>NZ_JAOQNG010000010.1:1945000-2001926 GCF_025961225.1 Azospirillum canadense | reverse complement strand
AGGATCACGTAGCGCATCTGCTGCACGTAGCCCATGCCCAGGCTGGCCGAGGCCTCCCACTGGCCGCGGGTGACCGACTCCACGCAGCCGCGCCAGATCTCCGCCAGGAAGGCGGCGCTCCACAGGATCAGCGCCAGCCCGGCGGCAAGCCAGGCCGGCACGTCGATGCCGAACAGGCCGAGCCCGAAGAAGGCCAGGAACAGCTGCATCAGCAGCGGCGTGCCCTGGAACAGCTCCACATAGCCCTGCACGAACAGCCGGCCGGCGCGGCCCTTGCCGATGCGCAGGAACAGCAACCCCAGCCCGAGCAGCCCGCCGCCGAGGAAGGACACCAGCGACAGCAGCACGGTCCAGCGCGCCGCCAGCAGCAGGTTGCGCAGGATGTCCCAGACGGTGAAGGTCATCATCGCGCCGCCCTCCGCGGGAACAGCAGGCTCCCGACGCCGCGCAACGCCTGGCGGAGCGCCAGCGCCAGCAGCAGGTACAGCGCGGTGGACAGGAAGTAGGTCTCGAAGGCCCGGAAGGTGCGCGACTGGATGAAGTTGGCGGCGAAGGTCACGTCCTCCGCGGCGATCTGCGACACCACGGCGGAGCCCAGCATGACGATGACGATCTGCGACGACAGCGCCGGCCAGATTCGTTGCAGCGCCGGGATCAGCACCACGTGCCGGAAGGTCTCGAACCGCGTCATGGCGAGGCTGGCGCCCGCCTCGAACTGGCCGCGCGGGGTGGCCTCGATGCCGGCGCGGATGATCTCGCTGCTGTAGGCGCCAAGGTTTACGACCATGGCGAGGTTGGCCGCCTGCAGCTCCGACATCTGCACGCCCAGCGACGGCAGGCCGAAGAAGATGAAGAACAGCTGGATCAGGAACGGCGTGTTGCGGATCAGCTCCACATAGGCGGCCACCAGCGGGCGCAGCCAGCGCGGCCCCAATGACCGCACCCAGGCGCAGGCAACGCCCAGCACCACCCCGCAGAGTGCCCCGACGAGGATCAGTTCCACCGTCGTCAGCAGCCCCTTCAGGATGACGGGCCAGTAGAGGGGAAGCCACGAAAAGTCAAAGCGGTAGGTCATTCAGCCCTCCGATCGGCCGCGCGTCCGCCGGGACGGTGGGCGGCCCAGGCCGTCCGCCGTCCCGAGCTCCTCGCCCTCAGAGATCCTTCGGCAGGTCGGCGGACAGCCACTTCTGCGCGATGGCGTTCAGCGAGCCGTCGGTCTTGGCCGCCGCGAGAATGGCGTTGACCTTGGTCAGCAGGGCCGGCTGCTCTTTGTTCAGGCCGATGAAGCAGGGGGAGTTCTTGATCAGGAACTTCAGCTCCGGCCGCTTCGGCGGGTTGCGCTCCAGGATCGCCGCGGCGACCACGTTGCCGGTGGCGACCACCTGGACCTGCCCCGACAGGAAGGCGGAGATGGTGCCGTTGTTGTCCTCGTAGCGCTTGATGACCGCGTCGGTCGGGGCGATCTTGGTCAGCTCCAGGTCCTCGATCGCGCCGCGGGTCACGCCGATCGTCTTGCCGGCGAGGTCTTCCGGCTTGCCCACGGCCACACCCGACGGGGCGAAGACGCCGTTGAAGAAGGGCGCGTAGGCGTCGGAGAAGTCGATGACCTTCTCGCGCTCCGCGTTCTTGCCAAGGCTGGAGATCACTAGGTCGACCTTGTTGGTCTGCAGGTAGGGGATGCGGTTGGCGCTTGTCACCGGGACCAATTCCACCTTCACGCCCATCTTGGCGGCGATCAGCTTCGCCACGTCGATGTCGTAGCCCAGCGGCGCCATGTCGGTGCCGACCGAGCCGAAGGGTGGGAAATCCTGCGGGACGGCGACGCGGATGGTGCCGCGCGCGGTGACGTCCTGGAGCGCGTCGGCGCGTGCCTCCGGAGCCTTGGCGAGGGTCAGGCCGGCGACGGCCGCGGCGGCCAGGGCGAGCAGGGTCCTGCGGTTCATGTCTCTTCTCCTCCAGCGTTCGAAATGGCTGCGTTGGGAAAGGCGGTGGAAACGGCGGGGGCGCCGGGCGACAGGATTTCGCGCAAGCCCGCCAGGGGGTCGCGGGCGACGGCAAGGTCGAGCCCGTCCTCGACCCGCCGGATGTGCTCGTCCATCAGCGTCGCCGCGCCGGCGAAGTCGCCGGCTGCCAGCAGGGCCACGATGCGGTCGTGGTCGTCGCTGGACTCCGCGGCGTGCTGGTCCGACTGGTAGAGCATGGAGACGAGCGTCGTCCGCGCGGTCAGGTCGCGCAGGATGTCGGTCAGGAAGGGGTTGCCGAAGGCGTGGGCGAGATGAATGTGGAAGTCGCCGAGCAAGCAGGTGCGGGAGCCAACCTGCCCGGCGTCCAGCGCGCGCCGCTCCTCCTGCACATGGGCGTACAGATGCGCGATCGCGTCCGCCGGCACATGGTCGAGCGCGCGCAGCATGCCGGCCTCGATCAGGCGGCGCGCCTGGAAGGCGGCGCGCGCCTCGGTCGCCGACGGCTCCACGATGAACCAGCCCCGGCGCGCGCTGACGTGGACGATGCCGCGCGCCTCCAGCCGCATCATCGCCTCGCGCACACGCGTCCGCGACACGCCGTAAATCTCGGCCAGCTTCGCCTCGCCCAACCGGGTGCCGGGCCTGAGCCGGCCGGCCAGGATGGCGGTGACCACGGACTCTTCGATGCTGTCGTACGCAAGGGTCATCAAACTGCCGTACCAATCTTGTATACAAGATTGATCAGCAAGAGCCGTGCCAGCCGCGAAGCTGCGGTTTTGCTCGACCCGGGCAACCCCTCTGGTCAAAAGGCGGGCACACGAAGGCTCTGCCCAAGAACAATGCATTGGAATTGGGCAAGCTGGAGCGAAGCCAGGAATCGCGCGCCGCCGGTGTGTGGTTGCACCGATGGGCAGCATGGACGCTGAATTGGAAAAGAAAGAATTCGTCGCTGCGCCGGACCCGCGGTCCGCGCCGACGAAAGCATTGCCGCGCGAATATGCCAAATTCCGCCAATCGACGGAAACAGCGGCAAGATTTTGGGGAAGAAAGGGAAAGTGGTGCCCAGGGACGGAGTCGAACCGCCGACACGGGGATTTTCAGTCCCCTGCTCTACCAACTGAGCTACCTGGGCACCGAGGCTGCGGCGTCTTCGGCCTTGTCGGCCACCGCAGCGCGTCGAGGCGCGCTTTGTAGGAAAAATCGGAGGGCCTGTCTAGCCCAAAAATGCAAAAAATTCGGCGCTCACCGAACGCCGCCGTGATCAGCACCATCGTCTTCAGCGTCCGGATCGAGATCCGGCCGGTCGCCGCTCTCGATGCGGTAGACGCCGCCCAGCCAGCGCGACAGATCCACGTCGGCGCAACGCTTGGAACAGAAGGGATGCGTCTCCGGCGTCACCGGGCGGCCGCAAATCGGACAGGGCTTGTCCGCTGACTTCCTGTTGTCGTTCATCGCTCATCCTCCATCGAAGGCGCAGCCGGCCCTCAAGCAGGCCGTGCCAGCAGGTCGGCCAGAGCCGTTCCACGCCGCGCCCGCGTCATCTCAACCAGCCCGAGCTTCGACAGCCCATAGACCTGGGTCTGCGCCGGGTCGTCCTCCACCGCGCGGGACAGGGCGTTCAAAAGGCGCTCCGCGTCGCCGCGGTTGCGCATGTTCACGAAATCGACGACGACGATCCCGCCGACGTTGCGCAGGCGCAGCTGCCGGGCGATCTCGACCGCCGCTTCCAGATTGACATCCAGCGGGTTGCCGCGTTCCCCCGCGTTCACGTCCACGACGGTCATCGCCTCGGTCCGCTCGATCACCAGCGATCCGCCGCCGTCCAGCGGCACGCGGATGCCCAACAGCGCAGCGATCTCGGCGTCGAGGTCCCGCAGGTCGAACAGGCGCTTGGCTCCGACCGTCGACCCGCCGATCATCGCGGCCAGTGGGCGCGGGTCGTGCGGCGCGATCCGATCCTCCAGGTCCGGGGCGCGGTCGGCGCACCAGGCCGCAAGGTCGCGGGCCAGGGCCGCATCGTCCACGATGATCCTCTCGACGTCGGCCGCGCCATGCTCGATCAGGGCGCGGCGCGGCGCATCGGGGCCGGGCAGCAGGTGGGCTGGGACGGGCCCCCGCTCCGCCGCAGCGCTGAGCGTCCGCCAGGCGAGGTGCAGCGCGTCCGATTCGGCCGCCAGCAACCCGTCGTCCGCGGCGGCGGCACCGGCCCGCACAATCCAGCCGGAACCGGACGCGATGCCCTGGATGCGGCGGGCCAGCTCCGCGCGCTCCGGGCCACTGCCCAGGCGCTTGGACACCGCCACGTCGCGTCCCAGCGGCGCGTGCACCAAGAAACGGCCGGGCAGCGTGATGTCCATGGTCAGCGACGGCCCCTTGGGGCCGACCGCGTCGGTCTTCACCTGGACCAGCACCGGCTGGCCGGTGCGCAGCAGGGTGCCGATGCGCTCGTCCCGGCCGCGCGGCCGGCCTTTCGGCCCGCGGACATCGCCGCCGGACAGCAGGCCCGAGACGCCGTCGCCGAGGTCGACGAAGGCCCCGTCCAGCCCGGTCGCAATGCGCTCCACCTTGCCGAGGAACACATGGCCGAGCAGCGACGGGCGCTCCGCATGGTCGATATAAAGGTCGGTGAGGCGCCCGTCGGTCAGAACGGCCGCCCGTGTCAGCGGGCCATCCCGGTCCACCAGGATTTCCAGGGAGCGGCGCAGGGAGCCGCTGGGCCGGGACTCCGCCTTGCCGGTCACGGCAGCGGGAAACCCGCACCGCGGAGCAGGGCGGCCACCTCGAACAGCGGCAGCCCGACCACGTTGCTGTAGGATCCGCCGATCCAGCGGACGTGTGCTGCCGCCCGGCCCTGGATCGCGTAGCCGCCGGCCTTGCCGTGCCATTCGCCCGAGGCGACGTAGCTTTCCACCTCGTCGGGGCCCAGCACCTTGAAGGTCACATCGGTGCGCACCACCCGATCCGACCGGCGGGGCGGTTCGCCGTCGCCGGTGGGGGACAGCAGCACGACTCCGCCGAACACACGGTGGCGGCGCCCCGACAGCAGGCCGAGGCAGGCGCGCGCCTGCGTCTCCCCGTCCGCCTTGGGTAGAATCCGCCGGCCGCAGGCGACCACCGTGTCGGCGGCCAGCACGAAGGAACCGGGGTGACGGGCCGCCACCACGGCGGCCTTTTCGCCGGCCAACCGCAGGGCATGCTGCGGCGGCAGCTCGCGCGGCACGGGCGATTCGTCGATGTCTGCGGGATCGACCGCGTCGGGAACCACGCCAATCTGGCGCAACAAATCGAGCCGGCGGGGCGAGGCGGACGCCAGCACGAGCCGGGGCGTGGACACTGTGTTCATCACGCGGAAAGGAATGCCGACTACTTGAACCGGAACGTGATCCGGCCCTTCGTCAGATCGTAGGGAGTCATTTCGACGTTGACGCGGTCACCGGCCAGCACGCGGATGCGGTTCTTGCGCATCTTGCCCGACGTGTGGGCCAGCACCTCATGCTCGTTGTCGAGTTTTACCCGGAACATCGCGTTCGGCAGCAGTTCAACGACCGTCCCGGAGAACTCGATCAAATCTTCCTTAGCCATAGCCCCTATAGTCCGTAACAGTTTCGTGGCAATAACTGACCTCCCCAAGGCCTGTGGTCAAGGGGGATTCCGCCGTGATGCTCAACCATAGACGGGGATGTTGGTTTCGTCACCCCCGGCGACTCAGCCGGGGAGCGACTCTTCGGCCGTGTCGTCGTCGCTGGCCGGCGATCCATCCGGCAGCCCCGCGGACTGGAAGGAACTGAAGGGCGATGGGCTGCCGTCCAGCCGCCGCCGCGGTTCGGCGGCCTGCGCGATCAACGCGAACATCTCCTTCTGGTCCGTCTCCATCCGCCGGGTCAGGCGCGCGATGGTCTCGGACGCGGTCAGCGCCCGGCCGGTTGGGCGGTCGTAGAACATAGTGCGGTTGCTCTTCGCGGCAGCCGGCAGCAGGTCCGCCGCCGTCGCCTTCGGGGACGACTCGGACGCGCGGATCAGCTTCGCGGCACCCCCCACGCCCATGACGTAGGCAATGCGGCTTTCCGTTTCGGTGACCGGACGACCCAGCCGGGACTGCAGACGCTCCCGCCCTTCGGAAAGATAGCGCGCCGCCATGCCCGCGGACAGGTCCACGTCCTGGCGCAGATCGAGGATTTTGCGCCGCGTCGCCGGGTCCTTGACCGACGGAATGCCGTTGCGGCTCTCAACCGCGCTGGCCAGTTCGCCCTGGCCATAGGCCGCGCCATGCCGGCGGAACAGGTCGAGCCATGTCCGCTCCAGGAACTGGAAAGGGCCGGCGGCCGAACTGGACCGGTTGCGGGCGGTCGGATTGAGGCCGCTTTCCTGGGTCGCCTGGGCGAGGATGGCGGTGAAGCTGTGGCCGGACAGGCCCGCCACCTGCTGTGCGGCCAGCACCACGCGCCCGGCGGCGGGGTTGCCCGCCAGGGCGCCGGCCGGCGTGAAGCCCTCGCCCGACTGTGGCTTGCGGGACGGGAACGGCACCCGTGTGCCGTCGGCCAGTTCGATCGGCGCCTCAGGCTTGCGCGCCGGGGCCGCGGGAACCTTCTGCCCGTTGCCCAGCCGCCCCCGCGGCAGGGGCTGCGCGTCGGCCAGCACGTCCTGGAACGACACCCCGGCCCCGGCGGCCATGGCCTCACCGCCGGGCCGGCCGGCGGCGTCCGGCTTGCGCTCTGGGATCGGGGCGAAAGGAGGCTGCGCGACCTTCATGGAACACCAGCACCGTCAAGGCGGTGCCACCGCGGCGCATCAAGAGGCAGGATCGGGTCCCTGCGATTCGAACGCACCGGGCGGCGGAATACGACCGTGCCCGTATAGCACACACTCGTTAATTTTATTCAACCATGTCGGTCCCGACACCCGCCCCAATCCGCTCGCCCGAGCCCTGGTCAGTACCGAGGTCCGTAATCACGCCGGGAACCGGCGGCGTGGTCAGCGGGCGGGCGAAGTCGTCTCGAGTGCGATCAAGGCGCCACCGGTCGATGGCGGCAAGCAGCTTGGATTTCTCCAGCGGCTTTGCCAGATGGTCGTCCATGCCCGCTTGGCGGCAGCGCTCCACCTCGACCGCCAGGACGCCCGCCGACAGCGCCAGGATCGGGATGCGGCCGGTGGCACCAGGAAGGGCCCGAATGCGCCGCGTTGCCTCCAGGCCGTCCATGACCGGCATCTGGACGTCCATCAGCACGATGTCGTAGGGATGCTCCTGCACGGCGGCCAGCGCGGCCGCGCCATCCTGCACCGCCTCCACGTGATGGCCGGCCTTGGTCAGCATCGTGATGGCGAGGTCGCGGTTCATCGCCAGATCCTCGGCCAGGAGGATGCGGGCGCCCCGGCTGGTCGGTTCCTGGGGATGGGCGCCTCCGCCCTCCCGCTCGTCCGCTGCGGCGGCGCTGGCCGGTTGCAGGGGCAGGCTGAACCAGAAGGTGCTGCCCACGCCCGGCCGGCTCTCCACGCCGATTTCGCCATCCATCAGCTCCACCAGCCGGCGGCAGATCGCCAGCCCCAGGCCCGTGCCGCCGCGCCCCCGCTCCAACTGCGTGAAGCGCTGGAACAGCTCCCGCTGGCGGCTTTCCGGCACGCCGATGCCGGTGTCGCTGACCGTGAAGGTGTAGCGGCGCGCACCGGCCTCGTCGCCCATGGCCTTGATGGTGAGCCGCACGCTGCCCCGATCGGTGAACTTCACCGCGTTGCCCAGCAGGTTCAGCAGGATCTGGCGGACGCGGTCGGGATCGCCCAACACATAGCCGCGGGCGGCAGCCGACACCGTCGTGTTCAGCTCCAGCCCCTTCTGCTCCGCCGTCAGCCGCACCATCGCCTGGCAGCGGTCGGCGAGGTCGTCGATTCGGAAGGGCACGCAGACGAGGTCGAGCTTTCCCGCCTCCAGCTTCGACAGGTCGAGCACGTCGTTGATGACCGTCAGCAGTGACCGCCCGGCTTCCCGGACCTGGGAGGCGTAGCGCCGCTGCTCGATGGTCAACGGCGTTTCCAGCAGCATCTCCGCGAATCCGATCACGCCGTTCATCGGCGTGCGGATCTCGTGGCTCATGGTCGCCAGGAACTCCTCCTTGGCGCGGCTGCCGGCGCGGGCCTCCTCCATCGCGGCGCGCAGCTCCAATTCGCGCGACTTCAGGCGGCCCGACATGTCGTTAAAGGCGGTGGCGACCAGCCGGATCTCCTCCGGCGCGCCGCGCGTCTCCACCACGGCCCCCACTTCCCCCGCGCCGATGCGCGTCGCCGCTTGGCTGAGGATCTTCATCCAGCTCAAAACGGAGGCGTGCAGCAGGGCCCACAGGGCCGCGACGCTGAGCAGCCCGGCGATCCCCAGCAGGACAAGGCCGCGCATCAGGTCCCGTCGGGCCTCGGCGAAAATCGGCTCCGTCGGCATGCCGACCGCGAAGGTGGTGTCGGTTTCCGTGGAATGCTGGAAAGCCCAGATTCGGCTGCGCCCGTCGGCGCTGCTGCCGTCGAAGACCCCGTTGCGCTCCGTCAGCATGCGCTGAATGTGCGGGAACTCCGCCAAGCTGCGGCCCACCCAGCCTTCCGGATCCGGCTGGCGGGCGATCAGAGAGCCGTTGCGGTCGAGCACGATGATACGCGCATCGTCCTGCTTGGTGACCTTCACGAGGTCGGTCAGCCAGGCGAGGTCGATGGCCACGCCCATCACCCGCTGGATTTCCCCATTCTCCAGGATCGGCTGGACCGCCAGGATCAGCGGCTTGGCGGAGCGCTTGCCAATGACGAAGTCGCTGAGGACAAAGGATTTCGTGTCGAGCGCCTTTTGGAAATAGGCGCGCTCGCGCAGGCTGATGCCCGCCCCGGGGCCGGTCGTGTCGCAGATCAGGTTGCCGTTGGCGTCGGTGACCCACACACCCGTCGTCCAGCGGTGCTGGCGCGGCATCGGGGCCAGCGTGGCGACGCAAGCGTCGGTGTTGTCGGGCGTGGCGTCGCGGATCGCCGGCACCAGCGACAGGACGCCCAGCAGGTTCCGCGCCTCGCCGATCAGGTCCCGCTGCCGCTCCACCCCGTCTTCGGTCAGATGGCGCGCCAACTCGCGGGCGGTGTTCAGCCGCTGGTCGAGCTGCTGGTCGAAAAAGTAGACGACGCCCGCCAGCGGCAGGGCCAGGGAGGCCAGCACGACGCCCATCAGCCGTACGCGCAGGCTGCGCGGACCGACGGCACGGTTCAGGCGGGACAACAAGCCAGAGGGCATCAGGCAGACAACCTCTTCCAGGAGCGGCAGAGCCTACAAGCCCAGCATGCCCCCTTCGATGATTCACCTCAATACCGCCGCAACCCGCCCGTGCGAATCCCCTTGGACATGGTTACCGGCGCAAGGCGCGACCATGGCACAGAAGCGCCCACCTGTGGATGGGGATCGGACGCTCCGGCCTGCGCGAAACGCCGCAGCCCTTGGCGTCGCCTCAAACCGTCGGCCCGCGGCTCAAGGGGAAGCGGTCCTTGATCTTGTCCAGGAGCCCGTCGCGGACCTTCCGGTAGGTTTCCATCATGGTTTCGCGGTTGCCATGGACCAGCGTGGGGTCGAAGGTGTTCCAGAACTCCACCTCGCAGGCCATGGTGCGCGTCATCTCGATGGCGCGGTGCTGCGCCTCCGGCGAAAGGGAGACGATCAGGTCGAAGTTGGTGTCCTCCAGATCCTCGAAGGTCCGGCAGCGGTGGCGGGACAGGTCAATGCCCATCTCCTCCATCGCTGCGACCGCGAAGGGATCCACCTCGTCGCCCTCGCGCACGCCGACCGAATCGACGTAGACGCGCGCGCCGTGGAAATGGCGCATCATCGCCGCCGCCATCGGCGAGCGGATCATGTTGTAGGTGCAGGCGAACAACACGCTCGTCACGGGGAGCGGCTGCAGCACCGGGGCCATGCGCCGCCCCGCCCCGTCAGCCGCGGATGTGGAGGACGCAGATCAGCGTGAACAGCCGACGCGCCGTCTGGAGGTCCATTTCCACCTTGCCCGCCAGCCGTTCGCGCAGCATCTCCGACCCCTCGTTGTGCAGGCCGCGGCGCCCCATGTCGATCGCCTCGATCTGCGAGGGCGTGGAGCGCTTGATGGCCTGATAGTAGCTTTCACAGATCAGGAAATAGTCCTTCACGATCGACCGGAAGCCGGTCACGGGAAGGGTGATCTTGTCCAGCGCGCTCTCGTCGTCGCGCCGGACGTCGAAGACCAGCCGGTTGTCCTCGATGGACAGGTGCAGGTGGTAGGGGCCGGAGTCCGCGTGGTCGCAGGGACAGAACTCGTTGTCCTCCAGCAGGTCGAAGATGGCAACCGCGCGCTCGTGCTCCACCTCCGGCTTGCGCCGGATGACGGTCTTTTCGTCGAGCGTCACGTGGACGATACGGCGGTTGCCCTTCGAACTCACGCCTTCCCCCCTCCGGTGTTGGTCCCAGACAGCCGCAGCGCCACCGACAGGGCGTGGGCGTCCAGCCCCTCCGCGCGCGCCAGCGTCACGGCCGCGGGGCCGATGGCCTGCACGCTGGCCGCATCGCAGGCGACGAAGGTCGTGCGCTTCATGAAGTCCAGCACGTTCAGGCCGGAGGAGAAACGCGCGCTGCGCGCCGTCGGCAGCACGTGGTTCGGCCCGGCGACATAGTCGCCGATCGCCTCCGGCGTGTGGCGGCCGAGGAAGATGGCGCCAGCGTTGCGGACCTTGGCCGCCAGCGCGTCCGGATCCTCCACCGCCAGTTCCAGATGCTCCGGCGCCAGCCGGTCGACCAGCGCGGGGGCGTCGGCCAGCAGGTCACGCACCACGACAATGGCGCCGTGCTCCCGCCAGCTTTCGCCAGCGATCGCCGCACGGGGAAGCGTCTCCAGATGCTTGTCCACGGCCTTGGCGACCGCGTCGGCGAATGCCGGATCGTCGGTGATCAGGATCGACTGGGCCGAGGTGTCGTGTTCCGCCTGCGACAGCAGGTCCATGGCGATCCAGGTCGGGTCGTTCCTGTTGTCGGCGACCACCAGGATCTCCGACGGGCCGGCGATGCTGTCGATGCCCACGGTGCCGTAGACCAGCCGCTTGGCCGCCGCCACGAAGGCGTTGCCCGGACCGACGATCTTGTCCACCGGCGCGATGGTCGCGGTGCCGTAGGCCAGCGCGGCCACGGCCTGGGCGCCGCCGACGCGGTAGATCTCCGTGATGCCGCAGCGCTTGGCGGCGGCCAGCACCAGCGGGTTGATCTTCCCGTCGGGCGTGGGCACCACCATGACGATGCGCTCCACCCCCGCCACCTTGGCCGGCAATGCGTTCATCAGGACGGAGCTGGGGTAGGCCGCGGTGCCGCCGGGCACGTAAAGGCCGACCGCACCCACCGCGGTCCAGCGGGCGCCGAGCCGCACGCCCTGGGCGTCGCGGTAGTCGGTCACCTCCGGCACCTGCAGGCGGTGGAAGCTCTCGATCCGCTCCGCCGCGGTGTCGAGCGCGCGCAGCAGTTCCGCGTCGCACTGCCCCAACGCCGCGTCCACCTCGTCCTGCGCGATGCGCAGGGTCGCGGGCGTCAGGGTCTGGCGGTCCCAGCGGGCGGTGTAGTCGATCAGCGCGTCGTCGCCGCGCTTGCGCACGTCGTCGATGACGCCGGCGACCAGGGCCTGCACGTCTTCGCTCGTCTCGCGCTTGGCATGCAGGAGGCATTCAAACCCCTCGGCGAAGCGGGGGTCCTGGGCATCAAGCCTGACGGGCATTCACGGCCTCCCGAAAGCGTTCGATCCAGCGGGAAATTTCCTCCGGCCGCGTCTTGAAGGCGGCGCGGTTGACGATCAGGCGGGAGGTGACATCCGCGATGTGCTCGATCTCCACCAGCCCGTTTGCCTTCAGCGTCGAACCGGTGGACACAAGGTCCACGATGCGGCGGCACAGGCCGAGGGTCGGGGCAAGCTCCATCGCTCCGTTCAGTTTCACGCACTCCGCCTGCACGCCCCGCGCGGCGAAATGCCGCTTGGTGACCTCCGGGTATTTGGTCGCGACGCGCACGTGACTCCAACGCGACGGATCGTCGCTCTCGCCCAGCGCGGTGGGCTCGGCCACCGACAAGCGGCACTTGCCGATGCCGAGGTCGAGCGGCGCGTAGATCTCCGGATAGTCGAATTCCATCAGCACGTCGTTGCCGGCCACGCCCAGATGGGCGGCGCCGAAGGCGACGAAGGTCGCCACGTCGAAGGACCGGACGCGGATGATGCTGAGGTTGGGGACGTTGGTCGCAAAACGCAGGAGCCGGCTGTCCTCGTTGTCAAACTCCGCTTCCGGCACGATGCCGGCGTGCGTCAACAACGGGCGCAGCTCCTTCAGGATGCGTCCCTTGGGCAGGGCCAGGACCAGCTGATCATCAACGGATTGGCTGGTGCCCGGCGCGCCAAGAGCACGTGTATCGGCGGACAAAGAACTCTCCTCGGGCTGGACCGCTGCCCGGATATACCACATTCCGCGCCGCCGTCACGGTCTTAGGAGACGTATTCCGGCGCATCCCGGCCAAGTCGGGGAAGCAAGGCGGGGAACTCCGCCTGGCGCACCCGGTTGGATTCGCCTTCCCCGGACGAAGGACCACAGCCATGGCACAGGACAGCAGCAAGCACCCGGTCAACCCCCGCGGTCCCCGCATCGCCGGCGACCCGAGCGATACCCAGGCCCCCGCCCCGAACGCGGATGAGACCCGCTCCGACGACGCGCCGACCGGAATCTCCGAACGGCTCCGGGCGGAGAAGGAAGGGCGCGCGACCAAGACCACCACGCCGGACGGCAAGCCCTACGCCGACGAGATGGACCCGGATCGGCGGGAAAAGGGCCGATCCAACATCGGAACGCCGGGCGGCTCCGTCTGACGCACACCCGTTGAAGCGCCCCCGTCTTCCGCGGGGGCGTTTTCACTTTCATTGAGTGTGTATTTCTACATTCCACAAAAAATGTGAAATCACACCCTTGACGGTAAGCCCATCAACATTGTAGATAAATATCCGGGCGCCCACCGTGGGCGCCCCGCGGCAATTTGATCGCAGCAGCTTGCGCCGCGTCACCAAACGCTAAAGCGCCACGATACCGGTCGTGGATCCCTGAGAAGGAGTGACCGGAATGACGAAAGCGTTCTCCCCCTCCCCCGCCGAACGGATCGGCACCGTCACGGGCATGTGTCGCACCGGCATGTGTTGCCGCTGAGCGCATCCGCGGCCTGAGCGCCGCGCATCCCAGACCATCCGATCCGTGTCAACCCGCGGGCGCAACGCGCCGCGGGCCGAGGGGAGCTTTTGCCATGAGCCTGTCCAACAACGCCGCCGCTTACGCCATCGAAGTCCAGGGCCGGTCCGCCGGCATCGTCGTCGCGGAGCGCGGCGGCTTCACCTTCTTCGTGTCCGACTGGACCTTCAAGGACCTGGACCGCCGCACCTTCCGCAACGTCAGCCAAGCCGAACGGGCCGCCCAGCAGGTCATCGCCCGCCGCAAGGGCACGGCCCGCGCCCTGGCCGCCTGACGCTGCTCACCCATTACACAATCCGCATTCGTCAAATCATCGCAGACCGCATTTTTAAGAAAGGACTCACTCCGTGAAAGCGCTGCTGAACTCCGCCCTTCTGGCCGCCCTCATCGCCGCCGGGCTGTTCTCCTTTGCCGCCGGCGCCGAAGCTGCCGCCCTGAAGCTCGGCGTGTCGGCCGGCCCCTATGGGGAAATCCTGGACTACACGGCCAAGATCGCCGCCAAGGAAGGGCTGGAGGCGAAGGTCATCGAGTTCACGGACTGGAACATGCTGAACGCCTCCCTCCAGGCCGGCGACATCGACGCCAACAACTTCCAGCACCAGCCCTATCTGGACAACCAGATCAAGCAGCGCGGCTACGACATCGTGTCGGTCGCCAAGAGCATCGTCGTGCCCATGGGCCTTTACGCCAAGAAGGCGCAGAAGCTGGAGGATCTGAAGGACGGCGCCAGCGTCTCGATCCCCAACGACCCGACCAACGCCGCCCGCGCCCTATTCCTGCTGGCGAAGGCCGGGCTGATCGGGCTGAAGGACGGGGCCAACCTGAACACCACCATCGCCGACATCGCCTCCAACCCCAAGAAGATCAAGTTCGTGGAACTGGACGCCGCCCAGCTTCCGCGCTCGCTGGATGACGTGGACGCGTCGGTCATCACGCTGAACTACGCGGTGCTGGCCGGCCTGAGCCCGAAGGGGGCGCTGCTGCTGGAGGACGACCAGTCGAAGTGGAACCTGGTCTGGGTGGTGCGCAAGGACCGTCAGGACGATCCGTCGATCAAGCGCTTCATCGAGATCTACCGCTCCCCGGAGGTCCGCGACTTCATCACCACCCGCTTCAACGGGACGATCATTCCGACCTGGTGACTGAAACGCATCGAAGGCCACTGCCATGACCGCCCCGTTCCACCGCACCGCCTCGATCTTCGACCGCGACCTCGCACCCGGCCCCGCGAACCATGTGCCGCTCAGCCCGCTCAGTTTCCTGAAGCGCGCGGCCAAGGTGTATCCGGACAAGCCCGCCATCATCCACGGCCACCGGATCATCACCTACGCCGATTTCCGGGAACGGGTGCGGCGATTCGCGGGAGCACTGCTGGGCGCCGGGGTTGCCCGGGGCGACACCGTGTCGGTGCTGGCGCCCAACGTCCCGGCCCTGCTGGAGGCGCATTACGCCGTGCCGCTGGCCGGAGCGGTGCTGAACGCGCTGAACACCCGGCTGGACGCGGCGGCCGTCGCCTTCATCCTCGACCACAGCGAGACCAAGCTGCTTCTGGTGGACCGGGAACTGATCCCTGTCGCCAGGGAAGCGCTCTCCCGGACTGAACGCCCCATCACCGTTGTGGAGATCGCTGACGACTTGGCCCCGGACGCCCCGACCCTGGGCGCGGTGGAGTATGAGGACTTCCTCGCCGCCGCGGCCCCCGCTTCCTGGCACGGTCCGGACGAGGAATGGGGGGCGCTGGCGCTGAACTACACGTCGGGCACCACCGGCAACCCCAAGGGCGTCGTCTATCACCACCGCGGCGCCTACCTGAACGCGCTGGGCAACGCCTTCACCCTGAACGTCCGGCCGGACAGCGTCTATCTGTGGACGCTGCCCATGTTCCACTGCAACGGCTGGACCTACACCTGGGCGGTTACGGCGGCCGGCGGCACGCACGTCTGCCTGCGCCGGGTCGAGGCCGGAGCGATCTTCGACGCCATCGCGGAACACGGGGTAACCCACCTCTGCGGCGCGCCGATCGTGCTGAACATGCTGATCCACGCCCCGGCGGAGGTGCAGCGCCGGTTCGACCGCACCGTCACCGTCGGAACCGGCGGTGCCGCGCCGCCGTCAGCCGTGCTGTCCGGCATGAAGGCGATGGGCTTCGACGTCGTCCACATGTACGGCCTGACGGAGTGCTACGGCCCCGCCACCGTCTGCACCCCACAGGAGGGGTGGGACGATTTGGATGCCGACGCGCTGGCGCTCCAGGTCGCCCGGCAGGGGGTGAACCACATCGCGGTGGAGGACGCGACCGTCTTCGAGCGCGGCACCTCCCGCCCGGTCCCGGCCGACGGGGAGACCATCGGGGAGATCGCGCTGCGCGGCAACACGGTGATGAAGGGCTACCTTAAGAATCCCGCAGCCACGAAAGAGGCGCTGGAGGGCGGCTGGTTCCGCACAGGCGACCTGGGCGTTCTGCATCCCGACGGCTATATCGAGGTGAAGGACCGTTCCAAGGACATCATCATCTCCGGCGGCGAGAACATCTCGTCCCTGGAGGTGGAGGAGGCGTTGTACAAGCACCCCGCCGTGCTGGAGGCCGCCGTCGTGGCCCGCCCCGACGACCGCTGGGGCGAGAGCCCCTGCGCCTTCGTCACGCTGAAGCCCGCCCTGAAGCCCGGCGTGGAACGACCGTCAGAGCACGATATAATTCAGTGGTGCCGGGGGCGCATTGCGCACTACAAAGTGCCGCGCACCGTCGTTTTCAGCGACCTGCCGAAAACATCGACCGGAAAGATCCAGAAGACCGTCCTGCGCGACGCAGCCCGCGAACTGGGAACGCGTCGGGAGGCCCAGACCGTATTATGATCACGTTTGAACAGCTTCAGAAAACCTACCCCGCCCGCGGCACCGGCGCACCGGTGCAAGCGCTGGCCGACATCGACCTGACCGTCGAACGCGGCGAGATCTACGGCATCATCGGCCGATCCGGCGCCGGCAAGTCCACGCTGCTGCGCACGGTGAACCTGCTGGAGAAGCCGACCTCCGGCCGCGTGCTGGTCGACGGGGTGGACATGACCTCCCTGTCCGCGCGGGAGCTGCGCGAGGCGCGGCATTCCATCGGCATGATCTTCCAGCACTTCAACCTCCTGTCCTCGCGCACGGTGTTCGACAACGTGGCATTGCCGCTGGAACTGGCCGGCGTGGGCCGGGCGCAGATCCGCGAGGCGGTGGAGCCGTTGCTGGACCTCGTCGGGCTGACCGACAAGCGCGACCGCTACCCGGCGGAGCTGTCGGGCGGCCAGAAGCAACGCGTCGGCATCGCCCGCGCGCTGGCCAGCAAGCCGAAGGTGCTGCTGTCGGACGAGGCGACCTCCGCGCTCGACCCGGAGACGACGACCCAGATCCTCCACCTGCTGGCCGACATCAACAAGCGGCTCGGCCTGACCATCGTGCTGATCACGCACGAGATCGCGGTGATCAAGGAGATCTGCCACAAGGTGGCGGTGATGGAGGGCGGCCGGATCATCGAGCAGGGGCCGGTCTTCGACGTCTTCGCACACCCGAAGCACCCGACGACCCACACCTTCGTGGACCCGGTGATCAACCGCGGCATCCCCGACGCCCTGCGCGGGCGGCTGTCGGCGACGGAGGTGCCGGGGTCGAACATGGTGCTGCGCATCACCTTCACGGGCGAGCGCGCGACCTCCCCCGTCATCAGCGCGATCAGCCGCAAGATGAACCTGGACCTGAACATCTGGCACGGCCAGATCGACGAGATCCAGGGCGCGCCCTTCGGCACGCTGGTGGTGGAGGCCATCGGCAATCCGCAGTCCATCGAGGCGGCGATCAGCCTCCTGAAAGTCAACAAGCTCGGCGTCGAGGTGCTTGGTTATGCTGTCCCCGGAAATCTACGCGCTGCTGTTTAAGGCGCTGCTCGACACGCTGCAGATGGTGGCGGTGTCGGGCCTCCTGGGCACGGCGCTTGGCCTGCCCATCGGCGTTCTGCTGGCCGTCACCGGCCGCGGCGAACTGCTGCAGAACCTGACCTTCAACCGCGTCGTCGGCGCCGTCGTGAACATGACGCGCTCCACGCCCTTCATCATCCTGGTGGTGGCGATCATCCCCTTCACGCGGCTGGTCGCCGGCACCTCCATCGGCACCACCGCGGCCATCGTGCCGCTGACGGTCGCCGCCGTGCCCTTCATCGCCCGCATCGTCGAAGGCGCCGTGCGCGAGGTCGACCGCGGCCTGATCGAGGCGGCGCAGGCCATGGGCGCCACGCCTTTCCAGATCATCGTGAAGGTCCTGCTGCCGGAAGCCATGCCGGCCATCGCGCTGGGCCTGACCTTGTCGGTGGTCAGCCTGATCGGCTATTCCGCCATGGTCGGCGCGGTGGGCGGCGGCGGTCTCGGCGACCTCGGCATCCGCTACGGCTACCAGCGCTTCCTGCCGGAGGTGATGCTGGCCGTGGTGGTGGTGCTGATCGTGCTGGTGCAGATCGTGCAGTCCACGGGCGACTGGATCGCCCGGCGCGTCAACAAACGAAACCTGAAGTCCTAAGCCCAAAATAAGTCTGAGGAGTTGGAGATGCTGCGTTCCCGTGTGCTGGCCACCCTTGCCGGCATCGCGACCCTGGCCGCCGCCTTTGGCGCGTCGGCCGAAGCCCTGAAGATCGGCGTCACCCCCGGCCCGCACGGCCAGATCCTGGAAAAGGTGAAGCCGCTGGCCGCCAAGGAAGGGCTCGACCTGACGGTCCTGGAATTCTCCGACTACGTCATCCCGAACCAGGCCCTGGCCCAGGGCGACCTGGACGCCAACTCCTTCCAGCACCAGCCCTACCTGGACAACCAGGTGAAAGACCGCGGCTACGACCTCGTCAGCGTCGCCAAGACGGTCATCTTCCCCATGGGCGTCTATTCCAAGAAGGTGAAGAGCCTGGACGAGCTGGCCAACGGCGCCAAGGTGGCCGTGCCGAACGACCCGACCAACGGCGGCCGCGCCCTGCTGCTGCTCCAGGCCAAGGGCCTGATCAAGGTGAAGGAGAGTGCAGGCCTGAAGGCGTCGCCGCTCGACATCTCCGACAACCCGAAGAAGCTCCAGATCGTCGAGCTGGACGCCGCCCAGCTGCCGCGCTCGCTGGACGACGTGACCGTGGCGGTGATCAACACCAACTTCGCCATGGAAGCCGGCCTGGACCCGAACAAGGACGCGATCGCGCGCGAAGCCAGCGAGAGCCCCTACGCCAACGTCATCGCCGTCCGCAAGGCCGACAAGGACAAGCCCTGGGTCGCCAAGCTGGTGAAGGTCTACCAGAGCGACGAGATCAAGCAGTTCATCCAGGAGCGCTTCAAGGGCGCGGTCGTTCCCGCCTGGTAAGGCTTTGAGATCGCTTATGAAAGCCCCTCTTCCTCACGGGAGAGGGGCTTTCTTTTTGATCAGTTCATCATCCGCCAGGTGCCGTCCGGCTGCTGGCAGGCGGTTCCGTGGGTCGGCTGGGGAACGCCGCCGATCATCAGGGTCGTCTGGTACTCGCGGCAGAGCTGCCCGTTGCGCGCCGTGTAGGCCGGGCCGGCCGGGTTCACGCTAACGGGGCCCGGTTGCGGCTGGGTGAAGACCACCGCGGGCGGCGGGGCCGGCTCGTAGTAGACAACCGGCGGCGGGGCGACGTAGACGGGCGGCGGCGGGTAGTAATAGTGGTGCGGCGGCGGGTAGGCCGGCCACACCGGCCCGACGCCGACATAGACGGACGTCCGCGCCTCGGCCACGCCGGACACGGCGAGCATCGCCGCCAGCGCCAAGCCGCACGCAATTCCAACGCGCCTAAATCCAAAATGACCGGACATGGTCACCCTCCGCTCAACGACGCGGGATCTATACGCCTAAAGTTTCAACCCCGCCACACCGTCGAGGATGACCCCGTCCATCAGCGCCTTGCGTTCCAGCTTGGCGCCGAACAGCCGGGCGTTGGTCAGGTCCGCCTTGGTCAGGTCGCAGCCGATCAGGTTGGCGAAGGACAGGTCGGCCCCCGTCAGGGTCACGTCGCGCAGGCAGGAGCCGCGCAGGTCGGCGTAGCGCAGCCGCGCGCCCGTGAGATCCGACCGCATCGACCGCTTCTCGTCGAAATAGAGCGGGCGCATGTTCACGGTGCGCAGGTCGGCGTTGTTCAGCTTGGCGTTCTTCAGGTTGATGCCCCGCAGGTCGCCGCCCTGCAGCTTCGCGACGCGCAGATCGGCGCTCTCCAGCACCGCCGCCTGCAGTTGCACGTTGGTCAGGTCGAGGCCGTAGAGCGTCGCCCCCACCGCCCGCAGCATGGTCAGGCAGTTGTGCGCCAGCGACGGCGCGTGGCGCAGGTCGAAGCCCGACAGGTCGAGCGCCGCACCCTGGGCGCCGCCGGTGCCGACCCACAGGATGTGCTCGCGGAGCAGATCCTCCAGCGGCCGGCCGAGGTCCGCGACGACCCGCCCGACCGGATCGTCGGTCAGCGCCTCCTCCATGTCGGCGTCGGTCATGTCCGTCATGGTGAGCGACGCGCCGGTCAGCACGGCGCCGCGCAGGCAGGCCCCGCGCAGGTCGGCGCCCGACAGGTCGGCGCCTTCCAGGTTGGAACCGCTGAAGTTGGCGCCGCGCATGGTGGCGCGCACCAGCTTGCAGCCCTTCATCACCGCGTCGGTGAAGTCGGTGTGGATGGCCATGGCGCCGGACAGGCGCGCGTTGGTCAGGTTGGCGCCCGACAGGTCGGCGCCGGTCGCCTCCGCCGGCTGCGCCTCCACCTGGATCATGCGCAGGCTGCCGTCGCGGTCCTTTTCCGCCAGCGAGCCGTCGCGCAGGTCGGATTCGAACAGGTTGGCACCGACCAGGATCGCGCCGCGCAGGCAGGCGCCGCGCAGGTCCGTCTTGATCAGACTGGCGTTTTCCAGATTGGCTTGGCGCAGGTCGGTCGCGAACATCGCGGCGCAGTCGAGCCGGGCCCCGCCCAGGTTCGTGCCGCGCAAGCAGGCGCCGACGAAATCCGCGTGCGCAAGGTCGCGCCCCGACAGATCCAGCCCGCTGATGTCGAAGAAGGACAGTATCGCCCGCGCCCCGCCGAAGCGCGCGTTCCGGAACATCTCGTGCCGCCGGACCACGGCGTCGAGCTGCGATTGATCGAGGCGGGTGAGTGGACGCTGCTGCATGGGCCGTGTACGCCTCCGGTCACGACCTGAGCTTAGCCTTAACGTCCTTCAAGAATCATTAATGCTCGTAACTTTTGGGTTACGAACCGATGGGGCGGCAGCGGTTCACGCCGCCGTCTGCTGGGCGTGGCGCGGGGTGCCGCGCTCCGCCGCCACGGCGTTCAGGGCGTCGCGCAGCACGTCGGGGGTGAAGGGCTTGTGCAGCAGGCGGCAACCCACCGCCACCGCCTCGCGGATGCGCTCGGGCGCCGTGTCGCCGGTCAGGATGATGCCGGGGATGGGATGGCCGGCCAGCTCGCCGGCGCGGGTGACGGTGTCGGCACCGGTCATGGCGCCCGGCAGGCGGAAGTCGGTGAGGATCACGTCGGGGCAGCGCGGCGCCCCGCGCAGGGCATCGAGCGCCGCAGGGCCGTCCACCGCCGCCAGAACCTGATGGCCCCAGCTTTCCAGCAGCAGCTGCATGCCGGCGCGCTGAACCGGATCGTCCTCCACCACCAGGATCAGCCGTGCCGCCTTCGCGTCGGCGGCGTGACCCGCGACGGGCAGGGACGCCGGCTCCTCCTTCGGCTCGCTGGCGGCAATCGGGACCATGATGGAGAAGACCGACCCCTGGCCAAGCCGCGAGCGCACCTCCACAGCGTGGCCGAGCAGCGCCGCCTTGCGCCGGACCTTGGACAGACCGAGGCCGAGGCCGCGGCGCCGGTCGCGCTCCGGATTGCCGAGTTGGACGAAGTCCTCGAAGATCGCGTCCAGCTGTTCGGCCGGGATACCGGCGCCGGTGTCCCACACCTCGATGCGCAGCCACTGCCCGCGCCGCCGGCAGCCGACCACCACGCCGCCCATCGGCGTGTAGGACAGGGCGTTGCGCACGAGGTCGCGCAGCATGCGCGTCAGCAGGGCCGCGTCGGTCCGGACCAAGGCGTCGCAGGGACGGAACCGCAGCGCCAGCCCCTTCTCCGCCGCCGCCGCGCGGAACTCCGTCGCCACGGAGTCCAGCACCGTCGCGACCGGCACGTCGGCGATGTTCGGGCGCACCACGCCGGCGTCCAGGGTCGCGACCTCCAGCAGCGAGTGCAAAAGCTTTTCCCCGCTGTCCAGCGCCTCGCCCATCTTGTCGGCGATGGAGCGGTCGCGCGCGTCCTTCAGCCGTTCCATCAGCAGATGGTGGAACAGGCGCAACGCCTGGAAGGGCTGGCGCAGGTCGTGGTTGGCGGCGGATAGGAAACGCGCTTTGGCCTGGTTGGCGCGTTCCTTCTCGGCCAGCGCGCGGACGAGTTTCTGGTTCAGCGACCGCAGGTCGGCGGTGCGCTCGTCGACGCGCTGTTCCAGCCGGGCGTTGGCGTCGCGCAGGGCGTTGCGCGTCTCCTCCTCCCGCCGCAGGCTGGCCCAACCGAGCCACGCGAGGCCGAGCATCGCCAGGAAGCTGACGCCGACCACAGACAATCCCTGCTTCAGGCGGATGACCCAGGGGGCGAGCACCACCTCGCGCGGCAGGGCCACCGCTGCGACCGCCGGGAAGGCCTGCATGCGCTTCAGCCCGATCACCGTCCGTTGCCCGCCGACCAGCCAGTCGTGATCGCCCCCGCCGGACTCCGGCTCCATGCGCGGCAGCGGTCCGAGATCGGAAGGACCGACGCCGGCCAGCCGCGCGCCGTCCGTGCGGAACACGCCGGCGAAGCGGTGCGCCCCGTCGCCGAACACGTTCAGCACCGTGGACAGGTTCGCCTCCGGCAACGCGAGCAGGACGGCGCCATCCACCCGGCCGAGGCGGTCGCGCAGCCGGCGCGCCAGGACGATGGACTCTGCTCCGTCCGCCCGACCGTGGAGCATCAGGACACCCCCGGCGGCGCCCCCCGTGTCCGCGGCAAGGTCGCTGCCCAGCGCGGCGTCCAGGCCGCTGCCGTCCAGCGCGATGGTCGGCCCGAAAACGGTCCGCCCGCCGGCGTCGACGATCGACAGCGCGCCCCGCGATGACACGGCCAGCGCCTCGCCGAGCGCCTGCTCGGCCAGCACGGACAGCCCGCCGTCCCTCATCCGGTCGGCGACGCGGGCGACCGCCCCGACGCCGCCCTCCAGCATCGCCGTCGCGTGCCCTTCGAGCAGTGCGGCCATCTGGCGGGCGTCGCGTTCGGCGCGGTTCAGCGTGTCGACATAGTCGAACAGGGTCAGCGCGCCCCAGGCCATTGCGCCCAGCAACGTCACAGACGCGACGATGCCGGCCAGGACGGCCTTGGGGTGAAAGTTCAGCAGGGCGCGGACGGAAAGGCGAAGCATGGGCGCAAACAATGCAGAGGGGCTTGCCCCGCGACGGGTCGCGGGAAAGCCGTTTCAACAGGCCGGGTCATGAGCCGGACGGCATCAAGCCAGACAGCATCACGCCACACGGGGACGACCGTGCGCGAGGGCCGTGCGCGACGGCGCTACAGCCGAAGAGCCGGCAACCGGTTGCGACGTTGAACATACCCACCGGTTCCGTGAGCACATTCACAATGCTGGATTGCCGAATGCCGCCACCGCTCGTCAGGGCAAGAAGTTTCTTCCATTCAGCACCTGCATATCACGTCAATACTGCACGTCTCGAAGCGCGATATCCCACCAATATTTTATGTTTATTTGCTTGCGCGGATCATAGCACGGGGCCCCTATCGGCGCGACCTGCCATGACGACTATGACCATGCTCATAACGGCCTTACACCTTGGATGAATCGACGCTGCCCCCGCGAAGCACAGAACGCAACGCGCCAGGGATCACCGGACGGCTTCGCGCGTTCTTGTGTCGCCGCAAGCTTCACAGACGCCGACAACCGCCGAAAAGAGGTTCGCCTTGAAGAAACCGCCCTTTGCCTCGCAGGTTATCCGCCATTCCCGCATCCGGGAGGGACTCCCCTACCCGCTCGGCGCCACCTGGGACGGGCTGGGCGTCAATTTCGCCCTGTTCTCGGCGAACGCGACCAAGGTTGAGCTGTGCCTGTTCGATCCGGAAGGCCGCCGGGAGCTGGAGCGCGTCGAGTTGCCGGAGTACACCGACGAGGTGTGGCACGGCTATCTGCCGGACGCGCGGCCCGGCACGGTCTACGGCTACCGCGTGCATGGGCCCTACGAGCCCCGGGCGGGGCATCGCTTCAACCCCAACAAGCTGCTGCTCGACCCCTACGCCAAGCACCTGATCGGGCCGCTGCGCTGGTCGGACGCGCATTTCGGCTACCGCGTCGGCTCCCCCCGCGGCGACCTGTCCTTCGACCGCCGCGACAGCGCGCCCGGCATGCCGAAATGCGTGGTGATCGACCCAGCCTTCACTTGGGGCCAGGACCGCGCGCCGGCCATCCCGTGGGAGCGCACGATCGTCTATGAGACCCACGTGCGCGGCTACACGATGCGCCACCCCGCCGTGCCGCCGCAGCACCGTGGCACCTTCGCCGGGCTCGCCCAGCACGAGGTGGTGGAGTACATCCGCTCGCTGGGCGTCACGGCCGTGGAGCTTCTGCCGCCGCACGCCTTCGTGGACGACCGGTACCTGCTGGAAAAGGGGCTGCGGAACTACTGGGGCTACAACACGATCTCCTTCTTCGCGCCCGACCCGCGCTATCTGGCGACCGGCGCCATCAACGAGTTCAAGGAGATGATCGCCCGCCTGCACGACGCCGGCATCGAGGTGATCCTGGACGTCGTCTACAACCACACGGCGGAAGGCAACGAGATGGGGCCGACCCTCTCGTTCAAGGGCATCGACAACGCCTCCTACTACCGGCTGGCGCCGGATCCGCGCTATTACATCAACGACACCGGCACCGGGAACACGCTGAACCTCACGCACTCCCGCGTCCTGCAGATGGTCACCGACAGCTTGCGCTATTGGGTGACCGAGATGCATGTGGACGGGTTCCGCTTCGACCTCGCCACCATCCTGGCGCGCGAGACCTACGGCTTCGACCACAGCGGCGGCTTCCTGGACGCCTGTCGCCAAGACCCGGTGCTGTCCCGCGTCAAGCTGATCGCCGAGCCCTGGGACTGCGGCCCCGGCGGCTATCAGGTCGGCGGCTTCCCGCCGGGCTGGGCGGAGTGGAACGACAAGTTCCGCGACACCGTCCGCGCCTTCTGGAAGGGCGACGAGGGCAAGTTGCCGGAGATGGCGACGCGCATGGCGGCGTCCGCCGACGTGTTCAACCGCCGCGGCCGCAAACCCTGGGCCAGCGTCAACTTCGTCACGGCGCACGACGGCTTCACGCTGAACGACCTCGTCTCCTACAACGACAAGCACAACGAGGCGAACGGCGAGGACAACCGCGACGGCCATTCCCACAACATCTCCTGGAACCACGGCGCCGAGGGGCCGACCGACGATCCGGAGATCAAGGCGCTGCGCTTCCGCCAGATGCGCAACCTGCTGGGAACGCTGCTGCTGTCGCAGGGCACGCCGATGATCCTGGCCGGCGACGAGTTCGCGCGGACCCAGCACGGCAACAACAACGCCTATTGCCAGGACAACGAGATCGGCTGGATCGACTGGGAGAACATCGACGAGGACGGGCTGGCCCTGACCGACTTCGTCCGCCACCTGATCGGCCTGCGCCAGAGCCACCCGCTGCTGCGCCGCGGCCGTTTCTTCACCGGCGCCTACAACCCCGACCTGGACGTCAAGGACGTCACCTGGATCACCCCGGCTGGCGTCGAGAAGACGACCGAGCAGTGGCAGGACCCCATGGCCCGCTGCCTGGGCATGCTGCTGGACGGGCGGGCGCAGGCGACCGGTATCAAGAAGGTGGCGGCCGACGCCACGCTCCTGCTGATCATCAACTCCTACCACGACGTGGTGCCGTTCACGCTGCCTGAGGTCGTGGGCGGGCACCAATGGCTTCGCCTGGTCGACACGACGGAGCCGGAGCGGGTGGAGATCTCCACCGCCGGCACGGGCGACGAGATCCCGGTCAGCGGGCGGTCGCTGCTGCTGTTCGAGCTGATCCCGGACCGGCGTTCCGAAAGCTCGCTGCGGGCCGCGGCCCGCGCCCTGCGCAGCGCGGCGGAAGGGGCGGCGGCCGATGCGAAGGCCGAGGTGGTAGCCGGGGAACCGGTTCAGCCCGCCGACGCCTCCGCGGACGCTCCCACCGAGTCCGCCCCGGAACCGGCCAACCAATCGGGCGAGTGACCGCATCGATGCGGCGTTGACGTGAAGGGATGCGGCGTCTCGCCGCATCTCCTCGCCGCCGAGAAAGATATAATTTTATGAAAATCCTTTCTGTCGGCGAGGCCCATGGTTACGCGTCGCGCCGACGCAACCGTCCGTCAGGGGCGCCGCCGATGGCTCAGGGCACCTACATCCGCTTCCTCGTGGCGACCATGGCCGACCCGGCCCTGCAAGCGGCGATGAAGCGCGTCTCGCGGGATCTGCTGACCCCGGCGGATTTGGTCGTCTTCGCGGAAGAACACGGCTACCGGTTTGCCGAAGAGGACATTCCCTTGGAGGCCGCGCAATCGGCGGCCTGATCCCCCTGAACGGGCCGTCCTGAAGGTGCGGGAGCCCCCGTCAGGCGCGGCTGCCTTCCAGCTCCGGGTTGAGGCGGAAGGTGATGGCGCGGCCGAGCTTGGAGTCGCGCAGCAGGATCTGCTTGGTCTCCAGCAGCTTGATGGCCCGGTTGACGTTGGGCCGCTGCATGCCGAGCGCGTCCGCGAGTTCGGACTGCAGCACCGGCACCGGGCGGTCGAAGTGGAGCCGCCGGCTCAGGTAGGTAAACACGCGAAGCGCTTCCAGGGTGATGTCGCGGTCGGTCGATACGGCCCTGGAGAGGAAGTCATGGTGCTGCATGGCGGCCTCGGTACTTGGCTTGCACGGCATCGCAGTGCGATTGAGACACTTTACGGCTGTGCGCCGGGCTTCGGCCCGGCACGTCCCCCCATTGCGGAAACCCGCGCGGCGCAACGTTCCGAAACCGTCCCGTCGTCCGGTCCGGCACCCGCATCGCGTTTGGTTTCGCTGGAAGAAAAGATTACCGCCCTATTGTTGTCTGAATGTGTCTCGACTGTTTCGTCCCTGACATAAAACACGTTTTGCGCAAGTGGGCCGAAACACTTTCCCGCGAAACACTTTCTCCCGGAACCCTTCCCCCTTCGCGACCGTTGCGTCGGGACGGGCGCCGCCCCCGTCACTGGCGAACAGACGGCATGGAA
The DNA here is from genome assembly GCF_025961225.1 of Azospirillum canadense. Taxonomy (GTDB): domain Bacteria; phylum Pseudomonadota; class Alphaproteobacteria; order Azospirillales; family Azospirillaceae; genus Azospirillum; species Azospirillum canadense. Next base: position 1,975,398 of record NZ_JAOQNG010000010.1, on the reverse strand, counting down.
GGGAGGAACGGGCGATGCATCGACTCGTGCTGCTCCGGCATGGCCAGAGCGTCTGGAACCGCGAGGACCTGTTCACGGGCTGGACCGATGTGGACCTGACCGACCAGGGCGTCGCCGAGTCCCGGCACGCCGCCAGCCTCCTGCGCCAAGCGGGCGTCGACTTCGACGTGGCCTTCACCTCCGTCCTGAAGCGGGCCATCAAGACGCTGGACATCGTGCTGGAGGACATGGACCGCCTATGGCTGCCGGTGCACAAGCACTGGCGCCTGAACGAACGCCATTACGGCGCGCTCCAGGGCCTGAACAAGACGGAGACGGCGGCTCGGCACGGCGCCGACCAGGTGTTCCTCTGGCGGCGAAGCTGGGACATCCCGCCCCCGCCCGTCGAGCCGGACGACCCGCGCTCAGCCGTCTCCGACCGGCGCTACGCCGGGCTGGACCGCGCCAACCTGCCGCGCGGCGAAAGCCTGAAGGACACGACGGAGCGCGTGATCCCCTTCTGGCGGGAAGGCATCGTCCCCGCCCTCCGGCTGGGCGCCCGGGTGCTGGTGGCCGCGCACGGCAACAGCCTGCGCGGATTGGTCAAGCACCTGGACAACGTCCCCGACCAGGACATCCCGCTGTTCGAAATCCCGACCAGCCGCCCACTGGTCTACGAGCTGGACAGCGGCCTCGTCCCCATGCGCCGCTATTTCCTGACGGATGACGGCGGGCAGGAGGAGATCACCTGGCCGGAGCGGAGTGGGCCGGAGCGGAGTGGGCCGGAGCGGAGTGGGCCGGAGCGGAGCGGGAGCGCGGCGGCGTAGGTTGTTGTTGGAAGTGATTTGTCGCACCCCCACCCCGACCCTCCCCCGCTGGGCGGGGGAGGGAGATTGGCTTCGCGGGAGGGGCGGCGGCAGTCCCCTCCCCCGCCCAGCGGGGGAGGGTTAGGGTGGGGGCCTAACGACGGCGCTTAAATCCTTATCTCACGCCCCCGTCGGCCGCCGCCCCCGATGCCCCGCCCCACCCTTCCCGCGCTTCTTGCCGGGGACCGGGTGGTGGAAATGCGGATGGCCGCTTGAGGGCTGCGTCGGCGCGCCGTCCGCCGGCGCCGGTCCGCCGCGGCCGTTGCGGCGCGGACCGCCCCGGCGCTCCTGCCGCTCCTCGACACGGCCGGCGTAGCAGTTGTCGCAGACGCGGAAACGGTGGTTGGCCTTCAGCCGCGTGCCGCAGACCGGGCAGGCGCGGGCGAGCGAGCGTTCCGCCAGGGTCCGCTCGATGAAGGCGTTCAGCATGGCCCGGCGCTCCTGGCACAGGTCCATCTCCGGGTAGGAGTCCGGGAAACGGTAGGCCAGCCAAGCGTAGGCGGTCAGCTCCTTCACGGCCCGCTCGGCCCGCTCCAGTTCCACGTCGGTGCCGACGCGGTGGTGGAAACGCTCCGCCTCGGTCGGGGCGGGGTTGGGCATGCCCTTGCCCTGGTTGATCGCCCAGCGGGCGAGCAGCAGCAGGTTGTTCTTGTCGCGCACATCGATGGGGCAGCGCGCCAGCATGTCGCGCTGGGCCAGCGGCAGCTTCGCCTTGTCCACCGCGGCGGCGGCCTGGATGCGCTGTTCCAGGTCGGTCATGCGGAAGGTCTGGTTGGCGCGCAGCAGCTCCTGCCCGGCGGTGCGCAGCACCTTGGCGAGGCTGTCGGTGTCCAGCTCCCGCGCGATGGCCTCCACATGGGTCAGGTTGGGGCTGATCCAGGCGCGTGGGTCTTCCGGCGGCTTGGGCGGGGTGGTCAGCGCCCGGCGCACCGGGTTGATGTTCTCGCCCTCCAGCACCGCGACGCGCCCTTCCTCGTGCATGCCGAAGCGGCCGGCACGCCCGCCGATCTGGCGGATTTCCGACGAGGTAAGCTCGCGCTCCTCCCTCCCGTCGAACTTGCGGGTGGTGGACAGCACCACGCGCGCCACCGGCAAGTTGAGGCCCATGCCGATGGCGTCGGTCGCCACCAGCACGTCGGCCGAGCCCTCGCGGAAGCGCCGCGCCTCGGCCCGCCGCACCTCCGGCGACAGGGCGCCGTAGATCACCGCGACCGTGTGGTCGCGGGCCAGCAGGTCGCGCCGCAGCCCCATCACGTCCTTGCGCGAGAAGGCGATGACCGCGTCGCCCCGGCGCACGTTGGCGAGCGGCACCCGCTCTTCCTGGATGCGCAGCGGCGACTTGCGGGTGAACTCCACGACCTCCAGCTCCTCGCCCAGCGCGGTGGCGAGCCGCTGGACGTAGGGGATGGCGTCGGCGGAGCCGGTCATCAGGATCTCCGGCGCCGCGACGCCGGCCACCGCCTGGGTCCAGGCCCAGCCGCGGTCGGGGTCGCCGATCATCTGGATCTCGTCGATGACGCAGGCGCCCCACACCTTGCCGGTGTTGACCATCTCGATGGTGGAGGACGTGAAGGCCGCCCCCGGCCGCACGTCGCGTTCCTCGCCGGTGACGAGGCTGCACGGGCGCCCGCGGGTCTCCAGCGCCTCCTGCCCTTCCAGCGCCAGCAGACGCAGCGGGGCGAGGTAGCAGCCGCTCTCCGCCTCGGCCAGCCGGTCCATGGCGGCGTGGGTCTTGCCGGAGTTGGTGGGCCCGACGAACAGGCGCAGCTTGCGCACCATGGCGCGCGCCGTGGCGAAGCTGTCGAGATAGACGCCGAGGCCAGACGCGTTCTCCAGCCGCTCCCGCCGCACCTTCAGGCCGGCGCGGGCGGCGGCGGTGGAGAAGGCCTCCTCCAGCGCGTCGAGCAGCGCCTGGAGGCGCGGGATGCGCCCGCCGAAGCCGATGACGCGGCCAAGATCGTCGGCGAAGCCCTTGGGCCGCCAGGACTCGCCGAAGCCCTCCGCCCGCTTGGCCATGGAGGCGAACCAGCCGTCGACGCGCCCGCGTGCCTTCTCGACGGCCGGCGAGCTGAGCCCGGCGGCCTTGACCTTCTTGCCCAGCGCCCGGGCCTGCGGACGGCCGAAGCCCTCCTCCGACGTCATCAGGCCCCACAGCTCGGCCTCGATGTCCGGAAGCGGGCCGAGCGCGACGCGGAAGCGCAGCTTCAGCTTGCGGTCGGTGCCGGGAACCACGACCTCGTGCACCACGGCGATCGACCAGCGGGCCGGCGTGCTGTCGGCGTCCACCTCGAAGCCGTCGCCGCGCACCACGGCGGCGATGGCGCGCAGAGCGTCGCGCCGGTCGAACTCGTCCGCGGTTCCGGGCTGGCGGGGTGTGGTTTCGTCGTCGCTCATCAGGATCTTCTTGTTGTCGTTCGTTGTCGCCGGGCGCCCACCGCGACCGTTCGCCGCTACGGATTCACGGAAAACCCGCGAAGCGCACAGCTCGAATTTTGGAACAGCGCCGGGGTGAACCCGGCACGGCGAGGACGTCGATCCCCCATCTGCACACCGGTAACCAGCAGGCGTACCTATATGGGCGGAGCCGTTTTTTACCGCAAGCCGATTCCGTGGTCCCCCGGCAAGGCCGGGCTAATTCGCCTGTCCTGCCCTTTCGCCGTTCCCACCGCTGCGAAAAAGGGGCGTCGCCAGCCACATAGATCGACGTTGCGCTGCGTTCCTCCATCAAAGGGGGTAATCGTTCGCGCAGTTCGGCGGGCTGCTCCAATCGGACGGGTTAGTAAGCATTACCGTCTGACCGGGCCGTATCCCGTCATGCATCATCGGTGCGGTGACAGCGCATTGAATTGTCGCTACGCAAAATTGTTTAGGAGATCTGCATGCCGAGCCCTCGTGAAGTCCTGGCACTGATCGAGAGAATACGGTGCATTTCAAGCGAAGAAGAGCGTCACGCCTTGCTGGATTCCTTGGCAGCCGTGGAACGGCCGACCGTACTGTCGTTCATCAACGCCCACGGCGTGAACCTCTGCGCGCGGTCGGCGCCGGCGCTGACGGCCTTCCGGTCGTCGGACGTCCTGCTGCGCGACGGCGTGGCGCTGGAACTGGCACTGCCCCGGCTGGATTTGCCAGCCGGCTTCAACATGAACGGCACCGACTTCATCCCCTTGCTGCTCCGCACCTCCCCCCCGCGGAAGGTGGCGGTCTACGGCACGGCGGACCCGTGGCTGGAGCGCGGCGTCGAGCGGCTGAAGGCCGGCACGCCGCACCGCTACGTCGACACCCAGCACGGCTTCCACCCCGTGGAGCACTACATCGAGCGCGCCCGGGAGCACCGGCCCGACATCATCCTCCTCGCCATGGGCATGCCCCGGCAGGAGGAGATCGCCGTGCAGCTGAAGCGCGCGCTCGACCATCCCGTTTTGATTGTGAACGGGGGTGCCATCGTCGATTTCCTCGCCGGAAGGTTTGCGCGCGCCCCCGCGTACATTCAGCGCCTGGGTCTCGAATGGGCGTTCCGCCTGGCCCAGGAGCCCCGTCGCCTGTTCCGCCGCTACTGCGTCGGGGCCTTTGGCTTTGCCCACAATGTCCTGCTTATGCGCCGTGCCGCCGCCTCGCGTTCGTCCAGCGCCCCAGCACCAGCGCCCATGCATAAGGAGCTTTGAGAAGTGGAAAACCTGCCCCAGATCAACCACGGCGGTCCGCCGGTCCCGGCTTGGCCCGCCGTTCCCGGCCCGGCCGCCCGCGCCGAGTTCGAGGGTCAGACGCCGTCCATGGGCCCGGACTTCCGGTTCATCCTGCGGGTGCTGGGCAGCCACAAGTGGCTGATCGCCTGCATCGTGGTGGTGTTGACGGGCCTGTCGGCGCTCGGCGTGTCGACGCTGAAGGACCAGTACACCTCCGAAGCCCTTCTGCTGGTGGACAACCGCCAGGTGCGCATCGTGCGTGAGGTGGACCAGGTGGTCGGCTCCATCCCCACGGAGGACGCCGCCATCCTGAGCGAGATCGAGATCCTGAAGTCGCAGCAGGTGCTGGGTCAGGTGGTGAACGATCTCCAGCTCACCAAGCATCCGGAATTCAACCCGCCGGCGCAGGAAGACGAAACCCTGCCGCTCGTCGAGCGTGCGGTGGCCTACGGCCGCGACCTCGCCGGCCGGGTCTGGGGCGACCACCCGCCGGGCCCGGTGGCCTGGATGCTGAGCCACGGCGACGAGATGGCGCAGGACATCCGGACCCGCGAGGCGCACGCGGCGCTGGGCAACGACCAGATCATCGCCCGCATCCACCGCAAGCTGGACGTCGCCATCGTCGGCCGGTCGCGCGTGATCCAGGTGCGCTTCACGTCGAAGGAGCCGCAGCTGAGCCGCGACGTGGTGGACGGCATCGTCCGCCGCTACATGGAAACCCGCCAGCAGATGGACCGGGACCTGTCGACCAGCGCGATCTCCTGGCTGCAGGACCGCATCACCACCCTGCGCAAGGAAGTGGCCGAGGCCGACCAGAAGGTCGAGACGGCCCGCGTCAAGGGCGGCCTGCTGAAGGGCGGCACCGGCCTGATGGCGCAGAACGAGCTTGAGCAGACCCGCCTGCGCCTGGCCGAGGCCTCGGCCATCCGCGCCCGCTCGGTCGCCCAGGCCGACGCGCTGGAGCGCAACCTGAAGGCCGGCAACTGGAACGCCATCGGCGGCAGCATCGCCTCGCCGGTCGTTGCCCAGCTCCGCGCCACGGTGGCGGCGATCTCCACCGAGATGGCCCAGCTGTCCCGCCAGTACGGCCCCAAGCACCCGCGCATCCTCGAACTGCAGGGCCGCCTGAACGAGGCGAACTCCTCGCTCCAGCAGGAAATCCGCCGCGAGATCAACGGCGTCCGCGAGGCCGCCCAGGTCTCCGTGGAACAGGAAAACGCCCTGAAGACCATGATCGGCCGCATGGAGGGCAGCTACGCCACCATGCAGGAAAGCGCGATCCCGCTGCGCACGCTGGAATCCGAGGCGACGGCCAAGCGCCAGCTCCTCGACAGCCTGCTCGGCCGCCTGGAAGAGGTCGAGGCCCAGAAGGACAGCCGTGCCTTCCCGGCCGCCGTCAAGCTGGTGTCGGCGCCGCAGGTCCCGCACGAGCCGTCGGGTCCGTTCCGCATCCTCCTGCTGCTGGCCGGCTTCTTCGCCTCGCTCGCGCTCGCCGTCTTCTCGGTCTTCGGTCTGGAGCTTCTCCAGCGCCACGTCCACACCCCGGATGCCGTCCGCCGCATCCTGGGCGTCGGCACCGTCCACATCGTGCCGCACCAGAGCGACCGCGGCGCCCGGGGGCGGCTCTACAAGGTCTTCCAGCGCCATCCCTTCTCGCTGTTCAGCGAATCGCTCCGCGCCCTGTTCCGCAACCATCTGGCGGACCTCGGCCCGGTCGGCTCCCTGGCGGTGACCTCGGCCCGCCCGCAGGACGGCAAGACCTCGCTCAGCCTCGCCGTGGCGCAGGTGGCGAGCCAGGCCGGACGCCGCGTGGTCGTGGTGGACACCGACTTCCGCCGGTCGCGCATCGACGGCCTGTTCGACCTGTCCGCCAAGAAGGGCCTGTCCGACTGGATCGCCGGTGAGGCCATGCTGGACGAGATCGTCCACGTCTCCGACGACGTGCCCTTCGCGATGGTCCCGGCGGGCAAGCTGAACTCCACCACGCTGGACCGCTTCAACGTCGACTGCCTGGTGCAGCTGATGGCCGGCCTGTCGCCCAGCTTCGACCTGGTGGTGTTCGACACCGCCCCGGCGCTGGCGGTGTCCGACGCCCGCATCGTCTGCGGCGCGGCCTCCAAGGTCCTGTTCGTCACCCGCTGGGGCCACACCACGGCCAGCGACCTGCACGCGGTGGCGGACCTCGGCCCGATCGATCACGACAAGTTCGTGTGCGTGATGACCGACGTGAACCTGAAGAAGGCCGCCAGCAAGGGCTACCAGGGTCCGTACAACAGCTACGTCGCGACCCGGAAGTACTACGGCAACCCGACCATGCGGGCCACGTCGTAACCAACACCCCGCAAGCCCCTCTCTCCTGGTGGGAGAGGGGTGGGGGGTGGGGGCGGCCGCAAGGCCGGATCAGCACTGCAATGTGACTGACTTTCCGCCCTTCGGGCGCCCCCTCACCCTAACCCTCTCCCCAGGGGGGAGAGGGAATTTTTGTTTCTCCACAACCACGAGGCCCGACGCCCATGGCCCAGACCTCGCCGAAGCGTTTCCCATCCCTGTCGCTGTCCCGCCGCGACGCGCTGCGCGCCGTGGCCGCGGCGGCCGTGCTGGCCAGTTGCAAGGCCACCACCGACCCGTCGGTCGCCGAGGCCGCCTCCACCACAGCTGCTCCCCGCGCGGTCCCCGACGTGACCCTGCGCGACGCCTGCCGCGCCGCCGGCATCAAGCATGGTGCGGCCCGCGACCACTACATCGAGCCGGAAGACCCCATGCTCGACCGGCTGATGGAGCGGGAGTGCGACGTCGTCACGCCGGAGAACGGCGGGAAATGGGCGGTTTTCCAGCCTCAGGAAGGCCAGTTTGACTGGGCCCGCTTCGACGCCTCCGTGGAGTTGGCCAAGCGCATCGGCGCCCAGCCGAACTGGCATTGCGCCCTGTGGCAGCACATGGGCATGCCCGACTACATGAAGCTGCCGCAGCGGCGGATGGCCGAGCTGGGCATCGGGGAGAAGGCCTACTTCTCGGCCGAAGGCACGCTGTCGCCCGACAATTACTGGCAGCGCTTCACCGAGATGGTCGCCGCCGTGAAGAACCGGTACGGCGACATCTTCTACCGCATCGATGTCGTCAACGAGGTCTTCTTCTGGGAGACGGAGCGCAGCCATCCCCAGGAGCAGGACCGCTACGGCTTCCGACGCGGCCAGTGGTGGGTGGTGGCCGGCGGGGCGACCAAGGGGCCGGAGTGGATGGACCCCTTCTTCCACCACATCCGCAAGGAATTCCCCTCCGCCAAGCTGGTGCTGAACGAGTTCGGGATCGAGATCGACGAGGGCTGGCAGCAGCGCAAGCGCGCCTATCTCCAGACTTGGCTGACCGACGCGGTGAAGCGCGGCGTTCCGATCGACGGGCTGGGGCTGCAAAGCCATCTGATGGCCGGCAAGCCCTACGACCGCGACGGCATGCGCAAATTCCTGCGCGCGGTGGATCGGCTGGGCCTGCCCGTCCACATCACCGAATTCGACGTGGATGAGCGCCACCTGCCGCGCAGCTGGTCCCGCGCGGAGAAGGACCGCGCCATGGCCTTCCTCGCCGCCCAGTATGTCGGCGACATCGCCGGCAACGCCAAGCTGGTGGAACTGGTCTGGTGGCACCTGCGATCCGACATGAACTACATCGCGCGGGAGTATCCGGAGCTGCACCCGCATCCGTCGCCCTATGACGAGGCGTCCCGTCCGCTGCCGATCTACGAAGCCACCGTGCAAGCCTTGCGAAATCGGAACAGGGCCTAGCGGCTGGAGGTACCCCCGGTTGACGCGCTACTCCGACCGATTGCCCATCCGGCATCCCCGTCCGCGCGCGCAAGAAGCGATCATCGACCGGGTAATATCGAGATCGAAATGGCGTACCCCTGCACGAGGGCTCCACCGTGGAACGTACGACAACGAATGATCTGGTCGCACGCTACAAGCGCAAGTTCGGCCTGTCGCCGAGCTATCCCCTGAGCGAGGCGATGGTGCTCCAGCACTGGAACCTGGAGCGCCAGCTGGCGCGCGAGCTGCTCGACTCCCGCCGGGAGGAGCGCTGGTCCATCTTCGAGCGGGCCTACACCGCGCTGTACAAGAGCTGCCCCTGGCTGAACGACGCGGTGGACATCTCCGTCCACGACGACCGGCTCGATTTCGGCCACTTCCTGACCCTTCTGAAGGGCGCCAAGGACGTCTACGAAGTCGGGTCGGGCAAGGCCCGGCTGCTCGGCTTCCTGGCGCGCCACGGCTATTCCTGCGTCGCCACCGAGATCACGCGGGAGCGCGGCGAGCGCTGGACCGACGAACGCGCCAACGTGACCTGGCGCTGCTGCGACGGCGTCAATCTCGCGGAATTCGAACCACGCGACCGGTACGACGCGGTCGTCTCCACCCACGTCATCGAGCATTTTCACCCGGACGACGTGGCGACGCACCTGAAGAACGTGCACGCCATCCTGCGGCCGGGCGGGCGCTACGTGCTCAGCATGCCGCACAAGCACGCGGGACCGATGGATCTGTCGGAGGTGTTCGGGCTGGACGAACCCGTCTGCATGCATCTGCGCGAGTACACCTGGGCGGAGACGGAACGGGCGCTGTTTGATGCCGGCTTCACGGGCATGAAGGCCGTCTACATCGCCCCGCTCGCCTTGCGGCGACGCCTTCCCATCCACTTCTCCGGACGCCTCTACCTCGCCTATGTCAAGGCCGTCGAAGCCATGATGGGGGCGATGCCATTAACCATGCGGCGCAAGCTCAGTGCGCTCGGACAGCTGTACCTGTTCCGGCCGGAGGTGTTCATGGTCGCGCACAAGCCGGCGGACGCAAAATCCCCGGCCTAAAATTGTAACAGGTTCAGAGGTTTGTGGGCGCGAGGCCTCACTGTTGCGCGAGCAACGCAGTAAAGTGGGATTCTCGCGTCCCTTTCTTTTCACACCTTATAGTGGCTTTTGAGCCGCATTTCGCTAAAATTTGAAATACCTCGTTAACCATTCTGGACGAACCTGGGCTCTACCGAAAACGGAGAGAGGTTTCTTCCAATGGCAACGACCACCACGAGCCTCGTCGACACGACCTTCGTCGTCAACGCCTCGGGGCAGGCTGCCGGCGGGATCTGGCCGCAGCTGAAGCTGCGCTTGGATGGCGTCGATATCGGCCAGGCAACGGTCAGCTCGACCAGCACCGGCCGGTACACCTTTACGGCCAAGGTCGCTCCGGACCAGGCCCACAAGGTCCAGATTGTCTATGACAACGACGGGTTCGTGAACGGTCAGGACCGCAACCTGATCGTCAAGTCGCTTGAGGTCAACGGCAAGACCGTCAACTCCACCAACTCGCTGGTCACCTACGACAAGGGCGCCTTGGACGGCGCCGACGTCGTCCCCGGCCAGGAAGGCATGTGGTGGGACGGCGCGTTGAACTTCGCGCTGACCAAGGACTACTTCCCGGTCACCACCCCGACGGCGCCGGCGGGCAACGCTCAGATCGTCCTGAACGTTCAGGGCAACGCCGCGGGCGGCACCAACGCGCACTTCAACCTGCTGATCGACGGCAAGAAGGTCGGTGAGGGCACTGCCGGCGCCACCGCCAAGGATTTCGCCTTCGCCACGAACGTGACGCAGGATCAGGCGCACAAGATCCAGATCCAGTACGACAACGACGCGACGGTGAACGGCGTCGACCGCAACCTGATGGTCAACAAAATCACCATCAACGGCCATGCCGTGAATCCGACCGACAGCAATGTCACCTACGACAAGGGCGCGCTGGACGGTCAGGACGTGGTGAAGGGTCAGTCCGGGATGTGGTGGAACGGCACCCTGCAGGTTGCCGCCGACAAGTCCTGGTTCCCGGGCTCCACGACCACGCCGACGACGCCGACCACCCCGACGAGCCCGACCCCGACGAAGCCGTCGATCACGGTCAGCGACGTGTCGGTCACCGAGCCGACGGGCAGCACCACGACCAACGGCATCGCCAGCGGTCCGCTGCACACCCAGGGCGGCCAGATCATCGACAGCGCCGGCCACGCCGTGAAGCTGACGGGCGTCAACTGGTTCGGCGCCGAGGGCTACGCCTTCGTCCCGCAGGGCCTGTGGCTCGACAGCTACCAGCACCACATGGACAACATGAAGTCGCTGGGCTTCAACACGATCCGCCTGCCCTGGTCGGACGCCATGCTGGACGGCGGCGGGCGCATGCCGACGGGCATCGACTACAACCTGAACCCCGATCTGAAGGGCCTGAACTCCCTGCAGGTGTTCGACAAGATTATCCAGTATGCCGACAAGACCGGCATGAAGATCATCCTCGACCACCACCGCTCGGACGACGGCGCCTCGGCCAACGAGAACGGCCTGTGGTACACCTCGTCGCATCCCGAGTCGACGATGATCGCCAACTGGAAGATGCTGGCGGCCCGCTACGCCAACAACCCGTCGGTGGTCGCCGCCGACCTGCACAACGAGCCGCACGGCCAGGCCACCTGGGGGTCGGGCAACCAGTCCACCGATTGGGCCGCCGCTGCGGAGCGCATCGGCAACGCCATCCAGTCGGTCAACAACAAGTGGCTGATGATCGTCGAGGGTGTTGAGCAGTACAACGGCAACACCTACTGGTGGGGCGGCAACCTGGACGGCGAGAAGGTCCGCGAGGTCAACTTCAACACGCCGGACAAGCTGGTCTACTCGGTCCACGACTATCCGCCGTCGATGGCCGGCTTCGGCTGGTTCAACGACAGCAGCTACCCGAACAACATGGCCGCCAAGTGGACCTCCGCCTGGGGCCGCCTGATCCAGAACGACCAGCACCCGGTCCTGGTCGGCGAGTTCGGCACGCGCCTGGACCAGTACAAGGACCAGCAGTGGCTGCCCAAGCTCGTCCAGTACATGGACGGCGACTGGAACACCGACGGCAAGATCGACCTGGCCGCCGGCAAGGAAGGGGCGAGCTGGACCTACTGGGCCTGGAGCCCGGGTTCGGGCGACACCGGCGGCATCCTGAACGATGACTACTCGGTGAACTGGAACAAGGTGAACATCCTGAAGCCGGCGATGTACAGCGGTTCCAGCAGCGCGCCGACCACCGCCGACGCGGTCTTCACCGTGAAGCTGTCGCAGGCCTACAGCCAGGCGGTCACCGTGGACTACGCCACGGCGGACGGCACGGCCAAGGCCGGTTCCGACTACACCGCGGCCAGCGGCAAGCTGACCTTCGCCGCCGGCGAAACCAGCAAGACCGTCACCGTCAAGGTGCTGAGCGACACCGTGACCGAGGGGTCCGAGACCTTCAACCTGAAGCTCTCCAACGCCACCCAGGCCACGATCGCCGACGCCACCGGCGTTGGCACGATCAACCCGCCGGGCACCGCCCAGGCCCTGTCGGCCGACGTCGACGTGCTGAACCACACGGTGACGCAGCAGGCCACGGCGACCGTCCAGTCGGTCGACGTCGTTCCGGCCAGCTCCCAGACCCAGGCCGCGTCGGATCTGGCCCACCTGGCCACGCTGACCGACCACATCGACCACACGGTGAGCCCGTACGCTCACTTCATGACCGACGGCGCCTGATCGGCCCATTGGTTCACGAGCAAGGGTAAAAACTCGGGCCGGCAGCGCACGCTGCCGGCCCTTCTTCTGTATCAGTACGCGGTCAGGAGGCTGAGGGCGCCCGGCGCATGCCACCGGCCAGCAGCTTGCCCAGCATCGCCCGGCCATCGGCGCCCAGGCCGGGGCCGAACACGGCCACCGCCAGAAAGACCAGGGTCAGACCGACCTTCTCGGCCGTGAAAGCCGGGTCCACCGCGTCCCCGAACAGGAACCAGCCCACGCTGTAGGCCGCCGCGGCCGGCACCAGGATCCAGCCGATTCGCACCGCGTTCAGCGGGATCTCGTCGCGGCACAGCCGGCGGCGCACCGTTTCGGTCAGCAGGATCTGGAACACCTCGCGCCCCAGGTTGGCCAGCGCCGCGCCCAGCAGGCCCCACTTCCACACCAGCCCTACGGCCAGCGCGGTCCCGACCGTCAGGCTCGCCGCAGAAATCCACGGCAGGACGCCCACCCGCTTGGCCTTCAGGATCGCCACCTCCGGGTTCATGCGCACCCCGTGCAGCACATAGGCCATCACCAGGAAGGGCATGCAGGGCAGCACCGGCGTGTAGTCGTGCGACGCGATCAGCCACAGGATCTCCGGCGCGGTCAGCGCCAGCCCCAGCCCGGCCCCGGTCAGCAGCACGACGAACAGGTGGAAGACGAAGTTCGCCTGGCCGTGGTCGGACGCCCCGTGCTGCGCCTCCAGCCGGCTGACCGACCAGATCTGCAGGAAGGAGGCGGTCAGGAACATGAAGAGGATCTGCGACAGCCGCATGCCGAAGGCGAACAGGCCGACCGCCGCGGTGGACAGCAGGATGTTCAGCAGCCAGCGCGAGACGAAGTTGTTGGCGATGTCCAGCAGCGACTGCGGCGCGTAGGGCATGCCCAGCGCCGCGACCCGGCGCAGGATCGGGAAGGAGAAGGCAACCCCGCTGTCCTTCAGGATCATCACCATCAGGAGGGCGCCGAGCGCCGCGAAGGACGCGCCGTTGGCCAGGAAGATGCCGGTGACGCCCAGGTCCAGGCCCCACAGGAACACCACGTTGAAGCCGAGCAGGGCGACGACCTTCACCAGCGAGACGGTGAGGCACAGGCCGGAACGCTTGCGCGCCCGGTAATAGGCGAGCGCCAGCTCGAACAGGGTGGTCAGTGCGACGCTGCCCAGCGCCACGGCCATCACCAGCGCGTGTTCGGCCGACCCGAACATCGCCCAGCTCGCCGCGGCGCCGGCCGGCCAGGCGAGGCCCAGCATCGCCACCGCGGCGCCGACCAGGGCCAGCAGGCAGGTGCTGATCACCCGGCGGCGGCCCTCCTCGTCGGGATGTTCGAAATAGACCGCGGTGAAGGCGTTGTTCATGCCGATCATCAGCATGACGGCCAGCAGGTCGCTGACCACCACGACCAGAGCGTAGACCCCGAATTCGGATGGGGACAGCAGCTTCGTGTAGAGGGGCAGCAGAAGGAGACCGGCCGCCCGGTTCACCACGTTGGCCAGCATGAACATCCAGCCGTGTTTCAAGATCGTCGCTGCTTCGGACGCCATCAGGAACTCCGCAAAGGCAACGCACGGCAACACCGGACACCGGCCCGGCCGCCGAACGCACACGGAATGATTGGAACGGGGTGGAGCGGTGTCAATTTCGCCTTGGGACCGCAGCCGGCTCTTCGGTCGTACACGCGACGGCTTATGCCATTCCCAGCGCCAGCCCGCGTCCCTGTGCCCTCCGCCCGCGCAGCGCCCGGCCTTCGGGCGGAAGCACCGCATCCCGATGACGTTGCCGGCCAGCCGGAAGCCCTTCAACGGTGCTTTGGAGCCGCACCGTCATCCGGAATCGTTTGCCTACAGTCATTCGGGATACGCCGCGTCAAGTGCCCGTCCAAGCGGGGTGCCAGACCTGCGCAGGGGTCCACCTTTCGCCACCGTATCCCGCCACTGGAGATCGGGAACTCTACCCCTCTACCCCCAATTTGCGGTGATTTTTAGATAATCCGGGCCGGAATCCCTCGCGGCACCCTCCAAACGCGTTAGGCACAACTGGAACGGTCAGCCATTTGGATTCGCTTTAATATTCGATTCTCGGATCCGATCGAAACCGGGCGGTATTCCTCCGGCCCAACGGACCCACTTGTGATTTGTTGATAAACGGCAGCCTTTATCCTAATTCGTGACCAACAACGAGCGGCCCTGACCTCTGATCACCTAGGGAGCCACGCTGTTAATATTTGTGTGTCGATCAGAACACAGGCCGCCTCAAAGACAATGCTGATGAGACGACATCTCCTGCCGCAGAGCGTTAGCTCAGGCGCGAGATGGATGGCATTCCATTTCAAACATAATGGAACCTGCGATGAGCAAACTGGACCCTGAAGCGGTCATCAATCTGGCTCCTGCCAAAAAGACGGCCATGCCCATGCTGGGCCCCGGCCTTCTGCTGGCGCTGTCCGACGGTTTCGTGCTGACCCTGCTCGGCTGGGCCCTCCTCCAGCTGTTCGGGCACGACACCCTGTCCATGGAGGCGGACCTGTCGCAGCGGGCGCTGGTCACGGGGTTGATGCTGGTGCCTTTGGTCAAATCGGTGTTCGGAATCTATTCGTTGGGTCGTTTTGACTATCTGGAGCGGACCCGCCGCACCTTTCAGGCGGCGTTGCTGTCCGGGGCCGTGTTGGCGGTTCCCTTTGTGGTGATGGACGGGTTCCGGTCCTTCTTCGTGGAGTCCCTGTCGGTCGCGCTGATCGGCTTCGTGGTTACCTACGCCGCCGACCTGCTGGTGGTGCACGGCCTGATGGCGAGCGCGCTGAACTGGCGCACGCCGGTGGTCATCGTCGGCGCCGGTCCGCAGGGCGCTGCGATCGCCGAGAAGTTGCAGCGCCTGCCCTGGCTCGGCATGCGCCCGGTCTGCTTCTTCGACGACGACGACAGCCTGTGGCAGACCCGCGTCGCCAACCTGCCGGTGGTCGGCCCGACGGAACTTCTCGTCACGTCGCCGGCCTATGCGCAGCAGGCCCAGGCGGCGATCGTCGCGGACATCAGCCGCCACCGCAAGGAATTGACCGAGCTGGTCGGCAAGCTGCCCTTCAAGCAGGTCTACTGCCTGCTGGGCGAGGGCAACGTCAGCGCCGTGGACGCGACCTACCACAATCTGCACGGTTCGCTGGCGCTGCGCGTCTCGGTCCGTCCGCCGACCGGCTACCTGCGCATCCGTCGCTTCCTGGACGTGGTGCTGGCCTCCCTCCTGCTCGTCGCGGTCGCCCCGCTGATGCTGGCCATCGCCGTGGCGATCAAGCTGGACAGCCCGGGCCCGGTGATGTTCCGCCAGCAGCGCTGGGCCGGCGGCAAGCAGACCTTCGACCTGCTGAAGTTCCGCTCCATGCACGTCAACGCGGAGGAGCATCTCCAGCGCCTTCTGGAGAGCGACGCGAAGATCCGCGAAGAGTACATGACCTACCACAAGCTGACGGTCGACCCGCGCATCACCCCCTTCGGCCGCTTCCTGCGCAAGACCTCGCTCGACGAGCTGCCGCAGCTGTGGAACATCCTTATGGGCGACATGAGCCTGATCGGCCCGCGCGCCTACATGCCGAAGGAACTGCCGGAGGTCGGCGTGTCGGCGGACGTCATCGGCACCGTCCGTCCCGGACTGACCGGCTACTGGCAGGTGTCGGGGCGCCACCGCACCACCTTCCAGGAACGCGTCTCGATGGACGTCTTCTACGTCCGCAACTGCGGCCTGCTGTTCGACTTCTACATCCTCTGCAAGACCGCCATCATGGTCCTGAAGGGCGACGGGTCATAACCCTGCCGCATCGCGAAGCCCCCTCTTCCCCCGTGGGAGAGGGGGCTTCGCGCGTCTGCGCGGCGGGCTTCGGCGGCCCCGGATTGCAGGGCCGGGACAGCCCAGAACGCGCAAGGACGGATACTCTCCACGGCGCGGGGTACTCCGGTCGGTCGGAGCCTCCTTCGGCCTAACGCCTCCGCTCGGCTATCGGGGCGGGCATCGGGGAGACATCTTCTGACCACGAAGCAAGGTGCGTCCGCCGGGCGTTCCATGCCTATCGCAGCCCTTTCACCCGGAACAGCGGCCCCATGAAAGTCCTCGAAGTTCTGGAAAAGAGCATCACCGTCTTCTGCATCGTCTCCTTCGGCGGTTCGGTCCTTCCGGCACTGCTGACCGGCGGGGGCAGCACCGACCCGGATGCCCCCGGCGCGGTGTTCTGGTTCACGGCGGTCTATGTGCTCATCCTGGCGCTGATCGGTTCGCGCCCCCGCCTGGCGTTCCGAATCCCGACGGGCAGCCCGGCCTTGTCCCTGGTCGTCGTGCTCGCCTTCGTGTCGGCGCTGTGGTCGATCTACCCCGACGTGACGCTGCGCCGGTCGATCGCCTTCCTGTTCACCACCGTCTTCGGCATCTACCTGGCCCTGCGCTACAGCTTCCCGGAGATCATGCGGCTGCTGGTGACCGGGCTGACGATCCTGATGTTCCTGTCCTT
This sequence comes from Azospirillum canadense, assembly GCF_025961225.1. Classification (GTDB taxonomy): domain Bacteria; phylum Pseudomonadota; class Alphaproteobacteria; order Azospirillales; family Azospirillaceae; genus Azospirillum; species Azospirillum canadense. The sequence goes on along the minus strand of NZ_JAOQNG010000010.1, from coordinate 1,958,779 downwards.
CGCCGCGGTCTTCGCGATGCCCGACGTCGGCCTCGACCACGAGCAGCATGTCGGCGCCTGGAAGGGCGTCTTCTGGCAGAAGAACGTCACCGGCCGCATGATGGTCTGGCTGGTTCTGTGCCTGCTCTGGCTGGACTGGCAGCGCGAGGGCAAGCGCTGGATCGTGCGCCCGCTGCTGGCGCTGGCGCTGCTGCTGATCGTGATGAGCCGGTCGGGCACGGGCCTCGTCACCTCCTTCCTGGTGGCCGGCCTGCTGTTCTCCAGCGGCCTGGTGCGCGGGAGCATCCGCAGCTTCGCCCCGACCTTCGCCTTCCTGCTGCTTCTGGCCGTCGTCGGCCTGACCAGCGGCACGACCTTCTGGCACGACATCCTGTACGGGCTGGGCCGCGACCCGACCCTGACCGGCCGCACGGTGCTGTGGGAACACACGCTGATGTCGATCCAGGACCGCTTCGTGCTGGGATGGGGCTATGCGGCCTACTGGTACGGTGCCTATGGGCCGGGCAGCGCCTTCACCCACGATTGGGGCATCAACTCCGCCCACAACGGCTGGATCGAGGCCTGGCTGGACCTCGGCCTGCCGGGCGTCGCCCTGGTGATCTTCCTGCTCGGCCGCATGCTGTTCCAGGGTTTCGCCGCGATCCGCTACAGCGTCAACAAGGCCGAGCCCGCCTGGATCTTCACCGTGGGCTGCGCGTTGCTGCTGATCTCGATCTCCGAGAGCGTGTTCCTGGAGCGCCACTCCCTGAACTGGATCGTGCTGGTCGTCGGCGTGACGCGGCTGGTCCAGCGCCGCCGCTGGGCGCGGCTCCAGGCCCGCATGCAAGCCCAGGCGGCGCGTCCGGCCTTCGCCAGCTCCTCCCCCTACGGGACGTCCTACGGCGCGCCGCCCGCCGCGGCGGCTTGGACCGGGTCCAGACGCCCCAGCTGACGGCGTGCAGCCGCCCAGCCGTTTCCGCCCTGAATTTCCGTCGCGACTGAAGGTTTTGTCATGACGTCCTCGCAAGAGATGGTCACCGTCGTCATCCCGACGCGAAACCGGCCCGATATGGTGACGCGGGCTGTCGAGAGCGCCCTGGCGCAGACCTACGAAGCCCTGGAGGTGATCGTCATCATCGACGGTCCCGACCCGGAAACCGAATCGCGGCTCGGCACGATCGCCGATCCGCGCCTCGTCGTCATCCCGCTCCAGAAGAACCGCGGCGCCGCCGGCGCCCGCAACCTGGGCGTCGAGCGCGCCAAGGGCACCTGGATCGCGTTCCTGGACGACGACGACGAATGGATGCGGGAGAAGGTCGCCGCGCAGATGGCCGCCCGCCCGCCCGGCGTCCGCTACCCGATCATGAGCTGCCGCTGCAAGGTCGTCACGGCCCGCGGCGACTTCGAATGGCCGCGCCGTCTGTGCACGCCGCGCGACGCGATCGGCGACTACCTGTTCGTCCGCCACGGCCTGTTCAAGGGCGAGACCTTCGCCCCGACCACGACGCTGCTGGCGCCCAAAGAACTGCTGCTGCGCCAACCGATCCCGAAGTCGGCCTTCGACGACTGGGAATGGCTGATCGCCTGCGGCCGGATCCATGCCTGCGTGCTGGTCACCATCCCGGACGTGATGGCGATCCACTACACGGAAACCGACCGCATCACCCTGTCCACCTGCCACAACATCGACATGGCCCTGGGCTGGGCGGAGTCGATGCGGCCGATGCTGTCGCCGCGCGCCTACGCCAGCCTGCTCCTGCAGGCGACCGGCGGCGAGCAGGCCGCGCGCACGGCCACCGTGCGCCGGCGCATCCTGCGCGCCGCGCTCCGCGACGGGGCGCCGACCCCGATGGCGCTGGCCACCTTCCTGATGCATTCGCTGATGCCGGTCGGCCTGCGCCGACGGCTCCGCCAAGCGATCTACTCCGCTCCCGGCGCCGCTTGAGGATGAAGGATCCCATGCGCAAGAAACGGTCATCTGCGTGCGTCGTCTTCGCCACGCCCGGAGCCCTGGACGGCGGAGGGGGCATCGGGCGCATGACGGGGTACATCGTCGACTGCTTCCGGCGGTCGCCGTCGGCGCCTGAAACGGTCGTGCTGGACACCCGCGGCGACGGCAGCGCAGCCGCCTCCCCGGTCTACCTCATGCGCACGCTGGCCCGCCTGGCGAGCCTGCTGGCGCGCAGAAAGGCCTCGGTCATCCACATCAACGTGTCGGAGAACGGCAGCTTCTGGCGCAAGGCGGCGGTCCAGCTGACCGCCGACCTGTTCTCCTGCCCGACGGTGGTCCATCTCCACGGCGCCACCTTCATGGAGTATTTCAACAAGGGCCCGGCGGCCCGCGCCATCTCCCGCTGGCTGTTCGGCCGCTGCGGGCTGGCCATCGTCCTTGGGGAGAGCTGGCGGACCTTCCTGGTGCAGTCGGTGGGGACCGACCCGCACAAGGTGCGCGTCCTCTACAACGCGGTCCCGGACATCGGTGCCGATCTCCCCCCGCGCGAGGCGCCGCCGGAGGGGGCGGTCCTGTCGCTCCTGGTGCTCGCCAACCTGTCCGAGCGCAAGGGCATCGGCACGATGCTGCGCGCCTGCCGCCTGTTGAAGGACGAGGGCCTTCGGTTCCGCGTCACCATCGGCGGCGGCGGCGACGTGGACGGCTACCGCCGCATGGCGGAGGAGCTGGGCATCGCGGGAGAGTGCGATTTCCGCGGCTGGGTCTCGCGGGAGGAGGCACACGCCCACATCCGGTCGCACGACATCCTGCTGCTGCCCTCCACCCACGAGGGCCTGCCGATGGTGATCCTGGAAGCCCTGTCGGCCGGCCTGCCGGTCATCACCACGCCCGTCGGATCGATCCCGGAGGTGCTGACGGATGGAGAGACCGCCCGCATCATTCCGGTCAACGAACCCGGCGCGCTGGCGCAGGCCGTCACCGACCTCGCCCGCCATCCGGCGCTCTACGCCCGGCTGTCGGCGGAGGGGCGGCGGCTGTTCCTCGAACGGTTCGTGATCGACGCCTACAGCCGGTCCCTGCAGGAGCTGTACTCGGAGTTGGACAGCGCCGACGCCGTCCGGCTTCCGCAGCGCACACCCCTCCCGGACACCACGGCGCCAAAGCCGTCACTGCCGCGCGCAGGACGTCAATAGCCACATCCATAAACCAGAAAGATTAACCCAAAAAATCTTGACCTACCTTCTCGAACGAACGCTCGCTTCGATTGTCTTTCGAGCAGCAACCTTTGACCAAAGCGTACTACACCAGCGACATTGCCGCGGATTTTACTGCAGCATAGTGTGACAAAGCGCTGGTCCATTCGGTCAAGAGGGGTCGCTGCGCCACAATCGGTGCGGTTCGACGGGCAGGGTACAAGACCAGGAGCGGAGATGATCTACATCGTTTCACCCGGCGGCACCCGCGAAAAGGGCGGCATGGGTCGGATCGTCGACAATTTCACGACCGATCTGCGGCAGAACAGCCCGGAGCTGCGCTTCGAGGTGATCGACAGCTACGGCCCGAACGGCAAATTCCATTTGATGCCTTTCTATTTCGCCGCGGCCTTCCTGCGCCTTCTGGTCTGCTTCGCGCTGGGCCGGGGTCAGCTGATCCACATCCATATGGCGGAATACGGCAGCGTCCTGCGCAAGGGGCTGTTCATCGGCCTCGCCTCCCTGTTCCATGTGCCGGTCATCCTGCACCTGCACGGCGGCCGTTTCCCCAAGCATTACGAGGACGCCGGCCCGGCCGCCCGCTGGGCGATCCGGCAGATGTTCGCGATGACCAGCGAGATCGTCGTGCTGGGCGAATACTGGCGCAACTGGGTGGTCGACACCTTCGGCCCCGCGGCGCGGCGTGTCACGCTGCTGCACAACGCGGTGCCGGGCCCCGATGTCGTCCCGGAACGGCCGGACGAGGATCCGGTCCGCCTGCTGTTCCTCGGGCGGCTGATCAAGCTGAAGGGCATCGACGTCCTGCTGGACGCGCTGGCTTCCGACGTCTGCCGCGGCAAGCCCTGGCATCTGACCATCGCCGGCGACGGCGACCTGGAAACCTACCGGGCGCAGGCCAAGGCGCTGGGCATCGAGGACCGCATCCGCTTCACCGGCTGGCTCGACCAGCAGGGTTGCCGACGCGAGCTGATCGCTGCCCACGTCCTGGTGCAGCCCTCGATGTTCGAAGGCCTGCCCATGTCGGTTCTGGAAGCTATGGCCAACGGCCTGACCATCGTCGCGACCCCGGTCGGCAGCGTCGGCGACGCCATCGCCGACGGCGAGACCGGCCTGCTCGTGCCGGCGGGCGACCGCCTGGCGTTGGCCGAGGCGCTGGCCCGCGTCATCGACCAGCCGGACCTGCGCCGGCAGCTCGGCCACGGCGCCCGCGCCCGCTTCGAGCGGCAGTTCGACATCGCCGTCTATCGCGAACGCATCATCGAAATTTACCGTCGCAACGCCCGCGCCTGGCTGGTTGACCCGATGCCGTCGGCGCGCGCCGCGGGGACCGGGGCGTCCATCCGCACGCGCAGCGCGCGCTCCGGCTGATCCTCGGCGGACCCTTCAGAAGGAAAGAGCCATGTCGAAACAAGCCCTCGCCGCCGGGATCCTGCGCTGGACAGGGTTCGGCGCCATGCAGCGCCTTCTGTTCGCCCGCCGCCGGGTCAGCATCGTCGTCTACCACGATCCCGAGCCGGAGACCCTGCGCGAGCATCTCGCCTGGTATGCCAAGCGCTACAGCTTCACCACGCTGGACGCGGTCGCCAACGCCCTGGAGACGGGGCGTTGGGGCGACCTGCCGCCCTACCCGCTGGTGGTCACCTTCGACGACGGCCACAAGGAGAACGCCAAGCTCGCCCCGATTTTCCGCGAGTTCGGCGTGCGGCCGACCGTCTACCTGTGCAGCCAGGTCGTTGGCACCACCCGCCCCTACTGGTGGAAGACGCCAGCCGCCGACAGCATCGGTGTGGAGTCCCTGAAGCGCGTTCCCGACGGGGAGCGGCGCCGGCGCCTGGCCGAGGCCGGCAACGACCCGGACCGCGAGACCGACAGCCGCCAATCCCTGACCTGGGACGAGGTGTTGCGCCTGCGCGACGTGGTCGACTATGGCGCCCACACCCGCACCCACCCGATCCTGCTGCAGTGCGATGACCACCGCGTCACCGACGAGATCGCGCTCTGCAAGGCCGAACTGGAGGAGGCGCTGGGCGAGCCCTGCCGCCACTTCGCCTTCCCCAACGGCGACTTCAGCGACCGCGAGGTCGACATCATCCGCCGGGCCGGCTACCGCACCGCGCGCACCATCGATCCGGGCTGGAACGGCCCGAACGCCGATCCGCTGCGGCTGAAGGCGGTCCCGGTGTCCGACGACGCGTCCGTGGACTGGCTGGCCGTCCAAGTGACCGGCCTGACCGCCTGGCTGCGCAAGCGCAAGGGCGGCGCCGACCCCATGGCCCCGGCCGCGTCGCACGGGCAACCCGTCCCGGCGGCGTGAGTCTCCGATCAATGCGTGGTCCGTAGACGCCCGTTGTGCAGCGATGCACAGCGGGCCTTGCCCTGTGCGGCCGGCTTCGGTCACTGAATGAAACATCGTGAAACACTCGATGGCGACGTGTCTCACGGCCGGCGAGCGGTGAGGCTTCGCGGGCCTGGGGGCCTGCGGGCGCACCACGGGCGCTGTCGGATCGATTCTATCCCGCCACCATGAACAAAGCAAAATCATGGGCGTCGCAAAAGGTCATTGAAGACGCCCAGCTCCGCCGCGCCGAGAGAACGCCAGCGCTGCCCATCACCCACGGCCATCACCCACGGCCTATGACCCGCTTTGGCAACGGGCTTCCCTTCGGCGAAGCTCGCAAGCTCAGCCTAGGCCGCCCGCCCGATCCTGATGGGTGATGGTATGACATAGTATTCCTCTTGAAAATGCAATGCCTCTGAGTGGCTAACCACTGTCTTCACCGGGCAACCATCCTTTGCCCTCTCGAAAACGCCGATCCCGGATGCAATAAAGAGTGACGTGCTCAGCGTTGTTACCGCCAGCCCACTGCAAGGAATGGACAATTCGCTGCCCAATCATTCCCGGACGAAGCGGTAGCAAAGAAACGGTCAAAGAGCGCTTCCGGATTACGACGACAGAAGGCCCAGCGCCCTGTCACCGTCTGTCGGCCAAGGATTGATGAACAAACCCACAGGAGTTGCCAACGACATGCGGACCGCCATCACCACCGAGACGACCCTGAGCGCCCCCGTCCTGCCGGAGATCCGCGCCTTCATCGTGGAGAATTTCCTGCTCGGGAACGACTCCGGCTTCGACAACACGGAGTCCCTGCTGGAGTCGGGCATCATCGACTCCACCGGGATCATGCACGTGGTCGCTTTCCTCGAAGAGCACTTCGGCATCGTCGTCGATGACGAGGACATGGTGGCCGACAACCTGGAATCGGTCGCCCGCATCTCCGACTACGTCCAGCGCAAGCAGGCGCTGAAGACCGCGGCCTGAACAGCCACGGGATCGGGACACGGGGACGCAACACAGGGACGAGACACGGGGACGAGTCATGGCCCACCTGCTTCATCACTATCTGAGTGAGACGGCGGCACGGACGCCGCGGCACCCGGCGCTGGTGGCGGGGGAGGCCAGCGTCGGCTTTGCCGAGCTGGACCGCCTCAGCGACGCCGTAGCCCGCGCGCTCCAGTCCGCCGGCGTGGTCCGCGGCGACCGCGTCGCGGTCATGCTGGAGAACTCCATCGAGTATGTCGCCGCCTTGTTCGGCGCGCTCAAGGCCGGTGCCGTCTACGTCCCCGTCAACCCCTCCACCAAGGCCGACAAGCTCGCCTACATCCTCACCGACGCCGACGTCCGCGTCCTCGTCGCCCCGGCGGCGCTGGCCCGCCAGGTCGTCCCGGCGCTGGGCGAAGCCCCGCACCTCGCCGCCACCCTCTGGGTCGGCCCGGCCGTTCCGGCCGGCGCCGAAGGCTTGGGGCCGCGCAGCCTCTGCTGGGCCGACGTCGCCGCCGGCCCGCACCGCGCCCCCGCCGACCCGGGCCTGATCGACCAGGACTTGGCCGCCATCCTCTACACCTCCGGCACGACCGGCCGGCCCAAGGGCGTCATGCTCAGCCACGCCAGCCTGGTCAGCACCACTTGGTCGATCTCCACCTACCTCGCCAACACCCCCGACGACGTCGTCTTCTGCCTGCTGCCGCTGACCTTCGGCTACGGCCTTTCCCAGGTCCTCACCGGCGCGCGGGTCGGCTTCACCGTCGTGCTGGAGCGCTCCTTCGCCTTCCCCGCCGACACGCTGGCCCGCATGGTCCGGCACCGCATCACCGGCCTGCCCGGCGTGCCCACCGTCTTCTCCACCCTGCTCGGGCTCGACGCCTTCAAGGGCGCCGACCTGTCCAGCTTGCGCTACCTGACCAACGCCGCCGCCCCGCTGCCCACCGCCCACATCCAGCGTCTGCGCGAACGTTTCCCCGACGCCGCCTTCCATTCCATGTACGGCATGACCGAGTGCTGCACCCGCATCTGCACGCTCGACCCCCGCGACCTCGCCGCCAAGGCCGCCTCGGTCGGCCGCGCCATTCCCAACTGCGAGGCCTACGTCGTCGACGAGCAGGGCCACCGCGCCGCCCCCGGCGTGGTGGGGGAGCTGGTGGTGCGCGGCGCCAACGTCATGCGCGGCTACTGGAACCGCCCCGACGAGACGGCCAAGCGCCTGCGCAGCGGCCCGCTCGGCGAGACGCTGCTGCACACCGGCGACCTGTTCACCTGCGACGCCGACGGTTTCCTCTACTTCGTCAGTCGCAAGGACGACGTCTTCAAGTGCCGCGGCGAGAAGGTCAGCCCCAAGGAGGTCGAGAACGCGCTGTACGAGCTGGAGGCGGTGGCCGAGGCGGTGGTGGTCGGCGTGCCCGACCCGGCCGACGGCATGGCGGTGAAGGCCTACGTCGTACCGCGCGAGGGGGCCACCCTGTCGGAGGCGCAGATACGCCAGCACTGCCGCGGCCGGCTGGAGAGCCATCTGGTGCCCAAGTTCGTCGAGTTGCGCGACGCGCTGCCCAAGACCGACTCCGGCAAGATCAAGCGCGCCGTGCTGGCGGAAACCGCGTAGGCCGAGACCGCCTGACCCGACCTCAACGCCACCCCGCTTTAGGAGATTGACCCCATGTGTGGTGTCGCCGGTGTTCTCGCCGGGCCGCGCGCCGCGCCGGCCGACCTGGACGAGCTGAAGCGCATGATCGCCATGCTCGGCCATCGCGGCCCGGACGGCTACGGCTTCTACCGCGACGGCCGGATCGGGTTGGCGCACGCGCGCCTGAGCATCGTCGGCCTGGCCGGCGGCTTCCAGCCCATCCACAACGAGGACCGCACGCTGTGGATCTCGTTCAACGGCGAGATCTTCAACCACGTCGAGCTGCGCGCCGAGCTGGAGGCCCGCGGCCACCGCTTCTACACCCAGACCGACACCGAAGTCGTCGTCCACGCCTTCGAAGAGTACGGCCCCGCCGCCTGGGCGAAGCTGAACGGCCAGTTCGCCGTCTGCCTGTGGGACACGGTCAAGCGCGAGCTGTGGCTGGTGCGCGACCGGCTCGGCATCCTGCCGTTGTTCTACGCTCGCGTCGGCGACCACCTCGCCTTCGCTTCGGAGGCCAAGGCTCTGTTCGGCGGCGGCCGCGTCGAGCCGCGCTTCGACGCCGCCCGGCTGGCCCAGGTCTTCACCCACTGGAGCGTGGCGCCGCAGGGCAGCGTCTTCGCCGGCGTGCAGGCCGTGCCGCCGGCCACGGCCATCCGCGTGGATGCCGACCTGCGCCTGCACGAGGACCGCTACTGGGAGCCGGACCTGTCCGGCGACCCGGCCCTGTCCAACATCTCGCTGGATGAGGCGGCCGACCGGCTGGAGGAGAAGCTGACCGACGCCATCCGGCTGCGCCTGCGCGCCGACGTGCCGGTGGGCGTCTACATCAGCGGCGGACTGGACAGCTCGGTCATTGCGGCGCTGGCCCGCAAGCTCGACACCACGCACATGCACAGCTTCGGCGTGCGCTTCGCCGACGCCGCCTTCGACGAGACGGCCCAGCAACGGCTGGTTGCCGGCCATGTCGGGACCGAGCACCACGACATCCTGTGCGGGGCGGAGGACATCCAGGCAGCCCTGCCCGACGTGGTCTGGCACGGCGAGGCGCCGCTGGTGCGCACCGCCCCGGCCCCGCTGTTCCTGCTCTCCCGCCTGGTGCAGGAGACCGGTATCCGCGTCGTGCTGTCGGGCGAGGGTGCGGACGAGTGGCTGGCTGGCTACGACATTTTCAAGGAGGACAAGGTCCGCCGTTTCTGGGCGCGCCAGCCGGACAGCACCGCCCGCCCGAAGCTGCTCAGCCGCATCCACCCCTTCGCCGCGGTGAACGGCCAGAAGGACAGCCCGCTGTGGCAGGCCTTCTGGAAGCGCGGCATGACGGAAACCGACGACCCCTTCTACGCCCACCGCATCCGCTGGACCAACACCGCCTGGACGCAGCGCCTGCTGGCGCCCGACGTGCGGGCTACGGCCAACGCGGCGGCGTTCGACGCAGCGGTGGCCGCCCAGCTGCCGGACGGCTGGTCGCGCTGGAGCGCGCTGGCCCGCACGCAGTGGGTGGAGATGGCCGCCTTCATGACACCCTACCTGCTGGCCGGCCAGGGCGACCGCGTCGCCATGGCGCACAGCATCGAGGTGCGCTACCCGTTCCTCGATCCCGGGGTCGACGACCTGTGCGCCGCCCTGCCCGACCGGGTGAAGATGCTGGGCCTGCGCGACAAGCTGGCCCTGCGCCGGCTGGCCGCCCGCCTGCTGCCGGCGGAGATCGGCGCCCGGCCCAAGCGCCCCTACCGGGCGCCGATGACCACGGCGCTGTTCGGCGCCCAGGCGCCGGGCTACGTCCACGACCTGCTGTCGCAAGAATCGCTGGCCCGCTACGGGCTGGTCGACGCCGCCGGAGTTGCGGCGCTGGCCGGCAAGGCCCACCGCCAGGACGGCCGCATGGCCGGGGAGCGCGAGGAGATGGCGCTGGTCGGCGTGCTGACCCTGCAGATGCTCGCCCGCGCCACGCTGGACGAACTGCCGGCCCAAGCGGCGGCGGCGCGCGCGAAGCTCGACACTACCCCCATCCACATACTCGAAGAGCATTGCGAGGTCGGGGCCGCCTGACCGCGCCCCCTTTTCGATACCCCCTATCCACACGATCCAACACACACTCGAACCGGGATAACCGACGCCATGCTGAAGGCCCTTTCCTCCTTCGACGCCACCGCCCTCTCGCTGGACTGCGCGGCGGCGGCGCGCGAGATCGAACAGTTCATCCAGCGCACGGTTGCCCACGACCTGAAGCGCCAGGGCATCGTGCTCGGCGTGTCGGGCGGCATCGACAGCTCGGTGTGCGCGGCGCTGGCCGTGCGCGCGCTGGGACCGGATCGCGTGCTGGCCATCCTGATGCCGGAGAAGGAGTCCTCGCCCGACAGCACGCGGCGCGGCCGGCTGCTGTGCGAAAGCCTGGGCATCGAGCCGATCATGGAGAACATCACCGCGCCGCTGACCGCTCTGGGCTGCTACGAGCGGCGCGACAGCGCGATCCGGCGGCTCTTCCCGGAATACGGGCCGGGCTGGAAGCAGAAGATCGGGCTGGCCGCCGGCCTGCTCGACGCCGACCGGGTGAACTACTTCACGATGACCGTGCAGTCGCCCGAAGGCGAGATGCAGACGAGCCGGATGCCGGTGGACGTGTACCTGTCGGTGGTGGCGGCGACGAACCTGAAGCAGCGCGTGCGCAAGACGATGGAATACACGCACGCCGACCGGCTGAACTACGCGGTGCTGGGCACGCCGAACCGTCTGGAGTACGAGCTGGGCTTCTTCGTGCGCGGCGGCGATGGTCTGGCCGACCTGAAGCCGATCGCGCACCTGTTCAAGTCGCAGGTCTACCAGATGGCGGCGTGGCTGGGTCTGCCGGAAGACATCCAGGGCCAGGCGCCGAGCACGGACACCTACACTCTGCCACAGTCGCAGGAGGAGTTCTACTACGCCATCCCCTACGACAAGCTGGACCTGGCGCTGTGCGCCTTCGGCCGCGGCGTGTCGGCGGAGGAGGCGGCCGAGGCGCTGAACCTGTCGGCGGAGCAGGTGCGCCGCGTCTACAAGGACATCGTTCTGAAGCGCCGCACGTCGGGCCGCATCCTGCGCAACGCCGCGCTCGTCCAGCCCGCCATTGCCAAGTTCGTCGAGGTTGACGGGAGCGACGCATGACCGTGATGGCATGGACCCAGCGGGGGGTCGCGCGTTACGAGCCCTGCGATCGTCCAGCGCTGGAGGCGTTCCAACGGGACAGCTTCGGCACCGACGCGATCCAGCTCGACGAGGCGCACTTCCACTGGCTGTTCGAGGAACCGCCGGAGCGGGATCCCGACGGGATGCAGCTCTGGGTCTGCAAGCGCAACGGAGGGATCGTCGGCCAGCAGGCCGGCATCCCCTTCGCGCTGAAAGTCGGCGAGCGCGTGCGCCGCGCCTCCTGGGCGATCGACCTGATGGTCGCCCCGGAATGGCGGCTGCGCGGGGTTGGGCCCGGCCTGTCGGAGTCCCACGCGGCGGCCAGCGAAGCGGCCATCTCGCTGTCCATGACCGACGCCGCCTACAAGTCCTACAAGCGCGCGGGCTGGCTCGACCTCGGCAACGTGCCGACCTACCTGCGCGTCCTCGACCCGCCGCGCTGCCTGCGCGTCAGCCCTTACGACGGCGGGTTGGCGCGGATGGCCGCGAGGCTGGGCAAGCCGGCGCTCACCGGCGCCTCGCTGGCCTGCCACGCCGCGGCGCGTGCCTTCGGTGGCCGCTTGGTGGAGGTCGACCATTTCGACCCGCGCGTCGACGATCTGTGGGCTGCGACGGCCCCGCAGCACACCTGCATCGCGCGGCGCGACTGGGCTTTCCTGAATTGGCGCTTCGACAGCGCCCCGACCGCGCAGCGGCACCGCCGCTTCTACGTCATGCGGCGCGACACGGTGATGGCCTACGTCGTGTTGCGGGTCGACCGCTGGCGTGGGGAAACCGTCGGCGTCGTCTGCGACTACCTCGCCCGGCCGGGCTGGCTGATGCCGGCCTTCGCCCTTCTGGTCGAAAAGGTCCGGCGCGAGCGGATGGCCGCCTTGCTCTGCCGCACCCTGAACCCGCTCGCCGCGCGGCCGCTGTCGATGATGGGCTTCCTGTGTTTGAAGAACGGGCTGCGCCAGCCGACCCGGATGATGGCCAGGGCCGCCGCCGACCGGGCCGACCTGGCGCCGCTGCTCGGCGATCCGCGCAACTGGTTCGTCACCGCGGCCGACAGCGACATGGGGTTCAAGGGGTTAGGTGAGTAACGGAACTGAATGCGAAAGGGGCGTCCGCATTGCGGACGCCCTTTTCGTATGGTCGTTCATAAGGTCGAGATAAGCGGGATGCATGTTCCGGCGCATGAGCGGCTTGCCGCTGCACACGACGTTCGGTTTTGCGCGCCGTTCCCGGCGCGAGGATCAAGCCGATCGAGCGATTAGTAAGGCTCAGCTTCGGGCGTTGCCGCCCGTCCACATGCCTCCTATCGACGTGATGGTCTGTCACGGCTCTCAAGGGAGTTCTGGTTTAGAGGTGGGTTTCCCGCTTAGATGCTTTCAGCGGTTATCCCGTCCATACTTAGCCACCCGGCGATGCGACTGGCGTCACAACCGGTCCACCAGAGGTATGTCCATCCCGGTCCTCTCGTACTAGGGACAGATCCTCGCAAAACTCCGACACCCACGGCAGATAGGGACCGAACTGTCTCACGACGTTCTAAACCCAGCTCACGTACCACTTTAATCGGCGAACAGCCGAACCCTTGGGACCTGCTCCAGCCCCAGGATGTGATGAGCCGACATCGAGGTGCCAAACGACTCCGTCGATATGGACTCTTGGGAGTCATCAGCCTGTTATCCCCGGCGTACCTTTTATCCGTTGAGCGATGGCCCGTCCACGTGGGACCACCGGATCACTATGGCCGACTTTCGTCTCTGCTCGACTTGTCGGTCTCGCAGTCAGGCTGGCTTATGCCATTGCACTCGTCGAGCGATTTCCGACCGCTCTGAGCCAACCATCGCGCGCCTCCGTTACACTTTGGGAGGCGACCGCCCCAGTCAAACTACCCGCCATGCAGGGTCCCGAACCCGGATCACGGGTTGCGGTTAGATGCCAGAGACCTCAAGGGTGGTATTTCAAGGATGGCTCCACCCGAGCTGGCGCCCGGGCTTCCTAGCCTCCCACCTATCCTACACATGAGATCCCTAGCACCACTGCAAAGCTGTAGTAAAGGTGCACGGGGTCTTTCCGTCTGACCGCGGGTACTCCGCATCTTCACGGAGAGTTCAATTTCGCTGAGTTGGTGTTGGAGACAGCGGGGAAGTCGTTACGCCATTCGTGCAGGTCGGAACTTACCCGACAAGGAATTTCGCTACCTTAGGACCGTTATAGTTACGGCCGCCGTTTACCGGGGCTTCAATTCGGAGCGTGAACCCCTCCTCTTAACCTTCCGGCACCGGGCAGGCGTCAGACCCTATACGTCGCCTTGTGTGGCTTCGCAGAGCCCTGTGTTTTTAGTAAACAGTCGCTACCCCCTGGTCTGTGCCCCCCGCCCGCGCTTGCGCACGAACGGGGCCCTCTTCTTCCGAAGTTACGAGGGCAATTTGCCGAGTTCCTTCAACACCATTCTCTCAAGCGCCTGGGTATGCTCTACCAGTCCACCTGTGTCGGTTTCGGGTACGGTCTCATGCGGGGGCTATTTCCT
>NZ_JAOQNG010000010.1:1752500-1940000 GCF_025961225.1 Azospirillum canadense | reverse complement strand
CGTCTTTTGTGAACATTGCATTCCGGGGTGCCGGTGCGCTTGCGGTGACCGGCGTTCCCGCCGCATACAGGGCGTGCCCCGACCGGAGCGAATGCTCCGCCCGCCACCCCACCGATTGCGGCCATGCACGACCCTCGCCTTCTTCTCGACATTCTGTTCCTTCTGTTGGCCGCGGTCGTGATCGTGCCGGTGTTCCAAAGGCTGCGCATCCCCGCGGTGCTGGGCTATCTGGTGGCGGGAGCCCTGCTGGGGCCACACACGCCGGGGCCGGTAGTCGACGTCGAGCTGCCGCAGGTCCTGTCCGAGTTCGGAGTGGTGTTCCTGCTTTTCGCCATCGGGCTGGAACTGCCGCTGTCCCGGTTGCGGGCGATGCGCCGCTACATCTTCGGGTTGGGGCTGATGCAGGTGCTGCTGACCAGCGCGGCCATCGGCGGCGCGGCATTGGCGCTGGGCCAGAGCGCGGCGGCCGCGCTGGTGATCGGCGGCATGTTGGCCTTTTCCTCCACCGCAACGGTGTTGAAGCTGCTGGTGGAGCGCGGGGAGACGGTGGCCCGCTTCGGCCGCATCTCCGTCGCCGTGCTGATTTTCCAGGATCTGGCGGTGGTGCCTCTGCTGGCCCTGCTGCCGCTGCTGGCCGGCGGCGACACCAGCATTCCGGAGGCGCTGGCGCTCGCCGCGGCGAAGGCGGTCGCGGCGGTGGGCGTGATCATGCTGCTGGGCCGGTTCGTGGTGCGCCCGGCCTACCAGTTCGTGGCGTCGGCCAAGAGCCCGGAGGTCTTCACCGCCGCCAACCTGTTCGTCGTCCTGGCGGTCGGCTGGCTGACCGCCGAGGCCGGCATGTCCATGGCGCTGGGCGCCTTCCTGGCGGGCATGCTGCTGGCCGACACCGCCTTCCGCCATCAGGTGGAGGCCGACATCGAGCCGTTCCGCGGCCTGCTACTCGGCCTGTTCTTCATGACGGTCGGCATGACGCTGGACCTGCCGGCCATGGTCGCGCGGGCCGACGACATCCTGGCGCTGACCGCCGCGCTGCTGGCCGGCAAGAGCGTCCTGCTGTTCGCGCTGTGCCGGCTGTCGGGGCTGGGGCTGGCCACCGCGCTGCGGGTCGGGCTGCTGCTGTCGCAGGGGGGCGAGTTCGCCTTCGTGCTGGTCGGCAAGGCCACGGGTTTGGCGGTTCTGGACGCCGAGACCGGCCTGCTGCTCTCCTCCTCTGTCGCGCTGAGCATGGCGGTGACGCCGCTGATCGGCTTGCTGGCTCACCGGCTCGCCCAGGCCATCGAGGCGCGGCTGGGCGCCGAGGCTTTCGGGATCGAGACCAACGACCTGAAGGGGCACGTGCTCATTGCCGGCTATGGGCGCGTCGGGCGGGCCATCGCGCGGCTGCTGATGGACCACAACATTCCCTTCGTCGCGCTTGACCTCGACCCGCAGCGCGTCGCCCGGGCACGGGCCGAAGGGCTGCCGGTCTATTACGGCGATTCGAGCCAGGTCGGCGTGCTGCGCGCCGCCGGCATCGAGCGGGCGCGGGCGGCGGTGATCACCGTCAACCGGCCGGAGATGGCGGAGCGCGCGCTGGACTCCATCCGCCGCACCGCCCGCAGCGTCACCATCGTCGCCCGCGCCCACGACCTGGAGCGCGGTGCCGCGCTGACGCGGGCCGGCGCCACCGCCGTGGTGCCGGAGACCATCGAGGCCAGCCTCCAGATGGCCAGCCTCGTGCTGCGCAGCGCGGGCGTGGAGGCCGAGGCCGTGGACCGCAGCCTGAAGGCCGTGCGCGACCGCGGCTACGCCGACCTTGCCAGGACCGCCAGCGACGACAGCCAGGACAACGCGGCCTGAGTCATACCGGCAAGCCAATGAATTGGTTTGCCGTATTGCGTTCAAACGCCACGCAGGCTTTTCCGCACCACGAGGTGCGGCGCCCAGTCGGGCGCTCCGCCGAGCCGATGAACGGAATAGGCCCGTTCATCGGCTCGGCGGCATCACTTTTTCACCTTCCACAGGTCGAAGACCGTGCCGCGGTAGCGCTCCTCCACCCCCGCCGGCGGCTTCAGGCCGAACTGGTGGAAGGTGTTGGAGAACATCAGCAGCACATAGTCGTACTTGTCCCGCCAGCCGAGATAATGCGCGCAGGGCTCCACATGGTCGCGCTGGGTGGCGAGTTCCGGGTGGTCGAGCAGGCGAACGTCGACCGGCACGCCCTCGTAGATCGCCATGCAGCGGTCGCGGAAGGGCTGGGTCACGGTCAGCGGCTGCTTGCCGGGGTGGCTGAACAGGGTCGGCACGAAGGCGCGCCGCTCGATGGTGATCAGCGACGGCAGGTGGATCAGGCTGGGCAGCGCCACCAGGGCGGACCGCCAGGGCGGCTGGGTCTGCACGAACTCCTTGGTGTTGCAGCAACCGGCCTGCTCGCCGGCCCAGACGAGCAGGACGTGGCTGCCCGGCTCGATCCGCTCCTCGGCCCGACGCAGGTCGGCCACGTCGTCCTGGTAGCCGTACCAGTTGGACAGCAACACGCCGGTGCGCAGGGTCAGCAGGCCGAGAAGGCCGACTGCGAAGACCGCCGCGGCGCGCGGGCTCCCGAAGCGGATGTCGGTGCCTGCGACCAGCAGGAAGGCCGCCAGGATCCAGAAGCGGATGGAGACGAAATAGGTGCCGAAGAACGGGTCGGGCACCACGAAGAAGCAGACGGCGAACAAAACTGCCGCCACCAGCATCGCCCGCGACGCCCGAAGCCGCCGCGTCAGCGCCGCGACGGCCACGCCGCCCACGACCAGCAGCAGCGTCACGGCGTCGAGCAGCGTGTTGTAGTTCAGCACCGGAGCCAGCATGTCGTTGATGCGGTAGCCCCACTGTTTCAACTCGGTCAGCTTCTTCAGGCGCCAGTAGATCTGCTTCAGCAGCAGGAGCGGCGACTGGTCCTGCGCGCCCACGGCGGCGGCGTCGGAGTGCAGAAGCTGCGTCCCGACCGTCACGGCGAACAGCAGGACCGGAAGGGCCAACAGCGCCGCGAAGCGCAGCGCGTCGCGCCCGACGTTGCCGACGGTGATCGGCTTGCGGCCGGGGCCGACATACTTGGTCGCCTCCACCGCGAAGAGGCACAGCGCGTAGGAGCCCAGCACGATGGCGTGGGAGAAGTACAGGAACAGGGCGAACACCGCCGCCACGGGGAGCTGCCAGCGGTTGCCCTCCAGCCGGAGCCACAGCGACAGGCCGATCAGCAGGAAGGCGATGCCGAGCGAGAAGCTCATGAAGCCGCCGATCAGCGTGGCGTTGTAGACGAACAGCGCCCCGCACAGCGGCCACAGGCTCCAGCGGCCGAACAGCGTCCGGTGCAGCATCAGCACGCCGACCATGGTCAGCACCGCGGCCAGTGCCACGTACAGCCGCCCGGCGACGTACAGCGGCAGGACGCTGGCCAGCGGCAGCATCACCGCTTCCATCAGCAGGTTCGGCACGGGAGTCAGCGACGCCGTGTAATGCTCCGCCAGGAACGGATCGCTGCGGAAATGCAGCAGAACGTCCACCCGCGCCAGATGGTTCGGGTAGTCCAGCATCGGCGGCATGTCCACCAGAAGCAGGGGCAGCACCAGCAGGACCAGGATGATGGCGAGCGGCAGCGCCATCGCCAGCGACTGTGTCGACAGGGATCCGGACGGGGCGCCCGCTCCAACCCTTGCCCCGATCCAGACTCCCTCGTGCCGGGGTGCCTGCGACATTCCGGGGTGCTCCATCCGCTTCTCCAGCTTTGGGTGCAATGCGGAAGGGACAACACGGTGTTGCCGCGGATCGTCAAAAAGCAATAGCGGTACAGTTCCGGCTTCGGAATTAGCCCCCGCTCCGGACGGGACCTGGGCTATGGTCGAAATGACTACACCCGGCGGGTGCCGCCCGCCGGTTTTCCCCACCCGATATGACGAGCGACCGGCCTCGCCGGACGAGCTTGGCCGGATGATCCCCATGGACAGCCTGGACCGTTTCCTGGACACCCTGCGCCGCCGGCCGGTCGGCCCCGGCGTGTTCCGCCCCTGGACCGACTGGACGCCGGGGGTGGACATCAGCCGCGATGCGCCGGACATCCGGCTCGCCAACCTTAGGGCCTATCTGGCGGCCCGGGTCGGTCGGGCGGATCTGGTGCTGGTCGCCGAGGCCGTGGGCTACCAGGGCGCCCGCTTCAGCGGCGTGCCGATGACCTGCGAACGCACGCTGCTCGGCGCCAAGCGGCAGGTGCCGCACGAGGCCGTGTTCGCCGGCCCGAAGCGCCGCACCAGCGCCGACACCATCGCCCGCAGCGCGGCGGAGCGCACGGGCGGCTTCTGCGAGCCGACGGCGACGATCGTGTGGACGACGCTGCTCGGCCTCGGCCGGCCCGCCGACCGCTTTGCCCTGTGGAACAGCTTCGCCTTCCACCCGCACCGGCCGGGGGAGCCGCTGACCAACCGCACCCCCACCGATCGCGAGGTGGCGGAGCAGGCGGACCTGCTGGACGCCTTCCTGGCGCTGTTCCCAGGCGCCCGCGTGATTGCCGTCGGGGAAACGGCGCGGCGACGCCTGGCCGAGCACGGGACGACTGTGCCCGCCGTGCGCCATCCGGCGAACGGCGGGGCCACGGCGTTCCGCGAAGGGGTGACGAGGATTGTTAAGGGGGTGTGATGGTGGGTATGTGAGGAGTGGTTGCGCTGGGCCCCCTCCCAACCTTGTATGTTGGAACAGCATTAGAGTGAAACCCGGCTGGCGCGCGGCCGCGCGCCAGCCGGGTTGACCGACCCCGTTACCAACCCGTCTTCAAAGCCGTGGGGGAGCTTGGGGCGGTCAACCTTCCTTGGAGACCGAACGGTTGCTTGGGGCGTGACCCCGCAGCACAAGGAAGGAGCGCAAGGATGACACACCTGATCCCGTCTGTCGGCCTCGATTGTGGCCGGGATTGGCTCGATGCCGCCCTGTTCCCCGGCCCGGCCCGCCTGCGCGTCGCCAACACCTCGGAGGGGCGGAGCGCGCTGGCGTCCTGGATCCGCGAGCGCGGTCTCGCCCGCGTCGGGGTCGAGGCCAGCGGCGGCTACGAGCGCCCGGTCCGCGACGACCTGGGCGCGGCCGGCTTGGCCGTTCACGTCCTCGATGCGGCCCGCGTGCGCCACTTTGCCAAGGCCAAGGGCCGGCGTGCCAAGTCGGACGCCATCGATGCTCCGCTGATCGCCGAGTTCACCGCTACCCTGATCGACGGCCCGCCCACGGCGCCCGACCACGGACGGGAGGCGTTGGCCGGCTTGCTGCGTCTGCGCCGGCGGTTGGTCGATCAGAGTGCCGATCTGCGCAAAGCGGCGGTCGGCCTGCCGAGGGAGGCCGAGGCCACCGTCGGCGGCGCGCTCGCGGCGTTGGACCAGGCGGTGGCCGCCGTGGAAGCGCTCATCACCCGGCGGGTGGCGGCCGACAGGGCGCTCGGAGAGCGCGTCGCCGCGCTTCAGAGCGCCCCGGGCATTGGGCCGGTGACGGCGACGACCCTGGCGGTTCGGCTGCCCGAATTGGGGGCACTGAGCGGCGCCAAAATCGCCGCGCTGGTGGGGGTGGCGCCCTATGCCGCCGACAGCGGCGAGCACCATGGCGAGCGCCACATCGCCGGCGGGCGCACCGATGTGCGCCGGGCGCTGTATATGGCGACGCTGACCAGCGCCGTCCGTGGCCGCGGCGTCCTGGCGCGGTTCTATGCTCGACTGATCGCCTGCGGCAAGAAGCCCAAGGTGGCGTTGGTCGCCTGCATGCGCAAACTGCTCGTCCGCCTCAACGCCATGCTCGCCCACCACCAAACTTGGCACGAGCAGACCGCCTAGAGGCCGACGGTCGGCGCTCGCCGCCGACCACATGCCCAGCCCAGCGAACCGGGGGCGCGGACCGGTCAAGGCCGCAGCCGCCCGCAGGGCGGGCGCGCGCCAGCGCGAGCCTTGACAGGGAGCACCCCCGGTTCACTCACCACCTCCCAGAAAACACGGTTGCTCCCCCCACTTCGCGGGGGGAGGGGCTTTGGTCGTAGAACGGCGGCAGTCCCCTCCCCCGTCGAAGATGGGGGAGGGTTAGGGTGGGGGCCCGGCGCCCGCACCTCCCCGCTCACCGCCGCGGGAACACCCGTGCGCGGTCGATGTGCACGGCGCAGCGGTCGCCGGGGCGCAGGCCGAGGAAGGACAGCCGCTCGCGGTCCATTTCCGCCTCCAGCGTCAGGCCGGCGAGGTCGACCTCCACCCGGGCGTCGGGGCCGACCACATGGATGCCCGACACCCGGCCGGGGCCGCCCGCGCTGGGGCTGAGGCCGAGGTCGTGCGGGCGGACGTAGGCGATGGCCTCGCCCTGCACCCCATTCTCCGTCGGAATCGCCAAGGCGCCGTTGGCGACGCGCGCCACACCGTCCGCCACTGTGCAGTCGAAGCGGTTCACCTGGCCCAGGAATTCGTAGACGAAGGCCGAAGCCGGGTGGTCGTAGACGTCGGCCGGGCTGCCCACCTGTTCGATGCGGCCCTGGCTCATCACCACGACGCGGTCGGCCAGCTCCAGCGCCTCCTCCTGGTCGTGGGTGACGAAGACGGAGGTGATGTGGATGTCGTCGTGCAGCTTGCGCAGCCAACGCCGCAGCTCCTTGCGGACCTTGGCGTCGAGCGCGCCGAACGGCTCGTCGAGCAGCAGCACCTTCGGCTCGATGGCCAGCGCGCGGGCCAGTGCCACGCGCTGCCTCTGGCCGCCCGAGAGCTGCGCCGGGTAGCGGTCGGCGAAATGGGCGAGCTGCACCAGTTCCAGCAGCTCCATGACGCGGCGCTTGATCTCCGACCGCCCGAAGCGCTGCGCCCGCGGGCGCACCTTCAAGCCGAAGGCGACGTTGTCGAACACCGTCATGTGGCGGAACAGGGCGTAGTGCTGGAAAACGAAGCCGACCTGCCGTTCCCGCGGGCTGAGGCCCAGCGCCTCCTCCCCGTGCAGCTGGAGGCTGCCGGAGTCGGCGCTTTCCAGCCCCGCCATGATGCGCAGCAGCGTCGTCTTGCCCGAACCGGAGGGGCCGAGCAGGGCCAGCAGCTCGCCCGAGCGGACCTCCAGGTCCACTTGGTCGAGCGCGCGGTAGTGGCCGAACTGCTTGGTGATGCCGGAGACTTGGATTGCCATGGCCTGACGTCGCCTCAATGCCGGGTCGCGGCCAGCTCGGCCCCGAAGCGCCATTCCAGGGCCGTCTTCGCCACCAGCGTGACGAGGGCGAGCATGGCCAGCACCGAGGCCACCGAGAAGGCGGCGACGAAGTTGTATTCGTTGTAGAGAATCTCGACGTGCAGCGGCATCGTGTTGGTTTCGCCCCGGATGTGGCCGGAAACGACCGACACGGCCCCGAACTCGCCCATCGCGCGGGCGTTGCACAGCAGGACGCCGTACATCAGGCCCCACTTGATGTTGGGCAGCGTCACCCGCCAGAAGGTCTGCCAGCCGCTGGCGCCCAGCACCAGCGCGGCCTCCTCCTCCTCCGTTCCCTGCTCCTGCATCAGGGGGATCAGCTCGCGCGCGACGAAGGGGAAGGTGACGAAGATCGTGGCGAGCACGAGGCCCGGCACCGCGAAGATGATCTGGATGCCTTGCGACTTCAGGAAGGGCCCCACCACCCCGTGCAGGCCGAACAGCAGCACGTAGATGATGCCGGAGATGACCGGCGAGACGGAGAAGGGCAGGTCGATCAGCGTGATCAGCAGGCCCTTGCCGCGGAAGTCGAACTTGGAGATGCACCAGGACGCGGCGACGCCGAACACCAGGTTCAGCGGCACGGCGATGGCCGCGACGATCAGCGTCAGGTGGATCGCCGACAACGCGTCGGGCTCGATCAACGCGTCCCAATAGGCGCCGACGCCGCGCCGGAACGCCTCCACGAAGACGGACACCAGCGGCAGCACCAGGAACAGCAGAAGGAAGGCCAACGCCGACAGGATCAGCAGCCCGCGCACCCAACTGCGGTCGTCCAGCGCCGGACGCTGTCCGCTTGTCTTAGCGAGCATGGCGCGACCTCATCCAGGCTTGCAGGAGGTTCAAGATCAGCAGCAGCAGGAAGGACGCCGCCAGCATCAGCGTCGCCACGGCGGCGGCGCCGGCGTAGTCGTACTGCTCCAGCTTGATCACGATCAGCAGGGGCACGATCTCCGACACGCCGGGCATGTTTCCGGCGATGAAGATGACCGACCCGTATTCGCCGACCCCGCGGGCGAAGGCCAGCGCGAAGCCGGTCAGCAGGGCCGGGAACAGCGACGGGAAGACGACTCGGCGGAAGCTCTGCCAGCGTGTGGCGCCCAACGAGGCGGCGGCCTCCTCCTCCTCCGGCGGCAGGTCCTGCAGGATCGGCTGCACCGTCCGCACTACGAAGGGCAGGCCGATGAAGGTCAGCGCGATCGCGATGCCCAGCGGGGTGAAGGCGACCTTCAGCCCGAACCAGTCCATCAGCAGCTGGCCGATCCAGCCGTTCGGCGCGTACAGCGCGCTGAGCGCGATGCCGGCCACCGCGGTGGGCAGGGCGAAGGGCAGGTCGACCAGCGCGTCCACGATCTTGGCGCCGGGGAAGCGGTAGCGGACCAGCACCCAGGCGACGACGAAGCCGAACACCGCGTTGATCGCGGCGGCCAGCAGCGACAGCCCGAAGCTGATCTCGAAGGCGGCCAGGACGCGCGGGGTCAGGACCGCGTTCCAGAATCCGGCCCAGCCGAGCCCGGCGGCCTTCACCGCCAGCGCGGCCAGCGGCAGAAGCACGATCAGCCCCAGATAGGCCAGGGTGAAGCCCATCGTCAGGCCGAATCCGGGAATGACGCTGGGTTTCTTCAGGACGCTCAACACCGTGCCCCCCGATGAGGGGAGCGCGGCGTCGTCGGTGGAGGAAGCCGCGACCACGGATCAGCGGCCCTTCTGATAGATCTGGTCGAAGACGCCGCCATCCGCGAAGTGAGTCTCCTGGGCCTTGCGCCAGCCGCCGAAGGACTGGTCGATGGTCACCAGCTTAACATTGGCGAAGCGGTCCGCATACCGGGTTGCCAGTTCCTTCAGGCGAGGGCGATAGAAGTTCTTCGCCGCAATTTCCTGCCCTTCCGGGCTGTAGAGGAACTGGAGATACGCCTCGGCGAGCTTCCGCGTGCCCTTGCGGTCGACCACGCTGTCGACCACCGCGACCGACGGTTCGGCCAGGATCGACAGGGACGGCACGACGATCTCGAACTTGTCGGCGCCGAACTCCTGCAAGGACAGATAGGCCTCGTTTTCCCAGGCGAGCAGGACGTCGCCGATGCCGCGCTGGGTGAAGGTCACCGTGGCGCCGCGGGCGCCGCTGTCCAGCACCGGCACGTTCTTGAACAGGTCGCCCACGAAGGCCTTGGCCTTGCCCTCGTCGTTGTTGTTCTGCGCCAGCGCGTAGGCCCAGGCGCCCAGGTAGTTCCAGCGGGCGCCGCCGGACGTCTTCGGGTTTGGCGTGACCACCGCCACGCCCGGCTTCACCAGGTCGTTCCAGTCCTTGATCTGCTTGGGGTTGCCCTTGCGCACCAGGAACACGATGGTCGAGGTGTAGGGGGCGCTGTTGTCCGGCAGGCGCGCCATCCAGTCCTTCGGCAGAAGCCCGGCGTCGGCGATGGCGTCGATGTCGTAGGCGAGCGCCAGCGTGACCACGTCGGCGTCCAGCCCGTCGATGACCGAGCGCGCCTGCTTGCCCGAGCCGCCGTGCGACTGCTTGATGGTGATCTTGCCGCCGCCGTCCTTCTGCCATTTCTGGGCGAAGGCCTTGTTGATCTCGACGTAGAATTCGCGCGTCGGATCATAGGAGACGTTCAGCAGCGTGTTCTGCGCCTTGGCGGCGGTCGCACCCAGGGTCATGCCCAGGACGGCGAAGAGAGCGCCCGCGGCCAGGACGGACAGGCGGTGACGGAACGGCATGACGCACTCCCTCTGTTGAACCGGACCGGCTGTTGGAAACCGGCGTGTGGCGGACGACGGAGGCGCCCTCATACCACAGTATTTACCTGCAAACTCTGTGTTATATTTTCTATATCTCCCGTAGAGTTTGCCAAAACAGGCGAGACGGCGCAAAGCCATTTTTTGCCACGCCGCGCGCAAGGCAAGCCGATTTCACACAAGCCCCCGTTCGCGCAGCCTGATCTTGGCAGACCGATCTTGGCAGACCGATCTTATTGGTAGCGAAGCCTCGCTTCGGTATCATGCAAGGAGCCTGCCCCGCCCTCGCCGATGCCGACCATCATGACGCCGACAGCCCTCTCCCCCGCTTTCCTGACCGCCCTGCTGGAGGCCGAACGCGCGCTCGGCCGCTTGGCGGAGGTGGTGGAGGAACCGGTGCGCCGACGCCGGCTGTGGGCCGACGCGGCGCGGCGGGAAGCCTGCGCCGCGGCGCGCCTCGACGGCGTGGCGGTGGATGCGACCGAATTTCTGGTGGCGACCGTCAACACCGACCTCGTCCCCACCGCCGGACGCGGTGCGGCCCAATCAGTCCGCGCCCTGTGGCAGGGCGCCCTGTTCACCCAGGGCGTCATCACGGCACCCGCCGCCTATGACCAGAACACGGCCCGCCCTGCCCCCGCCGCGGGTGCCGTGGCCGACGCGTGGCGGGCGGTGGCGGAACTGGAGGCCAGCCTGGCCGACCCCGGGAGCCTCGATCGCCTTGGCCTGGACGACGAAGACGGCGACTCGGACGATGGAGAGGTGCCGCCGCGCGCCGAGGCGCCGCAGCCCTGGACGCTGCGCTGGGTGGAGGCGCTGTGGCGCTGCCTTCAGGCGGAGGTGTCCGGGCGCGACCCCGGCCGGCTGGTCCTGTCGCCGGAGCGCGAAGATGACGCCGCCACGCTGCTCCAGCGGCTCGACGTAGCCGGCCAGCAGCCGGGAATGCTCGGCGCGGTCGGCACGCTGGCCGACCTGCTCCGCCCCGCGCCGGACCTGCGCATCCCGACCTGGGCCGTGCCCGCGGCGCGGCTGATGGGCGCCCTTGCGGTGGCGCGGACCTGCCGGGCGCCGCATGTCTGGCTGCCGATGTCGGTCGCCTTGCAGACCGAGCGGACCGCCGCCGGGATCGCCGCGCGCGGGCGCGACGAGGCCTGGCGCCTGTGGCTGACCGACGCGGTCGCGGAAACCGCGCGGCGCGAGCGGCGGCGCGCCCTGGCGCTGGACCAGACGGCGGAGGGCTGGCGGCGGCGGGTCGGGTCGAAGCGCCGCAACTCCCGCCTGCCGGACGTGCTGGACTTCCTGTTCGAGGAACCGGCCTTCACCGTCCGCCGCGTGCAGAAACGCCTGGGCAGCACCTTCCGCGGCGCGCAGCTTCTGGTGGACGAGTTGCTGGAAGCCGGCATCGTGCGGGAGGCGACGAACCGCGCGCTCGACCGCGTCTTCGTGGCGACGGACCTGATGCCGTGAGGGGATGATGTCGGGTTGCGCTTCGCTCCACCCGACCTACGAGGTTCGCGCCGTAGGTTGGGTGCAGCCGCAGGCGTAACCCAACACCACGCCCGTCAAATGTCGAAGTTGACCGGCAACCCGCCGGTGGCCTGCCGATGGCGCAGCGCGTCGGCGAGCGACTGGTTGTCGAGCACGTTCGCGGTGGCGTCGCGGACCTGCACCATCAGCCAGCGCACCGAGCAGGTGGCGGGATCGATGCAGTCATCGCAGGGCCGGAAGGAGTTCTTGCTGGCGCAGGGGATCGGCGCCAGATGCCCGTCGATCAGGCGGATCACCTCGCCGAAGGAAATCTCCGCCGCCGGACGTGCCAGCCGGTAGCCGCCGCTCTTGCCCCGCTTGGCGAACAGCAGCCCGTGCTTGCGCAGTTCGACCAGGATGGCTTCCAGGAACTTGCGCGGGATGTTCTCCCGCTCTGCGATCTCCGCGATCAGGACCAACTCATCGTCGGTCCGTTCGGCGAGCATGATCAGCGCGCGCAGGGCGTATTTGGCTTTTTGCGACAGCATTCGGTCCGGATCCGCTCCTGGCGGCGGCATGGAAAGGAAAATGGAGAAGCCTTACCCCATATAGCCGCGCCGTACGGGAAATGGTACCGGATCTTGCCCCGCCCAACGTCGCCGCGTAAGGTCCAGCCCGATTTATCACCGATTCGCGAAGGACGCGGCATGCAGACCATCATTGTCCCGGTCACTCCGTTCCAGCAGAACTGCACGGTGCTCTGGTGCCCCGAAACGATGAAGGGTGCGGCCGTCGATCCGGGCGGGGAGATCGAGCGCGTCCTGCGCGCCGCCGAATCGAAGGGCGTGACGTTGGAGAAGATCCTGGTCACGCACGGCCACATCGACCATGCCGGCGGTGTCGCCGACCTCGCCGACCAGCTGAAGCTGCCCATCGAGGGGCCGCACCCGGAGGACAAGTTCTGGATCGACGGCATGCCGATGCAAAGCCAGATGTTCGGCTTCCCGCCGGTCCGCGCCTTCACCCCCGACCGCTGGCTGGACGAGGGTGACACGGTGACCGTCGGCAACCTGACGCTGGACGTCCACCACTGCCCGGGCCACACGCCGGGCCACGTTGTGTTCGTGCACAAGCCCAGCAAGCTCGCCATCGTCGGCGACGTGCTGTTCCAGGGCTCCATCGGCCGCACCGACTTCCCCAAGGGCAACCACGGCGACCTGATCCAGTCGATCCGCACCAAGCTGTTCCCGCTGGGCGACGACGTCGCCTTCATCCCCGGCCACGGCCCGATGTCCACCATCGGGGAGGAGCGGCTCTACAACCCCTTCCTGAACGACTGATTGGCGACCGGCCCCGCCAACCGCGCCGGGGCCGGAAGCCGGATCACCTGGCCCGAGTCACCCGGCCGAGGTCTCGATCGCCAGCGCCAGCGGCGGCGGGTTGGCCAGCGTCTGGTAGACGACGCAGTAGCGCTCCGTCAGCTTGGTCAGGGTGGCGATGCGCTCGGCGGGCTCATCGGTGTCCAGGTCGAAGCGCAGGCGGATGGACCGGAAGCCGACCGGCGCGTCCTTCGCCACGCCCAGCGTGCCGCGAAAGTCGAGATCCCCTTCCGCCGACACGGTGCCGCCGCGAAGCTTGAACTCCAGCGCCGTGGCGACCGCCTTCAGCGTCACGCCGGCGCAGGCGACCAAGGCCTCCAGCAGCATGTCGCCGGAACAGGCCTGGGTGCCCGGCCCGCCGGTCGCCGGGTGCAGGCCGGCCTCCACCAGCGCGCGGCCGGTGTCCACCTTGCAGGCAATGCCGCTGTCGTCCAGCGCCCCCTTGGCCTTCAGGGTGACGACCGCCGCGTCCGGCGATTCCTTGTACTTGTCCTTCAGCGGCGCCTGAAGCGCCCGCAGGTCCTGCGCGTCCATGCCCGTGCGTTTCCCTTCTTTGATGGTTTGATTGTGGGCGGGGCGGATGATGGCTTGCGCGCAAGATCAAGACAATGCTGCTTTAGACGGCGCATTCGGGGGCGCACGGCGGCCTTGCATCCTCGCGGGTGGC
This sequence comes from Azospirillum canadense, assembly GCF_025961225.1. Classification (GTDB taxonomy): domain Bacteria; phylum Pseudomonadota; class Alphaproteobacteria; order Azospirillales; family Azospirillaceae; genus Azospirillum; species Azospirillum canadense. Next base: position 1,926,548 of record NZ_JAOQNG010000010.1, on the reverse strand, counting down.
GGTCGGCGACATTTTCGGCTAAACCCCGCGCCATAAACAGAATGAAAAGGGACGGGAGTCACCCCTGCCATGAAACGTCGTGCCTTTCTGACCAGCGCGGGCGTCGGCCTTGCCGCCACTTCCGTCGCGGCCCCGGCCATCGCGCAGAGCCAGCCGGAGATCAAGTGGCGCCTGGCGTCGAGCTACCCGAAGAGCCTGGACACCATCTATGGCGCGGTGGAGCTGATCGCGCGGCGCGTCGCCGCCGCGACCGACAACAAGTTCCAGATCCGCACCTTCGCGGCCGGCGAGATCGTCCCAGCGCTCCAGGTCCTGGACGCCGTGCAGAACGGCACCGTCGAGTGCGGCCAGTCGGCGGCCTATTTCTACATCGGCAAGGACCCGACTTTCTGCTTCGACACGGCCATGCCCTTCGGCCTGAACACGCGCCAGCACATCGCCTGGATGATGCACGGCGGCGGGCTTGAGCTGATGCGGGAGCTGTTCAAGGAACACAACATTTACAACATCCCGGCCGGCAACACGTCCGCCCAGATGGGCGGCTGGTTCCGCAAGGAGATCAAGACCACCGAGGATCTGAGCGGCCTGAAGATGCGCGTCGGCGGCTTGGCCGGCACGATCATGGGCAAGCTGGGCCTCGTCCCGCAGCAGCTGGGCGGCGGCGACATCTACCCGGCGCTGGAGCGCGGCACCATCGACGCGGCGGAGTTCGTCGGCCCCTACGACGACGAGAAGCTGGGCTTCCACAAGGTCGCCAAATACTACTATGCCCCCGGCTGGTGGGAGGGCTCCGCCCAGATCCCGCTGATGATCAACATCACGGCGTGGGAGCAGCTGCCGGCCTCCTACAAGGTTATCCTGGAGCAGGCCTGCTGGGAGGCCAACGCCTGGATGATCGCCAAGTACGACACGGTCAACGCGGCGGCTCTGAAGCGCCTTGTCGCCAGCGGCGTGCAGCTGCGCGCCTTCCCGCGCGAGGTCATGCAGGCCTGCGAGAAGATCGCCTACGAGCTGTACGACGAGCTGTCGGCCAAGAACCCGCGCTTCAAGAAGGTCTACGACGCCTGGAAGCCCTTCTGCGAGGAAGAGCGCCTGTGGTTCCGCGTCGCCGAGAACTCCTTCGACGCCTACATCTACGCGCAGTCGGCGCAGCGAAAGTAATCGGGGCGACTCACCACAGAGGCACGGAGACACAGAGAGGATCGCAGGTTGGGTGAAGCGTCAGCGTAACCCAACAGTGCTTGCGATGCGTGGGTGTTGGGTTGCGCTGACGCTCCACCCAACCTACGAAATTCTTTCTCCGTGCCTCTGTGTCTCTGTGGTGAAAGCCATCCAGAAAAGGGCGCCTCCCGCCCAGGGTAGCGCCCCGCATTTTCCCTCTTGATATGCTCAGTTCGAGCATTTATGGTTTTGCTCATACGGAGCATTAAGGGGATGCGTCATGCCCGCCACCAGCGCTCTCGCCTACACCGCCGACATCGCCGAGGCCACGCGGCCGATCTACGAGCGCGTGAAGCGCGTGATCCCCGCCGTCGAATGGCCGTTCCACGCGCCGCTGGTCCATGAGATCAACCGCCTGAAGCGCGAGCGGAACGCCGTCATCCTGGCCCACAACTACCAGACGCCGGAGATCTTCCACGGTGTGGCCGACATCGTCGGCGACAGTCTGGCGCTGGCCGCCAAGGCCACGCAGACCGACGCGGACGTCATCGTGCTGGCCGGCGTGCATTTCATGGCGGAGACGGCGAAGCTGCTGAACCCGGCCAAGACCGTGCTGATCCCCGACACCGGCGCCGGCTGCTCGCTCGCCGAATCGATCACCGCCGCCGACGTCCGCCTGCTGCGCGAGCGCTACCCGGGCGTGCCGGTGGTCGCCTACGTCAACACCTCCGCCGAGGTGAAGGCGGAGGTGGACATCTGCTGCACCTCCGGCAACGCGGTGGAGGTGGTGGAGTCGCTGGGCGCGCCGCGCGTCATCATGCTGCCCGACGAGTATCTGGCGAAGTACGTCGCCACCCAGACCAGCGTCGAGATCATCGCCTGGAAGGGCCATTGCGAGGTGCACGAGCGCTTCACCGGCGACGAGATCCGGGAGTTCCGTGGCCGCTTCGACGAGCTGGTCGTGATCGCCCACCCGGAATGCCCGCCGGACGTTCTGGAGGCCGCGGATTTCGTGGGGTCGACCGCACGCATGGTCGATTTCGTCGCCGACCGCCGGCCGCCCCGCGTGCTGATGGTCACAGAATGCTCCATGAGCGACAACGTCGCCGCCGCCTCGCCGGACACCGAGTTCGTGCGGCCCTGCAACCTGTGCCCGCACATGAAGAAGATCACGCTGGCGAACATCCTCGACAGCTTGCGCACGCTGGAACCGCAGGTGTCCATCGACGCCGCCATCGCCGAACGGGCGCGCCGCTCCGTCGAGCGGATGCTCGCCGTAAAGCCGCGCTGATCGCCACATCCCAAGGGAGGCCGCGATGGTCACCCCCTACATCGTTCAAGACTCGGACGTGGTCGTCATCGGGTCCGGGCTCGCCGGCCTGACGACGGCCCTTCACCTCGCCCCGCGCGCCGTCACGCTGCTGACCAAGACGCCGGACCTCCCCGGCGGGTCGAGCAACCACGCCCAGGGCGGCATCGCCGCCGCGGTCGGCCCCAACGATTGGCCGGAGGCGCACGCCGCCGACACCATCGCGGCGGGCGCCGGCTTCGTGGACGCCGAGGCCGCCCTGCTGCTGGCCCGCGAGGGGGCGGAGCGGGTGCAAGCCCTGCTCGACGCCGGCCTGCCCTTCGACCGCGCCGCCGACGGCGCCCCCTTGTTGGGGCGGGAGGCCGCGCACGGGGCGGCGCGCATCGTTCACGCCGGCGGCGACGCCACCGGCCCGACCCTGGTCGCCGCCCTGGCGGAGCGGGTGCGCAGCACGCCGTCGATCCGGGTGGAGACGAACGCCTTCGCGGTGGATCTCGCCGTGCGGAACGGGCGCGTCTGCGGCGTGCTGGCCTGCCACCCGAAGGGCTGGGTGTTCCACCGCACCCCGCGCGTCGTGCTGGCGACCGGCGGCATCGGCGGGGCCTTCGCCCGCACCACCAACCCGCCGGAGGCCACCGGCGACGGGCTGGCGCTCGCCGCCCGCGCCGGAGCAACGCTGGCCGACGTGGAATTCGTGCAGTTCCACCCCACCGCGCTGGCGGTGGACGCCGACCCCGCGCCGCTGCTGACCGAAGCCCTGCGCGGCGCCGGCGCCTTGCTCCTCGACGGGCACGGCCGGCGCTTCATGCCGGACGAGCATCCGCAGGCTGAACTGGCCCCACGCGACGTGGTGGCCCGCGCCATCGGCGCCCGCGTCGCGGCCGGGGAACCGGTGACGCTGGACCTGCGCCCGGCGCTGGCCGCCAAGCCCGACGGCTTCCCCACTGTGCTGGCGCTCTGCGCCGCGCACGGGCTGGACCCGTGGGCGGAGCCGATGCCGGTCGCCCCGGCCGCCCACTACCACATGGGCGGGGTGGTCACCGACCGCTCGGGCCGCACCGACCTGGAGGGGCTGTGGGCCTGCGGCGAGGTCGCGTGCACCGGCGTGCACGGGGCCAACCGACTGGCCAGCAACTCCCTGCTGGAAGCGTTGGTCTTCGGCGCCCGGGTCGCGCGGGATGTGGCGGAACGCACGCTGCCCGCCCTGCCGCCCTTCGCCCTGCCCCAGCCGCTCGCGGTCGCTGGCGGAGTCGGCGCCGCGCTGATCGACGCCATCACGGCGGAGGCGCGGAGCACGCTCTACCAGGGCGCCGGGCTGGTGCGCGACGGCGCCGGCCTGCGGGCATCGCGGCAACGGCTGGACCGGCTGGCCGTGGCGCTGGACGTGCTGCGCGGCGACGGACCGACCGACGTTGCCAGCGTTCGGCGCTGGGGCGAGGCGCGCAACCGGTTGCTGGCCGGGCGTCTGGTCGTCCACGCGGCGCTCAACCGCTGCGAAAGCCGGGGCGCCCATTTCCGTACGGACTTTCCCAACGAAGACGCGGCGGCCCTTCGCCACGCCTTCACCCTGAAGGACCTCGCCGGCAGCGCCGGCACCCTGATCAATCAAATTGGCCAGATTGGCACCGGAGACGCCGCATGCTCCATCCCCTGACATATGAGCCCATCGTCCGCGCCGCCTTGGCGGAGGATCTCGGGCGAGCCGGCGACATCACGACCGACAGCATCATCCCGGCCGACGCCACAGCCACCGCCCGGCTCGCCGCGCGCAAGGACGGCCGCGTCGCCGGGCTGGACGTCGCCATCGCCGCCTTCCGCACGCTCGACCCGGCCGTGGAGGTGGCGGTCGAGCGCCCGGACGGCAGCGACGTCGCCCCCGGCGGCACCATCGCCACGGTCACCGGCCGCGCCCGCGCCCTGCTGACGGCGGAGCGCACGGCGCTGAACATCATGGGCCGCCTGTCCGGCATCGCCACCGCCACCCGTGCCCTGGTGCGCGAGGTGGAGGGGACCCATGCCCGCATCGTCTGCACCCGCAAGACCACCCCCGGCCTGCGCGTTCTGGAAAAGCACGCGGTGCGGCTGGGCGGCGGCTTCAACCACCGCTTCGGGCTGGATGACGCGGTGCTGATCAAGGACAACCACATCGCCGTGGCCGGCGGCATCCGCCCGGCGGTGGAGCGCGTGCGCGCCAACATCGGCCACATGGTGAAGGTGGAGGTGGAGGTCGACACGCTGGACCAGTTGGAGGAGTTGCTGACCCTTCCCGTCGACGTGGTGCTGCTCGACAACATGGACCCGGCAACCCTGCGCCGCGCCGTCGCCCTGGTGGACGGCCGCATGGTGACGGAGGCGTCGGGCAACGTCACGCTGGGCACGGTGCGCGCCATCGCGGAGTCGGGCGTCGACATGATCTCCGTCGGCTGGCTGACCCACAGCGCCCCCAACCTGGACATCGGCCTCGACATCTGAGGGGCCATGCCCGATCCTTCCACGAAAGAACACGTGGGAGGACGCATTGTCGGCTGACGTGAAGGAGTCCCTGTTCCGCCGGATCGAGGAGCGGCGCGACGAGCTGGTCGCGCTGACCCGCGACCTGATCCGCATCCCCACCGTGAACCCGCCAGGCGATGCCTACACCGATTGCGCGGAGTTCATCGGCCGGCGGCTGGCCGCCCGCGGTTTCCAGCTGGAGTATGTGCGGGCGGAAGGCGCGCCGGGCGACAGCGACCGCTACCCGCGCACCAACGTGATCGCCCGGATCGAGGGGCGGCGGCCCGGACCCTGCGTGCACTTCAACGGCCACATCGACGTGGTGCCGGCCGGGCGCGGCTGGACCGTCGATCCGTTCGAAGGCGTGGTGAAAGACGGGCGCGTCTACGGCCGCGGCGCCTGCGACATGAAGGGCGGCATCGCCGCTTCCATCATCGCGGTGGAGGCGATCCTGGAGGAGGGCATCCCCTTCGGCGGTGCCCTGGAGATCTCCGGCACGGTGGACGAGGAATCGGGCGGCTATGGCGGGGTCGGGCATCTGGCGAGGCTCGGCTACTTCTCCCGCCCGCGTGTCGACCATGTGATCATCCCGGAACCGCTGAACGTCGACCGGGTCTGCATCGGCCACCGCGGCGTCTGGTGGGCGGAGATCGAGACGAAGGGGCGCACCGCCCACGGCTCCATGCCCTTCCTCGGCAACTGCGCGGTGCGGCACATGGGCGCCGTGCTGCACCGGATCGAGACGGATCTGATCCCGCGGCTGGCATCCAAGCGCACCGCCATGCCCGTGGTGCCGGAGGGCGCGCGCCAGTCCACCCTGAACGTCAACGCCATCCATGGCGGCCAGCCGGAGGACCGCGAGGGCCTGCCGAGCCCGGTCGTGCCCGACAGCTGCCGCATGGTCATCGACCGCCGCTACCTGATCGAGGAGGATCCGGACGCGGTAAAAGCGGAGATCGTCGGCATCCTGGACGACCTGCGGCGCGAGCGCCCCGGCTTCGACTATGAGCTGCGGGAGGTGCTGGCCTTCCTGCCGACCATGACCGACGCCGACGCGCCGGTGGTGCGCGCGGTGGAGGCGGCGATCGAAACGGTGCTTGGGCGCCCGGCGGTGCAGGTGGTGTCCCCCGGCACCTACGACCAGAAGCACATCGTGCGCGTCGGCCACCTGAAGGACTGCATCGCCTATGGCCCGGGCATCCTCGACCTCGCCCACCAGCCGGACGAGTATGTCGGCATCGACGACATGGTGCATTCCGCGCAGGTCATGGCCCTGGCGACGCTGGATTTGTTGGGGGGACGGTAAAGTCCCCTCTCCCGCCGGAGGCGGGCGAGGGGACTTTACGCCGGCGCCACCCGCGGGAAGCGCAGGGTGAACCGCACCCCCGCCCCGATCTCGCTGGTCACCTTGATCGTGCCGCCCAGGCGTTGGGCGACGAGGTTGTAGACGATGTGCAGCCCCAGCCCCGTGCTGCCGTGGGCGCGGCGGGTGGTGTAGAAGGGGTCGAAGATGCTCGGCAGGTTGTCCGGCGCGATGCCGCGGCCGTCGTCGGTGTAGACGATCTCCACGCTGTCGGGGTCGGGCTCCGTCACCGAAATGCCCAGCTGGCCGACATGCCCGGCCTCAAAGCCGTGCACCAGCGTGTTGGAGATCAGGTTCGTCAGGATCTGCGCCAGCGCGCCCGGGTAATTGTCGAGCTGGATGTGCTCCGGGCAGTCCACCGTCAGCCTGTGGCCCGGCTTCTGCCACATGGGGCGGAGGCTGAGCACGAGGTCGCCGATCCAGTCGTCCAGGGTGAAGACCCGCCGTTCGTCGCTGGTCTGGTCGGCCGCCACCTGCTTGAAACCCTGGACCAAGTCGGCGGCGCGGCTGAGGTTGGACAGCAGAAGCGTCGTGGAATCCACCGCCGTCGTCGCGTAGGCATCGAACTCGGCGCGGCGCAGCTTGCCGGCCTCGATCCCCTTGGCGATGCGGTGCGTCTCGTCGGCCAGGAAGGAGGCGGCGGTCAGCGCCACGCCGAGCGGCGTGTTGATCTCGTGCGCCACGCCGGCCACCAGCTGGCCGAGTGCTGCCATCTTCTCCGCCTGGACCAGCTGCTGCTGGGTTTCCTGCAGGCGGGCATGGGCGGCGCTGACCTCGTCCAGGGTCCGGCGCAGCACCTCCGATTGCTCGCTGAGCGCGCGGGTGCGGTCGGCGACCTGCCCTTCCAGGTTCCGGTTGAAGGCGGCCAGCTCGTCGTAGAGGCGCGCGTTCTCCAGCGAGATGGCGATCTGCGCCGCCAGCAGCAGCGGCGCCTCCAGCCGCTGGTCGACGAAGGCGTTGGTGACGAGGTTGTTCTCCAGATAGAGCAGGCCGACCAGCTGCCCCTGGCGGGCCAGCGGCAGGGTCAGCACCGACTTCGGCCGCCGCGCCCGGATGTAGGGGTCTTCGGCGAAGCGCGGATCGGCGACGGCGTCGGCCAGCACCACCGGCTCCAGCACGCGGGCGGTGTAGGCGACCACGGTCGCGGGAAGGCGCGGCCCGCCGTCCTCGGCCGGCGTGTCCGGCGCCAAGCCCGGCAGGGCGCGGTAGACGTCCGCCGATTCGTCGCCTTCCGCGGCCAGGACAAGCTGGCCGTCCGACCGGCAGAGGAGCAGCGCCCCGCGCTCCGCCCCTGCCACCTCGAACACCGTGCGCAGCAGCCGGTCGACCAGCGCCTCCCGGTGGATTTCGCCGGAGATGGCCTGGGCGGCCTTCAGCACCGCCTCGATGTCCAGCGCCCCGGTGTTCAGCCGGTCGGTGGAGGAGGAGCGACGCGTCGCCCGAGTTGGCGTCCCGTGGTTCTGGGCCGCCAGTTCGGGGAAGCGGCGTTCCATCTCCGCGACCTTGGCCCAGGCCTCCCAGCGGCGGTAGACGTCGCGGGCCTGCGTGCGGTGGAAGAGGGAGAGCGCGCCCATGCCGCGCTCCGCGTAGAAATCAGCGGCGCGCTCGTTCGCGGCGGCCAGCTCATGCGTGAAGCCCGACTCGCCGGCCGCGGCGATGGCGGCGGCGTAGCGCAGGGCCGCGACCTCCGGCTTGTTCAGCAGGCGCAGCTGTTCGGCCTCCAGCAGCAACAGCCGGTGGCGGTGGTTGGCCGGGCCGACGGCCGTGCTCTTGCGGAACCAGCGGATCGTCCGCGTCAGCGCACGCCCGGCGCGCCGCCGCTCCGCCTGGGTGGAGAAGGGGCCCATGGCCTCCACCAGACCGCTTTCGAACAGGGCGACGGCCTGCAGGTAGTTGCCGCGCTGGGCCTGGGTGTAGCCGGCGAACTCCTTGCGGATCGCGCGGGCCTCGGTGGCGGCGCCGAACATGCGGGCGATCTGCATCTTGACCAGCAGGAAGCCGGCGACCGCGAAGCTGTTGTTGGCCGCCTTCAGGTCGGCCAGCGTCTTCTCCTCGTCCAGGTAGCGGCCGGTCAGGCGCCAGGGCGTGGCGGTCCCCTGGCGCAGGTTCTCGATGGCCTGGGCGAGGCCGGCGACGAAGGGCGTGTAGAACTGGAAGCCGATGCGGGTCAGCCGGCGCAGCACGTCCTGCGACTCGGCCTCCAGCCGCGACAGCTCGGTCCCCATGTGCCAGCCGATGCGCAGCCACGTCACCAGCGTGTAGCCGGCGTCGTCGCTTTCCCCGCCGTTGAGCGCCAACTGGTGCGCCTCCAGCATCGCCGGGCGGATCTCCGACAGCGGCCTGACCCAGTGCAGGCCGTAATAGTTGGAGACGTACATGGCCTGGCCCGCGCGCGTGGAGCGGATGCCGGCGTCCGCCATGTCCATCGCGCGCTTGGCGGAGCGGTAGGCGGCCCCGCGCAGGCCGGCGCTGGCGGCGATGGCCGCCCAGGTGACGTGGGCGCCGGCCGTGAAGGTCGGCACGCCGGACCCCAGCGCGGTCCGGATGTTGCGCATGGAGATGGGCACCATCAGGTCGCGCCGCGCCACGAAGGCGGCCGTGCTGAGCACCGACAGCAGCCGGACGGTCATCTGCACGCGCGCCAGCTCCACCGGGTCGGTGACCGGGCGCGCCGGCCGGCGGTTGTGGCGCAGCATGGCCCAGCCGCCGCACGCCAGCGCGGAGAGGATCGACAGCGCACTGCCACGCCGCGGTAGGTGGACGCCCAGCGCCCGCACCGCCTCCATGCCGACGTCCAGCGCCTGGCGCAGGTCGCCGCGCACCGTCGCCGCGCTGACCTGGAAGAAGCGGGCCGGCACGGCGTCGGCCGGATCGCGGACCTTGGATGCCAGCGCCTCGGCCAGCGCGTCGGCCTTGGCGTAGTCGCTGCCCATGCAGGCGGCCCCGACCGCCGCCAGCGACAGCTCCAGCATCAGGGGATAGTCGGGCCCCCAGCCCTCGTCCCCCATGAAGGCCAGCCCGGCCTCCGCGTAGAGGGCGGCGGGCTCGAAGGCGGCCGAGGCGTTGGCCTGCTTGGCGGCGTCCAGGTTCAGGCGCGCCATCCGGTGCCGTTCCTCGGCGTCGGTGACCAGCGCCACGCCCTGGTTGACGTGGGCGACGATGTCGAACAGCCGCTCCCCGCGTTCCCCGGCTTCTCCGCGGGCGAGCAGAAGCCGCCCGATGGACAGGTGGGTCGCCGCCCGCTCCGCCTCCGGGATCAGGGCGTAGGCGGCCTGCTGGACGCGGTCGTGCAGGAAGCGGTAGCGGCTGGCGAGCAGCGCGCTCGCCTCGTCCGCGGTCATTGCGCGCGAGCCGTCGGACGCATAGCGGTAGGCGTCGCCGACGGGGAGGACCAGTTCCTCCCGCAGGGCGGGCCACAGCGCGCCGGCCAGATCCGGCACCGGCCGGTCGGCGGCCACCGCCAGCGTGCCCAGGTCGAAGCTGTTTCCGACGCAGGCCGCGAGGCTGAGCACCCGCTGCGTTTCCGCTGGCAGGCGTTGCAGTTTGGCGACCATCAGCTCGACCACGTTGGCCGTGCTGGCGTGCCCGGCGACGGCGCCCTGGTCCCAGCCCCAGGCGCCGGCCGCGGGATCGAATCGGACCAGCCCGGCCTCGACCAGCGACAGCAGGAACTGCGCCAGGAAGAAGGGGTTGCCCTCGGTCTTGGCGCGGCACACCTCGGCCAGCGCCGCCACTTCCCGCTCCTCGCGGCGCAGCGTGTCGGCGACCAGCCGGCGCACCGCCGTCTCGTCCAGCGGCGCGACCGCCAGCGACTCGACGTGAGTCCCGGCGTCGCGCACCGCCTCCACCGTCTTGTGGAAGGCGTGGCCCTCCGGCACCTCGGCGTCGCGGAAGGCGCCGATCAGCAGCACGTGGCGCAGGTCGGCGCAGCCCGCGAGCTTGGCCAGCAGGTCGAGCGAGGGACGGTCGGCCCATTGCAGGTCGTCCAGGAAGACCACCAGCGGCCGTTCCGGCGTGGCCAGAGCCATCACCAGGTTCTGGAAGGTCATCTGGAAGCGGAACTCGCTCTCCACCGGGCCCAGCGGCGGCACCGGCGGCTGTTCCCCCAGGATCAGGGCCAGCGACGGGATCAGCTCCGTCACCACCGCACCGGTGGAGCCCACCGCCTGCGCCAGCACGGCGCGCCGTTCGGCCAGCTCCGCCTCAGGCTCCGCCAGCAGGCGGCGGGCGAGTTGGTCGAAGGCCTGGATCAGCGCGGAATAGGGGATGGCGCGCTTGACCTGGTCGAACTTGCCCTCGACGAAATGCCCGCGCTTGGCGGTCATCGGCTTGTGCACCTCGTGCACCAGCGCCGACTTGCCGATGCCCGGCGATCCACCGACCAGCAGAAGTTCCGCCCGCCCGCCGCACACCCGCTCGTAGGCGGCGAGCAGAAGCCGCGCTTCCTCTTCCCGGCCGTACAGCCGTTCCGGAATGCGGAAGCGCTCGCTGCGGTCCTGTCGGCCCAGCGCGAAGACGGGCACCGGAAGGCCGGCCTCCAGCGCCTCGATGCAGGCCTCCAGGTCGGCCTTCAGGCCGTGGCCGCTCTGGTAGCGCGCCTCCGGGTCCTTGGACAGCAGCTTCAGCACGATGTCGGACACCTGGGCGGGCACCGACGGGGCGAGCTGGCAGGGCGGGACGGGTGCGCGGGCGATGTGGCCGTGCACCACGGCCAGCGTGTCCTCCCCTTCGAAGGGGACCTGGCCGGTCAGCAGTTCATAGAGCGTGGCGCCCAGCGCGTAGAAGTCGGCCCGCCAGTCCACGGAGCGGTTCATGCGGCCGGTCTGCTCCGGCGCGATGTAGGGCAGCGTGCCTTCGAAGGCCTGGGCGGCGTTGGCCGTCTCGCGGGCCAGTTCGGCGGCGATGCCGAAGTCGATCAGTTCGACCGTGCCGGACTGCCGGTTCCAGATGATGTTCGCCGGGCTGACGTCCTTGTGGATGACGTTGCGCGCGTGCACGGTCCCCAGCGCCGCGGCGGCGGCGGCGGCGATCCGCAGCGACTCCGCCACCGTGGGCCGGCCGGCTTCCAGGATGCGGTCCAGGCTGGCGCCGCCGCGGTCGCGCATGACCAGCGTCAGGCCGTCCCGCCCCTCGTCAAGGTCGAACACCTCCACCACCCCGGCGGCGGCCAGCGCCCGGGCAAGCGCGAACTCCCGGCGGAAGCGCGGCACGTCGGAGGAGTTGGGGCGCGGCCGTTCCAGCCGCTTCAGCACGATCGGCAGCCCGTCGTCCAGGCGCACGCCGCGGTACACGCTCACCAGCGCACCGTGGTGAAGCTTTTCCCCGACCGAATACTTGGACGCGACGGCCAGACCTTCCATTCACAACCCGTTTTCCGCGACGCGGCGCGCTGGTCGCCCCGTGTTTGTCCGCCAGCCGCAAGGCTCGCGCAACACCCAATGGTTTAACCCCTTCATACCACTTGAAACGGCGCACGGAAATCGCCTTGCTCGGTTTCATGAGGTTGGCGCGCAACGGGCGCCGGGAGGGCTTGACCGGGGGGCCGCAAGGCCCGACCTCCATCACGGCGCAGCCGCGCCGGAAGGAGCATCATCCCCATGAAAATCCCCGGTCCCGACCATCCCATCACGATCACGCCGAATCCGAACCGCGTCCGCGTCGTCTTCGCCGGGCGCGTCGTGGCCGATACGACGCGCGCCCTGTCGCTGAAGGAGGCGAGCTATCCCGCCGTCCTCTACATCCCGCGGGAGGACGCCGACCTGTCCGCCTTCGAGCGCACGGCACACACCAGCCACTGCCCCTACAAGGGCGACGCGGCCTACTACAGCCTGCGCGTCGGGGACCGGCGGGCCGAGAACGCCGTCTGGACCTACGAGACCCCCAACCCCGCCGTGGCGGAGATCCGGGAGCATCTGGCCTTCTACCCCGACCGCGTGGACCGGATCGAGGAAGGCCCGTAAAGCCCCTCTCCCGCGAGGGCGAGGGGCTTTTTGCCCGCTATTCCAGCGGGATATCGCCTTTGATCTCGTGCGACAGGTCCAGGCCCTCGATGGTCAGGACCACACGCGCCTTCAGCGTTTCGTTCCCCTTCAGCGTGCCGGCGGCCAGCGCGTCGTTCACGGCGCGCTCGATCTCGCGTTGCGAGGTCACGCCGACCACTTTCAGGAACTTCCGGGTGCCCATGTTGAAGGTGTCGTCGTTCATGGCAACTCTCCTTGGATAACGTCTCCCTGCCCATAACCGACGGAGGATAGCCGCAGGTTCGCGCCAGCGGCGGGCGCAAAGGGGGGGAGAAGCATCGGGGAGGACGGCCATGGCCCACCGCGCGCCCGTCGCAGAGTTCGCAACGCACAGCGTGACCAACCAGCCGCCGGACTTCGCGCCGCGCGACCTCTGGCGCACCGACCCGGTGCTGCGCGAGGCCGTGCGCCGGGAAGGGGCAGACTGGGCGGACGGGGCGCTGGCCGCCTTGGGCGCCGAGGCCGGAAGCGAGCGGGTGATGGAGTTGGGCGACCTGGCCAACCGCAACCCTCCCCAGCTGCGGATCTTCGACCGGGTCGGCCGGCGCATCGGCGAGGTGGAGTTCCACCCCGCCTACCACGAGCTGATGGCGCTGGCCTTCCGCCATCGAATCCACGCCGTCGCCTGGACCCGCGATAGCGGGCAACGCGGTGGCCACGTCGCGCACGCCGCCATGGGCTACCTGCTGACGCAGGCCGAGGCCGGGGTGCTGTGCCCGGTGGCGATGACCTACGCCGCGGTCCCCGCGCTGCGCCGCCAGCCGGAGGTCGCCGAGGCGTGGCTGCCGGGCATCCTGTCCGACCGCTACGACCCGCGGTTCCTGCCGCCGGGCGAGAAGACCGGGCTGACCGTCGGCATGGCGATGACGGAGAAGCAGGGCGGGTCCGACGTGCGGGCCAACAGCACCGTGGCAAAGGCGCTGGGCGATGCCGGGCCGGGGCGCGCCTACGCGCTGACCGGGCACAAGTGGTTCTGCTCGGCCCCCATGTCCGACGCCTTCCTGACGCTGGCGCAGACGGAGCGCGGGCTGTCCTGCTTCCTGGTCCCGCGCTGGCGCCCGGACGGGACGCGCAACGCGTTTCAACTTCAGCGTCTGAAGGACAAGCTCGGCAACCGGTCCAACGCGTCCGCCGAGATCGAATACGACGGCGCCTGGGCGATCCTGATCGGGGAGGAAGGCCGCGGCGTGCTGGGCATCATCGAGATGGTGCACCACACGCGGCTGGACTGCGGCTTCGCCGCCGCCGGGCTGATGCGCGCCGCCGTGTCGCGCGCCCTGCATCACACCGCCCACCGCAGCGCCTTCGGCCGGCTACTGGTCGAGCAGCCGCTGATGCGCCCGGTGCTGGCCGACCTTGCGCTGGAGAGCGAGGCGGCGACCGCACTGGTCCTGCGCGTCGCCCGGGCCTTCGATGAGGGGGAGACCGACCCGGCGGCGCGCGCCTTCGCCCGGCTGGCGGTCGCCATCATGAAATACTGGGTGACCAAGCGCTGCCCCGCCCTGGTCTATGAGGCGCTGGAGTGCCACGGCGGCAACGGCTACGTCGAGGACGGCGGCATGCCGCGCCTTTACCGCGAGGCACCGCTGAACGCGATCTGGGAAGGTTCCGGCAACGTGATCGCGTTGGACGTGCTGCGCACCCTGCAGCGGGAACCCGCGGCGCGCGCCGCGCTGGAGGCGGAGTTGGACTCGGCGTGCGGTCTGGACGGGCGGCTGGACGGCTGGGTCCGCAGCACCCGCGCGCTGTTCGCAGATCCTGCAACGCTTGAGCTTCACGCGCGCCGGCTGGTGGAGCGGCTGGCCCTGGCGCTCCAGGCCGGTCTGCTGCTGCGCCACGCCCCCTCCGTGGTCGCGGAGGCATTCTGCGCCTCGCGCTTGGACGGACATTGGGGCCTGTGCTTCGGCACGCTGCCGCCGAGCGTGGACAGCGGGGCCATCCTTGCCCGCGCCGCCGGGGAGGGTTGAGGTTTTCGCCGTCTGGCTAAAGCCGGCGCGCGCCCTACCCTCTTCCCCGGCAACAACCGGGAGGCAGGGAATGGACAAGCGACGACTCGGCCAGGGGCTGGAGGTTTCGGCCATGGGGCTCGGCTGCATGGGCATGTCGGAGTTCTACGCGGGGCGCGACGACGCGGAATCCATCGCCACCATCCATCGCGCGCTGGACCTCGGCGTCACCCTGCTGGACACCGCGGACATGTACGGGGTGGGCCGCAACGAGGAGCTGGTCGGCCGCGCCATCCGCGGCCGGCGCGACCAAGTGGTTCTGGCGACCAAGTTCGGCAACGTGCGCGGGGCCGACGGCAGCTTCCAGGGCGTGAACGGCCGGCCGGACTATGTCCGCCAAGCCTGCGAGGCGAGTTTGAAGCGGCTGGGCGTCGACGTGATCGACCTCTACTACCAGCACCGCGTCGATCCCAACACGCCGATCGAGGACACGGTCGGCGCCATGGCCGATCTGGTCCGCCAGGGCAAGGTGCGCTTCCTCGGCCTGTCGGAGGCGGCCCCCGCGACCATCCGCCGCGCCCACGCGGTGCACCCCATCGCCGCGCTCCAGAGCGAATATTCGCTGTGGAGCCGCGACCCGGAGGACGAGGTCCTGCCCACCGTGCGGGAGCTGGGCATCGGCTTCGTCGCCTACAGCCCGTTGGGGCGCGGCTTCCTGACCGGCCAGTACAAGCGGTTCGAGGACTTCGCCCCCGACGACTACCGCCGCAACTCCCCGCGCTTCCAGGGCGACAACTTCCAGCGCAACCTGGACCTGGTCGCCCGCATCGAGGAGATGGCCCGCGCCAAGGGCTGCACGCCGGCGCAGCTGGCGCTCGCCTGGGTGATGACGCGCGGGCCGGACGTTGTGCCGATTCCCGGCACCAAGCGGCGCCGCTACCTGGAGGACAACGTCGGCGCCCTGTCGGTCTCGCTGACCGCCGACGACCGCGCCGCCATCGACGCCGCCTGCCCGCCGGGTGCCGCCGCCGGCACGCGCTACCCCGAGGCCGGCATGCAGGCCGTCAACCGCTAAGCAGGATTTCTCCCATGAACCTCGATCTCAGCAACCGCCGCGCCCTGGTGACCGGGTCCACCGCCGGCATCGGCTTCGCCATCGCCCGCGAACTCGCCGGCCTTGGCGCCACGGTGGTGGTCAACGGGCGGTCGGCGGACGGCGTCGAGCGCGCGGCCAAGCGCATCCGCGACGCGGTCCCCAACGCGGCGCTGGAGCCCATCGCGCTGGACGCCGCCACGGCGGAAGGGGCCGATGCGCTGATCGCCCGCGTGCCCGCCGTGGACATCCTGGTCAACAACCTCGGCATCTTCGAACCCAAGCCCTTCTTCGAGATCCCCGACGAGGACTGGCGCCGCTTCTTCGACGTCAACGTGCTGAGCGGCATCCGCTTCGCCCGCGCCTACGCGCCGGGCATGGCGCAGCGCGGTTGGGGGCGCATCCTGTTCATCTCCAGCGAATCGGGCCTGAACATCCCGAAGGAGATGATCCATTACGGGATGAGCAAGACCGCGCAGCTCAGCGTCTCCCGCGGTCTGGCGGCGGAGCTGGCGGGGACGGGGGTGACGGTGAACGCCGTGCTGCCCGGCCCGACCCGGACGGAAGGGGTGGAGACCTTCCTGAAGGACATCGCCCGCAACACCGGGCGCACCGTGGAGCAGGTGGAGGCCGACTTCTTCCGCAACGAGCGCCCGTCCTCCCTGATCCGCCGCTTCGCCGAGCCGGAGGAGGTCGCCAACCTCGCCGCCTACCTGTGCAGCCCGGCGGCGTCGGCCACCACGGGGGCGGGGCTGCGGGTGGACGGCGGGGTGGTCAGCACCATCGCCTGAGGCCGGCGCTGGACGGGATCAGGCCGGAACGACGCCGAGCGCCTCGTCCAGCAGCGCCTTCAGGTCTCGCACGGCCAGCGGCTTGTGCAGGACGCGGTGACCGCTGGCCGCGATGCTGGCGATGAGGTCCGGCGCGGTGTCGCCGGTCAGGATCACGCTGAGCGCCGGCCGGGTCAGCTTGGCTTCCACGGCGCGCAGCACCTCCAGGCCGGTGACGCCGCCGTCGAGCCGGTGGTCGGCGATGACGAGCGCCGGCTGGTCCGGCACGGCGGCCAGATGGGCGAGTGCCTCGGCGGCCGTGGCGGCGGCCAGCACGGTCCAGCCCAGTTGCGCCAGCAGCAGCCCCAGCCCCTCGCGCACCAGGGGATCGTCGTCGATGGCCAGCGCGACGGGCGGGGCCGGCTGCCGGACGCCGAGATCCTCGTCGTCGTCATCGTCCGCGCCCGGCGCGTTTTGGCCGGCTTCCGTGTCGAGCGGGATCGCGATCGTGAAGCAGGAGCCGCGGCCGGGAGCGGACGCAACGTGCACCCGGCATTCTAGCAGCACCGCCAGCCGGTGCACGATGGCCAGCCCAAGGCCAAGCCCCTTGCCGCGATCCCGCGTCGGGTTGGCGATCTGGAAGAATTCCAGGAAGATCCGCTCCAGATGCTCGGGCGGGATGCCGATTCCCGTGTCGTGCACCCGGATCAGCAGGCGGTCGCCGCGCCGCCGGCAGCCGATGAGGATGCGGCCCTGGTCCGTGTAGCGAAGGGCGTTTTCCAGGAGGTTGCGCAGGACCCGCTCCAGCAGCGCCGGGTCGGTGCGCACGGTCAGCGACGACGGGACGACCCGCAGTTCCAACCCCTGCTCCGCCGCGCGCAGCCGGTATTCCTCCTCCAGGTCGTCGAGGACATGGTGAAGGGGCACTGGGCGCAGGTCGACCGGGACGGCGCTGGCGTCGAGCTTGGAGATGTCCAGCAGGGCGTCCAGCATGCGGCACAGCGCCTGGACCGACGTTTCCAGCTTGCCGACCAGGGCTTCGGCCGGGTGGTCGTCCAGACGCGCCCGCAGCGACCCGGTCAACAGGACGAGCGACTGGACCGGCTGCCGCAGGTCGTGGCTGGCGGCGGCCAGGAAATCGGTCTTGGCCTGGCTGGCCCGCTGCGCCGTGTCCAGCGCCTTCACCGCGGCCTGGCAGGCGCGCTGCGCCTCCGCCCAGGCGGCTTCAGCCTCCGCGCGGGCCTGCTCCGCATCGCGGACCAGCGCGCGCTGGACGGCGATCTCGTCCTCGGCCAGCCGGTCGCGGTCGCGCTGGATGCGGTCGATCTGGTCGAGCATCGTGTTGAAGACGCGCGCCAGCCGGCCGACCTCGTCGTCGCTGCGCACGGGCGCGCGCTGGCCGGAGCAGCCGTCGCGCAGGACGGCGCCGGCCAACTGCTCCAGATCCCGCAGGGATCGCGTCAGGTGGTTGCCGGCGGTGCGGCACCCCACCACGATCAGCACCAGGGCCGCCAGCCCCACCAGCGCATAGGCCGACAGGCCGATCCCGGCCGTGGCCGGCAGGCCGACCCCGGCCTGGGCCGATTCCGGGGCCTTCGGCGCGTCCAGCCGCACCGTAAAGCCGAGGCGTGCCAACCGGTCCGGCAGCTGGAGCGGGATGTCCGTCCCGAACCATCCCGCGGCCGGCTCCGCCAGAGCCGCGCCCGCATACCGCAGGTGAGCCTGCGGGTGCAGGACCAGCGCGTCGAGCGGCAGCTTGTAGAGCAGCGCCCCCCATTGCGACAGGGTCGTGGAGTGGACCAGCATCTCCGCCCCCAGCAGGAAGGACCGGCCGTCCTCCTCCACCACCGTCGCGGCGGAGTGCCCCGCCAAGGCCGCCACCGCCAGCCATTCCATGTCCCGCGGCGTCACGCTGCCGATCCGGCCACCCATCAGGTTGTCCGCGATCGCCGTAATCGTGGCGTCGGCGTAGACAAGCGACACCGGGACGCCGGCCACGCGGTCGAAGCTGCGCAGGAAGGGGACGAGGTCGGTCTTGCGCACGGTTCCGCGGGCGATGGCCGCGGCGATGGCGTCGTTGTCGGCCAGTTCCTCCATGGTTCGGACCACGGACGTCAGCAGTTCCTCCGTCTGGCGCGCGACCAGCGTGGCGTTGGCCCGGACGTTGCCGCGGTGCTGCGCCAGCAGGCTGTCGCTCGCCATCACGTGCAGCTCCGCCCCGACGACGATCACCAGCAGAACCGACAGGGTCGCCGACACGAACGCGAAGCGGTGTGCGAGCGGGCGGGAGACGCGGCGCCCCGACGGCCCGACAAAGGGCAGGCTTTCAACCAGGCTGGCAAAGACATGCGAAAGGACCGCCGTCGCGCCATGGGACTCGCGCATGCCACACCCCAAGAACAATCGCAAATTTCGTATTTCGCTAAAAAGTCTGCGATGTTCATCCGGTGGGGTCAATTCGACCGATGTAAAGAGAGCGCGACTCCAAAACGGATCCGGTCACGCTTTTCCAAAGGAATAGGTGTCCATAACACCTATGCAGGGCGAAGCAACGATTCATCGGCGGAACGTATCATTGAAACCGCCGCCGCACCGGAATCGGTTCGATGCTTCCGGCCATACGATGTCGTATGGCCGTCAATCATCCTCGTACAGGCCCTGGGCGGCACCGCGGTGGCAGGCTTCGCAGTTGGCCTTGGACACCACGCTGGGCCTCGTCCAGACGTCGGGACGGAAGTGGTGCTTGCGCGTCCACCAGGGCTGCTCGGTGATCCGCAGCAGCCCGCCATCGCCCCTGCCCGCGGCGTTGCCCGTCAGGTAGGCGCGGATGTCCGCGGCCACGTCCGGCGTCAGGGCAGCGCTTTCGCCGAAATGGTCGTTGAGGGTGTCCATGATCCGGGTCCAGCTCCCGGCCGGCAGGAGGCCGGGCTGGAAGGGCATGTGGCACTCGCCGCATTCCTTGCGGGTCGGCTCGTGGGTCACCGGGCGGACCCGCTCGAACGGGTTGGCGAGGGCCGGAACGGCGGCGAGCACGAGCGCGCCGATAGCAATAGAACGCCGCGGAAAGGTCATGCTCATTCTCCTCATTGACCAGAAAGGTAGGTGATGAAGTCGCCCTTCTCCGCGGCTGTGCAGGCGCGGCCGAGGACGTTGGGGCAGTCGCGGTCGAAGCGCTTTTCCACCTCGGCGCGGTCGGTGAAGCGCTTGGGGTTGGCGGAAACCGCCATCGGCTCGATGGTCCGGCCGGTCTTCGCGTGCCGGCCGGCCGCTGCCGGGTTCGGCGTGTGGCAGGCGGCGCAGGCGTTGGTATCCGCCTTGCCGCCCGCGTGCGGGCCGAGGTAGAGCGCGCGCCCGCGGTCCGCCGAAAAGCCGGCGAAGATCGGTGCCTCGGCTTTTGCCTGGGCGGCGTAGCCGTCGAGGATGGCGCTGCGGGCGGCGCTCTCGCCGGCGGCGTAGGCCACGCCCGCGCCGACGGCGAACAGGGCGGTGGACAGAAGAATTCGGCGCAAGGCGTGCGGGATCATGGGACGGGGGACTCCGTTGGGTTGGGACTGGCCGTGCGCCGTGCGGCGGCGGGTTTCAGCGCGTGCAGGGCGAAGACGAGCGTGAGGTGGCCCAGCACGACGGCCAGGGACCAGTCGGCGACCGCCTCGTGCAGCCGCTCGACCGGCGTTACAAAATCAGCGACGGCCCCGGTCAGGGCGGCGCCCCCGACCACCACCAGCAGGGCTGCGGCCATCCAGGCCAGAAGAGGGCTGCGCTGGGATCGGGCGCGGGCGTCGCCAAAGAGAAGCCGCGCCAGCCAGTCGAGCGCCGCGCCAACCGACGGGCGCGGCAGGCGCAGCCGCCCGGACGGGGCGACCCAGGCCGCCGCCAAGCGCACCGCCAGCGCCGCGAGCACCGTGTAGCCGGCGAATTGGTGCATGCCCTAGGTGTCCTCGTCGCCGGTCAGCCAGCTGACCAGGAAGGCCCCGGACAGCGTCGCGTGGAAGGCCAGCAGGAACAGCATCTTGCCGGGCAGCGGGCGGCGCGTGGGGGTTCGAGGGGCGGAGACGTCAATCGTCGCCATGGCCGCCCCCGGACAGGACGGACACCAGCGCGCCGGCCGTTCCGGCGACGCCCTGCCCCATCGCCAGCGCCTGGAAGGCGAAGGCGGCCAGCGCGACCAGCAGCGCCGCGACGGCGCCCTGGGTCATCATTCGGCGGATCATCCGCGGACTCCGTGTCGGTGGTTTCCGATGCGGTCCGGATGATGCGAGAGGTCCGCTGAACGGGGGCTGAGGGGCGCGTTCAGGTGCCATTCAGGCTTGGGTGTGCTTAACTGATGGCCATGCGCCCACTCCGCCTCATCATCCCGACGCTCGCCCTATTTGCCGGGCTGGGCCAGGCCGTGGCGGCCGACAACACGGTGGAGGACGGGGACGACCACGACCGCGCCCGCGACGCGCTGCGCTCCGGCCGCGCCCGGCCGCTGGAGGAGATCGTCGCCAAGGCCAGCGCCGACTTCCCCGGCGAGATCCTGGACGTGGAGTTCGAGGACGAGGACGGCAGGATCGTCTACGAGATCAAGACCATCACCGCCGAGGGCCGCATCCTGAAGCTGAAGTATGACGCCGCGACCGGCGAGCTGCTGCAGGTGCGCGGGCGGCACGGCCGCCATGATGGCCACCATGATGACCACCGGGGGAGGAAATAAGGCCATGCGCCTGCTCGTGGTGGAGGACGACCCGGCGCTCAGCCGCCAGCTTGCCGACCGGTTGGAAAGCGCGGGCTACGCCGTCGATATCGCGGACAACGGGGAAGACGGGCAGTTCCAGGGCGAGACGGAGCCCTACGACGCCATCGTGCTCGACCTCGGGCTGCCGCGGGTGGACGGGCTGTCCGTGCTGCGCGCATGGCGTGCCCGGGGGATCGCCACGCCGGTCATCATCCTGACCGCGCGCGGCGCCTGGACGGAAAAGGTG
Organism: Azospirillum canadense; assembly: GCF_025961225.1. Taxonomy (GTDB): domain Bacteria; phylum Pseudomonadota; class Alphaproteobacteria; order Azospirillales; family Azospirillaceae; genus Azospirillum; species Azospirillum canadense. The sequence continues at coordinate 1,905,429 of NZ_JAOQNG010000010.1, read as the reverse complement.
CAGGGCATCGACGCCGGGGCCGACGACTACCTCGCCAAGCCCTTCAGCATGGAGGAGCTGCTGGCCCGCATCCGCGCGCTGATCCGCCGGTCCAAGGGCCATGCCTCGGCCGAAATCGCCTGCGGCGGGGTGGTTCTGGACACGCGTTCGGGCCGGGTGACGGTGGATGGCCAGCCGGTGGACCTGACCGCGCACGAGTACCGCGTGCTCGCCTACCTCATGCACCGCACGGGGCAGGTGGTGTCGCGCAGCGAGCTGACCGAACACATCTACGCCCAGGATTTCGACCGCGATTCCAACACCATCGAGGTGTTCATCGGCCGCCTGCGCCGCAAGCTGGGCGTGGACGTCATCAAGACCGTGCGCGGGCTCGGCTACAAGGTGGATCCGCCGTGAGCACCGACGGCGCGCGGCGGGGTTCGGTCATCGGGTCCCTGCGGTTCCGGCTGCTGGCCGGGGCGGCGGTGTGGATCGCGCTGGCGCTCGCCATGGCCGGGGCGGTGCTGTCCGGCCTGTTCCGCGACCACGTCGCCCGGCGTTTCGACGCGGAGCTGACCACCCACCTGAACCAGCTGGCGGCCCTGGCCGACGTCGGGCCGGACGGCACCCCGGTGCTGCGGCACCCGCTGAGCGACCCGCGCTTCCGGCTTCCCCTGTCTGGACTCTATTGGCAGGTCAACGACGCGGGCGGACCGCGGCTGCGCTCCCGTTCGCTGTGGGACGAGGCGCTGGCGCTGCCGCCGGATGAACCAGCCGATGGGGAGTTGCACCGCCACGTCATCGCCGGCCCGGCGGACCGGCGGCTGGTGGTGCTGGAACGGTCCGTCACCCTGCCCAACGCGGCGGCCCCGCTGCGCATCGCCATCGCCGGGGACGAGGGGGAGATGGCGGGCGTCATCGCCGCCTTCGACCGGGTGCTGTGGCTCTCGCTCGGCGTGCTGGCGCTGGTGCTGATCACCGCAGCGGTGGTCCAGGTGTCGGTCGGCCTGCGCCCGCTCGTCCGCCTGCGCGCCGAGCTGGCGGAGGTGCGCGCCGGCCGCAAGAAGCGGTTCGGCGCCGCGGCGCCGCGTGAGGTGCAGCCTCTGCTGGAGGACCTGAACGCTCTGCTCGACCATTCGGAGGAGGTGGTCGGGCGCGCCCGGCTCCAGGCCGGGAACCTGGCGCACGCGCTGAAGTCCAACCTCGCGGTGCTGGCGAACGAGGCCGACGGGCTGGCGCCGGAGAACGCGCGGGCGGTCGGGGCGGCCATTGGCCGGCAGGTGGCGGAGATGCGCCGCCACATCGACCACCACATGGCCCGCGCCCGCGCCGCCGCCGCGCGTGGCCTGCCCGGCATCGCCACGCCGGTGGCCGACAGCGCCGCGGCGCTCAGCCGGGTGATGGCGAAAATCCACGATCGCGACCGCGTGACCGTCACCGTCCGCGTCCCGCGCGAGCATGTCTTCGCCGGGGAACGCGCCGATCTGGACGAGATGCTAGGCAATCTGCTGGACAACGCCTGCAAGTGGGCGCAGGCGCGGGTCGAGGTGACCTCGCGCCTGGAGGCCGGCGGCATGCTGGCGGTCAGCGTGGACGACGACGGGGCGGGCCTGCCCGCCGACCGGCGCGGGGCGGTCCTGGCGCCCGGCGTCCGCCTGGACGAAAGCACGCCGGGGACCGGCCTCGGCCTAGCCGTGGTCCGCGACGTGGCCCGGCTCTACGGCGGCGACGTCCGCCTGTCGCAATCCCCGCTCGGCGGGCTGCGGGCGGAACTGGTGCTGCCGGTCGCGGACGGGTCGTGACGGGCCTTCCCAAACGCCGGACCTTCAGATGCCCAGCCGCCTGCTCCACCCTCAATGCGTCTGCTGCACCTTGCTGATGCGCTCGGTGATGGTGTCGAGGCGACGGATCAGCTGGTCCTCGTCCTCCGGCGCGATCTGGCCCTTGCGTTGGGCAAGCCGCAGGGCCGCTTGCGCCTCTTCCAGGCAATCGAGCGTGTGACGCACGTAATCGTGTTGGGCCATGGTCCGTCGCCTCCTGTGTCGTAATCAATTCGAGCACAAACAGAAAGGCGCGCGGTCGGTTCCGGACGAAAATTCCCGCTTTGTCGCGCCGCTTCCGGATTGCTGCCGCCAAGGTTGTGCCCGTGCCGCCGCCGGGCGGCGGAACCCCGGGGATTGAACCCCAGGGATTGAACCCAAGACATACGACGACCGATTCGTGGCACACGGGAGGCGGGGCGCGGGTTTTCCTCACAGGTCTGCGGAAACGGACCGGTGGCATCCACGGGCGTCACGCCATTCCATCCGGCGGGACCAGCCCATCCCTTCTCCAGGATCCGATGCCACCGGTCGGCGCCCCCGCCGCATCGCGTCCGCAACCCCCCTTGCGCTCCGGCGTCCCCCGCGCCGGCCGCCGCGGCAGCCGTGCATCCCCCTCCGCACGGCTGCCGCCCCATCTTTTCCCCCGAAAAGCCGACCGTTCTTTCCGCGGGCTTCGTCCGGAGCCTTTCCGCGTGTTTTTCCATGGCGAGCGCGCGGCAAAAAGAAACGGGCGCGCCGGAAGGGCGCACCCGTCAGTAAAAGACCCGCAGGCGGAACGGCAACACTCACGGCGCATCGCATCGGGTCGGCTCGGCAGCCTTCCCCACGCCGTCATTCCCGTCACACACGGTCAGGCAACAGGCCGGCCCCGCCGTCCATGCTGTGAACCGGATGCCATATTCCCAAGGACAAGCAAAAGCGACCAAGGCGACGCATCATTTGGCCGTCTCAGGTGTTGCCATTGCAAAAGCCCCGCAGCGCGTGACGTCCCGAGCACTCAAAAAAAAGGCCTGGGCGCGCAAAAAAGGATGGGAGTCAGGGAATGAACCATCGTTTCGGTATCGATCCGACCCGCACAAGCACTATACAGCGCAAGGTCGTTCCGGGTACGGGCGGCCCCCGCATCCTCGTTGCGGACGACCACGCGTTGATGCGGCATGGCTTGGCGCTGGCGATCAAGGTCCGCTTCCCCGGCGCGTCGGTGATCGAGGCGGGCTCGCTGGCCGAGGCCGTCGCGAAGGCCCGCAAGGCGGATGACCTGTCGGCGGTCCTGTTCGACCTGCAAATGGGCGACACCGACGGCCTCGCCGGCGTGGAAACGATGCTTCGCGTGCTCGACGGCGTGCCGCTGGTGGTGGTGTCCGGCACGCTCGACGGCGCCATGGTCGCCGCCTGCATCCACGCCGGAGCCCGGGGCTTCCTGCCCAAGGGCTGCGACGTCGCGGTGCTGGACCACGCGCTGCCCGTCGTCCTGGCCGGCGGAATCTACGCCCCCCTGCCCCAGGGGGTCGCCCCCGCTCCGCCCCACGCCGCGCCCGCCCATGCCCCGTCCGCCGTCAGCGAGGAGAGCGGCGCCCGCATGATGGAGGAGTTGACCGAGCGGCAGCGCGAGGTGCTGAGGCTTCTGCTGCGCGGGCATTCGAACAAGGAAATCGCCCGGTCGCTCGGGGTCCTGGAAGGGACGGTGAAGGTCCACCTGCGCAGCATCATGCAGCGCCTGCGGGTCCGCAACCGGACGCAACTCGCCCTCATCGCTTCGAAATCCGGGCTGGCCTGACGGCCATCGGAACCCCACCAACCGGCGGTGGTTTTCGCCAAAGCACCCGAGCGCCAGGAACGCCGCATGGACCTACCGACCAGGGAATCGCCCAGGAAGAGGGCAGCCGCGAACACCGCGGGACAGCCGTTCCAATGCCGGCATAGAGGGTCCAGACGATATGGGGGCGGCCGATGACCGACGGTCCGGACGACGACCTGCAACGGTTCGGCTCCGACGGCTTCGACGACCAGGAGCCGCTCGACGTGCAGGGCGGCGGGCAGAGCGCCGGCGTGCCGGCCGCCGGCCAGCATGAGGGGCACAGCTTCACGCCGCTGGGAAACCCCGGCGTCCTGCATTGGCAGAAGTCCTACATCTCCCGCCCCGGTCTGGACGACCGCAGCAGCGTCTTCTTCGCCGCGGTCGAGATGACCCGCATGCCGATGGTGGTCGCCGACGCGCGCCAGCCGGACCAGCCGATCGTCTTCGTCAACCGCGCCTTCCTCGACATGACGCTGTACGAGGAAGAGGAGATCCTGGGGCGCAACTGCCGCTTCCTCCAGGGGGCGGAGACCGACCCCGACACCGTGGCGGAGGTCCGCAACGCCTTGCGCGAACAGCGCGCCATCGCCGTGGACATCCTGAACTACAAGCGCGACGGCACGCCCTTCTGGAACGCGCTGTTCATCGGCCCGGTCTTCAGCGACGCCGGGGAGCAGCTGTACTGGTTCGCCTCCCAGGTGGACATCACGCAGCGGCGGGCGTCGGAACGCTCCATGCAGCAGGCCCAGAAGATGGAGGCGATCGGCCAGCTGACCGCCGGGCTGGCGCACGACTTCAACAACCTTCTCCAGGTTATCGCCGGCAACCTGGAACTGGCGGCGACCCGCGCCGGCAGCGACGACCTGCTAAAACGCGCCATCGAGAACGCCGACCGCGCCACCCAGCAGGGCGCCAAGCTGACCCAGCACCTTCTGGCCTTCGCGCGCAAGCAGCGGCTCGACCCCAAGCGCATCAACCTGAACACGCTGATCGTCGAGTTCAGCGACATGCTGCTGCGGACCATGAGCGACGACGTCGACCTGCGGCTGGACCTGAAGCCGGGGTTGCCGAGTTGCACGATCGATCCGGTCCAACTGGAGATGGCGCTGCTGAACGTGCTGATCAACGCCCGCGACGCGATACGCGACCGGGGGCGGGATCAGGGGCGTGACCGGGGTGGGGACGCGGGCCGCAAGGGCGGGCGTGTCACCGTCGCCACCGCCACGCTGGCGCTGGATGGCAACGCCCCGGCCCATCACCTGTCCCCTGGCCACTATGTGGTGCTCTGCGTCCACGACGACGGGCCAGGCATGGAGCCGGAGATTCTGCGCCGCGCGACGGAGCCCTTCTTCACCACCAAGGAGCCCGGCACCGGGCTTGGCCTGTCGATGGTGCATGGATTCGTGCAGCAATCGAACGGCCGGCTGGAGATCGAGAGCGATGTCGGGCGCGGCACCACCGTGCGCATGCTCTTTCCGGTGGCCGTGGAGCGCGCCGTCCCGCCCCAGCCGGGCCTAGTTCCGCCGGGCACGCCCGCGCCGGACGCCCAGACGATCCTGCTGGTGGAGGACAGCGACGACGTCCGCGGCCTTGCCGAAGGGTACCTGCGCGGCCTCGGCTACCGCGTCCTGTCGGCGCGCAGCGGGGAGGAAGCGTTGGCCGTGCTGGAGTCGCGGGATCTGGACCGGGAGCGGGTTGATCTTTTGTTCACGGATTTGGTAATGCCGGGGGGCATGGGCGGGCTTGTGCTGGTGCAGCGGGTGCGTGAGCGGTTTCCGGACATGCCGGTGCTGCTGACCACGGGCTACACCGACGAACTCGCCCTCCCCAACGCCGCCTTCCCAAACGCCGCCGTCCCGAGTGTCCAAATCTTGAACAAGCCCTACCGCCGCACCGAACTGACCGATCGGATCCGCGCCACACTCAACAGAGCCGCCTCCGCAGCGGATGACCCGTCCCGCTCCCGCGACGGCGCGCGGAGCAAGGCCTGAACGCGGTGGCGCATATCCTTCTGGTGGAGGACGAGGTCCTCGTGGCGACGCTGTTCCAGGCGACGCTGGAGATGGCCGGCTACCGCGTCACCCTGGCGAACGACGGCCTCGAAGGGCTGCAGGCGGACGCCCAGGACCCGGCGGACGCCGTGGTGACCGACTTCCGGATGCCGCGCATGAACGGCGGGGAGATGCTGGCCCGCCTGCGCCAACGCCGGGCGGACCTGCCGGCCATCATCGTCACCGGCTACGCCGGGGAGGTGGACCTGTCGGCCCCCTACACCGCCGTCGTGGCGAAGCCGGTCAGCCCGTCGGAACTGACGCGGCGCCTGTCGCTTCTGTTCGAGGACATCGCCACGACGAAGGAGTTCTGACGGGATCAGGCCGCGCGGATTTCGCCTAGGAAGGCGTCGACCTCCGACTTCAGCATCGCCGCTTGCCGGGCCAATTCGTCGGAGGCGGTCTTCACGTTGCTGGTGGCGCCGCTGGTGTCCGCCTCCGCCTGCTGGATGCCGGACACGTTGTGGGAGACCTCCACCGTGCCGGTGGCCGCCTGCTGGGCGTTGCGGCTGATCTCGCCGGTGGCCACGCTCTGCTGCTCCACCGACGCCGCCATCTCCGCCGTGGAGTGGTCGATGTCGGCGACCTGCCCGATGATCGTGCGCATGGCGTCCACGGTGCGCGACGACGCGCTTTTCACCGCGGACAGGTTGGACGCGATCTGGTCGGTCATGGTGTGGGTCTGGTTGGCGAGGTTCTTCACCTCGCTGGCCACGACGGCGAAGCCCTTGCCGGCCTCGCCCGCGCGGGCCGCCTCGATGGTCGCATTCAGCGCCAGCAGGTTGGTCTGGCTGGCCACCGCGTTGATCGACGCGACGATCTGGTCCACCTGCTCGATCGCCGTGGATAGGGCGTCCAGCTCCCGCTGCGCCAGGCCGGCACCGTCGGCCGCGGCCTTGGACCGGCTGGCCGCCAGGGAAACGCGTTCCGACAGGCCCTGGATGGACGACGACATCTCCTCCGACGCCGCGGCGACCGTCTGGACGTTGGCGCTGGCCTGCTCCGACGCCGCGGCCACGGCGACGCATTGGGCGCTGACCTCCTCCACCGCGGCGGACAGCTGGGTGGCGGTGGCTTGAAGCTCGGTCGCGGCGCTGCCGACGCTGTTGACGATGCCGCCGACACGGTCTTCGAACCGGCGCGCGAGGTCGAGCATGGCCTGTCGCTTCTCCACCCGAGCGCGCTCGTCCGCGTCCTTCGCCTCCTGCTCCATCCGGCGGTTGCGGATCAGGTTCTGCTTGAAGACCTGCACCGCCCGGGCCATCGCACCGATCTCGTCCCCGTGGTCGAGCGCCGGCACCTCCACCCCGACGTCGCCGTCGGCGAGGCGGGTCATCGCGTCGGTCATGGTCTGCACCGGCTTCGACACGCTGAGCCGCATCAGCAGCCAAGCCCCCGCCGACAGCAGGCCGGCCAGCGCAACGATGATTCCCGTCAGGACCTTGGCGTGGTCGTAGGTGTCCTCGCCCGCCGTCACCGCCGCATCGCTGCCGTCGCTGTTCATCTGGATGAGGCGGTCAAGCCCTTCGGTCGCGCGTTGGTAGGCGTCGCGCGAGCGGCCCATGAACAGCTCCGCCGCCTTCTGGCCTTCGTTTCGACGGGACAGGTCGAGCATGTCCTTGTGGATCACCAGATACTCGGCCAGCGCGGCCTTCACCTGCTCGTAGACGGCGGCCTCGGCGGGCGTCGTGACGGTCGGCTCGTACTTCGCCTGGTCCGCGCGGACCACCGCCAAGCGTTCGGCGAGGTCGCGTTCGACCTTGGCCTTGCCAGCCTCGTCCGCGGACAGAATGTGGCGGGATTCGGCGATGCGGAACTTGCTGACGTCCATCGCCACGGCCGCGGAATAGCGCACGCTGACCAGCCAGTTGGTGCCGATGTCCCGCGCCACGTCGTTGACGATCGCCAGACGGCTTCCGGCGAAGACGCCGAGCCCGACGACGAGCAGGAACATGGCCGCGAACACGGCGGCCAGCTTGGCCTTGATGCTGATGCTGTTCATGGAGGAACACCGGGAAATCGACAGAGGCGGACAGGAGCGACCCACTCCCGCCAGCCACCACGGATCGCACAGATTGCGCGATGCGCCATTGACGTCGATCAAAGGTGATTAAAGAAATTACAACACGAATGTTATCGTTCCGGATGGTGCGTTCGAAACCAGCGCGAACACAAAAGAAAGCCCGCCGGGGAATGCCCGGCGGGCCAAGGTGCGCTCCAGCAGGAGAGGGATAAACTCAGGTCAAGACATCACGTCACAGGCGCGGGGTTGAACAGCGTCAGGGCGTTGCGCAGGCCCCAATGGTCGGCCCAGGTCTGCTTGCGGCCGCTCGCCACGTCGAGAATCAGGCGGAACAGCTCCCAGCCGATGTCCTCGATGGTGGCCTCGCCGGTGGCGATGCGGCCGGCGTCCACGTCGATCAGGTCGTGCCAGCGCTCCGCCAGGGACGTGCGGGTGGACACCTTGATCACCGGCGCCATGGCGAGGCCGTAGGGCGTGCCGCGGCCGGTCGTGAACACCTCGATGTTGCAGCCGGATGCCAGTTGCAGCGTGCCGCAGACGAAGTCGCTGGCCGGCGTCGCCGCAAACAGCAGACCCTTGCGGTCGGCGCGCTCGCCCGGCGCCAGCACGCCGGCGATGGCGCTGCTGCCCGATTTAGCGACGGAGCCCAGCGCCTTTTCCACCACGTTCGCCAGCCCGCCCTTCTTGTTGCCGGGCGACGGGTTGGCGCTGCGGTCGGTCTGGCCGGCGGAGAGGTAGCGGTCGTACCAAGCCATCTCGCGGATCAGGGCGCGCCCGACCTCCTCGTCCGCCGCGCGCGGGGTGAGCAGGTGGATGGCGTCGCGCACCTCCGTCACCTCGGAGAACATCACCGTCGCCCCGGCGCGCACCAGCAGGTCGGCCGCGAAGCCCACCGCCGGGTTGGCCGTGACGCCGGAGAACGCGTCGCTGCCGCCGCATTGCAGCCCGACCACGAGGTCCGACGCCGGGCAGGTCTCGCGCTGGCGCTTGTTCAACTCGGCAAGGCGCTTGTCGGCCATCTCCATGATCGAGGCGACCATGTCGCCGAAGCCCTGGTGCCGCTCGTCCTGAAGGCTGACGATGGACGATTTGGCGGAGGATTCCGCGCCGGCGGGCAGCAGCCGTTCCGGCTGGAGCTTCTCGCAGCCCAGCCCCACGACCATCACCGCGCCGCCCAGGTTGGGGTTGCGTGCGATGTTCTGGAGCGTGCGGATCGGCACCACCGCCTCCGGCGCGTTGATGGCGACGCCGCAGCCGTAGGCGTGCTCGATCGCCATCACGTCGTCGACGTTGGGGTAGCGGGGCAGCAACTCCTTCTTGATGCGGTCGATGGCGAAATCCATGACGCCGGCGACGCACTGCACGCTCATGCTGATGCCCAGCACGTTCTTCGTGCCGACGCTGCCGTCCGCGTTGCGGAAGCCCTCGAACGTGTAGCCCTCCAACGGCGGCTGCGGGGCGGGAATGTTGGTGGCGAGCGGCAGGCTGTCCAGCGGCGGCGCGGTCGGCAGCCGCACCAGCGACTCCTCGATCCAGCTGCCCTTTTGGATGCTGCGGACGGCGTTGCCGATCACCTCGCCGTAGCGGACGATGGGTGCGTCCTGCGCGATGTCGGCCAGGGCGACCTTGTGCCCCTGCGGCACGAAGTCCCGCAGCACCAGCCCGTCCGGGAACGCCGTCCCCGGCGGCAGGCCGAGCGGGTTGACGACGATGGCGACGTTGTCGTCCCCATGCACCCTGATGTAGAGCGGCGTTTCGGCGAGCACGTCGGTGGTCGGCACGTCGGTCATGGCCCTGGTCCTTGAGAATGATCTTCCGGTGAGCGGTGCGTCAGCCCTGCGTCTTGAAGCGCGCGGCGAGCTGTTCGGAGCCGCGGGCGAGCAGCGCCTGGTCGGAGCCGACCGCCACGTAAGTGCAGCCAAGCTCAAGGTACCGCTTCGCCAGCGCCTCGTCGCCGGACAGGATGCCGGCTGGCTTGCCGCAGGCGAGGATGCGCTTGATGGCGTCCTCGATGGCCTCCAGCACCTCCGGGTGCTTGGGGTTGCCGACATGGCCCATGGCCGCCGACAGGTCGCCCGGGCCGATGAACAGGCCGGTCACGCCGTCCACCGCCGCGATCTCCTCGATGTTGTCCAGGCCGCGGCGCGTTTCCACCTGCACCAGGATCGCCAGTTCGTTCTCGCTGAGCTGGGCGTAGTCCTTGACCCGGCCGAAGCGGTTGGCCCGCGGTGCTGCGGAGAAGCCGCGCACGCCGTTCGGCGGGTAGCGGGTGTAGGACACGGCGTTGGCCGCCTCCTCCGCCGTCTCCACGCAGGGGATCAGGAAGGACTGCACACCGATGTCGAGGTAGCGCTTCAGCGTGACCATGTCGTTCCACGGCACGCGCACGACCGGATGCGCGGTGCCGCCGGTGCAGGCCTGGAGCTGGCTGTAGACCATTGGCAGCTCGTTCGGCGCGTGCTCGGTGTCGAGCACCAGCCAGTCGAAGCCGGCGCCGGCCAGGATCTCCACCGTGACGTGGCTGGAGAGGATCGACCACAGGCCGATCTGCGGCTGCCCGGCCTCCAGGCCGCGCTTGAAGCTGTTCAGCGGAAGCGAGGTGATCGCCATGGGGTGTTCCTCCGGTTTTCGATTCAGGGCGCGATCAGGCCGAAAGGACCAAGATTGCGCGGAAGTCGTTGACGTTGGTCAGGGTGGGACCGGTGATCAGGCTGTCGCCCAGCGCCTCGAAGAAGCCGTGTCCGTCGTTGTTGGCGAGGCTGTCCTTGGGCTTGATGGCGAGCTTCCAGGCGCGGACAAGGCTGTCGGGGGCGAGGTAGGCGCCGGCGATCTCCTCCAGCCCGTCCACCCCGTCGGTGTCGCCGGCGATGGCGTGCACGCCCGGCTGGCCGTTCAGCGCGATGCCGAGGGCGAGCAGGAACTCCACGTTGCGCCCGCCGCGCCCGGTGCCGCGCACCGTCACCGTGGTCTCGCCGCCCGACAGAAGCACGCAAGGGGCGGTGAAGGGCTGGCCGCGCCGGGCGACCTGGAGCGCGATGCCGGCCATCACGGAGCCGACGTCGCGCGCCTCCCCCTCCAGGCTGTCGCCCAGGATGTGCACGGGGATGCCGGCCTTGCGCGCCACATCCGCCGCGGCCTCAAGCGCCATCTGCGGTGTGGCGATCATGCGGGTTTCCACGCGTGCCAGCCGCGGGTCGCCGGGCTTGACGCTCTCGCCGCGCCCGCTCTCCAACGCCTCGCGTACGGCAGGTGGCAGGTCGATGCCGTAGCGCTGCACGATCGCCAGCGCGTCCGCGCAGGTGGTCGGGTCGGCGACGGTCGGGCCCGAGGCGATGTCCATCGGGTTGTCGCCCGGCACGTCGGAGATCAGCAGCGTGACCACGCGGGCCGGGGCGCAAGCGGCGGCGAGCCGGCCGCCCTTGATCGCCGACAGGTGCCGGCGCACGCAGTTCATCTCGGAGATCGTCGCGCCGGACTTCAGCAGGGCGCGGTTGACCGCCTGCTTGTCGTCCAGCGTGATGCCGTCCAGCGGCAAGGCCAGCAGCGCCGAGCCGCCGCCGGAGATCAGGCACAGCACGGTGTCATCGGCACTCAGTCCGGCGACCAGCTTTTGAATGCGCTTGGCGGCGATCATCCCCGCGGCGTCGGGCACGGGGTGGGCGGCCTCAACGATCTCGACGCGCTCGCACGGCACGGCGTAACCGTAGCGGGTGACGACGAGGCCGGACAGCTCACCCGGCCAATGGTCCTCCACCGCCTTGGCCATGGCCGCCGAGGCCTTCCCCGCCCCGATCACCACAAGGCGGCCTTTCGGCGCGTCCGGCAGGTGCGGGGGAATGCACAGCGCCGGCTGCGCCGAGGCCACGGCGGCGTTGAACAGGTCGGTGAGGAGGGCGCGGGGGTCGGTGATGGGCATGGTCGGGATGGTTGTTGGGAGTGAAGCTGTCGCCTTGAAAGTTCCCTCTCCCCTCTGGGGAGAGGGTTGATCGCACTCACACCTTCTGGCCGATCTCGAAGTTGGCCATGATCTCCAGGGCGCGGACCATGCCGGAGTGGTCCCAGGCCTTGCCGCCGTGGGCGGCGCAGGCGTTGAACAGCTCCTGCGCGGTGGCGGTGTTCGGCAGCGACAGGCCCAGCGAGCGGGCGGTGTTCAGCGCCAAGTCCAGGTCCTTCTGGTGCAGCTCGATGCGGAAGCCCGGATCGAAGGTGCGCTTGACCATGCGCTCGCCATGCACCTCCAGGATGCGGGAGTTGGCGAAGCCGCCCATCAGGGCCTGACGGACCTTCGCCGGGTCAGCGCCGGCCTTGGCGGCCAGCAGCAGGGCCTCGCCCACCGCTTCGATGGTCAGGGCGACGATGATCTGGTTGGCGACCTTCGTCGTCTGCCCATCGCCGTTGCCGCCGACCAGAGTGATGTTCTTGCCCATCAGCTCGAACAGCGGCTTCACCGTTTCGAAGGCCTTGTCCGGCCCGCCGACCATGATGGTCAGCGAGGCGGCCTTGGCCCCGACCTCACCGCCCGACACCGGCGCGTCCAGGTAGTCGCAGCCCAGCTCGTTGATCCGCTTGGCGAAGTCCTTGGTGGCGACCGGGGAGATGGAGGACATGTCCACCACGATCTTGCCGGCCGACAGCCCCTCCGCGACGCCGCCCTTGCCGAACAGCACCTTCTCCACGTCCGGGGTGTCCGGGACCATGATGAAGACGATGTCGGCCTTCTCGGCGACCTCCTTGGCGGAGCCGCAGGCCGTGGCGCCGCCAGCGGCCAGAACGTCCGGAACGGAACCGATGGTGTTGACGAACAGCGTGTGGCCGGCGGCCTGGAGGTGGCCCGCCATCGGCGCGCCCATGATGCCCAAACCGATGAAACCAAGCTTGCTCATGGTCATTCCTCGTTTATTGGTTGTGTCTCAGCGCTTCCATTGATTGTGCGTCACCGCACGAGGCAAGGACGCTTGTTGTCGAAGGTCCAGTCGGGGACCAGGAACTGCATGGCGATGGCGTCGTCGCGCGCGCCCAGGCCCCGCTCCTTGTAGAGTTCGTGCGCCTTCTCCAATTCGGCCATGTCGATCTCCACGCCCAGACCCGGCTTTTTCGGCACGGCGACCAGGCCACCCCGGATCTGGAACGGTTCCTTGGTCAGGCGTTGGCCGTCCTGCCAGATCCAGTGGGTGTCGATGGCCGTGATCTTGCCCGGCGCCGCGGCGGCGACATGGGTGAACATCGCCAGCGAGATGTCGAAGTGGTTGTTGGAGTGCGAGCCCCAGGTCAGCCCCCACTCGTGGCACATCTGGGCGACGCGGACGGAGCCCTGCATGGTCCAGAAATGCGGGTCGGCCAGCGGGATGTCCACGGACTGCAGCTGGATCGCGTGGCCCATCTGGCGCCAGTCAGTGGCGATCATATTGGTGGCGGTCGGCAGGCCGGTGGCGCGGCGGAACTCCGCCATCACCTCGCGCCCTGAGTAGCCCTTCTCGGCACCGCAGGGATCCTCGGCGTAGGCCAGCACGTCCCCCCGGCCCTTGCACAGGCGGATCGCCTCCTCCAGCGACCAGGCGCCGTTGGGGTCGAGCGTGATGCGGGCGTCCGGGAAACGCTTGGCGAGTGCGGTGACCGCCTCGATCTCCTCCTCGCCGGCCAGCACGCCGCCCTTCAGCTTGAAGTCGTTGAAGCCGTAGCGGGCGTGGGCGGCCTCGGCCAGCCGCACCACGGCCTCCGGCGTCAGGGCTTCTTCGTGGCGCAGGCGGAACCAGTCGTCCTTGGCGTCCGGCTCGCTGCGATAGGGCAGGTTCGTCCTGTTGCGGTCGCCGACGTAGAACAGGTAGCCCAGCATCTCCACCGCGTCGCGCTGCTGGCCCTCGCCCAGCAGGGCCGCCACCGGCACCTCCAGGAACTGGCCGAGCAGGTCGAGCAGCGAGGCCTCCAGCGCGGTCACCGCGTGGATGGTGGTGCGCAGGTCGAAGGTCTGAAACCCCCGGCCGCCGGCGTCGCGGTCGGCGAACTGGCGGCGCACGCTGTTCAGGACGTTGTTGTAGGCGCCGATCGGCTGGCCGACGACCAGCGGGCGGGCATCCTCCAGCGTCTGGCGGATCTTCTCGCCGCCGGGCACCTCGCCGACGCCGGTGTGCCCCGCGCTGTCCTTCAGGATCACCACGTTGCGGGTGAAGAAGGGGGCGTGCGCGCCGGACAGGTTGAGCAGCATGTCGTCATGGCCGGCGACCGGCACGACGAGCATCTCAGTGACCTTAGGCGAAGAGGAAGCGCTCATGATTCAACGTCCTGAATGGGGTGCGTGGGGGACCGTCAGGCGGCCTGAAGCAGGGCCTGGGTGTAGCCGAGCGCAAAGGCGAAGAAGCGCTCGCGGTCCGGATCGACGTCGGAGAAGGGGACGTGGTCGGGGCAGAGGATGCCCTGGTACCCGACCTCCCTATAGGCGCGGACGCAGGCGGCCATGTCGACCGAGCCCTCGTCCGGCAACGCCTCGCGGAAGTCCAGGTAGCCGCCCTTGATGTTGCGGAAATGGACCATGAAGATGCGGTTCTGCGGGCCGAACTCGCGGATCGCCTCCAGCACCGTCTCCGTCGGGTTGCGCGACATCTCGGCGATGGTGCCCTGGCAGAAGTTGAAGCCGAGCGACTTGCTGCCGGGCGCCAGGTTGACGAAGCGGCGCAGGCCGTCGAGCGAGCCCAGCACATGGTGCACGCCGTTCAGGCCCCCCGGCGGATAGGCCGGGTCGTGCGGGTGGCAGGCCAGCTTCACGCCGGCCTTTTCCGCGGTCGGCAGGATGGCTTCCACCAAGTATTCGATGGCACGCCAGCCTTCGGCTTCCGACACGCCGCCGGCCTCGCTCGCCATCACCTGCCCGCAGGTCTCCGGCGCACCGCGGGACTCCACCGGAGAGGCCTTGGTGCCGGTCTCATCCTCCGGCAGGACGGTGCCCCAGTAGGAGAAGCGGGCGTCGTTCTCCGCTTTGTACTCGGCGGCCTGGAAGGTGCTGCACTTCATGCCGCCGCGCCCGTCCACCACGCCGGTGCGGGTGATGCCGACCATGGCGACCGTGTACTTCACCGTGTCCACCCCGCCGTCGGCGGCGGCGCGGATGTTGTGGCGCAGCCGCTCCGCCGTGGCCGCGGCCTTCTCCGGCGCGCGCAGGCTGTCGAGCAGGATGGAGCCGACGTCCAGCGCCAGGCAGTCGAGGCTGAGGCCGAAGCCTTCCACCCACTGGCGCTGGGCCGCCACCTTCCGGCCGTCCCACAGGCCATCCTCGCCGATGACCGGGTTGTTGGGCCGGCTGTCGATGACGATGCCCTTGGAGCCCAGCTGCGCGGACAGGCGCAGGCGCGCGTCGGTGGGGTTGATCAGCTGCTCGCCGATGTACATCGCGGAACCCTTCTTCGTGGAAATGGGCGGGGGTTTACTTCTTCAGTTCCATCCGCTTGATCTCGCCGACGACGACGAGATAGCTGACCGCGGCGATCAGGGCGTTGGCGCCGACAAAGACCAGCGCGCCGTTGAAGGAGCCCGAGGTCTGGATGATGTAGCCGATGACGATCGGTGTGGAGATCGACGACAGGTTGCCGCACATGTTGAACACGCCGCCGCTGAGGCCGGTGATCTCCTTCGGCGCGCAGTCGGACATGACCGCCCAGCCCAGCGCCCCGATGCCCTTGCCGAAGAAGGCCAGCGCCATCAGCGCCACGACGATCCACTGCACGTCGGTGTAGTTGCAGGCGATCATCGCCATGGACATCAGCATGCCCAGCACGATCGGCGTCTTGCGCGCCGAGGTCAGGGAGAAGCCCTTGCGCAGCATGGCATCCGACAGCACGCCGCCCAGGATGCCGCCGACGAAGCCGCAGATGGCCGGGATGGAGGCGACGAAGCCGGCGTTCAGGATCGACATACCGCGGGCCTGGACCAGATAGACCGGGAACCACGTGATGAAGAAGTAGGTGATGGCGTTGATGCAGAACTGGCCGAGGAAGATGCCGACCATCATGCGGTTGGCAAAGAGCTGGCGGATGTAATCCCACTTCGCGCCACTTTGGACCGCAGACGTCGCCTTCTTCTGGCTGTCGTCCATGTTGATCAGGCCGCCGCCCGCGGCGATGTAGTCAAGCTCCGCCTGATTGACCGAGGGATGGTCCTTCGGCGCGTAGACCGTCTTCAGCCACACACCGGCGACGATGATGCCGAGCCCGCCCATGACGCCGAAGGCCCAGGGCCAGCCGAAGGAATGGGTCAGCCAGCCCATCAGCGGCGCGAAGATCACCGTCGCGAAATACTGGGCAGAGTTGAAGATGGCCGACGCGGTCGCGCGCTCGTGCCCGGGGAACCAGGCGGCCACCACGCGGCTGTTGCCCGGGAAGGACGGCGCCTCCGCAAGGCCGACCGCGAAGCGCAGGGCGAACAGCACCGCGACGGCGGCCCCGCCGGCCAGGAAGCCGACGAAGCCCTGCATCAGGGTAAAGACGGACCAGGTGAAGATGCTGAGCGCGTAGATGATCTTCGACCCGAAGCGGTCGAGCAGCCAGCCGCCGGGCAACTGCCCCAGCACATAGGCCCAGCCGAAGGCGGAGAAGATGAAGCCCATCTCCGCGGCGTTGAGGCCCAGCTCCTTCGACAGGACAGGGCCGGCGATCGACAGCGTGGCGCGGTCGGCGTAGTTGATCGCGGTGACGACGAACAGCATCACGACGATCATCCAGCGCACGCGGGTCTTCGTCGCCGCCATGGCGCCGGCCGCGGCCGCCGAAGATTGGGCCGTATCCGTCATATTGTTCACTGTTTGAACACTCATCTGGGCTCCTCCAGGTTCTTGCCCTTTCGCCGCCCCTTCTTTGTGGGCGTGCGAAAACGATGGATCGGGCGCCTCTGTTAGCGCTCCCTTTCATCCCGCCGTCGGCGCGCACATCTTTGTTAGCGCTCACAACAGCGCTGTGATTGTTAGCGCTACCCGAACCCGGGCGCAAGGGGTCTTCAACGGTCTATCCGCATTTTCCTACAGCGCTTCCGACAAACTGTTGATGCCGCGGAGTTTTCCCAAAAGGCCCTGTCCGACCGGGAGAGATGCCGGACGACGATCGTCCGGCGGACTTTCTTGCGCCTTCCGGCCGCACCACGTATCTAGGACCGTACATCCTGAGGCGCGCGCTTGTCCGACACACCGACCCTTCCCCCCCGCCGCGGTGCGGCCAAGAAAGGCACCGAACCGGCCAAGGCCGCCGCCAAGGCCGCTGGGACCCGGGGCACGCGTCCGTCCAGCGGGCGCGTGACACTGGAGGATGTGGCGAAGCTGGCGGGCGTCTCGATGATGTCCGTGTCGCGCGTGGTCAACCGGCCCGAATCGGTGACGCCGGAGATCCGGGAGATCGTCCGCAAGGCGATCTCGGAGACGGGCTACGTGCCCAACCTCCTTGCCGGCGGCCTGGCGTCGAGCAAGACGAAGCTGGTGGCCGCGGTGGTTCCGACGCTGACCCACGTGATGTTCTCGCACGCGATCCAGTCCTTCAGCGACCGGCTGGCCGCCGACGGCTACCAGATGCTGCTGGGCCTGTCGAGCTACCCGACGGAGCGCGAGGACAGCCTGGTCCACGCCATCCTCAGCCGCCGACCGGACGCGCTCTACCTCACCGGCACCAGCCATTCGGCGGAGACCCGGCGGCAGCTGCGCGCGGCGAAGATCCCGATCGTCGAGACCTGGGATCTGTCGCACAAGCCGATCGACATGGCCGTGGGCTTCTCGCACAGGGCGGTCGGCGAGCGGCTGGGCGAATATCTTTACGGCAAGGGTTACCGGCGGATCGCCGTGATCAGCGCCGACGACGAGCGCGCCATGATCCGCCGCGACGGCGTCGTCTCCGCGCTCGCCAAGCTCGGCGTCACCGACGTCACCACCGTGCCCACCCCGGCCCCCAGCAGCCTGTCCATGGGCCGCAAGGTGCTGGGCGAACTGGTGGACCAGGGATTCCGCGGCGCCATCCACGCCAGCTCCGACGCCATGGCGCACGGCGTGCTGCTGGAGGCGCAGGCACGCGGGCTGTCGGTGCCGCAGGACATCGCGGTCATCGGCTTCGGCGACCTGGATTTCGCCGCCTACACCTCGCCCCCGCTCAGCACCGTCCGGGTGGACCGCTTCACCGTCGGCCGCCTCGCCGCGGAGATGCTGCTGAAGCGGCTGGCGGGGGACCCGGTCTCGCCAAAGGTGGTCGACGTCGGCTTCGACATCGTGGAGCGGGCGACCAGCTGACCGGCGCCCGCCGCACCGCGATCCGCCCTACCACGCCGGGCGGCCAAACCGCCCCGGTGAGGTCGGCTATCCGATCCCGTCTGGGCTGTCGGGTGGTGGCGTCGGGGGAGTTCGAACGGTCGCTCATTCCGGTTTTTCTCCCGCCTTCTTCGCGCAGAACTCGCATGCCACCGCACTGGACCGCAACCCCCGCCACCGCGAAGGCCGACGCTTGCGGGCCCGGCGCGCCCGGCAGATCCGCACCGCCCCCGAAGGCGGCGTCCCCGCCGGCCTGCCCAGAGGGGGCGGGCCTCACCACCGTTTCCTCGTACCCGCTTGCCGATCTGTTCCGGTCCATTGCCAAGTTCCGACTTTCCGTTCGCGCGCCCTTGCGTCAAATTTCCGCAGCACTGTTGCCGAACAGCCTAAAAATTTCGATGATTGCGTTATCAAGATCATTGCATTCATAAGTATTCATAGCCAGCAATCGAAATTTTATTTTTTACTCCACGGGGAATGGTGAAGTAATGAGCGCCGAATGGTGGATGGCCCTGGCTCTGGCGGGGGTGATGGTCGGCAGTTTCCTGAACGTCGTGATCCATCGCCTGCCAATCATGATCGAGCGCGCCGGGAATGGCGCCGAAGGGCGCTATGACCTGGCTTGGCCGCCGTCGGCCTGCCCCGGCTGCGGGCGCCCGGTCCGCGCGCTGGAGAATGTGCCGGTGATCAGCTTCCTCCTGCTGCGCGGACGATGCGCCGGGTGCGGCCGACGCATCGGCTGGCGCTACCCTGCGGTGGAGATCCTGGGCGGCTTGCTGCCGGTGGGGTTCGGCCTTCTGCTGCCCCCCGGCCCGGTCGCCGTGCTGTCCGGGGCGCTGTTCGTGTGGCTGCTGCTGGCCATCACGGTCACCGACCTGGAATCGGGTCTGATCCCGGACGCGCTGTCCCTGACGCTGCTCTGGTCCGGACTCCTGGTTTCCTCCTGCGGCGGACCGTTCATCAGCCCGGCCGATTCCGTGCGCGGAGCCGCCGCCGGTTACCTCGCGCTGCGGGTTGTCGAAGCGCTCGCGGAGCGTGCCTACGGACGGCCGGCGCTGGGGCGCGGCGACGCCAAGCTCCTGGGCGCCCTTGGCGCCTGGGTCGGCTGGCAGGGGTTGGGCGCGACCCTGTTCCTCGGCTCGTCCATCGGCGCACTCGTCGGCGTGGTCCTGGTCGCAACCCGCCGCCTGGACCGCCGCGCCGCCTTCCCCTTCGGCCCGTTCCTCGCGGCCGGAGGCGCCATCGCCCTGGCACTCGACAAGGATTTGGCCGCCTTCCTTCCAGTTTTCCCCTTCCCGCTAAAATAGAAAGAGCAGATTTCCTTGAAGGTGTCACGGGGTAACGACGCAGTTTAGGCAAGAGCCTTGCGCTGGAGCGAAATGCCGGGAAGCCGGTGCATTTCTGGCCGGGCCTCATCGTTGCCATGGAGATGGGCAAACAGGGCCATACGGCGGTTCACCATGGCCTTGCTCTTGGAGACGATGATCGACTTGCGGCGGCAGGTTCCGACCCAATGCCGCTGGCGGCCATTGTTGCGCTCCAGGGCGACACTCTGGTCCTTGCCCTGATAATGCCGCCCGATCGGGAGAACCGTGTCGTAGACGGCGAACTGATCGGTGCAAAACAGGCGTGCGCCCCAGCGTTGCAGACGCTCGTACAGACGCCGGAAGGTGGCTTCGTCGCGCTTGCCGCATTCCCAGTCGATCAGGCGTCCTCTGTCGCGGTCGTACGCCTTCCAGATCCAGAGTTTCTGCGCCTTGCAGCCGAGATAATGCCACATCTCGTCGATCTCGATGACGTTGGCCGGCTCCGGAATCGGCTTGGAGCAATGCCGGTCCACATACTGGCAGACCCAACGCAGCACGGACTGGCCGGTCGTGCCGAGCAACTTGCCGACGGCGCGCAACGACAGCCCATGCCCGTACAGCGTCACCGCCGCTTGCTTCGTCGGCTCCGGCACCGTCGTGTCCGGCAGGCGCGTGAACTGGAAGCCGCACCTGCGGCACAACCAACGTTGTTTGCCCAGCACGTGGCCGGATTTCACCACCCGCACGCTGCCGCAGCGCGGGCACCACGGTCGTTCACCCAAATCGACCCTTCCTCGTAGAATGAGCCGATTACATGGGATGCGTCGTTATCCCGTGACACCCTCTCTTCGAGAGCCAGCGGGCGTCCGGCCGCCCGGACCGGCTGGAGCTGTTCGGCGCGCACGACCGCGTTGCCGGCTTCGCGGATTTCCTGGCCCGGCATCTGCCGGTCGAGCCCGCGGCGGTGGGGATTTTCGACCTGTTCTGCGCGTCGGTGGGCCAGCCCGGCGTCAACCTGCTGGAGGACACCGGCCCCGGCCTGGAGATCGGCCGGATCAAGTACAGCCTGCACGAACAACGGCTGGTGCCCAAGGCCGACCTGCGCGCCGCGAAGGGGACGGAGGCTTCCGCCGCGCGGTCGTCCACCGGTCGGCCCAAACGGAGGATGCGCGGGCGCAAGCGCGCGGACCGGTCGGACGCGGCGGCGTGGAACGGCGGCATGACGCTGGAATCCCTGATGAACCGGCTGATGAACCGTTCCGCCGCCGACCCGGAGTCAGACGCCGTCGGGGAGGATGGGGCTGGCGCGGCGAACAAGGACCGTCCCTATTTCGCGCTGTTCGGCCTGCTCACCGTCCTGCTGCTGATGCTGGCCATGCAGAAGAACGACGAGCTGGAGGCTCAGCGGGCCGCGGCCGCCTCACAAACCGCCCGTGTGTTCGACGAATCGACCCGCCTGCACCAGCGACTGGCCGGGCCGCTGCGCCCGGCCGACCAGGCCGGCGCCGACAAGGTGCTGTGGACGGAAAAGTTCCTGATCATCGGCCGGAACATCGACCAGCGCATGTGGCTGACCGACGTGTATCTGGCCACCGAGGCGGCGGTCGCCGGGTCCAGCAACGTGGTCCGCAAGAAGCTGGTGATCGAGGGAGCGGTGCTGCCGTCCACCGAGGGCCACGTGCTGGAGGTCTCGCGCTTCATCGCGAAGCTGGAGGACGCGGCCAAGCACGATTTCATGAACGACTTCCGCGAAATCCGCTTCCAGGGCGTCACGCTGGACCAGGCGGAATCCGACCCGGTCATCCGGTTCGGCATCGAGGCCGTCTACGACGAGAACAAGCGCGTGCAGGCGCGCCAGCAGGGCGCCGCGCCGGCCGGCACGCTGGGCGACATGCAGGACAAGGTTCGCGGCCGCAACGACGAGGTCGAGCGCTATGCGCCGCGCTGATCCGGACCGGACAATCGGGGAAAACACCATGGATGCCTTCATCAGAACGCACCGGTCCTTCCTGCTGTCGCTGCTGTGCGCGGTCACGGGGTTCGTGCTGCTCGGCTACGCCACCGTCTACCGGCCGAAGGAGGTGGCGATGGCCGACGCCGCCCGCCTGACCGCCATCCTGGTGGAGGAGAACAGGCCGCTCGCCGCCGAACTTGCGCAGCGCCAGAAGAACGCCGCCCAGCCTGAGGCCGGCATCCAGTCCCTTCCCCGCTTCCTGGACCACATCAACGGCATCGCCCAGGACACCAAGGTCATCATCCGCGAACTGATGCCGAGCCGCGACGGCAACCTGAAGTTCGTGCTGAAGATCACCGCCGACTATCTGACCTTCCTGCGCTTCGCCGCGAATCTGGAGGCGCTGAACGTCTCCATCAACGACCTTCAGGTGCGACCCTTCGACAGCTCGCACAATCCGCCGACGCACGCCATCGAGTTTTCCATCACGCCGCGGGCCGACGCCGCCCCCCTGACCGACCAGCGCCTGCAAGCCCTGCGCGACCAGGTGGCCGAACAGAACAAGCGCAACCCCTTCCAGCGCTTCGCCTTCAACAGCACCAGCCGGCAGGTCACGGCGGAGATCGACCTGACCTGGATCCACCGTCTGTCCGGCATCGGTCGCGCCGGCGACCAGGACGTCGCCACCATCAACACCCGCGATTACCGCGTGGGCACGGAGCTGGAGCCCGGCCTGAAGGTCACCAAGATCGAGTCTGACGCCGTGCACCTGCAACGCCAGACGGACGACGGCATGACCCAATACGTCATCCGCTTCCGCCGCTCCAAGCTCGACGGCAAGGCGCCATGACATGACCGCCGGGAAAAGCGTCGCGCGCCTGCGTTCGCTGCTGCTGGCCGCGGCGCTGGCGTCCGGCGTGGCCGCGACCGCATCAACCGCGAACGCGTCTTCGGGCCGGCTGGCCCAGGCGTTGGCCGACTTCCGCATGGGCGAGTACAACAGCGCCGCCCGCGTGATCGAGCCGCTGGCGCGCGCCGGCGACCCGGAGGCGCAGTTCTGGCTCGGCACCCTGCATTACCAGGGCCGCGGCAAACCCCGCCTGTTCCGCGAGGCGCTGGCTTGGTACCGGCTGGCCGCGGAAGGCGGGAACGCCGACGCCCAGAACAACCTGGGCCTGATGCACCGCAACGGCGAGGGGGTGGAGGCGAGCCCGCTGGTCGCCTACGCCTGGTTCACCCTGTCCGCCGGCCAGGGCAACGCCGTGGCCCGCAACAACCTGGACGCCCTGTCCGCGACGCTGACGCCCGCGCAGATCCTGCAAGGCCAGCAGCTGGCGCAGGAAGCGCTGGACCGCATCGGCCGGGCGCGACGCCGCCCCGCGGCGCCGGTCCAGGCGGGTCCGCTGCTGGACGACGTCTACATGGTCCAGGTCGGCCTGTTCCAGAACGCGGACAACGTGCGGCGCATCCGCGATGCGCTGCGGCACGAACGCCTGCCGTTGCTGGACGACGGGGTGGAGATCCGCGGCGCCGCCTACCGCCGGCTGCGCGTCGGCCCCTTCCCGGACTCCGCCGCGGCGCGGACGACGGCGCGGCGGGTGGACAACCTGCTGGGCGTGGAAAGCGCCGTCATCCCGGTGCCCCGCCGGGATTGAAGCCGGGATTTACGGCGGGCGCGAAGGCGCCGCGCAGAGCCGGCGACGGGCCGGCCAGCGCCGGGTCGAAGGGATGGCGCTCGGCGCCGTAAAGCCGCCCGACGCGGCGCACATACTCGCGCGTCTCCGCGTAGGGCGGGATGCCGCCGTAGCGGTCGACCGTCCCCTCCCCCGCGTTGTAGGCGGCCAGCGCAAGCCGCACGTCGCCCCGGAAGCGGGACAGCAGCCAGTTGAGATAGCGCATGCCCCCGATCATGTTCTCCACGGGGTCGAACGGGTCGCGCACGGCGAAGCGGCGGGCGGTGTCGGGCATCAGCTGCATCAGCCCCTGCGCCCGCTTCGGCGACACCGCGCCCGGCTCGAAATTCGATTCCACCGCGATCACGGCCAGGACAAGGCCGCTGTCCAGCCCGAAGCGGGAGGCCAGAACCCCGGCCACCTGCCCGATCGGGCTGCCGGCCGCCATGTCGCGGAAGGCCGCGGCGTCCACCCGCGGCCGGTCGGCCGGCGCGAGCCGCCGCACCGTCCCCGGATGGCAATCGGGTCGCCGCTGCACCTCCAGCGGCGGCAGCTTCCGCATCACGCGGCCCGCCTCGGCGTGGCCCGCGTCCGCCGCCACGGCAAGCCAGGCGATCGCCCGCGCCGGGTCGCGCTCCGTGCCCATGCCGGCCCAATAGAAGCGGCCCAGCCGATAGGACGCCTCGACGTGCCCCGCCTGGGCGGCGCGGCAGAACAGCGCGAAGGCGCGTCCCAGATCCATGCGCACCCCGTCGCCGCGGTCGTACCGGTTCGCAAGCTCGTACTGCGCCGCGGCGTCGCCGTCCCGCGCGCGCTCCTGCAAGACGGCGACGGCTGGATCGTCCAACGCCGGCCGCGCGGCCATGTCCCGCGCTTCCGCGGAACCGCCCGCCAGGGCGAGAACGATGATCAGCGCGGCAGACACCGCAGCGCGCCAGACAAATAAATAGCACACTATTGCATGCATATAGGCTTCGCAAGACTCGCCAAATCTTCGCGATCTCAAGATCATGAGAAAGGATATTGACGCCGCGCTTCCGTTTATTCAACAAAGGTCGCGCATTACCGCCTGATTTTCGAGGCCCTGGCCGACCGCCCCCGGACGGTGGGTGAGCTGCTCGACCTTCTAGCCCTGCGCGACACCCGCCTGACGCACCCGCCTGTTGTGCGGCGGGGAGCGTCTGGTGCGCGACGGCGTGACCCTGCAGGGGGCCGACGAAAGCCGGGCGGCCGTGGCCGACAGCCTTTCCTGGTGCCTGGAGCACAGCCTGCCCGTCTGGCGAAAGCTCGGCGTGATTCAGCGGCCAGCCTCAAGGAAGAAGCGCAGCATCTCCCGCGTGGCGTCCGGCCCGCGCGGATCGGTGTAGGAACCGGCCGCGCTGCCGCCCGCCCAGGCGTGCCCGGCGCCGTGGATCGTCCACTGTTCGCACAGCACCCGCCCCGAACGGTCGGCGTGGAGCGCGCGGCTCCAGCCATGCCCGCCGGGCGCTTGGCCGTTCTCCACCCGGCGGGTCAGCCCGGCGGCCGCGGTCGTCGACTGCTTGACGACCGCGTCGCCGTTGGACGGGTGCACCGTGCTGTCCCGGTCGCCATGGAAGACGATGGTCGGGACCGGAGTGCCGCCCTGCGGCGCACCCCCCGCAGCCGCTCCCTGGCGCATGGCGGCCAGCGCCGAGGGCAGGTTGTGCGCCGCCCCGACCGGCAGGCCCGAATGCACCCCCACCGCGGCGTAGAGGTCGGGATAGGAGGCGCCCAGGATCGCCGCCGCCGCACCGCCGGCGGAAAGCCCGGCGATGAAGACGCGGCGTTCGTCCACGGGATGGTCCTGCATGATCCGCCGGGTCATCCCCGCGATCAGCGACGGCTCCCCCTGATCGCGCTGCTGATGGTCGCGGCTGAACCAGTTCCAGCATTTCTGGGCGTTGGCGGAGGAGTCCTGCGCCGGGTAGGCGACGAGAAAACCAAGTTCCTCGGCAAGTGCGTTCATGCGGGTCCCGGCCGCGAAGTCGTCCGGCGACTGGGTGCATCCGTGCAGCATCACCACCAGGGGAAGCGGCTGCCCGTCCTGCCGGTTGGCCGGAACGTAGAGTTTGTAGGAGCGCGTCCCGGCCGCGTTGCTGAAGGACGCCGTCGTGAAGCTGGCGCCGTCCGGCAGGGGCTCGGGAACGGCGCGCGCGGTTTTCCCCAGGCCGAGGTCGAGCCCGTGCGGCATCGCGCGGGCGGCAAGGTCGCGCAGCGTGTCGCCCAGCCCGGACCGCGGCTCCGCGCGAGCGCGTCCGGCCCGCGCGTCCGGTCCGGCCGGTTGCTGCGGCGCGTCTGCCGTCTTCACCGAGACGGGATCGACATCGATCACGGTCTGGGAGCCGGCGCCCGCCGGTTTGGATGGGGACTCGCCGTGATCGCCACCCAGCAGGCGTTGGATCAGGGCGGTCGCCTCGGCAAGCTTGCCGGCCTGCGTGAGGCGCTTGGCCTTGGCCATTCCGGAGAAGAAGAGGTTGCTCATCGCAGAAGCTTTCTTTCAATAAGGCGGGGCCGCACGGTCAATGCATGCGGCGTCAGCGCATGCGATCCGCCAGCGCGGCCTTGACGGCGGCGCTGGCGTGCAGCGCACCCAGCACGGTGATCGAGGCGATGGTCGCGCGGGCGAGGTCCGGCGTGACGTCCTGGGCGATGCTGGCCAGCCCCAGGACGCGGATGTCGAGCCGCTCGCCGGACGCCTCCACCGCTTCCAGGTCCGCGCGGCTGTAATGGCGCAAGCCCAGGTCGACGCTCTTGCGCGTCACGGCTTGGCGCACTGCGTCGCCATGGCGGTCGATCTGGTTGCGGATTGCGGTGCGGATGAAGTCGGTGCGATTGGAATAGAACCCTTCCTGCACCAGCAGATCGATGTGGCCGAGATCGACGTAGCCGAGATTGATCGTGATCTTCTCGCTGTCCGCGACCTTCATCCTCTGGTCCTGTGCGTCTCCAGCCATCCTCATACCATCCATTCACCATCCAGGTGGATGGTATATGGGAGAATGAGGTCGCCGATCAAGGGCCCTGCGGCGCGACGGCCGAGGACACCCAGACGCAAAGGCATGGCGGGCAGCGTTCGGAAGGCCCGCTTACGATCCCGTCGTCAGCACCATCCGGAAGCGCGCTTTCCCGCTCATCATGCGCGCGTAGGCCTCGGCGGCACGGTCGAGCGGCGCTGTCTCGATCATCGTGCGGACGCCGGTCAGCGCGCTGAAGGCCATGGTGTCCTGCGAGTCCATTGCCGTTCCGGACGGCCAGCCCTGGATCGAGCGCCGCGCTGAGATGAGCTGCAACGGCGTGACCTCGATCGGGTCGGTGGTGACGCCGACGATCAGGAGCTTGCCGTCCACGCCCAGCCCGTCGATCACGGCGGTCATCGCCTTGGAGCTCGTGGCGGTCGCAAGGATCACGCGGGCGCCGCCCAACTTGGTCAGCTCCTCCGCCACGTTCTGCGCTTGGCTGTCGAGGTAGCGGTGGGCGCCGAGCTGCCGGGCCAGCGGCTCCTTGTCCGTGCCGCGCGCGATGGCGACCGTGTGGAACCCCATCTTCACGGCGAATTGCACCCCCAGATGCCCCAGCCCGCCGATGCCCAGGACGCCGACCAAGTCGCCGGCGCGGGCGCCGCTGTGGCGCAACGCGTTGAAGGTGGTGATGCCGGCGCAGAGCAGGGGTGCTGCCTCCTCCGACGACAGCTCGTCGGGCACCAGGGCCAGGGCCTCGGACGGCGCCACCATGAAATCGGCGTAGCCGCCGTCGTAGTGGAGGCCGGGCGTCTGGGCGAAGCGGCAGTTGATGAAGTCGCCGCGCCGGCAGCGGTCGCACCGGCCGCAATGGCCGCCGTGCCAGCCGACGCCGACCCGCTGCCCCGTCGCCCAGGTCTGGACGCCGGCCCCCACCGCATCGATGATCCCGACGATCTCGTGCCCGGGCACCCGCGGGTACTGGATGTTCGGGAAGGCCCCTTCCACGGTGAAGGCGTCGCTGTGGCAGATCCCGCAGGCCTGGACCTTGATGCGGACCTGTCCGGGGGCGGGCTCGGGAATGTCGCGCTCGACCAGTTCCAGCGGCCCGTTGGGTTTGGCAACCTGCACCGCGCGCATCTTCGCCATGTCCGACCCCC
This sequence comes from Azospirillum canadense, assembly GCF_025961225.1. Taxonomy (GTDB): domain Bacteria; phylum Pseudomonadota; class Alphaproteobacteria; order Azospirillales; family Azospirillaceae; genus Azospirillum; species Azospirillum canadense. Next base: position 1,878,416 of record NZ_JAOQNG010000010.1, on the reverse strand, counting down.
CTTGCGTGTCCGGCTTCCGTCCCCCCGCGGGGGAACCCCAACCGTCAACCGTTTCGCCCCACCGATGTCGCGCGCCGGCCTATCCCAAGCTTCCGGCGAAGCGTTTGGGCATCAACGCGGACTTTCCGGACGCTGCACGTCCTCACCGGCCAGGATGCCTTCCACGAAATCCGCGAAGGCGCGCGCCTTGGCGCTCGCCAGCCGGCCGGTGGGGAAAACCGCCCAGAGATCGAGCGGCGGCAGCGTCCAATCCTCCAGCACCCGCCGCACCGCGCCGCTGGCAAGCTCGGGACCGAACATCCAGTCGGACGCGACCGCCAGGCCCATGTCGGCCAGCACCGCCGCGCGAATCCCTTCCGCCGCGCTGACCCGCAGCCGGCCGCGCACCACGACCGACGCCTCGGTCCCGTCCCGGCGGAACGCCCAGCTGTTGCTGAGCTGGCTGTAGACCACCGCGTCATGGTCGGCAAGGTCGGCCGGCGCCTGCGGCACGCCTGCGCGGGCCAGATAGGCGGGTGTCGCCACCACCGACCGACCGCCGCTTGCGATCCGCCGCGCGACCGCCGTGGAGTCCGCCAGCGTCCCCATGCGCAACGCGACGTCAATCCCTTCCGTCACCAGATCGATCACCCGGTCGTCCAGGATCACATCGATCTCCAGCGCGGGATGGCGGGCCAGGAATTCGGGCAGGCGCGGCACGACCAGCAGCCGGGCAAAGGTGGTCGCGGCGGAGATGCGCAGCCGCCCGGAAAGCCCCGCCCCCGCTCCCCGCGCCTCCAGTTCCGCTTCATCCGCTTCCCGAATGGCGAGCCGCGCGCGTTCGTAGAAGCGCAGCCCCGCCTCGGTCGGGGTGAGGCCGTGGGTGGAGCGCAGCAGAAGCCGCACCTGAAGCCTTTCCTCCAACTGCGCGATGGTCTTGGAGATGGCCGGCTGGCCCACGCCCAGCTGCCGGGCCGCGCCGGAGAAGGTGCCGTTCTCCACCACCCGCACGAAGGTGGTCATCGCCTGCAATCGGTCCATCGCCATTCCTGAGGGGAATTACCGTTATCGCCCTTGCCTGTCTGCCATGCGCGATCCGGAATGGCGATAACTTTCCCACCAGCCGCGAACGGTTGGCAACCGCTCCCCAATGCCCCTCGATCAAGGACGTTCCCATGTCGCTCGCCATGTCGCTTCAGGACAAGCTCGACGCCTTCAAGGCCGATTTCGAAGCGGGCAAGCCGCCCTACAGCGTTCCCCGGTCGGTGATCGAGACGATGCACCGCGCCACCGCCGAACTGATCGCCTCGGGCGCCGCCGCCAACGCGCTGAAGGCCGGGGACAAGGCCCCCGACTTCACGCTCAATGATCCCGACGGCAATCCGGTGTCGTCGGCGGAGCTGCTGGCGAAGGGGCCGCTGGTGGTCAGCTTCTACCGCGGCGTCTGGTGCCCCTACTGCAACATGGAATTGCAGGCGTTGCAGGCGGCACTTCCCACCTTCCAGGCGCTCGGCGCCAGTCTGGTCGCCATCTCGCCGCAGACGGCCCCGAACAGCCGCAAGTCGGTGCGCCAGAACGCGCTGGCTTTTCCGATCCTGTCGGACCCTCGCAACGACGTCGCCGCCGCCTTTGGCCTGCGGTTCCAACTGCCCGACTATCTGATCGAACTGTACAAGGGGCTGAAGAACGAGCTGCCGGCGTTCAACGGCGACCCGAGCTGGACCCTGCCGATGCCCGCGCGCTTCGTGATCGGGCAGGACGGGACGATCCTGTACGCCGAGGTGAACCCGGACTACACCCGCCGCCCCGAGCCCGAGGACATGCTCCCCGCGCTGCGCAGTGCAAAGGCCGCCTGATCGCGTCCGACACGGTTCCCCGCTCCGCGCAGGAGCGGGGCCGATTTTCGCAAGTCTGCCGTCAGAACCAGCCGAAACCCCACGCCGCACCACCCGCGACGGCCGCCAGCGCGACGATGGCCATCCCGACCGCGGAACGGCGCTGCTTCGCCGCGCGCTGCTCGACATCGCGCCGTTTGCGGAGGAGATACTGCTGTTCGGGGCTGAGGAACTTCCCGGCGTCGGCGTCGAGCTTGGCGGAGAAGCGCGGTCCCCTCCGCTTCAACACAGCCGACGACGGGGCTCCGAACGAAGTTCCGGCCCGGCCGGGCGATTGCCCGGATGCACCAACCATCTCCGGGACCGAACCGGACCCCAGACCCTTCTTGGCTTTCCGCGGCGCCTTGCGCCTTCTGCTCGCCATCGCATGACCTCACTTTCGACGGCGCGCAGTGTCGCCCACCGCCGGGTGGGTCATCCAGAGACAAAATGGATCCCGCCGTCCGTCGCGGCCCTCCGTCACCGACCGGCGCCGGCATCGGCGGTGCTGCGGAAGCGCTTCCGGTAGTCGAGCGGCGTGATCCCCAGGTTGCGCAGGAAGGCGCGCCGCATGGTGCTGAGGTCGCCGAAGCCGCAGCTGTGGGAGATGCGCTGGAGCGGCGCCTGCGTGTCGACCAGCATCCGGCGGGCGGCGTCCAGGCGGGCGGCGGCGACGAACTCCGCGGGCGTCCGGTTGGTGTCGCGACGGAAGATGCGGGCGAAGTTGCGCGGGCTCATCCCGGCCTGGACCGCCAGCGATTCGACCGACAGGTCGGACGACAGGTTCTCCAGCACATACTGCTGGGACCGCTGGATGGTCGTCCGGCTGGCGGTCTGGGCGGCCAGATGGGCGCTGAACTGCGACTGGCCGCCGGGCCGCTTCAGGAACATCACCATGTAGCGCGCGACCAGAAGGGCCAGTTCGCGCCCGTGGTCCTCCTCCAGCAGGGACAAGGCGAGGTCGATCCCGGAGGTGACGCCGGCCGCCGTGCACAGCGCCCCGTCGCGGATGAAGATCTGGTCGTCGTCGACGATCAGGTTGGGGTATTCGGCGCGCAGCTTGTCCGCGCATTCCCAATGGGTCGTCACCCGCCGCCCGTCCAGCAGCCCGGTGGCCGCCAGCAGGAAGACGCCGGTGCAGATGGAGCCGTAGCGGCGCACGGTCGGCACGCGGCGGCGCAGCCAGGCGATCACCGCCGGGTCGATGGTGTTGAAGGACGGGTCGCCGCCGATCAGAAGCGTGTCGATCGGCTGGTCGGGGTCGTGGATGATCCGGTCGGCCAGGAAGCGGAGGCTTCCGGTCCCCAGCACCGGACCGTCCGCCGTGCCCATCACCTGGACCTCGTAGGCGCCCGGGTCGCCGAGGCGGCGCGCCGCCTCCCAGAACACCTCCGCCGGCCCGACGACATCGAGAGACTGCACCCCCGGCGGGGCAAGGATCACGATTCGCATGCTTCTGGCCCACTCATGGACAAGGGTGGCCGCGCGAACGGCCACCCCCGTTTCGGTCGTCCGTTCACTGGTCCGTTACGCAACAACCGGGCCAGCGAAGGTCGTGTAGCGCAGAATCGGGTTGTCTGTCTTCAGGCGGCCGAGCGCCCGCAGCAGGCCGCAGCTCAGCGCCGGCTCGCACAGCATCACCGGCAGGTAGGACGCCGCGAACACGGCCCAGTCGGCAAGCGGGGTTGCCTCTTCGCCGAGCATCAGCCAGAAGCCGACCATCGCGACCACGCCGCTGTAGTACACGGCGTCGAAGCGCAGCACCGACGACCAGCGCAGCTGGTCCAGCTTGCCGGCGTCCAGCAGGCCGCGCCCGATGGTCAGGTGGGCGCCGACCAGCGGGACGATCAGCGACAGCGCGTTCACGCTGAGGTGCACGAGGTCCTGCGGTTCGAACAGCAGGCCCTGGAGCAGCAGCCCGATGGCGAAGCCGAACATCGTCGGCCGGAAGCCGAAGATGAAGTAGACGGCCGACGCGCCGATGAAATGCAGCTCCGACGGGCCGACCGGCTGGTGCCAGACCTCCATCAGGACCGAGAAGAAGGCCGCGGCCAGCAGCGACTTCACCCATTCCGTCGGCCGCCGCAGGAAGGACGGCGCGTGGGACGACAGGACGCTGATCACGGCGGCGTTGGCGCCCATGATCTTCGCGGCGGACAGCATGCCCGGTTCGATGTGCATGGAAATCTCCTAGGCTTGAAAAGGCGTGCGGGAGGGAAGACCGGTCAGGCCGCGGCAGCGTCGGTGCGGGCAGCCAGTTCCTCCGGCGTGGCAAGCCCGTGCTGGAGCATCGTCGCCTCCAGCGCGGCCAGCCATTGCTCGTAGTAGTTCCAGTCCGGGGTGTGCGAGGTTTCAGCGCGCTCCCAGTCGCCGATGGCGGCGATCAGGTTGCGGCGGAAGTCTTCCCACTCGAAATGGCCGTCGCGGGCGAGCGCCAGGGCGACCCCGAAGGCCGAGCGCTCCCATTCCGACGCGAAACAGAGCGTGCCGTTGGCCCGCGGCGGCGTGTCACCGGCCCCCATCATGCTGGTGACCGCGTACTGTTCGAACTGGGTCAGCATCGCGTGTCCTCCCCTGGTAAAGCGGTGGTGGTCAGGCCGCGTTGGCGACGGCCACGCCCATCATCGATTCCGGCGTGACCAGGGCGGCCAGCTCGGACTCGCTCATGCCCTCGGTGCCGGCGGGGCGTTCGGGGATGACGAACCAGCGGATCTGCGCGCTGCTGTCCCAGACCTTCACCTCGGTGGCGGACGGCACGTCCAGGCCGAACTCCTTCAGCACGGCGCGGGGTTCGCGGGCGGCGCGGCTGCGGAAGGTCGGGTCCTTGTACCAGTAGGGCGGCAGGCCCAGCACCGGCCAGGGATAGCAGCTGCACAGCGTGCAGATGACCAGGTTGTGGACGCCCTCGCCGTTGGCGACGGCGCGCATGTGCTCCCCCTCCGCCCCGGCCATGCCCTCGGGCAGGTCCGTCATTTCCGCGATGGCGGCCGGCGCGTCCGCGACCAGGCGCTGCTTGAAGGCCGGGTCGACCCAGGCACGGGCGACGATCTTCGCGCCGTTGAAGGGGCCCATCTTGGTCTCGAAGACCTTCAGCACCGTGTCCACCGTCGTGGCGTTGATGATGCCCTTTTCGATCAGCAGGGATTCGAGCGCCTTGGCGCGGGCGGCGCTGCGGGCTTCGCGGTCGTTCGGGTACTGGAAGCGGTCGGTCATCGTCGTCTCCCGGATCAGGCGGCGGTGGCCACGTAGGTGGCGTAGAGGTCGGCGTAGAGCGTGACGTTCGGCTCGGTGTTGCCGGGCCAGAGATCCTCGACCGCGAAGCGGACGCAGTAGACGGGCATGGGCGCGCCGATGCCGTCGGTGCCGGTGTCGGTCAGGTAGCCGTAGACGCCGGGATAGACTGTCTCCACCACGCCGCTGCGGTTGCGCAGGAAGCCCGGCAGGCGGGTGTGCTCGATCGAGGGCACGTTGCGGATCTGCACGGCGTCGCCTTCCTTGAAGGCCGGCGCGATGTCCAGTTCCCTCTTCGGGGAATCCCCTTCCATCAGGTACCGCTCGACGCGCTGGTCGATGGTCGTGCCGGCGGCCGGGGTCGCGGAGTCCTGCGGCAGGGGCTTGTCCGGGTCGGCGCAATATTCGGCGGTGCGCGCCTCCAGCTCTTCCTCCGTGATGTAGCCGTTGGCGACGAAGTACCCGCAGATGCCGCCCAGCCACTTTTCGTAATAGCGGAACTTGAAGTAATCGAAGGGATTCATGGCCTCCGCCCCCTTGCGCAGGTCGGCCCAGGTCCAGACGGTGCGGAAGGCGCTGGGCGTGGCGGGCAGCGGCAACTGGCTGCTGAGCGCCATCATGGCGGTGTGGATGCCGAAGATACGCTTTTCCCACTCCTCCACGAACACGCGGGTCTCCGTCGACACGGGGCCGAGACTTTCCAGGCCGCCAAGGAAATGTTGCAGCTTCATCGATCGAACTCCTGATGATTTGACCGGTGATCTTTGGAAGAACCGTCAGGCGGCGACGGCCGCGGCCGGGGACTGGGACGGGGCGGCGACGCAGCCCTCCAGGCCGGCCCGCAGTTCCTCGGCGTCGAGGTTGCGGCCGATGAAGACGATCTGGCTCCGCCGCTCGTCGCCAGCGGCCCAGGGGCGGCCCGGCCGGCCGTCCAGCGTCATGTGGACGCCGTGGAAGACGAAGCGCCGGTTCTCCCCGGCGAGGCTCAGCACGCCCTTCATGCGCAGGAGGTCGCGCCCCTTCTCCTGGACGAGGCGGTTCAGCCAGCCGTCGACCGCCGCCCCGTCCAGGGCGCCGGGCTGCGTGAAGGCGACGCAGGCGATGTCCGCCGCGTGCTCGTGCTCATGCTCGCCGAGGATGTCCGGGTCGAGGCGCAGGATGTTCTGCAGGTCGAAGGCGCGGAGGTCGAGGATGCCGGGCAGGGGGATCGCGCATTGTTCCGTCCGGTGGATTGTCGCCAGCGGGTTGAGGCCACGGATGTCGCGGGCGACCGCGTCGACCACGGCTGGGGATTCCAGGTCCGTCTTGTTCAGCAGGATCACGTCGGCAAAGGCCAACTGCTCCCGCGCCTCGTCGTGGGTGAGTTGAAGCGGCAGGTGTCGGGCGTCGGCCACGGTGATGATCGCGTCCAGCCGGTAATGCAGGCGCAGCCGCTCGTCCAGGACGAAGGACTGGATGACGGGTGCGGGGTCGGCGAGGCCGCTCGTTTCGATCACGACCCGGTCGAAGACGCGTTCGCCATCAATGAGGCGGCTCAGCGCCTCGATCAGGTCCCCGCGCACGATGCAGCACACGCATCCGTTGTTCAGCTCGATGACCGTCTCATCGGTCGAGGTCACCAGTTGTCCGTCGATGCCGAGTTCGCCGAACTCGTTCACGATGACCGCGGTGCGCGCCCCGCCGCTTTCGGCCAGGATGCGGTTCAGCAGCGTCGTCTTGCCGGCGCCGAGGAATCCGGTCAGCACCGTGACAGGGATCGATCGCATGGCGATGCTCCGTGCGTTTTTGATTGTCTGTATTCAGCGATGATCAGCAGGGGCAGAGGCGTTGTGCCTTGACGCCAGGATCTTTACTGTCCATTTCGAATGTGATCCGACTTGGGTCCTGCCGTTCTTTTCAAGGGCATCCGAACTGCGCTGCGGCGATATTGCATCGCATCCACGCTGTTCGTTCAACACACGATTGGAGGCAGACTCGGACAAACCGGCTTACATTTCCTGCCAGCGTTTCATGAGCGCCGATCGGCTCGACTCGGTTGCGGAGGGGTTGAGCATGCCCGCCTGTCACCATCGCCGGGAACACCGCCGTGACAACCGCACGCCTCATTAAGAACCTGCTGCGGCTGGTCTTCCGCCGCACCGCAACGCTGGCGGGCGGCCCCTGGAGCGGCCGTTCCTGGCAGCGGACGAACTCCTACGGTTCGGCCGACCCCGCCGCCATGGCCGCCCGCTGCCGCCGGGATCTTGCCGCAGCGCGGGCGGAGCGGCAGCGCCGCGTCGCGGACCTGCTGCGCTACGGCAACGCGCGCGAGGTGCTGGTCGCGCGGGAGGCCGCGGCCCCACCCGGCGCGGAGAAGGAGTCGCTGCGCCGGTCACTCGCGCGCCTGGACGAGACGCTCACCGCCTGGTTCGAGGAGCTTGACCGGCTGGAAGCGCGCATCGCCGCGCTGGAGTCCGACCTCGCCTTCTACGCCGCCCTGGCCGGGGAGGAGGTGGGCGCCAGCGCCAGCGGGGCCTCCGGCAACTCCGGCGGCAACCCCGGCGGGGCATCGGGCGGGGCATCGGGCGGCACCGGCCGCGAGCGGGCGCGTCCGGCCCATGATGCGGAGCTGGCCCGCCATCTCGCCGCGCTGGGGCTGTCCGCCATGCCCGCCAACCTGCCGGAGCTGAAGGCCGCCTACCGATCACGCCTGAAGGCGGTGCACCCCGACCTCGGCCCGCAGACCGACCCGCGCGCCGCGACGGAGGCCACCGCGGCGGCCACGGTCGCCTTCGCCGAACTGCGCAAACGGTTCATCCACGCCTGAACCTCTGGTGGCGTTCGGCCGTTAAGAAGGTTCGGCACGGGAGGGACCGCTCATCATGCAGCAGCGCTGGCCGCAAAGGCTCTGGATCGTCCGTCATGGGGAAAGTGCGGGCAACGTGGCGCGCGACGCCGCGCACGCGGCCGGGCTCGGCCGCATCGACATCGCGCAACGCGACGTGGACGTGCCGCTGAGCGCGCGCGGGGAGGAGCAGTCGGCCGCCCTGGCCCGCTGGTTCGCGGATCTGCCGGAGGGGGAGCGGCCGGACGTCGTGCTCACCTCCCCCTACCAACGCGCGCGGCACACGGCGGAGATCATCCACGCCGGCGGGGGACTTCCGGTCGTGCCCACCGACTTCGTGGTCGACGAGCGGCTGCGCGAGAAGGAGTTCGGTATCCTCGACCGCCTGACCACGCTCGGCATCCAGCAGCAGCACCCGGACCAGGCGGAATTCCGCCGCATCCTCGGTAAGTTCTACTTCCGCCCTCCGGCGGGGGAGAGCTGGTGCGACGTGATCCTGCGCCTGCGCAGCGCGCTGGACACCATCAGCCTGCACCACGGCGGCCAGCGCGTGCTGATCGTCAGCCATCAGGTCGTGGTGCTGTGCCTGCGCTACCTGCTGGAAGGCATGACGGAGGAGCAGATCCTGGCCATCGACCGGGAGGGCGACGTGGCGAACTGCGCGGTGACCGAATACGGCTTCGACCCCGACCGGGGCGACAGCGGGCGGATGCGGCTGCACCGCTACAACTTCGTGGCGCCACTGACCCAGGCCGGCGCGCCGGTGACCTCCGAACCCGACGCCAACGTAGCCGCCCGATGAACGCTTCTTCAAACGATGGCCCGATCCGCATCACGCGCGACCGCCTGCGCGGCATGGCCCTGCCCCACCCCGGCGACGGGGCCGACAAGGACGGGCGCGGCCGCGTCCTGGTGGTCGGCGGAAGCCTGGAGGTGCCGGGCGCGCTGCTGCTGGCCGGGACGGCGGCGTTGCGCGCCGGGGCCGGCAAACTCCAGATGGCGACCTGCCGCAGCATCGCACCGCAGCTCGGGCTGGCAGTGCCGGAGGCGCTGGTGGCCGGCCTGCCGGAGACGACGGGCGGCGGCATCGCGCCGGAGGCCGCGGACGATCTCTGCAAACGGGCCGAACGCTGCAACGCCGTGCTGATCGGCCCCGGCATGATGGACGCGGACGCGGTCGCCGCCCTGACCGCCAAGGTCGTTGCAGGACTGGAAGGCGGGGAGCCCGGCCCCACGCTGGTCGTGGACGCGGAGGCGTTGATCGGCCTGGACAGCCTGCGGGAGGCCCTGTGCCGCCGCCGGGGGCGCACCATCATCACGCCGCACGCAGGCGAGATGGCCGGGCTGCTGAAGGTCAGCCGCGAGTCCATCGAAAGCGACCCGGCCGCCGCCGCGCGCCGCGTGGCGGACGAATACCAGATCGTCGTGGCCCTGAAGGGCGCCTGCACCTGCATCGCCGAACCGGGCGGCCCGCTCTGGCGTTACGAGGACGGCAACGTCGGGCTGGCGACCTCCGGCTCCGGCGACACGTTGGCGGGGGTGATCGCCGGGCTGGCGGCGCGCGGGGCCGAACCGGCGCAGGCCGTGGCCTGGGGCGTCTTCCTGCACGGGGAAGCCGGCAACCGCCTCGCCGCCCGCCGCGGAACCCTGGGCTTCCTCGCCCGCGAACTGCTGGCGGAAATCCCGCCGATCATGGCGGAGATGGCGGGGTAGGAAAGGACCGGCCGGGAGGGTTTACCACAGAGACACAGAGACACGGAGGGTGCGGCTTCTCTGTGTCTCCGTGCCTCTGTGGTGATTCCAAACGTCAGTAGCCGACCGCCTCACCGGGCTGGCGGCGGTTGTCGTTGGCGCCGAAGTAGCGGAACTTGCCCATGGTCTGGCCGAGCGCCGGCCCGCCGACCAGAACGGCGTCCACGTCGCCCCAGGGCTTCTGCTCCGTGATCTTGTAGCCCATGCCCTCCAGCATCTTCTTGGTGTCGGGGGACAGGGCGAAGGGCTCCGCATAGACGACGTCCGGCTGCCACTGGTGGTGGATGCGCGGCGCGTCGGTCGCCTGCTGGATGTCCATCCCATGCTCCAGCACGTTCAGGATCGTCTGCAGGGTGATGGTGATGATGCGCGACCCGCCGGGGCTGCCGACGACCATGGACAACTTGCCGTCCTTGGACACGATGGTCGGGCTCATGGAGGACAGCGGGCGCTTGCCCGGCGCGATGGCGTTCGCCTTGCCCTGGACGAGGCCGTAGAGGTTGGGCACACCCGGCTTGATGGTGAAATCGTCCATCTCGTCGTTCAGCAGCACGCCGGTGCTGCCGGCGGTGACGCGCGCGCCGAACCAGTCGTTCAGCGTGTAGGTCACCGCGACGGCGTTGCCGTCCTTGTCGGTGATGGAATAGTGGGTCGTGTTGGTGCCCTCGTGCGGGGCGGTGCCCGGCGCCACGTCCTTGGAGTTGGCGGCCTTGTCCGCCGGGATCACGGCGCGGATCGATTCCGCGTATTTCTTGTCCAGCAGCCGGTCGATCGGGTTCTTCACGAAATCCGGGTCGCCCAGCGCGCTGTTGCGGTCCACATAGGCGTGGCGCATCGCCTCGACCATGGTGTGGACGCTCTGCGCCGAGTTGAAGCCCCACTCCTTGAGCGGATAGCCTTCCAGGATGTTCAGGATCTGGCAGATGACCACGCCGCCGGAGCTGGGAGGCGGCGCCGAAGTGATGGTGTAGCCCTTGTAGTTGCACTCGATGGGCTTCAGCTCACGGACGTTGTATTGCTCGAAGTCCGCCTTGCTGAAGATGCCCTTGCCGGCCTGGGAAGCGCGCACGATCTCGTCCGCGATCGGGCCCTTGTAGAAGGCGTCCGCCCCCGTCGAAGCGATCTGCTTCAGGGTGTTGGCGAGGTCCTTCTGAACCAGCTTATCGCCGATCTGGAAGGGCTGGCCGTTCTTCAGGAAGATGGCGGCGGAGGTCGGGTCCTTCTGGAAGTCCTCCGTCGCGTCGCCCAGCAGGTTGACGTCGCCCTGCAACAGCGTGAAGCCGTTCTCCGCGTAGCTGATGGCCGGGGCCATCACCGCGTCGCGCTTCATCGTGCCGTATTTGGCGAGCGCAGTGTCGAACCCGGCGACGGAGCCCGGAACGCCGGCCGCGAGGTAGCCGCGCGTGCTGGCCTTGGGGATCGGGTTGCCGGACGCGTCCAGGTACATGGTCTCCGTGGCGGCCAGCGGCGCCTTCTCGCGGAAGTCCAGGAAGGTCGTGCGCCCGTCGGCGAAGCGGATGGTCATGAAGCCGCCGCCGCCCAGGTTGCCGGCCGCCGGATAGACCACAGCCAGCGCGTAGCCGACCGCCACCGCGGCGTCCACGGCGTTGCCGCCCTGGCGCAGGATGTCGGCGCCGACCTTGGAGGCCAGATGCTGCGCCGTGGCGACCATGCCGTTCTCGCCCGGTACCGGCGGCGGAGAGGCGGCCCCGGCTTGGCCGGCGACCAGAATGACGGCAGCCCCCAAGGTCACGGACAGGTGTTTCAGTCCCATGTCCCGTTTCCCCCTTGCTTCTTTGTTGGTGGAATTGCTGCCACAGCAAAACGTTGCGGGCACGAACGGAGTGTGCCAAAGCAATAGAAGCCCGGCAATCGTCCGTCCGGCAGTGCTGCATATTCCCTCTCCCCTCCGGGGAGAGGGTTAGGGTGAGGGGGCAGCACAGGCAACGCCTGTGCCAGGGGATTGCCAAGGGGCAGAATGCCCCTTGGCGGCGCGCGGAGCGCGCCGGCCCCCTCACCCCCGCGCCTACGGCGCGGGTCCCCTCCCTCTCCCCAGGGGGGCGAGGGCCATTCCTTGTGTCCGCGGACATCACCTCATGGCGCTTTCAAGATCGTGTCGGCGCCCCGCGGCCGTAGACCAGCAGCATGGCGATGATGACGCCGCCGTAGATGACCTGCCGCCCGGCCTCCGGCATCTGCATGATCGAGAGCACCGAGTTCAGCAGCACGATCAGGATCACCCCGACCACGGTGCCGAGGTACCGCCCCCGCCCGCCCAGGATGTGGGTGCCGCCGATCACGACCGCGGCGATGGCCGGCAGGACGTAGGCGTCGCCCATCCCCTGGTAGGCCTTGGTCGAATAGCCGGCCAGCATCACCCCGGCGAGGCTGGCGAGGACGGAGCACAGGACGAAGGCCAGGATGGTCACCCGCCGCGTCCGGATGCCCGAGAGATAAGCCGCGGCCTCCGAATTGCCCATCCCGTAGAGCGCCTTGCCGAAGGCGGTGCGGGACAGCAGCCCGGCGGTCAGCAGCGACACCGCCGCCCAGACCAGCACCGCCACCGGCATGCCGGCGATCCGCTCCGCGCCCAGGAAGCGCATGGCGTCGGTGGCGGCGGTCTGCGGAGCGAAGCCGCCGGTCTGGGCGACCATCAGTCCGCGCAGCACGGCGTTGACGCCCAGTGTGAAGATCATGGACGGCACGCGCAGGTAGGCGACGCCGATCCCGTTCAGAAGCCCGACCGCCACGCCCACGGCCAGCCCCGCCGGCAAGGCCAGCGGCCCGCCCACCGCCGTGGCGGTCATGGCCGCGGCGGCCAGGGTCCAGGCCACGGACAGGTCGATGTGGCCGATCAGGATGACCAGCATCATCCCCGCCGCCACCAGCCCCAGGAAGGCACCGGTCTGCAACTGCTGGATCAGGTAGGCGGGGGACAGCAGCGTCGCCGCCCCTTGCGTCGCCAGCGTGTAGGCGGTGCCGACCGCCAGGATCACCAGCACGAAGCCGGCGGCGATCAGGATCGGCTTGGTGTCGGCCCTGAGGGCCAGGGGCGCGCCGGCGATCATCGGAACAGCTCCAGCCGGTTCCGGGTGCGGAGCGCCCGCAGCGCGCCCAGGCTGACCGCCGCCAGCAGCACCAGCCCCTCGACCAACGGCTGCATCAGCGGCGGGATGTCGAAGATGCGGAAGTTGAAGGAGATCGCCCGCAGCACCAGCGCCCCGATCACCGAGGCGACGGCCCCGCCCGTGCCGCCCAGCAGCGACGTCCCGCCGATCACCACCGCGGCGATGGAGTTCAGCGTGTAGGCCCCGGCCTGCGGGATGTCGGCGTTGCCGGTGGAGGTCTGGATCGCCAGGAACAGCCCGCCGACCCCGGCGAAGAAGCCCGCCATCGTGAAGGCCGCCAGCTTCGCCCGCGCGATCGGCAGCCCGGACATGAAGGCCGCCCCCTCCGCCGATCCCACGGCGTAGACCGTACGCCCGGTCAGCGTTCGCCGGAACGGCATCCAGACGCCGACCGCCACCAGGACCAGCAGCACCAGAGGCACCGGGATCCCGGCGATGGGCTGGAACCAGGGCGCCTGCCCGCCCCCAGATCCATCGCCAAAGAGGCCGTAGGTCTCCGCGAAGTCTCCGAGCGAATTGGTCATCGCCCAGGACAGGTCGGCGTCCAGCTTGCCGCCCGGCTTCGGCCGCAGGAACAGGGCGAGCCCGATGGCTATGGCCCCGGTCGCCAGCGTCGCAATGATCGGCTGGATGCGCCCGTAGACTACGACGCAGCCGTTGAGGAAGCCGAACGCCGTCCCGGCGGCGAGGCAGGCGAGAATGCCCAGCCCGATCTCCCCCGGTCCTCCCGCCACGAGGTGGCTGGCGAGGCAGTTCACCAGCGTCATGACCGCGCCCACCGACAGGTCGAGCCCGCCCAGGATCACCGGCACCGTCTGCGCCATGGCGACCAGCGCGATGGTGAAGACCTCATTGGCGTTCTGGATCAGCACCTGCTGGCTGAAGCCGCGGGGGTGGTACAGGTTGTAGACACCGTAGAAAAGGACGAAGAGCCCGATCGCCCCCAGCAGCCCCGCATTCTGCCGCAGCCGCAACGCGAGGGTGCCGCCACGGGCCGCGCGAGGAGCGGTGGAGAGCGCGGCGTCAGCCATGATGGGGCACCCTATTTCCCATGTTCAGCGCGCTTGCGACGATGGCCCGTTCGGTGATGGCGTCACCCTCCAGCTCGCGCACGATGCGCCCGTCGTACATCACGCTGACCCGGTCGCAGCAGCCGATCAGCTCGTCATAGTCCGTGGAGTAGAAGAGGATGGCCGCGCCGCCGTCGGCGAGGTCGCGCAGCAGCCGGTAAATCTCCTGCTTCGTGCCCACGTCGATGCCGCGCGTCGGGTCGTTCAGCAGGATCAGCCCCGGCCCCGTCATCAGCCACTTGGCGATGACGACCTTCTGCTGGTTGCCGCCGGACAGGGTGGAGACGGCGTCGTCCGCGTTGCCGATCTTGATCTGAAGCCGCCGCACCGCGTCGGCCACCGCCGCGCGTTCCTTCGCCCGGTCGATGACAAAGCCCTTGGACAGGGGCTTCAGCGAGGCCGCGACAAGATTGTCGGCAATGGACATGGGCAGCATCAGCCCTTCCGTCTTGCGGTCCTCCGGGATCAGGGCGAGCCCGCCGTCCTTGGCCTCCGCCGGGGATCCCGGGCGATGCGGGCGCCCGTCCACGGTCACCGTCCCGCCCACCCCCTTCAGCACGCCGAACAGGGCCAGCAGCACCTCCTTCTGCCCCTGCCCGTCCAGCCCGCCGAGCCCGACGATCTCGCCCGAACCGACGGAGAAGGACAGGCCCCTCAGCCGCTCGCCCCAGGACAGGTCGCGCACCTCCAGCCGCGGCTTCGGGCGGGAGCGGCGAGGCTTCGGCGGGTACTGGGCGGTGATCTCGCGGCCGATCATCAGCTCCACGATGCGGTCGGGGGAGCGGGCGCCCTTCGCGAAGGTCTCGATGTGGCGGCCGTTGCGGAAGACCGACAGCGTGTCGGCCAGCGCGTCGATCTCGTGCATGCGGTGGGAGATGTAGAGGATCGCCACGCCGTCGGCCTTCAGCCGCCGCAGCATGGCGTAGACCCGCTCCACATCAGCCGCGGTCAGGGCGGAGGTCGCCTCGTCCAGGATCAGCAGCCGCGGCTTCTTCGCCAACGCCTTGGCGATCTCCACCATCTGCCGCCGCGACAGCGGCAGGTCGCGCACGCGCAGCCGCGGATCCACATCCGCGCAGCCGATGGAGGCCAGCAACTCCTCCGCCCGGCGGCGCTGCGCCCGCCCGTCGATCAGGCCGAAGCGGCGCGGCGGGTCGGCCGCCAGAATGTTGTCCGCGACCGTCAGGTCGGGCATCAGCGACAGTTCCTGGAACACGCAAACCACGCCCGCCCGGTTGGCGGCGGCGGGGTTGGGAAAGGCGACCTCCCGTCCGTCCAGCCGCATCACGCCCTCGTCCGGCTGCACGACGCCGGAGACGATCTTGATCAGCGTGGACTTCCCGGCCCCGTTCTCCCCCAGCACGGCGTGGATCGACCCGCGCCCGCAGGCGAACGTCACCCCATCCAGCGCCCGCACGCCGCCGTAGCGCTTGGAAATGCCGGTGAGTGTGAGGAAGGGAGCGCGGGAGTCGGTTTGGATCACAGGGTGCACCGCTCACATTCGTGAAAGTCCCCTCTCCCCCCTGGGAAGAGGGTTAGGGTGAGGGGGTTGCGCTTTTGCCGGACGTCCCAGAGTCGCGAGACCCCCTCACCCTCCCCTCTCCCCAGGGGGGAGAGGGTTAAAAGCGCGCACCCGCTCACCGCACCGCCGCTATTTCACGTTCTGTGCATCCTTCGCCATGATCTCCGGCGCGGAGATGTTCACGCCGCAGGCCGGGAAGGCGTTGGCCGTGAAGAAGTTGTCGGTCAGGTCGGGCCAGTAGTTCACCCCCGCCTTCAGCGACGTGTAATCCTCCACCGGGATCGGGACGGAGATCAGCTGGGGCATCGGGTTGCCCTCCAGCGCCGCGAGCGCCGCCTTCATGGAGATGGCGACGAGGCCGGCCGACTGGCCGTAGGACAGGCCCTTCAGCCCGTCCTTGGCGTGCTCGGCGATCAGCTTGCGGTAGCCGTTCTCGGACTCGCCGGCCATGGGCACGAAGGGGTGCTTGGCGTCCATCATGGCGCGCACGGTGCCGGTGGAGCCGCCCTGGGTGAAGACCGCGTCGAACCGCCCGTGCACGGCCAGCGCGTCGGCGGTCGCCTTCTGGGAGGTGCCGTCGTCCCAGTTTCCGACGATCTCGATGATCTGGAACTTGGGTGCTTCCTTCTCCACCACCTCGCGGAAGCCCAGGTGGCGGTCACGGTCGACGGAGTTGCCGGGCAAGCCACGCACCTCCAGGATCTTGCCCTCGCGCTTGGACCCCAGCTCCTTCAGGATGTGGCGGCCGGCAATGCGGCCGATCTCCAGCTGGTCCTCGTTGACCTGCATCACCTTGTCGGTGTCCAGCACGTTGTCGAAGGGCACCACGACGACGTTGTTGCGGTCGGCCAACCGGATCACCCGGTCAAAGCCGTCGGGGGCGACCGCGATGGTGACGATGGCGTCGTAGCCCTGGTTGATGAAATCCTCCATGGCGCCCAGCTGCGCCGCCACGTCGGTGCCGGTGGAGACGACCTTCAGCTCCTTGATGCGCTCCTTCATGCCGGGCTGCTCGGCGTAGGCCTTGGCGGTCTGGATCATCTGGATGCGCCAGGTGTTGCCGACGAAGCCGTTGACGATGGCGACCCGGTAGGGTCCATCCTTCTTCGGCCACTGCATGTACTTCGTGTCCGCCTTCCACGGCTTGAAGCATTGCGGCTCCGGCCCCGGCCCGGAGGCCGTCTTGGGCGCGGCGACCGCGGCGGCGGTGGACAGCAGCAGGCCGGCAACCACGGCCGCCGGCAGACGCAGGCTGCGCATCATGGTGACTCCTCCCCGATTGAATGCCCTGATTGGATGGCCCTTTCCAGGCCTTTTCGTCCGCCCGGCGACGGCCGGTCCACTCCGGCGGTGCGCGGCGGATACAGGGGCAGTCTTCCAAATGTTAGACCGTCTATCAATCAGCCAATCGGATAGTTACGTTCTGGACCAACACCCATGTAAGCTGCGCGCACCGCCATCGCGTGAGGATGCCATGGGCCCGTTGACCGAGATTTTGGATCCGCGTTTCCGCCGGCTGGTCAACTCCAACGCGCGGCTCGACCTGCTCCACACCGGCTGCCGCTGGGCGGAGGGGCCGGCCTATTTCCCGGCGGGCCGTTATCTCGTCTGGAGCGACATCCCCAACGACCGCATGCTGCGCTACGACGAGACGACGGAGACGGTCGGGGTCTTCCGCTCCCCGTCCGGCTATTCCAACGGCAACACGGTGGACCGCGGGGGGAGGCTGGTGACCTGCGAGCACGGCAATCGGCGCGTCACCCGGACGGAGCATGACGGGACCGTCACCGTGCTGGCCGACCGGTACGAGGGCAAGCGGCTGAACAGCCCCAACGACGTCGTTGTCCGCTCCGACGGGACGATCTACTTCACCGACCCGGCCTACGGCATCGACAGCGACTATGAAGGGCACAAGGCGAAGAGCGAGATAGGCGCCTGCCACGTCTACCGGATCGACCCGCGCAGCGGTGCGGTGACCATCGCCGCGGACGACTTCGTGCGGCCGAACGGCCTCGCCTTCTCCGCGGACGAACGGACGCTCTACATCGCCGACACCGGGGCGACCCACGTCGCGGACGGGCCGCGGCACATCCGAACCTTCGCGGTTTCAGACAATGGCGGCCTGTCCGGCGGGGAGGTCTTCGCCACTTGCACCGCCGGCCTGTTCGACGGCTTCCGCCTGGACGAGGACGGGCGTATCTGGACCAGCGCCGGCGACGGCGTCCACTGCTACCACCCCGACGGCACGCTGATCGGCAGGGTCCGCGTGCCGGAGGTCGTGGCCAACGTCGTCTTCGGCGGTCCGAAGCGGAACCGCCTGTACATCTGCGCCACGACCTCCCTCTACGCCGTGCTGACCTGCGTCAACGGCGTGAAGACGTTTTAGGCGTCCGGGAAATCCGCCCCCAGGGAGGTGTCCTTCCAGGACTCAATCTCCTCCAAGGTCGTCTTCAGCTTGCCGGTCACGCCCTCGAAGGCCATGCGGCCGAGCACGAGGCGCAGTGGCGGCTTGTCCGACTGCACCGCCTTGATGATCGCTTCCGCCGCGCGCACCGGGTCGCCGGGCTGCTTGCCGCTGTAGCCGGAGATCTGCTTGCGCCGCGATCCCGCCGTCGCGTCATAGTCGTCGATGAAGGTCGCGGACTGCTTCAGCGAGCGGCCGGCCCAGTCGGTGCGGAACGGCCCGGGCTCGACGATCAGCACGCGCAGGCCGAGCGGCCCGACCTCCTTCGACAGCGATTCCGACAGGCCCTCCACCGCGAACTTGGTGGCGGCGTAGTAGCCGGAGCCGGGGAAGCCGATCATCCCGCCCTGGGAGGAAATGTTGACGATGCACCCCGTCCGTCGCGCGCGCATGCCCGGCAGCACGGCGCGGGTGACGGCGGCCAACCCGAAGACGTTGGTGTCGAACATGGCGCGGATTTCCGCGTCCTCGCCTTCCTCCACCGCCGACAGGTAGCCGTAGCCGGCGTTGTTCACCAGCACGTCGATGCGGCCGAAGGCCTGCTCCGCCGCGCGCACCGCGCCGTCGACTTGGCCCTGGTCCGTGACGTCCAGCCGGACGGCGAGGCCGCGGCCATCGTGCCCGGCCACGAGATCCTTCAGGGTGTCCGGATTGCGCGCGGTCGCCACGACCCGCCAGCCGCGCTCCAGCACGAGACGGGCGAGTTCCCGGCCGAAGCCGGTGGAACAGCCGGTGATGAACCAGACGGGGGTATCCGACCCGGTCGACGCCATGGGCTTTCTCCTGAAATCGGGATTGGAACGGGGGAATTGTCCGCTCAACCCGCCGAACGGCCAACCGTTGCAAAACCACAGCGGGCGCATCCCACCGCTGCGGTCTGCGCACGGCTGGAACTCGCCCACGCTGAATCGGAAGCGTTGCTTTATTCGTCGGTACGCCCATGATGCGCGCCGCAACGCAACACGCTGCAACGCAACACTAGGAGGGGGTTCGTGCTTTCCATCAAGGCCCAGAGCTTGGCCGGTCGGCGTAGCCGCGCCTTATGGCTTCAGCGAAGGCTGGACACCGGCCCGAACCAGCCGAGCCTTATCCTTGAGGAACCGCGCGCGCCACGCCGGTTCGACGCTTCCATCGGGTAACCCATGGCCGAAAGCCCTTCCCCCGCCACCCACGGCACGGCGAAGCTCCGCGCGCTGACACTCGGCGCTTTGGGGGTCGTGTACGGGGACATCGGCACCAGCCCGCTCTACACCCTGCGGGAATGCTTCACCCAGGGCGGTTTCGCGACGGACCCCGAAAGCACGCTGGGCATCCTGTCGCTGATCTTCTGGGCGCTGGTCGTCGTGGTGACGGTCAAGTACGTCATCTTCATCATGCGCGCCGACAACCAGGGCGAGGGCGGCATCCTGGCCCTGACCGCGCTGGCCTTGCGCGGCATGCGCCCCGGTCACCGCAAGACACGGGCGGTGATGGCCGCCGGCATCATCGGGGCGGCGCTGTTCTACGGCGACGCGGTCATCACCCCGGCCATCTCGGTGCTGAGCGCGGTGGAGGGGCTGACCGTCGTGACCCCGGTGTTCGACCGTTTCGTCCTGCCGATCACGCTGACCATCCTGGTGCTGCTGTTCGTCGTGCAGCGCTACGGCACCGCGCGGGTGGGCGCCCTGTTCGGGCCGGTGATGGTCGTCTGGTTCCTCGTGCTGGCGGCGCTCGGCCTCGCCCAGATCGTGCAGGAGCCGCAGGTGCTGGAGGCGCTGCTGCCGACCCACGCCGTCCGCATGCTGGCCGACCACGGCTGGCACGGATTCCTGCTGCTGGGCGCCGTCGTGCTGGCGGTCACGGGGGGCGAGGCGCTCTACGCCGACATGGGGCATTTCGGGCGCTTCCCGATCCGGATCGCCTGGTTCGGGCTGGTGCTGCCGTCGCTGCTGCTCTGCTACTTCGGCCAGGGCGCCCTGATCCTGCGCGAGCCGATCGCCATCGAGAACCCCTTCTTCCACCTCGCCCCGGACTGGGCGCAGCTGCCGCTCGTCGTGCTGGCGACCGCGGCCACGGTGATCGCCAGCCAAGCGGTGATCTCCGGCGCCTTCTCCATGACGCGGCAGGCCATGCACCTGCGCTACCTGCCGCGCATGCAGGTGCAGCACACGTCGGCCCACGAGATCGGGCAGATCTACCTGCCGGCGATCAACTGGTTCCTGCTGGTCGGCGTGGTGCTGCTGGTGATCATCTTCCAGTCCTCCACCAACCTCGCCGCCGCCTACGGCATCGCGGTGACCGGCACGATGGTGGCGACCACGGCGCTGGCCTACAAGGTGGCGCGCCGGCTCGGCCGCTGGCCGCTGGTCCCGGCGATCCTGGCGCTGGTCGGCTTCCTCAGCGTCGACCTCGCCTTCTTCGGGGCGAACCTGCTGAAGGTGGCCGACGGCGGCTGGTTCCCGCTGCTCGTCGCGGCGGCGGTGTTCGGGCTGATGATGACGTGGCGGCGCGGCCGCGTGGTGCTGCGCGAACGGCTGGCCGAGAGCGGCATGCCGATGGACCTGTTCCTCGACCGGGTCAAGGGCGGCTCCGTCCCCCGCGTTCCCGGCACCGCGGTGTTCCTGACCAGCAACACGCGCGGCCTGCCGCCGTCGCTTCTGCACAACCTGAAGCACAACAAGGTGCTGCACGAGCGGGTGGTCCTGCTGACCGTGGAGACGGAGGACGTGCCCTACGTCCCGGCGCCCGACCGTTTCCAGGTCACGCCCTACACGGCGGGCTTCTTCCGGGTGATCGCCCATTACGGCTTCATGGACGAGCCGGACATCCACAACGCCCTGCTGGAGCGCCGCATCCCCGGCCTGCCCTTCGACCCCATGGACACGACCTATTTCGTCAGCCGCGAGACGTTGATCCCCTCCAGCCAGCCGGACCTGCCGCGTTGGCAGGAGCTGGTCTTCATCGCCCTGTCCAAGCTGTCGGGCAGCGCGTCGGAGTATTTCCGCATCCCGCCCGGCCGCGTGGTCGAGCTGGGCATGCAGATCGAGATCTGACGGGCGATCCAACAAGAGTGAGGGGGTGGCCGGCGGTTCTTCCTAGTCCCCGGCCCTCCCCCGCCGGCTATCACCTTTTGCGAGTTGGTGCGCCGCCCCGCGATCGGCTAAATGGACGGGAATTGCCGCTTCGCGAATGGGGTTAGCCGACGATGTCCAAGCCTTTCCATGTGATCGTCGCCGAAGACGACCCGCTGATCGCGGTGACGATCGCGGAGACGCTGGAAGCCCGCGGCCACCGCGTCACCATCGGACGCAACGGTTTCGACGCCTACAAGATCGACGAGAAGGACCCGGCCGACATTCTGATCACCGACATCCGGATGCCGCACTTCGACGGGACCAGCCTGATCAACCGCATGCGCGAGCAGCGGCCCGAGCTGCCGATCCTGGTGACCACCGGCTACAGCGAGCAGCTTCCGGAGGAAGAGCCGGGCCAGCTTGCCGTCGTTCAGAAGCCCTTCACCGAGGACGCGCTGCTGCGCGCCTTCCAATCCCTGCTGGGCACTGCGTAGGCGCGACGGCTCGCCGGCCATCACCGCCGGCCGGCGAACTCCCCCGTCCGTTCGACCAGATCGTCGAGGTTGCGGCGGAACTGTTCCAGGGCGAATCCGGTGCCGAACAGCCGCCAGAGCGTTTCGGTCGGCAGATCCCGGGTCTGCTGCGCCCGCCGCATCGCGTCGATCGTCACCCGGTACTCGCCGATCGCGTCACCCATGGCACCCGCCATTTCACCGGACGGGCCGGCCGTGCTTCCCGCCGGCAGCGACTCGGACAAGCGCCGCAGCACGGCGGCGCCTGTGCGCGCCGCGGACACCCAGCTTTCCGCCGGTCCGGCGGGCAGGGCCTGATCGCCCAACTCCCCCACCGCGCGGCGGAGCATGACGACGTCGTGCCGCAGGCGCATCAGCGTGCGCAAAAGCGGTTCCGGGTCGGGCATGTCGGTCAGGCGGCTCCGCCGCTCGCGCGCCGCCTCCCCCACCAGCACCTCCAGCCGGTTCAGGCTCTGGCGCGTCCGGACCACCAGCGCGGTCATGCCGGCCTGGTCGCCGGGTGCTGCCAGCGTCTCCAGCTGGTCGGCCAGCAGCCCTGCAACCTCGCCCGCCGTGTCGAGGACCGACCGCGACGCGCGGGCCGGCACGACCAGCACCGACACGAGGATGGCGACCGCGCAGCCGAGCCCGACCTCCAGGATGCGGTCGGTCGCGAAGCCCAGCGGTCCCAGCGTCGTGCCGCTGGCGGACAGGAGGACGATGATGGCGGTGATCGGCGCGATCCGGAAACCGGCGGAGAAGGCGGCCATGAAGGACAGCGGCGCCACGGACAGGATCAGGGCCGCGGCCTGGGCCGGGGTGTCGTTGTGCGGGACCAGGAAGGCAACCGCGCTGCCGTAGACGGCGCCGAGCAGCGACCCCACGAACCGGTCGATCGCCGCCTTCAGCGACCCGCCGACGTTGCTTTGCGTGACGATCAGCGCCGTGATCACGGCCCAGAATCCCTGTGGCAGGCCGAACGCCTCGGCCAGCACGAAGGCCGCCAGGCTGGACGCCGTCATCCGCAGGGCATGCACCAGCTTTGAACGATTGCGGGACAGCCAGCGCGCCACCGGACCTCCGTCTTCCTGCAGTCCGCCTGCAGAGTGCCCGTGCGCCCCGTCCGGCGACAATGACTTTTGCGGAGGACTACTCCGCGTCGACTCTTGCGGAGGACTATTCCGCGTCGGCCATCAGGCGCCGGCCGGACGCGACGAAGCCGCCGCTGACGGTCGCCGCGACCGCGTCCCACAGCAGGCCCGGCTTGTCCAGGGCGATGTCGCACAGCCCCAGATAGATCGCCGCCGCAAGACCGATGTGCCCGCAGACGACCAGGCCCAGCCCGCAGCCCATGGCGGCGAGCAGCGGGGAGTTGGGCAAGGAAGGCTTGAACCGCGTTTCCAGCATGTCTGTTTCCCGTGTGCGCCTGTGAATGAGACTCCGCAAGTCCTCCTGATCCTGCGCTTGGCCTGTAACGGGATTGTGTCCGGCACCCCGGCCGTCGGTAACGAACTGTTACAGACGGGCCGGGACGGACGGGGTCGGCTCCGCTCAGCGGTTGGTCAGTTGCTCCAGCCGCTCCGGGTAGCGGTCGCCCTGCACGGGAATGGCGGACAGGGACTCCCCGATGGCGCGGAGGTCGTCGGCGGTTAGCGCGACGGTGGCGGCGCCCAGGTTCTCTTCCAGCCGGTGACGCTTCGTGGTGCCGGGGATCGGCACGATCCAGGGCTTTTGCGCCAGCAGCCAGGCGATGGCGATCTGGGCCGGCGTCGCCCCCTTGGCCGCCGCGATGGCGCCCAGCCGGTCGACGAGCGCCTGGTTCGCCTTGCGAGCCTCCGGCGAGAAGCGCGGGACGAGGTTGCGGAAGTCGTCACCGGCGAAGGTCGTCGTCTCGGTGATGGCGCCGGTGAGGAAGCCCTTGCCCAGCGGGCTGAAGGGGACGAAGCCGATCCCCAGTTCCTCCAGCACCGGCAGCACCTCTTCCTCCGGGCGGCGCCACCACAGCGAATACTCGCTCTGCACCGCGGTCACCGGCTGGACGGCGTGGGCGCGGCGGATCGTCGCCACGCCGGGCTCCGACAGGCCGAAATGCCGGACCTTGCCCGCCTGGATCAGGTCCTTCACCGCGCCCGCGACGTCCTCGATCGGAACGTTGGGATCCACGCGGTGCTGGTAGAACAGGTCGATGGTCTCGGTCCGCAGCCGCTTCAGCGAAGCCTCCGCCACCCGACGGATGCGCTCCGGCCGGCTGTCCAGGCCGCGTTGCGCGCCGCTGTCCGGGTCGATGTCGAAGCCGAACTTGGTCGCGATCACGACCCGGTCGCGGACGGGGGCCAGCGCCTCCCCCACCAGTTCCTCATTGGTGAAGGGGCCGTACACCTCCGCGGTGTCGAAGAAGGTGACGCCTCGCTCCACGGCCGCCCGGATCAGCGCGGTCATCTCCCGCCTGTCGCCGGCGGGGCCGTAGCCGAAGCTCATCCCCATGCAGCCGAGGCCGATGGCGGAGACCTCAAGGCCGCTTGTCCCAAGTGTGCGCTTTTGCATGTGTTCAACGTCCTTCAGGCGCGTCACTGCGCCGAATACTGTTCATCGGTGACTTGTTCCAGCCAGTCCACGGCCTTGCCGTCGAGCCGTTCCTGGATGGCGATGTGCGTCATGGCGGTGGTCGGCGCCGCGCCGTGCCAGTGCTTCTCGCCCGGCGGGAACCAGACCACGTCGCCCGGCCGGATCTCCTCGATGGGGCCGCCCCAGCGTTGCACCCGTCCGCAGCCGGCGGTGACGATCAGGGTCTGGCCCAGCGGGTGGGTGTGCCAAGCGGTGCGGGCGCCCGGCTCGAAGGTCACGCTGGCGCCGGCCACGCGGGCCGGGTCGTCCGCCTGGAACAGCGGGTCGATGCGGACGGTGCCGGTGAAATACTCGGCCGGACCTTTTCCGGACGGCTGCGAGCCACTTCTTTTGATGTCCATGATCGGAAACCCCTTTCCCGGCGGCGTCCGCCGCCCCTGTGTTCCTGCCGTGTGATCCTGGTTTCGCGATGGCCGTATCCCAAGGATTAACAGCCGCGGCATCCTGCGTTTAGATGCTAAAGTCGGCATGATCTTATAAGCAGAGCTAATGAATGCCCCGCGAGAACATCAACGACCTGTTGGCCTTCCTCGCCGTGGCGCGGGAGCGGAGTTTCACCCGCGCCGCGGCCAAGCTCGGCGTGTCGCAGTCGGCGCTCAGCCAGACCGTCCGCGGGCTGGAGGAGCGGCTGGGCCTGCGGCTGCTGACCCGCTCCACCCGCAGCGTCGCACCGACGGAGGCGGGGGAGCGCCTGCTGCTGAACGTGGGGCCGCGGTTCGAGGAGATTGAGGCCGAACTGGCCGCCCTCAGCGAACTGCGCGAGAAGCCCGCGGGCACCATCCGCATCACCACGGCGGAGCACGCCGCCGACACGATTCTCTGGCCGGCTCTGGAACGGCTGTTGCCGGAATACCCGGACATCAAGGTGGAGCTGATCATCGACTATGGCCTGACCGACATCGTCGCCGAGCGCTACGACGCCGGCGTTCGCCTCGGCGAACAGGTCGCAAAGGACATGATCGCGGTGCGCATCGGGCCGGACATGCGCATGGCGGTGGTCGGCGCGCCGTCCTATTTCGCCGCCCGCCCGCCGCCGAAGACCCCGCAGGATCTGATCGCGCACAACTGCATCAACCTGCGCCTGCCCACCTACGGCGGGCTGATGCCCTGGGAGTTCGAGAAGGGCGGCCGCGAGGTGAAGGTGCGCGTCGACGGGCAGCTGGTGCTGAACAACGCGTCGCGGATCCTCGGCGCCGCGCTGGGCGGCTTCGGCCTCGCCTACGTCCCGGAAGACCTCGCCGCACCTTATGTGGACACCGGGCGGCTGACGCGGGTCCTGGAGGGCTGGTGCGCGCCGTTTGCCGGCTACCACCTCTATTACCCGAGCCGCCGCCAGCCATCCCCCGCCTTCGCCCTGCTGGTCGAGGCCCTGCGCCACCGGGGGTGATGGGCGCGGTCAGCCGGGGTGCCACCCGCCGGCCTGCCGCCCTTTGAGTTCCCGCACCACCGACCCGAAGCAGGAGCGCACCTGGTCGCGGTCGTGCCTGAGTTCGATCGGGCGCAGCGTGAACAGGACGCTCGCCATCGCTTGGTAGAAGCGCATGTAGGACCAGTTGAGTCCGGCGCCCAGAACCGCGCCGGTGACCGGCACCGCCTGCACCGCGACCTTCGGCAGGATGGCGCCGGCGTAGCGCACGGCGACCCGCGCGACGATTTCCGCCAGTTCAGGCGCGCCGACGCGGGCTGCGAAGAAGGCGAGATCGGCATCGTCGTCGTTGTCCAGGGGTCCGCCGTAGGCGAAGGTTTCGATGCAGGTCGCCTGAACGCCGGGATCGCTGAGGTCGGCGCCCTTGGACCGGGCGACGTCGGCGATCGACCGCAGGATGGTGACCGTCGTCACCGGCAGTTCCACGAGGATCGCCGGCAGGCCGAGAAAGCCGCTGATGCCGCCCGACGCCGCGGCGGCGAGGCTGTACAGCCCTTGCGACGCATGGCGGCCGGCGTGGTTGTCCATGCCGCTGAGCGACACCCGCTGGGCGTAGTCGAGCGTGTCGCGGACCTTGCCGACGATGCCGTCCTTGACGCCCTCCGGGAGGCGGTTCAGCCCCTTCTCGATGGTGCCCCCCAGCGTGGCCATCACCCCCATCAGCGCGCCCTGGGCCGCCAGATACTCGGCCGCCGCCCGCTCCAGCGTTTCGTAGTCCGCGGGACTCAGCAAGGCGCAGGCGTTGGTCTGACGCGAAACGACGGCGCGTTCCAGCATGTGGTGTCTCCCCCGGTTCGTGACGCTGCACGTGTCCTGTGGTTAACAGCGCCGCCCGCCGGGCGGATCGCACGCCGTCCTATGTGGGGCTTTTGCTGGAGTTACGCACTGTTGGGGCGGCCGTAATTTTCCCGGCATCCTGCCCTGCGAGGATTGCGTATCTTGTATTTGGTATACCAGACTATAGTCACGCCATCAGATCAACGGAGACACATCATGACGACCACCACCCTCTCGCACGGCACCGTCCCGGCCTCCTCGCAGACGGGCCACTCCATCCGCGAGTTCCTGACCGCCTGGTTCAAGGCCACCCCGGTCTACATCGTCTACAGCATCCTCGCCCACTGATCCGCCTACAAACCGACGCTGTTCCGGCGCCGCGCACG
Source organism: Azospirillum canadense (assembly GCF_025961225.1). Taxonomy (GTDB): domain Bacteria; phylum Pseudomonadota; class Alphaproteobacteria; order Azospirillales; family Azospirillaceae; genus Azospirillum; species Azospirillum canadense. The sequence goes on along the minus strand of NZ_JAOQNG010000010.1, from coordinate 1,851,793 downwards.
CGGCGCGGGCCGACACCGAAAAACGGGCTGCGCTTCTGGCGCGGCCTGTTTTCGTTTTTGGATCAGCGACAATTCGCCGGTCGCCCGGTTCTTGCCGACGGCTCCGCACACCGCTAACATTTCGACAATTCTGGAAACGTCAACGCCGTCGCCGCAAGGACACCGTCATGGAACAGAAGCCCCTCCTGCCGGCGCCGACCGTAACACCCCTGATTGCGGAAGACCTGCCGTCGCTGGCCGAACTCCTCGCCGCGAATGGACTTCCCACCGGCGACCTCACGGCAGCGGGGCGGCGCTTCTGGCGTGTGGCGGACCGGGACGGGCTGCTCGGGTACGGCGGGCTGGAGGCCTATGGCGCGGACGGCCTGCTGCGCTCCGTCGTGGTTCCGGCCGAGCGGCGCGGCGGCGGTGCCGGACGCGCCGTCGCCGCCGCGGTGAGCGAGGAGGCCCGGCGCCTGGGCGTGGCGCGGCTCTGGCTGCTGACGATCGGTGCCGCCGGCTTCTTCGAAGGCCTGGGCTTCCGGCGCACCGACCGCAAGTCCGCCCCCGCGGACATCGCGTCAAGCGCGCAGTTCGCCGGCCTGTGTCCGGGCAGCGCCGTCTGCCTGCGCCGCGACTTGGTCCCGCCCGCTACGGCGATGTCCGGCCATCCAGCCGGTCGAGAATGACCTGAGCCTCCTTCAGGAGGGCGTCGCGCACCAGGGTGAGTTGCTGCACCGCGGATTGCGCTCTCCTAGCCCGGTCCTCCTCCAGCGCGATCCGTTCATCGATCCGCGTGATGTCCCGTTCGATGAACCGCAGGGATTCCCGGGCTTTTTCCTCGTCCTGGGTGTTCATGACGCTCCCCCCTGGAACGTTCAGCATTCTTATGCGGACAGTGTCCGCCACTTTGGACACCCGGACCAGATCCTGGGAGGGCTATCCCCTGCCCCCAATGGGCGGAGCGCGCCACAGAAGTGCGGCTACGGCCGTATGTTGACAGGCCGCCGGAATCGGTTTCTGATCGTTGAAAACACGCCAAGCCTTTAGCGCACGGCGATAAAGCACCATCGAAGTCAGGGACCGAAGTCACGGGCAACCCAATCAGTTTCGGACAAGACCCGGACACGATGGCGGGGGTTTTTCGTCACATGCCAGACAGACACTGCATGGGGGACATGGGACACTATGGTCTTTCGGCTCCTTGGACTTGCGACGGCCGCGGCGATCCTCGCCGGCGCCGGGTCGGCACCGGCCGCCACACTCACGATCGGAACCTCGGCTGAGCCCAGCTCGCTCGACCCGCACTACCACAACCTCGGCCCCAACACGCGCGCCCGCAAACATGTGTTCGAGTCGCTGGTGGGATTTGACGCCAAGATGCGGCTCCAGCCCGAACTGGCCGAAAGCTGGCGGGCAGTGGACGACACCACCTGGGAGTTCAAGCTGCGCAAGGATGTGAAGTTCCACGACGGCAGCCCCTTCACCGCGCAGGACTTCGTCTACACGGTCTGCCGCATCCCGAACGTCGCCAACAGCCCGTCCTCCTTCACGGTCTACACCAAGGGCATCGCCGCCATCGAGGTGCCGGACCCGCACACGCTGGTCATCAAGACCGGCAAGCCCTACCCGCTGCTGCCAGCGGAGCTGGCGACCTTCGGCATCATCTCCGCCAAGGCGGCGGGCGGCGAGCAGGTCACCTTCGACAAGGCGGGCTGCAAGGCCGACAGCTGGCCGACCTCGCAGGCCTTCAACGACGGCACGCTGATGATCGGCACTGGGCCGTTCAAGCACAAGGAATACGTCAAAGGCGGCCGGCAGGTGCTGGAGCGCAACCCCGATTACTGGGGACCGAAGCCCGCTTGGGATACGGTCGTCTTCCGCCCGATCACCAGCGATGGGCCGCGCGTCGCCGCCCTTCTGGCCGGCGACGTGGACATGATCGAAACGCCGCCGGTCCAGGACATGGAGCGGCTGAAGGGCACGCCCTCCGTCACGCTGGCCCAGGCGCAGTCGGCCCGCGTCATCTATCTGGCGCTAGGCGTGCAGGACACGCCGCCGACCATCACCGGCACCGACGGCAAGAACCCGCTGAAGGACGCCCGCGTGCGCGAGGCGCTGTCGCTGGCGGTGGACCGCGACGCCATCGTCAAGCGCGTGATGCAGGGCGTGGCGGAGCCGGCGAACCAGTTCCTGCCCGCCGGCTTCTTCGGCAACAACCCCGACGTCAAGGTCCACACCGACGCCGCCAAGGCCAAGAAGCTGCTGGAGGAGGCCGGCTACCCCAAGGGCTTCCAGCTGACGCTCGGCACGCCCAACGACCGCTACATCAACGACGACAAGGTCGCCCAGGCCGTCGCGCAGATGTTCACCCGCATCGGCGTGCAGACGAAGGTCGACGCGACCACCGCGAACGTCTTCTTCTCCAAGCGCAACAAGCAGGAATACAGCGTTTTCCTGGCCGGCTGGCAGGCGGATTCGGGCGAGATGTCGTCCCCGCTGAAGGCCCTGGTCGCCACGCCGATCAAGGACAAGGGCTACGGCACCACCAACTACACCAGCTGGTCCGACCCGGAATTCGACGGGATGCTGGACACGGCACTCGCCACCGTGGACGACGCCCAGCGCGAGAAGCTGCTTCAGGCGGCGGTGAAGCGCGCCATGGACGCCACCATCATTGTGCCGCTGCATTACGAGGTGACCGTCTGGGCCATGAAGAAGGGCCTGAGTTATGAGCCCCGCGCCGACCAGTACACGCTGGCCGCCAAGGTCGTCCCGGCGCAGCCATAGGGCTGCGCGGGATCCCCGTCCATGATCGTGTTCATCCTCCGGCGGCTGACGCAGAGCGCGGTCGTCATCGCGGCCATGGCGGTGCTGGTCTTCACCGGCATCTTCGCCATCGGCAACCCCATCGACGTGCTGATCAGCCCCGAGGCGGACGAGGTGGAGCGCGCGGCGGCCATCGCGCGCCTCGGCCTCGACCAGCCCATGCACGTGCAGTTCGCCCGCTTCGTGGAGAGCGCGGTGGGCGGCGACCTGGGCACCTCCTTCGTGCATGGGGTGCCGGCGCTCGGCCTCGTCCTGCAACGCTTCCCGGCGACGCTGGAGCTGGCGTTGGCCGCCATGCTGCTGGCGGTTCTGCTGGGCATCCCGCTTGGCCTGTGGGCCGGGCTGAAGCCGGACAGCGTGGCGGGGCGGGTCATCATGACCGGCTCGATCCTCGGCTTCTCGCTGCCCACCTTCTGGGTCGGCATGATGCTGATCATGGCCTTCGCCGTGCAGCTCGGCTGGCTGCCGGCGGGCGGGCGCGGCCAGACGGCGAGCCTGTTCGGCATCCAATGGAGCTTCCTGACCCGCGACGGACTGGCCCACCTGATCCTGCCGGCGATCAACCTCGCCACCTTCAAGCTGTCGCTGGTCATCCGGCTGGCGCGCGCCGGCACGCGGGAGGTCGCCTTGCAGGACTACGTGAAGTTCGCCCGCGCCAAGGGGCTGTCGCCCGCCCGCGTGGTCGGCGTGCACATCCTGAAGAACATCATGATCCCGGTCGTCACCGTGCTCGGCCTCGAACTCGGCAGCGTCATCGCCTTCTCGGTGGTGACGGAGTCGGTCTTCGCGTGGCCCGGCATGGGCAAGCTGCTGATCGAAAGCATCCTCCAGCTCGACCGGCCGGTGGTGGTCGCCTACCTGCTGCTGACGGTGCTGCTGTTCGTGGTGATCAACCTCGTGGTCGACCTGATCTACTCGATGCTCGACCCGCGCATCCGGCTGGGCGGGGGCCGGGCATGAGCGCCGCGCGGGAGGAATCCCCCCTCCGGCGGCTGGCGCGCGACTTCGCGCGCTCCCGCGTTGCGGTGGTTGGGCTTGCCGTGCTGGTGCTGGTGATGCTGGCCGCCGTCTTCGCCCAGCTCGTGGCGCCGCAGGATCCCTACGACCTCGCCCAGCTGGACATCATGGACAGCCTGCAGCCGCCGGGCACGGCTGGCGGGGCGGGCTGGACCTATTGGCTGGGCACCGACGACCAGGGGCGCGACCTGTGGTCGGCCATCGTCTTCGGCCTGCGCACCAGCCTGGAGGTGGGCATCCTGGCGACGCTGATCGCGCTGGCGGTCGGAGTGGCGGTCGGAATGCTCGCGGCCTACGCCGGGGGTGCGGTGGACGGCGCCATCATGCGGCTGGTCGACATCCAGCTGTCCTTCCCGGCGATCCTGATCGCACTGATCCTGCTGGCCCTGCTGGGCAAGGGGGTGGACAAGGTGATCGTCGCGCTGGCCGCCGTGCAGTGGGCCTATTACGCCCGCACGGTGCGCGGCTCCGCCCTGGTGGAGCGGCGCAAGGAGTATGTGGAGGCCGCGCGCTGCCTGGCATTGCCGCATTCCCGCATCATGCTGCGCCACCTGCTGCCCAACTGCCTGCCGCCGCTGATCGTGGTGGCGACCGTGCAGGTGGCCCACGCCATCGCGCTGGAGGCGACGCTGAGCTTCCTCGGCGTCGGCGTGCCGGTGACGGAGCCGTCGCTCGGCATGCTGATCGCGTCCGGCTACGGCTTCATGCTGTCCGGAAACTATTGGGTCAGCCTGTTCCCCGGCGTCGCCCTGCTGGTCGTCATCGTCGCGATCAATCTGGTCGGTGACCGGCTGCGCGACGTCCTGAACCCGCGCCTGAGCCATTGAGGGAGGGGAGGAAGCGCATGACCCAGCCCTTGCTGCGCGTCGAAAACCTGCAAACCCATTTCGCCACCCGCGCCGGCACTGTGAAGGCGGTGAACGGCGTCAGCTTCGACCTCAGGCGCGGCGAGATCCTGGGCCTCGTCGGCGAATCCGGGTCGGGCAAGTCGGTCACCGGCCAGTCGATCCTCGGCCTCGTCGATCTGCCCGGCCGGATCGTCGGCGGGCGCGTGCTGTTCGATGGGGAGGATCTGGTCACCGCCGGGGAGAAGCGGCTGCGCGCCATCCGCGGCCGGCGCATCGCCATGATCTTCCAGGACCCGATGATGACGCTGAACCCGGTGCTCAGCGTCGAGACCCAGATGGTCGAGGCGGTGCTGGCCCACGACAAGGTCGGGCGGGCCGAGGCGCGACGGCGGTCACGCGACGCGCTGGGCCGCGTCGGCATCGCGTCACCCGACGAACGGCTGGCCGCCTACCCGCACCAGTTCTCCGGCGGCATGCGCCAGCGCGTGGCCATCGCCATCGCCCTGCTGCATTCGCCGGACCTGATCCTGGCCGACGAGCCGACCACCGCGCTGGACGTCACGATCCAGGCGCAGATCCTGTTCGAGGTGCAGACCCTGTGCCGGGAGACCGGCACGGCGCTGCTGTGGGTCACCCACGACCTCGCCGTGGTGTCGGCGCTGGCCGACCGGGTGGCGGTGATGTACGCCGGCCGCATCGTGGAGACCGGGCCGATCGCCGACGTGATCCAGGCGCCGCGCCATCCCTACACCCGCGGCCTGCTGGATTCCGTGCCCAGCCGCAACCGGCGCGGCGTGCCGCTGCGCTCCATCCCCGGCATGGCGCCGTCTGCACTCGATCTGCCCCAGGGTTGCGCCTTCCAGCCGCGCTGCGGGCGCGCCGACGCCGCCTGCTCTGTGATGCCGGACCTTGCGCCGGACGCCCACGCGTGGCGCTGCTGGCACCCCCACGACGCGGACGCGCAGGGGGCTGCGGCATGACCCAGCCCATCCTCGCGGTCTCCGGCCTGTCCAAGCGGTTCGAACGGAAGCTGGACGTGGTCGAACGGTTCGCCCGCCGTCTCGGCGCCGCGGTGGACGACAGCGTGCTGCACGCGGTCAGCGGGGTTGACCTCACCGTCGCGGAGGGCGAGGTGGTCGGGTTGGTTGGCGAATCCGGCTGCGGCAAGAGCACGCTCGGCCGCATGGTCGCCGGCCTGCTGACGCCGAGCGACGGCGCGATCCACTGGCGCGGCACGGACCTGCGCGACCTCCCGCCCGCCGGACGGCACGAGGCGAACCTGAAGATCCAAATGGTCTTCCAGGATCCCATGGCCTCCCTCAACCCCCGCCTGCGCGTCGCCGACATCATCGGGGAGGCGCCGGTCGTGCACAGGCTGGTTCCGCGCCGGAATGCAGCCGAGGCGGTCGCGGAGATGATGCGCACGGTCGGGCTCGACCCCGGCTATATGCGCCGCTACCCGCACCAGTTCTCCGGCGGGCAGCGCCAGCGCATCGGCATCGCCCGCGCGCTGGCGGTGAAGCCGGACTTCCTGGTGTGCGACGAGTCCGTGGCGGCGCTCGACGTCTCGATCCAGGCGCAGATCATCAACCTGTTCATGCGCCTGCGCGAGGAACTGCGCCTCACCTACCTGTTCATCAGCCACGACCTGGGCGTCGTCCAGCACATCTCCGACCGCACGGCGATCATGTATCTCGGCCGCATCGTGGAGCTGGCCCCGACGCCGGAGCTGTTCGCGGCCCCCAACCACCCCTACGCCAAGGCCCTGCTCGACGAGGCGCCGCGCGTGACGCTGGAGAAGCGCCGCTTCGCCCCGATCCGCGGCGAGATCCCGTCCCCCCTGAACCCGCCGGCCGGTTGTCCCTTCCACCCGCGCTGCCCCCACGCTATGCCACGCTGCTCGCAGGAGCGGCCGGACTTGCGCGAGGTGGCGCCCGGGCGCTGGTCGGCCTGCCACTTGAACGACGCATTTTGAGGTATAGTCAGAGGATCATGAGCGACTGTTCCCCACGCACGCTGGCATTGCTCCGCGACCTCATCGCGTTCGACACGACCAGCCGCAACTCCAACCTCGACCTCATCCACTACATCCGCGACCACCTCGCGGCGCTGGGGGTGGAGAGCACGCTGGTCTTCGACGACACGCGGACCAAGGCCAACCTCTACGCCACCATCGGCCCGACCGACCGCGGCGGCATCTGCCTGTCCGGCCACACCGACGTGGTGCCGGTGGACGACCAGGACTGGTCGAGCGACCCCTTCACCCTGACGGAGCGCGACGGCAAGCTGTACGGGCGCGGCACCGCCGACATGAAGGGCTTCGTCGCCACCGCACTCGCCATGGCGCCGGACTTCCTGGCCGCCGAACTGAAGACCCCGATCCACTACGCTTTCTCCTACGACGAGGAGCTGGGCTGCATCGGCGTGCGTGGCCTGCTGGAGCGGCTGGCCGGCATGGCGGTCAAGCCGCGCTTCTGCATCGTGGGCGAGCCGACCAGCATGCAGGTGGTGGTCGGGCACAAGGGCAAGCTGTCGATGCGCTGCCACGTCCATGGGCACGCCTGCCATTCCTCCCTGGCGCCGCGCGGCGTGAACGCCGTGGAGTACGCGTCGGAGGTCGTCGCCTACCTGCGCCGCATGGGCCGCCGCTTCGCGCTGGAGGGGCCGTTCGACCCCGACTACGACGTGCCGCACACCACCGTGCACACCGGGGTGATCCAGGGCGGCACGGCGCGCAACATCGTCCCCACCGACTGCGCCTTCGAGTTCGAGTTCCGCCACATCGCCACCCACCCCGTCGCGCCCATGCTGGCCGAGGTGCAGGACTTCGCCCACAAGACGCTGGAGCCGGAGATGCGGGCGGTCCAGCCCGGCACCGGCTTCTCCTGGGCGCCCCTGTCGGAGGCCCCGGCGCTCGACACGCCGCCGGATCTGGACGACGTGGCGCTGGTCAAGCACCTCGTGGAGCGCAACGACCACGGCAAGGTCGCCTTCGGGACGGAAGGCGCGCTCTACACCAGCATGGCCGGCATCCCGGCGGTCGTCTGCGGCCCCGGCGACATCGACCAGGCCCACAAACCGGACGAGTTCGTGTCGCTCGACCAGCTGGCGAGGGCGGAACGGTTCCTGACGCGGCTGAAGGCGGCGGTGGTGGCCTGAGGTGTGGTTGGGGGACTGAGGGGAGTGGTTGCACTGAGCCCCCACCCCCCTTCACCCCAAATGCGCCAGCGCGCAGCGCCCCGCGGCCAGATCCCAAGCCGCACACCCCACGCTCTTGAACAAACGCGGCGCATCGGGGTCCACACGCCCCTCCAACGCATCGATCAGCGAACGCCCCTTGGCCCAGTCGAAGCCGGCCTGGATCAGGTCGCCGGCCTCATGCCGCCCGCCGGCGGGGTCGTCCAGGAACACTTCGCTTCCATGCACGGCGGTCGGGCCGTATTCCGCCATCTCCGGCTTGAAGGCACCGACGCCGACCAGCAGCCGGTCCGGGCGCGGGGTCTCGTCATAGACGGGCGTCAGGCTGGTGGTCAGCGTGATGACGACCTCGGCCGCCGGATCGACCGGGCCGGACGCCGGGCGCAGATCCAGCTCCAGCCCGGCATGATCGCGCACGAAGGCCTCCGCCCGGTCCAGCGCGCGGGTGTGCACGTCCACCCGGATGCCGGGATGAAGGGCGGCCAGCGCCTTGGCATGGTCGGAGGCCTGCTTACCGGCACCGATCAGCGCGACATGGCGCGGCGCGCTGCGGGCCAGAGTCCGGATCGCCAGCATCGACACCGCCGCGGTGCGCCGCCCGGTGACCGTCGGGCCGTCGAGGATCGCGCGCGGCGCGCCCGTCGCCGCGTCGTAGACGGCGACCACGCCGTGGATGGTCGGCAGTCCCAGCGCGCCGTTGCCCGGGCAGACGTTGACCAGCTTGTGGATGCCGATGTCCGACGCGGTGGCCGGCATGGACAGCAGAACGCCGTTGTTCGGCAACGGCAGCACCTGCCGTTCCGGGCTGGTGATCCGCCCGGCGGCGTAGTCGCGGGCTGCCTGGGCGACGGCGTCGCACAGCGGGCCGAAGGGCAGGCAGTCGGCGGTTTGCTCGGCGCTCAGCATGGACAGGGCGGCCGTGGCCATCGCGGTGAGTCTCCTGGAACGGACGATGCGGGAGGGGCGATTTAACGGGAAGGGAGGGATGATGTCGACCATCCCTTCCCTCATACCCGCCCCTCAGCTCATCGCGACGAGGCTGGCGTTGCCGCCGGCCGCGGCGGTGTTGACGCTGACCGAGCGCTCGTCCAGCAGCCAGTCGAGGACATAGTCCTCGGCACCGCCGCGCAGACCCTCGCTGGTGGCGGACTGGGCCAGCACGATCGGGCCGGGCAGCTCCGCCAGCCGGCGGTTGGCCGTCACGACCCGTTCCCCATCGCCTTCCACCAGCGCGGCGGCGAGCGGCCCGGCGGCGGTCCAGTCGCCGGTTACGGTCACGCGGCGAGCCAAAGCGGCGGGCAGGCCGCGCAGGATTCCAGCCAGGGCGGCCGGGACGTCCACCACCGCGTCGTTCCCCGTGGCGAAGACGGCGCCCAGTTGGAGCAGAAGGCCTGTTTCCGTCTGCGGCAGCAGCAGGACACGGCCACGCGGGTGCAGTTCGTAGAGGTTCCGCTCGCCGACCGGGCCGACCAGTTCCACGTTGGTGCCAAGCGCGCTGCGGTTCCGGTATTCGGAGCAGCGCTTGGCCTCCGCCGTCCGGCCCTGCTTGCGCAGCCAGTCGCTGTAGGCCTGGGCCGGGGCCAATTCGGCGTCGGCGCCGCGCGTCTCCAGCACCGCCTTCGGGCGGCGGCTGAGCAGGCGGGTCAGGTAGAGCGGGCCACCGGCCTTGGGGCCGGTGCCCGACAGGCCATGGCCGCCGAAGGGCTGCACGCCGACCACCGCGCCGATGGTGTTGCGGTTGACGTAGACGTTGCCGACCGCGATGCGCTCCGTCACACGCTCGATCGTCGCGTCGATGCGCGTGTGCAGGCCGAAGGTCAGGCCGTAACCGGTGGCGTTGATGGCGTCCACCAGACGGTCCAGGTCGTCGCGGCGGAAGCGGACGACGTGCAGCACCGGGCCGAAGACCTCGCGCTCCAGCTCCGCGATGCCGCCGATCTCGATCAGCGTCGGCGGGACGAAAGTGCCGTGCGCGGTTTCCGCCGGCAAGGGCAGCGCCTCGACCCGGCGGCCCTTGGCGCGCATCGCCGCGATGTGGCGCTCAATGCCGGCCTTGGCTTCCTCGGTGATCACCGGGCCGACGTCGGTCGCCAGACGGTCGGGGTTGCCGACGCGCAGCTCCTTCATGGCGCCCTTCAGCATGGCGAGCATGCGGTTGGCCACATCCTCCTGCAAACACAGCACGCGCAGGGCGGAGCAGCGCTGGCCGGCGCTGTCGAAGGCCGACGCGAGCACGTCGCCAACCACCTGCTCGGCGAGCGCGGAGCTGTCGACGATCATGGCGTTTTGCCCGCCCGTCTCCGCGATCAGCGGAATGGGCGCACCCTGCGGGGACAGGCGCCCGGCCAACTGCTTCTGGATCAGCCGCGCCACCTCGGTGGAGCCGGTGAACATCACCGCCCGCGTCCCGGCGTTCCCGACCAGGGCCGCGCCCACCTCCCCCGCGCCGGGCAGAAGCTGGAGCGCGCCGGCTGGCACGCCAGCGGCGTGCAGCAGGCGCACCGCCTCCGCCGCGATCAGGGGGGTTTCCTCCGCCGGCTTGGCGAGCACCGGGTTGCCGGCGGCCAGCGCCGCGGCGACCTGCCCCGCGAAAATGGCCAGCGGGAAGTTCCACGGGCTGATGCAGACCACCGGCCCGACCGGGCGGTGGGTGGCGTTGTCGAAGCGGTCACGGACCTGCGCGCCGTAGTAGCGCAGGAAGTCGATGGCCTCCCGCACCTCCGCGATGGCGTTGGGCAGGGACTTGCCGGCCTCCCGCACGATCAGGCCAAGCAGGGTCGGCATGCGCGCCTGCAACGCGTCGGCGGCGCGGAACAGGCAGGCGGCGCGCTCCGCCGGGGGCGTGGCGGCCCAAGCCGCGGCTGCGGCTTCGGCGTGGCGGAAGGCGACCTCGACCACCTCCGGCGTCGCCTCGATGACGGAGCCGACAACGTCGCGGCGGTCGGCCGGGTTCAGCACCGCCTTGGCCTCTCCGGCGCGCTCGCCGTCGGCCAGCAGGGGGGCGGCGGTCCAGGCGACGGCGGCGCTGGCGGTCAGGGCGTTGCCCAGCCGCTCCAGTTCCTGCTCGTTGGACAGGTCGAGGCCGGCGGAGTTCGCCCGCTCCGGCGCGTAGAGGTCGCGCGGGTTGGCGATCAGCGCGTGCGGCGCGCCCAGCGGCTGGATGGCGCGCGCCACCTCCACCGGGTCGGCGATCAGCTCCTCGACCGGCACGGCCTTGTCGGCGATGCGGTTGACGAAGGAGCTGTTGGCCCCGTTCTCCAGCAGGCGGCGGACCAGATAGGCCAGCAGAGTCTCGTGCGTGCCGACCGGCGCGTAGATGCGGCAGGGCCGCTTCAGCGGGCCGACCACCTCCGAGTAGAGCGGCTCACCCATGCCGTGCAGGCACTGGAACTCGTACTTGCCGACCTGGAAATCCGGTCCGGCCAACTCATAGATAGTGGCAAGCGTCTGGGCGTTGTGGGTGGCGAACTGCGGGAACACCGCGTCCGGGGCGCCCAGCAGCTTGCGCGCGCAGGCGACGTAGGACACGTCGGTGTAGACCTTGCGGGTGTAGACTGGGAAGTCGTCCAGACCGTCCAGCTGGGCGCGCTTGATCTCGGCGTCCCAATAGGCGCCCTTGACCAGCCGGACCATCAGCCGGTGGCCGCTGCGCCGCGCCAGGTCGATCAGGAAATCGATGACGTACGGGCAGCGCTTGCCGTAGGCTTGCACGACGAAACCGATGCCGTTCCACCCCGCCAGATCGGCGTCGAAGCACAGCGATTCCATCAGGTCGAGCGAGAGTTCCAGCCGGTCGGCCTCCTCCGCGTCGATGTTCAGGCCGATGTCGTAGCCCTTCGCCAGCAATGCCAGCGCCTTCACCCGCGGCAGCAGCTCGGCCATCACACGGTCGGCCTGCGCGCGCGAATATCGGGGGTGGATCGCCGACAGCTTGATGGAGATGCCCGGCCCCTCGTACACGCCGCGCCCGGCCGAGGCGTTGCCGATGGCGTGGATGGCGCGTTCGTAGTCGGCGTAGTAGCGGTCGGCGTCCGCGGCGGTCATCGCCGCCTCGCCCAGCATGTCGTAGGAGTAGCGGAAGCCTTCCGATTCCATCTTGCGGCTGTTGGCCAGCGCCTCCTGGATCGTCTGGCCGGTGACGAACTGCTCCCCCATCATGCGCATGGCGAAATCGACGCCGCGCCGGATCAGCGGTTCGCCACCCCTGGCGAGCATGCGGGTCAGCGCGGAGGACAGCGCCGGCTCGTCGACCGAGGCGGTCAGCCGGCCGGTGATCAGCAGGCCCCAGGTGGCGGCGTTGACGAACAGCGACGGGCTGTTGCCCAGATGCGCCTGCCAGTCGCCGCCCGCCAGCTTGTCGCGGATCAGGGCGTCGCGCGTGCCGGCGTCGGGGATGCGCAGCAGCGCCTCCGCCAGGCACATCAGCGCCAGCCCTTCCTGGCTCGACAGGCTGTATTCGTGGATCAGCCCCTCCACGCCGCGGCCGGGCGGCTTGGCGCGCAGCGCGGTGATCAGCTTGCGGGCCGTCTTCCGGGCCGCTTCGGCGACCGCGGGGGGAGGCGTCGCCTGGTCGAGCAGGAACGGCAGGCACTCGCCCTCCGGCCGGCGGTAGGCCGCCGTGATCGCGGCGCGCAGGTCGCTGGCCGGGCGGATCGGCGGCGCGAAGAGCGCGAAGGGCGGCGAACCGGCGATTGGGGTGCCGGCCTCCGCGCTCGTGGCCGAGGTCGTGGTCTGCGAGGGGGTCGTCATGCTGGTCATGGAGGTCGTTCGCCCTGTTCGGCAAGCCCGCATCAAGCCGGGGGAACGGCCGCCGGAACAGGCGCCGGTGACCCCCGAACGTCACAACAGAAGGCTAACGGCAAAGTTTCCGTGCTTCCATAACGACTTTCGCCGATTTTCCGTTATAACCGCGGACAACAATGTATTGAGGCGTCGGAATGACGGAGCTTGATAAATTCGACCGGCGGATCCTCGCGATCCTGCAGGTCGATGGCCGCGTATCGACGGTGGAGCTTGCCGAACGCGTCGGCCTGTCGCCAACCACGACGGGTGAACGCCTGCGGCGGTTGCAAAAAGATGGCTACATCACCGGTTTCGGCGCGCGGCTGGACCCGCACCGCCTGGGCTTCGGGCTGCTGGTCTTTGTCGAGGTGCTGCTCGACAAGACGACGCCGGACGTCTTCGACAAGTTCGCCCAGGCGGTGCGCGACATGCCGGAGGTGCTGGAATGCCACATGGTCGCCGGCGGGTTTGACTATCTGGTGAAGACCCGCGTGGCCGACATGGCCTCCTACCGGCGCTTCCTGGGCGACATCCTGCTGTCCCTGCCCGGCGTGCGGGAGACGCGCACCTACGCCGTGATGGAGGAGGTCAAGAACGACAGTCCCCTGCCGCTGTGATGCCCACGGTCCCGCACCGAGGGCATACCAAAGTGCTCTGGCCAAAGCGCTCCGGCCAAAGCACGCCGGCGAGTCCCTTGCTGTGTGCAACGAAGGGCTGGCACAGTGTCGGCCCCCATCGCGCAGAGGGTTTGGTGATGCAGCTTTCAGACGCCCTGAACCGGTTTCCCCGGGTTCCCCTGCTGGACGGACCGACGCCGATCCAGCGCCTGCACCGGCTTGAACAGGCGCTCGGGCCAGCCCTCGCGGGCGTCCGGCTGTCCATCAAGCGCGACGACCTGACGGCGCTTGGCGGCGGCGGCAACAAGCTTCGGAAGCTGGAATTCCTGGTCGGCGACGCCCGTGCCCAGGGGGCCGACACGATCATCGCCGTGGGCGGCGTGCAGTCCAACTTCGCGCGCCTCGCGGCGGCGACGGCGGCCACGCAGGGCATGGATTGCGAACTCGTCCTCGCGCCGCTCGTCCCACGGGCCGGCGACGAGTATGAGCGGAACGGCAACGTCCTGCTCGACAGCCTGTTCGGCGCGCGCATGCACACCCTCGCCCCGGGGATCGACGCCGCCGCCTTCGCGCAGGACCGGGCGGAGACGCTGCGCCGGGCCGGGCGGGTGCCCTATGTGGCGACGTTGGGGGGCTCCACGCCGGTCGGCTGCTTTGGATACGCGGCCTGTGCGCTGGAGGTGCAGGAGCAGTCCCGCGCGCTCGGCGAAACGTTCGCGGGCATCGTCCTTCCCAACGGCAGTTCGGGGACCCACGCCGGATTGGCGGCCGGCTTGAAGGCGCTCGGCGAAAATCCCGCCCTGGTCCGGGCGCACACCGTGCTCGCACCGGCGGAGGCCGCGCGGCAGGCCACCATCGACAAGGGCAACGCCACGCTCGACCTCCTGGGCGTTGGCGCACGCCTGGACGCGTCGGACATCGACGTGTCCGGCGGCCAGCGCGGGGAGGGCTATGGGGTGGTGACGGACGCGATGGTGGAGGCTGTCCGCCTCATGGCGGGGCGGGAGGGGGTGTTGCTCGACCCCGTGTACAGCGGCAAGGCGTTCGCCGGATTGCTGGCCGATGTCCGGTCGGGCCACTACCGGCCGGGCGACCATGTGCTGTTCCTTGCGACGGGCGGCGCGCCCGGCCTCTACGCCTACGCGAGCGCGTTCCTGAATGGCTGAACCTATGGAAGACAAATCCCGGCGGGAATGGACCGGCCGGTGCCTGGTCGAGGGCTACGCGCTGGGCCCGGTGATCCATTCCGACACCCCTCTCAGCTTCTGGGGCGGGGTCGATTCCTTCACGGGCACGGTCATCGACCGTCACCATCCGCTGAGCGGCCGATCCCTTGCCGGCGCGGTGCTGGCCATTCCCAGCGGGCGGGGGTCCTGCTCCGGAAGCGGCGTGATGCTGGAGCTGATCCTGAACGGGCATGGCCCGGCCGCGCTGGTGCTGGAGCGGCCGGACGACATCCTGACGCTCGGCGTGTTCGTCGCGGAGGAGATGTTCGGACGGTCCATTCCCGTCGTCGTGGCCGGACCCGACCAGTTCCCGCGGCTGGCCCAGGCGGGCTGGGTCGAGGTGGCGGGCGACACCCTGCGCCCATTGTCCGGGCCGGACGACGCGGCCGGGGCGCCGGCCGGAGCGGCCGTTCCGCTGGGCGCTCCGCCTGATGTCGCGCTGACGGAGGCCGATTGGGCGCTGCTGGAGGGGGTGGGCGGCCGGGCGGCACAGGTCGCCATGCGGATCATCCTGCGCATGGCCGCCTTCCACCGCGCCGCAGAACTGATCGACGTGCGCCAAGCCCACATCGACGGCTGCCTCTACACCGGGCCGGGCGGGCTGCGCTTCGCCCAACAGCTGCGCGACTGGGGCGGCCGGGTGCGCATCCCCACCAGCCTGAACGCCATCTCGGTCGATCGCCGCAACTGGCGCGACCAGGGTGTGGAGGCGGCGGTCGGCGAGCCGGCGAGCGCGCTGGCCGACGCCTATATCGCGATGGGCGCACGGCCGACCTTCACCTGCGCGCCCTATCAGCTGGACAGCGCCCCCCGCCGTGGCGACCAGATTGTCTGGGCGGAATCGAACGCGGTGGTCTACGCCAACAGCGTGCTGGGCGCTCGCACCATGAAATACCCGGACTATCTGGACATCTGCGTCGCCCTGACCGGCCGGGCGCCGCTGTCCGGATGCCATGTGGAGGGCAACCGCCGGGCGACGGTGCGGATCGACGTTCCGTTCCGCGCGGACTTCGACGAATCCTTCTACCCCTTGCTGGGGTATCAGGTCGGAGCGATGGCCGGCGACCGGATCCCGGTGATCGTCGGGCTGGAGACGGCCGGGCCGACCACCGACGACCTGAAGGCCTTCGGGGCGGCCTTCGCCACCACGTCGAGCGCGCCGATGTTCCACATCCTCGGCGTGACGCCCGAAGCGACGGCGCTGGACGCTGTGGTGGAGGACGCGGCCCCGACCTGCGCCGTGAGCCTTGCGGACCTGCGGGAGCGCTGGGCGGAGCTGAACAGCACGGCCGACTTGGGTGTCGATCTGGTGTCCCTCGGCAACCCGCATTTCTCGGACACGGAATTCGAACGGCTCGCCGCGCTCTGCCGGGGCCGGGCGAAGCATCCCGACGTTCAGCTCGTGGTCACCTGCGGCCGCGCCACGCAGGAGACGGTTGCCGCCCGCGGCCTCATCGCGGAGTTGGAGCGCTTCGGCGCCCGCACCGTCACGGACGTCTGCTGGTGCACAATCAGCGAGCCTCTGTTCCCCGCCGCGGCGCGCGTGGTGATGACGAACTCCGCGAAATACGCCCACTACGGGCCGGGCTTGAGCGGGCGCCCGGTCCGTTTCGGCAGTCTGGCGGCGTGCGTGGAGGCGGCTTGCACGGGACAGGCCACCGCACAGCCGCCGTCCTGGCTGTCGGTCAGCCGCCCCTCGGTACCGGAGTAGACGGGACCCGCTCAGCCTTCCGGCGTTTCGGCGGGTGTGGTCGGTTGCCAGGGGAAGGCGCCCATCGGGCCGATGCCGAGACGGTCGCGGGGAACGGCCACGTCGCTCTGCATGTACAGCGCGATCAGTTCGGCAAGCGAGCGCAGCGCGTCCTTGTGGATGCGCTCGTAGCCGTGGGAGCTGTCGATCCCGAAGCAGACGAGCGCGGTGCGGATGTCGTTGCCCGCCTCGATGGCTGCGGCGCTGTCGCACCGGTAGTAGCGGAAGACGTCGCGCTGGTGGTCGATGCCGTGGTCGCGGCACAGTTCCAACAGCTTGTGCGTCAGATGATAGTCGAACGGGCCGGAGCTGTCGGCCATGGCGACGGTCACGCCGAACTCGCGGCTGTTCTGGCCGGGCGCGGTGGTGCCGTTGTCGATGGTCACCATCTCCGCCACGTCCTGGTGCAGCACGGACGATGCGCCCGACCCGACCTCCTCGGAGATGGTCAGCAGCAGGTGGCAGTCCACCGGCAGCAGCGCCTGGCTGTCCAGGATGGACTTGGCGGCGCCGAACATCACAGCCACGCCGGCCTTGTCGTCCAGATGGCGGGAGTTGATGAAGCCGTTCGGGTTGAATTCCGGCTGCGGGTCGATGGCGACGAAGTCACCGACGTTGAAGCCGTGGACCAGCAGGTCCTCCTCCGTCGCGCAGCAGGCGTCGACGCGGATTTCCAGGTTGGTCCAGTCGACCGGCTGGGTATCGATTTCCGTGTTGAAGGTGTGGCCGGACGCCTTCAGCGGCAGGATGGTGCCGCGGTAGCTGCCCCGGTCGGTGAAGACGGTGCAGCGCGCCCCTTCGGCGAAGCGCGCCGACCAGGTGCCGATCGGCACCAGTTCCAGCCGGCCGTTGGCCTTCAGCATCTTGACCATGGCGCCCAGCGTGTCGACGTGGGCGACAATGGCGCGGTCCGGGCTTCGCCGGGCCCCGATCAGATCGGCGCGGATGGCCCCCCGTCGGGTCAGCTCGAAGGGGATGCCCAGGCGGCGGAACTCGTCGCCGCAGAAATGCACGATCTGGTCGGTGTAGCCGGTCGGGCTGGGGATTTCGAGCAGGCGGCGCAGGATGTCCGTGACGTAGTCCATGTCGATGACCGGGCGCGCGCCCGGCTCGGTTCCAGCCAAGGCCGTGGTCCGCGTCAAGCTTGACTGCTCCATGCCTGCTCCTTGAAGATCCATCTGAAAATCAGGGCGCCGAATAGGGGAAGAGAAGGTCGAGGAAGCGTTCGGCGGTGGGCTGGGGTTCGTGGTTGGCCAGGCCCGGCCGTTCGTTCGCCTCGATGATCACGTAGTCCGGACCCATCAGGTCCGGCACCAGCAGATCCAGCCCGACCACCGGGATGTCCAGCGCTCGGGCGGCTTCGACGGAGGCTTCTACCACGCGGTGGTGCAGGCGGTCGGTGATATCGTGGAGCGTACCTCCTGTGTGCAGGTTTGCCGTCTTGCGCACGGCCAGAACCTGTCCTTCCGGTAGAACGTCGTCCATGGAAAAGCCGGCGTCGCGCACGCAGCGCTCCGTCTCCTGGTCCATCGGGATGCGGCTTTCCCCGCCCGTGGCGGCAGCACGGCGGCGGCTCTGCGCTTCGATCAGCTGGGCGATGGTCCGGTCCCCGGTGCCCACCACCTCCGCCGGGCGGCGGACCGCGGCGGCGACCACGCGGTAGTCGATGACCAGGACGCGCACGTCGTGCCCGCGCACGAACTGCTCCATCAGCACCGTCTCGCAGATCGTTCGCGCCTTGTCGATCGCCCAGGACAGCGTGTTCGCGTCGCGCACGTCCACGGTGATGCCCTGCCCCTGCTCGCCGCGCGCCGGCTTCACGACAACGCTGCCGTGGCGTTCCAGGAAGGCGACGTTGTCGTCCATGCCGTTGGCGACCATCTGGTCCGGCACCGACAGGCCGGCCTTGACCATGGCGCGCCGCGTCACCGACTTGTCGTCGCAGCGGTAGAGCGCCACCGCCGAGGTCAGCTCGCTCAGGCTCTCCCGGCACAGGATGCTGCGCCCGCCGAAGCTGAGGCGGAACAGGTTCGCCTCCGCGTCCACGACCTCCACCCCGATGCCGCGGCGGCGCGCCTCGTTGATGATGATCATGGCGTAGGGGTTGAAGCCGGCGTCCACCGCCGGGCCGGCGTACAGCTTCTCGTTGATCGGGTTCTTGGTCTTCAGCGCGAAGACCGGCACCCGCTTGAAGCCCAGCTTTTCATAAAGTGCGATGGCGTTCTGGTTGTCGTGCAGGACGGACAAATCCATGAAGCTGCGGCCGCGCGCCCGGAAATGCTCGGCCAGCGCGCGCACCAGCGCCTCGCCAATGCCGGGATAGGCCGCCTGCGGGTCGACCGCGAGGCACCAGAGGGAGGAGCCGTTCTGCGGGTCCTTGAAGGCCCGCACATGGTCAACCCCGGTAACCGATCCGATGACGGCACCACTGACCGGGTCGGTGGCGATCAGGTGAGTCAGCACGCGGCTGTCGCGCTCCGCCCAATAGAATTCCGGATCCAGCGTGACCATGCCGCGCGCCGCGTAGATGCGGTTCACGGCGTCGGCGTCCTGCCGCCCGCGCGGCGCCTCGATGGTGAAGCCGCGGAGATCCTGGCTCGGCCGGAAGCCCGCCAGACGCAGGCGGTAGGTGTGCGAGGGGTCGAGGAACAGCTCGTTCGGCGCCTGGGACAGCGCGACGTGCGGATCCTCCAGGTAGAGCGCGATGTCCCGCCGCCCCGGCCGCTCCTGCCGCATGGCCTCGATCAGCGCCTGCACGTCCCCGAAGGTGTGCGCGAACAGAAGCCGGCCCCAGCCGCAGTCCACCGTCGCGCAGGGCATCGGCCCGGTGGCCCGCTGGCCGCGCGCCTTGTGCATCTCCGCGCCCTGCAACGCGGCCACGAGGACACGTTCGATGCGATAATTCGGACGAATGTGATTGTGCATCATCGTATGGCTTCAGATCCCATGGGTTTGCAGCCAGAACTCCAGCAAGGCGACCTGCCAGAGCTTCGACCCGCGCAAAGGCGTGATGTGGGTTTCCGGATCGGCCAGAAGACGGTCCAGGTAAGCCGGATTGAACAGCGCCCGTTCGCGCGCGGCCGGCTGGTTCAGCACGTCGCGCACCAGCTCCAGGTAGGGCCCGCGCAGGTATTTCAGCGCGGGCACGGGGAAATAGCCCTTGGGACGGTCGATGACTTCCGACGGAACGACCTTCCGGGCGGCTTCCTTCAGCACGTATTTGCCGCCGTCGCGCAGCTTCAGCTCCGCCGGCACGCGCGCCGCCAGTTCCACCAGATCGTGGTCCAGGAAGGGCACGCGGCCTTCCAGCCCCCAGGCCATGGTCATGTTGTCCACCCGCTTCACCGGGTCGTCGACCAGCATGACCGTGGTGTCGAGCCGCAACGCCTTGTCCACCGCGCGGTCCGCGCCCGGCCGGTTGAAATGGGCGGCGACGAAGGCGCGGCTGGCGTCCTCCCCGGCGAGGAAGCGCGGGTTCAGCGCCTCCGCCATCTCCGCGTGGTCGCGGTCGAAGAAGACCTTGGCGTAGGCGGACACAGGGTCCGTTGCGTCCATCATCGGCGGGTACCAGTGGTAGCCGGCGAAGATCTCGTCGGCGCCCTGCCCGCTCTGCACGACCTTCACGTGCTTGGACACCTCCTGCGACAGCAGGTAGAAGCCGATGGCGTCGTGGCTGACCATCGGTTCCGCCATGGCGCGGACGCAGTCGGCCAGCGCCGGCAGCGCGCGGCCGCTGTCGATGAACAGCTTGTGATGGTCGGTCCCGAAGCGTTCGGCGATCAGGTCGGAGTATTGGAACTCGTCGCCCTTCTCCTGCCCGACCGTCTCGAAGCCGATGGAGAAGGTTTGCAGGCCGCTCTGCCCCGCTTCCGCCAGCAGGGCCACGATGACGGAGCTGTCCAGGCCGCCCGACAACAGCACGCCGACCGGCACGTCGGCCACCAGCCGCCGCTCCACCGCCTTGCGCAGCGTGGCGAGCACGGCGTCCTGCCAATCCTGTTCGGACATGCGCTCGTCGCCGGGTTGCGGGGCGAAGACCGGCGCCCAGTAGGTCTCCTCCGTCCGCCGGCCATCCGGCTCCAGCGTCAGCAGCGTGGCCGGCGGCAGCTTGCGCACGCCCTTCAGGATGGTCAGCGGTGCCGGCACCACGGCGTGGAAGCTCATGTAATGGTGCAGCGCCACCGGGTCGATGTCGGTGTCCACGTCGCCGCCCGCGAGCAGCGCCGGCAGGGAGGAGGCGAAGCGCAGCCGTCCCGGCGTCTCGCTGAGGTACAGCGGCTTGATGCCCAGCCGGTCGCGGCACAGCACGACCTTTCCGCTGTCGCGTTCCCAGATCGCAAAGGCGAACATGCCGTACAGCCGCTCGACGAAGCGCGGGCCCCAGGCATGGTAGGCCTTCAGCAACACCTCGGTGTCGCCGTGCGAGAAGAACCGGTAGCCCCGGCCCTCCAGCTCCGCCCGCAGTTCGGGGTAGTTGTAGATGCAGCCGTTGAACACGATGCCGAGGCCGAGCGCCGGGTCGAGCATCGGCTGCTGCGAGGCCTCGGACAGGTCGATGATGCTGAGGCGCCGGTGACCGAAGGCGACGCGCCCGTGCGCGAAAACACCTTGTCCGTCCGGACCGCGCAGGGCCAGGGCTTCGGTCATGGAGCCGACCGCGGACGCCGAGGCCGGCCGTGAATCAAAGCGGATTTCCCCGCTGATGCCGCACATTGTGGGACTGGTCTCCGTCTTGGGGCTGGTGCCGGAGTGAAGGGGGGCGCCGCAACATCGAGAGAGGGCGGGCGGACGAACGGTGCCCTTCAAACAAGCGTCAGCGGCAATGGTTGCAGCCGCAGCAAAAGGCGGGCATAGCCGAAAAACAAAGAGGGGCCGCCGTTTC
Source organism: Azospirillum canadense (assembly GCF_025961225.1). GTDB lineage: Bacteria > Pseudomonadota > Alphaproteobacteria > Azospirillales > Azospirillaceae > Azospirillum > Azospirillum canadense. Next base: position 1,830,665 of record NZ_JAOQNG010000010.1, on the reverse strand, counting down.
CGGCAGCCCCTCCATTGTCGATCCGCAATCCATCGGACTACGGCGCGTCTTTATCAGACGAGGGAACCCTTCGCGATGAAGGAGAACCCGGTCACAGCGCCCGACGGCAGCAGAGAAAGACAATGAGACACGAGATCACCTCCTTTCGGTTGTTGACGACTAACAGGCATATGGACAGCGGTGCGGCGGGCTACAAGCCTTTTTGCAGAAAAATACTGCCGTGATATTTTTGCGGCCCGCGCCGGTTTGAAAACATATCAGGCCACGGCCCGTTCTTCCCGCTGGTGGCGCAGGCGGGCGAGCGTCGCCGGCTCGATCGCGATCTGAAGGTGAGTGTGCCCTTCATCCTCGCGGCGGTCCAGCACCTCGCCATGGGCATAGAGCCAGGCGAGCGTCGCGCCGTCGGCGTGCGCCACGTCCATCTCCACCACCGCCCGGCCGGCGGTCATGCGGCGGTCGAGGATGCCGAACAGGTCGTCCAACCGCTCCCCGGTCGCCGCCGACACCGCGCAGGCGCTGTCGGACCGGTCGGTCCGGGCGAGGACGGAGGCGCGCTCCTCCCCATCCAGCCGGTCGATCTTGTTGGCGACCTCGATCACCCGCGGGTCGCGCTCGGGGTCGATGCCGAGGTCGCGCAGGATGGCCTCCACGTCGGCCTTTTGCGCCTCGCTGTCGGGATGCGCGATGTCGCGGACGTGCAGGATGATGTCCGCCGCCTGCACCTCTTCCAGCGTCGCGCGGAAGGCGGCGACCAGATGGGTCGGCAGGTCGGAGACGAAGCCCACCGTGTCGGACAGGATCACCTTGCGGCCCGACGGCAGAACCACCTGCCGCATGGTCGGGTCGAGCGTGGCGAACAGCAGGTCCTTGGCGAATACGTCCGCGCCGGCCATCCGGTTGAACAGCGTGGACTTGCCGGCGTTGGTGTAGCCGACCAGCGCCACGACCGGGTACGGCACCTTGGCGCGCGCCTTGCGGTGCAGGCCCCGGGTGCGGCGGACGTCCTCCAGCTCCTTTTTGATCTTGACGATTCGGTCGCCGATCATCCGGCGGTCCATTTCCAGCTGGCTTTCGCCGGGACCGCCGAGAAAGCCGAAGCCGCCGCGCTGCCGTTCCAAGTGGGTCCAGGACCGCACGAGGCGCGACTTCTGGTAGCTCAGCGCCGCCAGCTCAACCTGAAGCTGGCCTTCGTGGGTGCGGGCGCGGTCGCCGAAGATCTCCAGGATCAGGCCAGTCCGGTCGATGACCTTCGCCTCGAACGCCTTTTCCAGGTTGCGCTGCTGGACCGGGGTCAGCGCGTGGTCGACGATGACCAGATCGATGGCTTCGCCGGCTGCGCGCGCCTGCTCCAGCGCTTGCGCGTACTGCTCGATCGCCCCGCCGCCCAGGAGGGTGGCCGGGCGCGGCTGGTTGACCTTGACGACCGCGGCCTGAGCCACGTCCAGGTCGATGGCCGACGCGAGGCCCACCGCCTCCTCCAGCGAGGATTCGGGGCTGCGGTCCGACTCGGTCCCGCGCAGGACCGGGTGAAGAACAAGGGCGCGGCCCGAGGTGGACCGCGAGGTTTCGGTGTTCAGATGCGTGCCCATAAGGTTCCTTGGTCGTGCCCGCGCGTCAGGCGCGGGCCAGTTCGCGGCCCTTACCGGCCGCAGCAATCTGTTGCTCCCTGGCGCTCGCCACGACGGCCTTCTGGACCTTCTCGAAGGCGCGCACCTCCAACTGGCGGACGCGCTCGCGCGAGACATGGAAGTGCTGGCTCAGCTCCTCCAGGGTCAGCGGTTCCTCGCGCAGGCGGCGGGCGACCAGGATCTGCCGCTCGCGGTCGTCGAGCACGCCGAGGCCCAGCTTCAGGAACTGCTGGCGCCGCTGGCGCTCTTCCGCCTCGGCCAGATTGGCTTCCTGGTCCGGTCGGTCGTCGGCCAGCTGATCCTGCCACTCGCTGTCGCCGTCCTCCGCCAGGGTGGCGTTCAGCGAGCGGTCCATGCCCAGGCGGCGGTTCATCTCCACCACCTCGGCGGCCGGCACGTTCAGCTCCGTCGCGATGCTCTCCACCGCCTCCGGCGTCAGATCCCCGTTGTCGAGGTCGTTCATGCGGGCCTTCAGGCGGCGCAGGCTGAAGAACAGCTTCTTCTGCGCGCCGGTGGTGCCGATCTTCACCAGCGACCAGTTGTGCAGCACGTATTCCTGGATCGCCGCGCGGACCCACCAGCTGGCGTAGGTGGCGAAGCGGAAGCCCTTGTCGGGGTCGAACTTCTGTGCCGCCTGCATGACGCCGACGTTGCCCTCGGCGACCAAGTCCGACAGCGGCAGGCCATAGCCCTGGTAGCCCCGCGCCATCTTGAAGACGAGGCGCAGGTGGCTGCCGACCAGTTTGTCGAGCGCCGCCCGGTCCTGCCGATCGCGCCAGCGGATGGCGAGGTCGCGTTCCTGGTCGGGCGTCAGGTAGTCGTACTTCCGGGCTTCCTGCAGGTGCTGCTGCATCGGCTCGGTGAAAGCGATGTGGGATGCCATCGTTCTGTCTCTCCAAGCCGACCGGAAGGACGCCGCCGGGCTTTCCCGGCGGCGTCCTTCCGTATCGGTCTTCGTTGTGGTTGGTGCAGTGGGGTCGGTTCTCAAGGCCGGCATTCGACGCTGCCGGTGGGCGTGCATCGCGTGGATGCGGAAAACTGGTCTGCAGGAGCAGGGAACCTCCCCGGCCCCGCGGGCAGCGCCATGACCCGGGAGGAGATCACGGCTGCCGGCACGCCACGGGGCCGGAGAGGAGGGGAAAGGCGCGCTGTCCTCAGCGCCGCCGAACCGGAAATTTCTGGTCCTGGGTTGTAACTTTGAAGCGAAGCGTCGTCATTTGACCGCCGCAACAACTCTTATATAGAGCCAGCGCAACATCTTTCAAGACCCTGAGAAGCACAGGACTTCGATGCTTCTTGTGTTCCTGGCGCCGCGCACTTGACTTAAATAGGTGTTCGAAGGTCGCTTTTCAAGATCACGGCGCCCGAATTCAAGCCTTTCGGCCCTTGGCGGCTCAGCTCTTGTCGGCAGAATCCCGGGGGGAACGCGGAGATGGTGACAGGGCTGGGCGTGCGCAAGAGGGTGCCCGCCGAAAATTGATGCCCTCAGGGAGAATGGGCGGCCTGCCCCACTGTCGGAGCTTGGTTCGCTCGGGCCGGCCGCAAGCCCGCTTCAATGAGCCCTGACGATGCCATCACCCGCCGGTTTCCCGCAATCGCACATGCGGCTGGCGTCCACGCCCCGACGGGTGGCGCCGGCGCCATGTGGACTCCGCGCTTGGGGCAACAGTCGCCTCGACAGGGCCGCCCCGAGTGGCGATCCTCGTCCACCGAAAGTGGGGGATCAAACCACCAGCGTCGCGGCGATCGTGCACATGACCACACCGATGCCGACGTCCAGCACCCGCCACGCGCCGGGCCGCGCGAAGACGGGGCGCAGCAACCGCGCGCCGTAGCCCAGCGAAAAGAAGAACAGGAAGGAGGCCGTCATCGCGCCCAGCGCGAAGGCGTGCTTCCCCGCCGCGAACTGCGTGGATACGGAACCGACCAGCACCACCGTGTCGAGGTAAACGTGCGGGTTGAGCCAGGTCAGCGCCAGGCACGTCAGCAGCGTCGCGCCGAGCCCGGCTGGGACGGCCGCCGCCGGCGTCAGCGCTCCGCCCGAGCGAACGGCCGCCCGGAAGCTGCGCAGGCCGTAGACGAGGAGGAAGGCCGCACCCGCATAGCGGATCGCCGTTTCCAGCCACGGCACCCAGGCGCCGGCCTGGGCGAAACCACCGACCCCCGCCAGGATCAGCACGGCGTCGGACAGCGCACAGGTCAGGCAAACCGCCAGGACATGCTCGCCACGCAATCCCTGGCGGAGCACGAAGGCGTTCTGCGCCCCGATGGCGACGATCAGGCTGAGGCCCAGCAGCAGGCCGGGAACGAAGGCGGACAGCATGGCGGCCCTTTCCGGTTGCGAAGGCCATTCCGCTACCACGGCGGGCTGGATTAGAGTGCTTAAAGTATTTTCTGCGCGTTAAGGAGCGCTAATCCATGCTGGACTACGCCCTGCTCACCGCCCTGGCGGCGGTGATCCGCACCGGCAGCTTCGAACGGGCGGCTCAGCTGCTCCACGTCACCCCCTCGGCCGTGTCCCAGCGCGTGAAGCTTCTGGAGGAGCGGCTGGGGACGATCCTGGTGGTGCGAGGATCCCCCTGCACCGGCACGCCGGCCGGGCAACGGCTGTGCCAGCATGTGGAGCAGGTGTCGCTGCTGGAAAGCGAACTGCGCGACGAACTTCCCGGCATCCCACACGCCGGTCCGCCGGTGACGGTGCGCCTCGCGGTGAACGCGGACAGCCTCGCGACCTGGTTCGTCGCCGCCATGGCCGAAACGCCGGACTGCCTGTTCGACCTCGTCCTGGACGACCAGGAGCACAGCGCCGACTGGCTGCGCCGGGGCGAGGTCCTGGCCGCGGTGACCGCCAGCGCCAAGCCGGTGCAAGGCTGCGACAGCACGCCGCTCGGCGCCCTGCGCTACGTCGCGACCGCCAGCCCAGCCTTCGTCCGCCGGCACTTCCCCGAGGGGGTGGACTCCACATCGCTCGCCCGCGCGCCGCGCCTGACCTTCAACAGCAAGGACCGGCTGCAGGCGCTGTGGACGGAACGGGCGTTCGGAGCGGAGATCGCGTCGCCGACACACTGGCTTCCCTCGTCCCAGGCTTTTATCGACGCGGCGCTGGCCGGGCTCGGCTGGGGCATGAATCCGGAGATGCTGGTCACCGGGCACCTGCGCGACGGGCGGCTGGTCGCCCTGGTCCCGGACCAGCCGCTGGACGTGCCGCTGTTCTGGCAACGAAGCCGCATCGCAAGCCGGACGCTGGCCGACATCACGCGCGCTGTCCTCCGTACGGCCACCGCCTTGCTGCACCAGCCGGAGGGATAGAGGCTTGGCGGATTCAGCGCGATTCCAGAAAACGCTCTCGTCCGAGAATCATGCCTGAATTTAATAATATTACCCCTTATGGCGCCCAGATGTCTTTCAGCAACCCCAGCCGAACTAGCCTTTGATTGTAAGTGAAGCCAACGGCCGTTCGCACTATATGGAACGCCCATCAATCATCCGCATCGGCATAATCTTCGTGCGGATGAAAATTGGCCACTCACATACACGTCAGAGGAAGGGATATGGCCACCACTATCACTGGAAATACTGAAAAATATCAAAATGGCTCGTGGGTGGCCACCAACAACGTCTGGGACCCAGGAAACCTGGTCAACGGGAAGGATTTCAACCAAAGCATCACGTTCAACACCCCGGGATCGCCCAACGATACGGTAATGTCCTGGAGTTGGCCGTACGATTCGAGCAAGCCGCTCACCTACAATAATTTTCCCGTGAAATCCTACCCGACCCTGATCGTCGGCAAGAGCCCCTGGGAAAACACGCCTTCGACGTCGCAGAATTTCCCGGCGAAAGTCAGCGGCATCGACGATTTCAAGGTCAGCTACAGCTTCGGCCTCGTCGGCAACCAGAACCTCTACAACGTAGCGTTCAGCTTCTGGGTCGGACCGGATCCCTCCTCGGGCACGCAGGGCGTGGCCGACGAGATCATGGTCTGGGTGCACACCGGATTCTTCACGCCGGACGGCTCCGTGATCGGAAGCTTCAAGGATTCCAACGGCACCGCCCAGATCACCAACTCTTCGTCGGAAAAGCGGGGGTGGGAATACACCGCCTATCAATACAGCAAGGACGCGTTGAGCGGGACGATCGACGTCGGGGCCATCCTGAAGGACCTGACGGCGCGCGGCATCGTGGACAAGAACCAGTACCTGCTGGACATGGAGGTCGGCTCTGAAGTCGCGGCCGGCCGCGGCGGGTTGACGGTAAACTCGCTCAGCTACACCCTGAACAACCACTCGGACACGTCCAACCCCGGGACCGGGAGCGGCGGGACCGGGAGCGGGGGAACCACGCCGAACACCGGCACCGGTGGCACGACGCCCAGCACCGGGACGGGCGGAACCACGCCGGACACTGGAACCGGCGGGACCACGCCCAACACCGGAACGGGCGGCACCACGCCCAGCACGGGAACGGGCGGGACCACTCCGGACACCGGAACCGGCGGGACCACGCCCAACACCGGGACCGGCGGCACCAAACCGGACACCGGAACGGGTGGCACCGGGACGGGCTCCACGCCGAACACCGGTGGCGGTCCGGGAACGGGGACGGGAACGGGCACGCCCCCTGGGGATAGCCAGCCGAGCACAACGGGTGGCGATACGGGCGGGAATGCGGGCGGAACGCCGACATCCCCGATGTTTTCCATCACCGACCAGACGACCGGAACGCACAGGACGGCGCAGGCCGAAGCCTATAAGGGCCCGGTCGCGTCGCTCAAGAACCAGTTCATGGGCTCCGACGACAACGAGGCCGTGGTCGGCACCGCCGACAACGACTTCATCAACGCCAAGAGCGGCATGGACGCCATCGACGCCAAGGAAGGCGATGACGTGCTCGACGGGGGCACTGGGTCGAACTTCCTGACCGGCGGCGCCGGCACGGACACCTTCTTCGTCGATGGCCGCGGCGGCGACGTCACCTGGTCCACCATCACGGACCTGCAGCAGGGCGAGTGGGTCATCGCCTGGGGTTGGAAACCGGACGTGTCGACGCTGTCCTGGGCGGAGATGGAGGGAACCGGCGCGTCCAAGGGCGCCACGGCCCACATCGACCTCGACGGCAACGGCAGCGTCGATATGAGCATCACCTTCTCCGGCATGGCCTCGGGCGCCCTGATCCACCTCCCCGGCCAGACGGGCGATGCCAACTATCTCGCCTTCCAGGTTTCCTGATCCATGTGGTGGTCCGGCGTCGGCGCTCGCTCCGACGCCGGACCACGGCTGAGCGGCTTCATCGACTGAGAACGACTGGCAGAAGAGTCGCGTGTTGAGCTTGACCTGAGCCGTACGCCGACTATTCTTGTCGATGCGAAGACTTTCTAACCGATGCTCAAGCATTTCCAATCGATGGCCAGAGCTACTTTATGTCACGGCTATTTACATCGCTAACTTTATGTTAACCAAACATCTTATGACCTGATTAAGCATGTCGGCCCAACCTCCGGATGAACAGAGCCGAAGGTGGTACGAGGTCTGACATGGCAACCGACACAACTGGCCTTATGGACGTGACCTTTGCTGTGAACGCCTGGGGCGTTCCAGCGGGTGGCAAGTGGCCGCATTTCGTGCTGCGCCTCGACGGTGTGCAGATCGGGGAAGCAACGGTCGCATCGGCCAGCCAAACCCGATACACCTTCACAGCCCGCGTTCCGGCCGACCAAGCCCACAAGCTGCAATTGCAGTACGACAACGATGGTGCGGTGAACGGAGAGGACCGCAACCTTTTCATCAAGTCGTTCGAGGTGAACGGCGCCCCGATCCTCAGCATCGACCCGTCCGTCACTTACGACACCGGCGACATCGACGGTAAGAACGTCATCGCCGGGCAGACGGAAATGTACTGGCGCGGCGCACTGAACGTGGACATGCCCAAGACGCTGTTCGCCTCCGCCCCGCCCACCACGACGCCGGCTCCGGCCACCATGACCAGCACGATCGTGGTCAACGCGTCGGGCGTGTCGGCGAACGGCACCCCGCCGCACTTCAAGCTGCTGGTGGACGACAAGGTGGTCGGCGACGCCTGGGTGAACGCCAGCAGTTCCACGCCCTACAGCTTCAAGGTCGACGTGGACCCGAACGAGGCCCACAAGATCCAGGTCTGGTACGACAACGACGCCACGGTGAACGGCCAGGACCGCAACCTGTTCGTCCAGGGCATCAAGATCGACGGGCAGACGATCAAGTCGACCGACGCCATGGCCTCCTACGACAAGGGGCCGGTGGACGGCAAATTCGTGGTCGCCGGGCAGGAAGGCCTGTACTGGGGCGGCGCCCTGACCTTCGGCGTGCCGGAGGATTACTTCGGCGGCACCTACGTGCCCCCGCCCCCGCCGCCCCCGCCGCCGGTCCTGACCACGACGGACATCACCGTCACTGCCTGGGGCCAGTCAGCCGGCGGCGTGGCGCCGCACTTCAAGGTGCTGGTCGACGGCAAGATGATCGGCGACGGCCGCGCCACCTCCGGCAACCCGACCGCTTTCACCTTCAAGACCGACCTCGACGCGACGCAGGCGCACAAGGTCCAGATCTGGTACGACAACGACAGCACCGTGAACGGCCAGGACCGCAACCTGTACGTCAAGTCGGTGTCGATCAACGGCCACACCGTCAACGCGACCGACAGCATCGTCACCTACGACAAGGGTGCCGTGGACGGAAAGGACGTGGTCAAGGGGCAGGAAGGCCTGTACTGGGGCGGCGCGCTGAACGTCAACGCGTCGGCCGACCTGTTCAAGCCCGCCCCGCCGCCGCCGCCCGCACCGCCGAGCGCCCCGGCCTTCTACGTGGCCACCAACGGCAAGGACACGTGGTCGGGCAAGCTGGCCCAGCCGAACGCCGACGGCACCGACGGCCCCTTCGCCTCGCTGGAACACGCCCGCGACGCCATGCGGTCGAGCAACATCGACACGACCTACGTGCGCGAGGGCACCTACCACCTGATCAAGACGCTGGAACTGACGTCCCTCGACAACGGGCACAGCTTCCGCAACTACCCCGGTGAGACGCCCACCCTCAGCGGCGGGGAGGTCGTCAAGTCCTTCACCAACGAGGGCAACGGGATCTATTCGGCCAAGCTGTCCAGCCCGACCGACCTGGACCTGACCATCGGCGGCGTGCGCCAGCATCTGGCGGAAAAGGGCGCGTTCGACAACGCCGACCCGACGTCCGGCTGGTACTTCGCCGACGCCGGCAGCGGCGGCCCCAGTGGCTGGGCCATTCGCTACCACAGCGGCGACATCTCGTCAGCCGACCTGGCGCCCGGCACCAAGATTCAGGTGATGGACGCGGAACGGCTGTCCGACACGCTGACCGACGTGGTCAGCATCGACAACGCCAGCCGCCAGATCATCCTGAAGAACGGCGCCTCCCTGCCCTTCACCGAGGGCACGACCTACAAGCTGCTGAACAACGCGGCCTTCGTCAACCAGGCGGGCGAGTTCGCCTGGCGGTCGTCCGACGGCAAGCTGGTCTTCAAGCCGGCCGACGCGGCGCATTTCGCGCAGGACGGGGTCGAGGTCGCGCGGCTCGGCACGCTGATCCGCCTGAACGGGGCCAGCGGCGTGACGGTCGAGGGGCTGGGGTTCACCAACACCACGACCGGCGGCAACGCGCTGGAGCTGACCGGCGCCTCCAACAACCACATCGGCAACAACAGCTTCCTCAACGTCGGCACGGCGATCAAGCTGACGGCCGGGTCGTCGCACAACCTGATCGGCGGCAACGTCCTGGACCATCTGGCGGTCAACGGCATCGACCTGGACGGCCGCAGCAACGCCAACACCGTCTACGCCAACGACATCTCCCACATCGGCGAGGTGCGCAAGGCGGTGGCCGGCATCATCGGCACCGGCGTGGACGACAACCTGATCACCAACAACGACGTGGACGGCAGCGCGCGCTACGGCATCTCGCTGAAGAACTGGGACTCCACGAACATCAACCACAACAACGTCATCCAGTACAACCACGTCACCAACACCGGTCTGGAGACGGCGGACGGCGGGGGCATCGAGGTGCTGGGCCGGTCCGGCGTGGACACCGGCACCATCATTAAAGGCAACTGGGTGGAGAACGCCGGCGGCCTCGCCACCAGCAACACCGACCAGTGGCTGTACGGCCAGAAGGGCTTCGGCATCTACCTGGACGACATGACCGGCGGCGTCACCGTCACCGACAACTTCCTGAAGAACACCGGCTGGGCCGCGGTGCAGATCCACGGCGGCGACAACAACCTGGTGTCCAACAACGTCTCCATCATCGACGCCAACAACCACGACTTCATCCGCGTGGAGTGGGCGCCGGTGCACGGCGACGCGGGCCTGCCGCGCAACAACACCATCACCGGAAACATCATCAGCGGCACGCTGCCGCTCGACGACTACATGGAGCTGCTGACCGCCGGTGACCCGGTGATCGACAACAACCTGATCTTCAACCTGCCGAAATACGGCGACCACGACGTGATCGGAAAGCCGCTGTTCACCAACGCCTACTACGGCGACTATTCGCTGCAGGCGGGCTCCCCGGCGTTCGGCATGGGCATCCATGACCTGTCCTGGGCCAGGATGGGGCTGGGCGGCTACAGCGCGTCCGACGCGATGCCGCACTTCTGGGACGCGTAAGCTCTAACAGGATGCGGAAAAACGGGCCGATGCAGCGCCTTCGCCTCTGCTGAGGCTTGAAGATGGCGTTTTGAACGCCCGTTTTGGTCGGGATGGAGCGTTTTTCCTCGCTCCGAGGCTCCCGGAGCCGCCGTTCAGGCGGACTCCGGGCACGATTACGCTGCAGCCAGCAGCTTGGGCAGGCGGATCAGGTTGTAGGCGGCAGCGGTCAGGGTGAACATCCAGCCGACGCGAGCCGTGCCTCGGTGACGGGTCTTGCGCAGCCCGGCCGCTTTGATCCAACCGAACACCTCTTCGATCCGCTTGCGGATCCGAAGGCTGACGGCGTAGCCGGGGTGACGGGTGGTCCGGCCGTCGATCGCCGAGCGGCGGTTGCTGGTGTTCTGCGCGACATGCGGGGCGGCGCCCAACTCGCGCAGGTTCGCCACGAAATCCTTGGTGTCATAGGCCTTGTCGGCGGCCACCGTGATGCGGTGGCGCCCGGGAATGGCCTCGACCATGGAGACCGCCGCCTCGCGTTCGGCCAAGCCGGTGGCCGCGGTGAGCCGGACATCGACCACCAGGGCGTGGCGGTTCTCCATCAGCGCGTGGCCCATGAAGGCCAGTTTCGCCGGCTGCCCGTGGCCCTTGCGGTACAGCCGCGCCTCGGGATCGCTGGTCGAGGCGTGCGTTTCGTTGGACCGCTTCTCGCCATGGAAGTCGCGTTCACCGTTGCGCCCCGGGCCCGGCGGCTCGCCGCTGCCGTCCTTGGGCCGGAAGCTCTTCACCGAGGCCCACGCTTCGATCAACGTGCCGTCCACCGAGAAGTGCTCGTCCGACAACAACGCCTTGACCTTCGGCTGGCCCAGCACGGTGGCCAGGAACTTGGCCGCCACATCGCCGGCCAGCAGACGCTCACGGTTCTTGGTGAAGACCGTCACGTCCCACACCGGGGCATCCATCGACAGGCCGACGAACCAGCGGAACAGCAGATTGTAGTCCAACTGCTCCATCAACTGGCGTTCCGAACGCACCGAGTAGAAGGCCTGGAGCAGCAGCGCACGCAGCAGCTTCTCCGGCGGGATCGAAGGCCGTCCGATCTTCGAGTACAGACCCTCGAAGGCTGGCGACATCACCTCCAGCGCTTCATCCACGATGGCCCGGATCGCTCGCAGCGGGTGGGTGGCCGGAACCCGCGCCTCGCAACTTACGTAGCTGAACAGACCCTCGCTGCGTTCGTCCGAACCCCGCATCGTCCCCTCGCCGGCCGCTTTCTCCACGACCGGAGGGAATCACGACCGCCCGGCCGGGCAAAGCCTTTTTCCGCGTCCTGCTAAAGGAATACGGATCAAAGCACGGGCGGACTCTGTTCTTATGGGGTATCCCCCAGGGAAGGAGGTTCCGCCCGTGTTCCGTTGCCGCTCCCTGATCCGTCTTTCCTTGACTCTGTCGGCCCTGCTGGCCCTGACCACCGCTTGCGCCGATCCCGGCGCCGACGAGGCGCTCGCAGCGCAAAGCGCGCTGGTCGGCATGCCCAAGGGGACGCTGATGTCCTGCGCCGGCGTCCCGCAGCGCGAGACCGCCAGCGGCGCGCTGGAGTTCCTGACCTACCAGGCGGGTTCCGTCAGCTACTACGCCCCGCCGCCGCCCATCGGCTATCCATGGGGGGCGCCGGGTTGGCGGCACCGCGCGCTGGACTACGACCCATGGGACTATTACCCGCCGGTTCCCGGCGACGTGGTGGACCGGCGCTGCGAGGCGACCTTCACGCTGGACGGCGGCGTGGTCCGGCAGTTGGTCTACCGCGCATCGTCACAAGGCGCCTGCGCCGCCATCGTGCAGAATTGCTTGGCCCTCGTGCCGCAGCGCACCATATCGAGGGGCACCCCGCCGGGGTAAGGCACCGGAGCCGAGCCCGCATCGAACCCGACCGCATGAACCCGACCGCGATGAACCGTCTGAGACCCATGATGCGAGGCGCGCTGGTCGCGCTCGTCGCCGCCCTCGCCGTTCCGGCCGTCCTTCCCGCGCCAGCTGCGCGTGCGCAGGACGCGACCCTGTCGGACAACAAGCCGAAATTCGGACCGGACGCCGCGCCGATCACCCAGGACCGCGACTATCTGCGCCGGGCGGAGGCGCCGGACTTCTGGGCGCTGATGCCCTACTACGTGCCGCAGCAGACGGGCAGCGCCTGCTCCGTCGCCAGCGTGGCGATGATGATCAACGCGTTGCGCGGGCTGCCCACCTCCTCCACCGAGCGGCTGGTCACCCAGAACCGCGTGCTGAACGAAGTGGACGACGACGTCTGGAAGGCCGCCGTCGGGGAGAACGGCGACGGCGTGTCCTTCGCTGATTTTGAAACCTACGTTCGCCGCTCCGTCGCCGCCTTCGGCATGGACGCGGAGGTGGAGGTGTTCCGGCCCAAGGACAGCTCCCCGGAAACGCTGGCGGAGCTGCGCCGGATCCTGACCGAGAACGAGCGCAGCAGCCGCGACATCATCCTTTTGGCCTACGACCAGGGAACGCTGACGGGCGATGCCACCGTCGGACACATCGCGCCGCTCGGCGCCTACGATCCCCAGAGCCGCCGCGTGCTGGTCATGGACGTCGACCGGCTGTGGTACGTGCCCTATTGGTCCAGCGACGAGAAGCTGTTGGAGGCCATGGTGAAGCCGGACCGCTCCGACCCCACCGGCAGCGGCATGATCCGCGTGCGCCTGCGCGGCGGAATCGCCGAGCGCACCACACCCTGAGGGAACGCCGAGCGGCCCGCGACCAGTTGTCGCAATAAAATCAAGCGTTTGTCTCTGAGCGAACCGGAATCCGGCTAATCCTTAACCGGATTTCGGTTAAAGATCGACGTTGCGTGCACGGATAATCCGCGCGACGCACCGAACGGCTCATTTAATTTCGCTTTTTGCTGATATGCACCGGGGGTATTGCTGCATTGCGCAATACCAAGGCACTGCAAGAAGCGAAACGACCATGCCCGATGAACTCTACGAACGGGTGCTGACCCACCCCAAGTTCGCCGAGATGACGAAAAGCCGCGCGCGCTTCAGCTGGAGGCTCGCCCTGATCGTCCTGGCCGTCTATTACACCTTCGTCCTGGCCTCCGCCCTGGCCCCCGACCTGCTGGGGCGCCCGATCGCGGAGGGTATGACCTTTTCGGTCGGCCTGACCGCGGGCATCGTCATCACGATCTTCTGCTCCCTGATGACCGGCGTGTACGTGCTGCGCGCCAACGGGCGCTACGACGCCATGAACCGCGACCTGATCGAGGAGGTCAGCCGATGATCTCTCGCCTGATCATGCGCGGCGTCCCCGCCCTGCTCGCGGCCCTATTCGCCCCGGCGGCCTTCGCGGCCGGCGCCATCGACGGCGCCGTGGAGCAGCAGCCGGTGAACGTGACGGCCATCGTCATGTTCCTGACCTTCGTCGCCGGCACGCTGGGCATCACCTACTGGGCGTCCAAGCGGACCCGGTCGGCGTCGGACTTCTACACCGCCGGCGGCGGCATCAGCGGCTTCCAGAACGGGCTGGCCATCGCCGGCGACTACATGTCGGCGGCGGCCTTCCTCGGCCTGTCCGGCATGGTCTTCGCCAAGGGCTTCGACGGCGTGATCTACACGGTCGGCTTCCTGGTCGGCTGGCCGCTGATGCTGTTCCTGGTGGCGGAGCGGCTGCGCAACCTGGGCCGCTTCACCTTCGCCGACGTCGCCTCCTACCGGCTGGGCCAGACGCCCATCCGCTCGCTGGCTGCCGTCGGGTCGCTGACCGTCGTCTGCTTCTACCTGATCGCCCAGATGGTGGGCGCGGGCAAGCTGATCCAGCTGCTGTTCGGGCTGGACTACGCCTACGCGGTGGTGCTGGTCGGCGTGCTGATGATCCTCTACGTCACCTTCGGCGGCATGCTGGCCACGACCTGGGTGCAGATCATCAAGGCGGTGATGCTGCTGGGCGGCTGCACCGTGCTGGTCGGTCTGGCGCTGGCTCAGTTCGGCTTCAACCCGGAACTGCTGCTGCAGAAGGCCGTCGCCGCGCACAAGTCGGGCGTCGCCATCCTGCGCCCCAGCGCCGCCATGGCCGACCCGGTCGCCGCCATCTCGCTCAGCCTCGCACTGATGTGCGGACCGGCCGGACTGCCGCACATCCTGATGCGCTTCTTCACCGTTCCGGACGCCAGGGAAGCGCGCAAGTCGGTCGTCTACGCCACCGGCTTCATCGGCTATTTCTTCATCCTGACGGTGACCATCGGCCTGCTGGCCATCGTGATCGTCGGCTCCAACCCGGAATTCCTGGACAAGGCCGGCAAGATCCTGGGCGGCGGCAACATGGCGGCCATCCACCTGTCCAAGGCCATCGGCGGCAACATCTTCCTGGGCTTCATCTCGGCGGTCGCCTTCGCCACCATCCTGGCGGTGGTGTCGGGCCTGACCCTGGCCGGCGCGTCGGCGGTCAGCCACGACCTCTACGCCCGCGTCATTAAGAAGGGCAACGCGACCGAGGCGTCGGAGATGCGGGTGTCCCGCTTCGCCACGCTGGCGCTGGGCGTGATCGCCATCACGCTGGGCCTTGCGTTCGAGAACCAGAACATCGCCTTCATGGTCGGCTTGGCCTTCGGCCTCGCCTCCTCGGTGAACTTCCCGGTTCTGATCCTGTCGATCTTCTGGAAGGGCCTGACGACGCGCGGCGCCTTCATCGGCGGCTTCGCCGGGCTGGTCAGCTGCGTGTCCTTCGTGGTGCTGGGCCCGACCGTGTGGGTCAGCGTCTTCGGCTTCCCGCAGCCGATCTTCCCCTACGAGCACCCGGCCCTGTTCTCCATGGTGATCGCCTTCACCTCGACCTGGCTGTTCTCCGTCACCGACCGCAGCCCGCGCGCCGCGGCGGAGGCGAAGGCCTACGAGTATCAGCACATCCGCTCCGAAACCGGCCTCGGCGCCGCCCAGGCGGTCTCGCACTAAGCAGAAACTGTCCAGGCCCGCCGCACCTCGAAAGGGGAGCGGCGGGTTTGTCTTTTGCCCATCCCTCATTCGATCAGCATCGTTGAACCCAACCGGACGCCGCGCTGTTCAAGTGGGCACGGCTGTCCGGGAACCCCTTCGATGCATCGCCTTCGTCATCGCCTCGCGGCGACGTGCCTTTTCTCCGTTCTCCTTCCGGCCAATTTTTTTCCAGTGGCCGCCGGTGCCCAACAGCCACCCAATGCGCCGCCGCCCACGGTGATGACCGAGGTGGTGCGCGAGCGGGAGGTCACCCCGACGAGCGAGTTCATCGGCCGCGTCCAGGCGATCCAGGACTTCGACGCCCGCGCCCGCGTGGAGGGCTTCATCGAGCAGGTGGCCTTCCAGGAAGGGCAGAACGTCACCAAGGACACCCTGCTCTACGTCATCGAGCAGGCTCCCTACCAGGCGGCGGTGGACAGCGCCAAGGCCGACCTCGCCCGCGCCCAGGCCTCCCAGCGCGAGGCGCAGCGCGCCTTCCAGCGCGCGGAGGAGCTGCGGACCCGCGGCAACATCTCCCAGGCGGACGTCGATCAGGCCAGGGCCGCGCAGGAAACGGCGGAGGCCGACATCATGCAGGCCCAGGCCAAGTTGCGGCAGGCGGAGCTGAACCTCGGCTACACCCGCGTCACCTCGCCCATCGACGGGCGCATCGGCGCCACCGCGGTGACCGCGGGCGACCTCGTCAACCCGTCCAGCGGGTCGCTCGCCACCGTCGTGCAGCTCGACCCCATCTGGGTGGTCTTCTCGGTCAGCGACCGCGACCTGCTGAAGACGCAGCGTGCCTTCCCCGACCTGTCCCCCGCCCAGGCCGTCGACAAGTTCGTGCCCGCCCTGCGATTGGCCGACGGGTCGGAGTATGAGCAGAAGGGCAAGGTCTCTTTCGCCAGCAACCGCATCGACCCGCAGACCAGCACCATCCCGGTCTACGCCGACTTCGCCAATCCGAAGGCGCTGCTGCTGCCGGGCCAGTATGTGACGGTGCTGATCCGCCCGGCCGAGACCGAACGGCAGCCCGTGGTGCCCGTCGCCGCCATCCAGCAGGACCAGCAGGGCAGCTACGTCCTGGTGCTCGACCAGCAGAACCGGGTGCAGCGGCGGCCCATCGAGCCCGGGCCGCAGCTCGACCAGCAGATCGCCGTGCCCAAGGGGCTCCAGGCCGGGGAGACCATCGTGGTGGGCGGCGTGCAGAAGGTCCGCCCGGGCATGACCGTGCAGCCGGAGCCCGCAACGCAAAATCCGACGACTCAGGCCGCCGAACAGCCGAAGGGATAAGCCTCCATGTTCTCCGGCCTGTTCATCCGGCGCCCGAACCTTGCCATCGTCATCGCGCTGGTGGTGACCATCGCGGGCGCGCTGGCGATCCTGTTCATCCCCGTCGCGCAGTTCCCGCCGATCACGCCGCCGTCCGTGCAGGTCTCCGCCACCTACCCCGGCGCCAACGCGCAGGTCGTCGCCGACAGCGTCGCCGCCCCGATCGAGGCGCAGGTGAACGGCGTGGAGGGCATGCTCTACATGTCCTCCACCAGCACCGACACCGGCACCTACACCCTGTCGGTCACCTTCGCGCCGGGCACCGACCCGGACCTTGCCCAGATCAACGTGCAGAACCGCATGTCGCTGGCCACGCCGACCCTGCCGGTGGAGGTGTCGCGCCAGGGCGTGACGGTGCGCAAACAGTCGTCCAACATGCTGATGGCGGTGAACGTCTATTCAACCGGCGGCCAGTTCGACCCGATCTTCATCTCCAACTACGCCAGCATCAACCTGCGCGACGCCATCGCGCGCGTGCCCGGCGTCGGCGACGCGCAGGTGATGGGCGCCCTGACCTACGCCATGCGCGTCTGGATGGACCCGAACCGCATGGCCGCGCTGGGCATCGCCGCGACGGACGTGGTCACCGCGATCCAGAACCAGAACCTCCAGGCCTCGGCCGGGCAGATCGGCGCGCCGCCGGTGCCCGACGGGCAACAGCAGCAGCTGACCATCCTGGCCCGCGGCCGGCTGGACGACCCCAAGCAGTTCGCGAACATCATCGTCCGCACCAACGCGAACGGCGGCATCGTGCGGCTGGGCGACATCGGGCGGGTGGAACTGGGGGCGCAGAGCTACAGCTCCACCGCCAAGCTGGACGGCAACCCGGCGGCGACCCTGGTCGTCTACCAGTCGCCGGACGCCAACGCACTGGACGTCGCCAAGGCCGTGCGGGCGGAGCTGGATCGGCTGTCCGGCCGCTTCCCACAGGGGCTGGAATACGCGGTCGTCTTCGACACCACCAGCTTCGTCAGCGCGACCATCGAGGAGATCGTGCTGACGCTGGGCATCACATTCCTGCTGGTCGTGGTGGTCATCTACGTCTTCCTGCAGGACTGGCGGGCGACGATGATCCCGACTCTGGCGATCCCCGTGTCGATCATTGGCGTCTTCGCCGTGCTGCTGGCGCTCGGCTACAGCGCCAACACCATCACGCTGTTCGCGCTGGTGCTGGCCATCGGCCTGGTGGTGGACGACGCCATCGTGGTGGTGGAGAACGTCCGCCGCGTGATGGAGGAGCATCCGGACCAGCCCGCCCCATCCGCCAGCCGCCTCGCCATGGAGCAGGTGACCGGCGCCATCGTCGCCTCCACCCTGGTGCTGGCGGCGGTGTTCCTGCCGGTGGCCTTCCTGCCGGGCATCACCGGGCAGCTGTACCGGCAGTTCGCCGTGACCATCACCGCGTCCTTCCTGATCTCCGGCATGGTGTCGCTGACCCTGACGCCGGCGCTGTGCGGCCTGCTGCTGCGCCCGCCGGGCCGACCCTGGCGCCCGCTGGCCGCCTTCAACACGGGGCTGGACCGGGTGCGTGACCGTTACGGCAGTCTCGTCGGCTGGTTGTCGCGCAAGCTGGTGGTCGGGCTCGCCGTCTTCGCCCTGCTGACCGCCGGCGCCTTCCTGCTGCTGCGGTCCTTGCCCACCGCCTTCCTGCCGTCGGAGGACCAGGGATACTTCTTCGTCAACGTCCAGCTGCCGAGCGCCGCCTCGCTCGGCCGGACGGAGACGGTGATGGGCGACGTGTCCGACCGGCTGCGTGCGACGCCGGGTGTCGCCCACGTCATCACCATCGCCGGCTACAGCATCCTCAGCGGGGCCGCGTCCAACGTCGGCTTGCAGATCGTCGTGCTGAAGCCCTGGAGCGAGCGGCCGGCCGGCCAGTCGGTGGACGCGATCCTTGGCCGGCTGAGGCCACAATTCGCGGCCGTGCCGCAGGCGACCATCGCCGCCTTCAACCCGCCCTCCATCCCCGGCTTGGGCAGCACCGGCGGCTTCGACCTGCGCGTGCAGGCGCTGGGCGGGCAGACGCCGCAGCAGCTGGGCGCGGTTCTGCGCGGCCTGCTGGTCGCCGCCAACCAGGAGCCGCAACTGTCGGCGGTCTTCAGCACCTTCAGCCCCGACGTGCCGCACCTGTTCGTGGACCTGGACCGCACCAAGGCGGCGCTGCTCGGCGTCTCCCCCGGTGACGTCTTCACGACCTTGCAGGCGCACCTGGGGTCCCGCTACGTCAACGACTTCAACCTGTACGGCCGCGTCTTCCAGGTGCAGGTGCAGGACGCCGCGGAGTACCGGGACGAGGTGGCGGCCATCGACCAGCTCTACGTCCGCAGCGCGTCGGGGGAGATGGTGCCGCTGCGCAGCATCGTCAGCGTCCGCACCACGCTCGCCCCGGACAGCCTGATCCGTTACAACCAGTTCCTCTCCGCCTCGGTCAACGGCAACGCCGCACCCGGCGGCAGCTCCGGCCAGGCGCTGGCGGCGATGCAGGAGGTGGCGGGCCGCACCCTGCCCGCCGGCTACGCCACGGAATGGACCGGCCTGTCCTACCAGGAAAGCCGCATCGGCAACCAGACCATCGTCATCTTCGGGCTGGCGGTGATGTTCGGCTACCTGTTCCTAGTGGCGCAGTACGAGAACTGGCTGATCCCGCTGGCCGTGCTGCTGTCGGTCGCCATCGCGGTGCTGGGCGCCGGCATCGGCCTGACCATCGCCCGCATCGCCAACGACATCTACGCGCAGATCGGCCTGGTCCTGCTGGTCGGCCTTGCCGCCAAGAACGCCATCCTGATCGTCGAGTTCGCGCGGGAGCAGCGCGCCGCCGGCCATCCGGTCATCGAATCCGCCGTGATGGGCGCCCGCCAGCGCTTCCGCGCCGTGCTGATGACGGCGCTGGCCTTCATCCTGGGGGCGGTGCCCCTACTGATCGCCTCCGGCGCCGGCGGGGCGAGCCGCCGGTCCATCGGCACCACGGTGTTCAGCGGCATGACCGCGGCGACCCTGGTCGGCATCATCTTCGTGCCGGTCCTGTTCGTCGCCTTCCAACGTCTGACCGAACGCATCCGGCCAAGCCAGCACCGGCCGGAAGGCCGTGTGGAACCGACGCCTGCGGAGTGAGGCTTATCCCCTCTCCCCTCCGGGGAGAAGGAACTTAGGCGCCTACTTCACCTCCTGGCTGCTCAGGTCCGACGGGTTCTGCGAGCGCGTCGGCTCGTTCGGCTGGTCGGGTTCGCTGGCCAGCCAGTTCGGGCGGGGCATCTTGTTGCCCTGGAGGTCCGGCGGCGCGGCGCGCACGGCGGACAGCGCCTGCTGGAGTTCCGAGGACTGCGTCTCGCCGCTGGTGGTGGCTTTCGGCGTACGGACGCCCTGGGCGTTGGGCTCCGGCTCCTGGCTCTGCTTGACGGCGGGATCGTTGGCGAGCGCCCCCTTGGTCGCGTCCTGCGCAAAAGCTCCGAAGGGGGCGACGGACAGGGTGGCAGCGACCATCAGGACGGCCGCAATGGAAGGAATGGCACGCACTGGGGATCTCCTTAGGGCGACGGCGACGCTCTCCCTTCCCACAACACCGCAGGGCACCAAGTCTCTCAGCGAAGCGTTTCCATCATTATGCACATGTTTGACAGACCGACCCTGCCGCCCGTCTTCCACCCGCAGCCCGTCACCGACCGCGGTCCCTTCGACGCGGCCGTCGCGGAGGCCGCTGTTGGCGGCGAACCGGGCACGCTGTTCTGGACACCGCGCCGCGACCGGCTGGAGGCGGCGGTGGTGCTGGCCCCGGACCGGCCGCTGGCCGACACGCGCCACGTCGCCGCCGTGACCCTGGTCGCGCTGGCCGACGCGCTGGAGGCGCTGGGGCCGCCGAACCTCGCCATCGCCTTCGACCTCAACAGCCGGATCCTGGTCAACGGCGCCGCCGTGGGCGAGGTGGCCTTCGCCGCACCCCCCGGTGCCGCGGAGGAGGCCGTGCCGGACTGGGCTGTGGTCGGCGTCCGCGTCGACGTGCAGGGCGATCCCGACGACCCCGACCCCGGCCTGCACCCCGACCGCACCGCGCTGCGTGAGGAAGGATTTGGCGACCTGGACGCGCCCCGACTCCTGGAGAGCTTCGCGCACCACACGCTGTTCTGGATGGACGTGTGGGAGAACGACGGCTTCGAGCCCGTGCGGCGCGCTTGGCAAAACCGCGCGCCCGACCGGAGGGCGTCATGACGGCCGACCGTTCCGAAAAGCGCGCCATCGGCGTCGTCGTGGAGCGCCAGCGCATCGACAACCCCTGGGTGGACGCGCGCTGGCGGGTGATCGGCCTGCTTCCGGCCCTGCCCGACCGCGCGCCGTGGAGCGTGCTGCGGCAGGGGCCGGAGCGGACCGAGTTCTACGCCGGGGCGGCGGAGGTCGCCCTCCATCCGACGGAGGCCGAGAACTACCGCGACAACCTCGCCGGATCGCGCCCGTCGCTCTACGTCATCCTGCGGCGCTGTTCGGAGGAACCGGGGCTGCGGCTTCTCGCCGCCACGGTCGATCCCGGAGAGGTGGACGCCCATTCCGACGCGGGCGACGACCTGATCGAGGCGGTGCCCCTGCCCCCGGACATCGCGGCCTGGATGCAGGACTTCGTCACTGGGCATCTCGTCGAGCGCCCCTTCTACAAGCGGCAGCGCGACCGCCCCGACCCCGAGGCGATGGCCCGCCGAGTCCCCGTTACCTGCCAGAAGGACGACCGTCGCCATGAGCATGGCCAAGAGCATGGATGAGTCCGAAGGCTTCCTGTCCCGCTGGTCACGCCGGAAGCGCGAAGCGCGCGAGGAGGCACCGCCGCCTCTTCCCGCCGAGGATCCCGAAGACGTCGCGGAGCCAGCCGACGAAGACGCGCCCGCGGACAGCGCCGAACCGGTCTTCGACCCGGCCAGCCTTCCGCCGGTGGAAAGCCTGGGCGCCGACAGCGACTACACCGCCTTCCTCGCCCCGGAGGTGCCACAGGCGCTTCGGCTCCAGGCCCTGCGCAAGGCCTGGGTCAGCGACCCGGTCATCGCGAATTTCCGCGGCTTCGCCGAATATGACTGGGACTGCAACGCCCCCGGCTACGGCGCGCTGCTGCCCACCGACCGCATCCTGGACATGGTCGACAACATCCTGGGCAAGGACGAGCCCAAGGAGGACGAGTCTCCCTCTCCCCTCCGGGGAGAGGGTAGGGGTGAGGGGGTTGCGCGTTTGCCGGACGAACCAAACAGTCGGGACCCCCCTCACCCCGGCCCTCTCCCCAGGGGGGAGAGGGAGAGAGTCCCTTTCCGACGTACCACCAACGCCCAGCGCAAGCCGGGCTGCGCAACAATCGTCTCCGCCTTCTGTTGACGAGACATGAGCCGGGGCCAACCGGCCGCAAAAGGCGGTGCGATGCGGGGAGACGGCATGGCGGAACACGCCGAACACGGTCCTATGGACGACGTGGATGACGCGGACCGACTGCGCGCGCAGGTCTACACCCTGCTGGCGCAGCTTTTGGCGCGCCCGCCGTCGCGCGCGCTTCTCAACACCGTCGCCGGGTTGTCCGGGGACGGCACTTCGTTCGGCCGCGCCATCGGCGACCTCGCCACGCGCGCCGCGTCCATCGACGAACAGCAGGCCGGCCGCGAGTATTTCGACCTGCTCGTCGGCGTGACGCGGGGAGAACTGGTCCCCTTCGCCTCCTACTACCGCACCGGATTCCTGAACGATCGCCCGCTGGCCCGCCTGCGCGAGGACATGCAGGCGCTGGGCATCGAGCGCGCCGCAGATGTAGTGGAGCCGGAAGACCACATCGCCTCCATCGCGGAGATGATGGCGGCGCTGATCGACGGTTCCCTCGGGCCGCCGGACCTGCACCGGCAGAAACGCTTCTTCGACCGCCATCTCGCCCCTTGGGCCGGCCGCTTCTTCGCCGACCTGGAGACCGCGGAGGCGGCGAACCTCTACCGGCCGGTCGGGACGATCGGCCGTCTGTTCCTGGACATTGAAGCCGACGCCTTCGCGATGCTTGCGCACGCGGCCGGCGCACTTGACGAGCGGGAGGGCACCAGCCATGCGCCGTGACGACACCCCAAAACCCAACACGAGCAAAACGGAAAAGCCCGGAATCGAACGCCGCAACCTGCTGAAAGGGCTGGGCATCGGCGCGGCGGGCGTGGCCGCGGCCACGCTCGCGAACACGACCGCCCCGGCCGAGGCGGCGACGGAGTCCCGGCAGGACCAGCTGAAGTCCCGCTACCAGGACAACGCCCACGTCGAGCGCTTCTACGCCCTGAATCGCCTTTAGTAACCGCCTGTTCCAAACGCCGCCTGTTCCAAACGAGGGTCCCGCCATGCTCGTCAAGCGCTCCACCGGAAAGCCCGCCCGCGGTTCGCTCGCCCGCAGCCTCGCGTCCGGACTGGCGGCCGGTCTCGGCGCGACCGTGGACCGCCGCGGCTTCCTCAAAAGCTCCGGCCTTGCGGCGGGCGGCATGGCAGCGCTGAGCGCGCTGCCGGCCACCATGATCCGCAAGGCGGAGGCCGGGCCGATGGTCCCCAATGTGGAGGTCGTCACCCGCAAGAACGTCTGCACCCACTGCTCCGTCGGCTGCACGGTGATTGCGGAGGTGCAGAACGGCGTCTGGACCGGGCAGGAGCCGGGCTGGGAAAGCCCGATCAGCCAGGGCGCCCACTGCGCCAAGGGTGCGTCGGTGCGCGAACTGACCAAGGGCGAGCGGCGGCTGAAATACCCGCTGAAGCTGGTGGACGGGCAGTGGCAGCGCATCTCCTGGGATCAGGCGGTCGAGGAGATCGGCAACCAGCTTCTGGACATCCGCAAGCAGTCGGGGCCGGACGCCGTCTTTTGGCTGGGGTCGGCCAAGTTCACCAACGAGGCGTCCTACCTGTTCCGCAAGCTGGCGGCCTTCTGGGGGACCAACAACGTCGATCACCAGGCGCGCATCTGCCACAGCACCACGGTCGCCGGCGTGGCGAACACCTGGGGCTACGGCGCCATGACCAACAGCTACAACGACATCCAGAACGCCAAGGCGCTGCTGTTCATCGGCGGCAACCCGGCGGAGGCGCACCCCGTCTCCATGCCGCACGCGCTGCGCGGAAAGGAGCGCAACCGCGCCCCCTACATCGTCATCGACCCGCGCTTCACCCGCACCGCCGCCCACGCAACCGAATACGTCCGCATCCGCCCGGGCACGGACATCCCCATGACCTGGGGCATCCTGTGGCACATCTTCGAGAACGGCTGGGAGGACAAGGAGTTCATCCGCCAACGCGTCTACGGCATGGACGAGGTCCGTGCCGAAGTGAAGAAGTGGGACCCCGCGACGGTGGAACGCGTCACCGGCGTGCCCGGCGAGCAGGTCAAGCGGGTGGCGGAGCTGATCTCCAAGAACCGGCCCTCCACGGTGATCTGGTGCATGGGCATCACGCAGAAGACGACCGGCACGGCCAACGTGCGCGCGCTGTCGATCCTCCAGCTGGCGCTCGGCAACATCGGCGTGGCCGGCGGCGGGGCCAACATTTACCGCGGCCACTGCAACGTGCAGGGCGCCACGGACCTTGGGCTCGACGTCTCCACCCTTCCCTCCTACTACGGGCTGGCCGAGGGGGCATGGAAGCATTTCTGCCGCGCCTGGGACGTGGACTACGACTGGATGAAGGCCCGTTTCACCTCCAAGGAGCTGATGGAGGCCAAAGGCATCCCGACCACCCGCTGGTTCGACGCCGTCACCTACAAGCCGGAGGACATCGAGCAGCCCTCCCCGCTGAAGGCGATGTTCGTCATGGGCCACGGCGGCAACACCGTCACCCGCATGCCGGAGATGCTGAAGGGGCTGGAGAAGCTGTCGCTGCTGGTCGTCGCCGACCCGCACCCGACGACCTTCGCCTCCTTCAAGCAGCGGCGCAACGGCACCTACCTGCTGCCGGCCTGCACGTCGTTTGAGACCGACGGGTCGCGCACCTGCTCCAACCGCTCCCTCCAGTGGGGCGAGAAGGTGGTGGAGCCGATCTTCGAATCGAAGGACGACTACACCATCATGTACCTGATGGCGAAGAAGTTCGGCTTCGCCGACGAGATGTTCAAGCACATCTCGGTCGAGAACACACGCCCCGTGCCGGAGGACATCCTGCGGGAGATCAACCGCAGCTGCATCTCCACCGGCTACACCGGCCAGTCGCCGGAGCGGCTGAAAATGCACATGAAGCAGCAGGCCGACTTCGACAAGATCACCATGCGGGCGTCCGATGGTCCCTGCAAAGGCGACTATTACGGCCTGCCCTGGCCCAGTTGGGGCCATCCGGAGCTGCGGCATCCGGGCTGCGGCATCCTTTACGACACGTCCAAGCATGTGATGGACGGCGGCGGCGTGTTCCGCGCCCGCTTCGGCGTGGAGCGCAACGGCGTCAGCCTGCTGGCCGACGGTTCCTATTCCCAGGGGTCGGAGATCCAGGACGGCTATCCGGAATTCACCATGGCCATGCTGAAGAAGCTGGGCTGGGACAAGGACCTGACGCCGGAAGAGGCGCGCGTCATCCAGGCCATCGGCGGCGACAAGCCGGACGAGGTGAGCTGGCAGACGGACCTGTCCATGGGCATCATTCGCGTGGCGATGAAGCACGGCTGCGTGCCGCACGGCAACGCCAAGGCGCGCTGCGTGGCCTGGAACCTGCCCGACCCGGTTCCGGTGCACCGCGAGCCGATCTATTCCCCGCGGCCGGAGCTGGTGAAGGAGTACCCGGCCATTCCGGACCGGCGCGACTTCCGCCTGCCGCAACTCGCCCGTTCGCTCCAGTCCAAGATCGCCGAGAGCGACCTGCGCCAGCGCTTCCCCTTCATCCTCACCTCCGGCCGTCTGGTCGAGTATGAGGGCGGCGGCGAGGAGACACGGTCCAACCCGTGGCTGGCCGAGTTGCAACAGACCATGTTTGCGGAGATCAACCCGAAGGACGCCGAACGGCTGGGCATCCGCAACGGCGCGATGGTCTGGGTCTACGGGCCGGAGAACGACGCCAAGGCGAAGGTCATGGCCCAGGTCACCGAACGGATCGGCGTCGGCACCGTCTTCATGCCCTTCCATTTCTCCGGCTACTGGCAGGGAGAAAGTTTGCGCGGGAACTACCCGCCGGGCACGGACCCCATTGTCCTGGGCGAGGCCGCCAACAGCGTGACGACCTACGGCTACGACCCTGTGACCTTCATGCAGGAAACCAAGGTGACGCTGTGCCGCGTTGAACCAGCGTGAGCGGATGGCCGGCGTAAGCGGACGGGAGGAGAAGGACAGACCATGGCCCGCATGAAGTTCCTGTGCGACGCGGAACGCTGCATCGAGTGCAACGCCTGCGTCACCGCCTGCAAGAACGAACACGAGATCCCCTGGGGCATGAACCGGCGCCGGTTGATCACGCTGAAGGACGGCGTGCCCGGCGAGCGGTCCATCTCCATGGCCTGCATGCACTGCAACGACCCGCCCTGCGCCGGCGTCTGCCCGGTGGATTGCTTCTACCAGACGGCGGACGGGGTGGTGCTGCACAACAAGGACCTGTGCATCGGCTGCGGCTACTGCTTCTACGCCTGCCCCTTCGGCGCGCCGCAGTACCCGCAGACCACCAATTTCGGCAGCCGCGGCAAGATGGACAAATGCACCTTCTGCACCGGCGGCCCGGAGGTCGACAACTCGCCGGAGGAATACCAGAAATACGGCTCCAACCGGCTGGCCGAGGGCAAGCTGCCGCTGTGCGCCGAGATGTGCTCCACCCGCGCGCTGATGGCCGGCGACGGCGACGTCCTGGCCGACATCTACCAGGAACGCTCACTCCGCCGCGGCTACGGCTCCGGCGCCTACGGCTGGTCGACGGCCTACGGCAACGCCGATAAAGGCCGCGCCTTCGGCCCCGGCGCATCGGGCACCAAGGGCAGCTGACCTCAAATCCCCTCTCCCCTCCGGGGAGAGGGTTAGGGTGAGGGGGCGCCCGCAGGGCGTCAACGCAGCCTCTTTGCAGGGCTTTTCCGGCCTACGGCCGCCCCCTCGTCCCAACCCTTCTCCCACACGGGGGAGAAGGGCTCAAAGAACAGGGAAGGACGCGACATGACGAGGCACCACCGCCACCTTCTGATCCACCTGCTCGTCCTGGCGGTGCTGGTGCTGGCCGCGCCCGCGGTCCGGGCGCAGCTGTACCAGAATCCGGTCAACCCGCCGGCCACCAAGGAGCAGGTCCCGCTCTACCAGCCGCAGGAAAAGCTGGTCGGCACGGTCAGCATCCCCGACGAGAAGCTGTCCGTGCTCGTCCAGCCGGAGGGGCGGGAGTGGCGCGAGTTCCGGTCCTACTGGCTGCGGGTCGTCGCCGGCACGCTGGCGCTGGGCATGCTGGCGGCGCTGACGCTGTTCTACCTGTTCCGCGGCACCATCCGCATCTCCAAGGGGCGGTCCGGCCGCTGGGTGCCGCGCTTCGGCGGGTTCGACCGGTTCGCCCACTGGACGACGGCGGTCAGCTTCCTGATCATGGCGATCACCGGCCTGATCATCACCTTCGGGCGGCCGTTGCTGATCCCGTTGATCGGGCATGAGGCCTTCACCAGCACGGCCTACGCCAGCACCTTCCTGCACAACTTCTTCGCCATCCCCTTCACGCTGGGGCTGATCCTGATCTTCGTCATCTGGATTCGCGACAACCTGCCGGAAAAGGCCGACCTCGTCTGGCTGCGGACCCTGGGCGGCGTCCTGAACAAGGCCGGCGAGCATCCGGAGGCCGGGCGCTTCAACGCCGGGCAGAAGCTGATCTTCTGGGCGGTCGTGTTCGGCGGCTTCGCCCTGGCGGTCAGCGGCGTGCTGCTGATGCTGCCCTTCTCGGTCACCGGAATCGGCGGCATGCAGATCCTGCACGTGCTGCACGGCCTGATCGCATCGCTGATGATCGCGGTGATCATCGCGCACATCTACATCGGCACGATCGGGATGGAAGGCGCCTTCGACGCCATGGGCCGCGGCGTGGTCGACGAGAACTGGGCCAAGGAGCACCACAGCCGCTGGTACGAGGAGCAGATCCTTGCCATGCGCGCCAACGACGGTCGTCCGGTCCACCACCGCGCGGCGGAGTAAAGCGGTGGAGTGACGCAGCGGAGAAACAAAACAACCACAGAGGCACGGAGACACAGAGAAAACAAACTCTGTGTCTCCGTGCCTCTGTGGTGAATTTTCTAGCCGTTTTTGGGCTTTTCCGCCAGCCGCTCCTCGTTCGGCGGACCCATGAAGTCGCGGTATTCGACGGTGTTTTCCTTGCCGATCCGCGCGCTGGGGGTGGCGAAGGCGTTCTCCGCCATGCGGCTGAAGCCCCCTTGCAGCACCACGCTGGCGCCAATGGCCAGCACGACGGCGAAAATGACGGCGATTCCGAACGCTTTCATCGCTTCTCCTCCTGCCCCGGTCAGAGCAACGGTTTTCTCGTCAACACGCCGGACCGGGGACAGGTTTCAAAGCGACGTTCACGCCTCCGGGGCGGCCGTCGTCCGGGCCGGGGCGCCGGCCCCGGCGCCGATGCCGGACATGCCGCGCGCCGCCTCGGTCGTGGCGCCCTCGCCCCTGGCGATGCGGGTGTAGAGCGCCAGCGCCTGCCCCACGACCTGGTCCATGTTGTAGTAACGATAGGTCGCCAGCCGCCCGACGAATTGAACGTTCGGCGTGGCGTCGGCGAGCGCCTGGTATTTCCGGTAGAGTTCCGCGTTCTCCGGCTTCGGCACGGGGTAGTAGGGATCGCCCTCGGCCGAGGGGAACTCGTAGGTCAGGCTGGTCTTGGCGTGGGTCTGCCCGGTCAGGTGCTTGTATTCGGTGATGCGGGTGTAGGGCACGTCCTCGCCGGGGTAGTTCACCACGCCCACGGGCTGGAACCATTCCCGGTCCACCGTCTCGTGCTGGAACTTCAGGGAGCGGTAGGGCAGCTTGCCGAAGCGGTAATCGAAATACTCGTCCACTGGGCCGCTGAAGATCAGGTTGCGGTGTTGCACCTCGCGCGCGACGTCGCGGTAGTCGGCGTTCAGCATGATTGTAATGTTGGGATGGTCCAGCATGTTCTCGAACAT
Source organism: Azospirillum canadense (assembly GCF_025961225.1). Classification (GTDB taxonomy): domain Bacteria; phylum Pseudomonadota; class Alphaproteobacteria; order Azospirillales; family Azospirillaceae; genus Azospirillum; species Azospirillum canadense. The sequence continues at coordinate 1,801,994 of NZ_JAOQNG010000010.1, read as the reverse complement.
GCGCGTGTAGCCGTGCAGCGGCATGTTCTGGAAGCTGTCGCCGAAATAGCGGTCGTCGTCGTTGGTGCGCGTCGGCACGCGGGAGGTCACCGACTTGTCGAGATCCGACGGGTCGAGACCCCATTGCTTGCGCGTGTAGCCGCGGAAGAACTTCTCGTACAGCTCCCGCCCCACGGCACCCACCACCACGTCTTCCGACGTGCGGATCTCCGCCACCGGTTCGGCGCGCGCCTTCAGGAAGGCGGCCACGCCCGCCTCGTCCAGGTCGAGACCATAGAGGCGATTGACGGTCGTCCGGTTGATCGGGATGGGGACCAGCTGTTCGTCCACCCGCGCCAGAACCCGGTGCTCGTAGGGCCGCCACTTGGTGAAACGCGACAGGTAGTCCACGACCTGCTGGGCGTTGGTGTGGAAGATGTGCGGGCCGTAGCGGTGAATCAGCAGGCCGTCGTCGTTGTGGTGGTCGTAGGCGTTGCCGCCGATGTGCGGGCGCCGGTCGATCAGAAGCACCCGCTTGCCCAGCCCCGCCGCCAGCCGTTCGGCCAGCACGCTGCCGGCGAAGCCCGCCCCGACGATCAGGTAATCGAACCCCGCCGGCCCTTCCGGACGGCGCACGTAAGCCGGAGCGGCGGCCGGTACCGGCGTCCCGGCCCCGGTGTCGAAATCGCGCATTCGGTCTGCCCTCTTCTGCGAGCCAAGCTCGGCATCGGGGCAAACCGTGCGGCGCCCCGTTCATTCGCATGCGCAGCGAACGGCGGAAGGCGGCGGAGGGTTCCGGTCGGAAGGCGCGTCGTCTCGGGGTACTCCCCCGCGGGAAAAACCTCTTACGGAGTAGTTGAGGCCGTTGCTTCGGCCGGCCGGGTGCTGTCCCGGACCACCAGCTCGCAGTCCAGGCGGTGATGCGGCTGCGCCGGGTCCCCGCCGTCGAGGCGGCGGAGGATCTGCGCGGCGGCCAACTGCCCGATCTCCCGCTGGGGCGGGCGGACGGTGGACAGCGGCGGGATGCAGGCGGCGCTGAAGGTCAGGTCGCCGAAGCCGATCACCGCGATGTCGTCCGGCACGCTGAGCCCGCGCCGGTTCGCCTCGAACAGCACGCCGAGCGCCATGGCGTCGTTGGAACAGACCACCCCGTCGATGTCCGGATGGAGCGCGAACACCTCGTCGATCAGCCAGATGCCCACGGGGGTGGAAGCGGTGTCGGGCGCCGTGAAGGAGATGGGCTCGTGCAGGCCGCGACGGCGCACCTCGTCCTCATAGCCGTCGGTGCGGCTGCGCACGCGCATGTCCTGGTGCACGGCGGCGCCGATGTAGGCGACCTTGCGGCTGCCCTGGTCATAGAGGTGGCTGGCCTGCCGCCGCCCGACCTCGAAGTGGGAGAAGCCGACGGTCATGTCCACTGCCGGGAACTGGGCGGAGGGGATGTCCCACATCTCCACCACCGGGATGCCGCTGGAGCGCAGCATGGCCCGGGTGCGGTCGGTGTGGTGCAGGCCGGTGGAGACCACCGCGGCCGGCGACCAGGCGAGGAAGGCGCGGATCAGCTCCTCCTCCCGCTCCGGGTCAAACTCGCTGACGCCCAGCAGGGTCTGGTAGTGCGCCGCCTGGAAGGCGCTCTGCAGCGTGTTGTAGGTCTCCGCGAAGAAGGAGTTGGTGATGGAGGGCAGGATGACGCCGACCGTGCGGCTCTTGGCGGCGGCGAGGCTGCCGGCGACGAGGTTCGGCACATAGCCCAGCTCGTCGATCACAGCGCGGACGCGGGTCGCCAGCTCCTCCGACACGGCTTCCGGCTTGCGCAGGTAGAGCGACACGGTGCTGGGCGACACGCCGGCGGCGTTCGCCACGTCGGTCATGGTCAGGCGCTGGGTCGCGCGGCGCGTCTTCTTGCGCTGAGGCCGGAGCGGCGAATGCGGCGGTGTCTTGGGCGGAGGTGGAGCCATTCTCGTCCTTCCCTGCGGCGGGCGGTGCCGCTTGGCGAAACAGTATGATAGCACAGCCTTGGCGCCAAAGGGGAATTCGCCCCGGTTGCAATCCTGACCATCATAAAACCGCGTCAGGACTCCGCCGGATCAGGTCGTTGCGGACATTGTCCACGAAGAAGTCGATGAAGGCGCGGATCTTCGCCGGCAACAGGTTGCGGTGCGGGTAGAGCACGGCCAGCGCCACCGGCTCCGGCGGCAGGTGGGGCAGCACGACGCGCAGGTCGCCGCTGCGCAGGTGGTCGGCCACCTCCCACACCGGCTTCAGCGCGATCCCCTCCCCCGCCAGCGCCCAGGCGGTCAGCACATCGCCGTCGTCGGCGTCGAACTGGCCGGACACCGGCAGGGTCATCGGCCCGTGCGGGGTCTGCAAGGTCCACTGGAACTGCTGGGATCCGGGGAAGCGCAGCAGCAGGCAATGGTGGGACAGCAGATCCTCCGCCCGTTCCGGCACGCCGCGCCGCTCCAGATAGGCGGGGGCGGCGCAGAGCACGCGGGGCAGGTCGCAGACCTTGCGCGCCATGAAGCTGCTGTCCTTCAGCACCGCCATGCGGATGGCGACGTCCGTCGCCTCGCGCAGCAGGTCCAGCAGATGGTCGGACAGGCGAAGCCGAACCTCCACCTGCGGATGCAGCGCGCGGAAGCGCGGCACCATCGGCGCCAGGATGTGTCGCCCGAAGCCCAACGGCGCCGTCACGCGCAGGCTGCCCACCGGCGCCCCGCCGATGGCGGCGACGCTGCTCTCCGCCCGCTCCGCGGCGTCCAGCACCTCCAGGCAATGCTCGAAGAAGACCTTGCCGGCCTCGGTGAACTGCACCTGCCGGGTGGTGCGGTTCAGCAGCCGGGCGTTCAGATGCTCCTCCAGGCTTTGCAGCCGGTGGCTGACCACCGCCGGCGACAGGCGTAGGCTGCGCCCGGCCGCCGACAGGCTGCCCAGCTCCACCACCCGCACGAACACCCGCATGTTCTCCAGCAGAGCCACGGCACGTCCCTATACAAAGTCCCTTCTCCCCCCTGGGGAGAAGGTTAGGATGAGGGGGCGGCCGTAGGCCGGAAACGCACGCTCATTGCAGTGCTTGGACGCCCTTGCAGGGCGCCCCCTCACCCTGACCCTCTCCCCGCTTTCGGCGGACCAGAGGTCCGCCTGTCGCGTCAGCGCAAACTTCGTTTGCGCGTGAGCAGGGAGGAGTGGGGAATTCCACCGACCATCCCACCTTTGCGTTTTTTTTGAAAGTGCTGGTGCGCGCATCCGCTTCCCTGCCGCACCGCCGCAACCGTACAGTTTGCGATGGACACCAACGCGCATGAGGGGGCCGGGACGCGATGGAGCTGATCGTCTGGGAATGGGTCAACTTTCTGGTGCGCTGGCTGCACGTGGTCACGGCCATCGCGTGGATCGGCTCAAGCTTCTACTTCATCCATCTGGACGCCAGCTTGCGCAAGCGCGAGGGCCTGCCGCCCGGCGTGGCGGGGGAGGCGTGGCAGGTGCATGGCGGCGGCTTCTACCACATGGCCAAATACATGGTCGCCCCAGCGGAGCTGCCGGAGAAGCTGACCTGGTTCAAGTGGGAAAGCTACGCCACCTGGCTCAGCGGCTTTTGCCTGCTGGCGGTTCTGTACTACCACGGGGCCAACCTGTTCCTCGTCGACCCGGCGGTGCTGGACATCCCCTGGTGGGGCGCGATCCTGATCAGCCTGGGCGCGTTGGGGCTCGGCTGGCACGTCTACGACCGGCTGTGCAAGTCGCCGCTGGGCAAGGACGACGTGAAGCTGGCGGCGGCGGGCTTCGTCTTCCTGGTGTTGGTCGCCTGGGGTCTCAGCCACGTCTTCAGCGGGCGGGCGGCCATGCTGCACGTCGGCGCGCTGATCGGCACCATCATGTCGGCCAACGTCTTCCGGCTGATCATCCCGAACCAGCGCAAAGCGGTGGCCGCCATGCTGCGGGGGGAGACACCCGACCCGGCGCTCGGCAAGCAGGCCAAGCAGCGGTCGCTGCACAACAACTACCTGACCTTGCCGGTCGTCTTCCTGATGATCAGCAACCACTACCCGCTGGCCTTCGGCACGCGCTTCAGCTGGCTGATCGTCGCCATCGTGCTGGTGGTGGGGGCGGTCATCCGCCACTTCTTCAATTCCCGCCACGCCGGCAAGCCGACCCCCTGGTGGACCTGGGGCGTGGCCGCCGCGGGCATGGCCGCCGTGGTGGCGCTGAGCACGCTGGGCCCCAAGGACGGCAGCGACACCGCCGCGGTGCCGGCCCGCGCCGACTTCGCCCAGGTGGAGGAGGTGGTCGCCAGCCGGTGCAGCATGTGCCACGCCGCGACGCCGGTGTGGGAGGGCATCGGCGAGGCGCCGCGAGGCGTCCGGCTCGACAGCCCGGAGGACATCCGCCGCCACGCCGGCCAGATCCGCGCCTGGGCGGTGCTGTCCAACGCCATGCCGCCCGGCAACGTCACCCAGATCACGCCGGAGGAGCGCAGGCTCCTCGCGGCCTGGACCGAACAGACCGCCGATCAGCTGCCCCGGTAGGTGGAGTAGCTGTAGGGGGAGATCAGCAGCGGCACGTGATAGTGCTGGTCCGTCCGGGCGATGCCGAAGCGGATCGGCACCACGTCGAGGAAGGCGGGCTCCCCCAGGTCGACGCCCAGCCCGCGGAAATAGGCGCCGGCTTCGAACACCAGCTCGTAGACGCCGGGCGTCAGGTCGGCCCCGGCGAGCAACGGCCCGTCGCAGCGGCCGTCGGCGTTGGTGCGGACCTGAAGCAGCCGGTCGCGCCGGTCGCCCTCCAGCCGGTACAGCGTCACGGCCATCCCGGCCCCCGGCCGCCCATGCGTCGTGTCGAGAACATGCGTCGTCAAACGCCCGCCATCCGCCATGATGCCCCTCCTAGTTCTTGTGCCGTCATGATCTCACCACAGAGACACGGAGACACAGAGGGGTGGTTTCTCTGTGTCTCCGTGTCTCTGTGGTGATCCCCCTCGCCTTTATACCCCCCACCCCGCCTGCCCCGAACCGGTCCTGCCCAAAAAGACTTTCAAACGGATCGAAAAAGCGGAACGCCGCGATTGCGGGTATGCTGCGCAGGATGGGCGTAACAGGGAACCGATGATGCGACCAAGCGAGATGGACCGGGCGGCCTTCGTCGCCCGCTTCGGCGGCGTGTTCGAGCACGCGCCCTGGATCGCCGAACAGGCATGGGAACAGCGGGCGAACACCGCCGAGGGCCTGCACGCCGCCATGGTGAAGGTGCTGCGCGCCGCCGACCACGACACGAAGCTCGCCTTGCTGAACGGCCACCCCGACCTCGCCGGAAAGCTGGCGGTAACCGGCGGCATGACCGCCGACAGCACGGCGGAGCAGGCCAGCGCCGGGCTCGACCGCTGCACGCCGGAGGAGTTCCAGCGCTTCACCGCGCTGAACGACGCCTACAAGGCGCGCTTCGGCTTCCCCTTCATCATGGCGGTCAAGGGCCGCAGCCGCGCCGAAATCCTGGAGGCGTTCGAACGCCGCATCCACAACAGCCCGGAGGAGGAGTTCGAAACCGCCCTGGCCCAGGTCGAGCGCATCACCCTCCTCCGCCTCAAGGACCTGCTTCCATGACCGAACTCGGAACCGCCCTGATGGAGCGGCTGGACGCGCTCGCCGCCCACAGCCAGGACTCTTCAGACCAGGGTGGGCGCGCGCTGACCCGCCTGTTCCTGTCGGCGCAGCACAAGGCTGCCGCCGATCAGGTCGCGGCCTGGATGAAGGACGCCGGCATGGCCGTCCACCTCGATCCCATCGCCACGGTGGTCGGCCGCTACGAGGGCGCCACGCCCGGCGCGCCGGCGCTGCTGCTGGGGTCGCACATCGACACGGTGCGCAACGCCGGCAAGTATGACGGGAACCTGGGCGTGCTCGCCGCCATCGCCGCGGTGGCGGAGCTGAACCGGCTGGGCGAGCGTCTGCCCTTCGCGATCGAGGTGCTGGCCTTCGGCGACGAGGAGGGCGTGCGCTTCCCCCACACCCTGACCGGCAGCCGCGCCATCGTCGGCCGCTTCGACGCCGATGCGCTGGAGGGCCGCGACCGCGAGGGCGTGCGCATGGCCGACGCGCTGCGCGCCTTCGGCGGCGACCCGGACTCCATCGCCTCCGTCACGCGCAAGCCGGGCGAGGCGCTGGCCTTCGTCGAGCTGCACATCGAGCAGGGCCCGGTGCTGGAGGCGGAAGGCCTGCCCATCGGCATCGTCACGGCGATCAACGGCGCGTCGCGCTTCTCCGTCCGGGTGCGCGGCGTGGCCGGCCACGCCGGGACGGTGCCCATGGGTCACCGCCGCGACGCGCTGGTCGCCGCGGCGGAAATGGTGCTGGCGGTGGAGCGCATTGCCTCCTCCATCGCCAACCTCGTCGCCACGGTCGGCCGGATCGAGGCAAAGCCCGGCGCCGTCAACGTCATCCCCGGCGAGGTCGTCTTCACCATGGACGTCCGCGCGCCGGAGGATTTCGTCCGCGACGCCGCCTGCACCGCCATCCGCACGGAGCTGGAGGGCATCGCCGCACGACGCGGCGTGGCCATGACCATCGAAGGCACCCACAACGATGCGGCCGCCGTCTGCTCCCCCGCCATCATCGAGCGGATCGAGGCCGCCATCCGCCGCGCCGGCATCCGCCCGCTGCATCTGCCGAGCGGTGCCGGGCACGACGCCATGTCGTTCGCAGGCGCGCTGCCGATGGGCATGCTGTTCGTCCGCTGCAAGGGCGGCATCAGCCACAACCCCGCCGAATCCATCACCGTGGAGGACGCCGACCTGTCGGTGCGCATCCTCCTCGACCTCCTCCGCCACTTCGACCACGAGACCCTCCGAGCATGACCGAGTCCTCCCAACAGGCCGTCCGCGACTTTCTGGCCCACACCCGCGAGGACCAGGTCCGCTTCCTGGCCGAGCTGGTCAAGGTGCCCTCCGACAACCCGGCCGGCGACTGCGCCCCCCACGCGGAGCGCGCCGCGGAGCTGCTGGAAGCCATGGGCCTGACCGTGGAGCGGCACCCCGTCCCCGCCGACCTCGTGCGCGCCAACGGCATGGTCAGTGCCACCAACCTGATCGTCCGCCGCCGTTTCGGCGACGGCCCCACCGTGGCGCTGAACGCGCATGGCGACGTGGTCCCGCCGGGCGAGGGCTGGACCCGCGATCCCTACGGGGCGGAGGTGGTGGACGGCTGGATGTACGGCCGCGGCGTCGCCGTGTCGAAGTCCGATTTCGTCACCTACACCTACGCCCTGCTGGCGCTGGAGAAGGCCGGGCTGGACCGCGGCACGGTGGAACTGCACCTGACCTACGATGAGGAGGCGGGCGGCGAGATCGGGCCGAAGTGGCTGCTGGACGAGGGGCTGACCAAGCCCGACTATGCCCTCGCCGCCGGCTTCAGCTACGCCGTGGTCACCGCGCACAACGGCTGCCTCCACCTGGAAATCGAGGTCACCGGCAAGTCCGCCCACGCCGCCCTGCCGATGACCGGCATCGACGCACTGGAGGCGACCACCGCTATCCTGAACGCGCTGTACGAGCACCGCAAGGCGTTCCCCGCCACGGTGTCGGCGGTGGCCGGCATCGGCTCCCCCCAGCTGACCGTTGGGCTGATCAAGGGCGGCATCAACACCAACGTGGTCCCCGACCGCGTCACCCTGCGGCTCGACCGCCGCATGATCCCGGAGGAGAACCCGGAGACGGTGGAGGCGTCCTTGCGCGCCGTCATCGCCGAGGCAGCCAAGGCCTTTCCCAAGGCCCGCGTTGAGGTGCGCCGCATCCTGCTGGCCCGCCCGCTGACTCCGCTGGCGGGCACGGACCGGATCGCTGGCGTGCTCTGCGCCCACGCCAGCCGGATCATGGGGGAGCCGGTGGAAACCAAAGGTGTGCCGCTCTACACCGACGCGCGCCACTATTCCGACGCGGGCGTTCCCATCGCCCTGTTTGGCGCCGGCCCGCACACGATCGAGGAAGCCAACGCCCACCGCGCCGACGAGCGCCTGCCCCTGTCCGACCTGCACAAGGCGACGGAGGTGGTGGCCCTGTCGCTGCTGGACCTGTTGGCGCAGGGCTGACGTTCCCACCTTATAAGAATGTTGCGCTCCCTCGCGGGGGCGCCAAACCAGGATGTCCGAACGGTGATCATCGAAAGCGATCTGAAGCTCGACTTCAAGGACGTGCTGATCCGCCCGAAACGCAGCACGCTGCAAAGCCGCAGCGAGGTGGACGTCGACCGCACGTTCAAGTTCCTGCACACCGGCGGGGAATGGACGGGCTTCCCGCTGATCGCGGCCAACATGGACGTGGTCGGCACCATGGCGATGGCGAAGGCGTTGTCGCGCTTCGGCGCCATGACGGCGCTGCACAAGCACTACCCGGCCGAGGATCTCGTCGCCTTCTTCCGCGACACGGATACGACGAACGTCTTCTATTCGCTGGGCACGACAGAGGCCGACTACGACAAGTTCCAGCACGTGAAGGCCAAGGCCCCGGTGGGCAAGGTCTGCCTGGACGTCGCCAACGGCTACACGGAGCGCTTCGTGCGCTTCATCGGCCGCATGCGGACGGAGAACCCGGATCTCGTCATCATGGCCGGCAACGTCGTCACCGGCGACATGACGGAGGCGCTGCTGCTGGCCGGGGCCGACATCGTGAAGGTCGGCATCGGGCCGGGGTCGGTCTGCACCACCCGCAAGATGACCGGCGTCGGCTACCCGCAGCTGTCCGCCATCATCGAATGCGCCGACGCTGCGCACGGGCTGAAGGGCCAGGTCTGCGGCGATGGCGGCTGCACGGTGCCGGGCGACGTGTCCAAGGCCTATGGCGCTGGCGCGGACTTCGTCATGCTCGGCGGCATGCTGGCCGGCCACGACGAGTGCGAGGGCGACCTCCGCTACGAGGAGCGCGACGGCCAGCGCGTGCCCGTCGCCATGACCTTCTACGGCATGTCGTCGGACACGGCGATGAAGAAGTACGCGGGCGGCGTCGCCGCCTACCGCGCGTCGGAGGGCAAGACCGTCGACGTCCCCTACCACGGCCCGGTGGAAGGCACGATGCAGGAGATCATGGGCGGCGTGCGCAGCATGATGACCTACATCGGCGCCACCAAGCTGAAGGAAGTCGCCAAGCGCACCACCTTCATCCGCGTCGGAGCCCAGCTGAACACGGTCTTCGGGGGGTAGGATCTTCCAAACCCTCTCCCGCCCCCGGCGGGAGAGGGAGCTTCAGCGGAATTTCATTCGAAAATCCCAACATTGTCGCTGGTCCACGTTTCGTTCCCTTGCTTCCTTGCGCCCCTTCCTGGTTGATGCAGCAGGAGAAGGCTCATGGACGGAACGGCGGTCATCCGCGCCACCCTGCCGACGCTGCCGGCGACCCCCGGCGTCTACCGGATGATCGGGGCGGACGGGCGCATCCTCTACGTCGGCAAGGCGAAGAACTTGAAACGCCGGGTGGCCAGCTACACCCGGACCGAGGGGCTGCCCCACCGCACCCGGCGCATGGTCGGGCTGACCCGCTCCATGGAGTTCGTCACCACCCACACGGAGGCCGAGGCGCTTCTGCTGGAGGCGAACCTGATCCGCACGCTGCTGCCGCCCTTCAACGTGCTGGTGAAGGACGACCGCTCCTTCTCCTACATCGTTCTGGGCCAAGGGCACGAGTATCCGCGGCTGATGCACCATCGCGGCAGCGCGAACCGCAACGGCAGCCGCCGCAAGGGCGACCTGTTCGGCCCATATGCCTCCCCCGCGCTGGTCGGCATGACCATCGCGGCGCTTCAGCGCGCCTTCCTGTTGCGCACCTGCGACGACGTCACCTTCACCTCGCGCACCCGCCCCTGCCTGCAGCACCAGATCAAGCGCTGCTCAGCCCCTTGCGTCGGGCGCGTCTCGCCGGAGGACTACGCCGCTCAGATGCAGGGCGTGCGCGACGTGCTGAGCGGGCGCAGCGCCGCCGTGCAGGAGGAGTTCGCCCGCCACATGATGGACTGCGCCGACCGGCTGGCCTATGAGGACGCCGCGCGCTGGCGCGACCGCATCCGCGCGCTGACCGCGCTGCAAAGCCGCCAGGACATCAACCTGGAAAACGTGCTGGAGGACGCCGACGTGCTGGCCGTGCATGCGGAGGGCGGGACCGCCTGCGTGCAGGCCTTCTTCTTCCGCGGCGGGCGCAACCAGGGCACCCGCGCCTTCTTCCCGAAACATGACCACGATGAAGTTGACGCGGCGATCCTGACCGCCTTCGCCGCGCAGCTCTACGAGGACACGCCGCCCCCGGCCCGAGTCCTGCTCAGCCACGACATCCCCGACCGCGCGCTGCTGGCGGAGGCGCTGACGCTGGGCGCCGGCCATCGGGTGGAGGTGGAGGTTCCGCAGCGCGGCCCCAAGCGCCGCGTCGTGGAGCACGCCCTGACCAACGCCCGCGAGGCACACGGCCGCCGCATGGCGGAGCGCTCCGCCCAGGGGAAGCTGCTGGCCGGGGTGGCGCGCGCCTTCGGCCTGCCCGGCCTGCCCGCCCGTATCGAGATCTACGATAACTCCCACATCCAGGGCGCCTTTCCGGTCGGCGCCATGGTCGTGGCGGGGCCGGAGGGCTTCCAGCGCAACGCCTATCGCCGCTTCCACATCAAGGACCCGGCCGCCGCGGGCGACGATTTCGCCATGCTGCGGGAGGTGCTGACCCGCCGCTTCGGCCGCGCGCTGAAGGAGGATCCGGAGCGCAAGGACGGCCAGTGGCCCGACCTCGTGCTGATCGACGGCGGCCTGGGCCAGTTGAACGCCGCGCGCGCGGTGCTGGCGGAGCTGGGCGTCGAGGGCGTGGCGCTGGCCGCCATCGCCAAGGGGCCGGACCGCGACGCCGGCCGCGAGCGCTTCTTCCTGCCCGACCGCGAGCCCTTCCGGCTGGAGCCCAACGACCCGGTCCTCTACTTCCTGCAACGGCTGCGCGACGAGGCGCACAAGACCGCCATCGACGCCCACCGCACCCGCCGCCTGAAGGCGATGGAGCACACCCGCATCGACGGCATCCCCGGCATCGGCCCGGCGCGCAAGAAGGCCCTGCTGCACCATTTCGGCAGCTCCACTGCGGTGGCCGCCGCCGGCCTGAAGGATCTGGAACTGGCCCCCGGCATCAGCGCCGCCGTGGCGCGGCGGGTGTATGAGTTCTTTCACGGATAGGCTCCGGTTGCCCCCACCCTAACCCTCCCCCGCTTCGCAGGGGAGGGAACTGCCGCCGCTTTCCCCGCAAGTCTTTCTACCTCCCCTGCGAAGCGGGGGAGGGTCGGGGTGGGGGCGCCCGCTCAACCACTTCCCACAAATCACCCCACCCTGTGACCCAGTCCACAGCGCCCCGCGCCCTGTCCGCTTATTGTCTCTTCATCGAACACATGGAGCCCGACGCCGACACCAGCATCCAGACTTTCCGATCCGTCTTCTTTGCCTCCCGTCCCCGCAACTTCCGGTCGGCAGTTTCCTGCCGGCCGGCTTCTTTTTTGCGCACCGGCGATATTCCGCAGACACCGATGCGGGTGACGCGCGGCAGGGCTGCGTCGGCGGCAAACATGCTTAGCGTTTCCTTAACCGGCCGCGCCCATCTTGCGCCGCACCGCAACAGACCGACACCGAGCAAGGCGCCTGACCATGGGCCAGAAGACCATCAAGCTTTCCGACAAGACCGGCTACCGCGAGATCGAACTCGAGAGCCTGCCGCGCAACGTTCGTGCCGCCGTCGCCGACATGGCCGACAAGAACCCGGTCGCGAACATCCTCGTGGACCAGATGGGCATGCTCTACCGCATCCACCTGTCCGAGCCGGCCAACATTTACCTGGACGTGCTCGCGGTCGCCTGACCGACGCTTCCTCCGGTGACGAAAGAACGGCGGCGCACGGGTTGCGCCGCCGTTTCCGTTCCGGTAGGATGGCCGTTATGAGAACAAAAGCAGAACTTTTGAAGACGCCGGATCCCGAGGCGCCACCGCCCGGCATCCGGATCACCAGCGGCCGGACCAAGGACGAGATCGGGCGCGTCCACCACGCCGACGGCGTCTGGACCGCCTTTGCGCGCGACGCGGATGGATGCTATCGCGCGCTCGGCGGCCATCCGGACTTCGCCGCAGCGCTGTCCGCCATTCCCGACGCGCCTGCTCCGGAGGAGCGGGAGGTGCCCAAGGCGGCCGCTCCCAAGCTCCGGCGCCCGACCGCGTCCGCGGCACCCCAGCCCGAAGCCAAGCGGCCCGCAGCCAAACGCGCTCCCACGCCCGCCCAGCCGGTCGCGGCTCCTGCGCCCGCAGTCCAAGCGAACAAGGTCCAAGCGAGCAAGGTCCAGGCGAGCACGCTTCAGGTGGGCAAGGCTCAGTCCGGCAAGCCGAAAGCGGTGCGGTCCAGGGCGGCCTGAGGCACCGTTTCCCCGAAGCCGGACAGGATCGCACGGGCGTGCCCCGGCGGCAGGCCGGTCAGGCGGGCGATGTCGCCGGCGTCGAGACCGTGCTGGTCGGCGGCGCGGCGGATGCGGCTGATGGTGTCGAGCTTGCTGCGGCGGCGCTGGTCACGGGATTCGCTGTGCATGATGTGCTCCGTTCCAAGGTCTGGCATTCCAAGGTCGGGGAAGGCGGAACTCAGTGCGGGCGCCCTTCCAGGCGGCGCAGCGCCTGGTCGAGCGTGGTCAGTGGCAGCAGGAAGACGGTGCCGCCCAGGATCGCCCGGACGTCTTCGACGTCGAGGCTGGTGATCTCGGCGATGCGGCGCTCATCCAGGCCGCGGTCTTCGGCGATCAGCGTAATCCAGCCCGCGAGCGTCCGGGCCTGCGCCATTTGCGCGCGGTCCATCAGCGTCGAAAAGCCCCCGGAAATGGGAGTGGCTTTGTCGCAAGGGGTCAGCATGGGCTCCTCCCAAAGAGCGGTGTCTGCTTTTTTGGGATATGGTGCCCCTCCTCCGCCAGCCGCACAATCAGGCCAACGGCCTACAGCCCATCGGTAGAAAGACCGAGTGGCGCGCCGTCCCACCCGTTGCGTCACGCCCCCACCCAGCGCCGCGTCGGGCCGGTGTCCACGTGGATGAAGTTGCGCTGCGGATAGCAGCCCGCCCCGCCGTCGCCGAAGGACAGGGCGCAGCGGTACAGGTCCGCCGTCCGCCGCCCGGACAGCCGCAGGTCCACGGCCTTGCCTTGCAGATGAAGGCTGGCCGCCGCGGCCCCCTTGGTGTGGCGGTTGGTGTCCAGGGACCGGAAGGCCGACAGCACCTCGAAGGGCTTGCTGCTGTCCAGCTTCTCCTGCATTTCCCAAAGCCGATGGAGCAGGGCCAGGTCGATGCGCCGGCAGACGTCGCTGTTGTGGTCGCGCAGAACCCAGTCGATGCGCGCCAGTGCCTCGGCCACCGGACGCCCCTCGGCCCAGTACACGCCGCTGAAACTCTCGCCGGTCTGGCAGTGGTAGAGCCGCACGGTCCGTTCCGGCTCAGGCTCCCAGGCGGCGGCCGGACGGCTGCGCGTCACACCCAGCGCGACCATGGCGCCGAGCCCCAGAATTCCGCGGCGCGAGAGGCCCGGTTGGGGGACGCCGGCGGGTGGACAGGCGGGCCTGAGGGGGGGAATACGGGAAAGGTCTTCGAACGACATGTCCTCACCAGCCAATTGGTTCACGGATGCCGCAACAGGGAAAAGCGCGAATCGTCGGCGTCCGTCCCAAATCCTTCCCCATCACCGCCACGCGTGGTTGACCGATGAGCCATGCGTGCCTCCCAACCATGTGGCGGGTGCCGGTCCGACGGTCATAAGGATTGAATGGGTGGCAGCTGCACCGTCACGCGGCGTTTCCGACCTGTGGTGTCGGCCAACGCTCATCACCCGCAAGGGGCCTGTCCAGCAAGGTATGTACGGTAGCTTACCACCCGACCGATCAAGGGGGATTTTACCACGCACAGGTGGGTATTAGCTATTTTGGATGGGTTGAAAACTCATACAAATGGATAGGTCAGCTTTTTTCGCAGTAACGGTCAGCATAGACGCAGACGAATGGTAGACAGCCAGCATGCGTGATGGAAGAATGCCGCCCGTCCGACACAAACCACATCGGCCGAAGGGTTTCCTGAATCTTGCCCTGAATCATGACTTGTCTTCGGGAGATGACCGGATGATCGAGGGCGCGCCCCCTGCGCAGGATTGGACCCCGGAAGAAGCCGCCATCCGTGCGCAGCTCGCCCGCATTCTCGCCAGCGACCGTTTCGACGCCTCAGAGCGCAACCGCCGCTTCCTGCGCTACGTGGTCGAGGAGTGCCTGGCCGGCCGCACCCAGCAGATCAAGGCCTACAGCATTGCGGTCAGCGTCTTCAACCGCGAGCCCAGCTTCGACCCGCAATCCGATCCCATCGTGCGGCTTGAGGCCGGACGCCTGCGGCGCAGCCTGGAGCACTATTACCTGACGGCCGGGCGTAACGACTCGATCCGCATCGTCGTTCCGAAGGGCGGCTACGTCCCCCACTTCGAGCCCACCGGCCTGACGCCGGAGGAGGAGCCGCCGGCCCCCCAGCCCTCCCCGCCCCCCGCCGGCAACCCCGCGCCATCGGCCATGGAGGATGTACCGCGGCGCTGGCCGGCGAAGCAGCCGTTGTTCGCCGCTGGCCTGACCGCCGGACTTGCCGTCCTGGCGGTGCTTGGTGCGGGCGCGCTGTACGGCGTTGCCACACCGTCCGGCACAGGAACCGACGAAGCTGTGGCGCTAGCCGCGGCCAAACACCCTGTGGCCGACCGCGCCTTCGTCGCAGTGGGAGCGCAGCACGGCACCGGTGTCACCATCGCGCCGTTCCGCACGATCGGCTCGCCCACCGAAGCGAACGCCCTGGCGTCGGTGCTGACCGACGAGATCGTGCGCAGCCTGACCGCGCAGACCGAGCTTCCCGTCCGCCTGGAACCGGCGCGGCCCGATGGCACCGCTGCGGCGGCTACCGGCCAGGATCTCCGCCTCGCCGGCAGTTTGCAGGACGGGGACGGACACACCCGCGTCATCGTCCACCTGACGGACGAGGCGACCGGCGACGTCCTGTGGTCGGAACGGTTCGAACAGCCCCCGCCCCACCGGGCATCCGCTCTCGTCCAGGCGCTCGCCGCCGGCATCACCGCTCCATTGACCGACCCGCAGGGTCCGCTGATCCAGGCGGTGTCCGCCCGCCTGAGGACGAAACCCGCGGCGGCCTTGGTGCCCCGCGAATGCGCCTTCCTGGCGACCGAGCGGCGGAACCACAGCCCGGAGGAGCGCCGGGTCCTGGGTGCGTGCCTGGAAAAGGGCGCATCCGAACGGAGCCTGAGCACCAACGAGGCGGCGCGGCTCTGGTCCGCCCTCTCCTACCTCTACGCCGACGAACATCGCTTCGAAGCGGAGGCGGTCCGCGGCGGGAAAGGGAACCCCGCCGCAGACCGGGCGCTCGACCGCGCCCTGGCCGCCGCGACGCGGGCGACGGAACTGGCGCCGAACGGCCTGCGCCCCCTGACCGCGCTCTACACGGCCTATTGTCTGCGGCGGCAATACGACCTGTGCTTCGCCGCGGGCGACAAGGCGCTGAAGCTGGCGCCGGATGACCCCAAGGTGCTGGGCGACCTCGGCCTCTGGCATGTGGAAGCCGGCGATCCGCTCCGCGGCATGGCGCTGATGGACCACGCGATGGAGCGCGATCCGTCGCAGGCCGGTCGCCTGCTGCCCGCCTACGGCGTCGCGCGCCAGCGCGTGGGTGGCCCGGATGGCAATCCGGATGGCGGCAACACCGATCACACGAGCGCCATGCGCGGCGACGTGACGAGCGCGGCGCCGGCGCAGGTGGCCCTGGCGGTGGCCTTCGTGCAGTCCGGCCGGATCGACGAGGCGCGGGAGGCCGCGACCAAGGCACTGGCCGCCGACCCGGATTTTGCCGAGCGCTCCGCCCGCGACCAACGCAACCGTCCCCTGCCCCCGGACCTGGACGCCACCATCCGCAACAGCTTCGCGGTGCTAGGCTTGGCTCGCTGAACCGTACCGTGGAACCAACGAAAAAGCCCGGCGACCGCGTGTCGCCGGGCTTTTTCGTTGGAGCCTTGTTTTCTCATACGACGTCGTATGAGACCGAAGCGTCGCAACGACGGTCAGCCAGTGCCCGGCTGGGCGGAGCTGTCATCCTCCTCCGCACGCTTGCGCAACTCCTCGGCCGACAGGCCAGCCGGGGTGGCATCCTGGAGCGTGCCGTCGCCGGGAGTCTTGGTCTTGTCCTCGCGCGGGGAGTCGGCCTGGGGCTTGTCGCTCATTCAATCCCTCCGCTTTTGCTTTGTGGAATGACAACGCTCACGCGGCGCGCAGGGTCCGCATCACCGTTTCAAGGGCGACCCGCCCGGCGCCTTCCACCGCGTCGGCGGTGGTGCCGTGGAAGCGGGAGAAGGCGTTGGCCATCATCCCGACTATCGTGTCGGACCCACAGCCCATCACGTCCAGCGCGTCGCGCGCCCAGGCGTAGTGCCGCGCTTCGTCGTCGGCGTGACGGCGGAGCACGGCGGCCACGTCCGGACCGTGCGGGCGGGCGGCGTGGCGGGCGTATTTTTCCTGCGACTGCCATTCGTTCGACAGGAAGGCCAACAGCACGGCGCGGTCACCGCCGGGGGCACCCGCTGCCTGCACCGCCAGCTTGAAGAAGCCCGTGGGCACATGCGGCAACAGCAGCGGAATGCCGTTGCGGTCGCGGATCAGCGCCGACAACGCCTCCACATGCCGCTCATGGTCGGCCCGGTGGGCGCGCAGGTCGTCCCGCAGCACCGGGTCGCGCAGCGACGCGATGGCGATGGAGTAGGCGGGCAGGGCGTCGTGTTCCAGCTGCAGCAGGTCGGTCAACTCCGCCTGCAACGCTGCGGGGTCCGGAACGTTCAGGTCATTCACCGCAGAGCCGGGCATCAGGCGCATCATGTCCGGTCATTCCGCTGCTTGCCGGCGTTGGTCGTCGGCGCGTGGACGCTGCCGGTGGTCGCGGAGTCCACACCGGGGCCGACATCGAGATCCTCCGGTTCCTCGTTCCCAGCGTCGAGTGCGCGGGCCTCCGGGCTACCTTCGCCGACCGACAGGCTCCGCTCGCCGGGGCGGGCGCCCGGCCCCTCGACGTTCTGGAAGCCGGCCTTCTCCTCGTCAACGGAAAGGCCTTCGCGCGTGGATCGAATGTCGAGCGGTTCGTCGCGCTGATCGCCGTGTCGCTTGTCGGAACTCATACCGGGCCTCCTCGCTTGTGGTCGAAACAAGTGCCTGCCCGTCCCAACAGGACGTTGCATCGGCGCGTTCCGCCGAAAGGACATGGCGGGCCTTGTCGGCACCGCCCCGCCTGCACACATAGTCGCGTTCATAGGGGGCCTCGTTCGTAGCGCCGCGCAGAATGTTGACCCCGCCGCTCAGGCAATCCTTGACCGCACCCGGGCGGTTCCGTAGGGACTGAGGGCCAAAGGCGGGACATCGCGGATGCCCCCGCTACGACCGACACCCCTTCACGCAGCACGGCCGCCCCGGCGGCCCGAACGGACAGCGTCATGCTCAACGCCACTCTCCCCACCGACGCCCAAGCAGACACCGTCATGCCGACGGCGGCGGACATCTTCTCCCACCCAAAGTTCCGGGCCCCGGAATTTCGGACGGGGGAGCGCGAGCCGGCGCCCTTCCTGCCGATGTCGCGGGCGGAGATGGACCGGCTGGGCTGGGACAGCTGCGACATTATCGTGGTGACGGGCGACGCCTACATCGACCACCCCAGCTTCGGCATGGCGATCATCGGCCGCCTGCTGGAGGCGCAGGGCTACCGCGTCGGCATCATCGCCCAGCCGGACTGGAGCAGCGCGGAACCGTTCAAGGCGCTGGGCAAGCCGAACCTGTTCTTCGGGGTGACCGGCGGCAACATGGACAGCATGGTGAACCGCTACACCTCGGACCGCCGCCTGCGCCACAACGACAGCTACACCCCGAACGACGAGGGCGGGAAGCGCCCGGACCGCGCGGTGATCGTCTACAGCCAGCGCTGCCGCGAGGCCTACAAGGACGTGCCCATCGTGC
This sequence comes from Azospirillum canadense, assembly GCF_025961225.1. GTDB lineage: Bacteria > Pseudomonadota > Alphaproteobacteria > Azospirillales > Azospirillaceae > Azospirillum > Azospirillum canadense. The sequence goes on along the minus strand of NZ_JAOQNG010000010.1, from coordinate 1,783,976 downwards.
TGGGCGGCATCGAGGCATCCCTGCGCCGCATCGCCCAGTACGACCATTGGAGCGAGAAGGTCCGCCGTTCCGTCCTGGTGGACGCCAAGGCCGACATCCTCTGCTACGGCAACGCGGAGCGCGCCATCGTCGACGTCGCCCGCCGCATCGCCGCCGGGGACAAGGCCCGGGAGATCGACGACATCCGCGGCACGGCCATCATCCGCAACGCGGTGCCCGAGGGCTGGGCGGTCATCGATAGCAGCAGCATCGACGAGCTGACCCCGGCCACGCCGCGCGCCGCCGGTGCCGACCACACCGTCGTGCGCCTGCCCGCCTACGAGCAGGTCAGCGCCGACAAGCTGCTCTACGCCCATGCGTCGCGCGTGCTGCACCAGGAAAGCAACCCCGGCAACGCCCGCGCGCTGGTCCAGCGCCACGGCGACAAGGACCTATGGCTGACCCCGCCGCCGATCCCGCTGACCACGGCGGAGATGGACGGCGTCTATGGCCTGCCCTACGCCCGCGCGCCGCACCCGTCCTACGGCGACGCGCGCATCCCTGCGTGGGAGATGATCCGCTTCTCGGTCAACATCATGCGCGGCTGCTTCGGCGGCTGCTCCTTCTGCTCCATCACCGAGCATGAGGGCCGCATCATCCAGAGCCGGTCGGAGGGGTCGATCCTCAAGGAGATCGAGGAGATGCGCGACAAGGTGAAGGGCTTCACCGGCGTCGTCTCCGACCTGGGCGGGCCGACCGCCAACATGTACCGCATGGCCTGCAAGGACAAGGCGATCGAGGCGGTCTGCCGCCGCCCGTCCTGCGTCTATCCGGACATCTGCAAGAACCTGAACACCGACCACAGCTCGCTGATCCAGCTGTACCGCAAGGCGCGCGCCATCCCCGGCGTGCGGAAGATCAACATCGCCTCGGGCCTGCGCTACGACCTCGCCGTCCGCAGCCCGGAGTATGTGAAGGAACTGGTGACCCACCACGTCGGCGGCTACCTGAAGATCGCGCCGGAGCACACCGAGACTGGCCCGCTGTCCAAGATGATGAAGCCGGGCATCGGTACCTACGACCGCTTCAAGGAGATGTTCGAGAAGGCGGCGAAGGCGGCCGGCAAGAAGCTGTACCTGATCCCTTACTTCATCGCCGCCCACCCCGGCACCACGGACGAGGACATGATGAACCTCGCCCTGTGGCTGAAGCGGAACGGCTTCAAGGCCGACCAGGTGCAGACCTTCCTGCCCACGCCCATGGCCCAGGCAACGGCCATGTACCACAGCGACCGCAACCCGCTGCGCCCGATCCGCCGCGAGGGCTCGGAGGAGGTCTTCTCGGCCAAGGGCCTGAAGCAGCGCCGTCTGCACAAGGCCTTCCTGCGCTACCACGACCCGGAGAACTGGCCGGTCCTGCGCGACGCCCTGAAGCGCATGGGCCGCACCGACCTGATCGGCCCGGCCGAGCATCAACTGGTCCCGGCATGGCAGCCCACGGGCGGGGCCGCACGGGCGGCGAAGCCGGCGCCGGGCAAAACCTTCTACACGCAACAGGCCGGCAAGGGCCGGCGGACGGCGCCGGGGGGCGGGAAGCCGGGACCAGGGAAGACGGGCGCGCGGCGAGGCTGAGCTTCTGTTACGCTTGCCCCCACCCCGACCGTCCCCCGCTGGGCAGGGGAGGGAGCTAAGCTTCGCGGGAAAGCGGCGGCAGTCCCCTCCCCCGCCCAGCGGGGGAGGGTTAGGGTGGGGGAAACCGTGACCGACTCAAAGACCTCTCACCACCCCGGCGCCCTCATGCGCGCCGAAGCCCTCTCCACCCCCGACCGCATCGCGGCGCAGCTCCGCGCGAACGGCCAAGCCTACGCTGATCTTGCAACGCTCCTCCGCAACCGCCCGCCGGCCTTTGCGGTCTCCGTCGCGCGTGGAAGCTCCGGCCATGCCGCGGGCTACGCCCGCGCCCTGTTCGAGACGGCGCTCGGCCTTGTCACCGCACCGGCGGCTCCGTCGGCGGTCACGCTGTACGGGGCGCGGCTGCGCCTGAAGGACGCCCTCGTCCTCGCCATCTCTCAATCCGGCGAAAGCCCCGACCTCGTCACCGTGGTCGAGCGGGCGCGCGCCGACGGTGCCCTGACGCTGGCGCTGGTCAACGAGGTGGAGTCTCCCCTCACCCAGGCCGCCGAACATTGCCTGGCCTTGTACGCTGGGCCGGAGCAGTCCGTCGCCGCGACCAAAAGCTTCCTGTGCAGCCTGTCCGCCGCCGCGTCCCTGGTGGCCGCCTGGAAGCCCGACGCAGAGCTTGAAACGGCGCTGACCGCCTTGCCCGACCGGTTGCGCGAGGCCGCCGCACGCGACTGGTCGGTGGCGTTACCAATTCTGCGTGACGCGCGGTCGCTGCTGGTGGTCGGGCGCGGCTACGGCTTTCCCGTGGCGCAGGAGATGGCGACCAAGCTGAAGGAAACCTGCACGCTGCACGCCGAGGCGCTGAGCGCGGCGGACCTATTGCACGGACCCGTGGCGCTGGTCCACGACGCCTTGCCGGTGCTGCTGGTCGCCCTGCCGGACGCGACCTTGCCCGGTGTTCTGGAGTTGGCAAAGCGCCTGCGCGGGCAGGGCGCCCACCTGCTGGTGGCCTCGCCGGTGGCCGACGCGCTGGACCTCGCCCACACGCCGCTGCCCTTGCCGGCCCCGCTGCACCCGATGCTGGACCCGCTGGCAGCGGTGCAGGCCTTCTACCCGCTGGCCGCGGATGCAGCGCTCGCCCGCGGCCTTGACCCCGACCGTCCACCCAGCCTGAGCAAGGTCACGCGGACGGTCTAGCGGACGTCGTCAGCAGCCGTACTCAGCAACCGTTCAGCGCGCGGATGCGCTCGATCAGCGGACGCCCGCCGTCGCGGCGGGAAAGGGACACCTCGGCCGCACCTTCGCAGACCCGGCCGTTGGCGTAGACGTAGTGGTAGCGCACGCGGGCGGCGTCGGTGCCCATCGGCTCGGCGGCGATCAGGCGCAGCGGCTCGCGCATGTTGGCGTAATAGCGGCTCATGGAGCCGACCTCGTAGGCGCCGCTGTTGCGCTTTTCCGGAACCAGGAAGCCGTTGGCCCGCGCGCCGTCGGCCTGGGCCAGCGCCTCGTAGAAGCCGCGCACCGTGTCCATTCCGTCGCCCGGAGCGGAGCGGGGAGGGGCCGTCACCGCCGCGGGAACTGGCGCCGGGGCCGGGGCAGGGCGTACGGCCTTGAGCGCCTCCGCGGGCGGACGCGGCGGCTGGGGAATTTGGGCCGGGTCAGCCTTCGCGGTCGGCTGCGGGATGGGCGCAGGCGCGGTCGCGGCGGGCGGCTGACCCGGCCGCACCACCACCGGAGGAGCCGCCTGGGTCCGGACCGGAGCCGGAACCGGGGGCTGCGCCTGCGGCGGGGGTGATGGCGGGGGCGTGACCGGCGTCGGAGCGGCCACGGCCGGAGCGGCGGGAACGGGAGCCGGGGCGGGGGCGGGGGCGACCTTGGCCGGTGGGGTCCCGGCGTTCGGCGTCAGGCGGATCGGACCGTTCGCAGCACCGGCCTCTGCCGCCTTCTGGCTGCGGCCGCGATAGCAGTCGTCCCGCTCGGCGGCCGACTTCAGCGGCTCGCAGCGGGCGACGCGCTCGATGCAGGCTTGGCGCAGGTCGTCGACGGTAATGTTCTCGCAGTGGGGCGGCGCCGCCTGGGCCACGCCGGTCACCCAAACGCCGGTCATGCCAGCAAGCCCCATCAGCACCATTCGCATCGAACGGTTCGCCATAGCCTCCTCCTGTCGTGCAGGAACAAGTCCATAGCAAAGCTGAGGCTTCGGGAGGGTTGCGGTGATTGGCCCCCAGGCTTGCTTTAAGACCATGCCGGAACTAGCGTATCACCCATGATCCGCCAGATTAAGATCCCCCACGCCGTTCTCCTGGAAGAACCACGGGACGGCGTTCCCCAGACCAGCGAATTGCTGTTCGGCGAGACCTTCACCATTCTCGACCGCGACGGCGACTGGTTGAAGGCCGAATGCCGGATCGACGGCTACACCGGCTGGCTTGCGCCCGGCGTCGCGCACGCCGAGCCGACCGCCCCGACCCACCGCGTCCGCGGCCGGACGGCCAACCTGCACCCGGCCCCCACCCACAAGGCGGTGCCGGTCGCGACCCTCAGCTTCGGCAGCCTCGTAACGGTGGCGGAGGAGAACGAGGCCGGCTGGTGCCGCCTTAATGACGGGCTGTGGGTCTTCAGCAAGCAGCTGGAGCCGGTCGCCCGCCCGCTGGACACCGTCCCCGTGGAGACCGCCCTGCGCTTCCTGGAGACGCCCTACGTCTGGGGCGGGCGGAGCGGGTTCGGCATCGACTGCTCGGGCCTCGTGAAGGTGGCGCTGCAGGCCTCCGGGATCGTTACCCGGCATTCCAGCGGCTTCCAGCGCAACGACGACCGGCTGGGGCCGATGCTGTCGGAAGACGGTCAAGGTGTCGATTACCAGCGCGGCGACATCGTGTTCTTCCCCGGCCATGTCGGGATCATGCTGGACGGCAGCACGCTGCTGCACGCCACCGTCTTCACCATGTCCGTGGTGATCGAGCCGCTGTCCGACGTCGCCGCCCGTGCCGAGCGCATCACCGGGGTCCGCCGGCCGGCTTTGTAACGCAACAGCCGGGGGATCACCACAGAGACACGGAGACACAGGGCGGATTCAAGCGGTCGTCGCAACAGCCTCTTCCCGTCCTCCCTTATCGATGGATTGGAGCAGTTCGTCCAGCGCCTCGGCTGGAGTTTTCCAGCCAAGGGTTTTGCGGGGTCTGGTGTTCAGGGCAAGTGCGATGGCCGCCAGGGTGTCGGCGTCATGCACGGCGAGGTCGGTGCCCTTGGGGAAGTACTGACGCAGCAGCCCATTGGTGTTCTCGTTCGTGCCGCGCTGCCACGGACTGCGCGGATCGCAGAAGTAGACGCAAAGCCCGGTGTCGATCCGGATATGGGCGTGTTGGGCCATCTCCGCCCCCTGATCCCAAGTCAGCGACCGGCGGAGCTGTGCGGGCAAGGTTGCGATCGTGCGCGCGATGGCGTCGCGGACGGCCTCGGCACCATGGCCGGCAAGCGCCGGCCCATTCTTGACCCGTGGTCCACTGGCGTGCCCCGGCATCGGGGGCAGATGCAGCAGCATCGTGAACCGTGTCGTCCGTTCCACCAAGGTGCCGATCGCCGAGCCGCCCAGGCCGATGATGAGATCGCCCTCCCAGTGTCCCGGCACCGCCCGATCCGCCACCTCCGTCGGGCGTTGGCTGATCATGATCTCCGGCGTGATGAAGGATTTGCCCCGTTTGCGGGTCCGCGCCATCGGAACGCGCAGGGTCCGTCCGGTCCGCAGGCAGGCGGTAAGCTCGCGACGCAATGCTCCTCGGCCTTGAATGAACAGGGCCTGATAAATGGCCTCATGGCTGATGCGCATCGTCGGGTCCTCCGGAAAATCGAGCCGCAGGCGTCGGGCGATCTGTTCGGGGCTCCACGCCTTGGCCCACCGCCGGTCCTGCCGACGCCCATGGCGGCGAGCTTTCCAGGTCACGGCCGGCCCAGGGATCGCCACGCCGTCCGGGGCAACCACCGTGCCGGCCAGACGCTCTTGCACGTAGTCGCGCAGGACTGGATTGACTACGAGCTTGGCCGGTTTGGGCCGGCGCGCCGAACGGTCGGCGTGCCACTGCGCGGTCGTCGCCCGATACTCCAACCCGCCCGAGCGGGTGGCGGCATTGCGCCGCAGTTCCCGGGAAATGGTCGAGGCCGCTCGCCCCAGCTGGCGAGCGATCTCCCGCACGCCGAGCCCCTGGGCACGCCGCAACGCGATCTCCTCCCGCTCCGCAAACTGCAAGTACCGTCCCGACGGCGGCTTCGCCGATGACGCAAACTTCGCTGGTGGCATACCCCCGGCCTCTCGGAACCACCGTGTTCCCACCGCGGGCGACACGCTTGCCAGAGATGCCGCATCCTCGCTCGCTTGTCCCGTCGCGATCGCCGCCCAGAACCGCCGACAATCCTCCCGCCGTGCCGAAGGGGGCCGGCCAGGTGACCGCAGAGGAGCCCGCCCAGATCGATCCGATCGCCGCTTCTGCTTCTTCATCGCAACCTCCTTCACCAGGCTGTTGCGACGACCGCTTGAATCCGCCCAGAGTTTTCCGGTCAATGGGACGCAACAATCCTCTGTGTCTCTGTGCCTCTGTGGTGAATCCCCCCGCCGGATCGCGCGTCCTCCGGCATCCGCACGCCCAGGGCGTCGCCCACCATCAGCAGGGTCGGGCCGTCGCCCGCCGGGACGCCGTGTTCCGCCATGGCGCCCAAGGTGGTCCAGTGGTGGCGCTCGTCGGGGCGGCAGCCGTTCTCCACAGCCAGCACCGGCGTTTCGGCGGACAGGCCGCCCGCCGTCAGCCCTCGCCCGACGCGCCGGGCTTGGTCGCGCCCCATGTAGATCGCCAGCGTCCCCTTCGGGTCGGCCAGCCGCGCCCAGTCGGGCTCGGTCGCGTCGCCCTCCCGCGCGTGGGCGGTGACGAAGGTGACGGCGCGCGAGACGCCGCGCTTCGTCAGCGAGATGCCGGCGCTGGAGGCGCAGCCGAGCGCCGCGGTTATGCCGGGGATGACGGAGACGGTTATGCCTGCCGCCTCCAAATGCTCGATCTCCTCGCCGGCGCGGCCGAAGATCATCGGGTCGCCGCCCTTCAGCCGGACGACGCGCCGCCCGGTGCGGGCGTGGGACTCGATCAGTGCGTTGATCGCCTCCTGCCCGTGCGAATGCTTGCCGGATCGCTTGCCGACGCAGACCAGCTCCGCCCTCGGCCGCGCCAGGGCGAGGATCCCAACGCCGACGAGGTGGTCGTAGAGGATCACCTCCGCCTGGGCGATGGCTTTGGCCGCGGCGACGGTCAGCAGGTCCGGGTCGCCCGGCCCGGCGCCGACCAGCGTGACGTGCGGCCGGCGCGCCGTCACCTCTGGAATCGCGCGGGTGACGCGCCGGGCGGTGTGCGGGCGAAGGACGGACTCGATCCGTTCGCGCAAGGCCACGATGAAGTTGAAACGCTTTCCCTCGGACGAGGAGGCGAGTCCGTCAAGCCACGTGGCAACGCTGGGCATCGGCGATGATCTCCTTGATCTCGGGAATGCAGGATCCGCAGTTGGTCCCGGCCTTCAGGGCCTGCCCGACCTCCTGAACGGTGGTCAGCCGCTGGCTCTGGAGCGCCGCTATGATGCGGGTGATGCCCACACCGAAGCAGGAGCAGACCGTCCGCCCCTCGTCCAGCACCGGCACCGGGGACCGGCCGGAGAGCAGGGCGCGGCGGGCGGGCGCGTCCATCGCCTCCGCCGACAGCAGGTCGACCAGCCAGCCTCGGCCGGGCAGCCCGCCCGACGCGGACAGGAACAGGCAAGCCTCCAGCCGGTCGTGGGTCAGCCAGGCGCGGCGGAGCACGCCGCGCGCGCCGTCGCTGTAGTCGACCGTCGCCCCTTTGAGGTCGAAGGTGAACTCGTCGGGGGAGGGGAGGGCGCCGTCACCGGCCAGCTCAATCAGGTGGCCGCCGGGAACGGCGCGGCGCGCCCAGTAGCCCCCGTGGGTGGGCTCCACCGGCTGCCGGGCGATCAGGAAACCGGTCCAGGCGGTGGCCCCGGCTGTGATGTAGGGCTCCACCGTCACGGGCATGCGCTTCAGGTCGGGCTGGCCGGAGAACGGATCCACCGCGTTGTCGTCGATCAGCCGACCGATGACGCAGGATCCGGTGAAACGGTCGGTCCAGTGCATGGGCAGGAAGGCCTCGCCCGGGCGCTGCGCCTCCGTCACGCGGACGCGGGCCAGCGCGGTGCCCACCGGCGTCGTGGCGCGGGCCAAGCCGCCGTCGGTCAGCCCGCGCGCCTCCGCGTCACGCGGGTGGACGTCCAGGACGGGCTCCGGCGCGTTGGAGGACAGGCGCGGCGACAGGCCGGTGCGGGTCATGGTGTGCCACTGGTCGCGCGAGCGGCCGGTGTTCAAAATCAGCGAACCGGGCGCCACGGCACGGGGCAGGGCGCGCGTGGTCACCGGCACGAAGCGCGCCCGCCCGTCCGCCGTGAAGAAGCGCCCGTCGGTGTAGAGGCGCCGCGTCGGCTCGCTTCCAACCCGCCGCGGCCACGGCGCGGGGGACAGCGTTTCAAATTCAGCGTCGGAAATCCCGGCGAGACCGCCGATGTCGAAGGCGCGGCTTCCGTCGTTCTCGAAGCCGGACAGGGCGGCGTGCTCGCGGAACACGTCGGCCGGTGTCTCGTAGGGGAAAGCGTCGCCAAAGCCCATGGCGCGGGCGACCTGGGTCATGATCCACCAGTCGGGCTTCGCCTCGCCGCTGAAGGGCCGGAAAGGCCGCTGGCGGGAGATCGTGCGATCGGAGTTGGTGACCGTGCCGTCCTTCTCGCTCCAGCCCGCCGCAGGCAGGCGGATGTGGGCGAGGCGCCCGGTGTCGGTGTCGGCGATGCAGTCGGAAACGATGACCGTCTCGCATTTGGCCAGCGCCCGGCGCACGCGGGCAGCGTCGGGCATGCTGACGGCGGGGTTGGTCGCCATCACCCACACAGCGTGCACCGTGCCGTCCTCGACAGCACGGAACAGGTCCACAGCCTTCAGACCGGGCTTGGCGGCCATGTTCGGCGCGTTCCAGAAGCGGCGGACGCGGTCCACCGACTCCGGCTCGAACCCCATATGCGCGGCCAGCTGGTTGGCGAGCCCGCCGACCTCGCGCCCACCCATGGCGTTGGGCTGGCCGGTGACGGAGAAGGGGCCCATGCCCGGCGCGCCGATGCGGCCGGTCAGGAAATGCGCGTTCAGGATCGTGTTGACCGTGTCCGTCCCCTGGGACGACTGGTTCACGCCCTGGGAATAGACCGTGACGACGCGGCTGGTCGTTGCGAATTCAGCGTAGAAGGCGGCGACCTCCTCGACCGACAGGCCGCAGACGGCGGCGACATGCTCCGGCGAGGGTGCGTCGGCGCGGGCGGCGTCCAGCGCGTCCTTCAGGCCGGAGGTGTGCTCCGCGACGAAGCGGGCGTCCAGCGTGCCGGTGTCGGCCAGATGGACCAGCAGGCCGTTGAACAGCGTGGCGTCGGTGCCGGGCTTCAGCGCCAAGTGCCGGTCGGCGCCGTCCACCGCCGCGGTGCGGCGCGGGTCCACCACGACGATGCGCGTTCCGCGCGCTTTTTTTCCTGCGAGCACACGTTGATGGAGAATCGGGTGGCACCACGCGAGATTGGATCCGACCAGCACGATCAGGTCGGCAAGCTCGACATCCTCGTAGGTTACCGGGACCGCGTCCGCCCCGAAGCCGCGCTTGTGCCCCGCCACGCTCGACGCCATACATAGGCGTGAATTCGTATCGATGTTGGCGGTTCCTAGGAATCCCTTCACCAACTTGTTGGCGACGTAATAATCCTCGGTCAAGAGCTGACCGGAGACGTAGAAGGCGACCGAGTCCGGCCCGTGCCGCCGGATGGTGTCGGACAGCCGCCCGGCCACCGCCGCGATCGCCTCCTCCCAGCCGACGCGCCGGCCATTGATGGTGGGGTGGAGCAGGCGTTCCCCCAGCCCCAGCGTATCCGGCAGGTTCGCCCCCTTGGAGCAGAGGCGCCCCCGGTTGGCGGGATGCTCCGGGTCACCGCGCACGGCGACGGAGCCATCCTCCGCCACCATCGCCAGCACCCCGCAGCCCACCCCGCAATAAGGGCAGGTGGTGCGCACGGTTTGTCCCCTCTCCCCCCCGGGGAGAGGGTTAGGGTGAGGGGGTCCGGCGTTTGCCGAACTCTCATGTCCCCCGACATCCCCCTCACCCCGACCCTCTCCCCGGGGGGGAAAGGGAGATTGGTGCAGTCCCTCACTCATGCGCGCAGCCTCCGCTCCGGAAGCCCGCCAGCCCGAGCTGGACCACGCCGTTCACGACGCGCACCGGGCAATGGCCGGCGCAGCCCTCGTCTGGGCCGACCGCTTCGCCGCTGGCGAGGTCGATCACCCAGTTGTGCAACGGGCAGGTGACGCGGGCGCCGTGCACGATGCCCTGCGACAGGGGGCCGCCGCTGTGCGGGCAGCGGTCCTCCAGCGCGAAGACCTCGTCCTTCAGCGTGCGGAACAGGGCGATCTCGCCGGCCGGCGTGCGCACCACGCGCGAGCCCTGGCGCGGAATGTCCTCGACCGACCCAACCGAAACCCAAGAAATCTGCTGGTCCATGGTTCGTTACCCCACCTGAGCGAGCGGCGTGAATTCGTGACGGTCGACCGCCCCGCTGGCCCGCTCGGCCCAGGGGTCGTCCTGCGAGAAGCTCTGCGAGAAGAGGAAGCGCGCGTTCAGCGCCTTGCGGCCTTCCGGGTCGTCCACGAGGCGCGTCTTGACGTAGTCGAGCCCAACCCGCTCCAGCCACGGCGCGGTGCGCTCCAGGTAGCGCGCCTCCTCGCGGTACAGCTGCATGTAGGCCCCGGTGTATTCCATCACCTCGGCCTCCGTTTCGACCTTGCACAGCAGGTCGCAGGCCCGGACGTGCATGCCGCCGTTGCCGCCGACGTGCAGCTCGTAGCCGCTGTCGACGCACACCACGCCGAGGTCCTTGATCGTGGCCTCCGCGCAGTTGCGCGGGCAGCCCGAGACGGCCAGCTTCACCTTGTGCGGCGTCCAGGTGCCCCAGGTCAGCCGCTCCAGCTGCACCCCCAGGCCGGTCGAGTCCTGTGTGCCGAAGCGGCACCATTCGGAGCCGACGCAGGTCTTCACCGTGCGCAGCCCCTTGGCGTAGGCGTGGCCCGACACCATGCCCGCCGCGTTCAGGTCCGCCCACACCGCGGGCAGGTCCTCCTTCTTCACGCCGAACAGGTCGATGCGCTGCCCGCCGGTCACCTTCACCGTGGGGATGGCGAACTTGTCCACCACGTCGGCGATGGCGCGGAGTTCTTGGGCGGTGGTCAGCCCGCCCCACATGCGCGGCACCACCGAGTAGGTGCCGTCCTTCTGGATGTTGGCGTGCATCCGCTCGTTGACGAAGCGCGAGCGACCGTCGTCCTTGTAGTCCCCCGGCCACTGGCACAGCAGGTAGTAGTTCAGGGCCGGGCGGCAGTGGTGGCAGCCGTCGGGCGTGCGCCACTCCAGCCGCTGCATCACGTCGGGGATGCTCTTCAGCTCCAGCGTGGCGATGGCCCGGCGCACCTCGTCGTGGGTGCGGTCGGTGCACTTGCACAGCGGCTTGGCCTTGCTCTCACCCGCGTAGCCGTCGCCCAGCGTCAGGGCGAGGATCTGCTCGACCTGCCCGGTGCAGCTGCCGCAGGACGCCGAGGCCTTGGTGTGGGCGCGCACCTCGTCCAGGCTCGACAGGCCCTTCTCGGTGATCGCCTTGACGATGGTGCCCTTGCACACGCCGTTGCAGCCGCAGATCTCCGCCGTGTCGGGGAGTGCTGCAACGGCGGCATTAGGGTTTGCCGCACCGTCCGCGCCGAAGCCCTGGCCGAAGATGAGGGTGTCGCGGACGGCGGTGACGTCCTCGCCGTCCTTGAGCATCTGGAAGTACCAGGCGCCGTCCTTGGTGTCGCCGTACAGCACCGCGCCGAGGATGCGGCTGTCCTTGACCACGATGCGCTTGTAGACGCCGCGCGCGGCGTCGCGGAACACGATGTCCTCGCAGTCCTTGCCGCCGGAGAAATCACCGGCCGAAAACACGTCCACGCCGGTGACCTTCAGCTTGGTCGAGGTGACCGAGCCGGTGTAGGCGCTGTCCACACCGCCCGCGAGGCGGTCGGCGGCGACCTTGGCCATCTCGAACAGCGGGGCGACGAGGCCGTAGGTCAGGCCGCGGTGCTCCACGCACTCGCCCACGGCCAGGATGGCCGGGTCCGACGTGGTCATGGCGTCGTCGACCTGCACGCCGCGGCCGCAGGCGAGACCGGCCGCCTTGCCGAGTTCGGTGTTGGGGCGGATGCCCACGGCCATGACCACGAGGTCGGCCGGCAGCTCCTGCCCATCTTTTAGGCGTACGCCGGTCACGCAGGAATTGCCCAGAATTTCGGCAGTGTCGGCGCCGGTCAGCACGGTGATGCCGCGACGCTCCAGTTCGTGCTGCAGCAGCGCCCCGGCCGAGCGGTCGAGCTGGCGTTCCATCAGCGTGGGCATCAGGTGCACCACGGTGACCTCCATGCCTTTGACCTTCAGGCCGTTCGCGGCCTCCAGCCCGAGCAGGCCGCCGCCGATGACCACCGCACGCCCGCCCTTGCCGGCGGCCTCCAGCATCATCTCTACGTCGGCGAGGTCGCGGAAGCCGACGACGCCGGGCAGGTCGGCGCCGGGCACCGGGATGATGAAGGGGGTCGAGCCGGTGGCGAGCAGCAGCTTGTCATACCCGACGGTGCGGCCGGACATGGCGGTGACCGTGCGCTTGGCGCGGTCGATGGTTTCGACCTTGTCGCCGGTCAGCAGCGTAATGCCGTTGGCCTCATACCAGGCGCGGTCGTTGAGGACGATCTGCTCAAACGTCTTTTCCCCGGCCAGCACGGGGGAGAGCATGATGCGGTTGTAGTTGGGGTGCGGCTCGGCGCCGAAGACGGTGATCTCAAAGCGGCTCGGCGCCTTGGCCAGCAGATCCTCCAGCGTGCGGATGCCGGCCATCCCGTTGCCGACGACGACCAGACGCTCGCGCAGTCCCTGTGATGCGTGGTTCTCTTGCATGCTCGTGCCCTTGCAGGATGGCCGAAAAAGAAAGGCGCCCGAAACCGCCGGGACCCGCTGAGGATCCCAAGGTCTCGGACGCCGTTGTCCGGGGTGGTTCGTCGGTGAACCGGCAGGCGACGCCGTTGCCGCTGCCCTGATCTGCCCTCCTTCTGGCAAGCCGCGTGCCAAATCCGGCACCAAGGTATGAAGAAAGTATGAGAGTGGCGGATTGCCTGGGCTTTGCCGGCACCGCTCACGGTATGGGCCGGGTGGTGTGTCAGGTTTCCGACACACGCGTTTGGCTCTGATCGAACAAAAAGCAGTCCAAAAGCCGACAAATTGTGCAGCGCATTACGACCATGGTCTTGACCTTGGCTTTTTGCCGATTCCGGCCGCGCCCATGAAAGGCAAGCCTTTGGGACCGCTTTCTGCCCCGGCTATGGCCTTTGGCATGGTCCTTGCGAGACGAACGGCGGGACGCGTCGACGGTGGTGCGTTCCACTCCCACGCCCAAGGTTGGGCCCCACGGCAACGTCGCTGATCCGGTTCCGACAGCCCCTTGATCCGGCTGGAGGCCCTTCACGGCGCATCGCTGAAAGGGGCTCGGAATCGCGGTCGGCGTGGCCCCTGGGGCTCGGAAGAGAGATGGAGCGACCGACGTGATCCGACTTTCCGCCTCCCACCGCACTGCCTGTTTTTTCACCGCTGCTGCCATTGCCCTTTCCTTGGGCAGCGTGCAGGCCGCTCCGCTGAACGTTGAGAAGGACCAGCTGAAGCTGGGCTTCATCAAGCTGACCGACATGGCCCCGCTGGCCATCGCCGCCGAAAAGGGCTTCTTCGAGGACGAAGGCCTGTCGGTGACGCTGGAGCCGCAGGCCAACTGGAAGGTCCTGCTGGACCGCGTCATCTCCGGCGAGCTGGACGGCGCCCACATGCTGGCCGGCCAGCCGCTGGGTGCGACCATCGGTTACGGCACCCAGGCCAACGTGGTCACCGCCTTCTCCATGGACCTGAACGGCAACGGCATCACCGTGTCGAACGAGGTGTGGGAACGAATGAAGGCCGGCCTGCCGAAGGGCGCGGACGGCAAGCCCGCCCACCCGATCAAGGCCGACGCGCTGAAGCCGGTCATCGCCCAGTACCGGGCGGAGGGCAAGCCCTTCACCATGGGCATGGTCTTCCCGGTCTCCACCCACAATTACGAGCTTCGCTACTGGCTGGCCGCCGGGGGCATCAATCCGGGCTTCTACGCGCCGACCGACGTGTCCGGGCAGATCCAGGCCGACGCGCTGCTGTCCGTGACCCCGCCGCCGCAGATGCCGGCGACGCTGGAGGCCGGGACCATCTTCGGCTACGCGGTGGGCGAGCCGTGGAACCAGGCGGCCGTCATGAAGGGCATCGGCGTCCCCGTGATCGCCGACCCCGACATTTGGAAGAACAAGCCGGAGAAGGTCTTCGGCGTGACCGAGGGCTGGGCCGCCAAGAACCCGAACACCCATCTGGCGGTCGTCAAGGCGCTGATCCGCGCCGCCCAGTGGCTGGACGAGAACAACAACGCCAACCGCGCCGAGGCGGTGAAGATCCTGGCGAAGTCCGAATATGTCGGCGCCGACGCCAAGGTCATCGCCAACTCCATGACCGGCACCTTCGAGTATGAGAAGGGCGACAAGCGGTCGGTCCCCGACTTCAACGTCTTCTTCCGCTACAACGCCACCTATCCCTTCTATTCGGACGCCATCTGGTACCTGACGCAGATGCGCCGCTGGGGCCAGATCGCCGAGGCCAAGCCGGACGGCTGGTACGCGGAGATGGCCCGCAAGGTCTACAAGCCCGACGTCTACCTGAAGGCCGCCAAGCTGCTGGTCGAGGAAGGCAAGGCGAAGGAGGCCGATTTCCCCTGGACCAGCGACGGCTACAAGCCGGTGGACAGCGGCTTCATCGACGGCATCGCCTACGACGGCCGCAAGCCCAACGACTACCTGTCGAAGCTGAGCATCGGCCTGAAGGGCGCCCAGAAGGTCGAAGGCGGCCAGGTGGTCGGCGCCGCCCAGGTTGGCGGTTGAGGCACGGACGGACGGAAAGGACAACCATCATGACCAGCGTTTCCGAAGCCGCCGCCCTGTCCTCCGCCGAGGCGCTGCGCGCCCAGCGCAAGGCCCGCCGGGCGCACGCCCTCAACCGCGCCGCATCGACGCTCCAGATCGTCGGGCTCGGCTGGCTCAGCCCGCTGCTGCGTCTGGCGGCTGGCGAGAACCCACGCCAGCAGGGGCTGGAGCTGTGGCGCCAGGCCGGCGTGCCGATGACCGCTCTGTTCCTGTTCGTCGCCGCCTGGGCTTGGCTGGCGCCACAGGTGCACACCAGCCTGGGCGCCGTCCCCGGCCCGGCCGAAGTGTGGGAGCAGGCGGGCAACCTCGCCGCCGACCACCGCACCGAACGCGCCAAGGAGGCCGCCTTCTACGACCGGCAAGCCAAGCGCAACGCCGAAATCCTGGCGAAGGACCCGAAGGCGGAGGTGAAGACCCGCCCCTACGCCGGCAAGCCCACCTACCTGGACCAGATCCTGACCAGCCTGAAGACGGTCTTCACCGGCTTCCTGCTGGGCGCCCTGGTGGCGGTGCCGCTGGGTGTGGCCTGCGGCCTGTCGCGCACGGTGAACGCGGCCATGAACCCGCTGATCCAGATCTTCAAGCCGGTGTCGCCGCTCGCCTGGCTGCCGCTGGTCACCATGGTGGTCAGCGCCACCATCTCCAGCGACAACCCGACCTTCGAGAAGTCCTTCCTGACCTCGGCCATCACGGTCACGCTCTGCTCGCTGTGGCCGACGCTGATCAACACGGCGGTCGGCGTGTCGTCCATCGACAAGGACCTGATGAACGTCGGGAAGGTGCTTCAGCTCTCCGCTCCGACGATGGTGCGGCGCCTCGTGCTGCCGTCGGCGCTGCCCTACATCTTCACCGGCCTGCGGCTTTCGCTGGGCGTGGGCTGGATGGTGCTGATCGCGGCGGAGATGCTGGCCCAGAACCCCGGCCTGGGCAAGTTCGTGTGGGACGAGTTCCAGAACGGGTCCTCCACCTCGCTCGCCAAGATCATGGTCGCGGTGTTCACCATCGGCCTGATCGGCTTCCTGCTCGACCGCGTCATGCTGGCCTTCCAGGCCGCCGTGTCGCACAGCAGCACCCGCTGAGGAGGAACCGGCCATGGCGACCACCGGTAAGGCGATCCTCGAACTGAAGAACGTCTCCAAGTCCTACGGCACGACGAACGTGCTCCGCGCCATCGACCTGTCCATCGCGGAGGGGGAGTTCGTCGCCATCGTCGGCTTCTCCGGCTCCGGCAAGACCACGCTGGTCAACCTGATGGGCGGCCTCGCCGAAGCTGATACGGGCGAGGTGCTGTTCCGCGGCAAGCCGGTGCGCGGGCCGGGGCCGGAGCGTGGCATCGTGTTCCAGAACTATTCCCTCATGCCTTGGCTCAGCGTGAAGGACAACGTGGCGCTGGCCGTGGACAGCGTGCACAAGGCGAAGGCCGGGGCGGAGCGCGGGGCGCTGACCCGCCGCGCGGTGGAGACGGTCGGCCTCGGCCACGCCACCGACCGCCGGCCGAAGGAGCTGTCGGGCGGCATGCGGCAGCGCGTCGGTTTCGCGCGCGCGCTGGCCATGACGCCGGATATGCTGCTGCTGGACGAGCCGCTGTCGGCGCTGGACGCGCTGACCCGCGCCAAGCTGCAGGACGAGATCGAGGCGATCTGGCGCAAGGACCGCAAGACGGTCGTGCTGATCACCAACGACGTGGACGAGGCCATCCTGCTGGCCGACCGCATCATCCCGCTGACGCCGGGCCCGGGCGCCACGCTCGGCCCCGCCTTCACGGTGGAGCTGCCGCGGCCGCGCGACCGCACCGCCGTCAACCACGACCCGGACTTCAAGCGCTTGCGCGCCGAGGTCACCGCCTATCTGATGGAGGCCGGCGTCGCCCGCGCCGCCGCCGCCACGGACGACGATTTCTCGCTGCCCGCGCTGAAGCCGGTCACCGCCTCCCCGGCGCCGAAGGCCTATCTGGCCTCGCTGACCCAGGGCCTTGTCGACGACCGCTACGTCGAGTTCAGCCGCGTCACCAAGACCTACCCGACGCCGAAGGGGCCGCTGACCGTCGTCGACGGCTTCGACCTGAAGATGCGCAAGGGGGAGTTCATCTCGCTGATCGGCCATTCCGGCTGCGGCAAGTCCACCGTGCTGTCCATGGTCGCCGGCCTGACCGAACTGTCCAGCGGCGGCATCATCCTGGACGGCAAGGAGGTGACCGGCGCCGGCCCCGACCGCGCGGTGGTGTTCCAGGCGCCCAGCCTGTTCCCCTGGCTGACGGCGGCGGAGAACGTCATGCTGGGCGTCGACCGCGTCTACCCCCACGCCAGCAAGGCGGAGCGCAACGACATCGTCCGCTACTACCTGTCGCGCGTCGGCCTCGGCAACGCCATGGACAAGAAGGCGGCAGAGCTGTCCAACGGCATGAAGCAGCGCGTGGGCATCGCGCGGGCTTTCGCCCTGTCGCCGAAACTGCTGCTTTTGGACGAGCCTTTCGGCATGCTGGACAGCCTGACCCGCTGGGAGCTGCAGGAGGTGCTGATGGAGGTGTGGGCGCGCACCCAGGTCACCGCCATCTGCGTCACCCACGACGTGGACGAGGCGATTCTGCTGGCCGACCGGGTGGTGATGATGTCGAACGGGCCGAACGCCCGCATCGGCCACATCCTCAACGTGGACATACCGCAGCCGCGGACCCGGCAGGCCCTGCTGGAGCATCCCCGCTACTACGCCTACCGGGAAGAGCTGCTGAACTTCCTGGAAGGCGGTCACCACGGCACGGCGAAGGCGGCGTAACGAGAAGGCGGCGATCCCACATGGCGAACAAGACCCTGAGCATCCTGGTGGCCGGCCCCGACTCCGCGAGCACGCGCCCGCTCGTGGAGGGGCTGACGGAGGGGGTGTCGGGAACCGGTAACATCAGGGTCACCGCCGTGGAGGGATTCGCCGACCTGACCGCCCGCGCGGCGGCGCTGGCCCCGGACGCGGTCGTCGCAGCACTGGGCGACGCCGACCGCACCACGCTGGACGGTCTGTTCCGGCTGGCCCGGTCCGGCGGCTGCGCCGTCGTCCTGTTCGCCGACCGGGCCGAGCCCGGGGTCACGGCCGCGGCGGTGGAGGCCGGCGTCGCCTCCTTCGTGGTGGACGGGCTGCGCCCCGACCGCGTGCGGCCCATCGTCGACACCGCCCTGTCGCGCTTCGCTGCTTTTGAAACGCTGAAACGCGAACGCGACGAAGCGCGCACCCAGCTCGCCGAGCGCAAGCTGATCGAGCGCGCCAAGGGCATCCTGATGCAGCAGAAGTCCCTGACCGAGGAGCAGGCCTACACTGCGCTCCGCAAGGCCGCGATGCGCCAGGGCCGCCGCATCGCCGACATCGCCCAGAGCATCATAACGGCGTCTCAGATCGAGTTCTGACGCCGGGGGCGTACGGCGAAGCCTTTTGTTTCAGGGGCTTACGCTGAAGATGATACGGAATGGTAAGTTTGCTTCCGACACCTGTAAGGCATCATCTGTGCGCCACGCACCGGACATTGCTTTAGGGGTTTGAAGCCACAACAGTGTGCCAGACCCCCAGACTCGCCACAAGCGGCTCTCTTCAAGCCCTCTCCCCGGAGGGGAGAAGGAATGGGCCTCACAATCCTCCTGCCCCGGGTCGGCCTGCGTCGGTTATGATTCTCGACCACCAGGGCAGAGGGGATGCAAAGCCAGGATGCTGATCCGACAGGGTGAACACCGGGGGACCGCGGCGGACCGCAAGCTCGCTTGGTCGCTGGCCGGCATCGCCGGCGCGCTCAACGCCGCGGGCTTTTACGCCGCTGGGCTCTATTCGTCGCACATGACCGGCACCGTCTCGACCATGGCCGACCATCTGGCGCTCGGCAACCTCGGCGCCTTCGGCGTCGCGCTGGCGGTGGTGGGCACCTTCGTCGCCGGGGCGGTCGTCTCCACCCTGCTGATCAACGCCGGCCACCGCCGCGGCCTGTCGGCCATCTACGCCTACAGCGTGTTCCTGGAAGCGGTGCTGCTGGCCGGGCTGGGCGCCGCCGATTTGTGGCTGCACGAGTTGCGCGGCCCGACGCTGGTCATGGGTCTGAGCTTCCTGATGGGCTTGCAGAACGCGGTGGTGACGCGCATCTCCAACGCCCGCGTCCGCACCACCCACGTCACGGGCATGATCACCGACATCGGCATCGAACTCGGCAACCTGCTGGACGTCCCCGGCCACCGGACCGACCCGGAGCTGGTTCGAAGCACGATCGACAAGCTGAAGACCCATGTGCCGACTGTCCTGTCCTTCTTCGGCGGCGGCGTGTTCGGCGTGCTGGGCTACAGCGTCGGCGGGCCGATGCTGTTCGTGACGTTGGCGCTCATCCTCGCCGGCTTCGCCGCGCCAGTGATCGTGACCCAGTGGCGGGCCGCCGCGTAACCTCCGGCGTTTCAAATTCAGCGTTGCCCTGCGAGCGTCCATGGAACCCAGCGAAGGCCCCATTCCCGATATCGTCGCACCGAACCTCGACGTGCTGTTCGTCGGCTTCAACCCCGGCACGCGCTCCGGCGCGCTTGGGCACAATTACGCCGGCCGCGGCAACCAATTCTGGCGCCTGCTCGCCGAGGCCGGGCTGACGCCGCGCCTTCTCCGGCCGGAGGAGGACCGGCTGCTTCCGGAATTCGGGCTTGGATCGACCAACCTCGTCGCGCGGGCCACGACGAGCGCGGCCGATCTCAGCCGGGCGGAACTGCGCGGCGGCGTGCCGCGCCTGCGCGCCCTGGTCGCCGAGCTGCGGCCGCGCGTCATCGCCTACACAGGAAAAGGCGTCTATCTGGCCGCCGCGGATGTGGACTGGGCGGAGTGGGGCATGCAGCCGACCAGCCTGTTCAACGGCCCGATCGACGTCGTGCTGCCGTCGCCAAGCGGGCTCGCCCGGCTGCCCTTCGCCGAGAAGCTGCGCTGGTTCTGTGAGGTGCGGCGGGTGATCGACGGCGCCCGCGCTTGACGCCCGCTATTGACGTTCAGCGCTGACGTCAGCGGGCGCCGTTACAAATTCAGCGTTGCCAAAAGTTCAGGCCAACAGCTCGTCCAACAGGGCGTGGAGGCGGCGCAGTTCCTGCCATTGCGCCTCGTCAAGTTGCTTACGGTGGGCGCGCAGGTCCCCGACGTCGACGGATGAGAAGTCCTTGGCGATCTTGTGCACCGCCGACACGAGGCGGACGACGGGCGGCGGCGCGTCCTTGGCCTCCGCCTTCGCGGGCTCAGCGCCGCCGGCCTGCGCCTTCTTCGCCTCGCGCAGCGCCTTGACGGTGCCGCCGTCCTTCACGGCGTCCCACAAGCGGCGTTGCGTGGCGGCGTCGTCCACCGCGGCGATCTCCGTCAGGATGCTTTTGGGCACCGAACGGTAGCGCGTTTCAAATTCAGCGATGATTTCGGTGGGCAGGCGGAGCAGCGACAGGGTGCGCGTCACCTCCGCCTGGCTGCGGCCGATCACCTGCCCCAGCGCTTCGTGCGTGTACTCGTGCCGCTCGATCAGCCGGGCGAAGGCGCGGGCAAGCTCCATGGCGTCAAGGTCGACGCGCTGGATGTTCTCGATCAGCGCCAGCTCGTCCGGGTCGCCGTCGGTAACGATGGCGAAGACGGTCTGGCGCCCGGCCAGCCCGCAGGCGCGCAAGCGCCGCTCCCCGGCGATCAGGCGGTAGTCGCCGTCGCCGATGTCCTGCACCAGGACCGGCTGCTTCAGCCCGTGCCGGGCGATGGAGTTCGCCAGTTCCTGCAGCGCCTGCTCGTCGAAATGACGGCGCGGCTGGTCCGGGTTCGGGTGCACACGGTCGAGATCGACCTCGATCAGGCGCGGGAAATCGGCCGACAGCCCGAACAGGGCGTCGCCGCCGCGCTGCGCCGCCTTGTCGAAAATGCGGGTGCTGGTCCGTTCGAGCTTACGAGACATGGGCGGTTTCCGCAGTCTGAAGGTGGGCGGCCAGTTCGCGGGCGAGTTCGCCGTAGGCCTGCACGCTGTTGGAGTTCGGGTCGGCCTCGATGGCCGGGCGGCCGGCGCCCGACGCCTGGGCGAAGAGCGTGGCGCGGGGCACGGCCGGCAGCACACGGGTGCGCCCCTCGTAATGCTCCTGGATCTCGCGCAGGCTCGCCTGATCTTGCGTCAAGCGGGAGGAGAACATGGTCGGCAGGATGCCGAAGATGTTCAGCGACGGGTTGGAACGCCGCCGGATCTTGGCAATCGTTTCCAGCAGCAGCGGCACGCCCAGCCCGGCGAACACCTCTGTCTGCACCGGGATCAGCACGAGGTCGCTGGCGGCGAGCGCGTTGATGGTCAGAAGGCCGAGGTTGGGCGGGCAGTCGATCACGATGACGTCGTAACGGTTCCGCACCTCGGCCAGCTTCTCCTTCAAGACCAGGGAGTTGTCCGGCTCCGCCACCAGCTCCGTCTCTGCCGCGGCGAGCCCGATGCTGGAGGGTGCCAGCATCACCATTCCGCCGCACACCGGCTGGAGGATGCTGTCGAAGGACGCGCCGCCGCGCACCACATTATAGAGACCCTTGCGGTGCGTCTCGATCTCACCGGGGTCGAGGCCCATGTGGACGGTCGCGTTGCCCTGGGGGTCGCTGTCCAGCAGCATGACCTTCAGCCCCAGCGTCGACAGCGCGTAGGACAGGTTGACCGCCGTCGTCGTCTTGCCGACGCCACCCTTCTGATTCGCCACGGCCACCACCGCCCGCCGCAGCTTCGGCCCGGCGGCGAGCCCGCCGGCGGTTTGGGGCACTGCGGCCATGCCACCCTGGCCGGCCAGGAATCCGGCGACCTGCTGGGGGATTCGCTCCGCCCCGCTTTCCCACCGGCTGATTCGCGACCGGTCGTAGCGACGGTTCAGCGCGCCATTGAGCCATGTCGCAAAGCTCAACTGATCCTCACCGCGCCGTTCGCGGATGGCGCGCAGTTCTTCCCCGTTCATCGGGCCTCCGGCTTCGATCTGGTTCATTCCTTTTTACTGACGTGACGCAACTGGTCAAGACGAAGCGTGTCGGCTTGCGTCAATTGCACCGCAGCCCAGTGCTCATGCGACGTCGTATGGGACGCAAGTCATAGGAGTTGCCCGATCACCGGCGGTCGGCGGTGTCCGGTTTATCCGTTGCTGAATCGCTCCGATTAGGGTGGTGGTGTGCCCATATTCGCCCGCGTTACCAATTCAGCGTTGGTTCGGGTGGACCATCCCGAGTCGGGCCTTGATGCGCCTGGATTCTCATGTTGCAAATTCTGCGCGCTGTCCCGATTCGCTGAATTTCGGGCCTGTTTCAAAATCAGCGCGAGACTCGGCGAGTCGCCTAAGCCCTGGAAAACCAACCACTTTCGAGTCGAGCGTTACCAATTCTGCGTTGGATCCGAGTCGTCGTCGTTTCAAACTCAGCGACGGAATCGGCGGAATTAGGACTGCCCTGTGACAGCCCGAAAAGCCCCTTGGACCTCCGATCGCTGGTCCGTGACCGGCAAACGTTGCGTTTTCAGCGAAAGAGGGTCGCGCCAACGCCCGTGCGACTGGTCTAACAGGGGAATCTATCGGGACTCATATAGGACATGGTTGCGAGTTCAGCGTGGATAACCGCCTTTTGCGACTCATCTTCAGCGAGGATGAGCGAGTCCCCGTTGCGACTTCGGCGCGCCCTTCGTTGCGGAGTCAGCGAGCCGTTCCGGCTGGAATCGTCCGGCGCGATTCCAACTCAGCGTGGAAAACGCCGTGGACCTGTGGACAGACGCCGATCCGCGGGCCGGTTCCAGGCAGGGTTGGCGGAGCCAACGCTGATTTTGAAACGCCGGCGGACCGTCCGGCGGGCGCGTTGCGGGCTGGACGACCAATCCGGCCCTGCTGTCCGCTCGGGGCGGGAGAGGCTCCGACGGCCCTTCCCCGGGGCTCATCGCTGAAGTTGAATCGGAATCTGCACGTTCCGTTGCGACTTCAGCGATTCTTGGGATGGACGCGCTTCACAGCCACCACATTTTGTGTTCTCTGGAATGACGGGAACGTGACAGAAAGAGGCCGGAGGGTGTCCATGGCGAAAATCCACGAGCAGCTGACCTTGGAAGGGTTCGAGGCGGTTCTGGCCCGCACCGAAGACCCCAAGGAGCGCCGCCGTGTGATCATGGCTCACGAGGCGCTGTCCAACGAGATGGACGCGATCGGGTACCTGCACGCCGGTTTCTGCCAAGCGTCGCTGCCGCACCGCAAGCCGAAGGACGAGACGGCCCCCTGGGTCCGCAACAACGGCAAGTACCAGCTGGTCGTGCGCCCTGGTATCCTGCCGCTGCGCGACGGCACCGTGCTGGACGTCGGCGTTCCCTATGGCGCCAAGGCGCGCCTGATCATGATCTACCTGCAGACCGAGGCGCGCAAGACCCGCAGCGCCCACGTCGACTTGGGGCCGAGCATGAGCGCGTGGCTGCGCCGGCTGGGCTTGGCGCCGACGGGTGGGGAGCGCGGCAACTACAAGCCGGTGCGCGAGCAGGTGCTGCGAATCGCCCGAAGCGAGTTCACGCTGCGCACGACCACCGGCCCGTCCACGGCGGAGATCTCCGACCAGCGCCTGATCGACGGCATCAAGCTGTGGCGCGACGAGGAGGACACGCCCGACCTCTTCCGCACCGGTGGCGAATGGGTGCGGTTCGTGCGCTTGACCCAGAGCTTCTTCGAGCACCTGATGGAGCATGCCGTTCCGCTGGACGAGCACGCCATCGCCAAGCTGAAGAACTCGGCGCTGGCGCTCGACGCCTATGTCTGGCTGGTGCACCGCCTGCATCGCCTGGACAAGCAGACGCTGGTGCCCTGGCACGCCCTGTCGCAGCATTTCGGCTCGGTCAGCGAACACCGCGTGCTCGCCTTCCGCCTGAAGGAAGCGCTGAAGGACGTCATGGCCGTCTATCCGGACGCCAACATCGAGCCCACCTCCAAGGGCCTCGTGCTGCGCCCGTCGGCCCCGGCCGTTCCCTCCAACAAGCATCTGGTGCTGCGCCCCGTCCGAGGCTGAGGCCGTACGGGAGCCGGCAGGGCGGTGGAGAGCCGCCACCCTGCCAATGCCCTGTCGCTGATCGCTTCCGCCGCTGTGGTCAGCGCCCCGATCAGCGCCGCGTGATCGAATCGGTGTCGGCGGTGCGCAGGGTCGCCGGCGCGTTCATGTCGCCCACCACACCGGTCGTCCGCGTGTCGTACGCATCCCGCGAGCCCGCTCCGGACATGGATCCCGATACCCCCGCCGAACTGGTCCTGGTGGTGGAAGCGGCGGACCCCAGTGCGGCGTCGGGGACGCCCGACTCCATCATTCCACCCATCATCTGGCGGACGCGCAGGTTGTTCTGCACGTGGCGGGCACCGGACACGGATTCGGCGAGGTCCTCGGCCCGATGCTTCGCGCGCCGGTCCTCGACGCTGCCGGACAGGGTGACCTCGGAACCGCTGACCGTCACCTCGATGTCGGAGGCGTCGAGGTAGGGATCGTCGGTCAGGCGATCGTTGATGTCCTCGCGGATGCGCTCGTCGGACCGGGTGTAGCCCTTGGGTCCGCGGCCCCGATGGTGCTGGGCACCCGAATCGCCGCGCCAGGCGTCCATGCGCCGCCGCCGCTCCGCATCGTCGTCCCCGAACCAGGACGCCATCTCGTCGCCGGCCCGTTCCAGGAAGCCCCGGTCGCCACTGCGCTGGTTGCCGCCGTAATGGCCACCGCGGCCGTAGTCGTAGTCGGACCGGTCGTAGCCCATGCGGCCGAAATCACCGCGTCCCCAGCCTTCCCGCCTGTTGTCGTCGCGCCCCCGATCGTCGCGCTGCCACTCGTCCTGACCCCAGCGGTCGCGGTCTCCGCGCGCGTACTGGCGCATGTCGTTCAGCATGTCGCGCCCATAATCGCGGTGCCGGCCGAGGTCGCGCACGTCGCGCTCTCCCCGGTTCCAGCCGCGCTCCTCAACGTCGTTCCTCCACCAGCGTTCGTCGCGTGCCATGTGACACCCCCTCCAAAAGGTGCGAAGGCCGCCCCGTTCGGCGACCATCCGGTCAACATGCTTTCGGCGAGGGCGGTTCCTTCACCGCGCCGCCGTTACCCAGCCCGCCGGCCCCGAGAACACACATACACTCGTCGCGGAATTGAGTTGTCCGACGGCGGTTCAACCGCGCATTATACGCGCCGCGCAGAAGGCAACGTTTCAGGCGGGGCGCCGATGACAAGCTCGATCGATGATGACAAGTTTCCGGCGCGCGCCGTCGTCTACATCGAAGCGACCTGGGGGAAGGTCACCTACACGGGATCCGGCTTCCTGGTCGGGCGCAACGATGTCGTCACGGCGTCGCACGTCGTGTACAACGCGAGCCTGGGCGGCAAGCCCAGCAGCATCAAGATCTACCCGTCCTACAACCCCACGAAATCGGACAACAAATCCTACGGCGTCGCCAAGGCGCAGTTCTTCACGAACTTCGACCCGGACTCCGACGGCAAGCTGATCAGCGGTGATTTCTACCGGAACACGCAGGCCGGGTCGGAGATCGACGCGGCGCTGCTGACCCTGTCGGACCCGATCGGCGACACCTACGGATATTTCGGCATCGATTGGAATTTCGCCGGCGGCAGCGTGGGCGTCCTTGGGTTTCCGGCGAAGTACGGCCGGCACGAGACTTTCGACGCCGGAACCGTCCGCAAATCGAGCGTCGATTCCGTCTACTACGTGAACGCGGATCTGGAGATCAATCCCGGCAACTCCGGCGGGCCGATCTTCTACGACAATGGCAGCGGACCCTTCGCCATCGGCATCGTGTCCACCGCGATCGCGGCGACCTCGCTCGGCGGGCAGGCCAGCTGGCTGAAGGCGGCGATCACGGCGAACGACAGCTTCATCAACGCCAGCGTGCCTGCGCAGACCAACGGACGGACGGCGCTGGTGAGCGACATCGTCTCGTCGCGGGAGGTCCAGATGGACCTCTATGTCGGCACGGTGACCACGCTCAAGAACCAGTACATCGGGTCAAAGTCGGACGAGTCGGTCAGCGGAACTGACAACGGCGACTTCATGAACCTCCTCGACGGCAACGACGCGGCCGATGGGAAGGGTGGCAACGATGTCCTTGACGGCGGCCTGGGCTCGAACTTCCTGACCGGAGGGGCCGGAACCGACACCTTCTTCGTCGACGGACGCGGCAGCGGCGTGACTTGGTCGACGATCACCGATTTCGAACCGAACGAGTGGGCCACCGCCTGGGGCTGGCGCCCAGGCGTCTCGACGATCACCTGGGAAGCCATGAAGGGAACCCCCGGCTTCGAGGGCGCCACCGCGCACATCGATTTCGACCGGAACGGGACCATCGACGCCAGCATCACATTCACCGGAAAGGCGGTCGGGTCGATCGTCACCATGCCGGGCCAAGTCGGCACCGACAGCTATCTGGCCTTCCGCCTAGCCTGAGGGCGGCGGCCGTCCGGGACCGGCCGGCACCGCGCCGAAGGGGCCCGCTATGGGCGCGGTTGCGCGGCCGCGTCCCTCAGGTTGCTTTCCGACAGGGGGATGACGGTGCGGGCAAGCTCCGTGCTGGTCATCCAGTTCGGGTGCTCCCGGGACTCGCAGGACGCGGACCGCAGGCGGACGACGAGATCCTGGGTGAGCGGACGATCCCAGTTGAAGACGACGCAGCGCTCCCCAGAGGAGCCGCGCGTCTCGCCGTCCCGTTCCGCGGCGTAGTTTCCATGCTCGCTGCCGGCACCGTTGCCGTAGTTCAGCGGCAGGCCGGCCCGTGGTGCGGTCATGCACCCAGGCAACGCCAGCGCAAGCCCGGCAATGCCGCACGCGACCACACGTTTCATGGCGCATTCCCCGATTCGTCGACGTCCTGCGCCCAGCGTCGGAGGCGAGTGCGGCATTTCTGCGGCGAATGGTTGCGCAAATTCCGGCGCATCAACGAAACTGGCCATGACGATCGCCACCGGCACGCCATGATTGACGCGTCGGCGGTGAGTGCGCCCGTGCCGATCACAGCGGCAGAAGCGCCTCCCGCTCCATGGGCCCGGATGCCGTGCCGTCCGTCGCCACCGCGGCGCCGGCCATGGTCCCGTTCGTCACCGAAACGCTGCTGCGCCCGCCGCCGAGCGGCATCACCCGGACCTGGACGCCGATCCGCTCCACCAGCGCTGGCACGTGGCTGATCACCCCGACCTGCCGCCCCGTCGCCTGCAAGGCTTCCAGGCAGGACAAAGCGAGGTCCAGGCTGTCGGGGTCGAGCGTGCCGAACCCCTCATCAATGAACAGCGTGCCGATCCCGCCGCCGCCGCTGCCTCCGGCCATGGCCGACAGGCCGAGCGCCAGGGCGAGCGATACCAGGAACATCTCGCCGCCCGACAGGCTGTGCACGCCGCGGCGTTCGTCGCCCATCTCGCCGTCCACCACCTGAATCTCCAGGTCGGCCCCGGCCACCCGTTCCAGCCGGTAGCGCCGGGCGAGATCCCCCAGGTAGCGGTTGGCTTGCACCAGCAGCAGGTCGAGGCTGAGGCTCTGCGCGAAGTTGCGGAACTTCATGCCGTCGCGGGACCCGATGAGCTGGGCCATCGTCGCCCACAGGGCGTGCGTCTTGCGCTGCGCCTCCACCCTGTGGAGCACGTCGACGAGCCGCGCCCGGTTCTCCGTGTCGGCGCGCAGCCGCGCCTGCGCCTCGCCCAGCCGCCCGCGCGCCTCCTGCAGGACGGAGGAGGTTACGGCGACGGCCATCGCGGCCTCCTCAGCGGTGCCGGCGGGAGCGCTGGTCGCCCGGTGCTCCTCCCGCAGGCGGGTCCGCTCCGCCGCCAGCAACGCCGCGTCGCGTTGCGCCGTGCCGAGGTCGGCGAGCGCCTTTTCCTCGGCCGTCAGCCACTCCTCGCCGCGGGCGAGGTGTGCGCGGGCCTCTTCCACCGTCATCGAGCGCGTCGTCGCCGCATCGGCCAGGGCCGCCGCTGCGGCACCTGCCGCGTCGGCGCACCGCCGTGCGGTCTCGCTGCGCGTGGCGTGGTCCTGCCGGGCGGCCGACAGCCGGCCCACCGCGTCCTGCCGGGCGATGGTGGCCTTGTTCACCAGAGCGTCAGCCCGCACGCGCGCGTCGGCCAGCTCCTTCTTCACGTCCGCCACCGCCCGGCCGCCGAGCAGGCCGGCACGGGCTTCACGCAGGGCGCGGAGTTCGCCGGCCAAGCCGTCGGCGCGCCGACGGGCGGTGTCCTCCGCGTGCCGGGCGCCGTCGGACTCCACCGTTTTGGCGGCGACTTGCCGGTCCAGGGCTTCGCCGTCGCGGACGGCCTTGGCGTGCGCCTCGCGCTGGGCCAGGAAGCCCACCACCCGTGCGCCGGTTGCAACCCGCAGCGCCTGCGGATCGGTGCGGAGCGCCGCCTCCCACCCCTCAAGCGCCGCGAAGGGCACCGCAAGTTCCGTCCGAGCGTCCTCCAGGCCGCGCGCGGCTTGGTCGCGCGCGGCGGTGGCGAGATCCACGGCGTGGCGGGCCGCGTCGCGCTGCCGGGTCAGCGCCTCGATGGCTTGGTTGACGTCGGCCAGGGCGGCGTCCTGCGCCCGGCACTCCTCAATGGCGGCGTCGAACCGTCCCTTGTGGTCGAGCGCCACGGCCTCGTCGCGGCCGACCTCGGCCCGTTCGGCGTCCACCGTGGCCAGCCGCGTGACGACCTCCTCCACCGCCGGTTCGACGGGCAGATCCGCTTCGCTTGCACGGTTCGTCCAGCGGTCCAAAAGGTCCCGCCGTTCCCGCCGCAGCGACTCGAGAGTCCGCTCCAGACCGGCGACCCGCTCGCGCGCGGACCGTGCGGAGGCCTCTTGGGCGCCATGGGCCTTCACCAGATCGGTCACTTCCGTGCGCAGGGCGGCGACGCGATCCTCCTGGTCGTCGGCTAGCTGGGCGAGTGGAGAGGCGTCCGCCCAAGGATGCTGAGTCGATCCGCAGACCGGGCAGGCGTCGCCCTCCACCAGCTGCGCCCGCAGGGTCCTCACATCCTCGCGGCGCGCCAGGTGCAGGCGGCGCAAGGTGGCCTCGGCCTCCCCCAGCACGGCCCTGGTCCGGTCCAGCGCCGCCCGGGCCTCTCCGGCCAGGGCGTCGGACTGGGCCGCCGCGTCCCCGTGCCGGCTGTGTTCCGCCTCCGCCTCGGCGATCTGCGTCGCGACGCGGCCAGCGCCCTCGGCCAAGCGCGCAAGCGCCGCCAGCGCGTCGCGGCGCTCCGACAACGCGGTGCGGCGGCGGCGGATGTCGTCGAGCGCGACCACCGGTTCGGCGCGCAGCGCGGCCACGCGCGCCTGCGCCGCATCGCGCTTCGCCTGCGCCTCCGTGCGCGCCTCGCCCTTCCGGACAAGTGCGTCCTCATGCGCTGCGGCATCCTTCGTGCAGCGGCGTTGCCGGTCCTCCGCGTCGCGGTGTGCCCGCAGCGTGTCGCCGCAGCGGGCCAGAAGCGCGTCCCACCGCGCCCACTGCTCGGCCACCGGCGCGAACGGCGCCTGATCGGCCAGCCAGCGCTCCCGATCCGCGGCGTCCCGCCGGGCGGCGTCCAGCGCCACCTGCAACGCCGAACCCTCCTTCGCCAGGACGGCGACCCGCTCCTTGGCCCGCTCGACGTCGGCCAGCGCCTCCCCGGTCTGCGACGATAGGGTGGCGATCTGGGCGTCCAGCGCGGCGGCGCGCTCGATGTCCGGGTCCGCCTCCTCTTGGGCGAGGCAGGCCGACTCGAAGGCCGCCCGCGCCTCCGCGTGCCGTTCGGCGGCCTGTTCCAGCGCTTGCTGCGTCTCCGCGGCCGTGGCCTCGGCGCGCGCCAGGGCGTCCCGCGCGTCCACGGACTCCCGCGCGCACCGGTCGGCCTCGGCCAGCAGGGCGCGCAAGGGCTGCAACCCGCGCAGCAGGGCGGCCTCCCGCCGGCGGGGTTCGGCCTCCTGCCAGACCCGGTCGGCCTCCACTGCTTGGGCCGTGGCCGCCGCCTCCGAGGCAGCCAGTTGGCCGTCGCGCTCGTGCCACGCCACGGCGGCGCGCGCGACGTCCAGCGCCGCTTCCTCCCGGTGGACGGCTACGGTCGCGGCGATGGCCTCGGTCTCCAGGGTTGCGCGCTCGGTCTCGCCCAGCACGCCGATGCCGTCGCACTGCGCCTCCAGCGCCTCCAGCGCGCGCTGCTCCGCGACGTTGCGCTCGTGCGCGGCGATGGACAGGCGCGAGTAGATCTCGGTTCCCGTCAACAGCTCCAGGAGCGCCGACCGCTCCCTCGCTGGCGCCTTGAGGAAGGTCGCGAAGTCGCCCTGCGCCAGCAGCACGGCGCGCCGGAATTGCTCGAAGCTGAGGCCCAGCCGGGTGGCGATCTCCTCCAGCACGCTGGTCTTGCCGTCGCCGAACCGCTTGGTGCCGTCCAGGCTCGACAGGCTCATCGCCTGCTTCTGAAGCTGCCCGCGCGCGTTCTGCCGCGCCCGCCGCAACTCCCAGCGCGCCCGGTAGGCGGAACCATCGATGCCGACAAAGTCCACCTCGGCCCAGCCCGACCCGGCGCCGCGCCGCAGGATGGTGCGGACGTCCGTGGTCAGGATGGCGTCCGGGTCGCCGTCGCGGCCCAACTGCACGCCCCGCCCGTCCGGCAGGCGCGGCATCTTGTCGAACAGGGCGAGGCACAGTGCGTCGAGGATGGTGCTCTTGCCCGCCCCGGTCGGGCCGGTGATGGCGAACAGGCCGGCGTTCCGCAAGGGGCCGTGGTCGAGGTCGACGGCGAAGCTGCCGTCCAGGCTGGCCAGGTTGCAGCCGCGCACCGCGAGGATTCGCATCACGCACCCTCCTGCACGGTGGTCACCAACTCTTGGAACGCGGCGAGCAGTGCCGGGTCGGGGTCTCCGTCGTGGCTGCGTCGGTAGAGGCGTTGGAAGACGTCCTCCGGGGCAAGGTCCGCCAACTCCATCTGCGGGGCCGTCTCGGCCAGCGCTTCGCCATGGCCGGTCAGGCGCACCGCCAGCTTCACCAGCCGCGCGGGACGCCCGGCCAGCGCCGCCGCGACCTCCTCGCGGAGCGCCGGGCGCGGTTCCGCCAGCTCCACCGACACTTCCACGAACGGCCAAGCCTCGCGCGGCAGGCCATCTTCCAGCTCCAGTGCGCGCAAGGCAGCCAGAGCCTCCTCCGGCGGAGCGAATCGGCCGCCGCCGGGCACGCGTTGCACGGTGACGAAGCGCGGCACCCGCAAAGCCTCCTGCGCGACCAGACGCCCGTCGGCGATCTCGGCGAGCACGACTTGGTGCGGATAGGACTCCTCGTCGATCGCCAGCGGAAGCGGCGACCCGCTGTAGCGCACCCCCTCGCGCCCGCCCACCGCCTGCGCGCGGTGCAGATGGCCCAGCGCCACATAGGCGGCGTCCTCCGGAAAGACGTCCACCGGCAGGGCGTGCAGGTTGCCGCCGAGGATCTTGCGCTCGCTCAGCTCCGACAGCGCCCCGTCGCGCATATAGCAGTGACCGGTCAGGACCAGCGCCTCTCCCGGCCGGCACCGCTGCCGGCCAGCGTCGATGGCCGCGGCGTAAATACGGCGAACGCCCTCGATCAAAGGATCGGTAGCGTCCTCGGTCTCCGCGGGCGGCAAATCGGCGGGGCGGAGGTAAGGCACCGCCACGCAATGGGCTGCGACGCGTCCCGCCTCATCACGCAGGGGAAACAGCAGGCGGTCTGGCGTGAAGGCGCCGTCCTCCCCGAACGGCAACCCACCGACCACATGCACCCCCAGTTCCCT
>NZ_JAOQNG010000010.1:52500-1747500 GCF_025961225.1 Azospirillum canadense | reverse complement strand
GCAATGGCATAAGCCAGCCTGACTGCGAGACCGACAAGTCGAGCAGAGACGAAAGTCGGCCATAGTGATCCGGTGGTCCCACGTGGACGGGCCATCGCTCAACGGATAAAAGGTACGCCGGGGATAACAGGCTGATGACTCCCAAGAGTCCATATCGACGGAGTCGTTTGGCACCTCGATGTCGGCTCATCACATCCTGGGGCTGGAGCAGGTCCCAAGGGTTCGGCTGTTCGCCGATTAAAGTGGTACGTGAGCTGGGTTTAGAACGTCGTGAGACAGTTCGGTCCCTATCTGCCGTGGGTGTCGGAGTTTTGCGAGGATCTGTCCCTAGTACGAGAGGACCGGGATGGACATACCTCTGGTGGACCGGTTGTGACGCCAGTCGCATCGCCGGGTGGCTAAGTATGGACGGGATAACCGCTGAAAGCATCTAAGCGGGAAACCCACCTCTAAACCAGAACTCCCTTGAGAGCCGTGACAGACCATCACGTCGATAGGAGGCATGTGGACGGGCGGCAACGCCCGAAGCTGAGCCTTACTAATCGCTCGATCGGCTTGATCCCATCGCCGCCGCGCCACGCGCAGCGGCCAGCCCACACACAAAACACCCAACTCCGCCGCAAGAAGCAAACGTCCTCACTTACAAGACAGCCCGTCCGGTTGGATGGCTCGCGTGTGCCTTGGTGACCTGGTGGTCATGGCGAGGCTCCCAACACCCGATCCCATTCCGAACTCGGCCGTGAAACGCCTCAGCGCCGATGGTACTGCGTCTCAAGACGTGGGAGAGTAGGTCGCCGCCAGGTCACCACGGCACACGCCAGGCCAACCCGCCCGGACAGGCCGACCAGTACACCGTCACTTGCACCCGTCCTCACAGCGTCCCGACCCACACCCGCGGGGTGGAGCAGCCCGGTAGCTCGTCAGGCTCATAACCTGAAGGTCGCAGGTTCAAATCCTGCCCCCGCAACCAAATCGCGACTGTCCGGCAAGGCCGGCCCTGGAAACAGGGCCGGCCTTTCGTGTTTCGGAGCACAGCCGCCGGGGCCTTCTATGATCGCCAGACCGGCGGTTCGGCGCCGATCGCCACTGGGCGACGATCGCGTCGCTGGTGGACACCTGCAAGCGTAACGGTGTCGAGCCCTTCTTCCACGTGCGCGACATCTTGGAGCGCATGGTGAACGGTTACCCCGCCAGCCGCCTCGCCGACCTGCTCCCGTGGAATTGGAAGCCGGCCGTCAAACCCTGATCCGGTGCGATTGCACGCCGCTTACGATCATTCCCAATCTTTCTCCCATGACAGTCGGAGTCACGCCACACAGCCGGCGTTTTGGCAGATGTGCTTGAGCTCCGTGAAGTCGGCGAAGGCATCATCGCCATGCAGCCGGCCCAGGCCGCTCTGGCGGTAGCCGCCGGTCTCAGCCTCGGCGAAGAGGCGGTTGTGGTCGTTGATCCAGACGGTGCCGTTGCGCAGGGCGCGGGCGATGCGCAGAGCACGCGCGCCGTCTGTCGTCCAGACGCTGGCCGACAGCCCGAACACCGTGTGGTTCGCCTTCGCCACCGCTTCCGCCTCGTCGTCGAAGCGTTCCAGCACCAGGAAGGGGCCGAAGATCTCCTCCTGGCAGAAGAAGGCGGAGGTGTCGCCGTGCGCGACCAACGACGGTGTAAGGAAGGCGCCCCCCACTGGCAGCCCGTCCGGGACACCACCGCGCAGGACCACCTCGTCGCACAGGTCAAAGGCGCGCTCCACCTGCCCCTGGACCTGGGCGCGCGCCGCGGTGTCGATCAGCGGCCCCATGCCCATGGCCGGATTCATGCCGTCGCTGACGGCGATGGCCGCCAGCGCCGTGCGCAGATGCTCCTTCATCGCGTCGTAGATGGAGCCATGGACCAGCACCCGACGAGCGGCGGTGCATTGCTGGCCGGAGATGATGGTGGCGGCGGTGGCGACGCGCGCCGCCGTGGTGGCGATGCGCGCCGGCGTGGCGGTGATGTCGGCGTCGGGGAAAACCACGCAGCAGCTCTTGCCGCCCAGCTCCAGCGACAGCTTCTTCATGGTCTCGGCGGCGGTGGCCATGATCCGCTTGCCGGTCGCGGTCGATCCGGTGAAGCTCAGCACGTCCACCAGGGGGGACTCGACCAGCCGGGCGGACGCGGCGTGCCCGGTTTCGCTGACCATGTTGCACACGCCGGGCGGCAACCCCGGCACATCGGACAGGGCGCGCATGAAAGCGGCGGTCAGCAGCGTGGTCTGTGCCGCCGGCTTGACCACGACGGTGCAGCCGCAGGCGAGCGCCGGCCCGATGGCGCGGGCGAGCAGGACGGCCGGCGCATTCCACGGAATGATCAGCGCGGCCACGCCAGCGGGTTCGCGCAGCATGGTGGAGATGACGCCGGGCTCGACCTCCAGCACATGGCCGGGGATGTGGCGGGCAAGGCCGCCGTAATAGCGGATCTCCGAAATGGCGCCGGCGATCTCGCCGCGCGACTGGGCCAGGACCTTGCCGTTCTCCAGGGTCAGCAGGCGGGCGAGATCATCGGCCTGCGCCTCCAGATTGCGCGCCCAGTCCAGCAGGACGGTCTGGCGCAGGCGCGGGCTCTACGCCCATTCCGTCCGCTCGAAGGCGGTGCTGGCCGCGGCGATGGCGGCGTCCGCGTCCTCCCGTCCGCCGTCGGCGAAGGTCCCGACCGCGCTGCCGTCCAAGGGGTTGAGGCTGGTCGCCTTCCGCTGTCCGGGTATCCACGCGCCGCCGATCCATTGGCCGGTTGATCGATGGCTGTCGGGCATGGTCATGTCTGTTTCCTCCATTTTCGTTGGGCGACCGTGGCGCGCCGGGGACGTGCCGGCGCAAGGCCGGGTGGCGGCGGCGGGCCGCGGCACGGGGCGGGCAGGTCCGCCAGCTAATCCCGGGGTTGGTCAGGCAGGCAAATAGTCTATTCTAATCAACGGGATCACTTCGCGTGATGATCTGCCGTCACCGACGAGGTCGATCGTGCCGCCTCCAGCAGCCGCTCGTTCATGATCTCCATGAAACGGACGGCCGCGAGGCTGAGCGGGCGCCGCGGGTTGTGTATCCAGGCGAGCGTGCGCGCGATGGCCGGGTCGACGATCCGGTGGGCCCGCAGGGTGCCGTCGGCCAAGCCGCGATGGACACCGATGCTGGGCAGCACGGTCACCCAGTCCGTGCGCGCGACGAGTTCGGCGATCGAGATCAGCGAGTCGATCTCCAGCTTCGGCTTCAGATCGATGCCCTGGGCCTCCATCTCCTGTTCGAGCACCGCGCGCAGGCCATGGCGCTTGGATGGGATCACCAGGCGGTAGCGGGACAGGTCGGCCAGCCGCACCGGTTCGACGATAGCCGGGCCCTGGGCCGTGCCGCTGACCAGGACCATCTCCTCGTTCAGGATGTCCTCGGTGGTGAGCGCCAGCTTCTTGCGGGAGCGGTTGATCAGGGCGATGTCGAGCTGCCCCGTGGTCACCTGCTCCACGAAATTGGCGGTGTAGCCTTCGGTGATGTCCAGCTCGACGCTGGGATACTGGCTGGAGAACCGCTCGACTGTCTGCGACAGCGCCGACTGGGTGACGGACGCGATCAGCCCGATGGCGACCTGACCGGAAATCCGGCCGGACAGGTTGCTGATCTCCTGCTTCGCCGCGGCAATGTCGCGAAGGATCGGCAGGAACAGCCGGTACATGGTGCGCCCTGCGGCGGTCGGGATCATGCCCTGCGAACTGCGCTCGAACAGCTTCTCGTTCAGCTCCGCCTCCAGCTTGGCGATTTGCATGCTGAGCGCCGGCTGCACCACGTTCAATCGCCGGGCGGCCCGCGTCACGTTGCCCTCCTCGAACAGGCAGACGAAATACTGGAGTTGCCGTAGGTCCATGACGATCTCGCAGGGTCGAAGGGCGCCGAGGCGCCGCCATACCGTGATTCCCTCAGGTGTCCACCACGCAATCGCCGGCCGGCGCCGCGGCCGGTTCGGCGGCCTGCTCCGGATCCCGATGGGCGGGTGACCGGCCGGAGCGCCGGGCCGTTTCGCCCCAGCGGCGAACCTTCCCGCTGTCCAGGTCGAAGAGGTCCAGAACCCGGCCGACGGTGTGGTCGATCATATCGTCCAGATCCGCCGGTTTTGCGTAGAAAGCCGGGACCGGCGGGGCCAGGATCGCCCCCATTTCGGACAGCGCGGTCATGGTGCGCAGATGCCCCAGATGCAGCGGCGTCTCGCGCACCATCAGGACCAGCCGCCGCCGCTCCTTCAGCACGACGTCGGCGGCCCGGCTCAGCAGGCTCGTCGTGATTCCGCAAGCGATCTCCGACATGCTGCGCATGGAGCAGGGGGCCACCACCCTGCCCAGGGTGCGGAACGATCCCGACGAGATCGACGCCGCGATGTCGTCGATCGGGTGGGCGACGGACGCCAGCGCGCGGATGTCGGCGATTTTCCAGCCCGTCTCCATCGCTGCGGTAATCTCCGCCGACCGCGACATCACGAGATGGGTCTCCACCCCCAGCCGCCGTAGGGTCTGGAGCATCCGTATCCCGTAGATCACCCCGGAAACGCCGGAAATCCCGACAATCAGACGCGGCGGCACAGCGGCCGGCCGTTCGCTTCCCCCGTCTCCGGCGTCCCCCCGGCGGAGGTGTTCGGAACCATGTTCATCACGCGCTTCCTTCGCGACTGGGACCATTCCTTTGGCGGCGGCCGCGCAGCCCTGTCCGCCGACCCGAAACCCATTATGGGGAGGTCACCGGGCAATCACTAATAGTGATTGCTAATGCCCGCAATCACGATCCCTGATGGCTGGCGCCTCCGCCATATCGGCCGGTGGGCCGGCCATGAGGTGGACTTTCGCATCCCACGGCTCCTTCATCAGCTTTCATGATCGTTTCGATGACTCGAAGTTATTTGATTAATTGGCACCCCCAAGCATCTTATGGACGGACTAAGCCATGCCGGTCGATGAACCGCGGCAGTCGAGGGAGTGACA
The DNA here is from genome assembly GCF_025961225.1 of Azospirillum canadense. GTDB lineage: Bacteria > Pseudomonadota > Alphaproteobacteria > Azospirillales > Azospirillaceae > Azospirillum > Azospirillum canadense. Next base: position 1,742,513 of record NZ_JAOQNG010000010.1, on the reverse strand, counting down.
ACGTTGATCGAACAGAAGCAGACGACCGAAGCACAAGAGCAACACGACGAGTCCGCTTCGGACCAATTCCTGCGTCAACTGTCCGCTTGCGGGGTCGACTACTTTTTCGCCAATGGCGGAACCGACTTTCCTCCGATCGCGGAGGCCTTCGCCCGGGCGGCGGAGCATGGCACTAACGTTCCCCGTCCCATGGTGATCCCGCACGAGAACGTCGCCGTGTCGATGGCCCACGGCGTCTACATGACGACCGGCCGGCCGCAGGCGGTGATGGTGCATGTGAATGTCGGGACGGCCAACACGGTCAACGCGGTGCTCAACGCCAGCCGCGACGAGACGCCGGTTCTGCTGTTCGCCGGCCGCTCCCCCTACAGCGAGACCGGCCGGCACGGCACGCGCACCCGCTACATCCACTGGGCGCAGGAGATGTTCGACCAGGGCGGCATGCTGCGCGAAGCGGTGAAATGGGATTACGAGCTGCACCTGCCGGAACAGGCCGCCGATCTGGTCGCGCGGGCCTATCAGGTGGCGATGACCTCGCCGCGCGGCCCCGTCTACGCCACCCTGCCGCGCGACGTGCTGGCCGAACCCATCCGCGTCTCCCGTCCCGACAGCGGTCGCCGGCCGGCGCCGGCGGTGCCCTACCCGCAGCCGGACGATATCCGCCGGCTCGCCGACTGGATCGCCACGGCTGAACGCCCGCTGATCATCACCCAGGGCGCGGGGCGCACCAGGGCGGGCTTCGACGCGCTGGCCCGCGTGGCGGATCGCCGTCCGCGGCGCCGTCCTGTGCACCCAGTCCCGCGCCCTGGCCGCCAAGCGCCGGACTCCGGACGCGCCGCCGCCGGGCGCCGCCATCGGCCCGGAGTGGCTGAGCGCCTGCATCGCCGAGGCGGTCGGTCCCGACGCGCTGATCGTCAACGAATACCCGCTGCGGCTGGAGCATTGCCCGCAGACCGCGAGCGGCAGCTATTTCGGGCTGAGCGCGGCCGGCGGCCTCGGCTGGGGCCTGGGGGCGGCGCTGGGGGCCAAGCTCGCTCACCCGGACCGGCTGGTCGTCGCGACGCTCGGCGACGGCGCCTACATGTTCGCCAATCCCACCGCCTCCCACTGGGTCGCGGAGGCGCATGGCCTGCCGGTCCTGACCATCATCTTCAACAACCAGCTCTACGGCGCGGTGCGCAACGCCACCATGGCGATGTACAAGACCGGCGTCGCTGCGTGCGACGGCGGCCGCATGCTGGCCGACCTCAGCCCGGCGCCGGCCTATGAGAAGCTGGTGGAGGCGAGCGGCGGCACGGGCTTCCGCGTCGAGCGGCCGGAGCAGCTGTGCGAGGCGCTGCGCCAAGCGGTCGCCGTGGTGACGACCGAGCGCCGGCAGGCGCTGGTCAACGTGCTGTGTGATTACTGTTGTCGGCGCAGGATCAAGCCATCGCTGCAGCAACGCCGGCAAAGCCGGCGGGCGGCTGGGGCACCGGCGGGCTGTCGACGGGGGCCGCGCGCCTGCGCCGCCGCTTCCCGACGGTCGCCGATCTCGCGGCGCAGGCCCGGCGGCGGGCGCCGCGTTTCGCCTATGACTTCGTGGCCGGCGGGGTAAGCGACGACCTCGGGTTGGCGCGCAACCGCCGGGCGCTGGACGCCATCGAGATCGTGCCGCGCTATGGGCTGGACGTCCGCTCGGTGACGACGGAAACGATCCTGTTCGGCCGCGGCTACGCCCTGCCGGTCGGGGGAGCCCCGATGGGGCTGGCCGGCCTGCTGTGGCCGGACGCCGACGAGTCCATCGCAAAGGCCGCGCAGCGGGCGCGCATCCCCTACGTGATGTCCACAGTCGCCAACACCTCCATCGAGCGCATCGCCAAGATCGCGCCGGACGTCTTCTGGTACCAGCTCTACAACGTGCCGGAGAACGACCACGCGGTGTCGCTTGACCTGATCCGGCGCGCCCAGGCCGCGGGCGCCCACGCGCTGGTCCTGACCATGGACGTGCCGGTGCGCTCCAAGCGGGTGCGCGACGTGCGCAACGGCTTGGTCGTGCCCTTCCGCCCCACTCTGCGCACCGCGTGGGACGTGGCGCGGGCGCCGGCCTGGGCGCTGGCGATGCTGCAAAAGGGGCAGCCACGCTTCCGCAACTTCGAAGCCTATCTGGGGCCGGACGCGAGCACCGCCGATCTGGCGAGCTTCGTCTACCAGAAGATGACCGGCCCGCTGACCTGGGAGTCGGTGGCCCGCTTCCGCGACGCCTGGACCGGCCCGCTGATCGTCAAGGGCATCCTGCATCCCGACGACGCCGAGACAGCGGTCTCGCTGGGCGCCGACGGAATCCTTGTGTCGAACCATGGCGGACGCCAGTTCGACGCGGCACCGGCCACCGCCAGCGCCTTGCCCTCGATCGTGGAGCGGGTCGGGCGGCGGGCCACGGTTCTCGTCGACGGTTCCATCTCCTCGGGCCTCGACCTGCTGCGCGTCCTTGGCCGGGGCGCCGTCTCGGCCTTCGCGGGGCGCGCCTTCCTGATGGCCTACGCCGCGGCCGGGGAGGGTGGCGTGGACCATGTCGTGCGCCTCTTCACCGACGAATTGCGGGTGGCACTCGCCCAGAGCGGCGCCGCCGCACTGGGTGTCACCTTGGGCGCCCCTCCGGGTGGCGCCGGGGGGCCGGCCGGCCCCCATCATCATCCATAACCAACCGGCGCCCCGAACAAGAGCCTCACCAACGGGCTTGGCGTCATCAAACTCCGGGAGGGAATCCGCATGGAAGCCAATTGGACGGCCATGTCCCTGGCTGTCGTCTACATCCTGGCGATGGGCGTGGTCAGCTACGCCGCGCGCCGCTTCTCCAACACCGCCCACAACTTCACGTCCGGCGGCACCACCTACCCCGCCATCCTGGTGGGTTTCCTGCTGATGTCGGAATTCATCGGGACGACCGCCAGCGTCGGCACCGCCCAGGCCAGCTACAAGTGGGGCATCTCGGCGGCGTGGAACCTCGTCGCGCTGGGCATTGGCTTCGTGCTCTACGCCTTCCTGTTCGCCCGGAAGTTCAAGGATCTGGGCGAGAACACCATTTCCGGCGCCCTGGCGCGGACCTACGGCGCGCCGACCAAGATCGCCACCAGCATCATCATGATCTTCGCGCTGCAGATCGTGGCCGTGTCGGTCTACGCCAGCGGCGGCGCGGTGCTCGCCGGGCTGCTGAAGATCGACCGGTCGCTGGCCATCGTCTTCACCGGCCTGTTCGCGGCGCTCTACGTCGGTATGGGCGGGATGCGGTCGGTCATCTACACGAACGTGATGCACGCCATCGTGAAGTACATCGGCATCCTCGTCGCCACCGCCTTCGCGCTGACCAGGTCGGCGGCTGGTCGGAACTGAGGGCGCAGCTGCCGCCGGCCATGTTCACCGTCGACAACGCCGGCTGGCCGCAGATCCTGGCCTGGGTCCTGGCCGGAACGGGCGCGGTCTTCTCCACCCAGTACGTCCTCCAGGCGATCAGCACGGTCGGCGACTCCGCCAAGGCCCAGAAGGCCAGCTTCTACACCTCGGTCCTGCTGGTCCCCTTCGGCATCGCCGCGGCCGTCTGCGGCATGTGCGCCGCCGTGCTGTTCCCGCAGATCAACTCGCTCCAGGCCTTCCCGATGATCGTGTCGCGGATGGACAGCATGATGGCGGCCATCGTCGTCGCCGGCCTCGCCGCGTCGCTGTTCGGCACGATCTCCGCCATCAGCATTGGCACGGCGACCCTGCTCTACAAGGACTTCTACCTGTCCATGACGGGCAAGGCCGCCGGCAACGACAGGTCGCTGATGTTCGTGCGTGTCGCCGCGATCGTCGTGGGCCTGCTGCCGATCCCGCTGGCCATCTTCGCGCCGGACGTGCTGAAGGTGACCTTCCTGGCCAAGTCGCTGCGCCTGACCCTGGCGGTGCTGGTCCTATTCATCTTCTACGCCCCGAACTTCGGCAGCCCGAAGGGTGCGGTGACCAGCATCCTGCTATCGCTGGTCCTGACCATCGGCTGGTACATGGCCGGCGACCCCTACGGCTTCGACAACGCGTACGTCGCGCTGGTCATCCCGCTGATCGTGATGAGCATCAGCCACCTGCCGCGCCTGATGACCTCGGGCCGGGCCATGCGGGACACCGCCTGATACGGACGGCGCCTGAAGGCGTCCTCCGTATCACCCTCTCAATCAATGCTAACGCATTGGTCTGCCGGGTTTGACGGTCGGCGGGCACTGGAAGTGATCATCCGCCGACCGTATGACGGCACGGGCCGGGGTGGAACATGGCCCCCCGGCCCCTCTCGCATCCTCGAAACTCTTCCATCAGGGCACAAACGCCATGAGCGCGCACATCATCGAACGCATCCATTCCCAGGACCCGCGCGGCAAGGCCTTCGGCCTGCGCGGCTGGCTCGACCGGCTGGCGGCGACCAACCGTCTGACGGTGATGCGCCCCGGTGTCGGGCTGGTCCATGAGTTGGCCGCCGCCAAACGCCTGGACGGGACCACCGCCACCCTGTTCCCCCGCCCGGACGGGCATCCGGGAACGGTCGTGTCGGGCCTCGTGTCCGACCGCGCCTGGATGGCCGAGGCGCTGGGCGTCTCCGGCGACGCGCTGATCGCCCACGTCCAGAAGGCCGCGGACGAGCCGCTGCCCTGGCGCGAGGTGACCAACGCCCCGGCGCAGGAGGTCGTGCATCGCGGCCCCATCGACCTGACCAAGCTGCTGCCCATTCCGACCCACAACGAGCACGACAGCGGCCCCTACATCTCCGCCGGCCTGACCATTGCGCGCGATCCGGAAACCGGCGTCCAGAACGTCTCGATCCACCGCTGCCAGATCAACGGGCCGGACCGCATCGGCATCCTTCTGCTGCCGCGCCACACCGATCATTTCTACCGAAAGTCCGAAGCGAAGGGGGAAGCGCTGGAGATCGCGCTGGTCATCGGCGTCGATCCGGCCACGCTGCTGGCCTCCCAGGCGATCGTGCCGGTCGGCCAGGACGAGCTGGAGATCGCCGGCGCGCTGCGCGGCGAACCGCTGGAGGTCGTGCGCTGCCTGACCAACGGGGTCCGCGTTCCGGCCCGGGCGGAAATCGTGATCGAGGGCCGCCTGCTCCCCCGCGTGCGCGAGGCCGAGGGGCCGTTCGGCGAATTCCCGCAATATTACGGGGAGCGGGCCGACCGCCACGTGATCCAGGTGGACGCGGTGACCCACCGGATCCGCCCGATCTTCCACACCATCGTCGGCGGCGGGCTGGAGCATCTGCTGCTCGGCGCCATCCCGCGCGAGGCGACCATCCTCGCCTCGCTTCAGCGCAACTTCCCCGGCGTGCAGGACGTCCACCTGTCGCTGGGCGGCGTCGGGCGCTACCATCTGGTGGTGAAGCTGAAGAAGACGCAGCACGGCGAGGCCAAGAACGTGCTGCTCGGCGCCTTCGCCGCCCATTACGACATCAAGCATGCGGTCGTCGTCGACACCGACGTGGACATTCACAACGCGCGCGAGGTCGAATGGGCCGTCGCCACGCGCTTCCAGGCCGACCGGGACCTCGTCGTCATCGGCGACAGCCAGTGTTCCAAGCTCGACCCGTCCACCGCCGACGGGCTGGGCGCCAAATGGGGCATCGACGCGACCATCCCGGTCGACGCGCCCGAGATGAAATTCAAGCGCATCCGCGTTCCGGGCGAAGAGTCCGTCGATCTGGACCGGCTGGTCGATCCCGGCGCGTCCTGGCGCAGCGTGATCGAATAGGTCCGGTTGCCCGCGCCGAGTCACGTCCCCAACTGGTGCCGATCCGGAGACCAAGAGGCCGGATCGGCCCATTTTTGTTGTTTCCCATGCCGGGGAAACCGAGCCGACAGAGGACCGCGCATCATGTCGAAGGCCATGCGGATTCACCAGGGCGCGTTCGGCCGCGTTGCGCTGCTGGACATGGACCACGCGCTGATCCACCACGCGCATCCCCATTGCCATGTGCTGATCAAGGCGTCGGGCGCCGACACGCAGTTCGCAGTGCGGGAGCGGTGCCACCCCTTGCGCGACGACACGGCCGTGCTGGTCAACAGCTGGGAGGCGCATTCCTACGCCCACCAGCCGAGGGCGCCGGGCACCGTGATCCTGGCGCTCTACATCGAGCCCGGCTGGCTCGGCGCCATACAGCGGGAGTTCACCGCCAGCGGCAACCCCGGCTTCTTCTCCCACCCCTGCGGCGAGCTGACGCCGCACATCCGGCGCCTCGCCGACCGCATGACCGCGGAGCTGCTGTACGGCGATCCCTCGGCCGAGCGGATGGAACAGGCGCTGTTCGACCTGATGGTCGCCATCGTCGACCGCTTTTCCGATTGGCGAAGCCTGCGCGGAGCCGTCCTGTCCCCGGTCACGGCGCCCACGGATTTCCGCATCCGGCAGGCCATCCGCTTCATGAGCGGCAACCTGGGGGAGGAGTTCGACGCTGCGCGCGTCGCCGTGGCCGCCGGCCTGTCGCGGGCGCACATGTTCCGGCTGTTCCAGCAGGCGCTGTCGATCACGCCGGCGATGTATTTCAATGTGCTGCGGATGGAGGCCGCCATCGGCGCCATGGCCGCGGGGCGGGAGAGCGCCACGGAGATATCAGGTCGGCTCGGCTTCGCCGCACCCAGCCATTTCAGCCGCTTCTTCCGCAATCACCAGGGCGTGACGCCGACCGAATACCGCCGCGTCGTCACCCTGTACCACGGGTCCGCCACCGCAGGGGCCCGACGGCGCTTCGGAGGGTCCAGCCGGCCAGCTTGCCAGTCAGCGTGCCCAGGCGCCACAGCGTCGCAAGTGCCATCAGCGCACCGACCAGGAAGGACAGGACACCGCTCGCCACGGCGAACAGGGCGCCCAGCGTCATCGCGGACAGCGCGCCGGCGCGGGCGACCGTTGCGAGGACCTTCTTTCCGGTCAGCCGGAACGCGCCGCTCACCGGCTTGCCGAGCAGCGTGGCGGCCCGTTCGGCCTTCTGGACGTCCTTCACGTCGTCCACATGGCGCAGGACCGCCAGGGTCCGGGCGGGCGAGGTCGCCTGGTTGATCGAGCCCACCGAGGCAAGGAGTTTCCGGGCCTCGGCAACATCCACGCGTGCGGCGTGCCGCCGCGCAACGGCCGCCAGATCGTCCAGCCGGTACCAGGGAACGTCGCGGACGGCCTGCCGGAAGGCGGGCACGTCCATCGACTTGGCGACGACGCGCCCAAGCTCCGCCTGGAAAGCCGCGGTCAGCCGGCCGGTCTTCCGGGCCAGCTTCGCCAGGGAGACGCCTGTCTTGGCCGGCAGGGCCCCGCCCGCCGTGGCCACGGTCCCGACCGTCAGCGCCACGCCGGCGATGGAGAGGCCAAGGGTCAGTTCGTCCACGGCCTCGCCCCGGATCATCCGCGACGCCTGGCCGGCGAGGTCCCGGACATCGCCGACGACGGTGAGGTCGGAGGCCAGGGCAGCGGCCATGCCGACGGCATCCTCCCCCTCGCCGGTCACGAAGCCGGTGGCCGCGCGCCGCACCGATCGCGACGCCGTCCGCCAGCCGGACGTCTCATCGGCCCAGCGGGACCGAAGGGCGGGATCGACCGGCACGCCGACGAGGTCGGCGACCTCGAAATACTTCTCCGCCTCTTCCGGGACGTCGCGATCCAGCGCCGCGGCGATCTCCGCCTCCAGCCGCTCGCGCGGGGCGGCCTCCCGGATCATCGCGACAAGATCGGCGCGAACGTCCGCGTCGCTCGGTTCGCCCGGCTTTTCGGTCAGCAGCACGAAGGCCGCGGCCAGGGCGACCAGCGGTCCGACCAGCATGAGCGTCCGCGCCGTCCGGCCTCGGCGAGGCGTCGACGGTCCCGCTACGGCGTCGTCCGGCATCGGGCGCTGACCCTCTCCAGCCTGTCGGTTCATACCCTGTGGATGCCATCGGCCGGCCACAGCCACAAGGTGAAATTCAGGGGTACCGAACTCCCCTCTCCCTGCGGAGCAGGGAGAGGAGGAAAAGGCCCTGTCACTCAGCGTCCCTTGAAGACCGGCTTGCGCTTGTCCTGGAAGGAGGCGACGCCCTCCGCGAAATCCTCGGAGCTGCGCAGGCGGCCGTAGGCCTGACCCTCAATCTCGATGGCGCCGTTGACCGACACGTTGTTGCCGCTGTTCAGCACCCCCTTGATGGTGCGCTGGGCCAGCGGGGAGAAGCCGCGCAGCTCGTCCACCAGCGCGGCGACGGTGGCCTCGAGCTCGGCGTCGGCGACGCATTCGGTGACGAAGCCCCAATCGGCGGCCTGGTGCCCCGGAATGCGCTTGGCGCGCATCACCATGTCCTTGGTCCGGCCGATGCCGATCATGTGCAGCAGGCGGGCCGAACCGCCCGAGCCGGAGATCATGCCGATGCGCATCTCGGGCAGGGCGAACTGCGCGGTCTCGGATGCGATGCGGAAGTCGCAGGCCAGCGACAGCTCGAAGCCGACGCCGAAGCAGTAGCCGCGGACCTGGGCGATCACCGGCTTGTGGCAGCGTTCCGGGGCGGCGACGTTGATCGCCAGTTCGGACACGTGCTCCGGGGTCTGCTCCAGGAAACCGGCGATCTTGCCGCCGGAGGAGAAATTCTCGCCCTCGGCCCGCAGAACGATCACGCGCACCTTCGGATCGCGGTCGGGCGTCGCGAAGACCGCGCCGAACTGGTCGCGCTGGAGCATGCTGATGATGTTGAAGGGCGGGCGGTGCAGGACGATGTCGGCGCGCTCCTTGGCTTCGTCGATCTCGACGCGGAAGCCGTCGAGATCGGAGAGGAGGTGGTTGCTGCTGTCGAACGGGTAGGGCTTCACGGGTTCTCTCCAGAAAAGTCAGTTGCTCAGTGTGCGATGGGGCTGTGTTCGAGCTGGTGTTCGCCGGCCTGGAGCTTGCGCCGCAGGATCTTGCCGACCGGCGACTTGGGGATTTCGTCCAGGAAGACGTACTCGCGCGGGCGCTTGAAGTTGGCGAGGCCGGAGGTGCGGCAGTGCGCGTCCAGGTCGGCGGCCTCCACCCCTGGCGCCCGCTTGATGAAGGCGACCACGCGCTGGCCCCAGCGCTCGTCCGGCAGGCCGGCGATGGCGACCTCCAGCACGCCGTCGTGCAGGGACAGGACGCTTTCGATCTCCACGGGCGAGACGTTTTCACCGCCGGTGATGATCATGTCGTCCACGCGCCCGGTGACGAACAGGTCGCCGTCGGCGTCGAAGAAGCCGATGTCGCCGGTGAAGTACCAGCCGGCGTGCAGCGCCTTGGCGTCGGCGTCGGGGCGCTTCCAGTAGCCTTCGAAGGCCTCGTCGCCCGACAGATCGGCGATGATCTGCCCTTCCTTGCCCGCCGGGGCCTCGTCGCCTGAGTCGTAGGAGCCGAGCCTCACGACGCGGATGCGCTGGTTCAGCGCCGCCTTACCGGCGGAACCGGGCTTGGCCGGCGCGTTCTGGTCGAGCGTGAAGGTGTAGATTTCCGACGAGCCGTAGTGGTTCACGAACAGCTCCGGCCGGAAGGCGGCGTCCAGCCGCTTCAGCAGCCCATCGGTCATCGACGCTCCGGCGAAGCCCAGCTTGCGCACCGACGACACGTCGGTGGCGGAAAAGCGCGGGTCGGCCAGCAGGTCGTGGTAGAGCGTCGGCACGAGGTAGAGGCAGGTCAGACGCTCCGCCTCGATCAGGTCCAGCGCGCGGGCGGTGTCGAAGCGCGGCAGGCAGACGAAGGTGCCGTCCACCAGCGCCATCGCCAGCAGGGAGCGCACGCCCATGGTGTGGTAGAGCGGCATCACGCCCAACGTACGCTCGCCGCGGCGGTAGCAGTTCTGGGCGACATGGGCCACGGCGGCGGCGCGCTCCGCCCGGTGGCGGCGCGGCACGCCCTTCGGCTTGCCGGTGGTGCCGGAGGTGTAGAGGAACAGCGACACATGGTCGTCCGTGGCGCGCGGCACCGCCGGGGCCGGCTTGGCGTCGAGCAGCGCGGTGAAACGGTGGGTGCCCCCCGGCGCGCTGGAACCGACGACGACCCGCGGCAGGGCTTGCGCGACGGGGGACTTGGCCGTGGCTTCCGCCGAGACGTCCTGGAAGAACAGGGCGCGCACCTCGGCGTTGGGCAGGCAGTAATCCAGCTCGTCCGCCTTCACCCGCCAGTTCAGCGGCACAACGGCGATGCCGGCCAGCTGGCAAGCCCAATGGATGGTCGCCATCTCCCAACTGTTCTGCAGGGCGGTGGCGATGCGGTCGCCGGGGCGCAGGCCGAAGCGGTCGAAGGCGCCGACCAGCCGGCGGATGCGGTCCAGCCACTCCGCGTAGGTCAGGCGCAGATCGCCGTCGACGACGGCCAGGGCGTAGGGGCTGCGCTCCGCGCTGGCCAGGATGCTGCGGCCGAGGTCAAACATGGGCGGCCTCCTCGCCCATGGTTTTTGAAACCGCTGCCTGGCCGGTCACGTCCATCACGGCGCGGACGATTCCGGCGTAGCCGGTGCAGCGGCAAAGATGGGCGCTCAACATGTCGCGTAGCTCCTCCTCGGTGGGTTTCGGGTTGCGGCCCAGGTAATCGGACAGCGACATCAGGATGCCGGCCGTACAGAAGCCGCATTGCAGGGCGTGGTGCCTGCGGAAGGCCTCCTGGAGCGCCGTCATGCGGCCCTCGTTGGATTGGGACAGCCCCTCGACCGTGTCGATGCGCCGCCCGTCGGCCTGCACGGCCAGGGTCAGGCAGGCGCGCTGCGCCACCCCGTCGATGCGCACCGTGCAGGCGCCACAGACCCCGTGCTCGCAGCCGACGCGGGTGCCGTGGGCGCCCAGCTCGTGGCGCAGGAAGTCGCTCAGCAGCAGGCGGGGGTGGGCTTGGCCCGTGCGGGGCGCGCCGTTCAGGACGACGGTGACGGTGTGGCGCGCGTCGGCGGCCAAGGTGGCGGCGACGCTCTTCAGCGGCGGCATGACAGGGCCTCCTCAAGGACGGTGCGGCCAATGCGGCGCACGAGGTCGCGGCGGTAGCGAGCGGTGGCGTGCTGGTCGTCGTCGCCCCCGAGATCCCAGGCGAAGGCGTTGAGCGCCGCGTCGAGGTCGGGCGGCAGCGCGCCGCCGGCCAGCGGCCAGAAGCGCAGCGTCGGGCGGTCGGCCACCCCGCCGACGGCGAGGCTCGCCCGCGTCCCGTCCACCGTTGCGGCGCAAGCGGTGATGGCGAAGTCGCCGTGCCGCATGGAGACCTCGCGGAAGGCGTGGCCGCTGCCGGCGGCGGCGAGCGGGAAGCGCACGCTCTCGACGATCTCGTCCGCCGCCTTCACCGTGGTCAGCGGGCCGAGGAAGAAGTCCGCGGCCTTCACGGTGCGGCGGCGCCTGGCGTTGCGCAGCACCACCTCGCCGCCGGTGGCGACGAGGCAGAGCGGCGTCTCGGCGCTGGGGTCGGCGTGGGCGACGGAGCCGCAGACGGTGCCGCGGTTGCGGGTCTGGAAATGACCGACCCAGGGGAGGGCGGCGGCGAGCAGCGGCACCTCGTCCCGCAGGGACGGGCGGGACAGAAGCTCCGCCTGGGTCACCGCCGCCCCCACGCTCAACCAGCCGGCCTCGACGCGCAGGGTCCGAAGCTCTTCCAGGCGGCTGAAGTCGATCAGCAGGCGCGGCTGCACCAGCCGCATGTTCAGCATCGGCATCAGCGACTGGCCGCCGGCGATCACGCGGGCGTCGTCGCCCTCCGCGGCCAGCGCCGCCAGGGCGTCGGCGACCGTGGCCGGCCGCAGGTAATCGAAGGACGCGGGTTTCATCGGTTCAGCCCCAGAAACCGCAGCAGGCGGGCGAGAAGGCCCGGCCGTTCGGCCGGTGCCGGCGTGCCCCCGGCGCGGGCAACCAGCTTTTCGAAGAACTGGCCGATCAGCAGGCGCGACGCGCTGTCGAGCATGCGCCCGCCGACCGCCGCGACCTTGCCGCCGACCTCGGCGGAATAGCGGTAGGTGACGCGGGTGCCCCCGGCCGTGCGCTCCAGCGTGACGTGGCCGGTGCCGCGCCCGGTGCCGAGCGCGCTCGACCCGCTGCCGGACAGGGTCAGCGATCGGGGCGGGTCGAGGTCGGACAGGGCGACCTCCGCGGTGTAGCGGCCGCGCACCGGTCCGATGCCGACCACCACCTCCGCCCGGTAGGCGTTGGGACCGGCGAGATCCAACGCCTCGCAGCCCGGCAGCAGGGCGGCCAGCTCCTTGGGATCGAGCAGGATCGCCCAGACCTGTTCCGGCGCCGCCGGGACCTCGCGGCTGCCTTCCCCCGTCAAGCCGCGCCCGCCGAGGCTTTTCGAGGGAGCAACCTCACCCGCCGTTCCCGCCGGACGCGGCGGCTCCGGCGGATGGATCAGCGCCGCGATCTTGGCCGGGGTCAGCGGCAGCGACGGCACCGGCCCGCCGAGCGCGTCCGCCACAGCGTTGGCGAGGCAGGCGGGCGTGCTCATGCAATTGCCCTCGCCCACCCCCTTGGCGCCGAGCGGCGTGACCGGCGACGGGCTCTCGCGGTGCAGGATGACCGGCACCGGCACCTCGCAGGCGGTCGGCACCAGATAGTCGGCGAAGGTGCCGGACAGGAAGCGCCCGTCGTCGCCGTAGGCGTATTCCTCGTAGAGCGCCGCCCCCACCGCGTGGGCGAAACCGCCCAGGATCTGCCCCTCCACCAGCAGCGGGTTCAGCAGCCGGCCGGCGTCGTGCATGGTGACGTAGCGGTCGATCCGCACGGCCCCGGTGTCGCGGTCGATCTCCACCCCGCAGAAGTCGAAGATGAAGCCATAGCAGGCCGAGCTGTTGATGTGGTCGGCGTCGGTCGGAGCCTTCAGCGGCTCCGGCGTCCAGAAGGCGGTCTCGCGCAGCGCCGCCTCCCGCCCATCCGGCAGCGTGCCCGGCGCCCAATGGCCGGCGGCGGCGGCGCGGGAGAAGGACAGCGCGTTGTCCGGGTTCCCCGCCGCGAAGACCTTGCCCCCGGCGAAGCGCACCTCCTCCGGCCGGCTGTTGAGCGATCCGGCGACCAACGCCGCCATGCGGTCGCGCAGCCGCGTCGCGGCAACCTGCGCCGCCCCGGCCACCGCCCCGGCGAAGCGGCTGGAATAGTTGCCCGACGCGATTGACCAGGCGTCCTTGCCGGTGTCGAGGTCCGTGTTGACGCGGACGTCCTCGAAGCGCAGGCCGAACACGTCGGCCACCACCTGGGCCAGCACCGTGCGGTGCCCCTGCCCCTGCGGCGCGGAGGAGACGTGGACCGAGACGCCGCCCGTCGGGTCCACCGCGACGCTGGCCGTCGCCTGCGCGCCGTTTTTCGGCCCGGCCTTGCGCCGTTCCTCGGCGGTCAGCACGGTGGTGATGTAGCCCATGTTGGAGATGGAGGGCTCGACCACCGCGGCGTAGCCGATGCCGTAGAGCCGCCCCTCGGCGCGCAGCGCGTCGCGCCGGGCCTTCAGCGCCTTCAGCGCGCCGTCGCGCACCGCCTCCTCCAGCGTGGCGGGATATTCGCCGGAGTCCAGCGACCCGCCCGACGCCGTGCGGTAGGGCATGGCCTCGGCCGCCACGAGGTTGCGGCGGATCACGTCGAGCGGGTCGAGCCCAAGCTCCGCCGCGACGCGGTTCATCAGCCGCTCCAGCCCGTAGTAGAGCTGCCCGCCGCCGAAGCCGCGGTTCAGGCCGGTCGGCGTCTTGTTGGTGACGACGATGCGGTTGGTCACCGCGAGGTTCGGAATGTCGTAGGCGCCGGTCAGGTTGCCGTGGTTGCGGTAGAGGGACGCCGGCTCCGGAGCGCGCAGATAGGCGCCGCAATCCTCCGTCTGCTCCATGCGCAGGGCGAGCACCTTGCCGTCCGGCTCCACCGCCGCGTCGATGCGCATCCGCCGCGCCGTGGCCGAGGTGGCGGCCATCAGATGCTCCAGCCGGTCCTCCACCCACTTCACCGGCCGGCCGGCGACGCGGGCGCACACCCCCATCAGCACGATGTAGGGGAAGACCGCCTGCTTGTTGCCGAAGCTGCCGCCGGAATGGGGCGGCGTCTTCAGCCGAAGCCGCGATCCCGGAACGTTCAGCGCCTTGGCCATCACCGGATGGACCGCGAAGGGGCCGGAGAAGTTCGACAGGATTTCGTAGGCGTCCTCGGCCGCGTCGTGGTCGGCCAGCACGACGAAGCACTCCATCGGCGTGCAGGAATTGCGGGGGTATTCGACATCAATGGAGACCGTCCGCGCCGCGTGGGCGAAGGCGCCGTCCGGGTCGCCGTAATGAAAGCCGCGGCTGTTGACGAGGTTGGAGCCGAGCGCCGGGTGCAGCGGTTCCGACGCCGGGTCCAGCGCCTGGGCGATCGAGGCGACCGGTGGCAGCGGGCGGTATCGCACCGCGATGCGGTCGAGCGCGTCCTCCGCCTGATAGCGGCTGTCCGCCAGCACCACCGCAACGGGTTCCCGGACGTGGCGGACGCGGTCGACGGCCAGGCACCAATGCTCCATCGGTGCGCGCACGCCGACCAGGAAGGGGCTGGCGAAGCGCTTGGCGTCGGCCCCGGTGACCACCGCGGCCACGCCGGGGACCGCCAGGGCGGCGGCGATGTCGGCGTCCAGGATCTCGGCGTGGGCGTGGGGCGAGCGCAGGATCGCCGCGTGGAGCGTCCCCGGCTTGGCCGGCAGGTCGTCGGCGTAGCGCGCCACGCCGGTCAGCAGCGCCCCATCCTCCACCCGCGGCATGGGACGCCCGACCAGAGCCGGTGCACCAATCCCCGCTTCGTCCGGCAGTCCACTTGTCCGATGGCCGGCGGCCTTTTGACCCGCCGCCCCATTCCAAACAGTCTGCATCACCGTCATGTCGGCCCTCCCATTGCGTGAAGCCTAGGGGACCGGGCGGCGGAAGCCTTTACCGTGGAGTATCACGATTTATCCGGGGGTCTGATTTTCAGCAGCGGAAAGCTTGGCGGGGAGGGACTCCGTCTTGCCAGCTCCGGGCCATGGGTTCGGGAGCCCCGGTCGTCACACCGAAGGCCGCTTCCCGCGGCTATCCGTTCCACCCGACCCCGGACTGCGAGGAGCTTGTCGGATATTGGGCAATCCCGATGCCTACGTCGAGATCGTCTCCTACGCCAAGATGTTGCGTGACGCGACGATGCGGAACGCCATCTTCTTCCTGATCCCTGCGACCGGATCGGATCCCCGCCGCGATGGCGTCCATCACTTCAACAAGGCGTCGGAGGAACGGCAGCACTACGGCACCGGTCGATACACCCGGACCGCCGCGGCCTCCCGTCCGCTTGCCCGTACCCCGAGGAAGAGGCGGTCCAGTTCCGGAACCCAGAGCGACGTTCGCGCGCCGGGGACGGTCGGAATTCGCCCGATGTCCTGGTAGACGTCGCCCTGTCTCTGGAGGACGGCGAGCGCGCCTTCGCCGCAGCTGATGTAGAGGCGCTGGCGCTTGCTGTCGACGAACACGTCATCAGCGTCGCCGCAGGTGGGAAGCCGCGCGACGACCTCGCCCCGCGCGGTGTCGAAGACGGCGAGGGTGGCGGGCTTGCGGTAGACGACCGCAAGACGCCCGGTTGCGGCGTCGAGCGCCATCGGGAAGTTGGCTCCGGCGCCGCTCAACGTCCAGGTGGCGACCTGACGGCTCTCGTTGCGGTCGACGACCGCGACCTGCCGCGCGTCGGGGACGTTCACGAAGACGCGCGGGCCGTTCGGTTCCAGCCGGAAGGACTCCGGGTGCCCATCGAGCCTGATCGCGCCGAGCGTCTTTCCAGACCCAGCCTCCAGCACCGCCAGGGTGCCGTTCCCGTACCCGACGATCACTTGGTCGGCGGACGCGTCGACGCGGACGTTGTCGGCGTCGTCCCCGAGCTTCACCGTATCGAGGGCGGCGAAGTCCTCACCGCGGAACCGGCGGACGGTGCCGTCGCCGCCGCTCGCCACGTAGACGGTGTCCACTCCCGGCACGTAGCCGATGCCCTGAGGCTCCTTCAGCCCGGTCAGCCGATGAATGACCTTGCCTTGGGCGAGGTCGAGCACGCCGACCGTGCCGTTGCCGAGTTCGGCGACGAAGAGGCGCCGCCGGGCGAGGTCGATGGCGAAGTGATCGATCCGGCCGGAGACATCGCCTAGGGGGATCGTCCGCTCCAGCACCAGGGCTCCGCCGTCCGCCGCCGATGCGGGCGGCGGGGACCAGCCGGCGAGAAGGCTGGCCGATGCGGCGAGCAGGGCCAGCGTGCCGATGCGCCGGGTCATGGCCTTACGGCTTCGCCGCGCCGGGCAGCTCCGACGTCTGGCTGCGGGCGATGTTCACCTTGTCGAGCGCGGCGCGCAGGCCGGAGCCGAGCTTGGCCGGGTCGTCGACGCCCCAGAAATGCATGAAGATGAGCCGGGGCTCCTCGCCCAGCATGTGGGTGTGCAGCGCCGTCACCTCGATGCCGTTCGCCACCAGGGCCTGGACCACCGGCTCGACCTCCTCGGTTGTCAGGACGAAGTCGCCCGTCGTTGCGGCCTTGCCATCCCCTGCCGATTGGACGTTGATCGCGATGGCGGTGCCCATGGCGGGCGGAATCTCCATGCCCATGTCCTGCACCGTCTCGGCCCGCGGGATGCTGAACTGGTAAGTGCCGCCCGCCGCCTTGCCCTTCTGACCGAGCGCCGCTTCCAGCGCCGCTGTGTCGAGGCCGAGCGCCTGCTCGGCCGGGGAAGGCGTTTCCTGGAGCATCGCGCTCTTCGCCAGGGCGACGCGGATCGCCTGGGCCAGCTTCACGGGATCGCCGGTCCCGGCGATGTGCATGTACAGCGTTGCGGGGGAAGCCCGCAGGATGTGGTTGTGCACGGCGGTGACCTGGAGTCCGCTCTCGACCAAGCTCTTCATCACCGGCGCGATCTCAGTTTCCGTCAGCACCAGGTCGCCCATCGCCATCGCGTGCCCGCTGCCCTCCTTGCGATCATCCTTGAAGGCGACCCAGGAGCCGAGCGCGAGGGCCGGTTTGACCGCGACGCCGTCCACCGTGACCTTCAGGTCCGTGCGCGGGATGGAATATTTGTGGACGTCGCCCGGCTGCATCGCGCCGGACCGCCCCATCGCCTCGTCGACCGCCCTCCAGTCAACGTCCGCCCCGAAGGCAACCGTCGATAGGGCCGTGGCGGCCACCGCCGCGATCAGAAGTCCGATGTGGCGCACCATGGCGGGCCTCCTGTTCGTCCCTCGGATTATCTGGATAAGAAACAGACCTTACTCCTTGAGATGTGGCGATACAAGTGTTGCACTGCTGTTATTGCTGAGATACAGGTGCCCGATGAGCGATGCGCCCGCCACCTCGCACTCCCGGTACGCTTGGCTGCTGCTGGCCCATCAGCTGCCGCCGAAACCCGCGTATTTCCGCGTGAAGATCTGGCGCCGCCTCCAGGCGTTGGGGGCGGTGGGCATCAAGAACTCGCTCTACGCGCTGCCCGCAGGGGATCAGACCCGGGAGGACTTCCAGTGGCTTCTGCGGGAGATCAACGAGGGCGGCGGCGAGGCGGCGGTGTTCGAGGCGCGCTTCATCGACGGGCTGACCGACCGGGAGATCCGGGCGCTGTTCGACCGGGCGCGCGACGCCGACTACGAGGCGCTCGCCATCGATGCCCGTGGCGTGGCCGAGATCCTCGCCGCTGGGCCGGAGGCGTGGAACGGGCGGAAGGGCGAGTTGCGGGCCCAGGCGACCCGCCTGCGGCGTCGCTTGGCCGAGATCGTCGCCATCGATTTCTTCGGCGCGGGTGGCCGGGAGCCGGTGGAGGGCTTGCTGGCCGGCATCGAGGCTCGGCTCGCCGAGGCCGAGCGCAGCCCGGATGAAGAGGAGACGACCATGGACGCCAAGGCTGTCGGGGACCTGAAGGGACGGACCTGGGTGACGCGCCGCGGCGTGCAGGTGGACCGCATCGCTTCGGCGTGGCTCATCCGCCGGTTCATCGACCCGGAAGCCCGCTTCATCTTTGTGCCGGACAAGGGCTACGTGCCGGAACCCGGCGAACTGCGTTTCGACATGTTCGAGGCGGAATTCACGCACGAAGGCGACCACTGCACCTTCGAGGTCCTGCTGGCCAAGCTGGTGCCGCCGGACCGGACGCCGGATCGGGCACTCCGGGCGATTGCCGAGATCGTCCACGACATCGACCTGAAGGACGGTAAGTTCCAGCGGGAGGAGGCCGCGGGAATCCGCACGCTGCTTTCCGGCATCGCCGCCGCCACGGACGACGACGAGCGACGCCTGGAGCGCGGCGGCGCCGTGTTCGAGGACCTCTATGGCCACTTCCGCAAAAAAGCGTGACTGAGGAGACCGCGATGACCGAGGCGAACGCCACCGTGGATGCACCGGCCTCCGCGATGAGGGCCGGCGGGCATGGGGTGAGCCTCGGCGAGGCGACACGGGTGTGGGCGCGCATCGCCGCGCTCAGCTTCGGCGGCCCGGCCGGGCAGATCGCGGTGATGCACCGCATCCTGGTCGAGGAAAAGCGCTGGATCGGCGAGACGCGGTTCCTGCACGCTCTGAACTATTGCATGCTGCTTCCGGGACCGGAGGCGCAGCAGCTGGCCGTCTACGTCGGCTGGCTGATGCACCGCACGCCGGGTGGTCTGATCGCGGGCATCCTGTTCGTGCTGCCCGGCATCGTCGCCATCATGGCGCTCAGCTGGATTTACGCGGCCTTCGGCAACGTCGGGCTGGTGCAAGGGCTGTTCTTCGGTCTGAAGGCGGCGGTGCTCGCCGTCGTGCTGGAAGCGGTCGTGCGCATCGGCAAACGGGCGCTGAAGAACCGGATCATGCTCGGCATCGCCGCGGCGGCGTTCGTGGCGATCTTCGCCTTCGACGTGCCGTTCCCGATCATCATCCTGGCGGCCGGTCTGGTCGGCTTTGTCGGTGGACGGTTGGGCCGCCCGGAGTTCGCGGTCGGCGGGGGACATGGGTCCGGCACGGGCAAGACACTGGCGGACGCCGACAGCCTGCTTGGCGAGGGCACGCCGCCGCACGCGCGCCCGACGCTCGGCTGGTCGCTGCGGGTCGGCGCCATTTGTCTGGCGCTGTGGCTGGGGCCGGTGCTGGCTCTGCTCCTGACGCTCGGCCCGGGCGACGTGTTCGGCCAGATCGCGGTGTTCTTTTCCAAGATGGCGGTGGTCACCTTCGGCGGCGCCTACGCCGTGCTGGCTTACGTGGCGCAGCAAGCGGTCGACCACTATGGCTGGCTCCAGCCCAGCGAGATGCTGGACGGCCTGGGCATGGCCGAGACGACGCCGGGGCCGCTGATCATGGTGACGCAGTTCGTCGGCTTCATGGGCGCCTTCCGCGATCCGGGCGCGCTGCCGCCGCTGCTGGCCGGCACGCTGGGCGGGTTGCTGACCACCTGGGTCACCTTCGTGCCGTGCTTCCTGTGGATCTTCCTCGGCGCGCCGTTCGTGGAGGCCCTGCGCGGCAACAAGGCGCTTGGCGGCGCCCTGTCGGCGATCACCGCCGCGGTGGTCGGCGTCGTGCTGAACCTGGCGGTGTGGTTCGCCCTGCATGTGCTGTTCGGGCGGCTGGAACCGGTGCACGGCGCCGGCGTAACGCTCGACGTTCCGGTGCTGAGCACGATCAACATTCCCTCGCTGGTCCTGACCATCGGCGCGGTGCTCGCCGTCTTCCGGTTCAAGGTGGGCATGATCCCGACCCTGACGGTGTGCGCGCTCCTCGGCTTGGCCCTTCACGTCGGGGCCAGCTAGCGATGGCGTCCCATAGCCGAATGAGCCGACGTGGAAGCACCCCGGGTCCGTTTAGACTGCGCCCGTCCCGGCCCGGCTCAACGGCCCACACAGAAGCGAGCGCCCGCCCATGCTCACACGGTGGACCCGACGCGCGTTCGGCAAAATCGCTGGGCTGACCGCGCTCGGCCTGTCCGCCCGGGCCAGGGCCGCCGACGCACAGCCGGGCGGCCAAGCTGCGGTCCGTCCGGAGGCCGCGCGCCGGTTTCCGGACGGGTTCCTCTGGGGCACGGCGACCTCCGCCTATCAGGTTGAAGGGGCGGTCGGGGAGGATGGCCGCGGTCCGTCCATCTGGGACCGCTTTGCGCACACGCTGGGGAAGGTGCGCAACAACGACAACGCCGACGTGACCGCCGACCACTACCATCGCTATCGGGAGGACGTGGCAATGGCCCGCGACCTGGGGGCGAAGGCCTACCGGTTCTCGATTGCTTGGCCCCGCCTGTTCCCGCAGGGCACAGGCGTTCCGAACCCGAAAGGCCTGGATTTCTACGACCGGCTGGTGGACGAGCTGCTGGCCAACGGCATCGAGCCATTCCCGACGCTCTACCACTGGGACCTGCCGCAGGCCCTGCAGGATCGCGGCGGCTGGGAATCGCGGGACACGGCCAAGGCCTTCGCGGACTACGCCGGCCACGCCGCCGAACGGCTCAGCGACCGGGTCCGCCGTTTCATCACCACCAACGAGATTTCCGCCTTCGTGGAGCTTGGCTATGGGACGGGGATACACGCGCCCGGTCTCACCCTGCCGCCCGGCCGCCTGAATCAGGTACGGCATCACGCCGTGCTGGGTCACGGACTGGCGGTGCGGGCGATCCGCGCGCATGGGCGTTCGGAGACGCAGGTGGGGTTGGCGGAGAGCATGGCCGTGTGCGTGCCGGTGATCGAGACGACCGAGCACATCCGTGCGGCCGCGCTGGCGACGCGCGAGCGCAACGCCGGCTGTCTGACGGTGATCATGGAGGGCCGGTACACCGATGCCTTCCTCGCGTCGGCTGGCGCGGACGCCCCGGCCTTCACCGCCGACGATATGGCCGTGATCGCGAGTCCCGTCGATTTCGTCGGGATCAACGTCTACACGCCGACCCACTATGTGCGCGCCGTCGACACCGCGCCGGGGTACGCCGAGGTGCCTTTCGCCCGGTCCCACCCGTACATGGTGTCGGAGTGGTTGAGGATTGGTCCCGAGGCGCTCTACTGGGGACCCCGCCATCTGGCCGAGATCTGGAAGGCGACGGACATCCACATCACCGAAAACGGATGTGCGGCGGCGGATATGCCGGAGCCCGGCGGGGCCGTGCCCAATGGGACCGTATACGACACCGACCGAGTCATGTTCCTGCGCAGCTACCTGACGCAACTTCAGCGCGCCACATCGGAGGGCGTGCCGGTGCGCGGCTATTTCCTATGGAGCCTGATGGACAACTTCGAATGGGCGGAGGGTTTTGGAACGCGCTTCGGGCTTCATCACGTGGATTACGAAAGCCAGACACGCACGCCGAAGCTGAGCGCGTCCTTCTACCGGGCGGTCATCGCTCAAAACAAGGTGGTCTAGGGAAGGGATCGCGATGCAGGGCCGATGGCTGGTCGACAGTGCCGGCACCACCCGCCGCCTTGTCCTGGGACAATGGGTGGCCGTGGTGTGGCTTGGCGAGACGGACTGGAGATGGCTGGTCACGGCGTCGGAAGACGACTTGGCGAGCGGTTCGTGCAAGGGCGTGGGCGATGCCATAGCCACCGCCGAACGGGCCCTGCACGCCGCAGTCGCGGGATGGCGCGGCCGTGGGTAGATTCTCGTTCGCGGTCAACTCCAGCCGCAGGCGGCTGCGTTGCTCCACGAACGGCTTTCCCCCGGCGTTACGGACCGCGCCACCGGGGCGCGGAACGGACCCGGCGGCGGGATCGGGCTTTTCCCCGCCGCCCGCCGCCGGGGGCCGTTACCCGACGCCCATCACTGAAGTCCCATCACTGAAACCCCATCATTGAAACCAGGCGTCCGTCACGCCGGTGACGCCGACCACGGTGATGGTGCTCTTGTCGGACAGGGTGAACACCGTGCTCGTCCCGACGGTCTTGGCGGTCGCCTTGAGGTCGGCGATGCTGATGCCCGGGATCGCGAAGCCCAGGAGATCGTCGTCGGCGTTGAACTCGAACACATAGTCGTTCCCGCCGCCGAGCGTGAAGGCGAAGATATCCTTGCCCGCGCCGCCGATCAGCCAATCGTCGCCGCCGAAGCCCCACAGCACGTCGTCGCCGGCCCCGCCGAACAGCGTGTCGTTGCCCTCCTCGCCGATCAGGGTGTCGTTGCCGATGCCGCCGTCGATCAGGTCGTCGCCGGCCCCGCCGCCCAGCAGGTCCGCCCCGGCCCCACCGAGGATGGAGTCGGTTCCGTCCCCGCCGACAATGGTGTCGTTGCCCTCGTCGCCGGTCAGCAGATCGTTGCCGGCCATCCCGAACAGCACGTCGTCGCCGGTCCCGCCGATCGCCGTGTCGTTGCCGTCCTCGCCCATCAGCCAGTCGTTGCCGGCGTCGCCGCTCAGCAGGTCGTTGCCCGCACCGCCGCCGACCAGGTCGTTGTCGTCGCCGCCCATGACGGTGTCGTCGTCGTCGCCGCCGTGCAGGGTGTCGTTGCCCGCATCGCCGGCCAGGAGGTCGCGGCCGGTGGTGCTGACCACGACGTCGTTGCCGCCGCCGCCGCTGGTGGTGTCGTCGCCCGGGCCGAGGTTGATGGTCTGCGCCGCGTCGTCGCCGATGGTCCGGCTGTTGCCGGCCCCGCCGGTGAAGGTTCCGCTGCCGACGATCGCCGCGAAGTCCACCTCGTTGAGGACGACCGAGCCGCCGGGATTGCTGCCCATGTTGAGGATCAGCGCTTCCCGCGGGGCCCCTGCGACGGAGCTGCCGGTGATGGTGACCGGCCCGGTTCCCGTCGGCGTCAGCGTGCGCAGCGTCAGCTGGCCACTGGCGCCGCCTGCGAAGCTGCTCACCGCGTTGCGGATGTCCGTGCTCCGGGCGTCCGGCAGGACGGTGGCCAGCATGCCTGCGAAGATGCCGGCCGTCTGGCTGCTGTCCACGGTGGACTGCGGACCGTAGGCGGTCAGGCCCGCGCCCGCCGACACGTTGGCCTGAAGCAGCGGGGCGCTGCCCGCATCCTGCATGAGCGCGATCGTCGCACCGTCCCGGCGGTCCGCCGGGACGGCCTGGGAAAGCCCGGTTTCGACGAAGGGAACGTTGACGCCGGTGGGCGCGGTTCCCTGCCGGGTCTGGACCACCACGCCGTTCACCGTCTCGTCGCCCACCGGCTTGGAGCCCGCGCCGTTGGAGTTGCCGCTGCCGGACGGGACGTCGTCGTTGCGGATGGTGCCGGTCGCGACGGGCCCCCGAATGGTGCCGCCGATGGGGTTGGAGAGCGTGACCGTGAAGGTCTCGTCACCCTCCACATCCCGGTCGCCCTGGACGTTCACGATGATCCCGGCTGTCCGCTCGCCCGCCGCGAAGGTGACCGTGCCCTGCGGCAGCGCGTTCCCGGCGAAGTCGCTGGCCGTGGCCGGGACGATGCCGCTGCCCGTCACCGTGTAGGACACGGTGGTCGCGCCGGTGATGTCGCCCAAGCGGATGAGCATGAACCTCAGCGCCGTCGTGCCGTCGTTCCCTTCCGCGTCGCTGCCGGCTACCGCGAAGATGGTCACGGACGCCGGATCGGCTGGCGGTGCCGTGTCTTTGATGACCCCCGTCGCCACCGCCGTGCCGATGGTGGCGCCCGACGGGTTGGAGAGCGTGACCGTGAAGGTCTCGTCCTCCTCGGGCAGGGCGTCGGCGGCGATGGCGATCTCGATGGTCTTGGTCGTCTCGCCGGCCGCCAGGCTGACCGTGCCGCTGGGGAAGGCGTTGCCCGCGAAGTCGGCGGCGGCGGCCGGATTCGGCCCGCTGCCGGCGACCGTGTAGGCGACGCTCACCGGGTCGAGCGAGTTGTCGCTGCGGGTGATGGTGAAGGTCGCCTTGGCGTTCTGCCCTTCCTGCACCGTCGCGGAGGTCGCGGCGATGTCGAGGCGTGGGGTGAGCGCGCCGTCGTCGTTCTCGATCGTCACGGTCGCCCGCGGGGCGGCGATGACCGCCTTGGTCGCCGCGTTGGCCTGTTGCGACAGGGTGACCGCGAAGGACTCGTCGGCTTCCGCCAGCGTGTCGCCGGCGACCGCGACGGTCACCGTCGCCGAGGTCTGGCCGGCGGCCAGCGTCACCGTTCCGCCGGGGAGCTGCCCGCCGAAGTCGGCGGTGTCCGCCGCCGCCGTGCCGAAGCCGGTCACGGCGAAGTCGAGCACGAGGTCGGCGCTGGAGTCGCCGGTCCGGTACACGTCGAACACGACGTTCGTGCTTCCGCTGTTGCGCTCCGTCACGGTGGCGGTGCGGGCCGCGATGGTCATTACCGGGGCGGCGGCCGGCGCGTTCGCCGTGGTGGACTGCTGCGTCGGGGCGTCCGCCAGCGTGGCTCCCTTCAGGAAGCTGGCGTCGCCGGTGAGCGCCACGTCGAGCAGGGCCGCCTGCCGCAGCGCCGGATCGGTGATGCCCGCGGCGTCGAGCAGCGCCTCCGCGCGCTGGCGCAGGGCGTCCGGCAGCGTGTCCACCGACAGGACCTGCCGCGGGAAGCTGCGGTCGGTGTAGGTCGCCGTCGTCTCTCCCTGCCCGTAGTCGAACAGCGAGGTCTGCTGGGTAACCCGCCAGCCGTCGGCGTAGCTGCCGTACAGCACCGAGTAGTCGACGGGCTGCGACAGCACCGTGCCGTCGGCCAGGGCCAGGTCGTTGGACGCATTGCCGTCGAGGTTGCCCATCAGGCCCTCGATCGACCCCGCCGCGCGGGTCGGCGACAGGAAGAGCTGGAGGTCGACACGGTCCGCCTCGACCGTGACGATCATCTGCTCCTGGTTGGCGTAGACGACGGTGTAGACGTTCCCGGACCGGAAGATGCGGCCGTCGCCGACGGCGATGGAGCCGGCGCTGTTCGGAATGTCGGCGACCGCCCCGTCGACGCGCAGCGGATGGCCGGCGTCGAGCGCGTTGATCGACACCCGCGCCGCCCCGATCTTGGTCGCGACCGCCGTGTTGACCGACACGGCGTCGCCCATGGCCGCCGTGCGCAGCTGCACGATCCGCTCGTCGCCGGACTTGGCGTGGACGTAGGTGAATTCGCCGACCGCCTGGAAGCTGTAGTAGAAGCCGTCGAAGGTGACCAGATGCGGGTCGCCCCAGTTGGCGCCGGGACGGAAGCCCGGCGGCAGCGGCGGCGCTTGGTTGTCGTCGTTCAGGATCGTCCCGGTCGCCTGCCGGTTGCCGAGCTTGACGTTCGAGCCCGCCGCCGGCGTGCCGAGCGTCACCGCGAAGGTCTCATTCGCCTCCGCCACCGTGTCGCCGACCACGTCGACCGCGATGGTCTTGCTGGTCTCGCCCGCGGCGAAGGTGACCGTCCCGTCGTAGGGCAGGAAGCCGCCCATCAGGTCCCCGGCGCCGATCGGGCTGCTGCCCGTGCCGGCGACGGTGTAGCCCACCGTCACGCCGCTGGTCGTGTCGCCGGCGCGGGTCACCGTGAAGGTGAAGCGTGTGGAACCGCTGTTGCCCTCCGCCTTGGACAGCTGGCCGGGCTCAATGGAAACCACCGCCGGCAGCGCGTTCGACGCGGTGCCGCCGGTCATCGAGAAGCGCCACAAGCCGTTCGAGCCGGTGTTGCCCGCCGTGCTGTCGAGGGCGAGCATCCCCGCCGTGTCGCCCGACTGGGGCAGGATGAAGACGCCCGCCGCGTCGCCGTTGCCGGCGGTGTAGCCGGCCTGCGCGACGGTCCCGGCGCCGCCGGTCTGCGCCCAGGTCACGGATTCATAGCGGAACTCCGCGTCAAAGTCCCCGGCCTGGCGCCCCGCCGCTCCGGCGGCGTTGGTCAGCACGAGCTGGAAGGCGTTGCGCGCCCCGTCCGTGCCGCCGTTCGCGGCCACGTCGTCCCAGGTGATGATGATCGTGCCGGTCGTTGGGTCCAGGTCGTAGTAGACGCGGTTGGTGCCCTGCGAGGTGCCGCCCGGTGTCGCCGCCCCCGTGCCGCCCCGCGTGTCCACATCCGACAGGAACGGCGCGATGATCGCCGGGGCCGAGGCCGACAGCGCGTTGGCGGACGGGCCGGTGGACAGCGGCCCGTCGAAGGAGATGCTGCCGTTCGTGTTGATGTAGACGCCGGTGTAGATCTTGCCGGCGACGTTGATGCCGTCCGCGAAGATGGACCGGACGTCGACGAAGCCGCTCGACCCGTCGTTGCTGCGGTCAAGCTCGTTCTCGCCGAAGCCGGCGGTCCCGCCGAGGCCACTGATCAAGCGGGATCCGATCGCCGAGGCCGGCGTCAGGTCGACGGTCTTGTCGGTGAAGCGCAGCTCCTCCACCGCCGTCACGCGGGCGACGCCGTCCGCTTTGGTGCCGCGGGCGTGGGTGACGGTGACCGTCGTGCCGTTGTTGGCGATGTCGTAGTTCGCCCAGGCGTCGGTGAAGACCACCGCGTCGGTCCCGGCGCCGCCGTTGATGTCGTCGGTGCCGCCGCTCGCCTCGAACCGGTCGTTGCCGTCGCCGCCGTTCAGCGTGTCGTCGCCGGCACCGCCGTTCAGCGTGTCGTCGCCGGCGTCGCCGGACAGCAGGTCGGCCCCGTCGCCGCCGCTCAGGCTGTCGTTGCCCTGGCCGCCGGACAGGCTGTCGTTGCCGCCGTTGCCGAGCAGGCGGTCGTCGCCCGCCTGCCCGCTCAGCCGGTCCGGAGTCTCCGCACCGGTCAGCATGTCGGGGTCCGCCGTGCCGGTCAGCGTCAGGCCGGTCGCCTGGACCAGCACGCCCGGGCTTCCCTCGGCCTCCTGAAGGTCGTGGAAGCCGGCGAGCGTCAGGGTCCCGTCGGCGACGCCGTCGCCGTTCATGTCGAACAGGACCTGCGTGGCCGACCCGCCGGACGTGACGAAGCGGATGCCGACCTGCGCCCCGCCCCGCTGGGCCGTGGTGCCGGTGAACGGTCCGCTGCCCACATAGGTGAAGGCGATGCCCGATAGGTCGAACCGGTCGCCGACGGCGAAGTCGGCGATGCGGTCGCTGTCCGCTTCCGCCGCGGAGGCGTAGCGGAAGGTATCGTTGCCGTCGCCGCCGGTCAGGACGTCCTCGCCGGCCCCGCCGGCCAGCGTGTCGTCGCCCGTCCCGCCATCCAGGAAGTCCGCGCCGGCCAAGCCGTCCAGCCGGTCATTGCCGTCGCCGCCGGCCAAGGTGTCGGACGCGGCGCCACCGGTCAGCGTGTCGGCACCGCCGCCGCCGGTGCTCTTGACCGCGGTCACCCGGGTCAGGACGCCGGTGTTGGCCGGATCCACGGCCAGCGCGTGGGTCCCAGTGATGTGGATGACGCGGTCGGCCACGCCGTCGCCGTCCACGTCGAACTGCAGGTCGGTCGTGGCGAAGGCGCCCGACCCGGTCTGGACATAGTTCACCGCCACGCCGCTGCCGTAGCGCTGGGACAGCGGCGTTGTGCCGAGGAAGTTGGCCGACAGGCCGGAGATGTCGATGCGGTCGCCGGTGGCGAAGTCGGTGATGGTGTCGCCGTCGATGTCGGTGGCGCGGGCGAACAGGAAGGTGTCGGTGCCGGCGCCGCCGGCCAGCTCGTCCCGTCCTTCGGACCCGGCCAGCGTGTCGTCGCCGTCGCCGCCGTTCAGCGTGTCGTTGCCGGCACCGCCGGTCAGGCTGTCGTTGCCCGCACCGCCGGCCAGCGCGTCGCCGCCGTCGCCGCCGTCCAGCGTGTCGTTGCCATCGCCGCCGTCCAGGCGGTCGTCGCCGCCGGCACCGGCCAGCCGGTCGTCCCCGCCGAGGCCGCTCAGGCTGTCCGCGCCCTCGCCGCCAGCCAGCGTGTCGGCCGCCGCCGTGCCCGTCAGGTTCTGGTTGGACACGCGGACGAGGACCCCCGCATCCGCGCCGTCCTCGCGCAGGGCGTGGGCGCCGGTGAGTTCGATCACCGAGTCCGCGATGCCGTCGCCGTTGCCGTCGATCTCCACGCGGGTGCGCTGCTGGCCCTCCGCACCGGTCACGGCGTAGCGGACCTGCGCCGGACCGAGATTCGCGGCGGAGCCGGTGAAGGTGCCGCCGCCGATGAAGGTGGCCTGGAGCGCCTTGAGGTCGAGCCGGTCGCCGTCGGCGAAGTCCTGGATGCGGTCGCCCGCGGCGTCGCCCACGGTCAGCACGCGGAACACGTCGTTGCCGGCGCCGCCGGTCAGCGTGTCGGCCCCGTCGCCGCCCGCCAGCGTGTCGTCACCGTCCCCACCGTCGAGCCGGTCGCGACCGGCCCCGCCGGTCAGGCTGTCGTTGCCGGCACCGCCGGTCAGCGTGTCGTCGCCGGCATCCCCCGCCAGCGTGTCGTCGCCGGCGGTGCCGTCGAACCGCTGGCCCAGCGCGCGGACGAGAACGCCCGGCGCGTTCGGGTCGATCTGGAGGATGTGCTCCCCGGCGATCTCGATGCTGCGGTCGGTCTGGCCGTCGCCGTTGAGGTCGATCTGCAGCAGGGTGTTCCGGTAGCCCGGCTCGCCGACCGCGGACACGCGGATCTGCGCGCCCCCGGTCCCGTTGAAGAGGGCGGTGCCGATGAAGGCGGCGTTCAGGGCCGACAGGTCGATCCGGTCGCCGTCGGTGAAGTCGGTGATGCGGTCGCCAGCGATGTCGTCCGTCGTGAAGACGAAGGTGTCGTTGCCGCCGCCGCCGGTGAGGCGGTCGGTGCCGAGGCCGCCGACCAGCGTGTCGTTGCCGGCATCGCCCGTCAGCGTATCGTCGCCCGCACCGCCGGTCAGGCTGTCGTCGCCGGCACCGCCGCTCAGGCTGTCGCGCCCGGCGCCGCCTTCCAGCGTGTCGGCGTTGCTGGTCCCGGCAAGCACGAGGTCGTCGATGCGCACCAGGACGCCGGGGCTGTTCTGGGCGGTCGCGAGCGTGTGCGTGCCGGACAGGATGAGTGTGCGCTCGCCGACGCCGTTGCCGTCCAGATCGAAGACGAGCCGGGTTTCGGCCAACGGCCCGCTGCCCGCCACCACCACGTTCACCTGCGCCGGTCCGGGCTGCGCCGTCGTGCCGGTGAAGGCCGCGGTGCCGATGAAGGTGGCGTTCAGGTCGGTGATGTCGATGCGGTCGCTGGAGCTGAAGTCGGTGATCCGGTCGCCGTTGACGTGGCTGGCCTTGTTGAAGCGGAAGACGTCGCGGCCGGCGCCGCCGGTCATCAGGTCGCCGCCGGGGCCGCCGTTCACCGTGTCGTTGCCGGCGCCGCCCTCCAGCGTGTCGATCCCGTCGCCGCCGATCACGACGTCGTTGCCATCTCCGCCGATGACGAGGTCGTTGCCGTAGTCGCCGCTCAGCGTGTCGTTGCCGGCGCCGCCGGTCAGCGTGTCCGGGCCGGACGCGCCGGTCAGGCTGTCGTTGCCGTCCCCGCCGGTCAGGGCTTGCCCGGCGTCCGTCACCAGGACGCCCGACGGCGCCCCGGCCAGCTGGACCAGCGGCACCACGCCGTCCAGCGTCAGCGCCGCGTCGCCGGCCCCGTCGCCGTTGCTGTCCAGGACGACCGTCGTGCTGTCGGTGCCGTAGAACACGCGCAGCTGGGCGCTTCCCAGAGCGGCGGGCTTGCCGCTGAACTGGGATTCGCCGATGAACGTCGCCCCCAGCGCCGACAGGTCGAGCCGGTCGCCCGCGGCGAAGTCGCGGATGCGGTCGTTGTGCATGGCCGTCGGGGAGTCGTAGACGAACTGGTCGTCGCCCGCCCCGCCGTCCAGGCTGTCCGCCCCGTCGCCGCCGATCAGCACGTCGGCGCCGAGACCGCCCTGCAGCAGGTCGGCAGCGCCGCCGCCGATCAGGGTGTCGTTGCCGGCGCCGCCGGACAGCGTGTCGCGGGCGGAGCCGCCGACCAGGGAATCATCGCCGTCCGTGCCAGACAGCGTCTGGTTCGGCACGCGCACCAGCACGCCCGCTGCCTGCGGATCAACCGCAAGGTCGTGCTCTCCCACCAGCGTGAAAAAGGTGTTGGCGGAGGGATAACCGGAAGAGGCGACCTCCACGCGGGTCATCCCGCCCGCCACGACCGAGCGCACCTGGACCGGGCTGGAATTGCCGGGGGTGCCGCTGAACTGTGCCGACCCGATGTAGACCGCGTTCAGGGCCGACAGGTCGATGCGGTCGCCATCGGCGAAGTCGCCGATGCGGTCGTTGAGGATGTCGCCGACGTTGGTGAAGCGGAAGGTGTCCTTCCCGTCGCCGCCCATCAACTGGTCGGCTCCGGCGCCGCCGTCCAGCGTGTCGTCTCCCTGGCCACCGTCCAGGCTGTCCGCCCCGTCGCCGCCGATCAGCATGTCGGCGCCCAGGCCGCCGCGCAGGACGTCCGCCCCCGAACCGCCGTACAGCAGATCGTTGCCGGTTCCGCCGTCCAGGCTGTCGCTGGCGCCGTAGCCGAACAGGGTGTCGTCGCCGGCGCCGCCGGACAGCGTGTCGCGGCTCGCGGCACCCTCCAGCGTGTCGTTGCCGTCGGTCCCGGTCCGGTGCAGCTCCGCCACGCGGATCAGGACGCCCGGCGCGCTGGGGTCGACGGCCAGCCATGTTCGCCCGACAGGACGATGCTGCCGTCGATCCGGCCGTCGCCGGTCGTGTCGAACTCGAGCTGCGTGTCGTCGCCGACCGTGCGCAGGCGAACCTGTCCCGGCCCCGGATACTGCGAGTTGCCGGTGAAGGCATCCTCGCCGATGAAGGAGACGTTCAGGGCCGACAGGTCGATGCGGTCGCCGGTCGCGAAGTCGGTGATGCGGTCGCCCGCCAGCTGGGTCGACGCGGTGAAGCGGAAGGTGTCGCTGCCCTCGCCACCGATCAGCAGGTCGGCGCCCTCGCCGCCGCTCAGCGTGTCGTCCCCGGCCCCGCCGTCGAGCACGTCGCCGCTGCCCAGGCCGTTGAGGACGTCGTTGCCGCCGCCGCCCCACAGGCTGTCGAAACCGGAGCCGCCGTTCAGCGTGTCGGCGCCCTCGGTCCCGACGACGGAGCGGTCGTCGAGGCGCACCAGCACGCCGGGCGACCCTGCCAGTTCCCCAAGCGCATGGGCACCGGACAGCGTGACCGTCCGGTCGACGAAGCCGTCGCCGTTGCTGTCGAATTCGAGCGTGGTGCTGGTGACGTCGGCCCTGTAGCGCACCTGCGCCGGGCCAAGGGAGGGATAGCTGCCCGTGAAGGTGCCGTCCCCGATGAAGGTGACGTTCAGGGCGGACAGGTCGATGCGGTCGCCGGCCGCGAAGTCGGTGATCAGGTCACCGCCGACGTCGCCGAAGCCGTCAAACCGGAAGGTGTCGCCGCCCTCGCCGCCGGTCAGCGTGTCGCGTCCGGGGCCGCCGCTCAGGACGTCGTCGCCGGCGTCGCCGGACAGGTTGTCGCTGCCGCCCAGGCCGCGCAGCAGGTCATTGCCGGCACCGCCGGAGATGGTGTCCCCACCGGCCCCGCCGTCCAGTGTTTCGTTCGCCGCCGTGCCGGTCAGCACGCGGTCGGGCACCCGCACCAGCATGCCCGGCGACCCGGCCTGCTCGACCAGCGCGTGGGAGCCGTACAGATTGATGGTGCGATCGGCGAGGCCGTCGCCGTTGCTGTCGACCTCCAGCATCGTGGTGCCGACATAGTCGGAGCGGAGACGGACCTCCGCCTTGCCGGTGCCACCGTTCAGGTTGTTGCCGGAGAAGGCGGTCTCGCCGATGAAGGTCGCTTTCAGGGCCGACAGGTCGATGCGGTCGCCCTGGGCGAAATCGGTGATGGTGGTGGACGAGACGATGGAGTAGCTGAAGGTCGTTCCGGCCGGCTGCGCCACGATGCGGAAGGTGTCGTTGCCGGCGCCGCCGGTCAGCGTGTCGGATCCGAGGCCGTCTTCCAGGATGTCGTCACCCGCGTCTCCCGTCAGGCTGTCGTTGCCCGCCAGTCCGCGCAGCAGGTCGTTGCCGGCACCGCCGCCGATGGTGTCGCGGCCGGCGCCGCCGTCCAGCGTATCGCCGGCCGCCGTGCCGGTGATGGTCTGGGCGGGCACGCACTCGAACACGCCCGGTGAACCGGCCACCTCCCGCAGTCCCGGCGAACCGTTGATGTAGATGGTCCGATCGATGTTGCCGTCGCCATCCCCATCGATTTCCAGCATGGTGTTGGCCGCGTCGGTGCGGACGCGTACCTGCGGAGCACGGTTCACAGCGTTGCCGGTGAAGGCCGAATCGCCGATGAAGGTGGCATTCCAGTCGGACAGGTCGATGCGGTCGCCCGGCGCGAAATCGACGATCCAGGCATGCTGATAGCCG
Organism: Azospirillum canadense; assembly: GCF_025961225.1. Classification (GTDB taxonomy): domain Bacteria; phylum Pseudomonadota; class Alphaproteobacteria; order Azospirillales; family Azospirillaceae; genus Azospirillum; species Azospirillum canadense. Next base: position 1,710,466 of record NZ_JAOQNG010000010.1, on the reverse strand, counting down.
TGCGTGCCGGTTCCGTTTGGAAAGCGGAAGATGTCGTTGCCCGCCCCGCCGCTCAGCGTGTCGACGCCGAGACCGCTGACCAGCGTATCGTTACCGTCGCCACCGGACAGGACGTCGTCGTCGGCCAAGCCGTCCAGCAGATCGTCCCCGCCGCCCCCGCTGATAACATCGCGCCCGGCACCGCCGGTCAACGTCTCCGCGCCGACACCACCGGTCACGGTCAGTTCGGCCACCCGCTCCAGCACGCCGGGCGAGCCGGCCACCTCCCGCAACGTGTGCGAACCGGCCAGAGTGATGATGTGGTCGGACAGTCCGTCGCCGTTGCTGTCGATCCACAGGTAAGTGGTGGCATTGCTCGTGCTGACCATAACCTGGGCCGGCCCGTGGTTGGCATAAGTGCCGGTGAAACGGTCGCTGCCGATGAAGACGGCGTTCAAAGCCGACAGATCGATGCGGTCGCCGGCCGCAAAGTCGGTGATGATGTCCTCCGCGATATCATCCAGGCTGGAAAAGCGGAACGTGTCGTTGCCAGCGCCACCGGTCAGGCTGTCGCCGCCGGCGCCACCGTCCAACGTGTCGTCTCCGGTCCCGCCGGACAGGCTGTCGTTGCCGTTCATGCCGAGCAGAAGATCGTTGCCAGCGCCGCCGCTGATGGTGTCGCGCCCGGCACTGCCGGTCAGCGAATCGTTCCCATCGGTCCCGGTGAACGTCCGGTCGGGAATGCGCTCGAACAGACCGGGCGCGCCGGCAACCGGCTGAAGCGCGGGCGCGCCGGTCAGGCTGATCGTGCGGTCGGACACACCGTCGCCGTTGCTGTCGATCTCCACGACGGTGGTGTTGGCGTTGACGCTGATGCGGATCTGCGCCGGGCCGTTGCTGGCGTAGCTGCCGGTGAAGGCGCCGCTGCCGATGAAGGTGGCGTTCGCCGTGCTGAGGTCGAGGCGATCGCCCTGCGCGAAGTCGGTGATGACATCGCCTTCCATGTCGCTCAGGACGAAGCGGTAGGTGTCGTTGCCGGTGCCGCCGGTCATCGTGTCGGTACCGGCGCCGCCGTCCAGCGTGTCGTCGCCCTCGCCGCCGATCAGGCTGTCGCTGCCGGACTGGCCGCGCAGCAGGTCGTTGCCGGCGCCCCCGCTGATGGTGTCGCGGCCGGCACTGCCGGTCAGCGCGTCGTCCGCGTCGGTTCCGGTGAGGGTCTGGTCGGGCACCCGCTCCAGCACGCCTGGAAACCCGGCAACCTCCCGCAGGGCGGGCCCGCCGTTCACGTAGATGTAGCGGTCGGCGTAGCCGTCGCCGTTGCTGTCGATCTCCAGCGACGTCTGGCCGGTGTAGGTCCGCACGCGGATCTGCGCCGGGCCATTGCTGGCAGAGCTGCCGGTGAAGGCGCTGTCGCCGATGAAGGTGGCGCCCAGGCCGGTCAGGTCGATGCGGTCGCCCAGAGCGAAGTCGCTGATGAGGTCGCCGTTGACGTCCGCCAGGCTGGCGAAGCGGTAGGTGTCGTTGCCGGTGCCGCCGGTCAGCGTGTCGGAGCCGGAGCCGCCGTCCAGCGTGTCGTTGCCGGCACCACCGATCAGGCTGTCGTTGCCGCCCAGGCCGCGCAGCAGGTCATTGCCTTCGCCGCCGCTGATGGTGTCGCGCCCGGCGCCGCCGTCCAGCGATTCATCCGCCGCCGTCCCGGTGACGGTCTGGTCGGGGACCATCGTGAAGATACCGGGCGAGCCGGCCACCTGCTGGATCGCCGATCCCCCGTTCAGGGAGATGGACCGATTGGTGAAGCCGTCACCGTCGGTGTCGATCTCCAGCGTCGTGTTGTAGGTGGTGGCGTTGATGCGCACCTGCGCCGGACCCTTGTTCATATAGGTTCCGGTGAAGGCGGTTTCGCCGATGAAGGTGGCGCCCAGCGCGGACAGGTCGATGCGGTCGCTCTGGCCGAAATCGGTGATCGTGGCGTAGCCGTAGCTGGCGGTGGTGGAAAACAGGAAGGTGTCGTCGCCGGCCCCGCCGGTCATCGTGTCGTAGCCGACCCCGCCGTCCAGCGTGTCGTTGCCAGCGCCGCCGGTCAGGCTGTCGTTGCCGGCCAAGCCGAGCAGCCGATCATTGCCGCCGCCGCCGCCGATGGTGTCGGCGCCGGCGCCTCCGGTCAGCGCATCGTCCCCATCGGTGCCCGTCAGGGTCAGATCCGGTACCCGTTCGAACACATTGGGAGAGCCGGCCACCTGCTGCAGGGCGGGAGCGCCAGTGATGTAGACTGACCGGTCCGCATAGCCGTCGCCGTCGCTGTCCACCTCCAGCGCGACGCCGGAATCCGTGCGGAGCCGGTACTGCGCCGGACCCTTGTTCGCGTAGGTGCCGGTGAAGGACCCGGTGCCGATATAGGCGGCGTTCAGGCCCGACATGTCGATGCGGTCGCCCTGCGCAAGGTCGGCGATCTGGGTGCTGTTGTAGCCGGAGGTGCTGGAAACGGGGCTGAACAGGAAGGTGTCGTTGCCGGCGCCGCCGGTCAGCGTGTCGGAGCCGGAGCCGCCGTCCAGCGTGTCGTCCCCGGTGCCGCCGGAGAGGCTGTCGTTGCCAGTCAGGCCGCGCAGCAGGTCGTTGCCGCCGCCGCCGCTGATGGTGTCGCGTCCGGCCCCGCCGTCCAGCGTCTCGCCCGCCTCCGTGCCGGTGAGCGTCAGGTCGGCCACACGCTCGAACACGCCCGGCGAACCGGCCACCTCCTGCAGTCCGGGAGACCCGCTGATGTAGATGGAAAGGTCGGTGAAGCCGTCGCCGTTGCCGTCGATCTCCAGCGTGGTGTTGGCAAGATCGGTGCGGACGCGGACCTGCGCCGGCCCTTTGTTGATGGAGTTGCCGGTGAAGGAGCCGGTGCCGACGAAGGTGGCGTTGAAGCCCGACAGGTCGATCCGGTCGCCCTGCGCGAAGTCGGTGAGCCGGGCTTCGTTGTAGCCGAGCGCGCCGTTCGTTCCCTGGAAGAGGCCCGGGAAAAGGAAGGTGTCGTTGCCGGCACCGCCGGTCAGCGTATCGTTGCCGGTCCCCCCCCTCCAGCGTGTCGTCGCCCTGGCCGCCGGACAAGCTGTCGTGGCCCGCGAAGCCGCGCAGGCGATCGTTGCCGCCGCCGCCGCTGATCGTGTCGCGCCCGCCGCCGCCGTCCAGCGTCTCGCCCGCTTCCGTCCCGGTGAGCGTCAGGTCGGGCACGCTTTCGAGCAAGCCGGGCGAGCCTTCGATCTCCCGAAGGGCCGGTCCGTTGTTCACATAGATGTAGCGGTCGGGGTAACCGTTGCCGTCGCTGTCGATCTCAAGAACCGACGTGGAAAAATCGATCCGGTTGCGGATCTGGGCCGGCCCCTTGTTCATGGGGGAGCCGGTGAAGGACCCAGTGCCGATGAAGGTGGCGTTCAGGGCCGACAGGTCGATGCGGTCGCCTGGGCCGAAATCGGTGATCTGGTCGTTGCTGATGTCCGCAAGGCTGCTGAAACGGAAGGTATCCGCTCCCTGTCCACCGGTCAGGAGATCGTAGCCGCCAGCCCCATCCAGCGTGTCGTTGCCGGCTCCCCCGGCCAGCGTGTCGTTCCCCGGAGTGCCAACCAGCTCGGACATCGGATACCCCTTTGGACTAAATCGTTCGGACTTTCCTCCTACCTTTGCACTCAGGACTTTTCAATCTTGGGTTATTGGCTAAAGCTTTCTTATCGTAAAATAGTGGTCAAAGATCTCAATAAATCGATGAATGAGAGAATTATGCTCGGATGGGCATTGATTTAATAACGCTCGCCAACGGCCACTCAATATTTTTGAGGACTGGTGTTTCTGTCTTCCGCGCATGCGACCATGTGCCGCAATCCGACCGAATAAAATCAACGACTTAGCGAACCAGATGATGTTCTTCGGGCTGCCCCTTATGGAGGGGTGGCGTTGGTTTCCTCTTGAGAGCATTGTTCATCTCAGGATTTTCAAGATCAGGATCAAAACGCGGAAAACGGGTGTTTCGCCGGCGCCTAATGGCATAAGTGTGGAATATGAACGAAAGTATCTCTTCTGATAACAATCGCGCCAAGCGATTTTCTCTCGTTCGAGTGGCGCAAAGGGCGTCATCGCAGAATCGGTTCCAAACCGGGTTCTGGCCGGATAGCCGCCTCCCGGATCATTCTGGGTCCGTGAGATCACCAAGGGCTCGGTGACGCGATCCGGCTGATGCCGCCGCAGTGGGGAGGCCCTGCGTCAAGCGCCTCAAGAAGAGCCTTCACTTCGGGCCGACACATGGCGGCATTTCCAAGGCGGGCGAGAACGACCTGCGCCGCCTGCCGTCCCGGCCCATCGCCCTGCCGGCGCCCGAACTCACCGCCATTATCACGTGGTCGGTCTGGCGAAGACGCCACCAGCAGCGGGCCCAACGCTCCCACTGGGAACGCCGTGCCCGACCCGATGGAAAAACGACTGTAATGCTAACGGAGCTTCAACAGTCGTTCAGCATTGCCATGGCAGACGAGTTGCCTGACATCCTCGGAAACTGGTGCCTGCTCGATGAAATCCGCGGCAATAGCCGTCGATTCATAGGGATAGTCCACCGAGAACATCACCGCCTCCGCGCCCATTTCGTCGATTGCGCATTGCAAGGCGGCGGGCGAGCAGACGCCGGAGGTGGTGATGACGATGTTTCGGCCGAAATATTCCGACGGCCGGCGCTCCAGTCGGATGCCGTGCGAATAAACGGCGAACCGGCTGTCGAAGCGCCACCGCAGCATGGGAAGGCCTTCACCCATGTGGCCGAGGATCAGCTTGAGGCGTGGAAAGCGATCGAACACGCCGCCGAACAGCAGTCTCAGGGCATGGGTTCCGGTTTCGACGCCCCAGCCCCACACCGCCCCGGCCAGTTCGGGGTGCCCGGCGTAGGCGCTGGGAATGGGCGATGGGTCCGTGGGATGCAGGTAGAGAGGCACATCCAGCGCTTGCATCCGGTCCCAGAACGCGTCATAGGCCGGATCGTCGTAATAGACGCCGTTCGTGTGTCCGTTCACGAGCGCGCCCTTGAAGCCCAGGTCGTTGACGGCGCGCTCCAGCTCGTCCGCCGCTGCGCGTGGCGCGTGCATGGGAAGCGATGCGAAGCCGGCGAGGCGGTCCGGATGCCGCTGGATCTGCCGCGCCAGGAAGTCATTGTTTTCCTGCGCGTAGCGGATCGCCTGGGCCTGATCCGGCTCGGCCTGCACGCTGGGGCCGGTCTGCGACAGGACGGAGATGTCGATGCCTGCGCGGTCCATCTCCGCGAGCCGCAGTTCATCGAAATCCGCCAGACGCGCCGCAAGCTGAGCCTGCGAGGCGCTGTCCATGAGCTTCGTGAACACCTTCGAGTAACGTTCGAAACCCGGCGCCGTGAAATGCTCTTCCAGAGCGATCTTCCGAATCCTGCTGGTCATCCTCATCGTCCCTTTTTGTGTGTCTTGTGTGTGGTCGCCGGACGTTCCCCAACCCGCGGGAGAAGACGCCGGATCAATTGGTCTTCTGGAACTGGCGCATCGCGTCGAGCGCCGGGTCACCGCCCTGGGCGCTGTCGTCGCTTCCCAGGGCGCCCGGATCCAAGGGTTGTAGGCTGTCGGAGATTTCAGGGATCTCGATCTTCACCTTGTCGAGGTCGATCTTTTCGCCGCGGTCCAGGCCGGAGAAGACCAGGTCGGGGAAGGCGATGACCAGCGCCACCATGATCAGCTGGATGATCACGAAGGGCACGGCGCCCCAGTAGATCTGGCCGGTGGTGATCTTCGCGATGATCCTGCCGGTGATCTTGTCCTTGTAATCCTCGCGCGGCGCGACGCTGCGCAAGTAGAACAGGGCGAAGCCGAAGGGCGGGTGCATGAAGGAGGTTTGCATGTTCACGCCGAGCAGCACGCCGAACCAGATCAGGTCGATGCCCAGCTTCTCCGCGACCGGCCCGAGCAGCGGCACGATGATGAAGGCCAGCTCGAAGAAGTCGAGGAAGAAGGCCAGCACGAAGACCATCAGGTTGACGACGATCAGGAAGCCCAGCTCGCCGCCCGGCAGGTTGGTCAGCAGATGCTCCACCCACAGGTCGCCGTTGACCGCGCGGAACACCAGGCCGAACACCGTCGAGCCGATCAGGATGAAGATCACGAAGGACGACAGCTTGGCCGTCGTGTCCATCGCCTGCCGGAGCAGCCCCAGCCCGAGCTTGCGCTTGGCCAGCGCCAGCAGGATGGCCCCCGCCGCGCCCATGGCGCCGCCCTCCGTCGGCGTCGCGATGCCGAGGAAGATGGTGCCCAGCACCAGGAAGATCAGCACCAGCGGCGGCACCAGCGAGGTCAGCACGCGCAGCAGCAGCTTGAAGCCGCGCAAGGAGCGCGCCTCCGGCGGCAGGGCCGGGGCGAACTCCGGCCGCACGATGGTCATGATCAGGATGTAGCCGGCGTACAGGCCGGTCAGCACCAGCCCCGGGACCAGGGCGCCGGCGTACATGTCGCCGACCGAGCGGCCGAGCTGGTCGGCCAGCACGATCAGCACCAGCGACGGCGGGATGATCTGGGCCAGCGTGCCCGATGCCGCGATGACGCCCGACGCCAGCCGGCGGTCGTAGCCGTAGCGCAGCATGATCGGCAGCGAGATCAGGCCCATGGAGATGACCGAGGCGGCGACCACGCCGGTGGTGGCGGCGAGCAGGGCGCCGACGAAGATCACCGCGTAGGCCAGACCGCCGCGCAAGGGGCCGAACAGCTGCCCGATGGTGTCGAGCAGGTCCTCGGCCATGCCGGATCGTTCGAGGATCAGGCCCATGAAGGTGAAGAAGGGGATGGCCAGCAGCGTGTCGTTGCGCATGATGCCGAACACGCGTTCCGGCAGGGCCTGGAACAGGGCCGGGGTCAGCAGCCCCAGTTCCACGCCGATCAGGCCGAACATGAGACCGTTGGCGGCCAGCGCGAAGGCGACCGGGAAACCCAGAAGCATGAAGGCGACCAGCGCCACGAACATAAACGGCGCCATGTTGGCGACGAGCATTTCAGCCATGGTAAGGGTCCCGGAGCTTAGGAGTGGCCGTGCATCGCGCCGCCGGGCTGGTCGGTGACCCCGGCGAGGAAGGCGATGCGCTTGATCAGCTCCGACAGGCCCTGCGCGGTGAGCAGGAAGAAGCCGACGGGAACCAGCAGCTTGGCCGGCCAGCGGATCAGGCCGCCGGCGTCGCTCGACATCTCGTGGGTGACGAAGCTGTCTTTGAACATCGGCCAGGACAGCCACATGATCAGGATGGCCATCGGGAACAGGAAGACGATGATGCCAAAGACGTCGACCGCCGCCTGGACCTTCTTGGAGAAGCGGCCGAGCACGATGTCGATGCGGATGTGTTCGTTGCGCAGGAACGTGTAGCCCGAGCACAACATGAAGATGGCGGCGAACAGGTACCACTGCAGCTCCAGCCAGGCGTTGGAGCTGTAGTTGATGCTGTAGCGGACCACCGCGTTGACCGAGCTGACCACGACCGCGGCCAGCACCAGCCAGTAGACGAGCTTGCCGATGCCGTTGTTCAGACGGTCGATGCCGCGCGACAGGGACAGGGCTGCGTGCACCTTCGTGCTCCCCTGTTGGAAATTGAGACGATCGCGGACAGCCGGGCGCAGTCGCGCACCGCTGGGGTGCGCGTCGGAGGCGCCGTCAAAGGCCGCGGGAGGCTGTCGGCCCCTGGCTTATGCGCTGGTGAACAGCCGCTTGATCCGGCCGGCGAGCACCGACACCAGCATAGCCAGGACGTTCATCTCGACCGGCTTGGCGGCCTGCGGCGGAGCCCCGTCAGCGCGGGGTGCCAGCGAGGCGGACAGGTTGGACGCGAAGGTTTCGGCCATGCGGCGGACGAAATCCTGGACCAGCGCACCGCGCGAGAACTGCGCCAGCGTCCCGGTCAGCCGGTAACGGATGGTGACCACGACGGTGGCGCTGTCCGGCCGTTCGCCCTCGACCACCCGATAGACGACCTCTCCGGCGGCCTGGGAGCCGCTGCCGCTGTCGCGCCCGGCGCCGGTCACGCGGCCGGTGTGCGCGGACTCGTCGCGCCGGACCGTGCCTTCGCCGGCGAAGCGCGCCTTGATCGGGCCGAAACGCACGCTCATGCGGCCGGTCAGGCTTTCACCCTCCAGCTTCTCGACCTCGGCACCGGGCAGGCAGGCGGCGACGCCGCGGACATCGCCCAGCGCGTCCCACACCGTCGCGGGGGCCGCGGCCACGGTGATGGTCTGGTCGATGGCCGTCCAGCCGGCGCTGTCGCCGGCCGCCGACGCGAGCGGGGTTGCCGCGACGGAGGGGGCCGGTGCGGGCGCCATGGACGGGCGGACGGGCGCGCCGGCCGCCATTGCGGGCTCCGGCAGGCGAATGGGGGCCGTCGCCGCGGCCGGAACGGGGGTCGCGACCGGCGGAGCCTCGACCTCCGGAGTCTTGCCCCGGCACACGCTGCCGACGGCGGCGACGATGCCCATGTAGCCGGTGCAGCGGCAGAGGTTGCCGCTCAACTCCTCGCGGATCGTCCGTTCGTCGGTCTCGCCGCAGCGCCGGACGATGTCGCGCGAGGTGATCAGCATGCCCGGCGTGCAGAAGCCGCACTGCAGCCCATGGTGCGTCGAGAAGGCCTCGCGCAGCTCGCTCATGGTCGGGTCGTCGTCGAAGCCCTCCACGGTGCGGACGGTGGACCCGTCGCAGGCCACGGCGAAGGCGATGCAGGACCGTTGTGGGCGGCCGTCGATCTCGACGGTGCAGGCGCCGCACACGCCTTGTTCGCAGCCCAGGTGGGTGCCGGTCAGCCCGACCGTCTCGCGCAGGAAATCCGCAAGGTGCTGGCGCGGCTCGACGCTGGCGGTAAAGGGCTGGCCGTTGACGGTGATGGTGACGGGAACCCGGTTCATTTCGACCCCAATTCGGCAAGCGCACGGTCCACGGCCGTGTGGTGCATCTGGCGGAAGACGGCGTCGTGGTCGGAAAGCCGCCGGTCGATCTCGTCCCTCAGGACCGCGGCGGCGGCCTGCGGTCCCGCGCGGCCGAGCGCGGCGGACGTCTCCTCCAGCAGGATGGGCGTGCGCTCGATGGCGCCGCAGACCACGCGGGTCAGGCCGCGTTCCGGATCGTGCAGCACGGCCCCGATGGCCTTCGCGAACTCGCCGGTCTTGCGGCAGATCTTATGGTAGGCCCAGCGGCCCCGGCTGGACAGCTTCGGCAGGACGATGCCGGTCAGCAGCTCGTCGTCGCCCAGTTCCGTGCTGTAGCCGCCGAGCATGAAGGTGTCGATGGACGCCTGCCGCTCGCCGTCCGGAGCGTGGATCAGCAGCCGCGCGTCGAGCGTCAGCAGGGTGGAGATCCAATCGGCGGCCGGGTCGGCGTGGGCGACGCTGCCGCCGATGGTGCCGCGGTTGCGGACGGCGCGGTAAGCGATGCCGTGCGCCACCGACGGCAGGAAGCCGTTGGTGGCGCACGGCATCGCGCCGTCCTCGATCTCCGCGTGGGTCCAGAGGGCGCCGATGATGAGGCGGTCGCTGGTCTCCTCGACCCGGCGCAGTTCGGGCGCGTGGCGCAGGTCGACCACCCGGGTGGGCCGCGCCAGCCGCAGGTTGAGCATCGGCCCGAGGGAGCAGCCGCCGGCCATCGGCTTGGCGTCGCCGTTCCCGTCGGCCAGCGCCGCCAGCGCGTCCTGGACGCTGCGGGCGCGGTGATAGTCGAAAACGGGGGCTTTCATGCGGCGGTCTCCCGGCTTTTCTCCATTTGGCCCTTGGCGGCCAGGATGGCGGCGAGGATGCGTTCCGGCGTCGCGGGAATTTGGGTCAGTTCCGCGCCGAGCGGTGCCAGGGCGTCGTTGATGGCGTTGACGATGGCGGCCGGCGGTGCAATGGCCCCGCCTTCGCCGACCCCCTTGATGCCGTGCGCGGAGTAGGGCGAGAGCGTCTCGAAATGGTCCATGCGGATCGAGGGCAACTCGGTCGGTCCCGGCAGCAGGTAGTCGAGAAGCGTCGAGGCGAGCGGCTGGCCGAGATCGTCGTACGGGCTCTCCTCGAACAGGGCGGTGCCGATGCCCTGCGCCGTGCCGCCATAGGCCTGGCCCTCCACGATCATCGGATTCACGCGGCGGCCGCAGTCCTCGACGATGACGTAGTCCAGGATCTCCACCATGCCGGTCTTGGGATCCACCGCCACGACGGCGGCGTGGGTGGCGTAGGAGAAGACGCCGGAGTCCACGTCCGGCTTGTAGGCTTCCGTCGCCTCCAGCCCGCGGCTGTCCACGCCGGCGGGCAGCAGGTCGGGGCGCATGTACCAGGCGAATCCGACGTCGGCGAAAGTGATGCTGCGGTTGCCGGCGAAGATGCGGCCGTCCTTCAGCTCGACCTCCTCCGGCGTGCATTTCATCAGGTGGGCGGCGATGCGCCGGACCTGCCCGGCCACCACCTGCGCGGCCTTGGAGGTGGCGCCGCCCGACATGACGATCCCGCGCGAGGCGTAGGCGCCGGTGGAGTAGGGGGTGGTCGCGGTGTCGCCCAGCGTCACCGTGATCCGGTCGATGGGGATGGTCAGGATCTCGCTGGCGATCTGCGCAAGCGTGGTTTCCAGCCCCTGGCCGATGGTGTGGATGCCGGCGCGCACCTCGACGCCGCCGTCCGGCGTGATCTTGACGCTCGCCTGGTCGAAGCCCGGGATCACCGACAGGCCCCAGGAGCTGAAGACCGACGTCCCGTGCGCCGACTGCTCCGTGTAGGTGGCGAAGCCCAGCCCGATGCGCCGTCCGTCGGGCTCGGCCGCGCCCTGGCGCTCCCGCACCTCGTCCATCTTGATCATCTCGCGCGCCCGGCGCAGGGAGGCCGGGTAGTCGCCGCTGTCGAAATGCTTCTTGGTGACGTTGGTGAAGGGCATCTGGTCGGCGGTGACCAGGTTCTCCGCGCGCACGTCCACCGGCTCCCGCCCGACCGCGCGGGCGATGGCGTCGATGGTCAGCTCCATGGCGAAGCAGACGCCGGGTCGCGCCACCCCGCGGTAGGGTGTGAAGGCCGGCTTGTTGGTTGCGACCGTGTAGGTCTTGCAGCGGTAGGCCTGGAAGTCATAGGGGCCGGGCAGGTTGCCGGCGATCTGCGACGGCTCCAGGCAGGCGGTGAAGGGCCAGACCGAATAGGCGCCGGTGTCCACCATCACCTCGGCGTCGAGGCCGAGCAGGCGCCCGCGCTCGTCGGCGTAGGCGGTAATGCGGTACTGGTGCTGCCGTGTGTTGGCCCCGGCGGTCAGGTGCTCGCGCCGGTCCTCCACCCAACGGAAGGGGGTCTTGCGCGTCAGCGCCAGCCAGGCGATCAGCACCTCCTCGGGCTGGAGCACGCACTTGTAGCCGAAGCCGCCGCCGACGTCGGGCGGCATCACACGGATGCGCGCCTGGTCGAGCCCCAGGCATTCGGCGAGCCCGGTGCGGATCATGTGCGGCACCTGGGTGGAGGTCACCACGACCAACTGGGACGCCTGGTAGTCCCAGTAGGCGAGCACGCCCTTGCCTTCCATGGGGTGCATGCACTGGCGGGCGGTGCGGTATTCGCGCGTGACCTTGACGGGGGCGGTGCGCGCAACTTCCTCGACCTCGCTGTCGAAGCCGCTCTCCAGGAAGAGGTTGTCGCTCCACTCCTCGTGAATGCGCGGGGCGTCGGGCGCGCGCCCGGCCTCGCTGCTGGCGATCACCGGCAGCGGGTCGAAATCGACCAGCACGGCGTCGCACAGATCCTCCGCCTCGGCACGGTTGGCCGCCACGGCCATGGCCACCGGCTCCCCGACGAAGCGGACCTTGCCGGAGGCCAGCGGCCAGTGGGTCGACTCCTTGTAGCCGGGGATGGTGGACCGCGTCACGATGGGGCTCAGGCCCGCGAGGTCATCGACCGTGTAGAGGGCCCCCTCCGCACCCGCCGGCTTGGTGACCGAACGGATGCGGGCGTGGGCGTGCGTGCTGCGCAGGAACGCAACGTCCCGGAGGCCCGGCATCTTGATGTCGCCGACGAAACGCCCGCGCCCCATCAGGTGGCGTGCGTCCTCCTTTCGGCGCACCCGCGCGCCGATACCCGTGTGGCTCATGAACCCTCAACCCCTATCGTGAACGCATCCCGGTGGCCGGTGCGTTGCCGGCCGTTCTCTTTACGCCTTACGTTGCGCCGTGTAGCGGAACGAGTCGAGTTGGTTTTCGGCCAGCGCGAACCACGAGTTGGACGTGTCGTGGAAGGTCTTCCAGGAGTCGTAGATCTTGGCGAAATCCGGGTTCTTCTCGGCGTTTTCCTTCAGGACCTCCATGCTCGCCTTGTAGCAGGCCTCCATGACAGGGCGCGGGAAGGCGCGAAGCTGCACGCCCATACCGACCAGACGGCGCAACGCTTCGGGGTTCTTCGCGTCGTACTTGGCCTGCATGAGCAGCGCCTGCTCGTTCGCCGCCGTCTCGAACGCCACCTTGAAGGGGTCCGGCAGGTTGTTCCATGCCGCGGTGCTGACGAGGCCGGTGATGGCCGCCGACCCTTCCCACCAACCGGGCGTGTAGTAGTATTTCGCGACCTTGGCGAAGCCGAGCTTCTCGTCGTCGTAGGGGCCGATCCACTCCGCCGCGTCGATGGTGCCCTTCTCCAGGCCGGTGTAGATGTCGGAGGCGGCGATCTGCTGCGGTACCACGCCGAGCTTGGTCAGCACCAGCCCGCCGAAGCCGCCGACGCGGAACTTCAGGCCGTTCAGATCCTCGACGCTCTTGATCTCCTTGCGGTACCAGCCGCCCATCTGGACGCCGACGTTGCCCACCAGGAAGTTGACCAGACCGTTGCGGCCGTAGAAGTCGCGCAGCAGCTCCATGCCGCCGCCATAATGCAGCCACGCCGCGTGCTGGCGCGCGTTCAGGCCGAAAGGCAGCCCGCCGTCGATGCCGTAGGCGGTGTTCTTGCCGATGTAGAAGGAGGCCAGCGTGTGCCCGCATTCGACGGTGTTGTTCTGCACCGCGTCCAGCACCTGGCCCGCCGGGACGATTTCGCCGCCGGCGAAGGGCCGGATCTCGAACTTGCCCTCGGTGAGCTGGGCGATGCGGTGGCACATCGCCTCGGCCGAGCCGTGGATGGTGTCCAGGCTCTTCGGCCAGCTGGTGGCCATGCGCCAGCGGACCGCCGGCGTGCCCTGCGCGAGGGCGGGGGCGCTGACGGTGCCGACGGCAAGGCCGGACACCGCGGCGGTGGCGGCGGTGTTGGCGGCGGTGGTGAGGAAAGCGCGACGTTTCATGTCTCTACCTCGTCCCTGTCGTTTGTTCGTCTGTGTGTTCTTGTTTGAGTCGTTCTTGTTTGATTGGGCTTTTTTATTTGGGCGCGCGGCGGTGCCGGGCAGTTGCCATGCGTGCCGAAGGGCCGCGTCCGGCCCTGTCGCTGTCGGCCTTATCGCTGTCGGCGGGGGCCGTCAGCCGATGATGTTTCGTCGGGAAGGGAGGGTGCGCGAAGGACGGAGGAGCCGGATCCGGGTCCGCAACGGGGCAGCGCGGCGCCAACGGCCACGGGATGCTCGTTTGCGTTGTGCCGATGTCCGTCTCGCCGCAGTCACGTGTCTCTCTTCCGGGAGCGATACCGTGTGCGCCTTCGGTCCGGCGCCGGCCCATGGGATCCACGTCCGGGCGCCAAACATGATGGTATACTGACTAATTGTCGCACCCCCGTCAACGCCTTTTTACGACGGAATTCGGGCGCGATCGGGTGGTTGCCGGTTGATTTTCCGGGAGGATGTTCGGGCGGTGGGCGGACATGGGCGGTGCCGCCGCGTGCTTGCGGTCCGGGACTGCGTTTGGCAACTGCGCTTGGCAAACGGGATTTTGCTCCGTACAGCCTCATACACGCAAGCGACAGCCGGCGGGGCGCGGACGCCCAGGCTTTCCGGTCGCGCGCCGCCGCGGGGCGATGGTCCCGCGGCGCTGGAGCATTGGCGGAAGGGGCGCGCTCAGGTCGGCCGGAAGATGGCGCGGCCCAGGTGGTTGTTGCCGTCGACGAGGCGGATCAGCATGGTCAGGAAGGCGTTGCGCTCCTCCGGCAGAAGCGGTTCCAGCAGGCGCAGCTGCGCCTTCTGCATGGCGCCGTACATCTCGCGCGTGATCCGCTCCCCTTCCGGCGTGAGGCGGGTCAGCACCATGCGCTTGTCCTCGGTGCTGCGGCTGCGTTCGATCAGGCCCCGCTTCCCGAGGCGGTTGAGCACGTCGGCGACGTTGGTGCGGTCGATCCCCAGTTCCCGGCCCAGCGAGTTCTGGTCGATATTCGGGTTTTCCGCCAGCGACGTCAGCAGCCCGTACTGGACCGGCGTGATGTCGAAATCCCCGCATTCCTCGAAGAACAGCGCGTAGTGGATCTGGTGCAGGCGGCGCACGAGATAGCCGGGCCGGGCCCACAGGGGCATGTGGTCGATCAGCAGGTTGACCGGCGCGGTCTCGGCGGCTTCGGCGGGTTCGGGCTTGGCGGCGCGAGCGGTTCGCTTGGCGGCGGTCTTCTTGAGTTCGGACATTCTGGTACCGTTTCTGCAAAGATGCGTCGAAGGGGCGCGCGGGGCGTGCCGCCGGCGCCGCGCCGGAAACGGGTGACGGCGTGCCCATTCCCACGGAGCCGTTCGCGGCCTTCCGATCTGGGCCTTCCGTTCCCGGCCGTCCGCGGATGCTCCCACAATCACCGTTATACCCCGCATTTCAGCGCCCGACAAACGGGCACTTCGACCAAATATGGGGCACAACCTCCTATATGGCGCCGGATTTTCCTGGGGCTGAAGGCTGGGGTGGGCGTCAACCACGTTGGTTCCCGATAGTCAGTATACCATCACATTCCGCTTGCTGGTGCCTGTTATGTAGGTATACTGATCATTATCAGAACAATGAGGAGGTCGACGGCCATGCCCTGGGTTCAGGTGGCATCGTCGGGCGATGTCAGGGAGAGCGGCGCCCTTGGCGTCGACGTGGAGGGCACTCCTGTCGCGCTGTTCCGGGTGGATGGCGCCGTCTATGCGACGCACAACATCTGCACGCACCAATTCGCGTTTCTCTCCGACGGCTATGTCGAGGACGGCTGCGTCGAGTGCCCCCTTCATCAGGCGCTCTTCGACATCCGGACCGGCAAGGCGAAGACGGCTCCGGCCAGCACCGACCTGCGCACCTTTGCGGCGAAGGAGGAGAACGGGGCCGTCTATGTGGATCTGACCCGCAGCGCGGGCGAGGAGGCGGAGACACCCGCCGGGGAGCCGGTGGCGCCCGCCGCCGGGACCGGCGAGCGGCTGGTCATCCTCGGTGCCGGCCAGGCCGGTGCCCGTGCTGCCGAGGCGATGCGGCAGGCGGGGCACGCCGGCCCCATCCTGCTGATCGGCGACGAGGACGAGGCGCCCTACGAACGGCCGCCGCTGTCGAAGGAATTGCTGCTCGGCACTACCACGCGGGAGTCCATCCGCGTGCTTCCGGCGGAGCGGCTGTCCAGCCTTAACGTCGGCTTCTGTTCCGGCTGCCGTGTCACCGCCATCGACCGGGCGGCCCGGACGGTTTCCTTGTCCTACGGGTCGAGCGTGCCCTACGACAAGCTGCTGATCGCCACCGGCGCGCGGGCGCGGCGCTTGCCGGCTCCCGGCGCCGACCTGCCGGGCGTCCATCACCTGCGTACGATCGCGGACGCCGAGGCGCTTGGGGCGGCGTTGACGGCGGCGAAGCGGGTCGTGGTGATCGGTGCCGGCTTCATCGGGCTGGAGATCGCCTCGGCCGCCCGCAAGCTGGGCGCGGCGGTGACGATCCTGGAGCGCGCGGACACGCCGCTGGAGCGGCTGTTGCCGCCGGCCGCCGGCCGGGTGCTCCAGGCGCTGGCCGAAGGGCAGGGCGTCGCCTTCCGCTTCGGCGTGCAGGTCGCGGCCATTCGGAGCGACGTGGTCGGACTGCGGGTGGACTGCGCCGGTGACGACTCCGTCGCGGCCGACGTCGTGGTGGTGGGGATCGGCACCGAGGCCAACCTGGAACTGGCGCGGGACGCCGGCCTTGCCGTGGCGGACGGCATTGTGGTGGACGGGGAGGGGCGCACCTCCGACCCCGCCATCTTCGCCGCAGGCGACGTGGCGCATTATCCCACGCCGATCAACGGCCGGCGCTGCCGCCTGGAATCCTGGCAGCACGCGCAGGAACAGGCCATCGCCGCCGGCCGGACCATGGCCGGGCAGGAGACGACTTACAGCCGCACGCCCTGGTTCTGGACCGACCAGTTCGACCGCAACATCCAGATGATCGGGCTGCCGTCGCGCGACGCGTCCGTGCTCGTCCGCGGAACGGCGGGGGAGGCGGGCTCGGTTCTCTACCTGCTGGAGGGCGGGACGCTGTCGGCAGCCATCGCCTTCGACGACCCGCAAGCCATCCGCGACGCCCGCGCGCGCATCGAGTCCGGCGCGCCCGTCGACGCGGCGTCGCTCGGCGCCGCCCCGCTGTCTTCCACCGTGATGTCCGGCGCGCCGACGGCCTGTGCCGCGGATGGCGCCTCCGCAGAGGAATATTCGACCATGGATCATCCACAGCCGAATTTCCGTTGGCCCGAGGAAGGGCTGACGCGCATTCCGGACTGGGTCTACACCGACGAGACCATCTACAAGCGCGAGGTGGAGCGCATTTTCCACGGCCGCACCTGGAACTACGTCGCGCTGGAAGCGGAGATCCCCAACCCCGGCGATCATGTGCGCTCCAACGTGGGCCCGACGCCGGTGGTGGTGTCGCGCGCCGAGGACGGCAGCATCAACGTCTTCGAGAACCGCTGCGCCCACCGCGCCGCCGAGTTCTGCCGGTCGCTGCGTGGCAACGCGAAGGAGTTCGTCTGCCCGTACCACCAGTGGAGCTATGACCTGAAGGGCAACCTCGTCGGCGTGCCCTTCCGGCGCGGCGTGGACGGCAAGGGCGGTATGCCCAAGGATTTCCGGGCGCAGGACCACGGGCTGACGCAGCTGACGGTCACCACGCACCGCGGCGTCGTGTTCGCCTCCTATGCCTCGGACATGGAACCGCTGGCCGACTATCTCGGTCCCGACATCCTGGGCGAGTTCGAGGCGACCTTCGACGGCCGGCCGCTGAAGGTGCTGGGCTATTACCGCAACACGCTGCCCGGCAACTGGAAGCTCTACCACGAGAACCTGAAGGACCCGTACCACGCCACGCTGCTGCACACCTTCCTGGTGTCCTTCGGCCTGCTGGTGGCGGGCAACCGCTCGCTGATGCTGTGCGACGAGAGCGGCCGGCACGGAGTCATGGCGTCGGCCAAGAGCGACGGCAAGAACGTCAGCCAGGAAAACAAGAAGGAGATGCGCGCCTACCAGGAAGGCATGGTGCTGGAGGAGCCGCGCTTCGTCGATTACCGGCCGGAGTTCGACTCACCCTGGTCGGTCACCATGATGACGGTCTGGCCGAACATGATCGTCCAGCGCGAGATGAACACGCTGGGCATCCGCCAGATCGTGCCCACGGGCCCGAACGAGTTCATCATGAACTGGACCATGTTCGGCTTCGAAGGCGACGACGACGAGATGCTGCGCCACCGCCTGCGCCAGGGCAACCTGATGGGTCCGGCCGGCTTCCTCGGGCTGGAGGACAACGAGGCCATCAAGTACGTCCAGGACGGCATGAAGAACATCCCGGACGGCCGGCATCTGGTCGCGCTCGACCCAGCGACGGAGGCCGGGACCTCCGACACGCTGATTTCGGAATCCGCCATCCGGGCCATGTACCGGCATTGGCGGTCGGTCATGGATGTGTGAGGAACCGGCCATGGACAGCATCATCGACGCCACCGCCGGTTCGCGGCAGGACCGGCTTCTGCTGCGCGCGGAAATCGACGACTTCAACGCCGCCTACGCCGCCGCCCTCGACGACGGACGCCTGAAGGACTGGCCGGCGTTCTTCACCGACGACGCCTTCTACCTGATCACCTCGCGGGAGAACCACGACGCCGGGCTGCCGGTGGGGTTGGTCTATTGCGAGGGGGCGGGCATGCTCCGCGATCGCGCCTTCGCCATCGAGAAGACGGCGATGTTCGCGCCCCGCTACCTGCGCCACATCGTCGGCACCAGCCGGCTGCTGCGTGGCCGCGAGGACGGCACCGTCGAGGCCACGGCCAACTATCTGGTGCTGCAAACCCTGTTCGATCGCCCGGAATCCACGATCCATCAGGTTGGCACCTACATCGACCGCTTCCGCCGGGTGGACGGCGTCCTGAAGCTGCAGGAGCGCCGCTGCGTTTACGACAACCTGCTCGTCCCGAACGCGCTGGTTTACCCGGTTTGATGATGGGGCCAGCCCGCGCCCCGAACAAACGCACAAAAAAGACGTCGGGCAAAAAGAGACAAGCAGACAGAGACAACAGGTGAGGTTCTAGCCATGGCGACGCCGCGCGACCCCCGGTCGCGCGCCGCCACAGCCTGGGAGGGTTATCGTGACGATAAGCTCCGCAAACGATCTCGGCGCCGCACGCAGCGGCGCGATGACGCGGGAAGAGCGCAAGGTTATCTTCGCGTCGTCTTTCGGCGCACTGATGGAATGGTACGATTTCTACATCTACGCCGCGCTGGCGGTGTATTTCGGTGCTTTCTTCTTTCCGGCGGGCAATGACACCGCCGCGTTCCTGGCCAGCTTGGCGACCTTCGGCGCCGGCTTCCTCGTCCGCCCCGTCGGAGCCCTGCTGTTCGGGCGGCTTGGCGACCGGATCGGCCGCAAGCACACCTTCCTGATCACCATCCTGCTGATGGGCGTTTCCACCGTCGGGGTCGGCCTGCTGCCGACCTACGAGCAGATCGGCATGGCGGCGACGGTGCTGCTCGTGGCGCTGCGGCTTCTCCAGGGGCTGGCGCTGGGCGGCGAGGTCGGCGGCGCCGTCACCTACGTCGCCGAGCACTCGCCGGTGGCCAAGCGCGGCCTCTACACCAGCTCCCTCCAGACGACGGCGACGATCGGCCTGCTGCTGTCGCTGCTGGTCGTCTATCTGCTGAAATCCATGATGACGGAGGAGGAGTTCCGCGCCTGGGGTTGGCGCGTCCCGTTCCTTGTGTCCTTCCTGATGCTCGTCGTGTCGGTCTACATCCGCACGAAGCTGCATGAATCGCCGGTCTTCCTGGCGATGAAGGAACGCAAGGCCACCGCGCGCTCGCCCATTCTGGAAAGCTTCACCCGCTGGGAAAACCTGAAGAACGTCCTCCTTCTGTTGGTCGTGGCGTCCGGGCTCGGCGCGATCTTCGGCACCGGGCACTTTTACACGATGTTTTTCCTGAACCGGACGCTGCACGTGCCGCTGGAGGTGGTGCATCTGTATGTCGGGATCGCGCTGGTGATCGCCACGCCCTGCTACGTGTTCTTCGGCTGGTTGTCGGATCGCATCGGGCGCAAGCGCATCATCCTGCTCGCCTGCCTGCTCGCCGCCCTGACCACCCAGCCCATCTTCAAGGGGCTGACGCAGGCCGCCAACCCGGCGTTGGCGCGGTTCCAGGACGTGAGCGACGTCGTGCTGCGCGCGGGCGACTGCCACGTCAGCCTGTTCGCCGCTCCGGTGACGGAGTGCGACCGGGTCAAAGGCTACCTGACCGACCTCGGCGTCGCCTACACCCATGTGGAGGAGAGCGGAAGCGCGGCAAAGCTGACCATCGGCGCGCAGTCCCTGGACGGGTTCGACCGCGACGGCATCCGGCGGGCGCTGGTCGCCGCGGGCTGGCCGGAGCGCGCCGACCTGGACGCCATCAACCGGCCGCTGCTTTTCCTGTTCGTGCTGCTGCCGATCCTCTACCTGACCATGGTCTACGGTCCCATGGCCGCCTTCATGGTGGAGCTGTTCCCGGCGCGCATCCGCTACACCTCGCTGTCCTTGCCCTTCCACCTCGGCTCCGGCTGGGTCGGCGGGATGCTGTCCTTCGTGGTCAGCGCGATGAACGTGTCCGCCGGAAACATGTATTTCGGCCTGTGGTACCCGGTGGTCATCACCGCCGTCGCCTTCGTGATCGGCGCGCTGTGCGTGCCCGAGACGCGCGGCCGCGACCTGCGCCACTGATCCTCGCCACTGACCCTCCCACCCTGCTTCGCCTGTCCAGGCGACCGTCAAAGAAAGGGACCGACGTGCGGACCAGCTTCCGTATCGGCCAGATCGTGCCGAGTTCCAACATCACCATGGAAACCGAAATTCCGGCGATGCTTGCCGCGCGCCAGCTGATCCGGCCGGAGCGCTTCACCTTTCACTCCAGCCGCATGCGCATGCGCCACGTGACGAAGGAGGAACTGGCGGCGATGGACGCCGAGTCCGACCGCTGCGCGCTTGAACTCAGCGATGCCGGTGTCGACGTGCTGGGCTACGCCTGCCTCGTCGCCATCATGGCGATGGGCCTCGGTTACCACCGCCAGTCGGAGCGACGCCTCGCCGCCCGCACCGAGGAGAACGGCGCGCCGGCCCCCGTCGTCACCAGCGCCGGCGCCCTGGTGGACGCGCTTGGCGTCATCGGGGCCAAGCGCATTGCCCTGGTCGCCCCCTACATGAAGCCGCTGACCCGCACGGTCGTCGAGTACATCGAGGCCGAGGGCGTGGAGGTCGTGGATTGGGTGGCGTTGGAGATCCCGAACAACCTCGACGTCGCGCGGCATGACCCGAACAACCTGCCGGGGATCGTGCGCGGGATGCGCACCGCCGACGTGGACGCCGTCGTGCTGTCGGCCTGCGTCCAGATGCCGTCGCTGCCGGCCGTCGCAAAGGTGGAGGCGCTGACCGGCAAGCCGGTGGTCACGGCGGCAGTCGCCACGACCTACGCCATGCTGAAGGCGCTGAAGCTCGAACCGGTGGTGCCCGGTGCCGGCGCGCTTCTGTCCGGCGCCTACGGAACGGAGGGCAGGGCATGACCGGCGGCCGGCTGCTCTACGGGGCCAACGTCCACGCGAACGGGATCCGCCAGCATTACCTGCGCTACGGCGGGACCGGGGGCGGGACCGGGGGCGGCGCCGGCACGCCGCTGATCCTCGTTCCCGGCATCACCAGCCCCGCCGTCACCTGGGGCTTCGTCGCCGAACGGCTGGGCGAGCGCTTCGACATATACGTGCTGGACGTGCGCGGCCGTGGCCTGTCGGACGCCGGGGAGGGGCTGGATTATGGGCTGGACGCCATGGCCGACGACGTCGCGGCCTTCGCCGAGGCGTTGGGCTTGCGCGACTTCGTGCTGCTCGGCCACTCCATGGGCGCCCGTGTCGCCGTCCGCATGAGGCGCCGCCACCCCACCGCCGCGGTCGGCCGGATCGTGCTGGTCGATCCGCCGGTCAGCGGGCCGGGGCGGCGGCCCTACCCGGCGCAGCTCGGCTGGTACATCGACTCCATCCGCCTGGCGCGGAGCGGCGCCGACTGGGAGGCGATGCGGCCCTTCCTGCCGGCCTGGAGCGAGGAGCACCTGCGGCTGCGCGCCGAATGGCTGCACACCTGCAACGAGGACGCGATCACCGCGACCTACCACGGCTTCCACGAGGACGACATCCACGGCGACGTTCCGCATCTGGATGTCCCCACGCTGCTGGTCGTGGCCGGCAAGGCCGGAGTCATCCTGCCGGAGGACGAGGCGGAACTGCGGTCCCTGCTGCCCTCGCTTCGGGTCGAGCGCGTGGCCGGGGCCGGACACATGATCCCGTGGGACGATTTCGACGGCTTCTTCGCCGCCATCGATCCCTTCCTGAACGCGCCGTAAGGCGGCCGAAACGACCACCGAGAACGATCGTCGAGAACGATCATCGAGAGGGAATGGCTCCCATGGCAATCAGTGATTTCGATCTGATCGAGGCGTGGCGGCAGGTGCTGAGCCTGTCGCGGCTTCAGGCCGGCCAAACGGTCACGGTCCTGACCGGGCCGGACACCAACCCGCAGACGCTGCGGACCGCCGTGGTCGCCGCGCGCGGGCTCGGCGCCACGGTGTGCCGGCTCGACCTGCCGCCGCTGAACGGCGAGAAGTCGCTCAGCCGCGACCCGCTGGCCTATGTGGGCACGACGCCACTGACCGGGAATCCCGCGGCCATGGCCGCGCTGAAGGCGAGCGACCTCGTGCTCGACCTCATGCTGCTGCTCTTCTCGCCCGAGCAGCAGGAGATCCTGGAATCCGGCACGAAGATCCTGCTGGCGGTCGAACCGCCGGAGGTGCTCGCCCGCCTCGTCCCGACGCCGGACGACCGGGACCGGGTGGAGGCCGCCGCCCGCCGCATCGAAAGCGCGCACGAAATGCGCGTCACCTCGGCGGCGGGGACCGACCTGCGCTGCCCGATCGGGCAGTATCCCGTGGTGCGGGAATACGGCTTCGTCGACGAGCCCGGCCGCTGGGACCATTGGCCGAGCGGCTTTCCGCTGACCTGGCCCAACGAAGGCACGACGGAGGGCCGGATCGTTCTGGACCGCGGGGACATCCTGCTGCCGATGAAGTCCTACCTGCAGGCCCCGATCGAGATGATCGTCGAGGCCGGCTACGTCACCTCCATCACCGGCGGCTTGGACGCCGACCTGCTGAACGACTACATGGAGTCCTTCGGCGATCCCGAAGGCTATGCCATCTCGCACATCGGCTGGGGCGTGCAGCCCCGGGCGCGCTGGTCCACGCTGTCGCTGTACGACCGTGAACAGACCATCGCCATGGACGCGCGCGCCTTCGCCGGAAATTTCCTGGTCTCCCTGGGGCCGAACACCGAAGTGGGGGGCACGCGCAACACCCCCTGCCACATCGACATTCCCATGCGCCGCTGCACGGTGGCGCTGGACGGGGTCGAGGTCGTGCGCGACGGCAAACTCGTTTCCGAAGGGGGGACGCCATGACCGAACCGACTTTGCCCCGCGAGGACGACGAGGCGGTCTACCGGCGCCAGGGCTTCGGCACGCGCCTTGGCCTGTCCGGATCGCTGGGCCTGCTCATCGTCGATTTCGTGAACGGCTTCGCCGATCCGGGGTCCTTCGGCGGCGGGAACATCGCCGAGGCCATCCAGGCCACCACCCATCTGCTCGCGCAGGCGCGGGCGCGCCGGTGGCCGATCGCGCACAGCCGGATCGTCTTCGCCGACGACGCCGGCGACGCCAACGTCTTCAGCCTGAAGGTGCCGAGCCTGCTGAAGCTGACCGAGCATTCGCCCCTCAGCGCCATCGTCCCGCAACTCGCGCCGCGGGAGGGGGAACTGGTCGTCCGCAAGACGGTTCCCTCGGCCTTCTTCGGCACGGGGTTGGCACCGTGGCTCACCCAGCGCGGTGTCTCGACGCTCGTCGTGGCGGGGACGACCACCAGCGGGTGCGTGCGCGCGTCCGTGGTCGACGCCATGTCCTTCGGCTTCCGTCCCGTTGTGCTCTCCGACTGCGTCGGTGACCGCGCGCTTCCGCCACACGACGCCAACCTGTTCGACATGGACCAGAAGTGCGCCGATGTACTGACGTCGTCGGCCCTATTCGAATCGCTTGGCGATGGTGTGGGCGCGCAGCCAATCCGGTCTTAAAAGACGGTCACGGCAAAGGCCGGGTCCGGCGGGTTTCGTGCCATCTTGCCGGCCTGCCGGACCGGCATTGTCACAGCGTGGCCGCTGGATGATGCCGTAACCGGGATGATCGGGCGGCGCAATCGTTGGCTGGACTGGCGCCGCAGTCGCTTAAAAGCGGACGATGGAGGTGGATGCTTACTCGTCGGCTGCTTCGTCAAGAAGCACAGTCTCGGAACGCTGCGGCGGTTCCGGCACCTCACAGCCGGTGGCGCAGCAGCGGCCAGGCTGTTTCGACACGCGGCGGCCGTCGTCCAGGACGCCGCGGTCGAGGAGGCTCTCCACCAGTTCCACCTTTTCCATGACGGGATAGTTGCGCCAGATTTCGCGCTTCATCGCTTCCGGCGAGCCACCGCCGTGGAGCGAGATCACCGAATACCAGCCCGCCTCATGCGAGACCGTCAGGTCCTCGATGAAGCGCGCCACCTCCGCGCGCTGCTCGGCGGGGACGTCGGGGCGTCCGCCCATCACCGCGGCAATCGACGCCTTGGTCTCGGGGTTGTGATCCTCGTCGGGGCCCGGCAGCGCCACGATCAGGCCGCCCGAGACGTAGTGCGCGACGCGGTGCATGTCGTAGATCTTGGTGGCGAGGAGAAGCTTGCCGATGTTGGAGAACACCGCATCGGGCATCACCGACCCGGCGGGGTCCTTCGTGCAGTAGACGGAGGAGGCGACACCGCAGGCGTAAAAGCTTTCGGTGATGGTGATGAGTTCGACCATCGCCTCACGGATGTGGGCGTGGCGGTTGGGATCAAGGCCGTTGGCCTCGATCATCAACGCCCCTGCCCCGATCAGGAGATCGCCGAAGCCCGCGCGCGCCCCGATGCAGGAGTGCCGATGGTGTGTCGCGTAAGAGGTCGTCAGGAAGCCGCCTTCCTCGGTCTCACCGGCCAGAAACACGCGGTCATGCGGGACGAAGACGTCATCGAACACCACAACGGCGACGGATTGGCCGTATTTGGCGGAGAACTTGGCCGAGGCCTCGCCCGGACGTCCCGCCGGACGCGCGATGATCGTAACGCCGGGCGCGTCGCAAGGCACGGCGCAGGCGACGGCAAAGTCCCTGTCTTCCGGAACATGGGTTCGGCACGGCATGACGAGGAATTCGTGCATGTAGGGCGCACCCGTCACGATGGCTTTCGTGCCACGGATGACGATGCCGTCCTTGCGCCGTTCCTTGATATGAACGTAGGTGTCCGGATTGACCTGCTGCCCCGGCCGCCTCGACCGGTCACCCTTGGCGTCGGTCATCGCGACACCGAGCGTCAGATCCCGGTCCTGGACGTCGTGGAGATAGGCAAGGAAGCGTTGGCTGTAGTCCGTGCCGTGACGGTCGTCCGTCAGCTTCGTCGACTGGTAGAGGCCGTTGAGCGCGTCGTGCGTGAGGTAGCGCTGGGCGCAGCCGGACGTCTTGCACACCAGGCGCACGGCTTCGAGCTTGTAGAGCAGGTCCTGCGATGTCTCGTTGATGTGCAGCATCCGGTTGACCGTCTTGCCTGACGTGCACTGCCGCGCCGTCATGATCGGCGCATGCTCCTTACGCAGCGCGAAATCATAGGTAACCCCGACGCCGGCGATGCCGGGCGCGAGCAGCGGTTCATCGGCGACACTCTCCACGGTCTGCCCGTTCACGAAGACACGCGGTTTGTAGGCCCGCAACGATTCCCGGTACTCGGCGGCTGACATCAACATCGCGATCCTCCGTGTCGTTCAATTTTTCGAACGGTGTTAGAGTGTCGAACAGTGTTAGAATTTTTGCAAGAGCGATCTCGGGGGCGCGATGGTTGGGAAGCGGCAGAGCCGGCGTGAGGCCGTCAGCGAGCACAAGCGCGAGCTGATCCTCGATGCCGCGCGGCAGATCTTCGCGGAAGAGGGGCTCGACGGAGCGAGCCTCAGGGCGATCGCGGTGCGAGCCGGGTACACACCGGCCGCGCTCTACTTTCACTTCGAGTCGAAGGAAGCGATGTACGCCGAGGTGCTGCACGCATCCCTTGAGTCTCTCGGCTCTGCCGTCGATCAGGCGGTCTCGCGGACGAAGACCCCACAGCAGAAGCTGAAGGCCGCGGCGCTGTCGTTCTTTCAATTTTATGCAGCGAACCCGCGCGATCTCGATCTGGGTTTCTATCTGTTCCGCGGCGGCATGAAGCCCGCCGGCCTCGGACACGATCGCGACGTGAGACTGAACGCCGCGCTCGAAGCCGCCCTCCGCCCCATCGCCGAAGCCGCCATCGCGCTCGGCGCACCGCAGGAACGGGCCAACCTGCTGATGGTCGACTGCTTCGCCCACGCCGCGGGGCTTCTTCTGCTGCTCCATACCGGTCGCATCCGCATGTTCGGCGCCTCGGCGCCGGACCTGATGGAGGCCTACGTCGACGAGCGGATCGCCCAACTCGTTCAGGAGTGACGTTATGCTGACCATCGACCCCAGGCGATCGCTTCTTCTCGTCGTCGATTTCCAATCGCGGCTCATGCCGGTGATCCACGACGGCGAGATCGCGATCCGGAACACAAGCCGGCTGATCAAGGCGGCGGAGCTGTTCGGTGTCCCGCGCCTGTTCACCGAACAGAACGCCAGGGGGCTCGGATCGACCGTTGCAGACCTTGCCGTCGAGCAGGGGCACCTGTTCCACAAACAGTACTTCGACGCCTGCCGGGAAGACGGGTTTCTCGACCGGGTTCCCGCCGACGGGCACATCGTCGTCGTCGGGTGCGAGGCGCACGTCTGCGTCCAGCAGACGGTGCTCGGCCTGCTCGCTGCCTCCCGGAAGACCTATGTTGTGCGCGACGCCATCGGGTCGCGCCATCCGGAGAACAAAGAGACTGCGGTGCGACGCCTGCAGCGCCACGGCGCGGAAATCGTCACGACCGAGATGGTGATCTTCGAGTGGCTACAAACCGCCGAGCACCCGCGCTTCCGTGAGGCGATCGCCTTGATCCGGTAGCCGCCGGCCGATGACGCCGGGCGGAGCGCGGACACGCCTGCGCCGGCGGAGAGCCTCCGCCTCGAACGGCAAGGGCGCCCCGCACCTGGGTGGGTTGCGCAGCTGTATGGGTTTCGAAATGACGGACGCTTCTTCCGCAATCGACCATATCCGCTCGTCGTCGCGTCGGCTCGTTCGCGAACTCGGCTTCATGGAGGGCGCGTTTGCTGGAACGGCGATTCACGTTCTGGATGCCGTTCTTTTGGGTCAGGTGCGTGGATTGGAAGGAAGGATGGGGTGGAAGGCATCCTCCGTCCGTCATGCTGGCCGGCTTGATCATTGAGGGAGACGCCGAGCCCCCGCGGCGCAAGCGTCCCAAGGACTGAGGGGACGGAAGCCGAAGTGCAGCCCTCCGCGTAGCAAGGGGGGAGTCGTGAAAAAGGGCGGACCCGGTGGGATCCGCCCTCAATCTGCTGTCCGTCCCGGCAGCGCGCTCCGCTTCGGTCAGGCTTGGCGTTTCTCAATCATTGAGTGAAACTTCTCAATCATTGAGTTCGGTTTCTCAAACTTTGCTTTAACGACCAACACAACCACATTTACACGTCGAGATTGGCGACCTTCAGCGCGTTTTCCTGGATGAACTCGCGCCGGGGTTCGACGATGTCGCCCATCAGGGTGGAGAAGACCTCTTCCGCTTGGTCGGCGTGGTTGACCTTCACCTGCAGCAGCGAGCGCTTGGTCGGATCCAGCGTGGTTTCCCACAGCTGGTCCGGGTTCATTTCGCCCAGGCCCTTGTAGCGCTGGATCGTCACGCCGCGGCGGCCAAGCTCCATCACCGTGTCGAACAGAGCGACGGGGCCGGTCAGGCTGCGACTTTCCTTCTGCTTCTCAAACGCACGGCCCGGTTCGGCGTAGACCCGCTTCAGGTCCGCCGCGATGGCGTCCAGCTTGCGCGCTTCGACGCTCTTCAGCAGGTCAGCGTCGAGGAGATGGCGGTGGGTGACGCCGCGGCGGGTGCGCACCAGGGCGTAACCACCCTGCGGCAGCGATTCGCCGCGCCAGCCGCCTTCGGCGTCGAGCGCGTTCAGCCGGTCCGCCACGGTCTGCGCCGCCTGCTGGGCGAGCGCCGCATCCTGGGCCAGAGAGGCCGAGAGCGCGCCGATGACCGCAGCCTGTTCCGCCACGTTCAGGCTGCCGGCCTTGCGGGCGATCGCTTCGATGTTCTGGCGGGCGCCGCGGGCCTGCTCCACCAGTTCCTTCAGCGTTTCACCGGTCAGCAGCGAACCATCGACGGTACGGACCGACAGATCGCCCAGCGCCGCCTCGATCAGGTACTCTTCCAGCGCCCGGTCGTCCTTCAGGTACCGCTCCTTCGCGTTGCCGCGCTTGATGCGGTAGAGCGGCGGCTGGGCGATGTAGAGGTAGCCGCGCTCAATCAGCTCCGGCATCTGCCGGAAGAAGAAGGTCAGCAGCAACGTGCGGATGTGGCTGCCGTCCACGTCCGCGTCCGTCATGATGATGATCTTGTGGTAGCGCGTCTTGTCCGGGTTGAACTCGTCACGCCCGATGCCGGTGCCCAGCGCCGCGATCAGCGTGCCGATTTCGGCCGAAGACAGCATCTTGTCGAAGCGCGCGCGCTCCACGTTCAGGATCTTGCCGCGCAACGGCAGGATGGCCTGGAACTGGCGCGAGCGGCCCTGCTTGGCCGAACCGCCCGCCGAGTCGCCCTCGACGATGAACAGTTCGGACAGCGCCGGGTCACGCTCCTGGCAGTCGGCCAGCTTGCCGGGCAGGGAAGCGATGTCGAGCGCGCCCTTGCGCCGGGTCAGCTCGCGCGCCTTGCGCGCGGCCTCGCGGGCGGCAGCGGCCTCGACCACCTTCTGCACGACGCGCTTGGCGTCGGCCGGGTGCTCCTCGAAATACTGGGCCAGGCACTCGCCGACCACCGCCTCGACCACCGGGCGGACCTCCGACGAGACCAGCTTGTCCTTGGTCTGGCTGGAGAATTTCGGGTCGGGGACCTTCACCGACAGCACGCAGGTCAGCCCCTCGCGCGCGTCGTCGCCGGAGAGGTTGACCTTCTCCTTCTTGGCGATTCCCGATTCGTTGGCGTAGTTGTTGATCGCCCGCGTCAGCGCCGCACGGAAGCCGGCGAGGTGCGTGCCGCCGTCCTTCTGCGGGATGTTGTTCGTGAAGCAGAGCGTCGTCTCGTGGTAGCTGTCGTTCCACTGGAGCGAGCATTCCACGGTGACCACGCCGCCATGCTCCGTCGGGCGCTCCGCCTTGATGGAGATGGCCGGCTTGTGCAGCGCGACCTTGGAGCGGTCGAGCCAGTTCACGAAGGCCTCAAGCCCGCCCTCGTAGCACAGGTCGAGCACCTTCGGCTCCACGCCGCGGGCGTCGGTCAGGACCAGGCGCACGCCGGAATTCAGGAAGGCCAGCTCGCGCAGCCGGTGTTCCAGCGTCGCGAAATCGAACTCGGTGTTGGTGAAGGTGTCCTTGGACGGCAGGAAGGTGACCTCGGTGCCGCTCAGCGGCTTCTGTCCGCCGGCACCGTCGTCGACCATCGGGGCAGAGCCGGCGTCGGCCAACCGGGCGTCCGCGACGCCGTGGCGGAAGCGCATCGCCCATTCCCGGCCGCCGCGCCAGATGCGCAGGTCCAGCGTCTCCGACAGGGCGTTCACGACCGAGACGCCCACGCCGTGCAGGCCGCCCGACACCTTGTAGGAGTTCTGGTTGAACTTGCCGCCGGCGTGCAGCTGGGTCATCACGACCTCCGCCGCCGAGACGCCTTCCTCCGGATGGATGTCCGTCGGAATGCCGCGCCCGTTGTCGCGCACGGTCACAGAGCCGTCGGCGTTCAGCTGCACCACGACCTTGTCGCAGTAGCCGGCCAGCGCTTCGTCGATCGCGTTGTCCACGACCTCGTAGACCATGTGGTGCAGGCCCGAGCCGTCATCGGTGTCGCCGATGTACATGCCCGGACGCTTGCGCACGGCATCAAGCCCGCGCAAGACGGTGATCGATTCCGCGCCGTAGTCCTGCTGCGGGAGGTCGTTCTTCAATGCTTCCTGTGCCATGATTCGACTATAACAGACTGCGTTGCGGTTTCGGCGGATTACCGTGCTGCGGTATGCGAATTTTCGAGATTTTTCGCGGTCCCCAGCGGGTTTGAGGGAGGCGGGGCTAGGCCGGGGTCACGGTCGCGTCCTCGATGTGAAAGCGTTTCGCGGCCGACCCCAGCGGGGCGAAGACGTTGTCGTCCGTTCCGGTCATCCAGGCCTGGGCTCCCAGCGCCAGGATCTCGTCGAACAGCGCCTCGCGCCGGTGCGGATCCAGGTGGGCGGCGACCTCGTCCAGCAGCAGAAGCGGGGCGGCCCCACGCTCCGCGGCCAGCAGGCGCGCGTTGGCCAGCATGATCGCGATCAGCAGGGCCTTCTGCTCCCCCGTGGAGCATAGGGCCGCCGGCATGTCCTTCTGGGCGTGGCGCACCGACAGGTCGCTCTTGTGCGGGCCGACCGCCGCCCCGCCGGTGTCCGAATCGAGCCGGCGGCTGTCGCGCAGGGACTGGCGCAGGGCGTCTTCGGCGGCCAGCGCCGGCCCCTCGTCCAGCCAGCGTTCCACGGTGCCTTGCACAGCCAGATCGGCGCCGGGGAAGGGGCCGACGGCGCGGCCGCAGGCGGCGCGCAGCCGCTGCACCACGTCACGCCGGGCGGCGGCCACGGCCATGCCGGTGGTCGCCATCTGGTCCTCCAGCCCGGTCAGCCAGCCATCGTCGACCCGGCCATCGCGGAGAAGGCGCGCGCGTTCGCGCAGCGCGTGCTCGTAACGGCTGAGGCGGCCGGCGTGGGCGGGATCGAATCCGAAGACCAGCCGGTCGAGGAAGCGACGGCGCCCGCTCGATCCCTCCAGGAACAGGCGGTCCATCTGCGGGGTCAGCCAGACGACGGCGACGTGTTCCGCCAGCACGGTCTGGCCCTTGGCCGGATGGCCGTCGATGCGGACGACGCGGCGGTCCCGGTCGCCGCTCCCCGATCCGTGGGCTCCGGCCTCGCGTCCCGTGCCGATCTCCACCGGGCCCATGGGCGTGTCCAGGACGGCGGCCACAGCCCAGCCGGCCCCGGTCGGCGAACCGATCCGTTCCACCTCCGCCAGCTTCGCCCCGCGCAGGCCGCGGCCGGGGGCAAGAAAGCTGACGGCTTCCAGAAGGTTGGTTTTGCC
Source organism: Azospirillum canadense (assembly GCF_025961225.1). Lineage (GTDB taxonomy): Bacteria > Pseudomonadota > Alphaproteobacteria > Azospirillales > Azospirillaceae > Azospirillum > Azospirillum canadense. The sequence goes on along the minus strand of NZ_JAOQNG010000010.1, from coordinate 1,679,818 downwards.
GGCGCCGTTCGGGCCGGTCAGGACCACCGGACGGTGGTCGGGCTCCAGGCGCGCGCCGTCGTAGCCGCGGAAACGGGTCAGCGTCAGGCGCGTCACCGCCAGCGCCGCCGGTCCCAAGAGATCGGGGCGGCCAGCTTGGGCGGCCGAGGGAGCGTGGGGCTGTCTGGCTTCGAGCAAAGTGTCCGTTCCGAACCGTGGCGGCAACGCCTCCACGGCCCAAGCTGGGGCCGTCCGATGGGGGCCGTCAGGCCCCTGGACGCCGTCCACAGGACCGATCACACACGCATCGGCATCAACACGTACAACGCGGTCCCGTCCGCAACGTCGCGGATGATGGTCGGGGAGGCCGCGTCCGCCAGCGAGAAGCGGGCGCCTTCGCCCTCGATCTGCTGCGTGATATCAAGGAGATAGCGAGAGTTGAAGCCGATTTCCAGGGGGCCTTCCTGGTAATTGACCTCGAGCTCTTCCGTGGCGCTGCCGGCCTCGGGGCTGGTGGCCGACAGGGTCAGCGTGCCGCGGGTCAGCGACAGCTTCACGGCCCGGCTCTTCTCGGTAGAGATGGTGGCGACGCGGTCCACGGCGGCGGCGAACAGCTTGGCGTCCACCTCCATGGTCTTGTCGTTGCCGACCGGGATGACCCGCTCGTAATCCGGGAAGGTGCCGTCGATCAGCTTCGACGTCACGACAACCGAATCGAAGGCGAAGCGGATCTTGTTGTCGGACAGCGACAACTCGATGCGGTCGGCGGCCTCGTCGATCAGCTTGCGAATCTCGTTCACCGTCTTGCGCGGCACGATCACGCCGGGGATTCCCGACGCGCCGTCCGGAAGCGGCATCTCAACGCGGGCCAGACGATGCCCGTCGGTCGCCACGGCGCGCAGCACCGGCAACTCCGCGCCGCCGGCCTTGGCCTTGGCGGCGTGCAGGTAGATGCCGTTGAGGTAATAGCGCGTCTCTTCCGTGGAGATGGCGAAGCGGGTGCGGTCCACCAGCGCGCGCAGGTCGCTCGCCGTTAGGTCGAAGCGGTGCGGCAGGTCGCCGCCGGACAGCTGCGGGAAATCCTCCATCGGCAGGCAGGACAGCTTGAACTGCGACCGGCCGGCCCGCAGCGTCAGGATCGTGCCGTCGCCGCCGATGTCCAGTTCCACCTGGCTGCCGTCGGGCAGCTTGCGGACAATGTCGTAGAGCGTGTGGGCAGGCGCCGTGGTGCCGCCCGGGCGGGCGACGCTGGCCGGCACCGTCTCCACGATTTCAAGGTCCATGTCGGTGGCGGCCAGCGACAGTTCGCCGTCGCTTGCCCTCAACAGGACGTTGGACAGAATCGGAATGGTGTTCCTGCGCTCCACCACACTCTGCACGTGACCCAGGGACCGAAGAAGGGCGGCGCGTTCGATGATGATGTTCATGCTGGTCGTCGTCTCGGCAGGTCGTTTTTATGCGCGATTCGCAGGATTTCCCGTGCCGATCCGGCCGCATTGCACGACGCGGAACGGGCGCGCATCATACCACAACACCGCTTTTGCCGAACGAAATTCGTGAACGGCCGGGGATGGGGCCGGAAATCCGTGATTCGGCGCGGAAATGGCGGCGGAAGACACGCGCGCGAAAGAAGGATTCGGTGCCGACTCGGGTCCCAAAAAGGGTTCGAACGCGGCTCAACGGGCCATTTCCGCGGCGAATTGTGCGTCCAGGCCGGCCCGGTAATCGGGGTACTTCAATTCCACCCCAAGCTGCCGCTTGATGCGGTCGTTCTTCACGCGCCGGCAATCCGCGTAGAAGCTGGCGGCCATCGGCGACAGTTCGGCCTTCTCGAAGGGCACGAGCGGCGGGGGCTCCACGTTCAGCAAGTCGCAAGCGTAGGCGACCACCTCGTGCGAGGGGGAGGGCAGATCGTCGGCCACGTTGTAGACAGCACCCAGGGTCGGCGTCGCCATGGACGCCCGCAGCGTTCCGGCGATGTCCTCCACATGGATGCGGCTGAAGACCTGTCCGGGCTTGTCCACACGCTTGGCGGTGCCGTCGCGCACGTTGTCCAGCGCGCTGCGGCCGGGCCCGTAGATGCCGGCCAGCCGGAAGACGTGCAACGGCACGCCATACTGCCGGTACAGGTTCAGCCAGCCGCGCTCCGCCTCCACGCGGCGCTTCTGCCGGTCGCCGGTTGGCCGCAGCCAGGCGGCCTCGCCGACCCACTCCCCCTTGGTGTCGCCATAGACGCCGGTGGTGGACAGGTAGCCGGCCCAGTCGAGCGTGCGGACATCGGCCAGATCCATGGCGTGCTGGTCCAGCACCGGATCGCCCTTTCCGTCCGGCGGCACGCTGACCAGCAGATGGGTTGTGCCGTCCAGCGCCGCCCTGGCGTCGGCCAGCGGCCGGCCGCGGTCGAACAGGAAGGCTTCAAAGCCCTGGGCCTCCAGCGTGGCGCGCTTGTCCTCGCTGCGGCAGGTGGCGGCGACCCGCCAGCCTTCAGCCTTCAGTGCCTCGGCGAACACGCGCGCGGTGAAGCCCAGGCCGAAGACGAAAAGACGGGGTGCGGTCATCGTTCTCGAATCCTTTGCGTCGAAACCTTGCGTCCAAGGCGGCGATGGCGGAGTGTAAAGGCGTCATGACCCAACGCAACGCTTACGTTCCGGCCGAGGTTCTCGCCAAGGCTTTTGCCGTCGGCCTCGCGCTTCTCGTCGCGACCCCGATTGCGACCCCGGCCGCTGCCGCCGATCGTGCGATCGATCACAACAAGGAATTGCAGGCCTGCCTCACCTTGGCCGAGCGGAAGCCGGCCGAGGCGTTCGAGAGCGCGCTGACTTGGCAGGACCGGGGCGGCGGCGACCTTGCGCGGCTGTGCCAGGCGCTGGCGCTGTTCCACAAGGGCGACTTCAAGGCTGCCGGCGCGCGGCTGGAGGAATTGGTGCCGGTCCTCGGCAACGACGACCCGAAGGCCGCCGCGTCCCTCCTCGGCCGCGCCGGCTGGGCGTGGCTGCGCGCCGGCGACGACGCGCGGGCGGAGCGGCTGTACAGCCAAGCGCTGGAGCGCCAGCCCAGCGACGTGGACCTCTACATCGACCGGGCTTTTGCCCGCGGCGAGGCGGAACGCTACTGGGACGCCATCGCCGACCTCGACACGGCGCTCGCCAAGGACCCGAAGCGGGCCGACGCCTATCTCTACCGGGCCGGCGCCCACAAGGCGCTGGCCAACGACCGGCAGGCCATCGCCGACATCGACCAAGCGCTGCAGTTGAAGCCGAACGATCCGGACGCCATCCTGCTGCGCGGCAACATCAAGGCGCAGGTCGGCAACGTCGCCGCCGCCAAGGACGATTGGCAGCTCGTCCAGCGCCTCGCCCCGGACACGTCGGCGGCGCGGACTGCGCAGATCAATCTGGAGCGTGCTGCGAAGTACCAGGCGGCACAGGCGCCCAAGGCCGGCGCTAAAGCGCCGGACGCCAAGAGCGGAACAGACAAGCCAGCCAAGCCGTAAACGACCCGCCGCTCAGAAATCCAGATCGGCGTAATGGCGGGGGGGCGGACAGCCGGGAATGTTGTCCGCCAGTAGGGAACGGAAACTGGGGCGCGACTTGATGCGGGCGTACCAGTCCTTGGCCTCCGGCACCTTGTCCCACGGAACGTTGTCCACATAGTCGACGCAGGACAGCGCCGCTGCCGCCGCGATGTCCGCGACGGTGAAGTGCGGCCCGGCGAGCCAGGAGCGCCGTTCCGACAGGAAGGCGATGTATTCCATGTGGTACTGGATGTTCGCGAGACCCGCCCGGATCGCCGGGGCAAAGGGGTGACCCTGGCCGGACAGGCGCTTGATCAGCTTCTCGCCGACCAGGTTCTCCGTCACCTCGCGGTCGAACTTCTGGACGAACCAGGCGACGATGCGCCGCACCTCGGCGCGCGCCACGATCTCGCGCGGCATCAGCGGCAGGTCGGGATAGGCCTCCTCCAGATACTCCAGCAGGGGGAGGCCGCCGGCCACGACGGTTCCATCCTCCTCCACCAGCACCGGCGGTTCGCCGGCTGAGTTCAGGAGCAGGAAGTCCTCGCGCCGATCCCACGGCTTTTCGATCACCGGTTCGAAGGGGAGGCCCTTCTCGGCGAGCATTACCCGCGCGATGCGGGACAAGGGATTGAGGGGGTGGTGATAAAGTATCCGCATGCCGGGCCGGACTGTAGCGCAAGGGAGACCCGGAAAACAGTCTGCGCTTCGGCGGGTGCCTTTTCCCGATCGGCGAGGGGAGTACCCTGAACGGTGAGGGTCAGAGCGCGGATTTGCGGTAGACGACCAGCGGGTCGACCTCGCCGAGGCCGGCGGACAAGACGGGGGTCCATCCGTTGTGCTCGTAGAACGCGCGGGCGGCTTCGTTGCGGGCGGCACAGGTCAGTTCGGCCGATCCCTGGAGAAGGCTGAGCGCTTCCCGCAGCAGCGCGCTGCCGATGCCGCGGCCGCGCCAAAGGGGGTCGATGAACAGGTTGTGGATGAAGCGTTCCGCCACATCCACCGAAATGAACCCGACGATGACGGACTCGGCGGCACGGCTGTCCACCTCCGCCACCAGGATTTCCTCGCCCTCCACGCAGTCGTAATAGTCGTTCAGGCCGAAGCGGTCTTCGGGATGCCAGGGGAAGGCGGCGCGGCGGCCAAGGAGGAAGATTTCGGCGCAACGCGGCCCGTCGGTCGGCCGGGCGAACCGAATGCTGACGCGCGGGCCGTCTTGTGCCGGCATGACGCCCTCCCCCATGGCTCTGGATGTCTCCAAATGTTTGGACAAGCCATCCAAACAACCATCCAGCGCATAGAATATTCCGGGGCGCACAAATTGGATAGGCCGTGTGTGCAACAGTTGGTGCAAAAACGGCGGCCCGGATGGTCCGGACCGCCGTTCGCACACGCACAATCGTCGGTCGCTACTCGGCCGGAATGGCCTTCGGCTGGTTCACCGGCACTTCCAGGCGGCTCAGCATCTCCTTGGGCACGACCTGCCAGAACTTGGCCATCTCGCGCGCCCAGTCGTTGAGGATCTCCGCGGCGAAACGGCTCTGCGTCTCGGCCACATGCTCCTCGATCAGGCGCTTCAGCTGGTCCTCGTAATGGGCGACCTCGATGCGCTGGAAGATGACGCTCTCATCGTTGATGTACAGCGGCAGGCTGTCGTCCGGATCGTAGACGTAGGCCATACCCCCGGTCATTCCGGCGGCGAAATTGTCGCCAACCCGGCCCAGGATGACCGCGGTGCCGCCGGTCATGTACTCGCAGCCGTTGGAGCCGCAGCCCTCCACCACCACGGTGGCGCCGGAGTTGCGGACGGCGAACCGCTCGCCGGCCTGGCCCGCGGCGAACAGCTTGCCGGCCGTCGCACCGTAGAGGACCGTGTTGCCGATGATCGTGTTCTTGTTCGTTTCCAGCGGCGAAGAGGTGGTCGGCCGCACCACGATGGTGCCGCCGGACAGGCCCTTGCCGACATAGTCGTTGGCGTCGCCCATCACCTCAAGCTTGATGCCCTGGACCGCGAAGGCGCCCAGCGACTGGCCGGCCGTGCCGCGCAGCCGCACGGTGATGTGGCCGGGCTGGAGCCCGAACATGCCGAACTTGCGCGTCACCATCGAGGACAGCCGCGTGCCAATGGCGCGCTGCGTGTTCCGGGCGTTGTAGGCGAGCTGCATCTTCTCGCCCTCCTCGAACAGCGGGCGGGCGTCCGCGACGATGCGGGCGTCCAGCGTGTCCGGCACTTCGTTCCGGCCCTGCAACGTGCAGTACCGCGCGTTCTCGCCCGGGTCGACCTGGGCCAGCAACGGGTTCAGGTCGAGGTCGTCGAGATGCTCGGCGCCGCGGCTGACCTGGTGCAGCAGGTCGGTGCGGCCGATGACCTCGTTCAGCGAGCGGAAGCCGAGCTGGGCCAGGATCTCGCGCACTTCCTCGGCCAGGAAGGTGAAGAGGTTGACGACCTTCTCCGGCGAGCCGACGAACTTCTCGCGCAGCTTCGGATCCTGCACGCAGACGCCGACCGGGCAGGTGTTGCTGTGGCACTGCCGCACCATGATGCAGCCCATGGCGATCAGGCTGGCGGTGCCGATGCCGTACTCTTCCGCGCCCAGCATGGCGGCGATGACGATGTCGCGGCCGGTCTTCAGGCCGCCGTCGGTGCGCAGCCGCACGCGGTGGCGCAGGCGGTTCAGCGTCAGGACCTGATGCACCTCCGACAGGCCCATCTCCCAGGGCAGGCCGGCGAACTTGATTGAGGTCTGCGGCGAGGCGCCCGTGCCGCCGGAATGGCCGGAGATCAGGATGACGTCCGCGTTGGCCTTGGCGACGCCGGCGGCAATCGTTCCAATGCCGGAACGGCTGACCAGCTTCACCGTCACTTTCGCATCCGGATTGATCTGCTTCAGGTCATAGATGAGCTGCGCCAGATCCTCGATCGAGTAGATGTCATGGTGCGGCGGCGGGCTGATCAGCATGACGCCCGGCGTCGAGTGACGCAGCCGCGCGATCATTTCCGTCACCTTGAAGCCGGGCAACTGGCCGCCCTCGCCGGGCTTGGCGCCCTGGGCGACCTTGATCTCCAGCTCGCGGCACTGGTTCAGGTACTCGGCGGTGACGCCGAAGCGGCCCGAGGCCACCTGCTTGATGGCGCTGTTCCAGTTGTCGCCGTTCTTGTCCGGGCGGAAGCGCGCCGGATCCTCGCCGCCCTCGCCGCTGTCGGACTTGGCGCCGATGCGGTTCATGGCGACGTTCAGCGTGCCGTGCGCTTCCGGCGACAGGGCGCCCATGGACATGCCCGGCGTGATAAAGCGCTTGCGGATCGAGGTGATGCTCTCGACCTCGTCCACCGACACCGGGGCGTTGGAGGAGCGCAGCTCCAGCAGGTCGCGCAGCTGCATCGGCGGCCGCTTGTTCACCTGCTCGGTGTACTTCTTGAAGGTCGTGTAGCTGTCGTTGGTCACCGCCTGCTGGAGCGTGTGGATGATGCCACCCTCCCAGCCGTGCCGGTCGCCGGACTTGCGGAAGCGGTAGAAGCCGCCAACCGGTAGGGTCACGACCTCCTCGTCGTAGGCGGACGCGTGCTGCTCCAGCACCTTCTTCTGGATGCCGTTCAGGCCGATGCCGGAGATGCGGCTGACCATGGCCGGGAAATGCTCGGCGACCAGCGCGCGCGACAGGCCGATGGCCTCGAAGTTGCCGCCGCCGCGGTAGCTGCTGATGACCGAGATGCCCATCTTGGACATGATCTTCAGCAGGCCGTCGTCGATGGCCTTCTTGTAGTTGGCCATGCCCTTTTCCAGCGGCACGGAGCCGAACAGGCCGCGGCGGTGGCGCTCGGCGATGGCCTCCTGCGCGAGGTAGGCGTTGACCGTGGTGGCGCCGACGCCGATCAGCACCGCGAAGTAATGGACGTCCAGACCCTCCGCCGTGCGCACGTTCAGCGAGGTGAAGGTGCGCAGGTTGGAGCGAATCAGGTGCGTGTGCACGGCGCCGGTGGCGAGGATCGCCGGGATGGCGGCGCGCGCCGGGCCCATCGCCTCGTCGGTCAGGATGACGTGGTTGGCGCCGCCGCGCACGGCGTCCTCCGCCTCCTGGCGGATGCGGCGCAGCGCGTCACGCAGGGCGTCCGGGCCGCCGTCGACCGGGAAGGTGGCGTCGATCTCGGCCGCCGTGTCGCCCATGTAGTCGCGCATGGCGCGGAACTCGGCGGTCGTCAGGACCGGCGACTCCAGCTGGAGCAGGCGCGTCTGGGTCTCGTCCTCCTCCAGGATGTTGCCCAGGTTGCCGAGCCGCGTCTTCAGGCTCATCACCCGGCGCTCACGAAGCGAGTCGATGGGCGGGTTGGTGACCTGGGAGAAGTTCTGGCGGAAGAAGTGGTGCAGGCCGCGGTACTTGTCCGACAGCACGGCGATGGGGCTGTCGTCGCCCATCGAGCCGATGGACTCCTTCCCGTCCTCCACCATCGGGTGAAGGATCAGCTCCATGTCTTCCATGGTGATGCCGAAAGCCTGCTGGCGGCGGCGCAGCTCGGCCTTCTCCATCTCCGACGGCTCGCCCTTCTGGGAGGCGGTCTTGACCAGCTCGTCCAGGTGGGTGGTGTTCTTGACCCACTTGCCCCACGGCTTCATCGCGGCGAGGTGGTCCTTCAGCTCGCGGTCGTGGAACAGCCGACCGGCCTGGAGGTCGACGGCGATCATTTCGCCCGGGCCGAGGCGGCCCTTCTCGACCACCTGCGTCTCGTCGATCTTCACCATGCCCGTCTCGGAGCCGGCGATGATCAGCCCGTCGGTGGTGATGGTGTAGCGCATCGGGCGCAGGCCGTTGCGGTCCATGCCTCCGACGACCCAGCGACCGTCGGTCATGGCCAGCGCGGCCGGGCCGTCCCACGGCTCCATGACGGAGTTGCAGTACTGGATCAGCGCCTTGTGGTTGTCCGGCGTGGTCTGCGAGCTGGTCAGCGCCTGCGGCACCAGCATCATCTTGACCATCGGGGCCGTGCGGCCGGCGCGGACCATCACCTCGAACACGGTGTCGAGCGCGCCGCTGTCCGACAGCCCGACGCCGATGATCGGCTTCAGGTCGGCCATGTGGCTGCCGAACACCGGATGCTCCATCCGGGTTTCGTGCGCCTTCATCCAGTTGACGTTGCCCTTCAGCGTGTTGATCTCGCCGTTGTGGGCGAGCATGCGGAAGGGCTGGGCCAGCGGCCAGGTCGGGAAGGTGTTGGTCGAATAGCGCTGATGGTAGATGGCGAAGTCGGACTCGAACCGCTCGTCCAGCAGGTCCGGGTAGAAGGTCGTCAGCTGTTCCGCCAGGAACATGCCCTTGTAGATCAGCGAGCGGGCGGAGAGGGAGCAGATGTAGAAGTCGTTGATCTGCTCGCCCTTCACCGCCTTTTCGATGCGGCGGCGGATGACGTACAGGTCCAGCTCGAACTGCTCGTCGGACACGCCCTTGCTGTTGCCGATGATGATCTGCTCGATCTCCGGCCGCGTGGCGTTGGCCTTCTCGCCGATGATGTCGACGTTGATCGGCACCTGGCGCCAGCCATAGATGTAGTAGCCGAAGGCCAGGATCTCGGTCTCGACGATGCAGCGGCAGGCTTCCTGCGCGTCCAGGCTGATGCGCGGCAGGAACACCTGGCCGACGGCCAGCTTGTTGTCCGGCGCGCGGTGACCGATGACCTTGACGTGGTCCTTGAAGAACTTCTGCGGCACGGCGACGTGGATGCCCGCGCCGTCGCCGGTCTTGCCGTCGGCGTCCACCGCGCCGCGGTGCCAGACGGCCTTCAGCGCCTCGATGCCTTTCTCGACCACCGAGCGGCGGGGCTTGCCGTCGATCGCGGCGATGAAGCCGACGCCGCAGGCGTCGTGCTCATCCTCCGGGTTGTAGGCGTTGGCAGTGGTCAGCGCCGCGGCGTTGGCGCGGTATTCGGCGACGAACTGCTCACCCTGGTTCAACTCGGTGGTCATCGGTGGACCCTTTCCGTCTTCAATGCCGGAGGGGGCTCTGCCCCTCCGCGTCCGCCTCTTGCGGATGTCGTGGACCCCGTGCGTCGGGTTTCGCTGCGCTCCACCCGACCTACGAACTACGGACTTTCGGTTACTCGGCCGCCTGGGCGACCAGTGTCTCCGCCGTCGCCTGGGCGTAGGCGTGGATCGCGTCCGCCGCGTCGCGGCCGTCGCGGATGGCCCACACGACCAGCGAGGCGCCGCGCACGATGTCGCCGGCAGCGAAGACGCCGTCCAGGTTGGTCATCTTGCTGCGGAAGTCGATCGGCAGCGTGCCCCAGCGGGTGACCTTCAGCTCCGGCTCGGCGAACATGGACGGCAGGTCCTCCGGCTCGAAGCCCAGAGCCTTGATGACCAGGTCGGCCTCGACGGTGAACTCGCTCCCCTCGATCACCTGCGGGGTCTGGCGGCCGGTGGCGTCGGCCACGCCCAGGTGGATGCGCACGGCGCGCACGCCGGTCACCACGCCGTCGCCGGTGAAGCCCTCGGGCGCGGCCTGCCAGATGAACTCCACGCCCTCTTCCTCGGCGTGGGCCACCTCGCGCTGCGAGCCCGGCATGTTCTTGCGGTCGCGGCGGTACAGGCACTTCACCGAGGTGGCGCCCTGGCGGATGGCGGTGCGGACGCAGTCCATGGCGGTGTCGCCGCCGCCCAGCACCACGACCTTCTTGCCGGCCGCGTTCAGCGAGCCGTCGGCGTAGGCCTCCACCGTGTCGCCCAGGCCCACCTTGTTGGAGGTGGTCAGGTACTCCAGGGCCGGAACGATGTTGCCGAGGCCGCAGCCCGGCGCCTGGATGTCGCGGGCCTTGTAGACGCCGGTGGCGACCAGCACGGCCACGTGGCGGCGGCGCAACTCCGGCAGGGTGGCGTCGCGGCCGACCTCGAAGTTCGGGTGGAAGACCACGCCGGCGTCAGCCAGCAGCTGCACGCGGCGCTCGACGACGTTCTTCTCCAGCTTGAAGCCGGGAATGCCGTAAACCAGCAGGCCGCCCATGCGGTCGTAGCGGTCGTAGACGTGCACCTCGTAGCCCTTGGCGCGCAGCTCTTCCGCCGCGGCGAGGCCGGCCGGGCCGGCGCCGATGACGCCGACCGACAGGCCCAGCTCCCGCGACGGCTTGCGCGGCTTGACCCAGCCCTGATCCCAGGCGGTGTCGTTGATGTACTTCTCGACCGAGCCGATGGTGACCGCGCCGTGGGTCGACTGCTCGATGACGCAGTTGCCCTCGCACAGGCGGTCCTGCGGGCAGATGCGGCCGCAGATTTCCGGGAAGTTGTTGGTCGCCTGAGAAACCTCGTAGGCCTCCTCCAGCCGCCCTTCCGCCGTCAGCTTCAGCCAGTCCGGGATGTTGTTCGAAACCGGGCAGTGGACCTGGCAGAACGGCACGCCGCACTGCGAGCAGCGGTTGGCCTGCTCATTGGCGCGCTCGTCGGAGAAGCGGGCGTAGATCTCGGCGAAGTCCTCGCGGCGCTCGCTGGCGGGGCGTTTGTCGGGCATCCGCTGCGCGGTGTGCACGAAGCCCAACATCCTCTGGTTCGCCATAGCGCCTGCTCCTTCTTCGCGCGTCCCGTGTGCTTGGGACGATGCTGGCGGCCCGGCGCCTGGAGTGGCGTGGCCGCGGTGAGAACGATTGTCCGCGGTCATGCGGTCGGAACGTCATATACCGCATAGGAACAGGTCTGGCGAGCATAATTTCGCCGTTGAGACAGGTTTGCTGACCAAACGGTCGCGCGATGCTGGAAGAACCCTTTCATTCGGCCAACAGCGGCCAAAAGCGGAAAGAAAATTAGTCCTAAAACGGACCTATGACCCTAATCGGGGTACCGCCCCTTGTCCCTTCGCCATTGCAGCGTGGCGCTGCTATAAGCCGGCATTGCCACCCGCACACCTCTTAGAAGGCCCTGTGCCGCATGTTCATCGACCAATATCTCGACGCGATTCTGCTCGGCCTGATCGAGGGCCTGACGGAGTTCCTTCCGGTGTCGTCGACCGGGCATCTGATCATTTTCGACCGGCTGTTGGACTTCCAAGGCCCTCCGGGCAAGGTGTTCGAGGTGGTGATCCAGCTCGGCGCCATTCTGGCCATCTGCACCGTCTATTTCGCGCGGCTGTGGAAGGTCGTCACCGGCCTGCCGGACAACCCGGACGCCCGGCGCTTCGCCATGGCGGTCATCCTGGCCTTCCTGCCCGCCATGGTTCTGGGTGCCGGCTTGCACGGCATCATCAAGAGCGTGCTGTTCAACCCGACCGTCGTCAGTCTCGCGCTGATCATCGGCGGCGTTGGGATCCTGCTCGCCGAACGGTTCGTGCCGGTCGCGCGCTATCATCAGATCGAGCGATTCCCGGCGCCGTTGGCGTTGAAGATCGGACTCTGCCAGTGCCTTGCGCTGGTTCCGGGCGTGTCGCGCTCCGGCGCCACCATTCTCGGCTCCCTGCTGATGGGCGTGGACCGCCGCACCGCCGCGGAGTTCTCCTTCTTCCTGGCGATCCCGACGATGGCCGGCGCCACCGTCTATGACCTCTACAAGAACTGGAGCGGGATGACCTTCGATTCCGGCGCGCTGATCGCCGTCGGCTTCGTCACCGCCTTCATCGCCGCTGCGCTGGTGGTGAAGACGCTGGTGGACTTCGTCGGCCGCTACGGCTTCGCGCCGTTCGGCTGGTACCGAATCGCGGTTGGCACAGGCATGCTGGCGTTTTTGTATTTGTAGCGCTTGCAGGTCGCTGACGGACGCAAAGCCCCGGCCATTTGGCCGGGGTTTTTTTGTTTTGATGCGGCCCGCAACGCCCCATGGCATGCGACATTCCGTCACTGCCTGCCGACCCGAAGCACCGCATCCCGCGGTGAGCGATACCAATTTGCCTTGGCTGCTCAAGGCTGTAGCGCACCGCTTTCAGCCTATGAAACAAGGCAGATCATTGGTGTGGCAAAGGAAACGCAAGACAATCGGACTATGCCGATATGTTGAATGCGCCCATGACTGCGTTACATTCGACTCAGGAAAACAGGAGGTAGTGCGCGTACCAACAAATTGACAGACAAGGAGCAGTGGAGATGAATAGAGTACAGGAGCATGCCAGTGTGTGTGGCATTTGGATTGCTGCTATAATCTTCATCACGGCCCCTTGTGTCGCGTTTGCTGGTGCGACGGAAGAGCTTCTCGATGCGTATGTCGGCTCCAGACAGTTCATCGCATTCCTGAATGAGATTATAACGAGCATGGGTGTAGCGATACACCAAATTATTGTACTGTTATTTGCATCTCTTGCGGCGATTTGGGCGTTTCTAAGGCGTGGCGGGATCGCTAGCGCTCTGGCCAATTTATCAGCTAAGAACTTCCTGGACGATTTCTTTCAACATATTCGCAAAAAGGCCATGGATGTCGTGTTCAACATCATTTTGGTCGCTTTGCTCCTGGCTTTGATCGGCGTTGGAAGGATCGTCAGGTTCGTCCTCGGCATCCTGGCGCTTTTCTAGCCGGCCAAGGGCGCTCGGCCTCGCATCACGCGCGCCGCGGTACGGCACGTGTGGAGGCCAGCGCGATCACCAAGGCCAGCGCGGCGACAAGGGCGAAGGAAAAGCCCACCGTGCTGGCCTCCGCTACGAAGCCGAGCAGGGCCGGGCCGGTCAGCACGCCGGCATAGCCCAGGGTTGCCACCGCCGCAATGGACGACGCGGCGGTGCCCTCGTCTCCGGACCCCGCCGCGCTGAACAGCACGGGCACGATGTTCGACAGGCCGAGGCCGGTCAGGCCGAAGCCAACCACCGCCACGACCGGTCCGCCCCCCAGAAGCGCCACGGCCAGGCCGGCGAAGGCGAGCATCGCCCCCGACCGCACCAGGGTCGTCCCGCCGACGCGCTGGCGAAGCGCATCCCCGCAGAAGCGACCGGCGGCCATGGCGCCGGAGAACACCGCGAAGCCCAGGCCGGCGACGGTGGTCGCCCCGCCCAGATCCTCGCGCAGATAGATGGCGCTCCAGTCCAGGATGGCGCCCTCGCTCAGGAAGGCCAGGAAGGTCAGCGCGCCAAGCAGGAGGGTGCCGCGGCTCGGCAAGGCAAGGCCGCCCGATTCCGCGCCGCCATCGGCCTTGCCCGGCAGGAAGCGGCCCTGCAGCGCCAGGAACAGCGCGATCAGCGCGCCGGCGATCACCGCGCAAGCCGCCGTGGGCGGGATCATTTGCAGGAGCAAGCCGCCGGCCGCTGCGCCGAACAGGCCGCCCAGGCTCCACATGCCGTGCAGGGACGACATGATCGGCCGGCCCAGGTGCCGCTCGACCAACGCGCCGTGCGCGTTCATGGCGACGTCCATTGTCCCGCCGGCCGCGCCGAACAGGAACAACACGGCGCACAGGGCGGCGAGGTTCGGCATCAGCGCCGGCAGGGGCAGCAGCAGCGCGAAGAGTAGGGCGGTCACCCGCACCGCTGGCGCGCTCCCCACCCGCCCGAGCAGGGCGCCGGTCCCGATCATCGCCGTCAGGGCGCCGGCGGCCAAGCAGAGCAGGGCCAGCCCGACCACGGCCGGGCTCAGGTCCAGATGGGCCTTGATCACGGGAATTTGCGTCGCCCACCCCCCGAAGACGGTGCCATTCAGAAAAAACGCCACGATGGTCGCCCATCGGGCCGCCGGGGCGCGCGCCGCCAGATCCTGCATCGGAAAACCCACGCTGTTTCAGTCACTTGCCACTTCCCGGGGAGGGCACGGGATGACGGCTAGGTGCGGGCTGGGCCGTTGGAATTCAAGGCTTGCCATGGCCGACCGGCGGTTTCTTGTCCGGTGCCTGGACGATTATGCGCCGAAGCTCATGCACCGAAGCATCCGCTGCGCCCGATGCCCGCGAGGTGCTGCGACAAATTGTACGAGATGAATTCGATTGAGCGCTCCGGTGTTCAGGGAAAACGCCGCGCGCGGAGGGAATTTTCCCGCGTTTTCAGGGAGATACAAACAGAATGGAGTTGTTTCTAAAGATACCAATTTGTCTCGGCGCAGAATATCCAATGAAAATGCATACTGGGATCTGCATATCCAAGGTTGAACATTGAAAGATGTGTGGCAAAGTAGGCAACGAAGGCGGAAATGCCTGTCATCGGTCATTCGTATACAGGAGTGATTGACATGGAGTATTGCATACGTTGGAGTGGTAGTCTGAGGATGTTGCTGTTTTCTCTTGCAATTTACGCCCTCGGCATTGGAATTGCTGGTGCTACCACTGCCGAGATCATCGCAATCCCCTACCTGGAGTATCGAGCAGAGGAAGCTGCAAACACCCAATCGCTGGTTCAGATTGGTGCGCGGATCGTCTATGGCTTCGCGGCATTGAGCACTCTCTTTGTGCTTCTGTTCGTCACCTCACGGGGAAGCACTGTTGACAGGGTCCTTAAAGAAACAGATTGGGGGGAACGCTTTTTGAAGATGCTCCGCGAGCAAGTCCTGACGACCGCAGCGTTTAAGACTCTGCTTCTCTATCTGTTGATAGGGTGTCTGGTCGGTGAGATTGCCGCCCGTGTCTATTTTCGCACGGTGGCGGCTTGGGGCTGACTTGGCGCCATCCGGACACCAAACATCCGGAATTCATGGTCTATTGATGAGGGGCTTGTGATGGGCCGACCTCGGTCTGGACCGATGAACAAACACAACGGTGTCTATGTTCTGTAAAATTCGCCTGCTCACGTAAAAGCCCCGGCCGTTCCGCCGGGGCTTTTCGCTTTCATACGCCTGCCGCGATGGTACCGTCCGCGTCAGCGCGCGCTCGGGTACTTGTTGAACTTGCCCACGTCGCGGGTCAGCGTGGAGTTGCGGCCACCGACGATGAACCGCGACAGATAGGTCGGCAGGATCACCTCGCAGCTCGCCAGCTCGGTCATTCCCAGTTCCTTGAAGCCGGGTGCGGACGGCGAGGCCACGTTGTCCGTCTTCAGAAGCTCCACCTGATCGCGGGTCAGCAGCGGGGCGATCAGCGGGATCTTCTCGAAGAAGGCGCCCAGCTTTTCCGCGATGTTGAAGGGCACCGGCACCAGCAGGCGGTGCTTGCGGCGGATCTCGTGGAGCATCAGCTCCATCAGTTCCCGGAAGGTGTAGACGCGCGGGCCGCCCAGCTCGAAGGTCTTGCCGGCCGCGCTGTCCTGGTGGACGGCGGCGGTGATGGCGTCGGCGAGGTCGCCGACATAGACCGGCTGGAACTTCGTGTTGCCGCCGATCAGCGGCAGGGCCGGAGCGATCTGCGCCATCGACGCGAACTTGTTGAAGAAGGCGTCCTCCGGCCCGAAGACGATGCTGGGGCGGATGATCGTCGCACTGGGGAAGGCCTGCAGCACCGCCTGCTCGCCGGCCGCCTTCGACCGCGCGTAGGCGGAGGCGGAACGGCCGCCGGCGCCGATGGCCGAAACATGGACCAGCTTGCGCACGCCGTTGGCCGCCGCGATGCGGGCGATGCGCGTCGGGGCGTCGACATGGACGGTCTGGAAGCTCCAGGGGGCCGTCTCGTAGAGCGCGCCGATCAGGTTAATGACCGTGTCGCTGCCCTGGATGGCGCGCGCGACCGACTGGTCGTCGGTGACGTCGGCGGCCATCGGCACGATCTGCCCGACCGAGCCGGCCGTCTTCAGGAAGTTCGCCTGGTTCGGATGGCGCGACACGACGCGCACGATGGCGCCCGACTTGGCGAGGCGGCGGATCAGATGGCGGCCGATGAAGCCCGAACCGCCGAACACCGTGACCACTTCATAGCGATAGGACATCGACCTTCTCCCGTGCCGTTTGGGCCCGCAATATGCTGCGATCCGACAGCGGCCGAGCCAGGGCGCGGCCGGCGGATCGGAGGATGCTTATAGAGAAAACTCCCCGGCGAGGCTAGGCCTGCCGCGCGGCTTCCAGCCCAAAACACGGCGAAGCGGACGGAAGGAGGAGGGTGGCCCCGACCTCCGCGCAAAAAGTGAAAAAAAGCTGTTGACGGAGATCCGCCGTCCGGCTACATAAGCGGCCCACACCGAGCCCAGGTGGCGGAATTGGTAGACGCGCAGGTTTCAGGTACCTGTGGCAGAAATGTCGTGGAAGTTCGAGTCTTCTCCTGGGCACCAAATCTACCCGGCTGCGCCGCATGCTACGGACCTCCCCTTGCAGGGGACGGGAAGGAAGCAGAGCGGCGTTCGTCGTTTCTAGGGTCCATGGCCGGGGGCCGTCCTCCAACGCGGGAAGCCACCCGATGCCCATCGATCTTCATGACGGCGACCTGCCGGACGGCCTCGACCTGAAAGCCATGGCCCGCGACGGCGCCGTCGCGATCGACACCGAAACCATGGGGCTGAATCCCCACCGCGACCGGCTCTGCCTGGTCCAGCTGTCGCCCGGCGACGGCACGGTGCATCTCGTCCAGTTCCGCAAGGGGCGCTACGACGCGCCGAATTTGAAGCGGCTGCTGACCGACCCGCAGGTTACCAAGCTGTTCCACTTCGCCCGCTTCGACGTCGCGATCATGCAGGCCTACCTCGGCATCGTCTGCCAGCCGGTCTACTGCACGAAGGTCGCGTCCAAGCTGGTGCGCACCTTCACCGACAAGCACGGCCTGAAGGATCTGGTGAAGGACCTGCTGGGCGTGGAGCTGTCCAAGCAGCAGCAGTCCTCGGACTGGGGTGCGGACGAACTGACGCCGGAGCAGATGAAGTACGCCGCGTCCGACGTGCTGCACCTGCACGACCTGAAGGACAAGCTGGACGTCATGCTGGCCCGCGAAGGGCGGACGCACTTGGCCAAGGCCTGCTTCGATTTCCTGCCGGCGCGCGGCGCCCTCGACCTTGGCGGCTGGGACCAGCCGGACATTTTGGCGCACTGAGCCATTTTGGCGCACTGATTGCCGATCGCGCTGGAATAGGCTTGTCCATCCGGGCGTTGATTTGACCGGTGGCGCATTGGTGGGCATACTGCCGGGGCGGGGATCCGCCCGTCGGGGCATATGCCCAACCCCGGGTTCGCCGGTGTACCTGTGATTGCCCGCGGCGCGCCGCCGCCCGTTGGCACAACTGAAGAGGCAGCTTCGCCTTGACCAGCCTGATCGATTGCCCGGCCGCCGGGGAGCAGGACGAGACGCTCGCCACGGCCGTGCCCGACCGCGACATCGCCAGCGCCGTGCGCGTCCTGCGCATGGAGGCCAACGCGCTGACGGCGCTGGCCGCCAGCCTGGACGGCGCCTTCACCCGCGCGCTCGACACGCTGGGCGGAATCGCCGGCCGCGTCGTGGTGACGGGCATGGGCAAGTCCGGCCATGTCGCGCGGAAGATCGCGGCGACCCTGGCCTCCACCGGCACGCCGGCCTTCTTCGTCCATCCGGGCGAGGCCAGCCACGGCGACCTCGGAATGATCGCGCGCGAAGATGCGGTGATCGCGCTGTCCAACTCCGGCGAAACCCACGAGCTGTCGGACGTCATCGCCTACACCCGGCGCTTCGCCATCCCGCTGATCGGCGTCACCCGCCGCGCCGGTTCCTCGCTTGCGGAGCAGTCGGACGTGGCGCTGGTCCTGCCGTCGGCGCCGGAAGCCTGTCCGCTTGGCCTCGCCCCCACCACCTCGACCACCATGATGCTGGCCCTGGGTGACGCCCTGGCCGTGGCGCTGTTGGAGCGTCGTGGCTTTACCGCGTCCGACTTCAAGGAGCTGCATCCCGGCGGCCAACTGGGCCGGGCGCTGCTGAAGGTCACCGACGTCATGCACAAGGGCGACGACATGCCCCTGTGCCGCCTGCACACCCCGCTGTCGGACGTGATCCTGGAGATGACGGCCAAGCGGCTCGGCTGCGTCGGCGTGCTGGACGACGAGGGTGTGCTGGTCGGCGTCATCACCGACGGCGACTTGCGCCGCCATCTGAAGCCCGAATTGCTTGCGGAGCGGGCGGACAGCATCCTGTCGCCCCGGCCGAAGACGATCCGTCCAAAGGCGCTGGTCGTGGAAGCCCTGCGGGAGATGAACGAGAAACAGATCACCAGCCTGTTCGTGATCGAGGCTGACCGGCCGCTTGGCGTCGTGCACATCCACGACTGCCTGCGTGCCGGGGCGGCGTGAGCGGCGGCCGGTGGAAGGTGGCCTGATGGACAGCGGCTTGATCGAACGTCGCCATGGTGAGCGAGGCCCGAAGGAAAGCGGACCGATGAGCGGGGACGACCTACGCGCGGGCGACCTGCGTGCGGATGGCCGGCACCGGATCGGTGGACCGGGTTCCGCCGACGGGGATCCGCTCGTTGCGCTGCGCGCCGATCCATCGGGCGGGCGCGCCCACCGCCGTCGGGTCATCCGGCCAGTCAGCCGGCTGTACAGCCGTTTTGTCACCGGAATGAAGTTCGTGCTGCCGGCCGTGGCGCTCGCGGTGCTGGCGCTGATCGCGGCCTGGCCGTCGCTGACCGAGCTGCCGACTCCGAAGATCGCGGCCGACAAGGGCCAGACGGAGATGATCAAGCCGCGCTATCTGAGCAAGGACGAGCAGAACCAGCCCTTCTCCCTGATCGCGGTGAAAGCGGACAAGCTGGCCGACCAGCCGGACATTGTGGTGCTGGACAAGCCGGAAATGGAAATGACCCAGAAGGACGGGGCCTGGGTCAACATCCGGTCCGACAAGGGCTGGTACGACCAGAACACCGGCATCCTGAAGATGCGCGGCAACGTCCACGTGCTGCGCGACGACGGCAACGAGTTCACCACGGAAGAGGCCGACTCCGACGTCCGCAAGGGCACGGCCTGGGGCGACGTCCATGTGGTCGGCCAGGGGCCGCAGGGCGTGATCAACGCCGAAGGCTTCCGCCTGTCCGACCGCGGCAAGACGATGGTCTTCCTGAATCAATCCAAGGCCGACGTCCAGGCCGCCGAGCGCCCGGGGGGAGGAAAGAAGCGGTGAGTGCATCCACGTTCGCGGCCAAGTTTGCGAGCAATGCCGCTGCCGCCCTCGCGCTGGTCGGCCTGCTGGCGCTTTCGCCGGCCCCGGCCCTGGCGCAGGGACTTCCCGGCCTGGGCGGCGGGCCCAACCCGGTCGAGGTCAACGCCGACCAGGCGATCGAATGGCACCAGGACATCCGCGCCTACGTCGCGCGCGGCAACGCCTCGGCCAAGCGCAACGACAGCACCGTCTATGCCGACGTGCTGACCGCCTATTACCGCGAGGTCCCCGGCAAGGGCAACGAGGTGTTCCAGCTGGTCGCCGAGGGCAACGTGCGCATCGTCAGTCCGTCGCAGACGGTGTTCGGCGAGCGCGGCGTCTACGACGTGGACAAACAGGTCGCGGTGGTGACCGGCAACAACCTGAAGCTGGTCACGCGCACCGACGTGGTCACCGCCCGCGACACGCTGGAATATTACGAGGCCAAGGACATGGCGGTGGCGCGCGGCGACGCGCTGGCGGTGCGCCAGTCCAACGGCGACCGGCTGCGCGCCGACGTGCTGATCGGCCAGTTCAAGAAGATGCCGGACGGTTCCACCCAAATGGAGCGGATCGACGGGTCCGGCAACGTGGTCGTCACGACGAGCACCGACGTCGCTCTGTCGGACAAGCTGGTCTATTCGGTCGCGGACGAGACGGCGGTGCTTCTCGGCAACGTCAAGATCACGCGCAACGACAACCAGCTGAATGGCGAAGCCGCGGAGATGAACACCAAGACCAAGGTCAACCGGGTCATCGCCGGTCCCGCCACCGGCGGGCGGGTGATGGGTCTGCTGGTTCCCGGACAGGAGCCCGGCAGCCCCGGCGCGCCGGCCTCCGGCAAGCCGGGTGGCAAGCCGGCCAAATCCTCCAAGCCCTGACGGCTTCCACCAGACCGGCCGGCGGCCCACTCCCGGCAGACAACACGATGACCCCAACACGATGACCATGGATATCGAAGACCGGGACCTTGACGAACACCGGGCCGCGACGCCGGATCCGGCGGCCGGATCCGCGCTGGCTGCCAGCCTGCCGTCCGAGGGGCTCGTCGCCCTGCATTTGGGCAAGTCCTACAAGAAGCGCCCCGTTGTCCGCGACGTGACCGTGACGGTGCAGCGGGGCGAGGCTGTCGGCCTGCTGGGCCCCAACGGCGCCGGCAAGACCACCTGCTTCTACATGATCACCGGCCTGATCGCGGCCGACTCGGGCACCATCCTGCTTGACGGGCAGGACATCACGGCGCTGCCCATGTACCGCCGCGCGCGGCTCGGCATCGGCTACCTGCCGCAGGAGGCGTCGATCTTCCGCGGCATGTCGGTGGAGAACAACATCCGCGCCGTGCTGGAGGTCGTGGAGACAAACCGCGACGCCCGCGAGGCGATGCTGGACGAGCTTCTGGCCGAATTCTCCATCACCCATCTGCGGCGCGCGCCGGCGCTGGCCCTGTCGGGCGGCGAGCGGCGCCGCGTGGAGATCGCCCGCGCGCTGGCCTCGCAGCCGCATTTCATCCTGCTGGACGAACCGCTGGCCGGCATCGACCCGATCGCCGTGAACGACATCCGCGAACTGGTCAGCCACCTGCGCGACCGCGGCATCGGGGTGCTGATCACGGACCACAACGTGCGCGAAACGCTGGACCTCGTCGATCGGGCATACATCTTGCACGATGGTGTGGTACTAATGGAGGGAGAGCCGTCGGAGATCGTCGCGCACCAGGATGTGCGGCGCGTCTACCTCGGCGACCGGTTCAGCCTCTAGCCTGGTCTCCCTGCCCATGGCGCTCAGCCAACGACTCGATCTACGCCAAACCCAGTCCCTGGTGATGACCCCGCAGTTGCAGCAGGCGATCAAGCTGCTGCAGCTGTCGAACATCGAGTTGTCGGATTTCGTGGATCGGGAGATCGAGCAGAATCCCCTCCTGGAACGCGACGGCGGCCCCGGGGATTCCGGGGGCGATTCCGCCGGCGGCGACGGCGGTGCCAATGGCGCGGCCGAGCCGGGCATGGCCGACCTGTCCGGTCCGGACGAGGCGCCGCCGCCGTCCTTCGAGGGACGGACCCGCGACACGGTGGAGATGACCTCGTCGGAGACGATGGGCTCCTCCTCCGACGCTCCGCTCGACACCGATTTTGAGAACGTCTACGCCGACGACCGCTTTTCCGACGGAACCGACGGGTCGAGCGACGTCTACGGCTCCTGGCAGGAGCGCGGCGGGCGCGGCGGTTTCGACGACGACGACAGCAACCTCGAAGCGACGCTGTCCGGACAGGTCAGTCTGCGCGATCACCTGATCGAGCAGCTGAAGATCGACCTGCCGGATCACGGCGACCAGCTGATCGGCCTTGCGCTGATCGACATGCTCGACGAGTCGGGCTGGATCATCGGCCTGGAGATTGAGGCGCTCGCCGGGCAGCTCGGCTGCGGGCCGGAGCGGGTGGAACGGGTGCTGGCCGCCTGCCAGCGCTTCGATCCGCCGGGCATCTTTGCGCGCTCCCTGAAGGAATGCCTGGCCATCCAGCTGCGCGAGAAGAACCGGTTCGATCCGGCCATGGAGGCCCTGCTCGACAATCTGGAGCTTCTGGCCGCGCGCAACCTGCCGGCGCTGATGAAGGTCTGCGGCGTGGACGCCGAGGACATCGCTGACATGGTCGCCGAGATCCGCAAGCTGAACCCCAAGCCGGCGCTCTGCTTCGACCACACGCCGGCGCAGCTCGTCACGCCGGACATCCTGATGCGCGCCAACCCCGGCGGCGGCTGGCTGATCGACCTGAACCCGGACACTTTGCCGCGGGTGCTGGTCAACCACCGCTACTTCGCGCGCATTTCCGGAACGGCCCGCAACAAGGCCGACAAGGAGTACATCACCGAGCGTTTCCAGTCCGCGAACTGGCTGGTGAAGTCGCTGCACCAGCGCGCCACCACTATCTTGAAGGTGGCCAGCGAAATCATCCGACAACAGGACGCCTTCTTCATTCATGGTGTCTCTCATCTTAAGCCTCTGATCCTTCGCGACATCGCGGAGGCGATCGGCATGCACGAGAGCACGGTCAGCCGCGTCACCACCAACAAGTTCATGGCGACCTCGCGGGGCGTGTTCGAGCTGAAATACTTCTTCACCTCTGCCATCCAGGGTGCCGACGGGCAGGCCGCTCATTCCGCAGAAGCGGTTCGGCACCGCATCAAGACCATGATCGACGCGGAGAAAGCGGAGGACGTGCTGTCCGACGACAAAATTGTCGAGATCCTTAGGGGTGAAGGGATCGACATTGCGCGACGGACCGTCGCGAAGTATCGTGAAGCGATGCGAATTCCGTCATCGGTGCAGCGCCGCCGTGCCAAGATGTCACGCATGTAAACGGGTCCGAACAAGGGCGTCGTTCGTTGACAGCCTAGGGCTTGGCCACTATGGTCCCGGTCCGCATGTGGCGGCGTGCCGTCGTCTTCTGTCCCTCGCGGACCAATTTGGAAACCACCCAAAATGCAACTGACCGTCAAAGGCAAGCAGCTTGACGTTGGCGATGCCCTGCGCACCCACGTCGCGGATAGCCTGAACTCCGTCGTCGGCAAGTATTTCAACAAGCCGATCGAGGCGAACGTCGTCCTCACGCGCGACGCGCACCTGTTCAAGGCCGACATCCAGGTCCATGTCGGTCGTGGCATCGTGCTGCAGAGCGCGTCGGAAGCGACCGAGCCGTATCCGGCGTTCGACACGGCCTGCGAGAAGCTGTCCAAGCGCCTGCGCCGGTACAAGAGCCGCCTGCGCGACCACCACACCGTCGACGCCGCCGCGCAGCAGGAGGCCGTGCCGGCCCGCTACCAGATCCTGGAAGCGGAAAAGGACGAGGCCCAGGTCGACGGCGACGAGGCAGCGGCCGAAAAGGTCCAGCCCATGGTCATCG
Source organism: Azospirillum canadense (assembly GCF_025961225.1). GTDB lineage: Bacteria > Pseudomonadota > Alphaproteobacteria > Azospirillales > Azospirillaceae > Azospirillum > Azospirillum canadense. The sequence goes on along the minus strand of NZ_JAOQNG010000010.1, from coordinate 1,656,538 downwards.
CCGAGATGCAGACCTCCATCGCGACCCTGACGGTCAGCGAGGCGGTGATGCGCATGGAGTTGGCCGACTCCCCGGCTCTGCTGTTCAACAACAGTGCGCATGGCCGTCTGAACCTGGTCTACCGTCGTGCCGATGGCAACATCGGCTGGGTCGACCCGGCGGAGAAGGCCGGCGCCTGATCCCGGGCTCCGTCGCAACCACACCGCAACAGTCATGCTCGATCTCATCACGCCGCACGCCATCCTCCCCAGCCTCAAGGCCGGCAGCAAGAAGCAGGCCCTGCAGGACATGGCGCGCAAGGCGGCCGAGCTGACCGGCCAGCACGAACGGGCGATCTTCGACGTCCTGCTGGAACGCGAGCGGTTGGGCACCACCGGCGTGGGGCATGGCATCGCCATCCCCCACGGCAAGCTGTCCAACCTCGACCGTGTCCATGGCGTCTTCGCCCGGCTGGAGCGGCCCATCGACTTCGACGCGATCGATGAGCAGCCGGTCGATCTGATTTTCCTGCTGTTGGCTCCGGACCATGCCGGCGCCGACCATTTGAAGGCGCTGGCCCGTGTGTCGCGCCTGCTGCGCGACCAGTCCATGTGTGAAAAGCTGCGCGGCTCCGACTCGGCGGACGCGATCTACGCGCTCCTGACCCAGCACGAAGCAAGCCACGCCGTGTGAATCAGAACGGGAGGGCGGGAGCCCTCCCGTTTCCTTTGCACCCCCCGGCGCGCTATACTCTCTCCATGCCGAACGCGATCCGAAAGCCGTGGATCACGCCCGAGGACTACCTCGCCGCCGAGCGGGTGGCCGAGTTGTACGCGCCATGAGGCCTGGGTGGGTTGGGTGGAGCGTACGCGGAACCCAACACCGTTGGCGATGATGGGTCTGTTGGGTTGCGCTTCGCTCCACCCAACCTACGGTCTACGGTCTCGTCAAATGTGTTCGGCCCAGGCCATGTAGTTCACGTCGAGGTCGCGCGGGTTCAGGCGGAACTCGTCGGACAGTGGGCTGTACGTCACCCCGGTCAGGTCCTTGATGCCCAGCCCGTGCGCGCGTACAGCGGCGGCAAGCTCGCTCGGGCGCAGGAACTGACGCCAGTTGTGAGTGCCGCGCGGCATCCAGCGCAGGATGTACTCCGCCCCCACGATGGCCAGCGCGAAGGACTTCGGCGTGCGGTTCAGGGTGGCGAGGAACAGCACGCCGCCGGGCGACAGCAGGTCGGCGCAGGACTTCACGAACAGGTCGACATCCGCGACATGCTCGATCACCTCCATCGCCAGCACCACGTCGAAGCGCTCGCCGGAGGCGGCCAGCGCCTCCGCCGTGGTGGCGCGATAGTCGACGGCGGTGCCGGTCTCCGACGCGTGGGTGGCGGCGGTCCTCACGTTCTTCTCCGACGCGTCGACGCCGACCACCGTGGCGCCCATGCGGGCGATGGGCTCCGCCAGCAGGCCACCGCCGCAGCCGATGTCCACGACGCGGATGCCCTTCAACGGTTCGGGCGCCAGCGGGTCGCGGCCGAGCCGCCGGCAGACGGTGTCGCGGATGTAGGTCAGGCGCAGCGGGTTGAGACGGTGCAGCGGCCGGAACTTGCCGGTCGGGTCCCACCATTCCGCGGCGATGGCGGAAAAGCGGGCGACGTCCGCTGGATCAACAGTGCCTGCGGTTCCGGCAGTCGCGGTCATGAATGAAATCCCGTATGCTGGTTTGCGATAACAATTGCGGGGCGAACTTGCCTCGCTGTGAACGACAGAGTATGGATACGCCGCCCCGCGCCGGCAACGGTAGAGCGGGGGCGCGCGGACGGCCGGTTTTTTCGGCACAGATATGGTGTGAGGTATGGCGCGGATCGTCCTCAAGTTCGGTGGCACGTCGGTCGGCGACATCGACCGCATCAAGAACGTGGCCCGCAAGGTCGAGCAGGAAGTGAAGGCGGGCCATCAGGTGGCCGTCGTCGTGTCGGCGATGTCCGGCGTGACCAACCAGCTCGTCAAATACTGCAACGACATCGACAAGCTGCACGACGCGCGCGAGTACGACGCCATCGTCGCTTCGGGCGAGCAGGTGACCTCCGGTCTCCTCGCCATTGCGCTGCAGTCGCGCGGCATCCCGGCGCGCTCCTGGCTCGGCTGGCAGATCCCGATCTACAGCGACGAGACGCACGGCAAGGCCCGCATCGTGTCGATCGACACGACCGAGATCGACAAGCGCATGGAGACCGGCGAGGTCGCCGTTGTCGCTGGCTTCCAGGGCGTGACCGAAAGCGGCCGCATCACCACGCTGGGCCGCGGCGGTTCCGACACCTCGGCGGTGGCGCTGGCCGCGGCGCTGAAGGCTGATCGCTGCGACATCTACACCGACGTGGACGGCGTCTACACCACCGACCCGCGCATCGTCACCAAGGCCCGCAAGCTCTCCAAGATCACCTACGAGGAGATGCTTGAGCTGGCGTCGCAGGGCGCCAAGGTCCTGCAGACCCGCTCGGTCGAGATGGCGATGAACCACCGCGTGCGCGTGCAGGTTCTGTCGAGCTTCGAGGAGGCCGCGGGCAGCGCGCTTCCCGGTACCCTGGTTGTGGACGAGGACGAGATCGTGGAAAAGGAAGTTGTGAGCGGCATCGCCTACAGCCGCGACGAGGCGAAGATTACCCTCATCGGCGTCGCCGACCGTCCGGGCGTGGCGGCCAACATCTTCGGGCCGCTGACCGACGCTGCCATCAACGTGGACATGATCGTGCAGAACGTGTCCGAGGACGGCACGTCCACCGACATGACCTTCACCGTCGGCAAGGCTGACATCGCCCGCGCCGTGAAGGTGCTGGAGGACGCCAAGACCGAGTTGAACTACCGCCGCCTGGCGTCCGACGCCAACGTGGTGAAAGTGTCGGTGATCGGCGTCGGCATGCGCAGCCACACCGGCGTGGCCCAGCGCATGTTCAAGGCGCTGGCCGACAAGGGCATCAACATCCAGGTCATCTCCACCTCCGAGATCAAGATTTCGGTCCTGATCGCCGAGGAGTATGCGGAGCTGGCGCTGCGCGCGCTGCACACGGCCTACGGTCTGGACGCGGCCTGACGTCGGCAGAAGACGTCGGCAGGAAAAAGGGAGAGGCGGGCATGACCGACGCCAGGTCCGACATCCGTTCCGACGGGCGCTCAGACGGGCGGGCCGACGGGGCGGCGCGGGCGCGGCTCGAGCAGCTGTGGGCGCGGGGGCGCGATTTCCTCGGCACGCGCACCGCCATCATGGGTGGTGCCATGAGCTGGGTGTCGGAGCGCCACCTCGTGTCCGCCATCTCCAACGCCGGCGGATTCGGCGTTGTCGCCTGCGGGTCGATGCCGCCGGAGATGCTGGCCGAAGAGATCGCCGGCACTAAGGCGCTGACCGCCAAGCCGTTCGGCGTGAACCTCATCAACATGCACCCGCAACTCGACCAGTTGATCGACGTCTGCCGGGAGCAGGGGGTGAGCCACGTGGTGATCGCCGGCGGCTTCCCCTCCGGCGCGACCATCAAGCGGATCAAGGACGGCGGCGCCAAGGTCATGGCCTTCGCCCCGACGCTGGTCAGCGGCCGACGTATGGTGAAGCTGGGCGCCGATGCGCTGGTGATCGAAGGCACGGAGGCCGGCGGCCACATCGGCCCGGTGTCCACCACCGTGCTGGCGCAGGAGATCCTGCCCGACCTGCGCGACGTCCCGGTCTTTGTGGCCGGCGGAATCGGCCGCGGCGAGGCCATCGTGGCCTACCTGGAACTGGGTGCGGCCGGCGTGCAGATCGGCACGCGTTTCGTCTGCGCCACGGAATCCATCGCGCACCCGCGCTTCAAACAGACCTTCATCCGGGCGTCGGCCCGCGACGCGCAGGCGTCGGTGCAGATCGATCCGCGTTTTCCGGTCATCCCGGTGCGCGCGCTGGCCAACGCGGGCTCCAAGCGTTTCATGGAGCTGCAGCGCGAGGTCATCGGCCGGGTGGACCGCGGCGAGACGTCGCGCGACGAGGGGCTGCTGGAGATCGAACATTTCTGGGCCGGCGCGCTGCGCCGCGCGGTGATCGACGGCGACATCGAGACGGGCTCCCTGATGGCCGGCCAGAGCGTCGGCCTCGTCACCCGCGAACAGCCGGTGGCGGAGATCATCGAGGATCTGGTCGCCCAGGCTGAATCGTCGCTGGCGCGGCGGTTCGGCGGCCCTGCCGCGATCGGGCAGCCGGTTGATCCAGGGCCCGTCGAACTGGGGCCGGCCGTGCTCGGGGCGGCCTGAGATGACCGACACCGTGGGTGAAGCCCCGGCAAGCGGGCCCGGTTTCGACGGGGCAGCCTCGCGCCGGTTGCTCGCGCGCCTGCGCGACGTCATGGCGGGCTCCGGTTCGGGCCAGGAACGGCTCGACAAGATCGTCTCGCTGATCGCCGTGGAGATGGGGGCGGACGTCTGCTCCGCCTACGTCATGCGTGCGGGCGAGGTGCTGGAGCTGTTCTCCACCTACGGCCTGAACCAGACGGCAGTGCACAACACGCGCCTGCGCGTGGGCGAGGGCATCGTCGGCGACATCGCCGGCCACGCGCGGCCCATCGCGCTGGACAACGCGCCGTCGCACCCCAGCTTCGCCTACCGCCCGGAAACGGGCGAGGACCCCTTCCTGTCGCTGGCCGGCGTGCCGATCCTGCGTGGCGGCAAGGTGCGCGGCGTCCTGGTCATCCAGCACAAGGACCGTCGCCGCTACACGGAGGAGGAGGTCGAAACCCTGCAGACCATCGCCATGGTTGTCGCCGAGCTGGTGGCCCAGGGCGAGCTGGTCAATCCGCAGGAGGTCTCCTCCACCGGCGACCCGGCGCTTCTGCCGGCGCGCCTGTCCGGCACGTCGCTGGCTGGCGGCCTGTCCATGGGGCTGGCGGTCATCCACCGGCCGCAGCTGACCATCCGCCAGATGGTCGCCGAGGACGCGGAGAGCGAGCTGGTGCGGCTGAACGCCGCCATCGCCACCATGCACAGCGCCATCGACGATCTGTTGGCCGCGGCGGCGCTGGCTGGGCTGGGCGAGCCCAAGGACATCCTGGAAACCTACCGCATGTTCGCGGAGGACCGCGGCTGGCTTTCGCGCATCCGCGAGGCGATCCGCATGGGCCTGACGGCGGAGGCCGCGGTGCAGCAGGTGCAGAACGACACCCGCGCCCGCATGAGCCACCTGACGGATCCCTACATCCGCGAACGGCTGCTCGACCTGGAAGACCTGACCAACCGGCTGCTCCAGCATCTGGCCGGCCGCAAGTCGGAGGCCGACGGCGGTACCTTGCCGGACGATATCGTGCTGGTTGCCCGATCCATGGGACCGGCGGAGCTGCTGGACTACGACCAGCGCCGCCTGCGCGCCGTGGTGCTGGAAGATGGGTCGCCGTCCAGCCACGTCTGCATCGTGGCGCGCGCGCTGAACATTCCGGTGGTGCAGGCCAACGACGCGCTGAACCGGATCGAGTCGCTGGATCCGGTCATCGTGGACGGCGACCACGGCCAGGTGTTCGTGCGCCCGGCCGAAGACATCCAGATGGCCTTCGCTGAGAGCGTCGCGCTCCGCACGCGCAAGGAGCAGATCTACGCGGAAATCCGCGCGCTGCCCTCGGTGACGCGCGACGGCGTGCCGATCTCCATCCAGCTGAACTGCGGCCTGCTGATCGACCTGCCGCACCTGAAGGCCAGCGGGGCGGAGGGCATCGGCCTCTACCGCACCGAAATCCCCTTCATGGTCCGGTCCTCCTACCCCGACGTGAAGGCGCAGACCGACCTTTACGCCCGCATCCTGGACGAGGCCGGCGACAAGCCGGTGGTCTTCCGCACGCTGGACGTCGGCGGCGACAAGATGCTGCCCTACATCGCGTCGGGCGAGGAGGAGAACCCGGCGCTCGGTTGGCGGGCGATCCGAATCGGGCTCGACCACCCGTCGCTGCTGCGCCAGCAACTCCGCTCGCTGTTGAGGGCGGCGGCCGGCCGGCCGCTGTCGGTCATGTTCCCGATGATCGCCGAGGTGGCCGAGTTCGACGCCGCCAAGCGCCTGCTCGATCTGGAGCTGAAGCGGCTGGAGCAGCAGGGCGTGGAACCGCCGAGCCGCCTGCGCGTCGGCACGATGATCGAGGTGCCGTCGCTGCTGTGGCAGCTGCCGGCCTTGCTGGCGCGCGTGGATTTCCTGTCGGTCGGCTCCAACGACCTGACCCAGTACATCTTCGCCAGCGATCGCGGCAACCCGCGCACGGCGAGCCGATACGACCCGCTCGCCCCGGCCATGCTCTGCCTGCTGCGGCGTCTGGTGGAGGCTTGCAACGACGCCGGCGTTCCGGTCAGCATCTGCGGCGAGATGGCCGGGCGGCCGCTCGACGCCATGGCCCTGCTCGGCATCGGCTTCCGCAGCCTGTCCATGTCGCCACCCTCGGTCGGGCCGGTCAAGACAATGCTCCGTTCGCTCGACGTGGCAGCGTTGCGCCAGTACATGGCCGGGCTCTACCAGAAGGGCGACCACAGCCTGCGCGACAAGCTGCGCAGCTTCGCCAAGGACCATGGCGTCCTGATCTGAGCACTCCCGAGCGAGCACCCCCGATTTGAGCCCCCCGATTTGAGCGCAAGGGACTGCCCTGTTGCTCCGGACACACGTGCCCCTTAATCGTTTGTAGAAGCGACGTTTTGTTACAGCGGCTCGGCCGATTGGCGTATACAACGTCGCAGCGTTGCGGTCATTCGCGGTTGCGCGGCCACGGGGGCTGGCGTACCCATGCGAGGGGACGACCGCCTTGGTTTCCGGAGCGACGGTACGGCTGACATGATGGGCAAGCGCAAGGTTCTCGACACCCTCGACCCCGCGTCCCAGTTCGGCGTCCTGCCGGCCGGGCCCAGTGTGTCGGACACGCTGCGCGAAACGCGCGAGAGCCTCGGCTACGACCTGCGGGAGGTCGCGACGATGCTGCGCATTCGCTACCCCTACCTGCAGGCCATCGAGTCCGGCCGGTTCGACGAGCTTCCGGGCGCTGCCTACGCGGCCGGATTCCTGCGGTCCTACGCAGAATGCCTGGGGCTCGACCCCGAGGCGATCATCACCCGGTACAAGGACGAGGCCGCCGGCAAGACGCGCAGCCAGCAGCTCTATTTCCCGACGCCCGTTCCCGAAGGACGCATCCCCGGCGGCACCGTCCTGCTCGGCACCATGGTGCTGGCCGGCATCGTCTACGGCGGCTGGTACTACCTGTCGGCCACCGACCGGTCGATGGTGGATTTGGTGCCGACCCTGCCGGACCGGCTGGTGTCGCTGCTCGACACCTCGCCCCTGAACAACGTGCAAGGCAACGCCCAGGCGCCGGCGCCCGCGGACACGGCTCCGCCGGTCCCGAACATGACGGCGGAAGCGCCCACGGCGACGCCGTCTGCCGGCGGCGCCTCCACGCCGACTCCGACTCCCACCGGTCCGGCCGCCGCCGTGGTGGCGCCGACCCCTGCGGCGCCCGCCGCTCAGCCGACCCCGGCTCCCGTCCCCGCTCCCGCTCCTGCCAAGGTGGCCGCCGCACCCGCCACGACGCCGTCGCCTGCCGCCTCGGCCCCCGCGGCTCCGCCGCCGCCGGCTCCGACGGCTGCGCCGTCACCGACCACCGTCGTTCCGGCCCCGACGCCAGGGGTGAAGCCGTCCGTTGTCGCGGCCGTTCCCCCGGCCGCCGCTCCGACAGCACCCGCGGCGGCCCCGCCGGCGCCCGCCGGCATGGTCAGCGTGCCTCCGCCGCCGTCCGAAGACGAGGAGGGCGAGGTGACCGCGCAGGAGCCGACTCCGCTGTCGCCCGGCGCCCCGACCATCGCCGGTCTGCCGCCCGCCCCGCCGCCGGCTCCGGCACGCGCCGCGACCGACACGGCGGGCCTGCCGTCCAAGGTCTACGGCAGCCAGAATCCGACCTCGCGCATCCAGCTCCGCGCCACGCAGGACAGCTGGATCCAGGTCCGCGATGGCAACGGCGAGATCATCTTCACCCGCGTGCTGAAGCCCGGCGACGTCTACCGCGTGCCCGACCGGGCCGGCATCCGCGTCCGCACCGGCAACGCCGGCGGCCTGACCATGGTCACGGACGGGGTGGACGGCGCGCCGCTGGGCGCCGTCGGCCAAGTGCTGCGCGATGTGGCTCTGGACCAGGGCGGAGCGGCCCCGCGTACGAGCAATGCCCGCTAAGCTCGCCTGAACACGATCCGGCCAGTGGGTTCGGACGGATGGCAGACTTGAATCCACGGGCTTCGACCGCACTTCAGGCGTGACGCCGGCTGCGCTATAAGGGCGTGGACGGCGCCTTCGCGACCGGTCCCTCCGTTCGAAGCCCCGAGGCTGAATCCCATGAGCAGCGTGCGTCCCTACCGCCAGATCCTCCGCCGCAAGTCCCGCCAGATCCGGGTGGGCAACGTGCTCGTCGGCGGCGACGCGCCGATCTCGGTGCAGACCATGACGAACACCCCCACCGCCGACGTGAAGGCGACGGTGGAGCAGATCCTGGCGGCGGAGCGCGTGGGCGCCGACATCGTGCGCGTGTCCTGTCCCGACCAGGAATCGGCGCTGGCCCTGAAGCAGATCGTGCCCCAGGTCAACGTGCCGATCGTCGCCGACATCCATTTCCACTACAAGCGCGCCATCGAGGCGGCGCAGAGCGGTGCGGCCTGCCTGCGCATCAATCCGGGCAACATCGGGTCGGCCGAGCGGGTGCGCGAGGTGGTGAAGGCGGCCAAGGACTACGGCTGTTCCATGCGCATCGGCGTCAACGCCGGCTCCCTGGAGCAGGACCTGCTGGAGAAGTATGGCGAGCCCTGCCCGGAAGCGCTGGTCGAAAGCGCGCTGAACCACGCCAAGATCCTGGAGGACCACGACTTCACCGAGTTCAAGATCTCGGTGAAGGCCTCCGACGTGTTCCTCGCCGTCGCCGCCTACCAGGGGCTGGCGGAGGCCTGCGACTACCCGCTGCACATCGGCATCACGGAGGCCGGCGGCCTGCGCGCCGGCACGGTGAAGTCGTCCATCGGGCTCGGCATGCTGCTGTGGTCGGGCATCGGCGACACCATGCGCGTGTCGCTGTCGGCCGACCCGACGGAGGAGGTGCAGGTCGGCTACGAGATGCTGAAGTCGCTGGGCCTGCGCCGGCGCGGCGTCACGGTCATCTCCTGCCCCAGCTGCGCGCGCCAGAACTTCAACGTCATCAAGACGGTGGAATTGCTGGAGGCCCGGCTGGCGCACATCACCACGCCGCTGACCCTGTCGGTCATCGGCTGCGTCGTGAACGGCCCCGGCGAGGCGCGGGAGACCGACATCGGCCTGACCGGCGGCGGCAACAACACCCACCAGGTCTACCTGTCCGGCGTGACCGACCACCGCCTGAAGGACCAGGACATCGTCGAGCACCTCGTCGGCCTCGTCGAGAAGAAGGCGGCGGAGATCGAGGCGGCCAAAGCGGCGGAAGCGGCCGTCGAGAACGCTCCGGCGGCGGAGTGACCGCCTTTCCACGGACGGCACGGATGAACACGGAGCGATCGGCACTGCCATAGCGCCCAATCTGTGTTTATCTGTGTTCCTCTGTGGATTGAAAAAGCCCATCCGTGACCTCCTCCTACTTCGTCATCGGCGCCAGCCACCGGACCTGTTCGGGCGCGATCCGCGACCGTCTGACGACGGAGGAGGCGGAGGTGCCGATGATGCTGGAGCACCTGCGCGACGCCGGCCTGACCCAGGCGGTCTGGCTCAGCACCTGCGACCGGGTGGAGGTGCAGGCGGTCCATGAGCGCCCGCACGAGGCGGCGCTGGCGGTCGCCGGGATCATGGCGGAGCGGGTCGGCCTGTCGGAGCCGGACCTCGCCGGGCAGCTCTACACGCTGACCGGGGTGGACGCGGTGCGGCATGTCTTCGCCGTCGCCTGCTCGCTGGACAGCCAGATCGTCGGCGAGCCGCACATCCTCGGCCAGTTGAAGGCGGCGCACCGCCACGCCGCGACGGCCGGGCTCACCGGGCAAGCGCTGGAGAGTGTTTTCCAGGCGGCCTACGGCGCCGCCAAGAGGGTACGCCGCGAAACGCCGATCGCGGAGGGGGCGACCTCGCTCGTCGCCGCCGCGGTCCAGGTGGCGCGCGACCTGCACGGTGACCTGAAGCGCTGCTCCGGGCTGCTGATGGGCCTCGGCGACATGGGGGCGCTGGTGCTGGACGGTCTGCGCGAGGCGGGGCTGGGACGGCTGACGGTGGCCTCCCCGGTCGACCGGCGGGCCGAATCGGCGGCGCGCCGGATGGACAGCCACTTCGTTCCCTGGGCGGATCTCGATTCCGCGCTGGCCGGTGCGGATATCGTGGTGACCGCGGCCGGTCTGGGGCGCTATATCCTGTCGGCGCAGGCGTTGGGGGCGGCGTTGAAGCGCCGCCGCCGGCGCCCGGTGTTCGTGGTGGACGCGGCCATCCCGGCCGACGTGGACCCGGCGGTCGCGTCGCTGGACGAGGCCTTCGTCTACGACCTCGCCGACCTGGAGCGCGTGGCGCTGCAGGGGCGGGTGGGGCGCGAGGCGGCGACCAAGGCGGCCTGGGCCATCGTGGAGGAGGCCGTGGCGGTCTTCGCCCGGCACCGGGCGGAGCGTGCGGCCGTGCCCGCCGTGGCGGCGCTGCGCGCGCATTTCGAGGCGGAACGGCGGCGGTTGCTGGACGAGCATCGCGGCCTGGACGCGGCGGCGGCGACGCGGCTGCTGGTCAACCGCCTGCTGCATGGGCCGTCGGAGGCGCTGCGGGCCATGGCGGCGGAAGGCGGGGTCGATAGCGGTGGGGCCGGGCTGGTGGAGCGGGCGGCGGCGGAGAGGCTGCTGTTCCAGCTGTTCCAGCTGGCCGAGAGTGATGGTCCCCAGATTGATGGGAATGAGGACGAGCGACGTGAGCCTGGACGAGAAGTTCAATAAGGTCGTGGCCCGCCATGACGAGTTGCGGGACGCCCTGGCGGCGGGCACGGTGGACCCGGCGGACTTCGCCCGGCTGTCGAAGGAGTACGCCGACCTCACCCCCGTCGCCGAGGCGATTGCGGAGCTGAAGAAGGCCAGGACCGAGGCCGCCGACCTCGCGGGCATGATCGCGGACCCGGCCGGCGACGCGGAGATGAAGGCGTTGGCGGAGGAGGAGTTCGGCGAGCTGACCCGCCGCATCCCCGGCCTGGAGCGCGGCGTCCAGATCGCGCTGCTGCCCAAGGACGAGGCGGACGAGAAGAACGCCATCCTGGAGGTGCGCGCCGGCACCGGCGGTGACGAGGCCGCCCTGTTCGCCGCGGAACTGTTCGAGATGTACCGCCGCTACGCCGGCCTGCACGGCTGGCGCTTCGAGACGATGGAGGTCAGCGAGACCGGCATCGGCGGCTACAAGGAGGCCATCGCCAGCATCACCGGCCGCGGCGTCTTCGCCCGGCTGAAGTTCGAGTCGGGCGTCCACCGCGTGCAGCGCGTTCCGGCGACGGAGACGCAGGGGCGCATCCACACCTCCGCCGCTACGGTCGCCGTGCTGCCGGAAGCGGAGGAGGTGGACATCCACATCGACGAGAAGGACCTGCGCATCGACGTGTTCCGCTCCAGCGGGCCCGGCGGCCAGTCGGTGAACACGACCGACAGCGCGGTGCGCATCACCCACCTGCCGACCGGCCTCGTGGTCAGCCAGCAGGACGAGAAGAGCCAGCACAAGAACAAGGCCAAGGCCCTGAAGGTGCTGCGCGCCCGCCTGTACGAGCTGGAGCGCTCCGCCAAGGACGCGGCGCGGGCGGCCGACCGCAAGAACCAGGTGGGCTCCGGCGACCGCTCGGAACGCATCCGCACCTACAACTTCCCGCAAGGGCGCGTGACCGACCACCGCATCAACCTGACGCTCTACAAGATCGACAAGGTGATGGCCGGCGAAGCGCTGGACGAAATGATCGACGCCCTGGTGGCGGAAGACGAGGCCGCGCGGCTGGCCGAGTTGCAGTAGGCCCGATTCCCTCCCCCGCTGGGCGGGGGAGGGTTAGGGTGGGGGTGAGTCTTTCCCAAGCTTCGGCCCACCCAACGCGCGCAAGATCTCCGTCGCAACCCCTTCGGGATTGCTCAGCACGTCGTTGTTCCAGAATCGCAGGACCCGCCAGCCATGCAGCCGCAAATGCCTGTCCCGAGCCGCGTCATATGCGGAGTCCGCGTGCTGGCCGCCGTCGACTTCGATAACCAGCTTGGCCTCAATACAGGCAAAATCCGCAATGTAGGGAGGGATGGGATGCTGGCGCCTGAAGCGATGGCCACCAAGCTGCTCACCGCGCAAATATCGCCAGAGCGCCTCTTCGGCGTCCGTTGGTTCATTGCGGAGGTTGCGCGCCCGGTATTTGAGTTTCACATCCCGCATAAGCGCTCGCGTCGCTACACGTGCCCCCACCCTAACCCTCCCCCGCTTCGCAGGGGAGGGGACAAAATGCCCTCCCCTGCGAAGCGGGGGAGGGAGGGGACCCATGCGCAGCATGGGGAGGGTGGGGGCAATTCATGACGACGCTCCGTGATCTCCGCCGCGCCGCCGAATCCCGCCTGCGCGAGGCCGGCGTGGACACGCCGGACCTTGACGCACGCCTGCTGATCGAGCACGCGCTGACCTTCACCCGCGAGGATCTCCTCTTCAAAGCCGACACCCCGATCCCCGACGCCGACGCGGCCCGCGTTATGGCGCTGGTCGAGCGACGCGCGGCGCACGAGCCGGTGGGGCGCATCCTGGGTCACCGGGAGTTCTGGACGATCGACCTCGCCCTCAACCCCGACACGCTGGAGCCGCGGCCGGACACCGAGACGGTGGTGGAGGCCGTGCTTAAGGCCGTTCCCGACCCCGCGGCCCCGCTGCGGCTGCTCGACCTCGGCACCGGGACGGGCTGCATCCTGCTGGCCCTGCTCGCCGAACTGCCGCGATCCTCAGGCGTGGGGGTGGACCTCAGCCCGAACGCGGCGGCGGCGGCGGCGGACAACGCGGCGCGCAACGGGCTGGCGGGGCGGGCGCGTTTCCAGGCCGGGAACTGGGGCGAGGGGCTGGCGGGTCGGTTCGACGTCGTCGTCTCCAACCCGCCCTACATCCCCAGCGCCGACATCCCCACCCTGGCGCCGGAGGTGCGGGAGCATGACCCGTTGCGCGCGTTGGACGGCGGGGCGGACGGGCTGGACGCCTACCGGGCGATTGCCGCGCAGCTTCCCGGCCTGCTGGAGCCCGGTGGCCTCGCCGCGCTGGAGGTCGGGCAGGGGCAGGCGGACGACGTGGCCGGGCTGCTCCGCGCGGCAGGTTTGGAGGTGCGGGGCGTGTTCAGCGACCTGGGCGGGGTGGAACGCTGCGTCCTGGCCCGCAAGGCTTCGTGAATCCGGCTGTCCCAAAAACAGGTTGGCCCCAAAAAAAAGGTTGGATTGCTGCGCCGTCCCCATTAGGGTGCAGGGTACGACGACAACCCTAGGGACGATGGCCCCAGGGGCGTTCCCAAGGCCACCGGAAACTCCGCGCAGGTGGGCGGAAGTCCGCTAGGCCACCCGGTTTTAGGGCGGGCGCGTCGTTTGCTCCCTGTGACCCATCCGCGGACCGCTCCGCGGCGGGCTCGACGGCCAGGACGGCCGCCGGGGTATTCCGGGGATTGCGCTTCTCTTGCAGAGGGCCTAAAGAGCCAAATGAGACAAGGACCGAACTCCAGGCGCTCGCGCGGTCGTGGCAACGGCGGCGGTGGTGGCGGAGGTGGTGGCGGTGGCGGCGGTGGAAATCGTCGGCAGAACGTCCCGCTGCGGCACCAGACGTTCGACAGCAACGGCCCGGACGTGCGCATCCGCGGAAACGCGTGGCAGGTCCATGAGAAGTATCAGGCGCTGGCGCGCGACGCGGCGTCCTCCGGTGACCGGATCCAGGCGGAAAACTACCTGCAGCACGCGGAACATTATTTCCGCATCATCAACCAGATCCAGGAATCGGAAAACCGCCAGCGCAATCCGGGCGGCAACGGCCACGGCGCGCTGTCCGGCGGCATGATGGCCGACGAGGACGAGGGTGGCGAGGCCGCCGAGGACGCCGATGGCGCGGACGAACGGGCCCCGCTGAACGCCTGAGCGTTCGCCAACCTTTATTTCCCCAGGCCTGCTTCCGTCAGGGAAGCGAAGTCTCTGACAGGGTCACCGGGTCGCCCAGCGCGATCCGGCCGCCCTGCACCACGCGGGCGTAGACCCCGCACTGCGTGTGGCCGTAGCCGCGCTCCAGGATGGGAAGCGTGTTGAAATCGCGCGCGCCCGTCGCCGGGTTGACCTCGCTGGACGAGCGGCAGTCCTTGTGGGCGCAAACGCGCAAGGTCGCTCCGCCGATGGTCAGCAGGGCGCCGATCCACTGGCGCTCCACCCAGGGCTCCAGCCCGTCGACGACGAGGTTGGCGCGGAAACGGCGCGGGTCGACCGGCTGCTTGGCCACCCGTTCCTCCAGGTCGCGCACGCTGGCGAGGTTCAGGATGGAGACGGCCGCCTCTTCCCGGTCGGTGAAGGCGCCGCCCTTCGCCTCGGCCAGCTTCGGAAGACCGGGAGCCGCGCCGGCGAGGTAGGCGGCGAAGAACTGCTCGATCAGCATCCGGCCCATGGGCTGGTCCAGCCGCCCGCGCGACACGGGCTTTCCGCCACGCCGGATGATCAGCGATTGGGTGGCCTCGTCGAACTCGCTGTCGAGAAGCGCCAGCTTCTCGTTGCGGTCAAGCGTGAAGAAATCCTCGTTGGGCCGCCAGATCCCCGCGTCCAGCCCGGCGTCTTGCGCCGCCGGCCCGTGCAGGATGCCGAAACGGCGGTCGAACGGTATCGGCTGGCCGGTGACGAGGTCAACGGCGGGCAGGTCCTGGCCGCTCAGTCCCTTGATGGGGTAGCGGCGGATGGCGGCGACGGTCGCGGTCATTGCACTGCACAATGGTGGGACCGATTCGCTTCTGTCAACCGTTGCAAACGGAATCCGTCACCAACGCCCTCACCAACGCTCTGCCACCGGTTCCTGACCCAGGAACTCGGCCAAGCGCCGCCGCGTTGCCGGGGAGATGTCGTCGGGGAGTTGGTCGAGCGGAAAAAAGCGCGCTTCCACGATCTCCACACCGTCGGCGACGGGGGTTCCCGACCATTCCCGCGCGACGAAGACCGCCACATGGTCGCTCGCCCCGTGGCGGAAGCGGGCGTAGACGGCGAAGGGCTGCGGGTCGCTGTCGACGCTCAGCCCGACCTCCTCACGCACCTCGCGGCGCATGGCCTCCACCAGCGTCTCGCCTTTCCCGACCCCGCCGCCCGGAAAATGCCAGCCGCCAACGTAGCTGTGCCGGATCAGCAGCACCCGCCTCATACCGGCCCCGCTCGATGTGTCCCCCGACTCGTCGATGATGATGGCTCGCACGCCCATGGTTAGCGGCCGCGCGACCAGATGCCACAGGTTGCGGGCGTGCCAGGCGAGGCGCAGCGCCGAGGAGGTCAGGGACAGCGGCACGATGGGGCGGCGGGTCGAGGTGGCGATGGCCGTCATGGGCGGGCGGGTCCAAGGGTGAAGGACGAACGAATGGCGGCCAAAACCCTAGCCGCATCCCGCATTCTTAAGATAGACGCGCATTCGGCGCGACCCGCCCGAAAGGTCTAGCGTCCAGGAGGGCTGTTCTCAGAAAACCCTTCGCTCGGGGTGGTCTTGCATAGGCTGGACACGCACCCACATCTACGGCAACACAGCATCCTTGCGGATCGCACAGCGTTTGTGGATCGGATCGACCGGGCTGCCCAGCGGACGGTCGACGGGATAAGGGAGCAGACCTATGGACTTCGAAAAGTACACCGAGCGCAGCCGCGGATTCGTGCAGGCGGCGCAGACCCTGGCCTTGCGGCGCGGCCACCAGCGGCTGACGCCGGAACATCTGCTGAAGACCCTTCTGGACGACAAGGAAGGTCTAGCGGCCAACCTGATCCGCGCGGCCGGCGGCGACCCCGCCGCAGCGCTGGCGGGCGTGGACGCCGAACTCGACAAGCAGCCCAAGGTGGAAGGCGCCGGGGCGGGGCAGGTGTACCTGTCGCCGGAGTTGGCGCGCGTGTTCGAGCAGGCGGAGAAAATCGCGGAGAAGGCGGGCGACAGCTACGTCACCGCGGAGCGCATCCTGCTGGCGCTCGCCATGGCCGACGGCACGCCGTCCGCCAACGTGCTGAAGCGCGCGGGCGTGAACCCGCAGTCGCTGAACACCGCCATCAACGAGATCCGCAAGGGCCGCACCGCCGACACGGCCAGCGCCGAGCAGGGCTACGACGCCCTGAAGAAGTACGCGCGCGACCTGACCCTGTCGGCGCGCGAGGGCAAGCTCGACCCCGTCATCGGCCGCGACGAGGAGATCCGCCGCACCATCCAGGTGCTGGCCCGCCGCACCAAGAACAACCCGGTGCTGATCGGCGAACCCGGCGTCGGCAAGACCGCCATCGTCGAGGGCCTCGCCCAGCGCATCGTCAAGGGCGACGTGCCGGAGGGGCTGAAGAACAAGAAGCTGCTGGCGCTCGACCTCGCGGGCATGGTGGCCGGCGCCAAGTACCGCGGCGAGTTCGAGGAGCGGCTGAAGGCCGTTCTGTCGGAAATCCAGGCGGCGGCCGGCGAGATCATCGTCTTCATCGACGAGCTGCACACGCTGGTCGGGGCCGGCAAGGCGGACGGCGCGATGGACGCCTCCAACATGCTGAAGCCCGCGCTGGCGCGCGGCGAGTTGCACTGCGTCGGCGCCACCACGTTGGACGAGTACCGCAAGCACATCGAGAAGGACGCCGCCCTGGCGCGGCGCTTCCAGCCCGTCTTCGTGCCCGAGCCGACCGTGGAGGACACCATCTCCATCCTGCGCGGCCTGAAGGAGCGGTACGAGGTGCACCACGGCGTGCGCATCACCGACGGCGCCATCGTCTCCGCGGCGACGCTGTCCAACCGCTACATCACCGACCGCTTCCTGCCCGACAAGGCCATCGACCTGATCGACGAGGCGGCGAGCCGCCTGCGCATGGCCGTGGACAGCAAGCCGGAGAACATCGACGAGCTGGACCGCCGCATCATCCAGCTGAAGATCGAGCGCGAGGCGTTGAAGCGCGAGTCCGACGAGGCGTCCCGCACCCGCCTCGGCAACCTGGAGCAGGAGCTGGCCGACCTGGAGCAGGAGTCGGCCGAGCTGACCGCCAAGTGGCAGGCGGAGAAGGACCAGCTCCAGGGCGCGCAGAAGCTGAAAGAGGATCTGGAAAAGGCCCGCACGGAACTGGATCAGGTTCAACGCGAGGGCAACTGGGGCCGCGCCGGCGAACTGACCTACGCGGTCATCCCGGAGCTTGAGCGCAAGCTGAAGACCGCCGAGGAGCACGCGGCCAACCGCATGCTGAACGAGGAGGTGCGCGACACCGACATCGCGTCGGTGGTCAGCCGCTGGACCGGCGTGCCGGTGGACAAGATGCTGGCCGGCGAGCGCGAGAAGCTGCTGGCGATGGAAACCCGCCTGAAGACCCGCGTGGTCGGCCAGGACGAGGCCATCGTCGCGGTGTCCAACGCCATCCGCCGCGCCCGCGCCGGCTTGCAGGACCCGCACCGGCCCATCGGCTCCTTCCTGTTCCTCGGTCCCACGGGCGTCGGCAAGACGGAGCTGACCAAGGCGCTGGCCGAGTTCCTGTTCGACGACGAGACGGCCATGGTCCGGCTCGACATGTCGGAATACATGGAAAAGCACTCCGTCGCCCGCATGATCGGCGCGCCCCCGGGCTACGTCGGCTATGAAGAGGGCGGGGCGCTGACCGAGGCGGTGAGGCGCCGGCCTTATCAGGTCGTGCTGTTCGACGAGGTGGAGAAGGCCCACCCGGACGTCTTCAACGTGCTGCTCCAGGTGCTCGACGACGGGCGCCTGACGGACGGGCAGGGGCGGACGGTGGACTTCCGCAACGTGGTCATCATCATGACCTCGAACCTCGGCTCCGAAGTCCTGGCGAGCCAGCCTGAGGGGCAGGACAGCAGCGCCGTGCGCGACGAGGTGATGGAGGTGGTGCGGGCCCACTTCCGGCCGGAGTTCCTGAACCGGCTGGACGAAATCCTGCTGTTCCACCGCCTGGATCGCAGCCATATGGGCGGGATCGTCAAGATCCAGCTCGGCCGGCTGGTCAAGATGCTCGCCGACCGCGACATCACGCTGGAGGTGGACGACGCCGCGACCCAGTGGCTGGCCGAGGCCGGCTACGACCCGGTCTACGGCGCCCGCCCGTTGAAGCGCGTGATCCAGCGGGAACTGCAGAACCCGCTCGCCACCATGATCCTGGAAGGCCGCGTCGCCGATGGCCAGACAGTGAAGGTGGGGGCCGAGGGCGGCGAGTTGACCATCAACGGCCTGCCCGTCTCCGCCCAGGTCCGCAGCGCCGCCGCGGCGGGTCCGGTGGCGACGACGGTGCATTAGTCGTCCGGCCTTACTTGGGATGGGCGCGCGGATGGACGATACCGGAGGCGGCAACTGGATGTCGCTTCGGCGGGACGCCGAAACCGGTGTCGAGACCATCCGCGCCCACTTCAAGGGGCACGCCTACGACCCCCACGACCACGACGACATCCTGGTCGGCGTCACCGAACAAGGCGTGCAGCAGTTCCAATGCCGCCGCCGCGTCCACACCAGCACGCCCGGCCGGGTCATCCTGATCGAGCCGGGCGAGGTGCATGATGGGCGTAGTCCCCAGGACGACGGCTTCACCTACGCCATGCTGTACCTGCCCTACCGGCCCTTCGCGGCGCGGATGGCGGAGGTGGGGGAGCTTGGCCCGACATCGGGTGCGCTGGGTTTCCGCGATACGCTGTCCGACGATCCGGACCTGGGGACGGTGATCCGCTCCGCCTTCCTGGCGCTGCACGGGCGGGAGGGGCGGCTTGCCCGCGACTTGGCACTCGACCGGCTGGCGCTGGCGCTCGCGGGGCATGCGGTGACCGGGGTAAGTGCCCGCATCCGCCGGCCGCAGCGCGCGGCAGCCCTGGCGCGCGACGCGCTGCACGCCCGCATGGCCGAGGACATCGGGCTGGAGGAGCTGGCGGCCCTGGCGGGGGTGGACCGCTTCCGCCTGAACCGGGCCTTTCGCGAAGCCTTCGGCCTGTCGCCCCACGCTTATCTGGTGCAACTGCGCCTGAAGGCGGCGCGGCGGCTTCTGGCGGTGGGGCAAACGCCAGCAATGGCGGCGGCGGACGTGGGCTTTGCCGACCAGAGCCACCTCGGCCGCTGGTTCCGCCGGGCCTACGGCATGACGCCGGCCGCCTACCGGCGTATCTGCACAAACGTTCCAGACTGACGGCGCTCTCCTCCGCCACGGTGTCGGCGAAGGAGGCACGAACCCATGTTCGACACCAAGGTTGCCCTGATCGTCCGTTCCGACCTCGCCGGCTGGCAGAAGCTGAACGTCGCGGCCTTTCTCGCCACCGGCGTCGCCGCCGTGGCGCCCGAGGCGCTCGGCGAGCCCTATGTGGACGCTCGCGGGCGCGTCCATGGCCGTATGCTCGGCCAGCCCATACTGATCTTCGCCGCCGACCGGGAGCAGCTTCAGGCCGCGCACCGGCAGGCGCTGGAGCGCGATCTCAGCGTCGTGCCCTATGTGTTCGCCATGTTCGCGACCGGGCATGACGCCGCGAACCGCGCCGCCTTCGCCGCGGAGGATCCGGAGAACACCGACTTCGTCGGTCTGGCGCTGCGCGGGCCGAAGAAGGCCGTGGACAAGGCAACCAAGGGCCTCGCCCTGCACGGGTGAGAGGTCGGCGGTTACCCGATCAGCCCGATCCGGTCCAGCCGCAGTGCCTTCAGCCAGCCCGACGGCGTGTCCAGCCGCGCGTTGAAGTCCACGGAGAAATGCCGCAGGTCGGCCCGCCCGATCAGGTTCTCCGCCGGCACGAAGCCGACGCCGCCCAGCGCGGCTGGAACGCGGCTGTCCAGCGAGTTGCTGCGGTTGTCGCCCATCATGAAGTAATGCCCCTCCGGCACGCGGAAGGGCGGCGTGTCGTCCATCGCGGTCAGGCGGCTGTCCTGGAGGATGTCGTGGCGCACGCCGTTGGGCAGCGTTTCGATGTAGTGCGGGATGCGCCGGTCAATGCCGCCCTCGCCGGACTCGGTGAAGTCGGCGACCCGTTCCAGCCCGACGGGGGCGCCGTCGATGTGCAGCACCCCGCGGATCACCTGCACCGTGTCGCCGGGCAGGCCGATCAGGCGCTTCACGTAGGTCTGGTCAGGGTCGCGCGGCAGGTGGAAGACCACGATGTCGCCGCGCTGCGCCGGGTGTCCCAGCACCCGCCCGGTAAAGGGCGGCAGGCCCACGGGCAGGTCGAAATGGCTGTAGCCGTAGGGAAACTTGCTGGCGAACAGGAAATCGCCGACGAGCAGGGTGGGCTCCATGGAGCCGGAGGGGACATGGAATGGCTCCGCGACCGCGGTCCGGACCCCGAAGGCCAGCAACAGGGCCACGACAACGGTCTTCACCGTGTCCAGCAGGCTGCTTCTGGTGTCCATCCCGCGGCGCTCCACCACATACGAATTGTGGTTATCCTACCGTCGTCCGCGCCGGGCCGCCAGCGGCTTTCCTCAGGTCACGAACTCGCCCGCCACCGCCGCGAAATGGCAGGCCGCCGCAATCACGACGAACGCGTGCCAGACCGGGACATGGTAGGGCAGCCGCTCGAAGGTGTGGATCACCGCACCCACCGTGTAGACGATCCCGCCGACTGCCAGGAGCAGCAGGGTGGAGGGGGCCAGCGACCGCCACAGCGGTTCCGCCACCGACAGCACCGCCCAGCCCAGCCCCAGGTAAAGGGCAAAGCCCAGCCGTTCGAACCGGAAGGGGAAGCGCAGCTTCAGCCAGACGCCGAAGGCGGCCACCCCCCACACCGCGGCGCAGAGCGCGGTGCCCAGCCCGCCGTCCAGCCGGTTCACCGCAAAGGGCGTGTAGCTGCCGGCGATCATCACGAAGATCATCGCGTGGTCGAGCCTCCGCAGCCGTTCCTTGCGCCGCCCCGGCGGCGTCAGGTGATAGGCCGCGGATGCCGTCAGCATTCCGATCAACCCGGCGCCGTAGGCCGCCAACGACAGCATCTCGGCCGCGGACACGCGCCCGGCCGTGACCATCAGCAACCAGGACGCGCCGATCAGACCGGCGATCACGCCGATGGCGTGGACGACCGTGTCCGCCGCACGCTCTCCGGCCGTGTAGACGGGAAACTCGTAAGGGGAGTCAGGCTTCATGACGACCAGCGTGCCGGAAAGCCATGTAGAAGGAAACGCCTCCCCACGGATCCCGGCCGCCGCGGAAACGTTAACTCCGGAGATACACCCGGTCGATGTAGGGGGCGTAGCGTCCGCCCGGATTCGGCAGCACCGGTTCCAGCGGTCCGAAGCGGTTGCGCAGCAGCGTGTATTCGGTGACGAAGATCAACCGGTCGCTGCGCGTCGGCTGCAAGGCCTTGTGCATGCCCACATTGTCGGCCAGGAAGCAGTCGCCCGCCCGCCCGGTCGGCACGACGGGGGCCGACGCGCCGCAGGTCGCCTCCACCTCCTCGTCATCTTGCGCCGCGGCTCAATCTCCGAGCGCGGAATCTGGTGCCAGATCACGTCGTCGATCCAGCGGGTCTTGTTGTTGAACGGAGTCTTCATGCGAACAAGTTATCCGGATGGCAGCGCGAATACGCGCATATCGATCAGAAATAGCGCAAATGCGGGAATATCTTTCGACAGTTCGTGCGCGGCATTTTGTACGCAAAGGCCGCGTTCGCGCGGACGGGCACGACTTGTACCCGGACAATAAAGTTCGGGCGGTCCAGCCTTCGCAGCGCTATGGTCCGCAACCCGACGCTGTTCCGAACCACCACCGCCGTTTGACGATGACCAGATTGTCCAGCTTTGCCTCGGGCGCCCGCGACACCGTGCCGATGCTGGTGGGGGCCGCACCCTTCGGCGTGATCTTCGGCACGCTGGTGGCCGCGGGTCCGCTCGCCCTATGGCAGGGGCAGCTGATGTCGATGAGCGTCTTTGCCGGGTCCAGCCAGTTCATCGCGGTCGGGCTGGTGGCCGGGCACGCGGGGCTGTTGGTGATCTGGCTGACCACGCTGATCGTGAACCTGCGGCACGCGCTCTACGCGGCCACGCTGCTGCCGCACGTGGCGCATCTGCCGGCGCGCTGGCGCTGGACGCTGGGGTTCTTCCTGACCGATGAGACCTTCGCGGTGATGGCCGGCTATTACCAGCGGCACCCGCGGGCGCCGCTGGGCCACTGGTATTTCCTGGGATCCTGCCTGTCCATGTACGGGAACTGGCAGCTGTGGACACTGGTTGGGCTGCTGTTCGGGGCGGCCTTCCCGCAGCTGCAGTCGCTCGGCCTCGATTTTGCGATGGTCGCGACC
This sequence comes from Azospirillum canadense, assembly GCF_025961225.1. Lineage (GTDB taxonomy): Bacteria > Pseudomonadota > Alphaproteobacteria > Azospirillales > Azospirillaceae > Azospirillum > Azospirillum canadense. The sequence goes on along the minus strand of NZ_JAOQNG010000010.1, from coordinate 1,634,146 downwards.
TTCATCGCCATCGTGGTGCCGCAGCTGGCCAGCCTGCCGCATTTCGCCGCCGCGCTGGCTGCGGGAAGCATTGCCTATCTGGGGCAGGACCTGCCCTACAAGCTCGGTCTCATGGCGGCGGTGACCGCCGGGGTGATGGTGGGGCTGGCGCTGTCGCGCTGGCACGCGGGAAGCCGGGAACGGGTGGGGGAAACCGCGTGATGGACGACACGGCCCTGACCAACACCGTTATGATGAACACCATCATGATCCTGGGCATGTCGGCGGTGACGGTCTTCGTGAAGGCCGCGCTGTTCATCCTGGGCGACCGGATCGTCTTCCCCCCGCTGCTGAAGCAGGCGTTGGGCTTCGTTCCGGTGACGGTGCTGACCGCCATCATCGTGCCGATGATCCTGTCCCCGCATGGGGAGGGGCTGGAGCTGACCTGGCGCAACCCGCAGCTGGTCGGTGCCGCCGTGGCCGTGCTGGCCTGTGTGGCGTCCGGCGGGCGGCAGCTGCTGACCATCGGCGCGGCGCTGGCGACCTTCTTCGTGTGGCAGCTGGGCGTGCTTGGGTAAGCCCTGACCCGCTGATGCTGCGACCGGCTGATGCCACAAACAGTGCATAGCGGGCGTGCTGCACCGCGGTGGCGCTCAAGCCTCGGCTTCCTGTATGGTCGCGCGATCGATAGGGCTGTTCCATAGGGTCTTGAGATGACGCGGCATCTGCGAGTGCTTTCCCTGTCCGTGGCCGTTGGCTGCGCGGTGCTGCTCACCGCTTGCGGGACGCGCGACCGGGCGCCCCGGCCTCCGGTCGTGCAGACGGCGCCTCAGTCTTCCGGCCCGGGGCTCGACCCGATGTACGGCGACTGGGAGACGGACAAGTCAACCCAGCTGCGGTCGCAACCATCGAACAGCGCGCCGATCGTCGCCTCCTTCCCGCCGGGCGTGCCGGTGAAGGTGGTGGGCCGATCCCGCGGGACCGATTGGGTCGCGGTCCAGGCCGCTGGCTCCACCGCCTATGTCCGCATGCACCTGCTGCGCTTGCGCGGCACCGCGGTGCAGACGACGAAGGGCACCACGACCACGGTTGCCAAGCCGACCGACAACGCCGGCCCAACCATCAAGGCCGCTCCGCGCCGCAAGATCGAGGCGGCGCCGATCGCGAATTGAGCCGGCGCGAATTGAGCCGGGGCGAACTGAGCCGGCCGCCACGAAAAAGGCCCCTCGTTCCGGTGGACGAGGGGCCTTTTCGCGTCTGAGCGGAGGGAACGATCAGAATTCCTTCCAGTCGTCGTCCTCGCTGGTGTTCCGCTTCAGCACGGCGGCGGAAGCGCCGGACCCAGCGGACCGGGCGAGCGGCTTCGCCGCCGGCTTGGCGGTGGGCCGGCCGTTGCGGCCGGTGGGCGACGGCTTGGCCATGCCACCCGTCCGCTGGAGAGCGGGCTGTTGGGCCGCGATGGCCTGGACGGAGCGTGGGTCCAGCTTGAAGAAGCCGATCAGGGTCTTCAGGTCACCCGCCTGCCCGGCCATCGCCTGGGCGGCGGCGGTGGTTTCCTCGACCAGCGCGGCGTTCTTCTGGGTCATCTCGTCCATCTGCGAGACGGTGGCGTTGATCTCGTCGAGCGCCGAGGCCTGCTCGGAGGAGGCCGCGGCCATCTCGGCGATCAGGCCTGCGACCTGCTGCACGCCCGACACGATGCCGCCCAGCGCGTCGCCGGCCTTCTTCACCAAATCGACGCCGTCGCGCACCTGGCTGTCGCTGTCCAGGATCAGGCTCTTGATCTCCTTGGACGCCTGGGCGGAGCGCTGGGCCAGGTTGCGCACCTCCTGCGCCACCACCGCGAAGCCGCGGCCCGCGTCGCCGGCGCGGGCGGCTTCCACGGCGGCGTTCAGCGCCAGCAGGTTGGTCTGGAACGCGATCTCGTCGATCACCCCGATGATGTCGGTGATCTTGCGGCTGGCGTCCTCGATCCGCCGCATCGCCTCGATCGCCGACCCGGCCACGCCGCCGCCCGACTCCGCGGCGGAACGGGCGTCCGCGGCCATGGTGTTGGCGCGCTGGGCGTTGTCGGCGTTGGAGCGCACGGTGGCGCCCAGTTCCTCCATGCTCGCCGCCGTTTCCTCCAGCGAAGAGGCCTGCTGCTCCGTGCGCTCGGCAAGGTCGGCGGAGCCGGTGGACACCTCCGCCGCGGCGGACGCGATGGTCTCCGCCGCCTGGGTGATCTGGCCGACGATCTCCGACAGCTTGGCGGAGGTGGCGTTGACGTCGGTCTTCAGGGTCTGGAAGGCGCCCTGGTAGTCGCGCTCGACGCGCTTGTTGAGGTCGCCCTGGGCGAGCGCGCTGAGCACGGCGCCGAGGTCAGCGATGACCGCCTCCACCGTGTCGGTCAGGCGGTTGATGCCCTGCGACATGGTCTTGTAGAAGCCGTCCTTGCCGGCCAGGTCGAGCCGGCGCGACAGGTCGCCGTTGGACACGCCGTCGATCAGGGCGGCGATCTCCTCGCCGATGGCCTGCTCGCGGGCGCGCCGGGCTTCCTCCTCGCGGCGTTCCTCCTCCAGGCGGGCGCGCTCGGCCTCGTCCATCGCCTTCTTCTCGATGGCGTTGTCCTTGAACACCTGCACCGCCTGCGCCATCCGCCCGATCTCGTCACGGTCGGCCAGGGCCGGGATCGTCACGCCCAGGTCGCCGCCGGCCAGCGCCGTCATCGTCCCGGTCATCGCCGTCACCGGCTTCACGATCGACCGCGCCACCGCCCAGGCCGCCAGCAGACCGATCAGCAGCGCCGCCGCGGCCAGGGCGATGTCGATGGTCATGGTGCGGTCCATGCCCGTCTGCATCTCCGTCTGGACGCCACGGCGTGCCTGCGTCTGCGAATCGACCGTCCGGTTGGCCAGCTCTCCGAACTCCGAGGCTTCCTTCGCCATGGTGTTGGACGCGAGATCCTGCGTGGCGGTGACCAGCGCCGCGACCTGCTCGAAAGACTCGACATAGCGGTCGGACAGCTGGTCGGCCTCCTGGGCCAGCCGCTTGCGGGTCGGGTTGTGCAGGCGCTCCGCCAGCGGGCGGATGACGTCGTTGAAGGCGTCGTTGCGCTGTTTGACCTCCTGCACCAGCTTCTGGGACGGGTCGCTGAGGAAGCGTTGGCCGCTCAGCCGCGCCAGCATCAGCTTCTCCTGGGCGACGCCGGCGAGTGCTGCGGCTTCCATGTCGCCGTCGGCCATGGCCGACTGGATGATCTGCGTCAGGTTCTCCCGCGCCTTGGTGCCGGTGGGGTTCATCTGCTCGACGATCAGGCGGTCGCGCTTCTCGCGCATCTCCACCAGCTTGCCGAAGTTGGCGCGGTAGCTTTCGAAATGCTGGATCATCCGCTCGATCATGGCGCGGCGACCGGGATCGAGCGTGGCATCACGCGCAGCCCGCAACTCCTGTTCCAGCGTCTTCTGGGTGTCCTTGACGCGCTCGATCAGCGCGCGGTCGCCGGAGGCGTTGTAGCTGATGACGTTACGTCGCATCTCGCCGACCAGCACTTCGATCTCCGTCACGCGGAGCGAGTTGTCGGAGATGGCGACGTAGCGGTCGACGTCCGCGCTGGTGACGGACAGCGCCCGTACCCCGACGCCCACGACCAGGGCAAGCAGCGCAAGCACGAGGAGGAAGCCCGTGTAGATTCGGGTCCCGACCCGGAAGCGGCCGGAAAAGCTGGCGTTCTGCATGATCGAATGAATCCCAGCGTAGGATGACCCGCCGAGGATAGGACCCACATGTTTCAAGTGTCTTTACGTTCCCTCAAATTTCGTAATGTTTTTCCTCGGGACCGCAAGGCAGCGATGCGCGGGCCCCGCCGCCCTTTGCGCGGGCGCCCCTTGCCCCTAGGTTAGGAGCGCCGCCGTTCAACCGCTTGCCGACCGGAATCCCTCCCCATGCGCCGCCGTTCCCAACCCACGGGCCCAGCACTGTCCTACGCCGAGGCCGCGACCAGCACCGGCGACCTGGGGGCGCTGCGCTCGCTCGTGCCCTATCTCTGGCCGGCCGACTCGCTGGAGACGAAGGTGCGCGTGGTCCTGGCGCTCGTGCTCCTGGTCGGGGCCAAGGCGGCCAATGTCTACGTGCCGATTTTCTACAAGCGGGCGGTCGACGCGCTGGGCGGCGGAAACGTCAGTGCGGCGGTGGCGATCCCGATCGGCCTGATCGTCGCCTATGGCTTGGCGCGCGTGCTGTCGTTGGTGTTCGCGGAACTGCGCGACGCGGTCTTCGCCTCCGTTGCCCAGCGCACGATCCGCAAGGTGGCGCTGTCGGTGTTCCAGCACCTGCACGCGCTGTCCCTGCGCTTCCATCTGGAACGGCAGACCGGCGGCCTTACCCGGTCGCTGGAGCGCGGCACGCGCGCGATCGAGGCCCTGCTGCGCTACGCCCTGTTCTCCATTGTGCCGACGCTGGTGGAGATCGGGCTGGTCTGCATCATCCTGTGGCGGATGTTCAACGGCTGGTTCGCGCTGGCGACCTTCGTCACGGTGTTCGGCTACATCGCCTACACCTTCTTCGTGTCGGAATGGCGCATCCAGTTCCGCCGCGCCATGAACGAGACCGACAGCAAGGCCAACACCAAGGCGGTGGACAGCCTGCTGAACTATGAGACGGTCAAGTATTTCGGGAACGAGCAGCACGAGGCGCGCCGCTACGACGCCGCACTCGCCTCCTACGAACAGGCGGCGGTGCAGAGCCAGCGCAGCCTGTCGCTGCTGAACATCGGCCAGTCGGCGATCATCTCCCTGGGGCTGGCCGTGGTCATGGGCATGGCGGCGCGGGGCATCGTCAACGGCTCCATGACGATCGGCGACTTCGTGCTGGTCAACACCTACCTCTTGCAGCTCTACCAGCCGCTGAACTTCTTCGGCGTGGTGTACCGCGAGATCAAGCAGGCGCTGACCGACATCGAATCGATGGTGAAGCTGCTGTCGGTGGACCGGGAGGTGGCCGACCGGCCCGGCGCCCCGACGCTGGCGGTGACCGGCGGCGAGGTGCGGTTCGAGGGGGTGGAGTTCGGCTACGACCCGCGCCGGCCGATCCTGAAAGGGGTGAGCTTCACCGTGCCGGCCGGCAAGACGGTGGCCATTGTCGGCCCCTCGGGCGCCGGCAAGTCGACCATCAGCCGGCTGCTGTTCCGCTTCTACGACGTGTCGAAGGGCCGCATCCTGATCGACGGGCAGGACATCCGCGCGGTGACGCAGGAGTCGCTGCGCGCCTCGCTCGGCATCGTTCCGCAAGACACGGTGCTGTTCAACGACACCGTCTACTACAACATCGCCTATGGCCGCCCCGGCGCCGGCCCGGCGGAGGTGGAGCGGGCGGCGCGGCTGGCGCACATCCACGATTTCATCATGGCGCTTCCCGACGGCTATGAGACCACGGTGGGCGAGCGCGGGCTGAAGCTGTCCGGCGGCGAGAAGCAGCGCGTCGCCATCGCCCGCACGATCCTGAAGAACCCCGGCATCCTGCTGTTCGACGAGGCGACCTCCGCGCTCGACACCCACACGGAGCGGGAAATCCAGGCCAACCTGCGCGAGGTCAGCCGCGGGCGCACGACGCTGGTCATCGCCCACCGCCTGTCCACGGTGATCGACGCCGACGAGATCCTGGTGCTGGAGGCCGGCCGGGTGATCGAGCGCGGCCGGCACGGCGAACTGCTCGCTCGCGCCGGCGCCTACGCCGCGCTGTGGGCGCGCCAGCAGGAGTCCTCGCAGGGGCCGGAGCCGGTGCCCGAAGTCCTCGCCCCCACCTGACCGACTCCGCTAGACTTCATCCATCCACACCCGACGGGAGCATTCATGGGACCGGTACGGCACGCGCTACGCGCGGCGACCCAGCCGATTCACGACCGGCTGGACAAAGCGGCGATCCTGCGCCCGCTGACCAGCCCGGACATCACGGTCGACGGCTACCGCGCGGCGCTGGTCGCGCTGCACGGCTTCAACGCCCCGATGGAACGGGCGCTGGGCGGGCCGGAGAAGCGGGTGGGGGAGCGGCTGGCGCTGTTGCGCGCCGACCTCGCCGACCTGGGGCTCGACGCCGACGCGCTGCCCGTCGCGGATGGACTGCCGGACCTCGACCGTCCCGCGGCACGGCTGGCCGCGCGCTATGTGCTGGACGGATCCGCGCACGGCGGGCGCGCCATGCTGCCGAACGTCACGCGCGCGCTGGGTTTCGACGCGACTCGCGGCGCGCGCTTCCTGGCGTCGGCCGGGATCGACATGGCTGGACGCTGGCGGGACCTGCTCGCCCAGTTGGAACGCGATCTGGCGGAGCCCGCCGCCACGGCGGAGGCCTGCGACGCCGCCGTCGCGCTGTTCGCCGCCCTGGAGGTCTGGCTGGACCGCTGCGCGCTGAATAATCCTCTCCCCGCTGGGGAGAGGGTTGGGTGAGGGGGCGCCCGAAGGGCGTAAACGCAGCCTCATTGCAGCACTGGTCCGGCCTTCGGCCGCCCCCTCATCCTGACCTTCTCCCCAGGGGGGAGAAGGAATGAGCGCCGCGTCGCAAATCGCCGCGGGGGCTTCACCAGTTCGGCGGAGCCCGCTAGGTTCTCGGACCATGACGACTTCCGCCGCCCATTCCCCCGCAGCACTGGCCGACGCGGTGCTCCGTGGGGACCGCCGCGCGCTCGCCCGCGCCATCACGCTGATCGAATCGACCCGGCGCGATCACCGCGCCCAGGCCGACGCGCTGCTGGAGGCGCTGCTGCCGCACACCGGCAATTCGGTGCGGGTGGGCATCTCCGGTGTGCCGGGGGTGGGCAAGTCGACCTTTATCGAGGCGTTCGGGCTGCACGTCATCGGGCTGGGGCACAAGGTCGCGGTGCTGGCCATCGACCCGTCCTCGCAGCGCACCGGCGGCTCCATTCTCGGCGACAAGACCCGCATGGTCGACCTGTCGCGGGAGCCGAACGCCTTCATCCGCCCCTCGCCCGCGGGCGCCACGCTGGGCGGCGTGGCCCGGCGCACGCGTGAGGCCATGCTGGTCTGTGAGGCGGCGGGCTTCGACGTGATGGTGGTGGAGACGGTGGGCGTCGGCCAGTCGGAGACGGCGGTCGCCGATATGGTCGACCTGTTCATGCTGCTTCTGCTGCCGGCCGGCGGCGATGAGCTTCAGGGCATCAAGAAGGGCATCGTGGAGCTGGCCGACCTCGTGGTCGTCAACAAGGCCGACGGCGACCTCGCCGCGACGGCGCGGCACACGGTTGCGGACTACCGCCACGCCCTGACCCTGCTGCGCCACGGCGACTGGCGCGTGCCGGTGCTCAGCTGCTCGGCCATCTCCAAGAGCGGAATCGACGCAGTCTGGGACACCATCGGCGCGCACAAGGCGACGACAGACGCCTCCGGCGCCCGCGCAACCCGGCGCGCGGAGCAAGCCCGCGCCTGGCTGTGGAGCGAGATCCGCGAGACGCTGGTGGACGCCTTCAAGGCCCACCCGGCGGTCCGCGCCGACCTTGCCGACCTGGAGGTGCGCGTCACCGCCGGCGCCGTTACCCCCACCGCTGCCGCGCGCGGTCTGCTGGAGCGGTTTCTCGGACGTCCAGTGGAGTAGGGGGCCGGACTACCCCTTTCCGCTTATATTGCGCCGCAGCATTTTCTATTGCGCCGCGTTATCCCCGTGCATAAGTTGGCCTGGGCGGGAAAGGTGCGCCTTTTGGGCGCGTGGGCGATGGGATTTGCCCGCGATCTCCGGGGTTCCTTGCGGGCGTTGGCCTTTCCATTTTTGCCGCCGCTTCGAGTCGCACAGGGGGAAACCTTCATGACCGCCACCAACACTCTTCTGAATCTTTTCGCGCCGTTCGGTTCGCTGGCGAAGGCCAACGCCGAGACCCACGCCGCCCGTTCGGCGCGCGTCGCCGGCCTGCTGCAGGACGGTTGCCGCCGCCTGTTCGACAACGCGACCGCCGGCGTCGGTGAGACCACCCGCCTGGTCGGCGAGTTCAGCAAGGTCCGCAACGCCGCCGACTTCGCCGCGCTCCAGGGCGAGTGGCTGAGCGTCACGCAGGCCCGCGTCGCCGGCCAAGTCCAGACGGTCCTCGATCTGTCCTCCAAGATCGCCGCCGAGCTGACCTATGCGCCGGTCCAGGCCGCGCCGGCCCCGGTTGCGGCTCCGGTCGCCGCCCCGGCCCCGAAGGCCGTCGTGGCCGCGGCGCCCGCGCCGAAGGTCGAGGCTCCGAAGACGGTTGCTGCCCCGAAGGCTGCCGCCCCAAAGGCTGCTGCCAAGGCTCCTTCCGCCAAGGTCGAAGTGAAGGCCGAGGCCCCCAAGGCCGCGCCGGTGCCGGTCGCTCCAAAGGTTGAGGTGAAGGCCGAACCGAAGGCTGCCGCCCCGAAGAAGGTTCCGGTCGCCAAGGCCGCTCCGAAGGCCGCGGACGTCAAGGTGGAAGCGCCCAAGGCCCCGGCTCCGAAGGTGGAGGCCCCGAAGGCCGAAGCTCCCAAGGCGGCCGCCCCGGCTCCCAAGGTTGAGGCGGCTCCGGCCCCGAAGGCCGAGGTGACGAAGGCGGAGGAGGTCAAGGCGGCCGCTCCCGCGCCTGTTGCTGCTCCCGTTGCCGAGGCCCCGAAGAAGGACGACAAGGCGACCGCTCCGGCCGCCGAGTGACGTCCGGAGGACGACTCCCGGGAGTTGTCGATGCCGCGCACGCCCGTCGCTTCCTTTCTTGACGGGCGCGTGCCGGTTCGACTATAACGCCGCCTCCTTCGGGCGGAATGCTGCCCGGGACCGGGTTTCATTTGCTAAAATAAAGGATCAGTCCGATGGCACGTCGGTGCTCCGTGACCGGCAAGGGCACGCAGTTTGGCAACAACGTCAGCCACGCCAACAACAAGACCCGTCGCCGCTTCCAGCCGAACCTGCAGGAAACGTCGGTGCTGAGCGACGCTCTGGGTCAGTTGGTGCGTCTGCGCCTCTCCACCAACGCGATCCGCTCGATCGAGCACAAGGGCGGCCTCGACGCCTTCCTGCTCGACGCGAAGGACGCCGTCCTCAGCCTGGAAGCGCGCCGCCTGAAGCGCCGCATCGCCAAGGCCCAGGACAAGCAGGCCGCCGCGGCCTGATGCCGGCCGGGGGCCATCTCGGCCTCCAGCCTTCTGGTGCCGGCTTTCGAGTAAGAATGCCGTGGGGGCGTGCTCTCCGCGGACGGGCCTGAAAGCCGAGGCCAGGACGACTCCGACTCTCGGTTGTGCCGAATCCCGGTTGAGAGTGTCGCGCGCAAGGCCGCAAGGTTTTGCGCGCGTTTTGTCGTTGCCGAAGGCTCTTCAAAAGGACCGCTGCACGCCCACCAGCACGCGGTAGCGCGGCGAATCGGGGCCGAATCCGACGCCCACGCCGGCGCCCAGCGCCAGATCGTCGCCGATGACATGCCGCACGCCTACCTCCACGAGGTTGTCGGCCTTGCCGCGTTCCTGCTGCTGGTCGCGCAGGATGTCGAAGGCCACAGCCGTGGCCGGCCCGACGGCGACATTCACCCCGGCCACCATCAGGAAACGGTTTTCCCGCTGGTCCGACTCCGGGTCGATCAGCCGCCGCCAGCCCAGGTTCACGTGCAGGCGCGGTGCCCGGCTTGACGTGCCGAGCGGCTGGGTGAGGCGCCCGATGATCCCGACTTCCGTCGCCATGGTGCCGGAGCCGTAGGGGATGTCGACCAGCGGCTCCAGCGAGATGCCCAGCCGCCCGTTCTTCGGTTCCAGCAGGTTGATCTCGGCCGACAGCTTGACGTCGCCCTGCCGCGTGTCGTCGGCATTGCCGACCCGGTAGGCCGGGTTGGCCTTCAGCGACAGGCCGTTGGCGACGCCGACCTCCATCTCCGGGTCGAGGTTCACTCGATTGCGCCCGCCGTCCAGCTTCAGCCGGTCGAAGGTGCTGCGCAGCTTCAGGCTCACGTCGCCCTTCTCGATGGCCGCCGCGTCCTCCACCGTGATCGGGATTTCGGTGGACAGGCCCATCAGCGCCTTGTCGTCGGCCCAGGCGTCCCCGGCCACGCCGGCGACGGCCAACGCCGTGATCGCACCCGCACCAAGCTTTCGCATTCTCGTCCCCCTCCACAAGCCGCGCCAGCGTCAACGCGGCCATGCGAAGAAGGGTCCGCGCCTACTCGACCGAGTCGGGATCCTCCGCGTCGACGATGCGGCGGGCGATGTCGTAGGCGAAGCCGGCGCGCCCCAGGGCCGCCAGATCCTTGTCGCGGAACTCCGCGCGCTTTTCCGGGAGGCGATAGGGGCCGAGCCGGCGCCGCCGCGCCAGCGCCAGTGCGGCGGTCAGGTTCAGGTCGCCGTCCACCTCCTCGTCCAGCGCGTCCAGCGCCTTGTCGGCCTCGTCGCGGGCGATGCCCTTGGAGGCCAGCTTCTCCCGGATGGCGCGGGTGGAGGTGCCGCGGCGATGCAGGCTGGCCACGCGCATCTCGGCGTAGGCGGCGTCGTTCAGCAGACCGCTGCGCAGGTAACGGGCGATCAGCTCCTCCACCCAGCGGGCTCCCTCGGCGGGGTCGGTGCCGTGCGCCTGAGCGGAACGGTCGACCTTGCGCATCAGCACGCGCCGCAGATTGGCGGATGAGCTGGCGAAGCGTTGCAGGTAGTAGAGCGCCGCGTTCTCCAGATACTGCGCCGTCACGCGCTTGGGCGGCTTGGGGCCGGATGGTCTGGAAGAGGGCGGCGATTCCCGCGTCATGGCAGTCTCCCGTGCGGCGGCGGTTGCCGGGAGGGCGCACGCGCCCTAAAGTCCCGTCCGCCCCCGTGAAATGTGGTCCGATCCATAGTCCGATGACTCATCCTCTTCCTCCCATGCCCCGCACCGTCGGCGCCGTCAACTGGGTCGGCCTGTGGACCCTCTACGCCCGCGAGGTGCGCCGGTTCCTGAAGGTGCACCAGCAGACCGTCTGGGCGCCCGTGGTGACCACGCTGCTGTTCTACGCCGTCTTCGCGCTGGCGCTGGGCGGTGCGGTACGGACGGTCGGCCCGGTCCCCTACCTGGAGTTCCTGGCGCCCGGCCTGATCATGATGGCGATGGCCCAGAACGCCTTCGCCAACACCTCCTCCTCGGTGGTGATCGCGAAGGTGCAGGGCAACATCGTCGACATCCTGATGCCGCCGATGGCGCCGCTGGAACTGGCCTTCGGCTTCGTCATGGGAGGGGTGACGCGCGGCCTGTGCGTCGGGCTGGTCACCGGGCTGGCGATCTGGTGCTTCGTGCCGGTGCATATGCCGCACCCGTTCTTCGTGGTCTTCCACGCGGTTATGGCATCCATGCTGCTGTCGCTGCTCGGTCTGGTCGGCGGCATCTGGTCGGAGAAGTTCGACCACATCGCGGCGGTGACCAACTTCGTGGTGACGCCGCTGTCCTTCCTGTCCGGCACCTTCTATTCGGTGGAAAACCTGCCGCCGACCTTCTGGTGGATCGCCCATTTCGACCCCTTCTTCTATATGATCGACGGCTTCCGCTACGGCTTCATCGGCCGGTCGGACGGTACGCTGGGGATCGGTATCCTGGTCATGCTGGCGATCAACGGGTTCCTGTGGTGGCTTGCCTGGCGCATGCTGAAGACGGGCTACAAGCTGAAGGCGTAATTCCGGCTCTGTCCTGGCCTTCCGGGGCACCCTGTCCGTTGACAGGACGGAGTGATCTCTTGATAGTCGTCGTTCCCCCGGCGGGCACCCCTGCCCGCCGGGTTTGTCCTCATTTGGAGGTTTGTGCCGTGATTCCGGTCGTTATGCCCACGTATGCCCGCGCCGACGTCGTGTTCGAGCGGGGCGAAGGTCCGTATCTGTACGCGACCGACGGGCGACGATTCCTGGACTTCGCCGCCGGCGTGGCGGTGACGGCGCTTGGTCACGCGAACCCCTACCTGATCAAGGCGCTGACGGAGCAGGCCCACAAGGTCTGGCACACCTCCAACCTCTTCCGGGTGGCGGGGCAGGAGAGCCTAGCCAAGCGCCTGACGGAGGTCACCTTCGCCGACACCGTGTTCTTCACGAACTCGGGCGCGGAGGCGTGGGAGTGCGGCGCGAAGGCGGTGCGCAAGTACCACTATGAGAAGGGCGACAAGAAGCGGTATCGCATCATCACCTTCGAGCAGGCCTTCCACGGCCGCACTCTGGGCGCCATCTCCGCCGCCCAGCAGGAGAAGCTGATCAAGGGCTTCGCGCCCCTGCTGGACGGCTTCGACCTCGTGCCGTTCGGCGACCTGGACGCTGTGCGCAAGGCCGTCACCGACCAGACCGCCGGCATCTGCGTGGAGCCCATCCAGGGCGAGGGCGGCATCCGCGTCGGTTCGGTGGAGTTCCTGCGCGGCCTGCGGGAGATCTGCGACGAGCACGGCCTGCTGCTGTTCCTGGACGAGATCCAATCCGGCATGGGCCGCACCGGCAAGCTGTTCGCCCACGAATGGGCCGGCATCACGCCGGACGTCATGGCGGTCGCCAAGGGCATCGGCGGCGGTTTCCCGCTCGGCGCCTGCCTCGCCACGGAGAAGGCGGCGTCCGGCATGACCGCCGGCACGCACGGCTCCACCTACGGCGGCAACCCGCTGGCCACCGCGGTCGGCAACGCCGTGATGGACAAGGTGCTGGAGCCGGGCTTCCTGGAGCATGTCCAGCGCATCGGCACCCTGCTGGAGGAGCGGCTGAACGGCCTCGTCTCCGACCATCCGTCGGTCTTCAAGAGCGTGCGCGGCAAGGGGCTGATCCTCGGCATGGTCTGCGGCCCGGCCGTGGGCGATGTGGTGGCGAAGCTGCGCGCCAACGGCCTGCTGTCGGTTCCGGCCGGCGACAACGTGGTGCGCCTGCTGCCGCCGCTGATCATCGGCGAAGCCGAGGTAGAGGAGGCCGTCGGCATCCTCGCCCAGACGGCGAAGGAGTTCGTGTGATGTCCGCCCCTTTGCCCAACGTCCGGCATTTCCTGGACATCGACCGGTTCGACAAGGCGACCCTGCGCCAGATCCTGGACATGGCCGTCACCATCAAGAAGGACATCCCGGCCTACCGCTCGCTGTTCGCGGGCCGCGCGCTGGCGATGATCTTCGAGAAGCCGTCGACCCGCACGCGCGTGTCGTTCGAGGTCGGCATGCGCCAGCTCGGCGGCGACGTGGTCGTGCTGAAGCCCGACGACATGCAACTGGGCCGTGGCGAAACCATCGGCGACACCGCCCGCGTGCTGTCCCGCTACGTGGATGCGGTGATGGTCCGCACCATGGGCGAGGAGCGCGTCCAGGAACTGGCGAAGCACGCCTCGGTGCCGATCATCAACGGCCTGACCGACCAGTCGCACCCCTGCCAGATCATGGCCGACCTGATGACCTACGAGGAGCATCGCGGCTCCATCGAAGGGCGCGTCGTGGCCTGGAGCGGCGACATCAACAACGTCGCCGTCAGCTGGGTGCACGCCGCCGTGCGGCTGGGCTTCGAAATCCGCCTCGCCTGCCCGGAGGCCTATGGGCCGCCGCCCGGCCTGCTGGAGTGGGCGGCCAAGGAGGGCACTGGCCGCGTCGTGGTCGTCTCCTCGCCGGCCGAAGCGGTGACGGGGGTCGATTGCGTGATCACCGACGCCTGGGTGTCCATGCACAACACGGACGTTGACGAGCGCGGCGCCGTGCTCGCCGGGTATCAGGTGAACGAGGAGCTGATGAGCCTCGCGCATCCGGACGCCCTGTTCATGCACTGCCTGCCCGCCCACCGCGGGGAGGAAGTGACCGACGGCGTGATCGACGGCCGCCACTCCGTGGTCTGGGACGAGGCGGAAAATCGCCTGCACGCCCAGAAGGCCATCCTGGCATGGTGCCTGGAAGCCAAAGTCTGAAGCCACTATCTAAGGTCACTTGACCAAAGGACAGCAGGGCGGGGGCGCTTGGGTAAGCGCTCCCGCTCGTCCTGTTGAACGATTGAGGACATGATGGACGATCCTTCCGTCCAACCGCTTCGCGACGATCTCGTTCTGCCGTTCCAGATCGAGGTGTCGCGCCTGCGTGGCCGCATGGTGAAAATGGGGCCCGCGCTGGACGAAATCCTGACGCGCCACGCCTATCCGGAGCCGGTCGCCCGCTTCCTGGCCGAGACGATGACGCTCGCCATGCTGCTGTCCAGCATGCTGAAGTACGACGGCATCTTCACGCTGCAGACCAAGGGCGACGGGCCGATCAGCCTGATGGTCGCCGACATCACGTCGGTCGGCGACATCCGCGCCTACGCCCAGTACGACGAGGAGGCGCTGAAGAAGGCCGCCGACGACGTGGCCATCGCCCCGGCGCCGGCCCTGCTCGGCAAGGGCCACATCGCCTTCACCGTGGACCAGGGGCCGAACACCGAACGCTACCAGGGTATTGTCGAACTGTACGGCAAGACGCTGGCCGACTGCGTGCAGCACTATTTCCGCCAGTCGGAGCAGATCGACACCGGCCTGACCGTGGCGGTCGACCAGGAAACGCTGCCCGATGGCAGCAAGGGCGCTTGGCGGGCCGGCGGCATCATGGTGCAGCGCCTGCCCCAGGATCCGACCGAGCATGTGCTGGGCTCCGGCGACGAGGACGCGTGGCGCCGCGCCATGGTCCTGCTGGCCAGCACCACGGGCGACGAGCTTCTGGACCCGGACCTTGCGGCCAGCGACCTGCTGTTCCGCCTGTTCCACGAGGACGGCGTGCGCGTCTGGCAGCCCAAGGCGTTGCGCTTCGGCTGCCGCTGCTCGCGCGAGCGTGTGTCCGACATGCTGTCCCGCCTGCCGCGGACCGAGGTCCAGGACCTGAAGATCGATGACGGCCGGGTCGAGGTGGTCTGCCAGTTCTGCTCCACCGCCTACCACTTCGACGACGCGGATCTGGACCGGGTGTACGGCACGGCGAAGTAAGGCGCGCGGTTAAGTCGCCGCTTCAGGATCCGAATGCGCTTCCAAAACGGCGCGGCTATAGTGCCGCGCCGTTTTCGTTTGTCCAACTGGAGCGATCATGCCCTCCCGCCGTTTCGTCCTTGCCGCCGGCATCGCCGCGCTCGCCCTGTCGGCCTGCCAGAGCGCGCCGCCGCCACGTCCGGCGCCGCGGCCCATCGACTTCTCCAACTTCGGCCCGATCGTGCTGAACGCGGGCAGCGTCGACGTGGTCGACGCCTACCGTGCCGGCGCCGGCGTCCATGTGGAGGGCCGGTCGGCGGTGCCCCCGGCGCAAGCCGTGCGGCTGTGGGCCAGCGAGCGGTTGCAGGCCGCGGGCGGGCCGGGCCGCGTGCGCGTCACCATCCGCGACGCCGGCATCGTCGAAACCCAGCTGCAAAAAACCGGCGGCGTGAAGGGCTACTTCACCAACGACCAGGCCCAGCGCTACGACGGCCGCATCGAGGTGGAGGTGAGCGGCGAGGTGCCGGGCGAAACCAGCTTCCGCGGATCCACCCGGGCGTCGGTGACCTATTCGACCACGGTTCCGGAAAACATCTCGCTGGCCGACCGCGAGGCCACTTTCCTGGAGATCACCCGCCGCATGATGGATGACCTGAACGGTCGGCTGGACGCGGGGATCCGGAAGGATCTGGCGCCGATGGTGCGGCGGTAGGTTTGCGGCTGCCCCCTCCCTAACCCTCCCCCGCTTGCAGCGGTGGAGGGCATTCAGCCCCCTCCACCGCCAACGGCGGGGGAGGGCTGGGGAGGGGGCAAAGCTCCGCACATCAGCACCCAACGCAAAAAGGGCCGCCCCGTGGGGCGGCCCTTTCTGTTCCGACGATCCGGACCGCTTAGTAGCGGTAGTGCTCCGGCTTGAACGGGCCCTCGGCCTTCACGCCGATGTACTCGGCCTGCTTGGCCGTCAGCGTGGTCAGCTTGGCGCCGATCTTGTCCAGGTGCAGGCGGGCGACCTTCTCGTCCAGGTGCTTCGGCAGCACGTAGACCTTGCGCTCGTAGCTGGCGGCGTTGTTCCAAAGCTCGATCTGGGCCAGCACCTGGTTGGTGAAGCTGGCGCTCATCACGAAGCTCGGGTGGCCGGTGGCGCAGCCCAGGTTCACCAAGCGGCCCTGGGCCAGGACGATCAGGCGCTTGCCGTCGGGGAAGACGACCTCGTCAACCTGCGGCTTGACCTCTTCCCACTTGTAGTTGCGGAGAGCCTCGATCTGGATCTCGCTGTCGAAGTGGCCGATGTTGCAGACGATGGCGCGGTCTTTCATCTGGCGCATGTGGTCCAGAGTGATGACGTCCACGTTGCCGGTGGCGGTGACGAAGATATCGCCCAGCGGGGCGGCCTCGTCCATGGTCACCACCTGATAGCCTTCCATGGCGGCCTGGAGCGCGTTGATCGGGTCGATCTCCGTCACCAGAACGCGCGCACCCTGCGAACGCAGCGAGGCGGCCGAGCCCTTGCCCACGTCGCCGTAGCCGGCAACGACGGCGACCTTGGCGGCGACCATCACGTCGGTGGCGCGCTTGATGCCGTCGACCAGCGACTCACGGCAGCCATAGAGGTTGTCGAACTTCGACTTGGTGACGCTGTCGTTGACGTTGATGGCCGGGACCTTCAGCGTGCCCTTCTTCATCATCTCATAGAGACGATGGACGCCGGTGGTGGTCTCCTCCGACAGGCCGCGGACCTCGGCCAGCATCTCCGGATACTTGTCGTGCATGATCTGGGTGACGTCGCCGCCGTCGTCCAGGATCATGTTCGGCACCCAGCCGTCCGGGCCACGCAGCGTCTGCTCGATGCACCACCAGAACTCCTCCTCCGTCTCGCCCTTCCAGGCGAAGACCGGGATGCCGGCGGCGGCGATGGCGGCGGCGGCCTGGTCCTGGGTCGAGAAGATGTTGCACGAGGACCAGCGGACCGTGGCGCCGAGAGCCGTCAGCGTCTCGATCAGCACGGCGGTCTGGATGGTCATGTGTAGGCAGCCGACGATGCGGGCACCGGCCAGCGGCTTGGACTCGCCGAACTCCGCGCGCAGCGCCATCAGGCCCGGCATCTCGGTCTCGGCGATGGTGATTTCCTTGCGGCCCCACTCGGCGAGGCTGATGTCCTTGACCTTGTAGTCGGTGAAGTTGGCGGGCGCGGCCATCGGGCTGTCTCCTGGACAACAAAAAAGAATAGGGCGGGCGCACCGGCCCGCGTCTGGCGATGGTGTAGCAGCGTGCCCGCAGGGGCGCAAGCATAAAGATATCTTTATGTTTAAGCGGTATGCTGCACGCCTGCGACGATCGCCGGTGATGTGCGGCTTGCCACAAAACGTGCCGTCGTGCGTTGCTTCCGCAGGAACGGACGCAGACGGGACAAAGATGACGCGCTACGGCTTCTTGGCCCGGCTCGGCCGGCACGAATTGACGCTGCTGCTGGGCGTAGCGGTGGCCGCGGGCCTGATTCTGTCCTTCGCCCTGCTGGCGGGGGAGGTGATGGAGGGCGAGACCGCCGCTTTCGACCGCGCGGTGCTCATGGCCTTGCGGGTGGCGGGCGATCCCGCGGTTCCCCTGGGGCCGGCGTGGCTTCAGAACGCCGCGCGCGACATCACGGCGCTCGGCAGCATCGCGGTGCTGTCCCTGATCACGGCGATCGCGTTGGGCTTCCTGCTGTTGCAGGGAAAGCGCGGGGCGGCGGCGCTGGTGTTGCTGGCCGTCGGGGGCGGGATGACGCTCAGTTCCTTGATGAAGGACCAGATCGGACGGGCCCGGCCGGACCTTGTGCCGCACGGCGATGTCGTCTTCACCGCCAGCTTCCCCAGCGGCCATTCGCTGCTCTCCGCGGTGGTCTACCTGACGCTGGGTGCCATGCTCGCCCGCTTCGTCCAGGGGCGGCGGCAGAAGGCCTATGTGCTGGTGGTGGCGATCGGGCTGACGCTGCTGATCGGGTGCAGCCGGGTCTATCTCGGCGTTCATTGGCCGACCGACGTGCTGGCCGGCTGGTGCCTGGGGGCGGCCTGGGCGTCGCTGTTCTGGATGGTTGCGCTGTGGCTGCAAAGACGCGGTGCGGTGGAACCGGACGTTGGGGGGGAGTCCGCCCCGGATCGCGCTTGACCGGACCTCGCCCGACCCGATATCTCGGTGTGACGGAGATGGGACGGCACAGCATATCGATGTCAAAAGGCACCCTCGACCACGAAACCTTGCAAGCCGTCGGTGTCCTGAAGCGCGCCGTGGAGCAGGCGCGGGTGACCGGCGTGCTGGAGTTCCGACTGCTGGTCGCGGCGCTGGAGCGCACGCTGGAGTCGCGCAGCGTGCGTGAATTGGACGAGGCCAAGCGCGTCTTCGACACGCTGGACGGCGAGATCCGCGCCATCATTGTGGAGTACGCGAACGAGGCGGCGCGGGCGGAGGCCGGCACCCTCGGGACGCGCGGCCCCATCCCGGCGGCGGAACCGGCGACGAACCGCACCACCCTGGGCAAGGCGGTCCGCTCGGCGACGGGCTTCCTGGCGGCGCTGAACGGGGCGCGGGGCGGCGCACAGAAGTCCACCCTGGCTTCCGCCGATCCGGGCCTGCAGCCGGACAGCCGCGTCACGGCCAAGTCCCGCCTGTTGGCGGCGGTGGAGGAGCGGCGGGAGAACGACCTCGCCGCCGCAAGATTGCTGTCCGGCGGCCCGCTGTCGCCGGCAAGCTGGACGTCTTAAGGAACAGGTTGGATGACGCAATTCAGGGTTGGCGATCAGGTCACGATCCACAACAGCCAGACCGGGCCAGAGAAGATCGCCATGGTGGAAGCCTTCACCGAGGGCAAGCGCTGCATGGTGCTGTCCGACGGATCGCAGTGGCGGGCGGACGGGCAACGACAGTGGCGGGCGGGCAGTGCCTACTACAAGGGGCCGGTGGTCGAGCCGACGCAGCCCGGCGATGTCGAGATCGTCACCAAGCGCCGCGCCATCGGCGTGATCCGCAAGTTCGCCCAGGACCTGAGCATGGACAGCCCGCTCAGCGCCGAGGCGCTGAAGCGGGTCGTCGATGTGATCCAGGCCGAAAAGGCCGCCGAAAACGTTGCTGCCAAGGCGACCGATCCGGAGGAGTAACGGTCTGGGCTAGACGCAGCGCCCGCCGTCCACCTCCAGGCAGACGCCGGTCAGGAACTCGGCCTCGTCGGAGCAGAGGAACAGGGCGGCGTTGGCGATGTCCGCCGGCTGGGACAGGCGGCCGAGCGGGATCGACGCCTTGAACTGGGCGCGCTTTTCCGGTGTGTCCTCGCCCATGAACAGGTGGAGCATGCCGGTCTCGCCGGCCACGGGATTCAGCGCGCAGACGCGGATCTTGTCGGGGGCCAGTTCCACGGCCATGGACTTGGTGAGCGTGATCGCGGCGCCCTTGGAGCCGTTGTACCAGGTCAGCCCCGGCCGAGGTCGCACGCCGGCCGTGGAGGCCACGTTCAGGATCACGCCGCCGCCCCGCCGGCGGAACACCGGCACCGCGTGGATGGCGCCGAGATAGATGGACTTCACGTTGACCGCGTAGATGCGGTCGAAGGTGTCCTCGTCCACCTCGGTCATCGGGCCGTTGCGGTGGGTGTAGCCGGCGTTGTTGACCAGGATGTCGAGCGTTCCGAAGGATTCGACCGCCGCAGCGACCATCGCCTCCACGTCGCGGCTGACGGAGACGTCGGAGCGCACGGCGCGCGCCTTGCCGCCCATTGCATCGGCGACACGCCGGGCGGCCTCCTCGTTGATGTCGGCGACGACGACGCTCGCCCCCTCGGCGATGAAGCGCTTGACGATCCCCTCGCCAAACCCCGACCCGCCGCCGGTGACGATGGCGACCTTGTTCGCAAGGCGCATGTGTTTTCCTCCCGCTGTTGTTTCTCGTTGCGCGGTGCCCCCTCCCTAACCCTCCCCCGCTTTTGCGGGGGAGGGTTAGGGAGGGGGCCCGGTTGCTAATCGTGCTTGATCGCTACGGTCTTGGTGACGGAGAAGCCGTAGAGCGCCTCGAAGCCCTTTTCGCGGTTGAAGCCGCTCTTCTTCACGCCGCCGAAGGGCAGCTCCACGCCGCCGCCGGCCCCGTAGTTGTTGATGAAAACCTGCCCGGCCTGGAGCCGACGCGCCAGCCGCATCTGCCGGCCGCCGTCGCGCGTCCAGACGCCGGCCACGAGCCCGTAGGGCGTGCCGTTGGCGATGCGCACCGCTTCCTTCTCCCCGTCGAAGGGTATGCAGGCGAGCGCCGGGCCGAACACCTCCTGCTGCTCCAGCGGAGAGCCGGGCGCCACGTCGGCGAACAGCACGGGCGGCACGTAGAAGCCGCCGGCCGGCGCGCCGTCCACCACGCGCCCCTCCGCCAGCACGCGGAAGCCGTTGGCCTTGGCGGCGGCGACCATGCCGGCGACGCGGTCCTTCTGCTTGGCGTTGATCAGCGGGCCGACGTCGTAGTCTTCCAGCGCCGGCCCGACGGTCAGGGCGCGGAAGCGCTCCGCCACCATGGCGGTGAAGCGGTCGTAGATCGGCCGCTCGACCAGCACGCGGCTGCCGGCGGAACAGGTCTGGCCGGCGTTCTGCACCGCCGCGCGCACCACGAAGGTCAGCGCCTGCTCCAGGTCGGCGTCGGCGAAGACCAGCTGTGGGGACTTGCCGCCCAGTTCCAGCGTCACCGGCACGATGTTGCGGGCCGCCGCCTGCTGCACCAGCGTGCCGACCTCCTGGCTGCCGGTGAAGGAGATGTGGTCGATGTCGGGATGGGCGGACAGCGCCGCCCCGGCCTCCTCCCCATAGCCCGTCACGATGTTGACGGAGCCCGCGGGGAAGCCCGCTTCCGCCATCAGGCGGCCGAGATAAAGCGTGGTGAGGGAGGCGTCCTCGCCCGGCTTGATGACGCAGGCGTTGCCCATGGCCAGCGCCGCGCCGACGCTGCGCCCGATGATCTGCAACGGATAGTTCCAGGGGACGATGTGGGCGGTGACCCCGTGCGGCTCCCGCAGGGTCATCACCGTATAGCCGTTGAGGTAGGGGATGGTGTCCCCGTGCACCTTGTCGGCCGCCCCGCCGTAGAATTCGAAATAGCGGGCGCAGGCCGTCACGTCCGCCTTGGCTTGGGCCAGCGGCTTGCCGACGTCGCGGGATTCCAGCGTCGCCAGCGTCTCCGCGTGGTCGAGGATCAGGGATGACAGGCGCTGCATCAGCCGCCCGCGCTCCGCGGCGGTCAGGCGGCTCCAGTCGCCCTCAACCGCGCTGCGGGCGGCAATCACGGCGCGGTCGATGTCGGCGGCGGTGCCGCGGGGAATGGCGGCGAACTCTTCGCCGGTGGAGGGATCGACGACGGGAATGCGGCCGCCGTCCACGGCCTCTACGAAGGCCCCGCCGATCAGGAGAGAGGTGTCCATGCTTGTCGGTTCCTCAGAAGACGAGGCCGCGGAAGAACAGCGTCACCGCGGGCACGTAGGTGATGACCATCAGGCAGGCGAAGACGACGATCACGAAGGGCACCAGCCGGCCGATGATCTGCTCCAGGCTCAGGCCGGCGACCTGGCAGGCGGCGAACAGGTTCACGCCAAAGGGCGGCGTCACCATGCCCAGCGCCAGGTTCACCACCATGATCAGCCCGAAATGCACGGGGTCGATGCCGAAATGGGCGGCGACCGGGGCCAGGATCGGGGCCAGCACGATGATCGAGGCCGAGGTCTCGATGAACATGCCGACCACGAACAGGAACAGGTTCACCGCCAGCAGGAAGGCCCAGCCGCTGCCGATGGCCTCGGCGATCCAGGCGCCGATGGCAGCCGGCACGCCGGCCCGCGTGATCAGGAAGCTGAACAGCCCCGCCGCCGCGATGATGAACATGATGATGGAGGAGGACAGGACCGACTTCTTCAGGATCGGCCCAAGGTCGCGCCAGCCGATGGCGCGGTAGACGCCCATGCCGACGATGACCGCGTAGAAGACGGCGACCACCGACGCTTCCGTCGGCGTGAAGACGCCGCGGTAGATGCCGCCGATGATGATCACCGGCATCAGCAGGGCGAGTGCCGCCCGCTCCGTCGCCTTGACGAAGCCCAGGTTGCCGACGCCGTCCTCCTTGCCCCAGCCGTTCATCTTGCAGGTGACGTAGACGAACAGGGTCAGCGCGCCGCCGATCAGCAGGCCCGGCCCGACGCCGGCCGCGAACATCTCCCCGATGGAGACCTCCGCGGAGACGCCGTAGAGGATCATCGGGATGGAAGGCGGGATGATCACCCCCAGCTCCGCCGAGGTGGCCTGGAGTGCTGCGGCGAACTCCGGCGGGTAGCGGTGCTTGATCATCGCCGGGATGATGATGGAGCCGATGGCGAAGGTCGTCGCCACGCTCGACCCCGACACCGAGGCGAAGATCATGCAGGTCAGCACGCAGGAGCAGGCGAGCCCGCCCTGGACGTTGCCGACCACCGCCTTGGCGAAGTCGACCAGCCGGCGGGAGATGCCGCCGGCCTCCATCAGGTTGCCGGCCAGGATGAAGAAGGGAACGGCCATCAGCGGAAAGCTGTCGATGGTCGTCACCAGCTTCTGCGCCACCACGATCAGCGGCATGGTGGTGAAGGCGGCGATGCCGCCGATGCTGGCCGCCGCGATGGCAATGGCGATGGGGACGCTGAGCGCGAACAGCCCGACCATGACGAGGAGCATGAAGCTGGTCATGGGGCTACACCTCGTACACTTCTTGGGGGGCTGTCGCGGTGGTGCGGGCGTGCAGGGCGTCGCGGACCTGCTCCACCGTACGGGCCAGCAGCCCGACGATGGCGAGGACCGAGCCGACGGGCACGGCGGCGTAGACCAGCGCGATGGAGATGCCCTCCCCGGTGAAGGGGTTATCCACGCCTGCCAGCATCTGGAAGCGCACGCGCGCGGCCATGTCCCAGCCGTACCAGGCCATGACCAAAAGCACGCCCAGCGACAGGCCGGCGATCGCCACGACCAGAACGGCCCTGGCCCCGCCGTGCAGCCGGTTGAACAGAAACTCCACCGCCATCAGCGCGCCGGTCCGGAAGGCGACGGCGACGCCCAGATAGACCATCCAGATGTTGAGGGAGCGCGCCGTCACCTCCGACCAGGTGGAGGGTTCCTCGAAGACGAAGCGCGTCACCACCTGGTAGAGCGAGACGCAGCAGGTCAGCACCAGCAGCGCCATCGCCGCGCGCAGGGTCCAGCGCATCAGGAAGGATTCGACGGACGAGAGGGCCGCGAGCATGGGGGACTCCTCGGATCGCTTGGCCCCCCATCCCTCCCCCGCTTGCGCGGGAGAGGGGGCCTTGATCCCCTCCACCGCCAAAGGCGGGGGAGGGTTAGGGAGGGGCACAGTGCGGCTCAGTACTTGTACGACTTGATCGCGTCGATTTTGTCCTGGCCGAACTTCTTGGCGTAGTCGGCGTAGGCTGGCTTCAGGGCCTCCTGGAAGGCGGCGGTGTCCACGTCGGTGACCACCTCCATGCCCTGCTTCTTCAGCTCCTCGATGCCGTTCTTGGCGTCGTCCTCGGCCTTCTGGCGCATGGCCTTGGCGCCGGTCAGGGCGGCCTGTTTGAACCAGCCCTTTTCCTGATCCGACAGCTTGTTCCACACCGACGGCGACAGGATGATCAGGGCCGGCGAATAGACGTGCTGCGTCACCGTCAGGTACTTCTGCACCTGGGAGAACTTGGCCGACAGGATCACGCCGATGGGGTTCTCCTGCCCGTCGACCGTGCCCTGCTGCATGGCGGTGAACAGCTCCGGGAAGGCCATCGGCGTGGGCAGGACGCCCAGCGTCTTGAAGGCCGTCATGTGCACCTGGTTCTCCATGGTGCGGATCTTCAGGCCCTTGGCGTCGGCCGGCGACTTCACCGGGTGCTTGGAGTTGGTCAGGTTGCGGAAGCCGTTCTCGCCCCAGGCCAGCGCGATCAGCCCGTGCTTGGGGAACTGGTCCAGGATCGCCTGCCCGATCGGGCCGTCCAGCACCGCGTGGGCGTGGGCGTAGTCCTTGAACAGGAAGGGAATGTCGGTGATCAGCGTGTCCGGCACGAAGTTGCCGACCGGGCCGGAGGAGGTGACGACGATGTCCACCGTGCCAATCTGCGCGCCTTCCACCATCTCGCGCTCGCCGCCCAGCGCGTTGGCCGGGAACTGCTTGATGGTCCATTTGCCGCCGGACAGGCGGGACAGCTCGTCACCCATCGCCGTGGCGCCGACGCCATAGTGGGAGGTCGGGGCGAGCGAGTAGCCGAGCTTCAACTCGTCGGCGCTGGCCGCCACGGACGTGGCGAGGCCGAGCGCGAACACACCGGTGGCGACGAACTTCTTCAACAACATGAACGTGTTTCCTCCCTCAAGGAACGCAAGGCGGCACCGCGGCCGGTGGTCCGGCTCTGAGACTGTTGGTGACGCGAGCAAATGTTAGCGTGTGTTGACCCGTTTGGGCATGTCCTCTTCGACATAGGCCCGCACGATGGCGTCGATGCCCGTGTCGCGGCTGAAGCCCAGCCGGTTGGCGCGGGCCGTGTCCATGTCCGCCGGCCAGCTGGCGACGATGCGGGCGATGCGCTCGTCCGGGCGGTGGTCGATCAGCGACGAATCGCCGCCGGCCTTCTCCAGCGCCGCGATCATGCTGCTGATGGTGACGGAGATGCCCGGCAGGTTCAGCGTGCGGTCGTCCTCCCACGCCTCAGACGGTAGGGTGTGGGCGTGCAGCAGGTTGGCGACCACCCGGGCGGGGGAGGTGATCCACAGCGCCAACTCCTGCGGCACCGGGCAGGTAGAGCGCTCGCCCGACAGCGGTTCCCGGATGATGCCGCTGGCGAAGGAGGACGCGGCGAGGTTCGGCTTTCCCGGCCGCACCACCACGGTTGGCAGACGCAGGCTGCAACCGCGGATGAAGCCCTTGCGGCTGTAGTCGTTTACCAGCAGCTCCCCGATCGCCTTCTGGGTGCCGTAGGAGGATTGCGGGCGGGCCGGCGTTTCGTCCAGGACCAGCGGCGGGGCGTGGCCGAACACGGCGACGGAGCTGGCGAAGACGACGCGGGGCGGGGCGGGCAGGGCGCGGCAGACCTCCAGCAGGGCGCGGGTGCCGTCCACGTTGACGCGCATGCCAAGGTCGAAGTCGGCCTCCGCCGCGGCGCTGACCACGGCGGCGAGGTGGAAGACGCTGTCGAAGCCTTCCTTGCGCAGCCGGTCCTGCACCGCCGGGTCGCAGAGGTCGCCGACGATGCCGTCGGTGCCGGGAAGGGGCTCCGCACCCGGCTGGATGTCCAGCAATGTGACGTGGTGCCCGCCTTCCGCGAGAAGCCGTTGCGCCAGCTTGCGGCCGAGGAAGCCGTTGCCGCCGGTGATCAGGATCCTCATGGCATCACCTCCAGCGCGTCGGAGAAGAAGTTCGGGCCGCCGAAGTTGCCGGACTTCAGCGCCAGCGCATAGGTCACGGGGCCAAGGCTGACGGTCGCGGGCACGCCCGGCGCGATCTCCGGCCCGATGCGCAGGGCCTTCACGCCCAGCGCGTCGACCACGGCACCGGAGGTCTCGCCCCCGGCCACCACGAAGCGGCGGGCGCCGGCCTCGGCCAGTCCCTTGGCGAGGCGCGCGAAGGCCTCCTCCACACGCCGCCCGGCCTCCTCCCGGCCGTGGCGGTCCTGCACGCTGCGGACGCTGTCCGGCGGGGCGCTGGAGGCGACCAGGACCGGAGTCTCGCCGAACCGGGCCATGACCGCCTCGTGCAGCGCCGGAACCACGTCCGTGCCGGCCAGCAGGGCGTCCACGTCCAGCCGCAGCACGGGATAGCGCTGGCCCGCCGCCTCCACCTGCGCCAGCGTGGCGGGGGAGCAGCTGCCGGCGATCAGCACCTCCGGCCCGGCGACGGCGGGCAGGTCGGTGGCGTTGCGGCCGCTGGCCAGCCCGGCCTCGATGAAGTTGCGGGCGATGCCGCCGGCCAGGCCCGACGCACCGGTGACCAGCGCCAGGTCGCGGCAGGCCGCCCCGATGGCGGCGAGGTCGCCCAGCGTCAGCGCGTCCACAACGGCGGCCCCGACGCCGGCCTTGCGCAGCACGTCGAAGGCGGCGCGCACGGCGTCGGGGCCTTGCATCACGGTCTGCCAATCGACCAGCCCGATCCTGGTCCGGCTCTGCCGTTCCAGCACGCGGACGAGGTTGGCGTCGCGCATGGGGTTCAGCGGGTGGTCCTTCAGCGGCGATTCGTTGAGCGGCTGGCTCCAGACGAACAGGTTGCCCTGGTAGACGGTGCGCCCGGTTTCCGGAAAGGACGGGCTGGCGATGGTGAAGGCGCTGCCCGTCTCCTCCAGCAGCGCGTCCATCACCGGGCCGATGTTGCCGCGGTCGGTGCTGTCGAAGGTGGAGCAATACTTGAAGTAGCACTGGCGCGCGCCGAGCCCCTTCAGCCGCCGCCACGCGTCCACCGACATGCGCACGGCCTCGGCGGGCTCGATGGAACGGCTCTTCAGCGCGGCCACCACGGCCTCCGCGTCGTCGGGGGCGTGGTCCAGCCCCTCCGGCCCGATGGTCTGGACGGTGTGCAGGCCCGCCTTGGCGAGCGTGTTGGCGAGATCCGACGCGCCGGTGTAGTCGTCGGCCACGCAGCCCAGCAAGAGGCGGCTCATCGCGCACCCTCCAGATAGCGCTTCGCCCAGCCGAGCCCGGCGACGGTGCCCGCTTTCGGCCGGTATTCGCAGCCGACCCAGCCGGTGTAGCCGATGTCGTCCAGCGCGCGCAGCAGGTGGTGCGGGTCGCATTCGCCCGTGTCGGGCTCGTGCCGGTCGGGGACACCGGCGATCTGCACATGGCCGATCATGGGGGCGAGCCGGCGCAGCCGCATGGTCAGGTCGCCCTCCATGATCTGCGCGTGGTAGAGGTCGAACTGGAGCTTCACGTTGGGGCGGTCCACCGCCTCGATCAGCTGGACGGCCTCCGTCGTCGTGCGCAGCAGGTAGCCGGGCATGTCGCGGTCGTTCAGCGGCTCGATCACGATGGTGCGGTCGTGGTCGGCGGCGCGGTGGGCGGCGTGGCGCAGCCGCTCCACATAGAGCGCCAGCGCGTCCTTGCGGTCCATCCTGGCGGGCGGGATGCCGGCCATCATGTGCAGGGTGGGGCAGTCCAGGGCGGCGGCGTAGATCAGCGCGCGCTCCACCGATTCGACGAAGTCGGTTTCCCGGTCGGGCAGGCAGGCGAGGCCGCGCTCGCCACCGGCCCAGTCGCCGGGGGGCATGTTGAACAGGGCGATTGAGACGCCGCTGTCCGCCTTGCGGCGGGCGACCTCGGCCTCCGGGAAGTCGTAGGGGAACAGGAACTCCACCGCGCGGAAACCAGCGTCGGCGGCCGCCTGGAAGCGGTCGAGGAACGGGACCTCGTTGAACATCATGGTGAGATTGGCGGCAAGGCGCGCCATGGCCCTCTCTCCTCCCCGTGGGCGCGGACCGATTGTTGGGTCCGCTGATTGTCCGGCAGTGTCGACGCCCGCTCGGGGCGCCGTCAAGCCTGACGGCAGGAAAAGAGAGAGTGGCGCGAGTGACGGGACTTGAACCCGCGGCCTCCGGCGTGACAGGCCGGCGCTCTAACCAACTGAGCTACACCCGCGTAATGGCTCCGGATGCTGGACTCGAACCAGCGACACGCGGATTAACAGTCCGCTGCTCTACCGACTGAGCTAATCCGGAACGGAGGCCGGCTTATAAAGCTGATCCGGGACCCTGGCAAGGGAAATCGAACAGGGCGCGTCACTTTTTTCCGAAAGCCGGAGCGGCACCAGGGATCCCGTGACAAGAGCGCCCACCGCTCGCCCGATGGTTGACAGACGGGCCGGCTTTCGCTTCCTTCCGCGACCAGTTCCCCTCCACCCTCCGTTGGTCCTAGCCCGCATGTCCAAGGTCGTTCCGTTCGCCGCCGCCCGCGAGGCCCTGATCGCCCGCCTGACCGAGCAGCTTCCGCCCTCCACCGAATGGGCCGGGCGCCTGCTGCTGATGCCCGAGGGGGTGCGGACCGAGCCGATGCCGGCGCAGGACGCGGTGGAGGGCCTGCGCGCCTTCCGCGCCGGGCTGGGCGAGGCGATTGGCGCCGCCCCCTGTTCGGTGGGCGGGATGTGGGTGTCGCGGGAGGACTGCCTGGACTGGGACGGGCTGCTGGCCCCCCTGGCCGTTGCCGCGGGCTATGTGGTGAAGGGCGCGACCGGCGGGGCCGGCCTGTCGGTGGAGCTGTTCCGCTGCAAGGCGGCGCTGGCCGGCTGGGGCGTGCGCGGCATCCGTGGGGAGGCGTCCGTGGCGCGCGCCGCGGGCTATGCCGTGGTGTCGGTCAGCCGCCGCCCGGACGACCAGGAAATCGTGCTGGACCGCGTCATGGACACCTTCAGCTTCGTCCTGCGCTGCCAGGGCGAGCCGACCGTGGAGGCCGAGGACCTCGACGCCCGCCTGGCCCGGCGGGCGTGGCCGATGCGGAAGTAATCCGGCAGCTCACCGCGTCAGGGCATCGGCGTGGATGATGCGCGCGACGGTCTGCGACCGCTGCACGTCGCGCACTTCCAGGATGATGCCAAGGTTCAGCGCGGCCAGGTTCTCCGCAAGGGAGCGCACCGTCTCCCTTACTTGGTCCAGCGCGCTCGTGTCCCAGTCCGAGTCGCTGCCGAGTGAGCTGACGAAGGCATTGATTTCCAACTGCATTTCCGCCGGGTCCCGCCGATGGTGGTGTTTCCTTACATCTCCTGCATTACCCCGGCGCGATGGTCCCAACAATGACGCTTGCGCCATATGTCGGGAGACGATCGTGACTCTCCCCTAGATATAGCGGGGACGGAAGCGCAGGGTCTCCCCAACCGTCGGTACGACGAAGCGGTTAGACTCTACGGCTTGCTCCGCCAGCGCCTGGTCCAGCTCCCGCGCGGGGGCGTCGAACGCCTCCGGCGTCAGCTGGAAGGTGCCGAAATGCATGGCGACGCTCTGCCGTGCGCCCAGTTCCCCATGCGCCCGCACGGCTTCGGCCGGGTCCATGTGCTGGGCCGCCATGAACCAGCGCGGCTCGTAGGCGCCGATGGGCAGCAGCGCCACGTCGATGGAACCGAAGCGCGCGGCGATCTCGCGGAAATGCGGGCAATAGCCGGTGTCGCCGGCGAAATAGACGGTGACGTCCGGCGCCTCGACGACGAAGCCGCCCCACAGGGTCCGGCGCCGGTCGAACCGCCCGCGCGCCGACCAGTGCTGGGCGGGCACGAAGGTGATCCGCGTTCCCTCCGGCCCGTCGATGCCGTCCCACCAGTCCATCTCCGCCACCGCCTCGAAGCCGGCCCGGCGCAACGGCGGCCCGTTGCCGATCCCGGTCAGCGCCTGGACGGCGCCGTGGCGACGCGCCAGCCGGCGCAGGCTCGGCACGTCCATATGGTCGTAGTGGTTGTGGCTCAGCAACACCGCGTCGATGGGTGGCAGGTCCGCCATGCGCACCCCCGGCGGGTGCGCGCGCTTCGGTCCCAGCCGGCCGAACGGCCCGGCCCGGTCGGAGAAGACAGGGTCGGTCAGGAAGGTGGCGCCGCCCACCTGGATCAGGAAGGTGACGTGCCCGACGAAGGTTACCGCCACCTCGCCCCGTGCCAGAGGTGCTGCGGGAGGCACGCGCGGCTCCACCGGCGGAAGCGCCGGCCAGCGCTGCCAGGACGTCCGGTAGAGCCGCCAGAGGTCGCGCAGGCTTTTGTCCGTGTCCGCGTGTGGATTGAAAAATCGGTTGCCGTCCCAGTGGTCGCTTGGGACGGCGGGAAAGCGGGCTTGGGAGTCGTCGCGCGGCATGGGCAACAGGTGGGGACGCGGCGGTTCCTTGGCTAGGCCTTGTCCGCGCCGCGGGGGCGGTTAAGGCCTATGACGATCAGCTAAACAAACGGTGCGCGGCGCAGAAAGTTTTGTTGACAACACGTTGATAGAATTGCATTTTTGACGTGTTGCCATGCAAAATCAGCGCATAGGGTATTTGGTATACCAGTGTATAGTCCACCCATCAGCGAACGATGGAGATTTCCATGAACAGCTCGACCTTCGCCAACGCCCGTACCGCCCTGACCCAGCCGTCCCACGCGCAGATCATCCGCGAGTTCGTGGTGTCCTGGTTCAAGGCCACGCCGGTGTATCTGGTCTACCGCGCTCTGACCGAGAAGTGATCACGACGCGGTACGGAGCGGGGGCGGTCCCCACGGGAATTTCCGCCGTCCCCCGCCGTTTTTGATCAAGGTTCCGACGGAAAGTTCCGCCGCCAGACCGGTGCCAGCGCCGGCAGGCCGCCGACCCGGTCCGCAACCGCCGCCATCTTCGGGCAGTGCTCCCTGAACCAGGCGCCTCGCGGCCGCCAGCGCACCATTGCCCCGACGTAGACGTCCAGGGCGGAAAAGCGCTGCCCCAGCACCCATGGCCCGCGGACAGCGGCCTCCTCGAACTGGCGCCACAGACGCTTGCGGTGCTCCAGCGTGGAGGCGCCCAGGTCGTTCGGCGCACCTGGTGCCCAGCGCTCCGGATAGTCGCCGTAGGTGAAGGTCGGGTAGACGTTCGCCACCA
The DNA here is from genome assembly GCF_025961225.1 of Azospirillum canadense. Lineage (GTDB taxonomy): Bacteria > Pseudomonadota > Alphaproteobacteria > Azospirillales > Azospirillaceae > Azospirillum > Azospirillum canadense. The sequence continues at coordinate 1,603,770 of NZ_JAOQNG010000010.1, read as the reverse complement.
TCCACACCAGCCAGCGCAGGAACTCCGGCCGCTCCGCCGTATCGGGTGGGGGCGCCAGACCCGATTCCGGGTGGCGCTCGGCCAGCAGAAGCGCGATCGCCGCGCTCTCCGTCATCACGGTGCCGTCGGGCAGGACCAGGGCCGGTACCTGGGCCAGCGGGTTCACCGCGCGCAGCCGCTCACGCGCTGGGCCTTCCCGGTCGAAACCCTCCACATCCTCGAACACGACCGGCACGCCGCAGCAGGTCAACATGGCCTCCACCAGCACCGAGCCCCAGCCGGGCACCCCATACAGCCTGTAGCCTTCCGTCATTCCTCCACCCCCCGCTCGTGATCCGGCGCCGCGGCGAGCGTCCAGAAGGCCTCCGCGGCCGGGCTCTGGCGCGCGCGGGGGCGGAACAGCCGCACCTCCACCGCGATGTCCCAGGCGGCATCGCCCGCCCGCACCAGAAGGCCGCGCGACAGGTCGTCGGCGATCAGGCTTTCGGGAAGCCACGCCACCCCGCGCCCGTCGCGCGCCAGCGTGCGCAGCACCGCCGCCAGATGGGAGGTGAACACCGTTTCCAGCCGCAACGGCACGGGGAAGCTCCCCTGCGCGGCACGGACGATGCGCCCCATGCCGGACTCCGGGCTGTAGGCGAGGTGGGGCAGGGGACCCGCCGCCAAGCTGTGCAGCGGCTGGCCGTCCGCGCGCGGCGCGGTCACCGGCACCAGCACGTCCTCCCCCACGCGGGCGGAGCGGAAGGCGGCGGTGTCCAGCCGGGACGGGGCAGCCACGTGGTGGTGGCACAGCAGGAACTGCGCCTGCCCCTGCAGCATCACCTGCTCGCAGGCCTGCATGCTGTCGGAGACGAGGTGAATCGCGCCCAGCCGCGCCGCGGAGTCGGCATGGACATGGGCCCGACCCTCCAGCGCGCGCAGCCAGGCGGGGAAGAAGGTCAGCGACAGCGCGTGGGTCGCCGCGAAGCGCAGGGAGGAGGCCGCGACCTCCCCGGCCAGCCGCGCCTCGTCCCGCCCCTGGAGCAGGCGGCGCATCGTCTCGTCCGCGAAGGGGCGGAAGTGCCGCCCGGCCTCGGTCAGGCCGACGGGCTGGGTCGCGCGGTCGAACAGCGGCGTGCCGACCCAGTCTTCCAGCGCGCGGATGCGCCGGCTGAAGGCCGGTTGGGTCAGGTGGCGCCCCTCCGCCGCGCGCGAGAAGTTCCCGCACTCCGCCAGCGCCAGGAAATCCTCCAGCCAGTTCAGTTCCATGGTCTGTTCCGGAGCCTATGCCGATCCTGCATTACGCGATTGGAAACTGGCATTGGCCCGGCGGCGGCGTCCATCCCTATGTTCCCGCCACGAACACAGGAGGACGCGCCATGCGCATCGTGGAGATCCGGGAGAAGACCGTCGGCATCAAGTCCGACATCGCCAACGCCTACATCGACTTCAGCCAGATGACCTGCAGCGTCGTCGCGGTGGTGACCGACGTGGTGCGCGACGGCAAGCCGGTGATCGGCTACGGCTTCAACTCCAACGGCCGCTACGGGGCCGGCGGGCTGATGCGCGAACGCTTCATCCCCCGCCTAATGTCCGCCGCTCCCGACAGTCTGGTCGACGAGGCCAACGGCAACCTGGATCCCTTCAAGGTCTGGGCGCGCCTGATGACCAACGAGAAGCCGGGCGGGCATGGCGAGCGCTCAGTCGCCGTCGGCACCATCGACATGGCGGTGTGGGACGCCGTGGCGAAGATCGAGGGCAAGCCGCTCTACCGCGTGCTGGCCGACCGCTACCGCGGCGGCGTGGCCGACGAGTCGGTGTGGGTCTACGCGGCCGGCGGCTACTATTACCCCGGCAAGGGTGTGGAGGCACTCCAGGCCGAGATGCGCAGCTACCGCGACCGCGGCTACAAGGTCGTGAAGATGAAAATTGGCGCCACCTCCCTGGAGGACGACCTGCGCCGCATCGACGCGGTGCTGGAGGTGGTCGGGGAGGGGCGGAACCTCTGCGTCGACGCCAACGGCCGCTTCGACCTGAAGACCGCCATCGCCTACGCCGAGGCGCTGAAGCCCTACGACCTGTTCTGGTACGAGGAGGCCGGCGACCCGCTCGACTACGCGCTCCAGGCCGAGTTGGCGAACCATTACGACAAGCCGATGGCGACCGGCGAGAACCTGTTCAGCCACCAGGACGCCCGCAACCTGATCCGCCACGGCGGCATGCGGCCGGACCGGGACTGGCTGCAGTTCGACTGCGCGCTCAGCTACGGCCTTGTCGAATACCTGCGCACGCTGGATATGCTGGCGGAAAACGGCTGGTCCAGCCGCCGCGTCGTTCCGCACGGCGGCCACCAGATGTCGCTGAACATCGCCGCCGGCCTGCATCTGGGCGGCAACGAGAGCTACCCGGACGTCTTCAAGCCCTTCTGCGGCTTCGCCGACAGCATCGCCGTGGAGGACGGCCGCGTCCGCCTGCCGACCCTGCCCGGCATCGGCTTCGAGGACAAGGCGGAGCTGTTCGGCGTGATGCGCGACGCGCTGGAGACGGGTGCGTAACCCTGTTCCTGTGGTAGAGGCGGTTGAAGCCCGGGTACGCGCCGCACACATCCTGTTCCGGTGTTCAACATTTCGGAAAGGAGGTGATCCAATGTCTCATGGAGCCAAGCCGGTTGCCGCGCTGTTCGGTCTCGCCGCCCTCCTGACGGCGGGGATCGCCCAAGCGGACTGCTCGTCCAACCACGGCACGAGCGCCAGCACGCAGAAGCCGGCCAGCGACACGGTCGCCACCGGCACCAAGGCGTCAAGCAGCACCCGCGGTTAATCCCGGCCGCACCATGCCGGAACGGGCCGCTTCCCTGGACGGGGAAGCGGCCCGTTTCTTTTTCAGAGTTTATGCCCTTTGGCCTGCGCCTTTTGGCCGCAGAGGCTCGGATCTCCCTTGCGCCGGTGGGGGCGCAGGCGTAAACCGCAAATGAGAATAACTCTCATTCATGGTCCGTGCCTGAGGTTCGTGCCGATGCCGATGTCGAAGCCGATGTCTTCCCCCACCCGTTCCCGCACCCTGTCCCTGATCGTCGCCGGCCTGATCAGCGCTGGTTTCAGCGCCGGGCTGTTCGGGGGCGCATCGGCCGTCCTGTCGGCCCAGCGCGCGGGCGCGCCGGACGCGTCGCCGAACGATCCGGCTTACTACGCCCGGCCGGCGGCGGTCCCCTTCCCGGCGTCCAACCCCTACGCGGACGCCAAGGTGAAACTGGGGGAACGGTTGTTCCACGACACCGCCCTGTCGGGCGCCGGCGACCGCGCCTGCGCCTCCTGCCACGAGCCGGGCAAGGGCTTCCAGGACGGGCGGGCTGCGGCCGACGGGCTGGACGGCGCGCCGCTCGGCCGCCGCACGCCCTACATCGGCGACGCCGCCTGGGGTGAGCGCTACTTCTGGGACGGCCGCGCGGCCAGCCTGGAGGAGCAGGCGCTGGGCCCGGTCCAGAACCCGCGGGAGATGAACCAGACGCTGGACGGGCTGGTGGCCGCCCTGAAGGCCAAGCCAGACTACGCCCCGCTGTTCGCCGCCGCCTTCCCGGAGGCGCCGCAGATCACTGCCGCCAACATCGGCAAGGCGCTGGCCACCTTCGAGCGCACGATCCTGTCCGGCGACACCGCCTTCGACCGCTGGGTGGCCGGCGACGCCAAGGCCGTGTCGGACAGCGCCAAGCGCGGGTTCGACCTGTTCACCGGCAAGGCCGGCTGCGCCTCCTGCCATTCCGGCTGGGCCTTCACCGACCACGCCTTCCACGACATCGGGCTGCCCGGCGACGACAAGGGGCGCGGCGCCATCCTGGGCGAGCCCAGCGTCGACCACGCCTTCAAGACGCCGGGGCTGCGCAACGTCGGCAACCGCGCGCCCTACATGCACGACGGCTCCATCGCCACGCTGGAAGCGGTGCTCGACCATTACGCCGGCAACTATGTGGACAGGCCGACCCTGTCGCCCGACCTGCCGCGCCTGACCCTGACCGCGGGGGAGAAGGCCGACCTGCTGGCCTTCCTGCGCAGCCTCGACGCCAGCGGCCCGGCGCCGGCCTTCAAGCCGGAGGCGCCGCCGGTCAAAGTGGCCTCCCTCGCTCCCGTCATTCCGGTCGCCGCGACGCTTCCCGCCATACCGCCAGTCGTCGGACAGCGCGGCAAGCGCTTCAGCGTCGCCGAGGTGCAACTGCGCGCCGGCCAGACGCTGACCGTCCACAACGACGACAACCGCGAGCACAACGTCCGCTACGAGCGCGAGGGCAAGGAGTTCAACAGCGGCGTCCAGGATCCGGGCCAGAGCGCGCTGATCCCCTTCCCGGAGGCTGGCCACTATTACGTCTTCTGCGGCATCCACCCGAAGATGAAGATGGACGTGGACGTTGTTGGTCCTTGATGGATCGGGCCGTGACACCCCTGCTGCGAGAAACGAAATTTCTTGTTTAGGATCTCGTTCGGAAAGGTGACTTGATCGTTCGTTGCAATTTCCATGATGTGGAATCCTTGACTCTTGCGCCTTTCCACGTGTGTGGGAAAGATGGAGGCTGCCATTCTGGGTGGCATTCGCCGCCCTCAAGAACAGTCAGGGGCTTCCATGCACGACGAGACCGGACACCACCATCTCCACGCGGGCCATGATTGCTGCGGGCACACGCCGCACAATTCCCGCCGCTCCTTCCTGAAGATCGCGTCGCTCGGCGCCGGTGCCATGCTGCTGGCGCCGATGATCCCGGGCAAGGCGCAGGCCGGCGGGAACGTGGAGGCGCTGCTGCTCTCCTGCATGGACTACCGGCTGGTGGACGACATCGTCCGCTACATGGACGGCCGCGGCCTGACCAACAACTACGACCACGTCATCCTGGCCGGTGCCTCGCTCGGCGCGCTGACGGACAAGAAGAAGGCCTGGGGCGAGGCCTTCTGGGACCATGTGGACGTCGCCAAGCAGCTGCACCACATCCACAAGGTCATCGTCATGGATCACCGCGACTGCGGCGCCTACCGCGTCTTCCTGAACCAGGACCTTGCGGGCGACAAGGACAAGGAAACCGCCGTCCACGCGGAGCAGCTGCGCACGCTGGCCGGGATGATCAAGCAGAAGCACCCGGACCTGGAGGTCGAGCTGCTGCTGATGTCCCTGGACGGCTCCGTGGAGTCGGTCACGCTGACCGCCTGAGCCAAGCGGACCAATCGCAACGTGCGATTTCCGCGCCCGGTCCGGTGAACCTCACCGGCCGGGCGCTTGGCGGCACGGTCACTTTCATGATTCGTACACGTAACAAATTGGTTGTCGGGCGGCGGGGTATTTGGTAAAGAACAAGTAAAGAGTGTGCCCGGCGTTGCAGCATGCATCCGATGACGCGAGTGCGGCGGCGGGGCGCATCGATCCCAGTGGCAGGAGGGTCGCGCCGTGACCCGCCGTTCATCCGCGCCGTTCCGCACCATGACCCTGCCAACCCGGCTCATTCTCCTCGTCCTTCTGGCCACGCTGCCGGCCATCGGCATTCAGGCCTACAACGATTTCCGTGCGCGGCAGGCAGGGGAAGCGCTGGCCGTCGAGGAGGCTTCGCGGCTCCTGACCTTGATCCAGGACGAGCAGCAGCGTGTCATCGACGGCGTCCGCGAGGTGCTGGTGACCGTCGCGGAGATCGCGCCGACGCTCATCGGCGACCAGGCGCGGTGCCAGACCTTCCTGGCGCGCCTGCGGCGGCAGCTGCCGCGGGCGCAGGGCATCGTCCTGACCGACCTTGCGGGCGTCGTGCGCTGCGCCAGCGAACAGGGTTTGGTCGGCAACGCCATCGGCGACCTCCCGCACATCCGCATGGCCCTGTTCGGGCAGCCCTTCGCAATCGGCGACTATGTGCTGCGGCGCACCGACGGGCGCGCAGTCCTTCCTTTTGGGGTTCCCTTCACCGACGCGGACGGGCGTGTCGCCGGCGCTGTAGGGATCGCGGTCGATGCCGGCTGGATGCGGGACTATCTGGCGCGCAAGCCGCTGCCGCCACACGCCGACCTTCTGATGGCCGACCGGAACGGCGTCCTGCTCGGCCGCTTCCCGGATGAGGCGTCCAACGGCGGTCCGGCGGAGGGCGCCGCCCAGGTCGGGAAACCCCTGCCGGCGGCACTGCTGTCCCTTGTTCGCGCCGAATCGGGCGGGGTGACCGTCATCCCCGGCCTGGATGGCCACGAGCGCATCATCGCGTCCGCGCCCGTTCAGGATCCGCCCCAGGGGCTGTTCATGGCGGTGGGGCTCGACCGGGACGAGGCGATGCGCGCCCGCGCGGCGGCGACCCGGCGCAGCATCCTGCTGCTGTCGTTATCGACCGGGCTGGCCCTGGCGGCGGCTTGGTTCGGGGCGCGGGCCTTTGTTCTGCGCCCCGTCGCGCGCGTGCAGTCGGTGATCGAGCGCTGGCGCGCCGGCGACCACGAGGCGCGGACCGGCGCGCAGCCGGACGGGACGGAGATCGGCGACCTGGCGCAGACCTTCGACGCCATGGCCGACGAACTCCAGGCGCGCGAACGCGCCCGCGAGGAGGCCCACGCGGCGGAGCGGCGCATGGCGGCCATCCTCGCCAGCTCGACCGACGCGGTGCTGGAGTTCGACCGCAATGGCGTGATCACCTTCGCCAACGACCGCGCGTCCGCCCTGTTCGGCGGCGGGCCCCTGACCGGCCGATCCTACACCGCGGTGTTGCCCGCCTACGCCGTCGCGCCGTTCGAGGAGCGGTTCCGGCCGGCAATCGACCTCGGCGTGCCCGACGAGCTTGAGGTCTGGTTCAGCGCCTCCGACGAATGGCACGCGCTGCGGTTGTTTCCCATGGGCAACCGGCTGGCGGTCTACGCCCTGGACGTCACCGCGCGCAAGCGCATGGAGGACGACCTGCGCCGGGCCAAGGACCAGGCGGAGCGGGCCAACCGGGCGAAGTCGCGCTTCCTGGCGGCGGCGAGCCACGACCTGCGGCAACCGGTCCAGTCCCTATTCTTCTTCGCGACCGCCCTGTCCGACCAGATGCGCCGCCAGCCGACCGGCCACGCCACGGTGGAGGCCATGCAGCAGGCCCTGGAAGCGCTGAAGCGGCTGCTCGACGGTCTTTTGGACATTTCCAAGCTCGACGCCGGGGTGGTGAAGCCGGTCCCGACGGTCCTGGCGCTGCAACCCGTCTTCGATCGCCTCGCCGCGGAATACCGGCCGCAGGCGGCGCGCAAGGGGCTGGATTTGCGCATTGTTGCGACCGGGCTGCACGTGCGCAGCGACGCCATGCTGCTGGAACGCATCCTGCGCAACCTGCTGGACAACGCGCTGCGCTACACGCCGGGCGGCCGCATCCTGCTGGGGGCGCGGCGGTGTGGTGGGGACATCCACGTCACGGTGTGCGACAGCGGCATCGGCGTTCCGCCGGAACGCCGGGAGGAAATCTTCGAGGAATTCACCCAGATCGGCAACCCGGAGCGCGACCGGGAACGCGGCCTCGGCCTCGGCCTCGCCATCGTGCGGCGGCTCTCGGCGTTGTTGGAGCACCCGTTGACCCTGCGGTCGGAGCTTGGCCGGGGATCGGCCTTCACCGTCGCCGTCCCGCGCGCGGCGGCGCCGCCGGTCCCGGCTCTGGTTCCCAAGGCCAGCCTGCCGCGCGATCCGGAACGGCCCTCGCTCGTCCTGGTGATCGACGACGAGGTCATCATCCTGATGGGGCTGCGCGCCATGCTGGAGGGCTGGGGCTACGAGGTCATCGCCGCGACCGCGGAGGAAGAGGCGATCGGCCTGCTGGAAAAGGACGGCCGCCGTCCGGACCTCGTGCTGGCCGACTACCGGCTGCGCCAGGGCAAGACGGGGCCGGAGGCCCTGCGCGCCGTCCATGCCCATTTCAACGCGGCGATCCCCAGCATCATCCTGACCGGCGACACCGCCCCCGAACGCATCGTCGAGGCCCAGCGCAGCGGCTTCAGCATCCTGCACAAGCCGGTGTCCGCGCATCACCTGCGCAAGGTGGTGGGGGAGGTCGGGGGGAGGTGAGTGGTTGCGCGGCGCCCCACCCTAACCCTCCCCCGCTGGGCGGGGGAGGGAACTCCGCTGGCTCCGCAAACAAGCTCTCCCCTGCCCAGCGGGGGAGGGAGGGACCCGCGAAGCGGGAGGGAGGGGGCAACCGCTTACTCCGCCGGCCGCATCACCCCATCCGGAACCTCGTCCCGCACCGTCTCCCGCTGCGGGGCCTTCACGCGGAACCAAGCGGCGTAGAGGGCGGGCAGGAAGAAGATGGTCAGCACGGTGGCGCCGGTCAGGCCGCCCATGATGGCGACGGCCATCGGGCCCCAGAAGGCGCTTTCGGCGAGCGGGATCATGGCGAGGATGGCCGCCGCCGCGGTCAGGCCGATGGGGCGGGCGCGGCGCACCGTCGCCTCGATGATGCCGTCCCAGCGGCTGCGACCCTGGCTCACGTCCTGCTCAATCTGGTCGACCAGGATGACGGAGTTGCGCATGATGATGCCGGCCAGCGCGATCACGCCCAGCATGGCGACGAAGCCGAAAGGCAGGTTGAAGATCAGCAGAGACGCCGTCACCCCGATCAGCCCCAGGGGGGCCGTCAGCAGCACCATGGCGACGCGCGAGAAGCTCTGCAGCTGCAGCATCAGCGTCGTCACCATGATCAGCAGCATCAGCGGCAGCATGGCGTTGATGGAATCCTGGCCCTTGGCGCTCTCCTCGATGGCGCCGCCCATGGCGATGGCGTAGCCGACGGGCAGCGTGGCGCGGACCGCGTCGAACTGGGCGTTCAGCTGCTGGCTGACCACCGGGGCCTGGATGCCGCCGGTCACGTCGCCCTTGACCGTCATGGTCGTCTCGCGGCCGCGGCGCCACAGCACGGGCTCCTCCAGCTCGTAACGGACGCTGGCGACCTGCGACAGCGGCACGGCGTCGCCGCGGCCGGTGCGGATGTTCAGCTCGCCCAGCCGCGACAGGTCGAGCCGCTCCTCCGGCGTGGTGCGCAAGACGACGCCGATCAGCTCCGTGCCCTCGCGGTACTGGGTGACCGGCATGCCGTTCAGCAGCAGTTGCAGGGCGTTCGACAGGTCCTGCTTGGAGATGCCGAGCGCGCGGGCCTTGGTGGTGTCCACCTCCAGCCGGACGCGCTTGGACAGCTCGTCCCAATCGAGATGGACATTCGCCATGTTGGGGTGGGCGCGCATGCGGTCGCGCAGGTCGTAGGCGATCTTGCGGATCGTCGCCGGGTCGTCGCCGGTCACGCGGAACTGCACCGGATAGCCGACGGGCGGGCCGTTCTCCAGCCGGCTGACGCGGACGCGCGCGGCGGGGAATTCGCCCTCCGCCCGCGTTTCCAGGGCCGTCAAGACATGCTCGCGCTCCTCCAGCCCCTTGGTCATCACCATGAACTGGGCGAAGTTGCTGTTCTGCAGCTGCTGGTCGAGCGGCAAGTAGAAGCGCGGGGAGCCGCCGCCGGTGTAGGCGACCCAGTAGTCGACGTTGGGATCCTTGGCGAGGATCGCCTCCATCTTCTTCACCTCCGCCGCCGTCGCCTCGAAGGAGGACCCTTCGGCAAGGCGGATGTCCACCAGAAGCTCCGGCCGGCTGGCGCTTGGGAAGAACTGCTGCTGCACGAAGCCGAAGCCGACCAATGCTGCGAAGAAGGCGGCGATGGTGACGCCGATGGTCACCCAGCGGGCGCGCACGCAAACCTGGACCATGCGGCGCAGGATGCGGTAGCCGCGGGTGTTGTAGATGTCCAACTCCTCGCTTTCGTGATGGACATGCTTGGGCTTGGGCAGCAGGACGTAGCCGAGGTAGGGCGTGAAGATCACCGCGACGATCCAGGACAGCAGCAGCGACAGCCCGACCACCCAGAAGATCGCGTTGGTGTATTCGCCCGCCGCCGACTGGGCGAGGCCCACCGGCACGAAGCCCGCCGCCGTGACGACGGTGCCGGTCAGCATGGGGAAGGCGGTGGAAGTGTAGGCGAAGGCGCCGGCCTTCAGCCGGTCCCAGCCCTGCTCCATCTTCACCACCATCATCTCCACCGCGATGATGGCGTCGTCCACCAGCAGGCCGAGCGCGATGATCAGCGCGCCGAGCGAAATGCGATGCAGGTCGATGCCCAGGATCTGCATGGCGACCAGCGTCAGCGCCAGCACCAGCGGCACGGCCAGCGCCACCACGATGCCGGTGCGCCAGCCCAGGCTGACGAGGCTGACGGCGATGACGATGCCCAGCGCCTCGGCCAGCGACTTCATGAACTCACCGACCGAGGCGTCCACCACGTGCGGCTGGTCGGCGACCTGCGCCACCTCCAGCCCGACCGGCAGCTTCGCCCGGACCTTCGCCATCTCATCCTTCAGCGCCTCGCCCAGGTGCAGGACGTTGCCGCCCTTCGCCATGACGACGCCGAGCCCGACGGCCTCGTGGCCGTTGTGGCGCATGGTGAACTCGCGGGGCTCCACATAGCTGCGCTTGACCTCGGCCACGTCGCCGATGGTCAGCATGCGCCCGCCCGTCTCCACGGGGATGGCCCGCACCTCCTCCGCCTTGTCGATGCCGAGGTCGACGCGGACGTAGACGCGTTGGCTGCCGGTGTCGACGTCGCCCGCCGCCGCGACGGCGTTCTCGCGCTGGAGCGCCTGGATCACCGCGTCCACCGGCAGGCCGAAGCTGGCCAGCCGCTGGCTGGAGATCTCGACGAAGATCCGCTCCTCCTGCGCGGCGATCAGTTCGACCTTCTCCACGTCCTTGAGGCGCAGCAGCTTGGCGCGCACGTCCTCCGCCACCTTCTTCAGCTGGGCGGGGGTGAAGTCCTCGCCCATGAAGGCGTAGATGGCCGAATAGACGTCGCCGAACTCGTCGTTGAAGGACGGCCCGATGACCCCGTCCGGCAGGGTGTGCCGGATGTCGCCCACCTTCTTGCGCGCCTGATACCAGAGGTCGGCGACCTTGCGCGGCGGCGTTGAGTCCTTCAGCCCCAGGAAGATGACCGACTCGCCCGGCTTCGAATAGCTGCGGGCGTAGTCGTAGTAGGGGACCTCCTCCAGCTTCTTCTCGATGCGGTCGGTGACGAACTGCTCCACCTCGCGCGCGGTGGCGCCGGGCCAGGCGGTGCGGATGGTCATCACCTTGAACGTGAAGGACGGATCCTCCGCGCGGCCCAGCGTCCGGTAGGTCAAGGCGCCGGCCAGGACGGTGGCGAGGATGAAGAACAGCACCAGCGTGCGGTGCGACAGCGCCCAGGCCGACAGGTTGTTGCGGGTGAGCGCGTCCTTGATGTGATTCTTCATCGCGCCGGCTCCGTCCAGGCGCGGACCTTCTGCCCGGCGTCGAGCTTGTGCACGCCGGCGGTTACGACGCGGTCGCCGTCCTTCAGCCCGCCGGCCACCACCGCGAGGTCGCCGGCGTAGGCCACGACCGACACCGGGCGCAGGTCAAGACGGTCGGCCCCGTTGCTGTTGCTGTCGCCGGGCAACACCCAGACGGCCGTGCCCTGTTCCTTCTGCGTGATGGCGGTCAGGGGAATCCGGGCGACCATCCCGCCGCGTTCCTGCCGGGCGACCAGCGTGGCGGTCATGCCCAGCTGCACCGACGGCGGCGGGTTCGTCAGCGTGACGCGCGCCTGATAGGTGCGGGTGCCGGGGTCGGCGCTGGGCGAGACCTCCCGCAGGGTCCCGGGAATGCGCAGGCCGGGCTGGGCCCACAGCTCGACGCCGAGCTGGCGTTGCGGCAGGCCGGCCAGCTGCTGCTCGGGGATGTTGGCAACCGCCTCCACCTCGCCGAGGCGGGCGACGCGGAAGGCCGGCTGCCCTTGTGCGACCACTTGGCCGGGCTCCACCAGCGCGGCGGTGACGACGCCGGGGCTGTCGGCCAGCAGGGTCGTGTACTGGACCGAATTGTTCAGCACGCGCAGCTGCGCCTCGATCTCCCGGACCTTGGCATCGGTCTTGTCCAGCGTCGCCTTGCGGCGGTCGTATTCCTGGCGGGTGGTCCATTCCCCCCGGGCGAGCTTGGAGTAGCGGTCGAAGTCGGCGCGGGCGTTGGCCGCGTCGGCCTTGGCGGACGCGAGCTGCGCCTGGGAGGCGCGCACCTGAAGCTCGATGTCCGCCGGGTCCAGCCGGGCCAGCGGCGTGCCGGGCTCCACCCGCGCGCCGACCTCGACCAGCCGGGCGACCACCTTGCCGGCGATGCGGAAGCCCACGTCGGCCTCGACACGGGGGCGAATGACGGCGGGGTAGCGGACGGTGTCGTCGGCGGGCTCCAGCGCCACGGTCGTCACCCGCACGGGGCGCGGCTCCGGAGCGCTCGCGGTCTGTTCGTCTTTGCATCCGGTCAGCGCCGCGGCGCCGAGCAGGAGCGCCAGCGCCAGGGATCCCGATCCCACCCGCCGATCCATAACCCTTCTCCCAACTGGACTGGACTGTATCGTACTGTTAGAGTCGTAGATCGGAGACGGACCCTCGTCAAGAGTGAACGATACAGTTTAGTGCAGATGACTTCAGAACTAATTGCCGCACCCTCCGCACAGGATCCGAAGGCCCTGAAGATCCTGACCGCCTCGCGCGAGGCGTTCCTGGAACTCGGCTATGGCGGGACCTCCATGGACCTCGTCGCGCAACGGGCGCGGGTGTCCAAGACGACGCTCTACACGCGCTTTCCCAGCAAGGAGGAGCTGTTCGTCGCGACCATCACCGCGGAATGCGACCGCTACGGCCTGCGTTTCGCGCCGGACGCCTTCGACGACCTTTCGCTGGAGGAGACGCTGTCCCGCGTCGGCCGCCGCTTCGTCGACCTGCTCTGGTCGCCGGAGGTCATCAAGATGCACCAGACCGTCGTCGGCGAGGCCTCTCGCTTTCCGGAGGTCGCGCGGCTCTATTACCAGGGCGGGCCGGAGCAGGCGGTCATCGGCTTTGTGGCGCTGTTCGAGCGGCTCGCCCGCCGCGGGCTCGCCCGGATCGAGGATCCCGCCTTCACGGCGATGCAGTTCCTGTCCGTGCTTCAGGGCGGGGCCCGGTGCGCGCTGGAGCTGGGCCTGTGCGACTATCCCCCGGAGGAGGAACGCGAAGCCTTCGTGCGCAAGGCGGTCGCGCTGTTCGTGCGTGGGATCGTATAGGTCGGGATTTTGGTGGGTGGGAGTTCTTGCGTCGGGCTCTTACACTCGCACCGCTTGTTCGCTTTACGTTCGCATTCGCCGCGATTATCCTCTCGCGTATGGACGAGCTTAAGCGACAGCCGCTGAAGGGACGGGGGGCCATCAGCAACGCGACCTCGCGTTTTGAGCGCGAGACGCGCGTCCTGTCGGACGACGGCTGGGGCGAGAACGAGGCGTTGGCCGAACCGGTCCCGACGACGGTCTTCGACGACACGGCGAAGTCCGTTCTGTCGAGGAACACGTCTCCCGACGTGATTTTCGAGCGTTCGGTGAATCCGTACCGCGGCTGCGAGCACGCTTGCATCTACTGCTTCGCCCGGCCCACCCACGCTTATCTCGGCCTGTCGCCAGGGCTGGATTTTGAAACGAAGATTTTCCGCAAGGCCCGGGCGGCGGAGCTGCTGGCCGCGGAGCTGCGGGCGAAGTCCTACCGCTGCCAGCCGCTGGCGCTGGGCGCCAACACCGACCCGTACCAGCCCATCGAGCGGGAGCAGCGCATCACCCGCGGCGTGCTGGAGGTCTGCCGCGACTTCAACCAGCCGGTGATGATCATCACCAAGTCGGCGCTGGTCCTGCGCGACCTCGACATCCTGGCGCCGATGGCGGCGATGGGGCTGGTCAACGTTGCGCTCTCCCTCACCACGCTCGACCGTGATCTCGCGCGGCGGCTGGAGCCGCGGGCCAGCACGCCCGCCCGGCGCCTTGACGCCATGCGCGAGTTGACGGCGGCCGGCGTGCCGGTGGCCGTGCTGGCCAGCCCGATGATCCCGGCGCTGAACGACCACGAGCTGGAAGCGATCCTCGCCACCGCGGCGGAGGCCGGCGCGACGCAGGCCAACTACATCCTGCTGCGCCTGCCGCTGGAGATCAAAGACCTGTTCGAGGAGTGGCTGCGCGCACACGCGCCCAACCGCGCCGACCGCGTGCTCGGCCTGATCCGGCAGTGCCGGGACGGGGAGCTGTACCAGTCGCAGTTCGGCAGCCGCATGAAGGGCTCCGGCCCGGTCGCGGAGCTGCTGGCGAAGCGCTTCAAGCTGGCCTGCAAGCGCCTTGGCCTGAACGCCCGTAAGGCCGACCTGAACTGCACCGCGTTCAAGCCCCCTCCCATGCCTGGCGATCAACTGTCCCTGCTTTGACCGTACTGTCGATCAATTCTTGGGATGATGATGGTTGGTGAGTTGGTGCACCTGACTGACGGTTCCGGGCCAATGGTTCCGAAGGGTCACACCACGCAGGCGCCGTAGCCCCAGCTGTAGGGAACCGGGCCTGAGAAGGCGACGACGTCCCCGTCCTCCAACACCCGGCCGGTCTCGACGGGGACGCCCAGCCTCGGTGTCACGTCGCGTCCGTTGACCAGGACCAGGAAGATCTCCTGCTTCGGAAGGCCGAGCTGGCGGACCACATCGCCGATGGTCGCGCCCGGCGACAGCGTGATGGCCGAACGGGCGGGGACGGTCGGGCAGGCCGTCACCATGCTGTTGAACAGCCGCACCTCAACGCCGATGGGGGCTGTCCGGGAATTGTGGCCGATGCCGGCGGCAGGGGTGGAGTCTGGCTGCATGGGGTTCCCTCTCTCCAAGCCGACTTGGGAATGCGCCGGAATGCTGGATGCGGGGCGGCCGTCCGTCCTTGACCGTCGTCAAGACCACGCGCGGCCTGCCGGCCTTCGCCGAATTACGCCAAGAATCCTGTAAGGCCATTAGCCAAAGTGGGCTGAGAAGGCCCGCCATGCGGCAATGAAATCTTCCCTATGCTCTTTTGAATCCGGGGGTTGTGCCGCCCTAGAATTGCCCGTGCGGAGCGCATCGTTTAGGGAGGGTGCCCGATGGCAACCTGGACTCCTGACCCCAGCTTCTACCCTTCTCCCCGGATGGCCATGCAGGCCCCTTCCGAACGACTTGCCTATGTGGCCATGCTGAATGTCGAATCGGCTGCGCGTCCGGACGCATTGGGCGTCGTCGATGTCGATCCGGCCTCGTCGCGCTACGGCCAGCTCCTTGCCCGGGTGGACATGCCCAACGCCGGCGACGAACTGCATCACTTCGGCTGGAACGCCTGCAGCTCGGCCTTGTGTCCCTATGCGCCCCATCCGCATGTGGAGCGGCGTTATCTCATCGTGCCGGGCTTGCGGTCGTCGCGCCTTCACATCCTGGACGTCAAGCCCGATCCGGCCAGCCCGAAGATCGTCAAGGTGATCGAGCCGCAGGAGGTGGCGGCACGGGCCAACTACTCCCGCCCCCACACCCTTCACTGCGGGCCGGAGGGCATCTACGTCAGCGCGCTCGGGAACGGCGACGGCAATGGCGGCGGGCCGGGCGGGGTGTTTCTCATGGACCATGAGACGTTCGACGTCCTCGGCCAGTGGGAGATCGATCGTGGGCCGCAGTTCCTGGCCTACGACGTGTGGTGGCACCTCGGCCAGGACACCATGGTCACCAGCGAGTGGGGCACGCCCGACATGATCGAGAACGGGCTCGACCCCGACCTGCTGCTCGGCGCCAAGTATGGCCATCGCGTCCACTTCTGGGATCTGCGCAGGCGCCGCCACCGGCAAACCATCGATCTCGGACCGGAGTACCAGTTGGCGCTGGAATTGCGGCCGGCACACGATCCGACCAAGACGCATGGCTTCATGAACGCTGTGGTCAATCTGACCGACCTGTCCTCGTCGATCTGGATGTGGCACCGCGAGGGCGACCAGTGGGCGATGCGGAAGATCATCGATATTCCGGCCGAACCGGCGGATCCGGATCAGCTGCCGCCCCTGCTCAAGGGTTTCAAGGCCGTGCCGCCGCTCGTGACCGACATCGACCTGTCGCTCGACGACCGTTGGCTTTATGTGGCGTGCTGGGGCACCGGCGAAATGCGCCGGTACGATGTGGCCGACCCGTTCCAGCCCAAGCTGACCGGCTCCGTTCGCCTGGGCGGCATCGTCGCGCGCGCCGGCCATCCGGGCGCGAACGGCGGCCTGAACGGGGGCCCGCAGATGGTCGAGGTCAGCCGCGACGGGCGGCGGGTCTACTTCACCAATTCGCTGTACCGGACGTGGGACGAGCAGTTCTATCCGGAGGGAATCAAGAGCTGGATGGTGAAGCTCGATGCCGCCCCCGATGGTGGCCTCAGCATCGACGAGCGCTTCTTCCTGCGCTTCGACGACGGATTCCGTGGGCATCAGGTCCGGCTCGAAGGCGGCGACGCCTCCTCGGATTCGTACTGCTACCCATGAGCGATTACCCATGAGCGATCCTTATCCATGAACGATCTCTGGCCGTGGCTGGCGCTGGTCGGGCTGGGCGCCTTCCATGGGGCCAACCCGGCGTCGGGATGGCTGTTCGCCGTGGCGCTCGGCCTCCAGGAAGGCCGTCGCGGAGCGGTGTTGTCGGCCTTGCCGCCGATCGCCCTGGGACACGCACTGTCCGTGCTCGCCGTGGTCCTGGGGTTCGGGGTGACTCAGTTTTTCGTCGCGCCGAAGGTTCTGACGCCGGGGCTGGCAGCCGTCCTGATCGGCTTTGGCGCTTACCGGTTGATGCGCGGCCCGCGTCACCGGGTCCGGGCCGGAATGCGCGCCGGCTTCGCCGAACTGACGCTGTGGTCGTTCCTGATGGCCACGGCGCATGGCGCCGGATTGATGATCCTGCCCCTGCTGCTGGGCATACTGGCGCCAGCCTCCATGCTGGCCTTGTCCCTGTGTGGTCCCGGTGCCGAGATGACGGGCTCCGTCGCCGCGTTCGGCACCGCCCTGGCCGGGGCCATGGTGGTGCTGGTGCACATGGCGGCGATGCTTGCGGTGGTCGCCGTCGTGGCGCTGCTGGTCTTCAGCACCGTCGGTCTCGGCATCCTGCGGCGCGGCTGGATCAACTTCGACCGGCTGTGGGCCGGGACGCTGATCGGTGGCGGCCTTGCGGTCCTGCTGATCCGGTGACCACCCCCCTTTCCGATCGTGCGCTGCCGGCGGCGTTCAAGCGGGCGATGGACGAACCACCGCGGGGCGATGGTGCCTGCTTTACGCGCCAACGTCCCACGAAAGCATCCGCTTCAGCGCGCCGGAGACTTCCTCGACGCGCACGGGCTTGGGCATGATCGCGATCGGGGCCGGAAAGTTCACCTTCAATCCTTCAGAGATCTCGCCGGTGGCATATCCGCTTACGACCACCACAGGCAGCCCGGGCTTATCGCTCCGCACGTTCCGTATGAGTTCATCGCCGGCCATCACCGGCATTCGAAGGTCGGTAACCAGCGCATCGAAGCGGTCACCGCGCCAAAGTCCCAATGCTTCCTGGCCATTGAAGGCCGTGGTGACCCGGAATCCCTCATCCATCAAGCCGTGCTCCAGCGCCATGATGGCGATGGCTTCATCGTCGACAAGCAGGATGTGGCGGGGTTCAGTCATGATGGCCTACCGGAAAGGAAACGCGATATCGGGTCCGGGACGCTAAGCTCCCGTTCCTAGCGGGATTGTAGCCGGCCAGTTCGGGGGAACAAGGGCAAGCAGGTCATACCCGGTCCGACGACTGTCCCAAATTGGCGCCGGCCCTTGTTCGTTCCGCCGGGATGTGAGCATCCTTCCCAATCCGGTATAGCCGAGCCTTGGCGCGGTGCCTCAACCCAAGAATGGTCCATGATCTTGAAAATCGGTCTGAGGGCGATGCTCATCGCGTGCCTGGGCGGCATCGGACTGGCCTTCACGGCGGGCACGGCCGCGTTTTTGCAGATCGAAGCCGGAGACCGCCTTCAACGCATGATCGGCGACCAACTGCACCTGTATGCAAGCCAGGTGGCAGACAAGCTTGACCGGGGTATGTTCGAGCGCTACCGCGACCTCACCGTCGTGACGAGTCTCGAGACGATTCGGTCGACGGACACCCCTCGCGACGCGCGGCGCGTGGTCTTGCAGAAACTTCAGGACACCTATCCGGATTATGCCTGGATCGGCTTCATCCGGCCGACCGGCCTTCTGGAAGCGGCGACGGGCCGTATCAATGAGGGGATGGATGTCAGCGCGCGTGGATGGTGGAAGCAGGGGTTCGACCGTCCCTATGTCGGCGATGTTCATGACGCGGTGGTCCTCGCGAAGCTCCTTTATGCCGATCGGAAGGAGGTTCCCCGCTTCGTCGACCTCGCCGCACCCGTACACGACGAACGCGGTACGCTGACCGGCGTCGTGGCCGCCCACCTTAGCTGGGACTGGGCGTCGGAGGTTGAACGCTCCGTGCTCGGCCAGATTCCCGACGAAACCGGGGTCGAGGCGATGATCCTCTCCACCGACGGCACGGTGATTCTCGGACCGCAGTCCCTCGTGGGCAAGCCGCTGGCGATTGCGCCGGCGGGGGGCCAGGACACGAAGGTCCAATCCTGGCCGGACGGACGAAATTTCCTCACCAGCGTCGTGCAGACGAAAGGCTACCGGGACTATCCCGGGCTGGGCTGGCGCGTCGTGCTTCGCCAGCCTGTCGATCAGGCGATGGCGCCGATCTCCGAGCTGCGAAACCGCGTGATCGCGTGGGGAGCATTCGCCAGCCTGCTGGCGGTCCTCGTCGGTCACGTTCTGGCCACGTGGCTGTCGGCTCCCCTTCGCGCCATGTCCAGGGCCGTCGAAGCCGCGGGGATAGACGGCGCAGTGCCCGACCTGCCCCTGACCAGCCGCTACACGGAAGCCGCCACACTTTCCAAGGCCCTTCGAAACTACGTGAGCGATCTGCAGGATGCGGACAGCAGGCTTAGGGGCATCGTTGCCGAGAAGACGGTCCTGCTTCGCGAAATCCACCATCGCGTGAAGAACAACTTGCAGGTGATCTGCGGCCTGATGATGGTGGAGATGCGCCGGCTCCCGAAAGGTGACCTGGCTCGCGGCCGCATCGAGGCGCTGACCGGGCGCGTGACCTCCATGGGGCGCCTGCACGAGCAGCTCTACACGTCCGGGGATTTGACGAACGTCGATCTCGGGATGCACCTGCGTCAACTCTGCGAGGCTCTTCGGGACCTTCGCCCGAATGACACGGTCACGATCCACGCCGACACGGACGATGCGGCCTGCTCGATCGAACTGGCGACGCCACTGGGCCTGATTGCCAACGAACTCGTCATCAACGCGCTGAAGCACGCCTTTCCGGACGGGAGGGAGGGAACGGTGACGGTGCTTCTTCGAAAGAATGGCGACCGGCTGTCGATGACCGTGGCCGACGACGGCGTCGGCTGCGCGGGAATGCTCCCCAAGGGTGGCATCGGGACAACGCTTGTCGATGCCCTCGTCCGCCAAGTCGGCGGGACCATATCCTTCGACGTCCAGTCGGGCTGCACCGCCACGGTGAGCGTACCGCTCAACGCCGACGTGAACCGCCCAGTCACCGTCGGGGCCACCGTCGGGGCCGCCGTCGGGGCATGACTCAGAGGAAAACCGTGATGGCCGATCACCGCCAAGCCCGCGCTGCATTTGCCGACCTCCACCAGGACGGCTGCTTCGTCATTCCCAATCCATGGGATGTCGGAAGCGCGTTGATGCTGAAGCAGCTCGGATTCCGCGCGCTGGCCACCACGTCGGCGGGTTTCGCCTTCGCGCGGGGGCTTCCCGACGCCGACTGGGCGGTGTCGTGCGGGGACATGCTGGCCCACATCGCCGACATGGTCCGGGCAACCGACCTGCCGGTGAACGCCGATTTCGAATCCGGCTATGCCCATGATTGTGAAGGCGTGGCCCGCAACGTTCTCCTCTGCGCCGACACCGGCGTGGCCGGCCTGTCCATCGAGGATGCCACGGGCGACCCGTCGAAGCCGCTGTACGACTTCCATCACGCCGTCGAGCGCGTGGCCGCGGCGGCGGAGGCGTTGAAGGGAAGCGGCGTTCTGCTGACCGCCCGCTGCGAGGCCTTGCTGGTGAAGCACCCGGCGGCGGTCGAGGAGGCGCTGCGCCGCTTGCCGGCCTACGCCGGGGCGGGGGCGGATGTCCTCTACGCGCCGGGCCTGCGGACACCGGACGCCATCAGGGCAGCGGTCGATGCCGTACGCCCGAAGCCGCTCAACCTCCTGGTCTCCTCGCCGATCGGCCTGTCGGTGGAACAGATCGCCGCGTTGGGCGTGCGGCGCATCAGCCTGGGCAGCGGGCTCAACCGCGCCGCGTGGGGCGGCTTCCTCCGAGCGGCGCGCATGCTCGCCGACCACGGACGCTTCGATGCCCTGGGCGAGGCCGAGCCGTTCGATGCGCTCAACGGGTTCTTCCGGACGCACGGCCCGCAAACGTCCTGACCGACGGGGCGCGGGAGGCCGGCCCTCATCCAACGGGCCCTCATCCAACGGGCCCTCATCCAACGGGCCCTCATCCAACGGGATGAACTCCGCCCGCATCCGTTGTCAGGATACGGGTCGGCGGCCTCGCGCCCGACCATGACCTCGGGGATCCGCCATGCTGTTTCGCAATGTCGGCGACGATGCGATCGCCATCCCGCAGCCGAGCCATGCTTGGCTGTCCGGACAGTTGCTCCGCGCCTGGGGCAACGAGGTCTTCACTCCGGCCGCGCCCTTCGAGGAGGTCTGCCTTGGGGCCGAACTGCACGACATCGGTTGGCTGTCCTGGGAGTCCGCACCGACGCTGAACCCGGAGACCGGCCGCCCGCACAGCTTCCAGGAGCTTGGCGCCGCCGTCCACACCGGGCTTTGGACGGACGGTGTGCGTCGCGCGCTGGCGTTCGGGCGCTATCCGGCCCTCCTTGTCTCGCTGCACGCCGACACGATCTACGGCAGCTTCTTCGATTTCGCCAAGGCATCTCCGGAGGATGCCGCGCTGGTTCGCCGCTTCCTGGAAGACCAGCATCGCTTCCAGCGCGCCTGCATCGGGGCGCTGTCCGCCGATCCGCGTTACGCGACGGCTCTCTCCCCGCAGGCGGTCGAGCGCAACCGGTTGCTCGTCGCCACCGTGGACCGCATGTCCCTGGAGATCGGATGGGGGCTCACCGGTGACGCGCGCATCCCCAATGTCCCAACCGCCGGCGAGGCCCGGACGGAACTGCGCCTTCGCTCACCGTCCGGTGACCCGGCGGACTTGGTCGCCGATCCTTGGCCATTCGCCGCGGACCGCATCGAGGTCGTCTGCGAGGGACGGCGCCTGCGCGGCCGTTTCACCGACGAGGCGGCGATGCGCCACGCGCTGGACGATGCTGAACCCGTCACCATCGTCACCGGCTTGAGACGCCCGCGGCCGTGAATCGGCGTGCCGGTGCTAAAGCGGATTGCGATCCGCCTTGGACCGCGACGGCGGTCCCGGCCGACCATGCGGCCGAAGCCCGACCGGCACATGAGGTCATATGAATCTAAAGCGAATGCAAATTCGCTTTAGGACGCCGCGTCGCGCGAAGCGCCGGGCGAGTGGCCCATGATGCGCTTGAAGGCGCGGCTGAAGGCGGCCTGGGAGCCGTAGCCGAGCCGATGCGCGGCGGTGTCGATCGACACCCGCTCCCGCCCGATCCACTGGGCGGCCAGCCGCATGCGGAGTTCCGTCACATAGCGGACCGGGGTCACGCCGGTCACCGCCAGAAAGCGTTCCGCGAACACGGAACGCGAGGCCCCCATCTCCGCGGCCAGTTCCGCCACGGTCCAGTTGCGGCCGGGGTCCCGATGCAGCGCGGAGATGACGCGGCCGAGCCGCGGGTCGCGCAGCGCATCGATCCAGCCGTGCGCATCACCGCAGCCGCACTCCACCCAGCCGCGCACGATGGAGGCGGACACCACGTCGGCCAGCCGGGCCAGGATACCGGCGTAGCCGGCGCGTTCGGCCCGCGCCTCGCGCTCCATCGCCTCCAGCATCGGCAGCATCTCGGGGTAGCGGTCGAGCAGGGTGCCGACCTGCATCACCTCGGGCATCAAGCCGACCAGCGGCTGCATGGCGCCGAGGTCGAACTCCATGCAGCCGGAGAAGATGACCGCGTCCTTCGTGCGGCAGCTTTCGGCCGGGCAGGATTCGAGCGCGCTGACATTGCCGCACAGAG
Organism: Azospirillum canadense; assembly: GCF_025961225.1. GTDB lineage: Bacteria > Pseudomonadota > Alphaproteobacteria > Azospirillales > Azospirillaceae > Azospirillum > Azospirillum canadense. The sequence continues at coordinate 1,581,663 of NZ_JAOQNG010000010.1, read as the reverse complement.
GCGCCGTCGCGAAGCTGTAGACATCGCGGGCCGGCAACTCCGGCGCCGACAGCAGTTCGTGCGCGCCACCGCGCGGCAACAGCACCGCATCACCCGTGTTCAGCGTGAAGGTGCCGCCGGCGAGCAGCCGCAGAACGACCGGCCCACGGGCGATGAAATGGAATTGCGCCCGCCCCTCCACCGTGCCGAAGCCAATGCCGAAGGGAGGGGCGACCTGCATGCGGCGGTACTGGACGCCGGTGAGCCGCATCCCGAGCAGAAGCTCGCTGACAAGGTCGGCGCTGGGATGGAGGCGGGTCGGGTCAGGCATATCCGGACGATAGATCAAAAGATGCGGACTTTATGGCATGGATCGTCCGGGTGCTCCACCCTATTCTGCATCGCAACATAATCTTCCAGCGAGGACAGAACATGATGGGACCTGCAAGGCCGGCCAGCGCCGTGCCGACGGAGCCCGCCTGGGGTGCCGTCTTCTCCCTGACGCTCGGCGTGTTCGGGCTGGTGACGGCGGAGTTTCTGCCGGCCAGCCTGCTGACGCCGATGGCGACCGACCTGCACGTGACCGAGGCGATGGCCGGACAGGCGGTCACCGCGACCGCCATGGTGGCGCTGGTCGCCAGCCTGCTCATCTCCGCCGCGACCCGCCGGATCGATCGCCGTCACGTGCTGCTCGCCTTCTCGGCGTTGCTGCTGGTGTCCAACCTGATGGTTGCCTTTGCCCCCGACCTGCTGTCCCTGCTGGTCGGGCGGGTGCTGCTGGGGGTGGCGCTCGGTGGCTTCTGGGCCATGTCGGCCGCGATCGCCATGCGGCTGGTGCCGGAGGCGATGATCCCGCGGGCGTTGTCGATGATCTTCAGCGGCGTGTCGGCCGCCACGGTCTTTGCGGCGCCGGTCGGCAGCTATCTGGGCGACCTGCTCGGCTGGCGCGCGGTGTTCCTGATGGCCGGCGGGCTGGGGTTGGTGGCTTTGGTGGCGCAGTTCCTGACGCTGCCGCGCATGGCGCCGAACGGCCACACCAGCCTGCGGACGCTGGGCGAGGTGCTGGCGCGGCCGGGCGTCGGGCTCGGCATGCTGTCGATCATTCTCGTCTTCACCGGGCATTTCGCGCTGTTCACCTATGTGCGGCCGTTCCTGGAGACGGTGACCGGCGTCGGCGTCAGCGGCGTGTCGGGCATCCTGTTGGGCTTTGGCGTGGCGAACTTCGCCGGCACCTACCTCGGCGGCGCGCTGCTGGAGCGCAGCATGCGGCTGACCCTGGCCGTCATGCCGCTGACCATGGGGCTCCTCGGGCTCGGGCTGGCCGCCCTGGGCGGTTCGCCGGTCGTTGCCTCGGTGCTGATCGTGCTGTGGGGCGTCGCCTTCGGCGCCGTGCCCGTGGCGTGGTCCACCTGGATCACCCGCACCGTACCGGACGAGGCGGAAAGCGCCGGCGGCCTCTTCGTCGCGGGGGTGCAACTCGCCATCGCCGCCGGCGCAGCCGGGGGCGGCGCCATCTTCGGGATCACCGGCGCCGGTGGGGTCTTCAGCGTCAGCGGAATCGTGCTGCTGCTGGCGGCGCTGGTCGTGGCGGGAGGCGTGCGGACGCGTGCCGTCGCCGTCACCGCCTGATCGCCTCCGTCAGGCAAACCCGCCGCAAGGCGGGCGCCAGGACCGGCCTTGATGGCCGGTCCGAAGGCGGATGGACCATCTGCTGTCACCGTCATCTCCCGGACGCACCACCAAGATCACGGACCAGATGACGACGGATGAGGTGATCGAGCGACAGGGCCCCCGGGCCATGCACGACGATCGCCAGCAGCAGAAACATCCAATAGGCATGCTCCACGGAATCATAGGCCGGGTTGGCGGCGCCCAGGACGAACTGGATCACCAGCGACATGCCGAGGAGGGGCAGCGCCGCGAGGCGGCTTGCCAGACCCACCACCAGCAGAACCGGCATGCCGAGTTCAAAGGTCGTGCCCATCAGGGCGGCCAGGTCCGGCGGCAGCAGAGGCACGCGGTATTCCTCCTGGAACAGCAGAACGGTGGTGTCCCAGTCCTGGATCTTCGTCAGGCCGGACAGGAAGAAAACCCGCGCGATCCACAGCCGGATCGCCAATTGCAGCAGGGGCGCCCCCCAGCGGTTCACCCCGCCCACGACGGCCGTGCCGGCGGTGGTCAGGTCGTGCAGCGCGCGGAGATGGCGAACGCGGTGCCCGATGGCGGCGTGCGACATGGCTTGATCCTCACAATGGGGGTGTGGTGAAGGCGGTGAAGGTGCCGAGTTGCAGGTGGGCCAGCAGCGTGCCCTGCAGGTCGAAACCCGGCTCAAGCGCTGAGGCCGCCATCGCGGCGTGCGACAGGTCGGAACCCGCCGACAGGGCCATCAGCAACGTCATCTCGCCCGATCCCAGCGTGACCGCCTGCACCTCCAGCAACGGGCGGACGACCAGCAGATTCTGGGGCAGCAGATTCTGGGGCGCGGGCGCGGGATCGGGGATCGTTTCGCCCCGGCGCAGCGCGTCCCACAGTTCCAGCACCGGGTGGGCGCAGGTCAGCAGGTGGGCTGAGGGGTGCAGCGCCAGCCGCAACGCCGGGCAACGGTCGCCCGGCACGGCGCGCAGCGCGGTTATGTCCAGCACCGGCGCGTCCGCCGCGAAATAGGTGGCGTTCCAAGCCCATTCGAAACGGGCGAGGTCGGCGGCGGCCGGCGGGTCCGCCGTGGTGTGGGCGAGATGGTCGGGAAAGTGGTCGCCATAGGCCAGGAGTTGCGGCACGCGCGGCGGGTGCCGCCGCACGAAAGCCAGGGCCGTCCGGCGGAACGCCGGGCCGCCAAGCAACCGCGCCGTTGCCGGAAAGGCCGCCTCCAGCGCCTCGACCAGGGAGCCGACGACGTTGTTGGCGTGAATGGCGAAGCGGATGGCCGCCGGAATGGCGTCGCATTCAATGCCCGGTGGAATGCCCGTCCCGGCGCGGAGCAATTCGCGGCGCATGGCGGCCTGGAGGTCACGCAGCATGGCGGGCCTCCGTCTCGGCAGCATGGATTCTCCGGTCGGCCCGTTCGGCCTCGGCCAGCAGGACCGGCAGTTCCGGCACGCGCGTGTCCCATTCCACCAGCACCGGGCGGGGGCCGAGCCGGCGCAGGGCCTCGTCCAGCAGGTGCCAGACCGGATCGGCCACCCTGCTGCCGTGATCGTCGATCAGCAGCGTGCCGCGGCCGGTGTCGTGCACCGCGTGGCCGGCCACGTGGATCTCGCCCACGGCCTGCGCCGGGATGGCGTCGAGGTAGGCCAGCGGGTCGAGCCCGACGTTGTGGGCGCTGACATGGATGTTGTTGACGTCCAGCAGCAGGCCGCAGCCGGTCCGGCGCGACAGTTCGGCCAGGAACTCCGCCTCCGGGATCGTGGATTCCGCGAAGCTCAGGTAGCGGGACGGGTTCTCCACCAGGATCGGGCGCTTCAGGGTTTCCTGCACGCGCTCGACGTTGCGGCGGACGGTGTTTAGCGCTTCCTCGCTGTAGGGCAGGGGAAGCAGGTCGTTCAGGTAGGCGCCGCCCGTGGTGCTCCAGGCCAGATGATCGGAGACCTGTTCGGGCTGAAGACGGGCGTAGAGTGCCGCCAGCCGGTCCAGGTGCCGGACATCGACCCCTTCGGCGGAGCCGAGCGACAGGCCGACCCCGTGGCAACTGAGCGGAAAGTCCCGCCGGATCGTCTCCAGCGCCCGCAAGCGGGGACCGCCGGCCGCCAGATAGGTTTCGCTGTGCACTTCGATCCAAGCAACGTCGCGGGCCACCGAGGGGGCGACGGTGGGTGGCGAGGCCAGGAAATCCGCAACATGGCGGTGCCGCAGCCCGACGCCCGCTCGCGCAGGCAGGGGAGAGGAGGTGCGAGGGGTGTCGGGCGCGGCGTGCATGGCGGGAACCTCCAGCGGCCGGCGGCGGTCCGGAGCAGGGGTCCGGAACAGCGGTCCGGATCAGCTCTTCTTCGGGGTGGCGGAGGCGGCCTTGGTCATGTCCTTGGGCATGCCGACGCCCTGGAACGCCGCCAGCTTGCCGCCTGTCTCGGCGCAGACGCCGGCCCGGACCGCCCGCCACTCGCCGCCGTCATAGTCCTTGGTCGACTGGCCGGCGCAGGAATGGGTGCCGGCGTCGTTGGCGCAGCTGTTCTGGCCCGCCTTGGAAATGCCGTAGCACTTCTCCAGGCCGCTGGCCTCCGCCGCTGCGGTGCTGGTGACCGGCAGGAGCGCTGCCAGGGACAGGGCACCGGCCAGAGCGGCGGCAATCGTCAGGCCATTGGTCGTTTCGGTCATCGGTCATCTCCTTCGGTTGTCTCTCCCGCCAAGGGGAGTGGTTGACGAACCCAAAGTATTCGTTGTCCGGAACGGCCTGAAATGCTTTGGTCCTATTGTGTGCATAGCCGCCGGCTATGGCCCCTCTCCCACCCACACGCACGGCGTCTGGAGGTTGCGATGGAGATGCACCAGATCCGCTACTTCCTGGCTGTTGCGGACACGCTGAACTTCACGCGCGCGGCGGACCAGTGCAACGTCACCCAGCCGTCGCTGACCCGCGCGATCCAGAAGCTGGAGGAGGAGATGGGCGGCCTGCTCTTCAGCCGGGAGCATCACAACACCCACCTGACGGAGCTGGGGCGGCTCGTCCGCCCGCACCTGGAATCGATCTACAGCGCCAACGCCGCCGTGCTGGCGGAGGCGAAGCAGTACCGCTGCATGGACCGGGCGCCGCTGAAGCTGGGCGTGATGTGCACGATCAGCCCGCCGCGGTTGGTCGGCTTCTTCGAGCAGATGAAGGCGCGCATCCCCATGCTGGACCTGATGATCCAGGACCTGCCGGCCAAGCCGCTGGTGGACGCGCTGCTGGCGGGCGACCTGGACGTGGCGCTGGTGGCGCTGCCCACCTTCCCGGAACGCTGCACGGCCCAGCCGCTGTTTTCCGAGCGCTACCTGATCGCCTTTCCCAAGGGCCACCGCTTCGAAGCCATGAACGCGGTGCCGCTGCACGAGCTGGACGGGGAGGACTATCTGCAGCGCGTCCACTGCGAGTTCCGCTACCACTTCGAGGCATTGGGCCTGCCGAAGCGGCACAGCGTCAACATCCGCTACCACAGCGAACGCGAGGACTGGGTGCAGGCGATGATCGCCGCCGGCATGGGGTGCGCGGTGATGCCGGAGCATCTGGCATTGCTGCCCGGCATCACCACACGCGTGATCATCGAGCCGGAGGTGACCCGCACCGTCCATCTGGTGACCGTCGCCGGCCGCCGCTTCACCCCGGTGGAGCAGATCGCCATCCGCATGGCCCAGACCTACCGCTGGGACGCGACGGAGCCGCGAAGCGCGGTCGGCTGGGGTGGGCTGGAGGGTGGGTGAGACCCCCTACACCTCCAACACCTCCTCCACGCTCCGCTCTTTCCAGTATTCCGGGATGTCCGTCCGGTAGCGCCGCAGGACGAGGTTGGCGAGCAAGCCCGTCCAGCCGGTCTGGTGCGCCGCACCCAGGCCCTGGCCGGTGTCGGCGTGGAAGTATTCGTAGAACAGCAGCAGGTCGCGCCAGTGCGGGTCGTCGTGAAAGCACGGCTGGGTGCAATAGACCGGTCGCCGGCCGGTCTCGTCCGGACGGTAGAGCGATACCAGCCGGTCGGCGATCAGCGTCGCGATCTCCTTCAGCGTCAGATCCCGGCCGCCGAGGCAGGGCACGGGCACGCGGTAGGCATCGCCCAGGAAGCGGTGGAACTTCTCGATGGACTGGACGAGCGTGTAGTTGACGGGCATCCACACCGGACCGCGCCAGTTGGAGTTGCCGCCGAACAGGCCGGAGGTGGACTCACCCGGCACATACTCGATCAGCGCCTGGCCCACGCCGGGCAGGTCGCCCAGGTGCCGGTGCTCCGCGTGGATGCGGCTGACGCTGCGGATGCCGTAGTCGGACAGGAACTGGTCGCGGTCGAGCAGCCGTTGCAGGATGCGCGGCAACATCGTGTGGTCGACCAGCGCCAGCAGATGCTCGCCGCGCTCGTTCTCCCAGTCCGGGCAGGCGCAGACATAGCTGCCCTGGAACTTGCCGCCCTTATGGTGGGTGAGCATGCGGCGGAAGCGCGGCACGCGTTCCAGCAGCCGGCGGTCCACCACCTCCGTCGCGAAGAGCGGGATCAGTCCGACCATGGAGTAGACGTTCACGCGCGACACCGTGCCGTCCGGTCCGACGATCAGATCCTTGAAGAAGCCGTCCGCGTCGTCCCACAGCGACACCGCCCCCGGGACATTTCCACCGATGGTGTTCGCGATGCTGAGGAACTGCTGGTAAATCTGGATGGCGATGTCCTCGTAGTCCGGGTCCTCCGCCGCCAGTTCCAGCGCCATGACCACCATGTTCAGGGCGAACATGGCCATCCAGCCGGTGGCGTCGGCCTGCTTCAGGCTGTAGCCGGGGGGAAGCGGCTGCGAGCGGTCGAAGACCGAGATGTTGTCGAGCCCGAGGAAACCGCCCTCGAACACGTTGTGCCCGTCGGCGTCCTTGCGGTTCACCCACCAGGCGTAGTTCAGCAGCAGCTTGTGGAAAACGCGGTGCAGGAAGTGCGTGTCGCCCTCGCCGCGCTGCACCCGCTCCGCCCGGAAGACCTTCAGCGCGGCCATGGCGTGCACCGGCGGGTTGACGTCGCCGAAGGCCCATTCGTACGCCGGGATTTGGCCGTTGGGATGCAGGAAGCGTTCGGACAGCAGGACCTCGATCTGGTCCTTGGCAAAGTCCACGTCCGCCAGCGCCAGCGCCGCGCAATGGTAGGCGAGGTCCCAGGCCGCGAACCATGGATACTCCCACGTATCGGGCATGGAGATGATGTCGGACGACTTCAGGTGCTTCCAGGACCGGTTGCGGCCTCCCTTGCGGCTTTCCGGGGGCGGCAGCCGGTCGCCGTCGAGCCAGCGCTCCACGTCGTAGTGGAAGAACTGCTTGCACCAGATCATCCCGGCCAGCGCCTGCCGCAGCACCCGCCTGTCCTCCGCGTCCGCATCGGGGAGCAGCGCATCGTAGAAGGCGTCGGCCTCGCGACGGCGTGCGGCGAACACGGCGGCGGTGCGGGCGAAGGGCTCGGCCAGAGACGAGGCGGAGAGCACGAGGTCGATGGTGCGCGCCTCCCCCGCCGGCACATCCAGAACGTACCACGGCGCCGCCTTGGTGCCCTCCCGCGCCGGGTTGACCGCGCCGGTCTCACCCTGGACCACGCGGCGATGGAAGCTGTCCTTCACATGGGGCGTGGCGTTGGGGATGCCCCACAGCCGCTCTGCGTTGCTGTCGTTCTCGGTGAACAGCAACTCGGCGGGCGCGGTGCCGTAGAGATGGTAGGCGCCAAGCTCCGGATGTTCCGCCCGGATCGCCCAGGCGGCGCCGGCCGGCGGATTGATGGCGCGCAGGATCGGGCGCCGGGCATTGTTCGCCCAACTCCACGTGTTGCGGAACCACAGGGTGGGCAGCAGGTGCAGGGTGGCGGGCTCGGGGCCGCGGTTGGCGGCCTCGATGCGGATGTGGATCGCGTCCGGGCCGGCCTTGGCGTGGGTGACCTCGACGTCCCAATAGCGCCCGTCGTCGAACACGCCGCTGTCGAGCAGCCCGAAGGGCGGGTCGGTGCGGCCGCGCAGGCGGTTCTCGAAGAGCAGGCGGCCATAGGGAAATTCGGCCTGCGGGTATTTGTAGAGGTAGCGCAGCCAGCTGTGGCTCGGCGTGGCGTCGCGGTGGAAATAGAACTCCTTCACGTCCTCGCCGCGGTTGCCCTCGTTGCCGGTCAGGCCGAAGGCGCGCTCCTTCAGGATCGGGTCGCGGCCGTTCCACAGGGCCAGCGCGAAGCACAGCCGCTGCTGCTCGTCGCTGATGCCACCCAGCCCGTCCTCGCTCCAGCGGTAGGCGCGGAATCGCGCCTGGTCGTGGCTGAAATCCTCCCAGGCGGTGCCGTGGGGGCTGTAGTCCTCGCGCACCGTGCCCCAGGCCCGTTCCGACAGGTAGGGACCCCACAGCCGCCAGTTCTCGGCGCCGGTGCGTTGGGATTCGAGGCGTTGCCGTTCCGCGTTCCGCATGGTTCAGGTCCTCCCGTTCGATGATTTCGTTTGTTCCAGCCGCCACCATGCCTCCAGCACGCAGGCGGCCGACCAGGCCTGGACGGGGCAGCCGCGCGGGGTGTGCGGCGGGGCGCCGTCGAAAATCTCGCTGACCTGGCCGAGTGCTGCGTCGGTCAGGTGGTCGGCGATGGGCTCCAGCAGCCGTTGCGCCGCGTCGGCGTCGCCGGTGACCCGGTGCACGGCCAGCGCGAAGGGGCCGATCAGCCAAGCCCAGACCGGCCCCTGGTGGTAGCCGCCGTCGCGCTCCCACACGCCGCCGTGGTAGTGGCCGCGATAGTCGGGGTGGTCCGGAGCAAGGGAGCGCAGGCCGTGGCTGGTCAGAAGCTCCCGCCGGCATTCGGCGACCACGCGGGCCTGCACGGCGGGTTCCAACGGGGAGAAGGGCAGGCTGACGGCGAAAATCTGGTTGGGGCGGATGGTGGCGTCGCCGTCCGGGCCGTCGATCACGTCGTAAAGGCCGCCTTGCGGTCTGATGAAGCGGGTGAAGGAGCACCGCACCTTCTCCGCCGCTTCCACATAGAAGCCGGCAGGCCGGCCGAGCCGGTCCGCGAAGCCGGCCATGGCGCGCAGCGCGTTGAACCACAGCGCGTTGATCTCCACCGGCTTGCCATGGCGGGGCGTCACCACCCAGTCGCCAATCTTGGCGTCCATCCAGGTCAGTTGCAGCCCCGGTTCCCCCGCGCGCAGCAGGCCGTCGGCTGGATCCTCCCCAATGCCGTAACGGGTGCCGCGGCGGTGCCAATCGATGATGTCCGCCAGCACCGGGAACGTGCGGGCCAGCGCATCCAGATCGCCGGTGGCCTCGACATAAGCGCGCCACGCCTCGACGTACCAGAGAGCGGCGTCCACCGTGTTGTAGTCGGCCCGCTCCCCGGCGCCGGGGAAGACGTTGGGCAGCATGCCGTGGTCCACGAAGCGGGCGAAGGTCTCCAGGATGCGCCGCGCGCTGTCGGCCCGCCCGGTGGCGAGCGTCAGGCCGGGCAGGGCGATCATGGTGTCGCGGCCCCAGTCGCCGAACCACGGGTATCCGGCAATCACCGATTGCCCGTCCGGCACGCCGGGCAGGGGCCGCGCGAAGAGGAAGCTGTCGCAGGCCAAAACCAGCCGCCGCACCCAGCCAGGGGCATCGGCCATCTCCGGCAGCGCATCGTCGGCCGAGTCCAGCACCGCGGCCTCCTGCGCGCGGCGGCGGGCGAGGGAGGCGGGGATGTCCGTGTCGGCCTCCGCCTCCAGGCTGCCGACCACGCCGACCCATTGACCGGGGCGCAGGTTGAAGACCGCGTCGCCCACGCACAGGTGGTGGTCCACGGGGGCAAGGCCGCGCTCCTCCTCTATGGGCAGCAGGAAGTCGGCGTGCCAGTCGCGGCGGGGCTCGATCCGGCCACTGGGGGCGTGGAGCGTCAGGGTGAAGCCGCCAGGCTCGACCACGCGCAGCCGGTCGGGGGCGTCCGTCCGGAGGTCCGGGTTGAAGCCGTGGCGGTCCGTGGTGCCGTGATGGTCGCGGCCGTTGACCAGCAGGGTCACGCGCAAGGCGACGCCGTCCCCATCCCCGGCGTCGGGATGCAGACGCCACGCGGTGGTGACGGTGTTCTTACCCTGCTCCAGCCACACCCGCGCCTCGACCCGTCGGCCAGCGACCGCGTAGGTCCAGACCGGGATGCGCCTGTCGAGGTGGAAGCTCTCCGCATGCTCGTGCCCGGTGGGGGCGAGGGCGCCGCTGGCCCAGCGGTTGGTGAACAGCGGCCATTCCCGCCCATCGGCAATCAGCGTGGCGTCGGCCTTGGCGAAGACCAGCCGGCGGCCGAGCGGTGGCTCCACCGGGGCGACCAGCAGACCGTGGTAGCGCCGCGTCAGGCTTCCGGCGATGGTCCCGGCGGCGTAGGCACCGAGCCCGTTGGCGAGCCACCATTCCCGCCGCTCCGCCTGGGTCAGGTCACCGCAGACGGCGCGGCCGAAGCGGATCGGCATCAGGTCCATGCCGTCGGCGACGGTGGTGGATGCGGGACGCGTCATGACCAGAGTCATGGCCCTTCTCCTCTCTCATGAGGCGCGTTCGAGCGCGGGGACGGGCGGGGCGGCGGCCTGCGCCGTCGGGGCGCTGGCTGGGCCCGTGATCAGGCGGGTTCCCTGGCGCAAGGTCAGGTAGGCCCAGAACCACTCCACGGCCACGCCCAACCGATTGCGCATGCCCGACAGGAACAGGACGTGCACCACGCCCCACAGCCACCAGGCGGCGGCCCCGGTCAGGCGCAGCCGGCCGAAGTCCGCGACCGCCGCCTTGCGCCCGATGGTGGCGAGGCTGCCGGCGTGGCGGTAGCGGAAGGGCGCCGGGGCGGGCCGCCCCTCCAGCCGGGCGCGGATCACGCGGGCGACATGGGCGCCGCCCTGCTTGGCCGCCGGGGCGAGGCCGGGCACCGGTTGGCCGTCCCAGCCGCGGTTGAGCGCCGTGTCGCCGATGGCGAAAACGTTGTCCAAGCCTGGCACCGACAGGTCGGGACCGACCGGCACACGGCCGGCGCGGTCGGCCTCCACCCCCAGCCAACGCGCGGCGGGCGAGGCGACGACCCCGGCCGCCCAGAAGACGGTGCGCGCCGCGATGCGCGTTCCGGACACCGTCACGCCCGACTCGTCAACCGCCTCCACCGCGCTGCCGGTCAGGACGGTGACGCCCAGCGATTCCAGGGACGCGGCGGCTTGCGCCGACAGCGGTTCCGGGAAGGTGGGCAGGATGCGTGGGGCGGACTGCACCAGCAGGACGCGGGCCTCGGCCGGGTCGATGGCGCGGAACTCGCCCTCCAGCCCGTGGCGGGCCAGTTCGGCGATGGCGCCGGCCAGTTCCACGCCCGTAGGGCCGCCGCCGACCACCACGAAGGTCAGGAAGGCGCGGCGGAGCGACGGGTCGTCGCTGTTTTCCGCCTCCTCGAAGGCCAGCAACAGGCGGCGACGGATCTCCGTCGCGTCCTCGACCTTCTTCAGGCCGGGGGCGAAGGGTTCCCACTCCTCGCGGCCGAAATAGCCGTGCCGGGCGCCGGTGGCGAGCACGAGATGGTCGTAGGCGACCGCGCGCCCGTCCTCCAGCCGCACCGCGCGGGTGTCGCTGTCCACGCCGACCACGCGGCCCAGCAGGACGCGGGCGTTTCCCTGGTCGCGCAGCAGGCTGCGGATCGGCGTGGCGATGTCGGCGGGCGACAGGCTGGCGGTCGCCACCTGATAGAGCAGGGGTTGGAACAGGTGGTGGTTGCGCCGGTCGATCAGCGTCACGCGGCAAGGTGCCTGCGCCAGCCCCCGCACCGCCGCCAGCCCGCCGAAGCCACCGCCGACCACGACCACGTGCGGTGCGTCCTCCGGCAGCGGTGGCGTGGTGCCGGCCAGCCGCGGCCAGCGCCGGGCAATGGATTGACGGACGAGATGATCAAGCGACAGCGGCCCCGGCCCGAAGACCGCGACGACGCCGAGCAACAACGGCCAGGAGAGAGCCGCGGAGGCCGGTATCAGCCCGGCCAAGGCCAGCGCCACCAATCGAGAGCCCAAACCGAAGGCCAGCAAAAGGGCTCCGACGGATCCGACCGGGTCGCCGGAGCGCAGGACGATGCCCGCAACCAACAACCGCAACGCCAGTTGCACCGACGGTCCGCCGAGACGCGTGACGGCCTCCAGGACGCGCGCCGCCGGTTTGGCGAAGGGCAGCGCGCTGTCCGGCAGGCCCCGCGCCAGCCGCCGGTCGAGCGACAGCGGCCCCGCGCCCATGACCGCCAGCCACGCCAGCAGCGCCGCCTGCACGAGATGCGCGTCGAGCGGTCGGTAGGCGAACTGCGCGACCAGCACGAGCGCCAGCATGGGCAGCGCCGCAAAGCGCGTGGCAAGCCCCAGGACCAGCAGCGGCGGGCAGAGCAACTCGATGCCTGCGCCGATCCAGGCGGCGGGCAGCGGGTCCAGCCACGACACCGGGTATTCGTATTGGGCGAGGTAGAGCGCTTGGCTCCAGTCGTGCAGCTTGACGATGCCCGACACCCAGAAGGCCTGGGCCAGCCACAGGCGGATGGCGAGGTCCAGCGCCGGCCCGGCGGCCCGCTGCGCGACGTGCAGCGCATCGCGCACGGCGATGGCGAGGCGTTCACTCATGGTTCAACTCCGTTCGCAAGGGCTGCCCAAGGGCGTTGCCGAGGAGGTAGGCGTGCCCGTCCGGGTCGCGCGCCATCACCGCGCGGGCGAGGCCGAGGACCGGGTCCGGCAGGGCGACGGCGGCGGGGCCGGGATCGTCGTCGGTCAGCAGGGTCACCTGCTCGTGCCACAGGTCGTTGGCGCGGGTGTCGGCGGGGGCGGGGCGGCCGTCGCGTGGGGCGAGGTACTCCAGGAATTCGATGCCCGGCCCACTTAGGGCACGCAGCGTCGTGATGCGCAGCCGGGCGCCGAAGACGTTGTTCAGATGCTCTTGCTCCGTCCCATAATTCTCGCTGGTGCCCGCAATGCGCAAGCCGAGGCGGTCACGGTAGAGGGCGAGGCTGGCGTCGGTGTCGGCAACGACGATGGCGGTGTGGTCGATGCCCAGGAACAGGCGGCCCTTGGCTCTCTCATCGGCTTTCTGCCAGCGCGGATCGCCCTTGCCCGGCGGGAATTGCAGGATCTCCAGCGGGTTGCCGTCCGGGTCCTTGAAGTAGAAGGCCCGGATGCCGCCGGCGTTCGGGTTCCAGTCAGGCAGGGTCTGCGGCCCGGTGGAGGCGTGGCGCACCCTGGCCGCGCGCAGCCGGGCGTAGGCCGCGTCCATGTCGCCGGTGATGATGGCGATGTGCTGGAACCAACGGTCGTTGCTGCGGGAATCCGCGGGGATCGGCCGGCCCTCCGGCGCGATGTATTGGATCAGCTCGATGGCCTCCGCACCCAGCCGCAGGCGGACGATGTGGATGCGGGCGCCGAAGACGCCGGTCAGCCGCTCGTAGGCGTCGCCGGAGACCTCCATATCGGACACCGGCTCGAAGGTCAGGACGTCGCGGTAGAAGGCCAAGGCGCGGTCCATGTCGGACACGGTGATGCCCACGGCGTCCACCGCGCGCACCGTCTGCGCCCGGACCGCCGCGGCCGACAGCAGGACGACAAAACCGGCGAGGAAGAGGAGGGGCAGGGGCGAGCGTTTCATGCCGCACCTCCCCGCGCGCCCAGGCGCGCGGTGAGCTTTTGCGCGCCTAGGCGCTCGACCAAGTGGTCGCCGACGCGCAGCGCGTTGGCGATGATGGTCAGCGTCGGGTTCACCGCGGCACTGCTGGGGAAGAAGCTCGCGTCCACGACGTAGAGGTTGTCGAGGTCGTGGGCCTTGCAGTTGACGTCCAGCGCCGACGTCTCCGGGTCGTGGCCGAAGCGGATCGTGCCGTTCTGGTGGCCGGTACCGGCAATGGGGATGCGCTTGCCGAAATAGGCCTCGCGCGGGATCAGCGTGCGCTCACAGTCGATGTGACGCAGAAGCTGCTTCAGCTTCACGGTCAGCCGCTCGTGCGCCTCGACGTTGTTGGGGGTGTAACGCAGGGTGATGCGCCCGTCGCGGCCGACCTCCACGCGGTTGTCGGGGTCGGGCAGATCCTCCGACGTCAGCCAGAAGTCGAGCGCGTGGGAGGCGAAGCGCTCCGCCGCGCCGGTCGGCAGCAGGCCGTGGCTCTCCGCGGAAACCATCGCCGCGTCGGTCTTGCCCAGCATCTGGATGTGGCCGAGCGGGAAGTCCCAGTCGTCGGCGCCGAAGTAGAAATCGTTCAGCCCCAGCGTCTTCTGGAAGCGCGTCGGGTTGGGCCGCCGCGACACGGCGATCAGGGCGGAGTTCAGGTGGCACATGTAATGCCGCCCGACCACGCCCGACCGGTTGGCGAGCCCACCCGGATGCCGGTCGCTGGCGGAGCGCAGCAGCAGGGCCGCGGAGTTGATGGCCCCGCAGGACACCACGACGATGTCCGCCCGGTATGTTTCCTCCACGCCGTCGCGGCGGACGACCACGCCGGTGACCTCCCGCCCCGACGGGCTGGTCTCCAGCCGCTCGACGTAGGAACCGGTCAGCAGCGTGATGTTCGGGTGCTCCAGTGCCGGGGCGACGCAGGTGACGTGCGCGTCCGCCTTGGCCTGGACAAGGCAGGGGAAGCCGTCGCAGGTGGAACAGCGCACGCAGTCGCTGCGGTGCGGCCGGGTCTCGTCCAGGCGGATGCCGACGGGCAGGGCGAACGGGCGCTGGCCGGCGCGCTTCAGGTCGTCGAACAGCGCCTGTATGCGCGGCTCGTGGCTGACCGGCGGGTGTGGGTAGGGGTCGTCGCAGGGCGGCTCGGTCGGGTCGCTGCCGCGCTCCCCATGCACGGAATAGAGCCGTTCCGCCCGCGTGTAATAGGGCGCGAGGTCGGCGTAGGAAATGGGCCAGGGCGGGGAGATGCCGGATTTGTGGTGCAGGGGGCCGAAGTCCCGCTCCCGCAGGCGGAACAGCACGGCGCCGTAGAATTTTGTGTTGCCGCCCACGCAGTAATGGGTGCCGGGGTGGAAGGGGCGGCCGTCCTTGTCGTACCAGGTCTCCGGCGCCTTGTACTTGCCCTCCACCACCACGGCGCGGCTGTCCCAGTTGTCGCGCTCGCGGGGCAGATGCTCGCCGCGCTCCAGCAGCAGGATGCGCTTTCCGGTCGGGGCCAGATGGTAAGCCAGCGTGCCGCCGCCGGCGCCCGAGCCGATGATGATCACGTCATAGCGGCCCATGGACATGGGATCTTTGGACATGGACTCCTCCCTGTTCGACGCTGTGCAGAGGGCTGCGGGCGGGCGCGCCGCAGAAGATGCAGCGGCTGCGCGGGTCGTGGTTCAGCTTGGCGCAACGCACCGGCTGCCGGCCGGGCAGGCGCCTGTACAGTTCCACCGCCAGCAGCATCCCGAGCGGCGGAGCCACCGCGTAGATCCAGGCGCTGGTCCACAGGCCGCTGGGAATCGCGGAGGCCAGTGTGCGGGCCGGGTTGATGCTCATCCCCGACAGCGGGGCAGCCGCGGTGATGAACAGCGCGACCAGAAGGCCCGCGCCGAGGCCGGTGAAGCGCTCCCACCCCGCCCGGTTGGTGGTGACCAGCACCATGCCCATCAGCAGGAACGCCATGGTCAGCTCCGCCGCGAAGGCGGCGGCCGGGCCGGTCGGGCCAGGCACGGTGGCGATGGCGGCGATGGGCGGGGCCGTGAAGCGCTTCCCCAGCAGCGCCGTCACCACCAGCGCACCGGCCAGACCACCCAGGCATTGGAAGGCGACGTAGAAAGCGGCGTCCATGGGGCGGACCTTGCCCAGCCGCAGGAAGGTCAGCGTCACCGCCGGGTTGATGTGCGCGCCGGACCGTCGTCCCCAAGGGGAGTGGATGATAGCAACCGCCGTCAGCCCCATTGCCGCCCCCATCAGCGCCCGCCGCAGCAGGGGCGAGGGCAGGGCGGCGTGCAGGGGCAAGGCGGGATGCTCCAGCAGCGTGGCGCACAGCCCGGCGGACACCATGAACAGGCCGAGCCCGCCGGCTTCCATCAGGTACTCTGGCCAGTGATGGCGAAACAGGGTGGTCATGGCTCAGCCTCCGGCTTCGAACCCGGGGTAGAGCGTCATGCCACCGTCCACGAACAGCGTCGTGCCGGTGATGTAGTCGGCGGCGTCGCTGGCCAGCCAGACCACCGCGTGGGCGATGTCCTCCGGCTCCCCGATGCGCTTGGCGGGGATCAGCTTCAGCAGCTCCGCGTGAGCCTCCGGCGTTTCCCATGCCTCGCGGTTGATGGGGGTGCGGACGGCGCCCGGCGCTACGCCGACGACGCGGATGCGGTCGGCCGCCAACTCCTGCGCCAGCGTCTTCATCATCAGCATCACGCCGCCCTTGCTGGCCGCGTAATTGACGTGCCCGGCCCAGGGGATGACCTCGTGGACGGAGCTGACGCAGACGATCTTGCCGAGCGCCCGCGACACCTCCGGCCGGAAGCGCTGCCGCCTGAAGGCGCGGACGGCGGCGCGGGCGCAGAGGAACTGGCCGGTCAGGTTGACGCCGATCACCGTGTTCCACTGCTCCAGCGTCATCGCTTCCATGGGCGCGTCGCGCTGCAGGCCGGCGTTGTTGACCAGAATATCAAGGCCGCCGAAGGCCTCCACGGTGCGGGCGAACATCGCCTCCACCTGCTCCTCCCGCGACACGTCGGCCCTGACCGATAGGGCGCGCACACCGGTGCACCGGATGCCCTCTGCCACGGCCTCGGCGGCCTCGTCGCCCGACACGTAGTTGATGACGACATCCGCCCCGGCTTCACCCAGCGCCAACGCGATGGCGCGCCCGATGCCCGAATTGCCGCCGGTGACCAGTGCCCGCTGGCCAGTGAGCGGGCGCAGCTTTCCTGTCGCCGGCCCGCTCAGGGCCAGCCCGAAATCACCTTCCATGTCTCGCTCCCTCTTGGGATTAAGTGGCCGTCACAGCAGCCAGGTGGCCGGCGACACCAGCGCCACGAGGACGAAGACCACGGCGGCCTTTCGCTCCACCGTCGACCAGCGTGCCCAATCGCGGGCGAAACTGCGCAGGATGCTCATGACGCCCTCCCTCAGCGGCCCTGTCACCGTGCCGTCAGGGTAGGCCGGGAGCGGCGCTCCTGTGAAATTGCCTTGGTCGATTGGTTCGATGCAGGGCGGCTATGATTGTGCCCGGTGCATCCGGAAGCGCTCTTTGAAACCGTGATGCAGAAAAAGGTGAAGGCCCCCGTCTGTCCGCCGTCGGGCGCAGAGGGGGCCTTGCAGTCTTATGGTGCTCGGCGTCGATCAGCCTTTCAGGCGGGCCAGCACACGGTCGACCATGACGCCCGACTGGCCCAGGTAATTGGCCGGGTCGCACAGCTTGGCCAGTTCGGCGCGGCTGAGGCAGGCGCTGATTTCCGGCGTCTCGGCCAGGAGGTCGAGCAGCGGCCGGTTCTGCCGCACCGCCTCGCGGCAGAGGTCGTAGACGAGGTCGTGTGCGTACTCGCGGCCGATGTGGCGGCCGAGCCCCATCATCACCGCCTCGGACGCCACCAGCCCGTTGGTCATGTCCAGGTTGGCGCGCATCCGCGCGGCGTCCACCTCCAGCCCGCTCACCACGAAGCGCGCCTGCTTCAGGGCGCCGGCCAGCAGGCAGAACGCCTCCGGCAGGACGATCCACTCGATTTCCCACGGGCCCGTCGAGCGCTCGTGGTCGGCGACCATGGCGTCGAGCAGGGCGGCGGTGTGCTGGCGCACCACGGAGATCGCCGCGTGGATGTAGCAGCTGGAGATCGGGTTGCGCTTCTGCGGCATGGTGCTGCTCGACCCGCGGCCGTGCGCGTAGGGCTCGTAGACCTCGCCGACCTCGGTCTGCATCATCAGCTTGACGTCCATCGACAGCTTGCCGAGCGTGCCGCCGACCAGGCCCAGGAAGCAGCCGACCTCGGCGATGGTGTCGCGGATGGTGTGCCAGGCGATCGCCGGCTGGGCAAGGCCCAATTCCTCCATCAGCCCGGCCTGGGTTTCCATGGCGCCGTGCTCCAGCGAGGCCAGCGTGCCGGCCGCCCCGGCGAACTCACCCATCAGCACGCGCGGGCGGAGCTGCTCCAGCCGTTCCCGGTGGCGTTCGACCGCCGACAGCAGACCGGCCATCTTGTAGCCGAAGGTCACCGGCACCGCCTGCTGGAGGTTGCTGCGGCCGATCATCGGCGTGTCCCGGTGGCGCTTGGCCAGATCCGCCAGGGCCGCCGACAGGCCCGCCAGGTCCTCGTCCACGATGGCCAGCGCCTCGCGCATCTGCAGGACCGTCGCGGTGTCGGTGATGTCCTGCGTGGTGGCGCCCCAGTGGCAGAATTCGCCGAGCCGGTCGCGGCACAGCGCGTTGAGCTGCGAGACGACGCCCAGCACGGGGTAGCCGATGCGCTCCGTCTGCGCCTTCAGCTTTGCCATGTCGATCTTGTCGAGGGAGCAGTTGGCGACGATTTCGTCGGCCGCCTCCTGCGGGATGATGCCAAGCCGGCCCTGGACGCGGGCGAGTGCTGCCTCGATGTCCAGGTACTTGCGGGTGCGGTTCTCGTCCGACCAGACCGCGCGCATGGCCTGGGTGCTGAAGATGTCGCCGAAGATGGCGGAGTCGATGATCGTGGACGGCATGGTTCGTGTCCTCCCTAAGATGGCTTTCCGTTCGGGGCGCGGTTCAGATCGCTTTCGCGTCGCGCAGCCGGGCGATGTCGCCGGGCGCGTAGCCCAGTTCGGCCAGGATGCGATCCGTGTGCTGGCCGAGCGCCGGCACCGGGTCCATCCGCGCTTCCCCGTCGCTGGATAGGCCCGGCGGCAGCAGGGCCGGCACCGGCCCGTTCTGCGTCTCCACCGTGCGCCAGCGGTTGCGGGCCGCCAGTTGCGGGTGGTTCCAGACGTCCTGCATGCTGTTGGCCTGGGCGTTGGCGATGGACGCCTTCTCCAGCCGGGCGACCACCTTCTCGGCGGTCAGGTCGGCGAAAGCCGCCACGATGATGCCGCGCAGCTCGTCGCGCGCCGCATTGCGGCGGGAGTTGCTGGAAAACCGTTCCTCCCGCGCCAGCTCCGGACGTTTCAACACCGTGTCGCAGAAGGCCACCCATTCGCGCTCGTTCTGCAGGCCGAGCAGCACGGTCTTGCCGTCGCCGGCCGGGAACGGGCCGTAGGGGTAGATGGTGGCGTGGCTGGCGCCGGTGCGGGCCGGCGGCGCCGCGCCGTCGAAGGCGTAGTAGAGTGGGTAGCTCATCCACTCCACCAGCGATTCCAGCATGGAGACGTCGATGCGGCAGCCGCGTCCGGTTTGCCCGCGTTGCAGCAGGGCGGCGAGGATGTTGGTGTAGGCGTACATGCCGGCGGAGATGTCGGCGATGGACGGGCCGGCCTTGGAGGGCGTCTCCGGCGTGCCGGTCACCGACAGGAAGCCGGACTCGCCCTGGATCAGCAGATCGTAGGCCTTCTTGTCGCGGTACGGGCCGTCGCTGCCGTAGCCGGAGATGTCGCAGACGATGATGTCCGGCTTCTCGGCCGACAGCGCCTCGTAGGACAGGCCGAGGCGGGCGGCCGCACCGGGGGCCAGGTTCTGCACCACCACGTCGGCCTGCTCGCGGATCAGGCGCTTGAGGATCGCCTGCGCCTCCGGGTGCTTGACGTCGAGCGTCAGGCTTTCCTTGGAGCGGTTGGTCCACACGAAGTGCGAGGCGACGCCGCGCACCCGCTCGTCGTAGCCGCGGGCGAAGTCGCCGACGCCGGGCCGTTCCACCTTGATGACGCGAGCGCCGAGGTCAGCAAGCTGGCGCGTCGCGAAGGGGGCGGCGATGGCGTGTTCCAGGGTGACGACGGTGATGCCGTTCAGGGGTTTCATCGAACTTGTCCTCACTTCAGGACCGCGGTGGCGTCCATGGTCAGCCAGCCCTCATGGTCCTTGGCCCAGAGGTGGACGGTCTTGCCGTCCGCCAGCGGAGTCCCGCACACCGAGAAGGGGTTGATGTCGAAGGTCGGCCGCACCGCCTTGAAGCGGTAGGAGGCGACCTCGGCCTCCGGCCGCTGGTGGCGCAGCAGGTCGAGCAGCAGGGTGGCGATCAGCGGGCCGTGCACGATCAGCCCCGGATACCCCTCCACCCCCGTCACGTAGCGGCGGTCGTAGTGGATGCGGTGGCCGTTGAAGGTCAGGGCGGAGTAGCGGAACAGCAGCACGTCGTCGGGGACCCAGCGCGTCTCCCAGGCTGCGTCCGCCGGCGCCGGCCGGGGCTCCGGCTGTGCATCGTCGGGCGTGGGGGCCTCGCGGTAGACGATGTCGTGGAACTCGGTCAGCGCCACCTGGCTTTCGCCGGCGCGGCGGATTTCGTGGCGGACCTTGACGAAGACCAGCGGGCCGGTGCGCCCGGATTTCTCGGTCACGTCATGGATGGTCGAGGTCCGGATCAGCGTGTCGCCGACGCGCAGGGGGCTGTGGAACTCGAACTGGCTGCCGGCCCACATCCGGCGGGGCAGGGGCACCGGGGGCAGGAAGCCGCCGCGCTTGGCGTGGCCGTCCGGCCCGATTTCCGACTGGCGGTGCAGCGGCAGGAAGTACAGCCAGTGCCACAACGGCGGGAGCGGGGTGCCGACCGCGGGACGCTCGGCGGGCCGGTCCAGCGTGGCCGACAGCGCGGCGTAGGGGGTGGGGGTGACGGTGTCGGACACGGTCTCGGTCCGGCCGATCCAATCCTTAGTGTTCAGGGCGGGGGCATTCATCATAGTAAGTCCTCGATGCGCGGGAGCGTCTTTGGGCGATCAATGCGACGGCTGGGCGGGCGTCCGGGCGTTCAGCGGCAGGACCGCGATGTCGCCCTTTTCCTCCAGGCAGCGCTCGGTGCGGGCGTAGCTCTGGTTCAGTTCCCGCTGCAGGACCTCGCGGTCGCAGGCGTTCTCCCAGATCGAGACGACGATGCTGGCGACGCAGTTGCTGATGATGCTGGTCAGGGCGCGGGCCTCGGACATGAAGCGGTCGATGCCGACGAGCAGCGCGACGCCCGCCACGGGAAGGTCCGGCATCACCGTCAGCGTGGCGACCAGGGCGACGAAGCCGCTGCCGGTGACGCCCGCGGCACCCTTCGAGGTCAGCAGCATGACGCCGAGCATGGCGACGATCTGGCCGGCCGACAGGTGGATGTCGCAGGCCTGGGCGATGAACAGGGAGGCCAGCGTCAGGTAGATCGCCGTGCCGTCCAGGTTGAAGGAGTAGCCCATGGGCAGCACCAGGCCGGAGACGCCCTTCTTGCAGCCCAGCGCCTCCAGTTTCTGCAGCACGCGCGGCAGGACCGGTTCGGAGGAGGAGGTGCCGAGCACGATCAGCAGCTCCTCGCGGAAGTAGCGCAGCACCTTCCACAGGCTGAAGCCGTGCAGCCGCGCCAGCGTGCCGATGACGACCACCAGGAAGGCGCCGCAGGCCACGTAGAAGGTCAGGATCAGCAGGCCGAGTGAGCCGATGCTGTCGATGCCGTACTTGCCGACGGTGAAGGCCATCGCGCCGAAGGCGCCGATCGGGGCCAGCTTCATGATGAAGCCGAAGGCGGCGAACAGCACGTGGGAGAAGGACTCGATGCCCTGGACCACCGGCTCGCCGGCCTTGCCGACCCGCGTCAGGCCGAAGCCGACCAGGACGGAGATGAGCAGCACCGGCAGCACCTCGCCCTCGGCGAAGGCGCCGAAGAAGGAGTGCGGGATGATGTGCAGCAGGAAGTCGGAAAACCCGACCGGAGCCGCCTGCTTGGCGTAGCGCGCCGCCACCCCGGGATCGAGCGACGCTGGCGACACGTGCATGCCGACGCCGGGTTCGATGATCAGGACCGCCGCCAGCCCGATGAGGAGTGCCGCCGCCGTCAGCGCGTAGAACAGCGCCATCGACTTCACCAGCGTCTTGCCGATCTCGCGGGTGTCGTTGAGGCTGGTGATGCCGCTGACGATGGTGCAGAAGACCACCGGCGCGATCATCATCTTGACCAGCTTGACGAACCCGTCGCCCAGCGGCTTCAGGGAAGCCCCGAAGTCCGGCCAGAGATGGCCGGCCAGGATGCCCAGGGCCAGGCCGACGACGACCTGGAAATACAGGGCCTTGTAGAAGGCCTTGGGCTTGGTCGGCGCCGGGGTTTGGCTTCCCGTTTGTAGGCGCATGGCGTTTCCTCCTCTCTTGTGCTGTGGCGTCAGGCCGCCAAGGCGGCCCGCGGCGGGGGCAAGGCCCGTGCGAATGGCCGTGCGAACACGGTTCCCTCGAACAGGCGCCGCGCGGTGCGCAGGATGCTGGCGATGGGAGCGGCTTGGCCGGCCCCCGGTTCGAGATGGACGGTCAGGCGTCCGGCCGGATGCTCGAAGGTGACGTCGCCGGGCATGGACAACCGGCCGGCCAGGGCGGCGGCCACGGTTCCCGGGATGGTGCAGGCGGTCGCGGTGGCGACGGCGCCGGTGATGGCCATCGCGCGGTGGCAGTCGTGCGGCATGAAATAGCGCACGGCCAGGGTGCCGCCGCGCGTGGGCGGCGCCAGCAGGACGGGCTTGGGGATCACCATGCCCGCGGCGTTGGGGAAGCCCATGCGGCGGCCGGCCTCCACGCGCAACGCTTCCAGGCAGCCCAGGAACTCCCGGTCGTGCCGGTAGCTGTCCGTCGGCTCGTACCCCGTCTTGCCGAGGTCGGCGGCGCGGACCAGCATCACCGGGATGGCGGCGTCGATGCAGGACACCTCGATCCCGCCGATGCGGTCGATCGGCGCCCCGGTGGGCAGCAGCCGGCCGGTGTTGGCGCCCGCCGCGTCGAGGAAGGCCAGATGGATGGGCGCCGCGGTGCCGGGCACGCCGTCGATGGCATCATCGCCGTCGTAGGTCACCTGGCCGGCGGGGGTCTGGACGCGCGCCTCAATCAGCTTGCCGGTGTTGACGTTGTGGATGCGCACCACCGTCACGCCGTCCGCGGCCGGGACGAGCCCGGCCTCGATGGCGAAGGGGCCGACCGCGGCGAGCATGTTGCCGCAGTTGGGCGAGGTGTCGACCACCCCCTCCTGCACCCGCACCTGGGCGAACAGGTAATCCACATCGGCACCGGCCATGGTGGCGGGACCGACGATGGCGACCTTGCTGGTCAGCGGGTTGCCGCCGCCGATGCCGTCGATGCCCAGGTCGTTCCCCGCCCCCATGACGGAGAGCAGAAGGGCGTTACGCTCCGCCGGTTCGGCCGGAAGGTCGGACGCCAGGAAGAAGGGCCCGCGGGAGGTGCCGCCGCGCATCATCACGCAGGGAATGCCGATCTGGCGGCTGGTCAGGTGGTTCATGGCGCTTGGTGTCTCTTGGTTTCGCCGTGCCGGCGAAGAAAGCCGATGACCCAATATTCCGATCGCCAACGGTATTTGTGAAATGCAATGATTTGCGATATTATTCCGTTTCACGCATTAATGGGCGCCGTCGTGCGGAGCCGGGCATGAACTTTGAACTGGTCGATCTGAAGGCGTTCGTGGCGGTGGCCGAGCTGGGCAGTTTCAACCGTGCTGCCGAGCTGCTGAACCTGTCGCAGCCGGCGCTCAGCCGCCGCATCCAGAAGCTGGAGGACACGCTGGGCGTGGCGCTGTTCGAGCGCTCGACCCGCCATGTCGCCCTGACCATGGTGGGGCGCGATTTCATCCCGAAGGTCCGGCGCTTCCTGGACGAGTTCGAGACCTCGCTGCTGGGGATCAGCGACCTGGGGGCGCGGAGCGGCGGGCAAGTCACCATCGCGTCGGTCCCGACGGCGGTGTTCTATTTCCTGCCGAACGCCATCAGCCGCTTCAGCATCGCGTTCCCGCGCATCCGCATCCGCATCCTGGACCTCGGCGCCAACGAGGGGCTGGAGGCGGTGGCCCGCGGGGAGGCGGATTTCGGCATCAACTTCATCGGCACGTCACACCCGGACATCGAGTTCACGCCGCTGGCCGAGGACCCGTTCGTCGTCGCCTGCCGGCACGACCATCCGCTGGCCTCCCAAGGGGCCGTGACGTGGGAGGAGCTGACCGCCCACCGGGTCATCACCGTGGGCCGGACCAGCGGCAACCGGGCACTGATCGACAACGCCCTGGCGCAGCATGGCCTGAAGCTCAGCTGGTCCTACGAGATCACGCACCTCGCGAGTTCGCTGGGGCTGGTGGAGGCGGGGCTGGGCGTCGCGGTTCTTCCCAAGCTCGCCACCCCGGCCGCCGGCCACCCCATCATCCGGACGATCCCGCTGAGCCACCCGAAGATTTCCCGGACGATCGGCGTCGTCCGACGGCACGGCGCCATCCTCTCGCCGATGGCGGCGCGCTTCCTGGAGGTGCTGCTCGGCTCCTGGAAGGCCTGACGGTCTTGTGATGGCCCGTCCGGGGGCTTCGTCACGTGACGCGAATCCTTCGGCGCCTCGATCTGGACTCTGGCGCGCCGCGCCGGCTGTGGCATAAGGGGCCGACCAAGCCACGGGAACCCAGCCGGACATGATTCGCTTCGACAGCATCAGCAAGCAGAACAGCCACCGTATCCTTTTCCTGGAAGCCTCCGCAGCGCTGAACCGGGGCGAAAAGATCGGCCTCGTCGGCCCGAACGGGGCCGGCAAAACGACGCTGTTCCGGATGATCACGGGCGAGGAGCTGCCGGACACCGGGCAGGTGGCCATCGAGAAGCAGGTCTCCATCGGCTATTTCAACCAGGACGTCGGCGAGATGTCGGGCCGCAGCGCGGTCGCGGAGGTGATGGACGGGGCCGGGCCGGTCAGCGCCGTCGCGGCGGAGCTGGCGAGCCTCGAAGCGGCCATGGCCGATCCCGACCGCGCCGACGAGATGGACGCGATCATCGAGCGCTACGGCGAGGTGCAGGCGCGCTTCGACGAGCTGGGTGGCTATGAGCTGGAGGGGCGGGCGCGGGAAGTGCTGGCCGGGCTCAGCTTCAGCCAGGAGATGATGGACGGGGACGTCGGCGCCCTGTCAGGCGGCTGGAAGATGCGCGTGGCGCTTGCCCGCATCCTGCTGATGCGCCCCGACGCCATGCTCCTCGACGAGCCGAGCAACCACTTGGACATCGAAAGCCTGATCTGGCTGGAAGGCTTCCTGAAGGGTTACGAAGGCGCGCTTCTGATGACCTCGCACGACCGCGAGTTCATGAACCGCATCGTCACGAAGATCATCGAGATCGACGGCGGGTCGCTGAACAGCTACTCCGGCGACTACGGCTTCTACGAGCAGCAGCGGGCGCTGAACGAACGGCAGCAGCAGGCGCAGTTCGAACGGCAGCAGGCCATGCTGGCGAAGGAGCTGAAGTTCATCGAGCGCTTCAAAGCCCGCGCCTCCCACGCCAGCCAGGTGCAGAGCCGGGTGAAGAAGCTGGAGAAGATCGAGCGCTTCGAACCGCCCAAGCGCCGCCAGACCGTGGTGTTCGATTTCCCGCCGGCCCCGCGCTCGGGCGAGGACGTCGCGGTCCTGAAGAACGTGCACAAGGGCTATGGCAGCCGGACCATCTACGAGGGGCTGGACCTCACCATCCGCCGCAAGGAGCGCTGGTGCGTCATGGGCGTCAACGGCGCCGGCAAGTCGACGCTGCTGAAGCTGATCGCCGGCGTGACCGAGCCGGACACCGGGACCGTCACCGTCGGCGGCAGCGTGAAGATGGGCTATTTCTCCCAGCACGCCATGGAACTGCTCGACGGCGACCAGACGATCTTCGAGACTCTGGAAACCACCTTCCCGCAGGCGGGGCAGGGGGCGCTCCGCGCGCTGGCCGGCTGCTTCGGCTTCTCCGGCGACGACGTGGAGAAGAAGTGCCGCGTCCTGTCCGGCGGCGAGAAGGCCCGCCTCGTGATGGCGATCATGCTGTTCAATCCGCCGAATTTCCTGGTGCTCGACGAGCCGACGAACCATCTCGATCTGGACACCAAGCAGATGCTGGTCACGGCGCTGGCCAACTACGAGGGCACCATGCTGTTCGTGTCGCACGACCGGCATTTCCTGGCGCGGCTGTCCAACCGGGTGCTGGAGCTGACGCCGGAAGGCATCCACCAGTACGGCGGCGGCTACACGGAGTATGTGGCGAGCACCGGCCAGGAAGCGCCGGGGATTCACAGCTGATCCGGCGCCGGGCATCGGATCGGCCCGCGAGGGAACGTCGATGCGGATACTGGTGATCGAGGACGCCGAGGATCTGGCCGACGCCGTCATCGACAGCCTGCGCAGCCTTGGGCACGCCGTCGACTGGGCGCCCGACGGCCATCAGGCCGACGAGCTTCTGCGGACGGAGACGTACCAGCTCATCATCCTCGACGTGATGCTGCCGGGACCGGACGGCCAGACCCTGCTGCGCCAGCTGCGCCGCCGCGGGGACCGGACGCCGGTGCTGGTCACCACGGCGCGCTCGCAGATCGACACGAAGATCCACCTGCTCGACCTCGGCGCCGACGACTACATCGTGAAGCCATTCGACCTGCGCGAGCTGGAGGCGCGATGCCGCGCCTTGCTGCGCCGGTCGCACGGGATGGCCTCGTCGGAGGCGACCTTCGGGAACCTCGTGTTCGACGCGGCGGCGCGGACCGTCTCGGTCGGCGGCCAGCCGCTCGACCTCAGCGCGCGGGAGTTCCGGCTGCTGGAGCTGTTCCTGGGCAACCTGGGGCGCGTGCTGACCAAAAACGCGCTGATCGAGCAGCTGTTCGACCTGGAACAGGCGGTCACCCCGAACGCGGTGGAGATGTCCGTCTCCCGCCTAAGGCGCAAGCTGGAGGGCGCCTCGGTGGTGATCCGCACCGTGCACGGCGTCGGCTATGTCGGTGAAAAACAACATGCCGAATGAAGGTCAGGCCGGTGAAGGAGGCTCGCTGCGGCGGCGCCTGCTGAGCCGGATGTTCCTCGTGCTCGGCGTCGTGACCCTGATCCTGTTCCTGTTCGTCCGCTCGTACGCGCGCGACGCGGCCGACAGCGCCTACGACCAGCTTCTGTCGGCGTCCGCCCTGTCCATCGCGGACGCCATACGGGTGGAAAACGGCGCCATCACGGTGGACCTGCCCTATTCCTCGCTGAGCGTCCTGGGCACGGCCCGGCACGACCGGGTCTTCTACAAGGTGCTGGCGCCGGGCGGCCTCCTCGTCACCGGCTATGAGGATTTGCCCGGCGGCGCGGTGCACGACGACACGCCGGTGTTCCAGAACGCAGTCTACAGCGACGCACCGGTCCGGGTCGCGGTGACGGGACGCTTCATCAGCGGGGTGCCGCGGTCGGGATGGGCGACCGTGGTCGTCGCCCAGACGCGCGAGGCGCGCGACATGCTGGCATCACGGCTCGTCGCCAACGCCTTCGCGCCCATCGCCTTCGCGGTGGTGGTCGGGGCGCTGCTGCTCTGGCTCGGCGTCCGGCAGGCGCTCGCCCCGCTGGGCTTCCTGGAGGCGCTGATCCGGGCGCGGCGCCCGCAGGACTTCACCCCGATCGACGCGCCCGTGCCGACCGAAGTCGGGCAGCTGCTGGGCGCCATCAACCAGCTGATGGTCCGCTTCAAAGCGAACCTGGACTCCACCCAGTCCTTCCTGGCCGACGCCGCGCACCAGATCCGCACGCCGCTGGCCGCGTTGCGCTCGCAGGCCGAGCTGGCGCGCCGCGAGGCCGACGTCGAACGCCTGCGCAACCGGGTCGAGCGCATCCACCGCAACGCCGTGGAGGCGAGCGAGCTGACGACCCAGCTGCTGAACCACGCGACCGTGGTCCACCGCGCGGAAGCGGTGCAGCCGCAGGAGGTGGACCTCGACGCGCTGCTCGGCCAGATCGTCCAGCAGGCGGCCGGTCGGCCGGAGGCTCCGCCCATCCATCTGACGCGGGAGCCGGCCGGCGGGGGCGCGCTGCTGCACGGGGACCCCGTGACCCTGCGGGAAGCCCTGTCCAACCTGCTGGACAACGCGGTCAAGTACGGCGGCCCGGGCCCCATCGACGTGCGCGTGCGGTCGGGAAGCGGCGGCTATGGCCCCCTGGTGGAGATTGCCGACCGCGGCCCCGGCGTTCCGGACGAGGAAAAGCCGGCGGTGCTCGAACGCTTCGGCCGGGGGCAGTCGGCCAAGGGAACCGCCGGCAGCGGGCTCGGGCTCTCCATCGCCGTGGCGGTGGCGGAGGCGCACCAGGCCGTCCTCTCCCTGCTCGACCGTCCGGGCGGCGGCCTGATCGTCCGGCTGGAGTTTCCGGGGGAAGAGCGGTCGGGCAAGGAAGCCCCCGGCCCAATGCCGGGCGGGCGCGTGTTGCCCCTGCTGCTGCTCGGCCTGCTGCTGGCCGCCGCCCGGCCGGCCCTGGCCCTGGAGCCCGTCCTGTATCCCGCCCCAGGCGCGGGAATGGAACATCTGCGCATCGACGCGGCCACCGACCGGCCGGCGATCGAGCCGCTGATCCGCGATTTTCAGACGATGAACCCGACGGTCACCGTCGAGTACCGGGAGATGAACACCGGGGAGCTGTACGACTCCGTGGTCAAACGCGGGGCCGGCGACGTGCCGGACCTCGTCATCAGCTCCGCCGCCGGCTTGCAGGTGAAGCTGGTCAACGACGGGCACGCGCGCCGCCACAGCTCCCCGGCGACCGACGCGCTTCCGGACTGGGCCAAGTGGCGCAGCGCCGCCTTCGGCTTCACGCAGGAACCGGCGGTCATCGTCTTCAACCGCGACCTCGTCCCGGAGGACGAGGTGCCGCACTCCCGCGAAGAGCTGATCCACCTGCTGCGCGACCGGAAGGAACGCTACCGGGGCCGCGTGGTGACCTACAACGTCGAGGACAGCGGCATCGGCTATCTGTTCGCGACGCAGGATTCCGTCCTGACCAGCCAATTCTGGCAGCTTGCCGACGCGCTCGGCGAGAACCAGGCCCGGCAGCTGTGCTGCACGGCCGACATGGTGGCCGCCATCGAGCGGGGCGACAGCCTGATCGGCTACAACCTGCTGGGCTCCTACGCGCGGGAACGGCAGCTGCACGGCGCCCACATCGGGATCGTCCTGCCGTCCGACTACGCGCTGGTCATGACCCGCGTCGCCCTGATCCCCCGCCGGGCGAGCGCCCCGGAGCTGGCCGGGCGCTTCATCGACTACCTGCTGTCGGAGCGTGGGCAGGCGGTGATCGCCGCCAACACCGCCTTCTACTCCATCCTGCCGACCGTCGGCGGCCCGATGTCGGCGACGCACTTGCAGGAGGCGATGCGCGGTCCCACGCAGCGGATCGGTCTTGGCCCCGCGCTGCTGGTCTACATGGATCACCTGAAGCGCGACCGCTTCCTCCAGCAGTGGAAGGCCTTCCTGCACCAGCCCTAAAGCGAACTTCCGTTCGCTTTAGGGTCAAATGGCCTCACATGCCGGCTCGTAGCGGATGCCTGTGGCATCCGCTTGCCGCCAGCGGGAACGAAGTTCCCGCGAGAGGCCGGGCTTCGGCCGCCAATCTCTGAACAGAAAGCTGGCGGCCGAGCCCGCCGTCGCGGTCCAAAGCGGATCGCCATCCGCTTTAAAAGAAGATGGCCCGGGAATGACCCGGGCCAGTTCGTTGGGGACGTGCTGTTCGAAAAACGCGATCAGCTTCCAGGCAGGGAATGGACGTTGGCGATGAACAGGTCCTGCCACGTCGCCGGCTTGTTCTTGATCGTGCCGACACGGCCCATGAAGTTGGCGAACTGCATGACACCGTTGGGGGTGGTGGAGAACTTGGTGTCCGGGTCCTTGATCATCCGCTCCACCTCGTCCGGCGACAGCTTGGCCTTGGACGACTGGACGTAGATGGCGGCGGCGCGTCCCGGCTCTTCGGAAATCAGCTTGTCGGCCTCGTCGAGCGCCGCGACGAAGGCCGCGGTCAGCTTCGGGTTGGCGTCGATGAAGCGCTTGGGCGCGTAGACGAGGTCGAGCGAGATGTTGCCGAGCACGTCCACCGAGTTCATCACCCGGTGCACCTGCGGGTTTTCCAGCTCCATGAAGGAGTAGGGCGGGGAGCCGAGATGGCTGTTCACCTCCGTCTTGCCGGAGACGAGCGCCGTGTAGGCCTCCGGGTGCGGCAGGCCGACGGTCATCGGGTCGAGCTTGGCGTAGTTGTCGTCGCCGAACTCCTTGGCGACGGCCATCTGGAGAACGACGGCGGACAGCGAGGTCTTGATGCCCGGCAGGGCGATCTTGTCCTTTGCGCCGAAGTCCTTCAGCGACTTGATGGCCGGGTTGTTGGTGTTGAGGTACAGCGAGGTGGCGCTGAGCCCGGCCAGCGCCGAAACCTCCAGCTTCGCGTTGCCCTTCACCTTCGACCACAGCGTCAGGAAGCCGGGCACGCCGATGGCCGCGATGTCCAGGTTGCCGGAGATCATGGCGTCGTTGATAACATTGCCGCCGTCCAGCTCCAGCCAGCCGACCTTGACGTCGCCGAGGCCGGCCGCCTTGGCCTGCTTCTCCAGGAGCTTCTCGTGCTCCATGACGATCATCGGCAGGTACAGGATGCCGTAGCCCTTGGAGATGTGCACTTCGGCGGTTTCGGCACGCAGGGGGCCGGTCGCCAGAGCCCCGGAAACCAGAGCGACAAGCGCCGTCGCCAGCACGCCGACCCGGCGCAGGGTCGCGAAAGCGGTCATGATGGGTCCTCCCGTAAAGATTCTTATCGATGGATCAGTGCTGCATGCCCCAGCGGCGGATGGTGCGCCGCTCGATGGTGGCGAAGACGCCGTTCTCGACGACGAGGCCGATCAGGATCACCGTGAACAGGCCCGCGAAGACGTTCGCCGTCTCCAGCTGGTTCCGGTTCTCGAAGATGTACCAGCCGAGCCCGCCGGAGCCGGAGCTGACGCCGAACACCAGCTCCGCCGCGATCAGCGTGCGCCAAGCGAAGGCCCAGCCCACCTTCAGGCCGGTCAGGATCGACGGGAAGGCCGCGGGGATGAGGATGTGGCGGACGAGCCCCAGGCCGCTCAGCCCATAATTCCGGCCAACCATGCGCAGCGTGTTCGAGACGGAGCGGAAGCCGGCGTGCGTGTTCAGCGCAATCGCCCACAGCACGGAATGGACGAGCACGAAGATCACGCTGCCCGACCCGAGCCCGAACCAGATCAGCGCCAGCGGCAGCAGGGCGATGGCCGGCAGCGGGTTCAGCATGGAGGTCATCGTCTCCAGCAGGTCGGTGCCGATCTGCGAGCCGATGGCGATGGTGGTCAGCAGGGCCGCCAGGATGATGCCCATCGCATAGCCGATCACCAGCGTCTGGAGCGAGACGAGCGTGCGCGCCGGAATGATGCCGTTGCCGAGGTCGGTGGCGAAGGCGTCGAGCATCGCCGAGAAGGGCGGGAACAGCAGCGGGTTGTCGAGCCAGCGGCCGTACGCCTCCCAGATCACCGCCAGCACGAGCAGGATCAGCCCCTTGCGGAGCAACGGGACGCGGTACAGGCGTTCCCACACGCCGAGCGGCTTCTCGATCTCAGCGGTGACGGTGGAGTGGGACACGTCCCGGATGATTTCCGGGCGGTCGACGAGGACGGATTGCGCGGTCATGGCGGGGCCTCAGTGGACGAACAGCATGTCGTTGATGCGGGCTTCCAGCTCGGCTTGCGCGGCTGTGCCCAGCTGCTCCGGCGGGATGCTGTTGAGTTCGGCCTTCACCTGGCCCGGGTGCGGCGACAGCAGCAGGATGCGGGTGCCGACGCGGATCGCCTCTTCGATGGAGTGGGTCACGAACAGGACGGTGAACTTCGTGTCGTCCCACAGGCGCAGCAGTTCGTCCTGCATGCGGCGGCGCGTCAGGGCGTCGAGCGCGGCGTAGGGCTCGTCCATCAGCAGGACGTCCGGCTCCATCGCCATGCCGCGAGCGATGGCCACGCGCTGCTTCATGCCGCCTGACAGGGTGTGGGGGAAGCTGTGCGCGAACTTCGCCAGGCCGACCTTGTTGATGTAGTAGTCCGTGCGCTCGGCGGCCTCCGCCCCCTTGGCGCGGCCGCTGGTGGTCAGCGCGAACATCACGTTCTCGCGCACGCTCTTCCAGGGCAGAAGCTGGTCGAACTCCTGGAACACCATCATGCGGTCGGGGCCGGGCCGGGTCACCTCATGCCCGTTCAGGCGTATGGCGCCCTCCACCGGCTCCAGATAGCCGCCGATGGCCTTCAGCAGGGTGGATTTCCCGCAACCGGAGGGGCCGAGCAGGACGTAGCGGTCCGACTTGAAGACCTGGAAGTCGACCCGGTAGGTGGCCGTCACCAGATGATCCGCCGTCTTGTACTGCAAGGTGACGCCGGAGACCTCCAGCAGCGGGCTGGCCTGAACGGCGGCGGCCGTCGGATCGGGGGGCGCGCCCGCATACGCGGCGCGGACGTTGGGCGACGTCCTGTTCATCGATTCCTCCACGGAAACTTTTTGGTTGCGAGGGCTTATGGGTTGCTCAGACCGCGAATTGCGGGACTTGCGGACAGTATGCGTGGCAAGTCTGACAGTTTCCTGACGGCCGAATCCGGCACGGCCACCAGTCGCGTTTGTGGGCCCCGTTCGGAGGGGGGATGAACGTCTGGGGAGACTCGGGCCAAGCCGATGCTTATAGTGCGCGCTCGCTTCGGGGCCGGGAACCTTTGCCCCGGGGATGGGTATTGCCGCAGAACGACGAAGCGGAACGGATATGACCAGCCACGAAGACGTCTTCGACACGCCGGAGGCGCGGCAGCCGACCATCCTGTCGGTGTACAATCAGAAAGGCGGCGTCGGAAAGACGACCACCTCGGTGAACCTCGCGCTCGCGCTCGCCGCGCTGGGCAAGAGCGTCGTCCTGATCGATTTCGACCCGCAGAGCAGCGCCACCAGCAACTTCCTGCTGCGCGAGAGGGCGAAGGTCGGCATCAACGACCTGCTGAGCCAGGAGACCTTCGTCGAGGACGCCATCTCCCCGACCGCGTTCGACGGGCTGTCGATGATCGTCGGCGCCCGCAAGCTCTACTCATTGGAGCACGCGCTGGATTCCCGCGGCGGATCGCAGCGCGGTTTGCGCAAGGCGCTGCACTTCTCCCGCAACCCGCCGGACTATGTCGTGATCGACTGCCCGCCGGCGCTCGGCCACCTCGCGGCCGGTGCGCTGGCCGCGTCCGACCGGCTGGTGGTGCCGGTGTTCCCCGGCCGCTACGCGCTGGACGGGCTGAAGCGCACCCTGTCGGTGGTGGAGCACATCCAGAAGGGCATGAACCCGAACCTGTCGGTCGCCGGCATCCTGATGCTGTCGATCACCAACGACGAGGTCGGGCGGGAATCGCTGACCCTGCTGCGGTCCGAATTTCCGGATCTGATGTTCCGCACCGCAGTCCCCTACGACGTCGACGTGGTGAAGGCCACCTACCGCCGGATGCCGGCCTCCATCTTCAGCCCGGAGGGGCGGACGACCGCCCGCTTCGTGACGCTGGGCTGGGAGATCATCCACGGCCGCGGGACCACCCCGACGGATGAGGAGCTGAAGCCCGCGCTGGACCGCATCCGGTCCTGGCAGGAGGCCACCGACGCCTCCTACAGCGCCCGCCGGGCCGCCACCGCGTCGGACGAGGGGGAGGAGTCGTCCGGCGGCGGAAACGGCGCCCGCCCGGCGGACCGCGCCCGGCCGCGCTCCGGCCGGGCGCTCGTCGCGGCGCTGGTCGGGCTGGTCATTGGGCTGATCGCTGGCTTCGCGCTCGGCGCGGTGCTTGGGCAGCCGATCCTCGGCAAGGTGCTGACGAGCCTGGGTGGCTGATGCTGCCTTTCGTCAGTCGCAGAGTTTGAAACGCTACAGCACCGCCTTCCGCGCGGACAGCAGGATGCTGGTCTCCGTGGAGGCGATGCCGGCGATCTGGCGGATGCGGCGCAGCGTGTCGTCGAAGGCCTCCAGCGAGTCCGTTTCGACTTCGGCGACGACATCCCAGCGGCCATTGGTGGTGTAGACGGTCCGCACCTCTGGAAAGCCGTGCAGCCGCGCGATGACCGTCTCGGCGGCGCGGCCTTCCACCTCAATCATGGTGATGGCCCGCACGGTCGCGGGCCGCAGGTCCTTGCGCAGCAGCAGAGTGAAGCCGGCGATCACCCCGCTGTCGACCATCCGGTCGATGCGGGCGCGCACGGTGGCGCGCGACACGTCCAGCTCGGCGGCGAGGCTGGCGACGGGCCGGCGCGCGTCCGCGCGCAGCAGGGCCAGCAGGCGGTAATCCAGGTCGTCCATGCCACTTTGATAACCGGGACTGAGCAAACTGTCAAAACAGCCGCCGTTTGTTGCCACTTCTCCGTCTTTCTGCCGCCTGCGCCGATCCCGATACTGAAGGGAAAGCGCAAACGGCGCGGCTGAGGCAGGGAGAGACAGGGCATGACGTCGCAAGCGACGGCTCAAGACAATTCGGCTCAAGACCGAGGGCAGCGGTTCGTCGAGATTCTGGGGGTGCCGATTGAGGCGGGGGCCGGCCATCCCGGCGCCCTGATGGGGCCGGCGGCCCTGCGCACGGCGGGACTGGTGCGGGCTCTGCGGGACCTCGGGCATGAGGTGCGCGATCTGGGAGATATGACGCCGGCCGCCGGTGGCGAACCGGCGGATCGGCTGGCGGAGATCACCGCTTGGTCGCGGGCGCTGGCCGACCGGTCCTACGACATGATGCGGGCGGGCGGCGTGCCGGTGTTCCTGGGCGGTGACCACAGCCTGTCCATGGGCTCCGTCACCGGGGTGGCGCGCCATTGCCGGGAGACGGGCGTGCCGCTGTTCGTGCTGTGGCTGGACGCGCATGGCGACTTCAACACGCCGACCACCTCGCCGTCCGGGAACATGCACGGGATGCCAGTGGCGCTGCTGTGCGGGGAGGACGGCTTCGACGGCGTCTTCCCGCCGGAGCAGCGGGCGACGGTCGACCCGGCGCACGTCCACCTGTTCGGCATCCGCTCCCTCGATCCCGGCGAGCGGAGGCTTCTGCGCGCCCGCGGCGTGGACGTGGTGGACATGCGGCTGATCGACGAGCACGGGGTCGGGGTCCACATGCGCCGGATCATCGAGCGGGTGAAGGAGGCGGGCGGGCACCTGCACGTCAGCCTGGACGTGGACTTCCTCGACCCCTCCATCGCGCCGGCGGTGGGCACGGCGGTGCTGGGCGGGGCCACCTACCGCGAGGCGCACCTGATCATGGAGATGCTGCACGACGCGGGCGTCGTCGGCTCGCTGGACGTGGTGGAGCTGAACCCCTTCCTCGACGAGCGGGGCAAGAGCGCCCTGCTGCTGGTCGACCTGGTGGCGAGCCTGTTCGGCCGCCGCATCATCGACCCCGCGGTCACCCAATCGCAGATCGGCGGGCAAGCCGTCTGAACCCTTGATAAGGAGGAGACAAAGCCATGACGCAGCAGGCCGCCGACCTGATCGGAACCGAATCCCGCCTGGGCGCCCACAATTACAAGCCGCTGGACGTGGTCCTGGCGCGGGGCGAGGGGGTATATGTCTGGGATGTGGAGGGCAACCGGTACCTGGACTGCCTGTCCGCCTACTCCGCGGTCAACCAGGGGCACTGCCACCCGAAGATCCTGGAGGCGATGGTCGCCCAGGCCTCCAAGCTGACGCTGACCTCCCGCGCCTTCCGCAACGACCAGCTGGCGCCCTTCTACGAGGAACTGGCGGCGCTGACCGGGTCCCACAAGATCCTCCCCATGAACAGCGGGGCGGAGGCGGTGGAGTCGGCCATCAAGACCGTCCGCAAGTGGGGGTACGAGGTGCGCGGCGTGCCGGAGAACCAGGCGGAGATCATCGTCTGTTCCGACAACTTCCACGGCCGGACCATCAGCGTGGTCAGCTTCTCCACCGACCCGGACGCCCGCGGCGGCTTCGGCCCCTTCACGCCGGGCTTCCGCACGGTGCCCTTCGGCGACGCGGCGGCGATGGAGGCGGCCATCACCCCCAACACGGTGGCCGTCCTGCTGGAGCCGATCCAGGGCGAGGCCGGGGTGGTCATCCCGCCGCCGGGCTACCTGCGCCGGGTGCGGGAGCTGTGCACGGAGCGCGGCATCGTCATGATCCTGGACGAGATCCAGACCGGCCTGGGCCGCACCGGCAAGCTGCTCGCCGAGGAGCATGAGGGGGTGGAGGCCGACGTCACCCTGATCGGCAAGGCCCTGTCCGGCGGCTTCTACCCGGTGTCGGCGGTGCTGTCGAACTCGGAGGTGCTGGGCGTGCTGAAGCCCGGCCAGCACGGCAGCACCTTCGGCGGCAACCCGCTGGCCTGCGCCGTGGCCCGCGCCGCCATGCGCGTGCTGGTGGAGGAGGGCATGATCGACAACGCCGCCGCCCAGGGCGCGTATTTCCTGGAGCAGCTGGCCGGCATCCGCAGCAACCTGGTCCGCGAGGTCCGCGGCCGCGGCCTGATGCTGGCGGTGGAGCTGCACCCGGAGGCCGGCGGCGCCCGCCGGTACTGCGAGCAGCTGCGGGCGCGCGGCATCCTCGCCAAGGACACCCACGACCACACCATCCGCATCGCCCCGCCGCTGGTGATCACGCGGGAGCAGGTGGACTGGGCGCTGGAGCGCTTCGACGCCGTGCTGACCGGCGCGCAGGCATAACCGGTCGCACCAGCCCTTACCATCCGGCACTTGCGGCCCACCGGCGCCTCGGGCACGGTGGGCCGTTCGGTTTCCCCTTGCGTCAACGGCTCTGTCAACGGTCGATCATGAACAGCGACACCATCGCCCTCCCGCCCGCCACGCCCGGCACCCGGCGGACCCTGACGGTCCAGCGCTTCGGCACGCCCGGCGCGCGCCCGCAGGTCTATCTCCAGGCCTCCCTGCACGCCGACGAGATCCCGGCCCTGCTGGTCGCCGACAAGCTGCGCCGGATCCTCCAGGCGGAAGAGGCGGCGGGGCGCATCCGCGGCGAGGTCGTGCTGGTCCCGGTCGCCAACCCCATCGGGCTCGGCCAGTCGCTGATGGGCCACCATGTCGGCCGGTTCGACATGGAGGACGGGAAGAACTTCAACCGCGACTACCCCTACCTGACCGACGCGGCGGCGGAGCGCCTCGCCGGCCGGCTGACCGACGACGCCGACGCCAACAAGGCCGCCGTCCGCGCGGCTCTGGCCGAGGCGCTGGCGGAGCACAGCCCGCGCACCGAGGCTGAGCACCTGAAGCACCGGCTGCTCGCCCTGGCGATCCAGGCCGACTATGTGCTGGACCTGCATTGCGACCTGGAGGCCGTGATGCACCTCTACACCCTGACACCCTCGGCCGAGGCCTTCGCGCCGCTCCAGCGCCTGCTGGGCGCGCAGGCGGTGTTCCTGGCCGAGGAGTCCGGCGGCGACCCCTTCGACGAGGCGGTCAGCCGCCCCTGGAACGAGCTGGCCAAGCGCTGGCCCGACAGGCCGATCCCCATGGGGTGCCATTCCGTGACCGTGGAACTGCGCGGCCAGGCCGACGTGGAGCACGCCCAGGCCGACGCCGACGCCCACGCCATCGCCGGCTTCCTGACCCACGTCGGCGTCCTGTCCGGCGAGCCCCCGGCCCTGCCGGAGCCGCTGTGCGCCCCGACCCCCCTGGAATCCTCCGAACCGCTGGTCGCACCGGTGGGCGGAGTCGTGGTGTTCCACCACAAGCCCGGCGACCGCGTTGAGGCCGGCGCCGTCGTCGCCGACATCCTGGACCCGCTGGACGGCACTCTCACCCCGGTGCGCAGCAGCTCCGCTGGCGTCCTCTACGCCCACAACGCGACCCGCTTCACCCAGGCCGGCAAGCGAATCGCCAAGATCGCCGGCACCACCGTGCGCCGGACGGGACCGCTGCTGAGCGCCTGAGCGGGGCCGGCCCCAATGCGACGTTTGAAACGCTATGAAACATGAACTGCGGTGATGTTTCATAGCGTGGGGTTCCGGACAAGACAAAGGACTTTAATCCTATTGCGACGACACCGGCTTGGCAAGCGTCGTGACGTCGGATGGCTGCTCCCTCACTATCGGCGCCGAATCCCCTCTCCCGCCCCGGGAGAGGGTGGCCCGAAGGGCCGGGTGAGGGTAGGACCGAGAATAAGACCCTGATCCTCGTCGGTACCCTCACCCTTCCCACGCTTCGCGTGGGCCCCTTCCCTCTCCCGGGGCGGGAGAGGGGATGTTGCGCTATACTGGCGCGGGAAACAGAGCGACCGGCACGGCCATGGACATTCCGGGCCTGGGGGACATCACCTTCACGGCTCTGCCGCGATGCGCGGAGTCGCTGGACTACACATTCCAGGCCAAGCGCGCCCCATCACTGGTATTTTTGGCTTCGGTTTTCAAATGCCGGCTTGGTTCCTTCGAGAACGTTAATCACAGCGGTATTGATTTTTGCATCCTCGATTGATCCAGATAGATACTTGATGCTGCACAATGCCTTGCGGTCGAATTCCGCAAATATAATCTGCTCGGCATCACATACAACTGCCAGATTAGGATTGTGCGTGACCATTATAATTTGCCGATTGTCCTTAGCAGCGTTAAGGACCGGTACTAGAAGGCTGACGATGGTTTCGTTGTCGAGGTTCTCCTCTGGTTGATCTAGAATGATTGGATTGCGTTTTTTATCTACAAGCAGATAGAAAATGAGGAGCAATGCGCCGCGTTGACCCGGCGATAGCTGCTCAATCTGTGTGCCCTGGAAAAGCAGCGTATATTTCGGCTCGAGATACTCAAAGCCGTAAATCAGGTCATAGACCTCACTGGGCGTCCGATCTTTGCGCATCAACACGGCAAGATCTGCTTGGCCAGGCGACCGCTGGCGCGCAGAATCATGCAGCAGTTTGTGGAGATTATATGTAAAGGCCAGCGCTCCGACCTTGGTGTTCAGGTCGTGGTTCTCGATCCGTGCCTTGATCGCCGCCCGGCTTTCTTCCTCACCGCGAAGTTCACCAATGCTCTGCTTAATGAGTGAAAACAGCTTTTCTGAGACAGCATCATCATAAGCAGTAAGGCTAGTCTTAAATTGGAGACGATATTCGTCCCTAATTAATGCGTTTTCCTCGATAAGTTTCTGAAGCGGCCTAAATAGTGTCGATCTCTGGTTCCTCTGTACCACTAAGATATCAAATATACTGGCTGCTAGCTCATGGCGTTGCTTCCTCCGTTCCTTTAGGGTTGCAGGCAACTCGTCGAGCTGGGTTCGACGCGCCTCTAGGCCCCGCATGGTGTCAGGTAGATCGGCCGTGCCTTTGATGGCGTCTATGGCAGCCTGCCAATTCTTCAAAGCGCTGATATAGTTCTGGTATGCGCGCTGCGGACCGTCCAACGCTTCCGTAGCTGAAGAGATCTGTTCGGCATGGGTTTGCTTGAGAGCCTTTATTTCTTGAAGGCGTGAGGCGAACTTCGCGGATTCCTCATCGGCTTGCCTATCAATCTCTGCAAGCTTTTCTCGCTTGATTTCGAAAAGCAGCACATCAGCCGGCTCTAATCCCAAACTCTTCAAGTCTTCCGCGATTCCATTTGTTGCATCAGCGAATTGAGATTGAAGAAGCGTGATGCGTTCCCAAATGTTTTGGCTCGACTTTCGCTTCCTAGAGATGACGGCGAGTTCAACGCCAATGGACTTTTCCTCGATGCCCAGATTTTCATTGGTGGCGACAAGAGATTCCAATGTCGCCGCAGCGGCCTCTTGCTCAACGGTAAGCGTGTCAGTTGGTGCCGGTACGGCACTCGGCCTGCTGAGTTCTAATTCCGCGAGTTGAACCTCCTTCAGCCTTATCTGCTCCTCGATGTTCTTGCGAATATCTGGGTGGAGCTGATCTTCAATACCCGCAATAATGCGGTTAAGTGTAGACAGGTTTTTACGCGCTTCATCCAGCCGCGCGCGCAGCATACCCTCTTGGGCGTCGATCAACTGATCAAAATCGAGCGCCCTCAGCCTATCCTCAGATGGGATATGAGAGAAGATAACTGAGCGAAGTTCACGCTCAAAATTTTCCGAGCGACCGGTAACGTGCTCATTGCACAACACCTCGAACCGGCC
Organism: Azospirillum canadense; assembly: GCF_025961225.1. GTDB lineage: Bacteria > Pseudomonadota > Alphaproteobacteria > Azospirillales > Azospirillaceae > Azospirillum > Azospirillum canadense. The sequence goes on along the minus strand of NZ_JAOQNG010000010.1, from coordinate 1,542,154 downwards.
TTGTGGCACATAGCGGACAAGTTCGACTCGATCAGCCGCCGGATTATCAGCAAGATTTGCGCGCATTGGACTTCCAGCCAACCAATGCAACTCGCCTTCGAAATGGCGAGCGGGCTCGCCGGCCTTTCCGCGGAAGCGATCAGCTCTCAGGAATGAGAAATGAGAGTGCTGCTGAGAATTGCCGAGTAGAGCGAGCACGTCCGCCAAGGCGCTTTTGCCGCTTCCCTTATTGCCGATAATTGCGACCAAGTCTGTGTTCAAAGGAATAGCGCATCCATCGAACCAAGAATCAGTTGCTTCACTCCCTTCGACCTTGGCGACGGAAACCGTATCAATGTAAAAAGTCTTATTCGCCAGTACCCGTTGGAGTTTAGGTGGAATCAGGCCTATGTGGCATCGCTTTTGAGGCTCTTTGATTGCTTGTTGGAGGCCACGCCAAGTTGGATCAGCTTTAATCCAAGTTATTTTCTGCGATGGGAAATCTCCATAGCCGCGGGAGTTATTGTCACCAGGTATCCCGCGAAACTGATGTGCGTCGCTCCCGGAGACCGGAAGCCGCGGGGTGTAGCGGATTGACTCCTGGAATGCATCAAAATACTTACTGTTCTCTGGCGTCTTTCGACCGACGAAGGCATTCCAAAATCCGTCGTTCCTGGTCTCAAAAATTGGTGAGTTGTCTAACAATCCGATAGCGTAGCCATAGTGTTCGAGATGTTTGACTGATTCGATGCCGTCATTGGTGTCAAATGCCATGAAGCCAGCCGCCATCCCATTTGGCGCTCCTCGCACTGCCGACTTGTAGCTTTCGACGGTGATTTCTGCGGTGACGTAGCCCGCATTGAGCGCTACTTGGTCGTCAGCCATGACCTGTAATTTATCAAATCCATGGCGCTTCAACTTGTCTGTATTTACGTCGCGTGCATAGTTGATCAATGCATGGTTCGAAACAGGCTCTCCGGTAATTTCAAGCTTAAGCGCGGATAAAAAGTTCAGAAGCAACTGGTCGGGGATTTGGTCGGAGAAGATGGCATGCGCATTCAGGCGGCCCTTCATCGGTGCCGCGATTCGGAGTTCGATTCCTGGGAAGACAGTCTTTTCGAGCACCGGCGCACCGGCTTCCGCAAGCCGTCGCTTGAGAGCGAACCAACCATCGAAATTCCAGTAATCTTGAATCGCATATACAGCGGGCTCAGCTTCATTCAGCGCACCGATCATCTCGTCGATCAGTTCTTTGTCTTTCGCGCTCGAGCCAGCATGGGTGAACCGGTCACCCTTCCAATGAAAAGAGGCTGGGCTGTGAATATGGAGATCCCATTGCCGCCATTCTGATCCGCGCGGATATCGCTTATGCACGTTGCTATTATCCCCTTTAGCTACTTTATCGTCGTAAATCTCAAGCGGACACGCCGGGCCAACGTGATGTTCCTGCATCAACTCGACGATCCGACCACTCACCCACTGCGTGGACGTAGTTGAATAGATGGTATCACAAAAGAAGCGCATTTCTAAGTGCAGCGTAGCCCGCAGATTGAAAAAATCCCAGCGCTGCGCTACCAACCACAGCTGTGGATGCGATGCCTTTGTTCGTGTTTGATTGCAGCTTTCGCTTCTGGGGTCACCTTTGGCGCAGTGCGACCGTATGCGACGGCCCGCATCGGGTCACTAAGGTGACTCAGTTCAGAATCAGAGTTAGAACGCGGATCAAAACCTTTTCCCGTCGCGCTGGTACCGTTGTGTCGCTTCAGCTCGGAATAGGCTTTGATCGGCGCTCTTAAACCACCTGCCCGCACTCCAGCCCACGCCGCCCCACTCCCCCTACCGCCCCACCTCCCGCGCCAACGCCAGGAACCCCGCAATGTAGTCCACCGCTTCCTCGCCGCGGCGGGTGCCGAGGTGGATGCTTTTGGGGAGGCCGGTGGGGCCGAGGCGGACGGGGTGGAGGGGGAGGTCGGCGCCGTCCTCCTGGACCAGCCAGTCGGGAAGGACGGTGACTCCGCGGCCCGCGGCGACGAGGTGCAGCATCAGGTCGGTCGTCTCGGCGGTGCGGTGGCGGCGGGGGCGGCAGTGGGCGGGGATGAGGAAGCGGGTGTAGATGTCCAGGCGCTCCAGGCTGACCGGGACGGTGATCAGCTCCTCGTCCAGAAGGTCCTGCGGCTGGGCCTCGCCACGGGCGGCCAGGGGGTGGGCAGTGGGGACCACCAGGACGAGGTCGTAGTCGAAGACCGGTGTGAACAGGATCTCGGGCGCGTCGACCGGGTCGGGGGTGATCAGCAGGTCGATCTCGTTGTCCAGAAGGGCGGCGACTCCGTCGAAGCGGAAGGCGGTGCGGACCTCGAACTCCACGTCCGGCCAGCGCGCGAGGTAGGCGCCGGTCAGCCGCATCAGCCAGCGCTGGCAGGGGTGGCATTCCATCCCCACCCGCAGGGCGCCGCGGCGGCCGGAGGCGAAGTCGGCCAGGACGCGCTCGGCGTGCTCGAACTGCGGCAGGACGCGCTGGGCCAGCGCCAGAAGATGCTCCCCGGCCTGGGTGAAGCGCAGGCTGCGGCCCTTCTTCATCCAGATCGCGACTCCGTGGCGCTCCTCGAACTTGCGGACGGTGTGGCTCAGCGCCGACTGGCTGAGGTTCAGGCGGGCGGCGGCGGCGGTGACGCTGCCCAGGCGGTCGACCTCGCGCAGGATCGCGAGAAGGGGGCGGTCAAGCATCGTGGGCCATCATTTATGACATCTGTTCATGCAATCATGAGAACAAACCATTTCCGTTCATAATGCGGGGGCGTTACTCCTGGATCAATCGCCTTTGCCGCACCGATCGGGACCCTTCATGCCGCACGCCGACGCCAGCACCGAGACCACACGCGCCGCCGCGACGCCCTATGCGCATGAGCTGGGCAACGTCCTGCGGCTGTCCGTCGCGCAGGCTCTGGCCGGGGCGAACTCGGTGGTCGTCTACGCCACGGGCGCCATTGTCGGCAACACGCTGGCGCCCAGCCCGGCGCTGGCGACGCTGCCGATCTCCATCTTCGTGGTGGGGATGGCGCTGTGCACCCTGCCGGCCGGCTCCATCGCGCGGCGGCACGGCCGGCGCGCCGCCTTCCTGGCGGGCACGGGCTGCGGCGTGCTGGTCGGGCTGCTGTGCGCCCTGGCGGTCGTGCTGGGGTCGTTCGGGCTGTTCTGCGCGGCGATGGTGCCGGGCGGGGCCTACGCCGCCGTGGTGCTGTCCTTCCGCTTCGCCGCCGCCGACTGCGCCCCGCCGGAACGGCGGGCGCGGGCCATGTCCGCGGTGATGGCGGGCGGGGTGTTCGCCGGGGTGATCGGGCCGCAGCTGGTCACCCACACCATGGACCTGTGGGCGCCGCACCTGTTCGCGGCGACCTACCTGGCGCAGGCGGCGGTGGCCGGGGTGTCGGCGCTCGTCCTGCTCGGCGTGCGGCTGCCCAAGCCGACTGCGGCTGAGAGGGCGGCGGAGATGGCCGGCGGGCGGCCGATCGGCGCCATCGCGGTGCAGCCGCGCTTCGTCACCGCGGTGGTCTGCGGGCTGGTGTCCTACCTGCTGATGAACTTCATCATGACCGCCGCGCCGCTGGCGATGCGGCTGTGCGGCCTGTCGCAGGAGGCGTCGAACCTGGGCCTGCAATGGCACGTGATCGCCATGTACGCCCCCAGCTTCGTCACCGGGCGGCTGATCGCGCGCTACGGCGCCCCGCGTCTGGTGATGGCCGGGCTGGCGCTGATCGGCGCCGCCGCCGCGGTCGGGCTGGCCGGGGTCGATGTGGGGCATTTCTGGGCGAGCCTGATCCTGCTCGGCCTCGGCTGGAACTTCGGCTTCCTGGGTGCCTCGGCGCTGGTGCTGGAATGCCACCGGCCGGAGGAGCGGACGCGGGTGCAGTCGCTGAACGACTTCATCGTGTTCGGGACGATGGCGCTGGGCTCCTTCGCGTCGGGCGGGCTGCTGACGGCCTATGGCTGGGACACGGTGCTGTGGGTGTCCTTCGTGCCGCTGGCGGTGGCGGTCGCGGCGCTGGGATACACGGCGTGGATGCGGGCCGCGGTGGGTAAGGCGGCGGCGTAGGGGCGGCGTAAGGGCGGGCAAAAGAAAGCCCTCCTTCCCCGTGGGGAAGGAGGGCTGTTCAAGTCTGGGGACGTGCTGTGCTTTAGGCGGAAACCAGCTCTTCCAGCGAGCGCTCGATGATGTCCAGGCCCTCGTCCACCAGCGCGTCGGACGCGGTCAGCGGGACCAGGATGCGGATCACGTTGCCGTAGGTGCCGCAGGACAGCAGGACGAGGCCCTTTTCCGCCGCCTTGGCGACCAGCGCCTTGGTCAGCTCCGGCGCCGGCTCCTTGGTGCCGCGGTCCTTCACCAGCTCCATGGCGATCATGGCGCCCAGGTTGCGCACGTCGCCGATCACCGACAGCGTGTTGCGCTGGGCCATCGTGCGGAAGCGGCCGGCGATGCGCTCGCCCAGCTGCTGGGACCGCTCGATCAGCTTCTCCTCCTCGATGACGTCCAGCACGGCGAGCGCCGCGGTGGTCGCCAGCGGGTTGCCGGCATAGGTGCCACCGATACCGCCGGGGATCGGGGCGTCCATGATCTCCGCCTTGCCGGTGACGGCCGACAGCGGGAAGCCGCCGGCGAGGCTCTTCGCCATGGTCATCAGGTCGGGCTCGACGCCGGAATGCTCGATGGCGAACATCTTGCCGGTGCGGGCGAAGCCGGTCTGGATCTCGTCGATGATCAGCAGGATGCCGTTCTGGTCGCAGATCGAGCGCAGCGCCTGCAGGAACTCCGGCGGGGCGATGTTGAAGCCGCCCTCACCCTGCACCGGCTCCACGATGATCGCGGCGACGCGGGTGGCGTCCACGTCCGACTTGAACAGCGTCTCCAGCGCCTTCAGGCTGTCCTGGACGCTGATGCCGCGGTAGGCGTTGGGGAAGGGCGCGTGGTAGACCTCGGCCGGGAAGGGGCCGAAGCCGACCTTGTAGGGAACGACCTTGCCGGTCAGCGCCATCGCCAGGAGCGTGCGGCCGTGGAAGGCGCCGGTGAAGGCGATCACGCCCGGACGGCCGGTGTGGGCGCGGGCGATCTTGACGGCGTTCTCAACCGCCTCGGCACCCGTGGTGAAGAAGGCGGTCTTCTTCGGCGTGGAGCCCGGGACCAGCGCGTTCAGACGCTCCGCCAGAGCCACGAAGGACTCGTACGGCGTGACCATCGCGCAGGTGTGGGTGAAGCGGTCGAGCTGCGCCTTCACGGCCTCGACGATCTTCGGGTGGCGGTGGCCGGTATTCAGAACGGCGATGCCGCCCGCGAAGTCGATGAAGCGGTTGCCCTCGACGTCCCACATCTCGGCGTTTTCGGCGCGGTCCACATAGACCGGCATGGCGTTGGCGAGGCCGCGCGGAACGGCGGCGTTGCGGCGATCCTGGAAGGACTGGTTGCTCATGTCTACTACCCCCGATTCTAACGTCTGCTTAGCGTCTGCTTCAGGCGATCGCGTCAGGCGCCCAGGCCGACGCACAGGTACTTGATCTCCAGGAAGTCATCCATGCCGTACTTGGAGCCTTCGCGGCCGATGCCCGACTGCTTGATGCCGCCGAACGGCGCCACCTCGGTCGACAGGATGCCCTCGTTGATGGCGACCATGCCATATTCCAGCTGCTCCGCCACGCGCCAGACGCGGCCGATGTCGCGGCTGTAGAAGTAGGCGGCAAGGCCGAATTCGGTGTCGTTCGCCATGCGGACGGCGTCGGCCTCCGTCTCGAACTTGAAAAGCGGGGCGACCGGGCCGAAGATCTCCTCGCGGGCCACGCGCATCTCGGTGGTGACGCCGGTCAGGATGGTCGGCTCGAAGAAGGTGCCGCCGAGCGCGTGGCGGTTGCCGCCCAGCGCCACCTTGGCCCCCTTGGCGACCGCGTCGCCCATCAGCTCCTCCACCTTGTCGACGGCCTGGGTGTTGATCATCGGGCCCTGGGCGACGCCGGCCTCCATGCCGTTGCCGACGCGGATCTGCTTCACCGCCTCGACCAGCTTGGCGGCGAAGGCGTCGTAGACGCCGGCCTGGACCAGCAGGCGGTTGGCGCAGACGCAGGTCTGGCCGGAGTTGCGGTACTTGGACGCCAGGGCACCCTTGACGGCCTCGTCCAGGTCGGCGTCGTCGAAGACGATGAAGGGCGCGTTGCCGCCGAGTTCGAGCGAGACCTTCTTCACCGTGTCGGCCGACTGGCGCATCAGGATGCGGCCGACCTCGGTGGAGCCGGTGAAGCTCAGCTTGCGGACGATCGGGCTGGCGGTCAGTTCGCCGCCGATGGCGACCGGGTCGGAGCCGGTGACGATATTAAACACACCGGCGGGGACGCCCGCACGCTCCGCGAGCACGGCCAGCGCCAGCGCCGACAGCGGGGTGTCCTCCGCCGGCTTCACCACGACCGTGCAGCCGGCGGCGAGCGCCGGGGCCACCTTGCGGGTGATCATGGCGTTGGGGAAGTTCCACGGCGTGATCGCCGCGACGACGCCGATCGGCTCCTTCAGCACGACGATGCGCTTGTTGCCGGCGAAGGTCGGGATGACGTCGCCGTAGACGCGCTTGCCTTCCTCGGCGAACCACTCGATGAAGTTGGCGCCGTAGACCACCTCGCCGCGCGCCTCGGCCAGCGGCTTGCCCTGTTCCGCCGTCATCAGGACGGCAAGATCCTCCTGCGCGGCCAGGATCAGCTCGTACCAGCGGCGCAGGATGACCGCGCGCTCCTTGGCGGTCTTGGCGCGCCAGGCGGGCAGAGCGGCGTCGGCGGCGTTGATCGCCTGCCGCGTCTCCTCCGCGCCGACGTCGGCGACTTGGGCCAGCTCCTCCCCCGTCGCCGGGTTGGTCACCGGAAAAGTCTTGCCGGAGAACGCGTTGCGCCACGTGCCGTTCACGTAGGCCTGGGTCTGGAGAAGGCTCTTGTCGGTCAGCGACAGCATAGGGGTCTGCCTCGGTTTGGCCCTGGGGTTGGACAATGAAAAGGAGCGTACCATGTTTAAAAAGTTAAACAACCCTATTCGGGTGTTGAGTTTTTGATGACGCACCCACGCGAATCCGGTATGCCTTTTGTTCAGGAAACAGGGACCGACCCATGGACGTGGACGCAGTGGATTTCGACGTCGGCGCGCGCCTGAAGCAGGTCCGCGAATCCAACGGCCTGTCCCAGCGCCAGCTCGCCCAGCGTGCCGGCGTGACCAACGGCACCATCTCGCTGATCGAGCAGAACCGTTGCAGCCCGTCGGTCTCCTCGCTGCGCAAGGTGCTCCAGGGCATTCCGATGTCGCTGGCGGAGTTCTTCTCCCCCGGCGACCTGCCGCCGCGCGAGCAGATCTTCTTCAGGAAGCGCGATCTGGTCGAGTTGACGGGGCTGGTCAAAAGCAAGGTCGGCACGATCTCCTACCGGCAGGTCGGCGACCTGCGCGGGCGCAACCTCCAGGTCCTGCACGAGAAATACGCGCCGGGCGCCGACACCGGCGGGCGCACCATGCTCCAGCACGAATCGGAGGAGGGCGGCATCGTCATCCGCGGCCGGATCGAGCTGACGGTCGGCGACCGCAAGGAGATCCTGGAGCCCGGCGACGCCTACCTGTTCGACAGCCGCATCCCGCACCGCTTCCGCAACGTCGGCGAAGAGGAATGCGAGATCATCAGCGCCTGCACGCCGCCGTATTTGTGATGTTCCCGCCCTGTTGGTGAGCAACCCGCGGGTGTTGGCCTTGCGAGGCGGCGCGCGATAGGGTTTTCTTTCCTCGACACGCGCGCACGCGAAGGTCGTGCCGCTCCGGTTCGAGGATACAGCATGCGAACAGCACTCCGCTTCACCGGCGCCCTCCTGGTCGCCTTCACCGCAGCCTTGCCGGCAACCCCCAGGACAGCCCTTGCCGATGCCCTGACGCTGCGCATGGGCAACGAGTACCCGGCCACCTCCATCACCGCGGAAGGCGACGCCTTCTTCGCGGAGAAGGTCAAGGAGCTGACCGGTGGGGCCGTGGTGATCGACCCCCAATTCGACGCCAAGCTCGGCAAGTCGGCGGACCTGTTCGCGGCGGTCGGCCGCGGCGAGGTCGATCTGGCCGATCCCCTCGCCGGCTCGCTCGACAAGGCGGACCCGCTGTTCCTGCTGTCCTCGCTGCCCTTCGTGGCGGTGACGCCGGCGCAGTCCAAGGTGCTGCTGGAGGCCGCGCGGCCGGAATACGAGCGGGCGCTGGCCGCCCACAACCAGAAGCTTCTCTACGTCACGCCCTGGCCGCCGTCGGGCATCTGGGCGAAGAAGCCGGTGGATTCGGCCGGCGCGCTGAAGGGCCTGCGCATCCGCACCTACGACAAGACCGGCGAGGACGTCTTTGCCCGCCTGGGCGCCGTGCCGGCCAGCATCAGCTTTGCCGACGCGCAGGCCAAGCTGGCGAGCGGCGAGATGGACGCGGCGCTGACCTCCGGTGACGGCGGGGCCGGGCGCAAGCTGTGGGATGTTCTGACGAATTTCACGGAGCTGAACTACGCCGCGCCGCTGAGCTTCGCGACGATCGGGACCGCGGCCTGGGAGAAGTTGACCGACAACCAGCGCAAAGCCCTGCTGGAGGCCGCGGCCGCGACGGAGCAGCGCCAGTGGGCGCTGGTGCAGGACCGGGTTGCCAAGAACTACGAGGCGATGCGGGGTCATGGCATGACCATCACGACGGGTTTGAGCGAAAGCTTTGTGGCGGCCCTGCGTGCGGCGGCGAAGCCGGCGGTGGAGGCCTGGGCCGCGCGGACCGGGGAGCGCGGCGGGCGGATTTTGGAGGCGTATGAGGGGCGGAAGTGATCGTTCGGCAACCGGTGCCCTCTCCCTAACCCTCCCCCTCTTCGAGGGAGAGGGGACTGCCGCTGCCCTTTTCCCAAGCCCCCTCCACCGCGAAGCGGGGGAGGGTTGGGGAGGGGCAGAGGTCGATCACCCCGGCAGGTTGCCCTTCAGACGTTCGTTGCGCCGGCGCAGGCCTTCCATGGTGGCGAGCAGGATGACCGACACGGTGGTCAGGATCACCGCCGCCGCTGTGATGGTCGGGCTGATGTTCTCGCGGATGCCGCTGAACATTTCACGCGGCAGGGTGCGCTGCTCCGGGCCGGCCATGAACAGGACGACCACCACCTCGTCGAAGCTGGTCGCAAAGGCGAACAGCGCGCCGGACGCCAGGCCCGGCAGGATCAGCGGCAGGATCACCCGGCGGAAGGCGACGAGCGGCGAGGCGCCGAGCGAGGCCGCGGCGCGGGCAAGGTTCATGTCGAAGCTTTGCAGCGTCGCGCTGACCGTGATCACCACGAAGGGGGTCGCCAGCGCGGTGTGCGCCAGGATCAGGCCGGCGTAGCTGCCGGTCAGCCCGATGGGGGCGAAGAAGAAGTACAGGCCGACCGCGGTGATGACGCCCGGCACGACGACCGGCGACAGCACGATCGCGAGCACCAGCGGCTTGAACTTGCTCTTCCACTGCGCCAGCCCCAGCGAGGCCATGGTGCCGAGCACCATGGACAGGATGGTCGAGGCAACGCCGATGATCATGCTGTTCTTCAGCGACAGCATCCAGCGTGGCGAGTTCAGGAAATCCTGGTACCAGCGCAGGCTGAAGCCCGGCAGCGGGTAGGTCAGGTAGGCGCCGGAGCTGAAGGACAGCGGCATGATCGCAAGGATCGGTGCCATCAGGAAGATGAAGATCAGCGTGGACGCGACGACGGTGGTGATCCATGCCGCGCGCTGGCTGGTCGTGCGGGGGGAGTGGTTCGCGCTCAATTCTTCATCCCTCCCGTGACCTGCTGGCCGTGGACCAGCTTTCCATAGACGACGGCGAGCAGCAGCGTGGCGAGCAGCAGGACCGCGCCCAACGCCGAGGCCAGACCCCAATTGACCGTTTCGGTGGTGTAGAAGGCGATGAAGTAGCTGATCATCTGGTCGGCCGCACCACCCACCAGGGCCGGCGTGATGTAGTAGCCGATGGCCAGGATGAAGACGAGCAGGCTGCCCGCACCCACGCCCGGCAGGGTCTGCGGCAGGTAGATGCGGCGGAAGGCGGTGACCGGCGAGGCGCCGAGCGAGGCGGCGGCGCGCATGTAGGCCGGGGAGATCGCCTTCATGGTGCTGTAGAGCGGCAGGATCATGAAGGGCAGCAGCACGTGGGTCATCGCCACATAGACGCCGAAGCGGTTGTAGATCAGCCGCAGTGGCTCGTCGATCACGCCCAGCCAGCGCAAGCCGTCGTTGACCACGCCTTCGCTCTGCAACAGCACGATCCAGGCGCAGGTGCGCACCAGAAGCGAGGTCCAGAAGGGCAGCAGCACGAAGATCATCAGCAGGTTCGACCGGCCGGCGGGCAGGTTCGCCAGCAGGTAGGCGACCGGGAAGCCGAGGATCAGGCAGAGCACGGTGACGCCGAAGCCGATGGTGAAGGTGCGGGCGAAGACGTCGCGGTAGATGGCCTGTTCCGCCGGGGCGGCGACGATGGCGCCGTCCAAATTGCGCGTCAGGTCCAGGGCGCCCAGCAGGTAGAAGCTGGTCAGCGGGCCGCTGGCGCCCTTGATCGCCGCCCAGGTGGCGCGGTCGCCCCAGGCCGGGTTGATGGCGATCAGCGTGTCCTTGGCCGTGCCGGGCTCCGGCACCGTCTTCAGGTTGCGTGCGGTGCTGGCGAGCGTGCTGCGGAAGCCGTTGACGACGTAGTTCAGCCGCTTCGACGGGATGGCGACGGTGCCGGCCGCGCGGGCGGCCTGGAGATCGCCGGCCAGCGCCGCGAAGGCCTTCTCGTCCGGCAGATCCTTGCCGTTCCAGTCGGACAGGGCCGCGACGGTGTGGGGCAGGGTCTTCGGAACCTCCCAGTCGTCCACCGAATGCCAGAGCATGCCGGCGATGGGGCCGAGGAAGGTGAAGAGCAGGAACAGGAGAAGCGGCAGGACCAGGGCCAGCGCCTTGAACTGGCGGGCCCGTTCCGCCCGCTTCAGGCGGCGCTTGAGCGGCACCTCGGTCGGCGCGTCGGCGCCGGCGACGAACGCGGCTGTCATGGGCGGCCTACAATAATAGAAGTGCAGAGAGTTTTTTTGGAGGTGCTGGCGCTGGGCCCCCACCCTAACCCTCCCCCACCTTCGGCGGGGGAGGGGATGTCTCCTCCCCCCGTCGAAGATGGGGGGAGGTTGGGTAGGGGCCCGGCTCAGGGACCTCAGAGGCTTACTTCGCCGCCCACTTGTTGAAGCGCTCGGTCAGGCGGTCGATGTTCTCAAGCCAGAAGGGGACGCTGATCTCGACCGCGTTCTTCATGTTCTCCGGCGCGGTCGGCAGGTCCTTCAGGACGGCCGGGGCGATCTTCGACGGGGCGTCCTTGTTCGACGTGCCGTAGGCGATGTTCTCCGACAGCTTGGCCTGGTTCTCCGGCTTGCCGACGAAGTCCAGGAACTTGTAGGCGACGTCCTTGTTCGGGCTGCCCTTCAGGATGACCCAGCTGTCGATGGTGAACAGCGCGCCGTTCCACACCATGCCGAAGTTCTTCTTCTCGGCCTTGTTGGCGGCGTCGATGCGACCGTTGTAGACCGAGGTCATCGCCACTTCGCCCGAGGCGAGCAGCTGCGGCGGCTGGGCGCCGGCCTTCCACCAGACGATGTCGTTCTTGATGGTGTCCAGCTTCTTGAAGGCGCGGTCGATGCCTTCCTCGGTGCCGAGCACCTTGTAGACGTCCTTCGGCGCGACGCCGTCGGCCATCAGGGCGATTTCCAGCGTGGTCTTGGCGCCCTGGCGCAGGCCGCGCTTGCCCGGGAACTTCTTGGTGTCGAAGAAGTCCGCCCAGCTCTTCGGCGCGTCCTTGATCTTGTCCTTGTCGTAGCCGAGCACGAAGTCGTACACGATCGCACCGACGCCGCACGGGTCGACCGTCGGCGGCAGGTAAGCGGCCTCGCCGCCGATCTTCGAGAAGTCGATGTGCTCGAACAGGCCTTCCTCGCAGCCGACGGCCAGCTCTTCGCTCTCGACCTGGACGACGTCCCAGGTGGCCGCACCGCCCTGCACCTTGGCGCGCAGGACGCCGATGCCGCCGTCCCACGACTCGTCGTTCATCGGCACGCCGGCGGCCTTCTTGAACGGCTCGAAATAGACCTTCTTCTGGGCGTCCTGGTACGCACCGCCCCACGACACGACGGTCAGGTCACGCGCCTGGGCGGCCGTGGCCAGCGCAATGCCGGCGGTCAGCGTCGCAACAAAACCCAAAGCCACCTTCATTTTCGACATCGTCCCCGTTCCTTCGTTTCTATGGTTGCGTCCTGGAGGTGATGCGTCCCGGCCCGAACCCGTGGGCGCCGCCGGACGGGCTCGATCACACGGGATCGAGCGCCCGGCAGTCTTCGGGGCGGAAGGCGATGGACACGGCCTGGCCGTGGCCGAGGCCCGCATGGGCGCCCGGCGGCAGCTTGACCATGAACTCCCCGTTTCCGGCGACCTTGAGCACGGCCAGCGCGTGGTCGCCGAGATAGATGGTGTCCTGCACCGTGGCGGGCAGGCGGTTGGCAAGGTCGGTCGAGGCGCCGTCGGGCACGATCACGATGCGCTCCGGCCGGACGGACAGCGCGGTGGCCGCCCCCGGCCCCTGCACGTTGACCGCCTGGGCCACGACCGAGCCGCCCGACGCCAGCGCCACGCGGCAGAAGCCCTGTTCAATATTCTCGACGGTGCCGGACAGCACGTTGTTCTCGCCGATGAAGTTGGCAACGAAGCTGTTCACCGGCTGCTCGTACAGCGCGTCGGGCTTGTCGATCTGCTGGACGATGCCGTCGTTGAACACCGCGATGCGGTCCGACATGGTCAGCGCCTCCCCCTGGTCGTGGGTGACGTAGACTACAGTGATGCCCATCTGCTCGTGCAACTGCTTGATTTCCAGCTGCATGTGCTCGCGCAGGCGCTTGTCAAGCGCGCCCAGCGGCTCGTCCATCAGAACCAGCTGCGGGTTGAAGACCAGGGCGCGGGCGAGCGCCACGCGCTGCTGCTGGCCGCCCGACAGCTGGCCGGGGCGGCGGTGCGCCAGGTTCTCCAGCTTGATCATGCGCAGCGCGTTGCGCACGCGCTCCGTCACCTCCGCCTTCGCGGTGCCGCGGACCGTCAGCGGGAAGGCGACGTTCTCCTCGATGGTAAGGTGCGGGAACAGGGCGTAGTTCTGAAAGACCATGCCGATGTCGCGCTTGTGCGGCGGCATGTTCTTGATCGGCCGGTCGGCGATGAAGATCTCGCCGTGCGTCGGCACCTCGAACCCCGCCAGCATCATCAGCGTCGTCGTCTTGCCCGAGCCCGAAGGGCCGAGCAGGGTTACGAACTCACCCTTGCGGATGTCGAGGTCGAGGTTCTTCACCACAAGGTGTTCCCCGTCGTAGGTCTTTTGCACCCCGACGAATCGCACCAACGCCTGCGTCGTCCCGACCATGCCGCCGTCCATCATCTTCCCCCGTCCTCCGAGGCATCCGCGGTTCCGGGTTGCGTTTCCGGAACACGTCCTATGCGTTGGGACAGACGGTATACGCGTTTAATAAATTCGACAAGCCTGTTGCTCGCGTCATGATCAATTGAACAGGCTGGTCAAATTTTGTGCAGGTGCGAAGGGTTTGACCGCGCTTTGAACGCAAGTGTGCTCTTTCCGTAATCGGATGAGAAGCCCGACTTTGGGCGGTTGCCGGTGTGGACGGGGGACTGCGCGGCGCCGCGTCCCGTCAATTGCCGGCTCGTGGCGCGATTCGCGCGACGATGTCGGTGAAGTTTCCCACCAAAGGCGAGCGCTCGCCGCTGCGCTGGGCCAATTGCAGCATCGTGAAGGCGTCGGCGCTGTCCAGGGGGCGGTAGACTACCCCCTCCAGCGCCACCTGTCGTAGCTGACCGGGAAGAATCGACACGCCCAGCCCGGCGGCGATCAGCCCGATGATGGTGAAGGCCTCGCGCGCGTCCTGCGCGACGTTGGGGCGGAAGCCGGCAGCGGCGCACAGCGCGAAGACCTGCTCGTGCGTGCTGGTGCCGAAGTCGGCGGGGTAGAAGACGAAGGGCTCGTCGCGCAGCGCGGCGAGCGGCACCACCTCGCGCGCGGCCAGCGGGTGGTCGGCGCGCATCACCGCCAGCAGCGGCTCGCGCACCACATCATGGAATCGGAAGGCGGCCGGGTCGGGGACGAATCGCGGCTCCCGGATGAAGCCGACATCCAGACGGTGGTCGGCGAGCGCCGTCAACTGCTGCTTGGACGGAAGCTCCACGAGGGTGAGGTGCACGTCGGCGTGGGCACGGCGGTAGGCGTCGATGATTCGCGGCACCACCGGCAGGAAGGGGGCGGCCGCCGTAAAGCCGACGCGCAGCTCCCCCACCTCGCCCTTCGCGGCCCGCCGGGTCAGCACCGCCGCGCGCTCCGCCCGCGCCAGGATCTCGCGCGCCTCATGAAGAAGGAGCTGGCCGGGCTCCGTCAGCTCGACGCGGCGCTTGGTGCGCTCGAACAGGCGGGCGCCCAGTTCCGCCTCCAGCGCCTGGATCGATTGGCTGAGCGGCGGCTGCCCAATGCCCAGCCGCACCGCGGCGCGGCTGAAATGCAGCTCCTCGGCGACGGCGACGAAGTGGCGGAGGTGGCGGAGATCCATGGCGTCTTCTTATAGGAAAAATCGATGAATATCGCCAGACAAATGTATTTGATCCATGAGAAGGACTGCGCCACCTTGCACGCAAGATCAACGGATGCCCAAAGTTTCTGGGGAGAATCACGAATGGCCGCCAAGACCGGTATCGCTTCCGCCAAGCTCGCCTCCTTCAACTGGGAGGATCCGCTGCTGCTCGACGAGCAGCTGACCGAGGACGAACGGATGATCCGCGACGCCGCGCGCTCCTACTGCCAGGACAAGCTGCTGCCGCGCGTGACCGAGGCGAACCGGCACGAGATCTTCCACCGCGAGATCATGAACGAGATGGGCGAGCTGGGCTTCCTCGGCTCGACCATCGACGGCTACGGCTGCGCCGGCGTGAACTACGTCTCCTACGGGCTGGTCGCCCGCGAGGTGGAGCGGATCGACAGCGGCTACCGCTCGGCCATGTCGGTGCAGTCCTCGCTGGTCATGCACCCGATCTACGCCTACGGCAGCGAGGCCCAGCGCGAGAAGTACCTGCCGAAGCTCGCCACCGGCGAGTGGGTCGGCTGCTTCGGCCTGACGGAGCCGGACGCCGGCTCCGACCCCGCGGGCATGAAGACGCGCGCCAAGAAGGTCGCGGACGGCTATATCCTGACCGGATCCAAGATGTGGATCACCAATTCGCCCATCGCCGACGTGTTCGTCGTGTGGGCGAAGATGGAAAGCGGCAAGATCAACGGGTTTGTCCTGGAAAAGGGCATGAAGGGCCTGTCCGCGCCGAAGATCGAGGGCAAGTTCTCGCTCCGCGCCTCGACCACCGGCGAAATCGTCATGGACGAGGTCTTCGTGCCGGAGGAGAACCGCCTGCCGAACATCGAGGGCATCGCCGGCCCGTTCGGCTGCCTGAACCGCGCCCGCTACGGCATCGCCTGGGGCGCCATGGGTGCGGCTGAGTTCTGCTTCCACGCCGCCCGCCAGTACCAGCTGGACCGCAAGCAGTTCGGCCGCCCGCTGGCCGCCAACCAGATCCCGCAGCTGAAGTTCGCCAACATGCAGACGGAGATCGCGCTCGGCCTGCAGGCCGCGCTTCAGGTCGGACGCCTGCTGGACGAGGGCAAGGCGGCGCCGGAGATGATCTCCCTGATCAAGCGCAACAACTGCGGCAAGGCCCTGGACATCGCCCGCGTCGCCCGCGACATGCACGGCGGCAACGGCATCGCCGACGAGTTCCACGTCATCCGCCACGTGATGAACCTGGAGGCCGTCAACACCTACGAAGGCACCCACGACATCCACGCCCTGGTGCTGGGCCGCGCGATCACCGGGATCCAGGCCTTCAGCGCGTGAGGTGGTAGAAGCCTTCTCCCCCCTGGGGAGAAGGTTGGATGAGGGGGCGGCCGAAGGCCGGAAACGCTGCAAATTGCAGTGCTTGGACGCCCTTGCCGGGCGCCCCCTCACCCTGACCCGGTCGCTCGCAAGTCTCGCGACCCCTCTCCGCCTTTGATCGCCTTCGGCGCTCAACCGGCCTTCGGCCGTCGGCTCCGAGCTCCAAAGAGGCGAGGGGATCTAAGCGCATTCCCTAAAAGGAAATTTTTGCCATGCCCGGCCCTCTTTCGCACGTTCGTGTCCTGGAACTGTCCCGTGTGCTCGCCGGGCCGTGGGCGGCGCAGACGCTGGCCGACCTTGGGGCCGACGTCATCAAGGTGGAGCGGCCGGGGGCCGGCGATGACACCCGCGCCTGGGGTCCGCCCTGGGCCGGGGAGCAGTCGGCCTATTTCCTGTCGACCAACCGCGGCAAGCGGTCGATCACCATCGACTTCGAGCAGCCGGAAGGGCAGGCGCTCGTGCGCAAGCTGGCGGCCGAGGTCGATGTGGTCATCGAGAATTTCAAGGTCGGCGGGCTGGTCAAGTACGGGCTCGACTACGAGAGCCTGAAGGCGATCAACCCGGGGCTGGTCTATTGCTCCATCACCGGGTTCGGGCAGGACGGCCCCTACGCCAAGCGCGCCGGCTACGACTTCATGATCCAGGGCATGGGCGGGCTGATGAGCATCACTGGCCAGCCGGACCAGGAGGCGGGCGGCGGGCCGGTCAAGGTCGGCGTCGCGGTGACGGACGTCTTCACCGGGCTCTACGCCACCGTCGGCGTGCTGGGCGCGCTCGCCCACCGCGACCGGACGGGGGAGGGGCAGTGGGTGAACCTCGCCCTGCTCGACGTGCAGGTGGCGGTGCTGGCCAACCAGGCGATGAACTATCTGGTCGGCGGCAAGGCGCCGCAGCGGCTGGGCAACGCGCACCCGAACATCGTGCCGTACCAAGCCTTCGCGACGCTGGACGGCCACATCATCCTGGCGGTCGGCAACGACGGCCAGTTCGCCAAGTTCTGCCAGGTCGCCGGCCGGCCGGAGTTGGCGCAGGACGAGCGTTACGCCACCAACCCGGCCCGCGTCGCCCACCGCAAGGAGCTGGTGGCGATCCTGGAGATGCTGCTGGAGCAGCGCACCAGCCGCGACTGGCTGGGCGCGCTGGAGGAGGTGGGCGTCCCCTGCGGGCCGATCAACGACATCGCGCAGGTCTTCGCCGACCCGCATGTCCAGGCCCGCAACATCCACCAGGACCTGCCGCACCCGGAGGCCGGGACCGTGCCGACGGTGGCGAGCCCGATCCGCTACTCCGCGACGCCGATCGAGCACACGGTCGCCCCGCCGACGCTCGGCCAGCACACCGACGCGGTGCTGGGCGAGGCGCTGGGCCTATGCGCCGCGGACATCGCCGCCCTGCGGGATAAGGGCGTGATCTGAGGGGCCGCGTAACGTCACTCTCCGGCCCCCACCCTAACCCTCCCCCCGCTCTCGGCGGACCGAAGGTCCGCCTGCCGCGTCAGCGCAAACCTTCGGTTTGCGCGAGAGCTGGGCGGGGGAGGGGATTTAGTTTTTTGTGAAGGTCCATGACCGCCATCGCCGCTGCCTCCGCTTCCGCCGTGCCCGACAACCGGATGGGCATCCTGATGATGCTGCTGGGCATGTCGCTGTTCACCGTCAACGACGCGCTGGGCAAGTGGCTGGTCAGCGAATACCCGGTCGGCATGCTGCTGGCCATCCGCAGCCTGTTCGGCGCGGTGCTGCTGGCCCCGATGATCCTGCGGGAGGGCGTGCGCGCCGTCTTCGCGGTGGAGCGGCTGCCGTTGCATCTTCTGCGCGTCGGCTGCGTGACGACGGAGGTCGCCTGCTTCTACTGGGCGGTGCGCTGGCTGCCGCTCGCCAACGTCATGACGATCTACATGGCCGCCCCGCTGCTGGTCACCGCCCTGTCGGTGCCGATCCTGGGGGAGAAGGTGGGCTGGCGCCGCTGGGCCGCCGTGCTGGTGGGCTTCGCGGGCGTGGTCGTGGTGCTGAACCCGACGGGCGCCTTCGACCCGCTGCCCTCGCTGGTGGCGCTGACCGGGACGACCATCTTCGCGACGGGCATGATCACCACCCGCCTGCTGCGCGACGCCCGCAACCTGTCGCTGGTCAGCTATCAGACCTTCGGCACCGGCCTGATGGGCGCGGCGACGCTGCCCGTCGTGTGGGTGGCGCCGCCGGGGGTGGATTTCCTGCTGCTGGGCGCGCTCGGCGTCACGGCGCTGGCCGGGCACGCGGCGATGAACCGGTCGTTGCAGCTGAGCCCTGCGGCGGTCGTCGTGCCGTTCCAGTACGTGTCGATCGTCTGGGCGGTGGTGCTCGACCTGCTGGTCTGGGGTACGCCGCCGACGCTGCGCATTGCGGCCGGCGCGCTGCTGATCATCGGCAGCGGCCTGTTCGTCTTCCACCGCGAGCAGGCACTGAAGCGCAACGCTGGCGGCTGAGGCCTATTAGCGGAACGGCTTGATGTCCGGGTCGATGCCGGCGGCGGCCGGCACGGCCGGGTCGTATTTCGGCTGCTCCTTCAGCTGGTCGCGCGTGGCGTTGACGGTCACCCGCTTGCCGTCAGGCGACAGCTCCACCTCGTTCCACGGAACAGCCACCTGATTGCCGCGAAGCCCGGCCAGCGTGCCCCATTCCACCACAAGGGCGGCGACCTTACCGTCGGGGCGGACCAGCAGGTTCTCCACGTCGCCGACGTCGTTGCCCTGCGGGTCCTTCACCTTCTGCCCGATCAGATGCTCCACCTGCCGGGCCATGGCGTTCTCCGCGTAGTTCTTGCGGGCCGCACCCGGATCGCGCTTGGTGGTGAGGGTGGGGGCTTCGTGGATCTTGTTGGTCATGGAACCCTGCGCGGCTGCATCCGTCGTCATCAGGGCGGGAATGCCGACGGCCAGCGCCGCCGCGACGGTCAGAACGATCCGCATCGCACTGTCCTCCATCTGCCTTTGTCAACTGCCTTGGTCTTCGCCAGAAACCGGCGAGGGCGGGGGAGGGTTCCGGGCTCGCCTATCGGGGGAAGTAGCGCGGTTCCAGCCGGACGGGCACCGGCGGCACCGGAGTCCAGCCGCGGGCGCGGAGGACGTCGTTCGACTCCACCGGCTTGCGGCCGGGGCCGAGCGACCAGGTGACGTGGTAGGTCGAGCCGTCCAGGCGCCGCGTGGTCCCGCCGATGGAGACGACCAGCGCCTGCACGCCGGCGCCGTCGTCGGCGATCCCGGTGATGATGCCGTTTGTTTCCGTGGGAAGGGGCGCCCGCGGGCCGACGCCGAATGCCAGCGTGACGTGGTGCGCCACGGTGGTGGCGTAGGCGGGCGGGAACAGCGCCAGCAGGCGGGCGCGCTCGCCGTCGGGGAGTTTCCAGCCAGTGTAGGGCATGGTGGTCCGTGGGGTTGTCGCGTTGGGCCCCCCTCCCAGCCTCCACCCACCTTCGGCGGGGGGAGGAGTTGAGCGTCGGAGCGGCGGAGTTCCCTCCCCCGCTCTCGGCGGACCGAAGGTCCGCCTGCCGCGTCAGCGCAAGCTTCGCTTGCGCGGGAGCGAAGATGGGGGAGGGTTAGGGTGGGGCCCAACTTCCGGCGCTTTCCGCTACCGCCGCCCCGTGCGCAGGATCTGGTCCATGACCTGGTTGGCTTCGGCGGGGCCGGAGATCAGTTCGATCATGCGGATGGCGGTGTAGCCGGTGCGGGCGTCGCCGTTGCCGTCCACCAGCACCTGGCGCGCGGTGTCGGTCAGGGAGGCGGTCGCCTTTTGCGTCACGCTCTTCAACTCGCCGCGCAGGCCGAGCGTGTCGGCGATGGTCGAGCATTTGCGGAGCGCGCGGGCCTGGTTTTCCGCCATCACCATCTTGCCGGTGTCGGTGCCGCCGTCGTTGGTCAGGGTGGCGACGGCGGTCAGGATCTCGCCGTCGGCACCGTCCAGCACCTGGGTGCGGACCATGTCGTGCACCGATTCCCGGACCGCCTTCAGCCGCTGGTCGAACTCCTTGTTGCGGCTGTATTCCATGGCGGATCGGGTGGCCTCCAGGCTGGCCATCAGGTCGACGGCGAGGTCGGCCGCGGCCATGCGGTCGGTCGTGCCGCCGGGCGTGGCCGCGGCGCCGCCGCGCGACCGCTCCTCGATGCGGGCGACCACCGTGCCGCTGAGTTCCAGGAACAGCGCGGCGCGTTCGCTGGCCTTCTGCCCGAAGTCCATGTCCCACAGGCCGCCCAGCAGGATCGACGGGTCGGACAGGCGCGCCGCCGCCAGGAGGATGAACAGCTTCAGCGTCTCCGGCCGGCCGCGCGCCACCGAGCGCCCGGCCGCCTGGACGCCGTCCAGGTGGTCCTTGTGCAGCTTCTGCACCGGCTTCGGGGCCAGGACGGCCTTCATCTCGTCCACGGCCGGCGCGATCGCCAGGATCTGCGCAATGTCCTGGATGGTGCGCAGGCGGTCCGGGTTGACGCGCAGGCCCAGCTCGTCCACGTAGCGCCCCAGCTCCAGCTGCGCCAGGATGTCGGCCACCGCCCCGGCGCTCATCGCCCAGAAGGCGGCGGCCGGCTCCGCGCGGGCGGCGCCGTCGCGCAACGCGCCGGTCACGCCGCGCAGGCGGTCCTTGCCGATGGTCGTCTCGACCAGCGGCCACAGGCTGTTGACCACGGCGCGGTCGATCCGGTTCAGCGGCGCCGGCTGGTTGCCGTTCGGCACCTCGAACAGATCCTCGAACGGTTCGCAGAACAGGCGCTTGAAGGTCGGCCGCCGTTTGGGCCGCACCTCCGCCAAGCGCGGGCGGATCAGGGAAAAGGTCTTCTGCACCTCCGGATGATCGCCGATCTGCTCCAGGAGGCCGACGACCTGGCGGAAGCGTTCCTCGTCGATGTCGAGGAGCTTGGAGCCAAGCCCGAGAATCGCCTTCGGGTCCATCGCTCAGGCCGCCTTTCCCTTGATCGCCTCAATCCGCATTACAAGGTCCATGTCGAGTTGACCACTGCGCCAATCAACATAGGCCCTGACGGTCCGGCGGTTCGCCGCCAGCACGCGGTCGGCCTGCAGGGCGTGGTCCGCGCGCTCCTCGTCCTTGGGCAGCAAGGGAAGGACGCGGAACAGCTCGTGCACGGTCATGTCCTGCTCGTGCCGGCTCTTCTCCTGGGCGGCCGTCCAGGTGTTGACGATGAAGTCCCAGCCGTCCAGCAGCCAGGACAGCCGCGTCGTCGACCGGCGGACGGCCGTGCGCTTGGTGTCCCACTGCCGCAGCAGGGTTTCGAAGGACGCCACGGACTGGTCGAGCTGCGTCACGACGTTGCGGACGTGGTTCAGCGTGTGCTCCGCCACCTCCGCGCAGAAGGTGCCGATCGGGGCGGATTCGGACACGTTGTCGACCGACCATTCCGTCATGCTGTCGCGGAACTGCAGCAGGTCGCGCATCAGGCGGCGCAGCCGCGCCGGCTTGGGCGAAGTGCCGATGCCCACCGGCTCCATGAAGACGGCCAGTTCGGCGACGCGGGCGTACAGCTCCGTCGGCTCAATGGCGAAGCTTTGCGCGGCCTTGGCCATGTAGGAGCGGGTCAGCTTCTGCCCCGCCTCCGACCCCAGGCCGGCGCGCAGGATCTCCGTCGATTCCAGGCCGGCGGCCTTCAGCACCTCCACGATCAATTGGAAGTTGATGAGCAGCCGCTGCTCGTCGTCGTCGCGCAGCGCCGCCTCCGCCGCCTCCACCGCCAGGGGACCGGCCAGCCCGCAGCGCGCCGCCTCCAGCACCGCCTTGCGTATGTCGTCCGGGGAGCAGCCTTCGCCCCTGTGAATGAGTTCCTGTAACATGCGGTCGTGCACCGTCATCGGAAAGGCCAGCGGCAGGCCCTTCCACGGAACGACATAGACCCCGCGCCCTTCCGACAGGTTCGGGATCAGCACTTCCAGCTGTTCCCGGTCGTCCTTTCGCACCCGGGTCTGCGCCAGCACCGGCGTGGTGAAACCCACGGCCGCGCCACGCTCTTCAAAGGTCGAGGGGGCGAAATTGGTGAGTGAGCGCATGGTCCTGGACCGGCTGTCGGGACGGGGTTGATCAGGGTTTGTACGAAAACATCATTGAATCAATTTTTCGTTAAATCCAGTGGGACCGCTTCGGTCCGGCGGCACCCCCGATCGGGACTGTGGTCCTTTGGAGGTAACGTGCCACACCCGTGCCCTGTTGCCCGTTATGGGATCATTCAAGGACGGGAGGCGCGGTAGATGGCCGTGTTGAAATGGATCGGCCTCGGCCTGCTGGGGCTTGTGGTCGTGATCGCGGCGGGGGTGGGGATCGCGCTCGCCGTGTTCGACTGGAACGACGCCCGCGGCTTCATCGCGCGGCAGGCGACCAAGGCCCTGAACCGCGAGGTCGCCATCGACGGCGATTTCAAGGTGAAGCTGGGCGACCCCATCCGCATCCACGTCGAGGGCGTGCGCGTCGCCAACGCGGACTGGAGCGACGAGAAGACCATGGCCGCGCTGAAGGTGCTGGACGCCCAGCTGCGCCTGTGGCCGCTGCTGCGCGGCAACTACGAGTTTCCGGAAATCCGCCTGTCGGCGCCCAAGCTGGTGCTGGAGAAGAACAAGGACGGTGAGCCGAACTGGAACTTCGGCGGGCCCGACCCGCGCAAGGAGGTCGCCAAGGAGTCGGTGAAGCCCGACAAGCGCGGCGACATCCCCATCATCGAGGCGCTGGCGATCGAGGACGGCCGTGTCCGCTACCGCGACCCGACCAGCAAGATCGACATCGACAGCGGCATCAACACCGCCACCGGCGGCAACGGCGACGCGGAGGTCCATCTGGACGGCAACGGCAACTTCGCCGGCAAGCCCTTCACGCTGCTGGTCGAAGGCGGCTCGCTGCAATACCTGCGCGACAACCCGAAGCCCTACCCGATCAAGGTCGAGACCGCGGTCGGCAAGACCAAGGGGAAGATCGAGGGCTCCATCGCCGAACCGGTGAAGCTGGAGGGCGTGGACCTGTCCGTGGCGCTGAGCGGCGACGACCTGTCCGACGTCTTCCCCATCCTGGGCATCCCGACGCCGAAGACCCGCCCCTACAGCCTGACCGGCCACCTGGGGCGGGACGGCACCGTCTGGCGCTTCGACGGCATGAAGGGCAAGGTCGGGGAGAGCGACCTGTCCGGCGTTGTGGCCGTGGACACCGGCGGCGAGCGGCCGAAGATCACCGGCGACCTGACGTCGAAGAAGCTGGCCGCCATCGACATGGCGGGCTTCATCGGCGCCTCCCCCGAAGGCAAGGGCGACTACCCGACCAAGAAGGCGGACCGCATCATTCCCGCCACCAAGGTGCCGGTGGAGAAGCTGCGCAACGCCGACATGGACGTGAAATTCCGCGGCGAGCATGTGGAGGCGCCCTTCTCCCCGCTGGACGACCTGACCGCCCACATCGTGCTGGCCAACGGCAAGATGACCATCGACCCGATGTCGCTGGGCATGGGCGGCGGCAAGATCGCTGGGACGACCGTGCTGGACGGCAGCCAGAAGGTGCCGGCGCTGCGTTCCAACCTGGAGGTGCGGCAGGTCAGGCTCGCCCAGCTGTTCCGCGAGACCCGCTTCGCCCAGGAGATGGGCGGCACGGCGAGCGGCCGCATCCAGCTGACCGGGCGTGGTGCCACGGTGGCCGACATCCTGGGCTCATCAGACGGCAAGCTCGGCGTGGCGGTTGACGGCGGGAAGATCACCAGCTACGCCATCAAGGGGCTGAAGACCAACATCCTGGAAACGCTGGGGATCGTGCTGTCGGGCGACAAGCCGCTGCCCTTCAATTGCCTGGTCGCCAACCTGTCGGTGGACAAGGGCGTGGTGAAGAGCGAGGCCTTGGTGCTGGACACGCCGGAAACGCTGGTTACCGCCGACGGCACGATCAACCTGCGCAACGAGGCGCTGGACCTGAACGTGCTGGGCCGGGCCAAGAAGCCGCAGGTCTTCGCCACGCATGTGCCCGTCCATGTCCGCGGCACGCTGGGCGATCCCGACATCGGCGTCAACGCGACGGAGTCAACCGCCCGCGGGGCCGCTGCGGTGGCGCTGGGGGTGCTGCTGACCCCGCTGGCCAGCGTGCTGCCCTTCCTCGACCCCGGCAGCAACGAGCAGCCGCAGTGCGGCCAGCTGATCCGCGACGCGCGGTCGCCGTCGAAGACGAACAACAGCTCCGGCTCGGCCGGGGCGGCGACACCGCGCGGCGAGTCCGGAAAATCCCAATAACGCTGATCCCCCAATAACGAAAACGCTCCCCAATAACGAAAACGCCCCCCAATAACGAAAACGATCGAAAGGCCGCATGACCCTCGACCAAGCCTACGCTTTCGGCATCATCGGCGCGGTGATCGCGCTGCTGATCTGGGACAGACTGCGTTACGACCTCGTCGCCATGCTGGCTTTGCTGGTGGCCGTGGGCGTCGGCATCGTGAAACCGGACGAGGCCTTCCGCGGCTTTTCCGACGACATCGTGATCATCGTCGCCTCGGCCCTGGTGGTCAGCGCGGCGGTCGGCCGGTCGGGCATCGTGGAGGAGGCGATGCGGCCGCTGAGCGGGCGCATGAAGACCGTCCCGGCGCAGATCATCGTGCTGACCGGCGCCGTCACGCTGCTGTCGGCGGTGGTCAAGAACATCGGGGCGCTGGCCATCTTCATGCCCATCGCCATGCAGGTGGCGCGGCGCAACAACAGCTCGGCGTCCAGCCTGCTGATGCCCATGGCCTTCGGCTCGCTGCTCGGCGGGCTGATGACGCTGGTCGGCACCTCGCCCAACATCATCGTCAGCCGGCTGCGGACCGAGATGGTGGGCGAGCCCTTCTCCATGTTCGACTTCACGCCCGTGGGGCTGGTCATCGCGGTGGCGGGTGTGGCCTTCCTGACGGTCGGCCACCGGCTGCTGCCGAAGGGGCGGAAGGCGGCGTCGGGTGCGGCCGGCTTCTCCATCGACGACTACACGGCGGAGGTGCGGCTGCCGGAGACCTCGCCCTTCGTCAACAAGACCGTCGCCGACCTGGAGGCCTTCGGCGAGGGCGACGTGACCGTCGCCGCAGTCATCCGGGAGCGGCACCGGCGCTATGTCCCCTCCGGCCACTGGGTGCTGTTCGCCGGCGACGTGCTGGTGCTGGAGGCCGACACCCAGGCGCTGGCCGACATCGTCAAGTACGCCGGCCTGGAGCTGATGCACGAAAAGGATCTGGAGGGGGTGGAGAGCGACGAGGACCTCGCGGTGATCGAGGCGGTGGTGGAGCCGCGCTCCCCGCTGGTCGGCACGACGGTGGAGGACGTGAGCCTGCGCGAGCGCTTCGGGGTCAACCTGCTGGCGCTGAGCCGGCGCGGCCGGCCGATCCGCCAGAGGCTGCGCCGGGTGCGCTTCCAGCTGGGCGACCTCGTGGTGCTCCAGGCGCGGGCGAGCGGCCTGTCG
The DNA here is from genome assembly GCF_025961225.1 of Azospirillum canadense. Lineage (GTDB taxonomy): Bacteria > Pseudomonadota > Alphaproteobacteria > Azospirillales > Azospirillaceae > Azospirillum > Azospirillum canadense. Next base: position 1,516,745 of record NZ_JAOQNG010000010.1, on the reverse strand, counting down.
GAGACGCTGTCGGCGCTGGGCTGCCTGCCGCTGGCGGAGCGCGACCTCGCCATCGGCCGCGTGCGCAAGCGGTGGGTGGCGCTGTCGGTGATGGTCGTCACCATCGCCCTGGTGGCGACCGGAACAGTGCCGGTGGTGGTGGCCTTCTTCGGTGCGGCGGTCGCCATGACGGCGCTGCGCGTCGTGACGCTGAAGGAGGCTTACGATGCCATCGAGTGGCCGATCCTGGTGCTGCTCGCCGCCCTGATCCCGGTGAGCGAGGCGCTGCGCACCACCGGCGGGACGGAGCTGATCGCCGGCTGGCTCTCGGTGGCGGCGCAGGGCCTGCCGCCGATCGGCGCGCTGGCCTTGATGCTGGTGGCGGCCATGGCGGTGACGCCCTTCCTGAACAACGCGGCGACGGTGCTGGTGATGGCGCCGATCGGCGCCAGCTTGGCCAACCACCTGGGGCTGCGGCCGGACGCCTTCCTGATGGCGGTGGCGGTCGGGGCGGGCTGCGACTTCCTCACCCCGATCGGCCACCAGTGCAACACGCTGGTGATGGGACCGGGCGGCTACCGCTTCGGCGACTACTGGCGGCTGGGCCTGCCGCTGTCGATCATCGTGGTGGTGCTGGGCACCGCCGCCATCGCGCTGTTCTGGCCGCTGCGGGCGGCGTGATGGGGAGTTGGGTGGGGGTTTGGACGTGGTTGCGTTGTGCCCCCACCCAACCCTCCCCCACCTTCGGCGAGGGAGGGCTTTTAGGGTCGGGCGGCGGCAGTCCCCTCCCTCGCCGAAGGTGGGGGAGGGTTAGGGTGGGGGCCCAACACGACCACTCAATCCATGCGGTCGCTCATCCGCGACCGCCCCAAGCGGCTGGCGGACATCAGGTCGGCGCGGCTGACGCCGATGTCGCGCAGGAGGCGGTCGTCGAACCGGTGCGGGTCGGCGGCGCGGGGGCGGCGGCGTGGCGTGACCGCGCGGCAGACGGCCAGAACCGTCAGGGCGAGGGAGCGCGGCAGGGCGGCGCCAGGAATTCGCATGGTGGTTCGCATGGTCGTCTCCTCCGGTTTTTTTGGGGCAGCGGGTCTGGTTGATGCAGGGATAGACCTCCGCAGCCGATGCCGAAGTGAGCCGCTTCACAAACCGCAGGAGCTTTCCGGCTTTCGGCCGGACGGCCGGGGCGCTACACAGGGCGCCATGCCGGCCATCATCCCCATCGACGATCCCCTTGATCCCCGCATCGCCCCCTACCGCGACGTGCGCGAGCGCGATCTTGTGGGGCGTGAGGGGCTGTTCATCGCCGAAGGCGCGGTGGTGCTGCGCAGCCTGCTGACCGCGTCGCGCCACGAGGCCCTGTCGCTGCTGATCGCGGAGAAGCGGGTCGAGGCGCTGATGCCGATGCTGGAGCACGTGCCGGAGGGGGTTCCCGTCTACGCGGCCGGGCAGGCGGTGCTGGACGCGGTCGCGGGGTTTCCGCTGCACCGGGGCATCCTGGCGCTCGGCCGGCGCGCGGCGGAGCCGGAACCGGGCGCGCTGCTGGCCAATCTGGGACCGCGCGCGGTGGTGCTGGCGCTGTGCGGCATCGGCAACCACGACAACGTCGGCGGCATCTTCCGCAACGCCGCGGCCTTCGGGGTCGACACGGTGCTGCTCGATTCCGGCTGCTGCGACCCGCTCTACCGCAAGGCCATCCGCGTGTCGGTCGGGGCGACGCTGATGGTGCCCTTCGTCCGGCTGGCGGCCGGAACGGATCTGGTGGGGCTGCTGGAGCGGCACGGCTTCGCCACCCTGTCGCTGAGCCCGGCGGGGTCGGTCACGCTGGCGGGCTTGAGCCGGCCGGAGCGGGCGGCCCTGCTGCTGGGCTCCGAAGGGCCGGGGCTGCCGGCCGCGGTGCTGGCGCGGACCCGCACGGTGCGCATCCCCATGGCGGGCAGCTTCGATTCCCTCAACGTCGCGACGACGAGCGGCATCGTGCTGCACCACCTGTCCTTCGTGGCGCCGCCGGACAGCGTCTCAGAGTAGGCGCACGCCCAGCGGGGCGGCGGCGCGCAAGCGGTCGGCCAGGGCGCGGAAGCCCGGGGCGCGCGGGTCGCCGGCCCGCCACACCAGCCCGATCACCCGGCCGGGCGGGTCGTCCCCGTGGAAGGGCCGGTAGGCGACGAGCCCGCCCACGGTCGCTCCGTCGCCGGTCGCCAGCAGGGGCATCAGCGTGGTGCCGGCCCCGGCGGCGACCATGTGGCGCAGGGTCTCCAGCCCGGTCGCGTGGCGCAAGCCGCGGGCGGTCGCGCCGCAGACGGCCAGCGCCTGGTCGCGCAGGCAGTGCCCCTCCTCCAGCAGCACCAGCTCCCCGGGGTCGAGGTCGGCCAGCGCGAGGGTGGGCAGACCCTCCAGTCGGTGGCCGGCGGGGTGGGCCAGCACGAAGGGCTCGAAGAACAGGGACGCGCAGGTCAGCCCCTCCCCCCCGATCGGCAGGGACAGCAGGACGGCGTCGAGCCGGCCCTCCCGCAGCTCGTCCAGCAGGCCTTCCGTGCGGCCTTCCGACAGGACCAGCTGCACGCCGGGCAGGTGCCTCCGCATGGCCGGCAGCAAGTGCGGGAACAGGTAGGGTCCCAGTGTCTGGATGGCGCCCACGGATAGGCGGCCGAGCAGGGTCCCCTCCGTCCCCCGCACCACGGCCAGCAGCTTCTGCGCCTCCTCCAGCACGACGCGCGCCTGGCGGATCACCGCCTCCCCCTGGGCGGTGACCAGCACGCGCCGGCTGGTCCGCTCGAACAGGGTGACGCCCAGCAGTTCCTCCAGCTTGCGGACCTGGGCGCTGAGCGACGGCTGGCTGACCGAGCAGCGTTCCGCCGCCTTGCCGAAATGCCGGTGGTCGGCGACGGCGACCGCGTATTCCAGGTCGCGCAGCGAGAGCCCGGCTATATTCATAGGATCGTTCTATCCATCGGATTGGATTGATGTCTTGGATATATCGGACGCAGCGCCGGATAAACAGGGGGTAAGCGGTCCGCATTGGAAACCCAGACAAGAAACGATCCGAGGAGTAGAGAGATGAGCACCCTGACCACCGCCTCCGGCATTCCCGTCGCGGACAACCAGAATTCGCTGACCGCCGGCCCGCGCGGCCCGGTGCTGATCCAGGATTTCCACCTGCTGGAAAAGCTCGCCCATTTCAATCGTGAGCGCATTCCGGAGCGCGTGGTCCACGCCAAGGGTGCGGGCGCCTACGGCCTTTTCCGCGTGACCTGCGACGTCACGCCCTACACCAAGGCAGCCTTCCTGAACACGGTCGGGAAAGAGACGGAGGTGTTCCTGCGCTTCTCCACCGTGGGCGGCGAGAAGGGCTCCGCCGACGCCGACCGCGACCCGCGCGGCTTCGCGCTGAAGCTCTACACCGAGGGCGGCAACTACGACATCGTCGGCAACAACACGCCGGTCTTCTTCATCCGCGACCCGCTGAAGTTCCCCGACTTCATCCACACGCAGAAGCGCAACCCGGCGACCAACCTGAAGGACCCGACGGCGGTCTGGGACTTCTTCTCGCTGTCGCCCGAGACGCTGCACCAGGTGACGATCCTGTTCAGCGACCGCGGCACGCCGCGTGGCTACCGCCACATGGACGGCTTCTCCAGCCACACCTTCTCGTGGATCAACGCGGCCGGCGAGCGCTTCTGGGTCAAGTACCACTTCAAGACCCGCCAGGGCATCCAGAACTTGACGGCGGAGCAGGCCACCCGCATGGCCGGCATCGACCCCGACCACGCCACCCGCGACCTGTTCGCCGCCATCGAGGACGGCGACCATCCGGCCTGGACCGTGTCGGTGCAGATCATGCCGGAGCTGGAGGCCGACGCCTACCGCATCAACCCCTTCGACCTGACCAAGGTGTGGCCGCACGGCGACTACCCGCTGATCGAGGTCGGCGAGCTGATCCTGAACCGCAACCCGGAGAACTACTTCGCCGAGGTCGAGCAGTCGGCCTTCACCCCGGCCAACGTGGTCTCCGGCATCTCCTTCAGCCCGGACAAGATGCTGCAGGGCCGCCTGTTCGCCTACGCCGACGCGCAGCGCTACCGCCTGGGCGCCAACCACCAGGCGCTGCCGGTGAACCGCCCGCACGCGGCCGACGTCCGCAACTACCAGCGCGCCGGGGCGATGCGCTTCGACGGCAACGGCGGCGGCCGCCCGAACTACGAGCCGAACAGTTTCAATGGCCCCGCGCAGAGCGCCGCCGCCGCGGAACCGCCGCTGCGCATTTCCGGCGACTCCGCCCGCTACGACCACCGGGAGGGCAACGACGACTACGCGCAGGCCGGCGCGCTCTTCCGCCTGATGGGTGCTGAAGCGCAGGAGCGGCTGATGGACAACATCGCGGGCTCCCTGCGGCAGGCCCCGGACGCCATCCAGCAGCGGCAGCTGACGCACTTCTTCGCTGCCGACCCGGCCTATGGCGCCGGCATTGCCAAGCGGCTCGACCGTGTCGCGGTGGCCGCGGAGTAAGCCTCTCCTCCCGCCCCTTCGGTCCGCCGGACGTGCCCCCGCGTCCGGCGGCATTTTCCGATCCGGACGAAAGACCTAGCGCAAAGCCATGGCAAGCGGATGCGGGGCCGCGTAAGATTGCCCATTCGACCATTTCGTTGCAATTGAGTCGGCCGGCGGGACAGATCGGCGGAGTGGGGGTGCGTTTGGACTGGAAAAGAGCCCTCGACCTCGCGGTCGGGGACGCGCCGATCGAGGACAAGCTGTCCCTGCTGGTCCAGGCCGCCGCCGAGCAATGGGCCGCCAAGGCGGCCATTTTCATCGTCGACGAAATCGGGCTCTGCCTGCGGCTTGTCGCCGTGGAAGGGCTGCCGGACGCCTACCGCGCCATCGTCGACCCCTTCGGCATCGGCCCCGACGTGCCGTCCTGTGGGACGGCGGCCCACACCGGCCAGCGCGTCATCGTGCGCGACGTGGAGCGGGATCCGCTCTGGGCGCCGTATGTGCCCTTCGCGCGGGCCCATGGCATCCGCTGTTGCTGGTCGACGCCGATCCGCTCGCCCGCTGGCCGGGTGGCGGGGGTTCTGGCCGTCTACCACGGGATGGTGAGGGACCCCGGGGCGGACGACCTGGAGGCGATGGACCTGATCGCGCGGACCTCGGCCTTCCTGATCGAGCGGAACCGGAGCGTCGCCGAGCGGGAGGCGAGCGAGGCGCTGCTGTCCTCGATGCTCGACCATCTTCCGGTCGGGGTCGCCGTGTACGACCGGCAGGGGCGCGTCACGCGGATCAACGCGGCCATGCGCCGCTTCGCCGGGGACGTCATGCCGTCGATGGACGAGCGCGACGGCGAGCGCTGGCGCGGTTTCGCGCCGGACGGGACGCCCGTCGCGCGGATGGATTTTCCCGGCGCGCGCGCCCTGCGTGGGGAAACGGTGGTGCCGGGGGTCGATTTCCGGTACCGGCAGGACGACGGCAGCGAGCTGTGGGCCCGCGTGTCGGCGGCGCCCCTGCGGAACGAGGCCGGGGAGATCATCGGCGCGGTCGCCGTGGCCACGGACATCGACGCCGCAAAGCGTGCGGAGCAGGAGCTGACGGCGGCGCTGGCGGAGGCCCGCCAGAACGAACTGGTGGCGCACGAGATGAGCCACCGCTTCATGAACGGCTTCCAGCTGCTGCACAGCGTGCTGTCCATCCAGATGCGCTCGATCGCCGATCCCCAGGCTCTCCGTGTCGTGGAGCAGGCCTTCACCCGCGTGAAGGCCATGGCCGTCGTCCACCGCCGCCTGTTCGAGGCGACGCGGCGGGACCTCGCGGCGCTGGACGTTGCCGACTATCTGCGTGGTCTGGTCGACCAGCTCGCAGCGGCCTTCGCGGACGGCGACCGGTGCCGGGTGACGGCCGAGGTGCCGGTCAGCCTGCAGATGCCGACCGGCCGCGCGTCGTCGCTCGGGCTGATCACCACCGAGCTGATCCTCAACGCGCTGAAGCACGCCTTTCCGGATGCGGGCCAGGATGGCGGATTGGGGCAGGTCGCGGTGCGCTTCGACCGCCATGGGGAGGACGGTTACCGGCTGACCGTCGCCGACAACGGCGTGGGCCTGCCGGAGGGATTGAACGTCATGCGGTCGTCCGGCACAGGCATGACGCTGGTCGACGGGCTCGTGCGGCAGCTCGATGGGACGCTGGACATCGAGCGGACACGGCCGGGGACGCGGTTTGTGGTGACGCTTCCGGGGTGAGGGAGTGTCACCCCCGCCGGATCTGCTCCAGAACTTGCCGCAGTTCGCCGGGGTGCAGCGGCTTGTGCAGGAAGGAGCAGCCGCGGCGCTGGCCTTCCAGGAGGGCGCTCTGGGCCGTTTCGCCGCTCAGGACGACGGCGGGGATGTCGCGGTTGTAGAGGCGGCGGACGCGGTCGATCACGTCGAAGCCGGACACCGTGCCGGGCAGGCGCAGGTCGGTCAGGATCACCGCCGGCGGCTCTGGCAGGGCGTCCAGCACGGCGAAGACCTCGCGCATGTCGCCGGCGGCGGCGACCGTGCAGCCCCAGCTTTCCAGGATCATCTGGAGGCCGGTCAGCACCATCGCCTCGTCGTCCACGGCCAGCACGGTCATGCCGGCGAGCGCCGCCCCGCCGGACGCGGGCGGCGCGGCCGTGGCGGCTGCGGCGGTGTCCGGAACCGCCTCGACGGCGAGCGGGGCTACGGCGTCGATGGTGACGGAGAAGACTGTACCGCGCCCGACGCGGGAGCGCACGTCCACCGAGGTGCCCAGCAGGTCCGACAGGCGCCGCACGATGGCGAGGCCGAGGCCGAGGCCGCGCGTCGGGTCGCGGTTCGGGTTCTGGAGCTGGTGGAACTCGTCGAAGATGGCGGTCAGCTGCTCGTCCGGGACGCCGAAGCCGGTGTCCCACACCTCGATCCGCCACTGGTCGCCGCGCCGCCGCATGGCCAGCAGCAGGCCGCCGCGCTGGGTGTAGCGGATGGCGTTGGACAGCAGGTTGCGCATGATGCGCCCGAACAGCACGGGGTCCGTCGCTGCGCTGCCGGGGCACAGGCGGGCGCGCAGGCGCAGCCCCTTCTCCTGGCCCTGCGGCCGGAATTCCTCCACCAGCTGGCCGAGCAACTCGTCGAGCGCCACGGTCTGCAGGTCGGGCTGCACCGTCCCGGCATCGAGCGTGGAGATGTCGAGCAGCGCGTTCAGCAGCCGCTCCCCCGCCGTCATGGCGTTGCCCAGCATGTCCGCGGTGTGGCGCGCCTTCTCGTCGGTGATCTGCGAGCAGAGCGCGTCGAGGAACAGGCGCATGGCCTGGAAGGGCTGGCGCAGGTCGTGGCTGGCCGAGGCGAGGAAACGGGAGCGCGCGGCGCTCGTCCGCTCGATCTCCGCGCGCATGGCCTTTTCCATGCGGGAGGTGGCGCGGTGGTCCGGCATCGGCTGCGCGGCGACGGCGAGCGCGCCGACGGTCCGCCCGCCCTCGGTCAGCGGGACGGCGCGGAACAGAACCGGCTCCGCCCCGCTGGTGTGCGGCGTGAGCGCGAAGGGAACGCCCTCTTGCGGGACGCCCTCCTGCGGGATTGCGGCGGCGGCGAAAAGCGGCTTCACGGCGGCGGCGACCGCGGGCCAGCCGGCGCCGAGCCAGGCGGCCGCCGGCAGGGCGTCGCCGGGGCTCTTGCCCAGCAGGGCGGCCAGCTCGTCGTTGGGGAAGAGCAGGGGGGTGTCCGGCGCGCCGGACAGCACGAAGGCCGGCACCGCGCAGGCGCGGCAGATCCGGCGCGCGTTGGCGACGCACTCGGTCCCGTCCTGCGGCCTGTCGTTGGCCCTGCTGTCCTTATGGCGAAGCGTCACGAAATTCCCCTAATCGCTTTGGTGCCATGCCGCGCACCTTAGCCTTTGGTGCGTACACGATGAAATCGCCCGAAAGCTCTAGACGTTCCTATGCAGAAGGAACGGGGTGCAACATCCGCTGGAGGTGATCCTCCACCATGTATTTGCGCCGCAGCAGGGCCATCAGGCGGATTTTCAGAACCTCCATGGGTTGCGACTTGCCAATGAAATCGTCCGCGCCCGCCGTCAGGCTGGCCGTCAGGCGGTCCTCGCCCTCCTGGCTGGTCAGGATGACGATCTGGAAGAACAGTCCGCGGCGGCGGCGGAAGCGGTCGAACCGCTCGCACAGCTGGGTGCCGCTGGTGCCGGGCATGACGAGGTCGAGGATCACGCAGTCGAGCCCGCCGTCCTCCAGCGCGGTCACCGCCTCGTCGGCGTTGCGGGCGGCGACGACGTGGCAGCCGTCCTCCTCCAGTTCCGCGCGCAGGAACTCGCGGTAGGTGGCGCTGTCGTCCACGATCAGGATGCGCGCCCGCTTCAGGATGTCGGACACGGTCGGCGGGGCGTTGCGCCGCTCCAGCACGGCGATGGCGTCGCGCACGACGGCGCGGGAATCCGCCGGGTCGGCCCACTGGGCGTCGTTGGGCAGCGGGATCGCCGCCGCGCGCTCCGCCGAGCCCAGCAGGATGGCCGGGGCGGGGGCGAAGCGCCGCAGCTCCGCCAGGACCTGCGGGGCGGAGCCATCGCCTTCCACCATCAGCAGGTCAGCGGGCTGGCGGTACAGCTCCACCACCGCGGGTTCCAGCGCGTCCACGCAGGCGGCCTCGATGCCCTGCTCCTCCAGCAGCAGCTTCAGCAGCAGCCCCTGCGTCTGCGAGGCGACCACGATCAGGGCGCGGGAGCCGGTCATGATGCCTCCTTAACCGTCGAAACCAGTTCCAGCAGCCGCGCCGCCACCTTGTCCACCGGCAGTTCCTCCGAAACGCCGCCCAGCCGCACCGCCGTGCCCGGCATGCTGTGGATCACCGCCGTCGAGGCGTGTTCGGCGATGGTGTAGGCGCCGGCCCGGTGCATGTCCACAAGGCCGCGGGCGCCGTCCTCGCCCATGCCGGTCAGCAGCACGCCGATGCCCGCGGCGCCGAAGGCCGAGGCCATGGAGGTGAACAGCACGTCGCCCGACGGGCGCTGGCCGCACACCATGTCGCCGTCGACCAGCCGCATGGCGCCGGGATCGGCGGCCAGGTGGGTATCGCCGGGCGCCACATAGACGTGGCCCGGCCGGCAGGGCGTGTTGTGCTGGGCCAGCACGACCGGCAGCGGGCAGACCGACCCCAGCCAGGAAGCGAAGCCCGCCACGAAGGGCGCGCCGATGTGCTGCACCACGAAGACCGGCAGCGGGAAGGTGGTCGGCAGGCCCTTCAACACCTTGACCAGCGCCGCCGGCCCGCCGGTGGAGGCGACGAGGCCCAGCGCCCGGTACCCCCGGTTGGCCGCCTCCGGCGGCGGGGCGGCGGGCCTGGGGGGTGGTGCCGCGGCCGGCACGCCGTCCTCGCGCGGGCGGCCGCGCTGGCGGATGACCTTGACCTGGCTCATGATCGTCAGCTGGGTGCAGAGGTGGCGCGCCACGGTCTGGTAGTCCGCCCGCGCCATGCTGCCCGGCTTTTCCACCACGGCCAGCGCCCCGGCCTGGAGCGCGCGCATGGGAATGTCCAGGTCGTGCACGTCCGACGCCACGACGACGATCGGCACCGGGTGTTCCCGCATCAGCCGGGTGGTCACGGCGAAGCCGTCGATGCCCGGCAGGCGGATGTCCAGCGACACCACGTCGGGCTTCACGCTTTCGACCATGCGCAGCGCCTGCTCGCCCGACGAGGCGATGCCCGCCACCTCCAGCCGCGGATCGGCGCCGATGACATGGGCGAGCAGCTGCTGGACCACGGGCGAGTCCTCGACCACCAGCACCCGGATCTTACGGCCACCATTCATGGTGCGAACCCGGTCATAGCAGGCGCCGGATGCCGGCCAGAAGCTCGTTCTGGTCGAAGCGCGTCTTCACGATGTAGGCGTCCGCGCCGAGGTCGAGCCCGCGCTCGCGGTCCTCGTCGCTGGCGCGCGAGGTGACGAGGATCACCGGCAGGTCGGACGTGAGCGGGTTGCCCTTCACCGCCCGCAGCAGAGCGAAACCGTCCATCCTCGGCATTTCCACGTCGCTGATGATCAGGTCCACGTCCTCCAGCTCGGAAAGGGTCTCCACCGCCTCGCGGCCATCCACGCAGAGGGTGACCCGGTAACCATGGGCTTCCAGAATGCTCTTTTCCAGCGTCCGTGTCGTGATGGAATCGTCCACGACCAGGATGTGGTGGCGCCGCCGGGGGGCGTCCTCGGCGCGGGCCAGCGGAGGCAGGGTGGCGCCGGCCTGCGGGGCCAGCCCGGCGGGGTTCAGCACCAGCGCGGGAGAGCCGTCGTCGAGCAGCACGGTGCCGAGGAAGCGCACGGCGTCGATGCCCACCTCCTCCGCCGCGGTGACGACCGCGTCGCGGGTGGTCAGCAGCTCGTCCACCAGCAGCGCCAGCCGCCGCCCGCCGGCGCGCACGACGGCGAGCGCCAGGACCGCCCCGGTCCCCGCCGCCGGCATGGGCGGGGCGTCGTAGCCGAGCAGCCCAGCGAGCGAGGCCACGGGCACGTCCTCCTCCTCCAGCCGGATGGTCGGGGTGGTCAGGTCGGTCAGCAGCTGGTCGGCGGGTAGGCGCATCAGCCGCACCACGTCGCCGCCCGGCAGGGCCAGGATGTCGTCCTCCACCGCGACGAAGACGAGGCGCTGGCTGAGCAGGCTTAGCGGCACCTCGATCGTCGCGACCGAGCCGCCGCCCGCCCGATCGGCCAGCGTCACGGTGCCCTGGAGCCGCGTCACCTCCTGCCGGACGATCGCCAGCCCCATGCCGCGGCCGGCCAGCTCCGTCGTGCGGTCGGCGGTGGAGAAGCCCGGCTCGAAGATCAGGCCGAGCAGCTGGTCGGGGTCGGCCGTTGCGGCCTCCTCCTCGGTCAGCAGCCCGCGATCCACGGCGCGCCGGGCGATGGCGGCGGCGTTCAGCCCGCGCCCGTCGTCCTCCACCCGCAGGACCAGCCGGCTGCCGGTCACCGACGCCTCGAACACCACGGTGGCCGCGGCTGCCTTGCCGGCGGCCACGCGCTCCCGCGGGGTTTCCACGCCGTGCGTCACGGCGTTGCGGGCGATGTGCAGGACGGGGTCCTTCAGCCGTTGCAGGACGACGCGGTCGGCCTGGGTCTCCAGCCCGCGGATGTCGACCTCGACCTCCTTGCCCTGGGCGCGGCTCATTTCCCGGATCATGCGGCCGAGGCCGCTGAACTGCGATTCCGCCGGCAGCATGCGGAGCTGCTTTACCTCCTCCTGGAGCCCACCGCTCCAGCGGCGCAGCGACCAGAGGTGCCGGTCGTGCGACCGGTGCGCCGCGTCGAGTGCCGCACCCAGCGCGCGGAAGCGCCGTTCGAAGGACAGGAGGCGCGCGGCCCCATCGTCGGCCCGCCCGCGCGCGCCGCGGCTCTCCAGCGAGCGGCCGACCTGCGGGCGGATGGCGTTCCAGCTGCGCTCCAGCGCGCGCCATTCGCCGCGCAGCTCGTGCAGCTGCTCGACCAGGGCGGACTGGTTCTCGATCTCCGGCAGCAGACCGGCGGCGGTGTTGAACAACCGCTCCAGCCCGGCGCTGCGGATGCGCACCAGCGACGGCGCGGCACCGCGCAGGACGGAAACGGTGCCCGGGGCGGCGCCCTCCGGCGCGGCGGTGGTGGTGGTGGGGCGGGGCATCGGGGCGGCGGCGTCCGGCTGCGGGCGGCGCTGCACCGGCTCCGGCCCGCCGGCCTCGCCGCCGAGCCGGGCGAGGTCGGCCAGCACGCCGGCCGTCTCCACCGGGTTGCCGCCGCGGGTCGCCCAGGCGACCACGTCCTCGATGGCGTCAAGCGCGTGGCGCACCACGGCGCGCGCCGCCGCGTCGAGCGGCACGCTGCCGCGCTGCACGGCGAGGAACACGGCCTCAAGCCAGTGGGACAGCCGCTCCACCTCCGGCAGGTCGACGGCGCGGGCGGCGCCCTTCAGGCTGTGGGCGCGGCGGTGGATTTCGGCGAGGTCCGGGACGTAGGCCGGGTCCAGTTCCGCCGCGTGCAGCGTCTCACGGATCGTCGCGAGGTGATCCTTGTGCTCCAGCTCGAAGGCGGCGAGCAGCCGTTCGCGGATGTCGGTCATGGTGACACCCCCAAATTCCCTCTCCGCCCCGGGGAGAGGGTCAGGGTGAGGGGGAAACGCCGGCAATGCTGTGGGTTATCGGCCTTCGGCCGCCCCCTCATCCCAACCCTTCCCCCGCTCTCGGCGACCACAGGCCGCCTGTCGCCGGCAGCGCAAGCTTCGCTTGCGGGAAAGGCCAGAGGGGGGAAGGGCTTATGGCCGCGCTCCCGGGCCATCACACGCGGTAGTTCCGCACGGCCTCGACCAAGCCCTGGCCGAGGTCGTTGAGGTTGGCGGCGGCACCCTCCAGCTGGCGGGTGCCGGCGGCGGTCTGGCTGCTCGCCTCGCGGATGTTCTGCAGCGCCTGGATCACCTGCTCCAGGCCGATCTGTTGCTGGTTGGTGCCGGCGACGATCTGCTGGAAGGCGAGCAGGCTTTCCTGCACGCTCTCGGCGAGATCGCGGATGGTGGCCTGGGTAGCGTCGGTCTGCCGCTTGCCGGCACCCACACGCTTGACCGCCTCCTCGGTGAGCATGACGGACGCGTTGATGCCGTGCTGGATCTCGCTGAGGTTGGAACGGACCTGCGCGGTGGCCTCCTTGGCTTGGTCGGCCAAGCTCTTGATCTCGCTGGCCACCACGGCGAAGGTGCGGCCGTGCTCGCCGGCCGCCGCCGCCTCGATGGCGGCGTTGAGCGCCAGGAGGTGCGAGCGTTCGGCGATGTCGTTGACGGTCAGGATGATCTCGCCGATCGCCTGGGTGCGCTCCGACAGCACGACGATGTTCTCGGCGACCGCCTCCGCCTGCTCGCGGATGGCGTCCATCGCCTGGTTGGTGTCCTCCACCGCCTTCAGCCCGTTGTCGCTGGTCGCCGCCGCGGCCTCGGCGTTCTCCGCCACGTCCTGGGCGCGCCGGTTGATCTGCGCGCCGGACTCGGTGATCTCGCTCAGCGTCGCCGTGGTTTCTTCCACTGCCGCCAGCTGCTGCGCCACGCTGGCCGCCTGCTGCTGCGTGGAGGCGCGGATCTGCGCCGTTGCCGCGTGCACGCTCTCCGCCGTCGCGCGGGTGGTCGCGGCCATGCTGCGCAGGTTGGAAGTCATCTGGTTGAGGTGCTGGCCGAGTTCGGCCAGCTCGTCGTCGCCGTCCACGGTGACCTCCCGCGTCAGGTCGCCGTCGCCGACGCGCGAGACGTAGCCGATCGCGGTCCCAAGCCGCCGCGTGATCGAACTGCCCATCAGGTAGGCGATGGCGATGGCGGAGCCGATCACGACCAGCACCGCGATGATGGAGGCCTGCTGCGCCTCGTCGTAGATGGCGCGGATGTCGTTCCGGCCGGTTTCCGACAGGCGGTGGATTTGGTCGTGGAGCCGGCCGAGCCGGTCGTTGAGCGTCTGGCGCATCTCGTCCAGCCGGGTGCGGCGCTGGACGAACTCCTCGCCGTTGCCCTGGTCGAACCGCCGCATCATTCCCAGGGCTTCGTCCAGGATCGTCCGGGCGATCCGGTCGAAGCCATCGACCTCGCCGCTCAGGTCGCTCCAGACCCGGCGCCGGTCCTCCGTGATGCCGCGGCCGGCCAGCTCGGTGGTCAGCGCCTTCAGCTTGCCGGATTCCTCCAGCATGCGGGCGGCGCCCGTCTCGTAGCGCTGGCGCAGAGGCCCGATCTCCAGCGGGCGGCCTTCCAGCTTGGCCATCGCCGCCATGTTCGTCACGGTCTCGCGGATGCTGCGCAGGTTGCTCTGCATCACCTCGATCTCGCGCACGGCTTCGGAAACCTGGATGTCGTAGGTGGAGATCGCCGTCATCACGCGCAGCGCGTCGGAAAAGCGCATCAGCTGGAAGGTTGCCAGCGCGGTGGTCAGCAGGCAGAGGATCCCGAAGCTGACGATGAGCTTGTGCTTGACCTTGAGTTTCATTCGTCCTTCGTGCTCCTCAGCTGGTCGAGGATCGCCGCCACGTCGACCACCGCGATCCGGCCGTCCGTGACGGCGGTGACGAAACGTCCGGCCTCGGGCGGGGCCTTCGCGCGCAGCGCGTCGAGATCCAGGTCGACGATGGTTTCCACGGTGCGCAGGCGCAGGGCCACCGGGCGCATGCCGCCTCGAAGGACCACCGCGAAACCGCCGCCGGCCGGGACGGCGGTGCGCCCGCACAGCCGGTCCACGTCGTAGAGGCGCATGATCCGCCCATCGATGGCGATCAGCCCCAGCAGGTCCGGCGGCGCGCCGGGCACCCGCGCCACGCGCGGCAGCGGCACCACGCGGGCCAGCCGGGCCAGCTCCAGCCCGTACAGACCGTCGGCGCCGCGCCCGATCAGAAGGGGAAGGACCGGCGCCTCGTCCTGTGCGTGGGCGCCGCTCGCCGCCAACTCCTCCGCGCGGCGGCGCAGCAGCGCGTCGGCCCAGGCGCTGCCGAAGGCCCCGGACTCCTCCGCCTCTTGCCGCGTGCGGGCGAGCCGGTCGCGGACGGCGGCCCAGTCGATGTCGCCGTCGAGATCGCGGTCGGTTCCGGACAGGAAATCCATCACCCCTCCTCCCCGGAGAACCAGAGGTCGATCATGCTGCGCAGCTCCGCCACGGTCAGGCCGCCGCCCTCGGCGACGAGGTCGGTGCCGTCGCGGTCGGCGACCGCAGCCCGCGCGTTGCGGAAATGCCGCTGCGCCGGCGCCAGCTTGCCGCGCCGCCAGTAGGCCAGCGCGAGGTGATAGTCGGCCAGCGCGAAGCCGGAATCCAGGTACAGCGCCTTCTTGAAGGCGGCGACGGGGTCGCCGACCCCAAGCTCCTCCTCCAGCAGGCCCAGCCGGAAATGCACCGCGGGGTCGAGCCGGTTGCGCTCCGCCAACGCCAGGCAGGCCTCCAGCGCCGCCGCACGGTCCCCTTCGGACATGGGGTCGGTCGGGCGCGGCTCCGGCGGCCGGGCCGGGGCGGGAGGGGGAGCCGGGGACGGGGAGGGCAGGGGGTCGATTGGACTGGCCGGCGGGCGGATGGCGGGCTTCGCCGTGCGGGCGGCGCGTCGGCTCGGCGGCTCGGCGGAGGACGGTTCAGGGGCGGCCGACAGGTTCGGAAGCGCGGGCGCCGGGGTGCAGCCGGGCAGGGGCTTGCGGTAGAGCGTGGCGCCGGGAACCGGCACGGGTGTGAACAGGGCGTTCACCTGCGGCCCGGTCTCGGCGTGGCCGACCACCAGCCAGCCGTTCGGCGCCAGCGCCGCGTGCAGCCCTTCCAGCAGGCGGCCGCGCGTGGCCTCGTCGAAATAGATCATGACGTTGCGGCACAGCACGACGTCCAGCGCGCCGAGCCCGCGCGGGTAGTTGGGCAGGGTCCCTTCGACCAGGTTGAAGACGGAGAAGGTCGTCCATTCCCGGAACTTCAGCTTCACCGCCAACTGGTCGCCGCGGCGGTCGAAGCATTCCTCCAGCACGGCGGGCGGCAGGCCGCGCACAGCCCAGTTGCCGTAGACGCCGCGCCGGGCCGCGTCGATGAAGGTGGCGTTGATGTCGGTGCCGATGATGGCGACCTGCCAGTCGCGCAGCTGCTCCGCGAAGTGGCGCTTCAGCAGGATTTCCAGCGTGTAGGCTTCCGGCCCGATGGAGCAGCCCGCGCTCCAGATCCGCAGGATGCGGCTGTCGCGGTTGCGGCGCAGGCATTCCGGGATGGCGACGGCGCACAGCGCCTCGAACTGCTCCGCGTAGCGGAAGAAGAAGGTTTCGCCGACCGTCAGCTCGTTGATCAGCGCTTGGTATTCCGGGCCGGCCGGCCCCTCGGCGTTCAGGATCGCCAGATAGCCGGCAAGCCCCGTCATCGACCGGTCGGCCAGCCGGCGGCTGACCCGCTCCGCCAGCGCTTGGTCCTTGTCGGCGTAGTAGGCGAGCCCGGTGGCTTCGATCACGGTCGATTTCAGGCGGGGAAAGACGGGATCGTGCAGGACGGCGTCGACGCGGTTCATGACGTCGGCTCCGCAGCGTCTTCCGCTTCGGCAGGTTCGGAGGCGGCGGATTCGGAAGCAGCCGGTTCGGAAGCGGCCGGCTGCCACCGTGCCGCGCGCTCGTCCGCCAGATCCTGGAAGGCGGCGAGCAGTCGGCCCTCGGTCTCCGTCAGCAGGCGTTCGGGGTCGAGCAGGGTGGCGTTGCCGGCGCCGAACGGGAAGCCACCCACGGCGCAGCCGTTGAAGGACAGCGCTGCGTCGGTCTCCAGAAGCATGGATTCCGGCACCGGCACGATGTCGAAGATGCGGTCCACCAGCAGGGCGAGCGGCCGCTCCTCCCGCTCGATCAGCAGAAGCGGCGCGTAGAGAGCCGCCGGCGCCGGGTCAAAGCCCAGCAGAATGTCGAGTCGGAGGACCGGGACGGTCTGGTCCCGGTGGCGGAACAGGCCCGCGACCACCGGTGGGGCGGCCGGCGGGCTGTCAAGGCGCGGCAGCGGCAGGACACGGCGAACGGCGTCCGCCGGCAGGGCGAGAACCCTGCCGGAAACGGAAAAAACCACGTTCCGTGTCGCCGCTGCCGTCGCAACCATGGGCGGATGCTGTTCCTGCCGATCGGGGGGAGTCGAAACCGGCGCAGAACATGACGCATCGCATCTGTGTTGGAAATACCACGAAAGGCAAAGAGCCCAGCCCAAGTTGGGGATAGGGGAGGAAGTGCATTGCCCCCTCCCCAACCCTCCCCCTCTTCGAGGTGGAGGGGGCCGTGCGTCGCGGCGGCAGTTCCCTCTCCCTCGAAGAGGGGGAGGGCTAGGGAGGGGGCAACCGCGCCCCCGTCCCGATCAGGTCGTCAGCAGGCCGATGATGTCCGTCGGCAGGTGGTCGAACCCGTGGCCGTAGGCCGCGCTGTCCGACGCCAGCGTGTAGTTGCCGTGGGACGCGTCGGTGAAGTGCGGGTCCAGCACGACCGCGGTCTTGTCGTAGCCCGCCGCCTGCCAGTCCGACAGCTTGCCGGTCGACCCGCTCGCCAGCACCTGCGGCCACACGTCGAACAGCTGCTTGGAGGTGTCGATGTGGCTGTAGATGTTGCCGGTGAAGGTGCCGACGTTGCCCGGGCCGTAGATGTGCACGGCCGAGCCCTTGGACACGTCGATGATGTTCTCCGTGATGGAGTTGCCGGTCATCGCGTGGCCCTTGTAGCCGCCCCAGGCGACGCTCTGCTGCAGGCCGATCTGGGCGCCGGAGTTGTCGGCCATGATGTTGTTGGTGACCGTGTTGTTCCAGCCGCCGTGCAGGAAGATGCCGCCGATGTTGCCGTGGACGAGGTTGTCCTCGACCTTGGCGCCGCTGGTCCAGTCGTCCAGGTAGATGCCCCAGCTGACCTGGTCGCCCCCGCCGGACACCGACGTGCCGGTGACCTCGTTGTGGGCGACGATGTCGCCGGTCAGGTCCTGCTGGCGGTTGATCAGGTAGATGCCGCCGCCGTCGCTGGTCGCCAGATTGGCGTTGATCACCTTGTTGTCGGTGATGCTGACGCGGTAGGTGGCGTCGCTGCCCGTCGTCTCCACCGAGCCGACGGCGATGGCCTTGGCCGGGGTGTTCTCGACCTGGTTGTGCGTGACCGTGACGTCGGAGCTGCCGTTCACCCAGATGCCGGCGTCGCCGATGTTGGCGGCGTTCGGCCGCTGCACCAGGTTGTCCGACACGTCGGTGAAGTTGGAACCGGCCTTCACGTAGATCGACTCCGCACCGGTGCCGATGAAGGTGTTGCCGGTGACGTGGCTGTTGGCGCTGCCCTCCACCGTGATGCCGTAGCCGCCGCCCTTCACCGTGTTGTCGGTGAAGGTCAGGCCCGAGGCGTTGTTGGCGTAGACCGCGTGGCCGTCCGTGCGGGTGTCGGTGAGCGTCAGTCCGTCGATCGTCACGTTCTTGGCGCCGCCAAGGCCGATCAGGACGGACGCCTGGCTGTCGCCGTGGATCACCGGCTTTTCCGACCCGTAGGCCAGGAACTTCACGCCGCTGTCCTGGCTGTCCAGCCAGACCACGTCCTTCACGTGGTAGTCGCCGCCGCGGACGTAGGTAGTGTCGATGTTCGGGTCGGCGCGCATGGCGTCGCGGGCCGCACCCAGCGTGGCCTTCGGCCCGTCGGTGCCGTCGGCGTTCGGGGCCGCCAGCTTGCCCGACCAACTGTCCTTGCCGTTGGCCGCCACGTAGATGGCCGGGCCGGTCGGCGTGTTGGGGGTGGTCGGGTTGGTCGGCGTGGTCGTGCCGCCGCCCGTATCGCCGCCACCGCTGCTGGTGCCGGGGAACCAGGACTTGTCGGCCGCGACCTGCAGGGTGCCGTTCCACCACAGGCCGGACTGGCCCTTCACGACGTCCTGACCGTCCAGCGCGCCCTTGTCGTAGGTGACGTTACTGTCGGTCGGGTTCGCCGCGTGGCCGTTGATCGTCACCTTGTTGACGATCAGGGAGCGATCCTGCCCGTTCACGACGGCGTCGTTGTCGTACTGGATCTGGATCTTGTGCGCCTGACCCTGCGTGACGTCGGTCTTGAAGGTGTAGTCCTTGGCGGTGGTGCCGGCCGTGCCCTCGCCGACGGCCTTGCCGTCGACCAGCAGCTTGAAGTGCGCGTTGACGCCGCCCGCGGCGTTGCCCTGCGCGTTCACCGTGATGCTGGTGTTGCCGGCGGTCGGGGCCGTCGGGGTGGTGGTCGCCGGGAATTCCGACGCCGGGGCGGCGACCTGGAGGGTGCCGTTCCACCACATGCCGGACTGACCCTTGACCACGTCGACGCCGTCCAGCGCACCCTTGTCGTAGGTGACGAGGCTGTCGGTCGGGTTGTGGGCGGTACCGTTGATGGTGATCTTGTTGACGATCAGCGAGCGGTCCTGGCCGTTGACCACCGCGTCGTTGTCGTACTGCACCTGCACCTTGTGCGCGGCGCCGGGAGTGGCGTCCACGGAGAAGCTGTAGTCCTTGGCGGACGTGCCGACCGTGCCCTCGCCGACCTTCTTGCCGTCGACCAGCAGGTTGAAGTGCGCGTTCACCCCGCCCGCGGCAAGCCCTTGCGCGTTCACGGTGATGGTCGACTTGGCCGCGGAGGCGGCGGTGGCCGGGTAGTAGGAGGCCGGCGTCGCGAAGTTCAGCGCGCCCGGCCAGTACAGGCCTTCCTGCCCGGTGATGATGTCCTTGCCGTCAATGGCGCCCTTGTCGTAGGTGCCCTGGTTCGGGGACAGCGTGTTGCCGTTCACGACGACGGAACGGACGAACAGGTTGCGGTCCTGGCCACCGGCGCTGCCGTCGTTGTCATAGACGATCTGCAGCTTGTGCGCCTGGGCGGCGGAGACCGGCGCGGAAAAGGTATAGGCAGACGGGCTGGCCGCGCTGACGGTTGCCTGGCCGGCGTCGACGCCGTCGATCAGCAGGCGGAAGTGCGGCCAGATGCCTCCGGCGGACTGCCCATAGGCGTTCACGACAATCTTGGCGTCGTTCTGGCCCGTGGTGGTCGTAGCCATCGGTTGGTTCCCTCATTGTGTGCTCAACAGACGCGAGCATGGCGAGGGACGTACGACATTTGTGCGCCATTTTAGTAACACGCAAGAGGCCGCTTTTGGTAACAGCCGCGGTCACGCCTTCCTGTGTTTCTATCCGCGTCCGCCGCCCCCCGTGAGGGTGGGGCGGTTCGGGAGCCGTGCGCACGAGACCGCAAAAAGGCCATGGAAGAAGAGGCCGTCCCGCGTGTTGAAGGCGTACGCCAAGAACCAAGAGGCATGCTTTCCATGAAGAAGATCGCTGTTACCGCCATCATCGCCCTGTCGCTGGCCGGCTGCTCTCAGAGCGGCAACGGCTACGGGACCAAGCAGACCGTCGGCGCCGTCGGCGGCGCCGTTGCGGGCGGCGCGCTCGGTTCGCGGTTCGGCGGCGGCACCGGCAAGCTGATCGCCACCGGCGTCGGCACCCTGCTTGGCGCCTACGCCGGCAGCGAGTTCGGCAAGTCGCTGGACCGTGCGGACGAGGGCTACGCCCAGCAGGCGGCCAGCCAAGCCTACGCGGCCCCGATGGGCTCGACCATCCAGTGGAACAACCCGGAATCGGGCAACCGCGGCACCATCACGCCGGTCCGCGACGGCCGCGACAGCAGCGGCGCCTATTGCCGCGAGTACCAGCAGACCGTCTACGTCAACGGCCGCGCCCAGCAGGCCAACGGCACCGCCTGCCAGCAGCCGGACGGCTCCTGGCGCATCGTGTCGTAACCACGCAGCGAGCCCTCCTCCGCCATGGGGGAGGGCGAGGCGCGGGAGATTTTCACCACCAAGACACCAGGGCACCAAGAATCCTCGCGCCCGGCACGGCGTGGACTCTTGGTGTCTTGGTGCCTTGGTGGTGAATCCCCCTTGCCCGGTTCCCGTCAGCCGGCCTTCCCGATCCCCGTCAGGCGGATCGCGACCTGTTTGGTGAACAGGTTGACGGCGACGACCTCGAAGGATGCGCGGTGCTCCTTCGCGTATTCGTGGAAGGCCTTGTATTCGTCGTCGCGCCAGGTCCGGTTGCCGATGAACTCGTCGAAGACCAGCACCGTGCCGACGCGGAAGCGTGGGGCGAGCGCGGTCAGAACGGTCTTGGCCGACGAGTAGATGTCGCTGTCCACGTTGACGAAGCGCACCGGCCCGCCATGAGCCGCCAGGAAATGCGGCAGCGTGTCCTCGAACCAGCCCGCGTGCAACACCACGTTGGACGGCACCGGCGGCAGCTGCTTGCCGGTGGACAGCACGCCCTGCGGCTCGTTCACCCAGGCCTCCGGCAGGCCCTCAAAGGAGTCGAAGCCGTGGACGGTGTCGTCCGGCACCGCTTCGGCGATTTGGTTGATCGAGGTGCCGCGGCGGACGCCGAACTCCAGGACGAGGCCGGAGAGCGTCGCAAGGTCCAACGCGTGGCGCAGCAGGTTGGCGCCGACGCCGAACAGGCGTGCGCTGGCGGCCATGTGCGGGCGCAGCGTGGCCACGGCCTCCACCAGCGGCAGCCGCTTCGAGTGGCCGGCGACCTTCGCGTCGAACAGCGCGTCGGCTTCACTGTCGCGGCCGAGCAGCCGCAGATAGGCGCACAGGAAACCCCAATATTTGCCGGCGGCACCCGGGCATTCCGCGGCGCGGCGCAGGCGGCGCAGCGCGTCGTCGGTGCCGTGCAGGTCCAGCGCCGCTGCGTGGCTGCCGAACCAAGCCGCGGCGTGCTCCGGGTCGTCGGCCAGCCGCTCGTCGTGGGTGGCGAGCGCCCCAGCGGCGTCGCCGAGGTGGGCGAGGCTGAGCGCCCGCTCGTACAGGATGTCGGCGCCGCGGTTGCCCGCGGCCAGCGCCTCGTCCGTCACGCGCAGCGCCTCGTGGTAGAGCGCGTCGCGGCGGTAGGCGCCGGCCAGCGCCTCGCGCAGGCCCGGGAAGCCGGGGGAGGCGGCGGCCACGCGCTCGAACAGGCGGACGGCGTGCAGCCGGTCGCCCGCGGCCAGGGTGGCGTGGCCGAGGTGGAACAGGGTCTCCAGGTCCTCCGGCGCCTGGGCCAGCGCCCGGCGCAGATGGCGCAGCGCGGCGGCGTGGTCGCGCCGGCCGAGCTCCGCTGCGCCGGTCAGCCGGTCATGCTCCACCCCGGACAGTCCGGAGGAAGCCAGCAGGCGCAGCGCGTGCTTGTAATGACGCGCGGCGAGAAGGCCGCGCGCCGTGGTCAGGACGTCGTCCAAGGAAGGGCCCACCCGTCGCTCGCGAATCGAGCGCGACATGTGCCGTCATGCGGGCCTCGGACGCAAGCCCCCCTTACAAGGTCCAGCCGCCGTCGATGACGTGGATGGCGCCGGTGGTGAAGGCCGATTCGTCGGACGCCAGATAGACGGCCAGCGCCGCGATCTCCTCCGGCTTGCCGAGGCGGCCCATGGGCTGGCGGCTGATGAAGGCGGCGCGCGCCGTCTCCACATCGCCTTGGGCGGCGATGCGGTCGTCCAGCGACGGCGTCTGGACCGTGCCCGGGCAGATGGCGTTGCAGCGCACGCCGCGTCCGACGAAGTCCGCGGCGATGGACTTGGTCAGCCCGATCACCGCCGCCTTGGTGGTGCCGTACACGAAGCGGTTCGGCACGCCTTTGATGCTGGAGGCGCCCGACGACATGTTGATGATGCTGGCGGTCTTCCCCTGCTGGGCCTGGTCCAGCATGGCCGGCAGGAAGGCGCGGCACATCCGGTACATGGACCCGACGTTGAGGTCGAGCGAGAAGTCCCAGTCGGCCGGCGCGCAGTCCAGGATGGTCCCGTGATGGACGAAGCCGGCGCAGTTGAACAGCACCTGCACCGGCCCGATCGCCCGCGCCGCTTCCGTCACCGCCGCCGAATCGCGGACGTCGAGCCGGCGCGTCTCGATGGCGCCGTTCTCGGCGCGCAGCCGCTCCAGCGCGTCTTCGTTGACGTCCGTGGCGATCACCCGCGCGCCCTCGGCCGCGAAGGCCAGCGCCGTGGCGCGGCCGATGCCCTGGCCCGCCGCGGTCAGCAGGGCAGTCTTGCCGGTAAGCCTGTCCATGATCCCTCCCATTATGATGGGCCTCTTGCGGACCCGAAGCGCGGCCAGTCTGCGCGGGCCGGCCGGGCGGCCGCAAGCTGGCCTTGGTGGCTAGTCCGGGGCCGGTTTCGGGAAGAAATCACCCCTTCGATATTTTCCCCTTTGACAGGGGGGCCGGGGATTGCTATTCACCCGCTCCCGCCGATGCTGCCGTAGCTCAGTGGTAGAGCACTCCCTTGGTAAGGGAGAGGTCGAGAGTTCAATCCTCTCTGGCAGCACCATGGGGCCGTAGCTCAGCTGGGAGAGCGCCTCGTTCGCAATGAGGAGGTCAGGGGTTCGATCCCCCTCGGCTCCACCAACTTCTTCGGCGGTTGGTTGGTTGACTTGAGTAAGTTTGGTAAGGTTGAATTTAGTGCTTGCTTCGGCGGCCTTTGTTCTTTAGAAGGTCGCCTACGACGCGGGTGTAGCTCAGTTGGTTAGAGCGCCGGCCTGTCACGCCGGAGGCCGCGGGTTCAAGTCCCGTCACTCGCGCCACTTTCTCTTCGGTCACCCCGTGTGGCCACAGTGTTTGGTTGTAGGTGTCTCGCGGTTTGGTCCTGTAGCTCAGCGGGAGAGCACTACGTTGACATCGTAGGGGTCGCTGGTTCAATCCCAGCCGGGACCACCATTGGGGGATCGTCTAGCGGTAGGACAGCGGACTCTGACTCCGCCAGCCTAGGTTCGAATCCTAGTCCCCCAACCAACTTCCCAAATCTTCCAAAATTCCCTGCACACCGCGCGTTTCGGGCGAAGCTAACCGGCGTGTCCGTCGGCCGTGACGCTCACAGCCCGGCGGCGAACAGGTTGGATTCGAACCGCATCTCCATGCCGGTGGTCTGGGCGCCTGCGGTCAGGTCCGGGACGCGCTTCGCCAGATGGGCGACCAGTTCCGACACGCTGATCATGCCGTTGTGGTCGGTGTCGGCCGCCTTGCCGAACGCCTCCAGCAAGGCGAAGGTGAAGGCGCCGTGGCCCCAGCGGGCGCTTTGGTAGGATTTCTGGTCGACGCTCGACGAGGTGATGACGGTGGCGTTGCTGCCCGCCAGGGCGGCGCTGAGCGCCTTGGCGCCCGGCCGCCGCCGACCGTGCCGGAATGGCAGGTGTCGAGCAGAAGCAGCACCCGGCTCCGTTCCGCCAACAACTCCACCTGCCGACGCAACTCCGACAGGGAGAGGCTGGCCGCGGCCATGCGGGAGGGCTGAAGCGAATCGACCCCGTGGGCGATGACATGAAACTCCCCGTCGATGACTTCCCGTGACCGGAGAGCAGGATCACTGCCAAATCTTGCGTGGGGTCGCTGCCGCGCATGCCCGCCCGCATGGCGCTCAGCGCGTCGAGGATGCCGACCCGCGTCGCGTCCTTGTCGGTGACGGATTGGGCGAGCGCCTTGCCGTAGGGCGTGCCCTGCTCGCCGTCCAAGGTGGCCATCACGTCGCGGGTGTCCCTGGCGGTGTAGGTCAGGCCCAGCCCCTTCGCCTTCTCGCCGTAATCGTCGATGCCCACGGTCAGCACATGCAGCCGGGCGCCGGGGGTGGCGCCGGTGCGGCGCCTCACCGCTTCGCGGGCGGCCGCCGCACCGCATGGACCCTGCCATCCCCGCACGGTCACACCTGTTTCTGGAAAAATCGAAGTAGGTATGCGAACTTTTTTGTCCGCGCGGACGTGGGCCGTCCGGCATGACGGCCCCGGTCGGCTGCGCGGGTGGGACGGCAGGGAGGGGTGCGGCGATGGTCGCCAGGGAACGCGGGCTGCGGACGACGGTGGCGCTGACCAGCGCGGCGCTGGTGCTGGGCGTGTCCGTCGTGCTGGCCGGCCTGACTGGGATGCGCTCGCGCGCGCGGATCGAGAACGCCATTGGCCGGTCGCTGTCGGAGGCCGCCGACCAGATGGCCGACCAGCTCGACGGCTCCATGTGGGCGCGCTCCAGCGAGGTCGCCATGCTTGCCAAGCTCGGCGTGATCCACAACCTGGGCGACCCGGCGGCGATGCGCCGGCTGCTGGACGACTTCAAGGCGACCTTCCCGACCATGTCCTGGATGGGCATCGTCGACCCGAAGGGCAAAGTGCTGGCGGCGACCGACGGTATCCTGGACGGTGCCGACATCTCCGCCCGGCCGGTCTACCGGAACGGGCTGAACGGCCTATTCGTCGGTGACGTGCACGATGCGGTGATGCTGGCCAACCTGCTGCCGAACCCCAGCGGCGAGGCGATGAAGTTCGTCGACATCTCCATTCCCGTGCGCGACGCGGATGGCCATGTGGCGGCGGTGCTGGCGACCCACCTCAGCTGGGAATGGACGCGCGATCTGCGCCGGGCGCTGATGGCGACGATGCAGGACCGGCCAGGGCTGGAGCTGTTCATTGTGGCGGCCGACCGTACCGTGCTGCTGGGACCGCGCGAGTTGCTGGGCGCCAAGCTGGAGATCGACGCGGTGCGCCGCGCCCAGAGCAACGACCGCGGCTGGGCGGTGGAGACCTGGCCGGACGGCCGCGACTACCTCACCGGCTACGCCTTCGGCAACGGGCACCTGACCTACAAGGGCCTGGGCTGGAGCGTCATCGCCCGCCAGCCGCTGGAGGTTGCTTACGCGCCGGCAACGGCGCAGACGGTGGAATCAGTCCTGGTCGGCGGGGCGATGGTGCTGCTGTTCAGCGCGCTGGGCTGGCTGGCCGCCGGGCGCGTCACCGGCCCGCTGCGCCGCATCGCCGTGGCCGCGGAGCAAATCCGCGCCGGCGACCGCGCGGCGGAAATGCCGGTCGTCGCGGGGTCGGCGGAGATCGCCTCGCTGTCGGCGACCCTGCGCGACCTCGTGGACGGGCTGGTCCACCGCGACGCGGCGCTGGTCCGCCTGGAGGACATCGCCTACCAGGACCGGCTGACCGCCCTGCCGAACCGTCGCTATTTCGAGCAGTATGTGGAGGCGACGACCTCCGGCGGCGGCTCCGCCACCTTCCTCTACATCGACCTGGACGGCTTCAAGCCGGTCAACGACCGGCTGGGGCACGACGTCGGCGACATCGTGCTGCGCCAGGTTGGCGGGCGGCTGGCCGCCTGCTTCCGCGGCGACGACGTGGTCGCCCGGCTCGGCGGCGACGAGTTCGCCGCGGTCCTGCCAGCCCGCACAGGGACGGAGCCGCCCAACCTGGATGATCTCGCCGCCCGGATCATCGCAGCGGTGAACGAACCGGTCGTGGTGAAGGGGGAGGCGGTGAGGGTCGGCTGTTCCATTGGCGTCGCCCAGTGGCCGGCCGATTCCGCAGACGTGGCGGAGGCCCTGCGCTTCGCCGACCAGGCGCTCTACCAAGCCAAGCGCGACGGGCGCAACCGGGCCGTCCGCTGGTCGGAAAACCTGACCGCGACCGCTGGCGCCGCCTAACCTGCTCATTCCCGTCACCAAGGGGGAACCGCGTCCGGAACAACCGGGGAAAGCGGTGGGTAAGGCGCTTGCACGATGGAGCCAAGTCCCCGTCTTGCCGTTTCATAACCGCACCGGCCCGGCACGCGGCCGGCGTGGTGCGGACGGCCAAGGCGGGAGAGTGAGATGAGCCTCGACAGTAAAGGACAGCGCGCCCGGATGCTCCGTTTGCTGGCCGTCGTCGAACATTACGAACGCAACAGCGCCGTGGGCGCGCAGCTGATGCGCGGCACCCGCTACGAGCTGGCCGTGCAGGCGACCGACGTGAACGGCGACCGATGCCTGTTCCCCGCCTGCGGCTGCGCGGGCGCCGACTGCGCCCGCCGCCCGCCGCCCGGCCCGCAGATCACCTGGGGCGGCCCGAAGGCCGGCTGGCGCGTGCGCTGAGGCGTGATGTTTCAGCACCACCAAGGCACCAAGACACCAAGAGTCCATCCCGTGGCGGGCGCGGGGATTCTTGATGCCCCGGGTGTCTTGGTGGTGTCTCGCGTGCCGGTGACGGAAGCCTCCTCAATAATGCGGGGGCGGAGGCTCGTCCTGCGAGGCGCGGGGCGCGCCGGATTCCAGCTCGGCCACGCGGTCGCGCAGGCGGCGCAGGTGCGCCGTCAGAAGGTCGATGGTCCGCCCCTGCTCGAACATCACCGAGGATAGCTCCTCGGCCATGCGCTCGTGGTGGGCGATCCGGCTTTCCAGTTCGCTCAGGCGGCGTTCGACAGCGTCGTCCATTCCCAATTCCCACAGTCACGAGTCCCAGCGCCGGTCGGCGCCGGCCGTTTTGTACTGTATTGGAACGTTCGATTCCCGCCTTTTGTTGGCCGCTTTTTTGTTGCAGGGCCGTTCCGCACGGCCGGGGTTAGGGTTGGTTCAACAAAGCAACAAAATTGCGAGGAGACCATGTTGCGGTTGGGAACGAAAGTGCGCCACCAGGGGCGCGAAGCCATGGTGATCGCCCGGACCCTGGGCGGCAGCCAATCCTACGACCTGCGCCTGATCGACGGCACCATTGTGAAATACGCGTCCGAGGAGGACTGCGAGGTCGTCGCGGGCGACGCCGGCCGGCGCTCCGCCTTCGGCGCCGGGCCGGCTGAGCCGCGTGCCGCCGGGCTGCCATTCCCCGGCTGAAGCCGGGGGTGAAACAGGCGTTGCCGAAGCCGCGCCGTCCGCGCACTATCGCGCGATGGAACGGCTTGACCAAGACAACAGCCCCGGACGGGGCTGGCGCGTGATCCAGGGTGGCGGGGCGCCGGCTTCGCCGTCGGTATCGGCGGAGGATACGGCCCGTCCCGTGCCTGAGGACTACGGGCTGACGCCCGCGGACCTGCGCATCTGGTACGCGCCGGGCCGCGTGGGCGCGCTGCTGGCGCTGGCCGCCACCGCCGGCATGGCCGTGCTGGAGGCCTGGAGCGGCCTGCGCTCCGCCGACGGGTGGGTGCTGGGGGTGCTGGGCGGGTTGCTGTACGGCGCGCTGTTCGGCGGCTTCGCCGGGCTCGGCCTGATGGTGCTGGTCCACTGGTGCGACCCGCTGGTGGGGATGGCTTGGCCGGCCTACGCGCGCCTGCGCCGCTACCGCGAGGACCTCGCCGCCGCGCGCGCGGCGGAGCGGGGGAACGAGGGCTATGGCGCCTGAGCGGGGCCGAACCGACGCCTCCACCTTCGGCCGAGACTGCGGGTCTATTCCTTATGGAGCGATGGTGTTTTCGCGTTCGCGCACAATCTGCATATAAGCAGATTGGGAGAGACGCTGTGAATCGATTCGACGAGAAAGTGTATCGCGTCCCGAAACGCAAGGACGGGCCAAGCCTCGCCGAGCAGAAAAACCAGTTGCTGCGTCTGAAACAGGATCTTGAGCAGTTCAAGGCCCGCCAGGCTGGCACCGCGGTAATCGGAAGCTTGCAGGCGCGCATCCGTGACCTGGAGGCCAACGTCACCCGCGCCGAAGCCGCCGGCATGATGGACCGCCAATCCCGCCGCGCTCCGGGAGAGGAGGGCGGGGAGCCCACGGGCGAGGGCGGAGCCGAGGGGCCCGGCGGCTACCGCGCCACCTCCAGCCGCTTCCCGCCGCGCGGCCGGCCGGGCCGGGATTATTAACGGTTTCAACCGCCCCTCTTCCCTCAAGGGAGAGGGGCTTTGGTTGTTTTGGATCCGCAGAGGCCCCTCACACCGCCTTCATCTGGCGGGCGAAGTCGTCCACGTCGC
The DNA here is from genome assembly GCF_025961225.1 of Azospirillum canadense. Classification (GTDB taxonomy): domain Bacteria; phylum Pseudomonadota; class Alphaproteobacteria; order Azospirillales; family Azospirillaceae; genus Azospirillum; species Azospirillum canadense. The sequence continues at coordinate 1,488,628 of NZ_JAOQNG010000010.1, read as the reverse complement.
TTTGCAGGGTGCGGGCGTGAACGGTCAGGCCCTGGGCGGCGCCGAGCAGACCGCCGGCCGCCTCGCCGGTGCGGCCGGCCGCCTGGGACACGCCGGAGATGGTCGCCGACACCTCCTGCGTGCCGACGGCGGCTTCCTGGACGTTGCGGGTGATCTCGCGGGTCGCGGCACCTTGTTCCTCCACCGCGGCGGCGACGCCGGCGCTGATGTCGTTGATGCGCTCGATGGTGCCGACGATCCCGCTGATGGCGCCCACCGCCTGCTGCGTCTCCGCCTGGATGGCGACGATCTGGGCCGAGATCTCCTCGGTCGCCCGGGCGGTCTGGTTGGCGAGGTTCTTCACCTCCGACGCCACGACCGCGAAGCCCTTGCCCGCCTCGCCGGCGCGGGCGGCTTCGATGGTCGCGTTCAGGGCCAGCAGGTTGGTCTGGCTGGCGATCTCCGTGATCAGGTTGACCACCGCGCCGATCTTCTCCGCCGCCTGGGCGAGGCCCTGGATGGTGACGTTGGTGCGCTGGGCCTCGTGCTCCGCCTCGCTGGCGATGCGGGCGGCCTCGCCGATGCGGGCGCTGATTTCGCCGATGGAGGAGGACAGCTGCTCCGTCGCGGTCGCCACGGTCTGCACGTTGCCGGTCGCCTGCTCCGCCGCCGCGGCCACCGTCGAGGACCGGCGGGAGGCATCGTCGGCGGCGTGGGTCAGGGATTCGGCGTTGGAACGGATGCTGTCAGCTTCGCCGTTCAGCGTGCGGCACAGCCCGCCGACCTTGTCGGCGAAGGCGCGGGTCAACGCCTCCAGCCGGTCCTGGCGCTGCTGGCGGGCGGCGGTGTCTTGGCGTTCCTGCTCCGCCAGATCCCGGTTCCGCTTCAGGGCGTCGCGGAAGACCAGGACGGCGCGGGCCATGTCGCCGATCTCGTCGCTGTTGCGCGTGCCCGGCACCTCGGCCGCCACGTTGCCGGCGGCGATGTCCTTCATGGCCGTGGTCATGCCGCCGATCGGACGGGCGATCATGCCGCGCGCCACCACCACCGCGAGGAACAGGCCGAAGGCCACGCCGCCGAGGCCGAAGCCGACCATCAGCAGGGTCCAGCGGCTCTGCGCCGCCGCCAGTTCCGCGTGCAGGCGGTCGATCATGGTCTTCTGCTCGGCGCCGAGCGCTTCCAGCGCGGTGTTCAGCGCTTGGCGGTTGCTGCGGTTCGCGTCGTTGTCGCCGTACAGCCGCCCTTCCGGCGCGCCCTTGTCGCGGGCGATGCGGACGAGTTCGGTGCGGAAGCGGACGAACTCCTCCGCCTTCGCGGCGACGGCGTCCAGCGACGGCCGCGAGTCCGGCGGGGTGAGGGCCTTCAGGTCGCCCAGCCGGTCGCCCAGCGTCTTCAGCGTCGCGAGCAGGGGCTTGCCGAACTTCTCAACCTCCGCCGCGTCCTTCGCCATGTAGACGCCGCGCGAGTCCATCACAACCGACAGCACGAGCGCGTTCAGGCGTTCCCCCAGGAACTGCCGGCTGGCCGCCTTTTCGATGAATTCGGACTTGGCCGCGAGATCCTGCATCGCGACAACGCCCATCAGCCCGGTAACGGCCGCGACCGCCACCTGAAGGCTGACGAGCAGATACACCTTGGGTCCGATTTTCAGACTTCTGAGAATGTTCAGCATCTTGGGACTTCCCTATGGCCCGCGATCTTGCGTCGCTTTTCTCGCCAACGATAATGAGATCCCTCAGGGTTTCCGAAATCTTAAATCGATCTATGACAAGTTGCCGCGTAACGCTTGGGGTAGGGTTGGTCCAACGCCCTATTGTTCAGTACGCATACAATTTGATACGATCCGCTTTTCCGCGACCCCGGCCGGCGCCGACCGGGAATAAAGCTGTCGGCGGAATGTTCATGGGGGTGTGAGGAGCGCATCGCTCAACCACCACCCGCCCGCTGGTGACCCATGACCACCGCCCCGTCGGCCACAGCTTTCTCTTTCGCCCGCTTCCTTCTTCCCGCAGCGATGCTCGCGCTGTCCGCCTGCAACGTCAGCGGCCTCCAGGTCGCCACCTACGACGGCGGTCCGGCTTACGGATCCTCTTACGGATCCTATGGTTACGGCTATGGTAGCGGCTACGGCGTGCCCGTTTACCGGTACGGATACGAGGCGCCGACCTACCACCGGGGCCCGCGGTCCTGGGGCTATCCGGACTATTACGGGTCGAGTGATCGGGGCTGGGGCGATCGTGGGTGGGGCCGCAGCGGCTGGGAACGGTCGCGCTATCAGCGGTCCTACGCCAACAACGGGCGCTGCGACGACGCCCGCTACCGCACCTCCAACGGCGGCCGGGCGGACCCGGGAACGGACGAGCGGGACTGCCGCAAGTACGGCGACGGGCGGAAATGACAGCCCGGGATTTCATGGGCCCCGGATTTCACGGGGTAGAATTTTCACGCTGCGGAAAAGTTTGGCCGGGCCGGACCGCGGGGGTAGGGTGGGCGCCCTCCGTCCCTTCCCCCGACCGACTTGGGCCAGACCTTCATGCGCCAGACCCTCGCCGCCGCTCTCCTCCTCCTGCCCCTGGCGGTGCCTGCCGAGGCCGCCCCGTTCTCCAGCTTCGCCCCGAGCTTCGACTGCGCGAAGGCGTTGCAGCCGGCTGAGAAGGCGGTCTGCGCCGACGCGACGCTGTCGTCCATGGACCGGCTGCTCGACCACGCCTACCGGATGGCGCTCGACGGCCTGCCGGCGGAGCAGGCCGCGCCGCTGAAGGGCGACCAGGTCCGCTGGCTGCTGGAACGTGCCCGCGCCTTCAAGGCGGCGAATGAAGACCGGTCTGTGCTGGTGACGCTCTACGATCAGCGGCTGCGCGCGGTGATCGCGAAGGCCGGGCCGCGCATCTTGCCGGCGGCGCTGGCCAAGGCCGAGCCCATCGACCCGCTGGCCGAGGCCGGCCCAGGGGCGGAGGAGGAGATCGCTTTCGTCGCCTATGTCCTGACCAGCCTCTACCCCGACCCGCCGGTCCCCGGTGCCGGTGGCGAGGCGGAGGTGATGTCGCCCTACGAACGCTACGCCGGCTTCACCTACGCCGGGGCTCTGCCCGATGGGCGGCTGTTCGTCGCCGTCGCGCAGGACTGCGGCGCCTACCAGTGCTCCACGACGCCCTTCCTGGTCGACAAGGCCAAGGGGACCGCCGCGCGGCTGGCGGTGGAGGTGGTGGAAAAGGGCAAGCGCCGGCTCGACCCGCAGGCCGTCCCGCTTGGCGCTCCGACGGTGAGGGGCGACGTGGTGGAGGTGTTCGAGCAGGCGCGCGGGGCGGGCGACTGCGGCGTGAAATGGCGGTACCACGTGGAGGGCACGACGCTGGCGCTGGTCCAGGCGGTGGAGAAGCCGGCCTGCGACGGCAAGGACTGGAGCCGCGCCGTCACGCGGAGTTACGGAAAACCCAATTGAAGCGGGCTTCGCCGCCCTCCACCTTCAGATTCTCAAGATCAGGAGGGGGCGGGGCATGACGGTCAGCCGGGACGATTTGAAACGGCGCATCGGGCAGGCGCTGGGCGAGGCCAAGGCCGATCTGGTCATCAAGAACACCCGCTTCCTGAACGTCGTCACCGGCGAGATCGCCGAGGGCGACGTCGCTGTCTGCGGCGACCGGATCGTCGGGACCTATGAATCCTATGATGGGGTGGAGGAGATCGACGGGCGCGGCCTGACCGTCGTGCCGGGATTCATCGACACCCACGTCCATTGCGAATCCACCTGCGTCACCCCGCAGGAGTTCGACCGCTGCGTCCTGCCGCGCGGCACCACCACGGCGATCTGCGACCCCCACGAGATCTGCAATGTGCTGGGCGAAACCGGCCTGCGCTACTTCCTGGACAGCGCGGGTGGAACGGTCATGGACCTGCGCGTGCAGCTGTCCTCCTGCGTTCCGGCGACGGAGCTGGAGACGTCGGGCGCACGGCTGGAGGCGCCGGATCTCGTCCGCCACAAGGACCACCCGAAGGTGCTGGGGCTTGCCGAATTCATGAACTTCCCCGGCGTCTTCCACAAGGTCGACGGCGTTCTGGACAAGCTGGCGGCGTTCGACGGGCGGCACATCGACGGCCACGCCCCATTGCTGAGCGGGCGGGAGTTGAACGCCTATCTCTCCTGCGGCATCCGCAACTGCCACGAAACGACCAGCGTGCCGGAAGCGATGGAGAAGCTGCGCAAGGGCATGCAGGTGCTGATCCGCGACGGCTCGGTGTCGAAGGACGTGCACGCGCTGGCCCCGGTGATCCAGCCGGAAACTTCCCCCTTCCTGGGCTTCTGCACCGACGACCGCAACCCCCTCGACATCGCCGAGGAAGGGCATATGGACCACCTGATCCGCAGCGCCATCCGGCTCGGCGCGCCGGTGGCCCACGTCTACCGTGCGGCGACTTGGTCGGCGGCGCGCGGCTTCGGCCTGTTTGACCGCGGGATGGTCGCACCCGGCCAGCGCGCCGACCTCGTGCTGCTGGACGACCTGGAGATCTGCGCCATCAACCGCGTGATCCGCGGCGGCCGCGTGGTGACGGCGGAGAGCTTCACCGGCCGCCCAGCGGTGGAGCCGGTGGGGCTGAACTCCGTGAAGCTCGACCCGGTGACGGCGGAAGACTTCGCGGTGCCCGGCGGTGGTTCGGTACAGTCCGTCATCGGTGTGCTGCCGGGCAAGATCATCACGGAGCATCGGCGGCTGGAGGTGCCGTCGAAGGGCGGCCACCTCGTCGCCGACCCGGAGCGCGACATCCTGAAGATCTGCGTCTTCGCCCGGCACGGCACGAACCGCAACGTCGGCCGCGGCTTTGCGCAAGGGTTTGAATTCAAGGAGGGCGCGCTGGCCTCCTCGGTCGGGCACGACAGCCACAACGTCTGCGTGGTGGGGGCGAGCGACGCGGACATGGCCATCGCCGTCAACCGCCTGATCGAGCTTCAGGGCGGCTTCGTCGCCGTGCGCAACGGCCGGGTGGTGGGCGAACTCGCCCTGCCGCTGGCCGGGCTGATGAGCCTGGAGCCTTTCGAAAGCGTGGAGCGGCGGTTGCGGACCCTGCGCGCGTCGGTGCGGGAGATGGGCTGCCCTCTGGCCGAACCCTTCCTGCAGCTGGCCTTCCTGCCGCTGCCGGTGATCCCGCATCTGAAGATCACGGATCGCGGGCTGGTGGATGTCGACCGGTTTGAGTTGGTGGGGGTGTAAGGGGGAGAGTGGTTGCGCTGAGCCCCCACCCTAACCCTCCCCCATCTTCGCTCCCGCGCAAGCGAAGCTTGCGCTGGCGCGGCAGGCGGACCTTCGGTCCGCCGAGAGCGGGGGAGGGAACTCCGTTGCGCGACCCTTGAAGCCCTCCCTCGCCGAAGGTGGGGGAGGGTTGGGTGGGGGCCCAGTACGACCACTTCCCACAACTCACTCACCCCGGCTCCCAGCCCTCCGGGGCCATTTCGAAGCCGGCGAACTCGAAGGCGGGGGAGACGGTGCAGCCGACCAGGACCCAGCCGTCCATTGGGCGAGCGGCCTGCCAGGCGTGGGCCGGCACCACGCCCTGCGGGCGCTGGCCGGCCGCCAGGTCCATGCCCAGGATCAGGCAGTTGACCGACCGCCCGTCCTCGGAAATGGACAGCTCCAGCGCGCCGCCGGCGTGCCAGTGCCACATCTCCACCGCATCCACCCGGTGCCAGTGCGAGCGTTCGCCGGCGCGGAGCAGGAAGAAGATGCCGGTCTTCACCCCGCGCCCGCCGCCCGGCGGGGCGTCCCGGTAGGTTTCCACATAGTGGCCGCCTTCCGGGTGGGGCGCCATTCCCAGCAGATCGATGATCCGCTCGGGCGTGAGGGGTTCGGGCGTCAGGGGTTCCGGCATGCCGTTCACCGTCACGCGGGCGGCGGCTCGGTGCGGCGGTAGCTGTCGCGGGCCGACATGGACTCGAACCAGCGGGTCAACGCCGGGCGGCCCTGCCGCCAGTCCTCGTGGCCGAAGCGGAAGTCCAGGTAGCCGAGCGCGACCAGCAGGGCCAGCGTGCCGATGGTCGGGGTGTCGCCCAGCCCGGCGGCCTCCGCCTCCAGCACGTCGAGCGCGCGGGTGACGGCGCGGCGCTGCCGCTCCATCCAGTTCGGCGACTTCTCGCCGTCCGGGCGCTGGGACTCGAGCCGGCGCAGGATGGCGGCGTCGCAGATGCCGTCGGCGAGCGCCTGCTGGCGCAGCGCCGCCCAGCGCGCCGGGCCGGTCGCCGGGAACAGGCGTGGGCCGTCGTGCAGCGTGTCCAGGTACTCGGCGACCACCGGGCTGTCGAACAGGGTCGTGCCGTCCTCCAGGACCAGTGCCGGCACCTTGCACAGCGGGTTGTCGGTCGGCAGGTCGGTGTCCGCCGCCCAGGCGTTCGTCGTCTGCTTCTCGATCGCGTTCTCCAGCCCGCATTCGATCGCCACCATCATGACCTTGCGGACGTAGGGCGAGGTCGGGCTCCAGCGCAGCTTCATGTTTCTTTCTCCTCCCATTCGGGCCCCATACGGGTCGGGCCGCAGGGTAACGCGGTTGGCGGCGCCGTCGATCAGAAATTGTCCTTCCGGCGGCGGATTTCGGCAAAGACCTCCACCGGGTCCGCCCCCGCCATGCCAATCGCGGCCTGGACCTCCGGCACGTCGGCGCGCAGGAAGGGGTTGGTGCGTTTCTCCTCCCCGATGGTGGTGGGAATGGTCGGCTCGCCGCGCTCCCGCTTGGCGGCGATCTCCTTGGCGCGGGCCTGGAGGTCCTGGTTGTCCGGCTCGACGGTGACGGCGAAGCGGGCGTTGGACAGGGTGTATTCGTGGCCGCAATAGACGCGGGTGTCGTCCGGCAGGGCGCGGAGTTTTTTCAGCGACGACCACATCTGGGCCGGCGTGCCCTCGAACAGGCGCCCGCAGCCGAGCGCGAAGAGCGTGTCGCCGCAGAAGACCGCCTTGGTCTCAGAAAACCAGAAGGCGATGTGGCCGGAGGTGTGGCCGGGCACGAAAAGCACCTGCGCCGTCTGGGACCCGAACGAAATGGTCTCGCCTTCGCCCAGGCACGTCTCCATATCCGGAATGCGGGCCGCGTCGGCGCGCGCGCCGATCACGGTCGCACTGGTGCGCGTCTTCAGGGCGTGGTTGCCGCCGACGTGATCATTGTGGTGGTGGGTGTTGAAGATGTGCGTGAGCGTCCAGCCGCGGCGGTCCAGCGCCTCGATCACCGGATTGGCGTCGCTGGGGTCGACAACCCCAACCGCGCCGCTGGACGAATCGCGCAGCAGGTAGATGTAGTTGTCGGAAAAAGCGGGAACGAGGTGGATCTCCATGGCCGAACGCCTCTCCGTCTTGGAACCGTGATAGTCTTGGAAACGTGCCAGTCCAGGAAACGTTATAGTCTCGGGGGACCATGTACACCGATATCGTCGATCTCCGGGAGTTCTACGAGTCCAGCCTGGGTCAGGCGGCGCGGCGGATGATCCGCCGGCGCATCCGCATGATCTGGCCGGATCTGCGCGGGCAGATCGTGTTGGGGGTTGGCTACACGACGCCCTACCTGCGCCCCTTCCGCGAGGAGGCGGAGCGCGTGATCTCCATCATGCCGGCCACTCAGGGCGTGACCTTCTGGCCGCCGGAGGGGCCGGGGCTGGTGGCGCTGGGCGACGAGGCGGACCTGCCGTTGGGCGACATGTCGGTCGACCGCGTCCTGCTCGTCCACGGGCTGGAGGGAACGGAGCAGCTGCGCCCCATGATGCGGGAGATCTGGCGCGTGCTGGCCGGCGGCGGGCGCGTGCTGGCCGTGGTGCCGAACCGCCGCGGCCTGTGGGCGCGCGCCGACTGGACGCCCTTCGGCCATGGATTCCCCTATTCCGCCTCGCAGCTGAAGCAGGTGCTGCGCGACACGATGTTCGTGCCGGAACGCACCGGCCACGCCCTGTTCATCCCGCCGCTGCGGTCCCGCTTCCTGCTGAAGACCGCGCCGGCCTGGGAAGAGGTGGGGGAACATTGGTTCAAGGCCTTCGCCGGCGTGACGATGATCGAGGCGTCCAAGCAGATCTTCGCGGGCGTGGCGCGCAAGACCCAGCCGGCGAAGCGCCGGTTGATCGTCCCGCTGCCCGGCGGCACCGCCCCGGCCCGCCGCCCGGCGGGTTCCGGCGCCTGGCGCGTGTCGGAGGATCCGCAACGCCCGGATCCGGCCTGAGTGCCCTGTTGGCCCGTCCCCAGTTGTGTGTGCGCCGCGGTCCGCTAGGATGGCGCGGCACGACAACACAGCGGATGTGACATGGCGGCGAACGTCCTGATTCTCCCCGGCCTCGGCAATTCCGGGCCGGAGCACTGGCAAAGCTGGCTTCAGGGGCGGCACCCGTCCTTCCGCCGCGTGGAGCAGGCCGACTGGAACGCGCCGGTCCTGGCCGACTGGGTGGAGGCGCTGGAGCGGGCGGTGGCGGCGTCCAGCGCCCCGGTGGTGCTGATCGCGCACAGCCTGGGCTGCATGCTGGTCGCCCGTTGGGCGGCGCGCGGCGCTGAAACCGGATCGGCGGACAAGATCGCCGCCGCGCTGCTGGGCGCCCCGCCGGACGTCGAGTCGCCCGAACTCACCCCGCCGGAGGTCCATGGCTTCGGCCCGGTGCCGACTGACCCGCTGCCCTTCCGCACCGTGGTGCTGGCCAGCCGCACCGACCCCTATTGCAGCGTCGGCCGCGCCTGCGGCTTCGCCGTGGGCTGGGGCGCCGACTTCATCGAGGCCGGCGACCTGGGCCACATCAACACCGCGTCGGGGTACGGGCCGTGGCCGGACGGCGAGCGGCTCGTGCTGGATTTGCTGAAGGACATCGGGGGGTAGAAGCCGCTCACGGCTTCCCGCCCACCGTCTTCACGTCGGTGCCGTAGGTGAATTCCGGGGCGTTGGCGAGTTCCTTGGCGGGCAGGTTCAGGAGCGGCGGGCGGGACAGCTCGACGCCGGGGGCTGCCTGGCCGGGGACCTCCATCTGCAACATGCTGATGGGCACGGAGACCAGCTTCTTCGGCGTGCCGACGTCGTCGTCCGGAGTCAGGACGATGCGGGTGATCGCGTCGCCCGCATCATCGAGCGCGAAGTCCTTGATCGTGCCCGCCACCTGGCCATCGCGGCTGCGCAGTTCCTGACCGATCAGGGCGCGCGCGTGCTCCGGGTCGATCGGGCCGGGGATGGCGGCGACGGAAGGGGAGGTTCCTGGCGTGGAACCGGCCGTGGAACCGACCGGCGGCTCCATCCGCTTCATCTCGTCCGACGGGGCCGAGCCGCTGACGCCCGATTGCGAGGCGGTCGGGTCGGTCGTCGGCTTGTCGTCCGGACGGGGCGCGGTCATCAGCGGGGACTGGGACGCGCCGGGGGTCCCCTGCTGGGCGATCTTGCCTTCGGGGACCGGAGCCGGAGAAGGGCTCGTGGTCTGGGCGGGCGCCGCGGTCGCCAGCAGAAGGGCGGCGGCCGGAACGGCCAAAGCGGCGGCCAAAACGGCGGCGTTGAAACGCATGGTGCAAAGCTCCCGTTGGACGGACCTTGCCCACTAAACACCGCCGACGGGCATTGGGTTGCACCGTGGCCGCAGGCTAAACCGGGATCAGGTCCGTCGCAGCAGGAAAACGCCCTGTTCGCCCAGCAGGTTGGCGAAGCCGGAATGGGCGTGGCCGGTGATGCGGCCGGCACGGTTGACGATCAGGCAGCGTTCGATGGTCAGCCCCATCTCCTCGGTCAGGGACACCAGGTCCTTGATCGTGCAGAAATGGATGTTGGGTGTTTCCCACCACTGGTAGCCCAGCTTCTCCGTCACCGGCATGCGTCCGGTCAGCAGCAATTGCAGCCGGATGCGCCAGTAGCCGAAGTTGGGCACCGACACGATGGCGCGCCGGCCGATGCGCGTCAGGCTTTGCAGCACCGTCCGCGGTTCCCGCATGGCCTGGAGCGTCTGGCTGAGGATGACGTAGTCGAAGGCCTCGGCCGGGTAGTCCTTAAGGTCCGTCTCGGCGTCGCCCTGGATCACCGGCAGCCCCTGCGTCACGCAGCGGTGCACGCCGTCCATGCTGAGTTCGATGCCGCGCCCGTCCACGCCCTTGTGGCGGGCCAGATACGCCAGCAGGGCACCGTCACCGCAACCGACGTCCAGCACGCGGCTGCCCGGCTCCACCATGTCGGCGATCAGCTTCAGGTCGAAGCGGATGCCGCCCACAGCGCCGTTGCCGGCGCCGGCGCGAGGGGCGGAGACGTCGTCCAGGGGAGGGCTCATGGTCCGGCTTTCTCTCAGCGGGGTTGCCGGCGGGCGGTCAGGCCGCGGTGCTCCGCGCAGCCTTCCAGGAAGCCGCGGATGACTTGGTGGAACTCCGGCTCGTCCAGCAGGAAAGCGTCGTGGCCTTTGTCCGTCCGGATCTCCACGAAGCTGACGTTGGCCGCGACCGCGTTCAGCGCGTGCACGATGGCCCGCGACTCCGGCGTCGGGAACAGCCAGTCGCTGGTGAAGCTGGCCAGGCAGAAGCGCACCGGCGTGCCGCGCCCGTCCACCCGGAAGGCGTTGGACAGCGTCCCGCCGCCATGGTCCGCGGCGAGGTCGAAATAATCCATCGCCCGCGTGATGTAGAGGTAAGAGTTGGCGTCGAACCGCTCCACGAAGGTGATGCCCTGGTGGCGCAGGTAGCTTTCCACCTGGAAATCGGCGTCGAAGCCGTAGGTGACGCTCTGCCGGTTCTGCAGGTTGCGGCCGAACTTGCGGTGCAGCGCCGGCTCCGACAGGTAGGTGATGTGCGCGGCCATGCGCGCCACCGCCAGCCCGCGGTGCGGCCGCGTGTCCTCCAGCAGGTAGTTGCCGCCGCGCCAGTCCGGGTCGGCCATGATGGCTTGGCGCCCGACCTCGTGGAAGGCGATGTTCTGCGCCGAATGGCGCGCCGCCGTGGCGATGGGCACCGCCGCGAAGACCGACTCCGGGTAGGCGACCGCCCATTGCAGCACCTGCATGCCGCCCATGGAGCCGCCGATCACGCAGAACAGCTTCTCGATTCCCAAATGCTCGATCAGCAGCTTCTGCGCGCGCACCATGTCGCCGATGGTGATCACCGGGAAGCCCAGGCCATAGGGCTGGCTGGTCGCCGGATCGACCTCCTTCGGGCCGGTGGAGCCCATGCAGCCGCCGATGACGTTGGAGCAGATCACGAAATAGCGGTCGGTGTCGACCGGACGCCCGGGGCCGACCAGCATCTCCCACCAGCCGGGCTTGCCGGTGACCGGGTGCCGGTCGAGCACGTAATGGTCGCCGGTCAGGGCGTGGCAGACCAGGACCGCGTTGGAGCGGTCGGCGTTGAGCGTGCCGTAGGTCTGGTAGGCGACCTGGAAGGGACCCAGCTCCGCTCCGCTGTCCAGCCGCATCGGCCGGTCGACCCCGAGGGTGACGCGATAACCGGGCAGGGAGGCGGCGTCGGCTGGCAAGGCGACAGCTGGATTCGACGCGGGCATGGCGGTTCGCAAGGCCTCTGGAAAACGGGAGCGTATAGCTACGGAGCGGGGAGAGAAGGTGTCAACGTTTTCTTTGATTTTAGGGAGCGTGCGGACTACTACTATCCGGCTTTGGATTCGATCTTTTGACGCGACGGTTTCCCGCCCCATGCCTGCGCCCAAGTCCCCGCTCGATGACCTGCGCCGCGAGATCGATCACATTGATGATGCGATCCACGACCTGCTGATGCGCCGCGCGGCGGTGGTCGAGCGAATCGGCGCCGTGAAGGCGCAGCTCGACGAGCAGAACGGGCCTGCGCCGGTTCAGCCGAATGGCACGCCCGCACCGCAGCCGATCTTCCTGCGCCCGGCGCGCGAAGCCGTGATCCTGCGCCGCCTGATGGCGCGCCACGCCGGATCCTTCCCGGCCGCCGCGGTCGTCCGCATGTGGCGGGAGATGATCACCGCTCTGACCCGCATCCAGGGGCCCTTCGCCGTCGCCGTCTACGCGCCGGAGGAACGCCGCGGCTTCTGGGACGTGGCGCGCGACCATTTCGGCAGCTTCGTCTCCATGACCGCCGTCAACACCCCCGCCGCCGCCATCCGCGCGGTGTCGGAGGGCACGGCCACCGTCGGCGTGGTTCCCTACCCGGCGGAGGACGACGCCGACCCCTGGTGGCGTTTCCTGCTGTCGTCGGACGCGCGCACGCCGCGGGTCGTGGCGCGGCTGCCCTTCGGCGGGCGCGGCAACGCCCGCGGGGAGGACCGCGACGCGCTGGCCATCGCGCTGGTCCCGCACGAGCCGACCGGCGACGACCGCACGCTGCTGGCGATCGAGCTGGGCCACGACCTCAGCCGCGGCCGGCTGAAGGACCATCTGGAGCACAGCGGGCTGGCCCCGACCGGCTTCTGCACCTGGCACGCCAAGGACCCGTCCGGCCCGTCGCTGCATCTGGTCGAGATCGCCGACTTCGTCGATCACGCCGACCCGCGCCTGTCCGCCTTCGCCGAACGCATGGCGGAGATCCCGGTGCGGGTCAACATCGTGGGCGGCTACGCCGTCCCGCTCCACCTCTCCCACGACGCCCGCAAGGTCTGAGACCTGACATGACCCAGCCGAACGGCCCGGTGCCCCGCCCGGGAATCCTCGATATCGCCCCCTATGTCGGCGGCGAGCACGCGGGCCACATCCGCCTCGCCTCCAACGAAGGCGCGCTCGGCCCCAGCCCGAAAGCCGTGGAGGCGTACCAGCGCGCCGCGGCGGAGCTGCACCGCTACCCCGACGGCGGCTCGGCCGCGCTGCGCAAGGCCATCGCCGCGCGCTACGGCCTGGACGCGGAGCGGATCGTCTGCGGCGCCGGCTCCGACGAGCTGATCAGCCTGCTGATCCGCGCCTACGCCGGTCCGGGGGACGAGGTGCTGTATTCGCAGCACGGCTTCCTGATGTACCCGATCGGCGCCAAGTCGGTCGGCGCCACCCCGGTGCAGGCGCCGGAGACGAACCTGACCACCGACGTGGACGCGCTGCTCGCCCATGTGACGCCGCGCACCAAGCTGGTCTTCGTCGCCAATCCGAACAACCCGACCGGCACCTACATCACCGCCGAGGAGATGGCCCGGCTGCACGCCGGCCTTCCGTCGAACGTCGTCCTGGTCATCGACGCGGCCTACGCCGAGTACATGAACCACAACGACTATTCGGCGGGCCAGGATCTGGTGGACCGGTTCCCCAACGTGGTGATGGCGCGGACCTTCTCGAAGATCTTCGCGCTGGGCTCCCTTCGGCTCGGCTGGGCCTATTGCCCGGCGGGGATCGCCGACGTGCTGAACCGCCTGCGCGGCCCCTTCAACGTCTCCGCCGCCGCCCAGGCGGCCGGCGTCGCGGCCATCGAGGACACGGCCTTCGTGGAGCGCTCCCGCGCCCACAACACGCAGTGGCGGGAGTGGTTCGCGGGCGAGGTGACGGCGCTCGGCCTCACCATCCACCCCAGCGTGACCAACTTCATCCTGGTGGACTTCGCCGGCCAGAAACCCGGCAAGGACGACGCCGAGGCCGCCCGCCAGTTCCTGAAGGGCCGCGGCATCCTGGTCCGCCAGATGCCGTCCTACGGCCTGCCCAGCTGCCTGCGCGTCAGCATCGGCACGGAGGCCGAGATGCGCGAGGTCGTGACGGCGCTGAAGGACTTCCTGGCGGCGTGATTGTGTGGGGTGGGTGGTCGCGTTGGGCCCCCACCCTAACCCTCCCCCACCTTCGGCGAGGGAGGGAACTCCGCCGCTCGACGCCTAAAGCCCTCCCCCGCGAAGTGGGGGAGGGTTGGGTGGGGAGCAACGCCCGCACTCCCCGCCCCAATGATCACCCCACCGCCGCCTCAACCGGCCGAAGCACTCCCACGCCATCCTCGCCGCGGCGCACTTCCACGCGGCGGTCGTGGAAGGCAGTCAGGCTGGTGCGGTGGCCGATGCTGAGCACCGTGGTGCCGGGCAGGCGCTCCGCCAACAATCCATAAAGTCGCGCTTCCGTTTCTGGGTCGCAGGCCGAGGTTGCCTCGTCCAGGAACAGCCAGTCCGGCTTGTGCAGCAGGGCGCGGGCGAAGGCGACGCGCTGCTGTTCGCCGCCGGACAAGCGTTGCGCCCAATGATCGTCCTCGTCCAGCCGGTCGGCCAGCGCGGGCAGGCCGACCGTCTCCAGTGCCTCGCGCACCGCCTCGGCCGGAAAGGCGTCGGGGGCGGAGGGATAGGTGACGGCCGCGAGCAAACTGCCGATGGGCATGTAGGGCTTCTGCGGCAGGAACATCGCCCCGGCACCGTTCGGCAGGCCGACGCGGCCCCGGCCGAAGGGCCAGATGCCGGCCACGGCGCGGAACAGCGTGCTCTTGCCCGAGCCCGACGCGCCGGTCACCAGCACGCGCTCGCCCGGCTGCACCGTCAGGTCAGCGCGCAGCAGCGGCGCCTCGGCGCGGGGCAGGGCCGGCGCCACGTCCTCCAGCCGCAGGGCGGAGTCGGGGCCGGTGGCGCGGGCGATCTGCGGCGCCGTCCCGGCCGCATCCCGCAGATCCTCCACCGCGCGGTGAAAGCCGATCAGGCGGCTGGTGGTGGCGTGCCAGTCGGTCAGGCTGACGTAGCCGTCGATGAACCAGGACAGCGCCTCCTGCACCTGCCCGAAGGCCTGCGAGGTCTGCATCAGCGCGCCCAGCGGTACGGCGCCGGAGAAGTAGCGCGGGGCGGCGACCAGCAGCGGGAAGATGATCGCCACCTGCCCGTAGGCGGAGGTGAACCAGACCAGCCCCTTCTGCGTGCGCATGATGGACCACCAGTTGTCCACGACGCGGGCGAAGCGTTCGGTGAAATGCCGCCGCTCCTGCGCCTCGCCGCCTTGGAGGGCGATGCTCTCCGCGTTCTCGCGCAGGCGGACCAGCGAGAAGCGGAAGTCCGCCTCGTAGCGCTGCTGGTCGAAGTTCAGGCGGGCGAGCGGTCGGCCGATCTTGTGGGTCAGCCAGGTGCCGACGATGGCGTAGACCAGCGCCACCCAAACCATGTAGCCGGGGATGGCGATCTCCATCCCGAACAGGGGCACGGTGACCGAGCCCGACAGGCTCCACAGCATCGCCAGGAAGGACACCAGCGTGACGAGGTTGGTGAGGAAGCCCAGCGTCAGGCTGAGCGTCAGCTGGACGAAGCCGCGCAGATCCTCGGCGATGCGCTGGTCGGGGTTGTCGGTTCCGTTGCCCGTGACCTGGAGCCGGTAGTAGGTCTGGCCGGCCATCCAGTCGCCGAGATAGCGCTCCGTCAGCCAGCGGCGCCAGCGGATCTGCAGCATCTGGTTCAGGTACAGCCGGTACACCGCCACCGCGATGTAGGCCAGCGCCAGCCCGCCGAACAGCAGGAGCTGGTGGACGAAGGCGCCCTGATCCTTTTCCTGGAGGGCGTTGAAGATGTCGCCGTTCACCTCGGTCAGCCAGACGTTGATGAAGACGACGCCCAGGTTCAGCGCCACAATGACCGCCAGCAGGCCGCGGGCGGCCCAGCGCTCCTCCGACGACCAGTAGGGGCGGGTCAGCGTCCAGACGTCCTTCAGGAAGCGGCTGATCACGGCGATGCGGCTGGCCATCGGGTCGGACCTCGGTTTCTTGGGATTCCGACTGTGCCGAATAGCACCGACCCGCATGAAACGCTTATGAAATCCGGTTCACGCGACTGTGGCGCCCTTTATATCACCCGCGCAAAACGTCGCGGCTGGCCAGCACGGCGCCGCCGATGATCAGCGCGCAGGCTGCCCAGACGGTCCAGCCGCCGACCGCCTGCCCGAACAGGATCAGCAGCAGGGTGGAGGACAGTGGCGTGGCGTAGGACAGCACGCCCAGCGCCCGGATGTCGCCGCGCTTCACCCCGTGGTCCCACACGAAGAAGGCCGCGCCCACCGGCCCGACGCCCATGGCGAGCATCGCCAGCCACTCGTTCGTCGTGGGCACGACCGTCGTCTCGAAGATCGGGTGGCAAAGCGCAGCAAGCACCGCGGTGGCGAGGCAGAAGCCGCCGACCGCCTCCGTGGGCACGTCGCCGAAGCGGCGCGACAGCACCGAATAGGCCGCCCAAGTCACCGCGCAGGCCAGCGCCGACAGATAGCCCGGCAGGGATTCCGCCTGGATCGACAGGCCGCTGCCCGCGACGATCAGCACGGTGCCGGCCAGCCCGCACAGCGCCCCGACGATGTGTCCGCGCTTCAGCCGCTCCCCCGGCAGCAGGGCGGAGAACAGCACGATCAACAGCGGCCACAGGTAGTTCAGCAGGTTGACCTCGATCTTCGCCTGCGGGGCCAGATAGAAGGCCAGGTAGTAGAAGAAGTGGTAGCCGAACAGCCCCGCAACCCCCAGCGCCCAGACCGGCCAGGGCTGGCGCAGGGCACCGATGACGTCCTTGCCGCGCGCGGCGTTCCCCGCCGTGCAGACGACGAAGCTGATGCCGAAGGACAGGGCCAGCAGCTGGAACGGCGGGATCCGCTGCGACAGCGCGGTCAGCAGAGCCAGCGTGGACCACAGCAGGATGGCGGTGCCGCCGATCGCGGTGGCGCGGCGCACCTGGGGATCAGGCTTCGGGGTGGAGGCAACGAGCGTTTCGGTCGACATGCCCGCTCCCTTAGCGCACCGCGGGAGGGGGGGCAACCCTGTGTGGGATCAGAAGGTTCAGGACAACCGGCTCAGAACAGCCCGTTCAGAAGCGACCCGCGCCCGCTGTAGGAACCGCCACCGTTCAGGATGCCGAGCGCGCCCGACGAGGAGGACGACGAACCGCTGCCGGTCAGGATTGCCGCGAGGCTCTGCAGTTTCGGCGTGTCGCCGAAGGGGTTGTCGCCCTTGGCCGGCTGCTTGGCGACGGTGTCGTAGTCCTTGCTGTAGTCGCCCATGCGCAGCTGGACGCCGTAGTTCTTGTCGTCCTTGACCGCAACGCCCTTGTCGCGGCTGATCCGCAGCGTGTAGTCGCCCTTGTCGAGCGTCTGCGATCCCTTTTCGAGGTTCTTGTAGGCGTCGTAGGCCGCGCCGGAGTCCTTGTTGCTGTCGGCGATGACCTTGCCCTGCTTGTCCATCAGCTGGATGCGCACGTCGCTGTCGCCAACCCGGCCCAGCGACACCTCGCCCTTCGAGGTGACGGAGAACTTGTAGAAATCCGCCGGGTCGTTCGCCGCCAGCGAGCTGAAGACGTTCAGGCGGCTGGTGTCCTTCACCAGTGTCCCGATGTTGGTCGCGAATGGGGCGGCGTTCAGCGACGACTTGCGGACGTTCTGCTCATACTCCTGCACCTTGCCGGTGGGCTTGTCGTCCTTGGCGTTCTTGGCCTGGTCCTGCACGCGCTTCATGGCGGCGTCGATGGACGCCTGAAGGCTCTGCGCCATGCTGCCGATGCTGAGATCCGCCATTCTTCCTTCCTCCCGCCGGCACCCGGGACGGGTGCGTCGAAGGGGAATGCAGGAAACGCGCCACGGAAAGTAGCCGTGGAACAAGGGGTTGGATCAGGGCAAGCTTGGCCTCGGCCGGAAAATTCTGCGCAGAGGGCGGCAGTTTCTGCCGCCTTCACTCCTGCTGGGGCCTACCCCCGCCAGGGGATGATGCCGGGCGGCAGGCGGCGGCCCAGGCGGCCGACGGCCAGCATCACGGCCACGACCACGCCGATGGTCACGGTGCTGAGCGCGGCAGCGAGCGTCGGGCTGCCGCCTTCCTCCAGCGCGTAGACGACGACGCCGATCGTCTCCCGCCCCTGCGACCAGAGCAGGATGGAGACGGTCAGCTCGTTGAAGGCGGTCAGGAAGACCAGCACGCCGCCGGCGGCGGCGGCCGGGGCGACCAGCGGCGCCACGATGGTGCGCAGCCGCCGCAGCCGGCCGGCCCCGCAGGCGCGGGCCGCCTCCTCCATGGCCGGGTCGAGCGCCACGCAGGCCGCCTGGGCCGGGCGCAGCGCCAGCGACAGGAAGCGCGCCAGATAGGCCGCCAGGATGATGCCGAGCGAGCCGTAGAGGCTGATGCCGAGCAGCGGCAATGGCTTCAGGAAGACCAGGATGCAGCCGATGGCCAGCACGACGCCGGGCACCGCGTTCGGCAGCTCGACCAGCACGCCGACGGCGCGGACGAAGCGGCTGCCCGCGCCGCGCCGGTCGGCCATGGCGTGGGCGATGGGGATCGCCGCCGCCGTCAGAACCAACGCGGCCACCCCCGACAGCAGCAGCGAGTTGGCGAAGGCGCGGCCCACCTGGTCGAGCCCCAGGACGGTCGCGTAATGGGCCAGCGTCGCCGTCTCCGCCCCCAGAGGCAGGCCGTAGACGCGCACCAGGCTGGTGGAGACCAGCGCAGCCAGCGGGGCGGCGAGCACCAGGGCCACCACGGTCCAGCACAGCAGCTCCAGCGGACGCCGCGCGCGGCCGAGCGGCAGCACCGCGGTCGGCGCCGAGCCGCCGATCACGCGCGCGTCGATCCGCGCCTGGAGCACCAGCTGTGCCGCGATGCCGACGCAGGCGATGGCGCCGATCAGCACGGCCAGCACCGCCACCTCCGGCAGGACCGAGGGACCGAAGCCGGACAGGCGGCGGTAGATCAGCGTCGGCAGCACCGGCACCCCTGCGGGGATGCCCAGCAGAGCCGGCACGCCGAAATTGCCCAGCGCCGCCACGAAGGCCAGCGCCACTCCAGCCGCCAAACCGGGCAGGCTGAGCGGCAGCACCACCGTGCGCAGGACGCGCCAGCGCCGCGCGCCGGAGGCCTGGGCGGCCTCCACCAGATCCCGCGGCACCGCGCGGAAGGCGGCGCGCAGCGCCAGGAAGACCAGCGGTGCGTGCTCGATCCCCATTACCAGGATCATCCCGGCGGAGGAATAGACCGGGTTCGGCGTGCCGGGCGGCGGGGCGAGGCCCAGCGGCTTGAGCAGCGGGCTTCCGGCGCCGGTCAGGTGAATCCAGGACAGCGCCACGATCTGCGGCGGGATCATCAGCGGCAGGATCAGGCAGAAGGACAGCGCCGTCTTGCCGCGCAGGTCGGTCAGCCCGGCCAGCAGCGCGAAGGGGCCGCCGAGGAGTGCCGCGACCAGCGTCGCCCCGCCCGCGATGGCGAGGCTGTTGCCGGTCGCCCGCCAGGTCATCGGCGCGTTCAGCACGCGGGTCAGCGCCTTCAGGTCACCGGCCAGCGCCGGCCCGGCGACCTCCCAGGCCAGGCGAAGCACCGGCAGCAGGACGACCAGCCCGACCAGCGCCATCAGCAGCGGGATGCCCGGACGGGGGATCAGGCCGGCGGTCCGGGCCGGTTGCCGGTCGGAAAGGGTCGTGACGGACATGCTCAGCCGCCGAACAGGTCGGCGAAGTCCTTCTTGTTGTCCTCGTCGTCCTTCAACGCCTTGGCGGGCTCATAGGGCAGGATGGTGATGCCGGCCGGGTCGGGAAAGCCCTCCGGCGGCTTCACGCCGGGCAGCGCCGGCAGGAAGCCCTGCTTGGAGGCCAGCTCCTGCCCATCCTTGCTCAGCAGGAAGGACACGAAGGCCTTCGCGGCGGCGGGGTTCTTCGTGCTGTTCAGGATGCCGACCGGCTCCGTCACCGCGCTGACGCCCTCCTTGGGAAAGACGAAGGCGACGGGCGCGCCCTTCAGCTGCTCGCGGATCGGCAGGTAGTCGACGATGACGCCGTACAGCTTCTCGCCGCTGGCGACCGACTTCAGGATGCCGCCGTTGCCCTTGGCCGCGGTTGCGCCGTTGGCCTGCATCTTCTCGTACCAGGCCATGCCCAGGCTGGGCTCGGCCTTCACCGCAGCCATGTGGATGGCGGCGGCACCCGAATAGAGCGGGCTCGGCATCACCGACATCCCCTTGGCCTCCGGCTTCAGCAGGTCGAGCCAGGAGGCCGGCTTCATGGGGGCCGCGGTGTTGTAGGCGATGCCGGTGGTGATCAGCTTGGTGCCGAACCACGTGCCGTCCGGGTCGTGCGTGCCGGGGCGGTAGCCCTGGACGGGCGCCTCCGCGAAGGGCAGCAGGCGCTTTTCGGCCTTCAGCGACTCCATGGTCACCGCGTCGGCGATCAGCAGCAGGTCGGCCTGCGGGCTGCCCGCCGCGATCTCCGCCCGCAGCTTGTTCATCAGCTCGGTCGTGCCGCTGCGGATCCACTCCACCTCGACGCCGGGGTTCTTGGCCTTGAAGGCCTCCACCGTCTGCTTGGCGTCGGCCTCCAGCTGCGAGGTGTAGAGCACCAGCTTGCCGGACAGGGAGTCCGCCGCCTGGGCGGGCGTCCCGAGCAGGAGTGCGCCCAGCGCGGCCCCGAAGGCCGCTCCAATGGCCGAAAAGGTCGTCCTCATGTCTCTCCCATCCCCTTCCATGGTCAGCGCCGGCCGTCGTTCGCGGCCGTTCGCCACCAGCGTTACCCGTAACTAGCGCACTGTCTACGCCAGAACCATGACAATGACGTTACGGACGTATGGGAAGAGGGGAAGGGGCGTGGCGGGGATGGGGTCAGTCGGCCTTGTGGTCGGTTCAGTCGGCCTTGCCGTCGGTGGTGGCGACGGTCTGCTTGCCCGTGGTCTTGAAGCCCTTCTCCAGCAGGTCGGCGACCTCATGGTCGCGGGACTTGGCGGTTTCGCCGCCCAGGACCACGGCGATCATGCGCTGGCCGCCGCGGCTGGCGCTGCCGGCGAGGTTGAAGCCGCTAAGGTTTACGAAGCCGGTCTTGATGCCGTCGTAGCCTTCCACCTTGCCGAACAGGCGGTTGTGGCCGGGCACCACGGTGCCGTTCCATTCGAACCGCTGGCGGGAGAAGTAGGCGTATTCCTGCGGCGGCAGGCTGACGACGGCGCGGGCCAGCTTGGCCATGTCGCGCGCGGTGGTCCGCTGCTCCCGATTCGGCAGGCCCGAGGCGTTGCGGAAGGTGGTGTTGGTCATGCCGATGGCGCGGGCCTTCGTCGTCATCATCTCGGCGAAGCTTTCCTCGCTGCCGCCCAGCGCCTCGCCCAGCACGACGGCGACGTCGTTGGCCGACTTCACGGTCAGCGCCAGGATGGCGTCCTCGACCCGGATGGTGCCGCCAGGGACGACGCCCAGGCGCGACGGCTTCTGGTTCACCGCGTGGCGCGACACCGGCAGGTCCTGGTCGAGTCGCAGGCTGCCGCGGTCGATCGCCTCGAAGGTCAGCAGCAGGGTCATCATCTTGGTCAGCGACGCGGGGTAGGTGACCACATCCGCGTTTTCCGCCTCGATCACGCGGCCGCTGTGGGCGTCCATCAGGACGTGGGCGTGCACCGGGCGGAAGACGCTGCCGGCGCGCGCGGCGCGGGCGACCGCGTGCTTGCGGCCAGCCCGGTGGCCCTTGGCGACCGCCTTGGGCTTGGCCTTGGCAGCCTTGGAGCTGTGCGCCTTCGCCTTGGCCGTCTTCGCCGGCGCGTGCTTCGCCGTCGCGGCGACGGCATCGGCAGGGTTGAGGGTCAGGGGGGCGGCGACCGCAAGCGACAGGAGCAGCGGCAGGGCGAAACCGTACGGCGAACGCGGCATATTGGCGACCAGATGGAGAGGTGGTCGCTTCCTGTAGGCCGGAAGCCGTTAACAAAAAATGTGTCGAATCTTCGGAAGGGACCAAATCGCGACGATAACGCGCAACAAATGTCCGTATGCCATACGGCAATGTGTCACGGGCGCAACGCTGCTGTGCACATTGTGGCACGCAAGCCTCAGTCCACGTGATGTCACTTGAGTCTCACAGCCTGCGACGTCAGATGTCGTACTCCGAAAGCGCAGGGGTGTAGCGCTCCGTCCCAGGGACGAGCCGTGGCATCGTGTCGCGTTTTCCAGAGGTTGTTTGCCGGTTGCCTGTTCACCGCCGCTTGGGGTGCTTTGCCAATGCTGAACCGTTTCCGCTCCTACGCTCGGCCCTCGCTGAAGGCTGGGATGGCCGTGTGCCTTCTCGCCGGACTGCTGTCGGTGCCCGGGCGTGCCGCGCAGGCGGCTGCTCAGGCAGCCATCCAGTCGGCCTCGGCCCGGGACGTCGTCGGTTCCTGGATCGCGCGGCTCGACCAGCGCGCCGGGGAACTGGACGCCGCCCCCCGCGTGAAGCAGACCAAGATCGGCTACGGCATGGTCCTGAAGAAGGGCGACGGCGGCATGGTGGAGGTGGTAGCGCCAGGCCCGGTCCAGCCGAGCGACCAAGCCGCTGACAAGCCTGCCGACAAGCCGGCCGCCGCGGTTCCGGTTCCGCCCCCGGCGCCCGTTGCTGCTGCCGCGACTCCGGCTCCCGCCACCGCGGCGGGCGAGGGCGATGCCACGTCGGCGCCTGTGGAGGTCCTGCCGCCCCTGCCGCCGCCGGCGCCGCTGATGCTGACGGTGCGGGCGAAGAGCGCTGACCGCGTCGGCCGTCTCGCCACCCGGCTGATCGAGTTGGGCTTCCTGACGCAGGAGCAGTGGACCGACAGCTTCGACGACACGCTGGAAACGGCCGTGCGCGCCTTCCAGATCGGCGAGGGGCTGATGCCCGACGGCAAGGTCGGCGAGGCGACGCGCCAGGCGCTCGACCGTACGCCGAAGGAAGCGGCCTCGCTGATGCGCGGCGCCGCGACCTCCATGCGGGCCGTGCAGGCGACCGTTCCGGACACCGTCCTGTTCGTCAACCTGCCGAGCCAGACCGTCACCTACATCGAGCGTGGCAAGCTTGCCTTCACCATGCGCGCTGTGGTCGGCCGTCCGTCCCGCCAGACCCCGCTGCTGCAGGACCGGGTGGTCAGCGTCACCATCAACCCGACCTGGACCGTGCCGCCGACCGTGATGGCGCAGGACAAGCTGCCGAACCTGCGCAAGAAGGGGAACCCCGGCATCAAGGACGCCATTGTCTATCTGGACGGGGTGGAGGTCGCGCCGGAAAGCATCAACTGGTGGTCGGTCTCGCCGGAGCGCATCCGCATCGTGCAGCGGCCGGGCGACGACAACGCGCTGGGGCGTTTCCGCTTCAACCTGACCAACGGCGAGAGCATCTTCCTGCACGGCACCAACGACCCGAAGCTGTTCGAGCGCGACATGCGCGCCGCCAGCTCGGGCTGCGTCCGCCTCGCCGACGCCCGCATGGTGGCGGAGCTGCTGCTGCGCGCGGCGAAGATGGACCCGGCCGCCATCGACCGCCAGATGGAAACCGGCAAGACCAAGACCGTCTCCCTGCCGACCGCCGTGCCCGTCCGCTTCGTCTACTGGACCGCCATGGTGGAGCCGGAGGGCACGGTGCGCGTGCACCCGGGCATCTACGACGACATCCCGACCGCGTCGCAGCCGTCCAACCCGCCGTCCGCGGCACCGCTGTCGCTGCCGCCGGCCGCCGCCGGCACGGCCTCCACGCCCAAGCGCCTGGAGCCGCCGAAGTCCGTCCGTCCGGTGCCCGCGGGCAGCCCGCTGCCGGCCCAATCGACCAGCGCCCGCCCGCGGACCGTGAACGTCCCGGGCAACGGCGCCGCGGGCGCACAGGTCGTCCGCACGTCCATGTAAAGCCGCGGCCTGTTCCTCTTACGGCCTGTCCCCGTGTAGGGGGCACGCCCGAACGGACATGAACCGATCGGCCGATCCGAAACGGGTGCGAATCGACGCCATCTTTTCCTCATGAGCCACGGCGCTCGTGGCCATGGGGGAGGTGCGCGATGCTCCGCTTCACCAGAATCCAGCTGTTCGGGCTCCTGGCCGTCGCTGTTCCGCTGTTGTCGCTGAATCCGCCGGCCGAGGCCGGGGGCTGGGGCGGCCATGGCGGGTATGGGCATGGGTGGGGCGGCTATGGCTGGGGAGGCCACGGGTGGGGAGGCGGATGGCACGGCGGAACCCGCTTCGGGTTCAGCCTGTCGCTGCCGCTGACCTTCGGCTACCCGGCACCGTATCCCTACCGCTATCCCTATCCATACCCCTACGCCTACGCGCCGCCGCCCGTCGTGGTCGTGCCGGCTCCGCCCCCAGCGACCGCGACATCCCCGACCTATCTCACCCCGAACGGACGCACATGCCGCGAGTTCGAGACGCGTGGTTCCGTGGACGGGCGGAGCGTGCCGCTGCGCGGCACCGCCTGTCTAGACCCGGATGGACGCTGGCGCGTGGCGCGGTGAGCCGAAGTGTACTTTGGGGACCGCGATAACGGATATCCCCAGAACCTGTGGGTAACTCTGTGAGCGAATCCGGGAGCAACGTGTCCGCGAAGCGGATTCTCCACGGAGTCCGCCGATTTGCCTAAAATTTAGGCGCGAGAAAACCGGCGTGTTTCCACGCGTTCCCGCGGTCTTTCGCAGGCCGTTCACGGCCGAAGAAACAAAAAAGCAACACTGTGAGAGTCAAGCGCGGCGTTCCGTTGCGTGTGCATAACTTGTGTCGCATCGGACCTTTGGCCGCACCCTGAGGGGGTACGACCGTGGGCCGGGCTACGGGCGGATCGGAACGGCGTGGGAGGAGGCTGTTAAGAGGCGAGCCGGGACAGCAGCTCCAGCAGGGTGTCCTGCTCGTCCGGCGACAGCCGCGCGGAAAGGTCCCGCTCCGCCTTGGCGACGGCGGGGCCGGCAGCGGCCAGCACCTCCTGCCCGGGCTGGACGAGGCTGACGAGGTTTCGGCGCCGGTCATGGAGGTCGGGGCCGCGCAGGACGAAGCCGCGGGAGATCAGCCGGACGACGACCCCCTGCATGGTGGCCGGGTCCATGGCGATGCTGCGGCCGAGGTCGATCTGCGACATCGGGCCGGACTGCTGAAGCGCGACCAGCGCTGCCCATTGCGGCGGCGTCAGCCCGAAGGGGGCGAGCGCGTCGCTGAGCAGAGCCGTGGCCCGCTGGTGCACCCGTCGGACGCGACTGTGAATCGGCTCCCGGTAGAGAGATGGCTCCTTAGGTTTGCCGTGCTGATCCTCCGGCGGCGCCATATGCCGTCTTCGCCTCGCGTCAATTGCATTCGCAAAGGCTTATACCAGCGGCGTGTGTCTGCCTTGTTTCAGATCAATCGCGCTGCGTTTCAGCGGCGCAACATTGCACCCATGCGTCCCGGGCGTTTATCACGCGGTGATCACGGCTATTCCGCGGCCCAGGAGGATGGCGCGCAATGCTCGGCCTGCGTGTGGAAGCCAAGATCGATGAGCTGGACCATGCGCCGCTCCACCGCCACCAGATACTGGCGTGTCTCCATGCTGCGGCAGTCGCGGCTGTGCTTGCGCAAGGCGGCGATGGCTCGGATGGCCGGATCCTGGGGCGCTGGGCTGCGTGTCGGCGTCATGGCGGCATCCGCGTGGGGCGGTCGTTCGTGGGCGTGCTATTACAATACAGACACATTACAATTTTGCGAGCGACTTTATGAAAACTCGCTGTAAGGCTGCATACGGGGATATATGTTTGGTGTCGATTCTGTAACACGCGCAGGTTTCTGAGGGGGGCCGGCTACCTTCGGAGTGCATACGCCGTCGGGACCGGGGATCACAGCTCCCCGCCCGCCGTTCCCGGCCGGGCGGTTGCCCAACGGTCGTGGGGCGGTTGATTCGGCAATTGATTTCGGTGGCGGACCCATGCGTGGAGTGACCGGTGCGATTGCGATGGTGGGCGCCCTTGGGGCGCTGGTCGGGGTGGTCAGCTACGACCCGACTCCGGTCCGGGTGATCGTCATCGCGCTCTGCTGCGCGCTGACCGGCTTCCTCCTGGGCCGGCGCCGCTGAACCCGACAGCAAAGAAAAACCCCCGCCGCGGGGCCGGCGGGGGTTTTCGTCGGGCGGGCTTTTGCCCTTCGTTATTGCTGGGCTGTGCCGCCGGTCGTGCCCGAGGTGGCCGAACCCATGTTGGTGGGCGTCGAGCCCTGGGCACGCTTGTGGGTCGTCTGGGCGTGGGCGGTGCGGTAGGTCTTGATCTCCGCTGGAGTCAGGGTGCCGCTGTGGTCGGCGTCGATTCGGTTGAAGGAGGTCTCCTTGCGCCCGGCCGCCTTCCATTCCTGTTGGTCCAGGACGCCGTCGTGGTTGGTGTCCAGCGCCTGGAAGCTGCCGGCCTTGGCGTGGTGCTGGCGGGTCGCGGTGCCCTGGGTGGTGGCCCCAGTGGTCGCGGAGCCCGTCGTCGTCTGGTCGGACATGCTCGGGCTGGAGGTGCCGGGACCGGACGTGACGGCGCCGGCCTGCGGGCTGGTGGTGGAGCCGGAGGTGGCGGCGTAGGCCATCGGGCTGACGAGCATCATCAGGGCGGCCACGGCGGTAATGCGGTTCTTCATGGTCCTGTGCTCCCTTCCGGGGTCGGTGGCGCTGCCGGGCGCGGGATCGAAGCGCCGGCTACACCGCAACCAACAGCCGGCCGGGCCATCCCCTTCCATGAAATCGCGTTCATGAGCGCAACCGGAAACCATCCCCGCGGCCTGCCGGACCCAGACCTTGGTTTGGGTTGGTGCCCAAAAGGCGGTTTGGGGGTGGCGGAGCGTAGCGTACCGTACGATACTTGTCCCACCGGCCGCCGTGCGGCCGGGTTGCGCTGGGCCGCCCGGTTCCCCAGGGAATCACCGTGCAGGGCGCTCCGGCGACCATGATGACGATGGTATCGCGCGACGGACCGCACCGGAGGGGAGAAAACGCGTTTTGCTGCACGGAACACCGGCCGCCACCCCCAACCGCGCCGACGGAGGCGAAGGGGCGGCCAGCGACGTCCAGGGCGACGTGACTCGCGTCGCGACCGAGGAAAGCGCCGCGCCCGCGCAGGCGGGGGAGGCCGACGCGCGCACGCTGCGGCGCGGCCTGCTGAACGGGACGGTCCTGGGCGTCCTTGCCCTGCTGGCCATCGTCCTGCTGAACCGCGACGACCTGTCCGGGATCGGCCGGGTGCTGACCGACCTGCCCGCCGCGCTGGCCATCTCCGCCGCCGTCCACCTGCCGCAGATCATCCTGACGGGGCTCGCCTGGCGCGTCCTGATCAACATCGAGCCGCGCCCGTCCATCCTGGCGATGACCGCGCTGCGCTGGTACCGGGAGGCGGCGAACGCGCTGTTGCCGGCCGGGGCGCTGGTCGGGCAGGCGGCGACGGCGCGGCTGGTGGCGCGCCAGGGCGTGCCGGGCAGCGTCGCCGGGGCGACCGCGACGGTCGACCTGACGATGGAGGCGGTGTCGCAGCTGTTCGTCACGCTCGCCGGCTTCGGCCTGCTGCTGACCCGCGACGGCGGCGACGGGGAGGGCGGCCTGACCGGCTTCGCCATCACCGGCCTGGGCATTGCCGCGGCCGGCGTGATCGCCATGGTCGCCTTGCAGCGCCGTCTGCCGCTGCGCCCGCTGGAGGCCCTGCTGAACCGGCTATCGCGCCGCTGGCCGGCGCTGAAGCCGACCTGGATCGAGGATTTCCAGCAGGCGGTGCTGCGCCTGCACGAGGACAAGAAGGCGCTGGGCGCCGCCGTGCTGCTGCACAGCGCGGCCTGGATGCTGGGCGCGGTGGAGATCGCCGGAGTGCTGGCCCTGCTCGGCCACCCGGTGTCGCTGACCGACGCGCTGATCATCGAAAGCTTGGCGCAGGCCCTGCGCAACGCCGGCTTCATGCTGCCCGGCGCCATCGGCGTCCAGGAGGGTGCCGTGCTGGCGGTGTCGGCGCTGGTCGGCGTGCCGGCGGCCCCGGCGCTGACCACGGCGCTGGTCCGCCGCGCGCGGGAGGTGCTGTTCGGCCTGCCCGGGCTGGTCGCGTGGCGCCGGTCGGAACGACTTTCGGCTGTCAAGGCGGCCGCTTGACCCTATAACGCTGCGAGAGCGGCCTCGTTGGAAGTTTACGGCCGCGACAGCGGCCTCTTGAAGGAAAGACGCATGTCGGGAAAGGATTCGAGGCTGATGGACCTGCTGCGGCTGATCCCGCGGGGCGGCCCGGCCATCTGCAACATCTCGGTCACCAATGCCTGCAACGCGACCTGCGGATTCTGCAACTTCGCCCACGACAAGGGCTATGTGAAGCACCGCAGCTGGCTGGACGCCGACCGCTTCGCGGACGCGATGGCCCTGCTGCGCGACCGCGCCTCCGTCCGTTTCGTCACCTTCATGGGCGGAGAGCCGCTGCTCCATCCGGAGATCGGCGCCATGGCGCGGACCGCGATGGCGCACGGCATGCAGCCGACGCTGGTCACCAACGGCTGGCTGCTGCCCAAGAAACTGGACGAGTTGGCCGAGGCCGGCTTCACGACGCTGTTCATCTCCATCGACGCGGCCGACGCCGAGACGCACGAGAAGAACCGCGGCCTGAAGGGCGTGTGCGAGCGGATCAAGGAATGCACCGCCCGCATGGAAAAGCTGGGCATGTCCGCGGTCGCGTCGGTGACCATGAGCAAGCTGATCCCGGACTACGACGCGCTGGTGGACTTCCTCAAGGAACTGGGCTTCAGCGGCGTCACTTTCTCCTACCCGCGCAAGGCGGAGCTGGGCTCCTCCTCGCTGGTGTGGTCGGAGGACAGCGACCTCGTCGACCTGCGCCCGACGGAGCTGCTGGCCGCCTTCGACGCGGTGGACCGGCAGCGTGACCGCTTCCCGGTGCACAACCCGCGCGCGTCGGTCGCCGACATGAAGCGCCGCCTGCGCGGCGAGAAGGAACGCTTCGTCTGCCTGGCCGGCTACAAGTACTTTTACCTGGATTGGAACTACGACCTGTGGCGGTGCGAGGACTGGGCGGCGCCGCTTTGCTCCGTCTGGGACTTCGACGCCAGCCGCACGGTGCGCGACGGCTGCCAGGCCTGCACGACCGACTGCTACCGCGACGCCAGCGTGATGCTGCACATGGCGGTGGCGATGGGCGACGCCTTCGCGCGCCTGTCGGAGGGCAAGCTGGGCGCCGCCGCGGCGGCGCTGGTCAACGGCCGCACGGCCTCGTCCATCGGCGCGGTGATGAACCAGGGCGGCGCCCGGCTGGGCCGGCTGTCGGGGATCGGATGATGCTGTTTGCAAAATCTCCCTCTCCCCCCCGGGGAGAGGGTCGGGGTGAGGGGCAAACCTTGGCGCGGTGCAGTGCTTTTCCGGCCTTCGGCCGCCCCCTCATCCTAACCTTCTCCCCGGGGGGGAGAAGGAAACTCACCGTGCTCGGCGGGCTGCTGGCGCTCGCGCTGGCGTCGCCGGTCCACGCCCACGCGGTGATCAAGGAGTCCAAGCCCGCGGAGAACGGGACCGTCGCCGGGCCGGACGTGGACCTGTCGGTGCGCTTCAACAGCCGCGTCGACCATGCGCGCAGCAAGCTGAGCGTGTCGGCCGGGAAAAACGGCCCGACCGTGGTCCCCATCGCGCCGGACAGCCCGGCGGACGCGCTGACCGGCCGGGCAACCGGGCTGGCCCCCGGCGCCTACCGGCTGAACTGGCAGGTGCTGTCGGTGGACGGGCACATCACGCGCGGCGTGGTGCCGTTCAAGGTGCAGGCGCCGCAGGCGAAGGTGCAATAAAGCCATGGAACTGCTGACCGATATCTTCGGCCTGCTTTCGGTGATGCTGCGGGCGTTGGTGCTGGTCGGCACCATGATGGCGGTGGGCGGCTGCGCCTTCCTGCTGCTGCTGGCGCAGCCGCTGCGGCCGGCGCTGGCTGGATTCTCCGACGGAATCGAGACGCGCAGCCGCCACATCCTGCGCTGGTCCGCGCTGGGGCTGGCCTTGGTCGTGGCCGCCGACGCCGCGGTCGGGCTGGCGGTGCTGGAGGGTACGACGGAGCTGCCGCTCGGCGACCTCGTCGGCGCGGATTTCGTGGTGGCGGGCGCCGTCTCCTTCGTCGCCGCGCTGGCCCTGGCGGCGGTGGCGGGGCGGGGCGCCAACTGGCCGCTCGCCCTGCTGTCAGTGCTGCTGCTGGGCGCCCTGGTGGCGACCAGCCATTCCGCCGCCCGGCCGGAGGAGCGCGCGCTGCTGCTGGCCTTCACCGCCCTGCATGTGGCGGGGGCCGCGGTGTGGATCGGCGGCCTTCCATATTTGGTCAGCGCCCTGTCGCGGATCGGCCTGCGGCCCGCCTGGGCGCTGGTCGGCCGCCGCTATTCCATGATGGCGGTGGCATCGGTCGCGGCGCTGCTGATCGGCGGGATCGGGCTGGCGGTGGTCTTCGTCGGCGACCCCGGCGGCATCTGGGGCACCGCCTACGGCGTGATGCTGTCGTCCAAGGCCACCATGTTCGCTGGCCTGCTCGTCTTCGGTGCGCTGAACTTCCGCATGATCGAGCGCGCGCTGCGCGGCGGCCCCTCGCCCGCGCTGCGGATGCGCCGCTTCGCGGAGGCGGAGATCGGCATCGGCTTCACCATCCTGTTCGCCGCCGCCTCGCTGACCTCCCTGCCGCCGGCCGTGGACCTCCAGGACAACCGCGTCACCCTGCACGAGATTGCCGAGCGGATGGAGCCGCGCTGGCCGACGATGAGCACGCCCGACCACGGCAGCCTCGCCATCCCGGCCCTGCAGGCGAAGCTCGACTCGCAGGCCAAGGCGGAGGAGGAAGCGGCCCCGCGCGCCTTCGTCCCCGGCGCCGGCGCTCCGCCGCCGCGCAACGCCGCCGACATCGCCTGGTCGGAATACAACCATCATTGGGCCGGCCTGATCGTGCTGGCGGTCGGCTTCGCCGCGCTGCTGGAGAAGACCGGCCGCGTGCCCATCGCGCGGCACTGGCCGCTGCTGTTTCTGGCGCTCGCCGCCTTCCTGCTGGTGCGGTCGGACCCGGAGGGCTGGCCGC
Source organism: Azospirillum canadense (assembly GCF_025961225.1). Classification (GTDB taxonomy): domain Bacteria; phylum Pseudomonadota; class Alphaproteobacteria; order Azospirillales; family Azospirillaceae; genus Azospirillum; species Azospirillum canadense. Next base: position 1,458,083 of record NZ_JAOQNG010000010.1, on the reverse strand, counting down.
TGGGCGACATCGGCTTCTTCGAGAGCTTCCGGGACCCGGAGGTGGTCCAGCACCGGCTGCTGGTGCTTCTGGTCATCGGCTTCGCTGCCTTCGAATGGGGCGTGCGGACCGGAAAGCTGACGAAGGCCTGGACCGCCATGGTCTTCCCGCTGTTGACGGCCGTGGGGGCGGGGCTGCTGCTCACCCACTCCCACCAGCTCGCCAACATCCGGGAGGAGTTGCTGATCGAGATGACCCACACGCCGCTGGCCCTGTTCGGCGTCGCCGGCGCTTGGGCGCGCTGGCTGGAGATCCGCTTGCCGGAGGGCGAACGGCGCCTGCCGGGCATCGTCTGGCCGGTGTGCTTCATGCTCGTCGGGCTGGTCCTGCTCGGCTACCGCGAGACGTGACCGGGCGATGATCGATCGTTTCGTTGAGCGCCTGGTCGGCGCCTGCATCCGGCACGCGCTTCTGGTGCTGTTCCTGGCGCTGGCCGCGGCGGGTGCGCTGGGCTGGACGGCCGCGACGCGGCTGGGCATGGACACCGACGTCGCCAAGCTGATCGCCGCCGACCTGCCCTGGCGGGAGCGGGAACTGACCTTCGACCGGCTGTTCCCGCAGGAGGTGGACCTGCTGGCCGTCGTCGTGGACGGGCAGACGCCGGACCTCGCCGACCATGCCGCCACCGCGATTGCGGAGCGGCTACGTACCCGCCCCGACCTGTTCAAGACGGTGCGGATGCCGGGGTCGGGCCCGTTCTTCGAGCGCAACGGCATCCTGTTCCTGCCGACCGAGGAAATCCGCGCGCTGACCGACCGGCTGATCGAGGCGCAGCCGCTGATCGGCGTGCTGGCCGCCGACCCCAGCGCGCGCGGCCTGTTCGGCATGCTCGACCGCATGCTGGAGGGGGTGGAGCGCAACCAAGCGACCATGGCGCAGATCGCCGCTCCGCTCGACGCCGTGGGCGCCGCCGTCGGCGCGGCCTTGCGGGGCCGGACGGAGCCGGTGGCCTGGTCCACCCTGCTGACCGGTCGCGACCCCGCGCCGGAGGAGTTGCGCCGCTTCGTCCTGGCGCAGCCGATCCTGGATTTCGACGAGCTGGAGGCGGCGGCCAAGCCGACAGGCTTCATCCGCGACACGGTGCGCCAACTGGGCCTGACGCCGGACCACGGCGTGCGGGTGCGCATTACCGGCTCCGTCGCGCTGAACGACGAAGAATTCGCAACGGTGTCGGAGGGGGCGGAGGAGTCCCTGGCGCTGTCGGCCGTGCTGGTGCTGGTGATCCTGTTCCTGGCCGTGCGGTCGCCCCGGCTGATCGTGCCGATCACGGTGACGCTGGCGGTCGGGCTGGTGTGCACCGCGGGCTTCGCCGCGCTGGCCGTGGGGACGCTGAACCCGATCTCCGTCGCCTTCGCCGTCATGTTCATCGGCATCGCTGTGGATTTCGGCATCCAGGTCTGCGTCCGCTACCGCGAGCAGCGTTTCGAAATCAGCGAGCCCGACGCCGCCATGCGGGCGACGGGGCGCGAGGTCGGGCGGCCGCTGCTGCTGGCCGCGGCGACCACGGCGGCGGGATTCCTGGCCTTCGTGCCGACGGCCTATGTGGGCGTCTCGCAGCTGGGCCTGATCGCCGGGGCGGGCATGGTCATCGCCGTCGTGCTGAACCTGACCCTGCTGCCCGCGCTGCTGACCCTCTTCCACCCGTCGCCGGAGCGGGAGCCCGTGGGCATCGCCGCGGCCCGGCCGCTCGACCACGCGCTGCTGCGGCACCGCCGCGCGGTTCTGGTGGTGGCTGGCTTGGCTGCGCTGGGGTCCATCGCGCTGCTGACGCGGCTGCATTTCGACTTCAACCCGCTAAACCTTCAGAACCCGCACACCGAGGCCATGTCCACGATGCGCGACCTGATGGACAACCCGCGCACCACGCCCTTTTCGGTGGAGGTGGTGACACCCAACGTGAAGGCCGCCGCGGACCTCGCCGACAAGCTGTCCACGCTGCCGGAGGTGGGGGAGGTCATCAGCGTCAGCGGTTTCGTTCCGGAGGACCAGCCGGCGAAGCTGGCCCTGCTGGCCGACGCCGCGCAGTTCATCGGCCCGACCCTGGCGCTTGCCGGGACGGAGCCGCCGCCGACATCGGACGACATCCGTCGGGCCGCCGCGGAGGTCGCCGCCCAGCTTGTGCGCGTCGGCGCGGCGGAACGGGCAGAGGCGCTGCAGCGGCTCGCCAAGGCCGACGACGCCACGGTGCAGCGCGCCGCCGCGGCCATGACCACGGGGCTGAAGGCGCGGCTGGACGGCATCGCGGCCATCCTGGACGCGCAGCCGGTGAGCCTGGACAGCCTGCCGCCGGACCTCGTCCGCGACTATGTGGCGCCGGACGGGCAGGCGCGGGTGACGGTGTTCCCCAAGGGGGACAGCCACGACAACGCAACGATCGTGCGCTTCGTGCAGGCGGTGCAGGCCGTGGCGCCGCAGGCCACCGGCGTGGCGGTGACCATTCAGGAATCGGGCAACACGATCAGCGCGGCCTTCCTGCGCGCCGCCGTGCTGGCCCTGGTCGCGGTGACCGTGTTGCTGGGGCTGGCGCTGCGGCGGGTGCGCGACGTGGCGCTGGTGGTGGCGCCGCTGGTGCTGGCGCTGCTGTTGACCATGGGGCTGTGCGTGCTGGTCGGGCTGCCGCTGAACTACGCCAACATCATCGCGCTGCCGCTTCTGCTGGGCATCGGCGTCGCCTTCAACATCTACTTCGTCGTGAACTGGCGGGCCGGCTATGCCGAGCCGCTGGCCTCGCCCACGGCGCGCGCCGTGCTGTTCAGCGCGCTGACCACCGCGTCCGCCTTCGGAACGTTGGCGCTGTCCCACCACCCCGGCACGGCGAGCATGGGGCTGCTGCTGTGCATCGCGCTCGGCTGCACGCTGCTGACGGCGGTGTTCGTGCTGCCGGCAATGTTGGGGTCGGTGCCATCAAAGCAGGAAGGGTGAAGGGGGATCTCCCTCGCCCCTCTGGGGAGAGGGTGGCCCGAAGGGCCGGGTGAGGGGGTTGTGCTTTTGCCGGACGTACCAGCGTCGCAGGCCCCCCTCACCCTAACCCTCTCCCCAGAGGGGAGAGGGAAAGCGCCCCATAGGCCGTCAACCGAATCCCCTTCCTCTCCACCATCGCCTTGATCTCCGGCGATACCAGCGCGGCGAACTCGTCGGCGGGGCGGTAGGTGGGCATCAGGTCGGCGAGGGCGGGCGTCTGCGACGTGGCGGGGTGGGAGTAGAGTTCGGTCACGCCGTCCGGGAGGTCCTGGAGGACCTCAATCACCCGCTCCTCGGTCATGGCGCCGCTGTGGCGGATGCCGTGGACGCGGTCGGGCATGGCGAGGCCGGCGCGGCGAGCTTGGCGGCGCAGCAGGCCGATCCAGGGGGACAGCAGGGCGGGGTGACCGGGCTCGTCGGGGATGCGGACGGCCTTCAGGCCGAACTCCAGCCCGATTTCGACCAGCAGGCGCCCCACGGTCGGGTGCAGGTGCATGTGCTTGTGGGCGTCCACATGGTCGAGCGGCAGCCCGGTCGCCGCGAAGGCGCGGAACTGCGCGCGGATCTCCGCGGCGAGCTGACGGCGCACCGACGGGCGGAGAAAGTAGGAGAATCCGGCCAGCGCCTGCCGGTCGGAAAAGCGCCCCCGCGCATCCACGAGGTCCGGGATGTCCTCGGCCGGCAGCATGGAGCCGGCATCGACCAGCGCCAGGTGCAGCCCGACGCCCAGTCCCGGCATCCGCTTCGCCAGCGCCACCGCCTGGGCCGCCGCGGGGGCGGCGACCATCAGGCTGGCGGAGGTCAGGATGCCGGTGCGGTGGGCCTGCTCCACCGCCTCGTTCACCGCCGGGTCGAGGCCGAAGTCGTCGGCGGTGACGATGAGTTGACGCACGATGGAATTACCCGGCCTTGGCGGCCTTGCGGGCGTTCAGGAACTGGAAGAACTCCACGCCCTCGCGCAGGCGGCGCTTCATCATGTCCGGGCTGCGCACCATCTCGTTGACGATCGAGCCGATCTTGCGCGGGCGGAAGTAGAAGCGGCGGTAGAAGGTCTCCACCGAATCGAAGATCTGCGTGTGCGCCAGATGCGGGTAGTGCAGCGGAGCAATCTGCACGCCGCGGCTGTCGATCAGCTCCGCGTGGTCGGTGTCGAGCCAGCCGTTCTCCATGGCCTGCCGGTACAGCTCCGTCCCCGGGTAGGGGGCGGCCAGCGACACTTGGATGGTGTGCGGGTTGGTCTCGATGGCGAAGCGGATGGTCTCCTCGATGGTCTCCGGCGTCTCGCCCGGCAGGCCCAGCACGAAGGTGCCGTGGATGGCGATTCCCAGCTCGTGGCAGTCCTTGGTGAAGCGCTTGGCGACCTCGATCCGCATGCCCTTCTTGATGTTGTGCAGGATCTGCTGGTTGCCCGACTCGTAGCCGACCAGCAGCAGGCGCAGGCCGTTGTCCTTGAGCACCTTCAGCGTCTCGCGCGGGACGTTCGCCTTGGCGTTGCAGGACCAGGTGACGCCCATGCGGCCGAGTTCCTTGGCAATGGCCTCGGCGCGGGGCAGGTCGTCGGTGAAGGTGTCGTCGTCGAAGAAGAACTCCTTCACCTGCGGGAAGGCCTCCCGCGCGTAGGCGATCTCGCGCACCACATGCTCCACGCTGCGCGTGCGGTAGCGGTGGCCGCCCACCGTCTGCGGCCACAGGCAGAAGGTGCAGCGCGACTTGCAGCCGCGGCCGGTGTAGAGCGAGACGTAGGGGTGCTTCAGGTAGCCGATGAAATAGTCCTCGATCCGCAGGTCGCGCTTGTAGACCTCCGTCACGAAGGGCAGGTCGTCCATGTTTTCCAGCATGGCCCGCTCCGGCCGGTGGACGACGACGCCCTCGGCGTTGCGGTAGCTGAGCCCGTCGATGGTCGCGAAGTCGCGGCCCTCCGCCACTTCCTTGATGGTGAAGTCGAACTCGTTGCGGGCGACGAAGTCGATCACCGGCGCGTCGTTCAGGCTTTCCTCCGGCTGCACCGCCACCTTGGCGCCGACCAAGCCGATCTTCAGGTTCGGGTTCACCGCCTTCAGCGCATCCGCGACCTTGACGTCGGACGCGAAGGACGGGGTGGAGGTGTGCATGACGACGAGGTCGTAGTCCTTCGCCAGCGGCAGGACCTGTTCCATGGTCAGGCCGGCCGGGGGCGCGTCGATCAGGCGGCTGCCGGGCACCAGCGCCGCCGGCTGGGCCAGCCAGGTCGGGAACCAGAAGGACCGGATTTCCCGCTTCGCTTGATAGCGCGACCCGGCGCCGCCGTCGAAACCGTCAAAAGAGGGGGGCTGGAGGAACAGGGTCCGCATCATGATTCTTCTCCGCAGAAATGCAGCCGCCCTTCGGAATCCACGCGGTAGCGCGCGTCGCGCCACGTCACAGTGGTCCCGCAGAAGCTGGCGAGCAGAAGGCCCGCCGACAACAGGTCACGCGCCGCGAGCAGCCACAGCGGCGTCGCCGGCTGCTCCAGGGCGCGGTCGATGATCCGCCCCGCGGCGAACCGGACGCCGAGGGCAAGAAGGAGGGAGGCGACGCCCAGTTCGGGCAGCCCGGCGGCCAGCGACCCCAGCAGCGCGATGACGCTCCAGAAGACCGGGAAGGTCACGATGGATCCGGCGTGGCCGGACGGTTCGATGGCGCGCACGGTGCGCATCCAGCGAATCTCGTGCGCGATCAGGTCCTTGGCGTTGCGCTCGGTCACCGTGGTGGCGACGACGCAGGGGCTGAGCGTCAGCGGCTGGCCAAGCTCGCGCACCGCCGCGCCCAGCGCATAGTCGTCGGCCAGATGGTCGCGGAACCGCTCCAGCCCGCCCAGCCGGTCTAGCGTCGCGCGGGACAGCGCCATGGTGGCGCCGAAGCAGCCGTCGCGCCGCCCCGTCAGTCGGCCGAGCAGGACCGAAGGCAGGAAGCCGTGGTTGATGAAGGCGACGCCCAGCCGCGCCCAGGGCCCCTCGGCGCCCCGCCCGGTGTAGAGGCAGGTCACCAGCCCGGCGTCCGGCGTCTCAAGATCGGCGGCGACCGCGTCCAGGTAGCCGGGCGGCACGCGGATGTCGCTGTCGGCGATGATCAGCAGGTCATGCTTGGCGCTTCGCAGCGTGTTCAGCAGGTTGCCGACCTTCAGGTTCGTGCCGTGCCGCGTGGCGTCCACGACCAGTGTCATGTCCATGCCGGGATTCTCCGCGACCAGCCGTTCGACCACGGCGATGGCCGGGTCGGCGGGGTTCTGGACGCCGAACACGATCTGGAAGGCCGGGTAGTCCTGCCGAATGAAGGAGCGCAGGTTGTCCGCCAGCTCCGCCTCCGCGCCGCAGAGCGGCTTCAGGATGGTGATGGGCGGGCGCCGGGCGGGGACCGGCATCGGCAGGGCGCGGAACCGGCGGACCGCCCATGCGGAGACGGCCAGTGCCGCCGCGCCAACGGCCGTCACCAGCGCGAAGACGATCGCCAAAACCGTCACAATGTCCATCGCCTCGCTTCTGCCATCGGCCATAGGTGGGTGCGCGGCGTACAGACAACATCACAACGCGCCGGCGCACAATATAGCTTTGGTATCCCGTTTGCCCAATTTTCCGGTATTCCGCGCCGGGCAGGGGCATAGCTGGTGTGCTGGGACTGGTGCGCTGGGGCCGGCGATTAGTCGCCGTCGGCCGCGTCCAGGTCGTCCTGGAAATCGAACCGCCCGGCGTCCCGCGCCCCTTCGTAGGCGCCGCAGTACCAGAGCTTGATGAGCAGCTTGGTCTGTCCGTGCTGCGAAAATTGCTGATACAGCACGTAGGCTCCGCCCCCGATGCGGGCGTGGGCCGTGCCGATCTCCGTTCCCGGAAGCTCGATGTCGCCCGCCGTGCCGGGCTTGGTGTTGAACGACTCGACCAAGCGCTCGACGGCCCCCGCCTGGTCCGGCGTAAGCTGGGCGCGCTTGTCGAGAAAGTCCTGTGTCGTCTCTTTATCGCAGGCCGGTGGCCGTCGGACACCCGGAATGGGGACGTTGTAGAAGGGCATCGGTGATTACGACGCCTTGACGTACGGCTTCCACCCGCTGACGCTGACGTTGGTGCTCAATTGTCGGAACAGCTGCTTAGCGGCGCGCTGCTGCTCGGCGTTGGCCTTTTGGGGAGGAACAATCCGCTCCGTCCGTTCCACACGACCGCTCCTGGCGCAGAGCGTCGTCGTGTTCTTGGTGAGCTTCATGAAGGGGCGTCCTGGCGGTTGGCTGTCGGCGGTGGGTTGCGCGGTCAATCCTATCGATAGGAGATCGTATCGTCCTCGCGCCTGTCAACGCACATCGTCGCCGACCGGTATCGTCATGGTGCCGCAGGCCGCAGACCCTCCTTTTTGGGGGTGGCTGGAATGCAAGGGGGCTTCTCGCCTCCGCGGGATTGCTCCATACATAGTGCCACGCGGGCGCTGCCACCTGTTTACCCCAGGTCCGCCCCGTTCCCCATTCAACTCCCGGAGGCTCGCCACCGTGGCCGTCGGCAAGGTGCTTACTTCTCTCATTGCGTCGCGGCGATTCGCCCTGTTCGCCGCCATCCTGGCCTTTTCCGCACTGTATCCCGGTGGGATGTCGCCGGCCCACGCCCAGGCCCCGTCGCCTGGCGGGCCGGGCGCGCCGCGCGGTGTGGTGCAGGGCTTCTACGACGTGCTGATCGGCGCCATGAAGGACGGCCGCAAGCTGGGCTTCCAGGGCCGCTTCGACCGCATCCGCCCGGCTTTCGAGAAGGCCTTCAACGCCACGCTGATGACCCGCGTCGTGGTCGGCGCGACCGGCTGGTCGGCGGCGACCCCGCAGCAGCAGGACCAGGCGGTGGACGCCTTCACCCGCTACAGCGTCGCCAACTACGCCGCCAACTTCAACGACTTCGGCGGCGAGAAGCTGGAGGTTCAGGGCGAGCGCCAGACCCAGGCCGGCACGGTGGTGGAGACGCAGATCGTCCCGACCGACGACAAGCCGGTCGCCATCAACTTCCTGCTGCGCCCGGTGGACGCCGGTTCGGGCGGTGGCGGCTGGAAGATCAGCGACGTCTTCCTCGACCGCACGATCAGCGAGCTGGCCACGCGCCGCTCCGACTTCGCGCGGACGATCCAGGACGAGGGCATCGCCGGCCTGATCAAGCGACTCGATGAGAAGACGCGCGAGATCGCGGCCGCGACCAAACAATAGGGCCGTACCCAGGGAGACCGACCGATGACTGTGCTGGTGACGGGCGCCACGGGGTTCGTGGGCTCCGCGGTCGCGCGCCGGCTGCTGGCGGAGGGGCTGGCCGTCCGCACGCTGGTGCGGCGCGGGACCGACCGCCGCAACCTGCAGGGGCTCGACGTCGAGGTCGTCGAGGGCGACCTGCTGGACGAACCCTCGCTGCGCCGCGCCGTCGCGGGGTGCGAGGCTCTGTTTCACGTCGCCGCCGACTATCGGCTGTGGGTGCCGGACCCCGAGCGCATGCGGCGGATCAACGTCGACGGCACGCGGGCACTGATGCTCGCCGCTCTCGACGCCGGCGTGTCGCGGATCGTGCACACCAGCAGCGTGGCGACGCTGGGCATCGTGCCCGGTGGCGTCGCCGACGAGGAGACGCCCTCCACGTTCGACGACATGATCGGCCCCTACAAGCGCACCAAGTTCCTGGGCGAGCGGGAGGTGCACCGGCTGATCGCGGAACGCGGGCTGCCGGCGGTGATCGTCAACCCCTCCACCCCCGTGGGGCCGCGCGACATCCGCCCAACCCCGACCGGCCGCATGATCGCCGACGCCGCCGCGGGGCGCATGCCGGCCTACGTCGACACCGGGCTGAACATCGTGCATGTGGACGACGTGGCGGAGGGGCACTGGCAGGCCTTCCGCACCGGGGAGGTCGGGCAGCGCTACATCCTCGGCGGCGAGAACCTGATGCTGCGCGACATTCTGGCGGTCATCGCGACGCTGGTCGGCCGCACGCCGCCGGTCGTCCGCCTGCCGCACCGCGCGCTGATCCCGCTCGCCTACGCCATGGAGGCCTTCGCCCGCGTGTCCCGCGCGAATGCTGAGCCGCTGATGACGGTGGACGGCGTCCGCCTGTCGCAGAAGCGCATGTTCTTCAGCTCCGCCAAGGCGGAAGCCAAGCTGAACTACCGCCCGCGCCCGGCCGGTGAGGCGCTGGCCGACGCGGTGGCATGGTTTCGGAACCAGTAACGCTTCCTCAGGCCGCGCCCGCCGTTGCGAAAGCGGCGGAGCCGGCCCCGACCTCCCGCACCAGGGCTTCGCCGATCAGCCGGTAGCCGAGCCGGGTGAACAGCCCCTCCGCGTCCAGCTTCGGCGCCGTGGCCGCCACCACGCACCCCCGCAGGTCGACCACCACCGTCCCGCAGCCGAGCTGGCGGGCGAGGTGATCGATGGACTCGATCTGCGCCGCGCTGGTCGCCGCCGCGTCGAACAGGCCGATGGCGACGAAGATCGGCACGGTCAGCACGCGCACCGCGCTGTCGGCGCTGACGCGCCAGCAGTACAGGCCGCGGATGTGCCCGTCGCTCATGGCGCAGGCCATGGCGCCGCAACTACCATTCGGGCCGGATTCCAGAAAGGGTGCCACCGCGCCGCGCCATTGCTCCAGGGTCATGTCCCGGTGCAGGGCCTGCGCCACGGGCAGCGCCTGGTCCGCGTGGGATGGCGAAAGAGGCGTGATGATGAAGCTTTTGGTCATGGTGGCGGTCCTGGGGGAGGCGGTCCTTCCCGCCCATCATCGTCGGGACCCGAGAGCGTCGCGTTGATTTTGGTCAGGTGCCGGACGCTTTGCCCAAGTGTTGTCAGACCCGTTGAAAGAGGATTCCAACTCTTGCGAAAGGCCGACCATGAGCGCCTATCCGCCGCCCGGTCCGGACCCGGACGTGCCGATCCCCATGCCGCTGCCCCCGGACGCCCCGCCCGACGAGGCACCGGACATCCCGCCCATGCCGGGGGAGCCCCAAGAACCGGTCTAATTCCAGCCGGTTTAGTTTCGCCCCTTAATTCCGCACCCTAATTCCGTCGGGGCTTGCGGCGGTACAGCTCCATGGCGCGTTCCAGGATGCCGGGGGCGGAGTAGTCGCCGAGGAACAGGTCGCCCAGCGCCCGGCGCATGCGGGCGCGGATGCGGTTGCGGATCGCGTTGCGCAGGGCCTCTTCCTGCATGTAGCAGCGCTGGCACAGGCTCTTCGGCCGCGCCTCCGGGTTGCCGGAGGGCTGGCGCGGGCGGACGACGACCTTCAGGTCGCGCGTCTCAGCGTATTCGACCACGTCGGGCCAGGCGGCCCGCCGCCCGCGGCCGTCGCGCCAAGTCTGGTCGGACGGGTCGTACCAGCGCCCGTCCGGCAGGCAGCGCACCACGGCGCCGCCCGGCCGGCCGCAGCAGCGGCAGCGGGTCTCCCCGGCGGCGGTGCCCCCAGCAGCGGTGCCCGACATCCCCTTGCGGTCGGCCGGATCGAGATCGGGTCTCAGAATCTTTGCGCGGAGTTGTCTGGTCATGGCTTGATGCCTGCCCCGGGCCGGAATGCCCGGCGGGGTCAGGCTCATGACACGGATGGGCCGTGATCGCCAGTGTGATTTTGAGAAATCTTTGAGTGAAGTGTGTGACCGCGATGCCCCCTTCCGACGACAGCGTTCCCCATGACCCGAACCTCGTGCACGAGCTGGCCTCCGCCCACCCCGACGTGGTGACGCCGGCCGCCGTCGGCGTCACGCGGGTGGAGCATGCGGAGCGGCACGGCCTTGTCCCGCTTGGCCTGCCGCTGCCCAAGGGGAAGCGCGACCTGCTGGTCCCTGCGGAGCGGCGCGAGGCCATCCTGCTGGAAATCCAGGGGCTTCTCGACCGCGCCCGGCGGCGCAACGATCTGCTGGCCCAGGGGCGCCACGCGCTGGAGGGATGGTCGACCAGCCTGCACCCGGCTGAGGACCGCACCCGCCTGCGCGCCGTCCGCAGCGAAGACCTGCCCTGGCCCGGCTTGGCCGTTCCCGTGCGGTTGCAGGTCTCCCGCACGCTGGACGTGCTGGAGCTGGCCGACCTGACCGACGAGGAGCTGACGTTGCGGCTGGAGGGCGACCCGGCCCTGTCCTCCGCGCTGGAAGAGGCGCTGTCGCGCACCGCCGCCCGCCTGCACCGCTACGCCGCGGAGGTGGGGGAGCCGGAGGATGGTTGGACCTTCGCCAGCCTGGCCGAGCGGCTGTCGCGGGCGGCGCGCAACCGGCACGGCGTGGAGGAGCTGCTCGATCGCTGGGACCGCGAGTTCGACGTCTGGCGGCGGGAACGGGCGGAGGCGCGCGGGCGCGCCTATGTGGACCGGCATTTCGACTTCGCGCGGTTCGAGCGGCTGTTCCCCGTGGCGCGCGGGCTGGGGCGGCGGCTGGTGCTGGTGGTCGGCCCGACCAACTCCGGCAAGACCCACCACGCGATCGAGGCGCTGAAGGAGGCCTACGACGGCGTCTATCTCGCCCCACTGCGCCTGCTGGCGCTGGAGGTGATGGAACGGCTGAACGCGGAGGGCACGCCAGCCTCCCTGCTGACGGGGGAGGAGGCGATTTCCACGCCCGGCGCGCGCCACACCGCCTCGACCATCGAGGTGATGGACCCTGACCGGCCGGTGGAGGTGGCGGTGATCGACGAGATCCAGATGCTCGCCGACGCCGACCGCGGCTGGGCCTGGACTGCGGCGCTGATGGGCGCCCCGGCGGAGACCGTCTACATCCTCGGCGCGCCGGAGGCCCGGCCGCTGGTCGAGCGCGCGGCGGAGCATCTGGGCGAGCGGCTGGAGGTGATCGAGCTGGAGCGCAAGGTGCCGCTGACCATGATCGACCGCCGCCTGAACTGGGAAGAGGTGGAGCCCGGCGACGCCCTGATCGCCTTCTCCCGCCGCGAGGTGCACGCCGTGCGCGACACGCTGCGGGCGCGGGGGCTGTCGGTCGCGGCGGTCTATGGCGCGCTGGCGCCGGAGGTGCGGCGGCGGGAGGCGGCGCGCTTCCTGTCCGGCAAGGCCGACGTGGTGGTGGCGACCGACGCCATCGGAATGGGGCTGAACCTGCCCTGCCGCCGCGTCCTGTTCACCGCGCTGGAGAAGTTCGACGGCAGCAGCGTCCGCCCGCTGACCGCGACGGAGGTGAAGCAGATCGCCGGCCGCGCCGGCCGCTTCGGCAAGTTCGAATCGGGGGAATTCGGCGTGGTCGGCCGCGGCACGCCGCAGGCGCTGCGCAACCTGCTGGAAAAGGGTGACCCGCGCCTGCTGCCGACGGCACCGCTGACCGTGCGGCCGACGCGCGGGATGCTGGCCCGGCTGGCGGGCCATCTGGAGACGGAGGAAACCGTCCTGCTGGTGGACTGTTTCGCCGACGCGCACACGGGCGGCTCGCCCTACCGGGTCGGCGATCTGTCGGTGCTGCGCCGGCTCGCCGTGATGCTGGACGAGCGGCGGCTTCCGCTGGCGGCGAAGCTCGACCTGCTGCTCGTCCCCGCCGACCTGGACGAGGAGGCGGAGGCCCGCATCCTCGCCACCATCGTCGGCGCGGTCGAGTCGGGGGAGGCGATGCCCATCGGGCGCATCGTCCCGGCGCGGCTCGACGGGCTGGACGGGGCGGCGCTGGAGGCGGCGTCGCGCGCCTGCGATCTCTACTACTGGGCGGCGCGCAAGTTTCCCACCCTGTTCCCGGAACGCGAAGCCGTGCGCGCCCGCCGGGCGGAGGTCAGCCGGCGCTTGGCCGAACTGCTCGCCACCCGCGGTGCACGCTCCGCCGGTAACCGGCGCGAGCCCCCGCCGAAAGCCGGCTTCCGCGGGGCGCCACGGAAGCGGTTCGGGCCGCGGCGGTAGGGGGCATGGTTGCGTTCGGACCACTCACCGAAGGCAGTGGGAAGGAACCTCGGGCGTCGCCGTGTGTTGTTCGGGCATGGACCTGATACGCATCATCCTGGCGCTTCTGCTGCCGCCCGTCGGCGTCTTCCTCCAGGTGGGGTTTGGCGCCCAGTTCTGGATCAACATCCTGCTGACCCTGCTCGGCTACATCCCGGGCATGATCCACGCCCTGTGGGTCATCGTGAAGCACCGGGACCGGTATCCGGCCTGACGCCGACACCTCGTCCGACGCAGATCTGCCGTGACAAAAGTGCGACCGCGCCGCGACGCTTTATCACAGAAATTCGCCGCGCATGAGGGTAATGTCCCCGCCGTTCAGGGACAGGAACCCAGGTCATGTTCAAGCTTCTGCTCGCCCTTCTGCCGCTCTCGGCTTCGCTGCTGATGCTCGCCACCGTTCATTGAACGGTGGGGCGAGCGGTGGGGGCGGCGTGTTGCGCGCCCCTTACGAATTGATCACCCGCCGCACCATCTCGTAGATGCCGACCCGCCGCAGGCCCTCCTGCAGAGTGGAGCGGATCGGAGCGGGTATGGCCAACAGCCGGCGCGGCTCGATGCCGGCCTTGCGGGTCTTGGTGAAGGCGGCCGCGTCGTCGTAGGGCACACGGCGCACGCTCACCATCCGCTGCTCCGTGTCGAATACGATGTAGGTCGCGCGGCGCTCGGCCGTGCGGGGTTCGCCGACGGTGCCGGGGTTCAGAAGGTAGACGGAGCCGTCCCGCAGCCGAACCTCGTCGCGGTCGTGCTTCCACAGCTCCCCATCCCGGTATTCGTGCACGCCCAGCCGGTGCGTGTGGCCGAAGGCGCAGACGCGGGCGCCGGACGGATGCTCCAGCAGCGCCTGGGCTGACTGGCGCAGGCGGTCATCGCTGTTCAGCCGGACCAGTTCGCAGCCCTGGTCCACATGCAGCGCGCCATGCACCACCACCAGTTGGTCGTCCACCGCGGCCTTCAGCGGTAGGGCGGCGAGCCAGGCGATCTCCTCCGCCGACAGGCGCTTGCGCGTCCAGGCAACCGCGCGGATGGCGCGGACGCTGAAGCCGTCGGTCGGGATTTGGCGCGTGACCGCCCGGTCGTGGTTGCCGGCGATGCACAGGGCGCCGGCCTCGCGCAGCAGGGCGATGCAGGCCGACGGGTCGGTGTTGTAGCCCACGATGTCGCCCAGGCAGACGATGCGCTCCACCCCCGCCGACTCCATGTCGGCCAGGGCGGCGCGCAGCGCCTCCACGTTCGCGTGGATGTCCGACAGGATGCCGAGCCGCATCGCGCAAGCCTTTAAGCTTTCAGGGCGTCCACCGGGCGGGTGCGCCGGATGTTTGAGGGCAGGAAGCGGTTGAACTGGTTGAACAGGAACGGCATGGGGTCGTCCATCACCAGCGCTTTCGCCTCGCACCGCATCATCCAGGGCAGCCACTGCCCCATCGGCACGCCGCTCTCGCGGGCGGCTTTCAGGTCCTTGGTCATGGAGCACCAGCAGGCGCCGACCCGCGCCTTGCTCACCGCCGGCCGGGGCAGCCCCAGCGTGTCGGCGTAGACCAGCGCCGGCAGGTTCACGCCGGCCACCGCGCCGAGATGGTGCCAAAGGTTGAAGCGCGGGTTGACCTCCAACAGGTGCAGGCTTCCGTCCGGGGCGCGCTTGAAGTCGAATTTGGCGACGCCCGTCAGGCCCAGCACCTCCACCATCTTGCGCCCGAGTGTTGCGACGTCCGCCTCATCGGTGATGGTGAGCGCCGTGCTGTGGCCGTATTCCAGGGGGTAGGTGCGGATCTTGCGGCCGGTGAACTCCCCGGCGATGGCGCCTTGCGGGTCGACGTAGACGTGGTAGCTCTCGATCCGGGTCTCCGGGCCGGGGATCATCTCCTGCGCCAGAACATCCAGCCCAACTGCCGCCAGCTTCGGCCACAGGGCGCGCAGTTCGTCGATGCCGTTGACCTGGAGCGCCTTGCCGAATCCCTCCGTCAGATCCCAGACCTTGCGGCGGGTCAGCGGCTTGATGATCAGGGGGAAGCGCAGGTCGATGGCGACCGGGGCGAGGTCGCGGGTCGGGAACAGGCGCCGTGTCGCCGGGACGGGCAGGTCCAGCCGCTCCGCCAGGGCCTGGAAGCGGCCCTTGTCCACCAAGTCCTCGATCAACTCAGGCTCGGCTATGGGAATGCGGAAGGCCTCGGCCAGACGGTCGCGGTAGCGCGACGCGATCAGCAGCTGGTTGTCGTCCTGGTAGAAGAGGACGGGCTTCTCCGCCTGGGCGCGGCCCCAGCGGACCATCTCCTCCACCAGTTCGTCCTGGTTCTTGGTCGAGTCCTCCCAGAGGATCACGTCCTTGGTGTAGCGGGAATGCAGGGCCGGGGTGCCCAGGTGCGTGACCACGGCGCAGCGCACGCCGGCCAGCCCCAGCGGGCGTACCATGTCCATGTCGCCCATCACGCAGGCGATGGCGGCATTCGAGAACGCGTTCTTCATCGTGACGACCTTCGCCAAGTGCGGGGGGACCGGATTTCGCGGCGTTGCGGAATCGATCACCGATTCGATCACCGATTCATGGGGGCCAGGGGGCTGCGCGGCAACCGCTTAAGCCTTTCTATCAGGCCGCACTTCGCCTGACGGAGACGGGCATCGATCTGACGGCTTACCCTGTCCGGGCCGAGTGCCAGCCAATTCATCGGTTGTTCGGCGTTGGACAGCAGCGGCTTGTGCCCGGCCGGGGTTGACATGAAGTCGTAGCAGTCCTCGCCTCTCGCCAGCGTGTCCTCAACGGCGAGCACGTGGCTGACGAGGCCGGGCTTGACGCGCTTGTCCTCCTCGTAGGCGAAGCCGCCCTGGTAGTTCATCACCCGCCCGCGGTGCACGAAGTTGTAGAGGAAGCCGACCGGCTGCCCCGCAACGCTGACCCGGCACATGCGGACGGTTCCCTCCGGCACGCCGGTGGCGATCAGCCGTTCGTGGAACGGGCGGAAGGACGGGTTGGAGAAGGCGCCGGACTGGCCGCGGGCCGCCCAGCTCGACTGGTGCAGCACCTCCATGGCGCGGAAGTCGGCCAGGGCTTCGTCCGCGTTGGCGGCAACGCGGTAGTCCAGCGGGCCGCGGTCCGTGTAGAGCCGCATGGCGCGCCGCACCGTCGCGCGGGTGTTCTTGCCCAGCGTGGCGAGGTAGTCCCCGCCCCGTTGGCGCACGTGGCCGAGGTCGACCCACTGGGTGCTGTCGGCGACCCGCACCTGGAGCGTGTGGCCCTGTCCCTGCGCCACCCGGCGCACAGCCGCCTCGGCCGCCGGTTCCAGCCCGCCGAGCACCAGTTCGTCCCAGTTGGTCAGGCGGCTACCCAGCCAGTCGAAGCAGGCGGTCAGCACCTCGGGCGCGCAGGACCGGTCGGCGAGGATGCCGTTGTACTCCATGAACAGGCGGTCGAAGACCCGCTCGCCGGTCTCATGCAGCAGCCAGCAGCGCGTGCGCAGCAGGCCAAACCGCCAGAGCGTGCGCGGGCACAGCAGAGCCAAGCCGACGACGCGGCCATGCGAAGTTGCCTTCAAAAGATGGGGGCGCGCCTTGGCCGGCAGAAAGGCCAGCCAGTTGCCGATCCATGACCAGGACAGAAAGAACGACCCGTCGGCGCGTGATTCCAGGTCAGTCCACAGTTGGCGCAAATTTTCGACTTCAGAGATGGGCAAAAGGTCGATGTCGACCGCAACACGATCGTCCTGAATAAGAGTCCGCATGTCCATAAGCGCGGGCTTTCCGACGTTTGTTGGCGGAAAAGGCGGCGAAAGGCTCCTACCGGGACTGGGTTGGCGCGGGGAGCAAGGAATCCTTGCATTTCATTTGTATTCGTCCTTGTTGTCCCGGCCGATGCATTATGCACGAACCACCTTCCTTAGAACGCGCTTGCGAAAGCCGGGTTGCCTTGTTCCAAGGGGGGAACTCCGTCGGAGTCGGCCGTGGTACCGTGGGGGGAGGGGGTGGGGTGAAGACTATGTCCGTCTGCCCCACTGGACCGGCGGCCAAGGCGAACCATCGATTCGTCGTCGGGCGTCTTGCAACCCGAAGTTTCAGGCGGCGTTTTTGGAGCGGCGGGCGGCCAGCAGCACGGCCAGGGCGCCGGCCACCGGGAACACAGCCATCAGGGCGAAGGTCAGCCCGTAGCTGCCCACCGCGTTGTAGGCCGTGGCGAACAGCGCCGGTCCCACGACCACGCCGGCGAAGGTCAGCATCATGGCGCCGCCCGTTGCAGCACTCGCGGAACCGGGCGGGGAGACGCGCGCGACCTCCGCCAGGAACACGCCGTTCCAGCCGATGGCCCCGGCGCCGAACACCGCCAGCACCACGACCACCGCCCAGGACGGCCAGGACGGCGCCAGCGTGGCCGTGGCAAGCGCCGCCGCCATGGACAGGACGCCGATGCCGGCCAGCACCGCGGTGCCGGACCGCATCCGGTCGGCCAGCAGGCCCCAGCCGATGCGCGCCGCCGCCCCCGACAGCTGCATCACCGATACGGCGAAGCCGGCGGTGACGATCGGCCAGCCGAGGTCGTGCACCAGCATGTTGACGGTGAAGGCCATCAGCGACAGCTGGATGGCCGAAAAGCAGAAGCCCATCAGGGCGAAGCCGCGCAGCGCCGGTTCCCGCCAGACCAGCCGCGGGCCCTCCGTCAGCTTGCCGCGCAGGATCAGGCCGGGCTTGCGGTCGTCGTCCCACACCCGCCGCCCCGGCGCGAAGATCGCCAGCAGCACGGCGAACAGCGCGGCGACGGCCAGCGCCGCCCCGCGCCATCCCGCCCACTGGCCGATGCCCGGCAGGATCAGCCCCGCCAGCACGCCGGCCAGCGGGACGCCGGTCTGCTTCAGCGAGAAGACGAGGTTGCGCCGGGCCGGCGGCGTGAAGCGGTTCAGCAGGTGCGAGGAGGAGGGGTTGACCAGCCCGTAGCCGATCCCGATCAGCACCGACGCCAGCGCCGCCACCCACAGCAGGCCGGTGGCGAGCCCCAGGCAGCCGAGCAGCCCCAGCACCATGGCGGCGACGCCGACCGTGCCAGCCCCCCAGCGCCGCACCACCAGCCCGGCCACCGACGACACCAGCGCGCCGGCGCCGTAGATGATGCTGATCTGGTAGCCGACCGCCTCCGCCCCGACGCCCAGCGAGCCCGCGGCCAGCGGCGCCACCGTCGCCATGGTCAGCACCGACAGGGTGGCGATCGCCTGCACGCTGGTCACCTCCGCCAGCAGCAGCGCGAAGGGAGCGGGCGGCGTTTCCGGAGCGAAAGGGGCGGCGGGGGGCGCGGTGACGGATGCTGCCGGCGATATCGTTTTGCCCTGGGCCGTTTGGTCCGGTGCCGTCTCGTCGGTGGCCAAGGGAATGTCCTGTCCTGTCGGGGGTGCGTCCTTTGGGCGCACACTATGCCACCACCGGCGTCGCAGAAGGCACCCCCCGATCCGGCAAGCCCGTCATGCGCCGCCCACGTCCTGCATTGCTAATGCGAGTAACTCTCAATACTATTCGGGCGGCGCGTGGGAAGCTGAGCGACGGTCAGGACTTGCTATTGCGATTCACTCGCAATTTCAGTATAGCGGGTTGAGCACCGCACTGCGACACACGCCGGACGGACAGGCGCCGACAGGGCGCCAGCCGGACGGGCACCAAACGGGAAACAGGAAAGGCAACCCCGCATGCACACGAAGACGCTCACGCTTTGGATGGGGATCAGCACCTTCGCGCTTCTGGGCGCCGGGGCGAACGCCGCGGAGATGCAGGGGCAGATGCACGGGCATGGGATGCACGCCTCCGCCGCGGTGCAGGTTGCGCAGGCGGACCACCAGCACCCCGCCCCGGCCGGCGAGGCTGCCGCCCCCGCTGCCGAAGCGCCGGAGCAGGACATCTTCACCGAATACCCCGCTGGGGAGGCCCTGGTCGGCCGCCTGCTGATGCTGAAGGGCCACCTTCTCGTCGGGCAGGAGCTGTACCGCGCCGGCCGCCTGGACGACGCCGCCCCCCATTACCTGCACCCGACCGAGGAAATCTGGGGCCTGATCAAGGACGAGATCAAGACGCGCAAGCTGCCGAACTTCGAGGGCGACCTGAAGGCGCTGGCCGGGCTGGTGAAGGCCAAGAAGCCGGCCGCCGAGGTCTTCGCCAAGCAGGACGCCGTGCTCGCCAAGCTGGAGAAGGCCATGAAGGCCTCCGACAAGAAGGCCCCGGCCTTCGCTATGACGGTCGCCCCGGGCGTGCTGTCGCAGGCGGCCGAGGAATACAAGGAGGCCTTTGTCGACGACAAGCTGGCCAACGCCGTGGAATACCAGGACGCGCGCGGCTTCGTCACCGCGGCGCGCGCCTACGTCTCCACCCACGCCAAGGGGCTGGCCGCGAAGAACGGCGACGCCTTCAAGGCCGTGACCGGGAACATGGACGAGATCGCCAAGGCCTTCCCGACCGCCGTCCCGCCGTCGCAGGCCGTGCTCGACCCCAACGCCGTCCGTGCGCTGGTGACGAAGGTGGAAGAGAAGAAGGCCGCCTTCCAGTAAACGTTTCCTTGTGGAGCCTTTGAGGCTACTTCTCCCGCATGGGAAAGCCGTTGCCAGGACCCTTTCCGCTCTCCATCTCCTTTCCAATCGACGCCGGCGGACAGCCCGGCGGGGCCAGGGATGGAAGCGGAAAGGATCAGCCTGTGACGACGCACACCGGAACGCCTCCCGACGATGCCCTCCCGTCGCGGCTCGAACGCGCCTGCGCGGAGCGGGGGTTGAAGATGACCGGCCAGCGCCGGATCATCGCGCGCGTCCTGTCGGAAGCCGCCGACCACCCCGACGTCGAGGAAGTCTACCGCCGCGCCTCCGCCATCGACTCCGGCATCAGCCTCGCCACCGTCTACCGGTCGATGCGCCTGTTCGAAGAGATCGGCATCATCCAGCGCCACGACTTCGGCGACGGCCGCGCGCGCTACGAGGAGGCGAGAGGCGACCACCACCATCACCTGATCGACATCGAGTCGGGCGAGGTGGTCGAATTCCAGGACCCCGAGTTGGAGGAGGCCGTCGCGCGCATTGCCCGCGAGCTTGGATTCGATATGATTGGCCAGCGCCTGGAGATTTTCGGGCGACGGACCAAGCGCAAGGGAACGGAGCCCGCCTGATGCCGGCGGACGACCATTCATCGGACCAGAGGCGCCAAAAATTGCCCAAGCGGGAATTGGCCCAGCAGGATTTTGCCGAGCGCTTCGCCGCCTGCGAGGCGGCCGTCTGCGGCTGCCGGCCCATCGTGGAGCGCGCCTACCGCGAGCTGGTCGACCGGGGCCGCCCGGACCGCCACGCGCTGGAGGCCGCCACCGTCGTCCTGCGCTGGCATCATCCGGAACTGGCCATGCCGGAAGCGGAGCAGATCGTCGAACGCTGGGTCGCCGGCAACATCCTGCACTGACGCCTTTCTTCGCACTGCGGCCGCGCCGCCGCGGTGCGGCAACGGGCGCCCTGGCCTTCGGCTTGCGGGTCCCGTAGGCTGGTTCCCTCCAGTCCTCCTGCACGGGAGAGCGCCGATGACCACGCTCCTGCGTCCGGAAGACCTCCGCCGCATGGCGGAGGAGCAGCACTGCAAACTCGTGCACGAAGCCGAGGAACTGGAGCACAAGCACGAGGAGGAGCTGAAGCGGCAGCACGACGCCTTTCTGCACCGGCACCTGGACCCGCAGGTGGAGGACCGCTTCAACCACCAGGTCGCCGAGGCCGCCAAGCGCGGCGACCATGAGATCCTGGCCCTGCGCTTTCCCAGCGACTGGTGCGAGGACGGCGGACGCGCCATCAACAACCTGTCCGACGACTGGCCATCCAGCCTGACCGGCTTCGCCCGCGAACTCTACGAGTCCTTCGACGCGAAACTGCGCCCCCTGGGCTACCGGATCCGCGCGCAGATCCTGGACTATCCCGGCGGCATGCCCGGCGACGTGGGCATTTTCCTCAGTTGGTGAGTTCGGTCCGGCCCGGAATTCCGCCGATCGCCGGCCGCGTTCAATGGACCGCGCCGGCCTGCTCGCGGCAGTCGGCGATGATGTTGCCGACCGTCACGCGCTCGCGCTCGTCCATGGTCAGCTGCCAGCGGGCCTTCACGGCGATCCAGTCCGCGACGTAGGCGCAGAGGTAGTCCTGGCGCGGCGGCAGCCATTCCTCCGGCCCCTTTGAGCCCTTGGCACGGTTGGCGGCGGCGGACACGGTGACGAGGGTCAGCGGGTCGGTCAGGTCGTTGGCGTAGGCGGCGCGCTTCTCGCGCGGCCAGTCGTAGCCGCCGCTGCCGTAGGCCTCCTCCAGCGGCACGCGGTGGTCGATGTCGACCTGGCGCGGGTTGGTGAAGGTCTCGCCCGTATAGGGATCATGCCAGACACCGGAAAGGACGGAGCAGCCGTTGGGCGACAGCTGGGCAGGCTCCGCCGAATCGCGGATCAGCACCTGTTCGCGCGTGTTCAGGCACTTGCTGCCGATGGTCAGCCAGTGCGGCCATTCCTCGCGGACGTAGCCGCCGCGCTTTTCGTCCTCCACGCGGATGCCGTCGAGCTGTTGCAGGACGCGGGCGTAGTCGATGCTCGCGTCCGGGGTGGGGCGCGGCACTTGGGCGGGCGGGCGTTGACCGGTGCGGTCGCGCTTGGCCGGCGGCTCCTCGCGGCCGATCAGGATGTCCAGGCTGCCGCGCGGCAGCAGGTGGTATTTCTCGCCCAAATACACGGCGGCCAGCACCAGCAGCACGGCGACGAGGCCGCCCAGCGTCAGCGACGACCCGCGCCGCGGTGCCCGGCCTGATGTCTGCCGACGGCTCGGCCCGGAGTTCCACTTCGCCATTCGATTCCTCGTCGCCTGCCCAGTCTTCGTCTCGCGTGGTCGGGGCGCGTTCCTAGCAGACAGAACGGCGGACTGCGACAAAACGCTCGCCGCCCACGACTAAGGTGGTTCGGGGCGGACCTTCATCGCTTCGCCAAAGGGCGTATACTTCCCTCGTCACGTCGTGACGCGAGGGGGCTGCCCATGGAGCGCACCGCACCGACGACCGGCCGTTCCGCCCTTCCGGAAGCCGCCATCCTGGACCGCGAGGGACTGGACGCCCTGATCGCCGCGCTGCGCGGCGACGGATACGCCGTCATCGGGCCGCGGCTGCGCGACGGCGCCATCGTCCTCGACCCGGTGGAGAGCGCCGACGACCTTTCCTGGGGCTTGATCGACGAGCAGGACGGCGGCCGCTACCGCTTGGTTCCGGGCGACGCGCAGACGGCCTTCTCCCACACCGTCGGCCCGCAGAGTTGGAAACGGCACCTCTACCCGCCGCGCCAGACGCTGTGGACCGGCCGGCGGGACGGCCGGGGCTTCACCGTGGAAACGCCGGCCGATCCGGTCCCACACCACGCCTTCCTCGGCGTGCGCGCCTGCGACTTGGCGGCCATGGCTGTGCAGGACCGGGTGTTCGGGGTGGCCCCGCACGAGGGGCGCTCCGCCGGGCAGGAGCGCTTCACCGACAGCGGCTACGCCGCCCGCCGCGCCGCCGCCTTCATCGTCGCCGTGAATTGCGGGCGGGCCGGCGGCACCTGCTTTTGCGACAGTATGGGGGCCGGGCCGAAGGCCGCGGGCGGCTACGACCTCGCCCTGACGGAGTTGCCCGGCTGCGGGACGCCCGCTTTCCTGGCGGAGGCCGGCTCGGCGACCGGGGCGGCGCTGCTCGCCCGCCTGCCGGGGCATGCGGCCGGCCCACAAGACCGCGCGGCGGCCGACGCTTCGGTCGAACAGGCCCGCGCCCACATGGGCCGCGCGATGGTGCCCGATGCCGGCCCCCTGCTGGCCCGCAACCTGGAGCATCCGCGCTGGGCGGAGGTGGCGGCGCGCTGTCTCAGTTGCGCCAACTGCACCATGGTCTGCCCGACCTGCTTCTGCACCACCGTGGAGGACACCACCGACCTGTCCGGCGACCATGTGGAGCGCTGGCGGCGCTGGGATTCCTGCTTCACCGTGGATTTCTCCTACATCCACGGCGGCGCCATCCGGCAGAGCGGCCTGTCGCGCTACCGGCAATGGATGACCCACAAGCTGTCGAGCTGGTGGGAGCAGTTCGGGACCTCCGGCTGCACTGGCTGCGGGCGCTGCATCACCTGGTGCCCGGTCGGCATCGACATCACCGAAGAGGCGCGTGCGATCCACGACAGCGAGGGGAGGGGCTGACCATGGTGCAGGTCGAGGGGCTGGGCCGGCTGCTGGCCGAACATCCGTTCTTCCGCGACATGCCGCCCGACGTGCGCGGGGTGGTGGTCGGCTGCTGCACCAACGCCCACAGGCGCCCTGGCGAGTTCCTGTTCCAGGAGGGCGCCGCCGCCGACCACTTCTACCTGATCCGCCAAGGCACGGTGGCGGTGGAGGTGCACGCGCCCGGCCGGCCATCCGTGGTGGTGGAGAACATCGGGGAGGGGGAGATCATCGGCTGGTCCTGGCTGGTCCCGCCCCACCGCTGGACCTTCGACGCTCGCGCGGTGGAGCAGGTGCGGGCCATCGCCATCGACGGCGCCTGCCTGCGCCGCAAGATCGACGAGAACCACGAGCTGGGCTTCCACCTCTACCAGCGCTTCATCCCCGTCATGGGCCGCCGCATCGCCGAGGCGCGCCTGCGCATCGTCGAACTGACCACCGACGCCGCCGAGTGACGGAGGACGTCCATGGACTCCGCGCTCCTTCCCCCCACGACCATAGCGTCCGCCGACCCCATGGTGCCGCGCCCGTTCCGGATCGTCCGGCGTCTGCGCGAAGTGGACGGCTGCTTCACGCTGGTGCTGGAAAGCCAGGACGGCCGGCCGTACGTCTTCCGGCCGGGCCAGTTCAACATGCTGTACGTGTTCGGCGTGGGGGAGGTGGCGATCTCCGTCTCCGGCGACTGCCGCGACCCGGGCGGGCTGGTCCACACGGTGCGGGAGGTCGGCACGGTCACCCGCGCCATGGCCGCTCTGCGCCCCGGCGATAGCATCGGCGTACGCGGCCCTTTCGGCCACCCCTGGCCGATCGAGGAGGCGTACGGCCAGGACGTACTCTTCGTCACCGGCACCATCGGCCTCGCCCCGCTGCGACCGCTCATTCTTGAGGTGCTGAACCGGCGCGAGCACTTCGGTAAGGTGGTGCTCTGCTACGGATCGCGCGGGACGCACGACATCCTCTATGAGGGTCAGCTGCACCAATGGCGCGGGCGCTTCGACATGCAGGTGCACGTCACCGTCCATTCCGCCCCCGCCGGCTATCGCGGCCGGGTGGGCAGCGTCGCCAATCTGGTGAAGATCGCCCGCTTCGACCCGGAGCAGACCACCGCCTACGTCTGCCGATCGGAGACGATGACCCGACCGGCCGTCCAAGCGCTGTACGAGCGCGGCGTAACCGCCGACCGTATCTATGTGACGCTGGAGCGCAACATGAAGTGCGGCGTGGGCTTCTGCGGGCACTGCCAGATGGGCGGCTCCTTCATGTGCAAGGACGGCCCCGTCTACCGCTACGACACCATCGAGCACGTCTTCTCCGTGCGGGAGCTGTGACATGCCCCGGAAAGTCCCCAAACGCCGGCCCAAACTGGCCGTGTGGAAATTCTCCTCCTGCGACGGCTGCCAGCTGTCTCTGCTCGACTGCGAGGACGAGCTGCTGGCCGTCGCCGACGCAGTGGAGATCGCCTATTTCCTGGAGGCGACGCGCGTGGCGATCCACGGCCCATACGACGTCTCGCTGGTGGAGGGCTCCATCAGCACGCCGCATGACGCGGAGCGCATCCGGCGCATCCGCGCCCGGTCGAAGGTGCTGATCACCATCGGCGCCTGCGCCACCGCGGGCGGCATCCAGGCCCTGCGGAACTTCCGCGACGTGGATGGCTTCGTCCGCGCCGTCTACGCCCGGCCAGACTTCATCGACACGCTGGCGACCTCCACCGCCATCCGCGACCATGTGACGGTCGATTTCGAACTGCACGGCTGCCCCATCAGTAAGTCCCAGCTGCTGGAGGTGCTGAACGCCTTCCTGAACGGCCGCCGCCCGGTCGTGCCGCCGCACAGCCAGTGCATCGAATGCAAGCTTCACGGGACGGTGTGCGTGATGGTGGCGCGCGGCGTGCCGTGCCTCGGCCCCGTGACCCAGGCCGGCTGCGGCAACCTTTGCCCCCGGTTCGCGCGCGGCTGCTACGGCTGCTTCGGCCCGAAGGAAACGCCGAACACCGCAGCGCTGGCCAAGCAGCTGACCGCGCTGGGCTGGCGCGACGCCGACATCGCCAACGCCTTCCGCTCCTTCAACGCGGACGCGGAGGCGTTTCGCCGCGAAGCCGACGCCAACGCCCCTCTCCCGCCCCCGGCGGGAGAGGGAGGGGCCCGCGCCAAAGGCGTGGGAGGGTGAGGGCTAGGTTCATCCGATGGAGCAACGGTCATGTCCCGCACGCCACCGACAACGCTCGACAAATCGCGTGCGCTTCGCGCCGAAGGTACAGATGCGGAAAAGACGCTGTGGCGTCTGCTGCGCGGTCGGCGCCTCGATGGGTGGAAGTTCCGACGCCAACATCCAGCGCCGCCCTATGTGCTGGACTTTGCGTGCGTGGAAGCGCAGTTGGCCGTGGAAGCCGACGGTGGTCAGCACAATGGAGCGGAGCGCGACCAACTTCGGGCCGAGTTTCTGACGAACACGGGCTGGCGCGTCCTGCGCTTCTGGAACACCGACATTCTCGCCAATCCGGAGGGCGTCGCGGAGACGATTCGGGCTGCCCTGTCGGGTAAACCTAGCCCTCACCCTCCCACCGCTGCGCGGTGGGCTCCTCCCTCTCCCGCCGGGGGCGGGCGAGGGGATTTGGAGGCCTGACATGGAAACCCGCACCATCAAGGTCGATGCCCTGGCCCGTGTCGAGGGGGAGGGGGCGCTGTATGTCCGGGTGAAGGGCGGGGTGGTGCAGGATCTGAAGTTCCGCATCTTCGAACCGCCGCGCTTCTTCGAGGCGCTGCTGGTCGGCCGCCCTTACGGCGACGCGCCGGACATCACGTCGCGCATCTGCGGCATCTGCCCGGTCGCCTACATCGTCGGGTCCAGCCACGCCATGGAGGCGGCGCTGGGCGTCGCCGTGCCCGACGCGATCCGCAACGCCCGCCGCCTGCTCTATTGCGGGGAGTGGGTCCAGAGCCACGTCCTGCACGCCTACCTGCTGCATGCGCCGGACTTCCTGGGCTTCGAGGATTCCATCCAGCTCGCCAAGGCGCATCCAGGCGTGGTGGAGCGGGCGCTCGACCTGAAGAAGACCGGCAACCGCATTCTGGAGGTGCTGGGCGGGCGCGCCGTCCACCCCGTCAACACGCGCGTCGGCGGCTTCTGGAAGGCGCCGCCGCGGGCGGAGGTGCGCGGGCTGCTCGACGACCTGCGCCGGGCGCGCGACGCGGCGGTGGAGTCCGTGCGGCTGTTCGCCGGCTTTGAATTTCCGGACTACGAGGACGACTACACCTTCGTGGCGCTCCACCACCCCGATGAATACGCCATCGACCGCGGGCGCATCGTCTCCAACCGCGGGCTGGACATTCCCGTCGCCGACTTTGAAACGCACTTCGCGGAGGAGCATGTCGCCTACTCCAACGCCTTGCACGGTGTGATGGTCGGGGCGGACCGGCCCTACATGGTCGGGACGCTGGCGCGCTACGCGCTGAACTTCGACCAGTTGTCCCTGCTCGCCAAGCAGGCGACCGCGGATGCCGGGCTGCCGCGGGTGGTGCGGAACCCGTTCAAAAGCCTGGTCGTCCGGGCGGTCGAGACGGTCTACGCCTGCGACGAGGCGGTGCGCTTGGCCGAAGCCTACGAGGCGTTCGACCCGGCCGCCGTTTCCATCCTGCCGCGCGCCGGACGCGGCACCGGCTGCACGGAGGCGCCGCGCGGCCTGTGCTACCACCGCTACGACCTGGACGGGGAGGGGCGCATCGCCTCGGCCAGCATCGTGCCGCCGACCTCCCAGAACCAGAAACAGATCGAGGCCGACTTGCGCGGCGTCGTCCAGGCGAACCTGGACCTGCCCGACGAGCGCCTGAAAGACCGCTGCGAGCAGGCGATCCGCAACTACGACCCCTGCATCTCCTGCGCGACCCACGTCGTGACGCTGACGGTGGACCGCGATTGAGGGAGGCTGGGTTGCGTGCGCCGCGTAAGGAATACGCCTTTCGCGAGGGATCAGGTCGGGGACGGAGGTTGTTACACTTTTATGAAGGTCTGTTCCCAGGTCTGTTCCCGGTGTCCTTCATCGCCCCCGCCTGATGCAGGAGTTCCGCCATCGAACCCGTCCCGGTCTCCCCGACGCTCGTCCTGATCGACATTCTCGGTGCCGTGGCCCTGATGCTGTGGGGCCTTCGTCTGGTGCGGACGGGCGTGTTCCGCTGTGGCGGTGCGGCGCTCCGCCGCTGGGTCGCGCAGGGCACGCGCAACCGGGTGGTCGCCTTCCTGGCCGGCACCGGCGCGACGCTGGCCTTGCAGAGCAGCACGGCCACCGCGCTGATGGCGGCGGCGCTGGCCGGGCAGGGGCTGCTCGGCACCTCGATGGCGCAGGCGGTCATGCTGGGGGCGAATGTCGGGACCAGCCTCGTCACCCGCCTGCTCGCCGTCGACCTGCACTGGCTGTCGCCGGCCCTGCTGGTGCTCGGCGGTGTCCTGCACGCGCTGGGGGAGGGGCGGCGGCGGCGCCGCGAGTTGGCGAGCGTGTTCCTTGGGCTGGGGCTGATGCTGCTGGCCCTGCGTCTGCTGGGCACCGCCACCATCCCGGTCGAGCGGTCGGAACTGGTGCAGGCCATGCTGACGGCCCTGGGCGGGGAGCCCTTCTTCGCCATGCTGGTTGCCGCCGCGCTGACCGCGGCGGTGCACGCCAGCCTCGCCGTCGTGCTGCTGACCGCCTCGCTCGCCGGTGCGCACATCGTGGATCCGGCGCTGGCTGCGGCGTTGGTGCTGGGCGCCAACCTGGGCGGCGCCCTGCCCGTGGTGCTGGAGACCGCGCGGGAGAACGCGGCGGCGCGGCGGGTGCAGGTCGGCAACCTGATCGTGCGCACGCTGGGCGCGCTGGCCGTGCTGCCGTTCCTGGGCGTCGCCGTCACCGCGCTGGAGGGCATGGCGCCCTTCACGGCTGTGGTGACCATGCACGTCATCTTCAACGTGGCTCTGGCCGCGGTCTTCCTGCCGCTGGTCGGGCCGCTGGCGCGCCTGACCGAGCGGCTGATCCCCGACGCCGAGAGTGCGGATGACGACGCCCAGCCCCGCCACCTGGACGAGTCGGTGCTGGAGACGCCGTCGGTCGCCATCGCCGGCGCGTTGCGCGAGACGCTGCGGCTGGGCGATCTGGTGGAGGACATGCTGCGCCGCAGCCTCGTCGCGTTGCGCCAGAACGACGAGCGCCCGATTGCCGAGGTCAGCCGCGCCGACGACCGGGTGGACCGGCTGCACACGGCGATCAAGCTCTACCTCGCGAAGCTCGGCCGCGGGAACTTGGACGAGGCGGAATCGCGCCGCGTCAATGAGATGATGGCCTTCGCCATCAACCTGGAGCATGTCGGCGACATCATCGACAAGAGCCTGATGGAGCTGGCCGCCAAGCGCCTGCGCCACGGCCTGCATTTCGCGCCGGAGGACTTCCAGGAGGTGGAGGAACTGCACCGCCGCACGGTGGAGAACCTGCG
The DNA here is from genome assembly GCF_025961225.1 of Azospirillum canadense. GTDB lineage: Bacteria > Pseudomonadota > Alphaproteobacteria > Azospirillales > Azospirillaceae > Azospirillum > Azospirillum canadense. The sequence continues at coordinate 1,429,567 of NZ_JAOQNG010000010.1, read as the reverse complement.
CACCGCGCTCGGCACCTTCATCGCGGAGGACCGGCGGCTGGCCCGGCAGCTGATCGCCGGCAAGGACGCCGTGCGCGCGCTGGAGCGGCAGGCGACGCTGCACCACCTCGACCGCGTGCGCCGGGGCGTCGCCGACAGCGTGGAAACCAGCGCGCTGGTGCTCGACGTGCTGCGCGACCTGAAGCGCATCAACGCCCACGTCGCCGCCGTCGCCCACCCGATCCTGGACGAGGTCGGGGAACTGCGCGAAAGCCGCCTGAAGGTGGTCGGTTTGCCGCGCCTGGAACGCCGCGACGTCTGAAGCCCGCTTGCGCTATCCTCGCCGGGAAACCGGAGGAGGGTGGTGCATGCTCATTCTCGGGATCGGCAACTGCTACCGGTCGGACGACGCGGTCGGCCCGCTGGTCGCCGACCGACTCGCCGCGCTGGGCCTGCCGGCACAAGAGCATAGCGGCGAGGGCGCCGCCCTGATCGACGCCTGGGACGGGGTAGGGCGCGTGATCCTCGTCGACGCCACCCAATCCGGCGCCGCCCCCGGCACCATCCGCCGCCTGGACGCCGCCGCGGAGCCCCTGCCCGCCGCTTTCTTCCGCTACTCCACCCACCGCTTCGGCCTCGCCGAGGCGGTGGAGACGGCGCGTGCGCTGGGCAGGCTGCCCGCGTCGCTGGTCGTCTACGGCGTGGAAGGGCGGTGTTTCGACTTCGGCGAGGGGCTGTCGGAGGCGGTGGCGGGGGTGGTGGAGCGTGTGGTGTCGATGGTTGAGGGGGAAGTGGTCTCGTTGGGCCCCCTCCCGACCTCCCCCCATCTTTGACGGGGGAGGGGCTTAGTTGTCGGGTGGCGGTAGTCCCCTCCCTCGCCTCTCGCGCATGCTTGCATGCGCTGACGGCGTCAGGCGAACGCCTTTGGCGTTCGCTGAGAGCCGAAGGTGGGGGAGGGTTAGGGTGGGGCCCGACGCGACGACTTGTGGGCGCCCAACGAAACCACCCACCCCGCTTCCCTTACGGCATCTCGCCGGTCAGGGTGGAGCCCAATCCTTGCAGGAGGCCGACGCGGCAGACGTCCTCGAAGGCCGCACGCAGGCGGGCGGGTTCGCCGATCGACACCCGGATGTCGCCCGGCCGCGGTGGCAGGTGGACGCGGCGCACCCGGCTGCCGCACAATTCCTGCAGCACATCCAGCAACATCAGCAGCGAGGTCGCGCGGCCGGTGCACAGGTTGAACACGCCTACTCCCTGGGCTGCGCCCTGCGGGCCGCGCTCCATCGCGCGGGCGAGGAAGCGGACCACGTCGCCGACGAAGACGAAATCGCGCACCTGCTGGCCGTCGCCGTAGATGGTCACGTCCTCGCCGCGCGACACCTTGCGGGCGAAGATGGAAATGACCCCGGAGTAGGGGGACGCCGGGTCCTGCCGCGGGCCGTAGACGTTGAAGAAGCGGAAACCCACCGTGGGGACGCCGTGGATTTCCCAGGCCACCCGTGCGTGCAGCTCGCAGCCCAGCTTGTCGGCGCCGTAGGCCGAGAGCGGGCGGGTGACGGCATCCTCGCGCAGCGGAGTCGCCGTGTTGTCGCCGTAGACCGCGGCGGAGGAGGCGTAGACGACCGGCACCGGCTCGCCGTTGCGGGCGGCGCGGGCGGCCTCGAACACGGTGATGGTGCCGGACAGGTTGGTGCGGTGCGTTTCCGCCCAGAATTCCCGCGAGCGCGGGACCGAGGCGATGGCCGCGAGGTGGAAGACGCCGTCCACGCCCTCCATCGCCCGCCGGACCACCTCCTGGTCGGCGACGTCGCCCACCACCAGCCGGGCGAGCGTCGGCTTGTTCTCCATCCGGCCGGTGGAGAGGTCGTCGAGGATGGTCACCCGGTGGCCGTCGGCGATCAGCCGGTCGGCCAAGTGCGATCCGATGAAACCGCATCCGCCGGTCACGAGATAATGCGCCATGCGTCGTCCTTTGGGGGCTGGCTTTCGCGGGCTGGTAAGCCCTGCTGTCCTGCCCGATAGTTGGCGGACATCCTTCCCGGAAACAGCCCATCTTCGGGATTACGGGCGTGGCAAGGGTGGGGCGCGCCTCCACCGGACGAGGGACCCCGCGCCGCCGCCCCCGTGTTTTGGCGCTGTGGGCCGCCGTATAGGCGGGACCGCCTGTTCAACAGGCTTATCCACGGCCTTATGCACCGTTCTGTGGATAAGTTCGGGCCAAGCGGTGGCGTGGCCGGTGCTTGGACCGTCGCCGGCTTGCCGCTGCCGGGGAATCGCGGTAGATAAAGCGTATGGTTGAGACCCGACGCACCGGCGACCGCTCCAACGAACCGATCCGCTCCGACATCGGTGGCGGACGGGTGCCCGCGCCCGCCGGGGTGCGCAGCCGGGCGGAAGCGGTCGGCGGCGGGCGCCAGCGCATCCCCACCGTCCGCGAACTGGCCAGCCTGCTCGTCAACGGCATCCTGACGCTGCCGCGCAACTACCGGCGCGGCATGTTCCTCGACGTCCAGGTCTAGGACACGGCGACACAACCTCAGGTTAGCGGGCGCGTCCTTTCAGGTCTCTTCCAAAAGACGGACACGCGTCTCCGTAAGGTTGCTTGCGGTCAAAGGCTGCCGGTGACAGTCTTCATGCGCATACCTGAGTATTCCTAAGTACACAAAACGATGGAATCGCCATGAGTCTGCGCCGGCGGTTTGCATCACGGCTGAAAGCATTCCTTGGGCTTGCGCGGGAACGGCAGGCCGTCCAACTGCTCGACGTGTTTCAGGACAGCATCGCCGTCCTGGGCGGCGACGGTGCGATCATCCAAGTCAACGCGGCTTGGCGCGCTTTCGCCCGCGACAACCGTCTGGAGACGGCCGACTCGGCGGTCGGGCAGAATTACCTGGCCGTGTGCGATGGGGCCGCCACCGCGGGCGACACCGTGGCGGCGGAGGCCGCCGCGGGCATTCGCGCCGTGCTGGCGGGGCGGAAGTCCTTCCACCTCATGACCTACCCCTGCCACGCGCCGACCCGGCAGCGCTGGTTCCAACTGCAGGTGTCGGCGGTGGACGGCCCCGGCCGTGCGCGCGCGGTCGTCCGGCACGCCGACGCGACCGACCTCGTGCTCGCCGCGGCGGAGCAGGAGCGGGCGCGCGCCGCCGCCGAATCGGCGGAGGAGGCCAGCATGGCGAAGTCGCGCTTCCTGGCCATGGCGAGCCACGACCTGCGCCAGCCCATGATGGCCTTGCGCCTGTTCCTGGAGGTGCTGAACCGGCGCGTGGCCGACCCGGCGCTTCGGCCGGTCGTCGACAAGGCGAACGAGACGCTGGCGGCCCTCACCGGCCTGTTCGAGTCGCTGCTAGACCTCTCGCAGCTGGAGTCGGGGAAGCGCTCGGTCCAGGAGATGCCCATCGAGGTGAACGAACTGCTGGACCGGTTGCGCGACGAGTTCGAGATCATGGCGCGGGACAAGGGGTTGACCTTCCGGACGGTGTCCTGCGGGAGAGCGGTCTACGGCGATCCCGTCCTGCTGGAGCGCATCCTGCGCAATTTCATCGCGAACGCGGTCCGCTACACCGACCGGGGCGGGCTGCTGATCGGGTGCCGCCGCGTCGGGCAGCGGCTGCGGATCGACGTCATCGACACCGGCGTCGGCATTCCGCCGGAGCAGAGGGCACTGATCTTCCACGAGTCCTACCGCGGCAACGGGGCTCAGGGGGGTGACCACGGCTATGGGCTCGGCCTTGCCATCGTGCAGCGGGCGGCCAACCTGATGGAAGTGCCGGTGGAGGTGTCCTCCACGCCCGGCCGGGGGTCGCGCTTCTCCATCCTGCTGCCCACCCAGCTGTCGGCGGCCAAGTCGCCCGCGTCCCAGTCGCCGGCATCCGGGTCGGTTGAGCCGTCGCCGCGGCCGGTCGTCGTCGAGGCGGGGCGCCGCCCGGACGCACCCACCTGCTTGGCGGTGGTGGTCGAGGACGACCCGATGGTGGCGCTGGCGGTGCGACTGTTCCTGGAGGATTTCGGCTGCACCGTGCTGTCCGCCAACAGCGTGAACGAAGCGGTCGCCCTGGTCCGGAGCGCACCCACCCGCCCCGACGTCATCATCGCCAACTATCGGCTGGGGCCGGGCGGCGATGGGCTGGAGGCGATCAAGCGCCTGCGCGCCGACCTGGGGGCGGACGTGCCGGCTTGGCTGATCACCGGCGACGTGTCCACCGAACTCTACCGGCTCGCCCGGGCGGAGCGGGTGGGGTACCTGCGCAAGCCCGTGCGGCCGGAGGAGATCCAGGCCTGCATCCTGGCCTGCGACCAGGGCGGGCGCTTCAGCCCCGAACGCCGGCCGCGCCGGACCGGCTGAGGGCGGCGGTCACCCCGCGCCCGCGCGGACGTAGGGCTGCACCGCCGGCCCGAACAGGCGCTCCAGCAGGGCCGGCGGCAGCTCGTACTGGGGCAGGCACAGGCTGGTGCTGCGCGCGTGCAGCGTGTGCAGGCACAACCCCTCGGCGTCCGGGAAGTCCTGGACGCGGAAACGCTCCCGCGCCGCCGTCATGAAGGGGGCGTCCTCGCAGGCGTTCAGGGGAGGAAAGCGCACGGCCTCCCACACCGCCCGGCGGTAGGCGTAGGAGAAGCCGTAGCCCACCCGGTTGTCGTCGGACGCCGGGCTGTCCGGCGCATCGACGTAGGTCCGGGCAGTGCGGCCCCAGCGGTGGTGCGCACCGCCGCGCGCTGTGTCCCAATAGCCGAAGGCGCCGTGCACCGCGCTGTACAGGAACCAGCCCGACAGCTTCACGGCGTCGCAGCCCTGCTCCAGCCGGCCAACCATCCGCTCCACCATCCGCTCCACGTAGGTCGGGGCGTAGAAGTCGTCGTCGTCGAAATGGGCGATGATGTCGCCGCGCGCGTGCTCTGCCAGGATGTTGCGCTTCTCGCCGATGGCGTAGCGGCTGGGCGAGTAGAGATACTTCAGCCGCGGGCCGGCCAGGGGCTGGAGGTAGGCGCTCGGCCGCGGGCTGTCGTCGAAGACCAGCCATTCCACCTCCGGCCAGGTCTGCGACATGACGCGGGCGTGGCACAGCGGCAGGAACGCCTCCCGCCCCCAGGTGGGCGTGATGATGCTGACGAGCGGCCGGTCGGCCATGGAACCTCCTTCGGCGGTCCTGTGTGTCGCATCGCAACCGGTCGCATGGACTAAGATCGGGTGCGCGTGTAGACAGGCGGCATGGTCACAGTTCGGGATGCCCTGGCCGCCGTGGTGGGCCACCATCAGGCCGGCCGGCTCGACGAGGCCCGGCCGCTGTATCTTAGCATCCTCCGGGCCATTCCGGGCCAACCCGACGCGCTGCACCTGCTGGGCGTGCTGGAAAGCCAGCAAGGGCATTCCGGCCGTGCCGTGCCGCTGCTGCGCCGCGCCGTGGCGCTGCGGCCGGACGACGGTGATTTTGCCGGCAATCTCGGGCTGGCGCTGCGCGCGGCCGGGGACGCGGCGGGGGCGGCGCGCGTATTGGGCCGCGCCCTGGCGCTCGACCCCGGGCAGGTCCAGGCGGCCTACAACCTGGGCAACCTGCTGCTGGCCGACGGCGACGCGGCGGGGGCCGCGGCGCGCTACCGGCAGGCGCTGGCGCGCCAATCCCGTTTCCCGGAGGCCTGGAACAACCTGGGCACCGCGCTGCTAGCGCTCGGCCAAGCGGGAGAGGCGGCGCAGGCCTTCGGCGAGGCGCTGGCCCTCCGCCCGGAAGATATGGAGGCGCGTATCAACCGCGCCAACGCGATGGCCGCGCTCGGCCGGCCCGGCGCCGCCGCCCGGCTGCGCCGGCAGGCGGCGGCGCTGGCCCCGGCGCAGGCCGACGCCCTGCACAACGCCGCGGTCAGCGCCCTGGACGACGCCGGGCTGGATCGCACCGTGACCCACCACAGCCGGCTCGACGACGTGCGGGTCGCGCGGGCGGTGCGGACGCTCGGCCACGCGCTCGTGGCGGATCCACACCACGCCGCGGCGGGCGACGCACTGGTCGGCGCGGCGCTGGCGCTCCTCCAGGCCGGACGGGCCGACACGGGCCTGTTGGACGCGGCGGCGCGCGCGGCCATGACGGCGCTGCGGCGGAACCCACGCGACCCGCGGGCGGCGGCGGTGGTCGCCTACCGCCTGCACCGGCGCGGCCGGCTGGACCTCGCCGCGCGCTTCATGGGGCGCTTTTCCCGCCGCTTCATCCCGGCGGAGCTGGCGGCGGACTTCGAGCTGCGGCTCTGGTCCATGGTCCGGGCGGAGCGCCGGTTCCTCGACGGAATTCCGTCGGCCGACGAGCAACTGTCCGCCTTCGCGCCGCTGGAAGTGCTGTTCGAACCGCCGGCCGGGCCGGGTCTGGGGGAGGGGCCGATCCTCGCTTTGTCCTGCGACGACGGCTACTACCGCCGCTTCGCGGGGGCTCTGCTGGAGTCGGCGGTGGCGGCGGGTGGGCCGGCGGTGCACGTGCACGTCATCAACCCGTCGCCGGAGACGGAAGCCGACCTGGCCGCCTGGCGCGCCCGCCTGCCGCTCGGCGCCAGCCGGGAGCGGGTGGATTTCGCAGGCTGGGACGACCACCGCCGCATCACCTACTACGCCTGCATCCGCTTCCTGCGCTGGCACCAGCTGCTGGGTCGGCTGGGGCGGTCGCTCGCCCATGTGGACGCGGACTGCACGCTTGCCGGCGGACTCGGGGCGCTGGAGGAGGCGATGGCGGGCTTCGACGTCGGGCTGCTGCGCGACGGGCGCTGGCGTGGGCCGACTCGGGACATCACCGTCTGCTTCGCCTGGTTCCAGCCGACCCCGCGCGGCCGCGCCTTTCTGGAGCGCACGGCCGCCTACATCGCGTGGTTCCTGCGGCGGGGGCGGGGCTACTGGATGCTCGACCAGGCCGCACCCTCCTGCGTGCTCGACGCGCTGGAAAGGCGGGGCGAAGGGCCGCGCGTGTGCGCCTTCGACGTGCTGGATTTCCCCTGGGTGCGCTTTATCGGCGAGAAATAGGGTGGGAATCGGCCGTTATTGGCCGGCGGCCTCGTCGCGGACGCAGCGGCCGTCCGGGCATTGCCGGCAGCATTGGGTGCACAGCTCCTCCAGGTCGACGGAGATGCCGTGCAGTTCGAGCACGCGCTGGGCGTAGACGCCGTAGAGCCTCGCGAGCGTGCCGCGGAGCGGCGGGCCCGCGTTCCACCGGCCCCCATCGGATCGGCCCCCATTGAATTGGTCGGCCGCCCCCGCGGAGGCTGCAAGCTCCACATCCTCGATCGCCCGGCGGATGGCCGCGATGTTCAGCATCCAGCACCCTCCCTGCGTCCGGCCCGGTCTGTTCGACTATAGATTGGAAATCGTCAATAATGTGTGACTGATATACTGTTTGCGAACAACATAAATCGCAGGAACGCCGCCCCGGCGCGCCTGTAATTAGTACACAAACAAATAGACGCGATTACGACCGGCCGTGCCGAAGGTCGCGCAGCGATTGGGCAAGCCGGGCGGCGAGTTGGCCGCCGTCGCAAAGGCTGCTTGCGGCCATTTGTCCGCGCAGCCGCGCGCGCAGCGCGGCTAGACGCGCCGGATTTGCGGCCCAGCCGGCGGCAAGCTCCACGTAATGGGCCGCGTCGCGGGCGACGCAGCCCTCCACTCCGGCAGCGGTCAGGATGGCCAGCGAGTGGCGGCTGGAGAAGGTCTCGCCCGGCAGGGTGATGACCGGCACGCCCATCCACAGCGTCTCAAGCGTCGTCGTGCTGCCGGCGAAGGGGAAGGGGTCCAGCGCCACGTCCACCCGGGCGCACCAGGCCATGTGCTCCAGGCTGCTGGTGGCGCCGACCAGGGTCAGCCGGTCCGTGGCGATGCCTGCCCCGGCCAGCCGGCCCTGCCACAGCGCCGCCGTCTCCGGGCAAGACAGCGCCTTGGTCTTCAGCAGCAGGCGGGAGTCCGGCACGCGATCCAGCACGGCGGCCCAGGTCGCCAGCACCTCGTCCGTCAGCTTGGTCAGGATGTTGAAGGCGCCGAAGGTGACCGGCTGTCCTGCCAAACAGGGCGGCGGAACCGGCTCTGGCGCGTCCTCGGGCGGGTCGTAGGCGATGAAGGCGCCGGGCATGCGCAGGATGCGCTCGGTGTAGAATCGCTCCGCCCCCTCCGGCACGTGGTGGGCGTCGGCGACCAGCGCGTCCATGGCGGCGAGTCCGGTCGTCGCCATATAGCCCGACCACGCCACCTGCACCGGCGCCGGCCGGCGGGCGAAGACGCCCAGCCGCCCCCGCGCGTTGTGCCCGGCCAGGTCGATCAGCGCGTCCACCCCATCGGCGCGGATGCGCGCCGCCAACTCGGCGTCCGTCAGGCCGGCCATGGGCAGCCAGCGCTCCGCAGCGGCGCGGAAGCGGGCGGTCAGGTCGTCCTCCTCCGTCTGGTTGGCGTAGAGGAACAGGCGCACGCCCTGGGCGGGCAGCGCCTCCACGGCGCGGATGGCGAACTGCCCCGCGGGGTGGCGCCGGAAATCGCCCGACAGGATGCCGACGACCAGCGGGCGGCGGGCGTCGGCCGGTGGATGCAGGGTCCAGGCGGCGCGCAGCGGCGCCCCGTGCACGGCGTCCCAGGCGCGGTGCGCCTCCAGCACGCGGGCCAGCGTCACCCCCGGCCGGAACAGATCCAGGTAGGCGAGGTTGGAGCGTACCTCCGCCAAGTCCGGGCGCAGAGCCAGCGCGCGGCGGTAGCCGGCCTCCGCCGGATCGAGCAGCCCCTGCGTCTGCCGCACCAGGGCGAGGTTGGCGCAGGCCTCCGCCAAGTCCGGGCGCAGCGCCACCGCCCGTTCGTAGGCCCGTCCGGCCTCGGCCAGCCGGTGCCGGCGTTGCAAAACGTCACCGCGGCGCAGCGCCGCCTCGGCAAAGTCCGGCCGCACCGCCATGGCGCGCCGCGCGGCCGGCTCCGCCGCGTCAGCCGAGCCGCCCGCCAGAAACGCCGCCGACAGGTTGGCGAGCGCCGTGGCGTGGTCGGGCCGCAGTGCCAACGCCCGTTGCAGGGGCTCCACCGCCCCAACTGCGTCCCCGCGTCGCATCATCAGCGCGCCGAGGTTGGCCCAGGCCTCCACGAATCCGGGATCGTCGCGCAGCGCCGCACGGTAGGCGTCCTCTGCCTTCCCGGCTTGGCCGAGCGCGGCCAGCGCGTTGCCCAGGTTGAAGCGCGCCCGCGCGTAGCCCGGCCGCTTCGCCGCCGCTTGGGCGTAGGCGTCCGCCGCCTCGTCCAGCCGGCCGAGCGCCTCCAACGCGTTGCCGAGGTTGTAGAAGGCCTGCGCGAAGTCGGGCCGCAGGCGGATCGCTTCGCGCTGAGACTCCACCGCTTCCTCCGCCCGGCCGAGCGCCAGCAAGGCGCTGCCCAGGTTGTCGTGATAGTCGACAGCACCCCGGTCGGCGCGGATGGCGGCGCGGATGCGCGCCTCCGCCTCCCGCGGGTGGCCGGCCTGGAGGTAGACGACGCCCAGCAGATGCAGCGCGTCCGGATGGTCCGGCACGGTGTCCAGCACGGCCTCGTAGCCGGCGGCGGCCTGCGCCAGCCGGCCGGACCGGTGGTGGGCCAGCGCGTCGGCCAGCACGTCCTTGATCGTCGCCATGCCCAACTGTCTAGAGCAAACGAAGGACGGATTGAAGGGCTGCCAAACGCCGCGGAGCGGACGTCTCCCGACAACAACACTTGACCCGGACGCTTTACCTCGTCAGCTTCACGCCGGGCTTCCCACGATGCACCTCATGAATCGACTGCAACGGTATCTGTTCCGCAACCTCCTGATCGCCACCCTGTATTCCACCGCCGGGCTGACGCTGACGATCTGGCTGAGCCAGTCCCTGCGCCTGATCGAGATGGTCGTGGAAGCCGGCGCGCCGATGCGGATGTTCCTCTGGCTGCTGGTGCTGACGGTGCCGACCTTCCTCGGCATCGTGCTGCCGCTGGCGCTGGTCGGGGCCATCCTGTTCACCTACAATCGCCTGTCGTCCGACAGCGAGCTGAACGTCATGCGCGCGGCGGGCGTCGGCCCCTTCGCGCTGGCCCAGCCGGCGATCGTGCTGGCCTTCGGCGTCATGGTGATCGTCTATGTGCTGAACCTGTGGATTACGCCGGCCGCCCACCAGGAACTGGTGCGTATGGAATACGCCGTGCGCAGCGACTATTCGCAGCTGTTCCTGCGCGAGGGCGTGTTCAACGAGGTGGGCGACCGCTTCAACGTCTTCCTGCGCGAGCGCGACAGCGACGGCAACATGCACAACGTCGTCATCCACGACGGGCGCACGCCGGAGAAGCCCGTCACCATCCTGGGCGAGCGCGCGGTCATGCTGACCGGGACGGACGGCGCGCGTTTCGTCGTCTACAACGGCAACCGGCAGGAGCTCGACCGCAAGACCAACCGCCTCTCGCAGCTGTTCTTCGAGCGCTACGCGGTCGACCTGAAGGTGCTGACCAGTTCCGGCGGGGAGCGCTGGCCCGACGCGCGCGAACGGTCGACCGACGAGCTGCTGAACCCGCCGCCGCAGCTGGCCGGCAACGACAAGGTGCTGCGCGACCTGACAGCGGAGCTGCACCACCGCCTGTCCTCGCCGCTGCTGGCGCTGGCCTACACCATGGTGTCGCTGGCGGCCCTCCTGTCGGGCGAGTTCAACCGGCGCGGCCAGACCCGGCGCGTCACGGCCGCCGTGCTAATCGTCATGGGCATCCAATCGGCGGTGCTCGGCCTCAGCAGCCTGGCGGCCAAGGCGAACGTGCTGGTCCCGCTGCTCTACATCCTGCCGATCCTCGTGCTGGTGCCGGCCGCCTGGGTGCTGGGCCGCAACCTAAGCCGCAACCTGGACCGGGACGGCCGTGCTGCACCCGGCGCCGGGGCGTCGGCGGCGCGGTAGGGGCGGGAACCGGACGTGCGCATCCTTTTCATCACCTCCAACCGCCTGGGCGACGCGGTCCTGTCCACCGGCCTGCTCGCCCATCTGGTGGACCGCCACCCGGGCGCCCGCCTGACGGTCGCCTGCGGGCCGCTGCCGGCACCGCTGTTCCGCGCCGTGCCGGGGCTGGAGCGTCTGATCGCCATGCCCAAGCGGTCCTTCGCGCGCCACTGGATCGACCTCTGGCTGGAGTGCGTGCGGGTGCGCTGGGATCTCGTGGTCGACCTGCGCAACTCGGCGGTCGGGCGCCTGGTCCCGGCGGCGCGGCGCGTCTTCCACGCCCGCGCACCGGAGCTGCACAAGGTGCAGGAAATCGGCCGAGTGCTCGGGCTGTCGCCGCCGCCCGACCCGCGGCTGTGGATCGACTCCGCCGCGGACGTGGAGGCCGACCGGCTGCTGCCGGCCGGAATTGGCCCGTTCCTGGCGATCGGGCCGACCGCCAACTGGCCGGGCAAGGAATGGCCGGTGGAGCGATTTGCTGATCTGGCGGAGCGGATCACCGGCGCGGGCGGGGTGCTGGAGGGCGCGCGCGTCGCCGTTCTGGCCGCCGGACCGGAGCGGGAGCGCGCCCGGCCGCTGCTCGACGCGCTGGGCGCACGGGCGATTGATCTGACCGGCCGCACCGACCCGCTGACCGCGGCGGCCTGCATCCGCCGGGCGGCGCTCTATGTTGGGAACGACAGCGGCCTCATGCACATCGCTGCCGCGGCCGGCACGCCGACGCTGGGCCTGTTCGGCCCCGGCTTTCCGGAAACCTACGGGCCCTGGGGGGCACGCGCGCGGACCGTGGTCAGCACCGTTCCGCGGACGGAGCTGCTGGCCCGGCAGAAGGCCGACCCGAAGGCGAGCGGCCTGATGGACGGCATCGCCGTGGAGGTGGTGGAACGGGCGGCCACGGACCTGATCGAGCAGGCGCCGCGCCGTCTCGAACAGGTCGTGACAAAGGCTCGCTAAAGGTCTCCAACAGGTCCCTTAAGTTGACAAAACCCGGAGGATCCCGGACAATCACGGTCACTCGCACCTGAGCGAACAGACAATTGTCCGACGGGCTGCCCCGAGGGTTTGGAATGAAGCCGACACCGACATACGCAAACAAACCGACCTCGGACAACCCGCGCGATGTAGAGGCGTGGGCACTGGCGGAGGCGGCGCGCCGCCTGATCGACGCCGGCCGCAACCCGGACAACACCGAAGCCCTGCGCGCGGCGCTGCAGCTGAACCAGCGCCTGTGGACCATCTTCCAGGCCGCCATGACCGAGGAAGACTGCGGTCACCCGCCGGAAGTGCGCACCAACATCGCGGCCCTGTCGCTGCTGGTGGATCGGGAGACGACGGCCCGCCTGATCGACCTGGACGGCACGAAGCTGGAAACGCTGGTCGCCATCAACCGCTCGGTCGCCAGCGGCCTGACCATGCGCGCCGAAGCCGCCGAGGCGGCGGCCCAGCCCGGCCAGCCGGCGGCGCCGAGGCCGCAGGCCGCCGCCCCGGCCCGCCCGCCCATGGCCCCACCGGCCCCGGCCCCCGACGGCCCGCCGCAGCGCCAATCGCTGAGCATTTCCATCTGAGGATGGCACAAACAAAACCGGCGCCCTTGAAAAGGGGCGCCGGTTTTGTTTTGGGATGGTGATGGGGTTGCGGGGAGTTGTTGCGCTGGGCCCCCTCCCTAACCCTCCCCCATCTTCGCTCCCGCGCAAGCGAAGCTTGCGCTGACGCGGCAGGCGGACCTTCGGTCCGCCGAGAGCGGGGGAGGGAACTCCATCGCTCCGACGCTCAACTCCTCCCCCCGCGAAGTGGGGGGAGGATGGGAGGGGGGCCCAACGCGACCACCCCCCAGAAAAGCCCCTTCACGCCAGGTAATTCAGCAGCGACAGCTTCTGCGTCTGGCCGGCGACGGTGTAGGCGGCCTCCAGGGTGTTCATGGAGGATTTCAGGCGGGCGGCCACTTCCGTCTCGTCGATGCCCTCGATGCCGGCGATGCGTTGGGTCACCGTGGCGATGGCGTCCTTGTGCTCGCTCTTTTTCTGGTCCAGCGTCGCGATGTCGGAAGCGACCTTGGCGTGGACCGAGCGCACCTCGTCCTTCGCCTGCGACATCAACTCGCGCGACTTGGCGATGTACTGCTCGTACTGGCCGGGGTTGGACGCCGCCACGCGCGCCATGCGGAAGGCGGTGACCAGCTTCTGGATGGCGCGGTCGGTGCTGGTCACGCCGTAGCTGATCGACTGCCCGTCGTCGATGGTCACCGCCGGCTTTTGCGAGGCCTTGATGTTCTGCTTCGTCGTCAGCGCCTCGCTGTCGTAGAAGGGCAGGTTGGGTGGGTCGACGTAGGGCAGGTCGGTGATGGAATCCGATTCCGGCGGCAGGGTCGTCACCTGCACGGTGTTGTCGATGGAACCGTTGATGGCCTTTGCGGAGGTCGCGAACTGCTGGACGCGCGAGGGGTGGTTCGGGTCCATGGTGGTGTTGCTGGTCAGCGAGATGCTGGACCCGCTGCCCACCGCGTCGATGCCCACCGGCGGCTGCGGGTTCAGCTTCGCGTATTGCAGGCGGAGCTGGTCGGCGACCTTCGACACGTCGGTGACGCCGCCGTTGTAGTCCTGCTCCGACACCGTGTAGCTGACGGTGTATTTCTGGTAGGGCGGCAGGTCCTTGGGCTCGTTCGGATTCTGCTGATAGTATTTCAGGTTGTACGGATCGCCGGGATCGCCGACCTCGACCGAGAACTGGTAGGTGTCGCCGATGTCGACGTTCTGGCCGGTCAGGGTGAAGCTGTCGATCTGCTTCGCGCCCGTGCCGGCCGGGGCCGGCAGGGTGGCCTGCTGGGTGGTCGTCGGCGGGCTGATCGAGTTGTCCACGGTCATGGCGTTCACAACGCGCGCCTGCACGTCGAAGGTCTGGCCCGACTGGTCGCCGACCAGCGTGATCACGCCGTCCGACGAGGCCATGGCGGTCATCGGCAGCTTCGGGTCGGCCGACCGGATCATGTTGTTCAGCGTGCCCGCGACGAAGCTCAGCGACTTCGGGTCGTTCGCCTGGACCTGGTAGCTGAAGGGCTTGCCGTCGATCGTCACCTCGAAATAATCGTCGGTGTTGACGATGGCGCCGTTCAGCGTGACCTTGGTCTTCTGCGGTGCGGCCAGCAGATCGCTGACCGGCTCCTTGTCATAGCGCGCGCCGCCGAACAGGAAGCGGTCGCCGAACCGCTCGTTCAGCAGCTGCTGCATGTCGCGCATCGCGCCTTCAACGCGGTCGCGGGTGTCGTTGGCCTGGGGCCAATTCACCGTGAAGTTGCTGGTGGAGGCCGACGCCAGCTGGTCGAAGTTCAGGTTCACGACCGCGCCGCCGCCCGGCCCGCCGATGATCTTGAAGTTGTAGCCGCCGCCGTCGTTGGGCGGCACGGTCTTCAGGTTGATGGCGCGCGTCGTCGTGCCGCCCAGCCCGTCGGTCAGGGTCACGTCGAAGGTGCCGTTCTCCCCGGTCTTGGAAGGCACCGCGGACACCGTGTAGCGGGCGTTCTGGGTGAAGCTGGACTTGTCCGCGTTCACCGTCACCTTCATGCCGTTGGGGTTGGCGTTGAAGGCCGAGGTGACGCTGGGCGGGCCCGGCTGGAAGGGCATCAGGTTGTTGCTCTGCCAGTCCGACGCCATCTGCTCCAGCGTGCTCAGCACCGTGTCCGTTGCCTTCAGGCGCGGGGACGCGGTGTCGATGTTCTGGACGTAGTTGTCGCGCTTGGCCATCTCCGCCCGGAGGTCGAGAAGCTTCTGCGTCTCGGCCCCGTAGGCGTTCAGGTCGATCGACTTCTTGCCCGTCGTCAGCTGCGTGGACAGGTCGTCGATTTGCTTCTGGCCGGCGGTCAGGTTGCGGACCAGCCCCAGATATTTGGCGTAGCTGCCAAGTTGCGTAACCGAGCTCATCGGATGACCGCCTCCAGCGCATCAAACATCGAATTGGCCACTTGCATGACCCGTGCCGACGCGGCGTAGGAGGTCTGGAGCTGCTGGAGGTTCGCGATCTCCTCGTCGATGTTCACGCCCGTGGCGCCGTGGTAACGCTCGTCCAGGGTCTGCCGGGCGCTGGTGGCGAAGTCGCTGCGGTCCTTCACCGTCTTGGCCGCGGTCATCCAGCTGCCGGTGATGTTGCTGGCCATGCTGGTGTAGGACGCGTCGTCCAGTTCCAGCCCGTCGGCGCTGAACTTGCGGCCGGTGGCGTTCACCGCGGCGACCACGTCCTTGACGGCCGAGGCCTTGATCTTCGTCTCGCCGCTCAGCAGCTTGTCGTTCACCGCCAGGGTGAAGCGGTCCTTGCCCATGAAGAACTGGGTCGGCTCCTCCCCCGCCGCCACCGGCTTCGCGTTGTCGTAGGCGTCGCGGAAGCTGGTCGGCTGGCCGGGCTGGGTGTGGTCGGTGAACATCGTGGCATAGGCGTCGAGCTGCGAGCGCAGCTTGCGGATCACCTCGCTGGTCGGGTCGCCGCTGGCCGGCTTGGGCGGGCTGGAGGCCGAGCCGTCGGCGCGCATGTCCATCAAGGCGGCGAGCTTGCCCTCGCGGATGTGCTGGTTGATGGTGGTGCTTTGATTGCCGACCGTCAGGTTGATGTTGCCGCCGTCATAGGAAAGTTTTGCCGCGTCGCTGTCGACCAGCGCCAGGCCCGACGGCGTGAAAAGGGCGACGCGGCCGTCCGGCCGTTCCACCGTGCGGACGCCGATGTAGGTGCTCAGTTCCTTGATCAGGCCGTCGCGCTTGTCGGCGACCTCGTTCGCGGCGGAGCCGTAGCCCTGCAGCGATACGATGTTGTTATTGATGGTGTTGATGTCGTTCAGCAGGCCGTTGACCTTGTCCAGCGACGTGTTCATGTCGCCTTTCATCTCGTTGTCCAGGTCCTCCACCCCCTGCGACACGCGCACGATCTCGCGCGAGAAGGTGTTGGCGGCCTGAACCAGCTGGTACTGGGCGGTCTCGCTTTCCGGCGACGTCTCCAGCGTCTTCCAGGCGGCCTGGAAGTCCGCGGCATACTGGTTCAGAAGCGGCTTGCCGTCGGTCGTCCGCATCAGGTCGCCCAGCTTCTGCATGTAGGCCGACTTCGTGGTCGAGGTGCCTTCCTGGGCGGTCAGGTCCTGGACCTGGGCGCGCATGGCCGTGTCCACCTCGCGCCGGTACTGCGTCGACATGACGAAGCCGGCGCTGTCCAGAACGTTGGACAGCGTGTGCCGGGTGCGGTTGGGGTCGTCGGCCCGGGCGATGTTGTCCGAGACCAGCTTGACCTGGGACTGGACGGAGCGCAGACCGGCCGTCGCACTCCCGAGGGCGCCGAAGAGGGACATGGTCGTTGGACCTTTCGTCTGGGAAAAGCGGGCGGCTCTTTAGCCGCCCGTCGGGCTCGCTGAGGCGTGGTCGCTTAGCGCTTCAGGCCAAGGACTTCCTGGAGCATCTCGTCGGAGGTGGTGACGATCTTGGTGTTGGCGGAATAGGTGCGCTGGGTCACGATCAGCTTGGTGAACTCGTCCGCGATGTCGACGTTGGACGCTTCCACGCTGTTGGCGACCACCGCGCCGGCGCCGTTGGTGTCCGGATCGTTGAAGTTGGGGCGGCCGCCCTCGTCCGTCTCGATGTAGACGCCGCCGGCCTCGCGCTGGAGCGCGTTCGGGTTGTTGAAGGTGACCACCGGGATGCGGCCGATGACGCGGCTGCGGCCGTTGTCGTAGTTCACGATCACGTCGCCGTTGTCGCCGTAGACCACCTCCTTGTACTGGCCGCGGGACGCGCCGTCCTGGACCAGTTCGCGGACGTTGATCTCGTTGCCGGCGAACTGCGTCACGCCGCCCGACTTGCCGAACTTGCCGACGTTCAGCGTGATCTGCTGCGGACCGAAACCGTAGTCCACCGTGAAGGTGATGTCGGCGTTGGCCCCCGTCTGCGTGTTCACGGACGTGACGGCCGTGCCTTTGGTTCCGACATTGCTCGTGCTGATGCCCGTGATGGTGCCGACGTTGTCGGCGTCCGTGCCGAAGGTCAGCTTGACGTGTGACGGGGTCTTGCCGTCGGTCGCGCCGACCTTCAGGTCGAACTCGCCGTTGTCGTTCGTGCCGTTGGAGGTCTTCGCGTTCTTTGCGACCACGGTCAGCACGCTGCCGATGGCGCTGGCGGTCACGTACTGCGACGTCTTGTTGATCGTGTTGGCAAGCTGGGTCGTGATGTCTTCCATCGACGTTTCGGTGCCGGTGGTCTTGTAGGAGATCGGCGTGCCGTTGATGGTGACGGAGTATTCCGCGCCCACGTCGCCCGGCGATCCGACCAGGGTCACCTGCTGCTGCTGGTGGATGCCGGGAACGTTCGACGTGGTCGTGGAGGTGATGAGCGAGTTGGTGACGCTGGACGCATCGTCGACATGGGCCGTGGCGACGAAGCGGCCGGTGCTGGGTGTGTTGTGGGTGATGGACAGGCGTCCACCGGTCGCCGTCGCGATGACGTTCAGGCCTGTCGTGCGATTGATGGAGTTCGCCAGTTCCTGCACGACGCCGGACATATCCTTGAAGGAACTGTAGTTGGTGGCGTTCACCTGCACGGAAACCGGATAGCCGTCGATCGACACGGTATAACGGTCGCCGATGTCGATCTTCGTTTGCGGGAACGTGAAGTCCTGCTGCTCGCCGCGCGAGGTCGTCGGGGCGCTGACCGTTGGTCCGGTGACCTGGTTCGTGGTGGAACTGGCGGCCGTGTATTCCTGATCGACCTGGAAGGGCGTGCCGGCGGTGCGCGCGGTCAACTTCAGTTCGGAATTGACCACAGTGGCGATCACCGGCGCCTGGGGACGGGCCGAGTTGATCTTGGCGGCCAGCGCATTGGCGACGCCGCCGAACGTGCCCATGGTTGTGACGTTGTCGTCGGTGACTTCGACGGCATACGAGACATTGTCAACGGTGACGGAGTATTTCTCTCCGACCCTCACATTGTCCGTGGCCGTGATGTTGAACCGTTCGCCGCTGGTGGTGACCACGGGGGCGGCGGCGACCGCCACCAACTTGATCTGGCCCGAGGCACCCGCCGCCGCGGTGAAGCCATTGTTGGCGGTGTCGAGGTTGATCTTCTTGACCAGTTCCGCAATGACGCCATCAATGCCGTTGCCATTGCCGGCCGTCGTCAGGGAGTTGATCGTCTGGTAGCTGACGGGCACCCGGTAGGTGTTGCCGCCGATCGAGAGCGAATAGACATCCGGCACCTTCAAGGCCGTCGTGCTGCCGAAATCGATCGTGCTGTTCTGAACGCCGAGAGGGGTCGTCGTGGTCGGCGTATAGGTCGTGTCCGCCGTCGGCGTGGCGGCCTTCATCGTGTTCGGCGTGGAACTGGCGTCCGTTTGCGACGCCGACGTCGTAAAGGTCGGGAACGCTGCATTGCCGAGGACGAGCTGGTTGGCCGTGCCGCCGAAGGGCACGCCGGGAGCGGGCGCCTTCAACGCGGTCGCACCATTGGCGGCCAAGCCGGAATATCCCGGAGCGTTGTTGATCACGGTGACGAGGCGGGCAACCACCGCGTTGATGTTTGCGGCGTTCGCAATGCTGATGGACGAGGTGCCGGTCGTCACCGCACCGAGGTCGTCGGAGTTCTGGGTGACGCGCACGCTGAAGGTCTTGGTGCCGACGGTGACGCGGAACTCGTCGCCGACATCGATGTTGGCGGCGGAGAAGTTGTAATAGCTCTGCTGCGTACCGGAGGCACTGCCCGTCAGATTGGTGGTCGGGCCGCTCACAATGGTGCTCTGCACCGGCGTTGCGTTGGTGAAGCTCGCCGTGACGTCGACCGGATAGCCTTCCGCCGTCGTGATCTGGATCGTGCGCGGGTCCTTCGGATCCGGAATGGAGGCCTTGAAGGGGGACGGAACCGCGGCCTTCAACGCGTTCGCGATGGACTTGTAGTCGGGATAGTTCGCGATGTCGTTGGCGCCGCCGACCGTGAGCGGACCGATCGACACGGTGATGGGGGTCGGGCCTTTGATGGTCAGCGAGTAAACGTCACCGACACGGATGTTGTCCTGCGACGTTCCGTCCGGATAGAAATTCGTCTGCCCGTTGAGGGTCACGGTGGACGGGTAAGAGGATGTCGTGCCGTTGAGCAGGACCTTGCTTTCCTGGGCCACGGCGGTCTGCCCGGCCGTCTTGACGCCGGCGCTCATGGTTGCCGGGCTGCCCGTGATGGTGCCGTCGACCGGCTTCGTGACGCTGCCGGGCGCGTCGATGCCGAGACGCCAGACGTTCGAGCTGTCCTGACGCCAGTTGAACTGGATGGTCCGCGCGTTGCCCTGCGTGTCGTACACCTGAATGCTGGACGACGGGATCGGCACGCCCGGCGTGGGCGTGGCCGGCAGGTTGGCGCCGAGCGTGATGTTGTTGGTCGGCTGCGGCTTGTCGGTCAGGGTGTTGACCTGGAGCGGCTGCACCACGTCCTTCTTCAGCTGGCCGGTGGTGTCGTCGACGCCCCAGCCGTTCAGCGCGAAGCCCGCGCTGTTCACCAGGTAGCGGTTCTTGTCCAGCTCGAAGTCGCCGACGCGGGTGTAGTAGACGTTGTCGGCGTTCAGCGTGCCGGTCTGGGTCTGCACCGTCTCGCCCTGCTGGCCGGGGCCGGTCAGGCCGCGGCTCAGCTTGGACACGCTGAAGAAGCCCTGGCCCTGGATGGCGGCGTTGGTCGCGCTCTGCACCTGGGTCAGGTTGCCCTGGATGTTGTTCATGAAGACGGGGGCGGCGGTGACGCCGCCCGGTTCGTGCAGGCGCTGGTTGGATTGCAGCACCAGCGTCTCGAACGCCGTGTTGACCCGCTTGTAGCCGTTCGTCGAGGCGTTGGCGATGTTGTCAGAGATGTGACCGAGGGCCTTCGACTGCGCGCTCAGGCCGAGGACGGCGGTGGTCATCGAACCGAAGATGCTCATGGCCAGGGATCTCCACGAAGAAGGTGCATGTGTCTTGGCACCCTCCCAAGCAAGCCGGATGCCAACCCTGGGGAGCGCGGCAACCCGTTGATTTTCAAGCGTGGAGACGGTTTTTGCCGGGCGCTGGGAATTTTTCGCCTAGCGTCCCCGGCAAGGGAGGGGGAAGAAAGCTCCCGCACGCCCGGCGTGTCCGGATCTGTGGGTTCGCATCGCGAAGTGTGTTGGGTTGCGCTGCGCTCCACCCAATCTACGGGCCTATGGGGCGCGGTGTGCCAGCGCGTCGGCGACGGTCGCCAGGACCGTGTCCCAGTCGCCGGGACGGGGTTGCCGGAACAGGCGGAGCGACGGGTACCAAGGGCTGTCGGCGCGGTCGAGCAGCCAGCGCCAGTCCGGCGCGTAGGGCAGCAGCAGCCAGGTCGGCACGCCGAGCGCGCCGGCCAGATGGACGATCGCCGTGTCCACCGCGATGACGAGGTCGAGATGGCTGAGGATCGCCGCGGTGTCGGCGAAGTCGCGCACGCCCTCGATCAGGTCCGGCACGCCCGGCGGCAGTTGGTCCCGCGCATCGCCGGTCTGCAGGCTGAAGACGCGCACCCCCGGCACCGATAGGAGCGGCCCCAGCCGGCCCACGGCGATGGAGCGGTTGCGGTCGTTGCGGTGCTTCGGGTTGCCAGCCCAGACAAGGCCGACGCGGAAGGCCCCTTCCGCGGCGAAGCGGCCGCCCTGGCGCGCGGCGTCCTCCGGGTCGGCGGACAGGTAGGATGCCTGTGTGGGGACGCTCCCCAGGTCGGTGCCGAAGGCGCGCGGCAGGCTCATCAGCGGGCAATGAAGGTCGTGGGGCGTCGGCTCCGGGCCCTGTTCCACGACGCGGAGGTTGGGCGCCGCCACTTCCAGCGGCTTCAGCAGGCGGACCAGCAGGGGGTGGACCTCCAGCACCACGCGCCCGCCGGCCTGCGCCACCAGCGGCGCGTAGCGGGCGAACTGGATGGTGTCGCCGAAGCCTTGCTCCGCGTGCAGCAGGATGGTCCGGCCCTCCAGCGACTCCCCGGCCGGCTCGCCGGCCCAGGGCGGCGTGGGGAAGCGACGCCAGCGCCACTCGAACCCTTCCCAGCCGGTCCGCAGGTCGCCCCGCACCAGGTGCCCGACGGCGCGGGCCAGTTGCGTTTCGGCGTGGTTCGGCCGCAGCGCGAGCGCCGCGTCGAAGCAGGCCTCCGCCTCGACGAACCGGCGTTGGTCGCGGAGCACGGTGCCCAAGTTCAGCAGCGTGTCGGGATGGCCGGGCCGCAGCCGCGCCGCGCGCGCCAGCCACGCCCGCGCCGGATCGTAGGCCGCCAGCGCGTGCTGCGCGGCGCCGAGATGGTCGAGCGCGTCGTCCAGCGCCGGGTCGAGCGCCAGCGCCAGCCGGGCGGCGGCGGCGGCCTCCTCCGGACGGGCGAGCGCCCGCAGCACGCCGGCCTGATGCGCCCAGAGCTGCGCCGCCTCCGGCCGCAGGCGGAGCGAGCGGCACAGCGGCGGGACGGCGGCCTCGAAGGCGCCGCGCTGCGCCTTCAGCACGCCCAGCAGGTGCAGCGCGACGGGCTGGGCGGGCTCCACCGACAGCACGAGCCGGTAGAGCGCCGCCGCCTCGATGAGGCGGCCGGACATGTGGTGGTTGACGGCTGCGTCGAGAGCGTCCAGGAGAGTCGCCATGAGCGTTGTCTACACCGGGCCTCAGCCGAAGGCGAGCCCTGCCATCCTCAACAACCGGAAAGCAACATGGACGACCGCCTGCCGACGCATCTCTGGGTGATGGCGCACATCCGCACCGCCGACTCGCAGGGCGTCTCGATGATGGTGCTGCGCAAGGGCGATCCCAGCCGCGGCACCGTCATCCTGAAGCTGAACCGCCTCAACCGGACCTTCCAGGTGCTGGTCCAGGTGCGCGACGAGTCGCGGCTGCGCTGGTCGCGCGGCACCGGCGCCGACCCGGTGGACGAGGCGACGGCCGACGCCTACATCGCGCGCCAGACCCGCTACGACCCCGACGTCTGGGTCATTGAGGTGGAGGACCGCCACGGGCGCCATTGGTTCGAAGGCGAGGTGCTCTGATACCGCGATGATCCGGATTAAAGCGAATTTGCATTCGCTTTAGATTCATATGGCCTCATTCGCCGGCTCTCAGCGGAAGCCTGTGGCATCCGCCTGCCTCTCGCGGGAACGAAGTTCCCGCGAGAGGCCGGGCTTCGGCCGCCAATGTCTGAACAAAAGGCTGGCGGCCGGGACCGCCGTCGCGGCCCAAAGCGGATTGCAATCCGCTTTAGGGCGCGGCCGGGGCGACGCGGGGCAGGCGCAGGGTGAAGCGGGTGCCCTCGCCGGGGACGCTGGCCACGGCGATGGTCCCGCGCAGCGTGCCGGTCACCAGGTTGTAGACGATGTGCAGCCCCAACCCGCTGCCGCCGCGGCCGCGCCGGGTGGTGAAGAAGGGGTCGAAGATCTTCGGCTGGATGCCGGCGGGGATGCCGATGCCGTCGTCGGCGACCTCCAGCTCCACCATGTCGGGCGTCAGGGCCCGTGCGGAGATGGCGATGCGTCCCGGCTGGTCCGGGGTGAAGGCGTGGGTCAGCGCGTTGATGATCAGGTTGGTCAGCACCTGCGACAGGGCGCCCGGGTAGCTGTCGAACTCCAGCCCCTCCGGGCTGTCCACGGCGATGTCCAGCCCCTTCAGGTCCTTGTAGGTCGGCCGCAGGCTGCGCAACAGCTCGTCGACGTAGCTTTTCAGTTCGAAGCGGCGGCGCTCGTCGCTCGACTGGTCCACGGCGACCATCTTGAAGCTCTGCACCAGGTCGGCGGCGCGGGTGCCGTTGGCGAGGATCAGCCGCGCCATCTCCCGACCGTCGGTCAGGAACCGCTGGAAGTCGGAGCGCTTGA
Source organism: Azospirillum canadense (assembly GCF_025961225.1). Lineage (GTDB taxonomy): Bacteria > Pseudomonadota > Alphaproteobacteria > Azospirillales > Azospirillaceae > Azospirillum > Azospirillum canadense. The sequence goes on along the minus strand of NZ_JAOQNG010000010.1, from coordinate 1,406,854 downwards.
TCGTGCCGTCCGCGTGCTTCTGGGCCAGTTCGTCGATCAGGACGACCAGCTGGGAGGCGCCGGTGATGGTGATCCCGATGGGCGTGTTGACCTCGTGCGCGACGCCGGCGACGAGCTGGCCGAGCGAGGCCATCTTCTCCGCCTGGATCAGGCTCGCCTGCGTCTCCTTCAACTCGCGCAGGGCCTGCTCCGCCGCGTCGCGCGACCGGCGCAGCGCGGCCTCCGCCTCCACCTCGCGCGTCACGTCGACCACCACGGACTGCACGGCGGGTTCCCCCATCCAGTCGACGCGGCGGCTGGTCAGCTCGATCCACAGCTCTGTCCCGTCGAAGCGGAAGGCGCGCAGGCGCCGCCGCTCGCTCGGCTGCCCGGTTTCCAGGATGTGGTAGTAGTTCGTCTCGACCAGCGCGCGTTCCGCGTTGGGGATGAGGTCGAGCACCGACGACAGGGCCAGCGCCCGGCCGGGGTTGGTCCCCAGCATCAGGGCGAAGGCGTCGTTGGCGTAGAGCGGCCGGAAGTCGCGGTGGATGACGATGCCTTGGATCGATCCCTCCACCAGGTCGCGGAATCGCCGCTCCTTGTCGGCGAGGTCGCGCTGGCGGCGGTCGATCTCTTCGATGAAGTAGCGGATGGAGGCGCCGATGTCGGTGATCTCGTCGTCGCCTTCCGCCGGGATGGCGGCGGCGCTGCCGGACAGGCGCGCCAAAACCGCGCCGTTGAGCGCGACCAGCCGCGAGGTCAGGAAGCGCTGGAAGAACAGGTAGACGCCGATCGCCAGCAGGACGGAGGCGCCGCCCAGCGCCATCACCGCCCGGGTGCGGTCGGTGATCAGGGTCGTCAGTGCCTCGGTGCGCTGCGTCGTGCGGTCGTTCAGCGCGTCGAACAGCGCGCGGGTGGACCGGTCCACCGTCTCCACCAGCACGCGGGACTGGCCGAACAGGGCCTGGGCCCGGTTGCGCGCCTGGAGCCGTTCGGCGGAGCTGTCGAACAGGCCGCCGGGGGCGACCAGGATGCGGTCCAGCGCGCCGCGGATTCGTTCCATGGCGGCGCTGTCGGGATCGGGCGTGCTCGCGGCGATGCGGCCGAGGTCGGCCAGCGTGCGTTCGGCCACCACCCGCTCCGTCCGCAGGCGGTTCAGGTGGTCGAGCTGCACGGCGCCCGCCGCCCGCGCCATCAGCGCGCCGGTCCGCACGGCCCAGGCCGCAGGGGCCGGGCCAGGGGCGGAGCCGGGGGTGATGGCGGGCGCGTTCGGCCCCTCCGGCCCGGGCAGCTGTTCCAGAGCCTCCGCCATGCGGGCGAGCGAGCGGATGGCCTCGGCCTGACGGTCGCCGGCCAGGATCTGGCGGCCGACCTCCGCGTTCAGGTCAGCCACGGTGGCCGCCAGGATCACCAGCGTGGACCGCACCTGGTCGAGAAGGCGGGCATCCCCGGCGTCGCCGTCCTCCCGCTCCCCGCCTCCGGCTTTTTGCTCATTGGGCTTTTGTTCGGCGCCGGCCTTTTGCAGCGCGGCGACGCGGTCCACCAGCTTGCTCAGGAACTCCAGCTCGTGCACCAACTCGTCGTGGACGCCCCGGCGCTGCGGCATGGTCGCGGCCCCGGCCAGCCCGGGAAGCCGCGCGACCAGCTGCTGCAGCGACCCACGCAATTCCGCCGCGGCGACGACCTCCGGCAGGGTTGTCGTCGACAGCGACGACACCTCCCCGCGCAGCAGCCGGAAGGAGGAGATCGAGACACCGCCGATCAGCAGCACCAGCATCGCCATGACCGACAGGCCGATGGTGATGCGCAGCACGATGCCGGCCCGCCGCTCCGGCGGGCGGGGCGGGACCGCCGCGGTCGCCGGGCCGTCGCCGGGGTCGCGGATGGGGCGGCGGGCCTGGGGATGGGACAGGGGAGGTGGCAGGGCTTCCATCCGGGCGGCTTACCGCTTCACCGTGAGACGCCCGTCGAGGCGCGGCGCGAAGCTGCCCGTCCGGGCGATCTGGTCGGCCAGGATGGTGGAGAGGAAGTCCGCGTCGCGGTCGTCCACGAGACGCGGCGCCGCGACGAGCGCGGTGTAGCCGTCGCTGCCCTGGGCGATGTAGCTGCCGGTCGCCAGGCGGTAGCGCGCCGCGGGGTCCACCGGTTTTCCGCCGATGGTCAGCTCCACGATGCGCTGGCCGGCGGGCCGCGACGCGTCGACCAGGACGCGGGCGTTGGACAGGTGCGGGAAGCGGCCCTGCGCCTGTTCGATTCCCGAATAGCCGGACTCCAGCGCGTCGCGCAGCTGCTGCCCCGTGACCTCCAGAAGGACGGCGGTGTCGTGGTAGGGAATTTCGGTCTGGATGTCGCGGCGGGTCCACAGCGTGCCGGCCGCATACTGCCGGTCGCCGCGGATGGTGCCGCCGTTGACCAGCGCCACGTCGGCCTCCATCGCGGCGCGCAGCGCGTCGGCCAGCGCGTTGGCGAAGGCGTTCTCCCCGCCGCGCACCGCCTCCCGCCGCGTGTCCACCGGGGCTTCCAGCCGTCCGACCTGCATGCCGAGCATGCCGTCGAGCCGCGCCAGATAGGCCTTGGCGCGGCTGTCCACCGCGCTGTCCGGCGGGATCGGCGCGGTGTCGATGGCGCGCACCCCGGCGCTCCACACGGTGCCGGCCTTGGCGCCGCGGTCGATTGCGCCGCGCTCGATTGCGATGTCCAGCGCGAGCACCCAGGCCGCCTGCGCCTCCACCGTCGCGGCGAGATACTTCCCGTCATACTCCACGCCGACGGCGCGTCCCCGGTCCTGGTACAGCACGATGTCGGCGGCGCGGGCGGCGATGACGTCGCGGTGGGTGTTGCCCGAATTGGCCGTCATGGTGACGATCAGGTCCACGCCCTGGGCGCGCAGCTCCCGGGCCTTGTCGGCCACGGCGCGGACCGGGTCGCGGAATTCCGTGCGGCCGGAGCGGGTGGTCTCCTTCGTCTGCGCCGGCGTAGCGGCCAGCACGCCGATCTTGTAGGGGCCGGCGTCGAGCACGACCGCGCTCTCCAGCCCGTCCAGCGGCTTGCCGGTCGCGCGATCGACCGCGTTGGTGGTCACCAGCGGGAAGTTCGCCGCGAAGGCGCGCGTCATCAGCGTGTCGTCGCCGTGGTGGAATTCCCGGTTCAGCGCGGCCATGGCGTCGATGCCCAGCCCGTTCAGCAGGTCGATGACGTGGGCGCCCTGGTCGTAGAAGGACAGCACCGATGGCGCCAGGGACTGCCCGCCGTGCAGCACCAGCACCGTGTCGTGGGCGGCGCGTTCCCTCTGGATCAACGTCGCCAGCCGCGCGATCCCGCCGCGCCCCTGCGTGTCCTCCAACTCGGTCGTGCTGTGGGCGTAGAGAAGGGTGAAGCGGAACGGCTCCGCCCGGGCGGTGGCGAGCGGCGTTCCCAGCCCGGCCAGCACCAGCGCCAGGGTGGGGAGCAAAGACCGGATCCAGGGCCAAGCAACGGCGGGGATTGCGCACCAGCCCACGATTCCGCCGACCCCCATGCCGCTTTTCCTCCTGACCGACATCCCCAACGCGTCTGCGGGATTATGACCGTTCGTGCGCCGGTGGTGAAGGGCCGGCGTCATGGGCGCGTCATCATGGACACATGCGGGTGCAACCGCCGCCCGGTTGTCGCCCGCAGGCCGGGCACGCGGCAAAGCACAAAGTCACCCCGAAATCACAGCAAATTTTCGGCTTATGCGCATGTTGCACCGCACCCATGCCACATTGGTAATACCAGTTGGTGTGCGCCGCGGCATATCTTGCCCCTGCCCATTCTCGGGGCGTTTCCTCCCTAGACTCAGGGCCGCGGCTTTCCGCGGCCCTTTTTTCTTGCCCGTTTGGGATTGCGACGCTGTTGGATTGCGCTTCGCTCCACCCAACCTACGGGCCTCAGCCGTGTTCGCCCCAGCGGTCGCGAAAGACCAGATCCTCCAAGGGCAAGCGATTGCGCCAGCCGGCCTGCTCCAACTCCGGCGTCTCGTGGAAGTGGGAGACGTAGCCCAGGCACAGGTAGGCGATGGGCACGATCCGCTCCGGAATGCCCAGCGCGGCGCGCAGTCGGTCCTCGTGCAGGATGCTGACCCAGCCGACGCCAAGCCCCTCCGCCCTTGCGGCCAGCCACAGGTTCTGCACGGCGCAGACGCAGCTGTAGAGGTCCATCGTGGGGATGTGGGTGCGGCCCAGCACCACGGGGCCGGAGCGCTCGCGGTCGCAGGTGATGCACAGGTTGACCGGCGCCTCCCGGATGCCCTCCAGCTTCAGCCGGCTGTAGAGCGCCTGCCGTTCCCCCTCGAACAGGGCCTTCGCCTCCTCGTTGGCCTGGGCGAAGTCGGCGTGCACGCGGGCCTTCACCGCCGGGTCGCGGACGACGATGAAGTTCCAGGGCTGCATGAAGCCGACCGACGGCGCGTGGTGCGCGGCGGTCAGGACGCGGGTCAGCACCTCGTCCGGCACCGGGTCGGGCGCGAACTGACCGCGCACGTCGCGGCGGGAGAAGATCGCCTTGTAGAGCGCGTCGCGCTCCTCCGCGGAGAAGGCGTGGTCGCTCATTGGGTCCGGTCCGCCGCGATGACATGGAAGAAGGACGCGAAGACGTGTCCGCGCCGCCCGCCGAGCGGCCCCAGGTCCGACCCGTCCGCCGCGGTGGCGGTGACCAGCGGCTCGTCCGTCCCGCGCGTGAGGATGGAGGCGTAGTGGAACTCGTGCCCGCGCAGCGCCGTGCCGGCCTGCCCCAGCACCGTGTCGGCCAGCAGGACGGCGCGGCGGTAGCCCAGGTGCAGCTTCCGCTTGGCGAAGGACGTCCGCACGCCGAGCAGGCCGAGCATAGGGTGGGTCACGCCGTCGGCGTCCTCCAGCGTCTCCCCCAGCACCATGTAGCCACCGCACTCGCCATAGACCGGCCGGGTCTCGGCGGCGCAGCGCAGCCCCTCGCGGAAGCGTCCGGCGGCGGCGAGGCGGCCGGCGTGCAGCTCCGGATAGCCGCCGGGCAGATACACCGCGTCGGCGTCGGCGGGCGGCGCCTCGTCGGCGAGGGGGGAGAAGGTGACCACCTCCGCCCCGGCCTCGCGCCAGCCCTCCAGCAGGTGCGGGTAGACGAAGGTGAAGGCGACGTCGCGGGCGATGGCGATGCGCTGCCCCAGCGGGGGGAGGGCCGGGGCGAAGGCCCCCTTTGGCGCGCGTGAGGGCGCGGCAAGAGCCATCACCTTGTCCAGGTCCACATGCTGGGCGATGAAGCGGCCGAGCGCCGCCAGCCGGTCCTGAAGGTCGGCGGTTTCCTCCGCCTGGATCAGGCCCAGGTGGCGTTCCGGTAGGATCACGTCGGGCGTGCGGGGCAGGGCACCCAGCACGGGGATGCCCAGCGCCTCGATGGCGCCGCCGGCCAGCGCGAGATGACGCGGGCTGGCGACGTTGTTCAGGATGACGCCGCCGATGCGCACGCCCTCCTGGTAGGTGGCGAAGCCCTTCACCAGCGCGGCGGCGGACTGCGACTGTCCCTTGGCGTTGACGACCAGCACCACCGGCCAGCCGGTGCGCGCCGCGATCTCCGACGTGGCGCCGGTGCCGGTGGCGCCGACGCTCGCCACGCCGTCGAACAGGCCCATCAGGGCCTCGCAGACCACGATGTCGGTCCCCTCGCCGGCGCGGCGGGCCAAGCTGTCCAGCAGGTCCGGCCCCATGGTCCAGCCGTCCAGGTTGAAGCTGGGACGCCCGGTGGCCGCTTGGTGGAAGGCCGGGTCGATGTAGTCCGGCCCTGCCTTCACCGCGCCCACCCGCAGCCCCCGCTCCCGCAGCGCCGCCAGCAGGCCGAGCGTCACGGTCGTCTTGCCGGTGCCCGACGCCGGGGCGCCGACGATCAGCCCGCGCGGCGCGTCAGCCATGGGAAGCCCCCTGCGGCAGCCAGTCGAGCACCGGGCGCAGCCGCACCACCTCCCCGACCACGATGATCGCCGGGGGCTCAAGCCCGCTCGTCGCCAAGTCCTCGACGCAGGTGCCCAGCGATGTGACCAGCACGCGCTGGCGCTCGGTCGTCGCGTCGGTGACCACGCCCACGGGGGTGTCGGCGGGCAGGCCGCCCTCCATCAGGCCAGCCGCGATGCCCGGCAGGCCCTTCCAGGCCATGTAGAGGATCAGCGGTGCGCCGGTGGCGGCCAGCGCCTTCCAGTCCGGCCCACCGGCGCAGGAATGGCCAGTTGCCAGGATCACCGCCTGGTTGGCCGTGCGGTGCGTCGCCGGGATGCCGGCGTAGGCCGGGCCGGCCAGCCCCGCGGTGATGCCGGGGATGATGCGGAAGGGGATGCCCTGCTCGGCCAGCGCCTGCGCCTCTTCCCCGCCGCGGCCGAAGACGAAGGGATCGCCGCCCTTCAGCCGCAGCACGCGATGCCCCTCGCGCGCCAGCTCGATCAGGCGGTTGGTGATGTCGTCCTGATGGGCGGACGGGCGGCCGCCGCGCTTTCCGGCGAACTCCAGCCTTGCCGCGGGCGAGGCCAGCGCCAGGATCCGTTCACCGACCAGCGCGTCATGGACGATCACGTCCGCTTGCCTTAGACCTTGCAGCGCGCGCAGGGTCAGCAGGCCGGGGTCGCCGGGTCCGGCCCCCGCCAGCCAGACGCTGCCGGGGTCGAAGGGAATTTGGAGGGAGTCGGGCAACGGCTCTGTGGTCATGGACGAGCACTCAGCTGCGAACGGCGATGATACGGGGGCGGACGGCCCGGCGGACGGGAAGGCCTTGCGCCGGGGCTGGACGACGGGCGCCTGCGCCACCGCCGCGGCGCGCGCGGCCTGCGAGGCGCTGTTCACCGGCCGGTTCCCCGATCCGGTGACGGTCACCCTTCCCGGCGGCCAGACGCCGGCCTTCGCGCTCGCCTGGACCGAGACGGGTGAGGGCTGGGCGGCGGCCGGAGTGGTGAAGGACGCGGGCGACGATCCGGACGTGACACACGGCGCGCTGGTCCGCGCCCGAGTCTGGCGCGCCGGATCGGGGGAGGGCGTCGTCTTCCGGGCGGGGGAGGGGGTCGGCACCGTGACCCGCCCCGGTCTTCCGGTCCCGGTTGGCGAGCCCGCGATCAACCCCGTACCCCGCGCCATGATCCGCCAAGCGGTCGGGGAGGCGGCGGCTCTTGCCGGCCAGCCCGCCGACGTGGTGGTGGAGGTGTCGGTGGAGAATGGGGAGGCGCTCGCCCGCCGCACCATGAACCCGCGGCTGGGCATCCTCGGCGGCCTGTCGATCCTGGGGACCACGGGAATCGTCGTGCCCTATTCCTGCGCGGCCTGGATCGCGTCGATCCAGCGTGGCGTCGACGTGGCGCGGGCGGCCGGCCTGACGCACGTCGCGGCCTGCACCGGCGACACCTCGGAAAAGGCGGTCGTCGCGCGCTACGGCTTGCCGGACCATGCGCTGTTGGACATGGGCGATTTCGTCGGCGGCACGCTGAAATACCTGCGGCGCCACCCCGTGCCGCGCCTGACCCTGTGCGGCGGCTTCGCCAAGTTCGGCAAGCTGGCGCGCGGCCTGATGGACCTGCATTCCAAGCGCAACAGCGTTGACCTCGATTGGCTGGCCGATCGCCTGGCGGAGCTGGGCGCCGGGCCGGAGGTGGTCGCGGCGGCGCGCACCGCCAACACCGCCGCGCAGGTCCTGGGCATCGCGGCCGAATCCGGCCTGCCGCTCGCTGACCGCGTTGCCGCGCTGGCCCAGGACGCCGCGCTCGCCGTGCTGGAAGGCGCCCCGGTGTCGGTCGAGGTTCTGGTCACCGATCGCCAGGGCAACATTGTGGGAGAGGCGGGCTGGCGCGGGCCGCACTAGTCCCCTCACCCTCCCCTCTCCCCGGGAGGGAGAGGGTTCTTTCTGAAGGGCGAGGTCTATCCTCACTCCCCCAACCCCCGATAACGGCGGACGTGCGACCCGTCGTAGAGCGCGCTGCAGCGGAAATCCTCCACGCCCAGCGCCGGGCCGACCAGGATCAGCGCGGTGCGCTCCATGGGGGCCTCGGCGACCTTGGCGGCGATGTCGGCCAGCGTGCCGCGCAGCACCCGCTCGTCCGGCCAAGTGGCGCGGTAGACAACCGCCGCCGGGCAGTCGGCGCCGTAGAGCGGGGTCAGCCGCTCGGCCACCCGGTCGATGACGTGGATCGACAGGTGGATGGCCAGCGTGGCGCCCGACCGCCCTAGCACCTCCAGCGTCTCGTTGGCCGGCATGGCCGAGGCGCGGCCCTCCGTGCGTGTCAAAATCAGCGTTTGGCTGACCTCCGGCAGGGTCAGTTCCCGCCCCAGCGCGGCCGACGCCGCGGCGAAGGCCGGCACGCCGGGCGTGATGGTGTAGGGGATGCCCAGTTCCCGCAACGCGCGGGTCTGCTCGCCGAGCGCGCTGTAGACCGACAGGTCGCCGGAATGCAGCCGCGCCACGTCCTGCCCGGCCGCGTGCGCCGCCTGGAACTCCGCCACGATCTGGTCGAGCGTCATGGGTGCGGTGTCCACCACCCGCGCGCCGGTCGGGGCATGGGCGATGATCTCCTTCGGCACCAGCGAGCCGGCGTAGAGGCAGACCGGGCAGGACGCGATCAGGTCGCGCCCACGCAGGGTCAAAAGGTCGGGCGCGCCCGGTCCGGCGCCGATGAAATGCACGGTCATAGAGAAGAATCCTTGGAAATCGCCAGCGCGCAGGTGGCGCGCGGCGTGGAGCGGCGCGGCAGCAGCAGGCGCGCGCCCGGCCCGGCGGCGGCCAGCGCCGCGGCCTCCGCCACCGAGGCGACGCCCACCGCGGCCTCGACCCGGGCGGAGCGGGTCTGCGTTCGGTCCTGGACGGCGGCCAAATCCGCGTCGTCGACGAAGGCCAACGGCAGCACCAGGAGGTCCGCCGCGTCGCGCAGGCCGGCCTCATTCCGCTTGCGCATTGGCGCGGCCAGGACATCCGCGTTCACGCCCGCCTCAGCGACGACAGCGCGGACCAGCCCGGCGATCTCCGCTCCCGGACAGCCGGAGCGGCAGCCAACACCCGCCGCGATCATGCCGGCTTCTCCGCCAGCCAGAGCGTGACCGGCATCAGCGGGCGCCAGCCCGTGAAGCCGCCGATGGCCGCGGCGCGGCTGACCGCAATCTGCGACAGCTGTCCGCCAAGCCGCTTGTGCGCGGCGATCAGCATGGCCTCGCTTTCCAGCGTCACCGCGTTGGCGACCAGCCGCCCGCCGGGCTTCAGCGCGTCCCAGCAGGCGTCGAGCACGCCGTCGTTGGTCAGCCCGCCGCCGATGAAAACCGCGTCCGGCGTCGGCAGTCCGCTCAGAGCCTCCGGCGCTTTGCCGCGCACCAACTCCAGCCCCGGCACGCCGAAGGCGGCGGCGTTGGCGGGGATGCGGGCGGCGCGGTCGTCCTTGTGCTCCACGGCGATGGCGCGGTTGGTCGGATCGCTCAGCATCCACTCGACGCCGATGGAGCCGGACCCGGCGCCGACGTCCCACAGCAGTTCGCCCCTGTGCGGCGCCAGCCAGGACAGGGTGACGGCGCGCACCTCGCGCTTGGTGATCTGGCCGTCATGCTCGAACCAATCGTCGGGCAGGCCCGGCGTGCGCGGCAGGCCGCGGGCGCCGGGGGTGGCGATGCACTCAACCGCCAGCGTGTTCAGGTCGGCGACGCGTTCCGTGTCCCAGCCGTCGGCCGTGCCCTCCGTGCGGCGCTCGCGCGGGCCGCCCATGGCCTCCAGCGCTGTGATGCGCGACGGCCCGAAGCCGCGGGCGCGCAGCAGGGCCGCGAGCTTGCCTGGGGTCGTTCCGTCCCAGGAAAGGACCAGCAGCCGCGCAGACCGATGCAGGTGCGGAATGACCAGCTCCAGCGGGCGCCCATGCACCGTTAGGCAGACGCATTCCTGCAACGGCCAGCCCATCCGGGCCGCAGCAAGGCTGAAGGATGACGGGGCTGGAACGACCAGGGTCTCCGCCGCCGGGATGATCCGCGACAGGGTGGCGCCGACGCCGTACCAGGACGGGTCGCCGCTCGCCAGCACGCAGACCGGCCTCCCGCGTCGTTCCAGCAGAGCGGGAAAGGCGTCCGACAGGGGCGAGGGCCAAGCCAGCCGTTCCTGCCGGGCAAACTCCGGAACCAGCAATAGGTGGCGCGTTCCGCCCACTAGCAACTCGGCACCTTCGACCAGAGCGCGGGCGGCGGGCGACAGACCGTCCCATCCGTCCTCGCTGATGCCGACGACGCTCAGCCAACGCGGGGAAGCTGTGCTATTCATGGCGCCTCGCACCGGCGGAGGGAGAGAGGATGAAGGCGCTGATTCTGGGCGGCACGACGGAGGCCACGGCGCTCGCGCGCTTGCTCGTCGGCCATCCGGCCATCGACGCGACCGTGTCGCTCGCCGGGCGCACCAAGCAGCCGGTGCTGCCGCCCCTGCCGACGCGCATCGGCGGCTTCGGCGGCGTGGACGGGCTGGCGGAGCACCTCGCCGCGAACGGAATCCAGGCGGTGGTGGACGCCACGCACCCCTTCGCCGACCAGATCTCCGCCAACGCCGCGGCGGCCTGCGTCCGCGCCGGGGTTCCGCTGCTGGTGCTGACGCGCAAGCCCTGGACGCCGGGGGTGGGCGACCGCTGGATCGGCGCGCCGGACATGGCCGCCGCCGCCGAGGCGCTGCGTTCGCTGGGCGACACCGCGTTCCTGACCATCGGCCGGCAGGAGGTCGCAGTGTTCGAGGCGGTTCCGGACAAGACCTACCTGATCCGCGCCGTCGACCCGCCGGAGCCCGCGCCGACCCTGCGCCACACGCTGATCCTCGACCGCGGCCCTTTCACGCTGGACGGCGAACTGGCCCTGCTGGAGGAACACCGCGTCGACGTGATCGTCAGCAAGAACAGCGGCGGCACCGCGACCGAGGCGAAGCTGGAGGCGGCGCGGCGGCGCGGCATCCCCGTGGTGATGGTCGAACGGCCGCGGGGTAATGGCGTGCCGGAGGTGCATGATGCGCCCGCCGCGCTGCGCTGGTTGGAGGCGATTAGTGGAGGGTGAGGGGAGTTGTCGCGCTGGGCCCCCACCCAACCCTCCCCCACCTTCGGCGGGGGAGGGCTTCAGGGCCGCGCGGCGGAGTTCCCTCCCCCGCCGGAGGTGGGGGAGGGTTAGGGTAGGGGCCCAACGCGACAACTCCCGCTTCACGCCCGCACCCCATAGCTGCGCGGGGTGTAGACCCAGGGCTGCGCGTCGGGGCGCGGCACCAGACGGGTGTGCGAGGCGCCGATGATGACGCAGGTGCGCATGTCGGCCTGCGCGGCGTCAACCGTCCCCAGCGTCGTGATGATCAGGTTCTCGTCCGGGCGGCCGACGGCCTGGGCCATGATCACCGGGGTGTCCGGCGACCGGACCTCGCGCAAGGCGTCGAACGCGGCGCCGAGTTGCCACGGACGGGCGCGGCTGATCGGGTTGTAGAGCGCGATGACGAAGTCCGCCTCCGCCGCCAGCCGCAGCCGCTTCAGCACCACGTCCCAAGGCTTCAGGTTGTCGGACAGCGAGATCGCGCAGAAATCGTGCCCCAGCGGAGCCCCCACCCGCGCGGCGGCGGCCTGCATGGCGGAGATGCCGGGATCGACCCGCAACGACACGCGATGCCACGCCTGCGGCGCCGCCGGGTCGTCCAGCGCCTCGAACACGGCCGCGGCCATGGCGAAGACGCCGGGATCGCCGCCGGACACCACCGCGACCCGGCGCCCTTCCGACGCCAGTTGCAGGGCGTGGCGGGCGCGGTCCAACTCCACGCGGTTGTCCGACGCGTGGCGTACCTGCGGCCCCGGCGGCACGCGGTCCACATAGGGCTTGTAGCCGACGAGGTCGGTCGCCTCCGCCAGATCCCGCCGTGCCTCCGGCGTCAGCCAGTCTTCGGTGCCCGGCCCGAGGCCCACGACCTTCAACCAGCCGCTCATCGCCGCAGTCCTTCGCCCGGAATGACGATCTGCGAGAAGTAGGGGGCGACGTCCGGCGCCTCCGTGAAGGGCATCACGCGCTGGTTCTCCATGCTCGCGCGCTCGATGTACCAGGCGCGGTCGGCGAGGCCCGCGGCGATCACGGCGCGGCGCACCTTCGGCAGGTTCTGGCCCAGCTTCATGACGACGGCGGCGTCGGCGTTGCGCAGGGCCTGGACCAGCGCCTCCTCCCCCAGCGTGCCGGGGATGACCGACAGCACGTCGTCGCGCAACGTCAGCGGGCGCGGCAGCAGCGAGGCGCTGCACATCATGGAGGTCACGCCCGGCACCACCTCCGTCGGGAAGCGGGAGGCGAGGCGCAGGAACAGGTGCATGAAGCTGCCGTAGAAGAAGGCGTCCCCTTCGTTCAGCGCGGCGACGGAGCGGCCCGCGGCCAGATGCTCGGCCAGCCGTTCCGCGGACTCGTCGAAAAAGGCCTCGATCTGGCGGCCGTAGTCCGGGTGGTTGGGCGGCAGTTCCACCGTCACCGGATAGACCATCGGCAGTTCGACATGCTCCTCCGTGATGCAGTCGGCGGCGATGCGCCGCGCTTGGCCGGAGGTGCCGCGCTTGCAGAAATAGGCGACCACCGGGCAGGCCTCGATGGTGCGGATGGCGCGAATGGTCATCAGGTCCGGGTCGCCGGGGCCGACGCTGACGCCGTACAGCTTGCCGGGGGCTTGGTTCTCGCTGCTCATTCGACGTCGCTCGCCAGGGCGTTGACCGCCGCCGCCGCCATGGCGCTGCCGCCACGACGGCCGCGGATGGCCAGGAAGGGGATGCCATAGGAGTGTTCGGCCAGCGCGTCCTTGCTCTCGGCCGCGCCGACAAAGCCCACGGGGAAGCCTAGGATCGCGGCCGGCTTCGGCGCGCCGTCGCGAATCATCTCCAGCAGCTTGAACAGGGCGGTGGGCGCGTTGCCGATGGCGACGACTGCGCCCTCCAGCCGCGGGCGCCACAGTTCCAGCGCCGCAGCGGAGCGAGTGTTGTCCACCTGTTTGGCCAGATCCGGCACGGCGGAGTCGCGCAGCGTGCAGATCACGGCGTTGTCTGCCGGCAGGCGCGCCCGCGTGATGCCGTGCGCCACCATCTCGCTGTCGCAGAGGATCGGCGCACCATTGCGAAGGGCCTTGCGCGCGGCCGTGCCGACGTCCGGCGAGAACATCAGGTCCCCCGCAGCGTCCACCATGCCGCAGGCGTGGATCACGCGCACGGCGACCGGCTTCAGGTCGTCGGGCAGCGCCGACAGGTCGGCCTCCGCCCGGATGGTGGCGAAGGACTGGCGGTAGATGGCCGCTCCATCGCGGATGTAGTCGTAAAGCGGCTCAGTCACGGGACAACTCCTCAACTAATAGGCCGGCCACGGCGTCCACCGCCTCGGCCGGGGTCAGGCCGCTGCGCCAGCCGACGGCACCGGGAGCGGCGTTCAGCGCGGCATCGTAGACGCCGTCGCGCGCCGTCAGCGTGACATCGGCCGCCTTGGGGTGCGCGCAGCCCTTCGCGCAGCCGGAGACATGCACCATCCGGACCCTCTCCAGCAACCCCGCTGCACGCGCCGCGATGGCGAGGCCATCCGCGTGCGTGTCCGTGGTGCCCACGTCGCAGCCGGAGACGCCGCTGCAAGCCGTGACCTTCAGCCGCGGATCGGCGTGGTCGAGGATGCAGCCGAGGGACTGCGCGGTCTGTGCTGCGGTGGGGTTGGCGTCGACCAGGAGGAGGGCGCGCCAGGGGGTGAGGCGGACCTCAGTGGCGAGGGCGGCCAGCGCTTCCAATTGGTCGCAGGTTAGGCGGCCGAAGGGGAAGGCGACGCCGAGCCAGGCGGGGTGTGGGCCGAGGAAGTCTCGGTTGGGCGACGTTTGCCCCCACCCTAACCCTCCCCCGCTGGGCGGGGGAGCGAACTCCGCCGCGTTGCCGCGAAGCTGCAAATTGGCCCTCTCCCGCCCAGCGGGGGAGGGGGGGACCCGCGAAGCGGGAGGGTGGGGGTATGCCGCCGCGACCGCTTCGCACACCGCCTCCACGCCCACGGCCTTCACCAGCCCCGCCATGCGCCGCGGCGGCTCCGCCAATCCCGTGCGCAACTCCAGGAACGCCAGCGCCACCGCCGCCGCGATCTCCACCAATTCCTCCGGCCGGCAGAAACCCAACTCGGCCGAATCGTCCAATGTGCCTCCCAACCCGACGCGGAACCGAAGCCCGTCCCCCGTTGCCACGGCGTCGAAACGCACGTCGGCGGTGCTGTCGCACAGGGTCGCCCGACCGCCGCCGTCCACCAGCCAGTTGAACTTGACTGGCAGCGGGTGCAATGCCGGATCGCCCGCCAGCCGGGCGTCGAGCGCCAGCGCGTACGGGTGTACGTCGAGTACCGCCGTGTCGTCCAGCCCGGCGGTGGGGGACGCCAGCACGTTGCGCACCGCCTCGCTTTCCGCGTCGGCGGAAACGTAGCCGAGCGCGCGAAGCTCATCGACCAGCGCGCCCATGCCATCCGCCCGCACGCCGCGCAGTTGCAGGTTTCCGCGCTGGCTAAGGTCGATCAGGCCGTTGCCGAACTGGCGCCCAAGCGTCGCGATGCGCGCCGCCGCCTCGGCCGGAAGCACGCCCGCCGGCACGCGCACGCGCACCAGAAGGCCGTCGCCGACCTCCATCGGCGCCAGCACGCCGGGGCAGGTGCCACGCCGACGCGGTGCATTGCGCATTTGCTTTGGGTCCGTCATGCAACCGTCTCCTTGCGGCGGCGCAGGTCCTCGCCGGTAGAGTTGCGGCGGGGGTGCCACAGGCCGCGCTCCATCGCGTCGGCCAGCCGGTCCAGAATATGCCGGGCGGCGGCCGGGTTGGACTGCGCCAGGAAGTCCCACACGCTGTGGTCCTCGACGTACGCGTCGAACAGCTGGTCGAAATGGTGCGAACGTACGGCCGCCGTGGTCGCGGCGAAGGCGTACAGCGTGTCGACGCTCGCGGCCAGCTCCGCCGCCCCGCGGTAGCCGTGGCGCATCATGCCGGCGATCCAGCGCGGGTTCGCCGCCCGGCCGCGCAGGACGCGCGCGATCTCCTCCGCCAGGGTGCGCACGGTCGGCGCTTCGGGCTCCGAGCTGTCGAGGTGGTAGAGCGCCGGGTCATTGTCGGTCAGCGCCGCGGCGGCGGAGAAGCCACCCTCGTATTGCATGAAGCCGTCGGTGGACAGAACGTCGTGTTCCCGCTGGTCCTGGTGGTGGACCAGCGCGTCGGCCTCGCCCACACGGCGGCGGAACAGGGCGGGCAGGGGGGCGCCGTCCAGGTCTTTGCCGTAGGCGTGACAACTGCCCTCCAGGTAGGCGGCGCCGAAGTCGGCGCGGGACGCCCAGTCGCCGCGCGCGATCATGCCGGACAGCGCCGTTCCATAGACTCCGGGAGCCGAGCCGAAGATCCGTGCGGCGGCCCAGCGTTCCGCCGTGTCCGGCGGCGTGCCGCCGCCTTTCAGCGCGGTGCGGTCGGCGCGGGCGGTGGCGGCGACCGGGTTGACGTCTTCCGGCTCATCCTCCGCGATCACGGCTCGGACGGCTTGGTCGAACAGGGCGATCTGCTGCGGGAAGACGTCGCGGAACAGGCCGGAGATGCGCAGCGTCACGTCGACGCGTGGCCGTCCGAGCACGCTTGCCGGCATCACTTCGAAGCCGGTCACCCGGCCGGACCCGTTTTCCCACAAGGGGCGCACGCCGAGCAGGGCCATGGCCTGGGCCAGCTCGTCGCCGCCGGTGCGCATGGTCGGCGTGCCCCAGCAGTCCACCACCAGCCGCTTCGGCCAGTCGCCGTGGTCCTGGAGATAGCGGGTGATCAGCGCGTCCGCCGCCTGCCAGCCGAGTGTCCAGGCGGTCGGGGTCGGCACCCCGCGCGGGTCGAGCGCGTAGAGGTTCCGCCCGGTGGGCAGTGTGTCCGCGCGCCCGCGCGCCGGCGATCCGCCGGGGCCGGGCTTGACGAAACGGCCGTCCAGCCCGGCCAGCAGGGCGGCCATCTCCGCCTCGCCGCAGGCGTCCAGCCGTTCGGCGGCCTCCTCGGCATTGCCGGAGCGGGCCACGGCGGCGAGCAGGCGGGCGCGCCGCTCCGGCTCCGGCGTGGTGCCGAAGACGTGCAGGCCATCGCGGATCTGAAGCTCCTTGATGTCGCAGAGCTGCGCGTCGAGACGATTCAGGATGGTGTCCGGGTCGTCGTCCGGGTTCAGGTTGCAGTCGGCGGCGAGGCCGGAGGCCCAGGCGAGATCCAGGATGGTCTCGCGCAGCGTGCCGAGACGGCGCGGGTCGAGGCCGGTGGCTTGGCTGTACTCGTCGATCGCCTGCTCCAGCGCGGCGAGGTCACCGTGCAGCCCGGCCTCCACAGGGGGCGGAGTCAGGTGGCCGATCAGGACGGCGCCTAGCCGGCGGCGCGCCTGCACGCCCTCGCCGGGGTTGTTGACGATGAAGGGATAGAGGCAGGGCAGCGGGCCGGCGACGATCTCCGGCCAGCAGTCCGCCGACAGAGCCACCGCCTTTCCCGGCAGCCATTCCAGCGTGCCGTGCGCCCCGACTTGGACCAGCGCGTGAACGCCGAACGCGTGGCGGAGCCAGAGGTGGAAAGCGAGATAGCCGTGGCTGGGCGGCGTTTCCGGGTCGTGGTGCTGCTGGGTGGTCAGCGGGCCGTGGCCGCGGCTCGGCTGCACCGCCACGACCGCGTTGCCGCAGGTCAGGATGCGGAAATGGAAGGCACCGTCGGCCGCCAGCGGATCGGCCTCCTCCGCGCCCCAGGCCGCGGCGATGCGGGCGCGGGCGTCAGCGGCGGCGAGGCGGCGGTAGTCGTCCAGGCTGAGGGACGCCGTGGCCCCGCCGGTCAACGCGGCCATCAACGATGCGCCCGCCTCCGGAATGGCATCGATTGCGTAACCCTCGTTGCGCAACCGGTCCAGGATGGCGACGACGCTCGCTGGCGTATCGAGGCCGACCGCGTGGCCAATTCCGCCACCGGGGCCGGGATAGTCGGACAGCACCAGGGCCAGCCGCCGCTCGGCGCGCGGTGTGCCGCCGAGGCGCACCCAGGATAGGGCCAAATCGGCGGCGAAGGCCACGCGGTCGGGCACCGGGCTGATCAGCGAGGGGGCGAACTCCAGGGCGGGATCGGTTTCCCCCTCCGCCTTGAAGGCGATGGCGCGGGTCAGGATGCGGCCGTCCATCTCCGGCAGCACCACGTTCATGGCGAGGTCCGACGGCCCCAGCCCGCGCGCCGAGGCGCGCCAGCCGTCTTCCGGCGTGGTCGACAGGATGGCCTGCAGCACCGGAGTGCCGTTGGCCTCCAGCGGCGACCCGTCCTCGCGCGCGGCGGAAAAACCGGTCAGGTTCATCACCACGGCGGCGTCGCGGGCCGTCAGGGTGGCGCGCATCCAGGCGGCGCAGTCCGGCTCTTTCAAGCTTGCCACGAACAGGGGCAGGGGCGACAGGCCGCGCCCGGCCAGCGCGTCGCACAGCGCGTGCACCGGCTCCAGGTCGCCGGCCAGCAGGTGGGAGCGGTAGAAGACGACCGGGGCGACCGGCCCGTTGGCCGTTCCATCCCAGCCTTCGTAGACGCCGAAGCGTGGCACAGGCGCCGGTTCGCGCCAAGGGCTGTCCAAGCCGGCCAGCGTTGCGGCGTAGGCCAGCAGGTGGGCCATGTTGTCCGGCCCGCCTTCCGTGAAATAGCGCCACAGGCGCTGCGCGGAGTCCTTCGGAATGGTGCCGTAGCCGTCCAGGCTCGGGTTCGGCTGGGCGCAGCCGGGCAGCACGGCGAGGGCGACGCCGGATTCCCGGCAGGCTGCGGCGACGTGGTCGAGGCCGTACCGCCAATAGCCTGCCCCGCCCAGCAGGCGCAGAACCACCAGCTTCGCCTTGCGGACCACGGAATCGACGTAGAGATCCACCGACAGCGGGTGCCCCAGCCGGGCGAGGTTCGCCAGTCGCAGGCTCGGCAAACGGTCGCGGTGGCGCGTGTGGGACGCGGCGAGCGCCGTCAGGTCGCTGTCGGAAAAGGACAGCACCACCAGCTCCGCCGGGGTCTGCCCCAAGTCCACGGCCTGGGGACCGGCATCGAGATCTTCCTGGCGGGCGGCGAGCAGGTGCATGACTGTAGAACTTTGCGAAAACGCCAAAATCCCCTCTCCCCCGTGGGGAGAGGGTTAGGGTGAGGGGGCGCCCGCAGGGCGTCTCAGCACTGCAATGAGCCGGCGTTTCCGGCCTGCGGCCGCCCCCTCATCCCAACCCTTCTCCCCAGAGGGGAGAAGGGCTTACTGAAGCGCCGCGACCACCGCGTCGCGGTCCAGGCCGGTCTCGCCGATCACCACCAGACGGCTGCGGCGCGGTTCGTCGGCTTTCCAGAAGCGGTCGAAGTGGGTCTGGATGCGGGTGCCGACGCCTTGGACCAGCAGGCGCATGGGCTTACCCGGTACGTCGATGAAGCCCTTCAGGCGCAGCACGCCATGGGTCGCCGCGACGCGCTCCAGCGTCGTCGCAAGGGCCGCCGGGTCGGGCTGGGGGCCGAGTTCCACGACGAAGCTGGTGAAGTCGTCGTGGTCGTGGCCCTCTTCCTCGTCGTGGTGGCTCGGGCGGGCGGCGAGGTCGTCCTCCGCGGCGGCGCCGACGCCCAGCAGGACCATCGGGTCGACCTTGCCGTTCGACGCGCGGAGGATCTTCGCATCGCGGGTAACGCCGCCTTCGGCCATGGCGCTGCGGATCAGCTCCTCGACCTTCGCAAGGTCGGCGGCGTCCACGAGGTCGGTCTTGTTGACCACAATCAGGTCGGCGCAGAGGAGCTGGTCCTCGAACACCTCCTCCACCGGGGTCTCGTGGTCGAGCTGCCCGGCGGCCACGGCGATTTGGGCGGCCTGGGCGGCCAGCGCCGCAGGATCGGGGGCGAAGCGGCCCTCCGCGGCGGCGGCGGCGTCGACCACGGCGACCACCCCGTCCACGGTCACCCGCGTCTTGATGGCCGGCCAGTGGAAGGCCTGGACCAGCGGCTTCGGCAGGGCTAGGCCGCTGGTTTCGATGATGATGTGCTCCGGCGGCTGGGGCCGGGCGAGCAGCTTCTCGATGGCCGGGACGAAGTCGTCGGCGACGGTGCAGCACAGGCAGCCGTTCGCCAGCTCGATGACGTCGTCCTCGGTGCAGGTCGGGTCGCCGCAGGCGCGCAGGATCTCGCCGTCGATCCCGACATCGCCGAACTCGTTGATGATCAGCGCCAGCCGCCGCCCCGCAGCCTGCTCCAGCAGACTGCGGATCAGTGTCGTCTTGCCGGCCCCGAGGAAGCCGGTGATGACGGTGGCGGGCGTCTTGCCCGAAAGGCCGGTCTTCATCGGCCGTCTCCTAACAAGGGAAAAGTCAGCGGCGGGCCTCGACGACCCGCTGCATCAGGGCGCCGCAGGCGCTGCCCAGCGCCGCCCAGAACAGAGCGGCCACGCCGATGGACAGCACGGCGAAGCGCGCGGCCATCTCCGGCGGAACGACGCCTTCCGGGCTTTCCGGGTGCGGCGCGCCGATGACGTGGGGCAAGGCTGCCAGCACCACGCCGACGGCGATCACGAAGCGGTTCTTCGCGAAGCCCAGCGCCAGCAAGCCACCGGCCGCGCAGAGTGCGGCAGCGATCCACCAGGCTTGGCGGGCTTCCAGTTCCGCCCCGCCCATGCCCGGCAGTTCGGGCGGCAGGCCGACCGCCGGGGCGAGCGCGAAGGCGACGAAGCCGCCGATGCCCCAGACGAGGCCGCGCCGGGCGTCCACAGGCGCCCCGACCAGCAGCATGGTCCCGGCCAGCAGCAGGCCATAGGCCACGCCGACCAGCAGGTTCGCCACCACGGTCAGGCCGACGCGCTGGAACGCCTCCGCAGCGGTCACCTCTTCCGCCGGGGCGGGGGCGGCGTGCACATGGCCCGCCGGGCTCTGCGCGTGCTCCGCCGTGGCCGCAGGCGCGGCAACGGGTGCCGGGACGGTCTCATACCGTTCAGCTTCGAGGATCAGCGGGACCGTGGTCACCTGCTGAACGACGGACGCGGCCGTGCCGGAGAGCACGCCCGCGACCACGGCGGCCAGAAACAGCCGCCGGAACAGCGTCATGGAGAGACGCTCAGTGGCAGGGGAAGGCGAAGGAGTGACGGCCGTCGTGGGCGGCGTCGTGGATGGTCTGCGGCTGGGCGAAGCCGACGCCGAAAAGGATGAAGGCGCCCAGCAGCATCGCGCCAAAGGCGGCGGCAACGGTCTGGAACGCGGACGACGAGGACGAACGGACGGCAGTGTTCAGCATGATAACGATTCCCTTCTCCGCCACACCCGGCGGGTTGGATTGGCCATGGGTCCGATGGCAGGTTTCCTGGCTTGCGGGTCATCGTTTCGCCTCCCGCCTTCCCGGCCCGTACGCGATGTGGATCGCGGGCCAGTGGCTTATCGGGAGGGAAGCTCGCCGCTTACAGTTGCGGGGGCAGCCGCGGCGTTGGACCCCCATCCGAGGTCCGCACCGCATTCCCTATTATCCCCGCGCCTTTGCGACGGCGGGGCACCATCGGACGCGCAGGATTGCAGGCCGGCCACGATTTGGCAAGCGGCAAAGCGGCCGGTGCCCATCGATGCATGATGCCGGCGCAAGACTGTTTCGCACCCGCATTCGGTTTATGTGTCGGACAGTGGCGACAGCCTGTCCGGAATCCTGACACCGTCGGCGGGGTGCCGCCCATCGGTTCCGCGGCCGATCATCAGTATTCTCAACGCTTTGCTGGCCGCTCCAACATTTGGCACGCCGCATGCATTTGGATGGGCAAAACACGAAGCCCCGCGGCGACGGGGCGGTTCCGACAGGGAGGACACAGGGCAGCGATGAGCCAGGACGTCATTCTCGAAGCGCGCGGACTCTCCAAGGAGTTCAAGGGCTTCATCGCGGTGAAGGAGGTGAACCTCCAGGTTCGCCGCGGCACCATCCACGCGCTGATCGGCCCGAACGGGGCGGGGAAGAGCACGGTGTTCAACCTGCTCACCAAGTTCCTGACGCCGACGCGCGGGCAGATCCTCTACAAGGGCCGCGACATCACCGCCATGAGGCCGGCCGACGTGGCCCTGCTCGGGCTCGTCCGCTCCTTCCAGATCTCGGCCGTGTTCCCGCATCTGTCGGTGCTGGAGAATGTCCGGGTCGCCTTGCAGCGCCCGCTCGGCACCAGCTTCCACTTCTGGAAGTCCGAGTCGAGCCTGGCGAACCTGCGCGACCGCGCCATGGAGCTGATCGAGGCGGTGAACCTGACGCCGTGGGCGCACCACACCGCCGCGGAACTGCCCTACGGGCGCAAGCGCGCGCTGGAAATCGCCACCACCTTGGCGCTCGACCCGGAGGTCATGCTGCTGGACGAACCGCTGGCCGGCATGGGCCACGAGGACATCGAGCGGACCGCCGCGCTGATCAAGCGCGTGTCGGCCGACCGCACCATCCTGATGGTGGAGCACAACCTGTCGGTCGTCGCGCACCTGTCCGACACCATCACCGTGCTCCGCCGCGGCGAAATCCTGGCGGAGGGGCCATACGACGTCGTATCGCGCAACCCACAGGTGATGGAAGCCTACATGGGCACCGGTGAGGTGGGTCATGCCTGACGCCGTTATGACGAAATCCAACACCGCCCAGGGCGCCGGTTCGGCGATGCTGGAAGTGCGCGACCTGCACGGCTTCTACGGCGAAAGCCATGTGCTGCACGGCGTGTCGCTGGACGTGCGGCAGGGCGAGGTGGTGACGTTGCTCGGCCGCAACGGCGCCGGCAAGACCTCCACCATGCGCGCCATCATGGGGATCATGGGCAAGCGCACCGGCTCGATCACGTTCCAGGGGCAGCAGCTGATCGGGATGGCGCAGCACAAGATCCCGCGCCTCGGCATCGGTTATGTGCCGGAGGAGCGCGGCATCTTCTCCTCGCTCAGCGTCGACGAAAACCTGACGCTGCCGCCGGTGGTGAAGCCGGGCGGCATGACCGTGCCGCAAATCTACGAGCTGTTCCCCAACCTCCAGGGCCGCGGTAGCACGCAGGGCACGCGCCTGTCCGGCGGCGAGCAGCAGATGCTGGCGATCGGCCGCATCCTGCGCACCGGCGCCAACCTGATCCTGCTGGACGAGCCAACCGAAGGCCTCGCCCCGGTGATCATCGAGCAGATCGGCGTGGCGGTGCGGGCGCTGAAGCAGCGCGGCTTCACCATCGTGCTGGTGGAGCAGAACTTCCGCTTCGCCGCGACCATCGCCGACCGCCATTACGTGATGGAGGAGGGGCATGTCGTCGACATGATCCCCAACGACCAGCTCGCCCAGAACATGGACAAGCTGCACACCTACCTCGGCGTTTGATCTGTTGGGTTGCGCTGCGCAACCCAACAGCCCCGAAACAACCACACCAAAAAGCCAGAATACGGGAGACTGAAATGCTCAAGTCGTTGCTGTGCGGAACCGCGCTGCTGGCCGTCACCGCGGGTGCGGCGCACGCGCAGGTGTCCAACAACGTGGTCAAGATCGGCGTCCTGAACGATCGCTCGGGCATCTACGCCGACCTCGCCGGCGAGGGCTCCGCCATCGCCGCCCGCATGGCCGCCGAGGAGTTCGGCAACAAGGTCACCGGCGCGCCGATCGAGATCGTCGTCGCCGACCACCAGAACAAGGCCGACATCGCCGCCAACCTCGCCCGCGAGTGGGTGGACGCGCAGAACGTGGACGTCGTTGCCGACGTTCCGAACTCCGCCGCCGCGCTGGCCGTCCAGGGCATCACCAAGGAGAAGAAGCGCATCTTCCTGATGTCCGGCCCGGGCTCCACCGACCTGACCGGCAAGGCCTGCTCGCCGTACGGCTTCCAGTGGACCTACGACAACCATTCGATGGCCGCCGGCACCGCCCGCGCGATGGTCGAGCAGGGCAAGAAGAACTGGTACATCGTCACCGCCGACTACGCCTTCGGCCACTCGCTGGAGGATGAGACCACGAAGATGGTCAAGGAGCTGGGCGGCAAGGTCGCCGGCACCGTCCGCCATCCGCTGGGCACCTCGGACTTCTCGTCCTTCCTGCTGCAGGCCCAGGCCTCCAAGGCCGACGTGATCGGGCTGGCCAACGCCGGCGGCGACACCACCAACGCCGTCAAGCAGGCGTCGGAGTTCGGCATCACCCAGTCGGGCCAGAGCCTGGCCGGCCTGCTGCTGTTCATCAGCGACGTGAACGCGCTGGGCCTCCAGGCGGCGCAGGGCCTGATGCTGACCACGGGCTTCTACCACGACATGAACGACGAGACCCGCGCCTGGTCGAAGAAGTTCATGGAGAAGAACGGCGGCAAGGCGCCGACGATGGTGCAGGCCGGCGTCTATTCCGCCGTTCGCCACTACCTGAAGGCGGTCGAGGCCGTGGGCTCCGACGATCCGGACAAGGTCGCGGCGAAGATGCGCGAGACCCCGGTCAACGACATGTTCGCCAAGGACGCCAAGATCGGCCCGAACGGCCGCATGTTCCACGACATGTACCTGGCCCAGGTGAAGACCCCGGCCGAGTCCAAGGGCGCCTGGGACTACTACAAGATCGTGAAGACGATCCCGGCCCAGCAGGCCTATCTGGACCCGGCGCAGAGCGGTTGTTCGCTGGTGAAGTAAGGACCTGACGTAGGTTGTTGCGTTAGGCCTCCCTCCCAACCTCCCCCACTGACGCGGGGGAGGGGCTAGTTCCCTCCCCCGCGTCAGTGGGGGAGGGCTAGGGTGGGGGCCCAACTCCAAGCACTCCAACAAAAATCCAAAAAACACGCTCGACACACAGGGAGGGACGGTCATGTTTGACGTGCTGGGGGTGCCGCCCCAGGTCCTGTTCGGCCAACTGCTGCTCGGCCTGATCAACGGCTCGTTCTACGCGCTGCTCAGCCTTGGGCTGGCGGTCATCTTCGGCATGCTGAACGTCATCAACTTCGCCCACGGCGCGCTCTACATGATCGGCGCCTTCGTGGCCTGGCTGCTGCTGAACAAGCTCGGCCTCGGCTACTGGTGGGCGCTGGGGCTGTCGCCGCTGGTCGTCGCGGCGGTCGGCGTGGTGCTGGAAAAGACCATGCTGTCGCGCCTGTACAAGCTCGACCACCTTTACGGCCTGCTGCTGACCTTTGGGCTCGCGCTGATCTTCGAGGGCGCCTTCCGCCACCTCTACGGCGTCTCCGGCCAGCCCTACCCGATCCCCGACCTGCTGAAGGGCGGGCAGAACCTGGGCTTCATGTTCCTGCCCAACTACCGCGGCTGGGTCGTCGTCGCCTCCCTGGTCGTCTGCCTGGGCACCTGGTTCGCCATCGAGCGCACCCGGCTCGGCGCCTACCTACGCGCCGCCACCGAGAACCCGGTGCTGGTCCAGGCCTTCGGCATCAACGTGCCGGTGATGATCACCGCGACCTACGGCTTCGGCGTCGCGTTGGCGGGACTGGCCGGCGTGCTGGCCGCCCCCATCTACCAAGTGTCACCGCTGATGGGCACAAACCTGATCATCGTGGTGTTTGCGGTGGTGGTGATCGGCGGCATGGGCTCCATCCTGGGCGCCATCCTCACCGGTCTGGGCCTTGGCCTGCTGGAGGGCCTGACCAAGGTCTTCTATCCGGAGGCCTCCAACATCGTGGTGTTCGTCGTGATGGCGATCGTCCTTCTCATCAAGCCCGCGGGCCTCTTCGGACGGGAGCGCTGAGCCATGGCCGCCAAATCCCACGCCAATCCTTCCCAGGCCACCATCGCGGTGCGCCAGCCGGGCCAGGACAACGCCAGCCGCCTGATTCTGGTCGGGCTCGGCCTCGCGGCGGCGGTCGCCGCACCCTTCGTGCTGTACCCCGTCTTCGTGATGAAGGTGCTGTGCTTCGCGCTGTTCGCCTGCGCCTTCAACCTGCTGATCGGCTTCGCCGGCCTGCTGTCCTTCGGCCACGCCGCCTTCTTCGGCGGGGCGGCCTACATCACCGCGCACGCGGCCAAGGTCTGGGGCCTCAGCCCGGAGATCAGCATCCTGCTCGGCACCGCCTTCGCCGGGCTGCTCGGCCTCGCCGTGGGGGCGCTGGCGATCCGCCGGCAGGGCATCTACTTCGCGATGATCACGCTGGCGCTGTCGCAGATGGTCTTCTTCATGGCGCTGCAGCTGAAGTTCACCGGCGGCGAGGACGGCATCCAGGGCGTGCCGCGTGGGCACCTGTTCGGCGCGATCGACCTGAACGACCCGCTGGCCATGTACTACTTCGTGCTGGCGGTGTTCCTGATCGGCTTCGCGCTGATCTGGCGCACGGTGCATTCGCCCTTCGGCCAGGTGCTGAAGGCGATCCGCGAGAACGAGCCGCGGGCGATCTCGCTCGGCTACCGGACGGAGCGTTACAAGCTGCTGGCCTTCGTGCTGTCGGCGAGCCTGGCCGGGCTGGCCGGCGGGACCAAGTCGCTGGTGTTCCAGCTGGCCTCGCTGACCGACGTGACGTGGCAGATGTCGGGCGAGGTGGTGCTGATGACCCTGCTCGGCGGCATGGGCACGCTGTTCGGCCCGGTGGTCGGCGCCGGCATCGTGGTCACGCTGGAAAGCTACCTCGCCGGCACGAACCTGCCGGTGCCCGTGGTGATCGGCGCCATCTTCGTGGTCTGCGTGCTGGTCTTCCGCCGCGGCATCGTGGGCGAGTTGCAGGCGTTGATGGCGCGCCGCCGGAAGGCTTAGATTAGCAAAGCGTAAGAAAAGCCAAAAACAGGAACGACACCCATGGACCAGCCGCTCTGGAGCCCGTCGGAGGCGCGGATCGCCGCCTCCAACCTGACCGCCTTCCGCGAGGCCGCCAACGGCCGCTTCGGGCTGCGGCTCGCCGGCTATGACGACCTCTACAACTGGTCCATCGCCGGGAAGGAGGACTTCTGGCGCTTCCTGTGGGAGTGGGCCGGGCTGAAGGGCGACCTCGGCCCGGTGACCCTGCTGGACGGCGACAAGATGCCCGGCGCCCGCTGGTTCCCCGAGGCCCGCCTGAACTACGCCGAGAACCTGCTGGCCAACGCGCCGGAGGCCGAGGCCGTCGTGTTCTGGGCGGAGGACAAGGTCAAGCGCCGCTGGTCGGGCACGGAGCTGAAGGACAACGTCTCCCGCCTCCAGCGGGCGCTCAAGGCCGTCGGGGTGGGCAAGGGCGACCGCGTCGCCGCGGTCATGCCCAACATGCCGGAGACGCTGGCGGCCATGCTCGCCACCGCGAGCCTCGGCGCCATCTGGTCCTCTTGCTCACCCGACTTCGGCGTCCAGGGCATCACCGACCGCTTCGGCCAGATCGAGCCGACCGTGCTCTTCGCGCCGGACGCCTACTGGTACAACGGCAAGGCCCACGACGTCCGCGCCAAGATCGCGGAGGTGCTGGAGAGCCTGCCCACCGTCAAGGCCACCGTCATCGTCCCCTACGTGGACGCAGCGCCGGATGTCTCGGCCATCCGCGTTGGGGTCACTTACCCCGACTTCCTCGCCCCCTTCCCGGCCGCGGAGGAGATCGAGTTCGAGCGGGTGCCCTTCAACCACCCGCTGTTCATCCTCTATTCGTCGGGCACCACCGGAAAGCCCAAGTGCATCGTGCACGGCACCGGCGGCACGCTGCTCCAGCACGTCAAGGAGCACCGGCTGCATTCGGACGTGAAGCCAGGCGACCGCGTCTTCTACTACACCACCTGCGGCTGGATGATGTGGAACTGGCTGGTCTCCGGCCTCGCCAACGGCGCCACGCTGCTGCTCTATGACGGTTCGCCCTTCGCGCCGGACGGCAACATCCTGTTCGACTATGCCGACGCGGAGCGCATGACTCTGTTCGGCACCTCGGCCAAGTTCATCCAGCAGCTGGAGAAATCGGGGCTGGAGCCGATCAAGACGCACGACCTGTCCACGGTGCGGGCGCTGGCCTCCACCGGCTCGCCGCTGATGCCGGAGAATTTCGGCTTCGTCTACCGGGCGATCAAGCAGGATCTGCACTTGGCATCGATCAGCGGGGGCACGGACATCGTGTCCTGCTTCGTGCTGGGCAACCCGACGGCGCCGGTTTATGCGGGCGAGTTGCAGACGGCGGGCCTTGGCATGGCGGTGGAGGCGTTCGACGACGCCGGCCACGCGGTGCGCGGGGAGAAGGGCGAACTGGTCTGCACGCGCCCGTTCCCCTGCATGCCCGTTGGCTTCTGGGCCGACCCGGACGGGGCGAAGTACCGCGCGGCCTATTTCGAGCGCTTCCCGAACGTGTGGACGCACGGCGACTTCATCGAGCGCACGGCGAACGGCGGCTGGGTGATCTACGGCCGCTCCGATGCGGTGCTGAACCCGGGCGGGGTGCGGATCGGCACGGCGGAGATCTACCGGCAGGTGGAGCAGCTGCCGGAGATCCTGGAGGCGGTGTGCATCGGCCAGCAGTGGGACGGCGACGTGCGCGTCGTCCTGTTCGTGGTGCTGCGCGAGGACACGACTCTCGACAAGGCGCTTGAGGACCGCATCCGCAAGCGCATCCGGGATAACTGCTCGCCGCGCCACGTGCCGGCGAAGATCGTCGCGGTGAGCGACATCCCGCGCACGCGCTCCGGCAAGATCACCGAGTTGGCGGTGCGCGACGCGGTGCATGGCCGCCCGATCAAGAACACCGAGGCGCTGTCGAACCCGCAAGCGCTGGACGAGTTCACCGACCGGCCGGAACTGGCTGGGTCGTAAGCAACCGCAACGGGTGGGGAATTCACCACAGAGACACAGAGGCACGGGAAAACCACGCCCTCTGTGTCTCCACGTCTCTGTGGTGAACCCCCGCCATTCACGACACGTCGTCAAACGACAACAAACATTTGGTGGATTGGGGGGAAGGAATGACTTTGAAGCAGAAGGTGGCGGTGGTCACGGGTTCGACCAGCGGCATCGGGCTGGGCATCGCGCGGGCGTTGGCCGGCGCCGGGGCGGACGTGGTGCTGAACGGCTTTGGCGACGCCGGGGCAATCGAGGAACTGCGCGCCGGCCTTGCCAAGGACTTCGGCGTGCGCGTCGGCTTCCACAACGCCGACATGTCCAAGCCGGCGGAGATCGCCGACCTGATCGGCTACGCCACGCGGGAATTCGGATCGGTTGACGTGCTGGTGAACAACGCCGGCATCCAGCATGTGGCGCCGGTGGAGGAGTTCGCGCCGGAGCGCTGGGACGCCGTGATCGCCATCAACCTGTCGGCGGTCTTCCACGGCATCCACCACGCGCTGGCCGGGATGAAGCAGAAGGGCTGGGGCCGCATCATCAACATCGCCTCGGTCCATGGGCAGGTCGCCTCGGTCAACAAGGTCGCCTATGTCGCCGCCAAGCACGGCGTCGTCGGCATCACCAAGACGGTGGCGCTGGAGACGGCTGGCACGGGCGTCACCTGCAACGCCATCTGCCCCGGCTGGGTGCTGACCCCGCTGGTGCAGAAGCAGATCGACGCGCTGGCCGCGTCGAAGGGCCTTCCGGAGGTGCAGGCGAAGGCCGAGCTGCTGGGCGCCAAGCAGCCGTCGGGCGAGTTCGTCACGCCGGACCAGCTGGGGCAGCTCGCGGTCTTCCTGTGCAGCGACGCCGCCGCGCAGATGACCGGCGCCAACCTCACCATGGACGGTGGCTGGACCGCGCAGTGACATTCCGGGGGTGACGCGTAGGTTGGGTGGAGGCGCAGCCGCAACCCAACATCGTCGGCGATGATGCGTGTGTTGGGTTTCGTTGACGCTCCACCCAACCTACGGCTGCTCCTGAAAGAAAAAGCGACGGCGGGACGCCGGTCTTCCCCCATTGCACGGCGGTGCGCTACGATGAATTTCGTAGAAAGCACCGCCGCGCCTTGCTGCGTCGCAGCATCGGGCGGCCCAAAAACAAATGGGTTGCTTTGGGAGGGTCCGTGTGGCCAATGACCTCGACTTCGAGTCCCTGAGGCAGCGCGCCGTCGCGTCGCTGTTCGGGCATCTGGAAGGCATGTGCGTCGGCACGGTGGCGGTGGACCGCACCGCGCGCATCGCCTGGATGGACGACAAGTACAAGGCCCTGCTCGCCCTGAGCGAGGATCCCTCCGGCAGGCCGGTGGAGGAGGTCATCCCCGCCAGCCAGCTGCGCCGCGCGGTGGAAACCGGCCAGCCCTCGATGATCGACATCATGGAGTTCGGCGACCGCTCCTTCGTCGTGTCGCGCCTGCCGCTGAAGGACGCGGACGGGGATGTGATCGGCGCGCTCGGCTTCGTCCTGTTCGAGCGGGCGGAGCAGCTGCGCCCGCTCGTCACCAAGTATCAGCGGGTGCAGGAGGAACTGACCCGCACCCAGCAGGAGTTGGCGCACGAACGCCGCGCCAAATACTCCTTCTCGCAGTTCCTGGGCGTCAGCGACGCGGTGCGCGAGATCAAGCGGCTCGGCCGCCGCGCCGCGCAGTTGGACAGCACCGTGCTGCTGCTGGGCGAGACGGGGACGGGCAAGGAGCTGCTGGCCCAGGCCATCCACTCCGCCAGCCCGCGCGCCGGCCGGCCCTTCGTCGGCGTGAACGTGGCGGCCATTCCGGAAAACCTTCTGGAGGCCGAGTTCTTCGGCGTGGCGCCCGGCGCGTACACCGGGGCCGAGCGGCGACTGCGCGAGGGCAAGTTCCAGCTGGCCAACGGAGGAACCCTTTTCCTCGACGAAATCGGCGACATGCCGCTGCCGCTCCAGGCCAAGCTGCTGCGCGTCCTCCAGGAGCGGGAGATCGAACCTCTGGGGTCCAACAAGGTGGTGCGGGTGGACGTCCGCATCATCGCGGCCACCAGCCGGGACCTGGAGGCGCTGGTGCGCGACAAGCAGTTCCGCGCCGACCTTTACTACCGCCTGAACGTCGTGCCGATCACCCTGCCGCCGCTCCGCGACCGGACGGAGGACATCGAGGGGCTGGCCGACCGCATCCTGGAGCAGCTGGCCCTCCAGCAAGGCGGCGCCCCGCGGGAGCTGACCGACGGGGCCTTGGCGGTGCTGCGCGGGCATGGCTGGCCGGGCAACGTGCGGGAGCTGACCAACACGCTGGAGCGCGTGACCGCCCTGACCGACGCTCCGGTCCTGACGGAGGAGCATCTGCGCCGCGTCCTGCCGGCCGCACCGTCGGAGGCCGCTCCGTCGGCGGGGATGGCCGAGGCCTTCAACGGGCGCCCTCTGTCGGAGGTCCTGCACGCCGCGGAACGCACCGCCATCGCCTCCGCGCTGGAGCAGACGGGCGGGGTGAAGGCCCGGGCGGCCAAGCTGCTGGGCATCTCCCGCGCTTCGCTCTACGAGCGGATGATGTCGCTTGGGATTGGCGCGGGGGCTTAGTTCATTCCCCCTTTCCCCTCCGGGGAGAGGGTCGGGGTGAGGGGGCTCCGCCATCTTGGTACGTCCGGGAAGAGCGGGACCCCCTCACCCTAACCCTCTCCCCAGGGGGGAGGGGATTGTTCCCTACCTCTTCACGTTGGCGGCGGTTTGGCCGAACAGGATCGACTTGCCCTGTTCGGTGACCGTCGGCCGCGAGGCGGACAGGGCGGCGCCCTTCTCATAGGCGCGGACCGTGGCGGGGCGGGCCTTGATGGCCTCGAACCAGCGCTTCAACTCGGGGAAGTCGTTCAGGTTCTGCTGCTGGCGCTCATGCGGGACGATCCAGGGGTAGCAGGCCATGTCGGCGATCGACAGCTCGTCGCCGGCGATGAAGGCGCGGCCGGACAGGCGCTTGTTCAGGACGCCGTACAGGCGGTTGGTCTCCTTCACATAGCGGTCCATGGCGTAGGGGATCCGCTCCGGCGCGTACTGCACGAAGTGGTGGTTCTGCCCGGCCATGGGCCCGAGCCCCCCGACCTGCCAGAACAGCCATTCCAGCACCGTCTTGCGCTGGCGGACGTCGGCGGGCAGGAACTTGCCGGTCTTCTCGGCCAGGTAGGTCAGGATGGCGCCGGATTCGAAGACGGAAATCGGCTCCCCGCCATCGGCCGGGGCGCGGTCCATGATCGCGGGCATCCGGTTGTTCGGCGACATGGCCAGGAAGTCCGGCTTGAACTGGTCGCCGGCGGAGATGTCGACGGCGTGGACGGTGTAGTCGAGGCCTGCTTCCTCCAGGAACAGCGTGATCTTATGCCCGTTGGGGGTCGGCCAGTAATAAAGGTCGATCATGGCGGTCCTTCTGTTGGCGGTCGGCCGGTCGGCCGGTCGGCTCCTGGCGGAAGGGTGAAGGATCGCGGCGGCGCGGACAACCTGCGGCGGGCGCGGATCAGCTTTCCGGTTCACGCGGGCGGGCATCGCCGAAACGGCGCAACGCCCGGCCCTTCGGCCATGTTGATCCCTGTGAACGGCAACAGCCGCGAGGCACATCATGGCCCAGGATCGCAACGAGACCGACAAGCAGCCGAACCGGATCGATGAAAGCCAGCAGGGCACCGTCAAGCCCGACCAGGGCGGCGAGGCCGAACTGACCGAGAAGGAGGAGCAGAAGCAGGGCGGCAAGAACAAGAACACGCCCGGCCCGATTTACGACGTCTAGGGCATGGATCAGCGTCTCCCGCGGGCTCCGTCACGGCGGCCGGCGGGGGACGGCGTCCGCCGGGCCGGACAGGGCTTGGTGCGTGCGGTAGCGGTCGTCAGCAGGGCGCCGATCATGGTGAGGACCATGGCGAACAGCAGGGGCGTGAGCATGGCGGGTCTCCGGAAGGGCGTGGGGTTGCCGCCATGGTGCGCCCGCGCGGAGACGGCCGCTGTGATCCCCGGCACAGTCGCATCGCGATTCCCCTGGTCAGGAGAGGAGCGCCAGCGTCGGGTCCGGGGGTTCCGGTTCCGCGTTCTCCAGGGCTCGGGCGACCTCCTCCAGCGGCGCGGCGACCAGCAGGGGCTCCGCCCGGCCGGCGAAGGTCAGCTCGGTGCGGTTGCCGTCGGCTTCGCGCAGGAAAAGGACGCCGGCGGGGTTGACCAGGACGGTCGCACCGGCGCGATCGGAAAATTCGACAAATCTCATGCACGGCTCTCCGTGGTGTGGCATCGGGCTAGGCGAAGGTCGGTCCATCCCGGACCGATCAAACACGCGGAAGGCCGGAGTGTTTCTCCTGCCCTGAAGACCTTCCTCGTTCGCCCCCTTGATTGATGCACCGCATCGACAAACATGGGCGCACTGAGCATTACGCCGGGGGCATCACGTCGGAGGGGACCGCCAGGGCCGGAACGGCCGCAAGGTCCCGCCGCCGCCCCGAGAGGAATCGCGTCAAAGGCCGTACCATAAGGCCGCCGTTTGAAGGATTGCATGTCGTGAAGGTGCTTGTCGTCGAGGACGATCCGTTGATCGGGCCGGCTGTGAAGGCGGTTCTGGAGAACGCCGGCTACACGGTCGTCGGGCCGTTGCGCGATGCCAACAAGGCCGCGCGGATCGGTGCCCGGGAACGGCCGGACCTGGCGTTGGTGGACGTGTATCTGGCCGGGGGCGAGAACGGGCTGTCGCTGGCCCGCAAGCTTTGGGAGGACAACGCCGTCCCGTCGCTGCTGATCACCGGCTTCGACCACCGGGGCGAGGACGCGCGCGACTTCGCGCTCGGCTTGCTGCGCAAGCCGGTGATGCCCGACGCCCTGGTCGATGCCGTCGGCGCGGTCGGGGAGATCCTGGCGGGCCTGCGCCCGTCGTCCATCCCGCCCGCCCTGGAACTGTTCGGCCGCCCGGCCCGCCCGCAAGCGGACGAGCCGGACGCCGTCCTGCGGCGGGGCTGAAGGGGAACGGGTGGACCCGTGGAACCGGGAGGGGGCGGCGGGTGCCGCCCGGCCTCAACGCTCCGCTTCGGCGTCCGGCTCCTGGGTGGCGGCGCTGTCCTGGGCGGGCTGGTCGGCGGCGGTTTCGACCGCGCCGGCCGGCGCGTCCTGAGGCTTGCGCGCGTCGGCGCCGTTGTTCGGATCCAACTCCACCCACTGGCGATGATTGCTCATGGTCGACTCCCCTCCTCGGCTATGACTCATTGGCATACAACAGCCCTGAAGACAGAACAGGCCCAGGGCAAAAAACGCTGCCACCACAGAAACATTTCTGGATTCTTTGGGATAACGCGCGTTGGCCCCACTTGGTCCTGCGGTCCGCAATCATCCACGCCGGATCCTGTTGTTTGCGTCATCGGAAAGGCCCCGGGTAAGGGGCGCTTCGCGAAAGGATGACGATATGAATCGGTGGATGATCGGTGCCGCGACGGCGTTGGTTCTTGCGGCGGGTGCCGGCAGCGGCTTTGCCCAGACCAGCGGGAGCGGCAGCGGGGTTGGCGGTTCCTCGGGAACCAGCGGCGGATCCATGTCCACGATGCCGAGCAACTCCGGCTCCTCCGGCAACACCACGGGAACGAGCGGGTCATCGGGCATGAGCACCGGCGGCACGAACAGCACCGGCACCAATGGCACGTCAGGCTCTACTATGGGCGGAAACACGGGCAGCGGCATTTCCGGCAGCGGCGGCACCACCGGCCTCGGCACCAGCAACGGCGGCGGCATGTCGCCGGGCAGCAGCAGCTCCGGTACCAGCAAGGGTACCACCACCAACCCGTCGATGGGAGCGGGTACCAGCGGCTCGTCCTCGACCTCCGGCGGCACCGGCATGTCGAACGGCGGTGGCGGCGGGGCCGGCGGCGGTCAGTAACAGGGATAGGATGGCTGGCCCCAGGCCGGTCGGATGGCAGGCGCGCACCCCCGGTGCGCGCCTGTTTCGTCAGGAGACGTCAGGCGTTCCGCATCAGCCGCAGGGGGGCCTTCAGCAGGCGCTTGACCGCCGCGGCGCGGCCGGCGTGCTTTTGGATTGCGTAGTGTTTGCGGATCGTCTCGCGGATGTCCCACGTGCCGGTGAAGCCCTTGGGAATGACGAAGGCGTCGCCTTGCCGGTATTCGGCGGGCGTCCCGCCCTGCGGCGTGATCACCACCCGCCCGGCCAGCAGCACGCACAGCTCGTCGTAGGGCCAGTCCGCCATGGCCACCACGCCGGGGGTGCATTGCCACACCCCGCAGGCGAAGCGCCCCCCTCGGTCGTCGTAGAGGTTCAGGAAGGTTTCCTGCGGGTTTCCGGACAGGACGGTCCCGAAGACCGCCGGCTTGCCCGGTTCCCGGTCGATCAGCCCGGAATCGAGCGGGATGAGGCGGTGCTGCATAAAAAACCTTCCCTCTGTCAATTCCCTCTCCCCCTGGGGAGAGGGTCAGGGTGAGGGGGCGGCCGAAGGCCGACAACGCCGGCTCATTGCAGTGCGTTTCCGCCCTACGGGCGCCCCCTCATCCCAACCCTTCTCCCCAGGGGGGAGAAGGGCATTTCCTCACCCCTCCCGCACCAGAAGTGCGACGGGGAAGCGCTGGAACAGCGCCGTTGCGGTGACCGCGCCTTCAGCTTCCATCTCCTCACCGGTCAGGACGTTGCGCCAGCGCCGGCCGCGCGGCAGGGGGACGGAGGTGTCGCCCCAGTCCGGCGTTTCGCCGAGCGCGCCGACCAGCCGCGGGGTGGCGACCACCACCGCCCCATTGCCCATTGGGTCGTCCAGCGTGCGGGCGAAGGCCACCACATGCTCCGCGTGGGTGCCGGCGGCCTCCAGCGGCTCGTAGGCGCCGTCGCGGAACAGGGCGGGCTTGTCGGCGCGCAAATCCAGGATGCGCCGGGTCAGGGCCAGCTTCACCGCGCCATCCTTCCAGCGGCCGAGCAGGCCGGCAATGTCGGCGCCCTCCACCTCCTCCAGCAGGCGGCGGCGCTCCGCATAGTCCACCGGCCGGCGGTTGTCCGGGTCGACGAGGCTGAAGTTCCACAGCTCGCAGCCCTGGTAGATGTCCGGCACGCCGGGGCTGGTCAGCTTCAGCAGCGCCTGACTCAGCCCGTTCAGCATGCCCAGCTTCGCCACGCGCTCCTGGAAGGGCAGGAAGGCGTCGAAGAAGGCGTTGCTGCGCGCCGCGTCCAGCGCGTCGTGCACGAAGCCGGTCATCGCGCTCTCATAGGCCTCGTTCGGGGCGGCCCAGGTGGTGTGGACCTTGGCCTCGCGCATCGACTTGGTCATGGCGCCGGCGATGCGCTCCGCGAACTCGGTGAGCGCCTGCGGGTCGAGCTTGGCCGGTTCCACCCCGGTCAGCTCCGCCGGCCAGGCGCCGAGGATCAGCTGGTAGAACAGGTACTCGTCGTTGCGGTCGGGCGGGGCGGTGCCCTCCACGTCGCCGCGGCGGGCGCGCAGCAGGCGGCTCCAGGTCTGGATCTGCCGCTCCCACTCCTCGGGCATCTCCGACAGGGCGTAGAGGCGGGCGCGCGTGTCCTCGCCGCGCTTGGTGTCGTGGGTGGTGGTGCCCAGCATGGCGTGCGGCCAGCGCGCGGCGCGGTCCTGGTTGGCGCGGTGGAAGGCCGAGGTGCTGACCCCGAAATGCTCCGGATGCCCGCCGACCTCGTTCAGCGCGGCCAGCCGGTTGTAGCGGTAGAAGGCGGTGTCCTCCAGCCCCTTGGCCATCACCGGGCCGCTGTACTGCTGGACCTTCATGGCGAAGCGCAGCACCTGCTGGCGGCTGTAGCCGCTGTGCGGCTCCGCCACCAGATCGCCGGTCAGCAGCCGGTGCAGGAAGTCGTAGACGGAATCGTCCGGCCCCTGTTCGGACCGCCGTGCCTGGGAGATGGCCCAGTCGATGTCGCGCCGATCGAGGTCGGTCAGGCCGTTCCAGTCGACGTAGGTGCGGTAGACGGGGAAGCGGGCGATGATCTCCTTCAGCGCCTGGTGCAGGATGTTGGCGGTGAAGTCGGCCGTGCGCGGGTTGCAGCGGGCGATGCGCGAGGCCTGCCGGGCGAGCACGTGCAGCTCGCTGGCCATCTCGCTTTCCATGATGCGGATTTTGCTGGTCCGCACCACGTCTTCAAAGCTCTCGCGCCGGCCGGTGAAGTCGCCGTAGAGGCGGGTGAAGGCCTCCTCCGTGTTCGGGTCGACGTAGAGCCCGCCCAGCAGGTTGGCGAACTCGTAGCCGGTGGTGCCGTCGATCGGCCAGTCCTCGCGCAGGCGTTCGTGCCGGGCCAGGATCTTCTCCACCACCAGGTAGAAGGGGCGGGAGGCGGAGCGGGTCAGCCGCGCGCAATAGCCCTTGGGGTCGAACAGCCCGTCGATGTGGTCGATGCGGATGCCGTCCAGCGTGCCGTTGTCGACAAGGCTCAGCACGAAGCGGTGGGAGACGTCGAACAGCTCCGGCTCCTCCATGCGCAGGCCGGCCAGTTCGTTGATGTTGAAGAAGCGACGGTAGTTGATGTCGTCCGCCGCGACCTTGAAATAGGCCGCGCGCCAGTTCTGCTGCGCGATCAGTTCGTTCAGGCGGTTCCAGCTCTCAAGCTCCCCAGGCTCGCCCTGGAAGCGCTTCAGGCGCCGCCGCACCGCCTCGGCCACGTCGGGCTTCTCGGCGACCAGGGCGGCCAGTTCCGCCTTCAGCGATTCCGAACGCCGGATCTGGTGCGGGCGGACATAGTCCAGGTGCAGGAAGCCGTCGCCGATGCGCTCCAGGTCCGGATGGTCGGTGCCGAGAACGGTGCCGTAGTCCACGGGGCGCACCGGCAGCTTGTGCGTGCCGTAGGCCCAGATCGCGAAGCTGCCGGCCTCCTTGTCGAAGCGCAACTCCAACGCACCGGATTCCAGCACCGCGCCGTACTGGTCGCCGAGCAGCGGCACCAGCACCTTGCCCTGGAGGTAGCGGCGGTCGGGCTCCCACTCGATGTCGAAATAGCCGGCGTAGGGGCTGTCCGGCCCCCATTCCAGCGCATGGAGCCACCAGCCGTTGTCGGATCCGCCGACCCCCATGTGGTTCGGCACAAAGTCGAGCACCTGCCCCAGCCCGTTGCGGCGCAGCGCCTCCACCATGGCGTGGAAGGCGTTGGCGTCGCCCAGCTCCGGGTTCAGGGCGTTGTGATCCACGATGTCGTAGCCGTGGGTGCTGCCCGGCCGCGCCTTCATGTAGGGCGAGGCATAGAGGTGGCTGACGCCCAGCCGCGCCATGTAGTCGGCGATCTCGGCGGTGCGGTCGAACCCGAACTCAGCGCGCAGCTGCACGCGGTAGGTGGCCCGGGGGATCGGCTTTTCGGCGTCGGCCGACATGAGGGTGGTTCTCCTTGGGGGAATTTCCCTCTCCCCCCTGGGGAGAGGGTGGCCCGAAGGGCCGGGTGAGGGGGTTGCGCTTCGGCCGGACGTTCCAAGGTTGCGGGACCCCCTCACCCCAACCCTCTCTCCAAGGGGGAGAGGGGGCTATCTGGGGGCGAAGGGGCTATTCCCGGCGCTTACCATCCACCACCGCGGCCGGCCGCGCGGCCGCCATGATCGTGGCGATGGCGCCAGCCTGGGGACAGTCGGCGATGTCTTCCAGGGCCAAGCCCAGCTTGCGGCGCCAGTTCGGGTACTGGTCGACGGTGCCCGGCAGGTTCACCTGCTCCCGCTCTGCGGTCATGTCGTCGAGCTGGACCATGGAGATTGCCGCGTTGGTCCGGGCCAGGAAGGCGTGCACGGCGTGGCCGAGCGATTCCGTGTAGGGGCTGTCCGGGCCGAAGCTGGCGGGCATGGGCAGGTAGGCGGCGGCGAGCGCGTCGAGCAGGCGGCCGCGCTCCGTCCGGCGGCGGTCGCGCTGGCGCTCCGCCTCGCCTTCCGCGGGGTAGAGGCCCTTCTCCTCCTTCAGGTCGATGTCGTGTCCCTCCCACCAGCCGCGCAACGTGGCGAGGTCGTGGCTGCCGACGGTGGCGAGCGCCAAGTACGGATAATCGTCCGGACCGATGAAGCCACCGTCCTCCGTCCATTCGAAGAACACCACGCGGTAACTCAGGATGCCCGCCTCCTCCATGCGCTCGCGGAACCCCTCGGGCACGGTGCCCAGGTCCTCGCCGACGACGAGGCAACGGTTGCGCTGGCTTTCCAGGGCCAGGATTCCGAGGAGGTCGTCCATCGGGTAGGCGACGTAGGCCCCTTCGGAGGGCGGGTGGCCCTCCGGGATCCAGTAGACGTGCTGGAGCGCCATGGCGTGGTCGATGCGGATGGCGCCAGCGTGGCGCATGTTGGCGCGCACCAATTCGATGAAGCGGGCGTAGCCGTCCTCGCGCAGCGCGTGGGGGTGGAAAGGCGGCAGGCCCCAGTCCTGGCCGGCGGGGTTGAACAGGTCGGGCGGGGCGCCGACGTGGACGCTGGACACGACCACGTGCGGCGCCGCCCAGGTCTCGGCACCCGCGCTGTCCGCCCCGACGGCGAGGTCGCGGTAGAAGCCGACCGCCAGCCCGCGCTCCTTCGCCCGGTCCGCCGCCATGCGCAGCTGCCCGTCGGCCAGCCATTGCAGCCAAGCGAAGAAGTCCACGCGCTCCCGGTGCTCCTCCACGAAGCGGCGGACGGCGTCGGAGGCGGCGTCGCGGAACTCCGCCGGCCATTGCCGCCAATCCGGATTGCCGATCTCCGCGAAATGCTCGCGCAGGGTCTGGAAGGCGCAGAAGCGCTCCAGCGCCTCCCCCATCTCCGCGCGGAAGGCGGCGAAGCCGCTCCAGCGCTCGGTCGTGCCGTGCTCCTGGAAATGGGCGAACAGGGTTTCCAGGATGGGCAGCTTCAGCGCCGCCACCGTCGCGTAGTCCACCAGGGGTGCTGCTTCCGCCGCTTGCGCCGCCTTGGTGAAGGCGTCGGAGGCGACGCGGTCGCGCGCCTCCTCGCAGGCCATCAGCTCCGGCACCGCCATCACGTCGATGTAGAGCGGGTTCAGGAACAGGCGGCTGGCCGGGGAATAGGGGCTGGCCTGCGCGGGCTCATCGAGGAACAGGGCGTGCAGCGGGTTCAGCCCGACGATGCCGGCCCCGCGCGCCGCCGCCATGTCGGCGACGCTGACCAAGTCGCCGAAGTCGCCGATGCCCCAATCCCCGGCGCAGCGGACGGAGAACAACTGCACCGACAGGCCCCAGATCCGCTCGCCCATCTGGAGCGGGGTGGGCAGGTGGCATTGGCCGGGCGCGGCGATCACCGTGGTCTCCGCCCGGATGCCGTCGGCCTCTACCAGCAGCCGGTGGTAGCCGGGCACCGGCGCCTCGCCGAGGTCGAGGCGGCGCACCTCCACCGGTCGCCCGTCGAGCGTCGCCTTGCGGACCAGCGGCAGGTCGCCGAAGTTCGCCGCGCCGCTGCGGGGCTCCCCCTGCTCCAGTGCCAGGGTCCAGCGCAACTCGCCGGAGCCTTCGGGCAGGGTGACGGTGACGGTGAAGGGCGGCCGGTCGATGCGCTGCACGACCACCGGCGGCAGGGGGCGGGACAGCTCCCGCCGGTCCAGCTCGGCCAGGGCGCGGGCCGGGTCGTTCGCGTCCACCTCCATGGCGGTCAGCAGGGCGCGCACCGTACCCTCCGACGCGCGTACGGTTTCGCCGGCGGCGTTGGAGTAGTCGGTCTCGATCCCCATGCGCTCGGCGAGGCGGTCGAGCGTGGTGGTCTCCTCGATCGACCAGACGACCGACCAGGGGCCGAGCGTGCCGTCGCGGATCACATCGCCGCGGCCCGGTCCCTCCGTCCACAGCACGCGGCCGGGCGCGTCGCTGACGCCCGGCACGGGCTCGTCCGACAGGTTGGCGCGCAGGTGCAGCCGGCTGCCGTCGCCGAGGCGCCAGCACACGCGCACCGCGCGCCCGCCGATCACCTCGTGCGTGGCTGACCCGCCCGGCGCGCCTTCCAGCCGCGGTGTGATCTCCTGGCGGCGGAGCGCCAGGATGCGGCGGTACCAGTCCAGCCATTCCCCATGGGCTCCCTTGTCGCGGTTCTCCCAATCCAGTTTGGCGGACAGGAAAGTGGATTGGCCGGTCGGGTCGGGGATGCGGTCGCGCACCGCCGGGTTCTGGAATTCGGGGAACTTGGCGAACTCCTCCCGGCGCCCCCGGCGGACCGCCTCGGCCAACTCGTCACCGAAGTCGCAGAAGAAGGGGAAGGGGCGCGCGGAGGCCCATTCCTCGCCCATGAACAGCATCGGGATGCCCGGCCCCAGCAGGAAGAGCGAGGACGCCGCCCGCACCGCCTCCGGCTTGGAGAAGGCGGTGATGCGGTCGCCGAAGGCGCGGTTGCCGATCTGGTCGTGGTTCTGGATGAAGTTCACGAAGGCCGTGGGCGGCAGGTGCGCCGACGGCTCCCCACGCGCCCCGCCGCCGCGGTAGGACGACGCGTGGCCCTGGAAGGCGAAGCCCTCCGCCAGCGCGCGCGCCAGCTTCACCGGGTCGTTGGCGTAGTCGGCGTAGTAGCCGCTCGACTCGCCAGACGCTCCGGCATGAAGGCAGTGGTGCAGGTCGTCGTTCCACTGCGCGGTGTGCCAGCGCGGGTCGCCTTCGGGGTGGCGCTCCAGCAGGTGGGACTCGTTCTCGTCGTTTTCCAGGACAAGGTGGACGTGGCGCTGGCCACGCACGGCGTCTTGCACCCGTTCGGCCAACTCCTGCAGGAACAGCTTGTCGCTGTCGTCGAGGATGGCGTGGACCGCGTCGAAGCGCAGCCCGTCCAGGTGGAACTCCTCGATCCAGTAGAGCGAGTTGTGGATGAAGTAATCGCGCACCGTGGCGTTGCGCGGGCCGTCCACGTTGATGGCATCGCCCCAGGGGGTCTTGTGCCGGTCGGTGAAGAAGGCCTTGGCGTAGGCGTTGAGGTAGTTCCCCTCCGGCCCGAAGTGGTTGTAGACGACGTCCAGGAAGACCATCAGCCCCTTGGCGTGGGCGGCGTCGACCAGCGCCTTCAGATCCTCCGGCCGGCCGTAGGCGGCGTCGGGCGCAAAGGGCAGCACGCCGTCGTAGCCCCAGTTGCGCGTGCCGGGGAAGTCGGCCACCGGCATTAGTTCGATGGCGGTGACGCCGAGATCCACGAGATCGTCCAGCTTGTCGATGGCGGCGCGGAAGGTGCCGTCGGGCGTGAAGGTGCCGACGTGCAGCTCGTACAGCACCGTTTCGTGCCAGGGGCGGCTGG
Organism: Azospirillum canadense; assembly: GCF_025961225.1. GTDB lineage: Bacteria > Pseudomonadota > Alphaproteobacteria > Azospirillales > Azospirillaceae > Azospirillum > Azospirillum canadense. The sequence continues at coordinate 1,366,039 of NZ_JAOQNG010000010.1, read as the reverse complement.
TCCAGGCCTCGTCGGCCCAACGGTAGACGGTGGGGTCGATCACCTCGCTCGGCCCGTGCACGTCCTCGGGCTGGTGGCGCGACGCCGGGTCAGGCACGCGGGTGCCGTTGCCCAGGTCGTACAGGTAGCGGCTGCCGGGCTGGGCCTGCGCGGTGGTCCATTCGAACCAGCCGTCGCCCCGCCGCACCATGGGCAGCAGCGCCTGCGTGTCCTCCAGCCACAGCGAAACCTGCTCGGCACTCGGCGCCCACAGGGAGAAGCGCACGGATCCGTCGGGCTGGACCTGCGCGCCGAAGGGCATGGCGTGGGCGCGCGCCTCCCCTATGCGCGTGGCACCGGGGGCGGCCTGCCCGATCGGACCGGAGACATGGTCCGCCACGTCCGGCCCGGCGTCGGCGCCCAGGATGCCGATCACGCCGGCCAGCGGGATGGCGACCCAGTTGGGCCGGTTCGCCAGCTCGTAACCGATCTCGTAAAAGGCCTTTTCCAGCAGGAAGAGTTTCAAAAGCTGCGAAGCGACGGTCGCGTCGGCCGGATAGCCCGGGCAATCCTCGATGGCCTCCCGGTAGCCGGAGACGAAGCAGGAGGAGGCCTCCCCCTCCCACCAGGCGAGCCAGGACTCGCGGGCGCTGCGCGCCGTCTCGTCCAGGTCGGCGGGCAGCGCGTCGCGCGCCGAGGCCGCGGCGTAGGCGATGGAGCGCAGCATGCCCGCCACGTCGCGCAGGATGCCGTGCTTGGCGCGCCGTTCCGCCAGCGGGCGCATCGGCTCGCCCTCGAAATCGACGATGAAGACGTCGTCCTTGCCGGCCAGCACCTGCCCCAGGTGGTAGTCGCCGTGCAAGCGCATGGCGTGGAAGCCACCATTGGCGGGCGTCAGCGCCTCGATCTGGCTCATGACCGTCGCCTCGCTGTCGGCAAGCGAGGCGGCGTAGGGGATGATGGACTCCTCAAGCCCGGGGGTGGCCTCGCGCAGCTGCGCCAGCACGCGGCGGGCCAGCCGCCGCACGCCCTCGGCCCAGTCGGCCAGGGTATCAGGCGTGACCGGCTCCGGCGTGAAGGCCGCGTCGTCGCTGGGGGTGGCGAGCGCCCGGTGCATCTCCGCCGTGCGGCGGCCCAGCCGGCGCATGAAGGCCATCAGAGCGACGTCGTCGGCCTTTACGTCCTCGAAGCGCGCCATGCGGTCGTTCAGCCGGGCGGTGACGTGGCTCCAGGCGTCCTCGCAATCGGGCACGAGGCCCTGGAGGATGCACAGGGCCGCGGTCTCCCCATCTCCGGTCCGCTCGACCCAGCCGAGCAGCGGCGGGGTGTTGCGGAAACCGGCCACCTCCGTCAGGAAGCGGCCGACCTCCAGCTCCGGATGGACGCCGGTCTCCAGCTTGCGCAGGCCCTTCAGGATGGCTTTGTCGCCGACGCGGATGGAAGTGTTGGACTGCTCCACCCCCGTCCAGCGCAGCGGCGTGTCGGCGCCGAGCGCGCCCTCCACGTCGGCGAAGGCGCGGCTGCGGCCGAAGCTCAGGCCGCCGGCTCCGTCCTTGGCTCTGCTGGGCCCCTTGCGGACGCCGTCCAGCAGGGCGCGCACCACCTCCTCGTCGCCGTAGCCGTCCCGCAAGGACCCCGCCCAGGGCAGATCGTCGGGGCCGGCGATGGTGAAGGGGTCCCCGGCCTTGCTCTCGCCGCTGCGGTCGAGCACGAGCGGAAGCTGGTAGAGCTGCGGCTCCCGCCCCGGCGGCTCGACCCGCAGCAGGCAGAGCTGCGCGGAACCGGAGACGAGCGGCAGGGGCAGGGCGTCCACGATGCGGACGCGGGGCGTCCCGGCGTCCTTGGCGGCGTACCAGCGGCGTCCGGTCAGGAACGCGGGCAGCAGATCGTCCTGCAGGAGGGATAGAGCCTCACCCTCGATCGGGCCGGGGAAGGCGTTTGGTTTCGGCGCGGTCGGCAAGACACGTCTCCGGTGTTGAGCGGCTCGGCTTCGCACAACAACGGGAACGGGGCCGTGTTCCTCTCGCCCGTCCTGTCGGTCCTACCCGTCCGACATGCGTCGGTGGTGGGGCAGGCGGCCCAGCCGCCCGATCCGCTCGGCCAGTTGCAGCGCCTCGACCACGTCGTCGAGCCGTCCGCACTGCATCAGCGTGTGGGCGTGGGTGTTCAGCGCGGCGACCACCGCGCGTTCGTCGGTGACGCCGTCGGCGGGCTGGCCTTCGCGATCGAGGATGACGGCGCCCAGCGCCGCCAGGGCCTCCGCCGACAGGTTGACGGCGTCCAGCATCGCCGCGTCGTCTTCCTCCGCGGCGTTCAGCACGGGCTCCAGCACCTCGGCGAGCAACCGGGGGTTCATGGGGTTAAAGGCTCCAAACGGCGTCTACGCTGTGAAACACAGCAGATGGCCACTTGTGCCCCCACCGCAAGCCATTCCGACGTCAACTGGACGGGAGGTAGAGGGCGGATCAGCCTTCAAGCACCGATTCGACCTCGGACAGGTCGCTGAGGCGCCGGGCCAGCTTGTCCGTGCACTGGATTTCCAAGATGCCGAAGCCGGCGTTGGGCGCGATGGCGTGCAGGTCGCCGGCCATGCCGTTCTGGCTGGCAAAGCGCTTCACCCGCTCCACCATGGCGTCGCGCTCCGGCCGGCCGGGGCGCAGGCCGGGCAGGGGGCGGGTGAACATCACCTTGTAGCGTTTGAACATGGCGTGAGCCATGGCGGGCACCGGGTACAGCCGTGGGATCGGTCCTGGGATGTGGCACGCCCACCCCCATCGGCGCAAGCCCCGCCGGTGCGAACGCCGCCCCGCGCCGGGAAAATGCCGGCTGCCGGGAACCCTTTGGCCGTTGCCGAGTTTCATCGGTTATGCCGCAGCGCAACATGGGCGCGTTGCGACGCGGCGTGCCTTTGGGAAGGAGAGGACGATGACCATCGCGCAACTGATCCAGGCGGCCCCGGCCAAGGCGAACGAGCTGTTTGCCAAGCTGTCCGACACGACGGTGCGCGCCGTGAAGACACGCGAGCGCCTGCTGGCCGAGTTGCGGGACGAGCTTCAGCTCCAGATGGAACTGGAGACGAAGCACCTGTTCCCGGCCCTGCGCCGCCATCCGAAGCTGAAGGGGCTGGTCGACGACGCGACCGCCGACAACAAGACCGCGCGCGCCCTGCTGGCGGAGCTGGAGCGCATGCCCAAGGACGACGAGGGCTTCGCTGGCAAGCTGGCGGAGTTGCACCGGGTCTTCCAGCAGCACATCCGCGACGAGCGCAAGGAGCTTCTGCCGGCCATGCGCAAGCTGCTGAGCGACGACGAGACCCAGGCCATCGCCGAGCGCATGGACGCCGGCCGGGAGGCTATCGCGGACGCCCGCCGCAAGGCAGCCAAGGAGGCGGCGCAGGACGCCGCCGCTGCGGGACTGCGTGAGGCGAGCAGCGCGATCGCCGAGGTGGCCGGGAAGACGGTCGAGGACTCCGCCCGCGCGGCGGAGACGCCGTTGCGCGCGGGTGCCGAGGCGATGATGCGGAGCGCTTCGGAGGCGAGCGCCGTCGCTCGCCCCACGGCCACGGCCACGTCCATGGTCGAAGGGTTTGAAACGCTGGCGTCCATCCCCGCCATCGTGGTCTCCGCCGGCAACGAGGCCGGGCGCGTCTGGGCGTCGTGGGCCGAAGCCACTGGGCGTGCCTGGCTCGACGGCGCGCGGGAGCTGGCCGGCGCACCGAGCCCGATGAAGGCCACGGAGATCCAGAGCCGCCTGATCGGCGAGGCCATGCGGTCCTGGCTGGACGCGGGCACGCAATTGATGGACATCGCGATGCACGCCTCCCGCGGCGTCATGGCGCCCATTATTGAGCGCCAGATGGAACGCCAAACCGGGCCCCTGAAGCGGAACGCCTGACGCCGTCAGGCGAACCAGGACGGGCTGACCAGGACCGGGCTCACCCCGGCCAGGGTCACGGAGTCCGTCGGTGACCAGGCGACGACTGCGTTGCCCACGGCGTCTGTGGTGACGCTGGACGCGCTGCCGAAGGGCAGGGCGAGGTGATCGCCCTCGAACGGGTTGAAATCGGTGACCACGTCGTGCCCGTCGCCGGGCGCGAACAAGAATAGGTCGGCGCCGCCGTTGCCGGTCAGGATGTCCTGGCCCGGTCCTCCCACGATCGTGTCGTTGGCGGGGCCGCCGGCGAGCAGGTCGTTGCCCCCGCGCCCGTCGATGAAATCCGGCGCGGGACCGCCAAGGAGCGTGTCGTCGCCTGGGCCGCCGATGAGCGTCACGCCGGGGGTGGTGCTGACAAAGCCCGGCGGAAGCACGACGGGAGTCGTAATGACCGGCTGCGTGATGACAGGCGTTGCAATGACGGGGGGCGTCACGATCCCGATGGTCGGCGGCGGCTGAAGGACGGTGAGCGGCGGCACCGGGTTCGAGGTGAAGGGCGGCACCGGCGTGGCGGTGAAGGGTGTCACCGGGTCGGACGTGAAGGTCGGGACCGGTCCGGGGTTGAGCGGCATCACCGGCCCCCCGAAGGTACCGGTGACGCCAAAAGGTTGCCCGAAGGTCAGGTCGAGCGTCAGCATGGGAAGCCCTCCGCATAAAGCCCGGGCGCGCTCAGCGCATCCAGACCGGAACGCGGGGGAAGCGGTTTTGCTCCAACACAGCACCGGCTGGCCGAAAAGAATCGGTCCAGCGGGTGGACGCCAACTCTGGTCGGTGTGTTCCCGAAGCCTTTAGAGCCTCCGGGTTCAAGCCTACGAAGTCTTTTTATCCGTTTTCTCGACGTTCTCCGCGCCCTTGCGGGTGCCGCCGAAGCGGTCGGCACCGCCGGCGTCGGGAGCGTCGGACTTCTTGTGGTTGCCGGTGTTCTGCTGGTCGTCGGTGTGCTTGATGCTGCCTTCGGTATGCGGCTGCTTCATGATGTGGCCTCGTCTCCGTTCGGAAGGGTCAGCCATGTCAACCGCCCGCCGGCTGGCATGTTCCCGTCAGCGCAGATCGGCGATGGGCAGATCGGCGATGGCGCGGGCGACGGTCATCCACTCGTCGCCGGGCTCGGCCTTCAGCAGGGCGAGGAGGGGCGGCCAGACGCCCAGCCGGCTGCGCCGACGCTCCGCGGCGAAGCGTTCGATCTCCTCCGCGGTGGGCAGCCGGTCGCCCTTCTTCTGGTTGCAGCGGCGGTGCGCCAGCACGACGTTGGCCGGTTCGTCGGCCCCGCCGTAGGCCTGCGGGATCAGGTGGTCGAAGGTGGCCTTCGCCCCGATCGGCTCGCCGCAATAGAAACAGCGCCCACCCTGAAGCACATCCATGAGCTGGGTGTCTTCAGGGGTGACGGGCATGCGGCCTTACTCCGGACGCTCGATGGAGCCCCAGAGGTCGTAGTCGTCGGCGTGCTCGATGGTCACGTCCACGATGTCGCCGGGCTTCACGTTGGTCTCGCCGTTCAGGAAGACGTTGCCGTCGATCTCCGGCGCGTCGGCGTAGGACCGGCCGATGGCGCCTTCCTCGTCGACCTCGTCGATGATGACGCCCAGCGTGTAGCCGACCTTCTCCTTCAGCCGCGCGGCGCTGATGGCCTTCTGGGTCTCCATGAAGCGCTCCCAGCGCTCCTGCTTGACCTCTTCCGGCACCGCGCCGGGCAGGGCGTTGGCGGCGGCACCCTCGACCGGCTCGTACTTGAAGCAGCCCACGCGGTCCAGCTGCGCCTCCTGCAGCCAGTCCAGCATGAACTGGAAGTCCTCCTCCGTCTCGCCGGGGAAGCCGGTGATGAAGGTGGAGCGCAGCACCAGGTGCGGGCATTCCGCCCGCCACTTCTTGATGCGGTCCAGCTGCTTCTCCTGCGCGGCCGGGCGGCGCATGGCCTTCAGCACGGTGGGGGAGGCGTGCTGGAACGGGATGTCCAGGTAGGGGAGGATGCGGCCCTCCGCCATCAGCGGAATGACCTCGTCCACGTGCGGGTAGGGGTAGACGTAGTGCAGGCGCACCCAGACGTCGAAGTTCGCCAGTTCCTGGCACAGGTCGAGGAAGCGGGCCTTGACCTTGCGGCCGTACCAGTCCTCCTCCGCGTACTTGCGGTCGACGCCGTAGGCGCTGGTGTCCTGGGAGATGACCAGCAGCTCCTTTACGCCGGCGGTCGCCAGCTTCTCCGCCTCGCGCAGGACGGAGGCGACGGGGCGGCTGACCAGGTCGCCGCGCAAGGACGGGATGATGCAGAAGGAGCAGCGGTTGTTGCAGCCTTCGGAAATCTTCAGGTAGGCGTAGTGGCGCGGCGTCAGCCGCAGCCCTTCCGGCGGCACCAGGTCGGTGAAGGGGTCGTGCACCGGCGGCACGGCGTCGTGCACGGCGTTGACCACCTGCTCGTACTGGTGCGGGCCGGTGACGGCCAGCACGTCCGGGTGGACCTCCCGGATCATGTCCGATTCCACGCCCATGCAGCCGGTCACGATGACGCGGCCATTTTCCTTGATGGCCTCGCCGATGGCCTCCAGCGACTCTTTCTTCGCCGAGTCGAGGAAGCCGCAGGTGTTCACCAGCACGACGTCGGCCCCGTCGTAGGACGGCGAGATCTCGTAGCCTTCGGCGCGCAGGCGGGTGAGGATGCGCTCCGAATCGACGAGCGCCTTCGGGCAGCCCAGGCTGACGATGCCGACCTTCGGAGTCGTCGCGGCGCTGGTCTTGGAACCGGGGATGGAAAGGGGCGTGCTGGTCATGGCGCGCATATATAGGCGAGTCGGGTTGCAACGCCAGCCAAAACGCACGACTCCGTTCGTACAGGAGGTGGTAGCTGCCCTGCGACGCGGGGGTGCGACACCGTGTGAAGGGGGGCGCCCGACGCCGCTGTTTCGTTTTGTGTCCGCATGGCTTAGTGTTGCCTACACCGTAACCGTGGCCGCGCTGGACTTCGCTTCGCGCGGCTGATAGTCTAGTGATCGTATAGCCTCTAAATGGTGTAGACTCCGGCTGCGACAATGCCCTGTATGGCGCCATTTGCGGGTTCTGCACGCTACAGTAACCATCGAGACCCGGTCGTCATGTCGAAAAGCCCATCGTCACAGGCGTCGGCGCAAGCGATTGCCGAGGTCATGATGCACATCGGCCATCTTGCGGACAGCATGGGCTACACGCAGGGTCTGAAGCCGTCGCAATGGACCGCTCTGCGCTACTTCGCGCGCGCCAATCCCAGCCAGCGGACGGTGTCCGCCTTCGCCGAATTCCACGCGACCACGCGCGGTGCGGCCTCGCAGATGGTCGAGGTGCTGGTGACCAAAAACCTGCTGACCCGCGTGCCGGTGCCGGAAGACCGCCGCGTGATCCAGCTCCACCCCACGCCGAAGGCCTTGGAGCTGCTGGAGAACGATCCGCTGAAGGAGTTCGCCGGCGTGATCGCGGCGTTGTCGGGGCCGGACCAGCTGCAACTGGCCGATCTGCTGTCGCGGGTGCTGCGCGGACTTTTGAACAAGCGCCAAGCCGCCGCCTGATCCCCGGGGCCTGATCCGGCCTCCGTCCCGATTCCGCTTGCGCAAGAAAAACTGTGCAGGAAAAGTCTGCGCCGGAAAGGTGGGCGGGGCGCTTGTTGTTGTGGATTTCCCTCCCACGCCCCAGCCCGCCGGTTCCTATCCAAACCTTACGGTTTAGAGACGTAACTGATACCGGTGAGGAGACGGGTTGTCAAGACGGCGCCGGGTGCGACCTTCGGACGCTGTGGTGTTACCAGTTTGCCGGCCAGCGCGCTGGCCGATCCGGCTATTTACCGTTGCCGGCGGTTTCCGCCAGCAGGCGCGCCACGGCCTTCTTCAGCTCCTCGTTCAGGAAGGGCTTGAACAGGACGGCGTCGGCCGCGAACATCTCCGCCATCTTCAGGGCGTAGCCCGCCGGCAGATTCGGCGCGCCGCCGGACATCGCCAGCACCTGGGTGCTGGGGTGGCGCGCGCGCGCCTCCTTGATGACCTCCAGCCCGTCGGCTTCGGGCATCAGGACGTCCGTCACGATCAGGTCGAAGGTTTCGCCCCGCAACAGCTCGATGGCGACCCGCCCATTCTCCGCCGAGGAGACCGTATGGCCGGCCTGCTCGATCACCTCCGTCACGGCCAGCCGAACCGCCGCGGAGTCCTCAACGACCAGCACCTTCGCCATGAACCGCCATCCCATGTGTCGTTTCGCCCGTGGCGCCGGCGCGGGCGACGGGCAGGTCGATGATGAAGGTCGTACCCCGGCCGGGCGCGCTCTCGACCAGGATATCGCCTCCGCCGTTCCTTACGATACCATACACAACCGAAAGCCCAAGCCCTGTCCCTTTGCCGACGGGCTTGGTCGTGAAGAACGGATCGAACACGCGCTGGCGCGTCTGCTCGTCCATCCCGCAGCCCGTGTCGGCCACCGTCAGGCGGATGTAGGAGCCTTCGGCGATCTGCCGGCGGGATGCGTCCGGTTCCCGAACCGTCACGCCGTCGGCGGCGATGGTCAGGGCGCCGCCGTCCGGCATGGCGTCGTTGGCATTCTGGATCAGGTTCAGCAGGACTTGCGTCAGCTCGGTCGCGGTGATCGTCACGGGCGCCAGGCCCGTGCCCACGCGCGTGCGAACGCGCAGGCCGGCGGACAGCGACGGGGTCGCCAGCTGCACGGCGGAGTGGACGGCCTCTTCCAGGTCGCCCGGCGGCGACTCGGTGACCTCGACCCGCGCGAACTGCAGGACATCGCGCATGATGTCGCGGGCCTTCAGGCCGCTTTCGTGCACGGCGTTCAGGTAGAGGCGCAGCTTGGCGTCCTCCCCGACGCGGCCGAGCGCCAACTCGGACAGGCCGATGATGGGTTGCAGCAGGTTGTTGATCTCGTGGGCGAGGCCGCCGACCAGGCTGCCCAGCGCGGCCATGGTCTGCTTCTGCCGGGCGGCGTCCGCCGCCTGCCGGCCGGCCGTGATGTCGCTGGTCGTGCCGCGGTAGCCGAGGAAGGTCCCGTCCGCGTCGTTCCGAGGCATGCCGCTGACCAGGACCCAGCGGGTCGACCCGCCGGGCGCCGCCAGCGGGAAGGCCAGGCGGCGGAAGGGCTCCCGCCGGCGCAGCGCCTCGGCCAGCGCGGGGAAATCCTCCGGCGGGCGGCTCGTGTCGAGCAGGTCGGCGTGGGTGAAGCCCAGAAGCTCGGTCCCGCCCCGCCCGGTGGATTCCTCGGCGCGCGGCGACAGCGACGTGAAGCGTCCGTGCGCGTCGGTTTCCCAGAACCAGTCGTTGGAGCATTCCAGCAGCGCCCGCCAGCGCCCCTCGCTGTCGCGCAGTTCGCCGGTCCGCGTCGCGATCAGCGATTCCAGCCCGCCGAGATGGTCGCGCAAAGCCTCCTCGCTGCGGCGCATGCGGTAGAAGGCCAGGTCGTAGGGGTTCTTCAGGGCGGTGACGACAATCGCCTTGTAGAGGAGGTAGAAGGACAGGATCTTGATGAAGTGCCCGGTCGCGTTCAGCAGCCCGTGCGGATCGTCGTAGAGGGTGAACACCATCTCCTGCGGGATCAGCAGGGCGAATCCGGCAAGCGTCAGCCCGTACACCCCCCGCTGGAACTGCTGCCGCCGGCGGATCAGCAACAGGCAGGCCAGCGCTGCCGCCCCGCTGATCACATACTCGCTGACCACCTTGAAGGGGGTCAGCCCGACACCGGGGACGTAGCAGTCCGGCATGATGTCGAAGGTGAAAATGGCCAGCAGGGAAATGGCCATGGTGCCGGCCTGGACCAGCAGGACGTCGCCGGTGCGCAGGCGCGTTTCGCCCAGCAGCGGGACAGCCAGGAAGACGGCGGCCTGGACGTAGCGGGCGGCGATCCACAGCTCCGTCGCCAGGTTCGGGCCGCCCTCCCCGATGACGTTCATGCCCTGGAACGAGACGCTGTGCAGCAGGTCCAGGAGGGCCACCGCGGGCAGGGACAGCCCGACGAAGGCCAGGAAGGGCGATTGGTTGGTCGCGCGCGTGTTCCATGCGATCATGAAGACCGAAACCGACACGACGACGGCGAACAGCTCGGCGCAGAGATGGAACAGCAGGTAGTTCTGCCGCATCACCAGGAACAGCACCACCATCGCGGCCACGATGAAGGCCACCTCGGGCAGGGCCGAGCGGTCCCACGGGCGGCGGGGCGGTGGAAAGCTGGAGATGGACGGCTCAGCCGTGCTCATGCGCTGGGCGGCTCTGCGACGGGGCGGGAGCCGCAGTCTTGCAAATTTCAGACGAATTGCGCCAGCCGCCTCTTTGTCGCGCCGAACGAATTTACAGCCTGCGATGGAAACGAGCGCGGGCGGGCGCGCGGACGGAGGGCGTTTAGCGGGATCGTGGGGCGAGCGGACGCGCGCTCGCCGGCAGGGCTGGCTGAATCAGGAAAGGCGTGTCGGGTACAACCGGTCGGGAACGGCGTGTCAGGTCTGCTTCGGCGTGGGGGGCAGGTCGAAAGGCGTGCTGACGAACGGGTCGCCGCGGCCATGGCCGGCGCGGTCGTGCCCCTTTTCCGTCGCCGCCTTGCGGTAATAGCCAACGATGAAGACGCGCACCGCGTTGGACAGCGACACGCTGGACACGCGGCGCGACCGCCGGGACTGCGAATCGAGTCGGTCCTTGAGGTCGCTGCACAGTTCGTCCACCGTCAGGTCCTCGCGGCGGCAGATCTCGTCCAGCGCTTCCCAGTAGGACGGCTCCAGCCGGATCAGCGTCGCGTGGCCGAACAGCTTCACCGTGCGCGCCTCCAGCGGCACGACGCCGGCCGGCGGCGGGAGCGTGCTGGTTTCCTGGGACCCCTGTTCAGCCATGGCCATAACCTTCCGATGCCGCCCGTTTCGTGCTTAACGCACTATAGCGCGATTGAAAGAGATTGCGACGACAAAACTAATTGTGAGTGGCCCTATGCGTCAAGGCACGCGGTCGGACTCTCCGGCCATGTCTTTCAGCAGATGAAGATCGGTCACCACGATGAAGCCCTTGGTGTAGGTGATTGCGCCTGAATTCCGCAACGCGCGCAGGCTCTTGTTCACCATCTCGCGGGTGACGCCGAGCATAGCGGCGAGCGATTCCTGGGACACGGCTTGGTTGACCCGGATGCCGGCGGTGCTGCGCTGGCCGTAGGTGTCCAACAGAAGCAGGATTCGCCGCGCAAGACGCCGGGGCACGTCGTGGAAGACGGCGTCCTCGATGTTCTCCGACACCCAGCGCAGCCGCTCGCACAGCACGGCCATCATTTCGATGCACAATCGGGGGTGGCGTTCCAGGAAGGAGATGAACTCCGGCCGGTCGATGCGGAACAGCTCCGACGGGCGGAGCGCCGCGGCGCCGGCCGTCCGTTCCTTGCCATCGATCAGGGCGATCTCGCCCAGCACGTCGCCCGGATTGAGGATGTTCAGCAGCATCGTCTTGCCGTCCACCGAGGAGGTGGAGACGGCGATCTGCCCCTTCAGGATGGCGTACAGGCAATCGCCGGGGTCGCCCTTGGTGAAGACGGTCTGCCCCTCGATGAAGCGCGACACGCGGCCGAGCGCGACCAGCTCGGCCATCTGGGCATCGTCGAGCCCGCTGAGAAGCCGGTTGCGGCGCAGAACCGTGCCGACGTTTTTCAGTAATCCCATGCTCGTCCAGGCTGTCGTACCCAGCGCCGTTTTCGCGCGCCCGACAGTCTACTCCATGCGCTCCCGGTCGGCGAGCGATGCCGCGTCGCGGACGGCCCGGTCCCACAGGACGGTGCGCTCGAAGTGGAAGCGCGCCTCCGGCGCCGCCGCTCCCTGGCCCGCCCAGCGGCGCATGGCCCGCAGCATCTCCCGCGCGTCGTCGCGCTTCTGGTCGAACCGGCCGTTGGGCAGCCACAGCTTCAGGTCGGCCACTTCCTCCTCCGGCACGCCCTGGTCGACGGCCAGCCGCAGCACGCGCCCGTAACCGCGGTCGCGGTAGGGCAGGGCCTTGGCGATGCCCTCCAGCAGCATGGCCGTGGCCGCCGGGATGACGTCGTCGGCGACCGCGTCGGCCAGGGTGCGGCGGATGTTGACCATCGCCTCCGACAGGCTGGGGTAGCCAAGCTCGGCCGGGCCGTGGATCACGGCGACCTCGTCGTCGTCCTCCAGCCGCCCGTCGCGGAAGGCCTCGAAGATGGCGCCGACCCCGATCATGCCGAAGGGGTGCAGCTCCGCCGCACGCAGCGCCCCCATGCTGGACGCGCCGAACACCGCGACGCCCTGGTCGATGGCGTGCAGGATCTCCTTGTGCCAGACCGAGGGGATGTTCTCGAAGAAGCCGTCCACGATCCCGATGGCGCGCGGCTTGCGGGCGCACAGGCGGATGATGTCGCCCTGCGCCACCGGTGGCAGGTAGGCCGCGTCCAGGTCGCGCGCGGCCTCCGCGCGGGGCAGGGTGGGGCCGAGGAAGATGTACAGGCCGCTCATGCTCATGCTTCCACTCCGGCGCTCATGTCGGCAACGGCGCGCGCCCGTGCGCCCAGCAGATAGTCCGGCGACTCGTCGATCCCCTCCAGGCCCGGGATGACGACGCGGGCCACGGGGATGCCGAACTCCGGCTTGGTCAGGTCCACGGCCACCACCTCCTCGATGCCGACGGCGCGCAGCCGGTCGAGCTGGTGGGCAAGGTCGTCCTCGATGGTGCGGCCGGAGAAGGTGGGGACGGTGGCGAAGTCGCGCACGCCCGTGCCCCCGGTGATGCGCGTCTTCCAGCGCTCGTGCTGGACCGGGTCGAGGTGGCGTTCGTATTCCGCGCGGGGCATGTCGTCGCGCGCCCCGGCGATGAAGGTCAGGCGGCTCTGCGCCGCCTCCGTCAGGGCGCGGGACAGCGCGACCTCGCGCGCCGCGTGGCAGCCCATGCCCAGCGCCGGCCGGATGGACTGCTGCGGCGCGTCCTCCCGCGTCACGATGCGGCAGAGGAAGGCCGGAAGGCCGATGTCGCTGGTGATCTCCCACAGGCCGACGTCCACGCCGGCCGCGTCGAACCGGTCGAGCAGGGACGCGCAGACCGGGTCGTTCACCGTGGCCGGGTCGATGCGCGTCGCTTCCTGCGCTTCCAGGCCGCGCAGGCGCCACAGGGTGGCGCCGTCGCGCTCCACCAGTTCGGTGATCGCGTGGCCGATGGCCTCCGCCAGCGAGTTGCCCGAGGCCAGCCCGTTCGACCCGGCGACGAAGCTGCCCGACCCCGGCGGCAGGGGCAGCGTGAAGTTCAGGTGCACCATCTCGAACGGCACCCATTTCGGGCCGCCGCCCAGCAGGTCCGTCCCTTCCAGCCACAGCATCGGCGTGTGCGGGGTGAAGCCGCCGGAATCCAGCCGGGGCAGCCGGTGTACGTCCACGATCGGGTGGGACCAGCGCAGCTCCTCGTAGCTGCCGTACTTCAGCGGCAGGGTGATGCGTTCCGCGTGGTAGCTTTCGACCGACTCCATGACTCCGGACGCCTTGGCGGCGGCCAGCGTCACGCCCTTGCCCTGCGCGACCGAGACGGAGCGGGAGTTCGGCCGGGTCACCATCACCACCGGGATGCCGACCGTGTCCAACCCGGTGACGTTCGCCACGCGCGTGATGCCCATGACCGGAAGGAAGGGGGCCACGCGGGCGAGCGTCTGCTCCGGCGCGACGATCCGGTGCGTGCCCGTGGTGTGGACCTTCACGGCCTGCTCGGTGCTTTTGCGGAGGTCCATGGATGTCCGTCTGCGCTCGAATGGCATGGAGGAGGCTCGGGAAGAAGCGCGCCGGGCCGGCGATCCGCTTCGGCTGAAGGTGAAAGGCATACCACGAACGGTGGAGGATACCCAAGGCCGAGACGGCCCGTGCCCACACCGCGGCGGCTGCGCCCGAACAGCGTGAATACTGCGGTATGCCACAGCTTTGGTCCCTGGCGACGGTCCGCACTGTGAAGTTCTTCACACAGCGAGAGGTGGTGCCGGGGGTAAAAAATCGGCATTCGGCGCCTCTGGGCGTCAGGCCGAGACAGGACCGTTCCGATGAAGATGGATCGCCGCATTCCCCGCGCCCTCGACGAGATGGCCGACCTCAGCTCCCTCTCCGCGCAGCCCGTCGTGGTGTCGCGCTCGGTGTCGCTCGGCGGCCGCCGGGCCAGCCTGCGCCTGGAGGCGACGATCTGGGACGGCCTGAAGGACATCGCCCAGCGTGAAGGCAAGTCGGTGGAGGCGCTGTGCGCGGACATCGACGCCAGCCGCACCCAGGGCATTCCCTTCGCCACCAGCGTGCGCGTCTATGTGCTGAACTATTTCCGCAACGCCGGCTCCTCCTTTTCCGCGCTGGGGAACTGAGTCCGGGTCGCGGCTTGTCATCACCCGCCTTCGGCGACACCTCCCTTCCTCCCCGAAGCCGCGGAAGGATGGGAGGATGGGTCATCGAATTGGCGGGCGAATCGGGATTTGCCGGCGGCGCCTGCTGGCCGGCGTCGCGGCCGCAACGACCCTGGCCGGGTTGCGGCCCGGTTCCGCTTCCGGTTCCACGCCGGACGGTGCGCCGGGACCTGCGCCCGAGATCCTGCGGCTCGACGGGCCGGGGACGACGCTGCTTTTGCTGCGGCACCCCCGTGGACTGCCGGAGATTGCCTGGTGGGGAGCCCGCCTTCCTGATGGGCTGGAGGAGGCGTGGCTGCGCGACCTTCGAGCCGCCGGGCGGCCCAACAACCGGCTCGACCGGCTGGTCCCCGAAGCGACCCTGATGCCGACGGTCGGGCTGGACGTGCAGACCACGCCGGCTCTGGTCGCCCACCGCGGTGGGCAGGACTGGACCGCGGCCTTCGACGTGCGGGAGGTGCGCCGGGACGGCACCGCCTGCGTGGTCGTCGCCCAGGACCCCGTCGCGCGCCTGTCGCTGGAGCTTCACCTCGACCTCGGCGACGACGACGTCCTCACCAGCCGCAACGTCCTGGTGAACGAGGGCGAGCCGGGTCTGGTGGTGGACCGCATCGCGTCGGGCGTCTTCCTGCTGCCCGCCGCCGTCGCCGATATCCGCGCGCTGGAGGGACGCTGGGCGCGGGAGTTCCAGGAAACCACCGTCCCGCTCGCCCGCGAAACCCTGACGATCGAGACGCGCGGCAACCGCACGCAAACCCATTTCCCCGGCCTGCTGGCCGGTCTTCCCGGCAGCGGCGAGGAGGCCGGGACCGTCTTCGGCGTCCAACTGGGCTGGAGCGGCGGCCACCGCCTGACGGCGGAGCGCGTGACCGACGGGCGCGTCCTGGTGACGGTGGGCGAGCTGTTCCACCCCGGCGAGGTCATCCTGGGGGCCGGGGAGCGGCTGGAGACCGTCACCGCTCACGCCACCCTGTCGCCCGAGGGCTGGAGCGGGCTGTCGCGCCACTTCCACGCCCACGCGCGGCAACGGGTGCTGCGCTGGCCGGGTGGGCCCATGCGCCCGCGCCCGGTGACCTTCAACACCTGGGAAGGCAACGGCTTCAAGCTGGACGAGGCCCGCCTGATGCAGCAGGCGGAGGCCGCGGCGCGGCTGGGGGCGGAGCGGTTCGTGCTGGACGACGGCTGGTTCCGCGGCCGGCGCAGCGACCGCGCCGGGCTCGGCGACTGGACGCCCGACCCGGCCATCTTCCCCAACGGCTTGGCGCCGCTGGCCAACCGCGTGAACGAGTTGGGCATGGAGTTCGGCCTGTGGGTGGAGCCGGAGATGGTCAACCCGGACAGCGACTTGCTCCGCGCGCATCCGGACTGGGCGCTGGGCGTCCGCGGGCGCGATCCGGTGACCTCGCGCCGCCAGCTCGTCCTCGACCTGACTCGGCCGGAGGTGACGGAGCACCTGTTCGACGCGCTCGACCGGCAGCTGCGCGAGGCGCCCATTGCCTACCTGAAATGGGACATGAACCGTGACCTGACCGACGCTGGCGACGCCGCCGGGCGGCCGGCCTACCGCCGGCAGGTCCTTGCAGTCTACGCGCTGATGGACCGGCTGCGGACGGCGCATCCGGCGTTGGAGATCGAAAGCTGCGCGTCGGGCGGCGGGCGGTCCGATCTCGGCGTGCTGGGGCGGGCGGTGCGCGTCTGGCCGTCCGACTGCACCGACGCGCTGGAGCGGCTGGACATCCAGCGCGGGTTCCTGCGCTTCCTGCCGCCGGAGATCATGGGCGCGCATGTCTCCGCCAGCCCCAACCACCAGACCGGCCGCCGCCACAGCCTGGGCTTCCGCGCCGCTGTCGCGCTGTTCGGGCACATGGGGGTGGAGCTTGACCCGCTCGCCCTGCCGCCCGACCAGGCGACGGAGCTGGCGGACTGGATCGCCCTGCACAAGCGGCTGCGCCCCCTGCTGCATGGCGGCCTGCACCACGCCGGGCCGGAACTTGACGGGCGGCGCGTCCAGGGCGTGGTCGCTCCGGACGGTGGGGAGGCCGTGTACCTCGTCGCGCAGCGGACCAGCCCATCCGCACCCATCCCCGCGCCGCTAACCCTGCCGGGTCTCGACGACGCGCGGCTCTACCGCCTTACCCTTCCCGGGCCGCAGGCGGTGCGCGGCTACGCCCCCTCCGACGCGCAGAGGCGGCTGGCGGGGGAGGGGCTGGAGTCCACCGGCGCGCTGCTGCGTCAGGCCGGCATCCTGCTGCCGGAGCAGAGGCCGGAGACCGCCCTGGTGCTTCACGCCGAAGCGGTTTCCTCCAACGCCCCCTGAACCGCCCGGCTGGTCAGGTGGAGGTTGGCGTCGGGAGCCAAGCCGCGGTCGGCGATCTTCCGCGCCGCGGCCCGCTGGTAGGCGGCGCGGTGCGCGGCGAAATGGGCGAGCCCGTCGGCAGGCTCCGGCTGGCGCAGGCCAAGCAGAGCGCGAAAGGCCAGCCGGTGGACAACGCACCGGCCCCGGTGCCCGTCCGGGGTGAAGACCAGGGAGTCGATCTCGCGGTTCCACTCCGCGTCGGGCGGCATCGGCACGGCAGGTGTCCTCGTTTCGATGGAAAAATGAAGTGCGAAGTCAAAAGCCGCTTGCCAGCGTGAGCGCCAGCGGGTATACGGGCGCTCCTCCGACGGAGCGGCGCGGGCGTAGCTCAGGGGTAGAGCACAACCTTGCCAAGGTTGGGGTCGAGGGTTCGAATCCCTTCGCCCGCTCCAGTCACGGAGGATACCGAAAAAGGGCGGCCGTTTGGCCGCCCTTTTCGTTTGCGCCGCCCTTGCCGGGGCTGCCCCTCACCAGAGGAGCAGCGAGACCTCGTAGAACAGGGCGCCGACCAGCGCCGTCGCCGGCAGGGTGACGACCCAGGCGATGACGATGCCGTGCGCCAGCCCCCAGCGCACCGCGCTGGTGCGGCGGGTGGCGCCAACGCCGATGATCGCGCCGGTGATCGTGTGGGTCGTGCTGACCGGCACGCCCAGCCAAGTCGCCGCGAACAGCGTGAGGGCGCCGCCCGTCTCCGCGCAGGAGCCCTGGACCGGCTTCAGTTCCGTCAGCTTCGACCCCATGGTCTTCACGATGCGCCAGCCGCCGAACAGCGTGCCCAAGCCCATGCAGGCCTGGCAACTCAGCACCACCCAGAAGGGCACGTAGAACTCCGACCCCAGCAGGCCCTGGGAGTAGAGCAGCACGGCGATGATCCCCATGGTCTTCTGCGCGTCGTTGCCGCCGTGCCCCAGGCTGTAGAGCGACGCGGAGACGAGCTGCAGGTGCCGGAACAGCCGGTCCACCGCGAAGGGCGCCTTGCGCCGGAATCCCCAGGAAACGATGATCATCATGATGCTCGCCAGGACGAAGCCGACGACGGGGGACAGCACGATGGCGGCAGCGGTCTTGGTCAGACCGGAGACGACCACCGCCCCCCAGCCGGCCTTGGCCACGCCGGCCCCCACCAGCCCGCCGATCAGCGCGTGCGAGGAGCTGGACGGGATGCCCAGCCACCAGGTGATGACGTTCCAGACGATCGCCCCCATCAGCGCGCCGAAGATCACGTTGGCGTCCACGACCCCGCCGCCGACGATGCCGGTGCCGATGGTCGTCGCCACATGCAGGCCGAAGAACAGGAAGGCGATGAAGTTGAAGAAGGCGGCCATCGCCACCGCGGCCTGCGGCTTCAGCACGCGGGTGGAGACCACGGTGGCGATGGAGTTGGCCGCGTCGTGCAGGCCGTTCAGGAAGTCGAAGAGGAGGGCGACGCCGATCAGCCCGACGACGATGGGCAGGGCGAGGGTTGCGGCTTCCATGGGATCAGATCGGTGTGGTGGCGGAGCAGGCGCGGGCCTGTGTCGCGCGTCATGTATCATCCCCGGCGCCCAAGGGGAGTCACAAAAGTATCGTGGAAGCCTTATCTGGGCCGGAAGTGTCCCGCTGCGGCGCGATGACCGGTGATTTGCGTGCCCTCCGCGCCTATCTTGCCGGGACGGCTCAACAGGGGGTGGTGCGGCGCGTGGCGGACGGGACACAGGTGGGGTTGGCGGTGGCCATTGTCGCGGTGAACGGGGCGTCGGCCGCCGGCGCAGTGCCGCGCGTCGTGCCACGGGTGGTGACGGTGCGCAGCGGCTTCGAGATCCCCGAATCGCACCGCCGTGGCGACGAGCCGCTGCCGCACCGCGACGCCCTGCCCGGTGCGCCCTTCGATCCGCAGCGCTTCCGCACCCTGCAGGACGGCGTGCGCGCGGTGGCGGAGGGGCGGGCGGGGCTGGCCCTGCGCTATGTGGAGCAGCTCTACAGCTTCGGCGATCGCTACCGGGACCCGCACGAACTGTTCGGCGGCGCGCGCTCCCTGGTGGTGGGCTATCTGGCGCTGGTGCGTGAGGCGCCGCTGCGCATGGGGGACGGGGAATCGGGAGCGGAGTGGCGCGACCTCTACGACTTCTTCCCCTGGGAGGACTGGCGGGATGAGCGTCCGCATCTGCTCGACTCGGTGATCCGCCCGGCGCTGGCCCGCTGGGTCGCGGCGGCCCCCGACGAGCCCTCCCGCGCGCGCCGGGGGGAGCGCGCCGGCATGGCCTTCGCGCTGGACGGCGCGGCGTGGGATTCGGAACGGGTGCTGGAGCGCTACGAGCTTCTGTACGAGGCCGGGCTGGTGGTGGAGGCCTTCCGCGACCACGACCTCGCGCGCCGCGCCGGCGTGGAGACCGCATCCGCGCGCCCGGAGATGCCGCGCGCGCTCGGCCGCCCGATGGCGCGCGACGGGCGCCGCATCCTGGCGACGGCGCTGGAGCGGCTGCGCGGCAAGCTGAAGTACCGCCCCATCGTCTTCGAGCTTCTGCCCCCCACCTTCACCCTGAACCAGCTCCAGCAGGTGGTCGAGGCGCTGTCCGGCGAGCGGCTGCACAAGCAGAATTTCCGCCGCCTGATGATCTCCGGCGGCCTCGTGGAGCCGACCGGCCGGTTCGAGAGCCAGACCGGCGGGCGCCCCGCCGAACTCCACCGCTTCCGCCGCCACGCGATCCTGGAACGCACCAGCACGGGTGCGGTGGAGCCCACGGACGGCCCCTTGGAGGATTGACCCTTACGGCCGGTGGATTATGCTCCCGGCAAACACAAACAAATGCCTCCTCGGGAGCGAAACCCCATGTCCGACTTCGACAGCACCTGCGACCACTACGACCGCTTCGAGAAGACAGCCCGCGTCGCCGACCCGGTCTTCCGCGACTTCGGCGCGCGCCGCAAGTTCGCCGGCGAGGCGGTGACCATCAAGTGCTTCGAGGATAACTCCCGCGTCAAGGAGACGCTGGGCACACCGGGGAAAGGCAAGGTGCTGGTGGTGGACGGCGGCGGCAGCCTGCGCGCCGCCCTGATGGGCGACCTGATCGCCAAGGACGCGGTGAAGAACGGGTGGGAAGGCGTGGTCATCCACGGCTGCGTCCGCGACGCCGCCGTACTCGCCACCCTGGACCTCGGCATCAAGGCGGTGGCGGCGATCCCGCGCAAGACCGTGCGCAACGGCGAAGGGCAGCGCGACTTGGCCGTGACACTGGCCGGCATCCGCGTGTCCCCCGGCGACCTCGTCTTCGCCGACGAGGACGGCGTGTTGGTGCTGACCCCCGCGGAGTTCGGCGCGGCCCAGTGATGTCAGGAACGCTGATCGCCCTGGGTGGGCTTCCCGGAACCGGCAAGACGACCATCGCCCGCGCGCTGGCGACGCGGCTGGGGGCGCTGCACCTGCGGATCGACACCATCGAGCAGGCGCTGCGCAGGAGCGGCGATGTAGGGCCGCTCGGTTATCTGGTGGCCTATGGGGTGGCAGAGGACAACCTGCGGCTCGGCAGCCGGGTGATCGCGGACTGCGTCAACCCGGTCCGCGCCACCCGCGAGGCGTGGCGCGCGACGGCAGAACGGGCCGGCGCCCGGCTGGTCGAGGTGGAGGTCGTCTGCTCCAACCCCCAGGAGCACCGCCGCCGCATCGAGTCCCGCCGGCCCGACATCGACGGCTTCCGCCTGCCCACTTGGGCGGAGGTGACGGGCCGTGGTTACGAACCCTGGGACCGGCCACCCCTCGTCATCGACACCGCCGACCGGCCGGTCGACGTGTGCGTCGCGGCGATTTTGGAGGTGTTGTCGCGCTGAGTTCCACCTCACCCCGCAATCTTCTGCCACCCCATCCGCCGAAACCGTGACTCCAGGATCGTCGGCGTCGCGCAGGCGTAGCCGAACCAGGCACCGATCACCATCAGGGCCCCGCTGGGCCACAGCAGCAGGCCAATGACCGTCAGCGCGGCGTGGATCGCCGCGTGCACCCACTCGCCTTTCACGGCGAAGTAGAACGGTCCGCCGAAGAAAGCCCGGACGCCGTCGCGGTTGGACACCGCCTCCCTCTGTCCGTTCGCCGGATTCTCGAAGATCATCGCCGGTGCCGCCGTCGCCATGGTCGCCTCCCTGTTTTGTTGGGGGCGATGTTGGACGACGGCGGCCGGACCGTCGATGGTGCAGCCGAGTTTTCCCGGATGGTGGAGGATGCCGGCGCGCTTACCGCTCCCCGTCCTTCGGCGGGACGTTCGGCAGGAAGACGGCGAGCAGGCCGAGCAGCGGTAGGAACGCACACGCCTGATAGACGAAGTCGATGCCCATGTGGTCGGCGACGACGCCCAGCCCCGCGGCGCCGATCCCGCCGATGCCGAAGGCCAGGCCGAAGAACAGGCCGGAGATCATGCCGACCCGGCCCGGCATCAGCTCCTGCGCGTAGACGATGATGGCGGGGAAGGCGGAGGCCAGGGCCAGCCCGATGACCGCGCTCAGCACCACCGTCGCCGTCAGGCCGACGTGGGGCAGCAGCAGCGTGAAGGGCAGGATGCCCAGGATGGACACCCAGATCACCGTCTTGCGGCCGATCCGGTCGCCGATGGGACCGCCGATCACCGTGCCCGTGGCAACCGCCGCCAGGAAGACGAACAGGCAGAGCTGCGCCGTGTCGGCCGGCAGGGCGAAGCGTTCCATCAGGTAGAAGGTGTAGTAGCTGGTGATGCCGGCCAGATACACGTATTTGGACAGGATCAGCGCGATCAGCACCGCCACCGCTCGGCCGACCTGCCCGCGGGTCAGCCCCTCGCGGTGCAGCGCAGCCCCGCGCCGCACGGGGCGGGCTTGGCCGTTGCGCTCGTACCAGCGCCCGAGCGCGGTCAGGATGGCCATGCCGCCCAGCGCGGCCAGCGCGAACCACGCCAAGCTGTCCTGCCCGCGCGGCAGGATGACGTAGGCGGCCAGCAGCGGGCCGAGCGCCGACCCGGCGTTCCCGCCGACCTGGAACAGCGACTGCGCCAGCCCGTGCGCCCCGCCCGACGCCAGCCGCGCGATGCGCGAGGCCTCGGGATGGAACACCGACGACCCCAGCCCCAGCAGCATGCCCCCGGCCACCAGCGCCGCGAAGTTCGGCGCGAAGGCCAGCGTGACGAGCCCGAGCAGCGACGCCCCCATGCCGGCGGCCAGCGAATAGGGCAGCGGCCGGCGGTCGGTGAACAGCCCGATGAGCGGTTGCAGAAGCGACGCCGTGATCTGGTAGGTGAGCGTCAGCAGCCCGACCTGCGCGAAGCTGAGGTCGAACCCGCCCTTCAGGATGGGATAGATCGCGGGCAGAAGCGACTGGACCATGTCGTTCAGCAGGTGGCAGACGCTGATCGCCCCCAGGACGGGAAGCGCGGTCGCGCTGGCCCTCGGCCGGCTCAAGGTGGTGTCGGTCACGAACGGGACCCTTTCTGACGCCGCCCACCGGTCAGTCCTGTGAGACCGGCCCGGCGAGACGTTGCGTTGCGTGGAAACCGCCGCAAGCCTATGGTTCGCCGGAAGGGCCTGCCACCGCGGTCAGGCCGATTTCCTACGAGACTGGGCCATGGTCCGGAACGTTCACATCGACGAGGTCGACGACTGTCCCAGCCCGCTGATCGTCATGGGTCACGACTACGCCGACGGCACCCGGCTGGCCGCCCATTCGCACCGGCGCGGACAGCTGATTTCCGGTGCGACCGGCACGCTCGTCCTGTCCACGGCGCAGGGCCGCTGGGTGATGCCGCCGCATTGCGGCCTGTGGATCCCGCCGGGCGTCGTCCACGAGGTCCGCATGATCGGAGCGGTCGCCACCCAGAGCCTGTTCCTGGACCCCACCCTGGCCGACGCCATGCCCGCCCGCTGCGAGGTCGTGGAACTGTCGCCCTTCA
Source organism: Azospirillum canadense (assembly GCF_025961225.1). Classification (GTDB taxonomy): domain Bacteria; phylum Pseudomonadota; class Alphaproteobacteria; order Azospirillales; family Azospirillaceae; genus Azospirillum; species Azospirillum canadense. The sequence goes on along the minus strand of NZ_JAOQNG010000010.1, from coordinate 1,343,533 downwards.
TCCGCGGCCTGATCGCCCGCGCCCTCGACATCCCCGTGGACCATGAGCCGGACAGCCACGACGGCGCGGTGATGGCCTTGCTCGGGCACGAGATGCGCCGGCTGCCGGCGCAGCCGCTGTCGCTGCCCTTTCCCGCCCACACCGCCCTGGCCGCGCGCTGCCGCCGCTTCCTCCAGCAACCGACCATCCGCGCGACGATCGAGGACTGGAGCGCCGACCTCGGCATGAGCCGCCGCACCTTCACGCGCCTGTTCCGCCGCGAAACCGGCCTCAGCTTCGTCGCATGGCGCCAACAGGCCTGCCTCGTCTCCGCCCTGCCGCGCCTGGTCGCCGGAACCCCGGTCACCACGGTGGCCCTCGACCTCGGCTACGACAACCCCGCCGCCTTCACCACCATGTTCAAGCGCACCCTGGGCGCTGCGCCGAGGGCGTATCTGGCGGGGAGTGGTTGAGCGGGGAAGCGTCGCTCACTCCGGTGCGGCAAGCACCGCTCTCCCCGCGATCCGCTCCTGCACGGCGTCGGAGCACCCACCCGTGGAGTGCAGGCCGGTGGTGCGCTGCGTCGGCGCGTTCGCCCCATGGGAGGTTAGGACAGCCTCCGCCCGCCGCCGCTCCCGGACAGCCTCATCAAAGCGGCCGGTAAAACTGCTAAAAGTGGCAGGTAAACCTGTCCACTGTGTCACGTTGAACTCCTGCCGGATGAAATTTTAATCTAATAAACAATGTGCAAAACATAACACCTTTGCTGGATTGAGCGGGCTTATTATTTCTCGGTTTTACGAATGGCATGCTGGTGCATGTTAGTGGAAACCAGTTAACCCAAGGTGGTTCACATTTTGAGCGAATAGTGTATGGGACGATGGAAAAGTTGATCTGATTGGTTGGTCTTCAATACTGGAACTTGTGCTGAAGTTCGGTATTTGCTATAATTTTTTTTGCGCTCTTCAGAGCAATCGCATTCAAGCCAAATATCATTCTGGGGCATGCAAATGATTTCCGTGCGTACCGGGGGGAAAACGGTTCTGCAAACGGGTGTTCTTATCGTAAATGGCGACAATGTGGATTTTGAATTTCCTGGGCAGCCTCCTTTTGTTGTGCGGGTTAGGTTTACTGACGATGCGAGCGGGAAGTCAAATGCGTCGTACAAGTCGTCTTCTAATCAATTTAATTTGTCATTGGTTAACTTCAACAGCACTCTTGGCCAGGGTCTTAAGGAACCCCTGGAAATCGGAAAGATAGGGGGCAAAAATATGCAATTTAATTTTAGGGTTTATGCGCTTCAAGGTGGCGATAGGCAGTTCACATTCACATTTTACGTTGAGGGTTAACTATGGTCGGAATAGTTGGCAGGGCAGAAAATGTAACTTCGTCATTTGTGGTGGGAACACATGTTGCCCAGCCTGCGACTAATAGCCTTGATCACAAAAAAGTAGATATTGGATTGCTTGCAAGGCTGTTTGGAACTAGCGGTCATGCTAAAATTAATATTACAGGTGCTGTTTTAATGATTATGGTATGCGCATTGGTTTTCCTTCCAACTCTCACGGAAAAAGCAAAATATGCTGAATTAAGCCAAATTTTCACTCCAATAATCACGGCTATCATTGGATTTTTAATTGGACAAAAAGAATAAAGACATTTTTTAAATTTTAGTAAAATCTAATTACACTTTTTAATCGAGAGCGATGTGCTTTTTTGACGACAGTTAACAAATTGTGCTTTGGCCATTCAAGAACTCATGAAGTTAAAAACATCAAAATGTTTGCTCCAGTGCAAGGAAATTGATCCGGTTTAGCGTCACCGAATCGGCCTCTAATGATGGATCTTAGGAAGAAAAAGTCGGTCGAGGTGATAGCCTCGGAAGGAGACACCGTCATAGCCGGTAGCGTTCCACCAGATCGGAGTCGGAATAGAGATTCGGTTCATCGGCAAGATAATTGAATCCGCCGCCGCGCGCGTTCATCTCGGTGATCGAGATGTCCTCTTCGTCACCGACCGTCTCAAGGGCGACTCGCACCACGCGCCACGGGTTCAAACCCAGGCGCTTCAAGTCGTCTGGAGGAAGCAGACGGCCGGCTTTGATGCGGTCAATGGTGGCTCTCATGGAGACAGTCCATCGTGGGGGCTATCAACCCGCCACCGTTTGTGGAAAATGGAGTGCTGTCGGCCGGGATTGGTACGCACTCGCACCCGGCCCCCCTCCCGACCTCCCCCCGCTTGCGCGAGGGGAGGGGAAGAGGTGCTTGGTGTTACGCCGCGACCGTGTCGGCGACTTCCTGGAAGTCCTTGATCTGGTCGAAGTTCATGTAACGGTAGATGTCGCCGGCCTTCTGGTTGACGACGGTCACGCGCTCCAGATACTCGGCCGGGGTCGGCAGCTTGCCCAGCAGGGCGGCGACGGCGGACAGCTCGGCGGAGCCGAGGTAGACGCGGGTGTCGATGCCCAGGCGGTTGGGGAAGTTGCGGGTCGAGGTGGAGATGGCCGTGGAGCCCTTGCGGATCTGCGCCTGGTTGCCCATGCACAGCGAACAGCCCGGCATCTCCATGCGGGCGCCTGACTTGCCGAGAACGCCGTAATAGCCTTCCTCGGTCAGGATCTGGGCGTCCATCTTGGTCGGCGGAGCGATCCACAGGCGGGTCGGGATGTCGGTCTTGCCGTCCAGGATCTTGCCGGCCGCGCGGAAGTGGCCGATGTTGGTCATGCAGGAGCCGATGAAGACCTCGTCGATCTTATCGCCGGCAACCTCGGACAGCAGCTTCACGTCGTCCGGGTCGTTCGGGCAGGCGACGATCGGCTCCTTGATGTCGGCCAGATCGATGTCGATCACCGCCGCGTACTCGGCGTCGGCGTCCGGCTCCAGCAGGTTCGGGTTCGCGATCCAAGCTTCCATCGCCTTGATGCGGCGGCCGAGCGTCCGGGCGTCCTCGTACCCGTTGGCGATCATCCACTTCATCAGGGTGATGTTGGAGCGCATGTACTCAATCATCGGCTCCTTGTTCAGCCGCACCGTGCAGGCGGCGGCGGAACGCTCGGCCGAGGCGTCGGACAGCTCGAACGCCTGCTCCACCTTCAGGTCGGGCAGACCCTCGATCTCCAGGATACGGCCGGAGAAGATGTTCTTCTTGCCCTTCTTCTCCACCGTCAGGAGGCCCTGGCGGATGGCGTAGAGCGGGATCGCGTTGACGAGGTCACGCAGGGTGACGCCCGGCTGCAGCGTGCCCTTGAAGCGGACCAGAACCGACTCCGGCATGTCCAGCGGCATGACGCCCGTCGCGGCGGCGAAGGCCACGAGGCCCGAGCCGGCCGGGAAGCTGATGCCGATGGGGAAGCGGGTGTGGCTGTCGCCGCCGGTGCCGACCGTGTCCGGCAGCAGCAGGCGGTTCAGCCAGGAGTGAATGACGCCGTCGCCTGGACGCAGCGCGACGCCGCCGCGGGTGGAGATGAAGGCCGGCAGCTCGCGGTGGGTCTTGACGTCCACCAGCTTCGGGTAGGCCGCGGTGTGGCAGAAGGACTGCATGACCAGATCGGCCGAGAAGCCGAGGCAGGCCAGATCCTTCAGCTCGTCGCGGGTCATCGGGCCGGTCGTGTCCTGGGAGCCGACCGTGGTCATCTTCGGCTCGCAATAGGTGCCCGGACGCACACCCTTGCCCTCCGGCAGACCGCAGGCGCGGCCGACCATCTTCTGGGCCAGCGAGAAGCCCTTGCCGCTGTCCACCGGGGATGAGGGCAGGCGGAACAGGGTCGACGGGGCCAGGCCCAGCGCCTCGCGGGCGCGGGCGGTCAGGCCGCGGCCGATGATCAGCGGGATGCGGCCGCCGGCGCGCACCTCGTCGAAGATCACGTCGGACTTGACCGAGAACTCCGCGATCACCGCGCCGTTCTTCAGGGCCTTGCCGTCATAGGGGCGCAGCTCGACCGTGTCGCCCGTCTCCATCTGCGAGACGTCCAGCTCGATCGGGAGGGCGCCGGCGTCTTCCATCGTGTTGTAGAAGATCGGGGCGATCTTGGAGCCGAGGCACACGCCGCCGAAGCGCTTGTTCGGGACGAAGGGGATGTCCTCGCCCGTCCACCACAGCACGGAGTTGGTGGCCGACTTGCGCGAGGAACCGGTGCCGACCACGTCGCCGACGTAGGCGACGAGGTCGCCCTTCGTCTTCAGATCCTCAAGCTGCTTGATCGGGCCGCGAACGCCGGCTTCCTCCGGCACGATGCCGGGGCGCGGGTTCTTCAGCATGGCCAGGGCGTGCAGCGGGATGTCCGGGCGCGACCAGGCGTCCGGGGCCGGCGACAGGTCGTCGGTGTTCGTCTCGCCCGACACCTTGAAGATGGTCAGCGTCAGGCTTTCCGGAACGGCCGGGCGGCTGGTGAACCACTCCGCGTCGGCCCAGGACTGGATCACCGCCTTGGCGTTGGCGTTGCCCTTGTCGGCCAGCTCCTTGACGTCGTGGAAGTAGTCGAACATCAGCAGCGTGGTCTTCAGGCCGGCCGCGGCGGCGGCGCCGCACTCCGTGTCCGCCAGCAGGTCGATCAGCGGCTTGATGTTGAAGCCGCCGAGCATGGTGCCCAGCAGCTCCGTCGCCTTGACGCGGGAGATCAGCGGCGAGGACTCCGTGCCCTTCGCAAGGGAGGCCAGGAAGCCGGCCTTCACCTTGGCGGCGTCGTCCACGCCCGCCGGGACGCGGTGCGTGATCAGGTCGACCAGGAAGTCTTCCTCGCCCTTGGGCGGATTGAGAAGGAGGTCGACCAGCTCCCCGGTCTGCTTGGCCGAAAGCGGCAGGGGCGGAATTCCGAGCGCGGCACGCTCAGCGACATGCTGGCGGTAAGCTTCAAGCACGGTTCGATCCTCTCATCCAAGGTTTCTCAATCGACATCCGTTCCCCCCGACTTGGGGCGCCGCGGTCTTGACCCGGTTCTTCCCACCGACCGGCCACCGTCCACTTGACCGCGATTGCACGGTCCCTCACCAGGACAAGAGATGGCCTGGGACAAAAAGCGGAAGGGCAAGACGCGCACCCCACGCCGCAGACCCTTCTTCTGCGAAGGATCCACCGCGGAACGACGATGTCTTACGTCGTCGCTTCGTCATCGTCAAGTTGACGCGCGATTCCCGCTGCGGTTTTCAGCCGCAGCCATAGAAGTGGTATTACAACTTGCTCCGGACGGCCCTGTCCGGCCCCCGCGATTTCCTGTCCATCACATCGCCTTTGCCACATCGCTTCTGCAAGGATCGGCTGTGACCGCGGTCTTGCCGCTCCTTGACGCGGCGGGCTGGCGACGCTAGAGCTTAAGCTCGCAGCAGGGCCTTTGGCGAACTTTTTGGGCGCCGGGGGCGTTGTGGTGTACGCCAATCCACCGAAGCGGCCGGCCGAACATCCCGATGCTCATCCGAACACGGCCCATACGAACGCGGATCGTCGCCTCCCTGCTCAGCGCCCTCCTGGCGCTGGCACCGGCCCTGCCGGGGCCGTCCATCTCCCTCGTGTCCGCGACCGTTGCGGGCGTGGTCACCACCGCATGGCCCGACGAGGCCGAGGCGCGCTCCGGCAGCAGCGGCGGGTACAGCCGCCCGTCGAGCGGCGGCTACAGCCGGCCCTCGCGCACGCCATCCTTCTCCACGGGACCATCCACCTCCCGCGTGCCCTCGGCGGGCAGCAGCGGCGGCTACGCGCGGCCCCCCTCCAGCGGCGGCTACGCACGGCCGCAGACCTCGCCGTCCTACGGCTCCCCGGGAACCGCGTCGCCGTCGCAGAGCGGCGGCGACCTGTCGGTGTCGCGGCGATCGAGCGGGGAGGCGCTGGACCGCTACCGCGCCCAGCAGGAACGCGAACGCACGCCGCCGGTCACCGCCCCGCCGCCCTCCACCGCGCAGCGGCCGCAATCGGGTTCCGGGTCCGGCTGGGGCTGGAACTGGGGCGGCAGCAGCAGCGGCGGCTGGGGCCAGCGGCGATCGGGCTATCCGCCCGCCGGCTATCCGCCGGGGGGATACGCGCCGGGCGGCTGGTACGGCGGCTGGAACGCGCCGGGCTGGGCCTACCGCAGCGCGCCGCGCTTCGGGATATGGGACGGGCTGTTCCTCTGGTTCCTGCTCGACAACCTGACGCGGCCCGGCTACGCCGACTGGTTCCACAACCACCAGAACGATCCCGGCTACCAGCAATGGCGGGCCGAGGCCGACCGCCGCGCCCAGGATGACGCCGACCTGAAGCGGCGCCTGGACGAGCTGGACGGCCGCCTGCGCGCGCAGCAGGACCAGCCGCGCGACCCCAACTACCTGCCGCCGGACGTGCCGAAGGAGGTCGCCCAGGGCGACGCGACCTCCCAGATGAACGCCAACGCGGACCGTGCCCCCTCGGATCAATCACCGGAACCGTCCGGGGGCGGTGGCTTCGGCATGGGGGCGCTGCTGGTGGTCGTGCTGCTCGGCGGGGCGGGCGTGGTGGCCGTGATGGTCCTGCGCCGCCGTTCCGCCGCCTCCGGACAGGGGACTTCCGCCATGAACCGTTCGCCGTTGGGCACCGCCGCCAACATCATCCGCAACAAGGTCACCGGCGCGAAGTACGAGCCGTCGCTGTTCCGCGTCGGGATGACCATCACGCTGGATCCCACGCCCTTCCTGCTCGCCGGGACGGCGACCAAGGTCACCGCGCCCAGCGGGGCCGGCGGCGACACGCTGGTCAGCGTGGAGGCGGTCGGCACGCTGAAGGGCGGGGGCGTGACGCTGCACCGCCTGTACCTCCAGGGCGGGCGCGGCTTCTTCCAGCTGCATCTGGGCGCCGATGGCACGCCGGATGAGTGCCGCTGGTTCTCCATGCTGGACGAAATCCACCCCGCCGACGCGGACGAGTGGGGCTTCTGGCTGGCCGACGCGGACGGCATGATCGGCTACCCGCAGTTCCAGACCAAGGACGGCAAGCTCTACGACCGGCAATGGGCGCCCAGCGAAGCCCGCATCCAGCCCGTGGCCTTCGAAGAGACGATCACCGACCACAAGGGAAGCCGCAGCCGGCGCCTGTCCGCCATGCTCTACGCCGCCCCGACCGGCGCCGCCGACCCGGCCCCAGCCACGGAATACGTGCTCGTCGCGGCGCTGGAGGACATGCAGCAGGCCTGGGTGGACGTCCGCGCCGGCATCGACATCAACCCCGCCACCCTTTCCCTCGCCTAAGCCAAATTCTGAGCCAGAAGACCGGACGGACCCCGCCATGGACACCAGCCTCGCGCAAATCCTGCAAAGCCTCGAATCCGGCCTGCCGCTCCTGGTGCTGCATTTCGGGGCGACGCTGCTCCTGTTCCTCATCGGCGTGGCGGTCTACGTCGCCGTGACTCCGATGCACGAGCGCGAGCTTCTCGCCGACGGCAACATGGCGGCCGGCGTCGTGCTGGGCGGCACGGTGGTGGCGCTGGCCATCCCGCTGGCGGCGACGCTGGCGACCAGCAGCGCCCTGATTGACATCGTCATCTGGGGGGCGGTGGCGCTGGTCTTCCAGCTGCTGACCTTCCTGGTGGCAATCTGGCTGTTCCGTGACCTGCGGACCATGATTGAATCCGGCAACGTCGCGGCCGGCACGGCGCTGGCCGGCTTGCAGATCGCCATCGCGCTTCTCAATGCCGGGGCCATGGCGGGCTGAAAGCCCGCGTGAGGTGATGCCGGGCTGAAACGCCGCAGGCGGCACTCTGGCGGGCTGACGGGCGCGCCACCACCTATGGCGGACCGAAGCTGTCACAGCACGGCACAGAACACAGGGGAATCGCAGCCATGATCTCGTTCATCCGCAACCTCGTCGGCGTCAAGACCGATCAGGCCGTCCAGTCCGCGGTGGAAGCCCTGGTCCGCTGGGACCCGAAGGCCGCCACCGAGGCGGAACTGCGCACCATGGAACAGAATCTCGACCAGCTCGGCCTCCAGGTCGCGCAGGCGCGCGCGGCCTACGAGAAGGAGCAGAAGGAAGCCGACGCCATCACCGCCCTGTCCCGCCAGCGCATGGCCGCCGCCGAGCATCTCCAAAAGCAGCTGGAGACGGAAGCCGACGCCGGCCGCAAGGCGCAGGTGGAGAGGAGCCTGGAGACGCTGGTCGGCATGCTGGAGCAGATGGCCCCGGACATTGACCGCGAGGAGCAGGACGCCCGCGACGCGCGCGAGTTCCTGGACATGCTGGAGAAGACCTATTCCGACGCCGGAAACAAGCTGAAGCAGGCGCGGGCCGAGTTGCAGCGGGCGGAGCGCGACATGGGCCGCGCGGCGCAGCAGCGCGACATGGCGCAGCAGCGCGCCGAAGCCGCCCGGCAGGCGGCGGGTCTCAGCGGCGCCACCTCCAGCCTCGGCACCGCGCTGAAGGCCATGCAGGACGCGGCGGCCCGCGACCTCGCGTCGGCGGAAGCGGCCAACAGCAAGGCGCGCCTCCTGAAGCCCAGCAAGCCGGAGGAGGAGGACCCCAACATCAAGGCGGCGCTGGCCGCGGCCACCGGCGGCCAGCCCGCGCCGACCAACCTGTCGGACCGGCTCGCCGCGCTGAAGAATAAGGGGTAGTGGGATTGGGGGGAGTGGTTGTGCTTGGGCCCCCCTCCCAACCTCCCCCCACTTCGCGGGGTGAGGAGTTGAGCGTCGGAGCGGCGGAGTTCCCTCCCCCGCTCTCGGCGGACCGAAGGTCCGCCTGCCGCGTCAGCGCAAGCTTCGCTTGCGCGGGAGCGAAGATGGGGGAGGGCTAGGGTGGGGGCCCAACGCAACCACTCACCTCCACCATCCCTAACAGAACCTCACCCCGGCGGAATGCCCAGCCGCAGCAGCATTTCCACCAGGCCGCTCTCGCCCACGGTCAGGGCGGCTTGGCTGGGGGACAGCCAGCGGCGTTCGCGTTCGGATTTCTCGGGCCAGTCGTCCAGTTCCTCCTCCACCTCCAGCAGGTAGACGGTGACGGAGCAGAGGACGGACTTGGACGCGGTCAGCCGCTTCACATAGCGGTAGCTGCCGAAGGGCTTGTGGTCGACGGTGCCGCGCACGCCCGCTTCCTCATAGGCTTCGCGCGCCGCCATGGCGTGCGGCTTCACGGCCTTTTCGGCCCAGCCCTTGGGGATGATCCATCGCCGCGTCTCCCGCGAGGTCACGAGCAGGACCTCCGGCCGGCGGCTGCGCAGGCGGAAGGGAAGGGCGGCGTATTGGATGCAGGACGTGCGGTCGCTCATGATGTGCAAGTGGGCAGGTTGAACCCCAAATCCAATTCGGCAAAAGGCAAGCTTGCCGTCCAAACCTAAGACAAAGGGCGGAGCCATTTGGCCCCGCCCGGATGCCTTCGGACATCACTGTAAACGGTTTCAGGCGGGAAAATCTTCCATCATTCGATCCACGATTTTGCCGACGCCGAACCGGATCGGATCGGTGGCCGGCAGGTTGTGGGCCTTTTCCGCCGCCTCCAGGCAGGCGCGGGCCTCATCCTCGCCGTAGGCCTTGGTGTTGATGGCGATGCCGACGGGGCGGATGGCCGGGTTGGTCAGCCGGCCGCATTGGATCGTCAGGTCGATCACCTCCTGGATGGTGGGCAGCGGGTGCTGCACCCCGCGCATGGTCGTGCGCGTCGGCTCGTGGCACACGACGAAGGCGTCCGGCTGGGCGCCGTGCAGCAGGCCGAGCGACACCCCGGCGAAGGACGGGTGGTAGAGCGAGCCCTGGCCTTCGATCAGGTCCCAGTGCCCAGGGGTCGCAGCCGGGGCGATCCATTCCACCGCGCCGGAGATGAAGTCGGCGACCACCGCGTCGATGGCGACGCCGCGGCCGGAGATGAACACGCCGGTCTGGCCCGTGGCGCGGAAGTCGGCGTCCAGGCCGCGGGCGCGCATCTCCTTCTCCAGCGCCAGCGCGGTGTATTTCTTCCCCACGGAGCAGTCGGTGCCAACGGTCAGCAGGCGCAGGCCCGGCCGCTTGGTGCCCTTGCCGGTGGCGAAGCGCTGGTCGGAATGGCGGACGTTGAACAACCGGCGGCCGTGCGCCGCGGCGGCGTCGCGGATCGCCGGGACGCTCTCCAGCCGGGCGTGCAGGCCGCTGGCGACCTCCAGCCCGGCCTCCAAAGCCTGGACGATGGCGCTCGTCCAATGCTCCGGCAGGACGCCGCCGGCGTTCACCACGCCGACGACCATCGTTTTCGCCCCGCGCGCCGCGGCCTCCGCGATAGTCAGGTCGGGGATGTCGAGGTCGGCCTTGCAGCCCTCCAGCCGCAGCTGGCCCAGGCACCACTCCGGCCGCCAGTCGACGATGCCCTGCGCCGTCTTGGCGGCGAGCTGGTCCTGCACGTCGCCGACGAACATCAGGTAGGGGTGGGGGATGTCCATGCGTCAGATCCTCTCGAACGGAGTTCTTTTCGTCAGGCGGCTTCCGGGCTGAGCTTGCGCGCGCCCATCTGGCGGACCAGCACCGGCACGATCATCGCCAGCCCGATCAGCGACGAGTAGATCTCCGGCGCGACCAGCAGGATGGCGGCGACGGCCAGAACCAGCCGCTCCCACGCCTGCGTGCGGGTGATCATCCAGCCGGACAGCGACGCGCCCAGACAGGTGATGCCGATGATGCAGCCGAGGAAGGCGATCAGGAAATCCGGCCAGGTGAAGCCCGGCACCACCAGCAGAAGCGAGGGCGAGAAGGCGAAGACGAAGGGCACCAGCGCCTTGCCCAGCCCCAGCCGGAAGGCCGTGTTGCCGGTCTTGAACGGGTCGGCGCCCGCCATGCCCGCGGCGGCGTAGGCGGCCAGCGCCACCGGCGGCGTGATGTCGGCCAGCACGCCGTAGTAAAAGACGAAGAAGTGCGCGACGATCGGCGCCACCCCCAGGATGCCCAGCGCCGGGGCGGCGATGGTCGCCATGATGATGTAGTTGGCGGTGGTCGGGATGCCGCAGCCCATCAGTATGCAGACCACGCCGGTCATGATCAGGGTGAACAGCAGCGTCAGGCTCTTGGCGTCGAACAGCCCCCCCGGCAGGATCGCGCCGACGTAGCCCGCCATCTCCGCCGCCGTGGAGGTGACGATGAAGGAGATCTTGAACCCGACGCCGGTCAGCGTCACGACGCCGACGACGATACCCACCGTCGCGGCGGCCGCACCCACGGCCAGCGCGTATTTGGCGCCGTCGCGCAGGCCGTCCAGCACCTCCCAGATGGTCATGCGCTTGCGCGGGTTCAGCAGGCCGACGGCGATGCACAGGGTGATGCCCCAGAAGGCCGCCATGTAGGGCGTGTAGCCGGCGATCAGGATGCCGATCAGCGCCACCAGCGGGATCACCGTCGGCCAGTCGCGGCGCAGCGCCGCCTTGACGTCCGGCATCTCGTCCGGGCGTAGGCCGCGCAGGCCGTTGCGCTTGGCCTCGAAATGCACCTGCACCAGCACGCCGAAGAAATGCATGAAGGCCGGCACGATGGCCGCGATGATGATCGTGGTGTAGGGCAGGTTCAGGAATTCGATCATCAGGAAGGCGGCAGCGCCCATGATCGGCGGCGTGATCTGCCCGCCGGTGGAGGCGGTGGACTCCACCGCCGCCGCGAAGTGCCGCTTGTAGCCCAGCCGGATCATCGCCGGGATGGTCAGCGACCCCACCGTCACCGTGTTGGCAACCGAGGAGCCGGAGATCATGCCGAACAGCGCCGACCCGAAGACCGACACCTTGGCCGGCCCGCCGGCGTAGCGCCCGGCCACCCAGGCGGCGCAGTCCAGGAACAGCTGCCCCAGCCCGATGCGCGTGGCGAAGACGCCGAACAGCACGAAGTGGAAGACGTAGGTCGCCACCACGCCCAGCGCGATGCCGTAGATGCCCTGCGTCGTCAGGTACAGGTGGTCGACCAGCTGCGGGAAGGTGGCGCCGGGGTGGGTCAGCAGGCCCGGCATCTGCGGTCCCCAGATCGCGTAGCCCATGAAGACCAGCGCGATGATCGGCAGCGGCCAGCCGACCGACCGGCGCGTCGCCTCCAGCAGCACGACGATCAGCACGCCGCCCAGGATGACGTCGGTCGTCGTCGGGTTGCCGACGCGGAAGGCCAGGTCGTCCAGCGGGATCAGCGGCACGTGCAGCACCGCCGCCACGGCGCCGGCCGCCAGCAGCCAGTCGAACCAGGCGATGCCGAGCGGGCGCAGCAGGCTGCCCTCGGCGGGCTGGTCGTAGCCGCGCCTGGTGAAGGGGAAGACCAGGAAGCAGAGGCCGAGCACGAAGGACAGGTGAATGCCCCGGTGCTCCATCTCCGGCAGCAGGCCGAAGCCGGCGGTGTAGTAGTGGAACAGCGACAGCAGGATCAGCAGCCCGCCGACCAGCCGCCCGGCCATGGGCGCCAGCGGGCGGAAGCGGATTTCGGAATCGAACTTCTCTTCCAGCTCCCGCGCCTTGGCCTCGTCGAGTTCCATCGTGGCGGGATCAAGCCGCGGCTCGCCCGCCGGCGCGCGATGGGTGTCGGTCATGGATGCTCCCGGTGAAATGGGGCGGGGGGCGGTGCTGCTTTACCCCCACCCCGACCCTCCCCCGCTGGGCGGGGGAGGGAGACAGGCTGTTCGCAAATATCCAGCGGCAGTCCCCTCCCTCGCCCAGCGGGGGAGGGTTAGGGTGGGGGTAAGGTCCCCCTTACTTCAGCAGCCCCTGTTCCTTGTAGAACTTCTCCGCACCGGGATGCAGCGGGATGCCCAGGCCGCTCGTCGCGTTCTGCAGCGTGATCAGCTTGCCCTTGGCGTGGCCGGCGTCGAGTGCTGCGCGGCTCTTCTCGTTGTAGAGCGTCTTGACGATGTTGTAGACGAGGTCGTCCGGCTGCTTGGCGCTGGTGACCCACTGGGCGTTGACGGAGATGGTCGGCGTCTCCGGCACGTCCTTGTAGGTGTTGGCGGGGACGGCGTCCTTGGCGAAGAACTGGTACTGGCCCAGCAGCTTCTCCACTTCCGGCCCGCTGATCGGCACCAGCGAGATGCCGGACGAGGTGGCCAGTTCGGAGATGGCGCCGGTCGGGTAGCCGCCGACGAAGAAATAGGCGTCCAGCGCGCCGTCGCGCAGGCGGTCGCCGGCCGGGCCGGGCTTCAGGTATTCCGCCTTCACGTCCTTTTCGGTCAGGCCGTAGGCGCCCAGAACGATGCGCGCGTCGACCAGCGTGCCGGAGCCCGGCTCGTCCATGGACACGCGCTTGCCCTTCAGGTCGGCGACCGACTTGATGCCGGCATCCTTGCGGGCGACGAGGTGGATGGTTTCCGGATAGAGCGTGGCGATGGCGCGCAGGTTCTCGATTTTGCCCTTGCCCTCGAACAGGCCGGTGCCGGTGTAGGCCCAATAGGCGACGTCGGACTGGGTGAAGCCCGACTCGGAGCTGCCGCCGTTGATGGCGTTGATGTTGGCGACGGACCCGTTGGAGGCGACCGCCGTCGCGACGAGGCCGGGAACGCCGCCGTTGTTGCCGGAGATGACGTTGGCGATCAGGCCGCCCACCGGGTAGTAGGTGCCCGCGGTGCCGCCCGTCCCGATGCGGAAGAAGGCCGGGGTCTGGGCAATGGCAATGGTGGCGGCACCGATGGCGACCGCACCCGCCACCGCCGCAATCGCCTTACGGCGGCTCATAAGGCGGGTCATGGACAGAATCGTCACGACAATCTCCCTTTTATTATGCGTCGTAAGGGAATCATGCCGTTGGGCGGCGGTGTTGTCGATACCAATGGTAGGACCGGTCAACCGAACGCCCCTCCCGAGCGTTTCGCGCGGGAGGGGCGATGGATGAATTGCCCTAAGCGGATTGCGATCCGCTTTGGATCGCGACGGCGATCCCGGCCGCCCGTGCGGCCGAAGCCCGACCGGCACATGAGGCCATTTGAATCTAAAGCGAATGAAATTCGCTTTAGTGCGTGTGTGGGCGGTTCAGCGCGCAGTCGGGGTTCAGGCGCACGCCGAAGCCGGGCGTCTCCGGCACCTTCAGCCGGCCGTTCACCGGCACCGGCTCGTCCAGCAGCAGCGGATTGAACATTGGCACGACCTCGTCGGCCTTTGGCGCCATCATCAGGAACTCGGCGAACGGGCTGTTATGCCGGGTCACGACGAAGTGGTAGCTGTAGACGCTCGACCCGTGCGGCACGACCAGCGCGCCGTGGGCGTCGGCGAGGGCGGAGATCTTCACCAGCTCCGTGATGCCGCCGCACCAGCCGACGTCCGGCTGGATGATGTCGCAGCAGCCCATCTCCAGCAGCATGCGGAAGCCCCAGCGCGTGGCCTCGTGCTCGCCGGTGGTGACCAGCATCCCCTTGGGCACGTTGCGGCGCAGCTGCGCGTAGCCCCAGTAGTCGTCGGGGGACAGCGCCTCCTCGATCCACTTCAGCCCGAACTCCTGCGCGCCCAGCGCCAGCTTGGTCGCGTAGTTGACGTCCAGGCTCATCCAGCAGTCGTACATCAGCCAGAAATCGTCGCCGACGCGTTCCCGCATGTCGGCCAGCAGGGCGAGGTTCTTCTTCAGACCCTCCTCCCCCTCTGCCGGGGCGTGGTGGAGCGGCAGCTTGCCGCCGATGAAGCCCATCTTCTTGGCCAGATCCGGCCGCGCGCCGGTGGCGTAGAATTGCAGCTCGTCCCGCACCGGCCCGCCGAGCAGCTGGAACACCGGCTCCTGCCGCACCTTGCCCAGCAGGTCCCACAGCGCCAGGTCGACGCCGGAAATGACGTTCAGAACGATGCCCTTGCGCCCGTAGAAGAGCGTGCCGTTGTACATCTGGTCCCACATCCTCTCGATGTCGGTGACCTTCTGCCCCTCCACGAAGCGGGCGAGGTGCTTCTCGACGATCCAGGCGCCGATCTCACCGCCGGTGGTGACCGCGAAGCCGACGGTGCCGTCGGACGCCTCCACCTCCACCACCAGCGTGCCCAGCACGTTCAGGCCGAAGCTCTGGCGGCTCTGCCGGTATTCCGGGTACTTGCTCATGGGGGTGGCGATGTGGTCGTCGATCCAGTGGCCGGTGCCCTGGTCGTGGTAGTCGGCTCCGCCGCCGCGCACGGTGAAGGCGCGGAGCTGCCGGATGGTCGGAACGGATGCTTTTTGGGTGCTCATGGGGGATGGCTCCCGGATTACGGCTGATGCTGAGGGGAGACGGCGCGCGGGGTGCGCAGCGCGTCGGGGGTTGAGGGGGCGATCCGCTCCGGCTCCGACAGGCCCATCGACTTGAGGCCCAGGAAGAGCAGGGCGCCCAGCAGGGTGGTGGCGGCCAGCAGGTAGAGGCCGGCGGCACCGGAGGCGAAGGCGCCCTCCGCCCAGGTCTTGACGTTCGGCGCCACGAAGCCGCCGAGCGCGCCCAGCGAGTTGACCATGGCGATGCCGCCGGCCGCGGCCGCACCCGCCAGATAGCCCGTGGGGAAGGTCCAGAACAGCGGCTGCACCGCGATGAAGCCGGCGGCGGCGACGCACAGCGCCAGCAGGGAGATGAAGGGCGACGGGGTGGCGACCGACACGGCGATGCCGATGCCGGACACGGCCAGCGTCAGGGCGGCGGGGATGCGCCGCTCCCCCGTGCGGTCGGAATAGCGCGGGATGAAATAGGCGGCGGCCAGCGCGCAGACCCAGGGGATCGCGGTGACGAGGCCCACCGTAAAGCCGACCTTCTGGCCGAGCAGGCCGGCGACCTGGGTCGGCAGGTAGAAGACGACGCCGTAGACGCTCATCTGGATCAGGAAATAAATGGCGCAGAGGTACAGCAGCTTCGGGTTCGACAGGGCGGCCAGCACGCTCTTCGGGCCGTGGGCGTGCTTGCTCGCCTCCTCCGCGCCGATGGCGCCGTTCAGGGCGGCCTTTTCCTCGGGCGTCAGCCACGTGGCGTCGTTCGGGCGGTTGTCCAGGTACCAGAAGGCCCAGACGCCGACGACGGAGGCCAGCAGGCCCTCCACCAGGAACATCCACTGCCAGCCGGCGAAGCCGCCGGCGCCGTGCAGGTCGAGCAGCAGGCCCGACAGCGGGCTGCCGAAGATGAAGGCGATGGGCGCGCCGAAGTAGAACAGCCCCATGGCCCGGCCGCGGGCGTGCGCGGGGATCCAGTAGGTCAGGTACAGGATCACGCCGGGGAAGAAGCCGGCCTCCGCCACGCCCAGCAGGAAGCGCAGCCAGTAGAAGGCGGTTTCCGTATGGGCGAAGGCCAGCGCGGCGGAGATCAGGCCCCAGGTGACCATGATGCGGCACATCCAGGCCCGCGCGCCGACGCGGTGCATGATCAGGTTGCTCGGGATCTCGAACAGCGCGTAGCCGATGAAGAAGATGCCGGCGCCGAGCGCGAAGGCTGCGTCGCTGAGGCCGGTGTCGACCTGGAACGCCTTCTTGGCGAAGCCGATGTTGGCCCGGTCCAGGAAGGCCAGCACATACATCAGCAGAAGGAAGGGAAGCAGCCGGGCCGTCACCTTGGCGACGGTGCGGTCGAGCAGGGCAGGCGCCGGCGCTGGCGCCGGCGGAGCGGTCGCGGACATGGGCATCGTGCGTTTCCTCAAGGGAGGGCGGGGCGCTTGTTGTTCTTGTGCGCCCGGCCGGGGTGCGGGCGCTTAGTACACGGCGCGGCCGCCGGAGATGTCGAAGACGGCGCCGGTCGTGAAGGAGCAGTCCTCCGTCGCCAGCCAGCCGATGATCGCGGCCACCTCCTCCACCTGGACGAAGCGGTTCATCGGGATCTTCGACAGCATGTAGTCGATGTGCTCCTGCTTCATCTGGGCGAAGATGTCGGTCTTCGCGGCGGCCGGGGTGATGCAGTTCACCAGCACGCCCTTGGTCGCAAGTTCCTTGCCCAGCGACTTGGTCAGGGCGATCAGCCCGGCCTTCGACGCGCTGTAGTGGGAGGCGTTGGGGTTGCCCTCCTTGCCGGCGATGGAGGCGACGTTGACGATGCGCCCATAGCCGCGCTGGATCATGTGCGGCACGACCGCCCGGCAGGTCAGGTAGGGGCCGACGAGGTTCACGTCGACGACGCGGCGCCAGACCGCGGGGTCCAGTTCCCAGGTCGGGCCGTTGCCGCCGGTGATGCCGGCGTTGTTGACCAGGATGTCGATGCGGTCGAAGCGCGCCAGCGTCGCGGCGACGGCGTCGGCGACGGAGCGCTCGTCGGTCAGCTCCACCACCGCGCCGGCCACGTCGCCGAGCGCCGACAGGCGCTCCCGCGCCTCCTCCAGCTTGCCGGCGTCCACGTCCCACAGGCACACCGCGGCACCCGAGCGCAGCATGCGCTCCGCCGCCGCGTAGCCGATGCCGCGCGCACCCCCGGTGATGACGGCCACCCGGCCGTTGAGATCGAGACGGTTCATGGTTCTCACTCCCTGCAATTCCTTTTTTCCCCTCTCCCCGCTTTCGGCGGACCGAAAGTCCGCCTGTCGCGTCAGCGCAAACGTCGTTTGCGCGTGAGCGGAGGGGAGAGGGGACTGTTGCTACACCTCGACGGTGCGCTGCTGCTGCTCGCCAAGTCCCTGGATGCCCAGCCGCATGGTTTGGCCGGCGCGCAGGTAGACCGGCGGCTTCTGGCCGAGCCCGACGCCGGGCGGAGTGCCGGTGGAGATGATGTCGCCCGGCTGTAGGCTCATGAAGCGGCTGATGTAGCTGACCAGATGGGCGACGCCGAAGATCATGGTCCGGGTGCTGCCGTCCTGGAACCGCTTGCCGTCCACGTCCAGCCACATGTCGAGGTTCTGCGGGTCCTCGACCTCGTCGGCGGTGACCAGCCAGGGGCCGGTCGGGGCGAAGGTATCGTGGCCCTTGCCCTTGTCCCAGGTGCCGCCGCGCTCCAGCTGGAAGGCGCGTTCGGACACATCGTTGACGATGCAGTAGCCGGCGACATGCTCCAGCGCGCGCTCCTCGGGCACGTACTTGGCCGCCTTGCCGATCACCACGGCCAGTTCGACCTCCCAGTCGGTCTTCTCTGCACCGCGCGGGATCTCCACGTCGTCGAAGGGGCCGCAGATGGAGCTGGAGGGCTTCAGGAACAGCACCGGCTCGGTCGGAACGGCCATGCCGGACTCCGCGGCGTGGTCGGAATAGTTCAGGCCGACGCAGACCATCTTGCCCACCGCGCCGACGCAGGCGCCGATGCGCGGGGTGCCGGAGATTTCCGGCAGCGACGCCGGGTCGAGCCGACGCAGCCGGTCCAGCGTCTCCGGTTGCAGCGTGGCGCCGGTGATGTCCGGCACCTGCCGGGACAGGTCGCGCAGGCGCCCCTGGCTGTCGAGTAGGGCCGGCGTCTCCCGGCCGGGCTGGCCGACGCGCAGCAGCTTCATGGTGGTTTTCCCTATTGTTCGTTGACTGATTGTTGGCAGCGTAAGACAAAGCTGTGATGCCGATCCAATCGAATGTCGTCGCAGATCGATCGAGTTTTTCTATCGATAGCCAAACGGTGAGGACCCATGCGCCCGGCCCCCCTGCTGCCCACGCTGATGAACCGCCTGCGCCTGAAGCAGCTGGCGCTGGTCGCCGCCCTGGGGGAGCAGCGGAACCTCCACCGGGCGGCGGCAGCGATCAACGTGACGCAGCCGACGGCGACCAAGATGCTGCACGATGTGGAACTGGTGTTCGGCTTCCCGCTGTTCGAACGGTTGCCCCGCGGCATGCAGCCGACCGAGCTGGGGCGGGAGGTGGTGCGCTTCGCCGTGCGGCTGCTCGCCGACTTCGACCGCTTCGCCGAGGATCTGGACGACAAACGGCGCGGCGGCTACGGGCAGCTGGTGGTGGGCGCCATCATGGGGGCGGCGCCGGACCTCGTGGCGCGGGCGGTGGCCGACCTGAAGGCGAAGCGGCCCCTGCTGGTCGTCCGGCTGCTGGGGGAGACCAGCGACGAGATCCTGGACCTGCTGGCGGAGCGCAAGATCGACCTCGCGGTCGGGCGCTTCGCCGGGCCGCTCCAGCACAACGAGTTCGACTTCGAGCCGCTGGCCAACGAGACGCTCTACGTCGTCGCCCGTGCCGGCCACCCGCTGGCGGGCATGCCGACGCTGGAACTGCGCGACCTCGCGGAGCTGCCCTGGGTGGTGCAGCCGCTGACCAGCCCGGCCCGCCAGTTGCTGGAGCAGGAATTCGCCCAGGCCCGCATGGCGACCCCGGCGAACCTGGTGGAGGCCAGCTCCATCTTTGCCACGCTCCAGCTGTTGCAGACCAGCGACGCGGTGGCGGTGCTTCCGGAATCGGTGGTGCGCGACCATCTGCGGGCCGGGCTGCTGGGGCGCCTGGCCCTGGTCATTGGCAAGAACCTGACCGGCTTCGGCATACTGACGCGCAAGGGGGAGTTGCCCAGCGCGGTTGCCGTGGAGTTCCTGCGCGCGCTGCGGCACTACGCCCAGGCGATCGTTCCCGGCCCGGCGTCGTAACGGTTTGCGCCTGTTATCTCCCGGCCGGTCGCCGCCGCGCCGGCCCTGATCGAATGGGCGGATGTCGGCCATCAAACCGGGAACCATCTGTTTGGTTTCCCGCACCATCGGCCGTATCGCAAACAGGAGGACACGCCATGCCGCAGCAACGACGCGCCACCGATTCCCGCGCCGAGAAGCGCAAGGGCAAGCGGAAGGCCAAGCTGCGCCGCAAGCGCGCCGCGCGCACCGGCTGAGCCCGGCTGCGGCCCATCCCGGACACAAGAAAACGCCCGCCGTCGGTTGAGGACGGCGGGCGGCGAGGTTCTAAACAGGGAGGCACACGCCTTTAAGGGCAAGGACAGAGTAGCAAGGTCCGCTCCCCCGCGCGAAAGTGGGAAAGGCTAGGGCGTCGGCGCGTTCGGGGTGCACCAAAGGCGGGCGCCGCTTCTCCCCTGGGATGGGATCATTCGCTCGATGTCGCCCCGCGGTCCGGCGGGGCCGTGGGCTCCAGCAGGCCGGCCCGCTCCATAAGCCAAGCCAGCGTGTCCGTGCGCACCCCGCCGACGCTGGCGACCCCAAGGGCCTGCGCCTGCTTCACGACGCGACGAAGTTGACGAAGCTGTTCTTCCGTCGGCGGCTCAACCATGACCGCATTCCCTCTCGTGCCTGTCGTCCATTGTACATCCTTTTTCCGGACATTCGCCACGGGCCGGGGCTGCGTCGAATGGTCCCTCCGCATGCGGACTCCGGCGCGCGGACATACGCAGCGGGTTGGACGACGGATCTCCGGGAACTCCGGCACCTCCTCCTTTTTGGAGCGACCGTGATCCTCCGGAGGAAGAAAATGCCATTCGCGAAAAATTTCTCTTGAGCGCCGCCAGCGGGCCGGCTATACGAGCGCTCCCGCGTCACCCCAAGGGACGCGGGTCGAGGTTGAAGAAACGCGCTTGTGGCGGAACTGGTAGACGCGCTAGGTTCAGGTCCTAGTGGCTGAAAGGCCGTGGGGGTTCGACTCCCTCCAAGCGCACCAACACTCCGGTGTTGGGCACCTCGGTGTCGAGTGAGAGATACAGTGGGGCCATAGCTCAGCTGGGAGAGCGCTACAATGGCATTGTAGAGGTCAGGAGTTCGATCCTCCTTGGCTCCACCATCTCTCTCCAAGATGTTTTGACCCTCTTATGGGGTCGGCGATGCGGTCGTGGCGGAATTGGTAGACGCGCAGCGTTGAGGTCGCTGTGGCAGAAATGCTGTGGAAGTTCGAGTCTTCTCGACCGCACCATCTCCGATGAAGAAATCAGGGGCCTTTCGGCCCCTTTTTCTTTGCCCGCGTTTCGGGCGTTGCGACATCCCCCTTTACGGCCTCCCATTACAGCCCCAACGCTTCCTCGGCCGGCGTGTAGGCCAGGTTCTGCGCTTCCGCCACCGCCTTGCAGGTGACAGCGCCGGCGTGGACGTTCAGCCCGTTGCGCAGGTGCGGGTCGCGGGCCAGCGCCGCGCGGTGGCCACGGTCGGCGAGGTCGAGCACGAAGGGCAGGGTGGCGTTGTTCAGCGCGAAGGTGGAGGTGCGGGCCACGCCGCCGGGCATGTTGGCGACGCAGTAGTGCACCACTCCGTCGACCAGGTAGGTCGGCTCCGCGTGGGTGGTCGGGTGGGAGGTCTCGAAGCAGCCGCCCTGGTCGATGGCGACGTCCACCACCACGGCGCCGCGCTTCATCCGCGACACCATATCGGCGGTGACCAGCTTCGGTGCCGCCGCGCCCGGCAGCAGCACCGCCCCGATGACGAGGTCGGCGTCCAGCACATGCTCCTCGATGGTGTCCACGGTGGAATAGAGCGTCTGGAGCTTCGCGCCGAACTGCAGGTCCAGCTCCTTCAGTCGGGACAGCGACTTGTCGATGACGACGACCTTGGCCTCCAGCCCCATGGCCATGCGGGCCGCGTTGGTGCCCACCACGCCGCCGCCCAGCACCACCACCTTCGCCGCTGGCACGCCCGGCACGCCGCCCAGCAGCACGCCGCGCCCGCCCTGGGCCTTTTCCAGGCAATGGGCACCGGCCTGGACCGACATGCGGCCCGCAACCTCGCTCATCGGCGCCAGAAGGGGAAGGCCGCCGCGCGCGTCGGTCACCGTCTCGTAGGCGATGGCGGTGGCGCCGGACTCCGCCAGCAGCGCGGTCTGCTTGGGGTCGGGGGCCAGATGCAGGTAGGTGAACAGGATCTGACCGGGCCGCAGCAGGCGGCATTCCTGGGGCTGCGGCTCCTTCACCTTCACGATCATATCGGCGCGGGCGAAGATGGTCGCAGCGTCGGCCGCGATCTCGGCGCCCGCCGCGGCGTACTGCTCGTCCTCGAGCCCGATGACGGTGCCGGCGCCCGCCTGCACCAGCACGGAATGGCCATGGTGCGTCAATTCGCGCACCGAGGCCGGGGTCAGCCCGACACGGTATTCGTGGTTCTTGATCTCCGTCGGCACTCCGATGAGCATCGCAACCTCCGCGGTCATGGCCGGGGCGCGCACGCCCGCGCATCGCACCGGCCGCTTGTTGTTGCCCCTTTATTTAGGATGCGCGGACCCGACCCGCAGCCCCCCGCGAAACGCCGCCGCATCTTCACCGCGACGCCCCGGCGTTAAATAAAAAACGCTGCAATTTTCGTCACAGTCTTTTGTCTCTCAAAAACTCCATCCCCTGCAATAAAGTGTATGGGGGTAGTTTTTAGAGTTGTGGATCGGTCGTTGCTTGGCGTGATATAGGGCTGTTCATTGTGTCGCGGTGCACAAAAACGAACGCATAAAGACAAAGCCGCAAACATAAACATGGAGGAAGCGTCCGGTTCGGACGAAATGAAATCAGGAGCGAGGGATATGGCATCAGACAAGGACGCGCAGACGGTAACCCGTGATACCGCCGCCCGGGCCCGGTCCGCGGCCGAAGAAGCAGCCCGCATGGGTGAGTCCACGACCCGGCGCGCCGCCGACGCGGCCCGCTCGATCGCGGATGAAGGAACCGAGGCCGGCCGCCGCATGGCCGACACCGGCGCCAACGCCGCGCGGGACATGATGGGCAAGGCCACCCAGATGGCCGGCCAGAACGCCGAGCAATTCAACAGGCTGATGGGCTTTTCCGCCGAGGCCCAGGGCGAAGTCGCCCAGCAGGCGCGCGAGAACATGGACGTCATGGCCCAGTGCGGCGGCGTTCTGATGGAAGGCATGCAGTCGATCATGCGCGAATGGATGAGCTTCGCGCAGGAGGCGATGGCCCGCAACGTCGAGGGCGTCAACACGATGATGCGCAGCCGGTCGGTCCAGGACCTCTATGCCGCGCAGAGCGACATGATCAAGGACGAGATGGCGCTGCTGCTGAACCGCAGCGTCAAGGTTTCCGAGCTTTCGGCGCGGACCGCCAACGACGCGGTGCGCCGGCTGAACGCCCGGGCGGAGGGTGCCGCGCGGCATGTCCGCCACGGCGCCTAACGCCCCCAACGATCCATCCTGGCCTTGCGCCCCCGGTCCTCAGCGGACCGGGGGCGTCTTTTTTGCCAATGTTCTTACTTGGCCCTTTATTTTGCGACAATGCGCCCCTCGACCTTGGGCGCCACGGTCTTCTTCGCCTCGACATAGTCCATGACGATGGTCGCCATCAGCACGGCGCCGGAGGGATCCACCACCACCTTGCCGCGGGTCAGCGCGCCGTATCCGTCGCCGCCCTTCAGCATGTAGTCGTTGGTCGCCACGCGATAGACGGCGGCGGGGTCGAGCGGCTTGCCGCCCACCTTGGCCTCGGTCACGCGGGTGCCGGAGGGCAGTTTCGGGTCGTAGGTGAAGGTGACGCCCGACACCTGCGGGAAGCGGCCGGCCTTGTCCTCCACCTTGGACACGCCGTGTTCCAGCGCGGCCATCAGGTCGATCCCCTTCAGCTCGGTCAGCACGCCGACGTTGCCGAAGGGAAGCTCCGCGAAGATGTCCTTGCGGGTGATTTTCGACCCGGCGGGGTGCAGAGCGTCGGCGCGGATGCCGCCGCCGTTGGTGATGGCGACGTCGGCCTTCAGCCCCTCGCGCAGGGCGTCGGCGATCAGGTTGCCCATGCTGGCCTCCCGCGTGCGGACGACGTCCTTGCGGCTGTCCAGCTCCGTCTCCGTCGTGCCGATGACGGCGGCCAGCGTGGTGTCGAGGTTGTCCGTGTATTTCCGGACCAGCGTCGCCACCTCCGCGTCCGGCGTCACGCCGGCGGTGGTGGTGAAGCGCCATTCGGTCGGCAGGACGGTCGTCGTCGGCCCCTTTTCGCCCGCTTTCGTGCTGACCGCCAACTCGACGACGCCCAGATACTGCCCGTCGTGGCCGGCCTTCAGGATCAGGGTGGAGCCCTCGTAGACGCTGATCGCGTCGTGGTCGTGGCCGCCCAGCACGAGGTCGATGCCCTTGACCGTGGTGGCCAGATCCCGGTCCTCCGCGATGGTCAGGTGGGTGAGCGCCACGACGACGTTGGCGCCGCCGTCCCGCAGGGCCTTCACCGCCGCCGCAGCGGTTTCCTTTACATTGTCGAAGCGGATCTCCGGGCCGGCGCTGGACAGGTGCGCGGTCTCCGGCGTGATGACGCCGAGGAAACCAACCTTGATGTCGCCGACCGTTTTGGTCCAGGTGGCGACGGCGCCGCCGTAGGGCTTGCCGTCCGCCTTGGACAGCACGTTGGTGCCGATCCAGGGAAACTTCGATTCGGAGATTCGGGTCTTCAGCACGTCGTCGCCGAAGTCGAATTCGTGGTTGCCGAAAGTCACCGCGTCCACGCCAATGGCGTTGAACAGCGCGATCATCTGGTCACCGCGCGTCGTTCCCGACAGCAGGGAGGGGGACAGGAAATCGCCGCCGACCGTGGTCACCGCGTTGGCGTCGCGCTGGCGCGCCTGCTTCAGCAGCGTCATCAGAGGCGCGAAGCCGCCCTGACCCTTGATGGGCGAAATTTCGTAGATGTCGTTGATGTGCAGGAACGTCAGCGTGCCATTCTGCGCCATGCCCGTCGCTGGAAGCAGCAGGGCGCCGGCGAGTGCGGCGGCGCCGGCCAGCGTACGAAGCCCGATCAGCATAAGTCTCGTCTCCTGGAGATTCGGGGTTGTGCCCCTCGCGTCGCCACACTGTATCCCATGCCCGCGCGCCGGCGCATAGCGGCCTTGCGCATCTTGATTTCGTGGGTCCGCCTGCACATCAATGCGGCCTGAGCCAACCGCAACGGACCCGACCGCCCCATGCGCATCCTGGTCGTGCAGAACAGCCGCACCGCGCCCGCCGGCCTCGTCGGCGAAGCCCTGGCCGGCCTCGGCGCCAGCCTCGTCACCGTCGCCGCGAACGAGGGGGATACGCTGCCCGCCGCGCCGCAGGGCTACGATGGCCTCGTCGTGCTGGGCGGGCCGCAGGACGCCTGGGACGACGCGCAGGGGCCGCATTTCCCACAGGTGATGGCGCTGATCCGCGATTTCCACGCCGAGGACCGGCCGGTGCTGGGCATCTGCCTCGGCGCCCAGCTCGCGGCGCGCGCCTTCGGCGCCCGTGTCCACCGCCACGACCGGGCGGAACTGGGCGTCGCCGCCGTGGACCTGACCGACGCCGGCCGGGACGACCCGCTGCTCGCCGGGCTGGGGGAGCGGCTGCACATGGTGCAGTGGCACTACGACACCTTCCAGTTCCCCGACGGCGCCGTCCCGCTCGCCCGCAACGAGGCCTGCGAGCGGCAGGCCTTCCGCCTGGGCGACTCGCTCTACGCCTTCCAGTTCCACCCGGAGGCGACCGCCCCCATCGTCCGCGGCTGGGCCTCCCGCTTCGGCGAGGAAGCGCGCGAACGCAACCGCGCGGTGCTCGACGGCCTGGACGAGGCGCTGGACCGGCACCTGCCGGCGGCGGAGACGGTTGCTAGGACGATTTCCAAGCGCTGGCTGGATTTGGTGCGGGAGCGGGCGGTTCAGGCGGTGTGATGGATTGAGGGGAGGTGCGGGCGCTGGGCCCCCCTCCCAACCTCCCCCCACTTCGCTCTCGCACAAGCGAAGCTTGCGCTGACGCGTCAGGCGGACCCTTTGGGTCCGCCGAGAGCGGGGGGAGGGGCTTGGCGTCGGAGCGGCGGAGTTCCCTCCCCCGTCGAACATGGGGGAGGGTTAGGGTGGGGGCCCAACGCGACGAGCTAAAGGACGAGCGTCACCCCTCGCCCCCACGCAACTCCGCCAGCAGTTCCGGCGTGTCCACGTCGTAGAGGATGCCGCCCTCGTCCACCGGGACCTCGACCACTTGGTCGGCGTGGCGGGCGAGCAGGCTCTTGGCGCCGGCGTCGCCGGTCAGCTTCATCATCTCCGCGAAGAAGCCGCGGTCCCACAGGACCGGGTTGCCGCGCTTGCCCTGGACGGTCGGAATGCAGACCGTGCGGCCCTCCGTCGGGTTGTAGGCGGCGACCAGCCGGTCGATGACCGTTGGGGACACGCGCGGCATGTCGCCCAGGCACACCACCACCCCGTCCACGTCGCCGGGAAGGGCGGCCAGCCCGGCCTTCAGCGATGCGCTGAGCCCGTCCGCATAATCCGGGTTGTGCACCAGCGTCAGCGGCCGGCCGACCAGCGCCGCAGACACGGCGTCGGCCTGATGCCCGGTCACCACCACCACCGGCTTCGCCTGCGAGGCCAGCACCGCCTCCACCGTCCGCGCGACCAGCGGCTGTCCGCCGACCTCGGCCAGCAGCTTGTTGCTGCCGCCCATGCGGCTCGACCGGCCGGCGGCCAGCACCAGCGCGGCGATGCGCGGAGCGCGCGGCGGCTCCACCGCCGCGGCGGTGCCGGCGCGGGGCAGGGGGCGGGAGGGTATCTCGGCGAGCAGGCCGCCCACCCCCATGCGCATCACGTCGCGCCGCTCCACCGGGATGCCCGCGGCGATGCGCTGGAGCACCCAGTCGAAGCCGTTCAGCTTCGGCGAGCGGGCGCAGCCGGGAAGCCCAAGCACGGCCGTTTCGCCGATGCGTGCGAGCAGCAGCAGGTTGCCCGGATCGACCGGCATGCCGAAATGGTCGATCACGCCGCCGGCCCGCTCGATCCCGGCGGGCAGCACGTCGCGCCGGTCGGTGATGGCGGAGGCCCCGGCGACCAGCAGCAGATCCACCCGGCCCGCCGCCGCGATGGCGTCGGCCAGCGCCGCCTCCCCATGATAGCAGCGGAAATCGCGGACCAGCCGGGCGTTCAGCGCCTCAAGCCGCTCCCGCGTCACCGCCACGGTCTTGTCGAGCACGCTGTCCTTCATGCCCGGCAGGCGCGTCTGGATCAGGGCGGCTGTCAGCGGGCGGAAGGGGGCCACGCGCAGCGCGGGCTGGCCGGCCGACGCCTCCACCTCCGCCCCCTCCACCGCGGCGCGGGGGGCGGCGAAGGGGATGATCTTCACGGTGGCGACCATCTGCCCGGCCTCCACCGCCGCGTGGGGGGGCAGGGTGGCGACGGTGACGCTCTCGTCGATCTGGTTCAGCGCGTCGATGCGCTCCGCGTCCAGCAGGAGCAGGCCGGCGGCCTCCGCGAACAGGTTGACGCGGCCGGTGAAGGCGGCGCCCACCGTCACGCCCTGGCCCTTCAGCGCCGCGGCGATGCGGGCCGCGGCGGCGTCCTCCCCTACATCGTCGGGGCCGGGCCGGGCGGCGGTCACGCTGGTGAGGCCGGCGTCGCGGAGTGCGGCGACGTCCTCCGCGCTGAGGATGCGGCCCTTCTTGAAGGAAACGGCGCCGCGGCGGACGGAATGAGCCAGGATGGCGCCTTCCGCCTCCCGCAGCGGCAGCGGGCCGAAGAACATCGAAACTCTCCCTTACACCTTACGCCGTGCGGTTCTTGCGGCGCACGGCGGTGATCTGCGCCATCACGGAAATCGCGATCTCGGCCGGCGTGACCGCGCCGATGTCGAGCCCGACGGGCGCGTGCAGCCGGGCCAGCTCGTCCGCGGTCAGGCCTTCCTGCGTCAGCCGCTCCATCCGCTTGGCGTGGGTGCGCTTGCTGCCCAGCGAGCCGACGTAGAAGGCGGGGGAGCGCAGCGCGGCCATCAGCGCCGGATCGTCCAGCTTCGGGTCGTGGGTCAGCGTCACCACGGCGGTACGCGTGTCGATTTTCAGCTCGGCCAGCGCCTCATCCGGCCAGGCATCGACCAGGGCGACGCCGGGGAAACGCTCCGCGGTCGCGAAGGAGCCGCGCGGGTCGATGACCGTGACGGCGTAGCCGGTCAACGCGGCGATGGGCGCCAGCGGCTGGGCGATGTGCACCGCGCCGACGATCAGCAGCCGCAGCGGCGGGTTGTGGGCGTGGACGAACAGGCGCGGGCTGTCCTCGTCGTCCAGATCGCCGATCAGGCCGGAGCGGTCCTGGCGCAGGCGTTCCCGCACCTCGGCCAGCTGTTCGTCCTCCAGCCCGAAGGAACCGTGGATCGCGTCCTCGAAGACCAGCGTCTGGAGCCCGCTGGTCAGGTCGGTGACCAGGGCGACGGGGGTGTTGGCGTCCTTGGCGGCCAGCAGCCGGCCGAGCAGGTCGGTCTTCATTCCACCGCCTCGACGTAGACCTGCACCTTGCCGCCGCAGGCAAGCCCGACTTCCCAGGCCAACTCGTTGCTGACGCCGAAGGACATCAGGCGCGGTTCCCCGTCGGCCATGGCCTTGCGCGCCTCGTCCACCACGGCGCCCTCGATGCAGCCGCCGGACACGGAGCCGATCATGGATCCGCTGTCGTCCACGGCCATCTGGCTGCCCACCGGGCGGGGCGAGGAGCCCCAGGTGGACACCACCGTCGCGATGGCCACCTTGCGCCCGTCCGCGCGCCAGCTCGCGGCCTGCTGGAGAATGTCGTCCGTCATGTGGCCTCCTTCACGCGGCGCCTATCGTTTGGCCTGATCCGGCTTGGCCTGATCGAGCCATTTGCGCAGCCCATGCGCCCGGCGGGGTCCCTCGCGGTTCAGCGCGTCGGCCAGCCCGGCCAGGCTGTTCAGGTTGTGGACCGGGCGGAAGTCGTCGACGTGCGGCAACAGGGCCCGGATACCGCTTGATCTTGGTGCGAAACCTTCCCAGCGCAACAGGGGGTTCAGCCAGACCAGGCGGCGGCAGCTCTTGTGCAGCCGTTCGGCCTCCGCCGCAAGCCCTTCCCCCGCATCCCTGTCCAGCCCGTCGGTGATGAGCAGCACGACGGCGCCCTGGCCCAGCACGCGGCGCGCCCAGGTGCGGTTGAAGGCGTGCAGCGCCGTGCCGATGCGCGTGCCGCCCGACCAGTCCTCCACCGCGGCGGAGATGGCGTCCAGCGCCACGTCCACGTCCTTGTGCCGCAGGTGGCGGGTGATGTTGGTCAGGCGGGTCCCGAAGACGAAGCTGTGGACCCGGTCGCGGTCGTTGCTGACCGCGTGCATGAAATGCAGCAGCATCCGCGAATAGCGGGTCATGGAGCCGGAGATGTCGCACAGCACGACCAGCGGCGGCGGCCGGGTGCGCCGCTTGCGCCGCGCGAGATCCCCCAGGTCCCCGCCGGAGCGCAGCATGCGGCGCAGCGTGGCGCGCGGGTCGATGCGCTCCCCACGCGGGTCGGTGCGGAAACGCCGCGTCGCCGCCTCCGCCACCGGCAGGGCGATGCGGGCGAGCATCTGCTTGGCGTCCGCCATCTCCGCGGCGGACATCTTCTCGAAGTCCTTCTCCTGCAACCGTTCCTGGGCGGAGACGGTGAAGGCGGCGTCCACCTCGATCTCCGTCTTCTCCGGCCCTTCGGCCTCTGGTGCTGTGCCGCGCAGCGCGTCGGCGACGCGGCGGGACATGGCGTTGCGGTCCTCATGCGCCTCCGTGCGGACGGTGGGCAGCATCAGCCCCATCATCCGCTTCAGGATGTCCGGGTTGCGCCAGAAGACGTGGAACGCCTGGTCGAACACCTCCCGCTGGTCGCGCCGGTTGACGAAGACCGCGTGCAGCGCCCAGTAGAAGTCCGCCCGGCTGCCGACCCCGACCGCCTCCACCGCCTCCACGGCCTGGAGCAGCTTCCCCGGCCCGACCGGCAGCCCCGCGGCGCGCAAGGCGCGCGCGAAGTGCATGAGGTTGATGGCGAGCCCGCCTTCCATTCTAGCGTGCCGTGGTCGCGGCGAGTTCCGTCTTCACCTGGGCCAGGATGCGCGCGGCCTCGCTGCCCTGGATGCGGGCGATGTCGTCCTGGTACTTCAGCAGCGTGCCCAGCGTGTCGTTGATCACTGCCGGTTCCAGCTCCAGCTGGTTCAACTCGACCAGAGCCTGCGCCCAGTCCAGCGTCTCCGCAACGCCCGGCGCCTTGTACAGGTCCATGCCGCGCAAGCTCTGCACGAAGCCGACCACCTGCGCCGACAGCCGCGCGTCGGCCTGCGGCGCCTTCACCGCCAGGATGGCGCGCTCCCGCTCCGCGGTCGGGTAATCGACCCAGTGGTAGAAGCAGCGGCGCTTCAGCGCGTCGTGGATCTCGCGCGTGCGGTTGGAGGTCAGGATGACGATGGGCGGCTCCGGCGCGCGGATGGTGCCGAACTCCGGGATCGAGACCTGGAAGTCGGACAGCACCTCCAGCAGGTAGGCCTCGAACGGCTCGTCGGTGCGGTCCAGCTCGTCGATCAGCAGGACGGGCGCGCCGGCAAGGTCGGGCTCCAGAGCCTGGAGCAGGGGGCGCTTGATGAGGAACCGTTCGGAGAAGATGTCCGCGCCCAGCGTGTCCCGGTCGCGGTCGCCCGACGCCTCGGCCAGCCGGATTTCCATCATCTGCCGGGCGTAGTTCCACTCATAGACCGCCGCGGCGACGTCCAGTCCCTCGTAGCATTGCAGCCGCAGCAGCCGGCGCCCCAACGTGGCGGACAGCACCTTGGCGATCTCGGTCTTGCCGACGCCGGCCTCGCCCTCCAGGAACAGCGGGCGCCGCAGCTTCAGCGCAAGGTAGAGCGCCGTCGCCAGCGACCGGTCGGCGACGTAGTTCCCGCGCTGAAGCGTCTCCAGCGTGGCATCGACGGAGGTGGGGAGGGTGTTGGGCATGGAACTCACGTGCGGCGGTCTTCAACCCCTCGCCCAGCCCCGCTGGGAGAGGGAGGGACCCACGGCGCAGCCGTGGGAGGGTGAGGGCTTGGTTTCTCGGGACGACCTTGCCCTCACCCTAACCCTCTCCCGCCGGGGGCGGGAGAGGGGATTTTGGCGTTCGTTACCCGCAGGCCACCACCGCCCGCTTCGCCATCACCGTCACCAAGTGCGCGCGGTATTCCGCGCTGGCGTGGATGTCGGCGTTCAGGCCGTCGGCGGCGACCTTGATCCCGTTCAGGGCGTCGGGGCTGATGTTGCCGGCCAGCGCCGTTTCCATGTCCGTCGCGCGGAACACCGACGGGCCGGCGCCGGTCACCGCGACGCGCACCTCGCTCCCGAACCGGGCGACGAACACGCCGACGATGGCGTAGCGGCTGGCCGGATTGCGGAACTTGGCGTAGGCGGCCTTGTCCGGCTTCTGAAAGGTGACCGACGTGACGATCTCGCCCGGCTCCAGCGCCGTTTCGAACATGCCGGTGAAGAAGTCGTCGCCCGCGATCTCCCGCCGGTCGGTCTTCACCGTGGCCTTCAGCGCCACCACGGCCGAGGGGTAGTCGGCCGACGGGTCGGCGTTGCAGATGGACCCGCCGAGCGTGCCCATGTTGCGCACCTGCCGGTCGCCGATGCCCTCCGCCAGGTCGGCCAGCGACGGGATGACGCGGCGGACGAGGTCGGAGTGGGCGACCTCCGCGTGTCGGGTGAAGGCGCCGATCATCAGGCCGCCGCCCTCCTCCCGGATGCCCTTCAGCTCCGCGATCTGGCCGAGGTCGATCAGGTCCGACGGGCGGGCGAGCCGCTGCTTCAGCGTCGGCAGCAGGGTCTGCCCGCCGCCGAGCAGCTTCGCCTCCTCCGACCTGCCGAGCATCGCGGCGGCGTCGGCGAGGGACGTGGGACGGTGATAGGTGAACTCGTACATCCGTTCTTCTCCTTCTCCGACGGCCTCACTCGGCCGCTTGCGCGTGGCTGTGCCGCTGGATGACCTGCCAGACCCGCTCCGGCGTGGCGGGCATGTCCATGTGGGTGACGCCCAGGTCGGACAGGGCGTGCACCACCGCGTTCATGACGGCGGCCGAGGCGCCGATGGTCCCGGCCTCGCCGCAGCCCTTCACGCCCAGCGGGTTGTGGGTGCAGGGCTGGTCCTCGTGGTACTGCACGGCGAAGGACGGCACGTCGTCCGCCCGCGGCATGCAATAGTCCATGTAGGAGCCGGTGATGAGCTGCCCCGATTCCTCGTCGTAGACGCAGTTCTCGTAGAGCGCCTGCCCGATGCCCTGGACGAGGCCGCCGTGCACCTGCCCCTCGACGATCAGCGGGTTGATGACGCGGCCGAAATCGTCCACGGCGGCGAAGTTCACCACCTCCACGACGCCGGTCTCCGGGTCGATCTCCACCTCGCAGACGTGGCAGCCGTTGGGGTAGGTGAAGTTCTTCGGGTCGTAGAAGGCCTGCTCGTCCAGCCCCGGCTCCAGCTCGTCCAGTGGAAAGTTGTGCGGGACGTAGGCCTGGAGCGCGATGTCGCCGATGCTCAGCGCCTTGTCGGTGCCGGCGACGACGAAGCGGCCGTCCTTTACCTCGATGTCGGTCTCCGCCGCTTCCAGCATGTGGGCGGCGATCTTCTTGGCCTTGCGCTCCACCTTGTCCATCGCCTTCACGATGGCCGACCCGCCGACCGCGAGGGACCGCGATCCGTAGGTGCCCATGCCGAAGGGGATCTTGCTTGTGTCGCCGTGCACGATCTCCACATTCTCGATCGGCACGCCGAAGCGCTCGGCCACCAGCTGCGCGAAGGTCGTCTCGTGCCCCTGCCCGTGGCTGTGCGAGCCGGTGAAGACGGTGACCGATCCCGTGGGGTGGAAGCGCACCTCCGCCGATTCATACAGGCCCGCCCGCGCGCCGAGCGCGCCGGCGACGTTGCTGGGGGCGATGCCGCAGGCCTCGATGTAGGTGGCGAAGCCGATGCCGCGCAGCTTGCCTTTCCGGGCGGATTCCGCCTTGCGCGCCGCGAAGCCGGCGTAGTCGACCATGGGCAGCGCGATGTCCAGGTTCTTGGCGAAGTCGCCGGTGTCGTACTGCAAGGCGACCGGCGTCTGGTAGGGCATGGCGCTGGCCGGGACGAAGTTGCGCCGCCGGATCTCCGCCTTGTCGATGCCGGTCTCAGCCGCTGCGACCTCCACCAGCCGCTCGATCAGGTAGCAGGCCTCCGGCCGGCCGGCGCCGCGATAGGCGTCGACGGGGGCGGTGTTGGTGAAGACGGCCTTCACCTCCGCGTAGATTGCCGGGGTCTTGTATTGGCCGGCCAGCAGCGTGGCGTAGAGGTAGGTCGGGATCGACGGCGCGAAGGTGGACAGATAGGCGCCCATGTTCGCGATGGTGGCGACGCGCAGCGCCAGGAAGTTGCCGTCCTGGTCCAGCGCCAGCTCCGCGTGGCTGACATGGTCGCGGCCGTGCGCGTCGGTCAGGAAACTTTCGGACCGCTCCGCCGTCCACTTCACCGGCCGGCCGACCTTTTTCGCCGCCCAGGTGACCACGGCCTCCTCGCCGTAATGGAAGATCTTCGAGCCGAATCCGCCGCCGACGTCCGGCGCCACGACGCGCAGCTTGTGCTCCGGGATGCCCAGCACGAAGGCGCCCATCAGCAGGCGGATGACGTGCGGGTTCTGGCTGGTGGTGGTCAGCGTGTGCTCGCCGGTGGCCCGGTCGTACTCGCCCAGCGCCGCCCGCGGCTCCATGGCGTTGGGGATGAGGCGCTGGTTGACGAGGTCGAGCTTCGCCACGTGCGCCGCCTGCGCGAAGGCCGCGTCCACCGCCGCCGCGTCGCCCAAGTGCCAGTCGAAGCATAGATTGCCGGTCACGTCGTCGTGCACCTGCGGGGCCGCGCCGTCCAGCGCCTTCACCGAGGTGACCGCCGCCGGCAGTTCCTCATAGTCGACCATGACCAGTTCGGCCGCGTCCTTGGCCTGCTCGCGCGTCTCGGCGATGACCACGGCGACCGCGTCGCCGACATAGCGCGCGCGGTCGCGGGCGATGGGGAAGTGCGGCGGCTCCTTCATGGGGGAGCCGTCCTTGGAGTGGATCTGCCAGCCGCAGGGCAGGCTGCCGACCTTGTCGGCCTCCATGTCGGCGCCGGTCAGCACGGCGACGACGCCCGGGGCCTTCGTGGCCTCGCCGGCGTCGATGCCGCGGATGCGGGCGTGGGCGTAGGGGGAGCGGACGAAGACCGCGTGGGTCTGGTTGGGTCGGCTGATGTCGTCGGTGTAGGTGCCGCGCCCGGTCAGAAAGCGCGCATCCTCGCGCCGGCGCACGGACGCGCCGATGCCGTTGGGGTTCGCCATCTCTCAATTCCTCCCGTTATTGCCGGACTGTCATTCCGGAACTGGGGCCACCGCGATTGTTCTTCTTATTCCGCGGCCGCCTTCACCGACCCGCCCTGCATGGCCTCGGCCCCTGCCAGCACCGCCTTGACGATGTTGTGGTAGCCGGTGCAGCGGCAGATGTTCCCCTCCAGCCCTTCGCGGACGTCCTGCTCCGTCGGGGTGGGGTTGTCCTTCACCAGATCGATCGCGCTCATCACCATGCCCGGCGTGCAGAAGCCGCATTGCAGGCCGTGATGCTCGCGGAAGGCCGCCTGCATCGGGTGCAGCGTGCCGTCGGCGGCAGCCAGCCCTTCGATGGTGGTGATGCTGGCGCCGTTGGCCTGGGCCGCCAGGATGGTGCAGGACTTGACCGACCGGCCGTCCACATGCACGACGCAGGCGCCGCACTGGCTGGTGTCGCACCCGACGTGGGTGCCGGTCATGCCCAGATGGTCGCGCAGGAACGTGACCAGAAGGGTCCGCTCCTCGACCTCGCGCGAGACCGCCTTGCCGTTGACGGTCATGGATACGGTGCACGGCATACGTTGCCCTCCCTGCTTATGTCTGTCGGCCCGTTAGGTCGTGGCTAGCATAAGGATAGAGGGCCAGAACCCGTCCGGGTCAAGGCGCCGTTTCGTCCTTCGCCGAAAGGAGTGGACTCCGGAACGGCCAACGGCCCGTGCGCGGGGCACGGGCCGTCCGGACCGAAGGCGGCTGGGAGAGCCGTCGTTAGACGGTCTGCAGCAGGAGACCTTCCATCAGCGGGTACTCGCGCTCCTTCGTGGCGACGACGATGCTGTCGACCACGTAGAAGGACTGGCCCAGCTTGTTCTCGGTGTGGACCTTGTAGGTGACGACGCCGCGCGGCGCATAGATCTTCGCCGTCACGCCGTTCTGCTGGAAGATGGTGAACAGGTCGCGGGCGAAGTTGCGCACGATCGAGTTGTCCTGGGCCTGCACGCCCACGGAACAGGCGATCAGGTAGATCTTCTCGAAGGACTGGGCCGAGAAGCCCTTGGCGACCAGGTCGGCGTAGAACTGCTTCGCCGACTTGTCGGCGAAGGTGTTGTCATTGCCGTGCGAGTTGACGACCAGGTTCTTGCCGCGGTTCTGGTTGGTCGTCGCCAGGTCGGTGCCACTCAGCATGTTGAGGGCGCGCGCGTCCGCGGGTTCGTTGAAAATGGTCTTCAGGGCCTTCAGCTTGGCGCCGCGCTCATCCGCCTTGTCGCCATCCATGCCGACATACACGAGCATTGTGGTTTTCCTTATGAATTTGGTGTGGAGCAAGTGCCGGTGATGGCCGCGCGTCCATCGGACGGGCCGCCTCCAGCCGAGCACCATCATAAGGATGATTGCGTTTTGATAATACACCTTATAATTGCAATGCGTCTCATCCCGCTTGCGCTGGTTGCTCGGGAAAGGCGGCACGCGGCAGGCACCCTGCGGTTCCTACGGACTGGCGCGCCCCACCGCATCAGGTTAGTGTTACGAACAATCTCGCGCTGAACTGAGCGCTCAATAAACAATCGGGTGGGAGGTCATAAAATGAAGCGATTCCTGGTCACGCTCGGGGCAGCGCTTGGTGTTTGCGTCGCCGTCGCCATGCCGGCCAAGGCGGAGCAGTACATCACCGTGCTGACCGGCGGCACCAGCGGCGTCTACTACCCGCTGGGCGTGGCGCTCTCCAGCATCTACGGCAAGGCGATTCCGGGGGCGAAGGTCACCGTGCAGGCGACCAAGGCGTCGGTGGAGAACCTGAACCTGCTGCAGGCCGGCCGGGGAGAAATCGCCTTCACGCTGGGCGACTCGCTGGGCCAGGCCTGGAAGGGCGACGAGGAGGCCGGCTTCAAGTCCAAGCTGGACAAGCTGCGCACCATCGCCGCGATCTACCCCAACTACATCCAGATCGTGGCGAGCAAGGAATCCGGCGTTAAGACGCTGGCCGACCTAAAGGGCAAGCGCATTTCCGTCGGCGCGCCGAAGTCGGGGACGGAGCTGAACGCCCGCGCCATCTTCGGCGCCGCTGGCCTGACCTACAAGGATTTCGCCAAGACCGAGTATCTGCCCTTCGCCGAATCGGTCGACCTGATCAAGAACCGGCAGCTGGACGCGACGCTGATCTCCGCTGGGCTGGGCGTGGCGGCGATCAAGGACCTCGCCACCTCGCAGGACATCACCATCGTGTCGGTGCCGGCGGACGTGATCCAGAAGGTGGGCGACGCCGCCTACATCGCGGAGACGATCCCGGCCAACTCCTACGCCGGCCAGGCGGAGGCGGTGCCGACCGCGGCGGTGCGCAACCTGCTGGTCACCCATTCCGGCGTGTCGGACGACGCCGCCTACGCCATGACCAAGTCGCTGTTCGAGAACATGGACGCGCTGGCCGCCGCCCACGTCGCCGCCAAGCAGATCAAGCTCGACGCCACGACGCTGCAGTCGCCGGTTCCGCTGCACCCCGGGGCCGCCAAGTTCTACAAGGAAAAGGGCCTGATGTGAGCGACGGGCGAGGGCCTGCCATGACTGCTCCCACGACCACCCCCATGACCGCTGCCGAGCGCGACGCGGACGCGCAGATGATCCGCCAGGCCATCGACCGCGAGAATCCCTCCACGGCGATGGCGTTCGAGGGGGCAGCCGGCAAGGCGGTCTTCGTCATCGCCGTGCTGTTCTCGGTCTTCCAGATCTGGACGGCCGCCTTCAACCCGCTGTCCAGCCTGGTGGTGCGGTCGATCCACGTCGGCTTCCTGCTGCTGATGGCCTTCGCGCTGTTCGGCTTCCGCGAGGAGGAGCGGCGGACCGTGCCCTGGTACGACTGGCTGTTCGGCGTCGCCGGCTTCGCCTTCGGCCTCTACCATTGGTGGTTCGAGGCCGACCTGATCCAGCGTTCCGGCGACCCCAACACCGTCGACCTGATCGTCGGCGCGCTGGAGGTGGCGCTGGTGTTCGAGGCGGCGCGGCGCATCATGGGGCTGACGCTGCCGATCATGTGCGCGGTCTTCGTCCCCTACGCGCTGTTCGGCCGCTGGCTGCCCTTCGGGCTGGGGCACCGCGGCTACGACATCGACCAGGTGATCGATAACCTGTTCCTGTCGACGGAGGGCATCTACGGCACGCCGACCTTCGTGTCCTCCACCTACATCTTCCTGTTCATCCTGCTGGGCGCCTTCCTGGAGCGCGCCGGCATGGTGCAGCTGTTCAACGACGTGTCGCTCGGCCTCGTCGGGCGGGCGAAGGGCGGGCCGGCCAAGGTGGCCGTGGTCTCCTCCGGCTTCATGGGGATGATCAACGGGTCCGGCATCGCCAACGTGCTGACCACCGGCCAGTTCACCATCCCGCTGATGATGCGCTTCGGCTACCGCCCGGCCTTCGCCGGTGCCGTCGAGGCGACGGCCAGCATGGGCGGGCAGCTGATGCCGCCGGTGATGGGGGCCGCCGCCTTCATCATGGCGGAGACGATCGGCGTCCCATACAGCGACATCGCCATCGCCGCGATCATCCCGGCCATCCTCTATTTCGGCAGCGCCTTCTGGATGGTGCATCTGGAGGCGGGGATGCGTGGCCTGCGCGGCCTGCCGGAGTCCGAATGCCCCAGCGTCGTGAAGGCGCTGAAGGAGGGCTGGTACCTCGTGCTGCCGCTGGCCGCACTCGTCTACCTGCTGTTCGCCGGCTTCACGCCGCTGTTCGCCGGGGTGATCGGGCTGGCGGCGACGGCCGGCATGATCCTCGGCACGCAGTTGGTCCTGCGCATCGGGCCGATGGTGCTGCGCGTGGTCTTCTGGGTCGCGCTGGGCCTCGTCGCGGCCGGCCTGTGGAGCGCCGGCCTGCGGACGGAGCATATGGCGGCCCTGCTGGTCGGCGGGTTGGCGCTCGCCTGCCTGACCTTCCGCGACGGGCGGCTGTCGGCCGGGCTGCTGGTGAAGGCGCTGGCCGATGGGGCCAAGAACGCGGTCGGCGTCGGCGTCGCCTGCGCGCTGGTCGGCGTGATGATCGGCATGCTTCAGCTGACCGGCCTCGCTTCCAGCTTCGCGACGCTGGTGGTGGACTTCTCCCAGGGCAACATCTTCCTGGCGCTGGTGCTGACCATGGTCGCCAGCATCGTGCTGGGCACCGGCCTGCCGACCACGGCGACCTACATCGTCATGGCGGCCATCACCGCGCCGGCCCTGAAGCTGATGGGCGTGCCGCTGATCGTCTCGCACATGTTCGTCTTCTACTTCGGCGTGATGGCCGACCTGACGCCGCCGGTGGCGCTGGCGGCGCTGGCGGCCTCGTCCATCTGCCGGGCCGACCATATGGAGATCGGCTGGATCGCCACCAAGATCGCGCTCGCCGGCTTCGTGGTGCCCTTCATGTGGGTCTACGACCCGGCGCTGATGCTCCAGTCCGACAGCGTCGTCGCTATCGCCTACGTGGTGGTGAAGGCGTGCTTGGCCATCGGCCTGTGGGGCGGGGCGGCCATCGGCTACTTCTGGGCGCCCTTGACCTGGCCGGAGCGGATTCTCGCCGCCGCGATCGCGTTGCTGTTCGTCCTGTCCATATCCTGGACGGACGAGGTGGCCTTCGTGCTGACCGGCCTGTTCCTGCTGTGGCAGCGCCACCGCGCGCGGTCGGCCCCGGTGATCACGCGCCCGGCGTCGTGAGCGCGTCGCTCTGTATCGCGGTCCTCGGCGGGGCGGTCCTGGCCGCCCTGCCGGGGCCGTCCTTCACCCTGTCCTGGACCCACTCCATCGAGAAGACGGAGTGGCGGGAGTCCTGGACCATCAGCGGCGACCGCCTTCGCTTGGCGGAGGCTCGCGTCAAGGGCACCGGCGCCGGCATGGAGCCGCCGCCGGACGCCCGCCTTGTCGGGGGTTGGTTCGTCTGGACGCCCCGTCTGGACCCACAGGAGCGGATCGTCCTCGCCGCCTCCACTTTCACCGCCGACCACACCCTGTGCGCCGGGGACGACTGCCGGCCGCTGCACGGCTGGATCAAAGGGGCGACCGGCGGGGCCACCCCCGGCCCCCTGGAATTACGGGTATGCCCGTAGCCGTTCCGGCTTGGCTTCAGCTGTCGTGCGACGCATACTCCGCCCCCTCAACGACAGCCGAATCGCCTTGTGATGACAAACGCCTGCCTGCCTTCCCACCACCTGTCCAGCCGCCTGTCCCGCCCCCTGGCCGTCCTGTCGGCGCTCGCGGTCGCCGGGCTGCCGCAGCTCGCCCTGGCCGCGGAGGCGGCGGGCGCGCCGCACCTCGATGGGCGGGAGCTTGGGGCAGTCTGGGTCGTTCCCTTCGCCGGGATCCTGCTGTCCATTGCGCTTCTGCCGCTGCTGACGCCGAACATCTGGCACCACCATTTCGGCAAGATCGCCGCGGGCTGGGCGCTGGCCTTCATCGTGCCCTTCGCCGCGCTGTTCGGCGTCGACCTTGCGGCATTCGAGCTGCTGCACACGGCACTGCTCGAATACATCCCCTTCATCGTGCTGCTGACCGCGCTGTTCACCGTGGCCGGCGGCGTGCGCATCGCCGGGTCGCTGGTGGGAACGCCGATGGCGAACACGGTCGGACTGGCGCTGGGCACGGCGCTGGCCAGCGTGATGGGCACGACCGGCGCCTCCATGCTGCTGATCCGCCCGCTGCTGCGCGCGAATGAGCACCGGCGGCACAAGGTCCACACGGTGGTCTTCTTCATCTTCCTGGTGTCGAACGTTGGCGGCTCCCTGACGCCGCTCGGCGATCCGCCGCTGTTCCTGGGCTTCCTGAAGGGGGTGGACTTCTTCTGGCCGACGGTCCACCTGATCGGACCGATGGCGCTGGTGTCGGTCTGCCTGCTGGCGATGTACTTCGCGCTGGACCTCTACCTGCACACCAAGGACCCCGGCAAGCACCCGCTGATCGAAGGCGTGCACGAACGGGAGCCGGTGCGGATCGAAGGGGCGGTGAACCTTCTGCTGCTGGTCGCCATCGTCGGTGCGGTGCTGCTCAGCGGCGTGTGGCACCCGGACGCCGGGGTCACGGTCTTCCACGTCCATGTGCCGCTGGAGACGATCGTCAGCCAAGCGCTTCTGCTGCTGATCACCGGCCTGTCGCTGAAGCTGACCAGCGCGCACAGCCGCCGCCTGAACGCCTTCACTTGGGGCCCGATTGTGGAGGTGGCGAAGCTGTTCGCGGCGATCTTCCTGACCATCATCCCGGCCATCGCCATCCTGCGCGCGGGCACCGAAGGCGCGCTCGGCGCCATCATCGCCGCGGTGAACGACAACGGGCAGCCGGTTCCCGCCGCCTATTTCTGGGCCGCCGGCATCCTGTCGAGCTTCCTCGACAACGCGCCGACCTACCTGATCTTCTTCAACACGGCCGGCGGCGAGCCGCAGGTGCTGATGAAGGACCTTGCCGTGACGCTGACGGCGATTTCCGCCGGTGCGGTGTTCATGGGCGCCAACAGCTACATCGGCAACGCGCCCAACTTCATGGTCAAGGCCATCGCGGAGGAGCGCGGCGTGAAGATGCCCAGCTTCTTCGGCTACATGCTCTGGTCCTGCGGCATCCTGGTGCCGCTGTTCGTCGTGGTGACCTGGGTGTTCTTCCGGTAGGCCGCGAATTCTCCCTCTCCCTGCTCCGCAGGGAGAGGGGCAGAAAACCTCTACTCCTCCAGCATCCAGCGGCCGTCCGTTCGGCAGGCGGTCAGGGGCACGCCGGCGTCGCGGCCGGCGGGGGTGGTCACCACGTGGGTGAAGCCGAAGCACAGGCGGCGCTTGTCCTTGGGATCCTCGACGCGGCCCGTGACCGTGATCCGCCCGGACCGGCTGCCGTCGCCCGACGACCAGTCCTTGCCCGACCCCGGTGCGGCCAGCGCGCTGAGGAAGGCCCCGGCGATCACCGCTTGGTCATCCGGCGTCACGCGCAGGCGCGTGGCGTTGCTCCAGCCCTTGCCGATCAGCAGGTCGGGGGTCTGCACATTCACCGCGACGCGGTCCGCGGCGATGGCGACGGCGAGGTCCAGGGAGTCGGCGTTCGCGTCGACATCCCCCGCGTCGGTCAGGGTCGACAGGCTGGCGAGGCCGGCCTTGGTCGCCTCGCCCATCTTGCCGTCGATGGCGCCGTCGTAGCGGCCGAGCCGGGCCAGCGCGCGCTGCGCGGCCATGACCCGCTCCGACGCGCTGGGCATGTGGGGCATCGGCAGCGGCGCCCGCGCCTCGGCAATGGCGGTGAGGTCGAGCGTGTGGCGCAGGCGGCTCGCCCCCGGCGCGCCGTGCCAGACGGTCAGCAGCCCGACCAGCAGCACCGCCGCGGAACCCAGAACGCCGGCCGGCCAGACCCCCTGCGGAATCGCCCGCGTCACGCCGCCGAGCGCGAGGTCGAGCGCTCGGCGCAGCAGCCCGCCGACCGCCAGCCACAGCCCCAGCCCGGCCAGGACCGGCACGCCCAGGTCCCAAGCGAGCCGCAGCGGCAGC
Organism: Azospirillum canadense; assembly: GCF_025961225.1. GTDB lineage: Bacteria > Pseudomonadota > Alphaproteobacteria > Azospirillales > Azospirillaceae > Azospirillum > Azospirillum canadense. Next base: position 1,302,409 of record NZ_JAOQNG010000010.1, on the reverse strand, counting down.
GGCGCCGGATCCTCCGCCGTGGCGCCGGTCAGCAGCGCCGGCAGGTCCACGGCCCCGACCAGCAGAAGGACGAGCGCCAGCGCTCCGGCACCGGCGATCCAGCAGCGCGCCACGGCGGCGCGGCCGGTCTCGGCGAAGCGCGTCTGGAGGGCGGCCGCGACCTCGGCGACGAAGGCGGGGCTGACGCAGCCCTCATGGGCGGCGACGATGCCGTCCACATCCGGCTCCCGTCCGGCGCGGACGGCGTCGGCGACCATCCCGGTCAGGCGGAAGGCGCCGGCCACGGCGAAGGCCTCCGGGCCTGTGGCCGCGCGGAGGCGGGCCAGGACCGGCGCCAGCGCCGCGTCGAGGAAGGGCGGCATGGCGGGCACCAGCGCGTCCGGCCCCACCGTCTCCACGTCGAACGGCACGGCACCGCAGGCGCAAGACAGGGTGACCACCGGCACGACGCCGCGCCGTTCGTACAGAAGCTGGGTCCCGGAATGGCGGACGCTCAGCGGCTCGGCCTCGGCCACCGTGTCGAAGCGGTCGATGCCCACCGCCTCCAGCACCGTGCGCACCACGGCCGGGGCCTCCGGCGGCACGGCGAAGCCGCGCGACGGGCGGGCGGTCAGGCGCGGGCGGTGGATGTGGGTGAACTGGCCGACCCCGCCGCACTCCTCGCACACCACCACGCCGTTGCCGGTGCAGACCGGGCAGCGCAGGCCACCGCGCCCGCCGCAGGTCTCGCAGGACGCCGGATCGGAGTGGTCCCCGTGGTCGCACTTCACCTTGCCGCCGCGGCAGTCCGGGCCGGTGCAGGCGCGCACGCCGCCGCCGCTGCACCGCGCGCAGGGCTCGTGCAGGTAATAGGGGCCGCGCAGCGCGGCGATGGCCGGAAGCTCCTCCCCCTCCGCGGCCGCTGCGTCGGGCGAGCCGATCAGCGTGGCCAGCCGGTGGGCGGTTTCCAGCGAGGAGGTCTCCGCGTCCAGTTCGCGGGCCAGCGTGGCGTTCAGCTCGGCGGCGTTGCGGCAGTGGATGGCCGACCGGATCATCTCCGCGCCGGTGCGGATCTCCACCTCGGTGGTCCAGTCGATGCTCAGCGTCAGCAGCGCCCCGACCGTCACGCTGCGGCGCACGGCGCCCAGCAGCTCCACCCCGTCCTCCGGCCGCGTGTTGCCGGCCGCGGCGCGGCGCAGGCGCAGCAGCACCTCCGCATGGGCGGCGGTCAGGCCGCGATCACTGGCGTCAGGGGTTGGCGCGGGCGGGGCGATGATTGCGGGGCCGGAGGAAGGCTCAGGCTCCAGTCGGTCGGAATCGATGCAGTCGGGCATGGGAGATCACGGTCGTTGGCGTCGCCACCCAGGGGTGGGGTGGTCAGGCGGCGACGCCGGGCGTCGGGCCGGCTGGCGCGGGGTCGGCGTCCGGTGCCGCCGATGACTCCGTCGGGGCATCCGGCTTGCCAGCCGCAGGCTCATCGGAGGTCGTGGGCGCTGGGTCGGGCTTGCGGGCCGGGGGGGCCTTGCGGATCCAGACACGGCCTTGCATGGTGAAGCCGTGGTCGCGGAACCAGGCGCGCTCCGCCTCGTCCGCGGCGCGGAACAGGACAAGGCTCCACCCCTCGACGTCCGCGGTGGCATCGCCGCCGTCCGGCGTCGCGTAGGGCTGGAGCGAAAAGGGGAAGTCGTCACGGGTCATCGGACGTCGCGTGTCTGTTTCGGAATCGGGGGAAAGTGCGCGCAGCGCCGGGCGTTGCCCGAGCGGCTTTGCGGACAGCGGCGGTTGCCGGCGTCAGTCGCGGGGGCGGTCTGAGGACGAGTTCGGAGACGACGACGGGCGTGCGCCGCGCGGGGCGTCGCCCGGTTCGACCACCTCGAAATCCGTTTCCGCAGCGTATTTCACGACGCGGCCGTCGGCAAGCCGCAGGTCGTAGGCCGGGGTGCCGGCCAGGGTACGGGCGACGACGAGCCCATCCTGGCCCGCCATTCTCACGCGCGTTCCCAACCGCAGCATGTTGCCCCCCGAAGTGCTTGCTTGTCCAAGCAGGCTATGCGTTTGACGGCGCCCGTGCTGTGTCAAAAACCGGACGGTCCGGGGCGATGTGGACCGCGTGCCGGACCGCGCGGGGCATCCGGGCGTTTCGATTGTTAAAGGGGGTAAGCAACCATGGAGGCGTCCATGCCAGCCAACCGCCCAGACAACCACGACAGCCGCACCCAGAAGCCGTCCGTCATCGACCTCGTCACCGACCCGGAGCAGTTCGACAAGTGGCAGCGCCAGCGGGAACGGGAGGAAGCGTCCGACGACCGCGCGACGGACCCCGGCGGCCGTTCCGGCCGTGGGGATGATCCCCGCGATGTCCCGGCCGACCGGCGGTCCTGAAGCCGCAATCATTCGGCATAGATCATTCGGCGGCGTGCTCCGCATCGAGCGCCGCCGCGCCGCCGGGGGCGCTGCAATGGAATTGCATCAGCCGGCGCTCGACCCTGATCAGGTAGGCGCGCGCGTCAAGACCCACGGGACCGCGGCTGTGGGCACGCACACGTTGTATGGCGCGGCAGGCAAAGCCGCAATCGTTGGTCGCAAACCGGCACACCGCTAAGGTCTCTCAAAATGATCAGGCCCTAAAGCATTAATGCTTTGGTCCTGTGGCGTCGAGCAAAGGTTGCGCCACAGCGGTGTTGTCACAAGGTCCGCATGCATATCGCAATATGCACTCGCGGGCGGACCCCCATTGTTTCCCGCGAAGGCGGGACCGGATCAGTCCGAACCGTTCTCGCCGGCGGAGGCCTGGGTTTGGTGGCCTTCCAGGACGGCCAGATAGGCCAGCAGGCGTTCCAGCGTGGCCGTCGGCATGCCGACGGATGGTGCGTCGTGACGCTTGGCCGCTTTCAGAGCCGTGCGGAGCAAGGTTCGGTCAATATCGGTCAAACCGGTCATGTTGGGAGCGGACGTGGTGCAGAGACATCGTTCTACTACCACCAATCCGCAGGCTGATGCCATGACCAATCCTCAGTAGAACTGTCGCCTATACCTTTTGGATGGGTGGCCCTCCGCCAATCTCCATAATGACACCGGAAGGGCGTCGAACCGTCCGGGACTTTCGGCGCTCTTTGGGACAGTGGTCCTGTCACATCGCGGTGACACGCCGGTCAGCCCTTTTGCCGCCGACCGGGACAGGGTAGGAGTTGACCGGCGCCGGTCCGGACGCCGCCTCTCAGCGCCGATCCGCCAGGGCCGATCCGCCAGCGCCGATCCCGCAGACGAGAGACTCCGGACCGCCATGTTCGCCCACGCCCGCCTCCTCCGCCGCATCCTGCCCGCCCTGGTCGTGGGCGCGCTGCTGTCCAGCCTGCCGCTGTCCGCTGAGCTGGCGCCCGCCCTCGTGCCCGCCGCCGCGCAGGCCCAGCCGGCCGCCCCGGCCCCGTCGGAGGCCGCGGACTTCAAGGCGCGCCTGGGGCAGTGGCAGGACGCGCTCAACAAGGCGGCGAACCGGGTTGCCGTAGGCGACTTGGTGAACACGGAATACGAGGCCCTGCGCGCCGACCTGACCAAGGTGCAGCACGACGCGCGGGAGGGCGGCGCCGCGGCCGCGGCCTCGCGCGAAACCGCGCAGCGGATGCTCGACGCGCTGGGGCCGCCGCCGGCCCAGGATGCCCCGGCGGAGGAAGCCGGCGTCGCCGCGGAGCGCAAGCGCCTGACCCAGACCATCGCGGAGCTGGAGGGGCGCGGCAAGCAGGCGGACTTGATCGTCACCCGCGTCGACATCCTTCTGCGCACCGCCGCCGATCAGCGCATGACCCAGCTGACCGAGCAGCTGGTCAAGCGCGGACCTGTGCCGCTATTGCCCAGCGTCTGGGCCGCCCTGCCGGAGCAGGTCGCCTACATGCAGGAGCGCGTGACCCGCGCCTTCACCATTGTGCTGGACGAGGGCGAGTGGCGGGAACGCTTCCTCGGGCTCGGCATCCTGGCGGCCTTCCTGTTCTTCATCGCCTGGCCGGTGCGCCGGGCCCTGCTGCGCCGCTATGGCCACCGTGACATGCCCGGCGAGGCTCTGGGCGAAACGGCGGAGCGGCCCGGCTACCGCCAGCGCGTCGTGGCCATGGCGGTGGAAGCCGTCGCCCGCTGCCTGATGCCGGTGGTGCCGACGGTGGCGCTGTCCGGCTCGCTGGTCGGGCTGCTGCGCGACGTGTACGACGCGGGGCCGCTGACCACCCTGATCCTCGGCGTGTCCGGCGGCCTGACCGCCTTCTTCCTGGTGACCGGCGTGGCGCGCGCGACGCTGGCGCCCGACCATCCCGCCTGGCAGCTGGCCGACCTCGACCCGGCCAGCGCCCGCCGGCTGGTGCGCCGGATCGTGCTCGCCGCCGTGGGGCTGGCGCTGGCCGGCACGGGCATCGGCCTGTCGGAAGGCCTGTTCACCCCGCCGGAGATGCGCGCGGTCGTCGGCTTCGGGACGATGGTGCTGATCGCCGTGTCGCTGCTGTCGCTGCTGCCCCACCGGCTGTGGATCGCCGCGGCGGAGGCGCCGGCGGAGGCCGACTGCGGCTGTCCTCCCGACGCTCCGGACGTCACGCTTCCGCCCGCGGAGCCGGCCAAGCCGCGCGTCGTCTGGCTGCGCCTGCGCCTGCTGATCGGCGCGGTGGCGCTGCTGTCGCTCGCCGCCTCCGCCGCCGGTTACCTGACGCTGGCGGTCTACGCATCGAAGCTGATGCTGACGACGATCATCATCGGCGGCGTCCTGCTGGTGGCGCGCGGCGTTCTGCGCGAGCTGTTGTGCGTGGTGCTGGAGCGCGAAAGCGGCCAGATGGCGGAGGTGCGCGACATGGTCGTCGTCACCGACCGCGGCCGGCGCCTGGTCGGCCACGCCGGCCGCGCGGTGATCGACCTCGGCCTGCTCGCCGTCGCGTCCTTCTTCGTGCTGCCGCTGACCGGCATGACCGTGACCGAGATGAAGGGCGTGGCCGACGGCTTCCTTGGCGGCGTTACGGTGGGCGGCGTCCGCATCGTGCCGGGCGACATCATGTCGGCCTTCCTGGTGCTGGGCGTGGTGGTCACGGTGACCCGCTTCGTGCAGCGCCAGCTGGACGAGCGGGTGCTGCGCCGCGTCGCCATCGACGAGGGCGTGCGCAACTCCATCCGCACCGGCGTCGGCTATCTCGGCACCACCATGGCGGTGCTGATGTCGGTGGGGTCGCTGGGGCTCGACCTGTCCAGCCTCGCCATGATCGCCAGCGCGCTGTCGGTCGGCATCGGTTTCGGCCTGCAGAACGTGGTCAGCAACTTCATCTCCGGCCTGATCATGCTGGTGGAGCGACCGGTGAAGGTCGGCGACTGGGTGGTGGTGAACGGGTTGGAGGGCACGGTGCGCCGCATCAGCGTGCGCGCGACGGAGATCCAGACCTTCCAGCGCGCTTCCGTCATCATCCCGAACTCGGAGTTCATCTCCAAGGCGGTGGTGAACTGGACGCTGAAGGACAAGACCACCCGCATCGAGATCAAGGTCCGCGTGACCTACGACTCGGACGTCCGGCTGGTCGACGCGCTTCTGCTGAAGATCGCGCTCGGCCACAATCTGGTGCTGCGCAGCCCGGAACCGGTGGTGATGTTCCGCGACTTCGGGCCGAGCGGGCTGGAATTCGAACTGCGCGCCTTCGTCGCCAACACCGAGCACATCCTGCCGGTACGCAACGAGCTGCGCATGCGCATCATCGAGCAGTTCCGCGCCCAGAGCGTCCAGATGCCCTTCGACCAGCGCGTCGTCCACATGCCGAAGGTCGAGGCGATGCTGGAAACCCTGCTGGCCGATCGGGTATCCGCCGGCCCGCTGCTGGAGGTGGTGTCCGGCGCCGGCAACGTCGTGCCCCTGAACGAAAAGGAGCCGAAGGCGGTTTCCTGACGGGATCGCCGGCCGTCCCCCCCGGCTATTCGTTTGGCGCGATCCTAACCATACGTTCACGCTTGGTCATTAACGCTTGTCGCGAAACTGCAACATCGGGAGGAGCGGGTGCGCGGGCTTGTCCGGTTCTGGTGGGGGTCCTTGGCGTTGATGGCGTTCGTGGCGTTGGTCCTGCTCGCGTCGGCGGGCGTGACCGCCGCGTCCGCGCACGCCCCTGCACCGGCGGAGCCGCAGGTCCTGCGCCTGGCCACCGGCGGTGTCGGCGGCACCTACCACCCGATCGGCGCCCTGATCGCCGATGCGCTGACTGTCTTGGGCGGGTCGGCGCCCGGTGGCGGAGGGGGAGCGTCCCGCATCCGGACGTCGGATCTGCTGATCGTGTCGCAGACCTCCAACGGGTCCGTCGCGAATGTTGAGGCGATGCAGCGCGGGCAGGTGGAGATGGCGCTGGCCCAGTCCAACATCGCGGAATGGGCCTACCGCGGCACCGGACGGTTCCAGGGCGCCGCCCCCGCCGCCTCCCTGCGCGCCGTTGCCACACTCTACCGGGAAAGCCTGCATCTGGTCGCCCGCCCCGCGGCGGGGATCCGGTCGGTCGCCGACCTGGGCGGCCAGCGCGTGTCGCTGGACGAGCCCGGCTCGGGCACGCTTGGCGACGTACGCGAGCTGCTGACCGCCTACGGCCTGTCGGAACGCGACTTCAAGCCGGAGTTCGTGAAGCCCGACTTCGCGCTGGCGCGCATGCGGGACGGAATGCTCGACGCCTTCTTCATCGTCGCCGGCGCCCCCATGGCGATCCTGCAGGAGGCCGGGCAGGACATTGATCAGAAGGGCGGCCCCAAGGCCGGCCGCCAACCCATTGCGCTCGTCCCCATCGACGGGCCGGAGGTGGACGGGCTGCTTGGGCGGCTGCCCTTCTACAGCCGGATGGTCATTCCCGCCGGCACCTACCCCGGCGTGCCGGACACGCCGACCATCGCCGTCGGGGCGCAGCTGCTGGTGCGCGCCGACCTGGACGACGCGTTGGTCTACCGGCTGACGCGCGCCCTGTGGTCGGACCGCACGCTCGGCATCCTGGCGAAGGGTCACCCCAAGGGCGCGCAGATCCGGCCGGAGCGCGCGCTTGACGGCATCTCCATCCCGCTGCACCCCGGCGCCGAGCGCTTCTACCGCGAGCAGGGGCTGATCCGATGAGGAAGGCGCCGTTCGGCGAGCAGGGCGCCGCGTCCGGAGCGGAGGACAAGGCCGGGTCCAGCCGCGCCGTCGCCTTCATGCTGGTCGCCGTGGTGATCTCCCTGTCGGTCGGGGTCGTCGGCTATGTGCAGACGACCCTGCGCACGGTGCGGGCCGGCCTGCCGGTCGCCGTGATGGAGCAGGAGCGGGAGATCGCCGGCCTCAGCAACGCGCTGGAGCGGCTCCTGCTCGACCTGCGGACGGCGCGCCTGGGCGGGCGGGTCGTCGACGGCGGGATCAACCTCAACGTTCCGCACATCCTGGAACATGTGGCTGCGGCGGAATCCTGGCTGTCCCGCATGCGCAGCAGCCACGCCTTCGACGACATGGTCGGCGCGTCCGCGGTGCACGCCATCGTCAACCCGGTGCTGATCGACGTGCGCGGCTGGCTCGAATCGGGGATCCACGGCCTGCCGCCGATGTCGCCCCTGGTGCTGCGCCTGTGCGACCGGCGGGTCAATGACGCCATCCTCGACGTCGTGCCGCTGCTGGACTCCGCGCAGGACCGCGCGGTCCGCGTGCTGAAGGGGCAGGGGGCGGCGCTGGACCGCTTCCAGGACGGCATGGTCGGCATCCTGGTGCTGGTGGCGGCCTTGGCGGTGCTGTCGATCCAACTGGTGCTGCGCGCGCTGGCCGACCGGCGCCGGGTCGCCCGCGCGCTGGAGGACGCGCGCGACGCGGCCGAACGCGCCAGCGTCGCCAAGAGCCATTTCCTGGCGGGCATGAGCCACGAGCTGCGCACGCCGCTGAATGCGATCATCGGCTTCTCGGCGATGATTCGCGATCAGGCGCACGGCCCGTTGGGCGACGCGAGCTATCTGGAATACGGGGCGGACATCCACGACAGCGGCGCGCACCTGCTGTCCATCGTCAACGACGTGCTCGACCTCGCGAAGGTGGAGGCCGGCCGCTACGTGCTGGAGCGGGAGGCGGTGGACCTCGGCGCGGTGGTCCGGGCCACCCTGCGCACCCTGGCGCCCCGCGCCCGGGAAGGCGGGGTGACGCTGGCCGAGGACATGCCCGGCGGCCCAACGCCGGTGAACGGCGACGAGCGCGCCCTGCGCCAGATCCTGCTGAACCTCGTGAGCAACGCCGTCAAGTTCACCCTGCCCGGCGGCACCGTGCGCGTCGGCGCGCACCGCATCCGCGGCGGCTACGTGACGCTGGAGGTGGTGGACACCGGGATCGGCATTCCGGAAGACCGGATCGACGCCGTGCTGCGCCCCTTCGAGCAGATCGACAACGGGCTGCAGCGCCGCTACGAGGGCACCGGGCTCGGCCTGCCGCTGGCGCGGTCGCTGGTGGAACTGCACGGCGGCGTGCTGCGCATCGCCAGCCGCGCCGGGGCCGGCACGACGGTCAGCGTTGATCTTCCGGTTTACGCCGCCGCCGCAGTGCGGTGACCTTCTCTGCCGGGGGTTCCGCCGCCTCGGGCAGCGGCGACCAGCCGGCGATGGCGCGGACGCAACGCAGGGCTTCGGGGTTGTTGCTGAACACCGGGAACAGCCGCCGCAGTTCCACGACGGCGGCCCATTCGCCGCGTTCGTGGAAGGCGCGGCGGATCGCTTCGGCTTCGGATTCGCTGACCGTGAACATGCCGGCAGGATGCCGCAACGCCCGCCCGTCCGCAAGCCGGCGGACCATCGGGATCTCCCCCGCCGGGACACCTTCTCGCAGGGCATGGACAGCCGCCCGTCCCGTCACCACCGTACCGCCTGACGGCGCACATCACTCCTGTCAAGCGGAGTTGTTCACAGGGTGAAGCATCCTTCGCTTGACTCCGGCATTGACACCGTTTTGTCACTTCGGGATCTAAGCAATCGGCTGCGACCCCACGAAAATCCTTGATTGTTGCCGATTTCCGGTGTGCCTAAAATTTAGGCAAAGAACGCGGATCCCTTGAAGGAGGGGGCTTCCCAATAGGTTACCCCTCGATTCGCCAACAGAGTTATCCACAGCTTTTGGGGATATCTGATCGGGTACGCCCACGGATCAGCCCGACCGCGCCGATGCCCAGCACCGCGATCAGCACGCCGGCCCCCAGGAACAGCACGTTCAGGCCGGCCTGCGCGGCGACGGCGCCGTAGAGCACCGGCCCCATCCCCTGGCCCAGGAAGAAGGCGGAGGCGAACAGCGCCAATGCGGACCCGCGCGCCGTGGCCGACAGCTCGGTCGCCTGGGTCTGCATCGTGTTGTGCAGCATGTAGAAGCCGAAGCCAGCGACCAGGAACAGCACCGACACCACCGGCCAGGGCACCGGCGCCGCCATCGCCAGATAGGCCACGCCCCCCAACAGGCCGCCGACCCGCATCATGCCCCATTGGCCAAGCCGGCCGAGCAGGCGGCGCACCACCATGCTGTAGAAGACCCCGCCGATGGCGAAGGCCGCGATGGTGACGCCGGCCTCGAAGGCGCCGGTCGCGCCGTGCTTGGCCAGCATGGGCGCCACAAAGGGGAACACGCCGAAGATCAGCAGCCCCTCCGCCGCCACGGTGGCGAAGACCCAGACGGAGGTCGGGTTGGCCAGCACCGAGGCGTAGCGCCGCCGCGCGTCGGCCAGTGACAGGGGGTGCCGGGCCTCACGCTCGCGGTGCAGGCCGACCATGGCGATCAGGGCGATGATGCCGGTTGTCCCGGCGGCCAGCCCGAACACCGCGCGCCAGCCCGCCACCTCCGCCAGCGCACCGGCCACGGCCGAGCCCGACATCTGGCCCAGGATGACCGCCAGCAGGAAGCGGCTGATGGCGAACTGCCGCTCCGTGTAGTCCACCCGGTCGCCGATCAGCGCCATGGAGGCGGGGATGATGCCGCCGGCGAAGGCGCCGGCCAGCACGCGCGCCGCCATCACCCCAGTATAGCCGGGCCCGATGGACGACAGCGCGACGCCGATGGTCAGGATCACCAGCGACAGCCGGATCAGCCGCGTCTTGCCGATGGCGTCGCCAACCGGCCCCAGGATCAGCTGCATCGCCGCGTAAGGCAGCGTGTAGGCGGAGGAGAGCAGGGCGGCCTCGGCCACGCCGACGCCCAGGTCCGCCGCGATGACGGTCAGCATCGGGTCGGTCGCCCGCAGCGAAAAGGCGCTCGCGAAGCCCGCAAGGCCGAGGATCAGGATGAGAAGGCGCATGGGAAGGGGTGGGCCGCCGCCGAAGTTTGGTCGTGAATTGATCAGAGTCCCAACCGTAGTGCAGGACGCGCTCCACCGCGCACGGCAACATTGCCATGGCACCCATGCAATCGCCGTCCTCACAGCGACGCGGGAGCGGCGCGATGAGATCCAAAGGGCGTGCCGCGACGTAATGGCAGCACACCGCTGGAGACGCGCATGCCACCGCTCGTTCGCACCGCCGCCCTTTCCGCCGCACTCCTCCTGTCTGCCGCTTCTGTCGAAGCGGGGGCGGCGTCGCCCCGGCAGACCGTCGACTGGTCGTCGCTGCCCCTGCCGGCCATCGATGGCGGCACGCTGCCGCCGGCACTCTTCCAGGGCCGGGCGGTGCTGGTGGTGAACACGGCGTCGCAGTGCGGCTACACCGGGCAATACGCCGGCCTTCAGAAGCTCTGGGCGGCCTACCGCGACCGCGGGCTGGTCATGCTGGGCGTGCCGTCCAACGACTTCGGGGCGCAGGAGCCGGGCAGCAACGCCCAGGTCGCCTCTTTCTGCGAGCTGAACTACGGCGTCGATTTCCCGCTTCTGGAAAAGCAGGCCGTCGTCGGTCCGGACGCGCACCCCTTCTATCGCTGGGCCGCGGGGGAAACCGGTCCCACCGGCGTGCCGCGCTGGAACTTCCACAAGATCCTGATCGGGCGCGATGGCCGCCTGGCCGCGACCTTCCCCAGTGCCGTCACGCCCGACGCACCGGCGCTGGCGTCGGCCATCGACCAGGCGCTGGCCCAGCCCGTCTCCAGTCCCCCCGTCGCAGGGCAATGAGGATGGTCGCGGTGGACGCCCATACGGATTCTCAGAGCAAGCAAGCGACGACCATCCGCCTGCTGTCCTACGGCGGGCTGATCCCCTTCGTCGCCGGGGGCGTCCTCGCTTGGGCGGCCGGTGGCGCCTGGCAGTCCTTCGCGCTTCAGGCCGTGATCGTCTACGCGGTCGCGATCCTGTCCTTCATCGGCGCCATCCACTGGGGCCGCGTGCTGGCGGGGCGGGAGGAGGAGCGGAGCGGGGCCGTCTGGCTCGTCTGGGGTGTGGCACCCTCGCTGCTGGGCTGGTTCGCCGCTCTGCTTCCGCAGGTTTGGACCTTGGTGGTGCTGGTCCTGTCCTTCGGGCTGGCCTGGGTCGCCGACCGCCGCGCGGTGGACCTGGGCCGTTACCCCGGCTGGTTCGGCCGCTTGCGGACCGTTCTGACCAGCGTCGTCTGCGTGACGCTGGCGGCGCTCATTCCGCTGGTTCTGTGACCGGCCGCTCGGTAACCGGTAGCCGACGCGGCACCAGAGCTGCGGCCTTCAGCAACACCTCCGGCCCGGCGCCGGGGAGATGGGCGTTCTCGCTGATGTGCCGCCGCCAGGCGCGGGCGCCCGGCAGCCCCTGGAACAGGCCAAGCATGTGCCGGGTGATGGCGGACAGCGGCGTGCCCTTCGACAGCCGATCCTCCACATAGGGGATCATCGCCTCAACGACGGCGTGGCGGTCCGGGCCGGCTTCCTCACCGAACAGGCGGCGGTCGGCGTCGGCCAGGATGTAGGGAGTCTCGTAGGCCGCACGCCCGATCATCACGCTGTCCAGCGTCGCCAGATGCGTTTCCGCCTCGTCCAGCGTGCGGATGCCGCCGTTGATGGCGATGGTCAGATGCGGATTCTCCTGCTTCAGCCGGTGCACCAGCTCGTAGCGCAGCGGCGGGATGTCCCGGTTCTCCTTGGGGCTCAGCCCCTTCAGCCAGGCCTTGCGCGCGTGCACGATGAAGTGCGTGCAGCCGGCCGCCGCCACGGTGCGGACGAAGCGGTCGAGCGTCGGCCACTCCTCCATCTCGTCGATGGCGATGCGGTGCTTGACGGTCACGGGGATCGACGCGGCCTCCCGCATGGCGCCGACCAGCCGCGCCACGAGGTCCGGCTCCGCCATCAGGCAGGCGCCGAAGCGGCCGGACTGCACGCGGTCGCTGGGGCACCCGACGTTGAGGTTCACCTCGTCGTAGCCCCACTCCTCCGCGATGCGGGCACAGGCCGCCAGCTCCGCCGGGTCCGACCCGCCGAGCTGGAGCGCCACCGGATGCTCCGCCGCGTCATAGCCCAGCAGCCGCTCCCGGTCCCCGTGCAGCACGGCGCCGGTGGTCACCATCTCGGTGTAGAGCAGCGTGTTCTTCGACAGCAGCCGGTGGAAGGTCCGACAATGGCGGTCGGTCCAGTCCATCATGGGTGCGACGCTGAGGGCGATAGGGGTCATGAGGCGCGGGATTTGGTGATAGGGGAAACAGCCGCATCAATTGGCCGATTGAGGACCTAATGGCAAGAGCCCCTTCGTCCCCTCTCCCCTCCGGGGAGAGGGTTGGGGTGAGGGGGATGCGCATTTGCCGGACGTACCAAGGTGGCGGGACCCCCTCACCGGCCCTCCGGGCCACCCTCTCCCCAGAGGGGAGAGGGCTATTGTCTCCGCCCCCTTGTCGGCCTTCCGTCCCGCGCCTCGCGCGTGTCGGCCAGCACGGCCTTGACCTTCGCCAGATGCCGCCGCGCGCCGGTGCCGATCTTCAACGCCACGCCGGTGGACAGCACGTCGATGATGGCCAGATGCACCAGCCGCGAGGCCATCGGCGTGTAGATCTCGGCGTCCTCTACCGGGGTGTGGCCGATGGTGACGGTGGAGACGGCCGCGAGCGGGGAACCCGGCGCGGTGATGGCGATCACCGGCACGCCCTGCTCCCGCGCGGTCTGCGCCAGTTCCGTCACCACGAAGGTGCGGCCGGTGTTGGAGATCGCCAGCAGAACGCCCTTCTCGCCCAGGTTCACCGACAGCATGCGCACCATCATCGGGTCGGCGCTGGCCTGGGCGGCCATGCCGAAGCGCAGGAACTTGTGCGCCGCGTCCTCCGCCACCACGGCCGAGGCGCCGGTGCCGATGCACAGGATGCTGGAGGCACCGGCCAGCAGGTCCACCGCGCGGGCCACCGCCTCCATGTCCAGCGCACCGGCCGCGTCGTTCAGCGCCGCGGCGGCCGAGGCGAAGACCTTCTGCGCCACCATCGGCACGTCGTCGTCGGGCGCCACGTCCTGGCTGACGAAGGGGGTGCCGCGCGCCTGCCCCTCGGCCAGCCGCAGCTTGAAGTCCGGAAAGCCGCCGCAGCCGATGCTGCGGCAGAAGCGGACGACCGTCGCCTCGCTCACCCCGGCGGCATGGGCCAGCACGGTGATGCTCTGGCCCAGCACCTTGTGCGGGTCGGCCAGCACCATGTCGGCGACCTGCGCCTCCGACTTCTTCAGCTCCGGCAGGCGGCCGCGGATGTGGTCGAGAATGTTCAGCGGCTGGAGCATGGGGAACCGTGTGTCCCTTCTTGTAGCGGGCCTCTTTCGCCGAATCGGGCGCCGGAGGCGGGGGATGGGGCGCAGTGTCCGGTCAATTCCCGGCCGCCGCAAGCCCCTTGCGCGCACCCTGTCATCGGGCTGCCCACGGCCCGGACCCTACGCGCAGGGTCTTCATTTTGTGAAGATAATTTTCGTCAGAGTTTCATTCGCAGCGCAGCGATATGTCCATATGAAGAAAATCTTCTTCACACGAATGAGGCGCTCATCTATTTTCCGCGCCCAACAAAACAAGGTTTCGGTAAGCCGGCCGTCCCCCGTTCTCCGCCGCTTGCCGATCAACGGAGTCCCGCGCGTGCCCGGTCGCGCGGGGTCAAGGAGTGTGCATGAATCGCGTGGTTGCAGCGCTGGAGCGCGTCACCGAATGGATCATGGCGCTGATGCTCGCCGTGATGGTGGCGCTGGTCTTCGGCAACGTGGTGCTTCGTTATGTCTTCAACAGCGGCATCGTCGCCGCCGAGGAGATCGCCCGCCTGATGTTCGTCTGGCTGGTGTTCCTGGGCGCCACGCTGGCGCTGCGCCGCAACCAGCACCTGGGGCTGGAGCTGCTGCAGGCCCGCCTGCCGCCCTCCGTCCGCCGCGCCTGCGCGGTGGTCAGCCACCTGCTGATGCTCTACGCGCTGTACCTCTTCGTGACGGGCAGCTGGACGCAGCTGCTGATCGGCATGCAGACCTACTCCACGGTGCTGCGCTTCCCGATGGCCTTCTACGCCGCCGCCGGCTTCTTCCCGGCCATCGCCATGGCGCTGACCATCCTGGCGAACCTGTGGAAGATCGTTTCGGGCGACCGCGACGCGGTGGTTCCCGGTGCCGCGCCGCAAGGCGTGCTGGTCGAACACTGATGCCCCGGCATTGACGCCCTTCTGATTCGGGACCCCGTTCCATGGCTCTCACGGTCTTCCTGTCCTCGCTGTTCGGGCTGATGCTGCTCGGCATGCCGATCGCCTTCGCGCTGATGCTGACCGGCGTCGCGCTGATGGTGCACCTGGACTTCTTCGACGCGCAGCTCGTCGCCCAGAACATGCTGAGCGGCGCCGACAACTACCCGCTGATGGCGGTGCCCTTCTTCATCCTGGCCGGCGAGCTGATGAACGCCGGCGGCATCTCGCAGCGGATCATCAACCTGGCGGTCAGCCTGGTCGGCCACATCCGCGGCGGCCTGGGCTTCGTGACCATCGGCGCTTCGGTGATGCTGGCCAGCCTGTCCGGCTCGGCCATCGCCGACACCGCCGCCCTGGCGACCCTGCTGATCCCGATGATGCGCGACCACGGCTACCCGGTGCCGCGCTCCGCCGGCCTGATCGCGTCGGGCGGCATCATCGCGCCGATCATCCCGCCCAGCATGCCCTTCATCATCTTCGGCGTGACGACCAACACCTCCATCAGCAGCCTGTTCATGGCCGGCATCGTGCCCGGCCTGATGATGGGCACCGGCCTCGTGCTGGCCTGGATGTGGGTGGTCCGCGGCATGGAGGTGAAGCTCCAGCCCAAGGCCAGCTGGGGCGAGCGCAAGGGCGCGCTGCTGGAAGGCCTGTGGGCGCTGCTTCTGCCGGTCATCATCATCGGCGGCCTGCGCGGCGGCATCTTCACCCCGACCGAGGCCGCGGTGGTCGCCGCCGTCTACTCGCTGTTCGTGGCGCTGTTCATCTACCGCCAGGTCGCGGTGAAGGACCTGATGCCGCTGTTCGTGCAGGCTGCGCGCACCACCAGCACGGTGATGTTCCTGTGCGCCGCCGCGCTGGTGTCCTCCTACATGGTGACGCTGGCCGACCTGCCGCAGCAGATGAACGAGATGCTGGCGCCCCTGATGGGCCACCCGAAGATCCTGATGGCCGCCATCGCGCTGCTTCTGCTGGCCGTCGGCACCGTTATGGACCTGACGCCGACGATCCTGGTGCTGGGCCCGGTGCTGACCCCGCTCGCCGTGTCGGCCGGCATCGACCCGACCTACTTCGGCGTGATGTTCGTCCTGATCGGCACGCTCGGCCTGATCCACCCGCCGGTCTGCACGGTGCTGAACGTGGTGTGCGGCGTCGCCCGCATTTCGCTGGAAAGCGCCACCCGCGGTATCTGGCCGTTCCTGCTGACCTACCTCGTCCTGACCGCCCTGCTGATCGCCGTCCCGGAGATCGTCACGGCGCCCCTGCACATGTTCCGCTAATCAAATCAATTCCATACAGGGAAGAGATCGACCATGAAGTTCCTGCGTTCCCTCCTCGTCGCGACCGGCCTCGCCGCCGCCGCGCTCGCCCCCGTCGCCGCCAACGCCCAGGACATCAAGCCGCGCCTGATCCGCTTCGGCTATGGCCTGTCGGAGAGCAGCAACCAGGGCCGCGCCGTGAAGTACTTCGTCGACGAGATGGCGAAGCGCTCCGGCGGCAAGCTGAAGGTGAAGGGCTTCGCCGACGCCAGCCTGGGCAGCGACATCCAGATGCAGAACGCCCTGATCGGCGGCGCGCAGGAGATGATGGTCGGCTCGACCGCCACGCTGGTCGGCATCGTCAAGGACTTCGCCGTGTTCGACCTGCCGTTCCTGTTCAACAACGAGCAGGAGGCCGACGCCGTGTTCGACGGCCCGTTCGGCCAGAAGCTGGCGGCCAAGCTGGACGAGAAGGGCCTCGTCGGCCTCGTCTACTGGGAGAACGGCTTCCGCAACCTGACCAACAGCAAGCGCCCGGTCACCAAGGTCGAGGACCTGAAGGGCATCAAGCTGCGCGTCATGCAGAACCCGGTCTACATCGACATGTTCAACGGCTTCGGCGCCAACGCCGTGCCGCTGTCCTTCTCGGAGCTGTTCACCGCCATGGAGACCGGCACCGTCGACGGGCAGGAGAACCCGGTCACCACCATCCAGTCCTCGAAGTTCTACGAGGTCCAGAAGTACCTGACCATTTCCAAGCACGTCTACAGCCCGTGGATCGTGCTGGCATCCAAGCGCTGGTTCGACGGCCTGTCGGCCGATGAGCGCAAGATCATCAACGAGGCCGCCGTCGCCTCCCGCGACTTCGAGCGCAAGGACAGCCGCGAGGCCTCCAAGCAGTCCATCGCCTACCTGAAGGACAAGGGCATGCAGATCAACGAGCTGAGCGACGCCGAACTCGGCCGCATGCGCGAGATGGTCAAGCCCGCCATGGACAAGTTCGCCGCGGATGGTGGTGCCGACCTGCTGAACGGCCTCCAGGCCGAGATCGCCAAGGTCCGGAAGTAAGCGTTCTTGAGAGAAAAGGCCGTGGCGTTTGCCACGGCCTTTTCTTTACGAAGTAAGTGGTTTCGTTGGTCCCCCCTCCCAACCTTGTATGTTGGAACAGCATTAGAGTGAAACCCGGCTGGCGCGCGGCCGCGCGCCAGCCGGGTTGACCGACCCCGTTACCAACCCGTCTTCAAAGCCGTGGGGGAGCTTGGGGCGGTCAACCTTCCTTGGAGACCGAACGGTTGCTTGGGGCGTGACCCCGCAGCACAAGGAAGGAGCGCAAGGATGACACACCTGATCCCGTCTGTCGGCCTCGATTGTGGCCGGGATTGGCTCGATGCCGCCCTGTTCCCCGGCCCGGCCCGCCTGCGCGTCGCCAACACCTCGGAGGGGCGGAGCGCGCTGGCGTCCTGGATCCGCGAGCGCGGTCTCGCCCGCGTCGGGGTCGAGGCCAGCGGCGGCTACGAGCGCCCGGTCCGCGACGACCTGGGCGCGGCCGGCTTGGCCGTTCACGTCCTCGATGCGGCCCGCGTGCGCCACTTTGCCAAGGCCAAGGGCCGGCGTGCCAAGTCGGACGCCATCGATGCTCCGCTGATCGCCGAGTTCACCGCCACCCTGATCGACGGCCCGCCCACGGCGCCCGACCACGGACGGGAGGCGTTGGCCGGCTTGCTGCGTCTGCGCCGGCGGTTGGTCGATCAGAGTGCCGATCTGCGCAAAGCGGCGGTCGGCCTGCCGAGGGAGGCCGAGGCCACCGTCGGCGGCGCGCTCGCGGCGTTGGACCAGGCGGTGGCCGCCGTGGAAGCGCTCATCACCCGGCGGGTGGCGGCCGACAGGGCGCTCGGAGAGCGCGTCGCCGCGCTTCAGAGCGCCCCGGGCATTGGGCCGGTGACGGCGACGACCCTGGCGGTTCGGCTGCCCGAATTGGGGGCACTGAGCGGCGCCAAAATCGCCGCGCTGGTGGGGGTGGCGCCCTATGCCGCCGACAGCGGCGAGCACCATGGCGAGCGCCACATCGCCGGCGGGCGCACCGATGTGCGCCGGGCGCTGTATATGGCGACGCTGACCAGCGCCGTCCGTGGCCGCGGCGTCCTGGCGCGGTTCTATGCTCGACTGATCGCCTGCGGCAAGAAGCCCAAGGTGGCGTTGGTCGCCTGCATGCGCAAACTGCTCGTCCGCCTCAACGCCATGCTCGCCCACCACCAAACTTGGCACGAGCAGACCGCCTAGAGGCCGACGGTCGGCGCTCGCCGCCGACCACATGCCCAGCCCAGCGAACCGGGGGCGCGGACCGGTCAAGGCCGCAGCCGCCCGCAGGGCGGGCGCGCGCCAGCGCGAGCCTTGACAGGGAGCACCCCCGGTTCACTCACCACCTCCCAGAAAACACGGTTGCTCCCCCCACTTCGCGGGGGGAGGGGTTAAGCGCGGGAGCGGTGGCAGTCCCCTCCCTCGCCGAAGGTGGGGGAGGGTTAGGGTGGGGGCCCAACGCGACAACTCGTGGGGGCCCAACGCGACAACTCGTGGGGGCCCAACGCAACCACTCCTCACCACCCCACAAACATCACCGCACCCGTTCCCCCGTGAACGGGTTCCACCCCATCGCGGCCAGCGCCGCCCAGGCCGTCGCCCCCAGATGCGGCCTGCGGTAATAGCGGAAATCGTCCGTCGTGCTGTCCGGTCCGATGGCCAAGCCCGTCGTGATGCTGTCCGGCCGCGTCGCCCAGACATAGCCGCCGGGGCTGATTTCCTTGCCCACTTCCGCCAGCAGGCGGTCGGCGTCCTCGGGCCGGCCAACCGCGCGGTAGGTCAGGGCGGCCTGCGCCGTGCCTTCCACCCACATCCCGTCGCGGTCGTCGTTGAAGTCGAAACCGCCGTCCACCCCGTGCGCCTTTTCGGCATAGGCCAACGCCGTGCGCCAATCCTCCGCTGCGCCCGTCAGCAGCAGCGGCCAGAGCTGCGCGTCGAGGCCGGAGGTCGCGCGGTTGACCGTCACGCCGTCGGGCGTAGTTCCCGTCGGGAAATGCCCGTCCCCCGCCGCCCACATCGCGTCCAGGAAGCCGCGCGCCGCCTTGGCGGGGCCGGCCCAGTCGCTGGCGGTCTTCGTGCGCTCCAGCCAGACGAACAGGGCGACAAGGTCGGTGTTGTGCTCCGTCGCCTTCCAGGTCAACGGCTGCGGCTTGTCGTCGTAGCCCTGGACGCCGCCGTTGAAACCACCGGGGCCGCGCGGGTCGGCGGTGGTCTTGACGATCCAGCGCGCCAGCTCGGCCGCCCCGTTGCGGAACCGCTCCTCCCCCGTCGCGTCGCCCAGCGTCATGAGGGCGAGCCCCGCCCAGGCGACGTTCCCCGTCGCGCTGCCAACCTGATACGGATCCTCGAACCAGCGGTTGGCGGTCACGTCCCACCAGCCCATGGGTGGGATCGGCTTCTGGTTCTGCGGCCCGGCACGGTAGGCGTTGCGCAGTCGACCCTTCAGCCGGGCGCGGTCCAGCGTGGCGGCGGACAGCAGCGATTCGCCGATGCGCAGCGCCTGGGGCTGCTTGCCGCAGGCGACCAGGGCGATCACCGCCAGCGCGTTGTCGTAGGTGAAGGCGGCGTTGCCCAGCGCCAGCTCGCTGGTCTGGCCGATGCCGTACTGGCTGTCGTAGCTGCGCAGGAACACCGGGCCGGAGCCGGGAATTTCCTCCACGCGCGACACCAGCGCGCCGCAGGTCTTCGCGGCCAGCGCGGACGGCGCGTCGGCCGCCAGGGCGTTTCCGGACACACCGATTCCGGCGGCCAGCATCCACGCGGCAAGGCTGCGTTTCCCCACCATACAAGGGCCTCCCTCACGTCCTGTCGAAGCAGCCTCTTACGCGAAAAGGGGGCAGGGCGTCCAAGCAAACCGCCCAATACCCCCTTCCGTCATAAGGGCGATTGACAGAGCGCGGTTCAATCCCAGGCCGGCGCCAGACCGTCCGGGCTGACGATGCGCCCATCGGGCCGGGCGAGGCCGTGGATGGCCGCCATGTCATCCTTCGACAGCTCAAAGTCGAAGATGGCGAGGTTCTCCGCGGCGCGCTGCTCGCCCACCGTTTTGGACAGGGCGATGACGCCGTCCTGCTGGACCAGCCAGCGCAGTACGACCTGGGCAACGCTGTGGCCGTGGCGGTCGGCGATGCCCTTCAGGACCGGGTCGGCGAACACCTTGCCGTCGGCCATGGCGTAGTAGGCGGTGACCGACTGGCCAGCCTTGTGGGCGGCCTCCAGCATCACGGACTGGTCGATGTAGGGGTGGATCTCGATCTGGTTCGTCACGATCGGCGCATCGCTGAGGCGCACGGCCTCGGCCAGCAGAGCGCGGTTGAAGTTGCTGACGCCGATGTGGCGGACCTTGCCGGCCTTGTGCACCTCGTTCAGCGCGGCAATCTGCTCGGCCAGCGGCACGGCCTCGTTCGGCCAGTGCAGAAGCAGCAGGTCCACATAGTCGGTGCGCAGCTTGCCCAGGCTCTCGTCGACAGAGCGCAGGAAGGCGGCGCGCTTGTAGTTGCTGACCCAGACCTTGGTGGTCAGGAAGACATCGCCGCGCTTGACGCCGGAATTGGCGATGCCCTCGCCGACCTCGGCCTCGTTGCCGTAGATCTGGGCGGTGTCGATGTGGCGGTAGCCGAGCGTCAGGACCTGCGGGACCATCCGCAGCACGTCCGGCCCGCTCATGCGGAAGGTGCCGAAGCCGAGAGCGGGGATGGTGGCGCCGTTGGCGTTTACGTTGTGCATCTCTGTTCCCTGTTCTTCGAAGGCAAACTCAAAAGGTCCCGGATGACATGGGCGCTCAGGCCGGCTGGGCAACGGCGCCGTCGCGGCGGTCGAGCGCGCCGCTCAGCAGCGTCAGGGCCAGCCCGCCCAGCACGAACAGCCCGCCGACCCACGGCGTCGCGGCCAATCCCAGCGCCGAATCCACAACCTGCCCGCCGAAGAAGGCGCCGGCGGCGATGCCCAGGTTGAAGGCGGCGATGTTCAGGGCCGACGCCACGTCCACCGCCCCCGGCGCGTGGCGCTGCGCCAGCTGCACGACGTAGAGCTGGAGGCCCGGGACGTTGGCGAAGGCCAAGGCGCCCATGCCGGCCAGCGTCACCAGCGCCGGCACCGGGCTGGCCGCGGTGAAGGTGAAGACGATCAGCACGGCGGCCTGAAGCGCGAACAGCCAGGCGAGCGCGCGCACCGGGCGGCGGTTGGCGACCTTGCCGCCCACCACGTTGCCCACCGCGATGGCGGCGCCGTACAGCACCAGGACAAGGCTGACCGTGCTGTTGGAGAAGCCGGTGATCGTCTCCAAGATCGGAGCCAGGAAGGTGAAGGCGACGAAGGTGCCGCCGTAGCCCAGCGCGGTGATGGCGAAGGCCAGCAGAAGGCGCGGCTTGCCCAGCACGCGGACCTGGTCGCCGAGTCCCGCGGCCGGCGGCTGGCTCAGCGTCGCCGGGACCAGCGCCGCGACGCCCAGCGCGCCGATCACGCCCAGCGCGGAGACGGCCAGGAAGGTGGCGCGCCAGCCGAAATGCTGGCCGATCCAGGTGCCCGTGGGCACGCCGGTGACGATGGCGATGGTCAGGCCGGAGAACATCAGGGCGATGGCCGACGCGCGCTTGTCCTCCGGCACGAGATCGGCCGCGATGGTCGAACCGACGGAGAAGAACGCGCCGTGGGCGAAGGCGCTGAGCACCCGCGCGACCAGAAGCATCTCGTAATTCGGGGCGAAGCCGGCCAGCAGGTTTCCGGCCACGAAGATGCCCATCAGGCCGAGCAGCAGCGCCTTGCGCCGCACCCCGCCGGTCAGCGCCGTCAGGACCGGCGCGCCGAAGGTGACGCCCAACGCGTAGACGCTGACCACCATGCCGGCCAGCGGCAGGCTGACGTTCAGGTCGGTGGCGACGGTCGGCAGCAGGCCGACCACCACGAACTCCGTGGTTCCGATCGCGTAGGCGCTGATGGCCAGCGCCAGCAGTGCGAGTGGCATGACAAGAACTCCCATCCATGCGGACTGTGCAGGCCGCATCAGATGAGGCAAAAGGTCGAGATGCGGAATACCGTCGGGATTCCCATGATCTTGTCATTGTATGACAAGATGGGCCGGCAAGGGGAGGGGTGGGCATGAGCGACACGCGGGCCTGGGACATGAAGGTCTTCCTGCGCGTGGCGGCGCTGGGCAGCTTCAGCGCGGCGGGGCGGGAGGTCGGCATGACGCCGTCCTCCACCGCCAAGCTGATCACCCGGCTGGAGGAGCGGCTGGGCGTGCGCCTGATCGAGCGCTCCACCCGCCGCCTGCGCCTGACCGCGGAGGGGGAGCTGTATCGGGAACGCGCGGAGGCGCTGCTGGGCGACCTGGACGCGCTGGACGCGGAGGTGGCGGGCGGCGCCCGCGCGCCCACCGGCCTGATCCGCATCACCGTCTCCGTTCCCTTCGGCCGGCACTGCCTGCTGCCCCTGCTGCCGGAGTTCACCCAAGACTTCCCAGACATCCGGCTGGATCTGACCCTGACCGACGAGGTGGTGGACCTCTACGCCGCGCAGGCCGACGTCGCCTTCCGCGCCGGGCGGCTGATGGACTCCGCGTTGCTGGCGGTGCGGCTGGGCGAGGTGCGGCGGCGGATCGTCGCCTCGCCCGACTATCTCGCGCGCAGGGGGACGCCGCGGAGCGCCGCCGACCTGGAGCATCACGACTGCCTGGGCTTCAATTTCCGCCGCGCCGCCGCGGTCTGGCCGCTGAAGACCGGCGGCCGGCTGGTCGACCGCGAGGTGGACACGCGCATCGTCGCCAACAACGGCGAGACGGTGCGGCACATGGCGGTGCTGGGGCTGGGGCTTGCGCGGCTGGGGGAATTCCACGTCCGCGCCGACCTCGCTGCCGGGCGGCTCGTCTCCGTGCTCGACGACGTGCTGGTCGACAGCGAGGCCTTCCACGCCGTCTATCTCGGCCGCGAACGCGCGCCGCGCCGCGTCCAGGCTTTCCTCGATTTTATGACCCCCCGGCTGCGCGCATGCCTGCAATGACGCCGGGAACCGAATGGGTCACTGGACGATAATCGATAGGGAACCTATTAAATAGGCATGACATCGAATACACCCACTTCCGCTGGGCCTATCGAGACGCCAACCTTGGACCAGGAGCCATTGGGTTTCCCGGCCAACTTCGGCATCCACCTGTTCCGCGCCGCGCACCTGTGGCGCCGCGAGGCGAACAAGGTGCTGGCCGACTGCGGTTTTTCCTCCTCGGTGATCTCGCCGCTGATGCTGCTGAGCGAACTCGGCGACGGCATGCGGCAGCGCGAACTGGCGGAGGAGATGGGGGTGGAGGGGCCGTCGCTGGTCCGGCTGCTCGATTGCCTGGAATCCTCCCGGCTGGTCGAGCGGCGCGAGGATCCGGACGACCGGCGGGCGAAGACGCTGCACCTCACCGACGAGGGCCGGGCGCTCCTGGTGCGGGTGAACGCGGCCCTGAACGGCGTGCGCCGCCGCATCCTGGAAGGCGCCCCGACGCAGGACATCGACGCCTGCCTGCGCGTGATGTCGATCATCGAAACCAACGCCAAGAACCTGCGGCCGTGACCCCTTTTCAAAGGATGGTCGCGCACGATCCGCTTCTAGGACGAAACCCGTGAGATTCCTGTCTTTCCTGACCCGTTTCGCGGTCACGCTGGTGGTGACGGTGGCGGCGCTGGGCGCCGGCTGGTGGCTGTGGGACTACTACATGAACCAGCCCTGGACGCGCGACGGCCGCGTGCGCGCCGACATCGTCCAGGTGTCGCCCGACGTGGCGGGGCTGGTCACGCAGGTGAAGGTCGTCGACAACCAGCCGGTCCACAAGGGCGACGTGCTGTTCGTCATCGACCCCAATCGCTACCAGCTCGCCGTCGAGCAGGCGGAGGCCAACCTGCAGAGCGCCCGCGCCGAACTTGGCTACCGCAAGGCGGAATTCGGCCGGTACGATCAGCTGGGCACCAACGTCGTCTCCACCGCGCAGAAGCAGGAGGTCGCCTCGGCCATGGCCAAGGCCGCCGCAGCGGCGCGCCAAGCGGAGGCCGCGCTCGACCTCGCCCGCTTCAACCTGGAGCGGACGCAGGTCAAGGCGACCGTGGACGGCTTTGTCACCAACCTTCAGCTGAAGGAAGGCAACTACGTCACCGCCGGCCAGCCGGTCATCGCGGTGATCGACAGCGACAGCTTCTACGTGGTCGGTTATTTCGAAGAGACGAAGCTGCCGCGCATCCACGTCGGCGATCCGGTCGACGTCACCATCATGGGCGTGGCGGACAAGCTGCGCGGCCATGTGGACAGCGTGACGCGCGCCATCGTCGACCGCGACCGGACGGAGGGCGCCGGCCTTCTGCCCAACGTGAACCCGACCTTCAACTGGGTGCGGCTCGCCCAGCGCATTCCCGTGCGCGTGCGGCTGGAGCAGGTGCCCGACCCCCGCGACCTCGTCGCCGGCCGCACCGTGACCGTCGAAGTCGTGAAGGACCGCGGGGACAAGGCCAAGACCATAGCCGGGCTATGAAACTCAAATCACTGGTTCCGACTTGGGGGGAGGCGCTGTTCTCCCTCAAGTCCTTCGTCGCCTCCATGATGGCGCTCTACGTCGCCTTCGGCATGGGGCTGCCGCGGCCCTTCTGGGCCATGCTGACCGCCTACGTCGTGTCCGGCCCGCTGTCGGGTGCGGTTCGGTCCAAGGCGCTGTACCGCGTGCTCGGCACGACGCTGGGCTCCGCCGGGGCGATCGCCCTGGTGCCGACGCTCGCCGATGCGCCGGAGCTGCTGACCCTGGCGCTCGGCCTGTGGGTGGCGGTGTGCCTGTACATCTCGCTGCTCGACCGCACGCCGTCCAGCTACGTGTTCATGCTCGCCGGCTACACGGTCGGGCTGATCGGCTTCCCCGCGGTGTCCGACCCCGGCAGCATCTTCGACACCGGGCTCGCCCGCGTGGAGGAGATCCTGCTGGGCATCGTCTGTGCCACCGTGGTGCACAGCGTCGTCTTCCCGCAGAGCCTCGGCCCCGTCCTCCTCGGCCGCCTCGATGCCACGCTGCGCGACGCGGAGCGCTGGACACTCGACGCGCTGAACCGCAATTCCGACAGCACCCAGGACCGCCAGAAGCTCGCCCGCGACATCAGCGAGCTGCGGGTGATGGCGACGCATCTGCCCTACGACACCTCGGACGTGCGCTGGATGACCCGCTCCGTGCGTGCGCTCCAGGACCGCATGGCCTACCTGCTGCCGATCCTGGCGGCGGTGGAGGATCGGCTGGCCGCCCTGCGCGCCGACGGCGGGGAGCTTCCGCCCGCCGTCGCCGGGGTTCTGCAACGCGTCACGCTGTGGATCGCCCGCGACGAGAAGGCCGATGACACGGAGACTTTGCGCGCCGCGCTCGACCGGCTGATGCCGGCTATCAACGCGGACTCCGGCTGGCGCGAGGCCACGCTGCTGAACCTGCTGAACCGCCTGCGCGCCATGGTCGACATCCACCAGGACTGCCGCGACCTGCGCGACAACATCCGCAAGGGCAACTCCGCCCTGCCGGAGCATATGGACCCGCTGGCACGCAGCCGCTCGCGCGGCGTCTTCCACCTCGACCACGGCATGGCCCTCTGGTCCGGGGCGGCGGCGGTGCTGGCCATCGCGCTGGTCTGCGCCTTCTGGATTTCCACCGGCTGGTCGTCGGGATCGGCGGCGGCGATGATGACCGCGGTCTTCGTCTGCTTCTTTGCCTCGCTCGACGACCCGGTGCCGGGCATCCGGATGTTCCTGGTCTTCACCGTGCTGTCGGTGCCGCTGGCCGGCTTCTACCTGCTGGTGGTGCTGCCGAGCTTCGACAGCTACCCGCTGCTGGTCCTCGGGCTGGCGCCGACCTTCCTGGTGCTGGGCGTCTTCGTGGCGCGGCCGGCGACCATGGGCAAGGCCATGGCGTTGCTGATGGGCGTCGGCGGCTCGCTCAGCCTGATGGACACGGGGCAGGGCGACTTCGCCTCTTTCCTGAACAGCAACCTGGGGCAGGTGGTGGGCATCGCCACGGCGCTGGTGGTGACGCAGCTCTGCCGCTCCGTCGGCGCGGCCTGGAGCGCCCGGCGTCTGCTGCACGCCGGCTGGCGGGAGATCGCGGCGATGACCGCGGCGCGAGGCGCCAATCCTGCCGGCAGCTTCGAGAACCGCATGCTCGACCGCGTCGGCCTGCTGTCCGCGCGCCTTGCCTTGGCGAGTTCGCAGCAGCGCGACCTGTCGGCCGCCGACGCGGTGAACGACCTGCGCATCGGCCTGAACATCGCGGAGCTTCAGCGCGCCCGCCGCGCGCTCGGCAACCCGGCGGCCCCGCACGTGGCGAAGCTGCTGGGCGCCGTGGGGCAGCATTTCCGCGACCTGTCGGCCAAGCGCCCGACCCCGACCCCGGCGGAGGTTCTGCCCATGCTCGACGCCGCCCTGTCCAACGTCGCGGCCGAGCCCCGCTCGCCGGAGCGCGACCGCGCGGTCGTCGCCCTGGCCGGCCTGCGCCGCAGCCTCTTTCCCGGAACGGCGCCGGTGGCGCCACCCGTTCTTCTCGAATCCGTTGCCTGAATTGGTGATCCGATGATCGGCGAAATCGACGTCTACGGACTGTTCATTCCCCCGCTGCTGATCCTGGCCGTGCTGGCCTGGGGCCTGTCCGGCCTGCTGCGCCGCGGCCTGCGCGCCGTGGGCTTCTACGGCTGGGTCTGGCACCCGCCGCTGTTCGACCTCGCGCTCTACGTCGTCCTGCTGGGCGCGCTGACGGCGGTGACCGGACAGCTGCGGTGAGTTGATTTTTTCACCACCAAGGCACCAAGACACCAAGAATCCCTGCGCCCGGCAAGGCGTGGACTCTTGTTGCCCAGGGTGTCTTGGTGGTGAAATCCTCCGCCGTCGACCCACCTCCTTCCCCATGCTGATCTCCGACACGCCATTACCCGACGCCGCCGTCCTCCCGCCGCTCGACGTCGCGCGCATCTTCGTGGAGCCGGCCGCCGCGGCCCACCCGCGCGGGCGGGCGATCCTGGACCGCTTCCCCGACGCCGAGCGGATCGAGGTCGCCTCCCACTGGAACATCCCCGATCTGCACGGTGACGAGCAGGCGGTGGACTCCTGGGTGCGGACCAAGCGCACCGTCCTGGTGCTGGGCGTCAAGAAGGGGCTGTCCTGCCGGCCGAACGGGCGCAGCGGGGACTTCATCGCGCCGTCGCACTCCAACGGCTGCGCCATGGCTTGCGCCTACTGCTACGTCTCGCGGCGCAAGGGCTACGCGAACCCGATCACGACCTTCGTGAACATCGACGGCATCATGGCCGCCATCGAGCGCCACGCGGCCAAGCAGGGTCCCAAGGCGGAGCCCAACCAGATCGACCCCCGCGCCTGGGTCTACGACGTTGGCGAGAACGGCGACTGTTCGGTCGACGCGCTCATCTCCGACAATGTCCGCGACCTGACCGTGCTGTTCCGCCGCTTGCCCAACGCCAAGGGCAGCTTCGCGACGAAATACGTGAACCGCGACCTGCTGTCCTACGACCCAGCCGGCGGCATGCGCATCCGCTTCAGCCTGATGCCGGCGCACCTCGCGCGGGTTCTGGACGTGCGCTCCACCCCGGTCGCCGAGCGCATCGCCGCCATCAACGACTTCGTCCGCGCCGGCTGGGAGGTGCACCTGAACTTCAGCCCCGTCGTGGTGTACGAAGGCTGGACCGCCGACTACGCCGACCTGTTCCGGCAGGTGGACGCCGCGCTCGACATGCAGGCGAAGGCGCAACTCGCCGCCGAGGTGATCTTCCTCACCCACAATGAGGACCTGCACGGCGTGAACCTGCGCTGGCACCCCAAGGCGGAAGATTACCTGTGGACCCCGCGCTGGCAGGAGGCGAAGACGTCGGAGAACGGCGCCGTCAACGTCCGCTACCGCGCAGGCATGAAGGGCAAGATGATCGCCCGCTTCCGCGAGGTTCTTGCGCGTGAGCTGCCGTACTGCCGCGTCCGCTACGCGTTCTGAGGCGCCCTCAACAACCCCGTCGCCTGCAACGCGATCTCGTGCAGTCCGTCGCCGCCGGTCCCCACATGGTCCAGCAGGCGCTGGCGCATGCGTGGTTCCCAGAAGCTGCGGATGTGGCCGGCGGTCTCGGTCACCGCTTCCTCCTGCGGGTAGGACTGGAAGTAGCCGGCGATCTGGTTCGCCATGCGGACGAGGTCGTGGACGGGATTGTGGGTGTGCATCACAAACTCCAATATAGATCGATCAGCGGAACAGCATGACGCCGTCGCCGCGCGACCGCGCGGCCAGCGCCATGCCGGCGTCGCGCGCCAGTTTCAGCGCCAGCGCGGTGGGGGCGGAGATGGTGGCGAGCAGCGGGATGCCGATGGTTGCGGCCTTCTGCACCAGCTCGAAGCTGCAGCGGCTGGACATCACGGCGAAGCCGCCGGAGGTGTCCACCCCCTCCCGCGCCAGCGCGCCGGCCAGCTTGTCGAGCGCGTTGTGGCGGCCGACGTCCTCCCGCGCCAGCAGGATGCGCCCCATCGGGTCGGCCCAGGCTGCGGCGTGCAAGGACCGGTTGGCGCGGTTCATCGGCTGGTGGTCGGGCAGGGCGGCGAAGGCGGCGGCCACCGCCTCCACCGACGGCGTGAAGGAGGACGTAACCTGCCGCGGCACCCGCACGGCGTTGGCGAGGCTGTCCACCCCGCACAGCCCGCAGCCGCTCCGCCCCTCCATGGAACGCCGCCGCAGCGAGCCGCGCAGAAGTCGCAACGGATCGGCCTCGATCCCCAGGACGATGCCTTCCTCCACCGTGCGCACGGTGACGCGGTCGATGTCGGCGGCGGAGCCGACGATCTCCTCGCACAGGCTGAAACCCAGCGCGAAGTCCTCCAGGTCGGCCGGCGTCGCCATCATGACGGCGTGGGATCGCCCGTTGTACTCGAACGCCACCGGGGTTTCCTCGGCGACCAGCCAGGTGATGTCGGCCTGATTGGCGGGTGTGGGGAAACCGGTTCCGCTGGCCGGCCGCGAATGGGCGAGGGTGAGCATGCGTCTTCTCCAATCCCCAACGGCGTTCCTCTTTTCCTCTCCCCTCCGGGGAGAGGGGAGGGTGAGGGGGGTGCGCGTGTGCCGGACGTACCAAGGTGGCGGAACCCCCCCACCCTAACCCGGTCGCTCGCAAGTCTCGCGACCTCGCTTCGCCTTTGATCGTCTTCGGCGCTCAACCGGCCTTCGGCCGTCGGCTACGCGCCCCAGGGGGGGAGGGGATTAAGGCAAGGGCGAAGACGGGGATCACTCCGCCGCCACCTCCACCACCGCGCCGCGCTGGATTTGCCAATCCGACGGGTGGTTGCTGCGGGTCACCTGGACCGCGGTCACCTTGTATTCTGGGCAATTCGTGGCCCAGTCGGAGTTGTCCGTGGTCACCACGTTGGCGCCCGTCACCGGGTGGTGGAAGGTGGTGTAGACCACCCCCTGCGGCATGCGGTCGGAGATGCGGGCGCGCAGGGTCGTGGCGCCGATGCGGCTGGCGATGGAAACCAGGTCGTCGTCCCGGATGCCGCGCTGCTCCGCGTCGTGGGCGTGGATTTCCAGGATGTCCTCCGGGTGCCAAGCCACGTTGGCGGTGCGGCGGGTCTGGGCGCCGACGTTGTAGTGGCTGAGGATGCGCCCCGTCGTCAGGATCAG
This sequence comes from Azospirillum canadense, assembly GCF_025961225.1. Classification (GTDB taxonomy): domain Bacteria; phylum Pseudomonadota; class Alphaproteobacteria; order Azospirillales; family Azospirillaceae; genus Azospirillum; species Azospirillum canadense. Next base: position 1,272,910 of record NZ_JAOQNG010000010.1, on the reverse strand, counting down.
AGGGTAGAAGCGCGATGCGCGCTCCGGCGTCGGCACATACTCGGTGATCATGAAGCGGCCCTGGCCCCTTACGAAGCCGTCGGCGTGCATGATCGGCGTGCCGACCGAGTCCCCGTCGGTGCAGGGCCACTGCACGCTGCCCACCCGGTCCAGTTTGGCGAAGCTGACGCCGGCGAAGGTCGGGGTCAGGCGGGCGATCTCGTCCATGATCTGCGCGCCGCTCTCGTAGCGCATGGGATAGCCCATGGCGGCGGCCAGCTCGCAGACCACCTCCCACTCCTGCTTGCCGGTCTGGGACGGCATCACCGGGCGGACGCGGTTGATGCGGCGCTCCGCGTTGGTGAAGGTCCCGTCCTTCTCCAGGAAGGAGGTGCCGGGCAGGAAGACGTGGGCGAAGGCGGCGGTCTCGTTCAGGAAAAGGTCCTGCACGACGACGATCTCCATGGCGCGCAGCGCGGCGAACACGTGCTGGGTGTTGGGGTCGGACTGGGCGATGTCCTCGCCCTGCACGAACAGGCCCTTGAAGCTGCCGTCCACCGCGGCGTCGAACATGTTGGGGATGCGCAGGCCGGGCTCGGGGTCCAGCGTGGCGTTCCACACCATCTCGAACTGCTGGCGCACCACGTCGTCCGACACGTGCCGGTAGCCGGTCAGCTCGTGCGGGAACGAACCCATGTCGCAGGAGCCCTGGACGTTGTTCTGGCCGCGCAGCGGGTTCACGCCGACGCCGTCGCGCCCGATGTTGCCGGTCGCCATGGCGAGGTTCGCCATGCCCATCACGGCGGTGGAGCCCTGGCTGTGCTCCGTCACGCCCAGGCCGTAGTAGATGGCAGCACTCCCACCGGTGGCGTAGAGCCGGGCCGCGGCGCGCAGGTCGGCCGCCGGGATTCCGGTGTGCTCCTCCACCGCCTCCGGGCTGTGGCGCGGGTCGCGGATGAAGGCTTCCCACCGGGCGAACTCGACCGGGTCGCAACGCTCGGCGACGAAGTCGCGGGCGACCAGACCCTCGGTCACCACCACATGGGCCAGCGCGTTCAGCGCCGCCACGTTGCTGCCGGGCTGGAGCTGGAGGTGGTGTGTGGCCGACACGTGCGGGCTGCGCACGAGGTCGATGCGGCGCGGGTCGAGCACGATCAGCTTGGCGCCCTGGCGCAGCCGCTTCTTCATGCGGCTGCCGAACACCGGGTGTCCGTCGGTCGGGTTGGCGCCGATGACCAGGATGACGTCGGACTTGTCGACGCTGCGGAAGTCCTGCGTGCCGGCGGAGGTGCCGAAGGTCTGCTTCAGGCCGTAGCCGGTGGGGGAGTGGCAGACGCGGGCGCAGGTGTCGACGTTGTTGTTGCCGAAGGCGGCGCGGATCATCTTCTGGACGACATACACCTCTTCGTTCGTGCAACGGGACGAGGTGATGCCGCCGATGGAGCCGCGGCCGTACTTCGCCTGCACCGCCATCAGGCGCTGGGCGGCGAAGGAAATCGCCTCATCCCACGACACGACGCGCCACGGCTCGTCGATGCTGTCGCGGACCATCGGCTTGGTCTGGCGGTCGGCGTGGGTGGCGTAGCCCCAGGCGAAACGGCCCTTGACGCAGGAATGGCCCTCGTTGGCGCCGCCGTCCTTGTGCGGGACCATGCGCACCACGGTGGTGCCCTTCATCTCCGCCTTGAAGGAGCAGCCCACGCCGCAATAGGCGCAGGTGGTGATGACGCTGTGCTCCGGCTGGCCCAGCTCGATGACGGACTTCTCGGTCAAGGTCGCGGTCGGGCAGGCCTGGACGCAGGCGCCGCAGGACACGCACTCGCTGTCCATGAAGCTTTCCAAGGCGCCCGGCGACACCTTGCTGTCAAAGCCGCGCCCGTCGATGGTCAGCGCGAAGGTGCCCTGAACTTCGCCGCAGGCCCGAACGCAGCGGGAGCAGACGATGCACTTGGACGGGTCGAAGGTGAAGTAGGGGTTGCTCTCGTCCTTCTGGGCCTGGAGGTGGTTCTCACCCTCGAAGCCGTAGCGGACGGCGCGCAGGCCGACGGCGCCGGCCATGTCCTGAAGCTCGCAGTTGCCGTTGGTCGGGCAGGTCAGGCAGTCCAGCGGGTGGTCGGAGATGTACAGCTCCATCACGCCGCGGCGCAGGCGGCCCAGCCGCTCGTTCTGGGTGTGCACCTTCATGCCCGGCGCCACCGGCGTCGTGCAGCTGGCCGGGGTGCCGCGCCGCCCTTCGATCTCCACCATGCACAGCCGGCAGGAGCCGTAGGCGTCCAGCATGTCGGTCGCGCACAGCTTGGGAACGGTGATCCCGGCCTCCATGGCCGCGCGCATCACCGAGGTGCCTTCCGGAACGGTGACGGTGCGCCCGTCAATGTCCAGCGTCACCATCGTGGCGGAATCGCGGGCCGGGGTGCCGTAATCGATATCCTTGATCGACATGGTCTCAATCCTTTTTGGGGAAGTGCCGGTCAAGGCCCCCTCCCTAACCCTCCCCCGCTGACGCGGGAGAGGGGACCAGACTCCCTCCACCGCGGAGCGGGGGAGGGTTGGGGAGGGGGCAAGCGGTCACTCGGCCGCGACAGCCGTGGGGCTGCGGGTGAAATCTTCCGCGAAATGCTTCAGCGCGCTGCGCACGGGGATGGGCGTCATGCCGCCCATGGCGCAGAGCGAGCCGTCGGTCATGACCTCGCACAGGTCCTGGAGCAGCGTGACGTTGGCCGCCACATTCTGCCCGGCGATGATGCGGTCCATCACCTCGACGCCGCGCACCGCGCCGATGCGGCAGGGGGTGCACTTGCCGCAGGACTCCGCCGCGCAGAACTCCATGGCGAAGCGGGCCTGCTTGGCCATGTCCACGCCGTCGTCGAACACCACGATGCCGCCGTGGCCGACCATCGCCTCCACCGCCGCGAAGGCCTCGTAGTCCTTGGGCAGGTCGAACAGCGACGGCGGCAGGTAGGCGCCGAGCGGGCCGCCGGCCTGCACCGCGCGGATCGGGCGGCCGGTGATGGTACCGCCGCCGAACTCGTACAGCAGCTCGTGCAGCGTGACGCCGAAGGCCTTCTCCACGATGCCGCCGTGTTTGATGTTGCCGGCCAGCTGGAAGGCCAGCGTGCCGCGCGACCGGCCGACGCCGAAGTCGCGGTAGTAGGACGCCCCCTTGTCCAGGATGACCGGCACGGAGGTCAGCGACAGCACGTTGTTGACCACGGTCGGCTTGCCGAACAGCCCCTCCAGCGCCGGCAGCGGCGGCTTGGCCCGGACGGTGCCGCGCTTGCCCTCCAGGCTTTCCAGCATGGAGGTCTCCTCGCCGCAGATGTAGGCGCCGGCCCCGACGCGGACGTCCAGGTGGAAACGGTGGGCGGTGCCGTGGATTTCGTCGCCCAGCCACTTCTCGTCGTAGGCCAGCCGGATCGCCTCGCGCATCGTCGCGACGGCGTGCGGGTATTCGGAGCGGATGTAGATGTAGCCCTCGGTGGCGCCCACCGCGATGGCGGCGATGGTCATGCCCTCGATCAGGCAGAAGGGGTCGCCCTCCATGATCATGCGGTCGGCGAAGGTGCCGCTGTCGCCTTCGTCGGCGTTGCAGCAGATGTACTTCTGGTCCGCCCGCGCGTTCAGCACCGTGTTCCACTTGATGCCGGTCGGGAAGCCGGCGCCGCCGCGGCCGCGCAGGCCGGACTCCGTCACCTCCGTGACGATCTCGGCGGGCGTCATGGCGAGCGCCCGCTCCAGCCCGCGGAACCCGCCGTGCAGGCGGTAGTCCTCCACCGACAGCGGGTCGATGATGCCGCAACGGGCGAAGGTCAACCGCTCCTGCTTGGCGAAGTAGGGGATTGCTTCGGTCAGGCCGTGGCCCAGCGCGTGCCCGGCGCCCTGGAGGAAGCCGGCGTCGAACAGGCCGGGCACGTCCTCGGCATTCACCGGCCCATAGGCGACGCGGCCCTGCGGCGTCTCCACCTCGACCAGGGTTTCCAGCCACAGCATCCCGCGGGAGCCGTTGCGGACGATGCGCAGCGGCAGACCGCGCCTGGTCGCCTCCGCCCGGATCGCCGCCGCGACCTCCTCGGCGCCCACCGACAGGGCGGCGGCGTCGCGGGGAACGTAGACGGTGTGCATGGTCGTGTGATGGGGGGCGCTCATCGAGTGGCCTCCGCGGCGAGGGTGGAGGCAGCGATGGCGTCGAACCGGCCCGGGCTGACCCGGCCGTGCAGCGTCTCGTCCACCATCACGGCGGGGGCCAGCGCGCAGTTGCCGAGGCAGAAGACCGGCTCCAGCGTGAAGGCGTCGTCAGCCGTGGTATCGTGAAAGTCCACCTTAAGGCGGCGGCGGATGTGGTCGATCAGCCCGTCGGCGTTCATCGACTGGCAGGCCTCCGCCCGGCAAACCTTGATGGTGTGGCGGCCCGGGCGGGTGCGGCGGAACTCGTGGTAGAAGGACACCACCCCGTGCACGTCGGCGCGCGACAGGTTCAGTTCGCTGGCCAGCATCGGCACGGCGTCCTCGTCGATGCAGCCGAACTCCTCCTGCAGGGCGTGCAGGATCGGCAGCAGGTTGCCGCGCAGGTGCCGGTTGGCCTCGACGATCGCCGCGGCGCGCTCCGCGTTCCAGGGTGATCGAGCGTTCATGGTCTCCTCCCCCGCGCCCCGGCTCGGTTTGGGTGGGGCGCTCGTTTCGTGTCTCGTCCGTTAGGGTGGCGGACGATTGGGGAGGCGGCAAATTTGATTTCTTGATGCGGTGATAGGCTTTGGCTATCGCGGCCGGGGAGTCACCACCAAGGCACCAAGACACCAAGGATTTCGGAAGAGGCGTCGGCTCACCGGGTGGGGCGTTTGGCGTTCTGAAAACAGCTTTCCGTCGTCATCCCAGCCTTCACTGGGATGACGGAGAAGGCGCGTCGCTCCTTGGTGTCTTGGTGCCTTGGTGGTGAAAGAATCACCGCCGCCATGGCGTCAGCGCTTCCTCCTTGATGGCGCGGATGCGGTCGCCCAACCCCTTTTCGCCGGCCACGGTGGCGAGCGCCTTGGTCAGCGGGGCGATGGGCTCGCGGTCGGCGTAGACGAGGCCGACGGCGTAGGTCAGGTCTGGCTCGACCAGCGGCAATGCCACCACGTCCGGGTGCGGCGCCACCAGGGTCAGCAGCTGGCTCGGCACCACGCTGGCGCCCAGGCCGCTGCGCGCGATGGTGTAGAGCGTGACGATGGAGTTGGTCTCCACCAGCGGGGTCACCTTGCGGTCGGCCATGCGGAAGGCGGCGTCGGCGATTCGGCGGTTCTGCATGTCCGGCGTCAGCAGGCAGAGCGGCAGGTCGGCGGCGTCGTCCCAGCGGACGCTGGCGGTGCCCTCGGGCAGGCTGGTCCGCGGGGCCAGCAGGAAGTACCGCTCGGACACCAGCGGCGCCGTTCGGACGTTGTTCAGAGGTTCGTTGTCGAGGTAGGTCACCGCCGCGTCCAGTTCGAAGGCGTCCAGGTCGCGCTGGATGTCGCGGGAGCTAAGCGAGACCACGCTGGACTGGATGTGCGGGTAGCGCTCCGCGAATCGGGCGAGCAGCAGGGGCACCACAGGCAGGGCGGTCGGGATGGCGCCGATTCGCAGATGGCCGGACAGGCCCTTGCTCAGCGCCGCCAACTCCTGGTACAGGCCGTCCCGCTCGCCCACGATGCGGCGGGCGTATTCCAGAACCTTCAACCCTTCGGTGGTGAAGCCGGCGAACTTCTGCCCGCGCTCCACGATGGGGACGCGCAGCTCCTCCTCCAATTGGCGGATGGCGTTGGACAGGGTCGGCTGCGAGACGTGGCAGGCTTCCGCCGCGCGCCCGAAGTGCTGCTCGCGCGCCAGCGCCAACAGATAGTTGAACTTGCGGAACAGGGCGTTTCTCCCATAATGCCGAAGGCCGGCTTTGCAGAAATTCCGGCTCTGCGTAAATTATGCATGCTGGCGTGCACGTGCGACAAGCGGGCTTCCAAGCATGCAGGAACTTGAGCGATCGGCGACTTGGGGGATGCATGACGGGCAAGTTGGGCCGCCTTGCCGGAATTTACCTAGCCGGATTTTGTCTGGGTGGAGTGGTGATGATGGTTGCCGGCTTGGGCGCTGGTTCAGCGGCAGCGGAGGACACCGTCCGGCTGTTCGCGGCCGGCAGCCTGAAGCCCGCCCTGACGGAGGTCGCCCGCGACTTCGAAGCGATGACCGGCATTCGGGTGGAGGCCACCTTCGGCCCCTCCGGCGCGCTGAAGGACCGGCTGGCGGGCGGCGCCGCGGCGGACGTCTTCGCCTCCGCCAACATGGAGCACCCCCGGGCGCTGGCCCAGGGCGGGCAGGCCTTGCCGCCGCGGCCCTTCGCGCGCAACCAGTTCTGCGCGCTGGCCCGCCCCCCGGTTGCGCTGACCAGCGCTACCCTGCTCGACCGGCTGCTCGACCCCGCGGTGCGGGTCGGCACCTCGACCCCGAAGGCCGACCCGGCCGGCGACTACGCGTGGGAACTGTTCGCCAAGGCCGACGCGTTGCGCCCCGGCAGCGGGCGGGTGCTGCGCGCCAAGGCCATGCAGCTGACCGGCGCACCCGATTCGCCGAAGCCACCCGACGACCGCAGCGTCTACGGCTGGCTGATGGAACAGGACCGCGCCGACGTCTTCCTCACCTACTGCACCAACGCCCGCCTGGCGGTGGAGGAGGAACCGGTGCTGAAGGTCGTCGCCATCCCCGAATCGCTGGCCGTCGGGGCGCTCTACGGCCTCATCGTGCTGAAGAAGGGGAACGCGGCGCGGGGCAACGCGTTGGCCGACCACATCCTGTCGGAGGCCGGCCAAGCGGTGCTGGAACGCTACGGCTTCACCAAGCCGTAAGCGCCCGGCTCACTCCCCGGCCTGCGGCGCCGGCACATGGCGGGAGCGCATCAGCTTCCCGCCCTCGGTCACCAGCACGGTGGCCAGCGCCAGGTAGCCCAGGCAGACGAAGCCGATGATCAGCGGGCGCACGGTGCCGTCGAAGGACCGACCGATGATCATGCCGACCACGGCGCCCGCCGCCGTGCTGTAGCAGCCGACGAAGGACGACCCCATGCCGGCCACGTGGCCCAGCGGCTCCATCGCCATGGCGTTGAAGTTCGGCGCGATCAGGCCGAAGCAGTAGAATATCACCGCCATGAACAGGCCCAGCACCAGCAGGGGCGGGTGCTCCGGAAAGCCCATCAGGGCCATGACCGTGCCGGCCGCCACATAGCCGATCAGCGCCAAGTGCGACACGCGGTGCATGCCGACGCGCCCGACGAACCGCGCGTTGGTCAGCGAGGCCAGCGCCATGACCCCGGCGATGGCGCCGAAGGCGACCGGGAACAGGCTGCCCAACCCGTAGACGTCCTGGAAGATCTGCTGGGCGCTGCCAACGTAGCTCAGCAGCCCGCCGAACAGGAAGCCCATGGCCGTGGTGTAGCCAACCGTGGCGCGGGTCGTGACCACCATGCGGAAGGCGTGGCCGAGCGCCGCGGGGGTCAGCGACATGCGGTCCTCCGGCCGGCGCGTCTCGCGCAGGCGCAGCATCGACCAGGCGAAGGCGATGGCGCTCGCCAGGAACAGCGCGCCGAAGATCCACGGCCATGTGCCCAGCCGCAGGATGCCCTCGCCCAGGCTCGGCGCGATGACCGGCACGATGATGAAGATCATCATGACGAAGGACATCACTCGGGCCATCTCGCGGCCCAGGAAGCGGTCGCGCACGATGGCGATGGCGACCACCCGCGGCGCCGCGGCGCCCAGCCCCTGCAAGGCGCGGGCGGCGAGCAGCGTGGCGAAGCTGGGGGCGAGGGCGGCGCCCAGCGACCCGATGGCGAAGATGACCAGGCCGACCGCCAGGATCGGCTTGCGGCCGAACCGGTCGGACAGCGGGCCGTGGAAGGGCTGGCCGGCCGCCAGGCCCAGCATGTAGGCGGTGATGATCAGCTGGCGGTCGTTCGCCCCGGTCAGCGCGTAGGTCTGCGCGATTTCCGGAAGCGCCACCAGCATGATGTCGATCGACAAGGCGGTCAGCGCGATCAGCAGCGCCATCAGCGCAACGAATTCGCCGAAACGGACGTCCTGCGTTCCGGCGGGCGTCTGGGGCGGGCTCTGGGCGGGGGGAGGGGGCGTGTTCGGCATGGTCGCAGTGTGAAGCGGTGCCGCGGGCTCCACAAACCGAAAGAGCGCAGCCCCGCCATCCGGAATTTTGCAGTTGCAACAATCGCGGTGGCCAAACACTGCGGCCAGACCCGCCCGTCACGCGTCCGGGATAGGAAACCAAAGCGTCGCGTTGGTCCCGCCGCCTGCCATGCTGCCACCCGCCATGCCGCCATCTGTCATGCCGAAGCGGCCGTCGAGCTGGCCAGCCAGCGCCTGCACCAGCTTCAGCCCCAGGCTGCTCGGCCGGTCCAGGCTGAAACCGTCGGGCAGGCCGCGGCCGTCGTCGCGCACGGTCAGCACCGCCCCGTCCCCATCCGCCCGCAAGCCGACCGCGATCGTCCCACCGCAATCGCCGGGAAAGGCGTGCTCCAGCGCGTTGCTGACCAACTCGGTGACGATCAGCGCCAGCGGGATCATCTTGTCGGCGGGAATGTCGAGCGCGTCGGCGGAGACGGGGCAGCGGACCCTGTCCGCGCCGGCGCTGTCCAGGACGTCCTGGCACAGGCTCGACAGGAATTCGGCCAGCGATGTCCGTTCGCGGTTGGGATCGTGCAGCGTGCGATGCAGGCGGCCCAGCGTCGTCAGGCGCCCGCAGGCGTCCTCCAGCGCGCGTCGCGCCGCCGGGTCCGTCACGTTGGCCTGCTGGATCAGCATCAGGGCGGAGACGAGCTGCAGGTTGTTCGACACGCGGTGCTGCAACTCGGAAAACATCACCTGCGCCTGCTGCGTCAGCGCGGCGCTCCGGTTGCGCTCCTCCGCCAGCCGCTCCAGCGCCACGTTCATGATGTGGATGACGGTGATGTCGACCGCGACCACCACGATGTAGAAGCCCAGCGCCAACGCGGTGCCGGATGTGACTTCGAAGGAGTTCAGCGGCTCTATGAAGAAATACCACGCCGCCAGGCCGCTCAGCACCGCGGTCACGATGCCCGGCCACAGTCCCGCCAGGACGGTGGTGAGGATGACGGCCGGAAAGAAGGTCAGGTAGGGATAGCCGGGGGGAAGCCGATCGCCGATCGCCATCCGGACGACCAGGGCGACCACGAAGGCCAGGACGGCGAAAACCAGCCCGAGCCCCACGCTCTTGCGCAGTCGGAAGAGCGTGCTCAACGGCATGGGGGGCATGGGGAACGCGCGCCCGTTCGGAAAACCATTCCATATTCAACGCGATGGACGGTCCGAAGGCAACGCGCGAATGGGCAATCGCGGAAAAATGATAAAATTATCAGTTCTGGTGCGCCGTCCGCTTCGGACGGCCGCTGCGCGCGGGACCGTGGCTGGCTGGATCGATGCCGGCCGCCACGGCCCGAAGACGCAAGGTGAACCCGCCGATCAGAGGCCCGGGGTGATGTAGCTGCGGCCGGCCTGGTGGTCGTCGTTGTTGAAGCCGCGGCGGTCGCCGATGCGGGCGGAGGCGGTCAGCGCGGCGGCCTGCTCGGCAACCTCGGCGACGCCCTGGGCGGACACGGAGAACAGACGGCCGTCGGCGCCACGGATGAGGGCGGTCTGGCTGATGGTGGTGGTCATGGGCGTTGCTCCTTGTCTTCGGGGTTTGTCGGGGTCCGCGAATACCGCGGTATGACCAAACCTTCGATCGAAAGGGGCTGTCCGGACTGTGAAGAACTTCACACGCCGGGGGGTACCTCACGCGGTAGAAAATGCCCACACGCGTGCACACGCGCAGCGCCACGCCGCGATACCGAGCCAAAGGAGCGCACCGATGAAGATGGACCGCCGGATCCCCCGCAGTCTTGACGAAATGGCCGATCTCAGCTCCCTGGCCGCTCCGCCGGCGGTCGTGTCCCGTTCGGTGATGGTGGCCGGCCGCCGGACCAGCCTGCGGCTCGAGGCCCCCGTGTGGGATGGCCTGAAGGACATCGCCCGCAACCAGGGCAAGTCGCTGGATGTCCTGTGCGGCGAGATCCACGACGGCCGAACGCAGGGCATTCCCTTCGCCACCAGCGTGCGCGTGTATGTCCTGAACTATTTCCGGGACGGCGCGGCCGGGTGCTCCGCCCTGGTGGCCTGACGCGCTCGCAGCGGCGTGCCATGCGATGCCCGAAGCGCTCGGGTTGTGGGTCGTGGCGGGGCTTTCCCGACTCCAAGGGCCCGGCCCGTGATCGTCCGATTCCCGCGTTCAGGGATCGCCGTTCAGCGCGCGGGAGTCCTGTCGGCAGCCGCGGCATCGTGCGACCAGGGGCCGCATCAGCATGCGCTCGCCCATGCCCTCCGCTACCCCCAGGTGGTGGAGCGCGTCCTCGTGCCGCGACGAGGCGAACAAGGCCCGCGCCAACGACAGATGGGCCCAGGCCTGCTCGGGGGGCTGCTGGATGTCGCGTGCCACCGCCAGGGCTTCCTCGGCGTAGGCGACGGCGGCTTGCGCCTGTCCCGTTTCCACCGCCAGTTCGGACATCCAATTCAGGATCCGCGGCTTGGGAAGCGAGTGGTTGAGCATGCGGGCCTGTTCCAGACTCGCGTGGAGGAGCCTCGATCCCTCCTCGACCGACCCGGTCCGGGCGATCGCATAGCCGAGCGCGCCCAACGTCAGCGGCTGATAGATGTGAAGCCGGATGGCTTCCGTGATCGTCACCGCGTCCTTCAGCAACGGAAGCGCTGCGTCGAACTGTCCCCCGGTGATGTGGGTCAGGGCCAGATACATCTTCGATGTCGAGATCGAGAAGGCGTGCCCTGCTTGCTCGGCGCTGTCCAGGGCGCGGCGCGCGGCGCGGACCGCATCCTGGTTGCGCCCCAACTCGGCGAGGCATCGTCCCTGGTGGCAGGCGCTGATCACCGTGGCCACGACGGCAAGGCCGAACCGCGCAAAGGCGTTGTAGTCCAGCGCCAGGGAACGGGCTTCCTCCAGCTTTTCAAGCGCTTCCGGGAAATCTCCCTTGTCGCCCAGCATGCCCCCCAGCCGCGCCAGCACCTGGATGCGAAGCTCGACGCTGCCGCCCGCACCCAAATGGTCGAGCGCGCTTTTGCTCAGTTCGACGGCCTCGTCCAGGGTGCCGTAGACCCATTTGAACGATGCCATCAGGGACGTGGCGCGCGCGTAGCGGAAGCGGTCGTCGATGCCGAGCGCGAAGTCGCGCGCCGTCGTCAGATGGCTTCCGGGCAGCGGCCGGCCTTGCGGCAGGATCACCAGCGGGATGGCGATCAGCAGGTCGATGCGGCGCTGCGTGTTGCGCCGGGTCTGCGGCAAATGGTCCAACGCCTTCAGGGCGTTCTCGTAGAAGCGCTCCGCGTCGAAATGCTTGCAGCGGGTTTCCGCCCGCCGGCCGGCCCGACGGCCGTAGGCGCAGGCGAGTGCCCATTGCTCGGCGAAATAGGCGTGGTGCGCCATCAGCTCCGCCCGGTTGGGCAGGCTGCGGTCGCGGCGCAGGCGCAGCGCGCGCAGCACGCGGCCGTGCAGCGGCTGGCGGTCGCGCTTGGTCAGAGTGGCGTAGGCGACCTCCTGCACCAGCGCGTGACGAAAGGTGACCGCCAGGTTGGGCATCAGGCGCGACCGCGCCAGGAATCCGTCCTCCTCCAGCCGCGCGAGGATCGGCGGCAGTTCGGCCGTGGGGACGGGCGAGACCTGGCGCAGCAGTTCCAGGTCCACCGACGTGCCGATGACCGCCGCGTGCAGCAGCACCCGCCGCGCGACCGGGTCGATCGCGTCGATGCGCGACGCCAGCAGCCCGTGCACGGTGGTCGGCAGGATCACCGTGGCGTCCGACTTTCCGATCTCGTAACGGCCGGGGCTGCCGACGATGGCGCCGGAGGACTCCAGCGTGCGCAGCGACTCTTCCAGGTAGAGCGGAACGCCCTGGCTCTGCGTCGCCACCCGTTCCTTCAGGTTGGCCAGCGCAGGGTTGTGGCCCAGCCAGTGGTCCAGGAACTCGTCGGCCTGGATCGGTTCCAGCGGTTCCAGCGCGATGTGCCGCACATGCTCCGGCGCGGTCCAGCCGCCGCGCGTGTCGGGGCGGCTGGTGGCGATCGCCAGGACGGGGACATCGTCGAGCGCCTCGCACAGCGCGTCGAGCAGCCGGTTGGTCAGGCCGCGCGTCCAGTGCGCGTCTTCCACCAGGATCAGCAGCGGGCGGTCGGCGGATAGGTCGCGGATGGCCGCGACCAGCCCTTCGATGGCGAACTCCACCTTCTGCGCGGCGTCCAGGGTGATCCAGGTGGGGTGCACGGATGGCACGCCCAGCAGTTCCTTCACCGCTTCCCCGGCCAGTTCGCCGCCGTTGCGCTCCGCCGCCGCAGCGACCGCGACCACGGCGACGCGGTCCGCGGTTCCAATCGCGGTTCCGCCGACCAGCGCGGCAAGGCTGCTTGCCACCGCCTCCAGGTCGTCGGGTTCGCCCAGGCGGCGGATCGGGAACTGCGGCCAGTACAGCGTGCCGAACCCGCACGCCGCCGGGCTGCGCGTCAGCTCGCTGGTCAGGCGCGACTTTCCGATGCCCGCCTCGCCGCTCAGCAGGATGAAGGCGCCTTCGCCGTCCCGCGCGTGGTGCAGGGCCTCGGTCAGTTCGGCCAATTCCGCGTGCCGCCCGACGAACAGGTTCGCGTCCGACGACAGCATGTCCATCGCCGTGCGCCGTATGGCGCGGGCGGATTCCAGCGCGTGGGCGGCCACCGGTTCGGCCGTAGCCGACAGGCGCAGCGTCCCCGCCGGGCGGGCGGTCAGGCCGGTCGGCACCAGGGCCAGCGTGGCGTGGCTCAGCAGCACGCTGTTGGGCTCGGCTCGCTGCTGCAGCTTGGCGGCGACGTGCACGGTCTCGCCCACGGTGCGGTAGTCGGTCCACACGCCGCTTTCCACGACCTGGGCCACCACCTCGCCGGAGCTGATGCCGACGCGCACCTTGAAGTCGGCGGAATCGATCGCCGCGCGGGCGATGTCCTGGGCGGCGAGGCAGGCGCGCAGCGCGTGGTCCTCCATCGCGGCCGGCGCGCCGAACACCGCCATCATGCCGTCGCCCAGCATCTGCGCGATGGTGCCGCCGTACCGCGCGACGCCGTCCGTCAGGATCTGCAGGATGCCCAGGAGTGTCTGGTCGGCCTCCTCCGGGTCGCGGCCGGAAACCATGCTCGACGATTCGACGATGTCCGCGAACAGGACGGTGACGACCTTGCGCTCCGGCGGCTTGCGGCGGATCGCCCCGTCCGGGCCGCCGTTCGCAACCTCCGGTTCCGGACGCACGGGCACGCTGCGGGGTGCCGCCGCTCCGGGCAGTGCCTCCGGTATCCCATCAAAGTCGAAACGTGCGTTTGCCATGAAGCCCCCAGCCGGAGCCCTCTTTGACATATTAGAGCATGCAATTCCAGATTTGTGGATTTCAAACCAATCTGCCCGTGATTCTTTTTCAAAAGGCGCCGCTTCTGCATACAGGTGTATGTCATCACGGGCGATATTATGGAAAAGCGCCGCAGCGACTGTCGCTGCGGCGCTCATTTCATGAATATTATTCTAATATATAACGAATTCCGTATGACCCGAGGGCGCCGATCCGCCCCCGAGTCGCTGCGGTTTCCGCTTTCGTCCTATGCCCGAGATTAAGCGCTGATCCTCAGCGCTTAACCGCCATGCCCTCGACCTGGCTGACGTCGCGCACGGCGCCGCGGTCGGCGCTGGTGGTCAGGGCGGCGTAGGCGCGCAGGGCGGGGGAGACCACGCGGTTGCGGCTGCCCGGCTTCCAGGCCGCCGCCCCCTTGGCGTTCTCCGCGTCGCGGCGGCGCTGCAGCTCGTCGTCCGCCACGGCGAGGCGGATGGAGCGGTTCGGGATGTCGATTTCGATCCGGTCGCCCTCCTGCACCAAGCCGATGGCTCCGCCCTGGGCCGCTTCCGGCGAGGCGTGGCCGATCGACAGGCCGGACGTGCCGCCGGAGAAGCGGCCGTCGGTGACCAGCGCGCAGGCCTTGCCCAGCCCCTTCGACTTCAGGTAGCTGGTCGGGTACAGCATCTCCTGCATGCCGGGGCCGCCGCGCGGCCCTTCGTAGCGGATGACCACCACGTCGCCGGCCTTCACCGTGTCGCCCAGGATGGCCTCCACCGCGGCGTCCTGGCTTTCGAACACGCGGGCCGGGCCGGCGAAGACGAGGTTGGACGCGTCCACGCCCGCCGTCTTCACGATGCAGCCCTTCTCCGCGATGTTGCCGAACAGCACGGCCAGCCCGCCGTCCTTGCTGAAGGCGCTGTCGACGGAGCGGATGACGCCCTTGTCGCGGTCCAGGTCCAGATCAGGCCAGCGCTTCTCCTGGCTGAAGGCGATGGTGGTCGGGATGCCGCCCGGCGCCGCCTTGTAGAGCGTGTGCACGCTTGCGTCGCCGGTGCGCTTCACGTCCCAGCGCTCGATCGCCTCGCCCAGCGTCTTGGCGTGGACGGTGGGGACGTCCCGGTTCAGCAGGCCGGCGCGGTCAAGCTCGCCCAGGATGCCGAAGATGCCGCCGGCGCGGTGAACGTCCTCGATGTGCACGTCCGCCACGGCCGGGGCCACCTTGCAGACGTTCGGCACGCGGCGCGACAGCCGGTCGATGTCGGCCATGGTGAAGGGCACCTGGCCCTCCTGCGCGGCGGCCAGCAGGTGCAGCACCGTGTTGGTGGAGCCGCCCATGGCGATGTCCAGCGTCATGGCGTTCTCGAACGCCTCGAAGGTGGCGATGCCGCGGGGCAGGGCGGTGGCGTCCTCTTCCTGGTACCAGCGGCGGCACAGCTCCACGGCCATGCGGCCGGCGGCCAGGAACAGCTCCTTGCGGTCGGCGTGGGTCGCCAGGATGGTGCCGTTGCCGGGCAGGGCCAGGCCCAGCGCCTCGGTCAGGCAGTTCATGGAGTTGGCGGTGAACATGCCGGAGCAGGAGCCGCAGGTCGGGCAGGAGCTGCGCTCCATCGCCTCGGCCTCCTCGTCGGTCACGGTCGGGTCGGCGGCGGCGACCATGGCGTCGATCAGGTCCACGGCCTTGGTCTTGCCGCGCCAGTTGACCTTGCCGGCCTCCATCGGGCCGCCGGACACGAAGACGACCGGGATGTTCAGCCGCATGGCCGCCATCAGCATGCCCGGCGTGATCTTGTCGCAGTTGGAGATGCACACCAGCGCGTCGGCGCAGTGGGCGTTCACCATGTACTCCACCGCGTCGGCGATCAGCTCGCGGGACGGCAGGCTGTACAGCATGCCGTCGTGGCCCATGGCGATGCCGTCGTCCACGGCGATGGTGTTGAATTCCTTGGCGACGCCGCCCGCCTTCTCGATCTCGCGGGCGACCAGCTGGCCGAGGTCCTTGAGGTGCACGTGGCCCGGGACGAACTGCGTGAAGGAATTGGCGATGGCGATGATCGGCTTGCCGAAATCGCCGTCCTTCATCCCCGTCGCGCGCCACAGGCCGCGAGCGCCCGCCATGTTGCGGCCGTGCGTGGAAGTGCGGGAACGGTAGTGCGGCATAGGTCCACCTCAGAGATCGAACATTGCGTGCGGATGCGGTTTGGCCGCAACACTAGCAATCCCTTCCGGCAGAAACCAGACCTGTCGTTGTGAAGCCAAAGGTGGCTGTGGGCATGGGAGGGCTGCGGCGGGCACAAGGGCGCGCCCGGCCCGGGAAACGACGTGTGGACGGTGAAGCGCTCAGCCCGGCGACGCGTCCTTGCGGGATGCCTTGGCGGATTTGCCGCGCGCCGCACCCCCACGGGAGATCTGGCCACCGGTCTTGGTGGTGCCGGTCTGCTCCGTCCGCCCGGCGGCCACCGCCGACAGGTTCTCCGCCGCGGCGCGCGTGGCGCTTTTGGCAGTCGCGTTTTTGGCCGTCGCGTTTTTTGGGGTCGCGCTTTTGGGTTTGGCGCTTTTTGGGGCGCTGTCTTTCGGCGCCGCCTTGGCCTTCGGCTTCCTGCCGGCGGACTGTTCCGCGGTGCGAAGCTCCGCGTCGATCTCGGCCTGCGCCTGGGACCAGTGCTCGTCGTGGCGGCCGTGCGGCCGGTCTTCCCGCTCCCAGATTTCGTGGGCGCGGCGCTTGATGCGGTCGGATTTGTCGTCCATCGGGAATTGGCCTCCTCGCCATGGCCGTTCTGCGGCGGGGGCCGCCGGGATGCGCAATCCCGGCGGGTTGGTGAACGGCCTTCCCGCTTCAACGCGCGAATCGCGCCGGTGTTTCAAAGTCGGTCTTAGCCGGCGAATTGGGTCTCGAAGCGCGCCGCGTCGGCGGGATCGAGCGCCACGCGCAGCCGGGCCATCCCCTCCTCGTCCCGGCGGTCGAGCACCTGGCCGTGCGCGTAGAGCCAGGCGAGCGCCCGCCCGTCGGCAAGGTCGATGGACAACTCCATCACCCGCCAGCCGCTGGACAGGCGCCGGTCCAGCAGGTCCAGCAGGTCGTCAAGGCCCAGCCCGGTCAGGGCTGACACGGCAACCGCGCGCTCCGCGCCCTCCATCATCCTCTGGTTGGTCAGCCGCATGCCCAGCGCGCCGCGCGCGGTGGCCGGCAGCAGGTCGGTCTTGTTCAGCACCTCCACCACGCGCGGGTCGTTCTCCGCGTCGATGCCCAGCTCCGCCAGCACCCGCTCCACGTCGGCCTTCTGGGCCTCGCTATCGGGGTGGGACACGTCGCGGACGTGCAGGATCAGGTCGGCGGCCTGCACCTCCTCCAGAGTGGCGCGGAAGGCGGCGACGAGCTGCGTCGGCAGGTCGGAGACGAAACCGACCGTGTCCGACAGGGCGATGGTCCGCCCCGACGGCAGGGGGAACTGCCGCACCGTCGGGTCGAGCGTGGCGAACAGCATGTCCTGCGCCGTCACATCGGCGCCCGACAGGCGGTTGAACAGGGTGGACTTGCCGGCGTTGGTGTAGCCGACCAGCGCGACCAGCGGCGTGTCGCCGCGCTGGCGGGCGGCCCGGTGCAGGCCGCGAGTGCGGCGCACCTCCTCCAGCTCCCGCTTCAGGCGGGTGATGCGCTCGGCGATCAGGCGCCGGTCCAACTCCAACTGGCTTTCGCCGGGACCGCCCAGGAAGCCGAAGCCGCCGCGCTGCCGCTCCAGATGGGTCCAGGACCGCACGAGGCGGGAGCGCTGGTAGGTCAACGCCGCCAGCTCCACCTGCAGCTGACCCTCGCGGGTGCGGGCGCGTTCGCCGAAAATCTCCAGGATCAGGCCGGTGCGGTCGATCACCTTGGCCATGCAGATCCGTTCCAGGTTGCGCTGCTGCACGGGGGAGAGCGCGTGATCGATCACCACGAGGTCGGCCTCGAAGGCCTCGGCCATGCCGCCGATGCGCTCCGCGGCGCCGCGTCCGAACAGGCTCGCCGGATCCGGCCGCGCCACCTTGACGACTTCGCAGTGCGGCACGTCCAGCCGGATCGCCTCGGCCAGCGCCACCGCCTCGGCCAGCCGGGCCTGCGGCGGACGGGTCGAGGAATCGCCGGGCAGAAGCGGCAGGATGACCAGCGCGCGGCCCGTGTGC
Organism: Azospirillum canadense; assembly: GCF_025961225.1. GTDB lineage: Bacteria > Pseudomonadota > Alphaproteobacteria > Azospirillales > Azospirillaceae > Azospirillum > Azospirillum canadense. The sequence continues at coordinate 1,255,356 of NZ_JAOQNG010000010.1, read as the reverse complement.
GCGGCCGTGGCGGGATCGGCGCCCTGGCCTTGCATTGCGGAATCGGGAGAGCGGAGCGGGATGCGGTCGTCAGGGTCTGGCATTGCGGTGGCGCAGCTCCATCGATCCAGGAAAATGCCTGCATGTTGTGCAATGCATCCAACAGCCCGGCCCGGCCCGGGTTCCCAAACCGCCCGGAATCGTGCACAACCCCGGAGCCGCTTCCCGGGATCCCTTCTCCCCTCCGGGGAGAAGGTTAGGATGAGGGGGCGGCCGCAGGCCGGAAACGCAGGCTCATTGCAGCGCGTTGACGCTCTTCGGGCGCCCCCTCACCCTGACCCTCTCCCCAGGGGGAGCGGAGAATTCCCGCGCATTCACCGAATCCACCGCCGAGCCGCCTTCATGACTCCCATCGACCAAGCCGTCTTCCCATCGCGCTCCGTCTTCGACCGGTGGCCCTGGTGGGGGCTTTGCCTCGGCTTGGCCGCGGTGATGGTCGTCTCGTCGCTGCTGGTGGGCTTCCGGTTGCCCTATTGGGCGCACGCCGACCAGGACCTTGTGCTCGCCTATCACGGGCTTCTCTTCAACCAGGGCCTTCCGCAGGAGTTCTTCGACCACCCCGGATACACCTATTTCCTGGTGATCGAGGCCTGGTACCGGCTGCTGCACGCGCTGGGGCTGTTGCCGGTCATCACCGTCTCGGGCCTGCCGCCGGCCGCCGACACCGCCGCCTACGACGCCGCGTGGCAGAACCTCGTGGAGGCCGGGCGCGCGCTGTCCATTGCCATCACGGCGGGTTTCGTCCTGGTCTACGCGGCGCTGGCCCGCGCGCTGGTCGGCGACCGGCGCGTCGCTCTGCTGTCGGCCATCGTGCTGGCCTTCGGGATTGGCGTCACGACCCAGGCCCGGCAGATGCGCACCGACCTGCTGTCGGCCTCCTTCGTGGTCACGGCCCTTCTCCTCGTCCTGGCCGCAGTGCGGACGGCGCCGGGCTGGCGGCCGGTGGTGATGCTCGGGCTGGCGGGGCTGCTCGCGGCGCTTGCGGTGGTCACCAAGATCCAGGCGATCTTCCTGGCCATGGGGATTCCGGTGATCGCGCTGCTCTTCGGCCGGCGGTTCGCCCCCGTTCCGCGCCTTAACCATTGGCTGGCCGTGCTCATCTTGCTCGCCGTCGCCGGTGTCGCGGCGGTTCCGGCGGTCGCGCTGATCCGCCAGGGCATCGCCGACGCGGGCCACGCCATGTACCCCTACCACGCGGTCGGCGGTGGCCTGTCGGGCGTCTACCAGGGGATCATCGTCGGCTGGGTCTTCCTCGGCATGATGGTGCACGCCGCGGTGTGGCGCGTCCGCCCGGCCTTCGCCCTGGCTTGCGCCGGGGCGGTGGCGCTGGGACTCGCGCTCGGCGTGCTGGCGCTGGAGATCCGGCCGCACGAGCAGAACGTCATCGCCGTCTCGAACCTGATCGAGCACATGTTCGTCTTCACCACCTGGAAGCATCAGGCGGCGCTGGGCGGGGAGCAGCAGGTGCTGTCCGAAAGCCTGTTCCTGCTGCTGGCCAAGGGCCTGTGGCGCACGCTGGCGATCCGCACCATCGTCCTGCACCCCGACAACGTGCCGCAGACCGTGGTCGTGGAGTGGTTCGTGATCGGCGGCGCCATCGCCCTTTGGCGCCGGGGCGAGCGGCTGGCGGCGGTGCAGGCGGGCTTCCTGCTGCTGGTCGCCTGGGGGCTGGAGACGCTCTTCTCCCTGCGCGGCTTCCAGCGCGCCTACGCTGCCTACACCGACCCGCTGGTCGCGCTCGCCGCCGCCTGGGTGCTGGTGCGCTTCCCCGGCCTTCTGGAGCGCGTCCGGAGCCGCCGCTGGATATACGGCATGATCGCGCTGGTCGTCCTGGTCGCCCACGTCTGGCCGGTCATCGAGGGCCGCCGCCTGCCCAGCCCCGCCGGCCAGTGCTACTGGATCCCCACCTACATGAAGCACGTGGAGACCTTCCCCTTCTGCCGGTGAGGGGGGAAAAGCCCCTCTCCTCCCAAGGGGCGAGGGGCTTTTTTCCTTTACGCCATTGCCCGCGCGCCCTGGACCAGCCGCGCCATGGCCTGTTCCAGCGTCACCGTGCCGTTCGCGCGCTCGGTGCCGTCTTCCGGCACGACGCGGCCCTCGTTCAGGCCGTCGTACATCTCAGCCAGAAGCTCGGCCGGGCGCTGGGCGAGACCGGCGCCGAGCAGGGTGGGCACCCAGGCCTCGCGCGGGACGGCGACCGCCTGCACCGGCCGCCCAGCCGCGGTGGACAGTGCCGCCGCCGCGTCCTGCGGGGTGCGGTCGGTCGGGCCGTTCAGTTCGACCACGCGCAGGCCCCGCGGTCCGCCGAGCAGCGCCTCCGCGGCGGTGCGGCCAATGTCGGCGACGTCCACCATCGGGAAGGGCTTGTCGAGCGGCAGGGTGAAGCAGGGCAGCACGCCCTGGCCCAGCGCCGGCTCCAGCACGTTGGCCCAGTTCTCCATGAAGAATCCCGCGCGCACGATGGTCAGCGGCCGGCCGGCAGCGCGCAGCGCGGTTTCCAACAGGTGCGTCGTGACGATGATGCCGGTCCCGTCCGGCCGGTGGCCGCCGATGGAGGACAGCGCCACCACATGCGGCACCCCGGCGCGCGCCACGGCGTCGGCCAGCGCCGCCCCGACCGCCCGCGCGTCGGCCAGCGGGTCGTCGGAGCCGTAGCCCGGCGGGTTCAGAACATAGACGCCCTTCACGCCCCGGAACGCCGCGGCCAGCGCGTCGGCGTCGCGGGCGTCGGCCACCGCCACCTCCGCCCGCCGAGCGACCCAGGACGCGGCCTTGCCGGCGTCGCGCACCACCACGCGCACCGCCGCACCGCGCGCCAGCAGAGTCTCGGCCACCGCCGCGCCCGTGTTCCCCGTCACGCCCATCACTGCAAACATGGTTCCTTCTCCGTCCGATGAGGTCTTGTCTGCGGATGACGATACGGATGCCGCTCGCATGTGCCCAATGCATGGAGTATATGAAGGCCATGCGTGAAGTGAATTTGGCTGGCGTTGACCTGAACCTGCTGGTCGCCCTGGCCGCGCTCCTTGAGGAGCGGAACGTGACCCGCGCCGCAGGACGCGTCGGGCTCAGCCAGCCGGCGATGAGCCGCGCGCTCGGCCGGCTGCGCGCGCTGTTCGGCGACATGCTGCTGGTCCGCACCGCCGCCGGGCTGGAGCCGACGCCGCGGGCGGAAGCGCTGGCGGCCCCGCTCGCCCGCGTGCTGGCCGAGGTCGGGCGCATGGTCCAGCCGCCGGACTTCGACCCGGCCACGCAGACCGGCACCGTCCGCATCGCCACCGTCGATTACCAGAGCATCGTGCTGCTGCCCCGCCTGCTCGCCCATTTCGCCGAGGTCGCGCCGAACCTCGACGTCGAGGTCGTTCTGCATGGGCCATCGGCGGAGGAGGGGATCGCGTCCGGCGCGATCGACCTCGCCATCGGGGTCTTCGACGTCGCGGAGGCCGGCTATTACCAGCAGACGCTCTACCGGGAGGATTTCGCCTGCGTGGTGCGCGCCGGTCACCCGGTGCTGGAGGATGGCCCGATCACGCCGGAGCGGTTCGCCGGGCTGCGCCACGCCTTCCTGACGGTGGGGCGCGACAGCAGCCGCGGCGGGTTTGTGGACGCCGCGCTGGACCGGCTGGGGCTGGCCCGCCGCATCGTGCTGCGCACCCCGCATTTCCTGGCCGCGCCGCTGATCGTGGCGGAGAGCGACCTCGTCCTGACCCTGCCGCGCCGGCTGGCCGAGCATCTGCGGGCGCTGGTCCCACTGGCGGTCTTCGACCCGCCGGTGCCGATGCCCGGCTTCGCCATCACCCAACTGTGGCACGAACGGCGGCACGGCGACCCGGCCCACGCGTGGTTGCGCGCCGCCGTCCTGACCTGTGCGGCGCCATCAAGGCTCACCACATAAGGGGCATCAGACGAGAGGCCCGGACCCATGGACGATACTGCCGATTCCCCTTTCCGCACCGAGCCCCACACCGACTCCGGGTCCGAGCCCGGCGCCAAGGCCGCCGAGAGGGACCGGCGCGTCGCCGACGCCGCGATGCGGCTGGCCGCGGAGCAGGGCTGGTCGCGCACCGGCCTCCTGGACATCGCGCGGGCCGCCGGCTTGTCCGCCGCCGCCTTCTACCACCGCTACCCGGACCGCGCCGACGTGCTGGCCGCGGTGTCCCGCACCGCCGACATGGCCGTGCTCGCCGACGACCAGCCCCTAGACCCGGAGGAAAGCGCCCGCGACCGGCTGTTCGACGTCATGATGCGTCGTTATGACGCGCTGCAACCTTACCGCGAGGGGCTGCGTGTGGTGATGCGCGACCTGAGGGGGGAGCCGCTGACCGCGCTGGCCTTCTCGCGCCAGTTCGGCCGCTCCATGGCCTGGATGCTGCGCGCCGCGGGGGTGGAGGCCGACCGGCTGGGCGGTGCCGTGCTGACCGCCGGGCTCGGGGCCGTGCAGGCGCGCGTGATGCGCGTGTTCCTGGACGACGACACCACCGACCTGTCCCGCACCATGGCCGCGCTGGACGCGGAGCTGCGCCGGGCGGAGCGTTGGGCCGGCACGCTGCGCCGCCGCCCGCGGCGCTCCCGCACCCCGGAACCCCCGCAGGATCCCGCCGCGATCGATCCCGCAATTTGAAAGGACGCCTGGCCGGCAGGAACCGGATCCCGCGTCCATCGGTTGAACGTCCGTCGGCCCGGTCTAGTGCCCCGGTATGGCGCGTGGTGCGACGCACAAACGCGTTGACTATCTTTTTGGCACTCTGCATAGTCCCGCTCCAGGTATGTTGCGCCGCAGCATGCCGGCAAAACCTTTCGTCGGGGGTGATGAACATGGCCAAGCAGTCGTCCGGTAACCCGTTCCTCGAATTCGACGTTTCCAAGGTCCTGGGCGATTTCAAGGTCCCCGGCCTCGACGTGGACGCCATCCTGGCGAGCCAGCGCAAGAACATCGAAGCCGTCACCGCCGCCAACCAGCTGGCGATCGAAGGCCTGCAGGCCGTTCTGCGCCGCCAGGCCGAGATCGTCCGCGCCTCCGTGGAAGAGGCCGGCTCCTACGTGAACCAGGTCGCCGCCGCCGGCACGCCGGAGGAGAAGGCCGCCAAGCAGGCCGAGCTGGTGAAGGTCGCCTTCGAGAAGGCGCTGTCCAACATCAAGGAACTGGCCGAGCTGGTCGCCAAGTCCAACACCGAGGCCGCCGACGTGCTGTCCAAGCGCGTGTCGGAGAGCCTGGACGAGGTCAAGGCCGCCATCGCCAAGACCGGCAAGTAAAAGACCGGCAAGTAAGCATCCTCCGCGGATGTTTCCGGAAAGGGTCGCCCTGCCTGGGGCGGCCCTTTCGCGTTTCTGGGTCCGATGCTAGCCTCGCCCCGACCATTCCAAACGGGCAGGGAGGCACCGTGACCATCAGCTACGACGACTTTCTCAAGGTGGACATCCGCGTCGGCACCATCGTCGCGGCCGAACCCTTTCCGGAAGCGCGCAAGCCAGCCTACAAGCTGACCGTCGACTTCGGTCCGGAGATCGGCACGAAGCGCAGCTCCGCCCAGATCACCAAACACTACACGCTTGACGAACTGGTCGGCCGGCAGGTGCTGGCGGTCGTGAACTTCCCGCCCAAGCGCATCGGCCCCTTCACCAGCGAGGTCCTGTGCCTCGGCCTGCCCGACGCCGAGGACGCCGTCGTCCTGATCGCCCCAACCCAACCCGTCCCCAATGGCGGCCGGCTGTACTGAGTGGTGGATTGGGGAGTGATTGCACCGGGCCCCCACCCAACCCTCCCCCACCTTCGGCGGAGGAGGGCTTTACGGCACGTGCGGCGGAGTTTCCTCCCCCGCGAAGTGGGGGAGGGTTAGGGTGGGGCCCAGTGCTGGGGCTTTACCCTTCACACCGGCAGGCGGATCAGCACGCGCAGGCCGCCGTGGGGGCTGTCGCTCAGCGTGACGTCGCCGCCGTGGCTGCGCACCACGTCGCGGGCGATGGTCAGGCCAAGGCCGGCGCCGCCCGTCGCCTGGTTGCGGGAGCTGTCCAGGCGGAAGAAGGGCTTGAACACGTCCTCGCGCGATCCCTTCGGGATGCCCGGCCCGTCGTCGTCCACCAAGATCTCGATGCTGCCGCCGCGCCGCTCCGCCTGCACCCAGATGCGCGCGCCGTGGCGGCGGGCGTTGGACAGCAGGTTGGCCAGGCAGCGCCGCATGGCGTTGGGGCGCAGCGGCAGGGTCATGTCGGCCGCCGCCTCCAGCAGCACCTCCGCCCCTTCGCGGCGGGCACCGGCGACGGTCTCGTTCAGGATGCGGGTCAGGTCGGTGGGGGTCACCGCCTCCGTCCCCTCGCCGCGGGCGAAGGCCAGATAGCCCTCGATCATCGTTTCCATTTCGGCGACGTCGGTCATCAGCTCCTCGACCTCCGGCCCGTCGCCCAGCATGTCCAGCGCCAGCTTCATGCGCGTCAGCGGAGTGCGCAGGTCGTGGCTGACGCCGGCCAGCATCTCCGTCCGCTGGGTGATCTGGCGGTGGATGCGCTCGCGCATCTTCAGGAAGGCGGCGGCGGCCTGCCGCACCTCGGTGGCGCCCTCCGGCTTGAAGTTCGCCACGTCGCGGCCCTTGCCCAGCGCGTCCGCGGCGGCGGCCAGCCGCTTGATCGGCCGGATCTGGTTGCGCATGAAGATGATCGCCACCGTGAACAGCACCAGCGCCGAGCCGACCATCCACAGGATGAAGATGTAGCTGGTCGGGCTGAACAGCCGCCGCTCCGGCGACATCACCGACAGCACGCCGTCGGGCATCTGCACGCGGATCTCGTACCATTCGTGGGCGACGCGGGTGTTGATGGCGAAGGGGCGGTGCACCCGCTCGTCCAGCGCCTTGCCCAGCGTGCGCTCCAGAAGGCCGCGCAGCTGCGGCGGCTGTTCGGGCAGGGTGGTGCCGGGCTCCAGCGTCACGATCAGGTCGGTGCTGCGCGCCGTGTTGGCCAGCATCCAGTTCCGCCCCTCCGGGGTCGGGTCGTGCTCCAGCACGGAGATGACCATGGCGATGTCGCCGGCCACGGCGAAGGCCAGCCGGTTCGTCATGGTGTCCCAGTGCCGGTCGTAGAAAATCCAGGTCGCCACCGCCTGGGCCAGGATGACCGGCGTGACGATGATCACCAGCGATCGCCCGAACAGCGTGCGCGGCAGGAATCGCTTCAGGAACCCCGTCCGCTCCCGTTTCGGCAGGGGGGCCGGTCCGGCGGCGGTATCGGCGGTCATGGCATGGTCCTCTTACGGGTACGATCTTTAAGGATCTGGCCGCAACACGTACCCCTCGCCGCGCACGGTGTGCAGGTAGCGTGGCTCGCGCGGGTCGGCCTCGATCTTGCGGCGCAGCCGGGTCACCTGCACGTCGATGGTGCGGGCGTTGCCGGCGACCTTGCTGCGCTCGGTCAGCTCCTCGCGCGAGAAGGTGGTGCCGGGCGCGGCGGCGAGGATGCGCAGCAGGCTGGCCTCCGCCGTGGTCAGGCGGATCACCTCCTCGCCGGCGCGCAACTCGTCGCGGTCCGGGAAATAGATCATGGGGCCGAGCCGCACCGGCTGCGGCGGTGCCGGCTCCGGCGGGCGGCTGGCCTGCCGGCGCAGGATGGAGTTGATGCGCAGCAGCAGTTCCCGAGGGTTGAAGGGCTTGGCGAGGTAGTCGTCGGCCCCGGCCTCCAGCCCGGCGATGCGGTCGTCCGGCTCGCCGCGCGCGGTCAGCAGCAGGATCGGCATGTCGCGGTCTTTGCGCAGCGCCTCGGTCAGCTCCAGCCCGGTTTCCCCGGGCATCATGATGTCGAGCACCAGCAGGTCGAAAGACAGCCCGCCCAGCTTGGCCCGCGCGTCGGCGGCGTCCTTCGCGGTGCTCACCAGGAAGCCGTTGCCGGCCAGGTATTTGCGCAGCAGCTCGCGCAGGCGGGTGTCGTCGTCGACAACCAGGATGTGGGGCTGGTCTTCGGTCATGGCGCGACTATAGCGCGCCCGCGCGCGCCGCACCATCCGCCGGTATCCACCTCATCCGCGCGGCGCGGGCGGCTGTCCCGGCGGCTGTCCCGGCGGCGGCGGGGGAGGGGATGCGGGCGGCGGCGGGTGGTGGGGGCGTGCGACCAGACCCTTCGGCGACGCCTCGCAAGTGGCGGGCACCCGCCTTTGCGGAGTCGTGTGCTGGACGGTGTCCCCGGCCTTCCGGCCGCGGCAGTCCTCGTACGCCTGCGGCGGGGGCGGATGGCCCCCGGGCGGATGTGGCTGCGGGGGAGGCGGCGTCTGGGCCAGGAGCGGCGCGGCGCTTAACGCCCACAGAACCACCGAAAGCCACACCAGCCCGCGTCCGCCCATCACCACAGCCTCCGTCAACGCGCCGCCCTACGCGGCAAATCATGGTGTCAGGGTAGCGAAAGGGGTGAACAAGGACAACCGGCAACACCCGCTGGCCGCGATGGCATCACGCCGCGGCCTCTGCGGCGGTCATCTCGGCCAGGGTGGCGAGAATCCGCGCGGGCTGGGCCGGCTTCGTCAACACCGTGCACCGGGCGGCCTTGGCGGCTCGGGCAAGCTCGGCCGACAATTCTCCGGTCAGCAGGACGGCGGGAATCCCGATGCCCAGCGCGGCACGCAACCGTTCGATTCCGCTCAGCCCGTCCGTGCCGCCGGGCAGGCGATAGTCGCTGAGGATCGCCGACGGCGACGTGAGGGTCGCCCGCGTCATGGCCAGCGCGGTGTCGAAGCTGTCCGCGGCCACCACCACGGCCCCGGCCTGTTCCAGAAGCAGGGTCAGGGAACTGCGTTGCAAGGGGTCGTCCTCGACGATCAGGATCATCCGCCCGCCGAGCCGCCCGGCGGACGTCGCCGCCCGGGCCGCAGGCGCTTGTCCCACGGGAAGAACGAAAACCGGCGATTCCGGCGCCGCCACATCCGTAGCCGTGGCCTCGGCGCGTGGCAGCGTGACCGCGAACACGGACCCGCGGCCGTGGCGCGACCGCACGTCCAAGGGGTGGTTCAACAGGCGCGCCGTACGGTCCACGATCGACAGGCCCAGCCCCGCGCCGCGCGATCCGTCCCGGGCCGGGTTGCCGATCTGGTAGAACTCCTCCCAGATGGTCCCCAGTTCGGCCTCGGGGATGCCCTGGCCGCTGTCCCAGACCTCCACCCGCACGCGGTCGTCCCGGCGGCGCACGCCGACGACGATGCCGCCGCTGGTGGTGTATTTCACCGCGTTGGACAGCAGGTTCCGCAGGATCGGCTGCAACCGGGCGGGGTCGCTGCGCACCCAGGCGGCGGTCGGCACGACCCGCAGCCGCAGGCCCTTGCCCTCCGCCTCCGCCGCCAGTTCGGCGGTCAGCTGTTCCAGCAGCGGCCCGACGGGGAAGTCGGCCATCTCCACCGGGACCACCCCGGCCTCCAGCCGCGACAGCGTCAGCAGGTCGTCGAGCAGCCTCTGCCCAGCCTGGAGCGAGGCGGACGCCATGCCGCCCAGCCGGTGCAGGTCGGGGTTGGGCGAGTCCTTCAGCAGCAGGTCGTGAAAGGCCGCCAGCCCCTGGAGCGGCTGCCGCAGGTCGTGGCTGACGGTGGCCAATACCTTCATCTTGGCGAGGTTGGCGGTCTCGGCCGCGCGCAGCGCCCCCTCCAGCTCCGCCGTGCGGCGGCGCACGCGCTCGTCCAGGCCCAGGTTGGCGCGGACCAGTTCGGCCCGCACCGCCTCCTCGCGCCGGATGCCGGACAGGGCGTAGAGGAACAGAAGGCCCACGCCGGCCAGGACGCCGCCGGTGATCGCCCCGGCCCAGGCGGCGCGTTCCCGCCAGCCGGCCAGGATTTCGTGCAGCGGCCGGCTCGCCACCACGACCACGGGGTATGGGTCGAGCTGGCGGGCGGCCGTCAGGTGGGTTCCGTCGGGCATGGCCGGCATGTCCGGAGGATCCCAGGGCTGCGGCCAGGCGGCGACCGGAGGATCCACCGAACCGTCCGGCGGCCATTCGGCCAGCCGCTCCCGCGCCGCGGTGAACAGGGCGAGGCGCGCCCCGGTCCCCCAGCCGGTCTGCCCGTAGATGCGGGAGAAATAGCTGCCGCGGATCGCCAGAACGACGACGGCGCGGACCCGGCCGTCGGCATCGTGCAGCGCGCGGCTGATCGTGAAGCGGTCGCCGGCGCCGTCGGCCTCTCCCATCGTCGCCCCGACGCGCAGTCCACCGCCGCTGCCGCCGCCGCTGCCGCTGCCGCGATGCGCCAGGATGGCGCGTTGGAGGCCGTCCTGGCCGGCGTCCCGATCCACCGCGGAGGCGACCGGCCCGCGTGTGTGTGCGGACCCCGGCGGCCGCGCGCTGTCCAGGACGGTCCGCCCCTGGGCGTCCACCACCCGGACGGCGCCCAGCTGCGGCATCCGGTCGATGCGCGCGCGCAGCAGCTCCCACACCCGTTGTTCCTCGTCGGGGTCGGTCAGGTCCCACCCCGCCACGACGGCCGTGAACAGCTGAAGCAGCGTGTCGCCCGACTCGAAGACCCGGTTGGCGTGCTCGTCCAGCAGCTGCGCGGTGGCGGCGATCTCCCGTTGCGCCTGGTCCAGCGTGGCGGTGCGGTCATGCCAGACCGACAGGGCGGAACCGCCGACGCACAGCGCGGCGAAGCCCAGGAAGGCAGCCACGAGATGAGCACGCTGCACGCCTCCGCCTCCCCCGCAAGTTCATGGTGGGGGAAACTATGGGGTATCGTCCGCAAGGCACACAATTCGGCCTTAGGGCAGGTTCGGCTACCCCGTCCTGCCGTTCCGGAGATGACGGTCGACGGCTGACGGGCATGGGCTCCGGCATGGCCGTGCTAGCCGGTTGGGACAAGGGATCGGGTTGCATCCCGGCCCCGCGGACCCCACGTCTAGGGAGTCGAATTTCTGGGAATGCGGTCCGCGTGCAGACTTCTGCGTTTGGTCCCCCCTCGGGATTTGATGCCCGCGGCAGGTCTGCCGTGGGCAACTTGCGTCCAAGGAACTGCCAGATGGCTATCGGAACCGTCAAATGGTTCAACACCACCAAGGGCTACGGCTTCATCCAGCCGGAAGACGGCACGGAGGATGTGTTCCTCCACATCTCCGCCGTTGAGCGGTCAGGCATCGGCAACGTCCACGAAGGCCAGAAGCTGTCCTACGAGCTGCAGCGCGACCCGAAGAAGGGCAAGAGCGCCGCGGCGAACCTGAAAGCCGTTTGAACGAAGGCCTTTCCGAATCCGGCATTTCCTCAGCCGCTTTTTCAAAAACGCCCTTTCTCGTCGCCGCAGTCCGGCGCATGGATCCGAATAGGGCCGATCACGATCGCAGGAGGCATGCATGGCATCCGATAACCGCAACGCGGATCGGAATGAGCTCGACTCCATGACTCGCGAATTCCTCGCGAAGGGGGGCAAGATCGTTCAATGCCCGCCGGGGTCCTCCGACACCGTGGTCTACAAAAGGACCTCATTCCGCCGCCGCGGCGCGCCGTCCGCAGCTGGCAAGGACGAGGCGGCGGGCGCGGCCGCCGCTCCGAGCGGCGAAGCCTCGGCCGGCGATGCGTCGATTGGTGATGCGTCGACTGGTGACGCGTCCAACAACGCGTCCAACGGTGCAGCCCCGACCAGCGAGTAGCTCCGGGGCGCATGCCCCAAGCGGGCCGCGCCCGGTTCCTACCGCTTCACGGCGGCGAGCCGGGCCGGCACTGGCGGTGCGAACTTCGCCCGGTCCTCCTCGTCCATCATCCCCAGCATGACCTTGCGGAAGCCTTCCACCGCCTCGGCTCCCGCCATGCGATAAGCGCGGGCGATCCGCTGCCGCTGCGTTTCCGACAGCAGCCGTTCCAGTTCCACGCCCTTGTCCGTCAGTTCCAGAAGCCGCTGTCGGCGATCGCGCACGCCCGTCTGCTGCAGGATGTATTCCTGCCGGACCAGTTCCCCCAGCACGCGCGACAGGCTCTGCTTCGTGATCTTCAGGATCGCCAGAAGCTCCGACACGGTGATCTTCGGGTAGCGCCCAACGAAATAGATGACACGGTGGTGCGCCCGGCCGAAACCGATCTCCGCCAGAATCTCGTCCGGCTCCGCGGTGAATTCACGGTAGGCGTAGAACAGGAGTTCCATCCCCGTCCGCAGCTCCTCCTCGCGGAGGAACAGCTGGTTCACGCCTGCTTTTATGTCAGCCATGTTGACGTGATCGGTGCAAATCGTTACAAATGGGTCAGTCACACAGACATAAACGAACAAACGCCCTTAAACAAGGGAAACGCTCAACAATTTCCCCGCGCGAAATTTTTTCCGGACGCGGGGCCAAAGCCACGCAGGAAACACCCATGTCCATCCTTCCCTTCGACGATCGTGACGGCGTGATCTGGTACGACGGCGCGCTGGTCCCGTGGCGCGAGGCGAACCTGCACGTCCTGACGCACGGCCTGCATTACGCCAGCTGCGTCTTCGAGGGCGAGCGCGTCTACAACGGCAAGGTCTTCAAGCTGACGGAGCACAGCGAGCGTCTGGCGGCGTCGGCCCGCATTCTTGGATTCGATCTGCCCTATTCGGTGGCGGAGATCGACGCGGCGACGAACGAGACCGTGAAGGCGATGGGCTTCACCGACGCCTATGTCCGCCCGGTGGCGTGGCGCGGCAGCGAGATGATGGGCGTCGCGGCGCAGGACAGCCGCATCCACGTCGCCATCGCCGTCTGGCAGTGGCCGAGCTATTTCAGCCCGGAAGCGAAGATGGCCGGCATCAAGCTGATGTGGGCCCCCTGGCGCCGCCCCGCGCCCGACACCGCCCCGACCGCGTCGAAGGCGGCCGGCCTCTACATGATCTGCACGCTCTCCAAGCACGAGGCGGAGGCCAAGGGCTACCAGGACGCGCTGATGCTGGACTACCGCGGTTACCTGGCGGAGGCAACCGGCGCCAACCTGTTCCTGGTGATGGACGGCAAGATCCACACCCCGAAGCCCGACTGCTTCCTGGACGGCATCACCCGCCGCACGGTCATCGATCTCGCCAAGAAGCGCGGCATCGAGGTGATCGAACGCCACATCCAGCCGGACGAGCTGGCCAACACTCAGGAGGTCTTCCTGACCGGCACCGCCGCGGAAGTCACCCCCGTCGGCCAGATCGGCGAGCATACCTTCACCCCGGGCCGGGTGTGCGAGGTTCTGGTGAAGGATTACGACGCGCTGGTGCGGGGGTAACACCAAGTCCCGAAGATGATCGGTCACGATCAGCGGGATTTGCTGTAAGGGGCGCCGCGCCCTGTTCCGCGGCCCCCGCCGAAGATCGGCTGCAAAAACGCCTTCTGGCAAGGCGGCAAGGCCTTGCACGAGAATGAAAAACCCCTCTCCCTCGATGGGGGAGGGGCTCGGTTGGTCGGCGGTGCCGGCCTTCCGCCGGACGGTCGCGTCCACGTCGCGCCGCAGCGTCCCCCGCCCGCGCACCAGCCACACCATCGACAAACCGTCGGCCGCACCACGTCAAAGCATGGGCGGGTCGTTGTTCTGAACACATAAGTGCTCATTTGAATGCACGCCCAAAACTCCTTCAATGGTATGCATTATTTTCCCCGTACATTAGGTAATATGATTCATTTTATTTCAAAATAACTCACGCAAATGGAAAGGTGCATAATTTACACTTTGCGCTTCAAGCAATTATCGTCTGGAGGAAAATTGTCATGACCGATACTGTTTCGATTGGCCCGGTTGAGATTCCCATCGTTCAGGATTCCGAGGGCAGCTTTCACATCCAAGTCGCCATGCCCAACGGCGGCAAGCCGCTGACGGTGCAGCTCGACACCGGATCCAACGGTCTTGTGGTTCCCGCCTCCTTTTTCTATGTGGACGGCGTCTACGTTTACAACGAGGCGACCAATACCATCGTCGGCAACCTGTTGCCGGGCGTGACGCTCGGTGGTCCGGCGGTGGTCAAGTACCAGCCGTCGGCCGACGACATCCACGGCTTCCACTACACGGTCACCGACCTGTCCGTCGGGCTGAAGGATAACGAGGCGGTTGCCACCGCGCCCACCATCTCCATGATCGGCGCGGTCATCAAGACTCCGCACATGTGCGGCATCGGCTTCGGCCGCCCGGTTCTGGGCGACAACCCGTTCCTGGCGATCAAGGGCATGGCCACGGGGGAGTTGTACCCGTCCTATCTGCTGACCACCAAGGGAATCTGGCTCGGTTGCACGCCGGCCCAGGCGGCGACGCAGCTGGGGGCCAGCGCCTTCGGCTTCCAGAAGCTGACGTATCTGGGGAAGGGCAACGCTCCGAAGAATTCCAGCCAGTGGTCGACGCCGACGGGCCATTTCCGCGTCAGCAACATCAACCCCACCGACACGACCAAGTACGAAATCCTGGTGGACACCGGGCTTGACCTGTCGATGGTGAAGATGCCCGTTCCGGACTACGAAACCAGGATCACCGCGGGGTCGATCGTCGCCGTCGAACTGCCGGTGGAGCCTGCGACCGTGTCGGTCGTCTACAGCTACGGCATCACCGGCACGACGCGGATCGAACTGGCCGGCGTTGAGACGACCGTCTTCACCACGGAAAGCCTCGCCCAAGACGCGGTGCCGCCGCAGTATCTGCTGCCGCGCGGCGAGGGGCACTTCGTGAACACCGGCTTCCACCTGCTGAACAGCTACCAACTCTACTTCGACGCCTCCGTCGGCCAGGTCGGCTTCGCAGCCTATCCCGCCCATCCCGCCTGATGCGGAAAGGGGTTTGCCGGCGTCCGCCGGGCAAACCCCGCCGGCCGCCCTTCGCCAGCGTTCCAGCCGCGCGCGCCGACCACAGGAACCGACCATGAGCGAGACCGTCACCCCCGTTCCCCAAACCATCGCCACGACCCCGCTGCCCCAGCCACTCAACCTGTCCATCAGCCAAGTCGAGGACGCCGGCGCCACGATCGTGCCGCTCTTCATGATTCCCTACGACCCGGCCAAGCCGGACGCGCTGAAGCTGGGAATTCCCGTGATCATCACCGCCCAGGACCCGAACACCATGACCGGCGATCTGCCGGCCCCGGTGCTCTACGAGTTCGACACGGGCGGCAAGGGATTCTGGGCGAACGCGGCGGGCCTGAACGTCACCGGAAAACAGACCCACGGCGTCGTCTACAACCAGTACGCCAGTGGGATCACCTACGTCGGCACCGCCACGGACGTGTACGTGTCGCTTCCGTCCTCCTACGGCCTCGTCTCGACGCAGGCGACCGTGGGGCTCGTGGACATGCTTCTGGAACTGGAGACGGTCATTCCTCTGACCCTCGAGCTTCCGACGAGCTTCCCCATCTACAATTACTTCGTCGGAGATTTCGGCGCCTCGCTCCAGGCAACGCAGTCGAGCCCGGTCCTGAAGCACAGCGTCTTCGAAAAGAAGCTGCCGGCCGACATCGCGCAGATGCTGGGCGTGCTGTCGCAGATACCCTACAAGAACGGGGCCGGCTTCATCATCGACGTCGTCAACACCGAACCCTATGACGGGACGGACTTGCCGGCGGGCACCCGGATCGGCCGGCTGATCCTCGGCGGCATCGACTCCCTCGCCAGCTCTTTCCCCTTTGCCAGCCCGATGAAAAGCCCGGGCGACTACCAGCAGCTGTTCACGGGCGGCACGTCGGTGACGACCTACGAGGAAAGCGTCATCGCGGGAACCGCCTACGTGCAGGCTTCCGAGGCGCAGCCGGCGTCTGCGACCGACGTTCCCTTCATCCTGGATACCGGCGCCACGCTTACGACCTTTTACGGCGGGACCAACCTCGGTCCGAAGATGGCGCCGAAAAAGGGCGACACCATCGTGTTGAACGCCGAATCCGGGCAGACGCTGCTGAACTTCGTCGCCGGCGACGTTTCCTGCCGGAACCAGACGAAGTGGAGCACGGGCCACGGGGAGCAGGGCTCCATCAACACCGGCCTTGCGCCCTTCCGGAAGTACCCGGTGCTGTACAACCTGTCCAACGGCACGGTCGCCTTCCCCGCTCCGGCCACGCCGTAAGCCGCCCGCACCACCCCTTCCCGACACCGCGCCCGGAGTCGGGACGGGGTGCCGACAAGCCTACGCTCGACAGGGGAGGGGTTACGGGCCATATACTCGGTTCCCGTTCCGTACCCCCGCCCGGCGAGCGCTTCCCCCATGGCCAGTCCCGTCCTTTCCGTGATGCCGCAAAAGTCCCTTCCCAAGCTGGAGGCGGGCAAGAAGTTCGAACTGGTGTCGGAGTTCAAGCCCTCCGGCGATCAGCCCAAGGCCATCGAGGAACTCACCGGCGGCCTGCGCGCGGGGGAGAAGGACCAGGTGCTGCTGGGCGTGACGGGCTCCGGCAAGACCTTCACGATGGCGCACGTCATCCAGCGGGTCCAGCGCCCGACGCTCGTCCTCGCCCCCAACAAGACGCTGGCGGCACAGCTCTATGGCGAGATGAAGTCCTTCTTCCCGAACAACGCGGTGGAATACTTCGTCTCCTACTACGACTACTACCAGCCCGAAGCCTACGTCCCGCGCACCGACACCTACATCGAGAAGGAATCCTCGATCAACGAGCAGATCGACCGCATGCGCCACGCGGCGACCCGGTCGTTGCTGGAGCGGGACGACGTCATCATCGTGGCGTCGGTGTCCTGCATCTACGGCATCGGCTCGGTCGAGACCTATTCGGAGATGACGGTCGACCTGCGCAAGGGCGAGGTGATCGCCCAGCCCGACCTGCTGCGCAAGCTGACGGAGCTGCAATACAAGCGCAATGACGCGGCGTTCGGCCGCGGCCTGTTCCGGGTGCGCGGCGACACGGTGGAGCTGTTCCCCGCCCACATGGAGGACCGCGCCTGGCGCATCTCCCTGTTCGGCGACGAGATCGAGGGCATCCACGAGATCGACCCCCTGACCGGCGAGAAGATCGCCTCCCTCGAAGCCGTCCGCGTCTACCCCAACAGCCACTACGTGACGCCCAAGCCGACGCTCAACCAGGCGATCGAGCAGATCAAGCGCGAACTCAAGATCCGCCTGGAGGAGTTCAACGCCCAGGGCAAGCTCCTGGAAGCGCAACGCCTGGAACAGCGCACGACCTTCGACATCGAGATGATGGCGGCGACCGGCGCCTGCGCCGGCATCGAGAACTACTCCCGCTACCTGACCGGCCGCGCGCCCGGTGAACCGCCGCCGACCCTGTTCGAATACCTGCCCGGCGACGCGCTGCTGATCGTGGACGAGAGCCACGTGATGGTGCCGCAGATCGGCGGCATGTACCGCGGCGACCGCATGCGCAAGGAGACTCTGTCCGAGTACGGCTTCCGCCTGCCCAGCGCCATGGACAACCGCCCGCTGAAGTTCGAGGAGTGGGAGGGCATGCGCCCGCAGACGGTCTTCGTCTCGGCCACCCCCGCCCCGTGGGAGTTGGAGCGCACCGGCGGCGTCTTCGCCGAGCAGGTGGTCCGCCCGACCGGCCTGATCGACCCGGAAGTCATCATCCGCCCCACCGAAACGCAGGTCGACGACCTGATCCACGAGTGCAAGGAGGTCGTGGCGAAGGGCAACCGCGTCCTGGTCACCACCCTGACCAAGAAGATGGCTGAGGCGCTGACCGAATACATGCACGAGGCTGGCCTGCGCGTCCGCTACATCCACTCCGACGTGGAGACGCTGGAGCGCATCGAAATCATCCGCGACCTGCGGCTCGGCGCCTACGACGTGCTGGTCGGCATCAACCTGCTGCGCGAGGGCCTGGACATCCCCGAATGCTCCCTGGTCGCGATCCTGGATGCGGACAAGGAGGGCTACCTGCGCTCCAAGACCTCGCTGATCCAGACCATCGGCCGCGCGGCGCGCAACGTGGAGGGCCGCGCGATCCTCTACGCCGACCGGATCACCGGCAGCATGCAGTACGCCATCGACGAGACGGCGCGCCGCCGCGAGAAGCAGCAGGCCTACAACCTGGAGCACGGCATCACGCCGGAATCCGTGAAGAAGGCCATCGGCGACATCCTGGAGAGCGTCTACGAGCGCGGCGACCACGTCACCGTGAAGACCGGCCTGAACGCGACGGAACTGGTCGGCCACAACCTGAAGTCCGTGATGGCCGACATGGAAAAGCGCATGAAAGCCGCCGCCGCCGACCTGGAGTTCGAGGAGGCCGCTCGGCTCCGCGACGAACTCCGCCGCCTGGAGGCCATGGACCTGGGCCTGGAGCAGCCCGGCAGCATCGGCATCAGCACCGCCCGCCAAGCCCGCGGCATCCCCGAAGGCGCTCCAAAGAAGCAGGCCCGCCGCGCAAGGCGCTGACCCTCAACCCTTGGAATAAACGCCCCGCCGCAACCGTTGATTCCCACAAACGGCGCCCACCAGGGCGCCGGACTCAACGGCACAGACGGCCACCATGACGCCCCGTACCCTGTCGCTCCGCACGCCATCGCTCCGCAGTCTGTCGCTTCTCGCGCTGACCGGCCTGCTGCTCACCGGCTGCTACGTGGTCGACGCGCCACCCCCGGCAGTCGCCTACGGCTACGGCGGCTATGGCTATTACGAGCGCCCGCACCACCGCTACTACGGCCCGCCCGCCTACGGCTACTATGGTCGCCCCTATCACCGCCATTGGTAATCAACCCTCTCCCGCCCCAAGGCTCTCAGCGAATGCCATAGGCATTCGCCTGACGCCGTCAGCGCAAGCTTCGCTTGCGCGAGAGGCGGGGGAGGGAGGGACCCATGCCCTGCGGGTGTGGGAGGGTGGGGGCGACGACTCCCCCCACCCCAAACTCCCATCACGCCGGCAGCGGAGCCGCCTGCCGCGCCAGCAGCTTCCACGCGCCGCCGTCCTTCTTCCAGACCTGCAACACCTTGATGTGCGCGGTGCTGGTCTTGCCGTCCGGCAGGTTGTTGACGGCGTCGAAGGTGTGGCGGGCGACGGCGGTGTCGCCCACGACCTGGATCGCGTGGTCGGACAAGTCGATGGACTTGAAGGCGTTCTTGTTGTCCAGGCTGGCGACGAAGGCAGCCTTGTCCTCCAGCCGGCTGTTGGAATGGCCGTAGGTCAGCTGGTCCATGGTCATGGCCTTCAGCGCCGCCCCGTCGCCGGCGAGCATCGCCGCGCGCAGCGCCTCCACGGCCTTGGCGACCGCACCCGCCTCGTCCTGCTGCGCCAGCGCCGCCCCCAGCGGAGCCACGACCGCCGGCAGCGCCAGAGCCACCGCCGACCCGGCCAGCAGCGCGCGCCGCGCGCGGAACGCCTTGGTGGAGATACCGTTCTTGAGCATGATTTCCTCACGATTATCAGCGTTGACCCCGCCGAACCCGCCCACCGGCGCCTCCGTCGAGGTCCCATATTGGTATACTAGTATTCTACATAGCGCCACCTGCGACCACCTGTCGCGCAGGCCTCCAACCCAAAAATGTCACTCAGTCCCGGCCGCGCGCTTAGGCCCGGTTTCCAGAATTCTCCGAGGTCAGCTGCGAGCGTGATCAAGTAACCGCATGCCGGTTCCCGTGCCTTTGGCATGGGAGCGGACATGCGCGCGCAGGCGGTAGAGCTGGTGGCTGGCATCATCGACCGGATCGAGCCCCGGCACCCCGGTCCGGGACGCCCACCGGTGCCGCCGGCGGAGGTGATCCGGACGCTCGGCTTCTTTGTGCGCGAGGGTGTCCAATGGCGGGAGTTGAAGGCTGCGGACGGACGCGCCTCGGGCTCCACCCTGCGCCGCCGCCTGGACGAGTGGCACACCACGGCGTTGCTGCGCCGTGTCCATGCCGTCCTCATCCGCATGGCGCGCTCCGGCCCCGACGCCGCCGCATGGGACGTCGTGGTGGACAGCTGCTCGGTGCGGGCCAAGCGGGGCGGCGAGTTGACCGGGGCGAACCCGACCGACCGCGGTAAGCCCGGGACCAAGTACCACGTGGTCGTCTCGACCGATGGCCTGCCGCTGGCGGTCGTCCCTTCGCCCGCCAATGTGCATGACACCAAGCTCTTTCCGGATCTGCTGCGCCTGGCCCAGGTTGTCTGCGCCGCCATCAGCAGGCTCTACGCGGACGCGGGTTACGACAGCGCCGATAACCGCTGGCTCTGCTTGCGCGACGGCATCCAGCCGCACATCCGCAAGATCGGCGAGCCCCACGGCTCGGGGCTCGGCAAAGTCCGCTGCGTCGTCGAGCACGGCTGCGCTTGGCTGCTCGCAAACAAACGCCTAGATCGACGGCAGGACAGGTTGGGGCGGATCATACTCGCGCTGCTCACCGCCGCGGCGATCTTCATCATCGCCAACCGCCTCAGCGCATTCTGAAAACCGTCCCTTAAACCCTCTCCCCTCTGGGGAGAGGGGAGGGTGAGGGGGGCCTGCTTCTGCCGAACGCCGGTTCCGCGCAACCCCCTCCCAAATTCCCCGCTCAGTGCGTCCCGCCGCCCCCAGCTGCCCCGCGGCCCGCACCGCCCATCCCGCTTCGCCCCGCCTTGCTGCCCGGCGACGCGCTGATGCCGGAGCCGCTGCTGCCGCGAGACGCGACCGGCGGCTGCGTCGCCATGTTGGTCCGCCCCAAAGCCCCATGGCAGGCCGAGCCCTCGGCCGCCGCGCACCCGCCATCCTGTTGAAGGGGCGCCTTGGGCTCCGCGGTCGTCCCGCAGGCGGACAAGGCTAGGGAAGCAAAAACAAAAAATCCAGCGGCCAGAAAGCGCCTCATCTCCTGTCTCCAATCGAGTGTGTCTCGGAAATCCGATGCAAAACCCACCCTGGAGACGAACAGAAACCGGATCAAGCCACCTAAAAATCACCAAAGACAACGGATCGGGCGAGATGAGATGCCAAATCAGGCAATGAAGCACCCGGATAAATCTTCAAACTTGACGACGATACTGATCAAACAGTTTGAGACGACGCTGTCGCCCCGGCGGGTAAGCCACGGCCCATCAATCCCCGGCCAAGGCCCGCAGATCGCTCTAGCCGTCCTCGTCGATGCCGTCGAAGATCACGTGCGCACGGCCGGCGCTGGCGCGTTTCCTGAGCCGCGCCGGCGCACGCAATGGCAGGCGTGTCTGTTCGCTCGAGCCTGCTAACCCTTCAAGTAGCCGACGTAATAGACACCGATGATGTTGTTTTGTGCGTCGCGGATCGGTTCATACCCTGTGGTGTAGGGCTTGCCCAATATATCGACGTCTCCGAAGAAGCTCTCGCCCTTGGCAACTGCGGCTATTGCTTTACCCTTGGGGTCCAGCAGCGTGCCGATAGCGCGGGAACCATCGTCCTTTTTCACATTCGTTGCTACGCGGACGAAGTCATCGCCACTTTTTACGAAGATAGTGGCGGTGCCTCCTTTTTCCTTCTGGACCTCGTCAACGAGCGAGAAGTTGTTGTTCATTTTGGCGTTGCCGAAGTACAGAGCTGGCACCGTCTTTCCCGCAACAGCTTCCTCTCCTTTGATGCTCGGCGCGCCCAATGCTGCGGCCTTGGACTTGAGAAGCTGCATTGCCGACTGCACATCTTCAGCGGGTCCAGCGAGCACACGTGGATGGGGCAAAACAGTGAGATCGGCGGTGAAAACCAGCAGGAACAGAGCGAGTGTGGTTGTTCTCATTTCCGCCTCCTAGCCTTGCTGCATCTCGATGCCATAGGTGTCGTGGAAAAAGGTCCTATGGTCATACGGTTCAAGGGGAAGCGAAAATTGGGCGACTCTTGCGTCGCATGTGTCAAGTCATTGCTATGACATAGCTTTAAATATCCTGAACTCTCCACAAAGAGGGCGTGATCATTGCCCGCCGCTCCTCCAATTCTGCAAAGATGAATGCTTGATCGCCTGCACATGCGCCTGAGCAGCTATAAGGCAGTCGCTTCTCACTTTGACCGAGTAACGGGGCGAAGGTATCATGGTACCGCCAATCAAGGCGGCGATACGACGATCTGGACCCGGACATCGTGGAACCGGGCTTTGGGAGTGTCGACGTCGCAGACCCGCAATGGTGAAACACCACGCGTGCCGACGTTTCATCCAAAAGGGCGTCCAGGGGTCTTTCGACCCCTGGGAGGTCAGTGCGAAGGGATGGCTTCCCCTCGCCCGTTTTACGCGTTGACCAGGGCCTTGGCCGCCGCGGCGCCGGGCTGCTGCCGGGCCTGGGCCATGACGGCCTTCTGAACCTTTTCGAAGGCGCGCACCTCCAACTGGCGGACGCGCTCGCGCGAGACGTGGAAGTGCTGGCTCAGCTCCTCCAGGGTCAGCGGTTCCTCGCGCAGGCGGCGGGCGACCAGGATCTGCCGCTCGCGGTCGTCGAGCACGCCGAGGCCCAGCTTCAGGAACTGCTGGCGCCGCTGGCGCTCCTCCGCACCGGCTAGCATGGTCTCCTGGTCCGGCCGGTCGTCGGCCAGCAGGTCCTGCCATTCGCTGTCGCCGTCCTCCGCCAGGGTGGCGTTCAGCGAGCGGTCCATGCCCAGGCGGCGGTTCATCTCCACCACCTCGGCGGCCGGCACGTTCAGCTCCGTCGCGATGCTTTCCACCGCCTCCGGCGTCAGGTCGCCGGAGCCGGCGCTGTCCAGGTCGTTCATGCGCGCCTTCAGCCGGCGCAGGCTGAAGAACAGCTTCTTCTGCGCCGCGGTGGTGCCGATCTTCACCAGCGACCAGTTGTGCAGCACATACTCCTGGATCGCCGCGCGGACCCACCAGCTGGCGTAGGTCGCGAAGCGGAAGCCCTTGTCGGGGTCGAACTTCTGCGCCGCCTGCATGACGCCGACGTTGCCCTCGGCGATCAGGTCCGACAAGGGCAGGCCATAACCCTGGTAGCCCCGCGCCATCTTGAAGACAAGACGCAGGTGGCTGCCGATCAGCTTGTCCAGGGCCGCCCGGTCCTGCCGATCCCGCCAGCGCAGGGCGAGGTCACGTTCCTGGTCGGGCGTAAGGTACTCGTACTTCCGGGTCTCTTTCAAAAACTGCGTGAGGGGTTCGCCAGAAACAACCTGTTCCGTCAAAGACCATCTCCTGTTCCGGCATCCTCAGAACGCCCTGCAAACGCCGCCGCGCTCCAGACTGGTCAGCCGCATGTGGACCAGGGGGGACGGAGCGGGGTCGGTTTTTGGCCCAGGGCCGGCCAGACATAAGGGTGGATGTCGGGAAGAGCTTATAAATAGGCGGGTGGGGATGCGGTTCAAGGGCGGGGCTCGTTAAAAAAGGCACGGAACCGAACGGCGCCGGCTGCGTTGGGGGGTGAGGCTTGGAGGTTGGGGCCGAACGCCAGCCTCGGCATCCTCTTGCCCCATCATCTTGCGCGAAGGGACCGCGGCCATGGACCTCGATCCGCTGATCCTCTCCCGGATCCAGTTCGCGTTCGTCATCTCCTTCCACATCCTCTTCCCCTCCTTCACGGTCGGGCTGGCCTGCTGGATCGCGGTGCTGGAGGCGCGGTGGCTGATGACCGGCCGGGCGCTCTACCGCAGCCTGGCGGAGTTCTGGACCAAGATCTTCGCCATCTCCTTCGGCATGGGCGTGGTCTCCGGCATCGTGATGACCTACCAGTTCGGCACCAACTGGGCGCGCTGGTCGGACGTGGTGGGCAACGTGCTGGGCCCGCTGATCCAGTACGAGGTCGTCACCGCCTTCTTCCTGGAAGCCGCCTTCCTAGGCATCCTGCTGTTCGGCCGCGACCGCGTGCCCCGCGGCATCCACTTCATGGCGGCGGTGCTGGTGGCCTTGGGCACGGTCATGTCCTCCTTCTGGATCCTTTCGGCCAACAGCTGGATGCACACCCCGGCCGGGGCGGAGCTGCGGGACGGGAGGTTCTACGTCACCGACTGGTGGCAGGTGGTCTTCAATCCCTCCTTCCCCTACCGGCTGACCCACATGCTGACGGCCATGTTCCTGACCACCAGCTTCGTGGTCGCCGGCATCAGCGCCTTCTACCTGATCCGCAACCGCTTCCTGGACCACGCGCGGGTTGGGCTCAGCATGGCGCTCGGCCTCATCACGATCCTGGCGCCCCTGCAGATCTTCCTCGGCGATGAGCACGGCCTCAACACGCTGGAGCACCAGCCGGCCAAGATCGCCGCCATGGAAGGCAACTGGGAAGGCGGGACCCGCGCCCCGCTGATCCTCTTCGCCATCCCCGACGTGAAGCAGGAGACCAACCACCTGGAGGTCGGCATCCCCGCGCTCTCCAGCCTGATCCTGACCCACGATTTCAACGGCGCCGTGCCGGGGCTGAAGCAGTTCCCCGCCGACCAGAGGCCGGACCCGCGCATCATCTTCTGGACCTTCCGCCTGATGGTGGGAATCGGCATGCTGATGCTGGCGGTGGCACTCGTCCATCTGGTGCTGCGGGTCATGGGGCGGCTCTACAGCCCGAACTGGTTCCACCGGGTGCTGGTGGCCTGCATGCCCATCGGCTTCGTGGCGATCCTGGCCGGCTGGTTCACGACGGAGATCGGGCGGCAGCCCTGGGTGGTCTACGGCCACCTGCGGACATCCGACGCCGTGACCCCGGCGCTGACCGGCGGTGCGGTGCTGTTCTCGCTGATCGCCTTCATGGTGGTCTACGCGATGATCTACGGCTTCGGCACCTACTACCTGATCCGCATCCTGAAGATGGGACCCGCCGCGCTGCGCGACGACGACTACGCGCCCCAGGCCTTGCAGGAAGCCCAGCGCCCGAAGCGGCCGCTGTCGCTGCCCGGCGAATCGATCGAGCCAGCCGAATAACGATCAAGGTGGAGTGATCCCCATGGAAGGCAGCCTCCTCACCCTCGCCTGGGTCGCCATCATCGGATTCGCGGTCTTCATGTACGTGCTGATGGACGGCTTCGACCTGGGCATCGGCATCCTCTACCCCTTCGCGCCCAGCGAGGAGGCGCGGGACATCATGATGAACTCCGTGGCGCCGGTCTGGGACTTCAACGAGACCTGGCTGATCCTGGGCGGGGCGGGGCTGTTCGCCGCCTTTCCCATCGCCTACGCGGTGGTGCTGCCGGCCATGTACCTGCCGCTTCTGCTGATGCTGATCGCCCTCATCTTCCGCGGCGTGGCCTTCGAGTTCCGGTTCAAGGCGCGGACCAGCCGGCATGTGTGGAACAAGGCCTTCTTCCTGGGCTCCCTGCTCGCCACCTTCGCGCAGGGGGTGGTGCTGGGCTCCTTCATCCAGGGTATCGAGGTGCAGGGACGGGCTTTCGCCGGCGGCATGCTCGACTGGCTGACACCCTTCAGCCTGTTCTGCGGCGTGGCGCTGATCGGCGGCTACGCGCTGTTGGGCAGCACCTGGCTGATCTGGCGGACGATCGGGCGATTGCAGGACTGGTGCTATCAAACGGCGCGGCGGCTGCTGGTCGTGGTGCTGCTGCTGGTCGCCGTCGTCAGCCTGTGGACCCCGTTCCTGGAGCCGACCATCGCCCAGCGCTGGTTTTCCATGCCGAACCTCCTGCTGCTGTCGCCGGTGCCGCTGATGGTGGCGGTGCTGGCCTTCGGGCTGTGGCGCTCGCTGGAAGAGGGGCGGGACGTGCTGCCCTTCGTCTTCGCCATGGGGCTGTTCGCGCTGTCCTACCTGGGCCTGGCGATCAGCCTGTGGCCGATGCTGGTGCCGCCGCGGATCACCGTCTGGCAGGCCGCCGCACCGCCGGAAACGCAGGTCTTCCTGCTGGTCGGCATGGCCTTCCTGATCCCGACGATTTTGATCTACACCGCTTACAGCTACTGGGTCTTCCGCGGCAAGGTGACCGGCGCGATCGGCTATCACTAACCCGGCTACCATTGACGCCGGCCCTGTCGTAGAAAACATCTAATTTCTGCGGCAGGAGACAGCGCCATGAACCCAGAACCCGCCTTCGCCCCGGAGATCAGCTTTGCCGAGGTGATGCTGCGCAAGGGCGCCGAGTTGCTTCAGGAACAAATGGCCCCGGAACAGATGGTTGAAGGTCCGGAGGAGGCGGTCAACATCATGGCCCGGCGGCTTGCCGTCGCGGCCACGGTGGACGCGCCGCTGGTTGTCCACGCCGAGGGCGGCGAGCGGCCGGAACTGTTCGCGGAGGCCATGCGCCTGACCGGCGTGTCGGCTGGGGAGCGCGCCGCGGCGCTGGCCGAGGCCCGGCAGTCGGAGCGCGCCGTGGTCTTCGAGTTCGATGGCACCGGACCGCTGACCGGCAACCGCGTGGTCACCGCGGTGCTGCGCCCGGAGGATCGCCAGGACCTGCTGGAGGCCTACGTCGCCATCGGCCGCATGCGCGATGGCGCGGCCCAGATGACCGTCGCCCCGGCGACCCTGCGTTTCGACGCCAAGGCGCTCGGGCAGACGCTGGCCCTCATCGGCCCGGCGGCGCAGCGCAGCGTCAACGCGGCGAACGCCGCCATGGCGCACGCTGCGGGCATCGCCGCCTTGCCCGGCCACCAGGTGTCCGGTCTTCCGGCCGCGCTGGTTGCGCTGTTCTGGCACGCCTTCCTGCTGTCCTCCGCCCGGGCTCGGCTGCGTCCGACCGGCCCGAACGCGCCGACCTTGCACTGACCGGACGCCATGCCATGCCTCCTGTGGTGTTGTTCCGCGCCGACGCCGGCGCCTCCATCGGCGCCGGGCACGTCATGCGCTGCCTCGCAGTCGCTGAGGCGTTGCAGGACATGGACTTCACCGTGGCGTTCGTGTCCGCGATGCTGCCGCCGGCTCTGGAGGATCGTCTGCGGACCACCGGCATAATGGTTCACCGCATCGATGCCGAACCCGGCAGCGAGGGCGACCTTGCCGCGACACTCACTATTGCCCGAGACATCGGCGCGAGGGCCGTCGTCGTGGACGGCTATTGCTTCGGCCGGAACTGGCGGGCGGGGTTGGCGGGGGCGGTGCTGCCGGTGCTCGCCTTCGACGACACAGGCACGGGCGAGCCGCTGCACTCCGGCCTGATCGTCAACGCGGCCCCTGACGCCGCCCGCCTGCCTTACCGCTCCGGAAACCCGGACGCCATGCTGCTGCTCGGTCCCGCCCACGCCCCCTTGCGGCGGGAGGTGCGTCGGGCGGCTACCGCAGCGAAGGTGCCGCTGCCGGAGCGCCGGGCTCTGCTGGTCACCTTTGGCGGTTCCGACCCGCTCGGTTTGACCGCGCCGGTGCTGGCCCACCTTGCCGCCGCGCTGCCGCCGGACGTTCGCATCGACGTGGCGGTCGGCGGGGCGGCGCCCAACGCCGACGTGGTGGAGCAGGCCGCTCGCCCTCTCGGCGACCGTGTCCGCATGCATCGCGACACTCCGCGCATGGGGCAATTGATGGCCGAGGCCGGGCTGGCCGTGTCGGCGGCGGGCACCACCACGGCGGAACTGGCAGCCATCGGCACGCCGGCCGTTCTGGTCACCATCGCCGACAACCAGATAGAGGCCGCCCGCCAGTCGGAGGCGCTGGGCTGGTGCCGACTGGTGAATGGCCGGATTGCGGACGCGCCGGAGCGCATCGCCGAGGCCGCCGCCGCTCTCTGGGCCGATCCGGCTCAAAGAGTCGCGATGGCGGAACGCTTGTCGGGCATTGTCGACGGCCAGGGCGCTGTGCGAGTCGCCGAGGCGCTGGCGCGCCGCGTCACTGGGCGGTGAAGCCGCCGTCCACGGGCAGGGCGGTCCCGGTGATCCAGCGCCCGCTGTCGGCCAGCAGATAGGCCACTGCGTCGGCCACGTCCTGCGGGATCCCGTAGCCCAGCGGGTGGGCGGCCGCCAGGGCGGCGTTCTGCTCCGCCGGCAGCATGGCGAACTGCTTCTCCGCCTTCGCGCCCAGCACCACCGCCGGGGCCACCACGTTCACGCGGATCTTGCGGTCGGCCAGTTCCAGCGCCAGCGATTGCGCCACGGACACCAGCGCCGCCTTGCTGGCCGCGTAAAGGGACCGGCCTTTCTGCCCCTTCAGTCCGGCGACCGAGCCGACATAGACGATGGCCCCGCCGCCCGGCGCGAACACGCCTTTCTGGTGGAAGCCGCGCGCCAGCATCAGCGCGGCACCGACGTTCAGGGTGAAATACCGCTCGAACTGCGCGCGGTTGACCTGCCGCAGCACCGAATAGCCCTGCTCGGAGGCGGAATGGACCAGCCCGTGGAACGGCCCGTCAGCCTCGGCCAGCCGCTTCATCCAGCCGGGAATGGCGTCCAGGTCGGTCAGGTCGAAGGGGGCGACGCAGTGCCGCTCCGGTTCCGCCAGCAGGGCGCGCGTCGCCTCCAGCGCGTCGGCCCGGCGCCCGACCAGCGTCAGTGCGGCGCCAAGGTCGGCGAGCGTCCGGCACAGCTCCCGCCCGATGTCGCTGTCTACAGAGGCGCCGGTCACCAGGACGCGCCGGCCGGTGAGGTCGAGCGGGTTGCGCATGGTCGGCTCAGGGAGACAGCAGGGGGAAGTCGTCGGGGATCTCCTGCACCTCCGGTGCCGGGATCGGGCCGACGTCGGCGACCACGGCACCCCAGGACCAGCCCACGCCGAAGCCCGCCAGCAGCATCTTGCGCGTGCCGGTGGACAGCGCCTCGCCCAGCCGATGGCTGACCGCCAGCGGGATGGAGGCGGAGCTGGTGTTGCCGAAGTCGTGCATGTCCACGACGAACTTTTCCGGCGGGAACTTGGTCTTCTTGCGCAGATGCTCCAGCATGAAGGCGTTGGCCTGGTGCATGACGCACAGGTCGATGTCCTCCACGCCGACGCCCGCGAACTCCAGCGTGTCGCGAACCAGCGGCGGTACGGCGCGGAGCGTGAAGGCGAAGACCTCCGCCCCGTTCAGCGACAGGCGCGAGTCGGTGAACAGCCGCTCCTGCTGCTCGGGCGTCCAGGGCTCCCGGCCCGGCACCAGGGAGTTGCGCCGCCCGCCGGCCTTGACCCAGATGTTCTTGGCGCCGCCGCCGTCGGTGCCGACGACCACGTGGATCGGCGTGGCGCCCTCCACGCACTCCAGCGCCGCGGCGCCGCCGGCATCGCCGAACAGCGGCAGGGTGGACCGGTCGCCCGGCACGAGGTGGCGCGAACTGGTGTCGCCGCACAGCACCAGCGCCCGCTTGCCCGACGACCCGCCCAGCAGCCGTCCCGCCATCCACAGTCCGTAGACGAATCCGGAGCAGCCGAGATTCACGTCGAAGCAGGCCGCGCTCGTCGGCAGGCCCAGCCGCTTTTGCATGACGCAGGAGGTGGCGGGGACGTTGTAGTCCGGGTCCTGCGACACGAAGACCAGCACGTCGACGGTGGCCGGATCCCAGCCCAACTGGGCCAGCAGCCCCTCCGCCGCCGCCACGCACATGTCCGACGCGCAGATGTGCGGTGGCGCGATGCGGCGCTCGTACACGCCGGTGGTCGCCAGCAGCTTCTCCGTCTCCTCGGCGGAGAACAGGGAGTGGTCCTCCATGAAGGAATGGCGGTGCGGCGGCACGGCGGCCCGGAACCCCGCGATGCGCACGCCTTCGATGATCGCCTTCACCGGATACTCCCTTTATCCTATAACGGCCTAACACCGGCCTGGGCAAATTCGGGAAATATTAACCGACAAGACGCTAGGGTCGAATGATTAACGAACCGATAAATGGGACCAACCATGGACGACCGGGCTCAGCAACGCCAGCTTCCACCCCTGCCGACCACGGTGATCCCGCCCCAGCGTTATTCCGGTGAGGCGACCTACACCGAAGAAGTCGCCAAGATCTTCCGGCGCTCCTGGATGTTCGTTGGATTTACGGACGACCTGCGCGCCGAAAACGACTTCATCACGGCGGAGATCGCCGGGACGTCGGTGCTGATCCAGAACTTCGACGGCGAGCTGCGCGCTTTCCACAATGTCTGTACCCACCGCTACTCGCTGATCCACCTTCGGCCCTGCGGCAACGGCAAGCCGGTCTGCCCCTACCACGGCTGGGTCTTCAATCGCGATGGCGTCCCCGTCGGCATCCCCGGCAACCGGGAGCAGTTCGGCTTCAGCGAGGAGGACAAGAAGCGCCTCGCCCTGCCGCGGTTCGAGGTGGCGACGCGCGGCCGCTTCGTCTTCGTCCGGCTTGAGACGGGCGGCACGAGCCTGGATGAGCAGTTGGGCGCCTATGGTCTGATCCTCGACCATTTGTCGGAAACCTTCACCGACCGCATCGACGACGGCGTGCTGCCCTGGGCTGCCAACTGGAAGGCCGGGGTGGAGAGCGTGCTGGAGGTCTACCACGTCGATGCCACCCACCCGGAGACCTTCAAGAAGTTCACCAAGAAGGTCTGGGACTGCTCCTACGAGAAGGAGCATTCGCGGGGCACCACCCACTTGGCGGACGGCAGCGTGCGCTGGTGGGACGGCGTGAACCAGAAGATGGGCCTGCCGCGCAGCAAGATGCTGCGCAACTACGACCATTTCTTCCTCTTCCCGAACCTCGCCATCGGCATCACCCACGGTTCGCTGATGAGCGTGCAGACCTACGACCCGGTCGATCCGGACCACTGCAACCTGCATTACCGCCTGTTCCTGGGCGAGACCTCCAAGCCGCAGACCAAAGGCGGGGCCGCCCGCAAGGCGGTGGAGGACAACCTCCGCGGCTTCAACGTCCAGGTCCTGCGCGAGGATCAGGTTGTGTCGGAAGCAGCGCACAAGGGCCTGAAGCAGGTCACCCGCCCCGCCGTACCGGGCTGGGGGGAGGAGCGCATCTTCGCCTTCCACAAGGCCTATCTGGACCGCATGGCCGCCGAATGACGGGCATCGCTTCTCCGCTGGTCGACCTGTCCGGCCGGCGCATCCTGGTCACCGGCGCCTCAGCCGGGATCGGGCGCGCGACGGCGGTGCTGGCCGCCCGGCTCGGCGCGCGGGTGACGGTCAACGGCCGCGACGCGGCGCGCCTGGACGAGACGCAGGCGCTGCTGGCCGGGGAGGGCCACCGCGCCGCCGCCTTCGACCTGTCGGACACCGACGCGATCCCCGCATGGGTCAAGGCGCAGGCGGACGCCGGTGGGGCCTTCGACGGCGTCGCCCATTGCGCCGGCGTTCAGGTGGGCAAGCCGGTGCGGAGCGTGGACCGCGCCTTCTTCGACCAGATCCTGCACACCAACCTGCTGAGCGCCCTGGCGCTCGCCCGCGGCTTCCGCCAAAAGGGCTGCCACGCCGAGTCGGGCGCCATGGTGCTCGTCTCCTCGGTGGCGGCGGAGATCGGGCAGCCGGGCAACGTGGTCTATTCCGCGGCCAAGGGGGGCCTCGTGTCGGCCACCCGTGGCCTCGCCATGGAATTCCTGCGCGACGGCATCCGCGTCAACTGCGTCGCCCCGGCCATGGTCGAGACGGAGATGATGGAGCGCTTCCGCCAAACCACGACGGCGGAGCAGTTCGACGCCATCCGCGCCGCCCACCCCATGGGCTTCGGCAAGCCGGAGGACGTGGCCTCCGCCATCGCCTACCTCCTGTCCGATGCCAGCCGCTGGATCAACGGGGTCATGCTGCCCGTCGATGGCGGGTATTTGGCGAAATAACGCGCGCTTTTTTCAAGACAGTGAGTCCCTATGTTTCGCTTCCGCCGCCCGACTCTCGACGATGCCGCGATGCTGCTGCGCTGGCGCACGGACCCGTTCATCACGCGCTTCATGTTCACCGACATCGAGAACCCGGACGTGGAGCGCCAGCGCGCCTGGCTGAGGACCATGGAGGAGCGCCGGGATTTCCGCCACTTCATCATCGAGCATGAGGGCCGGCCGGTCGGCTACCTGTCCTATTCTGAGATCGACCCCGTGCACCGGCGCTGCTCTTCCGGGTCCTACATCGCGGAGCCGGAGGACCGGCGGAAGCTGGCGGGATTCCTGCACCCCTTCATCATGGATTACTGCTTCTACGGGCTGGGGATGAACAAGCTGGTCAACCAGTTCATGGAGGGCAACGACGCGGTCATCCGCATCCAGCGCCTGCTGAAGGCGCGGGAGGTCGGGGTGCTGCACCAGCACGTTTTCAAGAACGGCCGCTTCCACGACGTGTACGTGTTCGAGACATTGCGCAGCGAGTGGGAGACTCATCCCCACCTGTTCCCCCGGGATGTGACCCTGACCGCTTTTTCCGGGTAGATGCCCGGAAGAGGGCCTTGTCACAGGATTCGGAGACGAAAGTCCGCGCCGACCCCAACCGAATGTTTGACCTATCCACCGCCGACGCGGTATGCGGCGGGTGTGGATCGGTGCTGCCGCGCCGACAGCGGGAAGGGGAGGCATCGTGCGTCCTGAGGAAGCCTTGACGGACATCGACGTCATGCTGTTCGCCGGCGGGCTCGGCACGCGCATGCGCGGCGTGTCGGGTGACGCGCCGAAGGAGCTGGCCCCCATCGCCGGCCGCGCCTTCCTCGGCCATCTGCTGGACTATCTGGCGGCCTACGGCGCGCGCCGCGTGGTGCTGTGCCTGGGGCATTTGGCCGACCATGTCACCGCCTGGCTGGCACAGGGCGACACCAACCGGTCGCTCGACGTCGTCTGCCAGATCGAACCGCGCCCGCTGGGATCGGCCGCCGCGCTCGGCTACGTCCGCAAGGACCTCAAAACCGGCACGGTGATGGTGATGAGCGGCAACACCTTCCTTGACGCCGACCTGCGCGCTTTCGTCGCGTCGCACCGCTTATCCGGGGCCGACGCGTCGGTCCTCTGCGTGGAGGTGGAGGACGCCGCCCGCTTCGGCCGGGTGGAGGTCGGGCCGGACAGCCGCGTGCGCCGCTTCATCGACAAGACGCCGGGGCGCGGGGTCATCAACGCCGGAGTCTACCTGTTCTCCGCCGCCTTCCTCGACCGGCTCGACACCGCCGACACCGGCTCCCTCACCCGCGACGTGCTTCACAAGATGGCCCCGGGCACGCTGCACGCCCACGTCGCCAAGGCCCGCTTCATCGACCTCGGCACGCCCGAAAGCCTGGCCGTGGCGGCCAGCGTGATCGGCGGGCGCGACACCTGACGGGCCGGACGCGGCGCGGAGGCCCACACGATGTCCGACACCGTCGCGGCGGAGACCGCCGCCCTCACGGCCCTCCTGGCGGACCGCCAGTTCAACGCCGACAAGGTCAACCGTCTGTCCACCCATTGTGACGCGTTGCGCCGCCGGCTGGACGCCGACGATCGCCGGGCCGTCGCCGATGCGCTGCGACGCGCGCCGCCGTCCGGCGACACGGTCCTGCTCCAGTCGGTGCTGTTCCAGCTGACCGGCGACCTCTACCATTACGAGCGCATCCTCCATTACCTGCTGCTGGGTGGGGAGCGGGTCGGGCCGGAGCTGATGCACTACTCCTACTGGTGCATCGCCCGGCAGCTGTTCCTGGGCGCCGCGGCGCCGGAAAAGGCCGCCAGCTTCGGCCCCTGCGACCTGTTCCGCTTCTACGAGGAGACGGTGCGGGCGGTGTCCCGCCGCTGGGGCATCGTTCCGCCGCGCCGGACCCCTCGCGACGGGCCGATCCGCCGCGTGGCGGTGCTGACCAACCAGCTGACCAACGACCAGCACCAGCCCTCGCGCGACTGCTTCGACTACGCCAGCCGCTTGCAGGACGACTTCGGGCTGGACGTCGCGATCATCAACTGCAACACCATGCCGCTGCGGCTGGAAAACCTGTTCATCCCGCCGATGATGGCGGAGGTGGTGGCCGCCTACGACGGGGTCGTGGCGCTCCAGATGTTCGGCCGGTGCGTCAAGATGGCCTCCTTCACCGACCGGGCTTTCTCGAAGGATAAAATCGGCGCCATCGTGGACGCGATCGACGATTTCGACCCGGACCTGCTGGTCTGCTTCGGCGGCGCCAATGTGGTGGGCGACCTGTTCGCCGACAGCGACGCCCGGCCCGTGGTCTGCATCCCCACGACCTCCGGCATGACCATCTCGCTCGCCCACCTCGTGCTCGGCTACGAGGAGGGGGACCACACCGCGCACATGCCGGCGATGTACCGGGAGCCCTTTGCGCGGCGCTTCCGGCCCTTCACCCTGGGCTTCTCCCCGCCGCCCACGGCGGGGGACGAGGGCGACCACGGCCTCGGCAACGCGCCCTTCGTCTTCTGCGTGGTCGGCACCCGCCTGGACCTGGAGGTGACGGCGGAGTTCCTCGATGTGGCCGACGCCATCCTCGACCGCTGCCCCGGCGCCTTGATGGCCTTCGCCGGCGCGGCGGTGGAACTGCCCGCGCGCCTTGCCGCCACGCGCAACGCCGCTCGCATGTGCAGCCTCGGCCACGTGGCGGACATCCGCGCCTTCTACCGACGCTGCCACGCCTACCTGAACCCGTCCCGCCAGGGCGGCGGCGGCAGCGCCGCCTATGCCATCGCGGAGGGGCTGCCTGTGGTGACTCTCGCCTGGGGCGACGTCGCCAGCGTGGCGGGGGAGGGCATACCCGTGCCAGACCGCGCCGCCTTCGTGGAACGCGCCGCCGCCCTGTTCGCCGACCCGGCCGAGCGCGCCCGGCAGTCCGCCCTGTCCCGCGCCCAGTTCCGTACGGTCGGCGACCGGCACCGCTGCACCGAGCGCCTGCTTGCCTACGGCGAGGAGGCCCGCGACCTTCTGCGGTCCCGCCCGTCATCAACCGCACAAAATTAAGACCCGTTAACCGGTCGCGTGGCAGAGTGGTCGCCGCAACTGATTTGAGAACGACACCCGTGCCGCGCGACGTCATCATCAACGGCCGCCCCATTGGCCCCCGACATCCGCCCTATCTGATCGCCGAGCTGTCGGGCAACCACAACGGCGAGCTGGCGCGCGCGCTGGCGCTGGTCGACGCCGCCAAGGCGGCGGGGGCAGACGCGGTCAAGCTGCAGACCTACACGGCCGATACCATCACCATCGACCACGACGGCCCCGGCTTCCGGCTGGAGGGTGGGTTGTGGCAAGGCCGCACCCTGCACGACCTCTACCGCGAGGCGCACACCCCCTGGGACTGGCACGAGGCCCTGTTCGCCCACGCCCGCTCCATCGGCCTGACCATCTTTAGTTCCCCCTTCGACGACACGGCGGTGGACCTGCTGGAGCAGTTGGACGCCCCGGCCTTCAAGATCGCGTCCTTCGAGCTGAACGACCTGCCGCTGATCCGCCGCGCCGCCCGCTCCGGCAAGCCGCTGATCGTCTCCACCGGCCTCGCCACGCTGGGTGAGGTGGCCGACGCGGTGGAGGCCGCCGGCGACGTTCCGCTGGTCCTCCTGCACTGCGTCAGTGGCTATCCCACGCCGCCGGAGGACTGCAACCTGCGCACCATCCCGCATCTGGCCGAGGCTTTCAGCGTTGCCGTCGGCCTGTCCGACCACACGCACGGCTTGGCGGTGCCGGTCGCCGCGGCGGCGCTGGGCGCGGTGGTGATCGAGAAGCACTTCACCCTGTCCCGCGCCGAAGGCGGGGTGGACAGCGCCTTCTCCCTGGAGCCGGCCGAGTTCCGGGGCATGGCCGACAGCGTGCGCACCGCCTGGGCGGCGTTGGGCCGCGTCCATTACGGCGTGGAGCCGAGCGAGGCCGGGGGCCGCGACTACCGCCGCTCCCTCTACGTTGTCGCCGACGTGCCGGCCGGCGCTGCGCTGACCGCGGCGAACGTCCGCTCCATCCGCCCGGGTTTCGGCATGGAGCCGAAGCACCTGCCCGCCGTCCTCGGTCGCCGCGCCGCCCGCGCCCTCAAGCGCGGCGACCCGCTGCGCTGGGACATGCTGCTGCTGGAGGACGCGCCATGACCGCCAAAAAGCCGCCAGAAAAGCGTCGCGTCGTCTGCATCTCGCAGGCTCGCATGACCTCGACCCGCCTGCCCGGCAAGGTGCTGATGAACGCGGCGGGCAAGCCGCTGCTGGCGCACCACCTCGGCCGCCTGTCGCGCTGCCGCCGTCTCGACGCGCTGGTGCTGGCGACCACGGTGAACGCCACCGACGACCCCGTCGCGGACCTCGCCGGAACGCTCGGCGTGCCGGTTTTTCGCGGCAGCGAGCACGACGTGCTCTCCCGCTTTGCCGGGGCCGCTGCCATGGCCGGGGCCGATGTGGTGGTGCGCGTCACCGCCGACTGCCCGCTGATCGACCCGGCGCTGGTGGACCGCGTCGTTACCGCGCTGCTGGAGTCCGACCCGCCGCTCGATTACGTCAGTCTGGACGTCACCCGCTACCCACGCGGCCTCGACACGGAGGTCTTCACCCGCGCCGCGCTCGACGAGGCCGCCGCCAACGCCACCGACCCCGCGGAGCGCGAGCATGTAACCGCCCACATCTACCGCCGCCCGGACCGCTTCCGCCTCGGCGCGCCCCTTCAACCCGATGGGGACGCCGTGGACCAGCGCTGGTGCGTGGACGAACAATCCGACCTGGACCTCGTCCGCACTCTGCTTGGCGCCCTTCTTCCCGAAAAGCCCGACTTCGGATGGCAGGATTGTTGCAAACTCCTGGACCAGCATCCCGATTGGGCCGACATCAACCGCGCTGTTCGCCAGCGCACGCTGCACTGACACGGAGTTTTTCCTATGGACCGCAAGGAATTCCTGCTCGCCCTCGACGAGATGCTGGAACTGGACGCCGGCACCCTGACCGGTGCTGAGGAGCTTGAGTCGCTCGACAACTGGGACTCGCTGGCCGTCATCAGCTTCATCGCGCTGGTCGACGAGAAGCTGGGCCTGGTCGTGGAAGGCGAGAAGCTGGCCAAGGCCAAGGCCATCGACGACCTGCTGGCGCTCGCCGGCGTCGCCGTCGCGGCGTGAGGTGATGGGATAGGTGCTGGCGCTGGGCCCCCACCCTAACCCTCCCCCACTTCGCGGGGGAGGGGACTTGGTCGCGGAGTGGCGGCAGTCCCCTCCCTCGCCTCTCGCGCATGCGAAGCATGCGCTGACGGCTCTCAGCGAACGCCTTTGGCGTTCGCTGAGAGCCGAAGGTGGGGGAGGGTTAGGGTGGGGGCCCAACGCGACCACGCTTCCAAAATGCCCTTGTCCCCCATGACCGACACCACCCCCGGCCGTCTCCGCCGCGCGCGGGCCGACATCGCGGGCGGCCCGGCCGCTTACCTGTCGCTTGGGCGCGGTGGCGTTCCGGCGCTGCTGCTGCACGGTTTCGCCGGGGACTCGCTCACCTGGCAGTACAACCTCTCGCCCCTGGCCGCCGGCCGCAGGGTGCTGGCGGTGGATCTGCCGGGCCACGGCGGATCGACGCTCGACGTGGGTGACGGGCGGGTCGATGCCTTCGCGCCCTGGCTGGTGCGGCTGCTGAACGCGCTGGAGATCCCGCGCGTTCACGCCATCGGCCATTCCATGGGCGGCTTCGTCGCCCTCGAACTGGCCCGCCACGCGCCGGAGCGGGTGGCGAGCCTGTCGCTGATCGCCAGCGCGGGGCTCGGCCCCAACTTCGACCTCGCCTTCCTGCGCCGGGTGACCGCGCTGTCCTCGCCCGCCGAAGGGCAGGTGTGCGCCGACCGCCTGTTCGCCACGCCGTCACCGCTCGCCGAGCGGATCGGCGAGGTGCTGCACGCCCAGGCCGCCGACCCCGCGCGCCGTGCCGCGCTGGAGCGGATCGTCGACGGTTCGTTCGCCACGGCGGCGGAGCGCTGGCGGCCGGTGGACTGGGGCGCCGTCGTCCCGCCGGTCCAGCTGTTGTGGGGGCGGGACGACCGCATCATCCCCCTGCCTCCGCGCGACCGGCTGCCGCCCGCCGCCCCGCTGCATGTCTTCGACAACACCGGGCACTTGCCGCATAGTGAGGCCGCGACTCCCGTCACCGCCACCCTCCGCGACTTCCTCGCCACCCACGATCCCTCATGACCGAAACCATGCTCGCCCTGATCGCCGAAGAACTCGCCCGCATCGCCGCCGACAAGGGGGAGACTCTGCCACCGGTCGGGCCGGACACCCGTTTCCTGGGCGGCGACCTGCCGATCGACTCCCTCGACCTCGCCACGCTGCTGGTCGTGCTGGAACAGCGCACCGGCCAGGATCCCTTCCGCGCCGGCTTCATCCAGTTCACCACGGTCGGCGAGCTGGCGGCGCTCTACCGCCTCGACGCGCCAACCGGCGCGGCATGACCGAGCCCCCGCCGCCCTGGATCGATCCCAGCGTCCGCCTGATCGAAGGCGACGCCCATTTCGGCTGGCCGGACATCGCCAGGATGGCCGATGCGCTGGAGGCGACCTTTCGAAACGCAGCCGAAATGGCGACCGTCCGGGGCGATCGGGCCTCCACGGTCGTCGCCGCGCTGGTCGCGGCCGAACGCGCCAAGGTCCCGCTGTTCCTGAAACGCCATGGCTCAAAGCCGGGTGCCCCCGTCGCTGAAGATGCAACGCCGGCCTCGCCCGGCTTCTCGGTCCTGCTCGAAACCTCCGGCACGACCGGGGCGCCCAAGCGGGCCCGACACGGCTTCGACCGGCTGCGAGGGCGGCTGCGCGGCACCGCCGACCCGCACGCGCGCTGGCTGCTGACCTTTGATCCGGCCTCCTTCGCCGGCCTCCAGGTGATCCTGACGGCGCTGGCGTCCGGCGCGACGCTGGTCTCGACGCCCGGCGCCAGCACCGCGGAGCTTGCTGGCGCGGCGGTTCGGCACGCGGTCACCCACATCAGCGCGACGCCCAGCTTCTGGCGCGCCTTCCTGATGGCTCTGGGCACGTCCGGCCCGGCCCTTGCGGCCGTCACGCTGGGCGGGGAGGCGGTGGACCAGCCCCTGCTCGACCGGCTGGCCGCGCGTTTCCCGAACGCGACGCTGCGCCACATCTACGCGTCCACCGAGGCTGGTGCCCTGTTCGCCGTCACCGACGGGCGTGTCGGTTTCCCGGCGTCCTGGCTGGATACGGGCGTCGACGGTGTCGGCCTGCGGCTGAGCGACGGCGTGCTGGAGGTGCGCAGCCCGCGCGCCATGCTCGGCTACGCCGGTGGGAATTCGGCCGACAGCGACTGGTTCTCAACGGGCGACGTGGTGGAGGTGCGGGGCGACCGTGCGCTGTTCGCCGGACGCTTGGACGGCCGCGTCAACGTCGGCGGCGTAAAGGTGTCGCCGGAGGCGGTGGAGCAGCTGCTGCTTGGCGTGCCCGGCGTCCAGGACGCCCTGGTCCGCGCGGCGGCCAACCCGATCACCGGACACATTCTGACGGCGACTGTCGTGCCGGCCCCCGGCGCGCTGGAAGCGGACGTCCGCGCCGCCATCCGGGAGGCCGTGGCCGACCTGCCGCCGGCCGCGCGGCCGCGCGCCATCACCCTGGCCGACCACATCCCGCTGGGCTCCGCGGGCAAAAAGAAACGGGAAGGGGCCGCATGAGCGACGCCATGGAAACCGACGCCAAGCACAACACCGTCAAGCGCCACGTCATCGTCACCGGCGGCAGCCGCGGTCTCGGCCTCGGCCTTGTCGAGGCCCTGCTGGCCGACGGCTACCGCGTGTCCACCTGCAGCCGCGCGCCCAGCGACGCGCTGGAGCGGCTGGCCGGCCCTGACCTGTTCTGGAAAGCCTGCCGCGTCGGCGACGGCGACGAGGTGCGCGCCTTCGTCGACGCGGCGATGGAGTGGGGCGGGGCGTCGCCGCTGTGGGGGGTGGTCAACAACGCCGGGATCGCGCGGGACGGCGTGCTCGCCACCTTTCCGGAAATCGACGTGGAGGAGGTTATCCAGACCAACCTCACCGGCGCGATCCAGGTCGCCCGCGCCTTCCTGCGCGCCAAGCTGCTGAAGCGCGGGCCGGGGCGGATCGTCAACATCTCCTCCATCATCGGCCAGCGCGGCTACACGGGGCTTGCCGCCTATTCCGCGTCGAAGGCGGGGCTGGACGGGCTGACCCGAGCGCTGGCGCGCGAGGTCGGGCGGCTCCAGGTCACCGTCAACTCGGTGGCGCCCGGCTACCTGACCACGGAGATGTCCGGCACCCTGGCGGACGGCCAGCGGGAGCAGATCGTGCGCCGCACGCCGCTCGGCCGGCTGGGCGAGGTGGCGGACGTGGTCCCGGTGGTCCGCTTCCTGCTGGGTGACGGGGCCGCCTTCGTCACCGGCCAGACCATCGTCGTGGACGGCGGCATCACCGGCTGACGGCAACCACGCGAGGAACAGCCCATGGTCGCGAGCGTGATCGACGGCGTCGCCCTCCGCGGGCTGGTCGCCTGCGTGCCGGAACGGCGGGAAACGGTGGACGATCTGGCCGCCCGCTTCGGAGAGGATGCCGCCCGCAAGGTCGCCAAGGCGACGGGGATCGAGGCGCGGCGCCTCGTGCCCCCGCACCAGTGCACGTCCGACCTGGGCGAGGCCGCGGCGCGGCGCCTGCTCGACGGGCTGGGCTGGGACGCCGGTACCGTCGACCTGCTGGTCATGGTGACCCAGACGCACGACCGCATCATGCCGGCCTCCGGATTTCGGCTGCATCATCGGCTCGGCCTTGGCCGGCAGGCGGCGGTGATGGACCTGACGCTCGGCTGCTCGGGCTACGTCTACGGCCTGTGGACCGCTTCGGCGATGCTGAAGGCGGCCGGGGGGGGGCGCGCGCTGCTGGTGGCCGGCGACACAACGTCGCGGGTGCTCGACCCGAACGATCGGGCCGTGGCCCCCCTGTTCGGCGACGCCGCCGCGGCGACCGCGCTGGAGTTGGACGAGGCCGCCGCGCCGATCGCCTTCACGCTGGGCAGCGACGGCGCCGGCGCGCCCTACCTCACCGTGCCCGGCGGCGCCCTGCGGGAGCCCGACGCCCCCGCCCACCTGTTCATGGACGGCACCCAGGTCTTCGCCTTCACGCTGCGGGAGGTCCCGGCCAGCGTCCGCGCCGCGCTCGACCTCGCGGGCTGGACCATGGACGGGGTGGACCACTTCGTCCTGCACCAGGCGAACGCCCAGATGATCCGCCATCTGGCGCAGAAGCTCGGCGCCGCCCCGGCGCAGACGGTGGTTGGGCTGGCGGAATACGGCAACACCAGTTCCGCCTCCATCCCGCTCGCCCTCGCGTCGGAGCTTGGCGGCCGGCTGCGTTCCGCGCGTGCGCGGCTGCTGCTGTCCGGCTTCGGAGTCGGTTGGTCCTGGGGAAGCGTTGCGCTGGCGACCGGCCCTCTGGCGGTGTGCGGAACGATGCAGATCGACGCCGCCGGAAACCCGGTGGCGGATACGGTGGTGGATGCGGGGGAGGACCCGGCAAAATCTGCCGACGACGCGGGTGGACCGGCAAACGGTGCCGGTGGCCCGGCACATTCTGCCGGGCAGTAGGCAACTTTTGCCGATCCTGCTTTTGCCGCCCGGCAGGAAATACCACGAAAGCGCGGCAATTTTGGGCTGGCCCACATTTTGCCTAACGTAGCCCCGAGGGAATTAGTCCCTCTCCGTCAGCGCGAAGCGCGGCGGATCACAATCCTCCAAATGGAGTGACCATCATGGCTACCAATGGCGTCTCGCTCTCGTCGTCCATGCGCACGAACCTGCTGCAGCTGCAGGGCGTCCAGGACTCGATCGCGAAAAAGCAGAACATCCTCGCGACCGGCAACAAGATCAACACGGCCCTCGACGGCCCGACTTCGTTCTTCGCGGCCAAGGGCCTGAACCAGCGCGCCGGCGACCTGTCCGCGCTGAAGGACACGATGGGCCAGGCGATCAGCACCATCAAGGCGGCTGACAAGGGCCTGACCTCCATCGACGACATGATCGAGCAGGCCCGCGGCCTGACCACCGCCGCCTATTCGGCGCTGGGCACCGACGCCGGCTCGATGGCCACCCGCAAGTCGCTGGCCACGCAGTTCAACGCGCTGAAGGACCAGATCGACAAGCTGGCCGGTGACTCGAGCTACGGCGGCAAGAACCTGCTGGCCGGCAACGGCATGCGCATGGACAGCACCAGCGCCTCGCGCCAAGCGGTCAACACCATCCAGGGCATCGAAAACGCCCGCGTCACCAACGTGGTGTCGGCCGACACCTACACGGTGCGCGTCAAGGGCGACGGCTCCATCGAGGGTGCGGCCGGCGACATCAACAACGCCGAAATGGCGCACGGCCTGGTCGGCCTGAAGCTGTCGGGCACGATGTCGTCCACCGCGGGCAGCTTCTCCGACGTGCAGATCGAGGTCCGCGGCGCCACCGGCCGCGAGCGCTCCTTCATCGTGTCGGACGGCAACGAGTCGCGCACGATCAAGTACTTCGACAACAGCCAGACCATCGCCGCCAACACGACCCAGGCGTCGGTGTCCGGCACCGCGCAGGTCACCAACGTGCAGCTGGGCGGCACGATCGAAGCCGGCGACACCTTCACGATCACCGTCGAAGA
The DNA here is from genome assembly GCF_025961225.1 of Azospirillum canadense. Taxonomy (GTDB): domain Bacteria; phylum Pseudomonadota; class Alphaproteobacteria; order Azospirillales; family Azospirillaceae; genus Azospirillum; species Azospirillum canadense. Next base: position 1,213,289 of record NZ_JAOQNG010000010.1, on the reverse strand, counting down.
CCAGACCTTCTCCTACACGGCCACGTCCAGCGACGTCGCGGTCGGCGGCAACGCCCGGGCCAAGGTCGCCTCAGCGCTGCGCAACTCGATCAACACCGCGATGACCGGCAGCGGCCGCCTGGTCGGCACCGACGCCAAGACGGTCACCGTCTCGACCAACGGCACGATCACGCTGACCGGCGCCACCTCGCCGAACTCCACGCGCGAGATGAGCGTCAAGGCCACCTCTGAGAACGCCCTGACCAAGCGCATCTCCGAGAGCTTCTCGTCGGGCACGATCGTGTCCTTCACGGTCGACCGCAAGCTGCTGGAGCAGTCGGCCAACGGCGGCAATGGCACCTCGACCATCGAGAAGAAGGTCGACATCCAGGTCCAGGCCAGCAATCTCAGCGGCGCCACCATCACCCGGGATGGCATGGCCAACCGCGGCGAGGGCAAGCTGTCCAACGGCGAGAACGCCTTCGCGTTCGACACCGGCACGGTCCGCTTCAGTGTTGACCAGAACAAGATCAAGCAGGCGGCCTCGGCCAACTCGGCGGCGAACCTGGTGACGGTGCAGGTGACCGACTCCAACACGTCGAACGACCTGTCGGTTCAGCTGAACGAGCGCAACACCAACTCGATCAACGTGAAGGCCCAGAACCTGACCACCAGCGGCCAGGGCCTGCGCATCGACTACGCCCAGAACGACTGGACCGACCGTTCGGACATCGACAAGGCGGTGTCCAGCATCGACTACGCGAAGCAGAACCTGCGTTCGGCCTCGCAGACGCTCTCGACCAACCTGAACATCATCACGACCCGCGAAAACTTCACCAAGGAGTTCAGCGACGTGCTGACGGAAGGCGCCAGCAAGCTGACGCTGGCGGACCAGAACGAGGAAGGCGCGAACCTGCTGATGCTGCAGACCCGTCAGCAGCTCGGCACCATCGCCCTCTCGCTGGCCAACCAGTCGCAGCAGTCGATCCTGCGCCTGTTCTAAGCCGGGAACTTCGGGTAGGATCACGCCCGGCGGGCGGCGGCGCGAGCCGCCGCCCGTTCCATTTGGTGCGCGGCGCCTCCGTGGGATGGCCCCGGTTTCCCGCACCGCCCAGCCAAGACCGGGTCGGTTGTCATGCCTTTGAAGTTCGTTCTTCGTCCCAACGAAAAAGTCATCATCAACGGCGCCGTCATCGGGGCCGGAGACCGTCCGGGCTCCTTCTTTCTCTACAACACGGCGAATTTCCTGCGCGGCCGGGAAGTGCTGAAGGAAGAGCAGATCGACTGCATCGAGAAGAAGCTCTATTTCGTCATTCAGCTCGTCTACATTTTCCCGGAGGATGGAACGCTGAACCTGCAGCGCTTCGCCTCCATCCTGAACGAAACGCGGGAAGCGCGTCCCGATTGCGCCAAGGACCTCGACGAGATCGAGCGTCTGGTGGAATCGCGCAACTATTACCGCGCGCTCAAATTGTGCCGGAAGATGTTCCGGGGCGGACCTGACTCAGCCGACGAGACGACGCGCAGCCCGGGTGATTCCTCCTCCGATCCGGCTCCGTGACACGCATTGGGAATCGCCGCCCCGATAAGACCGGCCGGGCGGATTCGCGTGAGGGCCGGATTCTTGGCGATTGGCTGAACGCCGCGATCGACCACCATCGCGCCGGCCGGCTGGCCGACGCGCTGCGGCTCTACGCCCAAATCCTGACGTTGCGGGCGGACCACGCGGACGCGCTCCACCTCTCCGGTATCGCCGACTACCAAGCGGGCCGCGCGGAGTCCGCTGCGCGCCGCTTCCGCGCCGTGATCGCCGCCCATCCGGCCTTTGCGGAAGCCCACAACAGCCTGGGCAATACCCTGGCCGACGCCGGACGCTGGGGCGAGGCGGCTGCGGCCTATGGACGCGCCATTGCCCTGCAGCCCGGTTATGCGGAGGCGCTCGGCAACCTCGGGACCGTCCGGCAGGCAGAGGGGCGCCACGCCGACGCCCTGGCGGCCTACAACGAGGCGTTGCGGCTGGAACCCGGCCGCCCGGGCACCCTCCACAATCTCGGCCTGCTGCACCAGCAGCTGGGTGACCTCGACCATGCGGCGGTCTGCTTCCACGAGGCCGTCAAGGCGTCGCCCGGCCATGCCCCGGCCTGGCGCTCGCTGGCGCTCGTCCTGTGCACGCTCCGCCACCCCGATGCGGATGCCTGCCTGCGCCGCGCGCTGGCGGACGCCCCCGACGACGCCGACCTCGCCATCGCGCTTGGGACCCTGCTCGGCGAGCGGCGGTGCTGGGCGGAGGCGGAGGCGGCGCTCCGCCCCGCGCTGGAGGCCGATCCTTCACACGCGCGCCTGCGCTTCGCGCTCGCCGGCGCGCTGCAGAACCAGGGGCGCTGGGCCGAGGCGGCGGACGGCTACCGCCACGCCCTGGCCGGTGAGCCGATGCTGGCGAGCGCCTGGAACAACCTGGGCGTGGTTTTGCTCGATCTCGGCGCGGCGGGGGAGGCGACGGCGGCCCTGCGCGTCAGCCTGGCCTTGGAACCGGCCGACGCCATGGCGCTCAACAACCTCGGCACCGGCCTCGAAAGTCTGGAGCGGGCCGAGGAGGCCGTGACGGTCTATCGCCGGGCGCTGGCCGTCCGCCCCGATTACGCCAAGGCGCTGGACAACCTGGGCAACGCACTGGCGAGCGTGTCCAGCCACGAGGAGGCGATCCGGCTGCACCGCATGGCCATCGCCGCTCAGCCCGACCATGCCGAAGCCTACACGAACCAGGGCACGTCGCTGCACCCCCTGGACCGCTGGGCGGAGGCGCTGGCGGTGCACCGCCGCGCCGTGCGGTTGTCCCCGCGCAACGCGCCGGCGCGCACCGCGCTCGGCCTGGCGCTCCAGATGCTCGGCCATCCGGAGGAGGCCGAGGCCGCCCATCGCGCGGCCCTGGAGATCGACGCCCGGAACGCGGAGGCGCACGCCAACCTGGGCATGCTCCTGTGGCAGACCAACCGGCCGGACGAGGCGGAGGGGCCGCTGCGCTGCGCCCTCGACCTCAACCCGTCGCTGGCCGCGGCGCATCTCAACCTCGGCCTCGTCAGCCTGGCGCTTGGGAAGCTCGGCATCGGCTGGGAATCCTACCAGTGGCGCTTCCGCGCCAAGGGCTACCGCGACCGGGCCGTCGCAGCGCCGCCCTGGCGGGGGGAGCCCATGCCGGGCAAGCGCCTGCTGGTCTGGCGGGAGCAGGGGGTCGGCGACGAAATCCTCTTCGTCTCCTGCCTCCGCGCGGCGGCGGAGCGGGTCAGCCACATGGTGGTCGAATGCGACCCGCGGCTGGTCAGCCTCTTCGCGCGCTCCTTCCCCTGGGCCACGGTGCGCGCGGAGACCCTGACCGACGACGGGTGCGAGACCGTCGTTCCGATGGATTGCGACGCGCACATCGCCGCCGGCGCACTGCCACGCTTGGCCCGCCCAGCACTGTCCGCCTTTTCGGACGCGGCCCCCTGGCTGACGCCCGATCCGGCCCGCGCCGCAGCCTGGAGGGATAGGCTGGACGCGCTGGGGCCGGGGTTGAAGGTCGGAATCGGCTGGCGCAGCCAGATGATGACGACCGACCGCAAGGCCGCCTACGTGACGCTGGACGCCTTCGCGCCGCTATTCGCGCTGGCGGGCGTCGTCTTCGTCAACGTGCAGTACGGCGATTGCGCCGCGGAGCTTGCCGCGGCGGAGGCGCGCTTCGGCGTGCGTATCTACCGCTGGGACGACCTGGACCTGAGGGACGACTTCGAGGGCACGGCGGCGCTCATCGCCGGGCTCGACCTCGTGATCACCCCGGCGATTTCCGCGGGCGAGCTGGCCGGCGCGCTGGGCGCGCCGGTCTGGCGGCTGGGCCACAGGGACTGGACGCAGCTCGGCAGCGGGGTGCGCCCCTGGTTCCCGACGCAACGCCTGTTCCAGCCCCGTCCGGGCGAAGGGCTGGAGGACATGCTGGCCCGCATGGCGCGCACCCTGGACCGGATGCGGAACCCCGCGCCCCCCGATCTGACCCAGCCCGACCCGGCCCAGCCCGCTCCAACGGACGTGGACCGGCTGGTCGCCGACGCCATCGACCATCACCGGTCGGGGGACCCGGCCGCGGCGGAGCGCCTGTGCCGCGCGGCGCTCGACGCGTCGCCGGATCATGCCGTGGCCCTCCATCTTCTCGGCGTCCTGTTGCTGCGGCGGGAAGAGCCCGCCGCGGCGGCCGCGGCGCTCGCCCGTGCCACGACCGCCGATCCCGGAAACGCCGCCGCCCACGCGGCGCTGACCGACGCCCTGCAGGCGCTGGGGCACGCCGACCGGGCGGAGGTCGCGCAGCGCCACGCCATTGCCGCCCGCCCGGATGGGGCGGAGCATTGGGTCAACCACGCGGCGCTGCTTCGCGCCCTGGGGCAACCGGATGCGGCGGAGGCTGCCATCGGCCGCGCGCTGCTCCTGCGTCCGGGGCTGGGACCGGCGCACACCCACCTCGGCCATCTCCGCGCCGGCCGGGGCGACCGGGTCGGTGCCGCGCGCAGCCACCGGCTGGCGCTGGTCCTGACGCCGTCCGGGGTGGCGGAGCTGGTCAACTTGGCATCCGCTCTCCAGGACGCGCAACGCCTTCCCGAGGCGGAAGCGCAGCTGCGGCGCGCGATGCGGGTCGCGCCGGGTGAGGCTGCGGCCTGGAGCCATCTTGGCAGCGTGCTCGACCAGCTCGACCGGCCCGTCGAAGCGTTCGCCTGCCACCGGCGTGCGCTGGACCTCGCCCCGGCCATGGCGGAGGCGCACGCCAACCTGGGCATCCATTGGGGGCGCCAGCGCCGCCTGGAGGAGGCGAAGGCCGCCTACCGCGACGCGATCCAGGCCGATCCCCACCTCGCGACCGCCCGCTACAACCTGTCGCTTTTTCTGCTGGAGGAGGGCGCGCTGCGTCCGGGCTGGGCGGACCATGAATGGCGGTTCGGCTCGCCGCAGTTCCGCCACCAGGCGCGGCGCTTCGCCGCGCGCGGCTGGCGGGGGGAGAACATCTCGGCCGCCCGCGCCCTGGTCTGGCGGGAACAGGGGGTGGGCGACGAAATCCTCTTCGCCTCCTGCTATCCGGATCTTCAGTGCCGGGCGGGTCATCTGGTCGTCGAATGCGACCGGCGCCTCGTCACGCTGTTCGCGCGGTCCTTCCCCGGCGCCACGGTTCGTCCGCCGACCCCCGACCCGCGCGACGTGGACGTGCAGGTCGCGGCCGGAAGCCTGCCGCGCCTGCTGCGCCCGGATCTAAAGCGCTTCCCGGCGCAGCCCTGGCTGGTACCCGATCCGCAGCGCGTGGCCTTCTGGCGGGACCGGCTGGCGGCGCTCGGGCCGGGGCTGAAGCTCGGCATCGCGTGGCGCAGCCAGCTCATGGACGGCGACCGCCGGCACTGCTACACCGCGCTCGACCAGTGGGGGCCGCTGTTCGCGCTGCCCGGCGTCACCTTCATCACCATGCAGTACGGCGACTGCGCGGCGGAGATCGCGGCGGCGGAGGCGCGCTTCGGCGTGCGCATCCACCGCTGGGCCGACCTGAACCTGAAGGACGATTTCGAGGCCGTAGCCGCCCTGACCGTCAACCTCGACCTGCTGATCACGCCGGCCATGTCGGCGGGCGAGCTGGGCGGCGCGCTGGGCGTGCCGGTTTGGCGCTTCGGCCTGCCGGAATGGACTCAACTCGGCACCGGGACGCGCCCCTGGTACCCGACCCAGCGCCTGTTCCAGCCGCGTCCCGGCGAAGGGCTGGGGGAGGTCCTGGCCCGCATGGCCGCGGCCCTGCGCGGCCTCATGCCGCAACCGTCGAGCGTTCCGCCGCCACCATCCCCGCCGCCAGACCCGGAGGCGCTGCTGGAACAGGCCGCTGGGCATCACCGCGACGGCCGGCTCGCCGACGCCGCCCCCCTGTACGAGCGGGTGCTCCGGTTGCGTCCGGACCATCCCGTGGCGCTGCACCTGTCGGGCCTGCTCGCCCACCAGACCGGACGGTCGGAGGCGGCGGCGGAGCGGATCGCGGCGGCCTTGTCCCGCACGCCCGCCTATGCCGCGGCCCAGGCCAGCCTCGGAACCGTCCTTCTCGACACGGGCCGGCCGGACGCCGCTGCGGACCGCTTCCGCCGGGCGCTCGCCTTGCAGCCGGCCTCGGCCGCCACCCTGACCAACCTCGGCAACGCCCTGGAAGCCGGGCATGACCTGGAAGGCGCCGCGGCCGCCCACCAGCGCGCCGCGATGGCCGAACCGGGGCTGGCCGAGGCGCACGACAACCGCGGGGCCGTCCTGACCCGCCTGGGCCGCCTCGCCGACGGGGCCGCGAGCCACCGGCGCGCCGTGGCACTGGCGCCGGCGCGCGGGGCGGGCTGGCTCAACCTGGGCGTCGCGTTACGGCGATCCGGCCGGTGGCCCTCGGCGCACCACGCGCTCCAGCGCGCCTTGGCGCTCGAACCTGGCACCGCCGACGCGCTCGCCAACCTCGGTCGCCTGCTGCGCGACCTCGGGCTGGCGACGGAGGCGGAGCGCTGGTGCGACCGCGCGCTTGCCCTGGATTCCGACCAGCCGGCCGCCGCCTTCAACAAGGGCCTGCTGTGCCTGACGCGCGGCGACCTGGCGATGGGCTGGTGGGGCTACGACCATCGCTTCCGCGCGCGGGACCTGGCCGGGGCGGCGCGTGTCGTGCCGGTGCCGCCCTGGGAGGGGGAGGATCCCTCAGGCCTCGGCCTGCTGGTCTGGCGGGAGCAGGGCCTCGGCGACGAGGTCCTGTTCGCCGGCTGCCTGCCGGAACTGATCGCGCGGGCGGGCTCCGTCACGGTCGAATGCGACCGCCGGCTCGTGCCGCTGTTCGCCCGGTCCTTCCCGACGGCGACCATACGGCCGGCGCCGGCAGACCCCGAGGCGCCCTGCGCGGGCATCGACCGCCACGTGGCGATGGGGTCGCTGCCCCGGCTGCTTCGGCGCCGGCTGGCCGACTTTCCACCGCGCGTGGGCTATCTGGTTCCCGACCCGGCCCAGGTCCTGCGCTGGCGGGAGCGGCTGGCCGCCCTGGGGCCGGGGCTGACGGTCGGCATCGCGTGGCGCAGCGGTCTGATCAACCCGGAACGGCGCGGCGCCTATTCCGCCATCGGGGATTGGGGGCCGGTCGTCGCGGTGCCCGGCGTCCGCTTCGTCAACCTCCAGTACGGCGACTGCGCCGCCGAGTTGGAGGAGGCGCGGCGGAGCTTCGGCGTGGCCGTCCAGGCTTGGCCCGACCTGAACCTCAAGGACGACCTGGACGGCGTCGCGGCGCTGATGGTGGGGCTCGACCTTGTGGTCACTCCGGCCAGTTCGGTCGGGGAGATGGCCGGGGCCCTGGGCGTGCCGGTCTGGCGGTTCGGTGCGGGAGGGGACTGGACGGCGCTCGGCACCGGCACGCGGCCCTGGTTCCCCAGCATGACCCTGGTGACGGCACCGCCGGGCCAGCCGGCCTCGGGCGCGTTGCCCCTGGTCGCGCGCCGCCTGCGCCATTTGGTGCAGTCGCCGCTTCGCGGGGGAAAATAAAAAAAGCCAGAGATGGCTTTATGAACCACCCCTGGCTTTTCACCGAAACGGGAAAGGTCTATGGGCGCGTCAATTCACCCGGTGGGAGGTTCTGGCCAAGCGATCAATCTCTTCCTTGACATGCAGCTTCTCGATCTTAAGGCGCTTGATCGCGCTCTCATCCGGCCAAGAGCGCTTTTCCTCGTCGAGGATCGCGCGGTCGAGACGCAGGTGCTTTTCCTGCAAGGAAGATAGGCGAGCATCAGTGTGCATGGTCTGCTCTCCATCGGATCGAACCGGCTCCTGCCAAGTCCGGCAGGCCGGAGACAGCAGTGTTCACCCATCCGAGGCGCCAAACAACCCCAAACTTTTGTCCTAGTACACCAAAGACGGGGGATGACCGCCCCGAACGATGGGGGGTAGGACAATTCGCCGCATAGGGCTCTGCCTTGCCGTTCGTTGTCGGCCTTCGCCTTTCGGCAGAGCTTTGTTGCGCAACTATGCCGTCCGCTCCATACCGCCCAGCGCGGCGGCAATGCGGCGGACCACGTCGCCGAGTGCCTCTCCCGGACGGGGCTGGAACAGGCGCTGGGTCGGGAACCAGGGCCGCGCCCCGCTGCCGAGCTGCGTCCAGTCCAGGCCCCCGACGCGCCACACCGGCACGCCCAGCGCGCCCGCCAACTCACCCGCCGCGGTGGCCGGCAGCAGGACGAGGTCCAGCGCGGCCATCAGGGCGGCCAATCCCTCCAGATCATTCTTCAGGTCCAGGTCGTCCCAGCGGTGCAGGCGCCGGCGGCCGTCGCGCTCGAAGGCGGCCAGTTCCGCGGCGCAATCGCCATATTGCAGGTTCACGGCCTGCACGCCGGGCAGGTCGAGCACCGGGCTCCAGTCGCCGATGGCGGTGTAGGCGCTCTCGCGCTGCGCGGTGACGATCTGGCTGCGCCAGCTGATGCCGATCTTCAGCCCGGGGCCGAGGGCGTCCACGCGGCGGCGCCACAGCGCGGCGCGCTCCGGGTCCGGGCTGAGGAAGGCTGGCCGGGTTGGGAAGCGGTCCAACCGCCGGCGCAACAGGGCGGGCAGGGAGCCGGCGGCGACCTGCAGGTCGCAGTCCGGCGGATCGATGGACTCGCGGCCTTCGCCGCCGCCGGACTCCGCGCGCACTTCCGCCCAAGGGAAGGCGCGGGCGAACAGAGGGACCAGCCGGGGGTCGCACTCGATCACCACGGCGCCGCCGCCCGTGCCGCCGCCCGTGCCGCCGCCCGTGCCGCCATAGTCGCGCAGATCCTCGAAGCAGGAGGCGAACAGCACCTCGTCGCCCAGCCCCTGCTCCGGCCAGACCAGCAGGCGCCGCCCGGCCAAACCTTCGCCGCGCCACCACGGCAGCGCGATGCGCCGCGCTCGCTGGAGTTGCCGGGCGGAAAAGCGCCGTTCGTAGCCGGCCCAGCCCGCGTCCAGGTCCCCCTCCGCCAGCGCCAGCAGGCTGAAGTTCCAGGCCGCCAGTGGCTGTCCGGGGTCGAGCCGCACGGCGCGCCGGATGTGCCGCAGGGAGTCCTCGTCACGGCCCTCCGCCTTGGCCATGGTGCCGAGGTTGTTCAGCGTGTCCACGGAGTCCGGGCGCAGGGTCAGGGCGGTCCGATAATGGCCCGCGGCCTCGGCGAAGGACCCCGTCACCTCGCAGGCGTGGCCCAGGTTCGTGTGGGCGGCCGGATTCTCCGGGGCCAGCGTGATGGAGCGCCGGTGCCAGCGCTTTGCCGACGCGATCGTCGGCGCCCGGTGCAGCCCCAGGCCCAGGTGGGTCAACGCCTCCGGGAAGTCGGGGCGCAGCGCGATGGCGCGGGCGAAGCAGGCCTGCGCGTGGCCCGTGCGGTCCAGCGCCTGATGGACCAGCCCCAGGTGGTTCCAGGCCGCCGGGAACTCCGGGTCCAGCCGCAGGGCGGCGGCGATGTTGGCTTCCGCCTCCTCGTGCCGGCCGAACTGGTGCGCCGCAAGACCCAGGAGGTGCAGCGCGTCGCCGTGGTCCGGCTGCCGGTCGAGGACGGCGCGGTAGGACGCCATGGCTTCCTCCAGCCGGCCCGCGCGATGAAGCCGGATCGCCTGGGTCAGCCGCTCCTCAATGGACGATGGCTGGTCCAAGGGAGGGGGCGGCGGAGCGGGAACGGCGGCCTCCCGCGCCAGCCGCGCCAGCGTGGCGGCCATGCGGGCGATCACCGCGTCGAACGTCTCGCCGGGGGGTGGCTGCAACGTCTGCATGCTGGCGAACCAGGGGCGCGCCCCGGTGCCGAGCTGGGTCCAGTCCCGGTGGCCGAAGCGCCACGTCGGCACGCCCAACGCGCCGGCCAGTTCGCCCGCCGACATGGCCGGCGTGATGACGAGGTCGAGGTTGGCCGTCAGAGCGGCGGCGCTCTCGAAGTCGTCTTTCAGGTTCAGGTCGTCCCAGCGGTGGATGCGCACGCCGAAGCGGGCCTCCGCCGCCGCGATCTCCGCCGCGCAGTCGTCGTATTGGAGGTTCACGAAGGTGACGCCCGGCAGCGCGAACAGCGGCCCCCACTGGTCCAGCGTCGTGTAGGCTGCCTTCCGCTCCGGCGTCATCAGCTGGCTGCGCCAGCCGATGCCGACCTTCAGCCCCGGCCCCAGCGCCGCCACGCGGTCCCGCCAAAGCGCGACACGCGCCGGGTCGGGCGCCAGCCACGGGCCGGGCTGGTCGAACCCGGCCAGCGTGGAGCGCAGCAGCCGCGGCAGGGATCCGGCCGGGATGTGCCGGTCGAAATCCGGCGGGACGATGGTCTCCCGTCCCTCCGCGTCGATCGTCTGGGCGCGCACCGTGGCGCGCGGGAAGGACCGGGCGAACAGGCTGACCAGCCGGCGGTCCGTTTCGATCGTCACGCGCCCGCCGCTGAAGGCGATGACCTCGGCGTAGCAGGAGGCGAACAGGATCTCGTCGCCGACGCCCTGCTCCCGCCAGACCAGCAGGCGTTGCCCCCGCAGCCCCTCGCCCTGCCACAGCGGCGCATCGATGCGCCGGTCGGGCACCACCTGCCCGGCGGCGAAGCGCGTCCCGTAGCCCTGCCAGCCGCGCCCGACCTGCCCGTGCAGCAGCGCCAGCAGGGCGAGGTTGTAGCTGGCCGTGGCAAGGTCGGGGTTGTGGGCCAGCGCCTCCTCGTAGCAGGCCTCGGCCTTGTCGAACTTCCCTTGCGCCTGCAAGGCGTTGCCCAGGTTGTAGATGGCCTCCACGAAGTGGGGCTGGCGCCGCAGCACCTCGCGGAAGCACTGCTCCGCTTGGTCCAGCCGGCCGAGCTTCTGCAGCACGGAGCCCAGGTTGTTCAGCGCCATCAGATGGTCGGGGTCGCGCTTCAGGGCCTCGCGGTAGGCGATCTCCGCGCTTTCGTAGGCCTGCTTCTTCTGTAGGACGGCACCGAGATTGTAGTGCGCTTTGGCGTCGTCGGGCCGCTGGCGCAGCACGAAGCGCGTCTGGGCCAGCGCCTCGTCCAGCCGGCCGCTGGCGGTCAGCGCGTCGCTCAGGTTGTTGTGCGCCTCGACCATGGCCGGGGCCAGCCGCACCGCGCGTTGCAGCGCCCGCACCGCGTCGGCGGTGCGGTGCTGGGCGCGCAGCGTGTTGCCCAGGTTGTACCAGGCCTTGGCGTAGTCCGGCCGCAGCTCGACCGCCGCGGTGAAGGCCAGCGTCGCCAGTCCTGGCAAGTCCTGTGCCTGCAACGCGTTGCCGAGGTTGTAGCGCGGCTGTGCCGACCCGGGGGCCAGCGCGATCGCCCGGCGGTGGGCATCCGCCGCCTCCGCATGGCGGTTCAGGGCCGCCAGCGCGCTGCCGAGATTGTCGTGGAAGTCGGCCACCCCGCCGTCATGCCCGATCGCGCGGCCGATCAGCTCCACCGCCGCCGTCGGCTGGTCGACCTGGAGCGCCAGCACGCCCAGAAGGTGCAGCGCGTCGGGGTGGTGCGGGTCGGCGGTCAGCACGGCGCGGTACTCGCGCTCCGCGTCGCGCAGGCGGCCCGCCCGATGGTGCCCGACCGCGCGGCCGAGCGCTGCGGCGATCTCGTTCGCCGTGCCGTGTTCCGCGCGCTCGTCCATCGTCGTCGCCTTATCGTCCGTTGCCGGTCCCGCCCCGCCCCAATCCTCTGCCCCGTTTGGGCTTGGGCTGGGGCCTGCGGAAGGGAGTGCCATGATCCGCCGATCCAGGTAAAGAAGCTGTTGTTGCCGCCCCCATCCAACCGCCCCCTTGTTACTGCACTGCCGCCGGGAGGCTGTCCGTGACCGAACCGAGCACCCCTTTCCGCCTGGGCGGATTCGCCGCGAAGGCCCAGCGCCTCTTCGCGGAGGCCAACGCGCTGGCCGAGCAGGGCTGTGCCGTTGAGGCGGAGTCCGTTTACCGCCGCGCACTGGCCCTCGACCCGCGGCTGGCGGAGGCGCACAACAACCTCGGCAACGTGCTGCGCGCCCTGGGCCGGGCGGCCGACGCGGTGGCCGCTTACCAGCAGACGCTCGCCTGCGGGCTCGACCACCCGCTGGTCCACTACAACCTTGCGTCGGCCCTGAAGGCGGTGGGCGAGGCGGGATCGGCCGAGCGCTCCTTCCGCCGCGCCCTGGCGATGCGGCCGGACTATGCGGAGGCGTTCAACAACCTCGCCAACCTGCTGCGCGAGCAGGACCGGCTGACTGAATCCGCGGACGTCTACCGGCGGGCGCTGGCTCTGCGGCCGGACTGGGACGAGGCGCACGACAACCTGTCCGGCGCGCTCTACCTGCTGCACGAGGACGGGCGCACGGAGGAGGCCGGGCAACTCGCCCGTCTGTGGCTGCGCGACCATCCGGACCACCCCGTGGCGCGCCACATCGGCGCGGCGCTGGCCGGGTTCGCCACCGAAGACCGGGCGTCCGACGCCTATGTCCGGCAGGTGTTCGACCATTTCGCCGGCGAGTTCGAGACGAAGCTGGCCGAACTCGGCTACCGCGCGCCGGGCCTGCTGGCCGACGCCCTTCGGCAGGCGATGGGGGTGGAGCCCGACGGCATCCTCGCGGTGCTCGACGCCGGTTGCGGCACCGGTCTCTGCGCACCCTTCCTGCGACCCTGGGCGCGCCGGCTGGTCGGGGTGGACCTGTCGCCGGGCATGCTGGACCACGCCCGCGCGCGCGGCCTCTACGACGGACTGGCGGAAGCGGAGCTGGGCGCCTTTCTCGCCGGCCAGCCCGGCGCCTTCGACCTAATCGTGGCGGCCGACGTGCTGTGCTACTTCGGCGCGCTCGACGCGGTGCTGGCGCAGGCCGCGGCGGCACTCCGCCCCGGCGGACGGCTCGCCTTCACGGTGGAGCGGCTGGAGGAAGCGGCGGAACCCCACCGCGTCAGCCCGCACGGCCGCTACGCCCACGCCGAGGGGTATGTCCGCGGCTGCCTCGGCGCCGCGGGTCTGGGCGTGGCCCGCCTGTCCCACGACACCCTGCGTTTCGAAAGCGGCGAGCCGGTGGACGGGCTGGTCGTGGTCGCGGTGCGGGAGGTGGAATCATGAGCGACACGCCCGAGCCTCCCGCCAATCCGGCCGCCAAACCGGCGCGCAAGGAGCTGCCGCCGGGCTACCGGCAGGGCATCATCACCGCCGTCACGGTGATTCTCGGCTTCTCGCTCGTCTTCCTGCGCTTCTGGAGTTTCGAGGCGGAAGGGGCCTGGACTGTGCCGTCCGTTGTCGCGGCCTTCATCCTCGCCGCCTCCATCCTCTTCCAGATGGTCTGTCTCTGGCGGTCGCTCCAGATTTCCGACGATGACGAGGCCGAATACACGAAGACCCTGCGCTGGTTCCTGGCGTCGATCGTGACGCTGCTGCTCAGCGTCCTCCTCGCGGCGCTGGCCTACTCCGGCCTGTTCAAGGGCTGAGGCGCTCAGCCTGGGAAGGGCAGGCCGTGCCGGCGGTGGTGGCGGTCGTGGACCAGCGCGCGGTCGCGGATCATCGGCCAGACGATGCGGCGCAGGAACCGGTCGGCGTCGGGCTCGGCCGCGGCGTAGCGGTCGACCAGGGGCAGCAGGTCCGGCAGCAGGCCGGCGATGCCTCCCCATTGCCCGCCGGGCATCATCTCCGTGTCCAGCACACCGTCGCGCATCACGTGGAAGGGCAGGCCGGACGCCTCCCAGGCCGCCACCGCGTCCGCCTGCGACGGCGTGAGCAGCACCGTGGCGTCACGGCAGAGGAAGCGCTCCACCGCCGGGTCGTCGGCGACGGCCAGCCGGGCGTAGGCGCCGTCGGGATCTCCGGCCATGGGGACGGGAACGAGGGCGGCCCCGGCGGCGGTCAGCTCCGCCAGCTCCGCCAGCACCGCGGCGGGCAGCGCGTGGTCGTGGTAGACGCGGCAATCCCAGCCGGGATGGAGCGCCGACGCCAAACTCAGGTTCTGCAAGAGGCCGCCCATGGCCTTCTCGCCGCTTCCCGTCAAAGCGAAGGCGATGACCTTGCGCCGCCGCGCCTCGGCGTCCCGCGGCGTGGCGGGCAAGGCCGGCAGGGCGGGGGCGTGGGCCAGCGCCGCCCGGTCCTTCAGCGCCAGCGCCCGCTCGCCCCAGGCGACCGCCTCCTCCTCCCGCCCGAGCAGGGCCAGCGCCACGACCAGCCGGTCGATCGCCTCGGTGTGGCGCACGTCCAGCCGCGCGGCGCATTCCAGCGCGGCGGCGGATTCCGGCAACCGGTCCACCGCGCCCAGCGCAATGCCCAGGTTCAGGGCCGCCGACGGGAAGTCTGGGGTGATCGCCAGTGCGTTGCGGTAGGCGGCCAGCGAGTCCTCCCGCAGGCCCAGCGCGAACAGCGCGTTGCCGTGCAGGAAGGCGATGTCGGCGTCCAGCGGCAGCAGCGCCGCCGCGCGGGCCAGAACGGGCAGCGATTCCACGCCCATCCCGGCCTCCACCAGCAGCCGGCCGCGCTCGTGCAGCAGGGCGCCCAGCCGTTCGCGCGCCACGTCCAGGGCCGGTGCCGTGGCCACGGCCCGCTCCAGCGCCGCGATGGCGCGGCGGGTGTCGCCGCTGTGATGCAGCGTGTTGGCCAGGTCCGTCCAGGCCTCGGCGAAGCCGGGTTGTAGGGCGATGGCGCGCCGGTAGGACGCCACGGCCTCCGCCGGCCTTGCGGCGGCCCGCCAGACGTTGGCGATGTTGGCGTGCATGTCCGCCGCGTCCAGCCGCTGGGCCAGCGCGCGGCCGATCAACTGCAGGCCGAGTGCGTGTTCCCCCACTTGGCCCGCCAGCACGCCCAGGAAATGTAGGGCGTCGGGCTGGTCCGGCTCGGCGTCCAGGATGCGGTGGTAGAGTTCCTGCGCCTCGGCCAGCCGGCCGGCGAGGTGGTGGTCCAGGGCAAGCGCCAGCGCTTCCGCGATCGTAGCCATGGGCGAAGGCTTAAGGGCGCCGCCGGCGATCCGCAAGCGCGGGCGTGTTCGCCCGCCTGTAAAAAGATTGGGAGCCTTGGCCGGACGTACCGAAATGCGAACTCACAGAATCGTGAACAGCCACCGGGATTTCGACTTTGGTCGTAGACCGTATAATAATGAACAAACCCTTTACAATGCTCGGCATTGGATGCAATATCGGATCCTGATCGTGTCCATAGATCGGTGTTCCTGTCATGAACGTGGCCCTCGCCACCGCAACGGCCCAGGTGCCGTTGCCCGTCATGGCGGCCCGCAGCGGCGTTGCCGCTGAGAAAGGGGCCGGCGCCGGGACTCCGCCCGCGGCGGACGCTTCCGGGGACACGTCGGCGGTCAAGGTTGATACCGGAAAATCCAGCGAAGACCTGCCGGTCCTCGGGCGCTACCCGCGCGTCGCCGTCCGGTTCGACCAGGGCGCGTCGCGCCTCGTCCTTCTGTTCCGCGATCCGGCCGACGGTGCGACGGTCGAGCAGATCCCGACCGAGGCCGCGCTGAAGCAGTACCGGGAAGCGCAGAAGGACCGGAAGGACGGCCGTTCGTCCCTGCAACTGCTCGTGGGCGGCGCCGACGGCGGGCAGGCCCGCCAGCAGGGACAGGGAACCGGGGCGGGCGACCTCGCCACAAGCCAGGGAGCCGGACAGGGTCTGGGTCAAGCGACCGGTCAAGCGACCGGTCAAGCGACCGGTCAAGGGACCGGCCAAGGGACCGCTTTGCCGGGCCGGGCGGGATCGGGGCCGCACACCACTTCCGGCTATCCACCAACCGTGGTACACTCCACACCCGCAACCACGCACGCCGCCGCACCGTCGGTCTCCTCCTCGGGAGCCGGCAGCGCCCGCGTCAACGTGGTTATCTGACCGGACGATCCGGTTCAGGTCCTTTGAAGGTCTCTGACCCATGGCACTCGACGTCACCTCCTCATCCCTGGGCGCGGCCATCGGCCTGCGTCAGGCGCAGGGTCAGGCCGATTTCGGCATGAAGACGCTGAACCAGTCGGCCCAGCAACAGCAACAGGCCGTCACCAGCCTGCTCCAGCCCGCCGGCAGCGGCTCCGGCGGCAACGTCACGGCGACGCGCGGCCAGAACCTGAACATCGTGGTGTGATCAACCCGGTGATGGGCCGGACGGGCTGCATCGCTGAATGACACTTGCGGCGACGCTTGCGGCCAAGAAAAAAGCCCCTCCCGGGTGGGAGGGGCTTTTGCGTGTCCGGATGGCGCCGGTTACTTCAGCTCATCGAAGGTGTCGATGATGTGGCTGACGATGCCATATTCGCGGGCTTCGTCGGCCTGCATCCAGAAGTTCCGGTCGGTGTCCTTCGCGACCTTCTCGTAGGACTGGCCCGTCTCACGCGCGATGATCCGGTTCAGGCGCTCGCGCATGCGGATGATTTCCTTCGCCTCGATGGCGATGTCCGTCGCGCGTCCGCCCGTGCCGCCCAGCGGCTGGTGGATCAGGAAGCGGGTGTTGGGCAGGCAGAAGCGGTCTTCCTTCTTCGCGGCCAGGAAGATGTGGCAGCCCGCGCTGGCGACCCAGCCGGTGCCGAGCATCTTCACGCGCGGCTTCACGAAGCGGATCATGTCGTGGATGGTGTCGCCCGCCTCGACGTGGCCGCCGGGGGAGTTCACCACCACCGTGATGTCGTCGTTGCTCTCATGCGCCAAAGCCAGCAGCTGGGCGGAAACCGCCTGCGCCAGCTTCATGTCGATCTGGCCGAAGATCAGGACCGTACGCGCCTTGAACAGGTTCGACTGCACGGCCGCGAAGGGCGGCTGGGCGCTTTCCTTCGACTTCTCGTCCGGCTCCTGCTCGGGTTCGTCGTCGAAGCGGGTATATCCGTCGTGCGCCATCGTTTTTGATCTCCCTGACGTCGGCATAGTCTATCGGGGGCTTCGGCTGTCGTGCCTTTATCAGGCCATCGGATGTGAGCCGCATCGCGCCTCTCGGCTCTCCACATAGCCCGTATGGGGTCAATGTTCAACGGGCCGCAACGCCAAATCCCGCCCAGTTGCCATTGGGACGGCCCCCCGGAGATCGGCATAGGCCCCGCTTCGGACTTGCGCCTTCGGTTCCCCACTCGGCACACTGCCGGGCGGCAAGGGGAGTTTGGGTATGGACGGGGGCGGAGTCTCGGTCATCATCGCGGCCCACCGGGCGCACGACACGATCGCGCGCGCCGTTTCCAGCCTGCTGGACCAGGGTTGGGCCGACTGGGAGGCGGTGGTCGTCAGCGACGACGGGACCGACTACCGCGCCACGCTGGAGGCGGCCGGGCTGGGCAGCCCGCGGCTGGTCTTCACCGGCACCGGCCGGGTCGGGGCCGGCGCGCCGGCGGCCCGCAACGCCGGGCTCCGCGCCGCGTCGAAGCCGTTGGTGGCGCCGCTCGACGCCGACGACCGCTTCCTGCCCAACCGGCTCGCCCGGCTGGCACCGCTGGCGCTGCGGCATGGTGCCGCGGTGGACAATGTGGCCGTGGTGCGCGACCGCGACGGCGCGCCGCTCTCCACCCTCTTCCCGCCGACGGAGGAGGTGGGCGAACTCGACGGTGAGGCGTTCCTGGCGACCTCCGTGCCGATGTTCCCGGTGGTGCGCCGCGACCTCGTCCCCGGTTGGGAGGAGGATGTCAATTTCTGCGACGACGTGGTCTTCAACGTCCAGGTCATCGACCGCGTCGGCCCGCTGCCGCTGGTCGGCCAGCCGCTCTACGAGTACCGGCAGCGCGAGGGCTCCATCACCTTTTCCGCCGACAGCGGCGACCGTGCGGAGCGCTGCTACCGCCACGTCCTCGCCCGGCTGGCGGGTGACGGGCTGCGCATCGGGGACGAGTCCATTCGTCACCGCTTCGCCGCCGCGCTGGAGGCCAAGCGCGCCCTGAACGCCGCCTATGAGGCCGCGCACCGGGCCGGCCGCTGCGCCAACTTTCAGGAATTCCTGGCCTTGCGGGAGAAGTCCTTGGCCGGGTAGTCGCCGACCGGGCTCAGGTGCGTGATCAGCCCGGCGCCCGGCCGGTACAGGTGCAGCGCCAGGGCGGACGCCTCCTCCGTCCAGCGGTAGGGCGGCTCCGGCGTCAGGTCCAGCGCGATCTGGTAGGCGATCGACGGCGCCACATAGCCGTAGGCGCCGTTCCAGTTCAGCGCGGTCTGCCGGTGGGTGTGGCCGCTGAGAATGGCCAGCACGTTCCGGTTCGCCTGTACCAACCGACCCAGTTCGTCCGCCCCGTCCAGGCAGCGCAGCGTGTCCAGGAAGGCGAGCCCGGTGTCGAAGGGCGGGTGGTGCAGGGCGATGATGGTCGGCCGCTCCGGCTGCTCGGCCAGCCGCTCCGCCGTCCAGGCGAGTCGCCGCTCGCACAGGGCGCCCACCGGGCTGCCCGCCACCACCGAGTCGAGCATCAGGATGCGGACGGGAAACTCTTCCACGGCGTACTGGATGAAGTCGCCCTGGATGACCTCGTTGGCCATGGGCATCCAGCCCGCGCCGGCGAAGGTCCGCCGCAGCCCGTCGCGGTCGTCGTGGTTGCCGGCCAGCACCCGGTAGGGGATGGCGAGCGGCGCCAGAATCTCCGCCAGCGCCTCGTACTCGCCAGGCTTCGGGCCGTTGATCAGGTCGCCGGTGATCAGCACCAGGTCGGGCCGCGGGTCCAGCGCGTTCAGGTGGGCGATCGCCGCCGCCAGCCGCGCGTTGGTGTCGTAGTCGGTGGTGGGGGTGCTTCCGGGCGCCGTCACATGCAGGTCGGAGATCTGGGCGATCAGCATCGGGCACCCATCGATGGATTGTTGCCGGGAGGTTTTCCCGGGCATCGACATCGCCGATTTTGCAACGGCGGGCAAGCATTCCGTCGGGCGGCAAACCTTCCTTTACACTTCGATGACTATCGTACTCGACAGATCGGTCGTGTTGCATCGGGATGGGGTATGGGCACCTCCACCACCTGCCTGCTCGGGCGTCTGCTGTCGAATGGGAAGTTCTGGCTGAAGCGCGCGCGAATCGACGCCGCTCACCTCGCCGCCGACAGTCCTCCTATCGGGCCTCCTGTCGGGCCGGACGGCGCGTTGCTTGCCGACCTCCGCATTGAGCAGGGGATCATCCGCGCCATCCTGCCTGCCGGCGAGTCGCCCTGCTGCGCGCCGGGCCTGTGCCTGGACGGCGGCAGCGTCGTCCCCTTGAACGCCCCCTTGAACGCTGGCGGCCGCATCGGACCCGGCATGCCCGCCGATCTGGCGCTGGTCACCGCCGACGGGGAACGGCTGATTATGCAGGGTGGGCAGATGGTTTCCGGGACGGATCGCCTGTATACTGCGTAAAGGCGCGCAACTTTCTCGACTTCGGCGGAAAATTGAACGATAGAGTTCAGTTCGCTGCCCGCCTCCTATCGCGGCGCGGTTGAAACGAAACGTCCCATCCGCTCCGCCGCGCGCGGAAGGGCTTGTCCGGGTCCCGTTTTCATGCGCCACACGCTTCGGATCGTCGCCCTTCTGGTTCTGGTCGCCCTCGGCGGTGGCGCCTACTGGTACTTCGTGAAGCAGGGCGGGACCATCGAGACGCTGCTGGCCGGGACGGTCGTTCCCTCGCCCGGCGGCGCGTCCGCCGCGAAGCCGGGCGGTCCGGCCGGCGGCCCCCCCGGCGGCATGCCGCCGATGCCGGTGGAGGCGGTGCCGGTCCGTGTCGGTGCCGTGTCGCGCACGGTGACCGCGGTGGGCTCGCTCCTGTCCAACGAATCGGTTGTCATCCGGCCGGAGGTCGCCGGCAAGATCGCCGAGATCGCCTTCCAGGAAGGGCAGGCCGTCAAGAAGGGCGCCGTGCTGATCCGGCTGGACGACAGCATCGCCCGCGCCACCCTGGCCCAGGCGCAGGCGAGCATCGCCTTTTCCCGCGCGGAGCTGAACCGTGCCGACGAGCTGTTCCGGCAGAAGACCGGCCCCGCCCGCAACAAGGAGCAGGCGCAGGCCAAGCTCCAGGCCGACGAGGCGGCGATCCAGCTCGCCAAGGCGCAGCTGGAGAAGATGACCCTGGTCGCCCCCTTCGACGGTGTGCTGGGCCTGCGCAAGGTCTCGGTCGGCGACGTGGTGGCCGCCGGCAAGGACATCGTGAACCTTGAGGCCATCGACACCCTGAAGCTCGACTTCCGCGTGCCGGAACTGTACCTGCCCGCGGTCAAGACCGGGCAGACGCTCCAGGTCGCGGTGGACGCCTTCGCCGGCCGGACCTTCGACGGCAAGGTCATCGCCATCGACCCGCTGGTCGACGTGAACGGCCGCGCCGTGGCGGTCCGCGCCCGCGTCGCCAACACCGACGGGTCCTTGCGCCCCGGCCTGTTCGCCCGCGTCAGCCTGACCATCGACACCCAGCCGAACGCCGTGCTGGTGCCGGAGCAGTCGATCGTCGCCTTCGGCAACAAGCAGTTCGTCTTCAAGGTCGTGGAGGGCAAGGCCGTGCAGGCCCCCGTGACGCTCGGCGGCCGTCGTAACGCGGAGGTGGAGATTGCGGACGGCCTGAAGCCGGGCGACATGGTTGTCACCGCCGGCCAACTGAAGATCCGTGACGGCGCCTCGGTCGCGGTCATGAACGCCAAGCCGGCGGGGAGCTGATACGATGGTCCTCTCCGACATCTCCATCCGCCGGCCGGTCCTGGCGACGGTGATGAGCCTCGCGCTCATGCTGATCGGCCTCGTCTCCTACCAGCGCCTGTCGGTGCGCGAATACCCGAAGATCGACGAGCCCGTCGTGACGGTGGAGACCACCTACAAGGGCGCGTCCGCCGAGATCATCGAGACCCAGGTCACCCAGATCCTGGAGGACAGCCTGTCCGGCATCGAGGGCATCGACGTGATGTCTTCCATCAGCCGCGCGGAGAAGAGCCAGATCACGCTCCGCTTCCGCCTGGACCGCAACGTGGACGTGGCGGCCAGCGACGTGCGCGACCGCACTGGCCGCGTGCGCGCCCAGCTGCCCAACGAGATCGACGAGCCGGTCATCGCGAAGGTGGAGGCCGACGCCCAGCCGATCCTCTACCTCGCCTTCTCCTCCGACCGGCATTCGTCGCTGGACGTCACCGACTTCGCCGACCGCTACGTCAAGGACCGCCTGCAGAACCTGCCCGGCGTCGCCCAGGTGCGCATCTTCGGCGAGCGGCGCTTCGCCATGCGGCTGTGGCTCGACCCGCAGCGCATGGCCGCCTACCGCGTCACGCCGCAGGACGTGGAGAACGCGCTGCGCAAGCAGAACGTGGAGATCCCCGCCGGCCGCGTGGAGAGCAAGGCGCGCGAGTTCACCGTGGTGTCGGAAACCGACCTGCGCACGCCCGAGGAGTTCGACCGCATCATCCTGCGCGACGAGGCCGGCTACCTCGTCCGCCTCAAGGACGTCGGCCATGCCGAGGTCGGCGCGCTGGACGAGCGCGTCAGCGCCCGCTTCAACGGCCGCCCGGCCGTCGCCATCGGCGTGGTGAAGCAGTCCACCGCCAACCCGCTGGACGTGTCCAAGGCGGTCAACGAGGCGCTGCCGAAGATCCGCGCCGCCGTGCCCGACGGCATGGGGGTGGACGTCGCCTACGACAGCTCCGTCTTCATCGCCCGGTCGATCGACGCGGTGTTCCACACGATCTTCGAGGCGATCGTGCTGGTCGTGCTGGTCATCTTCGTCTTCCTGCGCAGCCTTCGCGCCACGCTGGTGCCGCTGGTGACCATCCCCGTGTCGCTGATCGGCGCCTTCGCGCTGATGTACGCTTTCGGCTTCTCCGTCAACACGCTGACGCTGCTGTCCATGGTGCTGGCCATCGGCCTCGTCGTCGACGACGCCATCGTGATGCTGGAGAACATCTACCGCCACGTGGAGGAAGGGATGCCCCCCTTCCAGGCGGCGCTGAAGGGCTCCAAGGAGATCGGCTTCGCGGTCATCGCCATGACCATCACGCTGGCCGCGGTCTACGCCCCCATCGGCTTCATGACCGGCCGCACCGGGCGCCTCTTCTCCGAATTCGCGCTGACTCTGGCTGGTGCGGTGATCGTGTCGGGCTTCGTCGCCCTGACGCTGTCGCCGATGATGTGTTCCAAGCTGCTGAAGCACCAGACCAAGCACAACGTCGTCTACAACGCCATCGAGCGGCTGCTGAACGGCATGACCAACGGCTACCGCGCGATCCTGCGCCTGTCGCTGCGCGCCCGGCCGCTGGTGCTGCTGGTCGGGGCGGTCGTCGCGGGGCTCAGCTACACCCTGTTCACCGGCCTGAAGTCGGAGCTGGCGCCGGTGGAGGACCGCGGCACCATCGTCGGCATCGCCATCGCGCCGGAAGGCTCCACGCTCGATTACACCGAGGGCTACGCCAAGCGCATGGAAGCGCTGTTCCGCGACATCCCGGTGCTGGAGAAGTTCTTCGTCGTGGTGGGCTTCCCGGTGGTGAACCAGGGCATCAGCTTCGTCCGCCTCGTCGATTGGGACCAGCGCGATGTGAAGCAGCAGGCGATCACCGCGCAGCTGTTCCCGAAGATGTTCGGCATCCCCGGCATCCTGGCCTTCGTCACCAACCCGCCGTCGCTGGGCCAGAGCCCGGTGGAAAAGCCGGTCAACTTCGTCATCCAAAGCTCGCTTCCCTACGGCGAGCTTCAGAAGATGGTCGACGGCCTGCTGGCGGAGGCGCGCAAGTTCCCCGGCCTGACCAACCTCGACACCGACCTCAAGTTGAACAAGCCGGAGCTGCGCATCACCATCGACCGCGACAAGGCGGCCGACCTGGGCGTGGACGTGGACACGGTGGGCCGCACCCTGGAAACGCTGCTCGGCGGCCGGCAGGTGACGCGCTTCAAGAAGGAAGGCAAGCAGTACGACGTGATCGTGAAGGTCGCGGACGTGGACCGGCGCAACCCGGACGACATCGCCTCCATCTACGTGCGCGGCACGCCGCCCATGGCGTCGGCGACCGGGGTCGGCACCACCGTGGGGTCGATGATCTCGCTCGCCAACCTCGTCCACGTGGAGGAGCGGGTGGCGCCCAAGGAGCTGAACCACTTCAACAAGCTGCGCTCCGTCACCATCACCGCCACGCTCGCGCCGGGCACCTCGCTGGGCGAGGCGCTGGGCTACCTGCGGGACGCGGCGAACCGCGTCCTCCCCGTCACCGCCCAAACCGACTACGCCGGCCAGAGCCGCGAGTTCCGCGAATCGGCAACCGGCCTCTACTTCGTCTTCGTGCTGGCGCTAGCCTTCATCTATCTCGTGCTGGCCGCACAGTTCGAAAGCTTCATCGACCCCTTCGTCATCATGCTGACCGTGCCGCTGTCGATGACCGGCGCGCTGGCGGCGCTGCATTTCACCGGCGCCACGATGAACGTGTACAGCCAGATCGGCCTCGTCACACTGGTCGGCCTGATCACCAAGCACGGCATCCTGATCGTGGAGTTCGCCAACCAGCTCCAGCGCGAGGGGGTGGACATCCGCAAGGCGGTGGAGGAGGCGGCTGTTCTGCGCCTGCGCCCCATCCTGATGACCACCGGCGCCATGGTGCTGGGCGCCTTGCCGCTCGCCAACGCCCACGGCGCCGGCGGCGAGAGCCGGCAGGCCATCGGCGCGGTGATCGTCGGCGGCATGATGCTGGGCACCTTCCTGACGCTGTTCGTCGTGCCGACGGTCTACAGCTACATCGCCAAGAAGAAGCCCTTCCCCGCGGAGGAGGACGTCACCGCCCACCCGCCGCACGGGGCCACGCCGCGCCCGGCGGAGTGATCACGACCCTCTTTCTAGTTCCCTCTCCCCGGAGGGGAGAGGGAGAATGGGATAGCGTCAAAACCTCTCCCGCATCTCCGGCAGGGTGGCGATCCGCACGCCCTTCGCTTCCAGCGTCTTCCGCAGGTTCGTCGCCATGACGACCGCGCTCGGTTCGTCGCCGTGGACGCAGACGGAATGGGCGGTGCAGGGGATACGCTTGCCGGTGACCGACACGATCACGCCTTCCTCCAGCATGCGCAGCACGTTGGTAGCCGCGACCTCCGGATCGTGGATCATCGCGCCGGGCTGGGCGCGTGAGACGAGGTTGCCGCTGTCGTCGTAGGCGCGGTCGGCGAACACCTCCTCCGCGGTGGCAAGGCCCAACCGGCGGCCGGCCTCGGCCATCTCCGACCCGGCAATGGCCAGGAAGATCAGCGACGGATCGACGCCCTTGATGGCGCGGCCGATGGCCATGGACAGGGACTCGTCCACTGCCGCCATGTTGCTCAGCGCGCCGTGCGGCTTCACATGGGTGACACGACCGCCGCAGGTCGCGGCGATGCCCATCAACGCGCCGATCTGGTAGGCGACCATGGCTTCCAGTTCCGCCGCCGAAAGGCGCATCTGGCGGCGGCCGAAGCCCTGCAGGTCCGGGAAGGCCGGATGGGCGCCCAGGCTGACGCCGTTGCTGAGCGCACTCTTCACCGTGCGCGTCATCACCAGCGGGTCGCCCGCGTGATAGCCGCAGGCGATGTTGGCCGACGCGACGACGCCCAGCATCGCCTCGTCGTCGCCGATGGCATAGGCGCCGAACCCTTCACCCAGGTCGGCGTTCAGGTTGACCGTGATGGTCATGATGCCCTCCCGTTCATATTTCCGGCCATGTTCTCGGCGTTCAGGATGTCACCGTTGCCGTTCACGATGTCCACGACGCCGGACACGAGGTTTTCCGAATAGAGCGCGTCCAGGTCCACGCCGCCCGCCGGGCGCACCGTGCGAATGGCGCGGATCCAGCCCGCGATGGCCTGTTCCTGCCGGCGGCGGATACCCTCCGCCTCATCCACACCCACCGCGCGGAAGGCCAGCGCATCGCCCGGCCGCAGCCGGCCGACGCGCGGCAGGTCGGCGGAGATCACCGTGGCGATCTTGGCGTAGCCGCCGGCCGTCTGGTGGTCGTTCAGCAGCAAGATCGGCTGACCGTTGCCCGGCACCTGGATCGAGCCCGTCACCAGCCCATCCGACGGGATGTCGGCCGAACCCCTGTGCGCCAGCGTCGGTCCCTCCAGCCGCAGTCCCATGCGGTCGGCGTCCTTGCCGACGCGGTAGGTGGCGGACAGGAAGGTCTCCACCGCCGCAGCGGTGAAGCGGTCGTCCTGCGGCCCCAGCACCACGCGCACCGGCCCGCCGCCATAGTCCGGCGGCTCCGGCAACTCCACGTCGTCCCCCCCTGGCGCCGCGTCGCGGACCAGCGGAAGCCGAGCGCCATCGCCCAGCGGCTTGCCCCCCAGCGGCCCAATGCCGGCCCGCACATAGGTGGACAGGCTGCCCAGGAACGGCTCCAGCGCGAAGCCGCCGGCCACGGCCAGATAGGCGACCGACGCGCCGGTCACCGCGCCCAGCGCCAGCACGTCGCCACAATTGAGCGTGTGCGTGCGGTAGGGCTCCAGCGCTGCGGGCGGCTGCCCCTCGCGCTCCATCCGCAGGGCCATGGGGCCGACGACCGCGACGCGCACCGATTCGGCCTCGACCTTCAGCGCCGGACCGAGCAGGGCGATCTCCACCCCCGCCGTTCCCGCCGGATTGCCGACCAGCGCGTTGGCCAGCCGCAGGGCGATAGGGTCGAGCGCGCCGGCCACCGGCATGCCCAGCTCCTGGTACCCGACGCGGCCGAGATCCTGGATGGTGGCGAACAGGCCGGGTCTAACCACACGCAATCCGGGCGCGCTCATGCCGATGCCCTCAACGTCTCCGGATCGAATCGCCCTGCGGCGACCTCCGCCACCAGCGCGTCGTGGTGCGCCCGGTCCACCGCCTCGAACCGCACCCGGTCGCCGGCCGCCAGCAGGACGGGGGAGGGGCGGGTGCCGTCATAAAGCGGCACCGGACAGTGGCCGATCAGGTGCCAGCCGCCGGGGCTCTCCCACGGGTAGACGGTGGTCAGCCGACCCGCCATGGCGACGGAACCCGCCGGCACGCGCACGCGCGGCTCCGTCCGGCGTGGCCGTTCCAGCTCCACGGGAAGGTCTCCCATGTAGCCGAAGCCCGGCATGAAGCCCAGCATGTAGACGAAATACTCCGTTGCCCCATGCAACGCGGCCAGCCGTTCCGGCGTCAGCCCCAGCGCGGCGGAGACCTCCTCCAGGTCGGGGCCAAGCTCCGGGTCGTAGCAGACCGGCAGGCGCCACAGCGCGCCCTCCGCCGCCGCCGCGTCGTCGGGAACGATCTGCGCCTCCACCGCGGCCTGGACGACCCGGCGGCTGGTCGCCGCCGGGTCGTAGACCACCTGGAGGGAGCGGAAGGTCGGCACCGTCTCCACCAACCCCGGCACCGCCGCCCGCTTCAGGCGGGCGTGCAGCGCCATCACGCGGGCGTTGGTCGGCCGGTCGATGCCCTCGCCGAACTCGACGTTGAAGGCGGTGTCGCCGGCCGTCGTGAAACGCACGTCCCCAATAGCGGCCACTTGTCCGGTCCTCACCCGATCATCTTCGACGGCAGCCACGTCACCAGACCCGGGAACAGCCACAGCAGGACGACCATCAGCACCATGACGGCGAAGAAGGGGAAGCTCGCCTTGCCGATGGTGAAGATGTCCTTGCCGGTCATCGGCTGCAAAACGAACAGGTTGAAGCCGACCGGCGGGGTGATCTGCGCCATCTCCACCACGATCACGATGTAGATCCCGAACCACAGCAGGTCGATCCCCGCCTTCTGCACCATCGGCATGATGACCGACGTGGTCAGCACCACCATGGAGATGCCGTCCAGGAAACAGCCCATGATGACGAAGAAGATCGTCAGCACGACCAGCAGCGCCGCGGTGGACAGCTGCATGGAGGTGATCCACTCCGCCAGCAGGCGCGGGATGCCGGTGTAGCCCATGGCGACGGTCAGGAAGGCGGCGCCCGCCAGGATGAAGCCGATCATGCAGGAGGTGTGGGCCGCGCCCAGCACGCTGTCGCGGAAGGTTGTCCAGTTCAGCGTGCCGGTGACCAGCGCCAGCACCAGCGATCCCAGGACTCCGACGCCCGCGGCCTCCGTCGGCGTGGCGATGCCGATGTAGATGGAGCCGAGCACGGCGACGATCAGCAGAACCACGGGGATCAGCGACCCGGTGTCGCGGATCTTCTCCGCAAAGCTCTGCGGCGGCTCCGGCGGCGGCACGCGGCCGGGGTTCAGGGCGGACCAGCCCGCGACATAGGCCATGAACAGGCCGGTCAGCAGGATGCCGGGGATGACGCCGGCGATGAACAGGCGGGCGATGGACACGTCGGCGGCGACGCCGTAGACGATCATGATGATCGACGGCGGGATCAGCAGGCCCAGCGTGCCGGCGCCGGCCAGAGAGCCCACGATCATCATCGGATCGTAGCCGCGCCGGGTCAGCTCCGGAATCGTCATGCGCCCGATGGTCGCGGCCGTCGCGGCCGACGAGCCGGACACGGCGGCGAAGATGGAGCAGCCAACGATGTTCACATGCATCAGCCGGCCGGGCAGCCAGCCCATCCAGGGCGCCAGCCCCTTGAACATGTCCGACGAGATGCGCGTGCGGAACAGAATCTCGCCCATCCAGATGAACAGCGGCAGCGCGGTCAGCGTCCAGCTGGTGCTGGCCCCCCAGACGTTGGTCGCCATGACCAGCCCGATGGGGCGCGACGTGAACAGGGCCATGGCGACGAAGCCGACGCCGGCCAGCGCCAGCGCGACCCAGATGCCGGCGCCCAGCATCACGAACATCGTGAGCATGACGACGATGGAGGCGGTGGATTGGTCCATGGTTCAGCCCTCGCTCTGCAGGCCGGCGCTCTGGTAGGACGCCTCGCGCCCCATCAGCACCGCGATCAGGTCGTCCAGCAGCGCCACCACCAGCACCACCAGCCCGGCGGCCATGGCCGCCTGCGGGATCCACAGCGGGATCGGCAGCACGCCCTGGCTGAGATCGCCGAAATCGTAGGAATCGTAGGTCATGCGCAGCCAGTAGAAAGCGAAATAGAGGCTGAGCGCGCTGGCGAAGCCCAGGCAGATCACCTCGAACACGCGCCGCACGCCCCCATGCAGGCGATCCACCAGCACGCCGACGCGGATGTGCGCGCCGCGGCGCAGCGCCGGCCCCAGCATCAGGAAGAAGGACGCGGCCATGCAGTAGCCGGCCAGCTCGTCGGCCCCCGGCACCATGCGCCCGACCAGGCGGGAAAAGACCTGGCTGACGATCAGCACGCCGATCAGCACCAGGAACACCGCGCCCAGGAACTCGGCGGCGCGGTAGAGGAAGGACAATGCGGTGCGCATGGCGCAACCACCTCCAGAAATCGGGCGGGGAGTTGGGGAGAGTTGTTCTTGTGTGGGCGCTTTGCCCCCACCCTCCCGCTCTCGGCGGACCGAAGGTCCGCCTGCCGCGTCAGCGCAAGCTACGCTTGCGCGAGAGCTTCGCGGGTCCCTCCCCTGCGAAGCGGGGGAGGGTTAGGGTGGGGGCAATACTCAGCCCTTTGCTGGACCTTACTTCTTATACGCCGCGATGATCGCCTCGCCGTCGGCGCCCGCCGCCTTCATCCACTCGTCGGTCATGGTCTTGCCGATGGCGGCGAAGCCGTCCTTGATGGCGGGGGTCGGGGCCAGGACCTTCATGCCGTTGTCGGCCAGCGTCTTGTTCAGGTCGGCGGTTTTCTTCTCCCACTCGGTCCAGCCCGTGGCCTCGGCCTTGGCGGCGGCCTCCTGGATGGCCTTCTGGGTGGCGGCGTCCAGGCCCTTCCAGACCTCGGCGCTGACGAAGACCATGTTGCGCGGCAGCCAGGCCTGGATGTCGTAATAGTCCTTCACGAAGTCCCAGGCCTTGGTGTCCACGCCGGTCGCGGCCGAGGTGATCATGGCCGTCACGATGCCGGTGCCGAAGGCCTGGGCGACCTCCGCGGCCTCGATCTTGGTCGGGACGGCGCCCGACAGTTCGGCGATGCGGGTGGTGGCCGGGTTGTAGGCGCGGAACTTCTGGCCCTTCAGGTCGGCGACGGAGGCGATGTCCTCCTTCACGTACAGGCCCTGCGGCGGCCACGGAATGGAGTAGAGAAGCTTCAGGCGCTGGCGCTCCAGCTTCTTCTCCAGATACGGCTTGGAAACCTCGTAGAGCTTCTTCGACGACGCGAAGTCGGTCGCCAGGAACGGCACCGAGTCGAGGCCGTAGAGCGGATCCTCGTTCGCCCAGGAGCTGATCAGCACCTCGCCCAGCTGCGCTTGGCCGGACTGCACGGCGCGCTTGATCTCCGGATGCTTGATCAGGGAGCCGTTGGAATGGACGGTGATCTGGATCTTGCCGCCCGTGGCCGCCTTCACGTCGTCGGCGAACTGGCGCACCACGATGGTGTGCAGGTTCGTGTCGGGATAGGGCGTCGGCATGTCCCAGGTCTCGGCGAAGGCCGCGACCGGGGTGGCGAGGCCGATGGCGAAGGCGGCGCCGATGAGGGTGGAACGCAGGCTGATCGCGGTCATGTTGTGGGTGCCCCCCTGTTATGTGACCGGTTTGGTGTCGGGCCGATCTTCCGATGTCGCCGCCGTGCGCGCAAGGGGCCGCCGTGTTACCCCGTATGCAGATGTACGCGTGCCATGTCGCTTGACAGCGTACGGGGCTCAGGTATTTTCAGTTTTTGAAACCGGCGAGTTTCATTTTTTCTTCATCGGACATTCGAGGTTTCGGGATTAATGCCCCTCGACGCGGCAACTGGCGACGCGGCACCCGGCTGGCGCCTGAAGCGACGCGAAGCGATCCTCGCGGCCGCCTCGACCCTGTTCGCGCAGCGCAGCTACGCCGCGGTCCAGGTGGACGAGGTGGCGAAGCTGGCGGGGGTGGGGAAGGCGACGCTCTACCGCTATTTTCCGTCCAAGGAAGATTTGTACCTCGAATCGTTGGCCCGCGCACTCGATGAGTTGGAAGGCCGGATGTCGGCCCTGGCGCCGGTCGGTTCCGACCCGTGCAGCCGGCTGTGCGCCTGGGCGTCGGCGCTGATCGACATTTTCGGGGAACAGCTGCCGACGCTGAAGATCATCGGCGGCCACCAGTCCGACCTAGCGGAGCAGGGGCGCCGCCTGATCCGCCACCGCAACGCCCACATGGCCGCGGTCCTGCGCACCGTGCTGGAGGACGGCATCGCCGCCGGCCAGTTCCGCGCGCTCGACACCGACATCACGCCGATGCTGATCATCGGCATGGTGCGCGGCGGCGTCATGGGGCTGGGCGACCGCCCGCGCGAGCAACTGGAACGCGCCGTCCTCGATTTCGTGACGGCGGGCACCACCAAAACCGATACCGCCCCAACAGACACCACCACTGCGGCCAGGGCCGAAGCCCTGCCTGATCGAGGCCACCGCGCCGGGAGTTCGACGTGACGAGACGCATAGTGTTTCCGGTCCTGCTGGTGGCTGCGCTGGCTGGCGGCGGGTACTGGTACAGCCTGAAGACCGGCGGGGCGGAGGTCGCCAAGGCCGCCGCCCCGGCCAGCGCCCCGCGCGCCGTGCCGGTGGTGGTGAAACCGGTGGAGGCGCGCGCGGTCCCGGAACGGCTCGGCACGATTGGATCGGTCCAACCTTTGGCGGCGATCGCCATCAAGGCGCGCGTCGACACAGTGGTGGACACTGTCCACTTCACCGAGGGGCAGGAGGTGAAGGCGGGCGACCTGCTGTTCTCGCTCGACGCTCGCGCGCTCGACGCCCAGCTCCGCCAAGCCCAGGCCAACCTGGAGCGCGACAAGGCCAATCTGGAGAAGGCCCGCGGCGACGTGCGGCGCTACAGCGAGCTGGTGCGCTCCAACGCCATCTCGCGCCAGCAGCTCGACGCCGCCATCGCCACGGCGGACGCGCTGGAAGGCACGGTGAAGGCCGACAACGCCGCGATCGAGGCGGCGCGGGTCGCGCTGTCCTTCACCCGCATCACCGCCCCCATGGACGGCCGCACCGGTGCGGTCAACGCCAAGGCCGGCACCATGGTGCGCGCGGCCGACGCCACGCCGCTGGTCACCCTGACCCAGCTGCGCCCGATCACCGTCGCCTTCAACGTGCCGGAACGCCACCTGCCGACCATCCGCAAGGCCATGGAAACGGGCAAGCTGCCGGTCACCGCCGGCATCCCCGGCGACAGCCGCGCGCCGGAAGACGGCGTCCTGTCCTTCGTGGACAGCCAGGTGGACCAGCAGTCCGGCACCATCCTGGTGAAGGGCCAGTTCCCCAACACCGACACCCGCCTGTGGCCCGGCCAGTTCGTGGACGTCGTGCTGACCCTGCGCGTCGAGCCGCAGGCCCTGACCCTGCCCGACGAGTCGGTGCAGACCGGCCAGGAGGGCCGCTTCGTCTACGTCGTGAAGGGTGACGACACCGTGGAGGTCCGCCCGGTGACCGTGTCGCGCAGCCAGGACGGCCTCGCCATCATCGCCAGCGGCCTCCAGGCCGGCGAGCGGGTGGTGGTGGACGGCCAGTCCCGCCTCTTCCCCGGCGCCAAGGTCAGCGCTCGGGGGGATGAGAAGGGCGGTGATGCGAAGAAGAAGAGCGACCTCGCCCCCGCATCTCCCGGGGGTGCGTCGTGAGCATTTCCGAACTCTGCATCCGCCGTCCGGTGATGACCATCCTGCTGACGGCGGCGCTCGTGCTGGGGGGCCTTGCGGCCTACCGCCAGCTGCCGGTCGCGGCGCTGCCGCGGGTGGATTTCCCGGTCATCAACGTGTCCGCCACGCTGCCGGGCGCCAGCCCGGAGACGATGGCCGCGTCGGTGGCGAGCCCGCTTGAGCGCGAGTTCTCCACCATCGCCGGCATCGACACGCTGACCTCCACCTCCAGCCTCGGCAACACGTCGATCACCATCCAGTTCGTGCTGGAACGGGACATCGACGCCGCCGCGCAGGACGTCCAGGCGGCCATCGCCCGCACCCAGCGCCGCCTGCCGGCGGAGATGACCACCCCGCCCAGCTACCGCAAGGTCAACCCGGCCGACGCGCCGATCCTGCTGCTGTCGCTCAGCTCCCCGACGCTGCCGCTGTCGCAGCTGAACGATTTCGCGGAAACCGCGGTGCAGCCGAAGGTGGCCACCCTGCCGGGCATCGCGCAGGTGCAGATCTACGGGTCGCAGAAATACGCGGTCCGCGTCCAGGTCGATCCCAACGCCCTGTCGGTGCGCGGCATCGGCATTGACGAGCTGCAAAAGGCCCTGGCCGCGGCCAACGCCAACACGCCGGTCGGCACCCTGTCCGGCGACAAGCAGCAGCTGGTCATCGCCGCCAACCCGCAGCTTCCCAACGCCGCGGCTTTCCGCGACTTGATCATCGCCTGGCGCAACGGCGCGCCGGTGCGGCTGGGCGACGTCGGCGCCGTGCTGGACAGCGTGGAGAACATCCGCACCGCCAGCTGGCACAACGGCACACGCGCCATCGTGCTGGCCGTGCAGCGCCAGCCCGACGCCAACACGGTGGAGGTGGTGGACCGGGTGAGGGCCCTGCTGCCGACCTTCCGCGCCCAGCTGCCGCCCAGCGCCAAGGTGGAGGTGATGAACGACCGTTCCACCTCGATCCGTCAGGCTGTGGAGGACGTGCAGTTCACGCTCGGCCTGACCATTGCGCTGGTCGTGATGGTGATCTTCCTGTTCCTGCGCCGTCTGTCGGCGACGCTGATCCCGGCCCTGACCGTGCCCATCTCGCTGATCGCCACGGCCGGCGGCATGCATGTGATGGGCTTCTCCATCGACAACATCTCGCTGATGGCGCTGACGCTGGCCGTGGGCCTTGTCGTCGACGACGCCATCGTGATGATGGAGAACATCGTCCGCTACGTCGAAGAGGGCATGCGCCCCTATGAGGCGGCCATCAAGGGCTCGCGCGAGATCGGCTTCACCATCGTGTCGATCACGCTGTCGCTGGTGGCGGTTTTCATCCCCATCCTGATGATGGGCGGCGTGGTCGGCCGCGTGTTCCACGAATTCGCGCTGGTCGTGACCATGTCCATTGCCGCGTCGGCCTTCGTGGCGCTGACGCTGACGCCGATGATGTGCTCCCGCATGCTGTCGCACGAGCCGCACGGCGCGAAGGAGGGCCTGTTCGGTCGCATCCTGGAAGGCGGCTTCGACGCGCTGCTGCGCGGCTATGGCTCGACCTTGCGGCTGGCGCTGAAGTACCGGCCGATCATGGGCCTCGTCATGCTCGGCACGGTGGCCGGCTCGGTCATGCTGTTCCAGGCCATCCCGAAGGGCTTCTTCCCGACGGAGGACATCGGCCAGATCTCCGTCTCTACGGAGGCGGCGCCCGACATCTCCTTCCCGGCGATGGCGGAGCGGCAGCAGAAGGTCGCCGCGATCATCAAGGCCCACCCGGCGGTGGACGACGTCACTTCCTCCGTCGCGGTCGGCGGCAACTCCATCAACTCCGGCCGCATGTTCGTCGTGCTGAAGCCGCGGGAGGAGCGTGTCGGCGCGGGCGAGGTGATCCAGCAGCTGCGCCGCCAGCTGGCCGGCATTCCCGGCATGGCGGTCTTCATGCAGCCGGTGCAGAACCTGCGCATCGGCGGCCGCCAGTCCAAGAGCCTGTACCAGTACACCATCCAGGGCCTGGACCTGGATGAGCTGTACCAGTGGTCGGGCCGTCTGGAACGCGCCCTGCACGACATCCCGATCCTGCAGGACGTGACCAGCGACCTCCAGCTGAACAGCCCGCAGGCCTACGTGCATGTGGACCGCGAGAAGGCGGCGACGCTGGGCATCGGCGTGGACCAGGTGCGCTCCACCCTCTACAGCGCCTTCGGCCAGCGCCAGGTCTCGACCATCTACACGCCCAGCAACGACTACCAGGTGCTGATCGAACTGGCGCCAAAGTACCAGGTCGGCGACGACGCGCTGTCGCGCATCTACGTCCGCTCCACCACGGGCAAGCTCGTGCCGCTGGACGCCTTCGCCAGCGTGCAGCGCACCGCCGGGCCGCTGACGGTCAACCACCAGGGCCAGCTTCCGGCCGTGACGCTGTCCTTCAACCTCGCCCCCGGCGCCGCACTGGGCGACGCCGTGGCCGCGATCCGCACCGTGGAGCAGGAGATGGCGTTGCCCGCGACCATCACCACCGGCTTCGCCGGCACCGCCCAGGTCTTCCAGGACGCCCAGGCCGGCCAGGGCCTGCTTCTGCTGGCCGCGGTGCTGGTGATCTACATCGTGCTGGGCGTCCTCTACGAGAGCTTCATCCACCCGCTGACCATCCTGTCGGGCCTGCCCTCGGCGGCCATCGGCGCGCTCGCCACGCTGATGGTGTTCGGGCAGGAACTCAGCATGATCGCGATCATCGGCATCCTGATGCTGATCGGCATCGTGAAGAAGAACGCGATCATGATGATCGACTTCGCGGTGGACGCGCAGCGCAACCAGGGCATGACCGCGCGCGAGGCGATCGAGCAGGCCTGCCTGCTGCGCTTCCGCCCGATCATGATGACGACCATGGCGGCGGTCATGGGCACCCTGCCCATCGCCATCGCCCACGGCGCCGCGGCCGAACTGCGCCAGCCGCTCGGCCTCGCCGTGGTGGGCGGCCTGTGCGTGTCGCAGATCCTGACGCTCTACATCACGCCGGTCCTCTACCTCTACATGGACAGCGCCGGCAACGCGGTGGCCCGCCTGCTGAAACGCCGCCCCACCGTCGCCCCCGACGCCGGTCACCCGGTCCCCGGCGGGGAGTGACGCAAATCCTTCCCCTCTCCCTGCACCGCAGGGAGAGGGAGGGACCCATGGCACAGCCATGGGAGGGTGAGGGCTAGGTCTTCCCGAGAAACCAAGCCCTCACCCTCCCACACCTTCGGTGCGGGCCCCTCCCTCTCCCGGCCCGGCCGGGCGAGGGGGATGACTCTCGCCACCGCGCACCAAACACTCCACCATCAGACGCACGTGGATCGGCAAGTCGATCATCCGGCGCACGCAGACGTACAGCCGCCGCACCGCCCAGGCGTCCGTCAACCGCACCGCGCGGATCTTGGCGAAACGCCGGCAGCGCCGCGCCGATGATTCGGGAATGACGGCCAGCCCGACCCCCCGTTCGACCATCCGGCAGATCGCGTCGAAGCCGCGGACCCGGACGCGCAGCTTCAGCGGCTGGCCCACCCGGATCGCCTGATCGTCGATGTGCTTTTGAAGCGCGCTACCGGCACCCAGCCCCACGAAGCCGTGCCCGACCACCTCCCGGAAGGCGATCCCCCGCCGCCCCGCCAGCGCGTGACCGCGCGGCACGACCAGCACCAGCCGGTCGGTGCGGAACGGGAAGGTTTCCAGCCCGGACCGGTCGGCGTAATCGGCGACCACCCCTGCGTCGGCCAAGCCCTCCGCCACCATCCGCACGATGGCGTCGCTGGGCTTCTCCTCCAACTCCACGTCAATGTTGGGATGCTCGGCCAGGAAGAGCGCCAGCGCTTCCGGCAGAAATTCGGCGAGGGCGGCCGTGTTGGACAGCAGGCGCACATGGCCCTTCAGCCCCTGCGCGTAGGCCCCCAACTCGCCGCGCATGCGCTCCAACTGCTGCAGCACGATGCGCGCGTGCGCCGTCAGGGCGTCACCGGCCGGCGTCGGCCGCACGCCCCGCCGGCCCCGGTCGAGCAGCGGGACGCCCAGCGTCTCCTCCATGCCGCGGATGCGAGCGCTGGCCGATGCCAGCGCCAGATGCGAGCGCTCGGCGCCATGGGTGATGCTCGCCGCTTCGACGACGTGCAGGAACAGGCGCAGGTCGATCAGGTCGAATCGCATGGGTGTCACCTCGCGGAACGTGCCTTCGGCAAAAACGAAGGCTGGCTTTGCGACATCCACATTGCCTTGGCATCGCGAGTGGCTTCAAGTCGCACCCATGATGGACTTGCCACTCTCCCTCCTGGCCCATGTGGCCGTCACCTTCACCCTCGCCGGCCTCGTCAAGGGCATGATCGGCCTGGGTTTGCCGACGGTCGCCGTCGGCCTCCTCGGCTTGGTGATGCCGCCGTCGGAGGCGGCGGCGCTGCTCGTCGTGCCTTCGCTTGTGACGAACGTCTGGCAGCTCGCCGCGGGCCCGCGGTTCGGCGTGGTCCTGGACCGGCTGTGGCCGATGATGCTCGGGATTTCGCTCGGAACCTGGGTCGGGACGAGCCTGCTGGCCGGCGTCCAGGCCGAACACGCGGTCCGGGCGCTGGGCGTCGCGCTGCTGGTGTACGCCTTGGTCGGCTTGGCAAAGGTGTCAATGCGCGTGCCAGCACGCGCCGAGTTCTGGCTGTCGCCGCTGGTCGGGGCCGCCACCGGCGTGGTCACCGCCGCGACGGGCGTCTTCGTGGTCCCCGCCGTGCCCTACCTCCAGGCGCTCGGCCTCGACCGCGACGGGCTGATCCAGGCGCTCGGCCTGTCCTTCACGGTCTCCACCCTGGCGCTGGCCGCCGGCCTCGCCCAGCAAGGCCTTCTCCAGGGTGGGATTGCCGGCGCCTCCGCGGCCGCGTTGGTCCCGGCGCTGGCCGGCATGTTCTTGGGCCAATGGCTGCGCCGGCGCGTCCACGCGGAAACCTTCCGGCGCTGCTTCTTCCTGGGCCTGCTGGCGCTCGGGACGGTCCTGGCCGTGGGGCACGGCGAGTGACCGTCGTTGCACCCTTCACTCCGCCGCCACCCCATGCGCCACCGCGTCCGGATCCTTCCGTCCGAACCAGTGCTTGAAGCGCCGGGAGACGGCGTCGAGGTAGGTCAGGATCACCGGCACCACCAGCAGGGTCAGCAGCGTGGAGCTGATCAGCCCGCCGATGACCGCGTGGGCCATGGGCGCTCGCTGCTGCGCGCCCTCGCCAAGGCCGAGCGCCAGCGGGATCATGCCGAAGATCATCGCCATGGTGGTCATGACGATGGGACGCAGGCGGATGACGCCGGCCTCGACGACCGCGTCGCGCAGTTCCACGCCGCGGGCGCGGGCTTGGTTGGCGAAGTCGACCAGCAGGATGGCGTTCTTGGTCACCAGGCCCATCAGCATGATGAAGCCGATGGCGCTGAAGATATTCAGGGTTGATCCCGCGACCAGCAGGCCCAGGAACACGCCGACCAGCGACAGCGGCAGGGAGACCATGATGGCGATGGGCTGGAGGAAGCTGCCGAACTGCGAGGCCAGGATCAGGTAGATCAGGATGACCGCCAGCAGCAGCGCCTGGGTAGCGTAGCCGGTCGTCTCCGCGATGTCCTTGGTGGAGCCGCCGAAGACGATGCGGTAGCCGGGCGGCAGCTTGATGTCGGCAATCGCCGCCTGCAACTCCTTGCCGGCGTCGCCGGCCGCGCGGCCCTGGACGTTGGCCTGGACGTTGACCTCGCGCGACAGGTCACGGCGGTTGATCTGCGAGGCGCCGAGCGTGGTGGAGACGCGGCTGACCTGCGACAGCGGCACCATGCGCGGCATGCCGTTGGCGTCGTCGCGGCCGGTCAGATAGATGCGGTCCAGGTCGGCGCGCCCGACCCGGTCGCCCTCCGGCAGGCGGACCAGCACGTCGTAGCTCTCGCCGTCCGGCGCCTTCCAGGTGGATACGGTGTCGCCGGCGAAGAGGGGACGCAGCGTGTTGGCGACCTGCGCTGTGCCGACGCCCAGGTCGCTGGCGATTTCCCGCTCCAGCCGGACCGACAGGGTCGGCTTGGCGGCCTTCAGGCTGCTGTCCACGTCGACGAAGCCGCGGATGCGGCCCATGGCGGCGGTGACCTGCTGGGCGATGCGGTCCAGTTCCGCGATGTCGCGGCCCTGGACGGAGACCTGAATCTGCTTCTGCACGCCGCCCACGCCGGGGATGCCGATGCCGACGCTGATGCCGGGGATGGCCGCCAGCCGCTCGCGGATCGCCGGGGCGAGGTCGTTGGGGGAGCGCTTGCGCTGGTTGATCGGCACCAGCCGGACATAGACGCTGCCGCGGTTCTTGCCGACGGCGGCCCCGGTGTTGACCGTGCCGTAGGTGTAGGCGACCTCCGGGAACTCGCGGATGGCCGCCTCGGCCTGCCGCAGCTTCGCCGCCGTGTAGTCGAGGGAGGATCCGACCGGCGTCTCCACCTCCACGACCGATTCGCCCAGATCCGCGGCCGGCACGAACTCCACGCCGATGCGCGGCACCAGGAAGAAGCTGCCGACGAAGATGCCCAGCGCCAAAAGCAACACCAGCCAGCGCCACCTCAGCGCCCAGCCCAGCAGCCGGCCATAGACCCGCGCGATGGCGTCGAAGGCGCGCTGGAAGCCGCCGGCGAAGCGGCCGAAGACGCCGCGCCCGTGCCGCCCGTGCGCCGCCGGATCGTACCACAGGCTGGACAGCATGGGGTCCAGCGTGAAGGACACGAACAGGGAGATCAGCACCGCTGCGGAAACGGTGATCCCGAACTGCAGGAAGAAGCGCCCGATGATGCCGCCCATGAAGGCGACGGGCAGGAACACGGCCACGATGGTCAGCGTGGTGGCCAGCACCGCCAGCCCGATCTCCTTGGTGCCGTCCAACGCCGCCTGCCGGTGCCCTTGGCCCTTGCCCAGGTGGCGCATGATGTTCTCGCGCACCACGATGGCGTCGTCGATCAGGATGCCGATCGCCAGCGACAGCGCCATCAGCGTCATGACGTTCAGCGTGAAGCCGAAGGCCGCCAGCACGCCGAAGGTGCCCATCACCGCCACCGGCAGGGTCAGCGCCGTGATCACCGTGCTGCGCCAGGAGCCCAGGAAGATCATGACGATGAAGACAGTCAGCACGCCGCCCTCGACCAGCGTCCGCTGCACGTTGCTGAGCGAGTTGGTAATCCCGCGCGAGGTGTCGCGGACCACCTCCAGCGCCACGTCGCTGGGCAGGGAGCCGTCGCGGCGCAGCTCGTCCAGCGCCTTGTACAGGCCGCGGGCGACCTCCACCGTGTTGGAGCCCTGGATCTTGACCACGTCCACGGCCAGCGCCGGGGCGCCGTTGAAGAGGGCGACGGACTCCTGCTCCTCCTGCCCGTCCAGCACCTCGGCGACCTGCCGCAGCCGCACCGGCTCGCCACCGCGCCGGGCGACGATCAGGTCGAGCAGCTGGCGCGGGTCGATCACACGCCCGTCCACCTGGACGACGCGCTCCGCCCCGCCGCCCGACACGGTGCCGGCCGGCAGGTCCTGGTTCTCGTCCTTGATCGCCTTGATGACCTGGTCGACGCCGACGTTCAGCGCCTCCAGCCGTTCCGGCCGTAGCCGCACCTGGATCTGGCGCTTGACGCCGCCGGCAATGGTCGCCCGGCCGACGCCGCGGACGTTCTGCAATCGCTTCAGCACGATCTGGTCGGTCATCGTCGTCAGGTCGCGCAGCGTGCGGATGTCCGACTTGACGGCGATGGACAGGATGGGCTGGTCGTCCGGGTTGAAGCGGGTGATCTGCGGGTCCTTCACCTCGTCCCGGAAGGACGGGCGGAGCGCGGAGACCTTCTCGCGCACGTCCTGGAGCGCTTGGGTGGAGGCGGTCTTCAGGTCGAATTCGGCGATCACCACCGACCGGCTCTCGTAGGAGCGGGAGGTCAGCGTCTTGATGCCGGCGATGGTGTTGACCGCGTCCTCGATGGGGCGGGTCACGTCGGTTTCAACGGACTCCGGGCTGGCGCCGGGATACTCGGTCGAGACGACGACCAGCGGGAAGTCCACGTCGGGAAACTGGTCGACGCCCAGCCGCTGGTAGGAGAACAGGCCCAGCACCATCAGCGCCACCATCATCATGGTGGCGAAGACGGGGTTGTCGACGCTGATGCGGGTGATGGGCATGAGCCGTCAGCTCCCCACGACCTTCACCGCCCGCCCGGCGGCGAGGCCGGGCAGGGGGGCGGTCACCACGACGTCGCCTTCGGCAACGCCGTCCACCTGCACGAGGTCGCCACGCGACCACGTCCCCAGCACCTGCACCTTGCGGCGCTCCACCCGGTCTCCGGCGACGACCAGCGCGAAGTCGCCCTCGGCGTCGTGGCGGACGGCGGCGGGGGGCAGGGCGAAGGCGCGATCGGCCTGGGCGACCACCGCGTCGCCGGCCGCGAACATGCCGCCGCGCAAACTGCCGTCGGCATTGTCGAGGCTGACATAGACCGGGATGGCGCGGGTGCCGGCGCGGGCCATGGGGTTGATGCGCGCGATCTCGCCCACGAACTCCCGCGCGCCGAATCCCTCGACGCGCAGCCGCACGGTCTGGCCGGGCTTCAGCCGGGCCACGTCGTCAGCCGGCACGGTCGCCTCGACCTCCACGCGGCTGAGGTCGACGACCGAGAACATCTTGGCGTTCACCGCCAGCGTCTCGCCGGGGTTGATCGCGCGCTCCGCCACGGTGCCGTCGATCGGGCTGAGCACGGTGGCGTCGCGCAGCGCCTTGCGGCTCAGCTCCACCTGCGCCTCCAGCGCCGACACGGCGGCCTGCTGGAAGCGGAATGTGCTCTGCGCCTGGTCCATGTTGGTCTCGGACACGATGTCCTTCTGCCGCAGGGCGAGGTTCTTCGCCCGCGTCTTCTCGGCCAGCACCAGCTGCGCCTTGGCGCCTTCCAGGTTGCTCAGCTTCTCGTTCAGCTTGGCGGTCAGTTCCACCGTGTCGAAGCGGGCGAGCAGCTGTCCCTTGCGCACCGCCTGCCCCTCGCGCACCGGCACCTCGACCAGCCGCGCCGCGACCTCCGACTTCACGAGCGACTGCTCCAGTGGCTGCACCGAACCGCTGAGCCGCACGGTCTCCACCAGTGTGCGGGCGGCGGCGCGGGTGATTTCGACCGCCGCCAGTTCGACCGGCCGTTCCGCCGGCAGTGGGGCGTGGGTCGGCACGGCCGCGGCCTCCCCGGCGGTGCGGACCTTCCAGGCGGCCCCGCCCGCCGCCAGTGCGGCGACGATCAGGACCGGCAGCGCCATCCGGCGCACGAGGCTGCGGCGCTGGCCCACGGGGTGGTCGAGAGTGCCGGGGTTGGCGTCAATCATGGCGCGGTGCGTCCTTGGGTGCGGCCCTCAGCCCATGCAGCATGAGGTCGAGGTAGGCGTCAATGTAGGGTTCTC
This sequence comes from Azospirillum canadense, assembly GCF_025961225.1. Taxonomy (GTDB): domain Bacteria; phylum Pseudomonadota; class Alphaproteobacteria; order Azospirillales; family Azospirillaceae; genus Azospirillum; species Azospirillum canadense. Next base: position 1,172,481 of record NZ_JAOQNG010000010.1, on the reverse strand, counting down.
CGGCGGCCAGGGCCGGGTCGGGCTCGTAGGGCCGCAAGGAGCGGTTCCATAGGGAAAGCATCGTCAGCGGGGCTGCCGCGACGCGTGCCATCTGCTCCACGTCCATCGGGCGGAACTCCCCGCGGTCGATCCCGCGCTGGAGGATGCGCGCGAAGAAGCGGCGGCCGCGCAGCACGACCTCCTCCATGTAGAAGCGGGCGATGTCGGGGAAGTTTCCGGCCTCTGCGATCACCAGCTTGGACAGGCCGGCGTTGGGGCTCTGCTCCATTTCCCAGAACTTGTGGGCCAGGAAACGGAGAAACTCCTCGCTGCTGCCGGTGAAGCTGTCCAGCATCTCTTCCCCCATGCGGAACTGGGGAAGGATCGATTCGCGGACGACGGCTTTGAACAGCCCTTCCTTGTTCTCGAAATAGAGGTAAGGCAGGCCGACGCTGACCCCGGCCTTGCGGGCGACATCCTCCAGCTTCGTCGCGGCGTATCCGCGCGACATGAACAGGTCGCGCGCGGCCTCGATGACCTCGGCCGGGCGGGCTTCCTTGCGGCGGGATCGGCGCTGCGTCGGCGGTGGGGCGGTATCGGGCATGTCGGCTCGAAACTAAATGAACGCTCATTCAATAAGCACGGGTCGTATATTCGTCAAGGCTTTGTCGGTCTTTTTCCGTCCGAGCGCCACGCGCGGAAGGCGTGACAAAACAGCGCGTTTCTCGTCGATGGGCCTCGGCAAATCCGACTACGCCCTTCGCCAGGGAAGGCCGAAAGTGGATGAACGGCTTTTGCGTCGAATCCATTCCGTAAGCAGATGAAAAAAGCTAAATGCCGTCGAATCGGTCCATTACACCCGCGTTGATGCTTGACAGCGGCCATCTATACACCGCAAAGAGGGGGTAACGCCTTCGACTTTGCGCCACCAGCACGGACCCTTCCTTGTGGCTTATCGAGACCTCAAAGCGGCCCGTGCCGCCGGTGTTGCCCTGATCGTCGCACTCGGCTTGGCGGGATGCGCCTCGAACGCTCCGGATACAGCGATGGCTCCCACCGCGCCGGTGGATGTGGCGGCAAAACCCATCGACCCGAACGATCCGCTGGCCCCCTGGGTGCCGCACATTCGCGAGGCGTCGGAACGGTTCGACGTGCCGGAGAAGTGGATCCGCGCCGTGATGATGCGGGAAAGCGGCGGGCGCTCGCTGGTCAACGGACGCACCATCACCAGCTCGGCCGGCGCCATCGGCCTGATGCAGGTGATGCCGGGCACCTACGACATGATGCGCTGGCAATACGGGCTGGGCGCCGACCCGTCGAACCCGCGGGACAACATCCTGGCCGGGACCGCCTATCTGCGCGAGATGTATGACCTGTTCGGCGCGCCGGGCTTCCTGGCGGCCTACAACTGCGGCCCGGCCTGCTACGCGGCGGTCCTTGCCAAGAAGCAGAAGATGCCGCGCGAGACCAGGATGTATCTGGCGGCGCTGACGCCGGTGCTCCGCGGCGTCGAGCCGCGCACGGCCTCGCAGTCGGCGGGCGCCACCGCCATCGAGGTCGCCGTCGTTCCGGCCACCGCGCCGCAGCCCGCTCCGCAGGCGGCCCCCGGCGTGGTGGTTGCGGAGGCTCCCAAGCCGGAGCCGCGGCTTGAGCCGGGCACGCCGGCCCCTGCCGCTCCGCCGGTTGCCGTCGCCGCCCTGGAGCCGCCGCCCCCACCGCGGTCGGTTGAGCCGAAGGGACGGTCCAGCGCGAAGCCCGTCCTGGAGTTCGTCGCCGCCGCTGACCGCAGCAACTCGGCGACCGCGCGGGCCGTGGCGGCCAAGCCCGATAAGGCGCCGGAGCATTCCGTGGAGACGATGGTCGCCGAAGCGCTCCTGCCGCCGAACGCCGCCGCCAAGGGCGAGCGGGTGGTCATCCGCTTCGTGTCCCAGCGCAGCGGCGGCTGCGGCAGCCTGGAAGGCAAGGACCGCGTCTGCGTGGCCCTGGCCGGCGGCGGCGCGGCCGGCCTGTAAGGCTCAACTCCCTCGGTTCTGCAGTCATGGAACTTCCCCCCACGCTCCGCCACGCGGTGGACCGCGCGCTGGATGGCATCGCGCTGTCCGATCTGAAGCGGGCCGCGGACAGGCTTTCGCAGCGGTACCGGGCGGAGGTGAGGGATGGGCGCTTCCATCTGTCGGACGATCTGGCCGCGCGGGCCTATCTGGCGACCCGGCTGCCGGCAACCTACGCGGCAGTCCGAGCCAGTATGGGTGTGGTGGCGGAGGCGCGGCCGGACTTCGCGCCGGTGACGGGGCTGGACGTCGGCGCGGGGCCGGGCACGGCGCTGTGGGCGGCGGCCGACTGCTGGCCGAGCCTCGACGATGTCCTGCTGGTCGAGGGAAGTCCGGCGATCCGGGCGGTGGGCGAGGCCCTGGCGCGGGAGGCGGTTCCGGCCCGCATCCAGTGGCGGGCGGGGGACGTGGCCTCTGGCTTGCCGGAGGGGGAGCCGCGGGATCTGGTGACGCTGGCCTATGTCCTGGACGAGCTGTCGGAGGAGGCGCGGGACCGGCTGGTCGACCGGCTGTGGGCGCTGACCGCGGACACGCTGCTGGTCGTGGAGCCCGGCACCCCGGCGGGGTGGGGCCGCATTCTGCGGGCGCGGCGGCGGCTGGCGGAGGCCGGCGCCCACATCCTGGCGCCTTGCGTCCACAGCGCGGCCTGCCCGCTGGCGGCGCCGGACTGGTGCCATTTCTCCCGCCGGGTGGCGCGGTCCCGGCTGCACCGGCTGGCCAAGGGGGGCGAGGTGCCGTGGGAGGACGAGAAATACGCCTACGTGGCCGTTTCCCGTCACCCCGGCGCCCGGCCGGAGGCCCGGATCATCGCCCCGCCCTGGTCGGCTGGGAACGGTCGCGTCGGCTTCAAGCTCTGCGGCCGGGACGGCGGCGCGTCGGAGCGGGTGCTGGGCAAGCGCGACGGCGCGCTCTTCAAGGCGGCACGCCGCCTGGACTGGGGCGACGTGCTGGAGGGCCCGGTCGACTCGCCCGCTCCGTGAGTCACATCTGCGTGTTAGCAGGCTTCAGCACCCAGGCGGTGGTGGGCGGGAGCGTCGCGCCGGGTGGCAGGACGGTGCCGGTCAGCAGGTCGCGCATCGGGCCGGCGAAGCGGGGCGGCTCGGCCGGACCCGCGCCGAAGTTCAGCACGACGGTGACCGGCTCCGGACCGGGACGGCGGTAGGCCAGCACGGTGTCGGGGCTGGCGGTGTACAGCCATTCCAGCGTCGGCCCCTGCAAGGCGGGTTCGTTGCGACGGAGTTCGCTCAGCCGGGTGTAGATGGGGCGCAACCCTTGCGGGTCATCCCAGGCGATCGGCTTTGGCTCCCCGTAAGGTTCATAGGCGGCGCCGACCTCATCGCCGGTGTAGAGGCCGGGAATGCCGGGCAGGGTCATCAGCAGGGCGGCGGCGACCTTGGTGCGGGCCAAGCCATGGCGCGTGATGAAGCGGGCGCCGGTGTCGTTGTTGTTGAGGAAGCGGAATACCGGCGTGCCGGGCGCCGAGGCGGACAGTGCCGCGCGCAGGCGTGCCGCGGTCGGCGCGCCGTCGTCGAACGCGTCGTGCCAAGCCCACTGGCCGAGCTGGTCGGTCCAGTCGTAGGCGGCGTCGAAGCCGTTCTCCACGTACCAGGGATCGCGGGACGAGGCTTCGGCCAGCAATAGAAGGTCGGGGTTGATGCGGCGAAGCTCCGCGCGGAGGCCCGGCCAGAACTCCGGCGCGCGCTCCTTCACCGCCCAGCTGGCGTCCACGCGGAACCCGTCGATGCCCAGGTCGCGCACCCAATGGGCGAAGGCGGCGGTCATGTAGCGTCGCACCTCCGGGTTGTCGTAGTTGAGATTCTTCAGGTTGGTCCAGGCGAAGTAGCTGGAGACAGCGCCATCCGGCTTGCGGTCGAAGAAGCGGTAATAGGGCGAGGCCGGACCGTGCGCCGCAGCGTCGGCGTGGTAGGGGTGATGCTCGTCCAGATGGTTGGGGACGAAATCCATCAGCACGCGCAGGCCGCGGGCGTGGGCCGCGGCGACCAACGCCTTCAGGTCGTCCTCGCTGCCGAAACGGGCGCGGACGCGGAAATGGTCGATCACTGCGTAGCCGAAGTCGAGCCCCGGCGCCTCCGTCAGCGGCGACAGCCAGAGGGCCGTTGCGCCCAGCGCGGCGATGTCGTCCAGGCGCGCGGTGACGTCGGCGAGGCCGCGCGGGCCGAACAGGTGCGGGACGACGCCGTAGACGACAGCGCCGGCCATCCAGATGGGGTGGTGGCGCTGCGGATCGACCGCTTCGGCGCGGCCGTTGCGGACCCGGAACAAGGCCATGCTCTCGTCGGTGCGGCCTAGCGCGTCGGTCACCCGCAACGTGACGCGGTACTCGCCGTCGGCCGGAGGCGTGGGCAGGGTGAGGCGCTTTTCGGCGCTGGGCAGGGACGGGATGGGGGCCGGGTTGCCGGGGGCGGCGCGCCATTCCGTCTTTGCAATGACGCTCGGGTCGCCTTCGGCGGGCTCGCTGCGGCCGGCATCGAGGACCAAACCGTCGGCGGTGGCGACGGCGCGCACCCAGGCCTTCGGCGTGTCGGGAAGGCGGACCGTCCAGCGCTGCGAGTCGGAGGTTTTGGCCTGCGTTTCGTGCAGGCAGACGGCGCGGAGGTCGGTGTCGCCGGAGGCCAGCGGAACGGTCGCGGTGAAACGGGTGCCGTCGACCTCCGCCACCGCGGAGCCGAGCGGCGACGTGACCTCCACGCGGTCGCAGGCGCCTGACGCGACGGTGCCCTCGACGGTCTTGCGGAAGGTCCAGGCCTCCCCGCCATCGTTGCGGAAGGCCAACGGTCCGTCCGCCTGCGCGATTCCGGGCAGCGTGAGGACGGGCAGGGTGGCGAGTGCGATGGCCAGGAAGAGGCGGGGAAGGGCGGTCATCGTCCGGCGGTCCGCTGGTGAAGGGGCGCCGGCAGGGTGGGCTGTTATGGTTAACGAAAGGTTTTTCGCGCGGAAGGCGCTGCGTCCACGCTGGCGCATCCGGGGGTGGGGGCGTGGCGCGGGGCCGTCACGCTCGACAGGTCCGGACGGTCCGGGGCATTCTGCGCCCGCGATCCATGAAGGTTGGGAGGAACGAATGTCTGATCAGGAACTCCGGCAGCGCCTGAAGCTGGCGCCGGGCGTCGTCACGGGGGCGGATTACCTGGCCCTGCTGGACGCCTGCCGGACCGGCGGCTACGCCCTGCCGGCGGTGAACGTGATCGGCACCAACAGCATCAACGCGGTGCTGGAAGCGGCGGCGCGCAACAAGTCGGACGTGATCATCCAGCTGTCCAACGGCGGTGCGCGATTCTTCGCCGGCGAGGGCTGCCCGGACGCCCACACCGCTCGCGTTCTCGGCGCCGTGTCGGCTGCGCAGCACGTCCATCTGCTCGCCGAGGCCTACGGCGTCTGCGTCATCATGCACACCGACCACGCGGACCGGTCCCTGCTGCCGTGGGTGAACGGCATGATCGACCACGGCGAGGCCTTCATGGCCCGCACCGGGAAGCCGCTCTTCTCCTCCCACATGATCGACCTGTCGGCCGAGCCGCTGGAGACCAACATCGCCGAATGCGCCAAGGTGCTGGAACGGCTGGCGCCGCTGGGGATGAGCCTGGAGATCGAGCTGGGCGTGACCGGCGGTGAGGAGGACGGCATCGGCCACGACCTGGAGGAGTCCGCGGACAATGCACACCTCTACACCCAGCCGGAGGACGTGCTGCGCGCCTATGACGCGCTGTCGCCCATCGGCCACGTGACCATCGCCGCGTCCTTCGGCAACGTCCACGGCGTCTATGCGCCCGGCAACGTGAAGCTGCGCCCGGAGATCCTGAAGGCCTCGCAGGAGGCGGTCGCGGCACGGACGGGCGGCGACAAGCCGCTCAGCCTCGTTTTCCACGGCGGGTCCGGCTCGGAAAAGGACAAGATCCGCGAGGCGGTGTCCTACGGCGTGTTCAAGATGAACATCGACACAGACACCCAGTTCGCCTTCGCCTCCGCCATCGGCGGCTATGTGAACGCGAACCCCGTCGCCTTCACGCACCAGATCGACCCGGCGACCGGCGCCCCGCAGAAGAAGCTGTACGATCCGCGCAAGTGGCTGCGGGTCGGCGAGAAGGGCGTCGCCAGCCGCCTCGACGAGGCGTTTGCTGACCTTGGGTCGGCCGGGCGTAGCTTGGCGCAGTAAGGGGAAGCCTATCCCCCTCTCCCGCCGGGGGCGGGAGAGGGGGATAGACCACGGCATAACGGCGGGGGCATGCGATGACCATGCTGCGGCTGTTCACCATCGCCTTCATGGCGATCATCCTCGTCCCGAGTGGTGCTCACCTGTCCGAGTTGCCGGCGAAGATCGGGATGGAGCGGGATGCCTACTTCGTGGTCCAGGGCATTTACGCCGGCTGGGCCCTGTTCGGTATCCCGATCATCGTGGCGTTCTTCGCGAACGGCGCCTTGGCGGCTCTGGAGCGTCGCCGTGATCGTGCGGCGGCGCGTTGGGCCGGAATCTCAGCCCTGCTGGTTCTGCTGAGCCTCGCCGTCTTCTTTGTCTGGATTTTCCCGGCCAACCAGGAAACGGCGAACTGGACCCGGTCGCCGGAGAATTGGAACGCGTTGCGGCGCCAATGGGAATGGGCGCACGCCGCGAACGCGCTGATCGTGTTCGGCGCGTTCCTGGCCACGTGCATGGCGGTGGTTCGGCGGTAGGTTGGTCCCGTCAGCGTTGGATCAGGGCGCTTTCCTTGCCGGAGAGGATGAAGACCTTCTTGTAGGCCTTCAGCAGGGCGTCGATCAGGGCGTTGACTTCCGGGCTGGACATGGCGCGGGGCTTGGCCGGATCGACGTGCAGGACGCAGCTGTCCTTGACGTCGTTGAAGGCGGCCAGCGCGTGGATGCGGTCGGGGCGGAACTCGTCGGGGAAGTTCTCGTCCATCAGCCAGAAGCACTGGAAGTTCCGGCAGGAGGGCGGGCGCTCCTCATAGACCGTGCAGCCCTTGCCCTGGTCGCAGGACACGCACCATTTGGCCGACGGCTTCTTCAGTTCGGGCACGCCCATCAGTTTGCAGCACAGCGTGCACTCTCCGCAGGTGCGGTCGGCCATAACCCAAGTTCCTTTTAACTCGACGGGGAGCGCGGACACTCGCACAGAGCGGGGGCCGGGGGAAAGTCCCCGTTGGGTCAAGGATTGCCTTTCGGGTCAGAAGATGCCGTCGACCAGCGGTTCGGTCAGTTCCTTGACCAGCAGCCGCTCGATGTCCTCCGACGGAGCGGGGCGGGCGTAGAGATAGCCTTGCGCGTATTTGCACATGATGTCGCGCAGGAATTCGGCCTCCGCCTCCGTCTCCACGCCCTCGGCCACGGCGTCCATGCCCAGGATGGTGGCCAGCGTGGTGATGACCTGGACGATGGCGGCGTTGCCCTCGCCTGATGACACCGCCTGGACGAAGCTGCGGTCGATCTTCAGCGTGTCGGCCGGGAACTTGTGCAGGTAGGACAGCGACGAATAGCCGGTGCCGAAATCGTCGATGGACAGGCGCACGTCCATGTCGCGGATCATCTGCATCAGCTCCCGGCATTTGGCCGGATCCTGCATCAGCAGGCTTTCCGTGATCTCCAGCTTCAGCGTCGCGGGCGGGACGCGGTATTCGTCCAGCACTTCCTGCACCAGCCCGACGAGGTCGTCGTCGCGGAACTGGCGGGAGGAGACGTTGACGCTCATGAACAGCGGCGTCCGGCGCGGGAAGCTGCGCTGCCACAGGCTGAGCTGCCGCGTCGCCTCGCGCAGAGCCCAGCGGCCCATGGGGACGATCAGGCCCGAGTCCTCGGCCAGCGGGATGAACTCGCCGGGCGGGACCAGCCCGCGTTCCGGGTGGCGCCAGCGCATCAGCGCCTCGAAACCGGCGATGCGCCCGGCCGACACCCCGATGATCGGCTGGTAGAAGAGGCAGAGCTGGTTCTGCTCCAGCGCCGTGCGCAGGTCGGTTTCCGTGCGGATCCGCGTCATCGCCTGCCGGCGCAGGTTGCTGTCGAACACGTCGATGCGCGCCCGGCCGCCCGACTTCGCCCGGTACATGGCGAGTCCGGCGTCGCGCAGCATGTCCTCCGCCCGGTCATAGCCGGTGGCGCTGAGCGCGATGCCGATGGAGGCGGTCAGGGCCAGCTCGTGCCCGTCCAGCGCCAACGGGCGGCCGATGGTCGCGGCCATCCGCTCCGCCGCCGCAAGGGCGCTGCCCACGTCGGCGACGTCGTCCAGCAGCATGGCGAACTCGTCCACCGACAGCCGGGCCAGCGTGTCGCCCATGCGGCGGATTGAATTGAGCCGGTCCGCGATGATCTTCAGCAGCGTGTCGCCGGCCGCCGGCCCCAGCGCGTCGTTGATCGACTTGAAGCGGTCGAGGTCAATGAGCAGCACAGCGAAGGGCTTGCCGCCGGCGCGGCGGTTGCGGTCCAGCGCCTGCCCGACGCGGTCGAGCAGGAGCGTGCGGTTCGGCAGGCCGGTCATGCCATCGTGGAAGGCGTCGAACAGCACCTGCTGCTCCGCCTTTTTGCGCGCGGTGATGTCGGTCATCGAGCCGGCGATGCGCACCGCCCGCCCGGCCTCCCGCACGGCGAGGCCGCGCACGAGCAGCCAGGGCGTGCCGCCATCGGCGGCGTGGATGCGGAATTCGTGCTCCACGTGGTCGCGCTCGCCCGCCAGATGCAGGTCGATGGCGCTCTTCAGCCCCTCCCGGTCGTCGGGGAGGACGCGGTTGAACCAAGCCGCCGTGGTGTTGGGCGCCGTGGTGTCGGCCGCCTTTGCATTGGCCGGGGTGGCGGCGTCCAGCCCCAGCAGGGCCGCGCAGCGCGGGGAGTAGTAGACCTCGCCCGTGTCGATCCGCCAGTCCCACAGGCCGTCATTGGCGCCGGCGGCGGCCAGGGCGTAGCGCTCCTCGCTGCGGCGCAGGTCCCGCTCGGCGTTCTTGCGGTCGGTGATGTCGGCGACCGACCCGACGAGGCGGGCCGGGTCGCCCGATTCGTCCATGACAGCCATGCCCCGGCAGACCAGCCAGCGCCAGCGTCCGTTGTTGGCGGCGCCATCCTCCCCCGCGGGATCCGATTCGGTGCGCAGCACGCGGTGTTCGATCTGGAAAGGGACCGAAACACCCACCATTTGACCTTCGAAGGAGGCGTAGAGCCAGTCGATGTCCTCGGGGTGGACACGGTCGAGCCAATCCTCCGGGCGGTTCGAGTCGCCCGGCGGCAGTCCGAGAAAGTCCTTGAAGCGCGGGGACAGGAACATCGAGTCGTTGCGAAGGTCCCAGTCCCAAACGCCCTCGGAGCCGGCTTTCTCGGCCAACAGGTATCGGTCGATCGTGCTGCTCAAGACCCCCCTCATGAACCAGCGGTGACCGTGCGCCGCCTGACCGCCGCAATGCTGACACGCCGGCCGCCACCATATTGCCGGAATGGTGAAGGAGAAGTGAAGTTCGTGCCCGTACGAACTTTCTTTCGCGCTTGCGAAACGTCTTTGACGCGCAGGCCGCTGCCACCGGGGATCGTCGGACGAATTGCGGGCCCGCGGACAACTTGGTAGAGCATGGGCATGGAATGGTCCGATCAGGGCATCGTGCTGTCGACGCGCCCCCATGGCGAGACGTCGGCGGTCGCCAGCCTGCTGACGCGGGAGCATGGGCGCCACGCCGGCATGGTGATGGGCGGCCGGTCGAGCCGGCAGCGCGGCAGTCTGGAACCCGGCACGCTGGTCGCGGCGCGCTGGCGCGGGCGGCTGCCCGAGCATCTCGGCAACTTCTCGCTGGAGACGGCGCACGGCTACGCCGCGGCCTTCCTCGATGACCCGCCGCGGCTGGCCGCGCTGACCGCCGCCTGCGCCCTGGTCGAAGCGGCGATCCCGGAGCATGAGCCGAACAGCGCCCTGTTCGACGGCCTGCTGGCGCTGTTTGGCCTGCTGGGAACCGACGCCTGGGCCGAGACCTACGTGCGGTGGGAAGTCGGGCTGCTGGGCGAGTTGGGATTCGGGTTGGATCTGGACCGCTGCGCGGTGACGGGCACCAACGACTACCTCGCCTATGTCAGCCCGCGGACCGGCCGCGCCGTGTCCGCCGCGGTGGGCGAACCCTACCGCGACCGGCTGCTGCCCCTGCCGGGCTTTCTGATCGGCCTGGGCGGCGGCGGTCCGCGCGAGGTGGAGGAAGGGTTGCGGCTGACCGAACACTTCCTGGAACGCCACGTGCTGAGCGGCCCCGTGCCGCCGGCGCGTGAACGATTAAGAGAACGTTACGCGAACGCGGTGGCGCGCCGCAGCTAGATTTGGTATCCAAAAGGCATGACGTCCCAAGACCCCGTCCTCGACATTTCGGACAAGCCGCTTCGCGAGGCCCTCAGCGAGCGGTACCTGAGCTACGCCCTGTCCACCATCATGGCGCGGTCGCTGCCCGACGTGCGCGACGGCCTGAAGCCGGTGCACCGGCGGCTGCTCTACGCCATGAGCCAACTGCGGCTGGACCCGTCGACGCCGCCGAAGAAGTCGGCCCGCGTCGTCGGCGACGTGATCGGCAAATTCCACCCGCACGGCGACACCGCGGTCTACGACGCGCTGGTCCGCCTGGCGCAGGACTTCGCCGTGCGCTACCGGCTGATCGACGGCCAGGGCAACTTCGGCAACATCGACGGCGACAACGCCGCGGCCATGCGGTACACGGAAGCCCGCCTGACCGAGGTCGCCAAGGCCCTGCTGGAGGGCATCGACGAGGACGCCGTCGACTTCCGACCGACCTACGACGGCGACGGGGAAGAGCCGGCGGTGCTGCCGGCCAACTTCCCCAACCTGCTGGCCAACGGGTCCAGCGGCATCGCCGTGGGCATGGCGACCAACATCCCGCCGCACAACGTCGCCCAGATCTGCTCCGCCCTGCGGCTGGTCCTGAAATACAAGCAGGACTGCGTGAAGGCGGCGTTGGCCGGAAAGGAACTGCCGGCGCCGACGAGGATCGAGGATCTGGTCACGCTGATCTCCGGCCCCGACTTCCCCACGGGGGGCGTGCTGGTGGAGCCGCGGGCGAACGTTGTTGAAGCGTATCGAACCGGCCGCGGATCGTTCCGTCTGCGTGCCAAGTGGGAGGTGGAGAAGCTCGGCCAGGGGACTTGGCAGGTCGTCGTCACCGAGATGCCCTACCAGGTGCAGAAGGCCCGGCTGGTCGAGAAGATCGCGGAGCTGCTGGCCAACCGGAAGCTGCTTCTGCTGGAGGACGTGCGCGACGAGTCGGCGGAGGACGTCCGGCTGGTGCTGGTGCCCAAGAGCCGCAACGTCGACCCCGAGGTCCTGATGGCCTCGCTGTTCCAGGCGACCGACCTGGAGATCCGCTTCGCCATGAACATGAACGTGCTGGACAAGGACAACGTCCCGCGCGTGATGAACCTGTTCGAGGTGCTGGACGCCTTCCTCGACCACCGGCACGAGGTGCTGGTCCGCCGCTCCAACCACCGGCTGGCGCAGATCGACCACCGGCTGGAGGTGCTGGGCGGCTACCTTATCGCCTTCCTGAACCTGGACGAGGTCATCCGCATCATCCGCGAGGAGGACGAGCCCAAGCAGGACCTGATGCGCGCCTTCGCCCTGACCGAGGTGCAGGCGGAGGCCATCCTGAACATGCGGCTGCGCAACCTGCGCCGGCTGGAGGAGATGGAAATCCGCAAGGAGAACGAGAAGCTCAGCGCCGAGAAGGCGGGGCTGGTCGAACTGCTGGCAGACGAGGGCCTGCGCTGGAAGTCCATCGGCAAGGAGACGGAGGAGACGCGCAAGCGCTTCGGCGAGGACCGCCGCACCCAGGTGGCCGAGGCCGCCGCGGTGATCGACATCCCCGTCGACGCCATGGTGGAGCGCGAGGCGCTGACCGTGCTGTGCTCCAAGAAGGGCTGGATCCGCGCGGTGCGCAACCACCTGAACGACGTCGAGCGCGCCGACGTGAAGTACAAGGACGGCGACGCGGAGGGCTTCTGGGTCCACTGCGAGACGACCGACAAGCTGCTGGTCTTCGGCACCAACGGCAAGTTCTACACGCTGTCCGCCGACAAGCTGCCGCGCGGGCGCGGCTTCGGCGAGCCGGTGCGGCTGATGATCGAGCTTGGCAACGACGTGGACATCCTGGCGCTATTCAAGCACCAGCCCGGCCGCAAGCTGCTGGTTGCGTCGGAGGACGGCCGCGGCTTCCAGGTCGAGGAGACGGAGGTCGTCGCCCAGACCCGCGCCGGCAAGCAGGTGCTGAACCCGGATGACAACAAGGAAGCCAAGATCTGCATCCCGGTGGAGGGCGACCATGTGGCCGTGATCGGCAACAACCGCCTGCTGCTGGTCTTCCCGCTGGACCAGGTGCCGGAGATGACGCGCGGCAAGGGCGTGCAGCTGCAGAAGTACAAGGACGGCAGCCTGTCCGACCTGAAGGTCTTCACCCTGGCCGAGGGGCTGAGCTGGAAGCACGGCGAGCGGCAGTTCAACGTGACGAACCTGACCGGCTGGCTCGGCAACCGGGCCGGGGTCGGCAAGATGCCGCCCAACGGCTTTCCCAAGGTGAACCGCTTCACCTGACGCGCAACGGAACGGGAGGCTTCGGCCTCCCGTTTCGCTTTCAGCGCTTGTTCGCGCACAAATTTTCGATTCCGCGGCTGGCAAGCCATGCTTGGCCTTGAACTCTGCCCCGCGTTTCCGGCATAGTCTTCCCGTCAAAAGGAGTCGGAGCGGTTCGCCCCAGGGTTTGCCCCAGGCCAGCCAAGCTCCGGACCGCAGGGAGGCAAACGCATGGGCTCCACCATTCCGTGTGACCGCACACCGGCACCCGACACACCCGCAGCCCGGGTGAACCGCCGACCGTAGCGCACACGGTGATGGCCGCCCCGGCGTTGCCATTCACTCACGCAACACCTTCCCGCCTTGCAGGCCGGGCTCCCGTTCGGGGGCCGGAACGACGGCGTGCATCGGCGACGCAAGGAAGGGATTCAGGGAGACTTTGATGAAACGCCGTGCATTCCTGACCACCGCCGGTGTCGGTGTGGCCGCCAGCACCCTCGCCGCGCCGGCCATCGCGCAGAGCAACCCCGAGATCAAGTGGCGTTGCGCCTCCAGCTTCCCGAAGAGCCTGGACACCATCTATGGTGGTGCCGAGTTCGTGGCCAAGCGCGTCGCCGAAATGACGGAAGGTAAGTTCCAGATCCGGACCTTCGCCGCCGGCGAGCTGGTCCCCGGCCTGCAGGTGCTGGACGCCGTCAAGGACGGCACCGTGGAGTGCGGCCACACCGTCTCCTACTACTATGTCGGCAAGGACCCGACCTTCGCCTTTGATTCAGCCATGCCCTTTGGCCTGAACGCCCGCCAGCAGAACGCCTGGATGACCTACGGCGGCGGCATGGACCTGATGCGGGAGTTCTACAAGGGCTACAACATCATCCAGTTCGGCGCCGGCAACACCGGCACGCAGATGGGCGGCTGGTTCCGCAAGGAACTGAAGACCATCGACGACCTGAAGGGCCTGAAGTTCCGCATCGGCGGCTACGCCGGCACCATCCTCACCAAGCTGGGCGTCGTGCCGCAGCAGATCGCCGGCGGCGACATCTACCCGGCGCTGGAAAAGGGCACCATCGACGCCGCGGAGTTCGTCGGCCCCTACGACGACGAGAAGCTGGGCTTCAACAAGGTCGCCAAGTACTACTACTATCCCGGCTGGTGGGAAGGTGGCCCGCAGGTGTCGATGCTGGTCAGCCTGCCGCAGTGGGAACAGCTGCCCAAGCACTACAAGGCGATCTACGAGGCGGCCTGCTCCGACGCCACGCTGGACATGCTGGGCAAGTACGACGTCCAGAACATGCGCGCCCTGAAGCGGCTGGTCGGCGCCGGCACCATCCTGAAGCCCTTCCCGCGCGAGATGATGCAGGCCTGCTATCAGGCGAGCTTCGAGGTCTACGAGGAAGAGTCGGCCCGGAACGAGAAGTTCAAGAAGGTCTACGAGCAGTGGCGCAAGTTCCGCGACGAGGAATACCTGTGGTTCCGCGTCGCCGAGAACACCTTCGACAACTTCGTCTTCAGCGCCCCGCCGCCCAAGACGAAGGGATAAGGAAAGCCTGAAAAGAAAAAGCCCCGCGGAAGCGGGGTTTTTTTTGTTGCGGTGCCTGTTTGCCCCTCTCCCGCCGGGGGCGGGAGAGGGGGAGGTTGCGGGGCGTTACTTGCCTTGCAACTGCTTCATGATGTCCGCGTTCGGATCGTCGGCCGGCTGGTCCGGCGTGCCGAAGGGCGGGGGCGGTTCGTTGGTGTCGAACTGCGGGATCTCGATCTTCACCTTGTCGAGGTCGATCTTTTCGCCGCGGTCCAGGCCGGAGAAGACCAGGTCGGGGAAGGCGATGACCAGCGCCACCATGATCAGCTGGATGATCACGAAGGGCACGGCGCCCCAGTAGATCTGGCCGGTGGTGATCTTCGCGATGATCCTGCCGGTGATCTTGTCCTTGTAGTCCTCGCGCGGCGCGACGCTGCGCAGGAAGAACAGGGCGAAGCCGAAGGGCGGGTGCATGAAGGAGGTCTGCATGTTCACGCCGAGCAGCACGCCGAACCAGATCAGGTCGATGCCCAGCTTCTCCGCGACCGGCCCGAGCAGCGGCACGATGATGAAGGCCAGCTCGAAGAAGTCGAGGAAGAAGGCCAGCACGAAGACCATCAGGTTGACGACGATCAGGAAGCCCAGCTCGCCGCCCGGCAGGTTGGTCAGCAGATGCTCCACCCACAGGTCGCCGTTGACCGCGCGGAACACCAGGCCGAACACCGTCGAGCCGATCAGGATGAAGATCACGAAGGACGACAGCTTGGCCGTCGTGTCCATCGCCTGCCGGAGCAGCCCCAGCCCGAGCTTGCGCTTGGCCAGCGCCAGCAGGATGGCCCCCGCCGCGCCCATGGCGCCGCCCTCCGTCGGCGTCGCGATGCCGAGGAAGATGGTGCCCAGCACCAGGAAGATCAGCACCAGCGGCGGCACCAGCGAGGTCAGCACGCGCAGCAGCAGCTTGAAGCCGCGCAAGGAGCGCGCCTCCGGCGGCAGGGCCGGGGCGAACTCCGGCCGCACGATGGTCATGATCAGGATGTAGCCGGCGTACAGGCCGGTCAGCACCAGCCCCGGGACCAGGGCGCCGGCGTACATGTCGCCGACCGAGCGGCCGAGCTGGTCGGCCAGCACGATCAGCACCAGCGACGGCGGGATGATCTGGGCCAGCGTGCCCGATGCCGCGATGACGCCCGACGCCAGGCGGCGGTCGTAGCCGTAGCGCAGCATGATCGGCAGCGAGATCAGGCCCATGGAGATGACCGAGGCGGCGACCACGCCGGTGGTGGCGGCGAGCAGGGCGCCGACGAAGATCACCGCGTAGGCCAGACCGCCGCGCAAGGGGCCGAACAGCTGCCCGATGGTGTCGAGCAGGTCCTCGGCCATGCCGGATCGTTCGAGGATCAGGCCCATGAAGGTGAAGAAGGGGATGGCCAGCAGCGTGTCGTTGCGCATGATGCCGAACACGCGTTCCGGCAGGGCCTGGAACAGGGCCGGGGTCAGCAGCCCCAGTTCCACGCCGATCAGGCCGAACATGAGACCGTTGGCGGCCAGCGCGAAGGCGACCGGGAAGCCCAGCAGAAGGAAGAACACCAGCGCCGCGAACATAAACGGCGCCATATTGGCAGCGAGCATTTCAGCCATGGTTCGGGTCCCGGTCCTTTAGTGGCTGTGCATCTTCTCGCCCGGCTGGTCGATGACCCCGGCGAGGAAGGCGATGCGCTTGATCAGCTCCGACAGGCCCTGCGCGCTGAGCAGGAAGAAGCCGACGGGAACCAGGAGCTTGGCCGGCCAGCGGATCAGGCCGCCGGCGTCGCTCGACATCTCGCCGGTGCGGAAGCTGTCCATGAACATGGGCCAGGACAGCCACATGATCAGGATGGCCATGGGGAACAGGAAGACGACGATGCCGAACACGTCGACCGCCGCCTGGGCCCGCCTGGAGAAGCGGCCGAGGATGATGTCGATGCGGATGTGTTCGTTGCGCAGGAACGTGTAGCCCGAGCACAACATGAAGATGGCGGCGAACAGGTACCACTGCAGCTCCAGCCAGGCGTTGGAGCTGTAGTTGATGCTGTAGCGAACCACCGCGTTGACCGAGCTGACCACAACCGCGGCCAACACCAGCCAGTAGACGAGCTTGCCGATGCCGTTGTTGACAGCATCGATGAGCCCGCTGATTCGGAGCAGGAACCTCAACGGAGAGCCTCCCTGTGCAAGAAGCGGGGCGTGCCCCGCTCTGTCCCTTTTTGTTGTCCGTTGACCGAAGCCGCAGGCGGCGCGCCGGCGGCGATGGCCCGTTCTTTAAAGGTTACCCCAAAGGGTAATTGATGGCGGCAATATTCCGCAGCACGCCATCGATTTGCAAGAGCGTGAAAGCTTCTTACGGGATTGCCGCAATAAGTGCGAGCAAAAGGCCGGTCCCGGCAGCATTCAACGGGCGGCCTTCAGCGCTCAGCGTTCCGCGCCTTCGGGCAGCCGGTACCAACCATCGCGGCCAAGAGCCTCCAGCGGACGAAACTTTGCCTTGTAGGCCATTTTGCGGCTCTGCTCGATCCAGTAGCCCAGGTAGACGTAGGGCAGCCCCTCCGCCTGCGCGCGTTCGATCAGGCTCAGGATCATGCAGGTGCCCAGGCTGCGCCGGTCCTGCCGCGCGTCGTAGAAGCTGTAGACGGCCGAGAAGCCGTCGGTGAGCCGGTCCGTCAGCATGCAGCCGACCAGCCGGCCGTGCGCGTCGCGGGCCTCGAACAGGCTGGTGTCGGCCCGCCCCTCGTCGATCATCGCGGCGAAGTCGGCCATGGCCATGCGGGCCATGTCGGACTCGCCGTGGCGGGAGTTCTGGTAGGTGGCGAACAGCCGGTACTGCTCCCCTGTGGCGACGGCTGGCGCCTCGTGGAGGTGAAGATCTTGGTTGATCCGGGCCACGCGCTTCTGCGAGCGGCTCGCCTCGAAGGTCGCCACGGGAATGCGCACCGGCACGCAGGCCTGGCAGTTCGGGCAGACGGGGCGGTAGACGATGTCGTGGCTGCGGCGGAAGCCCGCGCGGGACAGGGTGGAATTGACCTCCGCCGAATAGGGACCCAACAGCCGGGTGAACAGCTTGCGCTCCACCCGCCCCGGCAAATAGGGGCAGGGCATCGGCCCGGACCGGAAGAACTGCTGGAGCGGGCGGTGCTGCGGCTGGATGACCGACATGGATTCCGGCTGTTGGGGGCTGAACTTGTGGGCGTTGGGCCTATTGGCTTTGAACTTGGGCGGTCGCGACGGGTTCCCGGCCGAAGAAGGCGAGCCCGATCTCATTGGTGACGCCGTTCAGCTGGCCCTGCACCCAGTCCAGATATTCGTGCAGGCCGCCGCGGATCACCTCCTCGATCGGGCGCGCCAACAGCGCACCCAGCAGCTCGTCCACCTTCTCCATTGCCTCGCTGCCACCGCGCAAGGTGTAGCGCGATTTCAAGCGGGTCAAGAGGCCGTCGATCTGTCGCACACACATCACAACCGATCGCGGGAAACCCTCGTTGTACATCATGAAGCCGGCGACCGTGGTGGGCGTCATCCCCCGCGGGTAGACACGCCGGAAGGCGTGGTAGCCGGCAGCCGACCGCAGCACGGTGGTCCACTGGCTCATGTCCAGGGTCGAGCCGACCTCGACCGGGGAGGGCAGCAGGGTGTGGTACTTGATGTCGAGCAGCCGAGTCGTCTGGTCGGCCCGCTCGATGTACTTGCCCAGCTGGTAGAAATACCAGCCCTGGTCCCGATAGAAGGTGCCCTCGGTGATGCCGGTGTGGGTCTGGCATTCCTCCTTGATCCAGGTGCAGACCTTGGACAGGTTGGGAATGGGCACGTCCTTGCCGCTCATCTCCACGAGCTTGTTGTGGAACACGTTGATCTGCGTCCACATCTCGGTCGAGATCCAGGGGCGCAGCACGCGCGCGTTCTCACGCGCCATGCGCAGCATCGACACCAGCGAGTTCGCGTGCTGGCTGTCGAACATGTAGTAGCGCACCACGGCTTCGGCGGTCGGCCGGTCGTGGCGGCTGAAGAAGTCCTTCTCGTCGGCGTTCAGTTGGACAATGGAGAACCAGTTCGTCATGCCGCGCGTGTCACGGGCGAAGGTTTCGTGCACGTCCAGGATGCGGGCGAGATTCTCCGCCCGCTCCATGTAGCGGGCCATCCAGAAGATGCATTCGGCGTAACGGGCCAGAAGATTCACGACGCGCCCCCTTCCTGAACCCCATCCTGGAGAATCCCATCCTGGAGAACCCAGGTGTCCTTGGACCCGCCGCCCTGCGACGAGTTCACAATCAGCGTGCCCTTCTTCAGGGCCACGCGGGTCAGGCCGCCGGGCAGGACCCAGGTGTTCTTGCCGGTGATGGCGAAGGGGCGGAGGTCGACGTGGCGGGGATCAATCCCGTCCTCCGTCACGGTGGGGCAGACCGACAGGTCGACGACCGGCTGGCTGATGTAGTTCGCCGGGTCGGCCAGCAGCTTCGCCCGGCAGTCCGCCAACTCCTCCTTGCTGGCGCGCGGGCCGATGGTGATGCCGTAACCGCCGGCCTCGCCGACCGGCTTGACCACCAGCTTGTCCAGGTTGTCCAGCGTGTACTGGAGCGAGTCCGCCTCGCGGCAGATGCGGGTGTCGACGTTGGGGATGATCGCGTCCTGGTCCAGGTAGTATTTGATCATCCGCGGCACGTAGCAGTAGATCGCCTTGTCGTCGGCGACGCCGGTGCCGATGGCGTTGGCGAGCGCCACATTGCCCTTGCGGTAGGCCTCCAGGATGCCCGGCACGCCCAGCATGCTGTCGGGGTTGAAGGCCTTGGGGTCGAGGAAGGCGTCGTCGATGCGGCGGTAGATCGAGTCCACCCGCGCCAGACCATTGGTCGTCTTCATGTAGACGCGGTCGTTCTCGACCACGAGGTCGCGGCCCTCGACCAGCGGCACGCCCATCTCGCGCGCCAAGAAGATGTGCTCGAAATAGGCCGAGTTGTAGGAGCCCGGCGACAGCAGCACGACCTGGGGATCGCCCACGTCCTGCGGCGCGATCTCCATCATCGCGTCCAGCAGCTTGTGGCCGTAGTTGTCCACCGGGCGGATGCCGATGTCCTGCATCAGGTCGGGGAAGACGCGCTGCATCATGTGGCGGTTTTCCACCACGTAGGACACGCCGGACGGCACGCGCCCGTTGTCCTCCAGCACGCGGAAGGTGCCCTCGCGGTCGCGCACCAGATCCACGCCCATGATGTGGATGTAGGTGTCGAAGGGCACGTCCAGCCCGACCATCTGCGGCCGGAAGCAGTTGTTGCCCAGCACCAGATCCGCCGGGATCACCCCGTCCTTCAGG
Organism: Azospirillum canadense; assembly: GCF_025961225.1. Classification (GTDB taxonomy): domain Bacteria; phylum Pseudomonadota; class Alphaproteobacteria; order Azospirillales; family Azospirillaceae; genus Azospirillum; species Azospirillum canadense. The sequence continues at coordinate 1,153,054 of NZ_JAOQNG010000010.1, read as the reverse complement.
ATCTTCTGGTCGTGGTAGATGTCGTGCAGGAACAGGTTCAGCGCGGCGACGCGCTGGTTGATCCCCGCCTCCAGGTGCGCCCATTCCTTGGCCGAAATGACCCGGGGAATGATGTCGAACGGCAGGATGCGGTCCACCGCGTCCTTGTTCGAATACACCAGGAAGGTGATGCCGAGGTTGTACAGTTCCCGTTCGGCGTCCTGGGAGCGCCGCAGCAGCTCCCCGAAATTCAGCCCGGCCAGCCGCTGCCGTATCAGCGCCGCGTGCTCGGCCGGCCGGTCACGGCCGCCGAACAGCTCGTCGTAGTACAGGCCCGGATCGTAGGATGAGAGTAGGTCGGTCGCTTTGCCCTCGGGTACGCTCACAGACTCCCCCGCAGCTTCTGCTCTCAATTGACCGATGCCGAATGGCAATGGTGTCCGAGAGGAAGTATGGACCAACGTTTCGCGTTTTGAACAGGGGCAAACGTTCCGGGCGTTGTGCGACGCAATGACAGAACAAGAAGTGGTATAGCGGAAAGAAAGAAGCTAACGCTTAGGTGCCGGCGCGGGTGCGGCTTTGGTATCGGCCGGTGCGGCGGACGCCCCGCCGGTCGCGGGCGGCGTGCCGCCGGCTTGGGTTTCGCGCATCAGGACCATGCTGATGCGGCGGTTTCGCGGGCTGCCTGGCTGGTCGGGGACCAGCAGGTCGCGGTCGGCGCGGCCGGTCACCTCCTGGATGCGGTCCTCCGCGATGCCGCCCTGGACGAGCGCGCGTCGCGTCGCGTTGGCACGCTCCGCCGAGAGGTCCCAATTGTCGCGCCCTGAGCCGGAGGGGAAGGGCGTGCCATCGGTGTGGCCGCTGATCGACAGCTTGTTGGGCAGCTTGGCCAGCGCCTTGGCCACCTGCATGACCAGTTGCCGGGTCTGCGGGTACATCTGCCCGGAGCCGCCGGGGAACATCGACACGCGATCCTGGTCGACGATCTGGATGCGCAGGCCTTCCGGCGTCTGGTCGATCATCATGTTCTGGGCCAGCGGCTCCAGCTCCGGCACGGACTGGATGGCTTGGCGGATCTCCGTGGCGGCCTGCTGGAACTGCCGAGCCTCCTTCTGGGCCTCCACCAGCTTCTCCCCGCCCTCCTTCACGCGGTCGGCGAAGTCGGACAGCTTCTCCCCCGGCTTTTGGCCGGGGATGCCCACCTGCTTGGCCTGCTCCTCCAGCCGCTTCTGGTAGTCTGTCCGCGACTCGCTGGGCTTCTGCTCCGTCGGGGAGGACGACTGGCTGGAGGAAGCCTCCGTCGGGTCGGCGGACTCGTCGCCGTCCTGGGTCGCGTAGCCGGGCGGGCCGGAGACGGGCACGTCGGCCGACATCGGCGAGGAGGGCGACATCTGCGCGCCCGGCGCGGTGATGGTGCGGCCGCCCAGCATGCCGCCGGAGCCCGACTGCTCCCGGCTGACCGCGGCGGGCGAGAAATAGTCGGCGATGCCCTTGCGCTGGTCCGAGGTGGTGACGTTCAGAAGCCACAACAGCAGGAAGAAGGCCATCATCGCCGTCACGAAGTCGGCGTAGGCCACCTTCCACGCGCCGCCGTGATGGCCGCCGTGCCCGCCCTTCTTCTTCTTGATGATGATCGGCTGTTCGGTGCCGCCGGGGTTCGCGGACATGGCGGGCGGGTCGGACCTTGTGGATTCGTCGAGCGTCCGAAGGTTGGTCCCTCATCCTTAAGATCCATTTAATGGAGCAGGACGTAGACCGGGCAGCCCGGGGCTTTTGCCGCGGCAGTTCCGGCTTGCGCCAGCGGGCCGGCTGGGTTAAGCCCCGGCAACCGCCCTTTCGTCGAGCCGAACAAAGGCCGCCATGACTTTCGAACCTCGGGCTTTCCGCAACGCCCTCGGATGCTTTGCCACCGGCATCGCCGTCGTCACCACCATCGCCCCGGATGGGGAGAAGATCGGCGTGACCGTGAACTCCTTCTCGTCGGTGTCGCTGGATCCGCCGCTGGTGCAGTTCTGCCTGGGCCGCGCGGCCATGTCGTTCGAGGCCTTCACGACGGCCCCGTCCTTCGCCGTGAACATCCTGGCGGAGGATCAGGCGGAGCTGTCGGCGCGATTCTCCCGTCGCGACCTGCAGGAACGCTGGGAAGGGCTGGGCGTGGAGCGCTGGGACACCGGCGTGCCGATCCTCACGGGCTGCCTCGCCAACCTGGAATGCGACCGGGAGCACCTCTACGAGGGCGGCGACCACGTCATCATCGTCGGCCGTGTCCGCCGCCTGGCCGGATCGGAGGAGGGGCGCCCGCTGCTGTACTTCCGCGGCGGATACCAGAAGCTCGCGTAAGGGCGGCTTTAAAGCGAATTTTTATTCGCTTTAAATTCATATGGCCTCATTCGCCGGCTCTCAGCGGATGCCTTTGGCATCCGCTGAGAGCCGGCGAGAACTTCGTTCCCGCGAGAGGCCAAAGCTTCGGCCGCATGTGCGGCCGGGACCGCGGTCGCGGTCCGAAGCGGATCGCAATCCGCTTTACGAAATCTCCGTCATCAGCTCCGTCGGGAAGCCGGAGTCCTGCATCCGGGCGATCAGCTGCTGGACGTGGCTGCGGTCGCGCGTCTCAAGGACGACGTCGATCTCCGCCATGCGCACGGGCACATTGTGGAACAGGCGCTGGTGGTGCACCTCCACGATGTTCGCGCCGGCCTCGCCCAGCAGGCGGGCGACACGGGCGAGCGCGCCGGGGGCGTCGGTGATGCCGATGCGCAGGCGCACCATGCGCCCTTCGTCGACGAGCCCGCGCATCAGCACCTGGGCCAGGATGCGGGCGTCGATGTTGCCGCCGGACACGACGACTCCGACCTTCTTCCCGGAAAAGCGCGCCGGGTCGTCCAGCACGGCGGCGAGCGCCGCGGCACCGGCTCCCTCAGCGACCAGCTTCTGGAGCGTGGCGAGGCGGTAGACGGCCTCCTCCAGGCGCGGCTCCCCCACCATGACCACGTCGTCCACGCAGCGGCGGACCAGCGGCAGGGTGACGGAGCCCGGCGCCTTGACCGCGATGCCCTCCGCGATGGTGGCGCCGCCGCAGGCGATGGCCTGCCCGGCGAGTGCCTGGCGCATCGCCGGGTACATGGCGCACTGCACGCCGATCACCTGGATGCCCGGCTTCACGGCCTTGGCCGCCACCGCCATGCCGCCGATCAGCCCGCCGCCGCCGATGGGGACGACAAGGACGTCGAGGTCGGGTGCGGCCTCCAGCAACTCCAGCGCCGCGGTGCCCTGGCCGGCGGCGATCAGCGGATCGTCGTAGGGGTGCACGAAGGTCAGCCCCTCCTTCGCCGCGAGATCGTGGGCGTAGGCCGCCGCGTCGCTGAGCGTGTCGCCGTGCAGCTCCACGCGGGCGCCGAGCGCCTCCGTCCGTTCCACCTTGGTGAAGGGGGTGAAGCTGGGCATGACGATGGTGGAGCGGACGCCGAGCCGGCTGGCGTGGCAGGCCACGGCCTGGGCGTGGTTGCCGGCCGACATGGCGATCACCCCGGCCTGCCGCTCCGCCTCGCCCAGTGACAGCAGCTTGTTCAGCGCCCCGCGTTCCTTGAAGGAGCCCGTGTAGTGCTGGTTCTCCAGCTTCAGGACGATGGTGCAGCCGGCCAGCTCCGACAGGCGCGGCGCCGCCTCCGTCGGGGTGATGGGAAGCAGGCCGCGGAGGCGGTCGGCGGCGGCGCGTACGTCGTCTATGGTTATGGGGGCGATGGAGATCGGGAGCGGGGTCGTGTCGGACGTGCTCATGACGATTTTCCGGGGTCGCGGGGGATGAGGGTGAGGAGCCGGGCGCCCTCGGCGGCGAGCGCGCCGCGGTCGCCGGACAGCCGCAGCGTACCGCCGTCGCGCCAGCTGCGCACCAGGTCGCCCCAATGGGGCGAGAAGGGGTTGCCCGACTGGCCGGTGGCGATCATGAAGCGGGAGTTGCCGAGGTCGGACAGGTCGTAGACCGCCCGCAGCCCGGCCCCGTGCACGTGGGCGAAGGGATTTTGCGGGTCGCGCACGCGGGTCGTGCCGCGGTTGACGGTGAAGGCGCCGCCGTCCGTCTCGATCGTCAGGTCGAACATCTGGTTCAGCAAAGGGATGCGGCCGAGCAGGCGATGGGTCAGGTCGGCCTTGTGCTCGTCACCCCAGCGCCAGGAGGCGAGGTTCGGCCCGCGCCGCCGCTCGATCTGGGCGAGCGCCGACTTCAGCGCCCCGGCCAGCGCCACGGCGCAGGTTTCCTTGGCGGGCGTTGTGATGTCGTCGCACCACTGCGGCGCCTCCGCCAGGACATGCTGGATGGCACGCGGGCGCAGGTCCCAGTAGGGCAGGAACAGGGTGCCCAGCTTGTCGGCGAACAGGGTCCGCACCAGCTCCCGCAGCCACCAGTCGAAGATCAGCGGTTCCGGCCGGTCGCGGACCATGCGGCCGTCCCAGCCCTTCAGCAGGTCCAGCGCCTCGGCCATTTGCTTGCCGTCCGGCGGAACCGTCAGCATCAGGGGGAGAAGGTCGCGCGCCGGCAGGGACACCGTGTCCATTTGCTGCGAGACGACGTCCTCGACCGAGAATTGCTCCTTCTCCAGCATTTGCCCGATCCGCTGGGCGCGCGCCGGGTCGGGCCAGTCGCTGCCGAGCAGATAGGGGTAATTGGGGCCGACCACAGCGTTGTTGGCGTTGACGAATTGCCCCGCGGGCGGGTCGATGGCCTGGGGCAGCGCGTCGAAGGGGATGTAGCCGACCCAGTCGTATTCGCCGGTCCAGCCCGGCACCGGCACCCGCCCGTCGCCCGCCCGCCGCACCGGCACCAGCGCGGGGGACAGGAAGCCGACCGTTCCGGCGGTGTCGGCGTAGACCACGTTCTGCTGCGGGGCGACGTGCAGGAACAGCGCCTCGCGCACCGCCTCGGCGTCGGCGGCGTGGTTCAGCCGGTAGAGCGCCTCCGGCGAGGTGTCGCGCGCGGTCAGGCCGGGGAAGGCCAGGGCCAGAACGTGCCCCTCCGGCGCCACGCCGGCCACAAGGTCGGGCGAGGTGAGCACGGGGCCGTGGCGCGTCTCCCGCACCGTCAGCGTCTCGTCCGGCTGTCCGGCAACCTTGATCGTCTCGGTCCGGGTGTCGAAGGGCTTCGGTCCGTCCGGGGTGATGTAGCGGGTGGGGTCCTGCGGGTCGATCTTCTCGATGAACAGGTCCTCGGTGTCGCTGTGGGTGGTGGTGAAGCCCCAGGCGACGGTGCGGTTGTGCCCCAGGATGGTCAGCGGCACGCCGGGGATGGTGGCGCCGGCGACGCTGTGGTTCGGCGTGTCGATGCGCGCGAGGTACCAGAGGATCGGCGCCTCCAGCCCCAGGTGGGGGTCGTTGGCGAGGATCGGCTTGCCGGTGGTCGTGCGCTTGCCGGTCAGCGCCCATTCGTTGGAGGCGGTGTCGAAGCCGAGGTTGGGCAGGGCGGCCAGGGCGCGCGTCAGGTCCATCCCGCGCAGCTCCGCCGCCAGGGTGACCGGCGCGCCGGGCGGGTTGGTGGGGAAGAGATCCTGCACCTGCTCCGGCGACAGGCTTTGCAGCGCGCGGGCGCGGAACAGTTCGTCGTACATGTTGCCGGACAGCTGCAAGGCCATCAGCTTGCCCCACACGATGCTGTCGGCGGGGCGCCAGAGCTCCGGCGTGTGGCGGAGCAGCTGGAACTCGATGGGCAGCGCCTCCGTGTGCGTCTCCATCCAGGCGTTCACCCCGGCCGCGTAGGAGTCGAAGGCTCCGCGCACGTCCGGCGGCATGTCCTCGTACACCGCCTCCGCCCGACGATAGACGCCGAGCGTGCGCATGGAGCGGTCGAGCCGCAGCGCCCAGTCGCCGAAGCGGGTCCCGACCAGCTCCGACAGGCGGCCGGCCCCGCCGCGGCGCATGGTCTCCATCTGCCACAGCCGGTCCTGGGCGTGGACGTAGCCCAGCGCGAAATAGGCGTCGCGTTCGGTGGCGGCGAAGATGTGCGGGATGGCGTGGCGGTCGCGCAGGATCTCCACCGGCCGGTCCAGGCCGGGCACGGAGGCGCTGCCGCTGTAGGCCGGCGTCTGCTCCCGCATCCACAGTAGGAAGCCGCCCGCGCCGACGGCGGGAACCAGAACGACGAGGGCCAGCACGGCGAGCACGACGACGAGGACTCGGCGGATCATGCGGGCTCCGGTTCCCGGGGGGGCTGGGTGTTGGTTGTGGGAGTGGTTGCGCTGGGCTCCCACCCTAACCCTCCCCCACCTTCGGCGGGGGAGGGGACTGCCGCCGCTCCGCGGACAAGCCCCTCCCCCCGCGAAGTGGGGGGAGGTTAGGCTGGGGGCCCAGCGCGACCACGCCTCCGCTAACACATGGTGTGCGAAGGGTCCGGTGCCTACGCAGCCGACGACAGCGCGTCGCGCAGGACGGCGGCGGACACCGGCTTGTGCAGGACGCGGTAGCCGCTCTGCTGCACCTCGGCGATGCGGGCGGGGTCGGTGTCGCCGGTCAGCACCACGGCGGGCACGCGGATGCCGCAGACGCCGAAGATGTCGCGGATGGCCTGGAGGCCGGTCCGCCCCTCGCGCAGGCGGTAGTCGGCGACGATCATGCTGGGCGTCTGGCCGAGGCTGGTCAGCGTGCCGATGGCTTCGTCCGCCGACATGGCGGCGACCACCTCGTAGCCCCAGCCCTCCAGCATGGTGCGCATGCTGAGCAGGATGATGGCGTCGTCGTCGACCAGCACCACAAGGCCCTTGCTGTTCGCCGGCTTCCCGTTGGGCCGGCAGGTCTTGGGCACCGGGCGCGACGCCACCGAGGGCACGGCGATGCAGAAGGCGCTGCCGCGTCCGGGCTCCGACCGCAGGGACAGCGGGTGGTCGAGCAAGCCGGCCAAGCGCCGCACGATGGCGAGGCCCAGCCCCAGGCCCTTGCGCCGGTCGCGCTCCGGGTTGGCGAGTTGGGTGAATTCCTCGAAGATGGCCTTCTGCTGGTCCGCGGGGATGCCGATGCCGCTGTCCACCACCTCGATCCGCAGGGCAGCACCCACCCTGCGGCAGCCGATGACGATCCGGCCGCGTTCGGTGTAGCGGACCGCGTTTTCGATGACGTTGCGCAGGATGCGTTCCAGCAGCGCAGGATCGCTGACCGTCCAGCCGCTGGTCGGCAGGTAGCGCAGGTCGATCCCGGCCTCGGCGGCGCGCGGGCGGTATTCGTTGGCCAGCCGTTCCAGCAGGGCGCCGAGCGCAAACTGGGTCACTGCGGGGTTGACCACCCCGGCGTCGAGGCGCGACACGTCCAGGAGGCTGTCGAGCAGGAGGCGCAGGCCGGTCAGGGACTCGCTCATGCTCGCCAGCAGGGGCGAGGCGGGGTGCCCGTGCAGCCGGTCGGACAGAGCGTGGGCGAAGAAGAACAGCGACTGCAGCGGCTGGCGCAGGTCGTGGCTCGCCGCGGCCAGGAACTTGGTCTTGGCGAGGTCGGCGCGCTCCGCGTCCTCCTTGGCGCGCCGCAGCGCGTCCTCGGCGGCCTTGCGGGCGGTGATGTCGCGCATGATGCCGGTGAAGAAGCGCTTGCGCCCGGCCTGCCATTCGGCGATCGACAGTTCCAGGGGGAAGATGGAGCCGTCCTTGCGCCGCCCTTCGACCTCCCGCCCGACGCCGATGACCCGCTTCTGCCCCGTCTCGCGGTAGCGCGCGAGGTAGCCGTCGTGGGCATCGCGGTGCTCGTCCGGCATCAGCAGGCGGACGTTGGCGCCGACCGCCTCCTCCGCCGTGTAGCCGAAGGTCGTCACCGCGGCCCGGTTGAAGGACAGGATGGTGCCCGCCTCGTCGATCACCACGATGGGGTCGACCGCCGTGTCGACGATGGAGCGGCAGCGGGCCTCCTGTTCGGCCGCGCGCTCCGCCTCGCGGCGGCGATCCAGAAGCGCCGAGGCGAGCGCCAGCGAGAGGATCAACAGCGTGGCCGCCCCCGTGCCCACGGCCAGCAGCGGGTCGGACAGCACCGTCCCGCCGGTGGCCGCGAGGGATTCGTGCGGCATGGTAACGTGGGGCTCGGCGGCGTGAGGCTCGGCGAAGCTGGCGGCGGCCATGCCGGTGTAGTGCATGCTGACCACCGCGAAGCCCAGGACCAGCGCGCCGGCTAACCGCTGCCCAAGGCTGGCGGTGCGGAAGGCAAGCCAGAGCGCCGCCGTCGAGGCGGCCAGCGCGAGGAGGACGGACAGCGCCACCAGCGCCGGATCGTAGGTCATGCGCGCCGGCATGCGCATGCCGGCCATCCCGACATAATGCATCGACACGATGCCGAGTCCGGTCAGCGTACCGGCCATCGCCAGGGCGAAGCGGCGCTGCGGGGCGCGGGCGACCGCAAACAGGCCGGTCCCCGACACACCGACGGCCAGCAGGAAGGACAGGGCCGTCAGGGTCAGGTCGTAGGCCACCGGGGCCGGCGCGCGGAAGGCCAGCATGCCGATGAAGTGCATCGACCAGACGCCGGCCCCCAGGGCGACCGCGGCGGCGGCGAGCCACGCGTTGCGCCCGCGCCGGGCTTCCCGCGCGTGAGACGCCAGGTCGAGCGCCACATACCCGCCAAAGGCAGCGACGACGACGGATAGGGCGACGAGAAACAGATCGTAATGGCCAGGCACGATGGGGGAGCACCACCAGGACGGGGAACGACGGCGCGCAAGACTCCGGGGACGCCCGAACGCCGGACTGTTACATAGGAGAAATTCGGAACCGGCCCAATCCGACGAATGGACCGCGGCGGCGGCCGAAGGGTATATTGACTACACTGAATGGAGGAGTGATGCCCCGAACGCCCGGACAATGGGTAAGGCAAGGATTGCTGCGCCCGCTGCTAACCGTGGCGGCCGTGCTGTATTTCCTGATCGACGCCTTGGTCTTCGCGGCGCTGCGCCCCGTCGCCGCCTGGATCGGGCGCTTGCGGATCTTCGCGCGGGTCGCAGCCTGGATCGGGCGCCTCGGCCCCTATCCGACGCTGGCGCTGTTCGTCGTTCCCTTGGTCATTCTGGAGCCGCTGAAGCCCCTGGGGCTCTACCTGATGGGCACCGGGCATGCGCTGGAAGGCGGAGCGATCATCGCGGCGGCGGAGATCATCAAGATCACGCTGGTGGAGCGGCTGTTCCGCATCAGCCGGGACAAGCTGCTGACCATACCGGCCTTTGCTTGGTGCTATGTCCGCGTGGTGCGCTGGCTCGACTGGCTGAACGCGCTGCCGCCCTGGGTGGCGGTGAAGCGCCTTGCCGCGCGGGTGAAGGAGGCGGCGCGCGGCATGCTGCGGAACCTGCGCGGGTGGGCCCTGCGCCTGGCGAATAGGGGGTAGTTGGGTCAAAAGCTTGCCGATTCGGATGACGGCCCGCATATAGCTGCCGGTTCGAACCGACGCTTAGGGGTGGCCGTGCGCGCATTATCGTTGGCCTTGGCTGGGGCGCTGGCCGGTCTCGTCGCCGTCGCGGCCCCCTCTGTCGGGGAGGCCGCGACGAAGGCCAAGTCGGGCGCGGCGCGGGGTGGCCCCGCCCAGCGGGCGGCCTTCTCCGCCGAATGCGAGGCCGCGGAGAAGGGCGACGCCGCGGCCGCCTATCGGGTGGCGCGCCACTTCCTGTTCGGCGTGGGCGTGCGGCGCGACCAGCGCGTCGGCACGGCCTGGCTGCGCGCCGCCGCGTCGCGCGGGCATCCGGACGCGCGCCGGCTGGTGGCCTATGTGCCGGGCCGCATGGGGCATGTCCGCCCTTGGTGCCGGCCGGGCGCCGCGCCGCTGCGCGAGATCGGGCCGCCGCCGGCGGAGATCGTCGCCCTAGTGCGGGAGCAGGCGCCGAAATACGGGCTCGACCCCGCGCTGGTGCTGGCGGTGATCCAGGTGGAGAGCGCCTACCGATCCGACGCCGTGTCGCCGAAGGAGGCGGCCGGGCTGATGCAGCTGATCCCCGACACGGCGGAGCGGTTCGGCGTCGCCGACGTGTTCAGCCCCGCCGAAAACATCAAGGGGGGCATCAAGTACCTGCGCTGGCTCTTGGCCTATTTCCAGGGGGACGTTACGCTGGCGCTGGCCGGCTACAACGCGGGGGAACGGGCCGTGGACCGCTACAAGGGCGTTCCGCCCTACGACGAGACGCGGAACTACGTGCGCGCCATCCGCCGCCTGTACGACGCGCCGCGGCATCCGTTTGACGCGGGTGTGGCGGAGCCGTCGCCGCTGGTGACCCGGCAGGCGGCCGAACTGGTACGGCCGAACAAGGGCTGAAGGCCCACCTGAAGAAGACCCACCTGAAGAAGACGAAAAAGGGAGACGCCCACCGTGCCGATGTCCGAACGCAGCTTTCTCGGCCTCAGCGCGGCCGGTTTCCACAAGGTGGCCTACACCCAGTGGGGCCGTGACGACGCGCCGCGCACGGCGGTCTGCGTGCACGGGCTGACCCGCAACGGGCGCGACTTCGACGCGCTGGCGCTGGATCTCGCCGACGGCTGGCGGGTGGCCTGCCCGGACGTGGTCGGGCGCGGCAAGAGCGGCTGGCTCGGCAACCCGGCGCTTTACGGTTATCCGCAATACTGCGCAGACATGGCGGCGCTGGTCGCGCGGCTGGGCGTGGAGACGGTGGATTGGGTCGGCACCTCCATGGGCGGGCTGATCGGCCTGATGCTGGCGGCCCAGCCGAACAGCCCGATCCGCCGCCTGGTCATCAACGACGTCGGGCCCTTCATCTCCAAGGTCGGGCTGCAGCGGATCGCCGATTACGTCGGCAAGGACCCGGTCTTCGAGGACATCGCCGCGGTCGAGTCCTACCTGCGCTTCGTCCTGATGGGCTTCGGCCGCCTGCCCGACGAGGCGTGGCGTCACATGGCGGAGCACAGCGCGCGGCCGCGGCCGGACGGGCGCTGGGGCCTCGCCTACGATCCCGGCATCGCGGAGGCGTTCAAGGCGCAGCCGATGCAGGACGTCGACCTCTGGGCCTTCTGGGACCGCATCCAGTGCCCGGTGCTGGTGCTGCGCGGGGCGACGTCGGACATCCTGCTGCGCGAGACGGCGGAGGAGATGACCCGGCGCGGCCCCAAGGCGCGCGTCGTGGAATTCGCCAACACCGGCCACGCCCCGGCCCTGATGACCGAGGACCAGATCGCGGCGGTGCGCGGCTTCCTGCTGGAGGGGTGACGGCGGGACCTGGCGGCCTTATAAGGTCGGCATGACCGACGCTGCCCCAACTGACAACTCCGCCGCTCCCTTCGACCCGCAGGCCCTGCCGCCGTTGCGCGAGGTGATCGCCCGCTTCGGGCTCGACGCCCGCAAGGCGTTGGGGCAGAACTTCCTGCTCGACCTCAACCTGACGGGGCGCATCGCGCGCTCCGCCGGGGACATGGCCGGCGTGACGGCGGTGGAGATCGGCCCCGGTCCCGGCGGGCTGACGCGCGCGCTGCTCGCCACCAAGGCGCGGCAGGTGATCGCCATCGAGCGCGACCACCGCTTCATCGAGGCGTTGCAGGACGTGGTGCAGGCGGCCAACGGGCGGCTGGCCATCGTGGAAGGCGACGCGCTGGAGGTCGACCCGATCGCCATCGCCCCCGCGCCGCGGGCCATCGTGGCGAACCTGCCCTACAACGTGGCGACGCCGCTGCTGATCGGTTGGCTGGCGCGGATCGAGGAGTTCGTCAGCCTGACGCTGATGTTCCAGAAGGAGGTCGCCGACCGGCTGGTCGCCAAGCCGGGCAGCAAGGCCTACGGGCGCCTTTCGGTCATCACGCAATGGCGGTCGGACGCCCGGGTGCTGTTCAACCTGCCGGCCAAGGCCTTCACGCCGCCGCCGAAGGTCGCCTCCACCGTCGTCCACCTCACCCCGCGCGCCAACCCGGAGCCGGCGGAGTGGAGGGCGCTGGAGCAGGTGACCGCCGCCGCCTTCGGCCAGCGCCGCAAGATGCTGCGCCAGAGCCTGAAGAGCCTGGGCGACGCCGAGGCCCTGCTGGCCGCGGCCGGCATCGAGCCGACCGCGCGCGCGGAGGAGGTGAGCGTCGCGAAGTTCGCCGCGCTGGCGCGGGCGTACCGGGGGCAGTAACCAGCCCCTCAAGCGGATTTTCATCCGCTTTCGATTCATATGGCCTCATTTGCCGGCTCTCAGCGGATGCCCGTGGCATCCACCTGCCGCCAGCGGGAACTCCGTTCCCGCGAGAGGCCGGGCTTCGGCCGCCAATGTCTGAACAAAAGGCTGGCGGCCGGGACCGCCGTCGCGGTCCAAAGCGGATTGCAATCCGCTTTACAGCGCCGCCTGGATGCTCTGCACGAAGGCCGGCAGGCCGACCTGGCGGGTGCGGCGCAGGCGTTCGGCGCGCAGGATGGCCTGCACGGCGGTCACGCTCTCGTCCACGTCGTTGTTGACGATGACGTAGTCGTACTCCGCCCAGTGGCTGATCTCGTCGGACGCCTTGGCCATGCGCTGGGCGATCACCTCGGCCGAGTCCTGAGCGCGGGTGTGCAGACGGCGTTCCAGCTCTGCGCCCGACGGCGGCAGGACGAAGACGCTGACGAGGTCGGCGCGGGCGTTCGCGGCAAGCTGCTGCGTGCCCTGCCAGTCGATGTCGAACAGGACGTCGCGGCCGGCGCCCAATGCCTGCTCCACCGTGCTGCGCGGCGTGCCGTAGCAGTTGCCGAAGACGCGGGCATGCTCCAGCAGGTCGCCTTCGGCGGCCATGCGGTCGAATTCCGGCATGTCGACGAAGTAGTAGTCGACGCCCGGCTTCTCGCCGGGGCGCATCGGCCGGGTGGTGACCGACACCGACATGGTGATGTTCGGGTCAATGTCCAGAAGGCGTCGGGAGATGGTGGTCTTGCCCGCCCCGGACGGGGAGGACAGGACGAGCATCAGGCCGCGCCTGGAAATGGGCTTGGCGATCATGGGTGCAGTGCCGTGTCTGACTTATTCGATGTTCTGGACCTGCTCGCGCAGCTGTTCGATGGAGGCCTTCAGCGACAGGCCGATGCGCGTCAGTTCCACGTCGGACGACTTGGAGCAGAGCGTGTTGGCCTCGCGGTTGAACTCCTGGCACAGGAAGTCGAAGCGGCGGCCGATGGCGCCGCCCTCCTTCAGTATGTCGCGGGCGGCCTGGATGTGGGCGCGCAGGCGGTCCAACTCCTCCCGCACGTCGGCCTTGGCGATAAGGATGGCGGCCTCCTGGGCCAGCCGTTCCTCCGGCAGAGCAGGGGACGCGTCGAGCAGGGCGGCGACCTGGGCGCGCAGGCGGTCGCGCAAAGCCTCCGGCTGGGTGCTGGCGCAGGCTGATGCGGCGGCGACCAACCGCTCGATCTCGTCCAGGTGGCCGTTCAGGACGGTGACGAGTCGCGCCCCCTCCGACAGGCGGGCGGCGGCGAGCTGGTCGATCAGGCGGCCGAGGTCGGCCTTCAGCGCCGCCTCCACGCGCTCCCGCGCCTCGCCCTCGTCCTCCTCGACCGGTTCGATGATGCCGCGCACGGACAGCAGCGAATCGAGTCGCGGCGGGGCGGCCCCGGCGCCCTCGATCTCGCGCGCCAGTTCCAGCACCTGCGCCAGCAGCTCGCGGTTGATGCGAAGCTGCGCCACGGCCTGGCTGCGGTTCACGGTCAGGTTCACGTTGACGCTGCCGCGGGCCAGCCTTTTCGGGATTTCCGCGCGGGCGGCGGCCTCCAGCGTGTCGAAGCCCGTGGGCTGGCGGCAGCGGATGTCGAGGTTGCGCCCGTTGACGCTCTTCGCCTCGAAGGTCCAGGAATAGCCGTCGGCGTGTCCGTCCACGCGTGCGAAGCCGGTCATGCTGGATACAGCGGGGCGTTGGGCGGACAAAACAGCCTCGACTACAATTTGTGGGATCTCGGGGCTGAAGTTATAGCGTCGTGACGCCGAGGCAACAAGGCTAAGGAGAGGGAGGGACCATGCGCGATCCGCGCGCAATCGTCATCACCGGGGCGTCGAGCGGCATCGGGGAGGCGCTGGCCTGCGCCTACGCCGCGCCGGGCGTCCGGCTGGCGCTCACCGGGCGCGACGCCGGCCGGTTGGGGGCGGTGGCCGACCGGTGCCGGAGTTTGGGCGCGGAGGTCGAAGAGGCGGTGGTCGACGCGGCCGACCGGGCCGCGATGGCGGACTGGTTGGGTGGGCTGGACCGACGGGCGCCGGTGGATTTGGTCATCGCCAACGCTGGCGTTTCCGCCGGGACGGGCGGCGGCACGGAGAGCGAGGAGCAGGCGCGGCGAATCTTCCAGGTGAATGTGGACGGCGTGCTGAACACCGTGCACCCGTTGCTGCCGGGCATGCAGGCGCGGCGGCGGGGGCAGATCGCGCTGATGGCGTCGCTGGCCGGGTTCCGCGGGATGCCCGGCGCGCCAGCCTACTGCGCGAGCAAGGCGGCGGTGCGGGTCTATGGCGAGTCTCTGCGCGGGGACTTGGCCGGGCAGGGGATCGGGGTGTCGGTGATCTGCCCCGGCTTCGTGAAGAGCCGCATGACCGCGGTGAACCGCTTCCCCATGCCGTTCCTGATGGAGACGGACCGGGCGGCGCAGGTCATCCGGCGCGGGCTGGCGCGGAACCGGGGGCGGATTTCCTTCCCCTGGCCGATGGCCGCGGCGGTCTGGCTGTTGGCCGCCCTGCCGGCGGGGTGGACGGACGCGCTGCTGCGGCAGGCGCCGCGGAAGGGGTGAAGGGGGAGCGTGGGGAGTGGTGAGTGGTTGCGTTGGGCCCCCACCCTAACCCTCCCCCATCTTCGACGGGGGAGGGGACTGCCGCCGCGTTCCTGAATGCCCTCCCCCGCGAAGTGGGGGAGGGTTGGGTGGGGGCCCAACTCAAGGACTTATGTTATGCCTTCGAATACCCCCACACCGACGCCGGGGGCACGTTCAGGGGGGTAAAGCCCAGGCGCTTGCCCTTCAGGCCGAGGGCGCGCTGGTTCAGGGGGGAACCGACACCGTAGGTGTAGAGCACGAAGCGTCCACCGTCGGGAAGAATCCGGAAGCAGGCCTCGACGACCTCCTTCTGGACGCGCATCGGCAGGTTCAGCATGGGGATGCCGATCACCACCGTGCCGACCTTGCCGACGAGGTTGGGGCCGAGCAGATCCGCCGCCTTGCGGCAGTCGTCGTGGACGACGTTCACGTCCGGGTAATGGCCGCGCAGGTAATGGCTGAGGTGGTCGTCGATCTCGAAGGTGAAGATGCGCTCGCCGGGGATGCCTGATTGCAGCAGGGCCTTGGTGATCGCGCCGGTGCCGCCGCCGAATTCAACGACGATCTGGTCGGGGCCGCAGACGACATGCTGACGGATCAATTTGCACAAGGCACCGGAGGACGGTGTAACGGAGCCCATAGACAGGGGATTTGCCAACCAACGCTGGAAGAAAAGCCACGCGGCCGGCGGCGTCTTGCCGCTTTTTTGCTTTTCGGCGACGGTGATTTCCGTTGGTGTCATGGTCGGCCTTTCGCCGTTGGCTGTTGAGCGTTTTAACCCCGGGGCTAAACAAGCAAGAGCCGCAGGGGGTCCCGAACGTTATGTTTCCGTTAAGCACTTATGTCCGATCCGCCACCCCCCTGCAACCCGCGGGAAGGCCCGGCCGATATGACGATGGTGCTAGCGCAAAAGCTCCTGCCCTGCGTAGGACAGGCCGCTGGCAACCAGCGCAAAGAACACCAGGGAAGCGATGGTGAGGCCGAGCGCGCCCGCGATCGCCGCACCATCGCGTTCGATCAGGCCGAGCGACAGCAGCACGAGCGCGAAGCCCGGCAGCCAGCCGGTCAGAGGCAGCGGCACGACGCAGGTCAGCGACAGAAGCAGGACCAGCACGCCGAACCAGCGTTCCCCGTCGATGTTGGCGAATCGCGGGAAGCGGGGTTTCAGCATGCGCTCGATCCCCGTCAGGCGCGGCATCGCCGCGTCGATCATGCGCACCGCCATGTTGCGGCTGACCGAACGGCGCAGCAGCCAGTCGGGCAGGGCGGTGCCCGTCCGGCCGAAAGCCATGCGCGCGGAGAACAGCAGGATCGGCAAATCGAACAGGCAGGACACGCCGAGCGGCACCGGCGCCACGGTCGGCAGCGCCAGTGCCAGCAGGATGGTGCCGAGCGAGCGGTCGCCGAGCGCGCGGACGAGGTCGCCGAGCGAGACCCGGCCTTCCGGCAGGTTCGCGCGGAACGCGGCCAGGACGTCGGAGGTTCGCTCCTCGGTGTCTTCGCCGGTGGCCGGTTCGCTGTAGGGCACGCCGCGGGACGCGCTCATACGCCGGCCTCCGCAGCCGCGGACTCGTAAGCTTCCAGGAATTCCAACCAGCTTTCCTCGGCGGTGGCGAGTTTCTTTTCGACAAGGCCCAAGTCGATCTGCAGCTTCTGCAGCTTGTCGCTGGGGCCGCTGTAGAGGCCGGGATCGGCGAGCTTCGCCTCGATCTTCCGCTTCTCCTCGCTCAGCTTGTTGACCAGCGATTCGGCGTCGGTCGCCTTCTTCTTCAAGGGGGCGAGCGTCGCGCGCGCCTCCGCGGCGGCGCGGCGCTGGTCCTTGCGGCTGGGCCCCGCGTCGCCGGCATCGCCCTTGGCGACGGCGCGCTCCGCCTTCGCCCGGTCCAGCAGGAAGCGGCGGTAATCGTCCAGGTCGCCGTCGTAGGCGGAGACGGTGCCGTCGGCGACCAGGAGCAAGCGGTCGGCGGTCAGTTCGATCAGGTGGGGGTCGTGGCTGATGAGGATCACCGCGCCCTCGAAACCGTTGATCGCCTCGATCAGCGCCTCGCGGCTGTCGACGTCCAGGTGGTTGGTCGGCTCGTCGAGCATCAGGATGTGAGGCGTTTCGCGGCTCATCAGCGCCAGCAGAAGGCGCGCCTTCTCGCCGCCGGACAGGTCGGAGATGCGGGTTTCCGCCTTGCTCTGCTGGAAGCCGAAGCGGCCGAGATGGGCGCGCACCTTCTCCTCCGGCGCCAGCGGCATGATGCGCTGGGTCTGCTGGATGGGGGTGAGCGACAGGTCCAGCTCGTCCTGCTGGTGCTGGGCGAAATAGCCGACGCGCAGCTTGTTCGGCCGACGCACGTCGCCGCCCATGGCGTCCAGACGGCCGGCCAGCAGCTTCACCAGCGTGGACTTACCGTTGCCGTTGGCGCCCAGCAGGGCGATGCGGTCGTCCATGTCGATGCGCAGGTTGACCCGGCGCAGCACGGCGCGTTCGCCATAGCCGATGGTGACGTTCTCCAGCGCGATCAGCGGCGGGGCCATTTCGTCCGGCTGGGGGAAGTTGAAGACGACCTCGGCGTCGTCTTCCATCAGCGTGATGGTCTCCAGCTTCTCCAGCGCCTTCAGGCGGCTCTGCGCCTGGCGGGCCTTGGTGGCCTTATAGCGAAAGCGTTCGACGAAGGCCATCATGTGCTTGCGCTTGGCCTCCTGCTTGGTAGCCATGGCTTGCAGCCGCTCCTGGTTGGCGCGGCGCTGCTTTAGGAACTGGTCGTAGTTGCCGGCGTAGGTCACCAGCTTCCCGTGGTCCACATGGATGGTCGTGGTCGGGACCGAGTTCAAGAGGTCGCGGTCATGGCTGACCAGCAGGATGGTGTGCGGGTAGTTCTTAAGGTAGCTCTCCAGCCACAGTGTGGCTTCCAGGTCGAGGTGGTTGGTTGGCTCGTCGAGTAGCAGCAGGTCGGGCCGCGCGAACAGCACGCCGGCCAGCGCCACGCGCATCCGCCAGCCGCCCGAAAAGTCGGAGCAGGGGCGCTGCTGCGCGTCCGCGTCGAAGCCCAGGCCCGACAGCACCTGCGCCGCGCGCGACGGCGCGGAGTGCGCCTCGATGTCGGCAAGGCGGGCGTGGATCTCGCCAATGCGCATGGGGTCGGTGGCGGTTTCCGCCTCCGCCAGCAGGGCGGTGCGCTCCGTGTCGGCGGCCAGCACCGTGTCCAGCAGGCTGGTGGCGCCGCTCGGCGCCTCCTGCGCGACCATGCCGATCTTCGTGCCGGTGGGCACGGAGATTGCCCCAGCGTCCGTCTGGAGCTGGCCGGCGATGAGCTTCAGCAGGGTGGACTTTCCGGTGCCGTTGCGGCCGACCAGGGCCACGCGGTGGCCCTTCGACACGACCGCGGTCGCGCGGTCGAACAGCACCCGTCCGCCGAAGCGGAACGTCAGATCGTTGATGTGCAGCATGGCCGGGTCGGTGTACCACGAGGCCGCCCCCGATTTGAAGCGGAACGGGTGACAAGCGTTCGTCATGGCAGCCACCACGAAGCGGTTGCCGTGATCGAAAAGCGCCTATATAACCCCGCGCAACCGGCGCCCCGGGCAACAGGTGGCGCCCCATAACGCTTTTCCAGCAGGAGCCCACCGCCATGGCCGTCGAACGGACCCTCTCGATCATCAAGCCCGATGCCACCCGCCGCAACCTGACCGGCAAGATCAACGCCAAGTTCGAGGACGGTGGCCTGCGCATCGTCGCGCAGAAGCGCGTCCAGCTGTCGAAGGCCCAGGCCGAGCAGTTCTACGGTGTGCACCGCGAGCGTCCGTTCTTCAACGACCTCGTCTCTTTCATGATCTCCGGCCCGGTCGTCCTGCAGGTGCTGGAAGGCGAGAACGCCATCGCCCGCAACCGCGAGATCATGGGTGCCACCAACCCGGCCAACGCCGCCGAGGGCACCATCCGCAAGGAGTTCGCCGAGTCGATCGAGGCCAACTCGGTGCACGGCTCCGACGCTCCGGAGACCGCCGCGCAGGAGATCGCCTTCTTCTTCGCCGGCATCGAGCTGGTCGGCTGATTTCAGCCGCCGGTTCGTGAGGGCCGGGTTGCAAGAATTGCCGAAGGGCCGCCCCATCCGGGCGGCCTTTTTGCGTTCCCCGTCCCGAACTTGTCTCGCGGCACAGGCAAAGCCCCGTGGACAGCCGAGGCGAGTTCGAGTATTCGGGGAACCAACCGCCAGGAGTACCCCCGATGGAAAGCCAGGACAGCAAGCCGATCGTCGCCTCCCTTCTGGAGCCGCTGCCCCAGCTCGTGACGGGGCGAAACGACCTGAGCGAGCCTGGCGTGGTCGAGTTGCTGGTGCGCGGCTATGTGGACCAGTGCCTGTCGGCCTTCCAGCAGGTGCTGGGCAACGAGCTGGACATGGACACCGCCATCGACGCCATCAACGGCCAGGCGACGGCGCTGAACGCGGTGTTCCTGGGGGCGAGCGGATTCAACACGGTGGTGGTGCATCCCTGGAACTCCGCCGACCAGCTCGGCGTGTTCCTGCGCGACGCGCTGGACCTGGACTTCGCGCCGGAGGACAGCGTCCGGGCCGGGCTGATCCATCTGGCGACCCACGTCATGCACGCGATCCAGGGCGGTCAGGACGCCTGGGAACAGCAGGTGGACGCGCTGGTCGGCGAAATGCGCGACCTGCTGCTGGGCCGGCTACCGGGGCAGTGATCGATTGTCTCCGTCATTCCCGCGAAGGCGGGAATGACGGGAAGAAAACGCCTACAGCAGGAAAATCGCCATCAGGATCAGCAGGACCACCACGGCGCCGGTGCCGATGGTGAGGAAGCGCGTGAAGGCGTGCCAGCCGGCCGCGTGCTCGCGGACCAATTCGTCGCTGACCTCGTTGTGGGTGTGTTCGGTAACCGCCATGTCGTCCCCCCTTTGATTGCGCCTTATTCGGCGGAAAATGTAAGGGGTGCCGACGATTCCGGCAAGGGTTCCGCTGGCGTGGCCAACAATCGGCTCAGGTCGGCCGTTCAGGCCGTCGGGTTGATCAGCGCGGGCAGGGCGGGAATGTCGCCGCTCAGCAGGACGCGGTCGCCCTCCACCCGGGTGCGCCCCTCGGCGATCAGGCGGACGGCCTGCGGGTAGATGCGGTGTTCCGACTCCAGGACCCGGTCGGCGAGCGTGTGGGCGTCGTCGCCGGGCAGCACGGGGACCGCGGCCTGGGCGATGATGGGGCCCTCGTCCATCTCCGGACGGACGTAATGGACGGTGCAACCGTGGAAGCGGACGCCGGCGGCCAGCGCGCGCCCGTGCGTGTCCAGCCCCTTGAAGGAGGGCAGCAGCGACGGGTGGATGTTGATCAGCCGGTCGCGCCAGGTGTCCACGAACCAGGGCGACAGCAGGCGCATGAAGCCGGCGAGGCAGACCAGCTCGACGCCGGCCGCGCGCAGGCGCGCGTCCATCGCCTCCTCGAAGGCCTGCTTGTCGCCGGGGTGGTCGCGATGGCTGACCACCGCGGTGGGAACGCCGGCGGATGCCGCGCGCTCCAACCCATAGGCGTCGGCCTTGTTGGACAGGACCAGCGCGATCTCGGCCGGGAAATCCGGGGCGGCGCAGGCGTCGAGCAACGCCTGCAGGTTGCTGCCGCGCCCGGAAATCAGAACGCCAACCTTCAGGCGCGCCATTCCGTGTCCATCCCGCTGACGGTCACGCGGGCCTCGCCGTCCTTGATGGCGTGGACCGTGCCGACGGTGAAGACCGTCTCGCCCCCCTCAGCCAGGATCTCGGCCGCCTGCTGCGCCTTCTCCGCCGGGACCGCGATGACCATGCCGAGGCCGGTGTTGAAGGTGCGCGCCATGTCCAGCGGAGTCAGCCCGCCCGTCTTCATCAGCCAGGAGAAGACCGGCGGCAGCGGCCACTTGGTCGCGTCCAGCGTCACGCCCAGCCCGTCCGGCAGGACGCGCGGGATGTTCTCGATCAGGCCGCCGCCGGTGATGTGCGCCATGGCGTTCACCGTGCCGGCGCGGATGGCGGCCAGCGTGCTCTTCACATAGATGCGCGTCGGGACCAGCAGCGCCTCGCCCAGAGTCTTCCCGGCGTCCCAGGGGCAGGGCGAATCGTAGCCGAGGCCGGACTTCTCCACCAGCTTGCGCACCAGCGAGTAGCCGTTGGAGTGCACGCCCGAGGAGGCGAGGCCAAGCAGCACATCGCCCGCCTGCACCTTCGACCCGGTCAGCGCGTTCTGGCGCTCCACGGCGCCGACGGAGAAGCCGGCGAGGTCGTAGTCGTCGGCCGCGTACATGCCGGGCATCTCGGCCGTCTCGCCGCCGACCAGCGCGCAGCCCGCCTGACGGCAGCCCTCGGCGATGCCGGCGACGATGGCGCGGCCGGCGGCCACGTCCAGCTTGCCCATGGCGTAGTAGTCGAGGAACAGCAGAGGCTCAGCACCCTGCACGACGAGGTCGTTGACGCACATCGCCACGAGGTCGATGCCGACCGTGTCGTGCTTCTTCGCCAGGATGGCGACCTTCAGCTTCGTGCCGACACCGTCCGTGGTGGCGACCAGGAGCGGATCCTGGTACCCGGCCGCGCGGAGGTCGAACAGCGCACCGAAGCCGCCCAGCCCGGCGTCGGAGCCCGGGCGCGCGGTGGATCGTGCGAGCGGCTTGATCGCGTCAACGAGCGCGTTGCCCGCGTCAATGTCCACGCCGGCCTGCTTGTAGGCGTCGGACGTGTTATTAGACTGGGTGCTGATGGTATCCTCGCTTGGGCTGAGCTATATACCTGGGCCGAACTGGCCGGGTCGCCGGAACGGGCCGAACATACTCGAATCGGAAGGCATTGCAATGCTCCACCGCCGCCACGCGCCGCTGTTTGCGGGCTTCGCCCCCGTCATCGTGGCCGCCGCCCTCCTGACGCTGGCCGTTCCCGGCGGTTCCGCCCGGGCGCAAGCCACGGGCGCCGCCCCGCCCGCCGCACCCGCCGCCGCTCCGGTGGCAGTTCCGGCGGCGACGGGCGTGGCGCCGTCCGCGGCGCTGGCGGCGGACGGCTACACGGTCCAGGGGGTCAAGGTGGACGTCAGCGCGGCCAACGCCAACGCCGCGCGCGACCAGGCGATCCGCGAGGCGCAGCTGAAGGCCTGGGCCGAGATGTACAAGCGCCTCGTCCCCAACGCCGCCAACGCTCCGAAGGTGTCGGACAACGACCTCGCCCGGCTGGTGCAGGGCTTCGAGATCGACGACGAGAAGGTGTCGGCCACCCGCTACCTGGGCAGCATCACCGTGCGATTCCGCCCCAACGCAGTGCGCGAGATGCTGGGCGGTGCCGCGCAGCAGTATGTGGAGCCGCCGGCCCGGCCCTTCGTCGTGCTGCCGGTCACCGTGACCGACGGGCGCCCGGTCCTGTGGGAGGACCGCACCGCCTGGCGCGAGGCGTGGGAGGGCCGTCCGGCCGGCGGGACGCTGGTGCCGCTGGTGGTGCCGGACGGGGAGCTGTCGGACATCTCCGCCATCGGCGTGAACGAGGCGCTGGCCGGCACGCCGGAGGCGCTGGCCCGCATCGCCCAGCGCTACAACGCCGCCGGGGTGATCGTCGCCAAGACGGACCTGCCGAGCGGCGGTCCGGACCTCGGCCGGCCGCTGGCGGTGGAGGTCACGCGCTATGCGCCGGACGGGTCGAAGGACCAGCAGGCGGTCAACGTGAAGGCCGACCCGTCGGACCGCACCGCCGACTTCCTGGGCCGCGCCGTCACCTTCGTCACCGCGGCGGTGGACGAATCCTGGCGCCGCGAGAATACCATGCCGACCGGGCCGGAGCAGTCCACCCTGGTGCGCGTGCCGCTGTCGAGCCTGACCGACTGGGTGGAAACCCGCAAGCGGCTGGGCGGTGTGCAGGGCATCACCCGCACCGACGTGGTGTCGCTGAGCCGGTACGAGGCGGTGGTCGCCCTGACCCACCGCGGCGACGTGGAGCGGCTGCGCCAGCAGATGGCGCGCCGTGACCTTGGCCTGTCCCGCACCAGCGCGGTCGCGGTGCCCGCACCGATGCCGCCCGCGCAGCCGGGGATGCCGCCGGTGGCGCAGCCGGTCGCCGACTGGCAATTGCAGGTGCTGCCGCGCGGCGCCGGGGCTGACCTCCTGTCGACCGCGCCGGCCCAAACAGCGCCGGCCCAAACAGCGCCAGTCCAGCCGGCGGCGTCCGCCGTGCCCGCGCCGGTGGGCGGCGCAACCAGCGGCGTGGCGCCGGGGGCGCCGCCGCGCGTGCTGGGGACCTTGCCCGCGACCGGGCCTACTCGTTATTGAGCCTGGCCCGTTTCAAAGTGTCGCAACGGCGAAAGAGTCCGCGGTGAGCATTCCGAACATAATCACCTTTCTCCGCATCCTGGCCGTTCCCGTCGCCGTCTACTTCATTCTGGCGGGCGAGCTGGGCGTGGCCTTCTGGCTGTTCGTCGGCGCCGCCGTGTCGGACGGGCTGGACGGGGCGGTCGCGCGCATGTTCCGCGCCCGCACGGTGCTGGGCGCCTACCTGGACCCCATCGCCGACAAGGCGCTGCTGGTCAGCGTCTACGTCTCGCTGGGGCACATGGACGTGCTGCCGTTGTGGCTGGTGATCCTGGTGGTGTTCCGCGACGTGATGATCGTCGGCGGCGTGATGCTGCTGTACACGCTGAAGGAGTCGCTGGCGATGCAGCCGCTCTACATCAGCAAGATCAACACGGCGGTGCAGTTGGCGCTGGCCGCGGCGGCGCTCGCCCCGGCCGGGCTGGGGCTGCCGGACTTCCAACTCTTCGGCATGGGGCTGCTGCCGCTTCTGATCTGGGCTTGCGCGGCGACGACGGTGCTGTCGGGGTTGGCCTACGTCTACCGGGGCGGTCTGCTGTTCAACCGGCACGGGGGCGTGCCCTGATGCCGGACCAGCGCGTGCCAGGTGCGCGGCCGGATCCGCGGACATCCACCCGTCAGCTGCGGTTCTGGCTGATCGGGGCGGGGCTGTTCGTCCTGGCCCTGTGGCTGCTGTCCGGCATGCTGCTGCCCTTCGTGGTCGGGCTGGCCGTCGCCTATCTGCTCGACCCCGTGGTGGACCGGCTGGAGGGCTGGCGCCTGCCGCGCTGGCTGGCCACGACGCTGGTCCTGCTGTCCTTCGTGGTCGTCCTGGTCGTGGTGACCCTGCTTCTGCTGCCGCTGGTGCAGGCGCAGGTCGCGCACTTGATCGAGGTTTTGCCGAATTACGCCACCGCGCTGCGCGCGCGCGTGCTGCCGATGGTCGAGCGGCTGGTGCACCGCCTGTCGCCCGAGGATGTGGAGCGGCTGCGCGGGGCGGCCGGGAACTACGCGGGGGAGATGGTCGGCTGGGTCGGCCGGGTGCTGTCCGGCATCCTGTCCGGCGGGCTGGCGCTGTTCGACGTGCTGTCGGTCCTGTTCATCACCCCGGTCGTCGCCTTCTACCTGATGCGCGACTGGGACCTGCTGGTCGCCAAGGTGAACGGCTGGCTGCCGTTGGACCACGCGGCGACGATCCGGCAGCAGGCGCGTCAGGTGGACGCGACGCTGGCCGGATTCGTGCGCGGGCAGGCGCTGGTCTGCCTGGTGTTGGGGCTGTTCTACGCGGTGGCGCTGTCGGCGGCCGGCCTCGACTTCGGGCTGGTCATCGGGCTGCTGGCGGGGTTGCTGTCCTTCATTCCCTACGTCGGCACGCTGTTCGGATTCGTGTCGAGCACCGGGCTTGCCCTGTTGCAGTTCGACGACCTGTGGCGCGTCGGCATCGTGGTGGGGATCTTCCTGTTCGGCCAGGCGGTGGAGGGCAACGTCCTGACGCCGAAGCTGGTCGGGGAAAAGGTCGGCCTGCACGCGGTGTGGGTCATCTTCGCCCTGCTGGCGGGCGGAACGCTGTTCGGCTTCGTGGGCGTGCTGCTGGCCGTGCCGGTGGCGGCGGTGATCGGCGTCCTGACGCGCTTCGCGCTGGGCCGCTACCTGGAAAGCCCCTATTACCGGGGCGACGCGGCGCCATGAAGAGGCGGCCATGACCATAGCCGCGCAGCTTCCGCTCGACCTCGGCCACCGCGTCGCCATCGGCAGCGAGGACTTCCTGGTCGCGCCCAGCAACGCCGACGCCGTGGCGTGGCTCGACCGCTGGCCGTCCTGGCCGGCGCCCGCCCTGGCTGTCTACGGGCCGGCCGGCTGCGGCAAGACGCATCTGGGCCATGTCTGGCGGGCGCGCAGCCACGCGCCGATCGTCAGTGGGGACACGCTGGATTCGGCCGACCTGCCGGCCCTGCTCGGCCGCGCCAACGCCGTGGTGGTGGAGGACGCCGACCGAGTGGCCGGCATGCCGGCGCGGGAGGAGGCGCTGTTCCACCTCTACAACCTTGCGCGCGACTCGGGCGGCCATCTGCTGCTGCTGTCGCGCAAGCCGCCAGCGCGCTGGCGCGTGAAGCTGCCGGACCTGCGGTCCCGCATCAAGGCGGCGCCCGCGGTGGGGGTGGAGGCGCCGGACGACGCCCTGCTGGCCGCTGTGCTGGTGAAGCTGTTCGCCGACCGCCAGTTGCGGCCGGGCATGGATCTCCTCACCTACCTGCTGACGCGGATGGAGCGTTCGCTCGACGCCGCGCGGCGGGTGGTCGCCGCCCTTGACCGGGCGTCGCTGGCCGCGCACCGTCCGTTGACCGTCCCGCTCGCCCGCGAGGTGCTGGCCGAGTTGGACCACGAAACGGGAGGTAAGGACGATGGATCTGGGAATCGCCGGCCGCCGCGCCATCGTGTGCGCAGCCAGCAAGGGGCTGGGTAAGGCCTGCGCGCTGGCCCTGGCGCAGGAAGGCGTTCACGTCACCGTCACCGCGCGCAGCCGCGACGTGCTGGAAGCGACGGCGGAGGAGATCCGCAAGGCGACCGGCGTCACCGTGACCACCGCCGTGGGCGACATCGCGACGGAGGAAGGGCGCGCCGCGGCGCTGGCCGCCTGTCCGGAGCCGGACATCCTGGTGAACAACGCCGGCGGCCCGCCGCCGGGCGACTTCCGCGAGTGGGAGCGCGAGCATTGGATCCGCGCGGTGGAGGCCAACATGCTGGCCCCGATCTTCCTGATCAAGGCGACGGTGGACGGCATGATCGCCCGCAAGTTCGGGCGGATCGTCAACGTCACCTCGGGCGCGGTGAAGGCGCCGATCTCCAACCTGGGCCTGTCGAACGGCGCGCGCGCCGGCCTGACCGGCTTCGTCGCCGGCCTGTCGCGGCAGACGGTCCGGCACAACGTGACCATCAACAACCTGCTGCCCGGCCCCTTCGAAACCGACCGCCTGCGCACTACCATGGAAGGGGCGGCCAAGGCCAACAACCGCAGCGTGGACGACGAGATGGCCGCGCGCCGCGCCACCAATCCGTCCGGCCGCTTCGGCGATCCGGCGGAGTTCGGGGCGATGTGCGCCTTCCTGTGTTCCGCCCAAGCCGGCTTCATGACTGGCCAGAACGTGCTGCTGGACGGCGGGGCCTATCCGGGAACGCTGTGATGGTGTGAGGGCTGGGGGCGCCGCCCTGGCGGCTGCCCCCAGGACTTACCGCTCACTGGTACTTGGCGAGGACGGCCGTGTAGGCCGGGGTCTTCAGGAAGTTCTCGAAAGCGGCCTGGACCAGAGCGACATGGTCCGGCGGGGTCGACTTGGAGGTCGCCACCCACAGCGGCAGGTCGCGCAGTTCAAACTTGCGCTCGATCTGGCCGGCCGGGACTTCCGCCTCGCGCATGCCGGCGGTCGCCATGTAGCCCTGCGACATCCAGGCGTTGAGGCGGCCGGCGACCAGCTTCTTGGCGTTCATGGACTCGGCGGCCACACCCTGCATCACGCTTTCCAGGTTCAGCTCCTTCGCCACGCTTTCCGGCGCGCCGCCGGACAGCACGCCGAGCGACAGGACCTGGAGCAGATCGTCCTTGTTGGCGGGCTTGGCGGCGCCGGCCGGGACATAGACGTACATCTTCTCTTCCAGGATCTTCGCCACCCAGGTCCAGTCGGGCTCGCGCACGGGGGTGCGGGCGAAGGGCGACACCAGGCTGTCCGGCTCGCCGATGGCGTCGGACTGGGCGCGCTTCCACGGAACGGCGCTGACGATCTCGTAGTTCAGGTTCGCGGCCGACAGGGCGCCCGTCATGATCTCCAGGATCACGCCGCTGCCTTTGCCCCCTTCCGCCTCGTTGATGTAGGGCGGAATGATCCCGGTGTGGATCTTGAAGGTCTGCGCGGAGGCAGCGCCGGTCAGCGCGAACACCATCGACAGGCCGAGTAGAATCTTTCGCATCGCGTAGCCCCCAGAGTTCTCGTTCTTGTGCGGGGCGGCGCCGGGCCGCTTCACTGGGGCACAATGTTTCCGCGATCGGAGATGGAATGTGAACCTGAGTTCAAGGGGTGCGGCGAAAAGTTACACGCCGGGGTTGGTTGAGTACAAAGAAATTTCGTCTGGAGACGGACCCGTCCGGCGGTCACGCCTGCCAGAAGGCGGGCATGTCGCGGAAGGCCCGCCATAGGTCGGCCGACTGCTTGCGCCGCTTTCCGGTGCGCTTCGCCAGCCATTTGGCCGCTGCGTCGGCGGCGGAACGGTGGGAAGGAACCTCGTCAGCCAGCTGGCGCAGCAGGTTCCGCGCGACGGCCGCATCGTGGTCGGCGTCCAGGGCGTCCAGCATCGCCTCCAGCGCGCCGATGAACGGGAGCGTCGCGGATTCGGCGTAGAGGCCGCGGAAGAACTCCACCGTGTAGCGCAGCTTGCGCAGGCGTCGGCGCAGCCGGTCGCGCGCAGCGCCGGCCTCGTCGCCGTCCCGATCGGACAAGTCCTTTCCGGCCTTCACCGCCTTCGCGTGCTGGACGGCCAGCCACGCGCCGGACAGGCTGGCCATCGGCCGGTCGAGCTGCGCGCGCAACGCCGGGTCGGCCCCGCTGTGCCAGCGTCCGTCCTCCAGCCAAGCGCCGAGCGCCAGGATCAGCCCGGTGCAGCGCGGAGACTGGATGGCCCGCACCGCGTCCTCCGCGGGGGCGCGACGCGCTTGGCGCACGGCGTCCGCAAGGGCGGGCAGGCCGTCGGGGGCCTTGTCCGACGCCGCCAACGGCGCGATCACATTGGACAGCAGCACGTCCCATTCCCGCGCCGGGCCGAGCTGGCCGATGAACCAGCGGATGCCGTCACCGGCGTGACAAGCCTCCGGCTTGCCGACCAGGGGGCGGAACAGGCGAATCGCGGTGCGCAAGCGGCGCAGGGCGACGCGCATCTGGTGCAGGCCCTCCACGTCGCCGCCGGCAAGTGCGCAGGCCTCGTTGGCGAGAAGCTGGCGCAGGCAGTGGCGGACGATGTGCCGGTACGCCTCCGCCACCGTGGTGACGGGGGACAGGCCCAGCGGTTCCGGCAGGACGGGGGTGGGCAGGCGGCCGGTGACGAGGCGGTAGCCGACCTCCGCCTTGCTCTCCGTCCCGATGCGGGCGGGCACGCTGCGTTGGAGCGCCAACGCGGCGTCGAACAGGCGGCCGACGCGTCCGGCCTTGAGTTCCAGCTCCACTTCGCTGATCGGGGCACAGGCGTTGCCGGCGGTGATCCGACCTTCGTCGACGGCGAGTTCGATCGCGGTCAGCGTGTCGGGGCGGAAGAGGAGGGTGGTGCGCTGGAATTCCGTGGTGAAGAGGGGAACCAGCGCGCCGCGCGCGTCCGCCGGGACGAGGACGGCCACGCCCTCCGCCTCCAGCGGGGTGAGGTCCGGTTCGGCGCCGGCGATGGTCCAGTCCCACTCCTTGCGGACGGCGACGGCGGCCGAATCGCCGGAGGTGGCGGAATTGACCGTCTTCAGCGTCTGGATGAAGCGGCCGTCCTCCCGCCGCACGCGCAGGGCCACGCCGTTGGCGTAGAGTCGCAGGTCGGGCGTGTCGAAATAGACCGTGTGCAGATGGCGGACGACCGGATCGCCGTCCGCATGCTCCCGCAGCGCGGGAAGCGCCGGCACGCGGCCGAGGTCGCGTGGGTCGAGAAGGAGCTTCATCTCCACCTCGCGCACGGCGGACGGCCCAGCGGACGGCGCGCCAGACGGCACGGGGGCGGCGGTTGGGGGCACGGTCGGCAAAAGGCGGACTCCCGAGTGGAGCTGGCGAGTGGAGTTGGCCCGAGTGGAGCTGGCCGGAGTGGGGCAGGCCGGAGTGGGGCAGGCCTGAAATACTCCAACCGGAGAAGGGCGTTAAGAGAGTTTGCGCGGCAGGATGAAATCGGCGAGCCGCCCGGCGCCGAGGTCGAGGTCGCGCCAATGGACGGTTTCGAACAGCAGGACCGCGCAGGCTCCGGTCGGGAATTTCTCCTCCAGCGCCCGGCGGTGCCCGTCGTCGCCGGAACCGGTCAGCTCCCGCGCGAGGTCGTGGAGGTCGGGGTTGTGGGCGACCAGCATCAGCGACGCCGCCGATTCCGGCGCATCGCGCAGCCGCTCCAGCAGGACCCGCGCACCGCAAAGGTACAGGCCGCGCTCGTACTCCACGGGCAGGTTGGGGAGGTCCATGGCGGCGAGGACCCGGCGCAGCGTGTCCTCCGCCCGCGCGGCCGTGGAGCACAGGGCGAGGTCGAAGTGCGCCTTGCGCTCCTTCAGGTAGGCGCCGACGCGCCGGCTGGCCTTCTGCCCGCGCGGCGCCAGGGGGCGGTCGTGGTCGTCGAGATCCGGATCATCCCACGCGGACTTGCCGTGGCGCAAAAGGTATAGGGTTTTCATGGTGGATTGCCCCTCCCGGCGTGATCGGCCGCTCTTGAACCTGTTTTACGCGCGGGTCTATCGTTGAATGGCGTTGACTGACCCGAAACCGTAACCGACATGGGGTAGACTGCCCGCCCCGACCGTACCCGCCGGACTCTACCGGCGCTGTGATCCACGCGAAAGCCCGAGGCTGCTGTGACGAACCTTCAGGACCTGGAAGCGTATTGCATCGAAGCGAACGCGCCGGAACGCTTCATCAACCGCGAGCTGTCGTGGCTGGCTTTCAACCAGCGGGTCCTGGAGGAGGCGTCGAACCCCAACCACCCGCTGCTGGAGCGTTTGCGGTTCCTGTCGATCTCCGCCAGCAACCTGGACGAATTCTACATGGTCCGTGTCGCCGGCCTGAAGGGGCAGGTGGCCGCCGGCGTGAAGGCGCCGAGCCCGGAGAACCTGACCCCCGCCCAGCAGCTGGCCGCGACCAACCAGCGCATCATCGAGCTGATGAACGCCCAGCAGGCCATGTGGCGGAGCCTGAAGACGGATCTGCGCGACGCCGGGATCACCGTGGTCGACGCCGACGAGCTGACCGACGGCGAGAAGGACTGGCTGGAAGCGAAGTTCCTGGACGACATCTTCCCCATCCTGACCCCCATCGCGGTGGACCCGGCGCACCCCTTCCCGTTTCTGCCGAACCTGGGCTTCTCGCTGGCGTTGCAGCTGCACGATTCGGCCAAGGGGCGGCACCTGGACGCGCTGGTGCCGCTGCCGACCCAGCTCGACCGCTTCATCCGCCTGCCGGGGTCGGACATCCGCTTCATCCAGCTGGAAAAGGTGGTGATGCTGTTCATCGACCGCCTGTTCCCCCCGTTCCAGGTGAAGGCGCACGGCGTTTTCCGCGTGCTGCGCGACAGCGAGATCGAAATCGAGGAAGAGGCGGAAGACCTGGTCCGCACCTTCGAAAGCGCGCTGAAGCGCCGCCGCCGCGGCAGCGTCATTCGCCTCGCCACCGACGCGGGCATGGCCGCCGACCTGCGCGAGTTCCTGCGCCACGAGCTGAACGTGTCGAACGACGACGTGTTCATCCTGGACGGGCTGATCGGCCTGACCGACACCAAGCACCTGATCGTGGACGAGCGGCCGGATCTGGTCTTCCGGCCCTTCAACGCGCGCTTCCCGGAACGCATCCGCGACTTCGGCGGCGACTGCTTCGCGGCGATCCGCGACAAGGACATCGTCGTCCATCACCCCTACGAGTCCTTCGACGTGGTGGTGCAGTTCATCCGGCAGGCCGCCCGCGACCCGCAGGTAGTCGCCATCAAGCAGACGCTCTACCGCACCAGCAAGGACAGCCCCATCGTCGCGGCGCTGATCGAGGCGGCGGAGGCCGGCAAGTCGGTCACCGCCCTGGTCGAGCTGAAGGCCCGCTTCGACGAGGAGGCCAACATCCGCTGGGCCCGCGACCTGGAGCGCGCCGGCGCGCAGGTGGTCTACGGCTTCGTGGACCTGAAGACGCACGCCAAGGTGTCGCTGGTGGTGCGGCGCGAGAACAAGGCGTTGCGCAGCTACGTGCATTTCGGGACCGGCAACTACCACCCGATCACGGCAAAGATCTACACCGACCTGTCCTTCTTCACCTGCGACCCGGCGCTGTGCCACGACGCGGCGGTGATGTTCAACTTCATGACCGGTTACGCCACGCCGAAGGTGCTGGAGAAGATCGCCATCGCGCCGATCACGCTGCGCCAGCGGCTGGGCGAGCTGATCGACGCGGAGATCGCCCACGCCGCCGCCGGGAAGCCGGCGCACATCTGGGTGAAGCTGAACTCGCTGGTCGATTCGGAGATCATCGACAAGCTGTACAAGGCCTCGCAGAAGGGCGTGCAGATCGACATGGTCATCCGCGGCATCTGCTGCCTGCGGCCGGGCGTGAAGGGCCTGTCGGAGAACATCCGCGTGCGCAGCATCGTCGGCCGCTTCCTGGAGCACGGGCGCGTCATCGGATTCGGCAACGGCCATGCGTTGCCGAGCCCGCAGGCCAAGCTGTACATCTCCTCGGCCGACTGGATGCCGCGCAACCTGGACCGCCGCATCGAGACGCTGGTGCCCATCGAGAACCCGACCGTGCACGAACAGGTGCTGGACCAGATCATGGTCGCCAACCTGAAGGACGAGGCGAACAGCTGGACGCTCGGCCCCGACGGGGTTTATCACCGGGTGGAGGCGGGGCCGGACGGCTTCAGCGCGCACAACTACTTCATGACCAACCCCAGCCTGTCGGGCCGGGGCAGCGCGCTGAGCAGCAAACGGACGCCGCCGCGGTTGAAACTCCGTACGGTGTCCTGAAGCAAGGAGTGACGGGTTCCCATGACGTCTGCCCAGGAAAGCGGCGCTCTCGAAAACGGCGAGCGTATCGCGGTGATCGACATCGGGTCCAACTCCATCCGGCTCGTTGTCTATGACGCGCTGAAGCGGTCGCCGATGCCGGTCTTCAACGAAAAGGTCCTGTGCGGGCTGGGGCGCGGAGTGGAGAAGTCCGGGCGGCTCAACCCCGACGGCGTGGCCCAGGCGTTGGACGCGCTGGAGCGGTTCAGCGTGCTGGCCGCTGGCATGCGCGTCGGCCGGCTGGACATCATCGCCACCGCCGCCGTGCGCGACGCCAGCGACGGGGAGGCCTTCGTCGACGCCGTGAAGGCGCGCACGGGGCTGGAGGTCCGCGTCATCAGCGGCGAGGAGGAGGCGCGGCTGTCCGCGCTCGGCGTGCTGTCCGGCACGCCCGCCGCCGACGGGCTGGTCGGCGACCTGGGCGGCGGCAGCCTGGAGCTGGTGCGGCTTGACCGCGGCGTGATCGGCGAGCATGTGACCATGCCGCTCGGACCCCTGCGGCTGATGGAATCGGCCAGCGGCAAACAGAACGGGCTGAACCGGGTCATCGACCAGCATCTGGAAAAGCTGGACTGGCTGCCGCGCGTGAAGGGAAAGCCGTTCTATCCCGTGGGCGGCGGCTGGCGCGCGCTCGCCAAGCTGCACATGGAGCAGGTCAAGCACCCGCTGCACATTATCCACCACTACGCCGTGCCCTGCGCCGAAGCCCGCGACTTCGCCGGGCTGATCGCCAAGCAGAGCCGGTCGTCGCTGGAGAAGATGTCGGGCTCCCGCCGCCGGGTCGACACGCTGCCCTACGCCGCCCTGGTGTTCGAACGCCTGCTGCGGGCGGCCCAGCCCTCGGTGGTGGTGTTCTCGGCCTTCGGCCTGCGCGAGGGGCACCTGTTCTCGCTGCTGCGGCCGGAGGTGCAACGCCAAGACCCGCTGATCGCGGCGGCCAACGACTGGGCTCAGCGCTTCGGCCGGCTGGGCGACCCGGCCCTGCTGATGTCCTGGACCGGCGGCCTGTTCGCCGGCGAAGACGACGCGGCGCACCGGCTGCGGCAGGTAGCCTGCGTGCTGAGCGACGTGTGCTGGGGGGAACACCCGGACTACCGCGCCGAACACGCCTGCCTGCGCATTTTGCGCTATCCCTTCCCCGGCGTGGACCACGACGAGCGGGCGTTCCTGGCACTGGCCGTCTACGCCCGCTACGCCGGCACCATCGACGGGCCGGCCACGGTCGGCCCGCGCGCGCTGCTGAGCGAGGCGCAGGCGCTGAAGGCGACGGTGCTGGGCTTGGCGCTGCGGCTGGCGCACACGCTGACCGGGGGAGCGACGGCGCTGTTGCAGCGCACGACCCTGAAGGTGGCGGGCGAACGGCTGACGCTGACCCTGCCGGACGACAACAGCGTTCCCGCCGGGGAGGCCGTGCAGCGGCGCCTGGACGCGCTGGCCAAGGCGCTGAACCGCAAGGGCGAGATCGCCGCCCCGCCAGCACGGCCGCAGGCGGCGTAAGGGGCCTTGTCGTGGTCGAACACACCCGTCATCCCCGCGAAGGCGTTAGGGCATTCACGCATGTAGCTTTGTGCTAAGTCTTTGATAGCACAATAAAAGCCCCTCTCTCCTTGGGAGAGAGGGGTTGGGGTGAGGGGGCGTTACGGGCGGCAGCCCGGAAATAAGGTTCGCCTTCGGTGACGTATGATTGTTTCCGGCCAGCCAGAGGCTGGCGCCACCCTCACCCCAACCCCTCCCCCTCAAGGGAGAGGGGCTTTTCCCCGGAATTTCAGGCGCTTACCGCTCATGAGAAATGTGTGCATGCCGTAGCCCCCAAGGGGCGAGGGGCTTTGGTCAGGCGACCTTGGCGTGGGAGATGGCTTCGCGGACGCTGACGCCCTTGCGCAGGATGTTGTCCACGGCGCGGCCCTGGACCATGTTGATGCCGACCTTCTGGGCGTAGACGAGGCTCGACACGCTGTCGCAGCGGGCCAGGATGAACTTGCAGCGGTCCTGCTCGTTGATCCGGTCCATGAAGTACTTCTCGAAGGTCGGGTCCATTTCCAGCATGTCGCTGGACCAGAAGATCTTCGCGTAGTCGACGTTCAGGTATTCCAGATCGAAGTTGGTGACCCAGAAGGGATTCAGGCCATCGACCGCGATCTGGTACTGGCGGTCCTGGGCGAACTCCACCACCTCGTTGAACAGCGTCAGGTTCTCGATCAGGTCGCCCTTGGAGATCTCAAGAACGACATGGCCGCGGAAGTCGATCGGCAGGCGTTCGTCGAACTTCACGAAGCCGGTGGAAATCACCGTCGACAGGTTGATGTTGATGCCGATGCGCCGGCCGCGCATGAAGCTGAGCCCGTGGTTCAGCGCGCGCAGCACCGACTGGTCGAGGTTGGCCGTGAAGTAGTTGAACAGCCATTTGTTGGCGGTGATGTCGTAGTCCGGGCAGAGCCGCTCCTGGAGCAGCTTGATCGAGATGTACAGCTCGAAATAGGCCATCTCCTCGTCGGCGCTGCGGCCGATGTTGGCGATGGCCTGGTTGAACAGGAAGGGCGAGAGGTCGAACATCTGCATGGCGCGTTCGAGCTTCGCCATTTCCTCCAGCGTGATCGGCGGCTTCGTCTCGGTGGCGTGGTTGCCCGTTTCGGTCGCCTGAAGCTCCTCGATGAAGCGGATGACGTTGATGAAGTTCAACGCCAGTTCCATGATCGAGTAGAGCGAATATTCCTTGTAGGGGTTGGGCCCGGTCAGGGTGGTCTTGGACAGGAAAATCTGCTCGACCTTCTGGCAGACGTCGGTGACGCCGGTCAGCTTCAGGCCCTTGTAGAGGATGATGACGTCGCCGTTGGAGATGTTGAAGGACTGGAGGTAGGAGGCCTTGTTGGCCAGTTCCTGGATGATCGTGCGGACGATCATCTGGCTCGACGGGTCCTTGTCCTTCAGCAGCGACAGGTGCATGTGGATCAGCCGCATGCCCTGCAGTTCGGATTTCGCGGAGCGCAGAAGGTTCAGCAGCTTGTCGTTGTCGAACTCGGGCTTCTGGTCCTTGGCGGCGGCAACGGCGGCTTGCTTCTCCGTCGTGGAGAGGCGGACGCGGTCGCGCCCCATGGGTGGTCTGCCGCCGAACCTGCTCATACGCGAATTCCCCCAAGCCGGCACAAAAAGTTGTGCGCGCACCCTAAAGCCGGGCAGTGTCCCCGCGAACCGGATCCGCCGGTTACACGGCCTGGATACGGTGCCTAAGAGATATTAGCCCTATCCTTTTTTAAGAATGCCTTAAAGCGTGGTTAATTGGGGAAAAATGTTTCAAATTTTCCTTGGACAAGCTGAATTCTGTCAAGGCGAAAGCGGTGTGCGGGGCCATCCGGCCCCGCCGTCACGCGTCGTTTTCCACCCCGGTCGGCACGATGCGCACGCGCCGGTCGAGCACCGCGAGGCCCACGCGGCCATGCTTCAGCGCCAATGCGTCCTCGCCGAACAATTCGCGCCGCCAGCCATGCATGGCGGGCACCTGCGCGTCGTCGGCGGCGGCGATCGCCTCCAGGTCGGCGGCCGACGCCACCAGCTTCGAGGCAACATTGTTTTCTTCGCACTTCATCTTCAGAAGCACGCGCAGCAACTCAACGATCGGTTGAAGACCCGGCGGCGGCTCCTCCCGCGGCTCGATGCGCGGCAGCTCGGAGTCGGGCAGGTCCAGCCCCCGCTGCACGCAGGCCAGCACGTCGGCGCCCTGGCGCCCCTCGGCGAAGCCGCGGCCCATGCCGCGCGTGCGGGCGAGGTCGTCGACGGTGGTCGGCGCGTGCGCCGCGATCTCCAGCAGCGCTTCGTCGCGCAGGACGCGCGACCGCGGCTGGTCGCGCCGCTGCGCCTCGCGCTCCCGCCAGGCAGCCAGTTCCTTGAGGATGGCCATGAAGCGGGGCTTGTTGGTGCGCACCTTCAGCCGCAGCCACGACGTCTCCGGATCGACCTGATAGGTCGCCGGGTCGGTCAGGACGGCCATCTCCTCTTCCAGCCAATGGGCGCGGCCGGTGCGGACGAGGCGGCGCTTCAACTTCTCGTAGGCCGGGCGCAGGTGGATGACGTCGGACAGCGCGTAGGTCAGCTGGCGCTCCGTCAAGGGGCGCTGCGACCAGTCGGTGAAGCGGCTGGACTTGTCGATGCGGGCGCCGGCCAGCTTGGTGACCAGCGTCTCGTACCCCACGCTCTCGCCGAAGCCGCAGACCATGGCGGCAACCTGCGTGTCGAACAGCGGGTGCGGGATCTGGCCGGTCAGGTGCCAGAAAATCTCGACGTCCTGGCGGGCGGCGTGGAAGACCTTCAGGATCGAGGAATCCATCATCACGGCGAACAGCGGGGCCAGGTCGATTCCCTCCGCCAGGGGATCGATGGCGACGGCGCCGCTCGGGCCGCCGACCTGCACGAGGCAGAGCTGCGGCCAGTAGGTCTTCTCGCGCAGGAATTCGGTGTCGACGGTGATGTACTCGGCCCCCGCCAGCGAGCGGCAGAAGGCGTCCAAGTCTGCGGTCGTGGTGATCAGTGTCATGATCGCTTCATACACGAGCGCGGGGCCGCGCGAAAGCTCGCCCTTCGGCATGTCCGCCCGGTTGGGGAGGAGGGCACGAAAGCACGGATGCAGGGTTGACAATCGGCCGCTCTCGGTGTGGTGTGTCGGGCCGCCGTTACGCGCAGGATTCCGACCTTTTCCAAGGTGTTTCGACCCATGCACCCCTACCGCACGCACACTTGCGGACAGCTCCGTGAAGAGAACGCCGGCCAGACCGTCCGTCTGTCGGGCTGGATCAACCGCAAGCGCGACCATGGACAGCTGCTGTTCATCGATCTGCGCGACCATTACGGCCTGACGCAGTGCGTGGTCGATACCTCCAACCCGGCCTTCCAGGTGGCCGAGCGGCTGAAGCTGGAATCGGTCATCACGGTGACCGGCAAGGTGGTGAAGCGCACGCCGGAGACCATCAACGACCGTCTGCCGACCGGCCGCATCGAGGTGCAGATCGGCGAATTGACGGTGCAGAGCGAGGCGGAGCAGATCCCGCTGCAGGTCAACCAGGACGCCGACACCGGCGAGGACGTGCGCCTGCGCTACCGCTTCCTCGACCTGCGCCGCGAGCGCATCCACGAGAACATCGTCCTGCGCTCCCGCGTCATCGCCTCGGCGCGCCGCCGCATGATCGAGCAGGGCTTTACCGAGTTCCAGACGCCGATCCTCACCGCCTCCTCGCCGGAAGGTGCGCGCGACTACCTGGTGCCCAGCCGCAACCATCCGGGCAAGTTCTACGCCCTGCCGCAGGCGCCGCAGCAGTTCAAGCAGCTGCTGATGGTCGCCGGCTTCGACCGCTACTTCCAGATCGCCCCCTGCTTCCGCGACGAGGACGCGCGCGCCGACCGCTCGCCGGGTGAGTTCTACCAGCTCGACTTCGAGATGTCCTACGTCACGCAGGAGGACGTCTTCGCCGCCATCGAGCCGGTGCTGCACGGCATCTTCGACGAGTTCGGCGCCTTCCGCCGCGAGAGCAAGCCGGTCATCGACCAGGCGCCGTTCCGCCGGATCACGTTTGCCGAGTCGATGCTGAAGTACGGCAACGACAAGCCGGACCTGCGCAACCCGCTGGTCATCACCGACGTGACCGACGTCTTCAAGCGCGACGACGTCGAGTTCCGCGCCTTCAAGCAGACCATCGAGAAAGGCGGCGTGGTGCGCGCCATCCGCGCGCCGAAGGTCGCCGACAAGCCGCGCAGCTTTTTCGACAAGCTGAACGACTGGGCTCGCGGCCTGGGCGCGCCGGGCCTCGGCTACATCCTGTTCGAGGCGGCCGGCGGCAAGGGCCCGATCGCCAAGTTCGTGCCGGAGGCCGCCCAGGCGGAGCTGCGCACGGTGGTGGGCCTTGAGGACGGCGACGCGGTCTTCTTCGTCTGCGACCAGCCCGGCCCGGCGGCCAAGCTGGCCGGCTTCGCCCGCACGAAGATCGGCGAGGAGCTGGACCTGATCGAGAAGAACGCCTTCCGCTTCTGCTGGATCGTCGACTTCCCGATGTTCGAGCTGGACGAGGAGACCAACAAGGTCGTCTTCAGCCACAACCCGTTCTCCATGCCGCAGGGCGGCCTGGAGGCGCTGAACACGTTGAACCCGCTCGACATAAAGGCCTACCAGTACGACATCGTCTGCAACGGCGTGGAGCTGTCGTCGGGCGCCATCCGGAACCATCTGCCGGAGGTGATGTACAAGGCTTTCGAGATCGCCGGCTACCCGCCGGAGGAGCTGGAAGCCCGCTTCGGCGGCATGCTCAGCGCCTTCAAGCTGGGCGCCCCGCCGCACGGCGGCTCGGCCCCGGGCATCGACCGCATCGTCATGCTGCTGGCCGACGAGCCGAACATCCGCGAGGTCATCGCCTTCCCGCTGAACCAGCGCGCCGAGGACCTTCTGATGCAGGCTCCGGCCCCGGTGGACCAGGCGCGCCTGCGCGAATTGCACCTGAAGCTCGACCTGCCGAAGCCGAAGGTCGCGGCGGACGCGTCGAAGGCGGCGAACTGAGTTTGGGTTCCGTCCCTCTCCTCCTGCCAAGGGGGAGAGGGGGTCCAACAAAAAGCCCCTCGTCCGCGTGGACGAGGGGCTTTTTGTTTGGTCCGCTCAGGTTGTTTGGTCCGCTCAGGCCGCGACGCTGCCGGGCGGCGGCGGGACCAGGCGGTAGAAGTTGGTGTCGGTCAGGACGAGGCAGCTGAGCGTCTTGTAGTCGCCCTCGTCCTCCGTGCTGACGACCTGGGCGTGCGGGATCCCGAACAGGACCACGGTGGCCTTCACGCGCCAGCACCGTCCGTTGGTCGCGCCGACGGTCTGGAACACCTGGCCGACCTGAACCTGCTTCTTGCTCATCACGAACCCTCTCGTGCCATCGTTGCGCGTCCCGCAACGCCAAGTGGGTGCGGGCCGGCGCGACCATGCTTAGCCGGGCTTCCTCAAAATATGGTAAAGCGCAGGTGAACGGCCGAGGGAGGGGCTCGCCAGCCGGGCTCAGCAACCGGACTTCGGCAGGGCCTCGATCTTCTCCAGCACCGCGTTGACGGTGAAATCGCCGTAGTCGATCTGCATGGATTCGGCGACGCCGTTCTGCAGCAGGCGAAGGCTCATCTCGTATTCCGGCTGGGCGGCGTCGCTCTTCAGCGGAAAGAAAGCCATGCGCACCGGCCAGGCCGTCTTGCCCTTCAGCAGCGGGTCGGTCGTGTCCTCCTTGGCCTCGGCGGCGGTGCCGATGACCGTGGAGACCTCGGTGGCGCCTTCGGAGTCGGCGCCGTCGAAGACGATCCGGTTGAAGAAATGCTCGCCCGCCCCGGCATGGTCCAGGATCGCCAGCGTGTGGGCGGTCGGGAACATGGTCTGGTCGGGCAGCTTCATCTCCTGCGGCTCCGGCTTGGAGAAGCTGGCGGACCCGCTGCCGTCCTTGTCCAGAACCGCCTCGCCGCGCACCTCCTCGTCGACCTCGCCGTTGATCAGCTTGCGGACGTTGAAGCGGTAGCGCTGTCCGTCCTTGGCCTCCCAGGTCGTGTAGTTGGTGTTCATCGCCATCTCGTCGCCCTCCGAGTAGGCGAAGCGCAGCTGGAAGCGCTGCTCGGTCGTCCAGCCGTCGCAGGCGTCGGCCCATTCGAACAGCATGCGGCCGCGCACGTCCGTCACCTTGGAGCTGTTGCGCGCCGACAGGAGCGACATCTTGTAGAC
Organism: Azospirillum canadense; assembly: GCF_025961225.1. Taxonomy (GTDB): domain Bacteria; phylum Pseudomonadota; class Alphaproteobacteria; order Azospirillales; family Azospirillaceae; genus Azospirillum; species Azospirillum canadense. The sequence continues at coordinate 1,113,641 of NZ_JAOQNG010000010.1, read as the reverse complement.
CGCGCGGTGCGGCAGGATGTTGCCAGCGGATCCGGAAAGGGCCGACCCGGACGGGGGCGTACCCGGTGCCGCCTCGGCCGGTTTCGCCAGGGCCAGCAGGGAAGCCGAGGTCACCAGGAACGCGCCGAAGGTCGCGCTAAGGGCGAGGCGGGCGGCGAAGCGGCGGTTCTGCAAGGCGAGTTCCACGGGTGATTGGTGTCGTCGGATGGATTATGGGTGTTTCGGTGGCGGATCGGAAGGCCCGACCACCCGAATAACCGGAAACGGGAGAATACACTCATGAGCACCGACGCCCAAGCTTCGCGGCCAACCCTGCTGGTCACCCGGCGCCTGCCCGCCGCCGTGGAAGCCCGCGCGGCGCGCGATTTCGATGCCCGTCTGAACGCCGACGACAGGCCGCTCGGCGCCGCCGACCTCGTGGCGCGGGCCGACGGCGTCCAGGGCATCCTGTGTGCGGCCGGCGACCGGCTGAACGCGGAGGCCATCGCGGCGCTGCCGGCCGGCGTGCGCATCCTGGCGACCTTCTCCGTCGGGACCGACCACATCGACCTGGCCGCGGCGAAGGCGCGCGGGCTGGTGGTGACCAACACGCCGGACGTCCTGACGGACGCAACGGCGGACATCGCGCTGCTGCTGATGCTGGGGGCCGCCCGGCGCGCGTCGGAGGGCGAGCGGATGATCCGCGCCGACGCCTGGACCGGCTGGACGCCGACGCAGTTGCTCGGCACCCACCTCGGCGGGAAGAGGCTGGGCATCGTCGGCATGGGGCGGATCGGACAAGCGGTCGCCCGGCGCGCCCGCGCCTTCGGGATGACCATCCATTACAGCAACCGCAAGCGCCTGCCGGCGGAGTTGGAGGAGGGGGCGGTCTTCCACGCCGATCCGGAGGCGATGCTGGCGGTCAGCGACGTGCTGTCGCTGCACTTCCCGGCCACGGCGCAAACCACCCACTGGCTGAACGCCGCCCGCATCGACCGGCTGCCGCCGGGGGCCATCGTGGTCAACACCGCCCGCGGCAGCGTGGTGGAGGACGCCGCCCTGATTGCCGCGCTGCGCAGCGGCCGGATCGCCGCCGCCGGGCTCGACGTGTTCGAGAACGAGCCGAGGCTGCACCCGGACTACCGAACCCTGGACAACGCCTTCCTGCTGCCCCACCTCGGCAGCGCGACGGTGGAGACGCGCAACGCCATGGGCTTCAAGGCGCTCGACAATCTGGACGCCTTCTTCGCCGGCGCCGAGCCGCCCGACCGAGTTATCTAAAATTAGAAACGGAATTGAATAAAATACCGATAAAAATTTGCCGACTTGGGTGGAGGTGGGAAAATGCTGCCGGGGCGCGGACCGGCCCCGGCGCGGGCCAAACCGCGGGAATCCTGGGTTGTGGCGCTGACTCACTGTTGGCACAGGGGTTGCGAGATGGCTTGGCGTAGGTTTCGCCGATCATGAGGAGCCCGCCCATGAACGCCATCGCCGCCGCCCTGAACCCCACCCTGGATCCTGGTGCCGCCACCGCCGCCGACCAGCATGAGGGAAGGGTGTGGACGCCGGTTCCGCGGGGGGTGCGCCTCGGCACGCCGCGTCCGATCGAACAGGAGTTCCTGAAGCAGCAACTGGCCGACGCCCAGGCGACCATCGCCGAGCAGCAGGAGCGGATCGCCCATCTGGAAAGCCTGACCATGACGGACGAACTGACCGGGCTGCTGAACCGCCGGGGCTTTTATGACCACTTCCGGCGGGAACTGGCGGCGGCCCGGCGCCTCGGCGTTCCTGGCGGCACCCCCGGCGGCGTTCCCGGCGGAACGGGCTGCGGCGTTGTGGTGATGATCGATTTGGATGGGTTCAAGGGGATCAACGACACCCACGGGCACCTCGCCGGCGACTCCTACCTGCGGCAGGTCGCGCGCCTGATCGCCTCCGCCGTCCGGCGCGAGGACGTGGTCGCCCGGATCGGCGGCGACGAATTCGCGATCCTGCTGACCGGGGTGAGCGCCGACGCCGGCGCGGCGCGCGCGCAGCAGCTCCTGGACTTGGCAACGGGCTGGCATCTCCATTGGAACGGCGCCGATCTGCCGATCCGCTTCTCGCTCGGCGTCCAGGCCTATGGTGCTGGCGACCACGAGGACGAGGTGATGCGCAAGGCCGACGCCCACATGTACGGGAACAAGGGCCGGCGGCGCCATCGCAAGGCCACCCGCCGCGCGTCCGCCTGAGCCGGTCTGGACGGGCGCCCGACATACGGCGGGCAGCGGAGCGGGGCAGCCTGTCGCACCCCCTCGCCGGCCCTTGACCGAACCTCGCCTTCGGCCTCAGCTTCGCGGACGTTGCGACACAGCGGGGCCTCTCCTGACCGATCCTTCGCCTCTCCCCACCATCACCGATGACGCGCCGGCGCTTCGTGCCGCCGAACCCCCGGGGATTCCCGTCGCCGCGGATCCGTCGGGTGAGCCGCGGCCCGATGGGCAGAGGATCGCGGACATGCTGAACGTCATCCGGCCGGGATTCGCAGCCCTGCGCGACGCCGCCGACGTCGAGGAACTGGCGGCGCGCGCGGCCTGGACGGTGCGCCGCCTGACAGGGCTGAACCGGGTGGCCGTTTGCCGGTTCGACGCGGCCGGCGACGGAGAGGTGATCGCCGAGGACCGGCTCGGCCCCGACGAACCGTCGATCCTCGGGTGCCGCATTCCGGCGGGCGCCATTTCGGTGGACGCTGGCGCCCTGCTCAGCGTGCCGGTCACGGTGGCGGGAAATCCCTGGGGGGTGATCCTCGGCCACCACCGCCAGCCCCGGTCTGTGCCCCCGGTGGAGCGGGCCTTGGCCGAGGCCGTCGCCGATACGGTCAGCCTGGGGATCCGCGCGCTGAAAGGCGCGGCGGGGCCGAATGCCCGGCCCGACGACGGAAGCCGGACGAAGTCGGAATTCCTGACCGAGGTGAACCACGAGCTGCGCACGCCGCTGAACGCCATCATCGGCTATTCGGAATTCCTGCTGGAGGCGGATGCCGGTCTGCTGACCGACCGCCAGCGCGACTTCATCCGCAATATCCGGGCGTCGGGCGCCCATCTGCTCGAAGTCATCAACGACGTGCTCGACCTGTCGAAGATCGAGGCCGGACGGTTCGATCTGCACGACGACGAGGTCGACGTCGCCCTGTCCATCGCGGAGGTCCACGCCCTGCAGGAGCACGCGCTGGTCTCCGCCGGGCTGAGCTTCGACGCCATCCTGCCGCGGCCGTTGCCCCGGCTGCGCGCCGACCGCCGTGCGCTCCGCCAGATGCTGCTGAACCTCGTGTCCAACGCAGTCAAATACACCGAGGCCGGCGGAAGGGTCGTGATTGAGATCGCGCGGACGGAGGATGGGCCGGATCACGGAGGGGTGTCCGTCACCGTCGTGGACACCGGAGTCGGCATTGCCGAAGAACATCACGCGATGGTGCTGGAGCCCTTCCGTCAGGTGCCGTCCGGGCGGATCCGCAACCGGACCGGCACCGGCCTGGGCCTTCCCATCGTGCGGTCGCTGGTCGAGGCCCATGGCGGGCGGTTGACGCTGGACAGCGCGCCGGGCCGGGGAACCCGCGTCGCGCTGCGATTCCCGGCAGAGCGCGTGATCGCATAACAGGGGTGGGCGAACCGCCCGTTCCCACGCCAACACGGCGATTCGCCATAAATGCTGTGTGGCGATGCGGCGATGGTAACGACAATTTAACCGTCGCGGCACGACAGTGATCGGGTTATACCGGTCCCTGACGCGTCCGCCAGCGGGAGTGGCCGCCACGTCCGGGACGGGCGACAGCCCTGGGAGGGGTTCGATGCTCGCGGAACCGAAAGGCCACACGATGTCGTCGGCGGAAGTCAGGCCGGTAAAACGGGTCCTCATCGTGGAGGACAACGAGCTGAACATGAAGCTCTTCCACGATCTTCTGGAAGCGCACGGCTATGAGACCCTTCAGACCCGCGACGGGGTGGAGGCTCTTGCTCTGGCGCGCGAGCACCATCCGGACCTGATCCTCATGGACATCCAGCTGCCCGAGGTGTCGGGCCTGCAGGTGACGCGGTGGATCAAGGAGGACGAGGCGCTGAAATCCATTCCGATCATCGCCGTGACCGCCTTCGCCATGAAGGGTGACGAGGAGAAGATCCGGGAAGGCGGCTGCGAGGATTACATCGCCAAGCCGATTTCGGTGACGAAGTTCCTCCAATCCGTTCAAAAGTTTCTCACCTAACCAAACCCACGGGATCGGTCGAACCTCGCCATGTCCGCGCGTGTCCTTGTCGTTGACGACGTCTTGCCGAACGTGAAACTGCTCGCGGCGAAATTGACGCGCGAGTATTTCGACGTCATCACCGCTTACAACGGTCCCGAAGCCCTGGAACTGGTGCGGAAGGAGTCGCCGGACATCGTCCTGCTCGACGTCATGATGCCGGGGATGGACGGCTTCGAGGTGTGCGAGAAGATCCGGTCTGATCCCGACACCATGCACATTCCGGTCGTCATGGTGACCGCCCTGTCCGACGTGGCCGACCGTGTCCGCGGGCTGGAGGCCGGGGCCGACGACTTCCTGACGAAGCCGGTCAACGACATCGCCCTGTTCGCGCGTGTCCGCTCGCTCGTCCGTCTGAAGATGATGATGGACGAATGGCGGATGCGCGAAAGCACGTCGGGCCAGTTCGGCGTCATCGAGCGGTCCGGCACGCTGCGCAACGAATCCTTCGAGCGCGCGCGGGTTCTGGTGCTGGAGGACTCCCTCCTCGATCTGGAGAAGATCACGGAGACGCTGAAGCGCGACCACGACCACGTGATGTCGGCCAACACCTGCGCCAAGGCACTGGAGCGCGCGCTGAGCGACGACCTCGACCTGGTGGTCATCAGCCTGACGCTGATGAACGAGGACGGCCTGCGCCTGTGCTCGCAGCTGCGCTCGCACGAGCGCACGCGGCAGGTGCCGATCCTGCTGGTGGTGGACGAGGGGGACCTGAACCGCGTCGCCAAGGGGCTGGAGCTGGGTGCCAACGACTACGTCATCAAGCCGCTGGACCGGAACGAGCTGCTGGCCCGCGCCCGCACGCAGGTCCGGCGCAAGCGGTACCAGGAGCGGCTGCGCGCGAATTACGAGCACAGCCTGTCCATGGCGCTGACCGACAGCCTGACGGGCGTCTTCAATCGGCGCTACGTCAACGCGCACCTGCCGCGCCTGCTGGAGCGGGCCATCGACAGCCACAAGCCGGTGGCGATCCTCCTGTTCGACATCGACCACTTCAAGGTCGTCAACGACAGCTTCGGCCACACCATCGGCGACGAGGTCCTTAAGGAGGTCTCCAACCGGGCCAGCCGCAACCTGCGCACCTTCGACCTAGTCGCCCGCCTCGGCGGCGAGGAGTTCATTGTCATCCTGCCGGACACCGACGTCGAGGCGGCCATGACCGTCGCCGAACGGCTGCGCAACCACATCGCCAACAGCATGTTCAAGGTGACCGCCGACGTTGGGGCGGTCCCGGTGACCGTGTCCATCGGCGTCGCCGTGGGTGGGCGCCTGGGCGATTCGTCGGAAGGGCTGATCCGTCGCGCCGACGACGCGCTGTACGAGGCGAAACGGTCGGGGCGCAACTGCGTGATCGCCGACCCGCGGTCCGACTTCCAGGGCGTTGCCGCCCCCGCTCCCGCGCCATAGCGGGGGATGGGGTGGGCGACACTGAGGTTTGCCATCGGTCGCGCGCGATGACCTGAAAATGCAAAAGGCCGCCTGATGAGGCGGCCTTTTCGATTCCGGCGGTTCCGGGAAACCTTACTTGATCTTGGCTTCCTTGAACTCGACGTGCTTGCGCGCCACCGGGTCGTACTTGCGGAACGACAGCTTCTCGGTGGTCTTCTTCGGGTTCTTCTTCTTCACGTAGAAGAAGCCGGTGTCAGCCGTGCTCACCAGCTTGATGAGGACGGTGTTCTGCTTCGCCATGATCTCAATCCCGACAAATATTCCGTGACCCGCCAGCCCGGCGGGGCGGCGTCGTAGCGGGGGAAGATACCCGCTACAGCCGCCATGTCAAGTCTTTGTAACCCACAAGCCCTTGTAATTCACAGGGTGAAGAGCCAGGACACGCAAGGAAACGCGCCCCGTTCACCGTCAGCGTTCCGCCACCGTGTTGCTGGAGGCGAGCGCCACCGCGCGCTGGTACATGGTCGGTTCCGACAGCAGGCGCAGCGCGACCTTCAGGTCCAGCTCCGGCTCATGCTCCTTCCAGGGGCAGGCTTCGCGCAGATGGGCCAGCGCGTCCTCGTCGTCGGCCGCCTTCGCGCGCCAGCCGGCGAACTGGGCCATGGGCCGGACACGGCCGTCGCGCAGGTCGGTCAGCAGGGCGGACGCGTCGTCCTGTCCGCCGCGGCTGGTGCAGACCGTGGGCTGGACGCCCTGGCGGTGCAGCGTGTAGCCGGCGGGCGTGTAGATGCGGCTCCAGGTCAGGAACAGCTCCCCGTCGTTCGGCAGGCGGGTCACCGTCTGGACGCTGCCCTTGCCGTAGGACGACGCACCGACAACCACGGCGCGCCCGGAGTCCTGGAGCGCCGCTGCGACGACCTCCGCCGAGGAGGCGGACCGTCCGTCGACCAGCACGACCATGGGCAGGCCGTCCGCGATGTCGTCCGGAGCCGCCTCGAAGCGCTGCCGGCTGTCCGGATGCCGCCCCTCGGTGGTGATGATCTTGCCGCGGGCGATGAACAGGTCGGCCACGGCGACCGCCTGGTCGAGGAGCCCGCCGGGGTTGCCGCGCAGGTCGAGCACATAGCCGCGCAGGCCCTTGCCGATGCTCTGGCGCGCGGCCATGGTGGCCTCGCGCAGATTGGCGGCGGTGGCCGCGTTGAAACGGTCCACCTTGAGGATGCCGACCTGGTCGGTGACCGACATGCTGACCGTGTTGGGCACCACGCGCTCGCGCCGGATCGGCGCGCGGCGCGGCGCGTTGCCGTCGCGCGCGATGGTCAGCAGCACCATGGTCCCGGTCGGGCCGCGCAGGCGGTCGCGCATCTCCGTCTCGGTCAACTTGGCGGTGAGTTCGCCGTCGATGGCCAGGAGCTGGTCGCCGTCGCGGATGCCGGACCGGTCGGCGGGGCTGCGCGCCAGGACGTTGCGGATCACCGTGCGGTTGGCGCTGGTTTCCAGCGACAGCCCGATGCCGCCATAGCCTTCACGCTGCGCCCGCTCGCTGGTCGCGCGCTGCGTGCCGGTGTAGCGGGAGTAGCCGTCGAGGTCCACCATCACCGAGTCGAGGACCGCTTGGTAGACCCGTTCGGGCGACGCCTGGTAGAGGGTGGGGGAATAGAGCCGGGCGCGCTCCGCCGCCTTGGTGGTCAGGGCGGCCCAGCCCGCTGCGTCGGACGCGGATGGCACTGCGTACTCGCCCACCTGATTGTCCGAGACGTACAGGCGTACGGCGTTGCCGGACCGCTCCACGCGGGTGGCCGGGTCGATGGTGGTCAGACCCTTCAGCCCGTCCAGCCCCAGCTTGGTGAAGTCGGGCAGTTGCAGGTACACCTCGGCGATCTTGCCGTAGGCGACGGAGAAGACCTGTTCGCTGATGAAGAAAGCGTCGGCGGCGGCGGCCGGCGGGGGTGGCTCCCCCCGATGGCCGAAGATCAGCATGACAGCTGCGATTGGGATTGCCGCGAGCGGGATAGCTAGGCGCCGTCGCGGCGAAGATCCTCGATTGCGAATGCCCATGGCGCGCCGAACGCGGCCTCCTTGTCCAGAGGCGGACCCGGACGGGGAACGTCCGGATTCGAATGGTCAAGGAATATCACTTCGGATGAAGGGTCGGACGCGACAAAAGTCGGCGCCTTACCCCTTTGTTGCGGAAACTCAATGGATGTGGCCTACCGGCCACGGTCGCGCTTCCGCGCTGCGGACAGGGTTTTCCGGACCGGGGCGCTTGGCCGGTGGCCGGAATGCAACGGTTGATCCGCTTCCTGGTCTGTCGGCAGGGCGAACAGCGTGCTTCCGGTCAGCGGGTCCGCCTCCACCAGGATCACCGTGACCGGCGCGCCGAGCCGGTAGACGCGGCCGGTGCGTTGGCCGACCAGGGCGTGGGCGTGCTCGTCATGCTCGTACTGGTCGTCGGGCAGGGTGCTGGCCGGGATCAGCCCGTCGGCGCCGCTCTCGTCCAGGCGGATGAACAGGCCGAAGCGGGTGACGCCGGACACCCGGCCGGTGAAGGTTTCTCCGACCCGGTCGGCCAGGAAGGCCGCGGTGAAGCGGTCCACGGCGTCGCGTTCCGCGGCAGCCGCCCGTCGTTCCATGGTCGAAATATGTTCGCCGATGTCCTCCAGCCCGGCCATCGCCGCGTCGTCCAGCCCCCCGGGGCCGAGCCCGTGGGCGCGGATCAGGGCGCGGTGCACGATCAGGTCGGCGTAGCGCCGGATCGGCGAGGTGAAATGCGCGTAGCGGGTCAGTGCGAGACCGAAATGACCGATGTTCTCCGGGCTGTATTCGGCCTGCGACTGGCTGCGCAGGATGACCTCGCTGACCAGCTGCGATTCTGGCTTTCCAGACGCCTTGGCGAGGATGCGCGTGAAGTGCGACGGCGTCAGCGTTGGGACCTTGGGCAGGGCGTAGCCGATGCCGCCCAGGAATTCCCGTAGGGACTCCTGCTTGTCGGGCGAGGGCTGGTCGTGCACGCGGTAGAGGCCGGGCATGCCGGCGCTCTCCAGGCTTTCCGCCGCGGCGACGTTGGCGCAGATCATGAACTCTTCGATCAGGCGGTGGCTGTCGAGGCGTTCGCGCGGGGCGATCTCCGCCACCCGCCCGCGGCCGTCCAGTCGGACCTTCCGCTCCGGCAGGTCAAGCTCAAGCGTGCCGCGCTTTCCGCGCGCCGCCCACAGGCAGGCGAAGGCGCCGTAGAGGGGTTGCAGGACCGTCTCCAGCAGCGGTGCCGTGACCTCGTCCGGAGCGCCGTCGCGGGCGGCCTGGACCTGTTCGTAGGTCAGGCGCGCGGCGGAGCGCATCAGGCCGCGCACGAACTGGTGCCGGAGCAAGGCGCCGTGGCGGTCGATCCACAGATGGACGGCGAAGCAGGCGCGATCCTCCTGCGGGCGGAGCGAGCAGAGGTCGTTGGACAGCGCCTCCGGCAGCATCGGCACCACGCGGTCCGGGAAGTACACCGAGTTTCCGCGCTCGTACGCGGCCCGGTCGAGCGCGGATCCGGGGCGTACGTAGAAGGCGACGTCGGCGATGGCGACCAGCAGGTGCCAGCCGCCCTCGTTCGCCGGATCGGGGTCCGGCTCCGCCCAGACCGCGTCGTCGAAGTCGCGGGCGTCGGCCCCGTCGATGGTGACCAGCGGGATGGTGCGCAGGTCGGTGCGGCCGGTGAGGGAGGGGACGGACGCCGCCTGCGCCTCGCGCACCGCGGCGGGCAGGAAGTCGGTCGGCAGGCCGTGGGTGTGGATGGCGATCAGGCTGACGGCACGCGGCTCCGCCGTATGGCCCAGCCGCTCCACCACGCGCGCCTGTGGCAGGCCGAGGCGTCCGGCGGGCAGGACGTCCACCAGCACCAGCTCGTCGGGCTCGGCGTCGTTGCGGTTGGCCGGCAGGACCATCAGCTCGGTCTTGTTGCGCTTGTCGGTGGGGATGACGCGGCCGCCGTCCGCAGTCGGGCGGTAGACGCCGAGGACGCGACCGACCGTGCCCTCGATGCGGCGGATGGTGCGCGCCTCGTAGAGGCGGTCGTTGATTCGGCTGATCTTGGCCAGGACGCGGTCGCCCACGGCCAGCGCGGGGTGGCCCTTCTTCTCCGGCATCATGAAGATGCGCGGCGGCTTGCCCTCGCCGGTCCAGGTCAGGGGGCGGGCCAGCACCTCGCCGTCGGGGTCGACGGCGGACACCTCCAGCACCGCGACCTCCGGCAGGGACTGCGGCGGGGCGACGCGCTTGCCGCGTCCGCGCTCCACGGTGCCGTCGGCCTCAAGTTCCTTCAGCAGCTCCTTCAGCCGCTCGCGGTCGGCGGTGCCGGACAGCTTGAAGGCGCGGGCGATCTCACGCTTGCCGACCGGAGTCGCGCTGTCGCGGATGAAACCGAGGATCGTGTCCTTGTCGGGAAAGGTGCCGGTGCGGCGGGGCGTGTCGCTCAAGGGAGTCCGGGGAGTTCGGAGGGAATGGCTTAAGTAAGCCCTGAGCGTGGGGAATCCAACCGCAACGCCGTGCTTCCGCCACAAACACGCGCGAGAACCAGCGGGAGCGTGGCGGGAGTGCATCCATGAAGCTGGTCGGGACCGTGTTGGCCCTGCTTGCGGGAGTGATGGGATTGGCGGCAGGGGCTTACCTGGTCGCCGCCACCCTGCTTGCCCGCGTGGCCATCGAGGGACAGCCAGCGGTCCGGGACGGGGTTGAGGTGTTCGTCTGCACAAACGGGGTCCACACCGACCTCGTGCTACCGGCCGTTAGCCGAAGCATGGATTGGACCACGGAGCTGAGGCGCAGCGATTTTCCCGGCGCCGATCCCTGGACGACGCATTTTTCCTTCGGTTGGGGCGACCGAGCCTTCTACGTGGAGACACGCCGGTGGGAGGATCTGCGCCCGGCCACCGTCCTGTCGGCGCTGTTCGGGGGCGGGCCGACGGTGATGCACGTCTACGCCCTCTACACGCCGGCCGGCAGCCCGGACTGCGGCGCGCTGACCCTGCGGGAGGGGCAGTACCGGGCGCTGGTGGACTATGTGCGGGGCAGTTTTCGCCGGGACGGGGGAGGGGTGGTCCGGCCGCTCCCCGGCAGCGGCTACGGCCTGACCGACCTGTTCTACGAGGCGGTCGGGCGCTACAGCCCCATTGACACCTGCAACGAATGGACGGGCCAGGGCCTGCGCGCGGCGGGTGTCACGGTGGGCGCGTGGACGCCGCTGGAGGGCGGCGTCATGCGCTGGGTCCGTTAGGCCCGCTTTCGGGCACCGTTCATCAGGCCCGCTTGCGGGCCGGGGCGGGCTTTTCCGCGTCGGCCTTTTCCGCCTTCTCCGCCTTGGCCTTGGGCTCGGCCTTCTTAGGGGCGGCCTTCTTGGCGGCCGGTTCCTTCTTGGTCGCGGCCTTCGCCTTGGTCGCCTTTTCCGCCTTCGCGGGCGCCTCGGCGCCCTCCGCGGCGGCGGGTTCCGCGTCCTTCGGCGCCTTGCCCTTCTTGGCGGCGTCCTTGGCGGCCTTGGCCTCCAGCAATTCCAGCCCCTGCTCCAGCGTCACGCTCTCCGGGTCGGTTCCCTTGGGGATGGAGGCGTAGGTGGAGCCGTGCTTGACGTAGGGGCCGAAGCGGCCGGAACCAGTGGTGACCGGCTTGCCGGTCTTCGGATGGTCGCCCAGTGTCTTGGCCGGCGCCGATGCCTTCTTGGCGGCACCGGCCAGCAGGTCCACCGCACGGTTGATGCCGATGGTCAGCACGTCGTCGTCCGGCGTCAGCGACTTGTAGACGCTGCCGTGCTTCAGGTAAGGGCCGAAGCGGCCGATGCCGGCGCTGATCTCCTCGCCCGTCTCCGGGTGCTTGCCGATGGTGCGGGGCAGGGCCAGCAGCTTCAGCGCGGTGTCCAGGTCCACGTCGGAGGCCGACATGCCCTTGGGCAGGGAGACTCGCTTGGGCTTCGGCTCCTCGACCTTGGCCTTCTTCTTGCCCTTGCCCTTCTTGCCGTCGGCGGGCGCCTCCTCGACCAGCTCGGCGGGCGCCGCGGCGGCGGGGGCCGGGCCCAGCTGGATGTAGGCGCCGTAGGGGCCACGCCGCACGGTGACGGGCAGGCTGGTCTCCGGATCGGCGCCCAGCTCGCGCGGGCCCTCTTGCGCCTCCCCGCCCTCGTCGTTGGCGACGGCGAGCGGGCGGGTGTAGCGGCATTCCGGATAGCGGGAGCAGCCGATGAAGGCGCCCATCTTGCCGAGCTTCAGCCCCAGCCGGCCCTGGCTGCACACCGGGCAGACGCGCGGGTCATGGCCGGGGCCGTTGGTGTTGGCCGGGAAGAAGTGCGCGCCCAGCTCCTCGTCCAGCGTGGTCAGCACCTGGGTGATGGTCAGGTCCTTGGTGCCGTCCACCGCCACGTGGAAGGCGCGCCAGAAGTCGCGCAGGACCGTCTTCCAGTCGATCCGCCCATCGGATATGTCGTCGAGCTGGTTTTCCAGCTCCGCCGTAAAGTTGTACTCCACATACCGGTTGAAGAAGTTCTTCAGGAAAGCGGTGACCAGACGGCCGCGGTCTTCCGGGATGAAGCGCCGCTTGTCGAGCCGAACGTAGTTGCGGTCCTGCAGCACCTGGAGGATGGAGGCGTAGGTGGAGGGCCGGCCGATGCCAAGCTCCTCCAGCTTCTTCACCAGGCTCGCCTCGGTGTAGCGGGGCGGCGGCTGGGTGAAGTGCTGCTCCGGCGCGATGTCGCCGCGGGCGAGGTCGTCGCCCTGCTCCATGGCGGGCAGGCGGCGTTCCTGCTGGTCGTCCTCGGCTCCGTCGTCGCGGTCCTCCTGGTAGACCTTCAGGAAGCCGTCGAAGACCACGACAGAGCCGGTGGCGCGCAGCACCACGTCCCTGGAGGGTGAAGCGATGTCCACGGCGACCTGGTCCAGCACCGCGCTTTCCATCTGGCTGGCCAGCGTGCGCTTCCAGATCAGCTCGTAGAGGCGCAGCTCGTCGCTTTCCAGATAGGCGACGACCGTCTCCGGCCGGCGGAACAGGTCCGTCGGGCGGATGGCCTCGTGCGCCTCCTGGGCGTTCTTGGCGGCGGTCTTGTAGACGCGCGGCTGGGCCGGGACGTAGCGCTCCCCGTAATGGGAGCCGATCAGGCTGCGCGAGCCCTCAATCGCCTCCTGCGAGAGGCTGACGCCGTCGGTTCGCATGTAGGTGATCAGGCCGACCGTCTCGCCGCCGATGTCCACGCCCTCGTACAACTTCTGGGCGGTCCGCATGGTGCGGGTGGCGCCGAAGCCCAGCTTGCGCGAGGCCTCCTGCTGGAGGGTCGAGGTGGTGAAGGGCGGGGAGGGGTTGCGGCGGCTCTGCTTGCGCTCCACCGTCGCGACCGCGAAGGCCTGCGGGCGGATGCGGGCCACCGCGGCCTCCGCCGCCTCGCGGGTCGGCAGGGCGAACTTGTCGAGCCGCTTGCCGTCCAGCTGGGTCAGCTGCGCCGTGAAGGCCGCACCGCCCGGCGTGGCGAAGCCCACGTCGATGGTCCAGTATTCCTGCGGCTTGAAGATCTCGATTTCCGATTCGCGCTCGCAGATCAGGCGGAGCGCCACGGACTGCACGCGGCCGGCGGACTTGGAGCCCGGCAGCTTGCGCCAGAGGACCGGCGACAGGGTGAAGCCGACCAGATAGTCCAGCGCGCGGCGGGCCAGATAGGCGTCCACCAGCTCCTGCGAGACGTCGCGGGGGGCTTCCAGCGCGGCCTGGACGGCGGTCTTGGTGATCTCGTTGAAGGTGATGCGCTGCACCTTGCTGTCGTCGATCAGCCGCTTTTCGCGCAGCAGCTCCGACAAATGCCAGGCGATGGCTTCCCCTTCGCGATCCGGGTCGGTGGCGAGGTAGACGCGCTCGGCCCCTTTGACCGCCTTGGCGATCTCATCGATGTGGCGCTTGGAGCGGTCGCCCAGCTCCCAGTCCATGGCGAAGTCCTCGTCCGGACGCACCGATCCATCGCGCGCCGGAAGGTCGCGCACATGGCCGAAGCTGGCCACCACGGTGTAGTCCGAGCCAAGGTATTTGTTGATGGTTTTCGCCTTGGCCGGCGATTCGACGATGACGACGTTGCTGCCCGGCAAGAGTCCGCGCCCCTGATAGTGCCTTTACCCACGAACGGTGGTGTGGACCGGGATCAGATCAGGTTCACCTGATTCCCCGGCTGGCGCTGGACCCGGCCCGCAAGCTCAAGTTCCAACACGACGGTCAACACCACCGGTGCGGACAATTGGCACCCGCGAACGAGTTCGTCAATGGCAACCGGACTTGGGGACAGGTTTTCCAAGACGGTGGTGCGGGCCTGCTCCAGCTCCGACTCGGTCGGCGGCGTGGGGCGCGGCGGCGCGAACAGGTCGCCCTGGCGCTCGCGCACCGCGGGTGGCGCCAGGCTTTCCAGCGCCCGGATGACGTCGTCCACGCTTTCCACCAGAACGGCCCCCTGGCGCAGCAGGTTGTTGGTGCCCTGGCAGCGCGGATCGAGCGGCGATCCGGGCACGGCCATGACCTCCCGCCCCTGGTCCAGCGCCATCCGGGCGGTGATCAGCGAGCCGGAACGCAGCGCCGCCTCCACCACCAGCACGCCCAGCGACAGGCCGGAGATCAGCCGGTTGCGCCGCGGGAAGTGGCGGGCCTGCGGCGTGGTGCCGGCCGGGCTCTCCGCCACCACCACGCCCTGCTGCACTATGTCGCGGTAGAGGCGCTCGTTCTCCGGCGGGTAGACGATGTCCACGCCGCCCGCCACCACGGCCGCTGTCCCGGTGCCAAGCGCGCCGGCGTGGGCGGCGGTGTCGATGCCGCGGGCGAGGCCGGAAACGACCAGCAGCCCGGCCTCCCCCAGCTCCCGCGCCAGCCGTTCGGCGAACTTCTTGCCGTTCATGGAGGCGTTGCGCGCCCCGACCATGGCGACCCCGCGCCGCCGCAGCAGATGCGCGTGGCCGAGCACCGAGACGACTGGCGGCGCATCGTCCAGCGCGGCCATCGGTTCCGGATAGTCCGGCTCGCAGGAGCAGAGCAGGCGGGCGCCGACGCGTTCGTTGGCGAGCAGTTCGCGCTCTACATCGGGCTTGGCGGCGATGCGCAGGGGCTTCGCCCGGCCGCCACGCTTGGCGAGGTCGGGCAGCGCCTCAAGCGCCGCGCGGGCGGTGCCGTACCGCTCCAGCAGCCTGTGGAAGGTGATCGGCCCGACGTTCTCCGTCCGGATCAGGCGGAGCCAGTCGAACCGTTCGGCGTCGGAAAGGGTGCGGCGCGGTTGAATCATGCGCCATTTTGTACAACCTGAACCGTGCCATTTTCAACATGCATGCGTGTGCGGAGGAACGGTTTTACGCGCGCGAGGGCTGGACTCCGCAATCATCCTGATCCGGTCGCCGCACCGTCCAGCGCCACGCGTATTGGACGATGAACAGCGTGGTCGCAATTTCAACGATGCTGAAGAAAATGTAATAGGGCGTGGGCGTGCCGGAGAGCAGCGTCGCGAGTTGCACGGCCGTCATGATCGTGCCTGCGATGATGTTCGCCAAGCGGTTGGGGCGGTGCGCCAGCGTTCGCGACAGCAGGACCATCGCGATCGGGATTTCCATCAGCACCGAGGCACCGAGCAGGAATGCCTGGTCGATTTGCATGCCCTCGACGGACCCGCTGAGAAACTGCTTCAGCTGGCCCGGATCCATGAGGGTCACAATGTCGCAATACAGGTAGTTGAGCATCGCGAAAACCCACAGGAGGGATAATCGCTTGCCTTCCTTTGGTGCGCCTGCGCCGTTTGTGTTGTCGTCCATTGTGTCCGCCCTGCGGATCGGCTTCGAATTGGAGGCGCCGTAGGTTGCGCTGCGCTCCACTCCACCCAACTTACGAAATGCTATGCTGCTTTCTTCTTCCCGAAGCTGATCTTCGGTTCTTCACCCTTCAGGAGGCGGCGGATGTTGGCGGCGTGGCGCAGGTAGACCAGCGCCGCGATGAAGAGGCATAGGGCCGCCACCAGCGGACCGCCGAAGAACCAGCCGACGATTGGGCTGAGGCCGAGCGCGGTCAGGGCGGACAGGGACGAGATCTTGAACAGGAGGGCCATTGCCAGCCACGTCGCGCAGGCGATGACGCCGACCGGCCAGGACACGGCCAGCAGGACGCCCAGCGCGGTCGCCACGCCCTTGCCGCCGTTGAAGCCCAGCCAGACCGGGAAGGTGTGGCCGAGCATGGAGGTGCCGCCGGCGATCAGGGCGGCGTCCGGGCCGAAGAAGGCTTGGGCGAGGAGAGTGGCGATCGCGCCCTTGCCGCTGTCGAGGATCAGCGTGGCGGCGGCGAGCGGCTTGTTGCCGGTGCGCAGGACGTTGGTGGCGCCGATGTTGCCGGAGCCGATCTTGCGGATGTCGCCCAGGCCGGCCAGGCGCGTCAGCACCAGGCCGAAGGGGATCGAGCCCAGCAGGTAGCCGAGCAGGGCCGAGATGAGCAGAGTCACCGCGTCAGCCCTCGAACTGCCAGACGGGGCGGCCGTCCACGACGGTGCGCAGCGGGCGGCCCTGGACGGGGCGGTCCTCGAAGGGGCTGTTCTTGGACTTGGACTTGAATTTGTGCACGTCCACCTGCCACGGCACGTCCAGGTCGAAGGCGACGAGGTCGGCGGGCGCACCCTTGGCGATGCGGCCGAGCGGCAGGCCCAGGATTTCCGCGGGCTTCACCGTCACGCAGGCCAGGGCCTTCAGCAGGGGCAGGGCTCCTTTGTGCACCAGCTCCAGCGTCAGGGGGAACAGCGTCTCCAGCCCGATCACGCCGAAGGCGGCCTGGGCGAAAGGCAGGCGCTTCTGATCCTGGTCCTGCGGCGTGTGGTCCGACGCGATGGCGTCGATGGTGCCGTCGGCCAGACCCTCCACGATCGCGCGGCGGTCCATCTCGCCGCGCAGCGGCGGGGAGACCTTGGCGAAGGTGCGGTAGTCGCCGACGTCCGTCTCCGTCAGGGCGAAGTAATGCGGGGCGGTGTCGCAGGTGACCTTCAGCCCGCGCGCCTTGGCGCGGCGGATCAGGTCGACCGACTCGCCGGTGCTGACATGGGCGAAGTGCAGGCGGCCGCCGGAGAGTTCGAGCAGGCGCAGGTCGCGCTCGATCATGATGATCTCGGCCTCCCGCGGGATGCCGACGAGGCCGAGGCGCGTGGCGCGCTCGCCCGAGTTCATCATGCCACCGCTGGCGAGGCTGGGCTCCTCCGGGTGCTGCACGATCAGCTTGTCGAAGGTCTTGGCGTAGCTGAGCGCGCGGCGCATCGCCTTGGCGCTGGTGATCGCCTTGGTTCCGTCGGTGAAGGCCACGGCGCCGGCGCGAGCCAGCAGGCCCATCTCGGTGATCTCGTTGCCGTCCGTCCCGCGGGTGGCGGCGGCGTAGGCGAAGACCTTCACCAGACGCACCTCGCGGGCGCGCCGCGCGATGAACTCCAGGCTCGCCACCTCGTCGGTCACCGGGTCGGTGTTGGGCAGCAGGACCATGGCGGTGATGCCGCCGGCCACCGCGGCGCGCGACGCGCTCTTGATGGTGTCCTTTTCCTCCTCGCCGGGCTCGCCGATCAGGACGCGCATGTCGACGAGGCCAGGGGCGAGGCACTGGCCGCGCAGGTCGACCGCTTCGATCCCCTCCGGAACGCCGTCGTTGAACAGCGACGGACCGAAATCGGCGATCTTCGCGCCCTCGGTCAGCAACGTGCCGGTCTGGTCCAGGCCGCTGGCGGGGTCGAGCAGGCGGGCGTTGCGGTAGGCGACGCGATTAGACATTGGAACCCCGGCGGTCACGGGTCAGAAGGTCGAGGACGGCCATGCGGACGGCGACGCCCAGCTCCACCTGGTCGAGGATCATGGAGCGCTTGAGGTCGTCGGCGACCTCCGAGTCGATCTCAACGCCGCGGTTCATCGGGCCGGGGTGCATGACCACCGCGTGCGGCTTGGCGACCGACAGCTTCTCGTAGTCCAGGCCGTAGAAGTAGAAGTATTCGCGCGTGGAGGGGACGTATTGGCCGCTCATCCGCTCCGTCTGGAGGCGCAGCATCATCACCACGTCGGCGTCCTTCAGGCCGGTCGCCATGGAGTGGTGGACCTCCACGCCCAGCCGGTCGATCTGCGAGGGGATCAGGGTCGGCGGGGCGACGACGCGAACGCGGGCGCCCATGGCGTTCAGCAGGTGGATGTTGGAGCGCGCCACGCGGCTGTGCAGGATGTCGCCGCAGATCGCCACGATCAGCCCTTCCAGGTGGCCCAGGCGGCGGCGGATCGCCAGCGCGTCCAGCAGGCCCTGCGTCGGGTGCTCGTGGTGGCCGTCGCCGGCGTTGATGACCGAGCAGTTGACCTTGTCGGCCAGCAACTTCACCGCGCCCGAGTCGGCGTGGCGAACGACCAGCGCGTCCAGGTGCATGGCATTCAGCGTCATCGCCGTGTCGATCAGCGTCTCGCCCTTCTTCACCGAGCTGCCGTCCGACGACATGTTGATCACGTCGGCGCCCAGCCGCTTGCCGGCCAGCTCGAAGCTGGTGCGGGTGCGGGTGGAGTTCTCGAAGAAGAGGTTGACGATCGTGCGCCCGTCGAGGAGCGACGACTTCTTCGAAGGCTGGCGGTTCTGCTCGACATAGCCGTTGGCGAGGTCGAGGATCGTGGTGATCTCGCCCGCCGTCAGCCCCTCGATGCCAAGGAGGTGGCGGTGCGCGAAGATCGTGCTGCTGTGGGGCGATCCGGTCATGGGCCGGGACTATAGGAGCGGCGTGTTGCGGTCGCAAGCGCGCCCGCAGCGAACTTTGTTCGCTGCGGATTCATATGGCCTCACACGCCGGCCGGGCTTCGGTCGCATGTGCGACCGGGCCCGCCGTCGCGGTCCTCGGCGGATTATTATCCGCCTAATGCAACTCCCTGTCCGGCGTTTGATGGGTGGAGGGTTTGCGGTGGGACGGCTGCGTGATGGGGTGGGCGGCGCGCTCGGTCGGGGCCGCCTCCTCGAACAGCCAGTCGCGGAAGGTCTTCACCTTGGGCCGTGAGAAGTGGTGCGGCGGCGCCACCACGTAATAGGCGTAGTCGCCCGGCAGATGGACGTCGAACAGCCGCACCAGCCGGCCCGCGGCGATGTCGTCGGCGACCAGGACGCCGCGCGCCAGCGCGACGCCGGTGCCCTCCGTCGCCGCCTGGAGCAGCAGGCCCGAATCGTCGAATCGGGGGCCGCGGGTGACGTCCAGCCCGGTCAGGCCCGCCGCGTCGGCCCAGGTGCCCCAGGTGATGAAATAATCGTCGTGCAGCAGTGTGTGGTGGCGCAGGTCCTCCGGCTTTGCGAGCGGGCGGTCGCCGGCCAGCAGGGACGGGCTGCACACGGGGTAGATGTCCTCCGTCAGCAGCCGTTCGCAGCGCAGCCCCGGCCAGCGGCCGGCGCCGAAGCGGATGGCGATGTCGACGTCCTGCTGGTTGAAGTCCACGATCTGCGAGGTGGTGTGCAGCCGCACCTCCAGCTCCGGATGGCGGCCCTGGAAGCGGCCGAGCCGCATCACCAGCCACTTCGCCGCGAAGCTGGGCATTGTGGAGATGGTCAAAGCGCCGGAGCCGTCGCGGCGCAGAAGCCGCTCCGTCGCGTGGGACAGCGTGTCGAGCGCGTCCTTGACCGCGGGCAGGTAGGACTCGCCAGCCTCCGTCAGCTCCAGCGCGCGGTTCAGGCGGCGGAACAGCGGCAGGCCCAGCCAGTCCTCCAGCCCCTTGATCTGGTGGCTGATGGCGGCCTGGGTCACGTGCAGCTCGTCCGCCGCCTTGGTGAAGGACAGGTGGCGGGCGGCGCATTCGAAGGCGCGCAACGCGTTCAGCGGGGGCAGGCGGCGCGGCATTTCGCCTCTTCGGGTCTGGAGGGCTTCGGATTAGTTTTCCTTATCCAGACTATGAGAAAGCGTCGTTTGTGCGCAAGAAGCGGGTGGCCCATTCTCCCTTCACGGAACACAGTTTCGACACCGGAGCGAAGGCTTCGAACGAAACGCCTTCGGATGAGGAGATGCACGATGACGCAGAGCATGAACACGGTTGCCGCTGGTGCTTCTACCCGCAGCGCGGCCTCCGTTGGTCGGTCGGTTGTGGCCCTGTTCGACATGGTCGCGACCTGGAACGAGCGGCGCCGGCAGCGCCTCGCCCTGGAGGCTTTGCCCGACCATCTGTTGCACGACATCGGCCTGTCGCGCGCCGACGCGGAGAACGAGGCCGAGAAGCCCTTCTGGAAAGGATGAACGGATGACTGGGACGGTGGCTGGGGCCAAGGCAGGAGTTGAACGCGTGTGGACGGGCGGCTGCGCCTGCGGCGGCGTGCGGTACGAGATCACGACGCAGCCGGGCCCGATCTCCTTCTGCCATTGCGGGCAGTGCCGGCGGCAGCACAGCCACGTCGGCGCATACACCACCTTCCCGCGCGGCGCGTTGCGGGTGGTTCAGGAGGACACGCTGGCCTGGTACGCGTCGTCCGACCGGGCGCGGCGGGGCTTCTGCTCGCGCTGCGGCTCCGGCCTGTTCTGGGAAGGGGAAGGCAACCCGAACGTCGACGTCACCGCCGGCAGCCTGGACGAGCCCACCGGCCTGCGCGCCGACCGGCACATCTGGATCGACTTCAAGGAAGACTACTACGACCTGCCGGACGACGGCCTGCTGCGCCGCGCCAGCACCGATCCGGACAACCACTCCAAGACGGAGACATGACCGCACCGGAAGACCCTTCGCGTGTGGGGCTTATTCCGGAATCGCGGTGGGGGTATTGACCTCTGCGACAAAAGGTGCGAATGATTTGCAGAAGCAGTCGCACCTTTCCCCGTGAGGTCTCCCAGAATGCGTCGTCTTGCCGTCCCGTTCGTCGCTTGCGTCCTGTTGGCCCTGCCGGCCGTCCTGGTGCCGGCCGCCCCGGCCTCGGCCGCGGACGGCGACGTCACCATCGTCATCAAGGACCACAAGTTCGAGCCGGCCGAGGTGACTGTCCCGGCGGGCAAGAAGGTGACCCTGGTGGTGGACAACCAGGACGCCAGTTCCGAGGAGTTCGAGAGCAAGCCGCTGAAGGTCGAGAAGATCATCGGCCCGAAGAAGCAGGCGCGCATCTCCGTCGGTCCGCTGGAGCCCGGCCGCTACACCTTCTTCGGTGAGTTCCACGAGAGCACCGCCCAGGGAGTGCTGATCGCCCAGTAACGCCGCGCCCGGTCACCGGCCGCAGCGGCCGGTGGTCCCGACGCAGAAGGTCCCCGTCGCTCGGTCGTAGGAGAGCCGGATGCTCGCCAGCCTCATCATCGTCTTCCGCGAAGTGCTCGAAGCCGGTCTCATCATCGGCATCGTGCTTGCCGCCACGCAGGGCGTGGCCGGGCGGGCGCGCTGGATCATGCTGGGCATCGTCGGCGGCATCGCCGGCTCCTGCCTGGTCGCCGCCTTCGCCGACGTGATCAGCGCCCAGTTCGCCGACAGCGGGCAGGAGCTGTTCAATGCCTCCGTCCTGCTGCTCGCCGTGCTGATGCTCAGCTGGCACAACGTGTGGATGGCCCAGCACGGCAAGGAGCTGGCCCGCGAGATGGCCGCGGTCGGCCGCGACGTGTCCTCGGGCAACCGCTCGCTCGGCGCGCTGGCGCTGGTCATCGGCCTGGCCGTGCTGCGCGAGGGGTCGGAGGTCGTGCTGTTCCTGACCGGCATCCTGGCGTCGGAGGACGGCGGGATCACCACGGTCGCCATCGGCGGAGCCGGGGGCATGGCGCTGGGCGCCGTGGTCGCCGGGCTGCTCTACGCCGGCCTGCTGCAAATCCCGACGCGCCACCTGTTCGGCGTCACCACCTGGCTGATCACGCTGCTGGCCGCGGGCATGGCGTCGCAGGCCGTCGCCTTCCTGGCCCAGGCCGGCATCGCCAACGTCGGCGGGACGATCCTGTGGGACAGCTCCGCGCTGCTGGACGAGACGACCATGATCGGGCGCACGCTGCACGTCCTGGTCGGCTACACCGACCGCCCGACGGAACTGCAGCTGATCGTCTACGTCACCGTCGTGGCCGCCATCACGCTGCTGACCCGCTGGACCCGCGGGATGTCGGACAGCCGCCGCGTCGCCGCCGCGCGCTGAATTAAAAAAACCCTCTCCCGGCCTTGCCGGGAGAGGGTTTTTCGGCGCCGGCGTCACCGGTGTCAGGCATCGCCGCCGTCCTCGTCGCCCTGTTCCATCGCCTCCTGCGCCATGCGGCGCTGGTGGGCCAGCGCGTCGAGCGCGCCTTGCAGGATGTAGGCGGCGGCCATCTTGTCGACGACCTCGTCCCGGCGCTTCCGGGTCATGTCAGCCTCGCCGATCATGAAACGCTCCACGGCGGAGGTGGACAGCCGTTCGTCCCAGAAGGCGATCTCCGCCTCCCAGCCCAGCAGGTCCGGACGCTCCATCAGGTTCTTGGCGAAGGCCCGGGTGGATTCCGCGCGCGGCCCTTCCGAACCGTCCATGTTCAGCGGAAGCCCGATCACCAGCCCGCCGATCCCGTAGTCGCGGATCGTCTTCGACAGCTCCCGCGCGTCCTGGGTGAACTTGGTTCGGCGCAGCGTGCCGATGGGCGAGGCGACGACGAGGTTCGGGTCGGCGACGGCCAGGCCGACCGTCTTGGTGCCGACATCGAGGCCGAGGAGCCGCTGGCCACGACCGAGGCGGGCGGCGAGTTCGGGAAGCGTGTGAATCATGTCACCAACCATAGAAGCTGCCCAGCCCTGCGGCAAGATCGCTTGAGTTGTCAAAGAAGATACTTATTCTTCTAAGCAAACAGCCGGAGCACCGCGATGCTTACCCACCGTGCTCTGGCCGACGCCGATATACCGCACATCTGCGGCTTTCCGCGTGACCGGCTGGAGCTTTACTACCTGTTTCCCCGGGCAAACTGGCCCCTGACCCCGGAGCAAATCCGGGAGTCGCTGGACATCCGCCGCGACCCCACCGTCATCCTGCGGGGCGACACGGTGGTGGGCTACGCCAACTTCGCCACGTTCGACGAGGGGCTGAGCGCCAGCCTGGGCAACGTCAGCGTGGCCCCGTCGGCCCGCGGAACCGGCGTGGCGAAGCACATCCTGCACGTGATGATGGACCGCGCCTTCGCCCACCACCGCCTGCCGGAGCTGGTGCTGCGCTGCTTCAACACCAACACGCCGGCGTTGGTGCTGTACGGCAAGCTGGGCTTCGTCCCGGTCGCCATCGAGGAGCGCACCACCCCCTGGGGCGAGCGCATCGGCCTGTTCACCCTGCGCATGGACCGTGCGGTCTGGGAAGGTCGGCACCGGGAAGCGACCAGGGCGGCCGCCTGAATCATTGCGATGACAGTTTTCGGGTGTTAGCTTCCAACCCGTTTTTCCAGACGTTTCGGAAGAGAGTGGAAGGCATGTCGCTCGACAAGGCCACCGTGGCCAAGATCGCGCATCTGGCCCGCATCAAGGTGCCGGAAGAGGAACTGGATCACCTGGCGGGTGAGCTGAGCCAAATCCTGACCTTCGTGGAACAGCTGAACGAGGTGGACACGGGCAACGTGCCGCCGATGACCAGCGTGGCCGCGCAGAAGCTGCGCCGCCGCAAGGACGAGGTCACGGACGGCGGCTACCGCGACGCCGTCCTCTCCAACGGCCCGGAGACGGCCGAAGGCTTCTACGTCGTTCCGAAGGTGGTCGAGTGATGGCCGAGCTTACGCATCTGACCATGGCGGGGGCGCTGGATGGCCTCGCCAAGAAGGACTTCACCGCGGTCGAGCTGGCCGAGGCCCACGTCAAGGCGGTGGAGACGATCCGCCCGCTGAACGCCTTCATCACCGAGACGCCGGACAAGGCGCTGGAGATGGCCAAGGCCTCCGACGCCCGCCGTGCCAAAGGCGAGGCCGGCCCGATGGAAGGCCTGCCCATCGCGGTGAAGGATCTGTTCTGCACCAAGGGCGTCCTGACCACGGCGGCCAGCCACATCCTGGACGGCTTCAAGCCGGAGTACGAGTCCACCGTCACGTCCAACCTGTGGCGCGACGGCGCGGTCATGCTGGGCAAGGTGAACCTGGACGAGTTCGCCATGGGCTCCGCCAACATCACCTCGCACCACGGCAACGTGATCAGCCCGTGGAGCCCGGGCGAGGTCGGCAACTGGTCGCGCCAGCTGGTGCCCGGCGGTTCCTCGGGCGGCTCGGCCGCCGCGGTGGCCGCGCGCGCGGCGCTGGGCGCCACCGGCACCGACACCGGCGGTTCCATCCGCCAGCCCGCCGCCTTCACCGGCATCGTCGGCATCAAGCCGACCTACGGGCGCTGCTCCCGCTGGGGCGTCGTGGCCTTCGCGTCGTCGCTGGACCAAGCCGGGCCGATGACCCGCACGGTCGAGGACGCGGCGATCATGCTGCGCTCCATGTGCGGCTTCGACCCGAAGGACAGCACCTCCGTCGACATGCCGGTGCCGGATTTCCGCGCTGCGCTGACCGGCGACATCCGCGGCCTGAAGGTCGGCATTCCGAAGGAATACCGGGTGGAGGGCATGCCGGCCGAGATCGCCGCGATCTGGGACCAGGGCATCGAGTGGCTGAAGGCCGCCGGCGCGGAGCCGGTCGAGATCAGCCTGCCGCACACCAAGTACGCGTTGGCGACCTACTACATCGTGGCGCCGGCCGAGGCGTCCTCGAACCTCGCGCGGTACGACGGCGTCCGCTTCGGCCTGCGGGTCGAGGGCGGCAACCTGAAGGACCTGTACGAGAACACGCGCGGCGCCGGCTTCGGCAAGGAGGTCCGCCGCCGCATCCTGATCGGCACCTACGTGCTGTCGGCCGGCTATTACGACGCCTACTACAACAAGGCCCGGCAGGTGCGCACGCGCATCAAGTGGGACTTCGACGAGGCGTTCCAGCGCTGCGACGTCAT
Source organism: Azospirillum canadense (assembly GCF_025961225.1). Taxonomy (GTDB): domain Bacteria; phylum Pseudomonadota; class Alphaproteobacteria; order Azospirillales; family Azospirillaceae; genus Azospirillum; species Azospirillum canadense. The sequence goes on along the minus strand of NZ_JAOQNG010000010.1, from coordinate 1,089,125 downwards.
CCTGACGCCGACGGCGCCGAGCACGGCCTTCGCCATCGGGGAGAAGATGGACGACCCGATCCAGATGTACCTGAACGACGTGTTCACGGTGCCGGCCTCGTTGGCCGGCCTGCCGGGCATGTCGGTTCCGGCCGGCGTCGGGTCGGACGGCCTGCCGCTGGGTCTCCAGCTGCTTGGCCGGCCCTTCGACGAAGAGACCGTGCTGCGCGTCGGCCAAGTCATCGAGAAGGCCGCCGCCGTCACCGCCACCCCGCCGTTCATGGCCTGAGCCGGATCGAGAGAGCAGACCGATGTCGTACATTCAGGGCGAAACGGGCGATTGGGAAATCGTGATCGGGCTGGAGGTCCACGCCCAGGTCATTTCGAACGCCAAGCTGTTCTCCGGCGCCGCGACCGAGTTCGGCGCGGAGCCGAACAGCCAGGTCAGCTTCGTCGACGCCGCCTTCCCCGGCATGCTGCCCGTCATCAACGAGCATTGCATCGAGCAGGCCGTGCGCACCGGCCTTGGGCTGAAGGCGCAGATCAACCTGCAGTCGGTGTTCGACCGCAAGAACTACTTCTACGCCGACCTGCCGCAAGGCTATCAGATCAGCCAGTTCCAGCAGCCGATCGTCGGCAAGGGCGAGATCGTGTTGGACCTGCCGGACGGCTCCTCCCGCACGGTCGGCGTCACCCGCCTGCATCTGGAGCAGGACGCCGGCAAGTCGCTGCACGACCAGCACCCCGCCAAGACCTACATCGACCTGAATCGGTCGGGTGTGGCGCTGATGGAGATCGTGTCGGAGCCGGACATGCGCAGCGCGGAGGAAGCCGGCGCCTATGTGCGCAAGCTGCGCTCCATCCTGCGCTACCTTGGCACCTGCGACGGCAACATGGAGGAAGGCTCCATGCGCTGCGACGTCAACGTGTCGGTGCGCAAGCCGGGCGAGCCGTTCGGCACGCGCTGCGAGATCAAGAACGTCAACTCGATCCGCTTCGTCATGCAGGCGATCGAGTATGAGGCGCGCCGCCAGATCGAGATCATCGAGGAAGGCGGCAAGATCGACCAGGAGACGCGTCTGTGGGACACGACGAAGTTCGTGACCCGCTCCATGCGCTCCAAGGAAGAGGCGCACGACTACCGCTACTTCCCCGATCCGGACCTGCTGCCGCTGGAGCTGGACCCGGAGTGGGTCGAGGACATCAAAAAGACCCTGCCGGAGCTGCCGGACGACAAGAAGGCGCGCTTCATCGCCGACTACAAGCTGTCGCCCTACGACGCCAACGTGCTGGTGTCGGAAAAGGCGCGGGCGGATTTCTACGAGTCCGTCGCCAAGGGACGCGACCCCAAGCTGGCCGCCAACTGGGTCACCGGCGAGCTGTTCGGCTACCTGAACAAGGCCGGCAAGGAAATCGAGGAGAGCCCCGTTTCGGCGGAGAACCTCGGCGGCCTGATCGACCTGATCGCCGACAACACCATCTCCGGCCGAATCGCCAAGGAGGTGTTCGAGGCGATGTTCGAAACCGGTGAGAAGGCCGCCGACATCGTTGAGAAGAAGGGGCTGCGCCAGGTCACCGACACCGGCGCCATCGAGGGGTCGATCGACGCGGTCCTGGCCGCCAACGCCGACAAGGTGGCGGAGTTCCGGTCGGGCAAGGACAAGCTGTTCGGCTTCTTCGTCGGCCAAGTGATGAAGGCCACCCAGGGCAAGGCCAACCCGGCTCTGGTCAACGAGATCCTGACCAAGAAACTGAAGGGCTGAGCAGGCCGCCGCCGGGTTGAACCGGCGGCTTGCCTGAAAGTACCGGGTGCGATCCTCCTTTCGGAGGAACGCGACGATATAATCATTGATTTTGCTCTCCCGCCGGGCTCCAGTGGAGGCCGGCGGGGGGCTTCATGATTGAATGCGGGCTGTTCGTTGCGCTTGTGGCTCTGTGCGCCGGCATCCTTGCGGGGGCGGCCGGTGGAGCCGTCATCGGGTGGCGCTCCGGCCGGTCCCATGACTTGAACGCTTTGCGCAAAGCCGACGCCGACCGCCGCGACTTGGCGGAGCGGCTGGAGATGGCGTTCGACGCGACGAACGCCGCCGCCTGGGACGCCGACGTCGTGAACGGCACCTGCTGGTGGTCGGACGGCTTTCCACGCCTTCTCGGATTCGCCGAAACGCCAGCGATGCCCCGCGACTTCTGGGAGGCGCGGCTGCACCCCTCCGACCGCGAGCGCGTGCTGGCCACCATTGGCGCGCACCTGCGCGGCGACACGACGACCTACGTCTATGATTACCGCATGCGCCGCGAGGACGGCGGCTGGGTCTGGATCGCCGCCAAGGGGCGGGCCATCCGGGACGCAGACGGGCGCGCCGTGCGCTACCTCGGCATCATGACCGACATCACCGACCGCAAGGCTGCGGAAGCCGCCGTGGTCGCCGCCAAGGAGGAGGCGGAGCACGCGCTGGCCGAGTTGCGCGCCGCGCAGGAAAGCCTGGTCCAGGCGGAGGCGATGGCGTCGCTGGGGCAACTGGTGGCCGGCGTGGCGCACGAGATCAACACGCCCATCGGCATCGGCCTGACCGCTTCCACCCACATCGCCGAGCAGACGCGGACCGTGCGCGACCATTTCACGGGCGGCACGCTGAAGAAGACCGGCCTTGCCGACTATCTGGACACGATGGCGGAATGCGCCGGGCTGCTGGACGCCAACATCCGGCGGGCGGCGGCGCTGGTGCAGAACTTCAAGCAGGTGGCCGTGGACCAGGCATCGGGCGAGCGGCGGGTCTTCGACCTGAAGACGACCATCGACGAGGTGCTGTTCGCGCTCCGCCCGCGCCTGAAGCGCACGCGGCTGGGCGTGGAGGTGACGTGCCCGGATGGTGTGTCGATGGACGGCGTCCCCGGCGCGCTTGGGCAGGTGCTGACCAACCTGGTCATCAACGCCGTCCTGCACGCCTACCAGGAAGGGGAGGCCGGGACTATTCGAATCACCGCGTGTCCGGAGGGCGACGACTGGGTGGTGCTGGACTTCGCCGACGACGGCTGCGGCGTCCCTCTGGAGAACCTGCCGAAGATTTTCGAGCCCTTCTTCACGACGAAGCGCGGGCAGGGGGGCTCGGGCCTGGGCCTGCACATCGTGCACAGCACGGTGACAGGCGTGCTGCGCGGGACGGTGTCGGTGCAATCGACACCGGCGCCCGCAGTCGGGCAGGGCACCCGTTTCACGCTGCGGCTGCCGCGCGCGGTGCCGCCGCCGGCAACTGGTGCGATGGAGGCCGGTGTTGTTGGGGCCGGCTTGGCAGGGGCCGCGGTGCGTCCGGCGGCGTAGGGGAGGCGGGGCCCGGTTGCCCGGTCACGCGACGTGGAGGTCCTGGTACTGCAGGTGCTTGGGTCGGCGGCCGCGGCGCTTCGGCGCCGCGAAGGCGGCCAGAGCGCCATTTTCGCCGCGCAGTTCGGCGTTCAGCTCCTGGACGCAGCGCATCAGAAGCTCCTTTTCCTTCAGGTCCTCGCGGTCTGTGACCTCCAGGCAGCTCAGCTTGATCTCGACCAGATCGATCAGCGTTTCAGTGCAGCGGCGCGACAGGCCCATGGCGTCCTCCTACTCCGGAGATTTCTCATCGCTTATGGTGCCACCATAGACCAATCTGGATAAAAAATACATAAAATTTTATAAGTATTTTCCACAGATTTGAGCAAATGCGTTTTTTGCTGCGTAAGCACAGATTTGAGCAAATGCGTTTTTTGCTGCGTAAGCGTTGACAGGCCCCCGCCGGATCGTTAGAACGCACGAACGCCAGCGGCGCCCACAAGCGCCGACCCGGTAGGAGGGGTGGCCGAGAGGCTGAAGGCGGCGGTTTGCTAAACCGTTATAGGAGCTTAAACTCCTATCGTGGGTTCGAATCCCATCCCCTCCGCCATTCCCTTTCCCTTCAGATACTTAGCTGGCTGAATTGGCGGTTTCCTGGGGCTGCAACCCAGACGGAACCGTTATAGGTGTGCCGGTTTTTGTGCCGACCCCGTTCGGGACGTACCCCAGATAAATCTCTGTGGTCTTCACGCTGCTGTGCCCCAGGTGCTTGGACAGCGTGTAGATGTCCCAACCGTTCTGAAGCGCCCGAATCGCGAAGCCGTGCCGCAGATCGTGGCAGCGGAAGGGGCGGAACAATGTGCCGGCCTGCTGTGCCGACTTCTGTGCCGACCGCACCATCTCCCTGAAGCGGGACGCCACGTTCAGGTAGCGGCTTCCCTCGCCGTGCCAGAACACCGCGTCAGAGCCGAGGAAGCGGGGCAGCGCGGTCAACATCGCCACGGTCTCCGGTTCCAGGCGGATCGTCCGCGGCCGGCTGGTCTTCGTCTTCAGGAACGTGACCGTGCCGGCCTTGAGGTTGACCTGCCCCCAAGTGAGCCCAGCGGCCTCCTCCTGGCGGCAACCGGAGTGGGCGAGGAATCGAACCATGCTGGCGAACATGCCGGGGCAACGTGTGACGACGGCCTCGACGTCGGCGCTCGCCGGCGGGTGGATCGATTCGCGGCGTTCACGGGTCAGCCGTCGATTGTAGTCGCGCGCGGGATTCGATTCGCACACTCCCCATTCGACCGCGGCACCGAGAACGGCGGACACCGCGGTCAGGTCCCGATTGATGGTGGCGTTGCTGGTGCCGGCCTTGCTGCGGGCCGACACCAGACCGGAAATTGTCTTCCGGCCGATCTGGTCGACGTAAAGCGATTCGAGATACGGCCCCACCTGACCCAGGCTGACGGTATAGCGCTTCAAGGTCGCGGGCTTGACCGCGTTCGGGCCGACCTCGGTGAGGTAGCGGACCACGGCGGCCTTCCAGCTTAGCCGTGATTCGCCGAAGTGGACGGCGGCGGTGATCTCCTTCTTGAGCTGGTCGAGTCGTTTCTGGGCTTCCTTCCGATCAGACGTGCGTAGAGATCGTCGGTGCTCGGACCCGCCGGCCTGTATGCGGGCCCACCAGACGGCGCCGCGCTTGTAAAGGTTGGATGGCATTTCGTTTGTGCCTCTTGATCGTTGATCCAGCGCCGAAGCCGTTCGATGTCGAAGGTCCAGCGCCCGAAGAGCTTAGCAGCGCCGGGAATGTCGGCGGCGCGGTGTTGAATGGTGCGGAGGGAAAGGCCCGAGATGCGGGCAGCCTCCGGCGCACCGATGCGTTCGGCCTGGGGCTGGCTCATCTACGTTGCCTCCTGTTCGGTTCGGTGGGTGCCTTCATTCTCCCGAATCTGCGCCGGTGGCCGGCTACACCGGGAGCAGCGGTATCCGCCGTGACCGCCGCCCACCAAGTGGGGCAGGGGCGGTGGGCCGGCGCAGCGACCATCCTTGGCGGACGAAACGCCTATGATGCCCAGGAGCGAGAGGCCTCCTCCGCTGGGCAATTGGCATTGCGTGTTGCGCGGTTCTACGCTGGTGCCGCCATGTGATTTCGATGGGAACCCGCTATGAGGTTCCGGTACGAAATTGTTCGGCTGGGCGCCACCTGGGCGGTGGTTCAAGAGGCGGTGGACGATCGGGGTATTGTCCGCCCGCATCTGAGGCGATTGCTCGCCTACGACATCAACCTGGTCAAGGCGATCACCCTGATCCAATTCCTTGAACGCACTGGCGTTGGGTTCGTGGCAAACCACCCCTGACGCTGCGCTGCTACTGGTCCGGTTGGTGGCGCACTCGCGATGGCCACGAGGAAGATCGCGCCGAGAAGGGCGCACACGGCCAGCACCAGAGTGCGATGGAACGGGTCCTTGCCCAAGGTGAACCTCTCTAAGCATGCCGACCAGGAAAATGCCCCGACGGTGCAGCTCGACTTCGATCTGGACGTTTCCGGCCGGTACTGCCCGCACACGAGTTGGTACAAGCGCCGACATCCGCCGCGAGTCGACAGGATCGGTGGAGGACGTCGCCGGGTGTAGCGTCAGACAAAGGACGGACAGCCGGAAGGTGCAGCAGGGTACGTTCACAGCTGCTCCTCCGGCTTTTTGACCGTTTTCGCTGCCACCTTGCCTATGCTGCCACGCGAACGTCTTGCTTGCCCTCTGAGAGGTTGGTTGGGAGCGCTGAGGGGGCCTAGGCTGACCGCGCCATGACGGTGCGGTTTGAAGTCGTTCACATTGGTGAGGCTTGGGCAGTCATCCAGTTTGGAGACGGAAATGCTCCTCGGTGCCAGCCCTATTGTGGGCGACTGGTGGCCTACGGCATGGAATTGCACGAGGCTATCAAACTCGCCGATTTTCTTAAGCGAATGGGTATCGGGCCTATTGCCAATCTGCCCTGAGCACACCAGGCCGACGCTCAACATGCCGAGCAAGTTAAGCTGGGCGAGCCGCCCGCAACGGGTTCGGGCGGCGTTCTCCCGGTGCAAGGCCGCATCGTAGGTGAGATGGCATTTCTGGCACATGGCGGCCAAGTTCTCGTCTCGGCAGTCAGTCGGATCGTGGTTCAGATGGGCAACCGTCAGCACGACCTTGGAGCCGGTCACGGGGTGCAGCTGTCCGTTGATGGCCTCCTTGCAGAACTCGCAACGTCCGCCGGCCCGCTCGGTCCGGATACGCAGACTGATCGCCCGCCAGTCCTTCGGATAGAGAGCGCGCTGCTCAGGTCGGATGGGCATTCGAGCCTACCTCCGCCGAATTGACGATGATGAGAGCCAAATCACACTCTAGAGTGGCTTTCGGCGTTAGATTAGGCTTCGACGCCGTCGAGCGCTGAGAGGTGCAAGCATGTCTGCACGTAGGAGGCTTCGTTTCATCATACGAGCTGATGATGATGGAAATACCTGGAGCGTTTTTGATCGGAAAGAGCGCATGTATGTTCAATACCGATCCTGGCCGTTGATTGGTTTGGACAGGGACTATGCTGCTGCTGCCGCTGAAATGCTCAACGAAGTTTTGGTTGGGCAGGGCAAGGTTCATTGAATGACTGAATGGTGAAACGGCACTGAAGCTCATGAATTCACCTGTCAGTGCAGACCCTCCGCTGTCTGCACTGAAGACGCTGCTGGCGTCATGCTTGGCGCACCTCTCCAGCAACGGCTGCATCAACCCGTCGCGATAGATTGTGTCCAGCGGCTCGGCCCCGGTCGCTTCGTTGCCGCCCCAACCCTGCGGCCCAGTCTTCGTCACCGCTCCGAACGTGACTTGGGTCTCCAGCGCTCGGCCGAGCCCTAAGCGGCGATGGGAGTTACTCACGGGATAGCCGCATGTGTTTATGCGGGCCCTCTTTCCTCCTTCAACCTTAGGTACATAAGCTTGTCCTTCCGGGTCGGCGCATGCTTCGTCTTCGCTGTGTTCTGCGCTGCCGCAAAAGGCCATTCTGATCCCATGAGGAGCTGCCACGAGATAAAGGCTGACAAACGGGGTAACGGATGGACGGTGATCAACATCTCTAATAAAATACCAGATATTTTTGAGGGAACACCACAAGGCGGTTTGCTTGCCCGTGAAGCGGAAGACACATCGGAAGTCTGTTCCAACAACTGCCGTATCAAAAAACGCCATGTGTTGGTTTTCTTCTGGGATGCGCCGAGAAAATATTACAGTTGTATTCCAAGAGGCTGAACCCCTGGTATGTCCGTACGATACGAAATCGCGCGTTTCGGTGATGCGTGGGCTGTGTTTCAACGAGCCGACGACAGCTGTGTGAACGCTGAGCCTCATTTTCGGCGCGTAATGGCTCGCGGGATCGACCATGCTGTGGCGGTTGACCTGGTTCGCTTCCTTGCACAGGTCGGCATTGGCCCGGTTGCCAACGTGAATTGAAAGAGTGGATCGGCGCGTCTGCGTTTTCGGTCCGTCGAGGAGCGCGCGAACCATCGACACGCTGCAGGTGATAGGGATGTCACGCGCCATGACTGGGCTCGTTGGCGGAGAATGTGGAGTGGGCGGCACCTTCCTTGGCGGCGCATGCGGTCATGCCACTAACCTTCTGTTCATCTTGCTGCAGCGCAGCATTTTCGGCATTAGTACGCCCATGACGCAACACGACATACCCCGCTATGCTGTCGGCTTGAGTGAGGACGGACTCTCTTGGACTGTGATCGATCACAGCACAGGCGGGTATGTCCCCGTTAAAGGCGGATTTCTCACCCTTGCTGACGAAGAGCAGGCCGGTCATTGGGCTGAACTGCTGAACGGTGTCGACAAACGGCAGGCGCAGAGAGGGGAATAAGGGCAGGCCGCATGCCCGACTTTCTCCCAGTGGATTCTGGTGTGTGACGAAGGCACAATTACATTCCATCATACACTCCCCCTGGGTGCTCTTGCGCGTCTAGCCGCGCCAGATAGGACGCTGGGTCGAACGCTTCCGGGTTGCGACCGAACGCCTCGACGTCCTTCACGGCACGACGCAAATCCTCCGTCTGTCGACGCAACGGGTAGAGGTCGGGCGCCTTGAGCGCCCGAACCATGCCGCGGGAACGAGTATTGCGGCCGGCCATCACTTCTTCCCCTTGGCCTGGAAGCTGGCCGTCCGGCCCTGGGCGAATTCGCGCCAGGCGGCAGCGTGCGTCCCACCGTTCGCGGCGATCACCGCGGTGATCCGGTCGGCGTGGTCGTCGAGGAAGGCAGTCCACTGGCCGAAGGTCTGGCAGGTGCTGCCGATGCGCTGAAGCTCCGCAGCCTCATCTGCCCACTCGTCGCCGGCCGGCGCGGCGGTGTCACCCTGGGCCGCGGAGGTGGCATCCGGCTGTCCGGCCTGCTCCGGCTTGCCCTGCTCGACCTCCGGCTTGGGCAGGTAAGCTTGGCGCAGGCGGGCCAGCGTGTCGTCCCCACCTTCGGTCATGTCGGCGGCCCACTCGGCGGCGTCGCTGTTCAGCTCCCACAGCTTGGCCGGGTCAGCGGCGCCCTGCAGCGCGGCCTCGAAGCGGGCGAGCCATTCGGCGCTGCTGGTGAACTCCTTCACCTCGCCATCGAGCGTCACCAGGGCGTAGGTCTGCTGGGGCGGTTCCCAGGTGCCGCCCGCGTCGGATACCTCGTGCTCCAGCGCCGGGGCGATGCTGAAGCTGGCGAGCTGCTGGGCGGAGTTGACGGCGGAGATGGAAGGACCGGCCTGACGGCGTTCGTCCGCGGCGTGCATCGCGTCGTCCCGCTCGATGACGCGCTCCAGCTCCTCGGACAGCGGGAGGGACTTCATCAGCCGGCGCAGGACAGTCTTGCGGGCCATCTCGCCCCACCAATCCTTCCACGGACCGGAATCCTTCGACCGGCTGACAGACCTGACCTTCTCGATCTCCTTGAAGCTCATCACCTCGACGTGCTTCTCGTCGTCGTCCGTGATGGCGATAGAATAGGCGCCGATGGCCGGCCCGCGGTCCATATCGAGGGTGGGCGGCTTGTGATGGATGTTGGCCTCGAACCCAAGCTGGTAGTCGAACTCGTCGTTCTTGTGGACGACGTAGGCGTCGAGCCGCTTGATCTGGCCGCTGTTCATTGCGAGCTTCCGCAGCCCGCGCACCATCGGCATGTACTGGACCTTCTTGATCCAGACCTCCCTGCCGCCCTGCTTCTCCTTGGTATTGAAGATTACCAAGGCGGCCTCCTTGCCATTGGGCATCAGGCCATCGGCAGCTGCCTCCAGGCAGGAGTTGAAGAGGGACCGCCGATCGGCCTGGGCGAGGTCGGGATTCTTCGCAGCGGCGGTCATCACCACGCGGGCGAACTTGTCGGGCGTGATGTGGCTGGGCAGCGCGACGGAAAACTGCGCCTTCACCGCCTCCTTGGACAAGTCGGCCTGCAGCTCCTTCACGGGGTCTCGCTGGGCGACAGCGGTTCCGGTGTTCGTGCTCATGGGGATCAAACCTCGCGAATCGTCATGGCCCCGCGATGCGGCCCGTTCTTGCCGTTCACGTAGACCCAGGTGATGTTGAATCCGGCGGCCTTGGCGCGAATCGTCTCCGGCGCGGCGCCGAGCTTGGTGGCGATCTCGGCTTTCACGCGGCTCTCGGCGCTCTCGGCCCGCTTGCGGATGGACTGCGTCTTCAGAAGCCGGGCACACAGCGTCGGCAGCCGGTTGTCCATGGTCAGGTCCAGCGGCGCCGAGCGCACCCCGGCACCCAGCAGCGAGAGGTCGGCCACCGTGTCGAAGTCAGCGACGTCGAGCGGCGGTGTGCCGGCGGCGATGGCCGCCCAGAAGGCGGCGACGGCCTGCTCGATCTTGGCGATGGTCGGCTCGTGCCGCTCGATCCGGCCGCGCTTCAGGCTGCTCCCCCCGACGCAGGCGATGATCCAGCCATAGGGCGCCTGGATGCGCTCGCAGGCAATCTGGTGTTGGAGCTGCAGCGTGATGTCGATCGGCGGCGCCTCGATGTCGTCGCCCTTGGCCTGCCAGAGATCCCTGAAGACGAGATAGTCGACGTTCTTGATCTCGACCGGTGGCAGGCCGGGCTCGTGCACCTCGAAGTCCCGGCTGGCGCCCATGCCGGGCACGGTGGCGTGGCGCAGGTAGCGGTGCACCTTGCGCAGCGGCCAGGGTGCCCACTTGTCGCGGGCAGCCTCGGCGATGCCGGCCTCCAGGCAGCGGCCGAGCCGGATGCGCTCATTTCCGTCCAGATCCTCCGGCGGCAGGATCTCAGCCTTCTGGTGGTAGAGCCGGAAGCCGGTGGTGTGGCGGGACACGCAGCCCAGCATGGTGGCGCCGGCGGGCGGCATCTCGAACATGTGCAGGTAGGCCAGCTGCCCGTTAGCGAGCTGCCACAGGTAGAAGAGGCTGGCGATCTCCGACCCGCCGATGTGCTGGGCGCGCAGCTCGTGCCAGTCGTCATGGGACTTGGGGAGGATGGCGTTCATCGCGTGTGGGGCTCCTGGCTCCAGCGCTCCTCGTGGGCGCCGACGATCTGGTCGAGTTCGGCCTGCTCGGCCGGGGTGAGGCGCTCCAGCACGCCGACCATGAGGGGAGCGAGCCGGTTGTGCGGGGCGTGGTGGTCGGCGTTGATGCCGGTGATCAGCAGCGCGCGGCCGTGCAGCAGGATCAGGCTGCCGTAGGCGGTCTCGTCCGATTCGGTGACGGTGTAGGGCGAGGCCATGCCCATCACTCCGCGGCCGCCAGCTGGCGCAGCCACCGGGAGCGGTTCAGCGCGTCGGTGAACCAGGTCTTGGCAACCTCGGGCGTGACCAGCAGCCAGCGGCGGGCATCGTTCAGCAGGAAGGCGGCGCGGGCCCGGTCGATCAGGGCGGTGTCGATGACGCGGGTCTCGTCGTAGACGCTGGCGATGTACACGTCCCGCTCGGGATCCCAGACATCGATGACGAGGGACAGCTCCCGCGCGCCGAGTTGACGGACATGAGAGCCGAGTGCCGGTTGGACGACGGGCCCGGGCCCAGGCGCCGTGGCCACCGACTGGGGCAACCATCCGCCGAGCTGCCCGCAGCACTGGCGGTGGCGGTCGCGCTGGTAGGCGAGTTCCTTGCGGGCGGATTGCTCCGTCCAATCGCAGCCCCCGTCGCGAACCGTGTGCGCCTCGGGGTGCAGCTTCAGGAAGCGCAGGATGCCGACCAGCATGCGGGCGGTGTTGCGGTGCTGCTCGGCGCGCCGGCGCCAGCGGTTCACCATGCCCCGTGGATCGGAGGGCAGGGGCGTGTGGTTGGCCAACTCCAACTGGCGGACCCGGCCGCTGGTGTGGGCGTGGTCGTCCATCCGCTCCAGTTCCTCGACGGTCATGGGCGGAGCGGCGGGGCGGGTGGGCATGGCGATCAGGTTCATCGCGTCTTCCGGGGGTGATCGGCTCTGGCGGCCGGGCGAAGAGGGGCGAGAGAGCCGGCCTTCTATCTCAGGCGCCGATGCCGGCCACACGCCCCGCCATTGGTCCTGCGCGCTGCGCAGTTTTCGCGGCTGGGCTGACGCGCCACGGCTCTCTCTGATGCCTCAAGCCGGCTGGGATCACCCATGCCGGCCGGAGCGCGTGAACGCGTGGTATGGAGGTTTCAGCCGCGGTCAGTGCGCGGGCGGGACCAGCGCCAGCCAGCCGACAGAGGCGCCCAGCCAGACGGCGGTGACGATGAGGAGTTCGTGGGCGGCAAACATCAGGCGCACCGCCGATCGAGCGTTAGGCCGTGCAGGGCCTCCTCGAGCCACGCTTCTGCCCGCTCGCGGGTGACGAAGGGGCCGTTGGGCTCGCCGTCGTCGGTCAGGCGGCTGACGTACCAGCCGCGGGTCGGCTCAAGGTCCGTCGTGGCGAAGGGCCCGACGTGGTATACGGAAGGCGTGTCCATCAGGCGGCGAGCTCCAGGGAGGGCTTCCACGCCGGCCGGTCGGCCGGATGCTCCACTCCGTAGGACCGCAGCGCCTCCTTGATCACCGCCAACTCGGCGGCCTCCGGCACGCCCACAATCGACCAGTCCCAGGCGCACTCGATCCCGTCGGCGGCGCGCGTCGCGTCGGCGAAGCTGGGCGCCACGCCGATCAGCGCGCCGTTCGGCAGGTGCGTGAGATTCCAGCCGTCCTCGTCCCGGTGGATACCGAAGGCACGGCGGGCGTTGCCAAAGTCCACTTCCATCGGCCCCTTCACCGTGGCGATCAGGAACAGGTAGGCGGCCCAGGTGTCCTGGCTGGACGGGGTGTGCAACGACAATTTCGACGTCCGGCAGGCGTCAACTACGATGGCCTGTCCGGTCGGGGCTGATCACTCGTAGCGCATCAGTGCAGCGCGTCGTTTCGCGGCACGCACAGCGGAGCGGACAGCACGATCGGTTTTCGCGAGGTCGAATTTTTCGGGATGGAACGCACGTCCGGCCCAGCGTCTCATATCGGCATGTTCGGGGTGGCTCGGGTCGTGAAAAGCTTCCAGGAAATCGGCGTAGCCGTAGACACCCCCGACATCTTCCGGTGGCCGTGAGCGCGCACCATCAATGCAGGCGGGGTATTTGCGATCGGTCTCGGGCAGCCGCAACGTTTCGGCCTCGATGCGGTGATGCCAATCGTCGCCGAAGTCATAGAGGTAGATGAACGGCGGCGGATTGGGCAGGAAGTCGAACAGGCGCACATCGTCCTCCGGCAGAGCCTGGGCGTCGTCATCGAAGGCATCCGCGTTGAGCATGTCGGGAGCGCCAAAGCGCAGGCCGCCGATCTCGAACTGATGCAGGTGGTAGTCCAGCCACCCGAACGCGGCTTGGATGATGTGGTGCAACTCGCCCAGCGTGGTCCGCCGCGGCACCAGCAGCCGCCGCCAGACCGGCGGCTCGATGTCCAGGATCGTGATCTTCAGCTGGGCGATGGTCGGGGGCTCGAACATGCCCGCCATCATGCCGGCATGCGCGCCCGGCGACAATTACGCCGTTGCGGCGTCAATTACCCCTCGGGACTCATCGCGCTCTGGGCCGCGGCCATAGCGGAGCGCCGGCGATAACTTTCCGTGTTCAGCTCCAGGATGATGGCGTGGTGCACCAGCCGGTCAATCGCGGCTACGGTCATCGCGGGATCGGGAAAGATCGCGTTCCAGGCGCTGAAGGGCTGGTTACAGGTCAAGATCAAGCTGCGCCGCTCGTAGCGTTCGGCAATCAATTCAAACAGCACCGCCGTTTCCGCTTGGTCCTTACGGACGTAGCCGAGGTCATCGAGGATCAGGCCGTCGAAGCGGTCGAGCCGGCTGAGCAGGCCGGGCAAGGCCAGATCACGCCGCGCGGCCTGGAGCTTTTGCACAAGGTCGGTGGTGCGGGTGAACAGGACGCGCCGTCCGCCTTCGATGAGCGCCGTGCCAATGGCGGACGCGATATGCGTCTTGCCGACGCCGCTGGGGCCGAAGATCAGCACATTGGCGCCACGCTCGATCCAGCCGTCGCCATGCCCCAACGCCTCGACATGCGGTTTGCGGAGGGTCGGCACGGCGGCGAAGTCGAAGGTGGCCAGCGTCTTGCCCTCCGGCAGGTCCGACTCGGCCATGTGGCGGGCGATGCGCCGCTCGGTGCGCTCAGCCAATTCGTGCTCGCACAGAACGGCCAGAAAACGGGCGGCGCCCCAGCCTTCCCGATCCGCCCGCTCGGCGAAGCCCGGCCATAAGCGGCTGATCGTCGGCAGGCGCAGAGACGAGAGCATCACCGGCAGCTTGGTGGCGTCGATGTCGGTCATGTCGGCTCCGGATCGGGGGTGGGAGGCGCCGGCCGCAGGAGACGGTCGTATCCCGCCAAGTCGGGCAGCGGCACGGCGATCAGCGGGATCGCCGCCGGCTGGGGTGGGGCTACGGCGGCCCGGGCGGTTTCAAGGTCGGGCAATTCGCCGCGGTCGAGCACGGCATCGAGATGGTCGGCCAGAGCGGCCTCACAAGCGCCGGTGGCGGCCAGGTGCAGCAGGCCGACATAGACGCGACAGGCCTTGCGATCGTCGAGGCCGTCGTCGAGGACCTCCCAGGCGCGACGAAAGGCGGGGCGTGGGAAGAGCTCCTCGCGGAACACCGAACGGCGGAACGCCTGCGGCTTGCGCACCAGTGAAGCGGCCAAGTGGCGGTAATCGACGACGCGATCGCGCCGCTTGCCTTTGGGATGCTTGCGGGGGAGCGTCAGCACCTGGGTGGTGCCCAGCCAGCAGACGAGCCGATCATCGTAGATATGCACCTTGAGCCGGCATCCCACGAGCCGGGATGGCACGGTGTAGAGCACCTTGCGCACGGAAATGGAGCCGGTCCGGACCACGGTGACGGTGGTGGTGGAGAAATCGGTGGTGCGGTGTCGGGGCAGCGGCTTCAGCTCCGGCAGCTCGACCTCCAGGGCCTTGCGCCGGCGGGCATTCTTGCGGGCGACGGTGTCCTGCAGAAAAGCCTGGTAGGCGGCCAGATCGGAGAAATCGCGCGAGCCGCGCAGGTCGAGAGCCTCGCGCAGTGCCGTTTTGAGATGGCCATGCGCCGCTTCGACACTGCCGTTCTCGTGGGCGACGCCGCAGTTGTTGCGGGTCGGGGCCATGGCGTAATGGCGGCAGAAGGCTGCGTAATCGGCAGCCTCATCGTCTTCGCTGGCGAGATTGCGGTAGGCGGCGGACAGCCGGTCGGTGCGGTGGGTGTGGGGCACGCCACCGAGCTGCCAAAGCGCCTCCTGGAGCCCCTCGGTGAGCGCCGTGAAGCTCTCGCCACCCTGGACGACCTTGACGAACTCCCAGCCGCTGTAGGCCAGCCAGAAATGATAGAGGAGGTGATCGAAAGGAGCGCCGTCGATGGTGACGCCGAGGCTGGCGGCCTCGGTGAAATCGGAGAGGGCCTGATGCCCAGGCGGGTGCTCCTGGCGGAAAATCAATTCCCGCTCCGGGCCTTCCGTCGCCCGCCACCGAGCGACCCGTCGCTGCAGGGACCGCAGCAGGCGGTCCGGGTAGGCGCTGGGATGGCGCCGCTGGAGTTCCTCCAGCAGCGTCGTCGCCCGGATGTGCGGCACGGATCGCAAAACGGGGACCAGCTCTTCCTCCCAGACGCCAGTGAAGGGGTCATCCCGCGTGCGCCAGGTTCGTTCACACGACCGTTGGCTGGGCAGAACCGGGTCAGTGTCGATCCGCCGCGCCGTTCGTTCGCTGAACCCGGCCTTTGCTGCGGCCCCGACTTGGGTCTGTCCTCGCCTGCGCTCGTCCATGTACCGCCTGACCTGCCGGTCGGTGATCCGTGCTCCCGTCATCAGCCTGTCCCCGCAATTGCGGGGACAGGCTGATGACGCAACCGTCAACCGGCCATTCCAATCGTCGTTAGGCGGTCAGTGTAATTGGCGCTGTGCAACGGGGAGTTGAGCGGCGCCAGGTTCATCACGCGGCCCTCCGGCGGGGCTGGGCCGGCGGCGGCGTCAGCACGTCGATGGGCAGCGGCGTGCCGGCGGCTTCCAGGCGGTCGGCGATCAGCTCATGCCTGCGGCCCGGGTGCGTCAGCCCCTTGTCGAAGCAGCGGAGCGCCTCCTGGCGGTGAAAGCGCGCGGCGATCCGCACGTTGCGGCGTTGGTCGGCCAAGCCGTCCGTGCGCTCTCGGTGTTCTTGCATCCATCCCTCCCGTCTGTCCTTCTCCCCGAGAGGGGCCGGAGCTGCGTGAGCCGCGCTCCGGCCGAGATCAGGGAGGAGACTGAGCACCGCCGATTTGGAGGTGCCGCACCGCCCGATCCGTAGGAGATGGAGTGCCCCAGGAGGGGGTGGTGTGCGACAAACATCACATACAGCTGTGAGTGTAGTCAAGGCTGCATTCACATGATCATGTGATTTTCCGACGCACTGCCGATGGAACGCCTTGACAGGAGGGAGGTTGAGTGAGAGAACGTAAAGAGAACAAAACGGAGGTAAGCGGTGCCATTAGAGACGTTTTTCGTTTGCCAGCCCTACATCCGCGGCCGAAAAGGCGGTTTGCAGCCCGACTCGGCAGTAAGGGTTGCGAGTGCTGAGGCCGCTCAACTCAGGGCGGAAAGAATGCTGGCAGCTGGAGGGCGGATCGTTGGCGTCGACGTCGTGAGGACAGGTGGGGACGAAGACGCTGGTGACTATGAAGAGCCGGTGTTCGTAGCCCGACTGGGGGACGTTCCGGAGCTGGCAGCTTGAAGTAGATCACGGAAAAGCCCGCCTTCTTGGGCGGGCTTTTGCATGGGGCTACTTAACGCCGCTTGTTGTACTTGCCTACGATCAAGTGCACACCAACCACATCAACACGATCGACATCGAACTCCTGTTCTTCTCCTGGTGGAGGGTTCCACTGACGCAGCTTGAGTCGGCGACTGTCCATCCGAACAAGACGTTTGACCATAGCTTCGTGCATGCCGTCCTCAATGGCGCCCAGCACCACCAGCACATCGTCCCCAGGAAGGGGCGGCTTAGTCGGGTGGACTAAGATGTTGTCGCCCTGTTCGTAGGCGGGGATCATCGAATCACCGACCACATAGACTGCGAAGCCTTTTGGAACACCAAATAATGGTTCTGGCCGTTTGACCCACTCAATCGGTTCGTAACTGATAAGCATCATCCCAGAGCCGCCCTGAGCGCTGGCGTAGACAGGCAGATCCTTGTCTCCGACGAGCCCTTCTGCCCTTGGTTGTTGAGCCATCGGTGCTGAGGCGGGTGCGGGGCGGCGCTCGACTTCCGCCTTCGCAGCAACCATAAACCCACCCGTTCCTACAACTGGGTCGCCGATAATCGCAGAGATGGGCTCGCCGCGTTCGGCGGAGAGCTTTTCCAGCGTGCCCTGGCTGAGAGATTGGGTCGAGCCGTTCAGGAAGTTGTTCAGCGCATTGACGCTCAGCCCAGCGGCCTTCGCCCAGCTCGACGGCTTGAGGCCGTGCTGTTCCATGTACCGGCGTAGCGCTGCTCGCCGCTTTTCGGCCAGATCACTCATCGACGGGATGATAGCGTGCATCACACCGGCATGTGATAACATCATTATGTGATATCCGCTTGTAACTCACAGCATTATGTGATTAAATGAGGGCATGGCGCACGTTGATGATATCATTCGTCGTGTGCGGGCTTTCGCGAAGCTGACGAAGCCCGCCACGCTCGCTCGCGAAGCCGGTTTGGGGGTTAACACTCTTCGGGGGCTGCACTCGGACGATTGGAACCCGCGCGCCGATACGCTCCGCAAGCTCGAAATGTATCTCGAGAGGAAGCGGGGGGCACCTCCGGCTCCACGCCGCAAGCGGTTATCAGGCCAAGACGCCCAACCCGAACAGGGGGCGGCATAAGCCGCAGCCGCGCCATGCCGATCGCGCGGAACCATCCCCATGAAGAGCGTCGGTCGAAGCTGGGCGCAAACTCCCAGGTTTCGCGCCCGTGTCAAGCCTACGCCGCCGCGCGCCGCGCCGTCGCTTAGGCATTCGGCGATGCCGGCTACCCCTGGCGCAGCAGCGCCCATCACTTCCGCGTGGTCCTGCTCGGCATCGCCCTGCTGGCCGCGATCGCGCTTGGAGCCTGACACATCGGGGCGGGCATGGGGCGTCTGTCTCATGCCTTAAGCCTCGCTTATTCGGAGTAGGATCGTGCCCCGAGGCGTGGTGTCTGAGGGGGCCTCTGTGCTCTTCGGCGGGTTGAGGCCGCCGGTCTACTCCGCTGCGATGGACAGCGGATCAGGGGTGTGAGGGTGGCACAGCTCGGCCAGGCTTTCCATGGTCATGTAGCGCCGGGCCACCGCCCATTCATCATGCTGCTCCAGCAGCAAGGCGCCGACGAGGCGCACAACCGCCCCTTCGCCAGGGAAGATGCCGACGACGTTGGTGCGCCGCTTGATCTCGCCATTCAGCCGCTCCAGAGGATTCGTGCTGTGCAATTTGGTGCGCAGGTCCTTGGGGTACTTCATGTAGGCCAGCACGTCGAACTCCGCCTCGTCCATCAGCGCCGCCAGCTTGGAAAAGCGCGGCCGCAGGCTGTCGGCCACCCGGCGCCACTGCTCATGCGCCGCCTCAGCGGTCTCCTGGGCAAAGGCGGTGCGAATGGTGGCCGCGACCATCGTCTGGTGCGCCTTGCCGACGCAGGCGAGGAGATTCCTCATGCAATGAACACGACAGCGTTGAAGTGTGGCGCCCAGCACCTTGGAAGCGGCGGCCTTCAGCCCGAGATGCGCATCGGCGATCACCAGCTTTACGCCGCGTAGGCCCCGGCGGGTGAGGGTGCGCAGGAAATCGGTCCAGAAGGTCTCGGCTTCCGACAGCCCGAGGCCGAGCCCCAGCACCTCGCGCCGGCCATCGCTGTTGACGCCGATGGCCAGTATGGCGGCGAGCGAGACGATGCGGCCGTCCTGGCGCACTTTCACGTAGGTCGCATCCAGCCACACAAAGGGCCAGTCGCCTTCCAGCGGCCGGTTCAGGAACGCCTGCACGCGCTCGTCGATGTCCTGGCACAGGCGGCTGACCTGGCTCTTGGAGATGCCGGTCATGCCCATCGCCTTGACTAGATCATCGACGTTGCGCGTCGAGATGCCCTGCACGTAGGCCTCCTGAATCACCGCGATTAGCGCCTTCTCCGCGGTGCGGCGCGGCTCCAGGAAGGCCGGGAAGTAGGAGCCGCGCCGCAGCTTGGGGATGCGCAGGTCGATGGCCCCGGCGCGCGTCTCCCAGGTCCGCTCCCGGTAGCCGTTGCGCTTGGTCTGGCGGTCCTCGCTGCGTTCGCCATACCCGGCGCCGCACAGGCTCTCCACCTCCAGCTCCATCAGGCGCTGGGCGGCGAAGCCGACCATCTCGCGCAGAAAGTCGGCATCGGCGCTCTTCCCAATCAGCTCCTGAAGAGCGATCCTGTCCTCGGTCATCGTGGTCTCCGTCTTGGTTGATGGTCGTTAAGCAACCTCAACTTAGCCGAAGAACACGGTGACCGCCGCTCCCGAACGGCCGGCCCGCCTGCGCCAGCTATGGGGGAGCGCTCCGGCGGGCCAGCCTCACGCCTCAGACACCACGCGGTGGGACGCGATCCGGAGTAGCAATACCGTGCTGAAAGTTCGCGATATCACCACCGATCTGGTCAAGGCCAAGCTGTCTCGCCTGCTGCGGCAGCGGATCGGGCGCGGGATGACCTACTCCGTGAAGGAGGCGGCGGAGATCCTCGACGTCGACCACCGCACGATGGACAGCTACGTGCAGGGCGAACGTGCCCCGCAGCTCGATGTCTTCCTGCGCATGTTCCTGCTGCCCGACGGCGGCGACCGCATCCTCAATGAGATGCTGGCGCTGGTCGGCTATCAGGCCCGCCCGACCGGGGCCGGCGATCCGGACGTGTTCCGCATGAACGCCGAGCTGGTCAGCGCGCTGCGCGACCTCGCCGACATGCTGGCCGACGGCCGGATCGACCACGTCGAGGACCCGATCTGGCAGGCTAAGGCCCTCGACCTCGCCATGAAGCTGATCGGTCACGTCAACGCACGCCGCGCAGGGAGAGTGGGGGAATGAGCGCCTGCACCTGCCCGACCTGCGACCCGCCTGCGCTGGATTCCCCCGAGCCGTAAGGACTTCGACCGGGACAGCGATTGGATCACCGAACCGGCTGAGACAGCCGTGGCCGCCGAATAGAGGAATTCTGACCATGGCCCGCATCCGCTCCACTCTGCCCGGCCAATGGACCGACGAGGACTTCGTCGAATGCCAGCCGCTCGCCCGTTTGCTGGCCATCGGCCTGCGCAATGAGGCCGACGACCAGGGCGTCTTCGAATGGAAGCCGGTCACGCTGAAGATGCGCCTGATGCCGGTGGACAACGTGGACATGCGCACGCTGCTCGCCGACCTGGAGGAGCACCGCCAGATCAAGCGCTTCGAGGTGGACGGGAAGGTCTACGGCGCGATCCGCAACTTCGTGAAGTACCAGCGCCCCAAGAAGCCCTCCAAGGTGCACCCGCTGCCGGCCGAGCTGCGGTCCTGGGTTCGCATGGACCTGTGGGGAACCAAGAAGAACGGTTCGGAATCCGACGCCGACCAGCAGGACGACGGTTCCGATCTCGACGCTGACGATGAGGCGCAAGGTTCCGAACCTGCCCATGCTTTAAACGCGCCGAGTTCGGAACTCAGCAACGCTCAACGCCCCCTCAGTTCCGAACCGAAGCCCTTTCAACGAACCCGAGTTCCGAAAAAGTCGGAACTGGCCGCGCAGAGGGAGGAGGTAGGAGGTAAGAGGGAAGTAAGTACTGGAATCGGTAAATCCTCGGCTGGCGGGCCGCGTGCGCCCGCACGAGAGGAAGCCCGCCCGCCGGCGGAGGATCGTGATCCAGGGATTCCGGCTGCGGTCAGCACGGTCCACCAGGGTCTGGCCGACGCCTTCGAGCGCTGGTTTGACCTGCCGGACCGCCCGCTCACGCCCGCCGACCTGGAGCTGATCGAGGGCTGGATTGCCGCCGGCACCGAGCGCGGCCTCTCGCCTGCCGACAGTGCCGCCGCCGCGGTCGAGGAGGTCCAGCGCCAGTTCCGCCGGCTGGACGAGCGGGGAGGTGGCGTGCCGCGCAGCCTGCGCGCCGTGCTGGACGCCGACGTCCGCACCGCCATCGCCAACGCCCAGCCTGCCCGATCGGGCGCTGCTGGTCTCACGACCGCTGCCGAGGTGCCCGCTCCCTACGCCGGGTATCTCACGGCGACCGAGTACACGTCCTGGATCGTCCCCTGCACGGTGCAGGCCGACGACACCTCGGCCACGATCATCGCCCCGAACCGGCCCATCCGCGACTGGGTCTCTGCTCAGCTGACGGACAAGCTCCGCGCCGCTCTGTGCGTGACCGAGATCACTGTCGAACTCGCCGCGCCGTCCCATCGCCCCGACCACGCTGCCGCCTGATCGGCCATGAACGCAAGCTTGCCCGCCCCCCTCCGCCGCGCCGAGGAAACCTGAGGCAATGGATATGTTCTCCGACCGGGAGTGGTTCGCCGTGGTTTCCCATGTGGGAACCCAGCATTACCTGCGAGCGTCCAAGGAGCTGGAGCGCCAGGGGTACCGAGTGTTTGCCCCAATGTGCCGGCGCGAGCGGCGGAACGCCAGCAAGGTGGAGGCGGTCATTCGTCCGCTTTTCGACCGGTACCTGTTCGTCGGCATGCACTCGGAGCAGCCGTTCCACCCAATCACTTGCACCCGCGGTGTGGCCTTCGTGGTTCGAGGCTTCAGGAATATGCCTTCCCGCGTGTCCCCGTTGGCTCTGCGACGGGTTAAGGCCAGATGCGACGCCTTCGAGGATGGGGTGATTGACTTCACGTCCAGCAAGCGGAAGGAATTGGCCGCAAAGTGGTCAAAGAATCAACCAGTGCGGATCAGCAGCGGCCCGTTTGCCGACTTCATCGGCCTTTTCGCCGGTGCATCCGGCAACGTAGTTCAAGTCGTGATCGAGATTTTCGGCCGCCAGACACCTGTTTCGATCGCGCCTCAACATCTTCGACCCACTGAAGTGGCGGGCTAGAGCTCGTCTGGAATTTAGCGGCAAATTAAAGCTACCGTAGATTGTGTCCATTTTTGCCGATGGCGAAAGTCTGAAATGATCGTAGTCTATATGAACACAATATGGATCTTTGGGTTGTATGCACATAGGATGTGTTGAACAAATATACCCCATTTTGATGCCTAATCTTGTCTCCCCACGCCGCCATATTTACAAGGAGCATGCATCTTTGGGCAGGGCGACCGACTCTTGAGAGAACCGGGGCAGCACATGCATTTCCTTGCTATCTGGGGCGGATTGCGCCGTAACTATGCTCTTCGCGCACCAGAGCAGGAAAGCGGCGGACCAGACCCGCATCGGCAGCAACGGCCGGAAAGCGCGAAGCGGATCGCGGTTGCTCTGATCGATGATCGCGCCCTGTTCGGCGAAAGCCTTGCTACCGCGATGAACGACCGGGCAACCGATTTGGTCGTGAAGCACTGGAAGAGCGTAGATGCGCTTGCATCCGTTCCGTCGGCGCTTCAAGGCGTTGATCTTGTTTTGATCTGCATTGGGCGAACAAGCCTTTTCCGGGGTTCCATGAGCCGACTGATCAAAGTGCTCCTGAAGCAGGATCGTCACCTACCCATCGCCATTCTGGCCGATACGGCCGATCCAGCCATGGTGGCGACGGGGAGGGCCATGGGGCTTCGTGGCATCCTATCGAGCAAGGCCTCTCTCGACGCGGTCGCCACCGCCCTGCGCCAAATCTACGCGGGAGGAACTGTCGTTCCGAATGAACACTGATGTGACGGCGGCGCCATCACCCAGCGACGGCTGCCGCGCAGTTGTGCAGGTGAGTCCAAATGAACTGGTTAATCCGTATCACGTAAGCTGAGATTGACAGCCTCGGCACGGTTGGTCAGGCCAAGCTTCTTCAAAATGCTGCGCACGTGAGTCTTAACCGTGCTCGTGCCCATGCCAAGCTCATGTGCGATTATCTTGTAGGGCTTGCCTTCTTTCATGCACTTCAGAACGGAACGCTGACGGGGCGTGAGTTCGCTCATAGGGCTGCCGTTACTGAGATGGCCAACGCTGGACGATGCGTCCTCGTCCGCCCCTCGCTGATCCATCGTGCCGTCGTTGTCCTTCATGAGCCTGTTTGGAAAGTCAGCCGGAACGAAGGTGCCTCCTGCGGCGACCAGGCGGATGGCTTCCAGCGCCACCGACAGGTCAACGGCAGTCGAAATGTAGCCGTGCGCCCCACACTGGAAAGCTTCATGTATGACACCGCCGTCTTCCCGTTCTGACAGCACGATCAAAGGCGTACTCCCAAACGCCTCGACCACGTCTCGCACCTGGGATGCAAAGAGGCCTTCAGTCGAATCCAACGCGGTGAAACTACAGAGGACCACATCGGGCTTAGTATCGCCCTGGAACAATTGCGCCGCGTCGGATACGGATGTAGCGGTCAGCACGCGCACGCCGCGGTCGCAAATGTTGATGCTGAGTGACAGACACTCCCGCGTCAGCGGCACATCGTCGAGCAGCAGAACTGTAACGCTCTGGGTGTCTCGGGCGTTCATTAGGTCCGGTCTGCCATTTTCAGCGGTACCGGTCGTGCTTTCCTCCCTTTCGTCGGAAGCTTCGGAGTTCAAGCCTCCTCGCGCCAAACCCTCCGACATTGGGAACGTGCGTCCGTGCAAAGTCATAAATGCTCACCTTCTCACACGTTTACCGTTCGCCGGTTTTCCGGAAAAGGGGGATCGTGTTTATCCACGGCCGATATGGCTAAAGGCATTGGAAACTAAGCATTTCTGGAAAACCCAGAGATGCGGAAAGATGCCAAAACGCCCCCGTCTCTATGATCCGCGTTAGCAAGGGATTCAAAGGACGTGTATAGAACCTCGCGCGATTGCTTTGGTCAACGCCAAGGAAGAGCATGTAAGCCATTCATTATCAAAACCCATACCTCCTAATTTGAGAATGTTGCAGGTTTGCGGCAGCGCTCCATTCCAAATGAACGTGCTCTAGCCATACGCAATTAGTCCTGGGCCAGGCTTCTCGTTCATACTCCCATCTCATAGGGTTTAGAGGAAAATCCACCAAATCATAGGTTATCCATCCTTATAATTTACCTATACGAGCAGCGCGAGCACACCTGGAGAACCGCGAATTCCGACTTCGTTCACGTAGTTCACCGAGATATTCCAGCGGCGTGATGCAAACCGGCCAAGTTCCCGCTTGACATCGAAAGTGGTAGCGCCCTAATATTGGCGGTAGGCAGTTCCATGGCTCGCGAGCCATATGGGACTGCGGTAGCCGTACAAGACCATGATCCGTCGCTCGCCCGGTCCGCCGCGCGAGCTTTTTGTCGTCCGAATTCGGAACGATCGTTCCGCCAAGACCCGCAGACACGCGGCGCCGTCCTGGGTATTCCCCGCTATAACCGGCGACGCCACACCGCGTTGCTGCAGTATCGACACATGGCCGAAATTCAGCCCGTCTTCGTGATCACCAAGTGTGCCGATCCGGTGCTGAAGGCGCAGGTCCACAGCCTCGATGGAGTCTGCCGCGCCAACTTTGGCACCCAAGGAACCGCCCTCGCCTACTGCCGGCAGATGCGGCACCGCGTCACGGAGGTGGTGGACGAAGCGGACTTCTGGCGCAAAGGCGCGGGTTAGTCACGCCGTGAATATCCAGCGCGGGGCGAAGAATGCGCGAGTGAACCGAGCAACTTGTCAGGCTGTGGCCTCGTCACCTGCCCCTGCCTTGTGGGTATTCGCTGTCCAAACCCGATACGGGACCGCACTCACGCCACGCGGTCCTGCTCGCCACGCCAGAGGCTCCGATGACGGCTGAGCAGCCCCCTTACGTGCGGGTGATTGATGGACAAGTGCAGGTGGTCCAATGGTCACTGAACCACCGCGAGACCAAGCCAACCGTCATCCCCGACCCAGTAGGCCTCGCTCGCGACCCACTGAACGCTCATTTCGAGGCGACTGCCGGAGAGCGTGCCCTCGTCGTCGCCGATCACAATGAAGTCCTGGGCCAGCCAGCCCAGCCCGTTATGCTGGGAGGCTGAGCATGCCCGATCCCAACAGCCACGACTTAGCGCAGATGGCCCGCGGGCTCTCACCAACCCTGGCCGGCGTTGTCATCGGCATGCTGGCCCGCTGGGCACGGGAAAGCCGTGAAGGCGGGTGGAAGGCGCTTGTGCGTGTGGTGGTCCTCGACGTTCCAAGCATCCTCGCCTTGACGGTTGCGTCCGGCGTGCTCGCGCAGCAACTCCAGGCCGACACGCTCATGGCATGTGGCATGGGGACCTGTGCCGGTTATGCGGGGAGTGAAGTGCTCAAGCTTCTGCTGGCCAAGCTGCCGGGTGGGCAAATCGACAAAGGTGAGGGGTGACTATAACCATTGGTTAACAATTTTCGGTTGATGTGTAGCCGGCATCACAGCAACCAGTGTTAGCCGAAGGCGGGCGGCCAGCATGGTTTCACTCCTCACCATTCCCTCCGACGTGTTGACCGGCATGGTTGCCGTTATCGAGGCCGCGCGCGCGAGGATAGAGAAGAGGCTAAAGGGCCCACTCGATAAGCCGGTACATCACAGCCCAGGGCGTTGCGATACCCAGAGTCCAAGTTGCCACTAGAGGAACGCCGCGAAGCTTTTTGTCGTCAGATACGGGGGTGGTGGCCTTCATTGCGGCCTGCGGGATCGTTGGAAGATATTGGGACATGACTACCTGCCGATTCTTGTATGGATGCAGGATGCGCGACAATTAATTAACGGCGAATAAAGCCACCATCGGCGTCTCGCTCAAATTCAGGTTTACTGCTTTAGGAATGTGGGTCGCTCCCATAGCATTGCCGCGGCATTGCCCGGAGTGCAATCGGTCAATCCTGTCGATGTAGAGGCCGCTTAACTTGATTGGCGTAGTCAATACAGCCGATCCATCTGCGGCGTGATACCACGGCCACTACCGCTGATCACCTGCCCGGCGAACCTGCCCGGCGAAGCGGCGTTCAAAAAGTCTTTAGCTGCGGCCAACGCCGACCAAGCGCGATACGGGAGGGGTGAGTTGGCTCCGGGTGTTGGCGGCAACCCACCTCACCTGCGACCGCCGAAGAGCATGCGGAACGCTGCCTCGGAAGTGAACGCAATTCGCGCTTCGGCATCCATGTCTAAATACCGTCTAGCACACCAGATGGCAAATTCATCTGGCATGATTAGAACCCTGATAACAGTGAAACCCTGAGATGCAGCCGCAGAAGCTGTTGCCTCCGATCGCCGAAGCCATTCGTCGTAGGTTTCAGGCAGTTTGTTGCCGTCAACAAAACGCTGCTTTATCTCCGGCCAGTCCTCGCGTCGATGCCAAACCATGACGATGAAATTATCGTCATCATCTGTGTCGTCGTCGTTGCTCATCGCCGGGCCTGTTTCTTGTGTCCAGCCGTTTTTCCCACGAACAGCGAACCCATCAGAATGTGCCTGTGCACTACTGGCATGCTACGCCCGTGCTATGAGGAACGGGTGGATGCCTTTCTCATCTGTGGCGTGAGCGTGCGCGTGGAGCGGAGGGGCTGATGCCGGGCAATCCGTTCTACCGCACGCCGTTCTGGCTGGGCCTCCGCAAGCAGGCGCTCGCTCAGGCCAACTACCGGTGCTTGGCGCAAGGCTGCGGCAAGCTTGGGACGCACGTGGATCACATCATCACCCGCCCACGTGGTGCGCCTGGCCCCACGCAGGCCGACGTGCTGACGAACCTGCGGGTGCTGTGCGCCCAGCACGATGCTCAGGTCAAGGAAGGGCGCGGCGGGGTGAGGCGCAACGGCGGGCAGCTGACGGTCCGCGGCTGTGACGCCAACGGCCGGCCGCTCGACCCCAACCACCCGTGGAACCGGGCCTGACCCGCGCGAGGTCCTCGTCTGGTCCATGGGGTAGGGGGTTTCAATCCTTACCGACGCATGGGGGCCGCGACCGGTCAGGGCAGTTTCCCGCACGACCGCGGATTGAAATCCGGGAGAAATGCAATGGCAGTCCGGGGCGCCAAGCCGAAGGCGACCGTTCTGAAGCTGGTCACCGGCAACCCCGGCAAGCGGGCGCTACCGTCCGCCGAGCCCGAGGCGACGGGCCGTCCGATCAAGCCGGCCAAGCTGAGGGGGCGTGCCGCCCAGCTGTGGGACGAGGTGGTCGAGGTCGCGTGGTGGCTGACCGCCGCCGACGGCTACAAGCTGCACATCTGGTGCGCGCTGCAGGCCGAGTTTGAGAAGGCGCCGACCAAGATGGTGGCGGCGCGCATCAGCCAGTTGCGGGCGGCAGGGTCGGAACTCGGCCTGGACCCGGCCAGCCGGGCACGCCTGGGAGCAAAGGATGGCCAAGGGCCGCACAACCAGGAAGACGACGACTTTAGCTGATCCGGCGACGCAGTACGCGCTCGACGTGGCCGAGGGACGGATCGTCGCCGGGCCCCACGTGCGGGATGCCTGCCGCCGCCACCTGCGCGACCTGGGGGAGGGAGCCGAGCGCGGGCTGGTTTGGGACGCCGACGCGGTCGAGAAGACGATCGCATGGTTCGCCAAGTACCTGCGGCTGAATGGCGGTGAGGCGGAGGGCCAGCTGTTCGTCATGCAGGGCTGGCAGGCTTTCGTTGCGGGCTCGATCTTCGGCTGGAAGCGGGCGGAAACCGGGCATCGGCGCTTCAACGTCGCCTACATCGAGACCGCCAAGGGGTCGGGCAAGAGCCCTCTGTCGGCGGGCATCGGGCTGAAGCTGCTGATGGCGGACGGGGAGGCCCGCGCTGAGGTCTACGCCGCGGCGACGGCCAAGGAACAGGCCCGCATCCTGTTTCGCGACGCGTTGGCCATGTACGACCAGTCACCGGCGCTGCAGAGCCGTCTCACCGCGTCCGGTACTGGCGACAACCGCTGGAACCTCGCGTACCTGAAGACCGGGAGCTTCTTCCGGATTATCAGCTCGGACAACCGGGGCAAGAGTGGTCCCCGGCCCCACTGCGCGCTGATCGACGAGCTGCACGAGCACAAGGACGGCTCGGTCATCCGCATGATGGAGGCCGGCTTCAAGTGGCGGAAGCAACCGCTGCTGTTCGCCATCACCAACTCGGGACACGACAAGCAGTCGGTCTGCTGGGAGTATCACGAGTATGGCGCCAAGGTAGCGGCCGACGCCGTCGAGAACGACGCCTTCTTCGCCTACATCTGCGCCCTCGACGAAGGCGATGACCCGTTCGAGGACGAGGCCTGCTGGATTAAGGCCAACCCGAGCCTGCCGGCGCTGCCGGGCTTCGACTACCTGCGCAAGGAAGTGACCAAGGCGCGCGGCATGCCATCCGCGATGGCGACCTGTCAGCGCCTAAACTTCTGCGTCTGGGTCGAGGGCGCCAATCCGGTGATCGACCGGGACCTGTGGGAGGCCTGCGAGGTCGAGGGGCTGTCGGTCGACCAGCTCGAGGGAGACGAATCGTTCCTGTCGCTCGACCTGTCCGCCAAGCGCGACCTGACGGCGATGGGCGCGGTGGTGAAAGACGGCGAGGAGCTACAGGCGGCAGTCGAGTTCTGGACACCGGCCGACACGATGACGGAGCGGGCCCAGAAGGATCGCGTGCCGTATCAGGCCTGGGCCGAGGCGGGGCACCTGAATTCCATCCCGGGGCGGACAATCGATTACACCTACGTGGCGCAGCGGGTGGCCGAGGTGGCGGCGCGGTTCGAGCGCGTGACTCTGGCCTTCGACCCGTGGCGGATCGAGGACTTCCAGCGGGCGCTGGACGAGGTGGGCGCCGACAGCTGGATTTGGGAAGGGCCGGAGATGCCAGAGGGGCAGGGCATCCGCCTGGTGCGGCACGGCCAGGGCTTTGGCGGCGGAGATTCGAACAAGAGCCTGTGGATGCCGCGCTCGTTCTCGGCCTGGGAGGACGCGGTTGTGAACGGGCGGCTGCGGGTTGGCAAAAGCCCGGTGCTGCGCTGGAACGTTTCGGCGGCGGTGGCCATCGAGGACCCAGCCGGCAACAAGAAGTTCGACAAGCGTAAGGCGACCGGGCGCATCGACGGGCTGGCGGCGCTGGTGATGGCGGTCGGCGCGGCAACCGCCGACGCATTTGCGGGTCGGTCGGGCTTTACCAGTGATTACGACCTTTCGGTGTGGGGCTGAGCATGGCTGAAGCAAACACGAACACGGCGGGGTGCGGTTCCGTAGCAATGGAAGCCGCCCGCCTTGTGCTGGCCGTGGTCGGCGTCGGGCTGATCGGCTACGGGGCGTGGCTGCATTACCCGCCGGCCGGTTTCATCGCCGGTGGGGCTCTGGTGTTCGCGATGGCGCTGATTGGCGCTCTGAGGGCGCGCTGATGGGTTGGCTTGGAGACTTCCTGGGGGGCGGCGCCAGTTACGGCGCCATGACCACAGGCACGGAAACGAGCGGCACGGCGGACCCGGCCGGCTGGCTGACGGACCTGTTCGGCGGCATGATCACCGAGACCGGCATTCGTGTGTCGGTGACAGACGCCCTAACGGTTCCCGGTGTAGCCGCGTCCGTACAGGTGCAGGCGGACGACTTGGCGAAGGTGCCTGTCTACCTGCATCGGCGCCTGCCGAATGGCGGGAGCGAGCGCGCTACCGACCATCCGCTCTATGCGCTGCTGGTCGGCTGGCCGGCGCCGTGGTTGTCGTCGTTCAACTGGCGCCGCACGCTGATCCACAATGCCATCACCCGCGGGAACGGATTCAGCCGCGCGCGCTGGTCGGCGGAGGGCATCGTCGAGCGCATCACGAACATCCAGCCGGGCCGGATCACCACCCGTTGGACGGATGACGGAGAGCCGTACTTCGATCTGTCCGGCCATACCTACGAGCGCGGGCTGTCCTGGCGGGACATCATCCACGTCCCGTATCGGGCCTCGTCGGACAAGGCGGAGAACGGCGGCGTCTTCGGCATCTCGCCAATCGAGCAGCACAAGGAGATGATCGCGCTGTGCATCGCCACGGAGCGCTTCGCGGCCAAGTTCTTCAAGAATGGTGCCCGTCCGTCCGCCGTGATCGAAATGGATGGCAAGCTTCCCAACGATCAGGTCGCGGCACGCATCCGAGCTAGCCTGGAGCGCACCTATGCCGGCGTGGACAACGCCTTCAAGATCGCGATCCTGGAACTTGGCATGAAGCTGAAGGAGTTCAGCTTCTCAAACGCCGACAGCCAGCTCATCGAAATCCGCAAGGAGCAGGCGGTGCAGTGCGCGCAGGCCTTCGGCGTGCCGCCGCACAAAATCGGCATTCTGGATCGCGCGACGTTCAGCAACATCGAGCACCAGGCCATCGAGTACGTCACTGGCCCCTTGTCGGCCCTGGCCGAGGCAATGGAGTCGGCCATCGAGACGACCAGCCTCTCGGTCGCCGAGCGCGGCCGGTACTTCGTGGAGGTCGACCTCGACGGGCTCAAGCGCGGCGACATTCTCACCCGCTACCGGGCCTACGCGATCGGGCGGCAGTGGGGCTGGCTGAGCGCCGACGAGATCCGCGAGTGGGAACGCCAGAACCCGCTTCCGGACGGTCAGGGCAAAGAGTTCCTGAAGCCGCTGAACATGATCCCAGCCGGGCAGGACCCGACCAAGGACGACCCCGCGGACAAGCCGGCCGCGCCGAACAAGGATTGATCCCGCATGACCATCGTATTCGACGCGCTCACGGCGGAACCGTGGGCGATTCAGGCCGACTGGCTGCACCGATTGGCTGCCTTCGCCCAGCGGGGCGGGCTCAACAAGGAGGCCGCGGAGGCCGCGCGCCTGCTCCGTGAGCAGGAACTGGCGATGGTCGCCGGCTCCACCGCGCGGCGGCTGGAGGGTGCCCGGTATGCCATGGTGTCGCAGGACGGCGTCGCCGTTCTGCCGGTGTTCGGCCCGATCTTCCCGCGCGCCAATCTCATGACGGAGATGTCGGGAGCGTCGTCAGCCGGCGCCCTGCTGAACGATTACCGGCTGGCGCTGTCCAATGCGGACATCGGCGCCGTGATGCTGCTGATGGACACGCCGGGTGGCGCGGTGTCGGGGATCAACGCGCTGCACGACGCCATTGCGGCCGGTCGGAAGCAGAAGCCGACCATGACCTACGTCACCGGGACGGCGGCATCGGCCGGCTACTGGATCGCGGCGGCCGTTGGCCCGGGCAACATCGCCATGGAACGCACCGGCGTCGTCGGCAGCATCGGCGTGGTGGCCGCCATTCCGAAGCAGGTGGAGCCCGGCAGCGACGGCGTGGTGGCGGTGGAGATCGTCTCCGCCAACGCGCCAAACAAGCGCCCAGACCCAACCACCGCGGAGGGCGCCGACACGATCCGCGCCACGCTCAACGCCATCGAGACGCAGTTCATCGCCGACGTGGCAAAGGGCCGCGGCGTGCCGGTGGAGACGGTCAAGGCCGACTTCGGCCAGGGCGGCGTCATGGTCGGCAAGGACGCTGTGACCGCTGGCATGGCCGACAAGATCATGAGCTACGACGCCGCCTTCGCCGAACTGGCAACGATGGTTCGCAACAAGCGTCGCGCTGACGCGCTGCGCAAGTAATCCCCCGGCGAAGGCTCGGGGTTCGTGGGGCGCCTTCCGGGCGCCCTTTTTTCGTTGGGCAACCCGAAGGAGACCAGAATGCCCGTCGATATCATCGGCCTTCGCCAGGAGCGCGCGAAGGCGTATGAGGGGCTGACCGCTATTCTGACCGCGACCGACGGCCGCGCCATGACGGCGGAGGAGCAGGTGCAGTTCGACACCGCCGAAGCCGCCGTCAAGGACTTTGACGCCACGATCAAGAATGCCGAGCGCGTGCAGGCCCTGCGCGCCACCACGGCGGTTCCGTCGCGCACCTCCGTTGCCGACGACGACCGGGGCTCCAAGCCGGCCGCCACCGTGCCAGCCACCCCGGCAGCGAGGGAGGAGCCCGGCATTGACCTGGCCCGCTACACGCGCGCCATCGTCGCCGCCAAGGGCAATCTGGATCAGGCCGCGACTTGGGCCGCGGCGCAGTTCGGCGAGTCCCACCCGGTGGTGATAGACATTCAGGGCGCCATGCAGACGAACGACATGGCCGGCGGCGGCATCTTCGTCCCGGAGCGCCTGTCCAACGAACTGATCGCTCTGCTCTACCCGAAGACGGTCATCCGCCGCATCTCCCGCGTGGTCCCGCTGGTCGGCGGCACTGACACCGTGCCGACCGTCGAGAAGGGCATCAACGCGTACTACATCGGCGAGGGCGAGGACATCACCACGGACGAGCCGAGCTTTGGCGCGCTGTCGTTCAAGGAGCGCGAGATCGCCTCGCTGGTCCCGCTGTCCAACAAGCTGCTCCGCCTGTCGCGCGTCGGCATCGACCAGTACGTGCGCGACATGATGCTGGAGGGCTTCGCGCAGGCCGAAGACACGGCGTTCCTACGTGGCTCCGGCACCGGCCCGTCGCCGAAGGGCCTGCGCTACTACATCCCGGCGGGGCAGATCTTCGACGCCACCGGTGGTGTTGCCCCGACCGCGGCACAAGTGGACGCCGACACCCGGAAGATGATCCTGGCCCTGTCCACCGCCGAGATCCCAATGGTGAACGTGCGGTGGTTGATGCATGACCGCGTGTTCCTCTATCTGGCCGATCTGCGCGACGCCAACGGCAACCTGATCTACCCGTCGCTGAACGCGCCGACCCCGACCTTCCGCGGCTACCCGGTGGAGCGGTTCCACCGCATCCCGACCAACCTGTCGGACGGCAGCAACGCGGATTGCACCGAGCTATACCTGGGCGACTTCTCGTTCAGCATGGTCGCGGACAGCTACAGCGTCCGCATCGATGCGTCGGACACCGCCGCCTACAAGCAGGGCAACACGATGGTGTCGGCCTACAGCAAGAACCAGACGCTGATCCGCGGTCTGGCCGGCCATGACTACGGCGTCACGCGGCCCAAGGCGTTCGCGATGCTGAACAAGGTCCGGTGGGGCGCCTGAGGCACCCCGTCCCCCTGATCGACAGGAGAGAGCAGTATGTACGCTTTGGAGCGTAACGTCGTCGTTGAGACGACCCCCGTCGCCTTCGCCCTCGCGCCGACCAGCGCGACTGCCGGCGGTTCGGGCGACAGCGCCGCCGTCAATGGCACGTCCATCGACGTCACCGGCTTCTCCGCCGGGCGTGTCGAGTCCGTCGGCTTTTTGCTCGGCGCGACCGCCACCCTGGCCGCCACGAAGACCCTAACCGTCGGGGCGAAGATCCAGACGAGCAACGACGGTGCGTCCTGGACCGACGTCAAGGACGCTGCCACCATCCTGACGCTGACCGGTGCGACTGGCGGCAGCGCTGAAACCGGCGTCGGCAAGATCGGCGTGTCGCTGGAATACTGCGGCCGGTACGTCCGCGTCGTCGCCACGCCAGAGCTGTCCGCCACCGGCGCCGACACCGCCACCATCTTCGGCACCGCCGTGTTTGGCGGCGCCCACAAGAAGCCGTGATGCCGGTCATCGTGCGTTTCCGCCGAAACGCTCCCCCGTATGTTGCGGGGGAGTTGGCGGGCTTTCCTGCTGAGCAGGCCGAACGGCTGCGGCAGCAGGGGGTGGTCGAGTCCCACGGGCACGCGGAGGAAGCGGGAGAGGCGGAGCAGGGCGAGGGGGAGGGCGGCGTCGGTCCTGGCGCCTCTGGCGAACCGACCGCCTTCGACCCGTCCACCGCCGACACCGGTGCCCTGCGCGCCTTCCTGGAACAGCACGGCGTGAAGCCGCATCACAAGGCCGGCGAAGACAAGCTGCGCGAGATGGCCGCCGACGTGCTGGCGCAGGAGTAAGCCATGCCGACCCTGACCGTCGCGCCCCCTGTAGCCGACCGCAGCCTTGTGGATCTGCGGACGGTCAAGGCCGAACTCGGCATCACGGACACCGCCTCTGACGCTCTACTGGCCCGCTGGATCAAGGAGGACAGCGACGCCGTGTGCGCGGCCTGCGGTGTCGCCCCGGACCAGATGGGCCGGCGCACGTTCCTCGCTGAGGCCGTGACGATCAGCTATCGCGCCGACGAGGTGCCGGGCGGCTATCGGCCGACCCCGCTGATCCTGCCGTGGCGGCTCCCCCTGGGGTCGCCACCGTCACTGTGGACGGAACCTCCGTTCCCCTGGATGAGGTCGAATGCGGGCCCATGGCCGGCTTGCTGTGGCGGCTGAATGGCTCCGGCAACCGAGCCCGGTGGGGGCGTGGGCGCATCATCATCACCGGGGTCGCCGGGTGGGACCTGAATGACGTGCCGGCGGCGCTGAGCGGGGCGGTGACGGAGCTGGTCAAACTGCGCTGGTACGAGAAGGAGCGCGGCGATCCGCTCCTCCGGTCCTACGAGAACCCGGACGTCGAGAGGCTGACCTACATGGATGCCGACAAGATGCCGATGGAAGGTGGTCTGCCGACAGCCGTCTATGACCAGCTGGCACCATACCGCTCGGCGGTGTTCGCATGAGTGCCTCGGCTCGCTTTGCCGTCAGCTTGCGCCGCGCCGGGCGGCCGATGGTGCTGAAGCGCCGAGTCGGCACGACGAACACGTTCACGGCGTGCACCATCTGCGGCAAGGACCGGGAGTACCGCCCCACCGAACTCGTCGGGGGCGTGGTGCAGGGCGACCGGCGCATCAGGATCGCGCAGGCGGACATTGAGGCCGAAGGCTGGCCGGGGCCGCCGAAAGCTGGGACCACGGACTTTCTGGATGGCGGTGCCGTCAAGGGCGTCCAGCCGCTTCACGACGGCGCCGAGCTGGTCGGCTTCGTGCTCTGGGTGCGGGGCTGAGCGTGGCGCGCTCCACCGCCGCCTTCGAGCGGATCATCGATCTCGCGGTCGCCAGGGTGAAGCCGCCGGAGTTCCAGAAGCTCCACGCGGAAATTGCCCGCAAGGGGCTGGCGGAGCACCTGGCTGGTCTGAACGGGCCCCCGCCGGAGGTCGTCACCTATGTGGACGGCCGCCGGGGGCTGTCCGAGGACACCGTCAAGCCCTACGGCGTCATCCGCTACGACTTCCACCGGCTGGCCGAAGTCGCCGCGTTCGCGCTGCGGCGCTGCCGCGAGCTGTCGCCGGTCAAGGAAGGGCGCTACCAGGAGTCCTGGTTCGTCATGGCCGCCAGCCGCCAGGTGGCCGACGGCGCCATCCCGAACACCGGCGAGCTGATCATGACGAACGACCAGCCCTACCACCGCAAACTGGAGATGACCGTCAACGCCGACCACTGGCGGGGCAAGGCCCGCGCCCGGCTTCCCGCCGGCATCGTCGAGCGGGTACGCCAGGAGGTGCGGCGCGAGTTCGGCCGGACGGTGGAGGCCTCGATCAGCTTCATCACGCTCCAGGGCGGCTACGTCCTCAAGGGCCGGGCCCACCTGAAGCCGGCCAAGCAGAGCCGGCGCAGCCGCGCCTACCGGGCCGGCCGCAAGCACCTGGCGCCGCGCAAGGACACCGCCGTCGGCCAGCCGATGACCTACCCGGCCATCTTCCTGCGATCCCTGTAGGACCGACTATGACCGCCCCCAACCCGCTGACCGCCATCCGCACCAAGCTGGAGGCGGAATGGACCGACACGCCCGTCACCTACGAGAACGGCGGCGCGTTTCGGCCCGACGCCCCCGGCAATCGCGACCCCTACGATGCGTCGAGCGCCCCGGATCGACCGTGGGTCTACCTGGAAATCCTCGGCGCCGGCTCGGCCTCCACCGTCATTGGCTCGCCTGGAAAGCGCGCCGCGCGCGACGACGGCGTGATCTTCGGCCATGTCTTCGTTCCGGTCGGCACTGGCGACGACGAGGCCCGGCGGTTGGCCCGCGCGCTGGGTGACCTCTTCCGCGTGACTCGCTTCGGCGGGCTCGTCACCGGCGCTCCCGACCCGCTCGGCGCCGGCGAACCGGGCGACGACGACGGCCTGTGGTGGCGCCGGTCGGTCTCCATTCCCTTCACCGCTCACTACACAGCCTGAGGAGCAGCATCATGAGCGAGTTGACCGCCGCCATCGGCGCCAAAATCTACATCGGTAGTAAGTCGTGGGCGCACGACACGCTGGCCGAATACGACGGCCAGGCGTCCGGCTGGACCGAGATCGGCTTAGCGGAGTCCGTGCCCGAATTCGGCACCAAGTGGGAGACCGGCAGCTTCAC
The DNA here is from genome assembly GCF_025961225.1 of Azospirillum canadense. Taxonomy (GTDB): domain Bacteria; phylum Pseudomonadota; class Alphaproteobacteria; order Azospirillales; family Azospirillaceae; genus Azospirillum; species Azospirillum canadense. The sequence continues at coordinate 1,053,258 of NZ_JAOQNG010000010.1, read as the reverse complement.
CCCGGTCAGCGACGGCCGCAAGCGCAAGTACAAGACGGTCCAGGACAACGGCGCCCTGAGCATCACCTGCGCCCGCAAGGGCGACGACGCGGGCCAGGTCGCCGTCGCCGCCGCGGCCGACAAGCAGGGCGACTATCCGATCAAGGTCGAGCTGGGCGACAACACCGGCGGCAGCGGCGGCAAGCCGACCCGCGCCTATTTCCGCGCCCTCGTCACCTCCGCCACGATCAATCCCGGCGGCTCCAGCGACACCGTCAAGACCACCATCGGCCTCGACATCACCACTGAGGTCTTCGTCGGCGAGGCGGCCGCCGGCACGCCGTAACGGATCGCCTGCGCCGGGCAGGTAGCCAGTCGGGGCGCCGCTGGCCCCTCCAGCCCATGCCCTGAGAACACTGACCGACCCCATTGAAGGACCCCGTCATGCCCAAGCTGAATTCCGGCGAAGTCACCATCACCCTCGGCGGCGAGGAGCGGACCCTCGCCCCGACGCTGGGCGCCGCCACCCGTATCAGCCGCGCGTTCAACGGCTTCCAGGGCGCGCTGCAGCAGCTCCAGGCCTCCGACCTCGACGCCTACGTCACCGTCATCCAGCACGGCCTGGGGCTGCGGACCGAGGCGGAGACCAAGGGGCTGCGCGAGAAGGTCTGGTCGGCCGGCCTGAACCGCATCGTCCTGCCGCTGACCGAGTATGTCCTGATGCTGTCCAACGGCGGGCGTCCGCTGGAGGAGCCGGAGGACGACGAGGCCGGGGGGATGCCGGCGGGAAACGCCGACGACTGAGCAACGACGCGTACCACGAACTCCTCTTCAGGCGTGGTACCGGATGGCTCGGGTGGCCGCCGGAGGTCGTGATGGCCACCCCGATGCCGCAGCTCGAACTGGCCGTCAGCGGGCTGGTCGAGTTCCACAACTGGCTGAATGGCGCCCCGCTGGACGGCGCCGGCGCGGCGCAGGACGCGGCGCCCGCTCAAGGCCCGGCGCAGGCCGCTCAGCAGTTGATGTCGTTTCTCAGGTCCAAGGCGCAGCCGCGGGGCGCGTAGCCCCGCGCCCCCTTTCCCCGCGAGGCGTGCATGGCACAGCAGGAAGCGACGACAGCCCTCGTGTACGACGCGAGTCGGGCCTCGGCCGGCGCGCGTGAATTCGAGCAGGCGTCGGAGAAGATCAAGTCGGCGAACCAGAACGTCGTGCAGACGACGGAGCGCGTGCAGCAGGTGTTTGGTAACCAGGAGCGCGCCCTGGATCGCCTGCGCCGGCAGATCGATCCGGCCTACCATGCACAGCAGAAGCTGGCGCTGGGGCAGGAGCTTCTTGACCGCGCCTTGCAGCGCGGGGCGATCACGGCCGAGGAGCACGGCAAGCGGCTGGAGCAGCTGCGCCAGCGGTACGATGCCACCTTCCAGGCCCAGGGCGTCATGGAGCAGGCGTCGAAGGCCGAAGTGCAGGCCTTGATCGAACGCGAGCGCGCGATCCAGCGCGCCGCAGACGCGCAGCGGCATTTCAATGAGCAACTCGGCGTGACCACGCCGCCGTCCGGCTCCGCCCAACGATCAGCGGGCGTGTTCGAGGAGGCGGCTGATCTGGAGCGGCGGGCGCGTGCTCTGCGGGAGAGCATCGATCCGGCGGCCAAAGCTCAGCGCCTGTTCTCGGACAGCCTCCGTGAAGCCGACGAGCTACTGGCGGCCGGGGGCATCAGCTACGAGCAGCACACCATCGCGGTCAAGAAGTACCACGACACGCTGCAAGCCTCGATCTCTCCGCAGACGATGGCGGCGCGTTCCGCCAAGCTGACGGCTCACGAGATCACCAACCTCTCGTATCAGCTGCAGGACGCCGCGGTGCAGCTCGCCGGTGGGCAGAATCCCTTCCTCATCCTCATGCAGCAGGGGCCGCAGACGACCGCGGCCGTGGGCGGCGTCGGTCGGGTGCTGTCGCTGCTGGTGAGCCCCATCGGCTTGGCCATCGCGGCGGGACTCGGGTTGGCGGCCGCCTTTGCCGTGATGGAGAAACACGCCGCCGCCCTGCGCGAGGTGCAGACGGCGGCCACGCTGATGGGCGGGGCTATCGGCCGCTCCGCCGACGAACTGGAGGCGCTCGCCGTGCGCGCGGCAGACGCCGGAGAGGTCTCGGTGGCCGCGGCGCGCGAACAGGAGGCGGCGTACATCCGTGCCGGCAAGCTGGGCGCGGAGAGCATGGAGCGCCTGATCGGCCTGTCGCGCGATTACGCGGTGGCCACCGGGCAGGACGTGGGAAAGGCCGCCGCCGACCTCGCCCAGCTGTTCGCCGATCCGGTCGCCGGCGCCGAGAAGCTGACGGCAGCCTACGGGATTCTCTCCGGTAAGGAGCTGGAGCGCATTCGCGTGCTCAAGGCGACCGGGCAGGAGGAGCAGGCGCGGCTTCTCCTCGCCGACAGTCTGGCAACCAGGACGCGCGGCCTCGGTGACCAGGTCGGCACGCTGGCCTCCGCCTGGGAGCGGGTGGCCCGCGCGGCCTCGAACGCGTTCAACGCCATCGGCAACGCCACCGCGCCCGAGACCAACGCGCAGGCCATCGCGCGCCTGGAGGCAAAGCGGCGCCAGCTCCTCGCCGCCCGCGGGCTCGACGACGCCCGTGTCGCCGCGGAGACCGGGGGCGTCTCCCTGCCCGCCGGTTCCGTCCCGGTGGATGGCCGCTACGCCGCGCCGGGCATGGCCACCGCCACCGGTGAGTTGGCGAGCGTCGACGCCGCCCTGGCCCAGCGGTACGCGCAGCGCGGCCACGAGCGCGAGATGGCCGCCCGCGTGGCCGACTGGCAAGGGCAGGTGACGAACAGCGTTGCCGCGGACAGCGTAGCGCGCTCGGTGCGCCCGATGGCGACGGAGATCACGGCGCTCACCGCGTCGATCACGACGCTCGAAGCCGGCCTCAAGAACCCCGGCTTGATGGCGTTCGCCACCGATGCCGGCAAGGCCCTGGAGGGCTTGAAGAACAAGCGCGCCGACTACGAGACCGCGGCCTCGCAGGGTCTCGACATCGAGACTTACAAGCGCCAGAAGCTCACGGCGGTCGAGCAGAAGTATGCGGGCCTCGTCGGCCCGGCCTACGCGGCGCAAAAGGCGGCTGAGGTGGAGCGGATTAACCTGCTCGGCACGGCCACGACGGCGGAGGAACGGAAGCTCGCCGTCGGCTCGGCGGTGACCCAGGTGACGGTGGGGCAGACGCAGGCGGTCGCGCAGCTGAACGCGGCTCTCAGCGTCAACGCGCGCGAATCGCTGGCGGTCGCCGACGCTTACCTGAAGTCGGCCGGGGCCGGCGCGGAGGCGGAGGCGCGGCGCCAAGCGGCGACCGAGGCGCTGACGATGAACATCGATGTCAAGGCGCGCACCCAGCAGCTGCTGCAGGAGCGCGCGGCCCAGCAGGCGGCCACTTCGGCGCAGGCGCTGCCGCAGATGCAGGCCGACGTGGCGGGGCGGCAGAAGGTGGCTGAGGCGACGCTGGTCGGGGCGGAGGCGCAGCAGAAAGCCGAGCTGGCCGAGAAGGTGCGGCAGGCGACCATTGCCGAAACCATTGCGCTGGAAAGGGCGCAGGGCGGCACGGCCAACGCGTTGCGCCGGATCATCGAGGCCAAGACGCAGGCGGTGATCGCTGACGACGCCGCGCAGCGCAAAGCACGGGCCGGGTCCATCCTGCAGGGGCAGGAGGAGCAGATCGCCCAGCTTGGCAAAGAGCGCGAGCTGCTGTTTGCCACGGCCGAGCAGCGCGCCGTCGGTTTCGCCCGCCTGCTGACCGAGCAGCAGCTCCGCCGCGAGGGCATTCCTCTGCTAAGCACGGAAGGGCAGAGGATTCTTGCGAACGCCGAAGCGCTCGCCAAAACTGGCGTTGAGATGGACCGCCTCAACGAGTTGGGGCAGACGTTCGACCGCGCCTTCGACCGCGTCGGCGACGCCATCAGCGAGGCCTTCACTCAAGGCAGTGGCGCCGCCGTGAGTTTCCGCTCGGTCGTCTCGGGCGTCCTCTCCAGCATCACCACGGACCTGGTGAAGCTCGCCGTTATCACCCCGTTCAAGAATTACCTGCTCGGGGGCATCAGCAGCCTGTTCGGCGTAGCCGGCGGCAAAACGGCGGGCATGCCGGCGCCGACCACGGACTATGGCATCGCCATGCAGATCAACGCCGGAACCTTCCATTCCGGCGGCGTGATTGGGCAGCCGGCGCCGGCCAACCGGTCCGTGTCGCCGGCGGTCTTCCTCGGTGCGCGGCGCTACCACACTGGCGGCCTCGCTGGCCTCGCTCCGGATGAGGTGCCGGCCATTTTGCGGACGCGCGAGGAGGTGATCACCGAGGACGACCCGCGGCACCGCTTCAACCTCGGCGCGGCTGCTGGCAACGGGAGCGTAACCTTCGGCGACATCAACATCGAGGTCAACGCCAACGGCGGCACGCAGGAGCAGAACGCCGACCTCGCCGACCAGATCAGCCGGGCGGTCGGTGACCAGCTCGATGCCCGCATCGTGACCGTGCTGCGCCAGCAGATGCGGCCGATGGGCCTGCTGAACGGAGGTTCTCGATGAGCATTCCCACCTTCGCCCCGCCAGTGTCGCCGTCCGTCAACAGCCAAAAGACCGTGCAGCCGCGCGTGCTCAAGGCCGAGTTCGGCGACGGCTACCGGCAGCGCGCCGCCGACGGGCTCAACAGCCGGCCGGCCGCGTGGGATTTGAAATGGGACGCGCTGTGCACCGCCGCCGCCGACACCATTGAGGCGTTTCTCGTCGCCCGCGGCGGCTATGAGGCGTTCTGGTGGACGCCGCTCGACGCCGCGACGCCGTGCAAGTTCGTCGCCGAGTCCTGGAGCCGCGCCCCGATCGTCGGCGCGGAAGCCCTCGGCGAGCGGCGTTTCTCCCTGTCGGCCAAGCTGACTCAAGTCTTCGACCTCTGAGGTCTCCCCGATGAGCAACGCTCCGATCGCACGCGAGGCACAGCGCCCCGCGCCGAGCCCCTACGTCGTGCTGTTCCAACTCGACGCCACCCGGCTCGGCGGCGGCGTCTACGCCTTCACGCAGTCGGCCTATGAGGCGGCCCCGGTGGTCTACGGCGGCGTCACCTACACGCCGGTCGACATCGAGGCCGAGGGCTGGGAGTGGAGCGGCACCGGCGTCCTGCCGACGCCGAAGCTGCGCATCTCCAACGTCAACCGGGCGTTCTCCGCGCTGGTCGGCACCTACGACGACCTGCTCGGCGCGCAGGTGACGCGCATCCGCACCTTCCGCCGCTTCCTCGACGGCGAGCCCGACGCCGACCCGACCGCGCATTTCCCGCTCGACGTCTACCGCATCGAGCGCAAGGCCGTGCTCGACAAGACGCACATCGAATGGGAACTGGCCGCGGTCATCGACCAGGAGGGCCGCCAGCTGCCCGGCCGTCAGGTGCTGCAGGGCGCCTGCACGGCGACCTATCGGCGGTGGAGCGGGGCGGGCTGGGACTACAGCGAGGCGACCTGTCCCTATGCCGGCGACGCCTGCTTCGACGTCCACGACCAGCCGACCGCCGCCGCGTCGGACGCCTGCTCGAAATTCATCACCGGCTGCGAGGCCCGCTTCGGCGCCACCGCCGTGCTCCCGACCTGGGCCTTCCCCGGCGTCGCCCGCGTGAGGACAAGCTGACATGCCCCTGACCCTGACGCCCGCGCTGCGCGAGGCCATCGCCGCGCACGCCCTCGCCGAGTTCCCGAAAGAGTGCTGCGGCCTCATCGTCGCCGGCGCTTACGTCCCGTGCCGCAACAACGGCAAGGATCCGCGCGTCGACTTCCGCATCGCCGACGACGTCTATGACGCGCACCGCGACCGTGTGCAGGCAATCGTGCATTCCCACACCAACAGCAACTCGGCGCCGACCCGCGCCGACATGGCCGGGCAGATGGCGACCGACGTGCCGTGGCTGCTGGTGATGACCGACGGCGAGAGCGTGTCGGACCCGGTCGTGTGGGGCGCCGACACGCCGACGCCCGACCTCATCGGCCGCCCGTTCTGCCACGCGGTGACCGACTGCTACGCTTTGATCCGCGACTACTTCGCCAAGACGCACGGAATCACCCTGCCGGAGTTCCCGCGTGACGACGCCTGGTGGACGAACGGCGAGAACCTTTATGTCGAGAACTTCGCCGCCGCCGGCTTCGCCGCGGTGCCGCGCGCCACGATGCGCGACTCCGACGTCCTGCTGATGCAGATCCGCAGCCCGGTCCCCAACCACGCCGGCGTCGTCGTCAAGGGCGGCGCCCTGGTACTGCACCACCTGCAGAACCGCTTGAGCCGGCGCGAGCCGCTCGGCCCGTGGCTGCGCACCGTGACCCACGTCCTGCGCCACAAGGATCTCGCCTGATGGCCCTCCGCAAAGTTCACCTGCACGGCGCGCTGCGCCGCCGCTTCGGCGCGGTCTACGAGTTGGACGTCGCCAGCCCGGCGGAGGCGTTCCGGGCGCTGCACGTCCTGACCTCCGGCGCCTTCCTGCCGGCGGTCAAGGATGGCACCTATCGGATCATCCGCGGCGACAAAAAGACCGGCCTGCACCTCGGCGCCGATGAACTGACTTTTCACCTCGGCGCCGGCGACCTGCACATCGCTCCCGTCGCGGCGGGCTCGGGCCAGAAGTCCAAGGGCGGCGTCAAGGCGGTGATCGGCATGGTCATCATGGCCGTCGCCATCGTCTACTCGGGCGGCACCGCCGCCGGGCTGGCGGCTCCGGCCTTCGGCGGCGCGGCGATGGGCATGTCCTACGGCTCCATTGCGCTGTTCGGCCTGTCGATGGTGCTGTCCGGCGCCTCGATGATGCTGGCGCCGCAGGTCAAGGGGCTCGACAGCCTGGAGAGCGTCGACAAGCGCGCCTCGTTCGTCATGAACGGCCCGGTCAACGCGCAGGAGCAGGGCGGCGCCGTGCCGCTGATCTACGGGCGCTGCCGGGTCGGCTCGACGGTCGTCTCCGCCGGCCTCTCGGTCGACCAGATCAGCACCGGCGCGACCGTCGATTACGGCACCGCGGGCGAGTCCGGCGGCGTCTCCGGCTCGGGCGGCGGCAAGGGTGGCGGTGGCGGCGACGGCGGGCGTGTCGCGCAGGAAGATCCCAACACCCTGCAGAGCACGACCGTCGCCCGCGTCATCGACCTGCTCGGCGAGGGCGAGATTGACGGGCTCGTGGATGGCGCGCGCTCGATCACGCTCGACGGCACGCCGCTGATCACCGGCGACGGCAGCGCCAATTTCCCGGGCGTCACCTGGACGCTGCGCACCGGCCTGCCCGACCAGCCGCACGTCGAGGGCTTCACCGCCACCGAGAACGAGGTGGCGGTCAGCACCGAGGTCAAGCACGACGTCCCGGTCGTCCGCACGATCACCAACCCCAACGCCGACGCTGTGCGCGTCACCATCCGCATTCCGGCGCTGACCCGGCAGGACGTCACCAACGGCGACCTGCACGGCGCCGAGGTCGACATCGCCATCGAGGTCAAGCCGACCGGCGGCGTTTACCGGCGCGTCGTCCACACCTCGATTGCCGGCAAGACGACCAGCCCGTACGAGCGCAGCTTCCGCATCGAGCTGCCCAAGGATGGCACCTACAGCGCGCCGTGGGACGTCCGCGTCGTCCGCATCAATGGCGACAGCACCTCGACTGCCCTGCAGGACGCGACCTGGTGGCAGAGCTACACCGTCCTGACCGACGGCAAGTTCAGCTACCCGAACAGCGCCTATGTTGCGCTGGAGGTCGACGCCAAGCTGTTCGGCTCCTCCATCCCGGCCCGCGCCTACGAGGTGCGCGGCCTGCGCATCCAGGTCCCGAGCAACTATGACCCGGCGACCCGGACCTATGTCGGCGCATGGAATGGCCTGTTCAAAGTCGTCTGGAGCGACAACCCGGCGTGGGTGCTCTATGACCTGCTGACCAGCAAGCGCTACGGGCTTGGGAAGTTCATCAACGCCAGCCAGGTCGACAAGTGGAGCCTGTACCAGATCGCGCAGTATTGCGACCAACTGGTGCCGGACGGCCAGGGCGGCTGGGAACCGCGCTTCACCTTCAACGGCGTGATCGCCTCGCGCGAGGACGCCTACAAGGTCATCCAGGGCATCGCGTCGAGCTTCCGCGGCCTGGTCTACTGGAGCAGCGGGCAGATCTACGCCCGCGCCGACATGCCCGGCGACCCGGTCAAGCTGGTCGCCCCGGCGAACGTCATCAACGGCGCCTTCAGCTATTCGGGAACGGCGGTCAAGGCCCGGCACTCGTCGGTGCTGGTCACCTACACCAACCCCGATGACGGCGACCGGGCGGCCATCGAGGTCGTCGAGAACCCGACGCTGATCGAACGCTACGGCTGGCGGCAGACGGAGATCACCGCCTACGGCTGCCGCTCGCGTTCGCAGGCCCGCCGCCTCGGCCGCTGGCTGCTGGAGACCGAGCAGCGCGAGACCGAGACGGTCACCTACGAGGCGGCGTGGGACCACGCCGACGTCATGCCGGGCGACCTCGTCGCCATCGCCGATCCCAACTATGCCGGCGTCCGCTTCGGCGGGCGCGTGGCGGCGGCGACCACCAGCACGGTCACGCTCGACGCGCCGGTGACGCTGGAGGCCGGGCAGAGCTACGCGCTGTCGGTCGTGCTCGCCGACGGCAGCGTGGTCGAGCGCGACGTGGTCACCGGGGTCGGCAGCGTGGCGACGATCGCCGTCGCCGGCGGCTTCCCGAGCGCGCCCGAGCCCGGGGCGATGTGGGTGCTGACCGGCTCCAATCTGGCGCCCCGGCTGTTCCGCGTTCTGGCGGTGCGGGAGAAGAGCAAGGCGGTCTATGAGGTCACGGCGCTGTCGCACGACCCGGGCAAGTACGCCCGCGTCGAGGACGGGCTGGATATCCCGCCGCCGGTCTACCAGAACAACGGCAACGGCATCCCCGCCCCGACCAACCTGACGGCGGTGGAGAGCGTCTACTGGATCAACGGCCTGCCGCAAGCCCGGATGACCGTGGCGTGGTCGCCGGTGCCGGATCCGGTCGTCGCCAAGTACCGCCTCGCCGTGCAGACGCCGGGCGGCCAGTGGCAGGTTCACGAGACGGCGCTGCACAGCCTCGACCTCGACGGCCTCCAGGAAGGGCTCTACACGCTGCGCCTGCGCTCGGTCGCCGTCGATGGGCGCGAGTCCGACCCGGCGGTCGAGGCGGCAGTGAGGGTGCACGGCAAGGGGATTCCGCCCGGCCAGCCGACCGGCCTTGCCGCGATCGGCGGTTACCGGCAGATCACCCTCACCTGGGTCAACCCGAGCGACACCGACCTCGCCGAGATCGAGGTGTGGGAGAACGACCGCGACGACCTGGCGACGGCGGTGCTGGCCGGCACGGTCAAGGGCAACACCTTCCCTCGCGGCGGGCTCGGCGGGCTGGTCACCAAGTGGTTCTGGGTGCGCGCCGTCGACCTCGGCCGCAACCCCGGCGACTTCAACTCCAACCTCGGCACCAGCGCGACGACGCAGCAGATCAGCCACGAGGACCTGGTCGACCGGGTCATCGCGGAGTCAAAGCTTGTCCCGCTGCTCGCCGAGAAGATCGACAGCGTCGAGAAGGTCGCCGAGACGCTGGCGCTCGCCGCGGTGCGCGCCGACAGCACCTTCGCCCGCGTTAAGGCGGAGATCGGCAAGCGCGAGGCCGACGTCGCCGAGGTGACGACGAAGATCACGCAGGAGGTCACCGACCGCCAGGCGCTCGCCGAGCAGGTCACGACGGTGACCGCGCAGTTCGACGGCCAGTTCGCGCAGGTGACCGAAAAGCTCACCACCCTGGCGAACGCCGACGAGGCGACGGCGACCCGGATCGACGGCATCGTCGCCGACGTCGACGAGCGGATCGCCGGCATCGTGACGACGCAGGAAGCGCACGCCGACGGCATCAGCGCCAACGCCAAGGCGGTCACCGACCTCGCCGCCGACGTCAACGGCAAGCTCGCCACCGTCAACCGGACGCTGACCACGCAGGCCAACGACATCGCCGCCACGGCGGGCAGCGTCACGGCGTTGTCGGCCACCGTCGGCCAGAACACCGCGGCCATCGCCAGCGAGGCGACCACGCGCAGCAGCGCCGATCAGGCGTTGAGCACGCGCTTCGACCAGATGGCCGTTACGGTCGGGCAGAACACCGCCGCGATCACCGCCGAGCAGACGACCCGGGCCACCGCGGTCTTGGCGGTCGCCAGCGACGTGCAGACGTTGAGCAGCACGGTCGGGCAGAACACAGCCGCCATCCAGACCGCCGCCTCGTCGATCGACGGCCTGCAGGCGCAGTGGACGGTGAAGGTCGACGTCAACGGCTATGCCGCCGGCTTCGGTCTCGCCGCCTACGACCGCGGCGAGGCTGGCAAACTCAGCGAGTTCGTCGTCCGCGCCGGCAACTTCATCGTCGGGCAGCCGGGGCAGTCGGCCGACTTCCCGTTCGTGATCGGCACGGTCGACGGCGTGCAGCGCATCTCCATGTCGACCGCGTTCATCCAGGACGCGAGCATCAACAGCGCGAAGATCGCCAACGCCGCCATCAAGTCGGCCCACATCGGCTACGCCGAGATCGACGACGCCAACATCAAGAACCTGACCATCCAAGGCCGGTCCATCGCCGACCTCGCGACCGGCAACATGGCGTGGGGCGCCGGCGGCAACAACGCCTCCTGCACCATGACGACCACCGGCAAGCCGATCGCCGTCTTCGCCTGCAGCACCGACGGCTTCTTCAACTACGCCAGTGTCCGCGTCGTCGGCCGGGCCGCCGGCACCAACACATTCACCTCCGTCAGCGATGCCGCCATCGCGCAAAGCGGATTCCACTTCATCGTCGAGATCGAGCTGCGCAAATGACCGACACGCCCGCTCCTCCCCCTCCGTTCGTGCCGCCGTCGACCGGCGCCGTCTTCACGCGCTACGACGCGCAGGGCCGCATCCTCGGCACCGGCGGCTGCGCCCTGTCCGACTACCGCCACCAACTCCAGCCCGGCGACTACGGCATCGTGCCGCAGGGCGCCGACTATGAGCGCGACTACGTCGACCTGTCCGGCGACGAGGTCATGGTGCGCCCGCGCCCGACCATCGCCGGCCTCGACGCGCTGCCGATCCCGGCGACGGTGACGGTAACGAGCGTGACGCTCGGCACGTCCGAGACCTACGAGGTCACCGACGGCGCGTTCGAGTACGACGACGCGCCCGGCGCCTACCGCGTCGCCGTCAGCGCCTGGCCGCACCTCGACACGACCTTCGAGATCGAGGTGCCGGCATGAAGATCGTCAAGACCCGCACCCGCGACGAGATCGCCGCGCTGCGCGAGGCCGCCTACCTGGCGGCGTGGCCGGCGCACAAGCAGCAGGAGGCCATGCAAGACGCCCTGCTGCGCAACAAGCCCGAAAAACTGGAGCGCATGACCGCCGACTTCGCGGCGATCCGTGACCGCCTTCCCTACCCCGAGGAGTCCGCGTAAATGGCCGGTTGGTATCGCACTGGAACCGTGAACCTGACCAACGGCTCGGCCACCGTCGCCGGGATCGGGGCAACGCTGTGGGCGAACGCGCTGCGCCCCGGCATGGTCTTCACGACCGACTTCCACACGCTCTACGAGATCAAGACCGTCGACGGCGACGCGCAGATCACGCTCGACCGGGCGTGGGCCGGGGGAACCGTGGTCGGCGTCGCCTACGCGGTGATCTTCGGCGGCGCGGCGATCTCCAACGCCGAGGTCGTCGCCGAGCTGATGACAATGGTCGGCAAGTGGCAGACCCGCGAGGATCAGTACGACGACTGGGTCGCCGGCCAGCCCGACGGCGGGCCCAACGGCGACGGCAAGTACCCGCTGACCGACAGCAAGGGCGTGACCCGCCTAATCACCTCGCCCGGGCGCCTGCTCATCCTCATCGACAACGGGCTGCTCGACAACGTGCAGCAGGTCGTCGACATGATCGAGGACGACATCGCCGCCGCGCAGCAGGCCGCCGACCAGGCGACCGCCGCCGCGACGACGCTGACCGCCTACGTCACCTCGGCCGACCAGGACCGGCAGGCGGCCGAGGCCGCGCGCGACGCCGTGCTCGACGCCAAGGGCGCGGCCGCGACCAGCGAGGGCAACGCCAAGGCGTCGGAGACGGCGGCCGGGAACAGCGCCGTGACGGCGAACACCGCCGCCACCACGGCGACCGGCGCGCGCGACGCGACCCTGACGGCGAAGACGGCCACCGAGCAGGCCCGCGACACCACCCTGACCGCCCGCGACACGACGCTCGCCGCCCGCGACGTGACCACGGCGGCGCGCGACGTGACCACGCAGGCCCGCGACCAGGCGACCGCCGCGCAGACCAACGCCGCCGTCTCCGCCGGACAGGCCGCCGACGCCAAGACGACGGCGATCAACGCCGCCGCGGACTCGGTCGACGCCAAGATCCACGCGGTCGCCGCGCAGGTCGTCGCCGAGCAGCGCCGCAACGAGGCGGCGGACTCCGCCACTCTGGCGAAGGCGTGGGCGTCCAACCCGGTCGGCCAGCCGGTGGCCTCGGGCGCCCTGTCGGCCTATCACTGGGCCGAGCAGGCGCGCACCGCCGCGCAGACCGCGCAGGTCATCGCCGGCGGCTACATGTTCGGCGTGGTCGGCGACGGCAACTCCGGCCGCATCAACGCGCAGGCGGCGGCCGACACGCTGCACCTGGTGCCCGGCGCCGGCATGAACATCACCTACGACAACGCGACCCGCAAGGTCGTGTTCTCGTCGCAGGCCCGCGCCGTGGCCTCCGAGGATCCGGCGATCACCGTGCGCCTCGACGAGACGGCGGCGCTCGCCTACCTCGGCCTCGACGAGTCGAAGATCAGCCACCAGGCCCTCATCGGGGCCGGCACGCGCAGCCACGCCGAGATCGACACGCACATCGCCAACTCCGGCATCCACGTCCCGGCGCCGGGCTCGGGCGATACCGACAAGCTGCTGAAGGCGACCGGGGCCGGCACCTTCGCCTGGGTCAAGGGCACGGGCTCGGGCATCGACGCCGACAAGCTCGACGGCCTATCCTGGGAGGAGGGCGTCGAGGTCGGCAACAACGCCGGCACGGCCGACTGGGTCAAGCTCGGCCGCTGGGATGCGCAGACCACGGTCGGCCGCCGCCTGCTGATCACCGCCGCGGGCGGCTACGGCTACGGCCAGAGCGACAACCTCGCCTCGGGCGGCATCACCTGGGTCACGGCCTACAGCGGGGACAACTCCAACACCGCGGCCGGCAACGCCGAAGGGCGCTTCAGCTACCTCGGCGCATCCATGTTCACCGCCGTCAAGCTGGTGCAGGTCGGCAGCAACCGCTTCCAGTACGACGTCTACGTCAACCGCGTCGAGTGGTCGCCCTTCAACTTCCGGGTCCAGTGCAACGGCACCTGGACCACGGCGGTCGCCACCGGACAAGCCTCGCCCGGCAACGCCTCCGCCACCGTGGCGGACATGGCCGCGCTCGGGCAGATCATGACGTCGGCCAACATCGACCAGAACGGCTCGGGCAACACGCTGGTGCAGCGCCGCTTCGACGGGTCGATCAGCGGCAGCTACGCTTACTTCGCGGGGGGTGGCCCCGCCATCGTGCTCGAGGAGACCGACGCCACCGCCAATAACAAGATGTGGCGGACCATCGTCGACGGGCAGGTGCTGTCGTTCCAGACGGTCGCCGACGGCTGGGCCTCGACGGCCAACTGGCTGGAGGTCTCCCGCAACGGCGCGACGCCTACCGAGGCCAAGTTCAAGGCTCAGGTCAAGACCAGCCTGTCGGCGCTCGGCACCGCCACTGGCAATTCGGTGCAGCACACTGAGCTGTACTCGTCGACCGGCAACAATGACTTCCTGCGCACCAAGCTCGTGCGCTTGGCGAACAACACCAACTGGTCGTCGGCCACGTGGCGCATCCAGCGCACCGTTGACGCCGACGACCAGGGCTTCGTGCAGATCGGACTCGGCGCGGCGGAGAACTACTCGGTCGGTGTCGGCCTCGGCTACGCAAGCACGGTGCGCCTGTGGGTGCCCAGCGGCTCCGCCGACGTCACCATCGACAACAACAAGATCTGGCACGCCGGCAACTTCGATCCGGCCAGCAAGGCTGGCACGGCGGTCGCCACGGTGGGCGCGAATGGCCTGATGTCGGCGGCCGACAAGCAGGCGCTGAACGCCGCGACCAGCTCGGCGACGGCGAACGCGCTGGTGGCGCGCGATGGCAACGCCTGGGCGGCCTTTGCCGGAGTCACCCTCGGCGGCAACGCCGCCCTGCACGCCGGCAATAACGGCAGCGCGAAGCCGACGCTTGCCGCCATCAACCTGTCCAGCGGCTACACCAACGTCCGCTTCAATGACACGGACGGCGCGACTGGCCTGAAGTTCGCCAACTTCGATTACGAGAACGGACGCTTCGCCCTCCAGGCGCTCGACGACAACGGCGCGTGGGTCCGCGACAACCTGCTGGTGTGGGCCGACGGACGGGTGGAGGCCCAGAGCGGCGACGTGTCCTCGCGCACTTGGGCCACAATGTCTGGCGCGAGCAACGGCGACGCTGTGTTCGGCTCCAACCTGTACTTCGACGTCAACAACGTTCCGCGCGCCAAGCAGACGCACGGCAGCATCGGCTCGCGCGGCATCCTGTTCAACTGGCCGAGTTGGGGCGACATCTCGGTCGTCAACTACAGCGGCGCGACCACGGCGAACCAAGACCTGTCGGGGCAGACCGCCTACAAGCTCATGCACACCGGCAACATGAGCGGCATCACCCCGACCTTCGCCGGGGCGAACATGACCGGCGCGCTGTCCCTCGCAAGCTCGTGGGGCACCAACTACTTCGGCACCGGCACCGGCGACGGGGCCGACTACAGCACCTACAACTTCAAGCTCCAGGGCTGGTGGGGCATGGGGCTGGCGTCTTACGACGGCACCGTCCACGGCAACTACGATTTCCGCTCCGGCCGCTGGGACGTGCACGGCGGCTACTACCACACGCCCATCAGCGACTTCACGGCGAACAACCCGGCGTTCTGGGCTGGGCCCGGCGCAATGACGCCGGGCACCTACAACATGGCGTTCCGCGCCGACAACAACGCCGGTCAGCGTCTGATCGCCTTCGTCAACGGCACCACCCGCAACACCGACGGCCCGGCCAACTCCGCCACCATCCGCAACGACGGCGGTACGCTGATCCTCGGCGCGGTCGCGCAGCCCACCGTGCTGTACGGCTCGTCGGTGACGGTCAACGGCAACCGTGCGGTGGACGTGTCCACCGCCGCCATGCCGGCCCGCAACCTCGCGCACAACCCGCGCTTCCGCATCGCGCAGCGCGGCATCGGCCCGTGGACGGGCGGCCAGATCGGCCCCGACCGCTGGGGCACCTACTGGGCCGGCACGATGGTCGCGCAGCACCGCGTCCTCGCCCGCAGCACCGAGGCGGGGGCGAACTGGTACGACGTGGTGATCAACACCCCGCAGACGTCGCTCGGGGCCAACGACTTCGTGGTGATGCAGCACAAGGTGGAGAACATCGACACCTCCCGCCTGAACTGGGGCACCGCGCAGGCGAAGGCGATCACGACCTCGTTCCGCTGCTACTCCAGCGTGGCGGGCCGGTTCTTCCTCACCGTCCGCAACGACTGGAACTACTACACGGCGTCGGCGTCGCGCTACAGCTACATCGTGCCGTTCGACGTGGTCGTCGGTGAGCAGACGATCACGCTCACTATCCCCGGCCCGACCACCGGGCGCTCCTCCTACTGGCTGAGCCCGAACGTCGGCTTTGAGCTGTGCTGGTTCCTGGCGGCCGGCAGCGCGCAGGTGACCAGCTCCGTCAACCAGTGGGTATCGGGCACGCTCAACGTCGGCACCGGGGGCACCAACTTTGCGGCCGGCGTCAACGAGTTCGCCGTCAGCGACATCACCGTCGAGGAGGGCGGCCTCGCCACGCCGATCAGCGCGATGGAGCGGCCCTACGACGAGGAGGTCCGCCTGTGCCGCCGCTTCTATCAGGAGGTGCCCGTCGGCATCCGCTCCTACGCGGCGGCGGCAATGACCTACTACAGCTACGTCGTCACCCTGCCGGTGCCGATGCGCGCGGCCCCGTCGCTGGTCCTGACCACGCCGTCCGGGGCGTCGGCGGTCAACGCCTACTCGGAGAGCGTCGGCAATGTCCCGGTCGGTGGGCACGCCGCCTTCCGCTACGAGATGATCGCCGGGGCCGTGGGCGACAACTACGTGCTGGGCCGCGTCATCCTCTGCTCGGTCGACATCTAAGACAGGAGCCATCCCATGAGCACCCCCGATTACCGGATGACGAAGGACGAGCACAGCGTCCTCCGTGTCGCCGACAACACGGTGATCCCGACCGACGAGCGCAACATCGACTATGTGGCGTATCTGCGCTGGGTGGAGGCGGGCAACACGCCCGCCCCCTACAAAGCGCCGCCCGTCCCGGTGCCGGCCAGCATCTCCGACCGCCAGTTCTTCCAGCAGCTCGCCGTCGACGGCATCGTCACGCAGGCGGAAGCCCTGGCGGCCGTGAAGACCGGCGACATCCCGGCGGCGCTCGCCGGGATCCTCGACGCCCTGCCGGACGACCAGAGGTTCGCCGCCGAGATGCTGCTGTCCGGCGCGACGAGCTTCGAGCGTGCCCACCCGCTGTCCATCGCCATCGGCGTCGCCCGGGGCATGAGCGACGCCGAGGTCGACGGCTTCTTCCGCGCGGCTGCGGCGCTGTGATGCTGCGCCTCTACCTGCTCAACCTCGCCGTTGCCGTCGACCAGCTCGCGAGCGCGTTGACCGGCGGGGCGGCCGACGAGACGATTTCCAGCCGTCTCGCCAAGGCGCAGCGCGGCGACTATGGGCCGCGGTGGCGGGCGACCACCGCGCCGCTGCGGTGGCGGGCGACCACCGCGCCGCTGCGGTGGCTGGTCGACGCCCTGTTCCGGGCGCTGACCGGTCAGCCGGACCATTGCCGCACGCACATCGAGGACGACGAGGGCTGGGACAAACTGGCGATCTGACCCACCGCGACAACACTCCAACCGACCGGCCTCCGCGTGCGGCCTTTTCAATGCCCGCTCAAGAGAATGGCGGCCACGAAGGGCCGCCGAAGGCAGGATTAGGAGTGCTCAGGGAAACAGCACAGGCTGAATCCGAGGGATGAAGCGAACTCAGCCCAACCGTCAGGATGCACAGATGCTCTGCCCACCACAGAAGCAGCGGCTGTGCCAACCGCCTGTGGATGGACGGCCTGCTCCGGATCGGAGCTTGTGGGGTGGCCGTGATCCCCGTCAGCGACACAGGCAGCTTGCGACACGCAACCGGCGCTGAGCAACAGCACAATTCGGCGGACGGGGACCACACATGTGGTGCCGTCATCATGATAACGGTGGACGATGACGCGGCGAAGATGCGCGCCATTGGCCGGAAGAGGGTGGAAAAAGGCGGCCACATAGGGCCGCCAAGGGTGGTTTTGAGGTCTATGCCTACCGGGGACGATAGGCACCGGGACCTTGGCCTTATCGGCCGCACGCATCAAACGACAAAAATAAGGTTGATTATGCCCACGCTCCCCGGCTCTCACGACCCGAGGACGTCGGTGATCATCCTGGCGCACCGGCAGTCTGGCCAGACCATGCGGCAGGGGTGAGTGTCAGTGCACAGCTGATCAGCGATCAACGCCAGCCTCTTGGTCATGCACGCCTTCTGATGGTCCGAAATGACATCCGTCGCTTGGATCGTGGCGATGGCGTCATGGAATAAGTCTGGGGAAATCGACTGCACTCTCCCCTCCTGCCGGTTGCTAGGGGAGTTTATGACGATTTACGTTTCGGAGCGATTTCCGGTTGCGCTCATTTCTTGACGATTTGAAACAATTGGGGCTGTCACAACTTGCGGCGTTTGAGCGATTTTACGCCGCACCAAAAGAACGGCGGCCGCACCGGGCCGCCGAAGATCTCTGCGAGTTCGGCTCGCCATGAGCCGACCCTAATGATCTCGCCCCCGTGACTTTCCAGCAATTTCTCAAATGGATAGGACCATGACCACCAATCCCCCCGGCGCGACGATCGCGCGCACGCCGCTCGTCATTATTCGATGAAGGCTGTTCAGGCCGGCTCTGACTGCTCTTTGCCTTCCTCCTGAGACCTCCTCACGGAGCTTGCAGCTTCCGACTGGGGCGGATGCCGCCGAGTGAAGTCCGGAGGCTCGCAATGACCAGGCTCGCCAGGTTGCGCGCCTATGCTGTCTTGGTTCGTTTGAGTGCTCATCGGACGGCATCCCAATCCAAAACGCCTCGACCTTAAACAGGCCGGCCATCGTTTTGGCCCGCTTTCCATCAGGGAGATTTCCTCTATGCCCACGCTCCCCGGCGCGGCGATCCCGCGCGACTCCACGCTCCCCCGCGGAATCCGCAACCGGAACCCCGGCAACCTCCGCCACGGCGACGACTGGCAGGGCCTGTCCGCCACCCAGGGCGACGCGGCCTTCTGCCAGTTCGACGATCCGGTCTACGGCCTGCGCGCCCTGATGCGCGTCCTGCTGAACTACCGGCGGAAGGCGGACGGCCAGGGCAAGCGCATCGTCACCATCCGGCAGGCGTTCAATCGCTGGGCGCCGCCGAAGGAGAACGACACCAACGCCTACGTGAACACCGTGGCCCGGCGCCTCGGTGTGGATCCGGACGCTCCGGTCGATTGGGCCTCAGCCGAGACGCTGATCGGCATGGCCCGCGCCATCGTCACCCATGAGAACGGCCGAGCCCCGCAGGACTTTCCGGCCGACTGGTACAGCCCCGAGCAGTATCACCGGGCGGCCATGATGGCGCTCGGCCTGGTGGATGTGCGACATGGGGGCGCTTAGTCGCTGGCTTCAGAAGGATCATCTTTTGGTTAGCAGATCGCATTTTCTGCCATTCTGAATGAAGGCGCCGGGACTCGTTGAGAACGGCACGAGCGTGAAGCAAAGCCACTCTATGTCGCCGTATCAGATCCTCGATGCGCCTGTGTCGCAATTCGTCCTCAAGGTCCTCCAGATCCGCAAGGGTCATCTGTCCCTCCCGAGCTAGTCGAAAGACAAACCACGGAAGACTGGCACGGTTCCATAATACCCCGCTTACGCTGATCCATCGACATACCCATCGGGCAAGGAAGGTCAAAACGCCATGGCCACCTCGCCCCGAACCGGCCGCCCGGCCCCCCGCCCGGCGGCTTTTCTCATGCCCGAAAGGAGGGCTCCATGCTCCAACTCCTTCCCCTGCTGATGCCGATCATCCAGGACCTGATCGGCCGCATTCCCGACCCGCAGGCCCAAGCCAAAGCGGCGGCCGAGATGCAGACCAAGCTGATCGACGTGCTGTCGGCGAGCGACGCGGCGCAGCTGCAGGTGAACGCCGCCGAGGCGGTCAACCCGTCGGTGTTCGTGTCCGGCTGGCGGCCCTTCGTCGGCTGGCTGTGCGCGATCGGCTTGGGCGTGCAGACTATCGCCTATCCATTGGCCGGCTGGGCGCTGTCGGTCTACTCGCCCGGTACGCGCCTGCCGCAAATGGACACGGACACGCTGCTGGCCCTTCTGTTCCCCATGCTGGGCATTGGGGCGTACCGGACCATCGAGAAGGTCAAGGGGGTAGCGAAGTGACGGCCGCGTTCCTCGCCCTGATCGGAGCTGCCATCGGCGGCGCCGCTGTTATCATCGTGTTGTTCCGGAGGTGGAAGTGGCCCGGCTGAAAAGGCAAGGGCCGCACCGATGTGAAGCGGCCCCAGGTGGCTTGATGGAGGGTGATGGAGGGGCGTTAATGCATTGGCCAGCTGGCCAGCGTAATTTCCTCTTCGATCTGACGGCGCTCGGCAGCAACTTTGGTGTTGTCGGAAAAATCATCGGAAATGAGAGCGCTCGGCGGGATGCTGCCTGTCAGTTCCCAAAGCTCCTTGCTCCAGCCATGTGAGTCCATTCGCTGGATGCTCTGTGCTTGCACCTGGCCTGAGACCTGATGATCACCGGGGAAGGCTACAGGTAACCCAAAGGCGCCGGCGAAGATTGCTGCGCAGGTGATGTAGGCGCCAACAACGTCCTTGCTGTCCATGGGGCACGCCTCCTTTCGGCGTAACCAAAACCCGCTCGGGAGCACAACGGCGGACCCGGCTGGAATTCAAGTACTCCTTTCTGAGTTCGCCAGCATCAACAATCTCGGGCGCTGCTCAACGGGTATAAGCGCCATCTGCTCTCTATGGCGTTGGTGGGGAGCGCTCCGCGATGATGCAGGTGTACTTTCGCGCATGCACTGCGACCACCGTCAACAGGCAGATGCCTCAGTGGGGATTGCGTCAATCCTGTCCCTGCAATACCCGGAACCAGTGTTCGGCGTATTGGCGACAGAGCTCCGCCTCGACCGCATCTCCACTGCGTTCCGCATCGGTTGCGCGGGCGAGCCACTGAGCATGCTTCTGCTGCGCCGATCCGCTCACGCGCGGAGCCGGCCGGACGACACCTTGAGCGCCACCAGCATGGGGACGTGCCTTCCCATAATGAGGCCTGGGTGCTCGGCCGCCGCTGGGCTTTGAGGGCGACATTCGGTCTGTGTCCTTTGTGATCGAGAAAACCGGAGAAATCCCCGTCGGCGGCCCTCGCGGAGAAGGACGCGCGGTCACAGGGCAGGTTGAGAGATGGTGGACCCGGCAGGATTTGAACCCGCAGCCAGACCGTTATGAGCGGCCCGCTCTAACCGTTGAGCTACGGGTCCCTGGTGCGCCTGGAGGGACTTGAACCCCCACGACTGTCGTCACCGGAACCTAAATCCGGCGCGTCTGCCAATTCCGCCACAGGCACGATGGTCGGAGCGACTGGATTCGAACCAGCGGCCCTCTGCTCCCAAAGCAGATGCGCTACCAGACTGCGCTACGCTCCGTCAACTGGTGCCGGGTGAGGGTATGAATCCCCAACATCCTCGGTATAAACGAGGCGTTCTATCGCTGAGCTAACCCGGCCTTGGTGCGGGCGGTCGGACTCGAACCGACACTCCTTGCGGAACCGGATTTTGAGTCCGGCGCGTCTACCAGTTTCACCACGCCCGCTACGCGGCCGTCCGTCTATCAAGTTCGGCCATCATTGCCAAGTCCGACTCGATCAGAGCGCGAAAACGTTTCAGTGCGCTTCGGCGCTGTGGTTGATCGGGAGCATCAGCAATGGCCTGATCAATCATCCTCAGCATGGCCCAGGCATTGTCCTCGGGCATGATCCATCCGCACAGCGGCTTCATTCCCATGATCTTGCAAAGGCGAAACGAGAGGGAGGTTTATGGCCGAGGCCGAGCCGCGGCGGAAGGCGGTGGCATGTCCGTCCCAACTGGCCAAGAGACGACCTTCGTGGGCTGGCTGGGCGCTGTCGGTCTACTCGCCCGGCACGCGCCTGCCGCAGATGGACACGGACACGCTGCTGGCCTTGCCGTTCCCCATGCTCGGCATTGGGGCGTACCGGACTATCGAGAAGGTCAAAGGGGTGACAAAGTGACAGCTCCATCATGCTCCGCGCAACGGTTGTGTCTTCATGCTAAGCATCTATGACAATGTTCAGGGTGTGAAGTCGGCCTTTGTACTATAACTCTAATCCACTTAGCCGAATGAAAGGCAATTGACGCATCGGATGCATAATAGACATTCCTGATGCAACGCAGCCATACTCCGAACGCCAATTTGTTTTGGCTCGCATTTCCGATTTCATAAGAGAAGCGGAGGGAATGGCTATGTCTACACGAGCTGCACGGCGCTTGTGGAGCGATGAGCCGCGCTGCCTCTTCTGTTTGCGCACTGAACCTGGCGGGGTGTGGTGCAGCGGCGTTTGTCAGGAGCTTTCACTCTCAAGAGTTGTGGAGTGGTGCGGCGCCATGCGTAGCAATGCCGTTGACGCCGAAGGAGCCACACAGAGCAAGCTCACCGTGGTAAGGAAGGGGCTTGCCGGTATCCGGACAAAATCGGATCGCCGGGGATGACACGGCTACCGCACAGAAAAGTGCGGCCGTCGCCAACGCTCTGGTGACGGCCGCAGGTAAGGCTACAGGGTGTGAGGTTACTCCGGCCAATACGTAGGCCGTGGCGGATCAGATCTCCGCTGACCCTAAATTGCTTGCCGATTTCTGGCACATGCTGGGCGAGCAGCTGGTGGCCCTGCTAACCCTCGACAACCAGGATCGGGCCGATGCGCGTTCGCAAACGGTGGAACTGGTCAAGGCTGGCAGCCGAATCGCATGGGGCGCCCCGGTAATGTCGATCCTGATGGTAATCGGCTGCTTCGGGGTGATGTCCCTACTGTTGCTCGCCCGTCAGCAGGATATAGCCGTGCGCACGTTCAACCTGCCGAACATGCTGTTCGGCGCCTTGGTGCTGGGCTTCGGGCAGGTCTGCTACTACTAGCTTGGCTCGTCCGCTGACAGTGCCGCCAAGGATTCGTTGCTCTGGGGGCGGTAGCCCCCGGAGCTATCACCGTTGGGCTCCATCCCGTTCCGGAACCGGTGATCAACCGAATATAGCTTTGTTCAGATCCGGCAGCATAGACCCGAGATTGCTGGCGAGATTGGAAACGATTCCACCTGGAAGCTCGCGAATGATCCCATTCGTGACTGGAACGCCTGCAACGTAGCCATCACTCCCGTTTACTTCGTTTCCTGTGCCCGCGCCCGAACCAGAAGGAACATTCTCACCGTGGAACTGGAGCCCACGCCCGGCAAGGCGATCAGAAAGTTCGCCGAAGATTGCGCTCTGCTGGGAATTGTTGAGGTCAAACGTGAAGACCCGTCGGAAGTCGATGTTGCCCGCGGCATCGGCGGTTGGGAAGGCATTCAGCGCTAGCTCCTGGGCTGGTGGGCTGTCCTCTCCCATCGCAAAAATGACCGGACCGAAGACCACGCTACCTTCGGAGCTTTCGACAAACCCGTCCCGATCCGTGTCCTGAGCAATCGTCGGGAGTTGGGACGGGCGGTCGTCAGCAAAGCCGTGGATATGGAAGGGGTGCGGTCGGTTTGGTGTGAGCCCCGACGCTGCGACGTCGACGGTGAGCGTATTCTGCCCCAACGTCAGCAGACCGACGCCGTGCGCCCCGGAATTGTTGGCGGGTTCCAGAAGGGCAACGAAATGCTTTTGCTCGTCATCTGAGTCATTCACAACGTCGCCAAGCAGATTGGTTACAGTATCAATAAGAGACCCGGCATCTGAGCCATTCACAAGCCCCCCTAGTGGAGCGATTACAGTGTCAAAAAGAGAGTTGTCCGGAATACCAGCCATGATTTTCCTCCCCGATCTTTCTCTTAATTTTCATTAGAATTGTGCATGGTGACCGCGCTTGCAGCTTTGGCTTTCAGGCGATAGCGACAACGGTCAACGAATAGGCGCCCCCGAAGGAGCGCTCTGAGAGCAGGTCTGCACAATTTATAGGCGATAAACTTCCGCTACCAATGGGCAGGCAGGGTAGTATAAAACCGTGGCAGTGCTCCGTAAGAGAACGCCGGGGCTGAAGCGGGGTCTGCGCAGCGGCACGGAGACGCCCTGGCTCTGCTGTTATATCCTCGGCGTTGGGGCGTGCCGGACCATCGACGAGGTCAAGGGTGTGGCGAAGTGACCGCGCTGGGCATCGCCGCGGGCCTGATTATCGGCTTTGCAGCCGGTCTGCTCTTCGTCGTGTGGAAGGCCGGCGAGGCGGAGCGGCTCTATCCCAAGACGCGGCGGTGGCTGGAGAGGTAGACGAATTGATCCGCTCTGCCGGGTGGCCGTGGTCGTCAGAACCGGCTGCAACGCCGGTCAAGCAGCGGCACCTAATCCCGTGCTTGCGGGCGGTCAAACGAGTTCGGAGAGCTTGAGCGAACAGTCGTTGTTCGATGGCCTGAGATCAGATACCAGCGGCGCCAGAACGCTTCTCACATGGGCATTTCAGGTCACATGAGCATTTCGGGCAGATGCTGGATGCCAGTGGGGCAGCGTCTTGTGCTCTTGGCAACAGTCCGGTTTGACAGCGTCTATTCGCCGCCTTAGCATCGAGCGGGCCTTCTGTCGCAGGATGTAAAAAGCGTTAATTCTCGGAGATTTCATGAGAATTACAGCAATCACGATTGCGGCAGCGGTGCTGGTTTTTCTGGCGGACGCCATCCTGCCAAGCGGCGTTTCCGTCAATGTCCTTTACGTCGTTCCTTTGTGCCTAGCCTCCCATGCCCGGTACCGAAACGCTCTCTTCGTGTGGGCAGCCATCCTGAGTGTGGCCTCCTCCATGGTGCCCTTCGTAAGCCCGCAAGGGCTGGCGATACAGTGGGAGGAGGCTGACCGCGCTCTGACCATCCTCGTCCTTTGGTACAGTGCCGTCATTCTGTACCGGCTGCGAGGGCAACGTGAGCGGGCGCTTCGGGAGCGGGCCGTTGCTCTTGAGGCCACCAATGCGAAGACCCGGTTCTTCGCCGCCGCCAACCACGACCTGCGCCAGCCGATGCAGTCGATGTTCTTCTTTGTCGAGGTTCTGCGCAGTCACGTGCCCTCCGAGAAAGGGCGGGATGCCGTGGGTATGCTGGAGCGCAGCCTGGAGGCACTCAAAGGCCTGCTCGACAGCATGCTGGACGTCTCGCGGCTGGACGCCGGTGTGGTGACGCCACAGATCGAGGATTTCGTTGTCAAGCCGGTGCTCGATCATGCTGGGGCGGAGTATGTACCACTTGCGGCCGCCAAGGGGCTCGAACTCCAGGTCGTCAGCGATGGCGAGGTCGCAGTGCGCAGTGACCGTGTTCTGCTTGGACGCATGGTGCGGAATTTGGTCGAGAACGCCATCCGCTACACCGAGGCCGGAAGCATCACGATCCGCTGTTTCGTCGCGGAAGGCCACGCCTGCATCGAGGTTCGCGACACCGGCATTGGCATTCCTCGCGAGCACCTGACGCGGATCTTTGAGGAGTTCTTCCAAGTCGGCAACCCGGAGCGTGACCGCCAGCAGGGGCTCGGCTTGGGCTTGTCCATCGTGCGACGCCTGTCACAGTTGCTCGACCACCCAGTCGCCGTTGAGTCCGAACCCGGTAAGGGATCGCGGTTCCGCATCACCGTTCCGCTCGGTGAAGCCGTGGCTGAGCACGCCATCCTGTCCGTTTCAGCAATCAAGGGCGGCGGGCAAGGGCGTATGGCGGTGCTGGTCGACGACGACGTTGCTGTCCTGAAGGGATTGCAAACCCTCCTTCAGAACTGGGGTTATGAGACGCTCGCCGCGACGTCGACGGAGCAAGCTCTCGAACTCCTCCAAACCTCGGGGCGACGGCCGGACATCGTGATCGCCGATTACCGGTTGCGCGAGGGCAAAATTGGCAGCGAGGCGATCGTGAGGGTTCGGAAACTGATGGGCCCCGCGGTGCCCGGCATCCTGCTGACCGGGGAGATGGACGGTGACCTTCGCCGGAAGGCTGCGGCGCAGGCCATCGAGGTCGTCGTGAAGCCGGTCTTGCCAGGCGAGTTGCACAGCGTGTTGAACCGTTATCTGGGAACGGCGGTATAACAGGCTTCTCGTCCACCTGATTTAAGACGGATCATGCCCCGACAGAGACGTTCCAATGTCCCTGCGTCAACGTGACAAACCAAATAAATAGGTCACCGATGACGGTGTTGCGCCTATTTAAGCGTCATGTTGACAGAGACAGATAGAGAGCCGCCCATGTGAGGCGCAGCTCTCCCTTCAATCAGCCACCATCACGTCGCCTGGAACCCCGCGCGTCGTGGCGGCAGCCGGCTGTTGGGGTCAGCCGCCGATGTCGTTGTGGTTTTTCCCGGAGCCTCCCGGAATTCCGTCGCCGCCGCCATTGCCGCCGCCATTGTTCGGATGCGACCCACGCCCACCGTGAGACTTGGCAATGGCCTGGGAGGTCAATGACGTTGACAACAGCGTGGTGACCGCAGGTGATGTGACCACTGCGAACTTGCCGCAGGTGGCCAGAAACTTCCGCCGCTCCAGATCATCGGCATCACGGGTAGGATCAGTCTTAGGCGTTTCCATGTGCGCCCTCCTAGCGTTGCCTAAGAGAGCGATACTGGAACAAACGGACTTACAAGGCCACGGCGAAACCGCTGAAGCATTCGAATTGATGATGCGTTGCACCTAAGTCTACCCGGCCTCCGCCCCTCCTGGAAGTGAAGGGTCAGCACTGGCCACACGCCCTCAAAACGCTCTGGAAATAGATTGATTTCAAGTGCGTTCCCATGCGGAAGCTGATCATGCGCCGTCCGCATGAGATCTGATTGCGCGGCTCATCGCCATCAGTTCTCGAGCAGCCTGGAGAATGCGCTGCGACTGGGGCGTCGGCGTATGGCGCTTCGGCTGCATAGTTTGCCGTGCGCAGATTTTGCGCAGTAAGAATCGGACTACTCGGCCGCCGCTATTACACCCGTACCGAACTGCCCCGTTCGGACGCGTCACGCCCCACCGAACGCGCTGGGCGGAGCTGTCGGAGACGCGAAGGGAGGGGGCAATCCTCGAAGACAGATAAAGAAGCGCGGCATGCCCAGGAGCTGATGGGACGCCGCGCTTATCTGTCGTATAGGAGGTCGTATCATTGGGGGTGTGTGGCATGTCCTTCTGCTGTGCGGCAATATGCTGATGCTACACTGCATGAGCTGACCTGTGCGCCGGTTCATATGATATGTCGCGGGGGACGGCGCCGGCTTTATCGGACGGTAAACGCAAGTGCGGCGTCCAGCCGGGGAGACTGAACGCCGCACTACCGATACCCTGTCCGCTGCACTGGTAGAATGATGGTTGCGTTCCCCATTGTGGTGGCAAACCAAACTGCGCTGTAAGCGCAGCTTATCAACAGGCTATCGACGTTGTTGTGTGCTTGCGCAGTTGGCATACCGCGCCTGGGGAGGTCAGTTCTGCTATGTGGCGGACAGGAAAAGCCCGCCGCGACGGGAAGTGGACGGCGGGCCTGAGTTCACTGACACCGGTCCCTACGGACCGAGCGAACCCTACTGGTCGCGGTGGGATCTGGCCAGCGGGCTTGCGGAGTGCCGCAGTGCAGCCGCGGCCCCAAATAGGAAGCCCGCCGTCCGGATGGGGGCGGCGGGCAAGGTCAACTGGTGTAGTGTAAGAGTTGCCCGACTTAGGGCATAGCAACCTTACACTGCGATACTGCCCGATCCAGTGGGCATGCGGGTGGGTATAGCCCCACCGAAGCCTCTCAAAGGAAAGCCCGCCGCGGGAATGACCGGGCGGGCTGAGTTTTCAGGGAGGAACTACCCCACAGGGGTGAGAAAGCTGTGGGCACGCCGCTCCCAACAGGGGTAAGCTGAAAACGTTGCGAGGGAAAATGAGCCCGCCTTCGCGTGGACAAGGCGGGTCGTAGTCGGTCTTGCGAGGGCTACAGCTGCCCAAACCGGCTCGGGCCGGGACGGTTCCCCGGCGAGCTTGGGCGAGGTGTACCGCCACCAATAGACTGGACACCGGGGAGTGGTCAGGGGCTGCAACTCCAGGCGGCATCTCCCGACTGGAACCAAGATGCCACCGAGCTCGGCGCCGTCAAGCACAAGCCGCTGGCGCGGCGGCCTTTGGCCGTGCTTGACCGCACCAGCGCCCGGCGGCCAAGCGGGAGCTTGGTCGGGACGATGGGATCGGTCATTTTCGATCGAACAACAGGATCAGTCATGCGGCAGCCTTCGGCTGGTCGAGAAACCGGGCCCGGTAATCGAGAGGGCTGCGGTAGCCGAGCCGCTCCAGAGGCCAGCAGGCGTTGTAGCGCGCGACGAAGTCGGCGACCGCGGCTTTGACCTCGGCCACGGTGCAGAAGATGCGGCCATAGATCGTCTGCTCTTTCAAGGTCCGAAACCAGCGTTCGGCGATGCCGTTGCACTCTGGCTGGTATGAGTAGGCGTAGCTCATCGCCATGCCCCAGTGCTTGACCTGTTGGGTGAAGTGACGGGCGATGTACTGCGGCCCGTTGTCGGCGCGCACGCTGACGCCACGGGCGGCGTCCGCCCCCACCGCACCGAAGCGCGCGGTCACCGCCTGGCTGAGCGGCTCCAGGGCCGAGAAGCGCGAGCCATCGGTCGAGACATAGTGCCCGATCACCTCGGCGTTGAAGTGGTCCAGCGCGGCGAAGATCCAGACCCGCCCGTCCTCGACCGTCTGCACCATCGTGGCGTCGGTCCCCCACAGCACGTTCGGTGCCTCCGGCACGATGGTCCCGTCGTGATCGTTGGCCGGGCGGGGCGGGCGGCGGTGGGGCGAGAGCAACTGGTTCTCGCGCATGAGGCGCAGGACGCGATTGCGCCCGACCGGCAGGCCCAGGCCATAACGCAGACGAGCCCACACCTTGCGGTGCCCCTCGCCCTGGAACGGCGAGGCCGCGAGGTCGGCCTGGATGGCGGCGAGCAGGCTGGTCTCATCGACCGGCGGCACCGGCCCGCGCCGCGCGGGCGGAGCCGTCTCGGCGGGCCGGTTGGCCGCGGCATAGAAGGAGGAGCGCGCCACGGCCCAGACGCGGCAGACCCGCTGCACGCCGTGGGGCCGCTGGGTGGAGGGCGAGATCGCCGCGCTCATCGACGCGACCTCGCCCTTGGAAAAGACCCGCCGCCTTCCAGGCGGGCGATCTTCTCGCGCAGCAACTCGACTTCCATGCTGAGCTCGCCGACCCGCTTGTACGCGGCGTCCAACCCGGCCTGCACGGGATCGCCCTCTTGGCGCTCCTTCAGGCTGGCGTCCAGCCCCGCCAGGGCGCGTTCGCGCCAGCGCTCCAGCCGGTATGGCTCGACCCCAATCTCGCGGGACACCGCCTCCAGCGACTCCCCGCGCAGCAGGCGCAGGACCACCTCCCACTTGCGCACGGCACTCCACCGCTGGACCGGCTTGTCGGCCACCGCCGGGGTGGTTCCACAGGACAACTTCTGGTTCGGATTCGACTCGGTCATCGGACTCCCATATGGGCTGTCCGGTGTCCAGCGCCACCGATGGCAGATCAGAGCTTGGGCGAGGTCATATCTGGCGCTTGGCCAGCCACAGCAGCTGCTTGCGGCGGTCGGGCAAAAGTGAAGGTAGAGGGCCACGATCAGAGCCTGCTCCTTCTTAATGAATAGCCCTTGATTGTTCCGGTCGCGTAAAGCGCCACATAGTAACCGCCCAAGCCAATCGCAGATCGCGCACACTCTCATCCATGTGCTTGGCGTTTCCGTGCATTTTTGAAATTGTTAAGGCGCTGTCAAGAAAACTGGCGCAATCCCCCATGCCGGCTTTCAGCATGTTGCGAATTTCGTGAGTAAGAAATTCGATCGCGCCTAAATCAATGTCGTCTCCGCCGCCACTCTCCAATTCATTGAGCATGATTGATATTGCGGCTAGGCGGTGCTGTATGTCCAAAATATTTTTGGCGTCCATGCTCACCTCCAAATCTAACCCTACGGAGGCACTCGCGATGTGCTGAGTCGGATTTTATGGATTGGACGATCGGTGCACTGAGCACAACCCGGATCAGCGAAGGGCCTAGAGATATGCGTGAGGTAGGCCAGTATACGGCGGGCCTCGATGCCGTGCGCTATAGGCAAGGCATCTGGAGTCCTACGTCTGCCCGCTCCACGTTGTCCGTGCCGGCGCGCGACGGCCGCTCTCCGGGGCGGCCGTTGTCGTTTGGGGATAGGGGGAGTACCGTTGAGGTGAACCGCGCCGGCTTTGCGCGTCTCCAGAGGAGGGCGTCATGCACCTCGCTCACTGGAACACTCCTACCGTAAGCGCCCACGCCCGTTCCGTCGCCTCAGCCCTCCTTGCCACGGTGCTGATTGCGTTGCTGGCCGTGGCGGCTTACTGGCTAGCGCTGGAATTGCTCGGGCTGTTCACGATCGAGAACACTCACTCGCTGATCATGACGCCAGTTCATCAGCGGTGATGCGAGCAAAGGCGCTGGGACGCGTTCGGGTCCACCGCCGCTATCACACACCGTAGCGAGCTGCCACGTTCGGACGTATCACGCCTCACCGGCCGGGGCGGGCGGGGGGCGGATAGGCGAGGGGAGGTCAGTTCCGCAGCCCCGACGCGATTGCGGCGCCCTGTGTGGGGACAGGACGCCGCAACGTGCCTTTGACGAACATCACCACGGGTTGATACGGTCCGCCTCCATGTTGTGGCCTTTCGCCATCAACAGATCGGCATGACGCCGGTGCGCCTTCTCGATCGGCATATCACGAGTGGGGATGCCATTCCGGCCGGATGACCGACACAGAAAACCCGCCGCGAGAGAGTGGGAGAGGCGGCGGGTGCGAGGGATTGGGTTGCAAATGCCGATTGCTCGGATGCATCGCCATCCTACCTCGCGACCGAACATTGCGCCAACACGCATGTGAGTGAGCGCGGAGCCGAGACCACCCAAATAGGAAGCCCGCCGTCCGGATGGAGAGGCGGCGGGCGAGTTCAACTGACGTAGCGGTGAAAATTGCCCAACTGTAGGCATTAGAAGCTTATGCCACGGCGTGATCCGGTGGGCATGCGGGTGGGTATAGTCCCGCCGAAGCCTCTCAAAGGAAAGCCCGCCGAGGTAATGGCCTAGGGGCCAGCCCTCAGGGCGGTGCCGCCGCACTGATCGCGCATCGGCCCGTTCCTCCGGCGCTCAATCGTTGTTCATCCTTTGTTCGCCGTCGCTGTCGATCATGGCAGTGGGAGCGTGCGGAGGAAAGGGCATGGACGAGCGGGATACCGACGGCAAACAGCAACCCGTTCCGGTCGCGTCGAACGCCGAGGAGGGCGACTACGGCGCCCCGATCCTGTACCTGGAAGGCTGGTGCGGCTCCTGCGCACAAACCGTCCATGTCCACTTGGGTCTCGACGCCCGGCCCCACGCATGCGGAGCGTCCCTGGTTGACATCATTGACGGTGGCCAGCGGTGGCGGCGGGCCAGTCCGGCGCGTGACCTGGGCGCTCTCCTCGGCCGCCCGCCGACCGAAGCCCCACGCAACGGGACGCGCATCGTCGTGTGGTTCGACGGTGGACGGCACGTTGCCGATTCGCGTTGGAGCGGCGGTGGGTGGCGGAGGCTCGGCTCCGACGGTTGGGAGCGGGTAGAGCGCGAGCTGCTGGCGTGGCTGCCGTGCACGCTGGAAGCGGACTCGGAGGATCTGGCGTGAGCACCAAGCGCCTCGACTGCTTTGAGCGGCTCTCCTACCATTATGTGCTGATTTCGCTGAATTGCCGGGCGGCAGGAGCTTAGCCGTGAAGATTTTTCCCCGCCCGAGTGTCGGCCAAGTCTGGCGTGGCAAAAACGGGCGCCTGCGCCGCGTAGTGAACGTCGATCCGCCTGCGCCGGCCGAAGCCGGCTACACCGTGGAATGGGAGAAGGTCGACAAAGGGGATGGCCCCAGGGCTGGGTGCGCTTGGTGGGTGACGTGGAAGGGGTGGGCCAGGGAGCCGGTTTTGCCTGCCATGGATTAAAGGACGGTTTTCAGAACTCACCGAGGCGGGCTGCGACGAGAAAGATGCACGCTGCGACGAGCAGCGCATCGACGATGGCACCTAACAGCCCGTCGATTTACCGACCTTAGATTGAGAAAGTACCGAGGTATGCCGCCACGATCTGGACTGGTTCGTTGGAGCGCGTGGCGTCTGGTGCTTGGATGAGCAGAATCGCGCAGATCGCACACCCACCGGCCCAAGACTCGCGAAGGATGAGCCAAAAGGCCATTGTCGCCTGCCGTGGCGTGCCAACCCCGAAGCGGCGCCGGATCACCAATCCGAGATTGTCGGCGGCGACCTGAAGCGAGTAGCGTTTTTCCACGTTGGCCACACCGCGCAGCCAGGTCCGGCGCAGACCGCCGATGTCCAGGATGAGCGCGAAGCTGCGCTCCACCTTCTCGGCGCGCAGCTTGAAGGCGTGGTGGGCGACGCCGCTCAGCAGCCGGGCGCGATTGTTGTAGACGGCGCGCCGTGCCGCCGTGTCACCATGCCAGCGGGCAAAGTGCGTGCTCCGCTTCTCCGCGATCCGGCTTTTCCAGGCGCTGTCCTCCAGCCCCTTGAGGACCTCGCGCGAATGGTAGCCTTTGTCGGCCACGACCTCGCTTGGCCACTTCGGACTGGGCGCGGCGTCGAGCAGGCCGAGCATGACTTCGGCCTGCTCCAGCGTGCCCGCCAGTGTGCGCGTGTCGCCGTGGTCGGCGGCATGGATCTTGGCCGCGACGATCACCCCGCTGTCGAGATCGACCGCATGCTCCGGCTTGTAGGCCAGATGCGTGGTGCCGTCCTTCATCTTGGCGATGCGCGCCTCAGGATCGGTCGGCGACGCCCAGTCGGCGTTGGACAGGCACTTGCCCTTGCGGGTGCGGTCGAGGCGGATGAGGTCCTCGGTCGTTGGCGTCTTGATGCCGCTCTCCCGGGCCAGGCGCTCCAGCATCCGCCGGTAATCCTCACCGCTGTCGCGGCGGACCAGACGGCGCAGCGCGGCGTTGGCTGCTTGGGTGGAGGCATCGACGCCCAGGCGCTTGCCCGTCACCAAATCGTGCTTGTCGGCGATTTCCAGGATCAGGCCGAAGACGGCGTGATGGACGTCCAACGGCAGGCGCGAGCGCGTCAGGCTCAGGGTCGTGTGGTCGGGTGCCATCTCCTCCGCGTCCAGTCGCAAGAAGCGGTGCAGCGACAGCGAGTCCGCGCAGCGCCAGGCGATCTCGCGTTCCGACGCCAGCCCCTCGAACTGGCCAACGAAGAGCATGCGGAAGTAGCGCCCGGGCGGGATCGACGGGCGGCCGACCCCGTCGGCGTAGTCGGGCTGGCAGAGCATCTCGACCGTTTCGTCGAACTCCGCTTCCGCCAACACCTTGTTGCAACGGTCGTAGAAGGCATGCCGCGGAGCGAGCTCCACCGCCAAGCGGCTGCCCGTCCCACCGGAGGTCCGGCGATTGCTCAAACGGCCCATGGCCATGCCGCGCCTCCCCATCCACACACGACTGACGAGTAACGCTTCAGCCAAGCCTCAGTTTCTCAACGGACTGCTAACCTGTCATGGCAGCGATCCAGGCGTTTGTTGGCGAGCAACCACGCGTTGGCGTGCTCAACGATGCAGCGAACCTGCCCAAGACCGGAACCATGCGGCTGGCCGATTTTGCGAATGACGGGCTGGATGCCTTCGCGCAAGCAGAGCCAGCGGTTGTCGGCGCTGTCGTATCCGGCGTCAGCGAACAGCCGAGCAAGACCCGCACAGGCGACCATGGCCAGCCGCAGCAGGTCGGGAAACAGCCGGGTGTCATGGACGTTCGCCGCGGATGGCAATGCCGCCACCGGAAGCCCATCCGTTGTAACGGCCAAGTGATACTTGGTACCCGGCTTGCCGCGGTCGGTGGGGTTCGGGCCTGTGAAGGCGCCGCCGCGCTTGGCGCGCACGGAACAGCTATCGACGACCACGTCCCAGGTTCGTGCGGCGGCTTCCGGGCCAGAGCGCACCATGCGGATCAGCACGGCGTGGACGCGGCGCAGGAGGGCCGTTGCGCTCCACTCCATCAGCTGACGGCGCAACGTTGATCCAGACGCTCGGTCCTGTGAGGCCCGGAGTTCCCGCCACTGCACGCCCTCGCGCAAGAAGAAGCGAAGCGTCTCAAGGATGGTGCTTGTAGTAACCGGAGGCCGCCCCGTCACCGGATTGGCCCGTTCGATCTGGTCAATGACGCCCGCCACCAGTTCCACCACTCTCCGCCTCATGCCCACCTCCCCAATCCATTGACAGGGGAAACGGCATCGAGCCCGTGCGTGCCTACCAAGGCTGGCTTTCCCAGGAAAGTCGTTCTCTGATCAGCGGCGCCGGATACAGGGCACTATTGGGCCGGAGGCGATCTGATTGAGTTGAGTGTTCTGACGTATGGGTCGGTTTGGCCGCAATTGTTCACCTGGAAGCGCCTACCAAGCGGTGTAGATGTTTAGGAGCCAGCTTGAATGGGCAGGCGTGGACACGGGAGCGGCGCATGGTCACCAGCGAGGAGGAGATCGTGTTGGCGGACGACAGCAGCCGGGTTGCCCTGACATCCGCTGGTCCACCAGGGCTTGGCTATCCCACAAGGATTGTGATCTCCAGTGGCCCGTTTACCGCAGTCGTTGAGGCGGAAGCGTTTGACTACGACGGCTTTCGCAGAGCACTTATCCAACTGTACGATACCCTTGAGGGGCAAGCTGAATTGAGCTTCGTTGAGGGCGGCAATTATCTGACCTTTACCGGAGACGGCCGTGGTGGCATCGAAGCCACCATCGTAATCGAGGATGGACGGGCTCCGTGTCGCGCATTCC
Source organism: Azospirillum canadense (assembly GCF_025961225.1). Lineage (GTDB taxonomy): Bacteria > Pseudomonadota > Alphaproteobacteria > Azospirillales > Azospirillaceae > Azospirillum > Azospirillum canadense. Next base: position 1,019,019 of record NZ_JAOQNG010000010.1, on the reverse strand, counting down.
TAACCATCAGCATGGAATTGGACCAGTCGTATCTCCCGCCAGTCATTCAGGCAATTCGGCGCATATTTCCCCCACCTCCCTGAACCGGGTGGCATGGGCGGCTGAATGAAGGCATTTCGCGCTCTGGTAGGCGCTGAAAGCCCCGCCATGCGCAGAATGAACGTTACGGTAATCGACCTCCGCGCCTTCAATTCGACCTGAGGTTCACGTCGAGGGAGCCGTCTGGGGTTCTGAGAACGGCCCCTAATACCGCTGCGCGTCGCCTGATATGACGATGCGCAGGCGCCGAGGCGGCCTTTCTCATCCGTTCCGAGGTTGGTGCATTCAGAACATGGCAAGAACAAGAGGGCGGGAGGCTGTGCCGACTCCCGTGCCTTCGCGAACCGCTTTCGTTCTCGCGCATTACGCGTGCTGCGTCTCGCGAAACCCGCAGAAACAAAGGCGATGAGCGGGTTTTTGCGGTGCGGAACGGCTTCGGGGATGGGTTTGCTAAACCGTTATAGCACTACTTTGGCAGTTCCCGCGTGAGGACGCGAGGTGAGGGCTGTTGTACCGCTCAGGGGGTGACCGGCGCTGGAGGCGATCATGCTGGCGGTGCGGACCTGGGAAGCCGAGTTGGACGCTTGGCTGGAGCCATTTCTGGACGCTCTGGGCCACAAGGCCCGACGGCGCTGGGCCCCGGTGTACATCCGCGGTCTGTACGGCCGCACCGAACGCAAGAGCGTTCAGCCGATCGCCGCGGCGTTGACGCCCGGCGACTACGACCAGCTGCACAACTTCATCGCCAGCCGCTCCTGGGACACGGCTCCACTCGAACCGATCCTGGCGCGAACGGCGGATCAGCTGGTCGGCGGTCCGGATGCGATCCTGGCCATTGACGACACCGCCGTGCTGAAGAAGGGCGAGCATTCCGTCGGGGTCGCCTCGCAGTATGCCGGCGTCGTGGGCAAGAACGCCAACTGTCAGGTCCTGGTCACCCTGACCCTGGCCCGCCGCGAGGTGCCGGTTCCGATGGTCATGCGCCTGTTCCTGCCCGAGGAGTGGACGAGCAAGCCCGATCGGTGCCGGCGCGCGCAGGTACCGGAAGCCCAGCAGAAGCCGCGGACCAAGCCGGAGCTGGCGATCGAGGAAGTGGATCGGGTCCTGGCCCTGGGGGTGCGTTTTGGCTGTGTCGTTGCCGATGCCGGCTACGGCCATGGTGCCCCGTTCCGTCACGCTCTCAGCCAGCGCGGATTGGCCTGGGCGGTGGGGGTGACGAGCACGCAAGCGGTGTACGCCACCACGGTGTCCCTGACCTGGCCGGTCGCCAAGACCGGTCGGCCGCGCAAGCGGGCCGTCGCCAGCGAGAAGCCGGTCACCGCGCAGGCCATGCTGAAGACCGCCGCGTGGCGTCGCATCACGTGGCGCACCGGCACGAAGGGGCCCCTCACGGCCCATTTCGCCGCCGTGCGCGTCCGCGTCGCTGATGGGCCGCGTCAGCGCGGGGGCACCCCGCTGCCGGGTGACGAGGTCTGGCTGGTGGGCGAACTGCGGAACTCGGGCGAGCGCAAGTATTATTTGAGCAACTTGCCCCCGGACACGCCGCTCCGCACCCTGGCGTCTTGGATCAAGGCGCGCTGGGTGTGTGAACAAGGGCACCAGCAAATGAAGGAGGAACTGGGGCTGGATCACTTCGAGGGCCGCAGCTGGCCCGGCTTGCACCATCATGCGCTTCTGGTGATGATCGCCTTGGCGTTCCTCCAGCACCTCCGGCTCGCGGCCGCCCCGGAGTGGGGAAAAAAGGCCAAAGCGCAACAGCGGACCGCCGCCGCAACCGACGCTGCCCGCCGTGCGCCGAGCCATTCTCGCGCACATCCTTCAGACGGCACCGATCCGATGTCCCTGCTGTCGGTGCTGGCTCGCCCCGTACAGGCGCGAGTAGAACTGCCAAAGTAGTGCTAGGGGCTCAAACCCCTATCGTGGGTTCGAATCCCATCCCCTCCGCCATTTTCTCCTAATTAAAGTGCATCCTTCGCCCATGTGGGCGGACCCCCTGGGTTGGCCCTTGGGGCGGTTTGCCATGCCGGACGCTGCTCGTATGGGCCGGACTTGGGGAAGTCAGGCCGGGATTCCTTCTCTCCGCAACAGGGTACCGCGAATGCGCCTTGGCCTCCGGCGCAGGACTGCGGTGGAAAGGCGCGTCCAAGCACCGCCAACACGGTGAAACCGCCTCAAACCGCTTCTGGAGGGTGCCATGGAGAAGACTGAGAGTCGTTATGTCGCGCGCCTTCGCGACGACGGCGCCGAGTGGTGTGTGATCGACCGCCGGACCGGAGCCTACGCGATCCCCGCATCCTTGCGGCTCGACCGGTTGCCCGAGGACACCGCCAAGCTCATGAGCGAGCGGCTGAACGAACTCTCGGTGACTGGGAAAGCCCGCGGCTGAGCCATCCCCCGGCTGGACCGCGCGTCCAGCCGGGGCCGTCCAGCCAGGGCCGGACGGGTCCGGCCGGTGCGCTCTTAGTCATCCCTGGATTCGCGGCTGGAGGACTCACGGGTCGGCAGGTCTTTGCGCTTGGCGGAGGCCATGTCGTGGAGTTCCTTCTCGCTCATGGTCTCGACCATCTGCCGGGACGCGCCCTTGAGGCTCGATTTGGGCCGTTCGCCGCGCTTGGCGGACAGGGCCGCGCCGGCGGCCATCTGCTGCTTCTTCGATTCGGCCTTCGCCATGGACTGTCTCCTGGGGTGATTGGGTGTCCGATGGGTCAACAAGGGACGGCGTTCGGAATCGCGCAGCCGCTCAGGACGCCATGCGGCGGTCGGGGCGAGCGGCGTGGACCATCATCATCTCGCCGACGTTCTCCGGCGTGACGAGGCCGACCAGACGGCCGTCGTTGTCGTTGACGCCGACAGCGGGAAGGCGGTTCTCCTGCATCAGGCGCAGGGCCTCTTCCAGGTTGCGGCGGCGGTCGATCACCGGGATGTCGGCCCGCATCACCTCCAGCACCGGCGTCGCCGGGCCGCGGTCGCGCAGGGCGCGGATCATGTCGTCGCGGGTCAGTACGCCGCGCAGCCGGCCGGAGCCGTCCACCACCGGAAACTCGTGCTGCGTGGTCTGCAACAGGCAGCGAACCGCGTCCTCCAGCACGCTGGCCGGCGAGAGGCTTTCGAAGTGGGTAATCATGGCGTCGGACACGATCACGCCGCGCGAAACCTCCCGCATCTGCACGGCGTGCGATTCGGACGCCGCGCCCAGATAAACGAACAACGCGATGAAGAGCAGCAGCGGGTTACCGAACAGCCCCAGCAGCCCGAGGGCGAAGGCCACCGCCTGCCCGACGGTCGCGGCGAGTTGCGTGCCCCGTCCGTAGCCGAGGCGGGACGCCAGGATCGCGCGCAGGACGCGGCCGCCGTCCATGGGGAAGGCTGGGATCAGGTTGAACAGCGCCAGGAACAGGTTGGCGGAGGCCAGCCGCTCCAGCACGCCGACCCCGGCGTTTTGCGGCTCCGCGCTTGCCGATGACGGAAAGCCGCCGAGTGCCAGATAGAGCAGGGCGGCGATCACCACGTTCACCGCCGGGCCGGCGAGCGCCACCAGAAGCTCCTGCGACGGCTTCTCGGGCAGGCGTTCCAGCCGCGCCACGCCGCCGATGGGCAGAAGCGTGATGTCCGGCGTGCGGATGCCGTAGCGCCGCGCGGTCAGGACGTGCCCGAACTCGTGCAGCAGGACGCAGAGGAACAGCAGGGCGATGAAGACGACGCCCTCTGTCGCCGCGGCCCAGCCGCCCTGCGTGTAATGCGCACTGCCGATCCACAGGAGGAGCAGCAGGAAGGTGATGTGGATGCGCACCACCGTGCCCTTGATGGTGCCGATGGGGATCGACCAGCCCATGTCGGTTCTCCTGCTTCTGATTCGTCTGGCGACGATGGCGGGGGAACGCGTGGGGCGGCTGTTGGGTCCGCGGGTGCCGGTGGCGGGCGGTGTGGCGAAAGGCCGCGGCGAAGGAGCGGTCAGTCGCCGGACGCGGCAACGGCGTCGAGCAGCCAGTCGCGAAAGGCCCGGATCTTTGGGGAGCGGCGGCGCGCCTCCGGATAGACCAGCCAGTAGCTTTCCCCCGACCCGTGGATGAGCGGGAAGGGCTGCACAAGGCGCCCGCTGGCGATCTCCTCGCGGAAGAGAAGCGGAGACAGGATGGCCACACCCTGTCCGGCCATGGCCACGCCGGCCCCCAGATGCTGCGTGCCGACGCGCAGATCCGGGCGGTACGGCAGGCCGGACGGATCCACGCCGGCCGCGGTGAACCAGTCCGTCCACCAGAAATCCTGCGGGTCGATCAGCGGCAGCTTCAGCAAGTCGGCCGGGCTGTCCAGGGGGCCAGCGCGTTCCAGCAGGCGCGGGCTGAGCATCGGCGTGTAGGCCACCGGCTGCAGGCGGTGAGCGGTCAGGCCCGGCCAGGGTCCGATGCCGCTGCGGATGCCCACGTCCACCTCCTCCCGCGCGAAGTCGACGAGCCGGCCGGTGACGTCCAGCCGCACGGCGATGGCCGGATGGGTGATCTGGAAGCCGCCGAGGCGCGGCGCCAGCCAGTTGGACGCGAAGGTGTTCACGACGCTGATGACCAGCACCCCCTCCGCCGCGTGGCCCAGATCCTCGAAGGCGTCGCGCAACGCGGCGAAGGCGTCGGTGACGGCGGGCGCCAAACGCCTCCCCGCCTCGGTCAGCGCGACGCCGCGCGGCCGGCGCAGGAACAGCGGCCCAAATCGCTCCTCCAGCAGCTTGATCTGATAGCTGACGGCCGCCTGGGTCATGCCCAGCTCCTCCGCGGCGCGGGTGAAGCTCTGGTGCCGGGCGGCGGCCTCGAAACATCGGATGGAGGAGAGCGGGGGGAGGGGCATGGGCGGCGCGCCAAGGCATAAGGTGGCCTTATGCTAGCCCCTTGAGCTTTCGTTGTACAGGAAGCCGCGTCCGGTCCAGTTCGATGGGGAGGCATAAACCGGCAGGAGGATTCGTGGTGATGACCGACGGTGTGCGCGCGACAGCCCATGCGGCCCGCCCGGAGGAGCCGTCGGCGTTCCGCCGGCTGGCGCGGCTGCTCCCGCCCTGGGCGCAGCGGAGGGATCTTCTAGACCCGGAACGGCTGAGCGACCATCTTCGACGGGATCTGGGCTTTCAGGACGGCCGCGACCCGCCCCCGCATGATCGGTGCCAGGATGGCCGGTGCCAGCATGATCGGTGGTGGTGAGGCTTTCGATTGTCGGGAGGCGCGGAGCGGCGGCCTGTTGACGCCGCCATACCCAATGGGACCGAAGGGCAGAGGGATTTCCGATGGCCAGCAAACTCTTCGAGCCGATCGAGATCGGGCAGCTTCGCCTGCAGAACCGGATCGTCATCGCGCCGATGTGCCAGTATTCGGCGGAGGATGGTAAGCCGGGCAGCTGGCACCTCATCCACCTCGGGCATCTGGCGCTGTCGGGCGCCGGGCTGATGTTCCTGGAAGCGACGGCGGTCGTTCCGGAGGGGCGGATCAGCCCCGGCGACATCGGTCTGTGGTCGGACGAGACCGAAGCCGCGCTGAAGCATGTGCTGGACTGCGTGCGCAAGGAATCGGCGATGCCCATCGGTGTCCAGCTGGCCCACGCCGGGCGCAAGGCGTCGGTGCAGCCGCCCTGGGAGGGTGGGCAGCAGATCGCGTTGAAGGATGGTGGCTGGGACTGCGTGGCGCCGTCGCCGATCCCCCACGCCGACGGGGAGCGCACCCCGGTGGCGCTGGACGCCGCCGGGCTGGAGCGCGTGCGCGACGCGTTCGTCATGGCGGCCAAGCGCGCCGCGCGCATCGGGCTGGACGCGATCGAGCTGCACGCCGCGCACGGCTACCTGCTGCACCAGTTCCTATCGCCACTGTCCAACCGGCGGGAGGACGCCTATGGCGGCAGCCTGGAGAACCGCATGCGCTTTCCCCTGGAGGTGTTCGACGCGGTGCGCGCGGCCTTTCCGGCAGACCGGCCGGTGGGCGTGCGCGTGTCTGCCACCGACTGGGCGCAAGGCGGATGGGACCTGGAGCAGACGATCACCTTCGCCAAGGCGTTGGAACAGCGCGGCTGCTCCTTCATCGACGTGTCGTCCGGCGGCCTGACGCCGGCCCAAGATATTCCAGTCGGTCCTGGCTACCAAGTGCCGCTGGCCGAGGGCGTGAAGCGCGCGACGGCCATGCCGACCATCGCCGTCGGCCTGATCACCGATCCGCAGCAGGCCGAGGAGGTCGTCGCCAGCGGCAAGGCCGACATGGTCGCGCTGGCGCGCGGCATCCTGTACGACCCTCGCTGGCCCTGGCACGCCGCCGCGGTCCTGGGCGCCGAGGTGCAGGCGCCCAAACAGTACTGGCGGTCGCAGCCGCGCGAGTACAAGCGGCTGTTCGGGACGACGTCGATCGAACAGCGGTCGTGATGGGGTGGTGGGCCTGAAGCGGATGATGATCCGCTTTGGGCCGCTTCAGGCCGCGTAGCCCTTGATGAACAGGTTCACGGCGCCGTCGATGATGCGGGTCAGCTCCTGCTCCGACGGGCGGTCGGCGAGGCAGAGCATGTAGCGCAGGTGGGTGTGGGACTTCACGAGGCCCACCAGCTGTTCGGCCGCGAGCTGCGGATCGGGGATGGCGAGCTGACCCTTGCGGTCGACCTCTTCCATGTAGCCGACGATCTGCTCCATGGTCTTGGCCGGGCCGGCCTCGTAGAAGGCCTGGGCAAGCTCGGGGAAGCGGTGCGCCTCGCCGACCACGACGCGATAGCCGGCCATTGCCCGGGGCGACATCACGAGGTCGGCGAAATGGCGGGCGATCAGGCGCAGGCCGTCGGCGACCTCCAGTCGCTTGGCCTCCTCGCAGATGGCGACCAGCGTCTGTCCCTTGGACACGCAGGCGACCATGGCGCGGAACAGCTCGTCCTTGCTGCCGAAATGGGCGTAGAGCGTCGCCTTGGACACGTTGGCCATCTTGGCGACCGCGTCCATGCTGACGGCGCCATAGCCGTTCTCCAGGAACAGCTTGCCGGCGGCGTCCAGGATCTGGGCCGGCTTCGATCCCGCCTCCGGGGTGGGGGCGACCAGCGTGTTCATGCTTTCCTCGCGTCCTGCCACAGTGCGGGCAACGTCACGATGCCGTACCGCGTTCCGCATCGAACCTCAATCCCTACCGTTAAAACTAAACCGTCCAGTTCAGTCTTGACAAGAGGTAGGCCCTCGGCCATGTTTGCGCAAGACTAAACTGAACGGTTCAGTTTGTGTGAGGCCCGGATGTGGGCTTCCTGAACCGGAATGGGATGGACGGAAGAGACATGGCCAAGGGCGTTCGGAAGATCGTTCTGTCGGGAGTCGCGGTGGCCGCCCTGGTGGGCGGGGGGTTCGGCGGCTGGCATTGGTGGACCGAGGGTCGGTTCATCGAGTCGACGGACAACGCCTATGTTCACAGCGACATCACCGTGGTCAGCCCGAAGGTCTCCGCCTATGTGCGGGAGGTTCGGGTGGCCGAGAACCAGCAGGTCTCCGCCGGCGACGTGCTCGCCGTGCTCGACGACCAGGACTTCACCGCCAAGGTCGCGGAGGCCGAGGCCAACGTCGCCGGGCAGAAGGCGGCGCTGGGCACCATCGGCAGCAAGCTGGAACTCCAGCGCGCGCTGATCGACCAGGCCGCGGCTTCGGTCGCCAGCGCGGAGGCGGAGCAGCGCCGCGCCCAGCAGGACTTCGACCGCACCCGCGCGCTCGCCAACGAAAGCTGGGCGAGCAAGCAGAAGTTCGAGACGGCCGACGCCGACTTGCGCAAGGCGGTGGCGGCGACCAACAAGGCCCGCGCCGCGCTCGACGCGGAAAAGGACCAGGTCGGCGTGCTGAATGCCAGCCGGGTGGAGACGGAGGCGCGCCTGCGCCAGGCCGAGGCGGCGCTGCAAACCGCGCGCAACGACCTCGCCAACACGGTGATCCGCGCGCCGGTTGACGGCGTGGTCGGCAACCGTGGCGTCCAGGTCGGCCAGTACGCGCGCCCCGGCGTGCAACTGCTGTCGCTGGTGCCGCTGCCCGACGTCTATGTCGTCGCCAACTTCAAGGAGACGCAGCTCAGCCGCATGCGGCCGGGCCAGGTGGTCACCGTGGCGATCGACGCCTATCCGGGCCGGCGCTTGGAGGGCAAGGTGGAGAGCTTCGCGCCGGCGTCGGGCTCGCAGTTCAGCCTGCTGCCGCCGGAGAACGCGACCGGCAACTTCACCAAGATCGTCCAGCGCGTGCCCGTGCGCATCGCCCTGCCGCGCGACAACGCACTGGCCGGCCTGCTGCGCCCCGGCCTGTCGGTCACCGCCGAGGTCGATACCCGCGGTGCGGCCGATGCCCAGCACGTCGCCGGCACTGTGTTCGGCGCCGTCCGTCCCGGACAGGCCGTCGCGTCGAAGTAAAGCCAGACACACTCTTTCGTCCTGGAGAGGGCGACCATGACCGCCATCACCAACGACGACACGCCTTCCACCCGCATTGCCGTTCCCCCGACGGCCGCGGGTGGTGCGGCCGCCGCGCCCCGGCTTCCATCCCCCACCCCCGCGGGTCGGGACGCGGCGGCCCCTTCCTCCCCGAATCCGCCGGCCGGCTCCCCACCGGGGGCCGGAGCCTTCCGCAAGGTCACGGGCCGCGACTGGGCGGGATTCCTGTCCATGGTCGTCGGCATGTTCATGGCGATCTTGGACATTCAGATCGTGTCCAGCTCCCTGTCGGAGATCCAGGCGGGCCTCGCGGCCAGCGCCGACGAGATCTCGTGGGTGCAGACTTCCTACCTCATCGCCGAAGTGGTGATGATCCCGCTGTCCGGCATGCTGGCGCGGATCCTGTCCACCCGCGTGCTGTTCACCATCGCCGCCGCCGGCTTCACGCTGACCAGCGTCGCCTGCGCCTTCACCTCCAGCATCGAATCGATGATCGTGTGGCGGGCGCTCCAGGGCTTCATCGGCGGCGCCATGATCCCGACCGTCTTCGCCACCAGCTTCTCCCTATTCCCGCCGGAGAAGCGGGCCGGCGTGTCGGTGATGATCGGTCTGGTCGCCACCATGGCGCCGACGCTGGGGCCCACGCTGGGCGGCTGGCTGACGCAGAGCTTTTCCTGGCACTGGCTGTTCCTGGCCAACGTGCTGCCGGGCATCGCCGTGACCTCGCTGGTCTGGACGCTGGTCGACGTGGACAAGCCGAACCCGGCGCTGCGCAAGGGTTTCGACTTCGTGGGCCTCGGCCTGATGGCCGCCTTCCTCGGCAGCCTGGAGTTCGTGGTGGAGGAGGGGCCGCGCCAGGACTGGTTCGAGGACGAGTATGTGGCGGTCTTCGCGGTTGTCGCGGCGGTGGCCGGCATCGGCTTCTTCTGGCGGGTGCTGACCTACCGCAACCCGATCGTGGAGCTTCGCGCCTTCCTGGACCGCAACTTCGCCATCGGATCGCTCTACAGCTTCATCATCGGCATCGGGCTGTACGGTGCTGTGTACTTGCAGCCGCTGTTCCTGGCCCGCGTGCGCGGCTTCAACAGCCTGCAGATCGGCACGATCATGTTTGTGACCGGCGCCTTCCAGTTCATGTCCGCCCCCATCGCCGGCGCCCTGTCGAAGAAGGTGGACCTGCGCGTCATGCTGGGCATGGGGCTGACCCTGTTCGGCACCGGCGTGTGGCTGAACGCCCAGCTGACCAACCAGTCCGGCTTCTGGGAGCTGTTCCTGCCGCAGGCGGTGCGCGGGCTGTCGCTGATGCTGTGCTTCATCCCGGTGAACACCATCGCGCTCGGCACCCTGCCGCCGGAGCAGCTGAAGAACGCGTCGGGCCTCTACAACCTGATGCGCAACCTGGGCGGCGCCATCGGGCTGGCGGCGATCAACACGGTGCTGATCGAGCGGCTGGCGCTGCATACGAACCGGCTGGGCGACAATCTGAATATGGCGCGCCCGCTGGTGCAGGACACCATCGACGGGCTGACCAACAAGTTCGACGGCATGGTGGTCGACCCGCAGGGGGCGGCGATGAAGACGCTGGCCGGCATGGTGCAGCGCGAGGCGCTGGTCCTGACCTTCAACGACTGCCTGCTGTTGATGGCCGGGGTGTTCTTCTCCGCCCTGCTGCTGATGCCGCTGGTCCGGCGGCCGGGCGGCAAGCCGGCACCCGCTGATCATTGACGGGCGGATCACTGATCCTTCGCGTGTGCGAACACGCGCCACGGTGACCCGGGGCGCGTGTTCGTGCTATAGGGCGGGCCATCGCAATCAAAGAACCGCCCCGCCGCCATGAGCAAGCGCCAGTACACCCGCGCCGAGGTCACGGAGTTGCTGTCCGCCCTGGAGCGGCAGTGCCGCGAGGCGTCGAAGCTTGCCCAGCGCGCCGAGCACGACGCCAGCAAGCACAGCTTCGGCGCCTACCGCGACTTCCGCGACAAGGTCGGGGAGTTCCAGGCGCTGGTCATCCTGATCGAGCAGCGGCTGCGCAACCTCGTGGACACGCGCTCCGACGACCTGCGCGAGCAGTTCGAGCGGCTGGACACGGTCATGCTGGCCCTGCTGGTGCGCGCCAGCATGCGCTTCTTCTTCGTGCTGTCGGCCAATCCGATCCTGCCCATGGGTGCGCGCGAGATCTTCGTGGCGGAGCTGCGCAGCCTGCACGACGCGCACGAAAAGCTTCAGCGCCCGAGCTACGCCGGCAAGCTGGGGGCGGAGCTGGAGCGCGACCTGGAGACGGCCTCCCTGATCCTGGAGGAGATCATCGACAAGGCGCCGAGCCTGCTGAACTTCCGGGGCGGAGGCGGGGTGGTCTGACGGCCAATCCGAAAAGGCGGGCCTTAAAAATCGGGCGGCCCCGCCAATGCAGTGCCGCCCGGTGCAGTTTCGAGGTCTTGCCTCCTCCACGGGGCCGCTCCATGCAAGCGCGGCCCCGTGGATGACCCAAGAAAATCGACCTCTTGCGCTGATGAACGTGTCCGGAAGGCTTCTCTTCCACGCGAAAAGGCGGTAACGCCCGCGACGGCGCGCCATGACGGCCCCCGACGCTGTTTCCAGCGGGAGAGCAGCGGTGGGGGGATCATGCGCGCGATCGGGATGGCGGCGGGAGTGGCGGCGGTGTTGCTGGGGGTGCCCGTGGTAGCGGGGGCCGTGCCCTTCGACCGCACCTTCGTCTTCGGCGACAGCCTGTCCGACACCGGCCGCGTCTATGAACTGACGAAGGGCCTGATCCCACAGAGCCCGCCCTATTTCGACGGCCGCTTCTCCAACGGCCCGGTGTGGGTGGAGCGCTTCGCGCCGCTGGTCGGCAGCACGCCGAACCAGCAGACCAACTACGCCTACGGCGGCGCGGAGACGGGCGCGCTGTCGCAGTCCAACGTCCCCGGCGTGCTGGGGCAGGTCAGCCAGTTCGCCCTGACGGGGCCCGGCAACCGCGGCGGCGGTATCTTCACCGTCTGGGCCGGCGGCAACGACTATTTCAACGGGGTCAAGGCGGGGCAGGATCCGGCCCCGCTGATCGCGCAGACGGTCGGCAACATCTCCACGGCCGTCACGCGGCTGGCGGCGCTGGGCGGGCGCACCTTCCTGGTGCCGAACCTGCCGGACCTCGGCAACATCCCCGACACGCGCGGCACCGACCGCGCCGCGCTGCTGAACCTCGTCACCGGGGCGCACAACGCACAGCTCCAGCAAGCGATGAACGACCTAGAGAAGCGGCTGGGCGTCAAGATCATCGTCGCCGACGTGAACGGGCTGTATCGGGCAGTGGCGGCCAACCCGACGGCTTACGGCTTCACCAACACGCTGACCCCCTGCATTTCCGGCAACAAGGCCACCGGCGCCTGCCCGACCCAGGCGCAGGCCGACCAGACCGTCTATTGGGACGAGATCCACCCGACCCAGGCCGCGCATCTGCTGATCGCGCAGTACATGCAGGGCGCCGTCCTGGCGCTGAACGACGCGGCGGAGACGGTGGCGATGCAGCCGGAGCTGGCCTTCGACATCTCCCGCGGTTGGCACCGGGCGCTGCTCGGTTCCGTGACCGGAACGGCGCTGGGGACGGCGGCCGGATCGCGGGTGGAAAAGATCGGGGAGGGGCCGCTGTCGGCGTTCCTGATCGGCGACGCCTCCTGGGGGCGGCTCGCCGGGAACTCGGAACAGGCGGGGTTCCGGTACGACACCCAGGTTGGCGGGGTCGGGGCGCAATACACGATCAACCCGTCGACGCGGGTCGGCCTGTCGGTTGGCGGCGCGCATGGGCATGCGACACTCGACAAGGGGGAAGGGGAGGTCGGCGTCACCAGCACCATCATCGGCCTGCACGCGATCACCGAGGCGCAGGGATTCTCCCTCGCCATTCTCGGCAGCGTGTCCTTCGACCATTACGGCGACATCGACCGCAACACGGGCTTCGCGGTCTTCCCGACCGCGTCGGCGGAAACCGACGGCCAGACCTACGGATTCTCGGTCGCGGGCGGCTACACCGCGCAGGTCGGTCGCTTCTCCGTCGGACCGCGGCTCGGCCTGCGGTACCTGTATTCGGAGGTCGACGGCTACGGCGAGACCGGCGCTGGGCCGCTGTCGCTGCGCACCGAACGGCAGAGCGCCCGGTCGGTCGCCAGCAGCGTCGGGGCCGAGGCCTCCACCAGCTTCGAGATCGGGCAGGCGGTGCTGGAGCCGAGCCTCGCGCTCGCCTGGGAGCACGAGTTCGCCGACGACCCGCGCACCGTGACGGTGATCCTTCCCGGCGGCGCCTCCAACAGCGTGAACCCCAGCGGCATCGGCCGCAACGCGCTGGTGGTCGGCGCCGGCCTGTCGGCCCACATCGGGCAGGCGGTGACCGCCGCCGTCGGCTATCGGGCGGAGTTGTCGGGCGCCGACGGCCACAACCACGCCTTCACCGCCCGCGTCGGGGTGCGGTTCTAGACGGGACGCCATTCCATCCCGCACCGCCGTGTTCCTTTCGTACGCACCCGGGTTTTCGTGCTGGCGTTGTTTTCGCGCTCGTTGGACAATTGGCGGCGATGGGCAACCTCGCGGCCCGCCCGGCTGCACAAGAAAAACGGGAGGAGTTCTCATGTCCTACAAGCACATCCTCGTGCATCTCGATTCCGGTCCGCAGGTGGAGATGCGGCTCGACGCGGCCGTCGCGCTGGCCAAGCAGCATGGCGCCTTCCTGCGCGGCGTGTTCGCGCAGACCGACCGCAACCCGACCAGCATCATCGCGCGCCGGTCGAGCGACCATCTGGGCCAGTCCGCCACCGCCAGCGAGGAGATGTTCCGCGCCAAGCTGCAGGCCGCCGGCCTTCAAGGGCACTGGCACGCGCTGTCGCACGGCGAGTACAACCACGTCATCCGCGAGACGATCATCTGGTCGCGCTTCGCCGACATCACCGTGCTGGGCCAGTACGACCGCAGCGCCGGCGACGGTGCCGCGCCGGAGGAGCTGAACGAGCAGGTGGTGCTGAACTCCGGCCGCCCGGTGCTGGTGGTTCCCTACGCCGGGACGTTCCCGACGATCGGCAAGCGCATCGCCGTCGCCTGGAACGCCGAGCGGGAGGCCGCCCGCGCACTGGGCGACGCCATGCCCTTCCTGACCGCGGCGAGCGACGTGACGGTCATCACCGTGCTGACCCAGGCCGCGGCCGCCAACGTGTCCGACACGGAACGCGTCGGCCTGCTGGAGCATCTGGCCCTGCACGGCGTGAAGGCGGAGCAGACGCACTTCACCGTGTCCGACATCGGCGCCATGGACGCGCTGCTGGCCCGCACCATGGACGCTGGCGCCGACCTGCTGGTGATGGGCGCGCACGGCCATTACGGCTTCCCCTTCCTGCACCGCGGCGGCGGCACCCGCCACGTCCTGCGCACCAGCCCGGTCCCGCTGCTGTTGTCGCATTGAGGAAGTCAGGCGAGGGGTGTGATGCGTCTTGAAACCGGCGCTCATCTCCCTCGCCCGCCCCCGGCGGGGCTGGGAGAGGGGATAAGCGTGCATGAGCTGGCTTCGCGTTTTTCTGATCGCCTGTCCCGTCCTGGTCGCCGTGGTTCTGCTCGGCGCCTGGGCGGTGCAGGGTTTCGACACCTTCGGTCTCAGCCTTCAGGGGCTGCTGGCGATGATCGCCGGGGCGGTGCTGACCAGCGCTGTCGCCATCGGCCTGATGGCGCTGGTCTTCCTCAGCAACCGCAGCGGCCATGACGACGACATCGGCCGTCCCGATCCGCCGGATGGGCATGGTTGAAATCTCAACCATTCCGTGACTCCAACGGCCATCTCCTCCTCTTCCGTCTGATGTCCGGACGGACAGCGGAACGCCGGACTTCCCAACGCCGTTGCTAAGCCAACGAACGGTCCCCGGCCCGAGTGCCGGGGATGCTGCGTTGCGCCATCGCGCCGCAGCATACGGCCGACAACGGGAAGGGACCAAGGCGCCATGGACGAGAACCGCATCCGGCAGCGGGCTTACGAGATTTGGGAACAGGAAGGGCGCCCGGAGGGCCGGCATGCGGAAAATTGGGAGCGGGCTTGCCGGGAACTCAGCGACGGCGATTCGGGGGGTGACGGAGCCAGCCACGCGGCGGAGGCCATGGACGCCAACGTGGTGTCCGGGAGCGGGAACCTGGGTCGCGCCGCGGAAGGCATGATGGGGATCGAGAACGAGCCGCAGGGAGGCCGGCGGGGTGCCGAGGATCGTGCGCCCGGCGCCGCCGAGGAATCCGGCGGCGGTGCCTGACGTCGCCCGATCTTGACCGCCCGATCTTGACCCTTGCCGAGGAGGTTCCATGCCACCCCGTCGCGACCCCGGTTCCTTCATGTGGTCGGAAGCCGTCGAACTGCTCGACCGCGCCGAACGGCTGCACCGCCAGTTCTTCCGCCCAGCGCCGCCGGGCTCCCGCCGGGCCTGCTGGACCCCGCCGGTCGACGTCTACGAGACGGAGGACGCGGTTATGATCGTCGTGGCCCTGCCCGGCGTCGCGGCGGACCAGTTGGACATCGCCGTCGAGGACGGGGTCCTCGTCGTCGCCGGCGAGCGGTCTCTGCCGCTGGGCCGGGACGGCATCATCCACCGGCTTGAAATCCCGCACGGCCGCTTCGAGCGGCGAATCGAACTGCCCGCCGGCGCCTTCCGCATGGGCCGGCGCGACCTCGTCGCCGGCTGCCTTGTGCTGGCGCTCGACAAGATGGGTTGAAGGACAGATGCATGACGGACGATGACGCTGCGGGCGACGCCACGGACCAAGCCACCGACGCGGCTGCCAAAATCACCATCCCCGAGGCCGCCCCCGAAACCGCCCCCGAAACCGCCGGCGACAGCCTTCCGGACGATGTGATCCCGGTCATCCCGGTGCGGAACCTCGTGCAATTCCCGGGGGTCGTGCTGCCGGTCACGGTGGGCCGGGCGCGGTCGATCGCCGCCGCTCAGGAAGCGGCGCGCCGCGAACGGGCGGTCGGCATCCTGCTCCAGCGCGACGAGGCGGTGGAGGAGCCGACCGGCGCCGACATGCACCGCATCGGCACCACCGCGAACATCCTACGCTACGTCACCACGCCGGACGGGTCGCACCATCTGGTCTGCCAGGGCTTGCAGCGCTTCCGCGTGGTTGAATGGGTGCCGGGCCACCCGTTCCTGGCCGCCCGCGTGGAGATGGTGGAGGAAAGCGAGGTCAACTCGCCGGAGGTCAAGGCGCGCTTCCTGAACCTGCGCAACGAGGCGGCGGAGGCGCTCCAACTGCTGCCCCAGGCCCCGCAGGAGCTGCTGGCCGCGGTGCAGGCGATCGACAGCCCCGCCGAACTGGCCGACATGACCGCCAGCTACATGGACCTGAAGCCCGCCGAGAAGCAGGGGGTGCTGGAAACCATCGACCTGCTGGAGCGGCTGGAGAAGGTCGGCAGCCTGCTGGCCCAGCGCATCGAGGTGCTGCGCATCTCCCGCGACATTCGTGAGCGTACGCGGGAGGCCATGGACGAGCGGCAGCGGGAGTTCCTGCTGCGCGAACAGCTGCGCGCCATCCAGAAGGAACTGGGCGAGGCTGACGAGGGCCGGCAGGCGGAGATCGGGGAGCTTCAGGACGCCATCGTCAAGGCCGGCATGCCGCCCGACGTGCGCGAACACGCGGAGAAGGAACTGCGCAGGCTGGAGCGGATGCCGGAGGCCGCCCAGGAATACTCCATGGTGCGCACCTACCTGGACTGGCTGATCGAGATGCCCTGGGACCGCCTGTCGGAATCCAGCATCGACATCGCCGAGGCGCGGCGCATCCTGGATGAGGACCATTACGGGCTGGAAAAGGTCAAGCGCCGCATCCTGGAGTTCCTGGCCGTCCGCAAGCTGAACCCGGAAGGGCGCAGCCCCATCCTGTGTTTCGTCGGGCCGCCGGGCGTCGGCAAGACCTCCCTCGGCCAGAGCATCGCGCGGGCGACGGGGCGGGCCTTCGCGCGCGTCTCGCTGGGCGGCGTCCATGACGAGAGCGAGATCCGCGGCCACCGCCGCACCTACGTCGGCGCGCTGCCCGGCAACATCGTGCAGGCGATCCGCAAGGCCGGTACGCGCGACTGCGTGCTGATGCTGGACGAGATGGACAAGCTGGGCCAGGGCTTCCACGGCGACCCGTCGGCGGCGCTGCTGGAGGTGCTGGACCCGGAGCAGAACGCCACCTTCCGCGACCATTACCTGGGCGTGGCTTTCGACCTGTCGAAGGTGATGTTCATCGCCACCGCCAACGTGCTGGACACCATCCCCGGTCCGTTGCGCGACCGCATGGAGCTGATCGAACTCAGCGGCTACACCGAGGACGAAAAGCTGGAGATCGCCAAGCGCTATCTCGTGAAGCGCCAGCTCGCCGCCAACGGGTTGCGGCCGGATCAGCTGGAAATCCCTGACGACACGCTGCGCGCCATCATCCGCGACCACACGCGCGAGGCCGGGAACCGCAACCTGGAGCGCATGATCGGCGCCGTCGCGCGGCACGTCGCGGTGCGCATCGCCGAAGGGCAGGTGGAGCGGCTTCGTGTCGACCCGCCGATGCTGACCGAGATCCTCGGTCCGCCGCGATTCGAGAACGACGTGGCGATGCGCACCAGCGTGCCCGGCGTGGCGACGGGGCTCGCCTGGACGCCGGTCGGCGGCGACATCCTGTTCATCGAGGCGAGCCGCTTCCCCGGCTCCGGCCGGCTGATCCTGACCGGGCAGCTCGGCGACGTGATGAAGGAAAGCGCGCAGGCCGCGCTCAGCCTCATCAAGTCGCGGGTGCGGGAGCTGGGATTGGACCCGGAGGGGTTGGACAAGTTCGACATCCACGTCCACGTCCCGGCCGGCGCCATCCCGAAGGACGGCCCGTCCGCCGGTGTGGCGATGTTCACGGCGCTGGTCTCGCTGCTCTCCGGCCGCTGTGTTCGCGCTGACACGGCGATGACGGGGGAGATCAGCCTGCGCGGCCTCGTCCTACCGGTCGGCGGGATTCGGGAGAAGGTGGTGGCCGCCCAGCGCGCCGGGCTAAAGACGGTGATGCTGCCGGCCCGCAACCGCAAGGACTATGACGACATCCCAGCCGCCGTGCGCGACCAGCTGACCTTCGTCTGGCTGGAGCGGGTCGACGACGCGGTGCGCGCGGCGCTCAGCCCGCCGGAGGCGGAAACGCAGCGGAAGGTGGGATGAGCGGTCGCCCAACTTCGTGAAGATCGCTTCTTGGTGACGATCGTTTAATGTGGGGCACCCTTGTCCCTGAGGGGGCGGGGACTCCACATGATGGGTGGCGCCCGAGAAGAGCGCGCACAGGAGACATCCGCATGACGCCCGAGGAACGCAACCTTCTGACCGACCTGTTCAAGCACCTGCGCGAGGTGGAGAACCAGCCGCGCGACCAGGAGGCGGAACGTTTCATCCAGCAGATGGTCCAGTCCCAGCCGGCCTCGTCCTATTACATGGCGCAGTCCGTCCTGGTGCAGCAGCAGGCGCTGACCGCCGCCCAGAAGCGGATCGAGGAGCTGGAGCAGCAGCTGAAGGACGCGCAGTCGCGCGCGCAGTCGCAGACACAGCCGGCGGGCGGCAGCTTCCTGTCCAACGCTCTCGGCCTCGGCCGCGGCAGCCCGTGGGGCAGCCGGCCGGAGGAACCGCGGGCGCCCGACCCGGCCTACAACCCGGCCCCGCCCTCCGGCGGCCGCGGTCCGTGGGGCGCGCCCCCGCCGCAGCCGGGTTATGGGCAGTCGGGCGGCTACGCCCAGCCCGGTTATCCGCCGCAGCCGGGCTACGCCCCGCCGGCCCAGGCATTCGCGCCGCGCGGCGGCGGCTTTCTGAGCGGCGCCGCCCAGACCGCGGCCGGCGTCGCCGGCGGCATGCTGGCGGCGAACGCCATCTCGTCGCTGCTCCACCACTCGCCGGGCCCATTCGGCTCGGCCATGGCGGCCCCGATGGGCGGGGTGGGCGGCCCCAGCGAGACGATCATCAACAACTACTACGGCGATTCGGCGGGCGATTCAGCCGGCCGCGACGACCCGCAGGGCTTCCTGCCCGACAACACCGCGCGTGACGTCGATTATCAGAGCGACGACCCGGGCCAGGATGATCCGGGCTTCGATGATGGCGGCGGGGACGATAACTGGGTGTGACGCCTGTGTGTGGAGGGGGGCGCGTTGGGCCTCCCTCCCGACCTCTCCCCACTTCGCGGGGGAGGGGTAGGGTGGGGCCCAGTGCCGAGGACCAGCGGTGACAAGTGTGGGGCCGGCGCAAAAGCCCGCCAAGGATTGGCAAGGTCGCCAACCCTTCCCGTCGTTCACAGTTAACATATCTTAAACAGTTCGGTCTCTACGGTGTCTTCGACACGGAGAGTATTCCCGCCCTCCCACGAAGAACCCGAGGCCCATGTCGACGCTCGCCCAGCCATTGACGGAAGACGCCGCGCGCAAGGACAAGGCGACCGCCACCCAGATGTACCATGAGGTGGCGCGCATCATCGAACGGATGCATCGCCGGTTCCTGGATGTGCTGCGCATCGAATTGGGACGCATCGGCGTCGATGACATCAGCCCCGTGCAGGTCATGATGCTGCTGAACATCTCCAACGGGGAGATCAGCGTGCGCGACCTGATCGAGCGCGGGTACTACCTGGGCTCCAACGCCTCCTACAATCTGAAGCAGCTGGTGGACACCGGCTATGTGGACCGCACCGCCTCGCCGCGGGACAAGCGGGCCGCCCGGCTGAAGCTGTCCACCAAGGGCATCGAGCTGTGCGAGCGGCTGCGCCACATGGCCTCGGTCCATTCCGATGGGCTGATCCGCACGGACGGCGACACGCAGGACTTCGAGGTCACCTACCGCACCCTGCGCCGGCTGGAGCGCAAGTGGACGGACGTTATCCGCTCCGACGAAACGGAAATCCTGTAACGCGCATTGATCTCCCTCAGTGCCGGCGCCGTTTCGCCATGCGACGGTGGCGCGCCCGCATTGAGGGAGGAAGCGCGCATGAGGATCGCCGTCGGCACGCAGGATTACCGCAGCATCGCCACCCACGGCGGGCGCACCCGCCGCTTCCTGGTGTACGAGGCGGAGGCCGGCCGCGACCCGGTGGAGGTCAAGCGCATCGAACTGGCGGAGGATGAGGTGCTGCACCTCGCCGGCGACGGCCGTCCGCACCCCATCGACGAGGTTTCGGTCGTCATCACCGGCAGTTCCGGCCAGGGCTTCATCAACCACATGCGCCGCCGCGGCATCGAGCCGGTGACCACCACCGAAACCGATTCCGTCCAGGCGATCCGCGACCACCTCGCGGGCGTGGTGAAGACGGCGCCGGAGCCCGAATTCCCCCATGAGCACCATGACCACGGGCATGGTCATGGCCACGCCCACGCCCACGGCCCGTCGGAGGGCTGACGCTTAGACCGGGAAGGACACGCTGGCGGTGGTGCCGCTGGCGTCGCTTTCGGTGTTGAGGGTGTCGCCAAGCTGGGCGGCGAGCGCTTCGGCCAGCATCAGCCCGTCCTCGGCGGTGGTGTCGAATCCGGCGGGCAGGGCGCGCCCGTTGTCCTCCACGATCAGCCGCGCGCGCCCGTTGGCCTCCTGCGAGATGGAGACGTTGATCCAGCCCTGCTCCGGATAGGCGTGGTGCAGGCTGTTGGTGATCAGCTCCGCCGTGATCAGGCCCAGCGGCATCGCCTCGTACAGGCCGATCTGGATGGGATCGCTCTTCACGTCGATGGGCACGTTGGCGAGCCCGCCGGGCGTGCCGTGCTTCACCGCGTCGGCCAGTGCCTCGACGTAACGGCCAAGGTCCACATGCGTGCCCGTGCCCGATTCGTGGAGCTGCCGGTACAGGATGGCCAACGCCTCGATGCGGACGAGCGTCTGTTCGTAGGCGGCGCGGGCGTCCGGGTCACGGATGCGGCCGGTCTGCAGCTTCAGCAGGCTGATTACCAACTGAAGGCTGTTCTTTGCCCGGTGCTGCAACTCGCGAAGCTCGGATTCAAGCTCCCGGATCCGCGCGGCGAGCGGATCGTCCGGCGCTTCCGGACCGGTGGCGGGGCGATCCGGTGGCAGGGTGACCGGCTGGTACCGGGGATGAATGAGCATTACGCGCTTCTCGGTTGGAGCCAGTGACGTTTTTCTTGGGTCCACAACAATTTATGCGCTTCGACCCACTCTCGAATTGGTTCTGAGGAAGTACCCCGAGCCTCATACGCCGATCGTTCGAGGGGGACCGGCCGTACAGGTGATGTGCTCCGCGGGCTACAACCGTCCGGATGGGGCGGGCGACCGGCGAAGTCGTGGCACGCCCGAAAAGGCATTTGCAGCCGCCGCCGCCCGTGGTTGAGTGCCGGCCATGCGAAAGCGTCTCCTCCTTGCTTCGTGCCTTGCGGCCCTGGCGATCGCCGGCGGCTGCGCGGTGCTGGCGGACAGCGGCCGTGGGCCGTCCGCCCCATCCATTCCCGTCCGCCTCGACCCGGAGCGCCCGGCCGTTGCCGAGGTCGGCGCCCTGAAGTTCCGCGGTGCCCTGGAACTGTCCGACAACGCCGTCTACGGCGGGTTGTCGGGCCTGTGGGTCAGCCCGGACGGCGGCCGTTTCCTGGCGGTTAGCGACACAGGCCGGACCGTTAACGGACGTTTGTCCTATGACGGCGCCGGGTTCCTGGCGGCGGCTTCCGACATCGCCATCCATGCCCTGCCGCTCGACGACGACCCCGCTTACCGTGGGCGCCGCAACGACTCGGAGGAAATCGCGCGGCTTCCGAACGGAGCTTGGCTGGTGTCCTTCGAGCGCAACCACCGCATCCTGCGGTACACCGGCGGGCTCGGCCATCCGGAGGGCGCCCCGGTGCGGCTGCCCACACCGCCGGGGCTGGAGGACGCGCCGCCCAACGGCGGGATCGAGGCGCTGACGGTGCTGCCGGGCGGCGGGCTGCTCGCCATCGAGGAAGGCGACGACGACGGGGTGCGGGAGCGTCCGGCCTGGCTGGGGGACACGCGAATCGAGTCGCGTGCCGATTGGCACCGGCTGACCTACCGCGCGGCTCCGCGCTTCCGCCCGACCGGGGCGGCGGCGCTGCCGGACGGGAGCGTGCTCGTGCTGGAGCGCCGGGTGTCGCTGCTGGGCGGCTGGGCGGCGCGGATTGTCCATGTGCCGGCCGACTCGCTGCAACCCGGCGCCATCGTGGAGGGCGTCGAGCTGGCGCGGCTGGAGCCGCCGCTGCTGGTGGACAACTTCGAGGGGATCGCGGTGCGGCCGGGTGCCGCCGGCGAGACGCTGGTCTACATCGTGTCCGACGACAACCGAAGCCCGTTGCAGCGGACCTATCTGGCGATGTTCAGCCTTCCGGAGTCGGCCCTGCGGCCGACCGTCGCGCGGCGCTGAGCCTGTTCGAGCTCAGCGCCGCGGCTTGCCATTACAAATTGTCGTAGAGGTTGTTCGGCCCCTGGGCGCCGTGGTCGCTGCTGCCGCCCATGCCGCCCGTGTTCATCATCGGATCGCGGTGGTGATGGATGCGGGCGATGCTGGGGGCGAGGTCCTGCAGCTCAATGAAGTTGTCGGCTTGGCGGCGCAGCTCGTCGGCGACCATCGGCGGCTGGGAGCGCACGGTGCTGATGACGCTGACGCGCACGCCCTTGCGCTGCACGGCCTCCACCAGCCGGCGGAAGTCGCCGTCGCCGGAGAAGAGCAGGATGTGGTCGACATGCTCGGCCATCTCCATCACGTCGATGGCCAGTTCGATGTCCATGTTGCCTTTGATCTTGCGCCGGCCGGACGCGTCGGTGAATTCCTTGGTCGGCTTGGTCACCATGGTGTAGCCGTTGTAGTCGAGCCAGTCGACCAGCGGCCGAATCGGCGAGTATTCCTGGTCCTCGACAAGCGCGGTGTAGTAAAAAGCCCGGACAAGGCGCCCCTCGGAGGCGAATCCGTCGCGCAGCCGCTTGTAATCGATATCGAAGCCCAGGGCGCGCGCGGCGGCGTACAAGTTGGCGCCGTCGATGAACATCGCCAGCCGTTCTTCCTTATAAAACAGCTTCGTAACATCCTTCGGCAAAGTCGTATTGCGCTCCAATGTCGTATTCCTTCCACAAGGGATTGTATTATATTGCCGGCACACGCCAAAATGCGTTTCACCTAACTAGAAATTAGGGCCTGACCTTCTTCGGAGCAAGGGGTTGTCGGTGGAGGCAATGATGCGGGCGGAGTGATGCGGGAGGATTACGGCGGCGGGGCCGATCATGGCTCGAACCGCTTGCGCCCGCGCTGACGCATCAATATATTCAACTGCCTTCAGAAGATGCCGGAGTTGGTTTGGTATGGCCCGCGTTACCGTCGAAGATTGCGTCCTCAAGGTTCCCAACCGTTTCGAACTGGTGATGATGGCCGCCCAGCGCGCGCGTGAAATCGCGTCCGGTGCGCCGCTGTCGATCGACCGCGACAACGACAAGAACCCCGTCGTTGCCCTGCGCGAGATCGCGGACGAGACGGTGTCGCTGGAGTTCCTGAAGAACGCCCTGATCAAGGGCCACCAGAAGCACGTCGAGCCGGACGAGCCCGAGGAGGAGATCGTCGAGCTGATGGCCGGCGAGCACGACTGGGCCGCGCGCAGCGACAACTCGCTGGACGACGACGAGGCGATGGGCGAGGCCGAGGAGGCCGGCGAGGGCGAGGACATGCTCGCCGACATGGACGCCGATCCCGACGCGGCCTTCGGCGCGACGGAGGACGACGTCGTCGGCCGTGACGCGGACGGAGACCTCTGACGCTGGACGCTTCCCATGGATCGGGGGCCGCAAGGCCCCCTTTCAGTCTAAACGCTAGCAAGGCGCACGCTGCGCCGGGTCCGGTGACATGATCCGGCAATATGAGCTTGTCGAGCGCGTCAAGGCGTACGACCCCTCGGCCGACGAGGACCTGCTCAACCGCGCTTACGTCTTCTCCATGAAGGCGCACGGTTCGCAGACCCGCGCCTCGGGCGACCCCTACTTCCTCCACCCGCTGGAAGTCGCCGGCATCCTGACCCAGCTGAAGCTGGATGCCGGGACGATCGCGACCGCGCTGCTGCACGACACGGTCGAGGACACGGTCGCGACGCTGGAGGACATCGAGAAGCTCTTCGGCAAGGAGATCGCGCGGCTGGTCGACGGCGTGACCAAGCTGTCGCGCCTGGAACTGCACAGCGAGCAGGCCAAGCAGGCCGAGAATTTCCGCAAGCTGGTCCTGGCCATGTCGGAGGACATCCGCGTCCTCCTGGTGAAGCTGGCCGACCGGCTGCACAACATGCGCACGCTGTTCCACCTGAAGAACCCGGACAAGCGCAAGCGCATCGCCCGCGAAACCATCGAGATCTACGCCCCGCTGGCCGAGCGCATCGGCATGCACCAGGTCAAGGACGAGCTGGAAGACCTGGCCTTCGCGGAGTTGAACCCCGACGCGCGCGACAGCATCCTGGCGCAACTCGCCCGCCTGCGTTCGGAAGGCGAGAACCGCGTCCAGCGCATCATCGACGAGCTGCGCGAACGGCTTGCGGAGGAGGGGCTGCCGAACGTCGCGATCTCCGGCCGCGAGAAGACCGCCTATTCGATCTGGCGCAAGCTGCAGCGCAAGAACGTCAGCTTCGAGCAGCTGTCGGACATCATGGCCTTCCGGGTCATGGTCGATTCGGTGGCGGAGTGCTACCAGGCGCTGGGCATCATCCACGCCCATTACCCGGTCGTGCCGGGGCGTTTCAAGGACTACATCTCCACGCCGAAGCCCAACGGCTACCGCTCGCTGCACACCGGCGTGATCGGCCCGGAGCGAAACCGGATCGAGGTGCAGATCCGCACCCGCGACATGCACGAGATCTGCGAACTCGGCGTCGCCGCGCACTGGGCCTACAAGCAGGGCGAGCAGCGCACCCAGCAGGGGCGCGAGTACCGCTGGCTGCGCGAACTTCTGGACATCCTGGAGCACGCGCAGAAGCCCGAGGAGTTCCTGGAGCACACCAAGCTGGAGCTGTTCCAGGACCAGGTCTTCTGCTTCACGCCCAAGGGCGACCTGATCGCGCTGCCGCGCGGCGCGACTCCGGTGGACTTCGCCTACGCCGTCCATTCGGAAGTCGGCGACCACTGCGTCGGCGCCAAGATCAACGGCCGCATGCTGCCGCTGCGCACGCAGCTGCAAAACGGCGACCAGGTCGACATCATCACGTCGAAGGCGCAGACCCCGGTGCCGGGGTGGGAGCGCTTCGTCGTCACCGGCAAGGCGCGGGCGCGCATCCGCAAGTTCCTGCGCACCCAGCAGCGCGCGCAGTACATCGAACTCGGCCGCGCGATTTTGCAGCGCCAGTTCAAGGCGGAAGGCTACGAGTTCTCGGAAAAGGCGCTGGACGGGGTCGTCAAGATCTTCCAGCAGCCGAGCGCCGACGATCTGCTGGCCAGCGTCGGCTCCGGCCTGCATTCGGGCCGCGAGGTCTTCCACGCCGTCTTCCCGGGCCACAAGCCGCACGTCGCGACGCCGAAGGAAGGCGACGAGAAGAACGCCATCTCGGTGCCGAAGCCCAAGCCGAAGGTGAAGGGCAACAACGCGCCGCTGCCCATCAAGGGCCTGATCCCCGGCATGGCCGTGCACTACGCCCGCTGCTGCCACCCGCTGCCGGGCGACCGCATCGTCGGCATCGTGACCACGGGCAAGGGCGTCACCATCCACACCATCGATTGCGAGACGCTGGAGAGCTTCCACGAGTCGCCGGAGCGCTGGATCGACGTCGCCTGGGACATCGGCCCCGACAACCCGGAGGAGCATGTTGGGCGTATCACGCTGGTCGTCGCGAACGAGCCGGGCTCGCTGGGCACGCTGTCGACGGTGATCGGCAAGAACGGCGGCAACATCACGAACCTGAAGATCACCAGCCGCAACACCGACTTCTTCGAGCTGCTGATCGACATCGACGTGAAGGACGCCAAGCACCTGACCAACATCATGGCGGCCCTGCGCGCGACCCCGGCGATCAACTCCGTGGACCGCGCGCGCGGGCGGTGAGGGCGCTATACTCCCGCAAAATCCGTTGCGGGAGGACAAATGCCGGACCAGCCCACCATCTTCAGCCGCCTGATCGCGGGGGAGCTTCCCTGCGCCAAGGTCTATGAGGACGACCAGACCTTCGCCTTCATGGACGCCGGGCAGGTCAACCCCGGCCATGTGCTGGTCGCGCTGAAACGGCCCGCGCCGACCATCCTCGACGTGACGGAAGACGAGGCCGCGGCGCTGTTCCGCACCGTCCATAAGGTGGCGCAGGCGGTGCAGGCGGCCTTCGCGCCGGAGGGGATCACGCTTCTCCAGGCCAACAAGCCTGCGGGTTGGCAGACCGTGCCGCACATCCATGTCCATGTGGTTCCACGGTACGAGAAAGACGGCGCCGATCTCGCCTGGCCGCGGCACAGCCCGCCAATGGAGGAGTTGAGGGCGCTCGCGGCGCGGATCGTGGTGGGGTGAGTGGGGTGTGAGGTTGTCGCGTTGTGCCCCCACCCTAACCCTCCCCCATCTTCGACGGAGGAGGGAACTCCGCCGCTCGTCCCTCGAAGCCCTCCCCCGCGAAGTGGGGGAGGGTTGGGTGGGGGCCCAACGCAATCACTCCACCAACACCGACAAGCGCGTGACGGCGCGCCCTGCCGCCGCTAGTTTGTCCGCTCTGATCGATGGGAGTCCTTTCAGCATGTTCACGGCCAAAATCCTGCTCCTCGGTTCCGGGGAACTCGGCAAGGAGTTCGTCATCGCGGCAAAGCGGCTCGGCTGCGAGGTGATCGCCTGCGACAGCTACGCCAACGCGCCGGCGATGCAGGTGGCCGATGCGGCCGAGGTGTTCTCCATGCTCGACCCCGACGCGCTGCGGGCGGCCATCGGCAAGCACAAGCCGGACTTCATCGTCCCGGAGATCGAGGCAATCCGTACCGAGGTGCTGCACGAGTTCGAGGATGCCGGCCTGACCGTCGTGCCGAGCGCGCGCGCCGCGACCATGACCATGAACCGCGACCGCATCCGCGAGGTGGCCGCGACGGAACTGGGCCTGCGCACCTCCAAGTACCGCTACGCCGAGAGCCTGGAGGAGGTGATGGACGGCGCGGAGCACACCGGGCTGCCCTGCGTGATCAAGCCGGTGATGTCCTCCTCCGGCAAAGGCCAGAGCACCGTGCGCACGGCGGAGGAGCTGGAGGCCGCCTGGAATTACGCGGTGGCGAACATGCGCGGCGACCGCAAAAAGGTCATCGTCGAGGAGTTCGTCGCCTTCGAATACGAGATCACCCTGCTGACCGTGCGCACCCGCGACGGCGTGCTGTTCTGCGAACCCGTCGGCCACCGGCAGGAGCGCGGCGACTACCAGGAATCCTGGCAGCCCGTCGCCATGACGGACCGCCTGCTGGAAGATGCCAAGGACATGGCGAAGCGGGTGGTGGACAACCTCGGCGGCTACGGCATCTTCGGCGTCGAGTTCTTCGTGACAAAGGACGAGGTGGTCTTCTCCGAACTGTCGCCGCGGCCGCACGACACCGGCATGGTGACGCTGCTGTCGCAGAACCTGTCGGAGTTCGAGCTGCACGCCCGCGCCATCCTGGGATTGCCGATCCCGAGCATCCGCGTCCATGGCCCGACCGCCTCGGCCGTGATCCTCGCCGACCGCGAGTCGGAGAGCTTTGCCATCGAGGGGTTGGCCGACGCCCTGAAGGTCAGCACGCCGGAGTACGACGTGGACGTGCGCCTGTTTGGCAAGCCGGCGACGCGCAAGAACCGCCGCATGGGCGTGGCGCTTGCCGCCGGGGCCACCACCGACGACGCGCGGGAGCGGGCGCTGAAAGCCGCGTCGGCCATCACGATCCGCTACAGCTGAGCGTGAAAGCCCCCGTCCCGCGCCCCGTACCGTGATGTGGGCGGGGGCTGGAATGCCGAAGGCGGGGCGTGACGGGACGCCGCACCACCGCTATATAGACGGGAACACCGGCCGCGCGGACGCGCGGGGGCGGTGCGACACCGGAGTCCTGAGCCCATGCCCCGTCCTCTCCGCCTCGGCGTGAACATCGACCACGTGGCGACCGTGCGCAACGCGCGCGGCGGGCGCCACCCCGATCCCGTGCGCGCGGCGAAGCTCGCCGCCGAGGCCGGGGCCGACGGCATCACCGCCCACCTGCGCGAAGACCGGCGCCACATCGTCGATTCCGACATCGACCGGCTGATGGCCGAGATCCGGCTGCCGCTGAACCTGGAGATGGCGGCGACGGAGGAGATGCTGGGCATCGCGCTGCGCCACAAGCCGCACGCCTCCTGCCTCGTCCCGGAAAAGCGCACGGAGGTGACGACGGAAGGCGGCCTGGACGTGGTCGGCCAGTTCGAGAACCTGAAGCGCTACGTCGGCGAGCTGGGTTCCGCCGGCGTGCGTGTCTCCCTTTTCATCGATCCGGAACCGGCGCAGCTGGACGCCGCCAAGGCGCTCGGCGCGCCGGTGGTGGAACTGCACACCGGCGCCTATTGCGACGCCCCGGCCGGGCCGGAGCGTGAGGCGGAATTGCAGCGCATCGTGCGCGCCGCCGCCCACGCCGAGGCCATCGGGCTGGAGTGCCACGCCGGCCACGGCCTGAATTACGAGACGGTCGGCGCCGTCGCCGCGATCCCGACCATCGTGGAGCTGAACATCGGCCATTTCCTAATGGGCGAGGCGATTTTCGTCGGGCTGGGCAACACGATCCAGCGCATGCGCGCCGTCATGAAGGACGCGCGCGCTGCCGCGGGATCGGCCTCATGATCCTGGGCATCGGCAACGACCTGATCGACATCCGCCGCGTGGAGCAATCGCTGGAACGCTTCGGCGACCGCTTCATCAACCGCATCTTCACCGACGTGGAACGCGCCAAGTCGGAACGCCGCGCCGGCGCAGCCGGCCGGCACAGCGCGCGGGCGGCCACCTACGCCAAGCGCTTCGCCGCCAAGGAGGCCTGCTCCAAGGCGCTGGGCACCGGCTTCCGCGACGGCGTGTTCTGGCGCGACATGGGGGTGGTGAATCTGCCGTCCGGCCAGCCGACCATGCGGTTGACGGGCGGGGCGCTGGACCGGCTGAAGGCGATCACACCGCCGGGCATGCAGGCGCGCATCCACGTCACGCTCACCGACGAATACCCGATGGCGGAGGCCTTCGTCATCATCAGCGCCGAACCGATCGACGCCCCCATCAACACCTCCACGGCATCCCCCGCATGACCATGAACAAAGACACAGCCCTGGCTGGAAAAACCAAAGAGGCAGGCGGCTTTGCCGAAACGGTGAAGACGGTCTTCTACGCGGTGATCATCGCCTTCGGCGTGCGCACCTTCGCCTTCGAGCCGTTCAACATCCCCTCGGGCTCGATGATCCCGACGCTGCTGATCGGCGACTACCTGTTCGTGTCGAAGTTCTCCTACGGCTACAGCAAGTACACGGTCGGCTTCG
The DNA here is from genome assembly GCF_025961225.1 of Azospirillum canadense. Lineage (GTDB taxonomy): Bacteria > Pseudomonadota > Alphaproteobacteria > Azospirillales > Azospirillaceae > Azospirillum > Azospirillum canadense. The sequence continues at coordinate 990,132 of NZ_JAOQNG010000010.1, read as the reverse complement.
GCCTGCCGCTGTTCGAAGGCCGCATCTTCGGCCACGCGCCGGAGCGCGGCGACGTCGCGGTGTTCAAGCTGCCGCGCGACAACAAGACCGACTACATCAAGCGCGTGATCGGGCTGCCCGGCGACACGATCCAGATGATCGGCGGCGTGCTGCACATCAACGGCCAGCCGGTGAAGCGCGACCGCATCGAGGACTATGTGTCCCGCGATTCGCTGGGACGCGAGGTCCGTGTCGCGCAGTACATCGAAACGCTGCCGGGCGGCCGCACGCACCGGATCATTGAGGAGTCGGACAACGGCCCGCTCGACAACACGCCGGTGTTCAAGGTGCCGGAAGGCCACCTGTTCATGATGGGCGACAACCGCGACAACTCGCTGGACAGCCGCGTGCCGTCGCAGGTGGGGTACGTCCCGCTGGAGAACATGGTCGGCCGCGCCGAATTCCTGTTCTTCTCGCTGGAGGACGGAACCCGCTTCTTCGAGGTGTGGCGCTGGCCGGTGGACCTGCGCTTCAGCCGCCTGTTCAACAGCGTGAAGTAAGGGTGCGGTGACTGACGTGTATCCAGAGGGCGTGAGCGCGGACAACGCGGGGGACCCCGCGGCAACGGATACGCCGGCGGCGGAGACGACCGCCGATCTTGATGAACTTGCCGCGGCGGTGGGCCACCGCTTCGCCAACATGGGGATGCTGGCCGACGCCGTCACGCACCCCAGTCTGATGGGGCTGGAGCGCACGACGCGCGGCGCCGGCCGGCCGGAGCAGGGGCCGGGCCTGAATTATGAGCGGCTGGAGTTCCTGGGCGACAGGGTCCTCGGCCTCGTCATCGCGGAATGGCTGTTGGAGCGCTTCCCGAACGAGCGCGAGGGCGCGTTGGCCAAGCGGCACGTCTCGCTGGTCCGGCGCGAGGCGCTGGGGCGCGTGGCCGACGCCATCGGGCTGGGGCGCTATCTGCGCCTGTCGCCGGCGGAGGCGCAGGGCGGCGGGCGCAACAATCGCACCATCCTGGCCGACGCCTGCGAGGCGGTGATCGGGGCGTTGTACCTGGACGGCGGCATGGACAAGGCGCGGACCTTCATCCGCACCGCCTGGGCCCGCCAGATCGACCGCGCGGAACCGCCGCCGCTGGATTCCAAGACGGCGTTGCAGGAATGGGCGCAGGGCCACGGCCGGCCGCTGCCCACCTATCAATTGATCGAGCAGAGCGGCCCGGCGCATGAACCGCTGTTCCGCATTTCTGTTCACCTGAAGGGCATGGAGCCGGTGATCGGCGTCGGCCCGTCCAAGCGGGTCGCGGAGCGGCAGGCGGCGAGCGAGCTGCTGCGCAAGTTGGGAGTGCAGGTCGATGACTGACGGTCACGGCGAGGGTTTCGAGGGCGACGAGTTCAAGGACATGGACAACGACGGCGATGAGGCCGAAGGCGGCGGTGTGCCGGAAAACCCGCGCTGCGGGTTCGTGGCGCTGGTCGGCGCGCCCAACGCGGGCAAGTCGACGCTGCTGAACGCCATGGTCGGGTCCAAGGTGTCCATCGTCAGCTCCAAGGTGCAGACGACGCGCACGCGCGTGCTGGGCATCACCATCGCCGGCGATAGCCAGATCATCTTCGTGGACACGCCGGGCATCTTCAAGCCGAAGCGCCGGCTGGACCGCGCCATGGTGCAGGCGGCCTGGCAGGGGGCGGAAGACGCCGATCTGGTCGGCGTGCTGTACGACGTGTCGCGCCGCGGCATCGACGACGACACGCGCGGCATCGTCGCCCGCCTGAAGGAGCAGGGGCGCCAGGCCATCCTGATCCTGAACAAGATCGATCTCGTCCCGCGCGAGAAGCTGCTGGGCCTCGCCGAGAGCTTCAACAGCGAAGGCATCTTCACCGACATCTTCATGCTGTCGGCCTCCACCGGCGACGGCGTGGAGCATCTGCGCGACTTCCTGGCCGCGCGCATGCCGGAAGGGCCGTGGCATTACCCGGAGGACCAGATCTCCGACATGCCCATGCGCCTGCTGGCGGCGGAGATCACGCGCGAGAAGCTGTTCCAGCAGCTGCACCAGGAGCTTCCCTACGCCGCCACGGTCGAGACCGAGCAGTGGGAGGAGTTCGAGAACGGCTCCGTCAAGATCTCCCAGGTCGTGTTCGTGCAGCGCGAGAGCCAGAAGGCCATCGTGCTGGGCAAGCAAGGCGCCCGCATCAAGGCTTTGGGGCAGGCCGCCCGCACCGAGCTGGAGGAGATGCTGGAGCAGCGCGTCCACCTGATGCTGTTCGTCAAGGTGCGCGAGAACTGGGAGAATGACCCGGAGCGGTACGAGGCCTGGGGCCTGGATTTCGGCGCATCCTGACACAGGCGGCGTAGGTTTCGCTGGCGCCTCTGTGAGCGGACGCGCGCTCCCCCATATAGAGGGGCATTCGTCCACCTCGCGGATGCCGGTCTACCTTGCGCCTTCCCATCATCAACGATCTGTACGACGCCGGTTCGCGCCTGTTGGGGCGGGCCGGCGATTTGGTGTCCGGCGGCATCCTGGAACAGGACGTGCGGTTGGGCGTCACCGGGCTGCGCCGCGCCGGCAAGACCGTGTTCGTCACGGCGCTGGTCGACAATCTGCTGAAGGCGGGGCGGCTGCCCTTCCTGGACGTGGTGTCGTCGGGCCGCTTCCAGGCCTCCCGCCTGCGGCCGCAGCCCGACCCGGACGTGCCCCGCTTCGAGCTGGAGGACCATCTTGCGTCGCTGACCGGCCCCGATCCCCACTGGCCGGAGCGGACGCGGGGGATCAGCCAGCTGCGCCTGTCGCTGCGCTACCGCCCCAACGCGGTGCTGAAGCGCACCATCCAGCCGGTCGCCACGCTGAACCTGGACATCATCGACTACCCCGGCGAATGGCTGCTCGACCTGCCGTTGCTGCACCAGTCCTTTTCGGAGTGGAGCGCGCTGACGCTCGACCTCGCCGGCCGGCCGCCGCGGGACGAGCTGTCGCAGAGCTGGCGCGGCTGGCTCGCCACCGTCGATCCGGCGGCCCCGGCCGAGGAGGAGGAGGCGCGGCGTGGGGCGGCGCTTTATACGGAGTACCTGCACGCCTGCCGCCGGTCGGAGAACCTGCTGAGCCTGATCCAGCCCGGCCGCTTCGTGGAGCCCGGCGACCTCGCCAACGCGCCGCTGCTGACCTTCTGTCCGTTGCCCGGCGAGCGGCGCGGGCGCGGCAGCCTGTGGGCGCTGATGGAGGACCGCTACGAGGCCTACAAGAAGACGCTGGTGCGCGGCTTCTTCGCCGAGCATTTCGCGAAGCTCGACCGCCAGATCGTGCTGATCGACGTGCTGGGGGCGCTGAACTCCGGCCCGGCGGGCATGTCCGACATGAAGCGCGCGCTGGAACTGAGCCTGGAGCCCTTCCGCCACGGCAGCAGCGGTTGGCTCGACTGGCTGCTGGGCACCAAGATCGACCGCGTGCTGTTCGCCGCGACCAAGGCCGATCACGTCGCCTCCCACCAGCACAACAGCCTGCGCCACCTGCTCGACCGGCTGGTGTCGGACGCGCGCTCCGGCATCCGGTTCGAGGGCGCGCAGGTGGAGACCATGGCCATCGCCGCGCTGAAGTCCACCGAAACGGTGGTCAGCGAGCATGAGGGCCGGCAACTGCGCTGCGTACGCGGCGTGCCCATCGGGCGCGACCGGCCGACCGTGCTGTACCCCGGCGAGATCCCGGAGGACGCCGACTTCCCGCCCGGCCGCGAGCGACCCTACAACTTCATGGCCTTCCAGCCCCCGGCCGATCTGGCGCGCGAAACCCGCGGCCTGCCGCACATCCGCCTGGACCAGGCGTTGCAGTTCCTGCTGGGGGATTACCTGGAATGACCGAACGCACACGCGACAGCGCCTGGGTTCCGCCAATGGAGCTGGACCCGGAGCGGGCCGTTCCGGTCCCCGCGGTGGAGGAGGAGGCGATCATCGCCGGGGCTGCGGCGGAGCGGTTGCCCGTTCTGCTCGCGGAGGATCGGCCGAAGAGCCGGCTGGGGCGCTGGCTGGTCGGCGGGATCGCGGCGCTGGTGCTGGTGGCGCTGGGCTTCGACACCTGGGACCTGTTCACCCGCGCCTTCGCGACGAGCATCGCGCTGGGCGTGCTGGTGGCCTCGGCCGTCGCCGTGGCTGGTGGGGCGGCAGTGGCGATGCTGCTGGGCGAATTGCGCTCCCTGCGGCGTCTGCGCAAGATCGAGTCGCTGCGGGTGGAGGCGGAGCGGCTGTCCACGGTGGAAACCCCGGCCGGGGAAGCCGACCGCTTCGCCGGGTCGCTGACGCGGCTGTACGACGGTCGGGCGGACCTTGCGCCGGCCCTGGAGCGCGTGAAGGACCAGGTCACCGACGCCCATGATGATTCGGAGATCGTGCGTCTGCTGGATCGGGAAGTTCTGGCTCCGCTCGATCGGCGCGCCTACCAGACGGTGCTGCGAGCCTCGCGCGACACGGCGGTGGCGACGGCGTTGAGCCCGGCGGCGGTCGTGGACTTGGCCGTCGTGCTGTGGCGGAACCTGAAGCTGGTGCGGGAGATCGCGGCGCTCTACGGCGCGCGGCCCGGCTATGTCGGGTCGCTGAAGCTGTTGCGCCGGATGCTCGCCAACATCGCGGTCGCGGGTGTGGCGGAGAGCGCGCACCATGTGGCGGTGGAGGCGCTGGGCGGGTCCATCGCCGCGGCGATCTCCACGCGGATGGGGCAGGGGGTGATCAACGGGCTGCTGACCGCGCGGGTCGGCATCACCGCCATGCATCTTTGCCGTCCCATCGCCTTCGGCCCGGCCAACCGTCCGAGCCTGGGGCAAATCCGCAAGGAGCTGCTGTCCCTGCCGAAGCAGGTGCTGTGACGGGCGAACCGTAGGTTGGGTTGAACTGCGCTTCACCCAACCTACGGGGCAAAGCCTCAGTCCAACATCGGCAGGCCGGTTTCGATCCGCACCAGGGCGGCCAGAAGGGGCGCACCGATGTCGCGGCGGACGAAGTTGCTGGCGCGCTCCGACGCGTTGATGGAGGCCTGGAAGCTCTTGCGCCAGCGGTCGTCCGGGTACAACGCCTTCTCGGCCTTGGCCTTCTGGGCGAGCAGGCCTGGGCGCTTGCCGGCGGCGTCGTCCACCAGCTTGTTCAGGCGCTTCATCAACTCGTTGGCGCTGGTCAGGTCGCCGCGCTTCACCGCCGCCTCGACCAGTTCCGCGAAGGACTCGCCACGGATGTCGACGTCCTGCACCTGTTCGGCGTAGGCCAGCGCGACAGAGGCGTCGGTGCGCCGCGCAAGTCGACCGAGCACCGCCGGGATAGTCCAGGGATTCTCGTCCTGCACGGTGCGCAGCAGGCCGAGCGCCAGGTTGGTGTCGCCCAGCTCCGCCGCCGCCACGGCCAGCTCCGGAGGGCAGCAGTCGCCCTTAGTCTCGCGGAACTTGGAGAACTGGGTCTCCACCGTGTTCAGGAACAGGGTGCGGGCCGCGGCCTCCTTGCCGGCGCGCAGCAGCGCCTGGGCGACCAGCCCCAACTCCCAGGAGCAGCCGCGGGCGGTGGCGTAGGCCTTGGCCTCGTCGGCCAGCTGGACCGTCAGGTTTGCGTCGCCACGCCACGCCGCGGCCTTGGCGATGTCCGCGAGGTTGTAGATGCGCGTCGAGCATTCCGGAATCTGCCGGGTGATGTCGAGCGCAAGCTGGGTCTGACCCATCAGCGCCAGGGCGCGGGCCACGAACAGGTCCTGCCCGTTGCCGTCGGCGGCGGCCCCGCGGCGCACCGCGCTGACGAAGGGGGCGATGATTTCCCGGGCGCGGGCGTTGTCGCCGATGGTGTTGTAGGCGACGGCGAGCGACAGCCAGTCCCAGCGGGCCGCGCTGATCGGCGTCTCCACCGGCGGCAGCATCTCCCCGATCCGGTGCAGGAAGCAGAGCGAGGTCATCGGCTCGTTGCAGACCAGCGCGCGGATGCGGCCGCGGAACTCGTAGAAGTCGAAGTCGCCGACGAACTGGTTGGTGACCAACTGCACCGCCAGCGCGCTGTCCGGGTACTTCACCACGATCTCGTTGAGGAGCTTGTCGGCCTCCTTCAGCAGGCGGCTTTCCTCGGCGATGTCGTAGGTGTTGTCGGCCTGCCGGATCATCTGCATGGCCTGGACGAACAGGCGGTTCGCCGGTCCCTGCTCCTGCAGCGGCGGCTGTTGGGCCGCCGCCGGGCGGGCTCCTCCCGCCACCACGGAAAGCGCCGCCACGGCCAGGAACAGAGTCGTGGCGAAGGCGGCGGCGGTGCGGCGGACCCAGCTTGATGGGCGGGCAGGCAGGAGGGCCATGGCGGTGCGGTGACCTTGGAGCGCTAGAGGACGCGGACGTAGTTGACGACGCGCTGGACGTTGGGAAGCGCACGGGCGTGGTCGACGGCGCGGTTCAACTCGTCCTGGCTGTCGGCCAGACCCATCAGATAGACAACGCCGTTGACGGTATCGATGCTGTAATTCTGGCTATGGATACGCGAATCGAAGGTGAGCTTCGTCCGCAGCTGGGTCGAAATCCAGGTGTCGCGCGCGCTGTCCATCAGCCCGGAGTCGTTGTCCACCTGGATCTCGTTGATCACTTCCTGCACGCCCTTGGCCTGCCAAGCGAGCCGGACGGCGTCCAGGCGCATCTGCGCGTCGGCGGCCCGGCCGGTTAGCAGGACGCGGCCGTCGGATACGGTCATGTCGACGCGGCGCATCAGTTCGAGCGAGTTCTGAAACCACAGGTGGTTGATCTCGGCCTGGATTTCGGTGTCCGACGCGAAGCCGGACAGTCCGCGGTGCTCCGTCGACGCGACGGCCGCCGTCCCCCCGGCGGCGCCCAGCAGCAAGGGCGCGCAACCGGAGGCGAGACCCGCCACGGCGGCCATTCCGGCGGCCATTCCAACCAGCGCCCAAAGGCGGCCAAACCCCGACACGCTCTGCCTCCGATCCCCGGCCCGCAGCGATGGCGGGCGGCCGGAAAAAGTCATGCCGCAGGCGCGTTGACAATGGGGAATCTTGGGAGTGGTGTGCGTCATCGTCTTTTTGTTCCAAGGTGATGCACGAATGTTGCACTCGCCGCAGGCGCGAAGGCGGGGCGCTTCAGGCGAAGGGTGTGCGCGTGACGAGAGAGGCGATTTCGCGCGCCAGAACGCGTGCGACGGTACGCCGCGCCTTGGAGTCGCGCAGGATCGCCTCGTCGAGCTTGTTCGATAGGAATCCGGTCTCAATGAGGACGGAAGGAATCTCAGGTGCCTTCAGCACGGCGAAGTTCGCGGCGCGCATCGGGTTGTCGAGCAGGCGCAGTTCCTTTCCGGCCCCCTTCACGATGGACTGGCGGGCCACCAGCGACGCGTGCTTCGTGTGCCGCGCGGTCAGGTCGAGCAGGATGTCCTTGACCACCCGCTTCTGCGCCTTGAAATCGACCCCGCCCAGCCGGTCGACAGCGTTCTCGCGCTGGGCCAGCGAGGCGGCGAAGGCGTCGGAGCCCTTCTCCGACAGGGTATAGGCGGACAGGCCGCGCGCCTCCCGGTTCGGGGCGCTGTCGGCGTGGATGGAGACGAACAGGTCGGCCCGTGCTTCGCGCGCGAGGTCGACGCGCTCCTGCAATTCCAGGAACCGGTCGTCGGATCGGGTGAGCGTCGCGCCCAACCTGTGCTGGCCGGACAGCAGCCGCGCGACCTCGCGCGCAATGTCCAGCGTGACCTCCTTCTCCTGGGTGCCGCGGGTCCCGATGGCGCCGGGATCGACGCCGCCGTGGCCGGGGTCGAGCACGATCATGCGCGTCCGCGGCGCCGGGCGGGCCGTGGCCTTAGCGCCCGTGGCCAGCAACGGGGAGGGTACCAGTCCGGCGGCGCCGGCGAGCGGTACGGTCAAGGAAAGCTGAAGAAAACGTCTGCGGTCCATGCGCCCCAACACCCATCCCGGCCGGCCGCCTGGATCCGGCGTCCCATCGTCGTCGAGGCGGCCAAAACCGCCGACGCGGACGGGGCGGCGGCGAAGGGCGGGCGCCAGCGTCAAGCCCGCGTTAACCAATGATGTTGCGACAAAGTGTTGTCAAGGTCGGTGGTGGTAACCCCGCCAAATGTCCCCGGAACATATTCATACGCTGGTACATCGCCGGATGAGGATTCGACTCTTCGAACCCATTGCTTGAAGATAGTCTCCGAAAGCGCTAAAATTTTAGCAATAAGCTCGGGAGGTGGCGATGTTGAGAAAAGCCTTGTTCAACATCATCCGGCAGGAGCAGCGCGAGGTCGAAGGCGAGCTTGAAAAGGAAGAGCAGCGCCCGTCCCCCGACGTGGGACGGCTTGTTGCTCTCAAGCAGCAGGCGACGAATCTGAGCCGGGAACTGGAGCACTTCCGCGACGTATGACCGACCGCGGAAAGCTGACGCGTCTGATGAATCGGCCCAATCGATGTGGCGCCGAACCAGACAACCGACACTCCTGGGCCCCTTCTTCGCTTTGGCGGGGAAGGGGTTTTGCTTTGCCGCATTTTGCGCTGCAGCGAAGACTGGGTGAGAATCAGGACAACTTCACGTAGCCGCGTTCGATGACCCGCTCAGCCGCTTCGAAGACGGCCAGCACCTCCTCATAGGCCCGGCGGACGCGCGCCAGATCGTCGATGGCGGCGGTGTTGGGGTGGCGCGCCTCCGCGACCTTCATGCCGGCGCGGATGTAGTCGGCCCGCAGCTCGGCCACGCGGACGGCCATCCGTAGAAAAGATTCCTGGTTCAGGTGCGGAATTTCCCGGCCGATGACCTCGCAGTTCGCCTCCAGCACGGCGGCTTCCATGGTTTCCAGGAAATGCATGATGCGGTGGCGCGAGGTGTTCTCCGCGGCCTCCGGCGTCAGGAGCTTGTCCACCTTGCCTTTGGCGTATTCGCCGATGATCTTGCCGCCCATGCCCATGGCCACCTCCCGCGGTCGAGACGGCCAGTGTGCCATGGAATCCTTTACCAAAAGCTGCGACCCGCGCCGCAGGCAACGGGTGCGCCCATTGTTGTGGGGTGCATCCCCGGGAGGTTCATGCTACGGAGTCGTCCAGGAGGTGGTCCGGCCCATGGCCCGGCCCGCGGATTTCTTCAACGGCAGGCGCGCATGTCCGAACCCGGTTCCGAATACATCCTGACGATCTCCTGCCCCGACACGGTGGGCATCGTCTTCGCGGTGGCCGGCTTCCTCGCGGAACGGTCGTGCAACATCATCGACAGCGCCCAGTTTGGCGACCGCACGTCGGGGCTGTTCTTCCTGCGCATCCATTTCGCGGCGACGCCCAGCGGGCCGTCGCAGGCCGAGGTCGAGGCCGCCTTCGCCGAACAGGTGGCGCAGCGCTTCTCCATGACGTGGAAGCTGCACGACGCCCGTCGGCGCCAGCGCGTGATGATCATGGTGTCGAAGTTCGGCCATTGCCTGAACGACCTGCTCTACCGGTACCACAACGGCTACCTGCCGATCGAGATTCCGGCGATCGTGTCCAACCACCGCGATTTCTACCAACTCGCGGCCTGGCACAACATCCCGTTCCACTATCTTCCGGTGACCGGCGAGAGCAAGGCCCAGCAGGAGGCCAAGCTGCTGGAGATCGCGGAGGAAGAGAAGATCGACCTGGTGGTGCTCGCCCGCTACATGCAGGTGCTGTCGCCGGCGCTGTGCGAGCGCATGGCGGGGCGGGTGATCAACATCCACCATTCCTTCCTGCCGAGCTTCAAGGGCGCCAAGCCCTATCACCAGGCCTTCACCCGCGGCGTCAAGCTGATCGGCGCCACGGCCCACTACGTGACGTCGAACCTCGACGAGGGGCCGATCATCGAGCAGGAGGCGGAGCGCGTGGACCACACGATGACGCCCGACGACCTGGTGGCCATCGGGCGGGACATCGAGAACGTCGTGCTGGCCCGGGCCGTGCGGTACCACGTCGAGCATCGCGTCCTGCTGAACGGCAGCAAGACCGTCGTATTCAAGTAGGCGTCGTCACGTAAGGTCGGGGGGAGAGGCCGGTTCGACCGCGATCAGTGCGGCTTGCCGGCGATGGCCACCTCCTCCGGGTGGGGGGTGAAGACGGCGCGGGTGATCGCCTGCTCGATCTGCTCGCGGTTGAAGGGCTTGGGGATGACCGGGCCCAGATGCTCCAGCCCGCGCTTGGACAGCTCGTTCGGGAAGGCGGTCACGAAGATCACCGGCAGGAAACGCTGCCGGCGCAGTTCCCGCGCCACCTCGATGCCGTTGTCGCCTTCGGCCAGTCGGATGTCCATCAGGGCGAGTGTCGGCGTGTGCTTCGCGGCCAGCGTCAGCGCCTCGTCCATGGTGGCGGCGTTGCCGCACACCGTGTGGCCCATGCCGCGCACCGTCTCCGCCAGATCAAAGGCAATGATCGCGTCGTCCTCGACGATCAGGATCACGGCGGCCAGACTGGCGCGCACGCTCTCCCGCGCGTGGTTGAGGCGTTCAACCGCCTCTTCCGGCGGAATGCCCAGCACCGACGCGGCGTCGGCGACCGGCAGGTCCTCCAGGTTGACCAGCAGGTAGAGCCGGCGGTCCATCTCGTCCAGGCTGTGCAGCGCGGCTTCCACCGGGTGCGGCGTGGCGGGTGCGCGTTCCTTCGGCCCGGCGCTGTCCTGCAGTTGGTTGAGGTGGCGGTACAGCGACCCGCGCGACAGGTCCATGGCGGCCCCGCCCGTCGGACTCTCCAGAAACCATTCCAGGGTGCGCGTCACCAGGGCATCGCCCTGCACCGAGGTGCCGGTCAGGGCACGAGCGTAGCGGCGCAGGTAGGGCAAATGCTCCATGAGGTGGCGGGTGTTTTGATCCATGACTCTCCCCGTACCTTCTTGGCAGAGCGGTTCGGTGGACACCGCCGCGATTCTTCAGGATGTGTTCGTGCTGGGACTCGGGCCTTCACGACGTTACGTACATATGGCGCGAACTGCGCTATATCAGGAGTGAGTTCTAAAGGGATATTGGTGATAGCTGCATCGAGGTACGTCTTGTCGCTGATTGGGGAGGGGCGATTCTCCATCCGATCGCGTCGGCGCTGTGACCTCTGTTGTCCTTAACGCTTGGGAAAGACTCGGTCCATTCTCTGGAATCTCCCCCGCCGAGAGATCGCGATGGGGTTTATGGCGAGTGTTCCCAAGACTGTCCGCGCTGTCACCGGTCCCGGTGGCGGCGCGATTTTTTTTCCGGCGTCCCTTCGGTTCCTGCATGACGTGAATGCGATGGGGCCGGGAACCAAACGGGAAATCGAGGTGTTCATCGGGGCAATGGTGTGATTCCTCCCTGAACCGCCAGTCCCTGATGCCGCCGGCTGCACCCGATCCGGGATCGCAGCGGCGGTATTTTTTTATCACAAGCGAGGGGCGAATTGCGTTCGCGGACTTGCGCACCGATTTCAGGGGTATTACTGACTGCTTCCGGGTGTCGCGCGTCGGCGGTGTGAGAGCCGTCGCCGTCCACACCCCCGCACCGCCCTGGAACCGCGTATGGCAGACCCAGATCCCGCCCCGTCCGTCTTCGACGGCATTCAGCCGGACGAATTGGCCGATTTTCAGGCGTGGCGCGAGCGCGTCAATGGCACCAACATTTCGGACAAGACCCTTCTGGCGACGGATTACCTCAATCACTTCAACGAAATCGTGATGCTGATCGAGATGGTCCCGGACATGCCCGACATGCTGGAGGAGTGCCGGATCTGGCAGCCGAAGAGCTATCAGGAGCATTTTCGCGACAGCGGCTTTTCCGACAAGGAGCTTGCCATCGAGGCCTACGGCCATGTTCCGGCCAAGTTCAAGCGGCCCTTCGAGGACACGATCGCCCAGGCCCATCAGGTCATCGGCCACACCCTGTCCCGCATCAGCGCCGACATCGACGAGGGGGCGGAGGACAAGCTGCGGGCCGATTGCCGGACCTCGGTGGCGATGATTCACCGGATCATCCAGATCGCCAACGGAATCATCCACGGAACCGCCCATGTCATGGAGCAGGGCGAGATCGACCTGTACCTCAGCGCGGGGTGATGCGTTCGAACGTTGCGCTTGTGGGTCGGTACTCGCCCATGCCTCGCGCAAATGCTTATTGCTTGTGCATCCACCATTCATTCCTTGCATGGCTCAAAGGCCGAGTCCCGCACTACAGTAAGTTTTCATACGAAGAGGGGGCACCGTGTCTGCGGATGCCTCCCACCGGGAGTGGAGACAGACCATGAAGGGTTCCGCCACCGCGGGCGCCGGGCGTGCGTCCGGGCCGATCGGGGACGTGTGGATCGTTGGGCCGGGACACGGTACCGCCCATGAAATCAATTGGCTTCGTCGCCGGGTGCAGGCGCCGGCGGGGCTCCCGGGATCGCTGTTTGCGGCGTGCGGGGGAGGGAAATAGGGCATGGTCAGGTCCGGTCACATCGACACCTTCACCCGCGACCGCCTGCCCTCACGGGAGCAACTTCCCGAATTCGATTTCAACAGACCGGAACTCACCTATCCCGACCGGCTGAACGCGGCGGTGGCCTTGCTGGACGTCTGGCGGGAGCGGGGCTGGGATGCGCGCCCCTGCGTGATCGGCACCGACACGGTGTGGAGCTACGGCCATTTCCGCGACACGGTCGACCGCATCGCGCGGGTGATGGTGGAGGACTTCGGCCTCGTCCCCGGCAACCGGGTGCTGGTGCGGGGCACCAACACGCCGATGCTTGCGGCCTGCTGGCTCGCCGTGCTGAAGGCCGGCGGCGTGGTGGTTCCGACGATGCCCCTGCTGCGGGCGCCGGAACTGGAAGCCATCCTCGACCGCGCGTCAGTCAATCTGGCGCTCTGCGACGTCCGTTTCCTTGGGGAACTTGTCCACGCCCGCGCAGCCTACGCCAACGAGGCCGTCCCGAACGGCCTACCGGTCCTGACCTTCAACGGCGGCGACCTTGAGGAGCGCATCGCGCGGACCGAGCCGGTCTTCACCGCGGCCGACACCGCCGGCGACGACGTCGCGCTGATCGCCTTCACGTCGGGCACGACCGGCAAGCCGAAGGCGACCGCCCACTACCACCGCGACCTGCTGGCCGTTGCCGACCTGTCGCCGCAGTCGATCTTGCACACGACGCCGGACGATGTGTTCTGCGGCACGCCGTCGCTGGCCTTCGCCTATGGGCAGGGCGGGATGCTGCTGTTCCCGCTGCGGGCCGGCGCCTCGGTGGTCCTGCTGGACCGTGGCACGCCGGAGCGGCTGCTGGACGCCGCACTCCGGCACAAGGCGACGGTGATGTTCACCGTTCCGACCGTCTACCGTGCCATGACCGCCCAGTTGGAGGCCGACCAATCGGCGGTCGAAGGCTTGCGGAACCTGCGCGCCTGCGTCTCGGCCGGGGAGCCGCTGCCCGCCACCACGCTGGAGGGGTGGAAGGCCCTCACCGGGATCGAGATCCTGGACAGCTTCGGCACCACGGAGTTGCTGAACGCCGTGCTCCACGCCCGGCCCGGCGACGTGCGGCCGGGGGCGACGGGCAAGGTCGTGCCGGGCTACGAGGCCTGCGTGGTGGACGAGACGCTGACCCCGCTTCCGCCCGGCCACGTCGGGCGCCTCGCCGTGCGCGGACCGACCGGCTGCATCTACCTGGACGACCCGCGGCAGGAAGGCTATGTCCAGCGCGGCTGGAACCTGACCGGCGACGCCTTCCACATGGATGAGGACGGCTATTTCTGGTACCACGCCCGCACCGACGACCTGATCGTGTCGGCCGGCTACAAAATCTCCGGCCTGGAGGTGGAGGACGTGCTGCTCCGCCACGACGCGGTGGAGGAGTGCGCGGTCATCGCCGCCCCGGACCCGTTGCGCGGCACCATCCCCAAGGCCTTCGTCGTCCCGCGGGACGGCGTCCGCCCGAGTGACGATCTGGCGGAGGTGCTGCAATGCTACGTCAAGGATCGCATCGCCCCCTACAAGTACCCGCGGGCCGTAGAGTTCCTGGACCATCTGCCGCGGACGGAAACCGGCAAGATCCAGCGCTACAAGCTGCGCCAGCGCGAGTGGGTGGATGACGGGGATTGATAAGGGGCGGGGCGTGACCGGCGGATTCTTGTGGGCCGGCATCACCCGCTGATCCAGTTCGTTCTGTTCGCCATGGTCGGCTGCGCCGCCGCCGTGGGCCATTACGGCGTGCTGGTCGTGCTGGCCGAGTTGCTGGCGACTCCCCCGGTCCTGGCGTCGGCCGCTGGCTTCATCGTCGGCGGCGTGATCAGCTATTGGCTGAACTACGGGCACGTCTTCCGCAGCGAACAGGACCACCTGCCCACCGCCGCGAAGTTCCTGGCCGTCGCGACGGTGGGCCTGTGCCTGAACAGCGCCATCATGTGGGTTCTGGCCGAGCGTGTTGGCCTGCACTACCTGTTGGCGCAGGTGACCGCGACCGCGCTGGTGATGGTCTGGAGCTTCGGCGCCAACCGCTACTGGACGTTCGGCGCCGGATCCTCCGCGGCCTGAGCGGCTGGTTGGGCTGCTGGCCGCGCCAGGAAGGAGCGGCGGTGCGGCGTCGGCCCGACGTTGTGCGGCAGTGGCGCTGCGTGAAGCCCGGCCTCGGCGAGGAGGTCGCCCATCTCCTCCGGCGTGTAGGCGGAGAATCCGGCCTCGCGCCGGACGCGGCGGTAGTCGGACAGCGCCAGCCGCCCGATCCCGAACAGCGCCGCCATGAGGAAGCCGTTCCGGCGGGCCATGGCGAGCTGGCTTGCGACGTCGCGCAGCATCGGCGTGCGCGGGTCGACCACGTCGGCGATCAGGATCCGGCCCTTTCCACTCAGCAGGCCGCGCCAGCGGCGCAGGACGTCGCCGGCATCCGCCCGGGGAATGTACTGGAGCACCGACACGGCGAGGACGAGGTCGACGCTGCCCGCGGGCAGAGCCGCGAGGTCGGCGTCGGTCAGCACCTTGATCCGCGGATGATCCGGGAAGCGGGCGGCGAGGCGGTCACGCACCGCCGGCGCGGCGTCGTACAGGTACAGCGTGCCACAGCGCTCCGCCATGGCCTCCGCCGCCAGGGCGTCGCCGCAGCCGAAGTCGAGCACGGTCCCACCGGCCGGCAGGTAGGCGTCGAGGTCGCGCTGCAAACAGGCGAAATGCGCTTCCAAATTGCGGCGGTTGGCGTAGATGGCGTTCGGACGATTCCAGAAGTCGACCCAGTCCGGCGCACCCTGTGGCGGTGTGGTGGGACGGCCGTTCGGCGTCCCCACATCATGAAATCCCATGCCTCTCCCTTTCGCATGACCCTGTCGGTTGCGCGGGAGCGGTCGTTGTTGGGCTCCGTTTTTGACGGAGATGCCGTCCCTTGCCGCAACAATGCTTGGAAGAGCGTACGGACGGCACGCCGAACGCGTCAAGTCGCCGCAGTCGGCCTATAACCTTCGGATGTGGGGCGGTGCGTCGCGCTACTCTTCGACGCGGCGGCGATCCTTGACGATGGACAGGGGCACGCCGTCCACGCCGATTTCGATGATCGGCCGGCCGTCGAGCAGCGACGGGCAGCGGCGGCTCTGCGTGAAGGCCAGGAAGAAGTCGGCGCGGCGCCAGTCCGGCTCGATCCCGTTGACCAGCCTCAGCCAGGGCGGCAGGTCGTAGCGGACCGCCAGCGGGTTGCCGCAGACCGTCAGGGTGTAGGTGCGCGGCGGCGACTTCCCGTCGTTCTCCCGCTCGACGAAGGCGATCAGCTCCTTGGTCGCCTCGTGCAGGGAGTTGCCCCAGTAATCCAGCTCGAACCGGCCGTCGGCGCCCTTCAAGCCGCCGACGAACTGGTTGTAGTAGACATACTGGTTCGGGTGCAGCGTGCCGAGCGACCAGGCCTGCACGGTCGCGGTCGCCGCCAGCGCCAGGGCGACAACCCGCCCAGCCAGCTCGCCGCGGGCTTCGGCGGCGCTCCAGACGCGGTCGAAGGCGACCGCCGCCAGCACGACCAGCGGCGGCGCCACGAACAGGAAGTGGCGGATGCCGTTGTAGACGGTCGGCCGGGTCGCCATGACCATGGCGATGGGCAGGAAGGCGGCCAGGGCGGTGACCGCGTGGCGCACCGCCGGACCCCAGCTGCCGCCACGGCGCAGCGTCCGCCAAGCCCAGTGCGAGCCGGACAGCACGGCCAGCGCGGTGCCGACCACCACCGTCTCCGGCAGCTTGATCAGCAGGTAGACCGGCAGGTACAGGCACGGGGCGTTGACGGCCGGCACCATCTCCCCGAAGAACAGCGTCTGCAGGGAGAACTGGAGGTGCTGGAAGCTGGAGAAGGTGAACAGCGCCCGGAAGGGATTCAGCGGCTCGAACACGCCCCACGGCCAGAAGACCGCCATCAGTCCATAGGCGACCGGCAAAGCGGGCAGGGAGCGGACGGCGATCGTGCCGGCGTCCGCCAGCGCCGCGCGCCAGCCCGCCCGGCGCATCACCATGACGAGGTAAAGGCCGGCCGCCGCCGCGAGATAGATCCCGGCGAGGATCGCCGCGACCCGGATGCCCAGCGCGAGCCCGAGCGCCAGCCCGAACTTCAGCACCGCCGCGGTGCGCGGCTTTGGGAATTGAAGGGCCATGCGCGTGCCGAAATAGACGGTCCACACCATGCCCGCGGCAAAGGGCACGTCCTTGGTGTTGTTGAACATCGCCCCGTAATAAGCGCCCGACAGCGCCAGCATCACGGCGGCGAGGAACCCCGCCCGCGCGCCACCGAGCAAGCGGCCGAGCCGCCAAGTCCCGGCGATGCCGATCACCCCGACGATGGCGCACAGCAGGTGCCGGGTTTCGTACTCTTCGAAAGGCGAGACGGGGACGAGCAGGGCGACCACGAGGTCGAACAGCCCGCCGTAGAGATACAGGTCCTTGAACTGGAAGGCCGACCAGTCCTGGAAGCCGCTGGCGTAGAAGAGCAGCAGCTTTTGGCCGTAGATGTGCTGCACCTCTTCGTCGGTGCTGATGCCGTAATCGCGAAAGGTCAGCGCAGCGATGACGGCGAGGCAGAAGAGAAGCGTCCGGGCGAGCTGGTCCCAAACGGGCTTCTTCCGCGCGGCTTCTCGTTCCACCGCACCGAGGGCGGCAAGGGGGTACCGCTGGTCGTACGGTAGATGCTGAGTCATGCGTCGGTGAAATCCAGCAGCCGCCCCGCCACGCGGAGGTGACACCCGCCGGATCAGTTCAATCGACGGGGCGCCGCCTGTGACAATTCTTAGGTATAGAATTGTCCGCGCCGGGTCAAAGGCTACCGCACTGCACCGTGCATTTGTTGCGTTGCGTCAAACAGTTGCGAGTTCGGCGAAGCGCGCAAGCCGGATGCGATGATCGTTCAGGAGGGCCGCGAATTCAGGGCCTTTCAGGTAGTCGTATTCGACTTTTCGCTGGTCCACCAGTGGGTCGGCGCGGCGCAAGGCCGCATCCGGGATGCCGGGGTGGACCATGACCAGCGTGCGCCGACCCGGCCGGTCGAGGAACCGCTCCATCAGCGCCCCGAAGGGAATCCGCCCGGAGAAGTCGTAGACACCGCGGAAGCTGTCGTTTGCCGGAATCCCGCGCGCGCGGGCGATCCGCGCCAAGCCACCGCCAAGGCCGCCGATCAGCAGCGTCTTGGGCACGGCGACGCCCCGGCGCAGGATGTCGGCGGGGGGCTCCCCGCACAGGCGCACATAAGTGCCGGGCAGGGTGGCGAGCGCGTCGGCCACGGCGTTGCGGACGGTGGGCAACTGGTGGATGTGCTGGTGGCCGTCGATGTAGGCTGGCGGCCCGCCCCAGGCGGCCGTGAAGGCTGTGATCTGCCGGGCCAACTCGTCCCGGATCTCCGCGGCGTCGAGGCCGCCGGTGTAGGCCAGCCGCATCAGGCGGCCGAGCGGCGGCAGCGTGCCCTCCGGCGCAAGCTTGGGCATGGGGCCGAGCGGCGGCTGGTCGGTCAGGGTGAAATGCAGCCCCACGTCGGCTCCCATATCGGCCCGGTCGGACAGCGCCTTCAGCGGTGCGGCACCCTCCGCCCAATAGGGGCACAGCGTCATAACCGAGGTGGCGGTCAGCCGCCCGGCAGCGATCAGGTCACGAATGGCCTCGTTCACGCCCGGCGACAGGCCGTAGTCGTCGGCGCAGAGCAGGACAGGGTGGGGGGCTTGGTCAGACGTCATGGGACGGTGCGGGCGGTTCTGGGTTTCGCTAGAGTGGCGCATGGCCGCATTCAAATGGCCGGGGAGGGGACAATGGACTGGGACAGCCTGTGGTTCAACGGGCATGCGGCGACAATGGCGACGACGGTGGGTCCGGCGGGCGCCGTCCGCGACGCCGCGGTGGCCGTGAAGGACGGCCGGATCGCCTGGATCGGCCCGCGTTCGGAGCTGCCGCCGGGACAGGCTGCGGAGCAGCACGACTTGGGCGGGCGCTGGGTCACCCCTGGGCTGATCGACGCGCACACGCATCTGGTCTTCGGCGGCAACCGCGCGCGCGAGTTCGAGATGCGGCTGGAAGGGGCCTCCTACGAAGAGATCGCCCGCGCCGGCGGCGGCATCGTGTCCACCGTCGCCGCGACGCGCGCCGCGGACGAGGACGCCCTGGTCGCGAGCGCCGCGGTGCGGCTGGAGCGTCTGCTGGCCGAAGGCGTCACGGTGGTGGAGATCAAGTCCGGCTATGGCCTGGACCTTCCGACGGAGCGGGCGATGCTGCGCGCCGCGCGGGCGCTGGGGGAGCGGTACCCGGTGACGGTGCGGACGACGTGCCTCGCCGCCCATGCCCTGCCGCCGGAGTATGCCGGGCGGCCCGACGACTACGTCGGGCTGGTTTGCGACACCATCCTGCCGACGCTCGCCGGGGAAGGGCTGGTCGATGCGGTGGACGCCTTCTGCGAGCGGATCGCCTTCTCGCCGGAACAGACCGCGCGTGTCTTCGACACGGCGCGGCGCCTGGGGCTGCCGGTGAAGCTGCACGCCGACCAGCTGTCGGATGGCGGCTCCACTGGGGGTGGTGCAACGCTGGCCGCGCGCTACGGCGCGCTGTCGGCCGACCATGTGGAGCACACGGGGGAGGAGGCGGTGGGCGCCATGGCCGCCGCGGGCACGGTGGCGATGCTGCTTCCGGGCGCCTTCTACATGCTGCGCGAGACCAAGCTGCCGCCCATCGACCTGTTCCGGCGGCACGGCGTGCCCATGGCGGTGTCCACCGACTGCAACCCCGGCACGTCGCCGGCGGTGTCGCTCCTGCTCATGCTCAACATGGCCTGTACGCTGTTCCGCCTGACCCCGCAGGAGGCGCTGGCCGGGGTGACGCAGAACGCCGCCAAGGCCCTGGGCATGGGCGCGACGCACGGGACGCTGGAGGCCGGCAAGGCCGCCGACCTCGCCGTGTGGGACATCGCCGACCCGGCGGAGCTGTGCTACTGGCTGGGCGCCAACCCCTGCGCGGCGGTGGTCAAGGAGGGGCGGCTGGTGCGGGGCGGGGTGGGATGACGGCCTGATAGGGATCGCGTAGACTGGCCGCGGCAGGAGGGTGCGATGGGCAAGATCGTTCTGGAGAACATCGAAGAGGACACGCTCGATCGCCTGCGGGCGCTGGCGTCCAGCACCGGACGCACGCCCGAGGAAGAGGCAAAGTTCTTGATCGCTGATGCGTTGTCACGATCACAGGAGGAGCGCGGCCGACGCGAAGCCCTGTTGCGGCGAATGCGGGAGATCTCCTCCATGTCGCCGCCCGTTCGCGGCGTGGATATGACCGATCTTATCCGCGAGGACCGCGACCGATGATCGTCGATGCAAGCGTGGCGGTCCGTTGGTACGCGGTTGATGATTGGACGCCGTCCGCGCAGGCGCTGATGAATGTCCCGGGGACGCTGCTTGCCCCCGATTTCTTCGTTGCGGAAGTTGCCAACGCGCTCTGGAAACTGGCGCGCGCCGGGCATGTTCAGGATGCGCAAGCGGAAGCCGGATTGGAGCAGCTGCCGCGGGTCGTTTCCCTGGAACCGGCTGCGCCTTTGGCGTTGCGGGCATTCTCCATCGCCCGGATGCTCAATCATTCGGTTTACGACTGCCTCTATCTGGCCTTGGCTGAACGCCACGGCGAGAGGCTCGTCACGCTCGACAAGCGCCTGCACACACACGCGGAACACCCCTTGGGCCAGTCTTACGGTGATGCTGGGGGATGAAAACATCCCGGTTTGAACGCCGTACCAAAAATAAAATCCAACGAGGGAAGAGCATCATGTCCGATACCCCGTCTGCAAACCGCCGCGTGATCCGCGCGCCGCACGGGACCGAGCTGTCCGCGAAGTCCTGGCTGACCGAAGCGCCATTGCGCATGCTGATGAACAATCTCGACCCAGACGTGGCGGAGAATCCCGACGAGCTGGTGGTCTATGGCGGCATCGGGCGCGCCGCGCGGAATTGGGATTGCTTCGACGCCATCGTCGCCGCGCTGAAGACGCTGGAGGAGGACCAGACTCTGCTGGTCCAGTCGGGCAAGCCGGTGGGCGTCTTCCGCACCCACGCCGACGCGCCGCGGGTGCTGATCGCCAACTCCAACCTCGTGCCCGCCTGGGCGACCTGGGACCATTTCCGGGAGCTGGATGCCAAGGGGCTGATGATGTACGGCCAGATGACCGCGGGGTCCTGGATCTACATCGGCAGCCAGGGGATCGTGCAGGGCACCTACGAGACCTTCGCGGAGGTCGGGCGGCGGCACTACGGCGGCGACCTGAAGGGGCGCTGGATCCTGACCGGCGGCCTGGGCGGCATGGGCGGGGCGCAGCCGCTGGCCGCGACCATGGCCGGGGCCTCCATGCTGGCCGTGGAATGCTCCGCCCGCAGCATCGAGCGGCGGCTGGAGACCAAGTACCTGGACCGCTCCGCCACCACGCTCGACGAGGCCATGGCGCTGATCTGGGAGGCGCAGGCGAAGGGCACTCCGGTGTCGGTCGGTCTGCTCGGCAACGCGGCGGAGGTGTTCCCGGAACTGGTGCGCCGCGCCAAGGCCGACCCGCGCTTCCGGCCGGACGCGGTGACCGACCAGACCAGCGCGCACGACCCTCTGAACGGCTACCTGCCCGCTGGCTGGACGCTGGAGGAGGCGGAGAGCCGCCGGCGCAGCGATCCCGGCGCGGTGGTCGCCGCGGCCAAGCAGTCCATGGCCGCCCATGTGCGGGCGATGCTGGACTTCCACGCCATGGGCGTGCCGACGCTCGACTATGGCAACAACATCCGTCAGATGGCCAAGGACGAGGGGGTGGCGGACGCCTTCGCCTTTCCTGGCTTCGTGCCGGCCTACATCCGGCCGCTGTTCTGCCGCGGCATCGGCCCCTTCCGCTGGGCCGCCCTGTCCGGTGACCCGGAGGACATCTACCGCACCGACGCCAAGGTGAAGGAGCTGATCCCCGACAACCCGCACCTGCACAACTGGCTCGACATGGCGCGGGAGCGCATCCGTTTCCAGGGCCTGCCGGCCCGCATCTGCTGGGTGGGCCTGGGCGACCGCGCTCGGCTGGGCCTCGCTTTCAACGAAATGGTGGCGAAGGGCGAGCTGCAGGCGCCCGTCGTCATCGGCCGCGACCATCTGGACAGCGGCTCCGTCGCCAGCCCGAACCGTGAGACGGAGGGGATGATCGACGGGTCCGACGCCGTCTCCGACTGGCCGCTGCTGAACGCGCTGCTGAACTGCGCGTCCGGCGCCACCTGGGTGTCGCTGCACCACGGAGGCGGCGTCGGCATGGGCTACAGCCAGCACGCGGGCATGGTGATCGTCGCCGACGGCACCCCGGCCGCGGCCAAGCGGCTGGAGCGGGTGCTGACCAACGACCCGGCTACCGGCGTCATGCGTCACGCCGACGCGGG
Source organism: Azospirillum canadense (assembly GCF_025961225.1). Taxonomy (GTDB): domain Bacteria; phylum Pseudomonadota; class Alphaproteobacteria; order Azospirillales; family Azospirillaceae; genus Azospirillum; species Azospirillum canadense. The sequence goes on along the minus strand of NZ_JAOQNG010000010.1, from coordinate 968,362 downwards.
CTACGATATCGCCAAGGACTGCGCCCGCGAGCAGGGGCTCACGCTGCCGATGATCGGGTGATGGGGGCGGACTTTTCCGGCTGGGCTGCCCTGCTGCCGCTGCGCGGCGGCAGGGTCGCCAGCAGCAGGCCGGGCAGGACCAGCGCCACCCCGGCGAGGTGGAAGAGGTGCAACTCCTCGCCGAGCAGCGCCCAGGCGGCGAGCGCGGTCCACAGCGGCATGACGTAGAGCGACGTGCCGCCCCGCGCCGGGCCCATCAGCAGAATGGTCTTCTGGTAGGTGATGAAGGCCAGGACCGACGCGAACAGCGCCAGCCCGGCGATGCGGGCCACCGTGTCCAGGGTCATCGGCGCGGGGTGCAGGGCCACCGTCTCCCACAGGCAGAAGGGGGCCAGCGCGACGATGCCCGCGAAGGCGTTGGCGGCAAAACTGGTCACCACCGGCAGCGAGCTTTTCGACTGGCGGGCCAGCACGGTGTAGACCGCCCAGGCCGCCGCCACGCCGACCATCATCAGGTCGCCGATGTTGAAGGAGAGATGCAGCAGCACCTCCGGATCGCCGCGCGTCAGGATGACGAGCACCCCGGCCATGGCGAGCAGGATCCCGGTGGATTGGCGCAGCGTGACGGCCTCGCCGAGCCACAGGGCGGTGATCAGCAGGATCATCACCGGGCTGGTCGCGTAAATCAGCCCGGCGTTGGTCGCGCTGGTGTACTCCAGCGCCACATAGAGGCCGGCGCCGCAGATCACCTGCCCAAGGACGCCCATGACCAGAAGCCGCTTCCACGAGGCGAACAGCGCGTGGCGGTGGGTCAGCAGGCCGCGCGCCGCGAAGGGAAGGATGATCAGGAAGGCGATCACCCAGCGCCAGAAGGCCAGCCCGGCCGGCGGCACGACATGCGCTGCCGCCCGCCCGAACACGATGTTCGACGCGAAGAAGGCTGAGCTTAGGAAATAGAAGCTGTAGGCCGCGATCGCGGCGTTGGGCGAAGCCTTGGGCATGGAGGGTCCGGGGTGGCGGTCACGGGGCTTCCTCGGCCGCCGTCGGCCCCAGGAGCATCACCAGCTTGTAGTCGCTGCGCCCCGTGGGGTTCAACGTCACTTGTTCGTAGACCAGCAATCCCTCCAGCGGATGGCTGAAGGACCGGACGCCGCCTTCGCGGTCCAGAACGCCGTGGTCATCCCACATGCGGGCGAAGGCGGGGCTGGCGCCGCGCAGTTCCTGCACCAGAGCGGCGACGTCGGCGTCGTCGCTCCGCCGGGCGGTGTCGGCGCGGAACTCCGCCAGCAGGCGGCGGGCGCGGTTTTCCCAATCGCAGATGAAGGTCCGTGCGGACGGGTCCAGGAAGACGTAGCGCAGCTGGTTGCGTCCCGTCCCGCCGAGCCACCCGGTGAAGAGCCGCTCCGCCCCCGCGTTCCAGGCGCGGGCGTTCCACAGCCGGTCGAGCAGGTAGGCCGGAGCGGCGATGGCGTCCAGGGCGGCGAGCAGCGGAGCGGGCGGCCGGTCGCCCGCGGCGCCCGCGTCCGATTTCGGGTCGCGCTTGCGGGCCAGTTCGAAGAGGTAGGCGCGCTCCGCCGCCGTCAGGTGCAGGCCCTCGGCGATGCGGGCGAGCGCGGTGGGGGAGACGGAGACGTCCCGCCCCTGTTCCAGCCAGGTGTACCAAGTCGGGCTGAGGCCGCAGAGGTGGGCCACCTCCTCCCGCCGCAGGCCGGGCGTGCGCCGCCGGGCGGAGCCGCCATGGACGCCGGCCTCGGCCGGGGTCAGCCGCTCGCGGTGGGTGCGCAGGAAGGCGCCGAGCAGGCGGCGGTGTTCGACGGAGGGGAGCATGGTAGCAGGAATTATACCAGGATAACTGCTCGCCTTGTACCAGGGTAAAGGGTGGCGGATGCTGCACCGACAACGAACCCGCCCAAGAGGACGCCAGCCCATGAGCAACACCAGCTCCAACACCCACCACAGTGTCGTCGCCGACCATTATGGCCCCCGCGCCGGCGATTACGTCACCAGCGCCGTGCACGCGGCCGGCGCCGACCTGGACCAGATCGAGGGCCTGCTGCGCGGGCGGTTGGCGGCGCGCGTGCTGGATTTGGGCTGCGGCGGCGGGCACGTCAGCTACCGGGCAGCACCCCATGTGGCGGAGGTGGTCGCCGTCGACGTGACCGCGGAGATGCTGGACAGCGTGACGCGCACCGCGGCGGAGCGCGGGCTGACCAACATCCGGACCCAACAAGCCCCGGCGGAGCGGCTGCCCTTTCCCGACGGGCATTTCGACGTGGTGCTGAGCCGCTTCAGCACCCACCACTGGCTGGACGCCGAGGCTGGTCTGCGGGAGGCACGCCGGGTGCTGGCGCCGGACGGCATGGCCGTCTTCGCCGACGTCATCGCACCCGCCCAGGCTCTGCTGGACACGCATTTCCAGGCGGTCGAGCTGCTGCGCGACCCGTCGCACGTGCGCAATCTCAGCGTCGCGGAATGGACGGCGGCGCTGGCCCGCGCCGGCTTCGCGGTCACCGGCCTGACGACCCGCCGCCTGCGCATGGAGTTCGCCAGCTGGACCGCGCGCACGCGCACGCCGGAGGTCCACGCCCGCGCCATCCGCTCCCTCCAGGACATGGCGTCGGACGAGGTGCGCCGCCACTTCGCCATCGAGCCGGACGGCAGCTTCATGCTGGATGCGACGGTGTTCGAGACTGTGCCGCTCTGATTCGCAGTGGTATGACCGGACGGCTGTAGCCGACGGCCCCGCCGCCGCCTCGGTCGACGTGATTTGCTTTCCGAAACGTACCTTTTCGGGCAAGTAACGATCATGTGAAGAAAGGCACGCCGCAACAGGTGTGCCTTTTGTCATGGAAAGGCCAGAATCCCGCGCTTTCCTGGTACTATACGGTGTACGGCAGTCCCGGCTGCGGCGGTGTCGTCCGCCGTCCGATCGCCCGCGCTTTACGGCGTGGTGCAAGGACGGGACAAGGGTTGGGTAGCGTGTTGACAGAAAATCCGGCCGCGCGCCAAATGAACCGGGATTCCACAGGGTCGGCCGGGTATACCGGCGGCCCCCACTGTCCGAATGCGGGAGGCTTATAAGAATGAAGCGTATTCTGCTGGGAGCCGGGCTCGGCGTTGCCGCCGCGCTGGCGCTTGCGGCACCGGCACAGGCGGCGAAGACCCTCGTCTACTGCTCCGAAGGCAGCCCCGAAAACTTCAACCCGATGGTCAACACCACCGGGACGAGCTTCGACGTGTCGCTGCCGGTCTACAACAACCTTGTGGAATTCGAGCGCGGCGGCACCAAGGTCGTGCCGGGCCTCGCCGAATCCTGGGAGATCTCGGACGACGGCCTGACCTACACCTTCCACCTGCGCAAGGGTGCCAAGTGGCACAGCACCGGCGACTTCAAGCCGACCCGCGACGCCAACGCCGACGACGTGCTGTGGTCCTTCAACCGCCAGTGGAAGAATGACCATCCCTTCCACAAGGTGTCCGGCGGCGCCTACGACTACTTCAACGACATGGCCATGCCGACGTTGCTGAAGTCGATCGACAAGGTGGACGACTACACGGTCAAGTTCGTCCTGAACAAGGTCGAGGCGCCCTTCCTCGCCAACCTGGCGATGCCCTTCGCGCCGATCCAGTCGGCCGAATACGCCGAGTTCCTGCAGAAGAAGAACCAGATCGACAAGATGGACCAGGTGCCCGTCGGCACCGGCCCGTTCCAGTTCGTCGCCTACCAGAAGGACGCGGTCATCCGCTACAAGGCCTTCGACCAGTTCTGGGGCGGCAAGGCGCCGATCGACAACCTCGTCTTCGCCATCACGCCGGACGCCGCGGTGCGCTACGCCAAGCTGAAGGCGGGCGAGTGCAACATCGTGCCGTACCCGAACCCGGCCGACCTGGAGACGATGAAGAAGGACACCTCCATCACCCTTATGGAGCAGGAAGGCCTGAACGTCGGCTACCTGGCCTTCAACACCACCAAGAAGCCCTTCGACGACGTCCGCGTGCGTCGCGCCCTGAACATGGCCATCGACAAGAAGGCCATCGTCGACGCGGTCTACCAGGGCGCCGGCGTCCCGGCGAAGAACCCGATTCCGCCGACCATGTGGTCGTACAACAAGGACATCGAGGACTACCCCTTCGATCCGGAGCGCGCGAAGAAGCTGCTGGCCGAGGCCGGCTACCCGGACGGCTTCGAGACCGACCTGTGGGCCATGCCGGTGCAACGCCCCTACAACCCGAACGCCAAGCGCATGGCGGAGATGATGCAGGCCGACCTCGCCAAGGTCGGCGTCAAGGCCAAGGTCGTGCAGTACGAATGGGGTGAATACCGCAAGCGTCTGCAGGCCGGCGAGCATCTGATGGGCATGATGGGCTGGACCGGCGACAACGGCGATCCGGACAACTTCCTGAACGTGCTGCTCGGCTGCGAATCCGCGCGCATTGGCGGCTCCAACGTCGCCAAGTGGTGCAACAAGGAGTTCGACGACCTGACGGTGCAGGCCAAGCGGACCACCGACATCGCCGCCCGCACCAAGCTGTACGAGCAGGCCCAGGTGATCTTCAAGGAAGAGGCGCCCTGGTTCCCGGTCGCCCACTCCGTCGTTCACATGGCCGTGAGCAAGAATGTGGTCGATTACAGAGTGGAGGCGTTTGGTATCCATCGCTTCTACGGCGTGGACTTGAAACAATAAGTCTGCGCAGCAAACAGCTTTACAAAGCGTAAGCCGGGGCGTTAAACCCCCGGCTTCCCTTTTGGTAAGCAAGGGACAAGGGGGCAGCGGCCCCCTTGCTTTCGTTTCGAGCCCGGTGACCATCCGATGCTACGCTTCATCCTGACGCGGGTGAGCCTGGTGATTCCGACCTTTCTCGGCGTCACCTTCCTGACCTTTCTTTTGATCCGCCTTGTCCCCGGCGACCCCATCGAGGTCCGCGTGGGCGAGCGTGGCATTCCGCCGGAACGGCTGGAACAGTTGCGCCACGAGCTGGGCCTTGACCAGTCGCTCTGGCACCAGTTCCTGGACTACATCGGCGGCGTCCTGTCCGGCGACCTGGGCCTGTCGCTGGTGACGCGCAACCCGGTGCTCGACGAATTCCTGACGCTGTTCCCGGCGACCATCGAATTGGCCGCGCTCGCCATGCTGTTCGCCACCGTGGTCGGCCTGCCGGCCGGCATCATCGCGGCGGTGAAGCGCGGGTCGATCTTCGACCACGGCGTGATGGGCATCAGCCTGACCGGCTATTCGATGCCGATCTTCTGGTGGGGCCTGCTGCTGATCCTGTTCTTCTCGGTCGGGCTCGGCTGGACTCCGGTCTCGGGCCGCCTCGACCTGCTGTACTATGTGGAGCCGGTGACCGGCTTCATGTTGATCGACACGCTGCTGGCCGGGGAGTACGGCGCCTTCTGGTCGGCGCTGCACCACCTGATCCTGCCGATGGTCGTGCTGGGCACCGTGCCGCTGGCCGTCGTGGCGCGCATGACGCGCTCTGCCATGCTGGAGGTGCTGGGCGAGGACTACATCCGCACGGCGAAGGCCAAGGGGCTGGCCGGCAAGCGGGTGATCGGTCTGCACGCGCTGCGCAACGCGCTGATCCCTGTGGTCACCGTCATCGGCCTTCAGGTCGGCACGCTGCTCGGCGGCGCCATCCTTACGGAGACGATCTTTTCCTGGCCGGGCGTGGGCAAGTGGCTGATCGAGAGCATCAACCGGCGCGACTATCCGGCGCTCCAGGGCGGGGTGCTGCTGATCGCCTCCACGGTGATGGCCGTGAACCTGTTGGTGGACCTCCTCTACGGAGTCCTCAACCCCCGCATCCGCCATTCGCGGTGAGGTGACGACATGACGAGCGAAGTCCAAGCCACGGCGATCGCCGCCACGGTTCCGACCTCCCAGCCGCCGCACCCGCTGGTCGAGTTCTGGTACCATTTCCGGCAGAACACCGGCGCCATGATCGGCCTGACGGTGATCCTGGTCATCGCGCTGCTGGCGCTGTTCGCCCCGCTGGTCGTGCCGCACGACCCGAACATCCAGTACCGCGACGCCATCCTGGTCCCGCCGGTCTGGCAGGAGGCGGGGAACTGGCGCTTCATCCTGGGCACCGACGACATCGGGCGCGACATGCTGTCCCGCCTGATCTACGGCGCCCGCCTGTCGATGATGATCGGCCTGATCGTCGTGACGCTGTCGCTGGCCATCGGGCTGGCGCTGGGTCTGGTCGCGGGATTCTTCGGCGGGATGGTCGACGTGCTGACCATGCGCCTGATGGACATCCTGCTGGCGCTGCCCAGCCTGCTGCTCGCCGTGGTGGTCGCCGCCATCCTCGGGCCGGGGCTGGTCAACGCCATGCTGGCCGTGTCCATCGTGGTGATCCCGCACTACGCCCGCCTGACCCGCGCCGCGGTGATGGCGGAGACGGGGAAGGACTATGTGGTCGCTTCCCGCGTCGCGGGCGCCGGGCCGCTGCGGCTGATGCTGATCGTCGTGCTGCCGAACTGCCTGGCGCCGCTGATCGTGCAGGCAACGCTGGGCTTCTCCACGGCGATCCTCGACGCCGCGGCGCTGGGCTTCCTCGGCCTCGGCGCGCAGCCGCCGACGCCGGAGTGGGGCACCATGCTGGCCTCCTCGCTGCAGTTCCTCCAGCGCGCTCCCTGGGTCGTGACCTGGCCGGGCGTGGCCATCCTGGTGACCGTGCTGGCCTTCAACCTGCTGGGTGACGGGCTTCGCGACGCCCTCGATCCCAAGCTGAAACGCTGAACCCGCAGGGTCATCATGCCTCTTCTCGACATCAAGAACCTGTCCGTCGAGTTCACCACCCGCGCCGGCACTTTCCGCGCCGTCGACGGCATCGACCTCACCGTGGACGAAGGCGAAGTGGTGGGCATCGTCGGCGAGTCCGGCTCCGGCAAGTCGGTGACCTCGCTGGCCGTCATGGGCCTCTTGGGCTCCAACGGTAAGGTCGTCGCCGACCGGATGAGCTTCGGCGGCAAGGACCTGCTGGCCATGAGCGCGTCGCAGCGCCGCAAGCTCACCGGCAAGGACATCGCCATGGTCTTCCAGGAGCCCATGACCAGCCTGAACCCCTGCTTCACCGTCGGCTTCCAGATCATGGAGACGCTGAAGGTGCATGAGGGGCTGTCCGGCCGGGCGTTGCGCAACCGTGCCATCGAACTGCTGGAGCAGGTCGGCATCCCGGCCCCGGAAAGCCGCCTGTCGGCCTTCCCGCACCAGCTCTCCGGCGGCATGAACCAGCGCGTGATGATCGCCATCGCCATCGCCTGCAACCCGCGCCTGCTGGTCGCCGACGAACCGACGACCGCGCTGGACGTGACCATCCAGAAGCAGATCCTCGACCTGCTGGTCCGCCTCCAGAAGGAGTGGGGCATGGCGCTGATGCTGATCACCCACGACATGGGCGTGGTGGCGGAGACCGCGCAGCGCGTCGTGGTGATGTACGCCGGCCAGGTCGCGGAGACGCGGCCCGTCAGCGCGCTGTTCAACGCGCCGCGCCACCCCTACACCGGCGCGCTGCTCGACGCGTTGCCGGAGCGGGCGCTTGGCAAGCGGCGGCTGCCGACCATCCCCGGCATGGTGCCGGGCATCGGCGACCGGCCGCAGGGCTGCCTGTTCAACCCGCGCTGCGGCTTCGCCACGGAGCGCTGCCGCATCGAGCGGCCGGCCCTGTTCGACGTCGATTCCGGCAAGGCGCGCTGCTTCTACCCGCTGTCCAATTCCGGTCCCGGCGCACCTCTGGGCGTCGAGGAGGCTGTGCGATGACCGACACCCTCACCGAAACCCTGCCGACGACCGGCCCGGTCGTTCTGGAAGCCATCCACCTGCGCAAGCACTATTCGGTCAAGCGCGGCGCCTTCAAGCCGGCGGCCACCGTAAAGGCGCTGGACGGCGTGTCGTTCCAGCTGGAGGCCGGCAAGACCCTGGCGATCGTCGGCGAGTCTGGCTGCGGCAAGTCCACGCTGGCGCGCTCCGTCACCATGATCGAGCCGCCGTCGTCGGGCCAGCTGCTCTACGACGGTCGCGACGTGGTCGGGCGCACCGCGGCGGAGATGAAGGAGCTGCGGCGCACCGTCCAGATGGTGTTCCAGAACCCCTACGGCTCTCTGAACCCGCGCAAGACGGTGGGTTCCATCCTGACGGAGCCGCTGGTCATCAACACCGACCTCGGCAAGCAGGCGCGGCGCGAACGGGCCATCGCCATGATGGCCAAGGTCGGTCTGCGGCCGGACCAAGTCGACCGCTACCCGCATATGTTCTCCGGCGGGCAGCGCCAGCGCATCGCCATCGCCCGCGCGCTGATGCTGAACCCGCGCGTGGTCGTGGCGGACGAGCCGGTGTCGGCGCTCGACGTGTCGATCCAGGCGCAGGTGCTGAACCTGATGATGGATTTGCAGGAGGAGCTGAACCTCGCCTACCTGTTCATCTCCCACGACCTCAGCGTGGTGCGGCACATCGCCGATGCCATCATGGTCATGTATCTGGGCCGTCCAGTGGAGCATGGTCCGAAGGACGTGGTCTTCAACCGGCCGCGCCACCCCTACACCCGCATCCTGCTGGCCGCCACGCCGCGCGTGAACCCGGCCCTGCGGGCGGAGCGGGTGGTGCCGAAGGGCGAGTTGCCGTCGCCGCTGAACCCGCCGCCCGGCTGCCCCTTCCACAAGCGCTGCCCCTACGCGCGGGAGAACTGCGCGACCGACGTGCCGGCGCTCCGTCCGGTGGACGAGCGGCTGGTCGCCTGCCACTACGCCGAGGATATGGCGGTGTAAGCCGCCCCGGTCTTCCGACGGACGATGAAGCCGGGCCGTGCGCAAGCGCGGCCCGGCTTTTTTTCATGGCCTTTGCCCGGACGTCTCTGCCCGCGCCGATTCGTTTGCACGCACGGAGGGAAATCGCGATAAAGGGGCATCGATCATTGCGGGAAAAGGTGTCGGCATCATGGAGCAAGCGGTTCTGCAAACCCCGGAAGCCGACAACTTGGCACACCCCTGGCAGCGGATCACCGTCGGCAGCGGCCTCACCCTGCACGCGCCCGCCGACCTGAGGTTGGACGCGGCGGCGCTCCAGGCGGAGTTCGCCGCGCTGGATGCGGCACTTCCACAGGACGAGCGCGGCCATTACCAGAACGGCGTCGGGGAGGGGTGGACGAGCATCGCCCTTCTGCACCATCCGCGGGAGGGGTCGTCCAGCGGCCTCAAGGGGACGCCGCGGCCGGCGCTGGACTTCATGTCCAGCTTGCGCGCGCTGCTGGATCGGCCGGGCTGGGTGGCCTGGGGATGCGACCTGCTTCGCCAAGCGCCCCAGGGCACGCTCGCGTGGCACGCCGAACCGCAGGCGCTCCACCTGGAGCATTTCCGGATGCTGATCCCTATCCATGCGCCGGCCGGAGCGGTGACCCTGCTGGGGCACGAGTCCGCCGCCTATCCGGAGGGACAGCCGTGGACGGGCGATTTCTGCTTCCCGCACCAGGTGGAGAACTTTACCGACCGGGAGCGGATCGTCGTCGCCATCGACCTGTTGGTCACGCCGGAGGTGCGCGCCCTGTTCCCGTCGGCCCTGGCCGAGGATGTGCCCCAGCGCACGGAACTGGCGAACGAAGCCAACCGCGCGATGCGCGCCTGGCTCGACGGCGCGGCGGCCTGACGCCGCCCCCTTCGCCCTCGTTGGGAAATCCCGGGGTGAAAATACTCAAGTATGCTATGAGTGCTTCATGATAAACGGTCTTCATCTAAAAATTTTCTTTCATTGAATTTATCTATACGGCGAAACGTTGCAAAGTTATCTAACTTGCGGCCACTGGGGGTCGTAGGTGTATTCGCCGCGGCTGATTTCCGGATTGCCGGGTTGACGTGTGAGCGGAAGTGAAATTCTCCTTTTTCGTGCAGACGCGCGGTATGCGCCTCTCGGACGTTAAGGAGAGTGCTGCATGTGCCCCGATATGGTTGCCATCCGTCCCATGGTCGCGGACGACGCTCCGGCCTTTGCCCGCTGCATGCAGCGGGTGTACGGGGACACCTACAAGCCGTTCGTCTATGAGCCGGACGAGGTTCAAAAGCTGCTGGCCGGCAGGCGGCTGCGGTCCGTCGTGGCCGTCACGCCGGACGGGGAGATCGTCGCGCATCAGGGCGTGATGCGGGAGCACCGGGCGAGCCGCATCGCGGAAGTCACCATGGGCATCGTCGACCCGGCGCACCGCGGCGGCGGCCTGTTCAAGCGCTTGAAAGAGGTGGCTTTCGCCCAGGCGAGGCGGGAGGGGCTTCTTGGGCTCTATGGCGAGGCGGTGACCATCCACGATCATTCGCAGAAGGCCAACATCGCCATGGGCGCGCGGGAGACGGGCGTGATGCTCGGCTACATCCCGGCGAAGCGGACCTTCACCGATTTTGGCGGCGCTGGCGATAGTGCCGGCGCCCAGCGGCAGGCGGCCGTGCTCTTCTACATCCGCCTGAACCCGGAACCGTCGCGCACCGTCCACGTCCCACTGGCCCATTGGGCCATGGTGGAGCGCATCTACCGGCACGCCGGGTTGGACCGCCGCATCGCCATGGCCCGCGTCGGGGCTTTGGCGGGCCTGCCGGTCCATGCGGACATCCGCTTGAAGGTCCTGCCCGATTTCGGTGCGGCGATGATCCGCGTGGCGTCGAGCGGGCTGGACTTGGTCGAGGTGGTGCGGACGCGGCTGCGTGAGGCGGTGCTGCGGCGGGCGGAAGCGGTCTTCCTGGACCTGCCGCTCGCCGACCCGGCCACCCAGATGATGGCCGGGCGGCTGGAGGCGCTGGGCTTCGCCTTCGCCGGGGTGTTCCCCGAGTCGGACGAAGGCGACCTGCTGCGCCTTCAGTACCGGGGCGACCTTCCGGGCTCTTCGACGCCTGAACCGGGCCGCATCCGCATGGCCACCGACTTTGGCCGAACGCTGCTGGCCTACGCGCTGGCGGAGGATCCCGTGTGCGCAAGACTCCCGGACGCGGTGGCCGGAGGTCAGGTCCCGCGGCCTGTCTTTTCCTGGAGCGCGTCGATTCGCTTCGACGCCTCCGCCTTGGTGAGGTCGCCGTCGAAGGACTCGCCGGCCTCCTCGCTGAGCGTCTTCAGGTAGGAGGCCTGTGCACCGGTCATTGGCTCGTCGCCGGTGGTCCAGTCGTCCGGGTTCTTGTCGCGGTTGGAATGGTCGTCGCCGGTCTTCGGGTTTTCGGCGGTGTGGCTCCGGTCATCGCGCGCGTTGGCGGGATGACCGGAGTTGGGATGTTTCGTGTTCATGATATGTTCCTATTCTGCGAAAAACGATGGGTCAACAAGCGGCGGTCCGGAAAAGTTCCGGGTCATGTGGCGGGGAGAAAGACACGGTGGGCGCCGTCCATATGCCGTGTGAAATAACCAAACACGCCTACCACCCGTTGAATCATCCGCCGGAAGTGATTACCATTTCTCAAAACGGGGTCTTATCCCGCCGGGGGAAACGTCCGTCTCGTCACGAGGAAGGGAAACGCGATGCCGCTGATGGAGTGGAACGACAAACTGAGCGTCGGGGTGACGCAGTTCGACAACGAGCACAAGAAGCTCGTCGCCATGGTCAACGAGCTGTTCGACGCCGTGCAGGGTGGCCGGGGCAAGGACGCGCTGGGCAAGATCCTCGATGGGCTGATCGCCTACACGAAGACCCACTTCGCGAACGAGGAACGCTATTTCCAGCAGCACGGCTACCCGGATCTCGCCGCCCACAAGGCGGAGCATGATGCCCTGGCCAAGCAGGTGCTGGACGTCCAGCAGAAATACCATTCCGGCGCCACGGCCACGCTCAGCATGGAGGTGATGAACTTCCTCAAGAACTGGCTGGTCAAACACATCCAGGGCACCGACAAGAAGTACGGTCCCTTCCTGAACGGCAAGGGAATCAAGTGAGGGCCTGAAGGGAAAGCCCCTTTCCCATTTGGGAAAAGGGGCTTCCTGGATCAGCGCTTGCCCTTCGTGGGCTCGCTGACGTCCTGGACCGTCTGTCCGACCACGTCGTCGTCACCGGTCTTGGTGGCGAGATCGCCCAGCGCCACCACGCCGACCAACCGCTTGTCGCGGTTCAGGATCGGCAGCCGGCGGATTTGCTTTTCCGCCATGATCTGGGCGGCCTCGCTGCTGTCCTGGTCGTCGAAGGCGAAGGCGAGGCTGGCCGTCATGGCGTCGGCCACCTTGGCGGTTTTCACGTCCTTTCCCTCCGCGACCGCGCGGACGGCGATGTCGCGGTCGGTCAACGTGCCGACCAGACGGTCGTTCTCGCCCACCGGCAGGAAGCCGATGTTGGCGTCGCGCATCATCCGCGCGGCTTCCTGAAGGGGTGTGTCGGGTTTCACAAGCTCGACCTGCCGGGTCATGATCTCCCGGATCTGCATGATGCTCTCCCTCCTGCTTGGATGATGAGGATCATACCGCCGGCCCGGGCTTCGCCGGGTTTCGGCGGCAGCCTCCCGGCACCGGCGCGCCGATTCCCGCTCAACCAGGGGGATGTCCGAAAGTTCCGTGACAAAGCCCGTAGCCGGGAACACGCGTCGGGAACTCTTGACCGGGGCCGGGGTTCATTGGTTGACGGATGAATCCTGGATGGCTCCGTCATCGCGCAATGCCGGCGAAGGTGCGCCGATGGTTGTACCGCCTATTGTTGTGCAGGCGAGAGCGTGCCCGACCGACCGCCGCAACCCGCCGACCCGACGGGTCTGTGCCGCCGCGCAGGCCGGATTTCCACAACCGCGCGATCCTTTCCCTTGGCGGCCGCCGGCTCGATACAGCCGGGATCTTCCATTCCGATCACACCCCGCCACGCCGCCGACCCCTCTCCGCCCGCTTGGCCGTCCGCTTGGCGCACGGAGTCTTTTCGATAACCCATAGGAGGCAGGCATATGGAAGAACAGTGGCTGCTCAAGGCAAAATTCACCGCGTTCAACCTGACCGCCCTGGTCTTCGTGCTGGTCCTGTACATCCAGGGCTGGCTCGACCGCGTTCTGACGGGGCCGATCGCGGTCGCGACCGCGGTCATCGCCACGACCTTCTTGATCGGCCTGGTCATGTCCGCCTACCGCGTCTGGAAGATCGGCGGGGAGCTTGACCGCGCCAAGTCCGGCGGCGGACGCATGTCCACAGTGGAAAGCGAGCGCGCGCTGGAAATCCGGATGTTCTCGCGGATTTCGCACCTTCAGCACATTGCCAACGCTCTGGGCATGCTGGGCCTGATCGGCACCGCCTGGGGCTTCAGCCTATTCGCGGCCAACATCACGCCGGACATGGTCGGCAACGCCTCGTCAGCCGGCGCCATGGTCACCACGCTGGCGAGCGGCCTGGGTGTGGCGATCTACGCGACGATGCTGGGCGGCGCGCTCTGCCTCTGGACCACCTGCAACCTGCAACTGCTGCGCGGGGCCACCGCCTCGCTCTGCGCGCTGATCATGGACCAGGCGCACGCGCGGCGCCGGGTGTCCCCGACCATGTCCCCGTCCAACGAGGGCGTGTCCTTCGCGGCCCAGCAGGCCGCCGCCTACAACGCGCTGAGCGGCGAGGCCACTCCATGAACGACTTCCTTGGCGAGGACCAGACCGGGGTGCTCGTCGCGCGCGACCTGCTGACGCTTCTGCTCTGCGGGTTCGTCGCCTGCGCCGTGCTGGCGGTGCCCTTCATCAACGAATCCAAGAAGACGGAGGGCAACCAGAACAACTCATCTTCCGCCGCAGCCGGAATGGAGCCGCCGGGCAACGTCATCATCGAGGCGCGTTGGGACGACAAGCTGCGCACCGACGTGGACCTGTGGGTGCAGGCCCCGGGCGACGTGCCGGTCGGTTATTCCAACAAATCGGGCCTGATCTTCAATCTTTTGCGCGACGACCTTGGCGCCTACGCCGATCCGACCGAAATCAATTTCGAAACCTCCTATTCGCGGGGGATCCCTCCCGGCGAATACACGGTCAACGTGCATCTGTTCCGCAATCTTGAGAATGTCTTTCCCATCTGGGTCCGGGTCGTCGCGCGCGTGAAGACGGAGAACGAATCGGGTGCCGCCACCGTCGCCGCCACACGCGTCCGCCTGGACCATGAAGGGGAGGAGGTCACGGCCTTCCGCTTCAACCTGACGGAAAAGGGCGAACTGGTGCCGGGATCCCTGAACGCCGTGTTCAAGCCGCTTCGATCCGCAAAGAATTGATCCGCCTTTTTTCGAGAGTGCGCCCATGGAAAGCCTCACCGTCATATTCGGCTTTGTCGCGATCGTCCTGCTGTTGCTGGTGCTGTCGGCGCTGCGCTGGGCGCGCAACCGCATGGCGCGGGCGATCATCCTGGGATTGTTCGCCCTGATGCTGCCGGCGGCCTATGCCGCCCCGGCGACCCTGCTGGGCCGGGCGAAGCCGGTCACGCTGGAATGGCTGGGTTCCCACGTCCAGGAGGCGAAGGTGCTGAGCGCCACACTGGTGGAGAACGAGGCGATCTACCTCACCCTGCTGTGGGAGCACGCGCCGAACCTCTACCGCTTGCCCTGGGACCGCCGCATGGCCGAACAGCTCCAGGAGGCGCAGAAGGAGGCGCAGCGCAACGGCACGCAGCCGATGATGCGCCTGCCCTTCGAACGGTCGTGGGACGACCGGGAGCCGCGATTCTACGCGCTGCCGCAGCCGAAGATGCCCGACAAGCCCTACCAGAACAGCCCCGGCAACGGCGGACCGGGCGGGATCGAGTTCCAGCATCCCGGGCAGCCGACGTGATGGGCCGACCTGACGCGCGCGGCCAACCGGAGGCTTGAGGTGGCGGGCCGGCTCGACTAGGGTCTGCCAAATTTGTCCGCTGGAGGAAAGAGGGCGTCATGCCGTCGTTCGACATTGTGTCCAAGACCGACATCCACGAAATCGACAACGCGCTGAACGGCATGCGCCGGGAGATCGAGACGCGCTTCGATTTCAAGGGATCGCGTTGCACGGTGGAGCGCACGGAGAATGACATAACGCTGCTGGCTGACGACGACCCGAAGCTGCAGCAGATGCAGGAGTTGCTGCGCGTCTATGTGACCCGCCGCAAGCTGGACGCCGGCGCGCTCGACTTCTCCAAACAGCCGGAGCGGGCGGCCGGCGACGCCCTGCGCCAGGTGATCACCGTGAAGCAGGGCATCGCCCAGGACCTCGGCAAGACGATCGTCAAGGCGATCAAGGACAGCAAGATGAAGGTCCAGGTCTCCATCCAGGGCGATGAACTGCGCGTGACCGGCAAGAAGCGCGACGACCTGCAGGACGCCATCCAAGTGGTCCGCGGCCTGAAGATCGAGCAGCCGCTGCAATACGTGAACTTCCGGGACTGATGCCGAAGGCGTTTGATGGCTTCCATCAAACGCCTTCGGTTCAAACCCGACAACACATGGCGCAGCCATGTGCGAAAGGGGCATACGGCCGGCCGATCATGGAACTGTTCATGCGCCGGCCGTATGAGAAGCACCACCCCACACCCGTCAAAATTTTCCCTGCGCGCCGGTCCGTTTTTGCCGGGGCGTAGGGCAATTTTTGCCGGGTAACGGCGGCCTCCCGCCGGGAAGTCCCCGTTTTTCCACGGCGCGTTGGTGGCGCGGCGTTTGCTTGACCCTTCCAGGATTGCCGAACGCTCCAAGGGTTCCCGTCCCATGTCGATCTTGGCAAACGCCGATGCTTCCCAGCAGATGCGCATCCGGGCCGAAGAGCTTCTGGAGCGCAAAGGCACGGGCGCGCCCCGGAAGGCGGGGGAACTCGCCGGCCAATTCGCGGCGATGCTGGAGCAGTTGAACGGTGTCGGCGATTCGAGCGGCAGCGGGACAGAGCTGGGAGACGTCGCGGCCGCGGCGACCGGAACGTCGTCCACGGTCCAGCATCGGCTTGGCATCGGCGCGGTGAGCGTCTTCGCCCAAAGCACCGCCGACGATGGGTCGGACGCGAACGCCCAAACGCCGGACCCGCGGATGTCCAACGCGGACGAGGCCATGCAGGTGGTGCAGAGCGCCTTGCAGTCCGGCGGCGCGTCCAACGACTTCCGCTGGCTGACCACGCTGCTGACACAGACCGCGCCCGAGGCGCCGACCTCCAGTTTCGGCTGACCCTTTTTACACCGTGCAGAGGAAGCGCCGCTCGGTGCCTTCTAGGACGAGGGCGGTGAGCCGGTTGGTGGCGAAGGCGCCGGTGTCGATCCCGATCCGGTTCGACCGCACCTCCGGCTGCTCCGCGATGGTGTGGCCGTGCACCACGACCTTGCCATGGTCGGCGGTCGAGTGCAGAAACTCCCGCCGGATCCACAGAAGGTCCGATTCGGTCTGGCGGTCGAGAGGAACGCCGGGCTTGATGCCCGCGTGCACGAACAGATAGTCGCCGATGGCGATGCAATTCCGCAGGCGCTTCAGAAAGGCGAGGTGATGGTCGGGCAGTGCGGCGAGGAGCTGCTGACGCGCCTCCTCCAAAAATTCCGGCGGGGCGTCTTCGGCGGGTGGGACGACGCCGTAGCTGGCCATGGTGGCGTTGCCGCCGTAGGCGATCCAGGCGCCGCCGACCTGGACGTCCGCCAGGAAGTCCAGCATCGCGGCCTCGTGGTTGCCGCGCAGGTGAATGGCGCCGAAGCCGGGCAGGGGCGGGCCCGCCAAGCGCTCGATCACCAGCCGCGACTGCGGACCGCGATCCACATAGTCGCCCAGGAAGACAACGTATTTGACGAGGTCGGCCGCGGCTTCCGCGTCGCGCTCGATCTGCCCCAGAAGCTGCTCCAGCAGATCGAACCGGCCATGAACGTCGCCGACCGCGTAGACACGCACACCGCGCGGCACCGCGGCCACGACGGGTTCCGGGTCCGACCACAGTTTGCGCGCAAAGGCGAACACGCGACGCACTCCTCCTGCGTTATGATCCAACGAAATCTTGCCGGTTCTTATGGTGGGGATGCGGACAGGCACGCTCCATCCCTCCGCGACGGCTTACTTCCGTCGCGAATACGAGGATATGTCAATCCGCTCTTCCGGGTAAGCCGGAATCGCGACCCCGTCCGTTCGCGAGGCCGCTTATGGGCTCCAATCAGGAACCAGGCATCGCCCGGTCGAGCGACGCCAGCAGGTCATCGACGCGCAACGTCACCACCCGGCTGTCCAGCCGCACCCAGTGATAGACTTTTTGCTCCGTTCCGTTGGCGACCTGGAATTCCAGCCGTGCCGTGTGGCCGGTCCGCAGCAGCGGCAGCAGGCGTTCCATCGGCCCGCAGGTCAGGCCCACGCGGCGGGCCTCCTTGACCGCGGCGAAGCGGGTCAGCATCTCCGGACCCGCGTCGGAGTCCTTCACGCGACCGCTGGTCACCTGCTGGAGAAAGCTCGTGAACTCCGGCGGCGCGTCGTCGGGGAGTTTCCCATCGTCGAGCGCACGGGCCAGTTCGCTAAGGGCGCCGGGCGTGTAGAAGCGCTGCGGCGGCGCGCCGTCAACGGTCAGCGTCACCGGCTGGTCGAGCGCGATGGGGCCGTCGAAGACGATGTGGAGGGTGGTGCAGGTCCCGTCGCGGACGGCGTTGAGGCTGAGTTCGCTCTGGCCGCCGCGGTTGTTCGCGAAGTCCTCGACCGCCGAGGCGGTGCAGCGCCGCGCGGATCCGTCGCCCGCGCAGGCGACGGGAAGGGCCGATGGCGGGGCCGTCGAGGCAGGTACCGCCGTTTCGGCCAGTGCCGGGGCGGACAGCCCGATCAACAGCCCCAATCCCAGAAGAGGAAAGCCCATCCAGCGTGCCATCCGCGCGACTCCCTTCGGCAAGACGCCCTGCGTGAAGGGGCGGACGTTAGCGGAAACGGGCTTTCATCTTGGTTAACGAAATCACAATTTCCGACAATTCGTCCTTACGCGGCCAAGGTCATTCCGGAAACCCAACGGCGCACGTCGGTGGTGATGTTGGTGATGCGCCCGGCCTCCATCTCGATCAGCATGTCGCAATCGCGCAGCGTGGCGAGGCGGTGCGTGATCATGAAGGTGGTCCGGCCGTCCATCAGCCGCTCAACCCCGTCCATGATCGCCTGCTCCGTGCGCAGGTCCACGGCGCTGGTCGGCTCGTCCAAGATCAGGATCGGCGCGTCGCACAGGAAGGCGCGGGCGAGCGCAATGCGCTGGCGCTCGCCGCCAGAAAAGCGCATGCCGCGCTCCCCCACCGGCGTGTCGTAGCCGGCGGGCAGACGCATGATGAAGTCATGGGCGTCGGCGGCCTTCGCCGCGGCGACGATCTCGTTCATCGTTGCGTCGGGGCGGCCGTAGGCGATGTTCGCGGCCACGGTGGTGGAAAACAGGATGGTGTCCTGGCCGACGATGGCGAACTGGCGGCGCAGGTCGGCGAGCCGCAGGTCGCGCAGATCCTCGCCGTCCAGATAGACCGCGCCGGCCTGCGGGTCGTAGAGGCGGGTCAGCAGCCCGACCAGGGAGGACTTGCCGGCGCCCGACTTGCCCACGATGCCGACGCGGCTGCCGGCGGGGATGGCGAAGGTCATGCCCTGCACGATGGGACGCCCGGTGCCGTGGTCGAAAGACACGTTGGAGAAGGCGACGTCGCCCCGGGCGCGCAGCATCGGCTTGGCCTGCGGGCGCTCCGCCGGGTCGGTCGTCTCGTCCAGCAGGGAGAAGGCGCGGCGGAGGTTCGCCATCAGCTTCTGCTGGGCGGCGACTTGGTGGCCCATGTTCTGGAGCGGTTGGTAGAGCTGGGCGAGGTAGGAGAGCGCCAGGAGAAGTTCGCCCACCGTCAGGGCTCCGGCTTGCACGTCGGTGACGCCAATCCACAGGACCGCTGCCGTTCCGGAGGCCAGCAGGATCGACACCAGGAAGCCCAGGCCGCTTTCCGCCAGCGCGGCGCGCATGAAGCTGCGGATCAGGTCGTCGGTGCGCTGGGCGAAGCGCGCGACCTCCCGCTCCTCCTGGCCGAAGGCGCGGACCACGCGCAGGGCCGACAGTGTCTCGTGCAGCACGGACTTGGCCGCGCTGTCCTTTTCGCAGACGGCATCCCAGCGGCTACGCAGCCGGTGGTGCGACAGGGCGGTCAGCAGGGCGAACAAGGGGGACACAGCCAGTGCGACGATCGCCAGCTTCGCGTTGATCAGCGCCGTCACCCAGACCATGCCGGCGAAATAGGCGGCGGACGTGACGAAGGGCAGCAGCACGTGGCTGATCTGCCATTGGATGGCGCTGGCGTCGTCCTCGATCCGGTTCAGCGCGTCGGAGATGCCCTTGCTGTCGTGCCGGACGAGCGCGAGGCGCTGGGCGTGCAGGAACAGCTTGGCGCGGAAATCGGCGACCATGCGCTGGCCGGTCCAATCCCGCAGCATGCGGTCGGCCAACCCGTGCAACTGCGTCAGCAGCGCCGCGATCACCACCAGCCCGACCGCCAGGACGATCGGATTCCCCTGCAGCCACTCCGGCACCGCACCGGCCACCGGGCCGGGCAGGGGCTTGCCGCCGATGACCGTGTCCACCGCGATGGTGACCGGCAAGGGCATCAGCAGCCCGAGCGGCGTGCCGAGCACGCCCAGCAGAAGCAGGCCCGCCAGCTGGGGCTGGAAGCGATTGGCTTCACGAAAAACGCGGGTGTAGAGGGAGAACAGTCCGGCTGAAGACGGCGTGGCAGCCATGGTCGGTCTCGCGGAGCGCTGTTGGATAAAATTTGAGCCGACATTCCGCGAAGTTGGTTAATGACTTATTGCCTATGCCTTATGTCGCAAATTTCCCTCCTTTGTACCCTTTCGGCCGATGCCACCGAAGGGTGAGCTGATTCGAAGCCGCAAGCGCTCCGCGAGCAACCAGCCCGTTAATCCGAAAGGCATGTTCTTGCTCGCCCAATTTTCACGGGTCGCCCGGAAGCACACGCAGTGGAGAGGAACAAAACTGTCGAGTTCGCGTTCTGCTGTGCGAATGTTCGTCACTTCGGAGGATGCCATGACCGTTGGCACCATCTTGCTGATCATTCTGATTCTGGTGCTTTTGGGCGCGGTGCCGGCTTGGCCCTACAGCCGTTCCTGGGGGTATGGGCCGAGCGGCATTGTCGGTGTGGTGCTGCTCATCCTGATCGTCCTGCTGTTGATGGGACGGATTTAACCGCGAAAAACAGGCCGGAACCTTGAGCGGCGCCGCACGGTTTCCGGTGCGATGCCGACGGGATCGGCAAGGTCCGCCCCACCGACGGGGCCATCAACGGAGGAGAACCAAAGGATGCCGGCCAATATCTTCTACATCATCGGCGTTGTCGTCGTCGTTCTGCTGATCCTGTCCTTCCTCGGCCTTCGGTAAGGACGGCCCAGGACAGTTCCGGCACCGGACGTGTCCGGCGGAACGCACCGGAGGCTCCGTTTCAGGTCGATGGAACGGCGCCTCCGGTGCGGTCCGCCTTTTGTGTTCTCAGCTCCGGCGCGGCGTGCGGCGCAAGACGAACATCAGCCAGCCGATCGGCCCCAGGATCAGCACCATCACCAGCCATCCCACGCGCGGCCCGAAGGGACAACGCGACCCGGGAGGCGGGCGCCAGGACCCGCCGCGTGGCGACAGCAGGATGTGCAGGAGGGGCGCGCCGTATAGCGCGAACAGGATCAGCCATGGGGTGGGATCACGGGACATGGGATTACTCTACCCGAAAACGGCCATCCACTCCCACTCCGGAGCCAAGCCCACGGCCATGGGTGCGCTTGCGGGGCCTGTGACGAAATGGTAATACCGCATGGCTGGCGATTGAGTCATGCCCGGCTTGCGACCTTGTCGTCTCTGGCCGGTTGACCTATGATCCCGCGTCTCAGCTATGCCGAAAGGCGAGTGTCATGGCCATCGAGATTGAACGACGCTTTCTGGTCCGCAAGGACATCCGTCGTCTCTGCCGGGATGGTGTCCGCATCGTGCAGGGCTATCTGCCGTCGGATGGGGAGCACACGGTCCGCGTCCGTCTTGCCGGATCAGTAGGCACGCTGACCATGAAGAGCCGCCGCCGCGGGCTGTGCCGCGACGAGTTGGAATACACCCTTCCCGAACATTATGCCGCGCGCCTGCTGCGCACCGCCTGCGGCACCGGTCTGATTGAGAAGACCCGCTACCTCGTCCATCATCACGGCCATTGCTGGGAAGTGGATGTGTTCGGCGGCGAGAACGCCGGGCTCGTCATCGCGGAGATCGAGCTTTCGCACCCCGAGCAGATCGTTCCGCTGCCGGATTGGGTCGGGGCCGAAGTGACCCATCTTCCGGCCTACAGCAATTCCTCTCTGTCCCGCTCCCCCATCCGCCGCTGGCTTGCCGTGGCCTGACCAGCCGCCCGGGCCGCCACGGACATCCCAAAAAAAGGCCCCGGTTCGATGAACCGGGGCCGAAGTCTGCGTGGATGACTGGTCTTACCATAGCAATTTGCGTGCCGTTTTGAAGGGGGAACGTCTTTTGGCGGGTCCCTGTTGACCAGAAGCCGATTTCGCGGGACGGCCCGTGGGACGGCAGGGAAACGACAAACGGGACGTTTGCACCATGGCTCAGAACGAAAATCGGTGGAGGAACGAGGGCCGCTCCTGGAGTGAGGACGATCGCTTGCGCGGTGAAAACCGCGACTGGAGCGGGCAGGGCCGAAGCGCCGGGTCCCAAGACCGCAACGAAAGCCACCGCGACGAAAGCCGAGGTTACGGGCGCGGGGATTACGGACGGGGCGCCTACGATGTGGGCGATTATGGCCGTGGTGATTACAATCGCGGCGAATCGATGCGCGGTGGCTACGGCGAAGGCAGCCAGGGCCAGGGCGGCTACAATCGCGATGACAGCCGGAGTGGCTACGGGCGTTCGGAAACCGGGCGTTCGGAAACCGGGCGTTCGGATTACGGCTCGTCCCGGTCCGACTGGCAGGGCGGGCGCGAGACCTATCGCAGCCAGGACACCGGCGGCAACCAGGACTGGGGACGGAACCAGGATTGGGGCCGCGATCAGAACCGTAGCGAGCAGCGCCGGGATTACGGCGGCTATGCCGGCCGGGAAGGATCAAGCAGCTTCGGCGGCTATGGCGGCGCCGGCTACGCCCGCGAGGACCGCATGGGAAGCGACTATGGCGGCCGTGATTTTGGAGGGCGTGATTTTGGGGGGCGCGACTCTGGAGACCGCCAGTTCGGGTCCGGGATGGGCGGTTCCGGCATCGGAAGCGCGGGCGTGAACCGCAATTACGGCAGCCGCAACGACTGGGGCCGGTCGGATTCCGGTTCTTCGGGTTTCCGGTCTTCGGAATATGGGCCATCCAATTACGGCTCTTCGGAAAATCGCTGGTCCGACCGCAACCGCTCCGATTGGGGCCGTTCGGACCAGAGCCGCCAGGATTACGGACGCAGCGATTACGGACGTGGCGATTATGGGCGCGGCGAATATGGCATTGGCACGTCCGGCCGCTCCTGGTCGGATCGCGAGGAAGGCTACGGCCAGGGCCGGGGCTTCGCCGGCTACCGGGGCATGGGCTCCGAGTATGGCTATGGCGAGGACCGCGACCCGAGTCGGCGTTGGAGCAGCGACTGGGGCCACAGCGGCGACCGCGGCCGGCGCGATTACCGCGAGGATCGCGGCTTCTGGGAGCGCGCCGGTGACGAGATCGCGTCCTGGTTCGGCGACGAGGATGCGGAACGCCGCCGTCGCGAGGACGAGATGCGCGCGCAACGCGGCGGGCAACATCACGGCCGTGGCCCGCGTGGCTACAACCGGTCCGACGACCGGGTGCGAGAGGACATCAACGACCGTCTGACCGACGACCCCTACATCGACGCGTCGGACATCACCGTCACCGTGTCGAACGGAGAGGCAACCCTGTCCGGCGACGTCGATCACCGCATGGCGAAACGGCGGGCCGAGGACATCGTCGAGTCGATCTCCGGAGTGCGTCACGTGCAGAACAACCTGCGCGTCCGCCAGCATGGCGGGACCGGAAGCGGCCTGACCGGGACCGGCAGCACGACCACCGCCGGCGCGTCCGCCATGGCCGGGGCGGGGACGTCTTCCGGCACCACGACCGGATCCACCCTGGGGGGCACGGGCACGACGTCGGGGACGACGGCGGGATCCACGACGACCAGTGACCTGAGCGGGACGCGCGCGACGACGCGTTAAACGGCTTGGGACCATAAGGAAAAGGGCTCCTCTTCCCGCGCGGAAGGGGAGCCCTTTTCAATGCGACCGGGCGTGCCGTGTCAGTGGGCGGCGTCCGCCATGAAAGGCGTGTACTGGGCGTCGACGTTCTGGATGTGCTCGATCAGCCATTCCTTGAGCAAAAGGATCAGGTCGATGCGCAGCATCATCTCGTTGCTGTCGTCATTGTCCTGGCAGAGCTTCTGCACCTCGTCGATGAAATAACGGTGCGCCGCCCGGTGCTGCTCAAGGTTCGGGTATTTCTGGCGTTCCATCAAATCTTCTTCGCGGGCGAAATGCACTTTCGTGTAATCATTGAGTCCGCCGAGCAGGCCGGACAGGCTTTCGCGGTCCTTTTCCGCGATGCCCGTTTTCAGGAGGCCGTTGAACATGTCGATCAGCTTTTTATGGTCGTCGTCAAGAACGGCGACTCCGACGCTCATATTTTCATCCCAGGCGACATTTTCCATGGCATCAATCCTCCCTATGGGCCGGAATGCGTGAATATTGTTGCCGCTTTTTACTTTGCGCGGGATCCTAGAGCCGGCAACGGCGCCGATTCAAGCGGCAAAAAACCGCAGGGAGGGGGTGCGGCGATGCGCGCGCCCTTTGTGATCGCCAAACAAGGATGTTCTTTCCGGCGGGACGGGCACGCATTATTACATGAAAGGGATCTGCGGAGTTCCGGCATATGGCGCTGCTCGACGACATCACACAGAAAAAGCGGGCTTTGGACGACGCCAGGCCGTTGCCGCCGGAGGTCGTGCGCGATCTGGCGGACTGGTTCGAACTGGAACTGACCAAGGCCTGCAACGCGGTCGAGGGCGGTGAACTGGCGTCGGACGAGGTGCGCACCGTGCTCGACCGCGGCACGGTGCTGCGCCATCGCCCGCCGGAGGCCCAGCGTCTGGTCCTGAACCACCGGTCCGCGCTGGAACTGATGGCCCGCCTGTCCTACCAGCCCGGCGGAGTCGTGACGGAGCGGACTGTGGCCGCCTTCCACGGCGTGCTCTACCAGGGCATCGACGATGACGCCGGCCGGTACCGCGAAGGGCCGCTGAAGGACGGCAGCGTCGGCGCGTCGCCCGACCCCGCGAAGGTGCGCGTGTCGATGTCGGCTCTGTCCGGCTGGCTGCGCCGCACGGAGCCTAGTCCCGAGTCCGCCTTCGAGGCACACCACCGGCTGATGAGCGTCCGACCCTTCTTCGAAGGCAACGCCGCGACGGCCCTTCTTCTCTGCAACCTCATCCTGAACCGGGCGGGATTCCCGCCGGTGGTGGTGCGGGCCGAGGATGCGGACCAGTACCGCGGGCTTGTGGAGCGGGCCTGGTCGGTCGGCGACAAGACGCCCTTTCGCGACCTGATGATGCGCTTCCTGGACCGCAGCCTGGACGTCTGTCTGGTTGGCGTGTCGAAGGCGCCGGCCGCGGAGGACGCCGAGGAGGCCTGACCGTCCCGTTCAGGCCTCCGCCACAGGCAGCAGCAGACGCGACGGCCGGTTGCCGCCGCCGTGGATCAGCAGCGTGATCGGCTGTGCATCGACCAGCCGCGTTTCGCCCGGCTCCGCCCCCGTACCCGGGTTGACCGGATAGGCCGGGTAGCTCGCCCCGGCGAGGCTGAGGCGCAGCGCGCCTCCCGCCGGCAAGGTCGCGCAGACGGCGCGCAACGTCACCGTCAGCGGGCGCTGGTTGTCGCCGGGCTCCACGCGGGCGTGCCCCTGGGCCAGGGGAAGGGCCCGGCCATCGGGAAGCACCGCCGACAGCACGGCGCTGACGTCGAAGGACGGGGAGTCCGCCTCGACCCAGACCTCCAGCGTGACTCGGCCGGCGAGAAGCCGGGGCTCCGCGACCGGCGCCGTCGTGTAGGTCGCCACATCCGGGCGCGCGTCCACCGTGGCGCGGTCGCGTGGGCCGGCGTCCGGCACCGCGTGGCCACCGACCGTCGGCACGGGATCGCGCGGGTCGTGCACCAGCACGTCAAGGAAGTCGTCCTCCGGGGCGACGTCCCCAAGGTCGCCGCCCTGGCGCCGGCAGGCCAGCCCGTCGCTAACGAGGTGGAGCGGCGTGGTGGGCGCGGGCAGCGCGGGCAGGTCGCGCCAGCGCCGTGTCAGAAGGTCGAACAGCCGGACGGGGCCGGCCCGTTCCGCTCCGTTGGACTCTCCCTTCAAAAAGCGGTCGAACCACGCGAGTTGCAGGCTGTCGAAGGACGGCGCCTCCGTCCCCGCCCAAGGCGCGTCGCCGTTGGCGTCCCACGGCCCGACGAGCAGCCGGACAGGCGCCGACGATCGTTCCGACAGCGCCGCGTGCGCGTCGAGCGTTCCGCTCAGCCGTGGATCGTACCAACCGCCGATCTGCAGGATCGGAACGTCCGCCGGAGCGTCGGCCAGCGAGTCACGCGGCGACAAGGCGTCCCAGCTCGGCGCCGGGCCGGGCGTGGTCAGCCAGTCGTCGTAATGGCAATGGCGCGCATAGTCGCGCAGGACCTTCGGCCGGGAGGGAATCTCGTCGCCGAGCGGCAGGTCGCGCGTGGATTGCAGCAGGGCGCGGAAGGCGGCGCCGTCTTCCAGCCGGCGGGCCGACTCGGTGGCGCAGCGCAGCGCCCAGCCCATGGCGTCGGCGAGCCGGAACGCGCCGCCCTCGTAGGCCCAGTCGGTGAAGACGTCCCACCCCGCCAGCGCCGGAACCATCGCGCGCAACGCGTCCGGCCGCTCGGCCAGGGCAAGCCACTGCGCCATGCCGGCGTAGCCGCAACCGTACATACCGACCGTGCCGTTCGATCCGGGCAGGGACGCCGCCCAGGCGACCGCGTCGGCGCCGTCCTCGCGCTCCGTCTCGAAGGGGCGGAAGCGGCCTTCCGAGGTGCCGCGGCCGCGCACGTCCTGCACCGCCACCACATAGCCGCGCGCCGCGTACCATCGCGGGTGGGCGTAATGGCTGGTCAGGGCGGTGCGCCGCCCGCAGGTGACGCGGACCAGCAAGACCGGCCAGGAGCCGGGCGCGTCGGGACGGTAGACGTCGGCGTCGAGGCGGGCCCCGTCCCTTGCCCGCATTGATACGGTCTCGGGCGGCCGGACGGCCAGGAGCGGGTGGTGTTCGAGAATCACCGGAGCCATGTGGGTCATGCTGCGCCCTTCCGAGCGACGTTGACGATCCACATAGGCAATCTTCGTGCCACGCCTACGCGCTGAGAAAGCCGGTCATAGGCTCCGGCCGGGGCGCCCAACAATTGGGCAAGAGCCTTCATGTTGGGCGAAGACGCCGCGTGATCAGCGCAGGTTGCGCTGTTTACGAATCGTAGGCGGTCAGGGAGACGCTGGGCACGTCGAGCTTGTCGCGGCCGTTCAGGAAGGTCAGCTCGACCAGGAAGGCCGCGGCCCGGACGTCGCCGCCGACCTGGCGAAGCAGCTTGATCGCCGCGGCCATCGTGCCGCCGGTGGCGAGCAGATCGTCCAGCACGACGATGCGCTGGCCGGGCTTCACCGCGTCGGCCTGCACCTCGATGGTGTCGGTGCCGTATTCCAGGTCGTAGGAGTGGGCCACCTTGTCGCCGGGCAGCTTGCCGTGCTTGCGCACCATGATGAAGCCGGTGCCGAGCACCAGAGCCAGCGGCGCGGCGATGAGGAAACCGCGGGATTCGATGCCGACCAGCAGATCGGGCTTGTGCGGGCGGATCGCTTCGGCAAGCTGGTTCACCGCCTCCTTCCACGCCTCGGCGTGCGCGAGCAGCGGGGAGATGTCGTAGAACAGGATTCCGGGCTTCGGGAAATCGGCGATGCCGCGGATGTGGTCCTTGAGGTTGATGGCGTTCGACATGAGGGGCGTGGTTCCTGTGCAACAGCGGCGCCATACTATCGACGCCGTCCGCCCGGTGCAAACCGGCATCGTGACGCGCTATCCCGCGGTATGGTTGACCGGCACGGGGTCTTGCGGCCAAGTTCGCCCTGACGCCTTCGGGGTACACCACGGTGGATAGGGGAAGGATGGCGCGCGACGGGGCCCGTTTGGAGCCGACACGCGACGGGGACGGCGGCTGGACGCTGGCGGCGATCGGCCGGTGGGACCTGCGGGCCACCGGCGGCATGGCGCGCGAGCTGGAGGCCTATGCGCTGGACGGCGCCGGCAACGCCGCGGTCCGCCTCGACCTGTCGCGGCTCGACGCGCTGGACACGGTCGGCGCCTACCTGTTGTCGGCGCTGGCGCAACGCCTGACGGCGGCCGGGCACCCGGTGACCGTGGCCGCCGTCCGGCCGGAACACGCAGCCCTGTTCGACGCCGTGCGCGCGGTCTGCCCACCGCAGCCCGAGCCGCCGGCGCCGCAGCACCCGATCCTGGACATGCTGGAGCGCACCGGGCGAACGGCCATTCACGCGGTGCACGAAGGGCTGGCGCTGCTGTCCTTCCTCGGCCTGATCACGGTCACCTTCGGGCGGCTGGTCCTGAACCCGCGGCGCCTGCGGATTCGCGCGGTGCTGTTCCACATCGAGCAGACCGGGCTGAACGCGCTGCCGATCCTGGGGCTGCTGTCCTTCCTGATCGGCGTGGTGCTGGCCTTCCAAGGGGCCGACCAGTTGCGCCGGTTCGGAGCGGAGCTGTTCGTCGTGAACCTGCTGGGCGTGTCCATCCTGCGCGAGATCGGCATCCTGATGACCTCGATCATCGTCGCCGGCCGCTCCGGCTCCGCCTTCACCGCGCAGATCGGCACCATGAAGGTGAACCAGGAGGTCGACGCCATCAGCACGCTGGGCCTTGATGTGATCGAACTGCTGGTGGTGCCGCGCGCGCTCGCCCTGATGATCAGCCTGCCGCTGCTGGCCTTCTACGCCGACATCATGGGCCTGTTCGGCGGCGCGGTGATGAGCTACGCGACGCTGGACATCACCTTTGGGCAGTTCATCCGGCAGCTGCACGGCGCCGTCACGCTGCCGCATTTCCTGGTTGGACTGGTCAAGGCGCCGGTCTTCGCGCTCGTGATCGCCATGGTCGGCTGCTACGAGGGGCTGAAGGTGTCGGGCAGCGCGGAGAGCGTCGGCACGTTGACGACCAAGTCGGTGGTGGAGTCGATCTTCCTGGTCATCGTGCTGGACGCCGTCTTCTCCATCCTGTTCTCCTTCCTGAGGGTGTGAGGTCCCGTGGCGCCGCAAGACCAGCATCAGCCCGACCAGTCTCCTCCCGAGCCGGCCCGCACCGCGCACGCCCCGCCCGTGATCCGCGTGCACGGGCTCGTCACCCGATTCGGGGCGCAGGTGGTCCATGACGGGCTCGACCTCGACGTGCGCAAGGGCGAGGTGCTGGGCGTCGTCGGCGGATCCGGCACCGGCAAGTCCGTCCTGTTGAAGGAGATCCTGGGGCTGATGCACCCGGCGGAGGGGCGGATCGAGCTGCTGGGCCGCGACACCGCCGGCCTGCCGGAGGCGGAGCGCGTGGCGCTCCAGGCGCGGACGGGGGTGCTGTTCCAGAACGGCGCCCTGTTCAGCTCCATGACCGTGGCGGAGAACGTCATGGTGCCGTTGAAGGAGCACACCGACCTGCCGCTGGCCTTGGCGGCGGAGATCGCGCGGGTCAAGATCGGTATGGCCGGCCTGCCGCCCAACGCCGGGGCCAAGTTCCCGTCGGAACTGTCCGGCGGCATGATCAAGCGCGCCGGGCTGGCTCGCGCGCTGGCGCTCGACCCGGAGATCCTGTTCCTGGACGAACCGACCGCCGGCCTCGACCCCATCGGGGCGGCGGCTTTCGACCAGCTGATCCACAACCTCCAGCGCAGCCTGGGGTTGACCGTCTTCATGGTCACCCACGACCTGGACAGCCTGACGTCCATCTGCGACCGCATCGCTGTGCTGGTGGACAAGAAAGTCCGCGTCGGCACGCTGGACGAGCTGCTCCAGGACACCCATCCCTGGATCCACGAGTATTTCCACGGACCGCGCGGCCGCGCCGCGCGCCATGCAGAGGCCTGACCGAACGCCATGGAAACCCGCGCCAGCTACATCCTGGTCGGCAGCTTCGTGCTGGCCATCCTTGCCGGCCTGTTCGTCTTCACGGTCTGGGTCGCCAAGGTCCAGCTGGAGGAGACCCGCCAGCCCTATTACATCTACTTCACGGGCTCCGTCACCGGCTTGCAGGAAGGCAGCCCGGTGCGTTACCGGGGCATCCCCGTGGGCACGGTGACCGACATCCGGCTCGACCCCAACGACGTCAGCCGCGTGCGCGTGACCATCGAGGTGCAGGAAGGCACGCCGATCAAGACCGACTCCATCGCCTCGCTGGAGGTGCAGGGGATCACCGGCGGCGCCTACATCCAGATTTCCGGCGGAACGGAGCTGAGCGAGCTGCTGCGCACCGCGCACGACAGCGGCGTTCCGGTGATTCCGTCACGCCCATCGTCGCTGACGGTGTTCGTGGACGCCGCCCCGCAATTGCTGAACCGCGCGCTCGACCTGACCAACCGGATGGCCGACCTGCTGACCCCGCAAAACCAGGCGGCCATCGCCGACATCCTGCAAAGCACGCGCACGCTGACGGCGGAACTGGCGAAGGCCAGCAACGGCCTGGAATCGACCATGCAGCAGGCCGGCCGCACGCTCCAGGGGTTCGAGGCGGTCGGGCCGCAGCTGAACCAGACCATGGCCCAGGCCCAGCGCACGCTGGCGACCGTGGAGGGCAGCACCAAGACGCTGACCGGCGACCTGCACGACCTGTCGACGTCGCTGAAGCAGACATCCACCCAGTTGAACGCGATGGTCGGGGAAAACCGCGAAGCGGTGCGCGACTTTACGGGCAGCGGGCTGTATGAATTGACGCTGCTGATCACCCAGTTGCGTGACCTGTCCGGGCAATTGTCCCGCGTGGTCACGCGGATCGAGAATGACCCGTCGAACTTCCTGTTCGGCGGGACCCGGCAAGGCGTGGAGATTCGCGGACGATGAGCGGGCGTTGGACCACTGCAATCGGGCTGGCAACCGGCAAGGCGCGTCGGGCGCTGCTCGCGGCGGCCCTGCTGGGCGCGCCCCTGTGGCTGGGTGCCTGCGCGGTGCTCGACCCGACTGCGCCCAACCTCTACACCCTGACGCCGAGCGGACCGGCCGATCTGAGTGTGCCGCGCGCCGACTGGCAGCTTTTGGTCGAGACCCCGGTGGCCGGCGCTGGCATCGATACGCCGCGGATCGCGGTCACGCGCGGTGTCACCGCGATCGACTATTTCGCCGACGTGTCCTGGGCGGACCGTGTGCCGAACCTGCTTCAGGGGCTGATCGTCCAGTCCTTCGAGAACAGCGGGCGCATCGTGGCAGTCGGGCGCGACACCGTGGGCCTGCGCGCCGACTTCGTGCTGAAGACCGACCTGCGCGATTTCCAGGCGGAGTTCGTGACGGCCAACGCGACCTTCCCCGACCGCGTCCATGTCCGCATCGCCGCCAAGCTGGTCAGTATGCCGCGCCGCACGATCGAGGCGGGGGAAACCTTCGAGGCGATCGTGCCCGTGCACGGCCGGACCTTCCCGGACGTGATCAGCGCCTTCAACGAGGCCCTGGGCACTGTGGAGGCCGGGCTGGTCCAATGGGCGCTGCGCAACGGCAACGCCGTCTACCGGGCTGGAAGTGGTCGGACCGGCTGAGGAAATCGCTTGCTAAGCATACGAATCCTCATACCTAATGGGGATCAAGGATTCCGGGATTGTGGTTATTTCGGATCGGCCGCCTGCGGCGGATTACGGAGGGCCGGAACGGAACCGCAGGGCTTGGGCAAGGGATCACGGGGCTGACCATCCGATGATGGATCTTTCGGAGCTTTCCCGCGAAGAACTCGACGAGATGGCCGAGGCGGCGCGCGAGCTGAGGACCTGCCAGCGCGTCCTGACCAAGACCGGCGACACCGTCGTCGGCGAATTGCTGCGCGGCCACGGCACACTCTACGAATGGCGGCATTACCCGCCGGGCGACGTCTACGACGCCGAATACCACGCCCAATATTACTACCACTGCCACCCGGAGACGGAGCGGCCGGACGGCGAGCACGGGCATTTCCACACCTTCCTGCGGCCGCTCGGCATGCCGGCGGGCGTCGCGCCGGCCCCGCTGGACGATTACGAGGAACCGGAGAACCAGAACGACGCGCTGTCCCACCTCGTCGGGATCGCTATGGACGTGGCGGGACAGCCGGTGCGGCTGTTCACCACCAACCGCTGGGTCACCGGGGAGACGTGGTACGCAGCCGAGGACGTCATCCGCATGCTGGATGGATTCGTGGTGGACCACGCGCGGCCGTCCTGGCCGGCCAACCGCTGGATCACCGCGCTGATGCGCCTGTTCCGCCCGCAGATCGAGGCCCTGCTGCGGGAGCGCGACGAGACGATCCGCCACTGGGCCGGCCGGCACCCGGACGGCTACGTCTACGAGGACCGCAAGCTGGAGGTCGCCTCGCAGATCGTGATTTCGGTGGACGAGCAGACCGCCGCGGTGGAGATGGCGCTGCGCGGCATCCGGCGCCGCCGTTCCGTCCTGCCGGAACCCCCGCGCTTCGTGGAGCCGTAAACAGACGGACGGGTTTCGGCGGCGTTGGCGAGGCCATTAACAAAGACTCAACGCTTTTGGTCGGATGATATCCTGAAACGATGTCCTCCCGAATGATCAACGGGAAAGACTGGGGCAGGAAGGGTCAAGGACCCATGAACAACCATCCGACTGCCGGCCAAGCGATTGGCGGCCAAGTTTCCGGCGACCGGCTGACCAAGGAAGACGTTGCCCGGCTGCTGTCCGACCCGTCGCCCAATGGCCGGTCGGAACTGGCCGTCAAGGTCGCCCAGCAGTTCACCGGGGCCGCGCTGTCCGACGCCGAGCGCAAGCTGGCGGAGGACATCATCCGCGTGATGGCGCGCGACGCCGTCGTCCGCGTGCGCCAGTCCCTGGCTGAAAACCTGAAGGCCAGCCCGTCGCTGCCGCGCGACGTCGCCCTGACGCTGGCGCGCGACGTGGAGGCCGTGGCGATCCCGGTGCTCAGCGTGTCGACGGTGCTGACCGACGCGGATCTGGTGGAGATCGTCCGCACGGGCACCGACGCCAAGCACACCGCCATCGCCCAGCGCCCGGCCGTGCCCGCCAGCGTCGCCGACGCACTGATCGAAACGGCCTCGGAAGGGGCGGTGGCCGCACTGGTGGCCAACAGCGGCGCGGAGTTGGGGGAGAAGAGCCTCGGCCGGGTCATAGACCGCTTCGCCGGAAGCGAGGCGGTGGGCGACCCGCTGGTGCACCGGACGAAGCTGCCGATCACCATCGCGGAGCGGCTGGTCGCCGTCGTGTCGGAGACGCTGCGGCAGCATCTGGTCACCAACCACGAGTTACCGGCCAAGGTCGCCGCCGACCTGATCCTGCAAAGCCGCGAGCGCGCCACCGTGTCCCTGTTCTCCGGCGAGAACGACGAGGGCGCGCTGGAACGGCTCGTCGCCCAGTTGTCGCGGACCGGGCGCCTGACCTCGTCGCTGCTGGTGCGGGCGCTGTGCGTCGGCGACGTGGCCTTCTTCGAGACGGCGATGTCCTACATGGGCAACGTGCCGCTGACCAACGCGCGCCTGCTGATCCACGACGCCGGGCGGCTCGGCCTGAAGTCGATCTACGACAAGGCGAAGCTGCCGCCCGCACTTTTGCCGGCCTGCCGGATCGCGCTCGACGTCCTGAAGGAAACACCCTACGACGGGGAGGCGCACGACATCGAACGCCACCGCCGCCGCGTCATCGAGCGGATTCTGACGCAGTACGAGGACCTTGCGGCGGAAGACCTCGACTATCTGCTCGCCAAGCTCGGCGACCTGATGGTGGCCGAGGCGGCGTGAGGGCGCTCAAGGCTTCTCGAACAGGTAGAGCTTCCCGTTTTCGGGGACGGTGAACTTCGGGCCTTTGAACCCCTGGCGCAGCAGTTCCTTGCGCAGGAAGATCATAAATCCGGCGTGGCCGACGACCAGCGTGTTCTCGCCGCTGTTCGGCAGGATCTCGTTGGCGAAGGTCTTCACGTTGTTGAGGAACACCGTCTTGGCGTCGCGTTGCGACCGGTGCGAGGTCGCCCAGGCGATCCGCAGCATCATCGTCCAGAAGGGGAAGGGCATGCGGATGTTGGCGCGGGCGATGGGCCTCAGCGCCGGTTCGCGCAGCATTGGCGTGCTGTCGATTGGGCCCGGATAGATCGCCTGCGCCGTCTTCAAGGCGCGCGGGGAATCGCTGGAAATGCACCGCGTCCAGCGGATGTCGCCCAGGTCGACCCGGCCCAGGCGGATTTCCGCCCCATCATAGTCGGTCAGCCATTGGGCGATCTGTTCCGGTGTCATCCATTGCCGGTTCGGGATGCCGAGGGTGACTTCGAAATGACGAACAAGGCCGATCTTCATTGTTGTCCGCTTTGGTTTCTTGTTTTCTTCGCCATTCCTACAGCAAACCGCAAGCTGCGCAACACGGTACCCATGCACCCTTTGGGGGGAGAACGGGCACCTTCGGAACCCCGCGGATTTCCGGCCGCGGTGCACCCCTGACGGTCGGCGGGCTTGCGCCGGAGGACCTCGGACGGTATAGGCAACCACACGTTCGGATTGAGGACTGCACGCCGTGCTAGAGACGTACCTTCCGCAGCTGGCCGCCCTCGGCCAGGTGATCCTGATCGACCTTGTCCTGGCCGGCGACAACGCCATCGTCGTTGGCATGGCGGCAGCCGGCGTTGCGCGTGAGAAACGGGCCCAGGTCATCTTCTGGGGCATCTCCGCCGCCGTGGTGCTGCGCATCATCTTCGCGCTGATCACCACCCATCTTCTGAACGTCATCGGGCTGACGCTGGCGGGCGGCCTTCTGCTGCTGTGGGTGTGCTGGAAGTTGTTCCGCGAACTGCGCGGGCAGCGGGAGGAGGCCATGGCCGCCGCCCTGATCGCGGAAGAAAACGGCGAGGACACCGCATCCGGTCCGAAGGCCGGCACCAAGCCGGTGCGCACCGCCGTGTGGGAGGTGGTCGTCGCCGACGTGTCCATGTCGCTCGACAACGTGCTGGCGGTGGCCGGCGCCGCGCGGGAGCATCCCTACATCCTGGCGCTCGGCCTTCTGCTCTCCGTCGGGCTGATGGGCGCCGCGGCCAGCGTGATCGCGCGTTTGCTCAACCGGTTCCACTGGATTGCTTACATCGGCTTGGCCGTGATCGTCTATGTGGCGCTGGACATGATCCGGCGGGGCACCCTGGAGGTCGTAGCGGCGGCCGGACCTTTGTAACTAGGTCCTTCCGGCCGGGTCTTTCCGGCCGGGATCGAGCTTGGATCGCGCCGGAACCTTCTGCCTTTCGTACGTGTTGTGGCGGCAGTCTCAAGAGGGGAGTCGCCGGCATGAACCGAGCCACGGACACGTATGTCAACCGAGGTGGCACCGCCGCGGAGGATGCCGAAGCCCGGGCCGCGAGGTCCGGGACCGTTCCTCCGGCGCCACCCCACCCACCATCCAAGGTTGTTGTTGCCGACGAGCCCGGCACCGCGGGCACCACAGGCGTTTCCGGCGGGCGCCGTTCGCCGGACGATATCGAGCGTGACATCCACGGCATCCGGGCCCGCATGGATTCGGTCCTGGACGAGATCGAGTTCCGCCTGTCGCCCGGGCAGATGTCCGGAGGGGTGATCGACGTGGTCCGCGACGTGGTGGAGGGGAACCCGACGCGCGTCGCCCGTGCCATCCGCTCCAACCCCTGGCCGCTGGCCGTGATCGCGGCGGGCGCCCTCTGGCTCGCCTGGAACGTCTCGCGCACGCCGGAGGTGGAGAAGACCCCGCTGGGCAGCCCCGCGGGAATGGTGAACGACGACAGCATCCGCAGCCTGCTTGCCGACCTGATCGACGCGTGCCGGCAGGGGGCCACCGGCTTCCGGCAGGCCGACCTGATCCTCGACGATCCGGGGCTGACGCCGCGCCTGACCCAGGTCGCCTTGCAGTTCGACCGCAGCGCCGCGGCGCTCGACGCCGAACTCAGCCGCCGCGGCGGCGCGCCGATGGCGGAGGGGCCGGTCCACCCGGTGTGGGACGACCTGCATCGGGAGCTTGGCGGGAACCGCTCTCGCGGGGCGGTGCTCGCCGGGCTGGAGCGTGGCGTTGAGGGGGTGCTGGGGCTGTTCCGCGACGGGCTGCACGGCGATCTGCCGGAACAGCTGCGCGTCGTGGTCGGCGCCCATTTCCACGAGATCGAGACGGTGCGCCACCGCGTCGGTGCGCTGCGCGAAGCGGTCGCGTAAGGGGGGCGGCGGATGCTGGGGCTGAGCCGTCGTCACCACTACAAATACCCGCGGGTGCAAATGGAAGACGGTCGCGGGCGGTCCGCGGACAAACCGTCGGACATCCCGAAGGCCGGCTGGAAGGACATCCTCTGGCGCACCTGGGAGGAGCAGGGCAAGGACAACATCTCCATCGTCGCAGCGGGTGTGGCCTATTACGCCCTGTTCGCGATCTTCCCGGCCATCGCGGCTCTGGTGTCGATTTACGGCCTTGCCTTCGATCCGGCGGGCGTGGAGCGGCAGATCAGCCAGCTGGCCGACTTTCTGCCACCGGAAGCGCTGAAGGTGTTGAGCGACCAGGCGCACAGCGTCGCCACCGCGCCCCGCCAGGGATTGGGCTTCGGCGTCCTGTTCGGCTTCGTGCTGACGCTGTGGAGCGCGTCGCGCGGCACCAACTCGCTGATCACGGCGCTGAACATCGCCTACGGCGAGGAGGAGCGGCGCAGCTTCATCCGGCTGGCGCTGATCTCGCTGGGGCTGACCATCGCCGCCCTGTTGTTCCTGATCGTCACGCTGGGCCTGATCGTGGCGGTTCCGGCGGTCATCAACTTGCTAGGGTTGCAGGACACCATCATTGGATGGGTCGCCAGCTTGGCGCGATGGCCGATCCTGGCGGTGGCGGTCGTGCTCGTCCTGGCGGTTCTTTACCGCTACGGCCCTGATCGTCGAGAGCCGAAATGGCGCTGGGTCACCTGGGGGTCTGCCATTGCGACGATGCTGTGGATCCTCGCCTCGGTCGGGTTCTCGCTCTACGTCTCCCACTTCGGCAGCTACAACCAGACCTACGGGTCGGTCGGGGCCGGCGTCGTGCTGCTTCTGTGGTTCAACCTGACGTCCTACGTCATCCTGATGGGCGCCGAGCTGAACGCGGAGATCGAGCACCAGACGGCCCGCGACACCACCGAAGAGAAGGGGACCGGCGAGAAGCCGCTGGGGACTCGCGACGCTTATGTCGCCGACACGGTGGGCCGGCGGCGGGCGTAACCGTTCAGTTCGGCGCGCTGCAGCGCTGGATGATGGTGTCAACCTGGGCCTGGGCGCGCGCGTTCAGCCGGTCGTTGATGAAGTCGGTCCACAGGTCGGACCGGCCCAGCCCCTCGGTCACGCAGCGGCAGCGGGCGGTGCATTGCGCCGGCTCGATGCCGCTGTTCCCACAGGAGGCGGTGCAGGATTCCATGAAGTTGCGCACGTCCAGCGGCTCGACGCCGATCCCCAGCGCCACCAGCGAGAGAGCGCCGAACAGCATCGGCTGATGGATCAGGTAGATGGCGAGGCTGTGCCGGCCCGCCCAGGCGAAGCCGCGTCCGACCCGCGTCCGGGGCACTCCCGCCGGCCGTGGGCGCCAGAGGCGGCCCAGCGCGATCCCGAACAGCACCGCGCCGAACCAGGGGAACAGCGGCACATAGTCGTTGGACTCCGGCTCGAAGGTCATCAGCCCGACCCAGCGCAACACTGGGGTGTCGAACAGCGGCAGCGCGACGGTCTTGCCGACGGCGATCACCGACACCCCAAGGGCCAGCGTCACCGGCCAGGGCAGGCGGAGAAAGGCCAAGCCCAGCACACTCGCCACGGCGATGTGGTGGAGCACGCCGAAGGAGATCGGGCTGTCGGGGAACATGGCGGAGGACACCGCCGACACCGCCGCCGCCGCGAGTACGAGCAGCAGGAGCCGGCGCCCAAAGCGGCGCGGGTCGAGCCCGCGGTCGGTCGCCAGCACGAGGCTGACGCCGACCAGAAGCAGGAAGCTGCCAAGGATCAGGGTGCGCGCGGCCAGCCACAGCGGGTCGTTCAGCAGGTCGAACTGCGCCAGACCGAGGAAGGTCAGGTCCCAGGAGCCGTGGTAGACCGCCATGGCGAGCAGCGCGACCCCGCGCGCGACGTCGATGGCGCCGAGTCGGTGGGCGCCAGTCTTGGATATGGTGGGGGGCAGCAGGGGCATGGCGCGTTTCTGACGCATTGGCGCCCGCCTGTCCACCGGGGCCATGCGCCCAGCCATGCGCCGCGGTGGCTCAGTCGTCCCCGCCCGGCCCGGCGGACGGCGGGGTCAAAGGGCGGCGCTTGCGCGTTTCCCGGTGCAGGATGTAGAGGCCGCTCGCCGCGACCACCGAGGCGCCGAGCGCCATGTGCGAGGACGGCACGTCGTTCCACAGCAGCCAGCCGAAGATCACCGCCCAGAGCAGCGAGGCGTAGTTGAAGGGGGCGATCACCGCCGCCGGGGCCAGGGAATAGGCCCGCGTCATGAACAGCTGCGCGCCGCCGCCCAGCAACCCGGTCCCCACCAGGATGGCGAAGTCCGGCAGGCTGGCCGGCGTGACCCAGACGAAGGGCATAGCGAAGGCGGTGAGGATCGTGGTGATCAGCGTGAAGTAGAAGACAATGGTGTTGGGCGGCTCGGTCGCGCTGAGCTGCCGGATGGCGATCATCGCGAAGGACTGCGTGAAGGCCGCCCCCAACCCGACGAACGCGCCGAGGTGGAGCAGCATCTCCCCGCTCGGCCGCACGATGATCAGCACGCCGATGAAGCCGACGAGCACGGCGCTCCAGCGGTGCAGGCCGACCTTTTCTCCCAAGAAGGGAACCGACAGCGCGGTCAGGAACAGTGGAGCGGAGAAGTTCAGCGCCACCGCGTCGGCCAGCGGCATGAGATGGAACGACCAGAAGGTCAGCGACATCGACGACAGGCCGATGATGGAGCGCCAGACATGCCCCCACGGCCGGTCGGTGCGCAGCCCCGTCCCCCAGCCACGCTGCAGAGTGATCGCCAGCGCGACCGGAAACAAGGCGAACGCGTTGCGAAAGAAAGTCACCTCGGGCACGGGGTACCGCTCGGTGCCGATCTTGATCAGCACGTTCATCATGGAGAACAGGAACACCGAGCCCAGCATCATCGTGATGCCGAGCGGCGTGTTGTCCACGCGGGTGTGCGTGCGGGCGGGGGAGAGGGATGAGGCGGACACACCCCGATGCTACCAAAGCGAAACCACCCGCGTCACGGTGTCGCGACACGGGCGGTCATGCCCTGGCGGAATGGCCGGATTGCGGGAGTCCCGTTTGCCGGGCCGCAGCAATCAGCGTTGTTGCAGCATCTCCGCGATTTCCGTCTCGGCGCGCAGCCAGTGGTCCATCTCCCGACCGTCGGGCCGGCCCTCGCGCTCCCAGATCTCGTAGGCGCGCTCCTGCACCATGCGGTTCTGCTGGCCGCGCAGCAGTCCCTCCGCGATGTGCATGTTGATGCGCGACAGCGATACCAGCTTGGCCGCCTCGATGGAGCCCTTGGTCGCTTCCATGGTGGTGGTGGACACATACTGCGCCAAGTTGCGCAGGTTGGCCTTCACCGCCGGCTCCAGCGTGTTCTCCTCGTTCTGGAGGACCGTCTTGATGGCCACCCAGAGGCGCAGGTTGTGGTCGAGCGCGACGTTGGCCTTTTCCGGCGTGTCGGCTTCCACCAGCAGGCTGGCGGCGTGCAGCAACGCGACGGCGTCCTGCTCGATCATCGTGAAGTTGGTCTGCAGGACGATCTCGGCGCCGGTGTCGGTGGCGATCGTCTCGGCGGTTTCGGGCGACGTGATGGTGTCGGCAGCGTTCGCGGTTTTCGCGGTGGTGGTCTTCGCGGTGGCGGTCTTGCGCTTGGCCATGGTCGGATCCCCGGGCAGATGTACCAGGGCCAATAGATCGGTGTGTTGTTAACAACCGGTTAAGACTAGAATTTTCAGGGCTGCTGTTCAGCCTTCGCGACAAATGAACAGCGTGGTGATTCGGCGGCGCTTGTGTTGCGCTGCAAAAATGCTCTGGCTGGCGATCACTGTCCGGCCAGTGCGCCGAAGGGCAGGCGGTAGTAGAGACCGAACACGTTGTTG
The DNA here is from genome assembly GCF_025961225.1 of Azospirillum canadense. Classification (GTDB taxonomy): domain Bacteria; phylum Pseudomonadota; class Alphaproteobacteria; order Azospirillales; family Azospirillaceae; genus Azospirillum; species Azospirillum canadense. The sequence continues at coordinate 929,137 of NZ_JAOQNG010000010.1, read as the reverse complement.
GTCGACGCGTTCGAATCCGGGGTCGAACCGGTGCTGTCGATTCGGCTGTAGCCAAGGCTGAAGCGCGACTTGTTCTCGAACTGGTAGCCGAGTTCGAGTTGCGAGCGGAACTCCATGGTGGAGCCCGTCTCGCGGGTCGCGCGGTTGGCCCGCGGCAGGGTGCCGGCGCCGATGCTCGGCGTGAACACGAAGGACCCCAGCGGCACGTCGATCAGCACGCCACCCATCCCGTGCAGGCTGCCGTCCACCGACGGGGAACTCATCGACACCCAGGGCCGGATGTCGGCGTAGGGTTCCAGCTTGGGCAGAAGGGACGATCCGATGCGCACCTTGCTGTGCAGGTCGGACACCGTGGTGTCGGGTACGTCGCCGGTCACATAGGCCAGCGCGCCGATCTTCCAGTTGCCAATGCGGTCGGCGGACGTGTCCTGGGCGTGCGCCGGAAGGGCGAGCGCGAGGCCCACGGCCACGACCATCACAGGGAAACCCTTGGAGACCCTGCCCACGGCGGAACACTCCCGATTGTGCGTTGCCCCAAGCAAAAACGCAGAAACCAAAGCCGTCGGACCATACCACGCCCGAACTTGTCACTGGTGTGTCATTACGGGCGCGCGTTCCGCGTTTGCAAGCGCCTTTCGGTGCTACTCCCTGATGTCGTTACGCAATGCCCCCACGTCAATGGAGGAGGTGCAGCCACCTTCACCCTCCCAATTGCGGAGTGGGGTTAGCACCGATGGATTCACGGGCCGCGACGCATGGACGCGCCTGCGAACCGGGCGGATCCGCCCCGTGATGGTCCGGCCGTGCTAGACTTCGGCCATGCAGCACGCGCAGTCCGATCCGGTGCAGCGGGAGGTGGCCGCCTTTCTCGGCGACCCGCGCAGTCACGGCGGCGCGGCGGTGGAGCGTGTGGACACGCACGCGGCCATGGTGTTCCTGGCCGGCGACCGGGCTTACAAGCTGAAGCGCGCGGTGCGCTACCCCTACCTGGACTTCTCATCCGTCGAGCGACGGCACGCCGCCTGCGTGGCGGAATTGGCGCTCAACCGCCGCACGGCGCCGACCCTTTATCTGGGCGTCGAGCCGGTGGTGCGACGTGAGGATGGGCTGGCATTCGGTGGAGGCGGCACGGTGCCTTCCGATCAAGTGGTGGACTGGGTCGTCGTCATGCGCCGTTTCCCGGCCGATGCCCTCCTGGAGCGGATGGCCGAGCGCGGCGCGCTCACCGACGACCTGATGCGCGACCTAGCCGACGCGGTGGCCACCTTCCACCAAGCGGCCGAGCGCCGCACGGACGGCGGCGGGGCCGAGGCCATGCGCGCGGTCGTCGACGGAAACCTGCGGGAGCTTCGCGAAACCCCGGCCCTGTTCCCGCCGGAGCACGTCGAGCAACTCGCGTCCCGGTCGGCCTCCGCGCTGGAACGCCTCGCGCCGTTGATGGAGGCGCGCCGGGCGAGCGGTCTCGTGCGCCACGGACACGGCGATCTGCACCTGCGCAACATCGTGCTTCTCGACGGCCAGCCGACCCTGTTCGACGGGATCGAGTTCGACGAGTCCCTTGCGGTCATCGACATCGCCTACGACCTGGCGTTCCTGGTGATGGACCTGGAGCAGCGCGGCCTGCGCAACCACGCCAACGCCGTACTGAACCGCTGGCTGGACGCCACCGGCGATCTAGACGGACTGGCGCTCTTGCCGCTGTTCCTGTCGATGCGCGCCGCCGTGCGGGCGAAGGTCGCCGCGGCGGCGGCCAAGCTGAGCGCCGACGATGGTGCGGCGGCCAAGGACTCGTCGGCCGTACTGGAGCGCGAGGCCGCCGGCTATCTGGATTTTGCCATCCGTGCCCTGGATCCGGCACCGCCACGACTGGTCGCCGTCGGTGGGCTGAGCGGGACCGGAAAGACGCGACTCGCCCTGGGACTTGCGCCGTGGCTGGGGCCCATGCCGGGGGCGGTGGTGCTGCGCTCCGACGTGCTGCGCAAGCGGCTGTTCGGGGCGGCGGACACCGACCGGTTGCCGGCGGAGGCCTACGACGCGGCGGTCACCCGCCGGGTCTACGCCATGCTGGTGGACAAGGCGCGGCGGGTGCTCGCCGCCGGCCACGCGGCGGTGGTGGACGCGGTCCACGCCCGACCGGAGGAGCGCGCGGCCATCGCCGCGGCGGCACGGGACTCCGGGTTGAAATTCGACGGCGTCTGGCTGGACGCGCCCTTGGACACGCGCGTAGCGCGTGTGGCATCTCGCCGCGGCGATGCCTCCGACGCCACGGCGGAGGTGGCGAAAAGCCAGGAATCCTATGATGTCGGCGCGATCGATTGGCTGCGTGTGGACGCGGGCAGGGATGCGGCGGACGCGCTTGCGGCCGTGCGGGAAAGACTGGCGTAATTCCAGGTGGAACGGGCGCGCCGCCGTCCGATGCGGTACAATGGCCGACGCACAGTCCTCGACGCCCGCAGGCGAAGGACGCGCGGCGCTGGACGCGGCGCACCGAACCACCGTCCGATAAAGGGCCGGCGGAAACGGCCCGGGGGGAGATCATGTCACTGAAGACGATTCTCGTGCCGCTGGCCGGCACCGACAGCGACCCGGTGGCGCTGAACGCCGCCATTCAGATCGCGCGGACGTTCGACGCCCACGTCGATGCGCTGTTCGTGAAGCTCGACCCGCGGGACGCCGTCCCGATGCTCGGCGAAGGCATGTCGGGCGCCATGGTCGAAGAGATCATGCGCGCCGCGGAGGGGGAGGCGAACAGCCACCTGCGCACCGCCCGCCGCACCTTCGACGCGGTGGTGCAGGACGCCCAAATCGAGTTGCGGGATGTCCCCTCGGGCGTCGAAGGCCCGAGCGCCCGCTGGCGCGAGGTGGTCGGCCGGATCGAGGACGTGGTGCCGCTGGAAGGGCGGCTGGCCGACCTTCTGGTCTTCGCGCACAGCCGGCTGGACACCGACACCCAAGCCTACGCCACGGTCGAGACGGCGCTTCTCGGCGCCGCCCGGCCGATGCTGCTGGTGCCCGGCAATCTTCCGGACGAAATCGGCCGGACCATCACTGTCGCATGGAACGGCAGCGCCGAATCCGCCCGCGCGATCGCCGGGGCGATGCCCTTCATCCGCAACGCCGACACGGTCCATGTGCTGACCGCCGAAACCGCTCATACGGAGGCTGCGGCGGGTCGTCGCACGGTCGATTATCTGGCTTGGCACGGAGTTAACGTTCAGTTAACTATATTGAAGCCGGGATCGGAACCCGTCGGCCAGACCATCATCAACAGGGCCGCGGAATTGGGCTCGGACCTCCTCGTCATGGGGGGCTACGGGCACAGTCGGATGCGGGAAATGATCCTGGGTGGCGTGACCCGCTATGTGCTGAACCACGCCGGTCTGCCCGTGCTGATGGCCCACTGACCGGGCCGGACTCCGGGACGATCGCCGCGGTCGGATCGTCGGGCGGGAACGTCAACCCGACGCGCGGCGCTGTCTGCTGAATGCGCCCTCCACGCCGGTGGTGAACAACCACAGGGCCGCTGCCGGACGGTATCCGACGGCGGCCCGGCAATCGGGAAGGGAACGCGCCATGTTGACGATCGACGATTGCATCGCGCTGAGCGATCTGACCGAAGACGAGATCGACGCCATCGCGGAACACGAGCACCTGCCGGAAATGGTTGCGGTGGAGCTGGGCTGCTGCCTGGTGCACGCCGCCGACGGCCCGCGCCGGATCGCCCGCATCATCCGCGACGACATCGAAAACGCGCGCAGCCACGGCCAGGCCCGACACGCCGACCAGCTGGTGGTGGTGCTGGATGGGTTCGTGGCGCATCATCCGGCGCTCTGAAAAGAGGCAAGGGGGCGCTGTTCGGCAAACGGCCTTTTGGGAAACGGCTTGGGGGGAAACCAGCCGGGGAAGGGGCAGGCGCCGGAACAACCGGGCCGCCCGGAAAGTTGGATGGGGAGGAAAACGCGGGGGGCGCGGGCGACGCGCTCCCCGTTTCTGCCGGAGGACAACGCCCGTGCCGCTCAAGAAAATCCGCCTCGAACTGGCCCGCACCGCCGACCATCCGGAGGGAAGCGCCGACCACGGTTATGAATTCACCGCGCCGCTGACCGCGGACGGCCATCTCGACCCCGAGGAATGGCGCACGCACAAGACCGCCTGCACCGTCCACCGCTTCTGGCGCGGCGAGGACGACCAGACCGGCCACCTGATCCATCGCGGCAAGGGCTGGCTGTTCGACTATGACGAGGACGACGCGGACGACGACGAGCCGATCTTCCGCTTCGACCGCCACACGCTGGTGGAGGGCGAATACATCTCCATCACCGAGCATGATGGCATCCAGCGGCCGTTCCGCGTGGTGTCGGTGCGGTAAGGGTGCGTTAGGCGCCACTCCCCTGCGACAATCCGCCCAAGCGTCATTCCTCCCGGATGGGCCCGTTCGGCATGGCGGCGCTTCATATCGCCCTCGCGCGTGGGTAGACTTGGCTCCGGCAATTTCTCCGCTTGGGGCGTGCAACGGGTGGTGGCGGACGCGATCCTACCGGTGTCGGACGACGCACTGCTGGTCATCCGGTGGCGCGAGGGGGAAGGGTGTCGGATTGACGCCGCCTCTCCCACCGTCCTCCGCATGCTGGGGGAGACGGCAGAAAGCGAGCCCTGCCTTCAAGCGCTCCTCCATCCGCTCGACCGCGACTGTTTCCTGACGGAGATCGCGCGGGCACGCCGGTGCGGACACGACCGCGCGCGGCACGCTGACCACCGCGTCGTCGACCGCGATGGTCGGGTGTCGTGGTGGCAGACCGTCACCGTGCTGCACCCGCAGCCGGACGGCGGCCTGCGCGCTGTCAGCCACGCCTTCGACATCACCGGACTGCGCGGCTGCGGCCCACCCCAACCGGCGGATGCCCTACCGGAGACCGCCCAACCGGAACACGCCCAACCGGAACACGCGATGCCCTGCGCGGAGCGCGCGCTCCTGCAGGCGATGCTCGACTCCATACCGGACCTGATCTTCTTCAAGGACCTGGACAGCGTCTTCGTCGGCTGCAACCGCGCCTTCGCCGCCTTTCTCGGCCGGTCCGAGGAGGAGATCGTCGGACACAGCGACTTCGACCTCGTCCCGCGCGACCTCGCCCAGGCGTTCCGCGCCGATGACCGGGAAGCGCTGCGGGTCGGGGTGCCCCGCCGCATTGTCGAATCGGTGCGGCTGCCGGATGGGCGCGAGGCACTCCTGGAAACCATCAAGACGCCCTACCGCGGCCCGTCGGGAGAGCTTCTCGGCCTTGCCGCCGTCTCCCGCGACGTGACGGAGGCACGCAGCACCGAGGAAACCCTGCGCACCCTGTCGCTGGCCGTCGCGCAGAGCCCGGTGGCGGTGGTGATCACTGACGCCATGGGCAAGGTGGCCTACGTCAACGCCCGCTTCACCGCGATGACCGGGCGCGAGGCGTCCGCGGTCCACGACCTGGAAAGCTTTGCGCTCTGCTTCGCCGAAACCGGCTCCGACGAGTTCCGGGAGATGTGGCGCGTCCTGTCCGGCGGGGAGACATGGCAGGGCGAGCTTCCCGCCCGCCGCAGCGACGGCGGCCTGTATTGGGCGTCGGTGACCATCGCGCCGGTCCGGGAGGCCGACGGGCGGATCACCAACATCATCGGGACCGCCGACGACGTGACGGAGCGCCGGCAGGCGGAGGAGCAGATGCGCCGCGCCCAGAAGATGCAGGCGGTCGGCGTGCTGGCGGGCGGCATCGCCCACGACTTCAACAACATCCTGACCGCGATCCTGGGATACAGCCACTTGGCGCTCGACAGCCTGCCCGAAGGGTCGGAGGTCCGCGACGACGTCGCCCAGGTCACCATCGCCGCCGAGCGCGCCAAGGGGCTGGTCCAGCAGCTCCTGACCTTCTCGCGCAAGGAAAAGGCCGGGCGCGAGGTCGTCGACCTTCGGCGCATCGTCGAGGAGGCGCTCCACCTCATCCACCCGACCGTTCCGCTCGACGTGACCATCCGCTTCGTCTGCGACGACGGCGACATGGCGGTGTTCGCCGCGCCGACCCAGATCCACCAAGTGGTGGTGAACCTGTGCAAGAACGCGGTGGACGCCATCGGCGACGACCCGAAGGGCGGCGGTATGCCGCGGCTGATCGTCGTGACGCTGGCGCACGCCACGGTCGGGGCACCGAAGGAGCTGGCGCGGGCCCGGCTGAATCCCGGCCGCTACCTCTGCCTCACGGTGTCCGACACCGGCTGTGGCATGGACGCGGCGTTGATCGAGCGGATTTTCGAGCCCTTCTTCACCACCAAGGCGGTGGACAAGGGGACGGGGCTCGGCCTTGCCGCGGTCCACGGAATCGTCGCGGACCACGGCGGCGTGATCGACGTGGTCAGCGCGCCCGGTGAGGGATCGAGCTTTTCCATCTACCTGCCGCGGCATGATCCGGAACTGGGGCTTCGCGCCATCAAGCGCGGGCGCGGGCGCATCCTGCTGGTCGGGGACGAACGCACGATGCTGGGCATGGCCGGACGGTTGCTGCGGATGCAGGGATTCCAGGTCGTCGCGTCCGCCGGCAGCCGGCGGGGGCTGGCCCTGTTCACCATCGCGCCGGAGCGGTTCGATCTGGTGGTGCTGGAGCAGGGTCCGGCCGGGCAGGCTTGGCGGCTGCTGACCCTGGCGCGCGCTTTCGCGGCCGCGTCGCCGGGCATCCCGATCCTGGTCTGCACCAGCCCCGACAGCGAACTGGAAGGTGCGGCGGTCGAAGCGGCGGGGGTGACGCGCATCCTGCGCACGCCGGTCGTGCCGGACCAGTTCGTGACCCTGGCCCGCCAGCTTGTGGAGGAGCGGTTGGCCCAGAAGGCCGGACGGAACGCGGAAACCACCACGGGCCGGGGTCCCCGGTCGGCATGATGGAAGCAAGCACAAGCAACGAGGAGGACGCGCCGCCATGGCCAACGTGCTGATCATCGACGACGACGACATGGTCCGCACCATGCTTCTACGCACCCTGACCCGCGGCGGACACGAGGCGGTCGGCGCGCGCGACGGGATCGAAGGCGTCGACGCCTTCCGCCGGAAGCCCGCCGACCTCGTGATCACGGACATCTTCATGCCGAACCAGGAAGGGCTGGCGACGATCATGGAACTGCGGCGCAGCTACCCCAACATCAAGATCATCGCGATTTCCGGGGGCGGCGCGCGCGCCTCGCTCGACGTCCTTCCAGTGGCCGAAGCGCTGGGCGCGCAGAAGACCCTGCGCAAACCCTTCACCCCGGCTGAGGTGATGGACGCCGTACGTGATGTGCTGGGCGCTTAGACGCCCAGCCCCGGTTCTGATGGTGGGGATGCGGTGTGCGCTGCGGGCGCGGTCCCGTCGGGATTGCCGTCAGGCGGCCATCCGCTCTTCGCGGGCGCGCAGATTGCGCCTTACGCGTTCGAGGAGCTGGTTCAAGCACTCACGGCTGATGCCGTCGCGCTTCATCAGGGCCACGATGATGGGCTCGTCCAGGATCTCCGACAGCGTCGGATCCTTCTGATGGTCCATGCTTTCCTCCCTGGCATCGGCTGGTTTTCGCCGATCAATTTTATTATACGCGTAGAATAGAATTGCGCAATGATACTGCATTGCGAAATTTCATGTCATTCCGCCGGACGGCGGATGACCATCCAGCCTAAATGCCTCAATGCACCACCCTTCGGCTATGCCTTCTTGAGGATTACGCCGATTGCATCACCGGAAGCGCTCCTTAAGAGTCGCTTCGGCCGGGTCAAGTCGCCTGTTCGCGGGTGATCGACACGCCGGATCCCGTCATGTCGGGCAGGGCGGAGGACAGCTCCACATCCACGCGGACGCGGCGGACCTTGGCGTGGGCGAGGCACAGGACGGCCGCGCGGTCGGCCAGGTAATCGGGGCCGGGCACCGCGTCCTCCGCGCACAGGCGGCGCAGATCCTCGACGATGTCCTCATAGGACATGACGGCGGCGATGTCGTCCGGGAAGTCGCGGCCGGGGTGGCTGACCTTCAGCTCCAGGTTGATGCGCGCGGTCGTGCGGTCCGGCCGGCCGGCGAGCGACACGGTGGCCGTGAAATCCCGAAGCAGGATGGTGTAGGTCATCGTCGCGTCGCAAGCGGCGTCGGCGCGTCGGGAATCAGTGTGGTTGGCCAAAAAAGCAGTCTCCAGGCGGCCGTGTCGTCGCCACGCCGACGGCACTATAGCGCAAGCGCCCGCGATTGCCATCGTGTGGAGGTGGGTGTGGAGGTGGGTGTGGAGGGCGCGCGGGCGCGCCCCGGGTTACCGGTATCAGACCGCTTCCGCGATCATGCCGGTCACCGGCACCACCGTATCCCGGCCTGGCACGGCCTCTTCCAACTGCCCGATGCTGCGGCTGAGCGCCGGATGGACCAGATCCGCCGCGATGTCGGCCAACGGGCACAGCACGAAGGCCCGCTCCGCGATGCGCGGGTGGGGGATCTCCAGTTCCGGTGCGTACATGACGAGTTCGCCGTAGAGCAGGATGTCGATGTCGATAGGGCGGGGACCGAAGCGCAGGCCGCCTTCGCTCCGCCCGAGCGCCGCCTCGATCCCCTTCACGAAGCGGAGCAGTTCCCAGGGGCCGAGCAGAGTCTGCCCGCGCACCACCATATTGAGGAAGGCCGGCTGGTCGGTGACGTACATCGGCGCGGTTTCGTAGACGCGCGAGAAGCGGTCGAGGCGCACTTGGGGGCCGAGCTTCCGCTGCGCCTCCTGCAGGTTTGCGGAGCGGTCACCGAGGTTGCTGCCAAGAGCGAGGTAGACCGTGGTCATCGCGATGCCGTCGCTAGTCGAAACCATATCCTCACCTGTCATAACATGATCCCCCCGTGCCGCAATTGACAAAGCGACCTATCCTTCCAAATTGCCACAGCCGCAATGTCCTATGCGCAATCTCCTAGCCGCCTTCCGGCGGGAACCGCAAGCCATCGCTTGGGTTGTGTTCATGGAATGGCCTCAGGTCGGAGGGTGTAAACGATGTTGGTCGGGCGTGCGGCGACGAGGGCGGGACTGCTTCTTGGTTTGGGAATGACGGGGCTGTTGCTCGCTTCCTGCGCGACCGGGCCGGACCCGCAGGTGGCGCGGCGCGCCCAATCCGAAATGCTCGGCATGCCCAAGGAGCGGCTGCTCGCCTGCGCCGGCGTGCCCGCGCGTCAGGCGACCGCGGGCGGCAAGGAATACTTCACCTATGTCGAGCGCCCGGCGGTGGCCGCCGGGCCGGGCACCAGCATCGGCATCGGCGGCTTCGGCGGCAGTTCCAGCGGCGTCGGGGTCGGTCTGGGCTTCGGCTTGCCGGTGGGCGGCTACAGCGGCGGCAGCGGCTGCGAGGCGACGTTCGTTCTCGGCGGCGGCGTGGTGGAGCAGGTGTCGTACCCGGCCAGTTCCGAACTGTCCGCCTGCACGCCCATCGTCCAGAACTGCATCCCGCCGGAACCGCGCTGACTCATACTTTTCGAGGGGGTGACCTCCGGAATGAGGGACTGTCCGAGGTCGCAGCGATGCCGTATCGTCCTGGCCTGAGCTTGGCCTTGCGCGCGATCCGCATGGCGCGCGGGCCGGGCTTCAACAATGCGGGCGTGGGGTTTGGGCAGGGGTTTGGAGGGACGACGTCATGGACATGAGTGGCAGCCAGCGCATCGCGGCACCGCGCGAGGCGGTTTGGAAGGCGCTGAACGATCCTGAGATTCTGCGCCAGTGCATTCCCGGCTGCGAAGAGGTGCAGAAGGTCTCCGATACAGAATTCACCGCGAAGGTCGTCGCCAAGGTCGGTCCGGTCAGCGCGAAATTCGCAGGAAAAGTGACCCTGTCGGATCTCGACCCGCCCAACGGCTACACCATCACGGGCGAGGGGTCCGGAGGTGCGGCCGGGTTCGGCAAGGGCGGCGCCACGGTGACGCTCGCACCGGATGGCGACGCAACCCTCCTGTCCTACACGGCGAAGGCGCAGGTCGGCGGCAAACTGGCGCAGATAGGCTCGCGCCTCGTCGATGCGACCGCGCGCAAGATGGCCGACGATTTCTTCACCCGCTTCACCACGGTGGTCGGCGCGCCGGAACCGGCGCCGGACACGGTGGCCGAGCCCGTGCCGGTGGCAGACCCCGCCAGTGCGGAGGCGGACGTGGTCCCGCGCCGCGTCGTCATCGCCGAGGCGCCGGCCGCGGAGTGGAGCGGGGCGTCGGCAGCACCCGCGCCCACGTCTGCGCCCACCGTGACCCCGGCCGTGGAAAGGCCGCCGGAATTGCCGCTTCCCTTGCCCGCCGCCCGCAGCCGGAGCGGCCTCTACGTTCCCTGGTTGGCGCTCATCGCCGTGGCGATTCTCGTCATCGTGCTGGCCTGGATGAAATAACCCGTCCTTGGTGTTTATTTAACGTGGCGCGACGCCTTGGGGGTTTAGCCTTACCCCAAGAATGTGTATCCTGCGCCACGTTCTCGCCGGCATTGTGCGCCGGCCACATCCGGATAGGGAAAAGCAACAATGAAGAAGCATCTCCTGGGCGCCACTGTGATCGTCGGTATCGTGATGGGCGCGGGTGCCGCGCTGGCCGCCGACGCCGCCGCCGGCAAGGACGTGTTCAAGGTCTGCATGGCCTGCCACACCGCCGAGCAGGGCAAGAACAAGGTCGGCCCGTCGCTGTTCGGCGTCGTCGGCCGTCCGGCCGCGTCGATCGATGGCTTCAAGTACTCCAAGCCGATGCAGGAGAAGGCCGCCGGCGGCCTGGTCTGGAACCCGGAGACCCTGAAGGCCTACATCACCGCCCCTAAGGAAATCGTCCCGGGCGGCACGATGGCCTTCGCCGGCCTGAAGGAGCCGGAGAAAGTCGACAACCTGATCGCCTTCCTGAGCGAGCAGAAGTGATCTGAGCGCGGATTTCCGCCGCGAAGCGCCGGGCCGGAGGGCGACCTCCGGCCCGGTTTCGATTCGGGGGCCTATTTTGATTGGGAGACGGCGTTAGCCCGCCGCCTCCAGGCTCTTGCTCGCCACCTCGAACACGTCGGGGGACAGGCCCGGCGTGGCGACGATGCGCTCCAGTTCGGCCCGCATCAGCGCGCGGCGCTTGGAATCGTAGCGGCGCAGGCGCGAGAAGGGGCCCATCAGCCGGGCCGCCACCTGCGGATTCATCGGGTCGATTCGCAGCACCTGGTCGGCCAGGAAGCGATATCCCGCCCCGCCCGCGTCATGGAAGCGCACCGGGTTGCCGCCGGCGAAGCCGCCGATCAGTGCGTAGACCTTGTTCGGGTTGCGGATCTCGAAGGCCGGGTGGGACAGCAGCTTGGTCACGCGCTCCAGCGTGTCCGGCCGGTGGGAGGTCGCCTGGACCCCGAACCACTTGTCCACCACCAGCGGCTCGCCCTTCCAGCGCTCGTAGAAGCCGGTGATGGCCTCCTCGCGCTCCGGCGCGTCGGCGTTGCTGAGGAACTGCAGCGCGGCCATCACGTCGGTCATCGCCTGCGCTCCGTGGTACTGGCCGAGGCAGAGGCCCAGCGCCTCCTCGTCCTCCAGCGCCATCAGGTAGGCGAGGCACAGGTTCTTCAGCGCGCGCCGGCCGATCGCCGCCGCGTCGACGGAGAAAGGCTCGTTGCCGGCGTTGCGGCGGTAGGTCGCCAGCCAGTCCGGACGCAGCGCCTCGGCCAGCCGCTTGCGGGCGAACTCCCGGGCATCGTGGATGGCGTCGGGGTCGATCACTTCCATCTGCGTGCCAACGTAGCCCTCCGTCGGCAGCACCAAGGCCTGGGCGGCGAAGGCCGGGTCCTTGTCGGCGTCCTTCAGCACGGCGCCGACCGCGTCGATGAAGCTCTGCGGCAGGACCAACTCGCGGCCGGCCTTCCGGTCGGCGACCAACGACAGCAGCAGCCGGGTGGCGAGCACCTGGCCGGCTTCCCACCGGTTGAAGGCGTCGCCGTCGTTGGCCATCAGGAAGGTGAGATCGGCATCGGACAGGTCGGCCTTCAGCTTCACCGGGGCGGAGAAGCCGCGCAGCAGCGACGGCACCGGGCGGGCCGGGACGTCCACGAACTCGAAGGTTTGTTCGGCGGCCGTGACGTGCAGCGTGCGGCTGGTGCCGGCTGCCTTCTCCTCGCCCTTCAGGCGCAGCGGCAAGTCCTTCCCGTCGGGGCCGAGCAGGCCCATGACGAGCGGGATGTGCATCGGCTGCTTGTCCGGCTGGCCCGGCGTCGGCGGCACCGTCTGTTTGACGGTCAGCCGGTAGGTCTTAGCGGCGTCGTCGTAGGCGCCGGTCACGTTCAGGTCCGGCGTGCCGGCCTGCCGGTACCAGAGCTTGAACTGCGTCAGGTCCGTGCCGGTCGCGTCGGACATCGCGGCAGCGAAGTCGTCGCAGGTCACCGCCTGTCCGTCGTGGCGCTGGAAATAGAGATCCATGCCCTGGCGGAAGCCCAGCGGCCCCAGCAGCGTGTGGTACATGCGGATGACTTCCGACCCCTTGTCGTAGACGGTGGGGGTGTAGAAGTTGTTGATCTCCACATAGCTGTCCGGGCGCACGGGGTGCGCCATGGCGCCGGAATCCTCCGGGAACTGCACGGTGCGCAGGCGCTGTACGTCGGCGATGCGCTTCACCGCGCGCGAGTTCATGTCGCTGGAGAATTCCTGGTCGCGGAAGACCGTCAGCCCTTCCTTCAGCGACAGCTGGAACCAGTCGCGGCAGGTGACGCGGTTGCCGGTCCAGTTGTGGAAATATTCGTGCGCCACCACCGCTTCGATGCCCAGGAAATCCTGGTCGGTGGCGGTCTCCGGCTTCGCCAGGATGTATTTGGTATTGAAGACGTTGAGGGACTTGTTTTCCATCGCCCCCATGTTGAAGTCGCCGACCGCGACGATGTTGAAGATGTCCAGGTCGTATTCCAGCCCGAACACCTCCTCGTCCCAGCGCATCGACTTGATCAGCGAGCGCATGGCGTGGTCGACCTTATCCTCGTTGCCCGGCTCCACATAAATGCGCAGGGTCACGTCGCGGCCGGACATGGTCTGGAAGTGGTCTTCCCGGTGCCGCAGGTTGCCGGCGACCAGAGCGAACAGGTAGCAGGGCTTGGGGAAGGGGTCCTCCCATACCGCGCGGTGGCGGCCGTCGGGGAGGTCGCCGGAGTCCACGAGGTTGCCGTTGGACAGCAGCACCGGATAGCGCGCCTTGTCCGCCGTGATCGTCGTGGTGTAGCGCGCCATCACGTCCGGCCGGTCCGCGAAGTAGGTGATCTTGCGGAAGCCTTCCGCCTCGCACTGGGAGCAGAAGTTGCCGGAGGACTTGTACAGCCCCTCCAGCGCCGTGTTTTCCTGCGGCTTGATGCGGACGACGGTCTCCAGCGTGAAGCTCTCCGGGACGCTGTGGACCGTCAGGTGGTCGGGCGTGACGGTGTAGTCGCCGTCGGTCAGCGGCATGCCGTCCAGCGCCACGGACACCAGCTCCAGCCGCTGGCCGTCCAGCGTCAGCGGCTGCGCCGCCGCGTCGCCGCGCGCCGGGTTGCGGCGCATGCCGAGCACCGCGCGCACCGTGGTCACGTCCTCGCCCAGGTCGAAATGCAGATCGACGGTGTCGATCAAATGCGCGGGCGGGCGGTAGTCCTGCAGGCGGATGGCCTTGGGCGTGCCTTTGTCCATGATGGCGTTTCTCTAACCTTGTTTGGCCGGAACGGCGTCGCTGGGACGAACTTTAGCATGGAGAGAGTGGGGTTGAAGGGCGCCGTTGGACAGGGGCGATGAACCTACGGGCCCATGCAAAAAGCCCCTTTCCGGTTGGAAAGGGGCTATTGGATCGTGGCGCTCAAGAACCGGTCAGACGTGGAAGCTTTCGCCGCAGCCGCAGCGGCCTTTTTCGTTCGGGTTCTTGAAGACGAAGCCAGTCTGGAACTTGTCGTCGACGTAGTCCATCTCGCTGCCGATCAGGAACATGACGGCGGCGGGGTCGATCAGGATGGTGACGCCCTTATCCTCCACCACCTCGTCGAACTTCATCTTTTCCTTGGCGTATTGGACGTCGTAGCTGAGGCCGGAGCAGCCCCGCGCCTTCACGCCGATGCGCAGGCCGATGATGTCGTCGGTCGCCTTGGTCATCAGCGACTTCACGCGCTCGGCGGCGGCGTCGGTGATGGACAGGGCCTTGGGAAGAGCAGCGGTAGCCATGGGGATCTTCGCCTCCTTAGAACATGTCCAGCTGGATCCGCGCGACCTCGGACATCATGTCCTGGCGCCAGGGCGGCTCCCACACCAGTTCCACCTTGCATGTGGTGACGTCTTCGACGGACTCAACCGCCTGCTGCACCTGCAAGGGCAGTTCGCCGGCGACCGGGCACATCGGGCTGGTCAGCGTCATGTCGATCTCGACCTCGTTGTTCGGGCCGACGTCGACGCGGTAGATCAGGCCCAGTTCCCAGATGTCGACGGGGATTTCCGGGTCATAGCAGGTCTTCAGCGCCGCAATCACGGCGTCGCCCAGCGCGGCGCGCGGGTCATAGGCGGCCTTGGCCGCGGCCATGTCCGCCTCGGTCTGGTTCATCGGCCGGGTCTCGGAGGACGCAGCCTCGTTGGTCCCGGCTTCATTGGTCATCGCGTCTTCGGACATCGCGGGTTCACCGTCTCTAAAAATGCTACTCGCCAAGGCCCTATTCACTGGACGCCTTGTCCTGGCCTTCGATGGCCGCGTTCATCGCGTGCCAAGCCAGGGTGGCGCACTTCACGCGCACCGGGAACTGACGGACGCCGGACATCACCATCAGCTTTTCCATGGCTTCCTCGTCCACCGGGCCGTGGTCGCCGTGCTCGTGGTCGTCCTTGGTGCAGAGGTCGTGGAAGGTCTCGAACAGGGCCTTGGCCTCCGCCTCGGTCTTGCCCTTCACCACCTCGGTCATCATCGATGCGCTGGCCGTGGAGATGGCGCAGCCGCGGCCCTGGAAGGCCACGTCCTCGACCACCCCGTCCTTCAGCTTCAGGTAGATCATGAAGCGGTCGCCGCACATGGGGTTCTCGCCCTTGGCCTCCCGGTTGGCATCGTCCGGATGCCGGAAGTTCCGGGGGTTCTTGCCGTGGTCCAGGATCACTTCCTGGTACAGCTCGCGCAGTTCGTCCATCATGCTCCGAAGAACTCCTTCACCGCGATCACCGAAGAGACCAGAGCGTCCGCCTCGGCCCGCGTGTTGTAAAGGGCGAAGCTGGCCCGCGCCGTGGGGCCGACGCCGAACCGTTCCGACAGCGGTTCCGCGCAGTGGCGCCCGACGCGCACCGCCACGCCGTACTGGTCGACGATGGTGCCGACGTCGTGCGGGTGCACGCCCTCCACCGTGAAGGACAGGATCGGGCCCTTGCCGGGCGCGGTGCCGATGATGCGCACCCCTTCCACCTGTGACAGCTTCTCCGTGGCGTAGCGCAGCAGGTCGTGCTCGTGCGCGGCGATGGCCTCGCGGCCCAGCGATTCGATGTAGTCGAGCGCGGCGCCGAGCCCGATCACCTCGGTGATGGCCGGGGTGCCGGCCTCGAAGCGGGCGGGCGGCAGCTTGAAGGTGGTGCCTTCGAAGCTGACGCTCTCGATCATGTCGCCGCCGCCCTGGTAGGGGGGCATCTTCTTCAGCAGGTCGTACTTGCCGTAGAGCACGCCGGTTCCGGTCGGGCCGTAGAGCTTGTGGCCGGTCATGACGTAGAAGTCGGCGTCGATGTTCTGCACGTCCACCACGCCGTGTACGGCCGCCTGGCTGCCGTCGAACAGCACCGGCACGCCGCGCTCGTGCGCCAGCCGCGCGATTTCCTTGGCCGGCGTGACCGTGCCCAGCACGTTGGAGCAGTGGGTGATCGCCACCAGTTTCGTGCGGTCGGACAGCAGGTCGGCGTAGGCGTCGAGGTCGAGCACGCCGCGGTCGTCCACCGGCACGACCTTGATCCGGACACCCTTGTCGGCCTGGAGCAGCTGCCACGGCACGATGTTGGCGTGGTGCTCCATAATGGAGACGATCACCTCGTCGCCCTCCGACAGGAAGGCGCGCCCGTAGCTGTGGGCGACGAGGTTGACGGCCTCCGTCGCGCTGCGGGTGAAGACGATGTTGCGCTCCGACGGCGCGTTCAGGAAACGCGCGACCTTGCCGCGCACGGCCTCGAACTGGTCGGTGGCGGTCTGCGACAGGAAATGGACGCCCCGATGGATGTTGGAATAGTCCTCCTCCAGGAAGCGCGTCATGGCGTCGATGACCTGACGCGGCTTCTGCGCGGAAGCGGCGCTGTCCAGATAGACCAGAGGCTTGCCGGGCTTTCCCTTCTTGTCGTGCACGGTGCGCGACAGGACGGGGAAGTCGGCGCGGACGCGCTCAACATCATAAGTGATCAGGGTGGGATCCGCGATCTGGGTGTCCATGTCCCGTTTCCTTCGTTAGCGCGCGTTCTGCCAGGCGGAGACGTAGGCCTGGAAGGCCTCGCGGACGCCTTCCTCGGGAATCTCGTCCAGGGCCTCCGCCAGGAAGGCGCCGATCAGCAGGCCGCGCGCGGTCTCCTTGTCGATGCCGCGGGCGCGCAGATAGAAAAGCTGCTGGTCGTCCAGCTCGCCGGCGGTGGCGCCGTGGCTGCACTTCACGTCGTCGGCGTAGATCTCCAGCTCCGGCTTGGCGTCGATCTCCGCGGTCTCCGACAGGAGAAGCGCGCGGTTCTGCTGGTAGCCGTCGGTCTTCTGCGCGCCGGGGCGCACCAGGATCTTGCCCTGGAACACCGCGCGGGCGGTGTCGTCGATCACGCCCTTGTAGACCTCGCGGCTGGTGCAGCAGGGCACGGCGTGGTCGATGAAGGTGCTGGTGTCCACATGTTGGTCGCCGCGCACCATGTAGGCGCCGCTGACGTGCGTATCGCCGTGTTCGCCGTCGAAGGTGCTGCGCACCTCGTTGCGGGACAGCTTGGCACCCGTGGTCAGGATGAAGTTGTCGTAGACGCCGTGGCCGCCGACCTTCGCCGCGGTGTGCGACAGGTGGAAGGCGTTGGTGTGCTCGCGCTGGACCTTGTAGTGGTGGACCGACGCGTGCGCACCGACGAAGACCTCGCCGACGCCGTTCGACAGCGTGGCGCCGGTGCCCAGGCCCACATGGTGCTCCACGATCACAACGCGGCTGTTGTCCTCCGCGATGATCAGCGTGCGCGGGTGGAAGGAGGTCGGGTGCTCGTCGGAGCCGACGGAGACGAAGACCAGCTCCACGGGTTCCGCCACCTCGACGCCCCGCGGCACGTGCAGCACCGGCCCGTCCGCCAGGAAGGCGGTGTTCAGCGCGACCAGCGACAGGTCGTCCGGCGTGGCGAGGCGACCGAGATGCTCACCCACGAGCTCCGGCTTGTGGGCCAGCGCGTCGGCGAGGTTCAGCAGTTCCACGCCCGCCGGCAGGCCGGCGGTGGAGGACAACTCCGCCCGGAAGCGGCCGTCGACGAAGACCAACCGCGGGCCGGTGGTGCCCGCCGCGCGAACGGTCGGCAGAACGTCGAAGCTCACACCGGTCTCCGCCGCGACGGCCGGCTGGAAGGCCAGCTTGTCGAGCGCGCGGAGGTTGGTGTAGCGCCAGGACTCGTTCTTGACGGTCGGGAAGCCCAGTTCCGCGAAGCGGGCGCGCCCCTGCTCGCGCAGGTCGCGCACCCAGGACAGCGACCCGCCGGGCAGGTCGGCCTTCAGCCGGTCGAACTGCTCCAGGAAGGGCCGGGCGGTCGCCGGGTCGAAGCCGCGCGGTGTCGCCGGACGTGAGGTGGTGGTCGTCGCCATGGCTCAGGCCGCCTCGTTGACGCCGAACTCGGCGTAGCCGTTCTTCTCCAGCTCCAGTGCCAGCTCCTTGCCGCCGGAGCGCTGGATCTTGCCGTGGGCGAGAACGTGCACATAGTCCGGCACGATGTAGTCGAGCAGGCGCTGGTAGTGGGTGATGACCAGCATGGCGCGCTCCGGCGAGCGCAGCGCGTTGACGCCCTCCGCCACGATCTTCAGCGCGTCGATGTCCAGGCCGCTGTCCGTCTCGTCGAGGATGGCGAACCTCGGCTGGAGGACGGCCATCTGGAGCGTCTCGTTGCGCTTCTTCTCGCCGCCGGAGAAGCCCACGTTGACCGCGCGCTTCAGCATCTCGTCGGTCATGTTCAGCGACTTGGTCTTCTCGCGCACCAGCTTCAGGAACTGCATGGCGTCGAGTTCCTGTTCGCCGCGCTGCTTGCGGATGGCGTTGAGGGCCGACTTCAGGAAGGTGGTGTTGGCGACGCCGGGGATTTCCACCGGGTACTGGAAGGCCAGGAAGACGCCGGCGGCGGCGCGCTCCTCCGGCTCCATCGCCAGCAGGTCCTGGCCGAAATACACGACCGAGCCCTTGGTGATCTCATAGCCCTCGCGGCCGGCCAGCACGTAGCTGAGCGTGCTCTTGCCCGACCCGTTCGGGCCCATGATGGCGTGGACCTCGCCGGGGCGGATCGTAAGGTTGATGCCCTTCAGGATCTCCTTGCCGTCCACCGTGGCGTGCAGGTTCTTGATTTCGATCATGGTTTCTTGTCCTTCGCAATACGGTGGGCGGTTAACCGACGCTGCCTTCCAGGCTGATGCCGACGAGCTTCTGGGCTTCCACGGCGAATTCCATGGGCAGCTCCTTGAGCACTTCCTTGCAGAAGCCGTTGACGATCAGCGACACGGCGTCCTCTTCCGACAGGCCGCGCTGGCGGCAGTAGAAGAGCTGGTCCTCGCTGATCTTGGCGGTCGTCGCCTCGTGCTCGATGCGGGCGGTGCGGTTGCGGCTTTCGATGTAGGGCACCGTGTGGGCGCCGCACTGGTCGCCGATCAGCAGGCTGTCGCACTGGGTGTGGTTGCGCGCGCCCTCCGCCTTCGGCAGGATCTTCACCAGCCCGCGGTAGGTCTGCTGCGCGCGGCCGGCGGAGATGCCCTTCGACACGATCGTCGACCGGGTGTTCTTGCCGATGTGGATCATCTTCGTGCCGGTGTCGGCCTGCTGGAGGTTGTTGGTGATGGCGACCGAATAGAACTCGCCCACCGAGTTGTCGCCCTGCAGGATGCAGCTCGGGTACTTCCAGGTGATGGCGGAGCCGGTCTCCACCTGCGTCCAGGAAATCTTCGAGTTCTTGCCGCGGCAGGCGCCGCGCTTGGTCACGAAGTTGTAGATGCCGCCGACACCCTCTTCGTTGCCCGGGTACCAGTTCTGGACCGTCGAGTACTTGATCTGCGCGTCGTCCAGCGTCACCAGCTCGACCACCGCGGCGTGCAGCTGGTTCTCGTCGCGCTGGGGCGCGGTGCAGCCTTCCAGATAGCTGACGTAGGCACCCTCGTCGGCGATGATCAGCGTGCGCTCGAACTGCCCGGTGTTGGCCTGGTTGATGCGGAAGTAGGTGGACAGCTCCATCGGGCAGCGCACCCCCTTGGGGATGTAGACGAAGCTGCCGTCCGTGAAGACCGCCGAGTTCAGCGTGGCGTAGAAGTTGTCGGTGTAGGGGACGACGGAGCCGAGATACTTCTGCACCAGCTCCGGGCACTTGTGCACGGCCTCGGAGATCGCGCAGAAGATGATGCCCATCTCTTCCAGCTTGGCCTTGAAGGTCGTCGCGACCGACACGCTGTCGAACACGGCGTCCACGGCCACCGCCGGGCTGCGGCCTTCGGATCCCTCGACGCCCGCCAGGATCTCCTGCTCGCGGAGCGGAATGCCCAGCTTTTCATAGGTCTTCAGCAGTTCCGGATCGACCTCGTCCAGCGACTTCGGCCGCGCCTTCATCTTCGGGGCGGCGTAGTAGTGCGCGTCCTGGTAATCGATCGGCGGGTAGGAGAGCTTGGCCCAGTGGTGCGGCTCCTCCATCTCCTGCCAGGCGCGAAACGCCTTCAGGCGCCATTCGAGCAGCCATTCCGGCTCCTCCTTCTTGGCGGAGATGAAGCGGACGGTGTCCTCGTTCAGGCCCTTCGGCGCGACATCGGATTCGATGTCCGTCGTGAAGCCGTACTTGTACTTCTGCTCCGTGACGGCGCGGACCTGTTCGACGGTTTCGGTCGTGGCGGCCATGTGCTCTCGTTCCCTAAAAGCGTTTCCAGATTGCGCCGAACGTCAGACGGCGCGCCGTGTCGGTGCGGATTCGTTGTTAGCCAAGTCGATGTCGGGCCATACGGCGGGCCCCATCATGTCGGCCAGGGTCACTTGTTCGAGCGCGCCGCGGATGGCGCGGTTGACCTTTTCCCAACCGCCGCGCATCGGGCACATCCGCTCCACGCCGCACTGGCTTTCGGCGCCCTCGACACAGGCGGTCAGCGCGATGGGGCCGTCGAGCGCGGTGATGATTTCGGCGATGGATATTGCATCGGCGGTGCGGCTGAGCGCATAACCCCCGGCAGCGCCCCGGTGCGAGGTCGTCAGGCCGGCCGGGGTGAGGGCCTTCATCAGCTTGGCGACGGTGGGGGCGGGCACGCCGGTGCGTTCGGCGAGGTGAGTCACGGTGTGGACCGTGCCCACATGCCGCGCCATCTCGCTCATGACGACGATGGCGTAGTCGGTCAGCTTGCTCAGCCTTATCATAATCGCCCCATACAGGACTAAATTAGTCCTGATTAAGTGGCCATCATAAGACCTTTGTCAAGCGGAACCGTGGCTTAATATCCGCCGGAAACGCTCGGTTATATTAATGGCAG
Organism: Azospirillum canadense; assembly: GCF_025961225.1. Lineage (GTDB taxonomy): Bacteria > Pseudomonadota > Alphaproteobacteria > Azospirillales > Azospirillaceae > Azospirillum > Azospirillum canadense. The sequence continues at coordinate 908,498 of NZ_JAOQNG010000010.1, read as the reverse complement.
GATTGCATGGCGCGCACTGCGACGTTCCGCCGCAGGCGACGGTTGAGCCGCACCGGAAAGTAAGTGTCGTTTGGAAAGAAGAAAGGCGGCCCCGCGGGATGGCGCGGGGCCGCTGACGTCGAGACGTCGAACGCGATGGAAAATCAGGAAAAGCGCCCGTCCGTCAGGACGGCTTGCGCGCTTCCTCGCGGGCCGCATCGCCGACCGCGGTGACGGCGTCGCCGACCTCCTCCTTCGCCGCTTCCACGGCGGCGCGGGCCGCGCGGGTGCCGCGGTCCATGGCCTCCTGGGCCAGTTCCTTGGCGCGGTGCGTCGCCTCGTCGGCGTAATCGCCGATCCACTCGTTCTCGTAGCGAGTCGACGGGATGCTGGCGCCGAGTGCGGCACCCAGCGCCACGCCCATCACGCCGGCGACCAGCGGGTGCTCGTCCACCATGTCCCACAGGCGGCTGGTCGCGCTGTGCATGCGCTCCGTCGACATCAGGCCATGACGGCCGCCGTCGCCGTGCGAGGAAGACGACTGGTGCTGGGACTGGCCGACGCTGTAGGTGCGGTTGCCCATGCCCGGGATGTGGTCGCGGGCGCTGCTGACGGCGTCGCTGGCGCGGTCATAGGCGTCGCCGGCCAGATCGCTGGCGCGGTCGTAGGCGGTGCTGGCAGCGTCGCGCACGCTGCCGGTGGCGCTGTAGAAGGTGTCGCGGGCGTATTCGGCAGCACTGCCGGCCCGGTCGCGCACGGAGTGGACGGCGCCGCTGCGCGCAATGCGGCGGTCGTAGCCGCTGCCCGACAGCGCGAGCCAGCCGATGCCGAGGCCGATCAGGGCCAGCGGGATCGGGTTGTCGCGCACGGTGCTGGACACCGATGACGTCCAGCCGCGGGATTGGCCACCCTGGTATCGATAATCGTTGCGGTCGTCCTGCTGGCGCTGGCCGCGCCCGCCGCTGCTGGTATTGTGCATCCGGTTCATGGCGTTCTCCATCACAGTCCTTGGGGCGAGCTGCCCGGCCTTGTGCCGCAGCGCGCCGATCGTTTCGGTGATCCGCGACTGACTTTCGCGGATGTCCCGCTGCAGAGCGTCATAGTCGCGGGACTGGTCCGCGGAGGACCGTTCCCGCCCGTGATCCGCGCGCCCGCTCATCGGGCCAGCTGGGATCGGGCCCAGCGCTTGTCGTCGCGCAGCGTCTCCATGGTGCGCCGCGGCTGCAGGTTCTCCGGCTTCAGCCGGTTCTTGCCCATCAGGGCGATCACGCCCCCGATGGCCAGCACCACCACGCCGACGATCACGGCGGCGAGCCAGGGCGCCATCACGGTCGCCAGGGCCAGCACCGCGGCGGCCAGCAGGACCAGGACGCCCGCGAAGGCGACCAGCCCGCCGGCGGCGACGAAGGCGACGCCGCCCGCCGCCTGTCCCGCCTTTTCCGTGAGTTCGGCCTTGGCGAGTTCGATCTCCGTGCGCGCGAGGTTGGTGGTCTCGCGCGCCAAGTCGGCGAACAGGCCGGCGATGGGACGGTCCTGCCGCGGGTCATGAGGACGATCCTGACGCGGATCATAAGAGCGATCCTGACGAGGATCGTGGGAACGGTCCTCCGCGGCACTCATGGCAGGGTGCCTTGGGGCTTGACGCCGGTCACCGGGGTGCTGTCGGCGCCGGTCCGGCTCTGGTTCGACTGGCCGGTGCCAGTGCCGGTGCTGCCGATGCCGCTGGTGCGGGTCGGTTCCGGCGAACCGCCGGCCATCAACTGGGCCGCGTCACGGGTGCGGGCGGCGCTGGTCGCGGCGGTGGCCGCGTTCAGGGACGCCCGCGGCGGGGCCGCGCCGGCGGTGGCGTGGTTGCGGTCATAGGCGCTGGACGAACCCGCGGCGGTCGAGCCGGCGATGCCGCCCGCCATGCCCCGTCCAACGTCGCGGCCAGCGCCGGACGCCATGCCCGTGCCCATGCCGGAGGCCGTGGCGGAGCGGCCGGCGCTGAAGCTCGACCGGTCGTCGTCGCGGTGGCCCGACATGCGATCCGACGTCATGCGCGACGTCGGGGCCCGGTAGCCCCCCTGGTGCCCGGACTGGTATCCGCCCTGGCCTTGAAATCGGCGCTCACCCGAGCTTTTGATGAAGCGGGCGAACAGGAAGCCGACCGCGAAGGCCGCGCCGACGAACACCTCCGGCTGGCGGCGGGCGAAGCGCTCGACTTGGCCGACCATGTCGTCGACGCTCGAGGTGCGCAGCATGTCGGCGACCTGCTCGACGCGGTCGGCGGCTTGGCCGGCGTAGCGCGCGGCGGTGCCGTTGTTCTCGTCGTTCAGCTGCTCGGCGGCCTTGTGCAGCGCGTTCGCGACGCTGCCGAGCTGGTCGGCGGCGCGGTGGCTCTGCTGCTCCAGGAGCGAACGGATCCGGCCCTGGGCGGAGTTGATGCTGTCGCGTCCCGCCTGGGTGGCGTCGTCGGCCATGCGGCTGACGTCGCCGCTCATGCGGTCGGTCGAGTTGTTGCCGGTCGAATTGCGGTCGGTGTTGCTCATGCGGCCCATGTCGTTGTGTTGGCTTCCGGCCTGCTGGCTGGTTGCGTTCGGCTGGCTGCCCGGCTGGCTCGTGCCGTTCTGGCCCGTGCTGTTCTGGTCCTTGCGGTTCGATCCGCCGGTACCCGCTCCGAAGCTCCCTCCGATGCCCGACGTGTCGCGGTCTGCCATCTGCTTTCCTCCTCCGGGATTTCATTCTCCGCGGCATGCGGCGTCTCGCCGCGCTGGGCGGCGTCCGATGTCAACCCTTCAAACAACAGCGCGGGCTTCGGAGTTCCAAGGTGTGTACAATCCTTTGCCGCGGCAACGCGGGGTTGCCGGCGGGAACCCGCGCGTGGGCGTCGTAATTGGACAGAACGCAAAAGTCTGCTAAACTTTGCCGCGAAGCGAACTCGGCCCCGATGAACCGGAGGAGGCAGGCGTGAGCGGGATTTTCAGCGTGCAGTCCGACGGCCAGTCCAGCCTGTTCCGCCTTCAGCAGGCCAAGAAGGCCTGGGAACGCGACATGGAGGCGATGGACGCCAAGGACGCCAAGCAGCGCCTGACCGACAAGGCCGCCGCGATGCAGCAGCCCTTCGCGCTTACGCCCAGGCAGCAGCAGGAACGGTCATCCGCCCTGACCGCCATGGAGGAGGCCAAGCGCGTCGGCGGGCCGAAGGCGGCCGCCGAACGGAAGCTGGAGGAGGTGGAGCGCAAGATCGCCGAACTGAAGGTGATGATGCGCTTCTCCCATGGCAACCGGGAGAAGCTGGCGCAGCTGGCCCGCGAGGCGGCGATCCTGGCCCGCGAGGCCGGGCGCGCGGCGAAGGAATACGGCCAGGGCGTGGCCGCCGCCGCCGAAATGGGGCTGCCGGGCGGGGCGGGCACCCCGGGCGCGGGGCAGGCGACGGAGATCGTGCACACCGTCACGCGGACGTCGCTGACCGTCGTCCAGACGGAGATGTCCGTGGATGTCACGGTGACGCTGAGCCCGGACGCCTTGGCGAAAGCGCAAGAGGCGAAGGCCCAGGGTGGGGAGATGGTGGGCGGGGAGGCGGCTGGTGCCGCCGTCTTCGCCCAGGACGTGGCCTCTTTGTCCGCCAGCCAGGACTCCCCCGGCGACGGAGCGCCGGCTGGAGAAGCAGACGCCCTGGCGGCCGAGGCGTCCGGTTTGGAGGGGCAGGCTGTCAAAGCCGGTCCCGACGAGGAGGAAGGCTCCAAGCCCGACGACGCACCGACGGACGGAATGCCGCCCGACGTCGCCGAGGCCGTGAAGGCGGCGCTGGGCGGGCTTCAGCCGGGGTCGGGGGCCTTATCCAGCGACAGCCGGCGCGCGCTGATGCAGCGGATGATCGCCGACAACGACCTGAAGATGTCCCGCTACCGCGAAGCGGACGATTTCGGCCGCCGGGTCGAAAAGGTTCTGGAGACGGTGAAGTCGGTCATCGGCGAAGCCAAGGTCGCCAACGAGGCCGACCAATCGGAGGAACGGCGTAAGGCCCGGCGTGAGTCCTTTAAGGCCTACGACAAAATCGTCGAGGGCGCCCAGGACGAGGTCAACGGGCTCCGCCAGGCGGCGTTCGGCTCCGGCATCTCACCGCAGGAGGTGCTGAGTATCCTCACCGGCGCCGATGACGGCAGCGCCACCGCGGCCGATGGGGGAGCCGATGCCGAGGCTGTTGCGGGGACGGATACCGGGGCGGTGGCGGCGGTTCCGTCGCCCGATGCCGCCGTATCCGCCAGTGGATCGGGCGCGGTAAACCTGCTGGCGTGACAGCATCGGCACAACAGAAGGATTGGGTGCGTGTCTCCTTCGCAGTATTGGGCACTTCAATCGTGGTATTCCCATAAGGGAAAGGACCACGATTGCGTATTGCCCCGGTATCTTGACACGGGGAATGGGCCGGCGCACCATGGCGGGCGTGAAGGTTGATGCTCGAAAAGCATTGGACACACGACGCCGACCGGTCGTGAGACCGGCCGGATAGACGGCTGGAGTTCGCGCGGCAACATCCCTTCGGCCGCCCTTGGGCGTGCTCTTCGGAATGATCCTGTTGCCCATCCGGCTGACCGGCGGTGGGGCCATACCCGGGTGGCCCCGCCGCCGATTGCCTTTGCCGCCGATTGTCTTCGTCAATTGTCTTCCAGGCGCCCCCAGGGCGCCTTTTTTGTGCCCGTTTGTTCCCTTTTCCTCTTCGCCGTCATCGCGCCGACACGGCACCAGGACTGCGCCCCTGCGGCGGATGTCGGCCTCTCGTGGCATGCGTGATCATCGCCGATCTCTCTCGCGCAAGGAGAGAGCCAGAGCTTCGCCTTGCATTTGAGGCGATCTCACCTCAATCCACTGACCTCTTGATGGATAAATTGTTTCGAAAATCACCCTATCGATAGGAGTGGGAATAAAAAGTGGTCGCAAATGCGCGCAAAAAGGGGGTAGATTTGGGGCGCTTAACGCCACATTAACCAGACTGGACTGAGTTTGTGTCTCACGGAGGCGGCAAGTGCAGGCATGGAGCCGGCAAGACCGCCCGCGAATTCAACCACGATGCTTGAAAGGCCCGAGCATGACCATGACGGGTACAAAATGCGAAGTGGCTGGAGCTGCTGTCGGAGCGGGGTGCCGGCGCGGTGCGGGCCTGATGCTGGCGGTTCTACTGCTGGCGGGGTGTCCCGGCACCGCCGTTCCTCCCGAGACGCAGACCGCCTCGCCGCCGCGCACGGCTTCGGCCGTTCCGCCGGTCCCGCGGACGAAACCCAAGCCTCCGCCGATGGCCGTCGCCACGGCGAAGGACGCGACCGCCTCTCCGGCGGTGACCGGTCCGACGACCGGCGCCACCGCGGGAACGGTCGCCGTGACCGGTGCGGAGGTCGCCGCATTGCCCGCCAACCCGATGATCTCGGATCCCGCGGGCCGCAAGGCGTCCACCAACCTGTCACCTGATACGCTCGTCGGCCTGGACCAGGTCCAGACCCGGCGTCTCCTGGGCACCCCTGCCGCCACGGAAGAGGCACCTCCTGCAAAGGTGTGGCACTACGCCAAGGGCGATTGCACGCTCAAAGTCTTCTTCTTCATGGACATGACGTCCTCCCAGGACTTCCGAGCCCTCTCCTACGACCTGAAGAGCAGCGACAATGTCCCAGATGTCGATAAACGATGCTTCGCTCAACTCCTCGCCCAAGGCTGGGATGTCCCCAATGACTGAGAGCACGGTCGCGCGCGTCGCGCTGGTCGATGACGACGACCTGTTCCGCGAATCCCTCAGCCTCAACCTCGGTGACGAGGGATACGAGGTCGTGACGTTCGACCGCGGGGAGCCCGCGCTTGACTTCTTCGCCAACGGCGGTTCGGTGGACATCGTCCTGCTGGACTGGCGCATGCCCAAGATGGACGGCATCGACGTCCTGCGGCAGATGCGGTCCCGCGGCATCGACCTGCCGGTGATCTTCCTCACCGTGCTGTCGGACCAGATTTATGAAGAGGCCGCGCTGGCCGGCGGCGCGCTGGACTTCGTGGAGAAGTCGCGCAGCCTGTCGATCCTGCTGAAGCGCATGCGCCTCATCGTCGACGGCTCCAAGGGCACGTCCGAGGAAACGGAGTCCAAGGAACCCATCTACGCGCTGGGCGCGCTTGAGCTTCGCCTGGACAACAGCCGCGCGCTGTGGAACGGCAAGCGCATCGACCTGACGCTGACCGAGTTCAACATCGTCAAGCTGATGGCGACCCGCCCGGAAGAGGACGTGTCCTACCGCGAGATCTACGACCTCGTGCATGGCAAGGGCTTCCTGGCCGGCTACGGTCCGTCGGGCTACCGCGCCAACGTCCGCGCCTTCATCAAGCGCATCCGCCAGAAGTTCCGCGTCGTGGACGGCAACTTCGATTGCATCGAGAACTATCCGGGCTTCGGCTACCGTTGGGGCAGCGGCGCCAACGGCACGGGCCGCACGCGTGATGACGCCGACGATGTGATGGCCGATGGCGCTGCTGCCGATTGAGGCCCGCCACCCCGAACGGGTGCCGGTGCGCCGCGTGAGCATGGGCTTGCCCAAGCTGCGGGTGCGATGGCTGTGGCGTTCGCTGGCCAGCCGGCTGGCGCTGCTGACCATCGTGTTCCTGGCGGTTCCGGTGCTGATCTACGATCAGTTCCAGCGGGCCGACGTGACGACGCAGACCCTGCTGCTGCAAAGCGCGCAGCGGCAGGGCGAGCTGATCGCCCGTGCGCTTGAGCCGGACCTGTCCCGCGCCAACCGTGCGGCCCTGCCGCACCTCGGCTCGGTCCTCGGGCGCTTCGCGGACGAGAACACGCGGCTGAAGCTGCTGGTCCGGCCGCGCACCATGTCGGGCAGCGAAGCGTTCTTCTACGTCGGAGCGGCGCCGTCCGTCCCAACCGACGACCTGAACGCGGAGCGCCGGCAGCTGCTGGAGCAGGGCGTGCTCGACCGGCTGGGGGCGTCCTGCGCGGGCAACGCGCCGCTGGCGCTGCGCCTGCCGCGCTCCTCCGGCGGGATGGAGATCCTGACCTCCGTCACGCCGGTGAACACCGAATTCGGATGCTGGGCCCTGGTCACCAGCCACACGGCCGGCGGCTACCTGGAATCCTCGCTCGGCCGGCCCTATTGGAGCACGCCGGTGGTTCAGGCCGCGGCGCTGATCTATGTGGGGATGGCGGCGCTGGTGATGGCCGTGCTGCTGGGTGTCTGGCGCAACCTGCACCGTTTCCGCGACCTTGCCCGCGACATCGTGTCGGGCGGCATTGGCGGCGAAGGCGGGCAGGGGTCCTTCACGGCGCGCAACACGGTGCCGGAACTCAGCGGCGTCGCCGAGGACTTCGACCGGCTGGTCGACACGCTGCGCGAGAGCGCCCGGTCGCTCCGCCGCGCGGCGGAGGACAACGCCCACGCCTTCAAGACGCCGATCGCGGTCATCCGCCAGTCGGTGGAGCCGCTGCGCCGGTCCCTGTCCGGCGGCGACCACCGCAGCCAGCGCGCGCTGACCATGATCGAGAAGTCCGTCGACAAGCTGGACGGCCTCGTCTCCTTCGCTCGCCGCATGGACGAGGCGGCAGCCGACCTGATCGCACCGCCGCGGCGCCGGGTGGACCTGTCCGACCTCGTGGAGCGGATGGCCGGTGGCTACACCAGCCTGCTCGCCGAACGGCAGCTCCACATGCGCTCCCGCATCGAATCGGGTGTGGTGGTGCGGGCCAGCGAGGACATCCTGGAGACGGTCATCGAGAACCTGGTGGAAAACGCCGTCAGCTTCTCGCCCCAGGAAGGCACCGTCAGCGTGCGCCTGACCGCCGACGGCGGCTGGGCGGAGCTGGTGGTGGAGGACGAGGGGCCGGGCGTCGATCCAGCGAACCTGCCGCGCATCTTCGAGCGCTACTTCTCGCAGCGAGAGCCCGGCCGCGGCATGCCCGAGGACGAGACGGCGCAAAACCAGGCGGAGGCGACCCATTTCGGCATCGGCCTTTGGATCGTTCGTCGCAACATCGAGGCGTTCGGCGGCAAGGTCCGGGCCGAGAACCGGCCGACCGGCGGCTTCCGCATGACCGTGGCGCTGCCTCAGGCTTAGCCGACAAGCGTAAACGCGGCCGGCGCTGAGTTTATTCCCCTCTCCGCACCGCGGAGGGGGGAATACCAGTGTCACCGATCCTGCCCTTGCCCCGGCGGGAGTGCGGCGATACCGTGCGCCCCCAGCCTCAACCGGCAAGGCGGGCCAATGCACGACATCGTCATCTACGTCCTCGGCGTCTCCGGCCTTTTGGCGCTGGTGAGCTTCCTGCCGCCTCTCGCGGCCCGGTTGCAGGTGCCCTACACGGTTCTGCTGGCCGCGGTCGGCGTGGCGCTCGGCGCCGTGATCCAGTCCTTCGCCGGGGTGCAGGGGGCGGGCCCGGTCCACGATTTCCTGAACTCGCTGGCCGGGCTCGACGTCTCGTCGGAGGTGCTGCTCTACATCTTCCTGCCCGTGCTGCTGTTCGAAACGGCGCTGGCGGTGGACGTGCGGCGGCTGTTCGACGATATCGGGCCGATCCTCGTGCTGGCCGTCGTCGCGGTCTTCGTCTGCACCTTTGCGGTCGGTTTCGCGCTCAGCCTCTTCACCTCCATGGGGCTGGTGTCCTGCCTGTTGCTGGGTTCCATCCTCGCCACCACGGACCCGGCGGCGGTCGTCGGCGTGTTCCGCGACCTGGGTGCGCCGCGCCGCCTGACCATGCTGGTCGAAGGCGAAAGCCTGCTAAACGACGCCGCGGCCATCGCGCTGTTCACCCTGCTGCTCGGCATGCTGACCAGCCGGGCGCATGGCGGCGCCATGGAGGCTGCGACCGAGTTCCTGCGCGACTTTGCCGGCGGCGTGCTGACGGGCTATGTCTGCGGCCGCGTCGCCTGCTTCCTGGTGGAGCCGGTGCGCGACCAGCCCATGGCCGAGATCACGCTGACGGTCGCGCTCGCCTACCTGACCTATGTGCTGGCCGAGCATTACGTCGGCGCGTCGGGCGTGGTCGCCGTGGTGACCGCAGCGCTGGTGGTCGGGTCGGTCGGGCGCACGCGCATTTCCCCGGCGACCTGGGGGGCGCTGGAGCATGTCTGGCGCCAGCTGGGCTTCTGGGCCAACTCGCTGATCTTCCTGATGACCGCCATCCTGGTGCCGCGCCTGCTGCTGGGGATCGGCTGGGTCGACGTCGGGTTGCTCGCGGTCGTCGTGGTCGCCGCGACGGCGGCGCGGGCGCTGGTCCTGTTCGGTCTTCTGCCACTGCTGTCCGCCACCGGGCTCGGGCAGCAGGTCAGCCATTCCTACAAGGCGGTGATGCTGTGGGGCGGGCTGCGCGGGGCGGTGTCGCTGACGCTGGCGCTCGCCGTCACGGAGAACGGCCGGCTGCCGGAGCGGGTGCAGAGTTTCGTCGCCGTCATCGTCACCGGCTTCGTCTTCTACACGTTGTTCGTCAACGGGACGACCTTGCGCGCGCTGATCCGCTTGCTGAAGCTTGACCAGCTGTCGCCGGTGGAGCACGCCATGCGCAACCGGGCGCTCGCCCTGTCGCTCGCCAGCATCCGGGAGCGGGTGGAGAACGTCGCCCGCCATTACGAGGTGGACGAGGCGGCGACCGAGGCCGTCGTCTCCCAGTACGCCGACCGGCTGGGAGCCATCGACCGGGAACGCGAGGCGGAACTGCCGATCAGCAACGAGGACCGGGTCACCATCGGCCTCGCCATCCTGGTCAACCGGGAGGAGGAGCTGTACTTCGCCCACTTCAAGGAAGGGGTGCTGTCCCGCGGCGTGGCGGAACTGCTGACCGCGCGCAGCGCGCGCCTGCTCGACGCCGTGAAGGCGCAGGGCCGGGCCGGCTACCGCGCGTTCGAGGAGCCCTTCATCGCCTTCACGCCGTGGATGCGGGTGGCCAGCCTGTTGCACCGGCGCCTCGGCTGGCGGGCGCCGCTGGCCCGCCGGCTCGCCTTCCGTTTCGAGATTCTGGTCGGTGTGCGCACCGTGCAGCGCGAGCTTCTGGACTTCACCCAGACGAAGATCGCCCAGGTGCTGGGCCAGGACGTGTCCTGCGAGCTGGAGGGCATGCTCGCCGTGCGGCTGGCGATGGTGGAGCAGGCGCTTGCCGCCATGAAGCTGCAATATCCGGACTACGCACTGATGCTGCAGAGCCGCTACGTCGGCCGCGCTGCATTGCGGCTGGAGGAAGCCGATTTCCGCGCCCTGCACGCCGAATCCATCATCAGCGCCGAGGTGCTGACCGACCTGGAGCGCGACCTGGACACGCGCCGCCGGGCGCTGGAACGACTGCCGAAGCTTGACCTGCGGCTGGACCTGATGGACTTGGTCGGACGCGTGCGGTTCTTCGACGGGCTGGAGGAGGGGCGGCTGCGCGGCATCACCACGCTGCTGAAGCCGCGCTTGGCACTGCCGGGGGAAACCATCGTGCGGCGGGGCGAACGCGGCGACGCCATGTTCTTCATCGCGTCGGGCGCTGTGGAAGTGCTGGTGCCCGGCCTCGCCGAGCCCGTGAAGCTGGGCACCGGCGACGTGTTCGGCGAAATGGCCTTGCTGACCCGCCAAAGGCGCAACGCTGATGTGCGTGCGCTCGGCTATTGCCAAATGCTGGTGCTGGATGCGAAGGATTTCCGCCAGCTGATGCGCCGGGACACCGAACTGCGGGCGCATTTCCAGGCGCTGGCCGAAGCGCGGCGCAACGCGCTGAAGCCGAAGCCGCCGGCCGATCAGGTTGTCAAGGGGCCGGCCGAAGCGGGTGAAGCTGTGGCCGCCGGGCCAGTGGCACAAGAAGCGCCACAAGCGGCGCCGCAGGGGGCGCCGCAAGGGGCGCCACAGGGGGCGGGAGCCCAGGGGTAGGAGACGATGGGACGATGACCGTGCAAGCATCCGCCTCCGCTGGCGGGCGGCCGGAATGGGTCAACATGATGCCGGCCGTGTTCGTGGTGCTGTGGAGCACGGGGTTCATCGGCGCGAAATACGGCCTGCCCTACGCGGAGCCGCTGACCTTCCTACTGGTGCGTCTGGGGCTGGTCGCCGTTGTACTGACGGCCGTCGCCCTGGCGACCAAGGCCCCCTGGCCGAAGACGTGGCGCGAGGCCGGGCGCATCGCCATCGCCGGGCTGCTCGTCCACGGCGTTTATCTGTCGGGCGTCTTCTGCGCGATTTCCAAGGGCGTGCCGGCGGGCGTGACCGCGCTTATCGTCGGCGTGCAGCCGCTGCTGACCGCGGCCTTGTCCGGCCCGCTTCTGGGGGAACGGGTGAGCGGCCGGCAGTGGGGCGGCCTGCTGCTCGGGCTCATCGGCGTGCTGCTCGTGGTGAGCGAAAAAGTCCACTTCGATTCGGGCAACGCCGCCGGAGTCGGGTTGGCCGTCGCCGCCTTGCTGGGCATCACCTTCGGCACGCTGTACCAGAAGCGCCACGGCACGGCGATGGACCTGCGCAGCGGCGCCGCAATCCAGTACGCCGCCACGGCGGCGGTGCTGGCCGTCTTCGCCCCGCTGTTCGAAACCATGCACATCCGCTGGACTGGGGAGTTCGTCTTTGCGCTGCTCTGGCTCAGCTTCGTGCTGTCGGTGGGGGCGATCTTCCTGCTGTTCGCGCTGATCCGCCGCGGTGCGGCGGCCCGCGTGGCAAGCCTGTTCTACCTGACCCCTCCGGTCACGGCGGTAATCGCCTGGGCGATGTTCGACGAGCGACTGGGCCTTCTGGCGCTGGCCGGCATGGCGATCGCCGTCGGCGGCGTGGCCCTGGTGAACCGGGCTTGACCGTGGCCCCACATCCAGGCCTGCAACCAGGCGCGGCAGCGTGCGCATTGCCAGCGCCGTCGCGTCCGACTATGCTTCTTCGCACCAGCAGCGGTCGCGCCGGACCGGGGATGATCCCCGCTGCGTCGCTCCGCAACCTGGCGATTGACCGCGTGGCAACCAACGTGCCAACCGACACTGTGCCAACCACCATCGTGCCGACCAACATCGGAAGTGAGTGCCATGGACGGCCTTGAGCCCATCTCGCTCGATGACACCCAAACCCTGCAGGCCATCGGCATCCTCGCCGACGTCCTGGACGGGGTGGATGGCCCCGGCGGGCTCGACACGGTGCTGGTGTCCAAGGCGCTGCGGCAGGTGATCGCCACCAAGTCGCAGCCGGCCTTCGAGTTCGCGTCCCGTGCCTTCAACACGCTCGACCCCGACATCCGCCGCAAGGTGGCGGAGGACGCCGACAACGCCGCCCACGACGCGGTGGAACTGCGCGCCCGCGTCGGCGGCTTCCTGGCGACCCCGGCAGCGCGGGAGGCGGGCGCGACCGGCCCCGCTCAGCCGACCAGCTTCCTGAACGCCCTCAATCTCCGTGCCCGCCGCCGGCCAAATCAGCCGGAGTGAGCGCGTTCCCATTCTCCAGCCGGAGCAGGGCGCAGTCCCAATAGGGCCTGGGCCCGAACCGGTCGGCCAGGAAATCGACGAAGGCCCGCACCTTGGGCGACAGGTGCCGATTCTGCGGGTAGACCGCGTAGACGTTCGATTCCGACGTGTAGCAATCCAGCAGCAGCGTCTTCAGCGCGCCGGACGCCAGCGCCTGCCCGACCATGAAGGTCGGCAGCACGACGATGCCGACTCCGGCCACCGCGGCGGCGTGCAGCAGGTCGCCGTTGTTGGCCCGCAGCGATCCCGACACGCGGACGGTCCGCATCTCCTCCCCAACCCGGAACTGCCACTGCTCGGCGGCCGGAACGTTGGTGTAGATCAGGCAGTTGTGATTGATCAACTCCTCCGGGGTCGCCGGCGTGCCGTGCTGCTCCAGGTAGGCCGGGCTGGCGCAGACCACGCGGCGGGCGGGGGCGAGGCGCTTGGCGATCAGGGAACTGTCGCGCAGCCGCCCGATGCGCACCGCCAAATCGTAGCCCTCGTCGATCAGGTCCACGTAGCGGTCGTTCAGGTCCATCTCGATCTCGATGGACGTGTAGCGCGCCAGGAACTCGGCGATGGCCGGGGCGAGGTGCTGCATGCCGAAGGACACCGGGGCGTTGACGCGCAGCCGCCCACGCGGGGCGGCGTGCAGGTCGGCTACCGCCTGCTCCGCCTCCTCCAGGTCGGTCAGGATGCGGGAACAGCGCTCGTAATAGGCCTGCCCGACCTCCGTCAGGCTCAGCTTGCGCGTCGTGCGGTTCAGCAGGCGCGCGCCGAGCCGGTTCTCCAGCTCCGCAATGCGGCGGGAAACCACGGACTTGGACAGGTTCAGGCGCTCCGCGGCGGCCGTGAAGCTGCGCGTGTCCACCACCTTGATGAAGGCGAGCATGTCGTCGAGGCGATCCATGGCATTGTTGTACACCCGCGAACAATGAAGTTCCAGCGCGCCGGATTTGCGGGGAGCCGACAACGCGATATGTCTGTTGGCACCAGCACATCACACTGCATGGAACACAGGGAGTTCGGACATGGCCAAGGTTCTGGTCCTCTACTACAGCAGCTACGGGCATATCGCGACGATGGCGCAGGCCGCTGCGGAGGGCGCGCGTTCCGTTCCCGGCACCGAGGTGACCGTCAAGCGCGTGCCGGAACTGGTGCCGGAGGAGGTTCGGCAGAAGGCGCATTTCAAGGAAGAGCCGAACATTCCCATCGCCGACCCGAACGAACTGGCGAATTACGACGCGATCATCCTCGGCGTGCCGACCCGCTTCGGCAACATGCCCGGCCAGATGAAGAACTTCCTCGACCAGACCGGCGGCCTGTGGATGAAGGGCGCGCTGGTCGGCAAGGTCGGCAGCGTCTTCTCCTCGTCCGCGACGCAGCACGGCGGGCAGGAGAGCACAATCCTCACCACCCACACCGTTCTGTTGCACCAGGGCATGGTCATCGTCGGGCTGCCCTACAGCTTCCAGGGCCAGATGGGCGTGGACGAGGTGATGGGCAACAGCCCGTACGGCGCCAGCACCATCGCCGGCGGCGACGGTTCCCGGCAGCCGAGCGCGGTCGAGTTGGACGGCGCCCGCTACCAGGGCAAGCACGTTGCCGAGATCGCGACGAAGCTGCACGGTTGATGACGTCCCCTCTCCCGGCCCGGCTGGGAGAGGGCTTCGGATAAACAGAAGGGTACGGAAATGGGCCTGCTGATCGAAGGCCGCTGGCAAGACCAGTGGTACGACACGAAAACCACCGGCGGTGCGTTCGTGCGGCCGGAGACGCAGTTCCGGAACTGGGTGAAGGCCGACGGCTCGACTCCATACCAGCCGGAGGCCGGGCGCTATCACCTGTTCGTGTCGCTCGCCTGCCCATGGGCGCACCGCACGCTGATCGTCCGGGCGCTGAAGGGGCTGACGGAGGTCATCGGCGTCAGCGTCGTCGACCCGCTGATGCGGGAAGACGGTTGGACCTTTCCGGAGCTTGACCCCGTCACCGGCTCCACCCGCCTTTACGAGGTCTACGCGAAGGCCAAGGCCGACTACACCGGGCGCGTCACGGTGCCGGTGCTGTGGGACAGGAAGTCCGGCACGATCGTGAACAACGAGTCGGCCGAGATCATCCGGATCTTGAACCGCGAGTTCGACGCGTTTGGCGACCCGTCCGTGGACCTTTACCCCGCCGACCTCGCCGGAGCGATCGACGAGCTGAACGCCTTCGTCTACGACCGGATCAACAACGGCGTCTACAAGGCCGGCTTCGCCACCAGCCAGGAGAAGTACGAGCAGGCCTTCGACGCCCTGTTCGCCGCCCTGGACGAGTTGGACGCGCGGCTGTCCGACCAACGCTACCTGTTCGGCGACCGCCGGACGGAGGCCGATTGGCGCCTGTTCACCACGCTGGTGCGCTTCGACGCCGTCTATGTCGGCCACTTCAAGTGCAACCTGCGGCGCATCGCCGACTACCCGAACCTGTCGGGCTATCTGCGCGACCTCTACCAAGTGCCGGGCATCGCGGAGACGGTGAACTTCGCGCACATCAAGCGCCACTATTACGCCAGCCACACCATGATCAACCCGACCGGCGTCGTGCCGAAGGGGCCGGCGCTGGACCTTGATGCGCCGCATGACCGGGCGCGGCTGGGCTAGGAAAAAGGACTGCGCCGTCCGCAACATCCTCCACTTCCGCCGGTTGGCCTAAGGACCAGCCATTGCAAGGAGTGGAGTTCATGCGAGGCATGCCTTTCGCCGCCCCAGTAGCCGCCTTGGCCTTCGGGTCGCTTCTCGCCCTGTCGCCGGTGGTGTCGCCGGCGGCACAGGCGCAGCAGAGTCAGGGGCAGGGGTGGGGCGGCGCGCTCGACACGCTGAACCGGGCCGTCAATCCCAACAACTACCCCGCCGACCAGGACCGTGACCGCGACCGGCAGGTGCGCGAAGACCGCCGATACGAAGGGTCCAGCACGGACGACCGGCGCGGCCGCTCCGAATACAGCCGCTACTCCGACCGCGACCTGCAGGACCGCTACGAGCGGATCGTGGACGAACAGCGCCAGATGCAGCGCGAGCGTCGCAGCATGGAGGAAGAGATGAACCGCCGCGGTATCCGCCGGTAACGGCGGACCACGGTCAGGATTTGAAGCAGCGGGCCATGTCCTGCTCAAGCCCGATGATTTCGCAGATGAAGCCGTTGGAGAACTTGAAGCGGTACGGGCCCGTTTTGCGCACGCTGATGGCGGTCTGGCCGGACGTGTCCTTGAAGGACACCCAGGCCGAGGAATCGAAATGGGTGTTCAGGCCGTTGCTGAGGCGCACGCGCCCCTGGTTGTCCTTGATGATCTGGACGCCGGTGTTGTAGGCGAGCACGTTGGGGTTGCTGGCTGTCGCGGCCAGCCCGTTGGTGCAGTTGACGCCTTCCGGCTGCACCGCCACGCACTCGTAGGGTTTCGGCTGCGAGGCCGTCAGCACCATCGCGTAGATGGCGACTTCCAGGACGTTCATCGGCATGCGGCGCCTCCCGGACTGCCCTTGATGAATGGGCCCCTGGTTGATCGACAGGGTTTGTAGGCAGTCTAACGGGGGCGTGGTTACAAAAAGGATAACGCCAGGGTCAAGCTCTGTCTGAAGGAGTGTCCGATTGTTTCGCGGACAGCGCCTTGTCGAGCTTCTGCCGCAGCGTGTCGGGCGTCAGCGGCTTCACCAGATAGCCACTCGCCCCGAATCGGAGCGCCGACTGGACGACCTCCGGTTCCCGGTGTTTGGTCAGCATGATGACCGGGGCCGACCGGCTCACCGCCCGTTCGCGGTCCCGCAGGGCTTCCACGAAGGCGAGGCCGCCCATCGGCATCATGTCGACGTCGCAGAGGATGGCGTCGAAGGACAGCCGGTCGCAGCGGGCCAGCGCCTCCGCCCCGTCGGCTGCTTCGACCACGTCGCCGACACCGAGTTGGCGCAGCAGCCGGACGGAGACGGAACGCGTCACCACCTCGTCTTCCACCACCAGAACCGAACAGAACCTATACGCCACAGCCAACCCCCGTTCTCGTGAAACGAGTACCGGGGTATGATAAATCAAATGCGGGCGATCATGGAATGGACGTCGTCGAGCGCGGGAGCAATCGCGACCGCCTCCTGGCGCGCGCGATCCGTGTTGCCGCTGACCAGGTTCTCCTCGATGGACGAGAAAAGGCCAGCCAGCCGTCGCGCGCCGGCGGTTCGGGCAGCGCCGGCCGCGGCGTGGGCGGCAAGGCGTGCGCCGGGCAGGTCGCCCTGTTCCAGACGGTCGTTCAGCCGCTCGGCCAAGTCGCGTTCGTTCCTCAGAAACAGGTCGTACAACATCGCGACCGTTGGGCCGAGGGTGCCGAAATTGCGGACCATCGGTTCAACATCCAGGATTTCCGGGTCGGGACCGGACGGCAAAGGCGTGTTCAAGGAATTGGATGGCGGGGACGCGGGCATGGCGGGCTCGCGGTTGCGACTGTAGGTGATACAGTCTGGAGGTAATGTTCCACCGTCAAGACGTGCGCCGCGCGGCGAAAAGCCGCCCTTGCCGCCGTCCAGAGCCCGGCATGGAACCGGATGCCACCCGGCCTTGTTCCCCGTCCAGATGGAACCCCGCGTGGAATGTCCGACCGATGACGGCCGTCCCGGATCCGCGCCACGGCGCAACGCGACCAACTCCGACTCTGGGCCCAGCGCTGGACTCCGGCGCGCGGACTTCCGCGACGGTGCCGCGCCTGCTGGACATTCTGGGGATCGGGGCCGTTGCCGGCGGTGGGTTGGCGGGGGCTCTTCTGCTCGTCCATTCGCCGTTCGACGGGCCGTGGCGGCTGGTGCTGGCCGTGGCCGTGGTGTTCGCCGGGATTTACGCCGGTTTCCTGATGATCGGCTTCGCCGCCAACCTGCGCGAGTTGGAAGCCGTCCGCCGCTGCCTGGCCCTGGTTGCCCGTCGCCAACGACCGCGAGAACCCTGAATCCATGGACAATGAACGTCTCGACGTGCTGGTCGTCGGCGGCGGCCCGGCGGGCCTGACCGCGGCCATCTATCTGGCGCGCTATCGCCGCCGCTTCCTGGTGATCGACGCCGGCGCCAGCCGCGCCGCATGGATCCCGCTGTCGCACAACCACGCGGGCTTTCCCGACGGGGTGACCGGCAACGATCTGCTCGCCCGCATGCGCGCCCAGGCGGAGCGTTACGGATCGCACATCCTGTCCGGCACGGTGGAGGCGGTGGAGCGGACGGCGGACGGCTACCGCGCACTCACCGCGGACGGGCGGGAGTTCCGCGCGCGGACGGTGTTGGCCGCCACCGGGGTGATCGACCTAGAGCCGGAGCTTCCCAACCTCTATCAGGCGGTGCAGCGCGGGCTGATCCGCCATTGCCCGATCTGCGACGGGTTCGAGGTGATCGACCACCGCATCGGCGTGATCGGCTTCGGCACCGACGCGCTGGGCGAGGCGCTGTTCCTGCGGACCTATTCCCGCGACATCACCATGCTGACGCTCGGCCAGCCGATGAAGCTGGAGGAGGCGGAGGAGCGGCGCATGGCCGAGGCCGGAATCCGCGCCGTCGAGGACCCCGTCGTGGAGGTCCATTCGGAGGGTGGTCGCATCGCCGCGCTGACCACGGCGACGGGCGAGCGGCTGGCCTTTGACACGCTCTATTCCGCGCTCGGCACCATGCCGCGCACCGACCCGGTGAAGGCGCTGGGCGTGCGGATCTGCCCGGACGGGCGGCTGGTCACCGATGGGCACCAGCAGACGGGGATCGAGGGCCTGTACGCCGCGGGCGACATCGTGGAGGGGCTGAACCAGATCTCCGTCGCCATGGGTCAGGCGGCCATCGCCGCCACGGCGATCCACCGCCGCCTGTCCAAGGAGGACGGAGACATCTAACCCGCTCGTAGCCCCCTGTGAACTTTCCGCGCCGCCGACTGTTCTGGCCTGGATGGGGCGCGTCCGGTGCGGACCCCCCTTGCGGGCACCCTTGGGGTTGGGGGAGGAACGATGACGATCGGGAAAGCAACGATCGCGCGACTGTGGGCCGCCACGTTGGTCGCAATGATGTCGGTCGCGATGATGACCGCCGCGTCCGGCGCGTGGGCGCAGCAACCGTCCGGCCCGGCGACGCCGCCCGGCCAGACACCTCCGCAGACACCCTTGCCGGTGATCGGCGAGCCGCACCCCTGGCAGATCTGGCACCAGACCCCCGGTTCGCCAGTGATGGACATGATGGACTGGTTCCATCGCCTGCTGGTCTGGATCATGGTGGCGGTCTGCATCCTCGTGCTGGCGCTGCTGGCCGTCGTGGTGTTGCGCTTCAACGAAAAGAAGAACCCGGTCCCGTCGCGGACGTCGCACAACACGGTCATCGAGGTGATCTGGACCGTCGTTCCGGTCATCATCCTGGTGGTCATCGCCGTGCCGTCCTTCAAGCTGCTGTATTTCGGCGACCGCACCCAGGACGCGGAGATGACGCTGAAGATCACCGGGCGGCAGTGGTACTGGGATTACGAGTATCCGGACCAGGGCAACTTCACCTTTTCCTCCATCATGATCCCGGAATCCGACATCAAACCCGGCCAACGCCGGCTGCTGGAGGTCGATAACCGGGTCGTCCTGCCGGTCGACACCAACATCCGTCTGCTAGTGACGGCGGGCGACGTCATCCATTCCTTCGGGCTTCCCGCCTTCGGGCTGAAGGAGGACGGGGTGCCCGGCCGCCTGCACGAATCCTGGGTCCGGATCGAGCATGAAGGCGTCTATTACGGCCAGTGCTCCGAGATCTGCGGCACCAACCACGGCTACATGCCCATCGCGATCGAGGCCGTGTCGAAGGAGCGCTTCGCCCAGTGGGCGGAGCAAGCCAAGCAGAAGTTCGCCAAGTCCGGCGCGCCCAAGGCGCCGCCGGTGACCGAGTTGGCCGCCATACCGGAATGACCGCCGCACCGGCAAGCACAACACTAGTATCAAGCCCAGAACCAAGCCCAGAACCAAGCGAGGACCGCGATGGTTGATTCGCCTTTCGCCGGCGGGACCGGGACGCAACACGGCCACGCACATGACGACCACGCGCACCATGACCACAAGCCCGGCTTCGTGCAGCGCTGGCTGTTCTCGACCAACCACAAGGACATCGGGACGCTCTATCTGGTGTTCGCTGTGGTGGCCGGCATCGCCGGGCTCGCCTTTTCCGGCATCATCCGGGCGGAGCTGCAGCGGCCCGGGCTGGGCGTGGTCGGTGACGGGCAGATGTGGAACGTCGTGATCACGGCGCATGGCCTGATCATGGTGTTCTTCGTGGTCATGCCGGCGCTGATCGGCGGATTCGGCAACTGGTTCGTGCCGATCATGATTGGCGCCCCGGACATGGCCTTTCCCCGCCTGAACAACATCAGCTTCTGGCTGCTGGTCCCGGCGCTTCTGCTGCTGTTCAGCTCCGTCTTCGTGGGGCTGGGGGCGGGAACGGGGTGGACGATCTACCCACCCCTGTCATCGGGAACGGCACACCCGGGGCCATCGGTCGACATGGCCATCTTCTCGCTGCACCTTGCCGGCGCGTCGTCGATCCTGGGGGCGGTGAACTTCATCACCACCATCTTCAACATGCGCGCGCCGGGCATGACGCTGCACAAGATGCCGCTGTTCGTCTGGTCGATGCTGGTGACGGCCTTCCTGCTGCTGCTGGCCGTGCCGGTGCTGGGCGGCGCCATCACCATGCTGCTGGCTGACCGCAACTTCGGCAGCACTTTCTTCAACCCGGAGGGCGGCGGCGACCCCGTCTTGTTCCAGCACCTCTTTTGGTTCTTCGGCCATCCCGAGGTCTACATCATGATCCTGCCGGGATTCGGGATCATCAGCCAGGTGGTGTCCACCTTCTCCAAGAAGCCGGTGTTCGGCTACCTGGGCATGGCCTACGCGATGGTGGCGATCGGCGTGGTCGGCTTCGTGGTGTGGGCGCACCACATGTACACGGTCGGCCTGGACGTCGACACGCGCGCCTACTTCACCGCGGCGACGATGATCATCGCGGTGCCGACGGGCGTGAAGATCTTTTCCTGGATCGCCACCATGTGGGGCGGTTCCATCGAGTTCAAGACGCCGATGCTGTTCGCGCTCGGCCTCATCTTCCTGTTCACGGTCGGCGGCGTGTCGGGCGTGGTGCTGGCCAACGGCGGCTTGGACAAGGCGCTGCACGACACCTATTTCGTCGTCGCGCACTTCCACTACGTGCTGTCGCTGGGCGCCGTCTTCTCGATCTTCGCAGGCTGGTACTACTGGATCGGCAAGATGTCGGGGCGGCAATACCCGGAGTTCTGGGGCAAGGTCCATTTCTGGCTGACCTTCGTCGGCACCAACCTGACCTTCTTCCCGCAGCATTTCCTGGGGGTGGCCGGCATGCCGCGCCGCATCCCCGACTATCCCGACGCTTTCGCCGGCTGGAACATGATTTCCTCCGTCGGCTCCTACGTGTCCTTCGCCGGGCACATCGTGTTCATCGTGACGGCGATCTGGACTCTGCGCTACGGCGCGCGAGTCGGGGCGAACTATTGGGGACCGGGCGCCACGACGCTGGAATGGACGCTCAGCTCTCCGCCGCCGTACCACCAGTTCGAGGAGCTGCCGCAGGTCAAATAGCCGCACCCCTGCGCGCCGGGACTATGACCAAGGGCCGAGCCTCCGCTCGGCCCTTTGTTTTACACGTATTTTACGGAAGCGCATAAGAGGGACATAGGCCCGTATGTGCCGTTGGGCGGATGGTCGTTTACGTCCGGTTAAGAATCCCGGTCCTAGGAATGACTCATCCGCGGCGGTGGAATGTGGTCCGGGTGTGGCCCGGGGCACAGCGGGAACGGCGAGAAGACGGCATCCTGTCTTCATCGACGAACCCGCCCATCAACGCCACACCATTGGAACTTGCGTCATGGCCCAATCGGTATCCCGCGCCCTTAAAGCCATCAAGCGCCACAACGCCCAGCCGGAACAGATCGACCACGCCATCCTCTGCGCCATCAACGTGACGCTCTGCCTCCTCTCCGGCGGCAACGACCGGGTCGCCGAGGGCTTCAACCAGGACATCGCGCTGAGCGGCCGCGCCTTCGGGGTGCGCTGCTGACCTACTCCTCCTCCAGTTTCCGCAACTCCTCGCGCAGCACATCGCGCGCTTCGGGCGGAAGCTGGCCGATCGCCCCGGCCAGGACGCGCAGACGCCGCCGCAGGGCATAGACCGAATCCAGCAAAGACAGAACGACCGGCATCGCCTCGTCGTCGAGCGCCAGATCCTCCCGCAGGTCGCAGATCATCTCGACCCGCGCGACGTCCGCCTCGCTGAACAGAAGGGCGCCGCCTTCGTGCTGCGGACGAACCCAGTGCCGCTCCACCCACAGCGTCAGGTCGCGGGCGTTGACCCGCCGACAGACCATCAGAACCTCTTCCGTCCTCTGTGCCATCCTGCGGCCTCCACTCAAGCGGCCCGTTCTAGGCGGATTCCATGGCGCGGCGCGGGTTGTAGTCCGCCGACCAGCCCCGCACGAACTCTTCCAACGCCGGATCGGTCTCGTCGGGCAGCGCGATGCGCACCGTCACATACTGGTCGCCGCGGGCGTTCTTTTGCGGATCGGGAATGCCCTTGCCCTTCAACCGCAGCCGCGTCCCGTTGTTGGCCCCCTTCGGCACGGTCAGCATCACCGCGCCGTCGATGGTGGGAACGCGCACCTTGCCGCCCAGCACCGCCTCCGCCAGCGTCACCGGCAGGTCGAGGTGGACGTCGTCGCCCTCACGCCGGAACCAGGGGTGCGGGGCGACGGTGATGGTGATCAGCGCGTCGCCCGGCGGCCCGCCGTTCACGCCGGGCAAGCCCTTGCCCTTCAGGCGGATGGTCGCGTGGTCCTCCAGCCCGGCGGGCAGGTCGATGTCCAGAGTCTTGCCGTCGGGCATGGTGACGCGCTGCTTGCCGCCTTTGGCCGCGTCGACGAAATCGACGGTCAGCGCGAGGCTGAGATTGCCGCCCTTCATCGGCATCGACCCGCCGCCGGCGCCATGCCCGCGCGCAAAGCCCCGTCCGCCGAAGAGGTCGGAGAAGATGTTCTCCAAGTCGTCTGAGGCGAAGCCTTCCGCGTGGCTGTAGCGCGCACCGCCGGGGCCTTCCGCGAAATCGCGGTAGTATTGGCGCTGCGGCCGTTCCTGCCCGGAGGAGTCGATCTCGCCGCGGTCGAAGCGCGCGCGCTTCTCCGCATCCGACAGGAGGGAATAGGCGGCGCTGATGTCCTTAAAGCGCTGCTCCGCCTCTTCCTTCCCGGGATTCAGGTCGGGGTGGTATTTCTTGGCGAGCTTGCGGTACGCCTTCCGGATGTCGTCATCGGAAGCGGTGGATGATACGCCGAGGATCTCGTAGGGATTGCTCATGGCGGCGACCATTGGCCATCGACAGGGATTTTTGAGCACGTCTGGCGTGTATGTGTTCAACGCCGGCGGCCAAATCAAGAGGGTCGACGCTACAGGCCGTGCAAGTCCCCTGTGCTTGCGGCGGGGATGACGGCCGGGCTAACCGCCACAACATGTTCTTCCGTGCCTTTTCGTCGAAGAGGTCCAGTTCACGAAATCCGGAAGGCGGTTCATGGCTTTTGCGTCCACCGACGGGGCGGTCGCCGGGCTGCGGCGGCGCCACAAGATCGGCAACCTCGTGCAATCCCTGCTGCTGCTCGGCGGGATGGTGCTGATGCTGGGGATGTGCGGCTGGATCCTCGCCGGGTCGGACGGGGTGATGTGGGCACTGGCCGGCGGCGGCATTAGCCTTCTGCTCAGCCCACGCCTGTCGCCGCGCGTGATCCTGGGCATGTTCGGCGCCCGCCGGCTGTCCTACGCCGACGCGCCGCGCCTGTTCGAGACGGTGGGCGTCATCGCGCGCCGTGCGGGCCTGCCGGCCCCGCCGGAGCTGTGGTACATCGCCAGCCCCACCCTGAACGCCTTCGCCGTCGGGCGCCGCCGGCAGTCGGCCATCGCCGTGACGGACGGGCTGCTCCGCACCCTGGACTTGCGCGAACTGGCCGGCGTGCTGGCGCACGAGATCAGCCACATCCGCAACAACGACCTTGCCGTCATGGGCCTCGCCGACACGGTGACCAACCTGACGCGGCTGATGTCGCTGTTCGGGATCGCGCTGCTGATTATCAACCTTCCGCTGCTGGTGATGCAGCCGGAGGCGACGCCCTGGCTGCTCATCCTGCTGCTGATCGCCGCACCCTGGGGCGGGGCGCTGATGCAGCTCGCCCTGGCGCGGACACGGGAGTTCGACGCCGACCTCGACGCCGCCCACCTGACCGGCGACCCGGAAGGGATTGCCACAGCGCTGGCCCGCATCGACGGGCTGCAGCGTGGCCCGTGGGAGGTGCCCTTTTTTCCCGGCCGGCGCACCCCGGCCATCCCGTCCCTGCTGCGCACCCATCCCCACACGAAGGAACGCGTCCGCCGCCTGATGGAACTGGGTGCCGGCCGGCGGCCCCCGGCGTGCGCCTTTCCGGGGCTCGACCGCACGCCGGTTCCCCTCGGCCTGCCGCGGGCGGTGCGACGGCCGCGGTACCGGCTGGGCGGCTACTGGTACTGAACGGTTACAGCCTGCGACCCCGCCTCTCCTGGACTCCCGCCCGTTGCCCCGGTAGAACCGGGGGGAGCGGACCGGTGATTTGTCTCGAATCCCTTGCCTTTTCCGGGCGGCGGAGCGAGGCCGGCCCGCATCCTGCGGTTGGCTGAAGAGGCGGGTCTCCTCCATGACCTTTCAAGGGCGTTTGATCCTTCTGATCACCGGGCTGGTCACTCTGGCGGTGCTGTCGATCACGGCGATGCTGGCCTGGACGACGCACGCTTCCATGCTCGCCCGGATCGAGACGGACAGCCGCCTCGCCGCGGCGCTGCTCGCCCGGTCGGCGGTCCAGGCGCGCGAGATTCCGCGCGACGTGGAGGCCCTGCTGGGCGAACGCCTGCTGTCGGAGGCGACGCTGTCCGCGCACATCGTCGCCCTGATGGAAGGGGCGAAGGCCGCGCCGAAGCCGATCAGCGACCGCTTCAAGGCGATTGCCGAGGCCGGCGGCCCCGATGAGGTGTGGGTGACCGACAACCGCGGCCGCGCCTACATCCACAACCTGCCGGGCCCGGACATCACCTTCGGGTCCGACGCCAAGGCGCAACCGCAGCACGCGCCCTTCTACGGCTTGCTGAACCGCGCGCCGGAGAGGGTCGTGACCGACGCCGCGACCGAGGGTGGAAAGCTGATGAAGTTCGCCGGCGTGGCGGGCGTGGACAAGCCGCGCATCGTGCAGGTCGGCGCTGATGTCCGGCGGCTGGGCGACATCGCCCGCAAGGCGGGCGTCGACGGGCTGATGGAGGCCTTTGTCGCCACCAAGGCCGTTGATGGCGTCTGGCTGCTCGACAATGCGGGACGTCAGCTGGTGCGCGCCGCCGCGCCCGGCGAGGGCGGGCCGCTGTCCGACGCCGCCATTGAGGCCGCGAAGGCCGCGGCGGGCGCGGGCGAGGTCCGCACGCTGCGCCAGGGCGCTTTCCTGACCGCCTTCGCCCCGGTGAAGGCCACGGGCGGGCAGGGCGCCGGCATCGCCGTGGTGCGCGTGCCGGCCGCCGACGCGTCGGCCGTCGTCGCGCGGGAGGCCAAGGTCGGCGTGCTGATCGGGGTCGTGGTGCTCGGGCTCGGCATCGCCGCCGCGGTCCGCTTCGCGCGCCGCCAGATGGCCCCGATCGAGCGGTTGGGCGAAGCCGTGGCCGCTGTGGAGGCCGGGCGCTTCAACCCCTTCACCCTGAACGACGCGATGGAGCGCAACGACGAGATGGGCCGGCTGGCCCGCGTCTTCCGCACCATGGCGCTGGAGGCGAGCGCCCGCGAGGAGACGCTGGACGCCCAGCTGGTCATGAAGTCGGCCGAGTTGGAGACCAAGTCCGAGAAGCTCGCCGCCGCCGAATGCCTGATCGAGGAGGAGCAGCGCGCCGCCCGCGACGTGCAGGCGAGCCTGCTGCCGCGCCAGCTCCCCACCGGGCGCGACAGCCAGTTCTACGGCCTGCTGGTTCCCGGCGCCACCGTCAGCGGCGATTTCTACGACGTGATCGAGTTGGACGAGACCCGCACCCTGATGGTGGTCGCCGGCGTGTCCGGCGGCGGGGTTCCGGCGGCCTTCCTGATGCTGCTGGTCCGCGGCGCCATCCGCGAGCTGGTGCGTGCCGATTCCACCCCGTCCGCGATCCTGGCGGGCGCCAACGACCTGCTGTGCGGGCAGAGCCCCTTCGACGGCTTCGCCACCGCTTTCGTGGCGCTTTACGACCGCAGCACCGGCATGCTGCGCCATTCCAGCGCCGGCAACCGCGCGCCCTGCCGGGTGCTGGCCGACGGCACGGTGCTGGCGCTGGCCGACGCCGGCGGCCCGGCGCTGGGCGTCCGGAAGGGCGTGCCATACGGGGAGGCGATCATCCGGCTCGACCAGGAGGACACGCTGTTCCTCTGCACCGACGGTCTGGTGAAGGCGCCCAACGCGGAACGCGAGCCCTTCGGGGAGGAGCGGCTGGCCGCCGCCCTGGCGCACGGCCATGGCCGTTCGGCGCGCGACCGGATCGAAACCGTGCTGCACGCGCTGGGCGCTCACGTGGGTGCCCACGGCCTAGCCGGCGACGTCGTCTGCCTGACCGTCCGCCGCCTGCTGCCCGCGACGGAGGTGGTGGTGGAGGCGACACCGGCCTGATTTGTCCGGGTCGGCGCGCCCGTTCAGACAAGGTTCAGCTACGGGCGTCCAGGATGGTCGGAACGAACGCTTCTGCTAAACGGAGGACGACCATGTCCAACCCCGCCGCATCCGGTTCCGGAAGGGATCGCTACGACCTGCCGATGCAAGCCCTGCACTGGGCGATCGCGCTGCTGATCATCACCGCCTTCGTCCTGATCCAGGTCGTGGACGGCATGCCCCGCGGAGCGGAGCGCACCGCGCTCATGGGCGTGCACAAATCGGTGGGCGCCACCGTGATTCTGCTCGTGGTCCTGCGGCTCGTCTGGCGCCGGATCAGCCCGCCGCCGGCCCTGCCCACGGGCACGTCGCCGCTGATGGCGCTGGCCGCCAAGGGCGGACACGTCGCGCTCTATGTCCTGATGATCGCCGTGCCGGTCGTCGGGGTCCTGATGTCGCAGGCCAAGGGCCGCCCGGTCGAGGTCTGGGGCCTGTTCACCCTGCCGGCCCTGCTGGGCGAGAACAAGGACCTCGGCCACCAGTTGGAAGAGGCGCACGAGGTTCTCGGCAACCTGATCATGATCGTCGCCGGCCTGCACGCCGCCGCCGCCATGTTCCACCAGTATGTGCTGAAGGACGGCGTGCTGGCGCGGATGCTGCCGTGGGGTGATGCAGGGCGGGCGCGCGAGGTGCGGTGACGGGGAGGGTGGTCGCCAGAACCCACGCGACCACCCCAACCACCTCAATGCCGTGCGGCCTTGTGGTCGCCGTGTTCGCGTTTCTCGGCGGTGTCGCGGCCGATCAGCTTGTTGAAGTTGGAGCCCTCCTCATAGAGCAGCGCCAGCTTCGAATCCTCGAATTGCTTGAAGAACTCGTCCCACTGGATCTCTTCCAGTTCGTCGTGGTCGGACTGGCGGGCCTTCGGGAACATCAGGCGCAGCAGGCCGACGCCGGTCTTGCGGCTCTTTGTGCCCCGGCTTTTGGCGTCTTCATGGTGGGTGCTGCGCACGACGGCGGGCTTGCCCCCGTGGCTTTCGGCCCAATGGCGGATCTCGTCGTGGTCGGTCGTCGTCTTTGCCATGGCGGTTCTCCCGGTTCTTTTCCCATAAGCGGGGATTTCTCTTTCACGAGAACAGCCGGGTTCACGCGGCGTTGCGCTGCCCATTGCGCCGCCTTGCACCCTCGCTGGCGCGGGCGCGGGTTTCCCGTTCCAGCCGTTCGCGCAGGAAAGCCAGCACCGCCGCTTCCTCCGCGTCGAGCCCGGACAGCTCCTCGCGAAGCTCCGTCTCCACCTCGCGCTTCAGCGATTGCAGCAGGTCGCCTTCCAGATAGGCGTCCAGCACCTCCGGGTGCACGTAGCTCTTGCGGCAGACGCTGGCCGTGTTGCCGAGGCGGGACGCCACTTGCTCGATGGCGCGGGTGACGTTGCGCTTCGCTTTGGTCTTGTTGTCGAAGCTTTCGAACTCTTTCAGCGCCATGGCGGCGAGCACGGTGCCGGCCCAGGTGCGGAAGTCCTTGGCGGTGAAATCCTGGCCGGTGATGGAGCGCAGATAGTCGTTCACGTCGCTCGACGTGATGGCGTGACGCTGCTTGTCGGCGTCCACATACTGGAACAGCTCCTCTCCGGGGACGTCCTGGCAGGCGCGGACGACGCGGGCGAGCCGGCGGTCCTTCAGCGAGACGTTCCACTCCTTTCCCGACTTTCCCTTGAAGGAGAAGCGGATCTCCGAGCCATCGATGTCCGCGTGGTCGTCGCGGAGCGTGGTCAGGCCGTAGCTCTGGTTCTCGCGGGCGTAGGTCTCGTTGCCGACGCGGATCAGCGTGGTTTCCAGCAGGCGGACGACGGTCGCCAGCACCTTTTCCCGCGGCAGCCCGCGCCGGGACAGATCCTCGTCCACATGCTGGCGGATGGTGGGCAGGGCGCGGCAGAACTCCAACATGCGGCCGAACTTCGTGCCCTCACGCACTTCGGTCCAACGGGGATGGTAGCGGTACTGCTTGCGGCCCTTGTCATCGCGCCCGGTGGCCTGGAGGTGACCCTCCGGTTCCGTGCAGATCCAGACGTCGCGATAGGCCGGGGGGATGGCCAGCTTGCGGATGCGCGCCAGCGTGTCCTCCTCCGTCACCGTCTGCCCGTCCGGCCACTTGTAGGTAAAGCCCTTGCCGGCCCGGCGCCGGCGGATGCCCGGCTCCTCGTCGGAGACGTAGATCAGGCCGGCGCAGGCCGCGGCCTCTTTCGAATCGGCTTGCAGGTCGTTGGGGAGGGAGCCATCCATGGCGGAACCTTTTGGCGGAATTCTTCCTTTCAACGGGGGCGGAGCTTTTTGGTTGCGCGGCGTGGCTGGGCGTCCCGCGGCGAAAGGTATCTTCGCACATGCAAAAGCCTTATCCTGCCCGCCGGCCCCCTTTGGGAGAGTGACGATGGAAGAGACCAAGCTGACCGCCGCCCTGCCCAACATGGACATCCAGATCCTTCACCGCGAGGACCCGGAGCGCGGGGCCGAAATCATCGCGTTGCAGATCACGGCGACCCCGTCCTTCGACGCGGCACTCGGTCTGTTCGGGCCGGCGCTGCTGGGCCAGATGATGCGGAATCCCGGTGTGAATCCGATGATGGCGAACCCGATGATGGCGCTGTGGGCGGCACCGATGCAGGCCTGGACGCAGGCTTGGACCGGAATGGTGCGGCAAGCTTGGGCGCCGTGGCTTCGCCTGCCATATGGCGACCAGAAAAGGCCCGGTGACCAAAAATAGCCGGGTAACCAATCGTTAGGGGGAGGGGCCGACCCTTCGCACAGGTTTCGTGCGGAGTGCGTCGATGTCCCAGGGTTCGTCTTGGCTGCGCGGTGCGGCCCTTTACCAGATCTATCCCCTTAGCTTCCTCGACGGAAACGGCGACGGCTGGGGCGACCTCGACGGTGTGCTGGACGGCATCAACCATGTTGCGTCGCTGGGTGTGGACGGGGTGTGGATCAGCCCTTTCTACCCGTCGCCGCTGAAGGATTTCGGCTACGACATCACCGACCACCGCGCCGTCGACCCGCGCATGGGTCGGCTGGCGACCTTCGACCACATCGTGCACAAGGCGCATCTGCGGGGGCTGAAGGTCATCGTCGACCTGGTCTGCGGCCACACGTCGGACGCGCATCCCTGGTTCGATGCCAGCCGCCGGGCCCGCGACGGGGAGTTCGCGGACTGGTACGTCTGGGCCGATCCGCGGCCGGACGGCACGCCGCCCAACAACTGGCTGTCGGTGTTCGGCGGCGCGGCCTGGACCTGGGAACCGCGGCGGCGCCAGTATTACCTGCACCATTTCCTGTCCAGCCAGCCGTCGCTGAACCTGCACAACGAGGCCGTGCTGCAGGCGCTGTGCGACACCGCGGCCTTCTGGCTGGAACGCGGCGTGGACGGCTTCCGCATCGACGCGGTGGACTTCTTCGCGCATGACCCGCAGCTGCGCTCCAACCCCTCGGTCGTGTGGAATGCGCCGGAGCCGCCGCTGAAGCCCTTTGCGCTGCAACGGCACCTCTACGACATGATGCACCCCTCGGTGCGCGATGTGGTGGCGCGGCTGCGCGCGGTGGTGGACCGCTACCCGGGGCGGGTCTTGCTGGGCGAGCTGTCGAGCCAGCCCGGCGCCGGCCAGCGCATCGCCTCCTACTGTGGGCCGCAGGGGCTGCACGCCGCCTACACCCTGGCGTTGGCCAAGCAGCCCTTCACCGCTAAGGGTTTCGCCAGCGCGCTGGCGGGCTCACCAAGGCCGGAAGCGATTTGCTGGAGCTTTTCCAACCACGACGTGGAACGGGCGGCGAGCCGCTGGCTGCCGGTCGGCGCCGAACCGGACCGCTTCAACGCGCTGCTGGCGTCGCTGTTCGCGGCGCTGCCCGGCACCGTGTGCCTGTACCAGGGCGAGGAGTTGGCGCTGCCCAACGCGGCGCTGGAGCACCACCAGCTCCGCGATCCCTTCGGCATTACCTACTGGCCGGAGTTCCAGGGGCGCGACGGCAGCCGGACGCCGATTCCCTGGCGGGCCGACGCGCCGAACGCCGGCTTCTCCACCGCGCGGGAGCCGTGGCTGCCGGTGGCCGAGGCCCACAGGGCGCTCGCCGTCGACGCGCAGGAACGCCGCCCGGGAAGCCCGCTGGACATCTGGCGGCAGGCCTTCCGCGTGCGGCGCAACCACGCGGCCCTGACCGCGGGTGGCGTGGAGGCCGTGGAGGACAAGGGCTCCGTCCTGGCCTTCGAGCGTGTGGCGGACGGGGAGAGCCTGCTGGCGGTCTTCAACTTCGCCAACGAGCCGGCCGAATACTCACTGAAGCGCAAGCCGCAACTTGTCGCACTCGACCTGCCGCGCCCGCCCGGCGCGCCGGTGCCGGAGATCACCGCCGACGGCCGGACGCTGGTGTTGCCGCCGCTGTCGGCTTTCCTTGGGCTTCGCACCGGCGCTGGTTGAACCAAGGTAGACCAGACATGCGGATTTATGCGGTGAAACGGTTCTAAAACACTGCTTTGTTACGCCGGTCAAAAATCCCCCGCAACAAGTGGTCCCGGAGACGTCCGGTCAAGCCCCTTGGAACCGTCGGGGAGGCAACGCCCATGGGAGATAGAGTCGTGAAAAGACGTGCGTTTCTGAAGTCGGCGGGCGCCGGTGCGGCGGCAGCGGGTGCCGGCCTTGCGGTTTCCGGCGTGGCCGCCCCGGCCATCGCGCAGTCGCAGCCGGAGATCCAGTGGCGCCTCGCGTCGAGCTTCCCGAAGAGCACCGACGTCCTGATCGGCGCGTCGGAGGTCATCGCCCGCCGCGTCGCCGAGTCCACCGACAACAAGTTCCAGATCCGCGTCCACGCCGCCGGTGAGCTGGTCCCCGGCCTCCAGGTGCTCGACGCCGTCCAGAACGGCTCGGTCCAGTGCGGCCACACCTGCGGCTATTACTACGTCGGCAAGGACCCGACCTTCGCCTTCGACACGGCGATCCCCTTCGGCCCGAACGCGCGCCAGATGAACGCCTGGCTCCAGGCCGGCGGCCTGGACCTGATGCGCGCCTTCATGAAGAACCACAACGTCATCCAGTTCGCCGCGGGCAACACCGGCGTGCAGATGGGCGGCTGGTACCGCAAGGAAATCAAGACCGCCGCCGATTTCCAGGGCCTGAAGATCCGCATCGCGGGCATCGCCGGCCAGATCATGACCAAGATGGGCGCCACCCCGACCCAGATCGCGGGCAGCGACGTCTATCCGGCGCTGGAGAAGGGCACCATCGACGCGACCGAGTTCGTCGGCCCCTACGACGACGAGAAGCTCGGCTTCTATCAGGTCGCCAAGTACTACTACTACCCGGGTTGGTGGGAAGGCGGGCCGAACGTCTCGCTCTACGTCAACCTGCAGGAGTATGAGAAGCTCCCGAAGGCCTACCAGTCGATCCTGACCGCGGCCTGTGCCGAGGCCAACACCTACATGACGGCCCGCTACGACGCGGAGAACGCCAAGGCGCTGAAGCGTCTGGTCGCCAAGGGCGCCATCTTGCGCGCCTTCCCGCGCGACCTGATGGAGCAGGCGCACAAGATCGCCTTCGACCTGTACGACGAGATTTCCAAGAACAACCAGAACTTCAAGACGATCTACGAGAACTGGAAGCCGTTCCTGGAAGAGACCCAGCTGTGGGCCCGCGTGGCCGAGCTGCCGTACGACAGCTTCGTGACGTCGGTCGGCGCCAAGAAGTAAAAGTTTGAACGGAAAAGCCCCTCTCCCAAGCGGGAGAGGGGCTTTTTTGTTATCACCCGACGTCCTGACGGGGCATCAGGTCGTATTGGCGTTTGGCTCCCGGCTGCGTCAGCACGCGGGCGTGCCAAGCCTGGACATTCGGGTATTTGGCGAGGTCGATGGCCGCCTCCTCCACAAGGTCGATCCAGGGGAAGGCGAAGATGTCGGCGATGGTGACCTGCTCGCCTTCGATGAAGCTGCGTCCGCCCAGGTGCCGGTCGAACTGGGCGAGGCCGGACGCGGCGGCGGCGTCGAGCCAGGGCAGGGCGTTGCGGTCGCCGTTGAACTGCCGCACGGCGCGGGCGCGCTGCACCGGCAGCAGGACGTCGGCCAGCCAGGACAGCCATTCCGCAAGCTTCAGCTTCTCCCGCTCGTCGCGGCCGCCGAACTTGCCGGTCTTTTCCGCAAGATAGGTCAGGATCACGCCCGATTCGGACACGCTGACGTCGCCGTGCACCAGGGTGGGGACGCGGCCGAACCGGTTGATCGCGAGGTAACCGGGGGATTTCTGCTGGTCGGTGCGCAGGTCGACGTGGCGGTAGGCGAAGGGCTCGCCCGCCATCGACAGGAACAGCACGACGCGAGTCGCCGGCTGGGAATTGTACTGGCCATAAACGGTGTAGGCGGCGGTCACGGTCTCTTTCTCCCTTCTGGCATCGCGCGTCTGGGCGCGTGGAGTCGGCCGCACCATGACGGTGAAGCCTGAGCGATGCCAGGGTAATCCTTTGGACGGCTGCCGCTCTGACCGTCAGCCCGTGGCTTGCCAGATGCCTGGATCGACCGGATGCCCTGAGTCCTTGCGCTGTTGCGCGTAGTCGCGAAGCTCGCGGGCCAGCATCGGGTTCGCCCGGCGGTCCAGACCGTCAACGTCGGCGAGCGGCACGCCCAGGAACACCGCCTTCATGATCAGGCTGTTCCAGGACGGCTCGTCGAAGCGCTCCGCCGGGTAGGGGTTGCCGAGCGCGAGGGCCTCGAACAGCTCCCGGTGGTCCGACCGTGTCGCGGCCGTGGCCCACGACAGATGCCGCTCCGGGTAGGGCAGCAGCGGCAGGCACCGGAACATGGTCGCGGAGATTTCGCCACGGCCGAGCTTCAGCAACCCGGTCACCATCCCCGCGTAGGCCTCGCCGTCGCTGTCGTCGTAGCTGAGCAGCAGGACCGCGCGCGCGGCCACGTCGGCGGTCCAGCGCTGCGGGTGCCAGCCCGGCCGGGCCTTGGCTGCGTCCGCCCGGTCCTCCTGCGTCAGGCGAAGGGGCGCGTGACCGAGCTGCTTCGGCACCGCCACGATGGCGGCGGTGAACACATCGTCGTCGATGCCCTCGTTCACCGTGTCGCGGGCGTCGTCCAGCCAATCGACCCCGGCCGGCGGCGACACCGCCTTCAGCCATTGGCGCAGGAGGAACAGGACATGCTGCGTGTCGACAGGATGATAGGGCTGGACCATGGCCGGGGACCCTTCGCAGGTGGGCGTTCCCGTCAACCGGCGGCCGGGCTGAAGGTTCCGAAAGGAGAGGGCGCCGTGCCGACCCCAGCACTCCATCTGTTGATTTATCGACGGTGGGGGATAAGCGAGGGAAGACGGAGATGCGTGCGATTGCCGGTCCGCTGGCCGCTTCGATGGCGGCCTTCACCCTGATTGCGCTGATGGTGGCGCACCCTGCCGCGGCCGATCCGCGCCATGGCATGGCGCTTTACGGGGAGCCGAAATACGGCGCGGACTTCAAGAATTTCGACTATGTGAACCCGGGAGCGCCGAAGGGCGGCAAGGTCACGTTGCAGGCCATCGGGTCCTTCGACACGCTGAACCCCTTCACCCTGAAGGGCGTGCCGGCGGCCGGCGCCACCATGATCTACGACACGCTGATGGCCAACTCCGCCGACGAGCCGTTCACCGAATACGGGCAACTGGCCGAGAGCATCGAGGTGCCGGAGGACCGGTCCTGGGTCGCCTTCACGCTGCGCCCGCAGGCCCGCTGGCACGACGGCAAGCCGGTGACCGCCGAGGACGTGGTCTTCACCTTCCACACCCTGACCGAGAGCCATCCCTTCTACCGCAGCTACTACGCCGCCGTGGACAAGGTGGAGGCCGACGGCGACCGGCGGGTGCGCTTCACCTTCAAGCCGGGCGACAACCGCGAGCTTCCGCTGATCGTCGGGCAGCTTCCCGTCTTGCCGAAGCATTACTGGCAGGGCAAGGACTTCCAGGCGACGACGCTGGAGCCGCCGCTCGGCAGTGGGCCTTACCGCATCGCCGCCTTCGATCCCGGCCGCAGCATCAGCTACGAGCGCGTGGCCGACTATTGGGGCAAGGACTTGGCCGTGAACGTCGGCCGCAACAACTTCGACACGATGGCCTACGAGTATTTCCGCGACGCCAGCGTGGCGCTCCAGGCCTTTCGCGGCGGGCTGTACGACTTCCGCCAGGAGAACGTCGCCAAGACCTGGGCGACCGGATACGACTTCGACGCCGCCCAGGCCGGCAAGGTGGTGCGGGAGGAGATCCCGAACCAGGTGCCGGCGGGCATGCAGGGCTTCGTCTTCAACACGCGCCGCCCGATGTTCGCCGACCGCCGCGTGCGCTGGGCCATCGCCCAGGCCTTCGACTTCGAATGGACGAACCAGACCCTGTTCTACGGCGCCTACAAGCGGACGGAGAGTTATTTCGAGAACTCGCCGCTGCAGTCGCAGGGCGTTCCCCAGGGACGCGAACTGGCCCTGCTGGAGCCCTGGCGCGGGAAGATCCCGGACGAGGTCTTTCAGAAGCCCTACAAGGCACCGTCGACCGATGGCCAGAATGGGCTGCGCCGCAACCTTCTGGAGGCCAAGCGCCTGCTCGACGAGGCCGGGACCGACGTCCGCAACGGCCGGCGCGTCGTGGTCGCGACCGGGCAGCCCCTGTCCTTCGAGATCCTGCTGGACAGCCCGACCTTCGAGCGCGTGACGCTGCCCTTCGTGGAAAACCTGAAACGGCTCGGCATCCAGGCCAACGTGCGCACGGTTGACACGACCCAGTATGAGAACCGCATCCGGGATTTCGACTTCGACATGACTGTCCATGTCTGGGGCCAGTCCCTGTCGCCGGGCAACGAGCAGGCGGGATTCTGGGGCTCCAGCGCCGCGGAGCGTCCGGGTAGCCAGAACGTCGCCGGCATCCGCGATCCGGCGGTGGACGCCCTGATCGGCAAGGTGGTCAGCGCCGGCAGCGAGGAGGACCTGAAGGCGGCGGTTTCCGCGCTCGACCGCGTTCTGCTGTGGGGCCACTACGTCGTGCCGCAGTGGTATTCGGGCGTCTATCGCGTTGCCTACTGGAACCGCCTGAAGCGGCCGGCCACGCTGCCGCCCTACTCGCTGGCCTTCGACGCGTGGTGGCTCGGCGACGCCAAATCGGTGGCCGAGCAGCCGCCGCGGTGACGCGAGGGATTCCGATGGGCGGGAGGTGACCGGCATGGGCAGAATCATGGTGGTCGAGCACGACGCGATCCTGCGTGCGCACATGGCGGGGGTCCTGCGCAAGGCAGGGTTCGACGTCGAGGAGGTGGCGGGCGGCCAAGGGGCACTCGCCCGGCTGAACGAGGAGGTGTGTCCGGCGCTCATCCTCCTCGGCCTGAACCTTCAGGACCCGGGCATGAACGGGTGGGAGTTCCGGGCGGCGCTGCTTCAGGACCCCGACCTCGCGCACATTCCCGTCTGCGTGCTCATCGACGCGGGGACGGAGGAGGAGATGGCGGAACGGCTCTGCGCCGCAGGCGTGCTCCACCATCCCGTCAAGGACGTGCAACTCGTCCAGATGGCGCGGAGATGCACCGGTCATGCCGATCCTGCGGATGACGCCGAGTAACCGCTCCGGCAACCTGAACCCGACAACCTGACCCAGCAACCTGACCTTGTCACCACCGGCCGGCATCGGAACGGGGTAGCTGTCTTGAAGCGTTGCGGCACAGCGGCCACAGGGGGCAGGCAATGGCCGCCCGCGCGCTCAATCCGCTTGCAAATTTAGAATAATTCTATTTTATTCGCGCCGACCACGGGGCACGGCCGCGTTGCGGGGGCAGCCGGTTTTCGGTAAATCTCAGCTTGACCACAGCCGGTGCGGGTGGTGCGCGACCGCCGCCTGCGCGGCGTCTCGCGTCGAAGCCCTCGAACCCACGCGTGTGGCTACGCCCATTTTCAACTTGCGGACAGCACGGCCATGACTTCGGTGAACAAGGCGCAGACCATCCTGGTGGTCGAGGACAATGTGCTGATGCGCAAGCTGTTCGTCCGCTGCCTGGAGGAAGGCGGCTACACGGTGGTGGAGGCGGAGGATCCGCGCTTGGTCATCGACCTGATGCGCGACGTGACTCCGGACCTCGTCGTCATGGACATCGTGATGCCGAACGTCTCGGGCGTGGAACTGATCAAGATGATCCGCGCCAACGCCGCCCTGGCCGCCACGCCGGTGGTCGCCGTGACGAACCTTGCGACGCCCGCCGACAAGCGCCGTCTCACCGACGCCGGCTTCGACGCGCACGTGTCGAAGCCGATCAAGCCGAAGGACTTCCTGGCGACGATCGTGGGCATCATGGACCGGACCCTTCCGGCTCCGGCCGTCTGAGACCTTTTTGGTGCCTTGAGATCCGGACCGCGGCCGATTGCGTAAACGTTCGGCCGGGTTACTCCGAATGTGTTAATCACTTCATCACAGAGGGCAGAAACGATGGCGCGCTATCTCGTCACCGGCGGCTGCGGCTTTATCGGCTCGCACTTGATCGAACGCCTGCTGGCCGCCGGGCACGACGTCCGCGTGCTCGACGACCTGTCCACCGGCAAGCGGGAAAACCTGCCGGCCTCGGTCCCGGTCACCGTCGGCAACGTCGCCGATCCGGCCGCGGTCGACGCGGCGATGAGCGGCGTCGACGGCTGCTTCCACCTGGCCGCCGTCGCCTCCGTGGACCGTTCGCGGGAAGCGTGGCTGGAGACGCACCACGCCAACCTGTCCGGCACCATCGCGGTGTTCGACGCGGCCCGCCGCGCCAGGGGCGACGGCCCCGTTCCCGTCGTCTACGCCTCCTCGGCCGCCGTCTACGGCGACAACCCGAACATGCCGCTGACGGAGGACGCCGCGACCCGCCCCCTGTCCGCCTACGGCGCCGACAAGCTGGGCTGCGAGCTGCACGCCCGCGTGGCCGACGGGGTGCATGGGGTGCCGACCACCGGCTTCCGCTTCTTCAACGTGTTCGGGCCGCGGCAGGACCCGAAGTCGCCCTATTCCGGCGTGATCTCCATCTTCGCCGGCCGCATCGCCCGCGGCGAGCCGATCACCGTCAACGGTGACGGGGAGCAGGTGCGCGACTTCGTCTATGTGAAGGACCTCGTGCGCTACCTGACCGCGGCCATGGAGCGGCCGCAAGCCGGGGCGCCGGTCTACAACGTCTGCACCGGCACGTCGACTTCGGTGAATCGGCTGGCGGCGGTGCTGGCCGCGGTTGCCGGCAAGCCGCTCGACCGCCGCACCGGCCCGGCGCGGCCCGGCGACATCCGCGTGTCCATCGGCGATCCGTCGCGGCTGGTCGCTGCCTTCGGCATGGCCTGCGAGACGTCGCTGGAAGAGGGCTTGCGCGACACGTTGGCGTGGCTGGCGTGATCGGACGCCGGTCCTTCATGGGTGCCCTAATGGGCGGAGCGGCGGCGCTGACGCTCGCTCGCGGGGCTCAAGCGGCGTCTGTGCCCGCCCCGTGGGCGGTGTATTACGCCGACAAGGAGCCCGTGAAGGCCTTCGAACCCTACCGGCTGCTCGTGCTGGACAGCGCGCACCACCCGCCGTTGCGCGTCCTGAAGGACCGCGGCAAGACTCTGCTCGGCTACATCAGCCTGGGTGAGGTGGAGCAGCACCGCCCCTGGTTCGCCCCGGTGAAGGATTGGGGCCTGCTGTCGGAGGAAAATCCGAACTGGGCCGGCAGCTTCTACGTCGACGTTCGCGACCAGCGCTGGGTCAAGCTGGTGGTCGAGGAACTGGTCCCGGCCATCCTGCGCCAGGGGTTCGACGGGATCTTCCTCGACACGCTCGACAACCCGCCGCACCTGGAGCGCACCGACGCCAAGCGCTGGGCCGGAATGACGGAGGGGGCGGCCCGGCTGGTCCGCGCCATCCGGGCCAACTGGCCGGGCATCCGCATCATGCAGAACCGTGCCTACGAGATCCTGCCGGACGTCGCCCCGATGATCGACTTCGCGCTGGGAGAAAGCGTCTACGCGGGGTGGGATTTCGCGGCCAAGACACCGCGGCTCCAGTCCGCCGACGATTACCGCTTCCAAGTGGAGGCGCTGACCGGTGCGCGGCGGGTGAACGCCGCGTTGGGCCTCTATTCCCTTGATTATTGGGACCCGGCCGACGCGGAGGGACTGCGCCGCATCTACGCGCTCCAGCGCGCGAACGGCTTCGTGCCCTACGTGTCCGTGGTCGACCTCGACCGCATCGTGCCGGAGCCCGCGATGGCCGGAACCCGGGGTGTGGAGAAGCCTCTGTGACCCTGGGGAGCGTCCTCCGTCGCCTGGCCGTCCTGCTGATCCTCGCTGCAGCGCTCCTTCCCGGCGCAGCGCGGGCGGCGGGGGGGCGCGCGGTTCCGCGCACCATCCTCGCGCTCGTGGACCTGCGGGAGGAAAACATCGTCCGCCGCACCCGCATCCACACCATGGCGGAGATGCCGCTGAACCACCTGGGCCTGACCGTTGCCTATTGGAACGTGGCGGACGGGCTGCCGGACCTGTCGCGTTACCCGGACCTGCGCGGCGTCGTCACCTGGTTCACCAACGAGCCCTTCGCCGACCCGCAGGACTACATCGCCTGGGCATCGGCCGCCATGGACCGCGGCCTGCGCTTCGCGGTGCTCGGCCAAGCAGGGGTGCGCGGCCGGTCGAACGGGCAGACGATCCCGCTCGCCCTGTCCAACCGCTTCTTCGCGCGCTTCGGCCTGCGCGACGACGACGGCTACGTGGACCTGACCTACCGCGCCCGGCCGGTGGTCAGCGACGCCTTGGTCGGCTACGAACGGCCGCTCATCGGCGTGCTTCCCGGCTTCGCGCTCTACCGCAAGATCGACGGTCGGTTCCAGTCGCATCTGGTGATCCGCCGCAACGGGGAGGAGGCGACGGACACGCACCTCGTCGTCACCGGGCCGACCGGCGGCTTCGCCTACACCGGCTATGTCCGGCACTACGATCCGGAACTGAACCGCAGCCTCTGGATCCTCGACCCCTTCGCCTTCTTCCGCACGGTTTTCGCCACCGACGACCTGCCGAAGCCGGACGTCACCACCCTGTCCGGGCGCCGCATCTATTTCAGCCACATCGACGGGGACGGCTGGCGCAACGTGACGGAGGTGGAGCCCTACAACAAGGATCCAAACAATAAAGGTGGGGTCATCGCCGCCGACGTGGTCCGGCGCGAGGCGATCGAGGCGTTCCCGGACCTGCCGGTCACCGTCGCCCCCATCGTCGGCGACGTGGACGCGGACTGGAAGGGCACCGCGGAGACGCGGGGAGCGGCGTCGCGCCTGTTCGCGCTGCCGCAGGTGGAGCCCGCCAGCCACACCTGGACGCATCCCTTCCGCTGGTCCTTCTTCGCCGACTACACGCCGCAGAAGGAGGCCGTGTTCAACGAGCGCGCCGAAGACGCCCCGCGGCGCGGCCTGCTGGACGAAATTCTGGGACGCAACAGGGCCGCCACCCCCGGCCACGAGGCGGTCGGCGAGGTGTCGGACATCGGGCGCTATTCGATTCCGCGCGCCTATCTGGAACGGCCCTTCGACCTGGACCAGGAGATCGGCGGCGCGCTCGCCTACTTCACGCGCATGGCGCCGGAGGGGAAGAAGGCCGTGCTGGTGCAGTGGCCCGGCGACACCTCGCCCTTCGCCGCGGCGGTAGCGGCCACGCGCAAGGCAGGCGCCCGCAACATGAACGGCGGCGACGCCCGCCTCGACGCCGAGTTCCCGTCCATCACCGCGGTGCCGCCCATCGGCCTTCCCGTGGGAGCGGAGCGGCAGATCTATTCCGGGAACAGCAACGAGAACACCTACACCGACCTCTGGACCAACCGCTTCTTCGGGTTCCAGAACCTGATCAACACGGTGCGCAACACCGACAGCCCGCTGCGGCTGAAGCCGTTCAACATTTATTACCACATGTATTCCGGCCAGAAGACCGCCAGTGTCCAGGCGCTGCGCCGGAACTTGGCCGCCGCGCGGGAGGCGGAGATTGCGCCGGTGATGGCCTCCACCTACGCCGCCATCGCCGACGGATTCTACGCAACGCGCCTCATCCCGGACGGGGAGCGGCGGTGGCGCGTCAAGGACCGCGGCGACCTCAACACGCTGCGCTTCGATCGCGCCAGCTTCACCGCGGTGGACCTCAATCGGTCCACGGGGGTGATCGGCCAGCGGCATCACCAGGGCAGCCTCTACGTGGCGCTCGACCCCGCCGTTGCGGAGCCGGTGGTTGCCTTGGGCGAGGCCGCGCGCGCCGACCAGGACCCGCCGGTGGCGCGGCCCTACCTCGTGCAGGGGCGCTGGGCGTTCAACGGACTGGTCGTGGATGGCGGCGGCTTCCGCGTTGGTGCGCAGGGCTACGGCAAGGGCGAGATGGTCTGGCACGTGCCGGAGCCCGGTCGCTACGCCGTGACCGCTGAGCGCGGCGGCGCCATCCTGTGGGAGAGCGAGGCCGACGTCGGGGCCGACCGGCGTCTGAGCGTCGCTGTCGATGCCGCCGCGATCCGTCCGCTGACGCTGCGCGTCCGCCGGACGGCACAGTAGGGGGAGCGGGATGCGCGCGAACATCCTGTTCGTCCTTGTGATGCTTGCGGTCGGCGTCGGCGTG
Organism: Azospirillum canadense; assembly: GCF_025961225.1. Lineage (GTDB taxonomy): Bacteria > Pseudomonadota > Alphaproteobacteria > Azospirillales > Azospirillaceae > Azospirillum > Azospirillum canadense. The sequence goes on along the minus strand of NZ_JAOQNG010000010.1, from coordinate 867,803 downwards.
AGCCTGCTGCTGATTCCGCGCGGCGAGGAACTGGCCCTCCAGAAGTTCCGCGACCAGGACTACGCGACCGCGCGGCTGGCCTACGAGCAGCGCTTCGACGCGGGCGACCATTCGGCCGCGACCGTCATGCCGCTGACCCGCCTGTACCTCGACGGCGGCGAGGTCGACCGGGCGATCGCGCTGATGGAGGCGTTCGTCGCCCGCGAGCCGGAAGCGAACGCCTCCTACGCCGAGGGACGGCAGATCCTCTCCCGCCTCTACCGCGACGCCCAGCGCATGGGCGATTACCTGGAGAACCTGGAGGTTCTGGCCCGGCTGCGCCCGACCGACGAAAACTACCGGGAAATGGCCACTCTGGCCGGCTTCCACGGCCAAATCGACCGGCAAATCGACGCGTTGCGCCAGTACTGCGACCTACGCCCCGACGACGGCGATGCCCAGATGGAACTTGGAACGCTGCTGGCCTCGCAAGGCGCCACCGCGGAGGCGATTGAACGGCTGGGCCGGGCCGACGACCGGGCCAAGGGGGCCATCGAGCCGAACGGTCGCGAACTGCTGATGAGCCTGCTGCTCGACCAGGGGCGGGCGGGGGAGGCCTACGCACGCGCCCGGCAGTGGATCGCGCTGGACGCCACCGTGGGCGACACCATCGGCCTGCTCAGCCAGCTTGCTGCGGCAAACCGCCCCGACCTGTCCGTCAAGCTGCTGGAACCGAAGCTGGCCGATCCGGGCCGCCCGCTGGCGCTGGAACTGACCTACATCGACCTGCTGACCGCCGCAGACCGGATGGGCGAGGCGCGGGCGCGGCTGGAGGCGCTGCCGGACGCGGTGGACGACCTGTCGCTCGGCCGGCTGGTTGCCTTGCAGATGAATGTCGGCATGGGACGGAAGGCGCTGGAGACGGCCAAGGGACGCGACCTCAACTTGATCCCCGACTGGGCGCTGGTCGGCATGGCCGAGACGGCCTTCCGGGAGCGTGACGAGGCAGTCCTCGACCGTATGACGCGGGAACTGGGCGACGCCGTCCTGGCGAAGCACCCGGTGCTCGCCGCGAACATCGCCATCGCCCGCGGGAACAAGGGGGAGGCGGGGCGCCAAGCGCGGGTGGCGCTCGCCGACGCGACGCTGCCGCTGGCCGAGCATCTGGCCGCCGTGCGCCTTTTGGACCGCGCCGGGCAGCGCGGGGCAGCCGCCGACGCTTTCGACCGTTTGCCCCTGAGCGGAGCGCTGCCGGACGAAGTTCTGGAGGAGTTGGGCGGCCTGTTCCTTGACCTCGACCGTGCAAAGGTAGGCGTCGCCTGGTTCAACGCGCGCCGTGCCGCCTCGCCGTCGCAGGCGGCGGATCTCGGCTGGTTGCGGCTGGCCGCCAAGGCCGGCGACGCCGCCCAGGTCGCGTCCTGGCTCGATGCGCATCCCCGGCTTGATCCCGCGTTGTTGCAGGACATCGCCGGAATCGCGGCCGAGCGGGGCGCCTCCGCCCTGGCGCTGAAGGCGGCGGAGCGGGTCTACGCTGCGGCTCCAACGCCGCGCAGCCGCTTTGCGCTCGCCGTTGCTTTGCTGTCGGCCAAACGGCCCGCCGACGCCTTGCCGCACCTGACGGCGATGCTCGCCGATGGAGGTGCCGAGGTTGAATCGGCCTATGCGGCGGCCCTCGGTGCGCTCGGCCGCAACGAGGAGTTGGCCCGCTTCGTCGCCGCCAAGCTCGCCAAGGGAGGCCTGCGCGAGGAGGAGGAGACGGCGCTCGTCTACACGCTGCTCGACCTCAAGGCTTACCAGCCCGCGCTGCCGCTGCTGCGCGACCGGGCGCGGCGGCTGGGCGGGGAGTGGTTGTTCGCCTACGCGGACGCCGCCCGCAAGGCGGGGGCCATCGGGGAGTTGGCCGACCTGTTGGAAGCGGACCTCGCGCGTCCCGACCTGGACGCGAAGGGGCGGGAGGATCACGCCGGACTGCTGCTCGACGTCGCGGGGCCGGCGCGCGCCCTTCCCGTGCTGAAACAGCTGGCCGCCAGCGGCGAGGCGCGCTGGGACGGCCTGTACCGGGATGCGCTGACAAAGCTGGGGCGCAAGGACGAGTTGCGCCGCTATCTGGTTGCCCGCGCCGGCGACGACCGGGTGCCGGCCAAGGAACGGCGCGAGATCGCCTTCGCGTTGCTCGACCAGGATGACAAGGCCTCCGCCGAACAGGCGCTGCTGCGCCTCGCGGCCGGGCAGGGGCCGGACAGCCCGGACTTCAAGCAGCTGACCTACCTATGGGGTCCGCGCCCGCCGGCAGCGGCGCTCGACTGGATCGAGGGGCGGGCGAAAGGGGCGACCTCCCCCGCCGAACAAGCGGCTTGGTACGACCGCCTCGCGGAACTCGGCGGGGCGCGTCGGGTCGCAGACCGGCTGGGGCAGGCCGGCGCGCCCGCGGCCAAGGACCTGAAAGGCCCCTACATCGAGGCGCTCGCCGCCCAGGGCAAGGGCAAGGAGTTGGCAGAGGCTGTCAAGTCCGCCGTTGGGCAGGAACGGGAGCCGGAACGCCTGCGCCGCTACGCCCGTCTGGCGGAGCAGACCCGCCAGCGCGGCGCCGCCGCCGAGGCCTGGAAGGCCGTGCTGGCGCACAAGCCCGATGACGGTGACGCGCTGCGCCAGCTGGGCATGCTGGCTTACGACGAGAACCGGCTGGGCGACGCGGAACGGCTGCTGCGCGGCTTCCTCGCCAAGGGGGCGGGCGATTATGAGGCCAACTACTTCCTCGGCGAGTCCCTGACCGCTCAGAAACGGCCGACCGAGGCCGTACCCTTCTACCGCCGCGCGCTGGAGCAGGTCCGCGCGCTGAAGGCCAAGAGCGACAACGTCGTGCAGACGGAGGCGAATATCCTGCACCGGCTGGGCAAGGTGGACGACGCGGTGGTTCTGTTCGAGGCCCTGCGCAAGCTGCGGCCGGCCGACCGTCAGTTGAAGGCGGACTACGCGTCAATGCTGATCGACAGTGGCCGGATGACGGAGGCGCGCCGTGTGCTCAGCCTTCCGTAAGAGTGTCCGCGCGCTCGCCGGCGCGCTGCTGCTGGCCGTCGCAACCCCAGCCATCGCGCAAACCAAAGCCGCTGCCGTGCGCGTCGAGGCGACCCGCGAGGAGTCCGGCGCGCGGCTGACGCTCCGCTGGCCCGGCGCGGTCACGGTGAGTCCGGGGCTCGACGGCCGCGAGCTGACGCTCCGCGCGTCCCGCCCGCTCGGCGACGCCCCGCTGGAGACTATCCCCGACCGGCTCCAGGGCTGGGTGGACAATGTCCTCTACGGCTATGACAGCGTGCTTCTGGTGCTCGCCCAGGGGGTGACCGCGGAGGTCGCCGTCGAGGCCAACGGGGTGAGCATCGCCTTCACCCGCGAACGGCGGGCCGACCGGCGCAGCGCGGAGGAGCAGTCTGCGGAACAGGCAGCGCAGCGGCGCATCGACTATTTCCGCGCGGTCACGCTGATGGAGCAGGGCGACGTGCGGGAGGCGCGCAGCCTGCTGATCGACCTGCTGCGTGCCAACCCAAACGACGCCCAGTCCACGGCGCTGCTCGCCCAAGCGGAGGAGCGGCTTGGCCGCTGGCGGGAGGCGGTGCGGCTCTACGACCGCGCCCTGGAACTGACTCCGGACGAGCCGTCGCTCGTCGCCGGCAAGGCCAGCCTGCTGCGCGAACGTGGGGAGCAGGCGCGGCTCGACTGGGACCTGTTCCAGGTGAAGAACGCCGACGTCCAGCGCATCGGCCGGCTGACCGGAAGCCTGGAGGTGGGCGGGAACACCAGCCTCCTCTACGCGCTGGAAAACCGGACGGTGGACGTCGACCAGGCGGTGCGGGCCGACGGGGCCGTGGCGCCGTTCCACGGCAACCGCCAACGCGGGGAGCTGACGCTGCGGCACGACTGGCCGGAGCTGCAGCAGTCGCGCCTGTCGCTGTTCGCCGCGCAGAAGACGGTCGGTGCCGGCTATGTCCATGGCTGGCGCGACGAGGAGTCGGAGACCCGCGCCGGCGTGGCGTGGCGGGAACCGAACTACACCTTCATCGAGGGCATCGTCGGCGGCGGCCGACGCGACCGCGTCTTCCTGAGCCACGAGGAGCGGCTGTCGGATCGCTGGTCCGCCAACATGGGCGCCGGCTGGAACCGCTACGGCCTTACGGGGGACAGCGACCTCGCCAGCTCGGCGACAGTGGAGGGGGCGGTCCGCTACGTGCTGACGCGTGACGGGCCGGTGACCAGCATCGCCTATGTGCTGGACGCGGAATATGTCACGCGGCGCGCCGACCGGGTCAACGAGGCCGGGGCCATCTACCAGCCCCTGCCGGTCCAGACGCGCGAGGTGCACGCGCTTCAGCTCGCGCTGGACGACGCTCTGACCGATTATTTGCGCTACAACCTCCAGGGTGGCTACGCCTACGATCGGCGCGGGCAGGGCGGGCCGCAAGGCTCGCTGGCCCTCGCCTACGAGCCCCTGGAGAGTCTGGAACTCGGCCTGCGGGCCAGCTACACCCGCGCCACGGCGCGCGGCAACGGCGCCACCGCCACCGCGGCGGGCGGCTATCTGATCATGCGCTATTGACGGCGCGGTTGGGGGAACGGGCGGACATGACGACGGACGGGCGGAGAGGGATGATGCCGGGGCTGGGAATGGCGCTGAGGGCGGCCATGGCAATTGGCATGGTGATCGGCGTGGCGGTGGCCGTGTCGGGGTGCAGCCGGGGCACCAGCCGCGACTTCGCGGGCGGGGAGGTCTCCGTGCTGCGCAGCGGCGCCACGGTGGCCGTCCTGCCCTTCGAGAACCTGACGACCCACCAGAACGCGGGCATGATCGCGTCGGATCTGGTGTCCACCAACCTCTACGGCATGAACCTGTTCCGCGTCGTGGAGGCGAGCCGGGTCCGCAACCAGCTGATCAGTGCCAAGGTGGACGTGGAGAAGCTGACCGAGACCACCTACGCGCAGGAGGTCGGGCGGACGCTCGGCGTCGACGCGGTGCTGGTGGGCAGCGTCACGGAATACGGCTACCAGCACGGCCTGCGCGAGGAGCCGGTCGTCGGCATGAACGCCCGTCTGGTGCGGGCGTCGGACGGGACGGTGCTGTGGGCCTCCAGCCAGTCGCAGGCCGGGCGCAGCTACTTCGCCCGCGACAGCGTGAACAACCTCGCGCAGCGCGTCGTCGAGCGCATGCTGGCCGGGCTGCGCGCGGGCGTGGATAAGGGCGCTTCCTGACCGGACCGCCATTGGGGACCGCCATTGGAAAGAACCGCGGCATGAGCGACTCCACATTGGAACCGGGTCTCAATCCCGGAAGCCCGGCGGCGGCGCAGGCCGGACCGCGCCGCGTCCTCGGCCTGCGCCGCGTGGCGCTGGTGGAGCTTGCCCTGTTCTTTCTGGTGGCGTTGGGGCTCGATGCGGCGGTCGGGGCCGGCCTGCGCTTCGACGGGGTGCAGCCGCATCCCTTCTGGATACCGGTCCTGCTGCTGGCCATCCAGTACGGCACGAACGAGGGCGTGCTGGCCGCCGTCGTGGCGTCGCTGGCTCTGCGGGTCGGCAACCTGCCGGAACAGCTGATCTCTCAAGACTTCTATCAGTATCTGTTCACGATCAGCCGGGAGCCCATCCTGTGGCTGGTCGCCGCCGTGATGTTCGGCGAACTGCGCATGCGCCAGATCCGGGAACGGGACGAGTTGCGCGCCCACCTGGACCTCGCCCGCCGGGAATCGGACGCCATCACGCGTTCCTACCGGCAGCTGAAATCGGTCAAGGAGAGCCTGGAAACCCGCGTCGCCGGCCAGCTGCGCACCGTTTTCACGCTCTACCAAGCGGCCCGCGCCATCGACAAGCTGGACGAGGGCGAGGTGGTGCTGGGCGTCGCCGACCTGGTCCGCTCCGTCATGCGGCCGGAGAAGTTCTCGCTGTTCCTTCTGAACAACGACGTCCTGGAATCGGTGACGAACGAGGGGTGGGACGACGAGGACGACAGCTACGCCCGCTGGTTCGACCATTCCTCCCAGCTGTTCGAAACGGTGGTCGGCCGCCAGCGCATCCTGTGCGTCGCCCGCGCTGAGGACGAGCGCATCCTGAAAGGTGAGGGCGTCCTGGCTGGCCCGCTGGTCAGCGACGACACGGGCGAGGTCGTCGGCATGCTGAAGATCGAAAGCCTGGGATTCCTGGATCTCGGCGTGAACAGCCTGGAGAACTTCCGCATTCTCTGCGAATGGATCGGTACGGCCCTGGCCAAGGCGCGGCAGTTCCGGGAGCTGAACGAGCAACGCCTCTATTCGGGCGACGGCTCGCTCTATTCGTCGGGCTTCATCGACCGGCAAGCGATCTTCCTGGCGAACCTGGGCCGACGGCTCGGCTTCGAGACGACCACCGTCACCATTCGGCCGCAGGGCCTGTCCCGGCTGAGCGCAGACCGGCGGGCGGAGGTCGCGGCCGCCATCGGGCGGGCGGTGCGGCAGGGGCTGCGCGACACGGACATGGCCTGCGACGTCGGCCAGCACGGCATGGTGTTCGGCGTCGTCCTGCCCGGCACGCCGATGGACCGGGCCCAACTGGTGTCCGAACGACTGGAGGCGTCCGTCCGCAAGGCCCTGCCGGCCGATCTCGCCGACCTGCCGATCTCCTTTACGGCGCAGAAGGTGGGGGCGGAATGACCAGCCACGCCGAACCCGCAGACGCCGTGCTGGAGGAGGCGCCAAACAGCGGCACCGCCGGCCTGCTGGCCGCGCTCGCGCTGGCGCTTGCCGCGGAGGCCGGCGTGGTCGCCTGCGCTATCGGACTGCCGGGGCCCTTCGGGCTTGCCGTGGCCTTCGGGGGCCATGCCGGCGTCGTGGCGGCTGTCGCACTGTGGGTGCGGTCGCGGGCGAGGCGCGGGCTGGACTTGCGATTGGCTGGCCTGCTGCTCGTCACCACGCCGGTGCTGGGGCCGATCGGGCCGGCCTGCACGCTGCTGACGACGCTGCTGCACGCCCTATTCCGGCGCTACGCCACCGGCTTTCAGGACTGGTACCTGTCCCTGTTCCCGGAAAGCCAGTCCGAACCGGCGCAGGAGCTGTACGAGCTGATTGTGTCGGGTCGCGAAACCTCGCACCTCGCCGCCGCGGAGTCCTTCACGGATGTCATGTCGGTCGGCTCGCCCCAGCAGAAGCAGGCGGTGATCGCGCTGGTCGCCCGGCACTTCCGCCCGGCCTTCACCCCAGCGCTGAAGGCCGGGCTGGCCGATTCCGACCCGTCCGTGCGCGTCCAGGCGGCGACCGCCACCGCGCGCGTGGAGCACGAGTTCAACGAACGTTGGCTGGAACTGGATGGGGCTGCCCGGGCAAATCCACAGGACGCGCGTGCGGGGCTGGCTCTGGCGCGGCACCTGGACGACTACGCCTTCTGCGGCCTGCTCGACACCAACCGGGAGCAGGAGATCCGCGACAAGGCCCAGGACGGCTATCGCCGTGGGCTGGAGCTTGCGCCCGATGATGATGACGCCCGGCACGACTTCGGCCGCCTGCTGCTGCGCTGCGGGCTGGTGGAGGAGGCCGCGCGGACGCTGGACCCGCTCGTCGAGCGGACGGACGACCGGCGTGTTCTGTTCTGGTACGCGGAATGCCTGTTCCGCCTGCGCCGCTACGGCGACCTGCGCGCCATGGCGGAACGGCGCGCGGACCTGATGCCGGACGGCGGGGACAGCACCGACACGCTGGCGTCGGTCATAGCGCTGTGGAGCGCTCCGGCCGAGGACCGGAAAGAGCCGGTGTTCGCATGACCGATTTCTGCAAATCCAAAGAGCCGGCCGACGTCTGCCTGCTGATGGAGGGCTCCTACCCCTACATCCTCGGCGGCGTGTCCACCTGGACGCATGACCTGATCAAGTCGCACGCGGACCTGACCTTCCACGTCGTCTCGCTGGTCGCCGACCGGGCCACGCGCACGATGGCCTACGAACTGCCGCCGAACGTCACCGGCCTGACCCACGTCTATCTTCAGGATCCGGATCCGGGCTGGCCCTGGGTGCCCGGCAAGGCCGAGCTGATGCGCCGGATCGAGGCGCCGCTGAAGCGCTTGCAGCAGGGCGGCGGCCTTCCGGAGGTCGAGGAGATCGTGCGCCTGCTGTCGCGCCGGCGCGGCAGGGTCGGGCGGCGGGTGCTGCTGAACTCCGAGGAAGCCTTCCGCATGGTGGTCGGGCTGTGCCGGGAAACCCTGCCCGACGCCTCCTTCCTGGAGTATTTCTGGGGCTCCCGCGCCTTGATGAGCGGGCTGTTCGCGACGATGCTGGCGCCGATGCCTGCGGCGAAGGTCTATCACGCAATATCAACTGGTTACGCTGGTTTGTTCGCAGCCCGTGCGAAGCTGGAGACCGGCCGTCCGGCCCTGCTGACGGAGCACGGCATCTACACAAACGAGCGGCGCATCGAGATCCTGATGGCCGAATGGCTGTTCGAAGGGGCCGACACCTCGCTGGTCGTGGACAAGAAAAAGCGTGATCTGAGAGACCTTTGGCTGGATACCTTCGCAAGCTACTCGAAGGCCTGCTACGACGCCTGCGACCGCATCCTCACGCTGTACGGCGGCAACCAGGAATTCCAGCGGCGCCAGGGCGCGGACCCAAGCCGCTTGAAGGTCGTCCCGAACGGCATTGATTACGCTGGATATTCGAAGGTTCAGCGCGACACCTCCAAGCGTCCGCCGACCATCGCCCTGATCGGCCGCGTGGTGCCCATCAAGGACGTGAAGACCTACATCCGCGCGGCCGGCATCCTGCGCGAGGACATCCCCGACCTGAAGGCGATGATCCTCGGACCGCTGGAGGAGGATCCTGGCTATGTCGAGGAGTGCCGGACCATCGTGAAGCATCTGGGTCTGGAGGAGACGGTCATCTTCGCCGGCCGCGTGAAGCTGACGGACTGGCTGGGCAAGGTGGACGCCATCGCGCTGACCAGCGTCAGCGAGGCGCAGCCGCTGGTGATCCTGGAGGCCGGCGCGTCCGGCGTGCCGAGCGTGGCGACGGACGTCGGTTCCTGCTCCGAACTGATCCTGGGCCGCGACGACGAGGTTCCTCCGCTGGGGCCGGGCGGTGCCATCACACCGCTGGCGAGCCCGCTGGACACCGCGCGGGAATTGCGCGCCCTGCTGCTCGACGAGCCCTGGCGGGAACGCTGCGCCGCAGCCATCGCGCAGCGCGTCGCCCGCTACTACGACAAGGTGGAGATCGACCGCATCTACCGCGGCATATACGACGAGCACATCGCGCTGCCGACGCGGCCGAGCCTGTTCGAACGCCCCCCGGCGCAGGGAGCGGCGTGACATGGCGGGCATCGGTTTCGCGCTGCGCAAGCTGGCCCGCCGGGACGACCTGCTGGGGGTCCTGCAGGGCTACGCGCACTCGGCCTTCATCACCTCCGGTCCCTGGATGTTCACCATCCTGGCGCTCGCCGGCATCAACCTGATCGGGCAGGTGACCGTTTCGATGGAGGAGTTGACGCTCTTCCGCGTGGTGGTGATCTACAATTTCTGCTTCTCGGTCGTGCTGACCGGGCCGCTGGTGCTGGTCGCCACGCGCTATCTGGCGGACGCGATCTACGCCAAGCAGGTGGACGCGGCGCCGGGCATGCTTCTGGCGACGCTCGGGCTGGCCTACGCGCTGTCGGCCATGACGGCGGGGCCTTTCTACCTGTTCTTCAGCGATTTGCCGACGCCCATGATGGCGGCGGCGTTGGTGGGATTTTTCCTGGTCAGCGGCATTTGGGTGGTGTCGATCTTCCTGTCGGCGCTGAAGGACTATGTGGCCGTCACGGCAGCCTTCGGGATCGGCATGGCGGTGGGAACCGTCGCGACCGCGGCGTTGGGGGTGGCTGCCGGACCGACCGGGATGGTCTGGGGATTCTCCGCGGGCCTTGCCGTCATCCAGTTCGGGCTGATCGCGCGCGTCTTCGCGGAGTATCCGTACCGCGTCGCGCGGCTGTTCGCCTTTATAAGTTATTTCCGCCGTTATTGGGACTTGGCCCTGGTCGGGCTGGTCGCCAACGTCGCGGTCTGGGTCGACAAGTGGATCATGTGGTTCGTGCCGGAGTGCGAGGCCGTGTCCGGCGCGATGGTGATCTATTCGGCCTACGACAGCGCCATGTTTGTCGCCTACCTGACGATCATGCCGGCGCTGACCCTGTTCACCGTGAATGTCGAGACGCGATTCTTCGAGCGCTACCAGGGCTTCTACCGCGACATCCAGGAGCACGCGACCTACGACCAGATCGCCCGCAACCACCGAGGCATCATCCAGGCGCTGCTGGACAGTTCGCGCAACCTGATCATCCTCCAGGGCGCGGTCTGTGCCCTGGCGATCTTCCTGGCGCCGAACATCGTCGGGGCGCTCGGCCTGCATTACCAGCAGATCGGCATGTTCCGCTTCGGCGCGCTGGGGGCCTTCTTCCAGGTGGGATTCCTGTTCTGCACGGTGATCCTGGCCTATTTCGACCTGCGCCGGCGCAACCTGTTCGCGCAAGTCTTCTATCTGGCCGCCAACGGCGGGCTGACGCTCGCCTTCAGCCGCATGGGCTTCGCGTGGTATGGCTACGGCTACTTCCTGTCGTCGCTGCTGTCCTTCGCGGTCGCCTACCTGCTGGTCGCCACGGCGGTGCGGAAGCTGCCCTACGTCGCCTTTGTCGCCAACAACCCGTCGGTCCGATAACGCCATGAACGGCTTGGCCGTCGTCGCTCTGATCATGCTGGCCGCTGCGCCTGCCCTGGCCGACCCGGTGCGGGTGGAGCGCACCGCCCCCGACCACCTGCGCGCGCTCATGCAGCCGCCGGTGGTTCCCAAGGAAATCCTTCCGCCCCGCACGCGCTTCACCCGCTCCCAGGCGGTCTACAGCTTGCCGAAGGGGCTCGACGGCCTCGCCAAGTTCGATCCGGCGCTGTCGCACCTGTGCCAGCGCGGGGCCTTTCTGCAAGAGAGTGACGGATTCTATTGGGCGCGCACGCCGGACAAGCGTTACGGCGTCGCTTTTTCCGGCGGTGCGAATCTGGTGGACCCGCAAGGCAAGCGGCAGAAGGGGCAGGTCTATTTCTTCGACGGGCAGGACAGCCGCTGCCGGGTGTATGTCGGGGAACAAGCGCGGCTGATGCCGAACTACATCGGGCAGGGCGGACGCCCATAGACGCCACCTCCCGGCCAGAAAAGGCCGGGAGGAGGAAGCGCGTTTACTTCGAGGCGACGGTGGCCGCGGGCTGGGCCGGACGGCCGACGGCGAACAGGATGTCCTCGCTGTTCACATGGTCTCCGGGGCCGAACTGGAAGCTGTTGATGGCCCCCCGCGCGTCGGTGCCGAACAGGATGAAGCCCGGGCCGACTCCGTTGGCCGAGACCTTGCCATCCACCACCGTGTCGCGCACGTCCGGATAACGGGCGTAGGCCTGGGCGAGGCCCGGATGGGCCTTCAGCACGGCCGGCGGCAGGGTCTTGGCGCTGTAGTGGGCCACCGACGAGGAATCGAGGACCATCAGGTACGCCTTGCCGCGCCCGGCCGGGATCGGCTGGCTCATCACCACCATGACGTGGCCGGTGTCGTTCGCCGGCTTGCCCGTGTAGGGGATGCCGCAATGGCCGGGCAGGCACCAGGACAGGATGTCGCCGGGCCGCACGTCGGCCAGCTTGCGGACGGGCGTGAAGGGCGCGCCGGGCTTCAGGTTGGCGAAATACTGCCGGTAGACGTTGGCGCGCGGGTAGGGCTTTTCCGCCTCGCCCGGCACCTGGGACTGGTAGGCGTGCACCGCCTCGTACTGGAGCGGCAGCTTCTTCAGGTTGTGCGACACCCAGCCGGAGCAGTCGGCCTCGACCTCGTACTTCCCGTCGCCGAGCGGCAGGACGACCGCCGCGGGGCTGTTGTTCTCCTGCTCGTGGACGTATTTCGTCTTGCCCACGACGCTGGCCAGCGAACCAGTCACGCCGGCCAGATGGGTGGCGGGCGTTGGCACGGGCAGGGCGGACTTCTGCTGGGCCAGGGCGGGAAAGGCCACCCCGGCGAGGATGGCGCCGAGCGCTGCGGTCTTGGCGAAAACATTCATGGCGATATGCACCCGATGGGACAGGGTCAGGATGAATTTCGCCATTTTATAGAGATAACCGGGCCGGTGAACTCCCAAAACGCGAATGTCGCGCCGCACCTGTGCGGCGGCCCGGATGATGCGGGGCCGCCGCCTGCGGTTCCGGTGGATGGCTATTTCGCCAGGAACTGCGCGATGGTGTCGCCCGCCTTCGCGATGTTCACCACGCCGTCGAGATGGCCCAGCGTGGAGGTGATCGCGTCTGTGTATTCGACCTTCAGCCCTTGCTTTTCCAGCCGTTCCTTCAGCGGGCGCATGTTGCCGTCCGGCGGGAAGACCATGTCGTCGGCCGACGGGATCAGCAGCACCGGCGCCTTGATCTTCGCCAGCCCTTCCTCCACGGTGCCGCCGTTGCCAGTGACGAAGGTCTGGTTGGCCTTGACCAGATAGAGGAAGTGGTTGGCGTCGCTGACCGACGCGCGGGCGGCGGCGGCCTTGTCCAGCCACGCCTCGATCGCATACTGGTTGTTCATCGACAGGCGCGGGTCCTTGCCCTCCTCGGCCCATTTGCGGCCGAAGGTGGCGTCCGCCCATTTCCAGTGGCGCGCGTGAAGGGTGACCAGCTTCAACGCCTCCGTCAGGCCGGCCTTGGGCTCCTCCTTGCCGTAGTAATCGCCGTTCTGCCAGTTGGGGTCGACCTTGATCGGCGCCGCCCACAGGTTCAGCCAGCCGATCAGGAAGGGGTCGGCCTCCGCCCCGCCGATGGCGGCGATGACGCGCTTGACCATCTCCGGGTAGGAGGCGCCCCACTCGAACGCCTGGAGCGAGCCCATGGAGCCGCCCATCACGGCCTGGAGCGACTTGATGCCCAGGCTGTCGAGCAGGGCTTTCTGCACGTTCACGAAGTCGCGGATGGTCACGACCGGGAAGCTCATGCCGTAGGGCTTGCCGGTGTCCGGGTTGATGCTGGCCGGCCCAGTGGTGACCACGGTCGGGTCCTTGGGCGAGAGGTTCACCAGCGTGTCGGAACTGATGATGAAGTACTTGTCGGTGTCCAGCGGCTTGCCTGGGCCGATGATCGAATCCCAATAGCCGGGGGCGGTGTCCTCCGCCTTGTATTTCCCGGCGGCGTGGCTGGAGCCGCTGAAGAAATGCGTGACGAGGATCGCGTTGTCCTTGGCGTCGTTGAGCTTGCCGTAGCTCTCCCAGCCGACGCGGACATTCTTGATCGTGCCGCCGCCGGTGGTCGTGTAGGACGGCATCTCGAAGACCTTCTTCTCGACGAGGCCGTCGAGCGCCAGGGCCGGTGCCGCGCACAGAAGCCCGGCGGCCATGACGAGGCCGCCGAGGCGCATGGCCACGGATCGCATGATGGTTCCCCTCCGGATGTTCTTCGTTCGCAGAAGCGTTGCTTGGACGAGAAGTCTACGAACAGCCTCCGACCTGTCCAGTAGGGCAATCGGCGGAGCCTGAAGGGGAACCTCTCGTTTCAGCCCAGCCGCACGGCGGTGCCGTTGATGGAGACCATCAGCATGCCGTTTTCCTTGCCCAGCACCTCGTAATCGATGTCCACCCCGACCACCGCGTCGGCGCCGAGCGCACGCGCGGATTCCTGCAAATCGGCAAAGGCGGCCTCCCGCGCGTCGCGCAGCGCGTTCTGGTAGCCGCCGGCCCGCCCGCCGACGATGTCGCGGATGCCGGAGAACAGGTCGCGGAACATGTTCACGCCCAGAATCGCCTCCCCGGCAACCATGCCCAGGTACTGGGTGATGCGGCGGCCCTCGACGTTGTCGGTGCTGGTGACGATCATGGCAACGCTCCCCGTTGGTGTGCGCCTTGAAGGTGGCGCCGGAATCTTCCGCCGCAATAGGGAGCATCGGCGTGCCGCCGGAGGAGGCAGGAGGGCGCATGGCGATACTGCGAAATCGCAGCGTATCCTCGACGAAATTACGGCATAGTCGATGGACCCTTGCGCGTTCCGCCAATGTTCTCTCTTATCGGCGCAAAAGGGGCGTTGAGGTGGTGAGGACCGGGCCATGGACGACACGCGGCGGGCGATCCTGCGCTGGATGACCGGGGTGATGGAGGCGCACGGCTGGAGCGCCGGCGCCTGGGCGCGCCTGGCCGGCGTTACGGCGACCAACCTGACCCGCTTCCTGCGCGACCCCATCGCCGGCAGCGTGCCGAGCGCGGAGACGCTGGGCCGGCTTGCCCGCATTGCAGGATCGGAGCCGCGCTTCCTGGACGAGCGCGCCTACCCCCCGACGACCCGCGTGCCGGTGCTGAGCGTGGAGCAGGTGCACGCCTTCCTGGACCTCGGCCGCCGGGCGGGGGAGGCCTTCATCGCCTCTGCGCTCCGGGACGGCGGGCGCAGCATCGCGGTGGACCGGCCGGCCTCCCGCCGGGCCTTTGCCCTGACCATCGCGTCCAGGAGCCTGAACGCCGCCGGGGTTCTGCCCGACGACTGCGTCGTCCTGGAACCGACCGACGTGCTGGCGCCCCAGGCCGGCGACGTGGTGGTGACGGTGGGCGAGGGCACGGTCTGCGGCTACCGCTTCTTTCCGCCGCAGTTGCTGCCCGTCAGCACCGACCCTGACTGCCGCCCGACGCCGATCGGCGATGCCAACGTCGCTGGGGTGGCCGTGCACGTCGTCCGTTCCCTGCGGATTTGACGAAGAATTTCGAAAAGAGAGTCGCAAAGGCGCGCGGATAATTATTTACGAACCACCTCTTAAACGGGGCGTGGTCGTGTCCATCTGTGTGCTCTCCCGCGCCGAGTCGCGAAGCGCTGCCGCAGCATTTCAGGCGGCGACTTACTTTCATGAAAACAATCGATCTTTCGATCCTTACGGCCACGTTGCAGGTTCTCTTTTTGTTCTTGAATCCTGCATGTTCGCAGCCCATATTCAGCGTACGGCTTATGATTAATGCCGAAGGTGCTGCGAAGGCGCATTTCGGAAGGGCGTAAGGCGGGGAGGTTGGCAACGGCTGGGGGGCCGGAAGGGGAATGGCGATTACCGACGCGCAGCGCGCCGCGCGGGCAGGGCGGATCGGGTCTTCCGACGCCACCCGCATTATGGCGGGCGACTGGGTGGCGCTGTGGCGGGAGAAGACCGGGCGCGCGGATCCCGCGAACCTGGACCTCGTCGCCGCCGTGCAGATCGGCATTGCCACGGAACACCTGCACCCCCGCTTCGTGGAGCACGCGACCGGCGTGCGCTGCGTGGCGGCGGAGGACACCTGGGTTCACCCCGAGCATGGATGGATGGTGGCCCACCCCGATTTCCTGACCTGGGAGGACGGGGCGGTGGATGGCGCGCCGGACACTGTGGTGGAGGCGAAGTTCACCGGCGGGTTCCAGTCGGACGCGGAGCTGGCCCAGCGCTACCACTGGCAGCTCCAGCACCAGCTGGCGGTGATGGGGCTGGAGCGGGGGCTTCTGTCGATCCTGCGGCCCACCGGCCACGCGATCGTGCGTGTTCGCAGGAACGAGGACGATTGTGAACGGTTGCTGGAGACGCTGAGCGCCTTCTGGTGGCACGTCACCAACGACGTGGAGCCGAGCGACCCCGTGCCCTTCGACGCGCCGGTCTACGAGACGCGGCGGGTCGTGGACATGGCGCTGCACAACCGCTTCGTCTCGCTGGCGGCGGTGCTGGTGGAGCAGCGCTCCACCGCCATCGCGGTGAAGGAGGCGGAGGTGGCGTTGAAGGCGCTGATGCCCGCCGACGCGCGCATCGCCTTTTTCGCGGGGGAGGAGCCGGGCCGCGGCCTGTACCTCGTCCGCGACCGCGAGGGGCGCCTGTCGCTGCGCTACGGCGCGCCGCCGCGGCGCGCGCTGGATACCGCCGAGCCGTGGCAGCCCGCTGCGGACGGCACCCTGGACCTGATTGCTGGGGATTTGTCCCCTGACCCGAGCCTGGACGCTGTGCTCAGCGGCGGCTGGGGTGAGGGGAGAGACGAACGCTTCTAAAGACGAAGGACCCGACCATGGGACGCATGAGCAAGACCGACACCGTCGCCGAAACCGAAAAGGCCGAGAGCAAGGCCGAGCCGAAGATCACGGGCTCGAAGGCGGAGACGGCGTCCGCGTCCGCCCACGCTTCGGCCCACACTTCGAAGGCCGACGCTCCCACCTTCGAGAACCTGCATCTGTGGAACAAGCTGAAGCGGACGGACCCGAAGGCGACCAAGCCCTTCACCCGGTCCGGTGGCTTCCGCGGCACGCAGATCGACCCGACCTGGCGCCTGATGATGATGACCGAGGTGTTCGGTCCCGTCGGCAAGGGCTGGGGCTACGAGCAGATGGACTGGACCATCGCCGAGCGCATGGTCTTCATCTGCGCCCGCGTCTGGTACATCGACCCGGAGACGGGCGAAAAGTGCTGGACCGGCCCGCAGTGGGGCGGCACCGAGATGGTCCGCCGCCGCAACGGCATCGAGGCGCCCGACGACGAGTGCTTCAAGATGTCGATGACGGACGCGGTCGGCAAATGCCTCGTGCAACTCGGCCTCGCCGCCGACGTCCACATGGGGCAGTTCGACGACAGCAAGTACCGGGAGGAGTCGGAAGCGTTCTACGCCGCCAAAGCCAACCCGGACCTGCAGCCCACCGCCATCGCCGCCTTTGAGGAGGAGGTCAAGAAGCGCCTTGGCGCCTGCCTCGACCTCGACGACCTGGAGGAGGTCTGGCGGGCCGGCGTCGGCACCCGCCTGCGCGAGATTGGCAGCGTGGATCGCGCGGCCCAGCACCGGATCACCAGCCTTTTCGCCCAGAAGAAGGCCGAGATCCTGAAGCGCGAAGAAAACGGTGATCAGGACGGCGGCGAAATGGAGGCCGCCTGAGGCCCATGAAGTCTTAGCCCGTGACACAGGCTGGAAAGGAGACGTCATGACCGCAACCCGCGCCGAACGCTCTCCCAGCGGCCTGTTCCGCATGAGCGCCTGGGAAGGCGAGATGGAGCGCAGCAACGCCCAGCTGCCGCGCTGGTACTGGAACGAGGCGGACCGGCGGCGCCAGTACGCCCGCTGGGTGGAGGCGGAGGCGGAAAGCATGGCCATGCGGCTGGCCGCCCTGCTCCGCCCGGACACGCCGGCCGAAACGGCGGCGCCGGCCCGCGCGCTGGTCGAATCGCTGGCGCGTGACGCCGAGTGGGCCCGCCGGTTGGAAGAACGGCTTCTGTCGGAAGCGGCCTGACGATCAGGCCAGAAGATAAGGCCAGAAGATAAGGAACCGACGCCATGATGATCGAGGAGGTCCAGGCCCGGCTGCGCGCGGCTCACGCCCGTATCGGGCACGAGGGCCGCTTCGCCCTCACCCTCAGCCTGAACGGAACCGAAGAGTGCTACATCACCCACTGGTTCCGCCCGGAACCCCACGCCTTCGAGGACTGCAAGGCCGTGGGGTCCGGCACCATCGCGGAATGCCTGGCGGCGCTGGACCGCTACGTCGCCGCCTACCAGCGCAAGCCGACGGATGAGGAGGTTGGGCGGACGCTCGGTCTGCTTCCGTCGGACGCGGCGACGGCCAAGCGCGTCCGGCCGCGCAGCGCCCCGCGCAAGAACCCAGGCGTGATGATGGCGGCGGAATGAGCCGCAAGCGTCATCACGCGCCGGTCGAAACGGAACGGGCCGCCATCGAAGGATGGCGGCCCGTCTGCCGTTCGGGGCTGCGGCGTTCGGACGCCTGACAGGCCCGCGCCACTCGATTATCGTGGCCTGTGAAATCAATCGCGGAGCCCGTTGCCATGGACGCGTCCGTTGCCCTGTTGAGCATTCTCGGCGCCTTGGCGATCGGCGCCATGAGCCCCGGCCCCAGCTTCGTGCTGGTGGCGCGCACATCAATCGCCGTGTCGCGGCGGGCCGGCCTGGCCGCGGCGTTGGGCATGGGCGTCGGGGGTGTGGCCTTCGCGGCGCTCGCGCTGCTTGGTCTGCACGCGCTGCTGACGCAGGTCGGGTGGCTGTATCTCGGGTTGAAGGTCGCGGGAGGGCTGTACCTGATCCATCTGGCCGTGCGGATCTGGCGCAGCGCCGGAGAGCCTATCCATGTGGCGGAAGGACCCGTGGACGCGACCGGCGCGACCCGCGCTTTCTGGTTCGCGCTTGCCACCCAGCTGAGCAATCCGAAAACCGCGATCGTCTACGGCAGCATTTTCGCGGCGCTGCTTCCCGCGGCCCCGCCGGCGTGGGTCCTCCTGACTTTGCCGCCCGCCGTGTTCCTGATCGAGGCCGGCTGGTACGCCATCGTCGCCGTCGCCTTTTCCGCCGGGCGCCCGCGCGCGGCCTACCTGCGATCCAAAGGCTGGATCGACCGTATCGCGGCGTCGGTCATCGGGGCGTTGGGGCTGCGGCTGGCGTTTGAGGCGGCCCGGCCCGGCTGACGCTTCAGGTCGCGCCCAGTTCGAGGCGGTTCTTGCCCAGGCGCTTGGCGCGGTACATGGCTTGGTCGGCGGAATGCAGCAGCGTGTCCGCGTCCGCACCGTCCCACGGGTAAAGCGCCAGCCCGACGCTGGCCGACACTCGGTGGGAAAGGCCGGGCAGGGGGGCGTCGATGGCGGCGATGACCTTTTCCGCCACGGCGCGTGCACTTGCGGTCGATATGTCGCCTTCCAGCAGGGCGGCGAACTCGTCGCCGCCCATGCGGGCGGTGCTGTCGCTGTCGCGCAGCACACCAGCGAGGCGCTTGCCGATGATCACCAGCACCTCGTCCCCTTTGTGGTGTCCGTAGGTGTCGTTGATCTCCTTGAACCCGTCGAGATCGAGGAACAGGAGCGCGAAGCTCCGGTTCTCCCGGCGGGCGCGGGCGATCGCGTGCTGCAGCCGATCCTCGAACCGAATGCGGTTGCACAGGCCGGTCAGCATGTCGTGCCCGGCCAGATAGCGCAGCCGCTCTTCCAGATGGTGCTGCGCCGTGGTGTTCCGCGCCACGCCCTCGACGCCCAGCGCGCGCCCGGACGGGTCGCGACGGATGTAGGCGTTGGCGGTCACCCAGATCAGCTCACCGTCCTTGCGGCGCATTGGAATGCCATAGTCGCGGATCTGGCCCCCGGCCTCCTTCAGCGCGGCGATGAACCGGTCGCGTCCGTCTTCTTCCACGTAATGGTCGGTGATCCGCGTGCCGACGACCTCCTCCGGCGCGATGCCGAACTCCCGCGCGAAATGGGGCGAGGCCATGATCACGCGCCCCTCCAGGTCGGTGCGATAGAAGGCGTCGGGCAGGTTTTCGATGATCGACCGAAGGTCGGCCTCGGACTGCGCCAGCCGTTCCATGGTCGAGCGGAGCGCTTCCTCCGACCGTGCCCGGCGGGTGAACTCCCGGCGCAGGAAGAACCACAGGAGGATCGCCGTAACCAGGACGAAGGTGACGCCCTTGGACTTTTCGACGAGCGCGTTCCCGCCGAGCCCGATGGCGTCCAACAGATCGTGCGATCCGACCACCCAGACAATGGCGAGAACAGCGTAGGCGCCGGCGATCCTGATTGCGGGTGCGGTCATATGAGACGGTGTGCCCTTGGCCTTTCCGCGAACCTAACCTTTCGCAGCCCAAGCGTCCACGCGCAACGGCGTGGACGCTTGGATGTCCCAGATTCGGAGCGCTGAACCGAGCCGCTTACCGCTTCTTGCCGGCCTGGGCGCGCGCGAAGGCTTCGGCGAAGGCACTGTTGATCGGCTCCGGCGCCCGCGCTGGGGTAGGGGTGGGCTTCGCGGCCGGCTTGCCGGACGGCGGACCGTTGCGGCGCCCCTCTTGCGGACGGCCATCGCGTTGGCGGTCATCGCGGGGGCGTTCCCCGCGCGGTCCCTGGGCCTTTTCGGGGCGGGGGGCCGCGTCGGTCAGGCGCATGGTCAGGCCGATGCGCTTGCGGGGGATATCCACCTCCAGCACCTTGACCTTCACGATGTCGCCCGCCTTCACCACGGTGTGCGGGTCCTTCACGAAGCTGGTCGAAAGCTGGGAGATGTGGACCAGCCCGTCCTGGTGGACGCCGACGTCGACGAAGGCGCCGAAGGCGGTGACGTTGGTGACGACGCCTTCCAGCACCATGTCGGGCTTCAGATCCTTCAGCTCCTCCACGCCTTCCTTGAACTCGGCGGTCTTGAACTCCGGACGAGGGTCGCGGCCGGGCTTCTCAAGCTCCTTCAGAATGTCCTCGACGGTCGGCACGCCGAAGCGTTCGTCCGTGAAGTCTTCCGCGGACAGGCCGCGCAGGAAGCGCGCGTCGCCGATGACGCTGCCGAGATCCTTGCCGGTCTTCTTCAGGATGCGCTCGACCAGCGGGTAGGCTTCGGGGTGGACGGCGGAGGTGTCCAGCGGGTTCTCGCCCTCGCGGATGCGCAGGAAGCCAGCCGCCTGCTCGAAGGTCTTCGGCCCGAGGCGCGGCACCTCCAGAAGCTGCTTGCGCGAGCGGAAGGCGCCGTTCTTGTCGCGGAATTCCACGATGTTGCGGGCGATCGTCTCGTTCAGGCCCGACACGCGGGTGAGCAGCGGGATCGATGCGGTGTTCAGGTCGACGCCGACGGCGTTCACGCAGTCCTCTACCACCGCTTCCAGCGAGCGGGCGAGCTTGCCGCCGGAGACGTCATGCTGGTACTGGCCGACGCCGATCGACTTCGGCTCGATCTTCACCAGCTCGGCCAGCGGGTCCTGGAGGCGGCGTGCGATGGACACGGCCCCGCGGAGCGACACGTCCAAGGTGGGGAACTCGGCTGCCGCGGTCTCCGACGCGGAGTAGACCGACGCGCCGGCCTCGCTGACCACCAGCTTGGTCAGCTTCAGCTCCGGATGGCGCTTGAACAGGTCGGCGACGAGCTTGTCGGTCTCGCGGCTGGCCGTGCCGTTGCCGATGGAGATCAGCTCCGCCTTGTGGCGGACGGCCAGCGCGGCGATTACGGCGATGGAGCCGTCCCAGTCGTTGCGCGGCTGGTGCGGATAGATGGTCGTGGTGTCGACCAGCTTGCCCGTCGCGTCCACGACCGCGACTTTCACGCCGGTGCGGATGCCCGGATCGAGGCCGATGGTCGTGCGCGGGCCGGCCGGCGCGGCCAGCAGCAGGTCGTGCAGGTTGCGGGCGAAGACGCGGATCGCCTCGTCCTCCGCCCGGTCGCGCAGGTCGCTCATCAGGTCGGTTTCGACGTGCGGGCCGATCTTCAGCTTCCAGGTCCAGCGCACGACGTCCGACAGCCACTTGTCGGCCGGGCGGCCCTGGTCGCGGATGCCGGTGTGGGCGGCGATGGTGCGCTCCGCCGGGTGCGGCTGCCCATCTTCCAGCGGAAGGTCGAGCCGGATGTCCAGCACGCCCTGCGTGCGGCCGCGGAACAGCGCCAGCGCGCGGTGCGACGGCAGCTTGGCCCAGGCCTCGTCGAACTCGAAATAGTCGGAGAACTTGGCGCCCTCGGCGCGCTTCTCCTCGATCACCTTGGCGGTGACGACTCCCTTGTCGGCCATGGTCGCGCGCAGCCGGCCGACCAATTCCGCGTCCTCGCCGAAGCGTTCCACCAGGATATGGCGGGCACCGTCCAGCGCGGCCTTGACGTCCGCGACCTCCTTCTCGGCGCTGACGAAGGCGGCAGCCTCCGCTTCCGGCGCCTTGGACGGGTCGGCGAGCAGCCGATCGGCCAGCGGCTCCAGCCCGGCCTCGCGCGCGATCTGCGCCTTGGTGCGGCGCTTGGGCTTGTAGGGCAGGTAGAGGTCTTCCAGGCGCGTCTTGGTGTCCGCCTGTTTGATCTGGAGTTCCAGCTCCGGCGTCAGCTTGCCCTGTTCCTGGACCGAGGATAGGATCGCGGCGCGCCGATCCTCCAGCTCCCGCAGGTAGCCGAGACGCTCCTCCAGCGTGCGCAGTTGCGTGTCGTCGAGCCCGCCCGTGGCTTCCTTGCGGTAGCGGGCG
This sequence comes from Azospirillum canadense, assembly GCF_025961225.1. Taxonomy (GTDB): domain Bacteria; phylum Pseudomonadota; class Alphaproteobacteria; order Azospirillales; family Azospirillaceae; genus Azospirillum; species Azospirillum canadense. The sequence continues at coordinate 845,898 of NZ_JAOQNG010000010.1, read as the reverse complement.
ATAAAGGGGACGGTGGAGCCCTCGTCGAGCAACTTGACGGCCGAGGCAACCTGGGACTCGCGAACCGAAAGCTCGTCGGCGATGCGCTGGCTGATGGACAGCATGGATGACCGGTCACTGGTGAAAGACAAGGCGGCTCCTATACCGCGAAGGGGGTGCCCACGACCAGTGGCGATCTGGGGTATGACGGAACATGGGGTGCGATGCCGCTGGAGCGGGTGCCCGTGCAGCCTTCCGGGCGGACGGCGCTGTTCGACAGGGAGCGGCACATCGGCGCGTTGTTCGCCTGTCCACGATAAAGCGGTACGCTCTGCAAAAAAGTATAGGAGAAGAAAAAAGCCCTGTCATTTACCGGTCGTTAACCATGGCGACCCTATACATGGTCTTGCAACTTGGTTGCGTTTCCTCCCGAACCAAACTTCCAGCGGCTCGCTGCATCTGTGGCTGAGCCGCTTTTTCTTTGCCTAAAATGCTCTGGAAGAAAAATCCAGTATGGTGAAGAAATCCAGTTAACTCGTTAACCAATAATTCAGGCCCCATTGATAGGGTCATCTTCAGCAACTTGGTTGCGTTTCCTCCCGAACCGACTTTGGCGGCTGCCGCACCGGCATGCCGCCATTTTTCTGTCCAGCCGAAGCCAATTCCCAATCTGTCCGTGTCAAGTGTGCGGGACAGGGTTTTTTCCCCTTGCTTTGGTTGGGGGAAACATCCTTACTTGTTGTGGGTCTAATCCAGTCGGAATCTCTCCCTTGGGCTTTGTCGTTTCGGCAATCGCCTTCCTCTTCGTCATGGCGGCCACCGGGGTCGCGGCGCGGCGCCTGCCGTCGGCGCCGGCGATCGTCTACGGTGGATCGGCGGCAGCCTGCGCGGTGGTCGTGCTGTGGGCCGCGGCCACCCTGGCGGGGGGAGGCGGCGTGGCGGAGGGATGGGTTCTCCCCATCGGCCTGCCGTGGATCGGGACGCATCTGCGCGCCGACGCGCTGTCCGCCTTCTTCCTGCTGATCGTCAATTTCGGCGGCATCACCGCCAGCCTGTTCGGCTGGGGGTACGAGCGCGCGCACCGCGATTCGCACGCGGGACCGGTTTTGCCGCTGTTCCCGCTGTTCCTCGCGGCGATGAACATGGTGTTGATCGCCGACGACGCCTTCGCCTTCCTGGTGTCGTGGGAGTCCATGTCGCTGGCCTCCTGGCTGCTGGTCCTGTCGACCCACCGGGAGGAAGGGACGCCGCGCGCCGCGCGCCTCTACCTGATCATGGCGAGCTTCGGGACCGCGTGCCTGCTGCTGGCCTTCGGGCTTCTGGCGACCGCGCACGGGGATTACAGCTTCGACGCGATCCGCGCCCACGCGCCGTCCGTGTCCGCCGCCGCCTTCTGCGTCGTCCTGGTGCTGCTAGGGGCCGGGTCGAAGGCCGGATTGGTGCCGCTGCACGTCTGGCTGCCGCTGGCCCATTCCGCCGCGCCGAGCCACGTGTCGGCCCTGATGTCCGGCGTGATGACCAAGGTCGCGGTCTACGCGATGATCCGCGTGCTGTTCGACCTGCTGGGCGAGCCCGTCTGGTGGTGGGGCGCGGTGATGTTGGGCTTCGGCGCGCTGACCGCGGTGATGGGCGTCCTCTACGCCCTGATGCAGGAGGATGTGAAGCGGCTGCTGGCCTATTCGACGGTGGAGAACATCGGAGCCATCGTCATCGCGCTGGGGCTCGCGCTGGTGTTCAAGGCGAGCCACACGCCGGTCATCGCCGCCCTCGCGCTCACGGCCGGGCTGCTGCACGTCGCCAACCACTCCCTGTTCAAAAGCCTGCTGTTCTTCACCGCCGGCGCCGTGCTGACGGCGACAGGCAGCCGGGACCTGGGGCGGCTGGGCGGACTGATCCACCGGATGCCGACCACGGCCGTGCTGGCGCTGGTCGGCGCTGCGGCCATCTCGGCCCTGCCGCCGCTGAACGGCTTCGTTGGGGAGTGGCTGCTGTTCCAGGCCATCCTGAACGGGCCGGCGCTGCCGGAATGGTCGCTGAAAATCGAGATCGCCGTGGTCGGCGCCGCCCTGGCGCTCGCCACCGCGCTCGCCGGCGCCTGCTTCGTGCGATTCTACGGCATCGCCTTCCTCGGCCGCCCGCGGTCGCGCGCGGCGATTGAGGCGACGGAGGTCGGGACGGGGATGCGCCTCGGCATGGCCGTGCCGGCGGCGCTGTGCGTTGCGCTGGGCGTGCTGCCGACTCCGCTGATCCGCCTGTTCGAGCCCGCGGTGCGGCTGATGGTGGAGGCCGGTCCCTTCGACGACCGCGCCTACCAGCCCTGGTTCTGGCTTGCCCCGACATCGGCCATCGGCAACTCCTACAACGGGCTGATCATGCTGGCGGTAATCGCGCTGCTGTCGGTCCTGCTGGTCCTGGTCATCCACCGGCGTGCCAGCGACCGGCTGCGGCTGTCGATCCCCTGGGGCTGCGGCTTCGACGGGCCGGATCCCGCGGCGGTGACGCAGTACACCGCCTCCAGCTTCGGCCAGCCGATCCGGCGCGCCTTCGGCAGCACGGTGTTCCGCGCCCGCGACCAGGTGGAGATGCCGGAGCCCGGCGACACGCGCCCCGCGCGCCTGACCGTCCGTTGGACCGACCCGGCTTGGGCCCTGCTGTTCACACCCATCGCAACGGCCGTGGACCGCCTGGCGGAGCGGGCGAGCCGGCTGCAGTTCATGACCATCCGCCGCTACCTGACGCTGATGTTCCTAGCGTTGGTCGTTCTCCTCGTGATGGTCGCGGTGACGCAACGATGACGTTCCTGCTCGCCAGCCTCTATCAGGTCGTGCAGATGCTGCTGGTGCTGGCGTTGGCGCCGCTGCTGACCGGCTGGGTGCGGCTGGCGAAGGCGCGGCTGGTCGGCCGGCGCGGGCCGTCGCCGCTCCAGCCCTACCGCGATCTGCGCCGCCTGCTGTGCAAGGAGGTGGTGCTGGCCCGCAACGCCTCCTGGCTGTTCCGCGCTGTGCCCTACCTGATGTTCACGGCGATCTGGCTGGCCGCCGGGCTGGTGCCGAGCTTCACCACGCAGTTGGCGCTCGCCCCGACGGCCGACCTGATCGCGCTGATCGCCCTGCTGGGATCGGCTCGGTTCTTCCTGGCGCTCGCCGGCATGGACGTGGGCACGAGCTTCGGCGGCATCGGCTCCTCGCGGGAGATGATGATCGCGGCGCTTGCCGAGCCGGCCATGCTGATGATCGTCTTCTCCGTCTCGATCCTGGTGCGGACCACCTCGCTGGCGGAGATCGCGGACTTCATGATGTCCGGCGCGGTGGGGCTGCGCATCTCGCTGGCGCTCGCGCTGATCGCGCTGGTCATGGTGGCGATCGCCGAGAACGCCCGCATCCCCATCGACAACCCCGCGACGCACCTGGAACTGACCATGGTGCACGAGGCGATGGTGCTGGAATATTCCGGCCGTCACCTGGCGCTGGTCGAGGCGGCGAGCATGCTGAAGCTGCTGCTCTACATGGCGCTGATCGCCTGCATCTTCGCGCCGTGGGGCATGGCGACGGCCGGCGGCGGCCTGTTCGCCGTGTTGTGGGGCCTGGTCGCCTTCGCGCTGAAGCTCGCCGTTGGCGGCGCGCTGCTGGCCCTGTTCGAGACCTCCATCGCCAAGATGCGTGTGTTCCGCGTCGGAGAGTTCCTGGGCGGCGCGCTGCTGCTGAGCCTGCTTGGCGCGATCTTCCTCTACGTGTCGCGGGGGGTGTGATGACCGACCTCGGCTACGATGCCGCGCACATGCTGGGGGCCGTGGTGCTGCTGATGAGCTTTGCGCTGCTCTATCAGCGCCGGCTCTTCTCCCTGCTGCACGTCTTCACCATGCAGGCACTGGCGCTCGCCGCGACTGCGGCGTGGCAGGCCTTTTCGCACGATGAGCCGCACCTCTACATCACGGCACTGCTGACCCTGGTGCTCAAGGCCGTGGTGATCCCGGTCGCGCTGCACCGGATCATCCTGAAGATGAACATCCAGCGCACGATCGAGCCGGCGCTGGGCATCGGCCTGACCATGGTGGCGGGCGTGTCGCTGGTCACCCTGTCGATCCTGCTGGTGCTGCCGGTGACGGAGGATGCCACGGCGCTGACCCGCGAGAATCTGGCGCTGTCGCTGTCGGTGGTCCTGCTCGGCCTGCTGATGATGATCTCGCGCCGCAACGCGGTAAGCCAAGTGGTGGGCTTCATGTCCATCGAGAACGGGTTGATCCTGGCCGCGGTCGGCGTCGCCGGCATGCCGCTGGTCGTTGAGATGTCGATCGCCTTCTCGGTCATGGTGGCCTTCATCATCTTCGGCATCTTCCTCTTCCACATCCGGGAGCGGTTCGACACGCTCGACATGCAGAAGATCGAGAGCTTCCGGGGGGAAAGCGACTGATGGGCGCCATCACCGTCATCGTCGCGACGCCGCTGCTGTCGGCCGTCATCCTGGCGCTGGTGCCGGATTACCGGCTGGCCGCAAAGCTGAACATCCTGTTCTCCGCCATCACGCTGCTGGCGGCATTCGTCCAGTTCGGGTTGGAGCCGTCCAGCGGTTCGCTGTTCGTGGTCGACGCCTTCAACATCTATCTCATCGCGCTGACCGCCTTCGTCGGGCTGACGACCAGCGTCTTCTCCGCCGGCTACATCGGGCACGAGGTGGCAATCAGGAGGCTGGACGCCGGGAAGCTGCGCTTCTACCACGCCATGTACCAGGCCTTCATGTTCACCATGCTGCTGGCGCTCAGCGCCAACAACCTGGGCGTCATGTGGGTGGCGGTGGAGGGGGCGACGTTGACCACCGTGCTGATGGTCAGCCTTTACCGCACCGCCGCCAGCATCGAGGCGGCGTGGAAATACTTCATCCTCTGCGGCGTCGGCATCGCGCTCGCCCTGTTCGGCACCATCCTGATGTACCTCGCCGCCCAGCCGGTGATGGGACCGGGCATGGCCGCGATGACCTGGACGGAGCTGATGGTCCACGTCGCCAAGGTGAACCCGGCGATCCTGAACCTCGCCTTCGTCTTCCTGCTGGTCGGCTACGGCACCAAAGTCGGGTTGGCTCCGCTGCACGCTTGGCTGCCCGACGCCCACGCGGAGGGGCCGACGCCGATCTCCGCCGTGCTGTCCGGCCTGCTGCTGAACGTGGCGCTCTACGCCGTGCTGCGCTTCAAGATGCTGCTGGCCGCGAACGGCGCCGCCATCGCGCCGGGGCCGCTGATGGTCGCCATGGGGCTCGCCTCGCTGCTCCTGGCCGGGCTGATGCTGTATCGGCGGCGGGACATCAAGCGATTCTTCGCCTACAGCTCCATCGAACACATGGGCATCATCACCTTCGCCTTCGGCATGGGCGGGCCGCTTGCCAACTTCGCGGGGCTGCTGCACATGGCCATGCACAGCCTGACCAAGTCGGCCATCTTCTACGCCGTCGGCCATGCCGTACAGGTGAAGGGCACGCAGCGGATGGAGAAGATCGCCGGGCTGACCGTCAGCCATCCGGTGCTCGGCTGGGGCCTGCTGGTCGGGGTGGTCGCCATCGCCGGCCTGCCGCCCTTCGGAATCTTCATGAGCGAGTTCCTGCTGGTGACCAGCACCTTCGCGCGGGAGCCGCTGCTGGCCGTGCCGCTGGCCATCGGGATACTGGTCGCCTTCGGTGCCCTGGTCCTGCGCGTGCAGCAGGTCTGCTTCGGCGCGCCGTTGGGCGGGGCAGGCGGAAACGCGCCCATTCAAGGGTCGCTGGTGCCACTGTTCGCGCATCTGGCCTTGGTGCTGGTCGCAGGCCTGTGGCTGCCGGGGCCGCTGGTCGCCTGGTTCCAGACCGTTGCGGCGTTGCTGGGGTAGGGGAGGCGTCGTGTACGGAGAACAACCCCTGTTCGGCCTGCTGAACCGCATCGGCGGCGCGCCTGTGGCGGACCACCGCCCCTGGCCGCGGTACCGCGTGACCCGCGAGGGCTGGCTGAGCCTGATCGAGGAGATGGAGGGCAGCGCCTGGAGCCTTCTGGGTCTGTGGGGCGAGCCCAAGGAGGTCTTCGTCGCGCTGCGCGAGGATATGTCCGGCGACATCGCCGTCGTTAGCCTGGAGTGCCCGCAGGGACGTTTCCCGAGCCTTAGCGCGGTGCGCCCCTCCGCCAATCGGCTGGAACGAGCGGCCCATGACCTCTACGGCCTAACGGCGGAACGGACGACCGACCCGCGCCCCTGGTTGGACCACGATGCCTGGGGTGTGCGCCGTCCGTTGTCGGACCGGCCGGGCGCGCCGTCGCCGAACCCGGGCCCTTACACGTTCCTGCCTGTGGAAGGAGAGGGGCTGCACCAGATTCCGGTCGGGCCCGTCCACGCGGGCATCATCGAGCCCGGGCATTTCCGCTTCACCGCCAACGGCGAGACGGTGGTGCGGCTGGAGGAGCGGCTCGGCTACGTGCATCGCGGCATCGAGGGGCTGATGCGCGGCAAGCCTGTGGCGGAGGCCGCGCGTCTCGCCGCCCGCATCTCCGGCGACAGCACGGTCGCGCACAGCCTCGCCTTCGCACGAGCGGTGGAGGCGGCGGTCGACCTCCGGGTGCCGCCGCGCGCCGTCTGGCTGCGCGCGCTGATGGCGGAGCTGGAGCGCGTCGCCAACCACCTGGGCGATATCGGCGCCATCTGCAATGACGCCGCCTTCGCCTTCATGCTCGCGGAGATGAGCCAGCTGCGCGAAGCCGTGCTGCGCGCGGCCGACCTTTGCTTCGGCCACCGGCTGATGATGGATCGGGTGGTGCCCGGCGGCGTTGCGGCGGATCTGCCGGAGCGCGGGCCGGCCCTGCTGCTCGACCTCTGCGCGGAACTGCGCCGGCGCTTTCCGCCGCTGGTGACCATCTACGACGGCAAGGCGTCCCTGCAGGACCGCACGGTGGGCACCGGCATCGTTTCCACGGGGCTGGTCAACCGCTTTGGTGCGAGCGGACCGGTCGGTCGGGCCTCTGGCCGCGGGCTGGACGCGCGCCGCAATCCCGGCTACGCACCGTACGACGACCTGGAGTTCGAGGTGCCGGTCCTGACCGAGTGCGACGTCAACGCCCGGGTCTGGATCCGCATTCGCGAGGTGGAACAGTCGATCGCCTTGATCGAGCAGATCGCCCGGCGGATGCCCGGCCTGCCGCGCGGCCTGGACGGGACGACGCCTTTGCCCTTGGTGCCGCTTGAAGCCGGGCAGGGCGGGGCAGGGACCCGCGAAGGCCTTTCCCTGGTGGAATCGTTCCGTGGCGACATCCTGACCTGGGTGCGGGTCGAGGCCGACGGGACCATTGGGCGCTGCCACCCGCGGGACCCGTCCTGGTTCCAGTGGCCGCTGCTGGAGGCCGCCATCGAAGGCAACATCGTCGCGGACTTCCCGCTGTGCAACAAATCCTTCAACTGTTCCTACGCCGGGCACGACCTGTAAAGGGGGGGCGGTGTTCAAGCATATCCTCAAGTCCCTGACCGGCGGCCCCGTCACCGAGGCCGGTCCGAGCCCATCCGATCCGGCACTGGCCGAACTGGCCGGCAAGCTGGAAAAGGCGGCCAAGGCGCGGCTGGGACGCAGCCTGTCGATCCGCGAGGTCGACGCGGGGTCCTGCAACGGCTGTGAGCTGGAAATCCACGCGCTGAACAACCCGATCTACGACCTGGAGCGGTTCGGCATCCGCTTCGTCGCGTCGCCGCGCCACGCGGACGTGCTGCTGGTCACCGGTCCGGTCGCCCGCAACATGCGCGAAGCGCTGGTCCGCAGCTGGGACGCGACACCGGACCCGAAATGGGTCGTCGCCTGCGGAGACTGTGCGGTGAGTGGTGGGTTGTTTCGGGACGGATACGCCTGCGTCGGCCCGGTCAACGAGGTCTTGCCGGTGGATCTGCACATTCCCGGCTGTCCACCGCGGCCGGCGGACCTGCTCGCAGCCTTGCTGGCTTTGCTGGAAACCAGCGCCGCTCGCTGAATTTTCGGCTGTTGTGCGCGGTTCCCGGGGATGGACGAGCTACCGCCGACGGCCCTACGGCAGCCCGGCTTACCGCCGGAACAGTGTTGCGCCAAGGGCTGTATAGAGTACGGTGAAAGCCGCTGCCTTAAGGCCATCGGAGCGTTGGAGCATGGGGGCGAATGCGCTGAAGCGCGTGCTGCCGTTGATCGCACTTCTGGCGTCATCGGCCTGTGCGGTGAAGACTGTGGATTGCTGGCAGCTCAGCGACCAGGAAGTCGCGGACGCCCAAAAGAACGGGCAGTGCGGCAACGCCTTCGCGCGAACCCACGACGAGGTCATCCCGGTCGGCAGCGTGGTCCCGCCGCAACGGCGCAAGGCCCGTCCGCCGAACGCGCAGCTGCTTGACGATCCCGGACCGGCGGTCATCCAGGCGGAGGCGTTGAAGCGGCCGAAGTCTGGCGTGCGCCCTCCCCGCACACAGTCCGCACAGAATTTTCCATAATAGCGCTTATATGATTTACGCCGCCCATCGGGGCGGGGTGGCTTTCCTCCGTGTTGGCGGTCGGATAAGGTCAGCCGGACCCCATTTCCTTTTCCCCGCCCCAGACGAGAGACCATGGCCCGCAACATCGACCGTCTTCTCGACATCATGGCCCGCCTGCGCGATCCCAACGGCGGCTGCCCGTGGGACCTGGAACAGACCTACGCGACGATCGCGCCCCACACGATCGAAGAAGCCTATGAGGTCGCCGACGCCATCGAAAAGAATGACAAGGCCGCTTTGCGCGAGGAATTGGGCGACCTGCTGTTCCAGGTCGTCTACTACAGCCAGATGGCGCGCGAGGAAGGCCTGTTCGACTTCGAGGAGGTCGCGGGCGTCATCGCCGACAAGATGATCCGCCGCCATCCGCACGTCTTCGGCGCCGACGAGGTCAACACCGCGGACATGCAGACCTCCCGCTGGGAGGAGCACAAGGCCGCGGAGCGCGCCGCCAAAGCCGCCGAGGAAGGCCGTGTTCCGTCCGCCCTGGAGGGCGTCATCGCCGGCCTGCCCGCTCTGACCCGCGCGCTGAAGCTCCAGAACCGCGCCGCCCGTGTCGGCTTCGACTGGACCGACGCCCGCGACATCCTCGACAAGATCGAGGAGGAGGTCCAGGAACTCCGCGCCGAGATGGACGCCGGCAGCGCCCAGGAGCGGGTGGCCGACGAACTGGGCGACCTGCTGTTCGCGCTGGTCAATCTCGCCCGCCGCCTGAAGGTGGAGCCGGAATCGGCGCTGCGCGGCACCAACGCCAAGTTCGAGCGCCGCTTCCACCGCATCGAGGCACTGCTGGCCGATCAGGGCCGCAAGCCGCAGGATGCGACGCTTGATGAGATGGAAGCCTTTTGGCAGCAGGCCAAGCGCGAGGAGCGGTCGTAAGACCGCCCTCGCGGCCCAGCACCGGTCACCCGAACAACTGCCGGTGCAGCGCTTGCCAGCTGTCGCGGTCGGGGGCCATCATGACGCCTCCGCCGAGCACGGTCGGCCGATACGGCGAACCGTCGAACAGGGCGCTGTAACCACCCGCTTCCGCGTGGAGCAGCACGCCCGCGGCGTGGTCCCACGGCATCAAGCGGTGGTAGAGCGAGTAATGCGCCCTGCCCTCCAGCAGCCGCAGGTATTCTTGCGCGGCGCTGGACAGGCAGGCGCGCGGGCCGAGCGCCATGCCGCGCTCGTCCAGTTGTCGCCCCAGGGACTCCTCGCAGAACCGCGTGGACAGCGCGCCGACCATCTCCGGCAGGGGAACGGCCGGCGCGACATGCACGCGCTTGCCGTTCAGGAACGTCCCCTGCCCTTTCACCGCGGTGGCCAGGCGGCCGTCGCACGGGTCGTAAATCCAGCCGGCCAGCGTCTCGCCGGCGCGGGCGAGCGCGACGATCACCGCGAACAGCGGGCGGCCGTTGGCGAAGTTGATCGTCCCGTCGATCGGGTCGATGATCCACACAGGCGCGTCGCCGTGCAGGCGGTCCAGCAGCGTCTTGTCGGCGGAGACCGCCTCCTCGCCGACCACGGTGCTGCCCGGCAGCAAGTCCATCAGGCGCGGCGTCAGGGCGCGCTCCGCGGCCTCGTCGGCCAGGGTCACCAGATCGGCGGGGCCGGTCTTCTCGCGGATGCCGGCGTTCGCCAAGTCGCGGAAATAAGGCAGGATCTCGGTTTCGGCCACGTCGCGGATCAGGGCGGAGACGCGGTCCACATCCGGCATTTGAAATTCCGGGAATGGGCCGGGATTCGATTGGATCGTCACTTTTTCGGTGCCGTCTTTTGTTTCGGGTCGAGTTCGAGGATGGTGCTGCCGTCCTTCGGCGGCTCCGGGATCAACACCTTGCCTTCCAATCCGGTTTCCTTCAGCGCCCTGACCAGCGACTCGTAGGTCGCTTGGTCGGCGGCCGGGTTCGGAGTCGGCGGTGTCCCGACGAGCGGGCCCGGCTCCGGCTTGCGCGGCGGGATCTTCACGTCGAAGGGCAGCGGCGACTGCCGCGCCTCCTTGGTTTCCTCCTCCGGTGGAGGTGGCGGCGGGCGCCACAGGCGGAAACAGTCGGTGAAGCTCGCCTCCTTGCACTCCTTCAGCAATTCCCGCGCATCCGGCGCGGTCACCACCGGCCCGACCGGGGCCGGCGCGAAATCCTCCGGCGTCGGCGGGAGCGGATCTTCGGGCGGAACCTCCGGCTCCTCGACATAGCCCGGCGGAAGCACGGGGTCGGCCGCTGCAACGGCGGCGGAAGCCAGGAACACCGCAGGCAAAAGGGCTGGCAGGAGGGCGAGGAGAAGACGCACGGGACTCCGGCGGTCGGAACGTGAAACGGGCGGGCGCGCCATTATGGCGCCCCGCCCCTATTACCGCCATGAACAAATCCTGCGATGCCGATCCGGAAACGCTAAAGCGAACTGCGGTTCGCTTTAGCTTCAAATGGCCTCACTTGCCGGCCGGGCTACGGCCGCATGAACGGCCGGGACCGCGGTCACGTTCCAAAGCGGATCGCAATCCGCTAAGGATCAGGCGTGCGGCCGCCCGTTGTCGGAGTTCGCCGACGGCGCCCAGGCGGCCAGTTCGGACCGCACCGCGGCGATCTTCCGGGATTCCACCGGATTGGTTTCATGCCGGCCGGCCTCGCTGATGATCTCCAGCAGGTGCGCGCGCCCCGCTGGGTCGCGCGACAGTTCCTGAATGCGCAGCACCGCGGCGCCCGGCGACAACCGTTCCTGGCGCGCGACCAGGTTCACCTGGTCCGCCATGAAGGCGGTGATCGAAAAGCGAAACGGATCGGTTTGCAATCGCATTGGCAGTTCTCCTCCCGGGGAAGCCGTCGCTCCCATCCAGAAGTCGGGATCGCACCCTAAAGTCGCTAGACTACTTACGAGTTATGACGGTGAAGACATTCGGGGCCTGACGAAGGGCCGAGCGGGCGCGGCGTCTCGCCGCACCCGCTGCCCAAGGTCATATGTGTACGTTCAATCAGCCGCGAAGCGCTTCTCGAACCGGGCGAGATCCGCCGGGTCGATGGCGACGTGCAGATGGGCCTGCGCGTCGTCGTCCCGCCGCCCCAGCACCTCCCCCTTGGCGTAGAGCCACGCCAGTGCCGCACCATCCCCGAGGTCGATGGACAGGTCCACCACGCGGCGGTGCGCGTTCATCCGCTCGTCCAGCAGGCGGTCGAGCGCCTCGATGCCCTCGCCCGACCGGGCGGAGACGGCCACGGCGCGCGGGTTGCGGCTGGTCTGAGCCAGGACCGCGTCGCGGGACTCGGCGTCGAGCACGTCGATCTTGTTCAGCACCTCGATGACGCGCTCGTCCTCGTCCGGGTCCATGCCCATGTCCCGCATCACCTCGTGCACGTCGGCCTTCTGGGCGTCGGTGTCGACATGGGCGATGTCGCGCACGTGCAGGATGATGTCGGCGGCGTCCACCTCCTCCAGCGTGGCGCGGAAGGCGGCGACGAGGCCGTGCGGAAGGTCGGAGATGAAGCCGACCGTGTCCGACAGGATCACCTTGCGGCCCGACGGCAGGGTCACCTGCCGCATGGTCGGATCGAGCGTGGCGAACAGCAGGTCCTTGGCGAAGACGTCGGCGTTGGCCAGCCGGTTGAACAGCGTGGACTTGCCGGCGTTGGTGTAGCCGACCAGTGCCACGACCGGATACGGCACCTTGGCGCGCGCCTTGCGGTGCAGGCCACGGGTGCGACGAACGTCCTCCAGTTCCTTCTTGATCTTGACGATCCGGTCGCCGATCAGGCGGCGGTCCATTTCCAGCTGCGATTCGCCGGGACCGCCGAGAAAGCCAAAGCCGCCCCGCTGCCGTTCCAAGTGGGTCCAGGACCGCACCAGACGCGACTTCTGATAGGTCAGCGACGCCAACTCGACCTGAAGCATGCCTTCGCGCGTGCGGGCGCGGGCGCCGAAGATCTCAAGGATCAGGCCTGTGCGGTCGATGACCTTCGCCTTCAGCGCCCTTTCCAGGTTGCGCTGCTGAACGGGGGAGAGGGCATGGTCCAGGATGACGAGGGTGGCATCACGCTCCTCCACGACCTGGGCCAGATGCTCCACCGTCCCCGATCCCAGCAGGATCGAGGGCTGCGGGCGGTTCACCCGCGCGCATTCGGCGTGCACGACCTCCAGATCGATTGCGAGCGCAAGGCCCACCGCCTCGTCCAGGCAGGACTCGGGATGGCGCAAGGCCCCGTCCGTCTCGCTGCGGAGGACGGGGTGGACCACGATGGCGCGGCCGGAGGCGGTGGGCGCCCGGCCGTTGCCATTGGTCGGAAGATCAGACGCTTTCACCTTCCTTGGGCGGCTCGAAGAGTTGAATCGGATGCGCGGGCATCACGGTGGAGATCGCGTGCTTGTAGACCAGCTGCGAATGCGCATCGCGCCGCAGCAGGACAGAGAAATTGTCGAACCAGGTGATGATCCCCTGAAGCTTAACGCCGTTCACGAGAAAGACGGTCACGGGAGTCTTGTTCTTGCGGACATGATTGAGGAACACGTCCTGCACGTTTTGGCTTTTTTCAGACATTTATGTCGCCCCCTTCTTCAGTGTTTTTGGGGCTCCTTGTTAGAGAGCCCGCTCCCCGCAGCGATAGGTTTGGTGTGCGTTGCAACCGTCTCGACTACTGTTCAACCGATATGGTGTCACGACCACGCCCCACCAAGCCGCACAGCGCATGGCATGTGTCGTACCGGTGGGTCGGCGGGAAACGGCCGAAACCGCTCCCCTCTCCCGATCCTATTAGCACCGGTACAATTCCCGCGCCATGGGCACATTCCATATCGATGTCGGCGTCGCCGATAAACCAGACATCCGGCCCCGGCTCGACACCCGCCGGTTGCAGAGCCATCCGCACCGGCGCCACGTGTGGTTTATCGAAGGCCGCGTCCTGGGCGCCGACCAGACGGCCGAAATAACCGGTCCAGCCCAGCTTGTCCGCCTCCGCCCGCAGGAAGCGGCCGGTCTTGTTGGACACCACCGCCTGGTAGATGCCGCGCTCGGCAAAGCCGCGCAGCAGCGATTCCGCGCCGGGCAGCGGGCGGAGAAGGTCGAGGTGGTGGGCCTCGAAATAGGCGTAGAATTGGTCGCGCGCCTCGGTCCAGCGCTCCCCGAAGATGCGCGGAAAGCTGTCGCGCATGGATTGCTTGATTCGCTCCCGCGCCTCTGCCTCGCTCCAAGGGGGGTGGCCGAAGCTGACCAGCGCGTGGTTCAGCGCGGCGCGCACGGTGCCCCAGTTGTCGACCAGCGTGTTGTCCCAGTCATACAGGACCGCGCGCGGCAGGGCCGGAAGGGTGTCCAGGATGTCCGCCACGTCGCTCACCCCGCCGTGCTCCCCTTCGCGTAGACCAGATAGGCTTGGCGCAGCGCCATGGTGACCGCGCCGGGTTTTCCGTCGCCCACCGGACGGCCATCGATGCGTGTCACCGGCAGGGCGAAGGTGCCGGCCGACGACACGAATGCCTCCCCTGCCGACAGGGCCTCCTCCACCGTGAAGGGCCGCTCCTCGACGGGAATGCCGCGTTCAGTGGCCAGCCGCAGCAGCGACAGCCGCGTGATCCCGTTCAGGATCGTGTGCGACGGCGGCCGGGTCACCAGGACTCCGCCCCGCGTCACGATCCAGGCGTTGGAGGAGCTACCCTCCGTCACCGTGCCATCGGTATCGACCAACCATGCCTCGTAGGCGCCCGACTCGGCGGCCTGCTGCTTCGCCAGCACCGGCGCCAGAAGTCCGACCGTCTTGATGTCCCGCCGGCCCCAACGGATGTCGGGAACCGTGACCACCGCCACGCCCTGTTCCAGCTGCTCCGGCTTGGCGAAGGCAGCGACACGCTTGGCGGTCATCACCAGGGTCGGCTTGGTGTTGGCGGGAAATTTGAAGTCCCGCGGCGCCACACCGCGGGTGATCTGAAGGTAAATGGAGCCGTTCACCAGCCCGTTCCGCCGCGCCAGTTCCCGCAGGATCCGCTCCACCACGCGTGGCGCCGCCGGCCAGTCCATGCGCAGCTCGGCGAGGCTGCGCCCCAGCCGCTCCATATGGCCGTTCAGGTCGGCGAAGTGCCCGTCGAGGATGGTCACCACCTCGTAGACGCCGTCGGCGAACTGAAAGCCGCGATCCTCCACATGAACCGTCGCCTGCGCGTGCGGCAGGTAGCGGCCATTGACGTATGCCCATCGCGCCATATCAGAGTCGAGCCATTTCAGGCCAATTCGCAGCCATAACCATGCAGGCCTACCCGCAATTTTCGTACACTTAGCGCCGAGGCTATCACCAAGCGCGACCCTGACCAAGGCGGGAAAGTTCCCTCAGCCTTCGCGGGACAGAACGGCCGCGGGCGGCGGAGGCTCCACCTCCTGCTCCGGCCAACCCGCGCCGCCGGGCACTCACTCCACGAACATCTTGCCCTTCTCGTTACCATGCACGCCGAGCGACTTCAGCTTGCGGTGCAGGGCGGAGCGTTCCATGCCGACGAAAGAGGCGGTGCGGGAGATGTTCCCGCCAAAGCGGGTGACCTGGGCCAGCAGGTATTCGCGCTCGAACACTTCGCGCGCCTCGCGCAGCGGCAGGCCCATGATCTCGCCGCCCTTGTCCCACTTTAGGACGGTGGGCGTGATGGCGCCGATTTCCGGCGGAAGCTGGTCGGCGCGGATCGGCTCCTTCGGGTCGCCCTGGGCCATGATCAGCAGCCAGTCGACCACGTTGCGCAGCTGGCGCACGTTGCCCGGCCAGTCGTAGGCCTGGAGGGCGGCCATGGCGTCCTCGCCGAACTCGCGCGGCGGCAGGCCGGCGGCCTCGGCCGAGCGTTGCATGAAGTGGCGGGCGAGCAGCGGGATGTCCTCGCGCCGCTCCGCCAGGGACGGCACGCGGATCGGCACCACGGCGAGCCGGTAGAACAGGTCCTGGCGGAAGCGCCCCTGCTCGATCTCCGCCTGGAGGTCGCGGTTGGAGGTGGCGATGACGCGCACGTCCACCTCGACCCGGTGGCCGCCGCCCACGCGCTCGAACACCTGCTCCTGGAGCGCGCGGACGATCTTGCCCTGCGTCTCCAGCGGCATGTCGGCGACCTCGTCCAGCAGCAGCGTGCCGGAATGGGCCTGCTCGAAGGTGCCGATCTTGCGCCCGGTGCCGTCCACGCCGGCCTCGGTGCCGAACAGCTCCATCTCCAGCCGGTCGGGGCGCATGGTGGCGCAGTTCAGCCCCACGAAGGGGCCGCCGTTGCGGCGGGAGCGGGCGTGGATCAGCCGCGCCACCACCTCCTTGCCGGAACCGGCGGGGCCGGTGATCAGCACGCGGCTGCCGGTGGGCGAGACGCGGTCGATGCTCTGGCGCACTTGGTTGACGGCGGAGGAGCGGCCGATCAGTTCGACCTCGCCGCCGGCGCGCAGCTTCAGCTCCTCGTTCTCGCGCTTCAGGCGGGCGGCCTCGATGGCGCGATCCACCATCAGCAGCAGCCGGTCGGCCTTGAACGGCTTCTCGATGAAGTCGTAGGCCCCGATCTTGATCGCCGACACGGCGGTCTCGATGTTGCCGTGGCCGGAGATCATGATGATCGGCAGATTCTGGTGGTCGCGCATCAGCTGTTCCAGGATCTGCAAGCCGTCGAGGCGGCTTCCCTGGAGCCAGATGTCGAGGATCACGAGGCTCGGGCGCCGGGCGGCGACCTGCGCGAACGCCTGATCGGCGTCGCCGGCCTCGCGGGTCTTCATGCCTTCGTCGTTCAGGATGCCGGCGATCAGCATCCGGATGTCCGCTTCGTCGTCGACGATCAGAATGTCATGCGCCATGGGCTGCGTGCCTCTTCTCTCCGCCGGTCTCCGCCGGCGTGTCGCTTCCGCCGTGGACGGTGGCCTCGGCCGGTGTCGTGTTCGGGATGATCAGGCTGACGCGTGCCCCACCGCCATTGCGGTCTTCCAGGGTCAGCACGCCGCCATGGTCTTCCATGATCTTCTTGACGATCGCGAGCCCCAGGCCGGTGCCCTTGGCCCGCGTGGTGACATAGGGTTCGGTCAGCCGGTCCCGCTCGTCGGCCGGCAGGCCCTTGCCGTTGTCCTCGACCACCAGCGCGACCTGCTCCTCGCCCGCCGTGACGCGGATGGACACCGCACCCGGCGGCAATTCCCCGCCGTCCGCCGGTGGGGAGCGCCCTTCGATGGCGTCGGCGGCGTTCTGCAACAGGTTGGTCAGCGCCTGGCTGAGTTGGCGGCTGTCGCACTGGACGGAGAGCGGGCCGGGCGGCAACGCCGTCTCGAACTTTATCCGGCCGGTGTGCGCGCTTGATTGCAGAAACACGGCCTGCCGGACCAGGTCGTTGATGTTGCAGGGCTTCATCACCGGCTGCGGCATGCGCGCGAAGGCGGAGAACTCGTCCACCATGCGGCGGATGTCGTCCACCTGCCGGACGATCGTGTCCGTGCACATGGTGAAGACCTCCGTGTCGGTGGTGATCTCCTTCAGGTACTTGCGGCGCAGCCGCTCGGCGGACAGCTGGATCGGGGTCAGCGGGTTCTTGATCTCGTGCGCGATGCGGCGCGCCACGTCGGCCCAGGCCGCCTTGCGTTGCGCGGAGACCAGTTCGGTGATGTCGTCGAAGGTCACCACGTAGCCGCGCACCTCACCGCCGCCGCGTCCCTCCGCCGAAATGCGGACGAGCAGGGTCAGCGGCGTGGTGCCCGGGCGGCGGATTTGGATTTGGTCCTGCACGACGCGCCCTGGGCGGGTCGGCGTGTGGTGGAGAAGCTCCCCCATCTCCGGCGACAGGTCGGCCAGCTTGCGGCCGATCAGCGTTTCCGCGTCGTCAACGCCCAGCAGGCGCGCGGCGGAGAAATTCGGCAGATTGATGCGCCCCTCGGCGTCGAGGCCGATCACGCCGGCCGACACGCCGCCCAGCACCGCCTCGGTGAAGCGGCGGCGCTCGTCGAGCAGGCGGTTCGTGGACAGCAGTTCGTGCCGCTGGCTTTCAATCTCGGTGGTCATGCGGTTGAAGGCGCGCGACAGCAGGCCCAGCTCGTCCTCGGCCGGCGGTTCGGTCACGCGCACCGTCAGGTCGCCTGCGCGCACCCGCTCCGCGGCGCCGATCAGCGCGCTGATGGGGCGGGCGAGCTTTGTCGCGAAGATCAGGCCGGCCCACACGGCGGCCAGGAGCAACAGGAGCGCCACGACCAGGAAGATAAGCGTGAAGGTGATCTGAAGGCTGCCGCGCTGGCTTTCCAGCGCCGCGTATTCCTTCACCGCACCCTCCGCCGCGGTCATGTGCGACAGGACGCGCGGCTCCACCATGCGGCCGACGTAGAGGTACGTGTCGGCGAAGCGGTCGAGCCGCACCAGCGCGCGGACACGGTCGTCGTTCTCGCTGACGATCATCGCCACTTCGCCGCGCCGGGCGGTCTGGAGCTTGTCGTCGGGAATCGGGTCGAACTCAAGCGCGAAGGTGTAGCCGGAGCGGGCGAGGATGGAGCCGGTGGTCCCGTTGAAGACGATGGCTTCCGACAGCGCGCGCAGCATCGCCTGGGTGGCGACCACCTGCTCGAACCGATCGGGGTCGCTGGCCAGCCGCGCCGCCTCCTGGTTCAGGTCGTTCGCCATGGCGAGCGCGTCGGCGCGGATGTTCTGCTGGTGCTCGTGCAGGTAAGCGCTGGCGACGGCCAGCGACTCATTGACCGCCGTGCGCACCCGGTCGCTGAACCAGGACTGGACGCCGACGTAGAAGAACACTGTGGCGAAGGCGGCCATGATGATGGCCGGCAGCACCGCCAGCAGGCTGAAGGCCGCCACCAGCCGGACATGCAGCTGCGACCCGGCCAAGCCGCGCCGCCGCCCGATCCACAGCGTGACGATTCGCCGGGCGATCAGCACGCCGAGCAAGAGGAGCAGCGCGAGGTCGAGCGTCAGCAGAAGCGTGACCGTACGCGGGTTGGTCTCCCCGAAGGGAGCACTTTCGGTCAGCGCGGTGTAGGTCGCGAAGCCCGCCAGCAGGGCCGCGATGGACAGCGCGGCAGCCAGCCGCTTGGCCAGCCCGACGCGGGCCGCCCAGCGGAGGAACTGCTGCCACAAGGCCGTGGCGTTCTCGGAGGTTGTGAAAGACATGAATCCGGCAGCTGTATTGTTGCCGGAATGATACACCATCTGTTGCCGGGCTGCCAAGCCGCAAGCCCCTTGGCCTTTTGGATAGGCCCTCGGGAGCCTGCCGGGAGCCCGCAGCACCGCTGAACGCGGGCTCCCGTGTCACAAAAAGGGCACGCTGTGGGACGGCTGTAACGCCGCGGCGGTGCTCACTTCAGGCCACGCACCACTTGGATGTCGAGGTCCCGGATTTTCTTGCGCAGCGTGTTGCGGTTCAAGCCGAGCAACTGCGCCGCCTTGATCTGGTTGCCCCGCGTCGCCGACAGGCTGAGCGAAATCAGCGGGCGCTCCACCTCGCGCAGCACACGGTCATAGAGGCCGTTCGACGGCATCCCGTCCTTGTGGGCGGCGAAATAGTCCTTCAGGTGCCGTTCCACGGCGGAGGACAGCCCCTCCCCCTGCGGCTCTTCCACCGGCTGCGCGGCCGGAGTGGCGTCGGCCAGTTCGGCCTCGATGACGTCGAGGCTGATGACCTCCTGCGAGTACAGGGCGGCGAGGCGGCGGACGAGGTTTTCCAGCTCGCGCACGTTGCCCGGCCAGCGGTAGCGCTTCAGCCGGTCCATGGCGGGCTGGTCGATGCTCTTCACCGGCAGGCCCTGGGCCGAGCACTGGTTCAGGAAGTGGCGGACCAGCAGCGGCACGTCCTCCGTACGCTCGCGCAACGGCGGCAGGCGGATGGGCACGACGCACAGGCGGTAGAACAGGTCCTCGCGGAACAGGCCTTGGCGAATCAGCGTGCGCAGGTCGCGGTGGGTGGCCGCGACGATGCGTACGTCCGTCTTGATGGGCGTACGCCCGCCGACCGTGGTGTACTCCCCTTCCTGGAGCACGCGCAGCAGGCGCGTCTGCGCTTCCAGAGGCATGTCGCCGATCTCGTCCAGGAACAGGGTGCCGCCCTGCGCCTGCTCGAACCGGCCGGTGGAGCGGTTTGTGGCGCCGGTGAAGGCACCCTTCTCGTGGCCGAACAGCTCGGACTCGATCAACTCGCGCGGGATCGCCGCCATGTTGATGGCGACGAAGGGACCGTTGCGCCGCTTGCCGTAGTCGTGCAGCGCGCGGGCCACCAGTTCCTTGCCGGTGCCGGATTCGCCGGTGATGGTCACGGTCAAGTCAGTGCCCATCAAACGGGCAAGGACGCGATAGATCTCCTGCATGGCCGGCGAGCGGCCGATGAGGGGAAGCTGCTCGTCCGACTCGCCCGCATCGGCGGGCAGCGCCGCTGGCGGCGTGTTGGAGTTCAGCGCGCGCTCGACGACCGACACCAGTTCCTTCAGGTCGAAGGGCTTGGGCAGGTACTCGAACGCGCCGCGCTCCGCCGCCTTCACGGCGGTGATCAGCGTGTTCTGCGCGCTCATGACGATGACGCGCAGGTCCGGCCGGATCTTCTTGATCCGCGGGATCAGGTCGAGTCCGTTTTCGTCCGGCATCACCACGTCGGTGATGATCAGGTCGCCCTGCCCATCCGCCACCCAGCGCCAAAGCGTGGAGGCGTTGCCGGTGGTGCGCACCTCGTGGCCGAGGCGGGCGAGGGCCTGCGTGAGAACGGTACGGATGGCGCGGTCGTCATCCGCGACGAGGATGGTCGCGGCACTCATCCGCGGACTCCCCGGACGCCTCGGACTGGAGCGGGATCGCTGGAAATCTGCGATTCATCGTACATGGGTAGCGAGACCTTGAAGACGGTTCGGCGCGGCTGGCTGTCAAACTCGATGACACCGCCGTGATCGCCGACGATTTTGGCTACCAATGCAAGACCGAGGCCAGTCCCGTTGACCTTCGTGGTGACAAAGGGGTCGAACAGGTTTGACCGCAAATCCTCGGGTATGCCATCCCCATTATCCTGAACGGACACCAGCAGCGGCAGGTGCAGGCGCGTGTCGCCGCCCGGAAGGGCCATGCGCACGCCGTGCTGATAAGATGTGCTGAGGATGATCTCGCCGCCTGGTTCCGGGGCAGCTTCTGCCGCATTTTTAATCAGGTTCAGGAAAATCTGGATGAGCTGGTCGCGGTTGCCATAGACCGGCGGCAGCGACGGGTCGTACCGCTCGACGAAGCGGATGTTCCGCGCGAAGCCGCTCTGCGCGACCTTGCGCACATGCTCCAGCACGGTGTGGATGTTGACCGCGTCGCGCTCCAGCGGCCGCTGGTCGGAGAAGACCTCCATCCGGTTGACCAGCGCCACGATGCGGTCCGCCTCGTCGCAGATAAGGCGGGTCAGCACGCGGTCGGACTCGCTGCAGTTCTCCTCAAGCAGCTGGGCGGCGCCGCGGATGCCCGACAGCGGGTTCTTCACCTCGTGCGCCAGCATCGAGGCCATGGCCGTCACGGAGCGAGCCGCGTTGCGGTGGGTCAGCGAGTTGTCGATTTTGCGCGCCAGCGTGCGCTCGTTGATCGTTACCAGCACATGGTCGTTCGGCTCGCCCAGCGCGGTCACGCGGACGGTGACGTGGTGGGGGCCGATGCGCGGCGTGTCGATGGTGACGCCTTCCTGCGAGACGCGGCGGCGCCCCTGCTGCACCTGCTCGATCAGCCCCATCACCGGGCTGTCGGGCGGCAACAGGTCAGCCAGCGGCATGCCTTCCATCATTGCGGCCGACAGGTCGAAGAACTCCTGCGCCTCCAGGTTCACGCAGCGGATGTCCCCGGACCCGTCGACGACGAGGACCGGGTCGGGCAGCGCGTTCACGACCACGGACGGGTCGATGCCGCGGCCGGGCCGGGCCGTTGCGGGACAGGATGGTGCCTGGGCGCGCGGCGCGCGGCGGGGAAGCGGCGTTGCGGCGGAACTGCGGGCCATCAGGCGGCCATCCTTTCAATCGCCGGAGCGTAGAAGTCGCGGATGAATCCGCGCACCGCCTCGGGGTTGGACATGCGGTTGACCTCCTGGCGGAATTCGTTGGACCCACGCAGACCCGTGGAATACCAGGAGACATGCTTGCGGGCGACACGCAGGCCGCCCTCCACGCCGTAATGCTCCAGCATGGCGTCGTAATGCTCCAGCAGCGTGTCGAACTGCTGGGACAGCGGCGGATCGGGCAGGCGCTCCCCGGTGCGCAGGTAATGCATGACCTGGGCGGGGAACCAGGGGCGGCCGTAGCTGCCGCGGCCGATCATCACGCCGTCGGCGCCGGATTCGGCAAGCGCCCGGTCCACGTCGTCGAAGCTGGCGATGTCGCCGTTGGCGACCACCGGGATCGACACGGCCTCCTTCACCCTGCGGATGAAGGCCCAGTCGGCGGTGCCGTTGTAGAACTGGTTGCGGGTGCGCCCGTGCACGGTGACCATCTTGATCCCGCACTCCTCGGCGATGCGGGCCAGCCGCGGCGCGTTCAGGCTGTCCTCGTCCCAGCCCTTGCGCATCTTCAGCGTCACCGGGATCGACACGGCCTTGACGGTCGCTTCCAGGATCCGCGCGGCGAGCGCCTCGTCCCGCATCAGGGAGGAGCCGGCGTGGCCGTTCACCACCTTCTTCACCGGGCAGCCGAAGTTGATGTCGACGACCGCAGCGCCGCGATCCTCGTTCAGCTTGGCCGCCTCCGCCATCACCTCTGGCTCGCAGCCGGCGAGCTGCACTGCCATGGGAAACTGCTCCGGCTCGCATTCCACCATGCGCAGGGTCTGCCGATTCTCGCGGATCATCGCCTGGCTGGCGACCATCTCGGACACGACGAGGCCGCAGCCGGCCCGCTTGACGAGCCGACGGAAGGGAAGATCCGTCACGCCGGACATAGGGGCGAGGATCACCGGACCCTCAAGCGTGATGGAGCCGATCTGAATGGTCATTTGCACCTGCCCACGAGATGGGCACATTGTCGATATGATGAGATTTTGTGCACGCTAGCACAGCGATTTGGCATGCCGCAAGCGTCCAGCGGTCGAGCCGCCGGTGTGGCTGCCATGCACCCAGGCTAGCCCGGACGCCGAACTAGCCCAGAAGGACGTCGGTGACGAACTTCACGCCCGGATAGGCAAGGGTCAACAGCAGATAGGCGATCAGGACGAGACGCGCCGCCTTCCGCCCGCGCACCCCGGTGCGCGCGTTGGCCAGCAACAACCCTCCAATGACGATGAAGCTCGCCACCGAAAGAAGAGTCTTGTGGTCCGCCCGCAGCAACACGCCCTGCTCGTAGTAGAGCACCGCCATTCCCGTGGCGAGGCCGGCGCCCAGCACAGCCTCCGACGCGGCGAGCAGGGTCAGCTGCAGCCGCTCGCTCTCCGTGACCGGCGGCAGGAAGCGGGTCAGCGCGGTCGGCCGCTTCGCCTTCAGTGCGCGCTCCTGCAGAAAGGCGGCGAACGACGCCACCGCAGCAAGGGTCAGGAGCGCGTAGGTGATCACCGACACGGCAATGTGCAGGTCGATCCAGATGCCCGGCGCGCCGCCGCGCAGGAGCGGGGCCGGCGCTTCCTCGGCCAGCGTCGCGAAGGTGCCCACCAGCAGCAGGTAGGGCAGCAGCAGCGGCGACAGTCGCCACGCCGACCGGGTCAGCGCGCTGAGCGCGGTGAACAGCAGCATGCAGGCCGCGATGGTCACCCACAGCGCGGTGGACAGCCCCGTGTGCCAACGGCCGGCCACCTGGGTCAGCGACCACAAGGCCGGCCCGGCGAAGCCAAGCACCAGCGCGCCCCAGAAATAGGCGGAACGCCCCTCCACTCCCTGCCCTGCGATCCGGCGGTATGGATAGATGGAGGCGGGCAGCAGCGCCATCAGCGCGGTCAGGCTGTACAGGATGTTCTGCGACATGCGGCGGCCCTATGCCCTTCCCTTCTCTGGACGCTCTCAGCCCGTGCGCCGGCCGCATTGCCGGACTTGGCGGAACCGGTCTTGGCGGAATCCCGGCGACAGGCTAGGCTCCGGCGCGCCAGCCAGATATAGCCCACTTGGACCGGATCCGTCCCATGCCTTCCTGCATCGCGCTGATCGTCGCCGCTGGCAGTGGCCAGCGGTTCGGCGCCGAGCGCCCAAAACAGTATCTCGACCTCGCCGGCAAGCCGATCCTGCGCCGCACGGCGGAGGCTTTCCTGCGCCATCCCCAGGTGAGCGCGGTGCGCGTGGTGATTAACCCCGCGTTTCGCGACCTTTACGACGTGGCAGTCGCCGGACTTGGCCTGCCCGAGCCGGTCACCGGGGGGGGCTCGCGGCAGGATTCGGTGCGCAACGGCCTGGAAGCGCTCTCCGAGTCGGCGCCGGACCTCGTCCTGATCCACGACGCGGCCCGACCGCTGATCGACGCGGCCACCATCAGCGCGGTCATCTCGGCGCTCGGCCAGCAGCCTGCCGCCATTGCTGCGATTGCCGTGGCCGACACCCTGAAGCGTGGGCGCGAGGGCGTGGTGGCCGACACGGTGGACCGCGCCGGCCTGTGGCGCGCCCAGACGCCGCAGGGCTTCCGTTTTCCAGAGATCCTGGCCGCCCACCGCGCCGCGGCCGGGCTGGAACTGACCGACGACGCGGCGGTCGCCGAACGCGCGGGTCTGCCCGTCGCCCTAGTGCCCGCCAAGGAGGAGAATTTCAAGGTGACCACCCCCGACGACCTGACCCGCGCCGCCCAGATCCTGGATGCGGGCCTGTCCGACATCCGCACCGGAACCGGCTTCGACGTGCACCGCTTCACCGACGGCGACCACGTCACGCTGTGCGGCGTCCGCGTGCCGCACACGCAAAAGCTGGAGGGCCATTCGGACGCCGACGTCGGCCTGCACGCCCTGACCGACGCGATCCTCGGCGCGCTCTGCGCCGGCGACATCGGCAGCCACTTTCCGCCGAGTGACCCGCAGTGGCGCGGCGCCGACAGCGCCCGGTTCCTGAAGCACGCCGCCGACCTCGTGGCGGATCGCGGCGGGAAGATCGCCCATGTGGACGTTACCGTGATCTGCGAGCGTCCGAAGGTCGGCCCGCACCGGGAGGCGATGGTCGCGCGCATCGCCGAAATCCTGGGCATGGACCCCGGCCGCGTCAGCGTGAAGGCCACCACGACCGAACGGCTCGGATTCACCGGCCGTGGCGAAGGCATCGCCGCGCAGGCGGTGGCAACGGTGCGCCTGCCAGGGTAAGGTTGAGGTATCAAAGAAGAAAGGAACCGGCGCATGTTCCCCGACCACATCCGCGAACTCGCCGCCAAGGTGCTGGCCGAATACGAACTGGCCGGCTACAGCGTGGCAACGGCCGAATCCTGCACCGGCGGTCTGATCGCCGGCGCACTGACCGACATCCCCGGATCATCGAAGGTGGTGGACCGTGGCTTCGTCACTTACTCCAACGTCGCGAAGTCGGAAATGCTCGGCGTACCGCCCAGCCTGATCCACGCGCACGGCGCGGTCAGCCCGGAGGTGGCGGTCGCCATGGCGGTCGGGGCGCTCGCGAAGTCGAAGGCGGATGTGGCGGTCGCGGTCACCGGCGTGGCCGGCCCGGGCGGCGGCACGCCGGAGAAGCCGGTCGGGCGGGTCTATATCGCCACGGCGGTGCGGCGGGGTGCAGCCAAGCACAAGGAATACAACTTCCCCGGCGACCGCGAGGAGGTCCGCCTCGCGACCGTCCAGGCCGCCCTGGAGCGGCTGAAGTCGGCCAAGCCGGACAGCAGCATACGGTGATCTTGAATCCCCTCGCCCCTCTGGGGAGAGGGTGAGGGGGCACCCGGAGGGCGTCAACGCGCTGGTATGAGGCAGCGTTTCCGGCCTTCGGCCGCCCCCTCATCCCAACCTTCTCCCCGGAGGGGAGAAGGGGCTTACGCCGTCCGCGCTGCGGCCGGGCGGACGGCGCCGTTTCCGTAGAGTTGGTCGGCGCGGGTCTCGAAGGCCTGGACCATGCGGCGCACCGCCTCGTTGAACAGGACGCCCATGATCTTCTGCAGCATCTTCGAGCGAAATTCGAAATCCACGTAGAAGTCCACGCAGACACCACGCTCGTGCGGGGTGAAGATCCAGTGGTTGTTCAGGTACTGGAACGGCCCCTCTGTGTACTGCACGTCGATCCGCCGGCCCGCCTCGTCAAGCTCGACGCGGGAGGTGAAGCGCTCCCGCACCATCTTGAAGCCGATGACCAGGTCGGCGAACATCACGTTGCCTTCGCGGCGGCGAATGCGGGCGGCGAGGCACCAGGGCAGGAATTCCGGGTACTTCTCCACGTCGGCGACCAGCCGGTACATCTGTTCCGGCGTGTAGGGAAGGACCTTCTTTTCCGCGTGCGTCGGCATACCCGCTCCGTTCGTCTCCAGCAGCCCGTCAGCCCGCACCCACCGCCAGCTTGCGGAGGCGGGCTTCGCGCAGCTTCTCGAAATCCGCGCCCGCGTGGTAGGACGAGCGGGTGAGCGGCGTCGAGGCCACCATCAGGAAACCCTTGCCGCGGCCAAGTGTTGCGTAGCTCTCGAATTCGTCGGGAGTCACGAACCGGTCCACCGCCGCGTGCTTGGGCGTTGGCTGGAGGTACTGTCCGATCGTCATAAAGTCAACGTCGGCGGCGCGCAGATCGTCCATGACTTGGCCGACCTCCTCCTTCGTCTCGCCCAATCCGACCATGACGCCGGACTTGGTGAAGATCGTCGGATCCAACTCCTTCACCCGCGACAGCAGCTGCAGCGAGGTGAAATAGCGCGCACCCGGGCGGATCGTCGGGTAGAGCCGCGGCGCCGTTTCCAGATTGTGGTTGAAGACGTCGGGCTTGGCCTCGACCACGACCTCAAGCGCGCCCTTCTTCTTCTGGAAGTCGGGGGTGAGGATCTCGATGGTCGTGCCCGGCGACGCCGCGCGGATGGCGCGGATCGTGCGCGCGAAGTGCTCGGCCCCGCCGTCCGCGAGGTCGTCGCGGTCGACGGAGGTCACCACGACGTGGCTGAGCTTCAGCTGGGCGACCGCCTCGCCGACGTTGTCGGGCTCGTGCGGGTCCAGCTGGTCCGGCCGGCCGGTCTCGACGTTGCAGAAGGCACAGCCGCGGGTGCAGATCGAGCCCAGGATCATGAAGGTGGCGTGCTTGTGCTTCCAGCACTCCCCGATGTTCGGGCAGGCCGCCTCCTCGCACACGGTGTTCAGCTTCAGCCCGCGCATCAGCTCGCGGGTCTCGTTGTACTCCTGGCTCGTCGGCGCCTTCACCCGTATCCAGCCCGGCTTGCGCTGGATGGGGTTGTCCGGCTTGTGGGCCTTTTCGGGATGGCGAAGCTTTTCGGACTGGTCGGCCAGGGTCATGATCTCAATAGCTCCCAACGGGCTGCCCGCGGGCAGCGCCGATGCTGAACGGGGACGCGCTCACGCACGCCATTCCGGCGGAAACAACCCCGCCGGATAAGCCGGAATGACCGACCGGTCAAGTCTGTTTAGCAGCCCGGATGCGGATCGCCTAGACGACGATGGTCTAACCGACACATGGACCGGCAACAGCGCCCGCCCGCGGGGATACCGCCATCGGTCGCCCGACCGGCTGCGGCCATCCCCGTCGTGCGCGGCGCTCCTGCTGCTCATCCTCCGACCGAGGTCATTCGGCATGCCGATTAGAAGTGGATAGCCCGGCCATAGGCATCAAGGACGGACTCGTGCATCATCTCGGACAGGGTCGGGTGCGGGAACACCGTCTCCATCAGCTCCTTCTCGGTCGTCTCCATGGTCTTCGCGACCGTGTAGCCCTGGATCAGCTCCGTCACCTCGGCGCCGACCATATGGGCACCCAGAAGCTCGCCGGTCTTGGCGTCGAACACGGTCTTCACCATGCCGTCCGCCTCACCCAAGGCGATCGCCTTGCCGTTGCCGATGAAGGGGAAGCGGCCGACGCGGACGTCGTAGCCGGCCTCCTTGGCCTTCTTCTCCGTCAGGCCGACCGAGGCGATCTGCGGGTGCGAGTAGGTGCAGCCCGGGATGTTGCGGACGTCTAGCGCGTGCGGGTGCTTGCCGGCGATGTGCTCGATGGCGATCACGCCCTCGTGGCTGGCCTTGTGGGCGAGCCAGGGCGCGCCGGTGACGTCGCCGATGGCGTAGACGCCCGGCTCTTCCGTCTGGCACCACTGGTTGGTCTTGATGTGGCCGCGGTCGGTCTTGACCTTGGTGTTCTCCAGGCCGAGGTTTTCCGTGTTCGGCGCGATGCCGACGGCCAGGATCACGCGGTCGACGGTGATGTCCTCGGTCTTGCCGTTGGCCTCGACCGCCACCGTGACGTTGTCGGCACCCTTGCGCAGGTTGCCGGCCTTGGCCGCGGTGACGATGCGCATGCCCTGCTTTTCGAACTGCTTGCGGGCGAAGGTCGAGATCTCCTCGTCCTCGACCGGCAGGATGCGGTCCATCACCTCGACCACCGTCACCTTGGCGCCCAGCTCGTTGTAGAAGCTGGCGAACTCGATGCCGATGGCGCCGGAGCCGATGACCAGCAGCGACTTCGGCGTGGTGTCCGGGGTCATGGCCTTGCGGTAGGTCCAGACCAGCTTGCCGTCGTCCTCAAGGCCCGGCAGGGTGCGGGCGCGGGCGCCGGTGGCGATGATGATGTTCTTGCCACCGAAGGTGCCGACCGCCGCGCCGTTCTTGGTGACGGCCACCTGCCCCTTGCCGAGCAGCTTGGCCTCGCCCTCGATGACGGCGACCTTGTTCTTCTTCAGCAGGTGCTTGACGCCGCCGTTCAGCTGGCCGGCGACCTTGCGCGAACGCTGCACGACCTTGTCCAGGTCGAAGGACGGGTTCTGGATGACCAAGCCGTATTCGGACGCGTGCTTGGCGTTGCGCAGCACCTCCGCCGAGCGCAGCAGCGCCTTGGTAGGGATGCAGCCCCAGTTCAGGCAGATGCCGCCCAGGTTCTCACGCTCCACGACCGCGGTGCTGAGGCCGAGCTGCGCGGCGCGGATCGCCGCCACATAGCCGCCGGGACCGCCGCCGATGACGATGACGTCGTAGTTCATGTCGGCCAAGGGTTGTTCCTCCCTAAGATCAAGGCGTGCCCGCGCCGTTCTTGTCGGCGGCGGATGCGGCGAAGAACGCGTCTTCGACCCGGCAGGCCTCGTCGATGATCGTTTCGTAGAGCTTCCGCATGAAGTCCGGATCGAGCCCCTGGGCATTGCCCAGCGCCGCCGCCCGCTCCTTCACCGCTTCGACGCGGTCGGGCAGGACGGCGGGCAGCCCCTCCCTTTGCTTGACGACGGCAACCCGCCGGACGACGCCGAAGCGTTTGGCCAGAAGGTCGATGATCTCCGCATCGAGTGCGTCGATTTCCGCGCGCAGGGGGGAGAGGCTGGCGCTCATGGGTCCGGTCCTTCGTTACAGGAGCATGGCAAGCGGGTCCTCGATCAGCTTCTTGAAGGCCGCCAGGAACTCCGCACCCTGGGCGCCGTCAGCCACGCGGTGGTCGACGGTGACCGAGACGGTCATCACCGTGGCGATGGCCAGGGCGCCGTTCTTCACGACCGGCCGCTGCTCACCAGCACCGACGGCCATGATGCAGGCCTGCGGCGGGTTGATGATGGCCGCGAATTCCCGGATGCCGTACATGCCGAGGTTCGAAATCGAGAAGGTGCCGCCCTGGAACTCCTCCGGCTTCAGCTTGCCGTCGCGGGCGCGCTCCGCCAGGCCCTTCATCTCGTTGGAGATTTCGGCCAAGCCCTTGGTCTCCGCCTTCTTGACGATCGGCGTGATCAGGCCGGTCGGCGTGGCCACGGCGACGGAAATGTCGACGTGGTCGTAGCGCAGGATGGCCTCTTCCGACCAGGCGGCGTTGATGTTCGGGAACTTCTTCAGCGTCAGCGCGGCGGCGCGGATGATGAAGTCGTTGACCGACAGCTTGTAGTCCTTGGACCGGGCGTTCAGGTCGGCGCGGACCTTCAGCAGCGCGTCCAGCTCGCAGTCGATGGCCAGGAAATAGTCCGGCACCGTCTGCTGCACCTCGGTCAGACGACGGGAGATCGTCTTGCGCATGCTGCTGTTCGGCTGGGCCTTGTAGGCCATACCGAGCTTGTCCGACAGGTCCTTAGCGTCGATGCCTGCGGCCTTGGGAGCCGGGGCGGGAGTCGCCGCCGGAGCCGGGGCAGCGGCCGGAGCCTTCGCCTCGGCAGCCTGCTGCGGGGCGGCGGCCTTGGCACCGCCGCCGGCCTTCGCGGCCTCGACATCGGCCTTCACGATCCGGCCGTTCGGGCCGGAGCCTTTCACCGCCTTCAGGTCGATGCCGGCCTGCTCGGCGAGACGGCGGGCCAGCGGGCTGGCGAACACGCGGTCACCACCATGGCCCGCCGCGGCCTGAGCGGCGGGTGCGGCCGGGGCGGACGCCGGGGCCGGCGTCTTCGGGGCAACGGCCTGATCGGCGGGCGGGGCGCCCGCACCCTGGCTGCCATAGCCGCCGGTGCCGGCCGTGCCGGTGGCCGGGGCGGGAGCCTTGTCGAGCGCGCTGTCGTCCTCGCCCTCTTCCAGCAGCACGGCGATCGGGGTGTTCACCGCGACGCCCTGCGTGCCGGCCTGGACGAGGATCTTGCCGATGCGGCCTTCGTCGACCGCTTCGACTTCCATGGTGGCCTTGTCGGTTTCGATCTCGGCGAGCACGTCGCCGGACTTCACCGAGTCACCCTCCTTCTTCAGCCACTTGGCGAGGTTGCCCTCGGTCATGGTGGGCGACAGGGCGGGCATCAGGATCTGGATGGTCATGGGCTCGCCCTCCTTACTTGCGGTAGCAGGCTTTCTTCGCCGCGTCCGCGATGCGGTCCGGCGAAGGAAGGACGAGCTTTTCCAGATTGGCCGCGTAGGGCATCGGGACGTCGAGGCCGTTCACGCGGATCACCGGGGCGTCCAGATAGTCGAACGCGTGCTCCATCATGAGGGCCGACAGCTCGGAACCGATGCTGCAGGTCGGCCAAGCCTCCTCGACGGTGACGAGGCGGTTGGTCTTCTTGACGGAGTTGACGATGGTCTCGGTGTCCAGCGGACGGATCGAGCGGAGGTCGATGACCTCGGCGCTGATGCCGTCCTTCTCCAGCAGTTCGGCGGCGGCGAGCGCGTAGCTGACCATCAGCGAATGGGCGGTGATGGTCACGTCGGTGCCGGTGCGGCGGATCTTGGCGCGGCCGATCGGAACAATGAAGTCCTCGCTCTCCGGGACCTCGAAGGTCTGGCCGTAGAGGATCTCGTTCTCAAGGAAGATGACCGGGTTCGGATCGCGGATCGCCGACTTCAGCAGGCCCTTGAAGTCCGACGCCGAATAGGGGGCGACGACCTTCAGGCCCGGGACGCTGGCGTACCAGGGCGTGAAGTCCTGGCTGTGCTGGGCCGCGACGCGGGCGGCGGCCCCGTTCGGGCCGCGGAACACGATCGGGCAGCCCATCTGGCCGCCGGACATGTACAGCGTCTTGGCGGCGGAGTTCACGATGTGGTCGATCGCCTGCATGGCGAAGTTGAACGTCATGAACTCGACGATCGGGCGCAGGCCCTTGAAGGCCGCGCCGACACCCAGGCCGGCGAAGCCGTACTCGGTGATCGGCGTGTCGATGACGCGGTCGGCGCCGAATTCCTGCAGCAGGCCCTGGGAGACCTTGTAGGCGCCCTGGTACTGCGCGACTTCCTCGCCCATCAGGAAGACGGTCGGGTCGCGGCGCATTTCCTCGGCCATGGCGTCGCGCAGCGCTTCGCGGACGGTCTTCTTGACCGTCTTGTCGAAGAACTTGTCCTCGTCGGACGCGGGCGGGGCGGCGGCCGGGCCCTTTTCCGGGCCGGTCGGCAGGGTGGCGTCGGGGCGCGCGCCGCTGTCCTTGACCACCGGCTCCGCGGCGACCTTGGGCGCCGGCACCGGGGCGGCCGAAACGGCGTCCACGGCGCTCTCGCCCTCGCCCAGGATGACGGCGATCGGGGTGTTCACGGCGACGTTCTCGGTGCCCTCGGCCACCAGGATTTTGCCGATGCGGCCTTCGTCGACCGCCTCGACCTCCATGGTCGCCTTGTCGGTCTCGATCTCGGCGAGCACGTCGCCGGACTTGACCTCGTCACCCTCTTTTTTGACCCACTTCGCCAGCTTGCCCTCGGTCATGGTGGGCGACAGCGCCGGCATCAGCACTTCGATCGGCATTCCTCAACCTCCGGCGGCGCGGGTCATCCGGGGTTGATGCCCCGGCCCTCGGCGCCGCTCGCTTATGCGTTGATGTCAGGCTTCGACCCTCAGGCCTCGACCAGCACGTCGGTCCACAGCTCCGCCGGATCGGGCTCGGGGCTCTGCTGCGAGAACTCCGCGGCTTCGGTCACCACGGCCTTGACCTCGCGGTCGATTTCCTTGAGCTGGTCCTCGGTGACGTAGGCGCCGTCGAGCAGGTTCCGCTTCAGGTTGTCGATCGGATCGGACTCGCTCCGCATCTTCTCGACTTCTTCCTTGGTGCGGTACTTGGCCGGGTCGGACATCGAGTGGCCGCGGTAGCGGTAGGTCTTCATCTCCAGGATGACCGGGCCGTTGCCGGCGCGGATGTACTCGACCCACTTCTCGGCGGCGGCGCGGACTTCCAGGACGTCCATGCCGTTCACCTGGTGCCCGGGGATGCCGTAGGCCGAACCGCGCTGGTACAGCTCGCCGGCTGCGGCGCGCTCCTGCGAGGTGCCCATCGCGTACTTGTTGTTCTCGATCACGTAGAGCACCGGCAGCTTCCAAAGGGCCGCCATGTTGAAGCTCTCGTAGACCTGGCCCTGGTTGATGGCGCCGTCGCCGCTGTAGACCGCGGACAGGCCGTCGTCCTTGTTGTACTTGTGCGCGAAGGCGAGGCCGGTGCCCAGCGGGACCTGCGCGCCGACGATGCCGTGGCCGCCGTAGAAGTTCTTCTCGCGGCTGAACATGTGCATCGAGCCGCCCTTGCCCTTGGAATAGCCCCCGCGGCGGCCGGTCAGCTCGGCCATCACGCCCTTGGGGTCCATGCCGCAGGCCAGCATATGGCCGTGATCGCGGTAGCTGGTGATGACGTCGTCACCGTCCTTCAGCGCCGCCTGCACACCCACCACGACGGCTTCCTGGCCGATGTAGAGGTGGCAGAAACCGCCGATGAGGCCCATGCCATAGAGCTGGCCCGCCTTCTCCTCGAAGCGGCGGATGAGCAGCATCTCGCGGTAGAACTTGATCATTTCCTCGGCCGAAGCGGCCTGCTTCGGCGCGGACTCGGTCTGCGCCTTGGGACGGCGTCGTGACGCGGCCATGTTTTTCCTCCCCAGGGTTCATACGGCAACGGCAAGCGAACAGCCGTGACCGCAACACGTTACGAGGGAACATTCCCCTCGCACCGGAAGTGGATATGGCGCGCACAGTACACGACAAGCGCGGACTACGCAAATATCTGTTTTCAAACACGAATTTGGAAGTTAACCAGCTTCCGGTTAATTGACTGATCTGGGCCGTTTCTCAGCGCTATTCTCAGCGCTAGCATCATCCGGGGCCGCAGCCTTGGGCAGCTGGATGATGACGTCACGCGGGCCGGAAAGGTTCAGCATCGTGCGCGCCCGCTCGTCCAGCATGTCGCGGTCGAGATGATCGTTGCGCATCAGTTGGGCGCGCTTGTCCATGCGCTCGCGCTCCGCCCTCACCTGCTGGAGCACGGATTCGGCCGTCGCGATCTCCGTTTCCAGATGCTTCATGGCGAGCAGGCCGCGGTCGCCCTGCACGGCATAATAGACGAAATAGGCCACGACGCTCGCGCCGATGGCCGGGCCGATGGTGTGCCGAAGAGCGCTCTTCGCCGCGCGCTTCAACGAGTCGGTGAGATTCGAGAGCATGGTCATGGCCGGATGGAATCACAGGGGATTCCTTCGGTCAAACGAAAAAGAAGCAATCCAAAAGAATTCACGGGCTCGCTGTCTTCATGCGCACAGTAAAGGCTCGATTGCGCTTCGCGCAACGGCTGCTGAGTTACCCCATTCGAAAGGCATGGGCAGAAAACGCCATCCGGAACGGAATAGGACGGGGTCCCGCGTGTTTGTCGGACTGCGTCGCCACGGCGGCCGCTCCTCCCGGGGCGGATGCTGCGGCGGCGGATGCAAAACATGGAAGGGAGAGATCTCCATGCGTAGCAAGCTCTGGCTTGCCGTCGTTCCGGCGCTGGCCCTCGGCCTCGCCGCGTGCAACGAGCAGTCGGCCAAGAACGACAGCGGGAAAACGAACACCACCTCCACGGCGGAGCGGCCAGCGACCACCCCGCCGCCCCCGGCCGGCACGCCTGGCCAGAACGCGTCGGGCGTAACGGGCAACGCCCCGTCCACGGCAACGCCGGCTCCGACCACGACCGCCCCCGCCCCCTCACCCACTCCTGGTGGCGCCAACACGAACAGCCAGTAACCGGAAAGCCGGCGAGGGTGGGCGTTGCCGCCCGCCCTCGCCGGCCCCAGCCCTTACTCCGCCGGAACCTCACGCGGCTTGCGGTCTTCGCCGATGGCGACGTAGGTGAAGACGCCCTCGGTGACCTTGATTGGCTCCGGCGCGGTGCGCTGCCGGCGCACCCAGGTTTCCACCCGTACCCGTATGGAGGTGCGGCCGACCTTCTCCACAAACGCGTAGCAACTGACCTCGTCACCGACGAAGACCGGCTTGTGGAAGGTCATCGCCTCAATCCCCACGGTCGCGACGCGGCCGCAGGCGCGGCGCAGGGCGACCACACCGCCGGCAAGGTCCATTTGCGCTAGCAGCCAGCCGCCGAAAATGTCGCCGTTGGGGTTGGTGTCGGCGGGCATGGCGATGGTGCGCAGCGCCGGCCCATCGTCCATGGTCGTGGCTTTCGGGCCGCCGGTGCGCGAAGGGGTGTCTGCGGGAGAGGCGTGGTCGCTCATCGGTCCTCCATGGCGGGAAAGGTGGCGGCGAAAAAGCACATCACAAAATCTTGTGCGCGGGGTATATAAAGGCCACCGCATGCGCTTGCGCAGCCCTGACGAAATTCCTATAAAGTTGGGTCATGAGCGACCTTTTCGAGAACACGGCGCGCAAGGCCGACAGCTATTCCGCCCAGGATATCGAGGTTCTGGAAGGGCTTGAGCCTGTCCGCCGACGGCCGGGCATGTACATCGGCGGCACCGACGACCGGGCATTGCACCACCTCGTCGCGGAGGTGCTGGACAACGCCATGGACGAGGCCGTGGCCGGCCACGCCAGCCGCATCGACCTGGAGCTGACCGCCGAGGGCACGGTGATCGTGCGCGACAACGGCCGCGGCATCCCGATCGACGACCACCCCAAGTACCCCGGCAAGTCGGCGCTGGAGGTGATCCTCACCACGCTGCACTCCGGCGGCAAGTTCTCCAACAAGGTTTACCAGACCTCGGGCGGCTTGCACGGCGTCGGCCTATCGGTGGTGAACGCCTTGTCGGACCGGCTGACGGTGGAGGTGGCGCGCGACCGCCAGCTGTTCATCCAGAACTACAGCCGCGGCTTGCCGCAGGGGCCGCTCGCCAAGCAGGGCGCGATCAACCGCCGCGGCACGACGATCCGCTTCCACCCCGACCCGGAAATCTTCGGCGAGGCCGCCCATTTCGAGCCCTTCCGCCTGTACCGGATGGCGCGCTCCAAGGCCTATCTCTACCGGGGCGTGGAGATCCGCTGGAGCTGTGATCCGGCGCTGCTGACGCCGGAGTCGACCACCCCGGCACAGGAGACGCTGCACTTCCCCGGTGGCCTGCTCGACTACCTCAACGCCGCGCTGAAGGACCGCAAGACCCTGACGCCGACCCCCTTCTCCGGCGCGCTGGACTTCCCGAACCAGCAGGGCCGCGTCGAATGGTCGATCGCTTGGCCGGACGACGACGAGGGCTTCTCGCACACCTACTGCAACACGGTTCCCACGCCCCAGGGCGGCACGCACGAGGCCGGCCTGCGCGCCGCGCTGACGCGCGCGCTGAAGGGCTACGGCGAGCTGACCAACAACAAGCGCGCCGCCCAGGTGACCGCGGACGACGTGGTGGGCGACGCCTGCATCCTGCTGTCGGTCTTCATCCGGGAGCCGCATTTCCAGGGCCAAACCAAGGAAAAGCTGGTCACGGCGGAGGCGCATCGGCTCGTCGAAGCCGCGGTCAAGGACCATTTCGACCACTGGCTGTCGGGCAACCCGTCCTCCTCCAATGCCCTTCTGGAACGCCTGATCGAGAAGGCGGAGGAGCGGGCGCGCCGCAAGCAGTCGAAGGAACTGGGCCGCAAGTCGGCCACCCGCCGCCTGCGCTTGCCCGGCAAGCTGGCCGATTGCTCCCGCAACACGCCGGAGGGGACGGAGATCTTCCTGGTCGAGGGTGACTCGGCCGGCGGCTCGGCCAAGCAGGCGCGCAACCGCGAGACCCAGGCCATCCTGCCGCTGCGCGGCAAGATCTTGAACGTCGCGTCGGCCTCGGTCGACAAGATGAAGGCGAACCAGGAGCTGAACGACCTCACCCAGGCGCTCGGCTGTGGGATCGGCAAGGACTTTTCCAGCGACAAGCTGCGCTACGAGCGCGTCATCATCATGACCGACGCGGACGTGGACGGCGCGCACATCGCTTCGCTGCTGATGACCTTCTTCTACCGGGAGATGGCCGGCCTGATCCAGAACGGCCACCTGTACCTGGCCCTGCCCCCGCTCTACCGCATCAGCCACGGCGCCAAGTCGGTCTACGCGCGCGACGACGCGCACAAGGACGAGCTGATGGGCAAGATGTTCAAGGGCAAGAAGGTGGAGATTAGCCGGTTCAAGGGCCTGGGCGAGATGATGCCGGCCCAGCTGCGCGACACCACCATGGACCCCCGGAAGCGCTCGCTGCTGCGCGTCGTCGTGCCCAACGCCGCCGACCCGGAGCAGGAGGACGACTTTAAGGGCACCAAGACGCTGGTGGAAAGCCTGATGGGCCGCAAGCCGGAGCTGCGCTTCCAGTTCATCCAGGACAACGCGAAGTTCGTCCGCGTGGACGACATCGACGTTTAAAAGCCTGTTGACTGCGTAGGTTGGGTGGAGAGCCTGCGGAAGCCAACAATGCCGGTCAGGCGACGTAAGTTGGGTTTCGCCGGCGCTCCACCCAACCTACGGATCGTCTTCGCGGCAGCGTTTCAGCCCGCCCGGACCTTGGCGATGAAGCCGACCACACCCTTGTCCAGCAGTTCCGACTGACGCGACAGCTCCGACGCCTCGTTCAGCACCTGCTCGGCCGCGTGGGCGGCTTCCTGGGCGGCTTGCGACACGCCGGCGATGTTGGTGGCGACTTCCTGCGTTCCGCGCGCCGCCTGTTCCACATTGCGCGAAATCTCGCTGGTGGCGGCCTGCTGCTCCTCGACCGCCGAGGCGATGGAGCTGGACGTCTCATTCACCGACGCGATGGTCGCGGTGATGTCGCGGATCGCACCCACCGCCTGCTTGGTCGCATCCTGGACCGCGGCGATCTGCTGCGCGATCTCCTCCGTGGCGCGGCCGGTCTGGTTGGCCAGGCTCTTCACCTCCGACGC
The DNA here is from genome assembly GCF_025961225.1 of Azospirillum canadense. Taxonomy (GTDB): domain Bacteria; phylum Pseudomonadota; class Alphaproteobacteria; order Azospirillales; family Azospirillaceae; genus Azospirillum; species Azospirillum canadense. The sequence continues at coordinate 808,975 of NZ_JAOQNG010000010.1, read as the reverse complement.
CACCACGGCGAAGCCCTTGCCGGCCTCTCCCGCCCTTGCCGCCTCGATGGTGGCGTTGAGCGCCAGCAGGTTGGTCTGGCCGGCGATGTCGTTGATCAGCGCGACGACGTCGCCAATGCGCTGGGCGGCCTCCGCGAGGCTGCCGACCATCGCGTTGGTGTGCTGCGCCTTCACCACCGCGCCTTGTGTGGTCTCCGTCGAACGGGCGATCTGCCGTCCGATCTCTCCGATGGACTCGCGCAACTGGCCGGCTGCCGCGGCGACGGTCTGCACGTTGACGGAGGCCTGCTCCGCCGCCGCGGCGACCGCCGTGGCTTGGCGCCGGGCCTGGTCGGCGGCCGCCGACATGGTCGACGCCGTCGCGCTCATCTCGGTGGACGCGGAGGCCACATGCTGGACCACGCCCTCCACCTGGCTCTCGAAGTCGTCGGCGAGGCGGTTCATCTCCCGGCGACGCTGCTCCTCGGCCTGCCGCTTGCTGTCCTCCTGCGCGGCGCGCAGGCGTTCGGCGTCGAGCATGCCGCGCTTGAACACCTCCAACGTGTCGGCCATGGCGCCGACCTCGTCGCGCCGCCCGATGTGCGGAACCGGGGCGGTCAGGTCGCCCCCGGCGATCCGCTTCATGACCGCGGTCATGCCGACGATGGGCGACGCGATCGCGCGGCCAATCACCCAGGCCAGCATCAACCCCGCGAGGAATCCACCCACCGCCAAACCGATGATCAGCCGCTCGCTGGTGATCAGGGTTTCGTCCGCCTCGGCCTTGATCGCGTGCTCCTCGGCGATGCCGGTGTCCCGGATGTGCGCCACGTTGTCGCCGATGGAATCGCCGTCCCGCCGCATGTCCCGGTTCACCAGCGTGTCCAACTGCTGGCTGAGGTCCCGGGCGCGCAGGAAGCCCGTGTGGTAGCGCTCCGCCAGCCCGGCGATCGCGTCGAATTCCTTGCGCCCGGACATCTCGCCGGTGGCGGTGTCCAACGCCCGGATCTTGCTGCGCAAATCCTTGAAATGGTGCTCCGCCTCCTGCGCCGACTCCTCGTCGTGGCGGCCCAGCATCTTGTTCGTGTAAAGCCGCGCCTGCATCAGGCTCTGCAGCCCGGCGGTGGCCATGTCCACGACGTCCTTGTCGCCGGCCTTGACCGCAACGGCGATCAGCTTCTCAAAATCGACGCGCATCGTCTGGCCGGATGGATCCAGCGTTTCCTTGATCAGCGTCGCCTGTTCGCGCTTCCACGCGGAGACCTTGGCGAAGTCGGCCACATACCGTTCGAAAGACGCCTGAACGGCCTTCAGGCGCTCCTGCCGCTCCGGGTTCCGGACGGTGGCCACGCCGGTTTCGATGTTCCGGCGCAGGGTCGTCACCGCCGTCTGGGCGGCGGAGACGGACTCCTCATTCCCCGTCACGGCATACTCGCGGACGTGACGGCGCAGTTCGAGCGCGTTGCGGTCGATGTCGCGGGCGATGGCGACGACATCGACACGCTGGCCGAAGCCCTTGAACGCCGTTTTGACTTCCAGGAAGGCGGAGTACCCGATCCCGCTCACCGCCAGGAGTATCAGCAGTACACAAACAAATCCCGACAGCACCTTCAAGCGGATCGGAAGGTTGGCGAACGGCGACAGAAGAGAGGGCGTTGTGGCGGTCATGACCGTAGGCTCCGCGATTTCTTCGGCGGCGCTGCGCCAGATCGCGCGCACTCCCAAAGTTGTTGAGCCTATTTTGAGCAAAACCTCCACGATTTTGCCTTGATGTTGATCAAGCGCAGCCCCCCAACGTCATCGCAGGGCCGAAATTTCCCGAAGCACCGATGGCGGGGATCATCGTGGCGTGGGATGCGGCTGCCCATTCGGGGGCGCGACCTTGCCGTGCGGGCGTTCGCGCTCCATTCTCCCGGTCAGGTGACAACAACACGCGGCACGCCCTCATGACCGCCCTTCTTCGCCTCGCCGCCCTGGCCCTCTGCGCGGGGGCGGCGGCCTGCTCCAACGAACGCGTGGTGGCGGACCAGCCGATGGCCGCCTACACGCGGGCGGAGGTCGCCTACGCCGCCTCCAACCGCGACATGCGCGTGGTGATCCAGGGCAATCCCTTCGGCATGGATGCGCAGAGCTTCGGCCAGTTGGTCACCGACAACATGCAGAACCGCGTCAGCGGCGTGGACACCCACTTCACGACGACGCCGAATGATACGGCGCGGCCCGATTATCGCGTGGTTTTCGCCTTCAATCCGGCGCAGACGATGCTGAACTCCTACCTGTGCGCCGGCCAGCCGATCCGGACGAGCCCGCCGGGCGGGCCCATCGTGGTCCAGGGGGCCTTCTGCCGCGGCGGCGGCCCGCTGTCCTCCGCGACGGGGTGGCTCGACAGCCCGCGGGGACCGGCCGATCCCGATTTCCGACAACTGATCAGCGACATGACCTTCACTCTTTTCCCGTCGGCCCAGAGCGACGCGGGATGCTCCGGCCCGGACTGCTAGGCACCGTTAGCCGTACAGAATCCAATCCCGCAGCAGTGCGGTGACCGCCTGGGGGCGTTCCATCGCGGAGAGATGGCCGCAATCCTCCACGATCGCGAGTCGCGCGCCGGGCACGCCGGCGGCGATCTCCGCATGGACGTCCGGCGGCGTGATGGCGTCCTGGCGGCCGCACAGCACCAGCGTCGGGCAGCGTATGGCCGGCAGCTCGGGCCGGCTGTCCGGCCGGTTCATGATGGCGGTCTGCTGGAGCGCATAATTGTCCGGCCCGACCCTCTGCGCCTGGGCCTGGATCGAGTCGACCAGGAGCGCGTCCTTCAGGCGGTCCGGGTGGACCAGCCGCGGCAGGCCGGCCGCGATGACTTGACGCAGGCGTCCCTGGCGGACGAGCGCGATGCCGTCCTTGCGGGTCGCCGTCTGCTCCGGCGTGTCCGGGCGGGCGCTGGTGTCGATCAGGGCGAGCTTCGCCACCCGCTCCGGCGCTTGGCGCAGAATCTCGAAGGAAACGTAGCCGCCCATGGACAGTCCGGCGAGCGCGAAGCGCGGCGGCGCGCGGTCCAGCACGGCGCGAGCCAGGGCGGCCATGCTGTCATGGCCGGTCAGGTCGCCAACGGCGACGTCCGCGACCTCACCCAGATGCCGCGTCTGGTGGTCCCACAGCGCCGCGTCCAGCGGCATGCCGGGCAGCAGGATCAGGGGAAGTCTCTCGGTCATGCGTTTCTCCGACACCGTCACTTGATGAGATCCAGAACCGCCTTGAACGCCGGTGCGTCGCCGCGCCCATGGCGGGCATCAGCCGTTCCTGGACGTCGACGACCAGCAGAAGGGACTGTTCGGAATTCAAAAGCATGGCGTTGCCATTCTCTTCGTTTTTCACGTGGACCGAAGCCCCCTCTTTCGCGCCGCGACTCCGGAGCCGCGAAGCCGTCCGAGCGGCCCCGGACGGACGTCCGAATCGCCCGAAAGGTGGTTGCGAAGCCTACCGGAGCGCGTCTTGTCCGCCAAGCCACCCCACTTCGGCACGCGCAATGCGCGTTTTCAGCACAAGGTCTATTGACAGCGCCCTTTGACTTCATATTCTGCGGCCCCATCTAATCGTCGGGCCGGGAAGGCTCGATTTTCGTACTCCAGACAGAAACAGGTTGGATGCTATTTTCGGAACTTGGGCTTGGACCCGACGTCCTCCGCGCAATCGAGGATAAGGGTTACACCCAGCCGACGCCGATTCAGGAACAGGCGATTCCCTGGGTCCTGCAAGGCCGTGACGTGCTCGGCTGCGCGCAAACGGGCACGGGCAAGACGGCCAGCTTCACCCTGCCGATGATCGACATCCTGGCCTCCGGCCGGGCACGGGCCCGCATGCCCCGATCGCTCATCCTGGAGCCGACCCGCGAGCTGGCCGCCCAGGTGGCGGAGAGCTTCGAGACCTACGGCAAGCATCACAAGCTCAGCATGGCCCTGCTGATTGGCGGCGAGACCTTCACCGAGCAGGTGAAGCGGCTGGACCGTGGCGTGGACGTGCTGATCGCCACCCCCGGCCGCCTGATCGACCTGTTCGAGCGCGGCAACATCATGCTCAACGACATCAAGGTCTTCGTCATCGACGAGGCGGACCGGATGCTCGACATGGGCTTCATCCCGGACATCGAGCGGATCGTCAGCAAGCTGCCGCGCATGCGCCAGACGCTGTTCTTCTCCGCCACCATGCCGCCGGAAATCCGCCGCCTGGCCGACGCCTTCCTGATGAACCCGAAGGAAGTGACCGTCGCCCCGCCCGCCTCCCCGTCGGAGACGGTGACGCAGGCCATGGCCCTGGTGCACGAGGAGGACAAGCGCAAGGCGCTGCGCCACCTGCTGCGCACCGAGGACGTCAAGAACGCCTTCATCTTCTGCAACCGCAAGCGCGACGTCGCGATCCTGCAGAAGTCGCTGGAGAGCCACGGCTTCAACGCCGGCGCGCTGCACGGCGACATGGTGCAGTCCAAGCGCACGGAGACGCTGGAGGCCTTCAAGAAGGGCGAGATCACGCTGCTCGTCTGCTCCGACGTGGCCGCGCGCGGCCTGGACGTGCAGGGGCTGAGCCACGTCTTCAACTTCGACGTCCCGGTCAGCGCGGAGGACTACGTCCACCGCATTGGTCGCACGGGGCGGGCCGGCAAGACCGGGCGCGCCTTCACGCTCGCCAGTCCGCTGGACGGCAAGCAGGTCGCGGCCATCAGTCGCCTCATCAAGCGGGAGATTCCGTTGATCGCCATCGATGGCCTCGAGTCGGCCGAGTTCCTCAGCGAGGACGAGGCGCGCCGCGGCCGTGGCGGCCGTGGACGCGGGAAGGACCGCGATCGCGATCGTGAGCGCGACAAGGCCCCGCGGGAGCGCGGTGACCGCGAGGAGAAGGCGGCCCGCGAGGAGCGCGCGCCCCGTGAGGACCGCGCCCCCCGTGAAGATCGCCAACCCCGCGAAGAGCGTCAGCCTCGCGAGGAGCGCCAGCCCCGCGAGTCGGTCGCTGCGGCGGAGAGCCGCCGTCCAGATCCGCGCCGCGAGCGTGATCGTGATCGTGACCGTGACCGCCGTCGCCGCCGCGACGAGGATGACGACGATACACCCGTGATCGGCTTCGGCGACCATATGCCTGCCTTCATGCTGCGGTCCGCCCGTCGCCCGATGCCTGCGGAACCCGCCGCCGAGACCATCGAGCAATCCTCGCAGGAGGGCTGAGCGCGATGCAGACCATCTTCGTCATGGTCAAGTGTGAGCTGGGCAAGGCCTACCTGGTGGCCGATCAGGCCGTGCAGGAGATCGAGCAGGTGTCGGAGGTGCACTCCATCTCCGGCCAGTATGACCTGCTGATGAAGTGCTACCTGACCCAGGACATGGACATCGGTCGATTCGTGACCGAGAACATCCAGACCCTGGGCGGTGTGCGCGACACCTTCACCCTGATCGCCTACAAAGCCTTCGCCTGACACAGCTTTTTGGGGTGATCCCGGTACAGCTCCGCCCGCCATGGCGGAGCTTTTCCGCCGCGCGGTCACAGTCCGCGGACAATTCGCGGGGGTTGCAGCGAAACCGTTGACTTGGCCGGACCGTTACCCCAAACGTTCGGACATGTCCCAGTTCCCGTCCCGACATGCCTGGCGCCCCGGCGCCACCCCGACGAAGCGTGGTCCAGCGACGAGCCACTCGCTGATCGCCCGCTCCGGCATCATCGCGCTGATGGTCGCGTGCGGCGTGGCCGTGTCCGACCTTGCCGAGGCGCAACAGCCGCCGGCGCAAAACGCGCCGCAGCAGCCGGCGCAGAAGGACCCGCCGGTCCTGCTGAACGCGGACACGGTGACCTTCGACCAGGACCTCGGCCTCGTCACCGCGTCGGGCAACGTGGAACTGTCCCAGGGCGCGCGCAGCGTCCGGGCCGACACCATCACCTACAACCAGAAGACAAAGGTGGTGACGGCGACGGGCAACGTCCGCTTGGTCGAGCCGTCGGGCGACATCCTGTTCTCGAACTACGCGGAACTGACCGACGACCTGAAGAACCTGTTCGTCGAGAACATCCGCGTCCTGATGACCGACAACAGCCGCATGGCCGGTACCGAAGGCGAACGGCGCGAGGGGCGGCTGATCCGCATCAACCGCGCCGTCTACAGCCCTTGCGAACTCTGCAAGGAGGACCCGACGCGGGCGCCCGTCTGGCAGATCCGCGCGGCCCGCGTCGTCCAGGACAACGAGGAGCACGAGGTCCGGTACCGCGACGCTTTCATGGAGATGTTCGGCGTCCCGTTCTTCTACCTGCCCTACCTGTCGCATCCCGATCCGACGGTCGAACGTAAGTCGGGCTTCCTGACGCCGAGCTTCCGCAACAGCTCGGAACTCGGCTTCGGCATCGTGTCCCACTATTACTGGGACATCGCGCCGGACAAGGACGCGACGATCGACTTTGGCGGCTACACGCAGCAGGGCCCCTATGTGGGCGGCCAGTACCGTCAGCGCTTCGAGAAGGGATCGCTCCAGCTCGACGGCTCGCTGACCGAAGGCGAAATCCCCAACGGCTCGGTGTCTGGCGCCAACGACCGGCGCCTGCGCGGCCACTTCTTCGGGCGCGGCCGGTTCGAGATCGACGACACCTGGCGCTGGGGCTTCGACGTCAAGCGGGCCAGCGACGATTATTACCTCCGGCGCTTCTTCAACAACCGCGACGAGGTTCTGACCAGCCGCGGCTTCATCGAGGGCTTCAACGGCCGCAACTACGCGGTCGCCAACGCCTACAGCTTCCAGGACCTGCGCTACGGCAACAGCGTGCCGGAGCCGTACGTGCTGCCCGACGCGCGCTACCTCGCCTTCGGCGAGCCCGGCAGCCTTCTGGGTGGTCGCTGGTCGCTGAACAGCAGCCTCCTGGGCGTGAGCCGGATCGGCAAGGACGGGCCGAACACCCGCCGCATCGCGATGATTCCGGGTTGGGAACGCGAATTCGTGTCGAACGCCGGCTTCGTCACCACCCTGTCGGGGTCCGTGCTGATTGCCGGCTACAACGCCGACCAGTTCAACCCGGTCGAACCGACCTCTCCTGGAAACACCAACATCAGCCGCCTGCGGTTCTTCCCGCAGGCCCAGGCGACGGTCCGCTATCCGTTCGTCCGGTACGGCGAAAGCTCGCAGCAGCTGATCGAGCCGATCGGCCAGCTGACCGTGGCGCCGAACGTGGGCGACCACACGGCCTATCCGAACGAGGACAGCCTGGACGTCGAATTCGACGAGGTGAACCTGTTCATGCCGAACCGCTTCACCGGCATCGACCGGATCGACGGCGGGTCGCGCTTCACCTACGGCCTGCGCTCCTCGATCACCGGCTACAAGACCGGTTCGGCGAGCGTGTTCCTGGGCCAGAGCATCCGCTTCTCGAAATCCAGCCAGTTCCAGGGCGGGTCGGGCCTGGAGGAGCAGCGGTCGGACTATGTCGGCCGCGTGGACCTGCGGCCGGCGAGCTGGATGGACATCAACTACGGCTTCCGCATCGACCACGACACGCTGGATCCGCGGCGGCATTCCGTCAATGCGTCCGTCGGCGTTCCCGAACTGGCGCTGTCCACGGCCTACACCTATGTGGACCAGACGCAGAGCCGCTACGCGATCCAGAAGGACATCGTGGAGCAGGCATCCTTCGGACTCAGCTCCAGGTTCACGGACAACTGGTCGATCAGCCTCGCGCACCTCCAGGCCATGCGGCCGCAGCCCGGTGCCCGGTCCAGCGCGGCGATCCTGCGCTATCAGGACGAATGCCTGATCTTCGAGACCATCGCGCAGCGCGACTACACGACGACCGCGTCCGGACAGACCGACGGCAACACGCTCTTCTTCCGCTTCGTGTTCAAGAACGTCGGCGAATTCCGCACTCCGGGCTTCAGCTCCAGCTTCCTCGGCGCCACCAACTCCAACAACAGCAGCCGGTGACGGGCTCCGGCTCCCCCGTCGCGTGGGAGGAGCCGGGCACCCCCGTCGAGAGCAGAGGATCGGCCGAAGGTCAAGGGGTTGCATCGAAGGCCCGATCCCGCTAGCCATAGCACCCTCTCCTTCCGAGCGGATCGCACGCACCATGTCCTTGGGACGCTACGACTACGACCGTCGTTACCGACGCCGATTCTGGGCGCGTTTCGGGAAGTTCGCGATGTTCGCCGTCGTGCTTCTGGGCGTGGGTCTCTTCGCCTACCAGATGGGCATCGAGCAGTTGAAGGGCCGCGACGTGACCCTGCGGGAGGAGAACGCCGCCCTGTCGCGCCAGAAAGCGGAGCTGGAGCTGCTCGCCAGCCAGATGCAGCACGCCGCGAAGACGGCGGAAGCCAAGTCCGCGGAGCTTGATGCCCGCCTGCAGCGCGAGGTGCCCACCGGCGACCTTGCACGGCTGGCCGGGCTGATCGGCGAGCGGCTGAAGGGCGGCATGGACGCGAACCGGCTCGCCTTCGTCATTGCCCAGGCTCAGCCTGTGCGCAACTGCCAACAGCCGGAGAACAAGCGCTTCGCCCTGGCGACTCCGCTCCTGAAAACCGGCAACCGCGCGGTCGCCTTCGGCAACAACACGGTGACCGTCAGCGGCGAGGGCCAAGCGGCCCGCAACCCCCAGGGCGCCCAGGAGAGCTGGTTCGACCCGGCGCAGCCCGTGACCATCAAGGTGACGGCCATCGGCGGCAAGCAGACGGTCGCCACGGGCGTTCTGCCGCTGCACCACGCCGTCGTGGTCGACAACGCCGAATACCGTTTCACCTTCACCGCCGGCGCCCGCTCCTTCGTCGAGGTCACGGCCGACCGCTGCCCCTTCCCATAAGGGGCGTCAGTCCTCGGGCGCCGCGAAGGAGCGTGGCGCCTCTCCGGCCACGTGGATCGCCCACATCGTCGCGAAGGCGCGCTCCAGAGACCGGGCCATGCGGTCCGTGTCGAACAGAGGCGCCCGGTCGCGGCCTGCCGTCAGCCGCGCCTTCAGGTCCGCCAATTCTCCCGGTTGCGACGCCAGGCGAATCGCCACCGCCTCGTAGGCGTCCAGGTCGGGCACGGCAAGGTCCGGCAGCCCTACGGCGCGCAGCAGGCTGGCACCCACCCGCGCGGCGAAGCCGTCCCCCGGTACGGTGAGGACTGGCAGGCCGGCCCACAGCGCGTCGCTGGCCGTGGTGTGGGCGCCCACGGGCGTGGTGTCCAGGAACAGATCGGCGAGCCGATAGCGCGCCAGATGATCGGCCGGTGGCAGGCGCGGCGCGAAGACCAGCCGCTCCGGCGCGGGGCCACGGCACGCCGCTTCCCGGCGGAGGTTGTCGGAAACTTCCGGCGCGCCCTCCAGCAACCACAGGACGCTCCCCGGAACGGCCATCAACAGGCGACACCAGAGGTCGAACAGCGCCGGCGTAATCTTGTAAGGAGCGTTGAAGCAGCAGAAGACGAAGCCGCGCTCCGGCAGCCCGCAGGCGGCGGGCGTCGGGGTGGCCCCGATGACCCGGCGGCGGTCGTTGGGCTGGTAGCAGGCCGGCAGTTGGACGATCCGCTCCGAATAGCCCGCCTGCCGGTCGAACGGCGTCACGATGGGATCGCCGATCACGTAGTCGAAGCAGGGCGCGCCGGTCGTGCCCGGATAGCCCAGCCATTGCACCTGCACGGGGGCGGGGCGTTGCGCCGGAATCTCGATGCGGGCGCCCTGGGTGTGCCCTTTCAGGTCCACCAGGATGTCCACCCCGTCGTCGTGAATGCGCGCGGCCGCCTCCGCGTGGGGAACGGTCGACAAATCGACGAAGCGGTCGAAGGCGCCGGCCAAACGCCGCCGCATCGGCCCGCCGTCGTCGGGGCCGTAGGAATAGCCGATTACTTCCACGCGGCGGCGGTCGTGCCGCTCGATCAGTTCGGCGATCAGCGCGGCGGTGGCGTGCTCCTGGAAATCCGCCGACAGATATCCGACGCGCAGCCGGTCGCGCGCGCCGCGCCCGTGCTGGAAGCGGGTCGCCGGAGCGGTCCGCGTGCGCCAAGCGCTGTACCGCTCGGCGCAACGGCGCTCCAGCGCCGGACCGGCGCCTTCGCCGAGGAAAATCCAGGGATGCGCCTGCTGCGTCGCGCCGTCCCGGACTGCGGCAACCAGCCGGGCGGACCGTTCGGCCAGCCCACCCCAGCGGCACAGGTGGCGCTGCTGCTGCACCAGTTGCGCCAGGACGCCGCCTGCGTCGGGCAGACCAAGCGCGAGTGCCCGTTCCAGGGCGGGGACGCTCTCGGCGATCCGGCCCGCTTCCTTGAGCGCAATCCCTAGGTTCGCGTGGGCTTCCGCCAAATCCGGGCGGAGGGCCAGGGCGTTGCGGAAGCAGGCGGCGACGCGGTCCGACCGTCCCGCCGCCTGAAGGACCGCCCCCAGGTTCAGCCACGCGGGCATCAGCGCCCTGTCGCGCGCCAGAGCATCGCGCAACGCCACGTCCGCTGCCTCCAGCTGGCCGAGCGCGCGCAGAAGGACGCCTTGGTTGCAGAGTGCCGCGGCAAGATCGGGCATCAGGCGCGCCGCCTCGCCGTAGGCATCCACCGCCTCGCTCAGGCGGCCCAGCGCCTGCAAGGTCAGGCCGAGGTTGAAGTGCACGCCACCGAAACCGGGCAGCCACGCCAGAGCGCGGTGATGGTGCGCCAGGGCCTCCGCCACCCGGCCCTGCCGGCGCAGCGCCTCGCCATGGTTGGACCGTGCCACCGCCTCATCAGGCGTGCCCGGTTCGCCAAGCGCGTCGAGCGCGGCGAACAGAGCCTCCAGCCGCCCGCCGTCGCCCGGCGACGCAGCGAGCATCCGCCGCGCCTCTTCGATCCGGGCGCCATCCCGGGATGGGAGGTCGGTCGGCACGCTGGGTCCGCCTACTTCCGGACCCAGCGTCCGGCGGACAGCACGTACAGGCCGGCCGGCGTGCGCTCGATCAGCTGCTGGCCGGCGAGAGCCTGGACCTTGTCCACCGAGGTGCCGTTGCTCTTGGCGATGTCCTGGTAGCGTGCCATGCGCTGGGCGTTCACCTGATCGGCCAGTTGCGCGGCGGAGGCCGGCGCGCCGGTGACGGCGCCGACCAGCCCGTCCGGCCGCTCCCCGATCTGCCCTGCGGCCTTGGCGTCGGCCAGGGCGTCCTGGGCATGCCCGGGAGCGGGTGCGACGAAGGCCAGCGTCAGCGCCAGCCCGGCGGCGGCGAGAATCCGGTTCATGGAGTCTTCCCTCCTTGAGTCTTTCCTGACTTCGAGGCCCCCGCCGACGGCACGCCGAACAGGGCGGGATCGTCGGCGATGGCCTTGTCCAGGTCGCGTTCGACCTTGACGCGGACCTCCTGCTCGATCCGGATGTTGAGGTTGATCTCGATGGGCTTGTCCGGCGCCTCGATCTTCACGGTGGGGGCACAGGCCAGCAGGCCGCCGATGGCGAGGCCCAGGATGGCGGAGCGGCGGAGAAGGCGGATGGGTCTCATGGATTTTTTCGTTCGAACTCCGTCATGCGGTCGCGGACCGCGTCTGGGATGCGGTAGGCGTCGAGGCTCTGCCGCAGGATCCGGTCGAGCGCGCCGCTCACCTTAAGGTTAAGCGCAACCGGATAGCCATCGTAGAATGCCGGGTTGGCCCCGCGGATGGCGATGCCGACGTTCAGGTCGCCACCCGCCTGCCCGTCCACTGTGGCGCGCAGGGTTTCGAAGCGGAAATCGGTCAGGGCGTCCCGCAGCAGGCCCGTCGGGCTGCCCTCCTCCCCCTCCAGGAAACTCGGCGGGTGGGTCGGATCGTACCGTAGGGTGCCGGGTGCATCGGCCTCCAGCACGCCGTTGTCGAGATGGACGGCATCCTTCGCGATTCGCACCGGCAGGCGCCCGCTCACCGTGCCCGTGGCGTCCAGTCCCTCCACAGCGGCGAGGTCCAGCAGCGGCCCCAAATGCACGCCGTCCGCGCGCAGCGTGACGGTGCGCTCCCCGGCGCCGGGGGCGACGGTGAAGGGCTCCGCCCGCAGCCGCCCGCCGGCCCAGCGCCACTCCGCGCGCTCCACGGCGAGGGCGCCCGTCTTGCCATAGCCGAATCGAACAGTCCCGTCGGTCAGCGGCAGTCCAACGTCCAGAAGCTTCACCGCCAGAGTTTGGCCGGGTGGAAGCATCGGCGGGATGAGGCTCGACAAGGTCAGCACGCCGTTGACCCCGGACACCGCGACCGGCCCGAACCGGCCGCCCAGGTCCGCCAGCCGGAGGTCGCCCTGCGCCGTCAGCCCTTTGGCATCCAGGCGGAAGCGCAGCTTCGCGGTCAGGCTGCCGGCCGGCTCGCTGACCGCCACCGTGCCCAACCAAGCGGCGACTGGCGGCAATCCCTTGGCCGAGGCGGAGAGCGTCGCCTGCCCTTGTAGGCTGTCGCCCTCGCGGATTGCGGTGAGCCGCAGCGTCCCGTTCGCCCGCCCGTTCGGCGTGACCAGCGTCACGGCCGCGTCCTCGACCCGCAGGGTGCCCACCGGCAGCGCTACGCTGCCGCCTTGGCCGCCCTTATCATCCGCCGCTCCGCCGCCGCCCAACGTCATGCCGGCAAGGCGCAGGCGGCCGTCCTTCCCGGCGTCCAGCGTCAAGCGGCCGTCGTTGAGCGTGACGGCGGCCAATCGGCCCTCCAGCAGCGACGCCAGCGGATGCTCCAGCGTCACCAACCCGCCCACAGTTCCCGCCTTGTCAAGCCGGACCGTTGCCCGGCTGCGCTCCGGCCCAAGTTCGGCAACGTTCACGGTTGCGTCGGAAAAGCCGGCGCGGTGCAGGGCCCAGGTCGCGCCGGCGTCCGCCAGCTCGATCCGATAGACCGCCAGCAGGGCGAGCGCGCCACCGCACACCGCAATCCAGACCAACCCGCGCCGCAAGCCCCGTCCCCCCGCCATCGTCCCTTCACCCGTCATGAACAGCCGAGCGCAAGCTTATCTTCCATACGTGGAACCGCGCGAGGGGACGACTGTGCGACATCGAAGCGACCGGACGAAATGGGCCGGCCGAAGGAGGTCCGCCGCAGGGTGTCTTTGCATCGGCGGCTGTTTCCCCTATGGTCGGCACCGCGGAATCGGCACATCGGAGAGTTTCGCATGTTGCGGTGGACGCGCATTCTCATGGCGACGCTGATCGCCACATTCTTTTTCGTTCAGGGGGAGGCCAAAGCCTTGGATCCGGAAAACACCCTTTACCTCGACCTCAAGGACGGCCGCGTGGTCATCGAACTGCGCCCGGACCTGGCACCGAACCACGTCGCCCGCATCAAGGAACTGACCCGCCAGGGCTTCTACGACGGCGTCGTCTTCCACCGCGTGATCGACGGCTTCATGGCCCAGACCGGTGATCCGACCGGCACCGGCACCGGCGGTTCCGGCAAGAAGCTGAAGGCCGAGTTCTCGAACGAGCCGCACGTCCGCGGTACCCTGTCGATGGCCCGCACGCCGGACCCGAACAGCGCGGACAGCCAGTTCTTCATCTGCTTCGCGCCGGCCTCCTTCCTGGACCGCCAGTACACCGTCTGGGGCAAGGTCGTCGAGGGCATGGAGTTCGTCGACAAGATCAAGAAGGGCAGCCAGGCCCGCAACGGTCAGGTCGACGGTCCCGACAAGATCATCAAGATGCAGGTCGCCGCGGACGCCAAGTAAGCGCCGCCAAACCTGACGCGGACCGGTTCCGCAAGATTCGGGGATCGGAGGGGTGCCGTGCGCGCCCTTCCGGTCCCCGTGCCGTTTCTCAGCGTCGTTTCAGGGTCCCTCCAAAGTGCCGGTCATCGCGCGCAGCAGGTGGCGCATGCTCTGCGGCCGCTCCTGCCATCGCATCGACAGGCCGGCGAACAGCACGCTTTCGAAGGCCGGCGGCACGGTCACCCCGCAGTCCGACAGCTTCGCCACCTTGTCGTTCATGAAGCGGCTGGTCGCGTCGGGCGGCGCCTTGCCGGTCAGCGCCTGATAGGTCGTGGCGCACATGGCATAGACGTCGGTCCATGGGCCCTGTCGGCCGTCGTGCGAATACTGCTCCGGCGGAGCGTAGCCCGGCTTCAGGATCACCGTCAGGCTGGAGTCCTGGCCCGCCGCCTGGCGCGCAGCCCCGAAGTCCAGCAGCTTCCGCTCGCCGCCCGTGGTGAGGAAGATGTTGTCGGGGCTGATGTCGCGGTGAATGAGCCCCTGCTCGTGCACCGCGTGCAGCGCCTTCATGATCGGCGCGAGGATCGTCAGCGTCCGCCGCGCGTCGATGCGCCCGCCGCATTCCGTCACGTACTTCTTCAGGGTCCGGCCTTCCAGAAGCTCCATCACGAGGTAGGCCGTGTCGTTCTCCTCGAAGAAGTCCTGGACGCTGACGATCTCCTTCACGTCGCGCAGCCGGGCGAGCAGCCGCGCCTCCTCCAGGAACTTTGTCAGGCCGGCGGCGAAGCTGCGCGCGTGCTCGTCGGAGAAGGGAATGACGCCGGACGCGCCTGGAACGCGCGAGATCAGGTTGGCCGGGTAGAACTCCTTCACCGCGACCTTGATGCGCAGGCGGTCGTCCCATCCCAGGTAGGTGGCGCCGAAGCCCCCCTGCCCCAGGACCCGCCCAACCCGGTAACGGCCGAGCAGGACCGTTCCGGGCATGAGATGAACGCCGTTACGGTTGTCGGACTGGTTGGGGTAGCCGCATCCCCGGCAACCCCCCTGAACGACCGTCCGGCCGAAGCAGCTGGGGCACATCGCCGCATCGACGGACGCGTGTTCGGCCGATGACAGCGCGCCGGGACCGCGCGCTGTCGCTGGTGCCGGCGTCGTCAGGGCGGTGTGTACGCCGGACCGTGGGGTGGTCGATCGTTGCGATGGGCGCGACGGCACCGGCGCCGGCTCCGCAGGCCGGGAGCGCAACGTCGGAGGTTGCGGTCGCGGCTCGGGCCGGGACTCAGACCGCGATTGGGATTGCGGCTGCGGCGCCGGCTGGCAGGGCGACGGGGGCGGGGTCTGGCGCAGCTGGTCGAGCAGCTCGTACAGGCGCCGAACCTCGGCCTGGGCCAACTCGTCGTGCTGGGCGGTGGCCAGGTCGGTCTGGAACTGCGGCTGCCGCACGATTTCCAGGATGTGCTGGCGCAGCAGGGGAAGCGCGCCCTCCTCGCGCACAAGGCCGGAGCAGGCGATTTCGGCCAGCCGGATGGTCCGGCGGCGCAGCATCGGCTCCACCTGCCGCAGACGCTGCGCCAATCGGCCCTGCTTGGCGAACTCGTCGACGATGAACTCGGTGCGGCCGGCGATGCGGGCGCGCGCCTCCTCCGGCAGGCCGGACGCGCGGATGGCCGCGACGGCGCCCGCGATGGCCTGCTGGAACCGCGGGGTGTCGGGAGTTTGGACGATGGTGTTCTCGACCAGCAGCTCGTTGCCCAACGCCGCGTCGAGCGCGTCGGCAATTTCCCCCATGTGCCGCTCGGCGGCGGGAACCGTGGAGACGGCAGCCAAGTAATGGATCCGCCCGATCAGGTCGGTCAGCGTTTCGCTGAGCCCGACGATGGACCGCCGGTAGGCGCTGGCCCCACCCTGCTCCAGCCGGCGCGAATAGCGGACGGTCAGCGCGTCGGCCATGGCGCCGCCGCCCATCACCTCCATCGGCGTCAGCAGGTGCCCGGACAGGACGCGCAGAAGCTCCGCCTCCTGGTCTGTCGTCCCCCGGCCGAGCGGCTGCGGGGTACGCAGTTGCCGGCGGATCCGGTCCAGCGCCATGGAGCGGGTGACCGGCAGCTTGCCCTGCCGGAACCAGCCGTTCAGGATCCCCGTGCGGTTCGGCCCCATGGGCTCCATGGGAACGCGGCCGAACATCGTGTCGCACAGCTTCACCAGCAGCCCGCCGGGCGGGAGGGCCGCGCCGAACATCTCCTGGGTCGCGGCGACCGAGCAGAGGATGTCGCCGATCACCCCGTCCACCTCCACGGACAGGCGCGCGTCGGCATCGCCTTGGAACAGCTCGATCAGGCGGTCGAGCTTGGCCGACCAAGTCCGGCGATCGGCCAGTTCCAAACTGATCGCGACGCGCAGGTCGTACGGCGCATCGCCGGTCGGGGAACGGCCGGGCGGGCAGGCCAGCACAGCGTCGATGGGCGGGCGTCCCTTCGGCAGGGTGCCGAAGGCCACCTGCGCGACGCGCGCCTTCGCGCTGGTCTCAGCGATGGCGTCCTGGATCGCGTTGCGCCGCGCTTTCGGGTCATTCCCGGGGATGCGGGCCTGCACGGTGGCGACCTTGCCGACGGCCACCTCCACGAGGGGACCCTGGTCGAGCAGCTGCCGCAACGCCTTCGCGCCGTGGATCACCTCGGTCGGGGTGAGCACCATGGAGTCCAGATATTGGCGCAGGGCGGCGCCGATCACGATCCGGCTCTGCCCGGCGTGGTAGTCGGAGAGGGTCGTGCAGATGTCCGCTTCGTCGAACGCGCCGACCGGACCGGCTTGAAGGGTGGGCAACGGCCTGGACACGCTGTGCCTATGTGCGGGTGCGAAACGACGGAGGGCGGCCGGAGCCGCGAAAGCGCATTGTCGACCGCATCCGGTAAACAGGGCGTATACATCGCTCAACGACGGCAAGCGCGGGGGTTGTGGAAGCCGCCGAGCACCGCCCACCGCAAGCTGCTCCCGAATCGCGTCGCCTGTCCGACCGTTCATACCCGTCCGCGCGGGCCGACGCGCTTCCCATCGCCCTTCGCCTGTGCGATACCCGGGGCTCGACCGACCGCCAGGGGGCCGATTTGGGCATGGACATCGACGCGGACATCCTCACGCTGCACCGCCGCATCGGGGAGCGTGGGGACATGGAATGCCTCCTGTGCCCGGACAAGGGCGGCTCCATCGCCTGGCTGACGTTCCATGGCCCGGACGGACCCGTCGACCTTCTGCGGCCGGCGACCGGCTGGGCTTTGCAGCACGGATCGGCCGTCGACATGGGCTGTTTCCCGCTGGTGCCCTTTTCCAACCGCATCGCCGCGGGCCGGTTCGACTTCGACGGACGGAACGTCGCGCTGCCGCTGAACATGACCGGATGCCCCCATGCCATCCACGGTGACGGCTGGCAGGCGCCCTGGTCCGTGGCGGAACGGACGGACTCCGCCGCGCGCCTCGTCCTCCGCCACGGTGGACAGGGTTGGCCGTGGCGCTACCGCGCTGTCCAGGACATCGCGCTGGACGACAACGGCCTGACCGTCGTTCTGGACCTGACCAACGAGGATGATCGTCCGATGCCGGCTGGAATCGGGCTGCACCCCTATTTTCCGAAGCCGCCGGGCACCCGGCTGGCCGCGCGGGTGGGCGGCGTGTGGATGAACGACGCCACGCTCCTGCCGGTGGACCGCGCCGACCTGCCGGAGGAGTGGCGCTTTCCGGACGGCGTGGTGATGGATCGGACGGTGCTGGACAACGGCTTCACCGGCTGGGACGGCCGCGCGACCCTGGACTGGCCGAGCCAGGGTCTGCGCCTGACCGTGACGACGGACGGCCCCTTCGGTCATCTGGTGATCTACGCCCCGCCGGGCGAGGACTATCTGTGCGTCGAGCCGGTCAGCCACATGACCGACGCGGTCAACCGCGGGCAGGAGGCGGACGCCGGTCTGCGCGTCCTCGCCCCCGGCGAGAGCCTGCGCGGGACAATGCGGCTCTGCCTGTCCCCGCTCCGCGGCTGACGGTCGATTCCAAGGCGTCAGCGGCAGCGGACGAAGGTCGCGCCGAAGGCGATGGGCTTGTCCAGGCGCAGGAACAGGCGGTCGAGTCGCGGCATGTCCGCGGGACCCAGGCGCAGGGTTCCGGCGATGCCGGCGGCGTCGGGCTGCGGCGCCTCCGCCCGGAAGGCAAGCCCCTGTCCCAGGTCGCCGTCCTCCACCATCACGCGCCCCTCTATGGGCATGCCGGCGATTCGCGGGTCGTGCAAGCCAAGCACCATGTCCTTTGCCGTCTCCGCCTTCGAAATTTCGAGGTAGGAGCTGCGGCAATCGTCGATTGGTGTGCGGGTCGCCGGGTCGGCCTTGGCCCAACGGCCGGTCAAACCAGCGACACCGGGTTGCCGCTGTTTCGGCAGGAAGGCGCGGGGCGGCGGCTGGACCGCGCGGGGCGGGGCGGCGTCGGTGATGGTCACGGGCTGGTCCGCCACCGGCGCCCGCCGGGCGGCCCGCTCGTCCTCCAGCGCGCTGGTGCGGTCGGCGTATTGGCGCGCGAGGCAGGCGGCGCGGTCCTTGGCCTTCTTCGGGTCGTTCAGGTCGGCCTCCGTCACTGGACAGGCCGCGTCGCGCCGCTGGCCCCACATCCGCTGGCCGGAAGCGAGTGCCTCACGCCCGGGCTCGCCAGTCTCCTCCGCGAAGGCCTTCACCGTGGCGTCGAGCTTGCCGACGGCGGCGGCCAATGCCGGGTCCCGGCAGACAAGCTGCGCCGCGGGCGATTCCGCCGAAGCGCAGTCCGGGGCGCCGGCCGTGGACGAGGTCGTGGACGGTGTTATGGACGGTGCCTGGCCCACGGCCTCCGCCGCGACGACCGGAACCGCCGAACCAACCGCCAGCAACCCCGCCAGAACAATCGTTGCCCGCATCGAAAAATCCCTTACGCCGGAAACGCTTCCAAGACGGCCTTCACCTGCCGTTGGAAATCCTGGTCGCTGCGATAGCGCGTCAGGACCGTCTTGTCACGCTGAACGAAAAAGAGCATGTCCTCGCGCTTGGGCAGCGAGCGCTGGTTGGGCTTGTCCAGAAGCTCCCCGTTCCAGTCGATGCGGGCCATAAAATAGGCCGCGCGCGAGTACAGCATGAACAGCTTGTTGTCCGGCGCCATTCTTTCCCGCCGCAACAGCCCATAATAATAGTAATTCCGGCCGTGGAAATAGTTGGTGTAGATGGCTTGCAGCGCGGCAAACCGCTCGTCCGGCGAATTGATCTTCTTCACCTGCTTTTCCAACTTGAACCCGGCATAGAAATAGTCGCGCGCCTCGTTCTCGAAGGAAAAGGGGGAACCGCGCATGAGCGCCATCTGCTCCCCGTATTTGCGCAGGACCCGGCCCATCAGCAACTCCAGGAACCGCCGCTCCGCCGCAAGCTCGGGCGGCACCTGCATGATCAGTTCGAAGACGTGGCGCAGGTGGTAGGGATGGCGCACGACGATGACCGGGATATTGCCGACCTTCCGCCCCGGTGCGCGCCGGTTGGCGGGGGTGGAACGGGACGCCGACACCGACGCGATGACCGAAAAAGCCGTGTCCTGGAGTTTCCAGCGCATCGCCGTTTGGGACGACTGTTTTCCGAGGTTGAAGCTGGCCAGCCGGCGTTGCAGGCGGCTGCGCCAATTTTCCTTGGGCATCTTGTGCGTCGGCAGGTCCGGAACGGCCAACGGGTTGCCGAGGATGTCGGCCGGCGGCGGCAGCGGGTTGAAGTTGAAGTATTTGCCGGTGACCACGCCGCGCGCGGCCCCGCCGGGAGCCATGCCGCCCCCGCCCGCTCCGCCCCCCATTGACGTGGCCGACATCAAGTCCATCCGCCGCCCGACCCTTTCCTGCACCCTGCCCGCAACCACCCACGCGCCGCGCGGGCGAATTGTTTCGTGTACGCCGTTCACAGAGAAAGAAAACACTGGCCTTTATACGGTCACGTGCACAAGCGGAAAAGCGGGTCCGGCAAAGCGGGATGTCGCAGGGCTTTTGTCCCACCGGACGATCCCGCAGGTGCGAAGGCACTCTGTCCGAGCGAAATGGTTGATGGTATCCTTCCCGTCCGCGTGCCGGACAATTCCGACCGGCAGCCGCTGCCGCTGGACCACGGGTGGGGCATTCATGGCGATCCACGTCGCTCTCAATCACAAGACCGTCTACCGCTACGACCGTCTGGTCAACTTGGGACCGCAAATCGTCCGGCTCCGCCCCGCACCCCATTGCCGCACGCCGATCCTCAGCTATTCGCTGCGCGTGTCGCCGAAGCAGCACTTCCTGAACTGGCAGCAGGATCCGCAGTCCAACTACCAGGCGCGCTTCGTCTTCCCGGAAAAGACGCGGGAGTTCGTGATCGAAGTCGACCTCGTCGCCGAGATCGCCGCCATCAACCCCTTCGACTTCTTCCTGGAGGAGAAGGCGTCCAAGATCCCCTTCACCTACGAGCCCTGGCTGGAGCGCGAACTGCGCCCCTACCTGGAGACGGAGATGCCCGGGGAACGGCTGGCCGCCTATCTGGCCGGCATCCCGCGCGAGCCGACGGCGAGCATCAATTTCCTGGTTGACGTCAACCAGCGGCTCCAGCGCGACATCGGCTACGTCATCCGGCTGGAGCCGGGCATCCAGAGCTGCGAGGAGAC
The DNA here is from genome assembly GCF_025961225.1 of Azospirillum canadense. Classification (GTDB taxonomy): domain Bacteria; phylum Pseudomonadota; class Alphaproteobacteria; order Azospirillales; family Azospirillaceae; genus Azospirillum; species Azospirillum canadense. Next base: position 788,734 of record NZ_JAOQNG010000010.1, on the reverse strand, counting down.
GCTGGGCAAGCGCACCGGCTCCTGCCGCGATTCGGCCTGGCTGCTGGTTCAGATCTTCCGCCACCTCGGGCTGGCGGCACGGTTTGTGTCGGGCTATCTGATCCAGCTGACCGCCGACCAGAAGGCGCTGGACGGCCCCTCCGGCCCCGAATCCGACTTCACCGACCTGCACGCCTGGACCGAGGTGTTCCTGCCCGGCGCCGGCTGGGTCGGCCTCGACCCCACCTCCGGCCTGCTCGCCGGCGAGGGGCACATCCCGCTGGCCTGCACGCCGGACGCCTCCTCCGCAGCGCCCATCTCCGGCCTCATCGACGAGTGCGAGGTGGAGTTCGGCCATGAGATGTCGGTCACCCGCATCTACGAGGCGCCGCGCGTCACCAAGCCTTACTCGGCCAAGCAGTGGTCGGAGATCGAGGCGCTCGGCCACCGCATCGACGAGGAATTGCAGGCCGGCGACGTTCGGCTGACCATGGGTGGCGAGCCGACCTTCGTGTCCATCGACGACATGGACGGGGCGGAGTGGAACACCACGGCGCTCGGCCCCCAGAAGCGCAAGCTGGCCGCCGACCTCGTCCATCGGCTGATGAAGCGCTTCGCGCCGGGCGGCCTGCTGCATTTCGGCCAGGGCAAATGGTACCCCGGCGAATCGCTGCCGCGCTGGGCCATGACCGTCTATTGGCGGCGCGACGGCGAGGCGCTGTGGGCCAACGCCGACCTGCTGGCGCGCGAGGACACCGATTACGGCCACACCGCTGAAGACGCGGGCACCTTCCTGGTGACGCTGGCGAAGAAGCTGGGCCTCGATCCGGCGCTGGTGCTGGCTGCTTACGAGGACCCGTGGCATTACCTGCGCCGCGAATCGCAACTGCCGGTCAACGTCGATCCGCTGGACAGCAAGCTTGAGGACAAGGAAGAGCGGGAGCGGCTGTCCCGCGTCTTCACGCGCGGATTGAACGAGCCTGTGGGCTTCGCGCTACCGATCAACCGCAAGATGACGCAGCAAGGGCCGGTGTGGCTGTCCAGCGCTTGGCCGCTGCGGCAGGAGCGGCTGCTGCTGATGCCCGGCGACAGCCCGGTGGGCTACCGGCTGCCGCTCGGGTCCCTGCCCTGGGTGGCGCCGCAGGACTATCCCTATTCCTGGGAGACCGACCCGTTCGAGGAGCGCGCGCCGCTGCCGCCGAACCGGGTGCCGTTGCGCCAGCACGCCCGGCGGGACGAAGCGGACGGCGGCGCCGGCGCCATGGAAAAGCGCCGCTCCCACATCCAGCGCGCCATGGCCGAAGTCCGCACGGAGATGCCGGAGGAGGGCAAGTCCGCCTGGTGGATCGTCCGCACCGCGCTGACCTGCGAGGCACGCAACGGCCGCCTGCACCTGTTCATGCCGCCGATGAACACGCTGGAGGATTATCTGGCGATGCTGGCGGAGATCGAGGCGACCGCCGTCGCGCTGGAGATGCCGGTGGTCATCGAAGGCTACCAGCCGCCGAAGGATCCGCGCCTGAACTCCCTGGCCGTCACCCCGGACCCGGGCGTGATCGAGGTGAACATCCACCCGTCCCACGGCTGGGACGAGCTGGTGCGCAACACCCAGGATCTGTACGAGGACGCGCGCCAGTCCCGCCTGGGGGCGGAGAAGTTCATGATCGACGGACGCCATTGCGGCACCGGCGGCGGCAACCACGTGGTGATGGGCGGCGCCACCGCGGCCGACAGCCCCTTCCTGCGCCGGCCGGACCTGCTGCGCAGCCTGATCACCTTCTGGCAGAACCACCCGTCCCTGTCCTACGCCTTCTCCGGCCTGTTCATCGGCCCGACCAGCCAGGCGCCGCGCGTCGACGAGGCGCGCGACGACACGCTGTACGAGTTGGAAATCGCCTTCAATCAGATCGACAAGGCCGCGGCGGAAGGCAACTGCCCGCCCTGGATTGTCGACCGCGTGCTGCGCAACCTGCTGACCGACGTCCAGGGCAACACGCACCGGGCGGAGTTCTGCATCGACAAGCTCTACTCCCCGGACAGCTCGACCGGGCGCCTGGGATTGGTGGAGTTCCGCGCCTTCGAGATGCCGCCGCACGCGGAGATGAGCCTCACGCAGCAGCTTCTGCTCCGCGGGCTGGTCGCCCGATTCTGGAAGTCTCCCTACAAGGGCAAGCTGGTGCGCTGGGGCACGGAACTGCACGACCGCTTCATGCTGCCCTTCTTCGTGCAGCAGGACATTGCGGATGTGGTCGCCGACCTGCGCGACCACGGCTATCCCATCGAGGAGCGCTGGTTCGACCCGCACATGAACTTCCGCTTTCCGGTCTATGGGCACGTCAACCAGCGCGGCATCTCGCTGGAACTGCGCATGGCGCTGGAGCCCTGGCACGTCCTGGGCGAGGAGCCGGGCGGCGGCGGCACGGTCCGTTACGTGGACAGCTCGGTGGAGCGGGTGCAGGTGCGCGTCACCGGCCTGATCGACGCGCGCTATGCCGTCACCTGCAACGGCCGGCGCGTGCCGCTGATCCCCACGGGCATGGAAGGGGAGTTCGTCGCCGGCGTCCGGTACCGGGCGTGGCAGCCTCCCTCCTGCCTGCACCCGACCATCCCCGTGCACACGCCGCTGGTCTTCGACATCATCGACCTGTGGTCCGGGCGGTCGATCGGCGGCTGCACCTACCACGTCATGCATCCGGGGGGCCGCAACTACGACACCTTCCCGGTCAACGCAAACGAGGCCGAGGGTCGGCGCCTCGCCCGCTTCTTCCCCTTCGGCCACACGCCCGGCCCGATGCCGATCCCGGCGGAGGAGCGGAACCCGCAGTTCCCGATGACGCTCGACCTGCGGCGGGGCTGAGGGAGCGGCTGGGGACTGGCCGGGGCTTGGCCGGGGCTTGGCCAAGGCTTGGCCAGGGCTTGGTGGTTCTTCCGGGCGGATCCCGCATCCGGCCGGAAGCTTCCCCGAACCGCCCCTTGCATCGGCGGGAACGCGCGTTCACACTCCGAGCGCCAAGCACCAAATGTGAGCACGCGACCCCACCTTGCCCAGCCGCGATCCCACCCTCCCCGACCCCAGCGCGCCCACCCCCGTGGGGCTGCGTCCGGTGCCGTTCCTTCAGGGATCGCTGTTCGGCGAGGCTGATGCCCTGGGCTATGGCACGGGCCAAGTCTATGACGAGATGGTCACCGGCCAGGGCCGGCTTCGCCCGCACTGGCAAAGCTTCATGGGCACGCTGGGTCCCCTCGATCCGGAGCTGATGGCCGAGCGGTGGGAGGAGGCGCGGCGCCTGCTGCATCAGAACGGCGTCACCTACAACATCTACGGCGACCCCAAGGGGATGGAGCGGCCCTGGCCGCTCGACATGGTACCGCTGCTGATTCCGGCGCACGAGTGGAAGGCCGTCGAGTCGGGTCTGGTCCAGCGCGCCACGTTGATCAACGCCGTGCTCGCAGACCTCTACGGGCCGCAGACGCTGACGCGCAGCGGGCGGCTGTCCCCCGCCGTGATCCACGCCGACCCCGGCTTCCGCCGCGCGGTGCACGGGATCCGCGTTCCCAACGACATCCATCTGCATTTCTACGCGGCCGACCTCGCCCGCGCGCCCGACGGGCGCTGGTGGGTGCTGTCCGACCGCACCCAGGCGCCGAGCGGCAGCGGCTATGCGCTGGAGAATCGGGCGGTGCTGGCGAAGGTGCTGCCCGACAGTTTCCGACACTGCCAGGTGGAGCGGCTGTCCCCCTTCTTCGAGGCCTTCAAGGACACGCTCCTGTCGCTGAGCCCGCGGCGCGAGAATCCGCGCGTGGTGCTGCTGACCCCCGGGCCCTACAACGAAACCTATTTCGAGCACGTCTACCTCGCCCGCTATCTCGGCATCACGCTGGTGGAGGGGGCGGACCTGACCGTGCGCGATCGGCAGGTGTTCCTGAAGACGCTGTCGGGGCTGGAGCGGGTCGATGTGATCCTGCGCCGCCTGGACGCCGACTTCGCCGACCCGCTGGAACTGCGCGCCGACAGTTCGCTGGGCGTCGCCGGCCTGATCGAGGCGGTGCGCGCCGGCAACGTCGCGTTGGCGAACTCGCTGGGGTCCGGCTTCATGGAATCGATGGCGGTGAAGTCGTCGCTGCCCATGCTCTGCCGCCACCTGCTGGGCGAGGAGCTGAAGATGCCCGGGGTCGCCGTCTGGTGGTGCGGCGACGACGCGGAGCGCGCATACGTCATCGATCACCTGGACGGTCTGGTCGTCAAGCCGGCCTTCCCGTCGCTCGCCTTCGAGCCGATCTTCGGCGCCGACCTGTCCGCGGCGGAACGGATGGCCCTTGTCGAGCGGATCAACGCCCGCCCCTGGTGCTACGTCGCGCAGGAACGGCTGGCCTTGTCCACCGCGCCGGTGTGGCAGGGCGGTCGCCTGCAAGCGCGCCCGCTCGTGCTGCGGGTCTTCCTCTGCGCCCGGCGCGACGGCAGCTACGCGGTCATGCCCGGCGGGCTGACGCGCGTGTCGACCGAATCCGGCAAGCTCGTCGTCTCCATGCAGCGGGGCGGCGGCAGCAAGGACACCTGGATCCTCGCCGGCCGGCGCAGCGACAGCGCACCGGCCCAGCCCCGCCCGCAGGCCGGACAGGACGCGACGGAGCCGGTGCTGCGTCCTGCCGCCAACGACCTGCCCAGCCGCGTCGCCGACAGCCTCTACTGGCTCGGACGCTACGCGGAGCGGTCGGAAGGGGTCGTCCGGCTGCTGCGCGCCACCCACACGCGCCTGACCGACGGCACCATGCCCGGCGCCACGGCGCAGCTGCGCCCCCTGCTCTGCCTGATGGCCTGGGAGGGCGTGATCCCCTGGGACCTGACGCGCGTGTCGGAACTGGGCAGCGGTCGCGCGCTGCGCAACGCGCTGCACACGTCGGTCGTCGATCCGGACCACCCCAACAGCCTGCGCGCCCAGGTGCTGCGCCTGCACCGCACCGCCTATTCGGTGCGCGACCGCCTGTCGCTGGACATGTGGCGGGTGATCTCGATGCTGGAACGGCAGAGCCAGACGCCGCGCCAGAAGCTCGACGCCGCAGCGATGCTGCTGCGGCTGGACGACCTCGTCACCATCCTCGCGGCCATCGCGGGCATGGAGCAGGAGAGCATGACGCGCGGCCCCGGCTGGCGCTTCCTCGACATCGGTCGCCGGATCGAACGCTCCCTGCACACCATCTCCATCATGCGCGGCCTGAACGTCCATGGGCTCGACCGGCAGGAGGAAGGCACGCAGGCCGCAACGCTGGCCGTCCTGCTCGAACTGGGCGAAAGCGTGATGACCTACCGCAGCCGCTACCTGACGACGGTCCGGCGCACGCCCGTGCTCGAACTGCTGCTGAGCGACGAATCGAACCCGCGCGCGCTGGCCTTTCAGCTCGCCGCGCTGGAGCAGCACGTGACGGCGCTGCCCGGAACGGCCAGACCCGGCCCAGGCGTCCCGACGGCTGGCGCGTTGTCCATAGCCCAGGCGGCGCGCGCGTCCCTGCGCAACCCGGAGAGCCTGCGGTCGAACGAGGCGTTGAACACGTTGCTCGACACGCTGGCGACGTCGCTGCCGGACATCTCGAACCTTCTCACGCACGCCTATTTCAGCCATGCCTTCGCCCGATCGGCCTGACGCCCCCTTTCTCCCGGATTCTGGCCCCGCGGAACGCGGCGGCGTGCGCTACCGCCTGCGCCACGTCACCCATTACGACTATGGGGAAGACGTGTCGGTCTCGCATCACCTGCTGCATCTGACCGCCCGCCCCCACCCGCGGCAGCGCGTGCGGCGCTGCTGCCTGACAGTCGAACCGGCACCCGCCGTGCGATCCGACCACACCGATTATTTCGGCAACACCGTCACATACGTGGCGGTGCAGGAGCCTCACCGGACCTTCACGATCACGGCCGACAGCGAGGTGGAGGTGTTCACCCCGCCGGTCCTCGACGCGGCGGCGACCCCGCCCTGGGAGCGGGTGCACGAGTCGCTGCGCTGCCTGTCCGGGCCTGACGACGGGGCGGAGATCGTCCAGTACAGCTTCGACAGCGCGCTGGTGGCCGTCTCCCCCGCGCTGCTGGACTACGCCTCCGCCTCCTTCACGCCGGGCCGGCCGGTGGCCGAGGCCGCGCTGGACCTGATGCGGCGGATCCACAGCGATTTCACATTCGACCCGACGGCGACGACCGTGGCGACTCCGCTGGCGGAGGTGATGCGCCATCGGCGCGGCGTCTGCCAGGACTTCGCCCACATCGTCGTCGGCTGCCTGCGCGCGGTGGGCCTGCCGGGCCGCTACGTCTCCGGCTATCTGCGCACCCTGCCGCCACCGGGCCGGCCGCGCCTCGTCGGCGCGGACGTCAGCCACGCCTGGGCGTCGGTGTGGTGCGGCCCGACCGGCTGGCTGGACCTGTGCCCGACCAACGCCCGCGTGGCCGACCAGGACTTCATCACCATCGCCTGGGGCCGCGACTACGACGACGTCAGCCCGGCGCGCGGCGTCCTGTTGGGCGGTGCCGGCCATTCCCTCAGCGTCAGCGTGGACGTGGAGCCGATCGACCCGGCCGTCTGACCGTCTCTCTGTCAGGCGGCCGGCCGGGTCGCCATGAGGCGCTGCACCGTGTCGAGAATGACTTGCGGGCTGACCGGCTTGCGCAGGATTTCCAGCGGCTTCCAGGCGGGCGACGTCAGGTCGTCCTGCCCAGGCTCAATGGACAGAAATCCGGTGACGACCAGAAGCGGCAAGGCGGCGTCCAGCCCGCGCAGTTCCCGGACCAACGCGCGGCCGTCCATGCGCGGCATGCGCAGATCCGTGATCACGAGGTCCGCGGGATCGTTGCGATAGCGTTCCAGCGCGGCCAGCCCGTCCGGTGCCAAGGTAACCCGGTACCCCTTGCGTTGCAGGAAGTCTTCCATTGCCATCGCCGCCAGGACTTCGTCCTCCGCCACAAGGATGTGCGCGGGTTCAGGCATGGGTACGCTCCATCTCGCTGGCCGAGGAATGGGACACGGGCAAAGTTATCGTGAAACGAACACCGTGGCGCCCGTCGCCGTGGTCCACATTGGCCGCCTCGATGCGACCGTTCATCGCGTCGATGATCCCATAGCCGATGGACAGGCCAAGGCCGGAGCCCTTGCCGACCTCCTTCGTCGTGAAAAAGGGATCGAAGATGCGCGGCAGCACGTCCGGGTCGATCCCGCCGCCGTCATCGGTCACCGAAATCAACGCCGTGCCCGGGCTGCCGCCCCGGCGCACGCGGACCTCGATCCGCCCGCCGGCGGGCGGGCCCTCGCCGTCCGCGGCGCGCCGCTCGACGATGGCATCGTGGGCATTGGAGAGAAGGTTGACCAGCACCTGCTCCAGCTGCAGCGGGCGACCGCGCACGACCGTCTCACCGGTTTCGATCTCCGCGTCGACCGCGATGTTTTCCAGCGCAAACTGGTTGGCGACGAGGTCCACCGCCGCGCGCACGCTGGCGGCGGGGTCGAACATCTGCATGCCTCCGCCGTCGCGCCGGCTGAAGGTGCGCATGTGGTCGATGATCTTGCCCATTCGCTCGGTCTGGTCGGCGACGATGGTCAGCACCTTGTCCAAGCGCGCCGTGTCGGTGTCGCCGTCGCGCAGCCGGGACAGCGCGTTTTCCGACCAGATGCGGATGATGTTCAACGGCTGGCTCATCTCGTGGGCCATACCCGCGGCCAGCGTGCCGAGCGTGGCGAGCTTGGAGGTCTGCACCAGCTCTTCCTGGAACTTCTTGCGCTCGGTGATGTCGCGGGCGCTGCCGAGGAGTTGGACGATGGCTCCGCCCCCGTCGCGGACCGGGACCAGGACCGTGTGCCAGACGCGGCGCCCGACCGGCAGGTCGAGGGTTTCTTCGTAATCGATCGGGCCACCGGCCGCAACGCAGGCAGCGTAGCGCCCGATCACGGCCTGCGCCGTTTCGGAAGGCAGGACTTCGGACACGAGGCGGCCGCGGATGGTGTCCGGATCGATCCCGGTCGCACGGGCGTGCGCCGGGTTGAGCGTGTCGAACGCGAACCGGCCATCGGGGAGAACCGTGACGACGAACAGCCCTTCGGCGAGGTTGTTGAAGAAGCTGGCGTAGCGCTGCTCCGCCTGGCGCCGGACCTCGATCTCCCGCTGAAGCGCGTCGTTGGCTTCGGCCATCTGCGCCGGGCTCGGCAGGGCGAGCAGGCGCGGCATCAGCAGCCACAGCGCGATGGCGGTCAGCACGGAGGCGACCGCGGTCACCCCCTTGACCACGCCCTCCAGCCCGTATTCGGGAGTCCACAGCGTCCAGACGCTGAAGAAATGCGTGGTCCCGCAGGCGAGGATGAAGGCCGCGAACAGCCAGAAAATCCAGCTGAAGGCAACATCGCGCCGCTTCAGCACCACATAGACCAGGGCAATGGGGATCGAATAGTAGGACAGGCCGATCAGCACGTCGGAGCCGATGTGCAGGGCCAGGATCTCCGGCTTCCAGAGAAGGCACACCCCGTGGGGAATGAACCCGCTGCTATCGAAGAAGGCCTCCAAGCCGCCGAACATGTCTCCCCCCTCGTCGTCTGTCTGCACGGGCCAACCCGCGGGCGACGCCGTCCGCGAGCCGTTGCGCCCCCGGCGCGAGGAGGTCCGGACCCGGTTGGCCAATGGCGCGCATCGGCTGCAACCGTATGCCGACAAAAGTCAAGCACCCCTTGAGGAAAGTCAACCTGACTTTCGGAAAGGTTGGGCTCGGAAGCCATTTGGGGGTGGCATGAAAAAAAGGCGCGGCACCCGCTGGGAGTACCGCGCCCGAACCAATCCTGAAACGATTATGCGGCGGTGTGAACCTTGCGGTTCTGCTCGCGCGTCTTCAGGAAACGGAGGTTGGGGAAGTCCTCCTGTGTCCGGTTCAAGTGCCACGCGTTGCGGGCCAGGAACACCAGTGCACCGTCATGGTCCTCGGCTGCCGCGGAGCGGTTCAGGTCGAGGAACTTCTTCAGCTGGTCTTCGTCCTCGGTCTCGATCCAGCGCGCGGCGTCCACTCCGGCCCCCTCGAAGCGGGCGCTGATGCCGTATTCCGCCTCGATTCGGGCGGCCAGCACCTCGAACTGCAGCTGGCCGACGACGCCGACCACCCAGTCGGCCCCGGTCAGCGGCTTGAACACCTGGGAGGCGCCCTCCTCCGCGAAATGCTCCAGCGCCTTGCGCAGGTGCTTCACGCGCATCGGGTCATCCAGCCGGACGCGCTGCAACAGCTCCGGCGCGAAGCTCGGCACGCCGGTGAAGCGCAGGTCCTCGCCCTCGGTCAGCGTGTCGCCGATGCGCAACGACCCGTGATTCGGGATGCCCATGATGTCGCCGGGCCAAGCCTCCTCGGCCAGTTCGCGGTCGCGGGCCAGGAACAGCACGGCGTTGTTCACTGCCATCAGCTTGCCGGAGCGGACATGCTTCAGCTTCGCCCCGCGCTTGAACTTGCCGGAGCAGATGCGCACGAAGGCGATGCGGTCGCGGTGGTTCGGGTCCATATTGGCCTGGACCTTGAACACGAAGCCGCTGAACTTGCCTTCGTCCGGCTCGACGGCGCGCTGCTCCGCCGGCTGCGGCCGCGGCGGCGGGGCGCTCTCGGCAAGGCCCTGGAGCAGTTCGCGGACGCCGAAGTTGTTGATCGCCGACCCGAAATAGATCGGCGTCAGATGGCCGGCGCGGTAGGACTCCAGGTCGAAGGGCGGCATCAGGCCACGCGCCATCTCCACCTCCTCGCGCAGCTTCGCGACGGCGTGGGCCGGCAGCAGCTCGTCGATCTTCGGGTCGTCCAGGCCGTTGCACTCGATGCCCGAATCGATCTCGTCGCCCTTGGTGCGGTCCATCAGGATCAGGCGGTCGCGGATCAGGTCGTAGCAGCCGAGGAAGTCGCGGCCCATGCCGATCGGCCAGCTGGCCGGCGTGACCTCCAGCGCGAGCGAGCTTTCGATCTCCGAGATGAGGTCGAAGGGGTCGCGCGCCTCGCGGTCCATCTTGTTGCAGAAGGTCATGATCGGCACGTCGCGCAGGCGGCAGACCTCGAACAGCTTCAGGGTCTGGCTCTCGATGCCCTTCGCGCCGTCGATGACCATCACTGCGCTGTCCACCGCGGTCAGCGTGCGGTAGGTGTCCTCGGAGAAGTCCTCGTGGCCCGGCGTGTCCAGCAGGTTGAAGGTGCGCCCTTCGTAGTCGAAGGTCATCACCGACGCGGTCACGGAGATGCCGCGCTCGCGCTCCACCTTCATCCAGTCGGACTTGGCGCGGCGCTGCTCGCCGCGCGCCTTCACGGCGCCCGCCATCTGGATGGCGCCGCCGAACAGCAGCAGCTTTTCGGTGAGGGTGGTCTTACCGGCGTCCGGGTGCGCGATGATCGCGAAGGTTCGACGCCGGGAAACAGCGTCCAGAAGCTCGGACATGCGCGGATCCCGTGACAAGCGAAAAGGAACGACAACGAGGGCCGGGGGCATCGGTGCCCCTCGGCCCTCGTGATTCGGCGCTATAGATAGCAGCGTCGCGGCCCGGCTTCCAGTCCTCGTGAGATGGTGACGCGATGGCGGAAGGGGTGGCGCCTGTGCTAAGCCACGACGCCCCAACCGCAAGACACGCAAAGGACGCTCACGTGAACTGCCCGAAATGCAACTGCGAATACGCGTATCAGGATGGGGAGCTGTGGATCTGCCCGGAATGCGCCCATGAATGGAACCCGCAGACGGCCGTCGCGGAGGACACCGGCGCCGACGCGGTGCGCGACGCAAACGGCAACCCGCTGGCCGACGGCGACAGCGTGACCGTGATCAAGGACCTGAAGGTCAAGGGATCGTCGCTGGTCGTCAAGGGCGGGACGAAGGTGAAGAACATCCGCCTGACGGACGGGGCCGACGGCCACAACATCGCCTGCAAGATCGACGGGATCGGCGCGATGAACCTGAAGTCGGAATTCGTGAAGAAGGCCTGATGGACGCGCCCATCCCCGTCCGCCGGTGGGGCGGACGGGGATGGGCAAGCGGCTTCCTTACAGAGTCAGCTCGGCGATCTGGACCGCGTTGAGCGCGGCGCCCTTCAGCAGCTGGTCGCCGCAGACGAACAGGTCCAGGCCGTGGTCGCCGAAGATCAGGCTGGTGCGGATGCGGCCGACCTCGACGTCGAACTGGCCGGTGGCGTTCAGCGGCATCGGGTAGACGCCGTCGGCCGGCACGTCCTTCACCTCCACGCCCGGCGCGTCGGCCAGGGCGGCGCGGGCAGCGTCCGGGGTCACCGGCGACAGCGTCTCGACCGTGATCGCCTCGGAATGGGCGCGGTAGGTCGGGATGCGCACCGCGGTGCAGCTGACGGGCAGGTCCGGGATCTCCAGGATCTTCCGCGTCTCCCAGGTGACCTTCATCTCCTCCTTCGTGTAGCCGTTCTCCTGGAAGGCGTCGATCTGGGGGATCAGGTTGAAGGGGATCGGGTGGCGGAAGACGCTGTTGGTGACCGGCTTGCCTTCCAGCTGGTTGCGGGTCTGCTCCTCAAGCTCGGCCATGCCCTCCGCACCGGCGCCGCTGGTCGCCTGATAGGTGGAAACGATAACGCGCTTCAGACCGAAGGCCTTGTGCAGGGGGCCGAGCGCCACGACGGCGATGGCCGTGGTGCAGTTGGGGTTGGCGATCAGCTTCGCGTCACCCATGGCGTGCGCGTTGATCTCCGGCACGATCAGCGGGACGTTGTCGTCGTAGCGGAAGGCCGACGAGTTGTCGATGACCAGCGCGCCCTTCTCAGTCAGGGCCGGGGCGTGCGCCTTGGCGAAATCGCCGGACACGGCGAGCAGGACGATGTCGTAGCCCTTCACCTTCTCGGCGTCGAACGCCTCCAGGGTCTTCGTGCCGAACGGGGTCTCGACCGTGCGGCCGGCGCTGCGCTCCGACGCGAACAGGCCGAGTTCCGCGACCGGGAACGAACGGCGGTGGAGGACATCGACCATCTCGCGGCCAACGGCGCCGGTGGCGCCAACGATGGCAACGCGACGGGGAGAAGCGGAGGGGGTGCTCATGGGTGTGGTCCGTCCTTGTGTCATGCCCGGATCGAGCTGGACGGCCCCCAGATACACCGAGGCCCCGTCCGTGTCCGGCGAGGCCTTCGTGGTGGGTGAAGCGTCTCTACTCGATCAACGCACGCCACCAGCCGACGGCCCGCCGGAGCGGGTCGTTTTGGTAGTGGTGGTGGTGATGGCGAGCGAGCGATTCATAACCCGGTAGATAAACGAAAGGCGCGGGGCTTGTAAAGCGCCCGCGCCTTTCCATCACAATTTTATTCGACGACGGCTCAGTCGTCCGCTTCCTCGACGTGCTCCGGCACCACCGGGTGGACGTCCCAGATCTCCGTCGCGTATTCCATGATCGTGCGGTCCGACGAGAACCAGCCCATGTTCGCGGTGTTCAGGATGGCCTTGCGGGTCCATTCCTCCTGGTCGCGATACAGCTCCATCGCCTGCTCCTGCGCCTCGCAATAGGCTGCGAAGTCGGCCGTCACCAGGAAGTGGTCACCGCCGTCGGTCAGCGCCTGCAGGATCGGGTGGTAGCGGTTCGGGTCGTCCGGCGAGAACACGCCGGTGGAGATCATGTCGAGCGCCCGCTTCAGGCTGGGGTTCGACGCGATCACCTCGCGCGGGTTGAAGCCGCCGCTGGCGCGCAGGTCGTTCACCTCCTCCGCGGTCAGGCCGAAGATGAAGATGTTGTCCTCGCCCACATGCTCGCGGATCTCGACGTTGGCGCCGTCCAGCGTGCCGATGGTGAGCGCGCCGTTCAGCGCCAGCTTCATATTGCCGGTGCCCGACGCCTCCATGCCCGCCGTGGAGATCTGCTCCGACAGGTCGGCCGCCGGCATGATGATCTCCGCCGCCGTGACATTGTAGTTCGGCAGCAGCACGATCTTCAGGTTGTCGTGCACCGACGGGTCGTGGTTGACCACCTTGGCCACGTCGTTGATCAGCTTGATGATCAGCTTGGCCATGTGGTAGCTCGGCGCCGCCTTGCCGGCGAAGATCTTGGTGACCGGCACCCAGGCGATCGTCGGGTTGTCGCGCATCTCATTGTACAGCGCGATCGCCTGGAGAATGTTCAGGAGCTGGCGCTTGTACTCGTGCATGCGCTTGACCTGCACGTCGAACAGGCTGTCGACCTGCACCTCGATGCCGGTCTGGCGCGCGATGAAGGCGGCCAACCGCTTCTTGTTCTTGCGCTTGGCACGGCGGAACTCCTCGCGGAAGACAACGTCGTCGGCCTTCTCGGCGAGCGCCTTGATCTGGTCCAGGTCCTTGATCCAGCCCTGGCCGATGCGGCTGGTGATCAGGGCTGCCAGCGGCGGGTTGGACTGGTGCAGCCAGCGGCGCGGGGTGATGCCGTTGGTCTTGTTGTTGATGCGATCCGGGAACTCCGCGTGGAAGTCGGCGAAGACCGTCTGCTTCATCAGGTCGGTGTGCAGCGCCGAGACGCCGTTGACCTTGTGCGAGCCGAGAAAGGCCAGGTTGCCCATGCGCACGCGGCGGTCGCCACGCTCGTCGATCAGCGACAGGCGCGACAGGCGCCCGTTGTCGCCGGCCGCCCGCGCCTTGGAACGGTTCAGGAACTTGGCGTTAATCTCGTAGATGATCTGCATGTGGCGCGGCAGCACGCGCTCCACCATGCGGACCGGCCACGCCTCCAGCGCTTCCGGAAGCAGCGTGTGGTTGGTGTAGGAGAAGGTCGCGCGGGTGATGTCCCAGGCCTTGTCCCAGACCACGCCGTGCTGGTCGACCAGCAGCCGCATCAGCTCGGCGATGCCGATGGCCGGGTGCGTGTCATTCAGCTGGATCGCCGCCTTGTCCGGCAGATTGTCGAAGGTGGTGTGGTGCTGCAGGTAGCGGCGCAGGATGTCCTGGAGCGAGGCGGAGGTGAAGAAATACTCCTGCTTCAGGCGCAGCTCCTTGCCGCCCTCCGTCGCGTCGTTCGGGTAGAGGACGCGGCTCAGGTTCTCCGACAGGACCTTCTGCTCGACCGCCTTCATGTAGGCGCCATCGTTGAAGTGGCCGAAGTTGAAATCGCGCGTGGCGCGCGCCGACCACAGGCGCAGCGTGTTGATCGTGTTGCCGCCGTAGCCGACCACCGGCGTGTCGTAGGCCATGGCCAGCACGCGCTCGGCGTCGACCCAGCGGTAGGCCTTCTCACCCACCGAATCCCGGAACTCCTCGACGCGGCCGTAGAACTGGACGGGGTACAGCACCTCCGGCCGCGGGAACTCCCACGGGTTGCCGAACTGCAGCCACTGCTCCGGATACTCGACCTGCCAGCCGTGTTCGAAGCGCTGCTCGAACAGGCCGAACTCATAGCGGATGCCGTAGCCGTAGCCGGGCAGCGCTTCCGACGCCATGCTGTCCAGGAAGCAAGCGGCGAGGCGCCCGAGGCCGCCGTTGCCCAGCGCCGCGTCCGGCTCCGCGTCCACAACGTCCTCCAGGCTGATCCCGATCTGGTCGAGCGCCTTCCGGCACTCCTCGGTGATGCCCAGGTTCGCGAGGCTGTTGCTCAGCAGTCGGCCGATCAGGAACTCCAGCGACAGATAGTAAACGCGCTTGGCGTCCTTCTGGTAATAGGTCCGCGTGGTGTCCATCCAGCGATCGACAAGACGGTCGCGCACGGCGAGGGCGACGGTGTGGAACCAGTCGCGCCGGGTCGCCGCCCGGGCGTCCTTGCCGACGGAATAAACCAGCCATTCCAGAAACGAGCGTTTCAGCCCGTCGACATCCAGACTGCGGCGTTCGATCTCTCGCGACTTATACCGAGCGTCCATGTCTTGACTTTCTTCTGTCCAGGGCCAACTGGAGCGGGCGGTTGACAGGCCGGCCTTCCATCGGCGGCAGTTTCCGGAATTATGGTTAAGCAACTCCTAAGCCATAAGGCCCATACGCCAAAAGGCCCATACGCCAAATGGTAGGGGCATCCTGAACGCTGACCATCCTCCCGGCAACCTGATCGCTTTCCAGACCGGTGGAAGGGAGTAAGATGGCACGCGCCGCGGCCGCTTTGAACCTCCAGATGCTCGACGAACTGAATCCGAACCACGCCGTCCCCCATCAGGGCGACACCGACACCATTCTTCTGCGGCAGGCCCAGCCGTCGGACATCGCGGCCCTGCTCGCCATTGAGGAACGGTGCTTCGCCACCGACCGGCTGACCCGACGCAGTTTTCAATATTTGCTGACAAAAGCCAAGGCCGCAGCCCTTGTAGAAGTGCACGGCGGTCCGGCTGGCGGGCGGCTGGCGGGGTACGCGCTGGTGTCCTTCCATTCCGGAACCTCGCTGGCGCGGCTCTATTCCTTTGCGGTCGACCCGGATTTCCGGGGGCAAGGCGTCGCCAAGCGCCTTCTGGCGGCGGCGGAGCAGGCCGCGCGGTCGCGCGACTGCATCTATCTTCGCTTGGAAGTGCGCCGGGACAACGCTCCGGCCATCGATCTCTACAAAAAAAGCGGCTATCGCGAGTTCGGCGTCTACACCGATTACTACGAAGACCATATGGAGGCGCTGCGCCTGGAAAAGCGCCTCGGCACCACGGGGCCGAGCGCGCCGCTGGGCGGCCCGATGGTTCCCTACTACCAGCAGACCCTGGACTTCACCTGCGGCCCGTCGGCCCTGATGATGGCCATGAAGGCGTTGAAGCCGGCCGAAATCGAGCTGGGACGGAAGCTGGAAATCCGCCTGTGGCGCGAATCCACGACGGTGTTCATGACCTCCGGCCACGGCGGCTGCGGCCCCTTCGGGCTGGCGCTGGCGGCGGCACGGCGCGGGATGAAGGCCGACATCTACGTCAAGGACAGCTCCACCCCCTTCCTCGACAGCGTGCGCAGCGACGACAAGAAGGAGGTCATGCGCATCGTGCACGAGGACTTCCTGGAGGAACTGGACGGGTCCGACGTCACCGTGCACCACAGCCCCATGACCGCGGAAGACATGGCCGAGGCGGTGAAGCGCGGGGCCATTCCGATCGTGTTGATCAGTTCGTATCGCATCTACCACGAAAAATTCCCGCACTGGGTCGTGGTGACCGGGGCGGACGACCGTTTCCTTTATGTTCACGACCCGCTCGTGTATGATCGCCACCACGCGCACATAGACCGAATGAACATGCCCATCCCCAAGGCCGACTTCGAGCGCATGGCCCGCTACGGCAAGGCGCAGCTCAAGGCAACCATTCTGCTCAGCGGGCGGTCCGCCGACTGATGCCGGCCCATCTCCTCATCGTCGACCGGCGGGCCAACCTCAAAGCCGACCTCAAATGGGCGAAGGACAACCTCCAGGTCGTCAGCGCCCGCGACTACATCGCCAAGCCGGAGACGGTGAAGATCCCGCGCGGCGCGCGCATCCTTAACCTGTCGCGCAGCCACCGCTACCTCGGCACCGGCTATTACTGTTCCCTGCTGGCGGAAGCGCGGGGAGAGCGGGTGATACCCTCGGTCAAGACGATCCTCGACCTGTCGCAGAAGGACTTCTACCGCGCCCAGCTGGGCGAGGTGAACGAGGCTCTGCGGCGCGTGATCAAGCGGCTGCCGGATCCGCCCGGGGCGTCCTTCAACCTGACCGTCTTCTTCGGCCAGGCCGACGACGCGCGCTTCCAGGACATCGCCCGGTCGATCTTCGACCTGTTCCGCTGCCCGTTGCTGAAGGTTCAGGTCCGGCTGAAGGACACTTGGACCGTTCACACGTTGGAGGCGCTGTCGCTGGCCGACCTGCGCCCGGACCAGGAAGCCCAGTTCGAGGCGGCGCTGGAGGCCTACACCCGCGCCTCCTGGCGGGAGCCGACGGCCCGGGCGCCGGCACGCTACACGCTGGCCATCCTGCACAATCCGAAAGAGGAGCTGCCGCCCTCCAGCCCGCGCGCCCTTCAGAAGTTCGTCAAGGCCGGCGAAAGCCTGGGCATCGCCGTCGAACTGATCGAAAAGAAGGATTATCCGCGACTGGGGGAGTTCGACGCGCTGTTCATCCGCGAGACGACGAACCTCGACCACCACACCTACCGCTTCGCCAAGAAGGCGGCCGCGGAAGGCATGCCGGTGATCGACGACCCGAACTCGATCCTGAAATGCACGAACAAGGTCTATCTGGCGGAGCTGCTGAAGGCCAACCGCATCCCGGCGCCCAAGACGGTCATCTTCGACAAGCGCGGGCTCGCCACGCTGGACCAGGAGATCCCCTACCCCATCGTCCTGAAGATCCCGGACGGCTCCTTCTCCCGCGGCGTCTTCAAGGTGCAGAACCGCAGCGAGCTTGAGGCGACGGCGGAGGGCCTGTTCGAGCAGTCCGACGTCATCCTGGCGCAGGAGTTCATGTACACGGAGTTCGACTGGCGCATCGGCGTGCTGAACCGGCAACCGATCTACGTCTGCCAGTACCTGATGGCCAAGAAGCACTGGCAGATCGTCAAGCACGGCGGCAACGGCCGGGCGGAGCAGGGATCGTCGCGCACGCTGGCCGTGGAGGAGGCGCCGCCGGAGGTGGTCGACGTCGCGGTCAAGGCGGCTGGCCTGATCGGTGACGGGCTCTATGGCGTGGACCTGAAGCAGAACGACCGCGGCGTGTTCGTCATCGAGATCAACGACAATCCCAGCATCGACCTCGGCGTCGAAGACGCCAAGCTCAAGGATGAGCTGTATCGCCTTGTTATGCGGGACTTTCTGCGCCGCCTGGAAAGCCGGCCCAAGAAATAGCGGCCCCAGCGCTTGTGATCGAGGTACTTACAACCGCAACTGCTATGTGGGCGTAACCTGATCCCGCAAATTCTTATTCCGAAAGAAACTTTCGGCTGTTGCCGCCGGGGAACAACCCCATCCCCCCCGCGTTAAGACCTCAACGTCACCACGAACGGGAGCACCTCCGAAGCGCTGCGGCGTTTTCGGAGTGCCCAGTTGGAAAGCGGGAGACCGTTGATGACGACAGCCTGCTCCGCGTGCATCGCCAGCCCGACATCACGGGCCAGGTAGGCGGCACCGCACCCTAAAGAAAACCGCCAAGGGCATCGCTGAACCGGCGCGACACCGCGCGCGCCGGACGGGGTTCGTCATCCTCGAAGAAGGTCTCCGCAAAGGGGCGCCGCATGAACGGCCGCCCACCGGACAAAGAGAAGGTTGGAGGAAGAGAGATCATGGCGTACTGTTTCGAATCCGAACTGATCCGCTGCATGCCGAACCTGCAACGCTACGCCTGCAAGCTGACCCGCGATGTCAGCGCCGCCGAAGACCTTACCCAGGATTGTCTTGCGCGTGCCCTGTCGCGCCAGCATCGTTTCGAACCAGGAACGAATATGCAGGCGTGGCTGACCACCATGCTGAAAAACCTTCACTTCAACAATCTCCAGCGCGAAAAGCACGTCACCAAGGTCGAGCTTTGGGACGGCGCCATGTCGGTCGAGGCCTCCCAGATCGCCCGCCTCGTCTTCCGCGACGTCGACCGCGCCTTCGGTGCCCTGACCCCCAGTCAGCGGAAGGTCGTGAAGCTGGTGGCGATCGAGGGCCGGCCCTACCAGGAAGCGGCGGAAAAGCTGAACGTCTCCATCGGCACCATCCGCTCCCGCCTCTGCCGCGCCCGCGAGCGCCTGAACACGCTGATGGCCGCTTGATCGCACACACGCCCTCTTCCGCCCGGCCCTCTTCCGCACAACCCTCTTCCAGTGGGCGCGGGAGAGGGCGACGGCTCGCTTGCTGGGTCCTCTCCGGCGGATTCGTCCACTTTGGTGTTTTCCGGACTGGGTAGCCCGCACACGCTGTGTTGGCGGACAACAGTCGGAAATTCCTTGCGTTCCGGACAATTCACCGCTGGAACAACCGCTGGGAGCCGCTGTTACTTCGGTCGTGCGAGACGTAGACGGCTTCGACGGAGCAGCCCAAACCCAAACCGGACGTTCGGTTCCGCCATTTTCGCCACTTGGCGTCAACCGATGCGTTCCCCATAAGAAGAGGTAGGCGGCGACTCCCGTTGCTCAGAATGCCGTACTATATTGTTCACTGTGTCACGGACCGTTTCCGTCTCAAGGGGATCATCCCCCGGGGACGTTCCGGGAACGAAAAGATATGAAGCGTGTGACGATGAACCATATCAACGCATATCTTGACGGTGCCTTGGACGATAAGGAACGTCAGGAGCTCGAGCAGTCCTTGCAGGACGACGCCGACGCGAAGGCCGTGCTGACCTTCCACAGAAGCCATGTGGAGGAATTGCACCGGCTGTACGATCCCGTGCTCGAAGAGCCGGTGCCGTCGCGCATGCTCGAACTCTTGCGACAACGCCGTCCAAGCTAACTTCCCCCTTCCCGCGTTCCATCGTCACGAAAGGCGACCGGACGAACCGGCCGCCTTTTTTCTTTTTCCGGGCGATGGCGATCCGCACGCGGGCTCTTTCGCGGCCATTCCCTTTCGATCTGCCCCCTTTCGATCCGCCACGGCCTTCCCCATAACACCTCCTGAGCGGGGACACGGCAGTGCGTCCCGGCGGCATGGCAAGGGATCGGAACGGACGGCATGGCGCGTGGACGGGTGGAACCGAAGGTCATCCTGGGGCCCATTCTCTATTTCCGGGGGGAACAGGGCGATCGCTGGTGGCTGTCGGCCCTGTTCGTGCTGGACGGCGATGCAGAGCCCGACGACCTCCGCGTCGACGGCGTCACCCTTCCTGTCCCGCCAAGGCACCTGCTGCGCTGGCGCGACCGTCATGTCTGGCGCTTCGATTTCGCCGTGCCGCGCGCGACGCGCGACCAGGAGGTCGCCTATGGCTTCATGGACAGCGGCCAGCCTTGGGTCCTGACCGTTCCCGGCCGCCTGACCCAGCCGCGCTTCGCCTACGTTTCCTGCAACGGGGTGGAGGACGAATCGCGCCTCGCCGCTCTGGACGCCCCGCGCAACGCGCTGTGGGCCGACCTGCGGCAGCGGCACGATGCGGACCGCTATCACCTGCTGCTGCAAGGCGGCGACCAGCTCTACGCCGACGCGGTGTGGCGAAGCGGTCCCCTGCTGTCCGAATGGGCCGCGCGGACCGGGAAGGAGCGTTTGGCCGAGACCTTCACCCCAGCGATGGCTGAGGAGGCGATGGCCTTCTACTTCGACCTGTACCTGCGCAGCTGGGGCCAACCGGAGATCGCCGCCGTGCTGGCCCGCATCCCGTCGGTGATGATGTGGGACGACCACGACATCTTCGACGGCTGGGGCTCCCACCCCGACGAGGAGATGCAGTCGCAGGTCTGGCGCGGCGTCTACATGGCCGCCCGCCGCCATTTCACCCTGTTCCAAATGGGCGCGCTGGCCGAGGCGCTGCCGGAATGCGTGTGGGGGGCGCAGCGATCCACCTTCACCCAGGGCTTCCGGATCAAGGACGTCGGGCTGCTGGCGCTCGACCTGCGCAGCGAGCGCACGCCGCGACGGGTGATGTCGGACCAGAGCCGGGCACTGTTGCCGGCTTGGCTCGACCGCTTCGACGGCTGCCGGCACCTCGTCCTGATGTCCAGCGTGCCGCTCCTGTTCGTCGACACCGGCGGACTGGAGCGGGTGGTCGACCGGCTGCCGGGGCGGATCGGGATCGAGGACGACCTGCGCGACCAATGGCGCAGCCACGCGCACGCCGAGGAATGGCAATCCCTGATCGAGCTGCTGGCCGATTTCTCCCGCCGCACTGGCTGCCGCGTCACCGCTGTGTCCGGCGAGATCCACGCCGGTGGGCGCGGCGTGCTGCGCGGCGGCGGGGTGGAGATGTGGCAGCTCATCGCGTCGGGCGTCGTGCACCCGCCGCCCCATCCCATGACCGCCACTGCGCTGGAATGGCTCGCTGGGCGCAAGGAAAGCCCGCTGGACGGCTACCGCTTCGAAATGCCGCGCTTTCCCGAATCGGGCAAACGGATCATCAGGCAGCGCAATTGGCTGTCCCTGATCTTCGACGGCAAGGGGCAACTGCACGCCCGATGGTCGGCCGAGGGGCAGCCGAACCGCTACGCCCAGGTGGTCTAAGCCGCCCGATCAGAGCGGCTTTTCCGCCACGAACAGCAGGCCTGGAACGTCCACGCCCTTCTCCCGGCGCGGGGCGCAGGGCTCCAGCATCAGGATTCGCAATCCGGCCGCCTCCGCCATGGCGCGCAGGTACGCCTCCGCGTGGGCGTAGCGGCGCGTCGGACCCAGCGCGAAGCCGTCCCCATCCAAACGCTCCACCGTGGCGGCGAATCGGCCGCCGGGGCGGAGCGCGTCCGCCGCCGCCCGGAACACCGGGGCGAGGTCGCCGATGTAGACGAGCACGTCCGCCGCGACCAGCAGGTCCCAGCCCGCCGGCGCCGGGTCCAGCGCCGGGTCCAGCGTTGGGTCCAGTGCGGCGGCGACGTCGCCCACCCACAGGTCGTCGTACAGCGCGCGGGCCCGCGCCTTGTCGACCATGCGCGGCGACAGGTCCACGCCGGCGAGATGGCCGGCCAGCGACCGGAAGGTCACGCCGGCCAGCCCGGTCCCGCACCCCAGATCCAGCACGCGCAGCCCGTTGCCGCCGCCCAGCCGGTCCACCGCGCGGCGCAGAAGCTCCGGCGCCGCGTAGCCCAGCTTGCCCACCAAGTCCTGGTCGAATCGGTCGGCGTAGCGGTCGAACAGAGCGCGGACATAGGCGGCGGACAGGTCCGCGCCCTCCCCCGCCTCCAGCGCCGCGATCAGGGCAGCGCTGCCGAGGCTGTCGTCGGAGTCCAGGTCCCGCGCCTTACGCAGCGCGGCCAGGGCCTTCTCCGGCTCCCGCAGCGCAATCCAGGCGCGCCCGATGGCGTGGTGCAGGACGGCGTCGTCCGGATCGCGGCGCGACAGCGGCTGCAATCGCTCGACGGCGCCAAGCGCATCGCCGGCCTCGATCAGCGCGGAGGACAGCTCCAGCACGGCATCGCGGTCGTCCGGGCGCAGGGCCGCGGCTTCCCGGAATTCCTCCAGCGCCTCATCCTTGCGCCCCTCGGCCAAGAGCGCCCGCGCGAAGCCAAGCCGCACCAGCGCCGCGTCCGGCCGCTCCGCGGCAAGGCCGCTGTAGGCGGCGACGGCAGCGGTCGGCCGTCCGGCCCGGAGCAGGGAATCGGCCAAGCCGACTCGCCACGCCCACACCCCCGAATCGATAAGTACCGCGCATCCGTAGGCATGGACCGCCGTTGCCGTGTCGTCCGCGGCCTGCGCTGCGTCGGCGAGAGCGGCCCAGGCGTCCCCCGACGCCGGATCGGCGGCGCAGGCCTTGCGGAACGTGCGCGCAGCACCGACCGGATCGTCGGCGTAAAGGCGGTCATAGCCGGTTTGGAAAAGCAGGTCGGGAACGACGCCGGGCGGAATGGGGGCCGGCGATCCTTCCCGGTCGGCCGAAATCGGGGCCGGGGCCGTCGGATCGAATGACACGCTGGGTCAAGTCCTGAGGTCGCTTCCCGCTTCCGCCGCCAGCCGGCCGAAACCGGGGCGCGGGCACAGGAAAGCACAGTCTATTGCCCTGCCTTGTTGCAGCGCGCAAGAGCGAATCGCTGTGTCACCACCGCTTTCGATCCGGGCGACAGACGGTCGCAGTACCCCTTTCGAAGGAAACTTTTTCACGGCTCCGCCGGACGCTCTCATCCCTTTTCGCAAGTTGTTTGGAATCAGTACCTTAAACGTCACAGGGCTGGTCCTATGACGCTGTCCGTCCCCTGCCCTGTGACATCGGGCGACGGATTGGTGTGGTATTACCGGGCTGCAATTCGATTGACGCTGAATAAAATTTTTGGAAGTGTGGCTTCGGCGCCCGATGGTGGGCGCTGAACTTTTGGGTAGGAGGCGGTCACCGTAAGAGACTCGGTGACCGGAACGACGGCTCCGCGCAGGGGGCCAAAATGAAGCCGGCCGAACGGCGGCAACGGATAGGGGGAAGAACATGCGGGATCGACAACAGCGCGTGCGACGCACGCAAGGCGGCTGGATCGCTCTTGCTATCGGACTCTGCACCGCACCGATCTTCGCGAAGCCGGTCCAAGCCCAAGCACAGACGCAGGAAAGCTGCGTCACCCACGCCGTCGAGGCGGAACGCAAGTTCAACATTCCCTCCGGCCTTCTGGTCGCCATCTCCCTGGTCGAAAGCGGGCAGGACGGCACGCCGAGCCCCTTCGTGATGAGCGTGGAAGGCCGCCCGGTCTACGCCCGCAATGTCAACGACGCCGCCCGACACCTGCGCGACAAGCGCGGCCAGCTGAAATCCAACGTCTACGTCGGCTGCATGCAGCTGTCGCTCGGCACCCACCGCGGCCAGTTCTCCCCGGTTGAGCGCATCGTCGAGCCCAAGGAAAACGTCTTCTACGCCGGCCGCCTGTTGCTCCGCCTGCACGGCGAGGAAGGCAGCTGGAAGACCGCCGTCGCCCGCTACAACGGCGGCTCGATGCGCCAAGCCCAGGCCTATGTCTGCAAGATCTGGCAGCATTTGAACGAACTGGACGCCAAGAGCGCCAAGCTTCTGGAATCGGCCCGCTGCGGTAACGAGGAGCCCGCGAGCATCGCGCCCGGCACCCGCCGCACCTTCCGCAACGCCCAACAGGTCGCAGCACTCGACTGAGGGCTGGACTGAGCCGAGAAGCCCGACGGTTCGCAGGGATGGCGCCGGACGTCAATCTGGGCTACATCCCCGGACCATGAACTACCGTCACATTTTCCACGCCGGCAACCCGGCCGACGTGATGAAGCACGCGGTCCTGGCGCTGATCATCGATCACCTGCGCGCCAAGCCGACGCCCTTCTGTGTGCTCGACGCCCACGCCGGCATTGGCCGATACGACCTCGGCTCCGAGCCCGCGCAGAAGACCCTGGAATTCCAGGACGGAATCGGCCGCCTGTTCGGCCGCCCGGCGCCCCACCCGGTGCTTCAGCCCTACCTAGACGCGGTCGCCGCGCTGAATCCCGACGGCGCGCTGCGCTGGTACCCCGGCTCTCCCCGTCTGGCGCGCGCCCTGCTGCGCGGCGAGGACCGGCTGGTCGTCAACGAATTGCACCCGGACGACTGGCAGACGCTGAAGGCGGAGTTCGCCGGCGACCGCCGAGTCTCCGTCCAGCATACGGACGCCTACCAGGCGCTGAGGGCCAACTTGCCGCCGAGGGAGAAGCGGGGACTCGTCCTGGTCGACCCGCCCTTCGAACAGCCCGATGAGTTCGCCCGCATGGCCGAGGGGCTGGCCGCCGCGCACCGGCGCTGGCCGACCGGCGTCTACGCGCTCTGGTATCCGATCAAGGAACGCCCGGCCGTGTGGCGGTTCCAGGAGGCCGTCGAGAACACCGGCATCCGGAAGATCCTCATGGTCGAGTTGACCTGGCACCCCGAGGACACCCACACCCGACTCAACGGGTCCGGCCTGCTCATCGTCAACCCGCCCTGGAAGCTCGACGAGACGTTGCGGGAGATGCTGCCCGCCCTGCACGCCGCCCTGCCCTCCACCGGCGGCGGCTCGAAGGTCGATTGGCTGGTTCCGGAGGCATAAAACCGTCTGAAACGGCCATGAAGCGGCCAGCCGGTCAGATCGTGCCCCGAGGCGTGGTGTCTGAGGGGGCCTCTGTGCTCTTCGGCGGGTTGAGGCCGCCGGTCTACTCCGCTGCGATGGACAGCGGATCAGGGGTGTGAGGGTGGCACAGCTCGGCCAGGCTTTCCATGGTCATGTAGCGCCGGGCCACCGCCCATTCATCATGCTGCTCCAGCAGCAAGGCGCCGACGAGGCGCACAACCGCCCCTTCGCCAGGGAAGATGCCGACGACGTTGGTGCGCCGCTTGATCTCGCCATTCAGCCGCTCCAGAGGATTCGTGCTGTGCAATTTGGTGCGCAGGTCCTTGGGGTACTTCATGTAGGCCAGCACGTCGAACTCCGCCTCGTCCATCAGCGCCGCCAGCTTGGAAAAGCGCGGCCGCAGGCTGTCGGCCACCCGGCGCCACTGCTCATGCGCCGCCTCAGCGGTCTCCTGGGCAAAGGCGGTGCGAATGGTGGCCGCGACCATCGTCTGGTGCGCCTTGCCGACGCAGGCGAGGAGATTCCTCATGCAATGAACACGACAGCGTTGAAGTGTGGCGCCCAGCACCTTGGAAGCGGCGGCCTTCAGCCCGAGATGCGCATCGGCGATCACCAGCTTTACGCCGCGTAGGCCCCGGCGGGTGAGGGTGCGCAGGAAATCGGTCCAGAAGGTCTCGGCTTCCGACAGCCCGAGGCCGAGCCCCAGCACCTCGCGCCGGCCATCGCTGTTGACGCCGATGGCCAGTATGGCGGCGAGCGAGACGATGCGGCCGTCCTGGCGCACTTTCACGTAGGTCGCATCCAGCCACACAAAGGGCCAGTCGCCTTCCAGCGGCCGGTTCAGGAACGCCTGCACGCGCTCGTCGATGTCCTGGCACAGGCGGCTGACCTGGCTCTTGGAGATGCCGGTCATGCCCATCGCCTTGACCAGATCATCGACGTTGCGCGTCGAGATGCCCTGCACGTAGGCCTCCTGAATCACCGCGATTAGCGCCTTCTCCGCGGTGCGGCGCGGCTCCAGGAAGGCCGGGAAGTAGGAGCCGCGCCGCAGCTTGGGGATGCGCAGGTCGATGGCCCCGGCGCGCGTCTCCCAGGTCCGCTCCCGGTAGCCGTTGCGCTTGGTCTGGCGGTCCTCGCTGCGTTCGCCATACCCGGCGCCGCACAGGCTCTCCACCTCCAGCTCCATCAGGCGCTGGGCGGCGAAGCCGACCATCTCGCGCAGAAAGTCGGCATCGGCGCTCTTCCCAATCAGCTCCTGAAGAGCGATCCTGTCCTCGGTCATCGTGGTCTCCGTCTTGGTTGATGGTCGTTAAGCAACCTCAACTTAGCCGAAGAACACGGTGACCGCCGCTCCCGAACGGCCGGCCCGCCTGCGCCAGCTATGGGGGAGCGCTCCGGCGGGCCAGCCTCACGCCTCAGACACCACGCGGTGGGACGCGATCAGCGGTCACAGATCTTGACGTTGCGCCGGGGTTTTTCTCGCCCTAGGGTGGCTTGTCCGCTTACGAACACGCAGGCCCCGATGTCCCGGTCCAACGATTTCGCCGCCGCCTTCGCCAAGGCCCATTCTGAGGCCGGGCTGACCCGCGTGTCCGTCGCGCACATCCTGCAGACGATCCAGAAGGACCCGTCCTTCCTGTTCAGCGCGGAGCTGCGCCAGGGCGCCGGCCAATGCCCCATGCACGCGGCCGGCAGTGCCATCAATACCGACGACGCCGACAAGGTGACGGTCAACAGCCTGTTGGCCTTCCTGTTCGAAC
Source organism: Azospirillum canadense (assembly GCF_025961225.1). Taxonomy (GTDB): domain Bacteria; phylum Pseudomonadota; class Alphaproteobacteria; order Azospirillales; family Azospirillaceae; genus Azospirillum; species Azospirillum canadense. The sequence goes on along the minus strand of NZ_JAOQNG010000010.1, from coordinate 762,491 downwards.
GGCTACGCGACCACGTCGCCAAGGTGCTGCCGCTGGATGAGCGCGGGCAGGTGATGCTGCCGATTCCGCCACGCTCGCCGCACGGGCTGAACCCGGCGGACCGGCCGGCCATGGCGACGGCACCACTGGACGTCATGGCCTCGGTGCTGCGCGACGCGACCTGCCACCTTCTGGACGGGCTGATCACCGGCTGGGCCGCGAAACTGCTGGCGGAGGAGGAATATTACCGCGCCAAGGGCTCAGGCGAGATCTCGGCCGACGCCGCGGCCAGCTTCGTCCTGCGCACGGTGCTGGAGGACTCCACCCTCTACCAGCGGGCCGGCTACGACATGCTGTCGATCACCAAGACCGGCAGCCACACGGCCATCCACATCTGCTGGGCGATGGTGGAGGCGGCACCGCTGCTGAAGCCGGGCCTCGACGCCGCCGACTACGACGACCTCGTCCGCAAGAGCCTGAAGCAGGTGGTCCCCCTGTCCATGGCCAGCCTGGGCATGCTCGTCCATTATATGGAAGCGTCGGGGATCGAACCGCAAGACGGCCTCGCCATCCATCTGCTGCCCAAGGACCAGACGGCCTTCGTGCTGGACGAGAACGGGTTGATCGCCCTGAACGCGGAGCCGATCACCCGCTTCGCCAAGCCGGAGGAGAAGCACTACACCGGCTGCCCGGCCTTCTACACGCCCGGTTTCATTAAGCTGTACCTCGACATCGTGGCCAGCATCGCGCTCGACTACGGCGTCTATGACCGGCTCCGGGCCCGGTAAACCCTCCACCGCCTTTTCGTTTCCACAGCCGGTCCGTGCCTCCATGTCCCGCAACAGCAACTTCGCCCAGACGTATTTCGCCGCGCATGAAGAGGCCGGCATGGCCCGGGTGAGTCTTGCGCCCCTCCTGAACCGCATCGCGGAGGATCCGAACTACCTGTTCGGGCAGGAATTGCAGTCGCTTGGCGGCCAATGCCCGGCCCATGCCGACACGCGCAAGGAGGATTACGAGAAGGTCGCGATCAACGCGCTGCTCGCCTACCTCTACAACGATCTGCGCGAACACATCATCGCGCGCATGCCGCTGGACGGCGACGGCCATGTTGTCCTGAGCAACCCGCCGGACTCGCCTCACGGCCTCGACGTCGCGGACGCCGCCGCGCTCGACGCCGCCTCGGTGGACACGCTGGTCGGCTTCCTGCGCGACAGCATCTGCCACCTGCTGGACGCCATCATCAAGGATTGGGCCATCAAGGTGATGGCGGAAGAGGAGCGCTGCCGGGCAGAGGGGTCGATCACCCCGCTGGCGGCGGCCAGCTTCGTGCTCGCCAACACGCTGGAAAGCTCGGTCCTGCACTCGCCGTCGGGCTACGACATGCTGTCGATCACCAAAACGGGCAGTCACACCGCGCTCCACGTCTGCTGGAACCTGTGCGAATCGGCCCCCATGCTGAGGCCCGGCCTGACGCTCGACCAGTATGACGACCTGTCGCGGCGCAGCCTGAAGCAGGTGCTGCCGCTCGCCATGGGCAGCCTCGGCATGCTCTGCCAGTTCATGGGCGCCGGGTCCATCGAGGCCGACGACCATCAGGCGATCCACCCGCTGCCGGCCCACCAGACCGCCTTCGTCTACGATGATGAAACCCCGGACGGGATGATCGTGCTGAACGCCGACCTGATCGAGCCGACTGCCCAGGCGGGCGAGCGGCACTACACCGGCTGCCCGGCCTTCTACGCCAACGGACTGATCAACCTGTTCATGGAAATCGTGCTGTCGGTGGCCGCCCGCTACGACATCTATGGACGCAAGCAGCGGGCCGGCTGAAGCAGACCGGCTGACCGGGCAATCCCACCCCTTTTGCACCGATGATCTTGACGCGCCGCCACGCGTGCCTATGTTGGCGGCCTTGCCCTACTTGAAGGTGCCGCTTGGCCAAGAAGTGGATCCTGCGCCGTTACACCACCACCGCCGCGGCCGATGGCATCAAGCGGGCGCGTGGCCTGATGGCAACCCCGTGGCAGCGCCTGCTCGGCCATATCGAGAGCGTGTTCATCGACCACGCCTGCTTCCGGCTGATCTATTCGAACACCTTCCGCGTGTCGGACCGGATGTACCGGGCGAGCCAACCCTCCCCGTCGCACATCCGCGCCGCGGCGAAGCACGGGGTGAAGACCATCCTGAACCTGCGCGGCGGCCGCGACTGCGCCTCCTACATCCTGGAGGCGGAGGCCTGCCGGGCCAACGGCCTGACGCTGGTGGATTTCCCGGTGAACTCCCGGGACATGCCGCGCAAGGAAACGCTGCTGAAGGCGCGGGAGCTGTTCCGGACGATGGAGTACCCGGCGCTGATGCACTGCAAGTCGGGCGCCGACCGCGCCGGCTTCATGTCGGCGCTGTACCTGTTCGTGCAGGAAGGCGCCCCGCTGGAAACGGCGGTGAAGCAGCTGCACTGGAAGTACGGCCATTTCAAGCAGGCCAAGACCGGCATCCTCGACTATTTCTTCGAGCTGTACGCCGCGTACAACGAGAAGCGCCCCACCCCTTTCTGGGACTGGGTGGAGCGCATCTACGATCCGGTCGAGGCCAAGGCCAGCTTCCGCTCCCGCGAATGGGCCGACACCGTCGTGGACCGGGTGTTGGGCCGGGAATAAGCCGGGGTATTACGGCGCGAGCAGCGCCGCTTCCCCGTCCTCGCCGAACTGCAGCTTGCTGAGGCGCGCGTAGGTCCCGTTCTGCTCGATCAGCGCGTCGTGGGTGCCCTGCTCCACGATGCGCCCGCCCTCCATAACCACGATGCGGTCGGCGTTGCGCACGGTGGCGAGGCGGTGGGCGATCACCAGGGTGGTGCGCCCCTTGGTCAGCCGCTCCAACGCCCCCTGCACCAGCCGTTCGGATTCGCTGTCCAGTGCGCTGGTCGCCTCGTCCAGCAGCAGGATCGGCGCGTCCTTCAGGAAGGCGCGGGCAAGGGCCAGCCGCTGCCGCTCGCCGCCCGACAGCTTCACGCCGCGGTCGCCGATGACCGTGTCGTAGCCCTGCGGCAGGCGGGCGATGAAGTCGTGCGCGGCGGCGGCCTTGGCGGCGGCGACGATGTCGTCGAAGGGCGCGTCGAGCCGGCCGAAGGCGATGTTGGCGCGCACCGTGTCGTTGAACAGCACCGTGTCCTGGCTGACCAGCGAGATCACGCCACGCAGGCTCTTCAGCGTCACCGACCGCACGTCCTGCCCATCGATCAGCACCTCGCCCTCCGTGGCGTCGTACAGGCGCGGGATCAGGTTGAAGACGGTCGACTTGCCGGCCCCGCTGCGCCCGACCAGCGCCACGGTGGCGCCCGCCGGCACGTCCAGGTCGATGCCCTTCAGCGTCTCGGCCCCTTCCTCGTAGGCAAAGCGCACGCTGCGCAAGCTGACGGCCGCGCGGTTCAGCGCCAGCGGCTTGGCGTCCGGCCGCTCCGTGATGGTCGGCCGTTCGTCGACCAACTCGAAGATGCGCTGCGTGGCGGCGAGGCCTTCCTGGAGGACGGCGTTCAGCGTGCCGATGGCGCGCACCGGTTGCGCCGCCATCAGCAGCGCGCCGACGAAGCCGGAAAAGGCGCCGACCGAGCCCTCGCCCATCGCCATGCGGTAGCCGGCAAAGGCGATGACGCCCGCGACCGCGGCGCCGCCCAGAATCTCCATCATCGGGTCGATGCGCGAGCGGGCGCGGGTCGCCTTCATGGTCAGGTCGTAGTTGTCCTCGAAGGCGCGGCTGGCGCGGGCACGCTCGTAATCCTCCAGGCTGTAGGTCTTGACCATGCGGGCGCCAGCCAAGCTTTCCGTCAGCAGCGCGGTCATGTCGCCCATCTGCGCCTGGGTATCGCGCGACACGCGGCGCAGCCGCTTGCCGATGTTCACGATCGGCACGGCGGCAATCGGGTAGATGACGAAGACGATCAGCGACATCACCCAGTCCAGGTAGAACATCGCCCCGACCAGAGTGATGACGGTCAGGATGTCGCGCACGAGGTTGGTCAGCGTGCGCGTCAGCGCGTTGCGGATCAGGTCCACGTCGCTGATGAAGCGCGAGGTCAGCGTGCCCGTGGGTGCTGCGTGCAGCTGCGCGGTGTCCGCCGTCAGCAGATGCGCGAACATCGACAGGCGTACGTCGGTGACGATGCGCTGCACGATGTCGGTGGTCAGCACCGTCTGCGCGTACATGGACACCGCCTTCACCGCCGTGACCAGCACGATCACTACGGGAATGACCAGCAGCATGGTCCGGTCCTGCGCCGAGAACATGGCGTAGGCCTGATCGATCAGCAGCGGATAGGCGCCGGTGGTCGCGGCGACCAGCGCCATCAGCAGGAAGGACATCACCAGCTTGCCCGTGTAGGGCCGCACCCATTCCCGCAGCATGCGGACCACAAGCCGCTCCGTCGCCGCGTCGAACCGCAGCCGCTCACCGCTTTTCTTACTCACGTGCCGAACTTCCTGTAACGGGATTCCGATGGCTTAGCCGAAGGAACCCGCGCTTGTCCACCGGGGTCGCCCGATCAAGCTTCCTTAACCGGCCCGCTGCCATAATAGGCCGCCATAATAGGAGGCGATCCAGCCATATCCTTGTGCGAAGGAGGCGCCATGGCAAACGACGGCGGAAACGGGCGGCAGCGGCCGCGGATCGGGCTGGCGCTCGGCGCCGGGGTGGCGCGGGGCTGGGCGCACATCGGGGTGCTGCGCGCGCTGAAGCGCTACGGCATCGAAGCGGACATCGTCTGCGGCACCTCGGTCGGGGCGCTGGTCGGCGGCGTCCATCTCGCCGGGAAGCTCGACGCGCTGGAGGAGTGGGTCCGCGCCCTCACCAGGCTCAAGATCGTCAGCTACCTGGATCTGCGCCTGCGCCAGGGCGGCGGGCTGATCGGCGGGGAGCGGCTGCTGGCGGAACTGCGCCATCACCTGGGCGACGTGGAGGTGGAGGAACTGCCCATCCCCTTCGTCGCCATCGCCACCGACCTCGTCACCGGGCACGAGGTCTGGATCCGCAACGGGCCGCTGGTGGAGGCGATGCGCGCGTCCATCTCTCTGCCGGGCGTGTTCCCGCCGGTGCAGGTCGACGGGCGCTGGATGGTGGACGGCGCGCTGGTCAACCCGGTGCCGGTGTCGGCCTGCCGGGCGCTCGGTGCGCAGATGGTCATCGCGGTCAACCTCGCCGCGGACATCCTGGGCAAGGCGCGCAAGCCCGGTGCCGCCGTGCCCACGGCCGCGGGGTTCGACCTGCTGAAGCTGGTGGAGGAGCAGGAGCCGGACGCAAAGCGCAAATCGCCGATCGGCGCGCTGTCCCGCCGCATCTTCCGGCGCGACTACGAGGGGCCGAGCCTGTTCGGCGTCATGATCTCATCGCTGGGCATCGTCACCGACCGCATCACGCGGTCGCGTCTGGCGGGCGAACCGCCGGACGTCCACATCACACCGCGCCTTGGCCACATCGGCCTGTCGGAGTTCGACCGCGCCGACGACTGCATCCGCGAGGGTGAAGCGGCGGTCGAGCGCGCCCTGCCCGATCTGCACGACGCGCTCGCCGTCTTCGGCAACGGCCCGCGGGAGCCGTTGCGTGGTTAGATAAGGCGGGGGTGAATTGCCCCGTTTAGTTGTCCAGCGCGGTCCCCAGGGCGGCACCGCCCAGCCCGCCGATCACGGCGCCGCGCTTGCCGTCGAGCGCGTAGCCACCGGCGGCGCCGGCCGTTCCGCCAACCACACCGCCGGTCGAGCAGGCCGCGAGCGTCAAGAGCGCAATGGCGGTCCCGATCAGGCGCAAACGAGACATGTCTAAACCCTCCTCGTGGTGTTCTGTCAGGGTCATAAACACGCAAGAACACGTTTTGCTTCCACACTGAACAATTTCGCCTGCGGAACCATTGTCATTGCCGGGGGTTTTCTCGACAGGTCACCCATGGATCCGTCGAATCCGGAAGAACTCCCATGACCATCCAACCGCCCTTCCACAAACAGGCCATTCGCAAATCGGCCATCTGCGTTGTGGTTGCCTTGTCGTTGGGCGCGTGCCAGACGGGAAGCACGTCGGAAACGGTCGGCACGCTCGGGGGCGCTGCTGGCGGCGCCCTGATCGGATCGCAGTTCGGCGGCGGCGCCGGCAAGCTCGCCACGACCGCCATCGGCACGCTGGTCGGCGCCTTCGCCGGCCGCGAGATCGCCCGCAGGCTCGATACCAACAGCGAGAGTCGCGCCATGGCGGCGGAACGCGACGCCGCGGCCCGGAACCAGACCATCACCTGGAACAACCCACAGAACAACAGCCGCGGCTCCGTCCGGCCGATGCGCACGTACGAGAACGCCAGCGGGCAGACCTGCCGCGACTACACCCACACCATCAACGTGGAGGGCAAGCGTGAGACCGCCCGCGGCACCGCCTGCAAGCAATCCGACGGGACGTGGCAGCTGGTGAGCTGACACCCAGCCAAAACAGACGACCGCCTTAGAAACCGCCTAGAAAAGAACGCGCGTGCCGAGGCGCAGCATGGTGCTGGTCGCCGGCCCGCCGTCGTAGGTCATGGTGCCCAGGTCGGCGGAGACGCTGACCTGCGGCGACATGCGGTAGCGTAGCCCGGTGGACCAGGCCTCCTGCGGAAGCTCGTCGCCCAACTGCGTGTGTGCGAGGCGGCCGGTCAGGCTCCACCCCTGAAGCGTCGTCCCCCGTTCGAGCGACAGGCCGGCGTTGAAGGTGCGGCGCAGGGGACCGATGTCCGGCATCTGCTCCCGATAACCGGCGCCAAGCGTCAGGCCGCTCAGCGCAAGCTGGCCGCCGACCACCCAGGACTGGCGCGGCGTCCCGCGGTCCTTGTCGGTGACCTGTGCCTTGCCGGCCCCGGCGGTCAGGCGGTACCTGGCCAGGCCGATCGTCCCCTCGTTGCGAATGACCCCTTCCATCAGGTGGCGGGCGACGGGGTCGGGGACGCCGGGCTCCGTCCGGAACGGGGTGTAACCCAGCCCGACGCGGAAGCCTGAAAGCCGGGGCGAGTAATAGGTGGCGCGCGCGTCGGGGCTGCCGAAGGCGCCGTCGTCGACGAACAGGCTGTCGGTGAACCATGGATCGCGCACGGGGCTCGTCACCACCAGCCGGCGCTGGGCGCTGTCGGTCTGTCCGATCTCGATGGCGCCCCATGGGCCGAGGTTGAACGCCCGCTTCTCGAACGACGCGTCCACGGGAACGGTTTCATCCGTGCGTGGGTCGACGTTGGGGAGGTCTGAGGCCGCCTGTGTTGCTGTCGGAGCGAGCGTCAGCAGAAGCGACAGGATCAGGGGCGGAAGACTCGGTGTGCGAGCCATGGGGTTCCGTCTCGTTTCGCGTGCCTGGGACGGGACCGTAACATCGGCTATTGTGCACCGCGGGAGACAATTCTGGATCCGAGCGGCACGTGCGGGGTCGTAGGCGCGGATGCGCCGTCCGGCCACGTTGCGCCGCCGCGGTGAAACCGTCAAAATCCCAAACACCGATTCAAGGGGTTCCGCCCCCAGCACCACGCACCGGCACGAGGCATATGGAGGCGACCAGCTACATCATCCTGATCGGGTCGACGCTGTTGATCGTCAGCATCCTGACGAGCTATCTGGCGCTGCGCATCGGCACGCCGCTGCTGCTGATCTTCCTGTCCGTCGGCCTGCTGGCCGGCGAGGACGGCATCGGCGGCATCTCGTTCAACGACCCGGACACCGCCTTCCTGATCGGTTCCATGGCGCTTGCCGTCATCCTGTTCGAAAGCGGACTCGACACCAAGTTCTCCAGCTACCGGGCGGCCGCCTGGCCGGCGCTCAGCCTGGCAACCGTCGGGGTCGGCGTGACGACCGGCGTGGTGGGCACGGCCGCGCATTGGCTGCTCGACCTGCCCTGGATCGAATCCATGCTGGTCGGCGCCGCGGTCAGCTCGACCGACGCCGCGGCGGTGTTCTTCCTGCTGCGCGTCGGCGGCATCACCATCCGCGACCGCGTGCGCTCCACGCTGGAGATCGAGTCCGGCAGCAACGACCCGACCGCGATTCTGCTGACCATCATGCTGGTGGAGGCGGCGCAGCACGGCTGGGGCACGCCCATGGAGCTGGGCAGCTTCCTGGTTCTGCAGATCGTCGAGGGCGCAGCACTCGGCCTGCTCGGCGGCGCCACGCTGGCCGCCTTCATCAACAACGCCAAGCTCGACCCCGGCCTCAGCCCGGTGGTCACGCTGACCTTCGCGCTGTTCATCTTCGCCGGCACGAACGTGCTGGGCGGCAGCGGCTTCCTGGCCGTCTACGTCGCCGGCCTGGTCGCGGGCAACGTGAAGCTGCGCGGCGCGGTGGACCTGCGGCGCTTCCATTCCGGCCTGACCTGGCTCAGCCAGATCGTGATGTTCGTGATGCTAGGGCTGCTCGCCACGCCGCGGGAGTTCGGGTCCATCATCCTGCCCGCTCTCGGCCTTGCCGGCCTGCTGATCCTGGTGGCCCGCCCGCTGGCGGTGTGGCTGTGCCTGATGCCCTTCCGCTTCACCGCCAACGAGACGACCTTCGTCGCCTGGGTCGGCCTGCGCGGCGCCGTGTCCATGCTGCTGGCCCTGGTCCCCGTGTCGGCCAACCTGCCCGGCGGGCAGATCATCTTCAACACGGCCTTCATCGTGGTGATCGTCTCGCTGCTGGTGCAGGGCTGGACCATCGGGCCGATGGCGCGTTGGCTGAAGCTGATTGTGCCGCCCCGCCGCGGCCCGGTGGAGCGCGTGGAGTTGGAGTTGCCCGGCGACGCCGACCAGGAACTGGTCGCCTACACCGTGCACGCCAAGAGCCCCGCGGCCCGCGGGCAGAAGCTGCCGCGCTTCGCCCGCCCGTCGCTGGTGATCCGCGAGGGCCGCGTCGTGCCGTTGCACAAGGCCCGGACGCTCCAGGGCGGGGATCGCGTCTACCTGTTCTCCCCGCCGGACCAGCTGCCGCTGATCGACAAGCTGTTCGCCGGCAGCCGCGCGCTCGACCAGGACGACCGGGAGTTCTACGGCGACCTCGTCCTGAATCCCGACGCGACGGTGGAGCAGATCGCGGAGATGTACGGACTGCCGCTGTCGCTGTCCAACGCGACGCTGACTCTGCGCGACCTGCTCCGCAACGAGTTCGGCGGCGCCTGCGAGCTGGGCGACCGGGTGCGCATGGGCGGGGTGGAGTTGATCGTCCGCGATATGGAGGACGGGCGGATCACCTCCGTCGGCCTGGCGCTGGAGCCAAGCGCGGTGACCAAGCCGCGCGTGCCGTTGTTCCAGCGCCCGCGCCAGATCTGGGCTCGCGTGCTGTCGTGGTGGAGCCGCCAGTCCTTCCGGCGCTGGCAGCGCCGCGAGCACCGGCGCGAACGCCGGCCCGCCCCGCTCCCGCCGCCGTCCGTCTCCGAGAGCGAAAAGGAACCCGAAAAGCAGCATGGCTGATCTGCCTGTGACCATTGCGGTCGGTTGATCCCCCTCAATCACCCATGCTGCGAAGCGGCATAGCGTGGCTCATGACCGGCGTCCGCCGCGGACGCCCCAACGCCTGAGGAGAAGGCGGCCATGAGCCAATCCACTGAAGACCGCATTTACGAAGACGCGCTGTTCACGGAATATTGCGGCGACCGCGTCGCGGCGCTGTCGCCGCAACGCCGCCGTACCGCGCACGACCTGTTCTGCGATGTCATGTGGCACGAGGGGATTGAGGCGCTGACGCCGGAACGGCTGGACTGCATCCTCGATTTCGCGGCCGAGACGCTGCCCGACGCCGCTTGACCGTTCCGGTGGTTGGGCCGGCCATCACCGGCCCTACACCGTCTCCATCTGCTTGCGCACCATGTCCGCCAAAGCGTCCGGCGGTATCGGGCGGCCGAACAGGTAGCCCTGAAGCAGGTCGCAGCCGATCGACACCAGGAAATCCCGCTGTTCCTCGGTTTCCACGCCCTCGGCGACGGTAACGAGGCCGAGACCGTGCGCCATGCCGACCGCGGCGCGGACCAGCGCGTTGTTCCGGGTGTTCTCCGGCACGTCGATGATGAAGGCGCGGTCGATCTTCAGCTTGGCGACCGGCAGCTGCTGCACGTAGCTGAGCGAGGAATAGCCCGAGCCGAAATCGTCGATCGCGACCTGGACGTCGATGGCCTCCAGTTCCGTCAGCGTTCGCACGGCGGCCTTCAGGTCGCGCACCGCCGCCTGCTCCGTAATCTCCAGCCCCAGGCGCTTGTGCAGTGCGGGGTACTGGTTCAGCAGCTCCTCCAGCCGGCCGGTCAGGTTGCCGCGCAGGAACTGCTGGCCGGAGATGTTGATGAAGACGCGGTCGGGCAGGACGCCGGCCTCGAACCAGTCCGCCATCTGCCGCACCACGGTGGACAGCACCCAGTCCGTGATCGGCACGATCAGGCCGCTTTCCTCCGCGACCGGAATGAACTCGCCCGGCGACACCGGCCCCAGCGTGTGGTGCGTCCAGCGCAGCAGCGCCTCCGCGCTGACCACCCGGCCGGAGCGCGCGTCGACGATGGGCTGGTAGACCATGTGCAGCTCGTTGCGCTCGATGGCGTGGGTGAGATGCATGGTCAGGAACATGCGGCGGGTCGCCGCGGCGGCCATCTCGTGAGTGTAGAGGCAGACCTTGTTGCCGCCGTCGTGCTGGGCCGCCTGCAAGGCCAGCTTCGCCTTGGCGTTCAGCTCCTCCAGCGTGCGCACCTCGGCGTCCTGCACGGCCGCACCGATGGACAGGCGCAGGCGCACCCAGTGCCGGTCGGCGTAGATGGACGCGGTCAGCCGGTCGTGCAGCAGGTCGGCCAGGGTCTGCGCGTGCTCGGCGCCCTCCACCCGTGACAGCGCTGCGAACTCATCCGCGGCGATGCGGCACACGTAGGTCTGCGGCGGCAGGACCTCGCTCACGCGGCTGACCATCGCCTTCAGCGCCGCGTCGCCGACGTGGAAGCCGAAGGCCTCGTTGATGTCGCTGAACTGGTCGACGTCGAGCGCGTAGAGGGCGTAGAGCCCGGCCCCGGGATCGGCCGGGTCATGGTTCACCAGCACCGCCTCGCACTCCTCCAGGAAGGCGGTGCGGGTCAGCACGCCGGTCAGCGGGTCATGCCGCGCCAGATAGGACGCGCGCTGCTCCGCCGCCAGCCGTTCGGAGATGTCGCGGATGATGCCGACGAAGGTGACGTCGCCGCCCATCCGGGCCTGGCCGACGCTGATGTGGATCGGGAAGACGGTCCCGTCCTTGCGCTTGCCCAGCGAGTCTCGCCCGATGCCGATGATCTTCGCGCGGCCGGTGTCCAGGTAGGAATGGATGTACTTGTCGTGGTCGCGCGAGAAGGGCGATGGCATCAGGACGGAGACGTTCCGCCCGACCAGTTCCTCCTCCGCGTAGCCGAACAGTGTGCAGCAGGCCCGGTTGATCTTGCGGATGATGCCGCCGCGATCCGACACCACGACCCCATCCACCGCGGCGTCGAGCAGGGTCGCCACGAAGGGGTCGCGGCGCATGACGAAATCCGCGATGCGCTCCGGATCGGTCACGTCCTGGAACACACCGAGAAAGCCCTGGACCGCGCCGCTCTCGCCCCGGTGCGGCAGGACGAAGCCGCTCAGCAAGGTCCGCCCCACCCCCGGCCGCTCGCCCTCGCAGTCAAGCGGGGCCGCGGTTCCGGTCCGCGCGGCCTGCTCCGCCGCGCGGGTCACGGCCTGGGCAATGGGGTGGTCGGTATCGGCCAAACGCCGGCCGAGCAGGCCGTCACGCCCGCCCTTCAGAACGGCTGCGATCCGGTCGTCAGCGTGCAGGACGCGGTGGTCGCCATCCAGGTAGACGAGGACGAAGGCGGCGTGATCAAGAAAGCTGGACGCCAACGACGCCAGGAAGTCCGGTGCACGCGACAGCGCCGGGACCATCACGGCGTCCGGCCGTCCGTCGCAATCCTGGGGCTGTGCCGGAGGCTCGTTCGACAAAACCGTACCCGCTTTCCAAATCGTCGCTCGCGTCGGCGCCGCCGTGTTGCATCACGTGGAGACAGCCGCCACCGAAGTGGCATTATGACCTTATACGTAACGCTTTCCAACGATTCGTAACGGTCACACAGCCATCCCGCGCAATGCCCCGCCGTTGTTCGCAAATGCGCGACCGGAGCCGGCGGGCCAAGACCTCGGCACGGTCGAGCCGAGCCAAAGTCGTAGCCGCTTCGGTATAGACGACCAGCGGGAGAGGATCAACCCGTCGGTTCTCCTTTGTCACGGCCCGCCCATCGGACGCGGCTGGTCACGCCCCGCGCTCGCTGTCGAGGTGATGCAGCTGCGCCGACGGGTAGCGTTCTCCGGCCGCCGCACCCTTTGGAATCGCCGCCTCGATCGCCGCGAGGTCGTCGGCCGACAGATCCAGCGTCGCGGCACGTCGGGCGTCCACCAACTGCTCGCGGCGGCGCGCGCCGACCAGCGGGACGATGTCCGGTCCACGCGACAGGACCCAGGCGATGGCGACCGTCGCGACGGACCCGCCAAGCCGGTCGGCGCCCCCGCGCAAGGCGTCGACCAGAGCCAGGTTGTGCTCTAGGTTCTCCCCCTGGAAGCGCGGGCTGGCGGCGCGGAAATCCTTGGCGGCACCACGCTCCTTCGACCAGCGGCCGCTGATCAGGCCGCGCGACAGCACGCCGTAGGCGGTGATGCCAATGCCAAGCTCCCGGCAGGTCGGCAGGATATCCGCCTCGATCCCACGCGACAGCAACGAATATTCGATCTGAAGGTCGCTGATCGGGTGGACGGCGGCAGCGCGGCGGATATTGGCGGCGCCCAGCTCCGACAACCCGATGTGGCGCACGTAGCCGGCCTTCACCATGTCGGCGATGGCCCCGATCGTCTCCTCGATCGGAACAGCCGGGTCGAGCCGCGACGGCCGGTAGACGTCGACATAATCGGTGCCCAGCCGTTTCAGCGTGTAGGCGAGCGCCGTCTTCACCGCCGCCGGGCGCGCGTCGTAACCCAGCCAGTTGCCGGCCGGATCGCGCTGTGCCCCGAACTTCACGCTGAGCACGACCGTGTCGCGCGGGCGATCCTTCAGCGCCTCGGCGATCAGCATCTCGTTGTGGCCCATGCCGTAGAAGTCGCCGGTGTCCAGCAGAGTAATGCCGGCGTCCAGCGCTTCGTGGATCGTCGCGATGCTCTCCGAACGGTCGGCCGGCCCGTAGAAGTCCGACATGCCCATGCAGCCCAACCCCAGGGCCGACACCTCCGGCCCGCCCGTTCCCAGCCGGCGCTGCCCGAGTCTGTTGTCCGTACCCGTCATGATCCCCTCCGCTTGCTTCGTGAGGGCCGGCGCCCGGCCGGCCTGACGAAAGGGATGATGGCGTGGATCGGATCGTGCGATAATCCGTCCATTCACGAATGGCTTGTCCGAGCAGGCGAACAATGCGCGGCCCCGACCTCTCCGATCTCGATGCCTTCGCCGCGGTGGCGCGGCACCGCAATTTCCGCCGCGCCGCGCGGGAGCGCGGCGTGTCCCCCTCTTCGCTCAGCGATGCGATCCGCGGGCTGGAGGAACGGTTGGGCGTCAGGCTGCTGAACCGGACGACCCGCAGCGTCACGCCCACGGAGGCGGGGCAGCGCCTGCTCGACCGGCTGACGCCTGCGCTCGCCGAACTCGCCGACGCGCTGGACGCGGTGAACGACTTCCGCGACACCCCCACCGGCACGCTGCGGCTCAACGTTCCGGCCGCCGCGGGCAAGTTGGTCCTGGCGCCGATCGCGGCACCCTTCCTGCTGGCCCATCCCGGCGTCCGACTGGAGATCGTGGAGGACAACGCCTTCGTGGACGTCTTCGCCTCCGGCTTCGACGCGGGCATCCGCTATGGGGAAAGCCTCGCGAAGGACGTCATCGCCGTGCCGTTCGGCCCCAGGGAGCAGCGCTACGCCGTCGCCGCGTCGCCGGAGCACATCGCCCGGCACGGCCGTCCGGAGCGGCCGGCCGACCTGCTGTCGCGCCCCTGCATCCGCCACCGCTTCCCCAGCGGCGCGCTGTCGCCCTGGGAGTTCGACAACGGTCGCGGCGAGACGGTCGTCCTCGATCCGGAGGGGGCGCTGGTCGTCAACAGCACCGAACTTGCCGTCCGTGCGGCCGAGGACGAGTTGGGCTGGGTCTACGGCTTCGAAGGATTCCTGCGCGAGGCGCTGGAATCCGGGCGGCTGGTCGAGGTTCTGGAGGGCTGGAGCGTCCACTTCCCCGGCCCATTCCTTTACTACCCCAGCCGCCGGCACGTGCCGGCGGTGTTGCAGGCGCTGATCCGCTTCGCGCGGGACAACCCGCCGCCGGAATGGCGGACGGGCTGAACCGAAGCTTTGGGCATCAGGCCGCCAGCGCCAGGGCGCGGACGCGCTGGGCCACCTTCTGGAAGGCCCGCTCCTCGATCTGCCGGATGCGCTCCCGGCTGACGCCATAGACCACAGCGAGGTCTTCCAGCGTCTTCGGCTGCGGGCTGAGGCGGCGTTCCACCAGGATGGTGCGTTCGCGCTCGTTCAGTTCGCACAGCGCCTCGTTCAGCAGGGAGCGGCGAAGCTCCGCCTCGCCCCGTTCCACCAGACTGTCCTCGATGGTGGGACGGTCGTCGGGCAACAGGTCCTGAACCTCCGCAACGCCATCCTCCGTCAGGGGGACGTTGAGGGACGAGACCGGTTGGACGAAGCGGCGGTTGACCTCCACCACGTCCTGCTCGGGAACCTCCAACTCCTGCGCGATGCGGCTGACGCTTTCCGGCTTCAGGTCGCCGCTGCCGAACTCGCCCAGCTTGCGCTTCAGACGGGACAGGCCGAAGAACAGCTTCTTCTGCGCGGCGGTGGTGCCGAGCTTCACCAAGCTCCAGGAGCGCAGGATGTATTCCTGGATGGAGGCCTTGATCCACCACATCGCATAGGTGGACAGGCGGAACCCGCGATCCGGCTCGAACTTGCGGACGGCGGTCATCAGGCCAAGGTTCCCCTCGCCGATCAGGTCCATGATCGGCAGCCCGTAGCCCCGGAAGCCGGTGGCGATCTTCACGACCAGGCGCAGATGGCTGGTGACGAGCTTGCGGGCGGCCTCGACGTCGCCGTGCTTCCGCCAGGCGGTGGCCAGCACATACTCTTCCTCCGCGCCGAGCACGGGGAACTGGTGGACCTGGTTGATGTAACGGGACAGGGACTCGCCGGCCAACGGCACGGCCAGGGACGGCGTGGACAACGTGAGCGCGGTGCTCATGTCACATCCTCATGCAAGCGATATGACCAATCGGCCGGCCCCCGCCATGGGCAGCCGGCTGCCTTTTTCTTAAGGCTTTTCCAGTTTACTTGCGGAAACCCGCCTGTCAACGGACCTCCGCCGCAAGGCGGGCCTGTTCGTTCGACGTCACGCGGCATCGCCTTGTGATGCAGACAAAGCAGCGCTAAAGTCAGGATAATTGAAGGCAATTCGCTGCTTGAGCGAAAAAGTGGAGCGAAAGGACATAATCCTCCACTTTCAGCAGAAGCGCAGAATCGACACACTGGCCGCCAAGTCTCTCCAGGCGCGCGGCCGCCGACAGAAGGACCTGTGGGGAACGATGGCGAACATTCTTGTGGTCGACGACGATCCGGTCTCCCGGAACATCGTCACGAAAATCCTGGAAAAGGACGAGCATACGGTGACCGCCTGCGCCAGTGCGCCAGCGGCTATCGAGGAGCTGACCTTCAAGGAGTTCGATCTCCTGGTCACCGACATCATCATGCCGGAGCATGACGGGTTCGAGGTCATCCAGGCCGCCCGCAGCCTCCGCCCGACGCTGAAGGTCATCGTCCTGTCCGGCATCGACGAGCGCGTGCCACAGGAGCTGAGCATGGCCGCCTTCGACCGGCTGGGCGTCTGCCGCGTCGTGCGCAAGCCGATCAAGCCGGCCGTCCTGGTGTCGGAGGTGCTGGCCGTCCTGGTCGCCGGATAAGCCTCCTACGCCGGTCACACGGTCTCGAAGGCGCCCAGCGTCTCGCCCAGGATGCCATCCAGTTCCGCGGCCAAGGCGCGCGCATCGTCCGCCCCGGCCCGCTCCAGCGCAAGCGCTTGGTCGCCCAGGCGCTTCGCCCCGACGTTCCAGGACAGCCCTTTCAGCGTGTGGGCGACGCGGTGGTGCTCCTGCCCAGCCGCCAAGCTTTCCCCGATCTGCCGGATGTGCTCCCGCGCGCTGTCGGAGAAGGCGCCGAGCGTTTCCTGCCAGCCGTCCGCGCCCAGCGCGTCGACCAGCACCTGAACCTGTTCCACGTCGATCAGTTCTTCCGGAGCGACCTCCACGGGCGGTTCGGCCGAACCGTCCGGATTGGCCCCTTCCGGTTTGGCAGCAGGCGCGCCGAGAACCGTCGCCATTTCGCGGAACAGTTCGCCCGGGCGCAGGGGCTTGGGCACGAAGCCGTTCATGCCCGCGTCCAGGCATTCCGGCCGCGAACTGCCGGACGCGTGGGCGGTCAGCGCGATGACCGGGACCCGCCGGATCGGCCCCTTCATCCGGCGGACCAGCCGCGTCGCCGTCAGGCCGTCCATGTCCGGCATCTGGATGTCCATCAGGATGAGGTCGAACTCCTGCGCGCCGGCCAAGCGCACGGCCTCGCTGCCGTCCTCCGCCAGCGTGACCTTGTGGCCGGACCGCTCCAGGATTCCGCGCACGATGTCGCGGTTGATCTGGTTGTCGTCCACGGCCAGGATGCGCAGGCCCGCCGGAACCACGGCGTCGGGATGGTGCAGCGGACTCCGGTTCTTCAGCAACGCCTCGGGGTCGCCGACCCGCGTTGCGACGGAGAAGCGGAAGACGCTGCCGCGACCAGGCGCGGTGTCCACCTCGATCGCGCCGCCGAGCGCCCGGCACAGCTCCTGGCAGATGGCGAGGCCAAGGCCGGTCCCGCCATAGCGGCGGGTGATGGAACTGTCCGCTTGGGTGAACCGCTCGAACAGCATCGGCACGGCGTCGGCGGCGATACCGATGCCCGTGTCCTCCACCTCGAATTCCAGCAGGAAGTGATCATCGTCGATGTCGCGCCCGCGCCGTGCCCGCACGGCGACGTGCCCGGCGTGGGTGAACTTGACGGCGTTGCCGACGAGGTTGAACAGAATCTGCCGCAGCCGCGCCGGGTCGGTCACCACCACGTCCGGCACGGTCGGCAGCATGTGCGACGTCAGCACCAGCCCCTTCTCGAAGGCGCGGGGACGCATGACCTCAAGCACGGTTTCCACGACGTCGGCGAGTGCGCAGTCCGCCTCCTCCAGTTCGAACCGGCGGGCCTCCAGCTTCGACAGGTCAAGGATGTCGTCCAGAAGCCGCAGTAGGCTTTCCGCCGACTGGCGGGCCACCATGGCCAGCCTCTGCTCCTCGCTGGCGAGGTCGCTGTCGGCGAGCAGCGCCAGGTTGCCGAGCACGCCGTTCATCGGGGTGCGCAGCTCGTGGCTGATGGTCGCCAGGAATTCCGTCTTGGCGCGGCTGGCCGCCTCCGCCGCCTCCTTCGCCTGGAGCAGCTGCTGGGAGGCGAGCCGCGGTTCGGTGACGTCGATGCAGATCCAAAGCTTGCCGATCGGCGCCCCGCCGACGCTGCGCACCGGAACATTGTGCCAGGAGACGATGCGGCCGTCCTCCAGCCCCATTTCCCGCACCTCGTCCTCCTCCACGCCGGCGAGCGCGGCGGTGGCGGATGCGTTGCGGGAGGTCGCCATGACATCGTCCAGCCCGGCACCGACCAGGGTGCCGCACACCTCCGGGTCGATGTCGAACAGGCGGCAGAAGGCGGGGTTGGCGTAGGCGATCCGACGGTCGCTGCCGGCGAACAGGATGCCGATGTCCATCGCCGCGAGCAGGGCGGACAGGCGCGCCCGTTCCTGCTCCACGTCGTGGGCCAACTTCTCCCGGGTGTCGAGCGCCTGCGTCAGTTCGTCCACCCGTTCCTTGATGGCGCGGGACATGGCGTTGAAGGCGGCACCAAGGCGGCCGATGTCGTCGTCGCCTTCCGCCAGCGCGTGCGGGGCGTAATTGCCGCGCGCTACCTCCTCGCTGCACCGGGTCAGGGCGGTCAGGTGGCGCGTCAGGAAGAAGCCGATCAGCGTGAGCAGTCCAGTGGACAGAAGCACCTCGACCGCAGCGATGGCGACGCCTTGCGTCACTAGAAGCTTTCGCGCCGCAACGATGTGGCCGAGGTCGAGGCCGAACTGCACGCTCCCCAACCTCTGCCCGGCCAGCGCGATCGGCGCGCGGACATCGAAGCGGGCGCCGGTGTCCTTCTCCGCCAGGCTGAAGGCGTCGTCGGGAGGCGGCAGAGCGCGCTCCCGCGGCCAGCCGCTGATGGCGACCAGCTTGCCCGTGCTGTCCTGGACGGCCAGATACTCCACCCCGCCGACCGACCGGCTTTCGTCAAGCACGGCCTGAAGCGTCGCGTAATCGCGCTGCGCCAGAGGTGCCACCAACGCCGCGTTCAGCACCGGCGACACCTGGTTGGCGTGCAGCTGCGCCTGCTCGGCGAGGCTGCCGTACAGAAGGCGGACGCTGTTGGCGACCAGCAGCGTCAGCATCAGCGCCTCGACGAACACCGCGGCAAGCAGCATCCGCCCGCGCAGTGTGTGCCAAGGGCGGACCCGCCCGCCGTTCACTTCGCGGACCCACCCGCCGCTCATTTCGCAGCTTTCAGGACTTGGCGCACCTCGTCGGCCAGCGGCTCCATGGCCGCCAGTTCCTCACCGCCGATGTCGCGATAGCCGCCCAGCGCGTTGGTGTCGAAATAGGTCTTGCCCTCCGCGGTTTCCGCGAACGCCATCAGCGCGTCGTGCAGCGCCGGCCAGCGATCGGCCAGACGGGCGTTCACCAGATAGACCCGGCCGGCCATGGGTTGGCTTTCGGCGATGACCTTCAGCTTCGCCTGGACGTCGGGCGCCAGCTTCTGCAGGTTCGCCAGCGACATGAAGCCGGCTGCCGCATCGCCCGCCAGGACGATCTGGGCGACGCTGTCCGCAGCGCTGACGTAGCGGACCTGGGCATCGACCTTGCTGTCCTTCAGCCAGTGCTGCCCCCACAGCGTCACCAGCGACGACGGGTTCAGCCCCAGCACTGTGTTGCCGCGCAGCGAGGCGGCGTCTGTATAGGCGGACCCGATGGCCGCGACGACCACCGACTTGAAGTCGGCCTTGTAGGTCAGCAGCGGCTTGTAGCCGGCGTCCTGGCGCAGCAGTTGCGCCTGATGCCCGGTGGTGACGGCGATGTCATACTCCTGGTCCAGCGCGCGGCGGGCGAAGGCGGTGAAATCGGGGGCGGTGACGATCTCCGCCGGCTGCGCCATCGCCTTTTCCACCGCAAGGCGGACCGGCTGGTACTGTTCAATGATGACGCGGGCGCTGGTGTGGGGCGCGATGCCGATGCGAAGCGGCGTTCCGTCCGCGGACGGGGATTGGGCCTGGGACCACGCCGACACCGTGCCCGCCAGCACGGCTCCGACCAGGGAAACGGCGGCAATCAACGACTTCAGCATGGGTTCGATCCAATCGATGGTCCGGGAACGCATGCGCACGCCCCAGGCTACGACTCAGGTTCTACGCATTTGGCTATAATAAATAATTACTTTTCGCGATTCCATGGAAGAGGGCGGAAAGGGCAGCAACACTTTGCCGCGGGCTATTTGCCGCGGGGTCCCCCCGGGCGGGGCGGCGTAGGATACCCCGCACACGAAGGAGCGCCCGCATGCCCGACAGCACCGCCGGATCCCCGGATCTGACGCCGGAAACCATCGCCACGCTGGTTCGCCGCTTCTACGACGCCGCCCGCGCGGATCCGGTCCTCGGCCCCAGCTTCGTCGGCGTGACCGACTGGGATGAACATTTCGAGGTCATCGAGCGCTTCTGGGCCTCCGCCCTGCTCGGCTCCAAAAGCTACACCAAAAGCTACAAGGGCAACCCCTTCATGGCGCACGTCGACCTGGACCTGACGCCGGAATCCTTCACGCGCTGGCTCGCCCTGTTCAAGGACGCGGCGGACGCCGTTTTGCCGCCGGTCCACGCCGAACAGGCGGTCGCCAAGGCCAACCACATGGCCCGCAGCCTGACGGCCGGGCTGTTCACCATCCCCGGCCGAAAGTACCAGGCCCCTGCCTACACCGAATGACCGGGCGGGCGGGCAAAGGATGGCCAAGCAGCGCGACAGATTCTAAAGGGTTACCCCGTCACCGCGCCTAAAACTGTAACAGTGCATCCGTATAGTGCGGCCAATTGGAAAATAGGCCACGACAACGTCCATGCACATGTCTTCAAAAAACGGTCATCGTCTCCATTGCGCGTGCTGCGCCCGGCCGTTCACACGGACCTCGCGCCGCGGTCCGGCGCCGCTCTATTGTTCGGCCGACTGCCGGACCCAGATGCGCATCCGCCAGCGGGTCTGGAGCCGGAACGCCATTCCGGGCGTCCCGGCCTTCAACGCCGCCGTGACGATGCTGGCGCGCGCGTCATGATGAAGCTGGTCGTCCACGACAGGAACTCCGCTGCCGGCTTGCTGCTGACGGGGTTCTCCCACACGCACGAGGTGGTGCGCGTGCTGCGCAGCCTTGAGGAGACCGACAGCGCGTCGGTCCTGCTCGAATCCTTCGCCCGCCGCTGCCTGGAGACGGGCATCGCGTTCGACTCCACCGACCCGCTGACGGCCTGCACCTTCTGCAGCATGCTGGTGGAGGTCGAAGTCCACGTCGAGCCGGGGAGCCCGGCGGTGCATTTCGTCCGCCTGTACCACCGCGACGCCAGCGGCGTGCTCTGCCGCCTGCACCACGGCACCTTGCACGCCGTGGCCCGGCAACTCCGCTGTGACGATGGGCCTCTGCTCCCGATCCCGCCGGCGACCGCCGCCGCTGCCGCCGCCCGCTACCGCGTTCCGTAAAGGCGGTCGCCGGCGTCGCCGATACCGGGCAGGATGTAGCCGTTGGCGTCGAGCTTCTCATCCACCGCCGCAGCAAAGACCGACACGTCCGGGTGCTCGTCGTGGAAGGCGCGCAGGCCTTCAGGCGCTGCGACCAGCACGGCCAGCTTGATGGAGGCGGCCCCGGCGTCCTTCAGCCGGTGCACCGCCGCCGCGGCGGTGCGGCCGGTGGCGAGGATGGGATCGACCAGGATGACCAGCCGTTCCTCGATGTCCTCCGGAACCTTGAAGAAATACTCGACGGGGGACAGCGTCTCCTGGTCGCGGTACAGGCCGATGTGACCGATGCGGGCGGAGGGCAACAGCGTGCGCATGCCGTCCAGCAGCCCTTGCCCGGCCCGCATGATGGCGACTAGGCAGAGCTTCTTGCCGGTCAGCAGCGGCGCGTCGAAGGTGGTCAGCGGGGTCTCGACCGGACGCTCCTCGACCGGCAGGTCGCGCGTCAGCTCATAGCCCATCAGCTGCGCCAACTCGCGCATCACCTCGTGAAACCGGGCGGTCGGCGTCTCCCGCCGCCGCAGCAAGGTCAGCTTGTGCTGGACCAGCGGGTGGTCGATGAGCGTGAGCGTCGGAATGGTCATGCGGGTCCTTTCCTGAAGGCCAAATCCTCAAGGCCGGTCCGAACCGGAATATGCGTCGTCAAAACACCGTGCCGTCGCTGCGGATGCGGATGGGCGGACTGCCGTCGGGCCGCAGGCGGCGGGCGATCAAGCGCCCGGCCGTCCAGGTGCCGCCTTGCAGAACCTTGGCGAGCGGGAAGTCCTCCGCCGGGACGCCCAGCCGGTCGCGCACCGCGTCCGCGATGCGGTCCAGCAGGGCTACGGTCAGCGCCCGCCATTCCACCACCGCCTCGTCCCCAACCTCCAGCGGCTCCTCCAGGATGCGCTTGTCCTTCGGCACGAGCACGCCGGTGTCCACCAGAAGGCCGCCGTTGCGGTATTCCGGGAGGCCGGTCAGCCGGTCCAGCCCCGTGACGCGGATGCCCGCTTCCTCCAGCGGCTCCACCAGGGAATAGCTCAGCCACTGCGACAGCTTGTGAAAGGGCACGAGACCGACCGCGGAGTGGCGCCAGACATCGCCGAGGTTCACGCTCTCCAGTTCGATCCGCCCCGGCCAGATCGGCCCGAGCCCGCGCAGCACTGCGTCGAGGATCGCGGTGGCCGGCAGCCTGCCCCCTTCGGCTTGCCCCTTCAGCACGTCGTAAAGGTTGCCGACGCGGCCGGGATGGCCGAACAGGGCGGGGGCGGAGGCCAACGCGGCGCCCAGCCGGCGCAGCAGCGCCGCCCGTCCCTCCAGCCCAACCAGCGGGTTGTCCTCCGTCGCCTGGAAGCCGCGGGCCAGCGTGTCGACGCCGAGCCGCGCCAGCGCCATGGTGTCCGCCCGCAGTGGACGGGCGGGATCGTCAGAAAAGGCGCCGGAGCGGAACAGGTCGAAGCTGGCGATGGCCAGCCCCTCCGACCGCGCCAGCACCGTCCCGCCGGAATCCAGGTAGCGCCAGCGCTCCCCCGCCCCGGCGTCCAGCAGCACGCTGGTAACGGCGAGGTCGAAACGGATGCGCGCCATCTCGTCACGATCGGCGGCGAGCTTGGCGGCGAGCGCGGCCCAGCGGTCCGCCCCCAGCACGACGAAATGCCGCCAGCGGCTGTGATAGGGCACGGCGAGGTCCGGATAGGCGTCCCGCGTGACCTGCGCCACGAGGTCGGCGGCGTCCGCCAGCCGCTTCGGCTTCAACTCGAAATGGGCAAGCTTTCCGCGCTCCGCCTCGGCGAGCAGGGCGTGGGCGCGGTCACGCACCGCCTCGGTGGACAGGAGCCACGTCGCGCTGTCCTTACTTTTGTCGACACCCTTGTCGGCGCTCACTCCTTCAGCCCCCGGCCCTTGGCGGTCGCCAGTTCCTCCGCCGTCGGGACGGTGGGCGTGAAGTAGCCGGCGGCCTTCTTGGCGTCCATCTCCACCTTGGCGTCGTCGGGGATCAGCTCGTCGGGGATCGGGATCTGCTCCACGATCTCGATCCCGGCGCGGCGGATCGCGTCCGATTTCATGTTGCTCATCGAGACCATGCGGTCGATGCGGGTGACGCCCAGCCAGTGGAAGATGTCCGGCATCAGTTCCTGGAAACGCATGTCCTGCACGCCGGCCACGCACTCCGTCCGCTCGAAATAGGCGTCTGCGCGGTCGCCGCCGGGCTGCCGCTTGCGCGCGTTGTAGACCAGGAACTTGGTCACCTCGCCCAGCGCACGGCCTTCCTTACGGTTGTAGATGACCAGCCCGACGCCATTCTCCTGCGCGGTGCGGATGCACTCCTCGATGCCATGGGTCAGGTAGGGGCGGCAGGTGCAAATGTCCGACCCGAACACATCGGACCCGTTGCACTCGTCGTGGACGCGGCAGGCGACCTTGCGCGCCGGGTCGGTGATGGCGGCGATATCGCCGAAGATGTAGATGGTGTGCCCATTGATCGGCGGCAGGAAGACCTTCAGGTCGGGCCGCGTCACCAGCTCCGGGAACATGCCGCCGGTGTGTTCGAACAGGCCACGGCGCAACGCGCTCTCCGCGATGTCGAAACGCTTGGCGATGCCGGGCAGGAACCACACCGGCTCGATGGCGACCTTGGTGACCTTCGCGTCGCCGCTCTCCAGCAGGATCGACCCGTCGGCCGACAGCCGGCCGGCCCTCATGGCGTCCACCAGTTCGGGCATCTTGATACGGGCCTTGGTGACGGCGACGGTCGGGCGTACGTCCACGCCGCGTTCCAGATGGTCGCCGAACAGCTCGCTGACCAAGTGGCCGAACGGGTCCATGGAGACGATCTTGTCCGGGTCGAACCACTGCGGGTGCGGGCCGATCGCCTCGGCCGGCGAGGTGTTGGTCAGGTCCGGCACATGGTAGGCGCTGAGCTGCCCGGCGGCAACGGCCAGCGCGCGGTAGACGGCGTAGCTGCCGGCGTGGGCGCCGATGGAGTTGCGGTGGGCCGGGTCGGACAGCGAGGCCACCACCGGCCCACGTTCCGCGGCCGTGGCCGCCCCCCAATGGACCGGCGTGTAGCGCGGCTTGGCACCACCGGGATGCGAGGCGAGAACGATGTGTCTCTGCGGCTGATTGCGACGGCTCTCCATTCGGACGCCCCTCGATGCCTCTCCACCGCGACAGTCTGACACAGGCTGGTTCCGTTGCACCATCAAAACCACTTGGCAAAACCATCGAGAGCATCCGGAGGATGGTTCTATGACCCACGCGCGTGGTGCCCGCCACGCTGTTTCGCGGCGAGGCTGGTTTGCGAAGGCCGCCGATGCATGTATGTATGGCCCCTCCGTCCGCACCCGACATTTCACGGTGACCATGACCGGCTCGTCCCTGCCCTATCTGTCCGCCTTCTCGCTGGAGGGCAAGGTCGCCCTGGTGACCGGCTCCGGACGGGGTTTGGGGCTGGAGATCGCCCGCGCGCTCAGCGGCGCCGGCGCCCATGTCCTGCTGAACGGCCGCGATGCAGAGCGGCTGGAGGCCCGCGCCGCGGACATCCGGGCGAGCGGTTGCAAGGCGTCCGTTCTGGCCTTCGACGTCGCCGACCGGGTGGCGGTGCGCGACGCCTTTGCCCGCATCGCCGGCGATTACGGCGGGTTGGACGTGCTGGTGCAGAATGTCGGCCAGCGCAACCGCAAGCCGTTGGCCGACTTCACCGACGCGGAGATCGGCGCGCTGCTCGACGTCGACCTGTCGTCGGCGCTGATCCTGGCGCGGGAGGCAGCACGGCTGATGCTGCCCCGCAGGGCCGGGCGGCTGATCACCGTCACCTCAATCGCCGGTGGGCATGTCGCCAAGGCAAACGACGCGGTCTACAGCGCCGCCAAGGCCGGGCTGACCGGCATGGTGCGTGCGCTCGCCGTCGAATACGGCCCGCAGGGGCTGACCAGCAACGCCATCGCTCCCGGATTCTTCGCCACGGAGACCAACGCGGGAATCGCCGGCGACCCGGCGGAGGCGGCCTATTTCGAGAACCGCACGCCGCTGCGCCGCTGGGGCCGGCCGGAGGAGATCGCCGGGGCCGCCGTCTTCCTCGCCGCATCCGCGGCGTCCTACGTGAACGGCCATGTGCTGGTGGTGGACGGCGGCGCCACGGTGCAGATGTAATCCACCTCCGCCATGCTCGCCATTCCGCTTTCCTGCGGGGAACCGGCCGCCGCCTTCCGCGCGCTGGCCGGGCAGCCCTGGGCCATGCTGCTGGACAGCGCGGCGCATCACCCGGCGCATGGCCGCTTTAGCTGTATTGTCGCCGAACCCTTCCGAACGCTGGAGTCCGTCGACGGCCAGCTGTTCGTGGACGGCGCCCCCACGGGAGGCGACGCTTTCGCCGCCTTGGCCGCCGAACTCGCACTCCACAGGGCACCCGGCAAGCCGGGGCTGGTCCCCTTCACCGGCGGCGCCGTCGGCTTCATCGGCTACGAGGCCGGGTTGCGGCTGGACGGACTGCGCTCCCGGCACGGAAACCCCGGTGGCGAGCCGGAGATG
Organism: Azospirillum canadense; assembly: GCF_025961225.1. Lineage (GTDB taxonomy): Bacteria > Pseudomonadota > Alphaproteobacteria > Azospirillales > Azospirillaceae > Azospirillum > Azospirillum canadense. The sequence continues at coordinate 737,093 of NZ_JAOQNG010000010.1, read as the reverse complement.
GCCTTCGGCCTCTACGACGTCGTCGCCGCCTTCGACCATGCGGAGCGCCGCGCCTGGGTGATCGCCGCGCGCCCCGAGGCTGCAGGCCGCGCCCGCGCCCTGGCCGCTTGGCTGGACCGCGCCCCGCCTCCGCCCAGCCCGCTTGCGCGCTCCTCGTGGCGGTCCGAACTGTCGCGCGCAGACTATCGGGACCGGGTCGGGCGCGTGCTGGACTACGTCCGGGCCGGCGACATCTATCAGGCGAATTTCACACAACGCTTCCTCGCCGACCGGCCCCCTGGTCTCAATGACTATGCCCTGTACGAGCGACTGCGCGCGCTCAGCCCGGCGCCCTTCGCCGCCTTCCTGAACTGCGGCCCGCGCCTCAGCATCGCCAGCGCCTCGCCGGAGCGCTTCATCCGCCTGTCGCAGGGCAGCGCGGTCGAAACGCGCCCGATCAAGGGCACGCGTCCCCGCCACGCCGACCCAGCGCTGGACGCGGCAGCCGCCGCTGAACTGGCGGCCAGCGTGAAGGACCGGGCGGAGAACCTGATGATCACCGACCTTCTGCGCAACGACTTGGGCCGCGTCGCTGAGGTCGGCAGCGTCCGCGTCCCGACCCTGTACGGGCTGGAGAGCTTCGCCACGGTCCACCATCTCGTCTCGGTGGTGACCGCCCGCCTGCGCGCCGGGCTGGGACCGGTGGATTTGCTGCGGGCCGCCTGTCCGGGCGGATCGATCACCGGAGCCCCGAAAATCCGCGCCATGGAGATCATCGACGAGTTGGAGCCCGCCCGGCGCGGCGCCTATTGCGGGTCGGTCGCCTGGATTGGATTCGACGGGACGATGGACAGCAGCATCGTCATCCGCACGCTCTCGCTGACGCCCGACCGCATCGTCGCCCAGGCCGGCGGCGGGATCGTCGCCGATTCCGATCCGGCAGCGGAGCATGAGGAAATGCTGGTGAAAGTGCGCCCGCTGCTGCGCGCGCTGGAGGATGTGCCATGACACTGTGGCTGAACGGACGCCTGATCGCCGCGGAAGAGGCCCGCATCGACCCGACGGACCGCGGCTTCACGCTGGGCGACGGATTGTTCGAGACGATCCGCGTCGCCGGCGGCCAGCCTCGTTATCTGGACCGGCATCTTGCCCGGCTCGCGGCCAGCGCCGATCTTCTCGACCTGCCGCTGCCCTACCCCGCCGACGCGTTGTCCGCTGCCATGGCCGCGCTGATCGCCGCGCAGGGGCTGGCCGAGGGCGTGCTGCGGCTGACCCTGACGCGCGGCACCGGAGCCCGCGGCGTCCCGCCTCCGGCCGATCCAAAGCCGACCGTGCTCATCACACTGGCCCCCGCCGGACCGGTGGCCGGCCCCGTGGAGGCCGTGATCGCGCGCAGCACCCGGCGCAACGAGCATTCTCCGCTGTCGCGCCTGAAGACGCTGAATTACCTCGACGCCATCATTGCCCGGCAGGAAGCCGCCAAGCGTGGGGCCGGAGAGGCCTTGCTGCTCAACACCGCCGGCCGGCTGGCGGAATCCAGCGTCGCCAACCTGTTCGTCGTGCGGGAAGGCCGCCTGCTGACCCCGCCGCCGTCCGAAGGCGCCTTGCCCGGCATCCGGCGCGGCCTGATCCTGGAACGCTATGCTGCGGAAGAGCAGCCCGTAACGCGAGACCATCTCTTCGCCGCCGACGAAGCCTTTCTGACCAACAGCCTTGGGCTGCGCCCTCTTCTCGCCGTCGATGGCCGCGCCATCGGCTCCGGCACGCCCGGTCCCATCACCACCACACTCCTGGCCGAGGGTGCCGAACCCGACGGCGACTGAGCGCCCTCACGCCCCGGGCAGCATGCGGCTCAACACCTCGTCCCGCAGCACGAAGCGGTGGTAGAGCGCCGCCAGGATGTGCAGCCCCGCCACGGCCAGCAGCGCGTAGCTCAGCACCACATGGACGTCCCCCGACGACCGGCCGAGGGACGACCCTTTCTCCACCAGCCCGAACAGCGGGATGGTCTGGAACAGGGTGATCGACCAGCCTCGGGCCGACGCGTTCATCCAGCCGAGCAGGGGCACGAGGATCAGCAGCAGATAGAGCAACCAATGGATGGCCGACGACGCGGCGTTCTGCCACCCGGGCAGGCCGGCGGGCGGCGGTGGTACGGGGTGGGTGATCCGCCAGACCAGCCGCAGGACGAGCAAGGCCAGGATCACGGCGCCGAACGACAGATGCAGGTTGATCAGCGTTTCCGGCTGCGTGTCGCGGTGGATTCCCGGCATCGTCCAGCCGATCGCGTATTGCACGACCAGCAGCAGGACGATGATCCAGTGCAAGCCCACCGCCAAACTCGTGTAGCCCTCGAACTCCCGACCATGTTCCCGTTCGAAACGCTGCATCGGCTCCTCCCTGTTTGGTGGGCATGTAATCCGCACCGAAGGCCCGACCAGCCCCGAATGCACGCCTATTCGGGAGAGGATTGCCCTTTGGGAGCCGAACGATGAACTTTACGGAGGTGGCGAGCGTCGGCCGCGGCGGCGCGTGGATTCCGCCGCGGCGGACGATCGGCCGGGCGTTCCCCCTTACGCCTTGCCGATCTCGATCTTCTTCCCCGACCTCCGGTTCATCTCGGCCTTCGGCAGGGTGACCGTCAGAAGACCGTTCTTCATCGTGGCGCCGATGCGGTCCTGGTCCACGTCGGCGGGCAGCCGGAAGGAGCGCGCGCACACGCCATAGCGCCGTTCGGAGAAGTGGCGGTTGGCGCCCTTCTCCTCTGTTTCCTCGTGCTTCTCGGCCCGGATCGACAGGACGTTGTCCCGCACGCTGACCTCGACCGACTGCTCGTCCATGCCGGGCATCTCCATGGTCACCCGGTATTCGCCCTCGCGTTCCTCGACCTCGGCCGGGGGTGCGAAGGCCACGCGCTCCAGGTCGGGGCGGAGCAGCGGTTCGAGATCGAAGGGGGAGCGCCGGTTCCACGGCAGCCGGAACATGGACGACGCCTCGTCGAACAGACGATCGAACTCGTCACGCAGGGCGAAGAAGGGATGCCGGTTGCGCTCGGCCATCGCGCGGGCAGCGGCGCCCGTGGAGGCACCCGAGGAGGAGACGTCCCGGCGTCCCTCCTCCGGTTTGGACGTCATGCCCTGCTTGGGCTTTTCCGTTGCGTTCGCTTCAGCCATGGGGTCCTCCCGTTTCTTGGTGATGGCGGATGTCCCGCACCGGGTATCGCGCCAAAGCCGCAGACACGCGTTAACCTGGATTAAGCGCCCCACGGCGAAGCTGCCGGTGGACTCGCGCGCGGATGGACCTACCTCTAGAATGGGCCTTACCAGGCCCGCTGGATATCCAGACCAGAGGTGCTTCCATGGAGACATCGGAGACGGAGGCGGTCGCCTCCCTGCGTCAGCGGCATGCTGACCTTGAAGCCCAGCTTCATGCCGAGTATGCCCGCCCGAGACCTGACGACATGGCCCTGAAGCGTCTTAAGCTGGAAAAGCTCTACGTGAAGGAGCAGATCGATTACGAAAGGCTCCACTGACCGGCGCCGGCCACCGGAAATGGGCCGTCGGAGATGGGCCGCTCCGCGACGGGGCGGCCCTTTTCACGACTCCATTCCGGTTTCGAATCATTCCGGCACCGGATCGTTCCGGCCAAGGGTCATTCGGGAGCCCGCAGGCGGTAGCCGACCCCGGTTTCGGTCATGATGTGCCAGGGACGTTCCGGGTCCGGTTCGATCTTCTGGCGCAGCTGGCGGATGTAGATGCGCAGATACTGCACGTCGGTCTCGCCACCCCAGACCTCCTTCAGGATGAAGCGGTGGGTCAGCACCTTGCCGACGTGCGCGACCAGCAGCCGCAGCAGGTCGTACTCCCGCGGCGACAGCTTCACCTCGTTCCCCCGCACGGTCACGATCCGGCGGACCAGGTCGACCGTCAGGTCGCCGCTTCGGAACAGGGGCCGCTCGCCCTGCTGCTGCAGCCGGTGGCGCATGGCCGTGCGGATGCGCGCCAGCAGTTCGTCCATACCGAAGGGCTTGGTCACATAGTCGTCGGCGCCGAGGTCCAGCGCCTCCACCTTGCCGGCCTCGTCCACCCGGCTGGACAGCACGATGATCGGCGCCGTCACGCCGTCGCTGCGCAGGCGGCGGATCACCTCCAGGCCGTCGATGACCGGCAGGCCAAGGTCGAGAACCAGCAGGTCCGGCGTCCGGCGCCGCATCTCCTCCAGCGCCTTCGCGCCGTCCTCGGCCTCCGTGACGTCGTAGCCCTGCGCGGTCAGGCTGGTGCGCAGGAAGCGGCGGATCGGCGGCTCGTCATCCACGACGAGCACGCGCAGCGGCATGGCTTCCGACCTCATTCCGCGGCCTCCTCGTCGATGCGCGCCAGCTCCGCCGCCGCGGGAACGGTCAGCGTGAAGACGGCACCCCTGCGGTCGGTGCGATTGCCCGCGACGATGGTTCCCCCCATCGCCTCCACGAAGCCGCGGCAGATGGCGAGGCCGAGGCCGGTCCCCGCGCGCTGCCGGTCCTGGGCGTGAACCCGGTAGAACTTGTCGAAGATCCGCTCCACGTCCGCCCCTGGAAGCCCGTCCCCCTCGTCCAGCACCTCGATGCGCACCTGCCCATTCTCGCGCCCACCATTTTCTCGATGAGCCCGAACCTCGATCCGTGACCCAGCGGGCGCGTATTTCGCCGCGTTGTCCAGCAGATTGAACAGGACCTGTTCGAACAGGACGGAGTCGACGTCCAGCATCGGCAGGTCGGCGGCGAGATCCACGTCCACCGTGTGGCCGGCCAGGATCTTCCCCGCCCGCTCCAGCGCGCTGCCCACCACTTCGGCCAGATCGACCGGGCTGGTGCGCGGACGGATCGCTCCCGATTCCAGCCGCGTCATGTCCAGCAGGTTGGCGATGAAGCGGTTCAGCCGTTCCGCCTCCTCCTGGATGGTGGACGCGAGATCGCGGCGCGACTCCTCGTCCAGCATCGGTCCGTAGCTGGTCAGGCTGGTCGCGGACCCCAGGATGGAGGCCAGCGGCGTGCGCAGGTCGTGCGAGATGGAGGTGAGAAGCGCGGATCGCAGCCGCTCCGTCTCCGCGGCCAGCCGCGCCCGGTCGACGTCCTCCGCAAGGTTCACGCGCTCGATGGCCAGCGCCGCTTGGTCGATCAGCGCGTCCAGCAGCCGCCGCTCGTCCGGTGTCAGAAGGGCGCCGGGACGGCCGGTGTCGATGCCGGTCACACCGACCGCACCACGCCCCGTGCGCATGGGCAGGAACAGCCACTTCGCCCCCGGCAGCGTGTCGGCGCCGCGCCCGGCCGGGCGGTTGTTCTCCCACGCCCATTTCGCGGCGGCGAGGTCGGCGTCTTCCAAAATGTCCTCGGGCGGGTAGCCGGCGCGCACCTCCACGCTTCCGGCCACGCCGCTGGCGCCGTCCGGCAGCAGCAGGACCACATGCACCTTCAGCATTGCCGCGATCTGGTAGGCGGTCGCCCACAGCAGGTCGTCCATGGTGACGACGCCAGCCAACTTGCGGCTGAATTGGTACAGGTCCTCCGTCGTCTTGGCGCGCCGGCGCGCGGCGACCGCTTGGGCGCGGACGCGGGCGGTCAGGTTGCTGGCGATCAGCGCGACCACGGCGAAGAAGAACAGCGCGACGATGTTCTCCGCTTCGGTGATCGTGAAGGTGTAGAGCGGCGGCAGGAAGAAGTAGTTGAAGGCCAGCACGCTGATCAGGCTGGCGTAGAGCGACGGCAGCAGCCCGCCGGTGACGGCGCTGGTCAGCACCGCGGTCAGGAAGACCAGCGCGACGTTGCTGACGTCCAGCACCTGCTGCAACACCTTGCCAACGACCAGCGCCGCGGCGACATAGCCAGTGCTGGCGAGGAACGGCCACCACTCGAAAGACGGCGCGCGCCGCGGTGCCGTCCGCACCGTCTTTGGCGGAATCGGGCCGCCGGAATCGCCGGCGATGACGTGCACGCTGATGTCGCCCGCCCTGCGGATCAGGTGGGAGGCGACCGACCCATGCAGAAGCTCGGCCCAACGCGGCCGGCTCGACTTGGCGATGACGATGTGCGTGACGTTGTTGGATCGGGCATAGTCCACCACCGTGTCGGCGACGTCGCGGCCCGGCACCGTCACTGCCTCACCACCCAGCTTCTCCACCAGCCGCAGCGCATCGGCGATGCGGTCGCGCTCCACCTCGTTCAGGCGCAGCGCGTGGGTCGTCTCGACGTGGATGGCGGTCCAGTGGGCGCGCAGCCGTTCCGCTTGGCGACGTGCGTAGCGCACGACCGCCGCGCAGTTTGGGTGCTCGTTGACGCAAACCAGCAGGCGCTCTCCGGCGGCCCAGGGGCCGGCGATGGCGTGGGCCTGCATGTGGGTCAGCAGCTGATCGTCGACCCGTTGCGCGGTCAGCCGCAGCGCCAGTTCGCGCAGCGCCGTCAGGTTGCCGGCGGAGAAGTAATGCCGGATCGCACGCTCCGCCGTGCGCGGGACATAGACCTTCCCCTCCTTCAGGCGCTGGATCAGGTCGTCCGGCGTGATGTCGATGACCTCGATGTCGTCGGCGCGGTCGACGATGGAATCCGGCACCGTCTCGCGCACGCGGACCCGTGTGATCTTGGCGACGACGTCGTTCAGGCTCTCCACATGCTGGATGTTCAGCGTCGTGTAGACGTCGATCCCCGCGGCGAGCAATTCCTCCACGTCCAGGTAACGCTTGGCGTGGCGGCTGCCGGGCGCGTTGGAGTGCGCCAGCTCGTCCACCAGCACGACCCGCGGCCGCCGGGCGAGGATGGCGTCCAGATCCATCTCGTCCAGAAGCCGCTCCTTGTACTCGACGTGGCGGCGCGGGATCACCTCCAGCCCGGCGAGCAGCGCTTCGGTGTCCCTCCGGCCGTGGGTCTCGACCACGCCGACCACGACGTCGACCCCATCCCGGCGCTTGGCCTGGGCGGTCGTCAGCATCTCGTATGTCTTGCCGACGCCGGGGGCCGCGCCGAGGAACAGCTTCAGCCGCCCACGCTCCTCCCGCGCCGCCTGGCGCAGCAGCGCCTCAGGCGATGGACGGGCGGGGGTGGGGCGGTCTGGGGTCATGGAGTGTGTGGTTTCTTCGTCGGAGTTTTGCCCCCACACTCCCGCTTCGCGGGTCCCTCCCACCCCCGCTGGGCGGGGGAGGGTTAGGGTGGGGGTTAAGGCGTTGCGACACTTCAGCTAATGCTTCGCCGCCGCATCGTCCAGGGCGAGGTTCAGCCGCAGCACGTTGACCACCGGATCGCCCAGCAACGGCGTCTCGACATGCTCCGCAACGATCCGGCGTACCGCCTCCTCCGCCAACCCCCGCGCCTTGGCGACGCGCGGCACCTGGAAGTCGACCGCGGCGGGGGACATGTGCGGGTCGAGCCCGCTGGCGGAGGTGGTCACCAGCTCGACCGGCACTGGTTTGCCAGGACTCTCCGCCTTCAGCGCCTCCGCGTCGGCCTGCACGCGTTCGGCCAGCGCCTTGGAGGTCGGGCCGAGGTTGGAGCCCATGGAGTTGGCGGCGTTGTAGGGCTGGGGCACCGTTTTGGCCGGGTAGCCGGGGTCGCTCCCCGTGGTGGCCGACGGGCGGCCGTGGAAATAGCCCTCGCCGGTGAAGCCCTGCCCGATCGGTTCCGAGCCGATCACCGTCCCGTTCCGCTCGATCAGGCTGCCGTTGGCCTGATGCGGGAAAACGGCCTGCGCAATGCCGGTGACGGCCAGCGGGTAAGCAAGCCCGGTGATGACCGTCAGCGCGGCGATCATCACCAGGGCGGGGCGCAATTGCTTGATCATGTTCAGTATCCTCCCGGCCGTCTCTCAGACGAGGCCGATGGCGTTGACGATCAGGTCGATCGCCTTGATGCCGGCAAAGGGAATGACGATGCCTCCCAGCCCGTAGACCAGCAGGTTCCGGCGCAGCAGGCTGGCGGCCCCCACCGGGCGGTAGCGCACGCCGCGCAGGGCCAGCGGGATCAGCGCGACGATGACCAGCGCGTTGAAGATGATCGCCGACAGGATGGCGCTTTCCGGGCTCGCCAGCCCCATCACGTTGAGCGTACCCAGCTGCGGGTAGAAGGCCAGGAACATGGCGGGGATGATGGCGAAGTACTTCGCCACGTCGTTGGCGATAGAGAAGGTGGTCAGCGCGCCGCGGGTCATCAGCAGCTGCTTGCCGATCTCCACGATCTCGATCAGCTTGGTCGGGTCGCTGTCCAGATCCACCATGTTTCCAGCTTCGCGCGCGGCCATTGTGCCGGTGTTCATCGCCACGCCGACATCGGCCTGGGCCAGGGCGGGCGCGTCGTTGGTGCCGTCGCCGCACATGGCGACCAGCTTCCCCTTCGCCTGCTCGTCGCGGATCAGCTGCAGCTTCGCCTCCGGCGTCGCTTGGGCCAGGAAGTCGTCCACCCCCGCCTCCGCCGCGATGGCGGCGGCGGTCATTGGGTTGTCGCCGGTGATCATCACCGTCTTGATTCCCATCTGGCGCAGGGCCGCGAATCGCTCGCGGATTCCGCCCTTGACGATGTCCTTCAGGTGGATGACGCCCAGCAGCCGCCCGTCCCGCGCGACGGCCAGCGGTGTGCCGCCGGCTTTGGCGACGCGCTCCGCGATCGCCAGCACCTCGCGCTCCGCCGCCTCGACCAGCGCGTTCGGGCGGATCGCCGCGACGGTGCCGCCGCGGTTGGCCACGGTGGCCCGGCCAGTCGCCTGCACATGGGCCAGCACGGCGTCCACGGCTCCCTTGCGGATCGCCATCCCGTCGGTGTCGATGCCGCTGATGCGGGTCTGCGCCGAAAAGGGGATGAAGTGGGCGTGCAGCTCGGCCATCTCCCGGCCGCGGATGCCGTATTTCTCCTTGGCGAGCACCACGATGGAGCGGCCCTCCGGCGTCTCGTCGGCCAGCGAGGCGAGTTGGGCCGCGTCGGCGAGGTCGCGCTCCGCCACGCCGGACACGGGCAGGAACTCCGACGCCTGACGGTTGCCCAGCGTGATGGTGCCGGTCTTGTCGAGCAGCAGCGTATCCACATCGCCCGCCGCCTCCACCGCGCGGCCGGACATGGCCAGCACGTTGAAGCGCACGAGACGGTCCATGCCGGCGATGCCGATGGCCGACAGCAGCGCGCCGATGGTCGTCGGGATCAGCGTCACGAACAGCGCCACCAGCACCAGCACGCTGACAGACCCGCCGGCGTAGGCCGCGAAGCTGGGAATCGTCGCCACCGCGATGACGAAAATGATCGTCATGCCGGCCAGCAGGATGTTCAGCGCGATCTCGTTCGGCGTCTTCTGCCGCTGCGCGCCTTCCACCAGCGCGATCATGCGGTCGAGGAAGGTGGAGCCCGGCGCCGCAGTGATGCGCACCTTGATCCAGTCGGAAATCACCTGTGTCCCCCCGGTGACGGCCGACCGGTCGCCGCCGCTCTCGCGGATCACGGGGGCGGATTCGCCGGTGATGGCCGCCTCGTTGACCGAGGCCACGCCCTCCACCACCTCGCCGTCCGACGGGATCAGGTCGCCGGCCTCCACCAGCACAAGGTCGCCGGTCTTCAGTCGGGTGGCCGGCACGGTCTGCCAGCCGTCGCTTCCCTGCTTGAGCAGCTTGGCGTTGGTCTCCGTCTTGGTCTTGCGCAGGCTGGCCGCCTGGGCCTTGCCGCGCCCTTCTGCCACCGCCTCCGCGAAGTTTGCTAACAGCAGGGTAAACCACAGCCAGACGACGATCTGCACCGCGAAGCCGGTGTTGCCCGCCCCGGTTACAACATCGCGGACCAGCAGCAGCGTGGTCAGTGCGGCCACCACCTCCACGCAGAACATGACGGGGTTGCGGACCATCTGGCGCGGGTCGAGCTTGCAGGCCGACTGCCCCAGCGCCGGCACCAGGATGGCCGGGTCGAGCATCGTCGAGGCCGACGAGCGCCCGGCGGATTTCTTGAGGGTTTCCATAGAAAGGATCGTCCCCGATCAGAAGAGGGTGCCGGCCTTCATCGCCAGATGCTCGACCACAGGGCCGAGGGCGAGGGCCGGGAAGAAGGTCAGGCCACCGACGATCAGGATCACCCCGACCAGCAGGCCGACGAACAGCGTGTCGTGGGTCGGGAAGGTGCCGGCGGACGCGGCGGCGCGCGTCTTGGCGGCGAGCGAGCCGGCGATGGCCAACATCGGCACGATCACGAAGAAGCGGCCAACGAGCATGCCCACGGCGAGCGTCAGGTTGTACCAGAGCGTGTTCCCGGTCAGCCCGGCAAAGGCACTTCCGTTGTTCGCCGCCGCCGAGACGTAGGCGTAGAGCGCCTCCGAAAAGCCGTGCGGCCCGGCGTTGGCCATCGACGACGTGCCGGTGTCGAGCACCACGGCGAAGGCCGTCCAGCCCAGCATCATCACGGGCAGGCAGAGCACGGCGAGCATGGTCATCTTGACCTCCTTCGCCTCCAGCTTCTTGCCCAGATATTCCGGCGTGCGGCCGACCATCAGCCCGGCGACGAACAGCGCGATGATGGCGAACAGCAGCATGCCGTACAGCCCGGCACCGACGCCGCCGATGATGATCTCGCCCAGCATCATGTTGATCATCGGCACCATGCCGCCCAGCGGCATGAAGCTGTCGTGCATGGCGTTGACGGCCCCGCAGGAAGCGGCGGTGGTCACCGTGGCGAACAGGGCGCTGGCGGCGATGCCAAAGCGTGTCTCCTTGCCCTCCATGTTGCCGGCGGCGGTGTCGATGCCGAGCGCGGTCAGGGCCGGGTTGCCCTGGGCTTCCGCCCAATAGGCCAGCGTCACGCCCATGAAGAACAGCACGCCCATGGCAGCCAGGATGGCCCAGCCCTGGCGCTCGTCCCCGACCATGCGGCCGAACAGGTTGGTCAGCCCGGCGCCGATCGCGAAGATGGACAGCATCTGCACGAGGTTGGTCAGCGCGGTCGGGTTCTCGAAGGGATGCGCGGAGTTGGCGTTGAAGAAGCCGCCGCCGTTGGTGCCCAGCATCTTGATCGCCTCCTGCGAGGCGACGGGGCCGAGCGCGATGGTCTGCTTGGCGCCTTCCAGGGTGGTGGCGTCCACATAGGCGCCCAGCGTCTGCGGAACGCCCTGCCAGACCAGGAACAGCGCGACGGCGACGGACAGCGGCAGCAGGACGTAGAGCGTGCAGCGGGTCAGGTCGACCCAGAAGTTGCCGACCGTGCGCGCCCCGGCGCGGGCGAAGCCGCGCACCAGCGCCACGGCCAGCGCGATGCCCGTGGCGGCCGACACGAAGTTGTGCACCGTCAGCCCGGCCATCTGCACGAAATAACCCATCGTGCCTTCGCCGCCGTAGTTCTGCCAGTTGGTGTTGGTCGTGAAGCTGGCGGCGGTGTTGAAGGCGAGGTCGGCGGGCACCGCCGCCATGCCCTGCGGGTTGAAGGGCAGCAGCCCCTGCACCCGCTGCATCCCATAGAGCAGCAGCATGCCCGCGAGGTTGAACAGCAGCATGGCGACCGCGTAGGTCACCCAGTGCTGCTCGGTCTTCTCATCGACCCCGGCCAAGCGGTACAGGCCGCGCTCGACCGGGCCGAGCACCGGCGACAGCAGCGTGCGCTCGCCGGTGAAGACGCGCGTCATGAAGCCGCCGAGCGGCCGCGCGACGGCGGCCACCAGGGCGGCGAAGAGGAGGATCAGGATCCACCCGTTGACGGTCATGGGAGGCTCCTCAGAACCGTTCCGGGTGGATCAGGGCGTAGACGAGATACGCCAGCAGGCCAGCGGCCACGAGGCCGCCCAACACATAGTCGAGGATCATGGCTCATGTCCTCACAAGCGGTCGCAGGCGTGCACGTAGGCGATCGCCCCGGCAAAGAAGGCCGCGGTGATCGCCAGCATGATGACGTCCAGCATGGTTGCTCTCCTGACGGCGTCCCGAGCCACAGCTTTACGGCTGCGGCGGAACGCGCGTTAAACTGGATCAAGCGCTTCGACGAACGCTGCGTCAGAGGCCGAAGGTGTCCAACAGAGTCGTCGCCGCGTAGGCCAGGGTGAGGAAGACGGCGACCACGACCGCGATTTCCCCGAACACGTCGCCGGGTGTGGGTGCCGGACCAGTCGTTCCGGACGCGGTTCCGGGCCAAGCGGGAAGCACGGAAGCCTGCCCCTTGGTCGCCCGATGCGATGCCCGATGCGATGCCGTGGTGTGTGGAATCATGATCGCCATCCACTTCCTGGGTTGACGTGACCCCGGTGGATCATCACCGGTGTCCGCTCCCTCAAGAAAAGGGCGGCGGGCCGTATAAAAGCGATGGGGCGGCTGGGGGCGCGGGTATATACGCCGCGGCTATGAGGCGGCGGTAAAGGCGCGCTGCCCTTGCACCATCGTCCAATGTCGCGCGGTTGGCGGGCGTGCTCCAATCAGCCGCACGTCGTCCTTCCACGAGACCGCCGGGCGTGAACACCGCTGCCTTCATTCTGCGCGCCCTGCTCCGCTGCGTCCCGGCCTTGCTGGTCCTCTGCGGCGGCTGGACGGCGGCCCCTGCGGCTGAGGGCGGCTTGACGGAATCGCTTGCCCGCCAACTCGTGCCACCGGGGATGGAGCTGGGGCCGCGCGACCGCGATATTCCCGCCTACCCCCTGGTCAAGGCGGGGCGGACCGTCGGCTACGTCTTCGACAGCCTGGACTACGCGCCCCTGCCCGGCTTCTCCGGCACGCCGATCGAGCTGCTGATCGCGATCGACAGTGGCGGCGGCATCCTGGATGTCCAGCTGGTCCACCAGAACGAGCCGGTTTTCGTCGACGGCCTCGGTCCCGAGCCGTTCGTCGAGTTCCTGAAGCAGTACCGGGGCAAATCGATCCGCCAGAACATCAAGGTCGGCAGCGCCTACGGCGCCGGGGAGAAGGGCACCGGCACCAACGTCACCATCGACGGCGTGACCAAGGCCACCGCGTCGGTGCGCATCGCCAACGTGACCATCCTGTCCTCGGCCCTCGCGGTGGCGCGCGCCCGCATGGCCGGCGTCGCCCCCGCGCAAGGGGCGGAAGTGCGCATGGACGTGCGGCACCCCCTGCCCTGGCCGGACATGCTGGCCGCTGGGCATGTCGGGCGGATCGCGCTGCGCAACCGGGACGTCGACCGGGCTTTCGCCGGATCGCGCCTCGCGCACGACGACCCGGAGGCGGCGGCCGATCCGGATGGCCCCTTCATCGACCTGCGCTTCGCCCTGGCCGACGTGCCGTCGGTCGGCCTCGGCCTGCTGGGGGAGGCCGGCTATCGCCGGTTTATGGACAAGCTGGCGCCGGGCGACCACGCCGTCGCCGTGCTGGCGGACGGACGGTGGTCGATGATGGGGGAGAACTTCATTCCCGGCACCGTGCCCGATCGGCTGGCCCTGACCCAGGGCGGCTTTCCGGTCAACATCCGGGACATGGACCTGGACCTGCCGCTCGCCCCAGGCGTGCCCCATCCGGCGGAGATGAAGATCCTGCGCATCGACGGCGGCTCGGGCTTCGATCCGGGCACGCCCTGGACGCTGTCGCTGCGGGTCACGCGGACGCATGGGTTCTTCTATCCGGAGACGGAAAGCCGCGATTTCCGGGCCGACTACACCCTCCCCGCCGACCTCTTCACCCGCCGCTCAACGGACAACGAGCCCGACTGGCTGCCAACGTGGCGGAGCCGCGCCGCGGAAATCGTCCTCCTCGGCGGGCTGCTCGCCGTACTGACGGCCGCCCTGCTCACGCAGGCACGCATCACCCGCCGACCCCGGCTGTTCGCCGCCGGGCGGCTGCTCGCCCTGGCCGTCACGCTTGGCTTCGTCGGCTGGTACGCGCAAGGACAACTCAGCATCGTCACCCTGCTGGGTGTGGTGAAGGCGGCGGGGACGGGTTTCGACCTGTCCTTCCTGCTCTATGACCCGATCAGCCTGATCCTGTGGGTCTTTGCGCTGGGAACGCTCGTCGTCTGGGGACGCGGAACCTTCTGCGGCTGGCTGTGCCCCTTCGGCGCGCTCCAGGAGTTCGCAGCGCTGGCAGGGCGCCGACTTGGCCTGCCGCAGCTCCGCCTGCCGCCGCGCTGGGATCGGGCGCTCACCGGAATCAAGTACGGCGTGCTGGTGATGCTGGTGGGTGGCACCCTCCGGAACGCCGCCCTGGCGGAAGTGCTGGCCGAGGTCGAGCCGTTCAAGACCACCATCACGCTCGGCTTCCAGCGCGAGTGGCCCTTCGTCGCCTACGCCGCGGCCCTGCTGCTGGCGGGGATGGTCCTGTTCAAGCCCTATTGCCGCTTCCTCTGCCCGCTCGGCGCCGGTCTGGCGCTGGGCGGCCTCCTGCGGCGCTGGAACTGGATCCCGCGCCGGACGGAGTGTGGAACGCCCTGCCGCCTCTGCGAGCGGCGCTGCCGGTACGAGGCCATCCGGCGCGACGGCTCCGTCGTTTATTCGAATTGCTTCCAGTGCCTGGACTGCGTGGCGATCCACCAGGACCGGTCCACCTGCGTGCCGCTGGTGCTCCAAGCGAGAAAGGAAGGAAAAGTCGATGTCCGCTGACGCATCCCCCGTCCGCATGACGCGTCGGCGCGCCATCACCGTCATGGCCGCCACCGCCGGCCTCGCCCTTCTGCCGCGCACCGGGCGGGCCGCGCCCCAGCCGGTCAGTTGGAAAGGCCAGTTGATGGGGGCGGAGGCCGGGATCACGCTGTACCACGAGGATCCGGACATCGCGCGGGCGCTGATCGTCGACTGTGTGGCGGAAATCGACCGGCTGGAGGATGTGTTCAGCCTGTTCCGCCCGCACTCGGCGCTGCGCCGGCTGAACCGGGACGGCGCGCTGGACTCCCCGCCCGCCGATCTCGTCGCCGTGCTGGAGGAGGCCGGGCGCATCGCGGCGCTGACCGATGGCGCCTTCGACGTGACGGTGCAGCCGCTCTGGGACCTCTACGCCGCCCATTTCGCCCACGGCCGCGACGACGCCATCGGCCCGTCCGCGGAGGCGATCGCCAAGGCCTGTGCCCTGGTGGATTGGCGGAACATCGACCATACGCCCGACCGGGTATGGTTTGCCCACCCTGGCATGGCCGTCACACTGAATGGGATCGCCCGCGGTTACGTCACCGACCGCGTCGGAGCGCTGCTGCGGGCGCGCGGGCTGGAACATGTGCTGCTCGACCTCGACAACGTCCTGTCGCTGGGGCCCCGGCCCGACGGACGGCCCTGGCGCGTCGGGGTTGCGGATCCGCGGACGCCGGAGCGGCTGCTGGCCGTCCTGGACACCCGCGACGAGGCGGTTTCCAGCTCCGGCGGCTACGGCACGCGGTTCGACCGGTTGGGAAAGTTCCACCACATCTTCGACCCTGCCACCGGCCGGTCGGCCTTCTCCTGGGCGGGCACGACGGTGACGGCACCATCCGCGACGGTGGCGGACGCGCTGTCCACCGCGCTGATCGTCCTGCCCCACGACCGAATTGCTGCCGTCCTGCGCGGGGCCGGCGCCACCCGCGCCCACTTGGCGGACGCCGACGGAACCCTCACCGTCATTGAGGCGTGAGCGGCCCCCCTCACCACAGCATCAGCACAAGGATCTGCGGCGCCAGGATGCGCAGGCACATGGCGAGCGGGTAGACAGTGGCATAAGCCAGCGCCGGCGCTTCCGACACGGCAACCGCGTTGGCGTAGGCAAGGCCCGGCGGGTTGGTCTGTGCGCCGGTCAGCACCCCGCAGATGGTCAGGAAGTTCAGCTTCAGCACGCCGCGCGCCAGCAGTCCCGTGACGACCAGCGGGATCGCCGTGACCAGCACGCCCCAGGTCATCCAGGGCAGGCCCGCCCCGCTCGCCAGCGTGTCGACGAAGCGGGCGCCCGACGCGATGCCCAGTACGCCGAGGAACAGCACGATCCCGATCTCCCGCAGCGCCTGATTGGCGGCCGGCGGCATGAACCACACCAGCGGCCCCAGATGCCCGAGCCGCGCCAGCAGGATCGCCACGATCAACGGCCCGCCGGCCAGCCCCAGCCGCAGTGGCGCCGGCATGCCCGGCAGGAACAGCGGGATGGAGCCGACAATGGCCCCCAGCGCTATTCCTAAGAACATCGGCACCATCTCCACCTGCTCGAGCCGGCGCGGCGAATTGCCGATCAGCTGCGCCACGGCGGCCAGCCCGTCGGGGCGGCCGATCACCGTCAGGATGTCGCCGAACTGGAGTTTCAGCGCCGCGTTCGGCACCAGTTCCACGCCCGCCCGGTTCACGCGGCTGACCACCACGCCGTAGAGGCCCTGGAGGTTCAGCGCAGCAATGGGCTTACCCAGCACCGCGTTGCCGGTGACCACCAGCCGCTCCCATTTCAGGTCGGTGCCCTTGGTGGTCAGGGTGACGTCCGAAGGCTCGCCCAGCAGCCGGCACAGCTCCTCCAGCCTCAGACGCGGGCCGACGAGGTGGACGACGTCGCCCACCTGCAACACCGTCTCCGGCTTCGGCGCCACCAGCGTGCCGTCGCGCAGCAGCCGCGAGGCGACCACACCCAGACTCGGCAGCGTCGAAAGCCGGCGGAGTTCCAGCCCGTCGATGCTCGGGTTCCGGATGGCGACGTCCATGGTGTGCAGCTCGGCCAGTTCCCGCCGCCGCTCCGCGTCAAAGGCCTGCGCTTCGCGCTGCGGGTCGATGCGGAAAACGATGCGCACCAGCGCCATGGCCAGCAGGTTGCCGACGATGCCGAAGGGGTAGGTCACCGCGAAAGCCAAACCCGGCAGCACCATCACCGAGGCGTCCGCCCCCACCTCCGTCAGCACCTGCTGCGTGGCGGCCAGCGCCGGGGCGTTGGTCACGCCACCCGCGAAGACGCCCAGCGTCACGCCCAGCGGCAGCGCGCCGCTGACCGCCAGCAGGGCGGATACCGCGACGCTCAGCACCACCATCAGCAGCGCCAGCGCGTTCAGCTTCAGGCCCGACGCGCGCAGTGCGGCGAAGAATCCGGGGCCGACCTGGATGCCGATGGTGTAGACGAACAGGATCAGGCCGAAGTCGCGGATGAAATCCATCATCTCCGCGTTGAAGCTGATCCCCGTCACGCTGGCGACGTGCCCGCCCGCGATGCCGGCGAACAGCACCCCGCCGATACCCAAGCCCACCCCGCGGATGCGGATGTGCCCCAGCGCCAGCCCGGCGGCCGAGACCACGCCCAGCATGAAAACCACCCGCGCGATGGGCGGCATCGCGACGAGCAGGTTGGTGATCACATCCATGTCAGCTCACTTTGTCAGCTCAGGCGAACCAAAGGCCGACGGTCATCAGTCCGAGCACGAGGGTGGCGCGGAGCAGAAACTGGGTTTCCAGAACGGAGTCGGTCATTGCCTTTCCATGCGTCAAGCGGACGGCGGGCCGCCCGTCTGGTCGGAACGCAAGTCCTCCTGAACCGCTGACCGGTTCTATCGTTGCATACTGATATATCAGCTGCGCAGGCAAGCGACATCGGGGCAGCGCCTTCGCAAAGGACAAAATGTCGCGCTTGGCCGAGCGAACCGATGCGTGGGCTTTCCTGTTGAACCGTCGGCAATCGATACGCTATGCGTATTATTATCGCGTTCACGGCCGGCTGAGGAAACATGAAGATGGGGGAAGCCGAGGATACGGCGCGGATCCTGCGCAGCGTGCTGTCGCTCGGGCGCCGATTGCGGGCGGAGCGGCCGCAGGGGTCGGCCAGCCTGTCGGCGATCGGGCTGCTCGGCACCCTGCACCGCCTGGGCAGCATGCCCGCGGTGCGGCTTGCCGCGGAGGAACGCCTTCAACCCCAATCGCTGTCGCGCCTGATCGCCGCCCTGGAGCGCGACGGCCTGATCGCGCGCAAGCCCGGAGAGGCCGACCGCCGCGAACTGCTGATCAGCCTGACGGAGCGGGGCCGCGCGGCGCTGGCCGCGGATATGGGCGCCCGCCTCCAGTGGCTCGACCGGGTTATGGCGGCGACCCTGACCGACGCGGAACTTGCGGTCCTTCGACAGGCTGCGGGCGTCATGCAGAAGCTGGCCGATTATGACGGCGACTAGGAAGGAGCGAAGCATGCCGGGTTGGATTCGCCACGCGGTGTGGTGGCACGTCTATCCCCTGGGCTTCCTGGGCGCGGAACCGGAAAGCGCCCCGGATGAACGCGTGCGGCGCCGACTGCCGGACCTGGAGCCCTGGCTCGACTACGCGGTGGAACTCGGTGCGTCCGGGCTGGCGCTCGGTCCCATCTTCGCGTCCTCGACCCACGGCTACGACACGACCGATCACTTCCGCATCGACCCGCGGCTCGGCGACGACGCGGATTTCGACGCGCTCGTCCGCGCGCTCCGGCGGCGGGGCTTGAAGCTGCTGCTCGATGGTGTGTTCAACCACGTCGGCCGCGACTTTCCCCGGTTCCGGAAGGCCCTCGCCGACGGCCCCGGCGGGCCGGACGCTTCCTGGTTCCACCTCACCTGGCCCACGGACGCCGCACCGGGGACCGAGCCCGACCACGCCACCTTCGAAGGCCACCGCCAGCTTGTGACGCTGAACCACGGGGAACCGGCGGTGGCCGACCATGTGGTGCGGGTGATGGACCATTGGCTGTCCCGCGGCGCGGACGGCTGGCGGCTCGACGCCGCCTATGCGGTGCCGCGCGCCTTCTGGGCCGACGTCCTGCCGCGCGTCCGTGCTCAGCACCCCGACGCTTATGTCGTCGGCGAGGTCATCCACGGCGACTACGCTGGCATCGTCCGGGACGGTGGCCTTGATGCGGTGACCCAGTACGAGTTGTGGAAGGCGATCTGGAGCGCGCTCAACGACGGCAATTTCTTCGAGCTAGCCTGGGCGCTCGACCGCCACAACCGGTGGCTCGACGCGTTCGTGCCCCTCACCTTCGTCGGAAACCACGACGTGACCCGGCTGGCCAGCCGGCTGACGGACGAGCGCCACCTGCCGCACGCCCTGGCCGTCCTCTTCACCTGCGGTGGCACGCCGTCGATCTACGCCGGCGACGAGCAGGCGTTCCGCGGGATCAAGGAGAACCGCACCGGCGGCGACGACGCGGTCCGCCCGGCCTTTCCCAGCCGGCCAGCCGAGTTGGCCCCCTATGGCTGGGGCACCTACCGCCTCCACCAGGACCTGATCGGCCTGCGCCGCCGGAATCCCTGGCTTCATGAGGCGCGGACGACCGTGCGGCACCTGTCCAACCGGCAACTCGCCTACGAGGCGAGGCACGGCGACGACGAGCTCCTGGTCGCGCTCAACCTCGGCGACCACGCCATGCGCCTGCCGACGCTCGGCGCCCGCGCCGTTCTCGCCGGAGCCGCCACGCTGGAGCAAGCCGCTGGTGAGCACGCGACTCTCGCACCGCATGGCTGGGCCGTCCTCGGCCGGTGAGCTGGGTCGGCACGTGGGCTTGCGCATCCGTCGAAACTGATATATTAGTTCACGCAGCGCTCCAATCTCGGCGGACTCACGGCCAGTCCGGGCATACCAAGCTTCGTCCACGAGCGCAGCAGTCATTGCGGAAACGGAGCAAGGCCGGGTTTCCCAGGGCAAGGGTGAGAGGCGGCCACAGCGGGCCGCTTCTCCCTCTTTCCGATCTCGCCGCATTGCGTGCCTTGGCGTTTTGCCACCTTGCGACGCCTGCGACACATCGCCCTATCGACGATTGATAACGATTCGCAACACCATGCCGCCACCGTGGCAGTCCGCCATCCTTCCGGACTCCGGTCGTCTTCAGGTGCCGTCATGACCGTCTCATCCCCTCCCGATGGGGACCTCCGCCTCCACCAACTGTCCAAGGGGCAGCCGGCCACCGTGGCCGGCGTCGATGAATCCGCCGTCGTCACCACCCTGCCCGCCGGGGAGCTGGAACGGCGCATGATCGAAATGGGCCTCGTCGAAGGGTCCCGCGTGGTGATCCTGCACGAGGGGTTCCCCGGTCGCGATCCCATCGCGATCCGCGTCAACGAGCACACCCTGGCGCTCCGCCGGGCCGAGGCCCGCGCCGTGCGCGTCACTCCCCTGGCGTAAAACCCGGCCACACACCCCAAAAAATTCAAGGAGGCCGGCCATGTCGGTCCAGGCATCCGCTGTCGAGCCGCCGCGCATCGCGCTGGTCGGCAACCCCAACTGCGGCAAGACCGCGCTGTTCAACGCGCTCACCGGCTCCCGCCAAAAGGTGGCGAACTATCCCGGCGTGACGGTGGAGCGGAAGACCGGCCATGCGGTCGGCCCGCTCGGCCGCCGCGTGCAGGTGATCGACCTGCCCGGCACCTACAGCCTGCGCGCCCGCTCCCCCGACGAAGAGGTGACGCGCGACGTCGTGCTCGGCCGCTTTGCGCACGAAGAGGGGCCGGACGCGTTGGTCTGCGTCGCCGACGCCACCAACCTGCGCCTGAACCTGCGGCTGGTCGTCGAGATGAAGCGGCTCGGCCGCCCGATCATCCTGGCGCTCAACATGATGGACGCGGCGGACAAGCGCGGCTGCCGCATCGACGTGGCGGCGCTGTCAGCCATGCTCGGCGTGCCGGTGGTGCCAACGGTCGCCATCCGCAGCGGCGGGGTCGCCGGCCTGCTGGACGAGATCGAGCGGACCGTCGCGTCCGTCGCCAGCTCCGCGGAACCTTGCCGGTGGAGCGAGCCATCCTCGCGGGAGCTGCGCGCCTACCACCAGGAGGTGGAGGCGATTCTCGCCCGCTGCGTCACCGACGCCGGGCTGCCGCCGCTGGCGACGCAGCGCGTTGACACGGTCCTGCTGCACCCGGTCTTCGGGCTGTTCTTCTTGTTCGCCGTGCTGTTCCTGATGTTCCAGGCGGTGTTCGCCTGGGCTGCGGCCCCGATGGAGCTGATTGACGGCGCCATCGGCGGGCTGAAGGACTGGGTCGGAACGGTCCTGCCGGACGGCGCGCTGCGCAGCCTGCTGACCGACGGGATCATCGCCGGCGTCGGCAGCGTGGTCATCTTCCTGCCGCAGATCCTCGTGCTGTTCTTCTTCATCCTGGTGCTGGAGGCGACCGGCTATCTGGCCCGCGCCGCATTCCTGCTAGACCGGTTGATGGGCGGGGTCGGGCTGCACGGGCGCGCCTTCATTCCGCTGCTGTCCAGCTTCGCCTGCGCGGTGCCCGGCGTCATGGCCGCGCGCACCATCGAGAATCGGGCCGACCGGCTGGCGACCATCATGATCGCCCCCCTGATGACCTGTTCGGCCCGCCTGCCCGTCTACACGCTGCTGATCGCCGCCTTCGTGCCGGACGAGCCGGTGCTGGGCGGCATGGTCGGGCTGCCGGGGCTGGTGATGTTCGCGCTCTACGCGGCGGGCATCCTGTCGGCCCTGTCGGTCGCCTTCGTCCTGAAGCGCACCGTCTTCCGGGGGGCGCGCGAGCCGTTGCTGATGGAGCTTCCGGCCTACCGGCTGCCCAACCCGCGCGACATCGCGCTCGGCCTGTTCGAGCGGGCGAAGGTCTTTCTGGCGCGGGCCGGCACGACGATCTTCGCGCTGATGATCGTGATGTGGTTCCTGGCGAGCTTCCCCGGAGCCCCGGATGGCGCGACGGAGCCGGCCATTCATTATTCGGTCGCCGGCATGATCGGCCACGCGCTGGAACCGCTGCTGGCACCCATCGGCTTCCCCTGGCAGATCGCCGTGGCGCTCGTGCCCGGCATCGCGGCGCGGGAAGTCGCGGTGGGCGTACTGGGCACCATCTACGCGCTGAGCGGCAGCGGGGAGGCTCTGCACGCCTCGCTCGCCGGCGTGCTGGCGGGGTCCTGGAGCCTGCCGACAGCCCGGTCGCTGCTCGCCTGGTACGTCTTCGCCCCGCAATGCCTCGCCACCCTGTCGGTCGTGCGGCGGGAGACGAACGGCTGGTTTTGGCCGGCCGTCATGTTCGCCTACATGATCGCCCTGGCCTACGGCGCGGCCTTCGTGGCCTTCCGCATCGCCTCACACCTTCTGTGACGGAGGGATCCGGCCATGGGACAAGACCTGATCGTGTACCTGATCGTCGCGCTGGCCGCGGGCTGGCTCGCGCGGCGCGTCCTGCCGACCTTTCGGCGCAAGGCATCGCCTCGGCCGGTGCCGAACCCCTGCGGCCGCTGCACCGGCTGCGGCCCGAAGGGCGGCGGCGGGTGCCACTGATACCGGAGGCGTTTTATGGAAGCCGACAATCGCCTCCGGTTCAAACCCGACAGAACATGGCGCAGCCATGTGCGAAAGAGGCATACGGCCGGCCGTTCATGGAACTGTTTATGCGCCGGCCGTATGATAGGGCGCGTCGGACGGGCTCCGCCGAAGACATATCGCCTTTGCCGCCGTGAAACGCTGGCCCACTCCGTGGTTTTCTCTGGGCATGGACGACGAGGAACTCTTTGCGCACTCGCGGCGCCTTCGCGCGAAAGCCCAGGAACTCCGGGAGCGTTATCGCGCGCTGCTCGCCGTTCGACAAGCCTTGCTCCAGCGCCTTCACGGCGTCGCGGCGAGCCCGGAGCCTCCCGGGGGGGGGGCGCACGACCGAGCGCCCGACGAATAGGTTTCCGCACGCGCATCGGCCCGGCGGCCTGATTCGTGAACAGGACTCCGCCACCACCGATCCCTACACCGGATCACCGGCCGCTTGCGTGCCGCTCCAACGCTGCGCGCAGCAGGGCGGCGAAGCGGAACGGGGCGTGCAGGAACTTGCCGTAGGGAAGCGTCGCGAACAGGGCGAGGACGACACCCAGATGGACCAGCAGAAGCGGCCCCATCAGGGGCGTCTCCCGCGCGACCAGCAGCGCCAGCCCGCTGGCGGCCACTAGAAACAGCTGGACCAAAAGCGCCCGGTCGGCGCCGGACAGCTCCGGCGCGACGGGTCCCGGATCGGCGCCGCGCTTCAGCCACGCCAGTCCGGCGGTTCCGATCAGGATGCCCACCCCGCCCAGCGTCCCCAGCAGCACCGGCGCGCTGAGCAGCGGGTACGGCGCCGGCCAGCCCAGCGCATGATCATAGACGGTCGCCACGGCCGTCGCGGCGAAGCAGGAGGCCACGCCATAGGCCATGGCGTGGTGGAACCGCCGCCGCGCCCGCGAGAATCGCTCGTCCCGATCGTTGCAGCCCGCTCCCCCGCCCCCGAGGTTGCGCAGGGTCGCCGCGTCGCGCAGGGCCTCGCGCAGGGCCGGCCGCCACGCCACACCGGGCGGCAGCGGTCCCATGCCGCGCCAGAAGGACAGGATGGCGCCCCCGATTGCCAGCAACGACCATCCGACCGCGAGCCCCGCGCTCCCGGCGAGGAGGCCCCAGGGCACGACCCGGTAGAAGGCCCCGGGATCGACGTGCCGCCCCAGCAGGACCTCCGGCGGAATCCACACGATGCCGAACGCCAGGCAGACCGCCACGGCCAGCAAATGCACGCCGAGCACGAACCGTCCGTCGTTTCGGAACCACGGCGCCAGCGGCCGCGGCCAGACATGGTCCTGGTAGGTCCGATGCCGGACCCAGCTCAGGCTCCGCGGCACGTTGACGTCGAAGCCGTGCGGCGGCGCGTACTGGCAGGCGTGGTAGCAGGTCCGGCAGCTGTGGCAGAGGTTGGAGAGGAATGCCAAATCCGCCAGCGTCACATCGCGCCGGCGCTTCAACGCCGGGAACACGGCGCAATAGGCGTCGCAGAACTGGCAGGCGTTGCAAAGCTCCAGCACCCGTCGGGCCTCCGCGGCGTCCATACCTGGTGCGCCCTCATCGACGCGCATGGGCCGCGGCCTCCCGCCCCGCGATGCGCCCGAAGACGGCGCCGATGGTCATGGCGATGCCGGCAAGGTAGCCCCGGCCGATGACGTTGGGCGCCATGATCACCCCGGCCGCGAAAATCCCGTCCATCGGAATCCCGCACCGATCCAGCACGCGCGCCCGCTCGTCGACGCGGACGCCGAGTTGGGTGGAGGTCAGCCCCGCCCGCACCGGGTAGGCGCCGAAGGGCGGAACGGCGATGGGCGCGGCCTGCCGACTCTTCGGCGGATCGAGCCCCTCCGTCCGCCAATCCGGCAGCCCGCCGCCGGATCGGATCGCGGCGTTGTAGGCGCCCACCGTCTGTTCCAGCGCCTTCGGCGCGATCCCCAGCGCCACCGCCAACTCCCCAACGCTTCCGGCCCGGATCGCCGGAAAGATCGACGGGCGGAAGCGCCGCTCGATCACCGAATCGAAGATCGAAAATGCCAGTCCTTCCGCGCAACGCGCCACGCGGTCGCCCCAGACGGAGAAGCGCGTCGGCCCGATGTCGGACCCTTCATCCGCAAAGCGGCGCCCATCCCGATCGACCACGACTCCCTGCGCAAGGCCGTCCAGCCGCGTGACGATGCCGCCATCAAAACGGGGCGACCGCGCGTCCACCGCCACCATGTGCCCGCACCCCGCATCCCCGACCGGCGCGGCCCCAAGGTCCAGCAGGCCCTTCAGCACCGTCCCCGTGGCGTGGGGCGTTCCGCGCGTCACGATCTGGTCCGCCACCGCCCCCCAACACTCCCGGAGCCAATCGCCGTTGGCCTGGAACCCGCCGGACGCGGCGACCACCGCCCCGGCGGACAGAACCTGCTCGCCGTCCAGGCACCGGACGGTGACCGACGGCGCCAGTCCTTCACCCAGGTCAAGCCAGTACACCTCGCTGTCATAGCGGATGTCGACGCCCAGCCGCGCCGCGGTTTCATACAGCGCGTTCACCAGCGCCTTCCCGCCGCCATGGAAGAAGGCCGTCTTGCGGGAATAGGGCAGGTTCCCGTCGCCCGCGTCCTGAAAGCGGACGCCGTTCTCCGAAAGCCAGCCCACGATCCCCGCGGACTCGCCGATCAGCCGGTCCGCCACCACGTCGTCCATCCGCCCGCCCGTCACGCGGCGCAGATCGGACCGAACGTCATCGGCATCGTAACGCCCCTGGATGAAGGGCGTCGGCCCGTCGTGCATGATCCGGAAATTGCGGGAGTGGCGGGCGTTGCCGCCGCGCAGAGCCTTTGGCGCGCTTTCCAGCATCAAAACGGACGCGCCCGACCGGCGGGCGGAGATGGCGGCGCACAGCGCGGCGGCCCCGCCGCCCACCACCACGACATCGCAACGGCGCACGATATGCTCATCGAACCGGAAGGCGCGGACGGGCCGCGCCGGGGGATGCGCTTTATGCACCATCGCCGCGGCCGAGACCGGGACATTCCCTGCGTCCCCCCTGCGACACCTTAACGCGTCCCCCTCGACGCGGAAGCGCTGATATATTAGTTCCCGCCTTCAATGAGCGGAACCGCCATCGCCTGCACATCGCAGCCCTGTGTTCCGCCCGTGACTTGTTCCGCCCGTGACTGCGCGCCCGGCGGCCCTTGCGTCCTCCGACGACCCGCAAGCGCAAAAGGACCACGATGTCGACACATAGCCATGACGAGGCGGCGGGCACGTCCCGCATTGGACGCCCGTTGGAAACGACCGTCGCGGCGCTCGCCTTGCGGCTGGCCCGCGCGGTCGGCCCGCGCCTCGGCAATCCGGTCCTCGACCGGCTGTCCCAGGTCTTCGCCCGGCGCCATCCCCGCGCGGCGGAGGCCCTGGCGGAACTGCCTGCCTCCACGGTGCTCGTGGATCCGGTGGACCTGCCCTCAGGCCTGCTGCTTCGGCTCGGCCCTGGCGGGCTGCGGCTGCGCCTGTGCGACGCCGTCGACGCCAGCGCGGACGCCGTGGTGCGCGGACGTTTCGGCGCCCTGCTCGACCTCGCGGCGGGGCGGATCGACGGCGACGCGCTGTTCTTCCGACGCGACCTGACCATCGCTGGCGACACCGCGCTGGTGGTCGCCCTGCGCAACGCGCTGGACGGGGAAGACATCGACCTCCTCATCGAGATCGACGCCGCCGCTGGCCCCATCGGCCGCTTCGGCCCCGAGGCACGTCGGCACGCCGCCCGCCTTGCTGAAACGCTGGGCGGCCTGCGGTCGGCCCTTCTGCGCCCCGAAGCGCGGCGCCTCGACGCGCTGGAGCGCCGGGTCGCCCGTGTCGAATCCAGGGAGCCGTGACGTGGCGCATTTCGAACTGATCTGCCCGGCCGGGACCCCGGCCGCCCTGCGCGCCGCCGTCGACGCCGGCGCGGACGCCGTCTATTGCGGATTCCGCGACGCGACCAACGCGCGCAACTTCCCCGGCCTGAACTTCTCCGTCCGCGAGATGGCGGAGGGCATCGCCTACGCCCACGGCCGCGGGTGCAAGCTGTTCATCGCCATCAACACCTACCCAACGGCCGGCAGCCCCGGCCCCTGGCATCAGGCGGTGGACCAAGCGGCGTCACTCGGCGCCGACGCGGTGATCCTCGCCGACTTCGGGCTGCTGGACTACGCCGCGCGCCGGCACCCGCGACTGAAGCTGCACCTGTCGGTGCAGGCGTCGGCCGCCAACGCCGACGCCGTGACGCTCTACCGCGATGTTTTCGGCGTCCGGCGCGTGGTCCTGCCGCGCGTGCTAACGGTGCCGGACATCGCCCGGCTGACCGCGGAGACCGGCGTGGAGACGGAGGTCTTCGTCTTCGGCGGCCTCTGCCCGATGGCGGAGGGGCGCTGTTCCCTGTCGTCCTACGCAACCGGCCAGTCGCCGAACCGGCAGGGCGTGTGCTCCCCGGCCAGCCATGTCCGTTACGAACCGCGTGGCGCAACCCTGGTGTCGCGGCTCGGAGATTTCACCATCAACCGATTCGAGGATGGCGAAGCCGCGGGCTATCCGACCCTGTGCAAGGGCCGCTTCGTCGCGCGCGGCCAAGCCTCCTACCTGTTCGAGGAGCCGACCAGCCTGAACGCCATCGCGCTGTTGCCGGAGCTGAAGGCCGCGGGCGTTCGCGCGCTGAAGATCGAGGGGAGGCAGCGCGGCAAGGCCTACATCGCCGCCGTGGTCGGCGCCTACCGGCAGGCGCTGGACAGCTTCGACCGCACCGGCCGGGCCGAGGTGCCGCAATTGGCCGACGTGATCGAGGGCCGGCGCGACACCACCGGCGCCTACACCCGCGGCTGGCGATGAAAGAGGCCCCAACCATGAGCGCACCACAACTCACCCTGGGCCCACTGCTGTTCAATTGGCCGCTCGCCGCCTGGCGCGACTTCTACGCGCGCATTGCCGACGAGGCACCGGTGGACACCGTCCATCTCGGCGAGATTGTCTGCTCCAAGCGCGCGCCTTTCTTTGCGGACCACCTGCCCGACGTGATCGAGCGGCTGACCGCCGCCGGCAAGCGCGTGCTGCTGTCGACCCCGATCCTGGTGACGACCGACAAGGAACGGGCGGCCGTCCGCGACCTGCTCGCCATGGAAGGCGTCGCGTTCGAAGCGAACGACACCGGCGCGCTGCTCCACCTCGCCGGGCGCCCGCACGCCGTCGGGCCGTACGTCAACGTCTACAACGAGGGCACCCTGGCCTGGCTGGCTGCGCGCGGCGCCACGTCGGTGACGCTGCCTGCCGAATTGCCGGAATCCTCCGTCCGCGCCATCGCTGCCGCCGCCGCCCCGCTCGGCGTTGCGGTGGAGGTGCAGGTCTTCGGCCGCATTCCGCTGGCCATCTCGGCCCGCTGCTACCACGCGCGCTCGCACGGGCTTCACAAGGACGGCTGCCAGTTCGTCTGCGGAGAGGACGCCGACGGCCTTCCCGTCGACACGCTGGACGGCGAGCCCTTCCTGGCCGTCAACGGCCTGCAAACGCTGTCGCGCCGCTACCTCACGCTCGCCGGCCGGTTGGACGCCTTGCGGAGCCTCGGCGTGTCCCGTTTCCGCCTGTCGCCCCACACGGTCAACATGGTGGAGGTCGCGCGCCTTTTCCGCGCCGTGCTCGACGGCACCCTGTCCGGCGCCGACGCGGACGCCCGCGTGGCGGAGCGCGTCGGCGAGGCCGGCATCACCAACGGCTTCCTTCTCGACCGGCCCGGCGCCGACTGGGTCGGCACGGTCCACCCCTGAGCCACGAAGAGTCACGATCATGCATTACTATCCCTACCCGTTCCGCCCCGATCCGACGCACCGCAAAGGCCCGGACAAGGCGTTCCTCCTGCGGCGCATCGAAGCTGCGCTCCACACCGGCGATCCGATCTTCCTCGTCGTCATCGCCGCCCTTCTCGGGATGCTGCTCGCCATCCTGTGACGGGGATGACCGGCCGAGGCACAGTCATGTCCATAGAAACGATGCACTTCCTGAGCGCTGAGGACGCGATCCCGTTCCTGCAACGCAACGGATTCAAGTTCCTGGAAGCACCGGGACGCTGGTGGAAAGGAGTCGACGGCAAGCTCGTCCGGGCCGAAATGCACATTTCGGCCTACGGGGCGCTTCTGGTGATCTCCGGATAGTCTCTGGGACGCCGCGGCAACTCGACGCAGACCGGATTCCTCACAGGGCTCCTCCCGGCAAAACTGGTATTACCACAGCATTCGCTGCTCCGGCCGATACGCGCCCGCCCAGCGACGCGGATCACGCCGATCCCGCACGACAAGGCCCCCTCCGCCGCGCGCTTCTTCCGACGCGCCCCCCGTGCGAAGGCCGGCCCCAAACCTCACACGATGGCAAACGATCATGTCGTTCAACACCCTCGACCAAGCCTTGCAGACCGCCAGCGACCAGACCTACGCGCTGGACCAGTCCGCCCACATCACCAGTGATGGCCGCCGCTTCTTCGTCGAAGGCGTGGACCCGAACTGGAACGAGTTCCGGACCGTGCTGAAGGTCGCGCCGACGCACCTCGCGCGGCGGGTGAACTGAGCCGCTGCGGCGGCGGTACGCAACAGCCAAAGTCTAACGACCCGCAAGCGAGGTCCGACGATGAAGCCGATGGATACGAATGGCGATGCCTTGGAACCCATCAACGCCGAGCGGTGGCTGGAGCGGCTGGCCGCGGGTGAGACTCCCCGCGATGGCTGGGAGCCGGTCTGCCGGGATCTGCTTCTCGCCTACAGCCGCTTGCAACGGGAGCACAGCCGTGTCATGAGCCAGATGGTTCGCATTTTGCGCATCGTGAGTCCGGAATTTGGGGATCCGCGCTGATGGGCGAGATCATCGGATTCGACATCGTCGAACAAAAACGCTGGGAACGCCTGCTGGTCAGGCTGGCCGAGACGCTCGACCGGGTCCGCGCATCCTGCGAGACCGAACTCGCAGCCTACACGATCCTGGCCGGCCCGATCGGCTACCGCAGCGACTATCCGGAAACGGCCGCCGCCATCGCCGGCACCCTGACCTACGTCGACGCCCGCATGCAACTGCTGACCGCTGGCGCCCTGTCCACCGACGCGCTTGCCGAGGCAAGCCGCTTGCTCGACGACCTGCGCGCCAACGAGCCGCGCTGGGCGGCGCTCTTCCTGGAGGAACGCGACCGCATCCACGCGCTGCGCACCACTCCGCCGCGCGGCTTCGGCGGCGCGAGCTGACACGACCGCCCCCACTTTTTGTCCGCCCCCGCAAAAAGGGCTTGCGTCAAATGTGATATACTAGTATAGCTTTTTTCGTTCGGTTATCCTTTGAAGCCCATTCGGCCGTCACAGCCTTCGTGTTGTCCGACCGGTTGGCGTTTCTCCAAAAGCGACTTCAAGGCCACCAGGGCTCCCCCCGGGTGGCCTTTTTCTTTTCGGACGCTCGCGTCCCGGAGCGGCCTTTGAATGGCAGCCATGCTGCATCGCACAAGATTCGCCCGTGCGCTCCTTCCGTTCCCTACCTAGACTTGCCCCGCCATGCCCGACTGCTCCCCCACCGCCCCCGCCGCGCTGTCCGCAGAAGCCGCAACCACCGCCGCCATGCCCGCCCGCCGGGACGACCCGCTGCGCGGGATTTTGCTGGTCGTCGTCGCGGTGTTCTTCTTCTCCTGCTCCGACGCGACCGCGAAATACCTCAGCCAGACCCTGCCCTCCATCGAGATCGGCTGGATGCGCTACGTCGGCTTCTCGACGCTGCTTCTACCGCTGATGATGCGCGGCGGGCCGGAGGTCGTGCGGACGGCACGCCCCGGCCTGCAAGTCCTGCGCGGGCTCGGCATGCTGGGGTCGGCGCTGTTCTTCATCATGGGCATGCGCTACCTGCCGCTGGCCGAGGCGGCGGCCACCAGCTACGTCTCGCCGGTCTTCGTCACCATCCTGTCGATCCTGATCCTGAACGAGAAGATCGGCGTGCGGCGCTGGGCGGCCGTGCTGGTTGGGCTGATGGGCGTGCTGATCGTGATCCGTCCGGGCGGCGCCGCGTTCCAGCCCGCCGCCATCTTCCCCATCCTGTCGGCGATGAGCTGGGCGACCGGCGTGGTTATCACCCGCAAGATGACCGGGCAGGAACGCCCGGCCACCACGTTGATCTGGACCGCGCTGACCGGCCTTGCCGTGCTGACCGCCCTGCTGCCCTTCGATTTCGCGGTGCCGACCTGGCGGGAAATCGCGCTGGGCGGGCTGATCGGCGTGGTGTCCACCATCGCGCAATGGCTGCTGGTCCAGGCCTACCGCTACGGCGACGCTTCGGTACTGGCCTCCTACTCCTACATCCAGATCGTCTGGTCGTCGATGATGGGGTATCTTGTGTTCGGCGCGATGCCGGACCACTGGACCTTTGTCGGCGCCGGCGTCATCATCGCGAGCGGCGTCTACACCGCGCACCGCGAACGGATCCGGCAGAAGGAACGCGCCGCATCACAGGTTCCCGCGGTGGCGTGATCGCCGCAGGGTGAGCGGCCGGCAAGGCCGATAACCCTTGCATGGCGGCGTGATATATTAATATATTTATCCGAAGCGCCGGGTACGGACCCACAAACGACCGGCGGACGGAGGATGAGCATGAGTGTTTCCGCGAAGCGGGTGGCTTCCCTCGGCGAGTGCATGTTGGAGATGGTCCGCCGTCCCGACGGCGCCTTCACCATGGGCTTCGGCGGCGACACGCTGAACACCGCCGTCTATCTGGCCCGGCTCGGCGCCCCGGTGGACTACGTCACCGCGCTGGGCGACGACCCGAACAGCGACGCCATGGTCGCCGCCTGGAGCGCCGAGGGCGTGGGCACCGGCCATGTGCTGCGCGTGCCCGGCCGCGTGCCGGGGCTCTACATGATCGAAACCGATGACAAGGGGGAGCGCCGCTTCCTCTACTGGCGCGACGCCGCCCCGGCCCGCGAGCTGTTCGTCCTGCCGCAGTCGCCGGCTCTGATCGCCGACCTTGAGACCTACGACCTGCTCTACCTCTCCGGCATCAGCCTGGCGATCTGGGGCGAGCGCGGGCGCGAGGTTCTGTTCCCCCTGCTCGACCGCCTGCGCGAGCGCGGCGGCCGCGTCGCCTTCGACACCAACTGGCGCCCCCGCCTGTGGCCGGACAAGGAAACGGCGCAGCGCGCTTACGACGCCATGTTCCGGCGCGCCGACATCGCCCTGCCCGGCGTGGAGGACCTGCGCGGCCTGTACGGCGACACCGACGCCGCCGCGGCGCTGGCCCGCGTGCGCGCCGCCGGCGTGCCGGAGATCGTGCTGAAGCTGGAACAGCCCGGCTGCATCGTCGCCACCGCGGACGGGTTCCAGGAGGAGGTGCCCTGTCAGAAGGTCGCCAATGTCGTGGACACCACCGCGGCCGGCGACAGCTTCTCCGCCGGCTACCTCGCCGCCCGCCTGCAAGGGCGCGGCCCGGTGGAGGCCGCCCGTGCCGCCCACCGCATCGCCGCCGTCGTCATCCAGCACCGCGGCGCCATCATCCCGCGTGAGGCGACGGACGCCGTGCTCGCCCAGGACGTCGGGTAGCGCCATGGGACCCGCCCCCCTCCCCCGCGCCGCCCAACGCGGCACAACGGCGGCGGCGGCGATCTACCGCGACCTGCGCAACGAGATCGTGTCGCTCCGCCGCAAACCCGGCGAGCCCATTTCCGAAAAGCAGATCGCAGAAGCGGCCGGCGTCAGCCGCACGCCCGTCCGCGAGGCGGTGCTGCGCCTGTCCGATGAGGGCCTGATCGAGGTCTTCCCGCAATCGGGCACCTTCGTCGCCCGTATCCCCATCGCCGCCCTTCCGGAAGCCAGCCTGATCCGAAAGACGTTGGAGCAGCAGACCGCCCGCCTCGCCGCCGAGCGCGCCACGCGCAGCCAGATCGCGGCGTTGCGCGCCAACGTCGAGCGTCAGCATGAGGTGGACGTCGCCGACGACGCCGACGGTTTCCACCAAGCCGACGAAAGCTTCCACGCGCTGATCGCCGAGATCGCCGGCTGTCCCGGTTTCTGGCCGATCGTGCAGCAGGTGAAGGTGCAGATCGACCGCTGCCGCCGCCTGACCCTGCCGGTGCGCGGCCGCATGTCCACCGTGATCGCGGAGCATGAGGCCATCGTCGCCGCGATCGCCGCCGGTGACCCGGAGGCTGCCGCCCGCGCGCTGAGCGCCCATATCGATGGCCTGCTGCTGACGATCGACGACGTGCGGCACGCCACCCCCCTCTATTTCTCTCTTCCCGAGGCCAAGCCATGACTGTTCCCCGCCTTGAACCCTCCCTGACCGGCGCCCGGATCGTCCCGGTGCTGGTGCTCGACAACCCGGCCGAGGCCGTTCCGCTGGCCGAGGCGCTGGTCGCCGGCGGCCTGACCACGCTGGAGATCACCCTGCGCACGCCGGGCGCGCTCGCCTGCGCGGAAGCGATCGCCGCCAAGGTGCCGGGCGCGCTGGTCGGGCTCGGCACGCTGATCCGGCCGGAGCAGTTCGCCCAGGCCCGCGACGTCGGCGCCCGCTTCGTCGTCAGCCCCGGCCTGACCGACCGGCTGGCCGAGGCCGCCAAGGCCGCCGGCCTGCCCTACCTGCCGGGCATCGCCACGGTGACCGAGGCGCTGATCGCCTACGAGCACGGTTTCCGCGAGCTGAAGTTCTTCCCCGCCATGCTGAACGGCGGCGCCCCGGCGCTCCGTGGCATGGCCCCGCTCCTCCCCGAGATCCGCTTCTGCCCGACCGGCGGCATCAAGGCGGAGAATGTCCGAGAGATCCTGTCCCTGCCCAACGTCTTCGCGCTCGGCGGCACGTGGCTGACCCCGGCCGACGCTGTCAAGGAGCGCCGCTGGGCCGCCATCGAGCGCCTCGCCCGCGAGGCCTCCACTCTCGCAACGCAGGTCTGAGTCCGTGCGGCGGCGCGTCGGCGTGATCGGGCTGGGCATGGCGGCGACGCCCCACGCCCAGAGCCTGCTGGATCTGGCGGACCGGGTGGAGGTGGCCGGCGGATTCAGCCCCTCCCCCGCCCGGCGCGCCGCCTTCGGCGAACGCTTCGGCCTGCCGGTGGTGGACCGGATGGAGACGCTGCTGGACGACCCGACCTTGTCGGCGATCCTGCTGCTGACCCCGCCGGACAGCCACGCCGAGTTGGTGGCGCGCTGCGCCGCCGCGGGCAAGCATGTGCTGCTGGAAAAGCCGCTGGACGCCACGCCGGAGGGCTCCCGCACCGTGGTCGAAACCATGGAACGCGCCGGCCTGACTCTGGGCGTTGTCCTGCAGCACCGCTTCCGCGCGGCGGCCGAGCGGCTGACCGACCTGCTGCGCGACGGCGCGCTGGGCGACCCGCTGACCACCTCCGTGATCATCCGCTGGTGGCGCGACGGCGACTATTACGCCCAGCCCGGCCGCGGCATGAAGGCGCGCGATGGCGGCGGCGTGCTGCTGACCCAGGCCATCCACACGCTGGACCTGTTCGTCAGCCTGTTCGGCCTGCCGAGCCATGTCGCTGCCTTCGCGGCGACCAGTGGGCTGCGCCCCATCGACACTGAGGACATGGTCACGGCCTCCCTGCGCTTCGAGAATGGAATGCTGGCCACGGTCGACGCCACCACGGTCGCCTTCCCCGGCTTCCCCGAACGCATCGAGATCGCCGGCACCAAGGGCTCCGCCATCCTGTCCGGCGACCGCCTGGAGGTCCAACTCCACAGCGGCGAGACCATTCGCGCCGGGGAGACGGCCGGCACGCTCGGCGGCGGCGCCGACCCCATGGCCTTCGCCAACACCCACCACCGCGCCGTCCTGTCCGACTTCCTGGACGCGCTCGACCGCGGCGGCAACCCGCGCGTCACCGGCCGCGAGGCGCTGAAAGTGCACCGCCTGATCGAGACGATCCTGGCGGCGTCGCAAGCCTTCGCGGTGACGTCAGTCGCGACGCACTGATCTGCACGGAGTGTATTCCCCTCTCCCGCCTCGGGAGAGGGAGGGGGCCGCCGCAGGCGGGAGGGTGAGGGTCGTGGAAGGATAATCCACTGGTCCTCGTGCGACCCTCACCCGGCTCTCAGCGGATGCCCTTGGCATCCGCCTGACGCCGTCAGCGCTGGCCTTAGGCCAGCGCGATAGGCCTTTCGGGCCACCCTCTCCCGGGACGGGAGAGGGATATGGCGCCACGCGCATTTTGCCGCACCCCCGTCCAACCCCCGGAAACCCCGCAAAAGGCCACCGCGCAAGGGAGCATCCCACAGCCGGAATCCCTTGCCTCCATAACTGATATATTAATATAATACGCCATCTCCCGATAAGGAATTCCATCATGGCCCAGCTCTCCCGTGACCTCCTCGCTGGCGGCTCGCTCGATGTCGCGCACACCGCCGGCGCGCCGGTGCTTCCCGTCACCATCCTGCAGGTGGGCGACGGAAACTTCCTGCGCGGCTTTGTCGACTGGATGGTCGACGTCGCCAATGGCCGCGGCCTGATGGGCGCCGGCGTCGCCGTGGCCCAGCCGCTGGCCCAGGGCATCGCCGGCCTGCTGAAGGCGCAGGACGGCCTCTACACCGTCCTGCTGCGCGGCATCGAGCAGGGCCGCGAGGTCGAGGAGCGCCGCGTGGTCAGCTGCGTGTCCGACGCGCTCGACCCCTACACCGACTGGGAGCGGATGGTCGCCTACGCCACGGTGCCCCAGCTGCGCTTCGTCGTGTCCAACACCACCGAGGCCGGCATCGCCGACGTGGAAGAGCCCTACACCCCCGGCATCTGCCAGCAGAGCTTCCCGGCCAAGGTCGCCGCACTGCTGCACGCCCGCTTCAAGGCGCTGGGCGGCACGGCCGCGACCGGCCTGGTCTTCCTGCCCTGCGAGCTGATCGAGGCCAACGGCGCCAACCTGAAGCGCATCGTGCTCGCCCACGCCAAGCGCTGGGGCCTGGAATCCGGCTTCGCCGCCTGGGTGGAGGCGCACAACCACTTCCTGAACACGCTGGTCGACCGCATCGTCCCCGGCTATCCGCGCGACGAGGCCGCGGCCCTCACCGCCAAGTGGGGCTACGAGGACACGCTGGCCGTGGCCGGCGAGCCCTTCCACGTCTGGGTCATCGAAGGTCCGGCGGCCCTGGCGGAAGAGTTCCCGCTGCACAAGGCCGGCCTGAACGTGGTGTGGACCGACGACCTGAAGCCCTACCGCAGCCGCAAGGTGCGCATCCTGAACGGCGCCCACACGGCAAGCGCGCTGGCCGCCCATGGCGCGGGCATCGACACGGTGAAGGGCATGATGGACGACGCCACCCTGTCGGCCTACCTGTCCAAGGTGATGTTCGAGGAGATCGTCCCCTACGTCCCCCTGCCCGAGGCGGAGCGCCAGGACTACGCCCGCACGATCATGGAGCGGTTCGGCAACCCCTACATCCGGCACGAGCTGATCTCGATCGCCCTGAACTCCGTGTCGAAGTGGGCCGTGCGCGTGCTGCCCAGCCTGAAGGACGCGGTGGCCGCCAGGGGTGAGGCGCCGGAGGGGCTGTCCTTCTCGCTGGCCGCGCTGCTGCGCTTCTACCAGGGCACGCTGGCGGAAGGCGCCTACACCGGCACGCGCGACGCCGGCGCCTATTCAATCAAAGACGACGCGGCGGTGATCGCGGCCATGGCCGCGGCCTGGGCGACGAACGGCAACGACGCGGCGGCGCTGGTCAACACGGTGCTGGCCGACGCCCGGCTGTGGGGCGAGGACCTGACCCGCATCCCCGGCCTCGCGGTCCGCACCGCCGCCCACCTTGCCGCCATCCAAACCAAGGGCGTGCGCGGCGCGTTGAAGGACCTGTTGGGCGCCTAAGCACGGCGCGTTTCTGACCATACCGACAACGAAGGAAGGGGGCGAAAACCCCCTTCCTTTTTTGTTGCCGTCACGCTGTGCGGACCGCCGCGATGAAGCCGGTCACCTCGTGGCGCAGCTGTTCCGCCTCCCGCGCCAGCCGGCCGGAGGCTTCGAGCACTTGCGCCGACGCCGCCCCGGTCTCCGCGACGGAGTGGTTGACCCCGACGATGGTCGAGGACACCTCGCCGGTGCCGCGGGCCGCCTGCGCGATGTTGCCGGCAATGTCGCGCGTGGCGACGCCCTGCTGCTCCACGGCGGCGGCGATGGCGGTGGCGACCTCGCTGATCTGGCCGATGGTCAGGCCGATGCCCTGGATGGCCGACTGGGCGCCGGCCGTCGCCGATTGGATTTCCTTCACCCGCGCTTGGATGTCGTCGGTGGCCTTGGCCGTCTGGTTGGCGAGGTTCTTCACCTCGCTGGCGACCACGGCGAAGCCCTTTCCGGCCTCCCCGGCCCGCGCCGCTTCGATCGTCGCGTTCAGCGCCAGCAGGTTGGTCTGGCCGGCAATCGAGTTGATCATCGCCATCACATGGCTGATCTGCTCCGCGGCGTCGACGAGGCTGCGCATGGTCGCGTTGGTCTGCTCGGCCTGCGATACGGCCTCCCCGGTCACCTGGGTCGAGGTGGCGACCTGCCGCCCGATCTCGGAGATGGAGGCCGACAGCTCCTCGGTCGCCGAGGCCACCGTCTGCACATTGACGGAGGCCTGCTCCGACGCCGCGGCGACGGTCGTCGCCTGCTCGCCGGCGTGCTCCGCGATGTGGGCCATGGCGTTGGCCGTGCTCTGCATCTCCGTCGCGGCGGAGGCAACGGTC
Organism: Azospirillum canadense; assembly: GCF_025961225.1. Classification (GTDB taxonomy): domain Bacteria; phylum Pseudomonadota; class Alphaproteobacteria; order Azospirillales; family Azospirillaceae; genus Azospirillum; species Azospirillum canadense. Next base: position 700,349 of record NZ_JAOQNG010000010.1, on the reverse strand, counting down.
TCCACGATGCCAGTCACCTTGGCGTCGAACGCGCCGAACAGTTGCTCCAGCCGGGCGGTGCGCCGTTCCTTATCGGCGTTCTCCGCAGCCTGTTCGGCGGCCAGCCGCTCCGCCGTGATCATGCTGTCGCGGAAGACCAGCACGGCCGCCGCCATGCCGCCGACCTCGTCGGACCGGCCGACGCCGGGGATCGCCGCCGTCATGTCGCGCTGCGCCAGACGGCGCATGGATTCGGTCATCGCGCGGATCGGCCCGCTGACACGCCGCTGGGCAAAGACGAAGCCGACCAGCGTGAGGGCGACCGCGATGACGAGGGTCACGGCCGCGAGGATCGCCTCGCGCGTCGCGCGGGCGGCCTCCTGGTCCGCGTGGGCGACCATCCGTTCGACCGCCGCGTGGGCGGCGTCGACAATGTATCCCTGGGCGACCGTGTCCTGCCTGCGCAGTGTGACGATGTCCACGTCGGGCCGCTTGCCGGCGGACAGGGCGGACAGGATTGCCGCCCGCTGCTCGACCAACGGGCCATCGAAGTTCACCTTGGCCCGGTCGACCGCCTCCCGGATGGGGGCCGGCGTGTCGGGACGGGAGGCGGCCTCCGTGACCAGGGCCCAGGACTGTGCGCTCCGCCCGTTGAGGTCGGCCACGGCGAGCGAGTCGGCCGGCGTCCAGGCTTGGCCCGTGGCCACGGCGGTCTGGATGCGGAATGCCATGGCCCCGGCGTTCAGCCGCGTGGTCCAAGCGGCGCGCTTGACCCCGAGCAGATGATCCACCACCGGGTCGGCGAGTTTCAGGGACGCGTCGAGCAGATCGGTCATCGCCATCAGCGCGTCCAGGTAGGCGAGCGGGACCGTTGCCCACGAGGCGACGATGCCCTGGTCGCGGGCATCCTTGCGCAGACGCGCCGCGGAATCCGCCTTCGGCCGCAAGCCCGCCATGGCGTCGTGCGCCGCCCGCAGGCGGTCGAGCGCCGGGCGCAGTCCGGGCGCGTCCACCCCCGCAACCACCGTCACGACGGCGTCATAGCCGGACTCCGCGGTCTGGCGGTTCGCCGCGATCTCCTGCTCGTCGTTCGCGGAAATGGCGGCGTCGGCGCCCAGCGCCGGCGTCAGCAGTCCCCGTTCGAGACGGACCGCAAGCAAAGCCCGAAGAAGTTCACGGCTCGTCGTGCTGAGGGTTGCAACGCGGTGGGCGCTCTGGGTGCGCTCGACCACGTCGACGAGGGTTTTGGCGCTGACCGCGATCAGCAAAAGCCCCAAGGCAGCAACAATCAACCCAAGCGTCGCCCGGATTGTCAGGCGCTGGAAGGAATTTTTCATGGGTGAGGCTCACGAAAAGCGAGCGGCGTGATGACGGAGCCCTGGATGGCTCCGCTCGGTCGCGAACTCAAATTTGGAAGTACGGCGGAAGCTTTGCAGGGATTCAGTACGGCCGTATTGATTTATATCAAATGTGACGCCAAACACCGGCGCGGTACTGGAAGAATGGGCGCTTGCCGTAAAAATGCAGCGGCAAAGGCTTTCTGCGCTGCAGCATTCTATGGCTTTTTTCTTATGCCAGCAGTTGCGCTCGTCTTCGTTCGCGAGCAATGCGGCATTTTAAGTGTTTTTGAAACTGCGCAGCGCCAGCAGTCACACCACCATAGGGCGCAGGACCGGTTGGACGCCGCGCATCAGCCGGCGGCGCCCAGCCGTCCCCCATCGTCACAGGTCGGCGCTTACGGATCGGCGATGAAATAGTCGGGCAGTTGCTTGCTGCGCTCGCCGAACTCGGCCGCCAGCTTTTCCAGATGCAGCTTGATCGCCGCCTCCGCCGCATCGGGCCGGTGTTCGGCAATGGCGGTGACGGCCGCCGCATGCTCGTCCACCAAGCGCACCATGCGACCCGGATCGGGCAGAGTCAGGCGCCGGTAGCGGTCGATCTGCACCTTCACCTGCTGGATCAGGGTCCAGACGCCCGGCAGGCCGGCGACGTCGGCGATGGCGGAGTGAAACTCCTCGTCCGCGCGGTGAAAGGCTTCGGCGTCGCCGGCCTCCGCGGCGGCGCGCTGCCGTGCGATGAGGTCCTTCAACCCCGCCACCTGCTGCGGCGTCGCGCGCTGGGCGGCGTAGCGGGCGGTGGTCTCCTCCAGCGCCGTGCGGATCCTCATGGACTCCGGCAGGTTCGACAGGGGGATGCGGGCGACGAAGGTGCCGCTCTGCGGAAACACCTCCAGCAGCCCTTCGCCGGCCAGCTGCCGCACCGCCTCGCGCACCGGGGTGCGGCTGACCCCGTAGGTCTGGAGCAGATCCTTCTCAATGACCGGCTCCCCCGGCTTGCGCTTCAGCGTCATGATCTCGGCGCGGAGCTGCTGGTAGATGCTCTGCGCCGCCGTGGCCCCGCGTCCGCGGGCGGCGCGCGACGGATGCGGCGCGCGACGACGGCTGGTCGCCGACTCCGAGTCGGCCGTTCCCGCCGCGGGTGTTCCTTCGCCGGTCGTCATGTTCGTGCCCATCGCCGTCCTTCGCCGGTCGGTCCCATGCCGGGGCCGGTTGGCCGATCCTTGTTGTTGGTCGCGGTCTTTGCTTCCCGTCCGGGGCACGCCCGGAGGCTCAAGCAACAGATACAACAGGGAGATCCGGCCACGATAGCGCCTTGTGGCTGCCATGCCGCCATCGCGTCCAGGTGCGGGTCCGGGTGCGGGTGCGCGCACCCCGAAGGCGGTGCCTCCTGCGACAAACTGTCTCCATCCCATCGCAGCGCTGTGACTCAGTCTGTAATACTAGTATTCTAGTTTGCAGAGATCAGGACCGGACGCCGCGACAGGTCATTCCCCGCCGCGGCCAGCCGGATCCCACGCGGCCACAGCGCTCCCACAGAAAAGAATCGGGAGTCGCCCACCAGGAGTGCCGGTAATGGACATCAAAAAGCGCATCGATCGCATCCCCGGCGGGATGATGATCCTCCCCCTGTTTCTTGGCGCCTGCCTGAACACCTTCGCGCCGAACACGGGGAAATTCTTCGGTTCCTTCACCAACGGCCTGATCACCGGCACCCTGCCGATCCTGTCCGTGTGGTTCTTCTGCATCGGCGCCAGCATCAGCCTGAAGGCGACGCCGCTGGTCCTGCGCAAGAGCGGCGTCCTGGTGTCGATCAAGATCATCACCGCGGCGCTGGCCGGCGTCATCGCCTCGCTGTTCATCCCGGCGGAAGGCATCACGTCAGGCTTCTTCACCGGGCTGTCAGTGCTGGCCATCATCGCCGCCATGAACGACACCAACGGCGGCATGTATATGGCGCTGATGCAGCAGTACGGCACCAAGGAGGAAGCCGGCGCCTTCTGCCTGATGTGCCTGGAATCCGGGCCGTTCATGACCATGGTCACGCTGGGCATCGCCGGTCTCGCCAGCTTCCCCTGGCAGACGATGGTCGGCGCGCTGCTGCCCTTCGTCATCGGCTTTGCGCTCGGCAACCTCGACAAGGACCTGCGCGCCTTCTTCAGCCAGGGCGTGTCGGTGATGGTGCCCTTCTTTGCCTTCGCGCTGGGCAACAACCTGAACTTCACGACCATCCTGAACACCGGCCTGCTCGGCATCCTGCTCGGCCTCGCGGTGATCGCGGTCACCGGCGTCACGCTGGTGCTGTCGGACATCTTCCTGGCCAAGGGCAACGGCACGGCGGGCATCGGCGCCGCCTCCACCGCCGGCGCCGCTGTCACGGTCCCGCCCATCATCGCCTCCATTGAGCCGAACTTCGCCCCGGTCGCCCCGGCTGCCACGGCGCTGGTCGCCACCTCGGTCGTCGTCACCTCGCTGCTTACCCCGGTCCTGACCGCCTGGTGGGCGCGCCGCTACGGCGTCCTGTCGCCCCGCTACAAGGCGGCTGAGGCGGCCAAGGCCTCCCTGACCGTCGCCCCCGCGGAATGAGCCTGCGCGCCGACCCGAAGTTCCCTTCCTGAGGACCCCGTCATGAGCACCGTCACCAAAGCCGCCGACCTGCTGACCGGCGCCCGCCGGACCCGCAGCCTCCTCGACACGCTCCCCCCGTCGGCGCGTCCGGCCGACAAGGCCGAGGCTACCGCCATCCAGAACGAGGTCGCGCGCCGGATCGGCCCGGTGACGGCCTGGAAGGTGGGCGCGCCGGGCCCGGACGCCGAGCCGTCCTGCGCCCCGATCAACGCCGCCACCGTCTTCTTTGAGGTGTCCCGCCTGCCGGCGGAGACGTTCCACGTCATCGGGATCGAGGCCGAGGTCGTCTACCGCTTCGGCCGCGACCTTCCGGCCCGCGACAAGCCCTACAGCCGCGAGGAGATTCTGGACGCCGTCGCCTCCGTCCATCCGGGCTTCGAGATCTGCGACACGCGCTTTGCCCAGTACGGTTCGCAGGACGCATTGAGCCATCTGGCCGACCAAGCCAACCACGGCGCGCTGATCGTCGGGCCGGCGGTCGCCGATTGGCGCTCCCTCGACCCGGTGAAGGAGCCGCTGACGCTCGACATCGACGGGGAGCGGCGGATCGACGTGGTCGGCGGCAACAGCGCGGGCGATCCTGTGCGCCTGCTTCAGTGGCTCGCCGACGTCGCCGCCAAGCCCTTCGGCGGCCTCCACGCCGGCGACACGGTGACCACCGGATCCTGCACCGGCACGATTTTCGTCAAGCCCGGCAGCCACAGCGTCGCGACCTTCCGCAACCTCGGCTCCATCCAGCTCACCGTCGGCTGACCCCGGCACAAACACGAGTTCCGATCATGAAGATTACCGTTCGCCACCCCTCCCATCCCGACGCCGTCCGCGGCTACGACACGACGGCGCTGCGCGACCATTTCCTGGTGTCGTCGATGTTCCAGCCCGACGACATCGTCCTGACCTACAGCCACATCGAACGTTTCGTGGTCGGCGGCGCCATGCCGGTCGCCGGTCCCTTGAAGCTGGAAGCCACGAAGGAGATCGGCTCCCCGAACTTCCTCGACCGGCGCGAGCTGGGCGTGGTCAACGTCGGCGGCCCCGGCCGGGTCACCGTGGACGGCGCCGTCTACGATCTGGACACCCGCGACTGCCTCTACGTCGCCATGGGCAGCGCGGACGTGCGCTTCGACAGCCTGGACCGCCGCAATCCGGCCAAGTTCTACCTGAACAGCACGCCGGCCCACGCGCGCTTCGAGACCATGAAGATCTCCATCGCGCAGGCGAAGCAGCGCCACCTCGGCGACCCGTCCACGTCAAACGAGCGAACCATCTTCCAGATGATCCACCCGGACATCTGCAAGACAGCGCAGCTGGTGCTCGGCATGACCATGCTGAAGCCGAACAACATGTGGAACAGCATGCCGTGCCACACGCACGACCGGCGCAACGAGGTCTATTTCTACTTCGACCTGCCGGAAAGCGCGCGCGTCTTCCACTTCATGGGCGAGCCGACGGAGACCCGCCACATCGTCATGGCGAACGAGGAGGCGGTGATCTCTCCGCCCTGGTCGATCCACTGCGGCGTGGGCACGCACAACTACACCTTCATCTGGGCCATGGGCGGCGACAACCAGGCCTTCGACGACATGGACCAGGTTCCCCTGGCCACGATGCGCTGAGCGGAGACAGACGTTATGACCAATCCTTTCGACCTCTCCGGCAAGGTCGCGCTGGTCACCGGTGCCAACACCGGCATCGGCCAGGGCATCGCCGTGGCGCTCGCCAAGGCCGGCGCGGACATCGCGGCGGTTGACGTCGCCCCGCTCGACGAAACCCAGGGCCTCGTGGAGGCGGCCGGGCGCCGCTTCCTCGGCCTGAAGGCCGACCTGACCAGCATCGCCCCGGTGCCGGGCCTGATCGAGGAGGTCGTCGCCCATTACGGGCAGTTCGACATCCTGGTCAACAACGCCGGCCTGATCCGGCGCGCCGACGCGGTGGACTTCACCGAGGCCGACTGGGACCTCGTGATGAACATCAACATCAAGACGCTGTTCTTCTTCTGCCAAGCCTTCGGCCGCTACGCGATCAACGCGGGGCGCAAGGGCAAGATCATCAACATCGCCTCCATGCTGTCCTTCCAGGGCGGCATCCGCGTGCCCTCCTACACCGCGTCGAAGAGCGGCGTCGCCGGCATCACCAAGCTCCTGGCCTGCGAGTGGGCCGGCAAGGGCATCAACGTGAACGCCATCGCGCCGGGCTACGTCGCCACCAACAACACCGCCGCACTCCGCGCCGACGAGAATCGCAGCGCGGAAATCCTGGGCCGCATCCCGGCCGGCCGCTGGAGCGTGCCGTCCGACATGGGCGGCCCGGCGGTCTTCCTGGCGTCCGAGGCGGCCGACTACATCCACGGCACGATCCTGCCCGTGGATGGCGGCTGGCTGGCCCGGTAGCCAAACTCCTCTCCCGCCTCTCGCGCCCGCTTGCGGGCGCGAGAGGCGGGAGAGGGAGTTCTAGACCAGCCACCTCCACCGAGGCAGAATGCCGCCGTCCGCCGTACCGGCGGACATATTTGATGGAACCGCCGCAACGGCGGGAACCTCGGATGGCTGATGCAGCGGTGATTCTGGCGCTTCTTTCCCTCGCAATCTGGCTGGTGCTGGTCTTTGCCCGCGGCGGCTTCTGGCGGGCCGACCAGCGGCTCCCTCCGGACTGTGACGACTCCTTCTCCGTCCGGATCGCCTCCGTGGTCCCGGCGCGCGACGAGGAGGAGGGCATCGGCCGTGCCCTCTCCTCGCTGCTCGCGCAGACGGGCGTGACGCTGACGACCGTGCTGGTGGATGACCATAGCCGCGACCGCACCCGCGCCATCGCCGAAGAGCTGGCCGCCGAGAACCCCGGCCGGCTGATCGTCACCGGCACCGCCACCCTGCCGCCGGGCTGGAGCGGCAAGCTGTGGGCGGTGGCGGAGGGCATCCGCTGCGCCGAGCGCGCGGTCCCAGACACCGACTATCTGCTGCTGACCGACGCCGACATCGACCTCGGCCCCGGCACGGTACGCCGCCTGCTCGCCAAGGCGGTGCGGGATGACCTGGACCTCGTGTCCCTGATGGTGGAGTTGGACCACCGCGGTCCCTGGGCGCGGCTGCTGATCCCGGCCTTCGTGTTCTTCTTCCAGAAGCTCTACCCGTTCCGCTGGGTCAACGACGCCAAGCGCGGCACCGCGGCGGCGGCCGGCGGCTGCGTGCTGGTGCGCCGCACGGCGTTGGAGCGCATCGGCGGGATCGCCGCGATCCACGGCGCGCTGATCGACGACTGCACGCTCGCGGCGGCCATCAAGCGGTCCGGTGGCAAGATCTGGCTGGGCCTCGCCGACTCCGCCCGAAGCCTGCGCGACAACCGGTCCCTGTCGAGCATCTGGACCATGGTGGCGCGAACCGCATACACCCAGCTGAACCACTCGCCCTGGCATTTGGCCGGCGCCATGCTGGGCATGGCCGTCACCTATCTGGCGCCGCCGCTGGCCGTTCTGTCCTTGCCGCTGCACGGTGGCGCGGCGACGGCCCTCGCCGGTGCCGCCGCTTGGCTGCTCATGATCGTAAGCTTCCGGCCGACCCTGCGCCTCTATGGGCAGCCCGCGCTGCTCGGCGCGCTGCTGCCGCTGGCCGGTCTGGCCTATAGCCTGATGACGCTGGATTCCGCGCTACGCCACTGGCGCGGTCGCGGCGGGCAGTGGAAAGGGCGAACCTATCCGGCGCCGGATCAGCCCTCCGCCTGAAATCCGTCCTGCACCAGCGCGACGCCCTTCACCTGGGCGAAGACGTCCTGCCCCGCTTCGAGCCCCAGCGCGTCCCAAGACTTGCGCGTGACGCGGGCGAGCATCCGCGCGCCCTGCCCCTCGGCGCCCAGCGCCACGACGGCCATCATCTGCACCTCGTCCTGCCGCTCCGCCGCAACGATCCGCGCCGGCAGTGAATTGAGAATCGTGCTGCCCGTCGAGGGCTGGCGGGCGAGGCTGATGTCCGACGCGGCGATGCGCACCCGGCGCCCGGCACCCACCGCGCCGAGATTGCCCGGCACGAGCAGGCGCCCGCCTTCCAGCCGAAGCGCGGTCAGGCCGTAGGCTTCCTCGTGCCCCTCCACCACCGCGGGCAGGGTTACACCGGCCTCGGGCATGCGGGCGATGGGCAGGGACGGGTCGGCTTGGAGTTCCTGCATCGGGCCGGCGGCGACCACCCGCCCCTCCCGCAGAAGCACCAGATGGTCCGCCAACCGCTCCACCTCCGCGATGTCGTGGCTGACGTAGAGCACCGGGATCGGCAGCACACCATGCAGCCGCTCCAGATAGGGCAGGATCTCTTCCTTGCTGAAGCGGTCGAGCGCCGCCAGCGGCTCGTCCATCAGCAGCAGGCGCGGCTGCGACAGCAGTGCCCGCCCCACCCCGACGCGCTGCCGCTCGCCGCCCGACAGATGCTCCGGCGAGCGGTCGAGAAGGTGCCCGAGCCCCAATAAGTCCACCACATCGTCCAGCCGAATGCTCTCCGGCACGCCGCGCCCGACCGTGCGGCGATGGCCGAACAGCAGGTTGCTGCGCACCGACAGGTGCGGGAACAGGCTCGCCTCCTGGAAGACGTAGCCGATCGGACGCTTGTGCGTCGGGCGGAAGCTCCGCTCGTCCTGCCAGACGTCGCCGTCGAGCGCGAAGCGCCCGCCCAGCCGTTGCAGGCCGGCGACGCAGCGCAGCACCGAGGTCTTGCCGCAGCCTGACGGCCCGAACAGAGCGGTCACCCCGCGGCCGGGCGCCTCGAACGCGACGTCAAGCGTGAAACGCCCGAGCGTTCCCTGGAATCTGGCGGTCAAACTCATCGATGCGACCGCCCGATGCGCTTCTCCAGCGTCATCATCGCCAGGATCACCGTGAAAGAGAAGACCAGCATGCCGCCGGCCAGCCAGTGCGCCTCGGCCCATTGCAGGGTCTCGACATAGTCGTAGATGGCGACCGACAGCACCTTGGTCTTGCCGGGGATGTTGCCGCCGATCATCAGGACGACGCCGAACTCCCCCATGGTGTGGGCGAAGCCCAACACGGCCCCGGTCAGGAAGCCGCGCCGGGCCAGCGGCACCGCCACCGTGAAGAAGGTGTCCAGCGGGGAAGCGCGCAGCGTCGCCGCCGCCTCCAGGGGGCGGTCGCCGAACGCCTCGAAGGCATTGCGGATCGGCTGCACCACGAAGGGCATGGAATACAGCACGGATCCGATGACCAGCCCTTCGAAGGTGAAGGCCAGCGACCGCGCCCCCCACAGCGACGCCACCCAGCCGCCCGGCCCCTCCGGCCCCAGCAGGGTCAGCAGGTAGAAGCCGAGCACCGTCGGCGGCAGGACGAGCGGCAGCGCCACCACCGTGGCGACCGCCTCCTTCCACCAAGCGCGCGACCGGGCCAGCCACCAGGCCAGCGGCGTGCCGACCACCAGCAGGATCGCGGTGGCCAGCGTCGCCAGTTGCAGCGTCAGGACGATGGGCTGCCAGTTCATGACGGGCGGGATCAGTTGGACGCCGCGGTACCGTAGCCGTACTTGGCGATGACGGCACCAGCCTCCGGCCCCTTCAGGAAGGCGAGGAAGGCCTTGGCCGCGTCGTCCGCCGCACCCTTCTTCAGCAGCACGGCGTCCTGGCGGATCGGCTCGTGCAGCGTTTCCGGAACGACCCAGCGGGAGCCCTCGCCCTTCTCCATCACCTGCGAAAGGGCGACGAAGCCGACCTCCGCGTTGCTCGTCTCGGCGAACTGGTAGGCCTGGGCGATGGTGTTGCCCTGCACGATCTTGGGCTGGAGCGCGTCGTAGACGCCTAGCTTCTTCATGGCCTGCACCGCCGCAGCGCCGTAGGGGGCCAGTGCCGGGTTGGCGATGGCAACTTTCTCGAAGGAGACCTTTTTCAGCGTATCCTCGCCGGTAACCGTCGCCGGGTTCTTGCTCCACAGCACAAGGCGGCCGATGGCGTAGGTGAAGCGGCTGTCCCCGACCGCCAGCCCGTCCTCTACCGCCTTCTTCGGCGTCTCGTCGTCGGCGGCCAGGAAGACGGTGAAGGGCGCGTCCTGCTTGATCTGCGCGTAGAACTGGCCGGTCGCGCCGAAGCTCAGGATCGCTTTGTGCCCAGTTTTCTCCTCGAAAACCTTGGCGATCTCCTTCGCCGGGGCGGTGAAGTTCGCGGCGACCGCCACGTTGGTTTCACCAGCCCGCGCGGCGGCGGTGACCGACAGCAGCGCGACAGTGGCGAGCAGAAGGCGCTTCATTCCGTGAACTCCCATGACTGGATCAATCGACCGCAAGAATGATGTGCGACGCGTCGATCAGCGCGCAGGCCGGCCCGCCCGCGGCGAGCCCCAGATCCTCAACGCTGTGGCGCGTGATGATGGCGGTCAGCGTCTTGCCGCCGCCGATGTCGAGCGTGATTTCACTGTTGACCGCGCCGTCCTCCCGCCGCGCCACCGTGCCCTCGATCCGGTTGCGGACGGAGGTGCGGCGGGCCTCGTCCACCGGGGCCAGGATGACGAAGGGCGCCTTGATCAGCGCCGTCGCCTCGCGGCCGGGGATCAGGCCCAACTCCCGCACGCTGTCGCGGGTGATGATGGCGGTGATGGCCGTCCGCTCCGACAGGGTCAGCGTGACCTCCGCGTTGACGGCGCCGTCGGCGATGGCGGTCACCGTTCCGCGCAGGGCGTTGCGAGCACTGGTGCGCATGAAGAACCCCCACATCAGCCCGGCCGCGGACAGCCCCGTGCCGTCCAGGTCCGGTTCCAGCGTCTTGAAGGCGCGCGCCATCTCGCCTTCCAGCCGATGGAAGGCGGCCACCAGCCGCACCCCGGCCGGAGTCAGCGCCGTGCCGCCGCCGCGCCGGCCGCCGGCCTGCGCCTCGACCAGAGGCTGGCCGAACAGGTTGTTCATGGCGTCGACGGCGTCCCACGCGGCCTTGTAGGTGATGCCGACCGCGCGCGCCGCGCCGGAGATGCTGCCCTCGCGCCCCACCGCCTCCAGCAGCCGGATGCGGTCGCCCCCGATGGGGGACGCGCCGGTTCCGGCGAGGGAGACCTGCGGGTGGATGGGCTTGGACGGCGACATGCGGTGTGCCCTCAGGCGCTATATACGACAGGTATATAACCATGCCCGCGCGAGGGTCACCACCCGCTTTTTTGCGCTGCATGCATTTTTTCGGACACGCATTTTTTCGGAGAAGGCCGGGTCAGTGCGGCTGGGCGTCGGCCGGCTCGAAATAATCCGGGAACAGGGCCACGATCTCCCGCACGCCCGCCTCGATGCCGGTGAAATGCCCGGCCAGGGCGCGCGCGGCCTGGTCCGGGTCGCTGGCGGCGATGGCGGCGACAATGGCCTCGTGCTCGGCCAGCACCCGCCCGGCGTTGCCCAACGCCGGCAGGGCCAGGTGCCGGCAACGGTCCACCTGCACCTTCGCCTTGCGCGCGACGTCCCAGAATCCGGGATGGCCCGCAATGTCCGCGATCAGGGCGTGGAACTCCTCGTCCGCTTGGTAGAAGTCCGCATGGTTGCCCGCCCACGCCGCCTGGCGCTGGGCATCCAGGTTGCGCTGGAGCCGGCGGAGGCCGGCCGGGGTCGCGCACTCCGCGGCGCAACGCACGGTGGCCTGCTCCAGCGTCCGGCGAATCGCGATGGCCGTCGGCAGGGCTTCGACGGGAATGCGGGCGACAACGCTGCCATTGCCGGGCAGCGTCTCCACCAGCCCTTCGTTGCCGAGCCGGAGCAGGGCCTCATGCACCGGCGTGATGCTGACGCCGAACGCCTTGGCGAGCGGTCGCCGTTGCAGCGACTCGCCCGGCGGGCGCTTCAACGAGACGATGTCGCTGCGCAGCCGACCGTAGATGGCCCCCGCGACGGTCACGGTCTGGGACCCGGCGGCACCTTCCATCAGCCTGTCCGGCATCGTCTCCCCCACAGTGTGATTGAGCGTCAGCCCAGCATGTCCGCCAGCGTCGCCCGGCAGCCTTTCTTCAGCAGGCTGTCCAGGGCCGCCACGACCGCCAGACCGAAGCCGGCATCCGCCACCAGTTCCGGCGCGAAGATGTCGTCGATGGCGAACAGTGTGCCAGCCAGCGCGGCGGGGTCGCGCCCAGCGGAGGCCGCGGCCGCCCTCAGGCGGGCGGCCAGCGGATCGGCGATCGCGTAGGCCGTGCCCTGCTCCGTCTCCTCAAGCGTGAAGCGCATCCAGGCGGCGACGGCCAGCGCGATAAAGCGCGGCGTGCGTCCCCGGCGGACATGCTCCAACGCGGCTTCCAAAAGGCGCGGCGGCAGCTTCTGCGAGCCGTCCGACGAGATCTGGATGGTGCGGTGGCGGAGTGCGGGGTTGCGGAACCGCTCCTCCAGCGCCGCGGTGTACTGCGCCGGATCGACGCCGGGGATCGGCGGGAGGGTCGGGATCAGGTCCTCGTCCCACAGCCGGCGGATGACGGCCGGAAGCTGCGGGTCGCGCATGGCGTCGGAAATGGTTTCGATTCCCGACACCACGCCAAGGTAGGCGAGCGCGGAGTGCGCGCCGTTCAGGCAGCGCAGCTTCATCACCTCATAGGCGTGAACGTCCTCTACCAGCAGGGCGCCAACCTCCTCCCAATGCGGGCGGCCGAGCGGGAAGTCGTCCTCGATCACCCATTGCCGGAAGGGCTCCGTCACCACCGGCCACGCGTCCTCGCAACCGAGCGCGGCCGCGACAGCAGCCTTGTCCTCGTCACGCGTGGCCGGCGTGATGCGGTCCACCATGGTGCAGGGAAAGGCAACGCGGTCGGCGATGAAGCGCCCGAGCGCCGGGTCGCGCAGCTCCGCGAAGCGCGTGACGATCCGGCGCACCGTCTTGCCGTTCTGCGGAAGGTTGTCGCAGCACAGCACGGTGAAGGGCTCCATTCCGGCATCGCGGCGCCGCTTCAATCCCTCCACCAGCAGGCCCGGAACGCTGCGCGGCATCCCAGCACCGCTCAAGTCGGCGACGATGGCCGGATGCGCTTCATCGAGCGCGCCGGTCGCAGCGTCCTGGCAGTAGCCCTTCTCCGTGACGGTCAGCGTGACGATCCGGACGCGTGGGTCGAGCATACGGTCAAGCACGCGCTCCGGCTCCTCCGGGATGACCAGCGCCTCCAGGAAGGACCCCACGACCCGAGCCTCGTCGCCATCCGCCCCGCGGACCAGGAGGGTGTAGAGGTTATCCTGCGGCTCCAGCGCGTCGCGGATGGCCGGCGACAGCGGGTCGGCGCCGATGATGCCCCAGTCCATGTCCCCGGCGGCGATGGCGTCGTCGGTGTAAACCGCCAGATGCGCCCGGCAGAAGGCGCCGAGCCCGATGTGCAGGATGCCGGGCGTGACTTTGGCCCGGTCGTAAGCGGGGCGCTGCACCGATTGCGGAAGTGCCGCAAGGCGCGCGTTGTCGAGCCGGGCGGATGCGCCGTCCGGGAGGGAGGACGTGGACATGACGCTTTGATCCTTCGTGTCGGGCGTGGCTGTGGCTTGATTGGGCCGCAAGGGGGCGATCCGTCCGCGCAGAGCGGACAGCCATGGCCGTGCCAGCGAATTTTATAAAAAGAGGCGGTGCGCATTCCCCCTCTCCCGCCCCCGGCGGGAGAGGGGGGCCCACGAAGTGGGAGGGTGAGGGCTTGGTTTCTCGGGCAGACCTTGCCCTCACCCTCCCATGCTACGCATGGGTCCCTCCCTCTCCCTGCGGGTTAGGGAGAGGGGTCGAAAAGCGTGCGCTTACCAGTTCCACAGCGTGCCGTCGGCCAGACGGGCGACGGGCAGGTAGGCGGGGTTGTAGGGGTACTTGGCGGCCAGGGTCTCGTCGATGTCGACGCCGTGGCCGGGCACTTCGCCGGGGAGCATGTAGCCGTCCTCGAAGCGGTAGGCGTGCGGGAAGACCTCGTCGGTCTCCGGGCAGTGCTCCATGTGCTCCTGGACGCCGAAGTTCGGGACCCAGCTGTCGAAGTGCAGCGCCGCACCCATGCAGATGGGCGACAGGTCGGTGGCGCCGTGGCTGCCGGTGCGCACCTGGTAGAGTGCTGCGAGGTCGGCGATGCGGCGCATGTGCGTGATGCCGCCGGCGTGCACGACGGAGGTGCGGATGTAGTCGATCAGCTGGTTCTGGATCAGGTCCTTGCAGTCCCAGATCGTGTTGAACACCTCGCCCACCGCGACCGGCGTCACCGTGTGCTGGCGGATCAGGCGGAAGGCTTCCTGGTTCTCGGCGGGGGTCGGGTCCTCCATCCAGAACAGGCGGTAGGGCTCCAGGCTCCGGCCCAGGCGGCCGGCCTCGATCGGGGTCAGGCGGTGGTGCACGTCGTGCAGCAGGTGCGGACCCATACCGTGCTTCACGCGCACCGCCTCGAACAGCTTGGGCGCGAAGTCCAGGTAGGCCTCCGTCGACCACACCGACTCTTCCGGCAGGCCCTTGGTGGCGGGCTCGTAGAACTTGCTCTTGCCCTTGGCGACGCCGTAGACGCCGCTCACCCCGGGGATGCCGGACTGGGCGCGGATCGCCTTGTAGCCCTTCTCGATGTATTCGCCGACGCGGTCCACCGTCTCCGCCACGTCGCGGCCGTTGGCGTGGGCGTAGACCATCACGCCGGTCCGGCTCTTGCCGCCCAGCAGCTGGTAGAGCGGCATCCCGGCAAGCTTGGCCTTGATGTCCCACAGCGCGGTGTCCACCGCGGCGATGGCCGACATGGTGACCGGCCCGCGCCGCCAGTAGGCGCCCTTGTACAGGTACTGCCAGATGTCCTCGATCTGCTGCGGGTCGCGGCCGATCAGGCAGGGGATGACGTGGTCCGTCAGGTAGGACGCGACCGACAGCTCGCGTCCGTTGAGCGTCGCGTCGCCCACGCCGTATACGCCTTCGTCGGTGACGATCTTCAGCGTGACGAAGTTGCGGCCGGGACTCGTCACGATCACGTACGCGTTCTGGATCTTCATGGGAGGCTCCGGGACCCCTTCAGGTCCGACTGGGAAAAAACTCTGCGATGACGACTGCGGGGGGCCGGGACGTTCCGGGACGCAGGCGCGCGCCCCGGACCATTCCTTTGGGATCAGACCTCGATCCCGGCCGGGGTCATGCCGGACCCGGTCTTCGGCAGGATGAAGTGCATGATCGCAAGGCCGACGAGGTACAGGACCGAGGCGATGGCGAACAGCAGGTGATAGTTGCCGTTGGTGGCGTCGAGCAGGCGGCCGACGCCCATGGAGACGAACATGCCGACGAAGTAGGCGCAGAAGCCGCCGATGCCGACCACCGACCCCACCGCGTTGCGCGGCATGGTGTCCGACACGATGGTATAGACGTTGGCCGAGTAGCCCTGGTGCGCCGAGGCGGCGATGCCGATCAGCACGACGGCGACCCACATGCTGGAAACCTGGGAGGCGAAGAACACCGGCAGCACGCACAGGCCGCAGATCAGGAAGGTGATCTTCCGGGCACGCAGGGGCTTAACGCCGCGCTTGATCAGGTGGGAGGACAGCCAGCCGCCGCCGACGCTGCCGAAATCGGCCATGGTGTAGATGATGATCAGTGGAAGCATCGCGCCGAACAGGTTCACGCCATACTGCTTGGACAGGAAGCCCGGGACCCAGTTCAGGTAGAACCACCAGACCGGCGCGCTGAAGCAGGTGCCGACGATGTTCGCCCAGGTGCCGCGGTAGCGCAGCAATTGCAGCCAGGGAATGTTGACCTGCGGCTGGACCGGGTCGCTGCGGATGTAGGCCAGTTCCTCGGCCGTCATCTTCGGGTGCTCTTCCGGCTTGCGGTAGATCAGCAGCCAGGCGATGACCCAGAAGAAGCCGATGCCGCCGGTGACCAGGAAGGCGGCCTGCCAGCCCCAGACGGCGAGCAGGATCGGCACTAGGATCGGTGCCACGACGGCGCCGACGTTGCTGCCCGCGTTGAAGATGCCCGTGGCGAGCGCGCGTTCCTTGGCCGGGAACCACTCCGACACGGCCTTGATGGAGGCCGGGAAGTTGCCGCCCTCGGTCAGGCCTAGGCCGGCGCGGGCGACCTTGAAGCCGAAGACGCTGCCCATGAAGGCGTGGACGCAGGCGAAGAAGCTCCACCCCGCCACGGCGGCCGGAAGGCCGATGCGGATGCCGATCTTGTCCATCAGCCGGCCGCAGCCGATGTAGCCGAACGCGTAGGCCAGCGAGAAGGCCGCGACGATGTCGCCGAAGTCGGATTCCGTCCAGTTCATGTCCCCCATCAGGGTGGACTTGAGCAGGCCGAGGACTTGGCGGTCCATGTAGTTGATGGTCGTCGAGAAGAACAGCAGCGCGCAGATGGTCCAGCGGTAACGGCCGATGTGCTTGCTCACCGTGACCGCCGCGGCGCGGGCGCGCTCGCCGGTGGTGGGGGTGGCGCTGGCCGGCGGGCTTGCCCCGGTGACTTCGAAATCAGCGCTCATGATCGAACTCTCCTGATGCTGGCGCGCGCCGCGGGGTGCTGGGGCGCGCCGCATGCGTGTGCCCGTCGCCGCCGGCCATGCGGCGGGCGGTCGGAACGAAGTGGAGGATGGCTTTAGCCTGTGTCGGAGCCCGCGTACCGGGTTTCCACCGCCCTAGCTTCTTCCTTCTTGGAGCGGCGGAGCGAACCTCTTGCTGGCTGACGTTGATATACTACCATTCCAGTATGGCACGGTCAAGACGAGCGCCCTTTGCAACCGGCCGCGAATCCGCCGGAACGGTGCGGCGGGACGCCGCATTTGGCATGCGGGACGGACAATCTCATGCCCGTGTTGAACCGGACTGGTATGGAAGCGTATAACGGACGGGCACGCGACGCCCTTGCGTGGGCCCTTTGCGTGGGCTCATTGGGTGGATTGTGGAGGCCCGGCACAAGCGCATGAACACGGGACGGGGAATGGTGGAGGATGGCGATGCTCGACAGGATTGAACCGGATTCGTCGGAACCTGTGGCGCGGCGCGTCTTCCGGGACCTGCGGCAGGCCATCGTCACGATGCGGTTCCGGCCGGGCCAACCCCTGTCGGAAGCGGAGGTCGCCAAATCCCTGGGCATCAGCCGTCAGCCGGTGCGCGAGGCCTTCATCAAGCTGAGCGAGGCCGGGCTCGTGTCCATCCGCCCACAGCGCGGCACCTTCGTCGTGAAGATCTCGGCCAAGCAGGTGATGGACGCGCAGTTCGTCCGCCAAGCGGTGGAACTGGCCGTGGTGCGCAAGGCGAGCCAGGAACTGTCCGCGGCCGCCATCCGGGACCTCCACGGCATCATGAAGCAGCAGCGCGTCGCGGCCGTCGAGAACCCGGACATCTTCCTGGACCTGGACGAGGCCTTCCACCGCTCCATCGCGCTGGGTGTCGGCTGCGAATACGCGTGGCGTGTGGTGGAGGAAACCAAGGCTCAGATGGACCGCGTCCGCTACCTGAGCATCCCGGAGCAGGCGACGCCGATCGAGCGGCTGATCACCCAGCACGAAATGATCCTGGAGGGCATCCAGGCGCGCAACCCCGACTTGGCGGAATCCGCCATGCGCCTGCACATGGGCGAGATCCTGACCTCCCTACCCGACCTGGAGAAGCGCTTCCCCGACCTGTTCGACAGCGACGGTGCTGCGCCGACCCGAGGAGAGGACGCCACGCCCCGGCGCGTCCCGGTCACGACAAAGGTCTGAAGAGTCGGCCGCAGGCCAAAGAAAAATCACCACAGAGACACGGAGACACAGAGAAACTACGCCCTCTCTGTCTCCGTGTCTCTGTGGTGAATTCTTTTCTTCAGCCGTTCCAGCCCAGGTGGCTCAAAAACGACTGCGTCCGCGCGTGGGTCGGCGCGTCGAAGATCTGGGCGGGCGGCCCCTCCTCGATCACGCGGCCCTCGTCGAAGACCAGGATCCAGTTGGCGACGCGGCGGGCGAAGCTCATCTCGTGGGTCACGACGACCATCGTCATTCCCTCCTCCGCCAGCCGCTTCATGACGTTCAGCACCTCGCCGATCGTCTCCGGGTCGAGCGCCGAGGTCGGCTCGTCGAACAGCATGACATCCGGGTCCATGGCCAGCGCGCGGGCGATGGCGACGCGCTGCTGCTGGCCGCCGGACAGGGCGCTGGGATGGTTGCCGCCCTTGGCGCCCAGCCCGACCTTCTCAAGCAGCATCTGCGCCTTGGCCCGCGCCTCGGCCGGGTTAGCGCCGAGGATGGTGATCGGGCCGACCGCGACATTCTCCAGCGCGGTCATGTGCGGGAACAGCTCGAAGTTCTGGAAGACCATGCCCATGCGCTGGCGAACGTGGCGGAGTTCGCCCTCCGTCTTCGGCAGCGGCTGGCCCTCGAACACGACGCGCCCGCCGTCGGCGATCTCCAGCGCGTTGGTGCAGCGAAGCAGCGTGGACTTTCCCGACCCCGACGGGCCGATCAGGCACACGACCTCGCCCTTGTTGACCCGCGCCGAAACGCCGTTCAGCACGGTCAGGGACCCGAAGCGCTTGACCACGCCGTCGTATTGGACGACCGGCGGCTGGTCGCCGTTCTTGCGGAGGCCGGCGGCGGTGGATTCCATGGTGGTCGTGCTCACTCGGTGACCCCGTATTTGCGGTGAATCCAGTCGACGATCTTGGCCTGCGGGTAGCCCAGCAGCCAGTAGATCGCCGCCATGGCGGTCAGCATCTCCAGCACCCGGAATGTCTGCGACCGGATCTGCAGCGCGGTGTGGGCCAGTTCGCCGACGGCGATGACGGACACCAGCGACGTGTCCTTGAACAGCGACACCCAGGTGCTGGCCAGCACCGGCAGGATGCGCCGGACGGCCTGTGGCAGCACCACCTTACGCATGGCCTGCGACCGGCTCATCCCCATCGCCATGGCCGCTTCCAGCTGCCCCTTGCGGATCGAGTTCACGCCGGCCCGGAAGGTCTCGGCGTTGTAGGCCGACACGTTCAGGCACATGGCGACCAGCCCGGTCGCGAAGGCGGAGAACTGGATGTCCGTCAGAATGGGCAGGACGTAGAAGGCCCAGTAAACCAGCAGGATCAGCGGGACGTTGCGGAAGAACTCCACGAAGACCGTGCCGGCGAAGGACACGGCGCGGACGTGCGACTGCCGCATCAGCATCACCGCGATGCCGCCGGGAACGGCGATCGCCATGGTCGCGACGGTCAGCGCAATGGTCAGCAGCACGCCCTGGGCGAGGTCGCCGCGGTACTGCCAGACGACGTTCCAGTCCAGGGTCATGACCGCCCCAAATGCGCGACCCGGCGGTAGAACGCCTCGACGGCGCGCGTCACCGGGAACAGGATCAGGAAGTAGGCAAGCATCGCCGTGGTGAAGACCTCAATGGGGGCGTAGTTCTGCGCCGCGATGGTCTCCGACTGCCGCATCAGGTCCGGCACCGCGATGACGGAGGCGATGGCCGTGTCCTTGATCGTCACCGACAGCAGTGAGCCATAGGCCGGCAGCATGCGCACAACCGCCTGCGGGAACAGAATCTTGCGGACGATCTGCGCGCCCGACATGCCCAGCGCCCGCGCCGCCCGCACCTGCCCCGGCCGGATGGAGTTCAGTCCGGCGCGCAGGATCTCCGACACGAAGGCGGAAATGTGCAGCGTCAGCGCGGCCAGCGCCGCCCAGAAGGGCGGCAGCGTGATGCCGGTGACCAGCGGAAAGGCGAAGAAGGTCCACACCAGCACGACCAGCACCGGGATGGCCCGCATCGAATCCACGTAGAAGGTCAGCGGCACGCGCAGCCAGCCCGGCCCGTAGACCCGCCCGAGGCCGAGCGCGATGCCGACCAGCGTGGCCGCCACGATGGTGGCGACCGACAGTTCGATGGTGATCAGCAACCCCTGGGCCAGGAATCCCCAGTTGTCGACGATCGGCGAGAAGTCGAAGTCCATGGCCGTCCCTATGGCCGTTGGCGCGCGAAAGGCGGCGGCGCCCTGCCCTCCCTATGGACGGCAGGGCGCGCGGCGGGATCCGTTACAGTCCCTCGGCGATCTTCTGCTCGGCCGCCTGCAGCTTCGGCTGCATGTCCTTGGCGACGGCGCGCAGCCAGTCGAGATAGGCGGGCTGGTTCTTGTCGACGGCAAGGCCGACCGGGTTCGCCTTCTCCTTGCTGTCCTGGCAGTTGTTTTCCTTCGGGAGGACGGCCAGGCCCTTCACCTTCTTGCTCATGCCGACCCACGGCACGCGGTTGATCGGGGCGGCGTCGGCGCGCTTGGCCATGATCTCCTCGACCGGCGCGGTGCCGGACCCGGTCACGCCGCGCAGGTTGGCCTTGGGGAAGCGCTCCTTCACCCAGCCCTCCTCTCCGCCGCCGGTGTAGTAGGCGATGGTGAAGTCCGGGCTGTTCAGCTGGTCGACCGAGGTGACCCCGGCGAACTTCTTGTTCGACGCCAGCCCGAACATGCAGACGCTGGTGTTGGAGTAGATCACGAAGTCGACGACCTTCAGCCGCTCCGCCGTCTCGGCCAGCGGGGAGATGGTCATGTCCACCTGGTTTGAGGCGAGCACCGGGACCTTCGTCTCATGGCTGACCGGAACCGGCTTCAGCGTGACGTTCAGGCGGTGGGCGTATTCCTTGGCGAGGTCCCAGGCCGGGCCGCTCCACGCCTCGCCCGTGCCGGTGGTGTTCTCCACCAGCCAGGGCACGTTCGCCAGGACGCCGACCCGCAGTTCCCCGGCCTTGCGGATCGCGTCGATCCGGGGGCTGGCCCCCTGGGCCGGCGCGTCCTGCGCCATGGCCGAACCGAAGGTCATCAGCGCCAACGCGGCCGCCGCGGCCGTCAAGGTGAGTGCTTTCCTCATGTCTCCGCTTCCTTCCCTAGACCCGCATTTTTTGGCGCGCCGGCCATTCGCACCGCGCACGAACGATCATGTATACTACCATACGAGAGCATGATGTTGGGCGCAAGTGCAATCCGCCGCCCCATCCACAGTCCGGCCTTGGCGAGCCGGCAGCTCGGGAACAGGGCGACTCTATGATGCCACCGAAGGTGATATCGCTTCCGAACCACCGCAATATTAGGCTGCGCGCAGGTTGATGGAGACACATGGCTTCCTTCCATGTGGTCTTGCCAAAGGAGCCTGTCTCCCTCCGGCTTTTTGCTCCCGGGCCGGAGTCCCGTGCAAACTGTTCTGTCATGATGCCTCAAGCGCCCAGGCACCCGCTGCCTGGGCGCCATTTTTTTGCCCGCACACTCGTCAAACAATTCCCGGGCCTCCGGCAATCCCCCGGGACTGTCGCTTGTGATATGCCGACCGAACCGGTGACGAAGCCAACCCTTGCTGGGTTGAACGGGCATGGTGCTTCACAGCGGAAAGGCATTTGATCGCAGAATGGCATTCCACCGCGACCGATGATGGTCGGACCTCCGAAAAAAGTACGAGCAGCGGCGTCCCTCGCGTGGGGCGCCGCTGCTTTTTTGCGTGTTTAGGGTGGGTTGATAGCGGGTGGAAGTCGCGAGATTACTTCTGGATGCCGAAGGCGTTCTGCTTGGCGAAGTTGCCGATGCCGGCGGCCAGGTTGTTGGCCTGGAACTGGTTGCCGCCGCCGAAGGGCACGCCGAGAGGACCGACCTTCGGGGTCTTTTGGATCACGGTGCCGTTCTGGACCGCGAGGTTGCCGACGCCGGCCGCGGTGTTGTTCATGTTGATGATGTTTGGGCCGCCGAGCAAGCCGCCACCCTTCTGCTTGGTGAAGGCGTTCTGCACCGCGACGTTGCCGACGCCCGCGGCGGTGTTGTTCAGGCTGGTGATGTTCTGCGCCATGGCCGGGGCGGACAGCAGGGCCAGCGTGGCGAAACCGGCGAGCAGCGAGGTGCGGATCATGGTTGGTCTCCCTGGGTGTGGTGGGGCCAGGGACCCTGCCCCGGCGTTGTCGATGACCAGACCCTACCCGCAGCCGCCTGGCGCGGCTGTGAACCGCCCCACAGGGAAACTGCATTTTCTACTGTCATGGCCGGGATGCCGGATCGGCAGGCCCAAACGGTCGAGGCCAAGGCCGCCGGCATGCTACGCTGCCCCCCTTTCAACATCAGAAAACCAAGGGAGAGGGCATGAGCACGCGTCCGCAAGCCGTTTCGGTGTCGCATGTCGAGAACGAGCGCACCCGGGTCACGGAATGGCGATTGGTCCCCGGCGCCGAAACCGGCGCGCACGTCCACGGCTTCGACTACGTCATCGTGCCGATCACCCCCGGCACCTTCACCATCGTCGATCCGGAGGGCACCGCGCGCGCGTTCCCGCTGGAGCCCGGACGCTCCTACTTCCGCAAGGCGGGCGTGAGCCACAACGTCATCAACGACGGCCCTTCCGACATCGTGTTCGTCGAGGTCGAGCTGTTGCAGGAAGGCTGACGCTGCGGCTTGAGGGCGGCCGGGCACAATCCGCGCACCGGTTCGCGGCTTGACGCCGGCCGCGCCAGCGCCAAACTCGGGCGCATGAGCAAGCACGACCAAAACGAAGACCCGCATGACGACGACCGCTCCCGAAACGCCGCAAACATCGGCGTGGCGGTCGTCGTCGTGATCCTTCTGGTGGTCGGCTACTGGCTGATCAACGCGCTGATCCGGCAATCGAAGCTGGAGGACTGCATGCTGGCGCACCGGCGCGACTGCATCGCGGTGGAAGCGCCGCGAACCTGACGCGTCCGCCGCCCGGCCGGTCACCTCGGCGTGTCACCCCGGCGTATCACCAATGCCCGTGGTGGTGATGCCCGCCGCCGACAATGATCGTGCCGCCCACCACCGGCCCGTACAGATAGGGCCGCGGATACGCATAGACCGGGTACGGATAGCCGTAGGGGTACGGGTAGGAATAAGGATACGGGTAGGCATAGGGGTACGCCGGGTAGGCGACCGAGGGCGCCTGCGCCGTCGCCACGGGAACCGTGTCGCCCTTGGCGGTCATGCACTGGGAATAGCGCATATCGTAGCGTTGCTGGAGCGCCGCGCTGGAAAGCCCGGCGTTGGCGGATCCGGCAGCACTTCCCACAATGAGCCCGGTGCCGCCGCCGATCGCCGCTCCCGCACCGGGGTTGCCGGCCGCCGCCCCCAGCGCCGCCCCGGCCGCGGCGCCGACCGCCGTGCCGAGGACCGAACTGCCGACGGCGCTGTCCGTCGCCGCCTGAGCCGGCGTGGTGCCGGTGCCCTGGGCCGCGTAGGCCTGGCACTCCGCGTCGTCCTGCTGGAAAGCGACGAAGCTCTTGTCCTTGCCGGGCATGGCCATCACTGACGGGCCGGTCGGGGGAACAACGGCGCACGCGCCAAGCCCCAGGCTCACGGCGACGGCGAGGCAACCTGTGAGGCGCTGCATGGCGACTCCTCCGCAAACCAGACGCAACGAACCACCCGCACCCACCATAAGGCCTTTGCGTAACGCAAATTTGTCCGCCGGGGCCTGTTGTGTAACAGATGGTAACAGCGCTTCGCCTGCGCCAGCGGAGTTGCCGGTCTGTGCCAGAAATCCCGAATTTGCAAAATCCGACGGTCGCGGGCCCTGCGTCCGGGAATGAAAACGCTCGAAAGAGCGTTCCTACCCGATGAGAACGGCCCTAAGAGGACGGCCCCAAGAGAACGGAAGGAGGCGCCGATGCAGATTCTCTTTCACCACATCCGGCACGCGGAAGGCCCGATCTTCTACGCCGGCGAGCCGATCTCGCTTGCAGACGCGCAGGTGATGATCAACGACGGCATCATGGAAAGGCGCCTCTATCCGGGTTCGTTCCTGCGCGTGGCCGGTGTTGAACTGCTGCTTGAACAAGCTGCGATGTCCACCGGCGACCACCGCTGAGGATCACGCCCGCCGCGTCGCCATGACAGTCCTTGTGACATTCCGTCGGATGGAAACCGGGTAAGATGACAGGGAGTTAATGAGACGCCCTGGCGTCGGTCGGTTACCGTCCAGCCATAGTCCTCGCTGATCACTGCGTGAGATGCGTTTTCCTGCCCCGCCCGTTTCCCCGAACGGGCGGGGACTTTTGTCGGGCGCCGCAAGCGTCCAGTGCCGCTTACGGCCCCGGCCACCGCCGCGTCTTCCGATAGTTCCGCTCCGACGCGTTGCTCAGCCAGACGATCCACAAGCAAGCCGCGGCAAACCCGGCGAGCAGAGACAGGACCGCGACCAGAGCGGTGTGCATGAATTCGATGTCGGTCACGTCATCCCCCATCGCTGCGAAGCTTCGGCGTGCCCCGTCGCGGAGCATTGGGAATAACAGGGCTAGGCGCATTCCAGCGCCGATGTGCGGCCGATGTAATCCAGGGGTGCCCAACACCGCCGACGCGCGGGGAGGCCGTCACAACGGTCTCCACCGATCGTGCTATGCAATCACCGCCAGGGATTGAAGGGGCGGGTCACCACCCGCGAGCCGCTTGGAAAGAATGGTGATCCGGGTGGGATTCGAACCCACGGCCACATGATTAAAAGTCACGTGCTCTACCGACTGAGCTACCGGATCACTGTTTGCTGGACCGCTTGGAAACGCGATCGCCGGAGAGGGGCGCACCATAAGAGGGGATGCCCCGCCGGTCAACCGTGGGGTTGACCTTGGCGCGCAAAATTTGCCCGTCAACCCCTGGCCACTGCAAGGCCGTATCTTTCCCGCGAAGCGGGCCGGTGCCTACCCCTGCTTTAGGGTCTGCACATGCTTGTTGCTGTCACCGTTGCCGGCTTCCAGCGCGAATCGCTCGGCCAGATGCTCGGCCACGCGGCTGCTGACGAAGCTGCGGATGTCACCGCCCAGGCGCCCGATCTCCTTCACGAAACGCGAGGAGATGAACTGGTGCTTCTCCGAGGCCATCAGGAACATGGTCTCGACCTTCGGGTTCAGGCGCGCGTTCATGCCCGCCATCTGGAACTCGTATTCGAAGTCCGAGACGGCGCGCAGGCCGCGGATGATGACGTTGGCGTTCATCTCCACGGCGAACTGCATCAGCAGGGTGTCGAAGGCTTGCACCTCGATGCTGGCGCCATTGTTCAGGGCGGCGACGTCCTCCCGCACCATGGCCACCCGCTCGTCAGTGGAGAAGAGCGGGCCTTTGCCGGCGTTGCGCGCAACGCCGACAATCAGGTGATCGACCAGCCGCGAGGCGCGCTGGATGATGTCCAGGTGCCCGTTGGTGATCGGGTCGAAGGTGCCGGGATAGACACCGATGCGGCGCTTGGCCATGGGAGTACCTTCCGCCCTTTCTTATTCGATGGAGTCCTCGGGACCGGGGGCGGCATCGCCGTCCGCAGTCCCGGTGTCCAGGCCGCCGTCTACGCCGCCATCCACGTCGGTGTCCACGGCGGCCGTCGCTTCGTCGCCGATGCCGCCATTGCCGTTGCCGTTCCCGTTGTCCTCGTCCTCCGCGATGGAAGCGACGGAGACGACGCGTTCATCGGCGCCGACGCGGAACAGGGTGACGCCCAGCGTCTTGCGACCGGCGATGCGCACGTCGTGGATCGGCATGCGGATGACCTGGCCGCCGTTGGTGACCATCATCACCTGATGCTTGGCCTCCACCGGGAAGGCCGCGACGATGGATCCGTTGCGCTCGCCCATCTCCATGTTCCAGATGCCCTGGCCGCCACGGCCGGTCACCCGGTATTCATAGGACGACGTGCGCTTGCCATAGCCGCGCTCGGTCACGGTCAGGATGTACTGTTCCTGGCGCCTCAGGTCCTCGTAGAGTTCCTGAGTCAGCGTGACGGCTTCGGTCGGGACCTCGTCGGCCTCCGGCGCCGCCTCGCCTTCCATGTCCACGCCTTCCTCGCGCTTGCGCTTGAGATAGGCCGCGCGCTCCTCCGGCGTGGCGTCGACGTGGTGCAGCGTGGTCATGGAGATGACCTCGTCGCCGTCGGCCAGACGGATGCCGCGCACGCCGGTCGAGGTGCGGCCAGCGAAGACGCGCACGTCGGCGACCTCGAAGCGGATGCACTTGCCGCCGCTGGTCGCCAGCAGGACGTCGTCCGCTTCGGAGCAGGTGCGGACGGCGATCAGGCGCTCGCCCTCCTCCTCCAGCTTCATGGCGATCAGGCCGTTGGAGCGGATGTTGGCGAAGTCCGACATGCGATTGCGGCGCACGTTGCCCTTCGAGGTGGCGAAGACAACGTGCAGGTTGGCCCACACGGCCTCATCCTCGGGCAGCGGCAGGACGGTGGTGATGGTCTCGCCGTCGATCAGCGGCAGCAGGTTGACGAAGGCCTTGCCGCGCGCCTGCGGGTTGCCCAGCGGCAGGCGGTAGACCTTCAGTTTGTAGACCATGCCGCGCGACGAGAAGAGCAGCAGAGGCGTGTGCGTGTTGGCGACGAACAGGTCGCTGACCGCGTCCTCCGCCTTCATCGACATGCCCGAGCGACCCTTGCCGCCGCGCTTCTGCGCGCGGTAGGTGGACAGCGGCACGCGCTTGACGTAGCCGGACTGGCTGACCGTGACGACCATGTCCTCGCGCTGGATCAGGTCCTCGATGTCGGCCTCGAACTCCAGCTCCTGGATCTCGGTGCGGCGCGGGTTGCCGAACCGCTCCTTCATCTCCACCAGTTCGTCGCGCAGGATGCCCAGCAGCTTCACGCGGTTGGCGAGCGTTTCCAGGTAGTCGGCGATCTGGTCGGTGACGTCCTTCAGCTCGGCGCCGATCTTGTCACGCTCCAGCCCGGTCAGGCGGTGCAGGCGCAGATCCAGGATGGCGCGGGCCTGCTCTTCCGACAGGCGGTAGGTGCCGTTCTCCGACACGCCGCGGCCCGGCTCGTCGATCAGGGCGATCAGCGGGGCGACGTCCAGCGCCGGCCACTCGCGCTCCATCAGCTGCTCGCGCGCCCAGACGGGGTCGGGGGCGCTGCGGATCAGGGCGATCATGTCGTCCAGGTTGGCGACCGCGACCGCCAGGCCGACCAAGGTGTGGGCGCGCTCCCGCGCCTTGCCCAGCAGGAACTCGGTGCGCCGGGTGATGACCTGCTCGCGGAACCGGACGAAGGCGACGATGATGTCCTTCAGGTTCATCAGTTCCGGGCGGCCGCCGTTCAGCGCCAGCATGTTGACGCCGAAGGACGTCTGCAGCTGGGTGTGGCGGAACAGCTGGGCCAGCACCACGTCGGGCATGGCGTCGCGCTTCAGCTCGATCACCACGCGCACGCCGTCGCGGTCCGATTCGTCGCGCAGGTCGGAAATGCCCTCGATCGTCTTGTCGTTGACGACCTCGCCGATGCGCTCCATCAGCTTGGACTTGTTGACCTGGTAGGGGATCTCCGTCGCCACGATGGCGAGGCGGTCCTTGCGGATCTCTTCGATCTCGGTCTTCGCCCGGATGATGACGGAACCGCGTCCGGTCATCAGGGCCGAGCGGATGCCCGACCGGCCCAGGATCATGCCGCCCGTCGGGAAGTCCGGGCCGGGGACGATCTCGATCAGCTCTTCGAGCGTGATGTCGTTGTTGTCGATGTAGGCGCAGCAGGCGTCCACCACCTCGACCAGGTTGTGGGTCGGGATGTTGGTGGCCATGCCCACGGCGATGCCGCCGGCGCCGTTGACCAGCAAATTCGGGAAGCGCGCCGGGACGACCGTGGGCTCCTTGCCCGAATCGTCGTAGTTGGCCTGGAAGTCGACCGTGTCCTTGTCGATGTCGTCGAGCAGAGCCTCCGCCGCCTTGGCCAGCCGCGCCTCGGTGTAGCGCATGGCCGCCGGAGGGTCGCCGTCCATCGAGCCGAAGTTGCCCTGCCCGTCGATCAGCGGCAGGCGCATGGAGAAGTCCTGCGCCATGCGGACCATGGCGTCGTAGATCGCGCTGTCGCCGTGCGGGTGGTATTTACCCATCACGTCGCCGACGATGCGCGCCGACTTCTTGTAGGGCTTGGTCGAGTCGTACCCGCCCTCCTTCATCGCGTAGAGGATGCGCCGGTGCACCGGCTTCAGGCCGTCGCGCACGTCGGGCAATGCGCGGCTCACGATCACGCTCATCGCGTAATCGAGATACGAGCGGCGCATCTCGTCTTCGATCGTGACCGGCGCGATATCGGAGGCGGGAGGAAGGGGTGTCGTGCTCAAGGAGACAAACTCATTCTTCTGGCTGCGGCGATGCCCGACCGTTCAGCGGTTCCGTTCAACGGTGGCAAACCCGCGCGACCCTGCGGGCCGCTGTATGCAATATAAGAATTCCTACCAGCTTTCGCAGGTGCACTCAACGCTCCGGGGCCGGAGCGGTTTCTGGCGTTTCCATTCCGTCGTTCCCCAACTCGGCCCCCATTCTTGGCCCTGTTCTGCACATCCCGGTTCAGCGGCGGCTCAGCAGCGCGAAACGCAGCGAAAGGATGGTCACCGATACCACACTGGCGATGAGAATTCCCTCAAAAAGACCACGTTCGCCGTGCCCCCATCCGAACGCGAGCAGGGCCGAGACCGGAATCATCACCACCGCGTAGGAAATGAAATGCAGCGCCGTGGGAACCCAGGCGTCGCCGCGTCCGCGCAACGCGTTGGCCATCACCGTCTGGCCGCCGTCCGCCACCAGCACCCAGGCCGTGAAGGCGATCAGCGGCGCCACGCGCTCAACCAGCGTGGGGTCGGCGCTGTAGATGGCCGCCAGCTGTTCCGGCACGGTGACGTACAGGATGCCGACGAAGGCCAGGATCAGGCTGGTCACGCCCAGCCCGGTCCAGCCGGCCAGCGCCATGTCCAGCCGGTCGCGCCGGCCGTAGGCGACGCCGACCCGCACCGCGGTGGCGGAGCCCAGCCCCACCGCGGCCATGAAAGGCAGCGCGGTCAGGTTCAGCCCCACTGTGTAGGCGCCCAGCGCCAGCGGCGAGATCATGCCGGCGAACAGGCCCAGCGTCGCAAAGGCGCCGCTCTCCACCGCGAGACTGAGGCCCGCGGCGTAGCCCAGGTGCCTCTGCCGGTGGCTGTCGCGCCACCAGGCGCCGACCGGGGCCCGAACGCCCCAGCGCTCGTGGTCGCTCATCCGCCACGCGTACAGGGCGAGGCCCAACCCCATCACCCAGCGGACCGCCGTGGTCGCCCAGGCGGAGCCGACCGCCCCCAGGGCGGGAAAGCCCAGATGGCCCCAGACCAGCGCCCAGGCGAGCAGCGCGTTCACCAGGTTGCCGACGATCATCACGACCATGCCCGGCAACGGCCGCTTCAGCCCTTCCAGGAAGAAGCCCGTGGCGACGTACAGCATCATGCCCGGTGCGCCGAGGCCGAGCACCGCCAAAACGGCTGCTCCGCCTTCCACCAAGTCCGGCGACTGGCCGGTCAGGCGGAAGAACGGCCCGCCGGCCAGCGAGCCGAGCGCGAACAGCACGCTCAGCAGCAACGCGTAGGGAATCGACCGACGCCAGACGCGCCCGCACTCCCGCTCGTCCCCCGCGCCCAGCGCGTGGGCGGTGGTGGCGACAACGCCCATCAGCAGGCCGACGCCGGTCGTGATCATCAGGTTGGAGGGCAGGTGCGCCAGCCCGTAATAGGCCAGTTCCTGCGCGCTGTAGCGTCCGACAATGGCCGTGTCCACCGCCATCATCACCACCAGACCGGCACGCGACACGATCACGGGTGCCGCCAGCCGCAGCAGTTCGCCCACATGGGCGCGCAGGCGGTCGGTGATCCGGGGTGTCGGAAGCGATGTGTCGGTCATGACGTTTCGGTCGTTTGGGGGCCAGTTGGCCGGGCGGCGGCGGAGCCGGCCATCTTCACCACGCGGCGTACCACGTCAAGTGGTAGCGCATCCCCCTTCCGCCCTGTTGCAAATCCAACGCACGGCCCGGAACCAAGGCGCGCGAAGCGGCGTTGATCACGGCAACACCAGCCACACAGGAGTTCGGGATCATGAGCCGCACGATGCAGTTCCCCGTGCGCCAGATTGCGCTTGCCAGCTTCATTCTGACCTTCGCTGCGCTGCTTGCCGGCTGCAACACGGTCGAGGGAGCCGGGCAGGATCTGAAGGCCGGCGGCCGCGCCGTCGAACGGTCGGTCCAGTAACCGCCCACCCGGCCCATCGAAACGTTTCAACAATCGAAGGTTTCTGCGATGAGCGACCCCATGACCCCGGGTGGCCCCGGCGAGATCCCCAGCCCCGGCACGCCGACGCCCGAGCCGACCCAGCCCAGCACGCCGCAGCCCTATCCCGTGCCGTCCAATCCGGACGTCCCGCCGGAAATGCCGCCGCCCGCCGGCGAGCCCAGCCCGGGCGAACCCACCCCGACCCAGGCCTGATTCTAGCCCCGACACAGGCCGGTGCGTCCGCGGGCGCGCCGGCCTTTGCCATGCGCGGCCTGCGCTTGAAGCCGGCACCGTCACAAGGCGATAATCCCCTCACCAGCAGAGGGGGGTTCCGTCGGATGAGCGCCGATGCCATCGACTTGCCAGGCGGGTTCGGCCGCATCCGCGCTTGCCGCCACGGGCGCATGATCTACAACCCGAACGACGTCTATGTCGGGCGAAGCCTGGACGTCTACGGCGAGTATTCGGAAGCCGAGGCCGCCTTCCTCCGCTTCCTCGTCCGGCCCGGCGACGTCGTGGTCGAGGCCGGCGCCAACATCGGCGCCTTGACCGTCGTGCTCGCCCACGCCGCCGGTCCGGAGGGCTGGGTCGTCGCCTACGAGCCGCAGCGCATCGTGCACCAGATGCTGTGCACCAACGTCATGCTCGGCGGACTGACGAATGTGGAGACGCGGCTCGCCGCCGTCGGAGCGGAGGCGGGCTCGGTGGACGTGCCCCAGCTCGACCCTATGCAGCCGGACAATTTCGGCGGTCTCGCCATAAACGATGCCGATGGCGGGTTGACGGTTCCGATCGAAACCATCGACGCCCTTGGTCTTCCGCGGTGCCGGCTGATCAAGGCCGACGTGGAGGGCATGGAGGGCGCCGTCCTGGCTGGCGCGGCCGACACCATCGCCCGCTGCCGCCCCTTCCTCTATGTGGAGAACGATCGGCGCGACCACTCCCCGGCGCTGATCCGTCAGATCCACGCGCTGGGCTACCGTGCCTGGTGGCACCTGCCCGTCTACTTCAATCCGCAAAACTTCCGGGGTGCGACCGAGGATCTGTTCCCCGGCATGGGCGCTTTCAATCTGTTCTGCGCGCCGCGCAACCTGTCCATCACCGTAGCCGCCCAGGAAGCGCTGACCGAAGACTCCTGGCCGATCCCGTGACCAGCCGCGCGCAGCGCCCGCCACATCACACAGTATTCGAACAAGCGAACCTTCGAACAATCCAATGGTTCGGAAACGGAAACAACGCGAAAACACAGAGTGCACAAGACAGGCTGGGTCAGTGGCAAAATTTGGTTCACGCGAATAAAGGATTTTTTTACCTTTCCTCCTCCCCCGCTCCGGTGTTAACAATCTGTTAACCATTCACGGAGAGGAACCATGGCCAAATTTTGGGGGAAGGAAACCGCGGACCGCCTCACCGGGTCCAGCGACGCCGACTCGATCTACGGCGGTGGTGGCAATGATTCGCTCGCCGGCGGCCTGGGCAACGATTACCTGAACGGCGGTGCCGGAAACGATTGGCTCGGCGATCCCTATTCCGGAGACGCCGGCAACGACAGCATGTACGGCGGAACCGGCAACGACCAGCTGTTCGGCGGGGCCGGCAACGACTGGCTCGACGGCGGCGCCGACAACGACACGATCAAGGGCGGGCGCGGCGACGACACGATGTTCGGCGGGGCGGGCGACGACTGGCTGGTGGACACGTTGCGCGACGACGGTCACGACCTGTTCGTGCCCGGAGCCGGCAATGACCACATGGTCAGCTATTACGACGCGACGACCGACATCTTCCGGATGCAGGCGGGGACCGGTGGCTTCGG
This sequence comes from Azospirillum canadense, assembly GCF_025961225.1. Classification (GTDB taxonomy): domain Bacteria; phylum Pseudomonadota; class Alphaproteobacteria; order Azospirillales; family Azospirillaceae; genus Azospirillum; species Azospirillum canadense. The sequence goes on along the minus strand of NZ_JAOQNG010000010.1, from coordinate 668,700 downwards.
CCACGACGACATCCAGTATTTCGAGCGGGGGATCGACCGCATCGAGTTCCAGGGCTACACGGCCGGCGGGATGAGCGTATCGACCACCCAGACCGGGACGCTCTTCTCCTTCCGCGACGGCTCCTCCCTCGCGGTGGACGCCACGGGGCTCCAGGCTGGGCGCGACTACGTCTTCACCTGATCCAAACCCACGGAGGAAACCCGTCAAGGACGGGGGCCGGAGGAAACTTCGGCCCCCGCTTCGATCCATTCGCCTTCCTGCCGCGTTACAGCTGTGCCCAAGCGATGCCCAAGCGAAGGAGGAGGCACAGATGCGGACCATTCCAGGACGTCCATCATCGGTCGGCCCATGTCGAGTTGGCGGGGTCGCGGCGCGGTTGCTCGCGGCCGGCGCGCTGCTCGCTCTCGGCGCCTGCGCGGAAGCCGGCGACCCGCCGCGACCGATGGCGTCGATCTCGCCGCTGGAACTCGTCGGCCTGTCGGTCCAGTCGGCGGAAGCCGACCGCATCCTGGGCACCGTCGAAGACGTGGTGGTCACGCCCAGCCGCGAACCCGTCCAGATTCTCGTGGCCAGCGGCGCGCCGGTCTACCCGCTGAAGCGCCGGGTGGCCGTGGACACCGGCAACCTCCGCTATTCCAGCGAGCGTCAGGCCCTGATGCTGACCGGGATGAGCCCCGACCAGTTCGCCGCCCTTCCGCCGATCGCCGGCAATGGCCAGCCGGCGCCGCTGCCTGGAACGACGGACGCGACGAACTGGTACCGCGCCACGAACCCGGGCCCGCGCTGAACCCGTCCCGGACACCAGCCCGCCACACAGACGAACGGCGCCGCGGAAAGAACTCCGCGGCGCCGTCGAAACGCGTTTGACCGGATCAGAACAGCCCGGTCGTCAGAACGGGATCTCGTCGTCCAGGTCGTCGTGGCGGGGCGGAGCGCCGCCGCCGCTGCGGCCACCGCCGCCACCACCGCCACCGTAACCGCCGCCGCCGCCGCCGGCACCACCGCCGTAGCCGCCGCCGCCGCCGCCGCGCGACTCGTAACCGCCACCACCGCCGCCGTAACCACCGCCGCCACCTTCGCCCTCACGCGGGCCGCCGGTGAAGTCGATCTCGTTGACACGCACGGAGAGGCCGGCGCCACGGGTGCCGTCGCGCTTCTCATACTCGCGGATCGTGACCTCGCCGGACACGACGACCTGCTTGCCCTTGGTCAGGTGCGGGGCCAGCGCTTCGGCGCGGCGGCCCCAGATGGAGCAATCGACCCACTGCGTGGTCTTGCGCTCGCCGAACCCGACGTCGTTGGCGACGCGGAAGCCCAGCACCTTCTCGCCGCTCTGCGTGGAGCGCAACTCGCCGTCCGCGCCCAGGCGCCCCGTAAACGTCCATACATTCATCGCACGTGTCTCCTAGCGCGGGTGTCCCAGCATCCTCTCCGACCCGTTCGGGCGCCCGGCGGAAGGGCGTCCAGATGCCGAGGGTTCCTGTTCGCAGGGCCGGTTTGTCTGTTTGCCCGGCCCCGCCCACGCTTCACAAAGCATGGCGCAAGGGCGCGGGTCAACCGCCGCGGAGCGCGTCGCCCCTTCCGCTCGAACCAACCCGCCCGGCCCGCGCGGAAGAGAACACTCCGTGAACAAATATAGCAGAGTCCGTTGGCCCGTGAAACAGATTCCTTCGCCCTGCCCCGCCTTTCCCAACGGACCACCGGCCGAATCGGCGGCAAAACAGGATGATGCGCGCGGCGCGACGGTGGCAATTCGGTCGCGCCTGCCACATATCTGTCCGGCCTTCAAGCATCTTCCCTTCCCTCCCCGTTTCGGCTAAGAACACTCCATGAACAAGCACATCAGTGTCCGCGGCGCGCGGGAACACAACCTCAAGAACGTCGACGTCGACCTGCCGCGGGACGAGCTGATCGTCATCACCGGCCTGTCGGGGTCCGGCAAGTCGTCCCTGGCGTTCGACACCATCTACGCCGAGGGCCAACGGCGCTATGTGGAAAGCCTGTCGGCCTACGCGCGCCAATTCCTGGAGCTGATGCAGAAACCGGACGTCGATTCGATCGAGGGGCTGTCGCCGGCCATCTCCATCGAGCAGAAAACGACGTCGAAGAACCCGCGCTCCACCGTCGGCACGGTGACGGAGATCTACGACTACATGCGCCTGCTCTGGGCGCGGGTCGGCATCCCCTATTCGCCGGCCACCGGCCTGCCGATCGAAAGCCAGACGGTCAGCCAGATGGTCGACCGCATCCTGGCCATGCCGGAGGGCACGCGCCTGCTCCTCCTGGCGCCGCTGATCCGGGGCCGCAAGGGCGAGTACAAGAAGGAGATCCAGGACCTGCGCAAGCGCGGCTTCCAGCGCGTGCGCGTCGACGGCACCATGCACGAGATCGACGAGGTCCCGGCGCTCAACAAGAAGCTGAAGCACGACATCGACGTCGTGGTGGACCGCATCGTCGTGCGCGAGGGGCTTGGCAACCGCTTGGCCGATTCGCTGGAGACGGCGCTCGGGCTGGCCGACGGCATCGTCTTCGTGGAGAACGCCGACAACCACGAGCAGACCGTCTTCTCGCAGAAGTTCGCCTGCCCGGTGTCCGGCTTCACGATCCCGGAGATCGAGCCGCGCCTGTTCTCCTTCAACAACCCGTTCGGCGCCTGCCCGGCCTGCGACGGGCTGGGCAGCAAGATCTACTTCGACCCCATGCTGGTCGTGCCGGACGAGCGGCTGTCGCTGAAGAAGGGCGCCATCGCCCCCTGGGCCGGCTCCAGCTCGCAATATTACGTGCAGACGCTGGAGAGCATCGCCAAGCATTTCGGCGTCGGCATGGACACCCCGTGGGAGAACCTGCCGGAGGCGGTCAAGCAGACCATCCTCTTCGGCTCCGACGGGTCGCCGATCACCATGACCTACGACGACGGCCTGCGCAGCTATCAGACGCACAAGGCCTTCGAGGGCATCGTCAACAACCTGGAACGGCGCTACCGCGAGACAGAAAGCGCTTTCATGCGCGACGAGCTGTCGAAGTACCAGTCGTCCCAGCCCTGCGAGACCTGCAAGGGCGCCCGCCTGAAGCCGGAGGCGCTGGCCGTCAAGGTGCATGGCCTGCACATCTCCGCGGCCTCCGAAATGTCCATCGCCGACGCGGCCGGCTGGTTCAGCACGCTGAACGACCACCTGCGCCCAAAGGACAAGGAGATCGCCTACCGCATCCTGAAGGAAATCAACGAACGGCTGGGCTTCCTCAACGCGGTGGGCCTGGAATACCTGACGCTCAGCCGCGGTTCCGGTTCCCTGTCCGGCGGCGAGAGCCAGCGCATCCGGCTGGCTTCGCAGATCGGCTCCGGCCTGACCGGCGTGCTCTACGTGCTGGACGAGCCTTCCATCGGCCTGCACCAGCGCGACAACGACCGGCTGCTGGCAACGCTGAAGCGCCTGCGCGACCTCGGCAACACCGTGATCGTGGTGGAGCATGACGAGGACGCCATCCGCACCGCCGACTACCTCGTGGACATGGGCCCCGGCGCCGGCCAGCACGGCGGCACCGTGATCGCCCAAGGCAAGCCGGCGGAGGTGCAGAAGAACCCCAACAGCGTCACCGCCCAGTTCCTGAACGGCACCCGCTTCGTGCCGGTGCCCGACGTCCGCCGGACCGGCCACAAGGGCCAGTTCCTGGAGGTGAAGGGTGCCCGCGCCAACAACCTGAAGAACGTGTCGGCGCGCGTTCCGCTGGGCACCTTCACTTGCGTCACCGGCGTATCGGGGGGCGGCAAGTCCACCCTGATCATCGAGACGCTGTACAAGGCCGTGGCGCGCAAGCTGATGGGCGCCCGCGAGCACCCGGCGGAGCACGACGAGCTGACGGGGCTGGAGCATCTGGACAAGGTCATCGACATCGACCAGTCCCCGATCGGCCGCACCCCGCGCTCCAACCCCGCGACCTACACCGGCGCCTTCACGCCGATCCGCGACTGGTTCGCCGGCCTGCCGGAGGCGAAGGCCCGCGGCTACGGCCCCGGCCGCTTCTCCTTCAACGTGAAGGGCGGACGCTGCGAGGCCTGCCAGGGCGACGGCGTCATCAAGATCGAGATGCACTTCCTGCCCGACGTCTACGTCACCTGCGACGTCTGCCACGGCAAGCGCTACAACCGCGAGACGCTTGAGGTCACCTACCGCGACAAGACCATCGCGGACGTGCTGGACATGACCGTGGAAGAGGGCAAGGAGTTCTTCAAGGCCGTGCCCGGCATCCGCGACAAGCTGGAGACGCTGGAACGCGTGGGCCTCGGCTACATCCACATCGGCCAGCCCGCCACGACCCTGTCCGGCGGCGAGGCGCAGCGCGTGAAGCTGTCGAAGGAGCTGAGCCGCCGCGCCACCGGCCGCACCCTCTACATCCTCGACGAGCCGACCACCGGCCTGCATTTCGCCGACGTGGAAAAGCTGATGGAGGTGCTCCACGCGCTGGTCGACCAGGGCAACACCGTGCTGGTGATCGAGCACAACCTGGAGGTCATCAAGACCGCCGACTGGATCATCGACCTCGGCCCCGAGGGCGGCACCGGCGGCGGCGAGGTCGTGGCGGAGGGCACACCGGAAGACGTGGTCAAGGTCTCCCGGAGTTACACCGGCCAGTATCTGGCGCCCTACCTGAAGGCGAAGCCGAAGACCCGAAAGAGGGCGTGAAGACGGGCCGGGGACTCCCCGGCCCTTTTCTTGTCACCCTGCTGTCCGCGCCCAAGGAAACAAACGCCTCCGGCGCGCGTTCTCCCTCCACACTTCGCCTTACAGGAGGGAGAGGGACCATGAAGAAGACGATTCTGTCCGGTGTCGCGCTGGCCTTCGGCGCGGCCCTGATGGTCAGCGCCTGCGGCTCCGACGACACGACCCGCAGCACCACGACGACCACCACCACGACCTCGCCGAACTACGGCTCCACCCTGACCATCCCGCCGGCCACCGGCTCGACCACCACGGAGCGCAGCACGACGACGAAGACCCAATAAGGTTTCCGTTCGGAAGCACACCGAAATCGGCGCACCGAAACAAGGGCCGGCCTCCGCCAAGCGCGGGGCCGGCCCTTGGCGTTCGGCGCCCGCCATTTCATCTTGGTTGAACAGATCGCATCCTACGAACGTCGAAGTTTCTCGCCTCCTTCGCTCGACTACCATGCCGGTTGTGCCATCCCCGACGATGCGCGCCAACCAAATCGCGAAGGATGACCATCGATGCTCAAACCGCTTGCGATCGCCGCCCTCACCCTCCTGGCCAGCCCGGCCTTGGCGGTGGAGGTCACCGAATCCGTCACGCTGCCCTATTCCGTGGACAAGGTGTGGCAGCAGATCGGCCCGTTCTGCAACCTCAGCAACTGGCACCCCGCAGTGGAAAGCTGCTCCCTGCGCCAGCGGGACGGGGCGCAGGAGCGCGTCATCGCCATCAAGGGCGGCGGGGTGATCGAGGAACGGCTCCTGGCCTCCAACGCCGGCCGCCATCGCATCCGCTATTCGATCCTGGGTAGCCCGCTGCCGGTGAAGGACTACACCGCCGCCCTGTCGGTCCAGCCGGCGGGCAATGGCTCGCGGGTCGTGTGGAAGGCCCGCTACACCTCCAACGGTGCCACCGACGAGGAAACTCGCAAGGCGGTGTCCGGCATCTTCACCTCGGGCTTCGACGGGCTAAAGCAGAGGCTCGCCGCGAAGTAACGCGTTCACCTTGCCGCGGGGCCGGGGAGGGTCTACTTGTTCGGCACCTTTGTGAAAGTTGCTGATATGGTTGACACCTCCCTTTCCCCCGTCCACGTCGCCCCTGTTCATGTCGTTGGCGGTGGCCTAGCTGGGTCCGAGGCCGCGTGGCAGCTCGCCTCGCGCGGCGTGCCCGTCATCCTGCACGAGATGCGGCCCGTCCGCGCGACGGAGGCGCACAGCACCGACCAGTTCGCCGAACTGGTCTGCTCCAACTCCTTCCGGTCGGACGATGCGGAGTACAACGCGGTCGGCCTGCTGCACGAGGAGATGCGGCGCTGCGGCTCGCTCATCCTGCGCTGCGCCGACGCGCACAAGGTGCCGGCCGGCGGGGCGCTCGCCATGGACCGCGACGGGTTCGCGGGCGCGGTGACGGAGGCCATTACCACCCATCCGCTGATCACCGTGGAGCGCGGGGAGGTCGCCGGCCTGCCGCCGGAGGACTGGGAGAGCGTCGTCATCGCCACCGGCCCCCTCACCTCGCCGCCGCTGGCCGAAGCAATCCGCTCCTTCACGGGGGAGGAGTCGCTGGCCTTTTTCGACGCCATCGCTCCCATCGTCTATCGGGAGAGCGTGGACCTGTCCAAGGCGTGGTTCCAGTCGCGCTACGACAAGCCCGGCCCCGGCGGCACCGGCAAGGACTACATCAACTGCGCCTTCGAGAAGGACGAGTACCGGGCCTTCATCGACGCCCTGCTGACCGCCGAAAAGGTCGACTTCAAGGAATGGGAGAAGAGCACTCCCTACTTCGAAGGCTGCCTGCCCATCGAGGTGATGGCGGAGCGTGGCGTGGACACGCTGCGCTATGGCCCCATGAAGCCGGTCGGCCTGACCAACCCGCACAAGCCGGAGCGGCGTCCCTACGCCGTGGTCCAACTGCGCCAGGACAACGCGCTCGGCACGCTCTACAACCTCGTGGGCTTCCAGACGAAGCTGCGCCACGCCGAACAGGCGCGCGTCTTCCGCATGATCCCCGGCCTGGAGAAGGCGGAGTTCGCCCGGCTGGGCGGCCTGCACCGCAACACCTTCCTGAACAGCCCGCGCCTGCTCGACACCCGCCTGCGGCTGAAGGCGCAGCCGCGCATCCGCTTCGCCGGGCAGGTCACGGGCTGCGAAGGCTATGTGGAGAGCGCCGCCGTCGGCCTGATGGCCGGCCGCTTCGCCGCCGCGGAGCGCCTGGGCCAGGAGACGTCCGCCCCACCGGCGACCACCGCGCTCGGCGCCATCCTCGGCCACATCACCGGCGGGGCGAATGCCGAGACCTACCAGCCGATGAACGTGAACTTCGGCCTGTTCCCGCCGGTCGATGACCGCATCCGCGGCCGCGACCGCAAGCTCGCCTACACCCGCCGTGCGTTGGAAGACTTGGAGGGATGGCTGAAGGACGCGTGATCCGTTGGGTTGCGCTGCGCTCCACCCAACCTACGCATTTCCATTGTAGGTTGGGTGGAGCGCAGCGCAACCCAACACCCCCGTCACACGCTCAATACCGCCCCCGCACCGCCGCCCAGGCCAGCTTCGCCTGCCGGAACGGGTTGGCCATCTGCACGCGCGCGGCGAAGGGATCGTTGCCCTCCCGCGCGATGACGTCCAGGTAGGTGTCGGCCAGCACCGCCGGCAGCAGGGCCGGCAGGGCGGCGCGCGGCACCTCGCGGCGCAGCCCCCGCGCTTGGGCCAGATGGTCGCGCGCGCGGTCCGCCACCTCGCCCACCACCGGCCGCAGCTCCGGCGCGGAGCGCAGCTCGAACAGGTCGGCCTGCTTGGCGCCGTGGGCCTCCATGCGGTCGGCCGGCAGCATCTGGCGGTGCTGGTGGGCGTGGAAAGGCACCGCGCGCAGGATGCCGGTCAGCGCGTAGGCGATGCCCACATGGCGCGCCGCCCGTTGCGCGCCCTCCTCCCGCACGCCCAGCGACTCGAGCGCCAGTTGGACGAGAGGCGTGCTGGTCACGTCGGCGTAGTTGACGAGGCAGTCCAGGCTGGCCGGCGCGGCGTCCTCCAGGTCGGCTTCACGGGCGTCGATCAGGCGGTCCAGCAGGGCGCGGCTCAGCCCCTGCTCCTTGACCGCGGCGGCCAGTGGCTCCATCACCGCGTGCTTGGGCACCGCAGCGCCCCCGTAGACCTTCTCGATGCCGTCGCGCCAGAACTGCAGGCGCATCTGGCCCAACATCGGCTCCGTTACCACCTCGCGCGTCTTGGCGATCTCCAGGTTGAAGGCGTAGAGCGCGAACAGCGATTCGCGCCGCTCGGCCGGGGCGAATAGACAGGTCAGAAAACGGTCGTTGTCATATTTCCGCACCTCCTGTCCGCTATAGGACAGGTCGGGGGTAGCCTTCGCCATGTGATGCCTGTATGGGAAAAATGGGGGTGGAACGGATTGCAGACCGGGGCAAAGCCGGTTTGCGCCTTATATTAGGCACACAGGCGCCTCACGCCAGCCCCGACGCGCAGCAGGCACGGACCCATGGCCGATTTCAACATCGCCCCCACGAAGCCCCGGAAACCCAACCCGATCGCCCGCAAGGACGCCGGGTCCGAAAACTTTCCCGTCGCATCGCACCTGCTGCCGAAGCATTTGCGGCCGCATGTGATGGCCTTCTACCGATTCGTGCGCCTGGGCGACGACATCGCCGACGATCCGGACCTGGAGCCGGAGACCAAGCTGGCCTACCTGGAGGCGCTGGAGCGCTCCCTGACCACGGGTCAGGCCAAGCACGCCTACCTGAAGCCGGCGCTGGACCTGCGCGCCAGCCTGCAATCGACGGGGGTCAGCGACCGCCACGCCCGGCAGGTGCTGCGCGCCTTCCGGCGCGACGCCGTCGGCGCGCGCTGCCACAGCTGGAGCGACCTGCTGCTCTACTGCCGCTTCTCCGCCAACCCAGTCGGGCGCTTCCTGCTCGACCTGCACGGCGAGGGCGTGGCCGCCGGCCCGGCGTCGGACGCGCTCTGCTCGGCGCTCCAGGTGCTCAACCACCTCCAGGACTGCCGCGACGACTGGATGCAGCTTGGCCGCTGCTACATTCCGCTCGCCTGGTTCGAGGAAGGCGGGATCAGCGTGGAACGGCTGGTCGAGCCGGAGAGCGACACCAAGCTGCGCGTCATCTTCGACCGCACGCTGGAACACACCGACCGCCTGCTGGAGCGGGCCGCGCCCCTGCCCAGCCTGATCCAGCACCGCGGCCTGCGGCTTGAGGCCTCCGTGATCCTCAGCCTTGCGGAATCGCTGGCCAAGCGGCTGAAGGCGCGCGACCCGCTGAAGAAGCGCGTGGTGCTCGGCACCCACCATAAGGTTTATGCGGCTGCACGGGGACTGGCGCGCGCGCTGGGCACGAAATAGGATGAGGTAACCGACCGGAGCCATAGGACAGGACCGCAGCATGCCGCAGCCGACGCTGGACTCGACGCGCGACGATTCCGCCGCGACCCCTGCGGCCGCCGCGGCCGCCGTCACCCAGAGTTCCGGCAGCACCTTCTACTGGCCGATGCTGCTTCTGCCGCGTTCCAAGCGCGCGGCAATGTTCGCCATCTACGCCTTCTGCCGCCGAATCGATGACATCGCGGACGAACCCGGCGATCCCGTGGAGAAGCGCGCCGCGCTGGACGAATGGCGGCGCGAGGTCCGCGGCCTCTACGCCGGCGGCGCTCCGTCCAGCCCGCTGGGCGCCGCCCTGAAGGGTGCCATCGACCGCTACGGCCTCCCCCGCGGCGAGTTGGAGGCGCTGATCGACGGCATGGCGATGGACATTCCCACCGATGATGGCAGTGCCGCCGGTCTCCTGGCACCGCCCCTTCCCACGCTGCGGCTCTATTGCCGGCGTGTGGCGGGCGCCGTCGGCATGCTGGCGATTCGGGTGTTCGACCGCGCCGACGCCTCGACGGAGGCCTTCGCCCTGGCGCTGGGCGAGGCGTTGCAGCTTACCAACATCCTGCGCGACGTGGCGGAGGACGCACAGATGGGGCGGCTGTACCTGCCGCGCGAGCTGCTGGACGACGCCGACATCGGCACCTCCGACCCGGCCGCCGTGCTCACCCATCCCAACCTGCCGAAGGTCTGCGAGGCGCTGGCCGACCTCGCCGAGGAGAAGTTCGCCGAATCCCGGCGGGCGCTGGAGGAGAGCCGGAAGGGCGGGCGGCGCGGCTCCTTGTGGGCGGCGGTCGCCATGATGGTCCTGTACCACCGGCTGCTCGTCCGCCTGCGCGCACGGGGCTGGGCGGACCCGGCCCAACGCGTGCGCGTGGGCAAGCGCGAATGCGCGCTGGTGGCGATTCGCTGCGCGGTCGGGTACCCTCCGGCATCGTGAAGACCCATTCCGCACCGACCGTCCACATCGTCGGGGCCGGCCTTGCCGGCCTTTCGGCGGCCGTACGCCTGACCGCCGCCAGGCGGCGGGCCGTGCTGTACGACGGTGCGCCGCAGGCCGGCGGGCGCGCCCGCTCCTTCTTCGATTCGACGCTCGGCCGCACGGTCGACAACGGCAGTCATCTGGCGCTCAGCGGCAACCGTTCGCTGCTCAGCTACCTTGAGGCGATCGGCGCCCGCGGCTCCCTGACGGAGTTGCGCCCCGCCGCCTTCCCCTTCCTCGACCTGCGCAACGGGGAGCGCTGGACGCTTCGCCCCGGTGGCCTGTGGCTGTTCGACAAGGCGCGCCGCGTGCCGGGCAGCCGCCCGGCCGACTACCTGTCGGCACTTCGCACCCTGTTGGCCGCTCCGTCGGCCAGCATCGCCGATGCCCTGCCACCTAGTGGCCCACTGCACGAGCGGCTGTGGCATCCCCTCGGCGTCTCCGTGATGAACGGCGCGTTGGACCGTTCGTCGGCCCGCCTGTTCGGCGCGGTGCTGCGGGAGACGCTGCTGCGCGGCGAGGCTGCCTGCCGACCACTGTTCGCCGAGCGCGGCCTGTCCGCCGCCCTGGTCGACCCCGCCGTTTCCTGGTTGGAGCGCAACGGCAGCACGCTGCGCCTCGGCAGCCGTGTGGACGGGCTGGAGCGTGATGGCGACCGCATTACCGCCCTGTCCGTGTCGGGGATGCGGGTGCCGGTTGGGCCGGCCGATTCGGTCGTGCTCGCCGCCCCGGCCTGGATCTCCAGCCGCCTTTTGCCGGGTCTCCCGGCGCCCGCCGCCGGCCGTGCGATCGTGAACGCCCATTTCCGGTTGGCCGAATCCCCGTCGGATGCGCCCTTGCTCCCCGGCGGCCTGCCCTTCCTCGGCCTCGTCGGCGGAACGGCGGAGTGGCTCTTCCTGCGTGGCGACGTCGCGTCGGTCACGGTCAGCGACGCCGACGCCCTGGCCGACCGGCCCGCGGAGGCCGTCGCGGCCCGCCTGTGGACCGACGTCGCGAGCGCCCTCAACCTCGACGGCCCGGTTCCGCCGGTCCGAATCGTCAAGGAGAAGCGCGCCACCCCCGATCAGGCGCCGGCGGAAATGGCGAAGCGCCCAGGCAGCCGAATCGGCCTGGAAAACCTTGTTCTGGCCGGGGATTGGACCGAAACCGGGTTGCCGGCGACACTGGAAGCGGCGATTCGCTCCGGAGAACGGGCCGCCGGGGCGCTCCTGGGCGCCCGGGGTACCACCTTTTCGCGCCTCGGCCTTTTTCCGGCCTTCACTTTGCCGCGCCGCGGGCCTATTTGAGCGGACGGAGGCGCCGCGCCCGTATAGGCTCGGCCCGAGGAAGTGGACAATTCAAGAAGAGAGGGTAACCCATGGCGTTCGAACTTCCGCCGCTCCCCTACGCGTACGACGCGCTGGAGCCGTTCATGTCGTCGCAGACCCTTCACCTGCACCACGACAAGCACCACCAGACCTACGTCACCAACCTGAACAACCTGACGAAGGACAGCCCGCTGGCCAACGCCAGCCTGGAAGACGTCATCAAGCAGAGCTATGGCGACGCGTCCAAGCAGGGCCTCTTCAACAACGCCGGCCAGGTGTGGAACCACACCTTCTACTGGCAGAGCATGAAGAAGAACGGTGGCGGCTCCATCCCCGGTGAGCTTGAGAAGCGCCTGATCGCCGACTTCGGCAGCGTCGACAAGTTCAAGGAAGAGTTCTCGAACGCCGCCATCACCCAGTTCGGCTCGGGCTGGGCGTGGCTGTACGTGGACGGCGGCAAGCTGAAGGTCACCAAGACCGGCAACGCCGACACCCCGCTGGCCCAGGGCCACTTCCCGCTGCTGACCGCCGACGTGTGGGAGCACGCCTACTACGTCGACTACCAGAACCGCCGCGCGGACTTCGTGAAGGCGTTCCTGGAGAGCCTGGTGAACTGGGAGTTCGTCGCCGAGCGCCTGTCGAAGGCTCCGGCCTGATCCTTCGCGAGGATCGCCGAAACGAGAAGGGCCCCGAAAGGGGCCCTTTTTGCGTAGTGCCGGGGCCGATCAGCCCGACGATGCGGCGGCTTTCACCGCCTCGACCATCTCCAGGAAGCCCTGGACCGACCGATAGGGGCCGCTCGGATCGGCGACTAGGCTGAAACAGGCGTGGAGGCGCTCCCAATCCGCAGTGGCGCTGAACTCGCTGAACCATGGGCCGCGGCTCTGCCAACCGGCCAGGGACGCCGCGACGTCCGCCGGCACGCACCGCCCGGCCTCCCGCTCGCCGGTCAGGAAGTCGAGCGCCGACCGGCCGCCCCCGACCAGGTTCTCGGCGAAGACCGCGATGCTGTCCGGGTGCAGCGACAGCCGCCCGTCCGGACCGCGATGGACAATCGGCAAAATCGGCGCCAGCCGCGGGAAGAGGGTGTTTGCCCAGACCTCGCCGCCCCAATAGAGGCGCGCGATACGGGCGAAGTGGCCGATGTCGGACACGGTCTGCAAGCCACTCCGGTCGAGCGGCAGGATCTCGACCTTCGGCTTGGTGACGTCCACCGTGTCGTTCGCGACGTCGACATAGAGGTCGCCGAACTGCAAGGCGTTCTGGAAGTACCGCTCCCTCAGGGCTCCCCAGATGGGGACGATGGGACCGCCGTCCGCCCGAAAGGCCGCGAGCGCGGCCAACACGGGACCATCCGGCGCAGCGACGCGACGCGTGAGGCGTTCCAGGACGGTGTCGGTGATCTCCCGGCAATAGCCCTTGGGAAACCGATGGCGCCGCCGCGGGAAGACAAGCGTTCCGACCTCCACGTCCCGGTCCACGCCGAGCCGCAAGTCCAGCATCAACCGTTCCAGGCCGCCGAGGAGCGGACCGATGAGCCGCGCCGTCAGGTTCTTCACCCGCTGGTCGACCTCCACCGGCCGGCGGTGCGCCCGCCAGGCATTCAGCTGGTGGTCGACAGGCGAACCGGAGGCCGACGAATCCGGAGGATGTCCGTCCAACCTCAGACCGGCAGCAAGGCCGCGCCCACGCGGCGGCCTTCGGCGAGCAGGACGTTGTAGGTCCGGCAAGCGGCACCGGTGTCCATGACCTCCACCACCAGCCCGGCCTCGCGCAGGCTCTGGCGCAGGGCCTTCGGCAGGAGCTGCATCTTGCTCCCCGTGCCGAGCAGCAGAAGCTCGACCCGCGGCTGCGCGCCCACGACCATCGCGAAGTCTCCCACGGTCAGGGCCGAGAAGTTCGGAGCCTCCCACGGCTGCGTGCGGTCGGGCAGCACCACGACCGCACCGGTCCGCCACTTCCCCGACACGCAGAACTGCCCGTCCCCGTAGCCGTCGATAACCTGCCGGTCCGACGGAATGATCGGCGTGATGTCCGCCATCGCTTACCCGCAATCCTTGTTGCTGATTTTCAAGGCGTGGGGGCCGGCTGTTGCGCGCCCTCCGGGGCCGGCACGCCGCGGCGCAGCCGGTTCTCGCCCAGGAACAGCAAGATGGGGGCGGCGATGAAGATCGACGAGGAGGTCGCCAGGAAAATGCCGAAGATCAGCACGATGCCGAAGTCCTGCAGCGCCTCGCCGCCGAAGATCGCCAGAGGAATGATCGACAGCAGCGTGCACATGGACGTGCCAAGCGTGCGGTTCAGCGTCTCGTTGATGGAGCGGTCGATCAGCTCGCGCAGCGGCATCTTCTTGTAGATGCGCAGGTTCTCGCGCATGCGGTCGTAGACCACGACCTTGTCGTTGATCGAATAGCCCATGATGGTCAGGATCGCCGCGATCGCCGTCAGGTTGAACTGCATGCCGGTGATTGCGTAAAAGCCGACGATCTTCGTCACGTCGAGCAGCAGCGTGACGATGGCACCGAAGCCGAACTGCCATTCGAAGCGGAACCAGATGTAGACCAGCATCGCCACCATGGCGAGGCCGAGCGACAGCATGCCGTTGTAGAACAGCTCGCCGCTGACCGAGGCGCCCACCGCCTCGACGCGGCGCACGGTCGTGCCGGGGACCTCCTTGGCCAGCGTGGCGCGCACCTTGTCGGCCGCCACCTGCTGGGCCGCGTCGTCGCCCGGCTGGCGCTCCAGCCGGATCAGCACGTCCTGGGGCGAGCCGAACTCCTGCAACGCCACTTGCCCCATGTTGAGTTGGTTCAGCGTGTGGCGCAGTTGCGCGAAGTCGGCGGCCTGCGGCGTGCGCGCCTCGATGACGATGCCGCCGCGGAAGTCGATGCCGTAGTTCAGCCCCGGGTAGAAGAACAGGGCGACGGAGGCGAGCGACAGCAGCGCCGACACGATCAGGCCGGCGTAGCGGCCGCGCATGAACTGGATGTTGGTGTTGTCGGGGACCAGACGGAGCCGGAACATGGGAAAAACCTTTCAGACTCAGACCGGGAGGGCGGCCGGCCGCGACTGGCGCAGCCAGCTGACCATCATGAGGCGCACGAGCACGGTCGCCGTGAACATCGAGATGAGGATGCCGAAGGTGATGGTGACGGCGAACCCCTTGATGGCGCCGGTGCCGAAGACAAACAACAACGCCATCTTGATGACCGTCGTCAGGTTCGAGTCGACGATGGTCGAATAGGCACGGCTGAAGCCGGCCTCCATCGCGCCGAACACGCCGCGGCCCTTCTTCGTCTCCTCGCGGATGCGCTCGTTGATCAGGATGTTGGCATCGACCGACAAGCCCAGCGACAGCAGGATGCCGGCGATGCCCGGCAGCGTCAGCGTCGCGTGCAGCATGGACAGCGCGGCCAGCGTCAGCACGATGTTGATCAGCAGCGCGAAGCAGGCGAAGGCGCCGAACAGGCCGTAGGCGGCCAGCATGTAGGCGCAGACCAGCACGAAGCCGACGGAGACGGCCATCAGGCCGGCGCGGATCGAATCGGCGCCAAGGTCGGGGCCGACCGTGCGCTCCTCGATCACCTTCAGCGGGGCCGGAAGGGCGCCGGCGCGCAGCAGGACGGCCAAGTCATTGGCGCCCGCGGCGGTGAAGCTGCCGCTGATCTGGCCACGGCCGCCGGTGATCGGCTCGCGGATGACGGGCGCACTGATCACCTTGTTGTCCAGAACGATGGCGAAGGGCCGGCCGACGTTGGCCCGCGTCACGTCGGCGAAGCGGCGCGCGCCGACGTTGTCGAACTCGAAATTGACGACCCACTCGCCGGTTTGCGGGTTGGTGCCCGCGGTGGCGTTCTTCAGGTTGGCGCCGTCGACCTCGACCTTCTTGCGCACCACATAGGAGGGCTGGTTGCGCCCGCCCTCGGTGGAGGGCAGCACCTCGGAGCCAGGAGGGGCGCGGCCGGTCGTCGGGTCGGCGTTCATGTCGACCAGGCGGAAGGTCATCTTCGCTGTGGTGCCCAGCAGCCGCTTGATGCGGTCGGGGTCCTCCACGCCGGGCAGCTGGACCAGGATGCGGTCGTTGCCCTGGCGCGCGATGATCGGCTCGTTCACGCCGGTCTCGTCGATTCGGCGGCGCACGATCTCGATCGACTGCTCGATCGCCTGGGTCGCGCGGTCGCGCAGCGCGACCTCGCTGAGGCCCGCGGTGATCGTGCCGCCGTTGGTCCTGATGTCCAGGTCCGGCTGCCCACCGCCGAGCGCGCCGCCGCCGATATTGTTGGACAGCGGGCGCAGCGCCTTCACGGCGTCGTCGGCCTGGGCCGGGTCGCGCAGCTGCACGGTGATGCCGCGGTCGCCCGCATTGATCGCCGTGTAGCCGATGTTCGCGGTGCGCAGCTGCGTCCGCGCCGAATCCACCAGCCCCTCGACGCGGTCATGGATGACCGCGTTCATGTCGACCTCGAGCAGCAGGTGCGAGCCGCCGCGCAGGTCGAGGCCGAGGTTGACGCGGGTGCCCGCGTACCAGCCCGGCAGCGCGGCGAGCGTCTCGCGGCTGAGGAAATTCGGCAGCGAGAGTATGGTCCCGAGCACGCAGACAGCGATGATCAGGTACGTCTTCCAGCGCGGAAAATACAGCATACGTCAACCAGTCCCGTTCGCTACCGAAGGGCCGCCTTACTTGCGGCCCGCAACCTTGGCCTCGCCGGCCTTCTCGCCCTCGGCGGTCGTCGCCGGGGTCGCGGCCGGAGTGCCGCCCGTGCCGCCCTTGCCGGCCGGTTCGGTCTTGGCGAGCACGAGGTTCACGGTCGAGCGGACGACGCGCACGCGCACGTTCTCGGCGATCTCGACCTGCAGCTCGTCTTCCGGGCCGACCTTGGTCACGGTTCCGATGATGCCGCCGCCGGTCACCACGCGGTCGCCGCGGCGGATCGCCTCCAGCATGCCCTTGTGATCCTTCATCTTCTTCTGCTGCGGACGGATCAGCAGGAAGTAGAAGACGACGAAGATCAGAATCAGCGGCAGGAACTGCACGATCATGTCGGCCCCACCGGCGGCGGGCGCGGCGGTCTGTGCATAGGCCGTCGAAACGAACATCAGGAGGCTCCTTGTGGTTGGTCCCGGCACCCTACCCAAATGGGCCAGGACGCCGCGACTATAACGGGCCGCGCCCGCGATGCAACGGGATACGGAAAAAGGGCGACGCCTTGTACCGGGCCACCCGTGTGATACCGTGCGCTTGCGACGAAAAAATGGCCGTGCGCACGGCCGGTTTCCATGAAAATCTGCGCTCAGCAGAAGATGATAATGCCGGAACCCATGACCATCGATTCCCAACTGCTGCCGCTGCTCTCCCGCATCGCCGAGGCGCTGGAGCGCCTAGCCCCGCCGCCAGCGGGCCGGCTCGACCTCGCCGCCGCCGACGCCTTCGTCTGGCACGCCGATCCCGACCGGCTGGAGCCGGTGCCCGCCGTGAACCGGGTCGAGATCGCCCTTCTCCAGGGCGTGGAGCGCCAGCGCGACATCCTGCTGGACAACACGCAACGCTTCGCCGCCGGCCTGCCGGCCAACAACGCGCTGCTTTGGGGCTCCCGCGGCATGGGCAAAAGCTCGCTGGTGAAGTCGGTGCACGCCGCCGTGGCGGAGCAGCACCCCGGCACCATCGCACTGGTGGAAATCCACCGCGAGGACATCCCCACCCTGCCCCGCCTGCTGACCCGCCTGAAGGACGAGCCGCGCCGCTTCATCCTGTTCTGCGACGACCTGTCCTTCGACCATGACGACGCGCACTACAAGTCGCTGAAGGCCGTGCTGGAGGGCGGAATCGAGGGGCGGCCGGAGAATGTGGTCTTCTACGCCACGTCCAACCGGCGCCACCTGATGCCGCGCGACATGATCGAGAACGAACGCTCAACCGCCATCAACCCGGCCGAGGCGGTGGAGGAAAAGGTCTCGCTGTCCGACCGCTTCGGCCTGTGGCTGGGCTTCCACAACTGCGACCAGCCGACCTACTTCGCGATGATCGAGGGCTACGCCAAGCGCTTCGGCCTCGACGTGCCGGTCGAACAGCTGCACGCCGAGGCGGTGGAATGGTCGATGACGCGCGGCAGCCGCTCCGGCCGCGTTGCCTGGCAGTTTATCCAGGACCTGGCTGGCCGTCTCGAGAAGCCCCTTCGCTGACACGGGCACCGTCCAGGCGGTCGCGCGGATCGACCGCCTGGCTGCCCTTGCGCAGCTCGAAGTGAAGCTGCGGGCTGGTGACGGACCCGGTCTGGCCGACCGTCCCGATGGCCTGCCCGCGCTTGACCGTCGCCCCGCGCTCCACATCGATGCGGTCGAGGTGGGCGTAGGCGGTGATGAAGCCGTCCGCGTGCTTGACCAGCAGCAGGTTGCCGAAGCCGCGCAACTCGTTGCCGGCATAGGCGACCACTCCGTTGTCGGCCGCGACGACCGGCGTGCCCTTGGCCGCGGCGATGTTCAGCCCGTCGTTGTGCAGCCCGTCGGGCTTCGGCCCATAGGACGAGATCAGCTTGCCCTTCACCGGCCACAGGTAACGGCCGGAGGACTTCGGCGGAGCCGGCTCTGCCTTCGGCGGCGGGGCGACGGCCACCTCCTGCGAGGGCGCGGGTTGCGGAGCCGCCTGGGGAACAGGCTGCGGCTCGACCGGCGCCGGCACGGGCACCGGGATCGCCTCCGCGGTGACGCTGGGCTTCTGGCCGGGCAGGCGCAGGGAGGTCGGGGCCTGCCCTGGCTGGTAGCTCACGCCGCCCTGATCCTGGCCGACGGTCGGCTTGGAACCGGGAAGCGGCGCCGCGGCGATCCCCGCCGGCGCGGGAGCCGGCGGCACGGTCGGCGCCGGGCCTCCCGACGAGCTTCCCGGCGGCGGCAGTTCCGCAGCCTGGATGGAACCGCGCGACACCTGCTTCACCGGCGCCGTCCCGATCGCCGGGCCGGCCAGCGCCCCGGCCGACGATGACGGGGCGGCGTATTCCGGCGCCTCCGCCACGGCGATGTTGCCCGCCGGCACACCGCCACCGCCGCCGCCGGGAAGCCGCAGCGGCTGGCCGGCCTGCACGGCGTAGGGCGCCGACAGGCCGTTGATGCGCGTCAGCTCGCTGACATCGACGTTGTGCATGCGGGAGATGCCGTAGAGCGTGTCCCCCTTCTGCACGATGTACTGGCGCGAGGTCGGCAGCACGAGCCGTTGCCCGATCTCCAGCGTGTAGGGCGGCGACAGCCGGTTGGCCTCAATAAGGTCGCGGAGCGGGACGTTGTAGCGGCGCGACAGGATGTAGGCGCTGTCGCCGCGCCCGACGATGACGGCGCCGCCCGCCGAATCCGGCGAGTTGCCCACCGTCGTGACCGGCGCCAGCCCGCCGGTGCGCTGCTGGCAGGCGGACAGGAGCGGCAGCAGGACGAGCACCGCCGCGATCAGACGTCCATTCACGCCGAAGGGGCCGGAGGAGCCGTCCCGGGCTCCGGATCCCCGGATGAGTCCGGGGACGGTTCCGCGGGCGGGTCGGACAGCAACGGTACGAAGCGGACGGGCCACAAGTCCTCCCGAGTGAGACCGGTTTCGGTCCGCCGGTAGCGGACCACCCGCTGTTCGCGGTAGTCGCCCCCCAGCGGGATGACCATGACACCACCAACGGCGAGCTGATCCGTCAAGTCCTTTGGCGCGTCGGGGCCGCCCGCGGCCGTGACCAGTATGCGCTCGAACGGCGCTTGGCTCGGCCAACCCCGCGTCCCGTCGCCGTGCTGCGTCGTGATGTTGTGCAGGCGGAGCGCCTGGAATCGCTTCTCCGCCTCGTCCAGCAGGGGCTTCAGCCGCTCGATCGTGTAGAGCCGCCGGCACAGCCGCGACAAAATCGCCGCTTGGTAGCCGGAGCCGGTGCCGACCTCCAGAACCTTCTGGCGGTCGTTCACCTCCAGCGCCTGGGTCATCAGCGCGACGATCAGCGGCTGGCTGATCGTCTGGCCGAGGTCGATGGGCAGGGCGGTGTCTTCCCAGGCCTGATCCTGAAAGGCGTCGGGGACGAACAACTCGCGCGGGATCCGTTCGATGGCGGCCAAAACCCTGGTGTCGGTCACGCCGTTGCGGCGCAACGCCATCAGCAAACGAATCTTTCGCGCGTCAACCGTCACACGAATGCCTGTCGCAGCGTCTGCAGCGTCGGTGTGTGCGTCAGGTCCAGGAAGACCGGCGTCACCGAGATGCCGCCTGAGAATACCACATGGATGTCCGTATCGGGAGCCACGTCGGCCTCGCCACGCAGGGTCCCGATCCAGATATAGGGCTTGCCGCGCGGATCCACGCGCTCCAGCAGCTCGTCGCCGATCTTGCGCTTGCCGTGACGGACCACCTGCACGCCGTTGACCTTGTCCGCCTTGCAGGACGGGAAGTTCACGTTCAGCAGCACGTTCTTCGGCCAGGCGACGGTGACCGCCTTGCGGATCACGTCGGCGCCCCAGGCTTCCGCCGCCGACCAGTCGATCGGGCTCCCGTTCTCGTAATGCTGGCTCATCGCGATGGCCGGCACGCCCAGCAGCGTGGCCTCCATGGCCGCGGCGATGGTGCCCGAATAGGTCACGTCCTCGCCGATGTTGGAGCCCTGGTTGACGCCGGAAAGGACCAGCGTCGGCCGATCGTCCTTCATCACGTGGTTGACGGCCAGAAGCACGCAGTCGGTCGGCGTGCCGTCCACCGTGAACCGCTTCTCGTCCAGCTTGCGCAGGCGAAGCGGCCGGTTGATGGTCAGCGAGTGGCTGGCGGCGGACTGCTCCATCTCCGGCGCCACCACCCAGACGTCGTCGGTCAGGGACCGCGCGATCGCCTCCAGGATCTTCAGTCCCTGGGCGTGGATGCCGTCGTCGTTGGTGACGAGGATGCGGGCTTTCGACAGGTCGACAGGAAGTTCGAACATCAGAGGGAAATCCTCTCCAGCCCGCGCATGTAGGGCCGGAGCGCTTCGGGGACGAGGATCGAGCCGTCGGGCTGCTGGTAGTTCTCCAGCACCGCGATCAGGCAGCGCCCGACCGCGACGCCCGATCCGTTGAGGGTGTGCACGAACTGCGTCTGCTTTTCGCCTTTGGGCCGGCAGCGCGCCTTCATGCGCCGGGCCTGGAAGTCGCCGCAGTTCGAGCAGCTGGAGATCTCGCGGTACATGTTCTGCCCCGGCAGCCAGACCTCGATGTCGTAGGTCTTGCGGGCCGAGAAGCCCATGTCGCCGGTGCACAGCGTCACCACGCGGTAAGGCAACCCCAGCCGCTGCAGAATCGTCTCCGCGCACTGGGTCATGCGCTCATGCTCCGCCTCCGACTGGTCGGGGGCGGTGACGCTGACCATCTCCACCTTCCAGAACTGGTGCTGGCGGATCATGCCGCGCGTGTCGCGCCCGGCCGAACCGGCCTCCGCGCGGAAGCACGGGGTCAGCGCGGTGTAGCGGTAGGGAAGTTCCTCCGTCGCCACGATCTGGTCGTTGACGAGGTTGGTCAGCGGCACTTCCGAGGTCGGGATCAGGTAATGATCGCTGCCGACGGTGCGGAACAGGTCCTCCTCGAACTTCGGCAGCTGGCCGGTGCCGAACAGGGCATTGTCGCGCACCATCAGCGGCGGGGCGATTTCCGTGTAGCCGTTCTCGCCCGTGTGGATGTCCAGCATGAAGTCGGCGAGCGCGCGCTCCAGCCGCGCCAGCGGGCCCTTCAGCACGGTGAAGCGGGCGCCGGACATGCGGGCCGCGGCTTCGAAGTCCATCAGGCCCAGCGCCTCGCCCAACTCGAAATGCTGCTTGGCGCCTGCGATGTCTTTGGGCTCGCCCCAGCGGCGGATCTCGACGTTGGCCGTCTCGTCCGGCCCCTCCGGCACGTCGTCGGCCGGCAGATTCGGGATGGTGGCGAGCAGGCCGTCCAGCTCGGCGCCGAGCGCCTTCTCCTCCTCCTCGACTTGGGGCAGCTGCTCCTTCAGCTGCGCCATCTCGTCCATCAGCGGCTGGGCGTCGCGGCCCTCGCGCTTGGCGAGACCGATCTCCTTGGCCGCCTCGTTGCGGCGGGCCTGCATCTCCTGGAGCTGCGTCTGCGCCGCACGGCGGCGGGAGTCGAGGTCCAGCACCTTGGGCGACATCGGTTCCAGGCCCCGGCGGGCAAGGCCGCGGTCGAAAGCGTCGGGGTTCTCACGAATGGCGCGAAGGTCGTGCATGGCTCACGGCAAAACGGAATGGGTGGGAGGCTGGTTATAGTGTGCCGCCGGTGGAAGGTCCAGTGGCGCAACCGCGCGGAGGGCCTCAGGCGCGGCCGGCACCACCCTGCATCCACCAATTATCGGTAGCCGCGGGGCACCCCGCCGTTGCACATACAGCGCAATTCCATTTCGTCACACCATTCCGGACATGCCTCTCGACACCCGCACCCTCGTCGTCGTCCTGATCGGACTCGGCGTTCTGCTCACCACGGCCGCCGTGCTGACGTGGCGCGCCCACCGCCACATTGTCGCGCTGGGCTATTGGGCGGCCGGGGCGCTGATCGGTGTGGTCGGCATGTCGCTGGTCATGTTCTACGGCGTCCTGCCGGCCGGCTTCGTCATTCCGCTCAGCAACGGCATGGTGGCGGCGACCTACGTCCTGAACTGGTTCGGCGTGCGCAGCTTCGGCGGTCGGCCGATTCCCTGGCGGACCGGGTTCGCGGCCTTCACCCTGCTGACCGCCGGCAACGCGTATTTCGTGGTGGTGGACGACGACATCATCGCGCGCATCCTGATCGGGTCGGCCGGCATCGCCGCGCTGTCGCTGGTGGCCGCGCTGGACCTGTGGCGCATGGGGCCGCTTGGTGCGCCCCGGCGGGCCAAGCGCACGACGGCGTTGCTCTTCGCGCTGCACGCCGCCTTCGTGACCGTCCGCGCGGCGATGATGCCCGGCGCCGGGCCGCTGGACCACCTGCTGGCGCCAAACCTGCTGAACAGCATCGCCTTCCTGGAGGCGATCCTGGCCGTCACCGCCTGGAGCATCGGCTTCCTCGCCATGACCAGCGAGCGGCTGCAGGCCGAGCTGGACCAGTTGGCCACCGTCGACCCGTTGACCGGCGCCTTCAACCGCCGCGCCTTCTTCCGCCATGCGGAGCGCGAGATCGCGCGGGCGCGGCGGACCGGCGAGCCGCTCGCGCTCCTGCTGCTCGACCTCGACCGGTTCAAGCGGATCAACGACCGTTTCGGCCATCAGGCCGGCGACGAGCTTCTGCGGGCCTTCGCCGACACCGTCACGGCGCGGCTGCGCAAGTCCGACCTGTTCGGCCGCTATGGCGGGGAGGAGTTCTGCCTGCTGCTGCCCGACACCGACCGGACCGGCGCCAGGACATTGGCGGAAGGGCTGCGGGTCGATTTCGCCCGGCGGGCGGTGGAGTTCGATGGCCACCGCATCATCGCCAGCGTCAGCATCGGCGTCGCGGAATGCGACGGCGCCGACCTGGACACCGCGCTCGCCGACGCGGACACGGCGCTCTATCAGGCAAAGCGGAACGGTCGGAACCAAGTGGCCGTCGCGGCGCAGGCGGGCTGATCACAGCCCGCCCGTCTCACCGCTTTCAGGCTTGCTCTTGGGCGCGTTCGTCCGCGTCGCGCTTCTTCTCGATGCTGCGGCCGATCCAGATCGAGATCTCGTACAGCGCCAGCAACGGGATGGCGAGGCCGCACTGGCTGATCACATCCGGCGGGGTCAGCACCGCGGCGGCGATGAACACGAAAACGATGGCGTAGCGCCGCTTGGCGGCCAGCGTCTCCGTCGTCAGCAGACCGGCCCGCACCAGCAGCGTCAGCAGCACCGGAAGCTGGAAGGCGAGCCCGAACGCGAAGATCAGGTGCATCACGAGCCCGAGATACTCGCCGACGCGGGCTTCGAACTCGATCGGCAGGGCCGTCGTGTCACCGCCGGGGTGGAACTCGAACCCCAGGAAGAAGCGCCAAGCGAGCGGGAAGATGAAGTAGTAGACCATCGCCCCGCCCATGAAGAACAGCACCGGCGTGGCGAACAGGAAGGGCAAGAAGGCCTTGCGCTCGTGCTTGTACAGCCCAGGCGCCACGAACATCCAGATCTGGCTGGCGACGATGGGGAAGGACAGGAAGCAGCCGGCCCAGAAGGCGACCTTCACATAGGTGAAGAACGCCTCGGTCAGGCCGGTGTAGATCATCCGGCGCCCCTGCCCCGCCAGAATGTCGGCGAGCGGCTGGACCAGGAAATTGTAGATCCGGTCGGAGAAGGCATAGCAGAGGAAGAACGCCACCACGATGGCGATCATCGAATACATCAGCCGGTTGCGCAGTTCGACCAGATGGTCGATCAGCGGCATCTTGCTGTCTTCAAGCTCGTCTTCGGTCTCGCCGGTCATCTGCGTCTCGCCGGACACGGGGGTCACGCCTGCTTGTTCGTCGTTGGCGCCGGGACGGGTTCAGCGGTTGACGCTGGAGCCGTCTGCGCGGGAGCAGCGGCCGGGGCCGCCGCGGGCGTGGGGGTGAACTCCACCGGCGGTGCCTCGGGAAGAGGCGCCGTGACTGGAGGTTCGGTCGCCGGCAGCGGTTGCGCCGCGGCGACCTGCGGAGAGCCGACCGGAGCGACCGCCCCATCCTCCTCCGGCGTACTGCCGGGATGGCCGGACGTGCCGCTCGTCATCGAAACATCGAAGGCGTTCTTCAACTCGCCCTTCGGGTCGATGGAGTTCTCCACCATGCTTTTCAGGTTGGTGTCGCGGACCTTCAGCGCCTGCTGGCGGAGTTCGTCCAACTCCGCCTCGCGCATCATGTCGTCGATGTGGCCCTGGAAGTCACGCGCGACGACGCGCGCCTTCCGCACCCATTTTCCCAGGGTGAAGATGGCCTTGGGCAGGTCCTTCGGGCCAATGACCACAAGGGCCACGACCGCGATGACCATCAGTTCCGACCAAGCGATGTCGAACATGGCTCCTCAGCCTTATCGAGACGGCGCGTGGGCCAGCGGCGCCGGCCGCTCAGGTACGGGCCGTCTCGTCCTTCTTGACGCCCTGGTCCGGGGCGGGGGTGACGACGGTCGGACCAGCAGCAGCGGGACCGGCGGCCGGGGGAACCGGCTGGCTCGACACCACCTGCGGCTTGGCGACCACGGCGGCGTCCTCATCCTCGTCCTTCAGGCCGGCCTTGAAGTTCTTGATGCCCTTGGCAAGGTCGCCCATGACCTTCGGCAGCTTGCCGGCGCCGAACAGGAGCAGGACGATCAGAAGAACAATGACCCAATGCCAGATGCTGGAGAATCCCATGACACTTTTTTCCTGAACGGTCGCCCCATCGGCGGGGCGGCACTATGGCAGAAAGGTTTCGCCGCCGCAACGCCGGCCCCGGTTTCCGATATGGGGCCTTGGTCCCGGCATCCGGCGTGCGGAACCGCCTCAGCACTCAGGTAATGCGTCAGGCGGGAAAAACGAAGACCTGGGACCGGTCCAAACTGACCGAAACAAGGCTTTCCTCGGGGGGCAGGAACGGTCCCGGCACGCGGGCGTGCAGGTGGACGGTCCCGCCCATCCCGTCCGGCAGGTCCAGATGGACGAGGCTCGACCGGCCGAGCAGGCGTGCGGCCGTGACCCGGGCCGTCACCGCGCTGCTTGGTCCTTCACCGACCGCCAGCTTCAGCGCCTCCGGCCGAATCAGCACCTCGACGGTGCTTCCCTCGGCCACGGCCGCCGGTACGGAACCGACCGGCGTCGCCACCGCCCCGCCGCGCGCGACACCGCCCAGCCGGTTCACCTCCCCGAAGAAACTGGCGGCGTAAGAATCGGCCGGGCGGGTGTAGAGGTCGACCGGGTCCCCGATCTGCACGATCCGCCCGGCGCGCATCAGCGCGATCCGGTCGGCGAGGAACATCGCCTCTTCCGGGTCGTGGGTGACCAGCATGGTGGCCGCACCGTTGCGCTTCAGAACGTGCAACGTCTCGTCCCGCACCTGCTCCCGCAGCCGGGCGTCGAGGCCGGAGAAGGGCTCGTCCAGCAGCAAAACCGCCGGATTCGGCGCCAGCGCGCGGGCGAGCGCCACGCGCTGCTGCTGCCCGCCGGAGAGCTGGTGCGGGAACGACCCGGCGTGCTCCGCCATGCCGACCTGCCCAAGCGTTTCCAGGGCGCGGCCCTTCTGCGCCTCGCCAGTCAGCCCCGACAGCCCGAAGCGGACGTTGTCGAGCACCGACAGGTGCGGGAACAGCGCGTAATCCTGGAAGACCAGTCCGACGCCGCGCTTTTCCGGCGGCACCGCGCCCCGCCCGTCCGCGACCAACCGCCCGCCGACGCGCACCGCCCCCGCCTGCAACGGCTCCAGCCCCGCCGCGATGCGCAGCAACGAGGACTTTCCGCAGCCGGACGGGCCGCACAGGCAGACGATTTCGCCCGGCCCGATGGTCAGGCTGACGTCGTCCACCGCCGTCGTCCTCCCATACCGGTGCGTGACACGGTCGAGCGCCAGGGCCTCGCGCGGCGCGTCCGTGGCCTCATGGGCGCGGGCGGTGGCGGTTGATCGGTTCATGGCGGTCGCGGTCCCAGGTCGGCGGAAGAAATCGGTTGATTCCCTAGTAAACGGCCACCGGAGTTGATGCAAATGGTTCTTATTTTCGAATGGTGACGGAAAGGCGGCGTCTTCAGCCGTCCGCGTCCTCCGTCTCCGCGCTCTCGGCTGGCTCGTCGGCACCACCGCCGGCGATGCCCAGCAGGACCGGGCGCGAATCCAGCAGCCCCGCGGCGCGCAGATCCTCGACGCCCGGCAGGTCGCGCAGCGATTCCAGTCCGAAATGGTCCAGGAAATGGTCGGTGGTCACCCAGGTCAGCGGCCGGCCCGGAGTCTCGCGGCGGCGGCCCGGCCGGATCCAGCCGTTCTCCATCAGGATGTCCAGCGTGCCCTTGCTGGTCGCCACGCCGCGGATCGCCTCGATCTCGGCGCGGGTCACCGGCTGGTGGTAGGCGATGATCGCCAGCGTCTCGATGGCCGCCCGTGACAGCTTTTTGGAAACCTCCTCCTCCTGCCGCAGCAGCGGGGCGAGGTCCAGGGCGGTGCGGAAGGACCATCCGGCCCCCGTGCGCACGAGGTTCACGCCACGCGGCGCGTAATGCGCACGCAGCTCCTCAAGAAGGTCGGCCACGTCTGTGTCGCGCTCCAGCCGCCCGGCCAGCGTTTCCTCGTCGAGCGGATCGGCGGAGGCGAACAGCAGGGCTTCCAGAAGCCGCAGCTTGTGAAGACGCGCCTCCACGGCCTCGGGGTTGGCGATGTCCTGGATCATCGATGCGGTCCCATCATTCCTATCGCATCATTCCTGTCGGGCAGC
Source organism: Azospirillum canadense (assembly GCF_025961225.1). GTDB lineage: Bacteria > Pseudomonadota > Alphaproteobacteria > Azospirillales > Azospirillaceae > Azospirillum > Azospirillum canadense. Next base: position 642,001 of record NZ_JAOQNG010000010.1, on the reverse strand, counting down.
GCGGCGGACGTAGATCGGTGCGAAGGCGCCGTCCTGCCGCAGTTCTACCTGCCCGGCCTTGGCCAGCTCCAGCGTCGCCGCGAAGTGCGCGGCCAGCGCGGAGCGGTTCAGCAGAGCGCCGCGCACGCCGTCGGGCAAGAAGCTGGACAGCGTCGCCCAGTCCGGCATGCGCCCAAGCAGTTCCGACAGGCGGCGCACCGCATCCTCCAGCGAATAGAGCCGCACCGGCTCGATGTGCAGGACGCCGCCTTCCTTGCGCTTCTTGTGCTCGCCATAGGCCTTCAGCAGGTCGTAGAGCGTGACCTGGAAGACCGACTTGCGCTGGATGTCCACGTCCTCCGGCGCACCGCGCGGGAAGACGTCCACCCCCAGGCGCGGGCGCCGGAACAGCTTGGCCGAGGCCTCCTTCATCGCCTCCAGCCGCTGCAGCTGGAAGGCCAGCGCCGCCGCCATGTCCTCGCCCGACGGTTCCTCGTCCTCGACGTTCGGGATCAGCAGGCGCGACTTCAGGTAGGCGAGCCACGCCGCCATGACGAGATAGTCGGCGGCCAGCTCCAGCCGTACCTTGCGCGCCTCCGCGACAAAGGCGAGGTATTGGTCGGCGAGTTGGAGGATGGAGATCTTGGTCAGGTCCACCTTCTGCTCGCGCCCCAGCGCCAGCAGCATGTCGAGCGGCCCCTCGAACCCGTCCAGCACGAGGACGAGCTGCTCCGCCGGGCTCGCCGGGCCGGCGCCCTCCTCCGCAAAACCGTCCTTCGGCGGCTTCGGCGCCATGTCAGGAATTGCCGCTCAGCACGCGGATCACGTCGATGACCCAGTCGACCGGCGGGCCGAGCACCCAGCTCATCACATTCAGGTTCACCCCGATCTCGCGCCCGATCATCGGCAGCAGGAAGAAGGCGCCCAGCAGGATCAGCATCCCGAAGCGCTCCAGCCGGGCCAACGGGAAGGCCAGCGCGTCCGGCAGGACGCCCACCGCCACCCGGCCGCCGTCCAGCGGCGGAATCGGGATCAGGTTGAAGACCATCAGCACGACGTTGACCAGCACCGACACCTCCAGCGCCGCGCGGAACCACGCCCCGATGCCCTCGGCTTGGTCGCCGGTCAGACCCCAGAGCATGGCGGACACCAGCGCCAGCACGAAGTTGATCCCGGGCCCGGCCAGCGCCACCCAAACCATGTCGCGGCGCGGGTAGTGCAGGCGGGCGAAGTTCACCGGCACCGGCTTGGCCCAGCCGAACACGAATCCGGTGGTGAAGTACATCAGCGCCGGCAGGATCACCGTGCCGAAGGGGTCGATGTGGCGCAGCGGGTTCAGCGTCACGCGGCCGAGCTGCCACGCCGTGTCGTCGCCCCGCCACCAGGCGACGAATCCGTGCGCCGCCTCGTGCAGGGTGATGGCCAGGATCGCGGGAAGGGCGACCGCGGCGATCATCGGGATCCGGTCGATCAGGCCGTCCATTCCCTATCCTCCTCAAGCCCCGGGGGAACGGAGCAGTTCGGCCAACCGCGCCCCCAGCGCGACGACGTCCACCGGCTGCGCCACGCAGCGCACCGCCTGGGCGAGCGCCCAGCGCTGGGCCGCGACGTAGCTGATGGGCGGCACCACCTCGGCCACCGCCACCATCTCCTCCATCACGCCGTTGCAGTGAAGCACGACGTCGATGCCCGCCGCCAGCACGGCCTGCGCCCGGTCGTCCATGCCCCCGGCCAGCGCGCCCATGGACAGGTCGTCGCTGAACAGCAGCCCGTCGAACCCGATCGGCGCGCCGCGCACCACGTCGCGCACCACGGTGGCCGAGGTGCTGGCCGGCGCGTCCGGATCGACGGCCTTCAGCACGACGTGGGCGACCATGCCCAGCGGCATGTCGGCCAGATCGCGGAAGGGCGCGAAGTCCGTGGCCTGGAGATCCTCCAGCGGCGCGTCCACCACCGGAAGTTCGGCGTGGCTGTCGGCGAAGGCGCGGCCGTGGCCGGGGATGTGCTTCACGACCGGCAGCACACCGCCGGCGATCAGCCCCTCGCAGGTCGCGCGCGCCAGATCGGCCACGCGCGCGGGATCGCGGGAGAAGGCCCGGTCGCCGATGATGTCGTGGGCGCCTTCCACCGGCACGTCGCAGACCGGCGCGCAGTCCACCGTCACACCGACGTCGATCAGCGCGTGGGCGAGCAGCCGGGCGTTGATCCAGGCGGCCTCCCGCCCGGCGGCGGGGTCGCGGTCGGCCAGGTCGCCGAAGACGCGCATCGGCGGGAAGGCCGGCCAGTGCGGCGGCCGCATGCGCGCGACGCGCCCGCCCTCCTGGTCGATCAGCACCGGCGCGTCGGGCCGGCCGACGGACTCGCGCATGGCGTCCACCAACGCGCGCACCTGCTCGGGAGTCTCGCAGTTGCGGCGGAACAGGATGAAGCCCAGCGGGTCGGACTCGCGGAAAAACGCGCGCTCCTCCTCGCTCAAGCTCGTGCCGGCGGCGCCAAAGACGACCGCGCGGGGGCGATGGGCCTTCGGAGCCGCCGTTTTCGAAACCGGCGTTGCGGCAGCTTTAGACGGCTTATGGACGGACAACCACGCACCCCACACTTTGCGCCTTCAGCTGGGCGCAGGCCGCCTTGGCCCGATCCTCGTTCAATCCGACGCCCTGCACACGGTAGTAGACGCCCTTCTCGCCCAGGTCGGCCTTGACGACCTGCATGGACAGGCCGCCCAGCGCGTCCGGATGGCGCCCGGACAGGCGCTTCCACTCCGCCGTGGCCTCCGCCTCGCTGCGAAGGGAGGCGAGCTGGATGCGCCAACCGCCACCACCGGCGGCCTTGGCCGGGGCCGGAGGTGCTGCTGGAGCCGCCGCCGGGGAGGGAGCCGGCTTCGCGGCCTGCGGCGCCGGCGCTTGCGCGGCCGGAGCGGTCGGCTTCGGCGGGGTCGGCAGCGCCGCGGTCTGCACCGGGGCGGCGGGCGCCGCCTTCGGGGCGTTGGGCTGCGGTTGCGCCGCGGGCGACGGGGCCGGCTTCGCGGCCGGAGCCGCCTTCGCCACGGGCGCCGGGGCCGGTGGCACGGCCGCGACGGCCGGCGGGGGCGCGACCGCCTGCCCGTCCGCACCCGCGGCCGGCTGGCCGTCCGGCAGGCGCGGCACGGTCGTCGTCGCACCCGGCGGCGGCGGCGGAAGCTGTGCCACCGGCGGCACCTCCGGCATGGCCGGGGGTGCCGGCATCTGCGGGGTCACCACCGGGCGCGGCAGAGGTTCCTCCGGCGGAGGCAGCAGCCGTTCGACCTGCGGCTTCGCGCCGTGCTCGTTCAGCCGCTCGTACACCAGCTTGTCCTGGTGCGGCACCTCCATGCCGCCCGGCTGCTCCGGGCGCATCTTGGTGGGCGTGCCGTCGGCGGTCAGCAGCGGCGGTCCGCCGTCCGGGGACGCGCGGTCGCCCTTGCCGTAGGTCACGACGATCGCACCGGCGAAGGCCACGATGCCCACCACGGCCATCCCGAGGCCGAGCAGACCGCGCCGGCCTCCCCGGTTCGGCGTGGTGCCGTAGGGGTTGCTGGCGTAGTTGACATCGCCCTCGTACTTCATGAGCGCATTTCCTCCACCGGCTCCACGCCCATGACCGCAAGGCCGGACGCGATCACCGTGGCGACGGCGCTGACCAGCGCCAGCCGGGCGACCGTCACCTCCTCGTCGCCGTCGATCAGGAAGCGCAAGCTGGCGTCGTCGCGGCCCTTATTCCACAGCGCGTGGAAGTCGCTGGCGAGGTCGTAGAGATAGAAGGCCACGCGGTGCGGCTCGTGCGCCTCCGCGGCGGACTCCACCATGCGCGGCCAAGTCGCCATGCGCTTGGCGAGCGCCATCTCCTCCTCGCTGTCCAGCCGTGCGAGGTTCGACTTCGCGGCCAGCGCCGCCAGCGACAGGTCGGCGCCCGGCATGGCCGTGGCCGCGTGACGCAGGACGGAGCGGCAGCGGGCGTGCGCGTACTGCACGTAGAAGACCGGATTGTCCTTCGACTGCTCCACCACCTTGGCGAAATCGAACTCCAGCGTCTGGTCGTTGCGGCGGGTCAGCATGATAAAGCGGACGACGTCCTTGCCCACTTCCTCGATCACGTCGCGCAGCGTCACGAAGGTGCCCGCGCGCTTGGACATCTTCACCGGCTCGCCGTTCTTCATCAGGTGGACGAGCTGGCACAGCTTCACGTCCAGCGCCGCCTTGCCCTCGGTGATGGCCGTGGTCGCCGCCTGCATGCGCTTGACGTAGCCGCCATGGTCGGCGCCCCACACGTCGATCAGCGTGTTGAAGCCGCGGCGGCTCTTGTCGAAGTGGTAGGCGATGTCGTTGGAGAAGTAGGTGAAGGACCCGTCCGACTTCTTCAGCGGCCGGTCGACGTCGTCGCCGAAATCCGTGGACTTGAACAGCGTCTGCGGCCGAGGCTCCCAATCGTCGGGCTTCTTGCCCTTGGGCGGCTCCAGCACGCCGACGTAGATCAGCCCGCGCTCCTCCAGCGCCGTCAGCGCCGTGTCCACCGCGCCCGCCTTCACCAGCGCGCGTTCGGACCTGTAGACGTCCATGCGGACGCCCAGCACGCCGAGATCCTCCTTGATCCACTCCATGATCATGGCGATGGCGAACTCGCGGCAGGCCGGCAGCCACTCGGCCTCTTCGGTCCCGACCCACTTGTTCCCATCCCGCTGGGCGAGCGCCTGCCCGACCTCCTTCAGGTATTCGCCGGGATAGAGGCCCGCCGGGATCTCCCCGATGTCCTCGCCCAGCGCCTCGCGGTAGCGCAGGAAGGTGGAGCGGGCCAGCACGTCCACCTGGGCGCCGGCGTCGTTGATGTAGTACTCGCGGGTGACCGCGTAGCCGGCCTTTTCCAGCAGCGCCGCCAGCGCGTCGCCGAACACGGCGCCGCGGCCGTGCGCCGCGTGCAGCGGGCCGGTCGGGTTGGCCGACACATACTCGACGTTCACCGGCTCCTTGGCGCCGAGATTGCTGTCGCCATAGGCCGTGCCGGCGGTCAGCACGTCGCGGATGCGGTCGCGCCAGACGTCGGCGGACAGGCGCAGGTTCACGAAGCCGGGGCCGGCGATCTCGACGCTCGCCACGTCCGGGCGCGCCTTCAGCTTCTCGACCAGCATCTCCGCCAGCGCGCGCGGCGGCTTGCCCGCCGGCTTGGCGAGGATCATCGCCGCGTTCGTGGACAGGTCGCCATGCGCCGCCTCGCGCGGCGGTTCCACCGTCAGGCGGCTGGTGTCGAGCCCCGCCGGAATCCGGCCCTCGGCGGCGAGGTCCTCCAGCAGCTTGCGAATGTCGTTTTCGAAGGCCTTGAAGATGTTCATTTTTTCAATTCTTGACGTTAGGTCTTGGCGTCCATGTCGAACAGACGGGCGTACTCGGCCAGCGCGTAGCGGTCGGTCATCCCCGCGATGTAGTCGGCGACCAGCCGGGCGAGCACCACCTTGTCCGTGTCCCCGCCGAGCGCCGCCACCTCCTCCTGCCATTGGGTCGGAAGAGTGTTCGGCTCGGCCAGGAACAGGTCGAACAGGGCGGCGACGACCCGCTTGCACTTGCTCATTTCCCGGTTCACCCGGTAATGGCGGTACATGCGCTGTTTCAGGAAGGCGCGCAAGGGTCGCTGCGCCTCGAACATCGCGTCGGAGAAGCTGACCACCGGCATCGGCAACGCCCGAACCTCCGCGGCGCTGCCCGGCTTGGCCTCGGCAAGGCGCCGCTTTGTCTCCGCCAGCAGGTCGACGACCATGTTGTTGATCATGCGCCGGATCGTCTCGTGGATCAGACGGGAGCGCTCCAGCTTCGGGTATTTGTCGCAGACCTGCCGCACCACCGGCCCGACCAGCGGCAGTTCCGCCACCTCGTCCACGGTGAAAAGCCCGGCGCGCAAGCCATCGTCGATGTCGTGGTTGTTGTAGGCGATGTCGTCGGCCAGTGCGGCGACCTGCGCCTCCGCCCCCGGGTTGGTGTGCAGTTCCAGGTCCCAGACCTCCTGGAAGGCGCGCAGCGTGGTCGGCAGTTGCTCCCCCTCCTTCAGGGGCAGCAGCGGACCGTTGTGCTTGACCACACCCTCCAGCGTCTCCCAGGTCAGGTTCAGCCCGTCGAACTCGGCGTAGCGCCGCTCCAGCATCGTCAGGATGCGCAGCGTCTGGTCATTGTGGGCGAAGCCACCAAAGGGGGCCATGCAGGCGTTCAACGCGTCTTCGCCGGCGTGGCCGAAGGGCGTGTGCCCCAGGTCGTGGGCGAGCGCCACCGCTTCCGCCAAGTCCTCGTTCAGCCCCAGCGCGCGGCTGATCGAACGGGCGATCTGCGCGACCTCCAGGCTGTGCGTCAGCCGCGTGCGGAAATAGTCGCCCTCGTGGTAGACGAAGACCTGCGTCTTGTACTTCAGCTTGCGGAAGGCGCCGGAATGGACGATGCGGTCGCGGTCGCGCTGGAAGCACGAGCGCGTCGGGCTTTCCGGTTCCCGCACCAGCCGCCCGCGCGTCTCCGCGGGGTTGCAGCCGTAGGGCGCCGGCCGATCCTGGAAGCTGTCCGCCGTCATGGCGCGGACACTACCGGCGGGGCCCGCTCCGCGCAACGGCGAAGGCGGAGACATTGCTTAAGTCATCCTCCGGGGCTTAAGCCATCGTCCGGACTGCCGCCCTCGGCGGGTCAGCCATGTGCCAATCCGAAGCACCCCGATCCGGCTGGCCTTTGACGAACCGCCGGCATGGCCTTACATTTCCCTTTGTGTCGTCACGTCAGCGATCAATCCGAAGGACCCGTCCCATGCCCGACACCGCCCTTCCCGTCGCCCAAGAGGGCACGCGCGTGCTGCACGTTTCCGACAGCGCCGCCAAGCGCGTCGCCTTCCTGATCGAGCATGAAGGCAACCCGGCCCTGATGCTGCGCCTGACCGTGTCGGGCGGCGGCTGTTCCGGCTTCCAGTACGGCTTCGGCTTCGACGACACGGTGAACGAGGACGACCACGTGTTCGAAAACGGCGGCGTGAAGGTCGTGACCGACGACTGCTCGCTCGACCTGCTGGCCGGTGCGACGCTCGACTATGTCGAGGACCTGATGGGCGCTGCCTTCCAGATCAAGAACCCGAACGCCACCGCGTCCTGCGGCTGCGGCAACTCCTTCGCAGCCTGACATTAAGAACGGCCGGCACTCATCGTGAAAATCGCCACCTGGAACGTCAACTCGGCGAAGGCCCGCCTTCCGCTGATCACCGACTGGCTGCGCGCGGCGTCCCCGGACGTCGCGTTGCTGCAGGAAATCAAGTGCGAGACGGCGGCCTTCCCGCGCAACGCGTTCGAGGATCTCGGCTACCACGTCACGCCGGTTGGGCAAAAGGCCTACAACGGCGTGGCCTTCCTGTCCAAGGCCCCGCACGAGGACGTCCTGTCCCGCTTGCCCGGCGAGCCGGAGGACGAGCAGGCGCGCTATGTCGAGGCCACGGTGAACGGGGTGCGGATCGCCTCGCTCTACCTGCCCAACGGCAACCCGATCGGCACGGAGAAGTTCTCCTACAAGCTCCGCTGGATGGACCGGCTGATCGCCCACGCGCGCGGCCTGCTGGCCCAGGAAATCCCCTTCGTGCTGGGCGGCGACTACAACATCATCCCGGAGGGGCGCGACGTGTTCGACCCGCACGCCTTCGCCGGCGACGCCCTGTTCCAGCCGGAATCGCGGGCGAAGTTCCGCGCCCTGCTGAACCTGGGCCTGACGGAGGCCTACCGGGCGCTGCACGACGACGACCACGCCTACACCTTCTGGGACTACCAGGCCGGCAGCTGGCCGCGCGACCTCGGTTTGCGCATCGACCATTTCCTGCTGTCCCCGCAAGCCGCCGACCTTTTGGCGGGCTGCACCATCGACCGCCGTCCGCGCGGCGCCGAGAAGGCTTCCGACCACACGCCGGTGATTCTGGAACTGCACGACGCGTGAGGGCTTTTTAACCCTTTGCCTCTAGCATTCCCGGAAACAACACGGGAACCGCGGCGGGCCAGTGGCCCGCGCGGGACGGGAGCGGCGTCGGGATGGTGTGGAGGCGCGACTACAGCCGCAAGGAAGTCGAGGAGCTTCTGGCCGCGATCGAGCGCCAGGCCACCGACGCGGTGGCCTTCGGCGAGCGCGCCCAGCGCGACATCTCCGAAGACCGCTTTTCGTCGTTTCTGACCTTCCGCAAGAAGGTCGAGGAGGTCCGCGCCCTGGCCGCCCTGACCGAGGAGCGGTTGATGGGCGGCGGGGGCACCAAACTGACGGATCTGCAGGTGGAGTTCGAGCGCATCGACCTCCTGCTCACGGGGCTCCTCGCGCGCTCCACGCGAAACTACTTCGCCAACCTGCGCGACGACCAGGCCCTGCCCATGGGCGCCCGCGAACTGTTCGAGCCCGAACTGAAGATCGTCGATGAGATGCGCGCCAAGCTGGAGCGCCCGCAGTATGCTGGCAAGGTCTCGACCACGGTGGTCGAGGATCTGGAAGCGACCGCCGCGATGATTCGCAAAGTGATCAACCGAGCCCCCAGCCTGCCCGACTTTTCCGACGCGCCGAGCCTGCCGAAACCCACCAAGCGCCTGTCCAACCTGGGCCGCCCAATCCGAACCTGACCCGAACCGCGCATCGCCTGTTGACCCGCGCCCCGCATTCCTATATCCGCGACACCGTACCGGATGGGTGGCCGAGCGGTTTAAGGCTCCAGTCTTGAAAACTGGCGTGGGGGCAACCCCACCGTGGGTTCGAATCCCACCCCATCCGCCACTTGCCGCGCGGACCGTTGCGTACCAACGTCTTTAGGTCGTCAGCGGCTTAGGCAGCCTCCAGTGGTACACGACCCTGTTCCACAGCGATGGCCCCGGACCGCCCCGTCGGGGTCTGCCGACGGAGCCGCCATGGCCGCGCACACCGGGCTGCAGCGCCGCACGGGCGGCGTCTACTACCTCCGCCTCCGCGTCCCCGCGGATCTCCGCGACCTCGTCGGACGAAAGGAGATCGTCAAGAGCCTGCGCACGCGTGATCTCCCGACCGCCAAGAGCCTTCTCCGCCAGGAGATGCGGGCCCTCGACGACGCCTACCAGGCGCTGCGCGGCGGCGGGCTCCCTGCTGAGCCACCGCCGGCCACCAGCCCATCGGCCGAGGCGACGGATGCGCCGCTGCTGCGGATCGACGCCCTGACCGGGGCGGACATCGGCCGGATCACGACGCTAACCTACCATGTGATCCTCGAGCTGGACGCGATGATCCGTCGCGATCCCGACCCCGAGGCACAACGGTTGCGCCGGAGCTACGACAAAGACCGACACGCGGCGGCGATCGCGCGCGCCGAGCAGGACCTGCGCGCGGGTCGACTCGCCAGCGCCGCCGACCTCGCGACCGTGCTTCTTCGGGAGCTGGGCTGTACCGTTGACGGTTCGACCGACGGATACGCCGAACTGGCGCGGAGGGTGCAAACGGTCGTGATCGAATGCGCCCGCATCGTGCAGAGCCGCGCGGTCGGCGATTGGAGCCGCGGCGTCGAAAACGAGGAGGTGCGCACCGCGCTTGCCAACTATCCCTTGATCCCCAAACCGGCGACGCCGGCGACGTCCATCCCGCTCGCCGCGCCGTCGGCCGAAGCGCCGCCACGCGTCACCGTCCCGTCGCCCTCTGCGGAGCACCTCCTCGCTGGGCTGCGCAAGGTCCTGACCCTCGATCAGCTCGTCAAGCTCTACATCGCCGCGCATCCGCAGTGGTCCGGCCCCACGGCAAAGACCTACCAGATGCCGTTGCGCGCCGTGCGCGAGGTCATTGGCGATCAGCGTCCGGTCGACCGCATCTCACGGGACGCATGCCGGGAAGTCCTGCGAATCCTCAGCGATCTGCCGTCCAACTACACCAAAAGGCCGGAAACCCGAGGGCTCAGCATGACGGATGCGGCGCGGGTCGCGCGCGACCACGGCCTGCCGCGTCTCGCCACCAAGACGGTCAACGCCTACATGAACAACCTGTCCGCCCTGTTCAACTGGGCGACGGATGAGCAATACATGGCCAGCAATCCGGCCCGGAAGCTGTCGGCGGGGAGCAGCGGGCGGAGCCGTCGCAAACCGTTCACGACCGATCACCTCATCACGATCTTCCGGGCGCCGCTCTACTGCGGATGCAAGGATGATCGCGACGGGTACGCGGAACCCGGTCCGTTTCGCGAACGACGGGGCCGCTTCTGGGTGCCGCTCCTTGCGCTCTGGGGCGGATTGCGGCTCAACGAGGCGTGTCAGCTCGACACCACCGACGTCGTTGAGGTCGATGGCATCCTCGGCCTGCACATCCACGCCGAGGGGCCGCTCAACGACAAGCATCTGAAGACCGCCGCCGCGCACCGCTTCGTGCCGGTTCATCCGGAACTCGACCGCCTTGGCTTTCGGGACTTCGTGCGCACGACGAGAGCCGCGGGGGCGATCAAGCTGTTTCCCGATCTGCCCAGAGGGCGCGGCGGCTACTACAGCGAGCCCTTCTCCAAATGGTTTGGACGCTTTCTGGACAAGTGCGGCCTCGACGATCCGTCCCTCACCCACCATTCCTTTCGGCACTCGTTCCGCGACGCCCTGCGCGAGGCTGAGGTGCTCCGGGAGGTCGTGAAGGCGCTCGGCGGCTGGGAACGGGAAGGAACCGACGAGTTGTACGGCTCTGGGTACTCAGTCCGGGTGCTCTTCGCCGCGATGGCCAAGATCCGGTACGGCGCCTTGGACCTCAGCCACCTCTATGTTTGAACGGGCGTCCGAAGGGGCCTGCGCTCGTGGGAAGAGCGCGTCGCTTTCCCCGCCTACAAAGCTCGGGAGACCGGCCAACCTCTTCGAGGCCTTCATCGAACGCCTCCTGTCAGATCACGGAGAAACCAGCCTTCATGGAATCTTTGCAGATCGGACATCTGGGCGTTCGTGACGCCCAGCCATCCGCCGGTCCAGGTTCCGAATGCTTGAGAGCCATTCAGGTGGCGAACATTCTCCGGAAGGGTGCGCAGCGTGTAAATTGGGTTCTGATCGCCGAACTCCCGGCCGAGCGTGCGGAAATATCCACCGTCCAGCACGTATCGTGCCTGTCCGCGCCAAGCGAGATACACCGTGTCGTAGGAGCGGTCCTTGAGCGCACTGGCGGCCTGCAGCAATGTGCGGGTCACGTCGAGGGGACTGTTGTTGTCGGACACATTGCGCAGATCAAAGACAATCTGCGACGGCACCAGACCGTAGCGGTGGTAGGTCCACACCTCGACGCCCCGGTTACGCGCATCGCCGGCAAGCCTCGACTGCACCGGCGCGTTGAGGGTCAGGGCATTGTAGCCAAATATTGCTCCACCCGCCAATGCCACGCCGATCACCAGCTTCCAAGCCGCCCTCATCCACACCTCCCAATTCGCTGTCTGGCAATGCTGACCGCGCAATCGGGGCCACGCAAGGCGCCGAAAACCAAACCGCGTATGCTTAGATTTTTATTGCACATCTGCGGTTGCTTTCCCGAGACTGGACGGACGCGATTCAGGAGGGCAGAGCGTGTACGCGAGGTCGCTTCTTCTCGCCGCGGCCATGGCGGTGTGGACATCCAACGTACAGGCTGAGTGCGTCGGCGATTATCCGTACCGGGTATGCACGGACACCTACACCGCGCCGAACGGCGACACGCACATCCGCTCCTACGACACGTCCGGCAACACCTACACACTGGATACACAGACCCGCGCGCTGCCCGGCGGCGGCACGGAGATTCGATCGCATGACAACCAAGGCAACAGCTATTCGCTCAAGTCCTGGTGCGACTCCAGCGGTTGCACGTCACGCGACAGCATGGGGAATTCCTGCACCATAACCAAATCTGGCGCCATCATAGGATGCAAATAATGGCAACTCTTGTTTATACAGCCAAAAGCTTCGGCACATACCTTCTGCTTTGGCTTTTTCTCGGCGGCTTTGGAGCGCACAAATTTTATCTCGGCAAGGTCGCCCAAGGACTCCGTTACCTGGCGATTACCGCAGTGAGCATCGTATTCGCGCCACTCTTTCTGGTCCTCGGCATCTGCTGGATCGTCGACATAGTCACCGGCCGCGCTCAGGTTGAAAAGGCCAACCAAGAGCTCGCCGCCCTCTGACCATCTTCCGCGACACGTCGCAAGCTGGAGGCTCTGGCCTGGAAAGCGTCGAAAAACTCCCAATTCGCTGCTCAGAGGGCGGACGGGCGCTCAGTTTCCGTACCAAGGGAACGCCGGCCCCACGCCCTACAGCGGCCGATTGAACGCGGCAGCCATCCTGACCGTGCCGAAGGGCGGGCCTTCGCCCGCTCGTCGCTACAAGCGCCGGCGTGCCTTCGGCTTTGCTCCGCACGGCGTCCGGCGCCCTTGGTCCCGCCGCCGCGAGTCACCCCGCCTCGGTCTCCAACTCCCGATGACGCCATCGGCGCATCGCAACCGTCGTGCTCGCGTCGTGACCACGGCTCGCAAAGGGGAACGGTTCCTAGGCCATCGGAAGGGGAACGGTTCCTAGGCCATCAACGGCTTGCCCGGCGCCAGCCAGCGTTCTGGGCTTCCACCTCGGAGCAAAACCACCGTTCCCCTTTCCTGGTGTCAATCTGTGTGCGGTCGTAGAAGGCGGCACCGGGCACATGATAGATGCGAGCGCCTGAAGCGCTGATGTTGCCCTTGATCAGGCACTCTCCGCCAATCGGCACAGCGGGTTGAGGCGCTGGCGGCTGTTCCTGTAGCGCCGACGCGGCAGGGGGCGCTCCCCCGCGCTTGTCACGCCGGTAATCCCACGGCATTTGGAAAGTCCCAGCCCAAATGCCCGCCTGCTCAGCACGTGCCTCCGCCTCCGGCGCCACGTAATCCTGAGAGTACTGGCCGTAGGCAACCGCATGGCCGTTGCGCACCAGCCAAGCGTTCAGGTCGGTGTCCCCAATGCGGCACACGCCGACAATACGGCCATAGCGGTCCTGATCCCGCGGCTGGCAGCGCACGGTCTGGCGCCCGATGAGGTCGGCCAACGCGAGGGCGGCCTGCTGTCCGCACCGGTAGGGCTTCCCATGCTTGTCGCAGGTCTGGCTGCTTTCCGGTGCGTCGACGCCGTGAAGACGGATGCGCTGCCCGCGGACCTCCAGCGTGTCACCGTCGATGACCGTCGCCGCGCCGATGATCTCCTGCGCCGCCAGCGCCGATGGTGGCGCAAACGCGATCAACACGGTGGTGACCGCGGCGGCTCGGCGGCGGAGGCCGTCCGTTAGGGCCATCATCAAGCGACCCCCAGCCGCGCCAACGTCGTGTTGTCCATGACTCCCGTTTCCGAAAGTCCCTGGGCGCGCTGGAAAGCGCGCAGCGCGGCTTTGGTCCCCGGTCCCATTTTGCCGTCGATCTTGCCCTTGTAGTACCCGAGCCTCGTCAGTTCGACCTGCACCCGCATCGTCATGATCGTGGCGTCCTGTTGGCTCGCCCGCGGCTCGGTGGGCGTCCGCGTGGTGGACGCGGACGAACTTGGCGCGGTCGACGCCGGTGCGGACGGACGAACGGAAGAGGGCGCCGGAGACGGCGTCGAGGGGGACGCGTAGGATGGGGACGGGGCGCTGTAGTAGCTGCTGGTTCCGGAGTAATGCGATCGGTGGCTGCTGTGGCTGCGGTGGCTCGAATGGCTGCGGTGTCGGACGTAGATTTCCGGCCCGGAGACGTGGTTCGGCATGGAGAAGGTCAGCGGCTGGAACCGGATGGCCGAGGCGCCAACCTCCGGTGGGGCGGCGACGCCCGAAGCCGCCTGCGCCGGAGACCACACGCTCGACAGCGTCACGGCGGCCGATCCGCCCCATCCCAACACCCGCGTCAGGTAGTCGGTCCAGTTTCTTTTTGTCATTGGGCGGCCTCCTCGATCCTGATTGCCTGAATGCCCCGGCTGCGCCAGGCGGCCCCGTAGGACGCGAAAAACCCGCAGCATCGGGCCCGGACGGCGCACTCCCCGCATGCCGGGTCGTAGACGTTTTTCCAATCGGAGATGCTCTGCCGCGCCAAGGGCCAGGCCTGACGCGGCAGCACGCAAAGGGGCACGTTGTAGATCGACGTCGCGATGCCCCGCCCCTGGAGGGACGACGCGGCGCGCGCCAGCGCGGGACCGTAGTCGAGCGGATCGACCCAAAGACGGTCGCGGTTCACCTTGGCGAAGCCCATCGGTTCGAGGCCCATGAAGGCGACGTGGGAGACGAAGGGCATGTTCCGGTACACAAACTCCGCAAAGCGCTCCATCCGCGGCAGGGTTTGGGCGTGGACGACGAAACGGACCTCGATCGCGTGCCCACGCTCCGCCAAGTTGTGGATGCCGTTCACCGTTTCATTGAACGCCCCGTCGACCTGAACGACGAAATCGTGGCGAAACGGAACGTCCGCGTACAAGGGAACGGCCCACACCACCCGCCCCACGCCGTCACGCACGGCGTCGGCCACGCGTGGCGTGGCAAAGGCCCGCCCATTCGTCAGGATGTGCAGCGTCGTGATCGGCAGCGCGGTCCGACAGCGCCGGATCAATTCCGGCAGCCCGGGGCCGAGAAGCGTCGGCTCGCCACCGGTGACGCCCAACTGGTCGAGGTCGGCGTCGAGCAACGACACCAACTCGAAGAGTTCGCCGACCCGCCAGGAGTCGTCCTCGTCCCGGGGCGGCTGGCTGCACATAAGGCAGCGGCTGTTGCACCGCTCCGTGACGAACAGGGAGTTGGCGTTGGCGCCGCGCCGGAACAGGACGCTGACCTGCCCAGCGTCGGGCCTGACCCGGATGACGTCGCCGGGGCGGACCACGTCGGGGTTGCCGAGGGAATGAACCGCCGGAAGACCATCCACCCGGTCCTCGGCGCCGCGGCACAGCACAGCGGCAAAACCCAGTTCGCGGAGCGCGGTTCCGTCGAGGTCCGGGCCGTCGGGCGGACGATGCACCGCCACCCGATCGAACGGGTAACGGCCCCGAAGCGCTTCGGAAAGGTCGAGAACCTTGAGCAGCGGGCGCGCGAGGCCTCCGGTGACCGTCGCCCGCGTGTGCAGAGGCAGCATCACGCGGCCTCCCGGGCGTGCGCGGCGTCCGAGGCGCCCCGGGTGACCCAGGACAGGAACGTGCGCAGGACGTGCGGATCCGCCTCGGCGAGCCGGCGGAACAGCAGATGGAACAGACCGGTGTGCTTGCGGCAATGGTCGTTCGTCGGGCGATGGCCGACCGGCTCGCCCTCGCGCGCCAGATTGAACACGGGGTCGGCGCCGCAGTACGGCAGGAAGGCGCAGTCCGAACAGCCCGGCAACACCTCGGCGATCCCCGTCGCGAGTAGAAGATCCATCGCCGGCGAGCGCATCAGGTCGGCCCAGCGGTCGTGCACGGTGCCGAGCCGAAACGTCGGATCGCCGGCTTCGGCCAGCATGCGGCTCTCGTCAGATGCGTACACGGCGCCGTCGTAGTTGTAGACGACCGCACCAAGACCCGCGCCCGTCGGCGACCGCAAATCCGCGTAGCCCGTCGGGAACGGCGTCAGCACGTGAGTCAGCAGAATGCCGGCGTAGGCCTCGTCGATCCCGACGCCTTGCCGGTTGAGGTCCAGAATGTGCCCGAGCGCGCGCTCATAGAAGCGCAGGAACTCCTCCGCGGAATAGCCGATGCGCCGCGCCGCGCGGGCCGCGAATCCGAACGGGCTGAGCGGCCGGAGGAACACCGAACGGAAACCCAAACGCACATACTCGTCGACGATGGCTTCGGGGTGATCAAGGCTCCGCCGCGTCAGCGTCGTCAGCGCGGTCACCTTGTCATGGCCGAGCACGGCGCGGGCGCGCTCGATCGCCGCGACCGTGCGCCGGTGCGAGTCCCTGGTCGGCATCGGCCGGTTGGCGTCGTGCAACCACGCCGGACCATCCAGAGACGTCGAGAGCTGGAAGCCGTGTTGGCGGAAGAAGGCCAGCATCTCGTCCGTCGCCAGGTGCAGCGTGGAGGTCATCGAGAACGTGATGTTCCGTCCCTCGGTCCGGTTCCGCGCGACGATGGCCTCGGTCACGTGGCGCAGCCGGTCGAAGCCGACCAGCGGCTCCCCCCCTTGGAACTCGACCGTCAGCGTCGGCGACGGGCTCTCGAACAGCCGGTCGATCGCCGCGAGCGCCGTCCGCTCCGACATGTCAAAGCCGCTCTCGCTGATCGGTCGGCGCGACACTTGGCAATACGTGCAGGAGTGATCGCAGCGCAGGGTCGTGACGAAGACGTGAAGCCCGGGTCCGTCCCGCAGGAAGGACTTGCGTGTCCGATACTTGGCGGCGAGCAAGCGGATCGCTGTGGTCGGGTCGCCTTCGACCAGGAAGTGCTTGGCGTGCAGGTCCGCGTAGGTGTCCGACGTTGGATCCAGAGCGCCGCCGACGAAGGCGCGAAACTCGGTCCCGCCGAGAAAATGCCATTCCCCAACCTCGGAGGTGACGAGAACGCGCCCGGGGACACCCGGAATGCGCGCGAACCGGAACGGCAGCAGGGTGTAGGAGGACGCGGCCGGGCGGTACGCGCTCTCCGGCCGAAACTCGACGCGCTCGCCCATCCTACGCTCCGCCCCTCGACGGGGTCGGCGGCGCCCCGGTCGCTTCGGCAAGCGCGGCCGAGACGATGGTCGCTCTGATGTCCCGGGTGCGCTCCTCGATGCTGTGCCGGAGCGCGAAGTCGAGCAACGCGTTCGCGAACTCGCCTTTCAGAACGTCAAGGTCGGCGCGCGGGTCCTTGCGCCGCATGCCGACTGCCACACCGCCATCGGTGCCCTTGGCGATCCACAACCAGCAGCGGTCGGTGAAGGCGTAGCAGGCGCGGAGAACCGCGTCCTGCGGGTAAACGCTCGTGTCGACGGCGATGGAGCACTCGGGCTGGATGGGCGCCTCGGCGTCCGCCAAGGCTCGATCATCAAGGACGGTGACCGTCATGACCGCCTCGTCCGGCCTGGCGCGGAACCGCACGCCCCTGCGTCGCAAAGCTCCCCGTGCCCCGCATGCTTGCGAACCATTCTGCACCCGCGATCCGTCGAGCTCGACGCCGACGGTTTGATTTCAAGGTTGTAACGAAGCGCCCGACCAAGCTCATCCGGAAGGGTGGCCCACATTGCCACACCGACGTGGGGAGTTGAAGGCTTTGTTCGTAGCCGAAGGTGGCGATCGGAACGCCGGGAATCGGCAGCCGCGCGCCGTCTGGGGCGGGCGTCGCGGCTCGGAGCGCGCGCCGCCGAACCGGGGCGGGGCGCGGACGACGCCCTGCCGCCCAGCCCCTACACAAAGGTGTTGCTTCCCTCCAACGTCCTCTGTGTGTGATTTGGCGCGTTCATACACACGGAGGGTGATGTGCGCACAAACATCGACATCGACGATACCCTGATCGCCGAAGCGATGGCGGCAACCGGGCTGGGCACGAAAAAGGCCGTTGTCGAGGAGGCGCTTCGCCGCCTGGTTCGCCTAAAGCAGGAGGAGCGCACGCTGGCGCTGTATGGCACCGTCGATTGGGACGGCGATCTGGCCGAGAGCCGCCAAGGCCGTGGGGATGCGGCGTGATCGTTGTGGACACCACCGTCTGGGTGGATTTCTTTCGGCGTGCCGACACGCCGCAGGTCCGGAAATTGAAGGCGCTCGTCGGGCGTGGCCTGATCCTGGTGGGCGACATCGTTCTGCTGGAGGTTCTGCAAGGTGTGCGCGACGACGCGGAAGCGAGGCGCGTCGAGCAGGCTCTGCGGACGCACGCGGTGCAAGCGATGCTGTCGCCGACCGCCGCGCCCAAGGTCGCCGCCAACGACCGCGCTCTGCGTGCGAAAGGCATCACGGTCTGGAAGATCATCGACATGTTGATCGGGACCTTCTGCATCGACGGCGGACACGTGCTGCTGCACAACGACAAGGATTTCGAGCCGATGCGCCAGAATCTTGGTCTGCGCGTGCTTTAGCCGGAGATTTCTTCGGCAGCGGCGGGTTGGCAAAACCGAGGTGCGAGAAGGCTCTGGGCGCCATGCTGCACCCTCAGCGCAACACCTTTGTGTAGGGGCTGGGCCCTGCCCCATGCCCTTTCGCGACGCCGGCGGTCGGCCGATGCCGCGGCGCGCCACCCCCTATCGGCTCGCCGCGGCCGTGGCGCGCAATGCGCTCGGCAGATCGATCTGCCACACGTCCCCGGTACCGACCACGAACATCCTGCGGTCGCCCCGCACGACGGCGCGCGCGTCGCCGACATTGGGCAGAGGCGTGGGCGCCGTTTTGCCGAATCCCGAGGACATGCGCACGACTCGGCCCTCCATCTCGATCAGGAGGCCGGCCTCGGCGTTGCCGGCCGAGGTCCGCAGCTCGGCGTACTCGCGCCACCCGGAGGTGTCCACCGGTTCCGTCGACCGCAGCGCGCCGTCGACCGTCTTCGGGTCGAACAACGTCCATCCCGCCTCCCCGCCCCGCTGCCAGCCCAGCCGCAGCGTGCCGTCTGGTCCGGTATCCAGGGCCAGCGGCTTGCTCCCCTCGGGCAGCAGCCGCGGAAGCGGCAATGAACGTGGGCTTTCGTCGTCGAGATCGACGAGGCCGCTCCGGCCAAGGTAGGACACCCGTCCGCTCGGCGCCGCGTGCAGCACCGACGGCGCCGCGCCGCGCGGCAACTCCGGGAAGGCCGGCAGATAGAGGCTCCTCCGCCTCGCCTCGGCGTCGAACACGACCACACCCGCGGCGGTAGGAACGAGCAGCTCCACGCCGCCGTCGGCCGCGCGCCGGGAAACCGGCAGCCCGATCGCCACCTCGTCGGTGAAGCGGCCCGCCGTCAGCGTCCGGTCGCCGCTGCGCTGGCGTCGGTCGACCGTGTGCATGCGCACCCCGGCCACCCCCTGCTCGTACCGCCACAGCCCGTCGGTTCCGGCGTCGTCGCGACAACTCGCCACCTGGTCTTTGGCCTGCAGTTCGGAATCCAGCTGCGTGGCCCGTCCGCGGGCGAACTCCACGCACAGCCGGCGTGCCCCGTCGTCGTCGCGGGCCACGGACAGCCGGCGCACCGCCCGGATGTCGACGCGGTCGTTCGGCGGCCGCGCCATGCCGCGGGCATCGAGACCGCCGACGGCCCGGAACCATCCGGCGCCCTCGGTCAGCACCTCGAGCGTGCCCGGCGTGAACGCCCGCAATTGGGCCACCGAGTCGAAATCGAACCGGCCGCCCACCAACTTCACCGGCTCGCCGCGGAAGGTCCCGGCGAGTTGTCCCGGCCGGCCCGACGCGCGCCCGACGAGACGCCAGCCCCACACACCGTCGCTGCCGGTCGGCAGCAGCTCGCGTTCGACGAAGGGATCGCCGGCCGCGGGCCTGAACACGCCGCGATCGACGCTCGGATCGAGGCGGCCGACGTGCACGCTCCGCGAATCCGCGTTGCAGCGCAACGACGTCATGCCGTCGTCACCGGTTTCCCAATCGGTGACGCGGCAGCCCGGCGCCGGTTCGCGCACGATCACCAGGCCGTCGGGATCGACCTGCAAGCTGCCGTCGGGAGCCCGCTGCAGCGTCGCCACCCCCGCCGCCGTCGCCGCCCAGACGCGGCCGTTCGCCACGGTCAGGCGGTCGATCGCGTCGAGGCCGAGCCGGCCCTCCGTCCACCCCAGGTCCTCCCAGGCGCCGTCGTTGCGGCGCTGTTGGAACTGCAGGCCGCGGCGGTCCTGAACAAGGCGCAGACGCTCACGATCCAAGGGCAGTCCCTGGTCGGCGCGCAACGCGACGGCGGTCCTCGGCGCGTCGCCCACCGGCCGCCACGCCGCGCCGTCGTAGTGCAGCACAGCCCGCTCGCCGATCCAGTACAGACCGGCCGAGACCTCCAGCCCCAACTCGCGGACCGGGCGCTCCAGGCAAAACAGGCGCGCGTCGCGCGCCGCCGGCATCACGGTTTGGCGCATGCTGCGGGTCAGCTCAACGCCCAGCCCGTCGAACACGGTCACCGGACCGCCGTCCCACAGCACGGCGCTGCGCCCCTCGCAGGCGGCCACGTCGGCGACGCGGTCGTGCGGAAAGCGGCCGCCGCGCAGGGTCACGGCCACACCCAGCCCGGCGCCGGCGCCATCCCGATACTCGCCGGACAGCACGCCCGCGGCGTCACGCCGCCACTCCCACCAGGGTGTGGCGGCGCGGCGGACGGCATCGGCGAGATCAAGGCTGCGGCATTCGGCGTAGCCGTGGCCGTCGTAGACGACGCAGCGCCCCGGCGCGCGCACCGCCACCACCCCCGGCTGCCCAACCGGCTCGCCCATGCGCAGCACGGGCGCCGGCGGCGCGGTGCGATTGGCCCGCAGATCGACGAGCCTCGCGATGGAATCGAAGCCGGTGTCACCCGTCGCGGCATGCTCCTCGAGACCGGCCTCGGTGCCGACGAACAGGCGCCCGCCGGACACCTGCACCCCGGTCACGCGGTCGAAGGGAAAGCCGTTCTCCATCGTGATCGGAACCCACGCGTCGCCACCGCCGGACGAATCGTCGAGGCGGAGTTCCGCACCCGCGCGTCCCCCGCGCAACGACAAGCGCAGGCGCGGATGAGCCACCAACTCACGGTTGACAAACGCGTTCGCGCTGTCCGGCACGGGCTCGTAGCGGTCGCCCGCGGCGTTCCAGCGGTACGCCCCGCCGCGGCCACGGGCGAACACGTCCTGGCGCCCCGGCGCGGGACGCAGGGGTTGCATCACGTCCACATCGATGTCGAGCGGCCGGCGCCGGGCGCCGCCCTGGATGATGGCGTCGACCGTGCCAATCGCCAGCCCCGCCGCGTCGGCGACGATCAGCCGTCCGCCGTCCACCGCGGCCGCGTGCAGCTGGTCGTCCAGAAAGGCCACCGAAGACGCCCCCTCCGCCAGGGCGACCTGGTCCACCACCAGCCCCTGGGGCGTCGAGCGCCACCGCCAGCGTTGCGACGTCGGAACGTCGCGCGCCCCCGCGTCGTCGGCCGTGCTCGGGCGCCATCGGCCGCCACTGCGGCGGTGCCACGCGCCGCCATCGTCGAGGAACACATCGCCATCGCGGCCGGCGACCGTACCGGAGACGGGAAGCCGTCCCGACCAGCCGGGGTCGGCGTCGGCGAGGCGATCGCTGCCCAGGATGCCGAGCTCCGTCTGCACCTCGACGGCGCCGGCCGCCGCGACCACCGCCCGACGGCGATCCCACCCGAACCCCGCGCCGCCCGCCTCGTGGTCCTGCCCCGCCACCCGCATCGCGACGGCGACCTTGGGCCGGCGCAGCCGCTCGGTCCACGTCGCCTCCCCGACGCGGACGGTGTGGCGGTCGTCGTCGGACGCCACGGGCCCGCCCGCGTAGGGCACGCCTCCCGCGTCAAAGAGGAACCGGCCGTGTGCGGCGGCAACCGGCACCGGCAGGGTCTGGGGATGGAAGGTGATCCCCGCGTCGTCGAGCGCCAACGCCGCGGACGAAAAGCTCCACACGCCGGCTCGGTTGGCGACACGCACCAGGCCGCCGGCATCGGCAACGGCAAGGCCGGGTGTTCCGAAGATGAATTGGCCGTCGCGCACCAGCTGGTCTGGCGCCACCGCAACCGGTCCGCTCGTGCCGGCGACCAGGAAGCTCTTGGCGTTCCGGTCCCAGCGGAGCCACCGCGCGTCGAGCGCCGGCACGCTCTCCGGCTGCGGCCGTACGGGCACGCGGAGCGCTACGCTGCCGCTCGCGGTCCGAACGCGCATGCGCGACGCGTCCGTCACGAATCCGAGCGCGGGATCAATGGCGATCTCCCCGTCCGGACGCGGCGCGACGAGCCGCCGCAACTCCGGCCAGACGTCGGTTGCCGTGCCTGCCGACGGCACGGCCCCTTTGCTCCGGAAAGGTGCGTCGAGTTGATCGTCGCGCACCCGGCTCTCCAACGTCCCGCCGTCGGCGAACCGCACGCGGAGCCGCGCCGGCAGGTCGTCGTCGACCGCCACCACCGCTCCCGCATCGGCGGGAAGCGGGAGCGTGAGACCCGCGACCAGGCAGGGCTCAGCCGCGGGCGGAGCGACCTCGGCCGTCGGCCCGCGGCCGCCAGCGTCAGGCTTCGGAGCGCCCGCGCCCGCCTTGGACGCGGCGGAATTGCGCGCTTGCGTCCGCGCGGCGGGCTGTTCCGGTGCCGGGGCTGAAAGAGGAGGCGCGATCTGAGCCGCCGGGCAGGCGCTCAGAACCAAACGGATCAGCGTTCGCCCATCCTGAACCCACCACGTCTCCGACCGGTCGGTCGGGAATACGGCGCTCACCGCGCCGACGTCAATGGCCGGCGCCAGCGGCACACCGGCGCTCACCGCCCCCGACGGCAGGGCGCGCGGGCGGCGGTCGCTGCCAAGCAAGGCGGGAACGCCGCCGGGCGGCACCGAGACAACCTCCGCCCGCACCCCCTTCGGCAGCGCAAAGGCGGCCTCGACGGTCGTCAACTCACCACGATTGGAGACGCGGGCCGGGCCCTGCCCCATCAACCACAGCCGATCGTGACGGTCCGTCACCAGCGCATCCACGGCGGCGGCCCGCGCGCGGACGGCGCCGTCGGAGCCGAGCGCCAGTGCATCGCCGGCGCGATCGCGCAGCCACAGCAGCGCGTCCTCGCGCCGTATCTCGGCCAGCGGACCAAGCCCCTTCACCTCCGGCGGCGTTGGACGCTCGCGCCGCTCGGCGCGATCGTAGAGCCGCCGGCCGGCGACCGTGTCGAACAGCACGAGATCACCGTTGCGGTACGCAGCGGTCACCGTGTCGGGAGCGAGCGCCATGGACGGCGGCGACACCTCGCGGCACGCGCCGTCCACCTCACACGCGTCAACGGCGCCGTTCCGGCGCAGCCGCACGACCCGGCCGTCCTCCGCAAGCAGAGTCGGTTCTCCGGGCGCGGGCTCCACGCGGACGAAGGCGGCGCTGGCCGGAACGGCGTCTCCATCGAGCGGCAGTGCCGCCTTGGCCACCCACCACGCGGTGCCATTCCCCTCCTCGACGACCAAGCGGTTGCCGCGGCGGACCAGCGCACGGGAGCGGTCCACCGCCGGAAACACGATGTCGGGGGCAAAGCGCCGCCGGATGGGATCGAAGCGTTTCAACCGGTCCTCGAGCAGGAACGACCAAAGTCCGTTTTCGGAAGTGGCGTCCAGGATGGCCGCTCCCGATTGGGCGAACGCCGGCAAGCCCGGGGATCGCACCTCGTCCAAGCGGACCGTGGCGGCCCCCGTGGCCCACGGCCCGACGTAAACCTTACCGTCGGCCGTCCGCACGGTGACGGCGTACCGATCACCGTCAGGCTCCAGTGTCAGGTCGACGATGTCGCGCGCCGGCTTGTCGGCGGCGCGCAGCGCAACCCGCGACCACGCGTGGTCCCGCGTGTCGTACACGGCGAGGCCGTCGGGCAGAGCGAAGGCAAGCCGCTCATGCACTTGGAAGACGCGCAGGAAGGACACCGTTTGCGGCGCCGGCGCCGGCGTGGCCAGCAGCATGCGGGCCGTCCCATCCTGCCACGCGTGCACGGATCCGTCGGTGGCGAGCCACGCGGCGGTCCCGGCGGCCTCGTCGACGCTGACGCTGCGCGCCTCCGTCCAATTCTCGGGCAGGCTGACCGGCGCCGTCGCACAGCTGTCCGGGCGCGTGATGGAGGCGACGGGAATAGACTGGACGCGCGCCGGATTTCCGCCGGCGACGAGCACCACATGCGCGCCGGCGCGGTGGATGCGCTCGGGCGTCACCCGCATCGGCGCGACGGGGTACCAGCTGCGCGCCGTTTCGCTGTACAGGCGGAGCCCGTCGTCGGTCAGCACGAGCAGCCAGCCGTCGCCGAGCGCCCGGGCGTCCAGGAGCCGACGGGCGCGCCCGCCCGCCGCCGCCGTCCGGAACAGACAGCGGTCCTGGGCGGCGTCCGCCGGGGCCGCGCGGCTGTGGGTGCGGATGTGGCGCGAGCCGCCCTCCTCCCGCACCGTCCAGATGCGGGCCGGGTCCACCGAGACCGACAGGACGCGCCCGGCGCCGGCGCCCAGAACGGTACCGCCGAGCACCGCTCTCCCATCCGACAACACCAACGGCTGACCGTCGAGCAGGTCGACGAGGCTGACGGCGCCGCCGCCCGGTGTGCGCCAGCGCTGGGTCACGCTCCGTGCGGCGAGGTCGTAGCGTTCCACGACGCCGCGTCCGGCAAGGTAGAGCAGGTCGTTCACCCGCCACGCGTCGCTCAGTCCGGCCGTGTCCAGCGTCGGCCGGTCCTTGCCGATCAGGACGTGCCCGTCCGGCCGCGCAAGCCGCGCGGCGCCCGTGTGCAGCAGCAACCGCCCGCCATCCCCAGCAAGCCCACGGATGTCGCCCCCGTCGAGGTCGGTCGCGGCCCACTCCGACCACTGGCGCATCGCGTGGTCGTAGCTTCGAACGCCGGAACCGGTCGCGACCACCGTCCGGTTGCCGTCGGACAGCACGTCGCGCAGCTGAGCGCGGTCGAGCGCCGGATCCGCGGCGCCGGTCATCGGCTGCCGCGTGTCGATCTGCAGACGCTGCAGGCTTCCACCCCCGTCGATCACCGCCACCGCGTTTCCCGGCCAGGCGCGCGCGCGGCGGATCGGCCCCGCCACGGCGGGCGTTGTGCCGGCGGCGGCGGTCCCGGTCGCGGCGAGCGTCGACAGATCGAGGGCCTCGCCGGCCACGGCGCCGCCCTGCGGCACCAGCCCGTAAAGGAGGGTGCCCGCCACGACCGTCGGCGTCCGTCCGTCGGTCAGCCAAGACGGCAGGGCCGCCGGGTCGATGTCGGCGTAGGTGCGGCGGCGCACGTCGTGCAGGAGCGCCTTGCGCGGGCCGGTGAGCAGCACCTGGTCGCCAACGCCGAAGGCCCTGGTGAACCCTTTCGGGTCGGCCGCGGTTCCGCCGCGCACGAACGCCGCCGTCGGATCACCGGCGTCGGGCAGCGCGTAGACGTCGCCGTCCGCCGTGAGCGCGGCCAGATCCGGGCCGAGGGTCACGATCTGCGCGACCTGCTTTCCGGGCAGCTCCCAACGCCGCTGCACGGCCGCCTGGACGACGCGCGCGGCACCGCCGCTGTAGCCGTAGACGACGCGGTCACGCACGCGCGTCACGCTCAGGACGGGCCGGTCGTCGAGCCGGGTCCAGCGCCGCAGCGCCGGGTCGTAGGCGTACACCCCGGTGCGTCCGGCGACGACGAGCGTCCGCCCTTGCAAATCGGCGAAGAACAACGCGGCCGAATCCAGTTCGGCGTACCGGTTGCGCTCGTCCATCAGGAGGCTGACGCTCCCGCCCGGCCGGTCCAGCGCCGACACGCGCAGGCAGCCGTCGCCGCCTTCGGCGCAGGCGCGCTTTTCCAGCACGAGCAGGCGCCCGGAGTCGTCCACCAGCAGATCGGCGATGGCACCATCGATCGCCGCCAGGCGCCGGGCGCTTGGGGTGTTGCCGCGCGGGTCGAGGAAGGCGAGGCCACCCGGCCCGCCGACCGCGAACTCGCCGCGCCACGAGACCGCCCGCTCGAGGCTGCCGTCCGGCAGAACGTCCTGCGCCTTGTCCAGTGGCGTCCAGCGCCGTTCGCTCACGCTGTACAGCCCGCCGCCCTGCGCCTTGGTCCCGAGGAACAGCCACTCGCCGTCGGCCGACAACGCCGCGGTGGTCAGCGCGTCCCCGTCCACCGGCTTCCCGTCGCGACCGACGAAGGCGCTGTCACCGAGGACGGCGCGCCAGCGCCCGTCCAGGCGGCGCACCAGCGCTCCCCGTTCGCCCAGGCCCCACAGCGGCGCCGCATCGGCGCAGCCCTGACGCGCCGCCGGATCACCGCCGCACCCGCCTCTCAGCTGGACGAGGTCGCTGGCGAGACCGGTCGCCTCGGCGGCGGGCCACTCGCGCGACCAAAGGCCGGTGGCGGGATGGTAGCGATGCACGGCGCCGCCGGCCTGGCTGATGGTGAGGACGCCGTCGTCGGCGTGCCACGCGCCGGCGAGCAGCGGCCGCCCCGGCAGATCACCGCGCAGGTTGTCGAGGATCCGCTCGTCCGGAACCGGCTCGACAACGGCCGGGTCGAGCCAGCCTAGCCGGCGCGCCGCCTCCGTTCCACTGTACGCAGCGGCACCGAGGCCCGCCACCAAGGCGAGCAGGAAGCCGAGCATGACGGCATCGAGCCGGCCGCGCAGGGGCAGTCGGCGGGCGCGGGCGTCCGCCTCCTGCTGCCGGGAGCGGCGCCACGCGCGGAACCGCGGCAGGAAGGGGTGATCGGTCATGGCGTCGTCTCCGCTGCGCCGGCCGTCCAGGCGAGGCGGCGCATGGGGTCGTTCAGGTGCTCGCGGCCGCCCGGGGTCATCAGCGTCGGGTGCTCATCGGCGGGGGACGGTGCCCCCACCAGCAGCGCCGCCAGCCGCCAGTGCGGTTGATCGGGCGCCTCGGCGAGCCAAGCGTTCGCAAAGGCCTCCGCTTCCGCCGGCAGGCCGGCGCCCCGCGCGAAGTCCACGCCGGAGACGCTGTCGAGATAGGCCAAGGCCACGTCCGGCTCGTCCGCCTCCCGCGCCGTCGCCAAGGCGATCAGCGCGGCCAGCCGGCCGCACGCCGGGGGCGGAGGGGGAATTGCGGTCGCGTCGCCGCCGTGGCCGCGCAGGCGGCGTTCCACCACAGCGCGCAGAGCGTTCAGGCGGCCGGATCGTTCGGCGACCGCGGCGGCCAACGGACGAAGCGCGACCGGGGCGCTTCGTTGACCGGACGTCCAGCGCGCGCGGATCAACCGTGCCACGGTCCGCGCCTCGTTGGCAAGCGCGGGTGCCGAGAACGCACCGTCCGCGGGTTGGGCCTCGTCCCGCGCGAGGCACTCGTCCAACAGCCCGGACAAACGGTCGACCGCCGCGCGGGCATCGCGGGCCGAACTGGTGGTCGCGGCCCGCTCCACGCGCATCACCGTCTCCAGAAGATCGGCCGCGACGGCCATGCGCGACGAAGGACCATCGTCACAGCGTAAGCGCAACGCGGTGGACAGCGCGGTCGCCGTGGCCAGCCGGGCGACGAGCGCCAGGTGGGGCGGCTCGCCGGGAACCCCATCGAACGCCTCCAGCAGGTCAACGCGCTCGCGCTCGACGATCAACTCCAGATGGCGCGCGCGCATTGGGGTCGACGCGGTCAGCGCGTGCCACCGATCGAGCAGCCCCGCGCCCCACGGACGCGTCAACGCCAGCCGGGTCAGCGCCGCGTGGGCGCCCCGCAGCAGCGGCCGGCCGCTCAGGAACCCCAGCGCTCCCGTGACGAGGAGCGTCGCGAGCACCGTCCACGGCACCAGCGAATAGGGCAGTCCCCACGTCCACAGATGCCCCTTCAACGGCAGATACACGGCGTCGTGCAGCCAATAGGCCGCGTAGCCCGGTCCATCGGGATCGAACCACCGCGCGCGCGTGCCATAGGCCAACAGCCCGGCACCGCCCGCCACGGCGGCGCACACGCCCCAACGGCGGGCCAATCGGCTGGGAAGGTCGGCATCCCGCTCGGGGCGCAGTGGACGGAGGTACCGCGAGAAGGCGCGGGGTGCGCCGGCCGAGGGCGTTGCCATCATAGAAGGCCCTCGAACAGCTGCCGCACGGCGCCCGCAACTAACGCGAGGACGAGCAGCGCCGCCTCGGCGAGTTCCCGTCTGTAGACATACCCGGCGACCGACGCCCCGACGAGCCCGGACACGACGAGAACCGCCACGATGTTGATCCACAGCCACATGCCGACGATGGCCATGCGCATCGTCACCGCGGACCGGCCCCACAGGACGCGAGGCGCAACGCGCCGCGCCGTCACGCGTTCCGCTTCGAGCTCCAGGCGAAGCCCGATCAGGCGCCGGTGCAGCGTGCGGAATCTCGCGGTCCACCGCTGGAGGTCGGCGACGAGCGCGTCGCTCATGCGAACGCCCCCGGCCTGGCGCCGGCGGGCATGGTCGCCGCCGTCCGCCAGGGCCCGCTCGGCCCGTTGCAGCGCGTCGTCGTGACGGGCCAAAGCGAGATGGAACTCACGCGCGTGCGGATCGTTCATCGGTAACTCCGGCGGGCGACGAGCATGGCGTGGAGCCGCTCGTAGGCCCCCTTCAACCGCTGGATGCGCTCGCCGACCGACGCCTCCAGGCTCGCAAGGGTGGCGTCGGAGGCCTCGAGCACGTCCACCACGTCGCCCTGCAGCCGCTCGCGCCGCTCGGCGAAGCTCGTGCGCTCCAGCTCCAAGCCGGACACGGCGGTCTCCACCGCGCGGGTGCGCTTGGTCAGCTCCGCGACCGCCGCCTCGATCACGTCGAGGTCCGCGTACAAGCGGTCGAGCGTCTCGACCGCCGACGCGGCGCGCGAGGCCGCGGTGCCCGCCTCCTCGGTCAACAGGTCCAACAGCTCCTCGAGTTGCCCGCCCATATGCCGCTCGACTCGGCGATCGGCCGCGTCGAAGGCGGCGAGGGCCACCTCTTCGTCCGCCGCCACCCGATCCGCCAAGGCCGCGCGCCCCGCCTTGTCGGCGAGTTCGACGACCAGGCCCTCGATGTCGAGGCGGTGGCGGAGCTCCAGGTTCCGGTTCAACCAACCGATGCGCTGGCGCAGCGGCACGAAGGCCGCCGCATCCAGCACCTCGACGACCACCCGGCCCGCGCCGCGGTCGTCGTGGCGGAACAGATAAAACGGCCGCTCGGGGATGGTCTGGGCGCCGCGCTGCCCATGGAACCAGACGGCCAGGGTGTCGCGCAGATAGGCGTCGATGTCGGCCTGATCCCAGCTGTGCAGCGGCGGGAACAGGGTGGCGCGCTCCGGCACGAACACCACGCTCTGCGGTCGCGCCTCGGTGTAGAACCGCGCGAAGAACGGATCGACGCGGAAGACCATCGGCTCGGCGTCGAGCATGTCCCGCCACAGCCCTTCCGGCAGCGGCGAGGCGGGCGCGGTCTCGTCGGGCGAGACCAACAGGTAATGGACGCCACCGTCCGCGCCCGTCGCCTGGAAGCCGTAACGGAGTCGACCGTCGTCGACGTCCATGAGCGGGAAGCGCCGCAAAGCGTCGGCCAAGGCCGGCAGCGCGCGGTCGTCGAAGCGCATGAGAATGGGCTGCGGGCGCGCGAGACCGGACAGGTAGGCGGCCAGTTCCGTGTAGTAGGCGATCTTCTCCTGGACGCGCAGCAGGTCGGTGTCGGCCCCCGGCGCCGGAAAGCCGTCCCGCAGTTCCAACTCATAGCCGACCAGCGGCTCCGCCGCGCGCACGCGTGCGGCGAGCGCCTCGACCATGGCGTCGGAGCCGGCGAGATCATGGACGCGGACGATGTCGGCGCGCCCGGCGGCGTTTGGCCACACCCCCGTTTTGTCGCGGTAGCGCAGGCGGTTCAGCGGGTACACGTCGATGCGCCGCGCGTCCCCGGCGCCGGCGACGGTCAGCGCCAGCACCGGGCCGCGCTCGCTGGGCCGGGCCACATCGGCGATCACCGCGCAAGCCCGAAAGAAAGGATCCAACGCCTGGGCGTCGGGCGGGTTGCCCGACGGCAGAAAGACGCTGCGTCCGCCGAAGGCGAAGCCTTCGAGAACGGCGGCGGCGTCGAGGAAGCCGCTGGTCCGCAGCCCTTGGAAGGACGAGACGCGCGCGTCGTCGTCGCGCACATGGAACAGGTGGATCCCGCCGCCATCGGCCGCCTGCGCCGCGGTGACGCGCACGGCGGTGGCGTGCACGTTCAACTGGTCGAAGATGGACCACGCGGCCTCCTCGTCGGCCGAGGCCAGGAGCACGACCGCTTCGCCGGGCACCGGCTGCGCCGTCTCTCCCCGGCGGCTCCATCCGCTTTCCAAAAGCAACCGCGGAACCGCCTCGAAGGCCTCTTGCAGATCGCCGCCATCAAGGTCGAGGTGCGCCTCCTCGTCGTCCGGTTCGCGGTCGAGCGCCGCGGCCACCGCCCACCGCAGGTGGTTGAAGACCTCCTCGCGCTGTTTCCGGTGGGCGGACGAGCCGGTCTGCACGAACGGGTCCGGAATGAGGAGGCGGGCGTACCCGTCGCCCTCCAGCCGGACGCGCAGGCGCGCGGCCCGCGCCGCCTCGGCGTGTGGGGCGAGCACCGCCAGCGCCTGCAGAGCCTCGGTGGCGGTCAGGACGGGCATGAGGAAGCAGCGTTCAGCCACCAAGAATCGCCTCGTGTAGGTGAGTGAGCCAAAGACCGATCAGGCCGCCGGCCAGCCGGTGGGGGTCCGGAGCGTCGGCGCCGCCCTCCGGCGCCTCCGCCGGCGGGGCGAGCGCGTCCATCACCCGGAGGAGCGGTCCGTCGTCGAACGCCACGCACCAGCGCGCCAGGTCGTCGGCGCGTTCGGGAATCCACAGGACGCTGGCGGTCTGCCGCCGCCCCTTGTCCAGGCCGAGCGCCCGCGCGGCGGCGAACACCGCCGAACGCGCCGCGCCATCCTCCAGCCCCTCCGTCGGGTGCGGCAGGACGACCATGACGTGGACGAAGCCGTAATCGTTCAAATCCGGCCGGCGGCCGTCTCCGTCGCCGGCCGGCGGGGCGCCACCCAGGGCGTGCGCCAGCGCCCCGTGCGTCCAGCGGGCGCACGCCGCCGCGACATCGTCGGCGTGCTCGCCTTGCGGAGGATCGAGGTTGTCGGGATAGGTCCGGCGCCGGTCCAGCAGGCCGGGCAGCCAATCCAGGGCCCACACGAAGCGGACGCGGTCGGCAGGGCTCAGGGTCCAGCCGTCGCCGCCGGGCAGCGGCCGCCCTTCCGGCAGTCCGGCGAAGCCGTGCGCCACCCCACCCAACCGGTCGCCATCGAGCCAGGCGAAGTCGCTGCGCGGCAGCCCCGACGACTGCAGGACCGGGGCCAACCGGGCCATGGTGTCGATCCAACTCACCTTGGCGAGGCGCCGCGCCGCATCGCGCGCGCCCAACGGCAGCGCCCCGACGAGCAGAACATCCCGCCGGTTCTGCCGGCGCGGCGGCCGATGGCGCACCAGAAAGCCGGTGTTGACCAGACGGTCGAGCAGGATGAGGCGTTCGTTCGCGAACTCGCTCACCAGCATGTCGTCGACGTCGTCGATGCTGCGCGTCGCCCGGATCCCGGCGACCCCGCCTTCCCGTGGCCGCGCCCCGCTCGCCTGCAGCGCGGCGCGGTGCGGCCGCACGCTGCGCGCGTGCCGGCGGACCGCCGGCCCGAGCACCGGGTCGAGTTCCTGGAGCAACATCACCGTCTCCGCGTCCGCTTCGGGCAGGCCGCCGGCCGCCGGGCCACCGCGCCGCGACAGCGCGGCCACGTCCGTCCCTTCGTGGCGCCAGAAGAGCCGCGGCGGCTCCGCCGCCAAGCCGGCGCACAGGCGGCCGAGCTCGGCGTCCAGGTCAGCCTCGTAGGCGTCCAGCAGCCGCGCCCCGTCCGCCGGCGCGGCGTGCCCCTCGGCACCAAACAGGTAGCAGCGGCCGAGTTGCCGTTGCGCCGCGGCCGCCAGCGGCAGCGCGACGCGGTCGAGCAGCGCGTAGGGAACCGCCGACGGGACGATGGTCGCCGGCGACCGCCCGGCCCGCCCGTCGCCGCCGTCCGCCACCGGCAGCACCCCGTCGGCGAGGCGCTCGAACGCCAGGACCCAGTCGGCCACGCCTTGCCGGCGTGCGCTGAGCACCGGCCGCCGCCCCCGCCCGTCGCCCAGCAACGCAAGCGCGAGCCGGCCAGCCGGCCGCGGCGCGAGGCCGACGTGGCGGTCATGGAGATAGCGGACGATGGCGCGCATGAGCGCGGCCGCCCTCGGCGGCAGCTCCGCCGCGGCCGCGTCCATCGCCGGCCGCCACACCTCGGGCGCGAAGACGGTGACCTGCACGCGTGTCACTCCACCGGGTAGGGCAGCTTTTCGAGTTTCTGCACCACCATCGGGTCGATGGTGTCGAGGAAATGCGTCCAGAACAGCGCCAACTCCGGCCGCCCGAGCCGCAGCTCCGCCGCCGGCTTGGCCTTGCCCTGCGCGCTCTCCTGGACGGCGCGCAGCATGCGGTGGACCGTCATGATGTAGCTGAGTTTGACGAGTCGGCGGTTCGATACGGCGCTCGCGCTGTACTGGCGGGCCGTCCGCACGAGGTGAGCGAGGTTGCCGAACAGCCCCTTGTCGTCGGGGCGCTTGACCGTATCGGGCGTGGTGGCGCGGCCGATGTCGGCGCGCAGCGCGTCGAGCTTGTCGAGCAGACGGGCCAGGTTCTCGTGCGGATGGCCGACCGCGTACGTCTCCAGCCAGCCGCGGTGGATCAGGCCGCCGAGCTCCTCCGGCGTGTCGCGGACGCTCTCCACCCAACTGCGCAGCACGAAGCGATCGTAGACGGCGCGCAGTTCGCCACCGCGCGGGACGTCGTTGGTCGCCGCGAACATGCAGCGCATGCGCGCGGGACGGAGTTCGCCGCGGTCGTGGAACAGCCGCTCGTTCATGAAAGCGAGGATCGAGTTCAGGATGGCGCTGGACGCGTTGAACACCTCGTCCAGGAAGACGACGGAGGCGTTCTGCATCATGCCCTTCTCCAGGCGCACCATGCCTTCGCCCCTCTGCAGCGCCGCGATGTCGTAGTGCCCGAACAGTTCGCCGGGCTCGGTGAAGGGCGTCAGGAGGTATTCGAAGTACCCGTCGCCGCGCTTGGACAGATCGTCCTCGTCGATGAGCCCGATGGTGCCGCAGAAGGCGCGGATCAGGCGGGACTTGGCGGTTCCCGGCGGTCCGACGAGCAGCAACGGCTCGCCGCACGCCACCGCCAGGATGAGCGCGCGCACATGGGTCTCCATTCCGATGAACCGACCGTTGAGCACGTCCTCCACGTGCAGCAGGCTCTGCAAGGTGTTGTGGTGCGCGTTGACGAGGGAACTCAGGACTTTGGGATCGAGCATGTCGGCCGCCGTTGGTTCAGAAGGGGACGCGGGAGGGAGCAGGCATCCAGTCCGGGCGCTCCGCCGCCCAGCCTGCACACGCCAGGGGATGGTCGGCCTGCTCGCCGGCGGTGAGCGGCAGGCGCGCAAGCGGATCGGCCAGCTCCGGCCACAGCCGCCGCGCCAGGTCGGGCGTGCGCGTCAGCAAGCGGTCGAGCAGCCATTGGTCCCAAAAGCCGGCCCAGGCCGGGGAGCTCAGCGCCATCAGCGACGCCAGCTGTTGGACCGTCTGCGCCCGCACGGCGCGTCGGCGCGCCAGGCCCAGCCTCCACCAGCGGAGCGACTCCGCTCCGGCGTCGGCGCCCGCCGCGAGCAGGATCCAGCACGTCTCCGGGGCGAGGCGCACGGACGGCGCCACGCCCGACGGCATCAGGTGGGCTTCCCGCAGATGCGACACCACGCGCGCGGCGACTTCGCGCCGGAAGCCGAGATCGTCCCACGCCATGGCGGCCACCAAGCCCCACATCGGCACCGGCATGTAGACGCCTGTGCCAACCCCGCGGACCGGCCGAGGGTCGGGAGCGGCCGCCTGCGCGACCAGCAACTGAAGGGGCTCGCCCTCCGGGCGAGCGACAAAGCGCAGCCGGCCGAGCAGCCGGGACCACGCCGAGCGCAGCCGGCGCGGGTCGAGGCCAAGCGGCGCGGTCAGGAGATCAAGCGCCTCGGGAAGCGGCGCCGCCGGCGCCGCGGGCCGCCCGAGCGCCCGATCGAGGGCACCGAGCACCGGCGCCCGCAGGCCGACCGCAACGGCCAGCAGCGGTGCCTCCGGCGTCGGCAGTCCGTGGACGGTGCGCAGCGCCGCCCCGTTGAGCGCGGGCGGGGACGCCGTATCGGAGAGCAGAACCTCATCGGTCACCGGCGCACCTTCCAGAAAGCGATCATCGTCACGTACACGAGGGCGGCGAGCGCCAGGAACCAGGTCCACAGCGGGACGGCAAGGGGCGGCTTGGGCGCGGCTCCGCCGAGGACCGAAGGTGGCGGATCGTAGGTCCCGCCGCTGGCCGCGGCAACGGCTTTCAGCAACTCTGCATTGATGCCGAAGGCCCACTGCTCGGACGATGCCGCAACCACGCCTCTCTCGGGCCCGCCGAGGCGTATCGGAATGCGCTGTTCGCGATCCAGGGCGTCCGGCCCGGTTTCGCGCAGCACCAGCGTGGCCGCGTCCACGCCGGATGGCACAGGCAAGCGGACGCGGAAGCGTCCCCACGTGGTCGGATCGGCGTCGGTGCGCAGCGGCAGGTCACCGGTCGGTGCGCGCAGACTCGCGGAGAGTTGCTCGACGGTGGGCGTGCGCCCGTCCTGCACCGCCAGCGACACGAGGAGCGTCGGGGAGCCGCCGTCGTCGACCAGGTCGAACAGGTAGCGGTCGCGCCGCGGCCAAGCGGCCAGCCGCTCCATCCAGGCCGCGATCGCTCGGGCGCCGCCGCCATGGCCCCACCCCGCCGGAACCTCGGTGGTGAAGGCGGCGGCGGTGCCGGCGCCGCTGTCGAGAAAGGCGAGCACCGGATCCACCGGATACGGCCGCGTCGCCGCAAGCTCGACGCGTTCGCGCGGAAAGGAGACCGCGTTGCCGTCCAGCTCTTGCGGCGGATCGGGCAGGTAGCCGGACGTCGGGATCAGGGCGTCCGGCCGGTACCGGCCGGGTTCGAACGTCTTGTTCCGTTTCTCCGGATCGAAGAAGCCAAGGCGCAAGCCGGCCATGTCGCGGCTGTCATTGACGAAGTGCACCTCGCCCAACTGGTGGATGGCGCCGTTCACCGACGACGCGGTCTGCCCGATGGCGAACACCGTGGTCATGCACCCCGGCTGCCGGGTGCGAAGGTCGAATTCGCCGTCGCTGATGAAGAACAGGCCGCATCGCCGGCCGTCCTTGGCGCTCAGCCGCTGCAGGGCCGCGTTGGGATCGGTGCCGCCGCCGCACGCCAGCGACCCGATGGCGCTGCGGGCGCGGGCCTTGCCATCGGGCCCCATGCCGGCGTTGGACAGGACGTCTTGAAAGCCGCTCGCGAAGGCGGTGACGGTGAGGGTGTCGCGCGCGCGCAGTTGCTCCACGATGCGCCCGGCCAGCTCCTGGGCCAGCGCAAGGGGCGCCCCGCACATCGAGCCCGACGTGTCGATCATCACGACGATCTGCCGGCCCGGCGGCTCGACCCTTTCCTCGCGCGGCTTGCTGGACACCGGAAGCAACGGGTCGAGCGCCGTCGCTTCGTATCCCATGAGGACGGTGGGATCCTCGCTCCGTCCGCGGTGCGGCCCGTTGACGAGCAGAAGCCCCAGGCCCTTGCCGCGCACCGCCGCAGCGATGCGCTCCGCTTGCCCGGAGGCGAGCCGGTCGGCCGGAACGCCGTCGATCACGACGACGTCGAGATCGTCGACGTCGAAGGCCTCGCCCGGCGCGGGACGCATCACGCGGTAGGCGCCATCGGGCAACCCGGACAGCCAGGGCGCCGGGCCGAGCGCCGCAACACGGGTCGGCGCGTCGACCTGGGTGTAGAGCCGGCGCCGTTGCGCCGGACCTCCCGCGATCGGCGTCAGCTCGACATCGACGAACTGCAGTCCACGACCGGAGAACTCAAGCGGGAGCATGGCGCTTCCCACCGCTTCGGGCGGCACGGTCTCCGCCCCCTCGGCGGGCGCGCCGGTCCCGTTCAGCCAGGCGCGCAGGCGAAATCCGGCCGCCCGGTCGTGCGGGTTGGCGATCATCAGGCGGAGCTGCGTGCGGAAGCCGGCCGCCACCCGCGGCGGCAGATGGCTCGCCACCAGCCCGATGCCGGGCGATGGACTCGCCACGGGCACCGTGTGCACGGGGATTCCCAGGCGCCCGGCCTCCCGCGCCGCGGCGGCGGCATCGCCACGGGTCTCCAACCCGTCCGACAGCAGGAGCACCGCGCCCGAGCCGCCCGCTGTCCGGACGTGGCGGGCCGCCGCGCGGATGCCGGTGGCTAGGTCGCTCTCGCCATCGGGTGGTCCCGGCTCCCCCGCCAGACCGGGAAGGGCGCCGGCGAGTCCGGCGAGCGGCGCGCGCTTGCGGACCTCCGCGATCCCGTCGGCGACCAGAAGGACGCTGGCCGTGTCCAGGGGTTGACTCCGGCGCGAGGCGTCCCCCAGCCGCTCGCCCAAGCGCTGCAAGGCCGTCGGCAGCTGCTCCGGCGTCCGACGGGCGCTGGCGGAGGCATCCACCACGACGGCCAGGTGTCGTCCCTCGGCCGTCCCGCCGCCGCGCGCCAGCCACGGGGCTTCGGCGGCGGCGGCCAGCAGCCAGCCGATCCCCGCGACCACGACCGGAAGCGCCCACACCCAGGCGCCGCGTCCGCCGCGCCGCGCCCGCGCCGCCTGCACGACCGACGCGGCCCAGGCCAGCACGGCGCCGCCGATCGCCACCGCGCCAACCCAGCCGCCGCCGTCGCAGCCGACCGCACCGCCCAGGAGGGGGACCGCCCAGCAGGTCAAGCCGTCCTCCAGCGCCATGCGGCGTGGCCGCGCTCGGCGGCGAACAGCAGCGACGCGGCCGCGAGCAGCCACGGCCACACCGGTTCCGGGGCGCCGCCGGCCGGCCGCGGGACCAACGCGTCGAGGCTGCCGTGCGAGCGGTGTTCCCCGCCCGTGTTCCCCTCCCCCTCGGCGGCCGCAACCACCGCGCCCGTCGGCGTCAGCCAGCGCGTCGGCACCGGCGCGGTCTGGCCGGCCAGAAGCCAGCGCACCGCGTTGAAGAACAGCAGCGTCGACGCGTCATCCAGGGGGCCGCGGCCGGTCACCGGCAACCCGGGGAGCAGGACGACGCGCGGCGTCTCGCCGGTGGCGATCCAGACATGGCGCGCCGCATCGGCGGCCACCGTGCGGAATCCGGCCGGAAAGCTGGCCGGAAAGCGGGCCGCCGCCATGCCGGCTCCGTCGAGCACGTCGAAGTTCACCCCGTCGAGGATGGGATGACGGTCCGCGAAGAGCGCGACGCGCGATGCGCCGCCGGCCCGGTATCCGGCCCCCACCACCAGCGTCGGCTCCGGTCCCGCCTGCGCGGCGTCGCTGACCACCTTCAACATCGGGCGGCCGGCGTCGTTCGTCCACCCGAGCCGCTCGGGCAGCCGCTTGTCCGCAAGCCGCCAATCGACGCGCAGTCCGACACCGGCGTTCACCTCCACCTCGGCGGCGTCGTCGCCGTCGTAGGCGCCGGCGGGTGACACCGCGATGCGATAGGTGCCCGGCCGGTCCGGCTGGAAGGCGACCCGCCACGGGCCGTACGGCGACCACGCCGCCTGGCGCTCCGCGACCGGCTGGCCGTCCGGTCCGAACACGGTGGCGCGGGCGTCGGCCGGCCGCCCGCCCCAGGCGGTGATCGACGCGACAACCTCGCGCGCCGCGCCGGTGAACGGGTCCCGCTGCACGTCCACGGCTTCGATGCCGATGTTGTCGACGGGCTGTCCCACGTCGATCCAGACGAGCGCCCGCTCCGCGTCGGGCGGGAGCGCGGGAGCCGGCCGGTCGGTGATGACCACCACATGGCTGATCGGACACCCGTCCGCGGGCGGCTCAGCCAGCGCCGCCGTCGCCGCGGACAGATCGGTGCCGATCGGTTGCGGGGTCAGGCCGGCCAACGCCGCGCGGGCGGCGTCCGCCCCGCCGTCGGAGAGACGGTCGATGCGCTTCAGGTCAAACGAGGAGATGCGGAAGCACGCGGTGTCTCCGGTCCGTTGCGCGTCGGCACGCGCGATCGCGCGGCCGGCGGTCTCGCGCGCGAGGTCGAAGCGCGTCGTCCCGCCTTGCCGCGTGGTCATGCTGTAGGAGGTGTCGACGACAAGCCAGACACCAAGCCGAGCCCGGGGCGCGCCGGCCACGCGCCACGTTTCCAGAAGGACCGCGGCGAGCAACAGCGCCAGCACGGCGGCCTGCATCCAGAAAGATGGCGACCGCAGCGGCACCGCCACCGACCAGCGCCGCCGCGTCGCGGTCGGCTCAGGCAGGTCGAGCAGAAAACGCGCGGCCGAGAGCGACAGCGCGCGGAAGCTCGGCTGCCGCATGTAGATGACGACCAGCGCCACCAGCGCGGCCGTGAGGGCGGCGGCGGTCATGCGCGCCTCGCGAACAGGCGGGCCAGCGTCAGATCGCGGGTGAAGCGTTCGACGAAGTACGCGGCGCCGCCGTCCGCCATCGGCGCCGCGGGCCAGCGCCACGGGACGTGATCGAGCCCACCGCGACGGACCGGCCGCCACAACGCCGCGGTGTGCGCCTCCAGGCGTTCCGCCACCGCGGCCGCCTGGTTCTCGTCGAGGTCGCGGCGCAGCGGCCCGGCCGGCAGGCCCGGCCCGTCCACCAGGGTCGGACCACCGGTGAGCAGCGCACGCTCAGCCGGCCAGCTGTCCAGCTCGACCAGAATCACCCAGCGGGCCCCCTCCTGGGCCCGCGCGAGCAGATCCCGCCAGCGCCCGTCGGCGTCCTCGAAATAGAAGTCCGACACGACGATCCACACGGAGGTGGGAGGCAGACGGCTTTGCATGGAGGCGCCGTTGAAGGTTTCATCGGCTGGACCGGTGGCCGCGCGCTCGAGGAAGTCCAAAGCGCGCCGCGGCAGGCCGCGACCGGTGACCTCCTCCAGCGCATCCCCATCGCCGAACAGCCGGTGCAGCAGCACGCGGTCGCCCGACGCCAGGGCGACGGTGGCGACCGCCCGGGCCAGCCACAGCGCCACGTCCAGCTTCCGGCCCTGGTCCGGCAGCCGCATGGTCGCCCGTGTGTCGATGGACACGGCAACGGTCACGCGCTGCTCGGCCGCGAAGGTGCGCACCAGGGGGGGCGCCGCAGGCCCCAGGCGCGCCGAGGCGCGCCAGTCGATGTGCCGGAAGTCGTCGCCCGGCAGGTACTGGCGGTGCTCGCGGAATTCAAGGCTTTGCCCCTGCTGCCGCCGGAGATGCCCGCCCACCTGCCCCGCGGGCAACCGGCGGCGCGCGTGCACGCGATAGGCCTCCAGCAACGCCGGGCTCAGGGGGAACGGGGGAGTCGGCCGTGCCATCGGCTCAGCGGTCGGGCAGAGCGGCGCCGGCGGCCCGCAGGGACTGGCGGACCAGGTCTCGGTAACCGGGTTCGTCCGGCGCCGTGCGGAGCACCAGCTCCGCCAGCAGGGCGTCGTGGCAATCGTCGCGCCCGACGGGCGGCTCCCGGTAGCGCTTCGCCGCGTCCTCGGCGAAGTGGTGCTCCCACCCGAACACCAGCTTGAGGCGATGGCGCAGCACCGGCAGGGCGATCCGCGCCAGGGCGGCGCCGGCCTGCTCGGCACCACCGAGGAACAGGCCGGCCCACCCCTTGGCGCCCAGCATGAGCGCCGTCGCCGCGCGCGGCCCGGCCCCGTATTCGACGTAGCGCCGGCGCCACGCCTCCAGCGCGTCCGTGGTCCGGCGGTCGACCCCGGCCAGTCCGTCCGCCGCGCCGTTGGTGGCCAGCACGATGTTGGCGACGTGGTCATAGACGACCGGCGGCGCTTCGAGCGCGCGGATCGCCCGGCTGATGCGGTCGAAGCGGACGAGCGCGTCGTCTTCGCCGATGCCCGGCTCCGGGCTCCCAGCGGCGGCCTTGGCCCCGGGCAGCCCGGCGTCCTTTTCCACGATGCGCTTCAGCGTCTCCGCGGACGGAAACGGCATGCGGACCTTGAACATGAAGCGGTCGGCTTGCGCTTCGGGCAGATCGAACACGCCCTCCTGGTCGATCGGGTTCTGCGTCGCCAGCACCATGAAGGGCGGACGGACGGTGCCGGCCGATCCGCGGACCGGCGTCTCGGGGGTGAGGCTGTGCGTTTCGCCCAGCACCGTGACTTGGCGCTCGGCCATGGCTTCC
The DNA here is from genome assembly GCF_025961225.1 of Azospirillum canadense. Classification (GTDB taxonomy): domain Bacteria; phylum Pseudomonadota; class Alphaproteobacteria; order Azospirillales; family Azospirillaceae; genus Azospirillum; species Azospirillum canadense. The sequence continues at coordinate 602,369 of NZ_JAOQNG010000010.1, read as the reverse complement.
AGCATTGCCGACTGGGTCTTCGGCGTGGCGCGGTTGATCTCGTCGGCGAGGAGCAGCCACCGGAACACCGGCCCGGGCTGGAAGGCGAAATGCGAAAAGGTGCCGTCCTTCGGCATCTTGGTGCCGGTGATGTCGGCCGGCATCAGGTCGGGGGTGAACTGGATGCGCCCCCACCGCTCTCCGCCGAAGCCCAGACTGGCGCACAACACCTTGACCAGCTGCGTCTTGCCGAGGCCGGGGTTGCCCTCCAGAAGCACGTGTCCGCCACCGTAAAGGGCGACGACCAGCAAGCGGACGACCTCGTCCAGCCCAAACATGCTGCGCCCGACGCCGTCGAGCACCGCGTTCACGTAGTCGAGTTCGTTCCGGTGCAACGCCGGACTTCTGTGGCCTTCCATGAGAACCTACCGAGCCCCTTCCAGGATGTGGCCGACCCAGGCCGGCAGTGGTTGCGGCGGCTTCGGCTGGGACGGTTCGTTGTGACGCGCCAGCGCGGGGGCGGCGGGCACCGGCGCGTCCGCGCGCGGCGCCGCGGCGGCCCCGCCCCGCAACACCGGCAAGTTGATCGTCACCGTCGGCGTCCCGGGCGCGCCGGCGGAGTCCGACACCAGCGGATCGAATCGGCGCAACGGCGGCATCGGCTCCGTCTCCTCCCATTGCCCGCCCATGCCGGGCACGCGGATGGTCATCCCCGACGCCGCGCCCGCGGGATCCGGCACGGAAGTGCTTGCGGCGACACCGGTGCGCCGTTCGGATGCCCCAACGCCGCCTCCAGCCCCGCCCTCGCCGCTCGCCGCTCCCGTCGCGCCGTTGCCGCTTGTGCGGGGTTCCTCGCCGCGCTTGCCGCGGTCCGTCTGCCCACCCGACTGGCCAGCCCCGGAACCCGGCTGGCCAGCGCCGGAACGCCCCGCTCGCTCTGGCGCCGCCGTTGCGGCGCCCTGGTGCTGGTCCTTGCCCTGCGGCGCGCCGTCGCGCGCGGAGGTCCCCGAACCAGCCCCCGGGGTTTGGGACGTCGACGGTTGCGCATCGCCGTTCGTTTTCGGTCCCTGCCCGGAAGGGGCGTCGGGACGGCCCTGGTTCGGCGCGCCGGTCGCGTCCGGGGTCCCGGCGGCGGCGCTCGGCGGCGCTCCAGCGCCCTGCCCCGCGTTCGGCGGCGCGGCTTCGGCCGACGCGCTCCCGGGCGCGTTTCCTTGGGGAGCGCCGCCGCCTCCGCCCCTGGAACCACCGGCGCCGCTCGACGCGGCGGTCTCCTGGGGCTGGGCGGCGCCTTGGCCCTGCCCAGCGCCGGCGCCGGTGCCCGGCGCCCCACCGCCGGCACCGCCTTGGCCGCTGCCGCGCCCCAAGGCGCCGCCTCCGGCAGCGCCACCGCCCGAAGACGGAGTTCCGCCTCCCGGTCCGTCCGCCCCCGAATCGCCACCGTTTGGACCGGCTCCATTCTGAGCGCCGTTTTGCCCCTGGCCGGCGTCACCGCCGTTGCCACGGCCGGTGTCGCTCGTTCTGCCTTCCGGCCCGCCGCCCGATGCACGGCCGTCCGTCGGCGAGGGCCGCTGGCCGTCGTTCTGCGCACCGGCGCCGTGCGACGCGGGCTCCGCCTCGCGCGTGGCAGCGGGCGGTTCGTCCGGCAGAGGCGCGAAGCGGATGAGCCATGCGGCTCCCGGAAAGCCCACCACCAGCACCATCACAGCGAACGGTAACAGAACGCCGACGAGGCGCAGGGTCCCCGCGGCTCGCCACCGGGTGTCGTCGAGCAACCAGCCGATCCCGGTGGGCAGGTCCGATGGCCAGGCGGCACCGCGGCCGGCCGGGCCACGGCTCGCCGCCGCCACCAAGCGGCCGAGGCGCGTCGGCCCCACCAGCCCGTTTTGGGCCATGTCCCACTCCAGCGCCGCCGCGTGGCGGTGCGCGGCGACGTGCGCCTGTGCCGCCTGTTCGGCCCAGTCGCCTCTGGGCCAGCGTGGCTTCATCCACCAGTCGAGGAGTGCGACGGCGGCGGGTGGTCCTCCGGGAATTCCGATGACCACGTAGACGGCGATGCTGACGGCGAGAAGGACGAACGCCAGCACCGGATGCAGCGGCCCGGCCACGCGCAGCAACAGCACGGCCAAAGTCAAAAACAGCAGGGCCCAAACCACGCCCGTGATGGCGAACCACAGCTTCTGCAACCGGCCGAGCCGATGGAGCCCGTCCGCGCGGCTGCCCATGCGGCGTCGCCAGCGGCGCCGTGCCCACACCGACAGCAGTCCTCCGATGGCAACGATCAACGCCGTCAGGCCCCACCCCGCCAACACCGCGGCTTGCCCCCGCTGCGCCACCGCCGCCGGCACCACGGCCGCCGCATACGCTGCTCCGATTCCCACTGCCAATGCGCCGGCAATGCGCGGCTGTAGCAACCGACGCAGCGTGGTGCGAAGAATCGCCTGTATGGATGCGCGGGCGTGCGCCGGGAGGATGCCCGGGACAAAGCGCGCGTTGCCGTCCGTGGAGGGCACAGGGTTTCCAACTGGTTTTGGACCACGCATTCCTTGTCGCACGCATCGGAGGATCCCGGCAAAACTAGGGTAGATAATCTGAAGCGATCAACTTAGAATTTTGGCGGACGCGCGGTGCTCTCTGGCGCGTGGTGTGCTTGAACTCCGGCAGAAGGAGCTTGCCATGCAAATGCGGCTGTGGCTCGCAAGCCAGCTTGCCTCCAGCGCCTTCCACAATCCCGCTTGGACGTTGGCATGCTGAACGGTCGTGGTGTGGCGCGGCGGCGTCTCCACCGTGCGCCGGTTGGAAAAGCCTCCCCGGCGTCGACGTCCGCCCTGCCGCCGATGTTCAGCGTGGCGGACGACGGCACCGTTTGCGTGCGGCGGAGCGACGGCGCCACGGTCGACGCGGCGGAGGCCGAAGCGTTGATCGCCTCCCACGCTGCCGAGGTGCGCGCGCACCTGGACGCGTTCGTGGCGGAGCGCCGCGACGAGCATCAGCGCCGCCTCGCCGAGCACCGCCTCCTGCGCCGCACGCCCTTGGATCCGAGTCGGCATCTGGCGCGCTTCGATGCGCCTCGTCCGGCGGAGCCGTTGCCGGCGCTGCGCAGAGGAATGCTGGATCGGCTGCGTCGCCGCTGCGAGCGCGCGACGCTTGGCCATTTCCGCGCGCTGTGGACGCACCGCCAAACGCTCGCCACTTGGGAACGAGCCAAGGACGAACACGGGTTGCGGACCGCCGATCAGCGGGCCGAAATCAGGCGCCTGTTGGCTGGGGACCCCGACACGATTCGCACCACGCTGGAACGGCAGTTGAATGGCCTCCGCTGGGTGCTTCCCGTCAAGATCAGGGTATCACGCGTTCTGAAGGGCGTGGTGACCCTGAACGTTGTCTGTCCCAAGGCCGAGGCCTTTCCGGCGAACTTGCCTTCCGTCACCGGTGACGGGCGATCGGCCCGCCCGACGCAGCGTCCTCGGGACGAGCTTGAGGCCGAGGCCGAACGCTATCGCTTGGCGGTCAGCGTGCGCCTCGCCGCGGAGTGCTTCGCCCAGGTGCCCGCAATTCGGGCGGTTCATGTCGCGCATGGCTCCCGCCTTGCGTCCCGGGCCGCACCGGCGGTCTACGAGCGTCACCGTTGGCTTGCGGCCGACATGCGGCTCGCCGACGAGTTGGACCCAAAATCCCTGCACCACCAAATGGTGGGAATGCTCCATAGCGGATGAGCGGCACTCCAGGACCGGACAGAAAGGCGAAGCCAGAGCGTCGATGACGAAAGCGGTCGCCGGCGTTGGCTTTTCCCCCGATTCTGCCGAGGGAAGCTCGCCGTCCCGCGCCTCGCCGGCCCACGCGCCGCGCCCCCGTCGCTCGGTTGCCGCGCCAGCCATCGGTGGTGGCGCACGCGCGCAAAAGCGCCGTGTGATGCTCTATGGGAGTCCCCCGACTCGCGCGTGCCCGCGCGTCCGTGGTGCCATCATAGAAATCCGTGTGGTGGCTTCCGCGACCGCAGGGTCGCCGCCGACGCGCGCGCGATAAGCCCCCAATAATGCCACTATCGGGGCGTTATCACGCGTCATCGCCTGTTGTCGGGGCAGGTGTCGTTTGGCTCAATAACGTGAACTGAGCGCGTTTCCGGCCGGTTTTCGGGCCCAATAAGCTGAACTACGCCTCGGCCGTGGCCGTTTTGAGCTCAAAACCCTGAACTGCGGGTCACAATACCCTGAACTGACGCCGTCCGACGCACGCGCCGCTTCCCGATGCCCTTTGTCGTGCCCACGCTGATCCAATCAAGGCGGTGTCCTGCCACCGCATTGACCACCGGCGCTCGCCCGGCACCCGCAACGTCCGACAAGCGTCCTTTTCGGACGTTGCCAACGGGCAAATGTCTCGCTAGAGCTACCAGACCGCGAAGCGGCGGCCAGACCTCCGGCTGTGCCTCGACCGGACCACTGACGACGGCCCCCATGGACAGCCTCACCCCACTCCTCGCCGATCCCAATACCGGCAGCAATACCGGCGCCGGCGGTCTGGTCATCGCCACCGGCCTGTTCGGCGAGCTGGTGCTCCCGGCCGGCGCCTTCGACCCCGCCCGCGCCAACGAGATCCGCGCGCTCGCGTCCCAAGCCGCCGTCTACGCCACCCAGGCCCGCGGCGCCGGCACGTTGCGCGCCTACCGCTCGGCGTGGCGCCAGTACGAGGCGTGGTGCGCCCGCCTCGGCGTCGCCGCGCTGTCCGGCGACCCGCGCCTCGTCGCCATGTACCTGACCGCCGCGGCCGAGCGCCTCGCCGTCGCCACGCTGCAGGTCCACCTCGCCGCCGTCGTCACCGCCCACCGGCTGGTCGGCCTCTCCCTCGACCCAGGCCACCCCAGCATCGCCTTCCTGCTCGACGGCATCCGCCGCCGCAAGGGCACCCGCCCGGCCCGCCAGGCCACCCCACTCACCCCGGCCCTGCTCGCCGACCTGGTGCGCGCCCAGCCGGCCGGCCCGCTCGGCCTGCGCAACCGCGCCCTGCTGCTCGTCGGCTTCGGTGGCGCCTTGCGGCGGAGCGAGATCGTCGCACTGAACGCCGGCGACGTCGCCTTCGTCGACGGCAAGGGCGTCGTGCTGACCATCCGCCGCTCCAAGACCGACCAGGTTGGGGCCGGCGACGCGGTGGCCATCTGGGCCTCCGACGACGACGCGCTGTGCGCGCCGACCGCGCTGCACCGCTGGATGCGGCACCGCGCCGCCGGCCACGGCGAGGAACCGCTGTTCGTGGGCTTGCGGGCGGGCGGGGTGCTGACCGACAAGCGGCTGTCTGACAAGGCGGTGGCCCGGCTGGTCAAGGACAGCGCCACGGCGGTCGGCGCCGGCGACGCCGGCCTCCTGGAGAAGACCTTCGGCGCCCTGTCCGGCGGCGTCGAGCGCCATTACTCCGGCCACAGCTTGCGCGCCGGGCTGGCCACCGCGGCGGCCGAGGCGGAGGCGCAGCTGCACGACGTCATGCGCCAGACCCGCCACAAGTCGGTCGAGGTGGCCCGCCGCTACATGCGCTCCGCCGACCTCTGGAAGAACAACGTCACCGCAAAAGTCATGCGTCGCAGGCCAGACTGAGCGGCCATGAACCAGTTCTCTCTCCGGCCGCCGCGCAGCATGCGATCCAGATGTATTGCCGGTTCAGGTCGCGCAGCCATGGTATTGAGGAACGTTTGAGCGGACGCGGGGTGGAGGTGTTCCGCAAGGCCGTGATCGAATAAACGTTAAGCCGATGAAATACGGTGCCCGTTTCTGGCGTGATTGGCCTAAGAGTTTTCGTCAGTCGTTTCGCGGAGGAGGGCTTTCAACTCCAGTGGCGCCGGAAGATCCATGATGAGAGCGATGTAACCTTCGGTGTAAGGACGATAAACGATAAAATCGACGTGGACGAACAGAACTGGCACGTCGGCGCGCCGGTGGTCGGTCCCAAGCAGGAGGAATTGCCCAGAGCCTCGCAGAAGCTCAGGCGCGGAGAGGTTCAGTGTCTGGCGCAGGCTGTTTGCCAGAATCGACAGGCAACCGTTGAGCAAAACGCTCCCAATCTCGGTCAGAGCCTCGGGTTCGAGGTCCTCAATTTCCTCGATCCGCGTTCGGTCTCCGACGACGGCCTTAACGATTCCGAGGCTCATGGTCTCAGGAAACATCAGCAGCGCACTGCCGGAGAAGCGGCCACTAAACCGTTCGCGGACGGCAACAACCGGTATTGTTCCAGACATCGGAAGCAACTCAACCGCTTGTCGGTGTGGAATGATATGCACGACCCGAGTGGACAAGGCGACCTGCTCAGCGGTTAGCTGGCTCAGCTGCGTCGCCGCTCGAGCAACTCCGGCATTGACCAACGCGGTCAGCGCGCCGTGCTCAACGTTGTCAATCATGACCATTCGGCAACGTTCGGGATCATGCGTTAGAAATTTTCCTCTGCCGGGGGCTGATGTATGACGCGACAGCTTGGTGGACGGCCCTCGTCGCGAAAAGCCGGTGAGCCGCGTTGGGGCCCCAAGGCATCCGCTTCCACCAGGAAGCATCACAGTTCATTCGTTCTTCTTTTGAATTCCGCCCTAAGGATCACCAGTCCTGCGAACAAGCTCTGGTGATCATGCGAAGTCACGGCTCGGTCGTATGCCGCGGCCGTGACGCGAAGCCAGGATGCGATCTCATTGTCCGACAAATCGGCCAACCTGTTCAGCACTGAGGAAATTTCCTCAACAGTGGTTACTTTCAACGGTTCTGTCATGGAGCTTGTGATCCAAGCGGTGCGGTGTTCGGGAAAGCTAGCTGAGCGCCGCAGCGGAACTCGAATGTTCTGGACGTCGCGGTGTCTTTTTGCGAATCCTGTAGCAACTCCGCATTGTGCGCTCAAAATAAACCAGTGCAGAGGTGTGCCGAATGCTGCATAAACTTGGGGTTGTCCGGTGTTCGTTCGTGAACTCGCGCGCTGGCGCCCCCGTGTGACTGCCGCATTGGGTTTTCCTTCAGCATAAGGACCCGAGCACGAGCTTCCTCGGGTTCATCGCAAGGCGGAAGCACGTCCGGAACCCCCGGGTCCTGGTTTTGTTGGAGCGGCGGCGTCCTGCCGTCGTCTTACAGGAGACGTTCCGCGACGGTCTTGTTATCTTCCGCCAAAGGCTTGCCCATCCAAGCCACCGGCTCGGAAACCCAGGATTTGGTTGTGGTGAAAGACGCGCCCAATGCAACGCTCTCCCATGACCCCACTGGCGGCACCTCCCAGCACGAAGGGCACCATCACCCGTCTGGCGGTGGCTCGAGCCGCCACGGCCGGCGTTGATCCGGGACCGCTCCTCCGCAAAGCGGGCTTGAGTGCGGCTCAGGTTCAGACGCCGAACTCCCGCATGGACGCTGCGGGCCAAGTGACTTTCCTGAACCTGGTGGCGGACACTCTCCACGACGACCTGCTCGGCTTTCATCTCGCCAGGGATTTTGAACCACGCGAAGCCGGTCTTCTCTACTTTGTGCTCGCGTCGTCGGCGACGCTCGGCGATGCGCTGGCCCGCGCCGAGCGGTACAGTGCCATTACGAATGAGAGTGTTCGGCTTTGGTGCCAACAGGAGGGCGGTTTCAGCATCCGGCACGGCTACGTCGGTGTGTCGCGACACAGAGACCGCCACCAGATGGAGTTCTGGGCGACCCTGCTCGTCCGGCTCTGCCAGACGCTGACGGCGACCACGATCAATCCCGTCCGGGTCGCTTTCGCCCATCCGCGATGCGGTGCTTCGGAGCAGCTGAGCGCCTTCTTTGGATGCGACGTCGCCTTCGCCTCCGGCCAGGACGACGTTGTCTTCGCTCGCCACGCCGCGCAGCTCCGTCTGATCGGGGCTGAGCCGTATCTGAACGAGCTGCTGGTCCGCTACTGCGAAGACGCCCTGCCTCATCGCGCTGGACCGATCAGCACCCCACTGCGGGCCCGCGTGGAGAACGCCCTTGCGCCACTCCTGCCCCATGGCAGCGCACGTGCCGGTGAGGTTGCCCGTATATTGGGCATGAGCGAACGAACGCTGGCACGGAGGTTGAGTATGGAGGGGCTCACCTTCGCCGAGATAAAGGAAGACATGCGCAAATATCTGGCGCAGCTCTATATCGCCGACGCCAGCCTATCTATCTCCCATATCGCTTGGCTGCTGGGATTCCAGGAAGTCAGTGCCTTCACTCATGCCTTCAAGCGATGGACAGGGCTGCCTCCGACCCAAGCGCGCATTGCCCACCGGTGTTCTCCCGGTCTGTAGGTGGGGCGCCTCGCGATCATCGACGAGCCGACAGGAAATAAAGCATAGATCAGCGCGAAGCCTCTCGTATCATGCGCAGGTGTTCACGTGCGTGATCGCACGCGGTTCGAAGTATATCCAGGGCTGCCTTCGCTTCACATACGGCACCCATATCGCCGTGGCGGAGCAGCCTAATCAGAATGCGTCTTTGCTCGGTGAGCCGTTCTTCGGCTTCCCTAACACGCTGTTCGGCTTCCGCGAGTGTCCTTTCAGTTGGATGCATGACCAATTGCCTCAAGCCAACCATCAGTCAAGCTGACAGTGCACCAGCTTGCCGTTAACAGCAGCGGCGCCCAGACGTTTCGAGACGAAACCTTTTTGCCTAACTGCCCGTTCTCTAAACGCGGGCGACGGATCAAGCCCTCGAAAGCGGTAGGTGGGTGCTCTTGCCGGTTCCGTGGTTCTCTCCGAGGTCGGAACAGGTCCGCCTCATGATGGTGTCAGGAGCACTGGCGCCCCAATGTTTGAGTCGCGGTGTTGTTGCTGATGTTGATCGGCGGCAGCCGCAACGGGCAGTTCGGGGTCACCACTGCTGCGTCCCGGCAAGGGACACCGCTCCGCCTTGCGACGGAACTCGGTAAGCCTGATCAGTGGACGGTCATGCGGTGACCTCCTGGTCTGACCAGCGGAAGCTTTCCCCGGTGATCAGCATGCGATGCATGAGAACCGCCAACTTGCGCGCGACCGCGACCTTGGCCTTCTTGAAGCCGATGCGCTTGGCCAGACGGGTGGCCCACGCTTTCAACGCCGACCAGCGTTGGATTTTGGTCAGCAGCACGTTGGCCGCTTCGAACAAATAGGTGCGCAGCAGACCATCGCCGCACTTGGAAATCCGGCCCGCCCGGTCGATCTCGCCCGATTGGTAACGTTTGGGCGTGAGCCCCAGATAGGCCCCAACGTCGGCGGAGTGGCGGAACCGAGTGGGATCCTCGATGGTGCTGACGTCGGTCAGCGCGTTGATCGGCCCGACGCCGGGGATGGACATCAGCAGGTGGCACTCCTGACGGTGGCGGGCCTCGGCCCGGATTTGACGGGCCAGAGCATCACTTTGCTGGTGGGCGGTTTCCCAGACCGCCAGCAGCGCTTCGATGATCGGACGTAACCTGGCGTCATCGCCAACCAACTCACGGACCCGCACGGGAAAGCGTGCGCCGCAAGCCGAGCCGAGGAGCCGGCCGAAGGTCTTCAGCGTGCCGCGCACCTGATTGGCGACGGTGCGCTGCAGGCTGACCAGCTGGGCCCGAGCCCCGATCAGGGCTCGCAGGCGGTGTGCTTCCCACCCTTTGACGGTGACCTCACGATACCAGCCGGTGCGCACGATCTGGGCCAGGCCGTAGGCGTCGTTGCTGTCGGTTTTGTTGACCTGCATCTTCAATGCCGCCTTGGCATGGCGCGCGTCCAAACAGACCACCGGCAAGCCCATGTCGCGCAGCCGGTGAACGAGCCAGGTCGTCACCGGCCCCGTCTCCAGCCCGAGGCGAACCGCCCCGGGAGCCCGAGCCTGGACCGTGCGGCTGATGCCTTCCGGGGTGGACGCGCAGCGTCCTTGCCAGACGACTTTCCCCGTCTGATCGACCACACACACCGAAGTGTCCTTGAGCGAGACATCCAGGCCGACATACTGCTCCACGGCTGCTCTCCTTGATGGCTGCTTTCTGAGGCTGAAACGGCTCAGACCTCGCTTTGCTTCCAGAGGGCAGCCACCCGCCCGCGTTTACTCCATGTTTTGAAAGCGGCGCCCACCTCGTTTGAGGGCCGGCGACGACTGGCGCCATCGGCTGTGCAGAAGGGCATTTTCCCGTGCGAAGGCCGCCGATGTGGACACCGTCGGATCGCGCTCTGGTCGGGGACTTCGGTCGACATTGGCTTGGAAATCCGTTCACTTTATTTGACCCTAAAGCTCCCACCAGTTTGTGTTATTGATGTAGACTTCGCAATATTGCGTCCTGGCTAAGATGTCGTATTTACGACATTCATCAGTTCACGTTAATGGTGCAAATGACACAAACCGTTGCCCAATTGTCTTACGCGACCACCAGCGCCTCCTTGCCCCAGCGGAACGCGCTGCCATCCACCCACATGCGGCGCAAGACGGTCATCATGCATCGCATGCTGATTACCGGGGAAACCTTCCGCTGGGCGGACAAGGACGCGGCCGCATGATCGTCCGCTGAGCAGGCTTTTCGAGGTCCGCCGGGAGGCGGAGCGATGTCCCTTGCCGGGATGAAGCGGAGGCGACCCCGCAGTGTCTGTTGCAGCTGCCGGTAACCAAAGTCGGCGACAGCACCACGATGCAAACATTGGGGCGCCGATGCTCCTGACACCATCATGAGGCAGGCCCGTCCTGACCCCGGAGAGAACCATGGCACCGGCAAGTGCATCCAAATACCGCTTTCGAGGGCTTGTGCCGGCGCCCGCGTTTAGAGAACAGACACTGAGTTTTCGCCTGATCAACCCGATCGCGTCCCACCGCGTGGTGTCTGAGGCGTGAGGCTGGCCCGCCGGAGCGCTCCCCCATAGCTGGCGCAGGCGGGCCGGCCGTTCGGGAGCGGCGGTCACCGTGTTCTTCGGCTAAGTTGAGGTTGCTTAACGACCATCAACCAAGACGGAGACCACGATGACCGAGGACAGGATCGCTCTTCAGGAGCTGATTGGGAAGAGCGCCGATGCCGACTTTCTGCGCGAGATGGTCGGCTTCGCCGCCCAGCGCCTGATGGAGCTGGAGGTGGAGAGCCTGTGCGGCGCCGGGTATGGCGAACGCAGCGAGGACCGCCAGACCAAGCGCAACGGCTACCGGGAGCGGACCTGGGAGACGCGCGCCGGGGCCATCGACCTGCGCATCCCCAAGCTGCGGCGCGGCTCCTACTTCCCGGCCTTCCTGGAGCCGCGCCGCACCGCGGAGAAGGCGCTAATCGCGGTGATTCAGGAGGCCTACGTGCAGGGCATCTCGACGCGCAACGTCGATGATCTGGTCAAGGCGATGGGCATGACCGGCATCTCCAAGAGCCAGGTCAGCCGCCTGTGCCAGGACATCGACGAGCGCGTGCAGGCGTTCCTGAACCGGCCGCTGGAAGGCGACTGGCCCTTTGTGTGGCTGGATGCGACCTACGTGAAAGTGCGCCAGGACGGCCGCATCGTCTCGCTCGCCGCCATACTGGCCATCGGCGTCAACAGCGATGGCCGGCGCGAGGTGCTGGGGCTCGGCCTCGGGCTGTCGGAAGCCGAGACCTTCTGGACCGATTTCCTGCGCACCCTCACCCGCCGGGGCCTACGCGGCGTAAAGCTGGTGATCGCCGATGCGCATCTCGGGCTGAAGGCCGCCGCTTCCAAGGTGCTGGGCGCCACACTTCAACGCTGTCGTGTTCATTGCATGAGGAATCTCCTCGCCTGCGTCGGCAAGGCGCACCAGACGATGGTCGCGGCCACCATTCGCACCGCCTTTGCCCAGGAGACCGCTGAGGCGGCGCATGAGCAGTGGCGCCGGGTGGCCGACAGCCTGCGGCCGCGCTTTTCCAAGCTGGCGGCGCTGATGGACGAGGCGGAGTTCGACGTGCTGGCCTACATGAAGTACCCCAAGGACCTGCGCACCAAATTGCACAGCACGAATCCTCTGGAGCGGCTGAATGGCGAGATCAAGCGGCGCACCAACGTCGTCGGCATCTTCCCTGGCGAAGGGGCGGTTGTGCGCCTCGTCGGCGCCTTGCTGCTGGAGCAGCATGATGAATGGGCGGTGGCCCGGCGCTACATGACCATGGAAAGCCTGGCCGAGCTGTGCCACCCTCACACCCCTGATCCGCTGTCCATCGCAGCGGAGTAGACCGGCGGCCTCAACCCGCCGAAGAGCACAGAGGCCCCCTCAGACACCACGCCTCGGGGCACGATCATCAACCGCAGCTTGTCGCATCATGCCTCTCCCTCGATTCAGTGGGGGAAGCTCATCATTAGCCCAGCAAAACAGGACTGGTGAGCGCGAAAAGCGGCTGAAGTACCGAATTTCGCCAGATTGGCCCAGCAACGACAGCGAGCCTCCGAACACCCGAGCGGGTCCTTTTGGTATCCCAGTGATGGACCCGCCAATCGATCACATCACATCCACCAGGGCTGCGCGGAGCGTATCGGCGGCCACCGGCTTGTGGAGCACGCGGAGCTTGTGCCGCTTTTGCATGTCGCTGAGCACGGTGGGGCTGGTATCGCCGGTCACCAAGATGGCGGGCAACGCAGCTCCATACCGCTGGCGCAGCGCGGCGATGGCCTCCACGCCCGTCTTGCCCTCGGGCAGTCGGTAATCGGCGATGATGACATCGGGCGCCGTTCCAGCCGCGTCCATCGCGGCCAACGCGGCGTCACCGGACGGTGCCACCACCACCGTGTAGCCCCAGCTTTCCGCCATCATGGTCATGCCGACCAGGACGATCTCATCGTCCTCGATGATCACGACGCGCCCGGGGTTCATGCCCGGGGCGGCAACGCTGAGCGACGGCGCGCTCGCCGCGATGGCGGTCGCCGGGACCAACGGCACCGCGATGGAAAAAGCCGAGCCCCGCCCCGGCGTTGACACCACCGAAACGGGGTGGTCGAGCAGCTGCGCCAAGCGCTTCACGATGGCGAGCCCGACGCCCAGTCCCTTCTCGCGCGCCCGTTCAGGATTGCCCACCTGGACGAACTCGTCAAAGATCGCGCCCAGGGACTCCGGTGCGATGCCAACGCCCGTGTCCCAGACCTGAATGACAAGGCGGTCGCCGCGGCCCCGGCACCCCAGGAGGATGCGGCCCCGCTCCGTGTAGCGCAGCGCGTTTTCCAGCACATTGCGCACCATCCGGGACAGCAGCATGGGGTCGGTCCGAACACTGGCCGAACACGGGACGGCGCGGAAGTCCAGATCCTTGGCGGCGGCCCGGCCGCGATACTCGGCGGCGATGGTTTCAAGGAGATCCGCCACGGCGACGGTTTGTATCTGCGGGGCGACGATGCCGGCGTCGAGCTTGGACATGTCGAGGATGCCGTCGAGAAGCCGTTTCATCGCGTCCAGGGAGCGTTCCAACTGGGCCAGCAACGTGCGTTGCTTCGGCTGCAATTCGGTCGCCGCCAACCCCGCGGCAAACAGAAGCACCCCCTGCATCGGTTGGCGCAGATCATGGCTGGCGGCGGCCAGGAACCGGGACTTGGCGTGGTTCGCCTGTTCGGCCTCCTGCCGGAGGGCGTCGGCGTGCAGGGCAAGGGCGCGTTGATGGCGCTCGCTGTCCCGCAGCCCGGCCTGAACCGCGTGGAGGCGCTGCGCAACGTTGTCGATTTCCCGAATGCCGCTGGCGCTTCCTGGGCCCTCCTCACCGGCCAAGCGATCGACTGCCGTGGCAAGACGCCGGCCGTGGGCGATGGCCAGAACGGCCGCGGCAGCCAATGCGGCCAACGTGGCGGCGACCACGCCGGCCGTCAGCAGCGCCACCGGCCTCTGCAGGGCAGCCTTGGGCACCCCGACGACAACGGTCCAAGGGGCGAGGTGAGAGCGCCGCAGGATGTTGGTCACGGGGACCCCTTCCCGCGTCACCGTGTCCACCCAGCGGTCGGTGCGGGTGGCGATGGCCTCCACCAAGGCGGGGTGGGCGAGTTCGCCAAAGGCCGGGTTGCGGGTGCGGGCCACGAACCGGCCTTGTGTGTCGAGGACCGCGACGCCCCAGCCCTCGGGCAGCGGGATTTGCGTCACCAGCTCCTGGACGTCCTCGGCGAGCAGATTGAGCGCCAGGACGCGCCGCGCCTGGCCGCCAATGGTGATCGGCACGTCAAGGTTCACCATCGCCTTGCCAAGGACCGCGCCGACAAAGACGTCGCTGACGGCGGGCTGGCCGCTGGCCAACACCCGTTCCAGCGTTTCGCGCGCGTTGGCAATCGGCAGCGACGCTCCCAGAGGCTGGGCGGTGTGCAGGACGATGCGCCCATCCCGCTCCTTCAGCGCGATGTTGCCCTCCAGCCGATGCGCGGTTTGCGAGGCGGTCGCGTAGAACTCCGCAAGCCGCTCCGGCGGTGCGTCACTGTCAGCGGGATGGCTCAGCGCGAGGACCGCCAGCCCGGTGAGCTTCGCGGTCAGCCCGGCATCCAGGCTTTGGCGGACGTTCGCGGCGAGCCCCTCGGCGTCCGTTTCAATGGCGTGATGTCGGGTCTCGATGTCGGCGGTCCCGAGCCAGACCGCCACCAGAAGGAGCGGCAGGCTGCTTGAGAAGGCCGCGGCGAAGAGGTGCCATCGGATCGCTACGTTGCGCGTTGCCACGGTTGCGACGCTCCGCCCATGGGTGTTCGTGCCAGCGGATGCAGTGTACCGCGTTTGGGCCTCAGCGCCCACCGGTGCCCGGCATCATTCTCACCGGCGAGACCGGGCCGGACTGCCAGCAGGATGCCCAGGCCCATGGGATCGACGTGCTGCAAAAGCCCACTGACAACGGGCGAAACCCTCGCACGTTATTGCTGAACCCATAAGGTTCCGTTGGGACCCCCAGGAGGGTGTCACGGGGTAATGACGCAGTTTAGGCAAGAGCCTTGCGCTGGAGCGAAATGCCGGGAAGACGGTGCATTTCTGGCTGGGCCTCATCGTTGACATGGAGATGGGCAAACAGAGCCATACGGCGGTTCACCATGGCCTTGCTCTTGGAGACGATGATCGACTTGCGGCGGCAGGTTCCGACCCAATGCCGCTGGCGGCTATTGTTGCGCTCCAGGGCGACACTCTGGTCCTTGCCCTGATAATGCCGCCCGAGACCGGCAGGACCGCGTCGGAGACGGCGAACTGATCGGTGCAAAACAGGCACGCCCCCCAGCATTGCAGACGCTCGTACAGACGCCGGAAGGTGGCTTCGTCGCGCTTGCCGCATTCCCAGTCGATCAGGCGTCCGCTGTCGCGGTCGTACGCCTTCCAGATCCAGAGTTTCTGCGCCTTGCCGCCGAGATCATGCCACATCTCATCGATCGCGATGACGGTGACCGGCTCCGGGGTCGGCTTGGAGCAATGCCGGTCCACAGACTGGCAGACCCACCGCAGCACGGACTGGCCGGTCGTGCCGAGCAACTTGCCGACGGCGCGCAACGACAGCCCATGCCCGGACAGCGTCACCGCCGCTTGCTTCGTCGGCTCCGGCACCGGTATGTCCGGCAGGCGCGTGAACTGAAAGCCGCACCTGCGGCACAACCAGCGTTGCTTGCCCAGCACGTGGCCGGATTTCACCACCCGCACGCTGCCGCAGCGCGGGCACCACGGTCGCTCACCCAAATCAGCCCTTCCTCGTTGAATGAGCCGATTACATGGGATGCGTCGTTATCCCGTGACACCCTCAAGCGGCTAGGATCATTGAGGAATCCATCCTTATCGGACATCTCAATCGCGCGATTGAAACTGCTTAGACTGTCATAGAGTCCGATCAAGACAGACCCGTGCTGAGAGCGAATACCATCGACCGTGACCCGGAGTTCTCCCGCATTCGCGGCGAATGCAAGAAATACCAGAAAAGTTGTGGGAAGGAGTGATATGAGAAATGCCTTCTTCGTTGAGATTTTCATGATCATGCCCTCCAAAGGATCATGGACTCTCAGCAGGATGAGGAAGACTCCCGAGTTTCGTCAGTCCCTAAGCTCACACGAAGCCGAAATGGGTGCGCTTCATGGATTTTACCCACGGTTTTGAAACGTCTCACGAAGTACAGGCGGAGCATGATGACTGCAGGTTCATCTTGTCCGGTAGATTATTGCTCGGACACAGTTTGCCAATCGGCCGGAGGGACGATCGACCAAAGGGAGAGATTTTTAAGCGCGGTTTTCAGAACCCCAGCACGGCACCGAGGCATCCTCCTCGGGCGCTTGGGAGCGCAGGAGAAAGCCATCAGTGCTCTCCTGCGGCGAACCAGCGGTTAATCCGCAGCCTCCCGTTTGGCGCTTTCCACAAAATTCAGCACGTGCAGGGCGGGCCGATCAGCACCTCCTGACGCACGGAAAGCCCTATTCTTCCCGAAGAGCATCGAGCACCCGTTCAGGGATTCGCTCATAGGGCATCGAGAAAAAGTGTATTCTTATTCCTCGTTTCGATAGTTTTCCAGGGCAAGCGTGAGCAGAGCCCGGCTGAGGGGCACGACCAACGCGGCGGGGAAGCGGCGCTGTATAAGCGGGATTTCGTGTTCGGACGAGCCGTTGGTGGCGACATATACCGCTATGGCAAGAGAGCAGCAACCTTTGCGCTTACCACCTGTCCTTCAAAATGAATGCCCCGTCCGCTCGCGTGTGCCATGCCCAAGTTTGGGCGAGTCTATTCTGCGTGGTATCGGTGAACGCTGGCCCAACGACATCAGCGACAGCATTGGGAGGTCGCAATGACCATGACCCGACGCACGGCAGCCGAGTTCCTCGGAACGTTCTGGCTGGTCTTCGGTGGCTGCGGCAGCGCGGTGCTCGCCGCCGCCTTCCCGCAAATTGGCATTGGCTTGCTTGGTGTCGCCCTGGCGTTCGGCCTCACCGTTCTGACAATGGCCTATTCCGTCGGGCATATCTCCGGCTGTCACCTGAACCCGGCGGTCACCGTGGGCGTGTGGGCGGGAGGTCGGTTTCCGGCCAAAGACATTCTGCCCTACGTTGTCGCCCAGGTCGTCGGGGCCTTCGCCGCCGCGCTGGTGCTTTACGTCGTCGCCATTGGCAAGGCGGACTACAGCTTGGCGGTGAGCGGGCTCGCGGCCAATGGCTACGCGGCGCATTCGCCCGGCCAGTACGGGATGGCTTCCGGCTTGCTGATCGAAGTCGTCCTGACGTTCTTCTTCGTCCTGATCATCCTTGGCTCGACCGACCGCCGCGCCCCGGCGGGTTTTGCCCCACTCGCCATCGGACTGGCCCTGACCCTGATCCACCTCATCAGCATCCCGGTCACCAACACATCCGTGAACCCGGCGCGCAGCACCGGCCCGGCGCTGGTGGTCGGTGGCTGGGCGCTCCAGCAGCTGTGGTTGTTCTGGGTGGCGCCCATCCTGGGCGGCGTGCTCGGTGGCTTTGCCTACCGGGCCGTGGCCGAGGAAGTGTCGGAGAAGCCCGCCATCACCGGCGAAGCGAAGCCGTCCACCTGATTGGACTATCATCACCCTCTTCAAGTACGCTCCAGAGCGACGTTTGCGCATAAATCGTCGGAAGCTGGCGGTGTTATGGTTTTGGCGGGTATAGAGGCGTCCCGCTGAAGCCGAGAGCCAGATGCCCTACAAGGCCAACGAGAGGCGCCGCCACAAGATCCCGCGCGCCCGCTACCGGGTCGAGAACTGGTCGGCCTATGATGCGGCGCTGCGTCGGCGTGGCGATCTGACCGTCTGGGTGACGCCGGAAGCGATCGCCGCCTGGACGCCGGCCAAGACGGGGCGGCGCGGCCTGAACCGCGCCGGGTTTTTCGGAGGCCCCGTTTCCTGAGAGGATGGGGTCATCATGACGAAGCAGGCATCCCCCAAATACGCCCCTGAAGTCCGCGAGCGCGCGGTTCGGATGGTGTTCGAGCACGAGGGGGAACACGCCTCGCAATGGGCGGCGATCAGCTCGATCGCAGCGAAGATCGGCTGCACTCCGGAGACGCTGCGGGGCTGGGTGCGGCAGGCCGAGCGTGACCAGGGCAAGCGGCCGGGGCCGACGACGGACGAGCAGGAGCGGATCAAAGCGCTGGAGCGCGAGAACCGCGAGCTGCGCAAGGCGAACGAGATCCTGCGCAAGGCGTCGGCCTATTTCGCCCAGGCGGCGCTCGACCGCCCGTTTCGGAAATGATCGCCTTCATCGACGCGCACCGCGCCGTCCACGGGGTCGAGACGATCTGCAAAGTGCTGCCGATCGCCCCATCCACCGACCGTGCCCATGCCGCCCGGCGGGCCGATCCGGCCAAGGCGCCAGCCCGCTCGCAAAGCGATGCGAAGCTGAGGGGGGCTATCCGGCGGGTCTGGGAGGAAAACTTCCAGGTCTATGGGGTTCGGAAAGTCTGGCGGCAGTTGCGGCGGGAGGGCCTCGATGTGGCGCGCTGCACGGTGGCCCGGCTGATGCGGTCCATGGGCCTGAAGGGGGCGACGCGGGGCAAGACGGTGCGGACCACGATCAGCGACCGAGCGGCGCCATGCCCCCTTGCGGCGGCAGCGGTTCCGAAGGGAACCGCGAAAGCCGGCCGACCGGGTGAACCGCCAGTTCCGGGCGCCCCGCCCGAATGCCTTGTGGGTCGCGGACTTTACGTACGGCGCGACGTGGCAGAGCTTCGTCTACGTCGCCTTCGTCATCGACACCTTCGCCCGCCGGATCGTCGGCTGGCGGGTGTCACGCACCGCTCACGCCGGCTTCGTGCTGGACGCCCTGGAGCAGGCGCTGCATGACCGCCGGCTGGCCAAGGGCAGCGGCCTCATCCACCATTCGGACCGCGGGTCGCAATACGTTGCCATCGCGTACACCGAGTGTCTGACCGACGCCGGCGTCGAACCGTCGGTCGGCAGCGTCGGCGACTCCTACGACAATGCCTTGGCCGAGACCATCAACGGCCTCTACAAGACCGAGGTGATCCGGCGCCGCGGACCATGGCGCACCCTGGAAGCCGTCGAGTTCGCCACCCTGGAATGGGTGGACTGGTTCAACCACCGGCGCCTGCTCGAATCCATCGGCAACATTCCCCCCGCCGAGGCCGAAGCGCGCTACTATGCTCAAACCGAGGACATCGCCATGGCGGCGTGACTCAAGCCGAATGGCCTCCGGCAAACCCGGCGCGGTTCACTATGGTCGTGCACCGAGATGGTCGTGCACCGAGAATGAATCGCGGTAGGGAACGCCATTACTGGCGTCCCCCCGCACAGATCCGTACGTGCGGCATTCCCGCATACGGCTCCTACCTCGGGTGTTTGACGGCAAAGCGTTGCTGCGGCCAAGGGTGAAGGATCCGCGGTTTGGGGAGCCAGTCGTTGGCGATCTTGGCAATCCTCGCCCACGTCGAGGCATCCTTCTGGCTTCGTCGCCGGAGCGTGCGTCGCCAGAGGTCGATGACGTGATAGCGAAACGCCTCCAAGGCGCGACTGTTGGTCGGCACCGCGTGGTAGTTGTAGTACCCGGTGGTGACCTGCCTCAGCCATTGCCCCTGTCGAGGAATAGGCTGGTGCATGCGCCGTCGCAGCTCCTCCTTGATCTCTGTGAGCTTGACCTGCATGCGGTCGCGACGGGTCTTCCGATGGATTTGGAAGTCACCCCGGCGCGTCTTGCCGCAGATGAAAGTGAAGCCCAGGAACGTGAAGGTCTCCGGTTTGCCGAGCCCGCGCCGCTTTCGATTGGCCGCGGCGAAGCGGCCGAACTCCAGCAGGCGGGTCTTGTCCGGATGGAGCGACAACGCGAACTCCCGTAACCGCTCGCGCATGGCCTCCCAGAAGCGCCGGGCATCCGCCTCGTGCTCGAAGCCGACGACGATAGCGTCGGCATAGCGCACGATGATCATAGCGCCCGTGGCCTCGCGCCGTCGCCAGCGCTCGGCCCAGAGGTCGAAGACGTAGTGCAGGTAAACGTTGGCGAGCAGTGGTGAGGCCACCGAGCCTTGCCCCGTCCCCGTGTCACTGGTCGTCACGACCTCATCCTCCAAGACACCCGCCTTGAGCCATTTCTGGATCAGGCGGATGATGCGCGGGTCGCCGATCCGGTGGTTCAGGAAGCGGACGAGCCAGCTTTGGTCCACCGCGTCGAAGAACGACTGGATGTCGGCATCGAGGATGAAGTTCACCTTGGTGCTGGAGATGCCGACCACCAGGGCGTCCAGCGCATCGTGCTGGCCGCGCTTGGGCCGGAACCCGTACGAGAACCCGAGGAAGTCCTCCTCGTAGATCGCGTTCAGCACCGCGACGACCGCTCTCTGGACGATCTTGTCCTCCAGAGCGGCGATCGCCAGCGGCCGCTGTCGCCCGTCCGCCTTCGGGATGTACCGTCGGCGCGACGGCAGGGCTTTGTACGCTCCCCGGTGGACCCGGTCGTGCAGGTCCTGGAGCCGAAGCTCCAGGTCCGCCTCGTAGTCCTGCCACGTCAGCCCGTCCACTCCCGGCGCGGCGTTCCGCTTGAGGGCGAAGAACGCCAGCCGGAGCAGGTCGGGGTTGAGATGGTGGAAGAGCGCGGTGAACCGTTCCTTCTTCCTGTGTCTTGCGGCCTGCCGTACGCGGTCCAGCGCCTGGGACACGCTTTCCCGGTTCTGCGCCCGGCGCGTGCTTTGCTGGCCCGCGTTCCCCTTGGTCCCCGCCCTTCGCTCCCCCGGCTCCGCGGCCGGTCGCCCGGCCTTGTTCGTCGGCTTCATCGCTACTATGGCGGGGTCTGACTTCTCCCGTCCGTGCATCATCGGCTACGGCTCCTCACCTTCCCGATGCGGACCCGGGGCAAACCTCGGGTCGGGCGGGAGATCTCCCGGTTCCCGTACAAGGAGCGTCCGTGCATGCTGGGGTCTCTGACCACGCCGGGCCGGCGGGGGCTCGCGCTGGCGCCCCCACTCGTATGGCCTTCCGTTACAGTAACAACGTCGGCACCCGGGACTGTCGCCCTTTCGCGGCTCAATGGCCAGCCTGCACGCTCCCCTGCCGACGCTTCGCCGGCCCCCTCGCGAGGGCCGACGCACGGCTCGGGGCCAGTGTGGGTCGCTACTCCTTCACTGCAATGGACTTGCACCATCTACTCCTTGCCGGTCTCCCGGCGCACTACTGCTGGCGAATTCGACGGCCAGCACCGTGAGCTCCAAGGACCCTATCCGACCCAACGTTTCGGGGCATGATTTTTCGCCCTGTGAAGCTCCCCGAAACGCCGCTCAGGAATTCGCCAGCAGTATCGAGAATGCGGGAGAGCCCATGTTCACCGGACTGTGCAGCCCATTACGGAAGGAGTTACAAGAGTAGATGAGGAGAAAAGTACAGTGTCATCCACACAGGGACAAGCCGTCGACGCGAGTGCCGGACGAGAGCAGAGACGCCACCAATGCGAAATTGACAACACCGCCGCGAATGCTACTCTCTGCGATTCTTAGGGTAAATCTGCCCACTCTGGACATGGGGGTGGAATATGGTGGCTGGCATCTTTTCGGCCGAGGTCACGCCGACCATGGGGCCACTCTCCATTAGGCAATTCTACACTGAGCCACCGTCCTTGCCTGGCAATGTCGGCGTGAGCCTCTCCGGCGGTGGATCGCGGGCGCTGACAGCGGCCATGGGCCAACTTCGCGCACTCAAGAAACTCACCGCAAACGGCCAATCGCTACTGGCACAGATGAAAGCGCTTTCTTCGGTGTCCGGCGGAGCATGGCTCGGCGTGCCATTCATCTATCTCCCGCCAGGGTCGCCAAGCGATGATGCCTATCTTGGGCCATGGATCGACAACCAGAGCACCCTGAGTCCAGCAATGCTCGAGCAACTGCCCGCGGGGAATGCCGGCGTACCGATCAGCTCACCGCTCTTTTCCCCCCGGCTTCTTGCCGTCCAAGCCCTGCTGCTGTATTCGGTATTGCGGATCGCACCGAACATGCTGTGGCAGACTATCATCGGTCTGAATATACTCGCCGATCACGGGCTGTACGCGCCAACGACCCACCTGACGCCCACTGACACCTTCTCCTTCGATGCCGCAACGGTGGCGGGCCAGATTACGAACCCGAACTCTGCCCTGGCCTGTGCGCCGATCAATATTTACGCGGACGCCTGCGACTCCAGCCGGGAACACCGTCCATTCCTAATCTGCAACAGCGCGATGTTCCTGAAAGATCCGGGCAGTACCTTGCAATCTCTCGCGCCGATGCAGACTACACCGTTCATCACGGGCATTTTTGGCACGCCTTTAGGGCAGGACGCGAATGGTCGCAATGTGGGAGGCGGCGGTCTCGATACCTTCGGCTTTCACTCGGCCTGTGCGAGTGTGAGTGGCAGTACGGCCGCTGTCGCACAGACGCGACAATGGTCGCTAACGGACGCGGTGGGGACGAGCAGCGCCTTTTTTGCCGAGGTGCTGCAAAACCTTTTCCATCGCTGGCATCAGAACCCTGCGGAACTCGCCGTTCTCATGGCCCGTGAAGCCGACCCCATCCGGCATTGGATCAGGACGAAGCTGCCGATCGATGTACGCGGTGCTGCGATCGACCACCTGCGCCTCCATGCGAATCCATTGCTTGCCCAAGGGCCACTACTGCGATCCTTGCTATCTGACCTGCAGGACATCATCCCGCGCTACCAATATTGGTCCGTGCTCGATCCGCGGCCCGGCATGCCGTCGCTGCCCAACCGGTTCGCGGATGGTGGAAACCTTGAGAATACAGGTGTCGCCGCACTCCTCGCCTATTCGGACATCGACACCGTCGTTGCATTCGTCAACTCCTCAGTGCCTATGCAGCCGGCTGCATACGGTGTCGCGGATGGGCAAGGCGGGTTTCTTCCCGGCACGGCTCTCGTTATCGACGACAGCCTTCCACCGCTGTTTGGCTATCAGCCTTATGGGGCAGGAAGGCCGGGCGAGAATGAGGGTTATGTGCCCTATGGCCATGGTCCGTCCGACAGGCACTCCGTCTATGCTAACAACCAGCTTTTTGATCAGGCCGCATTCCCGCGCCTTCTGCAAGGCCTTTGGGCTGCGAGCGGCAACGGGAGCTATGCGAATCCTGCGATCTTCACGCAGCGACTTGCGGTATTGCCAAACCTATGGTTTGGTGTGACCTCAGCGCGCGAGGTGACGGTGATCTGGTCCTACCTCGGCTTCGTCACTTCATGGGCGGCGCTATTCGCCAACAACCAATCGGTTCAGGCGATCATCGAAGCTGAACGGTCGAACAATGGGTTCCCGAATTACAGCACACTTGATACGAATCTGAGCGCCACGCAGATCAATCTCCTTGCTAACCTGACGTCCTGGTGCGTGGGCGAGGCGAAAGGGGCCAAAGTCTTCTCGCAACTGTTCAATTAAACCGAGTTTATTTTTGAATTTATATTAACTTCTCTTCGGGTTTGCTCTAATCGTTAATCCAGAGGCGATCGGCTGCGGTGAAGAAAATTTGATTGAGGCACGTCTGGAAGGCGGCAAGCGGCAACACGCCGCCCTTTGAACGGCTCTTCTGTGTATGACCTACCGCTTCGGCTGCTGAAAGGGCCGGTGTTCTGCCGGGAGTGTCCGGAGTTTGGGGGTGCTGTGCTGGGGAGGGTTTGACCGGCCGGATGTTTCACTGGCTGAGGATCAAGGATGAAGTGGATTTTGCGCTTGGTGGAGATCGAGGGCGACGGTCCGCCACGCAGCGCTGACGTTCTGGAGATCCGCCGCCCCGATGGTTCCGGCAGGTTTTGCGCCATCTTGCCGCTGGTATGATGTTTGCGTAGAGGGTCATCTCTATCCACGAGGTGACCAATGTGCTGCCCGCACTGCCACTCGACGGCGACGACCGAGCGTTCGGACCGAACGACGCATGGCTATCGGCGATTCCGTTGCCAGGAGTGCGGCCGGCAGTTCAACGAGCGCACGGGTTCGGTGCTGGACCGGCTGCAGGTGCCCACCGACGTGGTCTTCCTGATCGTACTCTGGCGGTTGCGGTTTAAGCTCAGCCTGCGCGATCTCGCAGAAATTCTGCTGTCGCGCGGTCTGGTCTTCTCCCACGAGGCCGTGCGGGAGTGGGAGGCCAAGGTGGCCCCGCTGCTCACCGATGCTCTCCGGCGCGGTACGGTGGGGCGGAGCTGGTACGTCGACGAGACGGACCTGAAGGTCGGCGGGCGCTGGTGCTCCTTGTACCGGGCGATCGACAGCGATGGTGCCCCGGTCGAGGTCTACCTCAGCGAACACCGCGACCAGGTGGCCGCCATAAGGCCGACCTCGCTCAATCCCCCTTTCAGGGCGAAGGCCACAGGAAAGTCTGGGCCCGGTGGCTACTCCGTATCGCGGAGGGCGCGATACACGGCCTCAGTACGATTGATCGCGCCGATCTTCTTCAAAATGCTGCGCACGTGAACTTTGACCGTGCTCTCCCGCATGCCGAGTTCATACGCGATGATCTTGTTGGGCTTGCCTTCCTTCATGCATGCGAGAACCGAGCGCTGCCGCGGCGAGAGCCCATCCATAGGGGGGTGGTTGCCCAAATCGTCAACGCCTAGCGATGCGTCCCCGTCCGGCTTCGTCCGGTCCGACGCACCGTCCTTGTTCTGCATCAGCCTGTGCAGAAAGCCCGCCGGAACGAAGGAGCCTCCCGCGGCGACGAGGCGGATGGCTTCCAGCGCGACCGACAGCTCAACGGCGGATGAAATGTAGCCGTGTGCTCCAAGCTGGAAAGCTTCTTGTACGGCATCGCCGTCTTCCCGGTTCGATAGCACGATCACCGGCGTTCGCCCAAACGTCTCGACCATACCCTGCGCGCGAGACGCAGAGAAGCCTCTCGAATCCAACGAACCGAAATTGCAGAGGGCCACATCGGGCTTCGTAGCGCCCTGGAGCAATTGCATCGCTTCGGACACGGAGGTAGCGGTCACCACGCGCACCCCACGGTCGCAAATGTTGATGCTGAGCGACAGACACTCCCGCGTCAACGGCATGTCGTCGAGCAACAGAACCGTGACGTCTTGGCTGCCACGGGCGTCCACCGGGCCCTGGCCGGTGCCGTCCGCGATACCAGTCGCGCTTTCCTTCTTTTCACTGGATGCTTGGGAGCCCAAGTCCCCTGAAGCCAAGCCCTCTGGCATTGAGCGCCTGTCTCGGTGCAAAATCATAAGTGCTCACCTCCTTGCACGTTTGCCGCTTGCCGGACGTCCTACCAGACTGCGCCAGTGTGGAGGCATGGCCGCCTTTCACAATCTTTGGCGCTGCCCCAACACGGGTTTGTGAATTCGCATACCGCTGCCTCACGTGCCTGCGGCGTTCTTTTTCATTCAGCATGAAAGACGTCCGGCACAAGGTTCCTCGAGAACGTTGCGAGGAGGAACCGTTTCCAGGCAACCTCATGTCGGCCGGTTGTGTCGGAGTAGCGTCACAATACAGGAGATGTTCCGCGACGGTCTTGTTATCTTCCGCCAAAGGCTTGCCCATCCAAGCCACCGGCTCGGAAACCCAGAATTTCGTTATGGTGAAAGACGCGCCCGATGCAACGCTCTCCCATGACCCCACTGGCGGCACCTCCCAGCACGAAGGGCACCATCACCCGTCTGGCGGTGGCTCGAGCCGCCACGGCCGGCGTTGATCCGGGACCGCTCCTCCGCAAAGCGGGCTTGAGTGCGGCTCAGGTTCAGACGCCGAACTCCCGCATGGACGCTGCGGGCCAAGTGACTTTCCTGAACCTGGTGGCGGACACTCTCCACGACGACCTGCTCGGCTTTCATCTCGCCAGGGATTTTGAACCACGCGAAGCCGGTCTTCTCTACTTTGTGCTCGCGTCGTCGGCGACGCTCGGCGATGCGCTGGCCCGCGCCGAGCGGTACAGTGCCATTACGAATGAGAGTGTTCGGCTTTGGTACCAACAGGAGGGCGGTTTCAGCATCCGGCACGGCTACGTCGGTGTGTCGCGACACAGAGACCGCCACCAGATGGAGTTCTGGGCGACCCTGCTCGTCCGGCTCTGCCAGACGCTGACGGCGACCACGATCAATCCCGTCCGGGTCGCTTTCGCCCATCCGCGATGCGGTGCTTCGGAGCAGCTGAGCGCCTTCTTTGGATGCGACGTCGCCTTCGCCTCCGGCCAGGACGACGTTGTCTTCGCTCGCCACGCCGCGCAGCTCCGTCTGATCGGGGCTGAGCCGTATCTGAACGAGCTGCTGGTCCGCTACTGCGAAGACGCCCTGCCTCATCGCGCTGGACCGATCAGCACCCCACTGCGGGCCCGCGTGGAGAACGCCCTTGCGCCACTCCTGCCCCATGGCAGCGCACGTGCCGGTGAGGTTGCCCGTATATTGGGCATGAGCGAACGAACGCTGGCACGGAGGTTGAGTATGGAGGGGCTCACCTTCGCCGAGATAAAGGAAGACATGCGCAAATATCTGGCGCAGCTCTATATCGCCGACGCCAGCCTATCTATCTCCCATATCGCTTGGCTGCTGGGATTCCAGGAAGTCAGTGCCTTCACTCATGCCTTCAAGCGATGGACAGGGCTGCCTCCGACCCAAGCGCGCATTGCCCACCGGTGTTCTCCCGGTCTGTAGGTGGGGCGCCTCGCGATCATCGACGAGCCGAAAGGCCATTGCAAAGTCCATCCGCATTCCCGGTGCATCCCGAATGCGGACCACCGACCGTCGATGGCAGCACGTCTCACCGCGAAAATCATGCTTGCCTTTACGTCCCGGCTCTGGAGGCTCGCCGCCGTCCTTCGGAAAGCTCTTCAGCGACGCCCCGTTTGCCATCCCCGCTCGCCATCGGACTCGAACCGATAGCGCCTCGATGGCTCACCGATGCCAACGGAGGCACTTGCTCAGGCAGTGGGGTTCGGCGAAGGCGGCTCAGCTTGCGACCGTTATCTCCACCCGACGGTTCCTTGCCCGACCTTGCGCCGTATCGTTCGAGGCGACCGGGTTCGCATCTCCATACCCTTTCGCGGCAATCATGTCCGGGCTCACGCCCTGCGAGATCAGGTACTGCATAACCGCTTCAGCGCGCTTTTGTGACAGTTCCTGGTTCGTGGTGATGCCCTGCCGCTGCAGCGCCGGGCCGATCGGCGCGTTGTCGGTGTAGCCGTTCACCACCAGCTTGTTCTGCTGATTCGCCACCAGCCTCTTCGCATAGCCGGCGATGAGCTCCTCACCCCTCGTGGTCATCTGCCAGCTGCCCGGCCGGAAGAGCAGGTCGGAGTTCACGGTGTAGGCGATCGCCCCCTGCAGCCGGGCGATATGGTCCTGCTGGGCGGAAACCTGCTGCTGGAGTTGCTGGTTTTGCGATTGCAGCTGCTGGTTTTGCGACCTCACCTGATCATAAGCGCTTTGGGACACGCATCCACTCAGCAACAGGGTTGACAGCGCCAGTGCGCTTGTCGGGCCGGATTGCGGTGAAATCGTCAGCATTGCGCAGACCTTTCCCAAATAGAGGTTTGGACGGTGGAGGGACAGGGAACCCGCTCTCGTCAGGAGGGGGCGGTCGCCAACCGCATCGTTGGCACCTCCGCGGGGACGATCAGGCTCGCCTCCGTGGCCTCCAACACTCGCTCCGGGGTGATGCCGGGCGCGACCTCCCGCAGGACAAGCCCGTCGTCCGTCGGTTCGATCACGGCCATGTCGGTGACCACCAAACTGACCCGGCGCACGGCGGTCAGCGGCAGCGTGCAGCGCTTGACAATTTTGGGCTCACCTTTCGCTGTGTGGGTCATCGCGACGATCACCCGCTTGGCGCCGGTCACCAGATCCATGGCGCCGCCCATTCCGGGCACCATTTTGCCGGGAACCATCCAGTTGGCGAGATGCCCCTCCTCATCGACCTGCAGACCACCCAGCACCGTCACGTCCAGGTGGCCACCGCGGATCAGGCCAAAGGAGAGCGCGCTGTCGAACGCCGCGGCTCCCGGCACCGCGCCAATCGGGCTGCCGCCGGCGTCGGTCAGATCGCTCCACGCGAACCCTTCTTCGGGCAGTGGCTGCATGCCAATGATGCCGTTCTCCGATTGAAAGAACACCCGCACGCCAGCCGGCAGATGCCGCGCCACCAGTGTGGGCAAGCCGATACCGAGGTTGGCCAGGTCACCATCCTTCAGCTCGAGCGCCACGCGTCTGGCGATCAGCGCCTTCTCATCCATGGCCGCGCTCCTTGCCGATAAGGTGGTCGACCAGCACATGAGGCGTGCCGACCGCGTCGGGGGAAATGACACCCACGGGCACGATGTCCTCGGCCTCCGCGATCACCGTCGCGGCGGCCATGGCCATCGCCGGGTTGAAGTTGCGCGCGGTGAGCGAGTATTCCAAGTTCCCGTAGTAGTCGGCGCGCTTGGCGTTGATCAGGGCGAAATCGGCGGTCAGCGGCAGCTCCAGCAGAAAGACGGTGCCGTTCACCGCGACGGTCTGCTTGCCCTCCGCGACCGTGGTTCCGACGCCGGTGGGTGTCAGCACACCACCCAGACCAAAGCCGGCCGCGCGGATGCGTTCGGCCAGCGTGCCCTGCGGCACCAGCTCGACCTCGATGTCACCAGCGATCATCTGGCGTTGCGTCTCGGGGTTCGTGCCGATGTGGCTGGTGATCACCCGGCGCACCAGCTTTGCCGTCACGAGCTTGCCAATGCCCACGCCGGGACGCGCGGTGTCGTTGGCGATGACGGTCAGGTTCCTCCGCCCTTGGCGCACGAGTTCGTCGATGAGGCGTGGCGGTGTGCCGGCCCCCATGAACCCGCCTATCATGAGCGCGGCGCCATCCGGAATCATCTCGACGGCCGCAGCCAGTCCGATCACCTTCTTCATGTCTCGCCACCTCGCAATGAACGTTGCGTCCCGGGCGGCCTCTCACCGCGGATCAGCGCGCCTCTCGGTTTCCGCTGGGTTCAGCAGAACCGGGAGGACGGTCATCAGCGCTTGTGCTCGACAACGATGGCCAGGGCGGCCGTGTGTCGGAGCACGACCTCGTCGCCGCGCTGGACGTTCTCCAAACCCTGAACGTCCGGTGCAACCATGATCTTATGGGGGCGGCCTTGTGGACCGCGCACCGTAACGATCCGGCGGTTCTGGTCGATGTCCTCGACCGTACCCGTGGCTTCCTGGCTCACGGCGGCGGTTCCACCGGGCTTCTCACCAGGGGCCGCGCGGCTGATGGAACTGCCCTCGGCCGAGGATGCTCCGGACTGCGGCGGTCGGGCGAAGATGCTGGTCGACTGGCTGTATTCGGCACGCACCGTATCGCCAACGGCGATCTGATCGAAATTCCTGACCTCGGGGCCCGCCGTGACCTCCTCCAGACCGCCATCCTCATGGCGCAGCGTCACGGTGCGGGACGGCTTGTCGATGCCAATGACGACCGCCGTCAGCCGCACGCTTTCCGTCAGGGTGACCTGCGGCCGGTCCGTGTCGGTCAGCGTCGTCGTTCTGGCGTCGGCGGCGGCCCGATTCCAGGGGGCCTGCGCGGCGGCCGTCGTTGCCACGATGGCCACGACGGCCACGACCTGAATGGGGACAATGCGTTGCATGGCTGTTTCACGCTGCCTTTCAAAAGGGAATGGCCTCGACCATGGCGCTGCGGGTGTCAGAGGGGTCCGGGCGAGGGTGCAAGGCCCGGTGTGTCCGAGCACGGCCCCCAATCAGCCGCAGGGCCTTCCATGTTCCAGCCGTGTCGGTGCGCCGACCGTCCAGCATCAGAACAAGCTCTTCGGTGCCGGGGTGATGGCAACGGCCAGGGCTTCGCTGACGGTGGCGGTGATGGTGTCGCCGACCTTCAGCGCAGGAAGCGCCGCTTGGCGCTCGGGATCGGTCACGTTGACGGTGTAGATCTCGCCCCCCTGGGGGCTGACGAGGTCAAGGCTGTGCGCTTCCAGGTCGATGCCGACCACCAGCCCGCTGACCCGCATCACCTGCAGTCCGACGCCGCCCGGTGCCTCGACCGGCCTTGTGATCGCCTGCTTGATCGCGTCTTCCGGTACGGGGCTGCCGGGCAGCGAGATCACGAAGGCCACGGAGCGGTAATACTGCGCATTCACGGTGTCGCCGACCTTCAGCATCTCCAGCCGGACATCGGGAGCGGCCAAGACGCTGACCGGTTTGCCCGTACGTTCCTCAAGCGTGATGTGCCGCTTGGCTGTATCAATCGCCTTGATCTTGGCGTGGATCGTCACGGCCGCATCCGCGGGCACCACGTTTGACAGGACGGGGCGGGTTTGCGCCGCGGCGGGGATCGATATGCCTGCCGGAACCAAGCCGGTGCTGCCGACAATGATCGCTGCCGCACAAACCTTAGGCCAAGCGGAGCGGAATGGCATGATCTCCTCCTCGGGCTCGCGTTGCTCTGGTTGCAGGATGAGAGACAGGGAGAGCACCCCAAACACGCATCCACGGCCATGGCGGCGCCCAGCGGCTCTTAACGGCCTGAGACGTCATGAAGGCTCCGCAATGGAACATGAAGGCTCCGCAATGGAACGGTCGGCCATTTCGATTTCGATGAGCGGTCAGAACCGCTGTCTTCACACCCATCCCGTTAGCGTTCCACGTGCGTGCGGTAATTCGGCCAGAAAGCAATGCTGGTACGTGGAGCATGCGGCGCGGCCACGGGCTGCTTTCGCTCTCGAATTTTGTTGCCCTCAACTTCAGCCCATGTCGTGGTATCTCCTAGTACCGGTGCTTTCCTAATGCTTCCTGGTGCCTCCTGGTATCGGTACTTTCTCCTTTCTGGATATTTTTTCTTTCAGAGAGGTATCCATGCATGCGGCAGCCACCAATCGAGTGTGCGAAACGGTGCGAGCGGCGCTTGACGACTGGGTGCCGCGCATTCATTGCAGCGTTCGGGTGTGCCCATGAGCTGGATTTATGACTCTACACGCATCGGGTTTGTGGATCACCACTTCTACCGTATCCAGCTACGGTATCCTGTCTGTTATGTTTTCCACCCGCCGCAATCGATTTCCTGCAACAAGCCGCGGGAGCCAGGGACGTTACCGTATCACGCGCGTAGAGCCGCGGCTGCTACTTCCAACGGCTCTTGTGGTTGAGGCTTAATGGCTCCTTCATCGCCGTCGGTCCGGTCCTCCAGGAGCTCCCCAGGAGCGGACGATGACGGATCGTGACCATGCGCTCAACCGATAGGCATCCACGGCCGGGCAGGTGTTACCGCCGCCGTGATCGCCACAATGGCCGTGTCAAGCTCGCCCTGCCCTGATCATCCCCGGCAACGCCACCATGGTCGTGGTCAGTCGCTTGATTGATGTGGGCGACTTCGTGAGGCCCCGCGCAGTTCCGCTGGACACGACATGTTTGGGACGCTGCCCGGTCTGAGGTTCTGCGCATCGCTGGGGCAGTCTCACCGGATTCCGAATTCGACCATCCAACGCGGGAGAATGAACAATGCTTTGCTCAAGGATGACAGCCACCGTGTTCGCCGCGACGATGGTGCTTCTCGGCAACAGCGCGTCAGCGCAGCAGCCATCCACCTCGGCGGCGTCGAGCGGAGCCCAAGCGGAAAAGCCGGACGCGACCATCGAGTTTTCCGGCGGCAGCGTCGCGTTGGGCGTCGGCTACAGCTGGGGGCACGGCGTCCTCCACTTCCAGGGCAAAGACTACCCGTTCACGGCGAACGGCTTCAGCGTCGTCAACGTCGGCGCCTCGTCGGTGGAGGCAACGGGCAACGTCTATCATCTGACGAAGGTCGAGGATTTCCCGGGCAACTACATGGCCGCCGCCGCCGGCGCCACAGTCGCCGGTGGCGCCACGGGGGCTGCCATGGAAAATCAGCACGGTGTCGTCATCCGGGCCACGTCGAAAAACCAGGGCCTTCAGCTCACGCTCGCGCCGTCGGGCATCGCGATCGCGCTTGAGGGGCCTCCGGCGGCCATGTCGGGATCCAGCTCGCAGTAGCGGTGGTCAGGAGCGGTGGTTCGCCGGAGCGGTGCTTCGCGGGCATGATCACGCGGGCGGTGCCGTCCCGGTGCCGCTCGCGCGGACGCCCATCAGAAAGCGTCGCAGCGGCGCGGACCGAACCGGGGCGTACGCGCTGCCGAGCGTTGCGGCACGCTGCGGGACGCGTTTTGCGGAGCGGCGCGTACGCCCGACTACCGTTGAATGGGGCGCGTTCCACCACGACCACAGCACCCCAGTCGCCGACGCCGATCCATGACGAGGGCGAGCCCTGGCTCGAGGCCATGAGCCCAGGCGCGCCTCCCACACCCTTGCGAGCCATGCGAGGGCATCCATGTCAGAGAAAACGCGGCACGCCGTCGAACGCTTCCCGGACCTGGCACAAGCGATCAAGCAGTACAGCGCGGACAACCGCTTTTTCAGCAGCTTGTGCGAAGACTACGGCGAAGCGGTTGAGATGCTACGCCAGTGGGAAAAGGTGTCCGGCAGCAAAACCGGCAGCAAAACACCGGCGCCGTTGAAGGCCTGTCGCGCCCTCGTTGCGGACCTTGAGGACGAAATTCTGCGGGAGCTCCGGTTCTGGAACGACCCGGATTCCGCGGCTTCGGATGGGGACCCGCCGATTTGACCAGTCGACAGTGTCCACGTCGGCTTGGTCGACCGCTCCCCTCCCGACATCCTCACTCGGTGCGGATATGCTGCAGCAGAACTGTGAACTCGCGCCGATCCAGGGCGCCATCATGATTGGCGTCCGCTTGGGTGAACGCGGCGTCGGCCACGCCCAGGAATTCGAGCGGACCGATTTTCCCATCCGAACCGGCGAGACGGGCGAAATTGTCGGCGGGAAGCGTGGTTTCTGCGCGCGTCAAGGCAAGGTCTTTGTTTCGATCCATGACATAAAACACCAGCATCTGGTTGTTTTTGAACTCCTCCCGGGAAATCCGGCCGTCGTTGTTGTCATCGAGGAGATCGAAAATTTTGTCATCCCGTCCAGCGTTTGCGGGAAGATCAGCGGCGGTCACTTTCGTGGCGATCAGCATGGCGAGCAGCATCATCGCCATCGCACCATTTCGCATCCCTGCAACCATGGCCAGCCATCCGCGGCAATTCGTTACCAATCCCTACACAATGCCAGCGGGCTGCGGCCCCGGACAATCGGGGCATTTGGGCAGGAGGGCTTTACGGAACAACGCTGTGGGGTTGGCAAGCACCGTCCGTTGCACGGAAAGCCGGGAAGATGATGCTGCTCGGCTGACGCTCCTTGGTCGACATGCCGGTGGGCGGAGTGGGCCATGCGGCGCCCCCATGGGAGTGCCTGTGGAAACGACAATCAGAATCCGACGGCGACCCGATCCAGTGCCGCTGACGGCGGTTGTTGCATGGCAGCGTGGCGCTTTGAGGTTTGTCCTGATAACGCCGTCCAACCGGCAGGGGCGTATCAAAAGCTGATTGCAAGGGCTGCGTCGGCACCTGTGACGCCCTCGCCGAAGCAGGCGAATGATACAGTGAACGTTACGGTAGCACGGCCACATACGTGCGGTTGTTACTTCTGAGACGGGCGCGTTTGTGTCCCAATCGTTCGCGCCCCAATCATTTCGGGGCCAACGTCGGGAGCCTTACCGGAAGCATCACACCATGATGGGTCCGGTCAAGGCCGCGCTGGAAAGTTCGGTTCGCTTTCTGGCCGCGGAACTGGCAATCCGGAAAATCCGCGTCAGCGTCCTGTTGCCACGTGCGCTTGCGACACGCGCGGCGTCCGGCATCGGCCGTTTCGACGCGTTGCTGTGGCGGAGCGCGCACCCACCCATCAGCTGGTCACCGTGGACGCGATCGGGCCGACCGCCGCCTTCCTGGCCAGCGACGCCGCGCGGCAGATCACCGGCCAGACCGTCTACATCGACGGCGGCTACCACGTCATCGACTGATCGGCGGTGTCCCATGAGAACGCTCCTGCGCCTGTCCGGCCCGCTTCTTTGCCTGTCCCTCCTGGCCGGCCCCGCGCTGGCGGCTGGAGAGCCGCTCGCCGGCGCTCCCGCGCTGGACGAGTCCGCCCAGGCGGAGGAGCCGGACGCGGATGAGGAACCGGCCATCGACGAACACGCCATGGACGTCCTGAACCGGATGGCCGACACGCTGGCCCAGGCCAAGAGCTTCCGCGTGACGATCCGGTCCAACTATGACGTGGTGCAGGACACGGGGGAGACGATTGAGTTCGGCGAGCGGCGCACCGTGATGCTGAACCGTCCCGACGCCCTGCGGGTGGAATCGGAACAGAGCGACGGGACGCGGCGTCAGGTCACCTTCGACGGCAAGGTGCTGACCGTGTTCGACCCCGGACCGAAGGTCTACGGCCAGCTGGACCGGCCCGGCAGCGTGGACGACGCGGTGCGCTCCCTGGTCCAGGACCTCCAGATCCGGCTGCCGCTGGCGCTGCTGCTGGTCACGACGCTGCCGGCGGAGCTGGACCAGCGCATCCAGGCCCTGGACTATGTGGAGCGTGACACGCTGACACCGGTGCCGACCGACCATGTGGCCGGCCAGACCGAGGACGTGGACTTCCAGATCTGGGTCGCCGCCGAGGGAGAGCCCCTGCCGCAGCGGATCACCATCACCTACAAGAACGACGAGGGCGAGCCGCAGTACCGCGCCGACCTCACGGACTGGACCCTGAACCCCGATCTGTCGGCGGAGCAGCTCGCCTTCCACCCGCCGGAAGGGACACAGCGCATTCCCTTCCTGGTGCGCGTCCGCAAGGCCGCGGGCGACCAAGCCCCGGCGGCGGACACCCCGTCCAGAGACAAGCCGCAGACATCCGGCGGCAGCGCAGAGGGAGCATCCCAATGACCACAGGCTCCACACGATCTGTTCTCGCCATCGGCGCGGCCC
Organism: Azospirillum canadense; assembly: GCF_025961225.1. GTDB lineage: Bacteria > Pseudomonadota > Alphaproteobacteria > Azospirillales > Azospirillaceae > Azospirillum > Azospirillum canadense. The sequence continues at coordinate 567,764 of NZ_JAOQNG010000010.1, read as the reverse complement.
TGCTTTTGGTCATCACATCCGTCGCGGAAACCGCAGCGCGGGGCGGCCGCGGAGGTGGCGGCGGTTTTTCGCGCGGAGGTGGCGGCTTTTCTCGTGGAGCTGGCGGCGGCGGCTTTTCCCGATCCGGCCCGGCGGCCAGCGGCAGCTTTTCCGCGCAACGACCTTCCGCGGGCGGAGGCTATGGTCGCGCCGGGGCCGCATCGGGCGGCGGTTTTTCCGCCCAGAGATCGGCAGGTGGTGCCGGCGGCGCAGCGGCGGGAACGCGTCAGGCTGGGGCAACCGAACGGTCGTCGCAGCGGAGCGCCACGGCGCAGAACGCCTCCCGCGAAGCGGGTTTTACCGAGCGGTCCGCGCAGCGCAACGAGACGCAGCAGGTCCGGGCCCAAGAACGAGCCGACACCCGCGCCTCCGCTCAGGCGGAACGGACGGAGAGGCAAGCGGAGCGGCAACAGGGGCAGACCGAGCGCACCGAAGCCCGCCAGCAGGGGCAGAGCGAACGGACCGAAGCCCGATCCTACGCGGCGCAGAACATGGCGAACCATTGGGACTATCACCACGATTATGATGATTGGGACGATGATTGGGGGTGGGCTTTCGCCGGGGCCGCGATTGGAGCGACGGCCGGCTACATCGCCGGGGCGGCGACGGCGTCGCCGACCTATGTGACCGTGCTTCCGTGCGCGCCGACGGTCGTGGAGGCCGGAAGCGTGAGCTATTACGGCTGCAGTGGCACCTGGTACAACCGCACCTACGTCAACGGAACCGCGTCCTACATCACCGTGGCACCGCCACCCGGCTATTAGGGCCAACGGCTCGGGCGCTGACGTGTTCGGAGGCATCGGAAGAACCGATCGAACGTTGTTGGTGCTCGTAAGCCATTCCCAGCACGAGGTCATCGTCCGCCGTCGCCGGGCATGACACGAAGCAAATGGCCCGCCGTGCAGCATGCCCGTGCAGCATGCGGGAAAGGGCACCGTGTTACCGTATCATGGAGTTACCGTAGCCTGACCCGCCGCCCCTCGTGCTACTTCTGAACCGAGCCGCCGGTGCGGTTCAATGCTGGAACCGGTCCCTTCATCGCCAACATGCGCGTCACCCGAGGGCTCCGGGACATTGCCTCCGGGACACTGGCGGTCGTATGTCGGCGACGCAGAGCAAGGTGGTCTCTCGGCCATGATGGAAGACCGTCGCGATATCCCGGCCCGCCGCACCGCACGACCGGCATCGCCGAGGCACGCAGGATGCCGGGCTCGCAGGTTGAGGCTGTTCGTCCTAGCGTTGGCGATGGGTTTCCAAGCCGCATGCGCGATGCTTCCGGCCGAACGTGATCACACTGACGCCGCGCTCGAGCGGTATCGGGTCGCCTTCGCCGCAATGCGGCCGAGTGCTCTGCCGCCCGCGACGTCCGATCCCAACTACGTCCTCTTCGCCGATGTGCTGCAGCGTGTGCTGTCGTCCCACATCAGGCCGGCTGATCCGGATCGGCTGGTCGGCACGGCGGTATCAGGATTGCTCAAGAAGAAACAGGACGACCGGGCCGCCAGCGAACGGGTTCTGACCGAGAGCGCCATCGATGCCATGCTGACCTCCCTCGACCCGTATTCGGGGTTTCTCGACGCCGAGCACGCGCGCGACGTTCGCGATCAGATGCATGGCGAATTCCCCGGCTTGGGAATTGTGGTCACGCCGGATGATGGAAGCGGCCTGCTCCGCGTCGTCAGCGCCGACGCAACCACACCCGCGGCCCGCGCCGGGGTGCGGGCTGACGACCTGATCGCTCGGATCGATGGCCGCGAGGTGAAGGGATTAAGCCTGCACGAGGCGGTGATGACCCTGCGTGGTCCGTCCGGCGGTAGCGTGGCGTTGCTGCTGCTGCGCCCGGGCAGCGATGGTCCCCTGTTCGTGTCCGTAACACGGACCATCGTGCGTTCTGAGCCGGTCCTTCACCGGCTTGAGGATGGCGTCGCTTATATCCGGATCACCCACTTCAATGAGCAAACCAGCCGCCTTGTCCACGAAGCCTTCGATACGATGAGGCACCAGACCGACGGTGAACTGGCCGGCGTTGTGCTGGATCTGCGGGATAACCCCGGTGGCCTGTTCGACCAAGGCGTGAGGGTCGCCGACGCCTTCCTTGGCGCGGTGGAGATCGTGTCCACCCGGGGCCGTGCATCGGGCGTGCAGCATTATTACGGGGGTACGCGCGACGACGTGGCGCAGGACCTGCCATTGGCGGTGCTGATCGACAGCGGCACGACGTCCGCAGCGGAGGTCGTCGCCGGGGCGTTGCAGGACCATGACCGGGCGCTGCTGTTCGGCGGGCGCAGCTACGGCAAAGGCTCGGTCCAGACGATCTTCCAACTGGCCGGTGGCGACGGCCTTCGGCTGACCACGGCGCGCTACTTCCGACCGTCCGGCGGTCCGGTGGAATGCTTCGGTATTGTGCCGAACGTGGCCATCAGCCCGGCTGGCCGCCCCCCTCCGTCGGGCACATGGCCCAGGATGGCTGTGGCCGAGGAGACGCATCCCGACCCGGCAACCTGCGATCCCGACGCCGTTGCACCACCGCCGCCACGAACCTGGGCCATGGCTGAGCTTTGTCCCGAGGTGGCCAGGCGGCCAGCCCAGTCCGGAGCGGATCGTCCGCTGGACTGTGCCGTTGCCGCGATCCGCATGCACCGATTCGAAAAAGCCATGACGGAATGAGTGCGTTGGTGGTGGGTGGGTCCGGCGTTACGCCGCACAAGATGGCTTCATCACGCCGGGACGGAAAGGAAGGCGAACATGGCACAGACGCTCTCGGAACAGGAAAAAGCGCTCCTGGACGCGTACTGGCGGGCCGCAAACTATCTGTCCGTCGGCCAAATCTATCTCTATGACAATCCGTTGCTCAAAGAACCCCTTACTAAGGAACACATCAAACCGCGGCTGCTGGGACACTGGGGAACCACGCCCGGTTTGAACTTCATCTATGCGCACCTGAACCGCGTTATCCGGCGGTATGATCTGAACATGATCTACATCACCGGCCCAGGGCACGGCGGGCCGGCCATGGTCGCGAACGCTTATCTCGAGGGCACGTACAGCGAAGTCTACCCCGACGTCTCGTTGGACGAAGAGGGCATGAAACGCCTCTTCAAACAATTCTCGTTTCCGGGGGGCATTCCCAGCCACGTGGCGCCGGAGACCCCCGGCTCGATCCATGAAGGCGGCGAACTTGGCTATGCCCTCTCGCACGCCTACGGGGCCGCCTTCGACAACCCCGACCTGATCGTCTCCTGCATTGTCGGCGATGGGGAGGCGGAAACCGGGCCGCTGGCGACGAGCTGGCATTCCAACAAGCTGCTCAATCCATTCACCGACGGCGTCGTTCTGCCCATCCTGCACCTCAATGGCTACAAGATCGCCAATCCCAGCATCCTGGCCCGGATCAGCCACGAGGAGGTGGACCAGCTTTTCCGCGGCTACGGGTACACCCCGTACTTCGTGGAAGGGGAGCAACCGGACGCCATGCACGAACTCATGGCCGCTACCTTGGACGCCGCCGTTGCCGAGATTCAACGGATTCAGGACGATGCGTGTCGGACGGGCATCCCGGAGCGTCCCCGCTGGCCCATGATCGTGTTCCGCAGCCCCAAGGGATGGACCTGCCCGAAGGAGATCGACGGCAAACGCACGGAGGGGTTTTGGCGCTCGCACCAGGTCCCTATGGGAGGCATGCAGGACAACCCGGCCCACGTGCGGCTTCTCGAAGACTGGATGAAGAGCTACCGTCCCACGGAGCTTTTCGACGACCATGGGCGTCTTCGGTCCGAACTCGCCAACCTTGCGCCGCATGGCACGCGCCGCATGAGCGCCAACCCGCATGCCAACGGTGGAATGCTTCTCCGCGACCTCCGCCTTCCGGATTTCCGCGACTACGCCGTCGCGGTGCCGGCTCCCGGCGCGACGACGGCCGAGTCCACCCGGGTCATGGGCCAGTTTCTTCGCGATGTGATGACGCTGAACATGGAGGCGCGGAACTTCCGCCTCTTCAGCCCGGACGAGAACAACTCCAACCGCTGGCAGGACGTGCTGGAGGCCACCGACCGTGCGTGGATCGCTGAGACCTACGCGTGGGACGATCACCTTGCTCCGGATGGTCGCGTCATGGAGATGCTCAGCGAGCATCAGTGCCAGGGTTGGCTCGAAGGCTATCTCCTGACGGGCCGGCACGGCTTCTTCTCCTGCTACGAGGCCTTCATCCACATCGTTGATTCGATGGTCAACCAGCATGCCAAATGGCTGAAGGTGTGCAACCACATCCCTTGGCGGCGGCCCATCGCCTCGCTGAACTATCTGTTGTCCAGCCACGTCTGGCGACAGGACCACAACGGCTTCAGCCACCAGGATCCGGGATTCATCGACCACGTCGTCAACAAAAAGGCCGAGGTGGTCCGGGTGTATCTGCCGCCCGACGCCAATTGCCTGCTGTCGGTCACCGACCATTGCCTGCGCAGCCGGAATTACGTCAACGTCGTCGTCGCCGGCAAGCAGCCCGCCCCGCAGTGGTTGACGATGGACGAGGCGGTCAAGCATTGCACCGCCGGCCTCGGAATCTGGGAGTGGGCCAGCAACGACCGCGATGGCGAGCCGGATGTGGTGATGGCGTGCTGCGGGGACGTGCCGACCTTGGAAACGCTGGCGGCGGTCGATCTTCTCCGCCGGCACGCTCCCGAGTTGAAGGTCCGCGTCATCAACGTCGTTGACCTCATGACGCTGCAGCCCCCCAGCGAGCATCCGCACGGCCTCCCGGACCGGGACTTCGACGCGCTCTTCACCACGGATAAGCCCATCATCTTCGCCTTTCACGGCTACCCCTGGCTCATTCACCGGCTGACCTACCGACGCGCCGGCCATCGTAATCTTCACGTGCGCGGCTACAAGGAGGAAGGAACCACCAGCACGCCCTTCGACATGTGCGTCATGAACGAACTCGACCGGTTCCATCTGGTCGGAGACGTGATCGATCGCGTGCCGAAGCTGGGCCCCCGCGCCGCTTACGCCAAGCAGGCGATCCGCGACAAGCTCATCGAGCACAAGGACTACATCAGGCGGCATGGCGACGACATGCCCGAGATTTCCGGCTGGACCTGGGGGCAGACCACGGCGGCGCGGGGAGCCGGTTCGACCGAGCCCGACAACGTCTAAACGATCAACGTCCCGGCCCTTTCAGCGCACGATCAGAACGCCATGATCGTACGGAGCACGATGACGTGCGCCTTGTCATCCGGTGAGCCCGTGATCACCGTCTCCGGACGGTCGCTGTTGGCGAGCACGTAGTCATATTGGGCATGCACGCTCAGGCCCGGAGCGACGGTGTAGCCGGCGCCAACCTCGTAGACCTGCACCCGGCGGCTGCCCGGAGTGACCATGGAGCCCGGGTCGACGCCGTACTTGTAGTTCGCGCCCACCACAAACGGGCCGGTGGTGTACTGCACGCCCGCGGTCCAGTTGTACATGTCCTCGGCGAAGAAGCCCGTACGCTTGTTCTGGCCGGATTTGCCGAAGCTGGTGTAGCTGCCGCCGACGGCGAAGCCGGCGTAGCCGAACTGCGCGCCGACCTGCCAGGCGTTCAGGTCGCGGAAGGAGTCCGCGGGCACCGTGCTGTCCGACGACGTGCCCCAGTAATAGCCGGCGCTCGCCTTGACGTCGAAGCCGGCGAGGGTGCTTTCGTAGTTCGCGCCGATCTCGACCAGATCGGTGAAGATGTTGGTGACGCCCTGGTTGGCGATGGCCGAGGACGCCTTCAGCCGGTTGACGTCCTGATTGAAGGAGTCGTTGCGCGGCGTGTAGCTGGCGCCGAGTTGCAGCCCGGCGAAGCGCGGCGAGAAATAGAGGATCTTCGTGGCGTTGGCTTCCGGCGTCAGCGACGGCCAGACAATGCTGGCGGCGTTGACGGCTTCGGCGACGCCACCGGCCACGTCGGCCCCCTGGTACCGGCCGTTCGCGGGGTTGATCGACTGACCGGCCGTCGTCGAGCCGACGAAGTTCGTCACCTGATCGAGATCCACGATGCTGGTCGGCAGGTAATCGCCGGGAGTCGAGATGAAGGTCTCGTCGTTGAAGGAGTTGGACACGCCGAGGCGGATCTGGCCGAACGTGCCCTGCACGAAGATGTAGGCGCGGTCGGCGTTGACGTTGGTGGTGGAGCCGGCGGCGCGGACGCGGACGCGGCCGCCATACTCCAGGCCGTTGTCGGCCCTGGCGGTCGGGATGATGTTCACGCGGAAGCGGTTGCGGAACTCGGTCGAGCGCAGGCCGGAGTCGCGGTCCTGATTGACGAAGCCGGCCTCGAAGAAGGCATCGCCGCCGATCTTCACTTCGTACTTGGCCTGGGCGTTGGCCCCGCCGGCCCCCATCGCCAGAGCGACGGCGGCGCAGCCCGCCGGCAGATAGCGGTTCATGATTGTCCCCTCCCTCCTGGCAGCGATCGTTCAGCGTGTTGAGCCAAAAGACGGAACCATTCCACCGGCGCCGGTAAGACGCGACCGCCAAACTGCGGCCCAATCGATGCTCAAAGGCAAGATGGCTGACAAAAGAAGCGCAGACGAACGCCGCATCACCGCTTTGTCGTCTTGAAATCACTATGATCAATGAAACGGACGGTTTTCAAACGCCACTTCAGCAAGGCGCAAGGCATTTCGGGGCTATCCATTCCGGATGGTCAGCCCCGCAACGGCGGAGCGTCGCCCGGCGGCGTGTCCACGGCCCTCTTCCACACCCGCAGCCCGCAGACGGCAAAGAGAATGGTGATGAGCGGATTGAGAATGTTGAAGAAGCAGTAGGCGGCAAAGCCGGTCGCCGACACGCCGAGCGCCGCGGCCATGTAGGCCCCGCAGCTGTTCCAGGGAATCAGCGGCGAGGTCACGGTGGCCGAGTCCCCGACGACGCGCGACAGCAGCACGGGGGCGAGGCCCCTCTTGGCGAATTCCGCCTTGAACAGCCGGCCGGGCAAGGCGATCGCAATGTACTGATCCGAGGTGATGATGTTGGCGCCCACGCAGGTGGCGACGACCGCCGCTACCAGCCCGCCAATGGACCGCATCCGATGGATCACCGGATCGATCAGCCGATTGAGGAGCCCGGCGTGCTCCACCGTCGCGCCGAACGACAGCGCGGTGATGATCAGCCACACCGTGTTCATCATGCTGGACATGCCGCCCCGCGTCAGGATGACGTCGAGGGCTTGGTTGCCGCTGTGCGCGACATACCCGTTGGCGAGCGCCGTCCACACCCCCTTCAGCCCGGCCAGAGCGACCGGCAGCTCCGGTGCGGCGGCGAAGGCGACGACGCGCGCCGGTTCCTGGATGACCGCCAGGATTCCGCCCGCCAGAGCGCCGAAGAAGATCGTGACGAAGGGCGGGAACCGGGCGATCGACAGGCCAAGGACCAGCAGCAGCGGCGAGAAGGCCCACAGCGACACCGTGAAGTGGCTTTCGATGCCGGACAGCATGGCGCTCGCGTCGAAATCGCCGGGCGCTCCCAGCGCTCCAAAGAGAAGGACCGCGATAAGCAGGGCGGGAACCGAGGTGAACAGCGATTCCCGGATGTGCTCGTAAATCCCGGATCCCGTCACCGCGGTCGCCAAGTTGGCGGTGTCGGACAGCGGGGAGGCCTTGTCGCCGAAATAGGCGCCGGAGATGACCGCGCCCGCCGTGATCTCCGGCGACAGGTTCATGCTGGCCGCCACACCCATCAAACCAATGCCAATGGTGCCGGCCACGGTCCAGGAACTGCCGATGCTGAAGCCGATCAGGGCGCAGATCAGCGCGGTCGTCGCGTAGAAATAGTGGGGGCTGAGGATCTGGAGGCCGTAATAGACCATCGCCACGATCGTGCCGCTGAGCGCCCAGGTGCCGATCAGCGCGCCCACCGCCAGCAGGATCATGATGGCCGCGAGGCCGGTCGCAATGCCATCGACCACGGCTTGGCGCAACCCGTCCCAGGGCATCCCGTTCTTGTAGGCGATGCCCGCCGCGACGATCCCGGAGAACAGCAGGGCCACCTGATTCGGCCCGGCGGAGGCGTCCTTGCCGAACAGCAGGTAGGACAGCGCGAGCAGCCCGATGAGGGCGACCATCGGAATCAGAGCATCGATCAGCGAGGGTCGCCGTACCTCCCGCCGTTCCCCGGTCGGTGTCGAGACGTGGTTCGTCATGACCGCAGCCCCCTTTTCCGGATCGCCTCCCTATCCGTACCAACTCACCCGTGCCAACTCATCGCCGTGAAGGTCTTGTCGATCAGCGTGCCCTTCTCCCCGCGCACGATCGCCGGAATGTCGGCGAGCGCCCCGATCGCGGCGGTCCGGCCCGTGGTCATGGCGAACCGGCAGGCGGCGTCCACCTTCGGCCCCATGGACCCGGCCGGGAACGTGTGTTGGCCCATCGCCTCCGGGCTCGCGCGGTGGATGGCCCGCGCCTCCGGCGTTCCCCAGCCGAGGAACACCGCCTCGGCATCCGTCGCCATGATCAAAAGGTCGGCGTCCAGTTCGCGCGCCAGCAGCTCCGAGCAGAGATCCTTGTCGATCACCGCCTCGACGCCGACCAGCGTCCGCTCCTTGCCCGGCTGGTACATGGTGGGGATCCCGCCGCCGCCGGCGCAGACCACGACGGTTCCATGATCCAGCAGCCAGCGGATCGGCCGGATCTCGAAGATGCGCTTGGGCGCAGGCGACGGAACGACCCGCCGCCAGGACGCGCCGTCCGGCTTGAACACCCACCCTTTCTCGGCCGCGATGCGCTCGGCCTCGGCGGCGCCGTAGACCGGCCCGACGAACTTGGTCGGATCGCCGAAGGCCGGATCGTCGCCATCGACCTCCACCATGGTCAGCAGCGTGGCGAAGGGCACCTCGAACGGCAGCCGATTGCCCAGCTCCTGCTCGATCATGTAGCCGATCATGCCCTCGGTTTCGGCGCCCAGGACGTCCAGCGGATAGGCCTCGTCCGGCCGGTAGGCGGCGCCTTGGAGCGCCAGAAGCCCGACCTGCGGCCCATTGCCGTGGCTGATCACCAGCTGGTGCTCCCGGGCGACGGGGGCCATGGCCTCGGCAGCGATCCGGACGTTGCGGCGCTGCGCGTCGGCGGTCATCGGCTCGCCGCGTTTCAACAAAGCATTGCCCCCCAGAGCGACGACGACGCGCATGGCCTCATTCTCCCAGCGTGGCGACGAGAAGCGCCTTGATCGTGTGCATGCGGTTCTCCGCCTGCTCGAAGGCGATGTTCGCCTCCGATTCGAAGACCTCGTTGGTCACCTCAAGCCCGTCGGGCATCCCGTAGTCCTCGGCGATCTGCCGGCCCAGCGTCGTCTCGCTGTCGTGGAAGGCCGGCAGACAGTGCATGAACTTCACCTGCGGGTTGCCGCTGGCCGCCATCAGCGCCGGGTTGACCTGATAAGGCTTCAGCAGCGCGATCCGCTCCCGCCACACCTCCTTAGGCTCGCCCATCGAAACCCAGACGTCCGTGTGGATGAAGTCGACCCCGGCCACCGCTTCGGTGGTGTTGTCGGTGATCATCAGCCGCGCGCCGGACGCCGCTGCCAGCCGGCGGGCGATGGCGGTGTACTCCTCCGACGGCCACAGGCTCTGCGGGCCGCAGATGCGTACGTCCATGCCCATCAGGCAGCCGACGATCATCAGCGAGTGCCCCATGTTGGACCGGGTGTCGCCGACATAGGCGTACTTGATGTCGGCGATCGGCTTGTCGCTGTGCTCGCGCATCGTCATGACGTCGGCGAGCATCTGGGTCGGGTGGTATTCGTCGGTGAGGCCGTTGTAGACCGGCACGCCCGCATACTTTGCCAGCTGTTCCACGCCACCCTGCGCGGCGCCACGGTATTCGATGGCGTCGTACATCCGCCCGAGGACGCGCGCCGTGTCCTTGAAGGATTCCTTGTGGCCGATCTGCGAGCCCGCGGGATCGAGGTAGGTGACGTTGGCCCCCTGGTCGTGGCAGGCAACCTCGAAGGCGCAGCGGGTCCGCGTCGACGTCTTTTCGAAGATCAGGCAGATCTCCTTGCCGAGCAGGTGCTGCTGTTCGGTCCTGGCGTACTTCGCACGCTTGAGGTCGCGCGCCAGGTCGAGCACATAACGAAACTCCCGCGGCGTGTAGTCCTGGACGGTGAGCAGCGAACGGTTGCGCAGATTGAAGCTCATCGTTTCCCTCCGGGTTTGGTGTTCGCAGCTGTCCGTCAGTCGGCGGGCTCCCGCCAGATCGGGCAGGTCATGCAGTGGCCGCCGCCCCGGCCGCGGCCGAGTTCCGCCCCACGGACGGTGATGACCTCGACGCCGGCCTTGCGCAGCAGCGTGTTGGTGTGGGTGTTGCGGTCGTAGGCGACGACCACGCCGGGTTCCAAGGCGACGACGTTGTTGCCGTCGTCCCATTGCTCGCGCTCCGCCTCGTAGGCATTCCCGCCGGTGCCGACGACGCGGAGTTTGGGGTAGCCCAGCGCCTCGGCCACGACCTCCAGCAGCGGCGCCGCCTCCGGACGCACCTCGAAGCGTCCCTCGTCGTCCAGGGGATGGGCGCTGTAGCAGCGGATCTGGTCAACGACCTCGCGGAAGACCGTCACCAGATCGCGGTCGCAGAACGAGAAGACCGTGTCCAGGTGCATGGCCGCGCGGCTCTTCGGCATCAGGCAGGCGATGACCCGCGACGCCGCGTTGTTGCGGAACAACGCGCGGGTCACCTGGCCGACCGCCTGGCGGTTGGTGCGCTCACCCATGCCGATGAGGACGACGCCTTTGCCGATCGGCATCACATCGCCGCCCTCCAGTGAGGCGCCGGTGAAGTCCTCGTCGCTGTCGCCCCACCAGATGGTGAAGCCGCCGCCCCGGAAGCGGGGGTGGAACTTGTAGACCGCGCGTTGCAGCAGCGTTTCCGGCTTGCGGGCCGGCCAGAACATCGGGTTGCAGGTCACACCGTTGTAGATCCAGCAGGACGGGTCCCGCTGGAACAGGGTGTTGGGGATCGGCGGCAGCACGAAGTCGGTGCCGCCGAACGCCTCGTGCAGCAGCACGCTCACGCTGTTGTCCGGCAGGTCCGATATGGCGAAGCCGCCGATGAGATGGGCGGCGAGCTGCCTGGACGGCATCTCGTCCAGCCACGGGCGCATGACCTCCACAGCGGCGAGACCAACCGTGTTGGCGGTGACGCGGCGGTCGAGCACGAATTTCCGCGCCTGTGGATCGTCGAGCGTCTGCGCCAACAGGTCGTGCAGGTCCAGAACCTCGACTCCGCGCTCCTCCATTTTCAGCACAAGGTCGTGGTGGTCCTTCTGCGCCTCGTGCACCCAGATGACGTCGTCGAACAGAAGGTCGTGGCAGTTGCCGGGGGTGAGGCGCTGGTGCGCCAGCGATGGCCGGCAAACCAGGACGGTCCGCAGCTTGCCGACTTCCGAGTGCACGCCGACTTCAGACATGACGCGTCTCCCTGCTTAGATGGCCCGAAGGATTCCGCGCGCGGGCCTTGTGCGGTTGTCGTGTACCGTCAGAGGGGGCTGATCGTGCCGGTCCACATGAGCCAGGCGGCGAGCACGGCGAGGATGGCGATGAGCGCCGCGATGACCATCTCCACGCCGGTGAAGGCGCGCTCGCCGCAGTCGCGCCGGGCCCGGGCATAGACCAGGATTCCCGGCGCGAAGAGGACCGCGCACATCAGCAGGTACTGGAGGCCGGCCGCGTAGACGAGCCACAGGCCGTAGGCCGTCGCCAAGGCGCCGATCAGGATGCCCTTCGTCCGCGGTTCGCTGCCGTAGCTCTCGCCGGTCAGAGCCAGCTTCAACGCATAGGCGCCGGACAGGACGTAGGGGGGAAGGATCGCGACCGAGGCGATGAAGTAGAAGAACTGGTACGCGCCGCGCGAAAAGAAACTGAGGGCGAGGAAGAGCTGGATCAGCAGATTGGTCGCCCACAGGGCGTTCACCGGCGACCCGTTGGCGTTCTCGGCGGCGAACCATTTCGGGAAGGTTCCGTCGCGGCCGCAGGTGTAGGGGATCTCCGCGCACAGCAGCGTCCAGGACAGGAACGCGCCGCCGACCGAGATCACCAGGCCGATGTTGATCAGGGCGGCGCCCCACGGGCCGACGAGGGACTCGAACACGCCCGCCATGGAGGGCACCTTGAGGTCGGCGAGTTCGGGTTGCCGCAGGACGCCCGTCGCCAGCAGCGACACCAGCACATAGATTCCCAGCGCGCCGACGAACCCGATCACGGTCGCCCGGCCGACGTCGGAGCGGCGGGCCGCGCGGGCGGAATAGACGCTGGCGCCTTCGATGCCGATGAACACCCACAGGGTCACCAGCATCGTGCTCTTCACCTGATGCAAGACCGAGCCGAGGCCGCCCGTGCCGGCTCCGGCGCCGCTTCCCCAGAAATCGACTGTGAAGCGATCCCAATGAAAGCCGACGATGGCCACCAGGACGAACAGGAACAACGGCACCAGCTTGGCGATCGAGGTGACGACGTTCACGAAGGCCGCCTGCTTGATGCCGCCGAGCACGAGCGCGTGGATCAGCCACAGGCACAGCGACGCGCCGACGATGGAGGGCAGGTTGTTGCCGTCGCCGAAGATGGGGAAGAAGTGGGACAGCGCCGAGAAGATGGCCACCGCGTAGGCCACGTTCCCCAGAAAGGCGCTCAGCCAATAGCCCCAGGCGCTGTTGAAGCCGACGAACGGTCCGAAGCCGGCCTTGGCGTAGGCGTAGGGGCCGGCGTTCAGGTCGGGCTTGCGCACGGCCAGGCTCTGGTACACGAAGGCGAGCATCAGCATGCCGATGCCAGTGATGAACCAGCCAATCAGGATGGCACCGGGCGACGCGCCCTTGGACATGTCCGACGGGAGATTGAAGACCCCGCCGCCAATCATGGAACCGACGACGAGCGCCACCAGCGGGAGCAAGGTCAGCTTGTGTGACTTCTGCGTCTGCGCCGCATCAACCGTGCCCACTGGTGCCAAGCCGTTCACGTCCGCCGTCGTCATCGCCGTCTCCCCGCCGTCCGCATTTCCCTGCCGTCCTCGGGTGGAAGCCCAAATTTTAAGCTCCAGGGTACTGTCACAGAAGATTGATACGGTTTCCGCGCAGCCTCTGCGCCGCTCTCGAAGCTGCCCATTACGACGATAAACCACGCAGACAGAGCGGCGCAATTTGCGGACACGCCGCCAGCAACAGAATGTTACGGTAACTTCACATCTGCTTTTCGGTAACCTAAGAGAGGGGAATTGCCTCGGCACTGCTTATTTCGCAGTTGCGAATTTGCAGTTGCGAATAAACAGCCTTGTCTGCCTGGGACTGCGCTCTTAGCACGAATATTGATTCCAACTTTCAGGTCGGGACAGCTGCGTCGATGTGATTTTTGGCTGCCGCACCCGTCCCGCCAGCCTTTTCTCCGTCAGCATCAAACGCCCTTGGGGATGCCGAGCCTGTGCTTCTCAATTCGGCGGCGCGTTTTGCCCCACCAGCGGAACCACAGTCACCGGCCGCGCCGAAAGCGGGCGGACGGGTGACGGCCTCAATAAGGTAGTGCACCGAACTTTTGAGTGGATGGAAATTATACTTCTAAGTGTATTCCTCCGATTGCAAAATCAGCAATACGATAAAGCGCGCGCTACTTTGTATTGATGCTTAACTACATCGCAGTATCTTAAATTTTTGAAAAATAGACGTTTGCAAACACATTCTTTGACAAGAGGGTTTATTCACAAACCAATCGTTGAAGTTTTTAGCAAAACATTCGCGCACTTTCTGCGAGGCTCCTTTGCGATCCTGAACCCGTTGGTCGTCCACCGGATGTCAGGCGCCAAGAAGGAATACACCCATGCCATGCTTCCTAACAGGATGCGGAAAAACGGGCCGATGCAGCGCCTTCGCCTCTGCTGAGGCTTGAAGATGGCGTTTTGAACGCCCGTTTTGGTCGGGATGGAGCGTTTTTCCTCGCTCCGAGGCTCCCGGAGCCGCCGTTCAGGCGGACTCCGGGCACGATTACGCTGCAGCCAGCAGCTTGGGCAGGCGGATCAGGTTGTAGGCGGCAGCGGTCAGGGTGAACATCCAGCCGACGCGAGCCGTGCCTCGGTGACGGGTCTTGCGCAGCCCGGCCGCTTTGATCCAACCGAACACCTCTTCGATCCGCTTGCGGATCCGAAGGCTGACGGCGTAGCCGGGGTGACGGGTGGTCCGGCCGTCGATCGCCGAGCGGCGGTTGCTGGTGTTCTGCGCGACATGCGGGGCGGCGCCCAACTCGCGCAGGTTCGCCACGAAATCCTTGGTGTCATAGGCCTTGTCGGCGGCCACCGTGATGCGGTGGCGCCCGGGAATGGCCTCGACCATGGAGACCGCCGCCTCGCGTTCGGCCAAGCCGGTGGCCGCGGTGAGCCGGACATCGACCACCAGGGCGTGGCGGTTCTCCATCAGCGCGTGGCCCATGAAGGCCAGTTTCGCCGGCTGCCCGTGGCCCTTGCGGTACAGCCGCGCCTCGGGATCGCTGGTCGAGGCGTGCGTTTCGTTGGACCGCTTCTCGCCATGGAAGTCGCGTTCACCGTTGCGCCCCGGGCCCGGCGGCTCGCCGCTGCCGTCCTTGGGCCGGAAGCTCTTCACCGAGGCCCACGCTTCGATCAACGTGCCGTCCACCGAGAAGTGCTCGTCCGACAACAACGCCTTGACCTTCGGCTGGCCCAGCACGGTGGCCAGGAACTTGGCCGCCACATCGCCGGCCAGCAGACGCTCACGGTTCTTGGTGAAGACCGTCACGTCCCACACCGGGGCATCCATCGACAGGCCGACGAACCAGCGGAACAGCAGATTGTAGTCCAACTGCTCCATCAACTGGCGTTCCGAACGCACCGAGTAGAAGGCCTGGAGCAGCAGCGCACGCAGCAGCTTCTCCGGCGGGATCGAAGGCCGTCCGATCTTCGAGTACAGACCCTCGAAGGCTGGCGACATCACCTCCAGCGCTTCATCCACGATGGCCCGGATCGCTCGCAGCGGGTGGGTGGCCGGAACCCGCGCCTCGCAACTTACGTAGCTGAACAGACCCTCGCTGCGTTCGTCCGAACCCCGCATCGTCCCCTCGCCGGCCGCTTTCTCCACGACCGGAGGGAATCACGACCGCCCGGCCGGGCAAAGCCTTTTTCCGCGTCCTGCTAAACGACACCATTCCGCGCGAGCTGATCGTGGCGGCCCTGGAGCGCATTCTTGCCAGCCGGGAGTTCCGCAACTCCACCCGCAAGCGCCGCTTCATCCAATTTGTCGTGAATGAAGCTCTGGCCGGACGCTCCGACCACATCAAGGGCTACGCCATCGCGCTGGATGTGTTCGACCGTGACGCCGATTTCGATTCGATGCTCGACCCGATCGTCCGCATCCAAGCCGGCCGCATTCGCCGCAGCTTGGAGCGCTATTACGACACTGAGGGGGCCGACACCCAGGTTCGGATCACCATCCCCAAGGGCAGCTATGTCCCATGTTTCTTTCTCGTGGGGAGCGACGCCCCTCCCGCCCTTGAACAACAAAGTGTAAGCGTGGCTCGCACCCTTGCTCCGCCCGTTGTCGCCTCTTGGAGCGGCGCTCCCAAGGCGAACCAGCCGGTCGCCACGCCGCCCCCACGGTCCGTGTTCACCGCGCACACGATCAATCCACGTCTCGTTCTTATCACAGCGGCAGTCCTGGTGTTCGTGACAGCCCTCCTTGTGCCCATGGTGTTGGGCGTTCCATTCCGGACGAGGTTGGCATTGCTGGAGCCTTCGTTCAGCGACACGCGCGCGCCCTCGCTGATGGTGCTGCCCTTCACCAACGGCACCGGCGACCCGGCCCAGGACGTCGTTGCCGATGGCTTCACCGAAGATTTGGCCGGGGCCCTCGTCCAGTCCCAAAGAGTGCGTGTGTTCGGGGCGGACAACCACGAACCCACCCCACCGCCGTTGCACATAAGAATGCCTGACGTTCGTATGGATTACGTGCTTCGGGGCAGCATCAACCAGTCCGGCGAACAGGTCCAGGTCACGACTGTGCTGAGCGACGGCCAGAGCCGCCGCTACCTTTGGGCCGACAACATCCGCCGGGAGGCGAAACCCGACACGATGATCGCGGTGCGGCAGGCCATTGCCGTCGAGGTCGCCCGTGCCCTGACGCAACCGAAAGGCGTGTTCGACACCGAAGCGGTGCGAGGCTCCCTTATTCGCCCGACGGCGGCGCTCTCCACCCCGGAATGCGGGTCATTTCGTACGCTGATGGCTTGGATTGGGCTGACGGCGCCCTGCTGAGGACTGCATTTTAGAGGGGATGTCCATGCGATCTCTGCGACGTGTGCCACCGCTGCGTGGTGCCCTGTCGGCCCTGGCCGGCGTCCTGTTCGTTCTGCTCACCGCCACGGGCTGCGGCACGCCCACGCGCCTCGACGCGGTGCCGGTCGCCAGCGAGGCCAAGGCCAGCGTCGTCGGCATGCCCGAGGTGCGCTACTGGGGAGACGACGAGGTCAGTGACTTCCAGCGCGATGCCCTGGAGTCCGTGCGTCGGGAGCGGGACCTGCTCCAGCAGGCGGGCCATCGCGGGCCGCTGCCCCCGGCCGACTTCCTGGCGATCTCCGGGGGTGGCGAGGACGGCGCCTTCGGCGCCGGCCTGCTGGTGGGCTGGAGCGCCGCCGGGACGCGGCCGCGCTTCAAGGGCGTCACCGGCATCAGCACCGGGGCGCTGATCGCGCCCTTCGCGTTCCTCGGGCCCGCGTACGACGACAAGCTCAAGGAGGTCTACACGACCATCACGAACAAGGACATCCTCGAACAGCGCGGCTTCCTGGCCGCCCTCAACAACGATGCCATGGCCGACACCGCGCCGCTGCGGAAACTCGTACAACGGATCTTCGACCAGCCGATGCTCGACGCGATCGCGGCCGAGCATGAGAAGGGCCGCATCCTGCTGATCGGCACCACCAACCTCGACGCCCGCCGCCCGGTCATCTGGAACGTCACCAAGATCGCGGCCAGCCGTCACCCGCTGGCGCTGGAGCTGGTGCAAACCCTCCTGGTGGCCTCGGCGGCCATTCCCGGCGCCTTCCCCCCGGTCATGATCAGCGTCGAGGCGGACGGCAAGAGGTTTGAGGAGATGCACGTGGACGGCGGCGCCACGGCGCAGGTGTTCGTCTATCCGCCCGGCTTGAACCTGAAGGCGGAAGCGCAGCGGGCGGGGATCGTGCGCCAGCGGCGTCTCTACGTCATCCGCAACGCCCGGCTCGATCCGGACTGGGCCCAGGTCGATCGCCAGACCTTGAGCATCGCCAACCGCGCCATCGCCTCGCTGATCCAGACGCAAGGTGTGGGCGATCTGTACCGCATCTACATCGCCGCCCAGCGCGATGGCATCGACTTCAATCTCGCCTACATTCCCGAGAGCTTCAAGACGCCGCTCCGCGAGCCGTTCGACCCGGTCTACATGAAGGACCTGTTCAAGATCGGCTACGACTTGGCCGCCAACGGCTATCCCTGGGCCAAGACCCCGCCCGGCTACGCCGCGCCGCAGGTGGAGCCGCCGATTCCGCCCACGACGGCCGGGGCGACCAGGGCGGCATCCGCCAAGCGGGCCACGGCGGGGGCCGGCTCCTGAAGGCCGAGCTTCAGTGTTCCATCGCGCCGCCGATCGAAAGGCGACGGGCAAGCCCTGCGGTGTGCGCCCGTTTGGCCAAGGTGACTTGCGCGCGGCGCCCGCCATACTGATCCCTGTCCGTCCTGTCCGCGTCCGAGACGGACCCACAGCGGAGAGCATTCGGTCATGGCACATCCACTGCGTTTCAAGGCTGGCGAGGTGCTGTTTCGACAGGGGGACGCGAGCGACTGCGTGCTCTGGGTCAGGCATGGCGACATCGACGTCCTGCGCGAACACGGGGACGCGTCCATCCTGATCGGCCAAGTGCGGGGCGGCGAATGGCTGGGGGAAATGGGCGTGATCGAAAGCCGCCCCCGCAGCGCCACCGCCCGGGCGTCTATGGACGGCGCGGCCGAGGTGCTGAGCGCGCAGGACTTCCTGGATCGGGTGAGCCGCGACGCCGCGCTGGCGCGCGATCTGATCCAACGGCTCAGCGTTCGCCTGCGGACAATCGAGGACAAAATCGCCGGCGACCTGCTGCCCGAGGCGGCCGGGCCCGCCTCCACCGAGGGCGGCGGGGTGCCGTCCGACACGATGATCCCCGGCGACGCGCCGCTCACCCTGATCGCCCAGTCCGACGCCCTGCGCGGGCGGATCGGCGGAGGTCCCCTCCCCATCACGCGACTGCCGTTTGTCGTCGGCCGGGCTCCGGCCAGGGGTGAAGCCCCGCCGCTGCGGCGACCCGATCTGTGCATCGACGACCACGAGCCCTTTCGCCTCTCGCGCGACCATTTCATGATCGCCGGCAGCCAAGGCCGCCTGCTGGTCACCGATCTCGGCAGCACGCTCGGGACGGTGGTGAACGGGCACGCGATCGGGCAGAATTTCATGAGGGACACGGCCCCTCTGCGCCGTGGCGACAATCGCGTCGTCGCCGGCGGCGGGGGATCTCCCTTCGACTTCGCCGTGGCCGTCGGCTGAAGCGGGGCCGTTGCAAGACCTTCGAGCGTGAGGCGGTCAGCGGACGGCGCTTCCGGGAGACCACGGCCCGCCGCCGCGACCGTATCGGAGGGTTGAGGCCGGAGGGTTGAGGCATGCGCGTTCGTGTCAGCTATCAACTCTCGATCACGTTGATGGTCGGCGTCCTTGTTCTTGGGGTCGGGCTGGGGTTGGTCATCCTAAGCTTCGACCGGGCACGGTCGATCACCCGCTCCGCGGCGCTGACGTTCATCGAGCGCGTCGCGGAGCACACGGCCGACCGCGTCGACGGCGAGTTCAAGGGTGTTCTCGACACGCTGGAGGTGCTGGCGACGCTTCCCGCCATCACGTCCAGCGCCATCGCGAACAATCCCCCGCTGTACGCGGTGATGGCGGCGCTCTTGCGACGGCATGCTCAGCTTTACAACTTGTATGTCGGCTACGACGACGGTGCCTACCTTGAACTCAATGACCTGTCCCGGGTTGGCGACGCGGCACGTGGGCAAATGGGCACGCCGCCTGATTCCGCGTTCCGGCTGGCCGTTATCGGCGATGCGCAAGAGCAGCAAACGCGAGCTCAGGTCACGCAGTATCTATCGGCCGGCCTTGCACCCATAGCGAGTACAGAACGCGAGACCGACTATGATCCACGCGGCCGGCCCTGGTATCGCACAGCGATCGACGACACCGCCGGGGCCGTCACCGCTCCGTATGTGTCCGTACTGACGGCTTTGCCCGGCTACACGGTTCGGCTGCCGTTCCAAGGTGACCGGCACGGAGTCGTGGCAGGAAACATCCTCTTAGCCGACATCGGAGCATTCTTGCGCGCCCAGCAACTTGGCGCGTCGGGGGTCGTGCTGCTGTTCGACGACAACGGGCGTGTCGTCGCCCATCCGCGCATGGCGTCGGTCCTGCACCAACGTGCCCCGGGCGGGCAACTGGAGCTGCCGCACCTCGACCAGATGCTGGATGTCGACATCACGCCTCCCTTGAACGCCTGGATGGCCGGTGGCGCCGCGGAGCAGATTTTCTCGCGGGCGACCGACGGCCGTACGTATGTGGCGGCTTTCCGGTCGGTTCCATCGGCGGGTTCTGCCCACCTGCGGTTGGCCGTCGTCGCTCCGCTTGACGAATTCTTCGCGGCGGTCGAGGCCGGACGGCGTCGCCTGGTCCTGCTCGCCCTCGGGGTCGTTCTCGGAACGCTCCCCGTGGTCTGGTGGATCGGCTCGCGGCTGTCGCGGTCCATGAAGGATTTGGCTAGGGAAACCGAGCGCATTCAGAATTTTGAGACGGCCAGCCCTCGACCAGAGGTCCGATCTTTGATTCGGGAAATCGATGATCTCGGGCGGTCCGTGGCCACCATGCGGACGGTGGTGCTGACCTTCGCCCGGTTCGTACCCAAGCGCCTGGTCCAGCAGCTGGTCACGACGGGCGCGGCGCTGCGGCTGGGCGGCACCCGCCGGGAGGTGACGATCCTCTTCACCGACATCGAGGGATTCACCGCGATCACCGAAAAGGCGGCGCCTGAGCAGGTGATGAACCAGACATCCCGCTACCTCGGCGTGCTGTCCGCTGCGATCATGGAGCATGGCGGCACGGTCGACAAATTCATCGGCGACGCCGTCATGGCGATCTGGAACGCGCCGGCGGACGATCCCGATCACGTCGCCCATGCCTGCGCCGCCGTGCTGGCCTGCCGGACGGCGATCCAGCAGCTCAACGCCGCCTTCGAACAGGAGGGCTGGCCGGCTTACCGGACGCGCTTCGGGCTTCACACCGGCGAGGCCGTGGTCGGCACCATCGGCTCCGCCGACCGCATGGCCTACACCGTGCTCGGCGCGACGGTCAATCTGGCGGCCCGGCTGGAGCCGCTCAACAAGGATTACGGCACGGACATCCTGGTGAGCGCGGCGGTTGCCGAGTGCGTGTCCGACCGCTTTGTGTTCCGCGTGGTGGACACGGTGCTGCCGCGCGGACTTCAGGAGCCCATCGGTATCCTTGAGCTGTGCGCCGCGCGCGACCTCGTCTCGTCGACGCGGCCGATACACCGCGTCCGATGAGATCTTTTGCACTTAAACCGCGGCCAGCTGCTCCGGAGCGTCATCGGACAAAGCCTCGACAACCGGTTCTACCGTCCGACTCCCAAGGCTCTGCATCCGCCGCGGTGGCACGCCCAAAATCCGCACAGGAGGGGGAAACCACGCCATACTCAGCGTCATCGTTACCGTCCAGTCTGAAAACTGCACGTTAATAGGTTTCGCTGCCGGAGAGACCGCCAGGATCACCACCGTTGAGACCTGGACCGACACTGCCAAGACCATCGCTTGGGGCGACATCCGCGAATGCAGGGGGCGCCTCAGGCGAATGGCCCGTGTGCGAAAGTTCCGTGCCATCACGCGTCGGGGCGGCAAGCCCACGCGGTTCACAGACGACGTGGTCCGCGCGGAAGATGGATTGGAAGAGGTTGCACGTGTTCCCGGTGATCAGGTCCAGACCATGGTCGGCGATGGACTTGCCGGACATCCCTACCGAGACGACGTCAGCCACTATGCCGGCCGCACAGCCACACAGCGAAAGCGCGACGACGGAGACACCAGCCCAGACGCAAACGCTACCGCTGGTATGCTGTCTCTCCGATGGATGATAAGGGTTCCGCATCGCACACCTGCCACGGCTTCGTCACGGCATCGGGTCTCCGGTTTGCGGTCCGCGTCGAAAGAAGTCCGCCATTCCGGCGCGCGCGAGGGTGAACAGGGTCTTCAAAAAGGCCGGACGGTCGGCGCGGATGGTGATGGTCTCGTCGGCCCAATACGCTAGGCGCCGGCCGCTGCGGCCCGCCTCGCAGAAGTCGTCGACGCGGCCATCGCCGTTGAGGGCTTGGACGTCGAGCACAAGGCATAAGGCCACGTCCATCGCCAAGCAGCGCGAGACGCGTGCGACCGGCGCGCCATAGTCGAGCGTATCGTAGCATTGGCGGAGGGCGGGAAGGGCCTCGCCGGCACCGTCCGCCTGGTACAGCCTGAGGATCGCCTGAACACCCGGCGTTACGTCGTCTTCGACAAGCGCAGGCGCCCGCCCGCTCTCTTGCGCGAGGGCCGCGTGAGCCCCCAGAGCAAACACCGCCAGGACAAGCCCCCAGAGGATCGCGTCCCACCGCGTGGTGTCTGAGGCGTGAGGCTGGCCCGCCGGAGCGCTCCCCCATAGCTGGCGCAGGCGGGCCGGCCGTTCGGGAGCGGCGGTCACCGTGTTCTTCGGCTAAGTTGAGGTTGCTTAACGACCATCAACCAAGACGGAGACCACGATGACCGAGGACAGGATCGCTCTTCAGGAGCTGATTGGGAAGAGCGCCGATGCCGACTTTCTGCGCGAGATGGTCGGCTTCGCCGCCCAGCGCCTGATGGAGCTGGAGGTGGAGAGCCTGTGCGGCGCCGGGTATGGCGAACGCAGCGAGGACCGCCAGACCAAGCGCAACGGCTACCGGGAGCGGACCTGGGAGACGCGCGCCGGGGCCATCGACCTGCGCATCCCCAAGCTGCGGCGCGGCTCCTACTTCCCGGCCTTCCTGGAGCCGCGCCGCACCGCGGAGAAGGCGCTAATCGCGGTGATTCAGGAGGCCTACGTGCAGGGCATCTCGACGCGCAACGTCGATGATCTGGTCAAGGCGATGGGCATGACCGGCATCTCCAAGAGCCAGGTCAGCCGCCTGTGCCAGGACATCGACGAGCGCGTGCAGGCGTTCCTGAACCGGCCGCTGGAAGGCGACTGGCCCTTTGTGTGGCTGGATGCGACCTACGTGAAAGTGCGCCAGGACGGCCGCATCGTCTCGCTCGCCGCCATACTGGCCATCGGCGTCAACAGCGATGGCCGGCGCGAGGTGCTGGGGCTCGGCCTCGGGCTGTCGGAAGCCGAGACCTTCTGGACCGATTTCCTGCGCACCCTCACCCGCCGGGGCCTACGCGGCGTAAAGCTGGTGATCGCCGATGCGCATCTCGGGCTGAAGGCCGCCGCTTCCAAGGTGCTGGGCGCCACACTTCAACGCTGTCGTGTTCATTGCATGAGGAATCTCCTCGCCTGCGTCGGCAAGGCGCACCAGACGATGGTCGCGGCCACCATTCGCACCGCCTTTGCCCAGGAGACCGCTGAGGCGGCGCATGAGCAGTGGCGCCGGGTGGCCGACAGCCTGCGGCCGCGCTTTTCCAAGCTGGCGGCGCTGATGGACGAGGCGGAGTTCGACGTGCTGGCCTACATGAAGTACCCCAAGGACCTGCGCACCAAATTGCACAGCACGAATCCTCTGGAGCGGCTGAATGGCGAGATCAAGCGGCGCACCAACGTCGTCGGCATCTTCCCTGGCGAAGGGGCGGTTGTGCGCCTCGTCGGCGCCTTGCTGCTGGAGCAGCATGATGAATGGGCGGTGGCCCGGCGCTACATGACCATGGAAAGCCTGGCCGAGCTGTGCCACCCTCACACCCCTGATCCGCTGTCCATCGCAGCGGAGTAGACCGGCGGCCTCAACCCGCCGAAGAGCACAGAGGCCCCCTCAGACACCACGCCTCGGGGCACGATCCGAGCCTCAAACGCAGAGCCTTTTCGCTTGAGTTGGATGCCCATTGAAGCGAGCAGCGAGGGTACGATCCTCGCCAATCTCGGGGCGGCGAGCGCCGGACCAATCAACAACCAATCGCCGTCGGTGCGTACGATCGGCGCATCGAACAGGTCACGCGAATGACGGCCGAAGCTGACGGCGTCAAGGAAGGTATCGGCTTCGGAACTGGACAATGAACACCGGTTAAGGAGCGACAAGAGATCCGCCCTTGGTATTTTGAGAATACCGGAGTGGTTGGCCTTCATTCGCTTTGCAGTCCACGCCGCAAGGCATATGTAGCCCCTGACCCACTGAATGAGGCGGAGTCCTCCAGGCCTCTCCTGATCTTTGACGATTTCGTAGCCAACCGCTTCGCTTAATGAGAGGGCATTCAACGCCTCTTCGTTGGAGATCCAGTCCTGAGGCCCTAGCGCAAGAGGTGCATCAATTCCCTTTGCGATCCCTATCATGTCCATGGTGCTTGTAAGTTCTGCAACAGCGCTGCCTTCACGGTCGATCGCGCGTTCGTTTGCGATGAAATCGACCACGTCGCATTCGGCATCGCGGCTGTAGACAAGGTCTATGTTCTCCGGGCAGCCGGACGGCAGCGTCGAACCTGATAGAACGTGGATTTTATTGTCATGGTATCGGGCCGACTCATGGAGATGCGTCCAGCGGCGCCATGACATGGAGAGCAGCTCGCTATCGCCGGCGAGAAGTATCTCATGATCACTGACGGCCGGTAGAACGGGGAGTTTCAGCCAGCCCTTCTTTCGATCAAACCAGCCGTTCGCAAATCCTTCCATCATCAGGGTTCCACCAAGGGAAGCCACCATACCGGAGATTGTGCCTTCGCTCGAGACGATCCGGCCCGCCTGATCGCGGAGTTCCGGTCCTCCCGGCCAGACAATTCTCTTTGTCTGCTTGAGGGCAGCCTCAGCATCGGCGACGAACGCTGAGAGGTTCGCTTCCATCCGCGCGATCACTGCAGCGGCGCGCACATCAGGTGGCTCAGCCGAGAAGGAACTGCGACCAAGAGCGGCGAGGATGCGATGGTGTCCGTCCTCCGCGAAATGAATCATCTCTGCCGCCTCGTCAAACGACGCGAGATTGGCATCGGAGATGTTAGAGACGAAAAACTCCCGAATGTCCGCGATGAACGCGTCGCGTTTCCCCTGGCCGATTGGATCGGCCTCTGATGTATTAGAGCACCTGCTCGACGTATCAGGCCGGCAAGTTCTTCGATCGTCGATTGATCTGCATCGAGATCGGCCAAGTGGTCAATCAACGTCTTTGCCGCGCACGTCTTTGCAGCGGCGACAAACACCGACTCTTTTATCACATTTTCTTGATCTATATTTTCGCTCATAATGCACTTTTCTTTCATAGGTTGCCAGACAAAGGGTCGGAACCGACCACCGCTCACCAGGGGGGCCCATCATGGGTGCGCTTTCCCGTAGCTGCCCCAGACAGAAATACGATTACGCTGCAGCGCCTTGCGTCTGCCGCCGCCAGCCGCTGACCGCCTCGGCAGCGGCGCCCACGGGCGTCACATCCGCCCACTTGTCCCAGAAGTCGATGGTGCCGCTGTTGGGTGTGTGGGACGGCTTGGCGATGCGGATACGGCTCGGCAGGAGGCTGGCGTCGCCGACTACCAACGCCTCACCGGTGTCCAGGATCGGCAACAGATCGCCGAAGCTTCCAAGGCTGTCCGGCAACAGGCGCTTGATCACGCTCTGGTCCTCACCGTTGGTCAGACGCATGGCCACCACGTTGTTGCACTGGCTGAGCACCGTCCGGTTGACTTCCGACGGCCGCTGGCTGATCACCACCAGCCCCACTCCGTACTTGCGGCCCTCCTTGGCGATCCGCTCGAAGATCCCCACGGAGATGTCGTCCGCCGCCCCGGCGCCCACGCGCTCGGGGATGTAGAGATGCGCCTCATCGCAGAACAGGGCGATCGGATGCCGACGCCCGGGCGCGGTCCACTGCTGCACGGAGAAGGCGAGCTTGGCAACGAGGCTCACGATGAGCGGCAGGATGTCGGAGGGCACCTCAGAAAAGTTGATTATCTTCAAGCCGCCCGTGCCGCCCACCTGGTCCTGGCTGCCGGCGAGGAGCGCCGATACCAGCCGTTCCAACCATTCAAACGCCATCGTGTCGGCGCCTGGGCGGAACAGGAAGCCGAGGCGCCGATCCGACCGCTTGTTCTCCAGGCGGGCGATGAGGCGGCTGAGCTTGCCGTGGTAATCGCCCTGCTTCTCCTTACCGCCAGCGCCCTGCACCATCTCGGCGTTGAGCGCTCCCAGCTCGTCGAGAACCGCACTCAGTTCGAAGGGAACCGGGCTGTCGATGGTGAAGTTGTCGAGGACGTCCCGGTGCCCGCCATCCTCCAGATAGGCGCGCTTGGCGCGGGTTATGGCGCGCTGCATGATCATAGTCTGGTTGGGCGCGTTCTGGTCACTGCGGTCGACGAACATTGTGACCAGAGCTTCGTAGCCGAGCAGCCAGTACGGCAGGTAGAGTACGCCTTCCGCCAGCGAAGCAGCTTGGTCGAGATCGCCCGGCCCGGCGATCCGGAAATGCCGGATGCCGTCGGCCTGCAGCGTCTGGTACTCGCCGTGAATGTCGAACACAATGGCGTTCGCGTTGGGCAGCGCCGCCACCTGCTCGAGCATGCGCGCCGTGGTCCAAGACTTGCCCGAGCCCGTGCTGCCGACGATGACGGCGTGCCGTTGGAAGAACTTGTTGCCGTTCAGGAAGGCTTCCGCGCGGTCATCCAGGGTGTAGCAGCCCAGCGACAGGCGCTGGCCGTCGCTGGCGATGCTGGCGATCACCCGCATGAAGTTGGTGAGGCGCTCGCCTTCGACGGCGTAACAGTTCGCGTCGATTTCAGGGACGGTCTCCAGAGTGCGCAAGAACACGTTGCGCTGCTCGCCGAGCCGATCGACCAGGGTACCAATCAGCGCGATGCGCACAAGATTCAGCTCCGGCGCCACCTCCTCTTCGGCGCCGACGCCGATCTCACCATCGCTCCGGGCGCGCGGCGTTGCGGCGCTGCGCGTGATCTTCTGGATGATGCCAACCAGGTGCTGACCTGGCCGGCTGCTCTCCAGCACGGCCAAGCGGTTCACCTGTAACTGCCGCAGGCGGTCGATATCGGCGACCCTGACGACCACGACGGTCGTGTCGACCGACAGCACGCTGCCGAGAGCGTCGGAGTCCTTGAAGTCGAAGATGCTCACAATGCTCTCCCTACATCACC
This sequence comes from Azospirillum canadense, assembly GCF_025961225.1. Lineage (GTDB taxonomy): Bacteria > Pseudomonadota > Alphaproteobacteria > Azospirillales > Azospirillaceae > Azospirillum > Azospirillum canadense. Next base: position 541,329 of record NZ_JAOQNG010000010.1, on the reverse strand, counting down.
ATCTTGAGAAACTCGTCAAGGCGCCAGACCGGATGATCCGGAATGTCGACACCACCAGGGTGCTCCGCGCTGTAGAGGCGCGAACCAGTGCCACTCTCCTCCAGCGCCATGAAGCGCCGGCACCCTCCCTTGAGCAGGAAGTCCTTGGCCGTGGGCGACACGACCTTGGTAATCAGCACCAACGGCACCGGTTGGGTCCGACAGCGCTCCAGCAGCTTCGGCTGGATGTGCGTGTCGTTGAATCCGTAGCCGATGCATAGGTATGCCCGCGCCGTCGCGAGTGCGGTGTCGGCGCCCGCCAGAATGGTGCGGAACGGCTCGTCGTGCGTGATCCGGTACTTTTCGACACCCGGCGTCACGATGACCGGGGTCATGCCGGCCGGCCGGCTCGGCAGGATCGGCAGCCCCACGGTGGTGCCTTCAGGATCACGGAACCAATCAAGCGAGCCGTGAACCTTCCAGACATTGACGGTGCGCGCCGGGCGCTGGTTCTGCGTGAACTTCAGCGGGTAATCCGTTTGGCGCAGCCGCAGATACCCGTGGCCGAACCCGGTGTGGTGGCAGAGGCCGCCCGCGTCGGCGGCGTACTCGGCGAGCCGGTCGTAGTTCGGGGTGACCACGTTGACTTCTGTGTGGGTGCTCTTCAGAAGGTGCTGGAACAGCCGCGTCAGCGGCAAATGGTGGCGGTCGCGGACCACTTGGTCGAACACCGCCATGTCCGCCGGCGCCAGCAGATCCCAGGTCGCGGCGACGACGTGGGAGGTCAGCGCTTCCGTCAGCGACACCGCGGTCAGCGCCTCCTCGAGATCAAGGGCCGCCGCCGCGTTCAGGAACTCCTGCCAGAGATCGAGTTCGCGCGCTCCGAGACCGGCCGGCAACGTGCTGGCCACGAGATGGTCACGCAGCTGCGGCATGCCAGGGAGCCGGTGCGCGGCGGACGCGCCGCTGCCAAGCACGATCACCGGCGCGCGCTGCACGCACTCCTGGGCGATCTCCAGTGCAAGCTTGAATGCTGTCAACGCGACGCCTCCGATCTCTACGCCATAGAGACCAGGGCAGCATCCAATTCTTAACAACTTGTTTCAAGTTTTCCACCAACGGATGCCGAGCGCCATTACCCCGACAACCGCCATACGAGGGTATGCTGATTGCCTCTTTGTTCCCCGTCGACGTCGTCGGCCGGCGCCGCAGGCCAAGCGTGGTGGATGCTCGGATTCTGCGTTTCCGGCGAATCGGCACGCGGTGGGGCCGCACCGTCTGACGGGCTGCCACAGGAAGGCACCCACGATACCGTGCGTGCGCACCCAACGCTGACGACGCAGGCGTCAACGGACATCTCGACGGTCGAACCACACCCAAACGGTTCCCAGCGGCGCCCTGAAGCAGATCGTCATGCGTCAACCGGCGATGGACATCCGTCTCCTCCCGGAAGTCCGCCAGGCCGTTGCACCCGCGCCGCCGCGCATGGGACCGGCATCTCCGTTCGCGCCGTTGAACCGCAGCACACCCCAGTGGTACACACGACCGTGTATCAGGCCCCTGGATGCCTTGTTCCGCCTGCGTTTGTTGGTTGCGCTGGGTTGTCCCACCCCATCCGCCAGCGGCCTCGCCGGCAGCATTGCGCGCGCGCCTCCGTACGCTCCGAACAGCCCCCGGCCACAGCCCACCCCCCGACCTTGATCCATGTTAAGGAAAAACCGACGGCGTTCTCCGAGGATCAACATCGCTGCCCTTTGCCGCGTCTGCCGGCGGCGTCCCAGTCGGGGAGGATGGCATGCATCCGTTCTTCTTGTTTACGGGCAGCGGCCCGCTGGTCATCCTGACGTCCTATCCGTCGATTGAGGATCCGGCGCTGCTGCGCAAGCTTGCCGCCAAGGGGATCGACAAGTTCATCGCCTTTACGGTGCCGCTATCCTTGGCAAAGGAACGCTATGGCCGGCATTTCGACCATGTCTGCGGGGATTTGAACGAATCGGACGACCTGCGCGTTCTGGACTACAATGGCCAACACGCGCTGCACCTGTTCCACTTCCGTGAACTGGGCGTTCCGCTGCTGCACGAGCCTGCGACATCGCGCTGGTGACAGCCGGTCACTCCAGCCCGGCGCGGCGAGCGGCGACTTTGGCCAGCGCGGCCCAGTCGCGGTCGGCGTCGCCGTGGGCGATGGCTTCCAGGAAGCCGTCGCGCAGCAGGCTGGCGAGCGGCAGCGGCACGTGCGCGGCCTCGCCCGCTGCCAGCGCAAGCCGGACGTCCTTCAGGCCCAGCGTCAGCTTGAAGGCCGCGGGGTCGTAGCGTTCCTCCACGATGATGCCGCCATAGCCCTTGTAGACGGGGGCGTCGAACAGCGTGTTGGTCATTACTCCCATCAGGTCGCCCGCGGGGATGCCGTGGCCGCGCCCCAGCGCCACCGCCTCGCCCATCGCCTCGATCGCGGCGGCGATCATGAAATTGCCGGCGATCTTCACCACGTTGGCGCGCACCGGGTCGTCGCCGAGCCGCCAGGTCTTCTGCCCCATGGCGTCGAGCAGAGGCTGCACGCGGTCGATCGCGGCCGGGTCGCCTGCTGCCAGGATGTTCAGCTTGCCAGCGGCGGCGACGTCCGTCCGGCCGAATACCGGCGCCGCCACATAGCCCAACCCGCGGTCCAGGTGCAGGGCCGCGAACTCCTGGACGAAGGCGGTGGACAGCGTGCCCATGCTGACGTGGACCAAGCCTTTGGCCGCCCGATCGAGCGCCCCGCCCTCCAGGAACACCGCCCGCGTCGCGGCGTCGTCGGCGAGGATGGACAGCACGGCCTCGCCTTGCATGGCGTCCTCGACGCGGGTGACCGGCTCAGCCCCTTCTGCCCGCAACGCCTCGGCCGGTCCGGGCGAGCGGTTCCAGACGCGCACCCGGTGCCCGGCCCTGACGAGGTTGGCGGCCATCCCGCGGCCCATGCCGCCCAATCCGACGAAGCCGATGTCCATGGTTCCATCTCCTCCAACTGGTCAGAGCTTGTCATCGGGGCGGCCGGTCAGAAGGCCAGTGACCTTCAACCGACCGGCTCCGGACTTCGTTTCATGACTCTGCTTGATAGGCCCTATCGCATTCCAGCGGCTAATCGGGCCCGGACGGGCGCACCAGCTCTGTCGGGACAGCATGCCCGGCGCGCGGGTCGCAGGCCGAAGCGGCCTGTGATCGCGGCCGGCCTGTGATCATTCGCCGTTCGCGCCGTTGACACCGGCGTACGTCAAGACCGTCCCCGCAGGCGGCGCAGAGAATGGAAGCACGACATGAACGATTCCCGCCACGATTCCGGCGACCTCGACATGACGCGGCGCGGTCTTTTGCTCGGATCCGCCGCCACCGTGGCGCTCTCCACGGTACCCCTCACGGCCCCGGCGCAGGCCGCGACGCCCGATAGACCACCTGCCGAAAAGCCCGCCTTGGCAACCGTAACCTTCACCGTGAACGGCCGATCACAAAAACTTGAACTGGATACGCGAACGACGTTGCTCGACGCGCTGCGCGACCACCTGCACCTCACCGGCACCAAGAAGGGCTGCGACCACGGCCAGTGCGGCGCCTGCACGGTGATCGTCGACGGACGGCGCATCAATTCCTGCCTGTCGTTGGCCGTGATGCACGAAGGCGACAACATCACCACCATCGAAGGGCTGGGCGCCCCCAGCGGCATGCACCCCATGCAGGCGGCCTTCGTAAAGCATGACGGCTACCAGTGCGGCTACTGCACGCCCGGCCAGGTCTGTTCGGCCGTCGCCATGCTGGACGAGATCAAGGCCGGTATTCCCAGCCACGTCACCGCCGACCTGACCACGGCGCCGCAACTCACCCCCATCGAGTTGCGCGAGCGCATGAGCGGAAACATCTGCCGCTGCGGCGCCTATTCCAACATCGTCGACGCGATCACCGAGGTCGCCGGGAGGGGGGCATGAGGACCTTCACCTACGAGCGCGCCAACTCCCCGGCGGAGGCCGCCGCGGCCGCGGAACGCACGCTGGGCGCCAAGTTCATCGCCGGCGGCACCAACCTGCTCGACCTGATGAAGCTGGAGATCGAGGCGCCGGCGCACCTGATCGACGTCAACGGCCTGGACCTCGACAGTATCGAACCAACCCCGGACGGCGGCCTGCGCATCGGCGCGTTGGTGCGCAACACCGACCTCGCTGCCGATCCGCGCGTGCGGCGCGACTATGGCGTGCTGTCGCGCGCGCTGCTCGCCGGCGCGTCGGGCCAGCTGCGCAACAAGGCGACGACCGCGGGCAACCTGCTCCAGCGCACCCGCTGTCCTTACTTCTACGACACCGCCCAGCCCTGCAACAAACGCCAGCCCGGCAGCGGCTGCGCGGCCATCGGCGGGTTCAACCGGCAGTTGGCGGTGATCGGTGGCAGCGAGGCCTGCATCGCCACCCACCCCAGCGACATGGCGGTAGCCATGCGCGTGCTCGACGCCACGGTGGAAACGGTGCGGCCGGACGGCGCCACGCGGTTCATCCCGATCGCCGACTTCCACCGCCTGCCCGGCGACACGCCGCACATCGAGACGGCGCTGGTTCCCGGCGAGCTGATCACGGCGGTGACCCTGCCCAAGCCAGCCGGCGGCACGCAGGTCTACCGCAAGGTGCGCGACCGCGCCTCCTACGCCTTCGCGCTGGTCTCCGTCGCCGCCATCGTGCAGCGCGACGGCAGCGGCCGGGTGGCGCTGGGCGGCGTCGCCCACAAGCCGTGGCGCGTGGAGGCCGCGGAGGCGGCGATGCCGCAAGGCGCCAAGGCGGTGACGGCGCAGCTTCTGGCCGGCGCCAAGCCGGCGCACGACAACGCGTTCAAGCTGCCCCTGGTCGAGCGCACGCTGGCCTCGGTGCTGACCGAAGCGAAGGGCTGAGACATGAAGTTCGACACACCCGCGACGACCAACCCCATCGACCAGTTGAAGGTGGTCGGCAAGGCGACCGACCGCATCGACGGCCCGCTGAAGACGACCGGCACCGCCCCCTACGCCTACGAGCACCACGACTCGGTGCCCGACGCGGCCTATGGCTACATCGTGGGTTCGGCCATCGCCAAGGGGCGCATCACCGCCATGGACGTGGCCGCAGCCAGGGCGGCGCCCGGCGTGCTCTCCGTCGTCACGGCCGAGAACGCCGGCAAGCTGGGCAAGGGCAAGCGCAACACCGCGACCTTGCTCGGCGGCCCGGAGATCCAGCATTACCACCAGGCCGTCGCGCTGGTCGTGGCGGAAACCTTCGAGCAGGCGCGGGCTGCGGCGACGCTCGTCCGTGTCGACTACGCCCGCGAGGACGGCGCCTTCGACCTCGCCGCCGCCAAGGACAGGGCGAAGCCGAGCGACAAGGATCCGGACTTGACGGTCGGCGACTTCGACGGCGCCTTTACGTCCGCGCCGGTGAAGCTCGACGCAACCTACACCACCCCTGACCAGACCCACGCGATGATGGAGCCGCACGCCTCCATCGCCCACTGGGACGGGGACAAGGTCACCGTCTGGACCTCCAATCAGATGATCGATTGGACGACCAGCGATCTGGCCCAGACGCTCGACATGCCGAAGGAGAAGGTGCGTCTCATCTCGCCCTTCGTCGGCGGCGGCTTCGGCGGCAAGCTGTTCCTGCGGGCCGACACGCTGCTGGCTGCGCTGGGCGCGCGGGAAGCCAAGCGCCCGGTCAAGGTGGCGCTGCCGCGCCCGCTGATGACGAACAACACCACCCACCGGCCGGCGACCATCCAGCGCGTCCGCATCGGCGCCACGCCGGACGGCACGATCACCGCCATCGCGCATGAGAGCTGGTCGGGCAACCTGCCCGGCGGCAATCCGGAGACGGCGGTCGACCAGACGAAGCTGCTCTACGCCGGCGCCAACCGCCTTACCGGGCTCCGGCTGGCGCATCTCGACCTGCCGGAAGGCAACGCCATGCGCGCGCCGGGCGAGGCGCCGGGCCTGATGGCGCTGGAGATCGCCATGGACGAGATGGCGGAAAAGCTGGGTATCGACCCGGTGGAGTTCCGCATCCGCAACGACACGCAGGTCGATCCGACCAAGCCCGACCGCCCCTTCTCGCAACGCCAGCTCGTGCAATGCCTGCGCACCGGGGCGGAGCGCTTCGGCTGGGACAAGCGCAACCCAAAGCCGGCGTCGGTGCGCGACGGGCGCTGGCTGGTCGGGCTGGGCGTGGCCGCCGCCTTCCGCAACAACCTGCTGACCAAGTCGGCGGCGCGGGTGCGGCTGGACAAGCGCGGCGTGGTGACGGTCGAGACCGACATGACGGACATCGGCACGGGGAGCTACACCATCATCGCCCAGACCGCGGCGGAGATGATGGGCGTCGGGCTGGACAAGGTCGTGGTGCGGCTGGGCGATTCCGCCTTTCCGGTGTCGGCCGGCTCCGGCGGCCAGTGGGGCGCCAACAACGCCACCGCCGGCGTCTACGCCGCCTGCGTCAAGCTGCGGGAGGAGGTGGCGCGCGCGCTCGGCTTCAACTCCGCCGACGCGGTCTTCGCCGATGGGCAGGTGCGCCTCGGCAACCGCAGCCTGCCGCTGGCCCAGGCGGCCGGCGACAGCGGCCTCGTCGCCGAGGATGGGATCGAGTACGGCGACCTGTCCAAGACGTACCAGCAGTCCACCTTCGGCGCCCATTACGTGGAGGTCGCCGTCGATTCCGCGACCGGCGAGACACGGGTGCGCCGCATGCTGGCGGTCTGCGCGGCGGGCCGCATCCTCAATCCCAAGTCGGCGCGCAGCCAGGTGATCGGCGCCATGACCATGGGCGTGGGGGCCGCGCTGATGGAGGAGTTGGCCGTGGACAAGCGCGCCGGCTTCTTCGTCAACCACGACCTTGCGTCCTACGAGGTGCCGGTGCACGCCGACATCCCGCACCAGGAGGTCGTCTTCCTGGACGAGACCGACCCGATCTCCTCTCCGATGAAGGCCAAGGGCGTGGGCGAACTCGGCCTCTGCGGCGTCGGCGCGGCGGTCGCCAACGCGATTTACAACGCCACCGGCGTGCGCGTGCGTGACTACCCGATCACGCTCGACAAGCTGCTCGACCGGTTGCCCCAGGTGGCGTAACGCCCGCCAGGGTTAAACCAACCCGGTCCATCGTCCGGACCCCACCGCCGTCCTTTCCGGCGGTGGGGTCCGGACTCCTCCCCAATCGATCGTGGTAGGGGATCGCGGTTCGTGCTCACCTGCACCCGTTCGCCGCATTCCTACCTCATCCGGAATTTCCGGATGTTGTCGCGGGCGTACATCCAGAAAAACTGCACCACCTAAAGAAGATTGCTCAACATCGGCAAGTTTTGTTCAGCGCTTGGACTATTCCTTCTTAGGCAATTGCGAACTCTCCCTCAGAAGTCGCATGTCATCCCGGCGTCGCTCGGCCCGCCATCATCAGGATCGCCGCGATCCAACGCCCCTGCGACCGAACGGACTTCTGAGGAGACTTTCCTTGACCGAGATCATCATCGCGGACGCGGGTTTGGAGGACATCGACAGCCTCCTGTCCTTCAAGCGCGCCGACGTGCAGGTCCTGCGCGTGACGGCGACCGAGGACGCCCACCCGCTGCTCGCGGCGGCGCTGGCCGAGCGGCCCTCGGCGGTGCACATCGTCGCGCACGGCGAACCGGGGCGGGTCCGGCTCGGCGCGCGTCCGCTGGACGCGGACTCCCTGTCCAGCCGCTCCTGGCCGCACGCGGAGGGGACGGAGATCCACATCCACGCCTGCCGCGCCGGGGCGGACGCCGCCGGCCGGCGGTTGGTGAACGGTCTGGCGGCGCGGACAGGCGCGCGGGTGGCGGCCTCGACCCGACCGGTCGGCCACGCGGCCCGCGACGGCAGCTGGGCGCTCGACGTCTCCACCGGTCCGATCCGCAACCCGTCGGCCTTCGTCGGCGCGGAGTCCTGGCCGCACCTGCTGGCCGTCACGGGCACGGCGACAGCGGGCAACGACACGCTGGTCGGCGACAATTCCGGCAACGTGATCAGCGGGCTGGGCGGCGATGACTCGCTGATCGGCGGCACCGGCCGCGACACGCTGCAGGGCGGCGAGGGCAACGACACGCTGAACGGCGGCCCGGGCGGCGACGTGCTGGACGGCGGCGGCGGCTTCGACGCGGTGACCTACGAGAACGCCACCTCCGGCCTTACCCTCAACCTGCTCGACCCGACCAAGAGCACCGGGGAGGCCGCGGGCGACACCTTCAACAGCGTGGAGCGCTGGATCGGCAGCGAGCAGGCCGACACGCTGATCGCCAACGACAGCGGCGTCTGGTTCTGGGGCCACGGAGGCGACGACCTGGAATATGGCGGGGCCGGCAACGACACGCTGGAGAGCGGCAACGGCAACGACACCGTCTATGGCGGCGGCGGCAACGACCTGATGTTCGGCCGCATCGACAACGACCGCGTCTACGGCCAAGCCGGAAACGACACGATTGGCGGCGGCGCCGGTGACGACCTCGTGGACGGCGGCGACGGCAACGACGTGCTGTTCAGCGATTGGGGCAAGGATACCGTCCAGGGCGGCATCGGCGACGACACCATCATGGCGGGCGAGGTCTCGTCCGGCGGCTACAGCGAGGTGCAGGCCGACATCATTTCCGGCGGCGACGGCAACGACACCTACATCGTCGCCAACGGGCTGGAGACCGGGACCGTGTCCTTCGACGGCGGGACCGGCACCGACACGTTGCGCGTCAGCTCCGACGACGTGGTCGATCCGGAAGGCAAGGTCGGCACCGCGACACCCCAGATCAACATCTCCGGCATGACGCTGGCCAGCGTTGAGGTGCTGGGCCTGACCGGCAGCCGCCACCACACCGTCACCATGACCGCGTCCCAGGCCAACGGCTTCACCGGCGGGGTCACCGGGGCCAGCGTTGGCGACGTCTTCAAAATCACCGGCACGGCCATGTCGGGCACCGTCGGCACCGGCAACGGCGCGACCCTGACCGCCGGACAGGTGCAGGCGGAGGTCGTCAACGGCGTCACCCTGCTGCACATCGGCACCAACGCCACGCCGGGCGGCGACGTGACCCTGCGCTTCGCCGGCAGCTTCACCGCCGACCAGTTCCAGGTCAGCGGCACCACCGTGACCCTGGTCCAGGGCGGTGGGTCAACTGGTGGCGGATCAACCGGGGGCGGCTCGACCGGCGGAGGCTCCACGGGCGGCGGGTCCACCGGGGGCGGCTCCACCGGCACCCCGGGCCAGACCCTGACCGGCACAGCAGCGCGCGACGTGATAACCGGCGGGACCGGCAACGATACCATCACCGGCAACGCCGGCAACGACTACATGGAAGGCGGCCTGGGCAGCGACACCTTCGTGCTGAAGCCCGGCGACGGCTGGGACTGCATCGGCGACTTCAAGGCCGGGGCGGGCGGCGACGTCATCAACCTCGGCGGCTGGACGGGCCTGTCCGACCTGACCAAGGTCCTGGCAACCGCGACGGAGGACAGCGGCGGCACCGTGCTGAACTTCAGCCCGACCGACAGTGTCCGGCTGATGGGCGTCACAAAGGCCTCCCTGACCGCCGACAACTTCGTGTTCGGGGGCGCCTCCTCCGGCGACAGCACCGGCGGCGGCAGCACCGGTAGCGGCAGCACCGGTGGCGGCTCCACGGGCGGCGGCTCGACGGGTGGAGGGTCCACCGGCACCCCTGGCCAGACCTTCCTCGGCACCGCCAACCGCGACGTGATCTTCGGCGGGGCCGGCAACGACACCATCACCGGCCTCGGCGGCAACGACTATATGGAAGGCGGGCTGGGCAGCGACACCTTCGTGCTGAAGCCCGGCGATGGCTGGGACTGCATCGGCGACTTCAAGGCCGGAGCCGGCGGCGACGTGCTGGACGTCCGCGCGATCGGCGGCTTGACCAGCCTGTCCGCGGTGCTGGGCCACGCCACCCAGGACAGCGGCGGCGTGTCGATCGACATCGGCGGCAGCAGCTCGATGCGGCTGATGGGCGTCACCCTGAACGGCCTGACCTCCGGCAACTTCCTGTTCTCCAACTCGTGAGGGCCAACGCGCAAGGACCAACGCGCAAGGGGTAATGCTTTTTCCGATGGGGCCGGCGCGATACACTGCGCCGGCCCACCCGGATCGAAGCCTGCTCCCTTGTCGCGCGCCGAACGCCTTCTCGACCTGATCCAGATCCTGCGCCGCCACCGCCGGCCGGTGAGCGGCCGTTCGCTTGCGGAGGAGCTGGATGTCAGCCTCCGCACTCTCTACCGCGACATCGCGACCCTCCAGGCCCAGGGAGCGCGCATCGACGGGGAACCGGGCGTCGGCTACATCCTGCGCCCCGGCTTCCTGCTGCCCCCGCTGATGTTCTCGGAGGAGGAGATCGAGGCGCTGGTGCTGGGCTCCCGCTGGGTGGCGGAACGCGGCGACCACCGCCTGGGCTCGGCGGCGCGCAACGCGCTCGCCAAGATCGCGGCGGTGCTGCCCGCCGACCTGCGCGACGACCTGGACGGCTCCGCCCTGCTCGTCGGGCCGGGGGAGCCCATCGCGGCCGGCGACGCGGACCTTACCACCATCCGGCAGGCGATCCGGACGGAGCGCAAGCTCGCCATCGCCTACCGCGATGGGGCCTCATCGGAGAGCCGGCGCACCATCTGGCCCTTTGCGCTCGGCTTCTTCGACAAGGTGCGCGTGGTCGTCGCCTGGTGCGAGATGCGTCAAGCGATCCGCCACTTCCGCACCGACCGCATCCTGGCCATCACCCCGACGGAAGACCGCTACCCGCGCCGCCGCCAAACGCTCCTGAAGGAATGGCGGGAGGCGGAGGGCATTCGCCCGCAACGAGCCTAAAAACGCGAGAGTTTGCCGCGCGCCGCCTGTTGCCCCTTCACACGGCAAGATTTCACCTCGGAGGTGGCGCATGAGCGACAAGATGCAGGACAGCACGCCGAAACCGGCCGACGGCGGCACCCACCCGCCGCGCAGTTACGACCCCGACCGCGAAAAGCCGGTCGGCAAGCGCGACGAAGCCGCCCCCGGCACACCCGGCACCGGCGAGGACATCGACCCCAAGACGGGCGAGACGTTTACCGAGGGGATTGGGGGGGCGTGAGTCCTACCCCCACCCCAACCCTCCCCCACTGGGCGGGGGAGGGAGACAGGACCTTTGCAACGCTCCAGCGGCAGTCCCCTCCCCCGCCCAGCGGGGGAGGGTTGGGGTGGGGGTAAACGCCTCCCTCAATGCGCGTGCTGACCGCGCGCGTGCCGGACCTTCTCCCACACATCCGTCGGAAGCTGGCTCATCAGCCCGATCGGCAGAAGGAACAGCGCGAAGTTCGTCCAGCAGAACCGCCGCTCGCCCGCCGTGGTCCCGCCGGAACGCCGCGCCCACGCCGCCCGCGGCCCCGACCCCGTACGCTCCATCCAGCCGCCGCTGGCCTCGTGGTATTCCGGCATCGGGTTCAGCACCGCGCCGGTCGTGTCGCGGGCCGGGCGGTTCTCGAACATGTTGCGGTCGATCATGTGGGCCATGACCCGCTCCGTCATCGCCGGGGCGACGGCGTTCTGGAAGGCGGCAACGCGGCCGACGTTGCCAACGAAGACGTCGCGCTTGGCCGGATTCTCGGCCATCGCCACGATGGCGTCGGCCACCTGCTCCGGCGGGTAGAGCGGGGTCATTGCCTTGATGGCACGGCCGGTGTAGTTGGCGGCGTGCTGCCATAGGGGCGTGTCGATCGGCCCCGGCATGACGGTGCAGAGGTGGATGTTCGGCTCCTCCACCAGCTCCTGCCGCAGGGTCTCGGTGAAGCCGCGCACGGCGAATTTGCTGGCGGCGTAGCTGGTCGTGTAGCGCTGTCCGACGGTCGAGGCCATGGACGACATGTTGATGATCGTCCCCTCGCCCCGGTCCAGGAAATGTGGCAGCACCGCCCGGCAGCCGTTGGCCGTGCCGAAGAAGTTGGTGCGCATCACTTCCTCGAAGACGTCCTGCGGCATCTCCTCGAACTGGCCGAAGGCGATTACGCCGGCGTTGTTCACCCAGACGTCGATGCCGCCGAAGGCGTCGATGGCGCGCTGGGCCAGGCGGTTCACCTGATCCTGGTCGCGCACATCGGTCGGCACGACCATGGCCCGCCCGCCGGCCGCGATGCATTCCTCCGCCACCTCGTGCAGGGCGGCGTGCCGCCGCGCCGCCAGAACCACCGCGGCACCACGCTGCGCAAAGGCCACCGCCGTCGCGTGGCCGATGCCGCTGGACGCCCCGGTGATGACGACCACCTTGTCGAAGTGCCCCTGCGCCATGGATCTGTTCCCGCCCCGTTGCGTTCCTGTCGTTCCTGTTCAACACCTTCGGGCAGCAAAGGTGCCGTGCGGGGCCGGGACCACCGCAACTGTGGAGACGCGGGCGCGAACCCGCTACAGTCCTGCTGTCGAAATCGGGTGGCGATCCCACCGAACGATCAAGGAAAGAGGGAGCGGCCGTGGCGGCAAAGGAACTCGACGTGAAGGGGCTGCACTGCCCGCTTCCCATCCTGCGGACCCGCGCCCTTCTGGACAAGATGGCCGCGGGGGAGGAGATCATCGTCTACGCCACCGACCCGGCGTCGATCATCGACTTCAAGCACTTCTGCAACACGACCGACAACCTGCTGCTGGCCCACGAGACGCGCGGCGAGGTGTTTGTCTACCACATACGCCGCGGCGTTTCCCGGGCGTAGGTCCACAATGATGGAGGCCGCATCCATGGCGACATCCCCGCCGAATCTGGGCCTGCGCCCCGCGGTCCCGCCGCCCCTGCGCCCCGGCGCCGTGATCCACGGCCCCGGTTCGCTCGCCGTGGACGAGTTGCTCGACCGCTTCGCCACGGAACTGCGGCGCCGCGGCTTCCGCGTGGGCGGGGTGGTGCAGCGCAATTACGGCGCGCTCGACGACTGCGCCGACCGGATGGAGCTGGTCGACGTCGCCACCGGCAAGGCCTTCAACATCTCGCAGAACCTGGGGCGCGAGTCGCAGTCCTGCCGGGTCGATCCCTCGGGCGTGGCCGACGCCAGCCAGGCGCTGCGCCGCGCCATCAATGAGCGCGCCGACCTACTGGTCGTCAACAAGTTCGCCGGGCTGGAGGCGCACGGCAAGGGCCTCGCCGACGAGCTGCTGTCCGCCATCGCGGAAGGCATCCCGGTCCTGACCAGCGTCGGCAGCCGCTACCTGAACGAATGGCAGGGCTTCACCGGCGGCTTCACCACCCTGCTCTCCCCCGACGAGGACGCGCTGTGGCGCTGGTGGGGCACGCACCGGCTCTACGACGACCTGCTGCACGGGGTGGAGGACGCGCCGGTCCGCCGCGTGACCATCGGCGCCAAGTGGATCATGGTGGAAACCGACCGCACCGTCGGCCTCGCCGCCCGTCCGTCCGCCTCCTTGGTGGGCGCCGACCTTCCCCCTCCGGAGCGCTGGGCCGGCGTCGGGCTCAAGGCGCTCGCCCTGCCCGCCGCCCGATCCTGGGACCCGCTGGAAACCGCCGTCGGCATCGCCGCCCTGAACGCCCATTACAACCACCCCGGCGTGACCGGCGATGCCGCGAACGGGCTGGACCTGTTCACGGGCATGGACGGGCGCGTGGTGGTGATCGGCGCCTTCCCGCAGCTCGCCAAGCGGCTGCCGAACGCCCAGGTGATCGAGATGAAGCCGGGCGCGGACGAATACCCGGAGGCCGCCGCCGAATGGCTGTTGCCGGGGGCGGAGGGGGCGGCGATCACCTCGTCCTCGCTTGCCAACCGCACGCTGCCGCGCCTGCTGTCGGCCGCCGTCGGCGCGCGAGTCGCTCTGGTCGGGCCGGGCACGCCGCTGACCGGCCGGCTGTTCCGCTACGGCATCGATTCGCTGGCCGGCTTCGTGGTGGAGAATCGCGAGGCGGTGCGCAGCGCCATCCTCGACGGCGGCTCCTCGCAGGGCTTCCACCGCTTCGGCCGATTCGTCACGCTGCACAACACGTAAGCAAATTCAGGAGGATCCAGAGATGGACGAACAAACCCGCATCGAGTTGGAGGCCGCCGCCTTCCGCGGCCTGGTCGAGCACCTGCGCAAGCGCACCGACGTACAGAACATCGACCTGATGAACCTCGCCGGCTTCTGCCGCAACTGCCTGTCGAAGTGGTACGCGGCGGCGGCCAAGGAGCGCAACGTCCCCCTGACCGACGAGGAAGCGCGCGTCGCCGTCTACGGCATGCCCTATTCGGAGTGGAAGGCGAAGCACCAGAAGGAAGCCACCCCCGAACAGCAGCAGACGTTCGAGGACACCAAGCCCCTGCACGCCGAAATCAGCGGCCACATGCCGAAGAAGTAAATCCCCCAGTCCCCTCTCCCCGGAGGGGAGAGGGAGAGAGGCTTACGCAAACAATCCCGTAAACGGCAAAAACTCCACCATATCCCCCGGCCGGATCGCCGTGGCGTCCGCGGGCATGTCGACCAGGCCGTCCGCCTCCACCATGGAGGTCAGCACGCCGGAGCTGTCGCTGGGGAACTTGTGGGCAACCGGACGGCCATCGGCGCCCAACGCCAGCCGGGCGCGCAGGAACTCCCGCCGGCCCGCCTTCTTGCGGAACTCGAAGCTGGAGACCACAAGGCAACGCGGAGTCGGCGCGCTCTCCGCCCCGGACAGGCGCAGCACCAGCGGCCGGCCCACCAGCATGAAAGTCACCATGGCCGAGACCGGGTTGCCCGGCAGGCCGAGGAAGGGCGTGTTGCCGATCCGGCCCAGCGCCAGCGGCTTGCCCGGCTTGATGGCCAGCTTCCACAGGTCGATGGCGCCCAGCGCGCCGACCGCCGCCTTCACGTGGTCCTCCTCCCCCACCGACACGCCGCCGGACGTGACCAGCAGGTCCGCCGTGTCGGCCGCCGCGGCGAGCGCCGCGCGGGTGGCCTCGCGCTTGTCCGGCAGGATGCCAAGGTCGCGCACCTCCACCCCAAGCGCGTCGAGCTGGGCGGCCAGCGTGTAGCGGTTGGCGTCGTAGATGGCGCCGTCCGGCTTGGCCGTGCCCGGCTCGCGCAGTTCGTCACCGGTCGAGAACAGCACGACCCGCAGCCGCTTGCGCACCGACAGGTGGGACCGTCCGACCGCGGCGGCGAGCCCGATTTCCTGCGCGCGCAGGCGCCGGCCGGGGGTCAGGACCACCGCGCCCGCCGCCATGTCCTCCCCCGCCTCGCGGATGTTGGCACAGCGCTTCACGTTGGCCGGGACCAGCACCGCGGCGTCTCCGTCGGCCCGGCAGTCCTCCTGCATAGCGACCGCGTCGACGTCTGCTGGCACCGGCGCGCCGGTGAAGATGCGCACCGCCTCGCCCGGCCCGACCATGCCGCCGAACACCACGCCTGCCGGCACGCGCCCGACCACGGCGAGCCGCACCGGCCCCTCGCCCGCGGTGTCCGCCGCACGGAAGCCCCAGCCGTCCATGGCCGACACCGCCATGGGCGGCACGTTGCCCGGCGCCGTCACCGATTCGGCCAGGATGCGGCCGAGCGCTGAGCGCAGCGGCACGCTCTCCGGCTCCGTCGCGGGGCCATAGGCGGCTTGGACACGGGCAAGCGCCTCGTCCAACGGCAGCGGAGCGGAGCCGGGAGCGGCGAAGCAGTCCATGCGATGTCCTTTCCCTGGGGCGTGCCAGCATGACCGCGGACGCCCAGTCGATTCAAGGGAGCTGTTCAAGATGGATATGCCGGCCCAGCGCGCCGGGCCACCTTGACCAGCGTCAAAATGCGGCGCCGAACAGGCGTCCCGGCCACTCCGGAAATCTGCGCGATTTTCCTCCGGAGACGGAACGAATGGTGGTTACACAAATTATTTTTCGCAGCGCTGCGTTTTCCGTCTTGCGCATTTGGATCGATCCAAATAGGGTCTGAACAAACGGCTGGGAAAGACGGGCACTCAGCCCGCGAACCGAGATGGCAATCCGCCGAAAGGGCAAGAAGCCCGGCGTGGTTGTGGAGGGATGCCCGTGAACTACAAATTTGATTTCGACGCGGTCCTCGCGTCGTGGGACTATCTGCTCGAAGGCGCATGGCTGACCGTCCAGCTGTCCTTCGGCGCGATGGCCATCGGCCTCGTGGTGGCGATTCTCTGCGCGCTCGGCAAGACCTCCGGGCCGAAGCCGGTGCGCTGGCTGATCAACGCCTACATCGAGGTGATCCGGAACACGCCCTTCCTGGTGCAGATCTTCCTGATCTTCTTCGGGCTGCCGACCGCCGCGGCATCCGGCTGTCGCCGGATCTGGCCGCGCTGATCGCCATGGTGGTCAACGTCGGCGCCTACGCGACGGAGATCATCCGCGCCGGCATCGAATCGATCCAAAAAGGCCAGATCGAAGCCGGACTCGCGCTGGGCCTGAAGCCGTTGCAGGTCTTCCGCTACGTCGTCATCAAGCCGGCGCTGCGCACCGTCTACCCGGCGCTGACCAGCCAGTTCATCCTGCTGATGCTCAGCTCCAGCGTGGTGTCGGCGATCTCGGCGGACGAGCTGACCTCGGTTGCGAACAACATCCAGTCGCAGACCTTCCGCAGCTTCGAGATCTACATCGTCGTGACGGCCGTCTACCTGTGCCTGGCCCTGATGTTCTCGGCGCTGTTCGCCGGCATCTACCGGCTGGCCTTCGCCTACGACACCGACCGCCGCTGAGGAGCCCCGCGCCATGATCCGCTCCTTCGGGTACAACGAGTTCCTGTTCCTGCTCAGCGCCGTGCAATGGACGCTGGCCCTGTCGGTGATCGCCTTCATCGGCGGCGCGACCGTGGGCCTGTTCGTCGCGCTGGGCCGCACTTCCACGATCAAGCCGGTCCGCCTGCTCGCCACCGGCTACATCCAGCTGTTCCAGGGCACGCCGCTGCTGATGCAGCTGTTCCTGGTCTTCTTCGGCGCGACCGTCATGGGGATCGACATGAACCCCTGGGCCGCGGCGGCGCTGGGCCTGACGCTGAACGCCAGCGCCTTCCTGGGCGAGATCTGGCGCGGCTGCATCCAGGCCGTGCCGCGCGGCCAGTGGGAGGCGGCCTCCGCGCTCGGCCTGCGCTTTCCGGGGCTGATGCGCTACGTCATCCTGCCGCAGGCGGTGAAGGTCGCGGTGCCGCCGACCGTCGGCTTCCTGGTGCAGCTGATCAAGAGCACGTCGCTGGCCGCCATCATCGGCTTCACCGAACTGACCCGCGCCGGCCAGATCGTCAACAACGCCACCTTCCAGCCCTTCCTGGTGTTCGGGATCGTCGCCGCGATCTACTTCGTCCTGTGCTGGCCGCTGTCGCTGCTGAGCGCCCGGCTGGAGCAGCGCTACGCGGCACCCGCCCGCTGAGATCGTTCAAAAATCAAAACGTGAGGGAATCGTCCATGAGCATCTCGATCACCCGCCGCCTCGTCGTCGCCGGCGCCCTGATGGCCGCCACCACCATGATGACGGCCGCCTACGTGGCCCCCGCCGCCGCCCAGACCGTCGACGAGATCAAGTCCAAGGGCAAGCTGACCATCGGCATGCTGGTGGACTTCCCGCCCTTCGGCATCACCACGTCGGACGGCAAGCCCGACGGCTACGACGCCGACGTCGCCAAGCTGCTGGGCAAGCACATGGGCGTTCCGGTCGAGATCGTCCCGGTCACCGGCCCGAACCGCATTCCCTACCTGCTGACCAACAAGGTCGACCTGCTCGTCGCCTCGCTCGGCATCACGGCGGAGCGCGCCAAGCAGGTGCAATTCTCCGAGCCCTACGCCGCCATCGAGATCGGCCTCGTCGCCCCGGCCAGCACCAAGATCAAGGAGGCCGCGGAGCTGTCCGGCAAGCGCGTCGGCGTCGCCCGCGCCAGCACCCAGGACAACGCCCTGACCGCCGTCGCCCCGAAGGACGCGCGCATCATGCGCTTCGACGACGACGCCAGCGCCGTGCAGGCGATGCTGTCCGGCCAGGTGGACGCGCTGGGCCTCAGCAACGTGGTCGCCAAGGAGATCAAGAAGCTGGCCCCGCAGTCCAACTACGAGATGAAGTTCGTGCTGAACCGTCAGGTGCAGGGCATCGCCATGCGCCAGGGCCAGGACGCCCTGCTGAAGTGGGTCAACGACTTCATCGAGCAGACCAAGGCCAACGGCGAGTTGAACGCCATCCACCAGAAGTGGCTGGGCACCGACCTGCCCCCGCTGACCAAGTCCTGATTTGCGCTTATTCCCCTCTCCTGGCCCTGCCGGGAGAGGGGAAGGGCACCCTGTTCCCAAGGAGTCCACCCATGGCGATGGCTTTCGATCACGCGGGCGATGGCGCGCCGCGCCCCATCAGCAGCGAGGTCGTCATCCGCATGGATGGCGTCCAGAAATGGTACGACAGCTTCCAGGTGCTGAAGAACATCAACCTGGAGGTCCACAAGGGCGAGCGCATCGTCATCTGCGGCCCGTCCGGCTCCGGCAAGTCGACCCTGATCCGCTGCATCAACCAGCTGGAAAAGCACCAGCAGGGCACGATCACCGTGAACGGGATCACGCTCGACAGTCAGCACCGCCACCTGGACCAGGTGCGGCGGGAGGTCGGCATGGTGTTCCAGCAGTTCAACCTGTTCCCGCACCTGACCGTTTTGCAGAACTGCATGCTGGCGCCGATGAAGGTCCGCGGCACCACAAAGGCGGAGGCCGAGGCCATCGCCATGAAGTACCTGCAGCGCGTCCGCATCCCCGACCAGGCGCACAAGCATCCGGGCCAGCTGTCCGGCGGCCAGCAGCAGCGCGTCGCGATCGCCCGCTCGCTCTGCATGAACCCCAAGGTCATGCTGTTTGACGAGCCGACCTCCGCGCTTGACCCGGAGATGGTCAAGGAGGTGCTCGACACCATGATCGGGCTGGCCGAGGACGGCATGACCATGCTCTGCGTCACGCACGAGATGGGCTTCGCCAAGTCGGTCGCCGACCGCGTCATCTTCATGGACCGCGGCGAGATCGTCGAGGAGGCGTCCCCGGCGGAGTTCTTCACCAACCCGAAGTCCGAGCGGACGCGCAACTTCCTCGGCCAAATCCTCTCCCATTAAGGACCGTTTTGCGATGAAGCCCGAGATCCTTCTGGTCGAGCCCATGATGCCGGGCATCGAGGCGGCGCTCGACGCAGACTACACCGTGCACCGCCTGTCGTCCGCGCCCGACCGTGAGCGCTTCATGGCGGAGGTGGGGCCGCGCGTCCGCGCCGTTGTCACAGGCGGCGGCACCGGTGTCAGCAACGCCGTGATGGACGCCTGCACCAACCTGGGCATCGTCACCATCAACGGCGTCGGCACCGACGCGGTCGACCTGAAGCACGCCCAGGCGAAGGGCGTGCGCGTCACCAACACGCCGGACGTGCTGAACGACGACGTGGCCGACCTCGCCATCGGGCTGATGATCATGGCGTCGCGCCGCATGGCCGTGGGCGACCGCTTCGTCCGCGCCGGCCAGTGGCCGACGGGCAAGCTGCCGCTCGCCCGCAAGGTGACCGGCAAGCGGCTGGGCATCCTCGGCCTCGGCCGCATCGGCTTGGCGATCGCGGAGCGCGCGGCCGGCTTCGGCATGGCGATTTCCTACACCAACCGCAAGCCGCGCACCGACGTGCCCTACCGTTTCGTGGCCTCGCCGGTCGATCTGGCGCGGGACAGCGATATCCTGATCGTCGCCGCCTCGGCCGGGCCGGAGTCCCGCAACATGGTCAACCGCGCGGTGATCGAGGCGCTGGGGCCGGACGGCCTGCTGGTCAACGTCGCCCGCGGCAGCGTGGTGGACGAGCCGGAACTGGTCGCCGCCCTCCAGGACGGCCGCCTGGGCGGCGCCGGCCTCGACGTCTTCGCCAACGAGCCGCACGCGCCGGAAGCCCTGTTCGCGCTTGACAACGTCGCCCTGCAACCGCACCAAGCCAGCGCAACCGTGGAGACGCGCATGGCGATGGGCAATCTCGTGCTCGACAACCTGAAGGCCTTCTTCGCCGGCCAGCCGCTGCTGACGCCGGTGGTGTAGGTTACCGAAAGCGCCTGATGACGATCCTGGACGAACGCGAAAACCGTGGCCCCAACCGCATCACCCTGACGGAGGTGGCAAGCCACGCGGGCGTGTCGCGATCGACGGTTTCGCTGGTGCTGCGCGACAGCCCGCTGGTCGCAGCCGACACCCGCGACCGCGTCCAGGCCGCCATCAAGGAGCTTGGCTACGTCTACAACCGCGGCGCGGCGACGCTGCGCGCCGCCCGCACCAACACGGTCGGGCTGCTGGTCTGTGAGATCAGCAACGCCTTCTACGGCGAACTGACCGCCGGCGTGGACGAGGTGCTGGGGGAGGAGGGCGTCGTCGCCTTCCTCGCCAACACCGCTGAATCACCGGAACGGCAGGACCGCTTCCTCCAACGGATGCGGGAGCACAACGTCGACGGCGTCATCCTCTGCCCCACCGCCGGTACCCAGCCCGACCTGCTCGACCGCCTGCACCAGTGGCAACTGCCCTTCGTCCAGGCACTCCGCTTCGTCTCGGCGCGCAACGGCGACTATGCCGGCGTGGATTACGAGTTCGGCATGGAGATGATGACGGAGCATCTGATCCGTCTCGGCCACCGCCGCATCGCCTTCGTCGGCGGCAACCTCACCCACTCCGCGACCGCCGCCCGCCGCACCGGCTTCGGCACCGCCATGCGCCGGCACGGCCTGTCGGCCGACCTGATCGTGCGCTGCGCGCCGACCCGCCGGGCCGGGGTGGACGCCATCGGCCCCTTGCTCGATCTGCCCGATCCGCCGACCGCGGCGCTTTGTTACAACGACATGGTCGCCTTCGGCGTCATGCTGGGGCTTGAGGCGCGCGGGCTGAAGGCCGGACACGACATCGCCGTGACCGGCTTCGACGATGTGGCCGAAGCGGCCTTCAGCCGGCCGGCCCTGACCACCATTTCCACCTCCGCCCGCCAGATCGGGCAGGAGGCGGCACGGTTGTTGCTGCGCCGCATCGCGGATCCGCAGGGCGCTCCGGAACGGGTGATCCTGCCCGCACGCCTTGTCGTCCGCGAATCCTGCGGCGCGATGAGCCAGCGAACAATCAACCAACGAACAAACACCCAGAGGTTCCCGAAATGAACACCACCGTCGACGCGCTGCTGGAAGCGCGCCGCACCCGCAACTGGCTGACGGCCCTTCCCGCTCCCCCCGTCAGCGAGGCCGACGCCTACGCCATCCAGGACGCCGTCGCCCGGCGCCTCGGCCCCGTCGTCGCCTGGAAGGTCGGCGCCCGCACGCCCGATTCGGAGCCGTTCCGTGCCCCGATCCACGCGGAAACCACCTTCACCGGCGTCGACCGCCTGCCGGCCTCCATGTTCCAGGTCATCGGCATGGAGGCGGAGATCGCCTACCGCTTCGCCAAGGACCTGCCGCCCCGCACCCAGCCCTACACGCGGGACGAGGTGCTCGACGCCGTCGCCTCCCTGCATCCGGCCTTTGAGATCGTGGACACCCGCTTCGCCGGCTTCGGCACGCAGGATGGGCTGAGCCACATGGCCGACCAGCTCAACCACGGCGCCCTGGTCGTCGGCCCGGCCATCCCCAACTGGCGATCGCTCGACCCGATCACGGAGCGCGTGACGCTGGACGTGGACGGCAAGCGCGAGAAGGACACGGTCGGCGGCAACTCCGCCGGCGAGCCCGTGCGCCTTCTGGTGTGGATGGCGAATGTGGGTGCCGTGAGCCTCGGCGGCCTGAAGGCCGGCGACGTGGTCACCACCGGCTCCCACACCGGCACCGTCTTCGTGAAGCCCGGCAGCCGCAGCGTCGCGACCTACGGGACGATGGGGACGTATGAGCTGACGGTGGAGTGACCGTAATCCCCTCTCCCCTCCGCTCACGCGCAAACAACGTTTGCGCTGACGCGGCAGGCGGATCTTTGGTCCGCCGAAAGCGGGGTGAGGGTTAGGGTGAGGGGCGCCCGTAAGGGCGTAAACGCAACCTCATTGCAGTGCTGGTCCGGCCTTCGGCCGCCCCCTCATCCTAACCTTCTCCCCGGAGGGGAGAAGGAATTTCTCCTCACCCAAACACCGACGCCCCGGCCTCGGCACTGCCCACCGCGCGCCGGAACACGCCGAACAGCTCCCGCCCGCAGCCGAAGTCCGACCCCGGCGGCACCTCCGTCTCGGTCGGCCGCGCGGCCCACTCCGCCGCATCGACTTGCACCTCCAGTGTGCCGCGCTCCGCGTCCAGCCGCACCACGTCGCCATCGCGCAGCTTTCCGATGGCACCACCGGCCGCCGCCTCCGGCGTCACGTGGATCGCCGACGGCACCTTGCCCGACGCACCCGACATGCGCCCGTCCGTCACCAGCGCCACCCGGTAGCCGAGGTCCTGCAACACCCCCAGCGGTGGGGTCAGCTTGTGCAGCTCCGGCATGCCGTTGGCCTTCGGGCCCTGGAAGCGCACGACCACAATCACGTCGCGGTGCAGTTCGCCGCGCCGGAAGGCTTCCTGCACCGATTCCTGGTCGGTGAAGACGCGGGCCGGCGCTTCGATCACGCGGCATTCCGGCTTCACGGCCGAGACCTTGATGACCGCGCGCCCCAGCGGGCCGGCCAGCACGCGCAGGCCGCCCTCCGCCGCCATGGGCGAGGCCACGGGGGCGAGCACCGCCGGGTCGGCGCTGGTCCGCACCGCGGCGCCCTGCACCAGCGCGCCGCCCTCCAGCAGCAGCGGGTGGCTGTAGCCGGCGATGCCCTCTTCGCCCCAAACGGCCTCCGCGTCGCCGTGCATCAGGCCGGCCGCGACCAGTTCCCCGATCAGGAAGGCCATGCCGCCCGCGGCGTGGAAGGCGTTCACGTCGGCGCTGCCGTTCGGGTAAACGCGGGCGAGCAGCGGCACGACCGCCGACAGATCCGCGAAGTCCTCCCAGGTCAGGCGGATGCCCGCCGCCGCAGCGATGGCCGGCAGGTGCAGCGTGTGGTTGGTGGAGCCGCCGGTGGCCAGCAGCCCCACCGCCGCGTTGACGATGGCCCGCTCGTCGACGATCTCGCCGATCGGCTTGCGCAGTTCCACCACCCGCCGAGCCGCGGCGTCGGTCAGCGCGTCGCGCGGTCCCGTGCCGGGGTTGGCGAAGCTGGCGCCCGGCAGGTGCAGCCCCATGATCTCCATCAGCATTTGGTTGGAGTTCGCGGTGCCGTAGAAGGTGCAGGTGCCCGGCGAGTGGTAGGACTCCGCCTCCGCCTCCAGCAGGGCGTCCTTGTCCACCTTGCCCTCGGCGTAGAGCTGCCGGATGCGGCCCTTCTCCTTGTTCGGCAGGCCGGACGGCATCGGCCCGGCGGGCACGAAGATCGTCGGCAGATGGCCGAAGGTCAGGGCGCCGATCAGCAGGCCGGGCACGATCTTGTCGCAGATGCCCAGGCACAGCGCGCCGTCGAAGGTGTCGTGCGACAGGGAGACGCCGGTCGCCATGGCGATCACGTCGCGGGAGAAGAGCGACAGCTCCATCCCCGCATAGCCCTGGGTGATGCCGTCGCACATGGCCGGCACGCCGCCCGCCACCTGCGCCACGCCGCCGGCCTCGCGCACCGCCGCCTTGATCCGGTCCGGGTAAGTCGCGTAAGGCTGGTGGGCGGAGAGCATGTCGTTGTAGGCGGTCACGATGCCGATGGATGGGCGGGAGCCGCCGCGCAGCTCCGCCTTGTCCTCCGTCACGGTGCATCCGGCGAATCCGTGGGCGCGGTTGGCGCAGCCCAGCGCCATGCGGCGCGGGCCCTTGTTCCCTTGCGCCCTCAACCGCGCCAGATACGCGCCGCGGCTCTCGCGGCTGCGCTCCTCGATCCGGCGGGTGACGGCGGCGAGCACGGGGTGAAGGCTCATGGGGCGATCCTTCGCTGGTGTCTTGAAATTGCGAAAATTCAGGAAACGAGCGGTGCGACGCGGGCGGCGATCTCCGCCGGGGATGCGTCGATGTCGCAGGTGATGCCGAACTCGTCCGCTGCCAAGGGCTCCAGCGCGGCGAATTGGCTGTCGAGCAGGCTGGTCGGCATGTAATGGCCGGTGCGCAGCGCCATCCGGCTGTGGATCAGCTCCGGCGTGCCGTGCAGGTGGACGAACAGGACGCGCAGCCCCCCGGCAGCCAGCCGCTCGCGGTAGCGGCGCTTCAGGGCCGAGCAGGAGACCACCACGCTCTCCCCCGACGCGCGGGCCTGCGCGATTCGGGCGGCGATGATGTCCAGCCAGCCCCAGCGGTCCTCGTCCTGGAGCGGGATGCCCGCCGACATCTTCGCGATGTTCTCCGCCGGGTGGAAGCTGTCGCCCTCCAGGAACGGCCAGCCGAGAATCCCCGCCAGCGCCTGCCCCACGGAGGTCTTGCCGCAGCCGGCCACACCCATCACGACGATGGCATCCACAGGACCAGCTTTCTCAGAAGCCATGTTAGCGGTAACATCAGAAGACGGATATGAGCGCATGCCGGGAAGCCTCAACGACATCAGTCAGGGAATGTTTCGATGTTACCGCTAACACCAAGGGCTTGTAAAGGGCTTTGCGACGCGGGATAATGGGGGGCTTAAAAACGCAACACCGAAACGCCCTGCCCGTGCCCACCCGCAAGCCCCGCTCCTCGCGCACCGGCCGCGCCACCATGGCCGACGTGGCGACCGCCGCCGGCGTCAGCGCCATGACGGTGTCGCGCGCGCTGAACCGACCCGACAAGGTCAGCGAGGAGGTGCGCGCCCGCGTCGCGGAGGCGAGCCGCCGGCTGGGCTTCGTGCCGAGCCGGCTGGCCGCGGCGCTGGCCACGGCGCGCAGCATGACGGTGACGGTGCTGATCCCGTCGCTGACCAATTCCGTCTTCATCGACGTGCTGGCCGGCATCCAGGAGACGCTGAGCCCGCACGGCTACCAGCCGGTGATCGGCGTCACCGGCTACACGCCGGAGGAGGAGGAGCGTGTGCTGCGCACGCAGCTCGCCAGCGGACCGGACGGCGTCATCCTGACCGGCCTCGACCACACGCCCGCGACCTGGGACCTGCTGCGCAGCATCCCCACGCCGGTCGTGCACACCATGGATCTGGCTCCGGACGCAGACGACGCCCTGACCGTCGGCTTTTCCCAGTTCGACGCCGGCCACGCCGTGGGGCGGCATCTGGTGGAGCGCGGGCGGCGGCGCATCGGCCTGATCGCCGGGCAGCTCGACCCGCGCACGCGCCAGCGCTGCGACGGCTGGCGCCAAGCCCTGGTCGAGGCCGGCCGGCACGACCCGTCGTTGGAACTCATGGTTCCAGACTCCACCAGCGTGGCGCTCGGCGCCGAGCTGCTGGAGCGCATGCTGGCTGCCCATCCGGACATCGACGCGCTGTTCCTGTGCAACGACGACTTGGCGCAGGGCGCGCTGTTCCATTGCGCGCGCCGCAGCATCGCCGTGCCGGGGCGGCTGGCGCTGGCCGGGTTCAACGACCTGGGCGGGGCCGCCTGGACTCTTCCGCCGCTGACCACCGTCGCCACCCCCCGCCACGCCATCGGCGTGGAGGCCGCGCACCTTCTGCTCGCCGCCATGAATGGACGCGACGACGGACCACGAAGCGTGGACCTGGGCTTTCGCCTGATGGTCCGAGAGACCACTTGAAGTCCGCAACCAACCTCCGCCGGACGGAGTTTAGGAAGGCGGAGTTTATGAAAAAGAGAATCGACGGGAGTTCGTTGTGATGGTGCAGGGTAACTCGGCCACCCCCGGTGTTGGGAACGGTGCTGCCGATATCGGTGTGGTTGGCCTGGGTGTGATGGGGCGCAACCTCGCCGCCAATCTGGCCGACCACGGGGCCAAGGTCGCCGGCTATGACCTCGACGCCGGCCGCCGCGCCGACTTCGCCGCCCATGTCGCCGCAGCGGTGCCCTGCGCCTCGCCGGAGGAGCTTCTGGGCGCCCTGAAGGCGCCGCGCACCATCCTGATGATGGTGCCGGCCGGCGCGCCGGTGGACGCGCTGCTGTCCGCCCTGCTGCCGCGCCTGTCGCCGGGCGACGTGCTGATCGACGGCGGCAACTCGCATTTCCGCGACACCAACCGGCGCTCGGCGCTGGCCCAGCAGAGCGGCGTGCATTTCGTCGGCCTCGGCGTGTCCGGCGGTGAGGAAGGCGCCCGGCGCGGCCCCTCCCTGATGGCCGGCGGTCCGGCGGAGGCGCTGGCCCCCGTCGCCCCGCTGCTGACCGCCATCGCCGCCCGCGCCCCGGACGGCGATCCCTGCTTCGC
This sequence comes from Azospirillum canadense, assembly GCF_025961225.1. Taxonomy (GTDB): domain Bacteria; phylum Pseudomonadota; class Alphaproteobacteria; order Azospirillales; family Azospirillaceae; genus Azospirillum; species Azospirillum canadense. The sequence goes on along the minus strand of NZ_JAOQNG010000010.1, from coordinate 515,148 downwards.
CCGCGTCGGGCCGGAGGGTGCGGGCCATTTCGTGAAGATGATCCACAACGGCATCGAATATGCCGACATGCAGCTCATCTCCGAGGCCTACTACCTGCTGCGCAATCTCGGCGGCTTCTCCTACGAGCGGCTGGCCGACAGCTTCGCGGAGTGGAACCGGGGGGAGCTGGCCTCCTACCTGATGGAGATCACCACCGACATCCTGCGGACGAAGGACGCCGAGACGGGCTCCCCGATCCTGGAGATCATCCGCGACGCCGCCGGCCAGAAGGGCACCGGCCACTGGGCCGCGACCACCGCGCTGGAGCTGGGCATGCCCGCCCCGACCATCGCGGAGGCCGTGCACGCCCGCTGCCTGTCCGCGCTGAAGGACGAGCGCATCCGCGCCGCGGCCGCCTTCCCCTCCCACACCGCGGCGGCGCCCGACGATCTGGTGTCCTCCGTCGGCGACGCTCTGCTTGGCGGGCGGATCGCCGTCTACGCCCAGGGTTTCGCGGTGATCGCCGCCGGCAGCCGCCAGTTCGGCTGGGACGTGGACCTCGCCGCCGTGGCGCGCATCTGGCGCGGCGGCTGCATCATCCGCGCCCGCCTGCTCGACCGCATCCTGGCGGCGCTCAACCGGGCTCCCGACCTGCCCAACCTGATGCTCGACCCGGAGATCGCCGGGTTGATGACCAAGGGAGACACCGGCTTCCGCCGCGTCGTGGCGCAGGCGACGCTGGCCTCCGTGCCGGTCCCCGCCATGTCCTCCGCGCTCGCCTACTGGGACGGCTACCGCAGCGGCCGGCTGTGGGCGAACATGATCCAGGCCCAGCGCGACTATTTCGGCGCCCACGGCTACGAACGCATCGACCGCCCGGGCATGGTCCACACGGAGTGGAAACCGGCGTAACTGTGCGGGGCTGAATAGTCGAATTGGGCCCCCACCCTAACCCTCCCCCATCTTCGCTCCCGCGCAAGCGAAGCTTGCGCTGACGCGGCAGGCGGACCTTCGGTCCGCCGAGAGCGGGGGAGCGAACTCCTCCGCTCCGACGCTCAACCCCTCCCCCCGTCGAAGATGGGGGAGGTCGGGAGGGGGGCCCAGCGCAACCACTCACCTCTCTCAATGCCGCCGCCCCTGCTTCAGGAAGCGTTCCCGGTCGGCGGAGCCCACGCGCAACTCAAACACGTCGCCCTCGCGCTCCACGGTCATGGGCACGTCGACCCCGGCCGGCCCGAGCGCCCACAGCGCGCGGTAGAAGTCCGCCAGCGTCCCCACCGGCTCCCCGGCCACCGCGCGCACCACATCGCCGGCGCGCAGCTCCGCGCGCTGGGCCGGGCCGTCGCCGGCCAGCCCGACCAGCACTACCCGCTCCTCCTCGTCCTGCGTGGCGTAGAGGCCAAGCCAGGGGCGCGTCGGCCCCTCCACCTTCCCCTTGGTCAGCAGGTCGTCCAGGATCGGCTTCAGCAGGTCGATGGGCACGCTCATGTTCAGCGGCAGGATGCGGTCGCCCGGCGCCCGGTATTGCAGCTGGAGCGACCCGATGCCCAGCAACTCGCCAGAGAAGCCCAGCAAGGCCGTGCCGCCCCAATTCGGGTGCGCCGGCAGGGTGAACAGCGCGTCGTCGATCATGTATTCCCAATAGCCGGCGAATTCCTGCTGGGCGACGATCCGCCCTTGGAGCGAGTGTTCCCGCCCGCCGGCCCCGGCGACCACGACGCTGTCGCCGACCTCCGCCCGCTTCGACGAGCCCAGCGCCAGCGCGGGCGTGCCGAGCGGCTGCATCGCCTTGACGAGGCCGAAGCCGCTGGCGTGATCGTAGCCGACGACGTCCGCCTGGACGGCGCGCCCGTCGATGGTGGTCAACCAGACCTCCTCCGCCTCCACGATCAAGTAGCCGATGGTCAGGACAAGGCCATCCGCCCGGATCACCGCCCCCTGCCCGGCCCGTTCCGTTCCCAGTACGTCGGCGGTGTAGGCATCCTCCGGAATCATGGCGCGCAGGCCCACCATGCAGGACAGCGCGCGGTCCAGGTCGTAGCCCACGGCATCCGGGTCGGGCTGGAACTCCGGCGGGATCCGCCAGTCGTCGGACGATTGCATCGCTGTCTCCTTAACCTGGGGCCGCATTGCTCGTTACGGGCTCCATGAAGGAGTAAGTGTGCCGCGCCCCCCGATTCGTGAACCCCCCAGGGAGAACCCCGGCCGCCTCCCGGTGTTGTCACAGTTCGAATCAACGAAGGGAGGCAGCCATGGGCCTGTTCGATTTCTTCCGCCGCGAGTTCGGCGAAAAGGTCAGCGACACCGATACCCCGACGGCCGACCAGCTGAAGTCGCACGTCTCGCAGATGGGACTGCCGACGAATGGGCTGGACATCCAGGTCGCCGACGACACCGTCACCGTGCGCGGCGCCGTCGCCTCGCAGGAGGAGAAGGAAAAGATCGCGGTGGCGCTCGGCAACGTGAAGGGCGTGTCGAAAGTGGACGACCAGACGGCGGTCGTGGGTTCCGCTCAGGACCAGCCGACCATGCCGCCCTCCAGCCAGCCCGGCCAGCAGACCCAGTTCCACACCGTGGAGAAGGGCGACACCCTGTCCGCCATCGCCAAGCAGGTCTACGGCGACGCCTCGGCCTACAACCGGATCTTCGAGGCCAACAAGCCGATGCTGAAGGATCCCAACAAGATCTACCCCGGCCAGGTCCTGCGCATCCCGCCGCGGTAGTCGTCGCGCTGGGCCCCCACCCCGACCCTCCCCCGCTGGGCGGGGGAGGGAGACAGGACTATCGCAAACGTGCAGCGGCAGTCCCCTCCCCCGCCCAGCGGGGGAGGGTTAGGGTGGGGGAAACAGCACAACCACTCCCCACCCCCACCTCACCCCCGCCGCCAGCGCACCGACAGCGCCGCGAGCCGGTCGAAACCGAAGTCCAGCACCACGGCCAGCGCTGCGACGATCACCGCCCCCTGGATCACATAGGCTTGGTTCGACCCGTTCAGTCCGACGATGATCGGCAGCCCCAGGGTCTTCGCCCCCACGGTGGAGGCAATCGCGGCGGTGCCCACGTTGATGACCACCGCCGTGCGCACGCCGGCCAGGATCACCGGGGCGGCCAGCGGCAGCTCCACCCGGAACAGCCGCTCCACCGGCCCCATGCCGAGGCCCCGCGCGCTTTCCAGCACCGACTCCGGCACGCCCTCCAGCCCGGCGACCGTGTTCTCTACGATGGGCAGCAGGGCGTAGAGCGTCAGCGCGATCAGGGCCGGCTGCGCCCCGAACCCCATGACCGGGACCGCCACCGCCAGCACCGCCACCGGCGGGAAGGTCTGACCCATGGCGGCGACCGCCTCCAGGATGCCGCGGAACTCCGCCCCCGACGGCCGCGTCACGAAGATGCCGGCGGCGCAGCCCGCCACCACCGCCGTCAGGCTGGACAGCCCGACCAGCGCCAGATGGTCGAGCGTCAGCGTTAGGAAGCTGTCCGCCTCGTAGAGCGGCCGGTCGAGCGTCGGGAAGGCCGCGGCGAACAGCGGCTTCAGCAGCGGCATGCCCAACACCAGCGCCACCAGCACCGCGACCGCCAGCGTCAGCCGGTCAGTCAGGAAGGCCATCCGCCAGCGCAGTGTGGTGGAGCCGGCCCTCATGACCGCACCCTCATGACCGCACGACGTCGGACAGGTGCAGCACGCCGGCCGGCCGCCCGCCCGCGTCCACCACCGGCAGCCGGTCGGTGCCGCGCGCCACCATCTCCGCGATGGCTTGGCGCAGCGGGGCGTCGGCCGGCAGCGGCGCGCCGATCGCGCCGTCCTCCTCCGGCCGGACGCGCTGGCCCACCGTCTCCACCGCCAGCAGCTTCAGCCCCCAGTCCTCGCGCCCGATCAGGTCGCGCACCGTGTCGTTGGCGGGGTGGTGCAGGATGTCCAGCGGCGTGCCGAACTGGACCAGCCGGCCGTGGTCCAGCACGGCGATGCGGTTGGCGAGCTTCAGCGCTTCGTCCATGTCATGGGTGACGAAGACGATGGTCGTGCCCGTCGCCTTGTGGATCGCCGTCATTTCCGCCTGAAGCGCCCCGCGCGTGATCGGGTCGAGCGCGCTGAACGGCTCGTCCATCAGCAGGATGGCCGGCTCCGCGGCCAGCGCGCGGGCGACGCCGACGCGCTGTTGCTGCCCGCCGGAGAGCTGGTGCGGGTAGGCGTCGCGGAAGCGCCGCGCGTCCAGCTTCAGCAGGTCCAGCAGGTCCGAAACCCGGTCGCGCACCCGCGCCTTTGGCCAGCCGAGCAGGGTCGGCACCGTGGCGATGTTGCGCTCCACCGTCCAGTGCGGGAACAGCCCGACATTCTGGATGACGTAGCCCATGCGCCGGCGCAGATCCTCCGGCCGCAGCGTGGCGATATCCTCGCCATCGACGCGGATGGTCCCCTCCTCCGGCACGATCAGCCGGTTGGTCATCTTCATCAGGGTGGACTTGCCCGACCCCGACGGGCCGATCAGCACGCAGAACTCCCCCGCCTCCACGGTCAGGGACACGCCGTCCACCGCCGTCCAGGGCTCGAACCGCTTGGTCACCCGGTCGAACGTGATCACGCCGCACGCCTCCCCAACAATGAAACGGCGAGCTTCAGCGCCGCGTCGACCGCCACCGCCAGCACGATCACCGGCACCGCCCCCAGCAGCACAAGGTCCAGCGCGTTGGCGAACAGCCCCTGGAACATGATCGCCCCCAACCCGCCTGCCCCGATCAGCGCCGCCACCGCGGCCAGCCCGACCGCCTGCACCAGCGTGATCCGCAAGCCCGACAGGAACACCGGCAGGGCCAGCGGCACCTCGACCTTCCAAAAGATTTGCCGCTTGGTCATGCCCATGCCGCGCGCCGCCTCGCGCACCGCCGCCGGGACACCGTCCAGCCCCTCCACCGTGTTCCGCACGATGGGAAGAAGCGAATAGAAGGTCAGCGCGATCACCGCCGGCACCGGCCCGACCCCGGCGATGCCCAGCCCCGGCAGGGCGTTCGCCAGCGCCGACAGGGGCGCCAGCAACAGCCCGAACAGCGCGATGGACGGTACCGTTTGGACGACGTTCAGCACCGGGAAGACCGCCCGCCGCACCCGCGGCACCCGCTGCGCCAGCACGCCCAGCGGCACGCCGATCAGCAGCGTCGGCACCAGCGCCGCGGCCACCAGCACCGCATGCCGCGCCACAGCGGCGGCAAAGACGTCCCGTTGGTTCGCGTATTCCCTGAGGATCGACAGCTGGTCAAGCCGGCCGGAGGCGAGCAGCAGCCCGATCAGCGCCGCCGCCGCCGCCCCAACGGCGATCCGCCACGCCGGGGCCAGCCCCAGGCGCCGCACGCCGTCCATGGCGGCCAGCAGCGCCGCCGCCTCCATTACCCAAAAGCCGGCGCCGAAGGAGGTGCGCGCCGCCGGCGCCGCGTTGGCGGCCAGCCGCGCCGCCTGCGCCCCCGCCAGCCAGACCAGCCCCACGGCGAGCAGCACCCCCGCCGCCACATAAGCCGCGGACACCGCCCGCCCCGGCCGCAGGAACGGCACCGCCAGCACCACCACGCCCGGCAGCAAGACAAGCCAATCCAGCGGCCCGACCAGTGCCGCCCACAGCGCGACCGGCCGTCCGGACAGCAGCCGGTTGGGCGCGAAGCCAAGGAACGGCAGCGTCAGCGCCGCCGCGGCGATCGCGGCGGCCAACAGCAGTGCAACGCGATTGTGCAGGATGGGTCGGTGGGGCATTCCCTTACGGTTGCCCGGTCACTTCACGAACCCCTTGGACTTCAAGTAGGCCGAGGCGACCTGCTTCGGATCCTGCCCCTCCACCGAAATCTTCGCGTTGAGCGACCGCAGAGTCTCCTCGTCGAGCGACGCGAAGACCGGTTCCAGCACCTCGCGCATCTTCGGATAGGCCTGCAGCACCGACGCGCGCACCGTGGGCGCCGGCTCATAGACCATCTGCGCGGACTTCGTGTCCTTCATGACGACGAGGTCGAGCGCCGCGATGGCCCCGTCGGTGCCGTAGACCATGGCGGTGTTGACGCCGGACGTGCCCTCCGCCGCCGCACGGATGGTCGCCGCCGTGTCGCCGCCGGCCAGCACCAGGATCTGATCCGGCTTCAACGTGAAGCCATAGACGCTCTGGAAGGAGGGCAGCGCCGCCGGGCTCTCCACGAACTCGGCCGAGGCGGCGATCTTGGCCTTGCCGCCACCGCCCACCCAGCGCGCGAAATCCTCCATGGTGGTGAGCTTGTTGGGCGCCGCCACGTCGCGGCGCAGCGCGATGGCCCAGGTGTTGTTGGCCGGGGCCGGCTTCAGCCAGACGATGTTGTTCTTGTCCAGGTCCAACTGCTTGACCGTTTCGTAGCCGCCGGCCGCGTTCTTCCACACCGGGTCGCTGTCCACGTTGAAGAAGAAGGCGCCGTTGCCGGTGTATTCCGGATAGACGTCGATCTCCCCCGCCAGCAGCGCGCTGCGCACGATCTTGGTGGGACCGAGCTGGATCTTGTTCTCGGTCGGGATGTTGTTGGCCTCCAGCACCTGAAGGATCATGGTGCCGAGCAGCCCGCTCTCCGCATCCAGCTTGGAGCTGACCCGGACCGCGTCCGCCGCCCGCGCCGCCCCGGAGGACAGGAGCACTCCAAGTGCCAGGGCGGCCACCGCCCCAATCGCCCGCTTCATCGACACCTTTATCGCCACTGCCCCCTCCATTCCCGCACAGGTTTCGTTTTGCAGGTAGGATGGGGGCCAATCGACGCCACGGCAAGCCGGGCTTTCCGCCAGCTTGCCGCATGCAAGGGGCTTCGAATGGTCAGCGCGGGATCACCCGAAAGGACGGGGCGTGGTCCGGCTGGGTCGTCACCACGGCCACGGGCAGCGCCGGCCGCGCCCCCGCCGGCATCTCCAGCCGGAAGCGGTGGAACAGCGATGCGAGCACCAGCACCGCCTCGGTCAGGGCGAATTGCGCGCCGATGCACACCCGCGGCCCGGCCCCGAAGGGCAGGAAGGCGAATCGCGGCGGCGGCGGGGCGCCGGGGAGGAATCGCTCCGGGTTGAAGGCGTCCGGCTCCGCCCACAAGCCGCGGTGCCGGTGCAGCACCCAGGGCGCCACCATGACAACCGATCCCTTGGGAATGTCCAGTCCTCCGGCCTGGTCCGGCCCCAGCGCCAGCCGCACGATGGCGAAGGCCGGCGGGTAGAGTCGCATCGCCTCGTCCACCACCGCCCGCGTGTAGGGCAGCCGCGCCACCGCCTCCAGTGCCGACTCGGGCGTGATGTCCACCCCCTGCGCCTCCGCCGCCACGCGCTCCTGCACGTCCGGCGCCTGGGTCAGCAGCCAGCAGGCCCAGAACAGCGCCAGCGCCGTCGTCTCGTGCCCGGCCATGATCAGCGTCGCCACTTGGTCGCGCAGCTGGTCGGGGGTGAAGCCGGCGCCCGTCTCCGGATCGCGCGCCTCGTCCATCAGGTCCAGCAGGTCGCGCGCGCCACCCACCCCAACACTCCCCGCCCGCCTTCGCTCCGCGATGATGCTCTCGACCAGCCCCATCCACTCCCGCCGGAAGCGGCGGCGCAGCAGGTCCCAGACCGTCGGGATGGACAACGGCACAAAGAAGTCGCTGGGGTGCGGGCGCGCCAGCCGCTCGTTGTAGCGCTGGATCATGCCGCGCAGCGCCGGGCCGAACCGCTCCATCTCCAGCGAGAACATGGACCGCCCGGCAATGTCCAGCGCCAGCGCCTGCATAAAGTTGAGAATGTCCACGCCCGCCCCCGCCCGGGCCATCCCGCCCAGCCGGTCCAGCGCCGGTTCCGTGGCGAACGCCACGTGGCGGGCCAGCATCGGCAGCGTGCGCGGGGTGAAGGCCGGGGCCAGCGTGCGGCGCTGCCGCTTCCAAGTCTCGCCACGCGACAGCAGCACGCCCTCGCCCACGATGGGCCGCAACACGCGCATGGCGGCGGGGGTGCGGGCGTAGTTGGCGTCATTGTCCACCAGCACGCGGCGGATGGCCTCCGGATCGTTCAGCAGGAAGCTCGGCCGCCCGAACACGGATCGCTCCAGCACCCAGTCCTCGTAGGCCCGCCGCGGCCAGGAGGTCAGCGCGTTGGTCCGGAAGGCGGTCAGCAGCTGCCACGCCGACAGGTCGGTCGGCTGCGGCTGCGGGACCGGCGGGACGACCAAGGGGGTGGCCCACGGTGTGGCCCAGGGTGCGGCGGTGTGCATGGCCATGGCGGATCCTCCTCGCGCAATCGCTCGCGACGCTTCGCCCTTTCACCGCTTATAATGAAAGCCGCCGGCCGACTTTCCAAGCCCGTCGCCCAAGTCCGTCGCCGCCCGCCAGCCCGACCGGAGCACGCCATGACCACCCGCACCCCAGCGCTCGCCCTGTCCATCCTGCTTCTCGCCACCGGCGCGGCCCACGCCCAAACGCCCGCCCAGACGCCCATGCCCATGGACCACGCCGCCCACCACGCCGGGATGACCCACGGCGCCACGGCGGCGCAAGTCACCCCCACCCTGCCCGGCCAGGACGCCTTCGGCACGATCCAGGAGATCGTCGCCATCCTCGACGCCGATCCCAACACCGACTGGACCAAGGTGGACATCGAGGCGCTGCGCCGGCACCTGATCGACTTGAACGAGGTCACGCTGAACGCGGCGGCCGCGGCGACTGCCATCGACGGCGGCGCGCGCTTTGCGGTCACCGGCGCCGGGCGCTCGCTGGACGCCATCCGCCGCATGGTTCCGGCGCACGCGCATGAGATGAACGGCACCGACGGCTGGACCATGGCCACGGAAACCCTGCCCGACGGCGTGCTGCTGACGGTCACCTCCGCCGACGCGCGACAGGCAGCCCGCATCCGCGGCCTGGGTTTCATCGGCATCATGGTGCAGGGAAGCCACCATCAGGCGCACCATCTCGCCATGGCGCGCGGCGGCTTCACGCACTGAGGACGGATTGGCCTCCGGCCCGGATCCGGATCGGATTCGTCCGAACCACGAACCGACTAAGGCAAGAATAGGACCAATGCCCCGAAAAGGCTTGCGATCAGCGTCGTCAACACATTGTTAGTCAAATCGCCTCTACCGTCTGCCTCAAGAAATCGAGGTTAGAGACACAAAATGACCATCGACGACGGAGACTGCCAAATTGTCTCGGAAGTCTTTAGTTTTGCAAGCGGACGTTTCACTGAAGACGCCGCTCTCCACTTGGCAGCAGAAGCCTTGCGGGCCCGCCACTTAAGCGCGAGCCTGTCGGAGGCGGTGAGCGCCACCATTGCCATCCTGTTCGGCGCGGGCGGGGTGCCCTGCTCCTGACCGGAGCATAGGGCGGCGGGCGGGGGCCAACCCCGACAATCCCCGCTATCCGTGCCTTTTCCGGGCCGGGGAAGCCGGGCGGCTTTACCGGGGGCCGTCCCTCGTGCAGTATCCGGCGCGCAAGGCGGGCCGGAGAGCGCCGCCATCCCGATACAACAAGCGTCTCTCATGGTCGCGGTCCTTTCGAACCACGGGTCGGGCGGGTTGGCCCCGCAGCGCCCGCAACTCACGCTCGGCAGCAAGTTTCGCATGATCAACTGGGGCCTCGTGCTCCTGGTCTGCGTGATCACCTCCGTCGGCGTCGGGCTGCTCTATTCCGCCGCGGGCGGCAACTGGAAGCCCTGGGCGCAGCCCCAGCTGGTGCGCTCCATCCCCGGGCTCGTCCTGATGCTGGGCATCGCGCTGATCGACATCCGGTACCTGATGAAGTCGGCCTACGTGATCTTCGTCCTGGTGCTGGGACTGCTGGTCGCGGTGGAGTTGATGGGCCGCATCGGCATGGGCGCGCAGCGCTGGATCGACCTCGGCTTCTTCCAGCTCCAGCCGTCGGAGCTGATGAAGCCGGCGCTGACCCTGGCGCTCGCCCGCTACTTCCACGGAATCTCGCTGGACCAAATCGGGCGGCCGCTGCTGCTGATCCCGCCCCTGCTGCTGGTCTTCACGCCCGTGGCCTTCGTGCTGATGCAGCCGAACCTCGGCACTTCGCTGCTGCTGATCATGGGCAGCGGCGCCGTTTTCTTCGCGGCCGGGGTGCGCATCTGGAAGTTCCTTCTGGTCATCGGCGGCGGCCTGTCGGCCATCCCCATCGCCTGGGAATTCCTGCACGACTACCAGAAGCAGCGCGTCTACACCTTCCTGGAGCCGGAGACCGATCCCCTCGGCGCCGGCTACAACATCCTCCAGTCCAAGATCGCGCTGGGCTCCGGCGGGCTGTTCGGCAAGGGCTTCATGGCCGGCTCGCAAAGCCAGCTGATGTTCCTGCCGGAGAAGCACACCGACTTCATCTTCGTCGTGCTGGCGGAGGAGTTCGGCATGGTCGGCGCGCTGACGCTGCTGGCGCTGTACCTGATGCTGCTGATCTACGGCGTGGTGATCGCGCTCAGCTGCCGCAGCCAGTTCGCCCGCCTTGTCGCGGTCGGCATGACGGCGCAGTTCTTCTTGTACGTCATGGTCAACGTGTCGATGGTGATGGGGCTGATCCCGGTCGTCGGCATCCCGCTGCCGCTGGTGTCCTATGGCGGGTCGGCGATGATGACCCTGATGATCGGCGTCGGCCTGCTGCTGAGCATGTCCGTCCACCGCGAGATCCGCATCCCGAAGAGCGGCGTCACCGACGTTTAAGGTCGGATTTTCACCACCAAGGCACCAAGAATCCCCGCACTGGACACGTCGTGGATTCTTGGTGCCTTGGTGCCTTGGTGGTGAATCCCAACGGAACGGGCGCCGATCGACGCCCCGCCCGCTTACCCCTCCGACACTTCCTCGTTCTGCTGGATCAGCACCTTGTCGATCCGGCGGCCGTCCATGTCCACCACCTCGAAGCGCATGCCGCCCCAGTGGAAATGCTCCGCCGCGGTGGGCACGTGGCCGAGGTGGTCGAGCATGAAGCCGGCGATGGTGTGGAAATCGCCCTCGCCCTTCAGGCCCTTCATGCCGACCAGCGCCTCAACCTCCTCGATCGGGGTCATGCCGTCGACCAGCCAGGAGCCGTCCTCGCGCTGCACAGCGCCGCCATCGGCCTCCTGCCCCAGCTCGGGCATCTCGCCGGCGATGGCCTCCATGATGTCGGTCACGGTGGCGATGCCCTCGACGCTGCCATACTCGTCCACCACCACAGCCATGTGCACGGTCGCCTGCTTGAACAGCTCCAGCAGGCGCAGGACCGGCGTGCCGTCGTGCACGACCAGCGGCTTCACCATCGCGGTGCGCAGGTTGAAGGGCTGCCCCTGGAGCGACTGGTCGAGCAGCGCCTTGCTGGACACGATGCCCTGCACCTCGTCCACGTCGCCGCGGCAGACCAGGAAACGGGAATAGCCGCTGCCGTGGATTTCCCGCGCGATGGCGTCCGACGGGTCGTCGAGGTCGAGCCACACCAGATCCGGGCGCGGCGTCATGATGGAGCGCACGGTCCGGTCCGACAGGTGGAACACGCCCTCGATCATCTTGCGCTCGGCCGGCTCGAAGACGCCGCTCTGCGTGCCTTCCTTGATGAGGCTCTTCACTTCCTCCTCGGTGACCGTCTGCTCGCGCGCGGTCGGCAGGCGAAGCAGCTTCATCAGCCCTTCGGTCGAGACGCCCAGCAGCCAGACCAGCGGCAGGCAGATCCGCGACAGCGTGCCCATGGGGCCGGCGACGGAGGCGGCGATGCGCTCCGCGTTCACCAGCGCCATGCGCTTGGGCACCAGCTCGCCGACGATCAGCGAGAAATAGGTGATCAGCGCCACCACGATGGCGAAGGCCACCTGCTGCCCGTAGGGGGCGATCCACGCCACCTCGCGGTCCAGGATCACGCCCAGCCGGTCGGCGAGCGTTGCGCCGCCATAGGCGCCGGCGATGATGCCGATCAGCGTGATGCCCACCTGCACCGTGGACAGGAAGTTGCCGGGGTCCTCCGTCAACGCCAGTGCGGCGCGGGCGCCCTTGCTGCGCTTTTCCTCGGCCATCTGCTGAAGCCGCGCGCGGCGCGACGACACCAGCGCCATTTCCGACATCGCGAAAAAGGCGTTCAGCAGGATCAGCAAAATGATGACCAGTACTTCCCAGATCATGGCGTCGTGCCCGCGGGCGCTCCCTCAACCGAAGATTTTGTGGAACAGAAGAATCGCGGCCTGCCCGAGCCCGAGCACGACCGCGGCGACGATGGCGATGGCGGCCAGCCCGGCCGCGAGGCCGGCGGCGACGAAGGCGCCGTCCTTTTCGATCAGGCCCAGCGCGATCAGCGCGATCGCGAAGGCCGGGGGTTGGTTGCCGAAGACGATGGGCAGCGCCAGGATGGTCGCCAGCACGATGACCGCAAGGCCGAGCAGCCGCTCCGCCGTCGGCGCGGTCAGCGCCGGCAGGCGCGGGCGCAGGTGGCGTTCAAGCCGGTCGACATAGGGATGGGCGCGCTTGACCACGCGCAGGAATGCGTCGCGGTCCACCGTGGCGGCGGCCACGCGGCGCGGCATCCAGGGCCGGTCGAGCCCCATCAGCATCTGGGCGCCGATCAGGATCATCGGCAGCCCGGTCACCGTGGACAGGCCCGGAACCGGCAGGACATTGGGAATGGACAGGAGAAGAAGAAGCGCCCCGAAGGCCCGGTCGCCCAGGATGCCCATCAGGTCGCCCAGCGCAATGCGCTCGCCGTGGTCGTGCGACAGGAAGTCGTCCAGCAGGGCCGAGGCGGGATTGCGGCACGCGTCCGCCGTCGCCTCGGAACCGGTGGACGTCTTGGGAGGTCGGCCCTCGGGAGATTGGCCGTCGCTCACGGCGCTCCCCACGGGGGCCGTGCGTGGCAGCGGGAGGGTAAACCCATGGACCTTTCGCGACGCAGCATCAGAGGAGTCCCTTCTACAGGATCAGCCGGGCGGGCGCCAGTGGCCATGTGAGCGGAGGCGCGAAACCATTGTGTATCAATGATTTGCTGAGCCGACCGGCAGGTCGACCGTGAAGGCCGAACCCCGCCCGGGGGCCGAATCGACCGAAATGCGCCCGCCGTGCCCCTCGACGATTGTGCGGCAGATGTAAAGGCCCAGGCCCACCGTCGTCTCCCCCGCCGTGCCCAGCGTGCCGGACCGGCCGAAGGGCTGGAACAGCTGCCCCAGTTCCGATTCCGGGATGCCCCGGCCGTTGTCGGCCACCACGATGCGGGCGTGCGGGACGCCGCCCACGCTCCCCTCCGGCGTTGCGCCCACGGTCACCCGGATCAGGGCGCCGCGGTCGGAGTATTTGATGGCGTTGGACAACAGGTTGTTGAGCACCTGCTCCACCTTGGCGGGGTCGACCTCGACCGTGCCTAGGGCGTCGTCGTTCACGGACAGCTCGATCGTCATGGCCTTGCCATCGGCCAACACCCGGTTCATGGAGACGTTCCGCCGCACCAGCCGGACAAGGTCGGTCGGCCGCGGCACCAGCCGCAGCCGCCCGGCCTGCACGGCTGCAAGCGACAGCGCGTCCTCGACCAGATGGCGCATGAACAGGCTGGATTCGCGGATGCGCTCCACGCAGCTGCGCTCCGCGTCCTCCAGCCGGCCGTCCAGCCGCTCCTCCAGGATCTGCGCGAAGCCGGCGACGACCTGAAGGGGGGAACGCAGGTCGTGCGCCAGCATGCCCATCAGCCGGTTCTTCTGCTCGTTGCTGGCGGCCAGCTCGCTGTTCGCCTTGGCCAACGCGCGTTGGGCGTTGGCAAGGTCGCTGTTGAGGCGCGACATTTCCTCGAACAGAGCCTCGACCGAGGCCTCATCCGCCGGGAACCCGCCGCCGTCCGGGCGGACCGCACCCAGCGCCCGCACCCGCAGGGCGAGCGCCGGGTCCTCCCCGGCGACCTGCTCGGCGATGGCGCGCACGGCCATCGGCACGCGGGCGACCGTCAGGACGAGCCCCTCCGCATCGCGCCGCCCGGACAGGTAGAGCGTACCGCCCTGCTCGACCGGCGACGCGAGCGGCCGGTCGAGCACCAACCCCATCCGCCGCAGATCCGCGAACAGGTCGAGCGCGCGCCCGACCGCGTCCGGCCCGAACAGCATCGGAAAGGGGCGCCCGGCTTCGGAATGCAGGGCCTCGGGATGCAACTCCGGAAGGCCGGCGCCGATGGCGTGGGCCGTCCGCAGCCGTCCGTCGAAGTCGCAGGCCAGGACCAGCGCGTCCATCCGTTTCCCCTTTACGCCGCGCCGGGCAGGGAGTCGGCCAGCGCCCCGGCAACCGAGATCGCCTCGGCCGCGGTCACCGCGCAGGCGTCCGCCCCCACGGCCTTCCACAGGTCGGGCACCAGGTTGAACGGATAGCCGCCGACCAGGATGCGCAGGGGCTGGTCGCCCAGTTCCGCCCGCACGGCGGCGATCAGGTCGGTCACGGTGCCGACATGGGCGCTGATTGTGGCGGACACCGCCAGGATGTGGGCGTTGCGCTCGCGCACCGCCTGCACGATGGCGCGCGCCGGCGCGTTGGCGCCGAGGTAATAGGTGTCCCACCCGGACATCTCGAAGAAATCGGCGACCATGCGGATGCCGACCTCGTGCAACTCGCCGCTGACGCAGGTGGCGACCATGGACCGGTTGCAGCGCTCGGCCGCGAAGATGCGCGGGTAAAGCTGGGCCATGACCGCCTGCGTGGCGGCGGTGGCGAAATGCTCGTGCGCCACGCTGATCGCGCCGGTCTGCCACAGCCGCCCGACCTCGCGCAGAGTCGGCTGGAAGACGTGCAGGTAGACGTCGGCGACGGCCATGCCCCCCTCCACCCGGTCCAGCACCAGGGTGGTGGCGCCGCGCCGGTCACCGGCCAGCAGGCGGTCGAGATAGGTCTTCGCCAAGGCGCCGTGCGGAGCATCCTCCGCAATGAATCGCGGGACGTCGACCGCCATGCCCGGCAGCCCGTCCAGCGCCGCCGCGACGCAGGCGCGCACCCGTTCCGCCGTCGCGTCGTCAACCCGCGCGGCGATCACGTCGCGCAGGATCTCCAGGCTTTCCCCCAGCTCCTCCACCGGAATCCCGATGTTGGCGAACAGCACCTTGACCCAACCGACATACTCGCGGAACAGCGCCGGGCGGTTCGCCGCCACGGCCTCCGCCAGGTACAGCACGTGGAAGCGCAGATCCTCGGCGCACTTGTCGCACCCGGCCTCGCCGTAGCGCGCGTAGAGCGCCGGCCACCGCTCGAACTGGATGGCGACCACCGCGCGGGCCAACTCATCGCACCGGCTGGCGATGGGGTTTGGGGCAATGGAGTTGGGTGGGGGGCGTACGGGGCGCATTCCGGCCTGAATGGTCCCGAGCATGGCGCGGCATCTCCGATTTGCATCACGGTTCGGAACGATAGTTGCGCAATCGCGCCCGACCTTACAACCTCCGTACCGTCACGATCACCGAATTTGCCCAATCCCTCCATCCCGCCCGAGCGGTCACGCGGATCAGCGCCCCTTCTGGATGACGAAGGTCAGGCGCTTGATCAGGTCGGCCTTGGACACCGGCTTCACCAGATAGCCGGAGATGCCGTAGGCGATGGCCCGCTTGACCGTGTCGGCCTCCCGATGGGCGGTCAGGACAACCACCGGCAGGTCGGCCAGCGGGTTGCCCGTGGCGGTGCGCAGCGCGTGCAGCAGGTCCAGCCCGCTCATCCGCGGCATCTCCAGGTCGCAGATGGCGACGTCCACCTCGTCCGCGTGCTTGCGCAGGATCTCCAGCGCCGCCATTCCGTCCGACGCCTCCCACAGCCGGCGCACCTTCAGGTCCTGGAGAAGCCGGCTCATCAGCCGGCGCGTGAAGTCGTCGTCCTCGATCAGCAGAACGCCGAGATCGTTGATGGCCTTGATTTGAGAAGAACTGTTCGCGCCGTCGGTCAGCATCCCTGGAACCCCGCTCCGCCCACAGCGGCGTTGCAAATCACGCCGCGCTGAACACGTTAACGCCGTCGGGACGGATAGAGAAGCCTCCAAAAAGGGAAAAGAAAGTCATATCCGCAACCTTCGCTCGGCCTGCGCTTTCCATTGGCGCCGTCACGTCTCCGAAGTCTTGGACATGGCTTTCACGGCCATGACCGCCTATGGTGGGCGATCACGCCGAAGCCACCGCCTGAAGACCCGCCGCCGTGTCCCCGTCCCGCTTTCCCCCACCGTCCGAGACCGGCGACTGGCTGATCGACCCGTCGTGCGGCGGAGTGCTGGCCGAGGTGGCGCAGGCGACGACGTCCGGCATCGCCTTGGTGGACCCGAACCGGCCCGATCGGCCGCTCGTCTACTGCAACCGCGCCTTCCGCGAAATCACCGGCTATGCCGAGGACGAGCTGATCGGCCGCAACATCCGCCTTCTCCAAGGGCCGGACACCGATCCGGACACGGTGGAGAGGGTCCGCGTCGCGCTGGAAACCGGGCAACCGGTGTCGGTGGAGGTCCTGAACTACCGCAAGGACGGCACCCCCTTCTGGAACGCGCTGTCGATCCGTCCGGTGACGGACCCCGACGGGCGCCTGCGCTGGTTCGTCGGGACCTGCATCGACGTCACGCGGAGCCGCCGGTCGGAGCAGGAACTGCGCGACGCGCAGGAGCAGCTGACCCGGCTCGCCGCCGAGACCTTCGCGCTGGCCGAGGACCTGGACCGCGCGCGGGAGGAGGCGGAGGCCGCCCGCGTCGCCGCCGAGAACGCCAGCCGGGCCAAGTCGCGCTTCCTGGCCATGATGAGCCACGAACTGCGCACGCCGATGACCGCGGTGATCGGCATGGGCGACCTGCTTCTGGGAACGCCGCTCAGCGAGGCGCAGAAGGGCTTCGTCAAGACGCTGCGGTCGTCCGCCGACACGCTGCTGACAATCCTGAACGACATCCTCGACTTCTCCAAGATCGAGGCCGGGCAGCTGGAGATGGAGGAGATCGACTTCTCCCTGTACCGGCTGGTCGAGGACGTGGTGCAGCTCTTCGCCGTCCGCGCTGCCGCCAAGGGCCTGTCGCTGACCGCCTCCATCGCGGAGGACACGCCCCGCCACGTGCGCGGCGACCCGACGCGGCTGCGCCAGGTGCTGTTCAACCTCGTCTCCAACGCCATCAAGTTCACCGACCGCGGCGGGATCGAAATCGCCGCGTGGCGCCCCGACGTGGACGAAGGCGATGGTAGCGCGGGCACCGACATGCTCCTGCGGTTCGAGGTCGCCGACACCGGCATCGGCATGACCGAGGAGCAGCGCGCCCGCGTGTTCGAGGCCTTCGTCCAGGCCGACGCCTCGACCAGCCGCCGGTACGGCGGCACGGGCCTGGGCCTGGCCATCTGCAAGCGGCTGGCCGAGGCGATGGGCGGCGACATCGCCGTGTCCAGCCTCCCCGGCCGCGGGACGACCTTCCGCTTCACCATCCGCTCCCGCTTGGCCGAGGCGCCGCCCGCCGCCGACGCGTTGGCGCAGCCGCTTCCCGAAACCCTGGTGCTGCGTTCCGGATCGGGTGAGGACGCGGCGGGACGTCCGGCGGCGTCGCTGCGGCTTCTGCTCGGCGAGGACAACGACGTCAACCGCATGCTGATCTCGGCCATGCTGACTCGGCTGGGGCACCGTATCGACGCCGTGGCGGACGGGCGCGCCGTGATCGCCGCCTTGCAGGCCGCCGACTACGACGCCGTGCTCCTCGACATGGAGATGCCGGTGATGGACGGCCGGTCCACCGCGCGGGCCATCCGCCGGATGAGCGGCCCGGCCTCCCGCCTGCCGATCATCGGCATTTCCGCCGACGCGCTGCCCGAGCACCGCGACGGCCACATGTCCGCGGGCCTCGACGCCTATCTGACGAAGCCGATCGACTGGGAACATCTGAACGCCGTCATCATCGACCTTGCCAGCCGGCCGCTCGACGACCGGGCCGTCCCGGTGCCCGGCAAGGCCGACGCCGTTCCGGAGCGCGACCTGTTCGCCCGGCTGCCGCTGGTCGACCGCGTGAAGCTGTCGGAGCTGAGGCTGGCGCTGGGCTCCGAAAGCCTGGACGGCATGCTGCGCCTGCTTCCGGAGACGGCGATGCGCGAGCTGACGGCGATCCGCTCGTCCCTGCAGGGAAATCGCCCGCGCGACCTGCGGCAGGCCGCCCACACGCTGGCCGGGCTGGCCGCCAATTTTGGCACGCCCCGCATGGCCGCCATCGCCCGCGCGCTGAACGACCATTACACCGACCCGGACAAGGTCGCGGCCCTGGTGCCGCTTCTGGAAGGCGTGGTGGAGACGACCAGCCGCGTGATCCTGGAAAGCGAGGCCGGCCCGCTCCCTGGGTGAGCCATTGAGCGGGATGCCGGTCGCGCCACTGGATTCGCGCCGGCCGGGATTGTTACGGTGATGGCATGCAGCTTGACCTATTGAACCGACCGGACGGTCGCACCGCGATCCTGATGCCGTCGGGCTTCATCCTCGATCTTCTGGAGCCGGACGCGACGGGCATGCCGATCACCGACATCGCCCAATGCCTCGCCGCGCAGCCCCGCTGGGGCGGCGCCGCGCGGCCGTGGTATTCCGTCGCCGAACACTCCGTGATGGTGTCGCGCCTCGTGCCGCCGCCACTGGCCTTTTCCGCGCTCATGCACGACAGCGAGGAGTTTCTCGGCGATTGGCCGTCGCCGGTAAAGGTCCTGCTGGACCGCGGCTACGTCAAGCAGCGGTTGCAGCCGGTCAAGGGCGCCCTGTGCCGCTGGTTCGGCTTCGAGGACGACCAGCCCGAGGTGAAGCACGCGGACCTCGTCTGCATGGCGACCGAACTGCGCGACCTCCTGCCGGCGGCCTGGATGGACTGGGGCCATCTCCCCCCGCCACATCCGTCCACCATCGTCCCGGTGGGCCCGGAACGCGCCTACACCCTGTTCCTCGACCGGTACGAGGAGGTGAAGCATCTGGCGAAACCCGCGCCGCGCCCGCGGAAGCGGCGCAGCCCGTCCCCCCGCTGACGCCAACGCGACGGACAGCCGAGCGTCACCGCCACCCCTGCGACGTGTAGTAGTCCGCGATCCGGTCCGCCACATCCTTACCCATGCGCTGGGCGTCGTCGCGAACCTCCGCCCGGAACGCCTCCGACGCGGCGGAGGGGGCCGCCCCCAGCGCCGCGCCGCTGGCAAGGCGACGGCCGATCGCGCCGACGCCCATGGTTTCCGCCATGCCGGGTTTCCGGCCGCTCGTCGAAGCGCCTTCATAATTCACCAGCAGGAAGGGCGCGCTGCCCACCGGCCGGTAAAGAAGCTGCACATCCGCCTGGACGTCGCTGCGCCCGGCGCCGAGCCCGATCACGTTGCGCTGGGTTCGGTTGCCTTCGTCGATGGAGATCAGCTGTCCTTCGACCAGCAGGTCGCTCCCACCGCCCACGGACGGGCCACCCGCTGCCCGTTCCGCCGGAATGCCGCGCTTGCGGAGTTCCGTGACGACCGCCTCGGACATGGCGTTGACCACCCGCCGTCCCACCGCGATCTCCTGTTCCGTCCGCGGTGTTCCCTGGGCGGCGCTGACCAGCCGGGAGCTCAGCCCGCGGTCGAGTTTCACCTCGTCCGGCGTCACGGCCAGATCGGAGACAAGCACGCGGGTGGGTGGCGGGAGGCGCGGCCCCCGGTAGACCTGCGTGGCCTCCATCTCCGGCTTGGCGCAGGCCACAAGACCGGAAACGACCACCAGCGCCACAGCCAGTTGGATCATAGCGGCAGGCGCTGCCAAGTTCGGCGTCATCGGAACCCTCCCCTTCGGCCGAGACGGAGGGGATCGCCTCTCCGACCTTACGGAGAAATCGAGGTTCCGTCCCCACCACAGGCCAGCACCCGGCCCAGTCATGGGTCAAGAGTTCGCTGGCAGAACTGCGCGCCTCATTTGACGCGACGTTCGCCTTTATTGGGATTTGAATGTTGCGCGAACGTCGGGGATGGGCCGCGCCCGGCCGCATCAGGCGTTTCGCGCCCTTTTGCGCGGCAAGCGGGCGGGTGCGCCGTTGTGCGTCACCCGCCCCGCAAGGGTCTTCCTGAACCTATGGACCCGGACCGCGTCGGCTTGGCGTGCATGGGCCGCGCGGCCTTACGCCTGTCCGACGGTGTGACCGGCGCCACGTCCGCGGCGGCTGCGCGCGGCGGCCTGCCCGATGGCGACGTCGTCGCCCATGCCCGGCATGCCCTCGCCCTCGGCTTGGTTCGCGCACCGCTCCGCCAGTTCCCGGATCGCGCCACGGATCTGCGGGTCACGGATGTTCTGGAAATAGCGCGCCAGCATCAGCGCCTCGCGCGACCGCAGCGTGCCTTCCGATTCCTCGGCCTGCGGCACGCCGGCTCCACCTTCCTGGGCGGCGTGGCGTTCCTCCAGCCCCTCGAAGAAGACCGACACGGGCACCCGGAAGAACTGCGCCAGCTTGAACAGCCGGCTGGCCGACACGCGGTTGAAGCCGCGCTCGTATTTCTGCAGTTGCTGGAACGTCAGCCCCAGCGCCGACGCGACGTCGCTCTGGCTGAGGCCGGCCAACATGCGCAGTTCGCGCAGGCGCTGCCCGACGAACACATCGACCTCGTTGAGGCCTTCCTTCTTTTCACGGCCGCGTTTTTTCACAGCATCCCCCACCGTTGGCTTGGTTTCGACCCGACGCACGGCCCGGCACCACAGGACACCGCCGAACGAAAGGCCGGCGGGACTCTGGAATGAGTCGAGAAAGTTCCCGTGCCGCTTATGCCATGGCTAAAACGGCACAACGTCGGCGTCAATTGCAACTCAGCTATGACGTCGAACCCTCAAAGTCAACCTCTGCTGCGTCATTTACTACCACAGAAACACCGTGATATCTGGGAACAGCACCGAATGAATGATGATGTTATTCTTTCTTTCGGGGTATTTCCGGACCATCGCCCCGCAGCGGCGACAAAAGAGGCACGCGTCGATCGCGAAAGCGGACCGAATCCTTCTCCACCCGCGCAATGGACGTGCGTGGCCGGCGCGCATCGGTAGGCATTTTTTGCCGGGGACTGGGCAATATCTGCCCACGCATTAACCCTCTGTTCATCAAGACAACGCAGCATGCCCGCTGAAGTAGACCCCGGCGCGGAATTTGCAGCCGCACTTGCTGCGCCTGCGAAATCAAGGACTTCTCCAGGAGTTCCTTGCCGAGTTGGGGCATCCGATCGGGGTGGACGCGCGTGAACAACCTTTTGCAGACCTTGCGCAATCTCGGCCCCGCGCGCCTTGCGGCGATCGGCGGCGTGGGGATTCTGCTGATCGGATTCTTCGTCTACCTGATGACCCGCCTCTCCACCCCGGAGATGGAGCTTCTTTACTCCGACCTCCAGCAGGGCGAAGCGGCCGCCATCGCCAAGAAGCTGGACGAGGCGAAGGTTCCTTACACGGTTGACAAGACCGGCACGAAGATCACCGTCCCGGCCGACCAGGTGGGGCCGGTCCGCATGCGGATGGCCGCGGCCGGGCTGCCGTCGGGCGGGTCGATCGGCTACGAGCTGTTCGACAAGGGCGAAGGCTTCGGCGCCACAAGCTTCATGCAGAACATCAACCACCTGCGCGCGCTGGAAGGCGAGATGGCGCGCACGGTGCAGACGCTGAACGGCGTGCAGCAGGCCCGCGTCCACCTCGTGCTGCCCAAGCGCGAGCTGTTTGCCCGCCAGCAGAACCCGGCGACGGCCAGCGTCTTCCTGAAGCTGCGCCCCGGCGCGCAGCTGTCGCGCGAGAACATCCAGGCGATCCAGCAGCTGATCGCCGCCTCGGTCCCGAACCTCGACCCCAGCCGCATCTCCATCGTCGACGACAAGGGCAAGCTGCTGTCGCGCGGCGCCGGCAACGACAGCGCCGACGCCATGCTCGCGTCCGCCGAGGAGAAGAAGGTCACCTACGAGAACCGCATCGCCCGCACCATCGAGGATCTGCTGGGCCGCACCGTCGGCTACGGCAAGGTCCGTGCGGAGGTGTCGGCCGACCTCGACTTCGACCGCATCACCACCCAGTCGGAAATCTTCGACCCGGAAAGCCAAGTCGTCCGCTCGACCCAGACGGTCAGCGAGACGAACGAGAGCAGCGACCGCGACCCGCTGTCGCCGGTCACCGTGGACCAGAACCTGCCCACCGCGCAGTCCGGGAACAACGCCGGCCCGATCTCGCACAACAAGCAGGGTCGCAACGAAGAGACGATCAACTACGAGATCAGCAAGACCACCAAGAACCACGTCCGCGAGACCGGGCAGGTGCGGCGCCTGTCCGTGGCCGTGCTGGTGGACGGCACCTACGCCCCGGCCAAGGACGGCAACCCGCCCGCCTACCAGCCGCGGACGGAGCAGGAAGTGGAGAGCATCAAGGCGCTGGTCCGCTCGGCCGTCGGCCTCGACGCGGTGCGCGGCGATTCGCTCGAAGTCGTCAACATGCGCTTCTGGACTCCGGAAGACGACATGCAGAAGCCGGAGGAGCTGTTCCTGGGCATGACCAAGGAAGACCTGTTCCGCATCGCCGAAATGGTGGTGCTCGGGATCGTCGCCGTGCTGATCATCCTGCTGGTCATCCGCCCGCTGATCACACGCGCCTTCGAGAAGGCCGATCAGCAGGAGGACGACGACATGGACCGCCTGCTGACCGACCAGAGCGGCCTGCCCGCGGCACTCGCCGCCCCGACCGGCGCGCTCGCCCAGGATCTGGCGCTGGAAGCCGCTCAGGCCGAAGAGGATCTGGAGCAGATGATCGACATCAACCGCGTCGAGGGCCGCGTCCGCGCCTCCTCGCTGCGCAAGGTGGGCGAGATCGTGGAGAAGCACCCGGAGGAAGCGGTGTCGATCCTGCGCAACTGGCTCTACCAGGAGAGCTGAGGCGATGAGTTCCGTCCGCAAGTTCCTCTTCGACGAATCCTTCGACGTGGACGCCCCGCCGCCGCGGCAGTACCAGGTCGAGGAGGACTATCTGCCCGAGCCGGAGCCCGTGCCGGAGATCCCGGCGGAGCCGCCGCCTCCCCCGCCGCCGGTCTTCGGCGAGGAGGATCTGGCCGCCGCCCGCGCCCAGGGCTTCGCCGAGGGCGAGACGGCCGGCAAGTCCGCCGGCTATGGCAAGGGCTTCGTGGACGGCAGCAGCGCCGGTCGCGGCGAGGGCTACGAGAAGGCCCGCGTGGAGATCGAGGCCACCGTGCAGGCCCGCATCGCCAACGCGCTGGAAGCCATCGGCGGCGGCGTGCAGCACCTGATCAACGAACACAACGCGGTGCGCGGCGTCCTATCCGACCAGCCCGTGCACGTGGCGCTGACCATCGTCCGCAAGCTGATGCCGGAGCTGGCCCGCCGCGGCGGCCTGGCGGAGGTGGAGGGCGTCGTGCGCGCCTGCCTGACCGACCTGATCGACGAGCCGCGCCTCGTGGTCCGCGTGGCCGAGGACACGGTCGACCTGGTGCGCGAGCATCTCGACCAGGTGATCGGGTCGCGCGGCTTCGGGGCCAAGCTGATGGTCGCGGGCGACCCGGCTCTGGCCCCCGGCAGCTGCCGGATCGAATGGGCCGAAGGCGGCGTGGAGCGCGACACTGGGCGCCTGATGGCCGAGATCGAGCGCCGCGTCGCCACGGTCCTCGACGCCCCGGCGCCGGCCTGAGACCGATTGCTTTGGAGAGTTTAGATGGGTAAGGACAGCTTCTCCCTCGACGAGTTGGACAACGGCGGCCGCGGCGATGTCTCGGACTACGAGACCGGCCTCGGTCCAGCCAAGGATCTGGAGGCGGTCTACGACATCCCGGTCCAGATCTCGGCCGTGCTCGGCAAGTCCACCATGCAGGTCAGCCAGCTCCTGAAGCTCGGCCGCGGCGCGGTGGTGGAGCTTGACCGCAAGGTGGGCGAGGCCATCGACATCTACGTGAACAACCGCCTCGTCGCCCGCGGCGAAGTCGTGGTGGTGGAGGATCGCCTGGGCGTGACCATGACCGAAATCATCAAGTCGGACCGCGGATGAGCGTCACCCGGGATACGTCCGACCAGCCGCGCCGCGGCGGACGGGGTGGCCCCAGCGCGACGTCGCCGTCGCGCGGCGCGCGGCTGCGCGGCGGGGTGGACGCGGCGACCCTGGTCGGGCTTGCCGCCGCCACGGGCGTCATCCTCGTCGCCATCGCGGCGGGCGGTTCCTTGCGCGCCTTTCTCGACCCACCGTCGCTGATCATCGTGGTCGGCGGCACGCTGGCGGTCACCACCGCGTCCTTCTCGCTGGGCGACGTGGCGCGGGCGTGGCGCGACGCCGGGGCCGTGCTGGTCCAGCGCACCAACGACCCGCGCGGCGTGGCCCGGCAGGTGCTTCTGCTGGCCGAAGCCGCGCGCCGCGCGCCGGAAACGCTGCGCAACGTCCTGCCGGAGCTGCGCACCGACTCCTTCCTGCACCGCTCCGTCACCTTGGTGGCGGAGGGCCTGCCGCCCGACGACATCGAGCGCATGCTGACCGGGGAGGTGGAGGCCGTCGGCTCCAGCCACATCAAGAGCGCGGGCGTGCTGCGCCGCGGGTCGGAGGTGGCGCCGGCCATGGGGCTGATCGGCACGCTGGTCGGCCTCGTCCAGATGCTGGGCAGCCTGAACGACCCCTCAAGCATCGGCCCGGCCATGGCGCTGGCGCTGCTGACCACCTTCTACGGCGCCGTCCTCGGCAACGTCGTGCTCGCCCCGCTCGCCGCGAAGGTGGAGCGGGCGGCCGAAGAGGACGCGCTCATCAAGACTCTGTACACCATCGGCGCCGTATCCATCGCGCGTCAGGAAAATCCGCGGCGTCTGGAGATGCTCCTGAACGCCGTCCTGCCGCCTGGAAAGCGGATCCAGTACTTCGACCGGGACTCCGACCGGGGATTTCCGAGGGGAGCGTAAACGATGCGTTTGCTGATCGTTGGAACGTTGGAAGGATACATCACCGCCGCGGGCAAGATCGCCATGCAGCGCGGTGCCAAGGTATCCCACACCGACAGCATCGAAGGGGCGCTGGGCGCCCTGCGCGCCGCCGCGGGTGCGGACCTGGTGATGATCGACGTCAAGTTGGACATCGCCAAGTTCATCGAAAGCCTGAAGGCGGAGCGCATCACGATCCCGGTCGTGGCCTGCGGCATCGGCACCGACGCCGCGGCGGCGGTGAAGGCGATCCGCGCCGGCGCCAAGGAATACATCCCCCTGCCCCCGGACGCGGAACTGATCGCCGCGGTGCTGGAGGCGGTGGCAGAGGAAAGCCACGCCATCGTCTGCCAGGACCCGGCCATGCTGGCGACCCTGCGCATGGCCGACCAGGTGGCGCCCAGCGACGCCTCGGTCATGATCACGGGCGAGAGCGGCACCGGCAAGGAGCTGATGGCCCGCTACATCCACCGCAAGAGCCGGCGCGCCGACGCGCCCTTCGTCGCGGTGAACTGCGCGGCCATCCCGGAGAACCTGCTGGAGTCGGAGCTGTTCGGCCACGAGAAGGGCGCCTTCACCGGCGCCGTCGCGCGGCGGCTCGGCAAGTTCGAGGAGGCAAACGGCGGCACCCTGCTGCTGGACGAGTTGTCGGAGATGCACCCGCGCCTGCAGGCCAAGCTGCTGCGCGCCATCCAGGAGAAGGAAATCGACCGCATCGGCTCCTCGGCGCCGGTGAAGGTCAACGTCCGCCTGGTCGCCACCTCCAACCGCAATCTGGAGAACGAGGTCCGCAGCGGCAACTTCCGCGAGGACCTGTATTTCCGCCTGAACGTCTTCAACGTCGCCATCCCGTCCCTGCGGGAGCGGCCGGCGGACATCCCGCTGATCGCCGACCATTTCCTGCGCAAATACGCGCAGGCCAACGGGCTGGGCGAGAAGCGCCTGTCCGACGACGCGCTGCTGATGCTGCGCAGCCACCACTGGCGCGGCAACGTGCGCGAGCTGGAGAACACCATGCACCGCGCGGTGCTGCTCTCCCGCGGCGAAGTGGTCGGGCCGGACGCCATCCTGCTGACCAGCCAGATGCTGGCGCCGGAGGGCAGCGCCCAGGCCTCCATCCCGCAGAACTCGCCGGTGGCGAACCCCTTCGCCGGTCCCGGCGGCACGGTGCCGGCCGCCCCGCGCGGCTACGCCCCGCAGGGCCAGGGCTACCCGAGCCTGCCGACCTCCTACGCGCCGCCGCCGGGCTATGTCCCCGGCAGCGCCCCCTCCACGCCGCCCGGCGGCGGAGGCGGCGCGCAGCCGGCCGCCGTGCAGGGGCTGGTTGGCCGCACCGTGGCGGAGGTGGAGCGCGACCTGATTATTGGCACTCTGTCCCACTGTCTCGGCAACCGCACCCACGCCGCGAACATCCTCGGCATCTCCATCCGCACGCTGCGCAACAAGCTGAAGCAGTACAGCGAGGAGGGCGTGCCCGTGCCGCCGCCGGGCGCCGAGGAACGCGCCGCGGTCTGATCCGCTAACAGGTACGAAGGCGGAGATCGGGCGGCATGGCGCTGACGGAGCAGACGAATCAAGGGCAGGCGGGCGGGGGCCGGCTGGGCAACATGGCCGCCTTCGGCGACATGCTGGCCGTTGCGAAGTCGTCGCTGAAGCGCGGCGACATCGTGATGGCGGCCGGCATCATGCTGATCGTCGTCGGCCTGATCCTGCCGCTGCCGTCACTGCTGCTCGACATGATGCTCGGGCTGAACGTCACGATCTCCATCCTCATCCTGATGGTCGTGCTGTTCATCGAAAAGCCGCTCGACCTGTCGTCCTACCCGACGATCCTGCTGATCACCACGCTGCTGCGCCTGTCGCTGAACATGGCGTCGACGCGCCTGATCCTGACGCACGGGCACGAGGGCACGGCGGCGGCCGGCCACGTCATCGAGGCCTTCGCAGGCTTCGTGATGGGCGGCGACTTCATCATCGGCGTGATCGTCTACGCGATCCTGACGATCGTGAACTTCAAGGTGATCACCGCCGGTTCGGGCCGCATCGCGGAAGTCGCGGCCCGCTTCACCCTGGACGCCATGCCCGGCAAGCAGATGGCCATCGACGCCGACCTGTCCGCCGGCATGATCGACGAGACGACCGCACGCGCCAAGCGCAAGGAGCTGGAGGACGAAAGCGCCTTCTTCGGCTCCATGGACGGTGCGTCGAAGTTCGTGAAGGGCGACGCGGTCGCCGGCCTGATGATCATGTTCATCAACATCATCGGCGGCGTGGCGCTGGCGGTCCTGCGCTACGACATGCCGGTGCTGCAGGCGCTGGACACCTTCACGAAGCTGACCATCGGCGACGGCCTCGTTTCCCAGATCCCGGCGCTGGTCATCTCCATCTCCGCCGGCTTCCTGGTGTCGAAAGCCGGCACGGGCGGCTCCACCGACAAGGCGGTGGTCGGCCAGCTGACCGGCCATGTCAGCGCGCTGGGCCTGTCGGCCGGTGCCATCACCCTGCTGGCCCTGATGCCCGGCATGCCGCTGCTGCCCTTCCTGCCGGTGATCGGCGCGGTGGGGGCCGCCGCCTACTACCTGCCGAAGATCCGCGCGAAGAAGGAGGCGGAGGAGGCCGAAGCCGCCGCGGCGGAGGCCGCGGGTATGGGCCCCGGCGGCGGTCCGGCGCCTGTGGCCGACGAGCCGATCTCCACGGCACTCGCCATCGACCTGATTCGGCTGGAACTCGGCTACGGCCTGCTGTCGCTGATCAACCAGCCGCAGGCGGGCAGCCACCGGCTGACCGACCAGATCAAGGGCTTGCGCCGGCAGATCGCCGGCGAGGTCGGATTCGTCATGCCCGCGGTGCGCATCCAGGACAACCTGCAACTGCCGCCCAACGCCTACATCATCCGAATCAAGGAGATCGAGGCGGGGCGCGGCGACATCCGGCCCAACATGCTGCTGGTCATGGATCCGCGCGGCGAGGCCATGAGCCTGCCCGGAGAGCAGACCATCGAGCCGACCTTCGGCCTGCCGGCCATCTGGATCGAGCCGGGCTACCGCGAGGAGGCCCTGTTCAAGGGCTACACCGTCGTGGACCCGTCCACCGTCATCACCACGCACCTGACGGAGCTGATCAAGGACAACATGCCGGAGCTTCTGTCCTTCACCGAGACGCAGAAGCTGCTCGATGAACTCGACAAGGAACACCAGAAGCTCGTGGCCGATGTGGTGCCGCAGCAGATCACCGTGGGCGGACTGCAACGTGTGCTGCAGAACTTGCTTGCGGAACGCGTGTCGGTACGCGATCTTGCAACAATCCTGGAAGGCGTATCGGAGGCGGCAAGTCAAACCCGCAGCATCACGCAGATCACGGAGCATGTGCGCACGCGCCTGGCCCGCCAAATCTGCGACGCGAACATCAACGAGATGGGCTTCATCCCGCTCGTCACGCTCTCCCCCGAATGGGAGCAGGCGTTCGCGGAATCGCTGGTGGGTGACGGCGACGACCGGCAACTGACGATGGCGCCAAGCCGCCTGCAGCAATTCATCACTTCGGTCCGCCAAACCTTCGAGCGACACGCCATGATGGGCGAGACCCCCGTCCTGTTGACCAGCCCCCTGATCCGTCCCTTCGTCCGCTCCATCGTCGAGCGGTTCCGGCCGGCCACCGTGGTGATGTCGCAGAACGAGATCCACCCCAAGGCGAAGATCAAGACCCTGGGGCAGATCTGATGGCACACGCCGCACACCATGACGTGACAGGGACGGAGCCTCGCGCATGCGGCTGAAGTCCTTCCACGCCAAATCCATGTCCGAAGCCATGCGGATGGTCCGCCAGGCGCTGGGCGACGACGCGATCATCGTCGCCACGCGCGAGGAGGAAGGCGGCGGCGTGCGCGTGACCGCGGCGGTGGAGGAAGACGACCTCGTCATGGCGCCGTCGCGCGCGACCCACCACGCGCCGCCCAAGCCCATCCTGGTGGAGGAGCCGGAGATCGACGTGGGCGAGGTGGTGGCCGACGTGCTGCACCGCCACGGCGTCCCCGCCGCGCTCGCCGAACAGCTGATCGACGCGGCCTCCAGCCTGGACACCGACGACCCGATGCTGGCGCTGGGCGCCGCATTGGACAGCATGTTCACCTTCAGCCCGCTGCACGACAAGCGCACCGGCAACAAGCCGCTGATCCTGGTCGGCCCGCCCGGCGGCGGGAAGACGCTGATCGTCGCGAAGCTCGCCGCGCAGGCCGTGTTCAAAAAGCGCAAGGTCGGCGTGATCACCACCGACACGGTGCGCGCCGGCGGCATGGAGCAGTTGGCCGCCTTCACTCGCCTGATGAAGATCAAGCTGGCGACGGTGGAGGACCCCGACGCGCTGGCCGGCGCCTTCGAGGTGAACCGCGGCTGCGACGTCGTCCTGGTGGACACCGCCGGGCGCAACCCCTACGACCGGGAGGAGATGGCCGACCTGAAGGCCCTCCTGTCCGCGGGCGTGGCGGAGCCGATCCTGGTCCTGCCCGCCGGTATGGACGCGCTGGAGGCCGCCGACATCGCCCAGTCCTTCAAGGCGATGGGCGTGCGCCGCATGCTGATCACCCGCCTGGACATGGCGCGCCGTCTGGGCAGCCTGCTCGGCACCGCGCACCGCGCCCGCATGGCCTTCTGCAACGCCAGCGTCTCTTCCAAGGTTGCAGAGGGGCTGACGCCATTGAACCCGATGGCCTTCGCCCGCCTGATGATGCCCCCCGAGGCCAAAGCGGCGCGTGCCGCCGCCAAGGCCTCTCCTTCCAAGACCAAAGCCGTACGTTCTTCGTCGTCGAGGACCATCCCATGACCGATCCGGTATTTCCGGCCGCCCTCAAGAACGTTCGCCCGCTGCGCGGGGGCAACGTCATCGCCGTGGCCAGCGGCAAGGGCGGCGTCGGCAAGACGTGGTTTTCGATCACGCTCGCCCACGCCCTGACCAAGATGGGCAAGAATTCGCTGCTGTTCGACGGCGACCTCGGCCTTGCCAACGTCGACATCCAGCTGGGATTCCAGCCGAAGAACGACCTGGGCGCCGTCATCAACGGCGACGTGACCCTGGGCCGCGCGGCCCAGCGCTTCCCTGAAGGCGGCTTCGACATCATCGCCGGCCGCTCCGGCTCGGGCACGCTCGCCCAACTGCCGAGCCAGCGCCTGTCCGGCCTGCGCAACGACCTGCTGGAGCTGGCGCGCAACTACGACTGCGTCATCATGGACATGGGCGCCGGCGTGGACCGCACGGTGCGCACCCTGTCCGGCCCGGCCGGAACGACGCTGGTGGTGACGACGGACGAGCCGACCTCGCTGACCGACGCCTACGCCTTCATCAAGCTGAGCCACGCCACGAACCCGACGGCGGACCTCCGCGTGGTGGTGAACATGGCGCAGAGCGTGAAGGACGGGGAGCGGACCTACGGCACCATCCTGAAGGCCTGCCAGAACTTCCTGAAGTTCAAGCCCTCGCTGGCCGGCATCATCCGCCGCGACCTGAAGGTGCGCGACGCCATCCGCAACCAGTCGCCGCTGCTCACCCGCTCGCCGGGCTGCGACGCCGCGCGCGACGTCCTGGCCATCGCCCAGCGGCTGATGAGCGGCCAGTAAGGCGCCCCGGCAGCCGGTCCGCAAGGAAGGGGACATGGGAGCCACCGTCCCACCCCCCGTCGCCGGCCCGGCCACGCCGGCCGGTCCTGCGCCTGCGGCCCCCGCCGCACCGGCGCTGGCGACCGAGGTGACGGTCCGGACCTTGCCGGAGCGGTTGCAGGACCTGACCCGCGCGGTGGTGCTGACCGGCACGGTGGCGGGCGAGACGCCGGACGGGCTGACCCGCGTCCGCACCCAGGCCGGTGAGATCCTGCTCGACACGCCAACGCCGCTGCCGACCGACAAGCCGGTCACGCTCCAGATCACACCGGGCCAGACGTCCGCGCAAGGGGTCAAGGTCCTGCTGCTCCTGACCACCGGATCGACCACGGCGCCAACCACACCCGGGACGCCGGCCGGTCCGACGGGACCCCAGCCGGGGGCCGGCCAGGGTCCCGCCGTGATCCTGCCGAACCCGACCGTCCCCTCGGCAACGCCGACGGCCACGGCGGGCGCGCCGATGGCGCAGCCGCTGCCTCTGCTGGTGCCCGGCAGCATCATCCCGGCCCTGGTCATCGCCGCCACGCCGAAGCCCCCGGCCCCGCGCGGTGCAGCGCCCACCCTGCCCGGCCAGACCGCTCCACCACCGACACCACCCGCCGCCACGCCCCCGGCAACGGCCGGCGCGCCATCGGCCCCAGCGGGCACTCCAACCCCGCCCACGGGAGCATCTCCCCAGCCCGCCGCCCAGCCCGGCCCGCTGCCAAGCGCATCCCCGCCCCTGGGCAAGCCGATGCTCGACACACCGGTCCAGTTGGGAGGCAACGCCGCGCACCCCGGCGCCGAATCGCCCTCCACCGCCCCGGCCACGCCGGAACCGCCCGCAACGCCGCCCAGTCCCGATGCTCAGACGTCGCCGGAGCCGGACCTGCCGCAGGGCGGAACCGTCGCGCTCAAGATCCTGACAGTCACGCCACCGCCCGACCAGCCTCTCCCCAGCCAGCTGCAAGGTAAGCCCCCGGAGGGCCAGCCCCCCAAATCACCCAACCCGCAGGGCAATCCCTCAGCAGACGCCGATTCCAAGGCGCCGCCATCCACCAGCCTGGAGGACATGCCGGACCTGCCGGATGCCGCCGCCCCGGACGAGCCTGTGCTGCGCGGCACGGTGGCCGGCACGACTCCGCAGGGCCAGCCGATCCTCGCCACTCGCAAGGGCATGCTGGCCCTGAACGTCCAAGCCAGCCTGCCGGCGGGGGCCACGATCACGGCGGCCCTGACCGACCCCGGCCAGGCGCTGCGGACCGCCGCGCCCGCGCCGACACCCACCGGCCCACTGACGGAGCGCGACTGGCCGGCGATGCGCCAGATCCTGTCCACCCTCGCCGGCGTGGACCACGCGGCGGCGCAATCCCTGCTCGCCACCGTGATGCCGCAGCCGAACCGGAAGCTGACCGCGGCACTGAGCTTCCTTTTGTCGGCAATCCGCGGCGGCGACGCCCGCGGTTGGCTCGGCGAGGACGCGACGACCGCCCTGGAGAAGGCCGGGCGCGGCGACCTCGTCCAGCAGCTGGACCGCGAGTTCAAGTCGCTCCAGCAGCAGTCGGCCGACCCGCTGCCCGGCGACTGGCGGCCCTTCATCCTGCCGATGTTCGACGCCAACGGCCCGCTGCCCATCCGCCTGCACATTCACCCGATCAAGGGTGATGAGGAGGAAGACGGCGGCCGCAAGGGCAAGCGCGACGGCAAAGGCAGCCGCTTCCTGCTCGACCTGGAGCTGAGCCGCCTTGGTCCCCTCCAGCTCGACGGATTGGTGCAGCCCAACCGGTTCGACCTGATCCTGCGCAGCCACACCGTGCTGGCGCCGGAGCTGCGCCTTGACCTGATCCAGATTTTCGCCGACAGCATCCGCGCCGTGGGCTATGTCGGCGGCCTGTCCTTCCAGTCCGGGGCCAAATGCTGGGTGAAGCTGACCCGCGCCGGCGGGGCGGGCAGCAAAAGTTACACCGCCTGAAAATGCCGCAGCCCATGCACCGCCGCGCCCTGCTGACCAGCGCGCCCAACCCGGACACCCGCCATGATTACCTGGTCGATTTGGAAGGCGAGCCCCTGCCCGGCACGCGCCTGACCGTGCGCTATGTGCCCGACCGTCTGGTGCTGAATCCCGCCGGCTTCATCGGCTACCTGGGCGACCTCTCCACCCTCACCGGCGGCGGACTGGAGGCGCTGGCGCTCACCGTGCTCGACGACCTCAACAACGAGCTGGTGCCCCGCTGGGCCGAGATCACGGTGGAACGCCCGGCCCCCGTACCCCATCGCGTCGTCGTGGAAGACCGCCAGCCCGGCTGGGACAACCCGCATCTCTTCGCCCGGATGCGGCGCATCTAGACCAATCGCGGCGTCACGGCTCGGCGCCGTTCTCCTCCTGCTGGCGACGGCGGAAGCCGACGAGCGCGGTCTCGTCCAGCATGTTGGCCTCCTTGCGCTTCAGCTTTTCCTTCTCGCGCTTCAGCCGCTCCTCTTCGGCCAGCTCATAGCGCTTCAGCTCCTGGAAGGCTTCGGCCATCTCGTCGGTGGCGACGGAGATCTGGCCTTCCACCTGCCCCATGGACTGGGTCAGGCGCCGGCCGCGCTCCATGGCGGCCTGGATGTAGTTGCTGTAGGTGAAGGAGTATTCGACGTTGCTGCGGGCCGTCTCCTGCTCCGCCGCGATCTCTTCCTTCAGCCGCTCGATCTCGGCCTTCAGGCGGTCGGCGAGGTTCTGAAGCTCGGCCAGCGCGCGGCGCTTCTCGTCGAGCTTCCACTTCTGCAAGCGGATGATGGTCTTGAGGCTGCTCATTCTTGCGGCGGCCACTGTTCGATACCGAAGATGGCGGCCAGCATGGCGTAGCTCTCGTCGAGGTTCGTCGCCTCACGCTTGCCCTGCTTCAGGAAGGCCTCCAGCGCCGGCTGGTAATGGATGGCTTCGTCCACCTGTGGGTCCGTTCCTTTCCGGTAGGCGCCCAGGCGGATCATCTCCGCCATGTTGTCGTAGGACGACATCAGGCGGCGCGCGTGGTTCACCAGTTCGTTCTCGATGGGCGCGTTGCAGCCGGGCATGGTTCGCGACACGCTGCGCAGGATGTTGATGGCGGGGTAGCGCCCGCGCTCGCCGATCTGGCGTTCCAGCACGATGTGCCCGTCCAGGATGCCGCGCACGGCGTCGGCGATCGGCTCGTTGTGGTCGTCGCCTTCCACCAGCACGGTGAACAGCCCGGTGATGGAGCCGGACCCGGCCACGCCCGGCCCGGCCCGTTCCAGCAGGCGCGGCAGTTCGGCGAAGACGGTCGGCGGGTAGCCCTTGGTCGTCGGCGGCTCGCCGGCGGACAAGCCGATCTCGCGCTGGGCCATGGCGAAGCGGGTGACGCTGTCCATCATGCACAGCACGTCGCGGCCCTGGTCGCGGAAATGCTCCGCCACTGCCATGGTCATGTAGGCCGCCTGTCGGCGCATCAGCGGCGCCTCGTCCGACGTGGCGCAGACGACGATGCTGCGCGCCAGGCCTTCCTCGCCCAGATCCTCGGTGATGAACTCCTGAAGCTCGCGCCCGCGCTCGCCGATCAAGCCGATCACCGCAACCTCCGCGGCGGAGAAGCGGGCGAGCATCGACATGACCGACGACTTGCCGACGCCGGAGCCCGCGAAGA
This sequence comes from Azospirillum canadense, assembly GCF_025961225.1. Lineage (GTDB taxonomy): Bacteria > Pseudomonadota > Alphaproteobacteria > Azospirillales > Azospirillaceae > Azospirillum > Azospirillum canadense. Next base: position 481,089 of record NZ_JAOQNG010000010.1, on the reverse strand, counting down.
TGCCCATGCGCTGGCCGCGGCAGCAGGTCAGGAAGGCGTTGATCGCGCGGATGCCCAGGTCCAGCTTCTCGCCGACGCGGGCGCGGGCGTGGGCCGAGGGTGGGTTGTTGCGCACCGGCACGCCGCGCGGTCCCTTGGGCAGCGGCCCCTTGCCGTCCACCGGCTCGCCAAGCGCGTTGATGACGCGGCCCAGCCATGCGTCGGTGGGGAAAACGGATGGCTGGCCGTCCGACACCAGAGCCCGGCAGCCGAGCCCCACCCCGTCAATAGACCCGAACGGCATAAGCAATGCGCGCCCTTGTCGAAAGCCGACCACCTCACAAGGTACTTGGCGACCGTCGCGGGATTCCACGATGCAACGGCCGCCGACGGACAATTCCTTTTCGATGCCGCCGACCTCGACCAAAAGGCCGAGCACAGCGGTGACGCGCCCGAACCGGCTGTAGCCGGGAAGGGCATCGATCTCGTGAAGGAGGCGGGCGACGTCGGCGGGCACGTTTTTGGCTGTTTCGCGGACGTTGACAAGGAATCCGGGACGGATGACCGGGACGGGAGTACGGGCGGCGGCGCGCACAGCGGCGGCCACCACCTGCAGTATGATCGTCTCGAAACATTAACGTTAAATGAAGCGCTATGCCTCTGGCGTTAAGCTGAATCGTCTGTTAACCTCTGTAAACAGACGAGCCGATCTGTTAAGGGTCATACGACCCTACCACGCCTTATCGGGTTGCCAGAAAAGCGCCATCAAACGTCGGGATATCGCCATGAGGGTTCTGCTGGTCGAAGACGATTCGTCCGTCGCCAAAAGCATCGAGTTGATGCTCCAATCGGAGGGCTACATCGTCGACTCAACCGACCTCGGTGAGGACGGGCTGGAAATCGGCAAGCTGTACGACTACGACATCATCATCCTGGATTTGATGCTGCCGGACATCGACGGGTACGAGGTTCTGCGCCGCCTGCGCGCCGCGCGCGTCACCACACCGATCCTGATCCTGTCCGGCCTGTCGGAGCTTGACCACAAGATCAAGGGCCTGGGTTTCGGCGCCGACGACTACCTGACCAAGCCGTTCGACAAGCGCGAGCTGATCGCCCGCATCCAGGCGATCGTGCGCCGGTCCAAGGGCCATTCCGACAGCATCATCCGCACCGGCCGCCTGACCGTGAACCTGGACACCCGCACGGTGGAGGTGGACAGCCAGCCGCTGCACCTGACCGGCAAGGAATACGGCATCCTGGAGCTGCTCAGCTTGCGCAAGGGCACCACGCTGACCAAGGAGATGTTCCTGAACCATCTCTACGGCGGCATGGACGAGCCGGAACTGAAGATCATCGACGTCTTCGTCTGCAAGCTGCGCAAGAAGCTGGCGGCGGCCACGCAGGGCGACAACTACATCGAGACGGTCTGGGGCCGCGGCTACGTGCTGCGCGACCCGCACGAGGACGCCGCCCCGCTGCCGCGCGTCCCGCACCCTCAGGCACAGGCAGCGGGCTGACGCCCGCTGCGATTACTCAAAATCCCGTCGTAGGTTGGGTGGAGCGTCAGCGAAACCCAACAGGGCTGCCGGATCACTCCCGCCACAGCGGCTTTTCGACCTCACGCATGGCCTCCGCGCGGCTCAACCCGATGTCGCGCAGCAGCCGGTCGTCTAGGTCCGCCAAGGACCGGCGCTGACGGTGCCGGCCGATCATCCCGACCATCTCCGCCGCAAGCCACGAAAACAGGCGGCGCCCGCCTCGGACAACCGCGAAATCCTGCTCCACGGACCCGATGGCCACGGACCGCTTGCTCATTACCTGACACTCCAGTTCGTTCAACGTCCCCCTTGAAATGCACCGGACTGCGGCTTGCCCGCAAAGGATGCTTTCTCTAACCTGCATGAGAGAATTTCATGCGGCTGGGCAGTTCCCGCCGGACCGCGCGTCTGACGAAAGCATCATGCCGATCCCTCCCCTCAACGGCCTGCGCGCCTTCGAAGCGGCCGCGCGCCACCTCAGCTTCACCCGGGCGGCGGAGGAGCTGAACGTCACCCAGAGCGCGATCAGCCACCAGATCCGCACGCTGGAGGACCGCCTCGGCGTACGGCTGTTCCGCCGCCTGAACCAAGCGCTCGTCCTCACCGACGCCGGCCAGCTTCTGCTGCCCAGCGTGCGTGACGCCTTCGCCCGGCTGGCGGCCGGGCTGGAACGGATCACGCAGCATGAGCGGTCCGGCGTCCTGACGATCAGCGTGGCGCCGTCCTTCGCCAGCCGCTGGCTGATGAGCCGGATTGGCCGCTTCCGGGCGCGCCATCCGGAAATCCATCTGCGGATCAGCGTCAGCCAGCACGAGATCGATTTCGAGCGCGAAGCCGATGTCGACATGGCGCTGCGCCACGGGCTGGGGGTTTGGGAGGGGTTGCGCGCCGACCGCTTCCTGAACGACGAGGTCTTTCCGGTCTGCAGCCCGGCCCTGCTGCACGGGCCGACGCCGCTGGAACGCCCAACGCTGGAGCACCCAGCCGACCTCCGGCATCACGTGCTGCTGGACGACATCGGCCATTCCTATTGGGCGGCGTGGCTGGCCAGCGCCGGCCTCAGCGACCTGAAGCCCACGTCGGAACTGGTCTTCGACGAGATCGGAATCGCTATTGAGGCCGCGGAGAACGGCCAGGGAGTCGCGATGGCGCGGGCGACGCTGGTGTCGGAAGAGTTGGCGACCGGCAAGCTCGTCCGGCTGTTCGGGCTGAGCTTGCCGGGCGATTTCGGCTATTACGTCGTCTGCCCGGCGGAAACCGCCGAGCGGCCGAAGATTGCCCTTTTCCGCCGCTGGGTCGTCGAGGAGGGCGCCGCAGCCGCAGCGGCCCTCAGCCCGCCGCCTTCAACCCACCCGGCGCCGTGAAGCCGCCCAGGCTGTAGAGCCCGCGCTGCCCATCCACCGGCTTGAAGCGCTCCGTGATGCCCAGGACCGTCTCGGCGCCGCCGAGATACAGCACGCCGTCCTGCGGCATCTGCCGGGCGATGGAGTCCAGCACCTTGGTCTTGGTCGGCTGGTCGAAATAGATCAGCACGTTGCGGCAGAACACCACGTCGAACTGGCCCAGCGCCGACAGGTCGCCCAGCAGGTTGAACTCGCGGAAGCTGACCATCTGCCGCAGCTGCTGACTGATCTGCCACTTGTCGCCCTGCTGCTTGAAATGCTTCACCAGCATCTGGATGGGCAGGCCGCGCTGCACCTCGAACTGGGTGTAGACGCCGGACTTGGACCGCTCCACCATCTCCGACGAGATGTCGGTGCCGACGATCTCGATCCGCCAGCCGGCGATCTTCGCCGCGTCCTCGTTCAGCATCATGGCCAGCGAGTAGGCCTCCTGCCCCGAGGAGCAGGCCGCCGACCAGATGCGGATGGACCGCTTGGTCGCACGCGATTCCAGCAACCGCGGCAGGACGATCTGCCGGAACTGGTCGAAGGGCTTCTGGTCGCGGAAGAAGGAGGACTCGTTGGTGGTCATCGCCTCCGTGATGTCGCGCAGCAGGGCTTCGTCCTTGCGCGTGCGCACGGTGGCGGCCAGTTCCTCCAGCCCCTTCATGTTCCACTTGCGCGCCACCGGCATCAGCCGGGATTCGAGCAGGTAGGCCTTGTCGCGGGTGAGGACGAGGCCGGAACGCTGCTTGAGCAGCGTGGAGAACATGTCGAAATCTTCGACTCTCATGCTGCCCTCGACGCGAACTTGCGGATGTAGGGTCCGATTTCCTTCAGCGGCAGCACGGCGGAGCAGATGCCCGCCTGGGCCACCGCGCCGGGCATGCCCCAGACGACGCTGGACGCCTCGTCCTGCGCGATCAGCGTGCCACCGGCGTTCACCACCTCGGTGCAGCCCTTCAGCCCGTCCTGGCCCATGCCGGTCAGGATGCAGGCCAGCACCTTGCGGCCATAGGCGCGCACGATCGACCGCATCATCGGGTCCACCGCCGGGCGGCAGAAATTCTCAGGCGGGTCCTTGGTCAGCGCGATGACGTTGGCGCCGGCGCGCTGGTGGACCAGCATGTGGAAATCGCCGGGCGCGATGTAGCAGCGCCCCTGAACGATCGGCTCGCCATCCTTCGCCTCCTGAGCGTTCAGCCCGCACTGGCGGGTGATGTGCTCCGCCAGGATGGTGGTGAAGGTGGCCGGCATGTGCTGGGTGATCAGGATGGGCTGCGTCACGCCGCCCTTCAGGTGGCTCAGCACCTCGAACAGCGCCTGCGGGCCGCCTGTGGAACTGCCGATGGCGATCAGATCTGGCTTCACCGGGGCGCCGACGCCGACGGCCGGCGCGGGGCGCAGGGTCACCGGCGGCGGTTCGCGCTTCAGGAAGGCCGGCGAAACTGGGGTCAGCGGGCGCAATTCCCCGCGGGAGCGGGAACCGGCGCGCTTGGCCGCAGCACCCAGGGCCTTCACCTTGGACACCAGCTCGCGCTTGAAGTCCTCCGCCCCACCGATTTCGCGGGTCGAGGTAGGCTTCGGGATGTAGTCGGCGGCACCCGCCGACAGGCAGCGCATGGAGATGTCGGCCCCGCGCAGCGTCAGCGTGGAGGCCATGATGATCTTGACCTGCGGCGCCACCGCCAGCAGCTTGGGGATGGCGGTCAGGCCGTCCATCACCGGCATTTCGATGTCCAGCACGATCACGTCGATCGAGTTGCGCTGGAGCGAGTTGATGGCCATCTGCCCGTCGCCGACGGACGCGACGACCCGGATGTCGGGGTCGCCTTCCAGGGCACGGGTCAGCAGGCCGCGGATCACGGCGGAGTCGTCCACCACCATGACCCGGACCGGGTCCTGGTTGGTCGGCGGCGCTGCGGCAAAGGGGCTCTTGCCAAAACGGTCGGACATGACGTGGTCAGCCTTTCGGCGGCCAGGGCGGCTGCGATGCGGAATGTCTCCGCATCACAGCAGACCGACCTGCTGGAACTTTGTCTGGATGATATCGCTGTCGAAGGGCTTCATGATGTACTCGTTCGCCCCGGCGGACAGCGCCTCCTGGATGTGCGCCAGATCGTTTTCCGTCGTGCAGAAGACGACCTTGGGGAAGTCCCCGCCGCTCATCTTCCGCAGACGGCGAAGGAACTCGATGCCGGTCATCACCGGCATGTTCCAGTCCAGCAGGATCGCGTCCGGCATCCGGTCCGCGCAGGCTTCCATGGCCTGCTTGCCGTCTTCCGCCTCGGTGCAGGCGAAGTTCAGCTCCTCCAGGATCTTCCGCGCGACCTTACGGACCACGCGGCTGTCATCGACCACAAGGCAGGATTTCATGGTGACTCGGACCTCAAGGCTTCGCTTTTTCCGCAGACCGGTGAGAGTAGCCTCAGGCCGCTTCCATAGTGGTGAAGTTCAGCAGGCGCGGCACGTCCAGGACCACCATCAACTGCCCGTTCAGGCGGTAGATGCCGGTGGACACCTCCCGCCAGCGCGGATCGAGCGTCGCCGGGTTGCGCTCGAAGTCGTCGTTGGACAGGCTCAGCACCTCGCCGACGCTGTCGACCATCAGGCTGTACAACTCGCCGCGCAGGTCGACCACGATGGACATGCCCGGCTTGTCCTTCGGGCGCGACGTCAGGCCGAGCCGCAGGCGGACATCGATGGCGGTGACGATGCGGCCGCGCAGGTTCAGCGATCCGGCGACCTCCGGCGGGGCGAGCGGGATGCGGGTGATCCGCTGATGCCCGAGCACGTCCTGGACCTGGAGGACCGGGATGCCGAACAGCTGGTCGGCAATCGTCATGGTCACATAGTCCTGGTTGCCGCCGGAGACGATCTCGTCGCCCTTGGCCTTCTTGGTCGTGGTGGGCAGCTTGGCGTTGCTCATGCGGCACCTTTCTGCTCGGACAGCGTCTGCTGCAGCGCGTACAGCAGCGCGTCACGGTCGAACTTGGCGACATAGTCGGTGAAGCCAGCCTGGCGTCCGCGGTCGAGGTCGCGCGGGCTGGCGTGGCTGGACAGGGCGACCATCGGGATCGCGCTCCAGCGGCCGCCCTGGCGGACCGCCTCGGCGAAGTCGAAGCCGCTCATGCCCGGCATCTCGATGTCCGACACGATGACGTCGAAGTCCTCGCCCGACTCGCACAGCGCCAGGGCTTCCGTGGCGTTCTCCACGGCCGTGACGTCGTAGCCGGCCACCGACAGCAGCGGGGTCAGCAGGTTGCGGAAGAAGGGGCTGTCGTCGACCAGCAGCACGCGCTGCTGCGACTTCTCCTCCTCGTAGCCCTCCGTGGAGGACGAGCCGAACCAGTCCTTGTAGGCCTGGGTCAGGAAGAAGCCGGCGTCGATGACGTCGGTCGCCTTGCCGGCGATGATCGCTGAGCCCATCATGCCCGGACGCTCGGCGGTCAGCTGGACCACCAGCCGCTCCTCCACGATGTCCACGATCTCGTCGACGATCAGGCCCATGCTGCGGTCGCCGTCGGCGAAGACCAGCACCGGCTGGCGCCCTTCGGTCTGGATGACGAAACCCGGATCGATGGGGACCAGCGGCATCAGCTTGCCGCGGTACTGGACGACCGGCAGGCCGTTGGAGGATTCGACCGAGCTGAGATCCACGTCTTCCAGGCGGGCGACCAGCGACAGCGGCACCGCCTTCGGCGCGCCGGCGCCGGCGCGGAACAGCAGCAGCGCCATCTTGTCCTCCTGGCGGGTCGCCTGGACCGAGGTGGCCTCCTTGCTGACATTCTCCCCCATGGCCATCTCGCCGGTCGCCGACGCGATGCCGTTGGGATCGAGGATCATGATCACCGAACCGTCGCCGAGGATCGTGTTGCCCGAGAACATCTCGATGTGGCGCAGGATCGGCGCCACCGGCTTCACGACGATTTCCTCGGTGTCGAACACGCGGTCGACCATGATGCCGAAGGTGTAGGTGCCGACCTGGGTGACGACGATGAAGGTCTCGTCGTCCTTCTTGTCCTTGCCTTCCTCGTCGTCGAGCCGCAGCAGCTGCTGGAGCGAGACCAGCGGCAGCAGGCGGTTGCGCAGGCGCAGGACCGGCGTGCCCTTCAGCCGCTCGATCGTATGCTCGCTGTCCGCGGCGGCGCGCACCAGCTCGACCACGCTGATCTGCGGGATGGCGAAGCGCTCGCCGGCGCACTCCACGATCAGGGCGGAAACGATGGCCAGCGTCAGCGGGATCTTGATGACGAAGGTCGAGCCCTTGCCCTGCTGGGACTTGATCTCGATCGTGCCGCCGATCTTCTCGATGTTGGTCTTGACCACGTCCATGCCGACGCCGCGGCCGGACACATTGGTGACCTTCGCGGCGGTCGAGAAGCCCGGCTTCATGATGAACTGGATGATCTGCTGGTCCGACATCGTCGCCAGCTCACCCTCGGTCGCCAGGCCGTTCTGGATCGCCTTCTGCTTGATCTTGTCGATCGCCAGGCCTTTGCCGTCGTCCTGGATCTCGATGATGATGTGGCCGCCTTCGTGATAGGCGTTCAGCGTGATGCGGCCGGTCTCCGACTTGCCGGAGCGCAGGCGCTCCGCCGGGGTTTCCAGGCCGTGATCCGCCGAGTTGCGCACCATGTGCGTCAGCGGGTCCTTGATCAGCTCCAGCACCTGGCGGTCCAGCTCGGTGTCGGCGCCGAGCATCTGGAGGTCGATCTTCTTCGCCAGTTCGTGCGCAAGGTCGCGGACCAGGCGCGGCAGCTTGGCCCAGGCGTTGCCGATGGGCTGCATGCGCGTCTTCATGACGCCTTCCTGCAGCTCCGACGTCACGTGGTTCAGGCGTTGCAGCGGGGCGGCGAACTCGCTCTCCTTCTGGGACCGCAGGATCTGCAGCAGCTGGTTGCGCGTCAGCACCAGCTCCGAGACCATGGTCATCAGGTTTTCGAGCAGGTCCACGTTCACGCGGATGGTCTGCGCGGCGACCGCCGATTCCTTGGCGGCGGCTTCGGTGCCGGCCGGCCCGTTGTCCACGGCGGCGGCCGGTGCCGGGACCTTGGCGGCGGGCGCGGGTTCCGGGTCCGGAACCACGAGGTCGTGGGACGGCGCCGGCTCCTCCGCGGGCTCCGGCGCGACCGGGGCCAGCGCGGTGCTGGTCGGACCCGGCGTGGCGTTCCAGAGCGCCTCAAGCTCGTCGAGCGTGACGTTGCCGGAGGACGACGGGATCGGCAACTCCGCGGCGGCGACGGCCGGGGCCGTGGGCTCGGGCGCCGGGGCGGGCTTCGCCGCGGGGGAGCCGCCGCCCAGCTTGCCTTCGGCGCACAGGTTCAGGCGCTCGATCAGCGGCAGGTCGTCGCCGGGCGGCTCGGCCTCGGTGGCCTCCAGCACGGCGAGCAGGCTCTTGATGGTGTCCAGCGCCTGCAGGATCAGCGACACCGCTTCCGGGGTGATGGTCAGTTCCCCGTCGCGGAACTTGCCCAGCACGTTTTCCGACGCGTGGGCCACCTTCTCCAGGCGCGGCAGGCCGAGGAAGCCGCAGGTGCCCTTGATGGTGTGGACGAGTCGGAAGATATTCGACAGCAGTTCCGGATTGTTGGGATTCTGCTCCAGACGGACCAGTTCCACGTCGAGAACGGACAGGTTTTCGTTGGTTTCCGTCAGGAATTCAGAGAGCAGATCATCCATGTCGCGATCCCCAAGCCCTCAATGATGGTCCGATTCCGGCCGGCCGTCCGGGCTAGCGGCTTGCACAAAGCCGCCGGTACGGGCCATTCCAGCTACCCGGGGAGCGTGTCAAACACTGATTAAGAGAACCTTACCTCTTTCGATACCACCCCGGCGGTCCGGTTGCGAAAGGCCGCCCTCGTTTCCATAGTCACAGCCGGGCGCACGTCGCCCGACCTTGGAAGGCGGGAGAGCGCAGGCATGACTGATGAGGACGCAGCGCAGGCGGTGCGCGCGGCGGTGGCCACGCTGAACGAGGCGATGGCCGCCGCGGCCCGGCGCAGCATCGCCGTGGAACTGCGCACCACGGCGCACCAGACCGCCGAGGGGGTGGAGCGCATCGTCGCCGAGGCGCGCCTCTTCAAACGCCTTTAAAGCGGATTGCAATCCGCTTTGGACCGCGACCGCGGTCCCGGCCGCACGTGCGGCCGAAGCCCGGCCTCTCGCGGGAACTTCGTTCCCGCTGGCGGCAGGCGGATGCCACAGGCATCCGCTGAGAGCCGGCAAATGAGGCCATGTGAATCTAAGGCGAATGCAAATTCGCTTTAAGGAGCGCGCTCTTTACCACTCCACGGTGAAGACCAGAGTCTCCGGCCCGGACGGCGTGGCGGCGATGCGGTACCCGTCATCCTCGGCGAAGCGGCCGGTCATGTAGGCGTGGATGGTGCGCGGGGTCAGGTCCGCGGGCGCGACGCTGCCGTTCAGCGCCGCCTCCGCCTCCGGCTTCAGCGCGCCCGGCCGGCCGGTCGCGGTGATGGTGAAGCGGCCGGACTGCTCGTCGCCCGTCGCGGCGACGGCGATGGTGCCGCCGTGGGTCAGCGCCTCGTCGGCCAGGATGATGACGTTCAGCAGGGCCTTCGCAGCCCCCCGCTTGAAGGCGAGCTGGTCGTTCGGCACCCCCGCCGGCCAGTCCAGCCGCGTGCGCCCGCCCTCCAGCAGCCCCTGCGCGGAGGAGCGCGTGTCGGCGAAGCCCTTCTGCTCCCGCCCGGCGAGCCCGTAGGCGAGGCGGAACACGCGCAGGCGCCGGTCGGCCTGTCCCGACGAGTGCTCGATCAGCTTGATCGCCTCGCCCGCGAAGCCGCCGCCGGCCGGCTCGTCGTCCTCCATCTCCTCGATCAGTTCCAACCCGTTGCGGATGGCCCCGACCGGGCTGACGAGATCGTGGCAGATGCGGGAGGCGAGAAGCTCGATGACGCGGATGTCCAACGGCACGGACGGTCTCCAGACTTGTGTGACGGGCTTGAGTGGCAGGGCAGACGGGAACTGCGGACGAGAACTTCCGCAAAGCCCCCCGCATTCTGTAGCATCGGGATCGGAAGCATTCGTTTGTATCATCTCAACACGGCGAAGGGGAGAGAGGCCATGGATGATTCGCTGGTTCCCGGTGCCTGGGTTCGCCATCCCGGTCAGCCGGACTGGGGCCTGGGACAGGTGCAGTCGGCGATCGGCGACCGCGTCACGGTGAATTTCGAGCACGCCGGCAAGGTGCTGATCAACACGGCGGTGATCGCGCTCACCGTCACCGACCCCGGCGCGGAGTCTCCCGACGACACGGCGGGGGCACGCCGATGACGCACCGACGGGCGCACGGGCGGGGGATGGTCTGGATGGTCCCTGCCCTGCTGCTGGCCGCCGGGCCGGCGCTGGCCGACCCTGCCTCCGGCCCACCGCCCGACCCGGAGCACGGAAAGGCCCTGTTCCGCGCCTGCGCCCTGTGCCACACGCTGACGCCGGATGGCGGCAACCGCGCCGGGCCTACCTTGTGGGGCCTGTTCGGAAGGCCGGCCGGGTCGGTGCCCGGATACCGCTATTCCGACGCGCTGAAGAACAGCGGCATCGTCTGGGACGAGACGACCGTCTCGCGCCTGTTCGAGGCCGGGCCGGACACCGTCACGCCGGGCAGCAAGATGCCGCTGCAAACGATCCCCAGCCCATCCGACCGCGCCGACCTCCTCGCCTACTTGCGCGAGGTGACGACCCCGCCCTGACAGCCGGCATCGCCGGGGTTGAAGCCAAGCCCACGCCCGCCTATGGTCGTTGGAAAAGGGCGCCCGCGCGCCCCGCAACTCACCACGCACGGGGAGCGTCACCCATGAAGGCCATGGTGCTTGGATTCGCCGCCGCCGCTCTGATCGCTTTTGGCGCCTCGGTCGCCCTGAAGTCCGTGGACGACAGCTCGGCGCACCGCTACTCGGCCGCCTCCGTTCGTCTGTAAGACCGACCCGCCTCCAATTTTCGTAAAAGGTAAGGAAGCCCTTTCCGGGCGAACGGCCGCGCAGTATCATCAACCCCCGAGCGAGTAGTGGTCGCCGGATGGCTATCGGGTTGCGGTCGCGTCTGAAATGGGGAATGGGCGCGTTCGGCATTCTTCTGATCCTTGGCTTCAACGCCATGATCGGATACGACCTCCTGCGCGACCACCTGGACACCCTGCAATCGGCGCGCGACGACACGCAGAAGCTGTCGCTGGTCCTTGAACGTCGCGCCACCGACAGCTTCGCCGGCGTGGACAAGATCCTGGCGGGCCTGACGGAGGTCCTGTCCGTCAGGGACGACACCTTCCAGCGCGCCGATCCCGACATCCACGCGCTGCTGCGCCGCCAGACGACGCTGTCCCCGCTGACCCGGGCCATTCTCTTCATCAATGCCGACGGCCAGCTTCTCCACGACTCCGACACGCCGCAGCCGGCCAACCTGAACCTGTCCGACCGCGACTACTTCATCGCCCAGAAGGAACGCCGGACCACGGGAACCTACGTCGGCCTGCCGGTGCGCGGGCGCACGTCCGGAACCTGGTTCGTCAGCATGAGCCGGCGCTTCGAAACACCCGACGGACGGTTCGCCGGGGTGATCGTTGCCATCGTCGAGCCGATCGCCTTCCGGCGCTTCTACGAGACGCTGCGCCTTGGTCACGACGCCATCGTCACGCTGTTCCACGCCGACGGCCAGATCCTGGCGCGCCACCCCGGCCACGACGCGAACATCGGCCGGTCCGCGCTGAACAACCCGCTGTTCACCACCTACCTGAGGTCAGCGGCGGAGGGCACACGCGAATACCGGGCCCCGGGTGAGGAGCAGCCGCGCGTCCTCAGCTATCGCCGCTCGGCGGACTTCCCCATCGTCGTCGATGTCTCCGTCGCGCGCGAGGCGGTGCTGGCTCCATGGCGCAAGAAGGCGTTCAACGCGGTGCTGGTGCTGGCCGCCGGCAACGGCATGCTCGCCCTGCTGATCCTGCTGCTGGTGCGCGGAATCGGCCAGCGCGAGCGCATGCTGGCCGACCTGCAAGCCAACGAACGCGCCCTGCGGGCGAGCCAGAGCCGCCTGATCGCCGACATCGCCGCCCGCCACCGCGTGGAGGCGGAATTGATCGCCGCCAAACAGGCTTCCGACGACGCGAACCAGGCGAAGACTCAGTTCCTCGCCAACATGAGCCACGAGCTGCGGACCCCGCTGAACGCCATCATCGGCTTTTCCGAGGCGCTGCTGACCGGGATCTTCGGGCCGATGGCGCCGCGCCAAACTGACTATGTCGGCGACATCCGGCGTTCCGGCCTGCATCTGCTCAGCCTGATCAACGACATCCTCGACACCACCAAGATCGAGTGTGGCAAGTACAGCCTGCACGAGGAAAGCCTGTCGGTCCGTGACCTCGCCCTGCACGGCCTGCGGCAGATCGAGCCCCTGGCCGAGGAGAAGGGCATCGCCCTGGCCCTTCAGGTCCCGTCGACGCTTCCACGCCTGTGGGCCGACGAACGGGCCATCACCCAAGTGCTCCTGAATCTTCTGTCGAACGCCGTGAAGTTCACCCCGGCGGGCGCCCGGACGTCGCTGTCGGCCTTCCTGACGGCGGACGGCGCGTTGCGGCTTCAGGTGGCAGACACCGGCATCGGCATCCCGGCCGCGGACCTCCAGCGCGTGTTGGAACCGTTCCAGCAGGTGGAGAACGTCCACACCCGGCGTTACCCCGGAACTGGCCTCGGCTTGCCGCTGGTGAAATCGCTGGTGGAGTTGCACGGCGGCAGTTTCATGCTGGAGAGCGAAGCCGGCAAGGGCACCACCGCCACGGTCACCCTCCCCGCCTTCCGCGTGCGCGCCCAGTCGCCGACGGGCGCAACCGTGGCGGCACCGTAGGTTGGGTGGAGCCGACGGCGCAACCCAACAGCGTCGCAATGCTGACCAAGTTGGGTTCCGCTGGCGCTCCACCCAACCTACGAATTGGCTACGATCCCGCCCTCGTCCGTGCCATTTGGTCGGCCGTCTGCATCGCGGCGATCAGGCTGGAGGCGCCGGCTTTGCCCGTGCCGGCGATGTCCAGCGCGGTGCCGTGGTCGGGCGACGTGCGGACGAAGGGCAGCCCCAGCGTGATGTTGACCCCGGTGTCGAAGTCGATGGTCTTCAGCGGGATCAGCGCCTGGTCGTGGTACATGCACAGCGCCGCGTCGAACCCGCCGCGCGCCGCCGCGTGGAACAACGTGTCGGACGGGCGCGGGCCAACGGCGTCGATGCCTTCCGCGCGCAGGGCCGCGACGGCCGGCGCGATGATCTCGATCTCCTCCCGCCCCATGCTGCCGTCCTCGCCGGCGTGGGGGTTCAGCGCCGCCACGGCCAGACGCGGCCGCTCGATGCCGAAGTCGCGGGCAAGGCCCGCCGCGGTGACACGCCCGGCGTGGATGATGGCCGCCGTCGTCAGCTGGTTCACCGCGTCGCGAAGCGACACGTGGATGGTCACCGGCACCACGCGCAGGTCGCGCGCGGCCAGCATCATCACCGGCTCGTCCGCCAGCCCGGCGAGGTGCGCCAGATATTCGGTATGGCCCGGGTGGCGGAAGCCGGCGGCGTAGAGCGCCGACTTCTGGATCGGATTGGTAACGACCGCCGCGGCCTCGCCGCTGCGCACCAGCGCGACCGCCCGGTCGATGCTGGCGATCACCGCCGCCCCGTTGACCGGGTCGGGACGGCCGGGCTCGACCGGCGCGGCGAGCGCCTGGGGCAGCACCGGCAAGGCATTGGCGAACACGCCGCCAGCCTCGGCCGCGGAGGACACGGCGCGGACCGGGACGTCCAGCCCGATGCGCGCGGCCAGCCGCGTCAGCCGGTCCGGATCATCCAGCAGGACGAAGGGGGGAACGGCCTCGGCGACGCGCGCCGCCCAGGCCTTCAGGACGATGTCGCCGCCGATTCCGGCCGGCTCGCCCATGGTGACGGCGAGCGGCGGCCGGACTGCGGAGCCGGTCATCAGACCCGGAACTCCACGAATGCGGAGCGGCGCAGGTCGCGCAGGTAGCGGCGGGACAGCAGGTCCGCGCGCTCGTTGATCAGGTCGCGCTCGATCTCCTCGCGCGGCGGCATCTTGATGTCCTTCGGATCGACCGGCGGCGGGGGCGGGGGCGGCGGGGCCGGGGCGGCGACCTGCTGCGGCTCCGGCTCGGGCGGCGGCGCGATCATCGGCATGTCGCGCTTGCAGACGATCAGGATGACGGCGCCGCCCGGGCTCATCAACACGGGGCTGGGCTGCCCGACCGGGATGGCGACGACCAGCTGCTGCAGGCCGGGCGGCAGGTCCTTGGCGCGCAGCGTGCCCATGTCGCCCGATTCCGGAATGCCGGTGGCCTTGGCCTTCGCCTCGAAGTCGGCGCAGCTCTTGATCGACTTGCGGAGCTTCTCGGCCTCGGCCTTGACCGCGGCCAGCTGCTCCTTGCCCTGCCCCTGCACCGGCAGGACGATCTGCTTCATGTTGACCTTGGTCTTGGCAAGGTCGGGCTTCGGCTGGGCGCGCGGCCGCGGCGGGGGCGGCGGGGCCGCGGCCTCGCTGGCGCCACCGGTGGCGGTGGCGCTGCTGCCGAAGGCGCGTTGGTCGCGCACCAGCAGGACGTGATAGCCGGTCGCCGTGCGCACCGGGGCCGACATCTGGCCCGGCCGCATGGTGGTCAGCACCTTGTCCATCTCGGGGTTCAGCTCGCCGGAGCGGACCCAGCCCATGTCGCCGCCCGCGGCGGCGCCGGCCGACTGCGAGAACTGGCGGGCCAGCGCCGCGAAGTTGCCGCCGCGCCGCACCTCCTCGACCAGACGGTCGGCGGTGCGGTGCACCTCGTCCTCCTGGTCGGGGCTGTCGACGGCCAGGAAAATCTCCGCCACCAGATATTCCGGCTTGCCGATGTTGGCCTTGATGCGCTGCATCACGGCATCGACTTCCTCGTCGCCGACCACGATCTCCTGGCGGATGCGGCGCTGCATCACCTTCTGCCAGGCGAGCAGGGCGCGCACCTGCTCCTTCAGCGTCGACACCGGCACGCCCTGGTTCTTCAGCAGCGCGTCCAGCTGCGGGCGGCCCATGCGGTTCTGGTCGGCGATGCGCTTGATCGCGTCGTCGATCTCCGCCTGCGGCACCGTCACGCCGAGGCGCTTGGCCTCCTGGATCTGGAGGCGTTCGTCCACCAGCTGGCGCAGGATCTGCGGGGTCAGGCGCTGTCGTGTCTCCGTCGTGTCCTGCACCCCGGCGTTCAGCAGCGCCAGGCGGATACGGGCGTAGACGTCGGACAGGGAAATGACCTCGTCATTGACCACCGCGGCGATCCGTTCGGCCGGAGCCGGCGCGCCGGCGGGAGCGTTGGTGACCTTCCCGGCCGGGGCCTTCGCCGCCTGCGCAAGGGCGGACGACGCGGGGACGGCGGCAAGAAGGGCACAAGCGGTCGCCGCGGCGAAGGCTGACCGGACGGCTCGCAAACTCGACATGGTGCTCCAGCTCCAGAGGTGGTTGCCGTTTAATACGGCCCGACCACGCGCGTGTAAACGGAATCGTGGACGCGAGAGTGGAACGGAATTGTGGCCAAAGACGGGGCGCCCGCCCCGCCGCCCCGACTTTTCCCTGCGCCGCCTCGAGTCGGAAGGCCGGCCTCAGCCGTCTTCCAGATGCAACAGCGCGGCGATGCCCAGCAGCAGGCTGACCGCCGCCGGGCTCCAGGCCGCCATGGCCAGCGGGATCGTTTCCGAAATGCCGAAGGTGCGGATGACGTCGGACGCCACGAACAGCACAAATCCGGTCAGCACGCCGCCGGTCACCATGGCCATGGTCCCGCCCCGGCGCGGCAGCCGCAGGGAGAAGGCGGCGGCGAACAGCACCATCGCGACGTAAAGAAGCGGCTGTGACAACAGCGACTGGTAGTGCAGCCGGTGCCGCGTCGCCGGGAATCCGGTCGCCTCCAGCGTCTGGATGAAGCGCGGCAGCTGCCAGAAGGAAATCGTCTCGGGCGAGGCGAAGCTCTCCTCGATGGTCGCCCGGTCCAGCTCCGTCGGGACGGTGTAGGTCGGGACCGTCTCCGATTCCTTCTTGCCCTCGTTGATCGTGGCGCTCTTCAACTCCAGCTGGCGGGCCTGCAGCACGGCGGTCGGCGCGTCCACGCGGCCGAGGTACTTCATGTCGCCGTCGAAGCGCAGGACGATCACCTGCGACATTTCGAAGGTCTGTGGGTTGATCAGGTCCGCGTGGATGAAATACTGCTCCCGCTCGCCCTGCTGGCGCAGCCACAAGCCGCTGCGCGACACGTCGAAGCTGCTGGCGCGAAGCTTCAGGTAACGGTCCTGCATCTGGTTGTACTTGGCGATGAAGACCGCGCCGACCGGGTTGATCAACGTCACCTTCACGGCACCGATCAGCGCCGCGGCGATCAGCACAGGCATCAGGAACTGCCACGCCGATACGCCGACCGCACGCGCCACCACCAGCTCCGCGCTGCGCGTCAGCCGCCAGAAAGTGAACATGCCGCTGAACAGGATCACGAAGGGGAAGATCTGCTGCCCGATCTCCGGCAGCTTCATCAGGGCCATTTCGACGATCAGGCCCAGCGTGATGTCCGGCTTGCTGCCGGCGCGGCGCAGCAGCTCCACGACGTCGAGCAGCAGGATGATCGACAACAGGATCAGCAGCAGCAGTACGAACCAAGTGACGAACTGGCGCCCGATGTAGCGCGACAGCGTGGCGGATGAGTACATGGCGCCGGCCTCCCCGGCCGATGAACGGGCGAATGGCGCCCCGGCCGGTGCGATGACCGCGGCGCCGCCGGGGCTATGTACTGCGGACCGGCGCAGGAAACAACTGGCCCGCGCCTTGACAGGGCGCCTGGGAAGGTCTTTATCGCAAGGAGGTTGCTGATCGATCCCACCCTTCCCGGCGCGGGCCAGATGTTCTGGGCGCCGGGCGTTCCAGCCGAGAGGACTCGATGAAGTTCGCCTTTGCCAAGCCGTCGCTCCCCAAATCCGGCACCGTCGCCGTCACCGTTGCCAACGAGCGGACGCTCGGCGCCGCCGGCCAGGATCTGGACCAGAAGACCGGCGGAGCGCTGACCCGCGCCATGAAGGCGAGCCGGTTCACCGGCAAGAAGGAGGAGACGCTCGCCATCCTCGCCCCCGCCGGTGTCGAGCTGGACCGCATCCTGCTGGTCGGGCTGGGCAAGCCGGAGGAGGTGGGCGACGCCGCCCTCCAGGCCGCCGGCGGCGCCCTGGTCGCGGCACTCGACAAGTCGGGCGAGAGCGAGGTGTCCGTGCTGCTCGACCTGCCGGCCGGCGCCGGCGTCGTCCCGGCCGACGCGGCGGCGGAACTGGCCTTCGGCGGCCGCCTGCGCTCCTACAAGTTCGACAAGTACCGCACGACCGAGAAGAAGGATGCCAAGCCGTCCCTGAAGCGGGTCAACGTGCTGACCGCCGACGCCGACGCCGCCAAGCGCGCCTACGGCCGGCTGGAGGGGCTGGCCGACTCCGTCGCCTTCACCCGCGACCTGGTGTCGGAGCCCGCCAACGTCCTGCACCCCGAAAGTCTGGCGGAGCGCTGCAAGGACCTGGCCGAGGTCGGCGTCGAGGTCGAGGTGCTCGACCTCAAGAAGCTGAAGAAGCTCGGCATGGGCGCGCTGATCGGCGTCGCCCAGGGCAGCGCCTACGAGC
Organism: Azospirillum canadense; assembly: GCF_025961225.1. Taxonomy (GTDB): domain Bacteria; phylum Pseudomonadota; class Alphaproteobacteria; order Azospirillales; family Azospirillaceae; genus Azospirillum; species Azospirillum canadense. The sequence goes on along the minus strand of NZ_JAOQNG010000010.1, from coordinate 463,535 downwards.
CGCGCGTCGTCGTCATGCGCTGGAACGGCGCCCCGGACGCGGAGGACCGCCGCCCCGTCGCGTTCATCGGCAAGGGCGTCACCTTCGACACCGGCGGCATCTCCATCAAGCCGGCGGCCGGCATGGAGGACATGAAGTGGGACATGGGCGGTGCGGCCGTGGTCATCGGCACCATGCGCGCGCTGGCCGCCCGTAAGGCGAAGGTGAACGCGGTTGGCATCGTCGGCCTTGTGGAGAACATGCCGTCCGGCACCGCGCAGCGGCCCGGTGACGTCGTCACTTCCATGTCCGGCCAGACCATCGAGGTCATCAACACCGACGCGGAGGGGCGCCTCGTCCTGGCCGACTGCCTGTGGTACGCGCAGGAGAGCTTCAAGCCGCGCCTGATGGTCGACCTCGCCACCCTGACCGGCGCCGTCATCATCGCGCTGGGCCACGAGCACGCTGGCCTGTTCGCCACCGACGACGCGCTGGCCGACGGGCTGCTGGCCGCCGGCACGGCGGTGGGCGAGCCGCTGTGGCGCCTGCCCATGGGCGACGCCTACGACAAGGACATCAACTCCGACATCGCCGACATGAAGAACGTCGGGTCGGGCCGCGGGGCCGGCAGCATCATCGGCGCGCAGTTCCTGAAGCGCTTCGTCAACGACGTGCCCTGGGCGCACATCGACATCGCCGGCGTCGCTTGGTCGAAGAAGGACAGCGCCACGGTGCCGAAGGGCGGCACGGGCTTCGGCGTGCGCCTGCTCGACCGCTTCGTGGCCGATCATCACGAAGGCTGAGGTTGTCGTTGACCGAGATCCGCTTCTACCACCTCCAGCGGCGCACGCTCGAACAGGCGTTGCCGAAAATCCTGGAGAAGGTGATCGAGCGCAGTTGGCGGGCCGTCGTGCTCGCCGGCTCGCCCGAGCGGGTGGACGCGCTCAACCAACATCTCTGGACCTACGACCCTGCCTCCTTCCTGCCGCACGGCAGCGCCCGCGACGGATTCGCCGAACGGCAGCCAGTCTGGCTGACCGCGGAGGACGAAAACCCCAACGGCGCCACCGTGCTGGTCCTGGTCGACGGCGTCACCAGCGAACGGCTGGGCTCCTACGACCTCGTCTGCGACCTGTTCGACGGCAACGACGAGGAGGCGGTCCTGGCCGCGCGCGACCGCTGGAAGGCCTGCAAGGCCGCCGGCCACGGGCTGACCTACTGGCAACAGAACGACCGCGGCGGCTGGGAAAAGCGCGCCTGAGCGCCACCGCATCCACACCACCGACCGTTGCATCAGCGGATTGTTTTCGCGCGAGCCGACAAACTGGTTGCAATGCGCGGCATTTATGGTGACCTTAAGGTAATCCTTTCCGAAGGATTAACCTTCCCGGATCCAGGCTATTCCCTCCCCGCCGCCCGCCGGCACCGGAGGACCGGCCCGGCGACGTCGAGGGACAGTGGAACGGCACCGGGCTTCCGCGGGACAACGACAGCGCCTTCATGACACGCAGCATCGACCAGAGCCTCGCGCGGGAAATCAAGGATGCCGCCATCCTGATCGTCGACGACAACCATTCGAACGTCGAGCTGCTGCGCGAAATCCTGAAGCACGACGGCTACACCGGCGTCCGGGGGGAAACCGACCCGCGCGTGGTCCCCGCCCTGTGCGAGGCCGAACGATTCGACTTGCTGCTGATCGACATCCGCATGCCGCACATGAGCGGGTTCGAGCTGATGGAGCGGGTGCGGGCCATCCACGCCGACGACTACGTCCCGGTGCTGGTCCTGACCGCCCACACCGACCAGGAGACCCGGCGCAAGTCGCTGGAACTGGGCGCCAACGACTTCCTGACCAAGCCCTTCATCGCGTGGGAGCTGCTGCACCGCGTCCGCAACATGCTGGACATCCGCATGCTCTACCGCCGCGCCGCCGAGGAGAACCGGGAGCTGGAACGGCGGGTAACGGAACGCACCGCCGAATTGAGCGCGGCGCTCGACGCCGCCCGCCAAGCCGACCGCGCGAAGCTCGATTTCCTGTCGGTGATGAGCCACGAGCTGCGCACGCCGCTGAACTCCATCATCGGATTCGCCGAGGTGCTCGCCAAGGACGGGCAGGACCGGCTCGGCGAGCGCGACAGCCAGGAATACGTCACGCTGATCGAGGAGAGCGGTAAGGCCCTGCTCACCATGGTCAACAAGATCCTCGACTACACGCGCGCCTCGACCGGCGGCATCGAGCTGTCGGAGTCGGACATCGACCTGCCCCACCTTCTGGACAGCTGCCTCTCACTGCTCGCCCCCAAGGCGCAGGCAAAGAGTGTCGCGCTGTCGGTCGATTCGCTGCCGCAAGGCGGCCCACCCACCTCCAGATCGCCCGTCACCCTGCGTGCGGACGACCGCCGCCTGCGCGAGATGCTGATGGGCGTGCTCGACAACGCGGTGAAGTTCAGCCACCCCGGCGGGCGGGTCGGCGCCCGCATCGAGCGGCGCGCCGACGCGGTCGCCATCATCGTGTCCGACGACGGCCCGGGCATTCCGCCGGACATCGCCGGCCGCATCTTCAGCCCCTTCACCCAGGCCGAACGCTCGCTGGTCCGCAAGCACGAGGGAATCGGGCTCGGCCTGCCCATCGTGCGCCGCTTCGCGGAGCTTCACGGCGGTGCGGTGGTCCTCGACAGCACGCCCGGCCAAGGCACCACCGTCACCATCCTGCTGCCTGCCTCACGCCTCGTGGCGCCCGCCGCCTAATCGCACACGTCGTCCGCGGTGATGACCTGCAGGTCCGTGTCCGGCATGCCCTCCCCGTCGTCCGTGTAGATCGGCTGGTCGATCAGCACGATCACGCGGAAGCCGTCCATGGGAACGACGCTCATGCGCCGTTGCAGCACGGTGCGCCGGCAGGCGACGGCCCGGTCCTTGTAGGACAGCGACAGCACATCGCTGTTGCCGTTCAGCATGGACAGCGCGTAGCGCTCCATCATCTCAAGCGAGAGGCCGTCCAGCCGGCGCAGGATCGACGTCCCGACCAGATCGAGCCGGTGCTGCCGCAGCCAGCCCTCCAGGAGCGGGGAGATGGTGTGGACGATCATGCCCGGCGTGTAGAGCGTGCATTTCTCCCCCATGCTCCGGACCATGGCCTGGATGCCGACGAAGGTCGGGTGCTGCCGGTAATGGCCGGTGAGCATGTCGCGCAAGAGGGCCTGTTCGCGCGGGCTCGGAATGTTCATTCCGGATTCCCAGCGCCCAACCACCTCCTCCGTTGTCGCCATCATGATGGCGAACTGCGCCGGGGTGACCCCGTGCAATTCACGCAGCGCGCGGACGATGTGCGGCCATTCATGCGCCTCCATGGCGCTGGTCTCCTTTCCAAAGGCATACCAGCATAACCACTTTCGGGCCGGATCAGGATTCTCAAAGAGGAGTGACGGCCCGTGTTACTCGAAAGAAACAGGCCTGTGTCGCATTTTTACAGCCCAGGGATCGCCGACGCGCTCTTTCTGCGCCTTCCAGGCGGAGAAAAGCTGTTCGGAAACGCCGAATCGGGAACGGGACGGCCGGCACAGCCGTTTCAAGGCGGAAACAAGCAGCCCCCCTCCCGCGGTGGGAAGAGGGGCTGTCTGGACGAACGATTTATTTGGACGAACGATTCAAGGGCTATCCAGCGCCGCGCGCATCCCGCGCCCGCCGGAAAAAGCCTTCTTCACTCCCACTCGATCGTGCCGGGCGGCTTCGAGGTGATGTCGTAGACGACGCGGTTGACGCCGCGCACCTCGTTGACGATGCGGTTCGACACGCGCGCCAGGAAGTCGTGCGGGAACGGGTACCAGTCGGCGGTCATGCCGTCGGTGGAGGTCACCGCGCGCAGCGCCAGGACGTGGTCATACGTACGCCCGTCGCCCATCACGCCCACGGTGCGCACCGGCAGCAGCACCGCGAAGGCCTGCCAGATCGCGTCGTAGAGGCCGGCGTTGCGGATTTCCTCCAGGTAGACCGTGTCGGCCTTGCGCAGGATGTCCAGCTTCTCCGGGGTGATCTCGCCGGGCACGCGGATGGCCAGGCCCGGGCCGGGGAACGGGTGGCGGCCGATGAAGGCGGGCGGCAGGCCAAGCTCGCGGCCGAGCGCGCGGACCTCGTCCTTGAACAGCTCGCGCAGCGGCTCCACCAGCTTCAGCTTCATGCGCTCCGGCAGGCCGCCGACGTTGTGGTGCGACTTGATGGTGACCGACGGGCCGCCGGTGAAGGACACGCTCTCGATCACGTCGGGGTACAGCGTGCCCTGGGCCAGGAACTCCGCCCCGCCGACCTTGGCGCTCTCCTCGTCGAACACCTCGATGAACAGGCCGCCGATGATCTTGCGCTTCTGCTCCGGGTCGGTGACGCCGGCCAGCTTGCCCAGGAACAGGTCCGACGCCTTCCGGTGGACCAGCGGGATGTTGTAGTGGTCGCGGAACAGGGTCACGACCTCGTCCGCCTCGCCGGCGCGCATCAGGCCGGTGTCGACGAAGATGCAGGTCAGCTGGTCGCCGATGGCCTCGTGGATCAGCACGGCCGCGACCGAGGAATCGACGCCGCCGGACAGGCCGCAGATCACCTTCCCCTTGCCGACCTGGGCGCGGATCTTTTCGATGGCCTGCTGCTTGAAGGCGGCCATGGTCCAATCGCCCTTCAGGCCGGCGACGCGGTGCACGAAATTCGCCAGCAGCTGCGCGCCGTGCGGGGTGTGCACGACCTCCGGGTGGAACTGCACGCCGTAGAACTGGCGGGCGTCGTCGGCGATGGCCGCGAAGGGCGCGCCGTCGCTGACCGCCACCGCCTGGAAGCCGTCGGGCAGAGCGGTGACGCGGTCGCCGTGGCTCATCCACACCTGCTCGCGCGCACCCACGTCCCACAGCCCGTCGAACAGCGCGCAGGTCTGCTTCACCTCGATGAAGGCGCGCCCGAACTCCCGGTGGTCGGAGCCGGAGACGGTGCCGCCCAGTTGGTGGCACATGGTCTGCTGGCCATAGCAGATGCCCAGCACCGGGACGCCCAGGGTGAAGACCGCTTCCGGCGCGCGCGGCCCGTTCTCCTCGGTGACCGAGGCCGGGCTGCCCGACAGGATGATGGCCTTGGGCGCGTAGTCGCGGATCCGATCCTCGCTCATGCTGAAGGGATGGATCTCGCAGTACACGCCGGACTCGCGGACGCGGCGGGCGATGAGCTGGGTCACCTGAGACCCGAAATCGAGGATGAGAACGCGCTCGGCGGACATGGAGACAACCTGATGCGGGGGATCAAGCCCCTGACTACCGCATTTCAGGCCCTGCGGACAAGCGTGCAAGAGGCGTCAAATCCTGCCAACCATAGGCGATTTCCACCAGATCGGCCCCGGCGAACTTGATCGGCCGCTCCGCGACCCGCACGCCGCCCAGCCTTTCGTAGAACCAGCGCGACGGGTTGTCGCGCAGGCACCAGACCACGGCGTTGCGCTTGCCGCCCTCCAGCAGCCGTTCGGCCATGTGGGCCATCAGCCGCCGGCCGATTCCCTGGCCCTTCGCCTCCTCCAACAGGTAGAGCGCGTAGAATTCCCCCTCATACCCTTCCACGGGCACCCGGCGCCCGCCGTAGGTGGCGAATCCGACGACCTTGTCCATGTCGTCGACCACGACCAGGGCGCCCTGCCCCTTGCCGTGCGCCTGCACCGCGTTGTGCCAGCGCATGGCGGCGGCGGCCTCCGACAAGTTCACGAGGTAGGTGTCCGGCACCAGCCCTGGGTAGGTTTCCCGCCAACTGGCGACATGGACCTTGGCAATCCCCACGGCGTCCGACGGACGCGCATCCCGAATCACCATCCCCTCGCCCATCGAGCGCCCCCGCACCATTGTCCTCTCTGGAGAAGTGGGAGCGCGGGGCGGATCCGTCCAGTTGGCCGTCCGCGATAGGCGGTTGGGGCGGTCGATGGCCGGATGACACGACGCAAGCCAGCACTAAAATGAATATTGCTCAAGCTTCGGTGCAGCCCTTTGGATAGTTAGCTAACTACGCAATATCAATGACTTACTAATACTATGGGTATTCACTGTACGGAACAACGATCCAGTGTATGGACAGAAGCGAAGAAGAGTGCCCAATGGTCAACAGCGCGATCGGTTCTTCGCTCGTCACATCCGCCACCGGCTATTGGAAGCCCGCGACGCCCGGAACATCCGCTGGCACTTCCGCATCAACGGCTATCGGCAACCATGTCCGCACCGAAGCCGTGTCGGTGAGCAAGCTTGGGCAGGCTTTGAACGGCGCCGCGGCCGACCTGTTCAAGCACCTCGACAGCAAGGCCCGCGGGACGTTGGAAGGCCTTGTCAATAGTGGGCAGATCAGCGCCGATGAGGTAGTGACCGGCCTGAAGTCGCTTGCGACCCAGGCAACCTTCAACCGCTACGTCGCGGAACGCCCCCACGACGATGAGGACAGGCAGAAGCTGGCGGACACCGAAGCTGCCTGGCAGAAGCTGCAGGCCTACGGCAGCCGCATGTCCGGCGCCTTGTCCGAGATTGGGCGGAAGACGTCGGACATCCAGGAGGCCCAGCAACACGGCGACATCACCATGGACGAGATGGCAGAGCGCCTTCGCCCCGTCCAGGATGCGTTCAAGTCGCAGATCGCCGAGGCCGAAGCCGCCTACGGACGGCCTTCCGACCAGACGGACGTTCTGACCGACGCCAGCGGCTTCACGAAGAACGTCAAGGGATTCCAGGCGGCCATGTCATCCCTGGGACCGGACAGCGGCTTTCTCGCGCCATTCTCGCCGGAGGGAAACGCCGCCGAGGAGAAGCTCCAGAAACTTGGCTTCGACGCCAAAGTCTTTGGAAACGCCCTTCAATCCTTCGCGGCGAGCGTCGACATTCCCGGAATCGGGCGCGGTGACGGCTGGTCGGAACCGACCGGCAACGCCGAGCCGACAGCCGCGCCCACGGAACCCTCCGAAACGGCCTCTGGGGCGGCCACTGGGGCGGCCACAACGACTGCCGCTTCGCCGGCCCAGAAGCCAGCCGCCGCCGCCACCACCGCGGGCAATGCTGGAAACGCGCAGGCCGCGCTGTCCATGCTGCAATCCGCTCTCGGCTCAAGCACGCAGAAGGCTGAAAGCGGCAACACCCCGGGGGCGTTCGCGGGGGTGGCCGCTGCAAACGCCGATTTGACCGATGGGCTGCTGAACGCCCTGAAAGCCGGGACCGGCCCCACACGGATCGACAAGACGACAGCGGACTGACCTGGGCGGATCGGCCCCGCCACTCACACCCTCCGGCAGACCACCTCGGTCGGAAGGATGCGCTGCTCCTCCAGGTTCCGGACCTGGTTGCGCGCCATGTCGCGGAAGTCGGGTCCGAGGAGCAGGTGAAAGCCAATCGGCGGCGGTCCTTCGCTCGCCAGCCGGTCGCGCAGGGACTGGAACCAGGCGCGGCCGTCCGCGCTGGTGTCGCGCCAGCCGACGACCTCCAGCCCGCTGTCGGCCAGCAGCCCGCGAAGCTCGTCCGGCGTGGCGAGGAAGCTGGTGGCGGGATCGCGCGCCCAGGGGACGGGAAAGTGCACCGTCCCGCCCGGCCCCTGCAGCAGGTCGTACAGGCCGAACAGGCCGCCGGGCTTTAGCACCCGCGCGATCTCGGCGTAGAGCCTCGGCTTGTCGGCGATGTTCATCGCCACATGCTGCGTGTAGACCCGGTCGAAGCTGGCCGCCGCGAACGGCATGTCGAGCGCGGAGCCCTGCCGGTACTCGACCACGCCGCCCAGCCCGACCCGGTCCGCCAGGACCGTCGCCGTGCGGCAATACTCGTCGGTGAGGTCGATCCCGACGATTCGGCAGCCGTGGACGTCCGCAAGCCGACGGCTGGGTCCGCCGAGCCCGCTGCCGACGTCCAGCACCGTCAGGGCCGCCTCCAGCCCCAGCGCCCGCCCCAGCTCGTCGGTGGCTTCGCGCCCGCGGATGTGGAACTCGTCGATGGGGGCGAGGTCATCGGGGCGCAGGCGGTCGATGTCCTTCCCCGCCCGCTCCAGCGCGCCGAGGATGTCCGACGCCAGATCCCGGCGCCCGTAGTGCTCGGCGACCTGCTGCTCGATGGACATGAACCGACCTCCCTCGCTGTGGGCTCCGCTTCCGGCGGTTGCACCACAGTATCGGGATTGCCGGACCGCGTCACGGCTCCGTTGCAGCCGCCTCCGCCCCGTCCACGCCTTCCGAAGCCGCCTCCGCCGGAGCTTCCTCGGCCTTGCGCACCATCACCGCGGCGAAGAAGCCGTCGGTGTCGTGGCGGGCCGGGGTCAGGCGCAGGTAGGGGCCCTCGGCCGGCGGGGTGCCCGCCTCCTCCTCCGCCCAGACATCGGCGACCGGCATCACGGTGAAGTCCGGGTGCGTCTCCAGGAAGGCGGCGATCTGCTTCTCGTTTTCCTCCGGCAGCATGGAGCAGGTGGCGTAGACCAGCCGCCCGCCCGGCTTCACGAGGCGCGACGCGCTGTCCAGGATGTTCGCCTGCAAAGGGAGCAACTGGTCGAGGCCCGGGCCGAGCTGGCGCCAGCGGCTGTCGGGGTTGCGGCGCCATGTGCCGGTGCCGCTGCACGGGGCATCCACCAGCACGCGGTCGAACTTGCGCTTGTGGCGCTTCACCCAGGGGTCGCGCTCGCTGGTCAGCGGGTGCGCCTCGATGTTGTGCAGGCCGGCGCGGCGGAACCGCTCGGCGGCGCGCTTCAGGCGGCCGGCCAGCACGTCGCAGGCCACGACGCGGCCCTTGTTCTTCATCAGCGCGGCGATGGCCAGCGTCTTGCCGCCGGCCCCGGCGCAGAAGTCCACCACCTGCTGCCCGGGCTTCGGCGCGACGGCCAGCGCGACGAGCTGCGAGCCCTCGTCCTGGATCTCGACCAGCCCTTCCTTGAAGGCGTCCACGGTGCCCAGCGGCGGGCGCCCCTGCACGCGCAGGCCCAGCGGCGACCAGCGCGTCGGCTCCGCCGTGATGCGGGCGCGGGCCAGCGCCTTGGTGGCGCTCTCACGGTTGGCCTTCACCGGGTTGATGCGCAGGTCGAGCGGCGCCGGGTCAAGCAGCGTCTTCATCTCCACCGCGAAACGGTCGCCCAGCGCTTCCCGCATGGGCGCCTCCGCCCAGGGCGGGCACTCCACTTGCACGCTCTCCGGCATCTGCGGATGCTCCAGCGTGTGGGTGTCCAACTCGTTGGCGAGCTTCGCCTCCTCCGGCGCCAGCGCGTCCGGCGCGAACTTGGTGGAGCCGAACAGCGCCTTCACCGCCGACGCCGCCTTGCCCTCCGCCAGGATCTCGTTGGCCAGCGCGCGGGCGCGCGGGGTCGGCGGGTGGCCCAGCCGCTCCAGCCACCAGGTCAGGCGCGCGTGCCGGCGCAGGATCGCGTAGGCCGTCTGCGCCACCGCAGTGCGGTCCTTGGACCCGATGTAGCGGCGGGCGCGGAAATAGGCGCTCATCACCGCGTCGGCGGGGCGCGGGGTTTCGTCGATCTCGGTCAGCAGGTCGATGACCGCCTGAAGGCGGGCGGCGGGAGTCATGGCTTGGGTCCTTGAGGGAACAGGGTCGGGCGCGGGAAATGGGGAACGCCCGCTCATGTATGGGTCGATAACCCGGATGACCACCCCTTGTCACCCCCCGCTGACGCGCCCCTGCCCACCCGAGTCGTTTTGCCCGCCGGCCATTCACCCCGGGCCTGTGACAAGACGGCCGGCTTTTGCTTGGCATCGCGAAGACCTGTTGACCGAAATCCCGTAAAGAGGCAAAAAAGAGGTAGAGGCGTCCGGCCTTGCCGTCTTGGTCGCGGCAAGTTCTGCCTTCCCTCCTCTTTGGCGAATTCAGAAAACTCTGTACGGGGTCCGCGATGGCGGCTGCGGTCGGCAGTGTCATGGCGCGCGTGCCTGCGCGCGTCTCCACCCTTCTTGCGCTCGGGCTCCTGGCGGCCTGCGCCGGCACCACGCCGTCCGGCACCGGGCCGGTCGCGACAGGCACGCCCGCGCCGCGCCCGGGGCTGGAGAAGGTCTCCGCCGACTTCCGCGCCCTGCCCGGCTGGACCGACGACGACCACGCCCAGGCCCTGCCCGCCCTCCAGCGCACCTGCCGCTGGGTGGACGCGCAACCCTCCGACCGGCCGCTCGGCCCCAACCCCGCGGCCGGCACCACCGCCGACTGGCGGCCGATCTGCGCGGCGCTGCGCACCCTGCCCGACGGCGCCCCGGAGACGGCGCGCCGCTTCTTCGAGGAAAACTTCACGCCCGTGTCCCTGTCCGCGGGGCAGGAGGGCCTGTTCACCGGCTATTACGAGGTGGAACTGCGCGGCAGCTGGACCCGCACCGATCGCTACAACGTCCCCATCTACCGCACGCCCAAGCGCAGCAAGCGCGGCATCCCGTCCCGCGCCCGCATCGTGGACGGCGCGCTGAAGGGCAAGGGGCTGGAGATCCTGTGGGTGGATGACCCCATCGACGCCTTCTTCCTGGAAATCCAGGGCTCCGGCCGCGTCCGGATGACCGACGGCTCGGTGGTGGCGCTGGGCTACGCCGGGCAGAACGGCCACGGCTATTTCCCCATCGGCAAGCACCTGATCGACATCGGCTTCTGCACGGCGGAGCAGGTGACCATGCCACTGATCCGCCGCTGGCTGAACGAGCATCCGGCCGAGGCCAAGCGGGTGATGAACCTGAACCCCTCCTACGTGTTCTTCCAACTGCGCCCCAACATCGGCGCGCGGGGCGCCCGGAACATGGAACTGACCGGCGGGCGCAGCCTTGCGGTCGACGCCGGCTACATCCCGCTCGGCGTGCCGCTGTGGCTGGAGCTGCGCGACGCCCCGGTGCCCAACGGCGAGATCAAGCGCCTCGTCGTCGCCCAGGACACCGGCGGCGCCATCAAGGGCCCGGTGCGCGGCGACCTGTTCTGGGGCCACGGGGCGGAGGCCGAGGAAGGGGCCGGCGTCATGAAGGCCCGTGGGCGCTACACCATGCTCGCCCCGCGCAACGCCTCCTTCCTGCTGGCCCAGCGCCGCTGAGGAGAGACACCGTTGGAGTTGGTCCGCCTGCCCAGCATGCCCGACCGGGCGGCCGCCCTGGCCGCGCTGGAGGAGATCTTCTTCCTCTCCACCCTGCGGACGAATTTCGCGTCGCCGGAGGATCGCGCAGCCTTCTTCCGCACCTGGACCGGCTGGTACGTGGAGAGCGCGCCGGACGACGTCTGGTTCGCAGTCGATAGCGACGGCACCATCCTCGGCTATCTAACCGGATGCAAGGACAGCGCCGGGGCAACCGACCTCGCCCGCATCATCCCGAAATACGAGGTCTTCGCCGACCGCTTCGCGGCCTTCCCCGCGCACCTGCACGTCAACGTTCGGCCCGGTCACCGCGACCGCGGCGTCGGCCGTATTCTGGTTGACCACTTCGCCGAGGATTGCCGGGCCGACGGGCTGCCCGGCGTCCACCTTGTCACCGGGGTCTTCGCCCGCAACGTCGCCTTCTATCAGCGCGCCGGCTTCATCGAGGCGACCCAGCGCGGTCCGCTGTTGTTCCTTGGGCGCCGCCTGCGCTGAGCCACGATGCGCCTACTGCGACAGCTTCACTTCGCTGAAGTGGATGACCGGTTCGATGTCCGTATAGTTCGGGATGTCGCCCTGAAGCTGGGCCGCGTTCGGAAGGAAGGCCTCGTAAAAGGCGTCCGCCGTATCGAACAGAAACGAACAGGACGCGACGAAAGCCGGCGCCGATCCGGGAAGCGCACCACTGATCCCATGCTCCACGGTGACGCCACGCACCCCCGGGCCCAGCTTCTCGATGGCCATTGGCATGTGGGTGCTTACGTAATAATCGATGTCGAAACGAGCGCCGTCCTTGTTCGGGTATTGGATGGTAATCTTGATCATTTTTACAGCTCTCCTTAAGGGTGAACAAACATCGTTCAGAATGCGCCTGCACAGCCACCCGCCTTCAGAACACGTTTCAACGACGGCGGATTGTTGACAAGCTTTTCGGCTGGACGGATCGGACGGCGCGCAAGCTCTCCGCCGCAATTCGTGCAGGGTCCCTTCAGCGCGTTGTCCTTGCATGGGATGCAGGAGGTGCAGTCGAAGGAACAGGTGTAGGCATCAATCGCGTCCGACAGCAGGTCCCGTTGGCAGCACTTGCAATTCGGACGCAGGGCACGCATCGTTGCGCTCCGCAGTGGTGGTGGACCGATCCTAGCGAACGCAACCTGCACTGAAAAGCCGGTTGTGTGCCCGCAGAATGCAGCCTTCCCAAGCCAGCACCCGAAGCTCTAAAACGAACTTCCGTTCGTTTTAGATTCAAATGGCCTCACTCGCCGGCCGGGCTTCGGACGCATAGGCGTCCGGGCCCGCTGTCGCGGTCCAAAGCGGATCGAAATCCGCTTTAGGGTCCGCGCGCGGCCGGTGTGCCGCATATGCCTGGGAAGTGCCTCTGCCATGAACCGCCCGCCGCGCCTGATCGAAAGCTTGCAGAACCCGCAGTTCAAGCTGTGGGAATCGCTGCTGGAAAGCCGCGGCTTGAAGAAACAAGGCAAGTTCCTGCTGGCCGGCCTGAAGACCGTGCCGGAGGCGCTGGCCCGCTGGCCCGAACGCTTTTCAACGGTTCTGTTCGCCGACCCGACCCAGATCGACGGCTGGAGCCTTCCCGCGCACATCGATCCGGTGCAGCTCGCCCCCGCGCTGTTCCGCACGCTGGACGCGTCGGGGACCGGCTTTCCGCTGCTGGTCGGCGGGGTCCCTGAGATGCCGCTGGTCGACCTGTCGCAGCCGCCGCATGGCCTGGAGCTGGTCTGCGCGCTCGGCGATCCGAACAACCTCGGCGCCCTGCTGCGCAGCGCCGCCGCCTTCAACGCACGGCGCGTGATCCTGCTGGAGGGGGCCGCCCACCCCTTCCACCCCAAATGCCTGCGCGCCGCCTCCAACGCACAGTTCGAATTGACCCTGCTGCGCGGCGGTCGCTGGGATGATCTGAAGGGAGCCGTCGGCCCGATGGTCGCGCTGGACGCCGGCGGCGCGGACATGGCCGCCTTCCCCTGGCCACGCGACGTCCGTCTGGTGCTGGGGGAGGAAGGCCAGGGCATCCCCGACGACCTGCCGGTCCGACGCCTGTCCATCCCGACCACCGGCGCCGTGGAATCGCTGAACGCCACGGTCGCGGCGAGCGTGGCGCTGTTCAGCTACTTCACATCGATCAGGTAAAGATGTTGGGTTTCGCTATCGCTCCACCCAACCTACGAAGCACGAGCCGCGTAGGTTGGGTGGAGCGCAGCGCAGCCCAACACCCTCAACCCGTCACCCCTGCCGGTAGTTCGGCGACTCGTTAGTAATCGTGATGTCGTGCACATGGCTTTCGCGCAGGCCCGCGTTGGTGATGCGGACGAACTCGCACTTCGTCTGCATCTCGGCGATGGACTTGCTGCCGGTGTAGCCCATGGCCGCGCGCAGGCCGCCGACCAGCTGGTGGATCACCGCCGACACCGGGCCCTTGTAGGGGACGCGGCCTTCGACGCCTTCCGGCACCAGCTTCATGGTCGAGACTTCCTGCTGGAAGTAACGGTCGGCCGAGCCGCGCGCCATGGCTCCCACCGAACCCATGCCGCGGTAGCTCTTGTAGGAGCGGCCCTGGAACAGGATGACCTCGCCGGGGCTCTCGTCCGTGCCGGCGAACAGGCTGCCCAGCATCGCGACGCTGGCGCCCGCGGCGATCGCCTTGGCGAGGTCGCCGGAGAACTTGATGCCGCCGTCGGAGATCACCGGGATGCCCAGCTTCTCACAGGTCTCCACCACGTCCATGACGGCGGTCAGCTGCGGAACGCCGACTCCGGCCACGATGCGGGTGGTGCAGATGGAGCCCGGGCCGATGCCGACCTTCACGGCGTCGGCGCCGGCGTCGATCAGCGCCTTCGCCGCGTCGCCGGTCGCCACGTTGCCGGCAATCACCTGGGTGTAGTTGGACATGTTGCGCGCGGCGCGCACTTGGTCCAGCACCTTCAGCGAATGGCCGTGCGCGGTGTCGACCACCAGCACGTCGACGCCGGCGTCGAACAGAGCCTCCGCCCGGCGCAGCCCGTCGGAGCCGGTGCCGGTGGCGGCGGCGACGCGCAGGCGGCCCTGGGCGTCCTTGCAGGCGTTCGGGTAGGCCTGGGCCTTCTCGATGTCCTTCACGGTGACGAGGCCGATGCAGCGGTAATCCTCGTCCACCACCAGCAGCTTCTCGATGCGGTGCTGGTGCAGCAGGCGCTTGGCCTCGGCTTGGCTGACGCCCTCGCGGACGGTCACCAGATCCTTGGTCATCAGTTCGCTGACCGGCTGCTTCGGGTCGCTGGCGAAGCGCACGTCGCGGTTGGTCAGGATGCCGACCAGCTTGCCGCTGCCGCGGGAGTCCAGCGTCTCCACCACCGGAATGCCGGAGATGCGGTAGTCGGCCATCAGCTGCAGCGCGTCGGCCAGCGTGGCGCCGGGGGTGATGGTGATCGGGTTGACCACCATGCCGGACTCATACCGCTTGACCTTGCGGACCTCCTCGGCCTGCTGCTCGATGGTCAGGTTGCGGTGGATGACGCCGATGCCGCCGGCCTGGGCCATGGCGATGGCGAGGCTGCTCTCGGTCACCGTGTCCATGGCCGAGGACATCAGCGGGATGCCGAGTTCGATGGACTTGGTCAGGCGGGTCCGGGTGTCGACCTCGTTCGGCAGGACCGAACTTTCGGCCGGCACCAGAAGAACGTCGTCGAAGGTCAGGGCTTCGCGGATCGAGGTCGAGCGGGCCATCGGAAATCTCCCGGAAGGACAGGGGGGCCGGAAAAAATTTCGCCGCACTATACACAAGACCGTGGGCTTGTGAAGGCGCGCACACCACAAATTATCGTGTACGACGGCCCGAACGCGCAGGCCAGCCATGACCTGCGCGTACGCGTCTCAACCTGCGGCCGTGTCAGTCGTTCGCGTTCGCGCCACGAAAACCCGTGGCGACGACATAGGTTTCCGACGATTCCGCACGGCTGGCCGGCGGCTTCGCGTGGCGGACGGTCGTGAAATCGCGCTTCAGCCGCTCCAGCAACGACTTCTCCGCCCCGCCCTGAAACAGCTTGGCCACGAAGGCCCCGCCGGGGGCCAGCACCTCCTCCGCGAAGTCGTAGGCGGCCTCGGCCAGCGCCATGATGCGCAGGTGGTCGGTGTGCTGGTGGCCGATGGTCGGCGCGGCCATGTCGCTCAGCACCACGTCGGCCGGGCCGCCCAGCGCCTCCTTCAGCCGGTCGGCGGCGCCCTCCTCCAGGAAGTCGGCCTGCATGGTGGTGGCGCCGGGGACCGGGTCCATGGGCAGGATGTCCAGCCCGACGACCGTCCAGCCTTCCTTCGCCGTCTGCACCTTATCGACCGCCACCTGGGTCCAGCCGCCGGGGGCGGCGCCCAGGTCGACCACGCGCTTGCCGGGGGCGAGCAGGTGGAACTTCTCGTCCAGCTGCAACAGCTTGAAGGCGGCGCGCGAGCGGAAGCCGCGCTTCGTCGCTTCGTGCACGTAGGGGTCGTTCAGGTGCCGCTCCAGCCAGCGGGCCGACGAGGTGGAGCGCTTCGTCGCGGTCTTCACGCGAACGGTGGCGCGGCGTCCACCCGGCTTGGAGGAGGACGGGGGCTTTCCAACCATGATCTCACAGTTCCTTAATACAATTCCCGCGCCGACCCGATCAGCTCCACGAGGATGCCCTCGCGCAGGCCGCGGTCGGCGATGCGCAGCCGCTGGACCGGCCAACAGTCGCACAGCGCGTCCAGCACCGCGCAGCCGGCGATGACCAGGTCCGCGCGGTCCTGGCCGATGCAGGGATGCCGCGCCCGGCCGTCGAAGTCCAGCGCGACGAGCCGTTCGATGACCGCGCGGGCGTGGTCGATGCGCAGGAAGCTGCCGTCCACCGCCCGGCGGTCGTAGCGGCACAGGCCGAGGTGAACCCCCGCCAGCGTCGTCACCGTGCCCGACGTGCCGAGCATCTGCACCTGCCCCGCCAGCACCCGCTCGCGGATGCCGTTGCGCGCCTCGAAGCCGGCGATGGCGGAGGACACCGCCTCCACCATGTTGCGGTACATGTCGCCGCTCACCTCCGGCCCACCGAACTGCTCCGTCAGGCCGATGACGCCGCAGCGGATGGAGGTCTGGTCGAGGATGCGCGGCGGCCGGTTCTTCTCCACCGCCAGCCACATCAGCTCGGTCGAGCCGCCGCCGATGTCGAACACGACCGCGTAGGGCACGGAATGGTCCAGCAGCGACGCGCAACCGGCAAGCGCCAGGCGCCCTTCCTCCTGGCTGGAGATGATCTCGATGGCGATGCCGGTTTCCCGTTCCACCGCGTCGATGAACTCGTTGCAGTTGCGGGCGCGCCGGCAGGCCTCCGTCGCGACGGCGCGGGCGGCGGTGACGCCGCGCCGTTCGATCTTGGACCCGCACACCTTCAGGGCGGCGATGGTGCGTTCCATCGCCAGGTCCGACAGCTGGTCGTGGCGGGTCAGCCCCTCCCCCAGCCGGACGATTCGCGAGAAGGCGTCGATGACGCGAAAACCGCCGGGAGCGGCCCGCGCGATCAGCAGGCGGCAATTGTTGGTGCCGAGGTCGAGGGCCGCGAACACAGGGCGCGAGGGAACCGTCGAACGCAACCGTCCGGTGTCGTTCTGCCGCCCGCTGTGCACCTGTAGGTCCACGAATCCTCCCCGCCACGCTGAAGAGCGGCATCTTAACCCGGTTTCATTCCCGGTTGGAACCCCACGAATGGTAAAGGCCGGCTTGCCGAAGGTGCCGACCGCAAAAAAAGTCTATACAAGCGCGGGACCCTTTGCTAAAAGGGCGGCCCACGACGGGACGCGGCCATGACCGCTCCCGACGACGGTCTGGGGGATCGTCTAGCGGTAGGACAGCGGACTCTGACTCCGCCAGCCTAGGTTCGAATCCTAGTCCCCCAACCAACCTTTCCCAAGCGGCCTACAGCTTCAGCATTTGAACGTACTGCGCGTGCCGGGCGCCGGCCCCGCCACGGTCCACGCTCCCCGTCCTGCGGCGACCATCGAACACCACACGACCGCTGCACGGCGGCGCTTTGAGAGCTTCGACCCCGGTTACCGAAGCCCCCACGTTCAAAAGGCGTTCTATGCCTCAGACTTGAGCAAGCCCTCCGTCGACGAAAACCTCGCCGCCGGTCATGAAGCTGCTGTCGGAGGATGCCAGGAACGCGGCCACCGCCCCCGTCTCGGACGGGTCGCCCATCCGCCCGATGGGCGTCGTGCTGCCGAGCGCATCCAACCCTTCCTCGCCCACCACCTCCAGCGCCAGTTCCGTCTTGGTCGGTCCCGGAGACAGCACATTGACGCGGATGCCCGTGCCGCGCAGGTCCAGCGCCCAACTGCGCGCCAGGTTCCGGACCGCGGCCTTGGTCGCGCTGTAAATGCTGAACTGCGGCGTCCCCATCACTCCCGTGCTCGAACCGGTCAGGATGATCGACGCCCCGTCCCCCATCAGCGGCAGGGCTTTCTGCACCGTGAAGACCAGCCCTTTCACATTGACGTCGAAAATCTGGTCGTAATGCTCGGGCGTGATGTCACCGAGCGGCGCGAACGCCCCGGTCCCGGCGTTGGCGAACAGAATGTCGAGCCCGCCCCGTTCGGCCTTGACGGTGTCGTACAACCGGTCGAGGTCGGACAGATCGGTGACCGAGCCCCTGACGGCCCGCGCCGAGGATCCGAGCTTCGCGACGGCCGCATCGAGCGCCTCTTGCCGCCGCCCGAAGAGGTACACGAACGCTCCTTCGTCGACAAACCGTTTAGCAGCGCCGAATCCGATGCCGCTTCCGCCGCCGGTCACCACCGCCGTCTTGCCCTGTAGCCTGCTCATGTTGCGCTCCTTCAGTGAGGTTGCACAGAGCTGGCGACCTACCCACCTATCGACAAGTATGCACCATTTGGTAAGTGCCCCAAAATGACGCCCGACATGAAGAATGACCGTTCGGACCCGACCCAGCCGTCGGCGCCGGCTCCCCAGCCGGATCCGGGCTGCACCCCGACTTTGCCTGGCTTCACCTGCGGCCTCGATGCGACGTTGCGGATCATCGCCGGGAAGTGGAAGCCGCTGATTCTGTACTTCCTCGCCCAAGGTGGCCCGTATCGTTACGGCGAACTCCGGCGAGCGGTGCGCGACGTCAGCGACAAGATGCTGATCCAGCAGCTGAAGGAACTGGAGGCCGATGGTTTGGTGAAGCGGACCGACTACAAGGAGGTTCCTCCGCGGGTCGACTACAGCCTCACCCCCTTGGGCCGCAGCTTGGCGGAAGCCCTCGTGCCGCTCTGCTCCTGGGGCACAGAGCACATGGCGGAGGTCAGCCGGGTTTTCGCCCAACGGGATGGCTGGACCACCAAAGGACGGTGAACCGCCCCTTCCAGCCCGTTCCCCGGTGATCACGGACTCCCTCGGGAGAGCGCCTTACCTCAAAAGAGGAGCGTGCCTGAAGCAATACCGAAGACGCGCGCCCAGTGTGTCTATCCGGATTTGAGCAGGAAACCATGATCGCACAGCGTTAGCATGGGCACCGGTTCACGGGACAGCGGGGTGTGATGATGCACATAAGAAACCGGGGAAGCGGAATGATCGCTGCTCTGCTGGTTCTCTTTATGATTGCCGCCGCTCTGATTGGCGTAATTTTGGCGTCCTGGGGAAGGGACGCGCCAAGCCATGCATCAATACACGGGAGAGCAACGCGCTCGCTCCTGCTGCCCGTGCTTCCCAGATGGTGACTCGACCGCCGCGAAGCGCCCTCCGGAGTGCCGATTGATCCACCAGAACAGCAGGCGTCCATAGCCGACGCTTGTCCGCGTGCGCAGGCAGAAAGAAGTCCGGCCCGGATCGAAGGAAAATCGGCCCATCGGTTGACGCGGGCCGATCGAGAGCCTCTGCGTCTGGACCTCTGCGTCTGGTCGGCTAGGAGGAAATGACCCGGCACCCACGCCGGGTCATCACCCCCGGTCGCAATCACTCGCGACGGTGGCGTCAGCGCTTGACGCCGTTGCCGTACCGCGAGCAGTCATAGTCATCGGTGCCGGCTTCGGCGCGGCCGCCGTTGGACGTGTTGTAGCGCGGATCGTCGCACTGCCCATTGCGGGCATACTGGTTCGAACCGCCCGAGCCGAACAGCCCGCCGCTTCCGTTGCTCCCACTTCCGCCGAAAATCCCGCCACCGCTGTCGCCGAACAAGCCACCATTGCTGGTTTGGTTGCAGGCCCCCAGCGCAAGCGTGGTTGCCAGCAGCATCGCAGCACCGAACGCGCGTTTCATGAGCGGTATCCTCCATGGAAGGCGTGAATGTGTCCCTTTGACCACCTCAACAACGAAACCATAAGGAGAATTCCCGCTCGGCTTACCGCTGGGCGTCCTCTGAAGCGGATGCGCGGCAGAGCCGCCGACCTGCGAAGCACCGTCGCGTTCGGCCCGGGGAAGCTTATGCTCACCCGCGGGTACGCACCCAAATTTTGGGATGGGGTCCCGTCGCGACCCCGCCTATAGCCCAAAGTACAGGTTTTGCTCGGCTCATATGGTTAATTTTTTACTAACGTTAGGGTTGGCCAGCACACGAATGATCGGGTAGCGTCCGGTCAACGTGATCGCTTTCGAGAGTGACTGAACGATGCACCCTGTTTCCATCTTTCTGATTGACGCCAACAAGTTGTTCCGCGAAGGCATGAAGGCCCTGTTCTCCGACGGGGAGTTCCGCGTCACGAACGAGGCTGCGAACGCGGAAGGAATGCTGTCGGGCGCAGAAGGCGAAGCGCCCCAACTCATCATGCTCGATCCGGCTTCGACGCGGGACACGGTGCAGGCGGTGACGGCGCTGAAGGGCCGGTTTCCGGAAGCGCGCCTGGTTCTGCTCGCCACCGAACTGGACACCACGGAGATGGCCAACGCCATCCAGGCGGGCGCCGATGCCTTCCTGATGAAGGACATCTCGCCGGCAGCGCTCGCCCAGTCGCTGCGCTTGGTGATGATGGGAGAAAAGGTGTTCCCCACCCATCTGGCCGCCCTTCTGATCACGGGCAAGGTGAACGCCAACGCGAACGCGCCGTCCGCGCCGAAGGGCCTGTCGGGGCGCGAGGTGCAGCTCGTGCAGCGTCTCCTCTTGGGCGACAGCAACAAGATGATCGCCATTCACTTGAACATCACCGAGGCGACGGTGAAGGTCCATCTCAAAAGCCTGCTGCGCAAGATCAACGTCTCGAACCGCACCCAGGCGGCGATCTGGGCGCTGGAGAACGGCTTCGGCGGCAAGGTGGAAGGGTCTTTGGAAGTCGCCTGACCCTCGGGACGACGCCCTCCGCACCGGCCGGCCGGAATTGCCGCCGGGACTGTTGTCGAGCGTGATCCTCGTCATGGAGGCCCACATCGGCGGGGCTTGGCCTGCCCCGCCTGCACGAGTTCGCTCTGGCCCTGCGCCGTAGGCGGCGGCATGCTGGCGCCGAACGGTCGGCGATGGCGCAGGATTGCCGTCGAAGCCAAGCAACGCGCGCAATGTGGGAGAGATCATGAAGACGCTCGGTCTGATCGGTGGCATGAGCTGGGAAAGCACCGCGATCTACTATCGCCACCTCAACGAGATCGCGCGCAACCGGCTCGGCGGGCTGCATTCGGCAAAGCTGCTGTTGTGGTCCGTTGATTTCGCCGAGATCGCGGAGCGCCAGCACGCCGGGGATTGGGACGGGGCGGCCACGATCCTGGTCGACGTCGCCCGCCGGCTGGAGGGTGCCGGGGCCGAAGCGCTGGTCATCTGCACCAACACCATGCACAAGCTGGCCGGGGCCGTGGAATTGGCCATCGGCATCCCGCTCGTCCACATCGCCGACGCGACCGCCGGGCGGTTGAAGGCGGCGGGCGCCAAGCGCCCCGCCCTGCTGGCCACCCGCTTCACCATGGAACAGGACTTCTACACCGGGCGTCTGCGCGACCGGCATGGGCTGGATGTTCTGGTTCCGGACGAGGCGGGCCGGGCGCTGGTCCACCGGGTCATCTACGACGAACTCTGCCGCGGCGAGGTGAAGGGGGATTCCAAGGCCGCCTACCTCGCGGAGATCGAGCGCCTTCGCGCGGCCGGCGCCGACAGCGTCATCCTCGGCTGCACCGAGATCACCATGCTGATCGGGGCCGGCGACACCGACCTCCCCGTCTTCGACACCACGCGCATCCACGCCGAAGCGGCCATGGACGTGGCGTTGGGCGACGGCGCGGTTGGCTGAAGGCGATTCACCACAGAGGCACAGAGACACGGAGTTTACCGATCTCCGTGTCTCCGTGCCTCTGTGGTTTTCCTGCGTTCCTTGCGCCCCCGCACGAAACAATATAGGATCGAAGTCATAAACGGGAACGACTCCGCCCATGCGACATCACCGCGTTTCGTGTTTCACAGCGTTTCATTCCGTCGCACGGGGAAATGCGGGTCACCCAGGTCGGCGTACCCACCGCTCTCGCGTGCAGGCGGCGGGATGCGCTACCATATGGAAAGATCCGGGCCGCTCAACCGGCCTGGGCCACTCTTGGACGGACGGCTGGTGACACAGCGATGCAGGTTGACGAGTATCTGGGCTTCCGCAAAGGCGACGAAGTCCTCGACGCGGCGGAACTGACCGCGGGCACGGCGCGGATCAAGGAGATCCACATCGTTCCCGACGACATGGGTCTGGCCGCCATCGCGGTGATGGAGAACGGCGCGGAGCGCTACATCACGCAACTGAAGAAGGTCAGTCGGCGGTCGGCGGAGGACCGGCCCAACAACGTGACCGTGCTGCATGGCTGACGCGCCCGGTGCTGCGGAGGCGTTCGTCCCGCGCGCGCACCAGGTCGAGGCGCGCGACGCGATCCTGACGCGCCGCGCCGCCGGCTGGCCCGGCTTCCTGCTGGGCGACCGCACCGGCCTGGGCAAGACGCTGTCGGTCTGGCTGGCCGTGGCCGCCATGCCGGAGGACGAGGTGCTGGTCGTCGGACCGAAAAGCGCGCTGGCCCATTGGCGCCGGACCATCGCCCGGTCGGGCTGCCGGCCGAAGCGCGTCACGCTCATCAACTACGAGCGGACCAAGTCGCTGCTGAAGCCGGTGCCGGCCAGCAGCAAGCGCTCGACCCGCGCCAAGAACAACGAACTCGCCAAGTTCGGGGAGCCGAAGCGGACCTGGCCCATCGTCGTCTTCGACGAGAGCCACCGCCTGCGCAACCCGCACTCCCAGCAGACCATGGCCTGCCGCACCATCGCCGACGCGGCGGCCTTCACCATCTACATGAGCGCCACCGCCGGGCAGGCGCCGCACGAGCTGGCCTACCTCGGCGCCCTGCTCGGCCGCGCCGCCGGGACGGACACCGCCGACATTGGCGGCTTCCGGAACCTCATGAAGCGGCTCGGCATCGGCAAGGCCAAGGGGCGCTGGAAGAACTGGTCGTGGGAGCCGAACGAGCGGGACTGCCGCCTGATGGCGGACCTGCTCTACCAGGGCCCCAACGCCGCAGGACTGCGCCGCACGCCGGAGGACATCGCCGGCTGGCCGGAGATCGAACGGGCGCTGGAGCCGACCGAGTTCGACCGCGAGGAACGCCGCCTCTACGACGCGACCTGGCGGGAGTTCCGGCGGGAGTTCGGCCTTGCCGGCGGCAGCACGCGCCGGCCCCAGGGCTGGGCCGCCGACCTGCGCTTCCGCCAGAAGGGCTCGCTGCTGCGGGTGCGCGGCACGGCGGATTTCGTGGAGGAATTGCTCGGCAACGGCCACGCCGTCGCCGTGTCGGTCGCCTTCCTGGAAACGGCGGCCCTGCTGGAGGACACGCTGCGCGGCCGGGGCTGGCGCGTCGGGCGGATCACGGGGGAGCAGGACGGCGACGCCAACGAGGCGACGCGTACCGATTTCCAGACCGGCCAACTGGACGTCGTCGTGTTCACCGTGACGGAGTCGATCTCCCTTCATCAGGGGGAGATGCCGGGTGGCGAGGCGCCCCGCGCGCTCGTCGTCCACGACCTGCGCTACTCTGCGATCCAGATGCAGCAGATCGAGGGACGCTGCCACCGCGACGGCCGCAAGGCGACCGTCTGGTACACCTACGCCGAAGACACCGTAGAGGAGCGCGTCGCGGAGGCCGTGGTCGCCCGCATGGCCTCCATGGACGCCATGGCCGGCGACGACACCAGCCTGCTGGATGACATCGGGACGATCCTGCGCGCGTCCCTGGAGGAGCGGTCGGCCGCGTGACGGCTGGTCAACGCTCGCACGCGACGCGGTATTCCTCCATGGACCGGCGCAGGTCCTCCGGCAACGGGACGGACTCGAAGCTGTCCAGCGAGGTGGCCACGACGACCAGCTGGCCGGATAGGCGCACCTTCCCGTCGGCCTCCGCCGTGATGCGCAGCGTGATGGAACTACGGCCGAGCCGCTCGATCACGACGCCCAGCGTCAGCGTCTCGCCCATGCGGCCGGGGATGAGGAAGTCGCACTCCGCGTGCACGATCGGCAGGCCCAGCCGCCGGTCCAGGATCATGCTGGCGTAGTTGTACCCGAGCCCCAGGGTGAACCAGTCCTCGATCACGCCGTTGAACATGTCGAAATAGACCGGGAAATAGACGATCCCGGCCGGGTCGGTGTGGGAGAATCGGATCGGCCTCTGCACCCGGAACGCGCCCTCGGGCAGCAGCGGGTGGCGCGTCGCGTGATCGTTCGCGGAGGGCTTGCCCAGCGGGACGACGGTCATGCGGGAATCCTTTTTTGTTCATCGGGTCGGGCTTTTATATTGCCCTGCAGCACGAACAGTCTATAGCACGAATTGTTGAGAAATCACTTCTTGCCGGAACGGGAGACCGAGCCCAGAGCACGCGCAGCGGTTCCCCGAAGGAAGTCCTTCGGAAGCGCTGCAAGCCGATCGCCGGGTTTTGCGCGTTCCTCATCCGGACGCGATGCGGAAGGGAGCCCTCAGCGGGATGATGCCGGCATGATGAAGGACCCGAAACAGATCGCGCGGGTGGCCCTGCAGTCCGCCCGCGTCAACGTGGAGGTCTACGAGGCCTGCGGCCTGATCACCTCCGACTCCGCCAACGGCCTGCGCTACAAGATCGCGGTGCAGGCGGGGGACGTGAACGGCGACAATTGCCGCTTTCCCGCCTGTGACTGCCCCTGGCCAGATTGCTCGCGTCAGCCCGCCACGCCGACGCTGTCCACATAGCGCTTCATCGCCGCCGCACCGGCCTCCGTCAGCTCGATGAAGACGCGGCGGCCGTCCTTGTCGTCGGCGATGCGGCGCACCAGCCCGCGGTCGTGCAGGTCGGCGATCCGCCGCAGCGCGGTGGTCTGCGCCACGCCCGAGGCGATGCACAGCGACGACACGGAGATGCGCCGCCCCTGGAGGTGGTTGATCATCAGGTCCAGCAGCATGTCCCAGCAGGGGTCCTCGAACAGGCCTTTGGGAAAGAACTTGCCGCGGGCGGCGCGCTTGCGCTGGATGGCCTGAAGGATTGACAGATGATCGCTCGCCGCCTCGGCAACGGCAGACAGGACTGGCGCCAGGACAGGCGCAACCGGGACCGGAACCACCCGCGGGCCCGACGCGAAAGGCATGACGCGGACCGGCACGCTTTCCTCCCGCAGAGTCCGCACCGTTTCGATGAGGGCAAGGCTGTGGCGGTAGGCCTGCTCCAGCGCGTCCGCGTTGAAGCCTTCCGGCGACGTCGGCGCCACGTCGGCGCCGGCATCCTCGCGGGCGGCGAGTGCCCGGCCGAGCGCCCGGTCAAGTTGGACGCCGTCCTCCGGACCGGTGACGACGTCGGCGACCTGCAGGCGCATCGCCCGCACGACCTCGTCGGCCGACGGGTTGCGCGCGACCAGGATGCAGGCGACGCCCCGATGGGTGCGGCGCAGCCGCTCGATCAGAGCCAAGCTGTCGAAGCCGGGCGAACCGCCGTCGACGAAGACGACGCCGATGTCCGGCGTCGCGTCCAGGACACCGAGCGCGGTGATGACGTCCCGCGCTTCCTGCACGCGATGGCCGGCGCGCAGCCCACAATCGCGGATGCGCTCGGCGGCGCCGTGGTCGTTTCCGATGATCAGGATCGAGGGTACGACCGCCGAAAGCCCGGCCGGCGCACCGAATTCCGCCCCCCGCGAAGCCAGAGTCCCCTGCATGCCCCACCCCCTGCCGCTCGTCCGCCGGTGTCGCCCGGCAGCCCGTGGCAGCCCCTGCGCCGTTGCGACGCCCAAGCATCGGGCGCCGCAACGTTGTCTCTTACGCGATAGGCCGCCGAACAATTGTTGGTAGTTTCATAGCATTACTCCGTTCGTTCGCGTATCAACGGCCGTTGATGCTTTCCACGCCACCATTGCGACACAAATCACTTGCGTGCCGGTAATTATCGATCACGGCCTGTCCGTATCGAGGGCATAACCGACCCCACGCACGGTCACGATGGGCGACGGACTGCCGTCCTCCAACCGCATCTTCCGCCGCAGCCGCGTGATCAGCGTGTCCACCGTATGCTCGCTGATCGACCTTGGGTCGCGGTTGCTGATGACGTCCAGAAGATACTCCCGGCTGACCGGGTTGGGGCGCATCGCGGCCAGCGCGGCCAGGATGTTGAACTCACCCGTCGTGAGCGCGAGGTAGGAGCCGTCGGGCCGGAACAGCGCGCGGCGCACAAGGTCGAGCCGCCACCCGCTGAAGACGAGCGGCGCGTCCGCCGGCGCGGACGGTGCCGCGGGCGCGGCTGCCGACGACCGCGCGGCATGGCGCAGCAGGTTCCGGATGCGGATCAGCAGTTCCAGAAGGTCGACCGGCTTGGTCACGTAGTCGCCGCCCTGCGACAGCCCGGCGATGCGGTCGGTCGGGCTGTCGCGGCCGGTCACGAAGATCAGCGGGATCTCCTGCCCCAGCTTCAGCCGCTCGGCCAGCGCCAATCCGTCGCCGTCCGGCAAGTTGATGTCCAGCAAGACAAGGTCCGGGCGCTGGTCGGCCAGCATCCCGGCCACTGCGGCGCAGCTGGAGGCCCGCAGCACGCTCAAGCCCTGTCGCTCCAGGTAGGATGCGATCAGGTCCTGGGTCTCAAGCGCGTCCTCGACCAGAAGGACCGTGCGGCCCGCCAATTCCGCCCCGACGCTCATGGCGGGATACGCTCCCGTGACCTCGCTGTTGGCGGCATCATGGAAGCTCCCCTCCCCCTTCTCCGGTTTCAATCGCACGGAGCACGTCCGCGACGCGGCGCTCCAAAACCAGAATCGCGTCGCTGAATGCCTCATTCTCCCCAGGCCCGCACACCGGCCCCGCCTGAACAAGGGTCAAAGCAGCACGCTCCAGCACACGCGCCTCCTCGCTCAGTTCGGGAAAGCCATAGGTGGCCCCGCTGCCCTTCAGGCGGTGCGCCAACTCCGCCAGCCGTTCCGGCGATGCCGAGCGGTCCGCCAGCGCCGTCCTGGCCTCGCGGCACGCCTGCGCGAAATGCCCCCGCAGCCGCGCCCGGTCGGACGGCGAGAGACTGGCCGGCGCGAAAGCGGCGGGCTGCAGGGCGTCGGTCGGCGCGTGCCGGGCCAGCGCGTCGTGCAGCACGTCCGGATCGACCGGCTTGGACACCACCTCATCCACCCCGGCGTCGAGGTACTGGGCGCAGTCCTCCGGCGAGCTGTTGGCGGTGACCGCGATAATCGGGGTTAGGGCACGGTCGGGATCGGACAGCGCCCGGATGCGGCGGGCGACCTCAACGCCGTCCATCCCCGGCAGCCGCATGTCGAGCAGCACGACGTCGACGGGCGCCTCGAAAAGGCGGGCCAGCGCGTCTTCTCCGGTTTCCACGCAGACGACCCTATGGCGTCCCGGAGCGAGATACTCGCGCATGATCGCCTGGTTCTCCGGCGCATCCTCGACCACAAGGATGTCAAGCAGCCCCGGCTCCGGCAACGGCGCCGTCCGCTCCCGCTCGGGAACCGGCACCGGCCGTGTCTGCACCGTGACCGAAAACACCGATCCGCCGCCGGGCCGGTTGTGCAGGTCCACGGCCCCGCCCATCAGCCCGGCCAGTCGCTTGACGATGGCGAGGCCGAGCCCCGTGCCGTCGCGCCACCCGCCAACGCCGCGCTGGAAGGGTTCGAAGATGATCGCCTTTGCCGCCATGGGCACGCCCGGCCCCGTGTCGGCGACGGTCAGCACCAGCGTCATGCCCCCGAACATCGCGCTTGCTCCGGCCGGACGGGCGGACAGGCTGACCATGACACCGCCTTGCTCCGTGAACTTGACGGCGTTGCTCAGCAGATTGAGGACGATCTGGCGGAACCGCACCGGGTCGATCCAGAACCGGGTGGCCCCGATCCCCGCAACCTCCAGGGTCAGACGCAGCCCCTTCTCCTCGGCGGAGGGCTGCATCAGGGCAACCGCGTCCTCCACCAGTCCGGCGACGTCGGTCGGCTCCGGTTCCAGCTCTGTCCGGCCCGCGTCCAGCCGCGCCAGTTCCAGCACGCTGTCCAGCATGGTCACCAGATGGCGCCCGGCATCGTCGGCCACGCGCAGCCTCTCGTCCAGGCGCTCCGTCGCGCCTTCCCGCCGGATCACCCGCACCATGCCGAGCAGGGCGTTCAGCGGCGTGCGGACCTCGTGGCTGAGGTTGGCGAGGAAGCGCTCCAGCATCGTCGACTTGTCCGACAGCGCCCGCGTGCGTTCGGCGATCTGCCGCTCCAGCCCCTCGTTGAGGGCGGCAAGTTCCTGCGACAGGTCGCGAACGTTGTCGAGCGCCTTGACCACCCGGCGGCCGAGCACCAGCGCGTGCGAGAACATGAACAGCAGTGCGCCGTAGGGCACGAGGTCGATGCTCTGGAACAGGTGCGCGTACATCAGCGCGTCGTGCACCACCGACGCCAGGAAGGCCAGGGCGCCTGCGCCCAGCAGCAGCGCGCCGAAATGCCGCCGCCACGCCGCCGCACCCAGGCACCATGCGAAGTACAGCGCGGAGAGGACCAGCAGCAGGCTGGCCACGTCGCGGAAGCGCGTGAAGAAGGCCGGCTGGGTGAACAGCACCATCAGGACACCGGCAACCGACACACCGAGCATAACCTGGCCCACCCAACGGTGCAGGCATCCGGGAAACAGCGACCGCAGCAGGTGGAAGTAGATCGGGTAGAACATGTAGATCGGCAGGTATTCCAGCCGATAAGCCCAAGCCTCGGACACCTCGGGGAAGAACAGGCGCAGCAGGCCGCTGGTGCAGACCAGCCGCATCGTGCAGGCGAACAGCAGCAGCACCAGATAGACCGCCGCGGCCGACACCCCACGGCGAACGAAGGCAGCGATGAACAGGGCCATCAGCGCCAGCGACATCAGCGCGCCGGCGTTGGTCATCAACTGGCGCTGCCACACCCGGGACAGCTCTCCGTTCCCATCCAGGTGCAGGGTGCGGCCGATGCCGCCTTCGACGTGGAAGTGGTTGGAGATCTCCAGCGCCAGTTCCATCACCCGGCGCCCGCCCGGCAGCGTGGTGAAGCGCGTGGCGGAGACCGGCTCCTCCGTCGCGGCGTCGAGCGCCGGCTTGCCCGCAGCCACCACGACCTGCCCGTCCACCCACAGCCGCGTGGCCGAATAGGCGGCCGGAATTTGCAGCGTCAGCGGTGGCGTTCCGGGCGGCAGCAGAAGTTGCAACCGGAAGGTTGCCGCGCCCTGCCCGTCCATGCGCCCGCCATCGGGGCGTACGACCCCGTTCCAGATCAGGGGAAGCGTGACCGGCACCCAGACCTTGCCATCCGGCAGGGGCAGCCGCTGCCAGCTTTCCTCACCCGCCAAACGGCCCCAGGAGACGAGCCACTCGCCGTCCAGTTCCACCACCCCGTCCTTGCCGGGGTTCCACGACCGCAAGTCGAGGACACCGTGTTCCGCCTTGATGCCATCCCGCTTGATGCCATCCTGGGCGCTGGCTGGATCGGACGACAGAATCAGGACGGCCGCGGCCAGCCAGAACCAAATCAACGACCCAACGACGGCGGGCATCGTCATGCGGCAGATCCGGAGCGGGTATCGACGGGACCGATGCACCGGACCGCATGTCCTTAGGCTGTGGCAGGCACGAGACCAGGGCCGGCACGAACGACTCTTGGTTGTTCGACCGCACCGATCCCTTGTTGGGTAGCGCAAAACGTCAGGCAAGGAAACAGCGACGCTCAGGAACGATTAAAGCATGGTTTCCAATCCAAGTCTCCCGAATTTCATCCTATACGCGAGCGCCCTCGGAACCCGCGGTGTGGTCATAAGTCACAATCAGCCTATGGGCTTCCAATCGTGGGAGCGCCGCTGGATATTTCTCAAGGGCGTCCGCGTTCGATTATGGTCGTATGAGACTGTATTGCAGTGTGCCCCTGGTGACTGGATCATCAGTCGACGGAGACACCGTCCGGCGGCCCGGCCCGCACCGCGTCGATGAAAGCGCGCAGCGTCGGGGCCATCTGGCGCTGCTGCGGGTAGCAGAGGAAGTGCCCGGGAAAGCGCGCGGACCAGGGCTCCAGCAGCGGAACAAGCCGTTCCGACGCGATGTGCTCCCTCACCGCGTCTTCGACGACGAAGCCGATGCCGATCCCTTGCAACGCGGCCCGCAGTGCCATCGGCTTGTCGTCGACGATCAACGGCCCGTTCACCACGACCTCGAACCACGCCCCGTTCTCGAAGAACTCCCAGGCGTAGGGCATGGAGCGTCCCGGCCAACGCCAGCGGATGCAACGGTGCCGGACGAGGTCGCGGGGATGCGTGGGGGCTCCATGAACGGCCAGATAGTCGGGCGACGCCACCGCGAGCTGGCGCATGTCGGCCCCCAGCCGCACCGCCACCATGTCGCGCTCGATCACCTCCCCGATCCGGATCGCCGCGTCGAAGCCGCCGGCCACCACATCGCCCACCGCATCGTCCAGCGTGATGTCCAGGACGATGTCCGGATAGTCCCGCGCAAAGCTGGGAAGGATCGGTTCAATGTACATCTCTGCCGCGGATCGGAAGCTGTGGATCCGGACCGTCCCGGCCGGCCGTTCCCGCTGCTGGCGGGCGTGGCCGATGGCGTCGCCGAGTTGCGCCACGGCCGGGTGCACGCGCTCGAACAGGCGCTCCCCCGCCTCCGTCAGCACGACGCTGCGCGTGGTGCGGTTGAAGAGCCGCACGCCGAGCCGCTCCTCGAAACCGCGGACCATCTGGCTCAAGGCGGATGGCGACACGCCCAGCCGCTCCGCCGCCCGGCTGAAGCTCAGCGTTTCCGCGACCGCCAGGAATGCGCGCAGTTGGTTGTAGTCCGCGCTGGAGAGAAGGGCATCCATCGCTGCAGGATGAAATTTTTAAGCGGAGCTTACAAGCCCTGTCAGTTTTGCACCCATTCTGAACCTGAAGCGTCCGGCGTATCTCCGACTGGAAAGGAGACACCGCATGACGACATGGTTCATCACCGGCATTTCACGGGGACTGGGATACGCGCTGGCCAAGGCGGCGCTGGCGGAGGGCGACACGGTCTACGGCACCGTCCGCAGCGGAACGCCCGATTTCCCGGCGGGCCGCGGCACGCTCCACGTCGCGACTCTCGACGTAGCCGACGGTGACGCGGCGGAAGCGGCGGTCCAGGACGCCTTCGCCCGGATGGGACGCATCGACATCCTCGTCAACAACGCCGGCTATGGCCTGCTCGGCGCGATCGAGAAGGCCAGCGACGCGGAGGTCGCGCGCCTGTTCGCGGTCGACCTGTTCAGCCCCTTCCGCATCATCCGGGCCGCATTGCCTCACCTGCGCACCCAGGGATCGGGACACATCGTCAACATCACGTCCATCGCCGGACGCGCGCCGGGCGTCGGCTCCGGCCTGTATTGCGCGGTGAAATTCGCGCTGGAGGGGCTGTCGGCGAGCCTTGCGCTGGAGGTCGCTCCGCTCGGCATCAAAGTGACGGCGGTGGCGCCGGGATCCTTCCGCACCAACTTCCTGTCGGCTTCCTCGGTTCGCTGGAGCGAGTCCGAGGATCCGGCCTACGCCGCCAGCGTCGGGAGCAGCTCGGCCGCCTTCAACGCCGCGGACGGCCGCCAGCTCGGCGATCCCGACCGCGCCGCACGGGCGATCCTCACGGCCGTGCGGTCGGACAACCCGCCCCTGCACCTCCTCCTCGGGTCGGACGCCTTGCGCCGCGCCCGCACCAAACTCGACGCCGTGATCGCCGAGATGGACGCGTGGAAGGAGCTGACGCTCAGCACCGATTTCCCCGACGGGAAGTAACCGGCCCAGCATGCCCCTCTCCCGAGGCGGGAGAGGGGCACGCTTTCCAGTCAGCGGGTGTTGACCAGCTGGACCACGCCCTTGCAGACCGTGGAGAACTCCTTCATCAGATCCATGATCTGCTTGGCGGTGTAGTCCTCCGGCACCTTGACCGGCAGGCCGGTGCCGCTCTGGTTCGCCCAGGGGTCGAGCTTCTTCTTGAAGAAGTCCGGCTCGGCCTTCAGGTTGTCGATCTTGCGCGCGAAGACCAGCTGCATGGTGATGTCGCGCGCCAGCGTCGGGAACAGCTCGTTGTAGGTTTCCGGAACCGGCTTGGCCTTCACCTTCGCCACACCCGCGGCGGCGCGGGCGAGCGCGCCGTTGATGTTCTTCTCCCAGTTCTTCAGCATCTTCTCTTCAGTCGACTGGTCCTTGGCGGCCTGGTCGAACTTGGTGGTGTACATGCCCACCGACGCCTCAATGGTCGACTCCAGCGCGTCCAGTTCCTTCATCAGGAACTTCAGCGCGCGCTCGTAGGCCGACTTGGCGTCCTTCTCCTCGCGCTTCACGAACTCGTCGTAGATGGCCTTTTCCAGCACGGTGACGTAGGACTTCTTGGCCTTGGCAAAGTCCTTGAAGGCGGCGCCGTAGGCCTTGACCGCGCTCTGGCCGGCCTTGGCGTCCGTGCTGTTGGTGGTGTCGCATTGCTGATAGGCGGTTTCGCACGACTTCAGCGACTTCGACAGGCCGGTGTAGCTGCCGAAGGCGTTGAAGATGCCCTTGCTTTCCTTCGGCTTGTGCTTGCCGGTGATGGCCTCGAATTCCTTCTTGACCTTGTCCCAGCGCTGATCGAAGGCGATGTGCGCCATGGTCCTTGTCCTTTCCTGTGCGGGTGTGATGACGACGGTCGGTGTGTATGGGCCTCAGGACAGACGGGGCTGGAGCATGTCCTCCATCGCCCGGATCGCCGCCCAGTCGCGTTCGAACACGGCCCGGTCGGGGTGGGCGAGGTAGACCTTCGCGAGGATCTGCGTGAGGTCGAGCGTCGGCTCGACCACATCCCCGAGCCGCGGAACCAGCGTATGGCCGCGCACGCTCTCCAGCCGATCGAGCACGCTCAAATCCGGCAACGCCTCCACCCGGCCCGAGCCGAGGACCGGGAGGTAGAGCACCATCGCCTCGGCCTCGAAACGATAGTGGCCGTCCAGCAGCGGGCCGACCGTGGCGGCACCGTCGAAGGCGTCCACGAGCAGATCGACCTGGTCGTGTCCGGTGCCCGCGGCGATTCCGGTGGTCGACCCGGCCGGCCCCATGGCGCGCGCCGCGATCTCCACCAGCGCCGGGCCGCGGCTGGTCATGCGCACCTCGGCGTGCCCAGCGCCGTCGGTGATTTCCAGCGCGTCGAGCACGCGCCGGATGTAGGCCATCAGCGCCTGTGCGGTCACGTCGTCGGGCGGCAGCAGCCGGTAATAGTCGTAGACGAAGGGCGACCCGTTCAGCGTCCGCTTGGCCGAATGCAGGACGTCGCACACGTAATGGCGCCCGCCCCGGCTCACCGTGTTGACGACATACTCCTCACCGTCCAGGTAGGTCTGCACCAGCAGCCGGTCGTTCGCCGTGCCGCAAAAGTCCCGGCTGCCCAGGATGCTGTCCGCCGCCGCCCGCAGCTCGGCCGGGCGGGAGCAGAAATAGACATGGTCGGTGGAGGCGCTGGCCAACGGCTTCGCCACAACCGGCCAGCCGGCCTGCGCGGCCCACTCCGCCGCCTCCGCGGCGCTGCCGGCCATGGTCTGGCGCGCGGTCAGCAGGCCGGCGGCGGCCAGCCGCTCGATCATCATGAACTTGTTGCGCCGCGCCGCGGTCAGCTTCGGGCTGTTGCCCGGCGTGCCCAGCGCCTCGCTCAGCGCGTCGGTCAGTTCGACCGCGGACTCGTTGCCGGGCAGCACGAAGGCCGGGTCCAACGGACGCAGCCTTTCCACCAGGGCGGCAAGGTCGCCGTCGTGGGCAATGTGGCCGGCGAAATCCTCCGACCGATAGCTGCGCAGCAGCGAGGGCGCGAGGTCCGGGCGACTCTGCACCGCGACCACTTGGTACCCACGCGCGCGCAGACGCGGCGCGAGAAGGATTCCGGTCGAGTAGGGATCGACGATGACGGCAGTCTTTTGTAAGGCGGTCTTCACGACACCGCCTCCATGCGGGATTCAGCGGCAACCGCCGCGACCGCCGGCCGCGTGTAGGTCACCAGCGGGACGGGGCCGGAGAGGTCGACAGCGGCGCCGATCCAGCCGGCCTCGATCACCAACCGCTGCTCCTCGACCTCGGGGATGGCGAAGACGCGTTCGCTTCCGGGGATCCAGGCCGGCGGCGGCGCGCCCATGTCACGATGAAGCAGGTAGCGCAGCCGGCCGCTGTGCATGGTCAGCACGCGACGCACGACGAAGCCGCCGGCCAGCAGGTTGGACAGGCTGAGCGGATTGGACAGCGCCACCCGCGAGAACAGCTGTGTCCGCCCCGCCCCTAGAGCGTGGAGCGTGCGCATGGCGACCAGCAGCCGCTGCAACCCGTTGCCCCGAAAGTCGGGATGGATCATGCAGCTCGCCATATGGGCCGTGGCGGTGACGGCCGGTCGCGGCTGCGGCAGGTCCTCCACGAAGGCCGGCATGCCGGGCTGCGGCAGGCCGAGGATGGCGCAGCCGATCAGGCGCCCTTCCGCCTCCAGCCCCAGGATCACGCCGCGCTCGCCCAGGTGGAGCCCGGCGAACTCCGGCGTTTCCGGGAAATAGGCGTCGATGTCCGGCAGTTGGTCGAAGATGAAGCTGCGGAAGGCCTCCAGCGCCGGCAGGTCGTCGGTACCGAGGAAACGCAGCCGGTACGGGATGGAGACCGCCGCGCCGCGGCGGACGCGCAGGACGCCGGCGTGGACCGTCTGGTCGGGGGATAAGGGGACCGTCATGTCAGGCGTCCTGCACGATTTCGGCAATGTTCAGAAGGCGCATCGGCGGGTAGAGGTCGAGCCGCTTGGCCGCCCCGATGCGCAGCAGCAGGGAGAAGCGGTTCAGCGTCTCCACCGCGATGCCGTCGGCGGGCTTGGCACCGGACAGGATCTCCACCGCCTTCAGCCCGGCGAAGCGCCCGACGTTCACGGCCGGGCTGACCAGCCCCATCAGCAGGTTCGCCCGGCGGATCGGCAGCTCGGTCGAGCAGAAGGTGGCGAGCTTCTGGGCCAGCGCCTGCTCCGCCACCAGCGCGTTGTTGTTCGACGCCACCAGCGTGTCCGGCCCGATGTAGACCAGGTCCGCCCCGGCGCGCGCCGCGTCGGCGATCAGATCCGGGATGGCGGCGGGGTTGGGCGCGCCGGCGGCGTCGCGCGGCAGGGCGCTGTCCAGCACCTCCACCCCCTGGCGCTGCGCCTCCTCCTTCAGGTCGCGCACGGCGACGACCATGTTGTCCTCGCCGGGGTTGTAGAGGGCGGCGATCTTCTTCCAGCGCCGGTAGGACAGCATCGTCTTCAGCTGCACCGCCACCGGCGCGATGTGCCGCGTCCCGGTCACTGCGCGTCCCGTGCGGTCGAGCCCGCGGACGATGCGCGAGGCGACCGGGTCGGTGACCGAGGTGAAGACCACGGGAATGTCCGTCAGGTAGCGAGACGGGTCCGGATCGTCGTAGCGCCCGACCGCCGCCAGCGTCAGCGGCGTGAAGACCGTCACGACGAGGTCGGGCTTGGCTGCCCGGATCTCCGGCAGCATCCCGGTCAGGGCCGAGGCCTGGGGAACCTCCCGCACATCCACCGTGGCGGCCAGGCCGCTCGACCCGATGAAGTCGCGGAAGCCCAGCACGTCGCCCACGTCCTTGCGCGGGGTCAGCACCAGGATGCGCGCAGTTTTGCCAGCCGCGATGGGCTTGATGGATTGGGCGAAGCCAGGCGACACGGAGGCCAGCACAGCGCCGGAGGCGCCGGCCAGGACGGAGCGGCGGGACAGGCTCATGCGGGGGTCCTCTGCGGAAGGTCGGCCGGCGGCGGCCGGAAGGCCATGCCGAGAACGAGCTGGACGGCGACGCACAACGCCAAGACGATGCCGATTCCCCTCAGCGCGCCGGCATAGCCGTAGTGGGCCAGGAACAGCCCGGCGAGGAAGGGGGCGACGACGGAGCCCAGCCGCTCGATCAGACGGAACATGCCGATGACCGTTGTCTCGCCGAGGGCGGCGCGCTCCTTCTCGCAAACGTCGGCCAGCATGGCGAGTTGCGGCGCGTTCAGCAGGGCGTGCGCGATGCCCAGCGTCGCCACCCCGCCCAGCGCCGTGGCGAGTGAGCCCGGCAGCGACAGCACATAGGCCGCCGCCGCGGCGAGCAGCCCGCCCGCCACCAGGAAGGCCGCGCGCTGGCCCGACCGGTCCGACAACTTGGCGGCCATCGGCGACACGAAGATCATCAGCAGCCAGTAGAGAAGCAGCACGCGCCCGATCCAGGACTGGCTGACGCCCTGGTCATCCAGCGCCAGCGGCAGCAGGAAGAACAGCAGCGCGGTCAGGCCCAGCTTCGCCGGCACCGCGCTGAACACGGCCAGCCCGACGAAGCGCGGGTTGCGCAGGCACAGCATCGCATCGGCAAAGCGCAGGCCGCGGCCCAGCCGCTCCTTCGGAACCTGCACGCGCGGCAGCACGCGCCACGCCATGAAGGCAGCGAGCAGAGCCAAGCCGGCGGAGATCAGGAAGGTGGTGCGGAAGCCGAGCTGCCCGGCGATGACGCCGCCGATGGCCGGGCCGCAGACACCGGCACTGAGGATGCCGCCGGCGTACATCGCCACGGCCTGGGCGCGCTGCTTCGGGTCGGTAGCGTCGATGACGAAGCCCTGAGCCGAGATGAACACGCTGGCGTAGCCGATGGCGGTCAGGCAGCGCGCGGCGATCAGTTGGACCAGGTCGGTGGCGAGACCGGAGCCGACCAGCCCAGCGAAGGACATCAGCGCGCCGGCCAGGAACACGGCGCGGCGCCCCCGCCGCTCCGACACGCTGCCGGCGATTGGCTGGCTGACCGCCCACAGCAGCATGAACAGCGCGATTGGCGCGCCGATGACCATCTCCATGGTCAGGCCGGGCACCGGCTCGAACAGCGACTTGATGTAGACGGACAGGAAGGTGCGCGTCAGCTCCTCCGCCAGGGAGAAGATGAAGATCGCGAAGCGCAGCTCCACCACCCGCTGCATCATGCCGATCTTCGCCATGACCGGCTCGGTCCCGGACAGGTCGGCGCGGTGGCGGACGCTGTCGAGCGCCCAGTCGATGGCGCGGGCCAACTCGCCGACCTCGTCGCGGTTGCGCAGGTCGACGCGCACGCCGAGATGCCCCTCGCCCACCCGGCGGATCACCGCCGACACGCGGCGCAGGGGGGCGGCGACGGAACTGCCGACGACCAGCAGCAGGATCTCGACGTTCAGCAGGATGGCGACGATCAGCACCGAACCCAGGTCGTAGACGACCTCGTTCAGGGCGGATTGCACGAAGCCGGCGCCCATCCCCACATGCAGCCGCGCAACCGTTACTCCATCGCTTTCCAGTGGCAGCACCGTGTCGATGAAGGACGGCCGGTCGGCCTCCGGAGCGGCCTCCGCCGTCAGGCGCTCGCCCGACCGAGCCCCGTCGACACCGGCGTAGGCCGTGAGGCGCCCACCGATCTCCAGGCCGATGTACTTCACGTCGGGATTGGCGGCCAGCGTGTCGGCCAGCAGCTCGTCCATCCCGACGAGCTTGTCCACGGCGATGCCCAGGTCGATCGCGCGGTCGATCTGAGCCACCACATAGGCGCCGACCACCTCCGCCTTGCGCGCCAGCTCCGGTTCGATCAAGGGGCGGAACAGGCTGTTGAAGTGGGTGGTCTGGACGGCGAGGCTGACGAGCATGAGGACGGACACCACGCCCGTCAGCATCCAGTTCAGGCGCCGGACGAAGGACAGTTTCATCGCACGCTCTCCGCCGGGGATTGGGCCGGGCAGTGGGCAGGGCGGTGGGCGGCCCCGTCCGTTTCCAGTTGCTGCAAGTGAAGGATGCGGTCCGCGAATTGCGGAAGGTCGGGGGCGAAGTCCGCCATCTCCGGCGTGATCTCCGGCGGCTCGCCATGGCCGAGCGCCTTGACGGCCGAGGTCAGCTCCCGCAGCAGACGCTGGATTGGGCGCAGCAGCAGCCAGACCGCGATCATCGTGATCAGCAGCCCGGTGATCAGGTTGATCCCGCTGGACAGCGCCAGTTCCGGAATCGTGCCGCGGATGCCCGCGTGCACCTCGTTCAACGAGTAGGTCAGGCCGATGCCGCCGGCCACGCCGCCGAAGGCGTTGCGGATGCCGAGCAGAAGGGCCTGGGAGTCACCGCTGGTCACCTTGGCGCCACGCTCCGACCGGCCGTCGCGCGCGAAGGCGGCCTTCCAGTCGGCGGGCATCGTCCCGGTCGGCGCGTTGCGGCCGGCCGACGCCAGGATCTCGCCGGCGTCGTT
The DNA here is from genome assembly GCF_025961225.1 of Azospirillum canadense. Taxonomy (GTDB): domain Bacteria; phylum Pseudomonadota; class Alphaproteobacteria; order Azospirillales; family Azospirillaceae; genus Azospirillum; species Azospirillum canadense. The sequence goes on along the minus strand of NZ_JAOQNG010000010.1, from coordinate 425,839 downwards.
AAAGAGGACGAGGCCGGTGATGCGGTCGTCACGCGACAGCGCACGCTGGATCAGCGCGTCGAGATTGCGCAACGCGTTCAACGACACGCCGAGGCTCACCGCCCCCTCCACCTCTCCCGCCAGCCCGCGCAGGGCCACGGTGAAGCGGGAAGCCACGGTGTCCTCCACCATGCGCTCCATCTTCAGGTAGGACAGCGCCGCGGTCGAAATCAGCGCGAAGCACAGCGCAACCTGCAGCAGCAAGATGATCTTTGTCGTTAGGGTCAGGCGCATTGGTCTGTGGCCGGGATGAGACCAGCACACCTTACGCGCATCCCGGCGGGCACCGGTTCCGAGACGGGTCCAGACTGGACGGGAACCGGCGGACATGGCTCCGCCCCGGCACAACCCCGGAATCAGAATTATGTTCGAATTTCGTTACAACTTTTTCTTTATTTCGCAGCAAAATCGGCGCAACCGACAGCGCTCGATGTCATCGCCGCAATATACACGTATGACTTTCATCATATAGCTGCGAATTTGCCGCAACGCGCACATGGTTATTCGATGCATCTAATTTGGACCATGATTGCATCCACCTCAGTTTGCTTTGTGTGTTAATCCATTTGGATCAGCGAACACGAAATTGGGTGGGGAGGGTTTCGATGCGGATCGAAATGGAGCGACCCTTGGCGTGGCCCGTCCGCCCCGTGCCGACGAGCGCCGACCTCAACGTCACCGGAACCTCCATCCTGATCGCTTGTGCCAACCGCGACCTGGGCGACGGCATGCGCGACGCCTTCGAGCGCAACGGCCACCGCATCCACGTCACGCACAACGCGATCGCGGCGCTCGACACGCTTGAGTCGGACGGCAGCATCGGCATCGTTGCCGTCGAACTCGCCCGCCCCCATTTCGACGGGCTCGCCCTGGTCGAACGGATGCGGCGCAGCGTCGCCCGTTCGCTCCAGTTCGTCATCGTCTCAGGCGAAGCTACGGCGCAGGATGTCGTCCGCGCCATCCACCTCGGCGTCGCGGACTTCGTCAGCGACCCGTCGGACGGCAGCCAACTCCACGGCGCCCTGGCCCGCGCCCTGACCCTCCACCAGGGCGCCGCCAACGACGCGGGAAGCCCTCCGGCGCCCGAGCATCGACGTGTCGACGCGCTGGAGGAGGCTTACCGCCACGGCCTCGCCCTGATCGCAGCGGTCCGGTCGTTGCGCGAGGGGCAGCCGGTGGCCCTGCCGCAGCCGCCCGCTCCCATCCCGCTGGCGGAGGCGGTCAGCCGCCAGGCGAACGCCAAGAGCGGGCTGGACATCCTGCGCGGCCTTCAGCAATCCCGCGTCGCCCGCGACAAGTTCTTTCCCAAGGGCCTGTTCGAGGACCCCTGCTGGGACATGCTGCTGGACCTGATGGCCAACCACCTCCGCGGTCGGCGCATCTCCGTGTCGTCGCTGTGCGTGGCGTCGGGCGTCGCCCAGACCACGGCGCTCCGCCGCATCACGGAGTTGAACGAACGCGGCCTCGTGCGGCGGATCGCCGACGAGCGGGACGGCCGCCGCGTGTTCGTGGAGTTGACCGACGAGGGGATTGCCGCCCTGACCGGCTACGTGGATCACATCCAGTCCCTGGCGTGATTCAACCGCAACCCGCACCAACGGGGACACGTCCCGGATCGACAGCGCTTAACCAAAGCGGCAACCATCTTTGCGGACAGGACTCTGTCCGAAGGACGGCGGAGATCCGATGACCGACCAGAAGTACAAGGACGTGATCGTCCTCTCCTCCCACACCGAAGGGAGCGAACCCGGCACGGCCATGCCCTCCCGCCCTGCGATGCCGAGTGAGGAACTGGACCGCCAGCGCCTTGCCGAAAAGCTTCGTTCGCAGGGCTGGAGCTACCGCCGCATCGCCGAGGAGCTTCAGGTCTCCTACATCCTCGTCTCTCGCTGGTTGGGCGGCGATGGCGTCACGGGCGGTTCCCGGTCGACGCCAGCCACCGCGACCAAGACGGCGACCGTCCCGGCACCACAAACCCCGCCCCCTGCGAAATCCGGCAAGATGTCCAAGGCGGCCAAGGCCGCGGCCGCCGTCGTGGCGGCAGGCGCCGTGGCCGAGGACGACGTCCTGGCGCTCCAGCTCCGCGCCGTCGAACAGTATGTCCGCGAGGTGATTGCCAGCCTGGAGGAGCGGCACGAAACCCTGCTTCAGCGGCAGGATGATCTGATCCAGGCCTTGGACCGCGAACGCACCGCCGCCCGCGCCCGCGAGGAGGAACTCCTCGCCACGCTGGAGGAAGAGCGCCGCCTCTTCCGCGAGGAGATGGAGCGCTTCAAGGAAGAGCTTCGCCAGAATCCGGGCACCAACGCATCGCGCGGGTCGGACGACGACGAGGAAGAGGACGAGGACGACGACGCGCTGGCCGCCTTCAGCTTCGACGACGACTCCTCCAATTCGGACCAGGAGGACGACGAGGACACGGTGGCCGCGAGCGCCTTCTCGTTCGATGACGACGACGAGGATACGTCGTCCGTCGCCGAAAAAGCCTTTTCCTTCGATGATGAGGATGAGTCCACAGAGGAGGAGACCGTCGCCGAAAACGCGTTCTCCTTCGACGATGACGACACGTCCACCGACGAACCCAACAGCGTGGCGGAAAGCGCCTTCTCCTTTGACGACGAAGACGAGACGGAGAAGGACGCCGAAGCGGTCTCGGAAAGCGCCTTCTCGTTCGACGATGACGAGGATGACAAGGCCGAGTCCGACGACGCGCCGAAGGTCACCGAAGACGCCTTCTCCTTCGACGACGACGAACCGGAGCCGGAACCGGAACCGAAGCCCAAGAAGAAGGGCCTGTTCTTCTGGCGCCGCTGACGCCACCCCGACAAAGCAAAAGGCCCATTCCCCGCGGCGGGGAATGGGCCTTTTTCGTGGGCCGGCGACGTGCCTTACCGGACCGTCAGCCAGTAGCAGACGATCGCGTACACCAGCGGGAAAACCACCAGCGACACGCGGTCGAGCGTCAGCGACCGGGCGGCGTTGCGCTCGTAGATCATCAGCGACACCGCACTCTGCATCAGGCTCAGGAAGATCATCGCCATGGACGCCAGGTTGACGCTGTCCGACAGGGTGAAGCCGCTGCTGCGCGGCAGGTCGCCGGAAATCACAAAGTAGCTCGCCACCACCGCGAACAGCGCCCCGATGCCGAGCCCAAAGCGCGGGTCGAGGTCCACCGGCTTCACCATGAAGGCCAGGAAGGCGACCAGCGAGGAAATGAAGATCGTCGAGAAGGTCTTCAGGTAATAGACCGAATCCGGCCGCTCCAGCGTGATCGACTGGGTGTAGCGGGAATAGACGGATTCATGGTTCTTCGGCAGTGTGATGTCGCCGTAGTTCGTCCGGTACAGGTGCTCGCTCACCGACGCCTTCGTCCCGCCCAGCGCGTAGCCGGACACCGACACGTCGGGATCGACGGTGCTGTTCTCCGTGTCCGGAACGTAGACGATCTTGTCGGACGTCTGGTCGCTGTCCTCGATCTGAAGCCGGATGGTCTGGCGGTCGAGCGGAAAGTGCGTCACGTCCCAGGGCTGGTTCAGCGTGGCCTGGACGCGCACCTGGCCGTAGTTGGTGTCCTTCAGCTTGCGAACCGGCGTGGGCGTCTTGGAGTCGACCTTGCCGTTCATCAGCTCGAAGGTGTCGAGCGGGTTGACGCTGTCGTCGTCCCAGCGGAACCAGACGTAGAAGTCGACGCTCACCTGGTTCTCGCGCAGGTTCACCCCGGTGATCTGGTTGACGTAGGTGCCCACCGTCACCTTCACCGGCTCCGCCGCCGCAAGCGTTGGAAGCCCGGCCACAAGCGCCACCAGGAACGCCAGCACGATCCGCATCATTCGAAAATCCCTTCCCTTTCCCCGGTGCCCGCGAGCGTTCCGCTCAGTGCGCGTGCGCTTTCTTGACCAGCACGTCCATGGTCGCCAGCAGCACGCCGGAGATCACGAAGGCGATGTGGATGCCGATCAGCCAAGCCAGGTCGCGGTCGGACATGTCCTTGACGTGCATGAAGGTCTTCAGGATCTGGATGGAGGAGATTGCGACGATGGAGGCGATCAGCTTCACCTTCAGGCCGCTGAAGTCCAGCTTGCCCATCCATTCCGGACGGTCGGCGTGGCCGTGCACGTCGATCTTCGAGACGAAGTTCTCGTAGCCGCTGAAGATCACCATCAGCACGAGGTTGCCGACCATCGTCAGGTCGACCAGCCCGAGCACGACCAGGATGATGTCGCCCTCGTCGCCGCTCAGCAGGTGCGGCAGCGCGTGCCACAGTTCCTGCGCGAAGCGCCAGCCGATCATGGCGAGTGCAGCGACCAGCCCGACGTAGAGCGGGGCCAGCAGCCAGCGGCTCTGGAACATCAGGGTTTCCAGGAAATGCTCGGCCTTGCGGGCCGCCCGCCAGCCATCATTGGTGGGGACCACTATGTCCGTCGCGTCGGCCGCGGCCGAAATGTTCGTCTGTGTCATGGATTAGCTCGCCATTGTGATGTCGCCGCGGATCTGCCCGATCTTCCGGCCGTCGACGTATTGGACGAAGGTCATGCTCAGCTCGTCGAAGGCCAGCGCGATGGTTTCGTCGCTGCCGTCCGAGATGCTCAGGTCGTATTGGGTGATCTGCGTCTTCTTCAGTGTGATGGTCAGGTACGGTTGCAGGAAGTCGTTGCCCGACGCGCCGCCCTGGAGGTCCGGAACCGCCAGGAAGAAGTAGAGCGTTGCCGTAACCTCCTTCACTGGGTCGGTGAAGGCCGCCTGCATCAGCTTCGGCGAGGCGATGTCGAGCCGCCGCGTCAGCTTCAGGCTATCCACGCCGAGGTTGCGCTTGTCGACCGGCTCCGCGGCTTCGCCGTACAGTGTGCGGACATACTTGACCGGATCGTCGTCCTGGCTGTCCCCGTATTCGAAGCCGCCGACCTCGCGCTTGCCGGAGACCATTTCGAAGGTCTCGCAAACGATCATGTCCTTGTAGTTGGTGAACAGGCTGTCACCCTTGATGCCCGGATAGTCCAGCAGGATGCAGGGCATGGCTCAGCGCTCCTCAAGGCGAAGCAGGGAGAAGATTCGGCCGACCTCGCCGCTGTCGCCCAGCAGCTCCGCGTACAGCTCCGGCAGCGACAGGGAGCCCCAGCCGGCAGCCCGCCGCACGAGGTAGGAGGTCGGGCTGTGCGGCTCCTCCCGCGCCAGGAAGTCGGCGATCTGGTGCAGCATGGCGTAGGCCTCCTGCCGCGTGCGCGGTCCGCCGGGCCGCGCGAAGGCCGAATGCGACGTCGTCCCTTCCACCGGAACATCCTCTTGTTCCACGTCCTCGGCCGCGGCAGCCCCGTCCGGGTCGATGCCGCGCTTGCCCAAGGCCTCGCGGTGGAACTGCATCAGGCTTTCCAGCGCGCGCAGCAGGTTGGTGAAGCCGGGCGCCGAGCGGCCGGCGACGCCGTCCAGCTCCGACACCAGGGCGCGCACGGCCATGACCGCGTCGCGCAGGTGGCCGTACTGGGTCTGGTAGAAGTCGGGAGAGGTGCGATCCTGGTCGGCGGCGATCTGCTCGACCGTCACCTCGCCGTCGGACACGGCGGCCTGATAGGCGCGGTGGTCGCGCGAGGCCAGCTTGTGCAGGCGTTGCGCGTTCTGCCAGTCCTGGAAGCGGAAGGTCTCGCGGCCGCGTTGCTCCGGCATGGTGATTTGCGTCGCCATAAGGTCACGCGCCAGCCGGTCGTCGAGCCAGACCAGCGGCGACAGCCGCGGCTCCACGTCGTCGTCCTCGATGCGGGGGTAGAGGCCGTCCCAGAAATTCTCGACCAGCCCGTGGACCAGCAGCAACCCCGGCGCCAGCCCGGCCAGCCCGTGCAGTTGGCCGAGCCCCTGAACCATCCAGGCCGCGACCTGAAGGTCCTTGGTCCGCGTCTCCAGCAGTTCCGTCGCCAGCTGGACGAGTCCCTTCCAGTCGGCCTTCTTGACGGCGGTCTGCCAGATGCCCTGGTCAAGCTCGTCGTCCATCCGACGCGCCTCGTTCAGCGCGTCGAACTCCGGGCCGTGGCGCAGGTCCTCGCCGGCGGGGTCGTCGCCGGGGATGGGTTGCAGCAGCGCGTCGATGTCGATCAGCGCGGCGGCGGGTCGGTGGGTGAGCAACGTGTCGGTCATGGTCTCGCCACCGGGGTCAATAGGTGCGCAGGGCGGCCGGCCGCGGCATCGGCGCATCCGCGGCCGGCCGCGGCATCGGCGCATCCGCGGCCGGGGCGCCCAGGTCGAAGAAGGCGCGGTCGGCCGGGGCCACCCCGCCGGACTGGCCCGGCCAGTTGGCGAGGCTCGGCCGGCGCGGCACGCCAACGGGGGCGAGCGGCGGGGCCTGGACCGGCAGCGCCGGAACGGCCACCTTTTCCTCCCGCGTCGGCTTGCCGTCGACGCTGACGGTGCGCTTCACGGTGAGCGCCATGAACACTCGGACGTTGGGCTTCTGGACCGCCACCTGGGCCGCAGCCGCCGGGACCAGGGCCGTCGGTGTGGTGGCCTTCTCACCCGCCTTCTCGGTCTGCGCCGTCGCCTCAAACATCAGCAGAGGCTCGTCGCCGCTGCCCGGCCGGCGGTCGCGCTGGGCGGCGGCGTGCTGGCGGGCCAGCGCGAACAGCGACCACGGCCCCTCAAAGTCGTAGCGCAGGGACGGGCCGTCCACCGACGCGCCGACCCCGACCCCCGCGGTCGGCAGCACCGTGCCATCCTTGGCCCAGCGCAGCGTCACAGAGAGCTTGTCGCCCGGGTACCAGCGCACCGGCTTGCGCGGCGGCATGCTGGAGACCGCGCCGTTGGGCGTGGACAGCCGCCACTCGATGATGTCGCTGCCGCCGGCCTCGCGGTCGCGGTTGACGCGGAAGGCCGGGTCGATGGACAGGCCGCCGCTCTGGTCCGTGGTGATGGCCGCGGTCAGCAGAGGCCGGGCCTGGGCCATGGTCTCCACGAAGCGCAGCGCGTCGCGCCCCGTCGCGCCGAAGCGCTCGCCGCGGCGCAGGCCATTCAGCAGGAACTCGCCCTGCGCCTCGAACCGGTCGTAGAAGACACGCACCGCCGCCGGGTCGGCCGCGTCGGCGTTCAGCGCGGTCGCGAAGGGGAAGCGGTTCGCCAGCGTCTCGTTGAACTGCCCGGCCAACTCCACATAGGCGTCGTAGACGCGGGCGTCGGCGGCAAGGCGGCAGCGGTTGGCGATCCACTGCTTCAGTTCGACCAGACGCCCCTGGAAGAAGTCGCCCGAGGGCCCGTCGATGCCGCCCAGCCCCTGGCAGCCGTTGGCGTCGATGGCGGCGGACTCCACCGTCACGAATTTTTCCAACTGGGACAGCGAGCTGTTGGGCCGGCCGCCGTCGTACTTGTCCAGCTCCGCGATGATGCGCGACCACTTCGCGGCGACGCCCGTTCCCTTGTTGGCGCCCATCACCGGGCGCTCCAGGATCTCCACCACCGGGGCGGCGATGTCGTGGGCGAGCGTCGCGACCTCCTGCCGCGCGTTGCCGAGGTAGAGCGCCAGCCCGCCGGGGTTCGCCTGCCCGAACAGCGTGTAGGGCACCAGCGGGCCGTCCACCCAAACGTCCAGCGCGTGGGAGTCGGGCTTGTAGAGCTGATCGCCCTCCAGCAGCCGGTCGGCCTGCGCCAGCACCGCGTTGGCCTGCCGCGCAACGATGTCGCGGATGGTGTCGGCCGAGGCGCCGAGCCCGATCTGGCGGAAGGACTGCATGGTCTCGGCCAGCACCGGGAAGGCCACGCGCAGGGCGCGCGCCGATTCCCGCAACTGTGCCAGCCCGCCGGCCCGGTCCACGCCGTTGCCGGCCGGGCTGCCGACCAGCGCGCGGGCCAGGATCTGCTCCACCGCGCGGCGAAGCTGGTGCTGCGCCGCCGCCTTCATGGAAGCGCGCAGCACCGCCGGGGCCTGCGGCAGGTCCTTGGCGTCGAACAGCAGGTAGTCCTCGACCAGCGGCGGGATGGTGTCGAGCGCCGCCCGGTCCCAACCGCCGGCGCCGGACGTGATCGGCGCAACGGCGCCACCATCGGCAGTGCGCGCGAAGCGGCGGCCCATCCACACCGACAGGGTCCGACGCAGCTGCTCCGCGGCCGGGGCGAGGCGGGCGCCACCGTTCGGTGCCTGCACCAGCAGTCGGCCGATCACCGAATCCAGGGTCCGCGAGCCCACCCCGGCCTCGTCATAGCGGCGCTGCGCCAAGTCCATCACGTCGGCGCGCAGGTTGGGGCCGAGCAGATCGGACTTCTCAAGCTGGCCGAGCAGCGTGTCGAACTCCGGCGGCAGCACGGGGCCGTTGGCACCGACCCAGGCCCCGCGCTCGGCGCTCAAGCCGCGGGAGGCGTCCTCCAGGCTCGACAGCACCTCCGTGTAAGAGGCGGCAGCATCGGCACCGATGCGCGCGCCACCGGCCAGCAGCTCAAGCTCGTTGGCGGCGACCGACAGGCGAGCCGCGGCAAGCCCGCCGATGGCGAGGTCGCGCAGGTAGGCGTCGGCGAACTGGCGGAAGCGGCGGTTCACCTCGGCGCGATAGCCGGCGAGGTCGATCGGCCGCTGCGCCCCCGGCCCGGGTGCGGGAATGCCGCTGCCATTCGAAGGCTGGTCGAAGCCCCAGCCGCGCATCCGCGCCGTGAAGCCGCGCGCGACGCCGGAACCGAGCGCGAACTCCAGCAGCTCGTCCAGCGGCATGTTCGGGTCGCGGGCGTCGACGTTGTTGTAGGCGCGAGCCAGCCCCTCCGCAATGCCGACCTCGCCCGCGAAGGCGCGCAGCCGCTCGAACTCGCTGACGCCCACCGGGCCGGTGCCGGCGTCGCGCGTCAGGCGGCGCAGCCGGTCCTCCGCCACGTCGCGCACCGTGGACAGCGCCAGGCGACGGTAGCCGACCGCCAGCGCGCCGGACACCCCGCCCGGCACGCCGCTGATCCAGGAAGCCGGCAACGGGTTGAAGCTCCAGTCCACGGACAGCGTGGAGACGCCCTGCACGAAACGCGCGGCGGGGTCGCTGTAAGCTGCGGTCAGCGGCGATCCGGCCTCGACCGCCGGACGCTGGTCGGCCAGTTGCTGGAGGCTGCCGGGAATGTCCGCCAGGATCGGCACCAGCCGATCCGACAGGGTGGAGGCGCGCTGCACCCCCATCCACAGCAGGAGCAGCGCCGTCGCCGCGGCAAGCCCGGTGCCCACCGGCCAGGCATACCGGCGCCACGCCCGCGAGGCGGCCAGCGCACGCGTCGCTTTGGGCAGCCCGGCTTCGGGGAAGATCTTGCGGTTCAGCAGGTCGCGGCCGAACAGGGCCGGCGCGTCCGGGTCGGGGCGGCCGGTGAAGTAGAGGCCGCGGACGTAGAGCGTTTCCTGGTAGGCGGTGCGCTTGAAGGCGGTGCCGAGCATGGCCCGCAGCGCGGCCTCGGTCCCGGTCAGCCGCTCGGTCAGCGCGAACAGCGGGCCGCCGTCCGGCGCGGCGGAGGCGCCGAACACCTCCAGCTCCACGGCCAGCATGCCGTCGGCCACCGTCTGCATCGCCTCACCAACGAAGTCGGGAGAGAAAGCGGTCTCAAGCGCGTAGGGGCTGGACCAGCCCAGCATGCCGCCGGTCATCGCGTCGGGAAGCACATCCGCCAGCGTGTCAAAGCCGGGGACCGCCTCACAGCCTGTGACGACAACATAGACCGGCAGGGCGAAGCCCAGCGTGCGCTGGATTTCCCACAGCCGCGCGTACAGCTCCGTCCCGCGCGCAGTGGCGCGGCGAACGTCGTCCAGCTCGGCCAGCGGAACGGTCAGGATCAGCCCGTCGGCCGGCAGCATCGGCCGGCGCCGGCCCAGCTGGTCGAGCACGCCGCCCCAGGCGGCGCGCGGGTCGTCCACGTCGATGACCACCGCCCGGTCGTAGAAGCGCCAGGAGAAGCCGGCGTGACGGTCGGCCACCACCGGCGGCCGGACCTCCTCTGCGCAGCCCAGCAGGCCGGCGTCGTCGGAGGCGACCACGCCCGTGCGCAGATACCAGGGCACCAGATAGACGTTGCGCGACAGCGTCTCGCGGTAGGCGGCGAGGCCGGCGCGGAACAGGCGCCGGATGTCGCGCATGGTGACGTCCGGCAGAGCCGGTACCGGCACCGACGGCGACGCGCCCTCCTCCGCCACGGCGTCCGGCGGCGGCAGGGCCGCGGGTTCGGCCGGGGCCGGAGCGGACGCGGCGGCGCGCCCACGCATCAGGATCACCGCCATGACGACGATGATCAGGACGACGAGGACCAGCAACCCGGCGAAGAACCACAGCTGGTGGCCAGCGATGCCGGAGAGGACGGATGCGAGGATGTCCATGGCCGTCCCCTCCTCAGCGCGTCACGCGGAGCGATGCTTGCAGCACCGCATCCGCCGCGCTCGACAGCTGGGCGGTGGACATCCACCACAGCGCCTGCCCCAGAACCAGCCACACCCCGGCGATCGCCCCCAGCACGACCGGCCAGCGCGGCCCGCGCGCCAGCGTGCGCGCCTTGCTGTCGGTCAGCGTGTGGGCGTAGGCGGCGGGGATCAGCGTCCGTCCGGCCGGCAGCAGGCCCGCACCCAACTCCGACTCCCGCCCCGCGATGAACTCGAACAGCCGGGCGCTGTAGTTGCGCAGCGTGGATTCGCCGCCCGGCACCCGGTACCGCCCCTTGAAGCCCATGCCGAGAACGCAGAGATAGACCGCGGCCAACTGCACCAGCCGGCGGTCGTTGCTGGCCAGCAGGGCCTCCATCCGGTCGAACACCCGCTCGCCGGCCAGCCGCGTGCGGAACAGCGCCTGCTCCAGCAGGACGCCGCGCCAGATCTCCCGCCCGGTCCACTCCACGTCGTGGATGAACAGGTCGTCGGCCAGCGCCGCCATGGCGTATTGCGCCTCGCGGTGTTGGCTAATCATCAGGTCCGTGGCGGTCCGCCCGACCTGGACCGCCTGTGCCTCCAAGAAGTCCTGAAGGCGGCGGATGACGATCTCCGCGTCGGGTTCCAGCGCCAGTGAAGGAACACCGATGGCAGACGGCCCGGCGCCAAGCGCCGGCAGCGCCAGCACGTCTTCCGTCAGGAAAGCCGGCAAGGCCTCGGCCGGCTCCGCGCCACCCTCAGGCTTGCGCGCGGGTTTGGCGCGGCCGTTCTCGATCGCGGCGCGGTGCTGCTGGAGTTCCCGCGCGAAGGCGAGGAAATGGTCGACCAGGTCTCGGCGGTGGAGCATGCGGTCAGGTCCTTCCTCAGGCGGTCACGAACAGCGTGATCTCGACGGGGCGGAAGCGGCTGCCCAGCGAGTCCGGGTTCCAGATTTCCAGCCGCTCGCCGGGGGCGATGTAGCGGGGATCGACCTTCACCTCGAAGGGCACCACCCCACGCGGGGCGGCCACCCCGCCCTCCCCGCTGTCGTCCAGCGCGATGCGGTCGGCGCCTTTCACGCGCAGGCCGGACAGCGCCTCCAGCTTCGACCGCGAGGCGACGATGCAGTTCTCCATCCAGGCCGCGACCTCGCTGACCGACGCAGCGGCCGGGCCACGCACACCGACGACGAGCCGGCCCTTCAGCCAAGCCTCCTCCATGGGCAGCCCGAACATGCCGTCCTCGAAGGTGAAGGGGATGCGGGCGACGCCTTCCTTCACGCGGTCGATCATGCGCAGGATGAAGTCGCGCACCTCGCCGAAGCTGGCCATCGGGTCGTCGTGGTCGTAGCGCGACAGCTTGGCCGGCACCGCGCCGCTGGCGAAGGCCGACAGGTGGCCGGCGAGCGTGCAGAGCGACAGGTAGACGTCGAAGGGGTGGCAAACGCCGACGCCCAGCTGCGCCTCCAGCGGCGGCAGGCCGGTGACGAGGCTGCGGATCTCCACGCGCGCCGCCTCCGCCAGCTCCGTCGTCGCGTTGCCGCTGCCGACGCCGGAGCGTTCGGCCAGGAACAGCGCCTTCTCGCGCACGCGCCGCACCACCTCCGCCCCCAGCCGGCCGAGCGAGGAGTTGGCGGTGACGGCCAGCGCCGGCGGCACGAAGTCGGTCAGCACGAAGGCGTCGTTGCGGAAGGTCGCCTGCGCGATGGGCATGGACACGAACTTCTGCGGCGGCTTCTGGTTCGGCCCGGTGGTGGCGAACAGGGCCAGCCGCGGGCGCAGGCGGGCGATCTGCACCTCCTCCCCGCCGTGCAGGTCGGGCACCGGCGCGCCCTCCACCGAGACGTAGCGCGGCGTTTCGCCCGGACCCGGCGCGCGGTCGCCGCGCGCGGTCGGCACGATCAGGTAAATGGTGATCTGCGTCTGCCCGACCGGGTCGGCGTAGGCGGAGATGTCCACCTCCAGCGGCTCGTCCGCACCGGCGTGATAGTCCACGACCAAGCCATCGGGCATGACCGCCTCCAGCTCCCGCACCTGGACGAGGCCGGAGACGAGCTGCACGCGGTCGACCTGAAGGTGCGAGACGCCCCAGTGGAAGGGCCGCGCGTGGCGCAGGTGGTAGGTCAGCTGCCGCTCGTGCCGCAGGGCCTGCTGCTGGAAATGCTGGGGCGCCAGCAGCATGCCGTCGTGCCACGCGATCGCGTCGGGAATGTCGCGCGCGTCGGTCATGCGGTCCTCGTTTCGGTGCGGTGGCAGGCGGTGGTGCTTGCGTCAGGGAGCCAGTTCGACATCTTTGTCCCCGGCGGTGAGGGTCAGCGTTCGGATGTCGGGCACGCGCAGGCGGTGCGGCCCGGGTGTGGCGTAGTTGGCGAAGACCAGGATGGCCCAGGCGGGTTCCTGGTCCGGCAGTTCGGCCTGGAGCTTCTGGCCGGGCACCAGCTCCCAGCTCGTCACGCCGACCGTGGTCGGGTGGTCGCGCAAGGTCTGCTCCCGCTGGCCGAACCAGTCGGCGGCGGTCAGGGCGGCCAGCTTTTCCACCAGCGCCTTGTCGCGCACGGCCACCATGTCGATGGCGACCGGCGTGGTGTCGTTGGCGGCCGGCGCCACGGTGACCGACACCGTGTCCAGCCGGGCCGCGGGCTTGTCCGCGCAAGCGGTCGCCAGCAGGGCCAGGGAAAGCGCGGCGGCGCCGCGCAGGCGTGGGGGGATGAACGGCATCATGGCGCGGGACGCGCTCCCGGTTCGGCAAGGGTGACGACGGTTCCGGAGACGCCGGCCGAGCGCGACAGCGCGTCGAGCGCCGCGGAAGCCTCGTCGGCGGCGGCATAGCGGCCGCTGCGCACGGCGTAGGCGGCGGACTGGCCGGACTCTGGCGCGTAATCGACAGTGGCCGACACGCCGCGCTGGGCGGCAGCGGCGGCAAAGGACTCCGCGTTGAAGGAGGTGGCGAAGCGCCCAAGTTCGACCGCGTAGACCCGCGGCGGCGGGGCGGCCGTGACCCGGCTGGTGCCGTCGCCGTAGACCGTGTCCTTCAGCGAGCCTTCCACCGAGTCCTCGACCCCGTAGGCGAACTTCTCCTTGGCGTGGAAGCTCGCGCGGTCGATGCTTCGCGCCACTTGGCTGCTCATCCACTTCGGCAGGAAGCGGCGGGCCGCCGCGCCGGCGCCCTTGGCCACGGGATCGACGAACATGGCGTTGCCCTCGCGGACCACGTCGCCGGCCTCGTCGGCGGTTTCGACGATGGCGCGGTTCGCTTCGTAATTGTTCTTCAGGCGCTGGCGGGCCGCGGTGGCAAGGTCGCCGCCGGCTGCGGCTTGCGATGGCGCGGATGCGGCGGACGCCACGGACGGGCCGGCGCCCGCCATTGTGTAGGTGGCAAGCAGGAAGCCCGAGAACACGGCAACCACGACGAGCGCGAAGAGGCTGCCGGCCAGAGCCGCCACCTGCCATCGCCCGAGCGTGATCGTCATCATCGCGAAGCCCCTGAGATGCATCGGTCCGTCCCGCCGGATGGGCGGAGTTCCAGCGTGATTGAAGCATCCCGCGCGCGGATCTTTGCGCCTTGTCTGGTTCGTTCTGGCGCAGTTCGGGAGGGGCGGCCCGGACAACCCCTCCGGTGCCGTGAAAGCCTGCAACTCCGCCGGGTTAATCCGTTGGTCCGATCTGGATCATTCGCCGCCGGCTGGCTTCGCCGGAGCCACGGGTGAAGTTGGGGGCAAGGCCAGCTCTTCGACGACCACGCCATTGAGGCCGGCAATACGGTCGTACTCGACCAAGCGTGCCTCTGCCTGCCAGCGGTCGGCGAAGGCGCCGGCCCGCACCCGCCGCCAGGTCTGCCCGGCGGCGTCCACCGTCTCCACAATCTCCACGGGCAGCTTGCGCTCGGCCAGCGCCGCAGCGAACTGCTGGGCGTTCTCGGCGGAGCGGAACACGCCCAGTTCGACGGCAAAGCGCGCTTCGCCCTTGGCGGGCATGGCAATCGGTCGCACAGGAACGGGGGGAGGTCCCGGTGGGGGTGGGGGTGCGTCCGCCTTGTTCGGTTCGGCGGCCTTTCCATCCTTGGCCGGTGCGGCCGGAGAAGGCTCCTCCTTTGCCGGAGAGCCCTTGGCGGACGGCGCGCCATCCTTGCCGGCTTCGGCGGTCTTCGCGTCTGCCGCTCCCGGCAGTCCGCCCCCGGCCAGCAGGTACCCTCCCCCAAACGCGAGGCCGAGCAGCAGCACGGCCACCACGACGATCAGGACCTTCTTCATCGCCGCGCCCTCACGACGGCTTCCCGCCGCACAGGCGTTGCATGTCCGGCGTCGGGCGCTGGTAGCCGAGCCGGACGCGCCGGTCGAGGACCTGGCAGAGGTAGGTGTCCTGCGCCGCAGGGTCGCTGGCGTGGTAGCGGCGCACCGCCTCCGTCCAGGAGCCATGGCGGTCGTACAGTTCCCGCAGGAAGCGGGCGGCGTAGGTGACGTTGATGGCGGGGTCGAGGATGTCCTCGTCCGCGGCGAAGGACCCGGCGTGCCAGCGCGTGTAGATCTGCATGCAGCCCACGGCCACGTCGGCGCGCAGCGTTCCGACCTCGTCGTGCATCAGTCGCAGCGCCTCCGACCGCGTGGCGGGGAAGCGCGGCATGCCGGAGACGTTCAGCGCCCAGGGCCAGGGCATGCCGGCGCGGCCCGATTCCACGACGCTCATGGCGTGCAGGATGCCGCGGGGGATGCCGTACATCGCCTCGCTGTTGCGGAAATGCCGGGTGCACTGGAACAGCGCCGGCCCACCCGGCGGTTGAGCGGCCATTTGCGCCGATGCACTGCCGCCCCACAACGCCAACAATGCCAGGGCCGCCGCCATCGCGCCACGCCCGATCATGCCCGCACCCGCAGCGCAACGCAGAGCCGGTCCTGCGGCATCGGCGCGCCGCCCGCGTGCTCGGCCAGCGCCGCCGACACCGCCGCCGCGACTCTGTGCGCCGACAGGTCGTCGAGGTTGCCCAGCGTGTCCGTCATGCGCGCGCGCCCGAACCCCACGCCAAACCGGTTGGCGCCGTCCAGCAAGCCGCCGTTGCACAGCACCAGCGTGCTCGGCACGGGCAGTTCCAGCGCGGTCTCTGTCACCGCCATCCCCGCGTCGAGGCCAAGCGGCGGGTTGGCCTCGACCGGCAGGTCCACCACGTCGCCGAAGCGGCGCACGATGAAGGGCTCCGGCATGCCCGCCGCAGCGAAGACCAGCCGGCGGGAGCGCGGGGCCACGACTCCCATGGCAAGCCCGATGGCGCGTCCCGCGGCGTTGTCGGCGGCGAGCAGGCGGTTGGCTCCGCTCAGGCAGGCCGCCGGGCCCTGCCCCGCCTCAGCCAGCGTGCGCACCGCGGCGCGCGCCGTCACCGTCATGAAGCCGGCGGCGAGCCCGCCCCCCGACACTTGCCCAAGCAGCACGACCAGCGTCCCGTCGGCGGTCTGGAAGAAGTCGTAGAAGCTGCCGTCGAACTCCGCCGCCGGGCGCATCAGTCCCGCGGCCTCCAGGTCCGGAAGGTTCGGCAGGTCGGCCGGCAGCATGGCGGCCTGCATGCGCCGGGCGATCTCGAATTGCTTCTGGAGTTCCAGCAACTCCGTCCGGGTGTTCAGAGCGGCTTGGAGCTGCCGGACCATGCCGTCGAGTTCGGCGTGCTGGTCGCGCACGCGCTCCGCCATCACCTCGAAGGCGACGGCCAGCGCGCCGGGGTCGTCGGCGCGGTCGCCGCCCGGCCGTTCCGCCGCCGCGGCCTCGATCCGCGCGAGGTCGGCCAGCAACTCCCTCTGCCCCTGCTCCGGCAGGGTCTCGGCCAGGCGGAGCATCTGCTTGCGGATGAAAGCCTGCTGACGCAGCCAGTGGCGGGCGCGCCGCTCCTGCGCGTCGCGCAGCGCGCGGCTGCGGTCGCGGAACACCTCCACCGTACGGGCGAGTTGCCCGGCCTCGTCGTGCCGCTCCGCCCCCAGCACCGCCACGCTGGTGTCCCCGGCGGCCAGCGCCGACAGGGCGGACATGGAGGCGTAGACCGGGTTGAAGGTCCGCCGGAAGAACCAGTCGAGCCCCAGCGTCCCGGCCGCCAGGACCGTCAGCACCACCAGGATCGTCGTGGTGTCGAGCAGGCTGTCGGCCATGGCGACCAGCGTCGTCTCACGCGCGGTCACCAGGAACAGCGTCGTCCCGCCCTCCGCCCCCGCGCCGGCCACCTTGGGCAGGCGCAGGCTGCGGATGTCGTAGGCGCGCTCCGCGATGGTCGCGCGGGCGGACTCCGCACCGTCCGTGCGCAGGGCCGGGCGCACGTCGTTCCAGGCCAGCGGGCCAGCGTGCCCGTACAGCTTTCCATCGGCGTCCGTGAGGTAGGCGGAACCGCCATGCACGTCGGCCAGGGTTTCCAGGCTGTCCGTCAGCGGCCGGACCGCAACCACCACCCGGTCGGCGGGGCGCTGTGCGCCGAAAGGCTGCGCCAGGAGAAGCTGCGCGGTGCCGCCGGACAGCACCAGACCGTCATGAACGTAGTTCTGCGTCAGCACCTGCCCGATGCGCCGCTCGTCGATCAGCCGCGCTGCGTCTCCCGCAGGCACGCCGAGCAGGGTCTGCCCGGCGCCGTTCAGCAGGGCGACGGAGGTCAGTTCCAGCGCGCGCAGCCGCTCGGCCGCCGCGGTCGCGTCGCCGCGCTCCAGCGCCGTGGTCAGGCGCGGGTCGCCGACGGCCGCCTTGGTCGCCGCGGCGGTCTGGTCGAGCAGCCCTTCCCACAGGCGCTGCACCAGCCGCGCCTCCTCCTCCGCGTGGCGGGAGGACACCACCTCCGTCCGCAGCAGCGAAAAGCCGGCCGCGGTGGCCAGCATCGCGAGGACCGCGCCGACAGCCACCGCCGTCATCCGCTGCCGCAGTCCGTTTATCACCAGCACCGACATCACAGCGCCTCCCCGGACGCGGCAACCGCGCGTCGGCGCGGCAGCGCGCAACGCCACGCGGTCACCGCCAGCGGCGGCAGGACAGCGATGCCGGCCAAAAGGCCGAGCGCCGACACCGCCACGGGCAGCAGCGCGCTTCCCGCCCCCATCCAGACCACGACCGCACCGCCCAGCAGGGTCAGCGCGGCGCGCGCGGCGACGAGGGCGCCGGCCTCCCCGGTCGCGGCCTGCCCGGCGTGCGCGATCCCCAACGCGGCGGCGACCACGACCGCGGTCATTGTCCCTGGCTCCACCGGACCGAAGGCCAAAACCAGACCGGCCACCGCCGTTCCGCCCAGCGCCGCCAGCGTGGCACCAGCGCCGCGCGGCGCCATGGCCGCCAGGACGATGGCGGCCAGCCAAGCCGGCATGGCGTGCAGCCAGACCAGCTCTGCGCTGTGCCGGAGATCCGGCGCCTCGCCGACGCTGGGCAGGCCGAGGCACAGGAGCGCCAGGACCGTCACCAGCCACAAGGCCCAACCCTTGGGGCGCGCCGTGACCGCCGACCACCAGCGATCCGGGGCCAGCAGGCTGCGCAGCGTGACCCGCGGCAGCGCCGGTCCGCTCCGCCCCTCCAGTCGCAGGGCGACGGTCGCCCCGACCAGCGTCGCCAACGCGGCGGCGACCATCCCGATCTCCAGGACCGCCCCGCCGGCGCACAGCACCGACAGGCCAGCGCCGGCGACGAGGCCGGCGGCGGCCGACACGGTCTGGCCGGCGCGCAGGGAGTCTCCGGCCGCGCGCACGGACCGGACGGACAGGACCGCCGCCAGTCCGCCGACCCCCGCGACGGCGACCAGCAGCACAGGCGTTCCCGCCGACAAACGCGACAGCGCCCAAACGAGCGCAGCCCACAGCAGATAGGCCAAGACCGCCACCGGCGCCGCGCGGCGGCCGAGCGCGTGGGCGACCGGCACTGCCAACGCCGTTCCCACCCCGGCGCCGAGCATCGCCAGCCCCAGGGGGAGGCGCTGCGCCGCGACCGCGGTCACGACGGCGAGCACGACGCCCGCCGCGAACAGGGCAACGTGGGGCAGCGGATCGCTGCCGCCGGGCGACAGCGCGGCCAGCCGGTCGGGGGCGAAGGCACCCAGCCGTTCCACGCGCGCGATCAGCGGGGCGACTTGGCCCGCCGCCGCCTTGTTGAAGCTGAGGTCGCGCACCTCCGTCAGGTAGCTGCGCACCCGCGCGAACCGGTCGTTGACGGTGATCACGACACGGTTCATCTCGGCCAGCAGCCTGCCGATCAGGCTCTGCTCGACCGGCGGTGCGATGCGGTCGTAGGCGGACCGCGCGAGGTTCGATTCCAGTGCTGCGACCAGACGCAGCGGCGCGACCACCAGGGAATGCAGCATGGCGCGCAGCAGCAGTCCGCCCATGGCGAGCGCGATGCTGATCGCCACGGCAAAGTCGATCAAGATGCGCTGGGCGTTGGCCGGCTGCGAGACGGCGCTGCGGCCCAGCAACACTTCCCCGGCCGCCGAAACACCATTGCGCACCGGGAAGCGCTGCACCTTGAGCCCCAGGGCGGACCAATCTGTCTCGGCCGGGGTCAGGCGTATCGACAGTTCCGGCCGCGCGGCGTTGGACTTCTGAAACAGCGGCCGGCCGCCACCGTCCACCACCAGGATCAGGTCGATTTCCGGGAACACGGCGGCGGCCTCGCCCAGGTAATCCTCCATCCCCGCCATGCGGTCGAGCGGCAGGCCGAGCGCCAGCGCCTTCTCCAGGTCGTGGGCGATGCCCAGGCCGACGATCTCCGCGCGCGATGCCGCCCCGCGGTCGGCCAGACCGGCAGCCGCGATCAGCGCCGCCGCCAGCGTGGCGAGCCAGGGCACCACGACCACCATGACCAGCAGCGGCATGAAACGCCGCATCGGGCGGAGCGCCTTCGGATCCATGCTCAGGCCCTCCCGGCGCCGGCGGGCGCGTCGTCGATGCGGGCGGCCTCCGCCTCCGCAGCGCGCAGACCGGAGAGCACGGCCGACAGCGGCTGTGCCAGAGATTGTTGGGGCACCGCGGACACGTCCGCCTGCAGCAGCCGGTTCTCCGCCGCGTAGACCTCCGTCCGCTTGCGGATGAAGCGGCAAGTGTCGGACAGCAGCAGGCGCGTGCCCATGACCGCAAGACCGGCGATGGCAATCAGGAAGACCACGGTGACGCTCGCCGTCTCGCGGAGCGCGGCCAGAACCTCCACCCGCGCGTCCTGCTGCGGGGCGTGGCCCAGCACGGCGCCGCTCGGCTTGCCGACGGCGTCCACCACCGGCACGCCGACCAGCACGCCGTCGCGGTCGGCGAGGTCCCAGGATTCCGCCGGAATGGCACCGTCGCCGGCCAGCCAGGAGGCCGGGGCCGGCGCGCCGACCGCGCTCTGGTCCGTGCCGAACAGCACCGTCCCGCGCTGGTCGACGACGTAGAGGCGCACGCCTCCACTGCCGGAAGACACCAGCTCGATCAGCCGTTGCAGGTCATTCTGATAGGCCAGCGGAAAGCCGATGGCCGCGCGTTCCGCCGCCGTCGCGGCGACACGGCCCGCCAAGGCTGTCACGCGCGCGGCGATTTCCGCGGTGTGCGCTTCCGCCACCGCATTGTGGAAGGCGAACAGCGTAAACACCTGCCCTCCGACGGCACACAGCCACAACACCAGCGCCAGGCGCCCGAAACCGTAGAGCATCGCCAGCCTCCCGATTCCGGCTATAACGGCTTTCACACCGGCAGGCCCCGGTAGATTGGGCCATGTTGGTTCGATCCGCTTTTGTGGCGGCCGGCCGCCTCGGGGTATCCCCGCAAGCCGCACCAGAGAAAGGGAAGGAATGAGCGCCAAGCGCCAGCCGACCAAGCCGGACGCCCGCCTGCACGCCGTGCTGGCGCGGCTGAAGAGCGACGCGCCGGGCGAACGGCTGGCGGCGCTCGCGGCATTGGAGCGGATGCTCCCGGCCGGGTCCTCCCTGCACGAGGTCATCCAGGTCGGGCTGTTCTACACCGACCGCGGCACCGTCGCCCCGTCGCTGGTGGAGGAGGTGGACCGGCTGCGTGGCGCGCTGCTCGACGCGGAGCGGCGGGAGGACCGGCTGCGCCGCCGCACCGACGCGGTGGAGGCCGCGGCCCGCGACGTGGTGCAGGAGGCGAAGCGCCGAAAGGGGTAACCGCTTCGCTCCGCAACGGACGCAGTTGCAGGGGCCTGCCTCCGGATGTGGACCAACAATCGATACCGCCGGACGGCCGCTTTCGCCCACGGTGCGCTGCGAAACGCCGTGCCGACCGGAGGCCCTTTGCCCACCATCACCGCGCCTTGCCAGCACTCCCTCCTGTCCGCCGTGGAATCCGCCGCGGCGACGCGGGGCATGACCGTTCCCGCCCTTATCCGCGCCTGCCTGACGGTGATCGGGCCGGAGGCGCTGGCGCCACTCCCCGATCCGGGCAGCCCCGAAACAGTCGACGTGTCCCACCGCACGGTGACGCTGAAGAGCGGGCGCCAGCGCCGCGTGCGCGTCGTTCCGAAGTTGCGCGTGCGCTTTGAGGCGCCGCTCGACGCCGCAACGGTGCGCAAGGCCGCCTGGGTCGCCGCGACGGTCGGCAGCATCGACGGCGCGCGGCTGATCACGGCCGGCGAGCTGAACGCCGTAGAATCGGAGATGAGCCGCTGCCGCCTGCGGCTGGAACAACTGACCGCGGCGCTGGAGACGCTGGCCTTCCGGCCGCTGCGCCAGCCCATCCGCAAGCCCTGGCAGGCGACCTACGTGCTGGGCTTCACCCACGAGTGGGGCCTGGACCCGCAGGCGGTGAACAGCCGCTTCCGCACGCTGGCCCCGATCTTCCATCCCGACACCGGCCTGCTGTCCAGCGCCGAGCGGATGGGGCAGTTGCTGGAGGCCCGCAACTTCCTGCTCCAGCACCTGCGGGACTGACGGTCAACGAATCCAGATCGATGCTTCGCGGTTCCAGCAATCCCTCCGAAACGGAGGTGTTCCACCGCGATGTCGTCCAATTGGGGTCCATCTCGGCTGGCCTCGCGACGAGTGCCATTCGAATGATGACGAAGCTCTTCAGTCGGCGCGCGACGCGCACAACCATGTGAGGTGGTCAGATCATGAGCGAGAGCACTCAGAAGAAGTTGGAGCGCGTCCGCCCGCCGCGGGTCAAGCTCACCTACGAAGTCCACACCGGCGGCGCCATCGAGATGAAGGAACTGCCGTTCCTGGTCGGCGTGCTCGCCGACCTCAGCGGCAAGCCCGAGAAGCCCCTTCCCAAGCTGAAGGAGCGCAAGTTCGTCGAGATCGACCGCGACAACTTCAACGACGTGATGGCCGCCACGGCCCCGCGCCTCGCCTTCCAGGTCGACAACAAGCTGCAGGAAGACGGCGGAAAGCTGAACATCCTGCTGAACATGCAGCACATCGACGATTTCCAGCCGGTGGAAGTGCTGAAGCAGGTGCCGACGCTGTCGCGCCTGTTCGAGGCCCGGCAGAAGCTGTCCGACCTCCTCACCAAGCTCGACGGCAACGACGAGCTGAACGGCCTGCTCAACGACGTCATCACCAGCACCGAGCAGCAGGACGAGCTGAAGAAGCTTCTCGGCCCGACGGATGGCGGCCCGACGGACGGCGCCGCGGGCGAGCCCGCCGGCGAGCCGGCCTGATCCCCCGCCCCCTACTGAACCGCATTCACGGAGCGAACAGGTGAGCACGGAAACGTCCGTTGAGAGCGCCGCCAATCTGTCCCTGCTCGACCGCATGATGGTCGAAGGCAAGATGGCGCGCGACGAGGGCCAGCGTCCCTATGCCCGCGACCTTCTGACCGAATTCGTCGACCAGGTGCTCGCCGAAACCGGCGACGCGTCGGCCATCGACGTGGTCGAGGCGATCAACCAGCGCATCGCCCAGATCGACGAGCTGATCAGCGTCCAGCTGAACGAGATCATGCATCATGAGGACTTTCAGAAGCTGGAAGCCTCCTGGCGCGGCCTTCATTACCTCGTGTCCAACACGGAGACCTCGACGACGCTGAAGCTGCGCGTCCTGAACGTCTCCCGCAAGGACCTGCAGAAGGACCTGGACAGCGCGGTCGAGTTCGACCAGAGCGCCCTGTTCAAGATGGTCTACGAGGCCGAATACGGCACGCTGGGCGGCACGCCCTACAGCTGCCTGATCGGTGACTACGAGTTCGGCCGCCACCCGCAGGACATCTCCCTGCTGGAGAAAGTCTCCAACGTCGCTGCCGCCGCGCACGCGCCGTTCATCGCCGCGGCTGCCCCGGCGCTGTTCGACATGGCGAGCTTCGCCGAGCTGGGCGCCCCGCGCGATCTCGCGAAGATCTTCGAGACCGCCGATATGGTGAAGTGGCGTTCGTTCCGCGCGTCGGAAGACTCGCGCTTCGTCGCGCTGGCCATGCCGCACGTCCTGATGCGCCTGCCCTACGGCCCGAACACCGTGCCGGTCGAGGGCGTGAACTTCGTCGAGGACACCGACGGCCGCGACCATTCCAAGTACCTGTGGGGCAACGCCGCCTGGGCGCTGGGTGCCCGCATCACCGACTCCTTCGCCAAGTACGGCTGGACGGCGGCGATCCGCGGCGTCGAGGGCGGCGGCAAGGTCGAGGGCCTGCCGAGCCACACCTTCAAGACCGATGAGGGCGACGTCGCGCTGAAGTGCCCGACCGAGATCGCCATCACCGACCGCCGCGAGAAGGAGCTGAACGACCTCGGCTTCATTTCGCTGGTGCACTGCAAGAACACCGACTACGCGGCCTTCTTCGGCGGCCAGACGGCGAACAAGCCGAAGGTCTACAACACCAACGAGGCCAACGCGAACGCCCGCATCTCGGCGATGCTGCCGTATATGCTCGTCTCGTCGCGCTTCGCCCATTACCTGAAGGTGATGCTGCGCGACAAGATCGGCTCGTTCCAGACGCGCGGCACGATCGACAATTACCTGAACACCTGGATCTCCAACTACGTCCTCCTGGACGACGACGCCGGCCAGGCGATGAAGGCCCGCTTCCCGCTCCGCGAAGCCCGCATCGACGTCTACGACGTTCCGGGCCGGCCGGGCGTGTTCCGCGCCAACGTCTTCCTGCGCCCGCATTTCCAGCTGGAAGAGCTGTCGGCGTCGATCCGCATGGTCGCCGAACTGCCGGCACCGGAAGCCTAAGTCGTCAAAGGGTCCTCCAGGCGGATGCCCGGAGGACCCAACCGATCCCAACACAGACGCACGCGTCCCATCGTCCGGAGTGAACCCTCATGTCTATGGTTATTCTTGAGATTCCCAAGATCGAAGGCGAATGCCAGGTCGAGAATTACCAGAAGATGATCCTGTGCGAGTCCCTGTCGCACGACATGAACGTGGAAATGGAGGTGAGCACCAACGCTCGCCGCACCGTCCACACGCCGAAGGTCGAGAACATCGCCCTGGAGCGCAAGTGGGACCTCGCCTCGCCCAAGCTGATCAGCCGCCTGTTGCGCGCCCAGAGCGATGAGGTCTGGAAGATCCACTGCCTGAAGCCGCTGAGCGACGACAACTTCCAGTGGGTCGAGTTCCTCACCCTGGAGCTGACGAGCCCGATGCTCTCCAAGCATTCGCTGAGCGTCAGCGAAGGCGACACGACCGAGTCGATCGAAATCAACGCGACGGAGATCAATTGGGTCTACAAGCTCCAGGACGAGAAGAACAAGAAGACCGGCGGTTCGATGGGCGTGTCCTTCAACCTGCTGACCGGCCGCGTGAAGGAAAGCGCCTAAGCGTGCAGAGGTCCCCTCTCCCCTCCGGGGAGAGGGTTAGGGTGAGGGGGTTGCGCTTGGGCCGAACGCACCAACCCGCAGGCCCCTCTCCTCATCAAGCCAACCAGCCGGAATTTTGGTCGTGAGCCAACCCAGGACGATGACCGGCGGGCGCAGCCTGCTCTTCGAACGGCTGATCGACTTCGAGCCGGACCAGCCGAGCGCCGACGAGACGTCCATGACCACGCTGTCGATGGCCGACCTGAAGGCCTCGATCCAGCGCGAGATCGTCCGGCTGCTTGACAGCCGCAGCGCCGGCGAACGCCGACCGGGCCTCGGCGGCACCGTGCTGGACTACGGCATCGGCAACATCGCGCATCTGGACGCCGCCTCCTTCACCGACCAGCGCCGGGTGGAGCAGATGGTGCGCCAAGCCATCATCGATTTCGAACCGCGGCTGAAACGCCCGCGGGTGTCCGTATCGCCCGGCACCGGGCGGGGCACGCTGGTGACCAGCATCTCCGGCGACGTGGTCGCGGGCAGCGTCACCGAGCAGTTGGTGTTCGATGTGGGCCTCGGCGCCACGCGCACGCCGTCCGACACGCAGGCGAGCTGAGATGCGGCGCGAGGATCTCCTCGACCATTACGAACGCGAGCTTCTGTACGTCCGCCGCGCCGGCGAGGCCTTCGCGCGCAGCTACCCCAAGATCGCCCGACGCCTCGCGCTCGGACCCGACCAGGCGGCCGACCCGAACGTCGAGCGGCTGATCGAATCCTTCGCCTTCCTGTCCGGCCGTTTGCAGCTGAACCTGGAGCGCGAGTTCCCGCGCTTCTCCGAGGCGCTGCTGAGCGTCCTGCACCCGCAGTTGGTGGCGCCGATCCCCGCGATGGGCATCGCCCGCATGGATCCCGCCCAGGGGGAGGGCCGGCTGACCGGCGGCTTCACCGTGCCGCGCGGCACGGCCCTGCACGCGATTGCGGAGGGCAACACACGCTGCCGCTTCCGCACCGCCTACGACGTGACGCTATGGCCGCTGGCGCTGACCGATGCCGCCGTGGAGCCGACCGACCGTTACGATTTCATTGACGGCTCCAAGGCGGCCTCCGTCCTGCGGCTTCGGCTGGAGACGCGCAACGAGTCCTTCGAGAACCTGCCGATCGAAAAGCTGCGGCTGTTCATCGACGGCGAGACGATCCTGACCTCGGCCCTGCACGAGCTGTTCCTGTGCGGCGTGGTGGAACTGGCCTTCCTGATGCCCGGCAAGCCGCCCGTCCGCCTGCGCGGGGAGGATCTGATCGCCCCCGTCGGCTTCGGCGCCGACGAGACAGTGCTGCCGCACCCCAAGCACGCGCAGCCGGCCTATGGCCTGTTGCAGGAGTATTTCGAGTTCCCGCAGAAGTTCGACTTCTACGACCTGACCATGCCCAAGGGGAGGCTGTCGGGGGAGGTCGTGGACGTGCTGATCGTGGTGTCGCGCCCGTTGCCGAACCGGCTGACCCTGCGCAAGGAGACCTTCGCACTCGGCTGCACGCCCATCGTCAACCTGTTCACCCGCACCGCGGAGCCGATCCGGCTGAACCACCGGCGCACCTCCTACCGCGTCGTCGCCGACGCAATGCGCGAGCGGACCACCGAGATCCATTCGGTCCTGGAGGTCAGCGGCCTGCGCGACGAGGACGGGATGCACCACCGCTACGTCCCGCTCTTCTCCCACCAGCACGCCTCGGCGGAGGTCGAGCCGCGCGGCTTCTGGCTCGCGGCGCGCGAGCCGACCCAGCGGGAGGACGTGCCGGGCACCGACGTCTATCTCAGCCTGCACCACCTGGACCTCAACCCGACCGACCCGGCCGACGAGACGCTGCTGGTGCGCACGCTCTGCACCAACCGCGCGCTGGCGGAGCAGGTGCCGGCCGGTGCCGTGCTGATGATCGAGGAAGCCGCCCCCATCGCCACCATCAGGTGCCTGCACAAGCCGACCTCCGGACGGCCGGCGCCGGCCGGCGGCTCCTCGGCGTGGAAGCTGATCTCCCACCTGTCGGTCAACCACCTCAGCCTGACCGACGACGCGGAGGGGCTGCGCGCCCTGCAATCGATCCTGATGCTGCACGCGCCGGAGGACCCCAGCGCCCAGCACCAGCTGCGCGGCATCCAGGGCATCTCCTCCCGCCCGGTCCTGCACCGCATCGGCCAGGACGCCTGGCGCGGCTTCGTGCGCGGGCTGGAGGTGACGGTGGACCTGGACGAGCGACACTTCGTCGGGTCTTCGCCATTGGTCTTCGGCGGCGTGCTCAGCCGCTTCCTCGGCCTTTACATCAACGTCAACGCGTTCGCCCAGCTGCGGCTGCGCTCCGTGCAGCGGGAAGGAGTCTGGAAGGCATGGTCGCGCCTCGCCGGCAGTCAACCAGTGCTCTGACGCCCCGGTCTTTGATAGACCGTTTGGAGGCGGAGCCCTGGGGGTTCGACCTCCTCCAGGCCATCGCGCTGCTGGAACGCGCCTGCCCCGACCGCGCCGCGCTCGGCACCGGGATCGACCCGGAGCAGGAGGCCGTGCGGATCGAGCACGACCCCAGCCTCGCCTTCCCGCCCAGCGACGTGGTCGAGGCCCGGCGCCGGCCGGAGGGCGGCGGGGTGGTGCGCACGCCCGTGATGGGTGTGGCGGGCTTTGCCGGTCCCCTGCCCTACGTTGCGACGGAGATGCTGCTGGAGCGCAGCGCCAAGCGCGACACGGCGGGCAAGGCCTTCTACGACATCTTCAACCACCGCCTGATGTCGATCTTCTACCGGACCCGCCAGGGCAGCCTGCCGCTGCTGGAGCGTGATCCAGAGCAGACGCTGATGGCCCGCGTGCTGCGCGCGCTGGCCGGCATCGGCACGCCGGGCCTGGAGAACCGCCTCCCCGGCACGCCCGACCGCATGCTGCTGGCCTTCTCCGGCATCCTCGCCAACCGGCGGCGCTCGTCGGCGGGGCTGGAGGCGATCCTGGGATCGGTGTTCGGCGTGCGGGTGACGGTGCGCAGCTTCGTGGGGCGCTGGCTGCCGCTGGGCGAGGACAGCCAGACCCGCCTGGGCGCGCAGAACAATAGCCTCGGCCGCACGGTCGTGCTGGGCCGCCGCGTCTGGGACCAGCAAAGCTGCTTCGCCATCGAGCTGACGCTGAACAGCCTGGAACGCTACCGCGAGTTCCTGCCCGATGGGCGCCATCACCAGACGCTGTGCGCGCTCGCCCGTTTCCACGCCGGCGACGGCATGGACTTCCGCATCGTGCTGACGCTGGAAGCGCCCAAGGTGCCGCCGACGCGCCTGTCGACCAAGCCGCGGGAAGGCAGTCTGCTCGGCTGGACCTCCTGGCTGCGCGCGCCCGGTCGCCCGAGCCAAAGCGACGGCCGCCTGACTCTCGAACCAGCACCCCCGTCCACATCTTCGCAGGGAGCCTTCCCGTGACCGCCGACATCAAGTCCCTGATCGGAAAGCTCGACCGCGACGGCCGCAAGGTGCTGGAGCGCTCCGCCGCGCTGTGCGTCTCGCAGACCCACTACGACGTGGAGGTGGAGCATGTCCTGCTGGCGCTGCTGCGCCTGAAGGACGGCACGGTGGCCGGCATCCTGCGCCACTACGACGTGGACGCCGGCCGGCTGGAGACGGAGCTGAACGCCGCGCTGGAGAAGATCCGCCGCGGTAACAGCCGCACCCCGGCCTTCTCCCCCCGCGTGCCGGAGCTGCTGGAGACGGCGCTGCTGATTTCCGTTACCCACCTGGACAGCCCGCAGATCCTGCTGCCGGCGATCCTCTGGGCTGCCGTTGCCGGCGATTCCGTGCGCGCGGTGGTGACCGAATCCGCACCGTCGCTGCTCGCCTTGCCGCGCGAGCGCACCGCCTCCGACCTGCCGGAACTGGTTCGCGCCCTGAAAGACAACGGCCCCGCGAAGACCACGCCCGAGGCCGCGCCGTCGCCCTCCGTATCGGAGGGGCGGGCCATGCTGGACCAGTACAGCACCGATCTCACCGCTCAGGCCAGGGCGGGGAAGATCGACCCGGTGATCGGCCGCGACCGCGAGATCCGGCAGGTCATCGACGTGATGATGCGCCGCCGCCAGAACAACCCGATCCTGGTCGGCGACCCCGGCGTCGGCAAGACGGCTATTGTCGAGGGGCTGGCGCTGCGCATCGCGGAAGGCGACGTGCCGCCGCCGCTGCAAGGGGTGGTCATCCGCACGCTCGACCTTGGCCTGCTCCAGGCCGGCGCCGGGGTGAAGGGCGAGTTTGAGAACCGGCTGAAGTCGATCATCAAGGAGGTCTCCGCCTCCCCCGTGCCGACGGTCGTCTTCATCGACGAGGCGCACGCGCTGATCGGCGCCGGCGGGGCGGCCGGCCAGGGCGACGCCGCCAACCTGCTGAAGCCCGCCCTGGCCCGTGGCGAGTTCCGCACCATCGCCGCCACCACCTGGGCCGAGTACAAGAAATATTTCGAGAAGGACCCGGCGCTCGCCCGCCGCTTCCAGCCCGTCTCGGTGCCCGAACCCGACGAGACGGCCGCCGCCGCCATGCTGCGCGGCCTCGTCCGCCGTTTCGAGGAGCATCACGGCGTGCGCGTGCTCGACGACGGCATCGCCGCCGCGGTGAAGCTGTCGGCTCGCTACATCCCCGCGCGCCAGCTGCCCGACAAGGCGATCAGCGTGCTCGACACCGCCTGCGCCCGCGTCGCCATCGCCCGCAGCTCCAAGCCGGAAGCCATCGAGGCGCTGGAGCGCGAGGACGCCGTGCTCGCCCGCGAGGCGGAGCGGCTGGAGGCGGAAACCGGCGGCACCCACGCCCCGCGCCTGTCGCAGATCTCGGAACGCCGCGGCGCCATCGCCGTGGAGAAGACCGCGCTCGACGAGCGCTGGCGGCGGGAACGCGACCTCGTGGAAGCGGTGGACGCCGCGCTGAAGGCCGGCCACGCGTTCGAGGCCGCCGCCGCGACCGAGAAGCTGAAGGCCGTCCAGGGCGACGGCGCGCTGGTCCCGCACCGCGTGGACGGCGCCGTGGTCGCCGCCGTGGTGTCGAACTGGACCGGCATCCCCGTCGGCTCCATGTCCAAGGACGACCTGGAGGTGGTTGCCAACCTGGAGGACCGCATGGCCGCCCGCGTCGTCGGCCAGCCGCAGGCGCTCCAGGCCATCGCGCGCTCCGTCCGCGGCTACCGCGCTGGCCTGGGCGAGCCCAACCGCCCCATCGGCGTCTTCCTGCTGAGCGGCCCGAGCGGCGTCGGCAAGACCGAGACCGCGCTGGCCCTGGCCGAACTGCTGAACGGCGGGGAGGACAGCCTGATCACCATCAACATGTCCGAATACCAGGAGGCGCACGCGGTCGCGACCCTGCGTGGCGCCCCGCCGGGCTATGTCGGCTACGGCAGCGGCGGCGTGCTGACCGAGGCGGTGCGGCGGCGCCCGCACTCCATCATCCTGATGGACGAGGTGGAGAAGGCCCACCCCGACGTGCTGGACATGTTCTACCAGGTCTTCGACAAGGGCGTGCTGGAGGATGGCGAGGGCGTGGAGGTCGACTTCCGCAACACGCTGATCCTGCTGACCAGCAACCTTGGCGACACGGAACTGTTCGAGCTTGGCCGCGACACGCTGGACGCCGGCCATATCCGCGAGGCCTGCGAGGAGGGGCTGGCGGCCATTTCCGACGTGCTGCGCCGCCGCTTCCGCCCGGCCTTCCTCGGCCGCCTGACGGTCGTGCCCTATTATCCGCTGAGTGAGGCGCAGATCCGCCGCATCGCGACCATGAAGCTCGGCAAGCTGCAACGCCGCACCGCCGGCAACCGCGGCGCCGAGTTGGCCGTGACCGACGCCGCCGTGGAGGCGCTGGTGCAGCGGGCGCTGAACTCCGACGCCGGGGCGCGCATGATCGACACGCTGCTGTCGGAGTTCGTGGTACCGGAAGTCGCGATCCGCATCCTGGACCGGGTCGCCGCCGGCGAGCCCGTGGGGCGCATCACCGTGGACCACGACGCGACCGGCCGCTTCGCCGTGGCCGTCGCATGACGAATCGCTTTACCCAGGACAAGCAGTACCTGTCGATCTCCACCCCGCTGGGGCCGGACGCGCTGGCGCTGCGCACCATCGTGGGGGAGGAGCGGCTGTCGTCGCTGTTCACCTACCGCGTCACGATGATCTCGTCCGACGAGGACGTCGCCTTCGACACGCTGGTCGGCAAGCCGGTGACCGTCACCATCACGCTAGGCGATCGGGAGACGAAGCGCCACGTCAACGCCGTGGTCGGCCGCATCGAGCTGACCCACGTGGACGACCGCAGCCTCGTCGCGCACTATGAGGCGGAGCTGCACCCCTGGCTGTGGATGCTGACCCATTCCGGCGACTGCCGCATCTTCCAGGAAAAGACCGTCCCGGAGATCGTCGAGGCGGTCTGCAAGGGCGCCGGCTTCACCGACCTGAAGACCTCGCTGACCGGCAGCTACACCGCCCGCGAATATTGCGTGCAGTACCGGGAAACCGACTACAACTTCATCGCCCGGTTGCTGGAAGAGGAAGGCATCTTCTATTACTTCACGCACGAGGATGGGAAGCACACGCTGGTGCTGGGCGACAGCGCCAGCGCCTTCGCCAAGAGCAGCCTGCTCGACGCCCTGGAATACCGCGCCGGCGACACGCACGAGGACGACGACAGCATCCTGACGGGGCTGAGCGTGGAGCGCCGCGTCACGCCCAAGAGCTTCGGCATCGACGGCTACAATTTCGAGACGCCCTCCACCGACCTCTACGCCACAGCCGACGGCGCGTCCGGGAACGGCACGATCAGCGACGGCATGCTCGGCTACAAGACCTCCGCGGACGGCGAGGCGGTGGCCAAGCTGCGCCAGCAGGCGCTGGCTTTCCCCGGCGCGCGGGTGCGCGGCGGCGGGGTCTGCCGCTCGCTGGAGGCCGGCACGCGCATCACCGTGTCCGGCCACCGCAAGAGCGACCTGAACGCCGAATACGTCCTTCTGTCGGTGCGCATCGACGGGTCGAGCGGCCACTTCAACGCCCATTTCACCGGCTTCGCGCCCGACCTGCCCTTCCGCCCCCTGAACACCGCGACCAAGCCGCGCATCCACTCCACCCAGACCGCCATCGTCGTCGGCAAAAGCGGCGAGGAGATCTGGGTCGACAAGTACGGCCGCATCAAGGTGCAGTTCCACTGGGACCGGCTGGGCAAGAAAGACGAGAAAAGCTCCTGCTGGGTGCGCGTCGCCCAGAACTGGGCCGGCAAGAACTACGGCATCATGTTCCTGCCCCGCGTCGGGCAGGAGGTGGTGGTCACCTTCATCGACGGCGACCCCGACCGGCCGCTGGTCACCGGCTCCGTCTACAACGCGGAACAGACGGTGCCCTACGCTCTGCCCGACAACTCGACGCGCAGCACCATCAAGACCCAGACCTCCAAGAACGGCACCGGCAAGTTCAACGAGATCCGCTTCGAGGACAAGGCCGACAACGAGGAGATCTACGTCCACGCGCAGAAGGACATGAACGTCGAGGTGCTGAACGACGTCACCCGCACCATCAAGCACGACGAGACGGAAACGGTCGAGAACGACAGCACCATCACGGTCAATCACGACCGCAAGCTGACCGTGAAGAACGACCACAGCATCACGGTGTCCGAAGGCAACGAGACCCACGCCGTCTCTAAGGGCACGCGGGCCGTGTCGGTCAAGGGCGACGAGACGCACACCAACAACGCCAACTTCGAGCACACCGCGGATGGCGACTACAAGCTGACGGTAAAGGGCAACCTGACCATCGACGTCACCGGCGACATCGTCATCAAGGGCAAGTCGGTCAAAATCTCCTCCACCTCCGCCGACATCGGCATCAAGGCATCGACCGCCCTGGCCGCGGAGTCCGGCACCGCGATGATGCTGAAGTCTGGCACCGACGCGACGCTGAAGGCCGGTTCGGCGCTGACCATCCAATCGGGCATGGGCGCCGCCATCAAGGCCGGCATGGGGCTGGACCTGAAGGCAACCATGGGCCTGACCGCCGAGGGCCTGACTGCTACCGTAAAGGGTCAGACCACAGGCGAGGTCAGCGCCAGCGCGATGCTGACGCTGAAGGGCGGCCTCGTGAAGGTGAACTGAGATGGCCGACGCGGACAGTGCAGCGGCGCCGGCCCCCGTCCCGGTGGATGAGCGCGACGAGGCCGGCCGCCTGCTGCGCTCCGGCGAACTGCGCGACGGCCGGTTCCACGGCATTTTCACCGCCTACGGACCGGCCGGCCTGCCGCTCCTGCGCGCCCGGATGCGCGCCGACCTTATGCACGGGGAGGTGCGCCACTACGACGACAAGGGCGCCCTGGTGCAGGTGGCGGAGTTCGCCGACGGGGTCCAGCACGGCGTGGCGACCTTCTACGCCAACACCCGGCCAAGCTGCCGCATGACCTACCGCGCCGGGTTGCTCGACGGCCCGTCGGCCTTCTTCAACGACAACGGCACCGTCGCCGCCGTCTTCCAGTACAAAGCCGGCAAGCGCGAGGGGGAAGCGCAGTTCTACAGCCCGCAGGGCCGGCTGGTCCGCCGCGAGACCTACGCCGCCGACCAGCTGAACGGCCCTGCGCTGGGCTTCTTCGAGGACGGCGCGGTCAGCGAGCGCTCCGCCTTCCTTGATGGCCTGCAAGAGGGGGAGTTGTGCCGCTACTTCCCCTCCGGCGCGCTGATGCAGCGCGGCGTCTACCGCAAGGGCCTGCTGGTGGAACCGCTGCGCACCTATTCCGAAGGCGGCAAGGAGATCGGCGTGGTCCTGCCGCCGAAGGGGTGAGCGAAATCCCCTCGCCCGCCCCCGGCAGGAGAGGGAGGTTATGGCGTCTGCACGGTGAACTGGCCGGGCAGCGTGATCGAGATCACGCCGCCCCAATTGCACATCAGCTTGCAGCTGGAGGTCAGCGCCGGCATGTTGCCGACGAGCACAGTCGGGGCGCCGGGCACCCAGGGCGCCACGGTGCAGGGAACGCAGGGCTGCGGCTTGATCACGCCCGGCGGCGGCACCGGGATCATCGACGCGACCGTGGGGTTCGCCGGGCTGGTGCAGACGCCGAAGGGCAGGATGTTCACCATGGGCTTGTTGTCCATGATGTTCGCCATGGGCGGCCCGCCGGCCATCGTCCGGTTGACCGGCAGCACCATCAGCGCGGAGGGCGCCGCCCCGAAGCTGCAGGTCATCATCGCGCCCATGCAAACCGCTTGGCTCATGCCGCACCTTCCGTTGCCGCCCTGGAGTTTCCCGCGGCAGGTTGGCCGGCCCACAGCCGCGGGGCAACAGGGCCTTGGGCCGGGATGAAGCGATCTCGCTCCATTCCGGTCGCGGTTCAGGCGTCCCCCGCCATCCCATCGAACAGCCCCGGTTCCGGCTCGGTCTCCGGGTCGAGCAGGTCGGTGCAGCCGATGCCGATCAGGCGGATCAGCCGGCCGTCGGCCTCGGCGTCGAGCATCTCGCAGCCGGTCTGCCAGATCAGGTCGGCGGTGCGGGCCGGCGGGTCGACGCGGCGGGACCGGGTCAGCAGTTGGAAGTCGGCGGTCTTCAGCTTCAGCACGACGCTCCGTCCCTGCAAGCCGGCGGCGTTGAGGCGGCGTTCCACCGTCTCGGCCAGGGGGCGCAGCGCGTCCTTCAGCGCCGCGCGGTCGGCGGTGTCCCAGTCGAAGGTCGTCTCGGCGGAAATGCTCTTGCTGACCGATTCCGGCTCGATGCGGCGGTCGTCCTGGCCGCGGGCGAAGCGGTAGAGCAGCCGGCCCATCTTGCCGTGGCGGCGGACGAGGTCGATCTCCGCCCAGCCGCGCAGGTCGCCCACCGTGCGGATGCCCTCCGACTGGAGCTTGCGCTGGAGCACCGGCCCGACGCCCCATAGGATCGACACCGGCTTCGGCGCCAGGAAGTCCAGCGCCTGCCCCCGACCCACCACGGAGAATCCCCGCGGCTTCTCCAGGTCCGACGCGATCTTGGCGAACAGCTTGTTGTAGCTGAGGCCGACCGAGGCGGTGATGCCCAGCTGCTGTTCGAAGCGCCGGACCAGTTCCACCAGCGCTTGGGCCGGGCTGATGCTCAGCCGCTCCTCCACGCCGGACAGGTCCAGGAAGGCTTCGTCGATGGACAGCGGCTCGACCAGCGGGGTGAAGGTCCGCATCAGCTCCCGCGCCTGCCAGCCGACCGTCTTGTACTTCGCCATGTCCGGCGGCAGCACGACCGCGTCCGGACAGGCTTCCAGCGCCTGCCAGATCGGCATGGCGGAGCGCACCCCGGCCATCCGCGCGACGTAGCAGCAGGCGGCCACCACGCCGCGCCGGTCGCCGCCGATGATCAGCGGGCGGCTGACCAGCTCCGGCCGGTCGCGCTTCTCCACCGTGGCGTAGAAGGCGTCGCAGTCGATGTGGCCAATGGCGAGGTCGTGCAGCTCATCGTGCCGGACGATGCGCCGGCTGCCGCACTTCGGGCAGCGCGGCTCCGCCCCGCGCAGGGCAGCGGCGCAGTCGCGGCACAGGGCCTTCCGAGTGGGGGTGATGGGATTTTCCGGAAACGCGCGCATGCGGTCATTCTAGCAGCCCGCACCGCGTTCCGGCGAAAAACGTTCCGGGCTTGTTCCGTTTTTGCCTCAGAAGCGGCTTAGAAGCGGAATCCCCGGTTCAGCAGCCAGCCGAGCGCGCCGGTGAAGACCAGCGGATTGTCCTGCACCAGCAGGCACAGGCACTCCCCGTCGCGGTCAGCGACGGCGTGGTGCGGCGTCTCCGGATCGTAGGACGCCACGTCGCCGACCCGGTAGCGCCCGAACTCGTCGGAAAAGGCGCCCGTCAGGACCAGCAGCATCTCGTGGTCGGTGTGCCGGTGCGCGGGCACGCTGGCGCCCGCCGCCATGCGGAGCAGGCAGGCCGACGCCGTCCCGACCCCGAGCGACCAGCCGGACAGGTGGATGCCTGGCACGATGCGCACCCAGTCCACGCCGTCCAGCGAGCCGCCCAGGGCCCGATGCAGCGGTCCCGGCAGGACCCCGTTGGGCGCCTTCGCTGGCTCGGGCGGGGGCTGGGGCGGGGCCGCCGGAGCGTTGGCTATCGTCGCGAGCACCGCGTCCAGCAGGCTGTCGGACACCGGCTCGGCCGCCACCTCCTCCAGCAGCACGCCGCCGCAGGCTTCCAGCTCCGCCACCTGTCGGCGGCAGTCGGCGCAGTAGGCGAGGTGCGAGGCGACCAGCAACGCCTGCACCTCGCGCAGGCTGCCGGCGGCGTAGTCGAACAGCAGTTCGGGGCCGGGGTGGTGCGCGGGCATGGTCACGCCCCCTCCCCGAATGCCCGCCGCAACCGGACGAGCGCCAAGCGCAGGCGTGTCTTCACCGTGCCCAACGGAATGCCCTGCTCGACGGAAATCTCGGAATGCACCTTGTCTTCGTAATAGGCCAGCCGCAAGACCTCCGCCTGCTCCGGCGGCAGGTCGCCGATCACCGCACGCAGGCGCGACGCCTCCTGCGCGGCCTGGACCTGATGGTCGGGCGGCGGCGCCCCGTCACCGTCCAGCATGGGATCGTCCGGGTGGAGTTCGGGGCGGCGTTCCTGCCGGATGCGGTCGATCCGGCGGTTTCGGGCGATGGTGTAGATCCAGGTGGCGGCGCTGGCCAATTCCGGGTCGTAGGTGTCCGCCCGTTGCCACACCGTCAGCATGACGTCCTGAACCAGTTCCTCCGCCGCGCCGTCGTCGGCACCGAGTTTGCGGGCATAGCCCTTGACCCGCGGCGCGAAGTGCTGGAACAGCGCGCGGAAGGCCTGTTGGTCGCGCCCCCGCGCGACGGCGAGCAGCAGGTGCTCAAGGGACGGCACGGTCGGGTCGTTGGAATCGGCCTGAAGCGACATGCCACCACGAAGCTCGGAAGTCTGCGGACTGGTTGGAGCAAAGGCGGCCACACTACAACAGTCGGGCCGCGGAACCACAGGAGAAACGACGTGGTATGCGTCTCGCCGCAGCATCGACAGGACTCCGATGTCGGGGCGGCGCCCGGCAACTTGAAATCGTAAGCTATTGTTCATCGATCCGACGTTAATGAGAAGGGAAAATCGTTCGGACGCTCAACGATCTTTCCCGAAGGCCGTGGAACGTCTGGACTCCGCGCACCGAAACCCCCACCTGTGGCATGGTCTGCCGGCGCCACGGCTCCAGCCCCGGGCCGGCGATCGGCCAGCGTTCAAAAGGAAGAAAGGCATGAGCCTCGACCCGAACTTCGAGCATCTGCGGGCCCGGGCGGTGGAATCGCTGTTCCAGCATTTCGCGGACGCCTGCGTCGGGCTGATCGTCGTCGACAAGGACGCGCGGATCGCCTGGATCGGAGATCGCTACCTGGAATTGCTCGGCTACCCCAAGGAGCCCCTCGGCAAGCCGGTGGAGGAGGTCATCCCCAACAGCCAGATGCGGCATGTGGTGGAGAGCGGGCAGCCGATGCTGATCGACCTGATGGACATCGGCAAGCGCACCATCGTCGTGACCCGCCTTCCCTTGCGCGACGACGGCGGAACCCTGATCGGCGCCATCGGCCTCGCCCTGTTCGACCGGGCGGAGCATCTGCGTCCGCTGATGTCCAAGTACCAGCGCCTCCAAGAAGAGCTGACCCGCACCCGGCAGGAACTGGCGAACGAGCGCCGCGCCAAATACTCGCTGTCGCAGATGATCGGCAACAGCGAGGCCATGCGCGAGGTGAAGCGTCTTGCCCGCCGTGCCGCCCAGATGGACAGCACCGTGCTGCTGCTGGGCGAGACCGGCACCGGCAAGGAGCTGCTCGCCCACGGCATCCATGCGGCGAGCCCGCGCGCCAACGCCCCCTTCGTCGGCGTGAACGTGGCGGCCATACCGGAGAACCTGCTGGAAGCGGAGCTGTTCGGCGTCGCGCCCGGCGCCTACACCGGGGCCGACCGGCGGCTGCGCGAGGGCAAGTTCCAGCTGGCCAACGGCGGCACGCTGTTCCTGGACGAGATCGGCGACATGCCGCTGCCGCTCCAGGCCAAGCTTCTGCGCGTCCTCCAGGAGCGGGAATTCGAGGCGGTCGGCTCCAACAAGGTGGTGCGGGTCGACCTGCGCATCATCGCGGCGACCAGCCGCGACCTCGACGCGCTGGTAAGGGACAAGCAATTCCGCGCCGACCTCTATTATCGATTGAACGTGGTGCCGATCACCCTGCCGCCGCTCCGCGACCGGACGGAGGACATCGCCAGCATCGCCGACCGCATCCTGGACGACCTGACGCTGACCTCCGCGTCTCCTTCCCGCGATCTGGCGGCCGAAGCGATCGCCGCGCTGAAGGCTTACGATTGGCCCGGCAACGTGCGGGAGCTGCGCAACGTGCTGGAGCGGGTGTCGGCCATGACCGACGACGTCACCCTGACGCCCGCGCACATCGCCGCCGCCCTGCCCCGCAGCGCCCCGGCACAGCGGGACACGACGGAGGAAGTGCCGGCGTCCCTGCTCCGCTCCGTCGGCGGCAGCCCGCGCGCCTTGACCGACGTGCTGAAGGACACGGAACGCGCCGCCATTATCGGGGCACTCGCCCGCACCGGCGGCGTGAAGGCCCAGGCCGCAAAGCTGCTGGGCATCTCCCGCGCCTCTCTCTACGAGCGGATGCAAGCCCTGGGAATCCGCGAGGATATGCAGGGATCGGCGTGAAGAAATCCCCTCTCCCCGGAGGGGAGAGGGGATGCTCGCACACCTTCAATGCGCGCTGTGGAAGGTGCGGCTGATGACGTCGAGCTGCTGCTCGCGGGTCAGCTTGATGAAGTTGACGGCGTAGCCGGACACCCGGATGGTCAGCTGCGGGTACAGCTCCGGATGGTCCATGGCGTGCAACAGCGTCTCGCGGTCGAACACGTTGACGTTGATGTGGTGCCCGCCCTGCCCGAAGTAGCCGTCGAGCAGACCGACCAGGTTGTCCACCCGCTCGCCCTCCGTCCGGCCGAGCGCGCCGGGCACGATGGTGAAGGTGTAGCTGATGCCGTCCTGCGCGTGGGCATACGGCAGCTTGGCCACCGACGCCATGGAGGCCATGGCGCCCTTCCTGTCCCGGCCGTGCATCGGGTTGGCCCCCGGCGCGAACGGCTCGCCCGCCTTGCGCCCGTCCGGCGTGTTGCCCGTCTTCTTGCCGTACACCACGTTGCTGGTGATCGTCAGCACCGACTGCGTCGGCGTGGCGTCGCGGTAGGCCTTCTGCTTGCGCAGCATGGCCATGAACGCCTCCACCGCCCAGCGCGCGATGCCGTCCACCCGCTCGTCGTTGTTGCCGAAGGCCGGGTACTCGCCCTCGATCACGAAGTCGGTCGCCAGCCCGCGTTCGTCGCGCACCACCTTCACCGTGGCGTGCTTGATGGCCGACAGGCTGTCCGCGACCACCGACAGCCCGGCGATGCCGCAGGCCATGGTGCGCAGGATGTCGCGGTCGTGCAGGGCCATCTCCAGCCGCTCGTACATGTACTTGTCGTGCATGTAGTGGATGGCGTTCAGCGCGTTCATGTAGACCCGCGCCAACCACTCCATCATCGGCTGGAAGCGGGCCATCACCTCGTCGTAGTCGAGCACGTCGCCGGTGATCGGCGCGGTGGCCGGGCCGACCTGCTCGCCCGACAGCTCGTCGCGGCCGCCGTTGATGGCGTAGAGCAGGGTCTTGGCGAGGTTGGCGCGGGCGCCGAAGAACTGCATCTGCTTGCCGATGCGCATGGCCGACACACAGCAGGCGATGCCGTAGTCGTCGCCCCAGTACGGGCGCATCAGGTCGTCGCTCTCGTACTGGACGGAGCAGGTCTTGATCGAGGTCTCCGCGCAGAAGGCCTTGAAGCCCTCCGGCAGCTTCTCCGACCACAGGACGGTCAGGTTGGGCTCCGGCGCCGGGCCGAGGTTGTTCAGCGTGTTGAGGATGCGGAAGCTGTTCTTGGTGACCAGGGTGCGGCCGTCCAGAGCCATGCCGCCGACGCATTCCGTCACCCAGGTCGGGTCGCCGGAGAAGAGCTGGTCGTATTCCGGCGTGCGCAGGAAGCGCACGAGGCGCAGCTTCATGACCAACTGGTCGATCAGCTCCTGCGCGCCAGCTTCATCCAGGCGCCCTTCGCGCAGATCACGCTCAATGTAGACATCGAGGAAGCTGGACGTGCGGCCCAGCGACATGGCGGCCCCGTTGGCCTCCTTCACCGCCGCCAGATAGGCGAGGTAGGTCCATTGCACCGCTTCCTGCGCAGTGGCGGCCGGGCGGGTCACGTCGAAGCCGTAGGACTTGGCCATCGCGACCAGTTCCTTCAACGCCCGGATCTGCTCCGAAATTTCCTCGCGCAGGCGCAGGATCCCCTCGTCCAGCTGGTCGAGTTCCAGGCTCTTCAGCTGAGC
The DNA here is from genome assembly GCF_025961225.1 of Azospirillum canadense. Classification (GTDB taxonomy): domain Bacteria; phylum Pseudomonadota; class Alphaproteobacteria; order Azospirillales; family Azospirillaceae; genus Azospirillum; species Azospirillum canadense. The sequence goes on along the minus strand of NZ_JAOQNG010000010.1, from coordinate 386,446 downwards.
CTTCTTGTCCTCGATGAGGACGGTCGCGCCATAGAGCGCCAGCCGGCGGTAGTCGCCGATGATGCGGCCGCGCCCGTAGGCGTCGGGCAGGCCGGTGATGACGCCCGACTTGCGGCAGCGCAGGACCTCGTCGGTGTAGACGTCGAAGACGCCGTCGTTGTGCGTCTTGCGCAGGTTGGGAAACACCTCGTCCAGCTTCGGCGACGGGGTGAAGCCGTAGGCTTCCAGCCCGGTCTTGACCATGCGGTGCCCGCCGAAGGGCATGATGGCGCGCTTCAGCGGCTTGTCGGTCTGCAGGCCGACGATGACCTCAAGGCTCTGGTCGATGTAGCCGGGGGCGTGGCTGGTGATGGAGGACACAAGCTCCGTATCGGCGTCCAGGACGCCGCCCTTCGCCGCGCGCTCGGCAGCCAGAAGTTCCCGGACCTTGTCCCAGAGCGCCGCCGTGCGAGCGCTCGCGGGGGCGAGGAAGGCGCCGTCGCCCTCGTAGGAGGCCACGTTCTTCACCAGGAAGTCGCGCACATTCACCTCGGTCCGCCAGACGCCGGGCGCGAAGCCCCGCCAGGGCTCCAAGGCCGCCGCTTCGGTCGCAAAGGATTTCTGGTCAATCATCAAGGTGTCCATGACGCGCCTCTTCTTCGGTCGGCAGCCGGCCCGTTCCCCCAAACGGGCCGGTCGCGGCGCCCGATGCCAAACCAAGCATCGAACTTTCCCGTCCAGTAAGCGCGAAATCACCCCACGACCTCATTGATTCCGATCAAGCGAGTCGCGCTAAACACGCAACGCACCGTTCAAATCATTGCGGGCATCCCGTCGAATGAAGACACAATTGTGACGCGGCGCAGCATTTCACCGCGCCGCACTCAATTGACCGAAAATTGCAAGTTTCGCTTATTAGGACGTGCAAACGACCTGACTAACGCAACGCAGCTGCGATGTCAGCGGCGAGTCGGGTGAGCGTGCGGCTGAGCGCGTCGGCCACGGCGCCGGGATCGCCCGGTGTCGCGACGGCCTCATTCACCACAGTGCGGCCCATCCGCTTCAGGCGTTCGCCGTTCCGGTCGAAGATGCGCCAACGCGCCTCCAGCACGGCCGGACCGTCCTCCGACGCGTCGAAGCGGTCGAGCGCCACCTCCACCGCCTGGGTCAGCGGCACGTCGCGGGTCTGCGGCAGGGAGACGACCTCCATCTCCGGCAGCGCCGCCTCCAGGTCCTTCTCCAGGGCGCGGGTCACCATTTCGTCCAGCGGGCCGCCCCAGCGATCGAACTCCTTGACCACGAGCCGGCTGCCGGCCGCCCGCATCACGATTTCCGGCCGGTCGAGGTATCCGGGGAGATCGACGGTGTCGACCCCCACCACCCGCCGCGTCTGCGCGGCCGCCGCGGTGGGCGCTGGCGCTGCCGCCATCGGCTCCGCGCTGAGATGGTAGAAGCGGCTGGGCTCGGTGCTGCAGGCGGCCAGCAGGCCGGCCAGAACAATGAGGGGGATCAAGCGTGTCATCCGCGTTTGCCTCGGATCAGGGCTTCGGGGTGGCGTTCGAGATAGTCGGTCAGGCCGCGGATCGAACGGGCCGTGGCGGTCAGTTCGCGGACGAGGCCTTGCAGGTCGTAGGCGACCGGCTTGGTCGAGGCGACCACCTCGCCCGTTGTGCTCAGCGTCTTCTGCGCCTGCTCCACCAGCTTGCTCGTGTTCTCCGCCACCTCGCGCAGGGCGCGGATGGTCGGGGCCCCTTCGTTGCCGAGCGCCTGGGTGGTCTTCTCCAGTTCGCCCAGCGAGCGGCTAAGCGAGCCCAGCGACTGCGCCACCTCCGGCGACCCGAGCAGCGCGCCGGCCTTCTGGATGGTGGAGCGCAGGTCGCTCACCGTTTCCGCGATGGGCGCGCGCGCCAGCTCCTCCATCAGGTCGGTGGCGGTCTTGGTCGCGGTGTCGAACACGTTGCGTCGAGAGGGCAGCTCCGGATAGGGGCCGCCGGATTCCAGCGTGGCCTTCGGCGCCTCGGGGAAGAAATCCAGGGTCACGATCAGCTCCCCGGTCAGCAGGTTTCCGGTGCTCAGCTGCGCGCGCAGCCCCTGCTCGACCATCACCCGCATAGCGGCGTAGGAGGATTCGGCGTCGGTCGGGGCTCCCTGTCCGGTGTCGAGCCGCTCCGGCTCCAGGTTCATCGTCACGGGGATGCGCGCGGCCCCGGTCTGCGGATCAACGTCCAGGCGGATGTCAGTCACCTCGCCGATCTTGATGCCGCGGAACTCCACCGACGAGCCGGGGTGGAGGCCGCGGACCGAGCCGTCGAAATGGACCAGGAAGGGAATGCGCCGGGTGTAGCGCGCCTCGTTGGCGGCGTTGCGGTTCTCGTAGAGCGGGAAGTTCGTGCCCTCGTCGGCCGCCTTTCCGTCGTCCTGCGGGCCGCCCAGTCCCGGCGTCTCGAACGACAAGCCGCCGGTCGCCAGCGCCTGCAGGGATTCGACCGACACCGTCGGACCACCCGCCCCGACCGACACCGACACACCGCTGGCGTTCCAGAAGCGCGTGTTCGGCCGCACGATGCTGTCGTAGGGCGCGTGGATGAAGACCGGCAGGGTCAAGGCCTGCCAATCCTTGGTGAACTCGTAGCCGACCACCTCGCCCACCTGGATGCCGCGGTAGTAGATCGGCGACCCCGGCCCGAGCCCGCCCAGCCGGTCGGCGTTCAGGGAAAATCGCCGGCCGGGCGAGCTGGAGCGGATCAGCGGCGGCTCCTCCAGCCCGCGGAACTCCGACACACGGTCGCCCTGCCCCGGATCGATACCGATGTAGGCGCCGGACACCAGAGTCCCCAGGCCCGACACGCCGCCGAAGCCCAGCCGCGGCCGGACCACCCAGAAGCGTGTGCCCTGGTTCAGGTACCCGGTCGCCCCCTTCACCATGCGCACGGTCACGACGACGCTGCTCAGGTCCGGAGACACCTCCACCCCCTGCACCGTCCCGACGTCCACGTCGCGGTAGCGCACCTTGGTCTTGCCGGGGTCCAGCCCCTCCGCCGTGTCGAAGGTGATGGTGATGGACGGGCCACGTTCGCTGAGCGTCCTCCAGGCCAGCCAGCCGCCGATCAGCGCGGCGACCAGCGGCACCAGCCAGACCAGCGGCAGGCCGCGCCGGCGGCGGATCACCGGGGTGGGGGGCTCGCGCGGCGGCTCAGGTATCGGACGTTGGTCATCCATGCGCCGCCTCCTGACCCTGCGCATCCCGATGGGGCGCGTCCCAGATCAGACGCGGGTCGAAGGACTCCGACGCCAGCATGGTGATGACGACGACGGAGGCGAAGGCGATCGAGCCCAGCTCCGCCTCGACATTGGCGATGGTGCCGAGCTGGACCAGCGCGGCGAGCAGCGAGATCATGAAGATGTCCACCATTGACCAGCGCCCGACACCTTCGATCAGGCGGTAAAGCCGCGTCCGATCCCGTTGCCGGTGTGTGGAGCCGCGCTGGACCGAAACGAGAAGGTAGATAAGGCCGACGAGCTTCAGCACCGGCACCGTGATGCTGGCGAAGAAGACGAGCAAAGCGACCGGCCACATCTCCGCCTTGATCAGCGCCTCGACGCCGGACAGGATGGTGTCAGGCTGCCCCGCCCCGAAATAGATGACCGTCATGATGGGCAACAGGTTGGCCGGCACGTAGAGCACGGCCGCGGAGACGACCAGTGCCCAGCTGCGCCTTACACTTCCGGGCTTGCGCCGGTGCAGGCCGGCGCCGCAGCGGGGGCAGTCGCCCTCGCTCCCCGCGACCACCTGTTTGCAGTCGTGGCAGGCGGTCAACTGCTCCCGCGGGATGTGGGCGGCCTGGGACACGCGGGTCTGCGGCGCCACCCGCTCCCACACATGGAAGGCGCTGAGCGACGCTTCGCCCCACACCTGGACCAGGATGAAGCCGACCAGCGCCGCCAGCGACGGCCCGGGTTCCAGCGTCGCCAAATCCGACAGCTTCACATAGGCGACGATCAGCCCGAGCAGGAACACCTCGGCCATCGCCCAACGCCGCAAGCGCGACACCATGCGGTAGGCCCAGGCCGCGTGGCGGTACGGGCCCCGGCCGCGGGCGAGCGGCAGCACGACGTAGAGCGTCCCCAGCAGTTCCGCCGTCGGCGCCAGGAACAGCACGAAGAAGACCAGCGCCGCCAGTCCCTCATACCCACCCATCCACAGCGCCGCCGACCCGCTGAGCAGGGTCGCCGACTGCGACCGGCCTTCCAGTTCAAAGGTCAGGATTGGGAACAGGTTGGCGACGATGAACAGGATCAGGGCGGCGATGGTCAGCGCCGCCGCATGCTCCAGGCTGCCGGAACGGAACTGGCGAAGCACGCTGCCGCAGCGGGTGCATTCCGCCCTGTGGCCGGGGCTGGGCGGCGGCAAGGCGTGTGGAGCCCCGCAGTCCGGGCACAGGATGAGTGGGTGGTCGGAAACGGTCATAGCGTTGACTTAACGTTTTCCGACCGGAAAGGTTCGCCTCCGCGGCGCGCCCGGACGGGGCGCACCCTTGGCCCGCGGCGCACCCGGAGGGGGCGCACCTTTGGAGTCAGTCGAACCTTCGAAACTGTGTTTGCCCGTTTACCTCCCAGGCGCGGGGACCGGCGCCGCTCGATTCGTCAGACGAACAGGTTGAAGCTGCCCATCAGCTTCTGGGTACCGGACTGGCCCGTCGGAATCGAGTTCAGGCTGGACATAGCGGAGTTCAGCCCGTCCAGCATCGCCTGCTGGCCGGTGGACAGGCTGTAAGCGCTCTGCCCCTTCAGCGGAGCCTTCGCCACAGTGTCGTAGTCCTGGGTGTAGGAGCCCATGCTGAGCTGGATCGCGTAGTTCTTCGTGTCCTTGGGCGACTGGTCCTTCTCGCGCGTGATGCGCAGCGTGTAGTCGCCCTTGTCGAGCGAGTAGTCGCCCTGCATCATGCTTTTGAAGTTGTCGTATTCCTTGCCGGCGTTCTTGTTGCTGTCGGCGACGACGGTGCCGAGCTTCGACATGACCTGGACGCGGGTGCCCTCGTCGCCGATCTGGCCGAGCGTGACCTCGCCCTTCGTGGTGACGCGGAACTTGTAGAAATCGACCGGATCGTTGGCGCCGAGCGCCCCGACTACGTTCAGCCGCGTGACGTTCTTGGCGAGTACGCCCATGTCGGTGGCGGCGCCGATGGTGTTGGACGCGGACTTGCGGACGTCCTTGCGGAATTCCTGCACGTTGGCCGCGGCGGCGGCTTGCGCCTCCTGCTGGGCCTTCACGCGATCGACAGCGGCGGTGATGGACTTGTTAAGGTCCGACACCATCTGGTTGACGCCAGACATTGCGTCCGACATGGCACCCACTCCCTCAACCGACATTCGGAGAGTTATACGCAGGTACCCTACCCCTTCCTGCGTTAACTGGCGATTAATTTTTTACCCGAAATTGCGGGGATCACCGTGGGCCATCGCGGCCAGCGCCCGCGCCATCCGGGCCGGGACGTCGCCGAGCGCCTCATCCGCGCCGGGCTGGTACAACCGCTGGGTCGGGAACCAGGGACGCACCCCGGTGCCCAGCTGCGTCCAGTCGTGCCGCCCGACACGCCACACCGGGACGCCGAGCGCCCCCGCCAGTTCGCCCACCGACATGGCAGGGGACAGGACGAGGTCAAGGTTTGCGATGAGCGCCGCCGTACCGTCGAAGTCGTCCTTCAGGTCCAGATCGTCCCAACGATGGATCGGCCGGCCGAAGCGGGCTTCGGCCTCCGCCAGTTCGGCCGCGCAGTCGCCGTATTGCAGGTTCACGACGTGCAGGCTGGGCAGCGCGAACAGGGGCTCCCACGCCCCCAGCGCCGTGTAGGCGGTGCGCCGTTCTTCCGTCATCACTTGGCTGCGCCAGCCGATGCCGATCCGAAGGCCGGGCCCAAGCGCCGCCAGCCGGCACCTCCACCGCTCCACCAGGGCGGGGTCGGGGATGAGCCAAGCCGCCCGGGCGGGAAAGTCGGCCAGCGTGGCGCGGAACCAGCGCGCCAGGGAGCCGATGGGCGCCTGAAGGTCGCAGCCGGCCGCGTCGTCCGCCGGGCCGCGCACGGTTGCCATGGGGAAAGAGCGGGCGAACAAGGGGACCATCCGCCGGTCGACCTCGACCACCACCGCGGCGGCCCGACGGACGGCTTCCGGGATCAACGAGGCGAAGAGGATGGTGTCGCCCACCCCCTGCTCCCCCCGGACCAGCAGGCGCTTGCCGGCCAGATCGTCCCCGCACCACTCCGGAAGCGGCGGCGGCGGGCGCATCGCGCCGACCTGACCGGCGGCGAAGCGCCAGTCGTAATCCGCCCACCCACCCGCCAGATCGCCGCGCTCCAGTCGCAGCAGCGCGCGGTCGAACCGCGCCAGCGCCAAACCGGGCTGCAACGCCAGGGCACGGTCGTACAGCCCTTCAGCGTGGGCTGCGCACCCTTCCTGCTGAACGGCGAGGCCGAGATTGCTCAGCGCCTCCGCATAGGCGGGATCGAGCGCCAGCGCGCGGCGGAACCAGCGCGCCGCGTTCCGGTGGCGCCCCCGGCCTTGCAGGGCGTGCCCAAGGTTGTTGTTCGCCGCCGGCTGCCCCGGCACCACCCGCAAGGCACGGCGATGGCAGGCGATGGCGTCGTCGAAGCGGTTCCGGTCGCGCAGCCCGTTGCCGAGGTTGGACCAAGCCTCCGCCTGCACGGGCTCCAGCACCACCGCCTGTCGCCACGCCGCGATTGCGTCGCCGCCGCGCCCAAGGGCGTTCAGCGCGATGCCCAGGTTGTTCCAGGCCGCGGCGGAGTCCCAGCGCCGGGCGAGCGCCGCGCGATGGCAGGCCACGGCCTCATCCATGCGCCCCTGCGCCGCCCTGAGCGCGCCGAGGTTGTCGCAGGCCTCAGCAAAGTCGGGATTCAGCGCAAGGGCAGCCTCGAAGCAGCGGGCCGCGTCGCCGTCCCGGTTCAGGTCGCGCAGCACCAGACCGAAATCGTTGAGCAGGACCGGGTTCCGCGCGTCGAGCCGCAGAGCCTCCGCATAGGCCTCCGCCGCATCGGCGAGGCGTCCTTCACTGTGCAGCGCGCTGGCCAGCGCACGGATCGCGGGAGCGAAGCCGGGGCGCAGCCGATACGCGTCCGCAAAATGGCCGATCGCCTCGCCATGGCGCCCAAGCGCCACGAGGACGAGGCCCAAGTTGTGGTGCGCTTCCGGATAGTCGGCCCGCAGGGCGAGCGCACGGCGCTGGCTCGCCTCCGCCTCCGCATTGCGGCCGAGGGCGGCCAGCGCGAGGCCGAGGTTTCCATGGTACTCGGCGACTGTACCGTTGACGCGGATGGCCTCCGCGATCAGCGACTCAGCCTCGCCCGGCCGGCCGCGCTGGTGCGCCAGCACGCCCAGAAGGTGGCGTGCGGCGTGACGGCTGGGATCGGCCTGGAGGATGCGGCGGTAGAGCGCGTCCGCCGCGTCAAGGTCGCCAGCCCGGTGATGCCGCAGAGCGGCGGAGAGGAGGTCGTCTTGTGTCCTGGACATCCTCTCCCCCGCGAGGAGTGTCGGGTTTCGCAGCGCTCCACCCGACCTACGACGATACAGGCTCCTCGATCAGCCCTCACCCTCCTGGGCGGCCGGCGGGCGCGGGGCGCCGTTGACCGGGGCGGCGAGCTGGGCGTCCACGACGGCCACCGCCGTCAGGTTGACCAGGCCGCGCGTGGTCACCGACGGGGTCGCGATGTGCACGGGACGCGCGACGCCCAGCAGCATCGGCCCGACATTCTGCGCGTCGGCCAGGATCTTCAGCATGTTGAAGGCGATGTTGGCGGCGTCCAGCGTCGGCATCACCAGCAGGTTTGCCTCGCCCTTCAGCTTGCTGTCCGGCAGCAGCCCCTTGCGCAGAGCCTCCGACAGGGCCGCGTCAGCGTGCATCTCGCCGTCGATCTCCAGCTCCGGCATTTCCGCGGAGACCAGCTCGTAGGCGGTCCGCATCTTGCGGGCCGACGGCGTGTCGGCCGTGCCGAAGTTGGAGTGGGAGAGCAGAGCCACCTTCGGCTCGATGCCGAAGCGCTTCACTTCATCCGCCGCCAGCCGGGCGATCTCCGCCACCTGCTCGGCGGTCGGGTCGCTGTTGACGTAGGTGTCGCAGATGAAGTGCGTGCCCTTCTGCGAGATCAGGCCGTTCATCGCCGCGGCGACCTTCACGCCCTTGCGCAGGCCGATCACGCCCAGGACATGCGCGAAATGGTCGCCGTAGCGGCCCGAGGTGCCGCAGACCATCGCGTCGGCCTCGCCCCGGCGGACCATCAGCGCGCCGAAGACCGTCGGCTGCGTGCGGACGATGTTCAGCGCGTTGGCCGGCGACACGCCACGGCGGCCCATCAGCTGCCGGTAGACTTCGGCGTAGTTGTGGTAGCGCAGGTCGCGGATGACCTCGATCACCTCCACGTCCTTGCCCGGGCGGATGCGCAGGCCCATCTCGGCGATCGTCCGCTCGATGACGTCGAGCCGGCCGAGCAGGACCGGCTGGGCGATGCCGTCGTCAACCACCACCTGGGCGCAACGCAGGACGCGCGGGTCCTCGCCCTCGGCGTAGACGACGCGCTTGGGCGCGCTCTTGGCCTTGCTGATCACCGGCTTCATGACGAGACCGGAGCGGAAGACGTACTGCCCCAGCTGGTCGCGGTAGGCGCGGAAGTCGGCGATCGGGCGCGTTGCCACGCCGCTGTCCATCGCCGCCTTGGCCACCGCCGACGATACCTCGATGACGAGACGCGGGTCGAAGGGCTTGGGCAGGATGTAGTCCGGGCCGAAGCGCAGGTTCTCGCCCACATAAGCCGCGGCCACCACGTCCGACGGCTCCGCCTGCGCCAGGTTCGCCATGGCGTGGGTGGCGGCGATCTTCATCTCCTCGTTCACCGTCGTGGCGCCGACGTCCAGGGCACCGCGGAAGATGAAGGGGAAGCAGAGGACGTTGTTGACCTGGTTGGGGAAGTCCGACCGGCCGGTGGCGATGATCGCGTCGGGTCGGGCTTGCCGGGCAAGATCCGGCATGATCTCCGGCTCCGGGTTGGCGAGCGCCAGGATCAGCGGCTTGTCGCCCATGCGGGCCAGCATCTCCGGCTTCAGCACCTTGGCGCCGGACAGGCCGAGGAAGATGTCCGCCCCGTCGATGACGTCGTTCAGGACGCGCGCGTCGGTTTCCTGCGCGTAGGCGTCCTTATACGGGTTCATCTCCTCGTTGCGGCCCTTGTGGACGACGCCAATGCGGTCCACCAGCCAGACATTCTCGCGCTTCACGCCCAGGCTGACCATCAGGTCCAGGCAGGCGATGCCCGCGGCCCCGCCGCCGGTGGAGACCACCTTGACGGTGGAGATGTCCTTGCCGACCAGCTTCAGGCCGTTCAGGACGGCCGCACCCACCACGATGGCGGTGCCGTGCTGGTCGTCGTGGAAGACCGGGATCTTCATCCGCTCGCGGCAGCGGCGCTCCACCTCGAAACAGGCGGGGGCGGCGATGTCTTCCAGGTTGATGGCGCCGAAGGTCGGCTCCAGCCGGACGATGGTGTCGACCAGCGCGTCGACGTCCTTCTCGTTCAACTCCAGGTCGAAGCAATCGATGCCGGCGAACTTCTTGAAGAGGACGGCCTTGCCCTCCATGACCGGCTTGGCGGCCATCGGGCCGATGTCGCCCAGTCCCAGCACCGCGGTGCCGTTGGTGACCACCGCCACGAGGTTGGCGCGCGAGGTCAGTTCCGCCGCCTGGCTCGGGTCATTCGCGATGGCTGTGGAGGCCGCGGCCACGCCCGGTGAATAGGCGAGCGCCAAGTCACGCTGGTTCGCCATGGGCTTTGTGGCAACGATCGCCAGTTTACCGGGCTTCGGGTTCCGGTGGTACTCAAGCGCCATGGCGTCGAAGTCGCCGGACATACGTCCTCTCCCCTTTAACCTGATTCAAGTTAATTTGTTCGATTACCCTAACCTGCCCTCCGGCTTATACCCGAATTGTCCGGGCACCGGAATGGGGAAAGGGGCAACTCATGGTGAGTCGCCCCCTTCTTTTCCGCAAGATCCTGTCGCTGTCCTGTCAGGACAGGATCATCGTCCGCATCAGATGCGGGCCAGCGCCGGCTCCTTGAAGTGCTGCTGGTACTCCGCGACCGCCTTGGACTCGTCGAACTCACCTTCCATCTTGGCAACAACCACAGTGGCCACTCCGTTGCCGATCAGGTTGGTGATGGCGCGCGCTTCCGACATGAAGCGGTCGACGCCGAGCAGCAGGGCCAGCCCTTCGATGGGCAGGTGGCCGGTCGCCGACAGGGTGGCGGCCAGGGTCACGAAGCCGCCGCCGGTCACCGCCGCCGCACCCTTCGAGGTCAGCATCAGCAGGCCGAGGATGGTCAGCTGCTGCCAGATCGTCAGGTCGATGTTGAAGGCCTGGGCGATAAAGATCGCGGCCATCGACAGGTAGATGGAGGTGCCGTCCAGGTTGAAGGAGTAGCCGGTCGGGATGACCAGCCCGACCACGTGCTTGGAGCAGCCGAACTTCTGCATCTTCTCCATCATGCGCGGCAGCACGGACTCCGACGAGGAGGTGCCGAGCACAATCAGCAGCTCGTCCTTGATGTAGCGCAGGAAGGTCAGCAGGTTGAACTTGTACAGGCGGGCGATGGTGCCCAGCACCAGGAAGACGAACAGCGCCATCGTGACATAGACGCCCGCCATCAGCTGGCCGAGTGAGGTCAGGGAGGAGACGCCGTACTTGCCGATGGTGAAGGACATGGCGCCGAAGGCACCCAGCGGGGCGACGCGCATCAGGATGCCGATCACGCCGAACAGGGCATGCGACACCTTCTCGAACACGTCCTCGACCAGCTTGCCCTTCTGCCCCATGGCCGACAGCGCGACGCCGAAGATCACCGCGAAGAACAGGATCTGCAGCATGTCGCCCTTGACGAAGGCGCCGACCACGTTCTCCGGGACGATGTTGACGAGGAAGTCCACCGTGGTGTGGTGCTGCGCCTCGGTCGCGTACTTGGCGACCGCGTCGGCCTTCAGCGAACCGACCTGGATGTTCATGCCGGCGCCGGGCTTCAGCAGGTTGACGACCAGCAGGCCGAGGCCGAGCGCGAAGGTGGTGACGATCTCGAAATACAGGATCGCCTTGCCGCCGACCTTGCCGACCTTCTTCATGTCGCCGATCGAGGAGATGCCCGTGACCACCGTCAGGAAGACGATCGGGCCGATGACCATCTTGATCATCTTGATGAAGACATCGCCCAGCGGCTTCATCTGCACCGCGATGTCCGGATAGAGGTGGCCAAGGATGATGCCGATGGTGATGGCCGTCAGCACCTGGACCGTCAGGTTCGTGTATAAGGGTTTCTTTGTCGCTTGCCCGTGAGCGTGCATATCGTCGTCTCCTCGGTGGCGTTCCTGGAATTGGGCGTCCGCTCTTGTGCGAGGTCGGCGGTCGGCCCGGTCATACCCCCCTGTCAGCAAGACGTGTGCCAACGACCGACCCGAGGATTCGCAGCGCTCTTACGACATGCGTGCGCGAAAAACCGCACGACAGGGCGGAAATGGATGTGCGAAAATCCGCACACGAATTTCCCTTGGGCGACCGTATGTTGCGGCGCAGCACGAGTGACTTGACCGTTGCTTAGGATCCGTCCCATCGACCGGACATTTTCGAACGCGACAGGGAGCGGGAACGCCCCGACGCCGGTTTCCCGGCCTTTCGCTGGACTGGTCGCCGCGCTCACCGCGCATCCCCGCCGCCTCTTGCTGCTGGCCTTCGTCGCCGGGATGCCGCTCGCCGCCGCGTTGGCGGCCGGCTGGACCGCGTCCGTGGCGCACCAAGCCCTGCAGGAGCAGGGGCGCGCCCGCCTGGCCCTCTACGAAGCCAACCTGCGGGCGGAGCTGGAGCGGCACGCCGCCGTGCCCATGGTGATCGCCCGCGACGCGGAGGTGGCGGCCCTGCTCGCGGCGCCGACGCCCGACCGCGTGGACCGCATGAACCGCAAGCTGGAGGGCTTCGCGCAGACGCTGGGCGCGTTGGCCCTCTACATCATGAACCCCGACGGAACCACCATCGCGGCCAGCAACTGGAACAGCGCGGCCAGCTTCGTCGGGCAGAACTTCGCCTACCGTCCCTATTTCCGCCTGGCGATGGAGCGGGGCGAGGGGCATCACTTCGCGCTCGGTACCACCTCCTTCGTGCCGGGCTACTACACGGCCCAGCGGGTGAGTGCGGAAAACCGCACAGGGGAAACGCCGCTCGGCGTCGTCGTCCTGAAGGTCGGGTTCCAAACGCTGGAGGAAGCTTGGTCGCACGGCGGGGAGAAGGTTCTGGTCACCGACCGCGACGGCGTGGTCTTTATCACCAACGTCCCAACCTGGCGCTACAACGCCCTGCCTCAGCGGCTGCCGGTCACCCTGCCGACCACGCCCGATCCGCCGACGGAAGGCGTGCCCACCCTGCCCTGGGGCTTCGGCGGCGGGGCGGACCGCATCGCGCTGCGGGAGGACGGGGTCGAGATGCGGTATCTGCACCTGTCGGCGGCCGTACCGGGCGGCGATTGGACCATCCACGCGCTGACCAGCCTGGAGCCCGCCAGCACGCGCGCCCAGCAAGCCGGCCTGCTGGCAGCCGCGGTGGTGGCGTTGGCGGCACTCGCCGGCTACGCGCTGGCCCAACGGCGCGTCGTGCTGATGGAGCGGCTGTCTTTCCAGGAGGAGGCCCGCGCCGAACTGGAACGGCGCGTCGCCGACGCCACCGCCGAGCTGCGCGCCGCGGAGAACGAACTGACCCAGGCGGCCAAGCTGGCGGCGCTGGGCCAGATGTCGGCGGGCATCGCGCACGAGATCAACCAGCCGCTTGCCGCGATCCGCAGCTTCGCCGACAACGCCGTGGTCCTGCTCGACCGCGACCGGCGGGACGCGGTGCGCGACAACCTCGCGGAGATCGCCGACCTCACCGACCGCATGGCCGCCATCACGCGGCAGCTGAAGGGCTTCGCGCGGCGCGCCTCCGGCACGCTCGGCCCCGTCTCGGCGCAGGCGGCGGTCGGGCAGGCGCTGGCGCTGCTGGAATCGCGGCTGCGCCGCGACGCCGTGCAGGTGGACGCCAACCTGCCGGCCGATCCCGTCTGGGTCATGGGCGAGGATGTGCGGCTCCAGCAGGTGCTGGTCAACCTGATCGGCAACGCCGCGGACGCCATGCGCACCGTCCCCCACCGCGCCATCACCGTCACGCTGGCGCCGGAGGGGGATGAGACGGTATTGAGCGTCCGCGACGTCGGCACCGGCATCGCCGAGGCCGACCTGCCCCGCCTGTTCGTTCCCTTCTTCACCACGAAGGAGGCGGGGGACGGGCTTGGCCTCGGCCTGTCGATCAGCCACGGCATCGTCGAGGATTTCGGCGGAAACCTGACCGCGGCCAACCATCCGGACGGCGGCGCCGTCTTCACCATCCGCCTCAAGCGAACGGAGTCCCCCGCATGACCAGCGCCGGCAGCGTCCTCTTCGTGGATGACGAGCGCGCCGTCCGCCTCGCCGGCCAGCAGGCGCTGGAGTTGGCCGACTTCGAGGTCACCGCCTGCGACGGGGCGGAGCGCGCGTTGCGGCTGCTCGGCCGCGACTGGCCCGGCTGTCTCGTCACCGACGTGCGCATGCCGCAGATCGACGGGCTGGAGCTGATGGAGCGCGCCCTGGCGCTGGATCCGGAGCTGCCGGTCATCCTGATCACCGGCCACGGTGACGTGCCCATGGCGGTGGAGGCCATGCGGCGCGGCGCCTACGACTTCCTGGAAAAGCCCTTTCCGTCCGACCGTCTGGTGGAGGTGGCGCGGCGCGCGGTGGAGAAGCGGCGGCTGGTGTTGGAGAACCGGCGCCTGCGCGACCAGCTGGCCGGCGCCCACGGCGGCGATGCCTATCCCATCATTGGCCGCACGCCGGGCATCGAGCGGCTGCGCGCGACCATCGCCGCGGTGGCCGACACCGACGCCGACGTGCTGGTGCTGGGCGAGACCGGCACGGGCAAGGAGCTGGTCGCCCGCGCGCTCCACGCCGGCAGCGCGCGGCGCAAGCACCCCTTCGTGGCGCTGAACTGCGGCGCCATGCCGGAATCCATCATCGAGAGCGAGCTGTTCGGCCACGAGGCCGGCGCCTTCACGGGTGCTGCCAAGCGCCGCGTCGGCCGCATCGAGCACGCCAGCCGCGGCACCCTGTTCCTGGACGAGATCGAGAGCATGCCGCTGTCGCTCCAGGTCAAGCTGCTGCGCGTGATCCAGGAGCGGGTGGTGGAGCCGCTGGGCTCCAACGACCAGACCGCCGTGGACCTGCGCGTCGTCGCCGCGACCAAGGTGGATTTGCGGCAGGCGTCCAGCGCCGGCAGCTTCCGCGAGGACCTCTACTATCGCCTGAACGTGGTCGTGGTGACGATCCCGCCGTTGCGTGAGCGCCGGGACGACATCCCCCTGCTGTTCCAGCACTTCGTCCTTCAGGCGGCCGCCCGCTACAACCGCGACCCGCGCGCGCCGACCCCGGCGCAGACCCAGCGCCTGATGGCCCACGACTGGCCCGGCAATGTCCGCGAGCTGCGCAACGCCGCCGACCGCTTCGTGCTGGGCCTCGACGACACCCTGTCCGCGTCGGGCGCCCCCTCCGGCTCCGGCGGCCTGTCGCTGGCGGAGCAGGTGGACCTGTTCGAGAAAAGCCTGATCGAAAGCGAGCTGGCCCGCCACAAGGGCAGCGTGAAGGCCACCATCGAGGCGCTGAACGTCGCGCGCAAGACCTTCTACGACAAGCTGAAGAAGTACGGCCTGAGCCGCGAGGATTTCGTGGAATAGGCCGGGCGGCCCTTTCCGCTGTCGCCCTCTACCCCATCGCGGTACCCGGCCGCCGCTCCAGCAGATCGACCAACGTCCGCGTTACCTGATCGGCGCCAACCGGCTTGCGCAGAACGGGCGCGCGGCGCAGGCGCTCGTTCGGTGCGTCCAGGCTGCCGTAGCCCGTGCAGAACAGGAAGGGCACGCCCATGCCGTCCAGCACTTCCGCCACGGGGAAGGACAGTTGGCCGAACAGGTTGACGTCCAGGACGGCAACGTCCGGACGATCGGCGCGTGCCCGGTCGATGGCGTCCTGCACCCGGCCGACGGGGCCGATCACCTGAAAGCCCTTGTCCTGGAGCAGGTGCGACAGGGCGATCGCGGTCAGCGCCTCGTCCTCCACCACCAGCACGCGGGCGCCGCCGGCCGCCCGTTTCGGCTCATCGTTCGCCGGCGTCGGAGCCGCGGCGCCCGGATCGTGGATGCCGCTGGTCACGTAGCATTCGGAGGCGATGGTCATGCGCCAGCGCAGGCCGGACTCGTCCCAGTCGTGGCGCAGGTCGCCGTGCAGCTGTCCCGTCACGGTCTGCTCGATGATGAAACTGCCGAAACCGAAGCGGGTCGGCGGGCTGACGGGCGGCCCGCCGCTTTCGTCCCAGCGCAGGACCAGCTGGCCGGTCGTCCGGTTCACCGACCAGGACACCGCGACGCACCCCTCCGGAACCGACAGCGCACCATATTTCGCGGCGTTGGTGGACAGTTCGTGCAACACGATCGACACCGCCTGCGCCGCTTCCGCCACGATGGACACGGGCGGTCCGGTCATCGTCGTCCGGTGGCCCGCCGAAAAGGCCTCCAGTCCGAACCGCACCATGGTAGCGAGATCGGCGCCCGACCAGCGCGTTTCGGAGAGGAGCGTGTGGGCCCGCGCGATGGCCGAAACCCGTCCTTGCACGGCCCCGGCAAAGGTGGCGGGGTCCTCGGCGCGGCTCAGCTGCACGATGGATTGGACGACAGCCAACGCGTTCTTCGCGCGGTGATCGACCTCACGCATCAGCAGGCGCATCCGTTTTTCCGCCTCCTGCCGATCAGTCTGGTCGGCGGCCATGCTGACGGCCAATCGACGCCCGCGCTCGTCCCGGCCGATGGGTGCGGAGCGGAACGACCAGAGGCGACGTTGCCCGTCCGCGGTGAGGATGGCGAACTCCCCTTCGTCGATCGGGCGGTCGAGCGCGTAGAGACGGTCGATGTCGAAGGCCGATGCTTCCCGCCCGCTCTCCACGGCGCGTTCCAGCCATTGGTCGATGGTGGCGACCTCCTGCCGCGCGTAGCCCGTCATATCCGCCAAGGACCGGCTGATGTGCACGATCTCGCCGTCCTCCGCGTGCACGATGACGGGAAAGGGCGCGCCATCCACCACCCGCCTCAGCCGTGCCTCGCTTTCCGCCAGGGCCGCCGTGCGGGTCCGGATCAGGTCGGCGGCGTCACGCAGGGCCCCGGCCACGGCGTCCATCTCGGCCACGCCCATCGGCCGGACCGGCACGTCCTGCCCCGCGCCAAGCGCCTGGGCCGCGCCGGACAACTGCATGATCGGACCCGTCAGGCGGCGGCCGAGCAGAAAAGCCACGCCGACGCCGCACAGGACCAGCACCAGGCCGCCACCGGCAAAGAGTTGCAGCGATTGATGGGATTGGGAGGCCAGCAACGACTCCGGTACGCCGACGCCGACCAGCCAGCCCGATATGGGCGACCGGCTGTAGGCCTGAACCGAAGCTATTCCTTCAAGGTCCTTCGTGTGGTGCACGCCGTCCGGCGCGTCCTTGATCGCGTTCCAGCGCTCCTCGTCCACGCGGGTGCCGACGAACTGTTCGGCGCTCCGCGACCGCGCGATGATAACGCCGTCGCGATCGACAATGCCGGCGATCCAGCCCGTCGGCATGCGGTCCGGCGACATGATGCTCTGCAACCGCTCCAGCGAAATCGTCAGGCTGAGGAGATAGACGACTTCGTCATCCCGGATCACCGGAACCACGACGATCAGCAAGGGCGTCTTCGCCACGGCCCCGGTCAGCAGCCCGGAGACCTGAACCTGCCGTGTTTCGAGCACGCGGCGGTCGACGTCGAACTGCGGATTCCTGGGAAGCGCCGTTCCCCAGGGCACGCGCGTGTTCAGCAGCTGCTGGCTCGACAGGTCGCGGACAAGGATATTGGTGCCGAGCAGGTCGCGCACCTGGACCGCACGCCCATAGAAGTGGGCAAAATCGCCGCTCGTCAGGCTCTCGCTCGTGGCCAGAACCTCGGCCGACGCGACGATGCGGGACACTTCACGGTCCACGTCTTCCGATAGAAGACGGGCGCGGTCGCTCACCTGTCTGGAGGTCTGTTCCGTTTCCGCAATTCCGTTCCGCAAGAACAACGCGGTCGACAGCAGCACGAGGGGCAGAACGCAGGCAGCCGTAAGCAGAACAAGCCAAGTGCGAACACGATACGAGCGCGACGATAAGCCAGGGCTTTGCGGTTCCGGTGCGGCTTTCACTGCGGCGGGATTCCCGTATGGGAGTATCAGGGCGGCCCGTTTTATCAGCGCCGCAACCCAGAAGGAAATCCTTTTACCATAAAACGGACACTATTGAGATGGATCAGCCAAGAACCTACTTCGTATACTTACTTTTTTGGGATTAGGTGGGGGTCATTCGGCGGCGAGGCCATGGGCGAAGCAGTCCAGTCCGTTCCGGCCGGCGTCGGTCAGCCCATAGGTGCCCTTCACCACCCGCTCGAACCACCCGTAGACGTTGCGCTGAAGGATGACCGACACGTCCTTCGGTGCCCCGGCGGCCCGCAGCGCCTTCAGCGTCATCGGACCGTCCTGGAGCAGGCGCGCGCACCGCAATGCATCCTGACGGTAAGCGGTCACAATGGGCACGCGGGTCGACCCGCCACGGTTGGGGTCCCCCTTGCGCCGTGCATGCTCGCCGAGCAGGCGAAGCGTGCGCTTCTTGTCCTTGCGCGGGCTGTAGGGCACGGGATCGAGCAGCACCTCCACCTGATGCCCCTCCGCCCGGCCGATGTCCACGATCAGCAGGCCGACGCCCAGGCGCCGGCACAGCTTGCGGACTCCGCTGTCGTATGGCGACGCGCCGGTGGCCTTGCGGCCCGGCTGGGGCACGGCGAGGTAGACGGTGTCGGTGAGGCTCAGCCGGTCAACCCCCTGGAGCAGCAGGTCCAGGGTGAAGCGCTTCTTCAGTTCGACGATCAGCGGCGGCTCCCCGCCGCGCATGGCGACGAGGTCGCAGCCGTGAATCTCGGCTTTGACGTCATAGCCCTGGACTTCCAGGAAAGCTTTGACGGGGGCGTAGAGGTCGGTTTCGGCGGTGATGGGCACGGCGAGGGCGGGATGTGGAAGATGTTGCGCCCACCCTAACCCTCCCCCACGCCGTGGGGGAGGGAAATCCGCATGACGGTCAGGCCGCGGCCTTCTGCTTGCGCAGGATGGCCAGGATGTCCGACGCCGCCTTCGGGATGTTGGTGCCGGGGCCGTAGATGGCGGCGGCGCCCGCCTGGTACAGGTAGTCGTAGTCCTGCGGCGGTATCACGCCGCCGCACACCACCAGGATGTCGCCGGCACCCTGCTTGCGCAGCTCGCTGACCAGTTGAGGCACCAGCGTCTTGTGGCCGGCGGCCTGCGACGACACGCCGATGACGTGCACGTCGTTCTCGACCGCTTGGCGGGCAGCCTCCTCCGGGGTCTGGAACAGCGGCCCGATGTCGACGTCGAAGCCGATGTCGGCGAAGCTGGTCGCGATGACCTTGGCGCCGCGGTCGTGCCCGTCCTGGCCCATCTTGACGACGAGGATGCGCGGCCGGCGGCCTTCCTCGGCGGCGAAGGCGGACACCTCCTCCTGGATTTTCCGGAAGCCTTCGTCGCCCTCGTAAGCCGCGCCGTAAACGCCGGAGACGGAGCGGATGACCGCCACGTGGCGGGTGAAGGCCTTCTCCAGCGCGTCGGAGATCTCGCCGACCGTGGCGCGGGCGCGGGTCGCCTCGACCGACAGGGCCAGCAGGTTGCCGGACTTCTCGGCCGCGGCCTTGGTCAGTGCCTCCAGCGCTGCGCGGCACTTGGCTTCGTCACGGCTGGCGCGGACCTGATTCAGGCGGGCGATCTGGGATTCGCGGACGGCGGTGTTGTCGATGTCCAGCACGTCGACCATCTCCGGGTTCTCCGGACGGTACTTGTTGACGCCGACGATCACCTCCTCGCCGCGGTCGACGGCGGCCTGGCGGCGGGCGGCGGCCTCCTCGATCAGCAGCTTGGGCATGCCTCCCTCCACCGCCTTGGTCATGCCGCCCATCTCCTCGACCTTGTTGATCAGCTCAAGGGCAGCGTTGGCGAGGCTGTGGGTCAGGTGCTCGATGTAGAAGGAGCCGCCGAGCGGGTCGACCACGTTGGTCACCCCCGACTCCTCGGCGATGATCAGCTGCGTGTTGCGGGCGATGCGCGCGGAGAACTTCGTCGGCAGGCCCAACGCCTCGTCGAAGGCGTTGGTGTGCAGCGACTGTGTGCCGCCCAGCACCGCGGCCATCGCCTCGATGGTGGTGCGGATGACGTTGTTGTAGGGGTCCTGCTCGGTCAAGCTGACGCCCGACGTCTGGCAGTGGGTGCGCAGGGCCAGCGAGCGCGCGTCCTTCGGGTCGAACTTCTGCTTCATCAGGGTCGACCACAGCAGGCGCGCGGCGCGCAGCTTGGCGATCTCCATGAAGAAGTTCATGCCGATGGAGAAGAAGAAGGACAGGCGCGGCGCGAACTTGTCGACGGGCAGGCCCTTCGACATGGCGGCGCGAACGTATTCCAGGCCGTCGGCGATGGTGAAGGCCAGTTCCTGCACCGCGGTCGCCCCGGCCTCCTGCATGTGGTAGCCGGAGATCGAGATCGAGTTGAACTTCGGCATGTTGTGCGCCGTGTACTCGATGATGTCCGCAATGATCCGCATCGAGGGCTCGGGCGGATAGATGTAGGTGTTGCGGACCATGAACTCCTTGAGGATGTCGTTCTGGATGGTGCCGCTGATCTTGTCCTGGCTGACTCCCTGCTCCTCCGCCGCCACGATGTATCCGGCAAGGATCGGCAGAACCGCGCCGTTCATCGTCATCGACACCGACATCTTGTCGAGCGGGATGCCGTCGAAGAGGATCTTCATGTCCTCGACGCTGTCGATCGCCACGCCGGCCTTGCCGACGTCGCCGACGACGCGCGGGTGGTCGCTGTCATAGCCGCGGTGGGTGGCGAGGTCGAACGCGACCGACAGGCCCATCTGGCCGGCCTTCAGGTTCGCCTTGTAGAAGGCGTTCGATTCCTCCGCGGTGGAGAAGCCGGCGTACTGGCGGATGGTCCAGGGCTTCACCGCGTACATCGTCGCGCGGGGCCCGCGCGTGAAAGGCGGGAAGCCCGGCAGGTTGTCCAGCTCCAGCCCTTCCAGGTCCGTGGCCGTGTAGAGCGCCTTGACGTCGAGACCTTCCGGCGTCTGCCAGACCAGATCGTCCAGTTTCCCGTTGGAACCGATGTCCTTGCCCGCCAGCGCCTGCCAGTCGGCCAGGGTCTTCTTCGGGAAATCGCTCATGGGACGCCTCCTCGACACGGCTGAGTTCAATATTTTACGTGAAAGACTGCAAAGCACTTAACCCCCACCCCGACCCTCCCCCGCTGGGCGGGGGAGGGAGATGGGGCGCCCCCTGTCCTCTCCCCCGCCCAGCGGGGGAGAGGACAGGGGGGTAATTACACCCGCGATCGGCGCGTGACGACCGTCCAGGCGGCCTGCATGATCGCGGCGCCCAGCGCGGTCTTCAGCACCGTGGCGGCCAGGAACGGGGTCAGGCCGACCGCAATCGCCTTCTCAGCCCCGAACAGCACCGCCAGCCACGCGACACCCGGCACGAACAGCAGGGCGTGGCCCAGCGCCAGGGCGGCGACCGCCTTGGCCGGGCTGCGGTCCCAGCCACGCTCCGCCAGCCAGCCGGTGACACCGGCGGCCAGGACGAAGCCCAGCAGGTAGCCGGCCGTCGGGCCCGCCATGTAGGCCGGGCCGGCGCCCGCACCGGCAAAGACCGGCAGGCCGGCAAGGCCTTCCAGCAGGTACAGCAGCACCGTCGCCGTGGCAAGACGGCTGCCGTAGGCCATGCCGAGCAGGATGACGACCATGCTCTGCATCGTCATCGGCACCGGCCAGAAGGGCACCTGCACCTTGGCCGAGACGGCCAGCAGCGCGCTGCCGAGCACCGCCGCCGCCGCCGCGGTGACCAGGCCGCCCTTCGGGGCGACCGTGTCCAGCAACGAGGTGGCACGCTGCGAAAGCGTGGTTCCGTAAGCCATCGTGCGTTCCCTTTTCCCTATGTGTCTCGTTCTTGGTCCGGAACCCGCGTGGCTTACGCGAACTCCAGGATTTTCTGGTCGACGGCCAGGCTGGATCCCGCCGTCGCGTGCACCTTGGACACCACGCCATCCTGCGCCGCACGCAGGATGTTTTCCATCTTCATGGCCTCCACGACGGCCAGCACTTCGCCGGCCTTGACCTCCTGCCCTTCGGACACGGCGACCGAGACGAGCAGGCCCGGCATCGGCGACAGCAGGAACTTGGACATGTCCGGCGGCGCCTTCACCGGCATCAGCGCGTCGTACTGCGCCGCCTTCGGCGTCAGCACCTTCACGACCGCCTGCGAACCGGCGTGGAACAGGCGGTAGCCGACGCCCACGCGGTCCACCTGCAGGCAGACATGCTCGCCGTTGACCGTGCCGCGGAACAGCGGCTCGCCCAGCTGCCAGTCGCTCCACACCGTGTGGTGCTTGCCGGCGATGTCGACGGTGTAGCCGATGCGCTGCGGGCTGCCGTCGCAGGGGTGCAGGTGCACCGGGTGCTGGGTGTCGTCGATGACCACGACCCAGTCGTCGCGCACCTTGACCTTGTTGCCCGCCATCTTGCCGCTGATCAGGATGTCGCGGTCGTTCAGGCTGCGGTGGATGACCGCGGCCACGGCGATCAGGACCGCCGGGTCTTCCGGCGGCAGATCGGAGGCGTGGAAGCCGTTCGGGTATTCCTCGGCGATGAAATTGGTGGTCAGCCGGCCGTCCACGAAGCGCTGGTTCGCCATCAGCGAGGCCAGGAACGGGATGTTGTGGCTGACGCCGCGGATGTAATACTGGTCAAGCGCCTCGCGCATGCGGGCGATGGCCGCGTCGCGCGTCGAACCCCAGCTGCACAGCTTGGCGATCATGGGGTCGTAGAACATGGAGATCTCGCCGCCCTCATACACGCCGGTGTCGACGCGGACGTGCGGGTCCTCCGACGGCGGACGGTAGTGGGTCAGGCGGCCGGTGGAGGGCAGGAAGTTGCGGAACGGATCCTCGGCGTAGACGCGCGCCTCGATGGCCCAGCCGTGCAGGCGAACGTCTTCTTGGCGGATCGTCAGCTTCTCGCCCGCCGCGACGCGGATCATCAGCTCGACGAGGTCGAAACCGGTGATCAGCTCGGTAACCGGATGCTCCACCTGGAGACGGGTGTTCATCTCCAGGAAGTAGAAGTTGCGCTCCGCGTCCACGATGAACTCGACCGTGCCGGCGGACTTGTAGTCCACGGCGCGGGCCAGGGCCACGGCCTGCTCGCCCATCGCCTTGCGGGTGGCGGCGTCGAGAAACGGCGACGGCGCCTCCTCGATCACCTTCTGGTGGCGGCGCTGGATCGAGCATTCGCGCTCGCCCAGATACAGGGCCGTGCCCTGCCCGTCGGCCAGCACCTGGATCTCGATGTGGCGCGGCTGCTGGATGTACTTCTCGACGAAGACACGGTCGTCGGCGAAGGAGGAGCGCGCCTCGTTCTGGGCGGAGCGGAAGCCTTCGCGGGCCTCCTCGTCGTTCCAGGCCACGCGCATGCCCTTGCCGCCGCCGCCGGCCGAGGCCTTGATCATCACCGGATAGCCGATGTCGCGGGCGATGGTCACCGCCTCGCTGTCGTCGGCGATGACGCCCAGATAGCCCGGCACCGTGCTGACGCCGGCGGCCTTGGCGAGCTTCTTCGACTCGATCTTGTCGCCCATGGCCTGGATGGCGTGGGCGTCCGGGCCGATGAAAGCGATTCCGGCGGCGGCGAGCGCCTCCTGGAACTCACGCTTCTCCGACAGGAAGCCGTAGCCGGGATGGACGGCTTGGGCGCCGGTCTTCTTGCAGGCGTCGACGATGCGGTCGATCAGCAGATAGCTCTGCGCCGACGGGGCGGCACCGATGTGGACGGCCTCGTCGGCCATCTCCACATGCAGGGCGTTCTTGTCGGCGTCCGAATAGACGGCGACCGTCTTGATGCCCAGGCGGCGCGCGGTGCGGATGACGCGGCAGGCGATCTCGCCGCGGTTCGCGATCAGGATCTTGGAGAACATGGTCGTCATGGCGCGGCGCCTTCAGAGCGGGATGTTGTCGTGCTTGCGCCAGGGATTCTGGAGCTGCTTGTTCTTCAGCATGGACAGCGCCTTGATGACGCGGCGGCGCGTGCCGTGCGGCATGATGACGTCGTCGATGTAGCCGCGCGACGCCGCCACGAACGGGTTGGCGAACTTCTGCCGGTACTCCTCGGTGCGCGCCTCGATCTTGACGCTGTCGCCGATGTCGCCACGGAAGATGATTTCCACCGCACCCTTCGGACCCATCACCGCGATCTCCGCCGTCGGCCAGGCGTAGTTGATGTCGCCGCGCAGGTGCTTGGACGACATCACGTCGTAGGCGCCGCCGTAGGCCTTGCGGGTGATGACGGTGATCTTCGGCACGGTCGCCTCGGCGTAGGCGAACAGCAGCTTGGCGCCGTGCTTGATGATGCCGTTGTATTCCTGGCTGGTGCCGGGCATGAAGCCGGGCACGTCCACCAGCGTCAGGATCGGGATCTCGAAGGCGTCGCAGAAGCGCACGAAGCGCGCGGCCTTCTTGGAGCTGTCGATGTCCAGGCAGCCGGCCAGCACCATCGGCTGGTTGGCGACGATGCCCACCGTGGAGCCGTTCATCCGGCCGAAGCCGATGATGATGTTCTTGGCGTAGTCGGGCTGAAGCTCGAAGAAGTCGCCCTCGTCGACCGTCTTCAGGATCAGCTCCTTCATGTCGTAGGGCTTGTTCGGGTTCTCCGGCACCAGCGTGTCGAGCGAGAAGTCGTCGCGGTCGATCGGGTCGGCGCAGGGGCGCTCCGGCGCCTTTTCACGGTTGGAGGCCGGCAGGAAGTCGATGAAGCGACGCAGCTGGAGCAGCGCCTCCACGTCGTTCTCGAAGGCCATGTCGGCGACGCCGGACTTGCTGGAGTGCGTGACCGCACCGCCCAGTTCCTCCGCCGTGACGACCTCGTGCGTGACGGTCTTCACCACGTCCGGCCCGGTCACGAACATGTAGGAGCTGTCCTTCACCATGAAGATGAAGTCGGTCATGGCCGGGGAGTACACCGCACCGCCCGCGCAGGGCCCCATGATCAGGGAAATCTGCGGGATCACGCCGGACGCATTGACGTTGCGCTGGAACACCTCCGCATAGCCGCCGAGCGACGCCACGCCCTCCTGGATGCGGGCGCCGCCCGAATCGTTCAAGCCGATCACCGGCGCCCCGACCTTCATGGCCTGGTCCATGATCTTGCAGATCTTCTCCGCGTGCGCTTCCGACAGGGAGCCGCCGAAGACCGTGAAATCCTGGCTGAAGACGAAGACCAGCCGGCCGTTGACCGTGCCGTGGCCGGTCACCACGCCATCGCCCGGCACCTTCTGGTCCTCCATGCCGAAGTCGTTGCAGCGGTGCTGGACGAACATGTCGAATTCCTCGAACGAGCCTTCGTCGAGGAACAGTTCGATGCGTTCGCGCGCGGTCAGCTTGCCCTTGGCGTGCTGGGACGCGATGCGCTTTTCACCGCCGCCCAGCCGCGCACCAGCGCGCATGGACTCCAACTTGGCCAGAATTTCTTGCATCAGGCGTTTCCCACTTTGGCGTTCGGCGGGGGATGCGGAGTTTGCGTTGTGTGTCCCGCGCCGGAATGGCTGGATTATTCACAAGATTTGCAATAGGGCAATTGGCCGTCGGGGAAAAATGTGCGAAGTTGCGAACATCTTTGCAAACACAGGGCATGGTTTGCGACGGTTGCGAATATGCGCTTCGGTATAACCCGCGGGTGGTAAAACGGTTCAATGCAAAAGCTCTATCTCGGCTACAAGCTGCGCCGCCTGCGGGAGCAGCGTGGCCTCACCCAGGCCGCGCTCGCGAAGACGCTGGACCTTTCACCCAGCTACCTGAACCAGCTGGAAAACAACCAGCGCCCGCTGACCCTGCCGGTGCTGCTGAAGATCTCCGCCGTGTTCGAGGTGGACCTTTCGAACTTCGTGGAGGATGAGGACAGCCGGCTCGTCGCCGACCTGCGCGAGGCGTTGGCCGACCCGCTGTTCGCCGGTGCCCCGCTGACCAACGCGGAACTGCGCAGCGCCGTCGGGTCCAGCCCCGAACTGGCGCGCCGCGTCCTCAGCCTCCATCAGGCATACCAGAAGCTGCACGAGCGGGTGCAGTCGCTGGCCGACAGCCTGTCGAACCAGGAACAGGGCGACGCCTTCGCCGGCCCGCAGTTTCCCTATGAAGAAGTTCGCGATTACTTTCACTATTGCAACAACTACATCGGCCCGCTGGACGAGGCGGCGGAGCAGCTGTGGAACCAGGAGAAGATTCACAACGGCGCCCTGCTGAACGAATTGGCCGCCCTGCTGAAGCGCCGCCACGACGTGCGCGTGAAGATCGTGGCCGACGACGGCGACACGGCGATGCGCAGCTATGATGAGACGACCGGCACGCTGCGCCTGTCCGCCCTGCTGAACGGGCCGAGCCGCGCCTTCCACATGGCCCACCAGATCGCCCTGCTGGGATTCGGCGACACCATCGAAGAGCTGGTCGCGCAGGCGAAATTCTCCAGCGAGGACGCCAAGTCGATCTGCCGGGTCGGGCTTGCGAACTACTTCGCAGGCGCGCTGGTCCTGCCCTACCGCGCCTTCGCCGCCCAGGCGCGCGCGCTGCGCCACGACGTGGAGCAGTTGCAAAGCCGCTTCGGCGCCAGCTTCGAGCAGGTCTGCCACCGCCTGTCCACCATGCAGCGGCCGGGCGCGCGCGGCCTGCCCTTCTACTTCGTGCGGGTGGACATGGCCGGCAACATCACCAAGCGCCACTCCGCCACCCGCTTCCACTTCGCGCGCTTCGGCGGCGCCTGCCCACTGTGGAACGTGCACGAGGCCTTCGCCCAGCCTGGCAAGATCCTGGTGCAGTTCGCCACCATGCCCGACCGCACCACCTACATCGGCATCGCCCGCACCGTGACCAAGCGCGGCGGCGCCTACCTGAAGCCGTCGCGCCAGTTCGCCGTCGGCCTGGGCTGCGAGGCGACCTACGCCAACGAGATCGTCTACGCCGCGGGCATCGACACGTCGAACGAGGCCGCCGCCGTGCCGATCGGCGTGAACTGCCGAATCTGCGAGCGCACCGACTGCCAGCAGCGCGCCTTCCCGCCCATCGGCAGCCAACTGTCGGTGGACGAACACCACCGCAGCTTCGTGCCATACCTGTTCACGCAAGCCGGCCGGGTCGAGGAGAAAGCTTAAATGGATCCGTAGGTTGGGTGCAGCGCCAGCGGAACCCAACACACTCCGCATGGCAACGTTGTTGGGTTTCGCTGGCGCTGCACCCAACCTACGATTCTCAAGTCCTGTTCTTCACCGCCCCGATCAGGAATTCCTTGTTGCCCTCCGGGCCGGTGATCGGGCTTTCGGTGATATCCAGGACGCGCCAGCCCGGCAACCCGTCGAGCCACGCGCGGATGCGGTCGCAGACCTCCTGGTGCAGTTCGGGCTCGCGCACCACGCCGCCCTTGCCGACTCGGCCCTTGCCGACCTCGAACTGCGGCTTGATCAGCGCAACGAGTCGCCCACCCGGCACTGTCAACTCCAGCGCGGCGGGCAGCACGATCTCCAGCCCGATAAAGCTGGCGTCGCAGACCACGAGGTCGATGGGGTCGGGGATTTCGGCCGTGGTCAGGTGGCGGGCGTTGGTCTTTTCCAGAACGACGACGCGCGGGTCGTTGCGCAGCTTCCAGGCCAGCTGTCCGTGCCCGACGTCCACCGCGTAGACCTTGGCGGCCCCGCGCGTCAGCAGCACGTCGGTGAAGCCGCCGGTCGAGGCACCGATGTCGACGGCGGTCAGCCCGGTCGGGTCGATCCCGAACGTGTCCAGCCCCTTC
The DNA here is from genome assembly GCF_025961225.1 of Azospirillum canadense. Taxonomy (GTDB): domain Bacteria; phylum Pseudomonadota; class Alphaproteobacteria; order Azospirillales; family Azospirillaceae; genus Azospirillum; species Azospirillum canadense. The sequence continues at coordinate 359,382 of NZ_JAOQNG010000010.1, read as the reverse complement.
ACCAGCTTCAGCCCGCCGCGCGACACCCAGGGATGGTCCTGCCCCTTCACGGACAGCGGCGCGTCCTCGGCGATTTGGTCGCCGGCCTTATCGATGCGCCGGGTGTCCGAATAGACCAGCCCGGCGAGGATCAGCGCCTGCGCCTTGGCCCGGCTTTCGGCCAGCCCGCGCTCCACCAGCGCCACATCCACCCGCACCCGCGCCATCACGATCCCTCCCGGTTACAACGGGATGATCCATGGCGCAGGAAACGCCATTCGGCAAGAGGTGAAGGAATCAGAACGGCAGATCGATGATGAAGCGGGTGCCGGGGTCGTTCGGTTCGACGCGCAGCTTGCCCTTCAACTGGCCGGCGAAGGCCCGCGCCACCTTCATGCCGAGCGAGTCCGCGCGCGCCACCTCGAAGCCGGGGGGTAACCCGCGCCCATGATCGCCGATGACGAGGCGCCGCCCACCTTCCGGCAACGGCAGCAGACTGATCTCCACGATCCCCGGCCCACCGGGCGCATAGGCGTACTTGATCGCGTTGCTGACGAGTTCGTTGACGATCAGCGCCAGCGGAATCACCGAATCGACCGGCAGCATCGCGTCTTCCACGGCGACGACCACATGCCGGTTCGCGCCTCCGGCGGCGAAATTCGCCTCCATCTCGGACGCGGTGTCGCGCAGATAGGACCCGAAGTCGACGAGGCTGCCGCGTGTGGCGCCGTGGATGCGCTGGTGCGCCTGGGTCACGGTCCCGATCCGCGCACAAGCCTCCTGAAAGGCCCGGCGCATCTCCGGTTCCTTGGCCGACAGGGTCTGCAGCGTCAGCAGGCTGGACACGAGCTGCAGCGTGTTCTTGACCCGGTGGCTGACCTCGCGCACCTGCTGGTCGACCGAGTCCGGCGAATCGATCACGACGGGCCGCAGCGCCATCATGACGGCACGACCGCCTGCCGCGCCTTCAACGCGCAGCGGCGTCACGTCCATGTCCCAGGAATGGCGGTCCACGCCCGTGACGCGCAGATGGCGGGACTGGCCGGTCCGGGCGACGTCGCGCACCGCTTCCGGATCGGCGCTGGGGAACAGGCCCGCCAGAAGTTCGTCTTCGGTCTGGCCCGCGTTGGCGCCCAAAGCCCTCATGGCGGCGTTGGCGACGCTGCAGCGGAGACCACCCTCGAACACCGCGGTGGGAGCGGGGGAATTCTCGATGATGTCCCGCAGCAGATCCGGATTACCGTCCAGGCCGCCCTGCGACGGCCCGTTCGCCGGACGCACCCCGTTCTCCTCGGGAACGCGACCCGCGCCCGCAGCGAACACCTGAGGCATCTTACGCAACACCAGACCCCGCGAAATTCGTTAATTTTCTATTGTTTTCGAATTGTAAGACAGAGGATACGGCCGCACCAGTGAAAGAACCCTGCCGTGCACTATACAAATGGGGGTAGGCCCTTTGTACAGGGTGCGGGCGCCCGCCACCGCTCGGGTGACGGACGCCCGCTTCATGCCCTCTGCCGAACCTCTGCTGGATGGCCGCCTTCAGGCCCGAACGGCGGCGGCCTCGATGCCCAACGCCTGAAGCACGGTGGCGACGATGTGGCGGGCGTTGAGGCCGGCCTCTTCGTACTGCTTGGCCGGGCTGTCGTGGTCCTGGAAGCGGTCCGGCAGCACCATCGGGCGGATCTTCAGCCCGTTGTCGAGCAACCCCTTGGTCGCCAGGAATTGCAGCACGAAGCTGCCGAACCCGCCGACCGAGCCCTCCTCGATGGTGATCAGCACCTCATGCTCCAGCGCCAGCCGGCGCACCAAATCCTCGTCCAGCGGCTTGGCGAAGCGCGCGTCGGCCACCGTCGTCGACAGCCCCCGCGCGCCCAGCTCGGCAGCCGCCTTCATCGCCTCGGCCAGACGAGTCCCGTAGCTCAGGATGGCGACCTTGCTGCCTTCCTGAATCACCCGCCCCTTGCCGATCGGCAGCACCGTGCCGCGCTCCGGCAGTTCGAGCCCAACGCCCTCACCACGCGGGTAGCGCAGCGCCGAAGCGCGGTCCTCGATGGTCGCGGCCGTCGCCACCATGTGCATCAGCTCCAACTCATCCGCCGCCGCCATCATCACGATGTCCGGCAGGCAGCCGAGGTAGGCCACGTCGAACGCGCCGGCGTGCGTCGCCCCGTCCGCCCCGACCAGCCCGGCGCGGTCGAGCGCGAAGCGCACCGGCAGGTGCTGCAACACCACGTCGTGCACCACTTGGTCGTAGGCGCGCTGCAGGAAGGTGGAGTAGATGGCGCAGAACGGCTTGAAGCCCTCCGCCGCCAAGCCGGCGGCGAAGGTGACCGCGTGCTGCTCGGCGATGCCGACATCAAAGCAGCGGCTGGGGAAGCGCTGGCCGAACAGGTCCAGCCCGGTGCCCGACGGCATCGCGGCGGTGATGGCCAGCACCGCCGGGTCGACTTCCGCCTCCTTGATCAGGGCGTTGGCGAAGACGCGGGTGTAGCTGGGGGCGTTGGACTTCGGCTTGGACTGGGTGCCGGTGATAACGTCGAACTTGGCGACGGCGTGCAGCTTGTCGGCAGAGGCCTCCGCCGGGCCGTAGCCCTTGCCCTTCTTGGTGACGACGTGGATGAGGACCGGCTTGTCGTCCTCCGCGTCGCGCACGTTCTGCAGCACCGGCAGCAGGTGGTCCAGGTTGTGGCCGTCGATCGGGCCGATGTAGTAGAAGCCCATCTCCTCGAACAGCGTGCCGCCCGTCACCATGCCGCGGGCGTATTCCTCCGCCCGGCGCGCGGCCGTGCGCAGGGGGCGCGGCAGCTGTTCGGCGATGTCCTTCGCCAGATGGCGGAGCGACAGATACGGCTTCGACGAGATCAGGCGCGACAGGTAGGCGCTCATCGCGCCGACCGGCGGCGCGATGGACATGTCGTTGTCGTTCAGGATGACGATCAGCTTGCTGTTCGCCGAACCCGCGTTGTTCATGGCCTCGTAGGCCATGCCGGCGCTCATCGCACCATCGCCGATCACGGCGACGACGTGGTTCTTGCGGCCAAGCTGGTCGCGGGCCACCGCCATGCCCAGCCCCGCCGAGATGGAGGTGGAGCTGTGGCCGGCGCCGAACGGGTCGTATTCGCTTTCCGACCGCTTCGTGAAGCCCGACAGCCCCTCGCCCATGCGCAGGGTGCGGATGCGGTCACGGCGCCCGGTGACGATCTTGTGCGGGTAGCACTGGTGCCCAACGTCCCAGATCAGGCGATCGTCGGGCGTGTTGAACACGTAGTGGAGCGCCACGGTCAGTTCCACGACGCCGAGCCCGGCCCCCAGATGCCCGCCGGTCACCGAAACCGCGCTGATGGTTTCCGTGCGCAGTTCGTCGGCGAACTGGCGAAGCTGCTCGGGCTGGAGGGCGCGCAGGTCTGCGGGGGTGTGGACGAGGTCGAGTAGCGGCGTCTTGGTGGTCGGGGTCACGTTCTGCACGTCCTCCGTTCAGGACCGGCGCGCGACGACGAAGTCGGCGACCGCCTTCAGAATATCGGCACGCCCCTCGAAGATCTCCAGGTGTGCCACGGCTTGGGCCGCCAGCATGGCGGCCTGGGCGCGGGCGCGGTCGCGCCCGAGGATCGACACGAAGGTCGCCTTGCCAGCTTCCGCGTCGCGGCCGACGGACTTGCCGGTCTCGGCCTCCGTCCCTTCGACGTCCAGCAGGTCGTCGACGATCTGGAAGGCCAGCCCGAGGTCGTGCGCGTAGGCGCGCAGCGCCTGCCGCTGCGGCGGTGGGGCCTTGCCCAGGATGCCGCCGGCCTCGCAGGAGAAGGCAATCATGTCGCCGGTCTTCATCCGCTGCAGGCGCGTGGTCGTGCCAAGGTCGAAGGTCTCATGCTCGGCAATCAGGTCGAGCATCTGCCCGCCGACCATGCCGTGCGGCCCCGCGGCCTTGGCGAGCGCGGCGACGAGTTGGCAGCGCACGTTCGGATCCTCGTGCGTCGCCGGGTCGGCCAGCACCTCGAAGGCGTAGGTCAGGAGCCCGTCGCCGGCCAGGATCGCCGTCGCTTCGTCGAACTGGCGGTGGGCTGTCGGGCGGCCGCGGCGCAGGTCGGAATTGTCCATGGCCGGCAGGTCGTCGTGGACCAGCGAGTAGGAATGCACGAACTCCACCGCCGCGGCGACGCGCAGCGCGCAATCCGGGTTGACCCCGAACAGCGCCGCCGACTGGCAGACCAGGAAGGGACGCAGCCGCTTGCCGCCGTTCAGGCAGCCGTAGCGCATCGCCTCCAGAACCCGCGATTCGGGAAGGTCGGTGGTGGGAATCAGGTGGGAAATGGCCCGTTCCACATCCTCGGCCATGGTGGCCATGGCGGTTTTCAAGTCGGTCTGCACGTCAGTCGATCCTGGCGGGTTCGGTGGCGAGGGAGCCGTCGGCGGCGACGGTGATGCGGTCGATTTTCGCCTGCGCTTCCCGCAGCTTCGCTTCGCAATGGCGCTTCAGCGCCGTGCCGCGCTCGTAGGAGGAGATCGCGTCGTCCAGCTTGCCGCGCCCTTCCTCGAGCTGCCGCACGATGCGTTCCAACTCGGCGAGCGCGTCCTCGAAGCTGAGGGCTGCGATGTCGGGGGGAATGTTTGCGTGGTCAGCCATGATCAATCCGAAAGGGGTCCCGCGGAGGGCCGAAACCCGAAGTTATGACCCGTTCCCCAAATGCGCAAGGCCCGCCGCGGGCGTAGAACGCGCCAAGACGGGCCTAGCCGGATGGAAATGCCAAGAGCACGCCGTTTTCAACAATACATCAGTTCGCGCACATGGGCCGCGCAGGCCGACGCCAGCGCACGGAGATTGTATCCGCCTTCCAACACCGACACGATTCGGGCCCCGCAATGGGTGCGCGCCATGTCGCCCAGCTTGCGCGTCGCCCAGGTGAAGTCGTCGTCGGTCAGGTGCAGGCTGGCCAGCGGATCGCGCGAATGGGCGTCGAATCCGGCCGAAATCATCAGCAGGTCGGGTTTAAAATGGTCGATGGCCGGCAGGATGATGTGCGTCATCGCGTGCCGGAATTCCGGCGAGCCGGCCATCGCCGGCAGCGGGGCGTTGACGCAGTTGCCGTACTCCCCCTGCTCCGCCGCGTCGCCGGTGCCTGGGTAGAGCGGCGACTGGTGGGTCGAGCAGTAGAGCATATCCGGGTCGCGCTGGAAGATGTCCTGCGTGCCGTTGCCGTGGTGGACGTCGAAGTCGACGACGGCCACCCGTTGCAGCCCGTGCGCCGCGCGGGCGTGGTAGGCGCCGACCGCGACGTTGTTGAACAGGCAGAAGCCCATCGCCTTCTCGTATTCGGCGTGGTGCCCCGGCGGCCGGACGGCGCAGAAGGCGTTGCGGGAGTGGCCGGTGGCCACCACGTCCACCGCGGCGACCACGGCGCCCGCAGCGCGCAGCGCGGCCTCCCCCGATCCGGGCGACAGGACCGTGTCGGCGTCGACGCCCGCGTGGTCGTGCTCCGGCACCATGGCCAGGACGCGCTCCACATGCTCCTTCGGGTGCGCGCGGGCGATCTGCTCGATGGTGGCGCGCGGCGCGTCCTGCCGGTCGAGCATATAGAATTCTTCGGTTTCGAGCGCGGCCAGCACGGCGCGCAGGCGGTCGGCGCACTCCGGATGGCCCAGCCCTGTGTCGTGTTCCAGGCAGGCGGCGTGGGTGAACAGGGTGGTGAACATGCTTTTTCTGTCTTTTTCGTTCGTGTTCGAGGCATTTCCCGCCTCTATTGTTCCTGCTTCGCTAATGAAAGTACAGGCTGATTCCGGGGCTTATCGTCACATCCCCCCTTGGACGCGGAGCACCACCTCTGCGCGCCCGGCGGGATCGACAGATCAGGCGGCTCGCTCGATTACGAAGCGATAGACCCCGCCCTCCTCCGTGCTGGCGACAAGGCGATTTCCCGTCGCTTCGCAGAAGGCCGCGAAATCCTTGGGCGCGCTCGGGTCGGTGGCCTCGACGGTAAGGGTTCCGCCCGCCGGAACGGACTTGAGCGCCTTGCGCGCGCGGAGCACCGGCAGCGGGCACTGAAGACCCTTGGCATCCAGTTGGTGGGAACCGCCCTGGTCGGTCATCGATCACTGTCTCCTTGCCATGGCCGGCCGCGACGTTTCCTTGGACTCGGCACCGGCTGTCTTTCCAACGATTCTAAGGCGGCATCGCGACGGGCTCAATCGGCAAGGCGCGCGGCCCGCCGCGAAAACAGCCGCAACCCGGGCCGATAGAACATTCCGCGCGCCGGGAACAGAGTTGCGCCTACGGGACATCCACGGGTAGACAGCGCCGCCCACCGTTCAATATGATTGAACACGAATGATTCAGGCCGGCCGTTGGGCGCATCGAACAAGCGCTGACGGACGCCGATGCGCATTCGCGCATGGGATAACCATGGGCAATCCGGTTGAACGCAGGCCTGGACTCCGACAGCGACGGTAGCTTTATGAACACGGTCGATCTTCTAAGCAACGCGCGCCGCGCCAGCACGCTGCTGAAGGCCATGAGCAACGAGCGTCGGCTGCTCATCCTCTGCTACTTGGCGGAGGGGGAGAAGTCGGTGGGCGAGTTGGAGGATCTGGTCGATCTCAGCCAGTCGGCGTTGTCGCAGCATCTCGCCCGGCTGCGCCGCGACAAGCTGGTGCGCACCCGGCGATCCGCTCAGAACATCTATTATTCGTTGAACGGGCACGAGGCCCAGACCGTCATGGCGACTCTGCACGGCCTGTACTGCGCCCCGTCAGCCCGCAACCAGGACGAGGCCGCCGCGGCGGAGCCGGACGCCCCAACGGAATCGACCGCCGAAGAATCCGCGCCCGCATCCTGATGCTCCGTCAGCGGTCCTCGAAGAAGCGGCCGCCGAACACGAGCGCCGCCAGCGCCACCACGACCCACCCCAGCATGAAGGCGGTGCCGCCGAGCGGCGCCGTCATGGCGATGGCAAGCGGTCCGGAGAGGGCCAGCGCGTAGAGCGTTCCGCTGAACAACAGGATTCCCGTGACGAACAGCCAGCCGGCCGCCCGAAGCGCAAGACGGGCGGGCCCGCCGGCACGGCGTGCCAGGACGACCAGCCCGACCAGGGCAAGAGCGTGCCACATCTGGTACTGGCCGGCGAGTCGGAACAGGTCCTGGGCGCGCGGGTCGCCGGCGAGGCCATGGCTGGCGTAAGCGCCCGCCCCAACCGCGATCGCACCGTTCAGCGCCGCGAAGGCCACCCAGATCCGCTCCACCACACCCATGAACCGTTCCTCCGAGGCTGCCCTGCGGACCGGACCATAGCGGAGCGCGCCGTGTTGGACGAGCGCATTCGGGGCGGCGTTCAGAAAGCCGAGCCCGGCTCCTTCAGGAACTCCGTCTCCTCCGCCGTGCTGTCGCGGCCGAGAGTCGCGTTGCGGTGCGGAAAGCGCCCGAACCGTTCGATGATCGCGCGGTGCCGTTCGGCGTAATCGACCACCTCCGCCTCACCGATGCGCTCGCGGAACAGGGTGCAGGACAGGCGCTGGCAGTCCGGGTCCTCCTGGTGCTCGAAGGGCAGGTAGAGGAAGGTCCGCTCGTCCCCGTTGCACTCCAGGTCGAAGCCGTTCTCTACGGCGTGGCGCGCCACCGCCAGCGCCTTGGCGTCGGTGGCGAAAGCGCGCGGCGAACCGCGGAAGGCGTTGCGCGGCACCTGGTCCAGCAGGACGCAGAGCGCCAGGCAACCGTCCACGTCGTCCATCCAATGGTCGAGCTTGCCCGCGGCCGCGGCCTCGTGATGGGGCAGCAGCGTGTCGCTCACCGCGCGGTCGAAACTGGCCGACGGCTTGAACCAATAGGGCTTCATCGCCTCGTCGAACCAGAAATCGACGATCTCGTCGATCAGCTTGTCCACCATATCCGCCTCCCCCAAAAAGGCTGCCCACAAAAGAACAGGGCGCCCGGGGGCGCCCTGTCCAGTCGAAAATCACTCACCGAACCACGGGGTCAGTGCACCGTGCTCCAGAGCTTGCGCTTGGTGGCGTACATCAAGCCGGCCAGCACGATCAGGAACATGATCACCTTCACGCCCATCTGCTTGCGCGCATCAAGGTGCGGCTCCGCCACGAAGGTCAGGAAGGTGGCGACGTCCTTGGCTTCCTGGTCGACCGTGGCCTTGGTGCCGTCGGCGTAGGAGACGCCGTCCGGCTGCAGGATGTTGGGCATGCCCACCTGATGGCCCGGGAAGACCTTGTTGTAGTTCATGCCCGGCATCAAGGTCACGCCTTCCGGTGGGGTGTCCTCGAAGCCCGTCAGGAAGGCGTAGAGGTAGTCCTCGCCGCCCTTGCGGGCCTTGGCGATCAGCGACAGGTCCGGCGGCAGGGCGCCGTTGTTGGCGGCACGCGCGGCGTTGTCGTTGGGGAACGGCGACGGGAAGCGGTCGGCCGGGGTGCCCGGACGCATGAACATCTCGCCCGCGTCGTTCGGGCCGGCCTGGACCTCATAGCCGGCGGCCAGCGCCTTCAGCTCGTCGTCCTTGAAGCCGATGCCGGCCAGCGTGCGGATCGGGACCAGCCGCATGGAGTGGCAGGCCGAGCAAACTTCCTTGTAGATCTGGAAGCCGCGCTGCGCCGACGCCTTGTCGATGGTGCCGAAGACGCCGCTGTGCGGCCAGCTCTGCTCGGGGATGTGCACCCCTTCCGAGGCCTGCGCCGCGCCGGCCAGGCCCAGGGCGAGAGCCGCGGAGAGAATGGCAGACTTCAGAGCGCGCATTAGGCCTTCTCCATCGGCTTGGCGTGGGCGCCGGCGGCAACGCGGCCGCCGCCCTTCAGAACGGGTTCGCAGATGCTGGCCGGCAGCGGCAGCGGGCGCTCCAGCTTGCCCAGCAGCGGCAGCAGAACCAGGAAGTGGAAGAAGTAGTAGGCGGTGCCGATGCGGGCGATCATCAGCCAGACGCCTTCGGCCGGCATGGCGCCGGCGTAGCCGAGCACCAGGGCGTCGACGGCCAGGATCCAGAAGAACTGGCGGTAGATCGGACGGAACTTGCAGCTGCGGACCTTGGAGGTGTCGAGCCACGGCAGGATCACCAGCACGGCGATGGCGCCGAACATGGCCAGAACGCCGCCCAGCTTGTCCGGGATCGCGCGCAGGATCGCGTAGAAGGGCAGGAAGTACCATTCCGGAACGATGTGCGCCGGGGTGACCAGCGGGTTCGCCGGGATGTAGTTGTCCGGGTGGCCGAGGTAGTTCGGCGCGAAGAACACGAAGGCCGCGTAGACGATCAGGAAGACGACGACCGCGAAGCCGTCCTTGACCGTGACGTACGGGTTGAACGGCACGGTGTCCTGCGGGCCCTTCGGGTCGATGCCCAGCGGGTTGTTGGAGCCGGAGACGTGCAGCGCGGCGGTGTGCAGGATGACCAGCGCGAACAGCACGAACGGCAGCAGGAAGTGCAGCGCGAAGAAGCGGTTCAGCGTCGGGTTGTCGACCGAGAAGCCGCCCCACAGCCAGGTGACGATCGGGTCGCCGACGATCGGGAAGGCCGAGAAGAGGTTCGTGATGACGGTGGCGCCCCAGAAGCTCATCTGGCCCCACGGCAGCACGTAGCCCATGAAGGCCGTGGCCATCATCGCCAGCAGGATGAGGACGCCGAGGATCCACAGGATTTCGCGCGGGGCCTTGTAGGAGCCGTAGTAGAGGCCGCGGAACATGTGGATGTAGACGGCGATGAAGAACATCGACGCGCCGTTGGCGTGGACGTAGCGCAGCAGCCAGCCGTAGTTGACGTCGCGCATGATGCGCTCGACCGAGTCGAAGGCGATGTGCGTGTTGGCGGCGTACTGCATGGCCAGCACGAGGCCGGTCGCGATCATGACCACCAGCATGATGCCGGCAATCGCACCGAACGCCCACAGGTAGTTGACGTTCCGGGGCATCGGGTACTGGTTGTACTCATGATCCAGCATCGTGAAGATCGGCAGGCGGCTGTCGATCCACTTCACGACGGGGTTCTTGAACTGCGGGGCGTGAGCCTGAGCCATCTTGGGGTCTCCCGAACCTTTAGGGCCGCTTAGCCGAGCCGGATCGCGGTATCGCTCGTGAAAGCGTACTGCGGAACGACGAGGTTGGCCGGGGCCGGACCCTTGCGGATGCGCCCAGCGGTGTCGTAGTGCGAGCCGTGGCAGGGGCAGAACCAGCCGTCGTAGTCGCCGCGCGGGTCGGTCGGCTTCTGTCCCAGCGGCACGCAGCCGAGGTGCGTGCAGATGCCGATGACGATCAGCCATTCCGGCTTCTTCACACGGGCGTCGTCGGCAACCGGGTCACGCAGCTCGCCCAGGTTGACCTTCTTGGCCTCGTCGATTTCCTTGGCGTTGCGGTGGCGCACGAAGACCGGCTTGCCGCGCCAGGTCACGGTGATCGCCTGACCTTCGGCGACCGGGGCCAAATCCACGTCGATCGAGGCGAGCGCCAGGGTGTCGGCCGCCGGGTTCATGCTGTCGATGAACGGCCAGACGGCGGCGGCGGCACCAACGGCACCCACGGCTCCGGTGGCGAGGTAGAGGAAGTCACGGCGGGAAGTCCCCTCGCCGCCGGGGGCCGCATGGGCACCCGTCCCGGGCGGATGCGTGGTCTGAGCCATAAGCGTGTTTCTCCTCAAGGCATACCCGGCGCGCCGAAGCGCCCGTTGAGACGTCAAACAATCATTAGCACGACTGAACGGGCGTGTCCGCCCGTTGGGTGAGCGTAGGCGCGCCACGTCTGCCGGGGTGGGTGGCCCCGGTTGCATGGGGTGCGGTATACAGTCGCGGCATAGCCTTGAAAAGGCTTAGTCGTTGGACAACTTGTCGCGCCCCCTGGCGCAATATTAGAATACCCTGAATCTCAAAAGGCTTCGCCATGCGTCTCGTCCTCTTTGAACCCGACATCCCGCAGAACACGGGTACGTTGATGCGACTCGCGGCTGGGCTGGGCGTTTCCCTCGACCTCATCGAGCCCTGCGGGTTCCTCCTGGACGACCGCAAGCTGCGGCGCGCCGGCATGGACTACATCGACCAACTCGACTGGACACGGCACAACTCCTGGGCCTCATACCAATCCGGCGCCCACGAGGGCCGGCTGGTCCTGCTGACCACGCGCGGCGCCATACCCTACACCGACTTTGCCTTCGCCCCGGACGACCGCATCATGGTCGGGCGCGAGAGCGCCGGCGTGCCGGACGAGGTCCACGACGCGGCGGACGCCCGCCTCGTCATACCATTGAAGCCGCCCGCACGCTCGCTGAACGTTGCGCTCAGCGCGGCCATGGTGTTGGGTGAGGCCCTGCGACAGACCGCCTCACTTGCTCGATGAAGGTTGGAGACAGCTTCGATGACCGCCCCCGCTCCGCACACGGTGCCCACCGAGGACCAGATGGCCCGCGCGACCGCGTGGTTCACCGAGCTGCGCGACCGCATCTGCGCCGAATTCGAGCGGATCGAGGACGAGCTGACCGGCACCCACGCCGACCTGCCCCCCGGCCGGTTCGAGCGCAAGCCCTGGAACCGCCCGGATCATGGCGGCGGTGAAGGCGGTGGCGGCGTCATGTCGGTGATGAAAGGACGTGTGTTCGAGAAGGTGGGCGTCAACGTCTCCACCGTGCACGGCACCTTCAGCCCGGAATTCCGCAACAACATCCCCGGCGCGGCCGGCGACGGGCGGTTCTGGGCGTCCGGCATCAGCCTGGTTGCCCACATGCGTTCCCCCCTGGTGCCGGCCACGCACATGAACACGCGGCACATCGTGACCAGCATCGGCTGGTTCGGCGGCGGCGCCGACCTGACCCCGATGATCCCGGACGAGCGGGAAACCGCCGACTTCCACACCGCGCTGCGCGCGGCCTGCGACCGGCACGACCCGGCCTATTACGCGCGCTACAAGGAGTGGTGCGACCGCTACTTCTTCCTGCCGCACCGGGGCGAGGCGCGCGGCGTCGGTGGCATCTTCTTCGACAACCTCGATTCGGGCGACTGGGAGGCCGACTTCGCCTTCACCCGCGACGTTGGGCTGGCCTTCCTGGAGGTCTACCCGGCGCTGGTCCGCCGCCGCATGAACGAGCCCTGGACGCCCGAACAGCGCGACCACCAGTTGATCCGCCGCGGGCGCTACGTGGAGTTCAACCTTCTGTACGACCGCGGAACGACCTTCGGCCTGAAGACCGGCGGCAACACCGAAGCCATCCTGATGAGCATGCCGCCCGAGGTGAAATGGCCCTGACGGGCCGGTGTTGGGTTTCGCTTACGCTTCACTCAACCTACGCGTGGCCTCCGCCAGACACTCCTCCCGCCCTGGCCGGAAGTCCTCGGCGATCCACCAGGCTTCCACCTCCTTCAGCAGCTTGCCCAGGGTAGGGCCGCGCTCCATGCCCAGGGCCAGCAGGTCGCGGCCGGCGATGGGGAGCTTCAGGGACGGCAAGTCCTCGGCCGTAGCGAGGGCGTCCTTGACCGCGTCCAGCGCCATCGGGCCGGGCGTATCCACGGCCGCCAGCAGCACGAGGTCCCGGTACAACTCCGCACCGCCGATCCGGTAGAGCGCCTGCCGGCGCTTGACCCGGCCGTCGGCCGGCGAGACGGGCATGGGCGGCTCGACCAGGGCGGCGAGACGGTCGCGGTCGGCGTTGGACAGGCGCAGCGCCTCCGACACCCGGAGCGCGCCCGCGTGGTCGGTCGCCAGCACGGCGGCGAAGCGGCGGACCGCCTCGGGCGGCTCGCCCAGGTCATGCTCCAGCCGGACGAGACAATCCAGCCGTGTGGTTTCCGTCGCCTCCGGCAGCAGATGGTCCATGATCCCGTGGTCGATCATCAGCCGCCACGCCGACGCCGGGTCGGGCGCTGCCAGCAGGCGGGACAGCTCGCCCCGCACCCGCTCTCCGGACAGGGTCGGAAGGCGCGGCGCCATCTCCGTGCAGGCGGCCAGCGCGTCCGCATCCGGCGCGCCGCGGCCGTAATGGGCGTGGAAGCGGAAGAAGCGCAGCAGGCGAAGCACGTCCTCCTCGATGCGCTGGCGCGGGTCGCCGACGAAGCGCACCCGTCCCGCGGCCATGTCCGCCAGCCCGCCGAACGGGTCGTGGATGCACCCCTCCGCCGTGCAGCTCAGCGCATTCATGGTCAGGTCGCGCCGGGCGGCGTCCTCCCGCCAATCGTCGGTGAACTCGACGCGGGCGTGCCGGCCGTCGGTCTCCACGTCGCGGCGCAGGGTGGTGATCTCGTAATGCGCCTTGCCGACCACCGCGGTGATGGTGCCGTGTTCGATGCCCGTGGGAATGGCCAGGATGCCGGCGGCCTTCAGCAGTTCGATCACCCGCTGCGGCGGGGCGTGGGTGGCGATGTCGATGTCCTTGACCTTGCGGCCGAGCCACGCGTCGCGCACGCAGCCGCCGACGAAGCGCGCGTCCGCACCCCCGGCGTCCAGCGCGGCGAACACGGCGCGCGTCTCGGGGGCGGTCATCCAGGGCTGCGGGGCGAGGCGGGCGACGACGGTCATGGCCGGAAGCTAGCCCGCCGCACGGCTATTTTCCAGCGGGCGCGTTCCCGACAGGCCCGCCCCCGACCGCCCCACCCTGGCTGCCCTCCACCACCCGGCCGTTCTCCAGGTGGGCGGGGGTGTAGGCGCTGTGCGGCGGCGCGCCGCTGGTGACGGCGATGACGCCCAGCGTCAGGCCCATCAGCCCGGCCCCGGCCAGCAGGAGCCAGGGCCAGGGCGCCGTCACCCACCAGGGCGCGCGGGTGTGCGTTTCCTCCGCGCGGGCGCGGCGGCGTTCGATCACGACGATGTAGAGGATGTATCCGGCCGTCGGCAGCACCAGCGGCACCACGACCGTCAGGAACATGCGCAGCACCGCTCACCGCCTGTCAGGTCTCTCCGGTCACGGCGTCATCGCCCGCCAACGCTTCGCCAACCCCGCCAGCGGACGGCTCCTCCCCCAGCGTGTCGTCGCGCAGGACGTCGCGCAGGTTCACCAGCATGCCCGCGGTCGCCCCCCAGATGAAGCGTTGCTGGTAGGGAAACACATAGAAGTGCCGTTGCGCTCCCTGGAACTCCCGGCTGTGGCGCTGTGGGTTGGACGGGTCGAGGATGAAGTCCAGCGGCACCTCGAACACCTCCGCGACCTCGGTCGGGTCGGGGGTCAGTTGGAAGGGCGGCTGCACCAGCCCGACCACCGGAGTCACGCGGAAACCGGTGCGCGTCACGTAGGTGTCCAGCCGCCCGATGATCTCGATGCGGTCGCGGCCGAGCCCGATCTCCTCCTCCGTCTCGCGCAACGCGGTGTCCTCCGGCGTCGCGTCGAAATGCTCCATGCGGCCGCCGGGGAAGCTGATCTGGCCGGCGTGGGCCGTCAGGTGCGCCGTGCGCTGGGTGAAGATGAGCGTCACGCCTTCGGGCCGGTCGACCAGCGGCACGAGCACCGCCGCCGCCCGCAGCTTGCTGTCGGGCAAAGGGCCGTAGCCGGGATTCAGATCGTGGTCGCCGCGCACCTTCGCTTGGCGCAGGACGGCCGCCGAACCGCTTGGCGCAGGGTCGCCCGGAAAGCGCCTGCGCAGGTCGTCCAACGTCAATCGCCAGGCAGCTTGCCCAGCGTGAAGAAGACTTGATTGCTCCATACCCCCACCTCGGCCTCGCCATCATCCTGGCCGCTGACGACGGCGCGGTCCACCATTTCGTAGTAGACCGAACGCGAAATCCGCGCTTCCAGTCCGCTTCTTATCGCAATGTAGGGAGCGGGCTCCCCACTTTCAGGATGATGGACGACCCTGATCGGATGATCCGGCCCCGCCTCCACCCATTCGTCTAAATTTGTACGAAACGACAGGACCTGCTGTCCCCCTTCATCTCTTATGGACATTTCCGCCGCGACGAAGGGCGCGTCGTCCACAACTATGCGCCCGCGCTCAACAGGTGTGACAAGCCAAAAGTCTCCCGCGTCATCCCGCCGCAGAACGGTGGCGAACAGCTTCGTCAGCTCGATCCGCCGGATCGGGTCGCCCTCGTGGAACCACGTCCCGTCCCGCGCGATGCGGATGTCGAATGACTGGTCCTTCGGGGTGATGGGAAGCTTTCCGCTCTTCTGTTCATCCGCGCGCTTGTCAATCGCGCTGTCGTTACCGACCTTCATCGAATGCCTGTCCATGGTGGAGGCCGAAGGGATCGGCCTCTGGATTTCGCCGCGCAACCTAATTTCGCCATACTCGTCACATAGGTCCGGTTCTCCGGAATAAAATGGGAGCAGAGACGTGAGCGCCACCGACGCCGCCAACCATGCGCCGATTCCCGTGTCCGAGAACCCGCACCAGCTGATGGCGGAGATCGAAGCGCTCGGCGGACGGCTGGCGCATGTGCGCGACCGCATCGGCCGCATCATCTTCGGCCAGCAGGACGTCATCGACCTGACGCTGATTACCCTGCTGGCTGGCGGCCACGTCCTGCTGATCGGCGTGCCGGGCCTTGCCAAGACCCGCCTCGTGGAGACGCTGGGCACCGTGCTTGGCCTTGCCGAGAAGCGCATCCAATGCACGCCCGACCTGATGCCGGCTGACATCCTGGGGTCCGAGGTGCTGGAGGAGAACGAGCACGGCCGCCGCTCCTTCCGCTTCCTTCCCGGCCCGGTGTTCAGCCAGCTGCTGATGGCGGACGAGATCAACCGCGCCAGCCCGCGCACGCAGTCCGCCCTCCTCCAGGCGATGCAGGAGCACCGCGTGTCGGTCGCCGGCCAGTACCACCCCCTGCCCGAACCGTTCCACGTGCTCGCCACGCAGAACCCGCTGGAGCAGGAAGGCACCTACCCGCTGCCGGAAGCCCAGCTCGACCGCTTCCTGATGCAGATCGACGTGGTCTATCCGGACCGCGACGCGGAACGGCGGATGATGATCGCCACCACCGGCGCGCTCGACGAGAAGGCGGTGACGGTGCTCAGCCCCGCCGACCTCCAGGTCGCCCAGCGGCTGGTCCGCCGCGTGCCGGTCGGCGAAGGCGTGGTGGAGGGCATCCTCGACCTCGTCCGCCGCGGCCGTCCAGAAACCACCGACGTGCCGGAGGTGCAGCGCCACGTTGCCTGGGGCCCCGGCCCGCGCGCCAGCCAGGCGCTGATGCTGGCCGCCCGCGCCCGCGCGGTGCTGGACGGCCGCCTGTCGCCGTCGCTGGACGACGTGGTGTCGCTCGCCAAGCCGGTGTTGCGCCACCGCATGGCGCTGAACTTCGCCGCGCGGGCGGACGGCATCACGCTGGACGACGTCATCAACCGCCTCTGCGCTCCCCTGTCATGACGAAGGACGGCATGAGGACGCCCGGCATGAGGAGCCACTGATGGCCGCCCCCACCCTCGGCGCCAACACGCTCCGCGCGCAGCAGCGGGCAGAGGGGCTGGCCGCCACGCTGCCGCCCCTGCTGGTCGCGGCGGAGCGCGTGGCCGCCACCGTCGCCCAAGGCGTGCACGGCCGGCGGCGCGTGGGGCTGGGGGAGACCTTCTGGCAGTTCCGCCGCTACCAGCCCGGCGACTCCCCGCAGATGATCGACTGGCGGCAGTCCGGCAAGACGCAGCCCGTCTTCGTCCGCGAGAACGAGTGGGAGGCCGCCCAGACCGTCTGGCTGTGGCGCGACCGCTCCCCCTCCATGGACTACCGCTCCGACAAGGAGCTGCCGACCAAGCGCGACCGCGCCGACCTGCTGACCCTCGCCACCGCCGTGCTTCTGGTGCGCGGCGGCGAGCGGGTCGGCCTGCTGAACTCCGGCGTCCGGCCGGACCACGGCAAGTTCGCGCTGAACCGCATGGCCGGCCTGATGACCGACCCGCGGACCGCTCATGACCCGGACGGCCTGCCGAAGCCGGAACCGCTGCCCCGCCACGCCCAGGTCGTGCTGGTCGGCGACCTGCTGTCGCCGCTGCCGGAGATCCACGCGTGCGTGTCCGCCCTGACCGGGCGCGGCGTGCGGGGCCACATGCTCCAGGTCCTGGATCCCGCCGAGGAAACCCTGCCCTATGACGGCCGGGTCGAGTTCGAAGGCTTCGAGGGCGAGGAGGAACTGCTCGTCCCGCGCGTCGAGGCGATCCGCCAGACCTACCTGGAACGCCTGCGCGCCCAACAGGACGGCCTTGCTGCACTAGCCCGCGCCGCCGGCTGGACCTTCGCCGTACACCGCACCGACCGCCCGCCGCAGTCCGCATTGCTGGGCCTGTGGGGCGCCTTGGCGCGGGAGGCGGTGTAGGTGCGGGAGCGCGATGCCCCCTCCCGAACCCTCCCCCTCTTCGAGGTGGAGGGGACTGCCGCCGCTCCGCCCAAAATTCCCTCTCCCGCGAAGCGGGGGAGGGTTAGGGAGGGGGCCGCAAGTCCTCTCTCCCATCACCTTTCACAAACACCGTAGACGCCGATGCTGGGTTTGGGACCGATCGCCTTCGCCGCCCCGTGGGTGCTTGCCGCACTGGCCGTTCTGCCGGTCCTGTGGTGGCTGCTGCGGGTGACGCCGCCCGCCCCGCGGGTGGTGCGCTTCCCGGCCATCCGGCTGCTGCGCGACCTGAGCGCGCGGGAGGAGACTCCCGCCCGCACGCCGCTGTGGCTGCTGATTCTGCGGCTGGCCGTGGCGGCGCTGGTCATCCTGGCGCTCGCCGGGCCGTTGCTGAACCCGCGGGCCGCCCTGCCCGGCGGCGGGCCATTGCTTCTGGTGGTGGACAACGGCTGGGCCTCGGGGCGCGACTGGCCGAACCGCCGCCGCGCCATGGAGGAGCTGGTCGGCCAAGCCAGCCGGCAGAACCGCCAAATCATTGTTCTGGCCACCGCCGCGCCCGCCAGCGGCGAGAAGATCCAGGCCTCCCCGCCCCTGCCCGCGACCGAGGCGCGCCGCCTGATCCAGGCGCTGGAACCGCTGCCCTGGCCGACCGACCGCACCGCGGCGCTGGAGGTCGTGCGCGGGCTGGCCGCCAAGGGGGCCGCGCACACGGTCTGGCTGAGCGACGGCATCGGCGACAAGTCCGCCCGCGCGCTCGCCGAAACCCTTCAGCGCATGGGTTCCGTCGAGGTGCTGGATGACAGCGCCGGCAAGCCGCCGCACCTGCTGCTGCCCCCTTCGCCGGAGGGCACCGGCCTGACGGCCCGCGTGGTGCGCGCCGACGCCAGCCGGCCGGAGCCGGTGACCGTGCGCCTGTCCGGCGCCGACGGGCGCCTGCTGACCCGCCAGAGCGTCGCCTTCGAGCCCGGTCAGCTCACCCGCGACGTGCGGCTGGATGTTCCGACCGAGCTGCGCAACGACGCGGCCAGCCTCCGCGTGGAGAGCGACACGACCGCCGGGGCCACAGTCCTGCTGGACGAGCGCTGGCGCCGGCGTCCGGTCGGGCTTGCGTCCGGACGGCCGGACGGCGAGAACCAGCCGCTGCTGTCCGACCTGCACTATCTGGAACGGGCGCTCGCCCCCTACAACGAGGTGCGCAAGGGTGAACCGACCGAGCTGCTGAAGCGCGACCTCGCCGTGCTCGTGCTGTCCGACATCGGCGCGCTCACCGGGCACGAGGCGCAGGCCATCGAGGACTGGATCAAGAAGGGTGGCGTCCTGCTGCGCTTCGCCGGCCCTCGGCTGGCGCAGAACCCCGACGGACTCGTCCCCGTCCGGCTGCGCGCCGGCGACCGCGCGCTGGGCGGCGCGCTGTCCTGGTCGGAGCCGGCGAAGCTCCAGCCCTTCGACGGCAAGAGCCCCTTCGTCGGGCTGACCATCCCCGAGGACGTTACCGTCTCCCGCCAGGTGCTGGCGGAGCCGGCGCTGGACCTCGCCGACCGCACCTGGGCGCGGCTGCAGGACGGCACGCCGCTGGTCACGTCGGAAAAGCGCGGAGACGGCTACATCGTGCTCGTCCACACCACCGCCAGCCCCGACTGGTCCAACCTGCCCATGTCCGGCCTGTTCGTGAACATGCTGCGCCGCCTCGTCACGCTCAGCGGCGGAGTCGCCGGCGGCGCGCACGGCGGCACGCTGGAGCCGCTGGAGGTGCTGGACGGCTACGGCCGGCTGGTGCCACCGCCCGCCACCGCCTTCCCGATCGCCGGCGACGCCGGGGCCGACGTGATCGGCCCGCGCCACCCGCCTGGCTTTTACGGCACCGACGACGCGCGCCGCGCGCTGAACCTGACCGCCGGCCTGACGAAGATCGAACCGCTGGGCGCGCTTCCCAACGGCATCGCCCGCGCCGGCTATGGGGAGCGCGGCGAGGTGCCGCTGAAGCCAAGCCTGCTCGGCATCGCCCTGGCGCTGGCCATGGTCGACCTGCTGATCGCGCTGGCGCTCCGCGGCCTGCTCGGCCGCTGGACGACGCGCAAGCGCGCGGGCGCCGCCACGGCCGCCGCACTGCTTCTCGCCCTCGCCTCGGCCCCCATGAAGCCGGCGGAGGCTGCCGACGACATGCAGGCGACCAAGGTGACGGCGGAGACCTACCTCGCCTACGTCCGCACCGGCGACGGCACGTTGGACGACACCTCCCGCGCCGGGCTGGAAGGGCTGGTGGACGTGCTGAACCGGCGCACGGCGGTGGAGACCGCCGGAGCGGTGGGCGTCGATCCGGAAACGGACGAGTTGGCCTTCTTCCCCCTGCTCTACTGGCCGGTGTCCCCCGGCCAGCGTGGCCTGTCCGACCAAGCCCGCGCCCGCATCAACGAGTATCTGCGCACCGGCGGCACCATCCTGTTCGACACGCGGGACCAGTCGGCCGGCGCGCTCGGCGGCAACGCGTCGCTCCAGATGATCGTGGCCGGGCTGGACGTCCCGCCGCTGACGCCGGTGCCGCCCGACCATGTGCTGACCAAGTCCTTCTACCTGCTGAACGACTTCCCCGGTCGCTACAACGGCGGGGAGCTGTGGATCGAGGCGCGCGAGGGCCGCACCAACGACGGCGTGTCGCCCATCCTGATCGGCGGCAACGACTGGGCCGCCGCCTGGGCGGTGAACCGCAACGGCCAGCCGATGTACGCCGTCGTCCCCGGCGGCGAGCGGCAGCGGGAGATGGCCTTCCGCTTCGGCGTAAACCTCGTCATGTACGCCCTGACCGGCAACTACAAGGCCGACCAGGTGCATGTGCCCGCCATCCTTGAAAGGCTCGGCCAGTGAACCTTCTCGACGGAACCACCATCGCGCTGGCCCCGCTGCTGCCCTGGGCGGTGCTGGCGCCGCTGTTCGTGGTGGCGGTCGCCGTGGTGCTGCTGGCGGTGTTCCGGCGCGCCCGTGGCGCGTGGCTGCGCGCCCTGGCGGTGGTCGTGCTGGCCCTGGCGCTCATCAACCCGTCGCTGGTCCACGAGAACCGGGAGCCGATCAAGGACGTGGCCGTCGTGGTGCTCGACACCTCGCCCAGCCAGAACATCGGCGACCGCAAGGCCCGCGCCGAGAGCGAGCTGCAAAACCTGACCGAGCGGCTGAAGGCCTTCGACGACCTGGAGGTCCGCGTGGTGCGCGCGGGCGACGGCGCGTCCGGCGCTGCGGCGATCAACGAGACGCACCTGTTCGATGCCCTGAACCGCGCCATGGCCGACGTGCCGCGCCGACGCATGGCCGGGGCCGTGCTGATCACCGACGGGCAGGTCCACGACATCCCGGAGAACGTCGCCAAGCTGGCGGAGATCGGCCCGATCCACACGCTGTTGACCGGCAACCGGGACGAGGGCGACCGGCGGCTCGCCATCGTGCAGGCGCCGACCTACGGCCTGGTCGGCAAGCCGGTGGAGCTGACCATCCGCATCGACGACATGCCGGGCCGCCAGTCGCAGGACGCGGCGGTGACCCTGCGCCAGGACGGCGGCGCCCCGCGCACCATCCGCGTGCCGGTGGGCCGCGACTTCCACATGGACTTCCCCGTCACCCACGGCGGCCAGAACGTGCTGGAGATGGAGGTGGAGGCCGCCAAGCAGGAACTGACGCTCGCCAACAACCGCACGGCGGTGGTGGTGAACGGCGTGCGCGACCGGCTGCGCGTCCTGCTCGTCTCCGGCGAGCCGCACGCCGGGGAACGGACGTGGCGCAACCTGCTGAAGGCCGACCCGTCGGTCGACCTCGTCCACTTCACCATCCTGCGCCCGCCGGAAAAGCAGGACGGCACGCCGATCCGCGAGCTGTCGCTGATCGCCTTCCCGATCCGCGAACTGTTCGAGATCAAGCTGGACGAGTTCGACCTGATCATCTTCGACCGCTACCGGCGGCGCGGCGTGCTGCCGCAGATGTATCTGGAGAACATTGCCGAATACGTGCAGAAGGGCGGCGCCCTGCTGGAGGCGTCCGGCCAGGGCTATTCCACGCCGCTGTCGCTGTTCCGCACGCCACTCGGCCAAGTGATGCCGGCGGAGCCGACCGGGCAGACCATCGACCGCCCCTTCAAGCCCACGGTGACCGAGGTCGGCCGCCGCCACCCCGTGACCGCCGGCCTTCCCGGCGACAACCCCAACGGCGACCCGTCCTGGGGCCGGTGGTTCCACCAGGTCGACGTCACGCCGAACAACGGTTCCGTCGTCATGAACGGCGCTGACAACCGGCCCCTGCTGATCCTGGACCGCGTCGGCAAGGGCCGCGTGGCGCAGCTCGCGTCCGACCAGATGTGGCTGTGGAGCCGCGGCTTCGAGGGCGGCGGACCGCAGGCCGAACTGCTGCGCCGCCTGGCCCACTGGCTGATGAAAGAGCCGGAGCTGGAGGAAAACGACCTCCGCGCCCGCGTGGACGGCAACAAGATCACGGTGGAGCGCCGCTCGCTGGAGCCCGACCCGCGCAGCGTCACCCTGACCACCCCGTCGGACGAGACCCGCACGCTGGAGATGACCGACGACAAGACCGGCCGCGCCGTCGCCACGGTGGTCGCGGCCGAGCCCGGCATCTACCGCGTCAGCGACGGCGACCGCACGGCGCTGGCCGTCGTCGGCGCCGTGAACCCGCCGGAACTGGCCGACGTCCGCTCCACCGGCGACAAGCTGGCCCCGGTCGCCAAGGACACGGGCGGCGGCATCCACTGGATCTCCGACACCGAAAGCGGCGCCCGCCCCGGCATCGACGTCCGCCGCACCCGCCCCGACCGCGCCCAGACGGGAGACGGCTGGATCGGCCTGCGCGCCAACGGCGACTTCGTCGTCACGGGCGTGTCCGACGTGCCACTGCTGCCGATCGGCGCCGTGCTCGCCCTGGCGCTCGGCGCCCTGCTGATGGCGTGGCGGCGGGAAGGTCGATAAGCCTCACAAAAAGGGTCAAAGAGACTGTTGCAAAGGGGCCGTCTTTCCGATTATGGTGCGGCCCCTTCCGGCGCTCAGGCGCCGATCGGTTGGGGCGTCGCCAAGCGGTAAGGCAGCGGTTTTTGGTACCGCCATTCCCAGGTTCGAATCCTGGCGCCCCAGCCACCTTCCTATTTTCCAATCATATCAATAAGTTACCGCGAATTCTCGGCAACCAATGGTACACGGCGATGGTACATGCCGCTGTAGCACGTCGCCCTGTTGGAATTGGCTCGGCAAGGCTCTGGCCGCCCTCGCCCGTAACAGACTCGCTGAATGGCCTCTGGGGTCGTCGGCTACATGGGTAGCAGCCCTACCCCTAGACCGAATCCAGCGGTCTCCTAATGGCCCGCGCTGAACGGATGTTAAACCAAGTGCCTAAGCGGGGCCTGGGAAATCGGCCATTTGCCGACCTGAAACGCTGCAATCCCGTGGCCCGGCCGACCCAACCTTCAGTACAGCATAAGGCTGCCCAGCGTTGGGAACCAGCACAGAGGCGGAATAACGAATAAACTGAACTTTAGCTGACGAGTCTCCGTTATAACGAGCAAAGTCGGGAGGATCTGACCATTTGTAGCCCAGGAATCTTGCCGAGATTTACCATTTTGGGCCAGCTACATACGGGAACATCCATCCGACTCGGGTCGCTAGCGGGCTGTCAAGGACCATGCCAGGGCAGAGTGCCCGCTCGCCGCCCTTCCGAACAGGCGATTTCAAAAGTGCTGGTAAAGGGCCGATGTTGTTGTTTCGGCCCTTCACTGATAAGAGACTTAGCAAGTGCTATCCAAGCAATACGGCTTCGGCACTCATCAGATCAGGCAATGTAAACTTGCGGGCCAAAAATTTCCTTGGCACGATAAAGCTGCTTATTCGTCATGGTCCCGGATGAGTTATGGACGGTACTTTAAAGACTAGATTGGGTCTTCAGATTGCACTTGATAGTGGAGACCTCAACCTATTCGCTTGCATCTGCTTCACCGACCTTTACCTCCTGCTGCGGCACAGGCGGGAATTTAACTACACCACCGACGCCTTCCAGTATCGACTTGCGGCACGCTTCGGCGAACTCTTCATCTTCATTTTCCAACAGGTACTTCGCTATAGGGAACAGATCAGGCGTTCTCACCAGTGCGGTTTTAATTTGCGCAGATGCCTTGTGCACTTTTTCGGTAAAGAAATCCCCACGTTCAGAGACTGGCATGAGGCGGTAAGCATTACCAAATAGAACCCCGACAGCCATGTCCTCAATCCCTTCTTTTGCAAAGTCCTCTGAAATATTTCTTTGAAGCTGAGAATGCTTATCGATATTGATTTGCTTGTTGTCCTTACCCTCAACCTCACCGATAAAACGGCCCTCCTTGCTGGCGAAGACTGCATCAAATTCACTGTCTTCATCCTTGAAGGATTGCGCATCGAAACCCATGGCGGCAAGGGCACGGCGTATGGCCACTTCCAGGCCCTTACCCTTCTCATACAGCAAATGTCGAAGGTTACCTACTTCAACGAGTTCATCTCTCAGCACCTGCCTTTTGGTAGCAAGGTCATCTATTTCGACAGTTATTTTTGCAATAGAACTCTCTATGTCGCTTTCTTGGGCGAGCCGGTACGATATTTCCTGAGCCCAGGCGGGCTCGGGAGTAGTTTCCGCGTCTTTCCTCGACTTCCTATCTATATCCAACAAAGCGTCACGAAACTTATAAGCAAGTCGTTTTCCATCTTCGTTCCAATACCAATCTTCGTCCTTCTCGTTATAGTCGCTAAGCTCATCCACGTCCCAATTGATATCTGGCATCATGTATACCGTGCCAGCGCCGCGCAGCATCGCACCGACAACAGCATTCGCAGATTTAGTAAGCACCATCGGCTTTACCTTCGAATGCTTAAAGTAGCATTCGTATGAAGAATAAGCCTCGAACTCCTTCCAATAAATAGACACAGGTTCAGCAGCAGACGACAATATCATAGAAGATCCGCTTGCAAACGTCAACTCATCAAACTTCAAAGGTATAAATGCAGTCGAGTCAATTTGATCGACAATGTTTGTACCTCTGCTGTTTTTTCCAGTCCCCGACCACTCCATTCTGCCAGTATAGTAATATCTCTCGTTTTTCTCAGTCATGAAAATAACTACTGTCTTCCCATGCTCGTACGCCGCTGACAGCTGTTTTCTCCAATGGTTTTTACTTTCAACAACATTCGCCGAATCTTTGCTGCTGATTAGCGGCTTTCCATTATATTCTTCGGGCGCTGAGAAATGCGCCATATCAGCCCGGAACGCTACGATGTCCGCGTCGAGAAGAGATCGATAGTCGGTAATGCCAATGCACTCAAGCCCCTCGACATCGGGCAAATCCAGGCCAACCGCGAAAATGGTCTTTTTCGCCATAAAATCCCCCAAGCCAGTACCTATCCAAGGTTGACCTGTAACGGGTGTTTGGTCAACCGCCTTTGGTGCGCGGCCAAGCGGGATGATAGATCTGCGGTTTGATGCCGCTACCAAAGGAGAATGCTATAAATTGCAACCCGGGGATAGTTCAAGACCGTAAGAGCGCGGATCAAAACCTCACCTCTGTGGTCCCAAGCTATTGATTTTGCTCGGTCCAAAAGAGGTTTTGATCGGCACTCTAAGCGGAACCCCCTCTTCCATACGGAACCTCCTGTTCGGCGCGGACCAATAGGCCCTCGGAGTCCCAAACTTCCCTGATGGAACCAAAGCCGCCCGGCCCTTTCGAGCAAACCAATTCAAAAATGTCGGTAAAGGGCCAATGTTGTTGGTATTGTTCCGGCCCCTCACAGTGACGCACCAACCTACGTTTACAGAAATTTGGTTCGTAAGTTATAAGGACACATCAAGCCGCCATAGACATTTCACATTCTCCGCTCATTCGCGCCCTAGCTACAGACACTCCATTAACCGTATATCCTGACAACGACGCTATTTCCGTATTCGGAAGGTACCCATGGTTGCCAATAAGGTATTTTAGGCGATCCTTCTTTCTTTCAATCATATTTACCGCATTGGTGATTCCATCGTAATCAAGGCACCAACGGATATTTTCCAGAAATTCTTCATAGAAGACGGGGAACACGGTCGTGGTGTTGCTATCGCCAATCGAAGCCTTACCTATGCCCGGCAGAACATTGTGTCCGTATTCTGCATAAAAAACATTGTCCGGAACTAAGGCCCTCCGCTGCGTACCGCCGTAAGATACGGTCTCCAGAAATCCGTGGTGGTCCAGCAAGGCCCTCAGAGTAGCGTTAGCAATACCCCAGCGTCCCGCCATTTCACTAACAGTAATCCCCTTCCTATTGCGCCAGAGGGGTTCATTGCGAAGCTTAGAAACTGTAGGAACATAACCCATTATTGCAGTCCGAAATTGTTGTTGATCAAACAGGCCAGCCCATTTCCCAAAGCAAGCAGAAGCTGCCTGTTCGCCGGGCAGCGTCCTAAGGGGGCTTGGTTGGCAAGCCTCTCCTCGGGGTGGTGGTATTGAATTCACATTTTTATGCTCGTTCTACCAATCGTGACTGTACTATAATCCTACAGCCTACTTATGCGGGGATCGCGTCCCACCGCGTGGTGTCTGAGGCGTGAGGCTGGCCCGCCGGAGCGCTCCCCCATAGCTGGCGCAGGCGGGCCGGCCGTTCGGGAGCGGCGGTCACCGTGTTCTTCGGCTAAGTTGAGGTTGCTTAACGACCATCAACCAAGACGGAGACCACGATGACCGAGGACAGGATCGCTCTTCAGGAGCTGATTGGGAAGAGCGCCGATGCCGACTTTCTGCGCGAGATGGTCGGCTTCGCCGCCCAGCGCCTGATGGAGCTGGAGGTGGAGAGCCTGTGCGGCGCCGGGTATGGCGAACGCAGCGAGGACCGCCAGACCAAGCGCAACGGCTACCGGGAGCGGACCTGGGAGACGCGCGCCGGGGCCATCGACCTGCGCATCCCCAAGCTGCGGCGCGGCTCCTACTTCCCGGCCTTCCTGGAGCCGCGCCGCACCGCGGAGAAGGCGCTAATCGCGGTGATTCAGGAGGCCTACGTGCAGGGCATCTCGACGCGCAACGTCGATGATCTGGTCAAGGCGATGGGCATGACCGGCATCTCCAAGAGCCAGGTCAGCCGCCTGTGCCAGGACATCGACGAGCGCGTGCAGGCGTTCCTGAACCGGCCGCTGGAAGGCGACTGGCCCTTTGTGTGGCTGGATGCGACCTACGTGAAAGTGCGCCAGGACGGCCGCATCGTCTCGCTCGCCGCCATACTGGCCATCGGCGTCAACAGCGATGGCCGGCGCGAGGTGCTGGGGCTCGGCCTCGGGCTGTCGGAAGCCGAGACCTTCTGGACCGATTTCCTGCGCACCCTCACCCGCCGGGGCCTACGCGGCGTAAAGCTGGTGATCGCCGATGCGCATCTCGGGCTGAAGGCCGCCGCTTCCAAGGTGCTGGGCGCCACACTTCAACGCTGTCGTGTTCATTGCATGAGGAATCTCCTCGCCTGCGTCGGCAAGGCGCACCAGACGATGGTCGCGGCCACCATTCGCACCGCCTTTGCCCAGGAGACCGCTGAGGCGGCGCATGAGCAGTGGCGCCGGGTGGCCGACAGCCTGCGGCCGCGCTTTTCCAAGCTGGCGGCGCTGATGGACGAGGCGGAGTTCGACGTGCTGGCCTACATGAAGTACCCCAAGGACCTGCGCACCAAATTGCACAGCACGAATCCTCTGGAGCGGCTGAATGGCGAGATCAAGCGGCGCACCAACGTCGTCGGCATCTTCCCTGGCGAAGGGGCGGTTGTGCGCCTCGTCGGCGCCTTGCTGCTGGAGCAGCATGATGAATGGGCGGTGGCCCGGCGCTACATGACCATGGAAAGCCTGGCCGAGCTGTGCCACCCTCACACCCCTGATCCGCTGTCCATCGCAGCGGAGTAGACCGGCGGCCTCAACCCGCCGAAGAGCACAGAGGCCCCCTCAGACACCACGCCTCGGGGCACGATCTATGCGGGCGAGGGTTTGGGCTGTCGTCGCTCCGAAACGTGTACGCGGCCGGTCCCGCGCAATGTCGCTTCGTGTGAAATGAACCCGTCATAGCGGCTGTTACTGTAGCCATGACGATGCCCCCCACAGATGCCTGGACCTTGCTGCGGGACCGCTTCCTTCAGGCCCAGGAAGCCCTGAAGGCGGCAAAGGAAAGGGCCGCTGCAAGGAGGAGTGCCGCAGCCGAGGCCCGCTTACAGGCCCAAGAGTCCCAAGATGCCGCTAAACGCGCCCGGCGTCGCGCCGAGGAAATGCGGCGGGCGCTGGCAGACAAAACCCGACCTCCGCCGTCTCAATAAACCTTGCCCCTGTGAGTCGTCCCAAAGCCAAGCCCAAGCCGTCTCATTGAAATGGGGTTGACAGTTTTGAGACGTTTGGGCGATAACGTCTTAGGGTTCATTGAGACGCTTGGGACGACTCGGCATGTTGATCGGATACGCTCGTACCTCAACCCTCGACCAGAAGGCGAGCATAGAGGCCCAGGCCCGCGACCTTCGGGCCGCAGGTTGCGAGAAGCTGTTTCAGGAACAAGTTTCCTCTGTGGACGTGGCGAACCGCGAACAGCTAGCCCTGACCCTCGATTTCGTCCGGGAAGGCGATGCGCTGGTAGTCACAAAGCTGGACCGCTTGGCCCGCTCTGTAGCGCATCTAATAACGATACTCGACGCTCTGAAGGCCAAGGGCGCCTCCCTGCGTATCCTCAACATGGGCATCGATACCGCTACCCCTACCGGCAAGCTGATGTTGACCATGCTTGCGGGCGTGGCCGAGTTCGAACGGGAAATTATGCTCGAACGTCAACGCGAAGGCATTGCGAAAGCCAAGGCTGAAGGGAAGTACAAGGGACGCAAGCCTACCGCCCAAGCGAAGGCGGACGAGGTAATGGCCTTGAAGGCCCAGGGCGTAGGAGCTTCGGAGATTGCCAAGCGGCTCGGCATCGGGCGGGCTAGTGTTTACCGGATCATCGAAGCAGAAGCGGGGCCTGATCGAGAAAGGGAGGGTGCAGGAGTCCCAGAGACGTTGAGACTCCCGCACCCTGCCCCGGTTCGCTAAAGAGCCACTTCAAAAAAAGGGTTAAAGGTTGCGTTGTTCGTTGTTATTCGGTCTTCAGCCCTGGCCTCCCGACCTCGGTATTTCAAAGCCCTGGTAAACAATCTTTTCGACCGTATCGCGGCGTTGTTGCATGGTCATGCCATCAGGATTGTAAACACGATACGTAATCCCCGCCTTTTCGTGCCCAATGATTTCGGCGGCCTCGTTTTGAGGCACTCTGGACCGCTCCAAACAACGGGTAGCGTTCTTACGAAACGAATGGAAGGCTTTCCCTGCTCCAATGACGCCGCGCTTTCGCCTGTACTCGCTAAAATCGCCGGACAGATACCAAGATAGTTTCTTATCTGGCCCCCCAGGCTTCAACTGGGGCCAGAGTAGTTGCTTGGGATCATTGGCACGCCTTTCCAGTAGCCAGATAAGCTTACTGTGGATTGGCACAGGCCGAACAC
Source organism: Azospirillum canadense (assembly GCF_025961225.1). Classification (GTDB taxonomy): domain Bacteria; phylum Pseudomonadota; class Alphaproteobacteria; order Azospirillales; family Azospirillaceae; genus Azospirillum; species Azospirillum canadense. Next base: position 330,669 of record NZ_JAOQNG010000010.1, on the reverse strand, counting down.
CAGCTTCCGATTTGGCAGCGACAATATCGAAATACCAAACCCCGTCTTGTTGTCGTACATTCTCCCAAGCAAGGGAACATATCTCGTTCAGCCGCATGCCGGTATAGAGAGCGACAAGCGGGATTTCCCATAGAGCGGTATTTTTCGGTAGCGGACTGAATAGTTGATTTAACTCGTCGATTTCATAAGGCACGTACGTCTCAGAGTTTTTTGCGTTGACCGCGCGAAATAGTCCATCGAAAGGATTTTCTCCGTTAGACTCCTGGCGTTTTTTAGCCCATTTCCATGCACAGCTAAGCGAAGTTACGTACCTGTTAAGCGTCCTTACAGCCAACCCTTCCTCAGAGCCGCTGTAAAGTTCTCGAAGCTCCTGAAACGACCGACTCTTCGTCTTTGGGCTCCTTCCCCAGTTAGGGTTGAACGTCGAAACCATGTCCAAGAAATTTATCGCGTCCTTGGGACCAATGAGCCGCATTGGCTTATCTTTGATAAAATCGCTAAAGAGCCGGAAGACAGCTTGATATTGTCCGTATGTCTGGTTTGTTAGCTCCGCCTTTACCTCTTCCAAGTATTTTTTACAACACTCGCTAAAAGGCATGCCGTATTCCGGCTTGACCTTAAGCGTTTTCCCGGCTGCCTCTTTCGCATAATCGTTGAGCGCATCAATCTTCGCCTGAATTGCAGCAGGCAAAGGAGCATCCACGTCAGGGTTAGCTTTGAGCCATTCGGCTTCTATCGCCTCAAGGGCAAAGTCTACGCCGCTGGACGATACCTCGTCGCCGTGTACATCTCGTACGGCATCGCCGAAGGCCCCCGCTCGCGCTTGGTCCAATGTCTCTCGGTAGGCCTTCCAAGGCACGCTTTCGGCATTTCCTCGCATCTCCTCGAAGGTACGGGTCCAATGCGCAACCCGTTCCCAGCGGCGCGTTTGGGCAACCGACAGATCGCGTGTTTGAAGGCTCTCAACTATGTCTGCCTTACCAAGCTGAACCCGCAACTCGGCGGGCACTGCGATACGGAAATACCACGCTTGCCGACGCTGTTTCAGGTAACGAAGATCCGCCACGAACGCCCTCGATGGTACATAGTAATGGTACACGATTGCGGTACATGTAGCCAAATTGCTCCAGCAAAATCAACGATTATAGTGCGTTACCGGCGTTTTGGCTTGGGCTCCTGGCGCCCCAGCCAACCTAACCCGCTGACGTGGTTGTAGTCTCGGGTTTGATTGCGGTCCCATTCTGTATGCACCGGCTTGTGCACGCAAGGTAACCGAACTCCTCAAAATCCTGAGTTTCCGATTTTGTACGAAAATTTCCAGTGTACATCAGGTGCACATGGGCGAGCCCGATTTTGGCTCTGAGGAGCCTTCAGATGCCATCCCGATCACTTTCGTCGCATCGCCACAAAACCGCGAGTGGCCACAGCGTGATGTTGGACAAGCTCAAAGCATGCGAATGTGAGTGGGATCAAGCCGATATGTTCCGCCGTCATTCCTCTGGCTGTAGACGTCCGCCAATTTAGACAGTTGCCCAAGAATAGATGCGGCCATGCTTGGAAACGTCAAGCGGGCAAAACTCGGAGTCGGGAAGAACACAACAAGCCCCGTTGACTTCCAAAGAGCCAGATTTTGCGGATGGCTTTTGATATCCGATATCATCGTCAGCAACATCCAGCCATCTCTAAGAGCTGGATGAAACCATGATGATCCAGTATGCGGCGGCTGTGGGTATACCTCGTCAATGTGACCAATGCAGTGATTACATTGATCGAGTTGCGCAATCTTGTTTATTCCGCCAGCGAAGGCTGGCGGAAACTCTTCCGTCAGCAAAAGCTTCACGCGGCTAATCTCCGAGCAGCAAGGTCGGCTTCGAACTCAATCGCAGCCCGAACATCTTCGATGTCTAGTTCATACCACCGCGCTACGGACTCCACAGAGCCTTGCGCCTCCATAGCGCGGGCAAGGGCAGCGGTTGGCACTCGACGTTTGGCTAATATTGGAGCACCAAACGCATGGCTCGGGTCCAAAACGACCGGAACACCGCGACCTTTTGGCCACCAACGGGAAGGGAGCGCATCGTCGCCCATATCGACGGAGTCAAGCGTAGGAGCAACTACGGCTTCGAATACATATTGCCATCGATTTAGATCGAGTAGCGGCTTTCCCCCTTTATTCACGGCCTTTCGGTAAAGAAATTGCCCATCTGTGAAAAGCTGCTTATTAAGCAAAGGATAATCACCACCATTATCCGCGCGATAATTCGTTAAAGCTTCTCTAATGTGTGTCAATCGCATCGACTTCTCTTGATCAAGCAAGCGTTTGACCAACCTAATTTCCATAAGATCGAGGAATGTCAATGCCTGCTTGCCATCCATCTCAGGCAAGTGCGGACTCCACAATGCCGGCTGACGCTTCGGACCACTCTTCGTTTTGACGAACGAACCTGTCATCCAAGAGCGCAAGCGGGCGTCGGTCACCCCGATCAGACGAGCTGCTTGCGGGATGTTGTAAATGCCAACGTTAAGGAAAGAAGTATCAATTGCCATGATCAGCCACACGGTTCATTCGGACGATTGTCGCCCACGCGTGGTAAATAAAGACTTTCGAGCACGTCGGAGCGAAAATTCGCACCCCGGCACCGACTCCCGCCACCATCCTTGTATCCAAATAGCTGGTTCACTGCGCAACCTCGTGATGCATGCCCTCGAACGCGTGACGGCACCGCCAGCATGAAGTCGCCTCTTCCTTCGCTACCGCATAGCATTTCGGGCACGTTCTCATGCCTGGAATAAAATTATCTGAGGCCTCACTGGATGATTGCGGAGTGTGATAGAGCGCCTGTTCGATCGGGCGCGGAGCCTGGGCGCCTATCACCGCCCCAAGGGCTTCTACTGCATCGCGCACCGTGGCGAAGCCGATCAGCATGCAACCTGTCATGAACAGGAATCCCGAGACGGTGAGGACGGACGTCTGCTGGCCGAGCAACCCGATGTTCACGATGCGCCCGGTTGAGCCGACTCCGCCGGAGACGCTGGTGTCCATTCCCAGGCCGGCAAAGAGCCCGAGAATGCCCAGCACGATCATGACAAAACCACTGCCTCGCACAGTACTCGCCCCCATCCCACCGGTTCTCACCATTGAGCGCCGATCGTTGGATGGTGTTAACGCAATCATGAAATGTCTATAGAGAGAAGCATCCGCCCAGTGTTTCTCATTGCCACACAACAGCATCTGGATGATCGTATACTTACATCAACACCCTTCGTTTGCTTCTCCCGCGTCCTATTCTGACGCGAAGCCCTACGGTGGAGAGTGATACCACATGGGAACCGATGGTGGTCCGTCACGACGCCGGCCGACGCACATGGTCTTGTTCATTCCTCCGTCCAGAAGGCATGAAGCAAGACCATCAGCCCTACCCCCATCGATACGCTTAACCTACAATAATGCACCCGCATTAAAATTTCTTAGTATGCGTATGTTCCAGGCTCGACGCGACACACCGCGAGGGCTTTGATTGTGGACATCAACAATACGCCTCACAAAATAAGGTCATTAGAGTTTGGCCGTTTCGTGGCCGCGATCCTGGTCGTTTTGCATCACGCGACGCTCATTCCGCAGGAAGCGCGATTTCTCGGGTACCAGCCGCTGCGCAGCTTTTTCTTCCCCGGGCATATGGGGGTCGAGTTCTTCTTCGTGCTGAGCGGCTTCATCATCATGCACGCCCACGCGGACGATCTCGGTCATCCCGAGCGCCTGGGCGGTTACCTGTGGCGGCGCATTTCGCGCATCTTCGTTCCGTACTGGATTGTGCTGGCGGTTCTCGTCCCGATGTACCTGCTGACCGGCATGGGCAGCGCGGACAAGCGCGACTGGAGCTACATCGCCATGTCGGCCTTCCTGGTGCCGCAGACGTCCCAGCCGGTGCTGGGTGTGGCCTGGACGTTGACGCACGAGGTTCTGTTCTACGCGATCTTCGCGCTGTGCATCCTCAGCCGCCGCCTGCTGCCCATCATGATGGGGGTCTGGATCGCGCTGATCCTGATCAATCAATACGTCTGGAACCTGCCGTTTCCGGGCAGCTTCCTGCTCAGCCTCTACAACGTCCTGTTCATCCTCGGCATCGGCTGCGCGTGGCTGCTGCGGCGCGTAACGGTTCCGCGGGCAGGCCTGGTCCTTGCGCTCGGGCTGGCGGTCGTGGTCGCCAGTTGGGTGCTGGAACTGTCGGTTGACGTCCGGTGGGACGTTCAGCGGTGCTTGTACGGCGTCAGTTCGGTGCTGATCATCCTGGGCATGGCGGAGTTGGAGCGGTCGGGCCGCCTTCGGGTGCCCTCCTGGCTGGTGCTGGGGGGAGCGGCTTCCTACGGCATCTATCTGGTGCACGCGGTGGTGCAGTCGCTCATCTTGAACGCCACCTTCCGCACCGCGGTCGGCGGCATGGTTCCGGACTGGGCCTTGTTCGCCGCGCTGGTGGTCGTTCCGGTCGCGGTCGGCCTTGCCTTCCACCGGGTGGCGGAGAAGCCGGCCATCGGGCTGTTTCGCGCCCTGCGGCCCGGCCACCTCGCGGTGTGGAGCTGGCCGCGGCTGCTGAAGGATTCCGCGTAAGCGCCCGACAGCCCGCGCGGCCCGATCGCCGGCACTCCGCCGGCGGCCGGGCCGTCGTTCTTCAAACCCGAAACGTTTCCAACGGCGCCGTCGAGCCCCGGACGACGCAGGTTCCGCTCAGCACCACCTTGCGGGTGGGGCGGTCCGGGGCCTCCAACCGCTCGAACAGCAGGTTCATGGCGGCGGCGCCGATCTCGTGGACGGGCTGCTCGATGACCGTCAGCCCCGGCCCCACCAGCTCCGTCCACGCTTCGTTGTCGAACCCGGCCAGGGCCAGATCACCGGGGATCGACAAGCCATGCTTCCGCACGGCCTTCACCACCCCCATCAGCAGCAGACTGTTGCTGACCATCACCGCCTCGGGCCGCACCGCACCTGGATTTTGTATGTCGGCGAGCCAGCCCGCCACCTCCGCCTCCGCAGCGTCGGCGTAGGGCGGAACGAAGCGGGCGTCGGGCGTCAGTCCGTGCGCGACCATCGCCGCGTGATAGCCGCCGTGCCGCTCCACCGCGGTGGTGCTGGTGTTGCCGAACAGCCCGGCGATGCGCCGGTAGCCCTGGGCGTGCAGGTGGCCGACCAGCGCCGCGGCGGCCTGCTGGTTGTCCAGCACCACGGAATCATATAGGCCGGACGGCCCGCTGCGGTCGATCAGCACCACCGGGAAATCCAGCCCGGCGCGGTCGAGCCGCGCCAGCGTGGCACGCGTCGGCGCGAAGATCAGGCCGGTGACCCGCTCTTCCTGCATCAGGCGCAGGTACATCGCCTCGCGGTCCGGGTTCTCGTCGGTGTTGCACAGGATCACCCGCATGCCGGCCTGGAACGCCGCGTCCTCCACCGCGCGGCTGACCGCGGTGAAGAAGGGGTTGCGGATGTCCGACACGATCAGCCCGATGGTCTGGCTGTGCTGTGACCGCAACCGCCGCGCGGACAGATTCGGGCGGTAGCCGGTGGCGGCAACCGCCTCCTCCACCCGCGCGCGCAGCGCGTCGCTGACCGGGCCGCTGCCCAACACCCGCGACACGGTGGCGACGGAAACCCCGGCCTTTTGCGCCACGTCCTTGATGCTGACAGTCATCCTGCGGTCGTCTCTGTAAACGTTACCAATGCCGATGCCTCAGATTCGCCCATTTCATCCGAATGCGCAAGGCGCATCTGGTATTCGGCGCGTTGACAACGTCACTGTAATCGTTTTCAATAACAGCGCTGCAACGGCCTACAAAAAATCAGTTGGAGGAGACGGACCCGCCATGGCACCCGAAACGCTGACCGCGACCCTGCCCCCCGACCTCGTCCGGCTGAACGCCCGGCCCGCCAGCAAAGGGGACGCCATCGGGGAAGCCGCCCAGCTGCTCATCGCCGCTGGCTGCATCGATCCGGCCTACGCCGACAGCATGCTGCGGCGGGAGGCGGTTGCGAACACCTTCCTCGGCCACGGCGTCGCCATTCCCCACGGCATGGTGGAGGACCGCAACCTCGTCCGCCGCAACGGCATCGCCATCCTGCAGGTGCCCCAGGGGGTGGAGTGGAACCCCGGCCAGACCGCCCAACTCGTGGTCGCCATCGCCGCGCAGTCGGATTCGCATCTGGCGGTGCTGCGGCGCCTGACCCGCCTGATGCAGGACGAGGCGCGCCTGACCGGCCTGTTCACGGCCACCGATCCCTCCGCACTGCTCGCCGCCCTGAACGAGGACCAGCCGAGCGCGCCCCCATCCGCCCCCGGCCGTGATCTGGCGGAACGGTTCGAGTGGGTGGTCGACTACCCCACCGGCCTGCACGCCCGCCCCGCGACCGCTTGGGTGGAGGCCGCCCGCCAGTCCACCGCCCGCGTGCAGATTCGCCACGGCGACCAAGTGGCCGACGCCAAGGCGCTCGTGGCGCTCCTGCAGCTTGGCCTGCGGGCCGGCGATTCCGTGGTCGTGTCGGCCGAGGGGGAGGACGCCGTCGCGGCGCTGGCCCGCGTGAGGGCGACCATCACGCGCCTCACCGCGCGGGAGCAGGCGGACGCCGCCGCGGCGGCGCAGAAAGCTCGCACACCCACGCGCGGCTGGACGCCGCCGGGCGCCCTGCCCGCCGTCGCCGGCATCCCGGCCAGCCCCGGCCTTGCCATCGGCCCGATCCATGTTCTCCAGTCGGCCGAGCTGACCGTGCCGGATCAGCCGGTTTCCTTGATCGAGGGCGGCAACCGGCTGCACGAGGCGCTGACCCTGACCCGCCAGCATCTGAAGGCGCTGGCTGACGACACCGCCCGCCGGCTGGGGCCCTCGGAAGCGGGGATCTTTACCGCCCAGGCCGAGCTTCTGAACGACACCGACCTCGTCACCGTCGCCTGCCAGCTGATGGTGGAGGGGCACGGGGTGGCATGGTCGTGGCATCAGGCGGTGGAGCGGACGGCCAATGGCCTATCGGCGCTCGACAATCCGGTGCTCGCTGCACGCGCCGCCGACCTGCGCGACGTGGGCCAGCGCGTGCTGGCGCGCATCGACCCGGCGCTGCGGATCGGCTCGATGCGCGACCTGCCCGACACGCCCTGCATCCTCGTCGCCGATGACCTGTCGCCATCGGACACCGCGGCGCTGGACATGGGCCGGGTGATCGGCCTCGCCACCGCGCAGGGCGGCCCGACCTCCCACACCGCCATCCTGGCGCGCACGCTCGGTCTGCCGGCCATGGTGGCGGGCGGCGGCGCCCTGCTGGGGCTGGCGAACGGCACTCCCGCCGTGCTCGACGGGCAGGCAGGCCGGTTGCACCTGACGCCGTCGGACGAGGACGTGGCGTCGGCCCGCGCCTGGATCGACCGGGAACAGGCGCGCAAGGCGGAGGAGGAGGCCCGGCGCGGCCTCCCCGCCCGCACCCGCGACGGGCACGAGGTGGAGATCGGGGCCAACGTCAACCGCCCCGATCAGGTCGCCATGGCCCTGTCGCAGGGTGCCGAGAGCGTCGGCCTGATGCGCACGGAGTTCCTGTTCCTGGAACGCGCCGAGGCCCCCGGCGAGGACGAGCAGTTCGAGACCTACCGCACCATGCTGGAGGCGCTGGACGGCCGCCCCTTGATCGTCCGCGCGCTGGACATCGGCGGCGACAAGCAGGTGCCGCACCTGCAGCTGCCGCATGAGGAGAACCCGTTCCTCGGCGTGCGCGGCGCCCGCCTGCTGCTACGCCGGCCGGACCTGCTGGACACCCAGCTGCGTGCCCTCTACCGCGCCGCCAAGGTGCGGGACACGTCAGGCCATGCGCTATCCATCATGTTCCCGATGATCACGGCCTTGCCGGAGGTGCAGACCTTGCGCGCCGCCTGTGACCGCATCCGCGCGGAGTTGGACGCCCCGCCGGTGCCGCTTGGCATCATGGTGGAGGTGCCGGCCGCCGCCATCCAGGCCGACGTGCTGGCCCGCCATGTGGACTTCTTCTCCATCGGCACCAACGACCTGACGCAATACGCCCTGGCCATCGACCGCCAGCATCCGGAACTGGCCGCGGAGGCCGACAGCCTGCACCCGGCCGTGCTGCGCCTGATCCGCCTGACCGTGGAGGGGGCGGAGCGGCACGGGCGCTGGGTCGGCGTGTGCGGCGGCATCGCCGGCGACCCGTTCGGCGCGGCGCTGCTGACCGGGCTGGGCGTGCGGGAGCTGTCCATGACCCCGCGCGATATCCCGGGGGTGAAGGACCGGCTGCGCGCCAGCGACCTGTCCGCCCTGCGCGATGCGGCGCGGCGCGCGCTGGATTGCGAGACCGCCGACGCCGTGCGCGCCCTGGACGGCACGCTGGAAGGAGGCGAGGCATGACCGCGCCCGCTGGCAACGCGCCCGTCATCACCGTGACGCTGAACCCGGCCATCGACCAGACCATCACGGTCCAGGCGCTGCGCCCCGGCACGGTCCACCGGGCCACGGCGGTGCGCCGCAACGCCGGGGGCAAAGGCGTCAACGTCGCCTCCTGCCTTGCTGATTGGGGAACGCCGGTGGCCGTTACCGGCCTGCTCGGCGCCGACAACGCCGCACCGTTCGAGGCGCTGTTCGCCGCCAAGGGCATCGCCGACCTGTTCGTACGGCTGCCCGGCGAAACCCGCGTCAACATCAAGATCGCCGACCTCGGCAGCGGCGACACGACCGACATCAACCTGCCGGGCCTGACCGCCACCGCTGACGCGATGGATCAGGTCAGCGAAACGCTCCAGCGCCTGGTCGCGCCGGGCTCCTTGGTTCTGCTGGCCGGAAGCCTGCCGGACGGGCTGCCGGACGACAGCTACGCGGCGCTGGCCGCCGACCTGCACGCGCAGGGAGCCCGCGTCGTCCTCGACAGCAGCGGTGCCCCGCTGGCGTCGGCGCTGGCGGAGGGGGCCGGTCCCCTGCCCTACTGCATCAAGCCGAACCGGCACGAGCTGGAGGCCTGGGCCGGCACGCCGCTTCCGACACATGCCGACCTCCTGGCCGCGGCGCGCGACCTGCACGGCCGCGGGGTCGGCATGGTGGTGGTGTCGCTGGGGGCCGACGGCGCCCTGTTCGTGGCGGACGGGCCGGCCCTGCATGCCCGGCTGCCGGCGGTGACCGCACTCAGCACCGTCGGCGCTGGCGACGCCATGGTGGCGGGCCTGATCGCCGCCTTCCGCGACGGTCTTTCAACGGAGGGCGTCGCCCGCCGGGCGGTGGCCTTCGCGACCGCCAAGCTCGGCTGCTTCGGGCCGAACCTGCCCGGCGCCGACGCGGTCCGGTCGTTGGCCACGCAGGTCCAGGTGACCACGCTTTAATCAAGAAAGGGCGCGTGTCCGCCCGGGAGGAAAACATGGCAAATATGCTGGCCGTGGTCGCCGCGGGCGACCTCAGCACCCAGGCCGTCCTGGCCGCCGAAGCCTTGCGCAAGGCCGCGATCTCGCTCGGCCACAGCATCGAGGTGGAGGTGCGGACCAGCCTCGGCATCCGCAACGGACTGCCCGCCAACGCGGCGGAGCGCGCGCAGGGAGTCATCCTGGTCGGCTCCGGGGACCTGGGGGAGGAACGCTTCGCTGGCCTGAAGCGCACGGCCGCGGCGCTCGACGCCGTGCTGGGCAACGCGCGGGCGGTGCTGGAGCAGGCGCTCTCCACCGCCACCACGACGGCGGCAGCCTCCGCACCGGCCGCGACCGGAACGCGCCGGATCGTCGCCATCACCTCCTGCCCCACGGGCATCGCCCACACCTTCATGGCGGCGGAGGGCATCCAGCAGGCGGCGGCGGCGCTGGGCCACCGGGTGCGGGTGGAAACGCAAGGGTCGGTCGGCGCCCGCGACACGCTGACCGACGACGAGATCCGCGACGCCGACCTCGTCCTGATCGCCGCTGACACGCAGGTGGACCTCAGCCGCTTCGCCGGAAAGCGCCTGTTCCGCAGCGGGACCAAGCCCGCCATCAACGACGGCCGCGCCCTGATCGAGCGCGCCCTGGCGGAGGCCAGCCCCTACGGCGCCGCGGCGGACGCAGCCTCGCCCCACCTGACCGACGCGGTCACCGCCGGCAAGGCGGAGCGCGCGACCCAGCGCAGCGGGCCCTACAAGCACCTGATGACCGGCGTGTCCTTCATGCTGCCCTTCGTGGTGACCGGCGGCCTGCTGATCGCCATCGCCTTCGCGCTCAGTGGCATCTACGTGGTCGAGGACAGCCAGCAGGGCACGCTAGGGCACGCGCTGTTCCAGATCGGTGCCAAGGGCGCCTTCGCCCTGATGGTGCCGGCGCTGGCCGGCTACATCGCCTTTTCCATCGCCGACCGGCCGGGCATCACGCCGGGCATGGTCGGGGGCCTCCTGGCCGCCAACCTTGGCGCCGGTTTCCTGGGCGGCATCGCCGCGGGCTTCATCGCCGGCTACGGCACCGCCTGGCTGAACCGACACATCCGGCTGCACCGCAACCTGGAGGGGCTGAAGCCGGTACTGATCCTGCCGCTGCTGGGCTCCCTGATCACCGGCCTCGCCATGATCTACGTGGTGGGCACCCCGGTGGCGGAGGCGCTGGCCGTGATGAGCGCCTGGTTGAAGGGGATGCAGGGCAGCAGCGCGATCCTGCTCGGCCTGCTGATCGGCGCGATGATGGCTTTCGACATGGGCGGCCCGGTCAACAAGGCGGCCTACGCTTTCTCCACCGGCCTGATCGCCAGCCAGGTCTACACCCCCATGGCCGCCGCCATGGCCGCGGGCATGGTGCCGCCGTTGGGCCTCGCGCTCGCCACCAAGCTGTTCGCCGACCGCTTCACCGCCGAGGAGCGGGAGGCCGGCAACGCCGCCGCCGTGCTGGGCATCGCCTTCATCACGGAGGGCGCCATCCCCTTCGCCGCCCGCGACCCGCTGCGCGTCATCCCGGCCCTGGTGCTGGGCGCCGCCCTGACCGGCGCCATCTCCATGGGGATCGGGGCGGAGCTGAAGGTGCCGCACGGCGGCGTCTTCGTGCTGCCGATCCCCAATGCCGTCACCCACCTCGCCGGCTACATCATCGCCATCGCCATCGGCACGGTGACCACCGCCATCGCCCTGCGCGTCCTGAAACGTCCGGCCGTGGTTGCGGCGGTTGCGGGCAAGGCGGTCGCATAACAGGGTCCTGTAAACGATTACACGAAACCGTGGACGCGCAGGATCCTCCCGGCTATGGTGACCCCGCTGCCCTGCGCAGCACGCTCTCATAGGGCGTTTCCTCCCTAGACTTAAGGCCACGCGCATCGCTGCGCGTGGCCCTTTTTTTGAGGTCTGTCGGCAACCGTGCAACGTGCGCGATTGACAGTGCGCCACAGCTCACTTAGCGTGACGACCATGCGCACGCGGTCTTCCCTTTCGCAGACGTCGAAAAAATCCCCGTAACGGGGATTGTGGGACCACGCGCGCCGACTCCGGCTGCAACCAGTCTTCCCAACCCCGTCAGGCCAGGCGGGGTCGTGGTGCGTTCGGCTTCGCCTCCTGTCCCACTTACAGGAGCACGAACCGATGACGTCCCTTTCCACCCCTTCCGGCATTTGGCTGCCACTCATCACGCCGTTCCGCGACGGCGCCGTGGATTTTCCTTCCTTGCGCCGCTTGGTCCGTCATTACGCCGATTTGCCGGTGGATGGCCTGATCCTCGGCGCCACGACCGGCGAAGCCCTGGCGCTGGACGACGACGAATTGCACCGCCTGACCGTGGAATCGGCTGAAGCCCTGGCGGGGTGCGGGCATGCCCCGACCCTGTTCATCGGCTTGAGCGGAAGCGACACCCGGACGATGGTCAAGGCCATGAGACGCGTCGCCACCCTGCCGGTGGCGGGTTGCCTGATCGCCTGCCCCTATTACGTGCGCCCATCGCAGGAAGGGCTGTACCACCATTTCCTGGCCATCGCCGAGGCGGCGGACCAGCCCCTGTGGATCTACAACATTCCCTACCGCACCGGCGTGAACATGAGCAACGACACCCTGCTCAGGCTGGCGGAGCATCCCCGCATCACCGGACTGAAGGATTGCTGCGCCGAAGCCGGGCAAAGTTTCGACCTGCTGTGCCGCCGTCCCCCGGGCTTCCAGGTCTTCACCGGCGAGGATACGTCGTACTTCGCCGCCTTGGCCCAAGGTGCGGATGGCGGCATCCTGGCGTCGGCCCATGTGGAGACCGCGGCCTTCGCTCGGGTGGGCGATCTGCTGCGGCAGGACCGGCTGGCCGAGGCCCTTGTCCAATGGCGCGCCATCGTCACCCTGACCGGCCTGCTGTTTGCGGAACCGAACCCGGCCCCGGTGAAGCATTGGCTGTGGCGCGAAGGGCTGATCGACAGCCCCGAACTCCGCCTGCCCATGACGGGCGTGAGCGCCACCCTGGCCCAACGCCTCGATGCGGAGATCGAACGCCGGCGAGCGTTCCGCTAACCCTGGAAAGCAAAACGGATGGTGCCGCGCGCCGGGCGCCTCGCAAGGCCATGTCTTGCCCCGGACCTCGCGCGCAGCACCCCGAACAGAGGTTCTATGCTCCACCAAAGGTGAAAGCCCTTCCCCGGCCATAGTGGGCAGTTCCGATCGGTGGTAAGACTGCCGAAGCTGCTGAGTGAGGACCCGCCGTGAAGATCGCGCAAAAGCTGAGCATCGGCTTTGGTGTCATGTGTTGCCTCGTTGTCCTGCCCCTGCTCTACGAGGCGAACCGGGTGGACCGCGTCTTGGGCGTCGTCGAGGAGGTTTCCCATCACGACATCGAAGCGGCGGCTTTGCTGAGGGAGATCGCCGTCCTCCAGTCGGACCTGCGCAGCCAGCGGGAGAGCGCCGTCGCCGAAGCGGTGATCGCCAGGGCGGAGAACCGGCTCCCGGACGTGATTCTGCTGCAGCAGGGCTACATCGCCGACAGCGAGAAGGTAAACGGGCTGGTGGACCGCCTCCACACGCTGGCCGTCTCCAGCGCGGACGCTCCCATCTCCAGCACGCGGGAACGGCTGTGGACGGAGATGATCGACCGCTCCAGCCGCCTGCGCGACGCGTTCCAGAGCGTCCAAAAGGACGCCATCCCGATGTTCGACAAGCTTCTCCAGGGTCATGTCGACGATGCGCGCGCCGTGCAGCCGCAATTGACCGCGATGCGCGCGGTCATCGACACAAACATCACCGACGGCAGCCAGATCAGCGAGCAGTTGGCGCAAGCCGGCCAGGACCGCGTGCGGCAGCTCCGCCAGGATATGGTGGAGTCCGCTGTGATCGCCGGCGCGGTCGGCATCCTGGCCGCCATCGCCATCGCTTTCCTGACCAGCCGCTCGATCACCGTCCGCCTGCGCCGGGCCGTCCGGCTGACCGGGCAGGTGCGGGACGGCGACCTGACGCAGCAGGTCGCGACGGAGGGTTCCGACGAGCTGGCGACGCTCGGCCGCTATCTCAACGACATGGCCGCGAAGCTGCGGACCGTCGCCTCCTCCACCCGTGCGACGGCGGAGAGCATGCACGCGGCGACGGCGCAGATCCGCGCCTCCACGCAGCAGCAGGCGGCCAGCGTGGCGCAGCAGCTGGCGGCAGTGGAAGAAACCACGGCGACGCTGAGCGAGATCACCGAGTCCGGCGCGCAGATCAACCGCCGCGCTCAGGACGTGGCGGAGAACGCCGAGGCCGCGGCGGCGACCAGCGACAACGGGCTGAAGGCGGTGGAGGACACCAACCTGGCGATGGACGCCATCCGCGAGCAGGCGGAGGCGGTGGCCGAGAACATCGTCGTGCTGTCGGAGCGCACCCAGGCGATCGGCGAGATCATCCTGACCGTCAACGACATCGCCGAACGCTCGCACCTCCTGGCGCTCAACGCCGCCATCGAGGCGGCGGCGGCCGGCGAGCACGGCCGCACCTTCGCCGTGGTGGCCAGCGAGATCAAGAGCCTGGCCGACCAGGCCAAGGAGGCCACCGCGCAGGTCCGTTCCAACCTCAGCGAGATCCAGCACGGCATCAACGCCTCGGTCATGCTGACCGAGGAGGCGGTCAAGCGCGTCGGGGCTGGCAAGCGGCAGACCGACGCCACCCAGGCCACCATCCGCGACCTCGCCGAGAGCGTGCAGGAAAGCCTGCTCGCCTTCCAGCAGATCGTCGCCGGCACCAACCAGCAACAGATCGGCCTGGAGCAGGTCACCCGCGCCATGCACAACATCCGCGAGGCGAGCAGCCAGACCGCCGCCGGCACCCGCCAGCTGGAGGGCGCCGCCGGCAACCTCAGCGACCTTGGGGAGGGGTTGGTGGGGCTGGTGCAGTATTACCGGGTGTGATGGGGTTGGTGTTGAGAGGGTCGGGGTGGGGGCTCCAACACAACCACTCCCCCCACACCACCCTCACCCCCGAACCAGCCGCTCCAACAGATCCTCGCTGCCCATCTGGCCGCCCTTCAACATCAGCTCCAGCCCGTCCGCGGCGGGGTCCGCGCTGTGGCTGCGGCTGACCGTCACGCCGGGCGAGAGCGTCGTCACATAGGACAATCCCCAGCAGCCGAGCGCCGCCACCGCCTTGCTCGACGTGTCGCCGCCCAGGATGCCGACGCGGCGCAGCGGCATCGCGCGCACCACCGCGACGATGAAGGCGGCTGTCGCGTCGGCCACGGCTGCGGCCTGCGTGGTGTCCGCGGTGCCGTCGGACGGCGCCGTCCAGACAAGCGCATGGCGACCCGCCCGCAGGAGGCCGGCGACCCGCTCCAGCAAGGCCGCCGTATAGGCGGGGTCGCCGCACAGGCGGCCGGCGTCGGCCGGGATTCGCTCGAAGGAAGTCGTGGCCTCGACTTGGCGCCGCGTGACCGGCGACAGGCTGCCCGCCATCACGAAGACCGGGCCGGAAGCCGGCGCTAGCCCGGTGTTCGAAACAGACCCCGCCGGCCACTGCGTCGCCAGCGCCTGTGCCACGCTGCTCGGCCCAACAGCCAGCAGCGGTGCGCGCAGAGAGCGCTTGTGGATCAGGCGGCCGGCCGGCTCCAAGTGCGCGGGGCTGCCGACGTCCAGCAGGACGCCGCCCTCCCCGGCCTCCACCAGCCCGTCCAGACGGGCGGCGAGCGCCGCAGGGTCCAGGTCGTAATCCGGGCAGTGCAGCGCCGCCAGCCCCTCCAGCCCCTGCGCGGCGAGGTGCCGGCGCAGGTCGGCCTCCGCCATGGGGGTGACGGGGTGACGGCTCATGGTCGGGTGGCGATCGATGCGGTGCACGGACCCGCCCGTGCCGGCCGCAGCGAAGAGATTGCTGAACAGGCAGTAGCGGCCGATGTTCGGCTGTCCGCCGACGATGGGCAGGAAACGGTTGGGGAAAAAGGGACGCAAAGCCGCCACGGCCGCCCCGATGCTCCCCACATGCGGCGCGCTGTCGAAGGTGGAGCAGCACTTGTAGTGCATCACCGGCACGCCGAGCCCGGCGAAGAAGCGCCCGACCGGCTCCAGCTCCGCCCGCATGGCCTCGGGGTCCATGGTGCGCGCGGCCCCGGCGATGCCCAGCGCGTCGAGATCCCCGAGCGACGCCAGCCGCGCCGCGTCGGGAATGCCGAGGAGGAGCAGCGCGCGCTGCCCCGCCTTGGCCAGCGTCGCCAGCGTGTCCGTGGCGCCGGTGAAATCGTCGCCGTACCAAGCGAACCGGGGGCCGTACCGCAAGGTCACGGCTTGGCCCCGAAGAAGTCCAGGGCGCGCTTCAGCTCCGGCTGGCTTTGCGCCGCGTCCGGCAGGCTGGTGCCCGCACGGACGGCCGCCCAGGCCTGCCGGATGGAGGCGACGCCCGCGGCCGGGCCGTCCGGGTGGGCCATGATGCCGCCGCCGGCCATGAACAGCAGGTCGTCGGTGCCCGCGGCGTCCCAAGTCACCGGCACCGTGCCCGCCCACTGGCCGGAGGAGAAGGCCGGCATCACGCGATCGTCGGCACCGTCCGTCAGCGGCGTCAGGCAGGCCCGCGCGCCGTCGATCACCTCCGCGTCCGGCTGAGCGAACTTGCCCTGAAGGCCGTGCACGTGCATGTGGTCCACGCCGGCCAGCCGCCACAGAACCTGATAGGCGTCGAAGCCGATGCCCAGCATGGGGTGGCGCGAGAAGGCGCCGAAGCCGTTGCGGTGCCCGTGCAGCGCCAGCCCGGTGCTCCGCCGCAGCGTCTGGACGGCGGAGAAGCCGCACCAGTTCAGGCTGACCATCACGCAGCTGCCGCCTTCCCTCTCCACCAGATCGGCGTGGCGACGCATGGCGTCGGTCTCGTCGGTGATGTTGAAGGCGACCATGACGTGCTTGCCGGTGCGGTCCTGGTGGCGGCGCACCCGCGCCATCACCGCTGGAATGCGCTCGGCCAGCGGCGCGTGAACGGGATCGGCGGAAATCTCGTCGTCCTTGATGAAGTCCAGCCCGGCGGCGCAGAGCTGCCCGACCAGTTCCCCCGTCTCCTCCGCCGACAGCCCGACGTTCGGCTTGATGATGGAGCCGACCAGAGCTCCCTCCGCCACGCCGGTCAGCCGCCGCGTGCCCGCCACGCCGTGGCGCGGCAGGTCGAATCCAGCGCGGTAGGCCGCCGGCACCCGGACGGATTCCAGGCGCAGGCCGGTGACCTCGCCCAGGTCGTACAGGTTGCCGGCCACGGTGGCCGCCAGGGTTGGCAGGTTGGCGCCGATGTTGGCGGTCGGGAAGGAGATGGTGACCTTCGCCCGCCGCCAGGGGCCCGGCTGATTCTTCCGCTCCAGCCAGCTGTTGGGCAGGCTGGGCGTGTCGGTCGCGGGCAGTTCCTCGATCCGTTCCACCACCGCGCGGGCGCGGGCGCGGAGGTCATCCGTCTCCCCATGCACGCGGGTGAAGGTGCCGCAGGACTGCTCCCCCGCCATCACCTCGGCCACCTTGGCGGGGTCGAGCGGGGTCTCGATCAGGTAGTCGGCCTCCAAACGGTCCGGACTCATGACGCGTCTCACAGCCGGTTGAGGTCGGGGAAGGGGCGGACGGGATCCTTGCCGTCCCAGCCGATGGAGGCCTCGCGGATCAGGTCGAACATCTTGCCCTTGGGACCGGCGACCTCCGACAGCTCGATGACCGTGCCGGGGTGGTACTCGGTGTCGAAATAGACGAAGCGGCCGCGCTCGCCCACCTCGCCGCTCATCACCGCCTTGAAGCCCTGCGCGGTCAGGCGCGCCAGGTCGGCGTCGTAGTCCTGCGTCCAGTAGGCAACGTGCTGGAGCCCGGTGCGCCCGGCCTGACGGAAGTCGCGGTACATCGACGGCGCGTCGTTGCGGGTCTGGATCAGCTCCATCTGCAGCGACCCGGAGTTGGCGAGCGCCACCGAATTGTGCGGCTCGTAGGACTCGCCGCGGTAGGTGTAGTTCTTGATCGGAACGCGCTCGTTGTAGAACCACGGACCGATGCCGAGCTTGCTGCTCCAGTAGTCCATGGCGGCCTCGATGTCGTCCACGACATAGCCGGCCTGCCGGATCTCGCCGAAAAATCGGCTCATGGGATGCTCCTCGAAGGAAAAGGGGGACCGGCCCGCCGTCAGAACGGGAGAAAGCCGGTGGAAATCCAGGGAACGGCGGCCACGACGACCAGCCCGATCAGCAAGGCGGCGACATAGCCCCAGATGTGCTTCAGGCCCTCGTCCGGGTGCACCTTGCTGATGGCGCAGGCGCCGTAGTAGCCGACGCCGAAGGGCGGGGAGAACAGGCCGATGCCCATCGCGAAGATCACCACCATCGCGTAGTGCACCTCGTGCACCCCCGCGGCGCGGGCGATGGGGAACAGCAGCGGGCCGAACAGCACGATGGCGGGGATGCCTTCCAACACGCTGCCCAGGATGATGAAGGCGACGATGGAGATGGCGAGGAAGCCGTAGCCGCCGCCGGGGATGCCGGCCATCCAGCGCGCCAGATCGCGGGAGAAGCCGGACTGCGTCAGGCCCCAGGCCATGGCGGTGGCGCAGCCGACGATGAAGATGATCGCACCGGTCAGCGACGCGGTCTCGATCAGCATCGGCTTGATGCGCCGCCAATCGAACTGGCGGTAGACGAGTAGCCCCATCAACGTCGCGTAGGCGATGCCGATGGTGGAGACCTCCGTCGCCGTCGCCACGCCCTCGACCACCGCGGCGCGGATGACGAAGGGCAGCAGGATGGCGGGCAGCGCCACCACGGCCAGCCGGGCGATCTCCTTCTTCGGGGTCCGCTCGACGTGGCTCAGATCCTCGTGCCGGTAGCGCCACCAGACCACGGCACACAGTGCCGCGCCCAGCACCACGGCCGGCAGCAGGCCGCCCGCGAACAGGGCCGCGATGGACACGCCGGTGACCGAGCCGATGGTGATCAGCACGATGGAGGGCGGAATGGTTTCCGTCTGCGCGCCGGTGGCCGACAGAAGGGCCACGAGGTCGCCGGGGGCGGCGCCGCGCTTCTTCATCTCCGGGAACAGCACCGGCGCGATGGCCGCCATGTCGGCGATCTTCGAGCCGGAGATGCCGGAGACGAGGTACATCGCCCCGATCAGCACGTAGGACAGGCCGCCGCGCACATGGCCCAGCAGGCTGGCCAGGAACTGGATCATCGCCCGCGCCATGCCGGTCATCTCGATCAGCAGGCCCAGGAAGATGAACAGCGGCACCGCCAGCAGGATCAGGTGCGACATGCCCTCGTCCAGCCGGCCGACCATCACCAGCATCGGCGTCGTGGTGGTCAGCCCCAGATAGCCGAAGGTGGCCAGTGCGAAGGAGAAGGCGATGGGCACGCCGGCGAAGACGTTGGCCGCGACCACGCCGACGAAGAAGATGATCAGGTTCAACTGGCCCAGCGGCTTGAACACGGGTCCGGCCAGCCAGAACAGCACGGCCACCACGGCCGTCAGCAGCACCGCCGCCCCGACCAGCTTGGGCGAGCGTAGCCGCATCAGCCGCGTCAGCGCCGCCACCAGCATCAGCGCGATGCCGGTGGGCAGCGCCGCCGCCCGCCAGGCGTTGGAGATCTCCAACGCCGGCGTGACGATGAACTGCTCCTCCATCGCGTAGTCGGTGGCGGGGTGCAGGATCATGCCCAGGAAGGCGACCGGCACGGTGATCGCCAGCGTCTCCAGCAGCGCGCGGGTGCGCGGGCCTATGAGGCCGAGCATGCCGGTCATCCGCATGTGCTCGCCCCGCCGCAGCGCCACCACCGCCCCCAGCATGGACAGCCAGAGGAACAGGATGGAGGCCAGCTCGTCCGACCACACGATCGGCGCGTGGAAGACGTAGCGGGCCACCACGCCGGTCAGCAGCACGCCGATCTCGACGAGCACCAGCAGGGCCGCCACCGCTTCGATCGTTGCCGCCAAGCCGCGGTCGAACCGTTCCGCGAAATACGCCACCGATCCGGCGGGGGCGCTGGTCACGTCATTCAGGGTCGCTTCACGCATGGTCGCGCGCTCCTCCGCTGGAGTGTGCATCTCCTTGGCAGCATCAAGGGGGGACGTCAGGCGAGCTTGCCGACGGCGCCTTCCAGAAGGCCCCAGGCCTCGTCGCCGAAGCGGCCCTTCCATTCCGAATAGAAGCCGCTGTCGCGCAGCTTGGCGCGGAAGCTGTCCGGCGCGGGCTGGTTGAAGGTCAGGCCCTTCGACTGAAGGTCCGCCTGCACCGACGCGTTCAGCGCCTTGATGTCCTCGCGCTGCTTCATGCCGGCGTCGTTGATGGCGTCCGCCACGATCTTCTGCAGGTCCGGCGGCAGGCCGTTCCAGGCGCGGCCATTGGCGATGAACCAGAAGCCGTCCCAGATGTGGTTGGACAGGGCGCAGTACTTCTGCACCTCGTACAGCTTGGCGACCTGGATGATCGGCAGCGGGTTTTCCTGCGCGTCGACGATGCGGGTCTGGAGCGAGGAGTAGACCTCGCTGAACTGCAGGCTGGCCGGGGCCGCCGACAGGGCCTTAAACATTGCGATGCTGAGCGGGCTGACCGGCACGCGGATCTTCAGGCCGTTCATGTCGGCCGCGGTCTCGATGGGCTTGGCGCCGCTGGTCATCTGGCGGAAGCCGTTGTCCCACATCTTCTCGAAGGCGTAGAGCCCGACCTTGGATATGGCGTTGCGAACATGGCCGCCCAGCTTGCCGTCCATCGCCGCCCAGACCTGGCTGTAGTCGGAGAAGGCGAAGCCCACCGCGTTGATCGCCGCCACCGGCACCAGCGTCGCGATTACCAGCGCCGACGGCGTGAAGAAGGTGATGCCGCCGTTGCGCACCTGGGACAGCATGTCGGTGTCGCCGCCAAGCTGGTTGTTCGGGAAGATCTGGATGCTGACCCGCCCGTTCGTCTCCTTGGCGATGCGGTCGGCGGCTTCCTGCGCGCGGACGTTCAGCGGGTGAGTCAGCGGCAGGTTGTTGCCGTACTTCAGCTCAAACTCCGCGGCGCGGGCGATGCCCGGCATGCCGATGAGGGCACCGGTTCCCGCGGCGAGCGCGCCCGCCGCCGGGGCGGATGCGAGTGCCTTGAGCATGGTGCGGCGCGACAGGTTGTTCATGCTTTCCTCCCCGGCATCACTGATGTACTTTGATGCCCTAGCGTGATTGTTCGCTGGACGGTAAGTCTTCGAACATTCTGGGTCAAATGTGTTTTTTGATGTTTTTTGATGGTGCATCAATGATGCGTGATGATGTGGAGTCCGATGATCAGGGCCGTCTTCCAGAGGGTCCGCGCGGCCTGCCGCGGATCGCCGACATCGCGCGGCTGTCGGGCGTGTCCACGGCGACGGTGGACCGCGTCCTGAACAACCGGCCGGGCGTGCGCGCCGCCACCGTGCAGCGGGTGATGAAGGCCGCGGCGGAACTGGATTACATCCCGGAATCGGCGCTCAGCGCGGCTATGGCGCCGAAGCCGATGCGCACCCTGTTCCTGCTGCCGTCAGGCACCAACCGCTTCCTGACCGGGCTGGGGCAGCTGGTCCGCGCATCGGAGGCGGCGCTGGCCCCCTTCGGCCTGAAGGCGCAGGTGGAGTTCATCAACAGCTTCAACCCGGAACTGCTGGCGCGCAGCCTGCTCCAGCACTGGCGCAAGGTGGACGGCATCGCCTTCATGGCGCTGGAGCATCCCGCCGTGCGGGAGGCGGTGAACGAGTTGGCAGAGCGCAACGTGCCCACCGTCACGCTGATCTCCGACGTGCTGAACTGCCGCCGCGTCGCCTATGTCGGGCTGGACAACCGCGCGGCGGGCCGCACCGCCGGGCACCTGATCGCCCGCTTCGTCGACCGCCGCCCGGCTAAAGTCGCCATGATCGCCGGCAGCCTGAGCTACCGCGCGCATGAGGAGCGCGAGTTCGGCTTCCTCGCCTACCTCGGCGAGGCCGCTCCCGAGATGGAGGTCCTTGGCCTGCGCGAGGCCCACGACGACGAGGGCGAAAGCTACCGTCAGGCCCGCACGCTGCTGAGCCACCACCCCGACCTTGCCGCCATCTACAACATCGGCGGCGCCCCTGGCGGCGTCGCCCGCGCGCTGCGCGAGGCCCGGCGGGAGCGCGACGTGGTGTTCGTCGGCCACGGCCTGACGCCTGAGACGCGCGGCATGCTGATCGACGGCACCATGGACGCGGTGCTGACCCAGGACCCGCGCGGCGCCATGCTGAGCTGCGCCGCCGTCTTCGCCAACCTGCGCGCCGGCCGCGAGCCGACCCACGGCATCGAAGCCCCGCGCATCGACATCGTCTTCCGGGAAAACCTTCCGCAGGGGACGTTGCCGTAGGTCTTCTGCAGGAATATTCGCGCACGCATGGACGCTATGCTTCCCGGGAATCCCTCATTCTCGCGCAACAATTGTGTGGCGCAGACTTTTGTCCTAATGTCAGGATCCGGGAACCTCATGGGCTGGCGGCATCGACGTGATCACACGGGTACAGGCTTTGGGCGCCGTTCCACCCTGTGCCCCACCGCGTGCTGCGTGGTGACCGCCCATGATGGCCTCGTCCCACATCATCGTCGGTGGAGCGACGTGGTTCTACGTGTCGACGCGGCTCGGCCTGCCCTTCGACGCGGCGGCCTTCGGGGTGGCGATCCTCGGCTCACTCGCGCCGGACATCGACCACCCGAAATCGACTCTCGGCCAGTGGGTCAAGCCGCTGTCGCTGCTGGTCTCCGCCATCTTCGGGCACCGCGGCATCACGCATTCCACGCTCGCCATCGCGGCCTGCCTGTGGTTCCTGCATGAGCACGCGGCCTACTCGCACATCATCATCCCCTTCCTGGTCGGCTACCTGACGCACCTCGCGGGCGACCTGCTGACGCCGGCCGGGCTGCCGCTGCTGTGGCCGATCAAGCGGCGGCGCAACTTCGCCCTGCCGATCCTGAAGACGGGCGGCTTTTCGGAGCAGCTGGCGGTGACCCTGCTGGCTGGCTGGATGATCTCCGGCCTGTTCCAGGGCGGCTGGCCGCCCCTGCCCTTCGAACGCCCCTGGCGTTCGGTCGTCGCCGTGGCGCAGGGATATCTCGGGGAAGGGAAAGAGGCGGCCGGCCCGCCGCCGCTGCCGCCCCGCAAACCGCCGGAGGCTGGACGCAACCGCCCCCTCCGGGGATGATCACGCCCGGCGGCGCCGGCTCGACCAACGGAACTGCGGGTCACCGGCGATGCGGTGCAGGTGGTCGCTGATGCGGTTGCGCTCCAGCCAGCCGACCGCGGCCTCCAGCTCGTCCAGAGTCATGGTCGCGCGGCTTTTGCCCAGCACACGGCGCAGTGCGGCATTGTAGGCGTGGTAGCCCAGGCCCCGGCGCGCGGTGCCGACCCCGGCGTCCTCATCCTCCACCACCTGGGCGGCGACCATCTGGCCGATGCGGTCGCGCAGATGCCGCTCCAGCATGGAGGGCGTTGGCCCGCCGCCGCGCCCGACCACCGGCCCAAGGTCGGGACCGGGCGCCAGCGTGTCGAACCGTACCTCCGTCGCGCTGGAGCGCAGCGGCACGATCACCCGGCCCGGCCGCTCCGTCACCTCCTCCGGCGGCGCGTCGCAGGAGGCGAGCGCGGCATCGACCGGCGCATCCTCGCCGGTTTCCGCTGCCACGTCGTGAAGCTCATCCTCCACCACCGTCCCCCCGCCCTCCCCCGGCATCTCGGCCGGGATGTCGGCGCGCACGCCCTGCTCCGTCTCAATGGCGGTGCGGAAAGAGCGGAACATGGGATCGTCGGGGTGGTAGACGATGGCCTGCTGCCGTTCATAGGCGCCGCCCAGCGGGTCAAAGCGGGTGGCGCGCGCCACCATTTGCTCCAGCCAGCCGCGGGAGCGGATGTGGGTCAGGCAGGCGACGTGGCTGATCTCCGGGCAGTCCATGCCCTCGTAGGCCATGCCCACGGTGACCAGCACCGACGGGTCGGGGCGCAGCCGGAACTCCGCGATGGTGCCGTGCGGGTCGGGCGCGCTGCTGACCGCGACGCGCACGATGTCCTGCCCGCCCGCCCAGGCCTGGAGCGTTGCGGCGTAGCGCCACGCCGCCGTCTGGTCCGGCGCCACCACCAGCAGCTTGCCGAGCCCCGGCGCGGAATCCGTGGGCCCCAGGCCGAGGTCGATGCGCCGCTCCGCGCGCCGCTTGCGGCAGGCGTCGAAGGCCATGCGCAGCATCGCGTCGGCGTATTCCGTGCGCAGCGCGGTGAACAGCGCGTCCCGCGCCATCCGCCGGGCGTTGGCGAGCGAGGCGACGCGCCGCGTGCGCGCACCGCCGATCCACTCCGCCTCCCCATCCACGGCGCCGAAGGTCACGGGGATCAGCGCGCGTTCGGCCAGCGCCTGCCGGCGGCTGTAGCCGACCACCGCCCAGCCCGGCGCCTCGAAGTCGATCTCCCGTACGCGGCGGAAGCCGCGCGGTCGGCGGTAGGGCAGCCGCAGGATCGCCCGCCCGTCGGCGCGCTGGAGCGTCCCCGACATCAGCAGCCGGGCGGTGGCACTTTCCAGCATGGGGGCGACCGCCCGGCTCCAGGCCGTCTCCGCCTCCTCCGCGGTCAGGGGGTCGAGGTCGGACAGGGCCGGCAGGTGGTGCAGTTCGTCCACGACGACGAGGTAGCGGTGGCGGCGGATCTCGGACAGGTGCAGGTCGGGGGCCGCGGCGACGGCTTGGTAGGTGGTGACGTAGCCGTCCAGGCCGCGGCAGAGGTCCGGGCCATTGTCGGCGGCGCGCAGCGAGACGGCGTGGCCGATGGCCGCGCGCCACGCCGGGTCGGCAAAGGCCTCCTCCGCCTGGAGGCGCAGGCTGTCGCGCGGCACGATCCAGCACACGCGGTCCACAATGCCGGCGGCGATCAGGCGGGCCGCCGCGATGACGGGAAGCAGGCTCTTGCCGCCGCCGGGCGTGACGGCGGCCAGGATGTCGCGCACCGGGGAGTCACCGGCGGCGATGGCGCGGACGACGCTGTCGAGCGCCCGCTGATGGGTTCGCAGATGTCGGGTCATTCCGGTCGGGTTGGTCAAGAAGGATGCGGGCGGGAACGCCGGAACGGCTTCCCGAAGACATGAACAAAACAGGAACATTATTCTACCCGACCAGCCACGGCGCACCAGTGCGCATAAGTGGCGGTGCGCCGTTTCGTCAGCCTGGAAGCCGTTGATGAAGCTTGGAAAAGTCCGGCCAGGGGTTGCCGGCCGGCGGGTCATTCAGAACGCGCCGGATAGCAGCCGGATCATCGCCCAAGTCCTCCCAATTCAAAGGTACGGCGATGGGCGCGCCGGGCCGCGCCCGCGGCGAGAATGCGGCCACCGCCGTGGCCGCGCGGCTGTTGCGCAGGTGGTCCAGGAACACGCGCCCGTGCCGCGCCTCCTTCAGCGGGTTGGTCGTGTAGCGGTCGGGCGCGTCCGCTTCCAACCGCTCCGCGACTTCATGCGCGAAGGCCTTGACCTGCTCCCATCCCGCGCGTGGTTCGATGGGAACGACGACGTGCAGCCCCTTGCCGCCCGTGGACTTCACGAAACTGCGAAGGCCCATCCCGTCCAGCACGGCGCGAACGGCCCGCGCGCCCTCCACCACCCGCGCCCAGGGCACGCCCTCGTCCGGGTCGAAGTCGAAGACGACGCGGTCCGGATGCTCCAGATCGTCCGCCTTAGCGCCCCAGGGGTGGAACTCCAGCACGCCCATCTGCACCAGCGCCACGAGGCCGGCCGCGTCGTCCACGACCAGCCATTCGTCGTCGCCGTCGCGCAGGCGGCGCACCGCCTTGGACAGGCCGGGCCAGGGATGCTTCTGCACGAAGCACTCCCCCTCACTGCCGGACGGACAGCGCAGCAGGGTCAGCGGACGGTTCGCGATCTGCGGCAGCAACCGGTCGGCGACCGCGACGCAATAGTCCGCCAAGGCGCGCTTGGTCACCCCCGCCGACGGCCAGAGCAGCCGGTCGGGATGGGTGACGGTGACACCGGCAATCTCGGCCGCATCCTCTTTATGAGCGGATTTCGCCTTGGGCATGGGTTCCTCCCGCAATGCCCAAGGGAAACGCTGAACGGCCCCGCAGGCTCCCTACGCCGCGTCGAACTGCGGCATGGACCAGGGACCGCCGAGGTCGGCGTTGCGCAGCAGCAGCACCAGTTCCTCCCGCGACCGGGTCACGGCGGTGTAGAGCCAGCGCCACTTGTGCTCCCGGAAGGCGTTGGAATCGTCCAGCACGGTGACGGACGGGAACTCCGACCCCTGGGCGGAATGGCAAGTGATCAGCCACGCCCAGTCGAACAACTGCACGTTCTTGTCCACCCGCGTCGGCGCCGGCTCCCCCGTGTAGTGCGCTTCGAACAGGCCGGGATGCACGATGACCTTGCTGCGCGACCGCACCTCGTCCTCCATATGGACGCCCAGCGACCACAGGCCGTCGTTCTTGCCGCGCGCCTCCGTGCCCGGGCGAGTCAGCGTGCCGATCATGCCGTTGAACAGCCCCTCGTCTTTGTGGTTGCGGCGGCAGATCACCCGCTCCCCCGCCTGCGGCATGACCATCTCAAAGCCGTGGCCGGAGCGGATGCGCTTGGTGAAGGCGGTGCGGACGCGGTGCGTGCCGCAGATGGTCTGCGTGTCCACGCGGGTCGCCAGCACCTCCGTCTGGCGGGTCATGGGCAGGACGTGGACCTTGCCGACCGATCCGAAGCGGCGCGGCAGCTCCTGCCGGCGCAGCAGGTGGGCCAGCCGGATCACCGGGCTTTCCCGCGCGGTCCGGTGCGGCTCCACCAGCCGGAAGTCGGGCTGGCCACTGGTCAGCGTGCCCTGGCCCGACACCGGCGGAAGCTGGTAGTCGTCGGCGATCATCAGGATCTTCTTGCCCGAGCGGATCAGGTCGCCGGCCACGTCGTCGCCGACCATGGAGCCCTCGTCGCAGACGATCAGGTCGGCCTCCACGAAGGACCCTTCGGAGCGGCGGGCGAACAGCAAATCCCCCGTGTCCTCGTCCACGCGCGGCGCGTAGATCAGCGAATGCAGGGTCGAGGCTTGGTCGAGCCCCTTGCGGCGCAGCACCTGGGCGGCCTTGCCGGTCGGCGCGCCCACCACGAAGTCGCGCAGGCGCCGGCGGTCCTGCAGATGCTCCAGCGCGAAGACGGTGGTCTTGGTCTTGCCGGTCCCGGCCTCCCCCGCCAGCCAGAAGATCTGGGGCGCGTTGGGGTCCGCGTACCAAGCGTCGATGGCCTGGATGGCGCGGTGCTGCTCGTCCGTGGGGGTGTTCGAGCTGGCAGGCTTCAAGGTTTCTGGAGGCGGGGTCATCGCGGGCTCCGAAGGGTGGCGCACACTACCTCCGGCGCCGCGCATCGGCATAGGGACTTCTGCCATCGAAGCGTTTGCAGCCGGAGAACGGAAACAATGTCCTACGACGTTCGTTACAGTGTTCGACAAGCCCCGACCCGGCGGAAGACTCCAACATGCCCGATGACTTGCAGCGCGGGGACGCGCGCACCGCCCCCGGCCCCGAACACGCCCACGCGTCCGACACCAAGCCAACCGAAAACCGCTCCTCCGACGACAACAAGAAGCCTGGCTTCCTCAAGCGCCATCCGCTGGCCATCGGCATCGGGCTGGTGGTCCTGGCGCTCGCCATCGTCGGCGGCTACCTCTACTGGCGCGAGAACATCCGGCCCTTCGAGACGACGGACGACGCCTTCGTCGACGCGCGGCAGTTCGCCGTGGCGCCCAAGGTCTCCGGCTACGTCACCGAGGTCGCGGTCACCGACAACCAGCATGTGGAGGCCGGCGCCACGCTCTTCACCATCGACCCGCGCGACTACCAGACGGCGCTGGAGCAGGCGAAGGCGAAGGTGAGCGCAGCCCAGGCTTCCATCGACAACGTGGACGCCCAAATCGCCGCCCAGCGCGCGCAGATCGACGAGGCCGCCGCCGAGGTCGAGCAAACCCAAGCCGCCCTGCGCTTCGTCGAGGAGGACGCCGCCCGCTACGAGGACCTGAAGTCCCGCGGCAACGGCACGGTGCAGCAGTACCAGCAGTCGGCCTCCAACCTGAAGCAGCAGCAGGCCAACCTCGCCCGCGCCAAGGCCGGCCAGACGGCCGCGCAGCGGCAGGTCGGCAGCCTGGAGGCGCAGCGGGTGAGCGCGGTGGCGGAACTGGCCCAGGCCAAGGCCCAGGTGGACCAGGCGGTGCTGAACCTGTCCTACACCACCGTCACCGCCGCGCAGGCCGGCCGCATCGTCCGGCTGGGCGCCGCCAAGGGGCAATACGCCCAGGCGGGTCAGAGCCTGTCCATGTTCGTTCCCGACGAGACCTGGGTGACCGCGAATTTCAAGGAAACGCAGATCACCGACATGCGCCCCGGCCAACCGGTGGACATCCGCATCGACGCCTACCCCGACCACAAGATCTCCGGTCACGTGGACAGCGTCCAGCCCGGCTCCGGCACCGCCTTTTCCCTTTTGCCGGCGGAGAACGCGACCGGCAACTACATCAAAGTCGTGCAGCGCGTCCCGGTGAAGATCACGGTGGACGGCTGGCCGACCGACGTCGCCATTGGCCCCGGCATGTCCGTCGTGCCCACGGTTACCGTGCGATGAGCGGAAGCCAAAATGGTGCCGCCGGGACGCACAACCCTTGGCTGATCGCGGTGGTTGTCTCCATCGCCACCTTCATGGAGGTGCTGGACACGACCATCGCCAATGTGGCGTTGCGCTACATCTCCGGCACGCTGGCGATCAGCACCGACCAGGCCTCCTGGGTCGTCACGACCTATCTGGTCGCCAACGCCATCGTGCTGACGGCCAGCAGTTTCATCGCCAAGCGCTATGGGCGCAAGCGCTTCTACCTCGGCTGCCTGGGGCTGTTCACCGTCAGTTCGATCCTGTGCGGCTTCGCCTGGAACCTGGAATCGCTGCTGGTCTTCCGCGTGTTCCAGGGCTTCGCGGGGGGCGGCATGGTGCCGATCTCGCAGTCGATCCTGGCCGACTCCTTCCCGCCGGCCAAGCGCGGGCAGGCCTTCGCCATCTTCGGCGTCGCGGTGGTCGTGGCCCCGGTGGTCGGGCCGACGCTGGGCGGCTGGCTGTCGGACAATTACTCCTGGCACTGGTGCTTCCTGATCAACGGCCCGGTCGGCGTCCTCGCCTTCGCACTGGTCGCCTTCCTCGTCCAGGAACCGAAGTCCGCCATCGAGGAGCGCGCGAAGCTGAAGCGGGAAGGCATCCGGCTGGACGTCGTCGGCTTCCTTCTGGTCGCCGGCTTCCTGGGCTCGCTGGAGATGGTGCTCGACCGCGGCCAGACGGAGGACTGGTTCGGATCCACCTTCATCATCGCCTTCACGGTCGTCTGCGTGGCCTGCTTCTGCCTGATGATCCCGTGGGAGCTGTCGCGGAAGAACCCGGTGATGGACATCCGCATGATCGCCACGCGGCAGTTCGGCTCCTGCTTCCTGGTCATGATGGCGACCGGCGCCATCCTGATCGCGACGACGCAGTTCCTGCCGGAACTGCTTCAGCAATATTACGGCTACACCGCGACCTGGGCCGGGCTGGCCCTGTCGCCGGGCGGCATGGTGACCATGATGATGATGTTCGTGGTCGGCCGCCTGACCGGCATCGTAGAGCCCAAATACCTGATCGCCGTGGGCGCGGGGATCGTCGCGCTGGCGATGTGGGACCTGACCAACCTCTACGCCGACGCGACCTTCTGGTTCTTCGCCTGGTCGCGCATCTTCATCGGGCTTGGCCTGCCGCTGATCTTCATTCCGATCACGACCGCCTCTTACAACGGTATCCCGCCGGACAAGACCGACCAAGCCTCCGCCCTGATCAACGTGGCGCGCAACGTCGGCGGCTCCATCGGCGTGTCGGTTGCCGCCAACGTCCTGGCCTACCGCGAGCAGTTCCACCAGAGCCGGCTGGTCGAGCATGTCGTGCCGTCCAACCCGGCCTACCAAACCACGCTGCAGTCCGTGACCAACTACTTTGCCACGGCGGGCAACGCGGTGGACGCGTCGGGGCAGGCCATCGCCTACATCGGCCGGCAGGTGCAGACGCAGGCCGGATTCTGGGCCTACATCGACGTGTTCTTCGTGCTGATGCTGATCTCCGCAGCGGCGGTGCCGCTCGCACTGATTTTGCGCAACGTCCACCGATAAACGTCGGCGCGGCGAAAAATCCTCGAATCCGTCTCCAAAATGTGACAGCCGGCACGCAACCCGCGGCGCGGAATCGCGTTGTAGGTGTGTAAGGACATCGAGAGGAGACGGACATGCGCGCAATCGCCGCCGGGATCCTGGCGACCCTGGTCAGCCTCTCAGCCCCATGGGCGACCGCCGCGGCGGCCTGCCCCAGCCCGGATCAACTGCCGATCGTCGGCGGGGAACCGCTGTCGGACCTGGACGACCTGATCGACCGTGTCGTGACGGGCAGCGACGGCCGGCCCGTCGGCACCGTGTGGGACGTGACGCTCGACCGCTGCCGCACCCCGCAGGACATCGTCGTCACGGAGGAAGGCGCCCTGGACCGCAAGGTCGCGATCCCGATCAGCCGCATCCGAACCGTGACCGACGACAACCGGCTGGAGTTGAAGGACGTCACCGTCGCGGAAGCCCACACGCTCCCGCCCTTCCACACCGAGGGATCCATGACCTCGCTGGCGGGCCGGCAGTAACGCCCAACCCATTTGATTTTCACCACAGAGGCGCGGAGACACGGAGAAAACACCCTCTGTGTCTCCGTGTCTCTGTGGTGAAAATCAACCTTCACGTCCCCACTTTTCGGCCCTCACCCGCCTGCTGTTCGAACAGGCGGCGATAGAGGCCGTTGGGGCGGTACAGCAGGGCGGCGTGGGTGCCTTCCTCCACCACGCGGCCGTGGTTGAAGACCAGGATGCGGTCCAGCGTGCGGACGGTGGACAGGCGGTGGGCGATGATGATCGCCGTGCGCCCTTCCATCAGCCGCTCCATCGCTTCCTGGATCAGGGCCTCCGATTCGGAATCCAGGCTGGAGGTCGCCTCGTCCAGGATCAAGATCGGCGCGTCGGCCAGGAAGGCACGGGCCAGGGCCACGCGCTGACGCTCCCCGCCCGACAACTTCACCCCGCGCTCCCCCACCAACGTGGCGTAGCCCTTGGGCAGCCGCGCGATGAAGTCGTGCGCGTTGGCGAGCCGCGCCGCCCGCTCGATCTCCGCCATCGACGCGCCGGGCCGGCCGTAGGCGATGTTCTCCGCGAGCGAGCGGTGGAACAGGATCGGCTCCTGCGGGACGATGGCGATCTGGCCGCGCAGGGAGCTTTGCGTCGCCGTCGCGACGTCCTGCCCGTCGATCAGCACGCGTCCCTCCGTCACGTCGTAGAGGCGCTGGATCAGTTTCACGAAGGTCGTCTTGCCCGACCCCGACGGGCCGACCAGCCCAACCCGCTCCCCGGCCCGGATGGTGACCGACAGGTCGCGGTAGAGCGGCGTCGTGTGCCCTCCGTAGAGGAAAGTGACGGCGTCGAACCGCACCTCGCCCGCCCCGATGCGGATCGGCCGCGCGTCCGGGCGATCTTCCACCCCCAGCGGTTCCGCATGCAGGTCGACCAGTTCCTCCATCTCGTTGACCGCGCGCTGGAGGTGGTTGATGTGCATGCCGATGTCGCGCAGGTAGCCGTGCACGACGAAGTAGGTCGTCAGCACATAGGCGACGTCGCCCGGCGTCGCCTGCCCCTGCCACCACAGCCAAAGGGCGGTCGCGACCACGCCGCTGCGGATGACCAGCAGGACCGTCAACTGCGCCGTGCTGTGGCGGGTGTGGCGCGTCCAGGTGCGGCGGGTGCGGCGGCTCCATTTCGAGACCACGGCGGCCAGACGCTCGTCCTCGCGCGGCTCCGCGCCGAAGGCCTTGACCACGGCGTTGCAGCTGACGGCGTCGGCCAGCGTGCCGCCCAGCCGCGTGTCCCAGGCGTTGGACAGCCGCGCGGCCGGCGCGATGTAGGTGGTGGAGAAGACCACCGTCATCGACACGTAGACTACGGTGCCGAGCGCGATCACCAGTCCCATCACCGGCCAATGCAGCGCCAGCATCACCATGGTGCCGACCAGCACGACCAACGACGGCCAGAGCGCCAGCAGCAGCGTGTCGTCCAGCGTGTCGAGCGCCCACATGCCGCGCGTGATCTTGCGCACGACCGAACCCGCGAAGCTGTTGGCGTGCCAGTCGGTGGAGAAGCGCTGGACGCGATGGAAAGCGTCCCGCCCGACATCGCTCATGATCCGCAGCGACAGCGGGATCACGCCGCTCCACGCCACGTGGCGCATCACGACCATCGCGGCCCCCAGCGCCACCATGGCGCCGAAGGACATCAGCGCGGCGTCGCGCGCCGCCTCGCGGTCGCCCGTGAGCATCGCCAGCGCGTCCACCAGCCGACCGGCAAAGAAGGGCATGAAGACGTCGGCCAGCGTGGAGAGCGCGATGGCCCCGGCGATGCCGGCCACCCGCAGCCGCTGCCGGCGCCAATGACGGAACGTGAAGGCGAGGACGGTGCGGATGGCGTCCGCCCGACCATTGCGTTTGAAAAGCGGCATGATCCCTAATCCGGCGCCAGGGGGCGCCGTCCAATCGAAACAGCGGTGTCCGGAAAGCTCTGCGGCCTTGGAAGGGGCGGCCGGGATTCTTTAAGCGGGCTGGCGGGATGGCAACGGCAGGCACGCCGGACGCATGGTCGGACGCATGCAGACCCCTCCCAACCTAGCCGTGAAAAACAGGGCGCCCCTTATAGCCGGGCGTCGCGCGCCGGCCAATAGGCCTTTGGTGCACGCACAAATGACCATCCAGCCGACGCACCCCCACCGCCATCGCTTTTACACCATCGAGGTAATCACCATTCGACCTATGCCCAAATGGCGATCTTAACACCTCGTTAACTCGGAAAATGGCTCAATGGCTTCAGCAAGGACGAACACTCAACCAAACAAACATCGGGAGTTAGCCATCATGAAGTCTCCGATCTTCTCGAACGATGTTGTCGCCGCTGCTTCCGTGCACCTGAGCATCCTGGACGATTTCATCGCCACCGTGCAGAAGAAGATGGAAGAGACGGTCAATCCTTTCGTCCGCGACAGCCTGGTCGACCTGCTAGCCAACCTGCGGGATCAGCGCGAGGGCTACAGCCTGTTCGCCGCGCCCGCCACCACCTCGGTTGCCGCTTCTTCCATCGCTGCGGTTTGATGCTTGGTAAAGCGGATCGTGATCCGCTTAGGACCGCGACTGCGGTCCCGGCCGCCCATGCGGCCGAAGCTTGGCCGGCGAATGAGGCCATATGACTCTAACAGGACGCGGAAAAAGGCTTTGCCCGGCCGGGCGGTCGTGATTCCCTCCGGTCGTGGAGAAAGCGGCCGGCGAGGGGACGATGCGGGGTTCGGACGAACGCAGCGAGGGTCTGTTCAGCTACGTAAGTTGCGAGGCGCGGGTTCCGGCCACCCACCCGCTGCGAGCGATCCGGGCCATCGTGGATGAAGCGCTGGAGGTGATGTCGCCAGCCTTCGAGGGTCTGTACTCGAAGATCGGACGGCCTTCGATCCCGCCGGAGAAGCTGCTGCGTGCGCTGCTGCTCCAGGCCTTCTACTCGGTGCGTTCGGAACGCCAGTTGATGGAGCAGTTGGACTACAATCTGCTGTTCCGCTGGTTCGTCGGCCTGTCGATGGATGCCCCGGTGTGGGACGTGACGGTCTTCACCAAGAACCGTGAGCGTCTGCTGGCCGGCGATGTGGCGGCCAAGTTCCTGGCCACCGTGCTGGGCCAGCCGAAGGTCAAGGCGTTGTTGTCGGACGAGCACTTCTCGGTGGACGGCACGTTGATCGAAGCGTGGGCCTCGGTGAAGAGCTTCCGGCCCAAGGACGGCAGCGGCGAGCCGCCGGGCCCGGGGCGCAACGGTGAACGCGACTTCCATGGCGAGAAGCGGTCCAACGAAACGCACGCCTCGACCAGCGATCCCGAGGCGCGGCTGTACCGCAAGGGCCACGGGCAGCCGGCGAAACTGGCCTTCATGGGCCACGCGCTGATGGAGAACCGCCACGCCCTGGTGGTCGATGTCCGGCTCACCGCGGCCACCGGCTTGGCCGAACGCGAGGCGGCGGTCTCCATGGTCGAGGCCATTCCCGGGCGCCACCGCATCACGGTGGCCGCCGACAAGGCCTATGACACCAAGGATTTCGTGGCGAACCTGCGCGAGTTGGGCGCCGCCCCGCATGTCGCGCAGAACACCAGCAACCGCCGCTCGGCGATCGACGGCCGGACCACCCGTCACCCCGGCTACGCCGTCAGCCTTCGGATCCGCAAGCGGATCGAAGAGGTGTTCGGTTGGATCAAAGCGGCCGGGCTGCGCAAGACCCGTCACCGAGGCACGGCTCGCGTCGGCTGGATGTTCACCCTGACCGCTGCCGCCTACAACCTGATCCGCCTGCCCAAGCTGCTGGCTGCAGCGTAATCGTGCCCGGAGTCCGCCTGAACGGCGGCTCCGGGAGCCTCGGAGCGAGGAAAAACGCTCCATCCCGACCAAAACGGGCGTTCAAAACGCCATCTTCAAGCCTCAGCAGAGGCGAAGGCGCTGCATCGGCCCGTTTTTCCGCATCCTGCTAAAGCGAATGCAAATTCGCTTTAGGTCCCGGCCGCGAGGACGCGGAGTGCCTTCGGCCGGGTGCGGTAGCGCAGGGGTGGGCGCAGCTTCTCCACCTCCCCGTCCAATGAGACCCACAGATGGTGGGCGTCGGAGCGGATTTCGACGTCCTTCACCGCCATCCGGTCAAAGTCCCGTTCCTGGTCCAGCCGCCCCACGGCGGCCCGGACGCCGAGCCAGAGCAGCCCCCAGGGGCTGCGGTGATCCAGCACGTAGAGGCACAGCTCGCCCCGGTCCAGCGCCGCTCGACCGCCGGGGTTGAACAGGCTGAGGTCGTAGCTGTTGTTGCCGACGAAGACAAAGGGCGTCTTGCAGGGCCGCGTCCAGCCCTCCGCACAGATGGACAGCCGCCGCAGGGGAAAGCGTCGCAGCACCCGCAGGCCGGCGATGGCCAGCGCCGGCCACTTGCCGCGCCCGGCGTCGTCCTGCTGCCGCTCCCGGTCCGCCACCATCTCGGCGTAAAGGCCGATGGAGGAATTGTTCACGAAGACGCGGCCGTTGACCTCCGCCACGTCCACGGCGCGCACCGCCCCTTTGGCGATCACGCCCACCGCCCCTTCCAGGTCCAGCGGCAGCCCCAGATCCTTGGCGAAGTGATTGAGCGTCCCGAGCGGCAGTACGCCCAGCGGAACCCCGCTGCCGGCGAGCACGCCCGCCGCAGCGCTGATCGTGCCGTCGCCGCCGCCCACCACAACCGCATCCAGCCGGCCCATTTCCGCCTCCAGCCGGGCCGTCTCCATGGCCTGCCGCAGCTCGTCACCCGAGGCCATGATGATGGAGGCCTCGACGCCCTTCTGCTGGAAAAGGTCCCTCAGCTGTTCGGCCAGTTCATCAGCGCCCGATCCCTTGACCGTTCCGCCGCCCTTGTTGACGATCACGCGTGCCCGCATCACTCCCCGGCTCAGTCGCCTCCAGAGCGACTGAAGATAGGCTGCCGGCCGGCGCCGACCGCTATCCTCCAGGGGGAGGTCCAGGCCAGCCGCAAGGCGACCAGACCGCCGAACACCGCGAGGTAGACGAAGGGCGGGATCTGCCAGCCCTTCACCAGCATCACGTAATGGAAGCAGCCGGCCAGCCCGGCGGCGAACACCGTCTTGTGCAGCGCGCGCCAGCGCCGCCCGCCCAGCCGCTTTACCATGCCGTTGGTGGAGGTCGCTGCCAGCGCGGTCAGGATCACGAAGGCGCCCATGCCGACGGTGATGTAGGGGCGCTTGACGATGTCCTTCCACACCGCGCCCCAGTCGAAGAATTGGTCGATGCCCACATAAGTCAGCACATGGAGCAGCGCGTAGGCGAAGGCGAACAGCCCGATCATGCGCCGGAAGCGCGCCAGCGCCGGCACGCGGGTCAGTTGCCGCAGCGGCGTCACCGCCAGCGCGATGAGCAGGAAGCGCAGCGCCCACAGGCCGGTCTGCCGCACGCCCTCCGCGATCGGCTCCGCCCCCAGCCCGCCGGTGCCGGCGAGCCAGAAGGTCCAGGCCATGGGCAGCAGGGCCGCCACAAACACCGCTGGCTTCGCCCAGCGCGACATCAGCGCCGTCGAAATGGTCGCCCTAAGTCCGATCGCCCTGAGTCCGGTTGCCATCTCAGAAATACTTCCGCAGGTCCATACCGGAGTAGAGCGACGCGACTTCCTCGCCATAGCCATTGAATGCCAAGGTCTTGCGCCGGAAAAAGTCGCCGACGCGGCGCTCGTTCGCCTGGCTCCAGCGCGGGTGGTCCACGTCCGGGTTCACGTTGGCGTAGAAGCCGTATTCGAAGGGCTGGGAGCGGTTCCAGGCGGTTGGCGGCTGGTCCTTCGTCACCGTGATGCGCACGATGGACTTGATCGACTTGAAGCCGTACTTCCACGGCACAACCAGCCGGATCGGCGCGCCGCTCTGGTTCGGCAACACGTCGCCGTACATGCCCACGGCCAGGATGGCGAGCGGGTGCATGGCCTCGTCCAGCCGCAGCCCCTCGGTGTAAGGCCAGTTCAGCACGCCCAGCCGCTGGCCCGGCATCTGTGCCGGGTCGTGCAGGGTCCGAAAGGCGACGTACTTGGCCGACCCGGTCGGCTCCACCCGCTTCAGCAGTTCCGCCAGCGGGAAGCCGACCCAGGGGATGACCATCGACCAGGCCTCCACGCAGCGCAGGCGGTAGATGCGCTCTTCCAGCGGGAACTTCAGCAGGTCCTCGATGCCGAAGGTCATTGGCTTGCCCACCTCGCCGTCGACGACGACCTCCCACGGGCGGGTCTTCAGCGTGCCGGCGTATTCGGACGGATCGGTCTTGCCGGTGCCGAATTCATAGAAGTTGTTGTAGGTCGTCGCCGACTTCTGCGGCGTAACCGCGTCCAACTTGGCGTCCGGCGGCTGGATCGTCGTCTTCGCATCAAGGGCGGCGAAGGCCGGGCCGGACAGCAGCGGGGCCATGCCGCCGACCGCCAGGGCAGCAGCGCCCCCCGCAATAACCGAACGGCGGGACAGGAACAGCGCGCGGGGCGTGACCTCGTCCTCGCGGGCTTCCGACGCGGCGCGGACCTTCAACAACATGCGACCAACTCCCCCCAATCCATCATGGGCAAATGTCCACGATGGACACGCTACTCCGGTGGCGCTTCAACGGCGAATCACGTCGTGAACACGATCCCGTGATGCGCCCGCGATTGTTTGCGCCGTCCATAGATTTTGGACTTATTCCAATCTTTCTCAAAAGGCTATCTTGGTGGCGAGCTTCTGAAGTCAACACGAGCCCGCAGGAATATCGTGGTTAATGCGTCGATCAGCGCGCAGGACACAAGAACGGCCCCGCCCGAAGCGGTTCCACTGTCGGAGATCCTGGGCGCGCTCAGCCATGCGATCGACCTGACCGAGGGGCAGCCGCCGGGGCACTGCGTGCGCTGCTGCTGGATCGGCGTGCACATCGGGCGCGCGCTCGGCCTCGACGACGCGGCGATGGACGACCTCTACTACGCGATCCTGCTGAAGGATCTCGGCTGCAGCAGCAACGCCGCGCGCATCTGCCAGCTCTATCTCAGCGACGACATCGGGTTCAAACGCGACTTCAAGACCGTCGGCAGCGGCCTGCCGCAGGTGCTGGGCTTCGTTCTGTCGCACACCGGCCTTCAGTCCAGCCTGGCGGAGCGCTTTCGCGCGGTGCTGAACATCGTCCGCAACGGCGGGGAGATCGCGCAGGAGCTGATCGAGACGCGCTGCCAGCGCGGCGCCGACATCGCCCGCCGCCTGCGCTTCTCGGAGGCGGTGGCCCAGGCGATCCAGGCGCTGGACGAGCATTGGGACGGGAACGGGCAGCCGGCGGGCCTGACGGGCGAGGCGATTCCCCTCTTCGCTCGCATCGCGCTCCTGTCGCAGGTCGTGGACGTCTTCCACACCGGCGGCGGACCGGAGGCCGCGTTGAAGGAAGTGCGCGGGCGGTCCGGCACTTGGTTTGATCCCCAGGTCGTCGCCGCGCTGGAGCGGGTCGCGGCCGATCCGGCCTTCTGGGCCACCCTGGCCTCCGACGAGGTCGAGCAGGCGATCTTTCGGCTGGAGCCGGCGCGCCGCGACACGGTCCCCGACGAATCCTACCTGGACGACATCGCGGAGGCCTTCGCAGACATCGTCGACGCAAAGAGCCCCTACACCCGCGGCCACAGCGACCGCGTCGCCTTCTACACCGAGCAAATCGCTTTGGAGTTGGGCCTCGACGGTGCGCGGACGCGGCGTTTGAAGCGGGCGGCGCTGCTGCACGATGTCGGAAAGCTCGGCGTCAGCAACCAGATCCTCGACAAGCCGGGCAAGCTCGACGAGGAGGAATGGGTCGCCATGCGCAGCCACGCGGCGCTCAGCGAAACCATCCTGTCGCGCATCGGCGCCTTCGAGGACCTCGCCCGCATCGGCGGCGCCCATCATGAAAGGCTGGACGGCCGCGGCTACCCGCGCGGCCTGACGGGGGAGAGCATCGAACTCGGCACCCGCATCGTGACCGTCGCCGACGTCTTCGACGCCCTGACCGCCGCCCGCCCCTACCGCGGCCCCATGCCGGCGGAAAAAGCGCTGGAGATCATGGAGAAGGAGGAGGGGCGAGCGTTCGACCCGGAGTGCATGGACGCGCTGCGGCGGGTGCTGGCGCGGGGGTAGCAGGCGGATGGAAGGTGCTGGCGTTGGGCCCCCCTCCCAACCTTGTATGTTGGAACAGCATTAGAGTGAAACCCGGCTGGCGCGCGGCCGCGCGCCAGCCGGGTTGACCGACCCCGTTACCAACCCGTCTTCAAAGCCGTGGGGGAGCTTGGGGCGGTCAACCTTCCTTGGAGACCGAACGGTTGCTTGGGGCGTGACCCCGCAGCACAAGGAAGGAGCGCAAGGATGACACACCTGATCCCGTCTGTCGGCCTCGATTGTGGCCGGGATTGGCTCGATGCCGCCCTGTTCCCCGGCCCGGCCCGCCTGCGCGTCGCCAACACCTCGGAGGGGCGGAGCGCGCTGGCGTCCTGGATCCGCGAGCGCGGTCTCGCCCGCGTCGGGGTCGAGGCCAGCGGCGGCTACGAGCGCCCGGTCCGCGACGACCTGGGCGCGGCCGGCTTGGCCGTTCACGTCCTCGATGCGGCCCGCGTGCGCCACTTTGCCAAGGCCAAGGGCCGGCGTGCCAAGTCGGACGCCATCGATGCTCCGCTGATCGCCGAGTTCACCGCCACCCTGATCGACGGCCCGCCCACGGCGCCCGACCACGGACGGGAGGCGTTGGCCGGCTTGCTGCGTCTGCGCCGGCGGTTGGTCGATCAGAGTGCCGATCTGCGCAAAGCGGCGGTCGGCCTGCCGAGGGAGGCCGAGGCCACCGTCGGCGGCGCGCTCGCGGCGTTGGACCAGGCGGTGGCCGCCGTGGAAGCGCTCATCACCCGGCGGGTGGCGGCCGACAGGGCGCTCGGAGAGCGCGTCGCCGCGCTTCAGAGCGCCCCGGGCATTGGGCCGGTGACGGCGACGACCCTGGCGGTTCGGCTGCCCGAATTGGGGGCACTGAGCGGCGCCAAAATCGCCGCGCTGGTGGGGGTGGCGCCCTATGCCGCCGACAGCGGCGAGCACCATGGCGAGCGCCACATCGCCGGCGGGCGCACCGATGTGCGCCGGGCGCTGTATATGGCGACGCTGACCAGCGCCGTCCGTGGCCGCGGCGTCCTGGCGCGGTTCTATGCTCGACTGATCGCCTGCGGCAAGAAGCCCAAGGTGGCGTTGGTCGCCTGCATGCGCAAACTGCTCGTCCGCCTCAACGCCATGCTCGCCCACCACCAAACTTGGCACGAGCAGACCGCCTAGAGGCCGACGGTCGGCGCTCGCCGCCGACCACATGCCCAGCCCAGCGAACCGGGGGCGCGGACCGGTCAAGGCCGCAGCCGCCCGCAGGGCGGGCGCGCGCCAGCGCGAGCCTTGACAGGGAGCACCCCCGGTTCACTCACCACCTCCCAGAAAACACGGTTGCTCCCCCCGTCGAAGATGGGGAGAGGTTGGGAGGGGGGCCCAACGCGACCACTTTCCACCCACCCCCCAATACCTCACGCCGCCGCGGCGGCCTCGACCGGCACGGACCGGATCAGGAAGTCGAAGGCCGACAGGGCCGCCTTCGATCCCTCGCCCATCGCGATGACGATCTGCTTGTACGGCACCGTGGTCGCGTCGCCGGCGGCGAAGACGCCGGGGATGGAGGTCTGGCCGCGGGCGTCGACCTCGATCTCGCCGCGCGGGGTCAGGGCGATGGTCCCCTTCAGCCACTCGGTGTTGGGGACGAGGCCGATCTGGACGAAGATGCCTTCCAGCTCGACCGTGTGCAGGGCGCCGCCGTTGCGGTCCTTGTAGACCAGGGCGGTCACCTTGTTGCCGTCGCCCAGCACCTCGGTGGTCTGGCCCGACGTGACGATCGTCACGTTGGGCAGGCTGCGCAGCTTGCGCTGGAGCACCTCGTCGGCGCGCAGCTGGCTGTCGAACTCGACCAGCGTCACATGCGCGACGATGCCCGCCAGGTCGATGGCTGCCTCGACGCCGGAGTTGCCGCCGCCGATCACCGCCACGCGCTTGCCCTTGAACAGCGGGCCGTCGCAGTGCGGGCAGTAGGCCACGCCCTTGTTGCGGTACTCGTCCTCGCCCGGCACGTTCATCTGGCGCCAGCGGGCGCCGGTGGACAGGATCACCGTCTTCGCCTTCAGCGAGGCGCCGTTGGCCAGCCGCACCTCGGTCAGCCCGCCGGGCTGCGAGGCCGGGATCAGGGCTTCGGCGCGCTGCAGGTTCATGATGTCCACGTCATAGTCCTTGACGTGCTGCTCCAGCGCGGCGGCGAGCTTCGGCCCCTCGGTGTGCGAAACGGAGATGAAGTTCTCGATGCCCATGGTGTCCAGCACCTGGCCGCCGAAGCGCTCCGCCGCGATGCCGGTGCGGATGCCCTTGCGGGCGGCGTAGATCGCCGCGGAGGCGCCGGCCGGGCCGCCGCCGATCACCAGCACGTCGAAGGCGTCCTTGGCCTTGATCTTCTCCGCGTCGCGCGCCGAGGCGCCGGTGTCGATCTTGGCGAGGATCTGCTCCAGCCCCATACGGCCCTGGCCGAACGGCTCGCCGCTCAGGAAGATGGAGGGCACGGCCATGATCTTGCGCTGCTCGACCTCGCCCTGGAACAGCGCGCCATCGATGGCGACATGCTTGATCCGCGGGTTGAGCACGCTCATCAGGTTCAGCGCCTGCACCACGTCCGGGCAGTTCTGGCAGGTGAGCGAGAAATAGGTTTCAAAGACGTACTCGCCCTCAAGCGATTTCACCTGCTCGATGACGTCGGCCGATTCCTTGGACGGATGGCCGCCGACCTGCAGCAGCGCGAGGATGAGCGAATTGAACTCGTGCCCCATGGGCAGGCCCGCGAAGCGCACGCCGATGTCGGTGCCGGCGCGGTTGATCGCGAAGGACGGCTTGCGGGCGTCGTCGCCGCGCCGCAGGGTGATCTTGTCCGACAGGGCCTCGATCTCCTGGAGGAGTTCGAGCATGTCCTTGGACTTGGCGCCGTCGTCCAGGGATGCCACCAGTTCGACGGGCTGCGTGATGCGTTCGAAATAGGCCTTGAGCTGGCCCTTGACGTTGTTGTCCAACACGGCGATGGCTCCCGAAACGGTGTTGCGCGGTCAAGTGGGGTCCGCCCCCGGACCCGGCGGACGCCGGGCCCGGAGGGTATCCAACAGCGTTATGGCAACAAGGTTGATGCCAACAGCGTGGATGCGGACCGATCGCGGACTTAGATCTTGCCGACCAAGTCCAGCGACGGGGCGAGCGTCTTCTCACCCTCTTCCCACTTGGCCGGGCAGACCTCGCCCGGGTGGGAGGCGACGTACTGGGCGGCCTTGACCTTGCGGAGCAGCTCGCGGGCGTCGCGGCCGATGCCGCCAGCCGTGATCTCGACGATCTGGATCTTGCCGTCCGGGTCGACGACGAAGGTGCCGCGGTCGGCCAGGCCCTTCTCCTCGATCATGACTTCGAAGTTGCGGGAGATCGTGCCGGTCGGATCACCGACCATCGTGTAGCCGATCTTGCCGATGGCCGGCGAAGTGTCGTGCCAAGCCTTGTGCGAGAAGTGCGTGTCGGTCGAGACGCTGTAGATCTCGACGCCCAGCTTCTGGAACTCGGCGTAGTTGTCGGCCAGGTCCTCAAGCTCGGTCGGGCAGACGAAGGTGAAATCGGCCGGGTAGAAGAACACCACCGACCACTTGCCCTTCAGGTCGGCGTCGGAAACGTCGATGAACTTGCCGCCCTTGAAAGCAGTGGCCTTGAACGGCTTAATTTCGGAGTTGATCAAAGACATGTGTTCTCCATCAGTCATATTGATTGGAGCAACCATCAGCCCGGCGTCCTGAATGCGGCCCGCCGTGCGTCGGCTCCCCCCTCGT
Organism: Azospirillum canadense; assembly: GCF_025961225.1. Classification (GTDB taxonomy): domain Bacteria; phylum Pseudomonadota; class Alphaproteobacteria; order Azospirillales; family Azospirillaceae; genus Azospirillum; species Azospirillum canadense. Next base: position 288,743 of record NZ_JAOQNG010000010.1, on the reverse strand, counting down.
TGGTCGTTTGACGCTGCGGAAATTAGGGTCTCTCGGCCAACGAGGGAAACGAAAAATACTGATCGCAGTGATCGGAAAAATCGATTATATTGCGATGCATGAAGCCGCTCCCCACCCTGCGCCAGCTGCACTACCTCGTCGCCGTCGTCGACCGCTGCCATTTCGGCAAGGCGGCGGAGGCCTGCCTCGTCAGCCAGTCCACCCTCAGCGCCGGCATCCAGGAGTTGGAAAGCGTGCTCGGCGCGCCGCTGCTGGAGCGCACGAAGCGCTCCGTCCTGCCCACCCCACTGGGGCGGGAGATCGCGGAGCGCGCCCGCACATTGCTGAAGGGGGCAGAGGATCTGGTGGACGTCGCGCGGTCGGTGGACAACGCCATGGCCGGGCCGCTGCATCTGGGCGTGATCCCGACCATCGGGCCGTTCCTGATTCCGCGCGTCATGCCGGCGCTGCGCGACGCCTTCCCGAAGCTGAAGCTCTATCTGCGGGAAGACCAGACCGCTCGGCTGCTCGACCGGCTCGAGTCGGGGGAGCTGGACGCCGCCATCCTGGCCCTGCCCTACCCGTCCGGCGACGTCGAGTCGATCGACATCGCGGAGGACCGATTCTCGGTCGTCTGCCCGCCGGGCCACAAGCTGTCCCGCATGCCGTCGGCACGGCCGTCGGACGTCGCGCCGGAGGATTTGCTGCTGCTGGAGGACGGGCACTGCCTGCGCGACCACGCGCTGGCCGCCTGCGCACTGGAAGGCACGCGGCAAAGCGCCGCGTTCCAGGGAACGAGCCTGCACACGCTGGTCCAGATGGTCGCGAATGGGCTGGGGATCACGCTGCTGCCGCAGATGGCGCTCGACTCAGGCATCCTGCGCGGGCTCGACCTGACGGTGCGGCCGCTCGACGCCGACCGCCCGTTCCGCCGGATCGGCCTCGTCTGGCGCCGGACGTCCGGGCGCAAAGAGACCTTCCGGCAACTCGCCGCCGCGCTGAAGGACACAATTGCCCAGGAAGGTGGCGCCCAGGAAAGCAACACGACCGTTGGGGCCGAAGCGGCGGCGTAAGCCCGCCGATCCGGCCCCGGTGTCGTCAAAAGCGATTCACCGCGCGCCGTTGAGGATCGGAACGTGGTCCATGCCGGTGGCGGTCGGCCCGTCCTGCTCCATGGCCGGGTTGGTCATGGCGCCGAAATCGGGGATCACGTCGCGGAGCGGCGAAACGGACGCGGTCTGCGGCACGGGGTGCGTCGCACCCCCGGACATGGTGGGCCCAGACATGGTTGGCATGGACACGAGCATCATGACCGCCACCATGGCAGCCAAAGCGGCGATCATCGCCCAGCCCATCCGGCCGACTCGCGGCCGGATAGAGGGGCGGGCATAGGGCATGCGAAGCGTTTGGGGACGATGGTGCATGGCGGGCTCTCCTCACCGTGACGGGGTGAGGAGACGCTAGGCCCCAAGGCCCTCCACCGCTGTGAGCCGCGCCACAAACGGCGCGGCTCACCGCCGATCAGCCGAAGCGGCCGGTGATGTACTCCGACGTCTTTTCCTTGGCCGGGTTGGTGAAGATGCTCTCGGTGTCACCGAACTCGATCAGCTCGCCCAGATACATGAAGGCGGTGAAGTTGGAGACGCGGGCCGCCTGCTGCATGTTGTGCGTCACGATGGCGATGCAGTAGTCGGAGCGCAGCTCGTCCACCAACTCCTCGCACTTGGCGGTGGAGATGGGGTCGAGCGCCGATGTCGGCTCGTCGAGCAGCAGGACCGACGGCTTCACCGCGATGGCGCGGGCGATGCACAGGCGCTGCTGCTGGCCGCCCGACAGGCTCATGCCGTTCTGCCGCAGCTTGTCCTTCACCTCGTCCCACAGGGCGGCGCGGCGCAGGCTGTACTCGATGCGGTCGTTCATCTCCGACTTCGACAGCTTCTCGTACAGGCGCACGCCGAACGCGATGTTGTCGTAGATCGACATCGGGAAGGGCGTCGGCTTCTGGAACACCATGCCGACGCGCGCGCGCAGCAGGTTCAAATCCTGCTTGGGCGACAGGATGTTGTTGCCGTCCAGCAGCACCTCGCCCGTCGCCTTCTGCTTCGGGTACAGGTCGTACATGCGGTTCAGGATGCGCAGCAGCGTGGACTTGCCGCAGCCCGACGGGCCGATGAAGGCGGTGACCTGGCGGTCGTACAGCGGCAGCGAGATGTCCTTCAGCGCCCGGTAGCCGTCGTAATAGAAGTCCAGGTTGCGGACGCTGATCTTCTCCGCCAAGCCGGCACGGCTGCGGTTGCCCACGCGCCCTTCGGGAAGGCCCGCGGTCGGCGACATGGCAATGGCAGGATTGATGGCGGCGTTGCGGCCAGGGGTCCCGGTCGGTTCGAAGTTGGTCGTGGTCATGATCACTTTCTCGTCGTGCCGAGGCCGGCGAGCACCCGCGCGCCGATGTTGAGAAGAAGGATGGTCACCGTGATCAGCAGGGCGCCGCCCCAGGCCAGCTGGCGCCAGTCCTCGTACGGCGACATCGCGTACTGGAAGATGACCACCGGCAGGTTGGCCATCGGCGCGTTCATGTCCGCGCTCCAGAACTGGTTGTTCAGCGCGGTGAACAGCAGCGGCGCCGTCTCGCCGCTGATGCGGGCGATGGCCAGCAGGACGCCGGTGATGATGCCGTTGCGCGCCGCGCGGTAGGCGACCAGCGTGATCACCTTCCACTGCGGGGCGCCCAGCGCCGCCGCCGCCTCGCGCAGGCTGTTCGGCACCAGCTTCAGCATGTCCTCGGTCGTGCGGACGACGACCGGGATGACGATCACCGCCAGCGCCAAGGCACCAGCCCAGGCCGAGAAATGGCCCATGCGGACGACGACCACCTCATAGATGAACAGGCCGACCATAATGGACGGCGCGCTCAGCAGGATGTCGTTGATGAAGCGCACGACCTCGGCCAGCTTCGCCCCGCGGCCGAACTCCGCCAGATAGGTGCCCGCCATGATGCCGACGGGCGTGCCGACCAGGGTCGCCACGGTGGTCATCACCACGCTGCCGAAGATCGCGTTCAGCAGGCCGCCCTCACCGCCCGGCGGCGGGGTGTTCTCGGTGAACAGGGCAAGGTTGATGGACGACAGCCCGTTGAACAGCAGCGTCCACAGGATGGCGACGAGCCAGAACAGGCCGAAGCCGGCCGCACCCAGGGCCAGCGACAGGGCGACGCGGTTGACCGCCTTGCGGCGCAGGTAGATGGCGTTCATGGGCTCAGGCTCCCGCCTTGCGCTGCAGGCGGATCAGCATGAACTTGGCCGCCGACAGAACCACGAAGGTGATGAAGAAGAGGATCAGGCCCATCGCGATCAGCGCCGAGGTGTAGACGTCGCCCACCGCCTCGGTGAACTCGTTGGCGATGGAGGCGGAAATCGTCGTGCCCGGCGCCAGGATGGAGGAGCTGATGCGGTGCGCGTTGCCGATCACGAAGGTGACGGCCATGGTCTCGCCCAGCGCGCGGCCGAGGCCAAGCATGACGCCGCCGACCACGCCCGTGCGGGTGTAGGGCAGCACTACGTTCCACACCACCTCCCACGTCGTGGCGCCCAGGCCGTAGGCGCTCTCGCGCACCATCGGCGGCACCGTCTCGAACACGTCGCGGGTGATGGAGGTGATGAAAGGCAGGACCATGATGCCCAGGATCAGCCCGGCGGTCAGGACGCCGATGCCATAAGGCGGGCCCATGAAAATGTTCTCAAGGACCGGCAGCTGGCCCACCGTATCGATCAGGAAGGGCTGCACCGTCGACTGCATGAAGGGGGCGAAGACGAACAGGCCCCAAATGCCATAAATAATGCTGGGAATGCCGGCCAGAAGCTCGATGGCGATGCCGAGCGGGCGCTTCAGCCAGGTCGGGCACATCTCGGTGATGAACAGGGCGATGCCGAAGCTGACGGGAATGCCCACCAGCATGGCGATGGCCGCGGTGACCAGCGTGCCGTAGATCGGGGCCAGCGCGCCGAACTGGTCGGTCACCGGGTTCCAGACCTCGGTCGTGACGAAGCCGACGCCGAAGGCGCGGATGGCCGGCATGGCGCCGTCGATCAGCGCGACGGCGACGCCGCCAAGAATGAGCAACACCAGCACAGCGAAGAAAAGGGTGGCCGTGCGGAACGCTACGTCCTGCAGGCGCTGGCGTCGGGCGCGGCGCAGGACGGTCACGTCTTCGGACAGGTCCAAGGCAATCTCGGTCATAGCGGCTCCACAACAGGCAAGCGGGGAGGACGGCGAACCGCCGCCCTCCCCCATGTCCTCACACCGTCCGCGCGCTTACTTGGCCGCGGCGGTCCAGACCGCCTTGCCGTCGGCCTTGATCTGCTCGGCCCAGGTCTTCTGGACCATCGCCACGACGTTGTCCGGCATCGGGACGTAGTCGAGCGCGGTGGCCGCCTGGGCGCCGCTCTTGTAGGCCCAGCTGAAGAACTTCAGGGCGGCCTCGGTGGCGGCGGCGTCCTGCGGCTGCTTGTGCAGCAGGATGAAGCTGGCGCCGGTGATCGGCCAGCTGGCCGCACCCGGCTCGTTCGTCAGGATGACGTAGTAGCCCTTGGCGTTGGCCCAGTCGGCGTTGGCGGCCGCGGCCTGGAACGCCTCGATCTTCGGCTCGACGACCTTGCCGTCCTTGTTCTGCAGGGCGATGAAGGGGATGTTGTTCTGCTTGGCGTAGGCGTACTCGACGTAGCCGACGGCGCCCTCGGTCTGCTTGACCATGTTGGCGACGCCCTCGTTGCCCTTGGCGCCGATGCCGGCCGGCCACTGGACGGAGGTGTTGGCGCCGATCTGCGTCAGGAACTTCGGGCTGGTCTTCGACAGGTAATCGGTGAACAGGAAGTTCGTGCCCGACCCGTCGGAGCGGTAGACCGGGGCGATGGCGGTGTTCGGCAGGTTGACGCCGGGGTTCAGCGCCTTGATCTGCTCATCGTTCCACTTCTTGACCTCGCCCATGTAGATGTTGGCCAGCACCGTGCCGCTCAGCTTGATGGCGCCGGCGGTGACGCCCTTCAGGTTCACGACCGGGACGACGCCGCCCATGATCATCGGGAACTGCACGAGGCCGGCCTCGTCCAGCTCCTCCGGCTTCAGCGGCATGTCGGACGCGCCGAAGGTGACGGTCTTGGCCTTGATCTGCTTGATGCCGCCGCCCGAGCCAATGGACTGGTAGTTCAGCCCGACGCCCGTCTCCTTCTTGTAGGCGTCCGCCCACTTCGCGTAGATCGGGTACGGGAAGGTGGCGCCGGCGCCGGAGATGTCGGCGGCCTGCGCCGTGGCGACGGCGGCGGTGGACGCGGTGATCACGGCCAGAACGCCGAAGGCGGCCGAGCGCAGATACGCCGAGGTCTTGATGTTCACGACAAAGCTCCCGATTGATTTGGACGTTTGGTGAGATCGGCTGGTGGTGAGATCGGCTGACGCCATGACCGGTCCGCCCGTCCGTTTCGCCGTCCATTTCGAACGCGTGCGACGATAGCGAACGGCCGTGACTCGTCTGTTGCGGTTCCGTGTCAGTTTTATGAATACAGTTGGCTCTCCGGCGCCCGGTCAGCGCGCCGCGCGGATCTCCTGCAGGAAGAGGTGCACGGACGAACCGAGCGTGGTCGCCTCGCGCGACAGGCTTTCGGCGACCTCCAGCACGTCGCCGGCCTGCGCCCGCACGACGGCCGCCGATTCCGACAGGCCGGCAACGTGCTCCGACGCCGCCTGGGTGCCGGCGGCCACCTTGTGCGACACCTCGACGATGCCGGACGTGATCGCCGCCTGCTCTTCGATGGCCGCGGCGATGGCGGACGCGTTGCCTTCGATGCGCTGGACGCTGTCCGCCATCCCCTCCACCTCGTCGGCGGTCTGGCGGCTGGCGTCCTGGGTGGCGGCGATCTGGCGGGCGATGTCGGCCGTGGCGCTGGCCGTCTGGGAGGCGAGGTGCTTCACCTCGCCCGCCACGACCGCAAAGCCCTTGCCGGCCTCCCCCGCGCGCGCCGCCTCGATGGTGGCGTTCAGCGCCAGCAGGTTGGTCTGGCCGGCGATGCTCTCGATCAGGTCGACCACGGCGCCGATGGCGCCGGCGGCCTGCGACAGGTCGCTGACCGTGCCCTTGACCCGCTCCGCCCCCGCGGCGGTGTCGCCGATGATGCGGGCGGATTCGCCGGTGCGCTTGCTGATCTCGGCGATGGAGTTTGAAATCTAGGCCGCGGCGACGGCCACCTGCTGGATGCCGGCGGACATCTCGGCCGACACCTCCATGGCGGCGGTGGCGCGGTCGCTGGCGTTGGTGGCGATGGACGTGAGCGAGCGGGCGCGGTCGGCCATGGCCCGGGCGGCGCCGGCCAGGGTTTCGACGCTGGCCAGCACGTTGCTCTCGAACTGGTCGGCGATTTCCAGCATGCCGGCGCGGCGCTGCTGCGCGGCGCTGCGTCGCTCCTCTTCCACGCGGCGGTGGGCGTCGTCCATGGCGCGGGCGTTGGCGATGAAGACGTCCAGCGCCTCCGCCATGTCGGTGATCTCGTCCCCACCAAATTTTGGGCCCGACTTCGGCACATCGACCGTCAGGTCGCCGCGGGCGACCCGGCGCATGGCGGCGGCCAGGCTTTCCAGCCGGCCGACGATGCGGCGCCCGACGTAGAGCCAGACGATCAGCGCCGACAGCAGCACGCCGACGGTGGCGAGCAGCATCTGGATGTCGTTGGTCCGCTCCAACGCCGCTTGTGTGTCCTGAGCCCCGCGGGCGGTGGCCTGCTCCGCGCGCCGGACCAGCCCGTCGACGGTCGCCGACAGGGCACTGGCGGCGGCTTGGTTGCGTTCATTCAGGCGCGCGTTCTCGGCGTAGGCCTCCAGTTCCCCCTGGCGCAGCGCCAGGATCCCCTCCGGCCCGAAGCCAAGCGCCAGGAGCCGGTCGGCCAGCGGGCGGACGGCCGCCCCCTCCTCCTCCGACAGGGCGCCGACGCCGTCGCGGATCGTCGCGGCGATGGTGTCCAGGGCGCGGCGGGCCTCATTCAGACGCCGCGGGCTGTCGGCGTCGCCGGCCTCCGCCAGCTTGCCGGCCAGCAGGTTCGCCTTGGCGAGCAGGCCGCTCAGTGTGATGTAGCTCTGCTGCGCGGCGGGGACGACGGTGGTCGACAGCTCCTGCACGCGCTGCTCGATGGCCCCGCTGGTGTCGGCGATGCGCGTGCGCGAGTTCAGCATCAGCGGCAGCATCCGCGTGTTGGCGGTGCCGTCCAGCTGGACGATGTCGTCCACGCTCCGCGCCAGCCCCTCGGCGAGGCTGCGGGCCTCCGCCGCCGAGACGCCGGGGTCGAGTTGGCGGACGCGCCGGGTGTAGACGCTGCGGTCGCCGTCACCGTAGGCGGTCAGCGCGCGGATCGCCTGCACCACGGGGGCGGCGTCCTCGTTCGACGCGAGCGGCCGCAGCGCGCCCTGCACGTCCGACACCGCGGAGTCGAAGTCGGTGGACAGCGACATGACCTTGGACCGGTCGGTTTCGTAAGCGCCGATCAGCAGCGACTTGGTCAAGGCCGCCGCAGCGCCGCGCAGCTGGAACAACGGCAGGACCGTCTGGCCCAACTCCTCCCCAATGATGGAGGTCTGCTGTGCCGCGACGTCCACCATGGAACCGATGGACTGTTCCAGGTTCTGCTTGGAGCGCTGCATCCGCGGCTCCAGCGCGGCGAGCAGGCGCGCGTGGGCGTCGCTCAGATCCACCAGCCGGGTGGCGCGTCGTTCGCGCAGCTCGAGCCGGCGGCCGGTGGCGACGGCCAACGCGTCGATGTTCGCCAACAGCGACTGCGCGGTCGCTCCCATACCGGCGAAACCCTCGCCGTTGGCGTCAATGGCAGTGAGCGTCGCCGTTTGCCGCTTCAGCGCGGCGCGCTGCGCGTCCACCTCCGCTCGCAGGCGGGCCAAGCCGTCGGGCGAGGCCGCGGCGTCGATCAGGGGGCCGAGCGCCATCACCCGCGCGGTCGTGGTCGCCAGCCCGTGGGCGGCGCCCAGCAAGGGCACCTGCACCCCGGTGATGTCCGCCACATGGTCCTTCACCGCGCCATAGGACAGCCAGCCGATGATGGCGGCGGCGCAAGGCAGGGCGCCGACCGCGCCGAAGGCCACCAGCATCTTCGCCTTGATGCCGAAGCGCCGGGACGGGTCCGGGGCAGCGCTGTTGTCCATCGCCATGTCGTCAGCCAATACAGTGGAGGTGCGCTCCGCCGCAGCGCGACGGATTGCATGGCTGAAGCTTCTAAAGTCGATGCAGAACGGTACGATGATGGATTTGTGAAGTTTTCAAGAACCTACGTGCACGTCCAATTGCGCGGTCAGCGGCTTTCCTCGCGCCCCGTGGGCAGGGAAAAGTTGCCGGTGGCGGTGTCGTTGCGGGTGAGATAATCCGTCGCAGCCAGCGAGAACAGGATGCCCAGCCAGAACAGGCCGGCACCCGCGGCGACGCGGGCCAGCACCGGCCCGCGGAACAGCTTCATGAAGAGCGTCACCACCAGTCCGGCCTTGACCGCGGCGATGGTCAAGGCCACGACGATGCTGAACCGCCCCAACGGCGCGTAGGCCAGCCCGAGCGTGAGCGCGACCAGCCCAAGCAGGGCGAGCCACGTCAGCAGCAGCGACCGCGGCGGCCGGCCCAATCCAGCGTCCACACTCCTCATGGCCCGCTCCTTCCCGCCAGATAGATAAGCGGGTAGAGGAAAATCCACACGAGGTCCACGAAGTGCCAGTAGAGCCCCGTTACCTCGACCGGGGTGTAATAGCGCGCGGAGAAGCCGCCCCTCCAGGCCCGCACCGCCATCAGCGCGACGAGGCCGATCCCGATGGTGACGTGCAGGCCGTGCACGCCCGTCAGCATGAAGTAGAGGTAGTAGAACATCGCCGCGACATGGGCGTTGGGGCCGTCCTTGTGGAAGTTCAGGCCGGGGACGACGCCTTCCTCCCACTCCTTGTAGTACTCCAGCCCCTTCAGCCCGAGGAACAGCAGGCCGAGCAGCGCCGTGGCAGCGAGCAGCAGGGCGGTGGCGCGCCGCCGGTCGCGCTCCGCCGCATGAACCGCCCAGGCCATTGTGAAGCTGCTGGTCAGCAGGACGACCGTGTTGATGGTGCCGATGATGACGTGCGTCTCGCGCGCCGCCTCGGCGAAGCCCTCGGGAAAGGTGGCGCGGAGGTAGGTGTAGCCGAACAGCATGCCGCCGAAGAACAGCACCTCCGTCGCCAGGAAGACCCACATGCCGAAGGCCGCCGTCTCCGCCTGTTGCCGGGCGGTGGCGTATTGCGGCTCCAGGTGGAGGCGGCCCAAATCTTGGGGGGCCAGCGGAGTCTCAGACATCCTGCGGCTCCGGGTCGGGTCGGTACTGGTAGGGCGGACGGGTGACCGTCGGCGTGACGTCGAAGTTGTGCGGCGGCGGCGGGGACGGCGTGCGCCACTCCAGCCCGGTCGCGGCCCAGGGGTTCGGCCCGGCCTTCTGCCCCCGCCACAGCGACCAGCCGAGGTAGAACAGCGGCAGCGCGTAGCCGACGGCCAGGATCGAGGCGCCAGCCGACGACAGCACGTTCCAGATCTGGAACTCCGGCGGGTAGCTGGCGTAGCGGCGCTGCATGCCGAGATAGCCCAGGATGAACTGCGGGAAGAAGGTCAGGTTGAAGCCGAAGAAGATGAGGATGGCGGCGATGCGCGCCCACCATTCCGGGTACAGGCGCCCGGTGATCTTCGGCCACCAGTAATGCAGCCCGCCGAAGTACGCGCTGACCATGCCGCCGACCATGATGTAGTGGAAATGCGCCACCACGAAGTAGGTGTCGGTGGCGTGCACGTCGAAGGCGAGGTTGGCGACGAACAGCCCGGTCAGCCCGCCGATGGTGAACAGCCCGATGAAGCCCAGCGCGTAGAGCATCGGCGCGTCGAAGCTGATCCAGCCCTTATGCAGCGTGGCCGTCCAGTTGAACACCTTGATGGCCGACGGCACGGCGATGATGTAGCTGAGCAGCGAGAAGACCAGCCCGGCGTAGAGCGAGATGCCCGCCACGAACATGTGGTGCGCCCAGACGAAGAAGCCGATGCCGGCGATGGCGATGCTGGACCACACCACGAACTTGTAGCCGAACAGCGGCTTGCGGGCGAAGCAGGGCACGATCTCGCTGATCACGCCGAAGCCCGGCAGGATCATGATGTAGACCGCGGGGTGGCTGTAGAACCAGAACAGGTGCTGGAACAGCAGCGGGTCGCCGCCGAGTGCGGGGTCAAAGATGCCGACCTTCAGCAGCCGCTCCACCGCCACCAGCGCCAGCGTGATCGCCAGGATCGGCGTCGCCAGCACCAGGATCAGCGCGGTGGCGTAGTTCGACCAGCAGAAGACCGGCAGCCGGTACCAGGTCAGCCCCGGCGCGCGCAGCCGGTGGATGCTGACGATGAAGTTCAGCCCCGTCAGGATGGAGGAAAATCCCGACACGAACACCGCCGCCAGCGCCAGCACGACGTAGCCGTTGGAATACATGGTCGAAAACGGCGTGTAGAAGGTCCAGCCCGTGTCCACCCCGCCGGCCCCAATGGCGATCAGCCCCAACACGCCGGCGATCACGAACAGGTACCAGCTCAGCAGGTTCAGGCGCGGGAAGGCCAGGTCCTTCGCCCCGATCATCAGCGGGATCAGGAAGTTGCCGAGCGTCGTCGGGATCGACGGGATCAGGAAGAACCACACCATCACGATGCCGTGCATGGTGAACAGCCGGTTGTAGGTGTCCGGCTGGAACAGGCCCGGCGGAGTCACGAGGTTGAAGCGGATCAGCGTCGCCGCCGCCCCGCCCACAAAGAAGAACAGCGTGATGGAGATGGTGTAGAGGATGGCGATCCGCTTATGGTCCTTGGTCAGCAGCCAAGAGCGCAGGGTGAAGCCTTCGGCCGTGAGATAGCTGGCCTGGGAACCGGGGGCGGGTTCTTCCGACTGCCCCGTGAAGGTCGCGGTGGTCATCGGGCAGGCCTTTCCTTGGTACCCAGCGATTTTATGTAGGCGACGATTTTCAGCAGGTCGTCCTCCCCGATCTGGCCGGCGAAGGAGGGCATGATCGGCGGATAGCCCGCCGCCACCTGCGCCTTCGGCATCAGGATGGAATCGCGAATGTAGCGGTCGTCGGCGACCACCGTTTCGCCGCTCGCCAGCGGCACCGGGCGGCCGAACAGCCCGTCCAGCGGCGGCGCATGCACGGTGCTGGCCGCACCATGGCAGCCGCTGCAGCCGTACTGGCGGAACAGCGCCGCCCCCTCCTGCGCCAGCGTCTCCATGGCGCCTTGCTGGTCGAGCCAGCGCTGGAAGTCGCCGGGCTCCATCACCGTGATTGTGCCGCCCATGCGCGCGTGGTCGGTGCCGCAGAACTCCGCGCAGAACAGGTGGTAGTCGCCGACCGCCGTCGGCGTGAACCACAGCGTCTCGTACCGGCCGGGCACCGCGTCCTGGCGGATGCGGAAGGCAGGGATGGCGAAGTCGTGGATCACGTCCTCCGACGACAGGACCAGTCGCACCGGCCGCCCGACCGGGACGTGCAGGGCGTCGATCTCCTTCTGGCCGCCGGGATGTTCCACCTTCCACATCCACTGCTTGCCGACGACGTAGATGTCCGTGGCGTCGGCGGGCGGGCGGTGCAGGTCGATGTAGAGGTTGGCGCCCCAGGCGTAGAGCCCCATGAACAGCACGAATGTCGCGGCCGTCCAGGCGACCTCCACCCGCCACGTCTTCGTCATCCGGTCGCCGCGATCCGCCCCGCTGCCCTTCCGGTAGCGGACGCAGAAGACGATCATCAGCCCGAAGACCAGCAACAGGATGAAGACGCTGGTCGCGACCAGCCCGGCGAAGAGCCAGTTCATCTCCCCGGCGTGGGCCGAGGCGGTGGCGGGCAGGAACGGGACTTTCCCTTCCATGGCCGGTCATACCCTCCCCGACGGGTGCGCCGCGCGCGCGATCACGAGGCCGAGCCCCGCCATCGACAGGGCGCCGATGCCCTTCATCAGGTAGGCGACAGTCAGGTTGTATTTCCCCGCCGCCGGGTCGTAGGCGTAGCAGAGCAGCAGCAGATGGTCGGCGACCGACGCCACGGTCCCCGTTGACGCCTCCACGATCCCCAGCCGCAGGTCCATCGGGTGGTAGCCGATGCCGAGGATGTAGCGCGACACCACGCCGCCCGGCGCCAGCAGCACCAGCCCCGCGGGATGCGCGAACTGCCCGATGGCTGGGTCGGGCCGGTAGGCGAAGCCCACCGCGTCGGCGAGGCGGCGGACCTGCGCCTCCTCGCCGGTCAGGAACCGCACGGCCCCGGTAAAGGCCGGGTCGCGGTCGAAGTGCTTGGCCTTTAGCGCCGCCCCGTCGGCGGGCATCTCCGCCGGGTCGATGCTGACCGCGAGCACGCCGTAATCCCGCCCCGGCTCCAGAGGCACTTTCGCCAGCGCCGCCGCCAGATCGCCCAGCACCACCCCGCACAGCGTCGTGCAGCGGAAATAGTCGAACACCAGGACCAGCGGCTTGTCCGCGGCGAACAGGTCGCCCGTCCGCACCGCCCGCCCCTGCTCGTCAGTCAGCGTCACATCCCCCGGCAATTGCGCGCCGGGATGCTGCGCGAAGGCCAGATCGGCGAAGGCGGACGCCGGCAGCGTCGATGGGGCCGCCTGCGCCACCCCCGCCAGAAGCGTTGCAAAAGCAGCGAACATCACGAGGAGCGTGGTCATGGCTTCGCCCCCGGCCAATCGCGGATGCCGCGCTCGGCCAGCCGCTTCATCGCCTCGTCGATCGGTTCGCGGGCGATCTCCCGGTCGCGGTCCACCCAGCCGTAGCTGTGCAGCTTGCTCTCCGCGTCGGCGCGGTAGGCCCGCATATCCATGACGGGAGAGGTCTGGAGCCGTGGTTCCGGCATCGGCGCGGCGAGTTGCTTGGGCTGATCCTGTACCGCGTGCGGGAAGATGAGCCGCAGCGCCACGACGACCACGATGATCAGCGACGCTGCGATCCCGGCGAGAAACCCGATCAGCCACAAGGGCGCGTCGCGCGTCTCCACCCGCGTGTCGGCGTTGCGGGGTTCCTCATCCCTAGGTCGCAGCCGGCGGCGCTTCATCCGGTTCGACAGGCCGAACAGCAGCGCCCCCACCACGCGGGCGCCCGGACCGCCGAGGCGGCCGACGCGGGCCAGATCATCCATGGCGCGCCTCCCCCACCAGCCCGGCGGCGTGCGGTGCCTCCGCGGCCGGTTGCCGCCGAACGGCTTTCAGCCGTCCCAGGAACAGGGCAGCCCAAAGCCCGCCGATGCCCAGCGTCGCCACCGGCGCGAACCACGTCCAGCCGCCCGGCGTGCCCGGCAGCACCAGCCACCAACATTCCAACAGATGCGACGCCAGCAGCAGGCCACAGACGGCGCCGAGCCCGATGCGGCTGCGCTTCACCGGCCACCAGATCAGCGCGAAGAAGGGAAGCGCGCCCTGCCCCAGCGCCCCCAGCACGGCCACCCAGCCCCAGCCGCCGGCCAGCCGCGCCACGTACCAGGAGATCTCCTTCGGCAGGTCCTCCTCCCAAATGATCAGGAACTGCATGAAGGACAGGTAGAACCACAGCAGAATCCCGGCGATCAGCAGGCTGCCGAGGTCCATCCGCTCCCCTTCCCCCACCGCCGGCCCGGCGACGACCGCGGCCAGGGTTGCCAGCGCCAGCGCGGCCAGCAGATGCCCGCTGATGACCATCATCCCGTAAATGCTGGATCCCCACTCCGGCTCCAGCGACATGGTCCAGTCGAAAGCGGCCAGCGTCGCCGTCAGCGCCAGCAGGATCAGCCCGACCACCGCGACCGGCGCCGGCACCGCCGCCGCCCGCCACGCCGCCACCAGCGACAGAAGGGTCCACAGGACGACGAACACCAGCGCCCGCGCGACGAAGAAGGGGCCGTTCAGGTAAAACAGGTTCTTGAGAGGCGCCGCCTCCTCCGGCCGCGCCCAAGGATAGAGCAGCGGCAGGGCGAACAGGATCGGCAGCAGGCACAGCGCCAGCAGCAGCATGGTCGCGGCGGCGGCCCGCAGCGGCTCCCGCGCCGGCCGGCCCCAGCGCCCACCGGTCAGGTCGTGGGCCAGCAACAGCATCAGCGCGCCGAGCGGCAGCCCGACCCAGAAGGCGAAGGCCGCCAGCCAGCCGCGCAGCACCGCGCCGGGGTCGAACGCCAGTCCGACCGCGCACAGGACAAGGCCGGCAACGCCCACCAGAAGCGATGCCGTCCGCCCCCTCATTTCAGCCCCCGCCGGACCGCGTCCGGAAGGCTGGCCGCGGCGACCCGCTGGCTGTCCTGAAGCGCGCGGATGTAGGCGGCGATGGCCCAGCGGTCGTCCGAGGCCACGCGGTCGGCGTAGCTGTACATCACACCGTAGCCCTGGGTGACGACGTCGTAAAAATGCTGCGTCGGCGCCTGCCTCAGCCGGTCGATGTGGAAGGACGGCGGTGCCGGGAATCCGCGCTGCACGATCATCCCGTCTCCCTCACCCAGATAGCCGTGGCAGGGCGTGCAGTAGATCGCGAAACGCTCCTGTCCGCGCGCCAGCAGGGCGGGTGTCAGCGGCGGCGCCGGGCGGGCCACGTCCTCCCGCGCGATGGCGTCCGCGGGCGGCACCGGCGGCCAGACCTTGCGGTCGGGCAGCGCATTGGCCGGCCGCCATGTCTTGTCGCGCGGCTGGCTCGCCATGTTGTCGCAAGCCGTGAGCGACAGGAGCGCCAGGGCCGCCAGCACCAGGATCCTCGCGGTCATTCCGGCACCTCCTCGATCCGGACGCCGTCGAAGCGGGCGAGGGCTCGGTCCAGCCGCTCCCGGTCGATGCTGGCCTCGCGCAGTTCCACCCCGATCAGGAAGCGGTCCTGCGACGCCCGCTCCATGCCCGGCACCGCGAACACCGGGTCGTAAAGGCGCGGCAGACGGCACAGCGCGAAGAAGGCCAACACCCCGACCAGCAGCATCGCCAGCGCCGCCAGTTCGAACGTGGAGGTGCTGAAGGCCGGCCAGCTGTTCAGCGGCCGTCCGCCGATGTTCAGCGGGTAATGCACCGCCATGCCGACATATTGCAGCAGGAAGCCGCCCACCGCCCCCGCCACGCCGGCCGCCACGATGATCAGCGGCAGCGCGCGGCTGCGCCGGCCCAGCAGCTCGTCCACCCCCTCCACGGCTTGCGGGCTGTAGACCTCCAGCCGCGAGAACCCGGCCTCGCGCAGCCGGCGCAACGCGTCGAGCATCCGGTCGGGGCTGTCGAAGACGGCGAGGACGCGGCTCATCCCGACCTCCCCTTCTTCTGCAAAAGCTCCCGCATCTCGAACATCGAGACCATGGGGATGAAGCGCAGCAGCAGGAAGAATCCTGTCAGGAAAAGCCCGGCCGAGCCGGCCAGCGTCGCCCAGTCCCAGACGGTCGGATGGAAGGGAAACCAGCTCGATTCGCTGTAATTGCGGTGCAGGCTGGAGGCGACGATGACGTAGCGTTCGATCCACATGCCGACCACCACCCCGGCCGCGATCACGAACAGCAGCGGCCGGTTCAGCCGCACGGCGCGAAACCACAGCAGCTGCGGCACCACGCTGTTCAGCGCGATCTTGGCCCAGTACCAGGGGGCGTAGACGCCCGTGAAATTCGCCAGCACCACCGTGATCTCGTGCCGCTCCCCGCGATAGAAGGGCATGAAGACCTCCAGCAGATAGCAGTAGGTCAGCAGCAAGCTGGCGGTCAGCAGCAGCCGCGCCAGCACGTCGACGTGCCGCAGCGTGATCACGCCGGAAAGCGCCAGCGCGCGGCGCAGCGGAATGACCAGCATCAGCACGACCGCGAAGCCCGACAGGGCGGCGCCGAAGACGAAATAGGGCGGGAATTGAGTCGCGTGCCAGCCCGGCGTCAGGCCGCCGGCGAAGTCCAGCCCGACCACGCTGTGGATGGACACGACCAGCGGTGCCATCAGCGCCGCCAGCACGAGGTACAGCGTCTTGAACTCCCGCCAGTGCTGGGACGATCCCTGCCAGCCCAGCGCCAGGATGCCGTACAGCACGCGCTGCCAGCGCCGCGTCGCCCGATCGCGCAGGGTCGCCAAGTCGGGGATCAGCCCGACGTACCAGAAGACCACCGACCCGATCACATAGGCCAGGATGGCGACGAAGTCCCAATGCAGCGGGCTGCGGAACTGCGGCCACAGCGCCATGGTGTTGGGGTACGGGAACAGCCAGTAGAAATACCACCAGCGCCCCAGATGGATGATCGGCATGATCCCGGCGCAGGCAACGCAGAAGACCGTCATGGACTCTGCGATGCGACTGGTGGCGCTGCGCCATTCCGACCGGGTCAGGAAGAACAGGGCGGAGATCAGCGTCCCACCGCTCGCCATGCCGACCCACCAGACGTAGTTGGCGATGGCGAAACCCCAGGCGACCGGCCAGTCGATGCCCCAGATGCCCACACCCCGGATGAACAGCCAGACGATCGCCACGACGAACAGCCCCAGCAAGCCCGCCGACAGCCCGAAGCCGACCCACCACCAGAGCGGAGTCGGCGCCTCCAACACGATGTCGCTGACGTGGGCGGTCACGCCCATCGGCGTCACGCCCGGCTCCACGACCCGCCGGGTGTCCTCCTGCATCCGTTCGGCGGCGATCGTCACGGCTCACGCCTCCTGGATGTCGGGGTTGGGGTTGCGCAGCCGGGCCTGGTAGGTGGTGCGCGGGCGGGTGCCCAGTTCCTCCAGGACTCCGTAATTAAGCGGGCTGCCCCTGCGCCGAGACACCGCGCTGTCCGGATCGTTGGCGTCGCCGAAGACGATGGCCTCCGCCGGGCAGGCCTGCTGGCAGGCGGTCTTCACCTCCCCGTCGCGGATCGGCCGCCCCTCCCGGTCGGCGGTGATGCGGGCCTCGCGGACGCGCTGGATGCAGTAGGTGCACTTCTCCATCACCCCGCGCGCCCGCACCGACACGTCGGGGTTCCAGGACATGGGCGGCCGCGGATCGTCCTCCGCATAGTTGAAGTAGTTGAAGCGCCGGACCTTGTAGGGGCAGTTGTTGGAGCAGAAACGCGTGCCGACGCAGCGGTTGTAGACCATCACGTTCAGCCCGTCGGTGTCGTGCACCGTCGCCCCGACCGGGCAGACGACCTCGCAGGGCGCCTTTTCGCAATGCATGCAGGTCATGGGCTGGAACAGCGTCTCGCTTGGCGCCTCCGCTTCGCCTCCGTACCAAGTGTCGACGCGGATCCAGTGCATCTGCCGGTTCCGCAGAACCTCCTCCTTGCCGACGATGGCGATGTTGTTCTCCGCCTGGCAGGCGGCGGTGCAGGCGTTGCAGCCGATGCAGGCGTTGAGGTTGATCGCCATGGCCCAGGCGTTGCGTGGGTACTCCCAGGCCGGGTAAAGCGACTGATCCGACACCGGCCGTTGCGCGAAGCGCGGGTTCTCCCGGAACTCGTCCAGCGTTCCCGTGCGCACGACATCCGGCGAGTCGATCATCTGGTGATGTTGTGTGGCGGCCAGCGGATACGTCCCGCCAGCCTTACGCAGCAGCACCGCCACCTGCCAAAGCCCGTCTGTCCGTCGCAGCCGGTAGGCGTCGAAGCCCACCCCCTTTCCGATCCGGCCCGCCACCGTCCGCCCAAAGCCGAAGGGCAGCGTGACGCAGTCCGGCGCGTGGCCCGGCAGCACCCACACCGGCGCCCGCACCGCCGCACCCGCCACGGTCAACTCGACCACGTCGCCGTTCTTCAGGTCCAACCGCTCCGCCGTCGCCGGCGCCAGCAGCGCGGCGTTGTCCCAGGTCAGAGTCGTGAAGGGCCGCGGAAGTTCCTGAAGCCAGCCGTTGTTGGCGTGCCGCCCATCGCCCAGCCACGGATCGGGCCGGAACAGCGCGGTCAGCGCCTCGCCGCGCGGCGCCTCGGCCGGACTTGGCAATCCAGTCGCCAAGTCACCAGACACCGACACGTCGACCGGCGTCGCCGCGCTGTCCGCCACCACGCCCGCGCGGACGGACTCGGTCCAGAACGCCTCGGCGTCCGCCTCCCCGCGCGCCTGCGCCGCGCGCAGCCAATGGTTCCGGACGATGCCGTAGCCGTTCGGCCGCGGCTCCCCACCCAGCACCGCCAGCAGTTCGTGCGCCGACCAGCCGGCCCACAGCGGCTGCAACTGCGGCTGGATGATGGTGACCGTGCCGTCAAAGGCCCGCGCGTCGCTCCACCGCTCGAAGACATGCGCTTCCGGCACGTGCCAGCCGCACAGCATCGCCGTCTCATCCACATGGGTGCCCAGATGCACGGACAGCGGCACCCGCCCCAACGCCTCCGCGAAGCCCAAATCCGCTGGCGCGGTGAAGGCCGGGTTGGAGTCGAGGATCAGCAGCGTGTCCACCGCCCCGGCCCGCATGTCGCGCACCAGCGCCGCCAGGGAGTCCGCATGATCGACCGGATCGACCTCCACTGGATCGATGTGTGTGACCGTCGGCCCCGGCGCGCCGAGCGCGGCGTTGATGGCGTGGACCAGCGCCTGCACGGCCGGCGGCTGCGCCGGCCCGGCGTGGACCAGCGCCGCCCCACGGTGCGCGCTCAAGTCGCGGGCGACCGCCGCGACCCAACCCGGCCCCTGCCCCTTCCACTCCACCGGTCCCGCGCCGAGTTCGGCCGCCACCGCGCGCACCGCCCGCTCGATCTCCTCCGGCCGCGCGACAAAGCGGTGGTCGGCACGGGCACCGGCCAGAGTCGGCACGCTTTCCACGGCGTAGAGGCGGTTCGTCGCCTCCGGCCGTCCCTCCTCCGCCGCGCGCCGCCGCCGGGCGAAGTCGCGGGCGTAGCGCAGATGGCCGGGCGCGCCGTCGAGAAAATCACTCTCGATGGCGAGGATCACGTCCGCCCGGTCCACATGCAGGACCGTGTCGACCGGCCGCCCGAAGGCGAGCGCCGCACCGGCCCGGACGTTGTCCCGCCCGTCCGCCTCCCACTGGTGCCACTGCATCTCCGGAAAGCGTTGCCTCAGCGCCTCCATCTGCGCCGCCAGCGTCGGGGAGGTAACAGCGCCGCTGAGAATGCGGAGCCCTCGCCCACCCTTCGTCGCCAGCGCGTCCACGCGCGCGGTAAGCGCGGTGACGAAGGCGTCCGACCCGGCGATCCGCCCCGCCTTCAGGGCGGCCTGTGACCGGTCGGGGTCGTAAAGGTCGAGAATGCTCGCCTGGATGACGGGGTCGAGCGCGCCGAGGCTCGCGGGATGCTCCGGGTTGCCCTCCACCCGCACCGGGCGGCCCATCTGGTGGACGACCAGCACGCCGTCGGCGTAGCCGCCGCGCGTGACCGCCGTTGCGAAATGGCGTGCCACTCCGGGCACCACGCCCGGCGGCAGCGCGACGTAGGGGATCGCCACGTCCGGCACGGTGGTCGGCCCGCAGGCGGCAAGTCCGCCCAGCGCCAAGGACGCGCCCATCAGCTCCAGCAGGCGCCGCCGGCCGAGCGTCGCCTCCGTCAGCGAAGGCAGCCCCGGAAATTCCCGCTGCAGCAGGCCCATCACCTCCGGATCGCGCGACAACTCGCCCAGGCTGCGCCACAGGGCACGCCCACGCTTGCCCTCAAGCCGGCGGACCAAAGCCGCACGATCGTTGATCGGCTCATTGCTCATCGATGGCACACCGAGCAGTCGGACAGGGTTTCCGGGTGGATGTGGTACTGGGCGAGCAACTGCTGGCCCGACGGCGTGCCGGCCGTGCGTTTCCAGTCCGGGTTGAAGACCTCCTCGCGCGGGCGCAGGTTCGGGGCGGGGTCGCGGTGGCAGTCAAGGCACCAGCCCATGCGCAGGCTCGCCCCCTTCCAGGTCAGTGGCATGCTGTCGATCGGCCCGTGGCAGGTCGTGCAGCCCACCCCCTTGGCCACATGGATGCTGTGGTTGAAGAAGACGTAGTCCGGCAGGGCGTTGATCCGGTTCCACTGGATCGGCTGCCCCTGCGCGAGGCTTTGGCGCACCGGCTCCAGCACCTTGGCGTTGGTCCAGATCTGCGAATGGCAGGTCATGCAGACGTGCGTCGGGGGCAGCCCGGCGTTTGCCGACACCTCCACCGACGTGTGGCAATAGCGGCAGTCCAGCCCCAGGCCGCCGACGTGGTGTTCGTGGCTGAAGGGGACCGGCTGCTGCTGTACGATGCCGCGTTCCGTGGCGTATCCCGTCATCGGGACCAGCCAGCCGGCACCCACCAGCACCACCAGCCCGGCGACGGCGGTGCACAGGACCAGCTTTGTCACGAGGTTGGCGGTTGGACCGAAGACGGCCGGCATGCTCCCTTCCCGACCCGTTGACGGCGTGGATGCAAGAGCCTCAACGCACGGGAGGAAAGGTCGTGCCGAAGTTTTTCAAAACCCCGATGGGGCAATCACTTACGTCTGGTGCCGCGATGGAGCGCCGGGACCCGGAGGGCCATGCCGCGCGTTTCCCCCGCATGACGACACGCCCCATCCGCGCCGCCCTTGCCGCTGCGCTGCTGCTGCTCGCGGCCGGCTGCGAGACCTACGACCCCGGCAACCCGCTGATCGGGCGCTGGACCCTGACCGCGCCCATCGGACTCGGCATGGCGCTGGGAACCTACGAGTTCCGCCGCTCCAGCATGCGCGGCTTGGGCATCGACGAGCCGGTGCAGTATTCGGTATCCGGCAACGAGGTCACGGTGATCCCGGAAAGCTTCGGCCCGACGCTGGAAATCGAAATGATCGACGCCAACACCGCCCGCCTGAAAGACCCGCTGACCGGCGGCCTGATGACGTTGCGGAGGGTGCGGTAGCAACGGAAACCCCCTCTCCCGCCCCCGGCGGGAGAGGGGTGACAAACCTCACGCCGCCTTCAGCATGCCTTGCATGTCGTCGAAGGACGGCAGCTTGTCGAGCACGCCGACGGCCGACACGGCCATGGGGCCGGCGAAGCTGCGGGCGGCTTCCTTGACGACATCCTCCACCGTGACCGCGTCGATCCGCTCGAAAATCTGCTCGATGGTGCGGATCTCGCCGGTGCGCAGCAAGGTGCGGGCGAAGCGGTCGGCACGGCGCATGGTGGATTCCAGCGACTTGCCGACGGAGAAGCGCATCTGCTCCTTCGACCGCTCAAGCTCCACGGCGGTGACGCCGTCCTGGACCTTGCGCAACTCTTCGAAGAAGACGGGGACCAGTTCGGCCACCTCCTCCACGCCGGTGCCGGCGTAGAAGCCGAGCGCACCGCCGTCCGCATACTGGATCGGCGTGGCGTAGACGGAATAGACCAACCCGCGCTTCTCACGGATCTCCTGGAACAGGCGCGAGGTCATGCCGCCGCCCAGGATGTTGGCGAGGTGGCGCAGCGCGTAGCTCGCCTTGTCCTCCGACCCCACGCCGGGGAAGGCCGCCATGAAGTGCACCTGCTCCGCGTCGCGCGGCAGCAGCGCAGATCCGCCCTTGTTGGCGACCGGCTCGTGGAAGGGCGTGTCCTTCGGCGTCAGGTGGCCGAACAGCGCCTCCATCCGGCGCACCACCGTGTCGTGGTCGACGTTGCCGGAGACCACGTAGACCATGCGCCGGGGATCGTAATGGGCGACATAGTCCAGCAGATGCTCCCGCCCGAAGCCGGCGACGTTCTCGCGCGGGCCCAGGATCGGGCGGCCGAGCGCCTGCCCCTGGAAGGCGGTGCGGCGCAGCGCCTCGTAGACCACGTCCTCAGGCTCGTCGGCGTAGCGGCCGATCTCCTGGATGACGACGCCGCGCTCCTTCTCCACCTCCTCCTGCGGGAAGACGGAGTTCAGCACGATGTCGCCGATGATCTCGCAGGAAACGTCCACATGCTTGGCCGCCATCTGCGTGTAGTAGGCGGTGACGTCGTAATCGGTGTAGGCGTTGAACTCCCCGCCGCGGTTCTCGATCTCCAGCGCGATGGCCAGCGCGTCGCGGCTCTCCGTGCCCTTGAAGATCATGTGCTCCAGGAAGTGCGCGATGCCGTTCACCTCCGGGCGCTCGTTGCGCGCGCCCACCCCGACCCAGACGCCGCTGGTGATCGTGCCAAGATGGGGCAGATGGTCGGTCAGCACGCGGAAGCCGTTGCCGAGGGTGGTCAGCTGGATCGTCACAAAGGCTCTCCTGATTGGCGCGGATGTCGTTCGAACAGAAAACGTGGGTTGCCGGGCCCGCATGAACAACGCCCCGATCCACGCCGTCAACCCGATGCGGCACCGTTCCGGCGCTCATCCGCGTGTTTTTCGCCCCGCTCGGCCGTCGCCTGCTCCCACAGCTGGCGGAAGCGCGGCTGGCGGCGGATCAGGTCGGGCAGCGGCCCGCTGTCCAGGATCCGTCCGTCCATCATGAAGACCACCGTCCCGAAACGGGGCAGCAGGTGCAGCCGGTGGATGGAGGAGATGATGCAGGAGTCCGGAAACTCCCGCATCAGGTTGCCGTAAACCTGCGCTTCCGTCGCCGGGTCGAGGCTGCTCGTCGGTTCGTCCAGCATGATGATGGAACTGGACCGGGCGGCGAGGATGCCGCGGGCGAGCGCCAGCCGTTGCTTCTGCCCACCGGACAGGTTGCCGCCGCGCTCCACGATGCGCGTTTCCAGCCCCTGCGGCATGGCCTCCACGATCGGCGTCAGCCGGGCGAGGTTGCAGGCACGGCGGACCTCCTCGTCGCTGTGCTCCACCCCCATGGTGACGTTGTGGTGCACGGTGTTCTCGAAGATCTCCGGGTCCTGCGGGATCAGCGTGGCGGCGGAGCGCAGGTCGACCAGCTCCGGATGGTGCGTGCCATCGATGCAGAAGCGCACCGCCCCGGCCTCGTACAGCCCGCTCAGCACCCGCATGAGGGAGCTTTTGCCCGACCCGCTCTCCCCCACCAGCGCGATGCGGTCGCCGCGGCGCAGGGTGATGGAGACGTCGTCCAGCGTGGGGGCGGCGCTGCGCCGGTTCGGGTGGTGGAAGCGCAGGCCCTCCACATGGATGTCCCGCCAGCCATCCGGCACATGCCCGCCGAAGCCGCGGCGCTCCGGCGCGTCGAAGATCTCATCGGCGCCGGACAGGTCCGTGGCGCTGCGCACCACGTCCTGCCACTGCGTGGCGAAGGAGCCGACGACGTCGCCGATCTGCTCCGAATATTGGTAGACCATGACCGCGGTGCCGACCATGACCACCCCGGCCGACCGCCATTCCAGCCAAGCGTAGAGGGCGACCAGCCCGACGCGCAGGATCTGCCCGAACAGCTCGATGGTCAGCCACTTGGCCTCGTTGACCACGATGTTGCGGCGTAGGGGGGCGAAGACCGCGCGCAGGCGCCCCATCATGGCGCCGCGCGTCGCCTCCTCCAACCGCAGGGTCAGCACGGTGCCGACGTTGCCCAGGCTGTCGACCATCTCCGCCGTGTAACGCCGCTCCGCCACGTTCTCGTCGTCGATCAGCTTCGCCATGGTGCGGTCGAGACGCAGGACCACCGCCCCCAGCACCGCATAGGCGGCGACGGCCGCCGCCCCAACCGGGGGCGAGATGGCGAACACCGCCACCAGTGGGCCGAACAGCCCGACGGCGTTGCGCAGGTAGGTCCACTGGTTCTGCGCGAAGCCGAACAGGGCGAGGTTCGCCTTGCCGACGCGCTGGATCGTCTCCCCGGAATGGTGGGTTTCGTGCCAGCCCATGGGCAGGCGCATCAACTTGGCGTAGACGGCGTCGGAGAAGCGCTCGCGGATCTTCAGGGCGGTGAAGCGCTCCACCACGCGGCCCGGCCCGTGCAGCAGCCAGCCGGCCACCCCCGCCGCCAGCATCAGCAACAGCGCCAGCCCGGCCGCGTGGATGTCCTGGGCGCGGGTGTCCTGCAAGGCGTTGACCGCCTGCCCGAAAAAATAGGGCACGGCCAGCCGCGCCAGCTGCGCCGCGACCAGCAGCGCCACGAACAGCACGACCAGATGCCGGCTGCCCTCCGCAAAGCGCCACAGGGCGGCGTACAGGCGGAACAGCCCGCGGCGAGGGCCGGGGGATGGGGGAGGATTAGGGTGGGGACCCAACGCGGGGGCTTTCGTCTCGTCAGATTTCATCACGATATCCGAAACCATCCCGTGCACACCGGAGGGGCGTACGTGCCATCCGTACGTCTCGCAATACCCGTACGCTTCGTCGGACGATCAACCCACATTTCCACCCGCCAACCGACGCGCATACTCCGTCCGCACTCTCGCGCAATCCCGTGCTCCACCGCGACCTTCTGAGTTTTATGCAATTCGCAGACAAGACGTGCCGGCTTTGGGCTGGTATCATACAGTAACCTACCTGTGGTTCGCCCCGCCCCATACCAAATTGGCGTGCGACGTCATTTCTGGGACACGCGCATGAAGGTGATCCTTGCCCAACCTCGCGGCTTCTGCGCCGGAGTGCAACGCGCCGTCGATATTGTGGAACGTGCCTTGGCCATTTTCGGCCCACCGATTTATGTTCGGCACGAAATCGTCCATAACGCACATGTCGTCGGCCGGCTTCGCGCCAAAGGCGTGCACTTCGTCGACGACTTGTCCGAGGTCCCGACCGGCAGCGTGACCATCTTCAGCGCGCACGGCGTCTCCCCGGCCGTGGAGCGCGACGCCAAGGGCCTCGGCCTGCGGGTGATCGACGCGACCTGCCCGCTCGTCAACCGGGTCCATCTTGAAGCCATCCGCTACGCGCGCGCCGGACACGAGGTGGTGTTGATCGGCCACGCCGGCCATGCGGAAGTGGAAGGCACGCTCGGCCGCCTGGAAGGCGGTCGGGCGCATCTGGTGTCGGGGGTGGAGGATGTGGCGACGCTCGCCGTGTCGGACCCGGAGAAGGTCGCCTACGTCACCCAGACGACGCTGAGCGTCGACGACACCCGCGCCATCATCGACGCGCTGAAGGCCCGTTTTCCGGCCATCAACGGCCCGGACACCAAGGACATCTGCTACGCCACGCAGAACCGCCAGCGCGCCGTGCGCGACCTCGCGGCCCAGGTGGACGTGCTGCTGGTGGTGGGCTCGGCCAACAGCTCCAACTCCAACCGGCTGTGGGAGATCGCGCGGGCGGCCGGGACGAAGGCCCACCGCATCGACGACGCCGACGGAATGGACCCGGCCTGGCTGGACGGAGCGTCCGCCGTGGGCATCACGGCCGGCGCGTCGGCGCCCGACGACCTCGTCCAGGGGCTGGTGGATCGCATCGGGTCGCTCTTCAAGATAAACCTTTCGATCCTTGACGGCGTCGAGGAAGACGTGCATTTCCGGTTGCCGCCCGAAGTGGCGCACGGCGGATCCTCCGCCGAACAGACAGACACCCCGGCACCGGTGGGAGCTTGAACGAATGTCGGTCCCTTTGATCCAGGCGGCACTGGTCGGCGCCTATGTCGTGCGCCAGCGCCTGAGCGGCAACCGGCGGTTTCCGCTGGTGCTGATGATGGAACCGTTGTTCCGCTGCAACCTGGCCTGCGCCGGCTGCGGCAAGATCGATTACCCTGAACCCATCCTGCGCAAGCGCCTCTCCGTCGAGGAAGCCTTGCAGTCCGTCGACGAGTGCGGCGCCCCGGTGGTGTCCATCGCCGGCGGCGAGCCGCTGCTGCACCCGGAGATCGACAAGATCACCGAGGGCATCATCGCGCGGCGCAAGTTCGTCTACCTCTGCACCAACGCCCTGCTGCTGGAGAAGCGGCTCGACCGCTTCAAGCCCAGCCCCTTCTTCACCTGGTCCGTCCATCTGGACGGCAGCCGCGAGGAGCATGACCACGCGGTTTGCCAGGACGGCGTGTTCGACCGCGCCGTCGCGGCGATCCGCAAGGCGAAGGAGCGGGGCTTCCGCGTCAACATCAACACCACGCTGTTCGACGGCGCCGACCCGGACCGCGTCGCCGCCTTCTTCGACGAGGTGATGGCGATCGGCGTCGACGCCATGACCGTCTCGCCGGGCTATGCCTACGAGCGCGCGCCGGACCAGGCGCATTTCCTGAACCGCCGTAAGACCAAGGAGCTGTTTCGCGCCGTCTTCCAGCGCGGCAAGGGCAAGAAGTGGCGCTTCTCGCAGTCGTCCCTGTTCCTCGACTTCCTGGCCGGGAACCAGACCTACCGCTGCTCGCCCTGGGGCAACCCGACGCGCAACGTCTTTGGCTGGCAGCGCCCTTGCTACCTGCTGGGCGAGGGCTACGCCCCGACCTTCAAGGCGCTGATGGAGGAGACGGACTGGGACGCCTACGGCACCGGAAACTACGAGAAGTGCGCCGACTGCATGGTGCACAGCGGCTATGAGCCGACCGCCGTGGAGCACACCATCAGCAACCCGCTGAAGGCCCTGGTCACCAGCCTGCGCGGCCCGCGGACGACGGGGCCGATGGCGCCGGAGATCAATCTCGACCGCCAGCGCCCGGCCGAGGACGTCTTCTCACGCCACGTCGCCGACGCTTTGGAGCGGATCGAGGCGGAGGAGACCCCGCGGAAACGCGCGGGCAGCCGCGTTTAAAGCGGCCATGGCTCGGGCGAGATCAAGCCCGAGCCGGCACAGTCCGATAAGTTGCCCGGGGTCGCGCAGCACCTGCGCCAGAACCGCCCCGGGCGCCATCTTTCCATCCCCGTCCAGCCCCGTCAGGGCCGCCGGCGGCAACGCCCGCCCAGCCGGGTCCGCGACCGCGCGCAGCACCGCGAAGGGCCGCCCCCGCTCCCGGCAGGCGCGGGCCACCGCGTAGCTTTCCAGATCGACCGCCAGCGCGCCTGTGCGGGCGTACAGGCCGGCCTTGTCCTCCACCGTGACGGCGGGCCGCGAAGCGCCCACGATTGCCCCGGCGCGCGCCTGCGGCAGGGCGCCCAGCAGCGCCCGGCGCCAAGCGGCACTCGCCAGAATGGTCATCTCGTCGCCGGCAACCGCCGTCGCCACCACCAGCGTGCCCGGCGGGGCCAGCGGGGCCAGTCCCCCGGCAATGCCGAAGCTGACCAGTCCGGCCGCGCCATCGTCCAGCAGCCGCAGCGCCACCGCGTAGGGGTCCGCACCCGAACAGGCGACGGGAAGCCCAGTGCGTCGGGCGATCCGCGCTTCGGCGGTCATGCCGGTGAGGATGGCGGGGGTCAGCGTGTGTCTCCGGCGTGGGTGGGGTGTGCAAGTCCTGGAGTCGGGCCCCCACCCTAACCCTCCCCCACTTCGCGGGGGAGGGAACAGTGCCTCACCCCTTCAACGACCGGTACCGGGCGAGCGCCCACAGGGGGAAGCTGGCGGCGTAGCCATGGTACTTCAGATAGAACACCCGCGGGAAGCCCACGGCGGTGAAGGGCTCCTCGGTCCACAGCCCGTCGGAATTGCGGTTCCCGATCAGGAACTCAATGCCGCGCTCCACCGCCGGATCCTCGACGCGCCCGGCCGCCATAAGGCCCAGGAGTGCCCAGGCGGTTTGGGAAGCGGTGGAAACCGGCCCGTCGCCGTGCGGCTGTCCGGGCCAGTAGGAGGCGCCGTCCTCGCCCCAGCCGCCGTCCGGGCGCTGGTGGGCTAGCAGCCAGTTGGCGGCGCGCGCCATCTCCGGCGCGGAACGGGAGTAGCCGGCGGCGCTCAGTGCCTCCAGCACCGACCAGCTGCCGTAGATGTAGTTGGTGCCCCAACGCCCGAACCAGGAACCGTCCTTCTCCTGCTCGCGCTCCAAGAATGTCAGGCCGCGGCGAGTCGGCACGGTGTCGCGCCCCTCGCCCAGACGGGTCAGCATCCACACGCAGCGCGCCGTGACGTCGGACGTCGGCGGGTCGAGCAGCGCGCCATGGTCGGCGAAGGGGATGTGGTTCAGGAACTCGTGCTGGTTGTCGACGTCGAAGGCGCCCCAGCCGCCGTTTCGGCTCTGCATCCCGACGATCCAGTTGCGGGCGCGGCGGATCGGCTCCGCGTAGCGGATCGGGTCCAGTTGCTGCATCGCAATGACGACCATGGCGGTGTCGTCGGTGTCCGGGTAATGGGCGTTGTTGTACTGGAAGGCCCAGCCGCCGGGCTCCAGCCCCGGGCGCTTCCAGATCCAATCGCCCTCGACGTCCAGGATCTGCCGGTCGATTAGCCAGTCGGCCCCGCGCCGCGCGGCATCGATGGCGGCCGGGCTGCCGGCCTCCAGCAGGGCGTTGCAGATGATCGCGGTGTCCCACACCGGCGACAGGCAGGGCTGGGCGTAGGTGCGGCCGGGTTTGCGCACCAGCAGCTTCTTCAGGGACTCGCGCGCCGTGACCGCGGCCGGGTGGTCGGGCGAATAGCCCAGGCAGTGGTACATCAGCGTGGCGTTGACCATCGCCGGAAAGATGGCGCCCAGCCCGTCCTCGCCGTTCAGCCGCTCCGTCACGAAGGCGACGGCGCGCTCGATCGCCTGCCGGCGCGCCTTCGCAGGGAAGCGCGACTGGACCGCATGCAGGGCCGCGTCCATGGCGCGGAAGAAGGTGCCCCAGGCGCTGCGCGACAGGTTGCTGTTCCAGTCGCGCACCTGCTCCGGCGGGACGAGGAACAGTTCGCGGATGGTCACGTTGCGCGGGTTGCGGGCGCGCAGCCGGTGCGCCATCACCACCAGCAACGGCACGACCACCGTGCGCGACCAGTAGGAAATGCGCCCGATGTGGAAGGGCGACCAGTCCGGCAGGTTCATGATCTCCACCGGCATGGCCGGCACGGCCCGCCAGGGCACCTCGCCGAACTGCGCCAGCAGGATGCGGGTGAAGACGTTGACGCGGGCGGCCCCGCCGCGGGCCAGAATGGCCTCCCGCGCGCGGACCATGTGCGGTGCGTCAAGGGAATCGCCGGCCGCCTTCAAGGCGAAATAGGCTTTGACGGTGCAGCTGATGTCCATGGCGCCGCCCTGGAACAGCGGCCAGCCGCCGTCCCGCCCCTGGCCGGCGCGCAGGAACGCGGCGATCTCGGCCTCCAGGACGGGGTCGATCTCGTCCAGGATGTGCATCAGGAGCAGGTATTCGGAGGGGATGGTGGCGTCGGCCTCCAGCTCGAAGACCCAGTGGCCGTCGGGGTTCTGAAGGCCGATCAGCGCGTTCGTGGCGTCCGCCACCGCGTCATCGACGGTCCGGGCGGACGGCCCCGATGGCCGAACCCGCAAGGTTATGCTTGCGTTGTCGTTGAACATCCAGATTCCCGGTTTACGAAAGCACCGAGGTACCGTGGTGCCGCGCGTCGCGTGATGGTTGGAAGTAACATACCGTTGCGTACGCGCGCCAATCAACCATACGTGTGGCTGAATTGCACTAATCGAAGACGTACGGTCTCATGGACCTTCGGTTGCCCTGTGACAGCCGGCGTGTCGGGACTGCACGCCACCGTCCTCATGTGCAAGATCCCGGAGAATCGGACAATCCGGCCGGTCGTCGCCATGACAGGCGTTCGCCAACTCCTTCAGCGTGTCGCTCATTGCGCGCAATTCGGTGATCTTCGCTTCCAGCTCCGCCACATGGTCCAGCGCTACGCGTTTCACTTCGGCACTGGGACGGTTGCGATCCTGCCACAGTCCAACCAGCCGCTGGATCCGCTCGATGCTGAAGCCCAGCGTACGCGCCCGCTTGATGAAGCGCAGGACGTTCACATCGTTGCCGCTGTACACCCGATAGCCGGCGGCGGTGCGCCCCGCCGCCGGAATCAGACCGATCGACTCGTAGTAGCGGATCAACTTGGCGCCGACTCCGGACGCCTTCGATGCCTCTCCAATGTTCATGGCTTCCAGCTCCGCAGAGTGAGGGCGTTGGTCACCACGCTGACCGAACTCAGCGCCATCGCCGCCCCGGCCAGGACCGGGCTCAGATAGCCCAGCGCGGCCAGCGGGATGCCCACCACGTTGTAGGCGAAGGCCCAGAACAGGCCCTGGCGGATCTTGGCGTAGGTGCGCCGCGACACGTCGATGGCCCCGGCGACCAGCGCCGGGTCGCCGCGCATCAGCGTCACGCCGGCGGTGTGCATGGCGACGTCGGTACCCGTCGCCATGGCGATGCCGACGTCAGCCGCCGCCAGCGCCGGGGCGTCGTTGATGCCGTCACCGACCATGGCGACCACCCTGCCCTCGCTCTTCAGGGTCGCCACCACCGCCGCCTTGTCGCTGGGCAGCACCTCGGCGAACACCCGGTCGATGCCCAGGTCGCGGGCGACCGCCTGTGCGGCCCCCTTACCGTCGCCGGTGACCATGACTGGCTCGACGCCCTGCGCCTTCAGCGAGCGGACGGCGGCCCGCGCGCGCTCCTTCACCGTGTCGCCGAAA
This sequence comes from Azospirillum canadense, assembly GCF_025961225.1. Taxonomy (GTDB): domain Bacteria; phylum Pseudomonadota; class Alphaproteobacteria; order Azospirillales; family Azospirillaceae; genus Azospirillum; species Azospirillum canadense. Next base: position 258,548 of record NZ_JAOQNG010000010.1, on the reverse strand, counting down.
GCGACCAGCCCCAGCACGCGGCGCTCCGGCGCCGTTTCCGCCAGCCAGGACAGCGTGTGGCCGGTGGACTCCAGTTCCACCGCCCGCGTCTCCAGCGCCCGGTCGGCCAGCCCGCTCTCCGCCATCAGGCGCCGGCTGCCCAGCAGCACCGCGCGCCCGTCAACCGTTCCCGACACCCCACGCCCGGCCAGCGCCTTGAAGTCGGCCGCCGCGCCAGCCGCAACGCCCCGCCCCGCCGCCCGGTCACGGACGGCGCGGGCCAGCGGATGCTCGCTGCCGGCCTGGAGCGCCGCGGCCAGCCGCAGCAGGTCCTCTTCCGTCAAGCCGGGCGCGGGGACGAGGTCGGTGACGCGCGGCTTGCCTTCCGTCAGAGTGCCGGTTTTATCGAAGGCAACCGCGGTGATGGCGTGGGCGTGTTCCAGCGCCTCCGCATCCTTGATCAGGATGCCGTGCCGGGCGGCAGCCCCGGTTCCCACCATGATGGCGGTCGGCGTGGCGAGGCCCAGCGCGCACGGGCAGGCGATGACCAGCACCGACACGGCCGTGACGATAGCGGCCTCCGCATTGCCGGTGGTCGCCCACCATGCCGCCAGCGTTACCGCCGCAATGACCAGAACGACGGGCACGAAGACGGCGCTGACCTTGTCGACCAGCCGCTGGATCGGCGCCTTGGACGCCTGCGCGCCCTCCACCATGCGGACGATTTTGGCGAGCATCGTTTCCGCGCCGACGGCCATCGTTTCCACGACCAGCAAGCCGTCCAGGTTGATCGACCCGCCGGTAACGCGCGCCTCGGGGCCCTTCTCCACCGGCAGGCTCTCGCCCGTCAGCATGGATTCGTCGACGCTGCCGGTGCCCTCCGCGACCCGGCCGTCCACCGGGATGCGCTCTCCGGGGCGGACCACCACGGTGTCGCCGACGCGCACCTGCCCGATGGGCAATTCAGTTTCCACCCCGCCGCGGCGCACCCGTGCGGTGTCGGGGCGCAGCTTCATCAACGCGCGGATAGCCGCCGCCGTCTGCCCCTTGGCCCGCGATTCCAGCCACTTGCCCAGCAGCACGAAGGTGATCAGAACCGCCGAGCCTTCAAAATACAGGTGCGGCCGGTGCCCCGGATGGGCGGTGAGCATCAGGTAAACGCTGAGCCCCCAGGCGGCCGAGGTGCCGAGCGCCACCAGCAGGTCCATGTTTCCGGCCCCGGCCCGCACCGCCTTCCAGCCGGCGCGGTAGAAGCGCCACCCCAGCCAGAACTGCACCGGCGTGGCCAGCAGCGCCTGCGCCCAAGCCGGCAGCATCAGGTCGAAGCCCAGCAGGTCCGCCACCATGCCGACGACCAGCGGCGCCGACAGGGCCGCCGCGATCAACAGGTGGTGAAGCTCCCGCCGGCTGCGGTCCTGGGCTTGGTCTTCCTCGCTCGCCGCCGCCTCCTCGGTCACCGGAGCGGCGCTGAAGCCGGTCGCCTCGACCGCCTCGGCCAGCCGCGCGGCATCCACCGTCCCGGTATAGGCCGTGACGTGGGCGCGCTCGGTGGCGAGGTTGACGGACGCGCTCTCCACCCCCGGCACGCGCTTCAGCGCCTTTTCCACCCGCCCGACGCAGGACGCGCAGGTCATGCCGCCGACCGTCAGGTCGAACTCCGCCTTCTGCGGCTCGTAACCGGCGGCCTCGATGGCCTCGGCCACGGCCTTAACGTCAGGCTGATCGGCGAAGGTGACCCGCGCGCGCTCCGTCGCCAGGTTCACCGCGACGTCCGCGACGCCGGGCACGCGCTTCAACGCCTTCTCCACCCGCCCGACGCAGGAGGCGCAGGTCATCCCCGCCACGCCGATGTCCAGCGTGGTGTCGTTATGAGTGGAGTTGTCGGCGTGGGTGGCGGCGGTGGACATGATCGTCCTTCCTGAACGACGAATGGCTCTGGCGGGCGGCGGTGACGTGGCGGTCAAGCGGCGGAAAGCCCCTCGACCTCGAACCCCGCCTTCTCGATGGCCGCGCGCACCAAGTCCGGCTTGGCCGAACCGGCGACGCGGACGTCCTTGGTGGCAAGGTCCACCTCGACCTCCTGCACGCCCTCGACCGTGCCCAACGCCTTGCGCACCGACGCGGCGCACCCGCCACAGCTCATATCCGGAACCTTGAACGACAGCATGGCCGTGATCCTCCATCGATGTTGATGGGGACACCCTGCGCCTTCCAGCGATTGGAAGGTCAAGGGGTTTTTTCACCGCCTGAACAAACCGGCACCCGCGCTGTTGTGCTGGGGCACAGACGAACCAACGCACAGCAGGATTTGCCCCAGCGATGACCCGCCTGACCATTGAGGAAGCCCAACAGCGCGTCCGCCTGTTCCTCACCCAGGACATGGTGGAGGCCTTGCGCGCGGTGGATTACGAAGCGCCGCCGCTGGCCGACACGCCGAGCGGCCTGACCATGGAGCGCGCCCGGCGGGCGGCGGTCAGCTTCAGCCATGTGGAAGGGGCGTCCGACTGCATCTACCGCGTGGACGCCTACAACGAATCGCTTTTGATGCGCCTGCAGCTGAACGTCCGGCGCTTCGTGGCGATCTACCAGGTGCCGGTGGCGGACCCCGTGGGCAGCAGCACCATCGCCCCGCATTTCGAGCGCTGGTCCATCGGCGCCGGCCACGCCGGCTGGATGATCGGCTGGCGCGACGGCACCGACCCCTGGCAGGCCGACCGCCGGACCGTGGAGACCTATTGCTACGCCATGCTGCCGGAGGATTTCCTCGACAACCCGCTGGAGCAGCTCTACTGGCGCACGGACCTCGTGCAGATGACCCGCGCCTTCATGCTGGAGGCGCGGCGCATGGGGATCCGGCTGGCGGCGGAGTAAAGCGGGGGCTGTTGGGTTCCGGCTGCGCCTGCACCCAACCCACGAAGAACCCGTAGGTTGGGTGCAGCGAAGCGAAACCCAACAAGCGTTACGCCAGATCGAACACCAGCACCTCGGCGTCGGTCTGGCCCACCAGGGTCAGCGCGGTCTCGTCGCGGACCGCGGCGCCGTCGCCTTCCTTCAGCAGCTGGCCGTTCAGGCTGACCTGCCCGCGGGCGACCTGGACCCAGGCGTAGCGGCCGGCGCGCAGTTCGTGCGTAACCTCGTCGCCGTCCTTCAGCAGCGTGGCGTAGAGATCCACGTCCTGGTGGATCGTCACGCTGCCGTCGCGCCCGTCCTGGGAGCCGACGAGGCGCAGGCGGCCCTGCTTCTCCTCGGCCGGGAAGGCCTTCTGCTCATAGCCGGGCTTCATGCCCTCCTCGCCCGGCAGGATCCAGATCTGCAGGAAGTGCACCGGGTCCTTCTTCGAGGCGTTGTACTCGCTGTGGCGGATGCCGGAACCGGCGCTCATCCGCTGCACTTCGCCCGGCCGGATGACCGAGCTGGTGCCCAGCGTGTCCTTGTGCTCCAGGGCACCGTCCAGGACGTAGGAGATGATCTCCATGTCGGCGTGGCCGTGCGTCGGGAAGCCGGCACCGGGGATCACCCGGTCCTCGTTGATCACCCGCAGCGCACGGAAACCCATGTTCGCCGGGTCGTAGTAATGCCCGAAGGAGAAGGTGTGCTTGCTGTTCAGCCAGCCGATGTTGACCGCACCCCGTTCGTCGCGATTGCGAACCGTGATCATGTCCGTCCTCCTTGGTAACCGTTCAGGGCACTGCGCCCTCGTTTCTGAAGGCAAATGTGCTCCTGTCGGGATCAAACAACAATCACCGCTGGCGCGGCATGTCTGTTCCAATTTGCGCAACAAACGCCTATGATGGCGCACCACCGCCACCCACCATTTCCGTGCCGGATCATGACCGACATCTCCTCCCTCCTGCTCGCCATGGACCTGACGGGCGTCTTCATCTTCGGCCTGACGGGGGGAACGATGGCGGTGCGGCGCCAGTTGGACATCTTCGGCGTGATTGTCCTCTCTATGGTGACCGCGCTGGCCGGCGGCCTGTTGCGCGACCTGATGATCGGCGCCGTCCCACCGGCGTCCCTGCGCGACGACCGCTACCTGATCGCGGCGCTGCTGTCGGGCTTGGTCGCCTTCTTCTTCCACCCGCAGATCAACCGCCTTGTGAAGCCGGTGATGGTGCTGGACGCGGCGGGGCTGGGTCTGTTCGCGGTGGCCGGCTGCGGCAAGGCGCTGACCTACGGGCTTACGCCGGTGCCCGCCGTGCTGCTGGGCGTGCTGACCGCCTGCGGCGGCGGCGTGGTGCGCGATGTGCTGGTCGCGGAGGTGCCGCGCGTCCTGCGGGAGGAGATTTACGCCATGGCCGCCCTGCTTGCCGCCGTCATCGTCATCGCCGGCGCGGAGCTGGGCCTTCCGCGCACGCCGGTCGCCATCGCCGCGGCGCTGGCCGGCTTCCTGCTGCGGGTCGTCAGCGTGTGGCGCGGCTGGAGCGCGCCGCGGGCGCCGGGCTCGTGAACCATCCGGGCCCCTTGCCTGTTGGAAGGACCATGAGCACACCCGTGAAGGACAATCCGGCCAAGAGCCGTTACGAGCTGGATGTGGACGGCAAGATCGTGTTCGCCAACTACCGGCGCAACGGGTCGACCCTGTACATCCCCTACGTGGAGGCGCCGCCGTCGCTGCGCGGCACGGGCGCCGCCGGGCGGCTGATGGAAGGCGTCATGGCGATCGCCCGCGCGGAGGGGTTGACCGTGGTGCCGATTTGCAGCTACGCCGCCAACTGGGTCCACCGCCACCGCGAACACCACGATTTGCTGGGGCGGTAGTAACGCCGTTTACAGCCCCAGATACGCCTGCTTCACCGCGGGATCGGCCAGCAGCTGCTCGCCCGTGCCGGACAGCACGACGCGGCCGTTCTCCAGCACATAGGCCTGCTGGGCGAGCTTCAGCGACGCGGCGACGTTCTGCTCGACCAGGATGATCGTCATGCCGTCGGCCGCCAGGTTGCGGATGGTGCGGAACAGCTCGTGCACCATGGCGGGGGACAGGCCGAGCGACGGCTCGTCGAACATGATCAGCTCGGGCTTGCCCATCAGGCAGCGCCCGATGGCCAGCATCTGTTGCTCGCCGCCCGACAGCGTGCCCGCCGCCTGCTCCAGCCGTTCCTTCAGGCGCGGGAACAGAGCCAGCACGCGCTCGAACGTGTCCTTCGCCCCGGCGCGGGCGCGCGGGATGACGGCGCCCATCTCCAGGTTCTCGCGGATGCTCAGCGTCGGGAAGATCTGCCGCCCCTCCGCCACCTGCCCCAGCCCGAGGTCGCAGACGATGTGGCTGGGCAGGCCGGCGATGTCCTTGCCCTTGAAGGTGATCCGCCCCCGCGCCGGCTTCAGGATGCCGGAGATGGTGCGGATCAGCGAGGTCTTACCAGCCCCGTTGGCACCGACGATGGCGGTGGTGGTGCCCTCCGCCACCGTGATGGACACGCCGTCGAGCGCCTGGGCGTCGCCGTAGAAGAGGTCGAGGTCGGTGACAGTCAGCATGGGAACGCACGGCGGCCGGTGGAAAGGAGCGGCACCTTAGCGCAGGCGCCGCCGGAACCGAACGGCTTTTGCGTGCGGACGATCACCCCCTGGAACGCAGCTCACGGCGGATGATCTTGCCGGTCGTGGTCATGGGCAGGCTGTCCACGAACTCCACCGCACGCGGGTATTCGTGGGCGGCAAGCCGCGTCTTCACATGCGCCTGGATTTCGGCCGCCAACTCGTCACTCGGCCGCACGCCGTCCTGGAGCACGATGAAGGCCTTCACGATCTCCGTGCGCAGCGGGTCGGGCACGCCGACCACGGCAGCCATGCGGACGGCGGGATGGCCGATCAGGCAATCCTCGATCTCGCCGGGGCCGATGCGGTAGCCGGCCGAGGTGATGACGTCGTCGTCACGCCCGACGAAGCGGATGTAGCCGTCCGCATCCAACTCGCCTTGGTCGCCGGTGACCAGCCAGTCGCCCCCCTCACCAACGAACTTCGCGGCGGTGGCCTGCGGGTTGTTCCAGTATTGCAGGAACATCACCGGGTCCGGCCGGTGCACGGCGATCAGGCCGAGCTGGCCGGGGCCGAGCCGCTGGCCGGACTCGTCGATCACCGCGACGTCGTGGCCGGGCACCGGCCGGCCCATGATGCCGGGCTTGGGTTCCATGACCGCGGCGCAGGACGACACGATCATGTTGCACTCGGTCTGGCCGTAGAACTCGTTGATCGTCACGCCGAAGGTCTGGCGGCCCCAGTCCAGCAGCTCCGCCCCCAGCGTCTCGCCGCCGCTGGCGACGGAGCGCATGCTGTAGCTCCAGCGCGCCTGCGGGTCCTTCACCGCGCGCATCATCTTCAGCGCGGTCGGCGGCAGGAAGGCGTTGCGCACGCCGAAGTCGGCGATCAGGCGGAAGGCCTCCTCCCCGTCGAACTTCTCGAAGCGGTGGGACACCACCGTCACGCCATGGTGCAGCGCCGGCAGCAGCACGTCGAGCAGCCCGCCGATCCAGGCCCAGTCGGCCGGCGTCCAGATGCGGTCGCCGGCCTGCGGGAACAGGTCGTGGGAGATCTCCACCCCCGGCAGGTGGCCGAGCAGCACGCGGTGCGCGTGCAGCGCCCCCTTCGGCTGACCGGTGGTGCCGGAGGTGTAGATGATCACCGCCGGATCGTCCGCCGCCGTATCGACGGGCGTGAAATCCGCCGCCGCCGCGTCGACCAGCCTGTGCCAGTCCTCCTCACCCTCGGCGGCGCCATCGATGCGCAGGACGAGCGCCAGTTCCGGCAGCCGGTCGCGGATCTGGGCGATCTTCGCGGCCCCGACCGCGTCGGTCACGACCACCTTGGCCCCGCAGTTGCCGAGGCGGTATTCCAGCGCCTCCACCCCGAACAGGGAGAACAGCGGCACGGCGATGCAGCCCATCTTGTAGGCCGCGATGTGGGTGATCGCCGTCTCCGGCGCCTGGGGCAGCAGGATGCCGATCCGGTCGCCGCGGACCACCCCCTGGGCGGCCAGCGCGTTGGCGAGCCGGTTCGACAGCCGGCGCAGGTCGGCGAAGCTGTAATTCTCGACCGCGCCGTCGCGGCGCTTGTGAATCAGGGCGAGTCGCTCCGGATCGCGGTCGGCCCACTTGTCGCAGACGTCCACGCCAATGTTGTAACGGTCCGGAACCACCCACGCGAAACGGTCGCGCAGCGCGTCGTAGCTGTCCGCCTTCGGCAGCATGGCACTCCTCCCAACATGTTCTTGTCAGCCGCCTTTGGCGCGGCCATTTTTTCCATGATAGGGGTAACGCCCCAAACCGTCACGCGGACGGAATAGTTCGCGGGGCAGCCATGTTCATCGACACGAAGCGAAACCTTGGGCGGTATGATCCCGCCACCCTGTCGGAGAGACCAGTCATGAAGGCCAAGCCGTTGGTTGCGGTGGTGTTGTCCATGGGCCTGCTGGCCGGCTGCGCCAGCCCTTCCGGTTACGGCAACGCCGGCTATGGCGGTGAGAGCACCTTCGGCGGCGGGAAGGCGACGGCTGGGACGCTGCTGGGCGGCGTGGTCGGTGGCCTCGCCGGCTCCCGCTTCGGCGGCGGCACGGGCAAGCTGGTGGCGGTCGGCGTCGGCACGCTGCTGGGCGCCGCCATCGGCAACGCCGCCGGCCAGTCGCTCGACCGCGCCGACGCGGCCTACGCCCAGCAGGCGGCCGGCCAAGCCTACGCGGCGCCGACCGGCAGCACGGTCCGCTGGAACAACCCGCAGAACGGAAACTGGGGCAGCTACACCCCGACCCGAGACGGCACCGGCCCCTATGGCGAACTGTGCCGGGAATTCCAGACCACCATCTCCGTCGGCGGCCAACTGCAGCAGGGCTTCGGCACCGCCTGCCGCCAATCCGACGGCAGCTGGCGCGTGGTGAGCTGACGAGACGATTTCACCACCAAGACACCAAGGCACCAAGAATTCCCGCCATGGTTTGACGTCGATCGCCGTCGGCGCTCATGTCAGCACGGTGCACCTTGGTGTCTTGGTGCCTTGGTGGTGAGAATTGTTCGTCATGCCGCGCGGACGGCGGACAGGAACACCTCCACCTTGCTGCGCAGGGCGTCGGCCTGATCGGACAGCGTGCCAGCGGCGCCCAGCACGTCGCGCGCCGCCGAGCCCGTCTCGCTGGCCGCGCGGTTGACGTCGGCGATGGTGTCGGAGACCTCCTGCGTTCCCGTCGCCGCCTGCTGGATGTTGCGGGCGATCTCGCGCGTCGCCGCCTGCTGCTGCTCCACCGCCGCGGCGATGGCGCCGGCCACCTCGTTGATGCGGTCGATGGTCCCCATGACGTCGCCGATGCAGGCAACGGCCCCGTCCGTCTCGGACCGGACCGAGGCGATCTTCGCCGCGATTTCGTCCGTCGCACGGGTGGTCTGGTCGGCCAGCGCCTTCACCTCCGCGGCCACCACGGCAAAGCCCTTGCCCATCTCGCCCGCCCGCGCGGCCTCGATGGTTGCGTTCAGTGCCAGCAGGCGAGTCTGCGAGGCCACCTGGGTGATCAGGTCGATGACCGCGACGATCTCCGCCGAGGCGTTGGCGAGGCCGCGCATGGCGTGGTCGGCGCGTTCGGCCTTCTCCACCGCCTCCCCGGCGATGGCGGTGCTGGTGGCAACCTGGCGCCCGATCTCCTCGACGGAGGCCGCCAGCTCGTCGGTGGCGGTGGCGACGGTCTGCACGTTGGCCCTGGCCTGTTCCGACGCGCTGGCGACGGTGACCGACTGGCGCGAGGTCTGCTCCGCCGTCGCGGCGAGCTGGCTGGCCGTCGCCCGCATCTGCACCGCCGCGGAGGAGACCGATCCCAGCGCCGCGCCGGCCTCGCGGTCGAAGCGGCCGGTCAGCTCTTCAATCGCCTGCGCGCGGCGGGCGCGGGTGTCCCGCTCCGCCTCCTCGCGCGCCGCGGCCTCTCGCGCGGCTATCATGTTGTCCCGGAAGACCAGCACGGCCTTGGCCATCAGCCCCAGCTCATCGCCGCGGCCGGTCGCCGGGATGGCCACGCCGTCGTCGCCCCCGGCCAACCGGCGCATCGCTTCCGTCATGGCCGACAGCGGCCGCACGATGGAGCGCGACGTCAGCAGCACCGCCGCGACGGCGATCAGCAGCCCCAGCGTCAGCAACACGCCCTGGACGACCACCAGCCGGTTCGCCGCCGCGATCATGCCGTCGGTGTCGGCCTGGAGCAGCGCGCGCTGGCGCGGAATCATCCCGTCCGTCGCCGCCGCCCCGGCCCCCGCCACGCCGGCTTTCGCATCGCCGACCAGCAGCCGCATGACCTTGTTGGCGCGCGGGATGGCGTCATCGTTGAGGGAGTTCAGCGCGCCCATCTGGTCGCCGATGGTGCCCAGCGATTCGGCCATGTCCTGGTCGCGGCGCAGGTCGTCAAGCAGCGGCTTCACCTCCGCCCAGGCCTTGATCACCAGCGCGTCGGTCCAGTGTGTGGACAGCGCGTCCAACTCCTGCCGCAAGGCGTCGATGCGCTCCCACGCCTGATTGCGTTCCTGCTTCAGATCCTCGCGGTTGGTCAGCAGATAGCCCTGCATGGCGCCGTTGGTCGCGGTGACCGCCGCGACGATCCCCTGCCCGGCCAGCGCCGTAGGCATGCGCACGTCGGCGACGAAGCGGCTGATCGTCTTGCCGTTGCTGGTCATCGTCAGTCCGATGCCGACGGTGACCAGCAACACGGCGATCACGGCGGCGAAGCCGATGGTCAACCGTTGCCCGATCCTGAGACGGCCGAAGAACCCCGAGAGTGCCTTCATGCGTTCCTCCACGAACGGAGCCTTTCCGGCCCCTTGTTCGCCCGGACGTTGAAATGCCGGACGCTATTCGTATGTAAGAATGAATGATGGCCCCACAAACATTAATGGAACGTTGCGCCGGGGGATAATGCGCCTACAAATCCTCAGCACCCAGGTAGGATTCGACCACGCGCGGATCCGCCACGACTTCCGCGGGCGAGCCGTCGGCGATCTTCTCGCCATGGTCCAGCACGACGACTTGGTCGGACAGCGCCATGACCGCGCGCATCACATGCTCGATCATCAGGATGGTCAGGCCCTCGCGCCGGTTCAGGTCGCGCAGCACCTCGACCATGCGGTCCACCTCCGTCGGGCGGAGGCCGGCCAGCACTTCGTCCAGCAGGAGCAGCGTCGGCCGGGTGGCCAGCGCGCGGGCGACCTCCAGCCGCTTGCGGTCGGGCAGCGTCAGGCTGCGCGCCGGGCGGGCCGCCTGGTCGGCGAGCCCCAACCGCTCCAGGACCGTCCGCGCCTGCCGCCGGGCCGCCTCGACCGAGGATTCACGGGCGAGCGCGCCGACGATGACGTTCTCCTCCACCGACAGCTGCCCGAACGGCTTGACGATCTGGAAAGTGCGGCCAATGCCGGCGGCGCAGACGCGGTTCGGCTTCAGGCCGGTGATCGTCTCCCCCTTCAGCCGCACGCGCCCCTCGTCGGGCGGGAAGACGCCGGCGATCAGATTGAAGGTGGTCGTCTTGCCGGCACCGTTCGGCCCGATCAGCGCGACGATCTTCCCCTCCGGCACGGCGAAGCCGACGTTGGAAACGGCCTTCAGCCCCCGGAACCGCTTGGAGAGGTTCTGCACGTCGAGAAGGGGCACCATCACGCGTCCTCCCCCGGCTGGCGCACAAGGCCCAGGCGGCGCGCCAGCCACGGCCACACGCCGTCCGGCCGGTACACCACGATGACCACCAGCGCCACGCCGTAGAACAGCTGCTTCAGGCCCGGCAGGTCGAGGCCCGACACCTCGATCAGGAAGGTCAGCAACTCGCCCAGCGGCGTCAGGATGAAGGCGCCCAGGATCGGGCCGATCAGCGTGCCGATGCCGCCGACGATGGCCGGCAGGATGATCTCGATGGATCGGCCCATGGAGAAGACCTGCTCCGGGAACAGGTTGTTGAAGTAGAAGGCCTGGAACACCCCGCCCAGCGCCGTCAGGGCCGACGACACGGCCACCGCCGTGATGCGCGCGCGGAACAGGTCCACGCCCACGGCCTCCGCCGCCTCCGGCTCCTCGCGCACGGCCAGCCACTGGTAGCCGAGCCGGCTGTGCAGCAGGCGCCGCGACAGGGCGAGCGCGCCGGCCACCAGCGCCAGGATGACGTAGTAGAACAGCGTCGGCGAGCCGCGCAGGTTCAACAGGTCGTTGCCGGCGTCGCCCGCCACCGGGATGAAGAAGCCGCCCGACCCGCCGAACCATTGCAGGTGATCGAAGCCAATGCGCGCCACCTCGGCGAAGGCGATGGTCAGCAGCGCGAAATGCACGCCGCGCACGCCGAAGCGGAAGCCCAGGAAGCCGATGAAGCACCCGGCCAACGTCGCCGCCAGCATGGCGACCCACAGTCCGAGCCACGGTCCGATGCCGAAATGCACGAACAGCGCGGCGCTCGCGTAGGCGCCCAAGCCCACATAGAGCGCGTGGCCCAGCGACAGCAGGCCGGAGAAGCCCATCATCACGTTCCAGGCCTGCCCGACATAGGCGAACCACAGCACCGTGGTCAGCACCGACACGACGTAACGGTCGGCGAACAGCGGTGCGGCCAGAAGGACCACGCCCAGCAGGGCGAGCAGGACGATCCCGCGGCGCGTCACGACCGCTTCCCCAACAGGCCCTGCGGGCGCAGCAGCAACACCACGATCAGCACCACATAGCTGAAGAGGGACTTGAGCGACGGCGCCAGCAGGAAGCCGGCCATCGCCTCCGACAGGCCGATCAGCACGCCGCCGAACAGCGCGCCCGGCAGGCTGCCGAGGCCGCCGACGATGACGATGATGAAGCTCAGCAGCGTGTATTCCGGCGCCAGTTGCGGCCGGGCGTCGACCAGCAGGGTCATGAGCGCCCCCGCGATGCCGACCACACCCGCCCCGATGCCGAAGGTCAGCGCGTAGAGCCCGTCGATGTTCAGCCCCACCACGCGGGCGCCCAGCGGGTTGTCGGCGCAGGCGCGGATGGCCTTGCCGGTGCGGCTGAATCGGAAGAAGGCGAACAAGGCCGCGGCCACCACGATGGCCCCGGCCCCGGCGCGCAGCCGCACGGCGTCCAGCAGCAGCGGCCCAAGCTCCACCGTGTCGAAGCCGTAGGGCACCTGGACGTTGCGCGAATCCGGCCCGAACAGCATCAGCATGGCGTTCAGGATGATGGTGGCGATGCCCAGCAGCAGGATGAACTGCATGTGCTCCGGCCGCTCGACGAAGCGGTTGACCAGCCCGCGCTGGAGCAGCCAGCCGAAGCCGAACAGCACCGCCGCGACGATGGGCGCCGCCAGGATCGGGTCGAGCCCGAGAAAGCCGGACAGCAGCACGGCGCCGTACATGCCGGCGACCATCATCTCGCCATGCGCGAAGTTGACGACGCGCACGACGCCGAAGATGACCGACAGCCCAAGCGCCGCCAGCCCGTAGACCAGGCCGGTCAGGACGCCGGACACGGCGATGTTCAGGTAATAATCGAACGTCATGCGAGGTACGACCGGTGGCTGAGCGTCAGCGGCGTAGCAGCCCTACGTATTCGTGGCAAGCGCAATGAGGTCAAAAGCTGCGGTAGCGATCGCCGACGCCCCCACCCTCCTGCTTCGCAGGTCCCTCCCTCCTCCGCTTCGCAGGGGAGGGCCTGTTTGCGGAGCCAGCGGCAGTTCCCTCCCCTGCGAAGCGGGGAAGGGTTAGGGTGGGAGCAACCGCCCCAACTCCGCCACCCGCCGCGTCACGTCCTCCACGCGGCCATCCAGGGCGTTGCGCAGGCAATTCCGGGCGGCGGCGGCGACCGCCGGGTCGTCTTCCGTTCCCTTGCGGACCCAGCAGAGCGCGGTGACGCGGTCGTCGAAGCGGCGGTCGTCCTGGACCAAGGCGTAGGACGCCGCCTCGCGGCGTTCCGGTGGCAGGCCGGACAGAAAGCGTTCCTGAAGGCCGCGCGCCCGCCCGTCCAGCGCCGCCAGTTCCGGCGTGGCGCAGATCATCCGGCGCAACGGCGCGGTCACGGTGGCGCAGCGCGGGTCGGGAACGACCAGCGATGGCACCGGCGACGGGGCCGGCGTCGGCGCGGGGGCCATTGGCAGGGACACCGGGAGCGCCGCCACCGCCGGCCGTGGCGCGGGCGGCGGCTCCGCACGCTTCGCCACCACGGTCGGCACGATCGCAGGTCCCGGCGCAGGCCCCGGCGCCTCCCCGGCCACGACTCGGACCGGAGTCCCCACCTCCACCACGGCGAACAGCGCCTCCACGTCGGCGGGCAGCATGCGGAAGCAGCCGCTGCTGACCCGTCGGCCGATGGAACCCGGCTCGTTCGTGCCGTGGATGGCGATGGCGTTCCAGCCGAGGTCGAGCGCGTGGCGGCCCAGCGGGTTGGCCGGCCCCGGCGGCACCTCCAGCGGCAGCGACGGCTTGGCGCGGCGCTGGTTGGCGGTGGGATGCCAGGTCGGGTTGCGGCGCTTGCGCACCACCGTCGTGTCGCCGAGCGGGATCGCCACGCCGGGCCGCCCGATGGCGACAGGGTAGGAGCGCACCTCCCGCCCATTTTCCAGCAGGGAGAGCCGCCGCTCCTTCAAACTGATGATGATCCGCTGCGTTGCCGCGGCGGACAGGCCGGCGCCCGGGGTGTCCGGGACCTGCGCCGAAAGCCGGGAGGGCAAAAGAATCGCGAGCGCAATCGCCAGGGTTGCCGTCCGCGCCGGATGCCTCAAGAATGTCGCGATGCGCCGCATGGGAAAAGTTGAGCGCAACTCTCCTAAAACCGCGTAAATATGACGTCAGGGATAAGAAGCAGGAACGCCCAGCCATGGACACCATCGAACAGACGCTGACCGTCGCGACCGAACACCACCGCGCCGGCCGCACCGCGGAGGCCGAGCGCCTCTACCGCGAGGTGCTGGCGTCGTCGCCCGGCCATCCGGACGCGCTGCACCTGCTGGGTGTGATCGCGCTTCAGGGCGGGCGTCCGGCGGAGGCGGCGGACCTGATCGGGCAGGCCGTGGCCGGCGACCAGACGTCCCCCCTGCTGCACGCCAACCTGGGCCACGCGCTGCACGCCGCCGGCCGCACCCGCGAGGCGGCGCTGAGCTTCGCCCGCGCGCTGACCCTGCTGACCAACCAGGGCGAGGGTTGGAGCAACGTCAACTCGCTGGCCGGCCTGATCCGCCGCTACGACGACGAGACCCGGCGCGCGGCCGCGGCGGAGGTGGACGCCGGTTACGCCATGGGCGACGTGATGCGGCGCCGGTCCCTGCTGTTCCTGCTGTCCGGCGACCTCGCCCATTACGAAGCGCTGACCCGCGCCGTGCTGGCGGAGCCGATGCACTTTTCCATCCCCTCGATCCACTACGCGTTCTGGGGCATGGCGATGCAGATGTTCCAGGGCGCGGTGCGCACGGGCGACGTCGGCCGCTTCACCTCCGACGACCTGATGCGCTTCTACCGCCTGATGGTGGAGGAGACGATCCGTCGCTTCCGCCTCGCCGGCCGCATGCGGCGCGCGCAGCCGCGCGGCGAGATCAAGCGCGTCGCGCTGATCACCAACCAGATGCTGGGCGAAGGGCACCAGCCGACCGCCGACGCCTTCGACTACGCCCGCCGCCTGCAGGACGAGTTCGGGCGCGAGGTGGTCATCATCAACCCCAACGCCATGGCGATCACCGGCGAGAACGGCTTCGTCCCCGAATATTCCTACAACGTCACCGAGGACTATCAGGGCGAACAGACCATCGCCGCCTTCGGGGCGCGGGTGCCCATGATCTCCTTCCCGCAGAAGCGGTTCGACGAGGAGAAGCTGCAGGCCATCGTCGACCGCGTCGATGCCTGGGACCCGGACGTGATCGTCGCCTTCGGCAGTTCCAACGTGATCGCCGACCTGTTCGCGGGTGCGCGGCCGGTGATCTGCCTGCCGACCTCCTCCGGCCTGCCGCTGACGCTCGGCCGCCTGATCCTGGGCTATGACGAGGGCGACGGCACGGACGGATGGCCCGCCGACCTCGCGGCCCGCTTCCGTCCCTACGCCTTCGGCTGGACCCTGCCGCCGGGCGGCGGCGCCCAGACCCGGACCGATTTCGGCCTTGCTGAAGGCCGCCCGCTGTTCGTCACCGTCGGCAACCGCCTGGACCAGGAGGTCGGGGCGGATTTCCTGGCCCTGGTCGACGATCTCCTTGACCGCCTGCCCGACGCGCAGGTCGCCTTCGCCGGAAAGGTCGATTCACTGCCGGACCGCCTCTTGGCCCTGCGCAACGCCGGCCGCGCCCGGTCGCTCGGCGACGTGGCCGATGTGCGGGCGCTGTACCGCCTCGCCACCGCCTACCTGAATCCGCGCCGCCAGGGCGGAGGCGGCAGCGCGGCCTTCGCCCTGGCCGAGGGGCTTCCGGTGGTCACCCACCCGACCGGCGACGTGGGCCGGGTGGTCAGCAGCGCCTTCCAGGTGGCCGACGACGCGGCCTTCCTGGAGCGCGCCGCAGCGCTCGCCACCGATGACGCGTTGCACACCAGCCAGTCGGCCGAGGCCCGTGCCCGCTTCGCCGCCGTCGGCGACCGCCGCGCCTCGGTGGAACGCCTGCTCGCCTACGCGCTGGAGGCACAGACGGCCTGAAGCCCCTCTCCCCCCTGGGGAGAAGGGTTGGGATGAGGGGGCGGCCGCAGGCCGGAAAAGCCACCTCATTGCAGGACCTGAACGCCCTGCGAGCGCCCCCTCACCCTACCCCTCTCCCCAGGGGGGAGAGGGAACTCGGAAGCGTACTTACCCCCGCTTGCCCCAGCCCGGCGCCGGGAAGACCGGGTCCATCTCGGCCGAGGCCTTGGGCAGGACCACCGTCGGGCGCAGGTTGCGGTTCTGCACGCAGGCGGAGATCAGCTGCGTGTTCTGGCCCTTCTCGTCGAAGGTGATCGCCGGGCCGACCATCATCTTGTCCTTCAGGTTGGTCTGGCGCAGCGCCGCCAGCATGGCGGCCGGCTCCGCCGTCCCGGCGCGCTTGAAGGCGTCGGCGGCGACCAGGATCGCTTCCAGCGTGAAGGCGACGTTGAAGGCGTAGCCCTCGAACCGGTCGTTCGGATACTGCTTCTTGAACGCGGCCTCGACGCGCTTGGTCAGTTCGGCCTTGGGGTCGTACCAGGGCAGGTTGGTGATGGCGTAGTCGGCGTACTTGCCCAGCACCTTGTAGAACTGCTCGTCATACAGGCCGGGCGAGCCGGGGGAGACGATGCCCTTGGGCTCCCACCGCTGCTTGACCATCTCGCGCACCATCATGATGGCGTCGTTGGCGCGGGTGGTGACGATCGCCAGCTCGGCGCCCGTGCCCTTGGCCTTGGCGACCTCCACCGACAGATCCTGCGCCTTCGGGTCGTAGGAGATCGAATCGACGATGGTGAAGGGCATGTCCAGCTTCGGGAAGAAGGCGTCCATCGCCTGACGGTTCGCCATGCCGAAGGTGTCGTTGGCGTGCAGGAACACTGCCGTCTTCGGCGTGGTGCCGGTGGCCGCGAACAGGTCCTTCATCAGCGCCAGCCCATTGGTGATGAGCATGGTGGAGGTCGGGAAGTTGCGGAAGACGGTCTTGTAGCCCTGCTCGGTCAGCCGGTCGGCGGCGGCGATGTTCATGACCAACGGGATGCCGCGCTGCTCGCACACCTGGGCGGCGGCGGCGGTCTGGCCGCTGTCGAAGGCGCCGACGATGACATTGGCCCCGTCGTTGATCAGCTTCTCCGCGCGGGAACGGGCGACGTCCACGTTCGATTCGGTGTCGGCCGACAGGATCTCGACCTTGTAGCCCAGCTCGCCCAGGATGGCCGGCGCGATCTCCGCGCCGCGCTGGCAGGCTTGGCCGGCCTGGGCCAGCAGGCCGGAGCGCGGCAGCAGAACGCCCACTTTCAGCGTGGTGCCCTGCGCGAACGCGGGCGCCCGGCCGAAGGCGGCCAGCGCGCCGACAGCGGCCGCGGCGGTGCCGAACTGGCGGCGGGTGAGTCCTCCCGTGGAACCATTCTTGCTGTTGATGTCGTCGTTCATTGTCGGACGTTTCCCTAGGGCGTTATCGTGGTCCGGATGATTTCCCCTCCGGGGGTGTCGTGTCAAAGTGGAATCACCCCTTCTTCGTCCCTTCAGGGCATACCCGCGTACGGACCTGACCGCATGGCGACCATCCAGGAAGCGCTCGACGCCGCGCTCGATCACCTCAAGGCCGGCCGGCGGGTCGAGGCGCGCATCCTTTACGGCCGCATCCGGGATGCCGACCCCGACAACGCGGAGGCGCTGCACCGTCTCGGCCTGCTGATCGCGCTGGAGGGTGACGCGGCGGCGGGGCTGGAGCTGATTGCGCGCGCCATAGCCCTGGACGGCACCGACGCCGACGCGCATTTCAACCTCGGCGCCCTGCTGCACGTCACCCTGCGGACGGAGGAGGCGATCGCCAGCTACCGCCGGGCGC
The DNA here is from genome assembly GCF_025961225.1 of Azospirillum canadense. Lineage (GTDB taxonomy): Bacteria > Pseudomonadota > Alphaproteobacteria > Azospirillales > Azospirillaceae > Azospirillum > Azospirillum canadense. The sequence goes on along the minus strand of NZ_JAOQNG010000010.1, from coordinate 241,171 downwards.
TGGAGCGTAGGGCGGACTTCCCCGACGCCGAATACCACCTCAGCGAAGCGCTCCAGGCCATCGGCCGCATCGGGGAGGCGCTGGACGTGCTCGGGCCGCTGCTGGTCCGCCACCCGCATTTCGCCCCCGGCTGGCGGCAGAAGGGCGACATCGAGGCCGACCTGGGCCGCCCCGGCGCCGCGGTGGATTTCTACGACATGGCCCTGGCGCTCGACCCCGCCGACCGCGCCGCGCGGGACCGGCAAGCCACGCAGGCCGCGGCCTTCGCGGCGCGCCGCGGGGTCCTCGACGGGCGCGGCGCGGACGGCCGGCTGGACCTGCGCGACGTGACCTTTCTGATTCCCTTCCGCGCCGACAGCGAGGACCGCAAGCGCAACCTGCGCTGGATTGTCTCCTTCCTCCTGAAGCACGGCGACACGACCATCCTTGTGGGCGAGGACAAGGCGGGCCCGAGCGATGTGGGCGACGCGCTGGGGCAGGACCTCGCCGCCCGCTGCCGCCACCTGCACCTGACCGGCAACGACACCCCCTTCACCCACAAGGCCCACCTGATCAACCGCATGGCGGAGGCGGTGGAGACGCCCATCGTCGCGCTGCACGACACGGACATCGTCGTGGACCCGGTGCAGTACGCGCTGGCCCGTGACGCGGTGATGAGGGGGGCGGCCATGGCCTTCCCCTACAACGGCCTGTTCTTCTGGGTGATGGGGCGGGAGGTGCACCGCTTCGGCCACACCCTGTCGGCGGCCCCGCTCAACGCGCTGTGCCCGCGCTTTCCCCTGATGCACCGCAATTCGCCGGGCGGGGGCGCCTTCTTCGACCGCGCGACCCTGCTGGAGGCCGGCGGCTACAACGAGAATTTCGTCTCCTGGGGTTTCGAGGACGACGAGATCGTGGAGCGGTTGCGCCGGCTCGGCTTGGGGGTGGAGCGGGTGCCCGGCCCACTCTATCACCTGGAGCACGCTCGGCCGGATAACTCCACCGACCAGAACCCCTTCATCGCGGCCAACAAGGCGGAGCTGGAGCGCGTCCGCGCGCTGGACGCGGACGGCCTGCGCGCCGACATTGCCGCCGACCGCCTGCGCCGCCCGCTGTTCTCCAGCGCCGGGTAGCCGTTACCCGACCTTCTGCTCGGCGAACTGGTCGAAGGCCTCCGCCGCCATGGCGGCGTACATCACCGACGGCCCGGCGCCCATGTAGATCGCCATGCCCAGCGTCTCCATCACCTCCTCCCGGGTGGCGCCGTTCTGCACCGCTGCCTGGGCGTGGAAGGCGACGCAGGCGTCGCAGCGGGCGGCCACGCCGATGGCGAGCGCGATCAGCTCCTTCGTCTTGGTATCGAGCGCCTTCGTCTCCAGTGCCGCCTTGGCGATGGCGGAGAACCCCTTCATCACGTCGGGTGCCCCGCCGCGCAGGGTGCGCACCGCGGCCGACATCTCCACGGTCATCTGCGGCCAATCCTGAACCATAACGCCTCCGGCGGTTAATTAGTTTACTCTAATGTAAAACACCCGTTGTCCGTTGGAAAGAGGCTTGGAGCAAGGAGGCCCGCCGCGGTGTTTCGAAGGGCAGGATTTCATTGCATTCCGGCCCGACCATGCCCCCGCGCCCCGTGCCTCCGCGTCCGATCATCGTGACGGCCGACAAGGTGACCGCCGACAAGGAGCCGTTCGACATCGACGAGGCGTTCCGCCGCCTGCGCGTCGCCGTCGCCGACCTGCCAAAGGCGGCGATGTTCGCCCTGCGGGACCGCGGCTACGGCAACCCGTTCGAGCAGCTGGTCGGCAGCCTGATCTCCGCCCGCACGCGGGACGAGACGACCATGGCCGTGTGCGAGCGCCTGTTCGCCGTCGCCCGGACGCCACAGGAGATGGCCGCGCTCAGCGAGGCGGAATTGGTGCGCCTGCTGAACGGCGCCACCTTTCCGGAGCCGAAGGCGCGCGACATCCTGGCGCTGTCACGCCGCATCGTCGTGGAGCATGGCGGCGAGGTGCCCGACACGCCGGACCGCCTGATGGCCTTCCGCGGAGTCGGCCCGAAGATCGCCGCCCTGACGCTGGCGGTCGGCTTCGGCATACCCGCGGTGGCCGTGGACGTGCATGTGCACCGGATCACCAACCGCTGGGGCTATGTCGCGGCCCCGACGCCGGAACGCACCATGGTCGCGCTGATGGAGGCGCTACCCCGCCCCTATTGGGTGGAGATCAACGAGCGGCTGGTGCCCTTCGGAAAGTGGATCTGCACGGGCGAACGCCCGCGCTGCTCCACCTGCCTGCTGCTGTCCATGTGCCGGCAGGTCGGCGTGACCACACACCGATGATGGCGCACCGATGACTTGACCCACATCATCGCGAGGGAGGGCGTGGCGCGGTCTTTATCCCGTTGTCCTCACCGGTCAGGAAACCTTCGCGATGATCGTCTACGCCCTGCGTTGCTCCTGCGGCCACGAGTTCGACCAATGGTTCGAGAACATGGCCGACTGAAATATTACCATTCTGGATCAAAGCACTAGCTCACTGCATCCGACAGCCATTCGAAATTCGTTCGGCAGCGGCGCGCGATTCAGCAAGTCGACGACGCCCCGTGGTTCTCGTCATGTTCATTCCCAGCACCAAGTTATCGCGCCATCCGCGCCGCCCTACCGACCAGGATCGCGCGCCGGTGTGCGCCACACTTCGAGCACCGCCACGGGATCGACTCGGGCTCGGCCGCCCAGCCGAAGCGCAAGATGAGGTCGCCCGGCTTCACCTCCGCGAAGCGACCGCAGGCAGTGCATTTCAGTGGGATCAGCACGCCGTGATAGGAGAGCCGCCCGAGGCAGTCGAAGCGCTTGGTGCTCACGCCAGCTCCTCCGACTCGGCCTCCAGCGTGCACGGCAGCCACGCCAGCAGCTCGCCCTCCACCCGCTCCCAGCCGTCGGCGCCGAGCATCCGCCACCCACCGCCGCTCCATCGCGAATCGGCAACGCGCCTTCCGCCGGCGAACCATCCGACAATGCGAGTCCCGTCGCGGCGAGCTTCTTCCGGCCTGCGTCCCAGGATGGCGCCCAGGTCGCGCGCCGCCCCGGCCCTCCTCCACCGCTGGCCATCGCCGAGGATGTCGACCAGGGACGCTCCGCATCGGCAGGGCCGGGCGTCCAAGCCCATGTGCACGTGGACGGTTTGGGCGCAGGAGGCGCACCAGCCTTCCAGGTACAGGATCGGGGCGCCGCAGTCGCCCTCGTCGGCGTTCGAGGTCATCGGAACGGGCCGCTGTTCGTCGTCGGTCTGCCGCTCGCCCATGCACGCTCCTCCACACGCTCACACTGCCATGATCGGCAGCGACAGTGAACGAAGGATGAACAACGGAACATCGCCGGAGGAACGCGCCGATGCGCGGTCCGTGCGGCGGCACCGCCCTGAGGGCCAGCCCCTCGGCCATTACCTCGGCGGGCTTTCCTTTGAGAGGCTGCGGCGGGACTATACCCACCCCCATTCCCACTAGACCGAGTAATACTACGCTGTAAAGTTGCTGCGTCCTTAATTGGACGCTCTTACCGCAATAGTAGACCACGAGTAGACCACTCGCCCGCCGCCCCTCCATCCGGACGGCGGGCTTCCTATTTGGGGCCACGGCTGCACTGCGGCACTCCGCATGCTCGCTGGCCTGATCCCCCCGCGATCAGTAGAGTTCGCTCGGTCCCCAATGGCAGAGACCGGTGTCAATGAACTCAGGCCCGCCGTCCTCTTCCCGTCGCGGCGGGCTTTTCCGGTCCGCCACATGGCAGAATTGACCTACCCGAGCGCGGTATGTCGGCTGCGCGAGCACACAGCGACGTCGTTAGCCTGTTGATAAACTGCGCCCACAGCGCAGTTACAGCGCAGTTACAGCGCAGTTTGGTTTGCCACCACAATGGGGAACGCAACCATCATCCTACAAAGCAGCAAACAAGGTATCGGTGTTGCGGCGTTCAGTCTCCCCGGCTGGACGCCGCAATCGCGTCTGCCTTCTGTTGAGCCACCACAGAGGTCAACGGTGGTGGGTGGGACTCATAATCATAGACCTGCTATTCTGCGGTCGGTCCGGCGAGCTTCGACCAAAGGCAAACAGCAAGAAAAACATGGCTGCGAGAGCGATTAGGAAAATTGGGAAAACGCCTTCGGCAGCGTAGCGTAATCCTCGCCTGATGTCGAAAGCCATCCAATTTGATCGACGCATGTCGGCACCCTGAAGGCGCGCGAGCTGGCTTGGTTCACCTACTGAAACGCGCGCTTGTCCTTAAACAGTTATTCCGCTTAGCAGTTGCATCCCTCAGAATTGATAATGGCCGCCCCGGAGAGCGGTCGTCTACCCGATACCGTAAACTGCTGAAGTTGGCTCAATGACAGAAATGAAAACAGCAAGCTCGGCACGTCAGCGGGTTCTGTCCACAGCGAGTCCGTCGCATTGTGCGGTGCAATGGAACCCATTCGCACCCGAAGCGCTGGAAAGTCACGATACCCCCGCCCATACTCTTAAGCCCGCCTTGGCAACCCCCGTAGCGGGCTTTTCCTTTGAGGAGCTTCGACGCCGGCGCGGAACATCCGGTAAGGCCTCAGCATAACCTGCATGCTTTCCGTTTAATTCGGCGGCTATAGACATCCTGGCAGAGACCGATGAAGAGCCGCACACTGGAGGCGCGGCTCTCCTATTGATCGGCCACCATTCCGTCGCCTGGAACCGAGCGCGTCGTGGCAGCCGGCTGTTGGGGTCAGCCGCCGATGTCGTTGTGGTTTTTCCCGGAGCCTCCAGGAATACCGTCGCCGCCGCCATTGCCGCCGCCGTTGTTGGCATTCGACCCACGCCCACCGTGAGACTTGGTAATGGCGTGGGAGGTCAATGACGTTGACAACAACGTGGTGACCGCGGGCAATGTGACCACCGCGAACTTGCCGCACGTGGCCAGAAACTTCCGCCGCTCGAGTTCATCGGCGTCACGGGTAGGATCAGTCTTAGGCGTTTCCATGTGCGCCCTCCTAGCGTTGCCTAAGGGGCCGTTTTCAGAACTCCACGAGGCGAGCCGCGACCACAAATATGCAGGCTGCTGTGAGCAGCGCATCGACGATGGCGCCCTTCCTGTCATGGCGGCGATCCAGGCGTTTGTTGTTGAGCAACCAAGCATTGGCGTGCTCGACGATACAGCGGACCTGGCCGAGGCCGGAGCCGTGCGGCTGGCCGATCCTGCGGATGATGGGTTGGATGCCTTCACGCAGGCAGAGCCATCGGTTGTCGGCGCTGTCGTATCCGGCGTCCGCATACAGGCGCGCGATCCTGGCGCAGACCACCATGGCCAACCGGAGCAGGTCGGGGAAGAGCCGGGTGTCATGCACGTTGGCCGCGGAGGGCAACGCCGCTAGCGGAAGCCCGTCCGTCGAAACGACCACGTGGTACTTGGTTCCCGGCTTGCCGCGGTCAGTGGGGTTCGGGCCGGTCAAGGCGCCGCCCCGTTTCGCGCGCACCGAGCAACTATCCACAACGATGTCCCATGCCTGGGTGGCGGCTTCAGGGGCGGAGCGCACATACGGATCAGCACGGCATGGACCCGGCGCAGGACGGCTGTCGTGCTCCACTCCACTAGGCGTCGGCGCAACGTTGATCCCGACGCTCGGTGCGGCGCGGCCCGGAGTTCGCGCCACTGCACGCCCTCCCGCAGGAAGAATTGGAGCGTCTCAAGGACGGTGCAGGTTTGCATGGGAGGTCGCCCCTTCGTGGGGATTGCCCGCTCAATCTGGTCAATGACGCCCGCGACCAAGTCCATTACCCTCGGCTCCATGCCAGCCTCCCCATGCGATTGGCAGGGTAACCGGCAGGGCGGAGGTGCGTGGCCAACGGCGCGGCTTTTCGACAATCCGCTCCGCAATTTTCGTGCTTATAGGGGATGGCCATCGATGTAGCAATAAGTGGCCGCATCTGGCAGGCGCGCGTAGAAGTCGGCAGGGTCAATCTCTGCATTGAGCAACGCACCCACCTCATCAACGCACCCATTACGATCAGAATCGAAATAGTATTTCTTTCGGCTAAAGCTGAATACGAGGAACGGGTTCTCTTATAGCATTTGATAGCAGGCATTATGGAACGCAACAAAACTATTCTGTTCTTCAAATCTGTTCGCGTAGTAAATTCCTTTAATCAGCCTGCCGGTGTTATGAACCTCCCGGCCGCTTCGCCGCACAAGACGGCTCAAATCTGGCATGGCTTCCTGTTTAGATGCGACGGCTCCACACTGCCGCACTTCTTCCGTCTCCACATCGTTAACTGGCTGAACACAAGCCAATATAGCAATAAATGCACTACGGTGACTAACCCGACTTAGAGCATTGAGACTGCTCATGGCATCTTCCTCCGAGCGGATCATCACCGCAATAATGCTCAGCAGAAACCACGAACAGAGGCTATCGGGCAGCCCCTCTGAAAGCCACAGAAACTAAGGGGACTTTCCGCTTCCAATTGGCGCTGATCGGTCCTTCTTGCGCATATGGACGTTACGGAAAGCAACCTCTGCGCCTCCACAGACCAACCTAACGTTCGCGCCAAGGTGCAGCCGGGGTTCTGAAAACGGCCCCTAAGAGAGCGATACTGGAACCAAGAAACTTGGAAGGCCATTGCGAAACCGCTGACACATTCGAATTGATATGCCTGATGCCTCGAGACCATCCCGCCGTGGTGCCCGCTTCCGCCGGCAATACCGTGCCAAGTTAGCAGTGCGAACCTGAGCGACGTGGCCCCGCAGTGATCAACATGCCCTTCTCGCCCCAGGGAAGCTTACCGCCCCGGCCACCGCCGCGTCTTGGAATAAAGCCGCTCCGCCTCGCTCGCCTTCCGCATGATAAAGGCGATGCCAGCCGCGAAGCCGACGATCAGGCCCGCGGCGATCCCAAGCGCGCTCACTTCGCCACCCCCTTGACCTTCTCGATGGTCCGGTACGCCCCGATGCCCAGCATGGGGAACAGCAAAGCCAGCAGCGTGTCCGTGTCCATCTGCGGCAGACGCGTGCCGGGCGAGTAGACCGACAGCGCCCAGCCGGCCAGAGGATAGGCGATGGTCTGGACGCCCAGGCCGATCGCACAGAGCCAGCCGACGAACGGCCGCCAGCCGGACACGAACACGGACGGGTTGGCCGCCTCGGTGGCGTTCACCTGCAGCTGCGCCGCGTCGCTCGCCGACAGCACGTCGATGAGCTTGGTCTGCATCTCGGCGGCCGCCTTGGCCTGGGCCTGCGGGTCGGGGATGCGGCCAATCAGGTCCTGGATGATCGGCATCAGCAGGGGAAGGAGTTGGAGCATGGGCCCTCCTTTCGGGCATGAGAAAAGCCGCCGGGCGGATGCCGGGCGGCTGGTGGTGTGGGGAGGAGTTGGGAGCTTTGGAGCAATTCCAGCTGCTCTCGTTTGCAGTAGCCTCAACGCCCAAAGAACGTTCAGTCAGGTTTGGCTATAAGCTGCCAGTACCGTGATGGCCGCTTCGGAGACTTCGATGCTGGATAGCGCAGAGTCCATCAGCTCTACTCAGGCGGAAAGCGGTACGGACGCGATCCCACTAGAACTCGATCCTTACAACGTGCCGCGTAAGCGACTAAGCAGCTTTGGTCTTTCGCTCGGCTGGGTCCTCTGCCCCCTACTGTCCTGGAGCATTATATTCCTTGGACTACGCATCTTCCTTTGATGCGGCGGTCACAAAAACGGTGTGATGCTTTCGGCAGGCATTTCGAAGGTCACGCCTCCACCAGGCCGAGCGCCATCATGGCGGCATGGCCGTATTGCTCAGGGCTGTACCAGTCGGCGGGGTAGCCCTGCGGCGCCCGGCCGTTCTCATGCGTGACGATGGCGCGGGCCATGCCGATCAGCGTCTCCGCATAGGCCCAGTCCACCGGCGCGTCGGGATCCACACCAAGGCGACGGGCCACCGTGTTCACATACGCGCTGGTGTCGTTCTCCTGCGGCGGGGCCCAACGGTTGATCGCCTGCCGGATGGTGACGATCCGCTTGCCCTGGCCGTCCGCCTTCCGCCGGTAGTTCAGCAGGACGCGCATCAGGGCGCGGAGCCCATAGACCGGATCGTCGAACTGGCAGAAGGCCGCGTCGCCCTGGGTGGTGGACAGGCCGTGCCAGTCGTCGCCATGGCGCAGGTTGCCTGGGTTGTTGTTGCGCACGCCGCGGGGCAGCGTGGTGTCGCGCGGGATCGCCGCGCTACGAAGCGTGGGCATAGCTGATTTTCCGTATTGGAAGTTGAACGAGGTGTGGCGGTTAGTGATGCTGCCGCCGTTCCCGCCGGGAACACTGAAATGGACAAACTACGGCGGCCGCTCCCCCTGGCCGCCGTTTTCTTACGTGGGCGCGCTGTCAGCAAAGGGTACGGCCGATGGCTTCAGAGCATCGCGCCGGTCCTGGCGCTCATCGCTGCGCTTCCACACCTTGCCCGGCGAGGCCATTCTGACGCCGTCGGCGAATACCTCACGAAAGGCGAAGGTGATGTGGTTGGCCCGATCTTTGGCAGCCGTGCTCCTTGGCGTACTCCTGACCGCCGGCACGTCCGCGCGATCGGACACGCTCGAGCATGTGCGCGATATAGGCATTCTGCGCTGTGGCCTCACCTCCAGTGGCGTCGGCCTGTCCGCTATTGACTCCACCGGGCAATGGCAGGGGTTCTACACCGACATGTGTCGCGCCTTGGCCGCCGCTGTCACGGGTAACGCCGACCATGTGGAGTTCATCGAAACCGACTCCGCAAACCGCGTCGCCGTTCTGCGGCGAGGCGAGGTCGATGTGGTCATGGGGGCGAACACCTGGACGCTGCAGCGCGACACCACCCTCGGCGTCAGTTTCCCGGTGGTGTATCTCTATGACGGACAAAGCTTCATGGCCCACCGCTCCCTGGGAGTGGCAAGCCTCAGTGATCTTGCGAAACGCGCCGGGGCTCCCCCTTTATCCGTTTGTGTCGGAGAGCAAACAACCAGCATCCACAACCTGGAGGCCTGGATCGCCCGAACCGGCGCTCAACTTGTGGTGCGTCGAACACTCACAGCTACCGGAGGGACGTTCCCGTTTTTCACGCACCAGTGCGACCTCATCACCAACGATCAGATCTGGTTGCATGGCAAGCGCCTGTACGGGGCTTCGGACAGCCAAAAATACGTTATCTTCCCTGAGACTTTCTCCAAGGAGCCTCTTGGGCCAATGGTCCGCAGCGACGACAGGCGCTGGTTCGACATCGTCCGCTGGGTCTTCCTGGTCACCGTGTTGGCGGAGGAGAAGGGCATCACCGCCACCAACGCCCAGGACATGAGAACCTCAGAGGACATGGACGTGCGTAAGCTGCTGGGCGTGAACTCCGGCCTGGGTCAGGGCTTGGGCTTGGGCGATGCGTGGGGCTGGCGGGTGGTCACGCAGGTTGGCAACTACGGCGAAATCTACGAGCGCCACCTGGGCCAAGGCTCGCCGCTCCGCATCGAGCGCGGATTGAACGCTCAGTGGACCCAAGGTGGCTTGATGTATGCGCCGCCACTGGGCGAATGAGGCAACTCAACTCACCCGGTTTGGCGTGGAGTCGCGCGGGATCGTCGCGCCGGGGAGCGTGGTAGCCATGAAGGGACCTCTTAATTGGCGCTTGTTGGGAGTGCTGAGCATGCCCACGGTCAGGACACCCATCCCGCCAGGATGGGTTCATCAGCATTACTGACCCTCGGCGGCCCGGTGCGGCCGCCTTTCTTTTCACCCTCTCCCGGCCAGCCGGACCGCGCCTACGCCGTATCGCCGTGCGCCATTGTGATGACGCGAGCACGGCAGCCCTCTGCCCATCCGTCGAATTGTGCTGTTGCTCAGCGCCGGTTGAGTGTCGCAACCTACCTGTGTCGCTGACGGGGATCACGGCCACCCCACAAGCTCCGATCCGGAGCAGGCCGTCCATCCGCAGGCCATTGGCACAGCAGCCGCATCTGTGGTGGGTTGAATAGGCGCAGATCCAGAGGATTGGGCCGAGACCGCTTTATCGCTCGGCTTCGACCTTTGATGTTTTCCTGAGCACTCCTGGACCTGACATCGGCGGCCCCGTTCGGCCGCCGTCCTTTTTGGGTGCCGCGTGCATTTTCCTCACTCTATTAGGATTTACATGGAGCCCAGGAGAGCCTCCCCGAAAGTGCTGATTGCTGCGAGCTGATGCGGGCTGCAGACTCTTGTTACATATCTAGCGGGCGCGCGGTCCGCCCGAGCATACCAAGCTCCGTCCCAACCAAAGCATCCACGGCGGGAAACGGAGTGTGGCCGAGCATACGGTGCGATCGGGGGAGGCGGTGTCTTGCGAGGACGGCCGCCTCTCTCGGTTTCCGGGCATGAAAAAGCCGCCCAGAGGCGGCCGGCCGGTGGTTCGGTTGGAGTGTTGTCGCGGGCGCTCAGAGCGTCGCGGCGAACCGGAAGAAGTCATCGATCTGCTCCGGCGTCTTGCCCTGCGCGGCACCGATCGCCGCGGTCAGCTGGTGATCCCGGCGGAACTCGGTGGCCCCGCTCAGGATCATCTCGGCGGCGAAGCGGTCGGTCTCCGGCAAGCCATCGACCATCACCGCCAGGACGGTGGGGATCTCGCCGGTTTTCACCGCGGGCGAGCGATCGCGTCCCACCGCGTGGTGTCTGAGGCGTGAGGCTGGCCCGCCGGAGCGCTCCCCCATAGCTGGCGCAGGCGGGCCGGCCGTTCGGGAGCGGCGGTCACCGTGTTCTTCGGCTAAGTTGAGGTTGCTTAACGACCATCAACCAAGACGGAGACCACGATGACCGAGGACAGGATCGCTCTTCAGGAGCTGATTGGGAAGAGCGCCGATGCCGACTTTCTGCGCGAGATGGTCGGCTTCGCCGCCCAGCGCCTGATGGAGCTGGAGGTGGAGAGCCTGTGCGGCGCCGGGTATGGCGAACGCAGCGAGGACCGCCAGACCAAGCGCAACGGCTACCGGGAGCGGACCTGGGAGACGCGCGCCGGGGCCATCGACCTGCGCATCCCCAAGCTGCGGCGCGGCTCCTACTTCCCGGCCTTCCTGGAGCCGCGCCGCACCGCGGAGAAGGCGCTAATCGCGGTGATTCAGGAGGCCTACGTGCAGGGCATCTCGACGCGCAACGTCGATGATCTGGTCAAGGCGATGGGCATGACCGGCATCTCCAAGAGCCAGGTCAGCCGCCTGTGCCAGGACATCGACGAGCGCGTGCAGGCGTTCCTGAACCGGCCGCTGGAAGGCGACTGGCCCTTTGTGTGGCTGGATGCGACCTACGTGAAAGTGCGCCAGGACGGCCGCATCGTCTCGCTCGCCGCCATACTGGCCATCGGCGTCAACAGCGATGGCCGGCGCGAGGTGCTGGGGCTCGGCCTCGGGCTGTCGGAAGCCGAGACCTTCTGGACCGATTTCCTGCGCACCCTCACCCGCCGGGGCCTACGCGGCGTAAAGCTGGTGATCGCCGATGCGCATCTCGGGCTGAAGGCCGCCGCTTCCAAGGTGCTGGGCGCCACACTTCAACGCTGTCGTGTTCATTGCATGAGGAATCTCCTCGCCTGCGTCGGCAAGGCGCACCAGACGATGGTCGCGGCCACCATTCGCACCGCCTTTGCCCAGGAGACCGCTGAGGCGGCGCATGAGCAGTGGCGCCGGGTGGCCGACAGCCTGCGGCCGCGCTTTTCCAAGCTGGCGGCGCTGATGGACGAGGCGGAGTTCGACGTGCTGGCCTACATGAAGTACCCCAAGGACCTGCGCACCAAATTGCACAGCACGAATCCTCTGGAGCGGCTGAATGGCGAGATCAAGCGGCGCACCAACGTCGTCGGCATCTTCCCTGGCGAAGGGGCGGTTGTGCGCCTCGTCGGCGCCTTGCTGCTGGAGCAGCATGATGAATGGGCGGTGGCCCGGCGCTACATGACCATGGAAAGCCTGGCCGAGCTGTGCCACCCTCACACCCCTGATCCGCTGTCCATCGCAGCGGAGTAGACCGGCGGCCTCAACCCGCCGAAGAGCACAGAGGCCCCCTCAGACACCACGCCTCGGGGCACGATCCGGCGAGCGCTTCGGCCTGCGTGATGTAGGGTTCATCACCCATCGCGAGCGCCTGGAAGAACTGGCGGTCGGAGATGGTCGACGGCACCGGGGCGATGATGACCGGGAGCGGGGGCAGGGTGATGTCGGTGTCGGCGAGGTCGACCACCGCGCCGTCGAGCAGGATCTTCGTCATTATTTCATCCCCAGGAGCGTGATGCGGCCGGCGTTGACGTTAACGGTGCCGCCGTTCGAGCCGCCGATGCTCAACAGATTGATGTCTGCGGCAACGACAGCCGTGGAGAACATACGCTGCGGGCCGTAGTTGAAGTGATGTCCCGCAACGTCGCCCTTGATCAGAACCGATCCGGACACATTGGAATATTGGGCAATTTCAAACTCGCCGGTGAAGCCGATGTTCGCCGCCGAGTTCCACGACAGTTGCAGGGAGCCGTAATTGCCGTTGCGGTACTCATGCCACGGCGCGGTTGCGCCGCTGCTGGTCGGGCTCATCGACAGAATGCCGTGCGCTTGGCTTCCGGCCGGGACCCAGGTGGAGCCGCCATCGGTGCTCATCGACATCCAAAGGCCAGCTTCAGCAACGGGATTGAGGCCGGTGATCAGGAGCTTGTAACGCTTGTACCCTGCGGCCGAGAGCTTGTTGGGCAGGGTGATAAGCGCAGAGGAGACCGACGACGAGACGGTGGTCTCGCTGATCACCTCCCAATTGCTGACGCGCTTGCCGTTGAGCGTGGGGGCGGTCTTGAACTCGATCGAGGATCCGAACAGCGCAGTCGGCTGCGTGGAGGCCCCGAGGTTCAGCGCGCCGCCGTCGTTGCGGATCGTGGTGGTGTTCACGCCGCCGTCAGCGCTGCGGGTGCTGCCGTTGACGAAAACATTCAGCTTGGGGCCGGTGTCGTTCTCGCCGATGAGCACCTGATTGAAGGTGCCCGACGACATCGCGCCCTTGCGAGCGTTGAACGAGGCTGCGTTGGCCGACAGATCGCTCTCGGCGTCGGTGTTGTACTGCCCCTTGATGTTCCACGAGCCCGAGCGGGCGTCGTAGACGCCGCGCACCACGCCCGCATAGTCGGTGTAGGCTTTGCCCCACCAGCACGTTTCAACGTAGTTATAGGTGGTGTAGCTCGCCCCGTCCCCGGTGCCCTTCTGGAAGCCGTTGGTTCCCCAGGACGAGCCAAGAGTCAGCGTGTCCACAAGCGCGAGTTGGTTGAACGTCACGTTGGTGGCGCTGGTGTTCCCGGTGTGCAGCAGCCGATAGGCGGTCGCGGTGCCGGACAGGTCCTGCCCGGCGGTGGTCGCGCCGCTGTAGTTGACGACGTTGATGTCGCCCCACGAAGGCCAGTTGAACAGGATGCCGCGCGCGCCGATGCTGCCGTGAGTGTACTGAGCGCGCAGGACGTTGTTGCTGTCGAAATACAGGTTGGAGCCGACCACAGCGTCGCCGTTGCTCGCGCCGCCCAGCGTCGCCCACTGGCGGGAATTGATGCTGCCGTTCGGGGCGTCCACACCGCCAGCCGCCCACACCATCAGGTTATCGCGAACCCAGGTGGTTCCGTCGTCGGACAAGGCTTGCAGGGCGAGCCGGCCATTCTCATAGTCGATGCGCGCCCACTTCGCGCCAGCCGCGCCGTCCGTGTCGTTGAAACGGATGTTGGGGTAGGTCGAGGAAATGGCTTGGCTACCCGTCCACAGGCCGCCAAAGGTCGGTACAACGTTGCCGTTGTTGCCCGCGTGCAGGGCGGTGTTGCCGCCCAGCGTGACGCCCGCGAAGGCCGACCAGCCATTCCCGTCGCGCGCCACCAGAGCGTTCGCCGTCGCCGAGCTGGTCGCCCCGTTCAGCGTCTGCTTGTCAGCCGCCGACATCAGGCCATTCGCGCCCACCGTGGCGACCGCCGTGCCGGCCTTGGTGGCGGGGTCGAAGTTGCCGGCGTGCCATGCCCCGTATCCGCCGACCGTCAGCGCCCCGCCGACCGCAACGTTGCCCTTGAACGAGGCGGCGTCCGTCGAACTGATTTCAAACGCCGCCGGCCACACGCCTTCGCGGCGCAGGCCGACCGCCCCGCCGTCGACGACAAGCTGCCACGCCTTGTTGCTGTTATCCGTTTCACTGAGCCAAAGGCTCGGGGCGATCCCTGAGATCGTCATCGGGACCTTGAATGTGGCCCCGGACGGCGCGTTGCCGTTGCGCGTGACCTCCAGCCAATTCGTCGATGCGCTCCATGCGTCGTTGAGCGTCTGAAATTGCAGAATGCCGTTGTCCGCGACCGCGCCCCAGCGCTTCGCGTCGGTGCCGCTGTCGCTGTCGAACCAATAGAAGCCGGGGAACGGCCCGGTCGCCATGATGTTCGTCCCGAGGAAGCCACCCGCCCCGTCGCGCTTGACGACGGAGTTAGCGTTGGGGTTCTCCGAAATGTCCGTCGTCGTCAGCATCCGGCCGAGCGCGGCCATGTCCGCCACGCTGACGGAGGCGCTGCCGGGCGAGGTCTGCCCGTAGGCGAGCGCCGTTGTCCAGGTGCCGTTGCACTGGACCCGGAAGTTGAAGGGCGAGTACGTCTCGCGGTAGGCGTAGACGTCATGCAGGAAACGGTTGCTGCCGACCTGCACCAGCTTGACGTAAGTGAACAGGGGGGCGCCGATGTAGCTGAATCGCCCCTCGGTGTTGGCGATGGTCGTGTTGGTGTTGTCGGCGGTGTAGGCCATGACCCAGGTGATGCCGCCCGAGGCGAGACCGTCGCTGTTGCCGTAGCCGTAGCCGCCCGCGCAGGTGATCAGCAGGCGACGCGCGACGACGCCTTGCGCGTCCCAGCGTCCGAGCTTGACCCAGTCGGCCGTGCCGGCGTTGTTGGCGACCTCCTGCCCCTCCTCCCAGGAGTAGCCGTCGATCTTATCGGCGTCGATGTTCGAGTCCTTGCCCTTGACCCACGCGAAGGTTCCGGCCCCGGTCGCCTTGAGCAGCTTGTCGACGTCGCCCGAGCCCGGCGCCGGGACGTGGATGCCGGTGTTAGCGATGTGCGTGTCGATCTCGGCGTGGCTGCGCGCGCCGGCCCCGCTCAACGCCTGATGGCTGATCTTCGACTCGTCCAAGCCGAGGTAGGCGAGCGCCGCCGTGTCGTCGAGGCGCACGGTGATCGCCGGATCCTCGGAGGCAACGGCGCGGGCCTGCGACGAGAACACGACTTTCCGGGTCGCGTTGTCGTAGGTGACCGACATGCCCGAGCCGGCGACGAGGTGCAGCGTGTCGGCCGCCGCCTGCGCGTTGATGCGGCCGGAGTTGCCGTCGCCGACCACGCCGAACATGTAGCCGCCGGCGATGACCTGCGCGGTCTGCGCGGCGGTGCGCGCCTGCTCGGCCCAGTGATAGGCCGACAGGGCGCCCGAGGCCACCGGCTGGCCGACCGGGTTGGACGCCCACGCCTTCGCCAGAGTGGCGGAGTCCGCCGCCTCGTTGCGGCGCTGCTCGGCGACGACCTGCGCGGCGACCGCGTGGATCTTGGCGTCGACCGAGTCCGCGGCGGCGTTGATCGCCGTCGTCTTGGCGTCGGCGGCCTGTCCGGCGGAGACGGCGGCGTTGGTCTGCGCGGCGGTCGCCTGGTCGCGGGCCTGCGTGGTCACGTCGCGCGCCGCCGTGGTCACGTCGCGGGCGGCGAGCGTCGTGTCGCGGGCGGTCAGGGTGGTGTCGCGGGCCTGCTCGGTGGCCGTCTTCGCCGTCAGGGTCGCGTCGCGCGCGCCGGTCGCCGTGGTGGCGGCGGTGTTCGCCGTCACGGCGCTGTTCCCGGCCGCCGTCTCCGACGCCTTGGCGTTGCCCTCGCTGGTCGCGGCCGCGCCCTTGGCGTCGAGCACGGCGTCGCGCGCGGCCTCGGCCGCCTGCCGGTCCTGGTCGGCCGAGGTGACGTAGGCGGTCAGCGTCGTCGCGGCGGCGGTCGCCTGGTCGGCGGCCTGCTGCGCGGCGGCGATGTCGTCCTCGATCATGTCGACGACCTGCTGCACGTTGTCGAGCAGCCCGTTGTCGATGAGGATGAGCAGGCGCCCGGGCGAGGTGATTAGGCGGGTCACGCCCTTGCTGTCGGTCAGCGGGTACTTGCCGTCGCCGTTGGGCCCGCCGTCGGGCTGGCCGGCGACCCAGTCGTCGTACTGATCCTCGCGGGTCTGCCACTTGCCGACCATTGTCATCAGCTCGGCGACGACCTCGGCGTTGGAGATCGCCGCGCCGCCGAAGATCACCGCGTAGGCGACGCCGACCACGGTTCCCCCGGCCCACGCCCGGTCGAGCGTGATCTGCGCGTCGCCGTCGACGGTCTTGATCTCGTAGAGCGTGTGGAAGTCGGTCGTGAAGACCATGCCGGGGCGCAGCGCGTTCGCCCACAGCGTTGCCCCGATCCCGGCGACGGTGGCCGAGCCGTTGGTCAGGTTCACGGTTCCAGTGCGATACCAACCGGCCATTTACGCGGACTCCTCGGGGTAGGGAAGGCGGTCACGGATCGCCGCGAAGTCGGCGGTCATGCGCTCCAGTTTTTCGGGCTTGTTGCGCAGCAGGGCGTCTTGCATGGCCTCCTGCTGCTTGTGCGCCGGCCACGCCGCCAGGTAGGCGGCCTCGCGCAGCGCGGCGATCTCGTCGCGGGTGCGGGTCTTGACGATCTTCATGCCGGCACCTCGATCTCGAAGGTCGTGTCGAGGTGCGGCCAGGCGCTGACGGCGACGCGGTAGGCGCCGGGCGCGTCGTCGTACTCGAACGCGCCGTCGGTGACCTCGTAGGTCTCGGACGTGCCGAGCGTCACGCTCGTTACCGTCACCGTCGCCGGGATCGGCAGCGCGTCGAGGCCGGCGATGGTCGGGCGCGGGCGCACCATGACCTCGTCGCCGGACAGGTCGACGTAGTCGCGCTCATAGTCGGCGCCCTGCGGCACGATGCCGTAGTCGCCGGGCTGGAGTTGGTGGCGGTAGTCGGACAGGGCGCAGCCGCCGGTGCCGAGGATGCGGCCCTGCGCGTCGTAGCGCGTGAAGACGGCGCCGGTCGACGGCGGCACGAACGGAGGGGGAGGAGCGGGCGTGTCGGTCATTTGCGCAGCTCGATCTCGACGATGAAGTGGAATCCGCTTTGCGCGATGGCGGCATCGCTGACGGAGGTGAATGTGTTGGTGCCGGCGGCCCGGCCGACGACGCGGACACTGGCGTAGTTGAAGAAGCCGTCGGTGCTGCAGGCGAAGACGGCGATCGGCTTGCCGGTGGTCGTCATGGTGCAGGAGGCGTTGTTGCCGCCGGCGCCCCACGCCATGTTGCCGGTCGCGAGGTCGGCGATGGACCGGCCTTGGATGGTCAGGTTCTTGATGTTGGCGTCGTCGATCTCGGCGTAGCCGATGTGGGCCGACTTGATGGCGGCGTTGGCGATCTTCGCGCTGTTGATGCTCGCGTCCTGGATGAACGCGGTCGACATGGAGATGCGCTGCACGCCGTCGACCGTGCCGATCACGAACGGGAAGTCGGCCGACTGCCCCGGCTGCCCGACGATGAAGTTGCCGGCGCGGACGACGAACTCGCTGAGTTTGCCAGCCTCGCCGCGGTCGTAGGCGGCGAGACCGAAGCCGGCGGCATAGCCGTTGACGTCGACCTTCACCGTCCACTGCGCCTGCAGGCCGTCGATCGACGAGGCGGCGGTCTGGATGGCGGCTGTGTTCTGCCCGACCGTGCTGCTCAACGTCTGCACGTCGCTGGCGACCGCCAAGACCGCGGTGGCCCGGGTCGTCTGCTCGGCGGTGATCGCGGCGGTGTTCTGCCCGACCGTAACGGCCATCTGGTCGAAGCGCGTGCTCAACGCCTGATCGGCGCTGCTGCGCGTGGTCGCCTCGCTGGCGATGGCCGCGGTGTTCTGGCCGACGGTGGCCGACAACGCCGTGACGCTGCCCGCCGTGGCGGCGATGTCGTTGGCCTGCGTGGTCAGCGTCCGGTTGACGGTGGCGAGCTTGCCGTTGACGTCGGCGGCGAGGTCGGTGACCGCCTTGGCGTTGGCGCTGATGCCGTCGGCGTGCGCTTCCTGCGTCGTCACGATGCCGGCGATCCGCTCGTCGACGTCGGCGACGATGCCGTCGATCCGGGTCGCCGTCGCCTCGTCGGCGTTCGCCAGGGTGGTGAGCTTTTCGGTCACCTGCGCGAACTGGCCGTCGAACTGCGCGGTCACCGTCGTGACCTGCTCGGCGAGCGCCTGGCGGTCGGTGACCTCCTGCGTGATCTTCGTCGTCACCTCGGCGACGTCGGCCTCGCGCTTGCCGATCTCCGCCTTAACGCGGGCGAAGGTGCTGTCGGCGCGCACCGCGGCGAGCGCCAGCGTCTCGGCGACCTTCTCGACGCTGTCGATCTTCTCGGCGAGCAGCGGGACAAGCTTTGACTCCGCGATGACCCGGTCGACCAGGTCCTCGTGGCTGATCTGCTGCGTCGTCGCGCTGGTGCCGAGGTTGGAGTTGAAGTCGCCGGGGTTGCGGCCGAGGTCGACGGCGCGCACCCAGAACCACTTGGTGACCAGCCCGCCGAGCCCGCCGCGAGGGAAGGTGTTGCCCTTGACCGTGCCGGCCAGCACCGCCGTCGCCAGGTCGTCGCGGTCGTTCTCCCACACCTCGATCTCGGCGAGGTCGGTGTCGCTCGGGTTGACCCAGGTGAGGGTGATCTGCCGGTAACCGCCGATCGCGGCAAGGCCGGTCGGCTGGCCGGGCGGAATCCCCTTGCCGTGCACCCTCACTGCCGCCTCGACCGCCGGGTCGGACTCGCGCCCATCGACGGCGACCGAGCGCAGGCGCAGCGTGTAGAGCCCTTCCTGGAGGCCGTCGAGGTCGAGGCTGTGCAGCGCCGTCTCGTGAACCTGCCACTGGCCGCCCGGCGTCTGCACGGCGAGGCGGTACTTGGCGACGACCGGATCCGGCACCGGCGACCACGCCACGGTCATCCGGGCTTGCGGCAGGCCGTTGATCCAGTAGACGCTCTCCACCGCCGTCAGGTTGGTCGGGGCGGGGATGCCGTTGCCGTTGTTCTGGTAGACCGGCGGCGGGATATCCAGCCCGTCCTCGACGCGGGCGTACTTGCCCGGGTCGTGCGACAGCGCCGTGACCTCATAGACCGCCTTGCTCTTCTCCCGCACCGCCAGAACGCGGAACAGCCGGGGCGCCAGATTGGAGCCGGTCAGCACCCACATCGCCCCGGGCTCGGGCGCGCTCGGGAAGCCGCCGGCGACGGCGATCGTCGCCACGCTGCCGACCCCGGTGACCACGTCGCGCTCGACCACGCTGCCGTCGGCGAGCACGACCGACAGCGCGTAGCTCTGCCCGGCCTCCAGCGTCACCGGCGCGTCGAGCGTGACCGTGCTGGTGGTCGCCGCCGCCACGCGCCCGCCGAAGCGGACGCCGGCATAGTTGGGATCGGCGATGGCGACGAGGTCGCCCGGCATGACGTCGGCGTGGTCCCACGCCGCCTCGTAGGTGACCGTCTCGGTCTCGCGCTGCTCGGTCTCCAGCAGCCAGCGGCCGAGGCGGCGGGCCTGCGAACGCGAGCGGCAGCCGTAGGCGGTGATCTCCGTCTGCCGCCAGCCGTAGCGTTCGATCAGCGTCGGGTTCTCGACGACCTCGATGGCCGCCCGGTCGCCGTCATCGGGGTTGGTGTAGGTGACCAGCACCGACGAGTGCCGGGCCTTGACCGCCGTTCCCGAATAGCTGAAGGCGCCGTTGATGACGTTCGCCGGGGCGACCAGCTTGACCGGGTCGCCGGGCATGTCGGCGCGGGCGTAGATCTGCCCGCTGCTCCAGTAGACCAGGCCGCGGAAGCTCGACGCGATGCCCTGGATGACCTTGTAGGCGTCCTCGCGCGAGGCGATCACGCCGTTGAAGGTGAAGCGCGGTTCCCAGCCGCCCTGGCCGTCCGGCACCAGTTGGTCGCAATACTGCGCGATCTGGTACAGGCTCCACTTGTCGACCTGGCTGGCGTTGATGAACTTCCCAAGCCCGTAGCGCTTGCTGGTCAGCAGGTCATAGAGCACCCACGCCGGGTTGTCGCTCCAGACGACTTTGAACAGGCCATTCCATGCGCCGACATAGGTCCGGGTCGCCGGGTCATAGTTGCTCGGGACCTGGATGCGCAGGCCGCGCACCTCGTAGGCGCGGGCCGGGATGGAGGAGCCGAACAGCTTGGCGTCGACCTCCAGCGCAACATAGGCGCTGTTCGGGTAGCTGAACTTGCCGTCGGTCAGGACGGTGTAGCTCTGCCACCAGGTCGCGTCCTGCAGGGCAGTCGAGGTGCTGTCGCCATTGATGCGGACGACGCGGACGTCCCACGGCGCGCTGTAGGTGCCATCCTTGGGCAGCTCGATGCGGAAGCTGCGCTCGTACGGGCTGGTCGTCTTGCCGGCAATCGAGGTGTGGACGACGCGCCGGTAAACGCCGCCGGTCGGCTTGACCTCGATGGCGATGTCGACCTCGGCGCCGTGCAGGTCGCCGTTGGTGACGTCCTGCCGGGTCAGCGCCGGAATGCGGATGGTGACGCGCACAGCGTCGGCGTTGGGGTTGGTGATCGTGCGGACGACCGGGACGTCGTGCTTGACCTCGGTGCTGACCGCCACCTCGTTCTCGGTGGCGGTGAAGCCCTCGACGTGCGGCTGGTCGGGCAGGCCGGTGCGCAGCGTCCAGGTGACGCCCGGGAAATTGGCGCTGCCGTCGCCGGTGATCAGCGGCGTGCCGTCGAGCGTGATCGAGCGCGCGCCATCCACGAGCCCGTCAATCTCGCCCTCGCCGAGCAGGTCGATGACGCGGGCGACGGTCGTGCTCTGCAGGGTGTTGGGATCTTCCTGCGCGACACGCCCGCCGTCGCCGCCACCGCCACCCTTGCCGCCGCCCGAGCCGGAGACGCCGCCGGACTCGCCCGCGGTGCCGTAATCGACGGTCGCGCCGGTGCTGATCTGGTCGACCGAGAGGCCGGCGGAGACGACCGTCGAGCCGACCCGGCAGCGCCCGTAGATCAGCGGCACGGCGCCGCCCTGCTCCTGCGCGTTGACCGGGCCGTTCATGACGAACGAGGCGCGCTTGTCGACGCTCTCCAGGCTGTCGAGCCCCTTGACCTGCGGCGCCAGCATCATCGAGGCGCCGGACAGCACCATCGACAGGCCGAACAGCGCAATGGAGCCGTAGGACATGCCCATCGCCGCGCCGCCGAAGGCCGGAGCCGCCAGCCCGGCGGCGGTGCCGCCCGAGTAGACGATGGCGACGGCCATGATGACCATGCCGATCACCGCCTTGACGCCGCCCTTGGACTTCTGGCCCGAGCCCGCCGCGACGGGAGCGATGTGCAGGTCGCCGGCGCCGAGGTGAAAAGTCAGTTCATCGGCGCCGAGGTGCAGGCCGGTCTTTTTGTCGCCGCGGATGATCCGATAGGTGCCATCCTTGACCGCCGGCAGGAAGGCGCCGGAGGTCAGGACGTGCAGCGCCCGGAACGCCTCCGCCGGGCTGGCGACGTCCAACTCGTAGACCGCGCCGAAGCGGCGGCGCAGCGCGCCGTGCAGGTGAACTTTGCGGAGGGCCATCAGGCGAGATCCTTGTGGCGCAGGACGTGGGTCACGGTGCGCAGCCACGGGCCGAGCGGCTCGCGCCGGCTCAAGCGGTTCTGCAGGTGGTGCAGTACCAGGGCGCCGCCCTTGACGACGACGCCGGCGTGGTTGGGGACCGGGCTGCGGATCTGCATCAGCAGGACGTCGGAGTCGCGCATCGTGGCGCGCGGCACCGCGGCGAAGCCGGCGGCGGCGAAGTTCTCGACATAAAGGTTCTCGCCGTTCGTCCACCAGGCGTCGTCACGCGGGAACTCCGGCAGGGTGATTCCGTGCGTCTTGGCGAAGTAGTCGCGGATCAAAGCGTAGCAGTCGGTCACCGCGTGGCAGAACGGGCGGCCGATGAGGTCGGGCGTCGGCGTGTCGGCGCCCCACACGACCGGGTCCGACACGCTCTCGCCGTCGGTCATCACCAGCAGCCACGGCACGTCGGTCGCCATCTGCCCGGCCATGTCGGCGCGGGTCGGCGCCGAGTTGCTGTTGGTGTGGGAATGCACGATTGCCTGCACACGGTCGCGGTGCGCGTCATAGACGTCGTCGGCGATGCGGAAGTCGACGCGCGGATCCTTGCCGTTGTTGCGGCACGGGACGTAAGCGCCGGCGACGATGAGGCCGCAGCACTCTTTCGGGAACTCGGCGAGGGCGTGCGCGGCGATGGCCTCGCGCAGCGCGGGCGTCAGGGTCAGGGGCATGTCAGCTTGTCCTCACGCGGGCGACGCCGGGGAAGGCCCAGGTCGGGAGCACGCTGTTCGCCCCGAAGCGGGCCTCGCAGCCGGTGACGAATTTCGAGCAGACGTCGGACCCGGCGGCGGTCGGCTGGTCGTGGATGTCGAAGGCGGCGTTTCCGGCGTACGGGCAGGTCGCCTCGCTGTAGTCCCACCCGGCCCCGGTCCACCGCCGATAGGTCGCCGTGCAGGCGCCCTGCAGCACCTGGCGCCCCGGCAACGGGCGGCCCTCCTGGTCGATGACCGCGGCCAATTCCCACTCAATGTGCGTCTTGTCGAGCACCGCCTTGCGCTCGATGCGGTAGACGTCGAGCGGGAAATGCGCGGTCGGGTCGGCGTCGGGCTCGCCGTCGAGGAAGCGCCGGAAGGTGCGGATGCGCGTGATCTGCGCGCCGAGCAGGTCGTCGTAGGTGCCGACCAGCGCGGAGAACGCGCGGTTGACGTTGCTGATGCGCAGCTTCGGCGTGGGCAGAACGCCGGTGCCGCTCCACTCCCAGCCCTCGGCCTCGATGTCGATCGGCGTGTAGGTGACGCCGCCGTAGACCAGCGGGGTCGCCTCATAGGCCGACTGCGTGAAGGCGTAGACGCCGCCGCCGAGCCGGGTGGCGTCGAGTTGGAACAGGACGACGTAGGGGCTCGGCGCGGGGCGTTGGGCCTCGCGGGCGATCGGGGCGTTGCTCATCGGGGAGACCTCAGAGGTCGAAGACTTGAGTCAGCTTGGCCGACAGGGAGAAGCGCCGCTCGCCGAGGGCCTCGGCGCCGACGATCGGGGCGCGGCTCCAGGACTCGGCGATGAACTTGCGCGGCGTCGCGGCGTCCAGCGGCGTCCACCAGAACGCCTCGACTCCGCCGCGGTCGTCGAGAAACGCCTCGATGGTGTCGGCGTCGGCGGTGGTCAGCGCGTCCCATTTCAGGTCCCACGCGGCCGGACGGCTGTTGAGGCCGTCGGCGGCGCGCTGCCGGTAGCCGTCGCCGAACTCGGCCTTGAGCACGCGCGGCTGCACGGTCTTTTGGCTGTTGACGCTCGGGCTGACCGGCGGGGCGAAGGTGGGGGTGGTCATCGGGAGCCTCCGTTGAGCAGGCCCATCGGCCGCATCTGCTGGCGCAGCACGGTCACGATGCGGGCGTCGAGCTGATCACCGACCGCCCGGCCGATCTGGTCGGCGAGGTCGGCGTTCTGCTCCTGCGTGCCGCCGCTGGCGTTGACGGTGATCGGCATGTTAATGGACACCGGGCCGTTGGTGTTGGCCGCGCCGAGGTTGAAACGGTGGCGTGGGTCGTCGGCGGTGAGCACCTCCTCGCCGCGCTGCAGGATGGCCGGGACCTCGTCGCCGGCGATGCCGCCGGTGTGGTAGCGCGGGGCGCCGCTGAAGACGGACGGATCGACGCTGCGCTGGAAGGTCCAGCCCGCCCCGACGACGCCGCCGTCGTGCAGGCCGCCGACGATGCGCCCAGCACCGCCGACCACGGTCGAGCTTGTCGTGTAGGCGCCGAACGACGAGCCGCCGGCAAACAGCCCCGTGAGGCCGCCGAGCACGGCGTTCTTCATGGGGTTGATGACGGCCAGCTTGAGCAGGTCCGACGCGATCGAGGCGAGCACGCCGGAGACGACGCTGCGGAAATTCACCGCGGCGCCGCCGCCCTGCACGAACGCCTGCGTGATCGCGTCGCCGACGCGGTCGAAGGCGTTGTCGAACACTTGGCTGATCTGGTTGAGGCGGTCCATTTCGACGCCCGCCTTGGCGATGGCCTCGGCGTTGGCAAGTGCCCGCTGCGCCTCCGTGCTCGACAGGTCGGCGCCTTCACGGCGCAGTTGAAGCTCCATTTGCAGCCGAGCAAGGCCGACGGCGCGCTGCTCGGCGGTGGCGAACAGCAACTCCCGCTCTTTGCCGAGCGTGGCGAGCTGCTCGCCCTGCCCCTGCAGGATGCCGCCGAGACGGGCTTTGCGCTGCGCGGCATCGTCAGCGACGACCGCCGCCGTCTTGGCCTCGATGATCCGGCGCAGCGCGTCGGCGGTGGCACCCTGCGCGTTCTCCAGGGCGATCGTCTCGCCGATGGTCGCCTGCCGCACCTTCTCGGCGAGTTCCGCCTTCTGCTGCGCCTCGACGCCGAGCAGGGAGGCGTCGGCGAGGCGCTGCCGGGCGGCGGCGCTGACCTGCGTCGTCGCGACTTCCTGCGCCCCGCTGGCGGCCTGCGCCGCGGCGCGCTCGGCGAGGATCTGGCGGTAGCGCGTCTCGACGTCGATGCCGGAGGTCAGGCTGTCGATGCGCGCCTGCTGCATCGCCTTGGCGCGCTCGCCGGCGGCGGAGGATTGCAGGTAGGCATCGGCGGCCTTGAGCGCCTCCTGCGTGTTGATGGTCAGTTGTGCGGTCTGCTCGGCGATGCTGCCGGACAGTTCCAGCCGGGCCTTGCGCTCGGCCTGGAGGCGCAGCGCCGTCGCCGAGGCGTCCGTGCCGCCCCGCTCCATCTCGGCGTCGAACGCCGCCTGCCCGGCGAGGAAGATCGTGCGCGCCGCCCCGACCTTGACCATCGCGGTCGCGAAGTTGTCGTTGGCCTTCGCGGCGTCGGAGACCCGGAACGCCTGGTCAAGCGTCATGCCGGTTTGCGTGGTCGGCTTGCGGCCGGGGATCGGGGCGCCGGGGGCGGCGCCGCTCGCATCCGGGTAGACGGCGCCGGTGAGCGCGCCCTCGCCCGGGCGGCGCGGGTTGTTGTTGAGGCGCGGTGTGTAGGCGACCGTTCCGCCGAACTCTTGGGCGATCAGTTGGCCCATTTCCAGGCCGGGGATGACGTTGCGGATCAGGCGGTCGCGCATCGGGCCGCCGCCGGTCTCGAAAAACGTGCCCAACTCGTCCATCAGGCCCGACGTCTTGACGACGACGGAGATGGTCAGCGGCGAGTTGGCGGCCTTGGTCACCAGCCGGTCGTAAGCGTTGCTGAAATCCTCCATCGCCTTCTGTGCCGGCGACAGCGACTCCTTGTGCAGCCCGCCGAAGCGGTCTTTCAGTGCGTCGACGACGATCTGGAGGGCCTTGGCCTTGTCGCCGTGCTCCAGCGCGGCGCGCGCCGCCTCATATTGCGCGACCGACAGCGCCTTCGTTTCGGTCGCCAACTGGCGCAGGCCGGGGATGCCGCCGGTCAGCCCGGCGGTGAGCTTGCCGAAGGCATCCGTCGTCGAAATGCCGAGTCCGGCGCCCATGTCGGTCGCCAGCGTGCCGAGGTCCGCCGCCGTGCCCGCGCCCTTGAGTTGCCCATTGCGCAGGTACGTCGTTGCCATCGCCACGGCGTCGGCGCGCGAGGTGCCGAGGCGCGTCATCTGCGTAACGGCGCCCTGCATGGCCGTGGCGGTGGTGCGCGCCTCGTTGCCCGTCGCCTTGAGCACGACGTTGAAGCCGCGCACCTCGTCCTGCAGCGCCATCGCCTTGGCGACGACCACGCCGAAGCCGACGCCGAGCGCGGCGACGGACAGCCCCGCTGCGACGGTGGGCGTCGCCAGCAGGGACAGCGCCCGGCCGACGCCGCCGACGGCGCCGGTGGCCTGCGGCCCCTGCTGCATCAGGATCAGGAACGGGTTCTGCCCGCCGGCGAGCTGCACGGCGGCGTCCTGGATCTGATAGGTGAGGTTGGTCATCTCGTGCGCGGCGAGCTTCGTGCTCTTGGCCGCCGCGCCGTGCCGCTGCGCCGAGGCGGCGAGCAACTCGTTGTGGCGGGCCTGCGAGATGATGCCGGCCTGCAGCGCCTTGCCGAGCGTGTCGCTGTCCTTGGCGAGTCCCTGCGCGGCGCGCGCCGCCGGGTCGAGCCGCGACTCCAGCGCCTGCAACTGGCGCTGCAGGCCGTCGGTGCGCAGCCCGCCGACGTGCGTGACCTCGGCACCGAGATCCTTCAGCTTCTGCTTGACGGCGTCGAGGTTGTCGGCCTCGACCTTGAGCCGGACGCTGACTTCTTTTCCTGCGGCCATCGCTACCGTCCGATCATGTTGGAGAGGTTGGTTGCGAGCCGCGCTTCCGCCTTCTTCGCGGCGGCGCCGATGTCGAGCAGCTTGCGGCCACGGGCCTTGCTGACCAGGAGGAACAGCGGCACCGCCGGCGCCCCAGGCTTGCCGTCGGCGACGAGCAGCGCCCGCTTGTTGCCGTCGAGCGGAACGAAGCGCAGCCGCCCGAAACGGCCTTCCGCGGCGGCGACGTTTGACCACTTCGCCATCTGGCCGCCGCGCCCGGTCTTGCCCTGGCGACCGGGGATGCGGCGCTCCCGGCTCTTGTCGAGCCCGGCGGCCTTGGCCGCGTCGAGCGGGATGGCAAGCCACTTGCCGCCGCGCGCGGTGACCGTATCGCCGCCATCGAACGCGTCGTGCAGGCGCTCCGCTTTCGACCACACCAGGCCGGCGGGGCGCAGCGACTTGCGCCCGGCGCGCGGGTAGACGTCGAGCCGCCATGCCTTTTCCAGCCCGACGCCGAGGCCGGCGGCGCGCACCTGCGCGCGCAACTCCGCCTGCAGATCCTCGGCCGCGGCGCGCGTGGCGGCGCGGGCGGCGTCGGCAACCTCGTTGAGCTGCTCGTTGAGCAGCGCTTTGAGGTCGCCGGTGATGTGGCCGACGATCAGCATGGCCCGGCCTCACTCGCCCTTTTTGCGCCCGCGCAGGAACGCCGCCAGCCCCTGCGCGACCTTGCCCTTGTCGGGCGGCGGCGGGGCCGGTTTGTCGTCAGCCGACCCGAACGGGTTGGTGCGCTTGACGAAGTCGAGCTTGCCGTCGAGCGCCAACTCGATCAGGGGGATCGGGGTGTCGAGCGCGAGGTCCGGCGGCCACCCCAACCACCCGGTCGCGTACTTGAACAGTTCGTCCAGGTAGGCGTCGAAGGTCAGCTTTGGCCGTTTCCCTCCGCGCCCTCGTCGGCCGGCGCGGACTCGCCCCGCGGCTTGCCGCCGTTGCACAGGAGGGTGATGAACTCGATGGCGTCGCCGGCGACGTCCTGCAGGCCGGCGGCGAACACCTGCGCCTCGGTGCGCTTGGCCGCGTCGCCCGCCCGGTTGGCGCCGGCGTTGATCACCGCGACGATGGCGGTCATGTCGAGGCCGATGCAGCGCTGCTGCGCCTGGAGCAGCCCGCCGAACGCGTCGGACAGGCGCATGGCGGCGCGCGGCGTGCACAGCATCTCGACGGTCTCGTCGCCGAGGGTGATGGTCTTGCGGCCTTGGGAAATCTGCATGGTCGGGATCCTTGTCGGGGTGTCGGGAGTCGGGAAGGGTGAGGCCGGCAGCGCCCGACACGCCGCCGGCCCCGCTCTCGCGAGAGAGCCGGTTAGGAGGCCGAAGCCGCCGTTTCGGTGATGTCCGAGGTGATGTCGAGGTTCACGGTCGACTTCACGACGCCATCCACACCGCCGATGTTGGTGGTGTAGGACAGCGCGAGCGCCTTGACGATGAAGGTGGTCGGCTTGGCGCCGACGCCGTCGGGGGCGTCGTCCAGCGTGATCTTGATGTTGAAGGCGTCGTTGTCGTCGACGGCAAGCTGGAGCGCCGTCTGCCCGGCATCGTCCGGCACGCGGCCGAGCGTCAGCGACAGCGAGCCCTCGTCATACGAGCCCTTGAGCTTCTGCGTGCGCTTCGACCCCACCGGGTTGAACTTGACGCTCTGGTAGGTCTTGCCGAACTCGCCGAAGGACTCGATCTCGGCGACCTCGGTGTAGGTGTCCGAGGCCCCGTTGCTCGCCGTGGTGCCGATAAACAGCTTGGCACCGGCGGACTGTACAACACCGCTCATGGTTGCTCTCCTAGTGGATGGTGCGCGGCGGAGCGCCGCCGGTGTCCGCCGCGGTCAGGCGACGGTATCGGGGGACCCGTGCGGGGTCCGGTAGGTGATGCGGTACTGCAGGCGCGCGGCGGCGAGGTCGGGCAACCCCTGCCCCTGGTCGCCGGCGCCGGTCAGTTCAATGTCGGTGCGGGTCAATTCGCTGTCGTTGGCGAGGCCGCCGAGGCGCGGCGCGGCGTCCATCGCGGTCTCGACCTGCGCGCACAGCGCGTCGAGGTCGGCCGAGGCATCGTCAGAGCCGGCGGCGGTGAACACGTCCACGGCGAGGGTCAGACGGCGCTCTTTCGTGCGGCCGGTGCTGATCCGCTCGGCGTCCTCCTCCAGCGCATAGACGGCGATGGCCGGGAGCTTGGCGCTGGTCAGCGAGCGCACGCGGTTGACGGCGACGGTGGCAACGAGACCGGCCAGCCGGGCGGCGACGGCCTCGCGGATCTGCTGGCGGGCATGGGTCATTGCAGCTCCAGCCGCCACAAGCGGCGATCGGCGTCGGGCTGCGTCGCCCGGGTGATGCGGTAGGTCTGCCCGGCAACGGCGAGCGTGCCGGACTCCTCGGGCGCGGCGACTTCGGCGGCGCGCACCTCGGCGATCCGCGCCGGCAGCGTCACACCGCCGCCAAACGCCGAAAACTCGGCGTCGGGCTGGCGGAAGGTGACCCAGCAGGGCACCGGGGCTCCGCCATCGGGTGGCGTGTAGACGGCCTCTGTGCCGAGCCTCAGGAACGTACTGTCGAGCAGGCGCTGAAAAGGATTGGCCATGGTCGGGCTCCCGGCGGCGAAGGGCAGACCGAAGCCTGCCCCTCTCCATGTCGCTGGCGGTGCGGCTTACTTGCCGTCTTCCTTGGGCTCGGGACCGGCCTTCTTGGCCGGCTCGACCAGGATCTTCTCAGCATGGCAGGCTGCGATCAGCGCCTTGCCGGCCTCGTCTTTCACGTCGAGTTCCGTTCCGGGGGTGTGGAGCTTCCTGTCGTGCTTCACGGAGACGACGGTGCGGATCTTCATGGCGGGCCTCCCCTTAGAGCACGGTGGCGGCGAAGGAGCCGTTCGGGCGGCGCGGATAGACCAGCGGCGCCGACTGGCTCAGAATGAAGCGGGCGCTCGGGTCCTCCTGGGTCCAGCTCTTCACGAAGATCGGCATCGCCTGCAGGCCGGCCGCCTCGTCGCGGATGGCGCCGAAGGCCTGCACGCCCTCGACGTTCGGACCGAAGCCGAGCACGGTGCCGCTGGGCAGCAGCGGCGTGACGGTGCCCGTGGTCGGGTCCTCGTAGTATTCGCTGTAGACCCAGATATCGAAGGACCCGATGGTGCCCTTGAACTGGGCACCGCCGACGTAGGTGGAGGGGCCGAGCTCGACCGGGGTGCCGGCGGCGCGGCGGACGTCGAGGAGCTTCTGCACCTGGGCGTTCTGGCGGAATGCCGCCCAGGCGTCGGGATCCATGACGATGGTGGTGATGACCGCGCCCTCGGTTTTGTGCACCAGCTCGGCCCAGGCTTCCAGGTCGTCCAGCGGCGTGCTGGCCGCGTCGCCCCACTTGTCCGTGCCGGTCAGCGCGATGGTGAGCGCGGTGCTGCGGCCGAAGCTGACGACCTGCGTCTCAAAGCCCTCGCCGGTGACGGTCACCTGGCTGAGGCGCAGCGCCTCGGCGGCCATCAGCTCCAGGCGACGGGTGATCTGGTCGGCGTGGTCCTCGATGATGGCGCGCACGGTGGCCATCAGGCGCTCCTGCGGATTCATCGTGCCGCCGATCTGCTCGCCGGCCTGACGCTTGAAGGCGCGGTTGGGATCGACCACCGACTTCGGCTTGATGTAGGCCGGCTTGTACAGCTTGGTCGTGAAGCCGTCCTGGGTCAGCACCTTGCCCGCCACCAGCGGCGAGACGAAGGGCGCGACGCGGCGGTTGCCGATCAGAATGTCCACGGCGATCTGCTCGGCCGTCTCGGTCTGGATGGTGCCGAAGACGGTATTGAGGAGGAAGGTCTTCGGACGCTTCAGGCTCTGCACCACGCCGTTGAGGACGGCGGTATCGTAGATGTTCATGTCTGCTCGTTCCCTGTGACGTGGCGCCGAGGCGCACGGGGAGGTGGGGGCGCCGACCGGCGGTCAGCGGATGTGGATGTTCAGGTCGCGCAGGCCGTCGCGGATGGAGGCCAGCGTGTGACCGGCGCCGAGCGTCAGCGCCGAGCCGAGGAACTCACCGCTTTCGTAAATGCCGACCGTCTTGTCGCCGCCGCTGGCGTCGCAGTCGTCGACCAGGACGGCGACCGGCGTCTGGCTGCCGTCGTTCGCGGCCGACGTGCTGAGGACGTACTTGCCCGAGGCGGTGATCTTGCCGAGCACAGCGCCGCGGACGAGGTTCTGGCCGGTCGCCAGGGTCACGCTGCGGGTGATGCGGGGGAAGTCGCCGGCCACCAGCAGGTCCGGCGAATAGGCGTCGGACGTGACGCCCGGCTTGAAAATGCCCATGGGGATGCTTCTCCAGAAAAGGCGAAAGCCGGCGTTAGGCGCCGGCTTTCAGGATTTGCGCGACGAGCGCCTTGGGGTCGTCACCGCCCTCGCCCGGCTTGTCGGCACCGACGTTGGGGTTGCCGATGGCCCCCATGGCGGTGGCGAAGGGGTTGCCGGCGGGAGCCGGGGCCGGAGACGAGGCGGCCGGAGCCGTCTTCAGCACGGCGATCGCCTGCTCGGCGGAGAGGTCGGTGGTGAAGGCGAGCGTGGCGGCCATGGCCACGCGGCCGCCGGCGGCGGGGTCGGCGAAGATGGCCGAGCAGCGGGCGCGCTCCTCCTGCCGGGCTCGGGCGGTGGCATCCTCGCTGCTCGCCTGCGGCGCGGCGGGGGCCGGGGCAGCGGACGGGGGCGGCGCCTCCGACGGCTGGGCGGCCGGAGCAGTGGCGGCCGGCTGGTCAGAGGCGGGCGCTTGCGGTGCCGCGGCCGGAGCGGCGGGCGGCGTGACCGTGGACGGCTTGGCGCTGCCCATGAGGTGGGCGAACATGTTCTTCACGGTGGGCTCCGTCAGGTGGTGAGGGTGTCGAGAAGCGCTTGGAAGGCCCGGTCGGGCGCCAGCACGGCGTCGGCGAAGCCCGACGCCACCGCCTCGGCGGTCCCGCTCGGGCCTTCCCAAGTGCGGGCCTGCGAGGCGAGGACGGCGTCGAGGTCGAGCGATACGCCCGCCGCGGCGCGGTTTTGCGCCACGGAGGCGGCGAACAGCTTTCGGATGTCCTCGCATTCCGCCAGCCAGCGGTCGCGCACCTCGCCGGGCAGCGGCTCATAGGCGTTGCCGTCGGCCTTGCGGTCGCCGGCCGCGATAATCGTTGCCTTGATGCCGGCCTCCTGCAGCGCCGCGCTGAGGTCCCAATGCACCATGATGACGCCGATCGAGCCGACACCGCCGGTGCGCGGCACGCTGATGCTGTCGGCGGCACTGGCCAGCCAGTAGGCGGCCGAGTAGGCGAACTCCGCCAGAATGGCGACCACCGGCTTGCCCGCCGCCGCCTTGGCCTCGACGATCCAATCGGCGAGGTCGGCGACGCCGCTGACCAGGCCGCCGCCGCTGTTGACCAGCAGCACGATGGCGCGAACGGCCGGGTCCTCGAAGGCCATGGCGAGCTGCAGGCGCAGGCCGTTGCAGCCGGTGACGTAAGGCGAGCCGATGTACCAGTAGGTCGGCACGATCACCCCGGCGATGCTGATCACCGCCACGCCGTTGACGACGTCGTACGGCCGGGTGCCGGCGCCGAGGTCGCCGATGTAGACGGCGCCCTTCGGCGGCGTGGCGCTCGCGCCCACCACGGCGGCGGCGCGCGGCACCCACGCCGGCGCCAGCAGGGCCGGGCCGGGCTCAGGCATCAGCAGCATCAGTTGTCTCCGGTCTGGTCGGCGGTCTGCCCGGCCGCGGCGGTAGGGGCGGTCTGTTCCCAGGGCACGGGCAGGCCGAGGTGGCGCAGGAGCGCGGCCTCGCTAGCCCGCTGCTCGGCGACCTCGCGCCAGTCCTTGCCCTGCTCGGCGCACTCGTCCTCCAGAGTCGAGACGCCGATCTCCATGCGCAGCTTGGCGGCCTGGGCCTCCTTGACCGGGTCGACCCAGCCCTTGCCGGCGCCGATCCAGCGGCAGCGCGTGTAGGCGTAGCGGTTCCGGTAGAAGTCCAGCGCCTCGACCTCGCCGAGGTTCACCGTCTCCTCCAGCCAGAGCTCGAAGACCGGCGAGGCCCAGTAGGTGGCCAGCCATTGCCGGCGGCCGTTGAAGAAGCGCCACGCCTCCAGCAGAGCGGCGCGGGCGCTGCTGTAGTTGGTCTGGGTGAAATCCTTCATCAGGATTTCGTAGGGGATGTTCAGGCCGGCGCTGATGTGGCGCAGGACCGACTTGGTGAAAGCATCGAAGGCGGCCGCCGGGCGCGCGGGCGTGAAAGCCTGCACCTCGTCGCCGGGGAACAGCGGCAGCACCGCCCCGCCCTTCAGGTGCACCGCGTGCTCGGCGCGGGCCGCCAAATAGTCGTCGGCGCCGCCGAACAGATCCACCAGCGCGTCGCCCGGCATGGTGCTCTTGACGAAGGCCGCGATCATGGCGTTGACCACCGCGGCCTGCAGCTCGGCCCGGCCGTAGTGGTCGAGCGTCTTGAACTGCGACAGCACCGAGCTCAGCAGCGGCTTGCCGCGGCTCTGCCCGGTCCGCTCGCGGTCGTGCACGTGGATGACCTGGCGGCGGCCCCAATGGGTAAAGGCCGGGACCTTGGTCCACTGGTACAGGCCGGGATCCCAGGTCAGCAGGTCACCCGGATGGCTGTTGCGGATCCAATAGGCCTGCGGGGCGCCGTAGCGGTCGATCTCGATGCCGCCGCGCAGTGTGGCGCTGTCCTGCTCGCCGAGCGGGTTGGACAGCCGGTCGGCCTCGACGAGTTGGATGCAGGTGGCATAGGTGCGGTCGCGGCTGGGCAGCCAGAGCGGCAGCCCCAGCCCTTCGCCGTTGAGCAGGCCGGCGCGCGCCACCTGGACGGTCAGGCCGGCGAAATTCAGCGAACGGGCGGCGTCGCAGTCGGTCGTCTCCGCCCAGGCCCGCCACTTCGCCTCCACGGTGGCGCTCCAGGCGTCCGCCCAGGCCTTGTCCCTGCCGAGCGCCCGGTAATCGGGCGTCGAGTTCAGGCGCAGGCCGCAGCCCACCACGTTGTCCAGGATCGCCTGGATGCCGCTCGACGCGATCCCGTTGTTGCGGGCCAGGTCGCGGGAGCGGGCCACCAGCGTGGACAGCTCGGGCAGCAGCTCGGCGTCGGCCGAGGTCGGCAGCACCTGCCAGGAGGCGAGCTCGCGCGAGGTCATCGACGCGCCGTCGTACGACGTGTCGGCCGCGGCGAACCGCCTGGGCGCCGGCATCGGGTTGCCGTGCCGGTCGAGGATCTGAACGGCTTGGCGCATCAGAAGCTCATGTACAGCGGGCGGCGGGGCTTGCCGGACAGGCGGTCGATCTCGGCGCGGAGCGTCGCGATGTACCGCTCCAGCTTCGGCGCATCGAGCGAGACGGCATACTCGACGGTCTTGCCGTCATAGCTGACCTTGACCTCGGTCTCGCCGATGTTCAGGCGATGCAGAGCGGTCTCGGCCTCGGCAAGCCGGGCCTGAAGGGTCGCAA
Source organism: Azospirillum canadense (assembly GCF_025961225.1). GTDB lineage: Bacteria > Pseudomonadota > Alphaproteobacteria > Azospirillales > Azospirillaceae > Azospirillum > Azospirillum canadense. The sequence goes on along the minus strand of NZ_JAOQNG010000010.1, from coordinate 207,422 downwards.
GATCGGCCATGGGGTCCTCACAGATGCGGGTCGTCGGCGTAGGTCGCCTTGGGCATCGGAATGCGGCGCTTGGTGGGCGCTGCGGCGGCCGACGGGGCGGGTGTTGCTGGTGTCGGTGAGACGGCCTCGGACGCCGGCGTCGTGGTCTTCGGAAACGCGTCCTCCAGCGCCGCCCAGCGCGCGGGTGACCAGCGGTCCATGCCCATCGCTGCGGTGACGGCGCGGGCGTACTTCCAGCCGTCGAGCGCTTCGGTGGCGTGGACCTGCTTCCATTCGCCGCGCTCTTCCATCCACTGATCGCCGACGAGCTGCTTGCAGACCTCTTCGGTGGCCAGCTTGGAGAGGTGGACATAGCCCGCCGGGAAGCCGGCGCCCTCGGCCCGCTGCTCCTCGGTCGGCGGCTCCAGGCTGAGCAACCCGTACAGCTCCAGGGTTGCCAGATGGCCGCCGATCATGCCCAGCCGCAGGCCGCGCTTGCGCGTCTTGCCGTTCGGCGTGACCTCGCGGACGCTCGACCAGGCGAAGACCGGCGCGCCGAGTGTCGTGGCCCCCTTGACCGGGATCACCAGGCCGGGGTGTTTGCGCGCCCAGGCCTCGACCTGCGTGGTGGCGAAGCCGGTGTCCGCCCCGACCTTGGACAGCTTCAGTTCGACGCCGGACTCGTGCCGCCACGTCCGCTGGATCGCCTCGGAGGCCTCGGCCCAGACCTTCGCCTCGTATGGGTTGCCGGGAATGACGATGTGATCGACGAGCCAGCACTGCCGGTCCCGGCCCCACGCCCACACGAAGAGTTCGATGCGGCCGGGGCTCTTCTGCACGTCGAGGCCGGCGGTCAGGATCAGACCGCCCATCGGCACGGTGCCGGGCCGGTAGTCCTCCCGGCGCTCATACAGGCGGCGCCATTCCGGCGCCTCGCCCCGAGCCGCGTAGGTTTCCCCGAGCACCTGGTTGACCCAAACCCGCAGGCGGTTGGGGTCCTTCTTGACCTCGACGAACTCCTTGGCGATGTGCAGCCAGGAGGCCTGCTTGAACTGGCTGTAGGCGGCCCAGATGTGGAAGGAGCGGTGCGGCCAGTTCTGCGGAGCGTGGGCCCGCCACTCGCCGTGCTCGTCCATCCAGGCTTTGTCGTCCTCCTCGATGAGGCAGCCGTTGACGCAGACGTACCAGGCCCGCGTGGGATTGTCCTTCGGCTCATAGCGGATGCCCGCCCCTGTGCCGTCACCGAACACGAGAACCTGCATCTCGCGACAGTGTGGGCACGGCACGTAGCGGTGTTCCTGCGTGCCCTGCAGGAACAGCGTGTCGATCTTGCTGGCGCCCTGCACCGTCGGCGTGGAGCCGGCCGCCTTCAACGGCTCGTCCGAGGTCAGGTTGCGCTTGAAGGCGAGACCGGCCGGATCGCCCTCCACGCCCGAAGCGTAGGGATAGCCGTCCGGCTCCTCCAGCAGCACCTTGTCAGCGGTGATGCGGCGGAACTCCTTGGGACTGTTCGCCCCCTTGATCTTGATCCAGCCGCCGGGGAAGCGCTTGGAGCGGATCGTGTTGTTGCTGGTGCGCGTCTTGTTCGGAATGACCCGGCGCACCGCCGGCCAGGTCAGCAGCGCGGCGATGTCGTCTTTGGCGAAGTCCTCGGCGTCGTCGATGGTCGGTTGGTAGACGAGCACCCGGCAGGGATTCTGGTCGGCGCAGTAGCCGATGAAGTTCTTCACGATCTGCGAGTAGCCGATGCGGCTCGATTTGCGCACCGAGATCTGCGCCACCTCCGGATCGGTGAAGGCGTCCATGATGCCGACCTGGAACGGAAAGGCGGTGTAGCGGCTACCGTCCTCCAGCCGGGCGTTCTTCGCCGACCACTCGGACAGGGACTGCCGCTTCTTCGGTTTCAGCGCGGCCAGCCAGCGACCGACGTGCTCGACCAGCACCGGGCCGCCGCGCACGGCGATCACGTCAGGCATCGTCGGGTTCGTCGTCATCGTCGCTTCCACCGAGCTCTTCGATGATCCGGGACTGGCTGAGTTCGCTGAGCGCGTCGGTGAGGGCGTCGGCGATCCGCGCCTTGAGCTTGCCGTCGCTCTTGGCCACCTTGGTCGGCACCCGCATGATCTTGGCCTTGGCCATCTCCAAGACGGAGACGACGGCGGCTGTGTAATCGCCGATGCGCACCAGTTCCTTGCGCGTCTCGGCGTTATCCAGCGCGATGCGTTCGCGTTGCACCCGCGCCAACGCGGCCCGTTCGGCCGTGAGGTCGAGCTTCTCGTCATCGGCGGCATCCGACGCCCGACCAGCCGCTCTCTCGCGCAGGTGCCGGATGTAGGCAACCCGGCAGGCGTCGAGGTCCATGTTGCCGCGGGCGTCGGCGTGAAAGACCCCGCGCTTCTTCAGGTCGCGCACCGAGCGGTCAGAGAGGTCCAGGTGCGCGGCGATCTCGGCCTGTGTTGCCATCGGCGCACCCTTCGTTCGGAGCGAACCGGAACCCCCCTCTCGACGTTCACGGATTTCGCCGCCTCCCCTGCGGCCAAGGGGGAGGGGGTTCCGGTTCCGAGTAGCCTCAAAGCCGCATGTAAGCTTGGTTCAAGGGGCGAACCGGAAGCGGAACCCCCTCGGCGATTTCTCACACCTGGATGGCGATCGGACTTTTGCCACCCGTATCGGGTTGAGCCGGGGAAGGACCCGCTCCCACCCTGCCGTCGATCGGTCGCCGCTCCATGCCCGCACTTGTCGCCTCGACGCCCTCCCGTTCCTCATAGCACGGGCGTGGCATGTCATCTGTGCGTCGGCACATTGTGATGGATTCGCTGTTCGTCGGGAAAACGGCTGAAGACAAGAGACGAGCGTCACCATGAGCGATGATGACATGAGCGACGATGACCACTTCATCGCGATGATCTGGTACAGGCGCGAGGACTGGCCCGAGATCAAACGGCGATTTCCCGACAGCGCCAAGCTGGGCGATAGCTATGACGAATGGCTTCGGCGATCTGAAGCCGTGGCCATAGGAACTGAGGCCAAGGGTTGCACCGTCTTTAAGGTTTTCATTCGGCCGAACGAGTTTGCTGTCTGGTGCGCCGAGCGGTACCTGGACATGGACGCCGAGGCGCGGACTGCGTTCGCCTCTGAGACGCTGCTTCGCGCACTCCTACGCCTCCAGAAATGAACGACTGCGCGACCTTGCCCCGCCCACATCCGCCCGCGGCCCCATGCGCTGACGCGCCGCCTCGATGACGGCGATCATGCGACCCAGCACGTGGGAGGGAATGTTCAGCAGGCCCACCATGCTCAGCCCTCCTTGCTCTGACGCTTCTCACGAATCTCGTTCCACATCAGGACCAGACGCCCGACCAGCAGGGCGAAGGCGCCGGCGGCCATGATGCCGTGGTAGCCGTAATTCACGAGGTCGATCCACCAGGGCAGCGACAGCACGCTGGTGGCGGCCGTGGCGTCCGCGGCGGCCTTGCGGATGACGGGATCACCGGCAGCGTCCAACGCTGCGGTCACAAGGCGCTGGGACATGGAACAGCTCCGGAATGACAAAACCCGCCGCGGCAGAACCGGGCGGGTGGAGGCGCGTCAAGCGCGGATCAGGTGGGGCGCTTCGATAGCTGCCGCAGTCCCATCCCGGACGGTTGCCGGGGGACCAAGGGCATGGTATGCCCGCTAATCATTTCGAAATGGTTAAGCTTAACCCCATCGCGTTACGCTCCGAGCGCTGATGCGACCGGCTCAAGGTTCGTCACCGGCATCGCGATTCGGCTGGTCCGCCCGAACAACTCGACCAGGACGAGCGCCATGTCCCCGCGCTTGTCGGCCTCCAGGAAGACCGCCGCGAAGTCCCGGAATGGCCCGTCGATCACGCGCAGGGCCTGCTCGGGCTCCCAGGTCACGGCTGGTCGCGGTTCGGGCCGCGCGGGCTGGCGTGGGCGCAGATCAACCGAGCCGCCGTCCGCCATGCAGCGGGCCTGCACGCGGCGCAGCACCAACGGAGACACCCGCAGCGGTATATCACCCACCCCACGCACGATGAACGCCACGCCGATCGTGTTCAGAACCGGCCTGAAGGGCTGCTCGCTGTGGCAGCCCACGAACTGGTAACGGTCGAACAGCGGCCGGGCCACGGTCTCAACCCGCCCAGGGCCGTTGCTGCGCTCCCGCAGGCACATCGGCAGGAACGAGCGATAGCCCTGCTCCTCGAAGCGCCTGTGCACCTCCTGGTTCTTGCCGGGCTTCACCACCACGGCGAACCACTCCCGGTCGGAGAACATGTCCATCGTCTCAGGCGTCCTCAGGCTCAAGGATTTCGGCAACCAGGTCGGGCGGGGCGAAACACCCGGGCTCGAACGGTTCTGGCCCGGCGGTGATCGGCCACAGGCGCTTGTCCCGGTATCCGCTCAGCAACAGCCGCCACGTGCTTCGTGATTTTCCATTCACAATCCCATCATCATCCCCGGCCCCCTCTGGGGGGTTTGGGGGGATATCTGGATTCTGGCCTCTGGCCTCTGGGTGTTATCCCGACCCTTAACCCGCCGCTTAACCCGCCCCTTATCCGACGCGGAATTTTCTTTTTCGGAACAGAGACTTGGGTTGCCTCCGGATTTGCCGTTTTTCCGCGCTGTTTGGGCCTTCTTGTGGTCACGGGTCATGCGCCGGGAGTAGATCACGCCCTTGCTGTTTCGCGAGAAGACGCCGGCCAATTCCAGCTCGGTGAGCAGTGCTGCGAGCTGGTCCGGGCTGGCGCCTGTCAGGAGCGCAAGCTGCGTGTCGGTCACGGGCCGTCCGTTGACGACGAGGTGCCCATAGGGGTCGGCTTCGTGCATGATGCACATGCACTCGATCCAGAGGCCGCGAGCGGCCAAGGAGACGACGCGCAGCCCTTGGTCGGCCCGCCAGTCGGTCGGGTAGAACTTCAGCCAGGGCTGCTCGGCGGTCATGCTGCGGGTTCCTCAAGCGCGGCCTGAGCGGCCGATTCGGTGGGCCAGTCGCTGTCCCGGTCGAGGTCCTTACGGCTCGGGGGAATCCAGCGCAGGCGGGTGTCGGTGTGGCCCTTGGCCCAGACGATCCAGGCATAGCTGGTGGCGGTGCTGGCGGTCCGGTCGAGGCGCCCCTTGACCATCGGCACGCGCTCGGCGAACTGCGCGACGACGGCCGGCGGGCACTCGGTGAAGAACCGGTAGCGCTCAGCGCTCTCCAGGAACGTGGTGCGCACAAGCAGAGCAACGCCGACGTCGGCCAGCTCCAGCGCGCGCCGTGCGAATTCGATGCCCAGGCGGAAGGGCGGGTTGGTGATGATCCAGTCGGCACACCCGATCCCGTCGGGCGTGTAGGGCATCAGGAAGTCGTGCACCGGGAAGCCGGCGCCGTAGTCGTGGACATCCGAACCGGCGACCGCGAGGGCGTATTCCTGGAGCGGCCGCACCATGTCGCCACGCCCGCACGCCGGGTCCCAGGCGATGTGGCCGAACAGGCCGATGACGTGCTCGCACAGCGCCCGAGTGGCCCAAGCCGGCGTCGGGAAGAAGTCGAGGGAGTCGTGCGGCTCGCGCCGCTGGGCCATGACGGCGTGCGAAGTGTTCTGCGCCATCACGCCCACCCCCGCGCCACGCGGTCGCCCGCGGCGGTCCGGCAGTACAGCAGGTCGCGCGGCACGCGGATCGTCTCGACGTAGCCGGCGGCCGTCAGCGCCGGCATGATGGCCAGGGCCTCGGACAGAGAGAGCTTCGCACGCTCGGCGATGACCGGGATCCGTTGCGCCTCCAGGGCGCAGGCGGCCGGCGTGGCGCGCAGCATGGTGAGCATCGAAGGCGTCATGCGTGCCTCCGCTGCATGTCCCGCACCGCCTGCCGCTGCTGCGCGTAGTAGACCCAGCCGGAGGCAAATCCCTTGAGCCGGGCGATGCGCTCCAGGTCGCTCTTGCTGCGCGCCAGATGCTCGGCATCTTCGGTGCGCATGGCGCGGATCGCGCTGTCGGCCAGCATGTCGAGCTGCCGCGGCGCCGCTGTGTCCCAGCCCCGGAACGTCCGGCCGCAGCTCGGGCACTTCGGGCCGGCGACGAAGCGGCGGTGGCAGACCGGGCAACGGATGGTGCGGTGGGCGAAGGGCACCAGCCCGGTTTCCAGCGTCCACACGCGGTCGGACTCGGGCATGCCGTGGATGCGCACGTTGTCGGCCATGTCGATGATGCAGGCACGCTGCTTGCCGTCCGCGATGCGCAGGACGCGGCCAACCTGTTGCATGTACTTCAGCACGCTCTTGGTCGGGCGCAGCAGCATCGCGCCGGCCACCACCGGAACGTCCGTGCCCTCCGACACGATCTCGCACGAGGTCAGGACCTGGATGTCGCCGGAGGCGAGTCCCTGAATGGCCGCGTCCCGGTCCGCCGTGCTCATATCGCCGTCGACCGACACAGCCCGGTAGCCCTGCCGCGAGAAGGCCTTGGCGACTTGGCGGGCATGATCCACCGACACACAGAACGCGATCGCCGGCTCCAAGGCCATGCGCGCGGTATACTGGTTGATGGCGAGGCGGGAGATCGCGTCGTCGTTCATCACGCGGTCCAGGTCCGAGGCGACGTAATCGCCGCGGCTGATCTTCACCTGGGTGAGGTCCAGACTGGCCACTGGAGACCACACCTCAGCCGGGCAGAGCCAGCCGGCTGCGGTCAGCTCGGCGACGCTGGGCCCGCGCACCACCTCGTCGAACAGAGCCCCCAAGGGCTTGCCGTCGCCCCGAAACGGCGTCGCCGTGACGCCCAGGCGCTGTGCATGCGGCATAGCCTCCAGCAGCGCCTGCCAGCCCGGGGCAACAGTGTGGTGGGCTTCGTCGATGACCACCAGCCGGATCGTGCGCAGCCACGCGGCCAGCCGGCCCTGGCGCGCCTTCAGCGTGTCGATGCTGGCGACATGGACCAGCGCCGACGGATCTGGATCATGATCCGGATCGACAACCGCGGCAGGGATGCCCGCCTTCGCGAGCGTGCGCACCGACTGCTGCAGCAGCTCGCGCCGGTGCACCAGGAAGGCGACCGACCAGCCGTGGTTCACCACGGTGCGGATCACGCCCCCGACCACAACGACCGTCTTGCCACCGGCGGTCGGGAGCACGTAGAGCGAGCCCGGCACGCCACGCTCGAGCAGGGCGAGGATCTCGTTGGCGTTCTTCTCCTGATAGGGGCGGAGCTTCATGCCGCCCCCATCAGCTTCAGGGTCGCCTTATAGACGATCACCTCGACGCGCGGCCGGTTCTTGTCGATGAATCCGGACTCGGCGACGTGGCGCACCTGACGATCATTGACGATGATCCGGCCCTGGATGGCGTCGCGGACGAGCGAGGTGTCCAGATCAGGCTGGCGCGTTTTGTAGAAAGCCGCTGCCTCGATCGAGACGTCGCCATCGTAGGGCTCGGCCAGCTCGGGCACGTGCAGCCGCGCCACCGCCTCAAAGGCCAGCCCCTTCTCGCTCTTGATGAGCGCGGGCCGGCCCTTGATCGTGACCAGCTTGCGGCTATTGCCCTTGGCTGCCGGCTCACCAGGGATGGTGAACCGGGCCAGGACGTCGCCGCGGACCCAGGTCGGTAGCGGCGCGGTCATTCGGCGGCCACGACGCTGGCGGCACGCTCGGCCGCTGGGAACGGCACGACAGTCGTGGCGTCGAGAGCCTCGTCCTCGGGCTGCTCCTTGGCTTCGTTATCAGCGTCTTCGCCCTGCCCTTCCGAGGTGGCATTGTCCTCGGCGTCCGCCTGCGCGGCACCCCGCGCACGACCACGCTCCCACAGGCCATGTTCGACCGTGCCGGCCTCATGCGGGTTGCCCTCCGGTGCGGCGCCGTTGCGGCCGGCTTCGAGCCCGGCGTTGGCGACGAAGCCGGCTCCCTCCGGCATGTCCGCGGCCACGGCCAGCGGCGCCGGGTCTTCGGTGGATTCGTCGGCCTCCGTGTCGGCTGATGCGGGCGCGGCCGGCGCGCGATCCGCCTCGAACGGCAGGTCGACGCCTTCCGGCTCGGCCTCGCGCAGCGCATTGCTGGCGTTGCGAAGCTCCTCCTGCACCGCCGGCGCCACGGCCGGAGCAACGTCGGCGCCGAACAGGTCAGGGTGCACCTTGTCGGCCAGCAGCGCCTGCCAGGCAACGCGCAGCTTGTTGATCCGGCGCTGCCGCTGGTCGTCGTCTTCCAGGTGCCGGATTTTGTGGAACATGTTGAAGATGTCAAAGTCGATGCCGGTCGCCTTCACCGCGGCCTTGGCGGCGTTGACGGGCATGCGGGCGGCTTCGAGCGCATCCTGAGCCTCCACCAGCTCGCCCGAGGCGCGGACCAGCGTGTCGGCGACGTCGGCCTGGGCCATGTTGGTGGGGTTGTCTTTGCGTTTGCGAGCCACAGAGGGTCTCCTTGGGTCAAGGGGATCAGGGAACGGGGCGCCGCAGGACCTCAATGGCCCGGGCGCGCTTGTTCAGGCGGCGGATGGCGCCGCGTTCTTCGAGCCCCGCGAGCAGGCGGGCGATGCCGGACGTGGAGGCCAAGCCCATCGGGCGGAGCATGTCGCGCACGCTCGGCGTCACGCCTGTGTTCCGGGCCTGGTACTCGGTGATGAAGGTCAGCAGCTTGCTCTGCTGCGGCGTCAGGCCGACCGGCGTGGAGCAGCGCTCCGCAGTCATGGGTTGGCCGCAGGTCGGGCAGGTGCAGGTGCTCATTCCCCCACCCTCCCCGCCCGGCGCGCGTTGACGTGACCGATCAGCTTCATGGCGAGGTCGAGGGCCTTGGCCTGCCAGATCGGGTCCTCGGTGTGGTCGATCCGGCCGTCGGCCAGCATGTCGGCCAGATCGCGCAGCGCGCTGACCAGCTCGGCGTTCATGCGGAACACGTCCGGATCGCCGGCCTCGGTCGGGCGGGCCTGATAGCCGACCAGCGCCAGCATCTCGTTGAGGATGCGGTCGCCGCCTTCGGGCAGCAGGAACATGCGCAGGAAGACATCGAGCTGCGGGGCGCGTTCGCCCTGCACGTAGCTGTCCATCGTGCGCTGGTCGACGTCGAGGATCTCCGCCGCCTCCTTCACGGAGTAGGTCATCCCGCGCCCGATCCGCTGCCGCAGCAGGCGGGACAGCTTGGCCTTGACCAGATCGGTGGTGATGTCGCGAACTTTCAGCACGGCATTGCTACTCCGAATAAGCGAGGCTAAGGGGATGAGACAGACGCCCCATGCCTGCCCCGATGTGTCAGGCTCCAAGCGCGATCGCGGCCAGCGGGGCGACGCCGAGCAGGACCACGCGGAGGTGATGAGCACTGCTACGCCAGGGGTAGCCGGCATCGCCGAATGCCCAAGCGACAGCGTGGCGCACGATTTCGTAGGATTGACGAGGCGCAGAAAGCTGGGAGTTTATGCCTGTGATCTGAGAAGCCGGCCGACGGCGCGTAAGGTGCTGCATCATTCCCGCGCTCCTCAGCTACATACCGGCGTATGCATATTGGAAGTTGCGGAGCGGGCCATGACAGCCCGCCCCGCTTTCCCTATGCTGGGGGCGTCCAAAACCACAGCATGGGAACTCTTTGAATGGCCAATACCGCAACCCACGCCGAACTCGTTGCCGCGGTGGAGCAAGCGCAGCGGCACGCACAGACAGTCATTTCTGATGCGCGTAGCATCGCTGGGCGCGCCGACAGCTTTTCCCCTGAAGGCCGGCTCGCTGGAGCAGTTCACACTCTTGCTCAATCCCACGATATCCTCAGCCGAGTTCTTCTGGAACTGCTACACCAACAAGCTCAGCAAGGCGCACAACCGACCGGTGATATTCCGTAATCGACCGGCAAAGCCTTTCGACGGGATCGTCAACCGCCTTGTCATCAGTCGGCGGCTCCTCACCAGGGGCCGCCTTCCCGCCAAGCACGAAGTCGGCGTAGGCCTGAGCACGTTGCACGACCTCTGTGGGGTCCACGGTTTCGGTGAAGCCGCGTGCGTTGCTGGACAGAACCAGGCACTCCAGGCGGATGCGCTGCTCGGCGCGCTCCCGTCCTTGGCCGGACGCCTTCAGGGCCTCCATCAAAGCCCGCCCCTCACCGTCGAGGCGCAGCGTTACAGTCGCAGTCGTGTTCTCGGTCGCGCTCACAGCGCCCCTCCATGGCTATGGGTGTGGGAATGCTCCCCCGACGAGCACTTGCGGCGCGGGGCGGGGGCTTCAAAGACGTCCGGTCGCAGGTCGTGCGCGGTAATGGCGCCGTTGAAAGCGCGGACGATGCCCGGGACGGCCTCGGCCGGAATGCGGCGTTCGCGTCCCCACTTTTTCACGGTATCGCGCTTCCTTCCGATCAAATCGGAAAGCTCTTGCAGCGTCATACTGTGTGAGCGGCAAAGTTCGGTGAGCGTCATGACGCGCAATGTACCCATGGTGGGTACATGACGCAAGCGCTATCCCTGAGCTTTCCGTACCCAACGAGAAGCCTGCCAGCACGGACCCAATGCGGGTACATTACCTACACTATGGAGTATCCGAACAGACTGGCCGAGCTACGTAAGCGAGCTGGAGTATCGCAAGGGCGCCTAGCTGATGCCCTGAACTCTGGGCGCTCAACTATTGTCAAATTGGAAAAAGGTGAGCGCGAGCTTTCTTTGGATTGGATGGAGCGCATTGCTCCAATTTTGGGATGCGCTCCTTGGGACCTTCTCCCAGAGGCAAAGTCCGAGCACCACAAAGAAATAGAGATGCGTCTCCGCTACCGCGCTATGACCGCTGAGCAGCGGAATTCAATTTTGAGTGTGGCCCAGCAGATGGTTCCGAAGCGGGGCTAGACACTTCTATCGCGCGCGCAGCTTCCAGCAACACATCCTTCTGCATCCGGGGTAAAGCCGCAAAGAGTTCCATGAACTCTCGCTCTCCACAGACCTCCCCCACTTCGACCATCGCCGTTCCTCTCGGCTTTGCGCATCGTGGGACATCCGTCCGTTCTGGGACGGTGGTCATCCGGCCAAGCGGAGTGCGGGATTGACGTGGCTCATGGAGCGTAGCAGACGGATTCGATGAGGCGGCGCAGGAGCGGAGGGGCGGTTTTCGTCATCTCGGTGGTTTCGGACGAGATGGCGAAAACCTGTTCGAACCACAGGTGCCGGCGCAGGCGGGCCAACGCATCAGCGAAGGTCGGCGCCGGCTTGGGGTACCACAGGGCGCGCCGCGGCGACAGCGCCAGCCGGTCGGCATGTTGGTGCACGTACAACGTGATCAGCGAATACAGCCCGAACAGCAGCGGCGTCGTGCGGAACACCGCCGGATCGGTCCACTGGCGCTGCGTCGCGATCCCGATGTGGGCGCGACTTTCTTCGTAAGTGGTTTCCATGGACCAGCGACGATTGAACCATTCCAGCACCGTGCGCGGCGGCACCGTCGGATCGGTACACAGGAAGGCTTCGGGCTCGCGCCGGCCGTCGGGATAGCGGACCAGCACCCACAGGATCGGCACGACCGGCTTACCCGCATGATACCACAGCGCCGTGCCGCTGGCGTACTCGATCCAGCCACCGGTGCGCCACTGGGTGCGGCTGGCCTGGACAGCGCGCCGCCAGACCGTCTCCGGGTCGCTCAGCCGAGCGCGCAAGCTCGGCTGCCGGGCTCCCTTGACCGCCGGGCGGCCATAGTGTTGCTCGGCCGGCGGGGGATCGAACAGGGCGGCATCCAAGCGCAAGCGCGTGACGACAATGATGGATGGGCTCAGCGCGTCGAGCAAATCCAGCGCGGCGAACCCGCCGTCCATAACGGCGACCACCAGCCGCTCCGGCAGCCAGCGGTGCAGGCGCCGCAGGACGGCGCGTGCCCAGTCGTTGACCGACCGGTAATGTCGTCCGTGCTCCTGGCACCAGGAGCGGCTGGGCGTCAGCGCGGTGAGCACCGGCAGGCCCCAGATGCGGCCGGCGAACGGCACCTCGACCAGCAGCATGGCGGTCAGCCAGCGCAGGCCGTGGCTGGTGACCCGTCTCTTCTTGGACGACCGCACCGCGTCATAATACTGGCTGGCCGGGCGGATGCACGGGCCGCGCCGGCGCTCCAGAGTGTGATCGACGCCGATGACGACCGGTCCGTCCGGAACGAAGGCGCCGACCAGGGCGTGCAGCAGCGTGCGGGCCAGCACCAACCCCGACCAGGCGTTGCGGTTGAGCACGCGGTGAAACGTCGCGAACCCCGGCTCATCGGCCAGACCGAGGGCGCGCAGCGCATTGGCGACCGTGCGCGGGCCGACCGCCAGCACGGCGCCGACGGCGAGTGCCGCCACCGTGGCGCGGGTGCGTCCGGAGAAGGCCTCCAGGTACGGCCAGAGCCACGCGACGAAGCTTTTGGGGAGGACAATGGGGCGTACCATGGTACACCTCTGGCGGCGCCGGATGTATGACCACCCAACAGACTTGCGCACGCGTGATCGCGATGCCCACGACCGACCCCGTCCTGGAGCGGATTGCCACCTATCCCTGGCCGCGCGGCGGCCTCACCGTCCGCCGGATCAACCGCGGCTACTCACTGTTCAGCGCCCGCACCGGCGCGCCAGTTGCCCGCTTGCGGCCACTGGGCGAGACCAACCGCGTCGAAGTTCTGTGGTGGCGGCGCGAGGCCTGGGGACCGGCTGGACCCTTCGGGGCGGTGTTCGACCTTGAGGACGCTCTCGCCTTCATCGCCGATGAACCGGCCTTCTGGATCCGGGCATGAGGGAAGGAATGCCGTCCCAGATCGCGCAAAGCCGAGGAGAACGCACGCCCAAAAACAAGAACACTTCGCGAACGATAACCACACCTCTCGTTCCCGTCTACCGCCCGAATCGGCCTGGATAAGACATAAATCACCTGTATAATTCCTCAGAACGGCCCATCCGGCGTTGATTTTGAACGACCCCGCGCGCCTTTTGTCATATCCCGCTATGCCCTCATAGGCTGCGCATAGCTGATATGCTTCTTATCCTAGAGGTAGGAAACTTGACTTTGGGCCGATATCGACCGGAACGTAATGAGAACACGCCAACCGGAAGAACGTTCATGGCGCTCCAGACCCACATCATCGTGCAGCCCTACGTCAGCGGGAAGAAGGGCGCGCTCGCGCCGGCGCCAGCCATCAAGGTGAACACCGCCGATGCCGGCAGGGCGCGGGCGCAGCGAATCATGGAGATCGGTCGCTTCCTCGGCGTCGACGTCGTGCAGACCGAGCTGGACGAGGAGGCCGGTAATTACGGCGAGCCGGCGTTCCTGTTGCGACTCGGCCTGGTGCCCACCGTTGAGGCGTAAGGGAGGGAGCCATGTTCCAGGACTTGGAGCTCTATGTGGTCGAGCACGACGGCGATCGCGTTATCGTGTTCGCCAAGCACGCAGGCAAGGCCCGGTAGGTCGCATCGGTCATGTTCTATGGCCGGAAGGACGCTCCCGAGCGCGATCGTTTCCTGGTCCGGGAGCCCGAGGAGGAGGAACGCGCGGCATTCGCGGCGCATGAGCCGGCGCCAGGAAGCGAGGTGCGGCTGGCCTCCATCCACCTCTGATCAACCGCGGCATGGAGGGAAGAACGATGCAGGGTATGACCGACGCTGAAGCCCGCATCACGGCCCTGGAGATCCTGGTCGAGCAGTTGATCGTAGAGCGATGCGCGATGACCGACGATCCGCTCGGCACCGCGGAACAGGCGCGCGACCGGTTGACCGCCATGGCTCAGGCCGATACCACGGGCCGGATCACACACAGCGTGGCGGCGGCTCTGACGGACGCCATGCAGCGAGTCGTGGAGCGGATCGAGGGAATGGCAGGCTGAGAGGCGGAAACGCGAAGGGCGCCCGGAGGCGCCCTCACACTTACGCTGAAATTGCTGGATTAGCTTTGCGCCGCTTCCGGAAGAGGCTGGATGCGCACGTATAGCCTGCCAGCCCACATGGTTTCTCTCTCGGTCTCTGCTGTCACCTCAATGAAACCTTCAGAATGAATGACGCACGGAGAAAAGTCGAAGCTTGCACTGATTCCTGCCGCGACCAGAGGCCGCCCATGAATAGGCGTCGGCAGCGGAACTTCCGGAATTACTGCTTCGTGTGAGTCTGGGCCAAGGGGCGGACCAGAAGCGCGGATTTTCAGGCGCTGAATTGGATCATCAATAGCTGACATTGCCTGGACCAAAATTAACAACCGAGGTAACGTGATTGGAGGAGTTCCGAAAATGGACATTTCGGACGAATAAACTCCGATGATTATATGCTTACCGGTTATTTCTTGGCGCACATCGTCACAAAAGATTGTGTGCGCATAGCGAGGCTGCGAGGTCACCATGCGCCAACCTTCACTTTAACCACGTCGGATATAGATTGCGAAACGCCCATTGGAGAGCTTGCCGCGACAACCACACGGGGGTCAGTGACTTTCTCCTGCACCGAAGGCACCGCACCGTTGGTCGTCGTTGCCGCCGAGTACGTGACGTGGTTGTTACCGCCGCCCATTTTGTCACGATCCGGCAGCGAAATGCGCACTGGCCGGTTAAGCGCAAAGGCAATATCCGCCAGCGTCTCCAGCGTCATATTGCTTGCTCCGTTAAGCTTACGCGAAACAAAAGATTTATCTCGTCCAAGGATACGAGAGATTTCAGCCTTGGTCAGCCCGCGCTTAGCATGCTCTTCGGCAAGAGCTTGATTGAGCTCGTGCTGGATGTCGCCGATCATGCGAACATAGGTTCGACGACGCGGATCGTTGGACACCCTAAAGGACATCTTGCAACCTCGTTTCCGTCAGGCATGGAGGAGGATCGAGATCAATCGTCGCCATATAATCCCGCACACGTCTTATATGCGGTTCATAGGCGCCCCAATTGGCCACATTCCTCTTCATTTCTCCATGGTGGACAATGAAGGTGGATCGCCGATAGAAAAAACCAAAAGCACGAACGCTTATTGTTTTGAACTCCCACACATGAAATGGCAGGGGCTCAAGTTTTTTCAGGTCAACGTCGTACGCCATTGGGCGCCCGAGAATGAAAGCAACGAACACATTCCACAGCTCTTCGGATGGATAGAGCTTCCGCTTCGGCGGACGTGGCTCCTGATCAAGCGTGCTGCGCAGCCATTCCTCGCACTCCCGTGTATACCAAAGCGTGCGGTCGGACATTTCGTCAGCCTCCAGATCCCCACGGAACTGGATGAGCTCGCCACGCATCTCTATATCGCCTGGTGTTGCCATATAAGTCAACTACCCTATCGGGCAAGAGGGATTTGCAAGGACGTCACGGGCGGAGAGTGTGGAATTGGCAATGCTGCATCGCCCAGCCCACACCCCACCCGGCGAGGTGCGGCGGCGGGGTGGGTGGTCAAGAGGCAACCAGCCTCAGGTAAGCCACGTTCATTGACGTCGGCCCGTCCCGCCCATCGAAGATCACGAAAGCGCTATCGCCTGCCAGAGCCTGGACTGTGCCCTTTCCAAAGGTTTGGTGCTGAACGCGGGAACCAACCTGAACTTTGCCCGCTTCCGCCGCCGGTTGACTTTCCCACTGAGAAGCGTCTGGAGGGAAAGCCGCAGCTGGCCGATTGACCGGCGCATTTGCCATCCCCCCAAGCCGCTCAATCGCATCACGCACAGTAGCGAACCCGATCAGCATGCAGCCGGTCATGAACAAGAAACCAGAGATGGTGACGGTGGCGGTTTGCTGGCTGAGCAGGCCGATGTTGACCACACGGTTCACTGCGCCAATACCGCCGGACACGCTGGTGTCCATGCCTAATCCCACCAGGATCCCCAACACGCCAAGCGCGATCAGCGCATAGCCAAAACCCCGCATCCTGCCCTCATGCATACCGCAGTATGTGCGCCCACCATCGAGCGCAACCGGAGGGATTGTGGCGATATATCAGCCGAAATGCATGACCCCATTTTGGGTACATTTTGATCTTGACCGAATGTACCCATGGTGGGTACCGTTCTCAACACCACCCGACCGAGCTACCCCGCCCCACGGCGGCCACCTCATCGGATGGGCCGGGCCTGCGGGCCCGCTCTTGGTAGCGTTTCCTCCCTGACTTCCCCTCGGCGCTGACAGTGGCTGCCGAGGGGGCCTTCCCGGGAGGAGCGCTCCGCAGACGGGAGGGATGATGAGCAGGCAAGAGCGTGAACTGGCCGAGGCGCTGAAGGCGCTGGGCCACCTTGTGGACGTGGTGAAGCGCAGCGATCCCGAGCTTTACCCGGATCGTTCCCAGGCTCCGGACGAGCAGGAGTGGGACGCCGCCATTGCGGACGCCGAGGCCCTGCTCGCCTCGCACAAGGCCGCCCAGGCCGTTGAGGTGGCGTGATGAGCAAACACACGCCAGGACCTTGGACCGTCGAGCAAGAAGCCGCTGACTGCCCCATCGACATCATCGGCGGAAATGGCGCCGTTCTCGCTACCGTGCTCGGCGCGCAGGAGCAGTGCCAGATTCTTTCGGAAACCCAGACTGCTAACGCCACGCTGATTGCGGCCGCTCCGGACCTGCTGGCAACGCTGCAAAAGATTGCCGAAGTCCAGGTGCAGAACTACGGAGACGCAACCCGCCTGCATCTCCGCATGATCGAACTCACTGCGGAGGCCAGCACCGTCATTGCCAAGGCCATTTGCTCCACCGCCAACGGGGAGGCCGCCCAATGACCCTGCGCCCCCTCAACACCGTGACCAGCCACGACACCTGGACGTTCCATCCGTTCCTGATCGACACGAACCAGGGACCGATGGGCGTGGACCATGGTAAGGCGCGCCGTGCCTTCGGCATCCACCGGAGCGATGCCGGCTGGAATCTCACGCACCTGCCCACCGGCGCCCTGATCGGCGTGGCGCCCAGCCTCGACGATGCGATGCGCGCCGCCGACGGCATCGAGGGCGCCTGGGACTGGTCGGTCGTGGGCGTGCCCGCCGCCGCCGAGCTGGCGGTGATCAAGGAGGCGCTGCGCTCTTACGGTGTGGAGCATCCGGCCGACCGGCCGGCGTGGAAGCCCACTCTGGAGCTCGCCGCCTGATGGACACGCCTTCCGTATACCACGTCGGGCCCTTCGCCACGACGGACCTTGAGCCGACCCGCGGCTGGTACGTCAGCCGCCTGACCGACGACGGCGAGCCCAACGGCCCCTTCGTCACCCGCGAGCGGGCGGAAGCGTGGCTCGAGGAGGCCCTGCACGGCCTGACGCTCGACCGGCGGTGCGCCTGATGTCGGCTGTCCGCGAACTCCTCACCTTCACCACCCTCTGCCTGGCCGCCTCTGTCGGCTGGCTGGCCTCGGTCCCGCCCGCGCACTGACCCGCGCCTCAAACCTCCATACCCCGCGTTCGCGCGCTCCGGCCGGCATGGGTAATTCCAGCCGGCTTGAGGCGTCAGAGAGAGCCGCGGCGAGTCAGCCCCACCGGGACAACTGCGCAGGACGCAGGACCAATGGCGGGGCATGTGGCCGGCGTCGGCGCGGAGATAGAAGCCGGCTCTCTCCCCTTCTTCGCCCGGCCGTCAGGGCCGATCACCCCGGAGGACGCGATGAACCTGATCGCCATGCCCACCCGCCCCGCCGCTCCGCCCATGACCGTCGAGGAACTGGAGCAGATGGACGACCACGCCCACACCAGCAGCCGGGCCCGCCATCTGGAGATTGCCAACCACGTCCCGCTCACCGTCGACCCGCGCGGCATGGCCGACCGCTGGCGCCGTCGCGCCGAGCAGCACCGCAACACCGCCCGCATGCTCGTCGGCATCCTGCGCTTTCTGAAGCTGCATCCCGAGGCCCACACGGTGCGCGTCGGGGGCTGCGATTGGACGGAGCAATCCGCCCGCAAGGAACTCGCCTACCAGCGCGACCGCCACCGCCAGTGCTGCGGGCAGCTAGGCGGCTGGCTGCCCCAGGCGGCGGCCCTGGACTCGGAGCCTGCGATGATTGTGCGCCCGCAACTTGGCTTTCAAATCCGTCAGCTCGGCGCGCAGGAGCTGTCGCTCGTCATCGACCTTTGGGACGCCCAGCACGACGTCTACATCGCCAGCGTGAATGAAGACGACCGTGCGCTCGATACCGCCCTGATCGACCGTGCCCGCGCCGCGTTCCTGCTGAACGATGCCCGCCGCTGGCTGCTGGTCACGCCCGAGGCCGCGAAGACCTGGTTCACCGACGCGCTGCGCCGCGCCCAGCCGCTGCGCCTCCTCGCCGCGGAGTGACGGGCATGGCCTCGCCCTACACGGTCACCGAATCCGACGAGACCGCCTACGGCAGCCTGATCCTGCTGCATGGCCGCGCGCTGCTGATCACCGGCATCTCCTCCGACCACCCCGACCAGCACAACCGCCTCGCTCACCTCATGGTCGGCGTGCTGGAGCGCCTCACCCCGGCCGAGCAGGCCGAACTCGACCAGATCGTCGGCTCCCACGAGGAGCGCTGGAGCCAGGAGCCCCACTCGCGATGAACGCCATCCTCCCCAAGTCCCGCGACGACTGGCACGAGCTGCGCGCCCAGCACGTCGGTGGGTCGGAGATCGCCAGCCTCTTCTATCTGTGGCAGCTCGCTAACGGGCAGCTGGCCTACCTGCACATGTTCGAGATGCCGCCCGCCGGCGCCACCATGCTGGGCTGCGTGTCCCGCCACACCACCGGCTTCCGGCTCTACCACCAGAAGGCTGAGATCCTGCCGCCGGAGGATCTGGACGGAAATGAGCGCATCCGGCTCGGCCGCTGCCTGGAGGCCGGCATCGCCGAGGCTGCCCGCGACAAGTGGGCACCCTGGCCGCTGCGCAAGGTGCACCGCTACCTGCGCCACGCCGCCGTGCCCGGCATGGGCGCCAGCCGCGACTATGAAGAGCACGCCGAGGGCCTGCCGCCGGTCGAGATCAAGAACGTCGACTATCTCGTCTTCCAGGACCTCTGGCAGGCCAAGGGCGACGACATCGAGGCGCCGCCGATCGACATCACGCTGCAGCTTCAGCACCAGATCGCCTGCGAGCGCATCCACGCCCCGCACGGCTGGATCATCGCCTGCGTCGGTGGGAGCAGCCTGAAGCGTGGCCGCATCGAGCGGCACGAGCCGACCATCGCCAAGATCGAGCAGGCCGTCGCCGCCTTCTGGGCGGCCATCGCCGCCGGCACCCCGCCGCTCGACGTCGCTGACTTCGACACGGTAGCCGACCTCTCGCTGCTGGGCGCCGGGGTGCGCTCGGCGCCGCTCGACCTGACTATGGACAACCGGCTGCCGACGCTGTGTGCCCGGCTTCTGAAGACGCAGTCCATCCGCAAGCGGGCCGAGAGCGCCGAGAGCCGCGTCAAGGCGGAGATCGCCACCAAGCTCGGCGCCGCGCCGGAGACGATCCGCGCCAAGGCCGCCGGATTCAACATCACCTGGGTCTACGTGAACGGCAAGAACGGACCGCATCGCGGGGCCATGACGATTCGCGAGGTTTGATCCCCATGAGCACCAACACCGGCACCGCCGTCGCCACCACGCGCGACGCCTCCCCCCTTGACCGGGTGCGCCAGCAGATCGACGCCATGGGCGACCAGTTCGCCCTCGCCCTGCCCCAACACATCCCGGTGGACCGCTTCAAGCGCATCGTCCTGACCGCCATCAACCAGAACCCCGACCTGCTGAACGCCGACCGCAAGTCGCTCCTAGGCGCCTGCATGAAGGCCTCGCAGGACGGACTCTATCCGGACGGCCGGGAGGGCGCTCTGGTCATCTTCAACACCAAGGTGGGCACGGACGACAAGGGCAAGGCCATCTACGGCAAGGCCGTGCAGTGGATGCCGATGGTCTACGGCATCATCAAGAAGATGCGGAACTCGGGCGAACTGTCATCCATCGTCGCGCATGCGGTCTATGAGAAGGACCATTTCGAATACGTGCTCGGCGACGATGAGCGGATCGACCACAAGCCCACGCTGGCCGACGTCCGCGGCAAGATGATCGCCGTCTACTCCATCGCCAAGCTGAAGGACGGCACCGTGCAGCGCGAGGTGATGACGCGCGCCGAAGTCGAGAAGGTGCGCAGCGCCAGCCGGGCGAAAGACAGCGGGCCGTGGGGACAGTGGTACGAGGAGATGGCCCGGAAGACGGTAGTGCGCCGACTGTCTAAGTACCTGCCGATGTCCACCGAGGTTGAGCAGGTCCTGCGCCGCGATGACGCGCTCTACGCCGGTGGCGACACTGAAGCGGCGAAGATCGCGGCGCCGATATCCGGCACCGCCGCCGGCCAGCTTTCGGCCTTTGCGTCGTCCCCGCTGATCGAGCATGAGGACGCTGGACAGACGCAGCAGGTCTACGCCCTGGTGACGCTCGACGGCGAGGTGAAGGAGTTCACCAGCAGCGCCGAATGGCTGGCCCGCTTCGAGGCTGCGCTGCAAGGCGCCGCCGATCCGGCCAAGCTGTGGGAGCTGAACAACGACGCCGCCGAGTGGGCCGCTGACATGACCGAGGGCGGGGACGACACACTGGCCCGCCTGCGCAAGGCCTACCTGACCAAGCCTGAAACCGAGCAGGGCAAACCGGAGCAGGCCGGACAGCCGGACGCGACCTCCGCGGCCCAGGGTGACACCGCCGCGCCGGCCGGCGACGAGTGGGCGGATGAGGCTGCCGAGCTGCAGCGCATCGGCGGCACCTGCCAGACCTTCGGTCAGTGGACCGCCTTCCTGGACGACCACGCCGACCGGATCACCGCACTGATCGCCGCGAACGGCAGGGCGCATACCGCCGCCTGGCGCGAGTTCGTCCAGGGTCGGACGGCCGGCTTCCAGGGGAAGGGGAAGAAGTGATGGCGAAGAACAGCCGCAGCCATCAGCGCCGCCGGGAGCGGCGCGCCACCATCAGCCGGAAGGAGGGCGGCCTCACCGCCCTCCAGGCTCTCGTCATGGCCGACGATCTCGATCTTCCGGACGGAGCCGCCTACGCCTTCGCCATGGAGATGTCGGGCCTGGATCACGACAGCTTCTTCGACGATCTGGCGGCGGGGGCGCGGTGATGGGCAGCAGTTTAAGCCATAACCCGCTTTCGCCGCGTCCGCTTACCGGGCCCAACCGGGGCCATTGCCCGTTCGAGCTGGAGGATCGCCTCGCCCAGGGCGTCGTTGATCTGCTTGCCATCCGCGCCATGATGGACGCGCCGATGGCAGGTCGGGCACACCCCAGCGACGTGGCGAGGATCGTCCGGCCCACCGTCGCTCACACGTCGGATGTGATGGGGTTCCAGGTAAGGTTCGCCGTTAGCTCGAACGAAGGGCGCGGGGCCCCTGCAGCACTCGCAGATCCCAGCGGCCCGGGCGAGCACATAGCGGCGTACCGCCTCACTGCGCTGGTAGATGCGCCGGCGCGCGCCTTCGACCGGCTCTTCGTCGCCGGTGGATGCAGCTTCCATTGCAGCGCTCCGGAGAGCAGCCAGATGGAGACCGGCCGCGTTGGGGTCTGGCTCAGGCTCCGCAGCGTCCACATCGTTGAGCGCTTCGACCGGCACCAGGTGGAAGACGATCCCGCTCCTCATGTTCCCAAGGCGGTCTGGTGTCGGTTCTCTGGTTGTGTTCACACAGACGAATTGGCCGAGAAACCGAAGCATCCCGGACCGATCCTGCTTCTGGAAAAGGAGCAGATCCTCCCCCTCGGCGACGTGATCGCGGATCGCTTTGTTCCCAGAGGTGAAGGTCATATTGCCTTCCTGACCTTCACCGAAGTAGCGGAACACCTGACCATCGTCGGTCCAGCCATCGTGATAGCCGTGCTGGAGGCCGCTCTCTCCGGTGATTGCAAATATGACCGGATGCTCCGAGGGTGTGATGATTCCGCCTTGGCGCTGACCGCCGTACGGCTGGTGGAGATCGCGCCGGCGATTGTAGCGATGATCACGGACGAAGTTCCCGAAGGTCATTTGCTAAGCCTACAGCCTGGATTGTGTGGACGCGCTTCCACTACCATCGCGTGTCGCACTGGAACCCACAAGCGGGAACGTAACGGCCCCATGAGCGGTGCACTCGATGACCGCTCCAAATCGACCTTGATGGTGCGCGCCCTACGAACCGGCCGGAAGACTCAGACGCGCCGCCTTGCCTCCTCCCCGCTCGCCGCTGTGCAGCCGGGCTCACGATCAATTGATGCGACGACAACTTTTCGCCGGTGTGTTCAAACCAGCGGCAATGAGCTTTGCCGCCTGCTCGGGGAGCGTATCCAAAAGCGAAGATGCCGTAACAACATGCGCCCCGGTTTTCAGATCGATGATGCACCAATGGGCGCTGCTACGGCGAGGGCAAGCGATGAACCTCAGGGTGTCCCCTTCCATGCGTCTCTCCCCAACTTCTCGCGCTTATCGCTCTGCGCTGGGAACGTATGGTCACTAAACAGGTATGCCGTTTCAATAACCAAATCGGCGGCACTTCGGCGTGCGCACCCGATGTGCATTCCAATCACACGACGTACGTTCGACAACGGCCTGTTCACTAGAAAGTGGGGGAACACTAGAACAACCTTCCTCCGTTTGGCTGAGAACACCTTCACCGTCCACCGGGCGAACATCGACGCGCTGACGCCGGAGGTGGCCCATGCCGATCCGGCCTGAGCAGCGTGCTCTCTATCCGAGGGAGTGGAAGGCGATCAGTCTGCGCATCCGGACCGAGCGGGCCGGCGGCCGATGCGAGTTCTGCCGGGTGGCCATCAACGGCCAGCCGCACCCGGTGACCGGCTCCAAGATCGTGCTGACGGTTGCCCACCTGAACCACGATCCGGCCGACTGCCGAGACGAGAACTTGGCTGCCATGTGCCAGAAATGCCATCTGACCTACGACGCGGCCTTGCACCGGGAGAACGCGGCCAAAACGCGGCGCGCGCGGATGGCGCAGCTTGACCTGGTCGACATGCTGGACATTGGAACGGAGCCATCAGTGAAGATTAGCGACGTGTCCGATACCAACGCGGTCGAAAAAATCAACCAACTCGACAGCTTCAAGCAAGTCGATGCCGTGGGCCATCAAGCGCCTGAGATAAGGCGGGGAATCAGCGTAGTCGCCACTGCCGAGCTGGACAACAGCCCAGGTGTCACCAAAGCGAGCAATTTCGTATCGAACAGTCATGACAGAAACGGTGTCGCTACATGAAGTGCATCAGTGATTATCAGAAACGAACTAAAAAACCGATGCGCTTTTCGTCTTTTCAGACGGGACAGGTGCCCCAACAACTCAGCCACGTTTTCAGCTTCGAACCGGAGCAGGCCTACTTGCTGCATTCCCTCAAAAATGACGGGCTTGCCGGTATTGGAATCGAACACCGTCCAGCCAATGCCCTCTTTGTCGGGCTTGATTTCATAACGATTTCCCATGTGCCAAGCATGGCTTTTTGCGACGCAGCAGAATACGACAAAGAAGTAGAAGCGGAACCTTCCATTGATGAAGCGCGCCCTCTTACGAAAGGGGCGGGGTCACCGACTGGGTTGGCGGCCATAGACCGCCCTTTATGCGCCTGCCCGCCACCCTTGCCCCACCTAGTGGGCGATGGGCGCGGCGGCTATCGCTGCTCCTGGTGCGCCCAGCCGCCGGCCCCGGTGCGGCGGAACGATGCCCCGGAACGAGACGAACGGGAGGCGGCATAGATGGACAAGCTCCTGACCCTGGAGGAGTGGGCGAAGGCGGTCTATGGCGAGCACCCGCCGGGGATTGAAACCCTACGACGATGGGCGCGCCAGTCCCGCCTCTTCCCAGCCCCCGAAAAGCACGGCCGGACCTACTTCGTGCGGTCCACCGCCCGATACATTGACCCCTCGAAGCCCATCACGGTACCGGAAGCGCCTGTCCAGCCGCGCCGGGGCTCGCTGGCGGAGCGCATCATGCAGGAGCGTCGGCGTGGGAAGACGTCGTAGCAGAACCACCAAGAGCCTCCCGACAAACCTCTATGAGCGCAACGGGTACTTCTCCTGGCGCGACCCGCAGACCGGCAAGGAGCATGGCCTGGGGCGCGACAGGAGGAGCGCCATTGAGCAGGCGGTCGAGGCCAACATCGTCGTGGAGGGCGCGCGGGCGAAGCGGCGCTTGGTCGACCGGATCACCGGCGCCAAGGAGAGCAGCGTGGAGGCGTTCTGCGATCTCTACGGCGGTGTGATTGACGCGCGCTACGCCGCCGGGCGAATCAAGAAGAACACCTATGCCGCCTTCGTGCGTCAGCTTCGGATCGTCCGCACGGCCATGGAGGGACGTCACATCGACGCCATCACGACTCGGGACGTGGCCGACTTCCTGGCGGATTGGGAGCAGCGCGGCAAGATGCGCATGGCGAAGGCGATGCGCTCGTTCCTGCTCGACTTCTTCGGAGTCGCCGTCTCGAAGGGCTGGGCCCAGACCAACCCGGCCACGGCGACCAAGGCGGCTCATGTGGACGTGCAGCGTGCCCGCCTGACCCTGGAGGACTTCCTGGCCATCTACGAGGTGGCCGTCCGGGACTACGCGCCCTGGCTCGCCCGCGCGATGGCACTCGCCCTGGTCACCGGGCAGCGCCGGGAGGAGATCGTGAACCTCGGCCCCCGTGACGTACGGGACGGGAAGCTGTGGATCGTGCCGGCCAAGACCGAGAAGCACGGAGTCCGCATTTGTGTCCCGGTGGAGCTGCGCCTGCAGGTCGTCGGCTGGTCCGTGGGCGAGGTGATCGCCCGATGCCGGGACAACGTGCTGTCGCGGCACTTCGTCCACCATTCGACCTTCGCCGGCCGCGCCAAGCCGGGGGATCGTGTCCGGCCGCACACCGTCACGGCGTGGTTTGCCGAAGCGCGCGGCAAGGCAGGCCGGTCCTGGCCCGCCGACAGCACGCCGCCGAGCTTCCACGAGATCCGGTCGCTGGCCGCCCGCCTCTACCACGACCAGGGCATCAACGCCCAGGCGCTGCTCGGCCACAAGTCGCCGGACATGACCGCCTTGTACCGGGACTCCCGCGGGGCGGAGTGGACGGAGGTCAAATGCTCCTGACGGGGCGATGGGGCCGTTCGAAACTGCCTGCTAAGTCTTTGATTGCGTTGTCGCGTATGACCGTGTTTTGACGCACTATCGACTGCCCCAAAGGCGCTACCAAGGTGTTGATGCAACTGCGCTTTTTAACTTTCTGTCGCGCATACTTCGAGAACATGGCCGACTACGACGCCAAGAAGGCCTCCGGCCTCGCCTGCCCGTCCTGCGGCGGGGCCGAGGTGTCGAAGGCCATCATGGCCCCGCGGGTCGGCAAGGCGCCGTCGGCGCCCGCCCCGATGCCGGCCTGCAACCCGGCCGGCTGCGGCAACGCCATGTGCCCGATGTCGCAGATGGCGTGAGAGTCTAAAATCCCGTGAGCGGAGGGCGGCCTAACGCCGCCCGCGCCCGCCGCTGGTCAGGGGCGGCAGGGATCCGGTGGTCAGCTCCTCCCGGCGCTTGCCGCCGAAGCTCGGTTCGCGGCGGACGTCGCGCGGCGCCTCGTCCCGCGGCGCGTTCTTCGGGGCCGAGGAGGCCCGGCCGCTGCGCCACCAGCCGAAGCCGATGCCGCCCACAGTCAGGGCGAGCACGCCCATCACGATGTGACGCAGGCTGTTGGTCGCCCAGGCCGGCAGCAGGGATCCGCTGTCGGCCGGCGGCTCGACCACTGGGGCCGGTTGGCCGGACGGAGTCGTGGCGGACACGCTGGCGCGTGGCGCTGCCTGCGGGACAGGACCCTGCGACGCGCTGCTGGTGGACGCGCTGCTGGTGGACGCGCTGCTCGACGGGGCACCGCCGGAGGACACGGCGCCACCACTGTTCTGGGTGCCGCTCGGGGCGCTGCTGCTGGAATGGCTGCTGGTGGCGGGCGGGCCGGCGCTGAACTGGGCGCCGCCGGCGAACTCACCGTTGCCGCTGTCGATTCGCTGCGTCGGGGCGGCGCGCGGCACGACCTCGCGCTGCGGCTCCCGCGGGGCTTGGCCCGGCCCGCCGCCGCCGATCTTCTGCTGGGCGAGATTGCCGACGGTCGGCGCCGCCTTGCCCTGCCGCTCGCCCATCATCTTGTCGACGGTCGCCTTGTCGAGCTGGCCGGTCGCCGGCAGCCCGTGCGCGGCCTGGTACTTGGACAGCGCCGACTTGGTTTCCGGGTGCATCGTGCCGTTGGCACGGCCGCCGATGTCGTAGCCCTTCTCCTTCAGGATGGTCTGCGCCCATTGGATGTCGGCGGTCGACTGCGCCAGAGCCGGCACTGCCCCCAGCACTCCACCCGCGAGAACCGGCACCACAACCGCCAGCGCGACCGCGCGGCGTGCGCGCTGCAACTCCGCGCGGCGCGCGCGATGCGAACCACCCGACATGCCTTCCTCCGTCCGTCCAACCGAACCAAATCGCCAATGCGAATTAGTGTTACCAGATTGCGGCGGATTTCCGGGCGCGATTTTTGTGCGCCTGCGTTGCGTCTGCTCCAGAATACCGCATCCGAATCATCCCATGGGATTGCGCATATTCCTCTTCCGTTAACCTTCGCGCGGACAAAATCGTGGTAATTTGATGCCATCGGGGCAGGAGGCGGGACAGGAGGCCGGGCCATGGCGACGCTGAGGTTTGCAGTTCTGCTGGGCGGCACCCTGACGCTCGTCGCCTGTGGGAGCACCCCGACCTACCGCGAATGGACGGCGACGGAGAACACCGCCACCGCCGCCTTCGACGAATGCACGGACCAGGTGGACACCACCATGCGGCTGCGCGGCTATCCCTATCGTCCCTTGCCGGAGACGCCGCAGTTCAAGTACCGCAAGCAAATCTTCGCGCAGTGCATGCGTCGCAAGGGCTATTCCGCCGACGACTGAGCGTTCAGTGCGCCCGTTTAATGCGGGGGCGCCCCGAAGCGCACGTACAGCAGCACCCCGATCAGCGACCCGATCAATATCACCGTCACGTAGAATCGCAGCGGCAGCGGCACCTTTTCCGCCGCCCGCCGCGTGGCGGCGCGGGCCGGCTTCGGCGCCGGCTTGACCCGGCCGCCCTTCCCGGCCTTTCGGGTGGGATCGTAAAGCTCGATCAGCGTCCAGTTGAACTCCAGCCCCTCGAAGTCCGCCCCGGCGTTGTGGTCCAACTGGATCAGGCGGAAATAGGCCCGCGGGTTGACCCGCACCATCAATTCGAAGCGAGCGCGGGCGTGGTCCAGGTCCTCGCCGACCTCCAGCGTCTTCCAGCCCTTGCCGCGCGCCTTCTGGATGGCGAAGCGGGTGGGTTGAGGGTGCGGGTGGGGCGCCATGCGGCCACTACACCGACGGGACACCGTTCTTGCGGATCACGTCGGCGTACCAGTGGTAGCTGGCCTTCGGCGTGCGCTTCATGGTCTGGCGGTCCACCTGGACCAGCCCGAAATGCCGCCGGTAGCCCTCCGCCCATTCGAAGTTGTCGAGCAGGGTCCACACGAACCAGCCCTTCAGGTTCGCGCCCTCGTCGATCGCCTTGCGGGCGAACAGCAGGTGGTCGCGGATGAAGCCGATGCGGTCGCCGTCCTCGACCTTGCCCTGCGGGCCGACGCTGTCGGGATAGTCGGCGCCGTTCTCCGCCACATAGACGGGCGGGTTGCCGTATTCCTGCTGAAGCTCGCTCAGGATCTCGGCCAGCCCGTCGGGCTCGACCGGCCATTCCATGCCGGTGCGGCGGGTGCCCTCCGGCGCGGAGCCGTAGCCGGTGCCGAACAGCCCGCCGGGATCGGGCTGCTGGTGCGTGCGGCTGTAGTAGTTGAGGCCCAGGAAGTCGATGGGCTGGCGGATCGTCTCCAGGTCGCCCGCCTTGACCAGCGGGGCGAAGCCGTCGCGCAGCAGCTCCGGGTACTCACCCCTCATCAGTGGGTCGAGGCAGGCACGGTTCCACGCCGCGTCCCACATCAGCGACGCCTGGTAGTTGGCGTCCAGCCCGCCGACCGGCCAGACCGGCTGGAGCGACAGCACCGTGCCCAGCTGCCACCCCTTTCCTCCACCAGCGGCACGCAGCGCCTTCAGCGCCGTGCCCTGCGCCAGGTTCTGGTGGTGGATCGCCTTGAAGTAGTTGGCCTTGCCGGTCATCCCCGGCGCATGCACGCCCAGCCCATGCCCGAAGATCGCGACGACGGAGGGCTCGTTCAGCATGCACCAGTGCTTGGCGCGGTCACCGATGTGCCCCGCGACGATCTGCGCGTAGTCGGCGAACCATCCCGCGATGTCCCGATTGGTCCAGCCTCCCTTGTCCTGGAGCGCCTGGGGCAGATCCCAGTGGAACAGGCAGGGCCAGGGCTCGATCCCCTTGGCCAGCAGCGCGTCGGTCAGCCGGTCGTAGAAGTCCAGCCCCTTGGCGTTCGGCGCCCCCGTGCCCGACGGCTGGACGCGCGGCCACGCCACCGAGAACCGATAGGCGCGCATGCCGGCGCGGGCCATCAGCTCCACATCCTCGGCGTAGCGGTTGTAGTGGTCGCAGGCGACGTCCCCGGTGTCGCCGTCCGCCACTTTGCCGTAGGCGTGGCTGAAGGTGTCCCACACGCTGGGGCCGCGCCCGTCCGTGGTCACCGCCCCCTCGATCTGGTAGGAGGAGGTGGAGCAGCCCCACAGGAACCCCTTCGGGAATTCCGTCACCGTCTGCCCTTGGGCCAGCGCCGGCACCGGCCGCACGCCGGCCGCGGACGCCAGTCCGGCCACCGCCGCCGCCTTCAGGAAACTCCGCCGCCGCATTCGCCGATTCCTTCCTCGCTCACGCTTATCCGCGTCAATGTAAGGAGGACGCGGGAAGACGCAACCATGTGATGGAGGCGCCCGTGTAGCCGGGGCACGCGTCGCCGGGATAGGCGGCGGCCACCCGCCGCGCTATATTGGTGGGATGAACGGAATCGTCGCCATCCTCCTGATCCTCGCGCTCGGCGCCGTCGTCGCCTCTCTGTTCGTCGGGCTGTTCTTCATGGCGCGGGGCGGCCAAGGCGATTCGCGCAAGTCGAACAAGGCGATGCGGCTTCGCGTCGCGCTCCAGGGCGTGGCGCTGGTTCTGTTCCTGCTCGCCATCCTGACCCAAGCCTAGGGACTCGGCCGGACCGCTCCATGGTAAAACTGACCCGAATCTACACCCGCGGCGGCGACAAGGGGGAGACGTCGCTGGGCGACGGGTCCCGCGTGCCCAAGCACGACCTGCGCGTCGCCGCCTATGGCACCGTGGACGAGGCCAACGCGGTGATCGGGCTGGCCAGACTCCATACACAGGGCCTGCACACCGCGGCCCTGCCGGCCTCCTTGCCCGACGTCGACGCCATGCTGGCGCGCATCCAAAACGATCTGTTCGACCTGGGCGCCGACCTCTGCACGCCGGAGGAGCCGGACCCCAAATACCCGCCGCTCCGCGTCCTGGAGTCGCAGGTGGACCGGCTGGAGGCGGAGATCGACGCGATGAACGCGGATCTCGCCCCCCTCACCTCCTTCATCCTGCCCGGCGGCTCGCCGGCGGCGGCGCACCTGCATCTGGCCCGCACCGTGGTGCGCCGCGCCGAACGGCACATCACCGAACTGGCGGGCCAGGAGCCGGTGAACCCCGCCGCGGTCAAATACGTCAACCGCCTGTCCGATCACCTGTTCGTGCTGAGCCGTGCGGTCAACGGCAACGGGGCCGGCGACGTGCTGTGGGTTCCGGGCGCAAACCGTTGATCCGAAATGCTGTCCGCGACGTTGAGGCCTTCGCACCTGCGGCGCGGGCGGCGTTGACAGCCAATAGCACAAATCCTATGGTCGCAGCGCTGTCACAGCTGCCCGATTCGGCGCTCGGCCTGAAGGCGCGCCAGGAAAATTGAAGAAAAGGGTGGGATATGAAGGTCCTCGTCCCGGTCAAGCGGGTGGTCGATTACAACGTCAAGATCCGCGTGAAGGCGGACGGCTCGGGCGTTGAGACCGCCAACGTGAAGATGAGCATGAACCCCTTCGACGAGATCGCCGTCGAAGAGGCCGTACGCCTGAAGGAAGCCGGCAAGGCCACCGAGGTCATCGTGGTCACCGTCGGCCCGACCGCCGCGCAGGAGACGCTGCGCACCGCGCTCGCCATGGGCGCCGACCGTGGCATCCTGGTGCAGACCGACGCCGAAACCCAGCCGCTGGCCGTCGCCAAGGTGCTGAAGGCGCTGGTCGACAAGGAAGGCCTGAATCAAAATGGTTCTGGGCTGGTCATCCTGGGCAAGCAGGCGATCGACGACGACTGCAACCAGACCGGCCAGATGCTCGCCGCACTGCTCGGCTGGCCGCAGGGCACCTTCGCCTCCAAGGTCGTGCCCGGCGAGGGCGCGGTGACCGTCACCCGCGAGATCGACGGCGGCCTCGAGACGGTGGAGCTGAAGCTCCCGGCCGTGGTCACCGCCGACCTGCGCCTGAACGAGCCGCGCTACGCTTCGCTGCCCAACATCATGAAGGCCAAGAAGAAGCCGATCGACACGCTGACGCCCGACGCGCTCGGCGTGGACGTGGCGCCCCGGCTGAAGACGCTGAAGGTGGCCGAGCCCGCCAAACGCAAGGCCGGCGTGAAGGTGGCGGATGTCGCCGCCCTGGTCGACAAGCTGAAGAACGATGCGCGGGTGATCTGACATGGCCATTCTCGTCATTGCCGAACACGACAACGCCGCGCTGAAGCCCGCCACGCTGAACGCGGTCACCGCCGCTGCCAAGATTGCAAACTCTCTTGGGGGCGACATCCACCTGCTGGTCGCCGGCCAGGGGGCCCAGGCCGTTGCCGATGCCGCCGCCAAGGTGACCGGCGTCTCCAAGGTGCTGCTGGCCGACGACGCGGCCTACGCGCACGCCCTGCCGGAGAACCTCGCCCCGCTGGTCGTCGGCCTCGCCAAGAGCTACGGGCACGTGCTGGCCGCGGCGACGTCGGAGGGCAAGAACCTTCTGCCGCGCGTGGCGGCCCTGCTCGACGTGGCGGCGATCTCCGACATCACCGGGGTGGTCTCCGCCGACACCTTCGAGCGGCCGATCTACGCCGGCAACGCGATCGCCACGGTGCAGTCCTCGGACGCCATCAAGGTGATCACGGTCCGCACCACCGCCTTTGAGGCGGCGGCGACCGGCGGTTCGGCCGCCGTTGAGAGCGTGGCCGGGACGGGCGATGCCGGTTCCGCCAAGTTCGTCGGCCAGGAGCTGACGAAGTCGGAGCGTCCGGAGCTGACGCAGGCCAAGATCGTCGTCTCGGGCGGCCGCGGCATGCAGTCGGGTGAGAACTTCAAGCTGCTGGAAGCCCTGGCCGACAAGCTCGGCGCCGCGGTCGGCGCCAGCCGCGCGGCGGTCGACGCGGGCTTCGTTCCCAACGACTACCAGGTCGGGCAAACCGGCAAGATCGTGGCGCCGGAGCTGTACATCGCCGTCGGCATCTCGGGGGCCATCCAGCACCTCGCCGGCATGAAGGACAGCAAGGTCATCGTCGCAATCAACAAGGATGAGGAAGCGCCCATCTTCCAAGTGGCGGACTATGGTCTGGTCGCCGACCTCTTCAAGGCGGTGCCGGAGCTGACCGACGCGCTCGGCAAGGCGTAAGCCGGTCCAAGTCCCACCAACCACTCGCGGGGAAGCTCACATGTCCACGATCAAGAAGATTGGCGTGATTGGTGCCGGCCAGATGGGCAGTGGCATTGCCCACGTCTGCGCCCAGGCGGGTTACGAGGTCATCATCTCCGACATCAGCCCGGAGATCCTGCAGAAGTCGGTCGCCGGCATCTCCAAGAACATGGACCGTCAGGTCCAGAAGGGGAAGCTGACGGAGGCCGACAGGGACGCCGCGCTGGCCCGCATTTCCACCGGCTCCGACCTGTCGGTCTTCGGTGACGCCGACCTCGTCGTCGAGGCGGCGACGGAGAACGAGGCGCTGAAGCGCGAGATCTTCAAGAAGCTGGTCCCCAACCTGAAGCCCGAGGCGCTGATCGCGACGAACACCTCGTCGATCTCGATCACCCGCCTCGCGGCCTCGACCGACCGGCCGTCGAAGTTCATGGGCATGCACTTCATGAACCCGGTGCCGGTGATGCAGCTCGTCGAGCTGATCCGCGGCATCGCGACCGACGAGGCGACCTTCGCCGCCGTCGCCGAGCTGACCGCCAACATCGGCAAGACGGCGGCGGTGGCCGAGGATTTCCCGGCCTTCATCGTCAACCGCATCTTGCTGCCGATGATCAACGAGGCGGTCTACACCCTCTATGAGGGCGTGGGCGGCGTGTCGGCCATCGACACCGCGCTGAAGCTGGGCGCCAACCACCCGATGGGCCCGCTGGAGCTGGCCGACTTCATCGGCCTGGACACCTGTCTGGCGGTCATGCAGGTCCTCTACGAAGGCTTGGCCGACAGCAAGTACCGCCCCTGCCCGCTGCTGGTGAAGTACGTCGAGGCCGGCTGGGTCGGCCGCAAGGTCGGTCGCGGCTTCTACGACTACTCCAAGAACCCGCCCGTCCCGACTCGCTGAGGCCCGACCCGCTGAGGGTTGGTCCGCAAGGGCTGACAAAGAAAAACCCGCCCTGGGAAGCCAGGGCGGGTTTTTCTTTGCGGAACCGCCGAGCCCCCGCTCTGTTCGTCCCGGCAAGACCCATTCTTCAGGCGGGAGAACGGACGATGCGGCGTGCCCTCATCTCGGCGGTGCTTCTGGTGTCCCTGGGGCATGCGGCGCTGGCTCAGCAACCGCTGCCGCTCTCCCGCCAGGAACGGAACTTCATCAGCGAGGCGCTGGCCGACAGCATGGCGGAACGCGCGCTCGGCAAGCTGGCGCAGGACCGGGCGGAAACCGAATCCGTCCGCCGCTTCGCCCGCCGCGTCGTGGACGAGCATGGCCCGGTGGCCGACCGTCTCGTCGACATGGCCCAGCGCCACGACATCCCGATTCCACGCGAGCTGAACCCGGCCGCCCGCGCCCATCTGGCGAGCCTGCGCGACACTCCGGAGGAGGCCTTCGACCGCCGCTACATCGCCGCGGAGGAGGAAACCCACGCCCGCGCCATCAAGCTGTTCGAAGCCCAGGCCGAACGCGACGGCGAGACCGCCGACTTCGCCCGCGACACCCTGCCGATGCTGCACGCCCACTTCGAGGACGCCCGCGCCATCGCCCGCGACCTGTCCCACCGCCCGGCGCCGCCACAGAGCCAAGCGCCGCCGGCGACGTCGGGGTCGTCGGAATAGCTTTTTGCCCCCTCTCCCCCTGGGGAGAGGGGTAGGGTGAGGGGGCGCCCGAAGGGCGTCAAACCACTGCAATGAGTGGACGTTTCCGGCCTGCGGCCGCCCCCTCATCCTAACCTTCTCCCCGGAGGGGAGAAGGAACTAGGCCGCTCTCATCCCCCCGTCTTCAGCACCCCACCCCGCGTGTCGCGCGCCGGGCCGCCGCCGTGGCCCATATGCTTGCGCAGGAAGGCCACGACCTCCGGCGAGTCCCACTCCACCGCGCCCTCGATACGGCCAAGCTCGCGGCCTTCCTGGTCGACCAGCAGGGTTGTGGGCAGGCCGCGCAGGGACAGCGCCTGCATGCTGCTGCTTCCCGGATCGAGGTAGAGCCCCAGGTTGCGCACGCCGATCCGCTGGAAGAAGGGCTGCACCTGGTCCTTGCCGCCGCGGTCCACCGACAAGGCGACGACCTGGAAGCCCTCGCCGCCCAGCTGCGCCTGCAACCGGTCGAGCGCTGGCATCTCCTTCACGCAAGGCGCGCACCAGGTCGCCCACAGGTTCAGCAGGACCAGCTTGTCCTTGAACTCCGATAGGTCCACCCGGCGCCCATCCCCGTCCACGAAGGACAGCGACGGAATCGGCTTGGGATTCTCGGCGGAGCGGTACTTATCCAACCCGGCCATGACCACGCCAAGCTCCGCGCCATCCCCCTTGCCCAGCACCGTGACCGGCGGGGCGGCGGGTCCGGCCAGCGCTGCCCACAGGCCGCCGCCCGCCAGACTCACACAAAGGATTGCGGTGGCCGCCAAAGTCCGCATACTCACGCTCCAAGCCCTCCCACCGTGATCTTGTCCATCATGAGCGCCGAACAGCCAAAGCCGCCAGCCCCCTCCGCAGCCCCCGCCGCCAGCCAGATGTGGGGTGGCCGCTTCGCGCGCGGCCCCGCCGCCATCATGGAGAAGATCAACGCTTCCATCGGCTTCGACAAGCGTCTTGCCGACCAGGACATCGCCGGCTCCAAGGCGCACGCCGCCATGCTGGCGAAACAGGGCATCATTTCCCAGGCCGACGCCGACGCGATCCGCACCGGGCTCGACCGCGTGAAGGAAGAGATCGACTCCGGAGCCTTCACCTTCAAGGTGGAGCTTGAGGACATCCACATGAATGTGGAGGCGCGGCTGGCCGAGCTGATCGGCGAGCCGGCCAAGCGCCTGCACACCGGCCGGTCGCGCAACGACCAGGTGGCGACCGACTTCAAGCTGTGGGTGCGCGACGCACTCGACCGCGCCGACCAGGGGCTGAAGGCGCTCCAGACAGCGCTCATTGATCTGGCGGAGAAGCACACCGACACGGTGATGCCCGGCTTCACCCACCTGCAGGCCGCCCAGCCCATCAGCTTCGGCCACCACCTGCTGGCCTATGTGGAGATGTTCGGGCGCGACCGCGGCCGGCTGCGCGACGCCCGCGCCCGGCTGAACGAGTGCCCGCTGGGCTCCGCCGCGCTGGCCGGCACGCCCCACCCCATCGACCGCTTCATGACGGCGGAGGCGCTGGGCTTCGACCGGCCGACGGCGAACTCGCTGGACGCCGTGTCGGACCGCGACTTCGCGCTGGAGTATCTGGCCGCCGCCAGCATCTGCGGCATGCACCTCTCCCGCTTCGCGGAGGAGATCGTGCTGTGGTGCTCCGCCCAGTTCCGCTTCATCCGGCTAACGGACGCCTTCACCACCGGCTCCTCCATCATGCCGCAGAAGAAGAACCCGGACGCGGCGGAGCTGGTGCGCGCCAAGGCCGGCCGGGTGATCGGCAGCCTGAACAGCCTGCTGGTCGCCATGAAGGGCCTGCCGCTGGCCTATTCCAAGGACATGCAGGAAGACAAGGAACCGGTCTTCGAGGCCGACGACACGCTGGCGCTGTGCATCGCCGCCATGGAAGGCATGGTCCGCGACATGGAGCCCAACGTCCCGGCCCTGAAGGAGGCGACCGACCGCGGCTTCCTGAACGCCACCGACCTCGCCGACTGGCTGGTGCGGGAGCTGAACATGCCCTTCCGCGAGGCGCACCACGTCACCGGCCGCGCCGTCAAGCTGGCGGAGGACAAGCGCGTCGGCCTGACCGGCCTGACGCTGGAGGAGCTTCAGTCCGTCGAGCCGCGCATCACGCAAGCGGTCTTCCCGGCGCTGAGCATCGAGGCGTCGCTGGACAGCCGGCGCAGCTTCGGCGGCGCCTCCCCCGTCCGCGTGCGCGAGGCTGTGAAGGCGGCGCGGGAGCGTTTCCTGTGAAGCGCGCCCTGCTGATCCTCGCCACCGCGGCGGTCGCGCTGACGCTCGCCGGCTGCGGTAAGAAGCCGGGCTTCGTCGACGCGCCCCAGGGCCGCGAGAATGACCGCTTCCCCCAGGGTTACCCGAACCCCAAGACTGATCCCAAGCCCAGCCAGCCGTCCTCCGGAGTCCGTTTCCCATGAGCGCCTTCGCCTACCGCAACGGTGTGCTGCACGCCGAATCCGTGCCGCTGCCGGCCATCGCGGCGGCCGTCGGCACGCCCTTCTACTGCTACTCCACCGCGGCGCTGGAGGCGCACTACAGCGCCTACGCCGGGGCCTTCGCGGGCCAGGACGCCGGCGTCTGCTACGCGGTGAAGGCCAACTCCAACCTGGCGGTCATCCGCACCTTCGCGCGGCTGGGTGCCGGGGCCGACGTGGTGTCGGGCGGCGAGATGCAGCGCGCGCTGGCCGGCGGCATTCCGCCGGAGCGCATCGTCTTCTCCGGCGTCGGCAAGACGCGCGGCGAGATGCGCGCCGCGCTGGAGGCCGGCATCCACCAGATCAACGTGGAATCCATCCCCGAGGTGGAGGCGCTGTCGGAGGTGGCGAGCAGCCTGGGCGTGGTCGCCCCCATCGCCTTCCGCGTGAACCCGGACGTGGACGCCAAGACCCACGCCAAGATCGCGACCGGCAAAAAAGAGAACAAGTTCGGCATCGACTACGACCACGCGCGGGAGGTCTACGCCAAGGCAGCCCGGCTGCCCGGCATCAAGCCGGTGGCCATCGCCGTGCACATCGGGTCGCAGCTGACCGACCTCGCCCCCTTCCGCGCCGCCTACGAGCGTGTGGCCGCCTTGCTCCACGTGTTGCGCGAGGACGGGCACGACATCCAGCGCCTCGACCTCGGCGGCGGGCTGGGCATCACCTACAAGAACGAGACGCCGCCGGATCTGGCCGACTACGCCGCCATGGTGCGGTCGATCACCGGCAATCTCGGCTGCCGCATCACGCTCGAGCCCGGCCGCTCGCTGGTCGGCAACGCCGGCATCCTGGTGTCGAGCGTGATCTTCGTGAAGCCCGGCCTGCACCGCCGTTTCGTCATCGTCGATGCGGCGATGAACGACCTGATCCGCCCGGCGCTCTACGAGGCCTATCACGGCATCGTCCCGGTGACCGAGCCGGACCCGGCCGCCATCAAGGAGCCGTTCGACGTGGTCGGCCCGGTCTGCGAAAGCGGCGACACCTTCGCGCTCCAGCGCCTGCTGCCACCGCTGGGGGCGGACGACCTGGTCGCCTTCCTGTCGGCCGGTGCCTACGGCGCGGTGATGTCCTCCACCTACAACACCCGTCCTCTGGTGCCGGAGGTGCTGGTGAACGGCAGCGACTTCGCCGTCATCCGCCCCCGCCCCTCCGTTGAGGAAATGCTGGCCGCGGAGCGCGTGCCCGACTGGCTGAAGGCCTGAGCCAAGCCCCGTCTTCCGCCCGGGTGGAAGACGGGGCCGCCCTCTGCGCGCATTCGCGCCTGCCTTTTCCCGCCGGCCCGGCGTACAATGCCCCCTTCACAACCGGAGCGGGGACCGCCATGGACTGGGACGCGACCTACGCCATCGGGCAGGCCGCCGTGGACGCCGACCACCAGCGGCTGTTCCAACTGTTCAACCTCTTCAGCGCCGCGATCGCCGCCGGGGAAACCCGGGAGTCGGTGAACCGGTTCCTGCGCGACCTCGCCGACTACTGCGATTATCATTTCCGCCGCGAGGAAGGCCTGATGCGCGCGACGGGCTACCCCGACGCGGCCAAGCACACCGCCATGCACGACGGCTTCGCCGCTTTCGTGCGCAAGCAGTCCACCACCGGCGACCACGACCTGGAGGAGGTGCAATTCCTCCAGAACTATGTCGAGATGTGGCTGTGCGGCCATATTTTGGTCATGGACAAGTGGTTCGGTGAATGGCTTGACGGTCGGGCCGGGAAAAACGCCGCGGCCGAGCCTATATCCTGACGACGCCCCGGCCGCCGCTCTCCCTTACGGCCGGTGCAAGGGCCACGGGACGGCGGCGGAACGGGAGTGCGGGATGAGCGACAGCGAAGAGCGGCCCCAAAACGAGGGATTCCGGTTCCCTTTGCGGAAGCCGCAGCCACAGGAGCCTCGCGGGCCGGAACCGCGTTTCCGCCTGTGGCAGGCGCGCGCGGCGCTCCTGTGGGAATCCCTCTTGCCGGCCGTCTGGATTCCCGCGGCCATCGCCGGGACCTTCCTGGCCCTCGCCCTCCTGAACCTGCTGCCGCTGCTGCCCGGCTGGCTGCATCTGCTGGCGTTGCTGCTGTTCGCCGCTGCCTTCGGCTTGACGCTGTGGCGCGGCCTGCGCCGCTTCCAAGCCCCCGACGAACCGGCGGCGCGGCGGCGGCTGGAGCGTGACAGCGGCCTGCCCCACCGCCCCCTCCAGACCCTGCGCGACCGGTCCGCCGGCAACGACCCCGTCGCGGCGGAGCTGTGGCGCCTGCACCAGGAGCGGGTGCGCGCCGCCATGCGGCGGCTGCGCGTCGCCTGGCCGTTGTCCGACATCGCGTCGCACGACCGCTACGCGCTGCGCGCCTTGGTGGTTCTGGTGCTGATCGTGGCGGGTGGCGCCACCTGGGGCGACTGGACCCCGCGGCTGGTCGCGGCCCTCAGCCCGCGCCTCACGGGCGAATCCGGAACGGCCACCGCCGCGCTCGACCTCTGGGTGACGCCGCCGGAATACACCGGCCTGCCGCCGATCTTCCTGAAATCGGCCAACGCGGCCCACACCCCGAACCTGCCCAACCCCGTCCCGGTACCGAAGGGCAGCCTCGTGCTGGCCCGCGTCACCGGCGGCAGCGGCACCCCGACGCTGGAGGCCGGCGACAAGACCGCCGACTTCGAGAGCGTGGACTCCTCGACCTTCCAGATCCAGCAGCCGATCCAGGCCGGCACGAAGATCGCCGTCAGCCAGGGTTCGCGCTCGCTGGGCTCCTGGGCGGTGCAGGTCATCCCCGACCAGCCGCCGATCATCGCCTACAACAGCCCGCCGACGAAGGCCGAGCGCGGCGCCCTGCGGCTCGACTACGCCGCGCACGACGACTACGGCCTCGCGGAGGTCAAGGGCATCATCAAGCTGGCATTGCAGGAGGGCGAGGCCCCGAACCTCGACCGCACGCCCATCGAGCTGCCGTTGGCCCTGCCGGGCGTCCGGCCGAAGGACGCGCACAACGCCGGCTTCCACGACCTGACGGCGCACCCCTGGGCGGGCCTGAACGTCACCGTCCGGATGACCGCCGTGGACGGCGCTGGCCAGACCGGCAGCACGGAGGACGTGGCGATGGTCCTGCCGGAGCGGGTGTTCAACCACCCCGTCGCCCGCGCGATCATCGAAGAGCGCAAGAAGCTGACCCTGCGCCCCAAGGAGTCGCGGGTGGAGGTCGCCCGTGCCCTGGCGGAGCTGTCGTCGCGCCCCGGCCAGTTCAGCGGCGACATCGTCGCCTTCCTGGCGCTGCGCACCTCGGTCGGTCGGCTGATGCTGGACGAGCAGGGGGAGCAGATCCCGGCGGTGCAGCAGGTGCTGTGGGAGACCGCCCTGCGCATCGAGGACGGCGGCCTGTCGCTGGCCGAGCGCGACCTGCGCGACGCCGAGCGCAAGCTGTCGGAGGCGCTGGAGAAGGGCGCCACCGACCAGGAGCTGAAGCAGCTGATGGACGAGCTTCAGCAGGCCATGGACAAGTTCATGGAGGCCATGGAGCAGCAGATGCGGGAGGCGCTGGCCCGCGGTGAGCAGATCCCCATGATTCCGCCGGAAATGGCCGACCGCATGATGGACCGCCAGGACCTGCAGCAGATGATGGACCAAATGCGGCAGATGGCGGAAACCGGGTCCCGCGACGCGGCACGCCAGATGCTGTCGCAGCTTCAGCAGATGCTGGAGAACATGCGCTCCGGCGCCATGGCCCAGATGCAGCAGCAACAGGGCGGCCAGAACGAAGCTTGGCAGATGATGAAGGAGCTTCAGGACTTGGCGCAGCAGCAGCAGCAACTGCTCGACCAGACCTTCCGCCAGTCGCAGGACCAGATGGGGCAGCAGCAGGGCCAGCCCCAGATGGGCCAACAGGGCCAACAAGGCCCGCGCGGTCGCCAGAACCGCCAGCAGCCCGGCCAGCAGGGGCAGCAGGGCCAGAACCAGCAAGGGAACGGAAGCCCGCTGTCGCAGCAGCAGGCCGAGCGGCAGGAGGCTCTGCGCCGCCAGCTGGGCGAGCTGATGCGCCGCATGGGCGAACAGCAGGGCGACATCCCCCGCCCGCTGGGCCGCGCCGAACGCGCCATGCGCGACGCCGGCCAGTCGCTCCAGCAGGGCCAGCCGGGCTCCGCCGTGCCCTCGCAGACCCAGGCGATGGACGAGCTTCAGCAGGGCATGCAGGCCTACGCCGAGCAGCTGATGCAGCAGATGATGGGCCAGCAGGGCGGCCCGGGCATGATGGGGCAGCAGCAGGGCCAGCAGCAGCGCCAGGGCCGCAACCGCGACCCGCTCGGCCGCCGCCCGTCCGGCTATGGCAACTACGACGGCAACGACGTGAAGATCCCGGAGGAGGCCGAACTCCAGCGCGCCCGCGAGATCCTGGACGAACTCCGCAAACGCTCCGGCCAGTACAACCGCCCGCAGATGGAGCGCGAATACATCGACCGGCTGCTGAAGCAGTTCTGATCCAGTCAGCGTCAGTCTGGTGGAATGCAACCACAGAGACACAGAGAGATCCGAACGCAAGGCATCCGGTCTTTGATCAGAGTGTAAAGAAGCTCCGTGTCTCTGTGCCTCTGTGGTGAATGTCCTCTCCGGCAACCGGTTGTGCCGCCCGGGCCTCACCCCCCGTCAAACGTGACCATCACCTCCAGCACCGCCCCCGGATCGCGCTGCGCGTCACGGAAGACGGCGATCTCGCCGGGGAGGAGTTGCGCCGGCGACGCCTCGACCGTCCAGCTCCGGATCGGTTTGCGGTCTTCGCCGAGCGAGGTGACGCGCACCACCGGAACCGGACGGACGGTGTCGGACACGTTGACGATCTGCCCGTCGACGACCAGCACCGGGGCCCCGCCCTCCACCTTCTGCTCCGACCGCAGGTTCTGCAGTTGAAGGCCGGTTCCCGGCGGCTCCACGCGTAGGCCTACGGTCTCGTACAGAAGGGCGGCCGGCGGCCAAAGCCGCACGATCTGGCCGCGCGCCGCGACCGCGCCCCCGGCGAGCGCCAGCACCACCGCCACGAACAGGCCCCAGCCGATCAGCGCCCGGCGCATCGCCGCCCGGTCGCGCGGCGGCCGTTCCACGGTGGGGGCCGAGGTCTGCCGGATTTCGGTCACATCGTTCAGCGAGAAATCCAGATCGTCCTCGTCCGGCGACTGCCACCAGGTGTGGCCGCACTTGGCGCAGCGGACTTTCCGTCCCTGCGGTCCGACCGCCGAATCGGCCAGTGTGTAGCGCGTGGCGCAGGTCGGACAGGCGATGATCATGGAGGCCGATCGAGGTCACCGAAATTGCAGAATGTCGTTATAGGTAGTCATGAGGTATGAAGCAAGGAACGCCCAAGCGGCCACCATCCGGAGCGGCGGGAGCGGCCTTTCGTCCGGCTGGTCCCACGGCGGTGGACGTACCGGCGGCACCGGTGCATTGTCTTGTCGCACCCCAGGCGGGGTACCGCCCGGGGGCGTCGTCGCGGCCTTGGTGAGATTGTGATTCGTTTCGAGAACGTGGGTTTGCGCTATGGCACCGGCCCCGAGGTGCTGCGCGACGTCAGCTTCACCCTGCCCCCCGGCTCCTTCCATTTCATGACGGGGGCGAGCGGGGCGGGCAAGTCGTCGCTTCTGAAG
This sequence comes from Azospirillum canadense, assembly GCF_025961225.1. Classification (GTDB taxonomy): domain Bacteria; phylum Pseudomonadota; class Alphaproteobacteria; order Azospirillales; family Azospirillaceae; genus Azospirillum; species Azospirillum canadense. The sequence goes on along the minus strand of NZ_JAOQNG010000010.1, from coordinate 166,279 downwards.
CTGATGTACCTGGCGCTCCGCCCCTCGCGCGGGCTGATCACGCTGTTCGGGCGCGACATGGCACGGCTGACGCGGGCCGACCTGCCGGAACTGCGCCGCCAGATCGGGGTGGTGTTCCAGGACTTCTCGCTGCTCGACCATCTGTCGGCGCTCGACAACGTGGCGCTGCCGCTGCGCATGGGCGGCGCCGGCGAGGCTGAGGTGGTGGAGCACTGCACGGAAATCCTGCGCTGGGTCGGGCTCGGCAACCACCTGCACGCCCTGCCCTCCACCCTGTCGGGCGGCCAGCAGCAGCGCGTCGCCATTGCCCGGTCCGTGATCAACCGCCCGCGCCTGCTGCTGGCCGACGAACCCACCGGCAACGTGGACGACGGCATCGGCATGCGCCTGCTGTTCCTGTTCGAGGAGATGCACAAGCTGGGCGCGACCGTGGTGATCGCCACCCACAACGAGGCGCTGATCCGCCGTTTCAACCACCCGCGCATCCATCTGGAGAACGGGCGCCTGCACGTCATGCCCGCCCAGTCGGCGCACTGGGCCTGAGGGGAGGGAACGGATCACCATGGCCCTGCCCCCCCTACGCCGCAAACGCTTCGACCTGCCGTTGGCGAAGGACCCGACGTCACGCTTCCTGACCTGGCTGACCGCGCTGATGGTCTATCTGGCGGCGCTGTCGCTGGCTGGCGCGCTGTTCGTGTCCGACATGGCCCGGCGCTGGGACACCGGCTTGGCAGGCGGCCTGACGGTGCAGATCGTTCCCCTGCCGGCCGGCTCCGCCACGCTGAACGAACGGACGGAGGCGGCGCTGACCGTGCTGCGCTCCACCCCCGGCATCAGGTCGGCCACGGCGCTGACCACCGACGACATCGGCCGCTTGCTGGAACCCTGGCTGGGCAAGGAGGCCGCCGACCCGCTGCTGCCCATGCCGCGGCTGATCGACGTGGTCACCGACGGGCCGGTGGACACCACGGCCCTGACGGCGCGGCTGAAGTCCGCAGCCCCCGGCGCCACCATGGACGACCACGCGGTCTGGCTGGCCGACCTGCGGCGCTTCGCCGGGGCACTGCACCTGGCGGCGCTGGCCGTCGTCGCGCTGATCGGCGGGGCCGGCGTGATGGCGGTGGTCTTCGCCGTGCGCGCCGGCCTGGCGATCCATAAACATGTTGTGGAACTGCTGCACCTGATGGGCGCCACCGACCGCTACGTCGCCCGCCAGTTCGAATCGCACGTCCTGTCCCTGACTCTGCGCGGCGGCCTTGGCGGTCTCGTGCTGGCGGTGGCGACGCTGGCCGGCATCGGCCACGCGGCCGCCGGGCTGAAGGCCAGCCTTCTGCCGACCGTCACCATCGACGTCTGGCATCTGGCCATCCTGGTGGTCGTGCCGGTCGTGGCCTGCCTGCTGGCCATGGTCACAGCGCGCTGGACGGTGCTGCGCACGCTGGAGTCGTTGCCGTGACGGCGCCGCCCCCGCCGCCTTCGCCACGGCCCGCCTGCCCATGGAGCGCGTGATGGCGCGGGTCGGCTCCCGGAGCGTCTGGTTCGCCCGGTCGCTGGGCCGCCTGCTGGCGGCGGGGCTGGTGGCGGGACTCGCCTGGGCCGGCGGGCTGGTCTGGTTCGCCAATTCGATTCCGCGCCCCCCGGCGGGTGAAAGCGCGGACGCGACGCGCCCCACCGACGCCATCGTCGTGCTGACCGGTGGCAGCGGGCGGCTCGGTATGGGGCTGGATCTGCTCACCGCCGGTCGGGCCCGCAAGCTGTTCGTGTCCGGGGTCTACGAAGGGCTGGACGTCCAGGAGTTGCTGCGCAAGTCGCGCCAGTCGCCGAGCGACGTCGAATGCTGCATCACGCTCGGCTATTCCGCCGACAGCACCATCGGCAACGCCTACGAGACGGCGGACTGGCTGCGCGAGCAGGGCTTCCGGTCGATGCGGCTGGTCACCGCCAACTACCACATGAAGCGCAGCCTGCTGGAGTTCCGGATGGTCATCCCGGACGTGGAGGTGGTGCCGCACCCCGTCGCCTCTCCCAACGTCCATCTGGACGACTGGTGGAAGTGGCCCGGCACCGCCAGCCTGCTGGTCACGGAGTACAACAAGTACCTTTTGACGCTGCTGCGCTACGAGCTTGAGATGCTCCTCGAATCCTGACAAGTTCCGCCGATGATCTACCTCCGCTCCCTCGCCTTCAATGTCGCGTTCCACGTGTGGACCGCGATCTGCTGCTTCGGCCTGCTGTGGATGCTGCTGCTGCCCCGGCCGACGATGATCCGTGTGGTCAAATGGTACCTGGGCACCGTCAGCTGGCTGGAACGCACGCTCGTCGGCATCCGGTACGAGGTGCGCGGGAGGGAGCATCTGCCGGCCTCCGGCTCCTTCCTGCTGGCCGCCAAGCACCAGTCGGCGTGGGAGACATTGAAGCTCCATTTCCTGGTCGACGACCCGGCGATCATCCTGAAGCGGGAGCTGCTGTGGATCCCGATCTGGGGCTGGTACGCGGCGAAGGCGCGCATGATCCCGGTGGACCGCGGCGCCCGCGGCCGGGCCATCGCGTCGCTGATCCGGAACTCCAAGCCGGTGCGCGACGAAGGACGGCCCATCGTCATCTTCCCGCAGGGCACGCGGGTGGCCGCCGGAGCTCACCGCCCCTACCGGATCGGCGTGGGCGTGCTGTACGAGAGCCTGGACATCCCCATCGTGCCGATGGCGCTGAACGCCGGCCTCTACTGGGCGCGCCACAGCTTCATCAAGCGGCCGGGCACGATCGTCGTCGAATTCCTGCCCCCGATCCAACCCGGCCTCGGCCGCGCCAAGGCCATGCAGTTGCTGGAAGAGCAGCTGGAGGCCGCCACCGACCGCATCGTCGTCGCGGCCGGCGGCCCGGCGACCGTGCGGCCGAAGCCGGCGGACGAGTCGGCCGGAGTCTCGGAAAAGGCCGCCAGCGCGGCGTCTTGACGTCTCTCCCAGAACGCAAGAAGAACGTCCGCATTGACCGTTGAGGGGGTGACACGTACTCTTTCGCGGGTGTTGTAAGCGGGCCGGCCTTTCCTCGGCCGGCCGCGCGAGGGAGGACGCATGCCGGGCATCGCCGCCATTTCCCAGCGGATCTGGGACATGAAGTACCGCTTCAAAACGGCCGAGGGCGAGCCCGTCGACCGGGAGATCGCGGACACCTGGCGTCGCGTCGCCACCGCGCTGGCGGCACCCGAATCCGACCCGCAGGCCTGGGCGCCCCACTTCGAGGAGGCGCTGTCCCGATTCGAGTTCCTGCCGGCCGGGCGCATCCTGGCCGGGGCCGGCACTGGCCGGTCGGTGACACTGTTCAACTGCTTCGTCATGGGGACGATCGAGGACGACCTCGGCTCCATCTTCGCCCATCTGCGCGAAGCTGCGCTGACCATGCAGCAGGGCGGCGGCATCGGCTACGACTTCTCCACCCTGCGCCCCAAAGGCGCGCCGGTGCACGGAGTCGGCGCCGATGCGTCCGGTCCGCTGTCCTTCATGGACGTGTGGGACAGCATGTGCCGCACCATCATGTCCGCCGGCGCCCGGCGCGGCGCCATGATGGCGACGCTGCGTTGCGACCACCCGGACATCGAGGCCTTTATCGACGCCAAGCGCGAGCCCGGTCGCCTGCGCATGTTCAACCTGTCGGTGCTGGTCACCGACGCCTTCATGGACGCGGTAAAGGCCGACAAGCCCTGGCCGCTCGTCTTCGGCGACCGCGTCTACCGCGTGGTGCAGGCCCGCGCCCTGTGGGACCGCATCATGCAGGCAACCTACGCCTACGCGGAACCCGGCGTCATCTTCATCGACCGCATCAACGAGTCGAACAACCTGCGGTATGCGGAGCGGATTTCCGCGACCAATCCGTGCGTTTCGGCCGACACCTGGGTGCAGACCGCCGAAGGGCCGCGCCGCGTCGGCGATCTGGTCGGGCGCCCCTTCATGGCGGTGGTAAACGGGGTGTCCTTCCCGTCGACCCCAGAAGGCTTCTTCAAAACCGGCACCAAGCCCCTTCTGCGCATCACGACGACGGACGGCTTCGCGCTCCGCGTCACGGCGGACCACCCCGTGCGTTCCGTCGTCACGATGACGCGCTATGGAATCGAATCGGCGTGGACCAAGGCCGGGACCATCGCGCCGGGCGACCGGATCGTGCTCAACGAGCACGGGACGGACCTGCACTGGGAGGGCGCCTACGGCGAGGCCGAAGGCTATCTGGTCGGGCTGCTGGTCGGCGACGGCACGCTGAAGGAGGACAAGGCCGTCCTCTCCGTCTGGCCCGGTGAGGCGACCGTGAACGGCGGCCTCCAGCGCCCCGGCGTCGCCGGGGTCATGGACGCCGCGCTGGCCGCCGCGCACAGCCTGCCCCATCGGTCCGACTTCAACGGCTGGGTCACGGTGCCCGGCCGCGGGGAACGGCGTCTGGCGCTCGGGTCGGTCAAGCGCATCGTCATGGAACTGGGCATGGCGCCCGGAAGCAAGACCATCACGCCGGCCGTGGAGCGGACGTCCAGCGCGTTTCACCGCGGTTTCCTGCGCGGTCTGTTCGACGCCGACGGGGCCGTGCTCGGCGACCACGAGAAGGGGATCAGCATCCGGTTGGCGCAGAGCGACCTGGACCGCCTGCGGGCGGTTCAGCGCATGCTGCTCCGCCTCGGCATCGTCGGGCGCCTCTACGCCGAGCGGCGGCCGGCCGGCATGCGCCTGCTCCCCGACGGCAAAGGCGGCCGCAAGGAGTACCAGTGCGCCGCCGACCATGAACTGATCATCGCGAAGGACAATGTCAGCCGTTTCGCCGAACGGATCGGCTTCGCCGACACCGAAAAGCAGGCACGGCTGCGCGCCGCCATCGCCGGCTATCGCCGCACGCCCAACCGGGAGCGATTCGTCGCTGAAGTCGCAACGGTGACAGAGGACGGCGTGGAGGACGTCTACGACGCCCAAATCCTCGGCGCCAACGCCTTCGACGCCAACGGCGTGCTGGTGCACAACTGCGGAGAGCAACCGCTTCCCCCCTACGGGGCCTGCCTGCTGGGGTCCATCAACTTGGCGGGGCTGGTGCGCGATCCGTTCGAGGACACCGCAAGGCTCGACATGGACCGGTTGCGGGAGCTGACGGCGCTGGCCGTGCGGATGATGGACAACGTCGTCGACGCCTCCCGCTTTCCTCTGCCGGAGCAGGCGCGGGAGGCGCAGGCCAAGCGGCGCATCGGGCTGGGCGTCACCGGGCTGGCCGACGCGCTGATCCTCTGCCGGACCCGCTATGGGACAGAACGCGCGGTAGCCCTCACCGACAGTTGGCTCGGCACCATCAAGAACGAGGCCTACCGGACATCGGCGCGGCTGGCCGCGGAGAAGGGGGCCTTTCCGCTTTTCGACCGCGACGCCTACCTCGCCGCACCCATGGTGCGGTCGCTGGACGCCGACGTGCGCGCGCTGATCGAGCGGCACGGCGTCCGCAACGCGCTGCTGACCTCGATCGCGCCGACTGGGACGATCTCGCTGTTCGCCGACAACGTGTCCTCGGGCATCGAGCCGGTCTTCTCCTACAGCTACGAGCGCACGGTGCTGCTGCCCGACGGCGCCCGCCGGACGGAGGAGGTGAGCGACCACGCCTACCGCCTGTTCCGGGCGGCGTTCGGTCCGGACCGCCCCCTGCCCGATTATTTCGTCGACGCCCAGGTGCTGACCCCGGCGGAGCATGTGGTCATGCAGGCGGCGGCGCAGCGTCACATCGACAGCTCCATCTCCAAAACCATCAACTGCCCGGAGGACCTGCCCTTCGACGCCTTCAAGGACGTCTACCGGCAAGCCTACGAACTGGGCTGCAAGGGCTGCACGACCTACCGGCCGAACGCCGTCACCGGCTCCGTCCTCGCCGTGAAGAAGGAGGAGCCGAAGGCCGAGACGCCGCCGCCCGCCCCTCCGGTACCGGCGGAGACCGGCGGCCACCGGGGCGAGGTCGGCTCGGTCGTCTACATGACCAAGCCGCTCGACCGGCCGGAGGCACTGCCGGGCGAAACCTACAAGGTGCGCTGGCCGGACAGCGACCACGCCATGTACATCACCATCAACGACATCATCGAAGGCGGCCGGCGGCGCCCGTTCGAGGTGTTCATCAACTCCAAGAACATGGAGCATTACGCCTGGACCGTGGCGCTGACGCGCATGATCTCCGCGGTGTTCCGGCGCGGCGGCGACGTCAGCTTCGTGGTGGAGGAGCTGAAAGCGGTCTTCGACCCGCGCGGCGGCGCCTGGATGCAGGGGCGCTACGTGCCGTCGCTGCTGGCGGCCATCGGCGACGTGATCGAGCGCCACCTGAAGGCCATCGGCATGCTGCCGGAACCGGACACGCTGCTGGCCGAGGCGGCGCGCAAGGCCATGGGCGACCCGGAGGTCGCCCGCCCAACCATCGAGCCGCCAGCCGTGGAACGGTCCGCCGTGGAGCAAAGCGTCGAGCCGCGGCCGGTTCCCACCCGCCAATGCCCGAAATGCGGCCAACCCGGGCTGATCCGGCAGGAAGGCTGCGACACTTGCCTGAATTGCGGTTATTCGAAGTGCAGCGGGTGACCCCGACCCACGCCGCCTGAGGGGTGATCCCCGCGTTCCCGGACGTACGCGCCCGGCGGGCCAAGCCGCGGAACCGCCGGACGAGCTGGTTCGGGGATACCGTAACTCGGCCTAGTGCGCGTCCTTGTTACTTTTGGTCCTTCCTGGTTTCCATGCTCGATGGCACCGCCTGACCGGAGCTGCGCGCACGGCGTCATGGACGAACGCCGGGCGCCGCCGGTCTGCTGTTCAAAGGCAGGAAGCGTGGTGTCATGCGGCGATGGGCCTGGAAGTCGACAAAGAAGATCGCGGCGCTGATCGCCCTGGGTGTCCTGGCTCTGTTGGTCGTGCGCATTTACGATTCACAGCGCGGCCCGCCGCTTGAGGTCTGGCACACTTTCGTGCCCGAGGAACTCCACAAGAAGAACCTGGACCACAGCGATTGGTCCCAATACTTGGCGGCCGAGGACACCCTATTCGACAGCGTGCGTACGGAGGTGACGCAGAAGCTGTCGCCAGGGGAGCGCGTTCCCGTCAACCGATACTTCGATGGAAGCCCGATCTACCCCGGCCGCTTCGCCCAGGACTGGAACCGGTCCTACCTGCTTGAACCCGAAGGCCCCGTCAAGGGAGCGGTCGTCTTCCTGCACGGCCTGACCGATTCCCCCTACAGCCTCCGCCACATTGCCCGCCTCTACCGGGCGCATGGCTATGTCGCGATCGCCATTCGCTTGCCCGGCCACGGCACGGTTCCCGCGGGCCTGACCGACATCGCGTGGGAGGACTGGCTGGCGGCGACCCGGCTGGCGGCGCGGGAAGCGCAGCGGCGCATCGGCCCGACGCAGCCGTTCCACATCGTCGGCTTTTCCAACGGCGGCGCGCTGGCGATGATGTACGCGCTCGACGCCCTTGATGATCCGGAATTGCGGCGCCCCGACCGCATCACGCTGATCTCGCCGATGATCGGCATCACCGCCTTCGCGCGCTTCGCCGGCCTGGCCGGCTTGCCCGCGCTGTTCCCCGCCTTCGCGAAGGCCGCGTGGCTCGCCGTCGTGCCGGAGTTCAACCCTTTCAAGTACAACTCCTTTCCAATCAACGGCGCGCGGCAGTCCTACCTTTTGACCACCGCCCTGCAAGGCAGAATCGCCAGCCGCGCCGCCGATGGCCGGCTGGCTGACTTGGCGCCGATCCTGACCTTCCAGTCGGTGATGGACTTCACCGTCAGCACGCGCGCGATTCTGTCCGGCCTGTACGCCCACCTGCCCGCCGCCCATTCACCCGAAAATGCAAGCGAGCTGGTGCTGTTCGACGTGAACCGCAACACCAAGTTCGGCCCGCTCCTCAGTTCGGCGTCGGACAGCATGCTGGCGCGCGTCCTGCCCGATCCGCCCCGGCGCTTCCGGACCACGGTCATCACCAACGCGGACGCCGACCGCTCCGACGTGGTCGAGCGCGTCACGGAGGCCGGCGCGGACACGGAGCAGGTGAACCCGCTGGGTCTGGCCTATCCCTTCGACGTCTATTCCCTGTCGCACGTCGCCCTGCCGTTCCCGACGAGCGACTCCCTCTACGGCCTGCAGCCCGATCCGGCGGAGGACTTCGGCATCCACCTGGGCGCCGTGGCCGCCCGTGGGGAGCGCGGGGCGCTGATCGTCAGCATGGACAGTCTGCTGCGCATGTCGTCCAACCCCTTCTTCCCCTACCTGCTGCGCCGCATCGAGGAGCCGCTGACCCAGGCGTCCTCCCGGCAGGCGTTGCGCCACGATTCAGCCGAACCAGGAAGGCGGTGAAGCTATGGCCACCAAAAAGGTCGCGATCGCCTGCCAAGGCGGGGGAACGCACGCGGCGTTCAGCTGGGGCGTGCTGCGGACCATCCTGGCGGCGAAGAAGCGGTGGGACGCGAACCCGCAGGGCGGCGACAGCTTCGACATCGTCGCAGTCAGCGGCACGTCGGCCGGCGCGCTTTGCGCGCTCGCGACCTGGTACGGCCTTGTCCCGAACACCGCCGACCGGACCTGCGGCACCGTCGACAAGGCCATCGAGCGGCTAGACTTCCTGTGGACGACCTTCGCCGCCGCCAACCCGGTGGAGGCCGCGCACAACCAGATGGTCGGCGCCCTCCTGGGCTGGAAGTCGCAAGGGCTGCCGCTGCCGGAACCCAACCCCTACGCGGCCTGCGGCAAGCTCGGCCTGACCAGTCTCGCCATGATGGGCGCCCGCCCGCAGTATCTGGGCTTTGCGGAACTGCTGAAGGACCTCTGCCCGCACTTCGACGCCATCGACTGGCCGGCGCTGGCCAAGGCCGACATCCGGATTCTCGCTGGCGCCATCGAGGTGCTCAGCGGCAACTTCGAGGTGTTCGATTCCGACAAGACGCTGGAACAGATGGGCCTGCGCCCCGATGGGCGAGCGATCAGCCAGTATGACATCACCCGCTGGCGCATGCGCCGGGCGATCTCGCTGGACGGCGTAGCGGCGTCGGGGACCCTGCCGGAGGTGCTGCCGGCCCAGATGATCCCCGACATGGTCTTCCCCACCTGCACGCCGGGCCGGACCGTCACCCGCAACGGCTTCTATTGGGACGGGCTCTATTCGCGCAACCCGCCGGTGCGCGACCTGCTGGACGGGCAGACGAAGGACGAGAAGCCGGACGAGATCTGGATCGTCCGCATCAACCCGCAGGAGTTCCAGCCCGCCTCCCCCAACATCGGGCTGGAGGACATCCGCGACCGGGAAAACGACCTGGCCGGCAACCTGTCGCTGAACCAGGAGCTGGACGGGATCATGACGATCAACCACTGGATCGAGCGCTACGGCGACCGCCACCCACCGCTGGACAGCCGCAAGATCGTCGCGGTCCGCACCATCAAGATGACCCGCGACACCGCCTGGGGCCTGAAGCACACGTCCAAGTTCAACCGCAGCCCGGACTATTTCGCGACGCTGCGCGAGGAGGGGCGGATGGTGACGGAGCAATGGCTGGCGGACTGGCGGCGGCTCGGCGCGGACTTTCCCCGCTATCCCTACGACGCGCGCTACCCGGAGCCGGCCTGACATGAAGCGCGAAGCGGAGCCGAAAGCATGACCGATCTTGCCGCCGTCCTCGTCGCGCTCGGGCTGCTCATGGGCCTGGCCTACCGTGGCGTGACCCTGCTGATCGCGGCCCCCGCCACGGCGCTGCTCGCGGCCCTGCTAACCGGCGGGCTGCCCATCCTCGGCGCCTACACCCAGATCTTCATGAGCAACACCGGCTCCTTCATCGTCTCCTTTTTTCCGCTGTTCATGCTCGGCGCGATTTTCGGGAAGCTGATGGACGACAGCGGGTCGGCGCGGTCGCTCGCCCGGCTGGTCAGCGCCCGCCTGGGGCCGGAGCGCGCGGTGGTCGCGGTGGTGCTGTGTTGCGCCGTGCTGACCTACGGCGGCGTGTCGGCCTTCGTCGTCGCCTTTGCGATCTACCCGGTCGCCGCCGCCCTTTTCCGCAACGCCGGCATCCCGAAGCGGCTGATCCCCGGCGCGCTGGCGCTGGGCGCCTTCACCTTCACCATGTCGGCCCTGCCTGGGTCGCCGGCGATCCAGAACGCGATCCCCATGCCCTTCCTCGGCACCACGGCCTTCGCGGCCCCGGCGCTGGGGATCGTGTCCGGGCTGGTGATGTTCGCGCTGGGCGTGCTGTGGCTGAACGGCCGCGCCGCCCGCGCGCAGGCGGCCGGCGAAGGCTACGGCCACCACGTCGACAGCGCGCCGACGCTGGACCGTGCGACGCGGGAGCGCGCGCAGTGCGAGGGCTTCGACATCGTCGAACTCTCGCCCGGGCCCAACGTGGAAGACCGCCTGCCCCCGGCCACGCTGGCGGTGCTGCCGATCGCCGTGGTCATCGTCAGCAACTTCCTGTTCATCCAGCTCGTCGTTCCGCGCATGGACACGGCCTTCCTCGCCGAACCGAAGTTCGGGGCGACGACCATCGAGACCGTGCGCGGCGTGTGGGCGGTCATCGTCTCGCTGTCGGTCGCCATCCTCTTGCTCATCGCCGGCAACTGGCGCCGCTTGGATGACCTGCGCACGAGCCTGGACCAGGGGGCCGACGCCTCCGTCCTGCCGATCTTCAACACCGCGAGCCTCGTCGGCTTCGGCGCGGTGATCGCCGCCCTTCCGGTGTTCGGCACGATCAGCGACGCCGTCCTGACGCTGGGCGGGGGAAATCCGCTGGTGTCGGTCGCGGCGTCGGTGTCGGTGCTGTCCGCGATGACCGGATCGGCGTCGGGCGGCATGAGCATCGCGCTGGACGCGCTCGGCCCGACCTTCGTGGACATGGCGCGCACGACCGGCGTCTCGCTCGACGTGATGCATCGCGTGACGGCCGTCGCGTCAGGTGCGCTCGACGCGCTGCCGCACAACGGCGCCGTCATCACGCTGCTGACCGTCTGCCGGCTCAGCCACCGGGACGCCTACGGCGACGTCTTCATCGTCGCGGCGGCCATCCCGATGGTCGCGCTGGTCGTCCTGATCGTCCTGGCCGGCCTGCTCCGGAGCTTCGGGTTCTAGCCCGGCACCGCAAGAATGGAGGCTCCGATGAAGAACAGTCTGAATCGTCGTCGGGCGTCGCTTGCCCTCCTGCTCCTGCTCGCGGCTTGCGGCTCCGGCGAAGCGCCCGTCGCGGATCCGGTCCGGCCCGTGCGGGTGGCGGCGGTCGAGCGGCGTGCGGCCGGGGAGACGCTGACGCTGCCCGGCCAGATCCAGGCGCAGGACGAGGTCAGCCTCTCCTTCCGCATCGACGGCCGGATGGTCGAGCGGCTGGTGAACGTCGGCGACACGGTCAAGGCGGGTCAGGTGGTTGCCCGCCTGGACCCGGAGCCGACCCGCAACGCCCTGCGCGCGGCGCGGGCGAACCTGACCGCGGCCATGGGGCAGCAGACCCTGGCCCGCAACGACTACGAGCGGCAGGAGACCCTGCTGCGCCAGGGCTGGACCACCCGCGCGCGCTACGACGCCGCGGCGCAGGCGTTGAAGGCCGCTGAGGCGCAGGTCGATGCGGCGCAGGCGCAGTTCGACACCGCGCAGGACCGGCTGGGCTACACGGAGCTGGTGGCCGACGGCCCCGGCACGGTCACCGCCCGCGGGGCCGAGCCCGGGGAGGTTGTGGCGGCCGGCCGCATGATCGTGCATCTGGCCCGCCAGGGCGGGCGCGACGCGGTGTTCGACGTGCCGGCCTCCGCGATCCGGGACGCGCCCGGCAATCCGTTGGTCACGGTGTCCCTGGTCTCCGACCCCGCGGTGCGCGCCACCGGCCGTGTGCGCGAGGTGGCGCCCCAGGCCGACCCGGTCACCCGCACCTTCAAGGTCCGCGTCGGCCTTCAGGATCCGCCCGACGCCCTGCGGCTCGGCTCCACCGTCAACGGCTCGATCCAGGTCGGCGGCGTCGGCGGCATCGAGATCCCGGCCACCGCCCTGACCCAGGCGAACCAGCAGCCGGCGGTCTGGATCGTCGACCGGGCGACGAACACCGTCGCCCTGCGCAACATCGACCTCGACCGCTACGACCTCGCCCGCGTCACGGTGGCGCGCGGGCTGGAGGCCGACGAGATCGTGGTGACCGCCGGCGTGCAGGCGCTCCGCCCCGGTCAGAAGGTCCGCATCCTGGGGGAGGGCTCATGAGCGGCTTCAATCTCTCCGCATGGGCGATCCGCAACCGCTCCCTGGTCCTGTTCCTGATGATCGGGGTGGTGGTGGCCGGCACCGTCGCGTTCCTGAAGCTCGGCCGGGCGGAGGATCCGGTCTTCACCATCCGCACCATGGTGGTGCAGGCACACTGGCCGGGGGCCACGCTGGACGAGACGCTCCAGCAAGTGACGGAGCGGATCGAGCGGACGTTGCAGGAGGTGCCGAACCTCGACACGTTGCGCAGCTACACCGTTCCCGGCACGACCGTGATCTTCGTCGATCTGGTCGGCAGCGCCCATGGGCGCACGGTGTCCGACACCTGGTACGAGGTGCGCAAGCGCGTCGGCGACATGCGCCACAGCCTGCCGCAGGGGGTGCTCGGCCCCGGCTTCAACGACGACTTCGGCGACACCTTCGGCATCATCTACGGCTTTACCGCCGACGGCTTCACGCACCGGGAGCTGCGCGACGCGGTGGAGGACGTGCGGTCGCGCCTGCTGCTCGTCCCCGACGTCGCGAAGATCGAACTGCTGGGGGAGCAGGACGAACGCATCCACGTCGATTTCTCAGCAGAGACTCTGGCGGGGCTGGGCGTCGAGCCCGGCGCGCTGATCGCCGCGCTCCAGGCGCAGAACGCCGTGCGCCCGGCCGGCGTGCTGCGCACGGGGAAGGAGGCGCTGTCCCTCCAGGTGTCCGGCGCCTTCGCGTCGGAGCAGGACATCCTCGACGTCAATTTCGTGGCCGGCGGACGCATGCTGCGCCTGCGCGACGTGGCGGAGGTGCACCGCGACTTCGCCGACCCGCCGCAGCCACTGTTCCGGGTGGACGGCAAGCCGGCGATCGGGCTCGCCATCGCCATGCGTCCGGGCGGCGACATCCTGGCGCTGGGGCGCAACATCGCGGCGGAGATGGCGCGGGTCACCGCCGACCTGCCGGTGGGGATCGAGGCGCACCCCGTGGCCGACCAGGCGCGCACGGTGGACGAGGCGATTTCCGACTTCATCACCTCGCTGTGGCAGGCCGTCGTCATCGTGCTGGTGGTCAGCTTCATCGCGCTCGGCCTGCGCGCCGGCACGGTGGTGGCGATCACGATTCCGCTGACGCTGGCGATGGTCTTCTCCGTGATGGATCTCGCCGGCATCGATCTCCAGCGCGTGTCGCTGGGCGCCCTGATCATCGCGCTGGCCCTGCTGGTGGACGACGCCCTGACCACCGTGGACGCCATGACGCGGCGGCTCGCCGCCGGCGATCGGATGGAGGTCGCGGCCGTCTACGCCTTCAGGACCCTGGCCTTCGCCATGCTGTCCGGCACGCTGGTGACCATCGCCGGCTTCGTGCCCATCGGCTTCGCGCAAAGCTCGGCCGGGGAGTACACCTTCTCCATCTTCGCGGTGGTGGGCATCGCGCTGATCGCGTCCTGGCTGGTCGCGACCGTCTTCGCGCCGGTGCTGGGCACCATGCTGCTGAAGCCGCCCAAGCCCGGCCGGGGGGAGCAGCCCGGTGCGGTGATGCGCCTCTACCGCCGCGCGCTGGAGGCGGCAATCCGGGCGCGCTGGCTGACCATCGCGACGACGCTCGGCCTGTTCGTCCTGGCGATCATGGCGCTGGGCCTCGTCCCGCGGCAGTTCTTTCCGCCGTCGGACCGGGTCGAGCTGCTGGTCGACCTGCGCCTGCCGCAGAACGCATCGATCCACGCCACGCGCGAGGCGGTCGAGCGCTTCGACACGCTGCTGAGCAAGGAACCGGGCGTGGAGCGCTGGAGCAGCTATGTCGGGCGCGGCGCGATCCGCTTCTACCTGCCGCTGAACGTGCAGCTCGCCAACCCCTTCATGGGCCAGTCGGTGGTCGTGACCACCGACGTCGCGGCGCGGGAGCGGCTGCAAGCCCGCCTGGAAGCCCTGCTGGCGGAGGAGTTCCCGAACGCCGTCGCCCGCGTCTACCCGCTGGAACTCGGCCCGCCGGTGGGGTGGCCGCTCCAGTACCGCGTCCTGGGTCCGGACCCCGGCCAAGTGCGGGAGATCGCGCTGAAGCTCGCGCAGGTCGTCGGCACTTCGCCCGAGGTGCGGCGGATCAACTTCGATTGGATGGAGACCGCGCGCACGCTGCGGGTGCGCATCGACCAGGACGAGGCGCGGCGCCTGGGCCTGAGTTCGGCCGCCGTCGCCGCGATGCTGGACGCCACCGTCTCCGGCACCGCGGTGACCCCCGTCCGCGACGGCATCTACCTGATCGACGTCCTGGCCCGCGACGCCCGCGGCCAGACCCTGTCCATCGATACGCTGCGCAGCCTGCCGGTGCCACTGCCGAACGGGCGGAGCGTGCCGCTGAGCCAGCTGGCCTCCTTCGGCTACGGCCAGGACCTGCCGCTGGTGTGGCGGCGCGGCCGGGTGCCGGCCCTGACGCTGCAAGCGGACGTGGCGCCCGGCGTCCTGCCGGAAACCGCCATCGACGCCCTGGCGCCGCAGATCGCGGACCTCTCCGCCGCCCTGCCGCGCGGCTACCGCATCGAGGTCGGCGGCATCGCCGAGGAGAGCGCCAAGAGCCGCGCGTCGGTCTTCGCCGTCGTGCCGGTGATGCTTCTGCTCGTCCTGACCGTGCTGATGGTCCAGCTCCGCAGCTTCCAGCGCCTGTTCCTGGTGCTGAGCGTGGTGCCGCTGGGCCTGATCGGCGTGGTGATGGCGCTGCTCGCCTCCGGCCAGCCGCTGGGATTCGTCGCCATCCTCGGCGTGCTGGCGCTGGTCGGCATGATCGCGAAGAACGCGGTCATCCTGATCGAGCAGATCGAGGCGGAGCGCAGCGCCGGGCGCGGCATCGCCGACGCGGTGATCGCGGCGAGCGCGTCCCGCTTCCGCCCGATCATGCTGACCGCCGCCTCCACCGTGCTCGGCCTGATCCCCATCG
The DNA here is from genome assembly GCF_025961225.1 of Azospirillum canadense. Taxonomy (GTDB): domain Bacteria; phylum Pseudomonadota; class Alphaproteobacteria; order Azospirillales; family Azospirillaceae; genus Azospirillum; species Azospirillum canadense. Next base: position 151,169 of record NZ_JAOQNG010000010.1, on the reverse strand, counting down.
CCTTCACGGTGTTCTGGGGGGCGATGGCCTTCGCGATCATGGGCGGCCTTCTCGTCGCGTCGCTGCTGACGCTGATCTTCCTGCCAACGCTCTACGTGGCGTGGTTCGGCGGCCGGGAAATGGTGCGCGAACGCGCGCCGGTTCCCCCGCCCTTCCCCCCATCGACCGCATGACGACCGCATGACCGGCCCGGAGCCCACGGCCATGGACACACGAGCGACGATCCGGGCGGACGGCAGCGGCAGCGATGGCGGCGGCATCGACGTCCGGCTGTGCGACCTGTCGCAGCTGTTCCGCAGCCTCGACCCGTCGCCCTTCCGCGCGGGCACCCTGACGGCCGACGCGGATGCCTATTTCCTGAACCGGGTGAAGGAGCAGCCGGACGGCCAACCGGTGCGCATCATCCTTCGCCTGCCGGCCGGAACCCTGGCGCGCCACCCGTCCTTCGACATCGCGTCAGCCCTGACCGGCCATTTCTCCGCCTGCGCCGCCGCTGAGAAAAAGCGCCTCCGCGAGTCCGTTCAGACCTGGCGCCAAGCGGCCCTGATCGGCTTCGCGACGCTGTCCGTCTGCCTCTTCCTCGCTTGGCAGATCTCCCACAACCTCACCGCCCGCCCAATGACCCGGATCCTGCAGGAAAGCTTCGTGATCCTGGGCTGGGTCTCCGTCTGGAAGCCCATCGAGACGTTCCTGTACGAGCTGCTGCCATCCCGCCAGCACCGGCGCCGGAACGCGCTGCTCCGCCTTGCGGCGGCGGAGGTGGTTGTGCGCGAGGACGGGTAGGAGTTGTTGTTTTGGCGAGGATTGGTGGCCGTCAGAAGGCCTAATTCTGGCAAAATCCGGTGCTATTTACTTCGTTAAGTCACGCAACTCCCAGAAAATTGGTATAAATTCTGTCCAGCAAGCCACTGTAGGCGTCGAAATAGTTCTGCAGCTTGGTTGATGATACGTCTACGTGAACCTTCTTACGATGCGCAATCGTAATGCGGTCGTCCACCATATTGTCGATATGCTGCTTCTCGACATCGTGCTCATCATCCCATTGGCGTTTCAGCTCAGCTTCGAAAGCTGCATCGAACAAGCCAACCAGTTCCAGAATTTTGGTGGTTTTTGGATTCTGGTAGCTTTCGCAAATTTTCTCAATGGGCCGGTAAATGCGGCTGTTTGAGCGCTGCTTCGCGTACTCGATAAAAATTCGCTTAAGCATTTGCTCTAGGCTTCCGCATATCGAGACACAGATTTGTTGGCTAGACAGGGATATCAACTCGTCCCGATCTTTTCCAGACCCCTTCTTGATAAAGGATATCTGGTAGCTGAGGCGGTCAAATTCGGCTTGAAGTTCCTGTCGCTTCATATATTGGCAAAGGCCTTCTCAGCCTCCTCCATGCGCTTCCTGACGTTCTCCTCATCAGCTGTGGAGCGGATATAGCCTTCGATAAAGCGTTCATTCTGAAGTAGGGCGTTGTACGCTGACAAGGCCACCTCACTTGGAGGTGCCGCCTTCACTGCGAGACGGCGGGCAAGCGCGCTAGCGACGGAATCAAAAACGGCGGTGTTGAGGGAGCGATCAGGACGGAAGGTACGGGTACCCAACGCTTCTTTTACAAAACCCACCATCTTCGAAAAAATGTTCCCCAATTCTTGCAGCTGCGCATCCGAAAGGTTTCGCTTTTCCTTCATGTAATCATTCAGGAAATGCTTCATTGGGCTCTTATATTCGGCGCCTTTTTCGTAGAAGGCCATGAAGCGCAGGATGAGTTCTACATCTTTGAGACGCTTGCTTTTCGGCCCGTACACCGCCCTCCACTCTGCATTATCGTTGAGTTTGTGCAGGTAATCGTTGAATCCTCCATGACAAATACATGACCGGATTTCCTGCGGTGAGAGCTTAATGCCACCCGTGTTGATACGTTCAAAGACCTCATAGACGCTGTTAATTTCGCCTTCGGGTAAGTCCTGCTTGAACACCGTGGCGTGGATTACTGCATCATCAAGACGAGCCCGGTCGGCCTCGTCCAGCGTCGTGTAAGTTCGGCCGTTAAATTTGGTTTCGAGCCCGCTCAAGGCGAACTCCTTTCCGTTAATAAGGCCTTTAGCAAAATAGAGAAGCGACTTGAGACGCTGCTGACCATCAATGACTAGATGCTTGCCGGAATCGGCTTCCTTAAACAGGAAGATGCCGGGAACGGGAAGTCCAAGAAGAAGGGATTCAATGAAGCGGGAGCACTGATTTTGGGACCAGACGAAAGCGCGCTGGAAGGGCGGTATATAAAATAACTTTTTATCCATCCGAGAAACAAGTGTCTCGACAGGATAATCCACACCAAAAGACGAGATCGAAAATAACTCTCCGGTGGTGGATACGTCTTCTTCTGCATCCTCTACATTAGCGAGATCATCCAGATCTTCTTGAAGCTGCTTGATGTCGCCCACGATTCCCTCAGTCTTGATGTGCGTGAAGTGCTTGCATTATACGCTGTCGGCAAAAGACTCAACATGGCTGGAACAGCTTGTTATCTAGACCAGAAACGGGAGCGCTGTTCAACCTGGATGTAGTTTCGCCTCACAAATTTCCCGTACGGAACGTGGGAAGATACATTTTCCGTAGGAAAAGGTATAGATGGTTGCCAAACACCTACCGCAGCAAGGCAATGGTCCGATCGACTATAGCGAAAGGGGCAGCGGGTTGGTCGTATCAGGCGAAGGGAACACCCCCGCCAGCATTCTGTCGAAGAACGCGACGTGCGGCTCCGGCAAGGTGCCCGCCGCCCAATGGGCGAAGGCATCGCAGAACCATTCCTCCGCCACCGCGTCGTGGTTGGACAGGAGCTTGCGCGGCACAGGATCAACGAGCCCGTCGAGCCGCTGCATGCGGCGCAGGAAGTCGGCCTGCTCCGCCTTGCGTCGGCGGAGGTGCATGTTCACGAGGATGCGCCCGACACCGAATCGAGGACCGATCTGCCGAAGGCATGACCCTTCGGCAGATCGGCACAAGGTTGGCGGGCCTTACGCGTCGACGGTCGTCATGAAGATGCCGTCCTTGCCCGAGCCGGTCCAGAACAGTTACGGCGTCTGGTTGTACAGGATGGCGCAGGGGCTCGTGCCGCCGAGGATGCCGGGGTCGCCGTTCGGGCAGGTGACGCGCACCTGTGACGTCCAGGTTTTGTCGCCGGTGCCGTCATAGGAGGTGACGAAGATGCCATCCCGGCCGGACCCGGCAAAAAACACCAGCAGCTTGTAGGTGCTGCCGCTGAGGCAGACCGATGGGCTGGTGTTCTCCAGGAACCCCATGTCCGTGATCTGCCCCTTGATTCCGAACGGCTTCTGCCAGCCCTGGTTGGTCAGAACGGTATAGTAGGTGCCGTCGTTGCCGGAGCCATTGTAGAACAGGTAGAAGTCGGTCATGTATTCGACGGCGCAAGCGCTGGTTCCGCCGGCGACGCCGATTTCGGGCACATAGTTCTTGATGTTGGTCTGGCCCGTCCACGTGTTGTGGTCGAGGATGCTATAATAGATTCCGTCGTCGCCGGAGCCGATCCAGAACACATACGGGTTGCCATACACCGTCGCCGTCGGGCTCGTCTTCTCCTTGAAGCCCATGCCGCCGATAAGCCCCTTCATTGCCACCGGGCCTTTGACATCGGTGCCGTCGAAGGTGATGTAATAGGTGCCGTCGTTGCCGGCGCCATTGTAGAAGACATACAGCAGATCACGCACCACCACGGCGGACGGGCTGCTGTTGTCGGCGACGCCGACCCCGGTGACCACGCCGCCCAGGCGGGTCGGCCCGGTCCAATCCTTTCCGTCATAGGTGACGAAGAACAAGCCGTCGCCGCCAGAGCCGTTGTAGATGACGTACAAACTTCCCTGGTACACCGCCGCGGATGGGCTGCCGTTGATGCCGATGCCCTTTACGTAGTCGCTGAGATTGAGCTGATCGGTGAATTTCATGACGTCTTTCCCCCAGTTCCGGCATGCAGCGGTAAGGCTGCGCAGCAACGATACCCGAGTGGATTGCATTTTTTTCCAGATTTATATGACATTTATTGTCAATATCGCACACTTATCTCGGTTTGGTGGCGTTGAATAACGATAATCGCAACCAAAAAATGGGCCGACGATCAACCTCGCGATGGCGTTTTCCGGAGCGCTGGTCCACAGTGGACAACCTGTGTCCACCCCGATCGCTGGTCTCCACACCCGATGGCGCCGGATTTCACCCCGCTCTTGCCTGGAACCTGGGACTACTGGCGCCCAACCGGCAGCCGCATCGTCGAGCTGGGAACGGTGCGCGGGTTTGACGTGGCGTTGCCGACTCATTTCCATGACGAAGACCAGATGACGTTCGTGCTGTCGGGACGGCGCCGGTTCGTCATCGGCAACGAGGTGTTCGACATCGGCCCCGGCCACGGCATGCACATCCCGGCGGGAACGCCCCATCGCTCGCTGTCCGAGCCGTCGGAGGTCGTGTGCATCAACATGTACACGCCGTCGGGGGTCTACGCGGCGGGCGACCTGATCTCCGGTCTGGCTCGGCACTGGCGGAGAACGGGGCATCTTGGGTGGCCCGACCTCACGCTCATCGCCGAGGACCACAGGCAACGCGCGGGAACCATCGCGCGCCGGACCGGCAACCCGACGGGCGGCAACCCGGCCGCCACCCCGATGGGCGGCATGCCGTGGGAAACGGTGAGCCAAGCGGCGCAACAGGCCGGCATGAGCCGTGAGGGATTTTCCCGCCGGTTCAGGCGGCAGCACGGCATGTCGCCGCACGCCTTCTGGCTGCTGGAAAAGCTGAACGACGCGCGGCGCCTGCTCCGCGCCGGGGAGGCGATCGCGGCCGTCGCCGCGGACACCGGCTTCGCCGACCAAAGCCACCTGGGCCGCTGCTTCCGGCGCGCGTTCGGCGTGACGCCGGGCCGATATCGCGCGGGATAGGTCACATCCGTTCCAGACCGCCGTTGCCCACCCCTGCTATCCATCCGCCCGGACGCGCCGCACGGAACCGGTCCGCTGCGAGCGCTTGATTGGGGAGCACGGAATGACAGCCGCTTTGACCGCATTCTCATACCTCCTGGTAGTCGGCGCCGGGGTAAGCGTCGCCCTGCAACAGGTCTTGAACGCAAACCTGCGGACCGAAATCGGGTCGCCCTGGTGGGCCGGCTTCGTGAGCTATTTCGTCGGCATGCTGGCCATGCTGGCCGTTGCGCTGACCTCCTCCGGCCCGCGGTTGCCAGACTCCTTCGCAGGGGTGACGTCGTGGCTGTCCTGGACCGGGGGGCTTTTCGGCGCGCTGTTCATCGGGACCGCCATCCTGATGGTCCCTCGCCTTGGCGCCGCAACGGTTCTCGCCCTGATCGTCGTCGGCCAGATGACCGGCTCGCTCGCCTTCGACCACTTCGGCCTGTTCGGGCTTTCCCAGCAGCCGGTGAGCGTCACCCGGCTGGCCGGCGCGGCCTCCCTGATCCTGGGGGTCGTTCTGATCCGCTGGTAGCGGGCAAAGGTCACGTGCCCTGGCGGCCGATCTGTGACACTGTCCCGCCCCTTCGATTGGGCAGGCGGTGGAGTGGGGAATGCGGGGACGGCAGACGCGGGCGCAGATTCGGGCGCCCTATCTCGACCCCGTGCGCGTGGGGGAGTCGTCGGGGAACCTGCGCTGCCGCTGCTGCGGGCGGCCGGACGGCGTCGTGGTGCGCGGCTTGCCGGACGGCCGCTGGTACGACGGCGCGGACGAGACTTGGCGCGACGCGCGGGGCCGGCGCGTGGATTGGCCGGAGCCGGTCGAATACGGCGCCACCACCGACACCCTGGTCAGCGTGGATGCGTTGCGCATCACCAACGCCCCCGTGGAGCGCGTGCGGCTGCTGTGCAACCGCTGCCGCCGGCTGGAGGGCGCCGTGCATGGCCGGGCGCGGGCGCGCATCAGCATCCTGCTGCGCCGGGCCATCGGCGACCTGTTCCTCGGTCGTTACGACGACCCGGGCGTGCTGGCGAAGCTGGTCGAGATGTTCCGCAAGAACAACTGATCCAGGATTTGAGGGTCCTCAGACACCATCATCCATGGCGATGCCGCCGTCCAGCCTTGCGGCGAGTTCCCGCCGCGCCAGCAGCTCGGACGGCACCCGCTCCGCCACCGGCACGGGCGGCGGGGGCGTGAAGGCGCCGTAGGGGCCGGCGTCGCCGACGATCCACTCATCCTGGGGCTGCGCCTCGATCCGGCGGAACAACGCCGCCGCGGAGGAGAGCGCCGAGTTGGCGATTTCCGGCACGGGCAGAGCCTTGCGCTCCTCCCGCCCCTGCATGGCAAAGACTTCATCCTGCGCGTCGGACATCGGCATCTCCATCGCCACCTTGATTAAGAAAGTGACATCCCCGCTGCCCTGTTCCAATCGCCCAAACGGCCAGTCCCGGCCACGTTTTCGCAAGCCCAGCGCGAAGGCGCGATTCCTGTGCACTGCAACAAGAGTCTTGCGGTTTTGCCGGCCGGGCCGGAAACTCTCCCCGGGTGTCGTTCGGGAAGCTTTGCGCAACCTTGAAGAAATGGGCTGAGGAGAATTGGGAATGGCTGGTTACGACAACGCCGACGGCCCTGCGGGGCTGGTCATTCGATTGATCGACACCGCGGTGAAGGCGCTCGACGAGATGTCGGACGCGGCCGGCGAGATCGCGCCGGACGTGGGGAATTTTACGGACGCCCTGGTGGCCGCCCAGCGCATCGCCGACCGCGCGGCGCAGGACCTGAAGCGCCTGTCCCAGAAGGTAGCCGCGGACGCGAAGACCGCCTGACGGTTCCGCGGAAAACGGTGCGGCGCCGAAGCGCCGCACCAGTCCATGCTCAGCGACGAAGCCCCGCCGTGAAAGCGAAGTTGTCGAAGCTGCTCTCGGCGACGCGGAACCACAGGTATTCCTCGTCGCGGAACTTCTTCCACGGCTCGTAGATCTTGGCGAACTTCGGGTTGGCCTTGGCGGTTTCGTCGTACAGCTCGGTCGCCGCCTTGTAGCTCGCCTCCATGATCTCGCGCGGGAAGGGGCGCAGCTGGGCGCCGCCGGCCACCAGACGCTTCAGCGCGGCGGGGTTGTCGGCGTCGTACTTGGCGTTCATCACCAGCGTCGCCTCGTAACAGGCCGCCTCCAGCGCCGCCTGGTATGGCTTCGGCAGCTGGTCCCACTGCTGCTGGTTGATGTAGAGCGAGACGTTCAGGCCACCTTCCCACCAGCCGGGGTAGTAGTAGTACTTGGCGACCTTGTTGAAGCCCAGCTTCTCGTCGTCGTAGGGGCCGATCCACTCCGCGGCGTCGATGGTGCCCTTTTCCAGCGACGGGTAGATGTCGCCGCCGGCGATCTGCTGCGGCACGACGCCGAGCTTCTGCAGCACCTGGCCCGCGAAGCCGCCGATGCGGAATTTCAGGCCCTTCAGATCGTCGACCGTCTTGATCTCCTTGCGGAACCAGCCGCCCATCTGGACGCCGGTGTTGCCCGCCGGGAAGTTGACGATGTTGTAGTCCTTGAAGAAGTCGCGCAGCAGCTCCATGCCGCCGCCCTGCATGATCCAGGCGTTCTGCTGGCGGGCGTTCAGGCCGAAGGGCACCGTGGCGTCGAAGGTGAAGGTCGGGTCCTTGCCCACGTAGTAGTAGCTGGCGGAGTGGCCGCACTCCACCGTGCCGTCCTTGACAGCGTCCAGCACCTGCAGGCCGGGCACGATCTCGCCGGCGGCGAAGGGGCGGATTTGGAACTTGTTGTCGGTGATCGCGGCGACGCGGCGGGCGATCACGTCCGCGCCACCATAGATGGTGTCCAGGCTCTTCGGGAAGCTGGACGCCAGGCGCCAGCGGAGTTCCGGAGTCGACTGGGCGATCGCCGGGGCCGCCAGCGTGCTGGCCGCCACGCCGACGCCGGCCGTGGTCAGGAACGAACGACGCTTCATTGAGATCCCCTCCGGTATTTTCTTTGGTGCAAACAATCAGAGGGACCCTAGCAGCCTCGTTCCCGCCGCGGCAAAACCGTTAGCCCTGCAATGATCGAATGGCATACCCCCCAAAAACGCTGGCCCCATAAAAACGCCGGCCAGCCGCAACTCAGCGGTGTGCGGCTTCCCGCCCGGCCATGGCGTCCTCCGGGTTGTCGGCCTCGGCGTCGGTCTCGTGGGTCAGGTGGCGGTGCATCCGCTCCTCGTCCAGGGCGCCTTCCCACTTGGCGACGACGATGGTGGCCACACCGTTGCCGACCAGGTTGGTCAGCGCGCGCGCCTCGGACATGAAGCGGTCCACGCCCAGGATCAGCGCGATGCTCGCCACCGGGATGGTGCCGACCGACGCCAGCGTCGCGGCCAGCACGATGAAGCCGCTGCCCGTCACCCCCGCCGCCCCCTTGGAGGTCAGCAGCAGCACGCCGATGATCCCCAACTCGTGCGCCAGCGTCAGCGGCGTGTTGGTCGCCTGCGCCAGGAAGATGGCGGCCATGGTCAGGTAGATGCAGGTGCCGTCCAGGTTGAAGGAATAACCGGTCGGGATCACCAGCCCGACCACCGACTTGTCGCAGCCCAGGTTCTCCAGCTTCGCCATCATCCGCGGCAGCACCGATTCCGACGAGGAGGTGCCGAGCACGATCAGCAGCTCCTCCTTGATGTAGCGGACGAAGCGGAAAATGTTGAAACCGGCCATCCAGGCGACGAAGCCCAGCACGACGAAGACGAACAGTAGGCAAGTCGCGTAGAAGCCGGCCATCAGCTTGCCCAGCGACAGCAGCGTGCCCAGCCCGTACTTGCCGATTGTGAAGGCCATGGCGCCGAAGGCACCCAGCGGCGCCACGCGCATGATGATGCCCACGACCTTGAACAGGGCGGCGGAGGTCAGGTCGATGACCGACAGCAGCGGCTTGCCGCGTTCGCCCAGGAAATGGATGCCGAAGGCGAACAGGATCGCGAACAGCAGCACCTGGAGGATTTCGCCCTCCGCGAAGGCGCCGACGACGGTGTCCGGGATGATGTGCAGGATGTAGTCGACGGCCCCGGTCTTCTCCGCCGCCTGGGTGTAGGTCTGGATCGCCTTGGTGTCGAGCGTGGAGGGGTCGACGTTCATGCCCGCGCCGGGCTTCCACAGGTTGACGATCACCAGCCCGATGACCAGCGCGATGGTGGTCATAGCCTCGAAATACAGGATCGCCTTGATGCCGACGCGGCCGACCTTTTTCATGTCGTCCATGCTGGCGATGCCGTGCACGACGGTGCAGAAGATGATCGGCGCGATCAGCATCTTGATCAGCTTCACGAAGCCGTCCCCGAAGGGCTTCATCTTCTCCGCCAGCGCCGGATAAAAGTATCCGAGCGCGATCCCGATCGCGATGGCGCACAGGACCTGGAAATACAGGTTGGTGTAGAGCGGCTTGTGAGCCGGCGGTGACGGCGGGCGGGGGCCTGCGCCGGCCGTCCTGATCTGTTCCTGCATGGCGCGTCTCCCACGATTCCATCATGTAACTGCGCCGGGGCGCCCGGAGATGCACGCTACCCCGATATTTCCCCGGTTTCCGGCACGTTCCGCCGCCGCTTTGTCACGGCCAGGCACAGGAGGATTGTTCCGGATCAATGCCGTACTGGGTGCGCGCGCCTAGGCTCGCGATCAGACCAAAGGGGAGATCGCGTCATGAGGATCCTGGATGCCCGCGCCGTCACCACCCTCCAGCGCGCCCGCGTGGTCACCACCGACGACCTGGACCGCTGCCGCACCATCGCTTGGTGGAAATTCGTGACGGGTGCCCTGTTCTTCAGCGCGTGCAGCCTGCTGCCGTCGTTGCTGCCCTGGTGAGGGGGTAGCCGTAAGCCCCCACCCTCCCACGCTGGCGCGTGGGTCCCTCCCTCCCCCGCTTCGCGGGAGAGGGTGGATTCGCAATGCGGCGGCAGTCCCCTCCACCTCGAAGAGGGGGAGGGTTAGGGAGGGGGCAATCCCCGGTGCCGCGCCAAATACAACGGCGTGCGCGACTTCGGCACCTTGAAGGTGAAATTGTACCGCGCGACGTGGTAGCTGGGGTCGAAGCCGTAGAAGTTCAGGCGCATGCGCTCCAGCTCTTCCGCCCGGTAGGCTTCCAGCGGCTTCACCGCCTCATCCTCCGCACGGTGCCGCCGCTTCTCCTCCACCAGCACGGGCAGCGCCGGGTCGGCGGCCAGCGCGCGGGCGCGCTCCCGCACCTCCGCCCGGAAATCGGCTACACCACGCCCGAACGCCTCGTCCAGCAGCCCGAGCCGCCGCGCCTCCGGCGTGCCCATGGGCAGGCGGGCCTCGGTCACCGCGCGGGCGCGCTCTTCCCCCACCCGTCGGGGCAGGACGTAGGTCCAGTATTCGCTGCCATAGAGGTTGCCCATGCCCTTGTAGTGCGGGTTCAGCACCACGCCAGAGCGCGCCCACACCCGGTCGACGGCCAGCGCCAGGAACACCCCGCCCGCCCCGGCGTTGCCGGCCAGCGCCGCCACGGTGATCTTGTCGCCCGTCGTCAGGATGGCGCGGGCGAGGTCGTCGATGGCGTTGATCGTGCGCCAGGACTCGTCGGCCGGGCTGTCCGCCGCCTCGATGACGTTCAGGTGGATGCCGTTGCTCCAGAAATCGTCGCCGCCGGCCAGCACGATCACCCGCACGTCGCGCCGGCAGGCCGACTGATAGGCGGCGAGCAGCCGCTCGCACTGCCGGGTGCTCATGGCGCCGTTGTAAAACGGAAAGTGCAGCCAGCCGACGCCGTCCGCCTCCTCGTACCACAGGTCGCGGTAGCCCGGTGCCTCCGGCAGGCGTGCGGCGGCCTCCCCCAGCACCAGCGCGGCGGGCAGCTTCAGGGAAATCTCGGCGTCCCACGGCTTCAGGTGCCCGATCCACACCGCGCCATCCACCGTGGCGCGGCACACCGCCCCCTCGCAGCGGGCGATCAGCGCGCCGGGCATGCCGCGCAAGGACGCCTCCGGTCGGGCGTCGAACAGGCTGACCTCGCGGTCCCCGATCCGGTCGCGCACGCCCGGCATGCCGTCGCCGCTGCGGATCTTGCGCAGCACGGCGGCGGTGTCGTCGCGGCCCCAGTCGATGGACCGGTCAGCCTGCCGCATCGCCGGGCGGGCGCGGCCAAAAACAGCCAGGTCAGCCGGATCGAACGGTGCCGGCTTGCCCCCGGCCGCAAAGCGCTCCAGCGCGTCGAGCACCGCCGCGACCGCGCCCTCCGTCACCTCGTGCCGGTACAGGCTGGCCTTCGGCGCATCGCGCATCACGAAGGGGACGGAGCCCCAGACGTCGCCCGCGTCCATCTCCCCGTTCGCCTGGAGCAGGGTGACGCCCCAGCGCTCCGCCCCCTCCAGCACCGCCCAATCCAACGCCGACGGCCCCCGGTCGCCCAAGGGGCCGGGATGCACGACGAGGCAGGGCACACGGCGCCACACGTCCTCCGGGATCGCGCGCTTCAGGAAGGGGGCGAGGACGAGGTCCGGGCCGAACAGCCCGACCGCCTCCCGCGTCACCGCGTCGTTGACGTCGAATTCCAGCGACAGCGCGTGCCCGCGCTCCGCCAGTTCCACGTACAGACGTTGCACCAAACTGTTGAAGGCGTGGCACAGGATCAGGATGCGCATCAGGCGGCCCCCGCATTTTGGTGGTCGCGGAAGCGCCCGTAGGTGTAGTGGGCGGCGCAGCCCCCCTCCGCCGACACCATGCAGGACCCCATGGGGTTTTCCGGCGTGCAGACCGTGCCGAACAGCTTGCAGTCGCTGGGCCGCTTCACCCCGCGCAGGATCGCCCCACACTCGCAGCCCTTGTGGTCGGGCACGGAGCGGCCGGGCACGGCGAAGCGCCGCTCCGCGTCGAAGGCGCCATAGGCCTCCTTGATGCGCAACCCGCTGTAGGGAACGATACCCAAGCCGCGCCATTCGAAGCTGCGCCGCATCTCGAACACCTCGGCGACGAGCCGTTGGGCCTTGCGGTTGCCGTCGCGGGTCACGGCGCGGGTAAACTGGTTCTCCACCCCCGCCCGCCCTTCGTTCACTTGGCGCACCAGCATCAGGATGGCCTGGAGCACGTCCAACGGCTCAAACCCCGCGACGACGACCGGCTTGCGGTATTCCTCCGCGAAATACTCGTAGGGACGGCTGCCGATGACGACGGAGACGTGCGCCGGACCGATGAAGCCGTCCAGCGGCAGGGTGCCCAGCTCCCGCACCTCCGGGCTTTCCAGGATGTTCTGGATGGCCGAGGGGGTCAGGACATGGTTGCAGAAGACGGTGAAGTTGGACAGGCCCCTGGCCTGCGCCGCCTGGATGGCCAGCGCCGTGGGCGGGGTCGTGGTCTCGAAACCGATGGCGAAGAAGACGACCTCGCGGTCCGGGTTCTCCTCCGCGATGCGCAGGGCGTCCATGGTGGACAGCACCATGCGCACGTCCGCACCGCCCGCCTTGGCCTTCAGCAGGCTGACCCGGCCGGAGCCCGGTACGCGCAGAACGTCGCCGTAGGTGCAGAGGATCACGCCGGGCTGGCGCGCGATGGCAATGGCGTCGTCGATGCGCCCCACCGGCAGCACGCAGACCGGGCAGCCCGGCCCATGGATCATGCGGACGTTGGCCGGCAGCAGGTCCGGGATGCCGTAGCGGGAAATGGCGTGGGTGTGCCCCCCGCAGAATTCCATCAGGTGATAGGACCGCCCGGCCGCCGCCTCCCGCCCGATGGCCGCGGCGAGGCCGCGGGCGAGACCAGCGTCCCGGAATTCATCGACGTACTTCATGGGCCCCGCCCGTTCGTCCAAGCCGGACGGCATTTGGCCGCCTGGAGGGCGAACGGGCGTTGATGCGGATCAAGAATGCGACGCGGGATTACCGCGACGCGCCCATCAGCGGCAGGGCCATCTCCGGCCCGCGGTTGCCGTCCTCGATGGCGATGGCCGAGGAGCCGGGGGAGCCCAGCGCCACGTTCACCGGCCGCCCGTTGTTGTGGTTCTTCCACATCTCGTACAGCGCCAGGGCCGCGTAGATCTTGGCCTCGCGGCTGGTGTTGTAGAGCCATTCCTGCGTCGGGATCACGCGCAGGCCGCCGTCGTTGGTCTGCTCCACCCGCTCCGCCATGCGGTAGCCGAGTTGGTTGTTGATGTTCGCCAGCAACCCATCAAAGCCCGACGAGATGCGGCCGAAGCCGGCGTCCGTCGCTGCCGCCGACGCGCCGCTGAGCGTGCTGGGCGTGCGCCGCTTCACGAGGTCGGCGAAGACCCAGCCCTCCTCGCCCGTGCGCATCGACCGCACGCCGAGCCAGTTGCCCTCCTGCTTCAGCTCGATCACCTCGTCGCCGCGCCCGACCGTCGAGCGGATCGAGGCGTTGTCCGACGGTGCCGCGCGCAGGTTCACCTTCTCGCCGCTCACCGCATAGATGTCGCCGGGCGCCGCGGCCGCCGGCAGGGCGAGGGCCGCCGCCATGCCGATCCCGATCACGGAACCCAGAAAAAGCTTCGCTGTCCGAGACATTGCATCCTCCCGCAGGGTTGCGCGCAGAACGCGCGATTTCCCCTTCAACACGCGAGGGCGGGGGTATGCTCCATGGGTACTGTGCGAAAGGCCAGAGTCTTCAGTCGAGCGACCGGCGAGTCTTCAATTGAGCGCGCGGCGCAGCGGGCTGTCGCTGGCCGGCCAGACGCCGCGGTCTTCCGCCTTCGCCCCGTCGAACACCAGCCAGCTCTGCCGGCCATAGTGCGGCAGCGGGCGCAGCAACGCCTGCAAGGCCGCCGCGTCGTCGCCCGCTACCGCCAGGACCGCGCGCCCCTGCGCCGTGCGGAAGGCCCAGACCCGCGCCGTACCGCGCTTGGCAAGGCTGTCGGGCACCAACGGCAGCCGGTAGAGGGCGAGCAGCCGGTCCACCCCCTCCGTCGTGCCGATCAGCGTCAGCGGGGCCACCGGGTCGGTCCGGTCCGGCGCCACGATGCGCGGCTTGCCGTCGGCCAACCGCTCCGCCAGCGCCCGCGCCGCCTGCGCCGCGTCCCCATCAGCGGCGATCACCGTGTTGGCGGCGTGGTCGAGCGTCACGTCGCGCAGGATCGGCGGCGCCTCGCCCGGGGCCAGCCGGCGGAACAGATCGAAGGCCGGATCAACCGACACCGCCTTGGGCGGAGCGTCGGTGCGGATCGTCGTGGTGGCTTGCCGCCCGTCCAGGCGGACGCTGCCCCACACCGTGCCGTTCGCCGTCTCCACCGCCACCGGCACGGTCATCGCGTAGGTGGGGGAGCCCTGCTGCACGGTCAGCGTGACGCCGTCGGCCTGCGCTTTCGCATCGGCCAGCCGCAGCGTCGGGGCGCCGACGCGGATCAGCCACTGCTCGAAGAAGGGGCCGAGGTCGCGGCCGGACGCCCCCTCGAAGGCGCGGCGCAGGTCGGTCCAACCCGCCTCCTTGAAGCGGTGGTCGGTCCAAAATCGTCGGATTCCGTCGGAAAAGGCGCTCTCGCCGATCTCCGCGCGCAGCATGTGGAACAGCATCGCCGCCTTGCCGTAGCCGACGATCTGCGAGGCGTCGTGCACCTTCGACCGGAAGGCGGTCAGCGCCGAGTCGCGGTCGGCCGGCAGGGCGGCGTAGTCGCGCAGCCAGTCCATCCGCATCGCCCGCGCCGCGTCGGGTCCGCGCGATTCGGCGGCGGCGTAGTCGGCCATGAAGGTGGTCAGCCCCTCGCACCAGTTGCCGCCCTCGCCCACACGCACGCCGTTGCCCCACCAGTTGTGCAGGATCTCGTGCGGCAGCGACTGCGCCCGGATGAAGGGAAGGGGCAGCACTTGGCGCCCGATGTAGGTCAGCCCGGGAAAGCCCAGCCCCACGGGCAGCGGCGCCGACAGGATGGAAAAGCCGGCGAAGGGGTAGGCGCCGATGCGCCGCGCCTGCTCGTCGATGGTGCGGGCGGACAGGTCCAGGTAATCGTCGGACAACCCGGCCTGTTCGGGGTGGAAATAGGTCCGCAGGCGCAGGTCGCCGTCCTGGCGCTCCTTCACCTGCCAGGGTCCGGCGAAGAGCGACGGCTCCTCGACGCTGCGCTCCTCGGCGAAGACGGCGCGGTAGCTGTCGCCGCCGCGCGCCTCCTCCAGCAGCCGGCCGGTCGCCACCGCCACGAACGGGGCGGGCACGCGCACGGCGAGCCTCCAAGTCGGCGGCTCATCCCCGCCCAACATATCTCCGGAGGCCGGCAGCCAGCCGCTTCCGGCCGGCAGGTAGGCGCCCTCCTCCCCGGCCATCGGGCCATCGCCACGCGCCTCAGTGGACAAAGGCGCCAGGGTTCCGGAATAGCGCAGCACCACCTCCCCGGCCCCTTCCGGCACAGACAGCCGCAGCGTCGCGCCGCTCCGGTTCACGGGGAGCGGACGCCCACCCGCCGTCGCATCCCCAACCGTCAGTCCGGGCGCGAGGTGCAGCGTCCGGTCCCCCACCGGCAGGTGGAGCCGATCCACCACCTCCAGCCGCCGCGTGTTCGGGTCGAGCGTGACGTCCAGGTCATGGTGCAGACCCGCCGCCCAGGCGGGCAGGGTCCAGGCGAGGGCGGCGATGAGGATGGGAAGGGCAATCCGACGAGCGCGCATGCCCTTCCATATAAGACCCGGCAGCATGAGCGCCAGGATTACGGCACCAGCACCAGCGCGCCGGCGGTGCCGCGGCTTTCCAGCGCCCGGTGGGCGTCGGCCGCGGACTCCAGCGGCAAGGTGGTGACCGGGCCGGCGCTCAAACCCTCTGCGGCGCGGCGCACCACCTCCGTCAAGGCCGCGCGGTAGGTTGCGAGGTCGGCCATGTAGCCGAAGGAGCTGGGCCGCGACACGGCCAGCGATCGGCGCGGGCCGATCTCCGCCAGATCGATGGGCGGCACCGGCCCGCCGGCCTGCCCGACGCTGGCGACCATGCCGAACGGGGCGACGGCGTCCAGCGTGCGGCGGAAGAGGTCGCCGCCGATGCCCTCCACGGCGAAATCCACGCCCCGTCCGCCGGTCAGCTTGCGCGTCCGGGCGGCGACGTCCTCTTCCCGGTAGAGGATGGCATGGTCCAGGCCGTGGGCACGGGCAATCGCCGCCTTGTCCGCGCTGCCCACGGTGCCGATGACCGTGGCGCCAAGGCCCTTCGCCCATTGCGTCAGCACCAGCCCGAGCCCGCCCGCCGCCGCGTGGACGAGCATCGTCGTGCCCGGCCCGACGGGGTGCACGCGGTTCACCAGCATGTGCGCCGTGATGCCGCGCAGAAGCAGCGACGCGGCGACGACCGGGTCCAGCCCCTCCGGCAAGCGGACGGCGCGCTCGGCCGGCAGGTTGCGGGCCTCGGCATAGCCGCCGACCGGCGCGCCGGCCCAGGCGACCCGGTCGCCCGGCCTGAAGCGGTCCACATCCGGCCCGACCGCCTCGACCACGCCGGCACCCTCGACGCCGATCACGGCGGGCGGCGGCGGCAGCGGGTAAAGGCCGGTGCGGTGGTAGACGTCCACATAGTTCACCCCGACGGCCAAATGGCGAATGCGCAGCTCGCCGGGACCGGGGTCGGGCAGGTCGATGGTCTCCAGCCGCAGGGCGTCGGGGCCGCCGGGGCGGTGCAGGCGAATGGCGCGGATCATGGCGTCGTATCTCCACTGTGTGTGCGATGGAGCGACGGTATCCTGTGGCGTTCCGCACGGACATTCGGCAAACTCCCCCATCCTGTGTGCAAATTTCCACAGAGAGGATCATGGACTGGGGCGACTTGCGCTTTTTCGTCGAGCTGGCGCGCAGCGGCAGCCTGTCGGCGACGGCGCGACGGCTGAAGGTCGACCACACCACGGTCGCCCGCCGCGTCGCGGCGCTGGAGGACAGCCTGGGCGTCCGGCTGTTCGACCGGCTGCCGCGCGGCTACGCCCTCACGACCGAGGGGGAGGAGGTCGCGGCGCTGGCAGGACGGCTGGAGGAAGGCGCCTTCGCCATTGAGCGCTTCGCCCGTGGCCAGTCGGCGGAGCCCGCCGGTACGGTGCGCCTGTCGGCCCCGCCGGTCTTCGCCAGCGCCTTCCTCGCCCCGAACCTGGGGCCGTTCCGGACCCGCTTTCCGCAGGTCGTCCTGGAGCTGATCGGCGATTCCCGCGCCGTCAGCCTGACCCGGCGGGAGGCCGACCTCGCCATCCGCCTGAAACGCCCGGAGGATGACGGGCTGGTCAGCCGCCGCGTCGGCACCATGGGCTACGGCCTCTACGCCGCCCCCGCACACCTGGAGGGCCGAGCGGAGGCCGACTGGGAGTTCGTAGGGTATGACGAGAGCCTGGACCACGTGCCGCAGCAGCGCTGGCTGCGCGGCGTGGCGGCGGGCCGGCCCTTCGTGTTCCGTGCCAACGACCTGGGCAGCCTCGCCTCCGCAGCCCGCGCCGGGCTGGGTGTCGCCGCCCTGCCCCATTTCCTGGGCATACCCGACCCCGGGCTGGTCCGTCTTCCCTCCGACCCGGCGCCGGAGGGACGGGAGCTGTGGCTGCTCGTCCACGGCGACCTGCGCCGCGCCGCCCGCGTGCGCGCCACCATGGATTTCCTGATCGCCCTCCTGACGGAGAAGAAAGGGCTGCTGGAAGGCACCGCGTAGGTTGGGTGGAGCGAAGCGCAACCCAACAGGTACGCAATGCAACGTGTGTTGGGTTTCGCTGGCGCTCCACCCAACCTACGGGCTCATCCCGTGCAGTCCATCCGCCGCCGCACGGCGGCGAGCAAGCTGGACAGGCTCTTGTCGCGGATGCCCAGCTCTTCCAGGTGCGCGACGGTGTTGGCGAGATAGTCCAGGTTCGGCCCGCGCTCGCCGCGGCAGCCGGCGATGCGGTCGGCCATGGTCGACTCGTCGAGGCAGCCACAGTACTGGCAATGCCGGCGGTCCACCACGAAGGTGCAGGCGGTCACCGGCGCCCGTCCGCCGCCCAGGCGCACCGGCACCATCTTCGGCCGGTAGACCCGGTTGATCATCTCCCGGTCCCACAGATAGTCCAGGGTCGTCGGCACATGCTCCGGCGCCACGCGGAAGACGAGGCCCCGGCAGGAGCCGCCGCGGTCCAGCCCCAGCACCAGCCCCGGCCGTTCCGGCGTTCCGCGGTAGCGGTACGAGGAGACGCAGAAGCGCCGGTGATAGCCGCCGATGACCGCCGGCTGGCTTTCCAGGAATGGGAAGCCGGGGTTCCACATCAGCGATCCATAGCCGAAAACCCACAGATCGGCGCCGGGATCGACGGTGATGTCCATGGTCCATCGGGGCGGATGGCGGGGGGTGGCGGGGGGCGTCGCGCGGGTCGGCGCAACAACCGGAAGCTCGGCAACAAGCGATTGCGTATCGAGCAGCATGTCCCAGAAGTATTCAATTGGCGCGATCTTGCGCCGACCGGGTGAATGCTAGCACGGTCCCGGCCTGCCCGCTATAACGTGGGTGTCATACAACGGAAATGCCACACATGCGCACACGCAGGGTCATCGCGACCGTCATCCTGGCCTTGGCGGTCGCCATCGCCGCCTATTCCGTCTGGTGGTGGCAGGCAGCAATGGCGGTGGAGCGCGGCGTGCTCGCCTGGATCGAGGAGCAGCGCTCCGCCGGAACGATGGTGGAGCATCGCGGCCTGACCGTGACCGGCTATCCCCTGTCCATCCGCGCCGCGCTGGAGTCCCCGCACCTCGCCACCCGCGGCGTGGAGTGGCAGGGCACCCGTCTGGTGGCCGAGGCGCCGCCCTGGAACCACACGCGCATCGCGCTGGACCTGCCGGGGGAGCAGCGCCTGACTCTGGTCCAGGCCAACCAGCCGCCCTTCGACCTCCGCGCCAAGGGGGGCGGCACGGGGCATGTCCTGCTGACCTTCGGCGGGCTGCCGGTGGAACTCCAGATTGGCCTCAAGGACCTCGTCGCCCAGCCGGACGCCCTGCCCGTCCCGGTCGCGGCGCTGGACCTGACCGCCACCCAGCCCGCCGAGCCGCCGGCCGGCCACGGCGACGCGGGCCTGTCCGTCTCCGCCACTGCCAGCGGCGTGACCCTGCCGCAGGAGGTGCCGGGCTCGCTGGGCCGCCAAGTGGAGCGCGCGCTGGTCACCGCGCGCGTGATGGGCCGCCCGCCCAAGCCGGAGCCGGCCAGTCTGTCGGCCTGGAGTCGCGAGGGCGGCACGGTCCAGCTCGACAGCCTGAAGCTCGATTGGGGGCCGCTGAAGCTGGCGATGAACGGCACGCTGGCGCTCGACGCCGCACTCCAGCCGCAGGCGGCCCTGACCGCGGAGGTGCGCGGATTCCAGGCCGTGCTCGACGCCCTCCAGGGTGTATTCCGGCCCAAGGAGCTGGCCTTCGCCCGCACGATGCTGACCATGCTCGCCCGCCCGGCCGAACCCGGCGGCGAACCGGTGCTGACCGCCCCCGTCACGGTGCAGAATCAGGCGCTGTTCCTCGGGCCCCTGAAGGTCGCCGCGCTGCCTCCGGTGGTGTGGTAAAGCGGATTGCGATCCGCTTTGGACTGCGACCGCGGTCCCGGCCGCCCATGCGGCCGAAGCCCGGCCGGCGAATGAGGCCGTGTGAATCTAAAGCGAATGAAAATTCGCTTTAGGCGCTTCGATTCGCGCCACCGGCCATGTTTGCGGCCATGTTTGTGCTTGCATGCGCCGGTGGAGGCACCACTTAGAACGAACCGAAGTCGCTCAGCGCGATGCGTTCGCCGGCCCCCGTCCCGGGTCCGGGCCTTGTCCCCGTTTGAATGGGATGCCGTTCGCGTTTTTGCCGAGAACCTCTGCGCCGTCCAAGCGTTGCAGTGTTCGCCGCGGTGCACCGATGCGCACCGGAGCGGTCTTTCACACAAACCGAGACAAGAGCCGGCGGGGACACACCCGACCGGGCCGGAGGATTCTTATGACGACTGCCATCACCCCGACGGACCGCACAAACGCCACGCCGCAGACGCACGTGGCCCCGGACATTCGTCCGCTGACGCCCCGTGGGCCGGAGTGGCCCCGCTTGACCCGGCGCGAAGTGCGCCAAATTATTCTGGACATCATGGGATAATTGGGGTCACGTCCCCATCGCATGAGTCCCACGCCACCACTGGCATGGTGAAACTTTTAGGAGATCGACAATAGCCAAGCTTTATGACGCGGATCCGGTCCGCGAAGGCCCGCGCCTCAATCGGGAAATCACCGCCCGCACCGTCCGTCTGGTCGGCGCCAACGGGGAGATGATCGGCATCGTCTCCCTGCGCGACGCTTTTGACGCGGCGGCGGATGCGGAACTTGATCTGGTCGAGATTGCGCCCCAGGCCGACCCGCCGGTCTGCAAGATCCTCGATTACGGCAAGCACCGCTTCGAGGAGCAGAAGAAGGCCAACGAGGCGCGCAAGAAGCAGAAGATCATCGAGTTGAAGGAGCTGAAGCTCCGCCCCAACATCGATGACCACGACTATGACGTCAAGATGCGCGCCGCGCAGCGGTTCCTCGAAGAGGGCGACAAGGTCAAGATGACCATGCGCTTCCGCGGGCGCGAGATGGCCCACCAGGATCTGGGCATGAACGTGCTCATCCGCGTGCGCGACCAGCTCCAGGACGTGGCCAAGGTGGAGCAGATGCCCCGGATGGAAGGCCGCATGATGATCATGGTCCTGGCCCCGCGCTGACAGGGCCATGAGCTGACCGTGGCTACGGCGCCGGGAAACCGGCGCCGGCGGCCAGCTACGCCGTTTTACGCCTGCCGGGCGTCGATGATGCCGCGGCGGATGGCGCGCGTCTTGGTGAAGTGGTCCTGCAGCACCTCGCCTTCGCCCCAGCGGATGGCGCGCTGGAGGGCGGTCAGGTCCTCCGTAAAGCGCTGGAGGATCTCCAGAACCGCCTCGCGGTTGTTGATGAAGATGTCACGCCACATCACCGGATCGCTGGCCGCGATGCGGGTGAAGTCGCGGAAGCCGCCGGCCGAGAACTTGATCACCTCCGACTTGGTGTCGTCCTCCAGGTCGGACGCGGTGCCGACGATGGTGTAGGCGATCAGGTGCGGCAGGTGCGACGTGATGGCGAGCACCCGGTCGTGGTGGTTCGCATCCATGATTTCCACCGTCGACCCGACGCGGCGCCACATCTCCGCGACCTTGTCCAGCGCCTCCGGGTTGGCCCCGGACGGCGGGGTCACGATGCACCAGCGGCCCTGGAACAGGGTGGCGAATCCGGCCTCCGGACCGGAATGCTCGGTGCCCGCCACCGGGTGACCGGGGATCAGGTGCACGCCCTCGGGCATATGCGGCCCGACGTCGCGCAGCACCGCCTGCTTCACCGAGCCCACGTCGGTCACGATGGTGCCGGGGCGCAGCAGCGGCCCGATGCGCTCCCCGACCTCCGCGAAGCTGCCGACCGGGGTCGCCAGCACGACGAGGTCGGCGCCGGCCAGCGCCTCGGCGAGGTCGGTCGTCGCCCGCTCCACGATGCCCAGTTCCATCGCCTTGGCGCAGGCCTCGGCGCTGCGGTCGGCGCAGACCACGTGCGCCGCGACCCCATACTCCGTGAGCGCCCGCGCCAGGGAGGAGCCGATCAGGCCGATGCCGAGGATGGCAACGCGGTCGAACAGGGGGGCAGCGGTGTCGCTCATGATGGGGTACCGGCAGCGGAAGGGTTGCGGAACGCCCCGCTATAAACCACCAAGCCGCCCGACGACCAAGCGAAAGTTGGGCCCCAATGTTGAACCCAACGAATCACCCGGCCGCGCGGCCGTCGCCCTTATCCAGCGGAATGGCCGGCACCACCCACCCATCGCGGATCGCCAGCCGCAGCGCTTCCCCCGTCGCGACCTGGGCGTCGCCGCCGATCCGCAGCATCAGGCGGACGCCCGGCGCCTCCGCCGGTTCCGCCTCGACCAGCACGAAGCCGCCCTTGTAGGCGGCGCGCACCACCGTCGCCGCGATGGAACCCTGCGGGTCGGGCTCCAGATCCTCCGGGCGCAGGCAGAGCGGCGCCGGCCCTTCTCCCTGGCCGGGCCGGCAGCGGACCACGGCCTCCGCGCCGAACAGCCGCACGCGGCATCGGCCGTCCACGGCCGTCGTCAGGACCACGCACTCCACCACCGCGCCCTGGCCGACAAAGCCCGCGACCATGGGCGTCGCCGGCTCCCGGTAGAGCGTGCGCGGCGGCGCCACCTGGGCGAGGCGCCCGTGGTCGAGCACGGCGATGCGCGTCGCCAGCGCCATCGCCTCCGCCTGGTCGTGCGTCACATAGACCATGGTGGCGCCGGTCTTGGCGTGAAAGTCCGCGAACTCCTCCTCCATCGCCGCGCGCAGGTGCACGTCGAGGTTGGCGAGCGGCTCGTCCAGCAGCACCAGTTCCGGGCTCATGACCAGGCAGCGGGCCAGCGCGACGCGCTGCCGCTGGCCGCCCGACAGCTCCGCCGGTCGGCGCGCCTCGTAGCCGGTCAGGCCCACCGTCTCCAGCGCGGCGCGGACCCGCCGTTCCCGGTCGGGCTTCGGCACGCGCGCCGTTTCCAGCGGGTAGGCGACGTTGCCGGCCACCGTCATGTGCGGCCACAGCGCGTAGGACTGGAAGACCAGCCCGATCCGCCGCTCTTCCGGCGGGACGTGGGTGCCCGGCCCGGACAGCGTGCGCCCGCCGACGGCGATCCGCCCGGCGTCCAGCCGCTCGAACCCCGCGACCATGCGCAGCAGCGTGCTCTTCCCGCAACCGGACGGCCCGAGCAGCGCCAGGAACTCCCCCGCCGCGACATCGAGGGTCACCCCGTCCACCGCCGGTGCGGCGGTGCCCGCGTAATGGCGGGAGGCGGCGTCAATCAGGAGGGCGGGCGTCTGGTCGGGCATGGAAACCGGCCGAAAGGGTGGCGAACGGGGATACGCAGTGCGCAGAAGGCGCCGGCCAAGTCAAGTGACGCTGCGGTGACGCCCAAGGCAATCGCCTATGGCCGAATAACCCTCTCCCCCTGGGGAGAGGGGATTTGAACCGCGATGACGCCGCTCGTTCCGGGGCCGGAATGCAATGCCCCCCGCCCTGTTGGCTGCCGGTGATCCCGCAACTCTCCTTCGGTGCCCATGGGCCTGTTCGAACTGGTGTCCATCCTGCTGACCCTGGCGGCCCTGTTCGGCTTCGTCAGCCACCGCTGGCTTCGCCTGCCTGGGACGGTCGGGGTGTTCCTGCTGGCCTTCGGCGTCGCCTTCGCAACCAGCCTCGCCGCCTCCCTGGTGCCCGGCGCCGAGGGCGTCCGCGACTGGGAGCAGAAACTGATCGCGTCCGCCAACCTGCCGGCAACCCTGCTGCAAGGGGCGCTTGCCTTCCTGCTGTTCGCCGGCGCGATCGAGCAGGACAGCGCAGAGCTGTGGCATCGGCGCTGGTCGGTCGCGGCGCTCGCCTCGCTGTCGGTGGTCATCTCCACGGCGGTGTTCGGCACCGCGATGTGGCTGCTGTTCGGCTGGCTGGGGCAGGCGGTGCCCTTCGTCTGGTGCCTCGTCCTCGGGGCGGCGCTCGCCCCCACCGACCCGGTCGCCGTGCTGGCGGTGCTGGAGCATTCTCCGCTGCCCGGTGGCCTGCGCGCCGCCATCGCCGGGGAAAGCCTGTTCAACGACGGCGTGGGCGTCGTCCTCTTCACCGTCCTGCTGGGCATCGCCACGGGGGCGGAGGCCGACGTGACCGTCGGCGGAGTCGCCCCCATCGCGATTTGGGACTTCGTGAAGGAGGCCGGCGGCGGGACGCTGCTCGGCCTCGCGACCGGCTCCGTCGCCTTCTGGGCCAAGAAGCAGGCCGACGACGCGTCGGTGGAACTGTCCATCTCGCTCGCGCTCGCCGCCGCGACCTACAGCCTCGCGCTGCGGCTGGACGTGTCGGGGCCGATCGCGGTCGTGGCGGCCGGCCTGCTGATCGGCACCACGGCGGAGCGGCACGTCTCCTCCGAAAAGGCCGGGCGCATCCTCAAGACCTTCTGGCAGAAGGTGGACGCCATCCTGAACGCGATGCTGTTCCTTTTGGTCGGGCTGGAGGCGGCGATCCTGTCGTCGTGGAGCGGCGCGGTCCTTCTCGCGGCGCTGGCCGCCCCGCTGGTTGCCCTGGCGGCGCGCTTGGCGAGCGTGGTTCCCGTGGTCCTCGCCCATGCCCGCTATGAGCGCAAGGCGGGGGCCATCGCAGTTCTGGTGTGGGGCGGCGTGCGCGGCGGCGTTGCCGTGGCGCTGGTGCTGTCCCTGCCCGACAGCCCGCACCGGGACGCGCTGCTCACCGTCTGCTACGCGGTCGTCGCCTTCACCCTCGTGGCGCAGAGCTTGACGCTGGGCCGGCTGGCGCGGCGTGCCTTTCCCGACGCCGGGTGATTTCACACGCTCAGCCGACGCAAACCAGGGATGCACAAGACGGCCTTTCGCGAGAAGCTCTTCCCATTATCTACTCCACCGTGAGCGTTCTTACCCCTTACATACACATTTTCTTGTGTAAATTGGAGAGTCGGCATGGCTGACGTGACACTCGGCCGGGCGGCGGGCCCGGCCGTGTTTGTGCCCGGGATCGACTGGCGTGTGGCCGGGGCCGCGCTGCTGGCGCTGGCGGGCGGCGGCCTGTGGATCGGGGGCTCCGTCTCCGGCACGCAGGCGGCGCTGTACCTGATCGGCGGGGCCATGGGCCTTGTCCTCTACCACGCGCTGTTCGGCTTCACCTCCGCCTTCCGCGTCTTCATCGCGGACCGGCGCGGGGCCGGCCTGCGGGCGCAGATGATCATGCTGGCGGTGGCCTGCGCGCTGTTCTTCCCGGTGCTGGCGGCGGGGACGCTGTTCGGAGCGCCGGTGAAGGGGCTGGTGTCGCCAGTCGGCGTCTCGGTCGTAATCGGCGCCTTCCTGTTCGGCGTCGGCATGCAGCTGGGCGGCGGCTGCGCGTCCGGCACGCTCTACACCGTGGGCGGCGGCAGCACGCGCATGCTGGTCACGCTGTTCTTCTTCGTCGTCGGCTCCGTGCTCGGCGCCTATCACCTGCCCTGGTGGCAGACGCAGCCGACCTTCGCGCCGGTTTCGCTGGTGTCGGCCTGGGGCTGGCCGCTGGCGCTGGCCGTGAATCTCGCCATCTTCGCTGCGGTCTACGCCGTGACCGTGTTGCTGGAAAAGCGTGCTCACGGCCGCCTGGTCGTAGGCGCGCCGGCCCGCACCGTGGGTTTCCAGCGCTTCCTGCGCGGCCCCTGGCCGCTGGTCTGGGGTGCGGTCGCGCTCGCCCTGCTGAACTTCGCGACGCTGGCGCTGGCCGGCCGCCCCTGGGGCATCACGTCGGCTTTCGCGCTGTGGGGCAGCAAGGGTCTGGCCGCGCTCGGCGTCGACGTCGCCTCCTGGCCCTTCTGGCAGCCGCCGGCCCAGGCCAAGTCGCTGCAGGACAGCGTGCTGGCCGACGTCACCTCGGTGATGGACTTCGGCATCATCGTCGGCGCGCTGTTCGCCGCCGGGCTGGCCGGCAAGTTCGCGCCGATCTGGAAGCTGCCGCTGCGCTCGCTCGTCGCGGCGGTGGTCGGCGGCGTGCTGCTCGGCTACGGCTCCCGCCTCGCCTACGGCTGCAACATCGGGGCCTATTTCAGCGGCATCGCGTCGGGCAGCCTGCACGGCTGGGTGTGGATCGTCGCGGCGCTGGCCGGCAACGTGCTGGGCACCCGCCTGCGCCCTGCGTTCGGCCTGGAGGTGGAGCGCATTCCGCGGCAGACGTCTTGCTGATTGGCTGACGCGTCCTGCTGATAAGTCGTGTGAAGTCGTCGCGTTGGGGCCCCACCCAACCCTCCCCCACTTCGCGGGGGAGGCCTTTCATCACAGAGCGGCGGCAGTCCCCTCCCCCGTCGAAGATGGGGGAGGGTTAGGGTGGGGGCCCAACGCCCGGACCTGTCGTCACGCCGCCGACGGCAACTTCACGATGCCGCTGTCCTTCAGCGCGCGGTCGATGGCGGCCATCACGCGGTCCTGGACGCGTGCCACGTCGCCGCGGTGCGGCGGGCTCCACCAGCGGATGTGCAGCACGGCCTTTTCCGGTGAGACGGAGGTCGTCAGAACCTCCGGCGCCGGGTCGGTCAGCACGCCGTCCACGCCGCGCACCGTCGTCAGGATGGCGTTGCGGGCGCGGTCCAGGTCGGCCCCGATGTCAACGGCCAGGTCCACCTCCGACCGGCGGCCCTTGTAGGCGGTGTTGACCAGCACCGCGTCGGTGAACAGCTTGGAATTGGGGATCACCGCCCGCCGCCCATCGTAGGTGCGCAGCTCCGTCGCGCGGGTCTGGATGTCCTCCACCGTGCCCTCGAACCCGCCGAAGACGATCTCGTCGCCGATGCGGAAGGGCCGGGTCACCAGGATCAGGATCCCGGCCAGGAAGTTCTGCAAAACGTCCTTGAAGGCGAAGCCGACCGCCACGCTGCTGATGCCCAGCAGCTGGACGAGGCTTCCCGCGGTCAGGGTCGGGATGACGATGGTCAGGGCCACGAACAGCCCGACGATGGTCACCGCACCCTGGACCAGACGGCCCAGCACCCGCTCCAGCCCCGCCGAGGCGTGGCGGCCGATCAGGCGCAGCACCAGCGATCGCACCATCCGGGCGACGACCAGGAAGATCAGGAAGACCAGAACGGCGATCATCAGGTTCGGCAGCAGCGCGATGGCGCCGTGCAGCATCGACTGAATGCGGTCGGCGGCTGCGGACAAATCAATGTTCATCAAAAATCCCTCAACAGTCCGGGCACACCATTTTCAATGCCCAAAGGGCGGGGATGTTCCACCGGTGCGGCGTTGCCAAAGCGCGCGCGCCGGTCCACCTTCCCTGGCAGCAAACAACCAGAATACGGAGACGGTGGGATGGTGAAGTCACGCGCGGCGGTTGCCTGGGAAGCGAAGCGTCCCCTGGAGATCGAAGAGGTTGAGGTCGCAGCACCCAAGCAGGGCGAGGTCCTGGTGCGCATCGTCGCCACCGGCGTCTGCCACACCGACGCCTACACCCTGTCCGGCGCCGATCCGGAAGGCATCTTCCCCGCGATCCTCGGCCACGAGGGCGGCGGCGTGGTGGAGGAGGTCGGGCCCGGCGTCACCTCCGTCGCCGTCGGCGACCACGTCATCCCGCTCTACACGCCGGAATGCGGAAAGTGCAAATTCTGCCTGTCCGGCAAGACCAACCTGTGCCAGGCGATCCGCGCCACCCAGGGCAAGGGCCTGATGCCCGACGGCACCAGCCGCTTCTCCGCCAAGGGGCGGGAGATCTTCCACTACATGGGCACCTCCACCTTCTCCGAATACACGGTCCTGCCGGAGATCGCGCTCGCCAAGATCAACAAGGCCGCCCCGCTGGAGAAGGTCTGCCTGCTCGGCTGCGGCGTCACCACCGGCATGGGTGCTGTCCGCAACACCGCGAAGGTGGAGCCCGGCTCCACGGTCGCCATCTTCGGGCTGGGCGGCATCGGCCTGTCGGCGATCATCGGCGCGGTGATGGCCAAGGCCTCGCGCATCATCGGCGTCGACATCAACCCCGACAAGTTCGAGATCGCCCGGCAGCTCGGCGCCACCGACGTCATCAACCCCAAGGACTACGACCGCCCGATCCAGGAGGTGCTGGTCGAGATGACCGACGGCGGCGTGGACTACAGCTTCGAATGCATCGGCAACGTGCAGGTGATGCGCGCGGCGCTGGAATGCTGCCACAAGGGCTGGGGCGAGTCGGTCATCATCGGCGTCGCCGGCGCCGGGCAGGAGATCAGCACCCGTCCCTTCCAGCTGGTCACGGGCCGCGTCTGGCGCGGCTCCGCCTTCGGCGGCGTGCGCGGCCGGTCGGAGCTGCCGGACTATGTGGAACGCTACCTGAAGGGCGAGTTCGAACTGGACACCTTCATCACCCACACCATGGGCCTGGAGAAGATCAACGAGGCCTTCGACCTGATGCACGAGGGCAAGAGCATCCGCTCCGTCATCCTCTACGGGCAGTAACGACAAGAAGCCCTTCTCCCCTTGGGGGAGAAGGGCTTCCAACCAAGAACAAGGGGGGATGATGGACACGGCCCTGACTCAGATCGCGGCGAACCGTTGCTTCGGCGGCTGGCACAAGCGCTTCCGGCACCGCTCCGCGGTGCTGGACTGCGACATGGTGTTTGCCGTCTACCTGCCGCCGCAGGCCGAACACGGCAAGGTCCCGGTGTTCTACTGGCTGTCCGGCCTGACCTGCACGGACGAGAATTTCATGCAGAAGGCCGGCGCCATGCGGACGGCGGCGGAACTCGGCATCGCCATCGTGGCGCCGGACACCAGCCCGCGAGGGGCCGACGTGCCGGGCGACCCGGACGGGTCCTGGGACTTCGGGCTCGGCGCCGGCTTCTACGTCAACGCGACGCAAGAGCCCTGGGCGAAGCACTACCGGATGCACGACTATGTGGTGCAGGATCTGCCGGCGCTGGTGGAGGCCGAACTGCCGGTCACCGACCGCCGCTCCATCTCCGGCCATTCCATGGGCGGGCACGGGGCGATCGTCTGCGCGCTGCGCAACCCCGGCCGCTACCGCTCCGTGTCGGCCTTCGCGCCGATCGGCAACCCGGCCAGCGTGCCCTGGGGCGAGAAGGCCTTCGAGCGCTTCTTCGGCACCGACTACGCGACTTGGCTGGAGTGGGACAGCTGCGCCCTGCTCGGCCGGGCCAAGGAACGCCTGCCGATCCTCGTGGACCAGGGCGACGCCGACGGCTTCCTGGAACGGCAGCTGAAGCCCGAGAACCTGAAGAAGGCCGCTGAGGCCGCTGGTTACCCGCTGACCCTGCGGATGCAGCCGGGTTACGACCACAGCTACTTCTTCATCGCCAGCTTCATCGACGACCACCTGCGCCACGCCGCAAAGGCGCTGACCTAAGCCGCGGCGGGGAAGCGCAGCGTCGCCTGCACCCCGCCCTCCTCCCTCGGCCGGATCTCCAGCGTGCCGCGCAGCTGCAAGGCCAGCTGCTGCACGATCTGGCGGCCGAGGCCGGTGCCCTTCGGCGCGCTGGACGACAGCCCCTCGCCGTTGTCGCAGACATGGAGGACGCAAGCCCCGTCCGCCATCCGGAAAGTCAGGTCGATCCAGCCGGCCCGGCCGTCCGGGAAGGCGTATTTCACCGCGTTGGTGACCAGCTCGTTGGCGATAGTGCCCACCGCCACGGCCGTGCCCATGTCCAGGTCCAGGCTGTCGACGTTGGCGCTCAGCGCGATGGGGCGCACGCCCACCATGCCGGCCTGCAAGTCCTCCACCAGGCTGTCCAGGAACTCCTTCGCGTTGACGATGCTGGTGCCCTCGCTCCGGCGCAGGCGGGTGTAGACGCGGGCCAGCACGCCGATGCGGTCGATCGTCCCCGCCACGATGGCCTGGGTGTTGTCCGACCGCATGGCCGCCAGCGACAGCTGCGCCACGATCAGCTGCAAATCGTTGCGGATGCGGTGGTGGATTTCCTGCAGCATCAGGTCCTTCTCCCGATCCGCGGCGGCCACCTTCGCCCAGGCGTCGTGCAGGGCGTCCAGCGTCTTGCGCAGAGTCTCCGTCACCGCGGCGATGCCGAGGCCGAGGCCCGTGTAGATGATGAAGGCCAGCTGGTCGCCGGGATTGGCAATGGCGAAGCGGTACTTCGGCTCGATGAACAGGTAGAGCGTCACCACGCAGGACAGGATCACGGCCAGGAACCCCGACGCGCGGTCGAACAGCAGCGACACCAGGAAGATCGCCGGGATGTAGAGCAGGAACGGATAGGCGTGCAGCACCGGGTCGAGGCTGTAGCGCAAGGCCGTGGTCACGGCGACCACCGCGACGGTCACGCCATAGCGCACCCAGAGCGAGCGCGGGGTCCGGGGAAGAAGCTGGAACAGCAGGTTTTCCATGCCGCCTTTCCGGTTGGGGCAACGGATGACCCGTGGACAACACGGGAAACCCCGCTTGGTGTTGCATGCGGCGTGGTGGGGAACCGCTCTGGGCGGCTCCTGTTCCCGGAAGGGCGGCCCTGGACCGACAGGAGGTCGCCCGACAGGAGATTCCATGCCCGAGCCGGCCAACAACACACCCCTGACCGCCGCCATGGCGGCCGACATCACGCTGGACGTCAACGGCGCGCGGCACACGCTCCACCTCGACGTGCGCACGACGCTGCTGGACGCGCTGCGCGACCATCTGGGGCTGACGGGGACCAAGAAGGGCTGCGACCTCGGCCAATGCGGGGCCTGCACGGTGCTGGTCGACGGGCGGCCCGTCGTCTCCTGCCTGACGCTGGCGGCGACCCAGCAGGGCCGCGCCGTCACCACCATCGAGGGGCTGGAGCGCGACGGGAAACTGCACCCCGTGCAGGAGGCCTTCATCGAGCACGACGCCTTCCAGTGCGGCTATTGCACGCCGGGGCAGATCATGGCGGCGGTCGGCCTGCTGAACGAGGGCGTTCCCACGACCGACGCGGCGATCCGTGAGCGCATGAGCGGCAACCTGTGCCGCTGCGGCGCCTACGTGAACATCGTGGAGGCGGTGAAGGCCGCCGCCGCCATGGCCACTCCGGATCAGAAAGGCTGACCCGCGATGCACCCCTTTGCCTACACCGCCGCCCAAACGCCGCAGGACGTCACCACGCGCGGCAGCCACCCGCCGCACCCCGACATCCTGGCCGGCGGCACCGACCTGCTGCAGCTGCTGAAGGAGCGGGTGCGCACGCCGGCCGAACTCATCGACATCAACGGCCTGGACCTCGGCGGCATTGACGAAAAGAACGGCTGCCTGCGCGTCGGCGCGCTGGTCCGCATGAGCGAACTGGCCGCCGACCCGCGCGTGACGCGCGACTGGCCGGTCGTGTCCAAGGCCCTGCTGGACAGCGCCTCGGCGCAGGTGCGCAACATGGCGTCCATCGCCGGCAACCTGCTCCAGCGCACGCGCTGCCCCTATTTCCGCGACGCCACCACCCCCTGCAACAAGCGCGATCCGGGGACCGGCTGCTCCGCGCTGGACGGGCTGAACCGCACCCACGCGATCCTCGGCACCAGCGACCGCTGCATCGCCGCCCACCCGTCGGACCTCGCGGTGGCGCTGGTGGCGCTGGACGCGCGCATCTCCATCCTGGGGCCGGACGGGGAGGACGAGGTCGCCGTGGAGAACCTGCACCGCCTGCCCGGCGACACCCCGCACATGGAGACGGTGCTCCAGCCCGGCGACCTGATCACCGCCATTCACATCCCGGCGTCGGAATGCGCGCGCCGGTCCCATTACGTGAAGGTGCGCGACCGCGCCTCCTTCGAATGGGCGCTGGTCTCCGCCGCGGTCGGGCTGGACATGGACGGCGGCACCATCAGCGACGCCCGCGTCGCCGTGGGCGGGGTCGGCACCAAGCCATGGCGCCTGCGCACCGTGGAATCGCTGCTGATCGGCAAGGCCCCCGGCCCACAGGTCTTCAAGGCGGCGGCCGACCGCGCCGCCGAC
This sequence comes from Azospirillum canadense, assembly GCF_025961225.1. GTDB lineage: Bacteria > Pseudomonadota > Alphaproteobacteria > Azospirillales > Azospirillaceae > Azospirillum > Azospirillum canadense. The sequence continues at coordinate 119,828 of NZ_JAOQNG010000010.1, read as the reverse complement.
GGCGCCCAGCCGCGCGGCGGCAACGCCTACAAGGTCGAGCTTCTGAAGCACACGGTCACCCGCGCCCTGATGGAGTTGGGAGGTTGCGCATGACGGACACCGCCATGACGGTCATCGGCCAAAGCGTGATCGGAAAGCCCGTCAGCCGCGTGGACGGCCGTGCCAAGGTCACGGGTGCGGCCACCTACGCCGGGGAGTTCCGGCCCGACCGCCTCGCCCACGCCGCGGTGGTGACCAGCACCATCCCCGCCGGCCGCATCCGCGCCCTGTTCGCCGACGCGGCGGAGTCCTCGCCCGGCGTCCTGGTCGTCGCCACCCACCACAACGCGCCGCGCCTGCCCTACAACAGCATGGCCCAGCGCCCGCAGGTGGACCCGCAGGCGGGCGACCAGCTGCGCGTGCTCCAAAGCCCGGAAATCCGGTTCAACGGCCAACCCATCGCCGTGGTGGTGGCCGAAACGCTGGAGCAGGCGACCCACGCCGCCGCGCTGATCCGCGTCGAGTACGACCCCGCCCCCGCCGTCACCCGCTTCGAGGAGGCGGCGAAGAGCCCCCGCAAGCCCAGCGCCGGCAAGCCGACCGACCTCGCCCGCGGCGACGCTGACGCGGCGCTGGCTGCGGCCCAGGTCACCATCGACGCCACCTACGACCAGCCGATGGAGCACCACAACGCCATCGAGCCGCACGTGACCATCGCCGCCTGGGACGGCGACCGGCTGACCCTGTGGGACAAGACCCAGTGGGTCGGCAACGACCGCGCGGAGATCGCCCACGTCTTCGGCATCCCGGAGGAGGACATCCGCGTCGTCTCCCCCTTCGTCGGCGGCGCCTTCGGCTCGGCCCTGCGCACCTGGCCGCACGTCACGCTTGCCGCCATCGCCGCCAAGATGGCCGGCCGCCCGGTGAAGCTGGAGCTGACCCGGCGCCAACTCTTCTCCGCCATCGGCTTCCGCCCGCGCACGGTGCAGCGGGTGGCGCTGGGCGCGGAGGCCGACGGCCGCCTGACCGCCCTGATCCAGGAGGCGGTCGGCCACACCTCCCAGTACGAGGATTACGCGGAGACGACGGTCGAGCCGGCGTCCATGCTCTATTCCTGCCCGAACCTGCGCACCGCCTACCGGCTGGCGCCCATGAACATCAACTCCCCCTGCCCCATGCGGGCACCGGGGGTGGTCACCGGCGTGCTGGCGCTGGAGATGGCGATGGACGAGCTGGCCGAAGCCGCAGGCGTCGATCCCCTCGACCTCCGCCTGCGCAACTACGCGGAGCGCGACGAGAACAAGGACCTGCCCTGGTCCAGCAAGGGCTTGCGCGACTGCTACAAGACGGCGGCGGAGCGCTTCGGCTGGAGCGGCCGTTCCCCCAAACCCGGCAGCATGCGCGACGGGCGGGAGCTGGTCGGCTGGGGCATGGCGACCGCGGTCTACCCCACCCACCGCGCGGCGGCCAGCGCGTCGGTCGTCATCCGCGACGACGGCACCGCGGTGGTGCGCAGCGCTGCCAGCGACATGGGGCCGGGCACCTACACCTCCATGACCCAGGTCGCGGCGGAGGCGCTGGATCTGCCCGTCGAGCGCGTGCGGTTCGAGCTGGGCGACACCGACCTGCCCAAGGCGCCGGTGCACGGCGGCTCCATCACCATGGCGAGCGTCGGCTCCGCCGTGCAGGCGGCCTGCGTCGCCGCCCGCGCCCGCATGCGCGCCCTGTCCAACGCGGTCGACCCGGTGCGCGGGGCGGACTACGCCGAGATCCTGCGCCGCCACGGCCTGCCACAGGTGGACGTGGAGGCCGACGCCGCCCCCGGCATCGAGCAGAAACGCTTCTCCATGTACGCCTTCGGCGCGATCTTCGCGGAGGTGCGCGTGGACCCGGACCTCGGCACCGTCCGCGTGCCGCGGCTGGTCGGCGCCTACGGCTCCGGCCGGATCGTCAACCCGAAGACAGCGCGCAGCCAGTGCGTCGGCGGCATGGTGCTGGGCCTCGGCATGGCGCTGAGCGAGCAGAGCGAGTGGGACGACCGCTTCGGCAAGGTGATGAACGCCAACCTCGCCGAATACCTCGTCCCGGTGAACGCCGACGTGCCGCACCTGGACGTCACCTTCGTGGACGAGCACGACCCGCACGTGAACCCGCTGGGCGTGAAGGGCTTGGCGGAGATCGCCGCGGTCGGCGTGACGCCCGCCATCGCCAACGCCGTCCACCACGCCACGGGCATCCGCTTCCGCAGCCTGCCGATCACCCCGGACAAGGTGCTGGCCGGGCTGTCCAAGAAGCGGTGATCCCGTCGAGGGTCACCCCGCGACCAGCAGCAGCATCCCCTGTCCCAGGTAGACGCTGCCGGTCAGCAGGACGATGCGCTGGCTCCAGGCGCGGAACTGGGTGTCGGTCATGGCGTCCAGCACCCGACGCGACAGGTTGGTGCCCAGCACCGCCATGCCGACGCTGAGCAGCGTCACGACGATGTCCATGGACTCCGACGTCGAGCCGGCAATCATGCTGCCGAAATAGACCGCCTTGAACAGGTGGCCGAACACCTGCACCGTCGCCTTGGTCGCGACGATGCTCTGCCGCGTCAGGCCGGACTTCACAAAGAACACGTCGAGCAGCGGGCCGGAGATGCCGGCGATCAGCTGGATGCCCATGCACAGCAGGCCGGCCAGCGAGGCGTGGCCGCGGCGGGTGACGTTGGGCGCCCAGCGCTCCGGCACCGCGAAGGCGATGAAGGGCGATAGCCCCAGCACGATCAGCGACACCGCCTTGCCGGGCACATAGCCGACCAGCGCGAAGGCCGCCACCGCCACCGCGCCGCCGAAGAAGAACCGCGCCACGATGCCCCACGCCACATGCTGGCGCCAGAGCCACGCGCGCCAGCCGTTGGACGTCATCTGGGTAATGCCGTGCAGCAGCATCGCGGAGCTGACCGGCATCAGCGCCAGCAGGATGCCCATCAGCACCATACCGCCGGCCATGCCGAACAGGCCGGACAGGAAGGAAGTGACGAGCGCCGTCAGGCCGATCCCCGCCACCAGGGTAAGAGGCAACATCCAGGGCCACGTTGTTTTTGTTGGGCTGCGCGCCCATGCTGCACCGCAGGGGCTTGCGCCGCAAACGGCATTGCCTGATGCTGACCCCCAGGAAAAGTAGGGCAGAAAATGTTAGGGTGATCCATGCGGCGCCTGCCGTCCCTGAACGCCTTGCGGGCCTTCGAGGCGGCGGCCCGCACCGGCGGCTTCACCGCCGCCGCGCGGGAACTGAACGTGACCCAGGCCGCGGTCAGCCGTCAGGTCGGCCTGCTGGAGGATCGGCTGGGCTTCCCCCTGTTCGAGCGGCACGCCAACGCGCTGGCCCTGACGGAGCGCGGGCGGGCCCTGCTGCCTGGCCTGACCGGCGCCTTCGACGCCATCGCGGAGAGCGTGGAGCGGGTGACCTGCATGCGCGGCGGCCCGGTGCTGACCATGGGGGTGGGCGCCACCTTCGCGGTGCGCTGGCTGATCCCGCGCCTGTCCGGCTTCCACACCCGCCACCCGGACATCGAGGTGCGCATCACCACCGGCGGGGCCGGCAACCCGATCCGCGAGGACTGGACTTGCGCCCTTCTGCTCGGCGACGGCCATTGGGCGCGGCACGAGGCGGAGCCACTGTTCACCGCCGGCATGCTGCCGGTCTGCGCCCCGGCCCTGGCTCGGACGCTGCGGGAGCCGTCCGACCTGCTGGGCGCCACGCGGCTGTCCGTCGCCCACTGGCCGAACGACTGGCCGCAGTGGTTCGCCGCCATGGGGCTGGAGCCGCCTGCGGGAAAGGGCCTGTCCTTCGGCAGCTACGCCATGGCCCTTCAGGCAGCGATGGACGGGGTGGGCGTGGCGCTGGGCGCGCAGCCCTACATCGCGGACGACGTGGCCGCCGGCCGGCTGGTCACGCCCTTCCCGCAGCCGGTGCCCATGGGGCGCGCCTGGTATCTGGTCGCCCGCCCCGCGCGCCGGTCCGATCCGGGCTTCGCCGCCTTCCGCGCCTGGCTGCTCGACACGGCGCGGGCGGAGGCGCCGTAGGAGGACGCTTTCAGGACGCGGTGTCCTGGAGGTTCTTGGCCTGGCCGGCCTCCAGCGCGCGATCGAGCGCGCGGCGCAGCTGGCGCGGTGTGACCGGCTTGCGCACGACCTTCAGCCCGTGCTGCGCGGCGTCCTGCTCACACTCCGGGCCGGACTCGCCGGTCAGGATCATCGCCGGGATCGGGGCGCCGGCCATGGCGCGGATGCGCACCACGGCCTCCGTCCCCACCCGCCCTTCGCGCAGGCGGTAATCGACCAGCATCGCGTCGGGGAAGCGCCCGGCCTCCCGCACGCGCTCGATCGCCTGGTCGGTGGAGCCGGCGATCAGCACCTCGTAGCCCCATTCCCGGAACATGTCGCGGAGCCCCAGCAGCACGATGGCGTCGTCGTCGACCAGAAGGGCGAGCGGCGCATGGCCGTCGTCGGTCGGCTGCGCTTCGGCGGGCGGTGGCGGTTCCACCTCCGCCCGGTCGAGCGGCACGTCGATGGTGAAAACCGATCCCCGGCCGGGTTGGGAGCGGACCTCCACCGGGTGGTCGAGGATGACGGACAGGCGCTGGACGATGGCCAACCCCAGCCCCAGGCCGCGGGCCCGGTCGCGTTCCGGGTTGTTGACCTGATGGAACTCAGCAAAGATCTGGTCCAGCTGGTCCGGGGGAATGCCGATGCCGGTGTCGGCGACCTCGATGCGCACCTTGCCGCCGAGTGGGCCGCCGAGTGGGCCGCCGAGTGGGCCGTCCAGCAGGCGGAGGCCGATCTCCACACCGCCGCGCTCCGTGTACTTCACGGCGTTCTCGACGAGGTTGCGCACCATGCGGCCGAGCAGGACGCGGTCGCTGCGCACGGACACCGTCCGGTCGCCGGCCACGCGGAAGGCCAGGCCCTTGCTCTCCAGGATCGGCGCGTAGGAGGCGACGATCTCGTCGACCAGACCGCCCAGCGCCACGCTTTCGATGCGCGGCTCGATGGCGCCGACGTCGAGGCGGGAGACGTCCAGCAGGCTGTCCAGCAGCCCCTTCAGCGTGTCCAGCCCGCGCTCCAGCATCTCCAGGCTGCGCTGGCCCTGCTCCCCCGTCACGTGGCGGTGGAGGATGCCGCTGAACAGGAACATGGACTGCATGGGCTGGCGCAGGTCGTGGCTGGCCGCGGCCAGGAACTTCGACTTGGCGCGGTTGGCCTGGTCGGCCTGCTCCTTCGCCTGGTGGAGCGCCATCTCCATGGCCTTGCGCTCGCCGACGTCGCGCAGGGTGCAGATGGCGAGCACGATCCGCCCGCCGGGATCGCGGACCGGCGCCGCGCTGACCGACAGGGTGACCATGCCGCCGTCGGCGCGGCGGTAGTCAAGGTCCTCCTGCTCCACCACCTCGCCCGCCAGCAGGGCGCGGGCAAGCGGGGTCTCCCCCCCGCCGTAGAGCCTGCCGTCCGGCCGGTGCGGCCCGAAGCCAGGCGCCGGCGGCACATCGTACTGGCGCTCCGCCCCGATCACCCGGGGCAGCGGCTGGCCGAGCATCCGTTCGGCCGCAGCGTTGACCTTCACGATGCGCCCGGACGGCGCTTCCGCCACCAGAACGCCCGACGGCATGTGGTCGAGCACGGCGCGCAGGAGCGTCCGTTCCTCCTCCAGCTGGCGGTTGAGGAGCGCGCGCTCCTCCTCGTGCTGCTTGCGCTGGCTGACGTCCTGGAAATAGATCACCAGCCCCTTGCGCGACGGGAAGGCGCGCGCCGCGAACCAGAGGCCGGTGGTCGGGCCCAGCAGTTCGAAATCCACCGGCTCGCGCGCCGTCATCGCGTGGTTCAGGCTGTTCCAGGCCGTGCCGCCGATCAGCTCCGGAAAGGCTTCCCACCCGTTGCGGCCGTAGAGCGTGGAGGAGTAGGGAAGCAGCGCCTTCGCCCGGTCGTTGAGGAAGACGACCTTCCAGTCGCGGTCGACCTCCGCCACGGCGTCGGTCGTGCTTTCCAGGACGGAGGCCATCTCCAGCGCGGTGTCGTGCATCCGCTCGCGCATGCGCAGGAACTGGCGCAGGCCCCAGGTCGCCCCCAGGCAGCAGAGCAGAAGCGTTCCGCCGAAATAGGCCAGCGACTGCATCATCGCGTCGTTCACCGGCGCCATCGCGGCGTCGCGGCCCACCCCGACGGCCAGCATCGTGCCGCGCCAGCCCGCCCCTGGCGGCGACACTGCGACGATCCGCCGGATCCCGTCCAGGCCCGCCACCTCGATGGTCTGCGTGTCGGTCGCCGACAGCAGCGTCCGCAGCATGTCGCTCGGCACGGGGCGGCCGATCAGCTCCGGCATCGCCGGAACCCGCGCCATGACGATGCCGTTCCGGTCGGTCAGCAGGATGGCCATGCCCGCCGGCAGGTTGCGGTGGGCCAGGTCGTCCTCCAGCCAGCCGACGTCGAGCAGGACGCTGACCACCCCCGCCATGGCGCCGTCGGGGCCCCGGTAGCTCATCCTGAACGGCAGGACCGGACGCCCGATCCCGCGGGCGGCGCCATATTCGCCGAGCACGATTCCGTTGGAGCGCATGGCCTCCTGAAAGGTGCCGTAGTCGCCGACCGAGATCCCCAGCGTTCGCGGGTCGGTGGTGCACCAGACCGATCCCTCGCGGTCCGCGACCTCGATCGTCAGGTAGGCGGGGTAGCGCGCCTTCATCCGGGCGAGCGTCGCCTGGCAATCCACCGGCGCGGTGCGCGGGATGCCGGATTCGACCACCGCCGCCAGGACATGCTGCGCGTCGGCGGCGATGCGCTGCTGTTCGGCGTCCACGAGATGCAGCAGCCGGACGACGTCGTTTTGAATCTCAACCGTGCGATGCTGCCGCACGTTGTATTGCATCATGAACTGCAGCGCCGCTAGCGGAATAACGGCCGCCACGAGCAAGAGAAACAAGCGTGAGTAGTGTGGCATCACGAATACTGTTGAGCGGCAACCGCAACCGATGCACCCGGGCGGTTGATACCGTCTCAAGAGCAGCAATCACAGATCCGCTATTCCGTTGGCGTTCTTCGTTCTTAACGGGACGTTCATGCCACAGCGAAAGGGAGATGCAACGCATAATACCCTTTATAATACTTATTTGCTCCCCATCGCGTTATTTCCCCTATTTCTCTTGGAAAATACCCGAAGAAAAATCAAGTCCAAAATTGCCAAGCCTCCGCACGGTGCCATGGCAACTAAAGGGCGATCTTTTTTGGTGGTCTTCCATAGACGCCACGACGCCTTCCACATTTCGATCCTTATTTTCAACAGGTATTGGCTGATCAGCTTGTGGCGCATGGCTGCGCACTTTAGAGTAATTTTACAGTTTACTACTCCTTAACGATAAGAACTGAAGGTGACCCTAAGCAATAGCCGACTCGGTTGCTCCGGTATGTCGGCCTGCCCCGTGCAACAGGAAGAGAACCAGAGTCCGTGCGACCAATCCTCGAACGAATCGGACAGCCCGCCGCCCCCGCGGCCGGCCCAACCGGTCATCGACGGAGCGGCCGGGTTGGAGACGGCGTCGGATGCATGTGAGCAGTCACCACCAGCCCCTGCTGGTGGCACTATCGGCGGCGGTGGCGGTCTTCACTGCCTATGTCGCGCTCGACCTCGCGGGCCGGCAGCGGAACGCCGCAGGGAAAGGCGCGACAACCGCGCGATGGGCGTGGCTGGGGGCAGCCGCGGTGGCGATGGGCGGCGGCATCTGGTCGATGCACTTCATCGCCATGCTCGCCCTGGTGACGCCGGTGCCCGTCGCCTACGACCTCAACATCACGCTGGTGTCGCTGGCGCTGCCCATCGTCGTGACCGGCGGCGCCCTGGCGCTCACCGCGCGCGACGGGCTGGCCGCGGGGCGCCTGATTCTGGGCGGGCTGGTCATGGGCGGCGGCATCGTGCTGATGCATTACGTCGGCATGGCCGCCATCACCATGGACGGCACCATCACCTACGACCCGGGGCTGGTCGCGCTGTCGGCGCTGATCGCCGTCGCGGCAGCCACCGCCGCCCTGCGTCTGGCCGGCGCGGTGCGGACGCCCGGCCAGCGCGCCCTGGGTGCTGTCACCATGGGGGCTGCGGTCATCGGCATGCATTACGTCGGCATGGCGGCGGCGACCTTCACCTTCCACGAGGGGAACGCCCAGCCCTGGTTCCAGGCCACGCCCGTCGAGCCCCCGGTGCTGGCGCTCCAGGTCGCGGGCGTGACCGGCGTGGTGCTGGCGCTGGCGCTGACCTCCTCCACGCTGGCCCGGCGCAGCGCCGAGCGCAAGGCGCGGGAGGCGGAGGCGAGGCTCGCCGAAGAGCGGGAGCACACCGAGACCCGCCTGCGGCAAAGCGAGGAGCGGCTGCGGCTCGCCGTGCAGGCGACCGGCCTCGGCACCTGGGACTGGGACATGTCCCGCGACGTCATCCTGTGGTCGGAGCGGACCTACGCGCTGTTCGGCTTGGCCCCAGGCGGCGTGGTCGATTACGCGCAGTTCCTGCGCGCGGTCCACCCGGACGACCGCGCGGCGACCGAGGCCGCGGTGCGCGCGGCGCTGGACCCGGACGGCGACGGGCGCCTGGCGGCGGAGTTCCGCGCGCTCCAGCCCGACGGCACGGTCCGCTGGCTGAGCACCCAGGGGCAGACCCATTTCGAGAACGGCGATTCCAATGCCGCGGGGCGGCGGCCGGTCCGCCTGCTCGGCACCATCCTGGACATCACCGCCCGCCGGCTGGCGGAGGAGCGGCTGCGCGCCTCGCTGCAGGAGAAGGAGATGCTTCTGCGCGAGGTGCACCACCGCGTGAAGAACAACATGCAGGCCATCACCGCCATCCTGCAGCTGGAAGCCGCGCAGGTGGCGGATGAGAAGGCGCGGGAGGGCTTTGCCGCCGTCGGCCAGCGCATCCAGGCGATGGCCCGCCTGCACGAGCAGCTGTACAGCGCGCAGGATCTGCGGCGCATCGACCTCCGCAGCTATTTCGGCGATTTGGGCCAGGGGCTGGCCGCCCTGCACGTCGGCCTGCCGGTGCGCATCGAGTCCGCGGTGGAGGCGCTGGTCTGCGACCTGGACACCGCCATGCCGCTGGGCCTCATCGCCAACGAGCTGGTGACCAACAGCCTGAAGCACGCCTTCCCCGACGGCCGCTCCGGCACCGTCCGCATCCGCCTGTTCCGTGAGGGCGATGACGTCGTCTTCGAGGTGAGCGACGACGGGGTCGGCTCCGACACCGGGGAGCGCGCGAAAGGTCTGGGCAAGCGCCTGATCGAGGCGCTGGCGCAGCAGGTCCAGGCACAGCTGGATATCAACCGCGCCGGCGGCTACCGCTCGTGCTTCCGCATGCCCGGCAACCGCTTCACCGCGCGGGAGGCGGCGGGAACGCCGACGGAAACGGTGGGATGACTCCCGCCCTCACGCCGCGAGCGTCGCCGTGGCTTCCAGCGCGGCGGCGTCGTCCAGGCGGATGCGGTCGTTGGTCAGGCGGGTGATGGCGCCGGCGTCCTCCAGCTTGCGCAGAACGCGCGACAGGGTCTCCGGGCGCAGGCCCAGGTAGGCGCCGATGTCCACCTTCGGCATGGGCAGGAACACGCTGGGGCTGCCGTCCGGCAGCGGGCGGGAGCGGCGCGACAGGGCCAGCAGGAAGCTGGCGACCCGTTCCACCGCGGTCTTGCAGCCGAGCAGCAGGATCTGGTCCTGCGCCGCCGACAGCTCCACCGAGGTCATGGCGAGCAGCCGCCCCTGCACGGCCGGCCGGCGCTCCATCAGCCGATGGAGCGTGGTGCGCGGTGCGCGGCAGACGGTGGAGGCGGTGACCGTCTCCGCCGTGTAGGCGTAGACCTCGCCCACCGCCAGCCCGATCACGTCACCGGCCGTGGCGAAGCCGGTGATCTGCTGCCGGCCGTCGGGCAGCGTCTTGTAGAGCTTCAGCATGCCCGACACGACGGTGAAGACGCTGTCGGCCTCCGCCCCCTCCAGCACGACCGGGGTGGAAGACAGCAGGTTGATGGTGCGCGACGCGGCGGTCAGCTCCGGCAGTTCCTCCGCCGGCAGGGCCGCGCACAGCCCCTTGCTCCGCGCCGCGCAACCGGCGCAGCGGCTCTTCTCCGTCGCCGCCGCGGGACCGGACACCGCAACCGTGGCGGGGATGGACACCGGAGCGGCGGCGATGGTCTCGGCGGCGACGGAGAAGGTCATGGTGGGCACCTCGTGCTGTCCGACCCAGGGTGCCGCGGGATCGCCCCGCGGCTGATACCAAGGCCTCAAATCTCAGCAAAAGGTATTGGCCTTGGGTCTTGCCTGCCCTGATCTGGATCAAGGGTTCCTGCAACAATCCGTTGCGTCACGCCGCCTCCACGTTGCGGATCGCGCCGAGGAAGCGGTCGATCTCGCCGCGCAGCGCGTCGGCCTGCCGGGCGAGCCCCTGCGCCGAGTCCAGCATCTCGGAGGCGGCGGCCCCGGTCCTTCCCGCGGCCTCGCTGACGCCGACGATGGTGGTGGACACCGTCTGCGCCCCAGCGGCGGAACGCTGGACCGTCTGGGCGATCTCCGCCGTGGCCGCCCCCTGCTGCTCCACCGCCGAGGCGATGACGGCCGAGATGCCGTCCACCTCGCGGATGATGGAGGCGATGCGGCCGATGGCTGACACCGCGGTGTCGCTGGCCGCCTGGATGTCGCCGATCAGCCCGCTGACCTCGTTGGTCGCCTTGGCGGTTTGGGCGGCGAGGCCCTTCACCTCGTTGGCGACCACCGCGAAGCCCTTGCCCGCGTCGCCGGCGCGCGCCGCCTCGATGGTGGCGTTGAGCGCAAGCAGGTTGGTCTGGCTGGCGATTGTCTCGATCAGGCCGACCACCGCGCTGATCTTGCCGGCGGCCTGGACCAGCGCCGCGACCACCGCGTTGGTGCGCTGCGCCTCCTCCACCGCGTTGCGGGTGATGCGGACGGAGTCCGCGACGCGCCCGGCGATCTCCTGGATGGAGGCGGACAGCTCCTCCGTCGCGGCGGCGACCGTATTCACCCCGTCGGACGTCTGGTCGGCGGAGGCCGCGACCGTCGCCGCCTGCCCGCTGGTCCGGTCGGCGATGGCACGCATGGACTGCGCTGTGGCCTCCAGCTCCACCGCGGCGTCGGCGACGGTGCGGACAACGCCGCTGACCTCCGCGTCGAAGCGGGCGGTCAGGCCCTCCACGGTGCGGCTGCGCCGATCCTGGCGGGCGCGATGCTCCTCCTCCTCCGCACGCAGGCGATCGGTCTGGATCATCGCGTCCTTGAAGACCTGCACCGCGGCGGCCATGGCCCCGATCTCGTCGCGCCGCTCCCGCGCCGGCACGTCCGCCGCGTGGTCGCCGCCGGCCAGCCGCCGCATGGCCTCGGTCATCGCCGACAGGGGGCCGGTGACGCCGCGCGCGAACAGCAGCCCGACCGCCGACAGGGCGGCCAGCAGAAGCAGGCCACCCAGCACCATGCGGTTGCGCAGTTCCGCAACCGGGGCCAGCACCTCATCCAACTCCGCCTCCGCCATCACGGCCCAGCGCAGGCCGAGCCGGTCGATGGGGCGATACGCGGAGATCACCTCAGCCTTGCGGTGGTTGCGGGTCTCGCCCACGCCGCCGCGCCCGGCCAGCGCGTCCGCGACCGTCTCGCTGTCTGCCCGGGTGGACAGCACCGTCGGCGCGGCAGACAGCCGGGAGTTGCTGCGCAGCAGCCGGTCGGCCCCGACCACGTAGGTCTCCCCGGTGGCGCCCAGCCCCTGGGCCGCCTGCATGATCCGGTTGAGCTTCGCGTCCGACAGCACGAGCACCAGCACGCCCAGGAGTTGCTCCTCTCCCGCCGGGGTGGCGAGCGTGATCGGGCTGGCGATGAAGGCGGTCGCGCGCCCGCCGGCCGGGGCGTATGCGGTCAGGTCGCTCATCGCGACGCGGCCGGCCTTCGGTTCCACGCTGATCCGGGCGAAAACGTCGGCCAGCGCCGTGTCCTTCCAGGGACCGGTTTTCAGGTTGGTCACGAAGTCGTCGCGCTTGGCGACGCTGTACAGAACCGTCCCATCCGGGGCGATCAGCTGGATGTCGTCATACTCGCGCCCGGCGGCGAGGTCGCGCAGCCAGGAGTGAATCTTGGCGTGGCTTGAGTCGTAGATGCTGTTCCCGCCCAGGTCGAGCTTCGATCGCTGGTCCGGCGGGTTTGGATTCTCGTCCACATACTTGCGCCGGACGATGGCGTCGGCCGCCCCATTGGCCGCCTCCAGCCGGTAGCCGTTGACCATCCCCAGCAGGCCGTCGCGCAGCATGCGCACGTTCGCCGTCACCAGCACATCGTCCTTCAAACTGTCCAGATAGTCGGACAGCGTGGCCTGCCGAGCCGCGGCCAGCGCCTCCAGCTTGTTGCGCTCCCCCGCCTTCAGGCTGTCGGCGGCCGAGACATAGCCGAGGACGCCGGCCGCGAGAATGGAGACGAAGGACGCTAACACAATCATTGCGGGCAATTTGTGCCGCAGGTCGACCGACATCGTCATGGTGTTTCCTCCCCGTATTGTTTGTTGTCTAAATCAAAGCAAGGAACATGCCGAAAAGCCCCTCCCTCTCCCGCCGGGGGCTGGCGAGGGGATTTATCCGCCGTACGCGCACGGACCGGGGATTCCCCTCCGACGATGAAACGTTGCGAATGCTGCACGGCAAAAGAACAATGCTTACGCATCAAATCGTCCGTTTGATGTAGATCAATGCCCGTGTGCTGAGACAACTGGTGCAATGGCGCGGAGCGTTTCGCGCCAAAATACCCATACTAAATATGGGGTAAATGCCGTGCCGTGGCCCTGCCGCGGCGCGTTGCGTCGTGTCGCGCTTGCGGCGCCCGGACCCCAACGGTCCACAAGGGCGGCCTGCGGTCCAATGAAGGGTCTTTGGGGGAAAGTCATGCCCGATGGTCATGTGGATCTCGACGCCGAGCACATCGGCGATCTCGACGAGTACGAGGGTGCGCTCGCCGGCATGTCGCGCCGGGAATTCCTGACATACTGCACCGGCGTGGCCGCGACCCTCGGGTTGTCCCCCGCCTTCGGCGTGAAGATCGCCAACGCCGCCGTCGCCGCCCCGCGCCCGACGGTGATCTGGCTGTCCGGCCAGGCCTGCACCGGCTGCACCGAGACGCTGCTGCGCACCAACCACCCGACGCTCGAGACGCTGATCCTCGACACCATCTCGCTCGACTACAACGAGACGCTGATGACCGGGGCCGGCCACCAGGCCGAGAACTGGAAGCAGCAGGCCATGAAGGCCAATTGGGGCAAGTACCTGATGGTCACCGACGGCGCCGTGCCGACGAAGGACGGCGGCGTTTACTGCAAGGTCGCCGGCAAGACCTACAAGGAGGCCGTTCTGGAGTGCGCCAAGGGCGCCGCGGCGGTGATCTCCATCGGGTCCTGCGCGTCCTGGGGCGGCTGGCCGTCCACCGGCGTCAACCCGACCGGCGCCGTGGGCCTGAACGAGATCATCAAGGACAAGCCGGTCGTCACCGTCCCCGGCTGCCCGCCAAACCCGTACAACTTCCTGTCGCTGGTCCTGCACTTCGTCGCCTTCGGCAAGCTGCCGGAGTTGGACGACAAGATGCGCCCGAAGTTCGCCTACGGCCGCCTGATCCACGAGAATTGCGAGCGCCGCCCGCATTTCGACGCCGGCCGCTTCGCGCTGGAGTTCGGCGACACCGGCCACCGCCAGGGCTACTGCCTGTACAAGCTGGGCTGCAAGGGCCCGGAGACCTACGCCAACTGCCCGTCCATCGGCTTCAACGACGTCGGCCAGGGCACCTGGCCGGTCGGCACCGGGCACCCCTGCTTCGGCTGCACCGAGAAGGGCGTGGGCTTCACCAAGAGCATCCATGAGCTGGCGTCGCTGAAGTCGGTGTCCCCGCCGAACAGCTACCCGCAGGTCGCCACCGACAAGGGCGAGGGCATCTCGGCCGGTGCCGCCGCGGTCGTCGCCGGCATCGCTGGTGCGGCGGTGGGTGCGGGTGCGGTGATCTCCAGCCGCCTCGGCAAGCAGGACGAGAAAACCGAGTCCTCCTCCACCCCGGCCGAGTGAGGTCGCGCCATGGCAACCCCTAAGAAGACGGTCTCCCGGCGCGGCTTCCTCCGGAACGCGGTGAAGGGCACCGCCGCCGCGACGGCGGCCGCCTGCACCACCGTGGTGGCCGCCCCGCCGGAAGCCAACGCGCTGCAGCGCCCGCCCAAGCCGCTGCCGCCCGACGCCGTCGGCCTGCTGTATGACAGCACGCTGTGCATCGGCTGCAAGGCCTGCGTGACGGCCTGCAAGGACGTCAACCACATGCCGCCGGACGTCGGTCCGCAGCAGCAGGCGTGGAACGGCGGCCCCGGCAACCCGACCTGGGACACGCCGGTGGAGCTGTCGGCCAAGACGCTGAACGTCATCAAGGCCTACGTCCACGGCACCGGCGCCACCAAGGATTCGGCGGAGAACGGATTCGCCTTCATCAAGCGCCAGTGCCTGCACTGCGCCGATCCGTCCTGCGTGTCGGTCTGCCCGGTCTCGGCCATGACCAAGGATCCGCAGAGCGGCATCGTCAGCCACAACCCGGACGCCTGCATCGGCTGCCGCTACTGCGTGCTGTCCTGCCCGTTCGGCGTGCCGAAGTACGACTACAACGACGCCTTCGGCGAGATCAAAAAGTGCCAGCTGTGCAAGCAGCGGCTCGCCCAGAACGAACTGCCGGGCTGCGCCGACGTCTGCCCCACGGGCGCCACGCTGTTCGGCCGGTCGGACGAGTTGCTGAAGGAGGCCAAGCGCCGCACCGCGCTGAAGCCGGGCGAGTACGCGCACTACCCGCGCGGCGACATCGCCGGCAAGGTCGGCGGCGCCCGGTCGGGCCACGAGAAGCTGGTGGAGGCCACCTACCAGACGCACATCTACGGCGAGAAGGAGCTGGGCGGCACCCAGTGCCTGGCCGTGTCGGCGGTGCCCTTCGACAAGCTGAACCTGCCGACGAAGGTGCCGGAGACCGGCTATCCGACCCTGTCGGAAGGCATCCAGCACACGCTCTACGCCGGCATGATCGGCCCCGCGGTGGTGTTCGGCGGCCTCGCCTATCTGGCGCACCGCAACACCAAAGACCACCCCGCCGAAAATCAATCGGAACAGTGAGGGCGCGATCATGGCTTCACACGCTCACGCGCATCAACCGCCCGCCCATCAACCTGTTGGCGGACGTCTGCTGACGTTGCCGTTCCTCGTCTGCTCCGTCCTCGTGGTCATCGCCGCCTTCATCCTGGCGCAGCGGTACGGCCACGGGCTGGGGGCCGTCACGAACCTGTCGGACGGCTATCCGTGGGGCATCTGGGTGGCCATCGACGTGGTCATCGGCTCGGCCTTCGGCTGCGCCGGCTACGTCATGGCGCTGCTCTGCTACATCCTGAACAAGGGCGAGTACCACCCGATGGTCCGCCCGGCGGTGATGGCCAGCCTGTTCGGCTACGGCCTCGCCGGCGCCGCGGTGCTGATCGACCTCGGCCGCTACTGGCATTTCTACCACCTGATGATGCCCTGGTACGCCCAGCCGAACTCCGTGATGCTGGAGGTCGGGCTGTGTGTGGCGACCTACACGCTGGTGCTGGTCGTTGAGTTCGCCCCGGCCTTCCTGGAGCGCTTCGGCGTCGAGGGGCTGCGGCGCAAGCTGAACCGGGTGCTGTGGGTCTTCATCGCGCTCGGCGTGCTGCTGCCGACCATGCACCAGTCCTCGCTCGGCACCATGATGGTGATCGTCGGGCACAAGCTGTCGCCGCTCTGGCAGACACAACTTCTGCCGGTCTTCTTCCTGCTGACCGCGGTGCTGATGGGCTTCGCCATCGTGGTGTGGGAGTCGGTGATGGCCTCGCTGAACTTCCGCCGCCCGATGGAAACGCCGGTGCTGCGCAAGCTGGCCCGGCTGATGCTGGTCGTCGCCTTGGTCTTCGTGGCGCTGCGCATTGTCGACCTTCTGGTGCGCGGCCAGTTGGGCCAAGCCTTCGGCGGCCCGCAGGCCGGCTGGTTCTGGGTGGAGACGGTGCTGATGGTCGGCGGCCTCGTGCTGCTGATCCCCAAGGCGAACCGCGGGCGGTCGCGCGCGCTGTTCCTGTCCTCCTCCATGCTGCTGGCCGCCGGGATCCTATACCGCCTGAACGTCTACCTCATCGGCTTCACGCCGTCGGTCGGCCCCTGGCACTACTTCCCGTCGGTCAAGGAAATCATGGTCACCGTCGGCGTCTTCGCGCTGGAGATCGCGCTGTACCTGGTCTTCGTGAAGAAGCTGCCGGTCCTCCACGCCATCGAAGACCACGCTACCACCTCACACGCCGTCCAAGCGAAGCACGGCTGAGTTTAGGAGACTTTCGTTATGGCTCAGCGAGTTGTTGTTGATCCGGTCACCCGCATCGAGGGTCACCTGCGGGTCGATTGCGAAGTGGACGGCGGCAAGGTCACCAAGGCCTGGGCGTCCGGCCAGATGTGGCGCGGCATCGAACTGATCCTGCAGGGCAAGGACCCGCGCGACGCCTGGGTGTTCGCCCAGCGCATCTGCGGCGTCTGCACCACCGTGCATGCCATCACCTCCGTCCGCGCGGTGGAGAACGCGCTGAAGCTGGAAGTGCCGCTCAACGCGCAGTACATCCGCAACATGATCCAGGGCGCCCACAACGTCCACGATCACATCGTCCACTTCTACCATCTCTCGGCGCTGGACTTCGTCGACATCGCCTCGGTGCTCAAGGCCGACCCGGCGGCCACGGCGAAGCTCGCCCAGTCCATCTCCGACTGGCCGAAGAACAGCGTCCAGGAATTCGCCACCGCGCAGAAGAAGCTCCAGGCCTTCATCAACTCCGGCCAGTTGGGCATCTTCGGCTCCGGCTACTGGGGCCACCCGGCGATGAAGCTGACGCCGGAGGCCAACCTGATGGCCGCAGCGCACTACCTCCAGGCGCTGGACTACCAGCGGCGCATGAACAAGGTGGTGGCGATCCTCGGGTCCAAGACCCCACACATCCAGAACATGGCGGTGGGCGGCGTCACCAACCCGATCAACATGAACAGCCAGTCCACCCTGACGCTCGAAAAGCTGATGTACATCAAGCAGCTGATCGACGAGGTGGGCGACTTCATCACCGCCGTCTACCTGCCGGACGTGGCGGCCATCGGCGCCTTCTACGCCGATTGGACGCAGTATGGCCGGGGCGTGGTGAACTACCTGTCCATCCCCGACATGCCGCTGGACACCAAGGGGACCGTCTTCGCCCTGCCCGCCGGCTTCATCGAGAACGGCGACCTCGCCAAGGGCTTCACCCCCGTCAAGGGCTTCAACGACCCCTATTTCGAGAAGGGCGTGAAGGAAAGCGTGAAGCACGCCTGGTACCAGGGCGGCAAGGGCCCCCTGCACCCCTATGACGGGGAGACGATCCCGCAGTACACGGACTGGCAGGACGACGGCAAGTACAGCTGGATCAAGTCGCCGACCTTCTACGACAAACGTGCCCAGGTCGGCCCGCTGGCCAACGTGCTGGGCATGTACGCGTCGGGCCACCAGCGCACGCAGTACTGGGTGCACGCGGTGCTGGACACCATCTCCAAGCATCTGGGCAGCAAGGTGGGCGTGGACGCGCTGCACTCCACCATCGGCCGCCACGCTGCCCGCGCGGTGCGCTGCGTGGTCCTGCACGAGGAGCTGCAGAACCAGTGGAAGCTGCTGATGGAGAACATCGCGAAGGGCGACACCACGACCTTCAACAAGCCGGTGTTCCCGAAGGGCGAGATCCGCGGCTTCGGCTTCCACGAGGCGCCGCGCGGCATGCTGTCCCACTGGGTCGTCATCGAGAACGGCAAAATCAAGAACTACCAGGCGGTCGTGCCGACCACCTGGAACGCCGGCCCGCGCGACGAGACCGGCCAGATCTCCGCCTACGAGGCCGCCCTGCTCGACAACCCGGTGGCGGTCGCCGACCAGCCGCTGGAGATCATCCGCACGCTGCACAGCTTCGACCCGTGCCTGGCCTGCGCCGTGCACCTGACCGATACGGAGACGAAGTCGCACTATCAGGTGAAAGTGCTCTGAGTCTCTTCTCAAGTCGCCCATGAACTGGCCCCTCTTCCACCCGGAGGAGGGGCCTTTTTTCGTGGCCCAACTTTTGTGATTGATCCAGTTCACGGCGCACGCCCCCGAATCCGGCTATCGGCGTCGTCTCACCCCTCGTTACGGAGCCCGAACCCCATGTCCATCCTCGTCCTCGGCCTCGGCAACATCCTCCTGATGGACGAAGGGGTGGGCGTGCGCGCCATGGAGGCGTTCGACGCCGCCTGGACCGTGCCCGACCATGTCAGCGTCGTGGACGGCGGCACCTGCGGCATGGACATGCTGGACCTGATCGCCAGCCACGACCACCTGATCGCGGTGGACGCGGTGAAGACCGGCGCGCCGCCGGCCACGCTGGTCGTGTTGCGCGGCGATGAGGTGCCGGCCTATTTCAAGGGCAAGCTGTCGCCCCACCAGCTCGGCCTCAGCGACCTGCTGGCCTCGCTGAAGCTCCAGGACGAGGCGCCGCAGAGCGTGACGGTGATCGGCTGCGTGCCGATGGCGCTCGGCACCGGCCTGATGCTGTCCCCGGAGATCGAGGCGAAGATTCCGGAGATGGTCACCCTGATCGCCGGGGAACTGGCCCGCCACGGTGTGACGGCGACGTCTCGCCAAGTGGACTGAGTTTTTCACCACCAAGACACCAAGAATCCATGCCCTGCCGAGCGCGAGGATTCTTGGTGTCTTGGTGCCTTGGTGGTGAATCGATTATCCGTGCTTACCGGTCCGTGCGGATCGGCCCGTACTCCACCGGCACCCAGGCGTAGCCGGCGGGCTCGGCGCGGACGTGGCCGATGCCGGGGAAGGGCAGATGGGCGCCGGCCACCCACAGCTTCTGCGCCACGGCGTCAGCGAAGATGCGCTTGCGCGTCTCGATGGCCTGGGCCTTGTCCACGTCGAATTCTATGGCGACCTCCGGACGGGCGAACTGGACGGAGTGGCTGTGGACCAGATCGCCCCACATCAGGATGCTCGTGCCCTGGGACGTGAACAGGTACCCGCTGTGGCCTGGCGTGTGCCCCCCGGCCGCGACGCTGGACACGCCCGGCATCAGGGCCTCGCCCGGCTGGTAGGGCTTCAGCGTCCCGGCCGCGGCGTAGGGCGCCACCGCGGCGCGCGCCATGGCGAAGAGGGGCTGCACATCGGCCGGGGCCTTGGCAGCGACTTCCTCGCTCAGCCAGAAGTCGGCGTCGGCCTTGGCCACGCGGACCTCGGCGTTGGGGAAGGCCATGGCGCCGTCGGCGGCCAGCAGGCCGTTGGCGTGGTCGGGGTGCAGGTGGGTCAGCAGCACCGCGTCGATCTGCGCGGGGTCGTAGCCGGCCGCGCGGATGTTGTCGGCGATGAAGCCCAGCGTCGGCCCGAAGGCCTTGGCCGTGCCGGTGTCCACCAGGACGAGATTGGTCCCGGTGTGCACGAGGAAGGCGTTGACCGCCGTCTGCACGCCCGGCGTGACGGCCAGGAACATGCGGGCGAGCAGGCCCTGGATGTCCTCCGCGCTCGCCCCGCTCAGGATCTTCGGGTCGAGGTCGATGAAGCCGTCGTACACCGCGGTGACCTCGATGTCGCCCAGCGCCATGCGGTAGAAGCCCGGCGCCTGGGTGCGCAGTTGGGCCGGCGGCGCGGCCAGGGCCGGGGCGGCAACCGTGGCGGTGGGGCCGGCGACGGCCATGGCGAGCAGCGCACCGCGCAGCGCGCCGGAAATGGACAAGGTCATGGACAAAATTCCCCGGTGGACGAAATGGCGGCCAGAATGCCGTCCGTCGCCCCGAGGAGAAAGTGCGCGCATCGCCGCACGCTAAACCTCTGGTGGATCGCATGGATCGACCGCGGATCCGGGCATGGAAAAGGCCCGGCGGAAGACTCCGCCGGGCCTTTCTGCATCGAATCGAGAACCGTCAGCCGAACGCGATCAGCGCAACGCCGGCCAAGCCGACCAGCGCGCCCGTGCCACGCACCGCCAGTGCCCCACGACGGCCCTCGACCAGGCGGCGCAGCGACAGCGCCGCGCCGATGCCGGCGACGTGCAGCAGGGCGGTGGAGATCGCGAAGCCCAGGCCGTAGAGCAGCGGCTGCGCCGCCTCCGGCATCTCCGTGCCGTGGGCGTGGCCGTGGAAGACGGCGAACAGGGCGACCACGCCGGCCGAGGCCAGCAGCGGCAGGCGCGACTGCAGGGCGACCAGCCCGCCCAGCGCCGCCACCGACAGCAGGATCCCCAGCTCGGCCTGCGGCAGCTCCAGCCCGGCCATGCCCATCAGGCCGCCGCCGACCATGGCGCCGACGAACGCGGTGGGCAGGAGCCACAGGGCGTTGCCGCCGCGCTGCGCGGCCCACAGGCCGACCGCGACCATGGCCAGCAGGTGGTCCCAGCCGCCGACGGGGTGCAGGAAACCATGGACGAGCCCGGCGTCGTGGGCGCCGAAGGTGTGGGCGAGCGCCGCGTTGGGCAGCGCGGCGAGGGCCGCGGTGGCCGACGCGAGAGCGAGACGTTTCATCCGAGCATTCCCCTGACGTTCGTTAAGCCGCGCGCGACCGACCCCTTTCCATCGCGCGCGTTGCGACCGCCACTCTACCAGACCGACACCGTTTGGAAACATCCGTCCGCAGGGAAACCGTTTGGGAACCGTATCTTTGATGCACATCAATGTGCGCGTGCGCCCCCCGGTCAAGATGCCGGACGAACACAAACAGGACGCGCGCATGTGTCTCGGCATCCCGATGCAGGTCCTTGAGACCGACGGCTTCACCGCGCTGTGCGCCGGCCGGGGGGAGGAGCGGCGCGTCAACGTCATGCTGATCGAGGAGGTGCCGCCCGGCGGCTGGCTGCTCGTGCACCTCGGCAACGCCGTCCGCGCGCTGGAGGAGGAGGAGGTCAAGCCGCTGAACGACGCGCTGGACGCCATCCTGCTGGCCGCCCGCGGTGAAAACGTCGACCACCTGTTTGCCGACCTCGCCGCCCCGTCCGGGACCAGGGACTGATGGAATCCCGCATCGCCGCCCTGGTGGACGCCTACCGCGCGATCGGCGCGCGCGACATGGCCGACGTGCCGATCTGCAACGCCGCCCTGTCGGTGGAGGCCGTGGGCTTCCGCGAACAGGGGCCGGGCTGGCTCGGCTGCGTGATCGCGCCCTGGTTCCTCAACGCCGTGCTGATCCCGCGCGACCCGGCGGCCTGGGCCGCGCTGCTGGACGGCGACAAGACGGAGGTCGCCCTGCCGTCGGGCGCCTACCGCTTCACCGCCGCGCGCATGGACGGCCTGGGCACGCTTCTGGTGATCCCGCTGGTGTCCGCCATGAACGTCCTGTCGAGCCAGGAGGAGGCCCGCGCCGCAGCAAGCCTCGCCCTCGACACGCTTCTGAAGGCGCCGACACCCGCGCCGGTCCCGGAAACGCCCGCCGCGAAGCCGGAAACGCCGGCCCTGTCCCGCCGCACCCTGTTCCGCGGCGGACGCCGGTGAGCCCCGCGCCCGGAGGTCTGGAAGGATCGGTTTCCGTCCGCCTGACAGTGGCCGGCGGGCGGGTGGATGCTGCGATGGTGACCATCGCCCGCCCGGCCGCCGCCCGCGCGCTGGTCGGGCGAACGCCGGACGAGGCCCAGGCGCTCATCCCGCTTCTGTTCAGCCTGTGCGGCACCGCCCAGGCTCTGGCCGCCGCGCAGGCGCTGGAAGCGGCGCTGGGGGTCGACGCCTCCCCTCACGGCGACGCCCGCGCCCTGCTGGTCGCGGCGGAGACGCTGGACAACCACGCCTGGCAGGTTCTGATGGGCTGGCCGGCGCGGTTGGGCGAGTGCCCGCAGCCACAGGCCCTGGCCACGCTGCGCCATGCCACCGCAGCGATTCCGGCGGCGCTGTACCCGGCGCGCGACGGGCGGCGTGTCGGCGGCGGCAGCCTGCGCCCGGACCGCGCCATGCTCGACGCCGCACTCTCCCGCCTGTCCGGGCCGCTGCTGGACGCCGTGTTCGCCGGCCCCGCCCCCGTCAGCCCCATCTTGGCCAACTTGGCCGACCTCGACAGCTGGGCCGCGGAGGGGGCCACCCCCGCGGCCCGCCTGATGCGCCGCGCGCTGGCGCCGGACCTCGCCGGCTTCGGCGCCGTGGACGCCGCGGCTCCCACCGGTCCCCTGGCCCGGCAGCAGGCGCACCCGCTGGTTGCCGCGCTGTTGGTTCGGCATGGCGCCGGCGTCGCCGCGCACCTCGCCGCCCGGCTGGTGGAGATCGCCGCCCTGCCGGCCCGCATGGCGGAGCTTGCTGCCGGCCTGGAACCCGCCGATCCCGGCCGAGAAGCCGGCGGCCCCGGACACGGCGCCGGGGCGGTGGAAACGGCGCGGGGGCGGCTGACGCACTGGGTGCGGTTGGACGGCGGGCGCATCGCCGACTACCGCATCTCCGCGCCCACCGAATGGAACTTCGCCGCCGATGGTCCGCTGGCCCGCGGGCTGGTCGGGGCGGTCGCGGACGCCGGGCTGGAGGAGCGCGCCGGGATGCTGGTGGCGGCGCTCGACCCCTGTGTCGCCAGCACCATCGTCATCGAGCGGAAGGACTGACCCCATGCACGAGCTGGCGCTCAGCCAGGGCATCATCGACGTGATCCGCGACCAGTCCGCCGCGCAGGGCTTCACGCGGGTGAAGACCGTCCGGCTGGTCATCGGCGCCCTGTCCCATGTCGAACCGGACGCGATCGCCTTCGGTTTCGACGCGGTCAGCCGCGGCACGGTCGCCGAGGGTGCCGCGCTTGAGATCGAGCGCCCGCCCGGGGAGGCCTTCTGCCTGGGCTGCGAAAAGCCGGTCCCGCTCGCCGAGCGGTCCGATCCCTGCCCGCATTGCGGGGGGCACCAGCTCGTCGTCACCGGCGGCGAGGAATTGCGCGTCAAGGAACTGGAGGTGGAGTGATGTGCACGGTCTGCGGCTGCGCCGAGGGCGAAACCAAACTCGAATCCGGCCACGCCCACGGCCATCATCACCATCATCACGATCACGATCACGATCATGACCACGGGCACGAACATGTCGGCCCGGACGGCAAGGTCTACCGCCACACCCACGGGCACCATCACCACGATCACGGGCATGAGCACGGGCATGACCACGGCCACGACCACGGCACCATCGACCTCAGCCGCGGCCCGGCCGGGACGGAGGTGCCGGGCCTCTCGCAGGCGCGGCTGGTGACCATCGAGCAGGACATCCTGGCCAAGAACGACGGTTTCGCCGCAGTGAACCGACAGCTGTTCGCGGCCAAGGGCGTGTTCGTGCTGAACCTGATGTCCAGCCCCGGGTCGGGCAAGACGACCCTGCTGACCCGGACGCTGACCGACCTGAAGGGCCGCTTCCCCATGGCGGTGATCGAGGGCGACCAGCAGACCAGCTTCGACGCCGACCGCATCCGCGCCACCGGCACGCCGGCCATCCAGGTCAACACCGGCAAGGGCTGCCATCTGGACGCCCAGATGGTGACCCAGGCGGTCGGCCGTTTGGGCATCGAGGACGACAGCGTCCTGTTCATCGAGAATGTCGGCAACCTCGTCTGCCCAGCCGGCTTCGACCTGGGCGAGGCGCACAAGGTCGTCGTCCTGTCGGTGACGGAGGGAGAGGACAAGCCGCTGAAATACCCGGCCATGTTCGCCGCTGCCGACCTGCTGCTGGTCAACAAGGTCGACCTGCTGCCGTACCTGACCTTCGACGTGGCACGCATGATCGACTACGCCCGCCGGCTGAAGCCGGGTCTGCGCGTCATCGAGGTCTCCGCCACCGGCGGCCAGGGGCTGGAGGAGTGGTACGCCTGGATCGAGGACGGTCTGGACAAGGCCAGCGCACGCCGGTGAAACGGGTTCGCGTCCGGGTCCGCGGGCAGGTCCAGGGGGTGGGCTTTCGCCCCTTCGTCCACGCGCTGGCCCATCGCTTCGCCCTGACCGGCTGGGTCCTGAACGACGGCGAGGGCGTGCTGGCGGAACTGCAGGGAGACGCGCCCGGCGCGTTTCTCGAAGCACTGGAGACGGAGGCCCCGCCGCTCGCCC
Organism: Azospirillum canadense; assembly: GCF_025961225.1. GTDB lineage: Bacteria > Pseudomonadota > Alphaproteobacteria > Azospirillales > Azospirillaceae > Azospirillum > Azospirillum canadense. The sequence continues at coordinate 95,708 of NZ_JAOQNG010000010.1, read as the reverse complement.
GCGTCGACGCGGTGGAGGCGGCGGACGTCCCCGTCCAACCGGCCGAGACCGGCTTCGTCATCCTTCCCTCGCGCAGTGGGGCGGTGACCACCGGAGTCTCCGCCGACGCCGCTGTCTGCCCGTCCTGCCTCGCCGAACTGTTCGACGCGCGCGACCGCCGTTACCGCTACCCGTTCCTGACCTGCACCCACTGCGGCCCGCGCTTCACCATCACGCGGCGCCTGCCCTACGACCGGCCGAACACCTCGATGGCCGGTTTCCCCCTCTGCCCCGCCTGTGCGGCCGAATACGTCGACCCGGCCGACCGCCGCTTCCACGCCCAGCCGACCGCCTGCCCGGACTGCGGCCCGCGCCTGTCGCATTCCATCGAGGACATCCTCGCGGCGCTGAAGGCCGGCAAAATCGTCGCCATCAAGGGGCTGGGTGGCTTCCACCTCGCTTGCGACGCCTTCAACGCGGAGGTCGTGGCGCAGCTGCGCGAGCGCAAGCAACGCAACGGCAAGCCCTTCGCCCTGATGGTCGCCAACGCCGCCTCAGCCGAACGCCTCGCCGAGGTGGGTGCCGCGGCGCGCGCGCTGCTGGAGGGAGTGGCGCGGCCCATCGTGCTGCTGCGGCGGCGTTTTACCCCCACCCTCCCGCTTCACGGGTCCCCCCCTCCCCCGCTGGGCGGGGGAGGGCCTGTTCGCGAAGCGGCGGAGTTCCCTCCCCCGCCCAGCGGGGGAGGGTTAGGGTGGGGGCAACCGGCCGCCGCACTCCCCCCAACCCTCCCCCACTCCATCGCCCCCGACCTCGCCTGGATCGGCGTCATGCTGCCCTGCACGCCGATCCAGTACCTGCTGTTCCACGAGGCCGCCGGCCGCCCGGAGGGCACGGCGTGGCTGGAGGAGCCGCAGGACCTGACGCTCGTCATGACCTCCGCCAACCCCGGCGGGGAGCCGCTGGTCATCGACAACGCCGAAGCGCGGGACCGCCTGACCGGCATCGCCGCCTTGATCGTCGACCACAACCGCGACATCCTCGTCCGCGCCGACGACAGCGTGATGCGCGTGGTGGCCGGCGCGCCGGCCTTCCTGCGCCGCGGGCGCGGGCATGTGCCGGTCCCGATCCGCCTGCCCCGCGCCGTACCCCCCGTGCTGGCCGTCGGCGGGCACCTGAAGACGACCGTCTGCCTGACCCGCGGTGCCGAGGCCTTCCTCAGCCAGCACATCGGCGACCTCGACAACGCCGCCACGCTGGCCTTCCTGGACGAGACCGTCGCCCACCTGCGCGCCATCCTGGAGGTGGAGCCGGTCGCCGTCGCCCACGACCTGCACCCCGATTTCCAAAGCACGCGCTTCGCCGAGTCCCTCGGCCTGCCCACCGTGCCGGTGCAGCACCACCACGCCCACGTCGCCGCGGTGCTGGCCGAGCACGGCGTCACGGGCCCGGTGCTGGGTCTGGCGCTCGATGGGTTCGGGCTGGGGGCGGACGGCGGCTCCTGGGGTGGGGAGATGCTGCTGGTCGATGGGGCGCGGTTCGAACGCATCGGCCACCTCACCCCGCTCGCCCAGCCGGGCGGCGACGTGGCCGCGCGCCAGCCCTGGCGCATGGGGGCGGCGGCGCTCGCCCGCATGGGGCGCGGCGACGAGATCACCGAGCGCTTCCGGCACTGCGGCCCGGCCGACGGTGTCCGGCGCCTGATCGAGACCGGGTTCAACGCGCCGCCAACCACGTCCTGCGGGCGCTGGTTCGACGCCGCCTGTGGACTGCTGGGCGTGCGCGCGGTTGCCGGCTTCGAGGGCGAGGCGCCCATGGTCCTGGAATCGCTGGTCCGCAGCCCCACCGTCCTGGCGGGCGGCTGGCGGATCGCCGACGGCGTCCTCGACCTCACGCCTCTGTTGGAAAGCTTGTTGCAGATCAATGCGCAGGAGGGTGCGGACCGCTTCCATGGCACGCTGGTGGAAGCGCTGCTGGACTGGGCGATGCCCGAACTGGCGGCGCGGAACCTCGACCGGATCGCGCTGTCGGGCGGCTGCCTGATGAACGCGGTGCTGGCCGACGGGCTGGCGGCGGGCTTCGCAACGCGCGGGATCACCGCCCTGCTGCCCCGCCGCGCGCCCGCCAACGACGGCGGCCTCAGCCTCGGCCAAGCCTGGGTCGCCGCGCAAACGCTGATGTAGGGGAAGGTTGGGAAACGATGTGCCTCGCTGTGCCCGCCCGCGTCGTGGAACTGCTGGACGACGACCGCGCCACGGTCAGCCTGGGCGGGGTGAAGGTCGCCTGCTCCCTTTCGCTGGTCGAGGGGGTCGAGGTCGGCGACTACGTCATCGTCCATGTCGGCTACGCGCTGAACAAGCTCGACCCGGCGGAGGCCGAACGCACCCTCGCCCTGCTGGCTGAGGCCGGCGCCATTTCTTCCACCGAAACCGTTGCCTGACCGGAAGCCGCCATGACCGACCGCCGCCTCTTCACCCGCAAGCTCGACCTCGCGACCGGGGCCGTGGACATGAGCCACGGGTCGGGCGGGAAGGCCATGGCCCAGCTGGTGCGGGAGCTGTTCGCCGCCGCCTTCGCCAACCCGCTGCTCGACCAGGGCAACGACCAGGCGGCCTTCGACGCCCCGGTTGGGCGGATGGTGGTGACGACCGACGGCTTCGTCGTGGCGCCGCTGTTCTTTCCCGGCGGCGACATCGGCTCACTGGCGGTGCACGGCACGGTGAACGACGTCGCCATGGCCGGGGCGGTGCCGCTCTACCTCACCGCCGGCTTCATTCTGGAGGAAGGTTTCCCCCTGTCCGACCTGAAGCGGCTGGTCGACAGCATGGCCGCCGCCGCGCGTGAGGCCGGCGTGTCCATCGTCACCGGCGACACCAAGGTGGTGGAGCGCGGCAAGGGTGACGGCGTCTTCATCACCACCACCGGGATCGGCGTGGTGCCGCCGGGGGTGGCGCCGTCGGGCGACCGGGCGCGGCCGGGCGACGTGGTGCTGGTCAGCGGCACCATGGGCGACCACGGCGTCGCCATCATGTCCACGCGCGAGAACCTGAGTTTCGAGACGGCGATCCGCTCCGACAGCGCGGCGCTGCACGGACTCGTCGCCGCGATGGTTGCGGCGGTGCCGGACGTCCATGTCCTGCGCCACCCGACGCGCGGCGGGCTGGCCACCACGCTGAACGAGATTGCCCACCAGTCGGGCGTGGGAATGCTGCTGCGCGAGGCCGACATCCCGATGCGGAGCGAGGTCGCCGCCGCCTGCGAGCTGCTGGGGCTCGACCCGCTCTACGTCGCCAACGAGGGCAAGCTGATCGCCATCTGCGCCACGGAGGACGCCGACCGCCTGCGGGCCGTCATGCGCGCCCACCCGCTGGGCGCCGAGTCCGCGGCAATCGGGACGGTGGTGGACGACGCGCACCGCTTCGTCCAGATGCAGACCCGCTTCGGCGGCAAGCGGATCGTCGACTGGCTGTCCGGCGAGCAACTCCCCCGGATTTGTTGACCCGCACCATAAGGGTTGCCTCTTCCCGCCCAGCCCCCGCTGCGGGGTGTACCGCGACGGATCCGCCCCGCCGCGGCCCGCCCGGCGGACCCCGAACGTGTCGCCACGCGTTGCCTCCGCCGGGTGACGCATTTGTTTGCACGCTTGCTTGAACGAGGGGGTCAATGGGAATTCCGCAGTCCATCCAGTTGGGGGCCGCTCCGCTTGAGCCGGGCGACCTTGCTGGGGCCGCCTCGGCCGCGGAGCTGGTGGCCAGGCTTCCGGCCACCGAACCGCTGCACCGCAACCGGGTGAAACGCGCCTTCGACGTGGTTGGTGCCCTCGGCCTTCTCGTCCTGTTCGGGCCGCTGATGCTGCTCGTGGCGCTGCTGATCGTCATGGACGGCGGGCCGGTCGTGTTCGGGCACCGGCGAGTCGGCGCGGACGGCCGCGACTTCACCTGCTGGAAGTTCCGTTCCATGGTCGTGGACGCGCCCGCCGTGTTCGAACGGCTGATGGCCAGCAGCGCGGAGGCCCGCGCCGAATGGGCCGCGACGCGCAAGCTGCGCAACGACCCGCGCATCACCTGGGTCGGCCGTTTCCTGCGGCGGACCAGCCTGGACGAGCTGCCGCAGCTCGTGAATGTGCTGACCGGCGACATGAGCCTCGTCGGCCCCCGTCCCATCGTGGACGAGGAGGTCGCGCGTTACCACGTCTGCTTCCCCTTCTACATGCGCTGCCGTCCGGGCCTTACCGGCCTGTGGCAGGTCAGCGGGCGCAACGACGTCGACTATGGGCGCCGGGTCCAGCTCGACACCGCCTATCTTCTGGGCTGGACCCTGTGGGGCGACATCCGGATCCTGCTGCGCACGGTCGGCGTGATGGTCAGCGGCAAGGGCGCCTATTGAAGGCGGCCCGGCGCGAACGGGTGCCCATTCCGGGCTAGAATCTCGGCGCCCGCTCCCTCCCCCGCCCGGAGGATGGCCGCGACACCGCGGGCTCCTCATATTCGTTCTCATGCGAATAATTCTCGGGCGAACGGTCTTGGGAAAAATGTTTCGCCGGCACCGGTTGGACCGGTGGCCGCCCCGTGATCCGGCTGGGCAAATTTTTGGGATTGCTTGCGCGCCGTGCTCGGTTGCACCATGACGCCCGAAGGGACTGGCCTTATGGGCCGTCCCTCGCGGACCGGAAGGACATGCCCATTGGCCTGGAAGACCCAAGTTCAGGACTCAACGTCAGGACCCCAGACTTCAGGATATGGCCCCATGATCTTCCGGCGCGTGAAACCCCTGGTATAATGAAGCGTGTAGTAGGCTCGATGTCAGTTTATCCGCCGGCCGGGCCGGCCTGTCGAGAGGGGCGCAGGATGGCGAAACTGCTGGTGGCGCTGTTGCTGCTCGTGGCGGCTGTTGGACCCGCTTGCGCGGTGGCGCCGTCGTCCCGCGCCGACACCAGCGTCGCGCTGGAGCGGTACCGGCAGGAGTTCGCCAAGGTCAAGGGCACGGCCGCCGCGCCGTCCACGACCGACCGCAACTACATCCTGTTCGCCGACGTGATGCGCCGCGTGCTGGCGGAGCATGTGAAGCCGGCCGCCCCCCAGACGCTGGTGGACAAGGCCGTCGCCGGCCTCCAGAAGAAGAAGAAAGAGGAGCCGGCGGCCACCGACCGCGTACTGACCGAGGCGGCGCTGGACTCCATGCTGTCGTCGCTCGACCCCTATTCCAGCTTCCTCGACTCCGAGCATTTCCGCTACATGCGGGAGCAGACGCAGGGCGAGTTCGGCGGTCTGGGCATCGAGGTGACGATGGACGACGACAGCGGGCTGATCCGCGTCGTGTCGCCCATCGACGGCTCCCCGGCCGCCCGTGCCGGCCTGCGCACCGGCGACCTGATCGCCAAGATCGACGACGCGCAGGTGAAGGGCATGAACCTGCGCGACGCGGTCGCCCGCATGCGCGGTCCGGTGGGCACCTCCGTGGCCCTGACCATGCGCCGCAACGGCGGCGGGACGGTGGCGGCCAATGCGGGGAATGGCGGTGGCAACGCCGGCGGAAATGGCGGCAGCAACGGTGGCAGCGGCGACGCTGCCCCGTTCCGCGTGTCGCTGACCCGCGCCGTCGTGAAGATCCAGCCCGTGCGCTACCGGCTGGAGGGCGACGTGGCCTACATCCGCATCGCGGCATTCAACCAGCAGACCTCCCACGCGCTCGACGACGCGGTGGACGACCTGCGCCGGCAGGCCAACGGGCATCTGGCCGGCGCGGTGCTGGACCTGCGCAACAACCCGGGCGGCCTGCTCGACCAGGCGGTGAACGTCGCCGACCGCTTCCTGGAGGCGGTGGACATCGTCTCCGTGCGCGGCCGCGACCCGGACGAGAACCGGCGCTACACCGGCACGCCCGGCGACCTGATGGCCGGCCTGCCCATCGTCCTGCTGATCAACAGCGGATCGGCCTCCGCGTCGGAGATCGTCGCCGGCGCGCTCCAGGACCACAGCCGCGCCCTGCTGTTCGGCACGCGCAGCTATGGCAAGGGGTCGGTGCAGACCATTTCGTCGCTGACCGGCGACATCGGCATCCGCCTGACCACCGCGCGCTACTTCCGCCCGTCGGGCGGGCTGGTCGACTGCTTCGGCGTGACGCCGAACCTGGAGATCAAGCCGGCCAACGACAACAGCGAGGAAACGCACCCCGATCCGGCGACCTGCGACCCGAACGCCACGCCCCCGTCCCCGCCGCGTGCATGGAAGATGGAGGAGCTGTGCCCCGACGTGGCCGCCGTCCCGCCGAAGCCGGACTCCGACCGCCCGCTGGAATGCGCCGTCGCCGCCATCCGCACCCGCCTGATGGGCACGCTGGCCGGCCGGCCGTAACCAGCACACCAATCCTACGAAAAAGCCCTCCGCTCGACGTGAGCGGAGGGCTTTTCTTTTCAGGACCTTCGGTCGGCCGCAGTGGAAAGGGTCCGCCCCTTTCCGCCGCAACGGGACCGTTCGACGTCAGACCACTTCGACGCGCTGCGCTTCCGGACCCTTGACGCCCTGGCGGACGGTCACCCGCACCTGCTCGCCGTCGGCGAGCACGTCCAGGCCCGAGCGCTCCAGGGCGCGGATGTGAATGAAGATGTCCTTGCCGCCGGAGGCCGGGGCGATGAAGCCGAAGCCCTTGGAGGTGTTGAACCACTTCACGGTGCCGTCGACCGTCTCCTCGGCGCCGCCGCCGAAATCGTTGCCGTAACCGCCGCCACCAAAGCCGCCGCCGCCATAACCGCCGCCGTAGCTGTCGCCGCGCGGCGGACGGGAGGAGGAGCGGGCCGGGGAGGCGCTGGCCGTCGACAGGTCGACGTCCGCGATCGTGGCGACCTGCGGGCCCTTCGGGCCGCGCGACAGGTCGCAGGTGATGGTCGCACCCTCGGGCAGGCTGTCGTGACCAAGAAGCTGCAGGACGGTGGAATGCAGGAAGGCGTCCGGCGAACCATCCTCGGGCGTGACGAAGCCGAAGCCCTTGGTGGCGTTGAACCACTTGACGGTGGCGCGGACATTGCGCTGGGTGATCTCAGGAGCGCGGAAGCTGTTGCGCTGCGGACGGTCGAACATACGTGTGGTCTCATCTTTCGTGATCGGCCGCAACCCAGCAAACGGGGCGCGGCGGTTCGAAGATGATCGGTTCGGCCCGGCTTTTCAATTGAGATGCGCGCCCAGGGCGGGGACAAACCGCCAAAAAACACGCTCAGGGCCGCCCGGAGACGCCGGGCGACCCAAAATGTCTCAATTGCCTCGAAAATCGGCGCATGCCCGCGGTTCCGCCCCCGGGTTCAGCACCGAATTCAGGCGTTCGCGCCGCAGCACTTCTTGTACTTCTTGCCGCTGCCGCAGGGGCACGGATCGTTGCGGCCGACCTTGGGGCCGCTGCGCGGGCGGGCGCCCAGGACGCCGTCGACGTAGTACCAGCGGCCGTCGCGCTTGGTGAAGCGGCTGGTCTCGTGATGCTTCTGCGGCTTTCCGTTGGTGACGAAGTTGGCGACGAACTCGACCACGCCCTCCTCGTCGTCCGCGCCGCCGGCCTCGGTCGAGCGGACCTCAAGCCCGGTCCACTGGCTGCTCTTGGCCCAGGACTCAATCTCCTTGCGGTGGAAGTCCTCGCGCGTTTCCGGCAGCAGGGTTTCCTGGAGATAGTCGATCTTGCCGGTGGCGAAGGCCGAGTAGCGCGAGCGCATCAGCGCCTCGGCCGTCGGCGCCGCAGCCGTGCCGTCGAGGTAGGGGCCGCAGCAGGCGTCCAGCGCCTTCCCGGAACGGCAGGGGCATTCGTTCGTGGTGCTGTCGGTCATCGGTCGGGCCTCTCGTCGTCGCCTCTCGTCGTCAAGGGCGCCATGCATAGCGCAGCCGCCGCCGTCCGCCAAGACCAATGCCTGATGCGGGCGTCGCGCGCGGTTCCGGCAAAAAGCCATCCAGCGGTTGGGGCAATTCGGCTAGAATGCGCGGAACAGTGGACGGACTGCACAGACCAGGGCCATGACCGACGCCACCTTGCCGCGCCGACGGATTCCCGTCGGCACCGTGCTGATGCGCCAGGGCGACCGAGGCGATCGCGCCTGGCTGGTCGAGGCCGGGACGCTGGACATCCTGCTGGACGGCCCGGAGGAGCAGCGCTGCCTGGGCACGGTCGGTGCCAACGCCGTGGTGGGCGAGATGGCGCTGATCGACGACGGCGCGCGCAGCGCCACCGTCCGCGCGACCAGCGACGTGACCGCCGTCGAGTTGTCGCGCGAGACGTTCCGGACACTGCTGTGCAAATGCCCGCCGCTCGCCTCCTATCTGCTGGAAAGCCTGATCGCGGCCATTCGCCGCACATACGGGCTGCCGCAGCCGGAACGGCGGGAGGGCGGCACCGACATCCGCTCCTCGACCTCCCACACCACCGTCATGGACCGGCGGATGTTCCGCGTTGGGCATTCCTTCTTCCAGCAGGGCGATGAGGGGACCGCCGCCTATCTGATCCAATCGGGATTGGTCGGCATCCGGCGCGACGGGGCACAGATCGCCGTGCTCGGCCCCGGCCGCATCTTCGGGGATCTGGCGCTGCTCACCGGCCGACCGCGCGCCGCGGCGGCCGTGGCGCTGGAGGCGACCGTCTGCGAAGTCATCCGCAAGGACCAGTTCGTGAAGGCGGTGGCCGCCATGCCGCCGATCCTGCGGTCGCTGACCCGCATCTACATCGACCAGCTGGCGAGCGGTCGCATGCCGGGCGGGCCGACGGACGGCGGCGGCTGAACGCGACGCGCGGGAGCCGCGGGCAACATTCGACACGGATTTCACGGAACCGCCCGGTTCAGCGCGCCCGACTGCGACACAGCGGCCCTTCGGACAGGCCTGATCCATGAAATCCGTGCCTAAATCCGCGCAATCCGCGTTCCTTGGTGCCCCCGACGACGCGACCCAAACAACCTCAGGCGATTGCCCGCCGGCCGTCCCCGCGGCTATCCTGCGCGCCCCCTTGCCGAGATGCGACCATGACGACGACCAGCCCCAAGCCAACCCGCGCCACCAAAGACAGCAAGGCGCCGCGCCCGCAGCCCGACCTGTCCTTCGAGTTGGCGCTCGGCCAGGGGCGGCTCGTCTGCGGCATCGACGAGGTCGGGCGCGGGCCGCTGGCCGGTCCGGTGGTCGCCGCCGCCGTGGTCCTGCCGCCCGACGGGCTGCCGGCGCACGTCGCCCGCGCGATCAACGACAGCAAGGCGCTGAGCCAGCGCGTCCGCGAGGAACTGGAGCCGGAAATCCGCGCCCACGCCCTGGCTGTGGCGCTCGCCGAGGCCAGCGCCGCGGAGATCGACGACCTGAACATCCACAAGGCGACGCTGCTCGCCATGGCCCGCGCTTACGCCGCACTGCCGGGGGAGGCGCCGGCCGTCGCGCTGATCGACGGCAAGTTCAAGCCCGCCCTGCCCTGCCTGGCCGAGGCTATCGTCAAGGGCGACGGGCGCAGCCAGTCCATCGCCGCCGCCTCCATCGTCGCCAAGGTGGCGCGCGACCGCGAGATGGCCCGGCTGGCCGCCCTGCACCCGCAGTACGGCTGGGAGCGCAACGCCGGCTATCCCACGCCGGAGCATCTGGACGCCCTGCGCCAGCACGGTGTCACGGCGCACCACCGAGTCAGTTTTGCACCAGTGCGCGCGCAAAAAGCGCTGGCGGACTGAGCGCCGGGATTCCGGGGTAAGAAACCAGTTGACGGCGACTCGGCGGCGAATCATTGTCCAAGCGAGTGAGTCGCTGCTGTTGGTTTGCGTCAATGCTCCCCCTGAACAAAATTCTGGTGGGCGATTGCATCGCCCTAATGAATGAATTGCCGGCCGAATCGGTCGATCTTGTCTTTGCAGATCCGCCTTATAACCTCCAATTGGGGGGTGAACTCTTGCGTCCGAACCATTCCAAGGTCGATGGAGTGGAAGAGGACTGGGACAAGTTCGAGGATTTCGAGACTTACGACCGCTTCACCCGCGACTGGCTGGCCGCCGCGCGCCGCATCCTGAAACCCGAGGGATCGTTGTGGGTGATCGGCAGCTACCACAACATCTTCCGCGTCGGCGCCACCTTGCAGAATCTGGGCTTCTGGATTCTGAACGACATCATCTGGCGCAAGACCAACCCGATGCCGAACTTCCGCGGCACGCGCTTCGCCAACGCGCATGAGACCATGATTTGGGCCTCGCGCGAGAAGGACGCGCGCTACCGCTTCAATTACGACGCCATGAAGGCGCTGAACGACGACCTCCAGATGCGCAGCGACTGGCTGCTGCCGATCTGCAGCGGTGGGGAGCGGCTGCGCGACGAGGACGGGCGGAAGACCCACCCGACGCAAAAGCCGGAATCGCTGCTGTACCGGGTGCTGCTGTCCTCCTCGCGACCGGGCGACACGGTGCTGGATCCCTTCTTCGGCACCGGCACCACCGGCGCGGTGGCCAAGCGGCTTGGCCGCAATTGGATCGGTCTGGAGCGTGACGACACCTACGTGAAGGCCGCCCAGGCCCGCATCGACGCGGTGGAGGAGGCACCGGATCCGTCGGTGCTCGACACGCCGCCCAAGCGTTCCGCCCCACGCATCCCCTTCGGCTGGGTGGTGGAGCGCGGCCTGCTGCGCCCGGGCACCTCGCTGTTCGACCAGCGGCGCCTCAACCGCGCGCTGGTGCGCGCCGACGGCACGCTGGTCGGCTCCAACGCGCGCGGCGACCACCGCGGCTCCATCCACCAGGTGGGTGCGGCCATGGCCGGCCTGCCGGCCTGCAACGGCTGGACCTTCTGGCATTACGAGGACGGCGACGACCTGCGCCCCATCGACGTGCTGCGCGAGCGCATCCGCTCCGAAGCCCCGGCGCCATAGCCGCCCTTCCTTATCAGCAGGGGAGACCACCGGGAAACGCCGCCGCGACGCCTTGGCAGGCTCGTGGCGGCGTGATACGCGTGTGCGCCATGAACAAGCTCTTCGCCACCATCACCGCACCGGCCACCGCACCGGCCACCGCACCGGCGCCACGCCCGGCCCAGACGACGTCCACCCGTTGTTTCGTGCGCGATCTCGTCATGGACGCTTTGATCGGCGTTTATGCCCATGAACGGATCAAGTCGCAGCGGATCCGCCTGAACCTGGAGCTGGACCTCGCCGCCCCCGGCGTGACCGGCGAGGATATGGCCGCGGTGGTGAAGGCTCTGGTCAGCCAGGGTCACGTCACCCTGATCGAAACGCTGGCCGAACGCATCGCCGACCGCTGCCTGGAAGACGACCGCGTCGGCACCGCGCGGGTGCGGGTGGAAAAGCTGGACGTCTTCCCCGACGCCGCCAGCGTCGGCGTCGAGATCGAGCGGTCACGGGCGTAACAGCCCTCCTCCCCCAGCCCCGCTGGGAGAGGGGGCTTACGCCAGTTCCGCCTGCGGCGCGTCCACGCGTCCCGCGGCGACGGCCGGCTGGGCCATGGGGGCGGCGGTCAGTGGCAGGCCGATGGTGAAGCGGCAGCCGTCCCCCGGCTGGGACGCCACGGCGATGCGGCCGCCCAGCGTGCCGACCACGATGTTGTAGACGATGTGCAGCCCCAGCCCACTGCCGCCCTCGGTGCGGCGGGTCGTGAAGAAGGGCTCGAAGATCCGTTCCAGGTTTTCCGGCGGGATCCCCCGGCCGTCGTCGGTGAAGTCCACCACCACGCCCGCGGCCCCGTCGCGGCGGACGGTGATGGTGATCAGGCCGGGCGCGTCCGGACGGAAGGCGTGCACCAGCGCGTTGATGACGAGGTTCGACACCACCTGCGACAGGGCGCCCGGGTAGCTGTCCATGGTGATGCCGTCCGGGCAGTCGAGCGTGACGCGGTGCGGCGTGCGCTTCAACTGCGGGGCGAGGCTGCCCAGCACCCCTTCCAAATAGCCGCGCAGGTCGAAGGGACGCCGCGCTTCCGATGTCTGGTCGACGGCCACCTGTTTGAAGCTCTGCACCAGCGTGCAGGCGCGCTCCAGGTTGGCGAGGATCATGGAGGCGGCCTCCTCGATCCGGTCGACGAAGTCGTCCAGGTCGCGGCGGCGCACGCCCCCGTCGGTGACCGTGCGCTTGAACTGGCGCGTCAGTTCGCCGAGGTAGGAAGCGGCGGTGACGCCGATGCCGACGGGCGTGTTGATCTCGTGCGCGACTCCGGCCACCAGTGCGCCCAGCGAGGCCAGCTTTTCCGCCTGGACGAGGCTTTTCTGCGTGCGCTGCAGGTCGTGGAGCGCGCGCTCCGCCTGGTCCTTGGCGGTGACCAGCGCGTTCTCCGCGTATTTGCGGGCGGAGATGTCGTGGAGCGCCAGGAACATCGCCTCCTCGCCCTCGTAATCCATCGCCATGGCCGACAGGACGCCCCAGAAGGGGCGGGCGTCCGCCGTCCTCAGCCGGGTCTCGAAATCGGTCAGCCGTCCGCGGCGGAACACGTCGTCGGCGAAGGACCGCCAGTCGATGGCATCCTCCACGAAGTCCGGCACCGCACGGCCCAGCGCGTCGGCGGACGGCAATTCCAGCAGATCGGTGGTCGGCGCGTTGGCGAACAGGATGCGCCCGTCGGCGCGGCGCGCGATGACGATCGGAAAGGGCGAGCTTTGCAGGATGGTGCTGAGCCGCCCCTCGCTGGACTTCAGCGCGGCGGTCTGCGTGTGCAGGGTGACCATCACGTCGGCGAAGCGCTCCACCGCCCGGCCGATGCGGTCGAACTCCTCCAGCGACGCGGGCGGCAGCGACACCGGCTGCGGATCCTCCTGAAGCACGTTCAGCGAATCGCTGACCCGCAGCACCGGCTTCACCACGTGCCGGCGCAGCAGGACCGCCACGGTGCCCAGCAGCAGGATGGTCGCGGCGATGCCGGCGACGCTGCTCCACAGGCCGCGGCGGCCATAGTCGACGATGCGCTCCGCCATGCCCAGCGTGGTGGCGGCGGCGTCGCTGGACAGGCTTTCCGCCAGTTGCCGGAGTTGCCGGTAGGCGAGGTCGCTGTCCTGCCGGACTTGCGCCTGCACGGTCAGCCGGCCGCGATGCAGGTCGGCCAGCGAACGCGCCGCCGCAAAGCGGTCCAGCACCGCGGCGAGCCGTTGCGGCTGATCGCCCTCCCCCGCCGGCCGGCTGGCGACGGACAGGCCGCCGAGCATGGCCCGCTGGGTGCGCAGCAGCGCCACGATGTCGCCGTCCGTCTGGGCCAGCGCCTCCGCCGTGTCGGCTGCCACCGCCTCGCCGTACAGCCGGCGCAGGTGGTACAGGTTGCTGAGGAAGGCGTAGTCCTGCACGGCCTTGTCCGGCTCTGCCAGCAGCGAAGTGGCCACCGCCAGCGCGTCGTCCACCTGCGCCAGGGTCTCGCGGATGCTGGCCGACAGGGCGTCGATCAGGTCGGCGCGGTGGTTGCTCCGCCGCACGGCGTTCACCGCGCGGTCCAGCTTGTCGAGGACGGAGACGTCCACCACCAGGGCGAACTGGCTGGCCAGCGCCTCCGCCTCTTCCAGGGCGGCGGCGCGGCGGGCGCGGTCGCGGCTGTTCAGGATCACCTCGGCCAACCGGCTGAGCTGAGCGGCGGTCATGGCGTTCTGGTGCTGGGCGCCGATGCGCGGGACGGTGGCATTGCGCGCCTCCTCCGCGATGCCGACGATGCCGAGGAAGGCCGCCCCAACCACCGCGGTCAGGGTGGCGAGCACCAGCGCGACGGCGCCGATGAAGGCGATGGCGACGCCCTGCAGGCGCGGCTTGCGGGTGCGTCCGGAGCGCTGGTCGGAACGCTGGCCGGTGCGCTGGTCCTCGATGGTCGGCCGCGCGGCCGCGGGACGCCCGCCGCCGGCGTCCAAGCCGCCGGTATCGATACCAGCCGCCGCGGCGATGTCCGCCACGGCAATGTCCGCCAGCCCCGCCGACACCCGATCCTGCATGCCCGTTTCCCAGACGCTCGCGCAGGTGGGCGCCGGCTCCGGGAATTGCATACCCGAGGATGTTCACGAGCTGGCGACTGCACGCCTGAGTAACTTAGCGCCGCTCGCGCCCGGTCACCAGACGATTTTAATTCAAAGGCCAGCGGCTTAGCACCGCAGGCGGCGGCCCGGTCAATAGTTGCCGGCCGTGATAACCGGGAACGCTTGACCCAATGTTTCACCCCGCATTGCCGGCTGTTTCGGCGGCAGCGACGCAATCTCCTGGATCAATTTTTGGCGCAACGCTTCAACAAAGCTATCGCGGTCCATGGCCGTCTTGACGAAGCAATTGGGACCGGCGATCACGTTTTCCCGGTAATACTCTTCAAGCCACGGAAATTCATCGAGGATCGCCAGCGCGTTGATGGTGATCCCGCGCCTTTCCGCGCGGTTGCGCGCCTCCACCGGGTCCGGGCCGCTGTTGGAGAATCCGTTGGAGACGAGGTCGATGACCTTGCGCGGCGCCTCGATCCCATTGCCGTCGAACAGGCGGGCCGAGTCGTCGATGGCGCTGCCCAGCGCGGTGCTGTCGGCCTGGAGCCCGCGCGGTGCCGCGGCGATCTTGTGTGAGAAGGCCTTGGCGTCCTCGCCGCTGGTCAGGATCGTCCAGGGCACCAGCACCTTCAGGCTGTGCGGGCCGGAGAAGACGACCAGCGTCGCCGCCACCCCGCCCGCCGACACCGCGTCGGCCAGCGCAGGGTCGAGCAAGGCCGCGGCGTGGCCCTGGAGCTGGAAGTCGAGATCCCCATCGGTGATGGAGGCCGATCCGTCCACCGCCAGCACCAGTTCCAGCGACACCTGCCGCACGGCCGGCGCCTTCTCCTTTGCCGTCGCTGGCGCCTTCGACTCGGCCGCCACGGCCGGCGCCCCCACCAGGAGCACCGTCAGGAAAACCAGGAACGCCCGCCGCACCATGCTCCACCCATTCGCCATGCCTCATGCCCCACATCTCAAGCGTGGGCAAGCGCGTGGCGCACCACCTTCATCATGACGGAGGGAAGCGCCTGCCCGCCCAGCCGGTCGACCGGGACCCACAGGCCCTCCGCACGCCGCCAGCCGTCGCCCGCCTTCGCGGCGACGACCTCAAGTTCCAGGTGAAAATGGCTGAAAGTATGGCGGACCACGCCCGGCAGCCGGCGCCAGCCGGCGTCCAGCGGCGCCTGTTCCACCACGGCGGCCTCAATCGGCGCCGCCGTGGTCCAAGCGGTGGAGGGCACCTCCGTCATGCCGCCGAGCAGCCCCTGCTCCGCCCGCCGGCGCAGCAGGACGGCGCCCTCCGGGTTCAGCAGCCAGTAGGCGACGCCGCGCCGGGTCGGCTTGTCCGCCTTGGCGGCCTTGCGCGGAAGCTCCTCCTGGATGCCGGCCGCCCGCGCCGCGCACCACTCCGACCAGGGGCAGAGCATGCATTTCGGCTTGCGCGGCGTGCAGACCGTGGCGCCCAGGTCCATCATCGCCTGGGCATAGTCGCCGGGCCGGAAATCCGGGGTCAGCGTCGCGGCCAGCGCCTTCAGCTTCGGCTTGACGTTGGGCAGCGGCTCCTCCACCGAGAAGACGCGCGCGATCACGCGCTCCACGTTGCCGTCCACCACCGTGGCCTTGCGCCCGAAGGCGATGGAGGTGATCGCCGCGGCGGTGTAGGCGCCGATCCCCGGCAGTTCCAGCAGTTCCGCCTCCGTGTCCGGGAAGCGTCCGTCCATCTCCGTCGCCACGACCTGCGCGCATTTGTACAGGTTGCGCGCCCGCGCGTAGTAGCCGAGCCCCGCCCAGGCGACCAGCACGTCGTCCAGCGGCGCCGCCGCCAAGTCATGCACCGTCGGCCAGCGCTCCGTGAAGTTCCGGAAGTAGGGGGCGGCGGCCGGCACCGTGGTCTGCTGGAGCATGATCTCCGACAACCAGACCCGGTAGGGGTCGGCCTCCTCCCCCGGCCGAGATCGCCAGGGCAGGTCGCGGCGGTGGTGGTCGTACCAGGTGAGAAGCCGCTCGGCGGCAAGACGGGGGTCGGGGCGGGTGTCGCTGATCATGGCCCCCAACACATAGGCATTTTGTCCGCCACAAGAAAGCCTCCGGTGGGGTGCTGGCGCTCCCCGGACGGCTGCGCTAGGGTGCGGCTGACGCGTGAGACAGGGCACCAGCGAGACAAGACAGCCATCATGAACGGACCGCCATGAACGGACCAAGACGCATCGGCCAGGCCGTACCGGAGGTGGCCGGCAAGGCGCTGGGCAAGCGCGGGCTGGCCTTCGGGGCGCTGATCAACGATTGGCCGTCCATCGTCGGCCACCAGCTGAGCCTGCGCACCGCCCCCGACAAGCTGAGCTTCCCGCGCGGCAAGCGCGAGGACGCGGTGCTGCACATCCGCGCCATGGGCGCCATCGCGCTTGAGCTTCAGCACCTGGAACCGCAGATTGTGGAGCGCATCAACAGCTTCTTCGGCTACCGCGCGGTGGCGAGGATCAAGCTGATCCACGCCGCCCCGATCTCCGCGCCCACGCCGGTGGTCCGCCCCCGCACGCTGACCATGGACGAGGAGCTGTCGGTGATGACCACCACCGCCACCATCGAGGACGAGGAACTGCGCGCCACGCTGGAGCGCTTCGGCCGCTCCCTGCTGGCGCGTCCTGCCGCGAAGCCGGGCCCGAGACCGGTCCCGAAACTGCCGCAAAAGGGCTGACCCCCGCAGGGAAGCGCAGGCTGGACCATACTCTTGCCGCAAAGCGGTCGTCTTCAGTATAATATCAACATCTGGTAGGGATGAGGCCAAAGTGAACCGCAACCTTTTGGGCATTCTAACCCTGCTCGGCATCGGAATGGCTCTGATCGTCGGGCTCGCCATCGCCGGATCCCGGCCGTCCAACGGGCAGACCCTGCCCCTTCAAGCCCCCATGCAAGTGGCCGAAACGGCGCCCCTGCCCCCGCTGCCGGACCTGCTCGCCGACCGCGTGCTGGGCGACCCGAACGCGCCGGTGACCATCCTCGACTATTCGTCGATGACCTGCCCGCATTGCGCCGCCTTCCACACGGAAACCCTGCCCAAGATCAAGGAGAAGTACATCGACACCGGCAAGGTGAAGCTGGTGTTCCGCGACTTCCCGCTCGACCAGGCGGCGCTGCGCGCCTCCATGCTGGAGCGTTGCGCCCCGGCGGAACGCTACTACCCGCTGATCGACGTCCTGTTCAAGAGCCAGGCGCAGTGGAGCCGCGGCTCCGACCCGGCCAAGGCGCTGGCCCAGTACGGCAAGCTGGCGGGCATGAGCCAGGCGACCATCGACGCCTGCCTGGCGAACCAGCCGCTGGCCGACGGCATCCTGCAAAGCCGCCTGACGGGAGCCGACAAGCACAAGGTCGAGTCCACCCCGACCTTCATCCTGAACGACGGGGCCGCGACCATCAGCGGCGCGCAGTCGTTCGAAACCTTCGCCGCGGCGATCGACAAGCTGCTGAAGTAAGACCGTGCTCTTCACGCGCCTCCGCCTGTCCGGCTTCAAGTCGTTCGTCGACGCCACCGAGCTTGTGATCGAGCCCGGCATGACCGGCATCGTCGGCCCGAACGGCTGCGGCAAGTCGAATTTGGTGGAGGCGCTGCGCTGGGTGATGGGGGAAACCTCCGCCAAGAAGATGCGCGGCGACGACATGGACGACGTCATCTTCGGCGGCACGGCCAACCGTCCGGCGCGCAACCTGGGCGAGGTCGCCCTTCTCATCGACAACCGCACGCGCACCGCCCCCGCCGGCTTCAACGAGCATGACGAGCTGGAGGTGACGCGGCGGATCGAGCGCGGCAACGGTTCCGACTACCGCATCAACGGCAAGCTGGTGCGCGCCCGCGACGTCCAGCTGCTGTTCGCCGACAACGCGTCCGGCGCCAACTCCCCGGCGTTGGTCAGCCAGGGCAAGGTCGGCCAGATCATCAACGCCAAGCCGCAGGACCGCCGCATGCTGCTGGAGGAGGCGGCGGGCATCACCGGCCTGCACTCCCGCCGGCACGAGGCGGAACTGCGGCTGAGAGCGGCCGAATCCAACCTGATGCGCCTCGATGACGTCATCGGGGCGATGGACACCCAGCTGCAAAGCCTGAAGAAGCAGGCGCGGCAGGCCGCCCGCTACCGCAACGTGTCCGAACAAATCCGCAAGGCGGAGGCCGTGCTCTGGCACCTGCGCTGGATCGCGCACGAGGCCGAGCTGTCGCGCGCCCGCGCCGCCCACGCCACCGCCGAGGGCGCGGTGCGGGAGCTGATGCTGGCCGTCACCCAGTTGACCACCCGCCGCACCGACGACGCCGCCGGCCTTCCGGAGAAGCGCCAGGCCGAAGCCGCCGCGGCCGCCGGCCTGCAACGGCTGGTCATCGCCAAGGAACAGCTGGACGCCGAGGAAAAGCGCGTCGCCGAACAGCAGCGCGCGCTGGTTTCCCGCCTCCAGCAGATCGCCGGCGACCTGGGCCGCGAGGAAGCGCTGGCCGCCGACGCCGGCGACGCGCTCGCCCGCCTGGAGGCGGAGCGCGACCGCCTGCTGGCCGCCCAGGACGACGAGGAGATGCTGGAGGAGGCCGCCCGCGAGGCCCTGGCCGAAGCGCGCGAAGCCGTCGACACCCTCGACCGCGAGCTGACCCGCCTGACCGAGCAGGTCGCCGCCGACGAGGCCCGCCGCGCCGCCACCCAGCGGCAGGTCGCTGATTTTGAAACGCGGGCCGCCGGCCTCGCCAAGCGCCTCGCCGAGCAGCAGGCCCAGCGCGAATCCCTGGAACGGGACATCGCCGCCCGCGCCGACGTGGCGGAATCCGAACTGGCCGTCGAATTGGCCGAACAGCGCCTGGAGGAGGCCCGCGACGCCGCCGAGCGGGCCGAGCGCGCCAAGTCCGACGCCGAACCCGCCCAGGCCCGCGCCCGCGAAGCCGTGCAGACCGCCGAATCGGCCCGCGCCAAGCTGAAGGCTGAGGAAAAGGCCCTTTCCGAACTGCTGGCCGCCGGCTCCGGCGACCTGTTCCCGCCGCTGGTCGACGCCGTCACGGTGGCCTCCGGCTACGAGGGCGCGCTGGCCGCCGCGCTCGGCGACGCCCTGACCGCCCCGCTGGACGAGGCCGCCCCGGTCCACTGGCGCGACCTGCCGCCCTACGACAAGGCCACTCCCCTGCCCGCCGGCGCCGAACTGCTGGCCGAACGCGTCAAGGGTCCGGCCGCCGCCGCGCGCGCCCTGTCCCACATCGGCGTGGTGACCGACGCCACGTCCGGCGCCTCCCTCGCCTCCACCCTCGCCCCCGGCCAGATCCTGGTCAGCCGCGACGGCGGGGCGTGGCGCTGGGACGGGCTGACTGTCCAGGCCGGCGCCCCCACCGCCGCCGCCGTGCGCCTGAAGCAGCGCAACCGTCTGAACGAACTGCGCGGCGAGCTGGACATCGCCGACGAGCATCTGGATACCGCCCGCGAGGCGCTGGACGACGCCCGCCGTGTCGTGGAGGAGGCCGCCCAGGCCGACCGCCGCGCCCGCGACGCGGTGCGCGACGCCTTCGCCGGCGTGACCGTTGCGCGCGACCGCCACGCCAAGCTGGCCCGCGAGGCCGACGCCGCCGCCTCGAAACTCGCCGCCCTGGTGGAGGGCATCGACCGCCTGGCCGCCGACCAGCAGGACGCCGACGCCAAGCTGTCGGAGGCCCGCGAGCTTCTGGACGCCCTGCCCGACGCGCGCGAGGGCCGCGACGCCGTCAACGACCGCCGCGCCACGCTGGCCGAGCGCCGCACCGTACTGGCCGAAAGGCAGAATGCGCTCGACCGCCTGACCCGCGAGGCACAGTCGCGCCGCCAGCGCCTGTCGGCCATCCAGCAGGACGTCGCCTCCTGGGGCACCCGTTCCGCCGGGGCCGGCGGCCGCGTCGCCGAGCTGAGGCAACGCGCCGAGGCCGCCGAATCCGAACTGTCCCAGCTGCAAAGCCGCCCCGCTGCCATCGAGGCCGACCGCCAAGCCCTGCTCGGCCGCATCAGCGAAGCCGAGCGCGCCCGCAAGCGCGCCGCCGACGTGCTGGCGGAGGCCGAAACCCGCCTCGCCGAGACCGAAAAGGCATTGAAGCAGGCCGAATCCGGCCTAGCCGACGCCCGCGAGGCCCGCGCCCACGCGGAGGCCGCGGTGTCCGCCGCGCTTCAGAACGGCCAGTCCTTGACGGAGCGCATCGCCGAACGCCTGAACTGCCGCCCCGAACAGACCCGCGCCGCCGCTGAGCTTTCCCCCGACGAGCCCATGCCGGACGTGACGGCGCTCGAATCGCGGCTGGAGAAGCTGACCCGCGAGCGCGAGAACATGGGGCCCGTCAACCTGCGCGCGGAGATCGAGGTCGCCGAACTGGAAACGCAGATCACCGCGCTCCAGACCGAGCGCGAAGACCTGATCAGCGCCATCGCCCGCTTGCGCCAGGGCATCGCCAGCCTGAACCGCGAGGCGCGGGAACGCCTGATCGCCTCCTTCGACAGCGTGAACCGCAACTTCCAGGACCTCTTCACCCGCCTGTTCGGCGGCGGCAAGGCCCACCTGGAACTGGTGAACGCCGAGGACCCGTTGCAGGCCGGCCTGGAAATCTACGCCAGCCCGCCGGGCAAGAAGCTCCAGGTCCTGTCCCTGCTGTCCGGCGGCGAACAGGCCCTGACCGCCCTCTCCCTCCTCTTCGCCGTCTTCCGCTCCAACCCCGCCCCCATCTGCGTGCTGGACGAGGTCGACGCCCCCCTGGACGAGGCCAACGTCGGCCGCTTCTGCGACCTCGTCGACGACATCGCCCGCGAAGGCAACACCCGCTTCCTGATCATCACCCACCACCGCCTGACCATGGCTCGCGTCGATCGCCTGTTCGGTGTCACCATGGTCGAACGTGGCGTGTCGCAGCTGGTGAGCGTGGATTTGAAGCGCGCCGAGGAGCTGCGGGGCGCGGCGTAAACACTCCCCACAACACTCCGCACCAAGTCCCCTCTCCCGCCCCGGGAGAGGGTGGCGCGAAGCGCCGGGTGAGGGTCCCGCCAACTGGTGGGTCCTCCATGATCAACATCGGCGCGCCTTTCAGATGTAGCCCCCGCGCCCATTGCTTTCATAGCTCCTTCGAAGTAGGATTTTTCTCCCAAAGACCGACCCCAAAGGCCCCGCCGTGCGACATCACCGAATTTCATGTCTCACAGTGCTTCACGGCGTTTCATTACCCGCCCCCGGCGCTTACGATGAACCGTGGAACCAACCATTCCGGCCTACAGACCGGCAAGGAGAACGCAGTGGAGCGCGCGGACTTTCTGATCATCGGCGGCGGCATGGCCGGGGCCTCGGCGGCTTACGAACTGGCCGCGCACGGCAGCGTTACCGTGCTGGAGCGGGAGAGCCAGCCCGGTTACCACTCCACCGGACGGTCGGCGGCGCTCTACACCCAGACCTATGGGCACCCCACCGTCCGCGCCCTGACGGTGGCGAGCTGGGACTTCTACACCAGCCCGCCCGGCGGCTTTTCCGAGCACCCGCTGCTGACCCCGCGCGGCGTGCTGCTGATCGGCCGCACCGACCAGACCGCCGCGCTGGACCGGGACTTCACCGAGGGCCGGCGCCTCACCCCCAGCGTGGAACGGCTGGACGCCGCCCAAGCCCTGGCCCGCGCGCCCTTCCTCCGCACCGACTATGTCGCCGGAGCGGTGTGGGAGCCGGAGGCCATGGACATGGACGTCCACGCCATCCACACCGGCTACCTGCGCGGGCTGAGGGCGCGCGGCGGCCGGCTGGTCACCGACGCGAGCGTCCAGGCGCTGACGCGCCGCGACGGGCTGTGGGTCGCGGAGACTCCCGCTGGGACCTTCGCCGCCCCCGTGCTGGTCAACGCCGCGGGCGCCTGGGCCGACGTGGTGGCCGAACTGGCGGGGGTCCGGCCGCTTGGGCTGGTGCCGAAGCGGCGCACCGCGCTCACCTTCGATCCGGTCTTCGCCGACCCGGCCGACGCCGCCGGGCTGGATGGTTGGCCCATGGTCATCGACGTAGACGAACAGTTTTACTTGAAGCCCGATGCCGGGCGCCTTCTGCTCTCCCCGGCCGACGAAACCCCAGTGGAACCCTGCGACATTCAACCGGAGGAGTTGGACGTCGCCATCGCCATCGACCGGCTGGAACAGGCGGCCCGCTTCAGCGTTCGGAGAATCGCGCACAAGTGGGCGGGGCTGCGCAGCTTCGTCGCCGACAAGGTGCCGGTGGCCGGCTTCGACGGTAACGCGGACGGTTTCTTCTGGCTGGCCGGCCAGGGCGGCTACGGGATCCAGACCGCGCCGGCCATGGGCCACGCCGCCGCCGCGCTGGCGACGGGCGGTTCCCTGCCGGCGGAGGTCGCGGCGCTGGGCGTGCGCGCGGGGGATTTGGCGCCCTCCCGCCTGCGGGGCGCCTGAAGAGGGAGCGACCATGATGGGCAGGACAGGCGGCGTTGCGATCCGGTTGTTGACGTTCACGGGCCTCTGTGCGGTCGCGGCCTGCGCCAACCCAGCGGCGGACAACGCCATGTTCGCCCAGGATGCCCTGATCGGCCTGCCGAAGCAGACGCTCCTGTCCTGCGCCGGCGTGCCCAACCGGCAAGCTGCTGCCGGCGACCGGGAATTCTTCACCTACAACAGCAGCAAGCTCGTCTCCTACCCGGCTTGGGGCGGCTACGGCGGCTATTGGGGCGCGCCCTACGGCTACGGCTGGGGCGGTTGGCCCGGCTACTACGCCGCCGACGTCTACAGCGTGGATTGCGAAGCGACCTTCACCCTGCGCAACGGGGTGGTGGAACGGATCGTCTATGGCGGGGCGTCCTATGGGTCGTCCCGGCTCGGCCAGTGCTACGCCATCGTGCAGAACTGCCTGGCGCAGATCCCGCGGGCTACGGTGCCGCCGGGTAACCGACCTCCTCAGTAGGAGAATTTGTCCATGCGACATCTCGCCGCTGTTGCAAAGCCGCCGCAACACGACGGATTGGTTGCACTTGTGTAGCAACCCTACAAAAACTCTGGTAATACATCTCCAGGCATAAGCCAAAAAACGAACATCAGCACAATACTGCCCTGGAGCGAGATCCCATGACTTTCCTGAAGCGCGCCGCCGCCGCCCTGCTGGCGACCACGGCTCTTGCCGCCGTTTCCTCTCCGTCGCTGGCCCAGGATTTCAAGGGCAAGTCCGCGGGCGACATCGTGATCCGCGCGCGTGGCCTGGCCGTGCTGCCGCAGGAAGACGGCAAGCTGAAGCTGAACGGCGCCACCGACATCGGTGAGGCGAACGTCGGCAACGACTACATTCCGGAACTCGACTTCTCCTACTTCGTCACCGATAACATCGCGCTGGAACTGATCGCCGGCACCAGCCGCCACAAGGTTTCCGGTTCGCTGAACGGCCTCGGCAACTCGGTCGACATCGGCAAGGTGTCGCTGCTGCCGCCGACCCTGACCGCGCAGTACCACTTCTTCACGAAGGAGCGCGTCAGCCCCTACATCGGCGCCGGCATCAACTACACCCTGTTCTACCGTGAGGACGCGGCCAAGACCCCGAACGGCATCGGCCTCGCCATCACGAACACCGACTATGAGAACCGCTTCGGCTTCGCCCTGCAGGCCGGTGTGGACGTGGCCATCTCCGGCCCGTGGTCGCTGAACTTCGACGTCAAGAAGATCTTCCTGAAGACCGACGTAACCGCCCAGACCAACCTGGGCCCGGTCGTGAAGTCGAAGGTCCACCTCGATCCGTGGCTGGTCGGCGTCGGCGTCGGCTACCGCTTCTAATCTGCGGGCCGGGGCGCGCGCTCGGGCGCGCATCGCGGCTATCGGAAACAGGCCGGGTACTCCGTTGGGAGTGCCCGGCCTGTTCTTTTTCGAGCCTTCCACCACGGCCAATGCTGCGGGAGCATCAGCTATGCGACATCCGCAAGGGAGGAAGGACCAACATGCACATCGCCGCCGTACTGAAGCGGAAGGGCAGCGCCATCATCGCGGCGCGTCCTGACGACCCGGTCGCCGCCGTCGCCCGCACGCTCGCCCAGCACCGGATCGGTGCCGTCCTGATCATGGGGGACGACGGAACGCCCGTCGGCATCCTGTCGGAACGCGACATCGTTCGCGCCGTGGCGGCGGATGGCGCCCAGGCCCTGGAACGGCCGGCCGCCGACCTGATGACGCGCGACCTGGTGACCGGCCGGCCGAGCGACACCGTGTCCCAAATCATGGTCGTCATGACGGAGCGCCGCATCCGCCATCTGCCGATCGTGGAGAACGACCAGCTCGTCGGCGTCGTCAGCATCGGCGACGTGGTCAAAGCCCGCCTCGACGACGCGGAGTTGGAGGTCGAATCGCTGCGGGGCTATGTCGCCGGCATGGGCTGAGCCAGCCGCGCGGGCGAAATCCCCTCAAACGCGAAGCGCCCGCGGAATCGTCCGCGGGCGCTTCGCATGTCGAGCGCTTTGTCGTTCGGCCGGTCAGGCCGAATGGGATTGCGGGAAGGCCATCGCCGCCTGGGTGCGATTGCGCACGCCCAGCGACTTGAAGATCGCCGTCATATGGATCTTCACGGTCCCTTCCGACAGCCCAAGCTCATGGGCGATCTGCTTGTTGGACTTGCCTTCGCGCAGACGGTCCAGCACCTCGCGCTGGCGCTGGGTCAGCAGCTGCTCCAACTGCGGGTCGGTCGGCGGCATGGCGCCGGCCCCCGAACCGATCCGCGTCTCCGCCTCGCTGCCTTCGCGCAGCACGGTGGGCGGCACATAGACGCCACCGGAGAAAATCAAGTCCAGGGCGCTCAGCATGATCTTCACGCTGGACGACTTGGGGATGTAGCCGGAGGCGCCGTGTTCCAGCGCGTCGCGCACATCGTGATGCGCTTCCGACGCCGAAACCACCACGACCTTGGCGTCCGGTTGGCGTTCGCGCAGCATCTGGATGCCGGAGAAGCCCGGCCAACCCGGCATGCGCAAATCGGTCAGGACGAGGTCGTAGGCCTCTCCTGCGCCAGCCTTCTCCAGCAGCTCATCGAAGTTGCTGGCTTCCTGGAAAGAAGCGCCTTCCTTCAGCTGCTCCAGCAGCCTGCGCAATCCCTCCCGGAAAAGCACATGGTCGTCTCCGATCAGGATCTTCATGAGCGATGCTCCCGTACGCAGTGCTTCAATGTTCTGTCACACGGTTTCGGAAAAAATTCGGGCCATTTCGACCATCATATGACCCAAATCCAAAAGATATATAAAGGCCATACCTAGTGTAATGTCTATTCAGATGTACCACATTTCGGCGTGCGCGGACAACCTGAATTTAACCTTTGTCACACTCATAGGCATACACCGGCATAGAAGGCCCCACGACGGCAAGGGATATGGAGCGGGCATCATATAGCCTTCGACGGCCGGTGGGAACCACCCGCACAGCAAAAAGGCATCTTAAGGAAGAGGTCGCATGAGACAAGCCCGCATTCCCCTTATGCGCTCTTCTTTATGAAAAAGGACCAGGACTGGCGCTTTCATACCAGTCCCGGCCCAGCAGCAAAAACCTCGTCTGGAAACGTTTTAAAACGCGGGCTCGTCAAGCTCCATCACCGGCTTGGCCCCGGCCATGATGGTGATGAACAGGGCGTTGGTCTGCGGAAGCAGTTTGGCCATGTAGAAGCGGGCGGTCTTGACCTTGGCCTCCAGGAAGGTCGCGTTGCCCTCCCCAGCCGCCAGCCGCATTCGGGCCGCCTTGACCATCCGCAGCCACATCCAGCCGAGCGCCACGAAACCGAACAAGCGCAGGTAGTCGCTGGCGGCCGCCCCGGCCTCCTCCGGATCCTTCAGACCCTTCTGAGCGATCACCGCCGTCGCCTGCTGCAGCTTGGCGAAGGCCTTGGCGAGCGGCAGGACGAACTCCGCCAGTTCCTCCGTCTCCATGTCCGCCTCAATGTCCGCGGCGACCGGGTGGAAGAAGCGGCGCAACAGGCGGCCCATGTCCTGCGGCATCTTGCGGCCGACGAGGTCGAGCGCTTGGATGCCATTGGTGCCTTCATAGATCTGGCAGATGCGCGCGTCGCGGACATACTGCTCCACCCCGGTTTCCCAGATGAAGCCGTGGCCGCCATGCACCTGGACCGCGATGTTCGCCGCGTCGAAACCGATGTCGGTGAACAGCGCCTTGACGATCGGCGTCATCAACTGGACGAACTCGTCCGCCTCCTTCCGCGTCCGTTCGTCCGCGTGGCGCTCGGCGACGTCGAGTTGGTAGCCGACCAGCGCCCCCAGCGCGCGGGCGCCCTCCGTGAAGGCGCGGGCGGTCAGCAGGTTCCGCCGCACATCCGGGTGGACGATGATCGGGTCGGCCGGCTTGTCCGGATGCTGCGCGCCCTTCAGCGACCGGCCCTGGAGACGCTCCTTCGCGTAGGCGACCGCGTTCTGGTAGCTGACCTCAGCCACCCCCAAGCCCTGGATGCCGACGGCGAGGCGGGCCGCGTTCATCATCACGAACATGGCGCGCATGCCCTTGTGGGGCTCCCCGACCAGCCAGCCGGTGGCCTCTTCGAAGTTCATGACGCAGGTCGAGGACGCCTTGATGCCCATCTTGTGCTCGATGGAGCCGCAGGCGACGCCGTTGCGCGGCCCCACTGTGCCATCCTCGTTGGGCAGGAACTTCGGCACCAGGAACAGGCTGATCCCGCGCGTCCCGGCCGGAGCGTCGGGCAGGCGCGCCAGCACGAGGTGCAGGATGTTCTCGGTCAGGTCATGCTCGCCGGCGGAGATGAAGATCTTCGTGCCGGTGATGGCGTAACTGCCGTCCTCGCGCGGGACCGCCTTGGTCCGGATCATGCCGAGGTCGGTGCCGCAATGCGGCTCCGTCAGGCACATGGTGCCGGCCCAAGTGCCGTCCACCAGCCGGCCGAGGAAGCGCTGCTTCAGTGGGTCCGACCCATAGGTGTGCAGCGCGTTGTAGGCGCCCAGCGACAGGCCCGGATACATGCCGAAGCTGAGGTTGGCAGAGCAGATGAACTCCTCCAGCATCGTGTTGACCAGCTTCGGCAGGCCCTGCCCGCCGTAGGCCGGGTCGCAGGACAGGCCCTGCCATCCCGCCTCGATGTACGTGTTGTATGCCTCCTTGAAGCCCTTGGGCGTACGGACCACGCCGTTCTCGAACGTACAGCCTTCCGCGTCGCCGGACTGGTTCAGCGGGAACAGCACCTCCTCGCACAGCTTGGCGCCTTCCTCCAGCACCTGGGCGATCAGGTCCGGCGTCGCGTCCTCGTAGCCCGGCAGTTCGGCCAGTTTTCCCGCGCCGACGATTTCGTCGAGGACGAAGCGCACATCCTCCAGCGGAGCCTTGTAAATCGGCATTTTTCGCGTCCTCCCCGATCAGTTCCGCAGCGGCTTGCCGGTGGTGAGCATGTGCTCGATCCGGTCGATGGTGCCGTCGGTGCGCACCAGTTCCATGAAGGCCTTGCGCTCAAGACCGAGCATCTGATCTTCGGTCACCGGCTGGGTGACGTCGGCTTTGGGCCCGCCGGTCAGCACGCCGGCCAGCTTGCCGCAGACGACCATGTCGTGCGGCGTGGCCTTACCCTGCAGGGCGAAGCCCTCCAGAA
Source organism: Azospirillum canadense (assembly GCF_025961225.1). Taxonomy (GTDB): domain Bacteria; phylum Pseudomonadota; class Alphaproteobacteria; order Azospirillales; family Azospirillaceae; genus Azospirillum; species Azospirillum canadense. Next base: position 68,247 of record NZ_JAOQNG010000010.1, on the reverse strand, counting down.
ACAGCTCCAGCGCGGCCGTGCCGGTCGGGCCGGGAAGCGTGTAGGTCGCCTTCTCCGGCGGGCTGTAGTTGGCCGCCAGCTCCAGCGCCTTTGCCTTGGCGTCCGCCAGCAACCGGTCGCGGTTCATGGTGATGCCGTCGGTCGGTCGCAGGTACATCAGGTCCTTGGCCTCCGCCGCCGACTTGGCGACCTTAGCGAGGCTGATCGTCTCGAAAGCCGTTGCGATCGGGGGCATGGGGCCCTTTGGCGCCCTGGGGTTGGCCGCGGCGCGGGCCAGCATCTCCGTGCAGCCGCCCCAGGCTGGGATCAGCCCAACGCCGACCTCGACGAGGCCCATGTAGGTTTCGGCGTGGGCCTGGACATGGTCCGAATGCAGCAGGATCTCGCAACCGCCGCCCAACGCCAGCCCGCTGGGGGCCGCCACCACCGGGAAGGGCGCGTATTTCAGCGCGCGGTAGGTGCGCTGACCGGCCTCCACCATCTCCTCGATCTGCGGCCACAGGCCGATGTTCAGCACGAAAAGGGCCAGACCAAGGTTGGCGCCGACGGAGAAGTTGTCGGCCTCGTTGTGGATGACTAGGGCCTTCCACGCCCCCTTGCCGTCGCCGATCAGCCCAATGGCCTTGCCGTAGGCGGCCATGATGTCGCCGTCCAGCGCGTTCATCTTGCTGGTAAATTCGACGCACAGCACGCCGTCGCCGATGTCCCACAGGCTGGCCGAGCCGTTCTTCCACACCGGCTTCGACGCCCGCTTGACGTCGGCCAGAAGCAGCACGCCGTCGGGCCGCACCACTGTGTCGTAGACGCCTGCCGTGGTCAGGTGCTGGAGCTTGCCATCCTCCACCCGGTAGAAGGGCCGCCCCGCGGCCTGTTCGACCAGCGGCGGGACCGGAATGCCCTCGCTGCGGCAGAGTTCCGCGAACCAGTCCGTGCCCAGCCGGTCGATCAACTCGAACGGCCCCTGCTTCCAGGCGTAACCGAGCTTCATGCCCTCGTCGACCGCGACGATGCTGTCGGCGATCTCCGGCACCAGCGAGGCGGCGTAGGCCAGCGTGTGGGCCAGAACCCTGCGGGCGTATTGCCCGGTCCTGTCCGGGAACTCGGCAAGCGCCTTCAGGTCGCGGCCGGCGGCCGTGACACTCTCCAGCTTCGGCTTGTCGGAGCGGCGGTATTCGCCGGTCGCCAAGTCGATGGCTTCCTTGACCTTGCCGCCACCCGCCCGGTTCAGGCGGTAGAAGCCGCCCTTGCCCTTGCGGCCGGTGTAGCCCTCCGCGATCATCCGCGTGATCACCGGGTGCTCCCGGAACGCGCTCCGGTAGGCGTCGTTTTCCGGCAGGGTCCCCAGCAGGCTCTTCGCGATATGCGGCATCAGGTCGAGCCCGACGAGGTCCACGAGGCCGAACACGCCCGTCTTCGGAATGCCCATGGGACGGCCGACGACGGCGTCCGCCTCCTCCACCGTGAGGCCCAGCTCCACGGCAGCGTTGATGGCCGTCTGGATCCAATAGACGCCGATGCGGTTGGCGATGAAGCCCGGCGTGTCCTTGCAACGAACCACGCCCTTGCCCAGCTGCCGGTCGCAGACATCGGCCACGGCGGCCAGCGCGTCGGCACGCGTCTTATCGCCGCCCACGATCTCCAGCAGGCGCATGTAACGCGGCGGGTTGAAGAAGTGGGTGATCATGAAGTCGCGCTGGAACGCTTCCGACTGGCCCTCCACCAGCACGCCCAGCGGAATGGTGGAGGTGTTGGACGACACCACGGAGCCTTCCTTGCGCACCGGGTCGATGCGATTGTAGAGGTCGGCCTTCACGGCCGGGTTCTCCACGATGGCCTCGACGATCCAGTCCACGTCGGCCAGCAGGTGCAGGTCGTCCTCCAGGTTGCCCGGGGTGACCAGCTTGGCGTTCTTCGGGTGCATGAAGGGCGCGGGGTCGGCCTTCAGCAGCTTCTGCAGCGCCCCCTTGGCGATGGCGCTGCGGTCGTCCCCTTCCTTCGCCGGAATGTCCAGCAGGACGACCGGGATGCCGTCGTTCGCGAAATGGGCGGCGATGCCGCTGCCCATGACGCCGGAACCGATCACGGCGGCGCGTTTGATGTTCATGGTCGTTGCCTCCCTTCCCGGCCGCGCCGTCAGACCGCTTCCAGGATGGTGGCGATGCCCTGGCCGCCGCCGATGCACTGGGTGGCCAGCGCGAACCGCTTGCCCTCGCGCTTCAACAGGGCCGCGGCCTTGCCGGTGATGCGGGCGCCGGTGGCGCCCAGCGGGTGGCCGAGCGCGATGGCGCCGCCGTCCAGGTTCACCTTGGCCGGGTCGATGTCCAGGTCGCGCATGCAGGCGATGGCCTGGGACGCGAAGGCCTCGTTCAGCTCGACGATGTCGATGTCGCCGATCGACAGGCCGGCGCGCTGCAAGGCCTTCTTCGCGGCGGGAACCGGGCCGAGGCCCATCACATCCGGCGCGCAGCCCGCGACCGCGACCGAGCGGATGCGGGCGAGGATCGGAAGGCCGTTGGCCTTGGCGTACTCCTCCGTCGTCACCAGCACGGCGGCGCCGCCGTCGGTCAGCGGGGAGGAGGTGGCGGCGGTGACCGAGCCGTCGGCCATGAAGGCCGGCTTCAGGCCGGCGAGCCCCTCCGCCGTCGTGCCGGGGCGGATGCAGCCGTCGCGCTCAACCACGGCACCGCCGGGCGCCGGAATGGCGACGATCTCGTCGGCGAGACGACCTTCGGCCTGCGCGGCGGCGGCCTTGGCGTGGGAAGCGGCGGCAAAGGCCTCCTGCTCCGCGCGGGCGATCTCGTAGCGGCGGGCGACGTTCTCCGCCGTGATGCCCATGGAGCAATAGGCCTCCGGATAGCTCTCCTTCAAGGCCGGGTTGGGCAGCGGGTTGTAGCCCATGATCGGAACGCGGGTCATCGACTCGATGCCGCCGCAGACGAAGACCTCGCCGGCACCCATCTGGATCGCGCCCGCCGCCTGGTGGATCGCCTGCATGGACGAGCCGCAGTAGCGGTTGATCGTCGTCGCGGCGGCGCTCTGCGGCAGGCCGGCCAGGAAGGAGACGGTGCGGGCGATGTTCATGCCTTGCTCGCCCTCCGGGAAGGCGCAGCCGACGACCACGTCCTCGATGTCGGCCGGGTTCACGCCCGTGCGCTCGACCAGCGCCTTGACGACCTGGGCCAGCAGGTCGTCCGGACGGACCCTTGCCAGTTCGCCCTTGTTGGCGAAGGCAAAGGGTGAACGCGCGTAGCCGGCGATGACGACTGGTTTCATGGGTGCGGGTCCTCCGGGGTCTGCGTCTCCGTGATTCCGCGGTGGCGGAAGTGATCGGAGATCTGGGTGTCGATGGTGCGCAGTTCCGCCAGCGTCTGCTGGACATCCTGCAATTGGCGTTCGAGATCGTCGATGCGCCGCCGGGCAATGCGCTGCATGAAGCGCATCTGCTCCAGTTGCGCCTCGTCGGCGTCGTAGAGGGTCAGGAATTCCTTGATCTCGGCGAGGCTGAAGCCCAGCCGCTTGCCGCGGCAGATCAGGGCGAGACGCGCCCGGTCACGGTGGCTGTAGACGCGGGCCGTGCCCTCGCGCGTCGGGGCCAGAAGCCCTTCGTCCTCGTAATGGCGGATGGTGCGGTGGGTCAGGCCGAACTCGTCGGCGAGCGCGCCGATGCTGTAGTTGCGCGCGTCGTCAGCGCTATCAGCGCCATGGCCCCCGCCATGGCCCACGGTGTCGCGGGCGTCCCAGCCCATGCTTCGCGCCGGTTGCGCCATGCCGTCCCACCCTTCCCGTGCTCGTCGTTGCTCACGTTCGTCATTGGTTGACGTTTACGTAAAGGTAAGGTGGAGGCAAACCGCTGTCAAGCCGGACTGCGGGGTACCGCAACGGCCTCTACCCTTGGCTGTTTCAAACGGGGTGCGGCGCACGCGCGCTGTGACAGGATGCCACATCGTTTGGACACCAAACTATGGCACCTTCGAATCGCAAGCAAAGATCCGCCGGGCACCGCCGTCCAGGCGCTGCGGCCCAGGGCGGACCAGCACGGGTTGGGACAGCCGATGTCGTCACGCGCCATCGTATCGCTGGGGGTCTGGATACTCGCCATGGTGCTGGTCGGCACCATGACCGTGGGGTTCGCGCTGCTGTTCTATGTGGCCCTGACCGCCTTCTTCGCGGTCGTGGTGGTGATCATGATGCTGATCACGCGGCAGCGCGACGACGACCGCCGGAAACTGATTTAAGACTCGGTTTCGGGATCTGTTGGGTCTCGCTTCGCTCCACCCGACCTACGGCCCATCCAATTGAGTCGTAGGTTGGGTGCAGCGAAGCGAAACCCAACAGATCACATCGAAAGCCTCACTCCGGCAGCACGCGCAGCCGGCCCACGGACGTGCGGCCGGTCTGGTAGGGACGGTACATGTCCTCCGCCACCGCGCCGGGAATGGTGAACTCGCCCGGCGTCACCGCGCGCACCAGATAGACGAGGCGGAACCGCGGCGCCTGTTTGGTCAGGTCCACCGCCGCGACGAAGCGGTCGTCGCGGTAATCCACGGCACGCGGGGTCGTCAGTTCGCCCAGCCAGGACAGGTCACCGAGCGGCCCGCCGGTGCCGGCCAGCCGCACGGCCTCGATCTCGAACCCGGCTGGCAGCAGGTCGGTGACCAGCGTCTGGTGGTCCACCGGGTCGGTGGCGGAGCCCTCCAGGATCACCACCAGCCGCTCGTTTTGTCGCACGCCCGCCGGATCGACGGGATGGCCGGTCATGTCGAACAGGCCGCGCGTGACGGTCATGCCCTGCTCCTCCGCCGCGGGCGCCTGTTCGGCGACGCCGGCGACCGAGACGATCTGGCGCAGCAGCTCACCGCCCGCGTTGCGGATCGCCGGGACGGCGGCCGGATCGATGCGCTGGAACAGCGGCTTGGCGGCCTCCGTCACCTGATCGCCCTGGGCGATCTTCGCCGGCGGAGCCCGGTCGATCAGCGCCTTGGTGGCGAGCAGGGTCCAGGCCGCCTCCTGCGCGCTGGTGGTGCGCAGCGCGGCGTAGGTCTTGGACAGGCGCTCCGCCGCCTGGGCCAGGCGGTCGCGGTCCACAACGCCGCTTTCCGCCATCAGCGCCACCACCCCGGCGTCATCGCGGAGCGACGAGCCGTAGTCGCGCAGGCTGGCCGACACGACCCGGGCGCCGCTCAGCCGGCCGAAGGCCTCGCCCGCGCGGTTGCCGTCGCCGAGCGCCGCGATGGCCGTGGCCACCTGGGCGCGGGCGAAGTCGGTCTGCAGCTTGTCCCAGAAGTTCTCCTGGAAGTAACGGACGGCCCCGGCGTCGATCATTTTGGCGCGGGCCAGCACATACAGCGCGTAGGCGCGGCCCGGCAGCTCGTCGCCTTCCACCCAGGCGTTGTCGAGCGTCGCCTTCAGCCCGTCCAGCCCCCTGCGGTGCGGCACCTCCGGCACGCGGTACCCGGCGGCCTTGGCACGGCTGAGGAAATCCAGCGCGTAGGCGGTGAGCCAGGAGTCAGCGTCGCCCTTCGGCGACCAAGCGGCGAAGGAGCCGTCCTGGCGCTGGAAGGTCAGCGCGCGGTCAACGGCCCGCTGCACGCGCGCCTTCACACGCTCGTCCGACGCCATGCGGAGCCCGACCGCGACGTCGCCCATGGACAGCAGCGGCAGTGCGCGGCTGACCGTCGCCTCCAGCCCGTTGGCACCCGCCCGGTCCAGCGAGGCCAGCAGCCCCGGCACGTCGATGTCCGGCAGGGGACCGAAGGACAGCGACACCGCGGCCGTCTCGCGCCGAATGCCGTAGAGCAGGTCGGTCGGCAGTTCCACCGGCTTTTCCGGCGGCACCATGATGGCCATGCGGCGGGTGACCAGCGGGGTGGAGGGCCGCACCGCGACCTCCCACTGGCGGGTGATGCGCAAGCCGTCCGGGCCGGTGACGTCCAGCGCCACATGCCCGGCGCCCACGCCCGTCGCGGTCAGCACCCGACCGGCCGACGCGCGCTTGCCGCGGCCGAGATTCTTCACGGCGACGTCCGGATCGCTCAGCGACACGGCACCGCTGGCGATCAGCTTCACTTGGTAGTCGCCGGCCGGGCCGCCGATGTTGTCCAGCGTGACCGGCACGACCGCCTTGTCGCCGGGGGCTAGGAAACGCGGCACGCCCAGATCGGCCAGCACCGGGTCGCGGACCAGCATCGACGACTCGTCGTGGCCAAGCTTGTCGCCGGCCCAGGCGACCGTCATCAGGCGCAGGCGCCCCTGGAAATCGGGAATGTCGAGCGGCACGGACACCTTGCTGTCCGCCCCCACCGGCACGACGCCGGAGAACAACGAGACCACCCGTTCCGACTTCTGCGGCACGGTAACGCCGACCTGCCGCAGGCGCGGTGCGGCGGTGGGCCGCGTGCGGGTGGCGTCCAGCACCGCCGGGTCGATCAGCCGCCCGAACACGTCGCGCAGTTCCACGCCCAGGCGCCGCTTGCCGAGGTAATGGTCGTTCGGGTCCGGCGTGTGCTGGTCGGTCAGCTGAAGCACCGCGTCGTCCACCGAGGCGACGGTCACGAAGGCCGGCGCGCCCTCCGGCACACCGTCCAGCGTCACCTCCGCGGTCACCGGGCGCCGCGGCTCCGTCTCCGCCGGGGCCGCGACACGCACGTCGAGCGCCCGCTGCCCCGCGTCAACCCCCAGCCAGGACAGGCCGACGGCGCGCCGCGGGCCGGCCCTGCCGGCGGTGTTTTGGGTGGTGTTTTGGGCCTCCGGCGTGGCGAAGGCCGTCGCCAAGACATAGACGCCCCCGGTCCAGCTCGGGTCGACCGGGATCTCCAGGAAGGCGCCCTCCGGCCCGATGCGGCGGGTGGTGGCCTGCCGGATCCGGCGGTCGGCGACCGCGATCATCACCTGGCTGTCGTAGGGAGGCTTCACATAGACCCACGCCGTCTCGCCGCCCTTGTAGGCGGGCAGCATGACGGTCACGTCGACCTCGTCCGGCCGCTCGCCGGCCGTCGGGGTCATCCACCAGCCGGCGGCGAAGCGCAGGCTCGTGGCGACGCCGGTCTTGGAATCGAACACCTCCAGCCGGTAGCGCCCGGCGCCGACCGGCGCCTCCACCGAGGCCGGCTTGGCCGCCTGCGCGGCCAGCGTGCCGCCGGTGACGCGCTGGTCGCGCACCGTCACCTTGTAGTCCCAGCGCCCGTTCGCCTCGAACCAGACATAGTCGTAGTCCTCCTCGAACAGCTCGTAGGACAGGTCCTCCTTGTCCATGGGCTGCCCGTCCGGACCGACCGCCACGACGTCGAATCCGGCGGTGGCGCCTTCCGGCACCCCCTCCCCTTCGAAGCGCGGGCGGACGCCGATGGCGAAGGGCTGGTGCCGCACCGGCAGGACGAGGTCGCGGCTGACCGAACGGCCCCCGATGTCCAGAACGGTCGCGCGGACCACCGCCTCCAGCGGCTTGGTGCTCTCCGGCGCCTTGGGCAGGCTGAGATCCAGCTTGGCTTGGCCGTTGCGGTTGGTGGTGAAGCCGGGCCGGTCGGCGCGCTGCGGCTTCACCTCTTCCTGGGCGAGGCCGAAGCGGTAGCCGGGCAGGTTCGGATAAGGGTTGGCAGCCGCGCGCAACGTCACCGACAACTCGCCGGGAAGGCCCGCCGCCGGGGCGCCGTACAGGAAATGGCCGTCGAGCGTCAGCGTCGTCGCGCCGTCCGCCGGCAGTTCCTTCGCCTCCGCCGTCAGCGTCACGTCGAGGCGCGGCGGAACGAAGTCCTCCACCAGGAATTCCGTGCGGCCGAGCACCGGCCCAACCCCACCACCCTGGCCATTGCCTTGGCCGTTCCCGCCGGCCGCCGGGTCCGGCTCGCCATGGGCGGTGACCGTCCAGGTGCCGGTGAAGGCGCTGGGCGGAAGCTCGATGCGGGTGGAAGCGCTGCCGCCACCGGACTCCGCCAGCGGACGCCGCTCCACCTCGAATCCATCGGGGCGCTGGATCACCAGCGTGACGGGGCGGCCGGTCACCGGCTTGGCGTCGGCGTCGCGCAGCAGCATCGCCAGGTTGACGGTCTCGCCCGGCCGGTAGATGCCGCGTTCCGTGTAGAGAAAGGCATCGGGCTGCCCCGGCCGCAGGGTGACGCGGACCGGCGCAGCGCCGGCTGGCGCCCCGCCGGGCGCGGCGGCGTTCGGCGTGCTGTTCGATACCGTCGGCGTGGCGAGGTCGAGGAAGCCGAAGTCGCCCGCCCCGCGGTAGGCAAACAACGCCTGCGCCGGCTCCGTGCCGGCCGCGCGCAGCGCCGCCAGATCGAAGCGGGCGAGGCCATCCGGCCCGGTCTGCGCCTTGCCGAGTTCGGTGTTGTTGCGCGCCAGCAGCCGCAGCTCCACCCCCTCCGCCGGCGCGGCGGTGGCGACCGAGCGGGCGAAGACGACCAGCGAGTCGTCCCCCATGATGGTGTTGAGGCCGAGGTCGGAGACCACGAACCACTGCGTCGCCTTGTGGTCCCAGCCGCCGGGCTTGATGTCCTCGGTGCTGGCGACGGCAATGTAGACGCCAGCCTCCAGCTTGCCCAGCACGGCGTCGATCGGGAACGGCGTCACCACGGCTTGGTTTCGGCTGTTGCTGATCGCCATCTCGCCGCGCCACACCTCCTGCCCGGAGCGGTCTAGGATCTCGCCCACCTCATGGTCGGACAGCTGCTGGCTGATGCGGCCGAAATAGATCTTTTCGACCAGGGAACGGTCGTTGATGCGCAACACCTGCAGCTTGGCGCGGTCCAGGTTGATGGAGCGCAGCGGCAGCCCGTCCGTCCCGATGCGCGGCAGGATGTAGCCGGCACCGCGGAAGGCCAGCGACGGCTTTCGGTTCGGCACCTCGATATCGCGGACGTCGGCGGTCGGCAGGCGCTTGCTGTCGTTGCCGGGCAGGCCGTCGCGCAGGGTGATGCGATACTTCTGCCCGTGCTGCAGCCCGTCCACGCACAGCGTGCGGTCGCGGGCGACGACGTCGCGCGCTGGCGGCTGGGCGCCGTCAGCCGGGGCTGTCCCCTCGCCCAGCGGCACCACCTCCACATAGTCGCGGTAGTTCACCGCGCGCGACTTCTCCAGCCGGTCGGTGAAGGTGAAGCAGGCCTGCGGCACGTCGCGTTCGGCGACCACCTCGGCGCTGGACACGCCAAAGGGCGCGGGCTCCGGCGGCGGGGCATCGGCGGCAAAGACGGGGGTGGACGAGGCGACCAGAACGGCACAAACACGCGCCAAAGCACGCAGCATTCGAGATTCCCTGGACCGGCCATCCTCGCCCGCGGGCGGCCGGGACGGCGCTTTAGAAAAATCGGCGCGGAGTATGCCCAAGCGATTGCGGTTTCGCTATGGCTTTGCAGTCCGTCCCCGAAAAACTCAACACGCCGTCAAAAAATCCAACAAAGGGCGAAATTCAGCACAGGGCACCTCAACAGAGGGCGCGGGCACCGAATTCGAGCGTGAAGCGGCTGCCCTCCCCAGGGCGGCTGTCGATGCGCAGGCGACCGCCGTGCGCCTCCATCAGCGACTTCACGATGGACAGGCCCAGCCCGCTGCCCTGCCCCGGCCGTGCCACCATGGCCGTCGGCTGTCCGAACGGCACCACCGCCTGGCTCAGTTGCTCCGGCGTCATGCCGATGCCGTTGTCCACCACCTCGATCCGGCAGCACCCCCGGGCGCCCGCCGCCCGGACCAGGATGCGCCCGCCTTCCGGCGTGAAGGTGACGGCGTTGCTCAACAGGTTCAGCAGCATCTGCTTCATCGCCCGGTCGTCGGCGGTGACCGCCGGTGTTGCGGGATCGACGTGCATGTCCAGGCGGATGTGCTTGGCCTGCGCCTGCGGCGCCATCATGCGGATCGCCCACTGAACGGTCGCGGCGATGTCCAGCGGACGCCGGTCCAGCGGCAGATCTCCGGCTTGCAACCGGGCGAGGTCCAGGATGTCGTCGATCAGCGACAGCAGGTGCCGTCCGGAGTCGTGGATGTCCTTGGCATAGCCGGCGTAGCGCGGCCCGGCTGACGTCCCCAGAAGCTGGTCCCGGATCACCTCGGAAAAACCGAGAATGGCATTGAGCGGTGTGCGCAGTTCGTGGCTGATGCGGGCCAGGAAATCGCGATTCACGTTCAGCGCGATGCGCAGCCGCTCCGATGTCCGGTGCTGGGCCAGGAGAAAGGCGGCCACCAGCACGGTCGACGCGGACAGCAGCACGGCGATGATCAGCAGCGTGCGCCGCAGGTCAGCAACGCCGTCCTCGATGTCGGCCATGGCCACGCCCACCGCGACCAACAGCGGATAGCCCTCAAGCGCGCGGTAAGCGTAGGCGCGGATCAGTCCGTCGGTCCGGGTTTCCTGCCAATAGACGCCGGCCCGGGACCGGTCGAGTTCCTCCCACAGGCGCGAATGGGAGATGTCCAGTCCCACCGCATCCCGCTCGCCCCACGCCCCGCGGGCGCGGATGATCTTGTCGAGGCCGACCAAAGTCACCGATCCCCGCGGCCCAAGGTTGGCTTGGCGGTAGAAATCGGCCAGCACCTGCGGGTCGACGTTGGCGACGACAAGCCCGTCGAACCGGCCGTCCGGCCCGGCCACGCGCCGGCTGAACGGGATGCCCGGTCCACAGTTCGGATCCGCGTAAGGCTGTCCGATGCGCAGTTCGTCCGGCGCGCCGCCCTTGAATTGGGCGAAGGCCGCGGACTCGCACCGGGACTGGCTCCCCACGTCGCCGTCGCTGCGGAACACCGGCCGTCCGTCGGCGTCGTAGACCGTGAAGCGGCGGATGAGGTTGCGGTCGTAGAGGTCCAGGTCGGCGATCCGGCGGGCGTGCTCCACCCCGCCCTCCTCCACCTCCATGCCTAGGTTCCGCAGGCTGATGTCTACCTCGCGAACGGCGCGGTGGGTGCTCTTCTCAAAGCCGCGGGCCATGGTCTCGGCCTGTGCGACCGTCGCCTGCGTGTGGTCGTGCAGCACCGCACGGGCGACGTGGCCATAGCCGCCCCACACGACCACCAGGGCAACCGCGGTGGCAACGACCACGCCCCATCGGAAGGACACCGGTGCCTGCATCTGGTTCATCTCCGACGCCGCAGGCGGCCACGCCGCGCGGAGCAAGATCGTGTCGCGATGATATCGACACTAAACCATAAGCACGCCCAAAATGCTTCCGAAAAGGGACTGTGGCCCCGGCAAATTGTCGCAGGCGATCAGCGTTGGCCGAAATGCCGGCGCAGCCGCTCGACCGCCTCGTCGAGGATCGCGTCCTTCTTGGAAAAGCAGAACCGGATGAAGGACTTGGGCGCATCCTGGACGAAGAAGGCACTGACCGGGATGGCCGTCACGCCGGCCGTGGCCGTCAGGTGGCGGCAGAAGGCCTCATCGTCGCCGTCGAAGCCGAACGGCGACACGTCGGCCACCACGAAATACGTGCCGGCCGACGGCAGCACGTCAAACCCAACGGAGCGCAATCCCTCGGCCAACCGGTCCCTCTTGGCCTGGAGGCCGGATGCCAGCCCGCCGAAATAGGCGTCCTCCTTGCCGAGCCCATAGGCCACCGCGGCCTGGAGGTTGGGCGCCGTCGTGAAGGTGATGTACTGGTGTGCCTTGGCGACCGGCTGCAGCAGATGCGCCGCCGCGGTGACGTAGCCGACCTTCCAACCGGTCAGCGAAAAGGTCTTGCCGGCCGAGCCGATCTTCAGGCAGCGGTCGCGCATCCCCGGCAGGGTCATCAGCGGGATGTGGCTGCGGCCGTCGAATACGATGTGCTCATACACCTCGTCGCACACCGCGAAAGCGTCGTACCGCTGCACGAACTCCGCCAGCAACTCCAGCTCCGCGCGGGAGAAGACCTTCGCGGCGGGGTTCAGCGGGTCGTTGATGAGGACGAGCTTCGTCTTGGGCGAGAAGGCCGCCTCCAGGTCCGCCCGGCTGAAGCTCCAGTCCGGCGCCTTCAGGCTGACGAAGCGTGGCACGCCGCCGGCCAGCCGGACGATCGGCAGATAGCTGTCGTACATCGGCTGGAACAGCACGACCTCGTCGCCCGGGTTGATCAGGCCGAGCAGGCAGGCGGTCAGCGCCTCCGTCGCGCCGGAGGTGACCATCACCTCGGTCTTCCAATCGACGTCCAACCCATAGAAGCGCTTGCCATGCGCGGCGAGCGCCTGGCGCAGGTCCGGCGTGCCCATCATCGACGGATATTGGTTCCATCCCTCCAGCAACGCCTTGGACGCCGCCTCCAGGACGTCGGCGGGGCCGCGGTCGTCGGGAAAGCCCTGGCCGAGGTTGATCGCCCCATGTTCCTCCGACAGGCGGGACATCACCTCGAAAATCGTCGTTCCATAGCTCGACAGAATCGCGTTGCCGGACTTCACCACAGCCTCCAGTGCACCGCCGGACCATTTTCCGGGGGCGGACAGGATGGACGCAGCGCCGGACGGCTGTCCAGCCCCGTCACTCGGGCATGCTGCCGGCGCGGGCCTCGTGGCGGCGGCGGCGCAGCCGCAGGCGGATGCGCTCGACGGGATGGAACAGGCGCGGGTAGCGGCGCTTCATGCGCACGAACAGCCGGCGTGCGTCCGCGGAATTGCGCAGGAGAATGGCCCCGCCGAGCAGCATCACGGGAAGCCCTCCCGGACCTGACAGCGGCGCGATCAACACTCCGAGCCCGATGATCGTCCACCCCATGCCGATCAGGGCGAGCTGCCGCAAACGGGCGAGCGACAGGGTGCGGGCGGTGTCGGGGCGATGCATGAGCGCACGGTTCTCCTCGGCTACCCGGTCCCATATGGGGCCGGATCGCCGAGGAACCAGGGGCTGGCGCCCCGCCCGCTCTCCTCAATGGAGCGTCGGCGCGCCTTGCCCCATCCTTGTCATGGCCTTGGTGGCTTGGTTTCCCAACGCGCACAGATCCAGCACGTGACGCACGGCGTCCATGTCCGCCGGCGCCGGCTTCCAGCCGAAGTCGCGCTTCAACTCGTGGCGAGCGGCGGCGGCACGGCGGACCAGCATCGCGCAGTCCGTCGCACAGCCCCTCTTGCCGGACGCGCCTACCGCCTCGTCGACCACCGATCGCGCTGGGGATTTCGCGTCCTCCGGACACCGCCGGTCGGCACAGCTTTCCAGCATCAACCGGATCATCCGGTCCCGCTTGGCCGCGTCGATGAAGCCGGACTGGTCGAAATACAGTTTGGTGAAAGTGACTTCCGTCACTTGGGCGTCCAAGCCGGTCGCTCCGACCATGACGGCGGCCACCATTTCAACGCAACGTCCGGCGAAGTCGCGAATGGGCGCTGTGCCGTCGTCGGCGCGGTCGTAAATCCGGCTTGGCAACTCCACCAGCCGTCCGGACGTTTCCTTCACGAGGTAACGGCGCCACACCGGCATGCCCGCCTCCCGTCTGGTTTCCCCATCCCCGAAAAAAGCGTACACCAGACCGAACCGCGACGGAACAGCCGGTTTTCGGGCGTTCCGAACCGCACGCGTTCCGCGAAGGCGCGGCCCAACGAAATTGGGAAGGGAAGAGGTCTGTCATGAAGCTGTTGCGTTTCGGTCCGGCGGGCCACGAGCGGCCGGGTCTTCTGGACGGGAACGGCGTCGTCCGCGATCTGTCGGGGATCGTGGCCGACATCGATCCGTCCACCCTCACCGACGAGGGACTGGCGCGGCTGCGCGCCCTCGACCCGGAGCGCTTGGCCGCGGTGCCGGAGGGCGCGCGCCTCGGCCCCTGCGTCGCCGGCGTCTCGAAGGTCGTCTGCGTCGGCCTGAATTACCGCGCCCACGCCGCCGAGTCGGGCATGGCAGAGCCGGCAGAGCCGGTGCTGTTCATGAAGGCGACCACATCGATCTGCGGACCAAACGATCCGGTGATTGCCCCCAAAGGCTCCACGAAGCTCGACTGGGAGGTCGAACTCGGCATCGTCATCGGCAAAACCGCACGCTATGTCGAAAAGGCCGACGTCTTCGACCACATCGCCGGCTACTGCGTCGTCAATGACGTGTCGGAACGCGCCTTCCAAATCGAGAGCACCGGCCAGTGGGTGAAGGGGAAGAGCGCCGACACCTTCTGCCCGGTCGGTCCCTGGATGGCGACCCGCGACGAGATCCCGGATCCCCAGGCGCTCCGCCTCTGGCTTGAGGTGGACGGCAAGCGCTGGCAGGACAGCACGACCGGCGACATGATCTTCACCGTCGCCGACATCGTCTCCTACATTAGCCGCTTCATGACCCTTCTCCCCGGCGACATCATCGCCACCGGCACGCCACAGGGCGTCGCTTTGGGCCAAAACCCCCAGCCGTGGTTGAAGCCGGGCCAAACGATGCGGCTCGGAGTCGAGGGCCTCGGCGAGCAACGGCAAACCGTACAAGCCTACGAAGGTTGACTCTGCCCCCCTCCCCCGCCGCAAGGTGGGGGAGGGCCGGGGTGGAGGCCGAACTGCCGGCGCTCTCCAGCCGAGCTAAAACGCAAACGTCAAGAAGCCGGCGCTCCTTGTGGGGAGCGCCGGCTTTTGGTGTGTTCGTGAAGACGTGCAAGTGACGTGCGAGCGTTGTCCAACCGGCTGGGTGTTGGCGTGTGCCGTGGTGACCTGGCGGCGACCTACTCTCCCACGTCTTGAGACGCAGTACCATCGGCGCTGAGGCGTTTCACGGCCGAGTTCGGAATGGGATCGGGTGTTGGGAGCCTCGCCATGACCACCAGGTCACCAAGGCACACGCGAGCCATCCAACCGGACGGGCTTGTTTGATCGTTGAGGACGTTTGCTTCTTGCGGCGGAGTTGGGTGTTTTGTGTGTGGGCTGGCCGCTGCGCGTGGCGCGGCGGCGATGGGATCAAGCCGATCGAGCGATTAGTAAGGCTCAGCTTCGGGCGTTGCCGCCCGTCCACATGCCTCCTATCGACGTGATGGTCTGTCACGGCTCTCAAGGGAGTTCTGGTTTAGAGGTGGGTTTCCCGCTTAGATGCTTTCAGCGGTTATCCCGTCCATACTTAGCCACCCGGCGATGCGACTGGCGTCACAACCGGTCCACCAGAGGTATGTCCATCCCGGTCCTCTCGTACTAGGGACAGATCCTCGCAAAACTCCGACACCCACGGCAGATAGGGACCGAACTGTCTCACGACGTTCTAAACCCAGCTCACGTACCACTTTAATCGGCGAACAGCCGAACCCTTGGGACCTGCTCCAGCCCCAGGATGTGATGAGCCGACATCGAGGTGCCAAACGACTCCGTCGATATGGACTCTTGGGAGTCATCAGCCTGTTATCCCCGGCGTACCTTTTATCCGTTGAGCGATGGCCCGTCCACGTGGGACCACCGGATCACTATGGCCGACTTTCGTCTCTGCTCGACTTGTCGGTCTTGCAGTCAGGCTGGCTTATGCCATTGCACTCGTCGAGCGATTTCCGACCGCTCTGAGCCAACCATCGCGCGCCTCCGTTACACTTTGGGAGGCGACCGCCCCAGTCAAACTACCCGCCATGCAGGGTCCCGAACCCGGATCACGGGTTGCGGTTAGATGCCAGAGACCTCAAGGGTGGTATTTCAAGGATGGCTCCACCCGAGCTGGCGCCCGGGCTTCCTAGCCTCCCACCTATCCTACACATGAGATCCCTAGCACCACTGCAAAGCTGTAGTAAAGGTGCACGGGGTCTTTCCGTCTGACCGCGGGTACTCCGCATCTTCACGGAGAGTTCAATTTCGCTGAGTTGGTGTTGGAGACAGCGGGGAAGTCGTTACGCCATTCGTGCAGGTCGGAACTTACCC
>NZ_JAOQNG010000010.1:0-47500 GCF_025961225.1 Azospirillum canadense | reverse complement strand
AGGCGGGCAGTGCGGCCAACGTCCCGGTTTCGGTGATGATGGCGCTGATCAAGGACTATTCCTACGACATCGACTTCCAGCGCGACCTTCAGCCCGGCGACCGCTTCGAAGTGCTGTACGAGCGCCTGGTGACCGCCGACGGCAAGGTCGCCGGCGAGGGCGACATCCTGTACGCGGCGCTGGTGCTGAGCGGTGAGGAGTTTCCGATCTTCCGGCACAAGAGCCGCGACGGCCGCATCGACTACTACAACCGTGAGGGCGAGAGCATCCGCCGCGCCCTGCTGCGCACACCCATCGACGGCGCCCGGATCACCTCCGGCTTCGGGATGCGCCACCATCCCATCCTGGGCTTCAGCAAGATGCACAAGGGGATGGACTTCGGTGCCCCGACCGGAACGCCGATCTTCGCCGCCGGCAGCGGCGTGGTGGAGGAGGTTGGGCCGCACGGCGGCTATGGGAACTACATCCGCATCCGCCACAACACCCAGATTTCCACGGCCTACGCCCACCTGAGCCGCATCGCCAAAAGCACGAAGCGCGGTGCGCGCATCGACCAGGGCGACGTCATCGGCTATGTCGGCACCACCGGCCGCTCGACCGGCCCGCACCTGCATTACGAGGTGCTGAAGGCCGGCCAGCAGGTGAACCCGAAGAGCGTCGACCTGCCCACCGGCGAAAAGCTGGAGGGTCGCGAGTTGCAGGCCTTCGAGCAGACGGTCCGGTCGGTGGAGAAGTCGTTCGAGCAGGCGCGCAGCGGCATGCAACTCGCGCGCAACCCGGGCGGCCACGACGACAAGAGCTGCACCAAGGCGACGACCTGCTGACGGCCGGCTGTCGCTCCGGCGTCGGACGATCTATTCCTGGTGAAGGAGCTTGCGGATGGCCGAGGCCAGGACCTGCAGCCCCTTCTCCTCGTCTTCGGCCATCTTCCGCAGGCGGTCGCGCACCGCCTGGACTTTCGGCTGGCGCTGGGCCGCCTTGGCGATGGCGAGCTGGGCCTCTTCCGGTGTCATGCCTTTGTCGTCGGCCATGCGCGCCTCCTTGTGCGGGCTCAGGATGCTGCAAGCGGCGGGACGAATCAACGCCCGCCTGTCGCCTACCGGTAGAGACCGATCGTCTCGATCGCCTGCCCTCCCGTGCCGAGCTTGAACTCCGTCACCCCGGGGGCGCTCTCCGGGTTGATGCCGCCGAGGTCGAGCCAATCAACCCCGCGCGCCTTCAGGGCCAACGCCGCCCGCCATAGCACCAGGCGCATAGCCCCGCTCTTGCGCCCGGCGTCGTTCGCCCAGCCGATCTGGTAGGTGGCCGACCGGCCATGGACGTAGAAGAGGCCGCATGCAACCGGCTTGGCGTCCTTCGCCCGGCTTTCCAGGGCCGCGGCCATCAGAACGCCGCCCTTCTTGTTATCGCCCTTTGCGCCATCGCCCTTTACACCATCACCCTTGACCAGAGCGTTGCGGATCCGGATGGCGAGCGGCCCGGTCATCGGCCGGAACTGTTTGGTCAGCGCCTGGTCATGCTCCTGCTTCATCAGCCAGGGAAGGTTTTTCGCCTCCCAATCCAGGTCGACGACCAACCCGGCCTTCTCCGCCGCCTTCAAGCGCTGGCGCCAATCGCGGGCCATGGCGGCGCGCAGTTCTTCCTCGCTGCGGCTGAGGTCGAGCCACACCGTGCGGTAACCCGGGCCGAAACGCCGGAACCCGCAGCGGTCGAGCAGCGCAGCCGTTTCCGGGTCGGCGGGCAGTTCCGGCAGCAGGCTGGCCCGGCTGAGCGGGTTGTCCGGGCAGGCACGGCGCAGGAGGCGGAATGTCTCCTCGCAGGTGGCCGCGTCCGGCGCGACGCCGTCGAACCACAGCGGCCCGCGGTGCATCTGGCGCTGGCGGAACAATCGCAGCAGGCGACGTTCCAGAATCTGAACGAGACCGATGGGCTCCCCATCCCGTCGGATCAAGCCGAGACGTGGCACGAAGCCATGAGTCCGCCCCATGGCCTGGGCATAGCCGAAGCATTGCGGCAGTGTCGAACGGGACACCTGAGCGAAGCACGCGGCCCATTCGCCCATGGTGCCGTCGTTCCAACTTATGGAAACATTCGTCTGCATACAAGTCCTTCGAGTCATAGAATTGAGATTCTGAGCAATATCCGACCCGGAAATCCGTATAGAATTTCGTAATTCCTTAGTGATGGCCATGCAAAAACCATCGAGGTTTGCGCGAACAGTAGCCGTTCGTTGTCGAACATTCTTCCAAGGAAACGCATGATGTGCAAAAGATTTTTCACAATCGTTCTGTTGGCTTTGGCGTTCGTCGGGACTGCCGCCAACGAAGGAGCGGCGGCGGATAAAAAGATCCTGATGCTGCTGTGGCGTGGCATGACCGAGCCGGACGCGGCCTTTCTCAACCGGTTGAAGACGCTTGAGGCGAACGCCGACACCGTGGTGCTGGATTCGAACCAGGATCGCGATACCCTGTCAAGGCACCTGCGCGAGCTGTCCGGCGACATCGAATCGGGAAAATTCGACGCCATCTACAGCTTCGGCACCACCGCGACGCGCGTCACGACCAACTTCGTGAAGGACCGGATCCCAGTGGTCTTCAACGTCGTTTTCGACCCGGTCGAAGCCCAGCTCGTCCAGGCCATGGACCGGCCGGGCGCCAACGTGACCGGCGTCACCAACGGGGTGCCGATCGCGGACCAGTTCAACGCCTTCCAGCGCCTGCTGCCGTTGAAGTCGATGATCGTCCTCTTCAACCCCAAGGAACCGAACTCCAACATGATCGCCGAGCAGGTCGCCCAATGGGGACTCGCCCACGGCGTGCAGGTCATTCCCCGGCGGGTCGGTCCTGCCAGCCCCGCCCTGGACGAGACGCTGGAGGAGATCAAGGCCGGATCGCTGCGGGCCGAAGCGCTCTACGCGGGCGCGGACAGCTATCTCTCGACGAAGGCCGACGCCATCAAGGCGGCGGTCGGCGACCGCATTCCGCTGCTCGGCGGCACGCAGTCCTACACGGCCAATGGTTGGCTCGCCGCCTACGCGCCCACGCTGGCCGACATGGGGGCCGCCGCGGCCGACGTCGCTGACCGCATCCTCAAGGGCGCGGACGCACGGACCCTGCCGGTCGTGCTGCCGCAGCCCAAGATGGTTGTGTCGAAGGCCGCCGCGGCGATCCACCGCATCACGGTGCCGGCCGACGCTCTCCTGGAAAACTGATCGACGAAAGGGGCGCGGGAGGTTGACGGAACGGCGTGGTTCCCACCTCCCCTGCCCTACGCCGGCGGCAGCGCGGATGTCGCCTCTTCGACGTTGGCGAAGGTTGGTCGGTACTCCGGCTCCAGCACATTGCGCGCGTATTCGACGGAAATGGCCGGTGCGTAGCCGGACAGATGCGCGATCAGGCCGGTCTTCATCGCCTGATAGTACTTGCCTTCGGCGTGGTAGACGTTCTTCAGGCCGCTGGCGATCGGCGCCACGAACCCATAGGCCACGAGCACGCCGGTGAAGGTACCGACCAGCGCGCCGCCGATCAGCTTGCCCAGCACTTCCGGCGGCTCGGTGATCGAGCCCATGGTGTGGATCACGCCCAGCACCGCCGCCACGATGCCCAGCGCCGGCACGCCGTCCGCCACCGCCTGGATGGCGTCGGACACGCGCTGGTGCTCGTGGTGCATCGTCTCGATGTCCTCGTCCATCAGGTCCACCAGTTCGTGCGGGTTGTCGGCGCCCAGCGACATCAGGCGGAGGTAGGTGCAGAGGAAGGCGATGGCGTGGTGATCGGCGTAGAATTTTGGGAACTGCTGGAACAGGGGGGAGTCCTCGGGCTTCTCGATGTGCTGCTCCAGCGCCAGCAGGCCCTTGGTCTTCGCGATTTTGAAGACTTGGTACATCATCGTCAGAAGTTCGAGGTAGTCGTCCTTCTTGTATTTCGGCCCCTTGAAGAGGTGACCGATCTCCTTGCCCGTGTGGGTGACCACGCTCTTCGGGTTGGCGATCAGGTAGGCGCCGGCGGCGGCGCCCAGGATGATCAAGTATTCGAAGGGCTGCCACAGCACGCCCATGTGGCCGCCGCCCATGACGTAGCCGCCGAACACGCAGAAGAGCACGACGCCGAAGCCGATGATCACGAACATGTCTTACCGTCCTCCAGCGCCCACACGGTCAGCACCCGCCGGCCGGCCGTCGATGCCCGTTTCCGTTCCGCCGCTACAATGACGGGAAAACCTCTTGAGTTTTTGTAAACTCCTCAAGACACGGGCCTGTAAATTTTCGGTCCGATCCTACCGGTGACCGCCGCCCCTGTCACGAAGGGAGTACCCCGGAAATGAAGAAGGGCCGCCCGAAGGCGGCCCCTCCCCTACCGTTTATAGCGTCCGGCCGGAGCCCAGGGTTCAGCCGATGCGCCACACGTCCGGGCTGGCTTCCAGACGCTTCAGCAGTTCGACGCGCTGCTGCTCGATCTCGTTCGGCAGGTGGCTGCCGAAGCGGTTGAACAGCTCTTCCTGGTCCTTGGCCTCGGCCTCGGCTTCCTTCCGGTCGATGTCCATGATCTTCCGGAACTTGTCCTCGGCGAAGCTCAGGCCGGCCCAGTTCAGGTCCTGGTAATGCGGCATGTAGCCGAACGGGCTCTTCGCCGGCTCCGGCGCGCGGCCGCGGACGCGATCGACGATCCATTTCAGGACGCGCATGTTGTCGCCGAAGCCCGGCCACACGAACTTGCCGTTCTCGTCCTTGCGGAACCAGTTGACGCGGTAGATGCGCGGCAGGTTCTCCACCCGGCCTTCCATCGCCAGCCAATGGTTCCAGTAGTCGGCCATGTTGTAGCCGCAGAAGGGCAGCATGGCGAACGGGTCGCGGCGGATGGCGGCCTGGCCGACGGCGGCGGCGGTCGCCTCCGAGCCCATGGTCGCCGCCCAGTACACGCCCTCACGCCAGTTGTAGGCCTCGAACACCAGCGGGAACGTCTTGGACAGGCGGCCGCCGAAGATGAAGGCGGAGATCGGAACGCCGGCCGGATCCTCCCAAGCCGGGTCGATCGACGGGCACTGCTCGGCCGGGGCGGTGAAGCGCGAGTTCGGGTGCGCGGCGGGACGGCCGGACTCCGGCGTCCAATCGTTGCCCTGCCAGTCGATCAGGTGCGCCGGCTTCTCGTCCGTCAGGCCTTCCCACCACACGTCGCCGTCGTCGGTCAGCGCGACGTTGGTGAAGATAACGTTGGCGTTCAGCGTCTTCAGCGCGTTCGGGTTCGACTTGATGCTGGTGCCCGGCGCCACGCCGAAGAAGCCGGCTTCCGGGTTGATGGCGCGCAGCGTGCCGTCCGGCTGCGGCTTCACCCAGGCGATGTCGTCGCCGATCGTGCGGACCTTCCAGCCGTCGAACTCGGCCGGCGGGACCAGCATGGCGAAGTTGGTCTTGCCGCAGGCCGACGGGAAGGCGGCGGCGACGTAGGTCTTCTCGCCCTCGGGGCTCTCGACGCCGAGGATGAGCATATGCTCGGCCAGCCAGCCCTGCTCGCGGCCCATGGAGGACGCGATGCGCAGCGCGAAGCACTTCTTACCGAGCAGGGCGTTGCCGCCGTAGCCCGACCCGTAGGACACGATCGAGTGGTCCGTGGGGAAGTGGACGATGTACTTGTGCTCGGCGTTGCACGGCCAGGCGACGTCCTGCTGGCCAGGCTCCAGCGGCGCGCCGACGGAGTGCAGGCACGGCACGAAGTCGCCGTCGCCCAGGATGTCCAGCACCTTCTGGCCCATGCGGGTCATCAGGCGCATGTTCACCGCGACGTAGGGGCTGTCGGAGATCTGCACGCCGATGTGCGAGATGTCGGAGCCCAGCGGGCCCATGCTGAAGGGCACCACATACATGGTGCGGCCGCGCATGCAGCCCTCGAACAGGCCGTCCAGCTTCGCCTTCATCTCGGCCGGGGCGACCCAGTTGTTGGTCGGGCCGGCGTCTTCCTTGCGCTCGGAGCAGATGAAGGTGCGGTCTTCCACGCGGGCCACGTCGCCCGCGTCGGACCGGCAGAGATAGGAATTCGGGCGCTTCGCCTCGTTCAGCTTGATGAAGGTGCCCGATGCGACCATCTCGCCGCAGAGACGGTCGTACTCCTCCTGCGATCCGTCACACCAGTAAACCCGCTCGGGCTTGCATTTCGTCGCGATCTCCTCGACCCAAGCCAGGAGCTTCTTGTTCCGCGTGCGCGTCGTTCCGGTCATCCTTTGCCTCTCAACTCATCCCCGGCGTTCCGCCGTCCTGCGACATCAGGGCGCGGCGCCGGAGGTTCTGACGGACGGGCCTGTTCCGACCCTTATGGAATCCGTCGCCAAACGATGGCGGTGTTCACCGCCGGTTCATTGCATCGCCGCCTGCCCGGGGGCGGGGCGGCGCACCATCACCCACAGAAAGGGGGAACGGCGAGCACACCGATGCGCGCGGCCGGCGCATCCGGTTCCCTGGATCGGCAAGAACGGGGAGGCCCGAGAGCCACATACCCGGAACGGCGACAAGTCGGTCCGTTATGGTCCACTGACGTTTTCTCCTGGTTGCGCTGGTGCGCGCCGCTTTGCGCGGCGTCGTGGTTTGACGTCTCACTCTCTCGATCAGAGTCCGGGGCTCCCCGTTCCCACGCCGGTGGTCCCGGTGGGGGGCAGGGTTTGGCGGGCCCGTCGGGCAAGCCCGGCCAAATTGACCCTAGCACTCGCGGGGTCATC
Source organism: Azospirillum canadense (assembly GCF_025961225.1). Lineage (GTDB taxonomy): Bacteria > Pseudomonadota > Alphaproteobacteria > Azospirillales > Azospirillaceae > Azospirillum > Azospirillum canadense. The sequence continues at coordinate 40,795 of NZ_JAOQNG010000010.1, read as the reverse complement.
CACGCGCTGATCGAAATCAACCCGCGCGATGGTGCCGCCGCAGCGGAGATCGCAGCCGTCCGGATCGAGTCCGGTCATCGTCCAGCCTTGTTCCGCTGTTTCATTCGGCGCCGCTCCACCGGACACGCCGGCGAGCACCGTGGCGTAGAGCCGGACGGCGTCCGCGTGGTCCGCGTTCATGTGCGCCAGAATGTCGCCCTCGGCCTCGGCCAGGGCCGCCGGGACGGCGTAGGGGAGCAGATCGGCGCGCTCGATCCAATGGACGCGCCCGAAGCCCGCGACGTGATGCGCCCGCTCCACCGAAACCGCGTAGATCGCGAAATCGCCGAAGCCGGCGTAGAAGGATGCGGCGGGATGCCGCGCCAGGAAGCGCGCGCGGTGGCGCGGCTCCTCCGACCGCTCGGCCCGGCCGATCACCGACACCCGCGACCCAGCGAGTGGTTGGGCCAGCGGCTGCGCCAGCCCCAGGGTGCCGTCGAACAGAAGCCCGACTCGCGGGTCGGACGCGATGTTCTTCGTGTGGTCCGCCAATGTGGAGAGAAGAAGAAGCGGCGTGCCGTCCAGGTCCAGCGCCACCTGCACCAGCGACGGGTAGGGCCAGCCTTCCGCCTCACCACGAAGCGCGGTCGCCAGCGCCGCCCGGTCGACGGCGCGCATAACGCGCCGCGCCGCGTCGCCCGCCGTCACGGAGGAGGCCGCCACGGTGGAAGCGTCGGACGACGCGGACACGCCCGGACCGCTGGGGCCGCCGGCGTTGGAAGGCTGGTCGGAACTCATGCCCAAAACGAATGCGTTCTCCCGCGCCGCGCCGTTTCTCCGGCGCCGCATTGGTGCCATATTGGCCCAGAAAAATACGTCGGGAAAAGCAAAAACTTGCCGCGTCATGCCATTGGGTCGCCATATGGCTAACATGGCGAAAAGGTCAGACCGCTTTTCGAAATAAGTTGGAACCACTCTTCTGTATCGGGCAAAGGCAATAGGCGGATCCGCTGAACGCCGAGAGTCTGAACTGGGAAGCCGCATTGAGAAGCCGAGGACCATGTCCCACACCGTAGCGCTGGTGGACGACGACCGGAACATCCTGACCTCCGTTTCCATGGCGCTGGAAGCGGAAGGGTTCGAGGTGCGCACCTACACCGACGGGGCCGACGCCCTGCGCGGCCTGACCCAGCGCCCGCCCGACCTGGCCGTGCTGGACATCAAGATGCCGCGCATGGACGGGATGGAGCTTCTCCAGCGGCTGCGCCAGTCAAGCCAGATGCCGGTCATCTTCCTGACCAGCAAGGACGACGAGGTGGACGAGCTGATGGGCCTGCGCATGGGCGCGGACGACTACATCAAGAAGCCCTTCTCGCAACGCCTGCTGATCGAGCGCATCCGCGCGCTGCTGCGGCGGGAGACGCTGACCCGCGACAAGGCGGTGGTGGCCGATCCCAGCCAGGTCCTGACCCGCGGCCCGCTGGCCATGGACGGCGCCCGCCATTCCTGCACCTGGAAGGGCCAGCCGATCGACCTGACGGTCACCGAGTTCCTGCTGGTGAAGGCGTTGGCCCAGCGGCCGGGCCACGTGAAGAGCCGCGACCAGCTGATGGACGCGGCCTATGGCGAGAACGTCTATGTCGACGACCGGACCATCGACAGCCACATCAAGCGACTCCGCAAGAAGTTCAAAGCCATCGACCCCGACTTCTCCCAGATCGAAACGCTCTATGGCGTCGGTTACCGATACAAGGAGTAAGGCGCCGGCCGCCGGAATGGCGGGGTCCAAGCCCGCCCGTCCCGCCATCCTCCGACGGGGCCGCTGGGGCGTGTCGCCGCTGACCCTGCGCATCCTGGCCGTCAACGTGCTGGCGCTGGCGCTGCTGGTGCTCGGGCTGCTCTATCTCGGCCGCTACCAGGACCGGCTGGTCCAGGCGGAGCTGGACGCGCTGGAGACGGAGGCGCGCATCTTCGCCTCGGCGCTGGGCGAGGGCGCGGTGCAGCGCGGCACCGACGAGGCCGAGACGGGACGGGAGAGCTACGAGCTGTCGCCGGAACTGGGGCGCCAGATGGTCCGGCGCCTGGCGCTGGCGACGGACACCCACACCCGCCTGTACGGCGCGGACGGGCATCTCCTGTCGGACAGCCGCGTGCTGACCGGCTCCCCCGGCAAGATCGAGATCCGCGAACTGCCGCCCCCGCCCGCTGGCGACGCGGTGTCGCGCACCGTCAACGACCTCTACAGCCGCTTCATCGACGTGGTGCCGAGTCGCGAGGGGCTGCCGCTCTACCGCGAGCGGTCGTCCGGCAAGGATTCCGTGCCGCCGGACGTGGAGCGCGCGATGGCCGGCGAGAACAGCAAGACGGTCTGGCGCCTGGAGTCGCGCGGGGAGCGCGCCGACCTGCTGCTGACCGTCGCGGTTCCCGTCCAGCGCTACAAGGAGGTGCTGGGCGCGGTGCTGCTGTCGCGCAGCGGGGTCGGCATCGACGACGCCATCCGCTCCGTCCGCTTCGACATCCTGAAGGTCTTCGCGGTGGCGTTGCTGGTCACGGTGGGGCTGTCCTTCTATCTGGCGAGCACCATCGCACGGCCGGTCCGCCGGCTGGCCCAGGCCGCCGACCGGCTGCGCACCGGGCACGGCCGCCACACGGAGATCCCCGACTTCACCGGCCGCGGCGACGAGATCGGGGAGTTGTCCGGGGTGCTGCGCGACATGACCGCCGCGCTGTGGGCGCGCATGGACGCCATCGAGCGCTTCGCCGCCGACGTCGCGCACGAGATCAAGAACCCGCTGACCTCGCTGCGCAGCGCGGTGGAGACCGTCAACCGCATCCAGGACCCAGGCCGCCGGGAACGGCTGATGGCGATCATCGCCGACGACGTGCAGCGGCTGGACCGGCTGATCAGCGACATCTCCAACGCCTCGCGCCTGGACGCCGAGCTGTCCCGCGCCGAGCCGGAGCCGGTGGACGTCGGCGCCATGCTGGGCATGCTGGCCGACATCCACCGCGCGACGGCGGCCTCGGCCCAAGGAGAGGGTGCGGAGGATGCGGAGAACGCGAACCCGCCGCGGGTGGTGGTGCCCCGGGTTGTGGTGGACGTGCCGCCGGGCGGCGGCCTGACCGTACCGGGGCTGGAGGGGCGGCTGACCCAGGTGTTCCAGAACCTGATCGCCAACGCCCTGTCCTTCTCGCCGCCGGGCGGGCTCGTCCGCGTGGCGGTGCGGCGCACGGGCAACGGCAGCCGCGGCATGGTGGAGGTCACCGTCACCGACGACGGCCCCGGCATCCCCGACGGGAAGGAGGAGGCGATCTTCGAGCGCTTCTACACGGAACGGCCGGCGGGCGAGAAGTTCGGCACCCATTCGGGACTCGGCCTGTCGATCTCCAAGCAGATCGTCGAGGCGCACGGCGGCCGGATCACCGCGGCCAACCGCCGCGGCCCGGACGGCGACGTGGCGGGCGCCGAGTTCACCGTACAGCTGCCGCGCCCCTGACAAAGGTGCGGCAAAGTTGCATTGGCCGCGAACCGCCTGGACAATCGCGAGTGCACAACGGATGCTGCTTGCGGTCACGCACCGCTCCGCCGGCCGGCTGGCCTTCGTCCGCACTCACGAGGGGTCATGTCCGAGACAGCGCCTGCGACCGCCCAGGTCCCCGCCCAAGTCACCGCCCAGGTCATCGACCTCCGCCGATACCGGCTGGCCCGGCTGATTCGCAACGCCAGCGGCCAGCAGAACGAGCTGGCGCGGCTGATGCGCGCCTCCGTCGCGGAGCGGACCCAACTGGCCGAGGCCCTGCAGGGCGCGCAGCGGCACCTGTCGCACATCGCCGACAGCTACAAGGTTCTGCTGGTGCGGCTGAAGCGCGAGAAGGACTTCCGCGACGCCTGCCAGGAGGCCGCGGAACTGGACGATTTGGACGAGATGATCCGCCGCCGCGACTCCCTGGTGCGGGAGCTGGAACGGATCCGCGTCGACCGCCGCATCCCGCTTGGTCACCCCGGGGATGCCCCGGCGGGCCCCGCGGTGGACGGCGGCGAGGGCGACGGGACAGACATACCGGGGCATGTCGGCTCCGAGAAATAACGCATTTTCTCCATCCCATTGACAGAACCCGCGCAACGCCTCACCTTCGCGGGATCATGGTGACGATACACGGCACCTGCGTCCTGATTTCGGGCATCGGTGTCCTGCTGCGCGGCCGGTCCGGCAGCGGGAAATCCGATCTGGCCCTGCGGCTGGTCGACGGGGGTGCGCGCTTGGTGGCCGACGATCAGGTGGAGCTGCGCATGGTTCACGGCAGACTGATGGCGACAGCGCCGGCGGCGCTGGCCGGTCTGCTGGAAGCGCGCGGAGTCGGCATCCTGCCTGTCCCCACGGCGGACGGGGCGGAGGTGGGACTCGTCGTCGACCTCGTCCCGCGCGACCGGGTGGAACGGCTGCCGGAGCCGGAGACGGCGCTCCTGCTCGACCGCCCTGTGCCGCGCCTGTCGCTCTGCGCCTTCGACGCGTCGACCCCCGCCAAGCTGCGGCTTGCCGCCGCCGCCGCGCAGGCCGGCACGCTGGGGGTTATTCCGGCAGGAGAGGCTTCGGCACGGCCATGACCCTTCAGCCCCCTCCGGAGTCGCCGAACCCCTCCATGCCGTCCAATCCGTCTGCCCGCCAGCACGGCCGGCTCGTCCTCGTCACCGGCATGTCCGGCGCCGGCATGTCCGTGGCGCTGAAGGCGCTGGAGGACCTCGGCTACGAGGCGGTGGACAACCTGCGCCTGTCGCTGGTGCCGGCGCTGCTGGAGCAGGCCGACCCGCGAAAGCGCCCGCTGGCGCTGGTGATCGACAGCCGCACGCGCGACTTCTCCGCCCACGCGGTGCTGGAGCAGGTCGAGTCGCTGAAGGCGCGCGACGACCTGGACGTCCGGCTGGTCTTCCTGGACTGTGGCGACGAGGTGCTGCAGCGCCGCTTCACCGAGACGCGGCGGCGCCACCCGCTGGCCATCGACCGGCCGGTGCCGGACGGCATCCAGCGCGAACGCGCCCTGTTGTTCCCGCTGAAGCAGGAAGCCGACGTCACCATCGACACCACGCAGCTGTCGATCCACGACCTGCGCCGCCTGCTCGCCGGCAATTTCCAGATCGACGCGCAGACGGCGTTGCAGGTCTTCGTCACCTCCTTCTCCTTCCGGCTGGGATTGCCGCGCGAGGCGGACCTCGTGTTCGACGTGCGCTTTCTCACCAACCCGCATTATGATCCGGACCTGCGGCCCCTGACCGGGCTGGATGCCCGGGTGGCGGCGCGGGTGGAGGGGGACCCCGATTTCGACGCCTTCTTCCGCCATCTGACGGACTTGTTGCAGCCGCTCCTGCCGCGCTACAACCAGGAAGGAAAGAGTTACCTGACCATTGCGGTCGGCTGCACGGGGGGACGGCACCGGTCGGTGTTCGTCGCGGAGCGGCTGGCGGCGTGGTTGAAGGAATTGGGCCTCAAGGTCGGGTTGAGCCATCGGGAATTGGACCGCCAGTCGTCGCGCGCCGGGTGAGAGGGCGCGTGTGCGGGAACGAGCGGTCCGGTCGGTGAAAAACGGGAACAGGCGTGGCCTTGGAGGATCCCAAAGTGAAGGATGTCCCATGATCGGTATGGTTCTGGTGACCCACGGACGCCTCGCGGCAGAGTTCATCGCCGCGCTGGAACATGTGGTGGGCGAGCAGCAGCAGGTGCGGGCTGTCTGCATCGGTCCGGATGACGACATGGAGCAGCGCCGCCAGGACATTCTGAATTCCGTGGCGGAGGTCGACGACGGGTCGGGGGTCGTCGTGCTGACCGACATGTTCGGCGGGACGCCGTCGAACCTGGCCATCTCCATCATGGACAAGGCGAAGGTGGAGGTGATCGCGGGGGTCAACCTGCCGATGCTGATCAAGCTGGCCAGCGTCCGCCGCCAGGAAACCCTGGCCCACTCCGTCGCCGCGGCGCGCGAGGCCGGGCAGAAATACATCAACGTCGCCTCTTCCCTGCTGTCGGACGGATGACCGGATGACCAACCCAGACGAGAAGACGCCCACCGAGGGCGCCCAGATGAACAGCGCCCAAATGACCAGTGGGCACAACCCCGAGATTTGCCAGACCGTCACCATCCGCAACCAGCGCGGCCTGCACGCCCGTGCCGCCGCCAAGTTCGTCAAGCTGGTCGCCACCTTCGACTGCGAGGTGGAGGTGCGCCGCGGCGAGACGCAGGTGTCCGGCGAATCGATCATGGGCCTGATGATGCTGGCCGCCGGCCCCGGCACGTCGGTGGAGCTGTGCGCCTACGGCCGCCAAGCCGAGGACGCGGTGGCCGCCCTCGTCGATTTGATCACGCGCAAGTTCGATGAAGACTGACGTTCCGGCCGCCGGCCAGGGACGGTCGCTGCGCGGGCTGGGCGTGTCGCCCGGCATTGCCATCGGTCCGGCCCATGTGGTGGAGAGCGGCGCCGTCCGTGTTCCCGAATACAGCCTGACCGCCGAGCAGGTGGAGGCCGAGGCGGCGCGCTTCGCCGAGGCCTGCGGGAAAGCCCGGCGCCAGATCCGCAAGTTGAAGAGCAAGGCGCTGGTGCTGCCGGGCTCCGCGTCGGAGGAGATCGGCTTCCTCCTGGACGCCCATCTGGCGATGGTCACCAACTCCCGCCTGACGCGTGGCGTGGAACGCCGCATCCAGGAGGAGCACGTCAACGCCGAAGCCGCCGTCCAGGCGGAGATCGCCGCCATCGCCCAGACCTTCGCGGGCATGGAGGACAGCTACCTCGCCGGGCGCATCGCCGACGTGCGCGAGGTCGGGCGGCGGCTGATCCGCAACCTGATGCGGCACGAGTACACGGCCTTCTCCATGCTCACCCCTGGGGCGGTGATCCTGGCGGAGGAGCTGACGCCCGCCGACACCGCCCTGCTGGACCCGCGCCGCGTCGCCGGCTTCGCCACCGTGCTGGGCGGGGCGGAGGGGCACACGGCCATCATGGCGCGCTCGCTGGGCCTGCCGGCCGTGCTGGGCGCCGCCGGCCTGCTGACCGGCATCAAGAACGGCGTCACCGTCATCGTGGACGGCGTGCAGGGCCGCGTGATCATCGACCCGCCGCCCGAGACTCTGGACGAGTACCGGCTGCGCCAGGCCGAGCGGGAACGCGAGCGCGAACAGCTGAAGAGCCTGCGCAAGCTGCCGGCGGTCACCCGCGACGGCACGGCGATCACGCTGCAGGCCAACCTGGAACTGCCGCGCGACCTCGACCACGCGCTGGAGAACGGGGCGCAGGGCATCGGGCTGCTGCGCACCGAATTCCTCTTCATGAACCGCGACCACCTGCCGGACGAGGACGAGCAGTACACCGTGCTGCGCGCCATCGTGGAGGGCATGGGGGGCCGCACCGTCACCGCCCGCACCATGGACGTCGGGGGCGAGAAGCTGGCCGGCTGGATGGCCGGCCGCTACGGCGAACCCGCCAACCCCGCGCTCGGACTGCGCGCCGTGCGGCTGGGCCTGCGCGAGCCGAAGCTGATGGAGACGCAGCTCGCCGCCATGCTGCGCGCGGGCGTGCACGGGCCGCTGCGCATCCTGCTGCCGATGATCTGCTCGGTCAGCGAGGTGCAGCGCGTGCGCGAGATGATGGGCCAGGTGGCCCGCCGCCTGCGCCGCCGCGGCGTCGCCATCGCCGACCCGCTGCCGCCCGTGGGCGTGATGGTGGAGGTGCCGGGTGCCGCCCTGTCGGCCGACGCGCTGGCCTACGCCGCCGATTTCTTCGCTATCGGCACCAACGACCTGACGCAGTACACGCTGGCCATCGACCGCGGCGACGAGCAGGTGGCCTCGCTCTACGACCCGCTGCACCCGGCGGTGCTGCGGCTGATCCAGTTCACCATCGAAGCGGCGCTGCGCGCCCGCATCCCCGTCTCCGTCTGCGGCGAGATCGCCGGCGACCCGCGCTACACGGCACTCCTCCTGGGGCTCGGCGTGCGCGACCTGTCGATGGTGCCGCCGGCCATCGCCGTGGTGAAGCGGCGCATCCGCACGCTGGACCTGATGGAGGCGAGCCGCCGCGCCAGCGTCATCATGGACCAGAGCGACAGCGGCCGCATCGCGACGCTGCTGGACGACTTCAACGCGGTGGGGTAACAAGCCCCACCGTCTCAACCCGGTTCGCGGGTCCCACCTATGTCGTCGGAAACGCAACAGCGGCTCGCGGCCGCGGTCCAGCTCTTCATCGCGCGGCGCTGGGAGGAGACGAGGGAGCTGTGCGCGGCAATCCTGCGCGACGATCCGGAAACCGCGGACGCTTGGCACCTGCTGGGGCTGATGGACGCCCAGAGTGGCGGCGCCGAGCAGGGCGTCGACCGCTTGCGGCGGGCCATCGCCTGCCGGCCGGCCCACGCGGAGCAACTGAGCAATTTCGCCATCATGCTGAAGGCGGCGCCCGGGGAGGCGGGCCGGGCTTTCGAGCGAGCCTTGGCCGTGAACCCTGCCTTGCCGGCCGCGCGGCTCGGGCTTGGCCGCCTGCTTGTGGCGGGCGGGCGGCACGCGGAGGCGATCACGCACCTGCGGACCCTGGTGGACTCGGCGCCCGGCAACGCCGCGGGCTGGCTGGCCCTGGTTGATGCGCTGGCCGAACTGGGCCGGAGCGAGGAGGCTCTCGCTGCAGCACACGAGAGTGCCGGCCATCATCCCCGCCACGCCGACCTCGCCTACCGCCGCGGAATTCTGGAGCAACGCCGCGGCGACGCCGGGGCCGCGGAGACGGCCTTCCGCCATGCCATCGGCGCCGCCCCCGACCACGCCGGCGCCCTCGCCAACCTTGGCGCGCTGCGGCTGGAGGCCGGCGACGCGCCCGGAACCGAAGCCGCCCTCCGCCGCGCCCTGGCCATCGATCCCGCCCATCGGGTGGCCCTGCGCGGGATGGGCGCCGCCCACCAGCGCGCCGGCCGCTTCGGCCCGTCGCTGCGCTGCTTCGCCGCGCTGCGCGCGCTCGATCCGGCCAACGACGAAGCCTTCTGCGACCTGGCGCTCGCCCTCCAGCTCGCGCAGGCTCCGCAGGCCCGCTGGGCAGCCTATGAGGCGCGGCGCGCCCCGCCGGTGCCCACCACCCTGCACGTCTGTTACCGGATCAGCGACAAGGGGAACAAGGCCGGCAAGCTGGCCAACATTTTCGAGTGCCTGGACAATTTCCTGGAGGTCTTCCGTCCGACCGCCGCCGAGCTGACCGTCCTGGCCGACCAGTGCAGCCCCGCGACCATCGAGGCCCTGGAACGCCGCCTGTCTCGCGCCGGCTGCCTGGCGGAAGGCACGATCCGGCAGACCCGGTTGGGTCACCACGCCTCCTTCCTGCACGCCAAGTCGCTGATGTTGCAACGCGACGCCGGCGAGGACGCGGTGGTCTATTTCCTGGAGGACGACTACCTGCACTGGCCCGGCGCCCGCCCCCTGCTGTGGGAGGGGCTGGAGATCGCCGACTATTTGACCCTGTACGACAGCGCCGACAAATACATCGACCCGCGCGTGTCCGGCCTGCACCGCATCGTCCGCGCAGGCGGCGAGGAAACCCGCGTCGTCCGCACCCCCGGCAGCCACTGGAAATTCACCTCCAGCACGACCATGACCTGGGCCTGCCGCCTGTCCACCCTGCGCGCCGACAGCGCGGTGTGGGACCAGTTCCGCATCGAGAAACGCTCGATCGACTACGTCCTGCACTACACCCTGGCCGCCGCCGGCCGCTTCCTCGCCTGCCCCCTCCCCGGCTGGTCCACCCATGCCGAACCAAACTGGCTGTCCCCCGGAAGGGATTGGCGGTCGCTGGCCCCCCCACCTTGAGTTCCCTCGCCCGCCTCCGGCGGGAGAGGGCTCTTATGCCAGCACCCGCAGCGGGTTGCCCGCGTGCCAGGCCAGGATGTCCTCCAGCGCGTCGCGGTAGAAGACCTCGTAGTTCTCGCGGGTGACGTAGCCCAGGTGCGGGGTCAGCACCGTGTTGGGGGCGTCCAGCCAGGGGCTGCCGGGCGGCAGCGGCTCCACCGGGTAGACGTCGATGCCCGCCCCGGCGATGCGGTGCTCGTGCAACGCGGCCAGAAGCGCCGTTTCATCCACCAAGCCAGCGCGGGAGGTGTTGACGAACAGGGCGGTCGGCTTCATCGCCGCGAACTCCTCCGCCCCCACGACGCCGCGGGTGCGGTCGCTCAGCACCAGATGGACGCTGACGATGTCCGACGTGGCGAACAGCTCCCGCTTGTCCAGGCGGGTGGCGCCCGCGGCGGCGGCGCGTTCGTCGGTCAGGTTGGGGCTCCAGGCCGCCACCTCCATGCCGAAGGCCCGGCCGACCGCCGCCACTTGGGTGCCGAGCTTGCCCAGCCCCACCAGCCCCAGCCGCTTGCCCGCCAACCCCTGCGTCAGGCCCGTCTGCCAGCGCCCCTCACGGAGCGCGCGTTCCTCCGCCGGGATGCGCTTCACCAGGGCCAGGATCAGGCCCCAGGTCAGCTCCGCCGTCGGGGTGCCGACCATGCGCGTCCCGCAGACGGGGATGCCCCGCGCCTTGCAGGCCGCCAGATCGATGGCGTTGTTGCGCTGGCCGGTGGTCACCAGCAGGCGCAGGTTCGGCAACGCCTCAATCAGGGACGCCGGGAAGGGCGTGCGTTCCCGCATGATCACCAGCACGCTGTAGGGCTCCAGCGCGGCCGCGACCTCGTCCGCCGGGATCGGGCGGTCGAAGACGGTCAGCGAACTGCCGTTCGGCAACTGGTGCCACTCCGCCAAGTCACGGGCGACGTTCTGGTAATCGTCGAGGATGGCGATCTTCATGGTCACTTCGGGACATAGGGCGCCAGGTTGGCGCGGATCCGCTCGACGACCGGGGTCACCGCGGCGGGGACCTCGAACGTTTGGCCGGTGATGGTCTCGAAGGCCTCGATGTAGATGCGCGCGGCCTCCAGCACGACCTCGGCCGGGATCTCCGGGATCGGGTCCTTGTAGGGGTCGCAGCGCTGGGTGACCCAGCTGCGCACGAAGTCCTTGTCGAAGCTCTCCGGCCGCTGCCCGGCCTCGTAGCGTTCCGGGTAGCTGGCGGCGAACCAGTAGCGGCTGCTGTCCGGCGTGTGGATCTCGTCGGCCAGGATGATGTTGCCGGCCTCGTCGAAGCCGAACTCGTACTTGGTGTCCACCAGGATCAGGCCGCGCGCCGCCGCCATCTCCCGCCCGCGGGCGAACAGCGCCAGCGCCTTGGCTGTCACCTCATCCCACTGCGCCTGGGTCAGCAGCCCGCGCTCCACGATCTGGGCGGCGGTCAGCTCCTCGTCGTGGCCGGCGTCGAAGGCCTTGGTGGTCGGGGTGATGATGGTCTGCGGCAGCTTCTGGTTCTCGCGCAGGCCGTCCGGGAAGCTGTGGCCGTACATCTCGCGCCGGCCCTTCTTGTACATGGTCCAAAGCGAGGTGCCGGTGGTGCCGGCCAGATAGTCGCGCACCACGACCTCCACCGGCATGATGGTCAGGCGCTTGGCGACCACCACGTTGGGGTCCGGGTATTCCAGAACGTGGTTGGGGCAGAGGTCCTTGGTCGCTTCAAACCAGTGGCGGGCGATCTGGGTCAGCACCTGGCCCTTGAAGGGGATCGCCGTCAGGATGATGTCGAAGGCCGACAGCCGGTCCGTCGCGATGATCACGCGCCGCCCGTCCGGCAGGTCGTAGTTCTCGCGCACCTTGCCCCGGTAATGGTTGGGCAGTTCGGGGATGGCGGCGTCGCGCAGGACGTTCGACAGGTGCGGGGCAAGCTGGGCGGTGTCGACCATGGTTCCAAATCCGGCAAAAGGGAGCCGCATGATAGCGCAATCGCCGCACAGGGCCAGCGCGGTTATGATCCCGATTTCGGCGGATGAGGGCTGCGCATGCTGAGGAACGGGGCGATTCAGGTCTGGTATGCCGATCTCGGCGCCCTGTCGGGCCGGCTGGAGGGCTTCCGCGCCCTGCTTTCCCCCGACGAGGCGGAGCGCGCCGCCCGATTCCGGACCGAAACGCTGCGCGACCGCTGCGTGCTGCGGCGCGGGCTGCTGCGCCATCTGCTCGGCCGGGCGACGGGGCGGGAACCAGCCGGCCTCTCCTTCGCCTACGGGCCGCAGGGCAAGCCCTTCCTGCCGGACGGGCCGGCCTTCAACCTCGCCGACTGCAAGGACGACGTGCTGGTGGCCATCGCCCCGCCCGGCGCGCCGCCCGCCCTGCCGCTCGGCGTGGACATCGAGCGGCTGCGCACCGTCCCCGACGCCGACGGCATCGCCGAACGTTTCTTCGCCCCGGCCGAGCACGCGGCCTTCCAGGCGGTGCCGGAGGCGCTGCGCGCCCAGGCCTTCCTGAACGGCTGGACCCGCAAAGAGGCGGTCATCAAGGCGAACGGGGCCGGCCTGTCCATGCCGCTGGACCGCTTCGCCGTGGAGCTGACCCCCAGAAACCCGCCCCGGCTGCTGTGGATGGACCCGTCCCTGGGCGAAGGCATGGCGGAGGATTGGTCGTTGTTCGACCTGAAGCCCGCCCCGGATCGGGTGGCGGCGCTGGCCGTGCGCGGGGCCGGCTGGTATCCAGAGTTGGGGCCGGTGCTGCGGCCGGTGGCTGAGGCGTTCAGCCCCGGGTGACTTCCCAGGCGATGCGGGCGGGCTCCTCCCCCAGCTCGGGGGCGCCGATGACGATCTCCCCGCGGGGCCCGAGCGGGATCGTGTCGCCCTGCGCCAGCACCTGCGGTTCGGCGCCCGCCACCACAACCCGTGTGCCGTTGCGGCTGAGATCCTCCAGCACGAAAACGCCGTCCTGCTGGAACAGCGACGCGTGCTGGCGCGAGGCCGACGGAACGTCCAGAACGATCCCGCATTGCGACGACCGTCCGATGACCAGCTGCGGTCCATCGTCCGGTATCCTGTGGGTCTGCCCGCGGAAGGACAGGACCAGCCGCACCGTAACCGCCTTTGGTGCCCGCACGTCGACCGTCTGCTCCGCGGAGTGCGCCGTCGGCGCAGGCGATGGTGCGGGCGCGCCGAGCAGCGGCGTGCTGAGCGAGCGCTGCCCGTCGGGGATGGAGGCGATCTTGGCGATCAGCCCCTCGGCCAGGGCGCGCGGGATGCCGGCGGCGCGCAGCCGGCGACCCAGGCCGGCACGCACCTCGTCCACGCTGACGCCGGGTGCCGCCAGTTCGCGGGCGGAGGTCACGCGCTCGAACTCGCCCGCCACCTGCCGGATCAGCACGCTGGCCTTGTGCCGGCCGAAGGGGCTAGTCGCGAGGTCGAGCAGGAAGCCGATGCGCTGCGCCGGCATGGGCAGGCGCCCAGCCAGCCGCTGCACCGTCGCGTCGAAGGCCGCGTCCTGCCCGCCCGCCCCCCAAACCATCTTCGCCCGGCGGGTGAGCGATTCCGCCATCGCCGGGCCGCCCAGATAGCCGTCGAAGCTGGCCAGCCGGTCCAGAAGCGCCTGGAAGGCCTTGCCCTCCGCAGAATCGGACGTCCGGGTCAGCGGCGTCAGCCCGCCCAATCCGCCCTGGACGCGCCGCAGCAGCGCCCCCCGCGTCTCCAAAAAGCCGCCGCCGCCCAGCGCGTTGGACAGGGCCAGCAGTTCGTCCGTCAGGGGAAGCCGGTCGTCCAGGTCGCCGTGGATTGCCGCCAGCAGGCTCTGCAGCGCGGTCCCCAGGTCGGGCGCGTAGCCGATCAGCGCGCGCACCGGCTCCCGCCCGTCCACCGTCTCCGCCAGAAACTGGTCGATGACGCAACCGTTCTCGGTGTCACCCTCCTCGTGGAAGCGCAGGATCGCGGTGACCTTGGACGGCCAGTCGCGGCACGGCTCCAGCACCGCGCCGAAGGCGTGGGTGACCAGCCGGTCGCGCTCCTCAGGCGCACGGTCGAGCGTCGCCGCCAGCAGCCCCGCCACGCCGCCGCGCGCCAGCGCCTGATCGAAGGGGGCGAGCGTGTCGGAGGCCTGCGCAAGCTCCTTCAGCGCCCCGAACAGGCGGAGGATCTGGTCGTGCCGGTCGAAAGGCTTGATTCCCAGCAGCGGCGCCTGGAGCGTGGCCAGCCGCATGATCGCCGGGTTGAACAGCAGCGCTTCGCGTTCGAAGTAGCGCAGCGGGTAATAGCGGTGAAGTTGCTCCGCCGGAATCACCGCCTGCTCGTCCCAATAGCCACGCAGCAACCGCAGCAACACCTTGCGGCTGGCGAAGGAGAAGACCTGAAGGGCATCGGTACAGAGATCGGCGGCGGAAACTTCGGCATCGTCGATGTGCGAGATGGTCGTGGTCTTGGCGCCGCCCGAGGACGCCTTCTGGAAGATGACCTCTTCCTTTCCCGCCCCATTGACCTTCATGATCCGGACAACCGGAAATTTTGCAAGGCGCAGCAAATAGCCGGCCCGTTCCCGCGCCGCCGCCTCGTCCTCGAAGACTCCGTCGATGTTGGGCTTGCCGCCCTGTTCGACGACCACTTCGAATTTCACGTCCCGACGCCGTGACATCATTGGCAGCGTGCCTTTACCCTATTCGCGCGGGGACCCTTTAGACTCGTTATGGTAGGGGAGCTTGGCCTTTTTCGCAGCAAGAATCGATCCGTTCCGCCCCGACAAAACCTCCGAATGCTACCGGCGGGGCCGCGCCCTTTGCGTTAGACTGCCGGACCATGCGCTTCCTGATCATCTCCCTGCGGGTCCTGCTGGTCGGCCTGATGGCGGTTTCCGCCACGGCGACCATCCATGCCCAGACCCTCTCTGGCGCCAGCGTCCCCGGCTCGGCCATCTCCAGTCCGGCCATTTCCAGTCTGGCCATTTCCAGTCCGGATGACCGCGAGGTTGTCGCCCGCTCCGGATTCCGGGCGGAGGATGTCGGCTACATCCTGTTTGATCTGGACAATGGCGCACCCATCGCCACGCGGCAGGCTGACCGACCGTTCGCCCCGGCCTCCGTCGCCAAGCTGCCGACGATTGCCGCGGCCCTGGCGATCCTGGGGCCGGAGCACCGGTTCGAGACCAGCCTGCACATCACCGGCACGCTGCGCGACGGCGTGCTCGACGGTGATCTGGTCCTGAAGGGCGGTGGCGACCCATCCCTGGCCACCGAAGGGCTGATGGAACTGGCGGCGGAGTTGCGCGCCATAGGGATCGCACGGGTCTCCGGCCGGTTCCTGTTCGACACCTCGGCCCTGCCGGAATTGCCGGAGATCGATTCCGGGCAGCCCTGGACGGCCGGCTACAACACCGGGGTCGGGGCGCTGTCGGTCAACTTCAACCGCTTCCAGCTGTCCTGGACGGCTCGCCCGGGGCAACCCGTGCGGGCATCGGCGTGGTCGGTGTCCGACGCGGGGCGTGTGCCGCTGGACAGCGTGGCCGTGGAGATCGCCGCGGGCGAGGCGCTGACCGTCACACCCGTCTCAAACAACGGGTTTTCCGCCAAGGAGGGGGCGACCCGGGAGGGGGAGCGCTGGCGCCTCGCCCCGCGGCCGGGAGCCGCATCCAGCGTCTGGCTGCCCGTCACCCATCCTGGGCTGGCCGCCGCGAATGTCTTCCGCCGCATTGCCGCCGACACCGGCATCGCGCTTCCAGCCCCGGCGCCGGGAATGGTGCCGCCGTCCGCCACGCTCGCCGCCCTGCACCGGAGCGAGGCGCTGGGCGTGCTGGCCCGGCAGGTGCTGCGCTATTCCAACAACCTGTCGGCGGAGCTGATCGGGCTGGCCGCCGCCCGGCGTCTCGACCCCAGGGCGGCAACCCTGTCCCAGTCGGCGGCGGTGCTGTCGGCCCTGCCCATGGCGGCCCTGCCCAAGACCGACTGGACGGGCTGGCGCCTGCTCAACCACTCCGGCCTCAACACCGCGTCGCGGGTGACGCCCGCGCAGATGGCCGCGGTGCTGCGCGCGGCCGGGCCGGACGTCTGGGACCTGCTGCCCGGCGAAGACGAGGGCAAGATCCTGCCCCATGGGGTCCACGCCAAATCCGGCACGCTGGCCTACGCCAAGGCGCTGGCCGGCACGCTGGTCACGGCCGGCGGGCGCCGGCTCGGCTTCGCCTTCTTCGTGGCGGATGAGGGGCTGCGCCGCGCCATGGACGCCGCCATGGACCGCCGCGTCGCCGAGATTCCGCCGGAAGCCCGCGCATGGCTTGCCCGTGCCCGGACGCTCCAAGCCGACCTGCTGGCGCTGTGGATTGCGCAATTGTGAGATCGCGCGCCGGCCGGCCACCGCCGCGGTTGCCAAGCGGGGACGGCGCTGTACACTAGAGGGACGCGCGACCGGGGATTGCCATGCCGATGACACCGACAGGGCCGACCAGCCAAGCGCGGCGGCGCACCGGAAGTCCGGTGGAGCATGGAGACATTGCGGCCAACCGCTACCACGACCGGCGGCTTGGGGCGGAGATGGTCAACATCGTGGTCGGCGGCTGCGTGGTCAGCGACGATCCGAACGTGATCATCACGACCACGCTCGGCTCCTGCGTCGCCGCCTGCCTGTTCGACCCCGTCGCCGCGATCGGCGGCATGAACCATTTCCTGCTGCCGGACCAGGGCAACGACCGGCTGTCCGTTGCCTCGCGCTACGGCAGCGCCGCGATGGAGCAGTTGATCAACCGGCTGTTGTCGGTCACCGGACGGCGCGACCGGCTGCGCGCCAAGATCTTCGGCGGGGCCAGCGTCAACGCGGTCAGCGGCCGCAGCGCCAACGTCGGCCAGCGCAATGTCGAGTTCGTGATGGAGTATCTGGCGACCGAGGGCATCCCGACCATCAGCTGGGACGTCGGCGGCACCGCGCCCCGCGCGGTGCGCTTCTTTCCGACCAGCGGGCGTACGCAGCGCCGCCTGATCGGGGAGGAGACGGTGCGGGACATCGCACGGTCGGAAGCCTCCTTCATGGAACGGTTGCGCACGACCGAGATCGAGGGCGACATCGAACTGTTCTGAACGGGCCGTCTCCCGCCGGGACCCGCCGGTCACAAGATTTGCCGAAGAAGGGTGTTCCGACCGCATGCTCCACGGCCTTTCCCGCCTGCTGCCCGAGATCGAGGAGAGAGGGCTCGACGAGGCCGCCGTCTACCGCCGCGAGGCGCTGTATGAACGGCCGCGCTTCGAACAGGGTCGCGGGCGCCTGACGCCGGCCCGGGGTGCCCTGCTCTGCCCCATCTGTGGGCGGAGCGCGACGCGCTTCCTGCCCTTCGGGCTGGGCGGGCGGCCCAACGCGCGCTGCCCGGAATGCGGGTCGCTGGAGCGGCACCGCTTCCTGTGGACCTTCCTATCGGAACGCACCCCCCTCCTGCGCCGCCGGTTGAGCGTCCTGCACACCGCGCCCGAACCCTGCCTGGAACCCGCCCTTCGGGCCCGGCATGGCCGCCGTTACCTGACTCTGGACCGCTTCAACCCCAAGGCGGACGTTCGGGCCGACCTGACCGACCTGCCCTTTCCGGACGGGCGCTTCGACCTGGTGCTGTCGAGCCATGTGCTGGAGCATGTGCCCGACGATCGCGCTGCGCTCAGCGAGATCGCGCGGGTGCTGAAGCCGTCGGGAATCGCGGTCCTTCTGTTCCCCTTCGACCCCCGCGGGGTCACGCGGGAGGACCCGGCCGTGGACACGCCGGCCAAGCGCCTCGCCGCCTATGGGCACCCCTACCATTACCGCATCTACGGAACCGACACGCCGCAGCGCATGTTCGAAGCCGGGCTGGAGGCGACGCTCGTCGCCTCGGCGGATGTGTTGAGCCCCCACCGGCGACGGCGGCGGCGCATCAACCGAAATCACCTGTTCCTGGCGCGCCCCCTCACCGCGGCGCTGGCCGGGGATGATTCCGAAGGCCTTTCCAGGGGACGTTGATGAGCCGAGAGTTCCGCATCGCCACCTTCAACCTGGAAAGCCTGGATGATTCGGGCGAGCCGCCCTTTGATGAGCGGATCGCCGTCCTGCGCCCGCAGTTGGAGCGTCTCCAGGCCGACATCCTCTGCCTTCAGGAGGTCAACGCCCAGCGGGAGGCGAAGGGGGAACCGCGCACGCTCCGCGCCCTGAACCGCCTGCTGGAGCGAACGGCCTACGCCGGCTACCATGTCACGACGGGGGGCGCAGGGAACAAGGGAGAGGGGCACAAGCTGGCCGACCGCCACAACCTCGTGCTGCTCAGCCGTTGGCCCATCCTGGAGGCCCGGCTTTACCGTCACGACCTCGTGCCGGCCCCGCAGGTCCGGATGGTCACGGCCGATCCCGCACCCGCCGCAGCGGAGTCGGTCAACTGGGACCGGCCAGTGCTGTACGCCGCGGTGGATTTCCCCGGTGGGCGGCGCCTGCACGTCTTCGACCTGCATCTGCGGGCGCCCATCGCCGCCCCAGTGCCTGGGCAGAAGAAGAATGCTTCCACCTGGAAAAGCGTCGGCGGCTGGGCGGAGGGATTCTACCTCGCCTCCCTGAAGCGAGCCGGGCAGGCGTTAGAGACCCGGCTGGCGGTGGATCGGCTGTTTGACGCCGACCCGCAGGCGCTGGTCGTGGTGGCCGGGGACCTGAACGCGGAGTTGGAGCAGACCCCGGTGCGCATCATCCGCGCCGACCTGGACGAGACCGGCAACGGCCACTTGGCCGGCCGGTCGCTGGTGCCGCTGGAACGCTCCGTGCCGGAGGAGCGGCGCTTCTCCGTCCTGCATGGCGGGGAAGCCGTCATGCTCGACCATCTTCTGGTGTCGCGCGCGCTGCTCGGCTGGTTCCGTCGCGCGGAAATCCACAACGAGGCGCTTGGCGACGAGCTGATCGCACACGCCACGGTGAGCCATTCGCCGGAGAGCTACCACGCTCCCCTGGTTGCTCATTTCGAAAAGCCGGAGTGACGGCGGGCCGCGCTCCCCCGCGGCCCTACACCGTTAGCGAAACGAGCCCGCCAGGCGCGCCGCCCGTGGGTCCGGGGCTGGTGGTCACCGCCGCATTCGGAAGACCGGAGGCCGACGGTCCGCGGGGCAACGCTGTGGCCGGATCGCCGGTGGGGGCGCCGCCGGCAGCCCCTGAGTCGGAATGACCCGCGAAAAGGCCGGCGGACACCCCGGATGCCGTCCCGCGCCCCTGGCCCACGCCTGCGCCCGCGTTGGCCGGCCTGTCCCCATCGGTTCCGATGCCGTTTCCCGAAGCCTTTTGATCGGCTTTCTGTCCGTCCGTTCTCCCGGCTGCCGTGTCCGTTCCGCCGCCCAGGCGGAGCAGGTTGCGCCGGTATTGCTCGACCACCCGTTCGGCCGGGATCTGGTCCTTGGTTTCGCCGGTGTCGGTGTCGCGGAAAAACAGCACGGCGACATGCGCCATCTGGTCGTAGCGCAGATACGGGCTGATGTAGCCACCGGTGACGCGCGTGGGCGCCGTCGGTGCGGCGGACAGCGATCCAGCGGGCTGGGAAGCCGCGTCCGGCTGTGTCGTCGGGCTGGGTGACGCCGACACCGCGCCGGTCGCCGGAGTCGTGACGGGCGACTGCACCGCCGCGCCGCCGTTCGGTGCCGAACGGTTCGCTGCGATGCTGGAAAGGCTGCCAATCACCATCGCTGCCCCGCCTCTCCGCTACGGCGGCTGGCTCCGGATCGCGAAGTCGCCCGCGGTCGGGCGCGACCGGAAAGCTCTCGCTCAGGCCGTGATGTTCAGGTTTTGCCCGCGGGTCGGTGTCGTGTATCCGCCGCCGCTCTGCGCCTGTTGGGCCTGCAATTGCTGGGTCTGCTGGTCCTGCCGCCGGCGGTTTTCCTCAGCCGCCGCCGTCTGCGTGGTGGAACCGGCGTCGTCCGTCTTCTGGGCCGCCGTCGGGCCGCTGCTTAACGGTGTGATGTAAGGCTGCTGATAGCCCCCTATGCCGCTGACCCCCATGGCTCGCACTCCTCGCTGGCAGCACCACTACCTCGATAGAGTAGGCAATTTTTGCCGATTCTTCAAGCCGGCTCCGCTCAAGGTGGTTGGGTTTGGCGCGGGCAAGTTGTCGCGCCCGGAATCGGCGCACCGATCGCTCTTTCGGTGCAAGGGTTTCGCAAGCATTCACCCGCCACAGTCGGGGCGTGGCACCATCGGGTGAACGGTGTGATGAGACTTCTTTACCGCAAGGGCGACGTGCTGTTCCGCGAGGGCGATCCCGGCGACTTCGTCGCCCGCGTCCTGGACGGGCGCGTGGCCGTGGAAAAGGATCACGACGGGGAAGCGGTGCGGCTGGGGGATCTCGGTCCCGGCGACTTCGTCGGCGAGATGGGCGTGATCGAGCGCAAGCCGCGCAGCGCCACGGTCCGCGCCCTGACGGAGGTGGTGGTGGAATTGATTCCAGCCGATGCCTTCCTGGAACGGATCGCCGCCGAGCCGGAGACCGCACACGCCCTGCTGTTCCGGCTGAGCGAAAAGCTTCGTACCCTGAGCGAGGAGGTCGTCCGCCTGCATGGCCTCCAGGAAGCCCCGGCGCCGGTTCTGCCGGAACCGACCGTCATACCCGTCGCGCCCTCGTCGACCGGCGGTGCGCTGGTCCCCATGGCACCGGCGGGCATCGTCCTGGAACGGGGCATCCAGCTTTACCAGCGATCCTCGACCGCCTCCACGCGGATCGGGCTGCGCTGCGATCGGCTGTTCGGCGGTCGGACGCTGTGGATCGAGCAGTTGCCGTTCCGAGTCGCCCGCGCCAAGCGTTGGAACGACCCGCCCGCTGCCGCGCCGGGCCTGCTGCGCGTGCCGGACACCGAGCCACACCGCCTGTCCGATCCCCATTTCGCCATCGACCGCGACGACCGGCTGGGTCTGGTCGTGCGCGACTTGGGCAGCGAGTTGGGCACCACCGTAAACGGGCAGTTCCTGGGCGGCATCTTCGCCAAGGACACGCAAATCCTGCACCTCGGCGAGAACAGCGTGGTCGCCGGCGGCGTCAAGTCGCCCTTCGTCTTCCGAATCGACGTAACAGGCTGATCCGTCAGACGGTCGGCGGATGAACACGTCCAGTGCCCGCCGACCGTATCAGGCCGGCTCCGGCGCGAAGAACGCGTCCTCGCGGATGGCGAAGTCGAAGCGGTCGCCACCCAGAGCGGTGACGTCGTAGACCAGGGTCTTGTCGATTCGGTTGTCGGGCAGGAAGGTCAGAACCCGCGGCTTCAGCGTGGCGATCTCCGCCGGCTGGCAGTAGAGGGACGCGGCGATGATCACCTCGTCCCCCGGCTGGCAGGTCCGCGCCGCCGACCCGTTCAGCACGCAGCAGCGCGACCCGCGCTCGCCATAGATCACGTAGGTGCTGATCCGCGCGCCGGAGTTCTTGTTCCAGATGTCCACGAACTCCAGCGGATAGATGCCGACCGCCTCGCACTGCTCAGGATCGAGCGTGATCGAACCCTGGTAGTTCAGGTTCGCATCAGTGACGCGGATGCAGTGCAGCTTGGCGCGAACGACTTTGATCATCAGCCCTCTCCGCTTGGCGGCCAGTCCCGTGAAATCACATGCCGCCGGGGTAGTTCGGCCCGCCGCCGCCCTCTGGCACGACCCAGTTGATGTTCTGGGTGGGGTCCTTGATGTCGCAGGTCTTGCAGTGCACGCAGTTCTGCGCGTTGATCTGCAGCCGCGGGTTGGTCCCGTCCTCGTTGCGCACGATCTCGTACACCCCGGCCGGGCAGTAGCGCGTCTCCGGCGCGTCGTACAGCGCCAGGTTCACCCGGATCGGCGTCTCCGCGTCCTTCAGCGTCAGGTGCGCCGGCTGGTCTTCCTCGTGGTTGGTGTTCGACAGGTACACCGACGACAGCCGGTCGAACGACACCACCCCGTCCGGCTTCGGGTAGGCGATCGCCGGCGCCTCGCTCGCCTTCTTCAGCGTCGCGTGGTCGCCGTGCCGGTGGTGCAGGGTCCAGGGCGACTTGCCCTTGGTCGCCGTCTCATACGCCGCGTTGGCCAGACCCGCCCACAGACCCTTCTGGAAGCCCGGGCGGATGTTGCGCACCTCGTGCAATTCCTTCCACACCCACGACGCCTTCAGCGCCTCCGGGTAGGCCGTCACTTCACGCCCATTTTCGCCGCCGGTCAGGTGCGCGAAGATGGTCTCGGCCGCCAGCATGCCCGACTTCATGGCGGTGTGGTTGCCCTTGATCTTCGGCACGTTCAGGAAGCCCGCCGCGTCGCCGACGATCAGACCGCCGGGGAAGGTCAGCTTGGGGATCGACTGCAAGCCGCCCTCCGACAGGGCGCGGGCGCCGTAGGCGATGCGCCGGCCACCCTCGAAGGTCGGGCGGATGGCCGGGTGCGTCTTGTAGCGCTGGAACTCCTCGAACGGCGACAGGTGCGGGTTCTCGTAGTCGAGCCCGACCACGAAGCCGACCGACACCAGGTTGCCCTCCATGTGGTAGAGCCAGCTGCCGCCGTAGGTCTTGGGGTCCATCGGCCAGCCGATGGTGTGGACGATCAGGCCGGGCTGCGACTTGGCGGGGTCGACCTCCCACAGCTCCTTGATGCCGATGCCGTAGGTCTGCGGGTCGACACCGTCGCGCAGGTCGAAGCGCTCGAACAGCGTCTTGGTCAGCGAGCCGCGGCAGCCCTCGGCGAAGACGGTCTGCCGGGCGTGCAGCTCCATGCCGGGCGTGTAGTTGCCGGTCTTCTCAAAGTCCTTGCCGATGCCCATGTCGCCGGTGGCGACGCCCTTGACCGCGCCCTCCTCGTCGTAGAGCACCTCGGCCGCGGCGAAGCCGGGGTAGATCTCCACGCCGAGTTCCTCGGCCTGGGCGGCCATCCAGCGGGCGAGGTTGCCCAGGGAGATGATGAAGTTGCCGTGATTGTGCATCTGCGGCGGGGTGAAGGGCGACTTCAGCGCCTTGGTCGGGGTGAGGAAGAGGAAGCGGTCCTCGCGCGCCGGCGTGGTGAGCGGCGCGCCCTTCTCCTTCCAGTCCGGGATCAGCTCGTCGAGCGCGTGCGGCTCGAACACGGCGCCCGACAGCAGGTGGGCACCGACCTCCGAGCCCTTCTCGATGACGCAGACCGACAGCTCCTGCCCGGCCTCATTGGCCAGCTGTTTCAGGCGGATGGCCGCGCTCAGGCCCGACGGGCCGGCTCCGACGACGAGGACGTCGTACTCCATCACCTCGCGCGGGTCGCGATCCATATCCCCTAACCTCCGCGTTGTCGTTGCCGCCGCCGGGGTCCTTATCCGCTGGGTCCGGTTCCGTCCGGGGCGGTGGGCGCCATTTCGCACCCGCCAAAAAGGATATCGGGGGCATGAAAGACCACAGGAGCCGTGCTAAGGTCAAACGATGATTGACCAATGCGACATCCTTGCGGCGCTGCGCTGGCACGTGGACATCGGCTGCGACGAAGCCATCGGCGACGAGCCCATGGACTGGGCAAGTTTCACCGCCCGCCCGGTCGTGGCCCGCGCTCCGGCCCCCGCGCCCGGCGGCCCCATGCCCGGCGGCGGGATGAGGGACGACGCGGCGCCAGGGCTCGCGCGCCCAGCTACCGCGGCGCGCCCCTCCTACGCTGCGACTCCGGTGTCGACCCAGCCGTTGGGCGCCAGCGAGGCGGGGGCGAGCGCGCGGGCCCGCGCCAAGGACGCGCGGACTCTGGCGGAGTTGGAAGCGGCACTCCGCGACTTCGACGGCTGCCCGCTGAAGGCGACGGCAATGAACACCGTGTTCGCCGACGGCAACCCGCAGGCCTCCATCATGCTGATCGGCGAGGCTCCGGGGGAGGACGAGGACCGGCAGGGCAAGCCCTTCGTCGGGGTCAGCGGCAAGCTGCTGGACCGCATGCTCGCCCAGGTCGGGCTGGACCGGAGCAAGGTCTACATCAGCAACATCCTGCCCTGGCGGCCGCCCGGCAACCGGTCGCCGACCCAGGCGGAAATCGCCGCCTGCCTGCCCTTCCTGGAACGGCATGTGGAGTTGATCGGGCCCAAGGTGCTGGTGCCGCTGGGCGGGACCTCGGCCAAGACGCTGCTGAACCGGGCGGAGGGCATCACCCGGCTGCGCGGCCAGTGGTTCGACTACGCCTCCCCCGGCCTGCTCGGCCCGGTGCCGGTCATCCCGATGCTTCATCCCGCCTACCTGCTGCGCAACCCCATCGCCAAGCGCGAGGCCTGGCGCGACCTTCTGACGCTGGCGCAGCGCTTCGGGGTGTAGCGCCCGACCCTTTCCGACCGCGATCCGACGTGACTGCCTGGTGCCGGCGCAGGCGGCGCGGGCGTTCGCCCGGTCAAATGCTTAAAATGTTTCGTTTATGCGATCTATTTTCCCGCCCATCATCGAATATTCGACTCTCTAGAATTTCATAATAAACGCTAAATACTCCAATCGATCAGTAAGGTGATCGAAGATCCAGCTATGCGAATGCGCCAAGCCGGACAATGTGATGCATGACCTAGCGCCGAACGGGTCTTCCGTATGAGCTAGGGCCATTTTTCTGGTCATATTAAGTGACTGAAATACATCACGAACGCATCGGCTAGTCCGTCTTTGGAGAATCCTCTACTTGCGATTCCCGGCGTATGCGGTTACACGGAATCCATGCTCCGGAACTTTTGCATCGCAGCGACGACGATCGCGCTGCGGCGGAACCTTCTGGGGGCGCTGGGCACGGTGGCCGTTTTATGCGCGGCACCCGACCCGAACGGCGGTTTCCGTTCGGCCCAGGCAGCCCTCGTGATCCACGCGCCGGACGGACGCCCCGTGATCCCGCCGGGCTTCGAGCGCGCGGACCAGTCCCTGATGCTGGCGACCGACGAGGATGCCCTCTCGGTCCAGATGTCGGAGGAGGAGGCGCACCGCTACCGCCGTATCTTCGCGCTCCAGGAGCGTGCGGAATGGGAGGCGGCCGATTTGGAAATCGCCCAGCTCCGCGATAAGCGGCTGCTGGGCTACGTGCTGCGCCACCGCTACCTGCACCCCGACCGCAAGGCCAGCTACGAGGAGTTGGCCGCCTGGATGCGCGAATACGGCGACCTCGCCGGGGCGGAGCGCGTCCACAGCCTCGCCCAGCGCCGCCAACCCGCCGGACAGCGCGCGCCGAAACCGCCGCGCGGCAACGACGGGGAGCGGCTGACCGGCTCCCTGGAGCGGCTGGGCGGCCTGCGCCCCGATCCCCCGCCGGAACCCACCGTGGATGAGGCAGCCGCCGAGGATACGGCCATCGAAACAGCGGCCGGGGACGAGAACGCTCCGGGCGATGCGCCGACGGAGTCCGCGGACGCGATGGCGGAGAAGGACAAGGAAAAGATCACCGTCGCCCCGCGCAGCCGCACGACGAATCGCCCGCGCGACGACCGCAACGCCGTGGCCCGCGTGCAGGACCTTCTGCGCGCCGGGAAGCCCGGCGCGGCGCTGGCCCTGCTGAGCCAGGACGACATCGGGCGCAAGCTGGACAGCGTGCAGTACGACCGGTCGCGGGCGCGGATCGCTGCGGCGCTCTATTATTCGGGCGAGATCACGCAGGCCCTGTCGCTGGCCTCGGCCAGCGCGGCGCGGTCCGGCGACGTGGTGACGGACGCGCATTGGATTGCTGGGCTCGCGGCGTGGCGGCTGAAGCAGCACGATCGCGCCGCGCGGCATTTCGACGCCATGGCCGCCGCCCGGCCGCGCTCTCCCTGGATGGCCGCGGCTGCCGACTATTGGGCGGCCCGCGCACACGCCCGCAAGGGCCGGGCCGAGGAAGCGCGGGTCCACCTCGCCGCGGCGGCGCGCTTCCCGCACACTTTTTATGGCCTGCTGGCGCACCGCACGCTGGGCGGGATCGGGAACCTGCACTGGCAGACCCCGGACCTGACCGGCCGCCACCTGAAGGCGCTGGCGGACAAGCCCGGCGGCCTTCGCGCCATCGCCCTGCTCCAGGCCGGCCAACGCGACCTGGCGGAACTGGAGCTGCGGCGCATCCACCCGCGCGGCGACGCGCTGGCGGAGCAGGCGCTGGTCGCGCTGGCCGAGCGGGCGGGCCTGCCGTCCCTGGCGCTCCAGGTCGGCAACGCGGTCACGGGGCCGGACGGCGCGCCCTACACGGCGGCGCTCTACCCGGTGCCGCACTGGAAGCCGCGCGACGGCTTCGCCGTCGACCGCGCGCTGCTGTTCGCGGTGATGCGCCAGGAGTCGCGCTTCGACCCGAAGCTGGTCAGCTCCGCCGGGGCGTCCGGGCTGATGCAGATCATGCCCGCCACCGCTCAGCACGTGCAGGAGCGCAACGCCGACATCGGGGAGGCCGACACCAACCGGTCGGGCCTGTTTGACCCCGCCACCAACATGGAGCTGGGCCAGCGCTACCTCGCGGAGCTGCTGAACAGCCCGGACATCGGCAGCAACCTGTTCCTGCTGACCGCCGCCTACAACGCCGGGCCGGGCACGCTCGCCCGCTGGCGCCGGGACATGGCGGAGGTCACCGACCCGCTTCTCTTCATCGAGAGCCTGCCCTACGCCGAGACGCGGGACTATGTGGAGAAGGTCGTCGCCAACTTCTGGATCTACCGTTTGCGCCTGGGACAGGAGATCGGGTCGCTCGACGCTGTTGCGGCCGGGGAGTGGCCACTCTATATGGCAGTGGACGTTCGCCCGACCGCCAGAGCAGCCCAAGTCGCCCAGCATGCCGAAGATTGACGAATCCCGCCCCTTCCTGTCCGTCAACATCGCCGTCGTGACGGTGTCCGACACGCGCACGCTGGAGGACGACCGCTCCGGCGACGCCCTGGTGGAGCGGCTGACCGGCGCCGGCCACCGGCTTGGCGCCCG
The DNA here is from genome assembly GCF_025961225.1 of Azospirillum canadense. Classification (GTDB taxonomy): domain Bacteria; phylum Pseudomonadota; class Alphaproteobacteria; order Azospirillales; family Azospirillaceae; genus Azospirillum; species Azospirillum canadense. The sequence continues at coordinate 14,157 of NZ_JAOQNG010000010.1, read as the reverse complement.
CGCCATCGTGAAGGACGACATCGCCAGCATCCGCGCCCAGGTCCAGGCCTGGATCGCCGACCCGGAGATCGACGTGGTGCTGACCACCGGCGGCACCGGCGTCACCGGCCGCGACGTGACGCCGGAGGCGGTGGAGGCCCTGTACGAGAAGCCGATCCCCGGCTTCGGCGAGCTGTTCCGGTATCTCAGTTACGCCAAGGTCGGCACCTCGACGATCCAGAGCCGGGCGACCGGCGGCGTCGCCAACGGCACCTACATCTTCGCCCTGCCCGGTTCGCCCAGCGCCTGCCGCGACGCGTGGGACGACATCCTGGTCTGGCAGCTCGACAACCGCCACCGTCCCTGCAACCTCGTCGAATTGATGCCGCGCCTGCGGGAGCATCAGACCTGACGGTGGCCGCGCCGCGCTGGCCGTTCCTATGCTGACTCCTCTGCACGCCGCCCTCACCCGCCTTCCCGGCTTTGCGGACCTCCCGGCCGACGCGCTGGAGCCCATGCCGCGCAAAGGCGTGGCGCACGACCATGTGCGGCTGAAGGGCCGCGGGCTGGTCGCGCGCGTGCCGCGCTGGAGCCAGCTGGGCCTCGACCCGGCGGCCAACCTGGAGCAGCAGGCCACCGCCTTCCGCCGCGCGGCGCCCAGCGGCCACACACCGGAACTGGTAGCCGTTCTGCCGCCCGGCCCAGGACTCTCCATGGGCGCGCTGCTCGTAACGGAGATCGTCGGCCGCACGCCGCGGCTGCCGGACGACATGCCGGCGATCGCCCAGGCCCTGGCGGCGCTGCACGCCCTTCCCCTGCCCGATCCGGCCGACCGGCCGCCCCTGCCGGCACCCGCCGACCCCGCCGCCGCGACCTTGGCGCAGGTGGAACGGCAGGCTGCCTGGTTCGACCGCGCCGGGCTGGCGCCCGAAGCGCTGGCGCGCATCCACGCGGAGCTTGAGGCGGCGCGCGCCTTCCGGCCGGAGATGGCCCAACCCACAACGCTGGTCGGCAGCGACGTGCACCCCGGGAACTTCCTGATCGACGCCTGCGGCAAGGCCTGGTTCACCGACCTGGAGAAGGTGCAGTACGGGCACCCGGCCATCGACCTCGCCCACGCCACCCTCTACACGTCGACGAAATGGGAGCGGGAGGTCGCCGCGGCCCTGACGCCCGAGGAGGGCGCGGATTTCATCGCGGCTTGGCAGGCCGTGGTGCCGGCATCCCTCGCCGAAGCGGTCCAACCGTGGTTCCTCCCCTTGCGCCGGCTGACCTGGCTACGCACCTTGTCATGGATGGCGCGGTGGACGGTCGAAGGGGCGGCGTTGACGCCGGACATGCCCATCTCGCTGGCGGCCTATATGGACGCCCACGCAACCGACGTCCTTCGTCCGGACACCGTCGAACGGGTAAGCCGCGATTGGCGGTAGCGACTCGGGCTTGCCCAAGGTTAATGTTTTTTGCGGATTGCTACAGACCGTCCGCCCCTTCGTGGGTCATGATGGCCTGATGACGTGGGAACATTCGTACTTTTTTGAACCCGGTGGCGTGCAGGTGGACGCGGCATGACGACATTCCGAAGCAGGCCCTTCAACAGTGGCTCCTTCAATGGTGGCCTCTTCAATGATGGACGCGCGGCCCTGGCCGCCCTGCTCCTCTCCACGGTGGGCATCCTGCCGGCCGCCGGTGCGATGGCCGCGCAGGGCGCGGTGGACCGGCCGTCGCTGACCTCGGCAACCGGCAGCTATCTCGCCGGGCGCTACGCCCAGCACCAGGACGATTGGGGCAACGCCGCGCTGTTCATGGCGCACGCCCTGTCGGCGGACCCCGGCGATCTTGCGCTTCTGCGCCGCACCTACCTGCTGAAGCTCGGCGAAGGGCACATCGACGCCGCGATGGATCTCGCCAAGCGGCTGATCGACAAGGACAACGACCCTCAACTCGCCATCACGCTGCTCGCCGCGGACAACTTGGCGCGCGACAAGCTGAACGAGGCGGAGGCAATGGCCGCCCGCATGCCCAAGGAGGGCATGGCGAAATACATCGGCCCGCTGCTCAACGCTTGGCTCGACGCCGCGCGCGGCAAGACCGACGAGGCGCTGCAGGCGCTGGGCCCGCTGGGTCAGGCGAGCGGCTTCAACGCGCTGCACGACCTGCACGCCGGGCTGATCCTCGACCTCGGCGGCCGCAAGGACGAGGCGGCGGAGCGCTACGCCAAGGTGGTGGACAAGGAAGCGCCGCTGCGCGTCGTCCAGATCGTCGGCAACTTCTATGAGCGCGCCGGTCGCAAGGACGACGCGCGCAAGCTCTACGAGGCCTTCCGCGCCGACAACCCCGACAGCCTGATGATCGAGCCGTCTCTGAAAGCGCTCGACAACGGTACGGCCCCGCCTCCGACCGTCGGCGACGCCCGCCAGGGCCTTGCGGAGGCGATGTTCGACCTGGCCAGCGCCGTCCATCATGAAGGGGCGGAGGAAACCGCCCTGCTGTTCGGCCGGATTGCCCTGCACCTGCGTCCCGATCTCGCGCTGGCGCGCCTGATGATCGGCGACGTGATGGAAAGCCGCGACCATCACGCCGACGCGCTCGCCGAGTTCACCGCGCTGGACAAGGACCCCGTGCTCGGCTGGTCGGCCCGTCTGCGCGCGGCCGACACGCTGGCGCGGATGGACCGCAACGACGACGCCATCGCGCTGCTGAACCAACTGTCCACGGAGCGGCCGGAGCGCACGGACGCGACCATCCGGCTCGGCGACCTGTACCGCGGCGCCAAGCGCTTCGACGAGGCCGCAGCCGCCTACACCCGCGCCCTGGACCGCATTGGGAAGCCGGAGGAGCGGCACTGGGCGGTGCTCTACGCTCGCGCCATGTCCTACGACAAGATCGACCGCTGGCCGGACGCCGAGCGCGACCTGATGACCGCGCTGTCGCTGAAGCCGAACGAGGCCTATCTGCTGAACTACCTCGGCTACAGCTACGTGGACCGCAACATCAACCTTGATGAGGCCAAGGGGATGATCGTGCGGGCGGTGGCCTTGCGCCCGAAGGACGGCTACATCGTGGACAGCCTGGGCTGGGCGCTTTACCGCACCGGCGACTTCGAGGGCGCCGTGGAGAAGCTGGAGCGCGCGGTGGAGCTGAAGCCGACCGACGCGACCATCAACGACCACCTCGGCGACGCCTACTGGCGCGTCGGCCGGCGCAACGAGGCCCGCTTCCAGTGGAACCGCGCGCTGCGCACCGCCGACGAGGAGCCGTTGAAGGAGCAGCTCCGCGCCAAGCTCGACCAAGGCTTGGTCGACCCCAAGGCCGCGCAAGCCGCCCACCCGAAGGTGCACTGAGGGCTGGCGTTCCCACGCCCATCGACGATAAAAGTCCCTCTCCCCGGAGGGGAGAGGGAATTGGCATTCTGGGGACGCCGCATGACCGCCATCGCCGAGACCGCACCGGCCAAGCTGAACCTCTACCTCCACGTGGTCGGCCGCCGGCCGGACGGGTACCACGAGTTGGACAGCCTCGTGGCCTTTGCGGAGGTGGCGGACCGGGTCACGGTGCAGCCGGGGATTGCGCGGCTCGCGCTCCGCGGGGTGGACCTTCCGCCGGTCGGGCCGCGGCTGGCGATTTCCGGGCCGTTCGGACCGGTGCTGATGGGGGAAAACCCGGCGCAGAACCTCGTTATCCGCGCGGCCTACGCGCTGGCCAACCGGTTGGGCCGCGAGGCCGACGCGATGATCGGGCTGGAGAAGCTGCTGCCGGTCGCCTCGGGCATCGGCGGCGGGTCGGCCGACGCCGCGGCCACGCTGCGCGCGCTCGCTCGCCTGTGGGGCGTGCCGGTGACCGACCCTCTCCTGTATGAGGTGGGCGCCGCGCTGGGCGCCGACGTTCCGGTCTGCCTCGCCGGGCGCGCCTGCTACTTCGGCGGGATCGGCGAGGTGCTGGACGAGGCCCCCGCCCTGCCGGAAACCCAGGTGGTGTTGGTCAATCCGGGCGTGCCGGTGCCGACCCCGGCCGTCTTCAAAGCACGCACCGGCAGCTTTTCCGAGTCGGCCCGCTTCACCGAGGCGCCGGCCGACGCTACCGCGCTGGCAGCCCTGCTGCGGGAGCGCCGCAACGACCTGACCGCGCCGGCCCTGACGGTGGCGCCGATCATCGCCGACTCGCTGGCCGCGCTGGAGGCGACGCCGGGATGCCTGCTGGCGCGCCTGTCCGGCAGCGGTGCCACCTGCTTCGGCCTCTACGCCGACGCCGGCGAGGCCTCGGCCGCGGCCGCCGCCATCCAGGCGGCGCAGCCGCGCTGGTGGGTCAAGGCGGCCCGCCTGCTGCCCACCCCGGCGGACGCACCGCCGTTGCCCAAGGGAATCGCCGCCGCTCCGGCCGCAGCCGTGGCCCCGCCGCCGCCGGTTCCCTTTCCCGACACCGGCGGCTGGGGCGTGGGCTGACCCCCCTCCTACAGCCGCGAACGAACGTCAGCAGCCACCGCCGCGGGTCATCGCACCGCCGAGCATAGCGCCGCCGAGCGTCCCGGCGGCGGTCGCCGCGAGCTTGCCGTCACCGCGCCCGATCTGAGATCCGACCAGCCCGCCGACGGCGGCACCCCCGAGCACCCCGACCAGATCGCCGTCCAGCAAGCCGCAATCGCGCTGCGGAGCTTGCCGCACGACCCGCCGGGGCTGTTGGACGATCACCGGCGGCGGCTCCTCCACATAGACCGGGGCCGGGGCGTACTGCACCACGGGCGGCGCCTGCCGGACGATCACCGGCGGCGGCCGGCGGACGATCACGACCTCGTCGTCGTCCTCGTAATACTCCCGCTGATGCCCGTGATGGCCATGTTTGGCGCGCCAGCCATGGGCCGGCGCCCAGTCGGGCGGATCGGCCAGGACGGGCGGCGCACCAGCGCCGAGGGCCACCACGCCGGCCACCAGCGCGACGGCGAGGGATTTGGGTGCGAAGCGGACGTGCGACATGGAAGCTCCAAAGGAGTGTTCTTACCCAGATGAACAGCTGGGGCTGAGCGGTTCTTCCATCAATCAACCCGAACGGGGCATGACATTTTGTGGCCTAGAAAATCGATTGGGCGACCGCGCTGGGGCACGGTGCCCCGTAGCCGCAGCGCCTTCCGTAACGCTGATTGTTTGGTTCCCAAATTTTTTTCGTAGCTGACGGATTAACCGCGATCCCGCTTCGTAAACCGTATGTCAGTGAGCGCCCCAATGGTCGCGAACAGCACCATGCCTTTTACTTCTCTGTCTCAGCAAATTCAGTCTATGACCACAAGAAGAGGAATTTTTATCGAAGATCATCTTGCGGAAGATTGCGGCTTTCATTAAATAGACATCGCCGGCGAAGAGCAGACGTTGGCCCTTCGGCCGATCAGGCTGAATGAAGCGATCTCATTGCGAGGCCGCACCGTAACAGGTGCGGCCTTTTTTTGCTTTTCTGTCCAGTACCGGTTGGCAACAAGCGCGGCCATTCTCTGGATTTTTTTTCGCAGACGCGGATTAAGACTCGGATTTCCCCCAAAGAGCCCGCTTGTCTTTCCCGATGATTGTGGTATACCAAGTACCGAATGCGGCACACCAAGCGCTTGTCTCAAGCGCGGCACCGCGAGAACACGAAGGGCGAAACGCCCCGATCAAGGGTCAATGCGACAACGACCAACAGCCCCGCCTGGCTGAAGCGAATTGTTTGAACACCGCATTGGGGAGGACCAGATGAGTCACACCGTAGCCGCACCGCCAGCCGGGCCATCCGCCATGGTTTCCGACAAGGTGCGCTGGATGCAGATCGTCGCCGGCATCGTCTGCATGGTCGCGTCGGCGAACATCCAATACGCCTGGACGCTGTTCGTGCCGGAAATCCAGGCCACCCACGGCTGGACCCGCGCCTCGATCCAGACCGCCTTCACGATCTTCGTGGTCGTCCAGACCTGGCTCACGCCCATCGAGGGCTATTTCATCGACCGCTACGGCCCCCGCGTGATCGTCGCCTTCGGCGGCCTGATGACCGGCCTGGCCTGGGTCGTCAACAGCTACGCCGGTTCGCTGTCCCTGCTCTATGTCGGCTCCGCCATCGGCGGCATCGGCGTCGGCTGCGTCTATGCCACCTGCGTCAACAACGCCCTGAAGTGGTTCCCGGACAAGCGCGGCCTTGCCGTCGGCCTGACCGCGGGCGGCTACGGCGCCGGATCGGCCCTGACGATCCTGCCGATCGCCTCGATGATCCACGCCTCCGGCTACCAGTCCACCTTCTTCTTCTTCGGCCTGCTGCAGGGCACCATCATCTTCATCGCCGCCTGGTTCCTGCGCACCCCGGCCAAAGAAGAGGTGAAGCTGTCCAACAAGGTGGCGCAGAGCCGCCGCGACTACACCCTGTCCGAGGCGTTGCGCACCCCGGTCTTCTGGGTCATGCAGTTGATGTTCATCTGCACGGTCACTGGCGGCCTGATGGCCGTGGCGCAGCTGGGCGTCATCGCCCACGACCTGGGCGTCAAGGAAACCCCGGTCAGCGTGCTTGGCATCACCATGGCCGCCCTGCCCTTCGCCCTGATGCTCGACCGCATCATGAACGGCATCTCCCGCCCGCTGTTCGGCTTCGTCTCCGACCACATCGGCCGTGAAGCAACCATGTTCATCGCCTTCACGCTGGAAGGCCTGGGCATCATCATGCTGAGCCGCTTCGGCCACGACCCGATGATGTTCCTGATCCTGTCGGGCATGGTCTTCCTGGCCTGGGGCGAAGTCTACAGCCTGTTCAGCGCCACCTCGGCCGACACCTTCGGCACCAAGCACGCCGGCAAGATCTACGGCGTCCTCTACTGCGCCAAGGGTGTCGCGGCTCTGCTCGTGCCACTCGGCAACCTGCTGATGGAGGCGACCGGCACCTGGGCGACCGTGCTCTATGTGACGGCGACCATGGACCTGATCGCGGCCTTCTGCGCCATCGCGGTCCTGAAGCCGATGCTGAAGCGCCACCACGCCCGCAACGAGGCCGAGGCCGCCCGGCGCGGCAGCCCGGTCGCCGCCACCGTCAGCCCCTGATCACAGCCCCTGACCACGGCACCATCGCGAAAGGCAAAGGGGGTCACGGCATCCGTGGCCCCTTTTTGCCGTCCGGCGTTATCCAGGTCCGGCCATCGGCAGCGGAGGAAGAATGGGCAAGGGGAGAATGGGTGCGGACGACTGGAGCAACCTGAAGCTGGTCTGCATGTGGGCCATCGGCGGCCTGACCGTCAGCGCAGTGGCGGTCGTAGCGCTCCTCACGGTGCCGAAGCCGCCCGGCGGCGTCATCGTGGAACGGGCGATCCACAACATGGACCAGGACACCTGCGAGCGCCTGCTGCGCCGCTTCGCCGAACAGCCCGCGACGGGATCAACCATGTCGGGATCGCGGGTGCTGTGGCTGTGGGCGGAGGAGTCGACGCCGGGCGTCTACACGGGCGCGCCCTGGACCGCGCAGATCGCCGGCATGCCGCCGGCGGAGGGCACGACCGCCTCGCCCCGCCCTTATGCCTTCGACCCGGCCGCACAGGCGATACCGCCGGAAGCCTGCTCCTTCCCCAACAACTCGCTGTACATCGTGGCGGTGGAGGGGGCGGCCGGCACGAAGGAGGCGTCCGAGCGGACCAAGTCCCCGTGAAGACAAGCGTCGCCATAAAAAAGCGGCCGCGCGAGGCGGCCGCAGTTACCCAAGACAGTGCCGAACTTAACAGAAGGAAACCCGCATCAACCTCATTACTCGTCGCGCTGCCCCATGAGCTGGAGGAGCATCTGGAAGAGGTTGATGAAGTTGAGGTAGAGGGAGAGCGCGCCCATGACGGCGAGCTTGGTGTTGGTCTCGTGGCCGTAGCCCTCGGCGTACTCTTCCTTGATGCGCTGGGTGTCGTAGGCGGTCAGGCCGGTGAAGATGACGACGCCGAGGACGGAGATGGCGAACTGCAGCGCGCTGGAGCCGACGAAGATGTTGACCAGGCCGGCGATGACGATGCCGATCAGGCCCATCATCAGGAACGAGCCCATCTTCGACAGGTCGGCCTTGGTGGTGTAGCCCCACAGGCTCATCGCGGCGAACATGGCGGCGGTGATGAAGAACACCCGCGCCACGCTGGCCCCGGTAAAGACCAGGAAGATCGACGCCATGGAGACGCCCATCACCGCGCAGAAGGCCCAGAAAAGCCCCTGCAGGCCGCTCGCCGACATGCGCTCGAAGCGCCAGGACAGCACCATGATGAAGGCCAGCGGCGCCAGCATCACCACCCACTTCAGCGGCGTCGTGAAGATCGGCACGTACAGCGCCGGCGTGCTTGCCACGAACAGCGCCACCAGCCCGGTCACCCCGAGCCCCAGCATCATGAAGTTGTAGACCCGCAGCATATGCTTGCGCAGGCCCTCGTCGAAGGCAGCACCATAAGTCTGGGCGGCGCCGCCGAAACGTTGTTCGTAATAGGGTCCGCTCATCGTCTCACCGTATGGATTGAAAGAAGGGGATCAGAACCACGCCATCCGCGCGTCGCGGGCGTGGGCCAGGATTTCACGTTCGGACCGCTCGCCGCACAGGGCATAGACGGTGGTCCCGACCTGCCAGTAGGCGACCGAGACCTCGCCGATGCGCTCCGCCTGCGGTTCGGTCACGGCGAAGCTGTCGACCTCGCTGGCGAACAGGGTGATCAGGTCGTTGCGCCCGAAGTGGTAGGCGGCCTGGATCGCCACGCCGCCGTCCCACGCCACCGTGCGCAGCCCGTCCGGGGCGCGCGCGATGTCCAACTCCGGCAACGGAACGGCCGCCGCCGGGTCGGCGGGGCTGTGCAGGCGCTGGAACAGCGAATGCGCGACCTCGGCAAAGGGCTTGAAGGAGATTTCGCTGTGCTGGGCCTGCTGGTGGGTCTGCGCGGCGATGGTGATGTAGTGGGTGGCGGCGTGCGCAGCGGCCACGGGGTTGACCGACAGGTGCTCCATGGTGGCGTGCCCGGCCCAACCCAACCCGATCAGGCACAGAGCCGCCGCCGCGCGGCGCCCCTTCCCGGAGGCAACACGGTCGCGCGCCCGCCTGGGGGCGGGGGGATCCGCGCGCCGCCACAACGACCGCCAGCCGAGCCGGCGCGGCTGCGGTTCCCCCATCGGGACCGCCTGCGGATCCGGAGCCGGCTCCTCCACCTTCGGCGCTGGCACCGGGGCCGGGCTGCCCATGAACAGGACGATCTCGTCGCGCACCCGCATGTCATGCATGACGCGCGCGGCGATCTCCGGGTTGTTCTCCAGATAGGCTTCCACGTCGATGCGCCGCCGGGCATCAAGTTCGCCGTCGATGTAGGCGTTCAGGTCGATGTCGTTGATCGGTTCGTTCATCGTCACTTCACCACGCGAAACGGGGGGCGCCCCTGCTGGGTGCCGGAGGTGGCGGCCGGGAATGAGCCTGCCGGGCGCTCGCCGCTGGTCGCCGCCCGCAGCGCCTCGCGGGCGCGGCCGAGGCGCGACATCAGGGTGCCCACCGGCACGCCCAGGCATTCCGCCGCGTCCTTGTAGGTCATGCCCTCCAGCGCCACGAGCACCAGCGCCTCGCGCTGCTCGACCGGCAGGGTCATCAGCGCGGCGATGGTCTGGCCCAGGTGGACGGCACTCATCTGCGGCGGCGGGGTAGCCTCGTCAGCCATGGACAGCAGGTCGCCGGTCGCCTGCCGCTCGGCTTGCAGCCGGCGCCAGCGGTCCACGAAGGTGTTGTGGACGATCGCCAGAAGCCATTTGCGCAGGTCCCGCCCGTCCATGTAGGACGCCGAACCTTCGATGGCCTTGACGAGCGCCTCCTGGACGAGGTCTTCCGCTTGGTCGGGATCGCGCATCAGGACCAGGGCGTAACGCCGCAGTACGTCCAGATGCTGTCCCAGCTGCTCCTTCATCACCCTTCCCGAACTGTTCTCAACCGCGGGGGCCATCACCGCCCCTCGCATCGCATACGGATGGCGAGACACCATAATCCCGCCCCGGCCGAAAAAATTGGATTCGAGGGAATTGGCATGGATTGGTCTTTTCACTAACGTCGCCCCGGCGAAGGAAGAGGCAAGCATGGCGAACGAAAAGGAAGCGGTGGCGCTCGGCTCGATCCTGGCGAGCGCCGCGATGACCGTGGGCAAGTTCACGGTCGGCATCGCGACCGGCAGTCTGGGCCTGCTGTCGGAGGCGCTGCACAGCCTGCTCGACCTCGGCGCCACGGTGCTGACCTGGTTCGCCGTGCGGATCAGCGACCAGCCCGCCGACGCGGAGCATCCCTACGGCCACGGCAAGGTGGAAAGCGTCAGCGCGCTGGCCGAAACCGGCCTGCTGTTCCTGACCAGCGCCTGGATCATCTACGAGGCGGCGCACCGCCTGATGGCGGACACGGTGACGGTGGAGGCGACCTGGTGGTCGGTGGCGGTGGTCCTGGTGTCCATCGCCATCGACTTCTACCGCGCCCGCGAGCTGTCCCGCGTGGCGAAGGAAACCAACAGCCAAGCGCTGGAGGCCGACGCCCTGCACTTCTCCTCCGACATCCTCAGTTCCGCGGTGGTGCTGGTCGGGTTGGGGCTGGTGTGGCTCGGCTATCCCAAGGGCGACGCGCTGGCCGCCATCGGCGTGTCGATCTTTGTCTGCCTGGCCGGCTACCGGCTCGGCCGCCGCACCATCGACACGCTGATCGACGCCGCCCCCGCCGGTGCCGCGGAGCGGGTGGAGGGCATCGTGCGCGCGGTGCCGGGGATCGCCGCCGTGCAGCGGGTGCGGGTGCGCCCGGCCGGCAGCGCGCTGTTCGTGGACCTGGACGTGGCCGTCGGCCGTGCCCTGCCCCTGAACCGGGTCGCCGAGATTAAGGCCGCCGTCGTGGAGGCCCTGCGCGCCGCCATGCCGGAGGCAGAGGCGACCGTCGCCGCCCACCCGCTGGCGCTCGACGACGAGACGGTGCTGGAGCGCGTGATGGTCTGCGCGGCCGACCTCGGGGTTGGCGTCCACCACGTCACCGTGCAGCGGGTCAGCGGTCGCCTGTCGATCAGCTTCGACCTGGAGGTGAACGGCCGCTTGTCGATCCGCAAGGCCCACGCCCTGTCCTCCCGCCTGGAACGCGCGCTGAAGGAGGAGTTGGGCGACGACATCGAGGTGGAATCCCACATTGAACCCATGCAGGAAGACGGCGTCGACGGTGTGGACATCGCGGCGGAACGGACCGCGGCGATGCAGGCCCGCATGGAGGCCTGGGCCGTCGAGTCCGGCCAGCTTCTCGACGTCCACAACGTCCGCGTCCGCCAGACGCCGTCCGGGCTGGTGGTCAACTTCCATAGCCACGTCCCGCCCGACCTGACCGTGTCGGAGGTGCACGACGCGGTGGACGATCTGGAACGGCACATCCGCCAGCAATGGCCGGACGTCTGCCGCATCGTCGGCCACCCCGAACCCGCCCACGAGCCGGTGGGGGGCGCGGCGTCTGTCACTTCTCCCCTCCGGGGAGAAGGTTAGGATGAGGGGGCGCCCGAAGGGCGGACAGGCACTGCAATGAGCGTGCGTTGTCGGTCTGCGGCCGCCCCCTCACCCAACCCTCTCCCCGCTTTCGGCGGACCAAAGGTCCGCCTGTCGCGTCAGCGCAAACTTCGTTTGCGCGTAAGCAGAGGGGCGAGGGCTTAAACTCCGACCGGACCTGCAATCCGGGCATGCCTCCGTGTGCGGATTGTCCACTAGGCTGATCGCCCCTTGCTGCCTTCCGTCGAGACGATGCCGAACTCCCACTCCGCCCAGCCGGCCACCCAGCCGACGGAAACCGCTACATCCGCCACGCGCACCGTTGCTCCCGGTGATACCCGGGGCGATTTCCGATCCGCCTTCCGGCACCGCGCTTTCGTCCTGTTCTGGTGCGCGCGCATCGCGGCTTGGCTGGCCATGCAGATGCAGGTTGTGGCGGTGGGGTGGCAAATCTACGCGATGACCGGAACGGCGATCAGCCTGGGGCTGGTCGGGCTGCTCCAGTTCCTGCCGACGCTGCTGTTGGTGCTGGTGTCCGGGCACATCGTCGACACCCACGACCGGCGGCGGATCCTCGTCGCCGTGCTGGCGGTGGAGTGCGCGGCCATCGGAGCCCTGTTCGCCTTCACCGCGTCGGGCGCGCTGACCCCGGCGCTGATCTTCGCCATCGTCATCGTGCTGGGCACCGCCAAATCCTTCGAGGGGCCGGCGATGCAGGCCCTCCTGTCGGCGCTGGTCCCGCCGGAGGATCTGCCCAACGCCATCGCCTGGAACTCCTCGGCCATGCAGTCGGCGATGGTCGCCGGGCCGGCGCTGGGCGGCCTGCTCTACGTCGCCGGGCCGGCGGTGGTCTACGCGACCAGCACGGTCCTGCTGGCGCTGGCCACCCTGTTCGTGGTCCTGCTGCGGCCCCGGCCGGTGGAGTTGCCGCGCCGGGCGGTCAGCCTGTCCACGCTGCTGGCCGGCGTCTCCTTCATCCGCAACCAGCCAGCCATCCTGGGCGCCATGTCGCTGGACATGGTCGCCGTGCTGCTGGGCGGGGCCACGGCGCTGCTGCCGGTCTACGCGCACGACGTGCTGCTGGTCGGCCCCTGGGGGCTGGGGCTGCTGCGCAGCGCCCCGGCGGTGGGCGCCCTGCTGATGGCGCTGGGCCTCGCCCGCTTCGGCGTGCGGCGCAACGCCGGCGCCTGGATGCTGGGGGCGGTCGCCGGCTATGGCGTGGCGACGGTCGTGTTCGGCCTGTCCACCTATCCGGGCCTGTCCTTCGTCGCGCTGGCGACGCTGGGGGCGATGGACCAGGTCAGCGTCTTCGTGCGGCAGACCCTGATCCAGCTGTCCACCCCGGACCAGATGCGCGGCCGGGTCGGCGCCGTGTCGTCGCTGTTTATCGGCGCCTCCAACCAGCTGGGCGAGTTCGAGTCCGGAGTCGCGGCCACGTGGCTGGGCGCCGTCCCGGCGGTGGTGGCCGGCGGCGTCGGGGCCTGCGCCATCGCCCTGCTCTGGGCGTGGCGCTTCCCCAGCCTGCGCCGCCTTGATCGCCTCGACCGGCTGAAGCCGCTCGCCTAAAGCGAACTTCCGTTCGCTTTAGATCCAAATGGCCTCATTCGCCGGCTCTCAGCGAATGCCTTTGGCATCCGCCTGCCGCCAGCGGGAACTTCGTTCCCGCGAGAGGCCAAGCTTCGGCCGCATGGGCGGCCGGGACTGCGGTCGCAGTCCAAAGCGGATCGCAATCCGCTTTAGGCCACCAGTTGCGCGCCGAGGAACTGCTGAAGCTCCGGCGTACGGGGGGCGCCGAACACCTCCTCCGGCGGGCCGATCTCGTGGACGCGGCCCTGGTGCATGAAGACGACGCGGTCGCAGACCTCGCGGGCAAAGCGCATCTCGTGCGTTACCATCATCAGCGTCATGCCGTCGGCCGCCAGTTCCTTCACCACGGCCAGCACCTCGTTCACCAGCTCCGGGTCGAGCGCCGAGGTGATCTCGTCGCAGAGCAGGGCCATCGGCTGCATGGCCAGGGCCCGCGCGATGGCGACGCGCTGCTGCTGCCCACCCGACAACTGGTCAGGAAAGGCGTCGAACTTGTGGCCCAGCCCGACGCGGTCGAGCATGCGGCGGGCCATGGCCTCCGCCTCCGTCGCGGGCGTCCTCTTGACGACCATCTGCGACAGCATGACGTTGCGCCCGGCCGACAGGTGCGGGAACAGGTTGAACTGCTGGAAGATCATGCCAACCTTCAGGCGCAACGCCTTCAGGTGCAGCTCGTCCGGGATCAGCTGCGCGCCGGCCACCATGATGGATCCGTCGTCGATCATCTCCAGCCCGTTGACGCAGCGCAGAAGCGTGCTCTTGCCCGAGCCGCTCTTGCCGATGATGGCGACGACCTCGCCGCGCTCGACGTCCAGGTTGATGCCCTTCAGGACCTCGACGTCGCCGAAGCGCTTCTTCACCTCAGTGATGGCGATGAGCGACATTGAACTTCCTTTCCAGAATCTGGCTGCTCTTCGACAGCGGCCAGCACAGGGCGAAGTAGATCAGGGCGACGAGGCCATAGACGGTGAAGGGCTGGAAGGTCGCATTGGTGACCACCGTGCCGGCCTTCGACAGCTCGACGAAGCCGATGATGGAGGTCAGCGCCGTGCCCTTCACCACCTGGACGGAGAAGCCCACGGTGGGCGGGATGGCGACGCGCACGGCCTGCGGC
>NZ_JAOQNG010000009.1:160000-273161 GCF_025961225.1 Azospirillum canadense | reverse complement strand
CCATGGGACGCCGCCCCCCCCCCCCGTGCATCAAGCAGGCGGGCATCGACCCGGTCTATTTCGGCGTGCTGTTCATCATCAACAACGCGATCGGGCTGATCACGCCGCCGGTCGGCACGGTGCTGAACGTGGTGTGCGGCGTCTCGCGGATCAGCATGGAGGACATCATCAAGGGCGTCTGGCCCTTCATGGTGGCGCAGCTGCTCGTCCTGCTGCTGCTCATCCTGTTCCCGTCTCTGGTCACCGTCCCCGCCGCCTGGTTCGCCCACTGACCTTCCATAAACAAAGAATGCGCGAAGGAGGAAACGCCGTGAACAAACGTCTGAAATCGTTCGGTCTTGGCCTGCTGGTTCCGGGGCTCATGCTGGTCGCCGGCACCACCATGGCCGCCGACTACAAGGAGCGGACGCTCAAGTTCTCCTATCTCAACGCCAAGGAGCATCCGCAAGGCCTTGGCGCCCAGAAGTTCGCGGACCTCGTCGCCGAGAAGAGCGGCGGCAAGATCAAGGTCCGGACCTTCCCGGGTGGTACGCTGGGCGGTGACCTGCAGACCCTGTCAGCCCTGCAGGGCGGCACGGTCGAGATGACGGTGATGAACAGCGGCATTCTGGTCGGTCTCGCCAAGGAATTCGCGGCCGTCGACATGCCGTTCCTGTTCAACAGCGCCGCTGAGGCCGACGCGCTGCTGGACGGTCCTTTCGGAAAGACGCTGCACGACAAGTTGCCGGAAAAAGGCGTGCTCGCGCTCGGCTACTGGGACCTCGGCTTCCGCAACCTGACCAACAACCGGCGGCCGGTCACCAAGGTGGACGACGTCGCGGGGCTGAAGATCCGCGTGATCCAGACGCCGATCTACATCGACACCTTCAAAGCGCTGGGCGCCAATCCGGTTCCCCTGCCCTTCACCGAGCTGTACACGGCGTTGGAAACCCGCACCGTGGACGGCCAGGAGAACCCGTCCAAGACCATTGAGCTGTCCAAGCTCTACGAGGTGCAGAAGCACCTGACCGTCACCCGCCACATCTACAACCCGCAATCCCTGCTGATCAGCAAGGCCTTCTGGGACAAGCTGACCCCGGACGAGCAGACGCTGTTCCGCGACGCGGCGGCGGAGGCCACCGCCTACCAGCGCAAGGTCTCCCGCGAGCAGGATGCTGAGGCGCTGAATGCCCTCAGGGCCAAAGGCGTCCAGGTGGTCGAGCTTCCCGCGGCGGAGCTGAACCAGTTCCGCGAGAAGGTGAAGCCGGTGGTCGAGAAGTACAAGGCGGAGGTCGGCCCCGCGCTGGTTGAGCAGATGTACGCCGAGATCGCGAAGGTCCGCGCCGGCAAATGAGCCCCGGGCAGCGTCGCCGGCGGGTTCCGGCGACGCAGCGCACGACGCCTGCACAGGAGCGACCATGTACACGCACATGCTGTTGCCGACCGACGGGTCGGAGCTCTGCGAAACGGCGGTTCGATCGGGGTTGCGGTTGGCGAAGTCCCTCGGGGCCACGGTCACCGTCCTCCACGTCGTGGTCGATACGGGGGTTGCGGCCGGAATCGGCAAAGCGATGCGGGACGAGACCGCCGGGATCCACGCGGCGCAGGAGTACCTGAACCGGATCGGTCACGACGCCAGCCGCCTCGGTGTGCCGCACACCTATTTCTACGTGGTGGGGGACAGCCCCGCCGCGGAGATCGTCCAGGTGGCGGAGAACCGCCGGTGCGACCTGATCGTCATGGCCTCACACACGCGGCCGGCGCTCGCCACTCTGCTGGTCGGCAGCCAGACCGCCCAGGTGCTGCGGCAATCTAAGGTACCGGTCCTCGTTTACCGCTAGGCGTCTACCGCTGGCCGGCACCGGCCGTCATGCCCCGTGTGATCCTCCGCCGTGTCTCCGCCCCTGCCCTTCTCCCCATCGGGCGCGCACCTTGCGCCGGGCCTCCGCCCGGCTCTTTCTTTGCCGTGCTGATCGTGTCCGCCGCAGCGTCCCTTCTCAGTTGACTGCGGCCCGGGCCCTGTCGCAAGCCGCTGGCTGGACACCCACGGGGGTAGCCGAGCGCCGGAGCTAGGATCGTCCTTGTGCGCTTTGGCCCCGTGTGCCCGCCGCACGGCCCCCTGTCGCGCCGCCGGTCCGAGCGTGGCGGCCATCGGCGACGCGCAGCGAGCCCGGCGACGACGCGCCGCACCCGGTCAACTGGGCGAGAGGCCGGTCAGTTGCGCCTCCTCGCGCAACTGCGCCTGCATCGCCATGCGCACCGGGGCGTTGACCGCACCGAACTGCTGATAGCCGCGCCGTTGCACGAATTCGAAGAAGAAGCGTTCCTCGAAGCTGTCCGTGTAAGCGTGGGTGAAGTCGCCCTGGTCGTCGCGGTCGAACAGCAGGTCGTCCGCCTTCAGCACCGCCACATGGGCGTCGTCCAGCAGGTGGCGGGCGGCGAGGTCGTCGTAATAGTTCGCCGGCACCGGCAGCATCGGCGCGCCGGCGGCGTGGGCCTGCGACACGGCCCGGCCGATGTCGCGGGCGCCGAAGGCGACGTGGTGCACGCCGGCCCCCGCCGTGGCGGTGACGAAGCGGCCGGTCGCGGTCATGCGGCTTTCCGAATAGTTCAGCGGCAGGCGCACGCTGCGGTCGGGGCTGACCATGGCGCGGCTGCGGATCAGGCCGTAGGGGTCGGGAAGCTCCCACAGCTGCTCCGGCACCAAACCGAAGACGGCGCGGTAGAACAGGACGAAGCTGTCCATGCGCCCCTGCGGCAGAGCCAGCGCCACATGGTCGATGCCGTCGATCGCGCTCGGCCCCCCGCCGGTGTCAGGAACGAGGTGGAAGTCGTCCTCCCAGATGCTGTGGACGGACGCGGTGGGCTGGACCAGATACACCAGCGTGCCGTCCGGCGCGCGCACCGCCGGGATCGGCCGCTCGCCCGCGCCGATGCGTTCCTGGTAGGTGGAGTAGTGCAGGGCCCGCGCGCGCTCCACGGCGCGGCCAGCGTCGTCCACGCGCAGCGCCATGGCGCAGACCGACGGCCCGTGCATTTGGAAGTGCTCCGACGCGGCGCTGTCCGGTTCGCTGTTGAGGACCAGGTTGGCGCGGCCCTGCCGGTAGAAGTCCACCGCCTTCGACTTGTGGCGGCCGGCGTGGCGGAAGCCCAGCGTGCCCAGCAGGTCGGCCAGCGTCCGCTTGGTCGGTTCGTCCACCGCGAATTCCAGGAATTCGAAGCCGTCGAAGACCGGCGGGGCCGGCAGGCCGGGGCCGTGCCCGGCCTCATCCTCCGCCAGGATCAGGGAACGCAGGCCGTCCGCCGCGGTGAGGCGGGCCGGGGCGGCGCGGAACTCGTCATTGAACACCTCCAGCGACAGCGGGCCGCGGTAGCCGCTGGCGAGCACCGCGCGCAGGAAGCTGCCGACCGGCAATTGACCCTGGCCGGGGAAGTTGCGGAAATGGCGACTCCAGGACAGCACGTCCATGCTCAGCTTCGGAGCGTCGGCCAGCTGCACGAAGAACAGCTTGTCGGCCGGCACCTCGGCGATGCCGGACGGGTCGTCGCCCAGCGACAGCGTGTGGAAGCTGTCCACGATCAGGCCCAGCGCCGGGTGGTCGGCGTGGCGCACGATGTCCCAGGCCTGGCGCCAGCGGTTGACGTGCCGGCCCCAGGCCAGCGCCTCGTAGCCGACGCGCAAGCCGCGCCGCGCCGCGCGCTCCGCCATCTCGGCGAGGTCGGCGGCGGCGCGCGCCGGGTCGTCGAGGGCGTGCGGCTGGACGTTGCTGCACACCAGCACGAGATCGGTGCCCAGCGCCTGCATAATATCGAATTTGCGCTCGGCCCGGTCCAAGTTGCGGGTGCGCTGCGGCTCCGGCATCGCCTCAAAGTCGCGGAAGGGCTGGAAGATGGTTATGGCAAGGCCCAACCCCTCGGCGATCCGGCGCACATCGTCGGGTGAGCCGTCGAAGGTCAGCAGATCGTTCTCGAAGATCTCCACGCCGTCGAACCCAACGGCCGCGGCGGCCTCCAATTTTTCCGGCAGCGTGCCGCTGAGCGACACCG
Organism: Azospirillum canadense; assembly: GCF_025961225.1. Classification (GTDB taxonomy): domain Bacteria; phylum Pseudomonadota; class Alphaproteobacteria; order Azospirillales; family Azospirillaceae; genus Azospirillum; species Azospirillum canadense. The sequence goes on along the minus strand of NZ_JAOQNG010000009.1, from coordinate 269,135 downwards.
TCGCGATCGATTTCGGCAGCGCCGAAGCGGCGCTGAGCTCAGCATCCAGGGCGGTGCCTTCGGTCATCGTTCCCTCCAGGGTTCGGAGCCTGACGTGTCGGTTGTTTTTTTAAGGACCCGGAAACTTCTGATGAGCGTTGTCGGATCCGCTTGACTGAACGTACCGGTTCGTACATTTTGGTGCAACAACAATAACGGGCAACCGGGGAGGGGGCCAGCCGATGCTTTCGGGTGGTCGGCGCCGTGAATACGTGACCCGTGGACCTTCCGGACCTTTGGTCCGACCAACGCTCTGCGCTGGCTGCGCTCCCCTTGTGCTCAACTCTGCTCAACATCGGTTGCCGGAACGAATTCCGGTGACCCGCCCTATTTCGTGCCGTTTCGGGGACACCGTATCCATGACCGACGCCGCCAAACCCGCCGTTCTCGCCGGCCTGATCGGCTCGGGCATCCAGGCGTCCCGCACGCCGTCCATGCACGAGCGCGAAGGCGCGGAACAGGGACTCCGCTACATCTACAAGCTGATCGATTTGGAGGCGCTCCGCCTGCCTGCGGAGGCCCTGCCGGAGTTGCTGGCTGCGGCCGAACGCCTCGGCTTTGACGGGCTGAACATCACGCACCCCTGCAAGCAGGCGATCATTCCGCTGCTCGATGCGTTGTCCGACGACGCCCGCGCGCTGGGCGCGGTCAACACCGTGGTGTTGAAGGACGGCCGCAAAGTCGGCCACAACACCGACTGGTGGGGCTTCGCCGAGAGTTTCCGGCGCGGCCTGCCGGACGTCCGGCGTGACCGGGTGGTGCAACTCGGTGCGGGCGGGGCCGGGGCCGCGGTGGCACACGCCGCCCTGACGTTGGGCACGGGCCAGCTGACCCTGTTTGATGTCGACCGCACGCGCGCTGAGTCTCTGGCCGCGGAGCTGTCCGCTCGCTTCGGCAACGGGCGCGCGGTGGCCGGCGGCGACCTCGCCAGGGCCATGGGCGCAGCGGACGGACTGATCCATGCGACGCCGACGGGCATGGCGAAATATCCTGGACTGCCCCTGCCGCGCGATCTGCTGCGTCCGGCCCTGTGGGTCGCGGAGATCGTCTATTTTCCGTTGGAAACGGAATTGCTGCGCGTGGCCCGCTCGCTGGGCTGTCGCACGATGGACGGCGGCGGCATGGCCGTTTTTCAAGCGGTGGAGGCGTTCCGCCTCTTCACCGGGGTCGCGCCCGACGCTGCCCGCATGCTGCGCCATTTCGCCTCCATGGGCCGCTGACAAGCGCCTGATCACCAACCTTTCTGTGTGGCGTAGCGCCAGCTCGACGACTCGATTCATCCCGAGGCGGTCGCGCCCGTCGCTCGTCCCGGCGCTTCGCATCGATGCCGCATGCGACGCATGCTGACCGGCGCCCGCACCCCGTGCCCGGAGGGCAAAGCCCGGCCTCGTTTCCGAAGCCGGGCTTTGCCCGACGTCACGACCGCGTCAGCCGGGCGTCGCTGATGCTCTGCGCGCGCAGGCGGTCATAATCGTCTTTATCCACCGGAACCGCACCCGGTTTGCCGAGGTCGTTCATGTGGATGCGGTAGGTTTCGCGGGCGGTCGCGGCCGCCACCGCCACGAGGACGGTGATGCCGAAGGTGATGCCTCCGACGGTGAGCGGGATGTTCTGCGAGCCGGGAGGCGCCACGGCCGTGAAGAGCGCCGGCAGCAACGCGGTGATCGCCGTCCCGATGTTCTGCGACACGGCCATCGCCGACACCCGGGTCCGCGTGGTGAAAAGCTCCGGATAGAAGCTTGAGAAGACGGCGTTGTAGCCCTGGTAGACAATGCCCCACATCAGAAGCGACATGGTGATCGCCAGCGGCACGCTGTGGATGCTGATGGCGTAGAGATAGCCGAAGGACATCAGCCCGGACCCGAGCGCGCCGACGATGATCGGGGGCCTGCGGCCGATCCGGTCCGACAGGTTGCCGACGAAGGGAATGACCAGCACCGCCAGGATGTTGCCCAGCACCGGAATCCACAGATAGAGATCCTTGGAGAAGCCGATTCCATAGGCCGGCTGCACCGCGTAGGCCGCGCCGAAGATCGCGGTGACGACGGGGATGACGTTCATCAGGGACATGCAGATTACCCGCAGCATGTCCTTCCCGCTGGTCCGCATCGCTTCGACGATCGGCGCCTTCGGAACGTCCCCGTGCTTGCCCTCTTCCGCGAAGGCCGGCGTCTCGTGCACCTCGCGGCGGATGATGTAGCCCGCGATGACGACCACAACGCTGAGAAGGAACGGGATCCTCCAGCCCCAGGAATTGAACGCGTCGGCGGGCATGTAGGCGGCGAGCGGCAGGAAGACGGCCGCGGCCAGGATCTGGCCGGCCTGCACGCCTTGCAGGGTGAAGCTGCCGTAAAAGCCGCGCCGGCCGAACGGCGCGTGCTCCACCACCATCGAACTCGCGCCCGAGATCTCCCCCGCCACCGCAAAGCCCTGGAGGAGGCGCAGGACGACCAGAAGCACCGGAGCCCAGATGCCGATCTGCTGGTAGGTCGGCAGCAGACCGACGCCCATGGTGGCGAAGCCCATCAGGAACATACACAGGATCAGCACGTTCTTGCGCCCGTGGGTGTCGCCCCAGTGGCCGAGCACGAAGGCACCGATGGGCCGGCTGACGTACCCGACGCCATAGGTGGCCAGCGACGCGACGATCGCGGCCGTTGGGTTTCCCGACGGGAAGAAGAGCTGCGGGAACACCAGGGACGCCGCGGTGGCGTAGATGAAGAAGTCGTAGTACTCCAACGCCGAGCCGATCCACCCGCTGGCGGCGGCGAGCTTGGGCTGGTGCGCGCCTAGCGGCTCGTGGACCGCCGCCCCGGCCAGGCCGTTGCTTGCGAGATTGGCCATCGGAGAGCCTGTCATGAGTGGTTTCCTCCGGGATTCTTGATTGGAACTTATGGACGCTTGGTATCCGTCATCGCCCTGAAGTGGGCGAGCATCCGGTCGCTGTCGGGCTCGAGGCCGGTGAAGTGCCGGAAGGCGGCGACGGCCTGGAACACCGCCATGCCACCGCCGTCGATGGTGCGGGCGCCGATGGCGCGCGCACGATGCAGAAGCTCGGTCTCCAGGGGGAAGTAGATGATCTCGGCCACCCAGAGGTCGGGTCGCAGCAGGGCCGCCGGCAGGGGCATGCCGGGATGGGCCTCCATACCGATCGGGGTGGCGTTGATCAAGCCGTTCGCCTGGGCGATGGCCTCCGAGAGGTCGCCGCCAACTTTGGCGCGCCCGACCCCGAAATGCCGCGACAGGTTTTGCGCCACGCGTTCGGCGCGTCCGGGATCGATGTCGAACAGGGTGAGTTCCCGCACGCCGAGCATCAGCGCCGCGTGCGCCACGGCGGCCCCGGCCCCGCCCGCGCCGATCTGCACCACACGGTCCAGCGCCACGTCGCTCATCGCGCGGCGGAAGGGTTCGGCGAACCCGGACCAGTCCGTGTTCTCGCCGATTCGCTTGCCGTCCTTGAAGAGGACCGTGTTCACGGCCCCGAGCGCGCGGGCGTTTTCGGACAGCGCGTCCAAATGCGGGATGATCGCCTGCTTGCACGGGTGCGTGATGTTCAGCCCGTCAAAGCCCATGCGCTGGGCCGCGGTGAGCAGGTCCGGCAGGGCTGCGACGCCAAGGCCGAGCTGGGTGAGGTCGATCAGGCGGTAGACGAGGCGCAGCCCCTGCGCCTCCCCCTCGCGCATGTGCAGTTCGGGCGTGCGGGAGCCCTGGATGTCCTGGCCGATCAGGCCAAGCAGGACCGAGCGTTTGGAAGTGTCGTGAACCACGGCAAGTCTCCATGGGACGCCGGCGTCACGCGCGGCGTCACTCCACCGCGTCAGATGTCGAAGAAGACGGTTTCGCGTTCGCCCTGAAGATGGATGTCGAAGACGTAGACCGCCTCGCCATCCCGGTCCTCGCGCTGGGCGATCAACGTGTCGCGCCGCAGCGGCGGGTCGATCATGTTCAACACCGGATCCTCCGCGTTGGCCACCGCCTCGTCGGAGAAATACAGGCGGGTCGAGAGGCCCATGTTGATGCCCCGCGCCGCCAGCCAGACATTGACGTGCGGCGCCATCGGCCTATGCCCGTGCCGGCCGACGACCCGGCCCGGCTTGATCGTCTCGAACGTGTAGATGCCGGTCTTGAAGTCGGTCCCGGCCCGGCCCCAGCCCCGGAAGCTGGGGTCGATGGGCTTGTCCTCCTGGCGGTCGGCGGGGTGGTTGTAGCGGCCGGCGGCGTTGGCCTGCCAAATCTCCACCAGTATGTCCTTCGTGACGGCGCCAAGCCCGTCGAAGACGCGCCCTTCAATGCGGATGCGTGTGCCCTTCGTCGCCGGGCCGACGAGGATGTTGCTGAAATTGGTTTCGAAGATGTCGAACCCAGCCTGGTGCGGGATCAGCCCGATGTGCACGTAGGGGCCCGCCGTCTGCGAGGCGGTTTCCGTGAAGGGTGGACGGGACGCGATCATGGCTCAGGCCCCCTGGAGCTTGTTTTCGAAATAGGTCTGGCGGCGGCCCCGCAGCACGATGTCGAAGCGGTAAGCCAAGCTGTCGAGCGGGATGGCCGCGTTCATGTCGAGCGGTGCGATCAGGCGCTGGATCGCGGCTGGATCCGGGATGGTGCCGAGGATCTGATCGTGGGGGATCAGCGGATCGCCCTCGAAATACATCTGGGTGATCAGGCGCTGCGCGAAGCCGGTGCCGAAGACCGAGAAATGGATGTGGGCGGGCCGCCAACTGTTCACGAAATTGCGGAAGGGATAGGCGCCTGGCTTGATGGTGCGGAAGGCGTAGCCGCCATTCTCGTCCGTCAGCGCCCGCCCGCAACCGCCGAAGTTGGGGTCGATGGGGGCAAGGTAGGTGTCGTTCTGGTGGCGATAGCGCCCGCCGGCGTTGGCTTGCCAGAACTCCACCAGTGTGTTGGGCACGCCCCGCCCATTCTCGTCGAGAACCCGGCCATGGACGATGATGCGTTCCCCAATCGGCTCGCCGTCGTGGGCGTAGTTGCGGATCAGGTCGTTGTCCAGAAGGCCGATCTCTTCGGGGCGGAACAGCGGCCCGGTCACTTCCGACAGGGAATTCTGCAAGGACCAGAGCGGCAGACGGGGCGAGCGCAGCACGGTCGACTTGTAGTGCGGCGTCAGCGCCGGTGGATGGAGGCTGCGGTCACGCTGATGAAATTCGCTCCCCGGGTGCATGTTTCCTCTCCTTGAAACGCATTTTTGATGAGTGTCCTTTTGTCGGACGACGTCACTGCGCGGCGGGCAGGCCGAGCAGGGCGCGCGCCTCCGCCGGGGTGGCGGGGCGGGAACCGTGCCGGGCGCAGGTCTCGGCGGCGAGCGTCACCAGTTCGGCGTTGCCGGAGGCGAGCCGGTCCGGAGCGATGCGCAGGTTGTCCTCCAACCCCGTGCGGATGTGCCCGCCGAGTTCCAGCGCCCAGTCCTGCACCTCCGCCTGATGCCGCCCGACACCGGCCAAGGTCCAGGTGGAGCCGGGCAGCAGCTCGCGCAGTTCCGACACCATGAAGTCCAGCGCCTTGCGCCGGGCCGGCATGGCGTTGCGCAGGCCCATGACGAACTGGACGTGCATGGGTGTCTTCAGCAGGCCGCGGTCGGCGAGCGAGCGAGCGCTGTAGAGCATGGACAGGTCGAAGACCTCGATTTCCGGCTTGATCCCGCTTTCCAGCATGAGGCGGGCGAGGTTTTCGATCAGCTCCGGATGGTTCTCGTAGATCATGCCGGGAAAGTTGACCGAACCGGTGGACAGCGACGCCATGTCCGGCTTTAGAGACAGCGAACTGCCCCGTTGTTCATGGCTGCGCCCGCGCCCCCCGGTGGAAAACTGCACGATCATGCCTGGGCAGTGCTTGCGCACGCCCGCCTGCACCGCCGCGAAGTACGCCGGGTCGGAGGAGGAGGTCTCGTCCGCGTTCCGGGCGTGCACATGCACCACCGTGGCGCCGGCCGCGAAGGCGGCGTGGGTGGACTCCACCACCTCGGGCGGCGTGATCGGAACCGCCGGATTGTCCTTCTTGCGCGGCACGGACCCGTTCACCGCGACAGTGATGATGGTGGGCTGCATCGTGTCCTCCCTTCCTTGTGATCGAGCGCCGGGCACGACGTGTCGCCTGCACAAAGCGACGGACAATGCCAGCAGCGCGCCATGGCCGACGCAGCGAACCGACGTCGCGCGTCCCACGGATCGGCGAAAATGCCGTGAACAATGTGCGTTTAACGCACAGATAATCAGTGTTCGAACACAATGCGCACGGCGGACTGTTGCTGTCAAGGGCGATTTTCGCGCACATCGTTCGATAATCGCCCAAAGAGACTGGCCACACGGGCCAATCCGCGTGGTCGCGTTTGCTCCCGTCGATCACGTGGCGAAAAAGGAATCGGGCACCACCCAGCACCAATCTCCGGGGCAGCCGCGTCGCAGCCCCGTGTGATCGCAAGAGTCAGATCGTCGACGGGATCACCGTAGGCCATAAACGAGTTGGCCGCTTGGTTTGTTTCTCCTGGGAGCCAGGGTCCAAACGGCGCAGATCCCCCAGCCAATTCACCCCGGCCACGTCATACCGTCCGGTGACGTCGCTGATCCAGCGTTGCGCGTAGCCCGTCACTTCGGGGACAAACGTCGCCGAGCGCCCCGACGTCAGCAGCCAGATGATCCACAGACGCGAGCGTTGCGTCCCGTGCTTCGCGTCCCGACCGAGCCGATACAATTCCGCTTCGCGGAGGTGCGGACCAAATGAATCTTGCTTCCCCGGCCCTGGACCATAGATTTCCCGATGCTCTCCTGGAACTGTTCACACGCGATCGAGATGAATGGACCGGAGGTCAAATGCCAACGCCGACGATCAAGGGGTCCGTTTCGGGGGCAAGCACCGCGCCGGCAACGCCCCCCAGGGACAACGCGTGTACCGAGTTCATGGCAAACCGGCAGACGCCGGCAGGCGTCTCCTCCACGTCGGGGCGGAATGCGTAAGGACGCGGAGCGTCATGCCGGACTCCGGTGTCTTGTGTGATGACGGTGAGGCTGGAGAGCGTGGGCGCACTTTCCTCCACCCACACCCAAAGCACTCGCGGATCGCTGCGATACAGGTCCATGAGTGTCGTCACCGTCGCGCGACAGACCGCCGGAGGAAGGTTATGCATTCCTTGGTCGGCCACGTCTGCTGCCACAAGCGATCCCCCGGCAACCGGCCCCCAAGCGCCGATCACCAGTCCGGACAGGATAGCGCCAGCCGCCGCCATCGCGGCCAGAAAGCTCAAGCCGCGATCAAGCTCGGTCCATCCGTCCAATATCTTGCGCATAACAATCCTTCGCACCGGATCCACTCCGGAGTGCTCACCTGGAACGACGGGACAAATGCTGCCGGAGCCGGCCGGCAACGTCACAGGCCGCCTTTGACGCCCTCATTTTATTGCTGCACTGCACAAACGCCAGGTTCGCTTGACGGCGGGGAGCCATGCGGGCGCCGCATGGCGTCCTCCTTGCCAAGATCCGGCCAAGACATCGAGGTGCGGGGGGCGCGGCTGCCCGAAGCCATTCTGCAATTCTCGTATCGCTGATGGGCGGCGTTGACGCCCGACACGCGAAAGGACCAGACGATGAAGACACGTGAACTGGGCCGCAGCGGCCTGACCGTCTCCGCGCTCGGCCTCGGCTGCATGGGGATGAGCACGAACTACGGCCCGGCTGGTGACCGGGGCGCGATGATCACCCTGCTGCGCGCCGCCGTGGACCGCGGGATCACCTTCTTCGACACCGCCGAGGTCTACGGCCCGTTCGCCAACGAGGAACTCGTCGGCGAAGGCTTGGCGCCGGTCCGGGATCAGGTGGTGATCGCGACGAAGTTCGGCTTCGACATCGACCCGGTGACCAGGGCGCGGCGAGGCTTCAACAGCCGTCCCGAACACATCCGTCAGGTGACGGAGGCGTCGCTGAAACGGCTCAGGACCGATCACATCGACTTGCTGTATCAGCACCGCGTCGACCCCGACGTGCCGATCGAGGACGTCGCGGGCACCGTCAAGGACCTGATCGCGGAGGGCAAGGTCCGTCACTTCGGTCTGTCCGAGACGGGCGCCGCGACCATCCGCCGTGCCCATGCGGTGCAGCCTGTGGCCGCGGTCCAGAACGAATATTCCCTCTGGGCCCGCGACGCGGAGCCGGAGGTGCTGCCCGCCTGCGAGGAACTCGGCATCGGCTTCGTGCCGTGGAGCCCGCTCGGTCAAGGCTTCCTGACCGGCAAGGTCGATCCCAACCAGGCCTTCGACCAGTCGGACGTGCGCTCGTGGTTTCCGCGCTTCACGCCGGAAGCGATGAAGGCCAACCAGGCGCTGGTCGCCCTCCTCGTCCGCATCGCCACAACCAAGCGGGCAACGCCGGCGCAGATCGCGCTCGCTTGGCTGCTCGCCCAAAAGCCGTGGATCGTACCGATCCCGGGCACGCGCAAGCTGCATCGGCTGGACGAGAACATGGCCGCGGCCGATCTCGAGCTCACCGCCGATGACCTCCGTGAGATCGCCGACGCCGCCTCCACGATTGAGGTGCAGGGCGCCCGTGGCACCGGCCACGAGCACTACGGCTGAACGGTCCAGGCCGCACCGCGCCTTCGGCGGCCGCACAGCGGCGCCGGAGGCCCGGTGCGGCCACTGGAGTGCCCCACGGCCAAAATTCTGACCCTCGGAGGGAACGGGCAGAGTGCGCGCGTGGCCACCCGGCTCTTCCTGGTCCAGCCCGACGCGCGCCTTTCGCTTTACCTGCGCGATGCCCGCCGCTTGAAGGAACCCGGCCCGGCCGATCGGATCACAGTCGTCGAAGGCGACGTTCTGGACGCCGCGACGCTCGCAGCAGCCATCGCTGGATAGGATGTCGTCGACGCCAACCTGTCCGGGCAGCCGGCCGCCCGATCATGCGATGCGGCGCGCGTCACCTCAATCGAGCATCACCGCGGAGCTTGGCGGAGGCGGACCGAGATCGCCTTCGCCTTCCTGCTCGAACGGCGCCTGATGCGGCTCAGGAGGCATATGTCGTCCGGGAATGTGCCAAGCGTGGGGCAAAGACCCGCAGGGCCGTCTGAGCAGCGCCACCGATTTGCGCGTCGGCGCGCAAATCCGGCCAGAGCGGTAAGGGAAATCAGCGTGATCGCATGCCGGTCGGTGTCAAAGGCGAACGCCAATACACAGCCGACACTTCGGACATATCCAACAGAACGGGTCTCTCTGTTTCAACGCAGCTCCGATCAACGCAGGCGATCAATGGACGTTCAAATCCCTTTCCTTCCACCAACGCCGCCCGTTGAAGCAAGGCCAGGGGCATCCTCACAACGTTTGTCCATCACGTTGCTTGTGTACGCTTGGCGCGGTGCCCGCAACCGGGCGACACTGGCCAAAAGGACTGTCCGCCCGGAAGCCGAACTCCATCCGATCGCAGGCCTCTCGATGGTGCCTTGACGGCACCAGCGCCCCTTCTAACTCGCTCCCGTGCAGCAACGAAGGACATTGGAATGGCGGGATCGGCACTGATTGTTGGCGCGAGCGGCATCGTCGGCAGTGCGACGGCGACTCTGCTGGTCAAGGAAGGCTGGGAGGTTCAGGGCCTTGCCCGTCGCGCAACCGAACAGCCCGGCGTGCAGCCGGTCGTCGCGGATCTTCAAGATGCGCCGGCCACGGCGGATGCCCTGAAGGATCTGAGGCCGGACGTGGTCTTCATCACTACTTGGCTTCGCCAGAACAGTGAGGCGGAGAACATCCGGGTCAACTCGGCCATGGTCCGCAACCTGCTCGACGGGCTTCGCCCAGCGGGAAGCGTGCGCCATGTCGCACTGGTCACGGGCTTGAAGCACTATCTCGGCCCCTTCGAAGCCTACGGCAAAGGCACATTGCCACTGACGCCGTTCCGCGAAAGCCAAGGCCGCCTGGATGTGCCGAACTTCTACTATGCGCAGGAGGACGAACTCTTCGCGGCGGCGAAGCGCGACGGCTTTTCCTGGAGCGTGCACCGACCCCATACGGTGATCGGCAAGGCGGTCGGCAATACGATGAACATGGGAACGACACTCGCCACCTACGCGACCATCTGCCGGGAGACAGAACGGCCCTTCCGGTTTCCGGGATCGGCCGCACAGTGGAACGGCCTGACCGACATGACCGACGCCCGCCTGCTCGCCCACCATCTCCTTTGGGCGGTGACCACCGCTCAGGCGGCGAACGAGGACTTCAACGTCGTGAACGGCGACGTCTTCCGCTGGAACTGGATGTGGAGCCGCATCGCGGACTGGTTTGGCCTTGCCCCGGCGCCCTTCGACGGCACCGTCCAGCCGTTGGAGCAGATCATGAAGAACGATGCTCCCGTCTGGCGGCGCCTCGCCGAGAGTAAGGGGCTGGCGGAAACCGATCTCGACCGTCTGGCATCGCCCTGGCACACGGACGCCGACCTCGGACGGCCGATCGAGGTCGTCACCGACATGAGCAAAAGCCGACGCCTCGGCTTCACCCGCTACCAGCCCACCGATGACGCGTTCTTCGACCTCTTCGCAAGGCTCCGCGCCGACCGCCTGATTCCCTGAGGCGGCGACCATGACGCCGTCCACGACCGGTGGCGGGTATGGTTCGGCAGCATGCACACTCTCCCTGCCGTATCGCCGCATTCACGTTGCGGCACGGCATTGCGGAGCAGACGTGCTCCCACTCAGCGAAAGGACCGGTCCGAGCAGCCACCGCGACCGTTGGAGCACCCAAGGTGCATGAAACGACCGAGTTCCCGTCACCTCCAATCAGGCTCTGGCTGTACCTCCTGGGCGTCGTCCTGCTTTTGGCGGGGCCGTTCGTCATGATTGGCGGCAGCAAGCTCGCCGCTCTTGGAGGCGGTAAGCCCTGAGCGGCGCCGTCGCGGGTCGAGTGGGCGGACATAGGGATCGGCACCCACGTTTCGTCCAGCAGCCGAATGTTCAGCGGCGTGCAAGGCCGACCTGAAGACACATGGGAAACCGGCGGGATGGTACGCCATCGGCGTTCACGATCGCCGCCGATCCACACCGCGGGGCGCCCCCGTCGAACCGTTGAGGTCTGCACCGCGATCTGCGCTATCCGCATCGCACAAACTCCAATTTTGGAACTTAGTTCCAATCTGAACGACATTCCCATTGCATCCGGATTCCAAGTATGTTGTGATGCCAATTATCCCGATGCGGATGGCTTTGGAGGCGACCCAATGGACCGGCTGCCCACCCTTGCTCCCCCACTCGCCGAGGCGGAGATTGCTCCGTGACCGCTGCTCTTGATCGGGCCTTCAAAATTCTGGAACTCCTCGCCGCGCATCCGGACGGTTTGCCGCTGCAAGCGATCGCCGACCAGTTGACGCTGCCGAAGAGCGCCGCTCATCGGCTGCTCGCCGACATGATCCAGCAGCGCTACGTGCGGCAGGAGCGCGAAGGCGCGCCGTATTTCTTGACCATCCGTCTGGTTGCGCTCGGCCTCAGCTATCTGGCGCGCAACGGCATTCTCGACGTCGCGCAGCCAATCCTCGACCGCCTCGCCGTGAGCAGCGGCGAACTCGTGCGCCTCAGCGTGATCGAGAACGAGGAGTTAACCTTCGTCGCCAAGGCCCAGGGCGCCCGGTTCGGCCTGCGCTATGATCCGGACATGGGCATGGACGTGCATCTCGCCTCCACGGCGAGCGGGCTCGCCTGGTTGTCCACGATCGACGACGAAGCGGCCCTCAGCCTGATCTACCGGCAGGGCCTCGGCGAGTCCGGGCAATTCGGCCCCAACGCTCCAAGAACCGTGCGCGAGGTGCTGGACCGGCTGCATGCGGCGCGCGAGCGAGGATACGCTCTCAACCTCGAGAGCTTCGCTCCGGGCATGTCCACGGTTGCCGCGCCGGTGCGGGATTCGGAGAGCGGCGCCGCGATCGGCGTCATCAGCATCGCCGGCCCAATCCACCGGCTCGACGAAAAGCGCCTGCTCGCCTTGGCGCCGGAACTGCTCGCCGCCACCGAGGAGATGGCGCTGGCCAGCCACGCATCCCGGTGGTTCGGGGGGCGGCGTCACACCTCTGGATCGGCGATGGAAGCGGCGGAGTGAGGCCGTCGTCCGCCACCTCAGGAAGCACCGACGAGGTCTCATCGCGCTAAACCTGTCGGCGATCGTACCGGCTGACGGTCAAGCATAGGTCAACAGCGACGCACCCTCGGGGGTTTGGCGTCGCCACACACCCGGACGGCGGCGGACCGCCCGGGACTGGGCTCTGGCGCCCCAACAACACCCTCATAAGCAGACCTCGCTCTTAACCACGGACAATAGGGAGGAGAGACGCCATGATCATGCGTGGAGTGCTGACCGCCGCCTTGGCGGTCACCATCGGCTTCGTCGCGGCCCCTGGGTTCGCCCAGGACATTCAGGACCGCACCATCCGTTGGGGGCACCTCAACAACACCGACCACCCGGTGAGCTTCGGCGTCAAGAAGTTCACGGAACTCGTCGCGGCCAAGAGCGGCGGCAAGCTCAAGATCCGGGAGTATCCGGCGTCGCAGCTTGGCAACGAGATGCAACAGCAGTCGGCGTTGCGGGGCAGCACTCAGGAGATGACCTCGCCCGCGACCACGTCTCTGGCCGGCATCGTCAAGGAATTCGGCGTGCTCGACCTGCCGTTCATCGTCAGCACGCCGCAACAGGCCGACGCCTTGCTCGACGGCCCGGTGGGGGCAGAGCTTTTGAAGAAGCTGCCCGAAAAAGGCCTGGTTGGTCTCGGCTATTGGGACCTGGGCTTCCGCAACGTGACCAACAGCCGGCATCCAATCACCAGGGTCGAGGATCTGGAGGGGCTCAAGCTGCGCGTCATTCAAAATCCGGTTTACATCGAAACCTTCAAGACCTTGAAGGCCAACCCGGTGCCGATGAACTTCGGCGAACTCTACGGCGCGCTGGAAACGCGTGGGGTGGACGGGCAGGAGAATCCCTATTCCGTCATTCTGTCCAACAAGATGTATGAAGTGCAGAAATATTTGTCCTCGACGAACCACACCTACAGCACGAACATTGTGCTCGTCAGCAAGGCGTTCTGGGACAAGCTCTCCGCGACGGAAAAAAAGATCATGCAGGAGGCCGCGGCCGAGACGCAGGACTACCAACGGCAGGTCAGCCGTGCGCAGGCGCAGAAGGCGGTGCTGGAACTCAAGGAAAAAGGCATGCAGGTCAATGACATCGCGCCGGCCGAGTTGGACCGCATGCGCCAGCTGACCAAGCCCATCCTCGACCGGTTCACCGCCGAATACGATCCGGCTTTGGCGAAGCTCTTCCAATCCGAGCTGCAACGCATCCACGCCGCCAACTGACCCCGTCTCCACCAAACGCCGTCATGCCAAGCCGCGGCACCCCTAGCCATAGGGGTTGAGGACGCGCGCGGCTTGGTGTGACGCCAGCCGAAAGGGTGCTTCCGTGACCCAGTCCATCGCCGTTTTGAACGGCCCTTCGTTGAACCTCCTGGGCGTGCGCGAGCCGCACATCTATGGCACGACCACGCTGCCCGAGATCGAGACGCTGTGCCGCGAGCGGGCCAAACAGCTTGGCGTCGACGTGCTGTTCTTCCGCCAGTCAAACCATGAAGGGCAAATCATCGATTGGATTCAGGAGGCGCGCGGCACCGCATCCGGCCTGATCATCAACCCGGCCGGCTTCACCTCGACGTCGATCGCCATCCTGGATGCCCTGAAAACCTTTGAGGGCCCGATCATGGAGGTTCACCTCAGCAACATCCATCGCCGCGAGCCCTTCCGGCACCATTCCTACGTCAGCTTGGCAGCGACGGGTGTGATCATGGGGGTCGGGGCCCAGGGCTATGGTCTGGCGCTGCAAGCCCTGCACGGCCTTTTGAGCGCGCGGTGACGGAGGCACGCGCGAGCGCCCGTTCCCGTGAACAGCGACGGGCCCGATCCACCCCTCGGGGCGGGAACCCGGATGAAGGGAGGAGGACATGCAGGTCCTTGTGGACGCCTATTTCCGCGTGTTGAAGCTGCTGACCGTGCTGTGCCTGGCGGCCATGGTGGTCCTCGTGTTCGGCAATGTGGTGCTCCGCTACGCCTTCAACAGCGGCATCACCGTGTCCGAGGAGTTGTCGCGGTTCTTCTTCATCTGGATGACCTTCCTGGGCGCCGCCATCGGCCTGCGGGAGCATGCTCATCTCGGGGTTGACACGCTGGTCCGGCGGCTGCCCGCGGCGGGGAAGAAGAGCCTTCTGGTCATTGGCCACCTCCTGATGCTGTACATCACGTTCCTGATGCTGAAGGGAAGCTGGGTGCAGACCCTCATCAACCGCGATGTCCAAGCGCCGGCGACCGGCCTCTCGATGGGGCTGTTCTACGGCATCGGCGTCGTCTTCAGCCTCACGACCGGCGGCATCCTCCTGGTGGAGCTGTACCGGGTCCTGACCGGTCGGCTGACCGAGCATGAGTTGGTCATGGTCGTCGACTCCGAAGAGCAGGCGGAGTTCGACGACCTGCACAAGGATTTGGGCACCCCGGTGCCGCCGGCCGGCGCCGCCGCGGCCCCGGGCCACAAGAGCTGAGGAGGCCCTTATGACCATCGCCGTCTTTCTGGTGCCTCTGCTCGGGGCCATGGCCATCGGCATGCCCATCGCCTACGCGCTGCTGCTGTGCGGCGCGGCGCTGATGGTGCACCTCGACCTGTTCGACGCGCAGGTGATCGCGCAGAACGTCATCAACGGCGCCGACAGCTTCCCGCTGATGGCGGTGCCGTTCTTCATGCTGGCCGGCGAGATCATGAACACCGGCGGCCTGTCCCGGCGCATCGTGACCTTCGCCCTCACCCTGGTCGGGCACGTCAAGGGCGGGCTCGGCTACGTCGCCATTCTGGCGGCGACCATCCTCGCCAGCCTGTCCGGCTCCGCCGTGGCGGACGCGGCCGCCTTGGCCGCGCTGCTGGTGCCGATGATGGTGGCGGCCGGGCACGACAAGGCGCGCTCGGGCGGCCTGATCGCCGCGGCCGGCATCATCGCCCCGATCATTCCGCCCTCCATCGGCTTCATCATCTTCGGTGTCGCCGCCAACGTCTCCATCACCAAGCTGTTTCTGGCCGGCATCGTTCCGGGCGTCCTTCTGGCGCTCGGCCTGTGCGTCGCCTGGTGGTATGTGGTGCGGCAGGAGACCATCGCTCCGCCACCCCGGCGGCCGCTGAAAGAGATGGTGCGTGCGTTCTTCGACGCCTTCTGGGCGCTGGTGCTGCCGGGCATCATCATCTTCGGGCTGAAGCTCGGCGTCTTCACGCCGACCGAGGCGGCGGTGGTCGCCGCGGTTTACTCGCTGGTCGTCGCGCTTTTCGTGTACCGCGAGATGACCGTCGCCGACCTCTACGCCGTCTTCGCCACCGCGGCCAAGACGACGGCGGTGGTGATGTTCCTGGTCGCCGCGGCCATGGTGTCGTCTTGGCTCATCACGGTCGCCGACCTGCCCGGTGAGCTGACCGACCTGCTGGAGCCGCTGATGGGCAGCCCGATGCTGCTGATGTTCGCGATCATGGCGCTGGTCGTGGTCATCGGCACGGCCATGGACATGACGCCGACCATCCTGATCCTCACCCCCGTGCTGATGCCGGTCATCAAGCAGGCGGGCATCGACCCAGTCTATTTCGGCGTGCTGTTCATCATCAACAACGCGATCGGGCTGATCACGCCGCCGGTCGGCACGGTGCTGAACGTGGTGTGCGGCGTCTCGCGGATCAGCATGGAGGACATCATCAAGGGCGTCTGGCCCTTCATGGTGGCGCAGCTGCTCGTCCTGTTGCTGCTCATCCTGTTCCCGTCTCTGGTCACCGTCCCGGCCGCCTGGTTCGCTGGCTGACGGCGCCGGGTTGGCACCCACTTGCTTCGGAAACGGAAACACACGACGACGTGGTGCTCCCACGCGAGCGACGGGAACGAAAGGCTGGCGGGCTCCGCCAGCCTCCGTTGCGTCTACGGTGCCCAGGCCCCCAGCCCGTCGTGGAGGAGTTTCAGCCCGGCCAGGAACAGCAAGGCATAGCTGGCCTGGTAAAACAGGCGTTCCGACACCCACCGGGTCAACCACACCCCCAGCCAGATGCCGAGCGGCGCGAGTGGCGACAGCGCGAGGGCGGTCGTCAGGTTCGCGGTGTCGATCTGCCCCAGCCAGACATAAGGCACCAACTTCACGTAGTTCACCACGCCGAAGAACACGACGGTCGTGCCGGCCAACCGCATCTTCTCCAAGCGCTGCGGGAGCAGATAGACCATCAGTGGGGGGCCGCCGGCGTGGGCGAGGAAGCTGGTGAAGCCGGACATGCCGGACCAGAACAGCCCCTTCCACCGTGACGTCGGGGGCTTGTCCGCCATCCGGCGCTGCAGGATGGGTTTCAGCCATTGGTGGATGGAAAAGACGACGGCGATCACGCCGATGAGCGCCCGCACCGCGTCGTCGTTCAGACGCCCAAAGGCCAGCACGCCGAGGCCAATCCCCAGCACCGCCCCGGACAGCAGCACGGCCATCTCGGAGTGGCTCCATTGGCGGCGATACGCCCACAGACCAAACACATCCATCAGGCACAGGACCGGCAGCATCAGCCCGGCGGCCTGCCCTGGTGGAATGACCAAGGTCAGGATTGGCACCGACAGAGCGCCCAAACCGGACAACCCGCCCTTGCTGATGCCCGCCAGCAGCACGGCGGGAACGGCCAGGGCGTAAAAGGCCGGGTCGGTCAGCATGGCCGCGGGGGCTCGAAGCGCTGTTCTCTATCACGTTGCCTGCACATGCCCCGTCGCGCCCTCCCCTACCCGGACACCGAGACGTCGTCCCGGCCTCGCGGTCGGAACAGCGCTTCGGCCGCAGCCCGGAGATCGCGTGCGACCGTTACGCCCGAGTGTGCACCGTTGGGAACGCCCGTGCCGGTGAGCGTTGCCACCGTTTGGGCGAGCCACACGACGGTTGCCGTCCGGTCATTCGCCGCAGACCGAGCCAGATCCTGGAGATAGTTGCGCACCGCCTGGACCAACGCTTGGTCGCCGGACAGCCCGCGGACGCGGCCGGCCGCCGCGGCGAAGTGTCGGCGTTCCTCGGCGTCGGCTTTCACACGTGCCTCGACGGCCTTAAGCAAAGCCGCCCGCGTGCGCGCGCCATCCAGCAGGCTGGTGGCCAGGACCAGTGGATCCGTGGCCGTCGCGTTCTGGGGCCGAGGGTCTTTGATCGCGCGTGGCTGGGCGTCCCAGCGGCGCTGGTCCTGTCGATGGTGCATGAGGTTGGTGGCTCTTTCTCGAGGGGGCCAGTCGGATTCTCAGAGACGGTAGGTGCCTTCGAACAGATCACCCAAGGCGAAGCGCATCAGTGCCCGCTGCGCGCGACGCGCCGGTGCTCCTCGCGCCCGGTGACCAGGTGACAACGCCGGCACAGCCGATGCCGTTCCGGTGCGGTCATCGCTGCCACCGCCGCCTCGGAGCGGCGCCGATACAGGCCGACGACGATCCGCGACGTCTTCACGCCGGCGTAGTCGACCACATCCGGCCAGGGCGCCGGCGCGCCGTCGGGGCCGACCCACAGGCCGTCGGGCGAGAGCCAGCGCCCGTCGGGCAGCAGCGCAGCGCGTGGCCATGGGGACGCCCGCAGTGCTCGCAGACCCGGGTGTTGGATGGCGCGATCGGCGTGGTGTGTGGCTGAGGGCTGGGGACCATGCGGGCCAGATATGGTGGGTGACGGCGAAACCGGCCCCGAGTTTAGCGCAGCTCGAGTCCCAGGGGAATCCCCGACCATTCCTCCAGACGGATGAAGTGGTGCCGCTCGGATCCAAGGAGCGCGCCAAGCGCCATGCCGGGCACGTGCCTCTTGCGCGCTCGCAGACCGCCCGTTCCAGCCAGCCGCCATGCCGGAAGCCTGATGTCAGGCGGCCTTCTTGCGCCGGCCTTTCGCGGGCGCGGGTTCACTCGGCGCCACAGCCACGGGCTCGGAGCGGCCTTTGTTTCCCAGACCGATCCGCTTGGCGAATTCGCTGCGTGTGGCGGCGTAGTTGGGCGCGGTCATCGGGTAGTCGGGCGGCAGGTTCCACTTGGCCCGATACTCCGCGGGCGACATGTTGTAGGCGGTGCGCAGGTGCCGCTTGAGCATCTTCAGCTTCTTGCCGTCCTCCAGGCAGACGATGTAGTCCGGCGTCACCGACCTCTTGACCGGCACCGCCGGATCCGGCTTCACCGCCTCGACCTTCGGCTGGCCGGTGCCAGCCAAAGCGTTGAACACCTCGTTCACCACAAGCGGAATGTCGCTGGAAGCGACCCGGTTGGCGCTGACATAAGACGCGACGATCTCGGCGGTCAACGCGACCAGCTTTTCACGTTCCATCCAAACGCTCCCAATGTTGAGTGACAGACCCTTTTTGCTGCGGGGTCGTGGTTCCATTCGGCAGAACTCAATGCCTTTCATATGGGCTTTCGTGTAGCCAAACAACCCCACTGCTGTCCGCACTTGGAATGGTGCGACGACACCGGATCATCAAAGGCCTAATAACTTGAGATGATGCGCCCCAGAAGACCAGCCACCGCCCGCATTTCGCACCCGATCGCATCACAACAACGGCCCTGACGGAGTGAACAAAGCTGCCGCCGGACGCATTCTTCGTGGTCCAGGCCTCCCGCCCGTGAAGGTAAGTACAAAGGGGATCTTTCTTTTTCATGTCGCGTTCCACATGTCAGGCAGTGAAATGGCGCTGACAGGACCGAGGCAGACATGACAGAAGACCGCGACGCGCGCATTCGGGAGCGGGCGCACAGTATTTGGGAACGCGACGGCCGCCCGGAGGGCATGGCGGAAGTTCATTGGATTCAGGCGTGCCGGGAGATCGAGGCGGAGGAACAAGCCGCCGACGCGGCGCGAACCGCCCCGGTGGCGAAGCGCCGCCGCAAGGCGGCAGCGCCGGCCTTGACCGCCGCTCCGCCCGACACGCCGCGGCGTTCACGCAAGACGAAGACTTCGGAGAACACGCTCACGGACGCCGCTCTCCAGATGGGGCGGATGGTCGCGGAGACGGTGAGCGACGCCGCCACCGCCGGCGTGGAAACCGTGTCGGACGCCGTGGAGGCGATCGCTCAGCCCAAAAAGAAAACACGACGGACAACGGCGGCTGCGAAGACAACGGCGGCTGCGAAGAAGACCGACACGCCAGCCAAGGGTCGCAAGGCGGTGTGGTCCCCAACCGACGTCGCGAAGAAGGCGGCGGCCACTCCGCCCAACGGTGAGCCGGCCTCGAAACGGAAGAAAGCAGCGGCGACCGGTGCGGTCAAGGAAAACGGCACATCCTCTTCGGCGACGCCTGCGCCCGCCGCACGCCGCGGACGCGGAAAACGCCACGCCGCGCCGAGCGTGCATTGATGGCCATCGACCAGAACGCCGTGGGCACGGCCTTAGGGCGTTCTGGGCGCGCCCTGTGATGCTCGGGCTCGGCAACGCCATGAAACCGAGCCGAGCAATCTCCGGCAGGCTGGGCGAAGGGAATTCCCCAACCTGTGCTGCCGCCGGTTGGTGACACCCAGCGTGTTCAGTGGTTGGTCGCGTCATTTCCCCGCTGGCCACTCCCCCCGTCGCCAGCGTGGTGCATGGATGGGGAATTGAAGCCATGTCTCCGTTGATGCCTCTCACCACCGCCGCCCGATGCCGATCGGGCACCACGCTGCGCATCGCCACCAGTTCCCTCGCGCCCAATACCGTGTGACGCATTGGTCGGCCTCTGAAGCCAGTCTGCGCCAGCGTGGCAGCCTGACGATCTGGGTCCGTGAGGAAGCCATCCAGGCCTGGCGCGCCGCCCCACGCACCACCCGTGGCGGACAGCCACGCTCTTCAGCCGTGGCAATCGAGACGGCACTGACGCTGCGGGCGGGTGCCGCCCGGTCGCTGATCGTAGTGCGCACCGTCTTGCCGCGCGTGACGCCCCGCAGGCCCATGCGTCGCATCAGGCGAGCCACCGTGCAGCGCGCCACGTCAAGGCCCTCCCGCCGCAACGGCCGCCAGACTTTGCGCACCCCATAGACCTGGAAGTTTTCCTCCCAGACCCGTCGGATAACCGAACTCAGCTCCGCGTCGCTGTGCTGGCGGGCCGGCGCCTTGGCCGGATCGGCTTTCCGGGCCGCCTTTCCGGGCGGCCTGGGCGTAGTCGGTTGACGGGGCGATCGGCAGCACTCTGCCGATCGGCTCGCCCCCGTGGACGGCGCGGTGCGCGTCGATGAAGGCGATCATGTCTTGACCGGGCGGTCGAGCTCCGCCTGAGCAAAATACGCCGACGCCTTGCGCAGAATCTCGTTCACTTGGCGCAGTTCCCGGACCTCACGCTCCAGCACCTTGATCCGCTCCGGCTCGTCCGTCGTCGGACCGGGCCGCTTGCCCTGGTCGCGCTCGGCCTGACGGACCCAGCCTCGCAGCGTCTCCGGAGTGCAGCCGATCTTCGCCGCGATCGAGCTTATCGCCGGCCCACTGCGAGGCGTGTTCCCCTTCGTGCTCAAAGACCATTCGAACCGCGCGCTCGCGGACTTCAGGGGCGTATTTGAATGATGCCGGTTCCGTCATGATGACCCCATCTTCTCAGGAAAAGGGGACTCCGACAAACCCGGGGCGGTTCACAGCGCCTCGATGCCCGCCGGTGTGAAGGTCGCCTTGAGCCAGTGCGCGCCGTCGTCCACCAGAGACAACAGGCCACGCTCGATCATGCGGTGGCGCAGGGGCAAAATCCCCACTAACATGCCCCATGAAACAAGCACTCCTCATCATCGACGTCCAACCCTGCTTCAACCCACCCGCGTGGCAGGTCGAAAAGATTTCACAGCTTGCCCTAACTATGCACTCAGTGGCGACCGTTGAGAGGCATGATGAGGCAGTGACACCCTTTGAGCGGCAGCTTGGATGGAAGCCCGCTGCCGCCGACGAGCCACTGGTTCTAACCGACAAGGTGTTCGTCAAGCACGGGTATCTCCCACCCCCCGAACTGATTGACTATCTCAAATCCATGAGCTTTGAGCGTGTCCTGGTCTGCGGCATCCAGGCCGATACCTGCTGCCTTGCCGCCGGTTTCATGCTTTTCGATGCCGGATTTTTTCCAACACTGCTCAAGTGGCTGACCGTTGGTTCGTCTCTGGACCGATCAGCCTCCTTGGGTGCAAAGTTGTGGAAGCACCATTTCGGTGCCGCCAGCGTGCTTCATAACGCCGACGAGTTCCAGAGCTGTATACCTCACGCCGAGGCCGCGGAGGCCGCCGGCGACCTGTCGTAAAAGGGAGCAATAAGGGGGTGAGTGCCATGCAGAGTACGAACTGGTACCGGGAAACGCTGGAACTGGCCAAGGCTCTGCATGCCGGTCAGGTTGACAAAGCTGGTGCGCCCTATTGGCTTCACCTTGAGCGAGTTGCCCAGCGGTTGGTCGAGCGGTTGCCAGACGCAACCAAGGTTCAGGTCCAAGCGGCTTTGCTGCACGATGCCATTGAAGACGCTGGCGTGACACCCGACCAGCTCCGGGAGCTGGGTATCGAAGAGGAAGCCATCGCCGCCATCCAACTCGTGAGTCGGAACCTGAGTCCGGAAGGGAGTTACCTGGATTGGATTGCCCGGATCGCCGTCAGCGGCAACACCACGGCAATCCGGGTCAAGCTGGCCGACAACTTGGACAACAGCGATCCAGCCCGTGTCGCGGCAATCGCCGCAGGGCCTCGGATGGTCGCTGAGAAATACGCGCCCGCGAGGGCAATACTGGAACAGGCCCTGTAACCGGCCGGTGAAGAAGCTGTCGCGGAAGGGAGGTTTCCTCAACCGCCCCGACACCGTCGTGAGAAAGACTGATGAGACGATTCACCGTCGCGGCCCTCACCGGACTGGTTCTCTTTGCTTCGCACGTTGAGGCAGACGATCATCTACTCACATGTGCGGCAAGTTCCCTGCGCGTCGGAGAGTGCTTCACCGTTCATGGGAGGATGACATCATGCACGGCCGTGCCCAGCGTCAGAATCTGGATAATCGGTACGAAACGCATTCTGGGGGTCGTAAATCCCGAAGGCGATCCTGCTGGCGAGCACCTCCTTCCGGACCGGCTCGACCGCGGGATTTCCGTGATGCCGCCCTGCTCCAAGGCTGCCTTCGGTAATTTCACAGTTTGCCCGCTGACAGAAGACCGACCGGGAATCATGCGAAAGGTTTGCGTGGAGAGTGCCGCCAATCTCACGTTTCGGGATTTCTAGCCCGACCGCCAGCAGAGCCGCATCGCGGAGGTCGGACGGCCATCGCTGGTTGGTGCTGTGAACGAGACGTTGATGTAAATGGTCAGCACTGAGTCCCTGTCGGTAGGGGCATTCTGCTCAACATGCATCGCGCCACAGACTCGCTGTCTGGTGATCGTCGAGATCGCTGTCTGGTGATCGTCGAGATCGCTGTCTGGTGATCAGCGTGTTCGCGGTCTGGTGATAGTCGCGGTCTGGTGATGGGTTGGATCGCGGTCTGGTGATGCCGATGTGGTGTGTGGACGATCAAAAGGACCACCAATCAGGGGTCTTGGACCTGTTCAAGGCGGGATCGCTGTCTGGTGATGGGCATGTTCGCGGTCTGGTGATGGCATTCCCGAGTCGGACGCAGGCGGTGAATGGCTCCCACGCGCTAGCACTTTTTCCCTCGCGGTCTGGTGATGCGTCTTCGCGGTCTTGTGATGAACGAATCGGCGCGACTCGGCTTTTCCTCCGCTGTCTGGTGATACTAAGCAACTAGAAGATCCTACTAGCCTTCCAAGTAGCTCCCATCACCAGACCGCGAATGGACAGGACGCCGCAATCAGGCCACCCTTCGGACAGTGCTGTTCAGGAAGGATGATCATGGCTTCGATCCACCAGCTTGTGCGAACCCACGGCCGTGACGAAGCTCGCCGTCTGGTCGACGTGAAGGATCGCAACCTTGTGGACATCGCCGCGGCAGTGCTGGCCGAGGAGTCGACCGCACTCGGCATCACCTACTCCGGCTTCTGCCTGACCGCCCTGCCCCACAAGAAGCTGCCAGACGAACAGGAATGGGAGCGCAAGGGGCACAACGTCACGCTCGTGGTCCAACCGGGCTGGCTGCCCGACGGCAACGGCGGACGCAAACAATTTGGTGTGCCATACGGCAGCCGGGCACGCCTTATCCTCCTTTACCTGCAGACCCAAGCCGTGCAGAACAACTCGCCCGAGGTGGAACTGGGCCGCTCGATGAACGATTGGCTGGACCGAATGGGCCTCAGCAATGGCGGCCAAGCCTACAAAGACGTTCGTGAGCAGGCCAACCGCCTATCGGCCTGCAACCTGACCTTCATGTGGAACAACGCCGGCGGCCGCGGCGAGTTCGAGAAGGACAGCATCATCAAGGGCGGCGGCATCCAGCTGCACACCGATGACCCGAGCCAGCCGCGGCTGTGGACCGACAAGGTCCGTCTGTCGCCGAGCTTTTACAAGGCACTACGCGAACATCCGGTCCCGATCTGGGAACCGGCTCTGCGCCACATCATCAACCAGTCCATGGCGATCGACGTCTATGTGTGGCTCGCCTACCGACTGCACGTCCTGACCGGCCCGACGCCAGTCAGCTGGGCAGCGCTGCACGCGCAATTCGGGGCGGCCTATCGCACCCGCGCCCAGTTCAAGTACAAGTTCCCCGATGTTCTGAAGATGGCCATGGTCGTCTATCCGGACGCTCAGGTCACCATCGACGACCAGGGTGTGGTTCTGTATCCGTCGAAGCCGCCGATTCCCGAGCGTGAAATCGCCGCGCCGCGCCAGGGCTCCCTGTTGCTTGGCTGAGCTCCAAGCGCACTGCAGCGGATTGCGGTTAATAAGGAGGGGGGCCTTCGGTCGAGGTCGGCCGCGTCGTCCCCTGCCCTGCTTGCAGCCGAGTTGGGCCATGGCACCTTGCTTGGGGACGATCCTTTCGGCGTAGCGGGCCGGCATGTTGGGACTTTTCCAGCGCCCCGCCTGCTGGATGGCCGGCAGGCCGAAGCCGGCGGCGGTCAGATCCTGGGCCGCCCCGCCCCCTGTACCCTTCACGGTGGTCCGAAGTGGCCTTGGCCGGGTTCTTCGGATTGGGCCAGCCAGCCGGGAGCCACCAAGCGCCCCTTGTGCTTCGAGCACCTGGGGGGGACACGTGCCCCGGCTGGTCGCCGTGATGGAAGCCCCGTGGGGAGTCCGTGCCTTCGAGCACCAGTACAGGGACCGGTTTGCATCGCGGTGGCTCCGGCAGGAAGGAGATGACGCGCATGGACGAGGAAGAACGACACTGGTTCGTCGGTATCGACTGGGCATCCGAAGCGCATCAGGTTCGCGTGTCGGATGCCAAGGGCCGGACCGTCGGTGAGAAGACGTTTCCGCACGGTGGCGCCGGCCTGGCCGACATGGCGGCGTGGATTTTGGCGCTGACGAGAACCTCGGCCGACCAAGTCTTTGTCGCGATCGAGGTCCCGCATGGTCCCGTTGTCGAGAGCCTGATGGAACGCGGCTTCCGTGTCCATTCCATCAACCCGAAGCAGCTTGATCGCTTCCGCGACCGCTTCTCGCCCGCTGGCGCTAAGGACGACAGCCGCGATGCCGAGGCCCTGGCCGACGCGCTGCGGACCGATCCGCGGTGCTTCCGCCCGCTGGCACCGCTTGATCCAACGGTCGTTGAACTTCGGGAATGGTCGCGAATTGCCGAAGATCTGCGCGACGAACGGAACCGGCTGAGCAATCGTATCCGAGACCAGCTCTGGCGCTACTATCCACAGATCCTCGAACTGACCGAGGATGTCGCGGCTGATTGGTTCCTGGACCTTTGGAACTTGGCTCCGACGCCCGACAAAGCGCGGCGGGTCCGCGAAGACACGCTGGCCCGTTTCCTGAAACGGCACCGGATCCGCCGCCTTGACGCGGCCCAGGTTCTTGATCGCTTGCGGCAGCCGGCGATCCGGGTGGCGCCCGGCACCACCGAAGCAGCCGTTGCCCACGTGAAAGCGGTCTCCAAACGGCTTGACTTGGTGAACCGGCAAATTGCCGAGGCTGAACACCAGCTCGATCGGCTGACCGAGCGCCTGGCCGAACCCGCCGCCGGACAGGAGACCGACGCGTTGGGGCCGAGCCCGGGGCAGCGTGACGTGACGATCCTGAGATCCTTGCCGGGAGTCGGCAGGATCGTCCTCGCCACGCTGCTGGCAGAAGCCTGGAATGCCCTGCAACGGTGAGATTACCATGCTCTGCGCTGCCTGTGTGGCGTCGCGCCGGTGACCAAACGTTCGGGGAAGTCGACGATCGTCCGGAGGAGGCAGGCGGCCCATAACCGTCTGGCCAATGCCGTCTACCATTGGGCTCGGGTCGCCGTGCAGCCCGATCCCAAGAGCCGGGCGAAATACTCCGCCTTACGTCACCGTGGTCATGGTCATGCCCGCGCTCTCCGCTCGGTGGCCGACCGCCTGCTCGCGGTGGCCTGCGCCATGCTGACCCACCGGCAGCCCTTTGACCCGGCTCGGGCCGCCACGGCATGAACAGCGACACCCGCCCATCAAGCCAATGGTGGAGCTCCCGCCCGTCGGGAAGGGGCGGGTCAAGCCCGCCACCGCCTGTGGCGGGCTTGACGCGGCCCTTCCCGACGGGAATAATCCAAACTGGCTGATGGGGCCGCTATTCACTCAATAAATCCGCTTGCAAACCGGTGGGGAGTCCTGTACCGAAGTGCGAGCCATCTCCCCTCCCCTCATGGCAGCCCGGCGAGCTCATCGAGCAGCTGCTGGTACTGGCTGGGCGGCAGCGCCCGCTGGTCGGCGGCCATACGGCGGAGCGCCTGGATGCCCGCCGGCGTGAAAGTCGCCTTCAACCAGTGCGCGCCGTCGTCCACCAGAGACAACAGGCCACGCTCGATCATGCTCTGCACCGCGGCCGCCGGCTTCGGCTGACCCTTGTGCGGGCCGGTCGCCCAGCGCTTCACGAGGATGCCATCATGGATGGAACGGGCGCTGCTGAACCGGACCATGAACTCGCGCCGGATCAGATCGCGCTCCTTGGGCAAAAACTCGGGTGTGTCGATCATCGCGTCTCACGGAATGGCCAAAGTGGCGCCGAGGTGTAGCCCGCCAGTGTGCGGAAGAGAAGATGCTCAAGTGGGTGGAACGTGCCTTTCGACGGCACAGATCCTTGATAGATTTTGTGAGGCTGGCTTCCTCATTTATTCTTTGTAATTTCCAACAGTCGCCGGATCGTTGGCTCCATCAACATCCCCGATCCGCGCTCAGTCGTCCGGTGGGCTGTACGGTCGGGACGTGGAATGCCGACTTACGATGTCGTAAGTCGACGCCGGGCTAAGGGATAACGACGCGACTTACGACGTCGTAAGAGGGCCATGCGGACAGGCGATTGGGGCGCCCTATTCCTAACATGGCATTCCAGAAGTCAATGCCCTGAGGTTCCCGTCACATTGCCTCTTGGGAGACGCAGGAGGACGGGTTGATAGCGCTTGGCCGGTAGACCCTCTTGACGGTGTCGAATCTACTGTATAGCTTGAGGCAACGCTACCAAATAGGAGGCATCGGTGACGGGGGAAGATCTTCGCGCACTGCGTGAACGCCTGCACATGACACAGCTCGAGTTCGCCACTTGGCTCAACGAGCTGATGGGGCGTCGTTACGATAAGCAGAAGATTTCACGGTGGGAAACCGACCGTGAACGCCTGCCGCGTGAGGTTCTCGGAGCCCTGTCGGTCGCCGCCCTCGGTGTTGATCGTTCCCCGCGTCGAGGCCTTGGCATAACCGTCGCCGTCGCTTTGCAGAAGGGTGGCACGGCGAAAACGGCCACTGCCATCAATCTGTGCTATGTTCTGGCGCGAGCCGGCAACCGTGTCCTGCTCGTTGATGCGGATTCACAGGGCAACGCCACTGTCCACGTCGGCATTCCTCAGACGCGCGTTGTCGAGCTCTCAAAACAGGGCAAGACGCATTACCATGCATTGGTTGGCAAGTCGCCCCTCGCCGACGTCATTCTGTCGACTGATGTGCCAAGCCTTGACCTCATTCCGGCGAGCATTGCCCTAGCCGCTGCCGAAGCGGAGCTCTATCACGAGCCGACGGGGATCAACGCAATGGCCGATATGCTGGCACCGATGAGGGAGGTTTACGACTTCATCATCATCGATTGCGCACCAACGCTTGGCATGATCACGTCGAATGCGCTCGTCGCGGCCCAATACCTGCTGATTCCCTGCCAAACCGAGGCCCACGCCATCCTTGGTCTGGAACATCTTTCCGAGACAATCGCGAAGATCCGGCGACGCTCCAATCCGGATCTGCAAATCCTCGGCATCGTGCCAACGATGTATTCCGCGCGGCAGTCGCAAGACCGGGCTTCACTCGATGATCTGCAAGCACTCTGGGGGCAGCAGGCGCGCATGTTCGAGCCAATACCTCGCTCGACCGTCTACAGCCAAGCAGCGGCCGCAAACTCCATCACGCTGGCCGGCGATCCTGGAGCTCCTGGCGTCGAAACGTTCGTGGAAATCGCCCGCAGCCTCATGCAGAGCGGTGGTCAACTCGCACAGACCTCTCCGGCACCGGAGGTGACGCATGGCGCCTAAGTTCCAGCGCGCCACGCGCGCGCAGATCACGGCTGGGGCCGCTGCCCGTGAAGGGGAGGATGCTGCCGAGACAAATAAGCTGTTCGGCCTGTCCGGTACCCTGCCCCGCCTCATCGAGGCGGACGTCGAACGGATCGTCCCGAACCCCGACCAGCCGCGGACCGTGTTCGATGATGATGCGTTGCGTTCGCTTGCAGACTCCATCGATAAGCACGGCCTGCAGCAGCCCATCCTTGTCAAAACGACCGGCACGCCGGGCCACTACACCCTCGTCGCCGGTGAGCGGCGTTGGCGAGCGCACATACTGCTTGGCCGCCCGACGATCGCGGCGATCATCACGCAAGGCCGCTCCGAGGAAATCGCGCTCATTGAAAACCTGCAGCGCGTGGACCTTGATGCCATCGATCTGGCGCGCGGGCTGGAGCGTTTGATGGAACAGCATGGCTACCGCATGAGCGATGTCGGCGCGATGCTTGGCTGCGCTGAAGCGGAAGTCTCACGTCGCCTGTCGGTGCTGCGCCTGCCGGACGCTATCGTGGCCGAGTACCGAGCGGACCCTTCCGCGGTCAGCCGTTCCGTCCTGGTCGAACTCGCGACCCTGGACGATCCGGATCTGGTGCGTGCCTTGTGGGATCGGGCCAAAGCCGGTCTGACCGTGCGTGATCTGCGGGCCGAGAAGAAGCAGGCTCAGGCCGCAGGGAAGACCGCCACTGCGGCCCGTACTCGCCCAGTCACCGTGCGCGCCTTGGGTCAAAGCGTGACGAAGATCGTTGGGGAGATCGACCGGCTGGACCAAGGGCGTGCCTTGTTGGGCGAGGACCATCGGTCACATCTGCGCGCCGTGCGGGACCGCATCAACGCTCTTCTCGGCGAATAATGAAGCCGCTTACGACGTCGTAAGTTGGTGCCGTCTTGGGCATTGCACTTACGACGTCGTAAGTGCGATGGATGCAGGTATATGCTGACGAGCGGCACCCCTTGGGAGATGCGCCGCAGGAGCTGGGCTGCGGCTCGGGCATGACCTGCTTGCGACGGCTGCGGGATTGGCAGAGGGCCGGGGTTTGGGACGCCTTCCAATCCCGCAGCCGTCGCCGACTCGTTGTCCGGTATGAGCACCGCCCCGACATCAATTTCGGATTTCTCACGCTCGCCTGCGCGCAGCTCTGCTTCCGATTCCTCCAGAGGTTCTGTTAGGGCGTCTTAGCTCGCCTCAAGACAACCTCGGACGGACTGCCCGTGCCGGATGATGCTGGGTTCGACCACCGCATTTCATCTCCGGCAAGGGTAAAGGGGCGATTCTGCTCAATCCCGTTCCAATTCGGGAAGGTGCTGGTGTCGATGTGGAAGGTGAGGGTCTTGCCTGCCTCGTCCACCGTGTAGCGGCCGAAGTGGGCGTTCGAACCTTGCACGACCGCTTTGTACTCCTCCGGCGTGCCCTCGATGCGCTTGCCGGATGCGAACTTGGGCAGGTCAGCCCGTGCGATCAGCAGCACGTAACGACCGTCGCTGCCAAAGGTCGCCAAGCCCCGTGGGTTGGGACCGTAACTCGGTACTCGGGTGCCGTCCGGGCGGATGGTGTCAATCGAGACGTACTCCCACGACCCAACGAGTTGCTCTTTATGGCTCTTTTCCTGGCCGAGCGCGTCGCCCGAGGGCAGCGTAATCCCCAGGAACGGAAGTGCCATGGCGGCCAAAGTGATCGTGCCAAGGTGGTTCATGATGTTCCTCCATTGAGGGGCGGCCGCTCATTGGACTGTACGCCCAGGATGGACCCGGCCAGAGATGCCGGCAACTGCTCCTAAAGAGACTTTCTGATCAGGCGCAAGAACCTCAATTATGGGGACACTGTTTTAAAGGCGTAGGTATTGTTAGGGGCATTTAGCGACGATCATCGGTCACATCTACGCGCCGTGCGGGACCGCATCAACGCTATGATTGGAGTGTGGAGGGCGCTTCTTACGACGTCGTAAGTCATCTCACATCGTTGCGAGATGCCGCCTTGGGGGCGCCGAGCTGAGCTCAGGCATCCGGCGCGGGGCGCTTCCTACGACGTCGTAAGTGTCTTGCCAATGTTCACATCCGTATAATGTGGCCCTACCCTACCCTGATGAGCGCTTTACGACTCGGTTCGCGGACCGAAATGCCGACGCTTTACGAGCCTGCTGCCAGGAGCACGATGCGGGCGACTCTTTTCAATTGGTAGAACCCCACTGGCGATCGAGCGTTGCCGACGCGATCAACACCACCCGAAACGGCGCGGCGCCCCGGCGTCAATCAGTCCGCGTGCCGACGTGTGACGGGAATGATGGCAAGCAGAACCGCTACCAACAGCAACCAACTCTCCGGCGCTCCCAAGGTATACAGTGTTGCCCAACTGCCGATGCACCACGCCAACGGCACAACGAGCAACAACCACGACCGCCGCCCGGCCGCCATCAGGACCAGTCCGATGGTTGCGATAGCGGTCGGATCCGGTGTGATGCCGAAGGTCTCCGCTCCCCGCAATGACCGACCCATGAGCGGCGCCACGAGTGGATGCAGGACAAGCGCAGAGAGGAACAGAGTAAGCCCGACCGGTCCCTGTCCCGCGCGCCCGACCTCCCAGCGAAGCCGCCCTCCGATCAACAACAGCAGGAATGCCTGAAGCGCGAATAGCGGCGCCACATAGGGGGCCGCCCAATTGATGGTGGCGTAGCGTTCCCATAGGAAGCTCCACGCCAGCCAAGCCCACAGGACGGCAAGGGTCCCCGCGATCACCCGATGTGACCATGGGCGGGGGCGGATCAGCCACAGCAGAATTGCGGCGCCGAGCAGAAATGTCAGGAGTTGTGCCGGCCAAAGCGCCTCATTGTGCCGTTCGATCATCCGCCAGTAGGTGCGGGGGCTGAAGAGCAGGAAATCCTCAGCCGAATAAGTCCACCACTCCGACATCAGAGGTCCCTCACATACACGGCCATGCGCTGCCGCATCGCGGCATCGGGCAACGGTGTGGCCATTGAGGCCATATTCTCGCGCACATGCGCGACTTGGCTGGTTGCCGGGATGGCCACCATGACCGCGGGATGGGAGATGATGAATTTCAGGATGAACTGCGCCCAGCTGGAAGCGCCGATGTCACCGGCCCAGGCGGGTAGGCGCCGACCGGACAGCCGGCGGAGCAGTGCGCCTTGCTGAAACGGGCGATTGATGATGACCCCCATCCCGCGATCGGCCGCCAGAGGCAGAATGCGGTTCTCCACCTCGCGGTCGACGATGTTGTAGGTGACTTGAACAAAATCGAGTGGCTGCCGGCGCATGATCACTTCGAACTGCTCATGGCGTCGCCCCTCCGACGTCGTGATCCCGACGTAGCGCAGCTGCCCCGCGGCCTTCATCGCATGCAGCGTCCTCAGATGTTCCTCCCAGGACAGTAGGTTGTGCACCTGCAGCAGATCGAAGTGCGGGACGCCCCACAAGCTGCGGGAATGTTCGATCTGCGACGGTCCGCGCGGGCCCGAGGAGATCCAGACTTTGTCCGCGGCGAACAAACCCGTTGGGCGCCCAAATTTTCGGAGGCCGTACCCGATCACCTCCTGAGAGGAACCATACATGGGCGAGGAGTCGATCATCCGCCCCCCCGCCTGAAAAAAGGCCTGCATGACCGCCGCGCATTCCTCGCGCAGTTCAACGTCGTCACCGACGTTGAAGGTGATCCAGGTGCCCAGGCCCACAGAAGGAATGGCCTCTCCGGTGGAGGGAATAAGCCGGGCGGTCGGCGCGCCGGGCTGTGCCCAGGCGCGCATCGTTGGCATCGCAACACCCGCCGCCAGAACGCCTTTCAGGACTGTTCGTCGTGTCGCTGTCATGCTCCCTCCTTCTCTCGCCCGTGTCGCCAAGTTCGTTGGTGGGCATTGACACTAAGTTAGTGTCCGGCGGAGGGTCTGGAGCTGCACCAGCCATGGCATCGCGTGGCGTGGGAGGTGCGGTGAGGGCTCTGTCGGCGGCGCTCCAATAGGTCGCAGATCAGCCCCACACCACGGCCAAGACTGTAGCGGAACCCTTCGTCCTGCTTCATGATTCGAATCATGAAGCCGGTGCATTGGCGCTGAATGAGGCGCCCTTTGTTGCTCTCACCCTCTCAGCCTATCCGGCGCAGGAAGCCCGCAAACCGCCCGCGAAGAGCCGCCACAAAGCGGCGGCGCGGGGCAGGGGCGGGCGCCGCCGGGGCCTTCGGGCGGGGCACATACAGGACGTTCTTCACGTGTTTGGCCATGCCCGCCCGCTTCTCCATCTTGCTGTCCCGGAACCACACGGGCGGCCGGCCGTAAATCGGCCGGTTCATCGCACCCGAGACCTGGATGAGCATGCGGCCCCAGCGCTTCTTCTGCGGGTCGAGCTTCTGCATCGACATGATGTCGTCGGCGCGGAACAGCGGTTTGCCCGCCAGCTTGCGCTGCTGGTTGTAGGAGAACAGGTTCACGCCCTGCCCGAAGCCGACCTGCTGCGAACCGGAATTCTCGATGAAGGTCGTATCGCCGATTGACTTCTGCACCTCATCGGCGGCCTGGCGGTCGGTCTGCGTGAACCACACGAAATAGGACATCGACCCGACCAGCGAGCGCTTGATGCTTTCCCCCTGGTTGCCATAGCGGGTGACGATCTGCGCCGTGTTCTGCCCGACCAGCACCAAAGCGACCCGCTGACCGCGGCCGAATGCTGGAATCTTTGGCAGGCTGGCGAGCGGCGGCATCGTCCAGAACTCGTCGGCAAGGAACAGCACCGGGCGCCGCTCCTTCACCTCCTTGACCGGTGTGGACAGCAGGAAGTCGGCGGCCTGATCGAAGAACAGGCCGGTCAGCCGGCCATAATACTCGGCGTCTTCGATGGACACCGTGATGTAGACGGTGATCGGCTTGCCGAGCGCGTCCGAGCGCGTGCGCAGCATGCCGCGCAGGTCGGATAGCCCGAAATCCGAGGTCCGGGTGCGCGAGCGCACCACCGCTTTCTTGAACACCGCGATCGCCGACCCGGCCGTCGAGATCACCGACCCGCGTTCGCGGTCGGGCTTCATGAGCAGGCCGTTGGCTCCTGCAGGCAGCGCGGGCTGAAGCCGTTGCGCTTGCCGAACGCGATGGCGTCCTCCAGCAGCGTGGCGGTGCGGTCGCCGTCGGCGGCATCGCCGCCCGTCGGGTTCTGCTGCGTCCCGATGATGTCGGGCAGGGCCGCCGTGCCCGGGTGGTGGACGCCCTGCTCGTCGGTGACCGGACGCGTAACCTGCAAGTCGCTGAAACTGTCCTTGCCCTCATCCAGGGCGCCCTCCAGCCAGAACAGCAGGTCGGAGAAGGTCGCCTCACGGGCCTCCAGCTCGGCGCGGTGCAGCTCGTAGAGAATGAAGCCGGCGAGCGCCGCCCGCCCGGTGTTGCGCCAGTGCGCTTCGATCGTCTCCGGAATCAGCGTCGCGCAGGTGCGGTCGACGAAGGTCTCCAGCTTGCCGACCAGGCCCTGCGCCTCTTCAAAGTCGCCGGCCCGCGTTGCGAAGAGCCGGCCGGTGTCCGCCTTGGCGTTCTCGCGCAGGGTGCCGACGCGCTCCGGCTCGGCGACGAGCCGCTCGTGCCAACCGACGCCGCGCTCCACCTCGCGCAGCACGCGGTTGAACACCGTGCGCGCGTCCTCATAGTGCTGGTCGAGCGCGGTCAGCAGCTCCCGGCGCAGCCGCGCCAGGGTCATGCCGAAGGGCATGGCGCGCACCGACAGGAAATTGTAGCGGTGGCCCTGGTTGTTGCCCCAGGCCAGGCGGAACACTGGGCCGAGCTGCGCGCGCCAGGCGCCGGTGGTTTCGAACAGCTCGCCCTTGGGGTCGTTAACGACGATCGACGGTCCCGGCAGCTCGGCGTCGTCCGGCCAATCCGCCAGCAGGTTCGTCGTGAGGAGCACCGACTTGCCCGTTCCGGGCGGCGCCACGACAAGCGCGGACAGCCACTCCCAGTTCCGGACCGCGCCGCCGCGCATCGTCGGGCTGACCGGCGAGCCGGCGTACAGCGTCAGCACCAGACCGGTGCGGCAGAACAGGCGGTCGAGCCGCAGGTCGCGCAGCGTCGCCCACTTCGCCGCGCCCTTGGAGACGTAGCGCGGATCGTGCGGACAGACGCGCGCCAGCACCAGGAAGGTGACCAGGGCGGCCGTCCAGCTGACCAGCCACTCCGGCGCCGGACCGCTCCACACCGCCCCCGTCCACCGATGGAAGAGCCAGGGCCAGGCGCCGCGCCCCTCCAGCGGCTGCTCCCAGAAGCGCTCGACCAAGTGCGGCCACCAGCCGTCGAGCGCCCCCCACACGCCGACGAGGAAGGAGCCGGTCGCCTCGACCCAGCGGATTCCGAGCCCTGGTGGCCAGTAGCGTCCGTCGCGCACCCAGCCCTGGGGCGTGGCGATCCACGGGTCGTAGAGCTGCGCCACCGGCCAGCTCAGCACCATGAGAAGGCCGCCGACGGCGAGGCCGGCGCACAGCGCCCCGATCTGCCACCACAGCCATTTCCGTCGGCCGGGCTCGTCCTCGAGCCATTCGCGCATCGCGCCGTTCCTCCCGCTTGGCCCGCGGGTCCACCGGACCCACGGGCTCCCTCAGAGCGCTCCGTTGATCATCCGGCGCCACGGAACGTCCAGATCGCCGGTCGCCGGATCCTTCCAGGCAATCCCGGTCACCTCGCGGCGGTCGATCCCGGTCTTGGCGACGTGCACCACCACATCGACGGTCCGTGCCAGGAACGCGACGATCTCCGCGCTGCCCTGGCTGCCCTCGCGCATGGCGACGTTGCGCCGCCACGCCTCGAGGGCGTCGAGCGGCGAGTTCGAATGCAAGGTGGTGAGAAAGCCGCCGAGGGCCCCGGTGTTGAGCAGCCGCAACGCCGGCACGGCGTTGTCGTAGGACAGCTCGTTGAGCACGGTGACCGAGCCGTTGAGCCGCAGCACGCTGTCGATCAGGTCGCCGAAGTCGAGCGCGGTGGCCGCCTGGGCGAAGCGGTTGCGCATCAGGCGGGTCTGGTTGCGGTGGGGCAGGTCGAGCTCGTCGAGGTCGCCGATCACCACGAGGCGGCGGTCCATGCGGATGTCGCGGGCCAGGAGGCGCAGCAGCGACGACTTGCCCGAACCGACCGCGCCCGACACCAGAACGGTGGCGCCGTCCGCGATGGTCGTGCGCAGGCGCGCCGCGACGGCGTCGCTCAGCCCGAAGTCGCGCAAGGTGCGCGTGTCGTCGACGCGGTACAGGCGGATCGACAGCGAAACGCCGCTCGGCACCGCGTTGCCGAGGATGGCGTGCAGGCGATGCCGGCCGGGCAGGACGAGCGACAGGATCGGCTTGGCGCTGAGGTGTTCCCGCGTGCGCGGGAAGGCGTGGCCCGACACGTTGGCCAGCCCGAGGCACAGCATCCAGGCCCACTCGGGCGTGCACCACGGCGCCGCCTCGGCGCGGTAGCCCTGGCCGACCCGCTCGATCCAGACCTCGCCGAACGCGTTGATGCTGATCTCGGTGATCCGCTGATCCTTGATATACGGCGTCAGCGGCCGCACGAGCTCCTTGATCGACGGGTGGTTCTCCAGCGTCCAGTGTTCCACTTACCACGTCCCTCCCGGCTTGACCCGCTGCACCGTCACGCCGGAATTGGCCGAGCCGAAGGTGCTGCTCTGGCCCGGCGCCAGCACGGCGCCGCTTTGCTGCACGGTGCCCGTGCGCGACGGTTCGTAGCCGGAGGACGCGCCGCCGGGCGATGGGTACGGGGAGGGCGGGTAGGTCGGGACGACGTTGGACGGCGGCGTCCGCGACGCCCCGTTCGGCTGGACGTTCGGCTGGAATTGCGGGTTGAGGCGCTCCCCGACGCCGCGGCCGGTTTCCCCCATCACCATCGGCCCTTCCGCTGGTGAGCGGATCCACAGGTCGGTCGTCGGCACGATCAGCACCTTGGTGCCCGGCGGCACGATCACCTGGCTCTGCGCGCGCAACCGCTCCAGCTCGCGCTCGACCAGGCCGTTGACGCCGTCGGCCATCGTCCGCCCGAAGGCCACCGCCGCCTCGCCGGCGGCGCTGCGCTTGGACTGCGTGCTCGTCGCCAGCCCGGTCGTGATGTCGATCGCCGAGGTGATGGTCGAGCGGTCGAGGGCGCCGATCAGCCCGCCGGTCGCCGCGTTCACCGCCGCGCCGAGGACGGTGGCCAGCAGCGCCCGGTCGGTGCCGCGGTCGATGTGGCCCGGCAGGCCCTTGCGGCCGAGCGCGTCGCTCGCCGCTTCCTCGATGAGGATGTGTGCGCGGTCGCCGGCGCGGATGATGCGCCGCCACCGGACGTCGACGCGCTCCTGGCTGCCGCCGACCGCCGTGCACTCGCCGATGATCGAGCTGCCCGCCGGGATGAGCACGGTGCGGCAGCGGCCGTCGCCGCCCGAGTTGTAGACGTGGCGGTCGACGATGGCGCGCACCTCGCCGCACTGCGCGCTGTCGATGTAGGTCAGAAGGTGCGCTTCGATGACGCTGTCGGCGCCGACGACGCGGCAGCTGTCCACGGGCAGGCTCGATTTGTAGGACGGATAGCCGCCGTAGTCCGGCTGCGTCGTCGCCGGTTCCGGCGCCGCGTTGACGGCGCGCACCTGCTGCTGGCGCGCCTGGTACTCCTCCTGCACGGCGCGTGGCGCGTCGCGCGGCGGCGGTGGTCCGAGGTGCGGAACGCCGGCCAGGCGCTGCTCGCGCATCCGGTCGCGCAGGCTGGTGTCGGGCGCCGGCGGCGCGGTGGCGATGGCGGCGGGCGCCGCCGCCACGCCGTCGAGGGCCACGGCGAGCGGATCGCCGACCGCCGGCTGCACCAGCAGCTGGCCGGCCGCGGCGCCCGCGACGAGCGGCCGGAACACCAGGCCGAGCAGGCAGCTCTGGGCTCTGTCGAGCGCCTCGGGGCAGCCGCCGTCGAGCGCGTAGGCGCCGTCGCCGTTGAGCCCGGCGGTCAGCGCCAGGCGCGCGCCGCCGGTGTTGGTCACGCGCACCGTGGCGCGGGTCGCCCCGCCCACCAGGCCTTCCAGGCGCAGTGTCGGCGGCTCGACCTGCAGACGCCCGGGCTCGGCCGCCGGCGCCGGCGTGGCCGCTGGGGGCGAGGAGGGCGTGGGCGGCGCGCTTGTCTGGAACGCGGGCACGCTCGCCGGCCCGGTCGCCAGCATCGGCGGGGGAGGGGGCGGGGGAGGGGGCGCCTTGTCGTCCCAGAAGGCCGAGGCGGCGATCACCACCAGGATGAGGGCGCCGCCGCCGATCCAGGCGCCTTTCGCGGTCACACGCATGATTGCTCCGTCACGGCTTGCCGAGCGCCGGGTCGATGGCGAAGACGCTGAGTGGCGGCGGCGGGCCGTCCGGGGTTACCCGCCGGACGCACAGCCACGTGCCGCCGGACTGCAGCATCACCGTGTCGGCCGGCGACTTGACCACCAGCATGGCGCTGTCCGGGCCGATCCACTCCTGCTGCGCCGGCGAGGGCACGCCCTCCACGACGTTGAGCGCGATCGGTTTGGCGATTTGGTCGGCGCGGCGGCCGTAGTCGATGAACAGCCACAGCCCGTCGAAGGCGAGGTGGTCGGGGGCCAGCCAGGCGACCGAGGGGTCGGCGCCGAACGCCCGGTAGGCGTCGAAGCGCATCTTCGCCGCGTCGAAGGGAATGCGGCGGACGAAGTCGCCAGGGGCGGCCGCGGAGGTGACCACGGCCTCGGCCTGGCAGGCCGCGTCGTGCTCGACGATCACCGAGAGGTCGGAGACCTTGTCGTAGTCGAGCGTCTCGGCGAACACCTGGAAGGCGTAGAGGCGGCCGGAGCGGGTGCGGATGTGCAGGCTGGTGTCGGAGCCCGCGACGATGGTCGAGAGCTCCGCCTCGTTGAGCGGGATGCCGCGCGCCTTGGCTTGCGCCGCGCCGCCCGCCTTGATCGCTTCCACCGTCGCGGTGAAGCCGCGCGACTCCCCGACGCTGGCCAGAGTGATCTCCTCGCACGGCGACAACCGGATCAGCGTCTGCTTGAAGGCGCGGGTGTGAATGACGCCCACCATGTTGTCGCGCATGCGCAGCAGGCGCACGCCCGGCGCGACCTGGCCCGGTGCGGCGACCGGCTGGCGCCAGGCGTCGTGCGTGTCGCCCAACGGTGTGTAGGGATTCAGCTCGGGCGGTGGTGGAACGGCCGCCGCCGCGGCGGCGCCGGTGGAGCGGGCGACCGGTGTGGCGCCCTGCGTGGCGTAGAGAGGCGGGGCAGGGCAAGATGGTGCAAGCTCCACAAGAAGGCGTGACGAGACGCGCCTGCTAAAACCGCGGTATTCCATGGGGCAGAAAGCGGCAGCCATGCCGACCGCTGAACACGGCCGTCAACCGGCATGTTCGGGGAGCCATTGCTGCCTTGCTTCGGGACGGAATCTGTGGAAGCTGTCGGACCCGACCGAAGCGGATCTCCGTGATGACCGACATCTCAGCACGCGCCGGTGACCTTGGCCGTCTGAAGGCGCGCACCCAGGCCTTGCGTGCCAAAACCGTAGAGAACGGCTGCACCGAGCAGGAGGCGTGGGCGGCCGCGGCGAAAGTCGCCGAACTGCTCGACCAGCACGACCTGTCGCTCAGCGACATCGAAATCCGCGAGGAGGCCTGCGAGCGCGCCGTCGTCGAGACCCACCGCAAGCAGCGGGTCCCGCTGGATGGCTGCGTGAATGCCATCGCGGTATTCTGCGACTGCCGGGTGTGGCGCGAGAAAAATGGATGTGGCGAGTTCCGCTATGTTTTCTTCGGCCTGTCGCCGGACGCCACGGTCGCGCAGTACATCACGGACCTGGTGTCGACGGCCATGCACACCGAGGTTGAGCGGTTCAAGAGGACCAAGGACTATTTGCGCTACCATCCCGACGACCGACGCACGGTCCGCACCGCGTTCCTGCACGGCATGGCGGCATCCGTCGCGGAGAAACTCGCGGACATGAAGAGCCAGCGCGACGCCGCGAACGCCACCACCGGCCGTGACCTGGTGGTCGTCAAGACAGCCGTCGTCGAGGAGGAACTGGCCAAGCTCAACTTAAATCTCCGGAAATCTCGCTCGTCCGGGCGGTCGGTGACGAAGAATGCCTTCGAGGCCGGGCAGACCGCCGGACGAAAGCTCGCCATCTATCCAGGCGTTTCGGGAGAGGTTGCGGCACGCCTCGCACGGAAGGTCGGCTGACGGAGGCGACTGAAAATGGCGAGCCGGCACAAATGGGCGTTCCGGTCCAAACTTCGGACCAGCGGCTTCGGATGGCGCGGGTCGAAAACCGCCGTCACGCGGCTGAAGGAGGCTGTGTCGGAGATCAAGACGGCCGCCAAGTCCGATCCGTTGACGGCGGGGGAGGGGGCCGTGGTCCTCGCGGAACGGGTCTGGCCCGCCTTTCAGGACATCGACACCTCCTCGGGGGCGCTCGGGCGTGCCGTCCACGACGCGCTCGAGGCCGTCATCCCGATTTTGATCGCCGCACCCACCAGCCCGAAGATGCGGGCGGCATGGTTGGAACGTCTGTACGAGGCGATCCAGGACGACGGCGTGCAATACCTCTGGCCGATCGAGGAGCGGTGGGGCGAGATTGCGGTCTATCCGGAACTGATGAACGAGTACGCCGACCGGCTGCTGCCACTGTTGCGGCGGGTCTGGTCCGGGGAGGTGCCCGGCGGCTACGTCGTCGGTGGCACGATCTGCCTTTCCTGTCTGCTGGAGGTTGGCCGCTACGGAGACCTTCTCGAACTGCTGAGGCTCCGAGATCACAGGTTCTGGTCGGACCATCGGTATGGTGCGGAGGCGCTGGCGCGCCAAGGTCTTTACGAGGCCGCGCTTGCCTACGCCGAGGCGTGCCGCGACTCCAAGTTGGGTGGCTACGACGAACGCCGGATTGACCGGTTCTGCGAAAGCGTCCTGCTGAAGGCCGGGCGCGAGGAGGAGGCCTACCGCCGCTTCGGCCTGCGGGCGGGCGCAGGGGTGACCTACCTCGCCACCTACCGTGACACCCTTCGCCGGTATCCGGGAAAGGAGCCGCGCCAGGTTCTGCTCGACCTGATCGCGGCGCGCGGCGAGAAGGGGAAGTGGTTTGCCGCCGCCAAGGACGCGAGCTTTTTCGACATCGCCCTGGACTGCGCGGGTGCGTTGGATGCCGAGCCCGCCACGCTGGTCCGCGCCGCACGGGACTTCGGGGAGAAGGACCCGACCTTTGCCGCCCAGGTAGCACTGCACGCCCTCTGGGGGCTGCTCAACGGCGCTGGCTACGACCCGAGCGCCGCCGAGGTGAACGCCGCCTACGATCACCTCCTGGTGGCGGCGTCCCGGATCGGCGCCGAAGGCTGGGCCAGGGAGCAGGCCGCAACGCTGGCGGCGGGGCCGTGCTCGCCCGGCAGAGAGCCCATGAGGCAGGCCTTGGCCTCCCTCCTCGAGCATGGGCATTCGCGGTTGGTCAATCGATGATGACACCGAAGAACCGTTCAGCAGCCGGAAACAGGGAAATGACGAGCCGTGGGACGCAGAACAAGATGCACGCCGAGTGTGCCTGAGCCGGAGGTTTCGGTCGAAGACGTCGAGGCCCTCGGCGCGCGGCGGCTGGCCGAGATCCTGGTCGAGCACTCCTGGCAGGACGCCGGTCTGCGGCAGACTCTGCGCTTGGCGGTCGCGTCCCGGGCGACCGGCGACCGCCTGGTCCAGAGTCTCGCTCTGGAGATTGATCGTATTCGGTCCGATGACCGCTTCTTCGATTGGCGAACCAGCCGCACGCTGGCCTCGGAGTTGGACCGCATTCGGGACGCCATCGTCCACAACGTGCAGCCCCGGGACCCGAAGGCGGCGGCATCCCTGCTCGACCGCTTTATCCGTTTGGACCGGAATGTGTTTGAGCGCGCCGACGACTCCGACGGTCAGATCGGGGGTGTGATGCAGCAAGCCGTTGGGGATTTCGGGCGTGCCTGGGCGGCGGTTCCTGACCGTGATCCGGTGCAGCTGGCGCATGAGGTGGCTGCGATCTTCCTGAAGGACAGCTACGGGGTCCATGGCGGCATCATCCGTGCCTTCAAGGACGCCCTCGGCTCCGTCGGCCTTGATGCGCTGGAGCGCCTGCTGCGGCGCGATCTGGCGCACCGGGCGGAGGCTCATGACGGCTCAAAGGACTGGGCGTTGGGGCGAGGCCTCAAGGACATCGCCGATGCGCGCGGCGACGTCGACGCCTTCATCGCCGCGCAGCGGGTTGCCGGGACCGAGGACGCCGCCATCGCGGCCATCTGCGAGCGCCTGATCGCGGCCGGGCGTCTGGAGGAGACGCTGGGGCGGCTCGAGCGGGCGGTGGTTCCGGCGCACAAGCTGCGTGAGCTCGAGGACCTCCGTGTGCAGGTCCTCGACCTTCTGGGGCGCGCGGACGAGGCGCAGGCGGCACGTTGGGCGGCGTTCCGTCGCACCCTGGCGAAACCCACGCTCGACGCCTACCTGTCCCGGCTGCCCCAAGAGGAGCGCGGGCAGGCCCGGCGGAAGGCCGTGGATATCGCAACCGACCATGCCGAGCTCTACGCCGCCATGTCCCTGCTGGCCGGTCTCGACTTAGATGCCGCCGCAGGTCTGGTGCTGACACGGATCGAGTCGATTAACGGCGACCTGTATACGACTCTCCGTCCGGTGGCGAAGGCCCTGTCCGGCCGTCATCCGGTGGCGGCAATCCTGCTGTACCGGAGGATGACGGACGCCGTCCTCGCCCGCGCGCAATCGACCTACTATGAGCATGCGGTCCGGGACCTGGTTGCTGCCGAGCACCTTGCGGCCAACATCAAGGACTGGATAGGGCATCCGTCTCAGGAGCTGTACCGCCAGCATCTCGCGGCGAAGCACCGGCAAAAGCGGTCGTTTTGGGACCGGATGAGCGCCGCTGGGCTCAAATGGGTTGGCAGATAGATTCCGTATGAGGCCCAAGGGGACTGCCGAGGAATTGGGGGCAGGCCGCCACGGCCATCTCGGACGCGAGATCGGCTTCGGCCTTGAAGAGGTGGCCGAGCCCGGAGCCGAGCTTGCCGTTGATGACGGCACAGCGGACCTGGAGCAGACGATCGGCTCCCCGGCGGGACCAGCGCATCTGCTGCGATTTGGCCATGCGGCGGTTGACCAGAAAGTTGGCGGCGCCTTCGGTGAGCGCGGTGCCACCCCGCAGGCCGGCGCGATGGCGCTCGGCATAGTTGGTCAGCCACGCGCTCTGGCTGGTGAGAAAGCGGTCGATCTCGTGCAACGCGGTCCACAGCCGGCGCGACGCGGGACGGTTGGATCCAGGCCCGCGCTCGCCGTAAAAAGCTGGCAGGACGGCCTGGATGTGCTCGAGGGTGAGCTGGGCGTCAGCCACCTTGCCGTGCCAAATCCGCCAGTGCAGGCGCTCGACTTCCGTGATGATCAGTTCCTTGGCCTGCTCCCGTTCCGGGGTGTCGCCTAGCAAGCTGCCCGCGGCCTTTTCCGCATGCTGCAGGCGCATGCCGACGTGGAACCAGTCGAGCAACGGCGGGGCCGTGACGCCGGCCTCGACCAGTAGGGCGCGCAGCCCCGGGCAGCCGTCGGTGAAGGCAGTCAGTTCAGTGTCCTCGCCTTAGCCGATCTCGGTGAGAGTGCACCGGATCAGCGTTTCGATCGCCGTGTCCGTCTTGGCGACTGCGGCGAACACCCGTCGGGTTCCCTCGGAGGTTTCGGCATTGCCGAGGCGGACTTCGAGATACCGCTGGTCATCCTCACAGCTGCGGATGAAGGTCGAATCCCGGTGAGCGTGATCGCCGCAGCTGAAGGTGCCGGCGCGGTCGCCGCGGTGTCGACCAGTTCGTTGCCGAGTTTCAAGGTGTGGGCGCGCAAGGTCTCGACGTCCATCCCGGCGTCGAGCGGCTATACGTTGGCCAACCAACACCGGCTTGCGCCTCACCGCAACGAGCACAGCGAAAGCGCGGCAGCCGGACCGTGATCTTGCCGAACAAGGTGGCGATCCGGTGGGGCCCGTAGTCCTTGACCCGGCACGCCGTTCCACACCTCCAGCAGGGCGGCCGGCGGGTGGCATGGGCGCGGCTTTGCGCCGCGACGATTGCCTGCTGAACCCGGGTCAGGAGCCGCTTGCCCTAGGCGTGCGTCAGGCCGAGGTCC
The DNA here is from genome assembly GCF_025961225.1 of Azospirillum canadense. Classification (GTDB taxonomy): domain Bacteria; phylum Pseudomonadota; class Alphaproteobacteria; order Azospirillales; family Azospirillaceae; genus Azospirillum; species Azospirillum canadense. The sequence goes on along the minus strand of NZ_JAOQNG010000009.1, from coordinate 226,382 downwards.
ACCAGATTGCTTAGATCACCGGGGCGCTCGATCGCCAGCACTTCAACACCGCGCGACGGACCATCGACCCCGCTCTCTATCAGCACACAACCACAACGGTCACGTCCGTCAAGGTGGTGGAAATTGGAAGGTGGTCAGGTGCGTCGTCGCTCAGGCCGCCTTTGTTGAGGGGAGCGGTGTGATGACGGGCTCGTCGGATGCGGCGATCCCCGCCATGGTTTCGAGTGTCAGGTAACGGTGCTGGAGCTGCCAGTCATCGTTCTGTTCCAGCAGAATTGCACCGACCAGCCTTCGAACGCTTTCCTCATTTGGGAATATACCAACAACATCGGTGCGGCGTTTGACTTCCTTGTTGAGACGTTCAAGAGGATTCGTCGAGTGTAGCTTGGTGCGGTGCGCCTCGGGATAGTCCATGTAAGCGAGGACGTCGTGCTCAGCGTCGTCGAGTAGTGCTGCCAGCTTGGGAAAGCGCGCCCGCAGCTGATCGGCGACATGGCGCCAGACCTCCCCGGCGCTCTTGCGGTCGGGCTGCACGAAGACTTGGCGCACGGCGGCCGACACCACGGTCTGCTGCCCCTTGGGCACGTGACAGAGCAGCGAGCGAAGGAAATGCACGATCCGAACGCAATCGACCGAATCCACTTCACGGTCACGCTGGCGTTTGCTTGGCCGCACCTGGCCAAATCGCGACACCGTCGCCAGTGACCACCGGGGCCGACTGTTTGGCGGACACCTCCACTACGGAGATGTCTGCCCATGCCGCATCATCGACAGCCCCCGACGCCAGCGATTTGGACCATCCACTCCGTCTTCGTCCGGACCCGCGACGGGCCGGATCGGTTGGCCGACACCTACCGCCGCCTTCTCGTCCCCGTTGCGGAATCACGGCCAGCGGCGACCGCCGGCTTGACCGAGGGAGAAGCATCATGCGCGCCGCCATCTATGCCCGCGTCTCCACCGAGCGTCAGGAACGCCAGCAGACCATCGACAGCCAGCTCACCGCCCTGCGCGCCTGGGCCGGCGCCAACGATCATGACTTGAGCGACCGCCACGTCTTTCGCGACGAAGGCTACAGCGGCTCTCGCCTCGATCGGCCGGGGCTGGATGCTCTGCGCGATGCGGTGCGCGACGGCGAGGTGGAGATCGTGGCCGTCCTGGCCCCGGATCGTCTGGCCCGGCGCTATGTCTACCAGGCACTGCTTCTGGAAGAGTTCCGCCGGGCGGGCTGCGCGGTGGCCTTTCTCAACCATGCGATCTCCGACGATCCCGGCGATCAGCTCCTCCTGCAGATCCAGGGCGCCGTGGCCGAGTATGAGCGCGCCCTGCTGGGCGAGCGGTTCCGCCGCGGCAAGCTCCAGAAGGCGCGGGCTGGCCAATTCGTCGGGGGCCGTGCCCCCTACGGCTACCGCTACCTGCCGCGGCACGAGGGGGCGCCCGGGCGTCTGGTCATCGATGACGCCGAAGCGGACCTCGTCCGTCTGCTCTATGGCTGGCTGACCGAGGAGCGGATGAGCCTGCGCCAGATCCTCAAGCGCCTGAACTTCGGTCCCTGGTTTCCGCGCTGCGGCCGACGTCCCTGGTCGCCCTCGACCGTTCATCACATCCTGTCCGACCCGGTCTACACGGGCACCGCCTACTCGAACCGCTATGAGTACGTGCCGGCCACGAAACCCCGCACGCGCAAGCCCAGTTACTCAGGCGTCGGGTGCCGCCGGCTCCGGCCAAAGGAGGAGTGGATTCCGATCGCCGTGCCGGCCCTCATCGACCAGGAGACCTGGGACCGGGCGCAAGCCCAGTTGGCGCGCAATGCCACGCTGTCGTTGATCGTGCCCCGAGGCGTGGTGTCTGAGGGGGCCTCTGTGCTCTTCGGCGGGTTGAGGCCGCCGGTCTACTCCGCTGCGATGGACAGCGGATCAGGGGTGTGAGGGTGGCACAGCTCGGCCAGGCTTTCCATGGTCATGTAGCGCCGGGCCACCGCCCATTCATCATGCTGCTCCAGCAGCAAGGCGCCGACGAGGCGCACAACCGCCCCTTCGCCAGGGAAGATGCCGACGACGTTGGTGCGCCGCTTGATCTCGCCATTCAGCCGCTCCAGAGGATTCGTGCTGTGCAATTTGGTGCGCAGGTCCTTGGGGTACTTCATGTAGGCCAGCACGTCGAACTCCGCCTCGTCCATCAGCGCCGCCAGCTTGGAAAAGCGCGGCCGCAGGCTGTCGGCCACCCGGCGCCACTGCTCATGCGCCGCCTCAGCGGTCTCCTGGGCAAAGGCGGTGCGAATGGTGGCCGCGACCATCGTCTGGTGCGCCTTGCCGACGCAGGCGAGGAGATTCCTCATGCAATGAACACGACAGCGTTGAAGTGTGGCGCCCAGCACCTTGGAAGCGGCGGCCTTCAGCCCGAGATGCGCATCGGCGATCACCAGCTTTACGCCGCGTAGGCCCCGGCGGGTGAGGGTGCGCAGGAAATCGGTCCAGAAGGTCTCGGCTTCCGACAGCCCGAGGCCGAGCCCCAGCACCTCGCGCCGGCCATCGCTGTTGACGCCGATGGCCAGTATGGCGGCGAGCGAGACGATGCGGCCGTCCTGGCGCACTTTCACGTAGGTCGCATCCAGCCACACAAAGGGCCAGTCGCCTTCCAGCGGCCGGTTCAGGAACGCCTGCACGCGCTCGTCGATGTCCTGGCACAGGCGGCTGACCTGGCTCTTGGAGATGCCGGTCATGCCCATCGCCTTGACCAGATCATCGACGTTGCGCGTCGAGATGCCCTGCACGTAGGCCTCCTGAATCACCGCGATTAGCGCCTTCTCCGCGGTGCGGCGCGGCTCCAGGAAGGCCGGGAAGTAGGAGCCGCGCCGCAGCTTGGGGATGCGCAGGTCGATGGCCCCGGCGCGCGTCTCCCAGGTCCGCTCCCGGTAGCCGTTGCGCTTGGTCTGGCGGTCCTCGCTGCGTTCGCCATACCCGGCGCCGCACAGGCTCTCCACCTCCAGCTCCATCAGGCGCTGGGCGGCGAAGCCGACCATCTCGCGCAGAAAGTCGGCATCGGCGCTCTTCCCAATCAGCTCCTGAAGAGCGATCCTGTCCTCGGTCATCGTGGTCTCCGTCTTGGTTGATGGTCGTTAAGCAACCTCAACTTAGCCGAAGAACACGGTGACCGCCGCTCCCGAACGGCCGGCCCGCCTGCGCCAGCTATGGGGGAGCGCTCCGGCGGGCCAGCCTCACGCCTCAGACACCACGCGGTGGGACGCGATCCTGTCGTTCCGCAACAACACCAAGCACACTTACCTTCTGCGCTGCTTGCTGACGTGTAGCGCCTGCGGCCTCACCATGTTCGGCACCGTCCGCCCCGGCGGGCGCCGCTACTACCGGTGCGCCGGCAAGGACTGGTTGGAAACCGCCCGTGCACAGCCCTGTCCGCGCGCCTGCGTGAACGCCGACGATCTCGAACGCGCGGTCTGGGAGCATGTCCGCGGCCTGCTCGAAGCGCCCGATCAGCTGGTGGCCCAATTCCAGCAGTTTGCTGACGAGGCCGACCACCATGCAGCCCAGGAGCAGCGGGCCGAGCAGCGGATCGCCGGGCGCCTTGGCGGGCTTGCCCGCGCCGACCAACGCCTGCTTGATGCCTATCAGGCGGCGGTGATCAGCTTGGAGGAGTTGACCGAGCGGCGCCAGCAGGTCGCCGACCAACGGCGCGCGCTGGAACACCAACAGCAGCAACAGCGCGTTCTACGTGGCCAACGCGCCAAGGCGCAAGAGGTCGTGGGCGAGCTGACGGCCTTCTGCGCGCGTGTTCGGGAACGGCTGGACGACGCCTCTCTTGCTGACAAGCAGGCCATCTTGCAACTCGTCATCGAGCGCATCATCGTCCATGACGACAGCTTGGAGATCCGCCATGTCATCCCGCTGCACAGCCCGCCACCCGGCCGGGACCCGACAGCTGAGCCGATTGGTGGATTGCGTTCGGATCGTGTGAACACGGCACCTCTGCCAGGTGGCGCTCAGCACCTGACTGATCGCCGCCTTCAGCCCCTCATGGGCATCGGAGATCACCAGCTTCACGCCCTGCAGCCCGCGCCGCACCAGCGAGCGCAGGAACGCGATCCAGAAGATGGCCGCTTCCGACTGCCCCAGCCCGAGGCCGAGGATTTCGCGGCGGCCATCCTGATTGACGCCGGTGGCGATTATCGCGGCGATCGAGACGATGCGGCCGTCCTGGCGGACCTTCAGGTAGGTGGCATCCAGCCAGAGGTACGGCCACTCGCCCTCCAGCGGGCGCTCCAGGAAGGACTGCACGCGGGTGTCGATGTCCTGGCACAGCGCCGAGACCTGGGACTTGGAGATGCCGGTCATGCCCAGCGCTTGCACCAGGTCATCGACCTTGCGCGTGGAGACGCCCTGAATCCAGGCTTCCTGGATGACCGCGGTGAGCGCCTTCTCCGCGGTCTTGCGCGGCTCCAGAAAGGCCGGGAAATAGCTGCCCTGGCGCAGCTTGGGGATCTTCAGGTCCAGCGTGCCGAGCCGGGTGTCGAGCTGGCGCGGGCGCGAGCCGTTGCGGTAGGTGGTGCGCGTGTCGCTGCGCTCGTGCCGGGCGGCGCCGATCAGCGCCTCGACCTCGAAGTCCATCAGCCGGTGCAGCGTGTGCTCGGCGACGGCGCGCAGGAAATCGCCGTCCGTGCTCTTCTGGATTTGCTCGATCAGTGCCATTCTGTCGTCGGTCATCGTCGTGTCCTTGGTTGTGATCGCGTGTCGCAACTTGACCTTACCGAAGATGCGCGATGACCACATCCTGTCACCGAACACACCGCCTGCGGGGCGGAGGATCGGGCTGGGGCCGGGCTACGCTATGGGAGGGCTTCGCCCGGCCCCAGCCCGATCCTTCATGAGCGCTTTTTCCACCACGCCGCTGGACGTTACCGCACAACACCCACCCCATTCCCGATCCCTTGACGGTGACAGACCCGACCGATCATAGCCTGCCCGGCACAACACCCCCAAACTCTTGGCAGTCCCGCGTCCGGGTCACGGAAGTGGCGGATGGTGATAGGGCTTGAGCGAAGAGCTGCATGGGGTGGGAGGCGGGGCAGACAATAGGACAACGGGGCTGACAACGCGCTACCAAGTCGCGACAGCGGGCAGCCATGGGTGGACGACGGTGCGACAACGCAGGGCAGGGCGCGCATCACCGCTGGGCGGCTTTGTGCGCAATGGAAGCAGTCTATGGTGCAGGTCGTGTCCTCTTCTTGATCGTCACACCTGTGCATCAATATGCAGGGGTTTTCCTGACAAAGAAAAAACCCTATAAACTCAAAAGCTTGGCTCGCTCCTACGTACAAGTTGTTCAAGCAGAGCGCTGCACCATTTTTTTTGCATGTTCCAGAGCGCCTGGGCTATCGCAGCTCCTGCCAAAAATCCGTTAATGCTTTGAAATTATTGGAATCTTAAGAGAACTTACCCGGAAAGTCCGTGCAAATTGATGCACAGGTGTGATGACCAATGCCGTAGGCCGCCACCTCCCGCCTCCTCGCCGCTTCCGCACAACTCCGAGTAGCTGGCGCGCTGCCCGCGAGACGTGACCTGACCGAGCGAGGCTGGCGTTGACGATGCGTGACCTGTGCCGCTGTCGCTTGATTGAACGGTGCCGACGCTGTGCCTGCCCAGACGTGGCGTGCTTTTCATGAGCCGTGACCTGACACAGCGCCACCTGGCGCTGATGCCGCGTGCGACCTGCGCTGCAGATGCATAAATGGCGCCCTGATGCGCTGATCTGTGACTGCGCGATCGTGCTGGTTGGCTGTGATGATGTCGTGCTGGAGATGGTGAACCTGCGACCTTGCGACGTCGCGAAAATGCAGGCCGATCAACGTGTTGACACGGTCTGGAGACGCTGACGCCTGTGCCGTTGCGACGTGCTGATCAGCGCGCTGAGAAGGCGAGAAGCGGCCGCGTTGGTGGCGTGATGGAGCCAGGTTGAGGCCGTCCGTTGCTGAAGCGATGCGCGTTATGACGTCGAGCCGATTCAGGCGAAGACGTTGATCTTGGTGAAAATGCGTGTGGTGGCTGTCCACGCGCTTGCACCGGCGGTGTGGCGTGACGCGGCGTCGTGAGGAGGTGGCGCAGTTGGCGCTGGGCTGGAGGCGAGGCGTGGGCGACCAAACGCGGCGCCGAAGGCGCCGCGCGCGGGCGATTCTGGGGGGGCGGTTGATGCACGCGTTGGTGGAGAAAGTACGGACGGAGATGGGGCGCGGCGTGGCGATGGACGTGGTGGAGGAGGCCAACTGAGGCGGCGCCTGTGGAGCGCGACAACGATGCGACTACGGTGGCGACCGTGCGCCGACCACGTGCCGACTACGATGCGACCACGCGCGACACAGGCGACCACGCGAGCGACAACGGGTGCGACCACGCGAGCGACAACGGGCGCGACCACGCGCGACCACAGGCGCGACAACGGAGCGACCACGCACGACCACGCAGGCGAGTGGAGAGTGCGACCACGCGACGTGAAATGTGCTGCGAGGCCGAAGGGGAGTGGGTTATGGGAAAAATGGGTGGCGGAGCAATCGAGCGCCGCCCGTGCAAGGCGCGGAGGGGTTGCGTGGCTGGTGGTCCGAGCCGAGTGGACGAGGAGAAAGCCGCGGAGGTGGTCACTGAGCGCTTCGTGGCACTGGCGCGACAGTTCACGCCTCCCGCCAGCCCGCAGAAGCCATCTCGCGATGGGATGGGGGCGGCGCGCTGGATACAACGCCTGTACGATGAGATCACGACGATGCGGGCCGCTGGCTGGAAGTGGAAGCACATCGTCGCCCTTCTGAAGCAGTCGCGGGTGCCGCTGTCCGGTGGAGCGGCTTGGTCCGTGAAGACCGTCATGTGTCTCTATAAAACCGAGCGTGACAAGCGGGCCGGGCGGGGGACGTGGCGCGCCATCAAGCGGGCGTGCGCGTCGGGGGACGGGAATGGTGTTGGGGCGGGGGCGGAGCCCCTGGGGGTACGGGAGGCGTCGGATGGGTGGCGGGCGGCGCTGGGCGGGCGGCGGATGGTGGCGGCGTGGTCACGGCGAAGCGGGATGAGGTGGCGCGCGCGCCGGGGGGTATGGGTGTCGGAACGGCGGGGGCGGGAGCTGGCGGGAGCGTGGGCGGGGGGCTGACGTTGGGGCCGAAGCCTAAGCCTCGCGCGAGGGTGGTGGTGGAGGTGGTGGCGTCGCGGGGCGATGAGGGGACATCCGGTGCGGCTGTGGTGCCTGGGCTGGACGGCAGGCCCGTCTGGGATCGGATTATGGAGCGGCGGCACTATGGGGATGTGGCGGACGATGGTGTCCTGCGAGGGCCGCCGGATGGGTAGGATGGGACGATTCCGCCGTTGAGAGAATAGCGCGGCCGGCGCGAGCGGGTGCGCGAGTGCGTGGTGTCGGGTTCGACACGAATGGATCAACCGTCATGAAACAGGACAGGCCATGGTCGTGGGCCGGGGTGATGGCGAGTGTCCACTCGGTCATGGGGTCGGTGAGGCCCCAGGTCGGGTCATCGGCGAGGGTGCGGAGGTGCTCGTCGTCGGGCAGGGGGCCGGCGTCGATCGCGGCGGCGAAGGCCTGGGCGCGGAGGGCTTCGCGGCGGTCGGCGATGAGGATGGCGCGATAGAGGAGCTTGGCGGTGTCGGCGGAGAGGGCGTCGGAATCGGGTCTGTCAGGAATTCTGTGGAGTTCGGTGACATCCATTCACTTTCCGGCGTGAGCAACCGACCACGTTATCAACGCCGCTCGTCCGATGGTTGCGGCGACAACCGACGCGCGGAGTAAGCCGACAGAAGTCCTGTCGCGTTGGGCGTGAAACACTCAAAAAGGCATTCGCGGCTGCTGAGCCCCGGCTTGGAGCGGCGGCGCGGTCAAGCCCCATAGCCGCGCAGCGGTGCGCCGCAGGCGCAGGGCTTGACGGCGACGACCGCGTCCAAGCCACCCTCCGGCGGCCGTGAAGACCGATCTCGCGGAGGCGACGGATGGACGTCAAAACCCGGCTCGGGTGGGTCCGATTGTACGAGCAGCTTGGCGATGCCGGGCTCGTCTGTCGGCGCTGCGGCATCTCCCGGCCGACCCTGCGCAAATGGTGGCGCCGCTATCAGGCCGCTGGGCTCGCGGGGCTGGAGGACGAGAGCCGCCGTCCCCGGCGGCAAGTGAGCCAGAAGGTCTTTGCGGAGCAGGAGGCGTTGATCCTCGACCTGCGCCGCACACGCCAGCTCGGCATCAAGCAACTGCGCCATGAACTGATCCGGCAGCACGGGCTGACCTTGTCCCTCGATACGCTCCACCGGGTGCTGGTGCGCCACGGCGCGCAGCACTTGCAACGCCGCAAGCTGCCCCGCAAAGGCGTCAAGCGCTACACCCGCCCGATCCCCGGCGATCGCGTGCAGATGGACACCTGCAAGATTGCTCCGGGCGTCTAGCAGTACACCGCGATCGACGACGGTTCCCGCTACAAGGTGCTTGCCGTCTACCCGCGCCGCAGCGCCAAGTACACGCTGGCCTTTTTGGAGCGCGTCGTGGAGGAAATGCCCTTCGCCATTCAGCGCCTGCCAACCGACCGCGGACTGGAGTCCTTCGCGGAAAAGGTCCAGCGCCAGCTCATGGATTGGGCCATCAAGTTCCGCCCCACCAAACCGCGCTCGCCGCATCTCAACGGCAAGGTTGAACGTACCCAACGGGCCGACCTGGAAGAGTTCTGGACGACCGTGGACCCGCGCGCGCCCGACCTTCAGGAGCGCCTCGCCGAATGGCAGCACTTTTGGAATTGGCATCGCCCACACAGTGCCTTGAATGGCAAAACGCCCATCGACCGCGTCTGTGAACTTTCTCCCAAAACCCCGCTCCGCGACGAGGTCGAGGCCGCCTATGATCCGACCAAAGAGCGCATCCGAACCGCCAACTACGCCGTCGATGCAACCTTGGCGGCCCTGAAATGATGTGCCCAGACCCTACACTTTAAATCACCGCGGCAGGTGCAGTGCTTCCTCTCCATCCATGACCCGATCAACAACCTTGTCCACCTCCGCCGCGATCACCTCACCGCCTCCGAGTTCCGAGCTGCCCACGCCCAGGCCTTCTCCGCCTGGGCCGAGGTGGCCGGCGTGCCTCTGGCCGCGTGATCACTCGGTCCGCCGGCCGTCTTTGGTCAAACTGCGCCGCCCATCACCCCCACTGCCAACGATTTGACGGTGCCGGTCCAAAGCCCGTGATGCCCGCCCCGTCTGAATCCGTGGCGATGAGTGTGCCGGCAGGACCATTGCCGTTCGGGCCGAGCAGCGGGCGGAAATTAGGTGAGCCCCGGCGTTAGCGGGCGCGCGCCGCCTGCCGTGCATCGCCTTGCCCGTGGTTGCCCTGATGTTATAGTCCCACCATGATGCGGCTTGCCTTTCTCGACATCGAGGCCTCTGGTTTCGGCCCTGGCTCCTATCCTGTGGAAGTCGGATGGACCTTTGCCGATGGAACCGGCGAAGCGTGGCTGATCTGTCCACCCGACGAGTGGACGGCCGCGGGGTGGGATGCTGCTGCGGAAGCGCTTCACGGTCTCTCCCACGCGTGGCTGGAACATGAAGGGTGGTCGGCAGCTTATGTCGCTGATCGGGCCGCCGCACAGCTCGCCGACGTGTTGCTCTACACCGACGCCGCTGTGATCGACAGCCAATGGCTGGCCCGCCTTCTGGAATGGGCCAGCCCGCCGGCGTCACTGAACGTGCGGCCCTTTACGGATCTCCTGCGCCTAGTCGGCGCCGACGCGACTGCCGTGCAGGCGGCCATCACCGCAGCCAGCCAAATGGCACCCCGGCAGCACCGAGCGTTGGCCGACTCCCGGCATCTGTGGGCGATTTGGTGCCACCTGGGAGGCGAGTAGCAACGGACACTGCCATGAAAATCCCTCGGTCGGGTGGGCCGCGATGCATGGGGCGCTCCCGGTTCAAGCGGCCTTGGGCGTCGCGACGACCTCGTAGCCGAGGCTTTCGAGGTGCTGGACGAGCCGGCGGGCTGCGCGTTTCTGATCGACGTGGTTTAGGTGATCTTCGCCCAGGTCCTTATACGTTTGATGCGCGGCGAGCATGTGATAGGCGGCGATCAAGACCTTGTGGGCGATCGCCAGCGGCGCGCGCAGGGCGCCGCGGCGCGCTTTGAGCGTGTGGTGCTTGGCCTTCCAGTTCCTGTCCCTGGTGCGCACCGCGGTCTTGGCGGCGCCGACCAGGGCGGTCTTGAGGTGGAGATTGCCGCGCCGGCATCCGGCGCTACGCTTACGGCCGGTGCTGGCGTAGTTGCCGGGGCACACCCCGGCCCAAGCCACGAGGTGGGCGGACAAGCCGCGCGGCTTCTTGATGGTCGGCCGGGCCGAGGCCGCCGCCCTGCGAGCGCCGAAGCGGGTCATCATTCTGGGGGGTGTCGGCCCGGCGTTGGAGCGGAAGCTGTGGGCCGACGGCATCACCACCGTCGGCGAACTGCAGAGCAAGGACGAGCTTTGGCTGGCCAAGGCGGTACGGAAGTTTCGGCCCAACGCTGCACCGCTTTGCACGCGGCGAGGACAACCGGAGGGTCGAGCCGGAAGGTCCCAGCAAATCGATTTCCGCGGAAACGACCTTCGACTGGGACGTGTCGACGGCCGCGGCGCCGCGGGAAGAGCTGCGGCCGTTGGCGAACAAGGTGGAGCGCCGCATGGCGCGGGAAGGGGTGCTCGGCCGCAGTGTCGTGGTCAAGTTCAAAGCCGCCGACTTCACCCAGTTCACCCGCTCCTGCCGCGTCGAGCCGACCCGTTCGGCCGCTGACATTCTTCGGGTCGCCGACGAAATTCTGGAATCTGAGGCCGATGGTGGTGCCTTCCGGCTCATCGGCGTCGGCTGCACGGACCTGACCAACCCGGCGGAGGACCCGGAGCCTGACCCGTTCGGATTCTCCGGGAGTCCGTAACTCGCTTGAGGAGGCTTCCCTGAGCGCCAGCTCAAGCAGGGGCGGGAGGGTTCATCTACACGGGATGATTGGTCGGGCCAGGTGCAGCAAAGGTCGTGCGAGGTTGCCAATCGGCGAGTTCGACGTTGGCATCCCATTCGTCGACAGAAGCCTGCAGATTGAGCCAGAAGCGCGGCGTCGTCCCGAGCACGCGCGACAGCCGCACCGCCATCATCGGCTCGATGCGCGTGTGCCCGTTGATGATCTGGCTGGCGTGCTTGCGGCTTATGTCGAGCGCATCGGCCAAGTCGGTAACGGAAATCTTTTGTTACCTCTCTCGTAACGGCGGCTTCCGGTGCCCGGCCCAGGTTTTCCAGAATTAACCTTATCGCACTTGAGGGCTCCCCGCCCAACCAGCTGGCAGACGATCAGACTTTCGCAAACCCGTTACCGCTCACCGCGGCCTGTCCGTCGATTGTAATTCCCTTTTCGTTGCGATCGTGACCACGGAAACAACCGATGTTACGATGCCCTGCGCCGGTGAGGACGGACGCGGGAAAGTGCAAGAGGAAAGGCATGGTGTTCCAGCTCCAGAACGGCGACGACGCCACGGCGACCGTTTCTCCGGACACGCCGGCGGAGCGGCCGCAACCCCTCCGCCCGGACGCTCTGCGCCGGGTATTGGATCAGACCGACGCGAAGACGCCGTTCCAGCAGACGTTTCTGCTCGTCGGCGCGCTCGACAAAGTGGCCGAGGGCGCCGACGAGGCTTGGGCGGCTTTCGCGCGCGATATCGCGACCCACCTCCTTCTGGCACCCCCGCGGGCGCTTGTCGGCGGCGCGGAACCCGGCCCGGCGCACGCCGACGCGCGCGCCATCATCGAGCGCATCGCCAAAGGGGAGCCGATCGATCCGACCGGCGCGCGCGACCGGGTGTTCGCGGCCATCGTCGAGGCCCACCGCAACGCGCGCGACCGAGCGGAAGCGATCACGGTCCGTGAAGAAGCCGACCGCCGTCGCCTTCTGGACCTGATGCAGGACCGCCTGCCGATCGCCATCGTCGCCGCCATCGCCGTCACCGCCGAGATGATCAAGGGCTTGCTGGCCACGGGCAGCGCACCGGCGGACCGTGTGGCCGCCTTGGACGACGGCTTGGAGGCCGGCCTGCAGGCGATGACCGCCAAAGGCATCCAGCCGTCGGATGCCCTGCAGGCGCTGATCGCCGCCTGCAGGACCCAAGCGGCCGCCGGACTTGGCGGCACCGGGGTCGGCGGCGGGCGGGGCGGCGGGCTCGCGCGCTGACCCCACCGCCCGTCTCCATCGTGCCGCGCCATTCTCCGCGCCCAAGGAAACCCCGCATGCCCTCCTGGCCCCGGTTCGCCCTCAGCGCCCTCCTGTCCGCCCTCCTCCTCGCCGGCCCGCTGGCCGGCGCGGCACCGGTGCGCGCCTCCCAGCCTTTGGGCCTGCCGGCGGACAGCTTCCCGCCGCTCACCGGGTCGGCGGCCCTGGAGACCCAGGCCAAGATCACCTTGGAAACACCACTCACGCTGCGCGCCGGTTATCGTGGCGACGCGACCGGGGCGCTCGCCGGCGGCGCCGCGGACGGCACGCCCATTCGCCTGTCCGGCTCGGTGACCTTCGCGGCGGCCGCCGACGGCAGCGTCTCGGCGACCATCCTGTGGACGCGGCGGGCCGGCCAGGAGGGCGCGCTCAGCGCCGCCCTGGTCAGCCGCGCTCGCGCGCCGCGCGATACCATCGTGCCCGGCGGAACCGCCCTGACCGTGGTGGGCGACATCGACGCCTTGCGCGCCGGCATTCCCGGCTTCGCCGCGTCGCTGGACCAGCGCGTGCGCGGTGGCTGCCCCGACCTCGTCCATTACTCGCGCGGGGCCGTGGTCGCGCAGACGCGCACCTACAAGAGCGACGCCAAAGGACGGACCCTGTACAACGACTGCTCACCGGACGTCGGCGCCGGCCTCTGGCGCATCGAGCGCGATTACCGCGGCTGCGATTGGATGCCGGCCGACCAGGACAAGATTTATCCCGCCTACCGCCTGGTCTACCGTCCACTCGGCGACAACGGCCCGCTCCTGCAGATCCAGAGCTGCTTGCCCGACCAGCAGCGGCCAAGCGCGCCTTTCGGAATCACCATCGGCGGCTGCGTCCAAAGACCCGTCATCGCGCCCGGTGGCCAAGGGGGATCGAGCACGGCCGCGCAACGCTACGGCTGGACGACGCCGGACGGCGTCTACCGCGGCCTCACCCCCTGCCTCCACCCGATTCCGGTCACGCTCAACCACCAGGCGCGGGCGTGCTCCGGCGCCATGGATGGCTTCATGGGCAACGTGTGGGGAGTCACCATGAGCGAGATCCACGTGCAGACCGACGCCGACGCTTCGACTTACCGCAAGTTGCTTCCCTGCGGTCCTTGGGGGGTGCCCGAGGGAACGGTCGAGAAGGACGCCCGGGCGTGCGCCGGGCAGTATTACGACGACATGGCGGGCGGTGTGTCCTGGCCGATGGTCCGTTATGGCGTGCGGCGGCAGGGCGGCGGCGAGAACGCGGTCGAGATGTTTTCTCCCATCACGCAATGCCTGCCCGACATCGATCCGCAGAAGCTCATTCAGCACGGCGAGCGGCAGGTCGGCTGGCAGCACGCCGACGGCATCCTCGCGTCGTTCCCGGTCATGCAGCGCACGCGCGACGGCGTCGACATCGGGCAGCCTTACATCGGCGATCCCGCCCAGCACTATGCCCTGGACTCCGAAGGCGTTGCGGACGCCGGTCCTCCCGAAGTGGTCGGCTGCGTGAGCTTTCAGGCGCGCCAGCTGGTGCGCCGCTACCATCGCCCGGACGACAGCGCGGTCGACGTCCTCGGCCTCTACGACGCGCCGGTCATCACGGACAAATGCGCTCGGTGATCGCGCTTCAACCGGCGCAAGCGGATACCCCTCCGGACGGTGTTACGTTTCCGCCTGGGGCGATCTCTTACCCTGCTCGCCTCGCTGCAACACGCCGACGTGGGCACAACTTTTTGCCGGTCGGGGGAGCGGTCTGGGCTGTAGCGTTTTGGCGACAGCGCACCCCGAAACGCAAAATCCAGCCCCGCGAGGGCTGGATTTGGTGCGGCGCAGCATCACATGATCCGGTGTCGCTTTGCGCGACGTGCCCATTCTTGGGCGTTTCCTCCCTTGACTCAGGCCGCGGACATCTGTCTAGCGGCCTTCTTTCTGTGCATCAATAGGCCGATGGTCAGTAATACAAACGATTCTGGAAACGCCTGACGCGGCGGTGCGTCCGACGCGAGCGCATAGACCGGTTGTCGCGTTCCGGACTGTGAACCGCGCGAGCCGACGCGGCGGCAGTCCGCGTCAGCGGCGCTTCCGTCACTAGGGCCGTAGCCTCCGAGGCCATCCGCGGGCACTGGGGATGTAAACCGCACCCACGACCACCGCGGCGTCACCATGGCCGAGGACGCCTCCCGCGTAGGCAAGAACCTTGGCATCCTGGCCCGCATCCGATCCTTTGCCGCCAACATCACCCGCGCCAATGGCGTCGAGAACGTTCGCGATGCCCGATATCGCCTGTCCATCCGCGGCCTGAATGCCCTCCTACAATGCCGCGTCATATAGCGGTGAACAGCCCTGCGGTCTGGAGTAGCACGTTCGCGATGACTTGTGCTTCCCTGACATCCTGATCTGACGGAGCGGATCCCGCGCCATGACCATGCTCGACCTCGACACGTTCCGCGCCACGCCGCTGAACCGGGAGCCGTACGAATTCCTGTGCGTGCCGGGCTTTGTCAAGGCCGAGCACCTGGCCGCGATCAACCGCGACTACCCCCAGGTGGACAGGCCGGGATCGATCCCGCTCGACGTCTATCCGCACGGCCCGGCCTTCGCCGCCTTCATCGAGGAACTGCGCGGGCCGAAGATGCGGCAGGCGTTCTCGGAGAAGTTCGGCCTCGACCTCTCGCCCTACCCGACCATGTTCACCGTGCGTGGTCAGTGCCGCGCCACCGACGGCAAAATCCATACGGACTCGGCCAGCAAGATCATTACGGTGCTGATCTACATGAACCCGCCCTGGGAGGCGTCCGGCGGCCGCCTGCGCGTGCTGCGTTCGCCAAACCTGGAGGACTATGCTGCCGAGGTGCCGCCCGAGGCCGGGACGCTGCTGTGCTTCCGCCGCTCCGACCATTCCTGGCATGGGCACCCGCCGTTTGAGGGGCCGCGCCGAGCCGTCCAAATGAACTGGGTCAAGGGCGGCGCCTACGTCTGGCAGGAGCAATGGCGCCATCGTCTGGGCGTCTGGGCGAAGGGCTTCATGGGCAACCGCGCGTAGGGACATCTCCCGCCTGGGCGGAATGGCAAACGGCGCTTCGTTCATCGCCCACCGGGAACTTTTCTGAAACATGGCGCGGCACAGCGGGAAACCGGTCACCAACGGCGGGCTTGGCCCCGGAGCCGTGGCCGCTGTCCATTGCAGCAAACGCGGCCAATTGCCACACGCACTCCATAAGAAGAAGGCACCAGCAGACCTGCTTGGAGAGCAGAATAACGGAATGTTCGTCTGATGTGCAGGTCGTTCGCATAAGATCGGGGGGGCATGCCGTGGCCCCCAGCAGCAGAAGCCGGCCCGAGTTGTTGGTCTTGTGCATGCGTGATGCGTGCCGCCTAATCTTGGGCCAAGGCAATCCTGGAGGAAACGCCATGACGATGCTGAAAGTCGTTGAGGTGCTTGCGGAGTCGCCCAACAGCTGGGAGGAAGCCGCGCAAAACGCTCTGCGCCAAGCGACGGAGACAGTGCGGGGCATATCATCGATCTACGTCAAGGAGTTCGAGGCGAAGGTTGAGAACAACAAGATCACGAGCTACCGCATCAACGCCAAGATCACCTTCGCTCTGGAAGGCAAGGAATAGCCCGACTGCGGAGCGTGCCCGCACAGGGCGCGCTCCGCCGGTTCCCTCTCCCCTGACCGGCTCCGGGGAGGCGAATCTTCTCGGTCCGTCGATTTTTGCCACAGTAGGCATGCCTGAGGACAGGGCGGTTAAGGAGGTGGCGATGGATGCGGTGGCATGCACGGCGCTCAACGCGCTCCAGGACCCGGTGCTGGTGCTGCGCGTGGACGGCACCATCCGGCTGGTCAACGCTGCGGCGGCCGCATTCCTCGGCCGGACGGAGGCAAGCGTGCCGGGGCGCAGCATCTTCGATGCCCTGTCCTCCAACGATGCCGATAATTTGCGATGGGCCCTCAAGACCATCGGCGCGGGAGGCCGGTCTCTGCATGTGGAACGGACGGTCGGCGAACGCTGCTTCGACATCTCCCTGGAACCGGTCATCGCGCCCTCGGGAAAGGTGGCCGAGGTTGTCGTCCACGCTCGCGACATCACCGCACGGCGACAAGCCGAAGCTCGGCAGCGGCAGAGCGAAACGATGCTGCGCACGGTCATCGACCAGTTGCCGCATTGGATCCTCTGGAAGGACTGCCAGTCCCGCTATCTCGGCTGTAACCGGGCGTTCGCCCTCGCCTGCGGCGTGCGCACTCCGGACATCGTCGTGGGCCGCACGGACGCCGACTTCTGCACGCCGGACGTGGCCGCGCTGTTGCGCCGTGAGGACGAGGAGGTGCTGCGGACCGGGCGGACGCTGGTGCTCACCGAGCCGTTCGTGCCAATCCCGTCCCGAACGCCGATGCTGATGGAGAAGATCAAGCTGCCGCTGCGCTCCGAGGCCGGCGATATCCTGGGCATCATCGTCATCGCGATCGATGTCGCCGAGCGCAAGCGGGCGGAAGATCAGCTCATCGCGGCCAAGCGGGAAGCCGAGCGCGCCAACGCGGCGCGGACGCGGTTGATCGCGGCGGCCAGCCACGACTTGCGGCAGCCGCTCCAGGCCACCGCCCTGTTCACGGGCCTGCTCGAACATCGCGTCACCGAGCCCGCGCTGCTGAGCCTCGTGCACAAGGCACAGACGGCCTTGACCTCGGCGATCGCTTTGCTCGACGACCTTCTGTACCTGTCCAAGCTGGAGGCGGGAGCCGTCGTGCCCAAGGTCGGCCCGGTTCCGCTCGGCCCCATGCTCGGGCGGCTGTATGATGACTTCGCCCCCCAGGCGGCGGACCGGGGCCTCGACCTGCGGCTCGTGTCCGCCGATCGAACGGTGCGCAGCGACCCATTGCTGCTGGAGCGCCTCGTGCGCAACCTGATCGCCAACGCGATCCGCTACACCGACCACGGTGGGGTCCTGGTGGGCTGCCGTCAGCGCGGAGCCCATGTGCGCGTTGAGATCTGGGACACCGGCCTCGGCATTCCCGAGGAGCACCTCCCCCGCCTCTTCGACGACTTCCATCCGGTGCAGGGGCGGGCCCACGGCGGCCGGGGTGGCATGGGGCTTGGCCTGATCACCGTGAAGCGGATCGCCGCCGTCCTTCAGCACACCGTGACGGTCCGATCGCGTGTCGGCCGCGGTTCCGTGTTCGCGGTCGAGGCTGCGGCCGCCGATCGGATAAGCGCTCCGCGGCTTGACGACAACGAACCGTGAGTGCGATCAGCGCTCAGAGGGTACGCCGAAGGAGAGTTGCTGCCGTATCGCACCATCCACACAGCTCATTGGGTGAGATCGTCTTGTCCTTCGGGACGGTGATCGTCCCTGATGAAGTGTGGGGGAGGATAAAATGCGACTGCGGAGTGTTTCGGCGATGATGCTGGCCGTAGGCTTGGCGGCGTTTGCGGGTGCGGCCGACGCCCGAGGTGCTGTCAGGTTGCCGACCGCCGGATTGGCATGGCAGGGTGCCGGGCATGAGCACGACGCCCAATCTGTACCGCGGCTTTCGTTTTCCGGCGGCGATCATCCATGAAGCGGTGTGGTTGTACCACTGCTTCAGCTTGAGCCTGCGCGAGGTCGAGTTGATCCTGGCTGCGCGCGGCATCGAGGTCAGTTACGAGACCATCCGCGAGTGGGGGCTGCGCTTTGGCCGGGCGTTCGCCAACACCCTCAAGCGCCGTCGGCCCCGGCCGGGTGACAAGTGGTTGCTGGACGAGGTCTTCATCCGCATCCGCGGCAAGCAACATTATCTTTGGCGCGCGATCGACCAGAACGGCGTTGTCCTCGACATTTTGGTCCAGAGCCGGCGCAACAAGAAGGCGGCCAAGCGCTTCTTTCGCAAGCTGCTGAAAGGGTTGCGTTACGCCCCGCGCGTCATCGTGACCGACAAGCTAAAGTCATACGCGGCCGCGAAGAAGGATCTGAAACTCGGTGGCGAACACCGACAGAACCGATACTTGAATAACGCCTGCGAAGTATCACATCAGCCGACCCGACGGCGCGAGCGACACAGGAAAAGGTTCAAGTCCGCCAGGCATGCCCAACGATTTCTTTCCACCCGCAGTCCGATCCACAACCACTTCCAGCTCCGCCGCCACCTGATCTCCGCCTCCCAGTATCGCACCGTCCGCGCTCGCGCCTTCACCACCTGGCGCGAGGCTACCGGCCTTGCCCGGACTGCCTGATCCAGTGAACACGGGAGTTGTTCAAACCCTCCGTGCATCAACCGACCGCGAAGTTGACAGCACCGCATGCAGCGCCTGCAGGAGCCGCCGTGCATCGCTTGCCCGAACGGTGGCGCGGCTGGCCGCTGCGGGCCAGCCGCTGTGAGGACTCAAAAGTCCATGTCCCCCATGCCACCGCCGGGCGTCGCCGGAGCTGCCTTCTTCTCCGGTTTCTCGGCGATCATGGCCTCCGTCGTGATCAGCAGGCCGGCGATCGAGGCGGCGTCCTGCAGCGCGACGCGCACCACCTTGGTCGGGTCAACGATGCCGAAGCCGAACATGTCGCCGTACCGGTCGTTCTGGGCGTCGTAGCCCCAGTGCGCTTCGCCGCGGTCGAGCAACTTGCCGACGATGATCGAGCCGTCCACCCCGGCGTTGGTCGCGATCTGGCGCGCTGGGGCTTGGAGGGCACGCCGGACGATGTCGATGCCGATCCGCTGGTCGTCGTTCTCCGGGGCGAGGGAGTGCAGCGCCTGAGCGGCGTAGAGCAGAGCGGCGCCCCCGCCGGGCAGGATGCCTTCCTCCACCGCCGCGCGGGTGGCGTGCATGGCGTCCTCGACGCGGTCCTTGCGCTCCTTCACCTCGACCTCGGTGGAACCGCCGACCCGCACGACCGCCACGCCGCCGGCCAGCTTCGCCAGACGCTCCTGCAGCTTCTCGCGGTCATAGTCCGACGTCGTCTCCTCGATCTGCGCGCGGATTTGCGCGGTGCGGGCCTGGATGTCCTCCTTGCGGCCGGCGCCGTCGATGATGGTGGTGGTCTCCTTCTCGATGCGCACGCGCTTGGCCCGGCCGAGCATGTCGATGGTCACGCTCTCCAGCTTGATACCGAGTTCCTCGGAGATGACCTGACCGCCGGTCAGGACCGCGATGTCCTCCAGCATGGCCTTGCGGCGATCGCCGAAGCCCGGCGCCTTCACGGCCGCAATCTTCAGGCCGCCGCGCAGCTTGTTCACCACCAGCGTGGCGAGCGCCTCGCCTTCAACATCCTCGGCGATGATCAGCAGCGGCTTGCCGGACTGCACGACCTGCTCCAGCACCGGCAACAAGGCCTGCAGGCCCGACAGCTTCTTCTCGTGCAGCAGAATGAAGGCGTCCTCCAGCTCCGCGATCATCTTGTCGGCGTTGGTGACGAAGTAGGGCGAGAGATAGCCACGGTCGAACTGCATGCCTTCCACAACGTCCAGTTCGGTGCCCAGGCTCTTGGCCTCCTCCACCGTGATGACGCCCTCGTTGCCGACCCGCTGCATGGCCTGCGCCAGCATGTCGCCGATCTCGCGGTCGCCGTTGGCCGAGATGGTGCCGACCTGGGCGATCTCCTCGTTGGTGGTGATCTTGCGGGCCTGCGCCGTGAGATCGGCCACCACCGCCTCCACGGCCCTGTCGATGCCCCGCTTCAGATCCATGGGGTTCACCCCGGCGGCGACCGCCTTGGCCCCCTCGCGGACCATGGCTTGGGCGAGCACGGTCGCGGTGGTGGTGCCGTCGCCGGCCTCCGTGCTGGTTTTAGAGGCGACCTCGCGGACCATCTGGGCGCCCATGTTCTCGAACTTGTCGGGCAGCTCGATCTCCTTGGCGACGGTCACGCCGTCCTTGGTGATGCGCGGCGCGCCGAAGGACTTCTCGATGACGACGTTGCGGCCCTTAGGCCCCAGCGTCACCTTCACGGCGTCGGCCAGTATGTCCACCCCGCGCAGCATCTTCTCGCGGGCCGGCGTGGAGAACTTCACCTCTTTGGCAGCCATGGCTCAAACCCTCCCTTGGCAACGCTTGGAACGCGACGCTCAGGCGGTTATGACCGCCATGATGTCGGTCTCCTTCATGATCACATAATCCTCGTTGTCGATTTTCACCTCGGTGCCCGCCCATTTGCCGAACAGCACGCGGTCGCCCGGCTTCACATCGAGCGGCTGCAGGCGGCCCTGCTCGTCGCGCGCCCCGGGGCCGACGGCGACCACGTCGCCTTGCATGGGCTTCTCCTTGGCGGTGTCGGGAATGATGATGCCGCCGGGGGTCCTCGCGTCCTCCTCCACGCGGCGGATCACGACCCGGTCATGCAGCGGACGGAATGTCATGGCTCATTCTCCCTTTCTGAATTGACGGCTTCGGTCCGGGCACCGCATCCCGGCGGGGGTGCCCCTCACGAGCGTGCGGCGGCCTCGATCCGGGCGGTCACGCTGCGCTGGGCGCCATGGCGTTGCAGCGTCAGGTCCACGGCATCGCCAACCCGCTTCAGCCCGACCCGGTTGCGCACCTGGGCGGCGCTGTGGACGGGGCTGCCGTCGATGGCGACGATCACGTCGCCTTGGCGGATGCCGGCGCGCTCCGCCGGCGTTCCCGTCTCGACCCGCGCGACCACCGCGCCTTCCGTTTCGGTCACGCCCATGGCCCCGGCGATCTCCGGCGTCAGATCCTGGACGGCGATGCCGATGCGCCCGCGCCGGATCTCGCCGTACTGCAGGATCTGCTCCATCACTTGGCGCGCCATGTTGATCGGCACGGCGAAGCCGATGCCGATGTTGCCCCCGCTGGGCGCCAGGATGGCGGTGTTGATCCCGATCAGCCGGCCGCGGAGATCGACCAGCGCCCCGCCCGAGTTGCCCGGGTTGATAGACGCGTCCGTCTGGATGAAATCCTCGTAGCCTTCGCTGAGGCCGCTGCGGCCCAGCGCGCTGACGATGCCGGCGGTCACGGTCTGGCCCAGGCCGAACGGGTTGCCGATCGCCACCACGTAGTCGCCGACCTGCAACCGGTCGCTGTCCCCCAGCGGAACCGCGCTGAGGTTGTCGGCGTCGATCTTCAAAACGGCGATTTCCGTTTGTGGGTCGCGGCCCAGCAGCTTGGCCCGGAACTGGCGCTTGTCCTTGGTGGTGACTTCGATGATGTCGGCGTTCGCGACGACGTGGTTGTTGGTGAGGACATAGCCGTTGCGCGCGTCGACGATGACCCCCGACCCGGCCGCCCGGGTTTCCCGGCGCACCGGTTGGTCCGGCAGGTCGAAGAAGCGGCGAAAGAAGGGGTCGCGCAGCAGCGGGTTTGTCCATCTCCGTGTGCCCGCGCACGGCGATGTTCACGACGCCGGGGGTCACGGCGCTCAGCATCGGCGCGAGGCTCGGCATGCCGGGCACGGGGGCGGTTTCCTGCGCAGACACCGGCGATGGTCCCGTGGCCGGGGCCGCACAGGCGAACAGGGCAAAGACGATGGCAAAGCGGGACAGAGTTCGCACCATGACGGCACTCCTTCGTTGGCCGGGGGTCCCAGCCAAGCTCCCGGGCCGGGATCACCGGTGAGGCTTTCCGCCTCCAGTCTGGGCCGCGAGCGTCGGGGCCGGGGGCGGAGCGCCCCGGCCGGCGTTCGTCAACCCTGATGCTCCTGCACGGCGCCGGACGTCACGTCGACGCTGAGTCGGATTGGCTGTCCCGCCTTGGAAGCCGTCGGTTCGACGCGGTCACCGTGCCGGTTGACGTTGCTCAGGTCCGAGCAGCCGTGATCCGCCGCGTATTTGGCCAGAGTGTTGCGCGTCTCCGAGCAAGGCACGTCCGCGGTGGCGCTCGTCGTGCGCGAGGCGGAAAGCGCCGGACCGGCCGCGCCGAGGACAAGCACGGTCGAGAGCACGGCCACGATCAGCTTGCGCATGGCATCTTCCTTGCTCGTTTCCGGCGCGTCACGCCGTCAGGCGCGGCGGGTTGCGGTGGAAGTACCAGCCCTCGGCGGCCGACAGCACCGCGACGGCCAGGCCGACGACCACGTGGGTCCGCATGGCCGAGCTGTGGCCGGCGAAGCCGAGCGCCCAAGGCGCCACGACCGCCCACAGGCCGACCACCAGATTCACCCACTCTTCCCACTCGGCGAAGGCGAAGATCGCCGCGGCCGCCAGCGCGACCATCACGGCCCCGGTGATCCAGGCGTTCCAGGACGCGGTTGCCTGGTCCGCGAAGCCGTACAGCCACGGCCCGAGGAACAGCGCGGCGCCGAGCAGCAGGGTCACCAGATCGACGATGCCGTTGTCTTTCCTGTCCTTCCACGTTGCGTAGGTCATGGTTTCCCTCCATCGATGATGTCCGGGGATACCGGATCACGCCCCAGCCTCCGAGGGGACGGGCGACCGGGGCGGAACGGGTGGGGTGGCGACGTCGCCGACCAGATGGTCAAACTGGTCTTCTGGCCCATGGCGCCTCCGGTATTGCCGTTCAGCTCATGGAGCCGCCCGCGAGGAGGTGCGCCACCACCAATCCCGGTCGCAGCGAGGGGACGAGCCAGGCCAAAAGACCGAGTGCCGCCGAAGCGGCGGCTTCGTCCCACAGGGTGAAGTGCGGGGCGAAGACCGGCTCGTCGCGCAGCTCCGCGGCGGTTGCGGCGGCGATGGAGCCCATGAGCAGAAGCACGCCCAGCAGGCCTGCTACCAGTTCGGCGGGATACAGAGAGGCGACAAACAGGCAAAAGGCCACGGTCAGCCCCCAGCGGACCAGATGCTCCGCGTTCGGGCCGAGAGGCTCGCCGCCCTCGCCCTCAGTCCAGCCTTGCCAGTCCCAAGGATCAAACATCCGCATGGCCGACCTCCCTCAGGCGACCCTGGCGTCCGTGCCGCCGGGGCGGCGGTCGGTGTTGGCCGGAGGTGGGACCATGGCGCGTCCGTCAAGGGCGCGCAGGGCGGCCCGCACTTCCTCCAGGCGCGACGGCTCACCGTCGAGCCACGCTTCGTCCTGGGTCGCTTCGATGCGCAGGGCATCCCACTCCCACGACGTCAGGATGCGGCGCTTCTCCGTGCTCGTCAGTGCCGCGTGAGAGACCACCTCGAACGGATCGCGGAACAGGCCGGCCGGGTTGAGGATGGCGCGCTCGACGTCCGCGGCCGACCAGCGCAGATCACCGCTGCGCACCGGCTCCAGGCAGTCCAGCATCCAGTCGGTCCACATCGCAGCCGGCGGCTCCGGACAGCCGACAGCCGTCGGCCGGTCCCGCGGCGGCTCATCAACCTCGAACGGGATGCCGTGGCGGGTGGCGAAGCGCACCGCCGCGTCCCGGCTCCGGAAGCGCAGTTCGACGTGGCGCAACGGATCGTCGCCGCCGCACCAGCCCATCAGCGGCTCGACGAACTGAGCTGAGCAGGGCTGGAAGCTGAGCACCCACGCACACGAGCGGACCTTGCCCGAGGTCGTCGCGCTGCGCCCTGGTTTGTGGATGAGGGCCATGGTGCCCGGCGGCACGGTGGGCGACGGCGCCAACGGATCGGCGTCGTTGGCCACCGGCGGCGAGTCCCCGGGTGCCGTCGGCCTCGGGGCGAACGCCCAGGTCACGTCTGGAAGCGACCGAAGTTTGGCTCCAACCTGTTCCTCTTGCCTCCACATGACATCCTCCCTGGACCGGACGATGCCGGCGTGCCGCCCGCCACGCCGGGAAGGCGGCACGCCCATGCCGACTAGGTCGCGTTCACGGTGATGCGCTTGACCTTGCTGTCCGCTTCCGGCGACTTGGGCAGCACGACGGTGAGCACACCGTTCTTGAACGAGGCGCTGATCTTGTCCTCGTCCACGTCCGGCCCGACGGCGATGGAACGTTCGAAGCGGCCGTAATAACGCTCGCTGTAGCGCTTGCCCTCACCGTCCTGCTCCAACGTCTTCTCGCCTTTCAGCGTCAGCACGCCGTCCTGGAAGCTCAGGTCGATGTCCTTTTCCTCCAGGCCGGGCAGTTCCGCCGTGACCCGGTACTCCTTGTCGGTTTCGAGGACGTCGGTGTGCGGCCAGCCCATGCGACCGAACCCGACGGACGGCACGGGGCTGACGAGGTCGCGGAAGACGTCATCGAACAGGCGGTTCATGTCACGTTGCAGAGAGAGGAACGGGTCCATGACCTCGCCACCCCGCACGCTGGGAGCCCGCTCGCGGCCCCACGGAATGAGATCACGCACGCTCATGTCATCCTCCTGTCTTGATCGTCACAGCTCCTTCTCAAGGCGATCGTGGCACACGCCGTCACCGGCCCGTCCATGCGGGCCGGCGGCGGCTTTGAGCCAGCGAAGCTCAAGCGGCCTGCGGCGTCCCAACCGGCTGCGCCTCGATGGTCTTGGGCTTCGGCGCGCTTGCGATCTGGATGGTGTGCGGCTTCAGGGAGTCCGGCAGCTCGCGTGCGAGCTCCACGGACAGCAGCCCGTTTTCCATCTTGGCGCCCGACACCTGGACATAGTCGGCCAGCTCGAAGCGCCGCTCGAACGGACGCATCGCCAGACCGTGGTGAAGGTACTGGACCGCCTCACGGCCCGGCCTGCGGCCGGCCACCACCAGCAGGTTGGGCTGCACGGTGATGGTGATGTCCTCGGGCGCGAAGCCGGCCACCGCCATGGTGATGCGGTAGGTGTCCTCGTCGGTCTTCTCGATGTTGTAGGGCGGGTAGTTGTCCGACGGCTCGTAGCGCATCGCGTCGTCGAGCAGGTCGGACAGCCGATCGAAACCGATGGTCGATCGGAACAGCGGGGAGAAGTCGATCATGCCCATAGCCACATCCTCCTTATGAGCAACATGGGTACGAGCGCGCCAATCGCGGCGCGTAGACCTTGCAAGTCCCAAGGGGGCCCTTGACGCTTTCGACTTAGGAAACTCTGCCTCTGGTTCAAGAGGCGTTCGGAGCGCGTCAAAAGGCGGAAACCTAACCCCTTGGATAATGGATCGGCAGGGCATCCGGTTCTGGCGCGATCAGGCCACCCATGGCTCGTGGGCACGACGGTGCTGTCAACTTCGCGGTCGGTTGATGCACGGAGGATTTGAACAACTCCCGTGTTCACTGGATCAGGCAGTCCGGGCAAGGCCGGTAGCCTCGCGCCAGGTGGTGAAGGCGCGAGCGCGGACGGTGCGATACTGGGAGGCGGAGATCAGGTGGCGGCGGAGCTGGAAGTGGTTGTGGATCGGACTGTGGGTGGAAAGAAATCGTTGGGCATGACGTTGGTGCAAAACTCGGTGCGTTGACGGGCTCCGCCCTAGAAAGTTGGCGTTCAGGCGACCTTGCGGGAGACCCGCATCCCGAGGCTTGCCATGATGTTGAGGACCGTGCAGCCAGCGGCGGCCTCGGCCTTCTGCGTCGGCAGAGTCCGAGCGCGCAGGCTTCGCCCGATCAGGGTCTTGTACCGCAACATCGCCACCTCGCCCAGGGACCGGCGTCCGTAGCCGACCGCCCGCTGCCAGCCGAGCCGTCCGCGTTCCGCGATCATCTGGATGTGGCGGTCACGCTGCGTGGGAGCGCTCTCGGCGGTGTCGCTCGGCACCGCAGTCGAGCGCGGCGGGATGATCACCTCCGCTTCGGGGCTGCGGGCGGTCACGGCGTGGTAGACCGGCTCGCCGTCGTACGCGCCGTCCGCAAGCACCGTGCCGATCGGGCGCCTTATCTGGTCGAGCAAGGGGCCGACCAGAGAGGCATCGCCGTCCTCCGTGGTCGTCAGTTCCGACGCGAGGATCTCGCCCGTATCAGGATTGCTCGCCAGATGAAGTTTTCTCCAACTACGGCGCGTCGGGCCGCCGTGCTTTTCCTGGTGCCACTCGCCCTTGCCGAACACCTTCAGCCCGGTCGAATCGATGACTACCGTGACCGGGCCGTCCGTCCTGGCCAGCGCTGCTGCAACCTCCAGATCGGCGCTACGCCGGGAGAAGGTCGTGTGATCGGGCACGGGCAGGTCCAGGCCGAGCAGGCGCATCAGCGAACCCAGCAGGCCTTCGGTCTGGCGCCACGGCCGGCCAAAGGCGAGGCGCAGCATCAACCCAGCCTCGATCGCGATGGCCGAGTAGCGGGACGGACGGCCGCGCCGCCCCGTCTTGGCCGGCGTCCAGGCGGCGATCGCCTCCGGCGCCACCCAGATGGTCAGCCACACAAAGGGCCAGTCGCCCTCCAGCGGGCGGTTCAGGAAGGCGTGGACCCGCTCGTCGATGTCCTGGCACAGGCGGCTGACCTGGCTTTTCGAGATGCCGGTCATGCCCATCGCCTTGACCAGATCATCGACGCTGCGGGTCGAGATGCCCTGCACATACGCCTCCTGGATCACCGCGATCAGCGCCTTCTCCGCGGTGCGGCGCGGCTCCAGAAAGGCCGGGAAGTAGGAGCCGCGCCGCAGCTTGGGGATGCGAAGGTCGATGGCGCCGGCGCGCGTCTCCCAGGTCCGCTCCCGGTAGCCGTTGCGTTTGGTCAGCCGGTCCTCGCTGCGTTCACCGTAGCCGGCGCCGCACAGGTTCTCCACCTCCAGTTCCATCAGGCGCTGGGCGGCGAAGCCGACCATCTCGCGCAGGAAATCCGCGTCGGCGCTCTTCCCAATCAGCTCCTGAAGAGCGATCCTGTCCTCGGTCATCGTGTTGCTCCGTCTCGGTTGATGGTCGTCAAGCAACCTCAACTTAGCCGAAGAACACGGTGACCGCCCGCTCCCGGACGGCTGGCCCGCCTGCGCCAGCTAGGGGGAGCGCTCCGGCGGGCCAGCCTTACGCCTCAGACACCACGTGCCGGGACACGGCCCCGGAGCCGCTTTGGTCCGGCTCCGGTCCACTCCACACCAGCGCCGTTATCGACTGTTTGATTTGTATCCCATAGCCGAGATTCTGCGACTGTGATGAAGGGGGCTATCATTCATTCGACTTCGCATCATCGGCCGCGCGGGCCCCGCTGTCCGTTTCGGAGATTGACTGGACTGCACAATCATTGGCCGGATTTGGCGACGACGTGGATAGGCGTTGACGACGGGCTGTCGGAGTGTATCCCCGTCAAACGCTGGGGGCTCAACTCACGCACTGCATCACATTGACAACGCTCGTCGAGGCAATGCGCATAATCCGGTTTTGTCCTCAGCCAAACGAGCGCGCCAGAGCTCGTTGGCAGGAGGACAATCGTGCCGCGGCGGTGTCAGGCGGGATTGATGGCGGGCCCGCTGTCCACAGCGTCGATCAGGTCGGCACGGTCGTTCTTGACCGAGCCGACGTCCTTGCTAACCTGCCAGACCCGCATGTGCGTGCTCGGGTACGGGCTTAGCATCGCCTGCAGCGCGTCAGGGCTGATCTCCTCCTCGCCCAGCCAGGCGCTCCACCGGTCGGGCGGCAGGATCACCGGCATGCGATCATGGATGGCGCGGGTCGCGTCGTTGGCTTCGGTGGTGATGATGGTGAAGGTGTGAAGCCATTCTCCGCTGTCCGGGTCCTTCCTTCCTTCCCAAAGCCCGGCGAAGGCATCCGGCCCGTTGCTGTCCGTGGCAATGGCATGCGGAATTTTCGCTCCATCGACCTTGCGCCACTCGTAATAAGCATCGAATGGAACCAGACAACGGCGCTTCTTGAAGGCGGAGCGGAACGCCGGCCGATCAGCCACGCCCTCGGCGCGCGCGTTGATCATCTTGGCCGCACCGGAAGGGTCCTTCGCCCACACCGGAACCAAGCCCCACCTTAGCGGGCTGAGGCGCCGCTCTTTGGTCTCCGGGTTGAACCGGATGACCGGCAGGGTCTGCATCGGCGCGGCGTTGTACCGCGGCGCTGGGGCGTCGCCGTGGACCGTGGCTGCGAACCGGTCAACCAGGAGACTGGCCGGCGAATGAAGAGCAAAGCGTCCGCACATGAGCCGATTGTGGGCGCGGGACCGCAGGGTGTCAACGCGTGCGGCGGAGGCCCCTCACGGGACCGGGCGCCAATGCTTGCGGTCACCCAGAGCATCCACGCTGACGAGGAGTTCGTCGGTGGGCATGCCGCCCTCCAGGAGCAGGCGGGCGTGCGGGAGATGGCCGGGCTTGTCGACGAGGGCGGTGACGACATAGATCTTGGGCGATCCAGCCGTCCGGGTAAAGCGGTCCCCCACCTGAACCGACATGCGTGTCATCTCCCCTCCCCTCACGGCAGGCTGGCGAGCTCGTCGAGCAGCTGCTGGTACTGGCGGGGCGGCAGCGCCCGCTGGTCCGCGGCCATGCGGCGCAGCGCCTGGAGGCCCGCCGGCGTAAAGGTCGCCTTGAGCCAGTGCGCGCCGTCGTCCACCAGGGACAACAGGCCCCGCTCGATCATGCTCTGCACCGCGGCGGCCGGCTTGGGCTGGCCCTTGTGTGGGCCGGTCGCCCAGCGCTTCACCAGGATGCCGTCGTGGATGGATCGGGCGCTGCTGAGCCGCAGCATGAACTCGCGCCGGATCAGGTCGCGCTCCTTGGGCAAAACTCGGGTGTGTCGATCATCGCATCTCACGGAATGGCCAAAGCGGCGCCGAGGTGTAGCGCGCCCGTCCGTGGGAGAGAAGATGCTCAAGAGGATTGGCTGGCCGACTGGAGAATTGCCCCATGGCACTGGTGCATGGTTTCCGAAAACTGTGGTCCGTTGTGAGAACCGCCATCAGTCCCCTCTCCGCCCTGGGCGTCTTTATCGCCGAAATCGGAACGCGTAAGCCTCCGCCGTCACGCGTGCGATGGTCATCATCGCGGGGATCTCGCGGAGCGCACGCCCGGCGAGCAACTCACGAGCGACCAGGGCGAACTCCGGCCAATCCGCGTCCTCGTCGGACTCCCGCAGCGCGAAGGCGGTCCAAGCCATCAGCTCGGCCCATTTCCGGCGGCGGCCTTCCAGAATCCCGTCGAGAACCGCGGAGAGCGCTTTGGGCGCCGCCATCCGCTTGCTGCCCAACACTTCGCCAACGACGGCATCGTCCTCGAACCACGACGATACAAAGGGAAGCTGCTCGTCCCATGCGACGCTGTTCTTGAGCGCCCGGGCAACGGCTGTCGGCTCCAACCACTCCGGCGGCATCGCCTCGCACAACGACGCCACCATCTCCTCAACGGGTACAGCGTTCGGCTGGATGTTCGCCAGCCCAGTCGTCTCAACGACGTCCAGCAGGCCGAACGGCGGCACGACACCGGAGATCAAGTTGACTGTTAAGGCGTGCGCCATAGCCTTGTGCACGTAGTCCTCGGTCGAGGGGATCAGGCCGATGCGGACATCAATGTCGTCGAGCATGCCGTCGGCCTCCCGGCGGCTCCCCCCATGCTGGACCCAGGCGTCCCGCACGCCCACCCCCAGCTTCAGAAGCACGGAGGCAATGGCGGTCTTGCGGCCCTCCCGGGCAACCACAAACACCGACTGTGCGCCGGAGCCGTCCCAGCCCGAGACGAAGACGTCGCGGACCTGCGCCGGTTTCGACGGCACCACGGTGATCCCGTTCTGGCGGCATGCCCTGATCGCGTCGTCCAGCGCGGCGCGGTCGGCCTCCGGCAGCCAGTTGCGCATCTGAATCATCCGCCGCAGCATGGTGCCGGACACCAGACGGCGTGGGGCGGTCTGCTCAACGGTGCGCGCCGTCGCCCTGCGAACCAGGCTGGCCGGGTCGAAGAGCCAACCGACCGCGGCCTCGCGCAGCCGCTCAACGCCCGGCGTGAAAGACGCCACCGCGAAGAGGCTCCGGCTGTCGTCCGGCAGCGCGGCGGTGAACTCCTGCAGCTGGGCGAACAGCTCGAACTCATCCTTGACGGCCTCGGCGAGTGCCGACAGGTGATCGGCCAGCTCGCCGACGTCGGCACCGCCCGACGTGGCCCCAGCCTCCTCCATCACGTCGGCCATAACGTTCCTGAGCTCGTCGCCGGGGTCGAGTTTGGCGGCGGCGAACTGGCCGAGGATCGTCACCATGGTCTCCGGGCCGAGGGTGCCGTCGCGGCCGAGGCGACGAAGTGTCCCGCGGAGCGCGTCGGCCCGTGCCAAGGCGTCCGGCAGACGGCGTTCGACGCCGTAGCGCAGCGTCTCCAGCGCATGCCCCAGCAGGAGCGCGAAGGCGTCGATCAATCGCGCGTTCGGCT
Source organism: Azospirillum canadense (assembly GCF_025961225.1). Classification (GTDB taxonomy): domain Bacteria; phylum Pseudomonadota; class Alphaproteobacteria; order Azospirillales; family Azospirillaceae; genus Azospirillum; species Azospirillum canadense. Next base: position 196,141 of record NZ_JAOQNG010000009.1, on the reverse strand, counting down.
TCTTGCGCCGCGCTTCCGCGATGACCAGGTCCACCAGCTGCTCGGCGGCGTCTGGCATCTGATCGATCGCCAGCAGGGCAAGGTCAATGCCCTCACCCGCGCGACCCGCAGCCATGTCCTTGACGACCATCTTGGCGAGCGCGGTGAGCGGCGTGGTCTGGGCCATCATAGCATCCGTTGGTCAGGTGTCTTGCGGCAGCTTAGCCGCATGCCGCCCGGTCCACCAAGGCTTGCACGCGGCAGCCCACACGGACCAAGCACGAAAGACAGTCGAATGAGCCGAATGCCGCCGCATCCCGCGGGAACGGTGCTCAACCGTGAGCTGGCGTCCTTCCTGTGCACCGTGCGCGCGGGCTCGCCGGATGGAGTGGTCCGCAGGAATCCGGGATAGGGCGGCATTTCCCCATCGCCCCATTCCCCTGGCGCGTAAGGCCGTATTCCGTTCCGCGACCGCACGCGCGCTGCTATAGCGGGAAGTCTCCTCGGTCACGGTGGGCCACCGCCATGATGCCGTCCAGGCTGCCGCTCCGATCGGTCGTGCGTGCCGCCGCGACGTGGGCCGCTCGGAACGCCGTCCTCTGGTCGGCCCTGGTCAGGTTGCAGAACACGAGTCGGCGCGGCGATCCTTGGCTGCGCGTCCATCCCTTCGATGCCGACTACGGCACGCGGACGAGCGGCTACATCCCGGCTTGGCTCCTCAGGGCCGGCCGACCGGGCGACGCCGGCATCACCGCCTACGCCGGTTGCCAGCCGAGCTGCCTGCGGGCCGCCCTGCGCTCCATCCCGAACCTTGAAAGCCGCAGCTTTCTGGACCTCGGATGCGGCAAGGGGCGGTCGACGATCATCGCCAGCGAACACCCGTTCCGGGCCGTCGTCGGGGTCGACATTTCCCCGCACCTCGTGCGGATCGCCCGGCGCAACGCGGCCATCGTCGCAAAGCGCTTTCCCCATCGTCCCCCGGTCACCATCGCGGAGGGCGATGCACTGGACGTGCCGCTGCCGGATGGGGATCTGCTTGTCTTCATTTACCATTCCTTCGGCCCCGACGTCCTGGCCCGGGTCATCGACCGGCTGGGCGGCGCGGTCGCGCGGGAGGCGCGCGACGTCTTTGTTGTCTACGAGAACCCCGTCTACGGGACGGTCATCGATCGTCACCGGGCCTTTCGCCGCTGGTTCGCCGAACACGTCCTCTGCGACCCGGCCGAGGCGCCGTTCCAGTCCGACGACGGAGAGACCATCGTCGTTTGGCGCTCATCCCGGGACGGCCGTTCCGCGACACCTAGCGGGGCCGACCGTCCCATCGTGGTTTCGAAACCGGGCTGGCGGGCCGAACTCGCCGACACCCGCCCCGCAGCGTCAGCGCTCTGCTCGCTGAAACCGGAAATTCCTGAAAACGTCAGCGCGGTTTCGTACGTGGGGCAAAAAGCCGGGCAGGCCTGACACGGACCGGGGTTGGCTTTGGCCTGCCCGGGTCTCATGTTTCTGGGTGTGAGCACCCCTGAGAAGCTACCTCTGTCCGAGCTGTCGCGCGGCGATCTCGAAGGATTGACCGAACGCCTGCTGGCGGACAACGCGGCCCTGAAGCAGGCGATTGCGGATCTGCGGGCGGAGGTCGCCGCACTCAAGGGCGTGAAAGGCCGGCCGGTGATCCGGCCGAGCGGCATGGAGCCGAAGACCGAGCCCAAACCGCAGGCCGGCGGCAAGCGTGGCCAGAAGCGGCGCAAGACCGAGCGGCTGGTGATCCAGGAGGAGCGGATCATCAAACTGGATGCGCCGGCCGGTTCGCGCTTCAAGGGCTATGAGGACTTCGTCGTCCAGGATCTCGTGGTGCGCCCGCATGTGATGCGCATCCGCCGGGAGCGCTGGGTGACCCCAACCGGCGAGACGCTGGTCGCCCCGATGCCGGCGGGGATCACCGGCCACTTCGGGCCGGAGCTGCGCCGTTTCGTGCTGCTGCAGCACCATCAGGGGCAAGTGACCATGCCGCGCCTGGTGAGCCAACTGCGGGCCTTCGGCATCGACCTCTCCAAGCGGCAGCTCGTGCGGCTGCTCAACACCGGCACGGACACCTTCCGCGCCGAGGCCCGCGCGGTGCTGCGGACCGGGCTGGAAACCGCGGCGTGGATCAGCGTCGATGACACCGGTGCCCGGCACCAACGCCAGAACGCCTTCTGCACGCAGGTCGGCAACGATCATTTCACCGCCTTCGCCACCACCGCCTCCAAGAGCCGGCTGAACTTTCTGGAGGTGCTGCGGGCCGGCTATGGCGATTACGTGATCAACGCCCATGCCTTGGCGTACCTGCGGCAGCGTGCTCTGTCGGGATCGCTCATCGCCCGGCTGGCCGCCGATCCCATCCGCCACTTCCCCGACCACGCGGCGTGGCTGCAGCATCTCGACGGGCTTGGAATCACCGGGCTGACGGTGTCGCCCGATCCGGTGCTGATCGCCACCGAAGGGGTGGTGTGGGGCGCCATCAAGGCGCATGGCCTGCTGCCCGACACCGTGATCCTGTCCGACGATGCCGGCCAGTTCGCCGTCGATCACCACGCTCTATGTTGGGTGCACGCGGAGCGACTGGTGCACAAGCTCGACACCTTCACCGACCAGCAGTACGCCGCCCAGCAGCGCGTGCGGGCGCTGATCTGGTGGTTCTACGCCGACCTGAAAGCTTATCGGCGGGCTCCCGATCGCCGCCGACGCTCCGCGTTGCGGACGCGCTTCGATCGCCTGTTCCGTCGGCGCACGGGCTTCGCCACGCTCGACCGTCTGCTGGACCGCTTGCACGCCAACAAGGACGAGTTGCTGGTGGTGCTGGACCGCCCGGAGGTGCCGCTCAACACCAACGGCTCGGAGCGTGACCTGCGCCCGCAGGTCACCAAGCGCAAGGTCTCCGGCGGCACCCAGTCCGATCCGGGGCGTGACGGTCGGGATGCCTTCGCCGGCCTGCTGCTGACCTGCGCCAAGCTCGGTGTCTCCTTCTGGGACTATCTTGGCCACCGCCTCGGCGTGTCTGGAGTTGACGCCCCCGACCTCCCCAACCTCATCAGAATGCGATCAGCGATGGCCTGAGCGCCCGGACTTTTGCCCCACGTACGCGGTTTCGGCGTAAGTCGCTGTAATCATTGGAGATGATAGCTAAATGGAGTTGTATTCTGAGACTGGAGGTTCGTGATAGAGGTCCTTCACAGGCGCCAAATTCCCTTCGCGCATGGTTTGGCCTGTCGGCTGGCTGTGTCGTTGTCGGGTGGATCCGTTTAGAAGCCTATTTGCATCGGCCTGCGCTCTCACCCCGTGGGCGGCTTGTGGCTTTCCCCGTACCGAAAACGGCGCGTCCAAGCGCGTCGTCCTTGCCTCATGGCGGGGCATTGCCGCTCCTCGCCGGCTCCCCTGCCCTGCCCGTGGCGCGGTCGCCCCGGCCGGGAGCGCGTGACGGTCATGGGTCCGCCGTGGCCTCAGATATTTTACCAAACGGGCGTTACGTACCATCTGCGAATTTGGTAAAATAGTCCAGCCGGTGGCCCGCCACTTTTGATAAAACTCTTTTGGATGAGCCAGCTGCTGCCGATGGAGACGATGCCATGGCCTTGATCGGGTACGCCCGCGTGTCGACCGACGAGCAGACCACCGACCCGCAGATCGACGCACTCAAGAACGCCGGCTGCGCGACCATCCTGCGCGAGCACGCCTCCGGCGGCGATCGGGCGCGCCCGGAATTGAAGCGCGCCGTCGAGCGCTGCCGCAAGGGCGATGTGCTGGTCGTCGTGCGCATCGACCGCCTGGCGCGTTCGCTCGCCCACCTGTTGGAGATCCTCGCGGCGCTCGACGCCAAGGGCGCCGGCTTCCGCTCGCTCGGTGATCCCATCGACACCACCAGCCCGCAGGGCCGCTTCACCCTGCAGATCCTCGGCGCGGTGGCTGAGTTCGAACGCGCCCTCATCCGCGAGCGCACCAAGGCCGGGTTGAAGGCGGCCCGCGAGCGCGGCCGCATCGGTGGCAATCCGGGGCTGCGCTTCCGCTCCGCCGCGGCGGTGCGCGCCGTCACCGACGCGCGCGAGGCGCGGCGCGACGCCGATGTCTTGCGCGTGGCCGACGCCATCCTGCCCCACGTTCGGGCGATGCGGCCCGCGTATCCGTGGGAGACCGTGGCCCGCAGCCTGGACAAGAGCGGTTCGCGGCGGCCCGACGGTGGCCCCTGGACCGGACCGGCCCTGGCGCGCGCCGTCCGGCGCTTGGCGCGGGACGGTTTTGTGGACGAGGCGGTACTGGAGCGCACGCCGCGTCGCCGGGACAGCGACGACTTGGTCACCCTGGTCGCCATGGCGGTGAACACGTTGGAGAACCCGACGCTCGCCAACATCGCCCAGCATTTGGAAGACATTCACTGTCGGACGCCGCGCGGCGAGGCGCGCTGGTCGGTGTCGTCGGTGCAGAACCTGCTGGGAAAAGCCGTCGCACAGGGACTGCTGGAAGATCGGCCTCTTCCCAAGCCGGAGGCGCCACGCCGACGCGGTCGCCCCCCGAAGTCACTGAAGGCGCGGACCACGCAAAGCTGATTGGGAGCGCGAGAGGAGGTGTCCGTGCTTGAGGAGGCGCTTGCGCGCGTCCCCGAGCCTCGGGCGCGTGCGCAAAACGACGGGCGGGATGGCCAACGGAGTGCCCGCAACGGCATCGGCCGTCAGCATTCCGTTCGTAGCCGAATGGGCATCTCGCAATACGCGCGCCCGGTCGTCCCGCTGGGCAGTATCAACGCCAACTGCCGCAGGACCGCCTTGCCCTGCCGGTCTTCTGCACCTCGGCCGAACGGTCACGGGCGCCCCTCGACCGCGCCCGCGCGCACAGCTTGCTGGAGCGTGACGACCACGCCGCCGCGGAGTAGGTTCGACACCCCCGCCCCGGAACGAAGAGTGATTCATGCCCCCTGACCAGTGCCTCGCCGCGCGCAAGCTCCTCGGCTGGTCCCGACTGGAGGCGCAAGGGCGGACCGGGCTGGCCTACAGCACGCTTCAGGATTTCGAACTGGGCACCACAGCAGCAACACCAACGACGCGCAACCGGCTGCGCGCCGCGTTCGAGGCGACCGGCGTCGCGTTCGACGCGGACGATGGATCGGGGGCGCGGCTGAGCGAGGGGAGCGACCATGACGGAGATGAGCCATGACGGGCGGACCACCCAAGCCTGAGCCCCAAATGGTTCGCGTCCTCCGGAAACCGACCGCCGCGCAGGTGGTGTTGGCGATGAAGGCGACTGGCCTGCCGATGCACACCGTGTGGGCGGTCTATGGCGCTATGCTCGAGGCGGTGGACCAGGACGGCTCGGGGGCTGACGGCGGCGCTCCGATCGCGCCGCCCGGACCGGACATCGGCGAGGTGGCCCGCGTGACCTCGGAACGGTGCCGGCGAGCCCGCGCGTTGATGGACTGGAGCAAGCTCGACTTGGCCTGGGCTTCCGGCGTAAACGCCGTTCTCTGATTGCAGAAAGCCGGGGAGCAGATCAGCGGCGTCTGTTGATCTGCTCCTCAAGGGGAGGGAACAATACAGCATGCTAAATTGCCACCGCCCGGCTATGGCTTGGCCGGCGTCTCGGCGGCTTGCTCAATGGACTCACTCACCGGCATCATGATGTGCGCATAGGGCGTGCCGCCCCACATCACATAGGGCGCCCGCGCATTCTCGGCGGTCGTGGGATAGCCCTGCAACAGGTCCACCGCGTTTAGGATCATCACGTGCGGGCCGGTGTCCACCCATGTGTGGCCCGGCGGTGGCGCCGTCGCATAAGGGTCGTTGTTACTGGCATCCGAACCGCCGGCCAACATGTAGGCGAGACCGATCTGCCCTTTCGGCGGCTCCTTGTGCTCTATCCACGCCTTGGCCCATTCCATGGCGTTCTTGTCCAGGCACATCGGGTCGTTGCCCGGCGTCATCGGGTTGTCGGGCATGCAGGTGAAATTGCCCGTGCCCTGGCGCAGTGTGCGTGCCTCGCCCTTTTCATTCATGGCAATGATCGTCGCCGTCTCGGCGACCGCGCGTGGCGCCGCCGACATGGCATTGGCGATCATCTCCCCGTCGGTTTTCGGCGCCATATGGGCGGCGCTGTGGCTCTGGGCGAAGGCGCCGAGCGATGCAAAGGTCAGCACCGTGGCGAACAGAGGCAGGGTCATTTTGAACAGGTTCATGTGACACTCTCCCTGGATTGGGCAGCCTGTGTGGCTGACCGGACCGTTCCGGCGGACAAATGGTTCACGCCGTGAAGACGAAGCGCGTACCCGTGTAGGAGCGCAGCAGCTTGCCCGGCATCTCGGCCTTGGCGATCTCGTAGAAAGGTTCGCCGCTGCAATGCAGCGGGATGATGTAGTCGGGGTCGATCTCCCGCAGCGAGGCGACCGTCTCGCGCACGTAGTCCTCCTTGTAGGGCGCCAGATGGAAGCCGCCGATCACCGCGTGGACCTTGCGCACCCCCGAGGCCCACTGCGCCTGCCGGATCGCGTTGACCACGCCGCGGTGGCTGCACGAGGTCAGCACGACCAAGCCCCGTCCCTTCAGGTTGAAGCTCGTCGCCAGCTCGTGGCGAAACTGGTCGGGGACCACGGCCTGCGTGCGCTCGTCGGGCGGCAGCTTGTCGGCGTAGCAGCCGATACCATGCTCCAAGCCGATGCGCATGGCGCTCGGCGACAACAGCTTCTCGAAGCTCGTCAGCCCGATCTGGCCCGAGGTGAAGCCATGCCCGGCGACCAGCGCCGGCCCCTCGGCATAGGTCACGGTGAGCTTGGCGTCTTCCAACGCCTTTCGGTCGAGCGCGCCGAAGTCGCCACGCACCGGGCCGGCGGTCCATTCCCGCGAACAGAAGCAATCCTCGCCGCCGACGTAGAACGGCAGGTTCGGCTTGAGCGCGGCGCCATGCTGGCGCAGGAACCCGATCAAGCCGCCGAAGTGGTCGTAGTGGCCATGGCTCAGCACCAAGGCATCGAGGCTGGCCGGATCGATGCCGAGCAGTTGCACGTTGTTGATCAGGGCCTCCGGCGTGAAGCCGAAATCCACCAGGATGTTCTGCGTCTCGGGGCCGCTCTTGCTCTCGGCGAGCATCGACAGGCCGAACTCGCTGACCAACGTCTTGCCCGGCGGCTTGTCGCCGATGCCCCAGCCGAAGCGCTGGATGTCCACGGAACCCGCCTTGGCGCTCGGCGCGACGGCGAACTGATCGCTGTCGATGACCACCCGCACGGCGACCTGATCGACCTCCGGGACGGCTCCGGAGATCGGCTCCGCGCGCGCCGGTCTGGTGCCACTGAGAAGCGTGGACAGCATCGCTCCGAAAACGGCGGCGCCACCACCGCAGAGCACATGGCGGCGATGCAGGAGTGTGTCTTCTTGTTCAGGGAACATTGAGCCGACCTCCACCACGCCGCCATCTGCCGATAGGCGGCATGAGTTGGGATGATCGAGGGGGCAGCGGCGTTGAGGTGCAAGGACACACGGCAGCGTCTGGCAGACTGCTCCAAGGCAAACCATTGTAAGAGCGCCACGGATCCGCGCATTCTTCTAAGAAGTATAAGCAGCAGTTCACAAGTTGCGCATTCCCCGAAGCCTGCTACATCTTCGGGATTGTGCCGTGGCGCTCTGCTCACCGAAGTCGTGAGCATACTGGATCTTTATCGAAATGTCCCGAGGGTGACCTGTCGGTCAACTGACAATAGGAAACGGTCTGAGTCGGCTAGGGTCTGTTAGATGCCGCACCGCTGGTAGCTTCGCTCGGCTTCGACCTGGTCTGGTTCGGCATCATCGTCATCGTAATCGCCGAACTCGGGCTCGTAACCCCGCCCATGGGCTTGAATGCCTTCGTCGTCTCGAAATACCCGAACACTCCGGTGGTTGACGTATTCCGTGGCATCGTCCCTCATGTGTTCAGCCACCTTGTCGTGATCGCGTTGCTTTTGGCCTTTCCGACGATCATCCTTTGGCTTCCCGCCCACATGTAGGCCAGCCGGTTCCATCAAATCTCGCGGTATGAGGCCGTCGCAACCCTGGAGGCGTTCACGCCGAACGGCGAAATGGTCGGCGTGCGTATGGCTCGCCCGACCGGCCCTGGACCGCGGACCGGCTGCCGCGCGCGGTCCATCGGCTCGCCGCGGAAGGGCTGGCCGAGCCGGACCTGATCGCGCCGGCGCTGCGCAAGCCGCCCAAGGACGACCTCCTGCTGGTCATTGCCGGCATATAGGGGCCGACCATCAAACTGCGCGCTATCGCCGTGCGGCTCGAGGAGATGCGCATCCGCACGCCACGCCGTGGTACGGCCTGGTTGGCGACTTCGGTCAAAGCGCTGCTCGACCGCGCCGAGCGGTTCGGTCTCCTGATGCCGAAGGACAACCGCTGACCCACCAACACCGTGAAAACATGCTGCTGTTTTGTTCGCTCATGAAACCGGAACCCGGGCGCAGAAATCCTCATTCCGGAGTCCAGTCATAAAGCCGGAGCGACAGCGGTGGTCCGGTTTCCTGAACGAACTCAGGGCCGGACGTGCTCATCAGGATCGCGTCCCACCGCGTGGTGTCTGAGGCGTGAGGCTGGCCCGCCGGAGCGCTCCCCCATAGCTGGCGCAGGCGGGCCGGCCGTTCGGGAGCGGCGGTCACCGTGTTCTTCGGCTAAGTTGAGGTTGCTTAACGACCATCAACCAAGACGGAGACCACGATGACCGAGGACAGGATCGCTCTTCAGGAGCTGATTGGGAAGAGCGCCGATGCCGACTTTCTGCGCGAGATGGTCGGCTTCGCCGCCCAGCGCCTGATGGAGCTGGAGGTGGAGAGCCTGTGCGGCGCCGGGTATGGCGAACGCAGCGAGGACCGCCAGACCAAGCGCAACGGCTACCGGGAGCGGACCTGGGAGACGCGCGCCGGGGCCATCGACCTGCGCATCCCCAAGCTGCGGCGCGGCTCCTACTTCCCGGCCTTCCTGGAGCCGCGCCGCACCGCGGAGAAGGCGCTAATCGCGGTGATTCAGGAGGCCTACGTGCAGGGCATCTCGACGCGCAACGTCGATGATCTGGTCAAGGCGATGGGCATGACCGGCATCTCCAAGAGCCAGGTCAGCCGCCTGTGCCAGGACATCGACGAGCGCGTGCAGGCGTTCCTGAACCGGCCGCTGGAAGGCGACTGGCCCTTTGTGTGGCTGGATGCGACCTACGTGAAAGTGCGCCAGGACGGCCGCATCGTCTCGCTCGCCGCCATACTGGCCATCGGCGTCAACAGCGATGGCCGGCGCGAGGTGCTGGGGCTCGGCCTCGGGCTGTCGGAAGCCGAGACCTTCTGGACCGATTTCCTGCGCACCCTCACCCGCCGGGGCCTACGCGGCGTAAAGCTGGTGATCGCCGATGCGCATCTCGGGCTGAAGGCCGCCGCTTCCAAGGTGCTGGGCGCCACACTTCAACGCTGTCGTGTTCATTGCATGAGGAATCTCCTCGCCTGCGTCGGCAAGGCGCACCAGACGATGGTCGCGGCCACCATTCGCACCGCCTTTGCCCAGGAGACCGCTGAGGCGGCGCATGAGCAGTGGCGCCGGGTGGCCGACAGCCTGCGGCCGCGCTTTTCCAAGCTGGCGGCGCTGATGGACGAGGCGGAGTTCGACGTGCTGGCCTACATGAAGTACCCCAAGGACCTGCGCACCAAATTGCACAGCACGAATCCTCTGGAGCGGCTGAATGGCGAGATCAAGCGGCGCACCAACGTCGTCGGCATCTTCCCTGGCGAAGGGGCGGTTGTGCGCCTCGTCGGCGCCTTGCTGCTGGAGCAGCATGATGAATGGGCGGTGGCCCGGCGCTACATGACCATGGAAAGCCTGGCCGAGCTGTGCCACCCTCACACCCCTGATCCGCTGTCCATCGCAGCGGAGTAGACCGGCGGCCTCAACCCGCCGAAGAGCACAGAGGCCCCCTCAGACACCACGCCTCGGGGCACGATCCTCATCATCAGCGGCTTGTCCCCACGTGGATGGTTCCGCACTTTTCACCTGATCCACTCTCCGCTTTTCACCAGAATAGCTCTACTTTTCGCACGAACCGCTCTGAGGAAAAAGCCGGAGATCCGCGGAACCCCCGACTCACTTTTCGCATCAACTACTCTGCGGCGACGGTTCGGATCATCTTCCGCTCAGAGCCGGCATCACGAAAGACGACGACAGCGTTCAGCCTCTGGTCGCGAATGGCTCCTCCCGGAACCGGTGCCGGATCGTCGACAGGGCGCCCGGGTCCGCGAGCAGCGCGTCCACGCAGGCAGGGTCGAAGTGCCGGCCGGCCTGGTCGCGGAGGAAGGCGGCGGCCTCAAAGGTCCACGCGATTTTGTACGGCCGCTCGGACGTCAGCGCGTCGAAGACATCCGCGACGGCGACAATGCGGCCCTCCAGAGGAATGCTGGCACCCGCCAACCCGTTGGGGTAACCGGTGCCATCCCATCGCTCGTGGTGGCAGCCAACGATGTTGCGCAGCACGGAGGCGTGCGGCAGTCCGGTGAGGTTCCGTCATCTCTCGCGCCACGCCCGGAGCTGAAGCGGATGAGGACGCGGAGGGTGCTCGCGGGTTATGCGACGGCAAGCATGTCACGCAAGGCGGCGACCCTCTGGACATGGATCGCCCGTCGGCGTGCGGCGAGGACATGCTGCTTGCGCCGGGTCGCCGGCCGCAGGACGTTGCGCACCTCGTTGTGAGCCCGGCAGAACCGGGCCGCACTGGCCGCGGATTTGAACCCACGCATCGGACGCGTGCGCCCTTTGACCCCGCGGCGATCTTGCTCCAAATGGTTGTTTTTGTATTTGGATGTTCGGTGCTCGACATCCTCGCCGAAGACCGCGTCGAGCGCCGGCGGGTAGCCGGCGTGCTTGTCGGAGGTGATGGTTTCCGGAATGATGCCGGTGAGACCGCCACGGCCGAGCGGAAGAACGCCTCGGCGGCGGCTTGGCCACGCGTCGCGCTGAGGAAGACGTCGACCAGGTTGCCGTTTGTATCGATTGCTCGATACAGGGACTGTCACTGCCCCGCGACCTTCAGGTAGGTCTCATCGACGTCCCAGCTCCGGCCGATCTGACCCTTCCGGCGTTTGCGTAGGGCCTCGGTGAGCAACGGCGCCAGCTTGGCTTCTCAATCGCGCCCCGCCTCATGCGAGACGACCAAGCCACGCAGCAGCAGGATTTCCGCGAGGTCCCGCAGGCTAAGCTTGAGCCGTAGCCGCCACCGCACGCTGAGAAAGGCCACGTCGGTGGGGACCTGCAGCCGGTTCAGCACCGAGCCGGTGCGTTCGTTGAACTGGCGCCCACACCCGCGGCAGCGGAAGCGCCGATACCCGTGTGCCGTCCGGTCCGAACGCTCCGTCGTCGCGGTCGAAGAGCAGTGCGGGCAGCGCATGCGTAACCTCCAAAAGCGGAGAAAAGCGGAGGTGACCCTCTACGACAGCTCCAGTGCGACGATCAAGCTGACGCGAGCCCTGACGGAACCTTCACGCGCGCGGCGGTCGCCCTGGCCCGCAAGATGGCGGTGGTCATGCACGCGATGTGAAAGACGGGCGCGGACTTCGAGCCCGAGGCGGCCACGTCAACCGCCTCCTGAGATCCATCCCGATGGGGTTCCTTTGCCTTGGGCGCGCGCCATGAGGTGATCGACTGTCACCGTGCTCCGTCCGTCCAGACGGTCGCGACGTCCCTGCCGGGGACGTGGGCGAGGCCATTCCGCGCTGAGAGTTGTCGCCTGCCACCTTGGACGGCGCATTCCACATGGGAAGGCTGATCCCCCGAATGCCCATCATGCGGCGGTCTGCTACCGACCGCGGAGACAACCGTGAACCCGGCAGACGCCCGCCTGACCCGAACCGACGACGGGAACGCGGCAGCATATCGAGGCGGGGAATGCAGGAATTAGAATGGGCCCGTGCTTCGACCCCCGGAGCTTCGGCCAAGCGGCTTTGCCCAATGCGCAGCCGCAACGGTCCCTTGCGACGTCAAAGCAGTGATGAAGAGCAGAGATTGCTCAGCAAAGGGTTGACGGATTGAATGCGATTAGACAACGCTCAGCCGCCGGGCCAAGACGGTCACGGTCCCGACCCCGCCGGCAAAAGCCAAGGAGCCGGTGCGTCTGCTGGTCGACAGCACCGGTGTGAAGCTGTGCGGCCCCGGTGACTGGCTGGTCGAGAAGCACGGCACGCGCCGGCGCCGCGCGTGGCGGAAGCTGCACATCGGCCTGGACGCCGCCACCGGGCGCATCGTCGCCGCGACACTGACCGACCATGACGTGGATGACGCCTCACAAATCGGCCCACTGCTGGACCAAATCACCGAGCCACTCGAGGCCGTCATCGCCGACGGCGCTTACGACCAGAGCGGCGTCTACGAAGCCGTGAGCAGCCGGCAACCGGAGGCGGCCGTGGTCGTGCCGCCGCGCTCCACACCGGTGCTGAGCAATACCGCGCGGAGCGAACCGACACCGCGGGATCGGCATCCGCAGGCCATCGCCGAAGGTGGCCGCATGGCGTGGCAGGCAGCCTCCGGCGACAACTTGCGCGCGCTCGTGGAGGCCTTCTTCAGCCGCTACAAACACGTGATCGGGGATGGTCTACGTTTCCAGACCGACGACCGGCGGCAGACCGAGATCGACGTCGCCATCCTGGTCCTGAACCGCATGCTCGACCTTGGGCGCCCGGACTCCGTCCGCATCGCGTAACCGACAGCGCCGGCCACACCGGCACATGCTCCGCCGCCTCGGTGCAACAACGTCCCGCCTGCGCTCCTTCGCCCTGAACATCCTGCGCGCCAATGGCGTCAAGAACGTCCGCCAAGCCCTCTGCACCAACGCCCTCAGCTTCGACCGTTTGTTGGCCCTCGGCGCCTCATGAGCAGAACTGCATGGCCCTGCCGTTGCTCCTACGTCAAGGACCCGGAGACCAGCAAGCGGGTCGCGCGGCCCAACTCGCCGGAGGCGTGGGAGGTGGTGGAGGTGCCGGAGCTGCGCATCGTCGACGCTGTACTGTGGGAGCGGGCGAAGGCCCGGCAGGCATCGATCAGCTTCGACATCGGTCGTGACGACCAAGGCAACGCCCTGAACCGGGCGCACCGTCGCAAGTTCCTGCTCGGGGCTCCTGACCTGCGGGTGCTACGGCGCCGGCTACACCATCATGGCCAAGGACCGCTATGGCTGCGCCGGTCACCGGAATAAGGGCACCTGCGCGAACGATCGCACCATCAGCCGCTTCGACGTCGAGCGGCGGGTCCTCACCGGGCTGAAGGAGCGCCTGCTGGCGCCCGACTTGATCCAGGAATTCGTCGACAGCTTCCGTGCCGGCGGCGCAGCAGCAACGGCCGACCGCGCCGCCAATCGGCGCACGCGCGAGCGCGAACTGGCGGCGGTCGAGCGCAAGATCACCGGCGTCCTGAAGGCGATCGAGGACCGGCTGTACCACGAGTCGATGAAGGGGCGCCTGACCGGGCTGGAGGCGGACAAGGCCCGGCTGCTCGCTGAGGCCGAGGAAACCGACGCGGACCTGCCGGCGGTCCTGCTGCACCCCCAGCTGTTGGACCTCTACCGCCGCAAAGTCGAGGCACTGGAGGCGGCCCTCGCTGAGGGCGAGGACAGCGCGGAGGCAATGGAGATGGTGCGGGTCATGATCGACCGCATCGTCCTGACCCCCTCCCTTGCCGGGGCGGGGTTGGACGCTGACCTGCACGGCGAGCTGGCCGGCATCCTGGTGGTCTGCGAAGGCGCTGCTCAGATGCGCAAGACCCAAACGCACGAACGCCCCGGCTCATTCGAACCGGGGCGCCAAGTGTCGGTGGTTGTGGGGCGCGCAACCGCCTTTGCTTGCTGCTCAGATCGGTGCGCCTGCCTATGGTCCGTCCTCAACGCCGCAATGCTGTGGCTTAACCGGCGAGCAACATTTGAATGCTCCGGAGCAGTTCTTCCCCTTCCGCCAGCAGACCGCTCGGCGCCTGCGCGTTCACCTGCCGCGAGAAGGCCAGCTTGCCGATCGGCGCTTTGACCGGATCCGCATCGGCGCGCTTGCCGGGCTCTGGGCCCGCCGGTGTGGTTTGGGCCGGCGCGGATTCAGCCGGCGCGCTCCGCTGTTCCTCCGGAACGGGCGAATCGTCGGCCGGGGTCTTGCCGTCCGCATTGCCCCGCCCTGCCGCCGGCCTGGGCGCCGCGCCCCCGGTCTCGTCCGACGCGTTGTTGCCGATGTTGAGACGGAATTCCGTCGTCGCCTGGGCTCCCTGGTCGTCGCGGGCGATGACCTTGATGCTCATGGTCACCTTCAGGTCCGGCGGCGGGTTGCCGCTGAAGGTGCCGTTCGAGGAATCGAACTTCAGCCAGGCCGGCAGCGGAGAGCCGTCGGACAGGGACGCCTGGAGCGTGATGTGGGCGTTCGGGTCGGACGTCTGGAACGTGCCGGCCGGCACGGAGATCAGGTTCGGCTGGCCGGGCGTGACCACCCGGTCGCCAACCGCCCCGACCGTGATGAGGCTGGCGCCGCCCAGCGTGTCGGCGGACGCGACGAAGGACACCGACGGCGGCAGCAGGCTGTTCCCGCGGTAGGATGACGGGGCGAGACTGGTCGGAGACGACGACTGGCTACCAGGATCGCGGGTCATCGCCGTCTGCGCCACCACGCTCGACGACGTGTCCTGCGCTGTCAAGTCCGTGGACGCGCGGGGCAGGGTCGACGCCGTTGCACTCAGCACCGACGCAACGGCTTGGGAGACGCTGGTGCTCGTCGTCGGCCGGGTCGGCTCGATGGTGGACAGGACCACCGGCGTGGGCGTCGTGACGGTCGGGGCCGCCGGCTGTGCCACCGGCGTTCCGGTCGGGGTGGACACCGCCGTGGTGCTGACGGACGGGGTCTCGTTCGCGCCCGTCAGGCTGATGGTCAGGGTCTGCGACGCCGTCCCGCCCTGCCCGTCCGCGATCGTCACCGTGAAGGTTTCAACCGGGTTCACGCCGCCCGGCAGCGCGTCGATGGCGGCGGCGTCGGGCACGAAGGTGAAGGCGCCGGTCGCGCTGTTCACGGTCAGGGTGCCATAGGCGCCGGCTTTGGCGACGGTGCCGCCCTGGACGGTGCCCCCGCCGATGCCGAAGGTCACCCCGTCGCCGTCGGCGTCGCGGGCGGCCAGAGTCCCGGTGAAGCTCTGGAACGTGTCCGGGGCTGACGTGTCGGTGTAGGCCGTTCCCGCCGGGGTGCTGGTGAAGGTCGGTGCGTCGTTGGCGCCGTTGATGGTGATGGCGATCAGCCGCGTGGTGCCGTCCTTGGCCGTCACGATGAAGGTATCGACCTTGGTCTGACCGGTGCCGAGGAACTGCACGGCGTTGTTGTCCACCGTATAGACGTAGCGCCCGTCGGCCTGCAGCGTCAGGCTGCCCAGGCTGCCGGCGCTGGAGGCTACGGCGGTCTGGAACGCCGCCTGCCCCTGATCCGCATCGCCGATCGCGATGGTGCCCGCGGCGGTCAGGACGCCGTTGACGACGTTCAGGTCCTCGGTGACGGAGGACACGGTCGGCGTGCCGATCACGGGTACGTCGTTGGCCCCGGCGATGGTGACCGTGACCGTGTGCGTGGTGTTGTCGAGCGCCTTGACCGTGAAGGTCTCGGTCAGGGTCTCCCCGGCGCCGAGCTGCTGGATGGCGGCTTGCGCGTTGTCCGCCGCGTAGGTCCAGCGTCCGTCGGCGGCGAGCGTGAAGGTGCCGTAGCGTCCCGCGGTGCCGGCCTGCGGCTGGACGCTCGCCTCGCCGGCATCGGCATCGGCGATGGTCAGCGTTCCGCCGGTCACCAACTGGCCGGCGGCCGTGACGTCCTTGTCCTCCGTAACGGTCCCGGCATCGGCGCTGCCGATCACCGCGGCGTCGTTGACGCCGGTGATGGTGAAGCTGATCCGCTTGGTGGTGCCGTCGAAGGACGTGATGGTGAAGCTGTCAGTCCTGGTCTGTCCGGCGCCGAGGAACTGCACGGCGCTGTTGTCGACCGAATAGGCGTAGGTCCCGTCGGCCTGGAGCGCGAGGCTGCCGAGGTTGCCCGGGTCACTGCCGACCGTCGTCCGGAACGTTCCCTCGCCTGCGTCCACGTCCTGGATGGACAGGGTGCCGGTGGCGATGAGCTTGCCGTTGGTGACGTTCGCGTCCTCGATGACCGCGGCCGAGGTGGGATCGCCGATCACCGCGGCGTCGTTCGCCGCCGCCAGCGTGAAGCCGTTGGAGGCGGCCACCGATCCGCCCTTGCCGTCCGTCACGCTGTAGGTCAGGCCGACTGGTCCGTTGTAGTTGGCGTCGGGCGTGAAGGTCCAGGTGCCGTCGCCGTTGTCGGTCAGCGTGCCATGGTTGGCGACGAGGTCCGCTACGGACAGAGAATCGCCGTCCACATCGGTGAAGCCGGCCAGCAGGTCGGCCTTGCGGATCACGTAGGGGGTGTCCTCGGTGCCGCCGGCCAGTGTCGCCTTGGTGCCCGTCAGGGCCGGCGCGTCGTTCACCGGAGCGACGTTCACCGTCACCGTGGCCGGCGCGCTCACGATCGAGGCGTCCGCGACCGTGAAGGTGAAGGTGCCATGGCCGGCGCCGTTGCCGTCCGGCGCCGAGACGTAGATGACGCGGTGGGCGCCGTCGGTCACCACGGTGCCGTCCGCGGTGATCGCGGCCCCCCGCGACCCGTCGGCGTTCACCTGGTACAAGGTGCCGGCCGCCGGCCGGTTGACCCGGTAAGTCAGCGCGTCGCCGTCAACGTCGGTGCCGGACAACGTGATCGTCCGCTCCACGTCTTCCACCGCCGCGACCGTCTGCGCCACGGCGAGGGGAGCGTCGTTCACCGCCGACACATCGACCGTGATGGTGTTGGCGGTCGCCGCAGTGAGGGCTCCGTCCGAGACCTTGAACGCGAAACTGGCGTAGCCGGTGCCGCTCGCATCGGCGGCCGGCGTGAAGACCAGCTTGCCGGCGTCGATGTCGGTCCTGGAAATCACCTGATCGGTCGTCACGGCGATGCCGTTCAGCGTGAGCGTACCCGCTGCGGGAAGCCGAGTCACTGTCACCGCCGCCAGTGCGTCGCCCGCGTCTACGTCGGCGAAGCCGAAGTCGGCCGCCGCCAGCGTGTAGGGCGTGTCTTCCGCCGTGCCGACGGTCTTGTCGGCGCCGGTCGGGGCGTCGTTCACCGGAGTGACGTTGATGGTGAGGGTCGCCGTGGCGGACGTGTCCTGCCCGCCGTTGGCCGTGCCGCCGTTGTCCTGGACCTTGAAGGCGAAGCTGGCGTAGCCCGTGCCGTTGGCGTCGCGCGCCGGCGTGAAGGTCAGCTTGCCGAGGTCCGCCGCGGCCACCACGAAGCCCGACGCCACGTCGCCCGCCGTGAGGGCCGTGCCGTTGTAGGCCAGCGTGCCGGCCGCCGGGCGCGAGGTGATGATCACCGCCGCCAGCCCATGGCCGTCCACGTCGGTGAAGCCAAAATCGCTGGCCTGGAAGACGCGGGTGGCGTCCTCCGCCATGGTGACGCTGCCCGCC
This sequence comes from Azospirillum canadense, assembly GCF_025961225.1. GTDB lineage: Bacteria > Pseudomonadota > Alphaproteobacteria > Azospirillales > Azospirillaceae > Azospirillum > Azospirillum canadense. The sequence goes on along the minus strand of NZ_JAOQNG010000009.1, from coordinate 178,645 downwards.
GTGGCGACCGGCGCGTCGTTCACCGGCGTGACGTCGATGCTCAGGACGCTGGCGGCATCCGCGTAGACGGTGCCGTCGGAGACCTTGAACGCGACGCTGGCATAACCAATGCCGTTGGCGTTCGCGGCCGGGGTGAAGACCAGCTTGCCGGCGTCGATGTCGGCCCGCAGGATTTCCTGGTTGAGCACGACCGCGGTGCCGTTCAGCGTCAGCGTCCCCGCCGAGGGCAGCTGCGTCACCTTCACCTTGACCAACGTGTCGCCGGCATCGGCATCGAGGAAGCCGAAATCGGCCGCCGTCAGCGTGCGGGGGGTGTCCTCCGGCGTGCTGATCGTCGTGTCGGTGCCGGTCGGCGCCGCGTCGATGGTGAGCGCGTAGGCCGTGGAAGCCCCGCTGACGTTGCCGGCGGCGTCGGTCGCCGTGACGGTGAAGCTGTGGGTCCCCTGGTTCAGCGCCGACGGCGTGTAGGTCCAGACGCCCGCGCCGTTCGCCGTCGTCGTGCCGAGCAGCGTCGTGCCGTCGTAGACGCTGACCGTGCTGTTGGGCTCGGCCGTGCCGGTCAGGGCCGGCGTGGTGTCGTTGGTCACGCCGCCGTTCGCCACCGTGCCGATCACCGGCGCGGCGTCGTCCGTTGCCGAGGTGATGGCGGGCGTGCCCGGGGCGGTGGTGTCGATGCTCAGGGCGAAGGCCGTGGAGGGCGCGCCCGGGTTGACCAGGTTCTCCACACGTGCCGTGTAGCTGTAGGTCGAGCCGTTGCTCAGGCCCGTGTCGGTGTAGGTCCAGTCGGTGCCGGTGACCGTCGCCGTGCCGATCTTCACGCCGTCGCGGTAGACGGCCAGCACCTCGCCCGTGCCGAGCGCGGCGCTGATCGTGCCGCGCAGCTCCGGCGCCGTGTCGTTGGTGCTCGCCCCGGTCACCAGATCGCCGATCTTCGGCGCGACGTCGTCCACCGCTTTGGTGATGATCACCGTCTGCGTGGGCGTGGTCGCCCCGGTGGCGTTGGTCACCGCCCGGTCGGTGAAGCCGGCGGCGTCGTTGCCCGCCTCATCCTGGGTGGCGGTCGTGTCGTCGCCCACGGTCGGGTCGGCGTAAGACACGGTGACGCTCTGCCCGGCCACCACCGCGCTGCCCAGCGTCAGCGTCACGGTTCCGTTGGTCGCGTCCACACTGACCGCCGACACGGTGACGATGCTGCCGCCGACCTTTACGGTGAAAGCGCCCGTGCCGGCGCGGTTGGCCGCATCGAGCCGGTTCGCTTCGGTGTAGCCGAGCACCAGCGAGGTGCCGGACACCGTGGCGCTGGCAACCACGGGCGCAGTGGCGTCGATGACCGTGGCGCCCAGGCTGGCCTCGGCGCCGAGGTTGCCCGCGATGTCCGTTTGCCGCACCTTCACGGTGCCGCTGGCGTAGCTGCCCTCGGCCAGCGTGAAGCTGGAGCCCGTACCGGCGGTCCAGTTCGTCCCGCCGTTGGTCGTGTACTCCCAGCTCGCCCCGGTCTCCAGGCCGGAGACGGTCACCGTGCCCACGTTGCTGACCCGGTCGCTGCCGCTCGCGCCGCTGTCCGTCGCCAGAGCCAAGCCCGGCGCGGCCGGGGCGGTGGTGTCGATGGTCAGGCTGAAGGCCGAGGAGGTCGTGCCCGGATTGACCAGGTTCTCCACACGTGCCGTGTAGCTGTAGGTCGAGCCGTTGCTCAGGCCCGTGTCGGTGTAGGTCCAGTCGGTGCCGGTGACCGTCGCCGTGCCGATCTTCACGCCGTCGCGGTAGACGGCCAGCACCTCGCCCGTGCCGAGCGCGGCGCTGATCGTGCCGCGCAGTTCCGGCGCCGTGTCGTTGGTGCTCGCCCCGGTCACCAGATCGCCGATCTTCGGCGCGACGTCGTCCACCGCTTTGGTGATGATCACCGTCTGCGTGGGCGTGGTCGCCCCGGTGGCGTTGGTCACCGCCCGGTCGGTGAAGCTGGCGGCGTCGTTGCCCGCCTCATCCTGGGTGGCGGTCGTGTCGTCGCCCACGGTCGGGTCGGCGTAAGACACGGTGACGCTCTGCCCGGCCACCACCGCGCTGCCCAGCGTCAGCGTCACGGTTCCGTTGGTCGCGTCCACACTGACCGCCGACACGGTGACGATGCTGCCGCCGACCTTTACGGTGAAAGCGCCCGTGCCGGCGCGGTTGGCCGCATCGAGCCGGTTCGCTTCGGTGTAGCCGAGCACCAGCGAGGTGCCGGACACCGTGGCGCTGGCAACCACGGGCGCAGTGGCGTCGATGACCGTGGCGCCCAGGCTGGCCTCGGCACCGAGGTTGCCGGCGCTGTCGGCCTGCCGGACCTTCACAGCACCGTTGGCGTAGCCGCCCTCGGCCAGCGTGAAGCTGCTGCCCGTACCGGCGGTCCAGTTCGTCCCGCCGTTGGTCGTGTACTCCCAGCTCGCCCCGGTCTCCAGGCCGGAGACGGTCACCGTGCCCACGTTGCTGATCCGGTCGCTGCCGCTCGCCCCGCTGTCGGTCGCCAGCGCCAAACCCGGAGCGCTCGGCGCCGCCGTGTCGATGGTCAGGCTGAAGGCCGTTGACGCCGTGCCCTGGTTGGTGGCGTTCTCCACCCGCGCCGTGTAGCTGTAGGTCGCGCCGTTGCTCAGGGTGCTGTCGGTGTAGGTCCAGGCGGTGCCGTTGACCGTGGCGGTGCCCAGCCGGGTCCCGCCCCGGTAGACCGCGACCACCTCGCCCGCGCCCAAAGCGGCACTGATCGTGCCTTGCAGTTCGGGCGCGGTGTCGTTGGTCACGGCACCGCTCGCCAGATCGCCGGTGCGCGGCGCGACGTCGTCCACCGCCTTGGTGATGGTCACCGTCTGGGTGGTCGTCGGCGTCTGAGTGCTTCCCAGGGCGACCGTGACGGTGGCCGTCGCCGCGTCCGACAGGTTGCCCGCCTGGTCGACGGTCTGGAACGCGAAGGTCCGCTGGCCGGCGGTGGAGCCGGTCCCCAGCGCGTTCTGGTACTGGATGTCGCGGATCACCGCCTGCGCCTCGGCGGCGGTCAGGCTGGACCAGTCGTATTTGGTGATGGTGAAGACGCCCGACGCGTAGCTCAGGTTCACCCGGACGTTGCCGACGAGGATGTCCAGCTTGCTGCCGCTGGAGCCGTCCGCGGCGACCGTCGTCCGGCCGAGGATGAGCTTTTCGCTGCCGCCGTTCTGCAACCCGCCGACGGTGACGGTCAGGTTCTGGAGCTTGTTCGCCTCCACCACCGTGGCGGCGGCGCCGTCGTTGTCGAGGCTGACCGCGGCGCCGTCGGTGCTGGTGACCGCGTAGTTGACGCCGCTCGCGACGCTGTCCAGGTCGATGACGGGCTTGGTGACGTCGGTGACCGTCAGCTCGTTGCTCGTCGCATCGCTAAGCGTGTTGCCGGCCGTGTCGCGGATCGTCGCAGTGACCGAGTACGTGCCGTTGAAGCCGTTGTCCGTGCTGGCCGGGGCCAGCGCGTCCGCCGCCGGGATGGTCAGCGACCAGGAGGTGCCGGTCAGGGTCAGGCTGCCGTCTCCGGCCGTGTAGGTCTTGCCGTTCACCGTGACGGTCAGCGTCTCGCCGGCGCCGACCGTCGCGGTTCCCGTGATGGTCGGGGTGACGCTTCCCGTGGTCTGGCTCGCCACCGTGACCGGGCCCGCCGGCGCAACGGCGTCGACGGTGATGGCCTGGGTGGCGGTTGTGCCGTTGCTGGTGGCGGTCAGCGTGTAGGTGCCGCTGGGCAGCGTGTTGCCCTGGTTGTCGTAGCTCCAGGTACCATTGGCCGACGCGGTGACGGTCGCGCTGAAGACCGTGCCGTTGCCGGAATTGGTCAGCGTCACGGTGACCGGCTGGCCCGCCGTGGCGCTGCCGCGGAAGACCAGCGTCTGGTCGGCGGTGACGAAGTCGCCCGGCGCGCCCGTGTCGGTGCTGATGCCGTCGATGGACACCGGTCCGCTCTTGTCGTGCAGGACGGTCGCGACGTCGGTGTAGGCGACTCCGCTCGAATCCACATAGGTGGCGGCGACGGTGATGGTGCCGTTGGCGAGCCCGCGCAGGTTCAGCGCGGCGAGGCTCCAGCTGCCGTCGGCCTGCACGGTGGCCGTGTCGCTGATCGTCGTCGTGCCGTCGGTGATGGTGACGGCGATCTGCCCGCCGGCCAGCGCGGTCGTCGAAGCCCCCTTGGCCGTGGTGCCCTTGATGACGACGCTGCGGTCCTCCGCCAGGGTGAGGACGCCGTTGCTGTTGCCGCCGTTCCAGTCCAGCGGGCTGACGATCGCGACCTTCGGCGCGCTGACGTCCACCAGCATCGTCTTGCCGGCGGTCGCCGTGTTGCCGGCCACATCGGTGCCCGTGGCGGTGATGGTGTAGCTCTGCCCGTCCACCAGCGCCGTCTTCGTGCCGGAGGTCGGCAGGGCGGAGGCGAGGTCGAGGCTCCAACCGCCGCCGGACTGGGCCTGGACGCGGTAGGTGGCGCCGTTCACCGTCACGTCGATGCTCTGGCCCGCCTCCAGATCGCTGGAGCCGGTGATGACGGGGGCGGTGGACGACGCCTTGTAGTTGGTGGTGATGGCGAGCGTCGCCGTGGTGTCGACGACCACGGTGCGCGTCGCGGTGGCGCTGTTGCCGGCCGCGTCGTTGGCGACGGCCGTCAGCGTGTAAGCACCGTCGGCGAGCGCGGCTTGCCCGGTGCGGTCCACCGACCAGGCCCCGTTCGCGTCAGCCACGACGACGGCCCGGAAAACCTGAGTGGAGGCGGCGTTGGTCAGGGTAACGGTCACGCGGCTGCCGGCTTCGGCCGTGCCGGAGAAAAGCAGCGTGGTGTCGTTGGAGATGAAATCGCCGGCCGTCCCCGTGTCGTCGGTCATACCGGTGATGGCGACCGTCGGCGGGGCCACGTCGACGACGACCGCCTGCGTGGCCGTTGCCGTGTTGCCCGCGCTGTCGGTCGTGGCGGCCGTCAGAGTGTATGTGCCACCGCCCAGCGCCGCCGCGGCGGAGCGGTCCAGCGTCCAGACGCCTTGGGCGTTGGCCTGCACGGAAGTCTGGAAGACGACCGTTGAATTGGCCGCGCTGGTCAGCGTGACCTGCACGGCGGCATTGGGCGCGGCGGTTCCGGTGAAGACCAGCGTGGTGTCGTTGGTGCGGAAATCGCTGGCGGATATGCCGGCATCGTCGCTGATCGCGGTAACGGAGGCGGCCGTCGCCGTCGTCGTGTTGCCCGCCGCGTCGGTGCCGGACACGGTGATGGATGCCCCGGCGGGGATGCCGGTTTCCGGCAGGGTGCCAGAGGAGGGAGCCGCCTTCGAGGTGTCGACGCTCCAGGCCCCGTTGGCGCCCACGACCGCGAGGTAGGTCACCGTGTTGCCGTCCCGGTTGGGATCGACGGTGACGGTCAGAACGGTCCCCGACGACAACCCGGTTACGGTGCCGCCAATGGACGGCCGAGCCACGACCACCGATGCCGCCGACGTGATGGCGAACACCGGGGGCGTCTTGTCATAGAGAACAGAGGCGGTCGCCTGCTTGCTGCCCAGCGCGGCCGTGACGGTCAGCGTTCCGTCGTTCAGCGTGGACAGGTCCAGGCCGGCGGTGGACCACTGGCCGTTTGCCGCCACGGTTGCGCTGCCGGTGACGCTGTGGGTGCCGTCGGATACGGTGATCGTCACCGCCTGGTTGATGGCGTTGCTGGCCGTGCCGGAAATGACGACCGACTGACCTTCGGTCTTGGACAGATTGCCATCCCCGATGGGGCTGGTGATGCTGACGGACTGGCCGACACCGTTGGACAGCGCCACGACGGGCAGCGCCACCGCCTCCGCCGTCGCGCTGCTGACGGTGGTGCTGGCCTTGACCGTCAGCGTTCCGTTCTGGAAGGACTGCACCTCCGCGCTGGTCAGGGTGACCGACCAGCCGTTGGTGGTCGAGGTCACGGCCGACGCGGTCTTTGTGATGGTGTAGCTTTGCCCCGCAGCGGGAACGCCGCTGCCCACGCCCGACGACACGCCGGTGATCGTCACCGTCACGGTGCCGGACGACGCGTTGGTGCCGCTGTCCCAGGCGCCGTTGATGGTGATCGGTCCCGCCGTTATCTCGGGCGAGGTGATGATGTTGTCGCCGGCGATGGTGTTGACCGTCACGCTCGGCTGCTTGAAGCCGTTGTTCGAGGCGACCGCCGTGGCCGCCGTCGCATTGGCCGGAGGATTGCCAGCCGTGTCGGTGGCCGTGCTCGACGCGGTGATCGACACGCTGGCGCCAGCGTCGAGGGTCAGCGTCGGGGTCGTCCACGCACCCTTGGTGACGGTGGCGGTGCTGTTGACCGTCTTTGTCGTTGTCGAACCGGCTTTGGTTACGGAGGTTGTGATAACCAGATTGATCACGCTGCCATCGGGAAGGTCGGACGCCCCGGTGATCACCTGGCTGTTGTTGCTGAGCAGCGTCGGGACGTTGATCTGAATGACCGGCGGCGTCTTGTCGTGTGTCAACACCGTGGTGGCGGAGGCGGTGGACGACTGCGCGGTGACGGTCAGGGTGCCGTCCTTCAGCCCATTCAGGGACTGCGCGCCGGAGAAGGTGACCGACCAGCTTCCGTCGAGGGCCACGGTGCCGCTGGCCGTCCTCGTCGTGGTGCCGTCGGTAACGGAGACCGACATGGTTTGGCCGGCGAGATTCCTGGACGTTCCGGTCATGGTAACGGAGACGTCCTCGGTGCCGTTGAGAATGAAATCCCCGGCCAGCCCCGTGCCGCCGATCGCCCCGCCGACGGAGGAGATCTTCACCACCGGCACGGTGATCGTCATCGTCTGCGTGGCGCTCAACGGCTGACCGTTGGGATCCACCCCCTTCACCAGCACGCCCACCGCACCGTTCAGCCCGTCGGACGGCATGGCGCCCGCGATGGGGGTGGCGGTCGCGGTGTTCAGGGTCCAGGCGCCGTTGGTGCCGACGATGACCGCATAGGTCACCGCGTCGCTAAGATTCCCGTCGTCGTTCGGGTCGAGCCGCACGGTGAGGACCGACCCCTGGGCCAGCGTGGTGGTGCCGCTGATCGTCGGAGTGGTGACGGTCTGGCTGGCGTTGCTGCCGATGGCGACGCTGTTGCCGGCAAGGACGGCCACCTCGCTGCTGGTGGCATCGATGGCGATCGCGCCGCCCGCCCGCGTGGTTTTGGCCACGACCTCGTACTGTTGGCCTGCGACCAGGGCTTTGTCGCCGGGAATGGTGACCGACCAGGTCTTGCCGCTGATGACGAGCGCGCTGGTGAGGTCGACACCGCCGACGGTCACGGACAGCGAATCGGTGCCTCCGTTGGTGCCGCCCCAGGTTCCGGTGATGGTCGGGGTGGCGCTGATGGTGACCAGCGCATCGACGGTGGGCCGGGTGATCGCGGTGACCGTGGTGGCGTTGCCGGCGGTGTCGGACGCACTGGCCGTCACGGTGGCGTAGCGGGTCAGGCCGGCGACGGCGATCGTGCCGGTGGTCGGCGCGATCGCCGCCGTGTCGATGCTCCAGACCTGCCCGTTCCGGACGGTGGTGGTGTAGGTCACCGCGTCGGTCAGGATCCCGTCGCCGTTGGGATCGACGGTCACCGTGAGAGTGGACCCCACCGGCAGGTCCGATGTACCGCCGATGGTCGGGCGCCCGGCGGTCAGCACCGGATCGACGGCGATGACCGGCGGCGTCCGGTCGTGCAGCACGGTGGTGCTGTCGCCGACGGAGTTGGTGACGTGCGACCCGGAGCCGGTGCCCGTCGTCCACAGCTCCGCCGACACCGACAGGGTACCGTCGTTGAGCGAGGACAGATCCTTGGTCATCTGCCAAGCGCCGCCGCTGACCTGGGCATAGCCGGTCACGCTGTGGCTGGCGCCGTCCGTGACGGTGACCTTGACCCAGGAGCCGTCGGCGGTGGTCGAGCCGACTTTGCCTTGCAGCAGGACGGCGCCGTCCTCGTTGGCCGACAGGTTGCCGTCGCCGATGGTGTGGTTGATCGTGACCGACTGCCCCACCGCCAGCGGGTTGGACGGCGTCATCGGCCCGGTGATGGCGCCGAGCTGCGCAAAGGTCAGGTTCTTGTCGTAATTGGCGCCGACGCCGCCCAGGTCGCCGTTGATCGGGCCCGGCTGCGTCTCCGTCATCAGGACGTAGGAGACGGTGGTGTCCTTGGTGAAGCCGGCGATGCCCGTGGTGCCGCGCGGGCCGACGTTGCCGTTGCGGTCGGTGGCCGACGGCTTGGTCATGACCGCCGCGATGTCGGCCATCGGGATCTTGAAGCTGACGAAGACGTCGGTCTTGCCGTCGTTGCCGAGGTCGGTGTTGCCGGTCCACTGCGGATCGTTGGCGGCGCTGACCGCGGCGACCGAATAGTTGGTGGCGGTGAAGGAATAGACGCCGTTGTTGGCCAGCCAGCCGGCAGGAAGGGCGGAGGTCGTTGTCGTGTTGGGCGAGTTGTTGAGCCCGGTGCCCGGGTCGAGGATGCGCACCGCCTGCGTGTTGTTGCGCCCGTCCACCGCCAGGAACAGGTCGATGCGGCCGTCTTGGTTGGCGTCGATGCCGATGACCGCGACGCCGCCGAACTCCGTGGAACTGGTCGGATTGTCAATGCGGATGCGGAAGGCCAGGAAGTCGTCGTTGGGGTTGTCCGGCGTGCCGTTGTTGTCGTAGGCGCCGTACAGCACCGCGTGGGCGGTGTCGCCGACGAGGTCGGTGTCCGCGGCCTTGGCCTGGGTGTCGTTGTTGGGATCGAACAGTGTGCCCTGCATCAGCGGCGTCCAGCCGGCGGAGCCCGGCAGGATGTTTGCCATCAGGCCCTGGTAGGCCTCCTGCCCCGCCGCGCTGACGGCGATGGAGGTCTCGATGGCGCCGGTGTGTTCCTCCAGCACCCAGTTGCCGCCCAGCGCCGCGCTGCCCGTGTCGTCCACGGACGCGGCCACATCGGCGCCGGTGGCCGCGGCGAGGCGGTTCACGAAGGCGACGCCCTGCTCGCCCTGCGCCACGTCGCAGCCGTAGATCAGGATGTCGGCGCCGGGCGCCAGCGCGCCCTTGATCGCATCCAGCTCCGCCGTGTGGGTCGCCAGCGTGGCGCTGCTGATCTCCGCGTTGCCGAGCGAGATCTCGCCCGCGGAGCCGTGCGACAGGATGTGGATGCCCGTGACGTTCTGCTGGCCCTTCAGCGCGTCGGCGATCTGCGCGAGGCCGTCGCGGTTGGCGTCGATCGTCACGACCTGGGTGGCCGGCGGCAGTCCCTGGAGCAGCTTTTCGTATTGTGGCACCGATGCGTCGACGAACACGACCTCGTGCGCCGGCTGGGCTGGTGCCGGCGCGGATGTGGCGGGGGGTGCCGCGGGTTGTGCCGCGGCGTCCGCGGCCGCCGGCTGCGCCGCGAGCCCGGCGAGCAGCTGCTGGTCGACCGCGTGCGGGTCCGGCGTCGCCGCGGGAATGGCGTGGTCGTCGGCGTGGGCGACCTCGACGGCGGTGGCGACTCCGGCCGCGTCGAACAGGAAGCGTGGTTCAAGGGCGAGCGCCGTGGTCGTGATGGCCGCCGGGAAGGCCGCCTGGGCAGCCCCGTCCATCGGCGCCCCAACCTTCGAAACCCGCTTAGCATCCCTGTGCTTCATGATGCCCATGATCTGCCTCTGCCCCGCCTGCTCGCCCGTTTGGCTTTGTTTTTTCCCGTCACGCCCATTCGGGCGCGCTCAGCGCTCGCTATGTCGAAAACCGCATATCGCCCGAAATTCCCACAACCACCGGGTGATTCCCGAAATCTTGCTCGCTACACAGCAGATTGATCGCAATCGGAAGCTGCACAACACCCAATGCACCGTTAGTTCTATCCTATCGTCATGCTTAAAGAGCGTCGTTTACCTTTCATTTACCAACTGAAAATTTGTCCTCAACGATGCTCTTGCACGACATACTTGAATGTGACATAGGCATATTTAGAAAGCAAATCGAATGCGAGATATCTGGTCATGGCGGCAGGGACGGCGGGACAGGCTCGACTGAGCGGCAATCGGACGCGCAATGGCGCCAAGGGCGCGGCCCTGCTGGCGCTCGCCCTGGCCCTCGGCGCCTGCGCGGTGACGCCCGAGCCGCTGACGCTGGAGGAGCGCCGTGCCCAGGTTGAGGCCGACCGCGCCCGCCTGTTCACCGACCAGGAACCGGTCGCCGGTCCGATCTCGCTCGCCGAGGCGATGGCCCGCGCTATCAAGTACAACCTCGACTACCGGCAGGCGATGCTGGAGGAGGCGGTGCAGTCGCGCCAGCTGACCTTGACCAGCTACGACCTGCTGCCCAAACTGGCGGCGAGCGCCGGCCTGACCACCCGCGACAAGGACTACCTGACCGTCAGCCGCAACACGACGACCGGCGTCCGCTCGCTGGAACCGTCGATGAGCCAGGACCGGAACCGGGCGACGGCCGACCTGACGCTGACCTGGAACATCCTCGATTTCGGCGTCAGCTACTTCCAGGCGCACCAGCAGGCCGACCGCGTCCTGATCTCCGGGGAACGGCGCCGCCGCATCATCAACGCCATCATCCAGCAGGTGCGCGCGTCCTATTGGCAGGCCGCCACGGGCGAGCGCCTGGAGGGCCGCATCGCCCCCGTGCTGGAGGAGGCGCGCAAGGCGCTGAAGGACAGCCAGACAGTGGAGGAGGAGCGGCTGCGCCCGCCGCTGGAATCTCTGCGCTACCAGAAGGCGCTGATCGAGATCATCCGCCAGCTGGAAACGGTGCAGCAGGACCTCGCCATCGCCAAGGCGCAGCTGGCCGCTCTGATGAACCTGCCGCTCGGCCAGACCTACTCGCTTCAGCTACCGGACGGCTTCCGCAAGACCCTGCCCGAACTGTCCATCCCCATGGAGCGGATGGAGACGGTCGCCCTGCTCCGCCGGCCGGAGTTGCAGGAGGAACGCTACCAGAAGCGCATCAATGTGGCCGAGGTCCGCAAGGCCATGGTGCGCATGCTGCCGGGCATCAGCCTGACCGGCGGCTACAACTACGACAGCAACTCCTTCCTCGTGTACAACAACTGGGCGGAGGCAGGGGCGCGGCTCGCCTACAACCTCGTGACGCTGGCCTCCGGCCCGGCCGCCATCACCGCCGCCGAGGCGCAGGAGGAGGCGAGCGACTTCCGCCGGCTGGCCGTCAGCATGGCGACGCTGACCCAGGTGCACGTCGCCCAGCAGCAGTTCCTGCGCGCCCACACCACCTACGAACAGACGCAGCTTCTGGAATCCATCGAGCGGCGCATCAACGAACAGGTGCAGCAACAGGCGACCGCAAGCGCCGAGTCCGGGCTGGAACGCATCCGTGCCAAAGCCTCGGCTATCAACGCGGAACTGGCGCGCGACCGCGCCTACGCCGACCTGCAAAACGCGATCTCCACCGTCTACGTCGCGCTCGGCCTCGACCCGATGCCGGACACGGTGGAGAGCCACGACGTCAAGGGCCTGTCCATGGGCATCGACCGCGTCCTCGCCGACTGGCAGTCCGGCCGCATAGCCAAGGAACTGAAGGACGACACGGCCCCGGCCGCTCCGGCCGCGACCTCGGCCGAAAAGGCGGGTCCGAGCAAGGAGCCGGTGTCCTGAACGCCCGCCTCGCCCATTCCCTGTGGGCCGCCGCCATCGGCGGTCTGCTCCTGGCGGCGCCGGCTTGGGCGGAGCAGGCACCATCCGCGAACGACGCCCCCGGCGAGATCCGCGCCCAGCTCAGCCCGGTGCGCAGCACCATTCTCTCGACCGAGGTTCCCGGCCGCATCGCCGACCTGCCACTGCGCGAGGGGGAGCGCTTCAACGCCGGGCAGCGCATCGCCGGGATCGACTGCTCCCTGCACAAAGCGCGGCTGGAGAAGGCCCGCGCCCAGGCCCAGGGCGCCCGCAAGACCCACCAGGTCCACACCCGCCTCGACAAGCTGAACTCGATCAGCGCGCTGGAGGTGGAGGCCTCCGCCGCCCAGCTCGCCGCCGCCGAGGCCGAGGTCAGCATGATGCAGACGCTGGTTGACCGCTGCTCCATCACCGCCCCCTACCCCGGCCGCGTCGTCGAGTTGAAGGTCCGCCGCGACCAGTACGTCGCCGAAGGGCACGAGCTGATGGAAATCCTGGACGACCGGGACCTGGAGGTGGAGCTGATCGTCCCGTCCCGCTGGCTGTCCTGGCTGAAGCCGGGCACGCCCTTCTCCGTGCGCATCGAGGAGACGGGCAAGACCGTTTCCGCCAAGATCGTCCGCCTGGGCGCCCGGATCGACCCGGTCAGCCAGTCGATCAAGATCTTCGGCAGCCTGATCCAGCCCACCCCCGATCTGATCGCCGGAATGAGCGGCACCGCCCAGTTCGAGTTGCCGCGGTAGAAGCGGTCGCACTGGGGCCCCACCCTAACCCTCCCCCGCTCTCGGCGGACCAAAGGTCCGCCTGCCGCGTCAGCGCAAGCTTCGCTTGCGCGTGAGCTGGGCGGGGGAGGGTTGGGGTAGGGGCCCAGTTCAGGCGCTGTTCACCACCCGCTTTCCCGCAGCACCACGCCGACGGCGATCCGCCACAGGCGCGCGACCATGCTCTCGGCCGCACCATCCATCCGCACCATGCCGCGGGTGATCCGGGCCGGCGTGGCGGCCCCTTCCTCCGGGCGCAACAGCACGCGATAGACGGGCGATTCCGGGACCAGCACGTCGCCGCGCGTGATCCGGGTCGGGACCGTCCCGCCGTAGACCGAGGCGACCGCCGGCTCGGGCAGCGTGCGGCTGCTGGTGGCGGCGATGGCGACGACGCGCGCCGGGATCCAGCGGTCCTCCCCGGCATCGGCCAGGAAAGCGCCGGACGCGCCGGTGGGCACGCGGGCCAAGTCCTCCTCCGCCACATAGGCCTCGATCAAGGGGGATCGCGGCGACACCACCGTCGCCAGCTTCATGCCTTCCGGCAGCCACTCGCCGGGCGACAGCGGGTCCGCGACGTCCTGGACCACGCCCGCGAAGGGGGCGGTGACGGTCAGCTTCGCTTCTTCCTCCGCCAGCCCCCTCGCTTCCGCCTGGGCGGCTTCCAGCTCGCGCCAGCCGGCCTGGGTGCGTTCCAGCAGGCTGCGGTCGAGGCTCTGCACCTCCGTGCGCCAGCGCGCGACCTCCGCCTTGCGCTCGGCCTGCGCGCGGTCGTGGGCGAGGTCAGGGGAGTCGAAGCGGAACAGCGGCTGGCCCGCCTCCACCGCCCCGCCGGACACGGCGCCGACCTCGACGAGACGCGCGCCCTTCGGCACGAAGATCGACGCCTGCTGCTCGGCGCGCAGCACCGCCGGCGCGTTCACCGTGCCGCGCCAGGGGACCAGCAGCAGACCGACCGCCGTCAGCGCCGCCGCGACCGTCACCGCCAAGCGTCGGTTCGGCCGGAACCGGGCGCGGCGCTCGGCCCAGGCCTTCAACTCCTTCTGGATGGGACGCAGGATGAACCAGCCGATCTCGACCATCATCAGGAACAGCCCCAGCAGCTTGAAGAACAGGTGGTAGACCAGCAGCGCGATGCCCAGAAACAGGAAGAAGCGGTACAGCCACGTCGCGTAGGCGTAGGCCAGCATGACGCGCCGTTTGTGCGCCGGCAGCGCCTCCGGCGGCGCCTCGCCCAGGCCGAACAGCGTCTCGCGCAGCCGCCAGCGGGCCAGTGCGAAGGCGCGGTCCTGGAGGTTCGGCACGTCCAGCCAGTCCGACAGTAGGAAGTAGCCGTCGAAGCGCATCAGCGGGTTCAGGTTCACCGCCAGCGTCAGCAGCCACGTCGACCCGGCGAGCAGGAAGGCGACGCTGCGCAAGGGCCCATCCGGCAGGAAGCTCCAGACCAGCGTGGCATAGGCGGCCAGCACCAGCTCCGCCGCCATGCCCGCCGCTCCGATGGCCAGGCGCTGGCGGCGCGACACCAGCCTCCAGGCGTCGGTCACGTCGGTGTAGGGAACCGGCCACAGCACCAGGAAGACGATGCCCATGGACGGCACGCGGCAGCCGAAGCGCCGGGCCGTGTAGGCGTGCCCCAACTCGTGCGCCAGCTTCGCCCCGCCGAGCACGAGGCCGGCCAGCGCCGCCCCCTCCAGCGTGAAAAAGTGCGGGAAGGTCCCCAGGAAGGCGTCCCATTGCCGCAGCACCAGCGCCCCGCCGACCAGAGCCGCCAGCACGGTCAGCGCGAGGAACAGCCGCGTGTAGAGCAGCGCCACCAGCGGCATCGTCGCCCGCAGGAAGCGGTCCGGCCGCACCAGCGGGATGCGGAAGGACAGGTAGGTGTGCAGCAGCCACGTCAGGAAGGGCGGCTTGGCCGCGGCCGCGTGCGCCTTCAGCCGGCCGAGCGCACCGTCCCCGAAGGCCTGCAACAGCCCCTGCGTCCACAGGAAACGCGCGAAGCCCTCGACCTGCCCCGGCGAGACGCGCAGCGTGGTCTCCGCCGACACCGCCGCCGCGATGGCGTCCGGCGTGCCGCGGTCCCAGCGCGCCAGCATCTCCAGCTCCGCCCAGCCGATGCGGAAGAAGCGGTTGCTGGACGGGTCCTGCAACGTCCAGGTCGGGGCGCCGCCCGGCGCCCGCGGTCCCGGGTGCAGGATCAGCTCCTCGCGCAGCGGCGGCATCCGCGGCGGCGCGTCCACCCGCACCGACGAGACCGCCGCCGTCGTGATCGCGGCAGCGTTCACAGGCCGAGCCTCTGGCGAAGGCTGGCCAAGGGCCGCCGCAGGAGCAGTTCGATCACCCGCCCGTCGTGGCCGTAGAGCTTCGCCGTGCCCTTCAGCCCGATGCGCGGCGGCGGCGCGTCGTCGGCAAAGCGCGCCTTCAGCCGGTAGGCCAGAACGCCGTCGGGCGTGGGCTCCGCTTGGTATCCGGCGTAGGTCAGGGAGGCCGACACCGGGTTCTGAGGATCGATGTTGAGGAACAAGCGGACATCCGCCCCAGGGTCCAGCGCGATGGCTTCGGCAACCGGCAGGCGGACTTCCAATTCAGTATCGCGCGGGTCGGCGACGGTCAGGATGCGCTCGCCGATCTTCACCGGCCGGCCGATCCAGTCGTTCACGTCGTCGAAAACCGCGACGCCGGCCCGCGGCGCCCGGATCTCCACGCGGGCCAGCAGGCTGTCCACATAGGCAACCTCGGCGGCCTGCTGTTCCATGCGGCCTTTCAGCACCGCGAGGTTGGCCTTGCTCTTCGGGTCGAACAGCGCCTGCTGCGCGGCTTGCCGGTGTTCCGCCTCCGCCACCTCGTAGGCCTTGCGGGCGATGTCCAGGCGGTTCTGCAGGCGCACGCGGTCGAGCACGAGAAGCAGTTGCCCCTCCCGCACCTCCTCGTTCGGCTGCACTTCGAACCGGTCGACCACGCCGTCGATGGGCGCGCGGACCACGGTGGGGTTGCGGGCGATCACCTCCGCCGGGGCGAGGGCCGACTGGTGGACCGGATAGGCCAGCACCGCCGCCACGCCGGCGAGCGCCAGGGCGAACGCCGCCGCGCGGGCGCGCCGCCGGTGGAACAGTGCCCCGATCCCGGAGCGGGAGACGCCCTCCAAGGCCTGCCAGGCGTGACCATAGGCGTCGGCGATGTAGCCGAGCAGGTGCAGCTCCGCATCCCCCCAGGGTTCCTCCCGGGCGAGCACGAGCGCCCCGAGCGGCGAAGGCCCGCGGCCAAGCAGCGGCACCCACACCACGTGCGCCGGCAACCACTCCGCCCAGTCCCGGGCCAGCTCCGGTGACAGGGACACCGCATCGATGCGCCGTGGCCCGCTCGCGTCCGTTGATGCGCCCTGGTCGGTGGCCACCTGCCTCAGGACGCGCTCCAGCCAGACCGCGAAGGGCGCCCGGCGATCGAGCAGCGGCACCCCGGACAACGCGGCCAGACGACCGCCCTGCGGACCGTCACACCGCCACAGCGCAGCCTGCCGGTACCGGATCAACCCTAAGGTTTCATTGACCGCCAGAAATCCGAATTCCTCAATCGTCCCTGCCCGCCTGGCGCGTCTCTCCAGTTGCAGAAGGCCAGTCAAGGCACCAATCTGTCGATTGGCATGACCATCGACCGGAGAATCCTGCTGCGCGCCGTTCTTGATGTCTGTGGTCATCATCTATCGCGGTATTGTCTCGAATGAGCGATTTCCGTCCTCTTTAGTGAGGCTCGATCATTGAAGATTCCGCTAAGACGCACGATTCCGGCAATCGGTAAGATCGCCCTAAACCGAGACCTATGGCAAAATGAGAGTTCCGCTCCAACACGGAGCGTTTCGAAGGCAAAGGTTGGAGCCGGGTGAAGACCGACGGCACCACGTCTGTGGTGAGTCGACAGCAAAAAGCCCGTCGGGCGTGGGGCCTGACGGGCTGATTTGGTTGCGGGGGCAGGATTTGAACCTGCGACCTTCAGGTTATGAGCCTGACGAGCTACCGGGCTGCTCCACCCCGCGGGTGTGGGTCGGGACGCTGTGAGGACATGTGCAAGTGACGGTGTACTGGTCGGCCTGTCCGGGCGGGTTGGCCTGGCGTGTGCCGTGGTGACCTGGCGGCGACCTACTCTCCCACGTCTTGAGACGCAGTACCATCGGCGCTGAGGCGTTTCACGGCCGAGTTCGGAATGGGATCGGGTGTTGGGAGCCTCGCCATGACCACCAGGTCACCAAGGCACACGCGAGCCATCCAACCGGACGGGCTGTCTTGTAAGTGAGGACGTTTGCTTCTTGCGGCGGAGTTGGGTGTTTTGTGTGTGGGCTGGCCGCTGCGCGTGGCGCGGCGGCGATGGGATCAAGCCGATCGAGCGATTAGTAAGGCTCAGCTTCGGGCGTTGCCGCCCGTCCACATGCCTCCTATCGACGTGATGGTCTGTCACGGCTCTCAAGGGAGTTCTGGTTTAGAGGTGGGTTTCCCGCTTAGATGCTTTCAGCGGTTATCCCGTCCATACTTAGCCACCCGGCGATGCGACTGGCGTCACAACCGGTCCACCAGAGGTATGTCCATCCCGGTCCTCTCGTACTAGGGACAGATCCTCGCAAAACTCCGACACCCACGGCAGATAGGGACCGAACTGTCTCACGACGTTCTAAACCCAGCTCACGTACCACTTTAATCGGCGAACAGCCGAACCCTTGGGACCTGCTCCAGCCCCAGGATGTGATGAGCCGACATCGAGGTGCCAAACGACTCCGTCGATATGGACTCTTGGGAGTCATCAGCCTGTTATCCCCGGCGTACCTTTTATCCGTTGAGCGATGGCCCGTCCACGTGGGACCACCGGATCACTATGGCCGACTTTCGTCTCTGCTCGACTTGTCGGTCTCGCAGTCAGGCTGGCTTATGCCATTGCACTCGTCGAGCGATTTCCGACCGCTCTGAGCCAACCATCGCGCGCCTCCGTTACACTTTGGGAGGCGACCGCCCCAGTCAAACTACCCGCCATGCAGGGTCCCGAACCCGGATCACGGGTTGCGGTTAGATGCCAGAGACCTCAAGGGTGGTATTTCAAGGATGGCTCCACCCGAGCTGGCGCCCGGGCTTCCTAGCCTCCCACCTATCCTACACATGAGATCCCTAGCACCACTGCAAAGCTGTAGTAAAGGTGCACGGGGTCTTTCCGTCTGACCGCGGGTACTCCGCATCTTCACGGAGAGTTCAATTTCGCTGAGTTGGTGTTGGAGACAGCGGGGAAGTCGTTACGCCATTCGTGCAGGTCGGAACTTACCCGACAAGGAATTTCGCTACCTTAGGACCGTTATAGTTACGGCCGCCGTTTACCGGGGCTTCAATTCGGAGCGTGAACCCCTCCTCTTAACCTTCCGGCACCGGGCAGGCGTCAGACCCTATACGTCGCCTTGTGTGGCTTCGCAGAGCCCTGTGTTTTTAGTAAACAGTCGCTACCCCCTGGTCTGTGCCCCCCGCCCGCGCTTGCGCACGAACGGGGCCCTCTTCTTCCGAAGTTACGAGGGCAATTTGCCGAGTTCCTTCAACACCATTCTCTCAAGCGCCTGGGTATGCTCTACCAGTCCACCTGTGTCGGTTTCGGGTACGGTCTATACGGTGGGGCTGTTTCCTGGAACCCCTCTACAGCATGTCCAATCCGATCAGGACATACACGCGTTGGAATTCGTCACACACCACCAGGCCCAGGACTATTAACCTGGTTCCCATCGACTACGCCTCTCGGCCTCGCCTTAGGGGCCGGCTCACCCTGCGTGGATTAACCTTGCGCAGGAACCCTTGGACTTTCGGCGACAGTGTTTCTCACACTGTTTGTCGCTACTCATGTCAGCATTCTCACTTCCGATACCTCCAGGCACCCTCACGGACGCCCTTCGCAGGCTTACGGAACGCTCCGCTACCACGTATCTTGCGATACATCCGCAGCTTCGGTACACGGCTTGAGCCCCGATACATTTTCGGCGCAGGCCGGCTTCACTAGACCAGTGAGCTATTACGCTTTCTTTAAAGGATGGCTGCTTCTAAGCCAACCTCCTGGTTGTCATGGCCTTCCCACATCCTTTCCCACTTAGCCGTGATTTGGGGACCTTAGCTGGCGGTCTGGGCTGTTTCCCTCTCGACGATGGACCTTAGCACCCACCGTCTGTCTGCCGGACTGTGCTCCACGGTATTCGGAGTTTGGTTAGGTTTGGTAAGGCTCGCGCCCCCCTAGCCCATCCAGTGCTCTACCCCCGTGGGCAATCGTCCGACGCGCTA
>NZ_JAOQNG010000009.1:0-155000 GCF_025961225.1 Azospirillum canadense | reverse complement strand
TGGACAGCACAGGACGCATTTCCAAATGCGGCGACCGGCTGCTGCGGACCGACCTGTTCGAAGCGGCCAATGCGCTGCTGATGCGCTGTACACGGTGGTGTGCGTTGCGCGCCTGGGGCCTACGTCTGGCCAAGCGCGTGGGCCTCAAGAAGGCGAAGGTCGCGCTGGCCAGGAAGTTGGCGGTGCTGATGCATCGGCTCTGTGTGGACGGCGGCGAGTTCCGTTGGTCGGACAAGGAGGCCGTCGCATGAGCACCTGATCGTTCCTCGGTTCCGCCCCAGCGGCGCAGAGGTGTCCCTGCCGGAACGAAGCCCTGGTCATTTCGCGACGTTGCTTGGCGCCGCCCTTCGGGTGAGCTCGCTTTGCACCTTGGAAGACCAGAGCTTTCAGACATCATGGTGAGGCGGGCCCGTCCCGACCTCGGAAGGAACCACAGAGCCGGCAGAGCACCTCATCAATGCCGTTGCCAATGATCCCTCTTTTGAGGGCTTGCCTCCCGTGCCCGCAATCAAAGAACCAGCGTCACGAGCGGCCGATCGCTGGCACGCTCGCCTGCGCGGTGTAGAGGTCGATGAAGGTGTCGTCAGCGCCACCGCGCTCCGGACGGTTGATGGCGCGCGGATCACCGGCGCGTTCGAAGGCCGCGTTGGCGTCGCCGACGATCACGTGCAGGCGGCGCACCGAGCCGTCGCCGAGCAGCTCCTCCCAGGACCGGGTGCCCGGCTGGTCAATCGCGATGCCGCGCCGCGGCGCCTCCGGGGCCGCCGCGCCGGTCGCCGTGGCGTAAGGGCCAAGGCCGCGGGCACGCGCCAGCTTGACGACGCCGCGCACGATGGTGTCGCCGATCACCAGCACGCTGACGGTGGCGCCGCTGACGATGTCGGCCTTCGGCTTTTGTAGCCGTGGATGAAGTCGGTGACCCGCTTCTCCGGGATGCCGATCAGCACAATCGGCTCGGAGTGCTTGATCAGCTTGGCCCCGATGACCGTGCCCGCGGTGTCCACGCCGACCGTCACATGGATCGGCTTGCCCGAGTAGCCGGTGGCGTTGACCACATCGGAGTTCATGAAGACGTAGCCAAGGGGGCGGTCTTGAGCGTTGAAGGCGGCGGCGGCCGGAGGAGAGCCCTCAACGTGACCAAGGCGAACGGCGCCCGGAAAGACGTCGGGCAGCGCCACTTGGCCGAGGAACTGGGCGAGGTTGCTGCGGTCCTGCGCCCAGGCCAGCGGTCCGCCGAACAATGCACACGCGCACGCCAACGCCGCCAGGACGAACAAGGTGGCGAGACGGGTTCGCATGAGCTTCATCACGATCGTCGGTTGGCCGTGGATGAGGAGTGGGGGCGGGTTGACCTCAGAACAAGGCGAGCCCGTTTCAGTTCGCGCAAGATTGAGGGTTATACCGTTTAGCCAAATGAACCCGGAGCGTGACTGTGAGATTTTGAAGGGCGGCCGGCTGTTCGACGACGGCAGGAGACGAGACTCATGAGCATGCCGATCAACCCCGAGTTCCCCATCGGACCGGTGCGCACGGTCGAGGAGCTGATGGATTTGGCCACCGGCATGGAGAACGATGCCGCCGCCCGCTATGAGGAGCTGGTGATCGCGATGCAACGGCGTGACGAACCGGCGCTCGCGGACCTGTTCCGCCGCCTGGCGGCCTTGGAACGCGAGCATGAGGAGGGTATCGCCCGATGGGCGGTGCGGGACGGGCTGCGTCCACCAGCGCCGGCGCACTACCCCTGGCGTTTGCCGGAAACCTTTGATAACGAGGCGGACGGCGCCGCCGCGCACACCCTGAGCCCGTACGAGGCGCTGGCCATCGCGGTGCGCAACGAGGAACGCGCGTTCACCTTCTACACCTACGTCTACGCCGTAGCCGGCAGCGCGGAGATCCAGCGGCGGGCTAAGGCGCTTGCGCAGGAGGAACTGAGCCACGTCGCCCTGCTGCGCGATTGGCGCCGCCGCGCCTACCACGCGGCCCGTCCCGCGGCATCGCGGGGCCTGCCTGGATCACCAGAGGAATTGCGCGTTCGCGCCCTCGGGCTGGAGCGGGTGGCGGCGGAGGTGGAGAGGCGGCGGCGAGCGTGCTCGAGACCGCGGGCCAGTTGGAGGGCGCGGGACTGCTGCGCCATGCGGCGGCAGAGACGCGGCGACGCCTCGGCGCGCTCGGCCCCGCGCCGGACGCGCCCCCGCCCGGCAGCGCGGCAGCGGAGGGCGCGCGCCCCGCCGGTCTGCTGCGGCCCGGTGGCCTGACCGTCGCCGGGGCGTTGCGGCTGGCCCTGCGCGACGCCGAGGAGGTGGTCAACACCTACCTCGACATCGCCGATCGCGCCACCGACCAACGCGTCCTGGAGGAGGCGCAAAAGCATGCCGAACAGGCCATGGGGCGCCTGGCGCTCGTCCGTTCGCTCCTCGCCGACCCGGACGAGAGTTGACCCGCGGTCCGTCTACGGGTTGCCGCCGGATTGCCCGGCGCCGGACTGCGGGCGACCGGTCTGGTCGGCGTCGGAAGCGCCCGCCGTCGGCGCGGTGCTGGAGCCCTGAGCGTTGTTGCCGGGGCGTCCATAGATGTTGCACGGACGAGGCCGGTGTCGTAGGCGGAGGCTCCGTTCCCGCCCCGGTCTGCGACCATGCGTCATAAAATCAATGCCGCGCGCCGTCACCACATCCCTCGGCCGAAGCGGCGCGTTCTCAACTGGACCGAGTATGATGCTACCCTGCGTCAGCGTGGCAGCCTGACCGTGTGGGGCACCGAGGAGGCGATCGATGGGTGGAAGGCAGCGGCGCGCACCACGCCGGGCGGGCAGCCGAGCTACTCGGACCTGGCGATCACGACGGCCTTGATGTTGCGCGCGGTGTTTCGTCTGGCGCTGCGCCAGACCGAGGGGCTGCTCACCTCCATCCTCCACCTGCTTGGCGTGGATCTGCCGGTGCCGGATCATTCCACCATTGCCCGCCGGGCCCGGACGGTGACGCTGCCCTCAGCGCCGCGCTCGCCCCCTTGCTCGATCAGATCGCCGGGCCGGTGGCCTCGGTGACCGGGGACGGCGCGTATGACCGGAGTGGCGTCTATGCGTCCGTCCACGAGCGCCATCCCGAGGCTGCGGTGGTGGCGCCGCCGCGCCGCGATGCCGTGCTCAGCGCCACCGCCGAGACGGCGCCCATCCAACGGGACCGCCGCAACCTGACCATCGCTGAGAAGGGCCGGATGGCCTGGCAGCGCGCCAGCGGCGACAACAAGAGGGCAGGTGTGGAGAGCCAAGTGGCGCGCTGGAAGGGCATCCTCGGCGAGGCGCTGCGCTTCCATTCCGATCAGGCGCAGGCCACCGAGGTCGCCATTGGTGTCATGGTCCTCAACCGCATGCTCGACCTCGGACGCCCGAACTCCGTCCGCGTCGCCTGATCACCAACGGGGCTGGGGCGTCTCTTTCCCCGCTCGCCTCGCTGCAACACGCCGCCGTGATGCGAAGTCATAAAGGGCTTGCGCCTATCCCGCTGTGAAACAACGCGCGGCCGGGATCCCACTGTTTCCATTATTGTCAACGCGTTCCCGTGCCGATCGCCGCTAGTCCTTCATCAAGGCTGAACTGATGGATAAAGGCTGCGCAATTTGATCCGCGCATTTTCGGTTGTGAACTGCCAATTGATCTTGGGACCGACGGCGTTGCGGTCACGTTCGCAGTGCTCGATGCTGGTGCGTAAGGTTTCCGGCTTTGCGATGCGGCGTGAAAGACATTGCCGCGAGAGAACGCTGAACTCGATCACGGCCATGTTGAGCCAAGACCCGTGTTTGGGTGTGTGGTGGACCTCCACTCGCTCCGCCAAGCGCTTGGCCTCGGCGGGTGGGAAGGCTTCATAGAAACTGGCGAGCGAGTGGGTGTTGAGCTGATCCATGACGAGCACCACGGTGTCGGCGTCGCGGTAGCGGCCGTCGAGGAGAGCGCGCATGAACTGGGCCCAGTCCCGCCGCGTGCGGCTGTCCGTCACGCCGACGTGGCGCCAACCGGTCAGCGGTTCGCAAGCCAGGAACAGGCTGGCGACGCCGTTGCGGACGTAGACATGATCGACCCGTTCCTCCGCACCCGGCCGCGCCGGCAGCGGCTCGCGCGTCTCTCCAATCAGTTGCTTGAAGGTCTCGTCCATGCGGACCACCGGCCGGCGCGGATCGTAGGGCCGGCTGTAGACGGCGAGGACGTCCTCCATGGCGCACACGAACTCCGCCGACTGCTTGGGCGGGATGCACCACATCGTCCTCAAATGCGGCCGCAAGCGGTTTTCTTCAGCGTCTTGCGCACGGTCTCGATCGACACCGCATCGATATGACCGAGTGCGACCAAGCGGTCGGCCAGCAGCTTCAGGGTCCACCGACCGCGTCCGTCGGGCGGTTGGGAGCACGCCAGCGTGATCAGGTGCGCTTCCTGAAGGCCGTCCAATTTGGTCTGATGGACGCGGTCCGGGCCCTTGTAATGGCTGAGCGCCGCCTCAAAGCCGTCTTCGACGAAGCGCCGGCGCAAGCGCTCGATCGTGGCAGTACCGACGCCCACCGCTTCGGCACCGTGTTCGTCGGTCCAGCCGGGCCCCTCAGCGCCCTCATCAACGCGGAGAAGAACCTGCGCGTGCTTGAGCTTGCGCACATCGGCTTTGCCGCGGGACAGAAGCTCGTCCAGATGCTGACGCTCTTCGGCGCTCAAGGTGACACGATACTTCTTCATCCGCGCCCTCCAGTGGCAGGGTTTCCCCTTCAACCGGCGGGCAACCCATCAGTTCAGCCTTGATCGAGGACTAGAGTCCCACGCCGATTCACAGGGGGGCGTCCGGAGCGGGATGCTCAAGCGGTGCCGATGGGCGATTTTCCATCGCGACCAAGCCCCCGGCTCGTTGCCAGCGAGCGTGCGGCGGTCCATGTCATTTCCATCCGTTGCAGCGCGGGAGGACGGTGCCATGCGAAGCATCCTCGTGCCACTTGAGGAAAGCGACATGCTGGCCTCGGTGCTGCAGACGGCGGCGGTGGCGGCCCAGGAATGGAGCAGCTACCTGGAAGGGCTGTATGTCCGACGCGAGTTTGCGGGAACCATACCGCTGGACAGCGGCGTTCCAGTGCTCATCGAGGACCTTCGCCGTGATGAGTGGGACCGGGTGCAAAGAGCCCACGCGCTGTTCAACACGGTCATGGGCGAGCGGAACATTCCCGTCGACGGCCGCTCCGGTGCCTCAGGGCCGATGGCTCACTTCCGCGCCGAGACGCCGCCCGGTGAGGCCTTCGTGGCCCGCCACGCCCGCCTGTTCGACCTCACCGTCCTGGGGCAACCCGCACGCGGCATGGCAGCACCCCGCATAACGACCATCGAGGCCGTGCTGTTTGAGAGTGGTCGGCCGTTGCTGCTGGCGCCGCCGCTGCCGCCGAAGCGGCTGGGCGAGAGCGTTGTGATTGCCTGGAACGGCAGCACCGAGACGGCACGCACACTAGCCGTCGCCCGTCCCATTCTGGAGCGTGCCCGGCGGGTCGTCGTGCTGTCGGTGGAGGGCGGCATGGTCGATGGCCCGGACGGCGACGATGTGGTCCGTTCTTTGGACCGGACGGGGATCGTCGCGCAGGCGCGTCACGTGCCGCAGCACCATGGAACTGGGGAGACCATTCTGGAGGAAACCCGCGCGCTGGGTGGGGACTTCATCATCAAGGGCGCTTACACGCGGAGCCGGTTGCGCCAGATGATCTTCGGCGGCGCTACCCGCGTGATTTTGGAGATGGCCCAAGTTCCCGTGTTCATGGCCCATTAGCAACCGACCAGCCGCCGGCGGGCAAGTGGCGAGCAAGTCACGTCTCCACGGTTGCGTCCTGACGATATGGCGATCTACTTTGTCGGTGTATGGGCTTTCTCCGGGGAACGACCTTGCCGGATGCGATGCGTACGTTGATCGGGCGGTGGCGTGAAGACCCGAACGCCACCTATCAGTCGTGGTTCCAGTGGGAGGAGCGTGTCAAAACCTTCCGTTCAATCCGCAGGGGCATTCAGCAGGTTGTCGCGGACATCGAGGCGGGCACCTTTGGTAACGCCTACCGCGGCTCATCTCTGGAAACGGTCGTCCATTCCATCGCCGAGCAACGCCAGATCTTCAAGGGCGCCGACCACGCCTTCCTACGGAAACCAAAAACTTCGCATTCCCGACCTCTACGAGAACGCCGACAACCAGCGCGCCTTCGGCCGTCTGCTCGACGCCTGCGTGTGCTGCAACGCCGAGGCCCAGGTTCTTGCCGCTGTTCAGTTGCTTGACTCCAAGCAGATCAAAGGCCTCGGCCCGGCCGTCGCCAACTTGCTCTACTTCCTGCACCCGACCATCGTGCCGCCGTTCAATACAGCCATCGTGAACGGCTACAACGCTCTCACCGGCGCCAAGGTGAAGCTTGGGAGGTGGGACGAGTTCCTGGCCATGCGCCGGGGCATCCTGGCGCTCAACGCCGAGTACCGTACGATGCTGTCGAACGACTTGGGCGCCATCGGCGGCCTGCTGTTCGACGTCGGCTCCGGCCGGTACACCGCCCCGCCGCGGGAAGACGATGCCGCCGCCCGGGCGGCCTGGGAAGGCGACCTGGCCAAGGTGCGCGAGGAGAGCACCAAGGCCGCTAACACTACTTTGGCAGTTCCCGCGTGAGGGCGCGAGGTGAGGTCTGTTGTACAGCTCAGGGGGTGACCGGCGCTGGAGGCGATCATGCTGGAGGTGCGGAGCTGGGAAGCCGCGTTGGACGCTTGGCTGGAGCCGTTTCTGGACGCTCTGGGCCACAAGGCCCGACGGCGCTGGGCCCCGGTGTACATCCGCGGTCTGTACGGCCGCACCGAACGCAAGAGCGTCCAGCCGATCGCCGCGGCGTTGACGCCCGGCGACTACGACCAGCTGCACAACTTCATCGCCAGCCGCTCCTGGGACACGGCTCCGCTCGAACCGCTCCTGGCGCGAACGGCGGATCAGCTGGTCGGCGGCCCGGATGCGATCCTGGCCATTGACGACACCGCCGTGCTGAAGAAGGGCGAGCATTCCGTCGGTGTCGCCGCGCAGTATGCCGGCGTCGTGGGCAAGACCGCCAACTGCCAGGTCCTGGTCACCCTGACCCTGGCCCGCCGCGAGGTGCCGGTCCCGATGGTCATGCGCCTGTTCCTGCCTGAGGAGTGGACGAGCAAGCCCGATCGGTGCCGGCGCGCGCAGGTGCCGGAAGCCCAGCAGAAGCCGCGGACCAAGCCGGAGCTGGCGATCGAGGAAGTGGATCGGGTCCTGGCCCTGGGGGTGCGGTTTGGCTGTGTCGTTGCCGATGCCGGCTACGGCCATGGCGCCCCGTTCCGTCACGCTCTCAGCCAGCGCGGCTTGGCCTGGGCGGTGGGGGTGACGAGCACGCAAGCGGTGTACGCCACCACGGTGTCCCTGACCTGGCCGGTCGCCACGACCGGTCGGCCACGCAAGCGGGCCGTCGCCAGCGAGAAGCCGGTCACCGCGCAGGCCATGCTGAAGACCGCCGTGTGGCGTCGCCTCACGTGGCGCACCGGCACGAAGGGGCCCCTCACGGCCCATTTCGCCGCCGTGCGCGTCCGCGTCGCTGATGGGCCGCGTCAGCGCGGGGGCACCCCGCTGCCGGGTGACGAAGTCTGGTTGGTCGGCGAACGCCGCGGCTCCGGCGAGACCAAATATTACCTGAGCAACTTGCCCCCAGACACGCCGCTCCGCACCCTGGCGTCCTGGATCAAGGCGCGCTGGGTCTGCGAACAGGGACACCAGCAGATGAAGGAAGAGCTGGGGCTGGATCATTTCGAGGGCCGCAGCTGGTCCGGCCTGCACCATCATGCGCTTCTGGTGATGATCGCCTTGGCATTCCTCCAGCACCTCCGGCTCGCTGCCGCCCCGGAGTGGGGGAAAAAGGCCAAAGCGCAACAGCGGACCGCCGCCGCAACCGACGCTGCCCGCCGTGCGCCGAGCCATTCTCGCGCACATCCTTCAGACGGCACCGATCCGATGTCCGTGTTGTCGGTGCTGGCTCGCTCCATACAGGCGGGAGTAGAACTGCCAAAGTAGTGCTAATGCACTGACTCATTCAGAAGGTGCAGGGAGCCGGGCGATCTTGGCGAGAATGGTGTCGGCGGGCTTGGTCCAGACGAAGGGCTTGGATGCCTTGTTGTGCTCGCGGATGTAGCGGGCGATGGCCTCCTGGAGATCGGCCACGGACTTGAAGACGCCGCGCCGAATGCGTCTGCGGGTGATGATCGAGAAGAAGCCCTCGACCGCATTGATCCAGGAGGCCGAGGTGGGCGTGAAGTGGAAGACCCAGCGGGGGTGATCGGCCAGCCATTCCAGGACCTTGGGATGCTTGTGGGTGGCGTAGTTATCGACGATGGCATGGATCACCTTGCCCGCCGGGACGGCGCACTCCACAGCGTTCAGGAACTTGATGAACTCCTTGTGGGTGTGCTTGGGCAAGCAGCGCCCGACCACCGTACCGTCCAGCGTGTTCAGCGCGGCGAACAGCGTGGTGGTGCCGTTGCGCTTGTAGTCGTGGGTCATCGTCCCGCACTTGCCGGGCTTCAGCGGCAGGCCGGGCTGGGTGCGGTCGAGCGCCTGGATCTGGCTCGTCTCATCAATGGACAGCACCACCGCGTGGCACGGCGGGTCCATGTAGAGGCCGACGATGTCCTCGATCGTGGCGGCGAACGCCGGGTCGTTGGAGCGCTTGAAGGTGCGGATGCGATGGGGCTGAAGGCGATTGGCCTCCCAGATGCGCTGCACGGCGCGCAGGCTGATGCCGACCGCCGTGGCCACTGCCCGGCCGGTCCAATGGGTCACCGCGCCGGGTGGTTCCGAGCAGGTCAGCGCCTTGGCCACCGTAGCCCTGGGCAATGGCGCCCGGTCAGGTTTACGCGTCTTGTCGCGCAGCAGCCCGTCCACGCCCTGTTCGGCGTAGCGCACCTGCCAGCGCCAGACCGCCGGGCGGCTGACACCGGCGCGGCGCGCCACCTTCTGCACCGGTAGCCGCTCGGCCGAGAGCATGATGATGTTCGCCCGCTGCACATGCTTGAGCGGGTGGTTCCGGTCGCCGAGGACCGCGGCCAAGCGCGCGGTCCTCCGCTCCAACGATGATGCTGACGGTCTGGGCCATGCCGACAGATTCGCACGTCGGCCGCCCGTTGTGAATCCTATGTCTGCGTCAGTGCACTAAGGCCGCGGCTGCCGAGCGCGAGGGCGACCGCACGCATACCGAAATCCAGGGCTGGCTCCAGGACCTTGGCAGGGCCTTGGGCTACGACGTGTGGATCGCGTCGAACGACCGCGGGCGGGCATACAACGGCGGCAAGCTCGGCGAAGGCTGCCTCGAGCGGTTGGCGGAGGCCATTGAACAGGCGCTTGGCGCCGATGCCGTCCGGCTTATCGACGTGCTGTGGCTCGACCGCAACAAGGCGCACGTCGCCGCCGCCTTCGAGGTCGAGCACTCCACCTCGATCTACTCGGGCATCGTCCGCATGCTCGACTTGGCGCTCGGCACTGTGGCTCATGCCCTCGAGGGGATGTTCCTGGTGGCGCCGAACGGTCGCGAGGAGGAGGTCCGTGCCCAGCTGGCCCGACCGGCGTTTTCCCGCGTGGCCGACCTCCAGGTGCGCTATCTGCCGTACGGCGAACTGGAGTGCCACCGGGAGTCCATCGCCCGTTTCGGGACCGGCATGAAGGCCATTCAGGCCATCTCACGAGTGCTGGTGTAACCGGAGCGGAGACGCGGGGGCGACCATCACCGGTAGGACCGGCATGGTGTCGCGCGTTCAAGGCCGATCGGTTGCGAGGGCTGCGCTGCAACGGTCCGTCTCCGGCCAGGAGCGCGGCCATGGCCGCTGCTGAGCGGACGCTGTGGGCTTCCGTGAAATGTGGTCCAGCTCACAGACCGCGCGCCCGCCTGGAGGCACCCTGGGCGACGCTGCCCCGGAGTGGCCGTGTTTGGCAGCCCGTGCGCCGCTGTGGGAACGGCGCGCGTGGGACCCTAGGACCGAGGCAGCCGTGCGTCGGCGACCATGGGGCTTCCAGCGGGGAACCCACACCACTGGTCCGCCGCGGAGGCTTGCATGGCATCGACGTTCACAGTCAACAACTGGACCGTCACCACCTTGGGTGCGGAAAAAGCCGCGCCGGTTGTCAACGTCACGGGGACCTCCGGCACGGTCGCGCTCGCCCCGAGCTTCACGGATTCCGCCCCGGTCGCCTACCTCTTCCAGGACAACCTGCCCAATGACATCGCCAACGACCTGCGCTTCGACCTCGACCTGAAGCTGCACAACGCATCGGACTTCGCGATGTCCGCCTTCACGGTCGACACCTTGACGATCGGGCCGACCAACTACGTCGGCAACACGGCGCATCCGACCTTGGCCCACTTCCATGGCGCCACGACCCCCACGGCGAGCACCGTCGGCTACGCCGGTTACAATACCGGCACCAGCACCTACCTGGGCGACAAGCAGCTGAACGGGGCCAACCACGTCTACCTGACCGACCCGCAGTGGAACGGCCAGCAGGTCAGCTTCGGGGCCTCCAAGGTGCACCATTGGGACGGCCAGTTCGCGCTGATCACCACGCCGGTGATCCAAGGCGACTTCGGCGGCCAGCTCGCCGGGACCACAGGCGGCAAGCACTTCACCTGGGAGGGGTTCTGGTCTGCCAAACAGGTTGGCGAGTCCCACACCGGCGAGGCGTCGAACGATCTGCTCTACGGACAGGACGGCAACAACCTGCTGTCCGGCGGCTATGGCCGCGACGGGCTGGTCGGTGGTGCCGGCAACGACACGCTCAACGGCGATCAGGACTACGACTTTCTGTGGGGCCAGACCGGCAACGACAGCCTGTCCGGTGGTGATGGCAACGATTGGCTCGACGGCGGGGCTGGAGCTGACACGCTGAATGGGGGCAGCGGCAACGACTGGATGGCTGGCGGCGCCGGCGATGACCTCTACATCATCGACGCTCCTGGGGACGCCGTGCAGGAGTTCATCGGTGGC
Source organism: Azospirillum canadense (assembly GCF_025961225.1). Lineage (GTDB taxonomy): Bacteria > Pseudomonadota > Alphaproteobacteria > Azospirillales > Azospirillaceae > Azospirillum > Azospirillum canadense. Next base: position 143,980 of record NZ_JAOQNG010000009.1, on the reverse strand, counting down.
GGCTACGACAAGGTCCAGTGCAGCGTCCAGGATTACACGATGACGAACTGGATCGAGGAGGTGACCCTCGGCCATTCCGCCGGCCTCACCGTGAACGGCAACGAGACGGACAACGTCATCAACGGCAACGGCTTCAACAACCAGTTCTATGGCTTGTCGGGCAACGACAAGCTGATCGGCGCGGACGGCGACGACCTCCTCGACGGTGGCTTCGGCAACGATACGCTGAAGGGCGATGCCGGGACCGACACGCTGGACGGCGGCGGCGAGGCGGACGTGCTCTACGGCGGGGCTGGCAAGGACACGCTGTACGGCGGTGAGGGCAACGATTTGCTGTACGGCGACCAGGACGACGACTGGCTCTCCGGCGATCTCGGCCAGGACACGCTCACCGGCGGCGCGGGCGCGGACACCTTCGCCTTTCAGCCGGGAGGCGGGCATGACCTCATCACCGACTTCAAGGGCGCCCAGAACGATCGCATCGGCATCGCGGCGGGGATGAGTCACACGGTGGGCTCGAACGCCGCCGGCTACGCCGTGATCGCCTTCGGCAACGGGCATGATGTGACCCTGCAAGGCGTCCTGAAGCAGGACTTCAATGCGTCCTGGATCGTCACCGTCTGATGGACGCGGCGTGCGGCCGAACTCGGGGACGGCGCTGCCGGGCTGCGGTGTCTTCGGCAGGCGGGGGGGGGCGGGCAAACCGGCGTGTTGCAGCGAGGCGAGCGGGGAAAGAGACGCCCCAGCCCCGTTGGTGATCAGGCGACGCCGATGGGGCAACCTCTTGCCCGTCTCACCTCCTTGCAACACGCCGGCGCAGGCTCACGTCGCCGCGCAGGACATCAACGATCCGCCTGCCGGACAGGTTGGCGAGCTTCGCCTTCCCCAGAGACTTGCCGATGACGGGCGAGGCGGGCGGGACGATCATCTCCGTCAGGAACTGCCGCTTCGGGTGGCCGGACAGCAGGTCCGAGACCGTCTCCCGCACCGGCAGCATCCGGTCGGCGAACAGCATCAGGTAGGCCGCGCCGAGCGCGGTCATCAGCAGGCCGAGCGGCGCGATTTCCAACAGCCCGAAGGTCGGCTGGCCGAGCCGCTGTGCCACGCCATCGACCAGCAGGTTGGTCGAGGTGCCCATCAGCGTGCAGGTACCGCCGAAGACCGCCGCGTAGGACAGCGGAATCAGCATTTTGGACGGCGCCGTCTTCAGGTGCTGGCGGAGCCGGATCACCACCGGCGTCAGGATCACCACGACAGGAGTGTTGTTGATCACCGCGGACACCGCCGCCGCCAGCAGGACGAGCCCGAGGACCGCCACCCGGCGCGACCGGCCGACCAGGGCCAGGGAGGCGTTGCCCAGCGACTCAATGCAGCCGGTGCGGTCCAGCGCCGCCGACAGGACGAACATGGCGCCCACGGTGAGGACGCCGGCGTTGCTGAACACCTCCAGCGTATCGTTCGTGGTCAGGATACCGGTGGCGAGCAGGATGGTGGTCGTCGAGAGCGCGACCAGATCGGCCGGGGCCCATTCCCGGATGAACGCGACGAACACGCCCGCCAGAAGGATCAGGACGAAAATCTGATCGGGAGTCGATCGGTATCCTCTCAGCATTCGATCTGATGTGAGAACGGCCACGCTTGCGCAAGCGCACCCTGTCCGACGATGCTCCCAATTAAGCCATTGCGACCGCGGCCTTGTCCGGATGCGACACGTCCTTGGCAGCATCAACCCCTAACCTGAGCGGCAATCTTGATATTGCTAAGGTCGCGAGGACGGGGGACCGATGCGTTGAATCGACCACTTCGGGCTTGACCCGCAGATGCTCCCCGGCGACTTGGCTGGGTGAGGTGTCTTCGACGACACGCTGCGGATACATCAGCGGAGGGCGCCGGCGCGCCTCGTTGGTTCACGGCGCGGCGAGCCTTCTATGGCATAGCCGACCGGGCAGAACATGTTGTCAATCTTTCGAAAGACGCTCAATCGTCAGATCGAGGAAGGCGCGCAGCCGCGCCAAACGGCGAAGATCCTGATGATAGCCGATCCAAACATCGCGTCCTGGTGGCGGCTCGCCAAGATCAATGACCTGCAGTCCATCCAACGCATCCCCAATAGGGCGTGGGAGAACAACCAATCCGACGCCTAAGGCAGACATATAAGCCTGGGCATCGCGGTTGTTGCTTCGAAACGCGATGCGGGCATTTGGGAGCATTCGCTGGAGCCACGCGACATCCGGCATGCCGCCGAAGGTGGTGTTCATGGTGACCAGCGCGCAGCCCGTGCCATCACCAACGTTCGGCGTTGGGCTCCCGGCAACACCGTAAAGAGCGTATTCGATACGGGTCAGCTTGCGCTGCACCACTTCCGGCTCGTCGAATGGACGAATACGAAACACGAGATCCGCCTCGCGCCTGGAAAGGCTCAGCAGCCGCGAATCGGTCAGCAACTCCACGGTTACTCCCGGGTGACGTCGGGTGAACTCATAAATGAGCGGTGTCAGCATGTGGAGGCCAAACCAGTCGGAGGACGACACCCGCAAGCTGCCCTCCAACCGCCCGCCCTGACCGGCCAACTCGCGGTCCAACGCCAAGCTCTCCTCCTCCATGCGCTCGGCATGGCGCAGCACCGCAGCCCCTTCATCGGTCAGCACGAAGCCGTCGCTCGTTCTCTGGAACAGCGTGTGGCCGACCGCCGCCTCCAGCGCGCGCAAACGCCGTCCCATCGTCGGCTGGGTCTGTCCGATGCGCCGCGCCGCCGCGCCGAGCGTGCCCTCGCGGGCAATCGCCAGGAAGATTCGAAGGTCGCTCCACTCCATGCCGTATCATACGGAAATGCATGGTTTCCGAACAAGAACGTTGATTTCCAAACAACTGCGTTGGGCCGATCCTCCGAACCAGTCAAGGCAACGAACACCGTTCAGAAGGATCACGAACATGTCCCACGAACCGAGCAACACCATGCGCGCTCTGGTGCTGGACGCGTACGACGCCCCGTTTCGGCTGACCGATGTCGCGCGGCCAGCGGCCGGGCCCGGTCAGGTGCTGGTGCGCATCGCCGCCAGCGGCGTCAACCCGCTGGACACCAAGATCCGTGCCGGCGCAGCGGCGCACGCCAAGCACCCGCTGCCGGCCATACTCGGCATCGACCTGGCGGGCGAGGTCGTTGCCGTCGGTTCCGGAGTCACCACCTTCAAGGCGGGCGATCAGGTCTACGGGATGACCGGCGGCGTCGGTGGCCGGCAGGGCTCGCTGGCGGAATATGCCGCGGTCGAGGCCGACTTGCTTGCGCACAAGCCGGCCAATCTGACAATGCGTGAGGCCGCTGCGCTGCCGCTGATCACCATCACGGCCTGGGAGGGATTGGTTGATCGCGCCGGCATCCGATCCGGCCAAACGGTTCTGGTCCAGGGAGGCGCCGGCGGTGTGGGCCATGTGGCCGTACAAATTGCCCGTGCATTTGGAGCGGCCGTCTGGGCGACGGACTCCGCGGACAAGAAGGCAACCGTCGAGCAGCTGGGCGCCACCGCCATCGATTACCGCGCCGAGACGGTCGAAGCGTACGTTGCCCGTCACACGCAAGGCCGCGGCTTCGACTTGGTTTATGACACCGCTGGGGGGCCGGTGCTCGACGCCTCTTTCCAAGCGGTCCGGCGCTTCGGGCATGTGGTCAGCTGCCTGGGCTGGGGGACGCACGCGCTGTCGCCGCTGTCATTCCGTGCAGCGACCTATTCAGGCGTCTTCACCTTGCTTCCTATGCTGACGGGGGAAGGAATGCTGCATCACGGTGACATTTTGCGCCAAGCTGCCTCCCTGGTCGAAGCTGGCAAGCTGCTGCCTCGGCTCGATCCGCGCCGCTTCTCCCTGGAGCAGACTGACGAGGCGCATGTCGCGATCAAGGATGGAAGCGCCAGTGGCAAGATTGTCGTCGACATTGCCGCGTGACTTTGGCCAAGGTGCAGGCTGTCAATCGGCTTGAGCTTGGGCGTCATCTTCCGCAAGGTGACCAACGGCTTCCGCTTGCTCTGGGGTGCTGACGTTCATGCCCGCACTTGGGGCGCGGCACGGTTCGATGAGACATCCGGCTGCGGTAGATTGAACCGCAACCGGAGGTCTTTGAAATGGACAAGGAACAGGGGCGTAAGCCCGAGGGGGCGCCGGAGAGCGCCCATCACGCTGGCGCAGGCGCCCCCTCGGGCGCGGACGCCAGCACGCCCCAACGCTTCTCCGCAGCGCGCAAGGTCGCGGCGGTCACGCGTCTGCTGCGCGGCGAGCCGCTGGAGGTCGTGGCCCGCGAGTTGAACGTCACGGTGGCGCGCCTGTGCGAGTGGCGGGAGCGCGCCTTGGCGGCCGCCGCGTCGGCCATGACGGAACGGGAGCGCGACGAACGCGATGAGGAGATTGCACGCCTCAAGGCCAAGGTTGGCGCGATCACCATGGCCAACGAGCTGCTAGAGGAGAAGATCGCCGCGCTGGAGGGCCAACGCCCTTTGGCCCAGCGGAGGTCGAGACGATAAGCCGGACCACCTCGCCCTCCACTGGTCGTCCCTACGGTCTGGCCCGGGTTGCCCGGATCTGGCGGGTGTCACCCGCCACCGGGCAGACCGCCCGGCGTCGATACGCCGGCGCCCAGGCCCGCTTGGCTCGTGCTCGGATGGCGAGTTGGTCGAGCACATCCGCCAGCCGATCCTCGCCTCGCGCTTTCACGGCGAGGGACTTTGGCGCACAAATCTGCGCGCAGATAGAGGCAGCCGGCCGGCGGCGGTGCTCAGGCGCTCTTGCGCGAGAGGGGCATGCCCAAGCTGGTTATAATGTTCATGAGCTTGCAGCCAACGGCAGCCTCGACCTTCTGGGCCGGCAGACTCCGGGCGCGCAGGGTGCGCCCGAGGAGTTGTGTGTAGCGCATCATCGCCACCTCGCCCAGGGACCGGCGACCATACTGCACGTCCCGCTGCCAGCCGAGCCGACCACGCTCGGTGATCAACTGGATATGGCGGTCGCGTTGGCTGGGGGAGTTCGTGGCCGTGGCGCTCGGCACCGCGCTCGCGCGCGCGGCGGGATGATCACCGCCGCCTCCGGGCTGTGGGCGGCGACGGACCGGTAGATTTGGCGTCCTGCAATCATCCGCGGTCCGACCCGATTTCATCGGTCATTTCCAGCCCACATTCAGTGAGGATATCGTTTCCGGCAAACCCGAATTAATTGAGATTAAGCCCGCGCTCGGTGAGACGAACCCAAAATCATCGGTCTCAGCCCAGTTTGCTTGAGACAACCATTACAGCCTCACAGCTCAGTTGCCGCGAGTGCAGGAACCGTCGATGACCGTTGCCACGCTCTTAGCAACTTGGTCGATCTCCTCGGCCGTTGTCCTTCGCCCCAAGCTGAAGCGGACCGCGCCCTTACCGATCTCTGGGGCGATACCCATGGCCTCCAGCACCGGCGACAGCTTGACGCTCCCGACGTGGCAGGCCGATCCGGTGGAGGCGGCGACGCCATCCAGCCGGGCCAGGAGGTCGGCGCCGACCCAGCCGACGAACGAAACGTTGAGCGTGTTCGGTAGCCGGTGCTCGGGATGGCCGTTCAGGACGACACGGTCGCCGGCCCGCTCGCGCAACGTCACCCAGAAGCCATCCCGCAGCGCGCGCACGGTGTCCATCGGCGATAGGTCGCGGGCGAGCGCGCAGGCTTCGCCGAGGCCAGCCGCCAGCAGGGCGCTCTCGGTGCCCGCTCGGCGCCCCCGCTCATGCCCGGCGCCGTGAACCAGCGGTTCCAGGTCCAAGCCATGGCGGATGTACAGAGCGCCCACGCCTTTCGGCGCGTAGAGCTTGTGACCGGCCACCGTCAGCAGATCGACGCCGAGGTCGTCCACGCGGGTCGGGATCTTGCCGACGGACTGGGCGGCGTCGGTGTGTAGTAGGACGCCGCGCGCCCGGGTGATCCGGCTGATCTCCTCGATGGGCTGGACCGTTCCGACCTCGTTGTTCGCGTGCATGACGCTGACCAGGACGGTCCGCGGCGTGATCGCCCGCTCGACCGCCGCGGCATCGACGCGGCCGGTATGGTCCACCGGCAGGACCGTCACACAGGCGCCGAGCGTCTCCAGAAAGCGCAGAGGTACCAGGACGGCCGGATGCTCGACGGCGGTCGCAATGATGTGATCGCCACGGTTGCGTCGGGAGAAGAACACACCCTTCAAGGCCATGTTGTTCGCCTCGCTGCCGCCGCTCGTGAACACCACCTCATCATCGGCGCAGCCGAGCAGATCGGCGACCTGCCCGCGGGCGCGTTCCAGCGCCGCCTTCGCCGTGGAACCGGCCCAATGAGGGCTGGAGGGATTGCCAAAGGCGTTCTCAAGAAGCGGGCGCATGGCGGCCGCCACGCGCGGGTCCACCGGCGTGCTGGCGTTAAAATCGAGGTAGATCTCGTTCGTGGGCATGATCATTCCTGGAATCTGAATACGAACACCTTGTCGGCGGCGACGGTGGCGGCGGCCAATTCGTTCATGGTGCTCCGCCGACCGCCGTCCATGGCCTCTGTCTCAGCCTCCTCTACGAGGTGGAAGCGTGGTCGCGTACCGTCGGGAAGCCCTGCCGGTTCCACTCTTCCATCCCGCCGCGCAGCACTGTGACGTGGCCGTAGCCGGTTTGGAGGAGCCACGCGGCCGCCGTGGTTGAACGCCGGTCGGTCTTATACACCATGCTCAGGCACCGCTCCTTGTTGGGAACGATGTCGGTAATGCGTTCCTGGAGAGCGTCCAGCGAGAGATTGATGGTTCCGGGGATGTGGCCGAGCGGACCGACAAACTCGGCGGGTGATCGGACGTCGATCACCATGGCACTGCCGGAGTCCGATGCCCGGAGGTCTCCAGCCTCAATCCAAACCGGTTCCACAGATGGTCCGTCAATCCCTCGCAGGCGCCGAATGGGCCGCGGCAGCAGGGCGGTGGCCGCCAGCAGCGCCAAAGCAAGCAGGCCACTGCGCACAGAGCAAACAGCAATCCCGGTAGGAAGAGTACCGTTCCCGCGGTGTAGAGCAGGACGAAAACCAGCGGCGCCCAGCCGCCGGTTGCCCGCAGTTGGTCTTCCAGGGCGGCCGGGTCCAGGTGGCCGAGGCTGAGCGGCGCCCAGGCAATGCCGCCGATGAGTCCGGCGGCGCACAGTCCTCGAACAGCCATGTCGCGCATGAGCGGCGGACGCATCATCGGTGTGCCTCCCGTGCGTCTGTCGGTTGAACGCCTTTGTCGCCACGGAAGGGCTGGAGGAGCATGCGGTCGATCCAAAGGTCGCGGGCCGTCCGGAACCGCTCAATGCCGATGGTCATGCCTTCGTGCCCGGCCGCAGGCTGGCTGCGGTAGGTCCCGAACAGCCGGTCCCACCAGGGCAGATTGAAGCCGTAGTTGCTGTTCGTCTCGGCGACCACGACCGAGTGGTGCACGCGGTGCATGTCCGGCGTCACCAGGATCCAGCGCAGCGCGCGGTCCGCCAACGGCGGGAGCCGCAGGTTCGCGTGGTTGAACATGGACGTGGCGTTGAGCAGCACCTCGAAGACGAGCACCGCCATCGCAGGCGACCCGAGCGCCGTTACGACGGCCAGCTTGATCCCCATGGAGAGCACGATCTCAAGGGGGTGGAAGCGCAGGCTGGTGGTGACGTCAATGTCGAGGTCGGCGTGGTGCATGCGGTGCAGGCGCCACAGCACGGGCACGGCGTGGAAGGCGACGTGCTGGAGGTAGATGGCGAGGTCGAGCAGCAGGACCGAGATGGGCACGGCAACCCAAGCGGGCGCGGTGAGGGCGTTCATCAGGCCCCAGCCCCGCTGCCCGGCCAGGAGCGCCATGCCGACCGCGGCCGTGGGAAACAGGATGCGCACCGCCACAGTGTCCACCACGACGATGCCCAGGTTGTTGGGCCAGCGTAGGCGGCGGCCGTGGGACCGCCTCCGGCGGGGCGCGACGGCTTCCCAGAGCGCCATAAACGCGAACACGCCGAGGAAGATGCCGAGACGGATGGCTGGCTCGCTGACCAGGAGGGATTCACCCATGGCCGTGACCTCCCAATGGTTTCGATGCGCCGGGGCCGGGACTTCCCTTAGGCTTCAGGGCTGGCGTCCAGATCGACGAGGACGGGCTCCCGCCCGCACAATTCGATGGAGGACAGCAGTTCCGCCAAGCGAGGGCCGACACTCTCGTTGTGGACGATCATGGAGCCTGCCTTGACGTAGACGTCAAAACATTCAATTATTCTCTTGAATGATTCCGAGACTCGCGCGGAGTGTCAATGTCAAATCCGAAGCGGCAGATTTTCGAGCAGTTGGCGGAGCTGGCGCGCACGCTCGGGCATGCGCACCGGCTGGAGTTGCTGGAGCACTTGGCTCAGGGCGAGCGTTCGGTGGAGACATTGGCGGCGCTGACCGGGCTGTCGGTGGCCAATGCCTCCCAGCACTTGCAGCATCTGCGCCGCCATGGCTTCGCACAGACGCGCCGCGACGGTAAACGGGTGATGTACCGGCTTGGCGACGGGCCGATCCTGGATGTCCTGGCGGCGTTCCGGCGATTGGCCGAGCACAACGTCGCCGAGGTGCGCGAGATCGTCGCGGCCTGCTTCACCCGGCTCGACAGCCTGGAGGCGATCTCCCGCGAGGAGTTGTCCCAGCGGCTTCAGGAAGGCAGTGTCACCGTGCTCGACGTCCGTCCGCAGGGTGAGTTCGCGTTGGGCCATCTGCCCGGGGCGGTGAACATCCCGCTGGCCGACCTCCAGCAGCGCCTTGCCGACCTGCCGGCGGACCAAGAGGTGGTTGCCTACTGCCGCGGGCCGTACTGCGTGCTGTCCTTTGAGGCGGTCGCCGCACTCCGGCGCCTGGGCTACCGGGTCCGTCGCCTTGAGGATGGCTATCCGGAGTGGAAGGCCGCCGGCTTGCCCGTCGAAGCCATCTCTTGAGCCACTTTCCTGATCAGGGTGTCCGATGACCCAACATGACGGCGACCGCACGCCGCCCATCCTGCGCGGCAAATTCCACGACAGCGCCTCCGAGTTCACGCCCGAGAGCCTGCTGCGCGAGGCGCGGCGGCAGAAAGATCTGGACGAGGCGTCGGTCCCCGAGGTCTGTGTCCTTGATCCGGAAGGCGGCATCGTGCGCCATCTGCGGGCGACCGGTCGGGTCTGCCAGGATCCGCCCTGAGCCTGCTACCACAGCGAGCTGTGCAGGTTCGAGCAGGATGGCCGCGAGTATGGCATCGTCGGCCGCGCGGTCGGCGCCTCCTACGCGGTGTTGGTCGCCGAACAGATGTTTGCATCCGGTTGCCGTCTGTTGATCAGCATCACCTCGTCGGGGCAGATCACTGCGCTTCGGCCACCCCCGTATTTTATCCTGATCGACAAGGCATTGCGCGACGAGGGCATCCTGGCGGTGGAAATGGAGGCGGCCGCGCTTTACGCCTTCGCCCAAGCACGACGCAAGCCGGTCCCGTGCTTCGCCCACGTGAACAATCAGATGGGCCGGGAAGGCGACTTCGAGAAAGGCGAGGCAAACGGAGCGACGGCGGCCTTGGGCCTTGTTCATGCGGTCGCCAACGCTTGGGCTGCGTCCACAGTGGTGGAATAGCGGAGAAGCAGAGGAAACGCCCCCGCTTCGGTTCTCCTTTCACGCCGGGGACGCTTGCTCCCGGTCACGTGTCGAAGGCATCCTGTCGTGCCATCTGGACGGTCTGGTTCTCTGGCGACCTCGGCAGAGGTCCACACGCCGTATGTCCGCACAGCTGTGCAGAGCAACCAAAGCTGTCCGATTGGGGCCAATATGCGCAAAGGGCAAGTTGAGCCGCCCACTCAAGCGGGAGAAACTCCCTTCCTGCCCCCGTGTTAGCAGAGCATGAGCAGCAGGAAACCTCGCGTTCAATACGCCGCCTTGCCTTACCGCTTGGTGGAAGGCCGCCCCGAGGTGCTGCTGATCACGTCGCGCGAGACACGACGCTGGATCGTTCCCAAGGGGTGGGCAGAAAAGGGAACCGAGCCGCACGACATGGCGGCCCAGGAAGCGTTTGAGGAGGCAGGGGTTCGCGGCAAGATCAAGAAGCGCCCTTATGGTTCCTACCGCTATGAAAAGCGCCTGACGGCCAGCCAATCCGTCGAGTGCGAAGTCACCGTCTTCCTGTTGGAGGTCCAGCAGGAACTGGAGGATTGGCCGGAGCGGGCCGAGCGCGAGCGACGGTGGCTCAGGCCAAGCCAAGCCGCCTTGGCGATCAGTGAAGGCGGCCTGGTTCCGATGCTGCTGCGCTTGGGGCTGCCGGCGACGTGACCCCCTGTGGGGGTGGTTGGCATGGCCGTTCCGTGGAGGTGCCGGACATGAATTTCCGCATCATCCTCGTGCCGCTGCGTGGCACGCCGTCGGACCACCACCTTCTCCGAATCGCCCAGACATTGGCGCGCCGATTCGGGGCGCATGTCGCGGCCTTGCACATCGAGCTGTCGGACGCGTGGGTCATGGCTTCGTTGGGCGATGGCCTCAGCGAACGCACCATCCGCGACGCCTTCGCGCGCCGGAACCTGGCAAGGCGGCACGCCCGAGCGGCGTTTGACGACTGGCTCGTGGCCAGCCAGTTCGAAGAGGGTGCCGCACGGGACGGTGCGGCCGCGTCCTTCCAGGTGGTGGAGGGCTTTGAGGTCCGGACTTTTCCCGGCCACGCCCGGTACGCCGACCTGATCGTTCTTTCCAGCCCGGCGGATGTCGGAATGCACCGCTTTGACCTCACCCTGGAAACCGCCGCTCTCCTCCGGGGCGGCTGCCCGGCGCTGGTCGTCCCGCCCGGCGCCGGCACCTGTACCGGCCGCACGGTGGCCGTCGCGTGGGACGCGAGCGCCGAGGCGGCGCGGGCGGTCCGCAGCGCCATGCCGATGCTGGAGCGGGCCACACAGGTCCATGTCATGACCGCCCGGGAACACGGGATTGACGAGCGAGAGGCCGAGACGCTGGTGGACTACCTGGCTGTCCACGGCGTTGCTGCCACTCCTATAGGCTTGCGGCCGCAGCATGGGGTCGGTCCGGCACTCCTGAAGGCCACCGCCGATGCCGGGTGCGACCTGATGGTCATGGGGGCCTTTCACCATTCTCTTCTTCGCGAGGCAATCCTCGGCGGAACCACCGAGTGTGCGCTCCACAGGGCGGAAATCCCGCTGTTCCTGAGTCGCTGATGGGGTGCTATGGGTGCCGGGAACCACGAATTGCACCACATGAATGGAGGGCGCTCGGGCAATTGGGAGGGCGCGGAGATGACTGTTCCGAAGAACGCGGTGCTGCTGCGGATCTTCATCGGCGAGGACGACCGCCACGACGGCAAGCCGCTCTACGAGTGCATCGTCACGAAGGCGCGCGAGATGCACCTCGCCGGAGCCACCGTGCTGCGCGGCGGCATGGGCTTCGGGCACTCCAGCCGGGTGCACACCACCAAGATCCTCCGGCTCTCGCAGGATCTGCCGCTCGTCGTCGAGATCGTGGACAGTGAGGACAAGGTGAGCGCCTTACTCCCGGTTCTCGACAGCATGATGACGAGCGGCCTCGTCACGCTGGAGAAGATCCAAGTGCTCCAATATGGCCAGGAAACCATCCGCGAGCCGACGCGCCTGACCTGAGGCCAGCGAGCGGTTGATTTCCAGGCGGAGCCGGGTACCCTGCTTGGCGATGGGGATGGGGTCCCCCGAAACCGCCCGCGAGGGCCGATGACTCCTGCTGCGCATGTCCGCGGTAGGAGACTGCCTGAGCCCCGCTGTTCCGGCTCTTCCCGCGTCCATGCGTCCACTCACGAGGAGACGTCGCTTGGTTGCGCATTGGACACCGGCCCATCCGTCTCATCGTCGGCGGCAGAGTCCTCCCACCCACCATCCTCCGTTTCGTCCGAGAAGAACAATGTTCCTGACCTACTCACTGGTTGCCCTTGGCGGCGCCATCGGCAGCGTTGCTCGCTTCTGGTGCTCCGGCTTCGTCGCCAACGCCCTCGGGCCAACGTTCCCCTGGGGCACCCTGGTGGTGAACATCGTTGGCTCGTTTGTCATCGGCTTCACGGCCACGCTGACCGGCCCAGATGGTCGCCTCTTCGTTTCCTCGGACGCACGTACCTTCGTGATGGTCGGCATCTGTGGGGGCTACACGACCTTCTCGTCCTTCTCCCTCCAGACGCTCAGCCTGATGCAGGACGGCGAGTGGCTCCAGGCCGGGTGGAACGTCGTGCTGTCGGTCGTGCTCTGCATGATCGCGGTCTGGCTCGGGCACATGGCCGCGGCCAGCCTCAATCAGCTGAAAGGAGCCTGATTCATGCGGCCTCAACCGAGGCCGTGCTGCTGCGCGTCCACACCAGCGAGCAGGACATCTGCGGCGGAAAGCCCTTCTACGGGTTCCGTTGCAAAGTTTGACGGTTGGTGCGGAGAGCCGCGGCGTCCGTGTCGTCAGCCGGCAACACCGAACAGACCGGCGATGAAGGTCGCCTGGGCGGGCATGTCGTTGGCGGGAATGGCGGCGACTTGTCCTTTGCGCACCATCGCCATGATTTCGTAGCCGGTGATCGTCCGACGCGGCATGTGGAAGCCCTGAAACCCGAGCCCCGACCGAACCAGCCGCTTGATGCGCCGGTGATCTTGTTCAACAATATTGTTAAGATACTTCACTTGACGGAGCTTGGCGAAGCGCCACAGCTCGCCGTCCTTCTTCATCGCCATGGTCGCGCTCGGATAGGCAGCGTTCTTGCCGACGGTGATGGTGCGCGGGTTGACTGTGTGGGCCTGCCTCAGGGCTTTGCGGAAGAAGCGCCGCGCGGCCGCGTCATCACGCTTGGCGCTGAGCAGGAAATCGATGGCCTGTCCGCGCCCATCGACGGCACGGTACAGATACACCCACCGCCCCTTCACCTTGACATACGTCTCGTCGACCCGCCACGAGCCGGTCGTCATCCGCAGGTGCGGGCGGAGGCGCCGGTCCAGTTCCGGGGCGTAGGCCTGGATCCAGCGGTAGAGCATGGTGTGGTCGACCGAAACGCCGCGGTCGGCCAGCATGCACTCGAGATCGCGGTAGCTGATTGGGAACTGCAGGGACCAGCGCACCGCCCACAAGATGACGTTGGACGTGAATTGCCGTCCTTTGAACGGGTTCCTCTTCGACCGCATCACCCCGTCACTCCAGCTGCCGAACCGGCCAGGGTTCTACCCGATCTGGCCTGCGTGGCAAACCCTGCAACAGAACCGTGCGGTCGGCCGACGGCCTCTCTTGAAAGATAACCCACAAACATATACTTTAGCGGTTACGAACTGCACAGCGCCAATTACACTGACCGCCTAACGACGATTGGAATGGCCGGTTGACGGTTGCGTCATCAGCCTGTCCCCGCAATTGCGGGGACAGGCTGATGACGGGAGCACGGATCACCGACCGGCAGGTCAGGCGGTACATGGACGAGCGCAGGCGAGGACAGACCCAAGTCGGGGCCGCAGCAAAGGCCGGGTTCAGCGAACGAACGGCGCGGCGGATCGACACTGACCCGGTTCTGCCCAGCCAACGGTCGTGTGAACGAACCTGGCGCACGCGGGATGACCCCTTCACTGGCGTCTGGGAGGAAGAGCTGGTCCCCGTTTTGCGATCCGTGCCGCACATCCGGGCGACGACGCTGCTGGAGGAACTCCAGCGGCGCCATCCCAGCGCCTACCCGGACCGCCTGCTGCGGTCCCTGCAGCGACGGGTCGCTCGGTGGCGGGCGACGGAAGGCCCGGAGCGGGAATTGATTTTCCGCCAGGAGCACCCGCCTGGGCATCAGGCCCTCTCCGATTTCACCGAGGCCGCCAGCCTCGGCGTCACCATCGACGGCGCTCCTTTCGATCACCTCCTCTATCATTTCTGGCTGGCCTACAGCGGCTGGGAGTTCGTCAAGGTCGTCCAGGGTGGCGAGAGCTTCACGGCGCTCACCGAGGGGCTCCAGGAGGCGCTTTGGCAGCTCGGTGGCGTGCCCCACACCCACCGCACCGACCGGCTGTCCGCCGCCTACCGCAATCTCGCCAGCGAAGACGATGAGGCTGCCGATTACGCAGCCTTCTGCCGCCATTACGCCATGGCCCCGACCCGCAACAACTGCGGCGTCGCCCACGAGAACGGCAGTGTCGAAGCGGCGCATGGCCATCTCAAAACGGCACTGCGCGAGGCTCTCGACCTGCGCGGCTCGCGCGATTTCTCCGATCTGGCCGCCTACCAGGCTTTTCTGCAGGACACCGTCGCCCGCAAGAATGCCCGCCGGCGCAAGGCCCTGGAGGTCGAGCTGCCGGAGCTGAAGCCGCTGCCCCGACACCGCACCACCGATTTCTCCACCACCACCGTCACCGTGGTCCGGACCGGCTCCATTTCCGTGCGCAAGGTGCTCTACACCGTGCCATCCCGGCTCGTGGGATGCCGGCTCAAGGTGCATATCTACGATGATCGGCTCGTCTGCTGGCTGGGCACCACCCAGGTGCTGACGCTCCCCCGCAAGCATCCCAAAGGCAAGCGGCGCGATCGCGTCGTCGATTACCGCCACTTGGCCGCTTCACTGGTGCGCAAGCCGCAGGCGTTCCGCCGTTCGGTGTTCCGCGAGGAGCTCTTCCCACGCCCCGCCTTTCGTCGCGCCTGGGAGGTCCTCGACGACGGCCTCGACGATCGCAAGGCCTGTCGCGTCTATGTCGGCCTGCTGCACCTGGCCGCCACCGGCGCTTGTGAGGCCGCTCTGGCCGACCATCTCGATGCCGTGCTCGACCGCGGCGAATTGCCCGACCTTGAAACCGCCCGGGCCGCCGTAGCCCCACCCCAGCCGGCGGCGATCCCGCTGATCGCCGTGCCGCTGCCCGACTTGGCGGGATACGACCGTCTCCTGCGGCCGGCGCCTCCCACCCCCGATCCGGAGCCGACATGACCGACATCGACGCCACCAAGCTGCCGGTGATGCTCTCGTCTCTGCGCCTGCCGACGATCAGCCGCTTATGGCCGGGCTTCGCCGAGCGGGCGGATCGGGAAGGCTGGGGCGCCGCCCGTTTTCTGGCCGTTCTGTGCGAGCACGAATTGGCTGAGCGCACCGAGCGGCGCATCGCCCGCCACATGGCCGAGTCGGACCTGCCGGAGGGCAAGACGCTGGCCACCTTCGACTTCGCCGCCGTGCCGACCCTCCGCAAACCGCATGTCGAGGCGTTGGGGCATGGCGACGGCTGGATCGAGCGTGGCGCCAATGTGCTGATCTTCGGCCCCAGCGGCGTCGGCAAGACGCATATCGCGTCCGCCATTGGCACGGCGCTCATCGAAGGCGGACGGCGCGTCCTGTTCACCCGCACCACCGACCTTGTGCAAAAGCTCCAGGCCGCGCGGCGTGATCTGGCCTTGCCCGGCCTGCTCAGCCGGCTCGACCGCTTCGACGGCCTGATCCTCGATGACCTCGGCTACGTCCGTAAGGACCAAGCGGAAACGGCGGTGCTGTTTGAATTGATTGCCGAACGCTACGAGCGGCGCAGCTTGATCTTGACCTGTAACCAGCCCTTCAGCGCCTGGAACGCGATCTTTCCCGATCCCGCGATGACCGTAGCCGCGATTGACCGGCTGGTGCACCACGCCATCATCCTGGAGCTGAACACGGAAAGTTATCGCCGGCGCTCCGCTATGGCCGCGGCCCAGAGCGCGATGAGTCCCGAGGGGTAATTGACGCCGCAACGGCGTAATTGTCGCCGGGCGCGCATGCCGGCATGATGGCGGGCATGTTCGAGCCCCCGACCATCGCCCAGCTGAAGATCACGATCCTGGACATCGAGCCGCCGGTCTGGCGGCGGCTGCTGGTGCCGCGGCGGACCACGCTGGGCGAGTTGCACCACATCATCCAAGCCGCGTTCGGGTGGCTGGACTACCACCTGCATCAGTTCGAGATCGGCGGCCTGCGCTTTGGCGCTCCCGACATGCTCAACGCGGATGCCTTCGATGACGACGCCCAGGCTCTGCCGGAGGACGATGTGCGCCTGCTCGACTTCCTGCCCAATCCGCCGCCGTTCATCTACCTCTATGACTTCGGCGACGATTGGCATCACCGCATCGAGGCCGAAACGTTGCGGCTGCCCGAGACCGATCGCAAATACCCCGCCTGCATTGATGGTGCGCGCTCACGGCCACCGGAAGATGTCGGGGGTGTCTACGGCTACGCCGATTTCCTGGAAGCTTTTCACGACCCGAGCCACCCCGAACATGCCGATATGAGACGCTGGGCCGGACGTGCGTTCCATCCCGAAAAATTCGACCTCGCGAAAACCGATCGTGCTGTCCGCTCCGCTGTGCATGCCGCGAAACGACGCGCTGCACTGATGCGCTACGAGTGATCAGCCCCGACCGGACAGGCCATCGTAGTTGACGCCTGCCGGACGTCGAAATTGTCGTTGCACAACGAACAGCTTTCCATCCAAAGTCGTAGGCATCTGATGAGCGTGAACGTCGGCCGTTACCCGGATCCTGTCCTGGTTGGCGATCATCTTGCGATGGATTTCCTGAACAGCATCGAGAATCCTCGCGATGCCTCGACCGACTGCCTGCGGGACGGGCACGGCTTCGTCCTGTGGCTGCTCAAGGCCGGCGCAATCGACGCCGAAGACGCGGTTCGGCTCCAAGGGATGCCTGCCGACGACCTGGATGCCGCCGCCGGGCAGGCGCGCCGACTTCGGGACTGGTTCCGCCAGATCGTCCTGCCGCTTGCAGCGCATGCTCATCCCCACGTCCATGAGAGCGACCTCGGGCCGCTGAATGACGTCCTGGCCGAGGACAACAGCTTTGCGCGCATCACAGGCCAGTCCGGCGACGGCGCTCATGGCCTGCAGTTGAAGCGCGTGAACCGGTGGGCGAGTGCCGAGCAAACGCTGCAGCCGATCGCCTCGTCCATCGCGAGGCTCCTGACGGAAGAAGATCTCGGCTTGGTGCGAAATTGCGAAGGGCCGACCTGCACGCTCATGTTCCTGGACCGGACCAAGGCCCACAAGCGCCGTTGGTGCAGCATGGCCGTCTGCGGAAACAGAGCAAAGGCTGCGGCGCACCGCGCCCGCACCAAGGCCGTCTAGCGGCCCGCGCCGAACGTGAGCGGCTGGAAGCTCTCGTTCGCCACGGCGAGACGCCCCGGATACGGGCGCCAGACTTGGCCCATCAGTTTCTTTGCTATGGGTTAGAATTTCTCCACCGCCGGCCGTACGTCGAGCTCCAGAGTCCAGACGGTGCGCGGTTGGCGGTGAAGGTGCACATAGGTCTCCGCCAGCGCGTCGGGGTCAAGCATCGTGTCCGGATCGCGGTCCGGCTGGCGTTCGCGCGCGGTGGGCGTCGCGATCTGGCCGTCGATCACGACATGGCCGACGTGGATGCCCTGCGGCCCCAATTCCCGCGCCATGCACTGGGCCAGCGCCCGGAGGCCGAATTTCGCGACCGCGAACTGGGCCAGGCGCGCGCTGCCGCGCAGGCTTGCCGTCGCGCCGGTGAAAAGGATCGTGCCCCGCCCTTCCGGCACCATGCGCCGAGCCGCCTGCTGGCCGACATGGAAGCCGCCCAGGCAGTCGATGCGCCAGCACCGCTCGAAAGCGGTGGGATCGATGTCGAGGATGCCGGCCGGCTCGAACGTGCTGGCGTTGAACACGACGAGATCCGGCGCGGCGCCGATGGCGTCGAACGCGGCCCCGAACACGGCGGCGACCTCGTCCCCCTTCGACACGTCGCACGCATGGGCCGTCACGCCCTGAAGCCCCGCCGCGTCGCGCAGGCGCTCCAGCTTACCAACATCGCGCGCCACCATCGCGACCGCCATGCCCTCGCCTGCGAGCCGTCGCACGAGCGCCAGGCCCAGGCCCGGCCCGACGCCGAAGACGATCGCCCGTTCGTTCCTGCCGCTGCCCATGGGAGTTCTCCTGTTCAACCGGCTGGCCCTCCAACCGGCTGGCGGTGTGCGCCATACGGGCGTTCCGCGCGAGGCGCGCCTGTCGGCTCCTGCGCGAGAAGCCATTCCGTTCGGCGGAATCGCCCACGGAAAGGACGGGCCACCGTCGGGGGCGACAGCGACCCTAGTCCGGGAGGAGCGCATCAGGAGGAACGCGCGGAAGCAGCATCAACACAAGCTGCCGACAGGATCCTACGTCGTATCGAGTCGATACCAAAGCTTTCCGTTGGCAGATGGACTTCCTGCGTAGGGAAAGCTTCGGGATGCCGCATTCCCAGCCGGTCGGCCGCGCGGCGGAGGGGAGACGCAAAAATCGACAGTAACCTGATAAAAACGTGTTGACAGGTTATTCAGCGGCCGATAACCTCTGAATTCGTAGATAGGAGGTTACTTCGAGGGCGTCGGCGAGACAGGAGGTCTCAAGCGTCCAGGGCTGAACTCCGCACAGGACTGGAGAGCGAAAGAGCCGTCTACCAAGGCGGCACCTCCCTCCAGGACCACACGTTGAAGGACCTCACCCTGTACGTCAGATCACTTACCTTTACGACGCTTTGGTATTCGGCGCTGTTTCCTTTGAGACAACAGCCCATCGCAACGGTCGCGCGGCGACCATCAGGAACGCATCACTGTTTGTTATCTCGCTGCAACCAGCCGCGGCACCGCTCGCAGCAACGGGCATCCTTTGGCCGCGTCACTTCACTGGGGAGTCATGTCATGGGCCGTTTCACGAACAAGGTCGTGGTTATCACCGGCGGCAACGGCGGCATCGGTCTTGCCGCGGCACAGGAGTTTGCCCGGGAGGGTGCGAAGGTCGTCGTGACGGGCCGGAATCCAAGCTCGCTCGCCGAGGCGGAAAAGGTCCTGGGACCGGACGCGCTCGTCGTTCCGACCGATGTCACCAAGAGCGCCGACCTGGATGACCTGTTCCAGACCGTGCGTGACCGGCATGGCCGGATCGACGTCCTGTTCGCCAACGCCGGCACCGCCAAGCTCGCCCCCGTCGAAGGCACGAGCGAGGCCATGTTCGATGAGATCATCAACACCAATTTCCGCGGCGCCTATTTCACCGTCCAGAAGGCCCTGCCGCTGCTCAGCGAGGGCGGCGCGATCGTCTTCACCACCTCCTGGTTCGTCCAGGCGGGCGTCGCCGGGACGTCGGTGGTCTCGGCCAGCAAGGCCGCGCTCCGGAACTTCGCACGGACGCTGGCGTCGGAACTGCTGCCCCGGAAGATCCGGGTCAACGCCATCAGCCCCGGCGTGGTCGAAACCCCGCTCTTCGGCAAGCTCGGCCTGTCCGAGGCCAGCGTGCAGGAACTCGGGCAGCACCTGATGCAGCGGATCCCGGCCAAGCGCTTCGGCACGCCCGAGGAGATCGCCAAGGCGGTGACGTTCCTGGCGTCGGACGACGCGTCCTACATCACGGGGGTCGAGCTGGCCGTCGATGGCGGCCTCACGCAGCTCTAGTCAACGGACCCGGCCACGCGAGGCCGGCGGAAACCCGCCTCGCGTGGCATGGACGCAAGTCCCCTTCACAGCACCCAACCAAGCCCATCACCCGGTCGCATGAATCGTATGCGATTTCATCGAACGCGCTTTCCCTAAGGCGCAAAACAATGGAGACGTACCATGACGAAGATCCAGAAGCTCATCTACACCGGCCGCACGCACACCACGGGCGGGCGCGCGGGCACGGCCCGCAGCGACGACGGCCAGCTCGACGTCAAGCTGTCAACGCCGGGAACGTCCGTTCCGGGCACCAATCCGGAGCAGCTGTTCGGCGCCGGCTGGTCGTCCTGCTTCGCCGCGGCCATCGGCCTCGCGGCCAAGGAGCTGAAGGTCGCCCTTCCCGGCGGCGTGAGCGTCCACGCCGAAATCGACCTCGGCACCAACAGCGACGGCTATCTGCTCGCCGCGCGGCTGAACGTCAGCCTGCCCGGCCTGGACCGTGAGGTTGCCCAGCAGCTCGTCGCCACCGCGCACCTGACCTGCCCCTATTCCAAGGCGACGCGCGGCAACATCGACGTCCAGATCACCCTGGTCTGAGACCGGCGTCCCCTCCATTGGCCGGCGCGGTGGGATGCTCCGCCCGAGTTCATCCCGCCGCCGGCCGCAACGCACAGGAACGACCCCATGACCACATTCGCCAAGACGGTTGCTATCAGGACGGTTGCCGCGGTCGCGGCCAGCGCCCTGCTCACGACCAGCGCCTTCGCGCAGAGCGCGCGGGAGATCCGCGGTCCCTCGCCCTACGAAGCGGTCGAGAACGAACCCGCGCCCAGGCTGATCGTCGATCCGCCGCTTCCCGCCGGCTTGGCGGAGGGCGTTTTCCAGGCCCAGTACCGGGTGGAGAACCTGCGCATCGTGCCGGTGTTCGGAGCCGGCGCCCTTCAGGTCTCACCCCGCATCGGCCATCTGCATGTGATCGTCGACGACCTGCCGTGGTGGTGGGCCGATGCCAGCGACAACAACACCGTCGACGTGGCCGGCCTGCCGCCGGGCCCGCACAAGGTGACCATCCAGTTGGTGAATGCCGACCACGGCATCTTCCCTGGGCAGGTCGTCGTGGTGCCGTTCGTCGTGCCCGAACATGCCGGTGCACATGTCGGTGCGCACGGGAGCACGCCATGACCATCCGCCGCGTCGCGCCCGCCGCCCTGATCGCCGCCTCGGTCGCCGCCCTGCTGCCGGCGGGCGCCGGCTTCGCCCAATCCGCGGGAACCGCGACCGCCGTTGCCGCGGGGCCGGCGCGCTCCTTCTCCGTCCGGTTCGAGGAACCGGTCAACCACGCGCAGGCCCGCGTCGAGCTGGTCACGCCGGAATCGACCCGCGTTCTGCAACCGCGCCTCAACAGCGCGCCCAACACGCTGTTCGTCGCCATGGGCGTGCTGCCGGCCGGCCGCTATCAGCTGCAATGGGCGGTGCGGACCGCCAGCGGCGCCGTGGAGCGGGGTGGCCTTCCCTTCACGGTCGCGCCGGCCGATCGGCCGCAGGAGACCGACGGCATGATCGTTTCCATGCAGGACACGAACGGCCGGTGACGGGCGGCCCGACTTTGTACGCAAACGTGTCGGCACTGGGCCATCGTGACGGACTGATACAAAAAGCCGGTCTTCCGGACACACTTGGCTGACATGGACCCGGCATAACGGAGCCATCGGCCGATCCCCCTCGGACGATGCCCGGCCGGCGGACCCGCCCCGCTCTCTCCCGCCGGCCGGGTCCCCCGCGACGCCGGACACCGCCTTCCATTCGACCGAATTATGAAAGGATGTTTCGCATGAAAAGGACCTCAATCTTGGCCGCGGCCGTGCTGTTCGTCGGGAGCGGTTTGACACTGGGCCTCGCGCAGGCGCAGCAGACGGGGATCGGGCGCACGGAGACCTTGCGCCATGATCTCGGCAACTCCGGACGCGAGGTCGTCCAGGTGCGTGTGGACTTCGCCCCCGGAGCGTCGTTCCCCAAGCACACGCACCCGGGCGAGGAGATCGCCTATGTCCTCGAAGGCGCGATGGAGTATCAGCTCGGCGACCAGCCGCCGGTCACGCTCAAGGTCGGTGATGCCCTGTTCATTCCAGCCGGCACTGCCCATTCGGCGAAAAACGTCGGGGACGTCAAAGCGTCGGAACTCGCCACCTATCTTCTCGACAAGGGAAAGCCGGTCCTTACCTTGTCCAAGTAAGACGCGCCGGTTGCGTCGGCCGCTTAAATGGCAGGCGGGTCAATTCCGCTCCGCGGACTCGATGAGGTTGTCGCGCAGGTCCGACACGGCCTTCTGGAGCTTGGCGAACTCCTCCGCCGGCAGGCCGGTCTGCTTCACCAGCGTCATGTTCAGGCCCTTCTCGCGCAGGCGGCGGCCGGCGTCGGTGAGGCGGACCCGGACGTGGCGCTCGTCCGCGGGGTCGCGTTGTCGGGTGAGGTACCCCAATGCCTCCAGCTTCTTCAAGATGGGCGTCAGCGTGTTGGACTCCAGGAACAGCTTCTCGCCGAGGCCGCGGACCGTCTGGTTGTCCTCCTCCCACAAGGACACGATAGCGATGTACTGCGTGTAGGTCAGGCCGAGTTCCTCCAGGATCGGCTTGTAGGCCCGGCCGAAGGCGAGGTTGGCCGAATAGACCGCGAAGCACAGGAAATCGGCGAGCCTGGGGCTGGCCGTGTCATCGGGAGTGATGGAGTCCATGGTCATTCTCTCAAGCGCACGGAATTGCGAGGTCTGACCCTCATATAGATCGCGTCCGATCTGATCGGAAGTATATCTTTTCGGAAATCAACGAACGGCGAGCGATGCGCTCAGGAAAGCCGGGACGGGAGAAGGGTGATTTCGGCCGACAGCCCGCCATGATCCCGGTTCCGCAACGTCAGCGTTCCGCCGATCGCCTGCGCGAGCTGGTGGGCGATCGCCAGACCGAGCCCGGTGCCGCCGGTCTTGCGGTTGCGCGATTGCTCAAGCCGGACGAAGGGTTGCAGGACGGCCTCCAGCTGGTCCTCCGGAATGCCCGGCCCGTTGTCAAGCACGCGGATGACGATCCGGTCGCCGTCGATCTTGTCCACGGTCACCTCCGCCTCGCCCGCGAACTTCAACGCGTTCTCGATCAGGTTGCTGAGGATGCGGCGCAGGGCGTGCGGACGGGTCATGACGGCCGCCGTGGCCTTCCTGGTCAGGGTGACCGCCCGCCCCGTGTCCTGGTAGTCGAGCACCAGACTGTCCGTGAAGGACCCGATGTCGATGCGCGACGGCTTTTCGGCGTCGCCATGGGCGCTTTTCGCGTAGGCGACGCCTTCGTGCACGAGCCGTTCGATCTCGGTCAGATCCTGCAAGAGCTTGTCCTTCTCCACGCCATCGTCCGCCATTTCCGCGCGAAGCTTCATGCGGGTGATCGGCGTTTGCAGATCGTGGGAGATGGAGGCCAGGATCTGAACGCGCTCTTCCAGGTGATGGGCGATGCGGTCGCGCATCGCGTTGAAGGCCGTCGCGGCGTAGGCGACCTCGATGGGCCCGGTTTCCTGCAGGCGCGGCTCCTTCTTGTTCGGATCCAGCGCATCCGCCGCTTGGGCCAGGTGAACCAGCGGGCGGATCGCCAGGCGAACCGCGAACCAGCTGCATAGGACGAGAAGCAGAAGCTGGACGAGCAGCACGATGGGCAGCCAGTCCGCCAGCGGCATGATGGACGGGACGATGTCGATGGTCAGCGGCTCCCCGTCGCTCAGGCGGAGATGGGCCTGCAACCGGTTGCCGTCGCCTGGGATCGCTTCGACGCGGACGGCGGAGCGCGGACCAAGGGCCTCGCGCAGGGTCGCCGCGATCTCCCCGCCCCGGCGGCTGAGGTCCGGGGTGCCGGCGAGCCCCGGTCCCAGGATGAAGCGGTAGGTCCGCTTATCCAGCCGCCAGGCCACGTCCTGCCGCTCGTCCCTCGGCAACCGGTCGAGGATGGCGACGGCGGCCGAGACATCCTTTTCCAGCATGCCCAGCATCATGGCCCTGGACGCGTTGTAGCGCTCCAGGAACAGGGCGGCGAAGGACAGGACGTGCGCGATGGTGAGCCCGGCCAACAGGATCAGAAACAGCCTCGCCCCCAAGGTGCGGGGCCAGGAGCGAAGTTGGCGCCACCCGGTCATGAGTAAGGCTCGGAAATCTCGACGCGCATCGCGAACACGTAGCCTTCGCTGCGGACCGTCTTGATGTAGACGGGCTCGCGGGCGTCGTCGTCGAGCCGCTGGCGAAGCCGGCTGACGAGCAGGTCGATGGAACGGTCGAACAGCTCGGCCTCGCGCCCCTGCGTCAGGTTGAGCAGCTGGTCGCGGCTGAGCACCCGCTGCGGATGGTCGAGGAACACGCGCAGCAAACGGTATTCCGCGCCGCTGAGCGCTACCGCCACGCCGTCGCCGTTCAGCAGATGGCGTTGCGTGGTGTCGAGGCGCCACTTTCCAAAGGCCAGGAGTTGCCCGGCCTCCGTGATCTGCAGATTGGGCGGCAGCATCCGGGCGCGGCGCAGGACCGCCTTGATCCGGGCCAGAAGCTCGCGCGCGGCGAAGGGCTTCGCCAGGTAATCGTCGGCCCCCATTTCGAGCCCGACGATGCGGTCCATCTCGTCGGACCGCGCCGTCAGCATGAGCACCGGCGTCGCCTTGTGCTTTCCGGCGCGAAGCTCGCGGCACAGGACCAAGCCGTCGTCGCCGGGCATCATCAGATCGAGCACGATGAGATCGACGGGGTTGGCGTCGAGGAGGCTGCGCATCTGCCGGCCGTCCGCGGCGACCGTCACGCGCAATCCATTCTTCTTCAGATAGGCCGAAAGCAGTTCGCGGATCTCACGATCGTCGTCGACGACAAGGATGTGATCAACGTGATCCATCGTGCTCGCTTCCATCTTGGCCTCCGCCGCACGCGTCCACGCGCAGTGTAGGCGTGCGGCGAGGCCGGTTGGGGAACCGTTTGTAAGCAAGTGTATCCGATCGGGCGCGAGATACAGTGCCTGACATTTTTGTCGCCGCGCGCGTGGCGGTGCCTGGAGCCCCACCGCCCGATGCACCGCCAAGACCGCTCCGTACAGTGCGATACAAAATCGGCGGGGGCCGGACACATTGGCGATACGTCCGCGTGTCCTGATGCGGCCATGGCTGGCGACGGTGCAACGCCGTCCAGCCGACAGGTTCCGCGTCAAAGGTAGCAGCCATGGCATTCATCCTCATCGCCTATGCCGGGGGCATGCTGACGGTCTTCAGCCCCTGCATTCTGCCGATCCTTCCCATCGTCTTTGCGCGGGCCAACCGCCCGTTCCTGACGAGCACGCTGCCGATGCTGCTGGCCATGGGATGCATGTTCGCCGGCATCGCCGCGCTCGCGGCGGTCGGCGGCAGCTGGGCGGTCTACGCCAACGCCTACGGCCGTTTCGCGGCGATCGCCCTGATCGCGGTCTTCGGCGTCACGCTAATCTCGCCGGCGGTCGCGGGCGTCCTGACCCGCCGGGTCGTCGCGCTCGGCAATAGGCTGTCCCAAACCCCCGCCGGGCAGGACGCTATCGCGACCACCGGCGGCTCGCTGATGCTGGGGGTGGCGACCGGCCTGTTGTGGGCGCCCTGCGCCGGACCGATCCTCGGCCTCGTGCTGACGGGTGCCGCGCTTCAGGGGACGAGCGGACAGACGGTGCTGCTGCTGGCGGCCTACGCGGCCGGCGCGGTGACCCAGCTGGCCATCGCGCTTCTCGCGGGCGGGCGGCTGTTCGCGACGATGAAGAGGTCCCTTCCCGCGGGTGAAGCGATCCGCCGGGGTGCCGGCGTGGTCGTGCTCGCCACGGCGGCGGCCATCGCCTTCGGCCTCGACACCGGTCTTCTGGCGCGCCTGTCCTACGCCGGCACCTGGAACCTCGAACAGGCGCTGTTGGACGGCTTTGATGACGACCGGTCGACCACGGCGGCGACCATGGTCGCCGCCGCCGAAAGCGCGCGGAATTTCAGAAAGGACTATCCGGTGGAAGGCGAATTCCCGTCGCTCGACGGTGCGGTGCAGTGGCTGAATTCGCCGCCGCTGAGCCCTGAACAGCTCCGCGGCAAGGTGGTGCTCGTCGATTTCTGGACCTACTCCTGCATCAATTGCATCCGCACCATTCCCTACATCAACGCCTGGGCGGAAAAGTACAAGGACCAGGGGCTCGTGGTTCTTGGCGTCCACGCTCCGGAATTCGCCTTTGAGAAGAAGATCGACAACGTCAGGAACGCCGTTGCGGATTTTCGGATCGGCTTCCCGGTCGCCATCGATAACACCTTCAAGATCTGGCGGTCCTTCCGCAACAGCTACTGGCCGGCGCTCTACTTCATCGACGCGCAGGGGCGGATCCGGCACCACCAGTTCGGCGAGGGTGGATACGACAAGGCCGAAAAGGTCATCCAGGACCTGCTCGCCGACGCCGGCCGCCAGACGGCGGAGAACGGCGTGGTCCAACCGGATGCGGTCGGCGCGCAGGCCGCCCCCGACCTCGCCAACATCCGCTCCTCCGAGACCTACATCGGCTACGAGCGCGCCGCGAACTTTGCGTCGAACGAGCCGTTTGCCGAGCGGGAGCCGCGGACCTACACGACCGGGCCGCTCCACCTCAACGACTGGGGCCTGTCCGGCGACTGGACGGTGGGGCCGGAGCGCGCCACCCTCAACAAGGCCGGTGGCGGCGTCACCTACCGCTTCAAGGCGCGCGACCTCCACTTGGTCCTCGGCCCGGGCCCGTCCGGCCGGCCGGTGCGTTTCCAGGTCACGGTGGACGGCAAGCCGCCGGGAGCCGACCACGGGTCCGACACCGACGCCGAGGGACAGGGGACCGTTGAGCGGACCCGCCTCTACCAGCTCGTCCGTCAGTCGGGCGCCGTGACGGAGCGAACGTTCGAAATCCGCTTCCTCGACCCCGGCGCCGAAGCCTTCGTCTTCACCTTCGGTTGAGGAGCACAGGCATGCCCAAAACGCTCCGTGTCCGATCCGCCGCGATCCTGCTGGCCGGCGCCGCACTGCTGCTGGTGCCCTGCGCCTGGGACAGCAGCCCCCACGACGCGGTGGCGCTCTCTCGCGCGCTCTCCCCGTTCCGCAAGCCCGCGGTCGCGTCCGCGGACGGCGGGGTTCCTGCCCAAGCCGCCTCGCAACAGACCGACGATGCGCGGTCGCCGGTCCGCGTCCTCCGCCAACACAAGGAGCAACCATGATCCTCTACGACAACGGCATCTCCTCCGCCGCCTCGCGTGTCCGCATTGCGCTGGCGCTCAAGGGCGTGGACGTGGTCCGGCAACCCGTGTCCATTTTTGGGCCGGACGCCGGGAGCCGGCAGGCCGGGTATCTGCGGGTAAACCCGCAGGGCCTCGTGCCGACGCTGCTGACCGACGACGGCACGCTGCTCACGCAGTCGCTCGCGATCATCGAATACCTCGACGAGGCCCATCCCGAGCCGCCGCTGCTTCCGCGAAACCTGAAGGAGCGGGCGTTCGCCCGGTCGGTCGCGCTGGCGATCGCGTCGGAGACCCACGCCCTGCTGCCTCCCCGGGTCGCGGCGCGTCTGACGGCGCTGCCGGGCGTCGATGAAGGCGCCATCACGGACTGGAAGCGCCATTGGGTCAGCGAAGGACTGTCGGCCGTCGAAACGCTGATCGGCGCCCGGCGGACAGGCCCCTTCGTGGTAGGGAGCCAGCCCACCCTAGCGGACATCGTACTTTTCCCCCAGGCCCTGACCACCGACCGCGTCGGCCTGGACATCCGGCACTGGCCCAACATCGCCGAGATCGTGTCGACCCTGCGCGGCATTCCGGCCTTCGCCGACAACGCGCCGGGCGCGACGCAGTAGCCCTCACGACGGCGCGCGCGGCGCGCCTTCCATTCCCGATCACACACAGTATGGAGATGCTCATGGCTCCACAGTCGATGTCGCTCACCCGGCGCGGCCTTCTTGCCGCCTCCATGGCCGCAGGCGCCGTCGCTGCGCTGCCCGGCGCGCTGCACGCGGCGGCGGACAACACCGCCATCCGTCCCTTCCGCGTGGCGGTTCCCAAGGAGGACCTCGCCGACCTCCGCCGGCGCTTGGCGGTGACCCGCTGGCCCGACCAGGAGACCGTCGCCGACCGGTCGCAGGGCGTGCGGCTGGCAGCCATGAAGGAGCTGGTGCAGCGCTGGCGGACGGATTACGACTGGCGCAAGGCCGAGGGAAAGCTGAACGCGCACCCGCAGTTCCTGACGGCGATCGACGGCCTCGACATCCACTTCCTGCACGTCCGCTCGCGGCATCCCGACGCGCTGCCGCTGATCATCACCCACGGCTGGCCGGGGTCGGTGTTCGAACTGCTGAAGACCATCGGCCCGCTGACCGACCCGACGGCCCATGGCGGGCGTGCGGAGGACGCCTTCCACCTCGTGATCCCGTCGCTGCCCGGCTTCGGGTTCTCCGGCAAGCCGACGGGCACCGGCTGGGATCCCGACCGCATCGCGCGCGCCTGGGCGGTGCTGATGGAGCGCCTTGGCTACCGCCGCTACGTCGCGCAGGGCGGCGACTGGGGCGCGCCCGTCTCCCACGCATTGGCGCGCCAGGCGCCGCCGGGCCTGCTGGGCATCCACGTCAACCTTCCGGCGGCGGTGCCGCCCGAGATCGCTGCGGCGCTCGGCGCCGGCGGACCGGCGCCGGCAGACCTCTCCGACAAGGAGCGCGCGGCCTACGATGCGCTCGACACCTTTTTCAAGAAGAACCGAGCCTATTCCGTGATGATGGCGACCCGGCCGCAGACCATCGGCTACGCCCTCACGGACTCTCCCGTCGGGCTGGCCGCCTGGATGTACGACTACAACGGCGGGGAGCCGGAGCGCCTGCTGGCCAAAGACGACTTTCTGGACGACGTCACGCTGTACTGGCTGACGAACAGCGCGGCATCGGCGGCGCGGCTGTATTGGGAGAACGGTCCGCGCGGCATCATCGTCGCGTCCGCGCAGAAGACCGCCGACATCGCACTTCCGGTGGCCGTCACGGTGTTTCCGGGGGAGATTTACCAAGCCCCGGAGAGCTGGGCGCGGCGCGCCTACCGCAATCTGGTCCACTTCCACGAGGTCGACCGGGGCGGTCACTTCGCGGCCTGGGAGGAACCGGACCTGTTCAGCGCCGAACTCCGCGCCGCGTTCCGGCCGCTGCGCTGAACCTGCGCGACACCGCAACACACCCGTTGACAGAAAGGTTGATATCAAACATTATGCCTCATGGACCACGAACACTCCATCCCCAGCGAAACGGCCAAGCTGATTGCCGACCGTTGCTTGTGCCTGGGCGTGCAACGCGCCAGCCGCATCATCGGCCGCCGCTTCGACGAGGCCCTGCGGCCCCTCGGGCTCAACAACTGGCAGTTTTCGCTGCTGATCAATCTGCTCAAGGCGGAACCGCCGTCGATTGGCAAACTTGCCGATGCCCTGGGCACCGACCGCACGACCATCACCGCCAACGTCAAACCGCTGGAGCGCCGGGGCCTTCTGGAGGTCCGGCGCGACGAGGCGGACGCGCGGACCCGGCGCGTTGCGCTGACGGACTCCGGACGCTCGCTTCTGGCCGAGGCGGTGGAACGGTGGCGGGAGGTCAACGCCTCGGTCGAACAGGACCTGGATCCCGCCGAACTGGCAGTGTTCCGGTCGGCGTTGCGCCGGCTGGGTTCCTGAACCCTCCCCGGTTTGTCTGGCGGCATATAGTTTGATATCAATTGTTACGCCGCCACATCACCCAATAGGTTGATATAAACGTTTCGAGCGTCGATGACCGACGCGATCATCCCCGACTTTTTACCATCCACAGAGAGAACGACCATGAACACCACCCTTCGTCTCGCCATCATCGCCGCCGCCCTCGCGTCGGCCGCCCCGATCCCGTCCGCCTTCGCCGAGACGGCCCCCCAGACGGCCACCCAGGCGGCCGGCGCGGGCAATCTGGCGACGCTCTTCCCGTCCCTCGTCGCGGAGGCGCGGGCCAAGACGCCCTCCCCGTCCGACACCGGCACGATCAACACGCATCTGTCGACCGCGGAGTGGCATTGGGCCCGCGGGGAGCAGGCCCAGGCTCTGTCCTACCTGAACTTCGCGCGCGGCAAGCTGGGGCTGCGCCGCGTGCCGGCGGATCCCGCCCTGCAGCAGGCCGGCCGCCCGGTGGCTCTGCCGTAACCACCCATCGATGCCAGAAGAGCGAGGCCAACGATGAACACGATCAAGACGCTGCTCCTCACCGGAGGCGCGCTGGCGGTGGTGGCCGGCGTTGGCTTCGCGGCGATCAACCACGCGGGGCCGGCGGCGGCCGAACGGCCCGATCCCCGGCAGGATCCCCCCCTCGTCCAGACCGCCACCGTCACGCCGGCCCGTCCGTCGGAGCGCGCCTTCACCGGGGTGGTGTCGGCGCGCGTCCAAAGCAACCTCGGCTTCCGCGTTCCCGGAAAGGTCGTGGAACGTCTGGTCGATGTCGGGCAGAGCGTCCGCGCCGGCCAGCCGCTCATGCGGCTCGACCAGAAGGATCTCGACCTCGCGCTGGCCGCGCGGGAGAGCGCGGTCACCGCGGCGCGCGCCCTGGCGGTCCAGGCCACGGCGGACGAGGCCCGCTACCGCCAGCTGGTCGCGGACGGCTGGGCGGCCCGCCAGAAATACGACCAGGTCAAGGCCAGCCTCGACAGCGCCAGGGCCCAGCTGTCCACCGCCGAGGCCCAAGCGAAGGTGGCGCGCAACGAGGCCCACTATTCGGCCCTGCTCGCCGACGCCGACGGCACCGTGGTGGAGACCCTGGCCGAACCGGGGCAGGTGGTCGCCCCCGGCCAGACGGTGGTGCGGCTGGCCCACGCCGGCCCGCGCGAGGCGACGGTCTCCCTGCCGGAGACGCTGCGCCCGGCGCTCGGCTCCGTGGCGCAGGCCCGCCTCTACGGCGGGATGTCCGCCCCGTCGCCCGCGCGCCTGCGCCAACTGGCCGACGCCGCCGATCCCCTGACCCGCACCTACGAGGCCCGCTATGTCCTGGAGGGCAACGCGGCCGACGCGCCGCTGGGCGCGACGGTGTCCCTGTCGATCACCAGCGGAGGCGCCGGCGATCTGGTCGCGGTGCCGATCGGCGCGGTCCACGACGATGGCCGGGCCAGCGGCGTGTGGGTCGTGGACGCCGCGTCCTCCTCCGTCTCCTTCCGGGCCGTCGCCGTCCGCAGCGTCGCCGAGGAGACCGCGCTCGTCTCCGGCGTCAGCGCCGGCGAGCAGGTCGTGGCGCTCGGCGCCCATCTGCTCCACCAGGGGGAGCGCGTCCGCAACGCCAGCCCAAGGATGGCCGCCCGATGACACTCCCCAACCTGTCCGCCCTGGCGGTGCGTGAGCGCGCCGTCACCCTGTTCCTGATCCTGGCCGTGGCGCTGGCCGGATCCTTCGCCTTCCTGAAGCTCGGCCGCGCCGAGGATCCGTCCTTCACCGTCAAGGTGCTGACCGTGACCGCGGCCTGGCCCGGCGCCACCGCGGAAGAGATGCAGAACCTCGTCGCGGAGCCGCTGGAGAAGCGCCTGCAGGAGCTGCGCTGGTACGACCGCGTCGAGACGATCACCCGGCCGGGCTTCGCCTTCATGACGCTGACGCTGCTCGGCAACACGCCGCCGGCCGAGGTGCCGGAGCAGTTCTATCAGGCGCGCAAGAAGCTCGGCGATGAGGCGCGCACCCTGCCCGTCGGCGCGCTCGGGCCGTTCGTCAACGACGAATACTCCGACGTCACCTTCGCGCTCTACGCCCTGAAGGCGCCGGGCATGGCGCCCCGCCTGCTCGCCCGGCAGGCCGAGACGATCCGCCAGCGCCTGCTGCACGTCCCCGGCGTCAAGAAGGTCAACATCCTGGGCGAGCGCCCGGAGCGGATCTTCGTCGAGTTCTCCTACCCGCGCCTCGCCACGCTGGGGGTGCGCGCCCAGGACATCTTCGCCGCACTCCAGCGGCAGAACACGGTCACGCCGGCCGGGTCCATCGAAGCGAAGGGGCCGCAGATCTTCATCCGGCTGGACGGTGCCTACGACGACCTGCAGGCCATCGCCGACACGCCCATCGCGGCGGGCGGCCGGACCCTGAAGCTGTCCGACGTGGCCGAGATTCGCCGCGGCTACGAGGACCCTGCCACCTTCCTGATCCGTCACCAGGGCGAGCCCGCGCTGGTGCTCGGCGTGATCATGCAGGAGGGGTGGAACGGTCTCGACCTCGGCAAGGCGCTGGAGGCCGAGACCAAGGCCATCGCCGACGGCCTGCCGCTGGGCATGACGGTCGCGAAGATCACCGACCAGGCGGTCAACATCACCCAGGCCGTCGGCGAGTTCATGGTCAAGTTCTTCATGGCGCTGGGCGTGGTGCTGCTGGTCAGCCTGCTCAGCCTCGGCTGGCGCGTCGGGATCGTGGTCGCTGCGGCCGTGCCGCTGACGCTCGGCATGGTCTTCCTGATCATGCTGGAAACCGGCCGCGCCTTCGACCGCATCACGCTGGGCGCGCTGATCCTGTCGCTCGGCCTGCTGGTCGACGACGCCATCATCGCCATCGAGGCCATGGTCGTGAAGATGGAGGAAGGGCTGGACCGCATCCAGGCCGCCGCCTACAGCTGGAGCCACACGGCCGCCCCCATGCTGTCGGGCACGCTGGTCACGGTGATCGGCCTGATGCCGGTCGGCTTCGCCCAGTCCAGCGCCGGCGAATACGCGGGCAACATCTTCTGGATCGTCGGCTTCGCCCTGATCGCCTCCTGGATCGTGGCCGTGTCCTTCACGCCGTACCTGGGCGTGAAGCTGCTGCCGGCGATCAAGCCGGTGGCCGGTGGGCACGGTGCGATCTACAACACGCCGACCTACCGGCGCTTCCGCGGCCTCGTCGCCTGGTCGATCCGGCACAAGGCGCTGGTCGCCGTCGCGGTGCTCGCCCTGTTTGTCGCCGCGGGCGCCGGGATGGGCTCGGTCAAGAAGCAGTTCTTCCCGACCTCCGACCGCCCCGAGCTGCTGGTCGAGGTGCAGATGCCCGAGGGCACCGGCATCGAGGCCACCCAGGCCGCCACCACCAAGCTGGAGGGTTGGCTGAAGCAGCAGCCCGAGGCGACCGTGGTCACGGCCTATGTGGGCCAGGGCGCGCCGCGCTTCTTCCTCGCCTACAACCCGGAGCTTCCCGACCCGTCCTTCGCCAAGGTCATCGTGCTGACCCCGGACGCGGAGGCGCGCGACGCCCTGAAGGAGCGCCTGCGCGTCCGCATCGCCGAGGGTCTGGCCCCCGAGGCGCGGGTGCGCGTCAGCCAGCTCGTCTTCGGGCCCTACTCGCCCTTCCCCGTGGCCTTCCGGGTCATGGGGCCGGACCCGGCGGTGGTGCGCGGCATCGCCGACCAGGTGCGGGACGTCATGCGCGCCAACAGCAGCACGCGCCAGGTCAGCCAGGACTGGGGCGAGCGGTCGCCGACCGTCCGCTTCGTGCTCGACCAGGAGCGGCTGCGGCAGATCGGGCTGACGTCCGCCGAGGTCGCCCAGCAACTCCAGTTCCTGCTGACCGGCGTGACCGTCACCCAGGTGCGCGAGGACATCCGCACCGTGGCACTGGTGGCCCGCAGCCTGGGGGCCGGTCGGTTCGACCCGGCGCGGCTCGGCGACTTCACGCTGCTGTCCCAGGATGGCCGCACGATCCCGCTCGACCAGATCGGCCACGCGGAGGTGCGCATGGAGGACCCGATCCTCAAGCGGCGCGACCGCACCCCGACCATCACCGTGCGCAGCGACATCGACGAGGCGCGGCAGCCGCCGGACGTCTCCCTGGAGGTCTGGCGGGCCCTGCAGCCGGTCGTCGCCAAACTGCCCCAGGGCTACCGCATCGAGATCGCCGGCCCGATCGAGGAAGCCGGCAAGGCCAACGCGGCGCTCGCCAAGGTCTTCCCGCTGATGCTGGTGCTGATGCTCACGGTCGTGATGCTTCAGGTGCGGTCGTTCCCGGCGCTGTTCATGGTGATGCTGACCGCCCCGCTCGGGCTGGTCGGCGCGGTCCCGACGCTGCTGCTGTTCCACCAGCCGTTCGGCTTCAACGCCATCCTGGGCCTGATCGGCCTGGCCGGCATCCTGATGCGCAACACGCTGATCCTGATCGGCCAGATCCACACCAACCAGGAAGAGGGCCTCGCCCCCTACCACGCGGCGGTGGAGGCCACGGTGCAGCGCGCCCGGCCGGTCATCCTGACGGCGCTCGCCGCGGTGCTGGCCTTCATCCCGCTGACCCATTCGGTGTTCTGGGGGCCGATGGCCTACACGCTGATCGGCGGGACCGCAGTCGGCACGGTGCTGATCCTGGTCTTCCTGCCGGCCCTCTACGCCCTCTGGTTCCGCGTGCGGCCCGCAGATGCCGGCGGCCTTCAAGCCGCCCGGCTGGAGGGCGCCCGGCTGGAAGGCGAACGTCCGGTTCCCCCGGAAGCCCTTCCCGCGGGCTGAGCCGTCCACTCCCCCTCCAGGCTAATTCCTGTCAACACAGAAAGGTCCTTTCCATGGATCGTCGCCTTCTCATGCTCGCCCTTGGCATGTTCGCCATGGGCACCGACAGCTTCGTCGTCGCCGGCATCCTGCCAAGCGTCGCCGCCTCCTTGAACACCTCCGTGAGCCTCGCCGGGCAGATGGTCACCGTCTACGCGCTGACAGTCGCGGTGCTGGCCCCCGTCATGGCCGCGGTGGCCGGCGGATGGCCGCGCAAGCCCCTGCTGGTGGCGGCGTTGGGCATCTTCGTCCTGGGCAACGCGATCAACGCGCTGGCGTCCGACCTGAACACGGTCCTGGTCGGCCGCGCGGTGGCCGGGCTCGGCGCGGCGCTGTTCTCGCCCGCCGCACTCGGCATCGCCGCCGCGCTCGTCGCCCCCGAACGGCGGGGCCGCGCCCTGGCCACGGTGACCGCCGGCCTTGCCGGCGCCACGGCGCTGGGCGCACCGCTCGGCACCTTCATCGGGGGATTCGGCAGCTGGCGCACCACGCTCTGGTTCGTCGCGGCGCTCGGCCTCGTCACGATGATCGGCGTCGGGATCCTGCTCCGGTCCGTGCCGCAGCCCCCGCGCGTCACGCTGCGCGAACGTTTCGCTCCGGTCCGCGACATCCGCATCGCGCTGACGCTGCTGACGACGCTCTTCGCCTTCGGCGGGTTCCTGATGGTCTACAACTATTCCAGCCTCGTGTTCGACCGCGTGACCGGCGGGGACGAGCGCACGCTCGCCGCGCTGTTCCTGTTCTGGGGTGTCGCCGCGACGCTCGGCAATCTGCTGGCCGGCCGTCTGGTCGACCGCTTCGAGAGCCGGACGATCATCGTCGCCGCGCTGGCGATCGCGATCGGGAACTTCTGCCTGCTGCCCTGGACCTCCGCCCACCCCGTGACCGCCGTGCTCGCCCTGCTGGTGTGGGGGTGCTGCGGCTGGGGGCTGATCGTTCCGCAGCAGCATCGCCTCGTGAAGACGGCGCCTCAGGTGGCCCCCCTGCTGATGGCGCTGAACAACACCGCGCTCTACGCCGGCATCGCCTGTTCGAGCGTCCTCGGCGGCGTGGTGATCGTCGTCATCGACCAGCACTATCTGAGCCTCGTCGGCGCGGCGCTGATCGCGGTCGCCTTCGTGCTGGCGGAGGCGGCCTACGCGTTCATCGTGCTGCGGGCCCGCCAAGCGGCTCCCGCCGCCCTCGCCCAGGGTTCCTGAACCCGCTCCGGCGCGCCGCCGGGGCGCCGGACACCCTTCCCGCCGTTCCGCTCGCAAAAACGTGATCGGCTGAGACCCAAGTCAGTCGCATCCGATGAGATCGGACAGTTGACTCTCCGGCCCGCTTGGCGCATTTTTCAATCGCATCCGATCTTATCGGAACCGAACACAAACGCTCCCGACGAAGGACCCCACCATGCCCCACCTGCAGAAAGTGCTGTACACCGGCAAGACCCACACCTCCGCCGGAGGGCGCGACGGCACCGCCCGCAGCGACGATGGCCGCCTGGACATCGCGCTGAGGTCGCCCGGCAAGCCGGGCAACGGCACCAACCCAGAACAGCTGTTCGCCGCGGGCTGGTCCGCCTGCTTCATCGGCGCGATCCAGATCGCCGCCCGCAACGCGAAGGTCGCTCTGCCGGCCGAACTCGCGGTCGACGCCGAGGTGGATCTCGGCCTGACCGAGGGCGTGTACGGCCTCGCCGCCCGCCTCAACGTCAGCCTGCCGGGTGTGGAGCGCGACACCGCGCAGGCCCTGGTCCAGGCGGCCCACCGCACCTGCCCCTACTCGCTGGCCACCCGCGGCAACATCGACGTGACGATCACCGTCGTCTGACCCGCACCGTCGTCTGACCCGGCCCCATCACGGACGGCCTGTCTACGCACCGCGGGCAGGCCGTCCGACCCCAACACCGCCATGGAGACGATCATGAACATTCGCACGATTGCCGCGTCCGCCGTTCTTTCGTCCGCGCTGCTGACCTCCACCGCCGGCATCGCCGCCGCCGCCAACGGCGCATCCGGCACGCCCGAGAGCTTCGCTACCCAACTCAGCGACGCGAAGACCGCTCTGGTGGAGCGCAACACCGGCACGATCGGCCGGGAGGAGCGCAACGAGGCCAGTAAGTATCTCACCATGGCGGCGTCGCTGTGGGACCAGGGCGACGCCGCGAAGGCGCAGCAGTTCCTGACCTTCGGGCGCGGCTTTCTCGGGCTGAAGACGGCGCCGACGGCCGTCACCGTGGCCCGGCGCGTGGACGGGCAGACGCCCACCGTCCGCTGACGTGGCGGCACCCCCATCACGAGAAAGTCTTTCCATGCGCACGATTCCGACACGGCTGTTCCTCGGCTTTCTGGCCGGCGGCCTATCACACCTGATTTTTCAGGACGGCCTGCTGGCCATCCTCCACTTCGCGTATCTGGAGCCGGCCCTGCCCTGGAGCCTGAAGCCGGTGCCGCCGCTGGGCGTGCCGCTGAGCCTCAACCTGGCCTTCTGGGCCGGGCTTTGGGGCGTGGCCTACGCCGCGCTCGAACCGCGGCTGACCGCCCGCTTCGGCTGGCTTCCGGGCGGGCTCGTCTACGGCATTCCGCCGCTGGCCGTCTTCTGGTTCGTCGTGCTGCCGCTGAAGGGGCTCGGCGTCGGTGGCGGTTTCAACCCGCTCTACATCGCCCTTCACCTGATCTACGGCCTCGGCACGGCGATCCTGTTCCGGTCCGCCTTCGCCGCCGCACGGCGGCCGGACCGGACGTCACCGGACGCGCTGCCCGGCTGACCGCCCGGATCGTCGACAGGTTTTTTCCCATGTTTCGCACATCAACGCGCCTGTGCGTCGGCTTCCTCGCTGGAATCCTGTCGCACTTGCTCCTGGAAGACGGGCTCCGCGTTCTCCTCTACCTCGCGCACCTCGTCCCCGCCCTGCCCTGGAGCCTGGCGCCCGTACCTCCCCTCGGCGTTCCGGCAAGCCTCAACGCGGCGTTCTGGGACGGGCTCTGGGGACTGGCCTACGCTCTGGTCGAGCGGCGGCTGACCGCCAGCGTCGGGCGAGAACTGGGCGGGCTCCTCTTCGGCATCTTCCCCCTGCTTGTGCACTGGTTCGTCGTGCTGCCGCTGAAGGGGCTGGGCGTCGGCGGCGGCTTCCCTTCCGCGGCGGTGCCGTTCGACATCGCCTTCAACACGATTTTCGGCATCGGCACGGTGGTCTTCTTCCGGGTCCTCCTCGGCTTCCCCCGCCGCTGCACACACGGAGAGATCCGGCAATGACAAGCTTTACACCCCCAAACGTTACACCCCATCGACCGCACGGCGACGGCGGCCCGGTCGCCGCAGCGCCGGCAACGTCCTTGACGCTTCGGCTGCTGGCCGTCGGTTTGGTGGTCGCGGCGGTCGTCGCCGTCCTGAAGATCACCGGAGCGTTCGATTACCTCAGCTTCGCCGCCCTGGCCCGCAACCACGACTGGCTGGTCGGCCGGATGGACAGCCTGGGCGTCGGCGCGCCCGTGCTGTTCGTCCTCGTCTACGCCGTCTGCACCGCTCTGTCGCTGCCCACCGGCCTGCTGCTGTCGACGCTGGGCGGCTTCCTGTTCGGAACCGCGTGGGGCGGGCTGTGCACCCTGATTGGGGCGACACTGGGCGCCACGGCCGTCTTCCTGGCGGCCAAGACCGTCCTCGGCGACCTGCTGCGCGCCCGCGCCGGCCCCTTTCTGCAAAAGCTGGAGGCAGGCTTTCGCGAGGACGAACTGAGCTACATGCTCGTGCTCCGGCTGGTGCCGCTGTTCCCCTTCTGGCTCGTCAACCTGGCGCCCGCGTTCCTGGGGGTCCGCACGGCGACCTTCGTCATCGGCACCTTCGTCGGGATCATCCCGGGGGTCCTGGTCTACACCAGCGTCGGCACCGGCCTCAGCGCCATCCTGGACAGCGGCGGCACGCCGGACGGCTCCGCCTTTCTCCAGCCGCGCGTGCTCCTTCCCGTCATCGGCCTCGCCGTCCTGGCCCTGGTTCCGGTCATCCACAAGCGGTTCCGGCGCGGCGCGCCGCAGCCCGCGGGGAAACTGCCATGAGCAACACGACCAAGAGCAACATCGGCAACAGCATCCTCGACGTCGACATCTGCGTCATCGGCGCCGGCTCCGGCGGGTTGTCGGTGGCCGCCGGCGCGGCCCAGCTCGGCGCCTCCACCGTGCTCATCGAGCGCCACCGGATGGGCGGCGACTGCCTCAACACCGGCTGCGTGCCGTCGAAGGCCCTGCTGGCCGCCGGAAAGGCGGCCCACCGCTGGCGCGGCGAGCGGGCGCTGGGCGTCGAGTATGCGCCGCCCGGCGTCGATTTCGCGGCGGTCAACCGGCACGTCCACGAGGTGATCGCCGCGATCGCGCCGAACGATTCTATCGAGCGCTTTGAAGGGCTCGGCGTCCGGGTCATCCAGGGCACCGCCCGCTTCGCCGGCCCGCGCGAGGTCGTGGCCGGGGACACGCGGATCCGCGCCCGGCGCTTCGTCATCGCCACCGGGTCGAGCGCGACCGTGCCGCCGATCCCCGGACTGGACGGCGTGCCGTATTTCACCAACGAGACGGTGTTCGACAACACCGTGCTGCCGCGCCACCTCATCGTCATCGGCGGCGGGCCGATCGGCCTGGAGATGGCGCAGGCCCATCGCGCCCTCGGCGCCGAGGTGACCGTACTGGAGGCCGCCCGCGTCCTGCCGAAGGACGACCCCGAACTGGCGACGCTGCTGCGCCAGCAGTTCGTCAACGAGGGCATCGCCGTCCGCGAGCGGGTCAAAATCCTGCGGGTCGAGCCGGACGGGGACGGCGTCGCCTTGGTGCTCGACACCGGGGAGGGCGACGAGGAGCGGATCACGGGCTCGCATATTCTGGTCGCCGCCGGACGGCGGCCAAACGTCGCCGGGCTCGACCTTGAGAAGGCCGGCATCGCGTATGGCCCGCGCGGCATCACCGTCGATGCGCGGCTGCGCACCAGCAACCGGCGCGTCTTCGCCATCGGCGACGTGGCCGGCGGGCCGCAGTTCACCCATGTGGCCGGCTACCACGCCGGCATCGTGATCCGCAACGCGCAGTTCCGCCTGCCCGCCAAGGTGGACTACCGGGCATTGCCCTGGGTGACCTACACGGAGCCGGAGTTCGCCCATGTCGGCCTGACCGAGGAGCAGGCCCGCGCCGCGCACGGCGACGTCATCACGGTCCTGCGCTGGCCGTTCGTCGAGAACGACCGCGCCCAGACGGAGCGCAAGACCTCCGGCCTCGTGAAGGCGGTCACGACGAAATCGGGCAAGATCCTCGGCGCCTCCATCCTGGGTGCCGAGGCCGGCGAGCTGATCCAGGTCTGGACGCTGGCGATCGGCCAGGGGCTCACCGTCAAGGCGCTGGCCGGGATGATCGTGCCCTACCCGACGCTGGGCGAGGTCAGCAAGCGCGCCGCGGGCAGCTTCTACACGCCGAAGCTGTTCGGCGAACGCATCCGGCGGCTGGTGCGGCTGCTGTCCTGGTTCGGCTGACCCGCCGGACTAAGGGGCCGGACCAGGACGCGGCCCCGGCCGGGTCGATTTTCACATCCCACACGAGGAATGACCATGACGAGAACGCCCTACTGGCTGATGGGGACCATTGCGGTCGCGCTCACCGTGCTTGGCGGCGCCGCCATCTCCGCGCAGGACAAGCACGCCGTGCAGGTGCCCAACGGGCTCGCCCTCGCCGAATTCCGGGGCTACGAAGACTGGCAGACGGTCGCGGTCAGCAAGACCGACGAGGAACTCGCCGTGATCCTCGCCAACCCCGTGGCGATCGAGGCCTACCGCGCCGGCGTTCCCGGCAACGGCAAGCCGTTCCCCGACGGCTCCAGAATCGCGAAGGTCCATTGGAAGCCGACGACGAGCGCGGAAGCGCCCGCGCCGACGACGGTGCCCGACGGCCTGGACAACGTCGATTTCATGGTGAGGGACAGCCGGCGCTTCGCGGACAGCGGCGGGTGGGGATACGCCCAGTTCAACCACGACGCCGCGTCCGACAGCTTCACGCCCGATGGGACCGACGCCGGTTGTGGGTACGCGTGCCACACGATCGTGGCCTCCAAGGACTATGTGTTCACGGCCTACGCGAAGCGGTGAACGGGGGCGCGCCCAGCGGTTCGGGTGGCCGGTCCCTTCCGGCGAAAGGAGGCAGCCGCGGCCCAAGCCGCGGAGGCGACTTTGTACACCCGTGTGTCCACGCGCAGGCGCTGCACAGTCCGATACATAAAGCCGTTCCATCGGACACATTCGGGCGACATGGGTGCGTCACAACAGCAGGAATGAACGCACCGGAGCGCACCATGACCATCCGCCGCATCGCCATCCTCGCCCTGGCCACCGCCCTGGCGGCTGCCGCGCCGACCGCGGGCACCGCCTTCGCCCACGGCGCAAAGGACGGAGCCGGCCATTCGCCGATCATCCCCATGGAGAACGAGCCCGCGCCCAAGCTGGTCGTCGACCCTCCGCTTCCAGGTCCGCTGGCGCGGGGCGCCGTCCTGATCTCCTACCGGACGGAGAACTTCCGCGTCGTGCCGGTGCTCGGGGCGCCCGCCCGCAACGTCTCTCCACGGGTCGGGCATCTGCATGTGACCGTCGACGACCTGCCCTGGCACTGGGGGGACTTCAGCAACACCGACACCATCGTCGTGGTCGGCATGCCGCCCGGCCCGCACAAGCTGCTGGTCGAGCTGTCCGACCCGGAGCACCGCATCCTCGCCGCGCAGACGGTGACATTCACGGTGCCCGATCCGACGTGACGACGCGCGAACGGCAGGGCCGCGGCCGGTCGCCGACGCCCCCGAACATGTCCGAAAACGTTGCCTCTATGACATTCCAGTCACCGACCTCATCGCATAGGCTTCAACCAACGCCGCCGCAAGATCGCTGGCGGACAGCAGAAGGAACGAGAACATGAGCAGCAAGGGAACCGCGCTCGTCACGGGCGCCTCGTCCGGCATCGGCGCCGTCTACGCCGACCGTCTGGCCGCGCGCGGGCACGACCTGATCCTGGTGGCGCGCAACACCGACCGCCTTGCGCAGCAGGCCGACGCCATCCGCCGCCGGCACGGCGTCGTGGTGCGCACGGTCACCGCCGACCTGACCGACGCGGAGCAGCTCCGGTCGGTGGAGCGCATCCTGGCCACGGACGAGGCCGTCACCCTGCTGGTCAACAACGCGGGCTTCGGCGGTGCCGGGCCGCTCCTCCAGTCCGATGCCGACCGCATGGAAGAGATGATCGGCATCAACGTCACCGCCCTGACGCGGCTGACCTACGCGGTGGCCCCGCGCTTCGTCGCCCGCGGCGGCGGCACCATCGTCAACATCGCGTCCATCGTGGCGATCGGGCCGGAGATCCTGAACGGTGTCTACGGCGCGACGAAGGCCTTCGTGCTCGCCTTCAGCCAGTCGCTGCGCAAGGAGCTGTCCGACCAGGGCGTCCGCGTCCAGGTGGTGCTGCCCGGCGCCACGGCGACCGACTTCTGGAATACCGCCGGCCTGCCGGTCGACAACCTGCCGCAAGCCTGGGTGATGTCCGCGACCGACCTGGTGGACGCGGCGCTGGTCGGGCTGGACCGCGGCGAGTTCGCGACCATTCCCTCCCTCCAGGACGGCGCCCAGTGGGATGCCTACGAGGCGGCCCGGCAAGCGATGCTGCCCCACCTGTCCAGCGCGACCGTCGCGCCCCGCTACGGCCTGGGCAAGGCGCCGGCCTGAGGGCAGCGCCCGCGCAAAGCCGTGATCGCGGGATGCCGGAGGACGAAAGAAAGAGGGCCAGCGCGCAAACGGGTTCCGTCAGGGCTCGCGTCAGCTTGATCGTCGCACTGGAGCTGTCGTAGAGGGTCACCTCCGCTTTTCTCCGCTTTTGGAGGTTACGCATGCGCTGCCCGCACTGCTCTTCGACCGCGACGGCGGAGCGTTCGGACCGGGCGGCACACGGGTATCGGCGCTTCCGCTGCCGCGGGTGTGGGCGCCAGTTCAACGAACGCACCGGCTCGGTGCTGAACCGGCTGCTCCCCACCGACGTGGCCTTTCTCAGCGTGCTGTGGCGGCTACGGCTCAAGCTTAGCCTGCGGGACCTCGCGGAAATCCTGCTGCTGCGTGGCTTGGTCGTCTCGCATGAGGCGGGGCGCGATTGAGAAGCCAAGCTGGCGCCGTTGCTCACCGAGGCCCTACGCAAACGCCGGAAGGGTCAGATCGGCCGGAGCTGGGACGTCGATGAGACCTACCTGAAGGTCGCGGGGCAGTGGCAGTCCCTGTATCGAGCAATCGATACAAACGGCAACCTGGTCGACGTCTTCCTTAGCGCGACGCGTGACCAAGCCGCCGCCGAGGCGTTCTTCCGCTCGGCCGTGGCGGTCACCGGCATCATTCCGGAAACCATCACCTCCGACAAGCACGCCGGCTATCCGCCGGCGCTCGACGCGGTCTTCGGCGCCGACGTCGAGCGGCGAACATCCAAATACAAAAACAACCATTTGGGGCAAGACCACCGCGGGGTCAAAGGGCGCACGCGCCCGATGCGTGGATTCAAATCCGCGGTCAGTGCGGCCCGGTTCTGCCGGGCTCACGACGAGGTGCGCAACGCCCTGCGGCCGGTGGCCTGGCGCAAGCAGCATGTCCTCGCCGCACGCCGATGGGCGATTCATGTCCAGAGGGTCGCCGCCTTGCATGACATGCTCGCCGTTGCATAGCGGGCACCCTCCGCGCCTCCTCCGCTTCAGCTCCGGGCGTGGCGCGACAGATGACGGAACCCCACGGATTGCCTACGCCGCCGCGGGGAACGCTTCAGCCGGGGCTAGTGGGTCATGCGCCAATCCGTTGCATGTAGCCGGCATCCTCCACGGCACGGACGGCACAGAGGATGATCTGCTGGTTGCAGGCCAGAAGACGGATCGAGCCGGCCGCGGTATCGGGCTCCATGACAAAATGGACGCCCTGTTTCACCTGCAGCAGGCGGCACAGCCAGGGCGCCAGCCCGGCGGGAAGGAAGTT
The DNA here is from genome assembly GCF_025961225.1 of Azospirillum canadense. Classification (GTDB taxonomy): domain Bacteria; phylum Pseudomonadota; class Alphaproteobacteria; order Azospirillales; family Azospirillaceae; genus Azospirillum; species Azospirillum canadense. The sequence goes on along the minus strand of NZ_JAOQNG010000009.1, from coordinate 101,081 downwards.
CGTGAAGGTGCGCTCGAAAGGGAGCGGAACCTTGTGGGCTGTCATTGGGTGTCTCTCCAGCTGTGGTCCACGCTTCGAGTGATCCGTTCAAGAATGGTGGCGCGGCAGGTCAAAGGCGAGATGACCGGCCGTGGGGGCTCCGGCCAACCGGAGCTTCACAAAGGAAATGAGCGAACTGCGGATCGGGCCCTACATACGGACTTACCGCGACGTACTCGGCGCGCGGCTGAGCACCCAGCAGAAGGCGATGCTTACGCCGATGCTCAGCTTCTTCACATGGCGGACGTTAATGCGTAAGAGCGGGCTGGAAGAGGGGGCGCCCTGACCACAGCGGTTCACGCCATCAACGACGCGGGGTGGTTAGCAACAGCCGGTTCGGCGAAAAGCGGATCCACCCCGCGTCGTTGATGGCGTGAACCGCCTTTTGCTAAGCCCCCGTTCGGTTTTGATCGGAAGCCTGTATTCCATATGCCCAGGGGTTGTGGGGGGTTCCATGCTGTACCTTCGTCCTTGCGACTGAGAGCCGTACTGGCCTTCGGGACGCGGTGTCTCACACAGCGATCATCGGATGCGGGGGCACAGACCGATGTCCGTGCCGTCAGAAGAGGGGGCTGCGGTAAACACCCGACGACACACGCCGGTGCACCGTGGGTTGCCCGTCGTCGGCCTTCTGCCACAACTGCGCCATGACGCACTGGCCGTTTTCCAGACAGCGCAGCGTGAGCACGGAGATTTTGTGCGCCTTCAGGTGCCCGGCCGTCGGCCCGTTATTTTGATTGGACATCCCGATTACGTCCGGCGTGTCCTCCAGGACCACCACGCCAACTATGGGCGCACGCCCTTCCATGACATGCTCAAACCCGTCCTCGGCAACGGACTGGTGACCAGCGAGGGCGAACTGTGGCGCCGGCAACGCCGCCTCGTGCAGCCGGCGTTCCAGTCCAAACGCATCCGCAGCTTCGTGCCGGTGATGGCCGCTGCCGCGGCCGAGACGGCGGAACGTTGGCAGCGAGTCGCACAGGCGGACATGCGCATCGATCTGGCGGCGGAGATGTCATGTCTCACCCTGACCATCATCCTGCGTGCAATGTTCCACCGGGACGACCGTCACGCCGGAATCGGCAACGCCGTCCAAATGGTTCAAGAACAGTTGGCGTCCCGGTTCTGGTCCTTGACCGGCCTTTTCCATGGCTTGCCCACGCCGGCCAACCGCCGCTTCCGCCGCGCGCTCGCCACCTTAGATGCGGCCGTCGCCGCGATCATCGCGGAGCGATCAGAGGCCAATGGGCAAGAACAGGACCTGCTCGCAATGCTGTTGGCCGCCTGTGATGAGGAGACGGGCACCGGCATGGACCCGACGCAACTCCGTGACGAGGTCATGACGATGTTCCTCGCCGGGCATGAGACGTCGGCCGCGGGCTTGAGCTGGGCCTGGTACCTGCTCACCTGTCATCCCGAGGCCGCCGAACGGGTGCGCGAGGAGGCACGCAGCGTTCTGGCCGGCCATCAGCCCGTGTGGGAGGATGTGGAGCGCTTGGCTTTCACCCGCATGGTGGTGCAGGAAACCCTGCGGCTGTATCCGCCGATCGCGTGGTTCGGCCGGCGGGCGGTGGCCGCCGGTATGATCGATGGGTATGAAGTGCCGGCAGGCTCGACCGTTCTGTTCAGCCCCTATGTGGTTCAGCGGGATGCGCGCTTCTGGGCAGAGCCTGAGCGCTTTGTCCCGGAGCGCTTCGCGCCGGACCAACCGGTCCGGCTTCCCTATTCCTACTTCCCGTTTGGCGGCGGGCCACGCACCTGCATTGGCGCTCATTTCGCGATGACCGAGATGGTGGTCACCTTGGCGACGCTGGTGCCACACTTCGAGGTCAGCTTGGGGATCACGTCCCCCATTCCCATGCAGGCCCTCATCACGCTCCGCCCAGCAGGCGGTTTGTCGGCACGGATCGCCCCGCATTCCTGATATCCAAACGTCTGCCAAGCGTTCATCGAACTTCGGCGGTCGTGTCGACAGGGAGCACGCAGCCGGCCAGAGAGCGGACCGCGGGCACGCCCACGGTCCGCCCTTGGCCGATGGCCACTCTACCGGTTGCCGGAGTTGCCGGTGCCGGCCCGGGGTTGATCCAGGTTGAGCGCCGCCTGGGTTTCGGCGTTCAGCCGACCGGTCGGCTTCAGGTCATGAGAGCGCTGGAAGTCCTCCAGGGCTTTGCGCGTCGCGGGGCCCCACCGGCCGTCCACGGCGACCTGACTGCCGTTGTCGTTCAGCGCCCGCTGGACGTTGCGAACCCGCTCGGGAGGCATCGACGAGGTCCGCCCCACCGTCTCCCGGCGGTCGGAGGTATGGTTGACCGCCTCGGATGTCTTATTCGCCGCTTGGTCGGTCAGGCGGTCGGTCTTGGTTCCCAAGCTCTCGTCCATGGAGTGGCCCGCCGCCGCTCCCCCGACGCCGCCGACCACCGCACCGACCGGGCCACCGACCACGGCTCCGGCCACGGCACCGGTGCCGGCGCCGGTGGCGGTGCGCGAGGTGTCCGTGCTGCCGCACGCAGCAAGAGCCAGAAGCAGGCTGGCGGATATGACCGCTTCGTTCAGTCTGATCATGTTTTCCCTCCCGTTCTGCGCTATCAGCGCGTCATACATGTGTATAAATTTCGACGGAGGGCTGTGGTTCCACCGCGGCGCGTTATTTGCCGTTTTCTGTCACCGCTGCGGAAGCACGGATTTGGCGAGCGGCGGCATGGATCGCCTGTGCCGTCATCACTGAAATGATTGTTCTTGCCACGCCGATCTCCCGGACGCCCGCCTGGCCAGCAACGTTTACGGCGGATATCGGTTTGCTTGGCGCAGCCGGACCGAAGCCGCTGGAGCACAACGGCGGACTGGCCGGCGCGGAACGCTGTGGAAGAAGCGTTGATGTTGCACGCCCTTGATCACGTAAGGCGGTTCCGCGGCCGGCTGATGGACGCTGCCGGCCTTGGCCCTGACGAAGCGCCCTTCCGGGTCCTGTCCTCGCAACCCGGCATCCGGATCCGCGCCTATGGCGGTCCGGCTTCCGGTCCTGCGCTTGTGCTCGTACCCGCACCGATCAAGCGCGCCTACATCTGGGACTTGGCCCCGGACGCCAGCGCCGTGCGCCATGCACGCGCCGCCGGTTGGCGCGTGTACCTGGTGGAGTGGACCACACCCGACGCCGCGACGGCGGAATTCGGACTTTCGGACTACGCGGACCGCCTCATCCTGCGCGCGCTTGATGCCGTCGCGGCGGAAACCGGTGAGAGGCGCGTACCGCTCGCCGGCCATTCGCTGGGCGGCACGCTGGCGGCCATCTTCGCCGCGCGTCATCCGGACCGGGTGAAGCGGCTGGTCCTGCTGGAGGCGCCGCTCTCCTTCGGGGCGAAAGCCGGCGTTTTCGCGCCGCTGGTTGCCAGCACGCCGCCGCTCGGCGGCATGCATGCGCTGCTCGGCACGGTTCCGGGGTCTTTTCTCACCGCCATCAGCGTCGCGGCCGCACCGGACACCTTCGCCGCGGCGGTGTGGCGCGACTGGCTGGCCAGCATCGCGGATCCGCGCGACGCCGTCCTGCACAGTCGGGTAATGCGCTGGGCGCTGGACGAGTGCCCGATCCCCACACGTCTCTTCGAAGACATTCTGGAAGCCCTGTACCGCCAGGATCTTTTCGCTCGCGGGCTTCTCCGCATCCATGAGTGCAACGTGGGGCCGGACCGGCTTCGCATGCCGATCCTGGCCGTGGTGGATCCGCGCAGCACCGTCATTCCGCCAGCCTCGGCGCTCGCGGTGCTCGCCGGTCGCGACGCGCACGTGCTCCACTACACCGGCGACCGAGGGGTCGCGCTTCAACACGTCGGCGTCCTGGTCGGCCGCTCGGCCCACGCCATCGTCTGGCCGGCCATTCACGCGTGGCTGGCGGCGCTCAGTCGGTAACGTATGGTGATCAGGCCGCTCGATGCGGAAAGCCTCGCCTGCGCTCTTCCGACCGATGGTCGGGAAACGGTAACTCTTTCGCGGCTTTGTCCACACGCCCAACATCTGGCAATGTCCCGACATGCCGTCGCAAGCTGATGTTCTCACGGCCGAGCGCCTTCGGCGCGCACGCGAGCGCGCCGGGTATGCTAGCGCCCACGCCGCTGCGGACGCCTTTGGCTGGCCTGACTACCCCCTGGACGAGAGTGGGCAACGGGTGCTGACGGCCATGCGCGCGAAGCTTTACGCGCACGCCTTCCACGTCGATCCGGACTGGCTCATGTCAGGAGGCACGGAGCCCGCCACCGGACCAGACGGAGCGGCGAGTGGCGCCTCCGCTTTGTCGCAATCGACCGATGAGTTGGCCGAGCGGATCAGCCGGCTGACGGATGCGCAACGAGCCACGCTGGTTGAGTTCCTTCGGGCTATGCAAGAGCGCTGAGGAAAGCCTCAAACGGTGCGGTTGTCGCACCCCTGGCTCGAAGCCGGAGCGCCTCGTCGCAATACGCTCTTCCGCGTGATGGAGAGACCCTCCTCAGCTGCGACGTTCATATCGGCAGCAGTGTGAGACCGTGCTCTTAGTCAGGCTCTGTCGTACGTTTTCCCCGCACGCCGGAGCCCGGCCTTCTCATCCAGAGAGGCACGCGACATTGGTCAGGCGACCTCCAAGGTAGTCCCTTCCACCTTGCTGCCGAAGCCATTCTCCAGCGCCCAGATCGCCGCCTGGGTGCGGTTCGAGACGTTGATCTTGCGCAGCAGGCTTTTGAGATGGACCTTCACCGTTGCCTCGGTGATGTTCAAGTGAATGGCGATCATCTTGTTGCTGTCGCCCAGGAGGAGGCGCTGCACGAGTTGCACCTCGCGCCCCGACAGGCCCTTTGGCATGGACGGCCCGTTGGCGTTGGCGTTCACCTTGCCCGCGATCAGAAGGGCGGCCAGATGGGTGGGGAATACCTTTTCCCCCATCATCACCAAGCGCAGCGACTGGGCGAGCGCTGCCGGCGAGATGTCCTTCATCAGGAAGGCATCGGCGCCCGCCTGGATGGCGTTGGCCATCTCCGTGGTGTCCAGTTCGGTGGCGAGCAGAACCAGGCGTGCTTCCGGAAACCGGCCCTTCAGCGCCGTCACCGCCTGCACCGTGTCCCGCGTCGAAGCCGGATCGAGCATGATGAGTTGGGGCGCTTCGCCTTCTGCGCCCGACAGCATTCCTTCCGCGTTCGCAGCCTCGTTCGTGACGCGGAACTCCCCGTCGGAGAACAGGGCCTTCATGCCTTCGCGGAACAACTTGTTGGCGTCAATCAGAAAGATGGAAACAGGGTGCATCGTTCAGTCACTCTCAAAAGCGATTAACTCGGCCGGACGCTACCCGATCATTTGCGTACAAACCACCCTAGCGTTAGTAAAAAATTAACCATATGCCGCCGCTTAAAACCTGCCCTTTGGGCTATATGCGGCACCTCGACGGAACGCTTTGCCTAACCTATGAAGAGCGGCCTCCCCGTGCAGCGATGTGGCGCTCTGGATGGAGGGTAAACCGCTTTTGACGGCCTTGCTCCAGCGGAAGCCGCTCAAGCTCAGACGGCCGGCGCAGGTGGGCTACCGCATGCCGCATGCCCCCTTGGTGCCCTTGGACGCTCCATCGTTGGGGTGACAAACTACTTGGAACGTCAAAACAGAGTTCCTGGGGAGGAAACAGCATGGACCAGAATCGGCGGACGTTCCTCAAGACCACCGGCGCCGTCGGCGCCGTCACCGCAACCGCCGGCATGGCGCTGCCCACCGTCCCGGCACAGGCCGCGGCAAGCCCCGTCCCTCACGCGTTGGAGATGGCACGCGGCATGACGCTGGTGAACATGCGGCGTGATGGTGGCTTCGGACTCGGCGTGAAGACGGAACGCGGCATCCTTGACGTGACGTTGGCGGCCCAAGCGCTGAACATGCCGGCACCGGTGGACATCGACGACCTGCTGCAGAACAGCAAGGGCGGAATGCTCAAAGCTGTGGTGGACGCGGCCAAGGCGAGCAGTGCCGCCGAGCGGGCGGTGGTTCCGGAACGTGGCATCGAGTATGCCCCCGCCGTCACCCGGCCCGAGAAGATCATCATGATGGGCTTCAACTACCGCAAACACGCGGAGGAGACGAACACCCCCATTCCCAAAAACCCCATTCTCTTCAACAAATACAACAACGCGCTCAATTGCCATGGCGGCACCATCAAGCTGCCAACCGGCGCCGCCACCAAGTTCGACTATGAGGTCGAGCTGGTCATTGTGTTCGGAAAGGAATGCAGCAACGTCTCCGAGGAGCAGGCCCTGGACTATGTGGCTGGCTATTGTACGGGCAATGACTTCTCGGCGCGCGATCTGCAGTTCCTCACCTCGCAGTACATGATCGGCAAGTCGTGCGACGGCTTCGCACCGCTCGGGCCGTATCTGGTGACCAGCGACCTCGTTGGCGATCCCAACAATCTGCGCCTGGAGTGCCGTGTCAACGGCGAGCAACGGCAGGACTGGAACACCAACGACATGATCTTCAACTGCCGCCAACTCATCAGCTTCGCCTCCAAGATGATGACCATCAAACCCGGCGACATTTTCTTCACCGGCACGCCACAGGGCGTGATCGCCGGAAAGCCCAAGGACCAGCAGGTCTGGCTGAAGCCGGGCGACAAAATCGCTTGCAGCCTGGAAAAGCTTGGCGAGTTGGCCTTTGAGCTGACGTAAGGCGGACCGTGGGGGCAACGCGGCGGGGGCGGCGGCCGGCAACCTGTTCCGAGTTGGCAAAGCCCATCGGTCTCGGAGGGAGGGCCGGAAATCGGACGAAGACGTAGGAGGAAAGCGTGAGCACAACTCTCTGCCGGTCGGGGGGAGCGGTCTGGGCTGTGGCGTTTTGGCGACAGCGCACCCCGAAACGCAAAATCCAGCCCCGCGAGGGCTGGATTTGGTGCGGCGCAGCGTCACATGATCCGTTGTCGCTTTGCGCGACATGCCCTTTTTGGGGCGTTTCCTCCCTAGACTCGGGCCGCGGACATCTGTCTAGCGGCCTTTTTTCTGCGCATCAATAGGCCGATGGTCAGTAACACGAACGATTTTAGAGACGCCTGACGCGGCGCTGTGTCCAACGCGAGCGCATGGACCGGTCGTCGCGTTCCGGACTGTGAACCGCGCGAGCCGACGAGGCGACAGTCCGGGGCAGCGGCGCTCCCGTCACTAGGGCCGTAGCCTCCGCGGCCATCCGCGGGCACCGGGGATTGCAAATTGCGCGCAGCAGTCCCCGACGTCAGGGCTGTGCCGGGCTTCCATCAGCCTGAAGAACAGCCGCCCATGTGCCGGCTCGTGGAGTGTCGCCATGGCCCCTTACCGAAACTCCAAAAATGGTCGGACAACATGTGCGCACGAATGCCGGGCGTACCTCCGTTTGCGTATCCTCTCGCCCCGCCCTCTCGCCTTTGTGCGGACGCATTGGTGGAACATAGGCCCGTTTGGCCTGTTCTTCACCAACCATCGGCCGTACGGGCCCTCAGGAGGACGGTGATGCCGACATTCGGTGTCGATCTGCAAGACGTCACCGATGTGGCCCGCAAGCGTCAGTGGCTGTGTTCCTTGAGTGCTGACGCGCTTCAGACTCTGCTCCGGTGGAACCAATTGGCGGTCCTGCGCCAACCCGGCGAGGCCCGGTGCCGGGAGCTGCTGTCGGGGTCGATCCTGATCCGCTGTGAACTGGTGCGGCGCCGGACTGACGCCGCACTCGACCCTGCCGACCTCGCGCAACCAATGCCCGATCGGCGCGTCGATCACCCGGCAACGCGCCCGTCCTCGCATTAACGAAGCTGTCGCATTGGTTTCGCCACGATGTGCCCGGCGTGGCCGCCACTTTAGGCGTAAGATGAGAACCTCGTGGTCGCGTTGGCACTGGCCGGGCGTCCAATTGAACCTTCTATCGCGCACGCCGTCCACCACCATGCCGGAACAAGCACGACCGCGGCCGTTCGATGCCGAAAGCTGGCCGCATTGCCGCGCCGCGTGGATTCGAGCATGCGTGCCAAGGTTCCCTTCGGTCAGTGGCCCCGGTGGTCCATGTGCAAGAAAGGGGAAAGCTCTTCGGGCGCGGCTCGCCGCTCCGCAGCAGCGGCGGCATCGCCGGCGGGCACGCGCGGAGAGTTGCCCGTTGGCGAAGATTCGGTCACCGGCGCCGTGACCGCAGGGCGTTTCGGTTTGGCCGCTTGGTGACGCGCGCGTTTCGCCGGAGCGTGAGCGCTGGTGGGCGGCTTTGTGGCGGCTGTGGGCAGGGCCGCCACCGACGCTCCGCTGGCCGCCGACACAGGCGTCGATTCACTGGTTGGTGTCCCACCTGTCGCCGGCCCGGATGTGGGCACGGTCGGGGGGGCGCCGGGCTCTGTGTTGCGGGAAAAGGCGTCCCCGCACAAACCCTCCTCGCGCGCCTGGTCCAGCTTGGCGCCGTCGAGCAGCCAGCAGTCGATGCTGGCCGCCCACGTCGAGGGAGCGACCATGGTCGCGGCCACAAGTGGCGCGGCCGTGAGAAGGCCCTGCGTCCATGGGCGGCCGGGCAACCAGCGCCGTGTGTTCTTCGACCGTTCCATCACCGTTTTCACTTTTCGAGACATACAACGTCGAACGGCCACACATGTGCAATGCGAAGCAGGAGTAGGTGAGCATCAGTGAGGTACCCCTCGGCGATGCGGCGTCCCTGTCCAGCAAAGCTTAAGCATCGGTGGCCCCTCTTCCCATCGGCGCTCCCTCCAGTCGTGGCACGCAGTGACCGCGCCTTGTCGTCAGGCCGGATGCGGCTTGCCGGTGTTAACGCATGGCAGAGCCGCTGGAGTGACCCATGCGCCCCTTGATGATGCTGATGCTTGCCCTGCTCCTGTTGACCGGCTGCGAGATCCGGGTCTGTTGCGACAACCAACCCTCATCGAAGGCCAAAGAGAATGTGACGCAATGAAGTGCCCACCGCCTTTTTTGCGGTGTTCGTCGGGAGCAAAGTCGCTCCCCAAAGCGTTTCATACACAACGACGAACAAACAGACGCAACATGGTCCCAGGGAGGGCGCCCTCGCGCCGACGGACGTCGGCACCTGGGGGTGCTTATGATTACGATCCCTGGACTTTTCGCCACCACAGCGGTTTTGGCGCTCGACTGGTACGGCCTGCTGTTCTGCCGGATCGAGCGGCAACCCAGTGAGCCACCCCCGGCGGAGTGAGCATCGCGAGTACGGTCAGGTCGAAAGGACCGGCCCCATACTCAACGGACTGCTCCATAGGTGCTTTCCATTGGTGGGAAAGGCACGGCATCTGGCACGCAGCACCTGCCGGTCGCCATCACGCCAGCCTGCCTCGGGCCTCCGAAGTCGTGATTGCGGCGCTCATTGGCGTTTCAGATGTATGCATATGGAATGGTAATCGCTATCACGGAGACTTCGAGCAGAATGCCTTTTGACAATCCGAGAGGCGCCCGCGGACCAAAGCGCCCGCGGTTCGGTCAGCCCGCTCCGCCACAGATCGGGTCTGGCCATTCGCCAGCCCGACCGCCGGCGCGGGTTGGCGGTTCCGCGCAGCAGAAGCAAGCCCAATGGCTTGCCCGCGCCGCCGATGCCGAGCGCCGCGGCGACGCTGTCGAAGCGGAGTTGTGCCGGCAGTATGCCGAGCACTGGTACCGCGTTGAGCGCGAGTTCCCATGAGGCGAGCTTAAGCGTCGGCGTCCCGGCTGCCCCGTGTTCGGCAGAGCGGGATCGCGGAGAACCTTTGCCTTCTGCGCAACCGTTTCCGTGCACCAAGCCGCATACCGATGACGGTCGAGACCTTCACCGCGCGGCCGGCGCGACATTGAGCCACAATGTTTCAAAGCGGCGCCGATCCTTCGCGACGTGCCGAGTGATTGGAAATCGATACTCAGGCTGACCGCACGGACTGAACGGCGCGGAGGACCTCCCGCAGAGGCATCGGTTTCGCCACAACGGTCACCTCACCCGCCTTCATGGACCTCAGCGTCTCCAGCGCGCCAGACGTCTCATGCCCGGTCATCACCACCACGGGCAGGTCGGGGGCGATGGCACGAAGCTGACGAATCACCTCCAGGCCATCGACGCGCGGCATCTGAAGATCGGTCAGCAGCACATCGGCCGGATCGTTGAGAAAGCTTCGGATAGCGGTCTCGCCGTTGTACGTCACGGTGACCCGGTAGCCCGCCCCTCTCAAAGTTTCGCCAACAGCCAACGCCAGAATCGGCTCATCATCGGCCACAAGAACATGTAAGTCGGGCTCGTCCGCCATTTTTCGGGGCATCGTGTCTGCCATCGCCGGTCAGGAGGGCGCGAGCAATACCTCAGGCGGCACCGTCAAGTTAGTGGCGGCTCGTCATGCCGAGGTCGGACACATGGCGCAGACATGGAGGTGCGGATCGGGTTTACGCGGCCAAGCGGGCTCCAGCCATCTCCGCCCAGGCATGGAACGCTTGGGCACGGGTGGCGCGGTATTCAGAGGCCGTGAGATGAGCGCGACGGAGGTGGAGAAGGTTGTTTATGGGGTCATGGATGGCGAGAAAGCACTGGATCTGCCGTGGTGATTTGTAGCGCTTCATTTGCCGCTCACGTCGCCGGGTCGGCTGGTGGCTGTTCTCGGCCCGGTTGTTCAGGCCCTTGTGCTGGCGGTGCTCGCCGCGCAGCGTCAGGTCCTTCTTGGCGGCCGCGTAAGAGCGCAGTTTGTCGGTGATCAGGACACGGGGGTGCCCGGCCCTGCTTCTTGAGCAGCTTGCGCAGCAGACGCTTGGCCGCCCGCTTGTCGCGCCGGCTCTGGACCAGCACATCGAGCACAAAGCCGTCCTGGTCGACGGCGCGCCAGAGATAGTGCTTGGTGCCCGCGATGCTGATCATGACCTCGTCCAAGTGCCATTTGGCACTGTGAGCCAGACGACGCTGGCGGATGCGGTTGGCGATCGTCTGCCAAACGTCAGCCCCCCGGCTCGGATTGTTTCATGACTGACCACGATGCCGCGCCGCGCCAGCATCTCCTCGACCATCCGTAAGCCGAGCGGAAAACGATAATAAAGGTGCACCGCGTCGCTGATCACCTCCGCGGGAAACCGGTAGCCGGCGTACATGGCATCAGGGCGCATCGTCATGCCCGCCCTATACCGACTTCCCCTGCCTCCGAGCCAGCCCTAACTTGACGGTGCCGCACCGCGTGCTCGCGGACTTCAGGAGCGTATTTTGGTGATGCCGGTTTCGTAATGATGCCCCCATTCTCTCAGAAAGCAGGGCCTCCGGGAAACCCGGCGCGGTTCACAACCGTAAGCCCGACCTCGGACGCCCTGACTCCGTCCGCATCGCATAATCAGCAGCGCCGACCGCGCCGGCAGCAGCCGATACCGCCTCGATGCAACAACGTCCCTTGCGGCTCGCTCTCACCCCCTTTGGCCAGCATCTCGTCAATGCCAAAGTCACAGGCGGGCGCACCCACTCCAGAAAACACTGATGAAGCACGCAGTTCGCGCCAAGCACATCAAAGAACGTCCCGGGCATGAGATTGGTTGATTGAGAGACAATGTCCGAAATGCCTTTTGTATGTTTCGGGGATGCGCTATGCTTGTGTTGATCGCTTTCCGCTTGGGATTGTAATAACGACGGAGCGATCATCGGCTATGCAACTTGTGGGGCGATCGAGCCCGCTGCTGGTCGCGGGTGTGAGCGGCGAGGTGCAGCATGGATGTTGACGCTTGGCTGGATCAACTTGGGCTCGCTCGCTACGGGCTGGTCTTTCGCGACAACGCGATCGACGCGGATGTGCTGTCTGAATTGACCGACGAGGATCTTGCCAAGCTGGGCGTCCTCCTCGGACATCGAAAGAGACTGCTCAAGGCTATCGCGGCGCTCCGCACCACTCCGGACGGGGCTGGGGCTGCGGGACCGGCAATGGTCGTTTCGGGCCCGGAACGTCGTCAGCTCACGGTGATGTTCGTCGATCTTGTCGGCTCGACGGCCCTGTCCGCCCGTCTCGACCCTGAGGAAATGCACGACCTTCTGCGCCGCTACCAGAACTCCGGGGCCGGCGAAATCGCCCGGTGCGAGGGACACGTCGCCAAGTACATGGGCGACGGAATCCTCGCTTATTTTGGCTGGCCGAAGAGCCATGAAAACGAGGGCGAGCGGGCGGTCAGGGCCGGTCTGGCGATCGTTGATGTCGTCAGCCGGCTCGCCACGCCGGAGGCTACCGCGCTGGCGGCGCGTGTCGGCATCGCAACCGGGCTCGTCGTCGTTGGCGATCTGATCGGCGAAGGCTCGGCACGGGAGGAAGCCGTGGTTGGAGAAACTCCCAATGTTGCGGCACGCCTCCAAGGCCTCGCCGAACCGGGATGGGTTGTCGTTGCGGAAGCGACACGGCGGCTCATCGGCGGGCTGTTTGACGTGGAGGATTTGGGGCTATGGGAGGTTCGAGGATTGGCCGCCCCGCAGCGCGTGTTTCGGGCGCTGCGGCCGAGCCGAGCGGCAACTCGCTTCGATGGGCTGCATAGCGGGTTCATTGCCCCCCTCGTCGGGCGAGACGCCGAACTGGGCGTGCTCTTGCGCCTCTGGCACCACGCCAGCCGGGGCGAAGGGCAGGTTGTCCTGCTGTCGGGCGAGGCCGGCATCGGCAAGTCCCGACTGATACGTGCTCTGCGCGAACACCTTGCGCCGATGCCGCTTTGTTCGCTGTGCCTCCAAGCCCAGCCCCATCAGACCCAAACCGCGCTGTGGCCGTTTATTGAAAATCTTGAAAATGCGGCCGGCTTTGTCCGCGAGGACGATTCCACCGTTCGGCTTGCCAAGCTCAAGACCCTTGTTGAGTCGTTCGCTGACGAGGTCGCCGCCGACACCGTGATCACCTTTGCGGCTCTGCTGGGCGTGCCGGTCGACGGTGGAGATCCCTTCTGCGACTTAACCCCGCAAGAGCGGAAGCAGCGAACGTTTGAGGCGCTACGGCACCACTTGAAGTGCCTGGTCCGGCACCGGCCGGTGCTGTTCATGGTCGAGGATCTGCATTGGCTCGACCCGACGTCGACCGAACTGCTCGCGTCAATGGCTGAGGAGATCGACCGGATGCCGGTCCTGCTCGTCGTCACGACGCGACCGATGCCCCCACCCCCATGGTCCTGTTATCCTCACGTCACCCTTTTGACGCTCAATCACCTTGATCAGCACGCGGCCGCCGCCTTGATCGAGCGCACCGCCAACGGGCGTGACCTGCCTGCCGCAGTGGTCAAGGACATCCTGGCAAAGACCGAAGGTGTTCCCCTCTTCATTGAAGAGCTCACAAAAGCGGTTTTGGAGGCCGGACTGCTTCAGGAACCAGCAAACGGACCTGCTCTCGCCGGGACGCCCGCGCCGCTTTCCATTCCCGCCAGCCTTCACGATTCGCTGGTCACACGATTGGACCGGCTTGGCTCGGTCAAGGAACTGGCGCAGATCGGGGCCGTGATCGGCCGAGAGTTCCGCCACGAGCTTCTTGAGGCGGTGGCCGGGCTCGAGCCGCGGGCACTCGATGACGATCTCGAGCGTCTGCTGCAATCGGAGCTCGTCTTCCGTCGCGGAGTGGGGGTAGAGGCGACGTATGTCTTCAAGCATGCGCTTGTTCAGGATGTCGCGTATGCGACTCTGCTCAAGAGTCGGCGGACCGATCTGCACCGCCGGATTGCCGCCGCCTTCGATGCACGGTTTCCAGAGATCGGCGAGCGCCAACCCGAGTTGCTCGCCCATCATCTGACCGAGGGTGGCTCCATCAACCGGGCGGTCGATCTTTGGCTGAAGGCCGGGCGCCTCGCCAGTGGCAGATCAGCGAACCAGGAGGCCATCGGCCACTTCCGCAAAGCTCTCGCACTGCTGGGCAAACAAGAGCCGACGGAAGGGCATTGGCACCAGGAACTCGAGACGCAAATTGCTCTCAGCGGCCCGTTGATCGCGACGAAGGGCTTCGCGGCCGCGGAGGTTGAAACGGCCTATGGCAGGGCGGAGCAGTTGGCACGACGCCTGGCTCATCGAGCCCACCTCGCCACAGCATTGCGCGGCCTCTGCTATGTGCATCATGTCCGAGCCAGGCTCACGCGCGTCGATGCCCTGAGTGCCGAACTCCTGGATATGGTCCGTGACGATCAAGACCCGATCATTCTGGCCGATGCTCACCATGCTCGGGCGTTTGTACTGTTCCATCAAGGACACTTCGCATTAGCGCACGAGCACATCCGCATCGGCCGCGAGACTCTGGCGCGGATCGGAGCCCCTGAGCGAGCCTTGTTCCTTGGGGTCAACATAGCAGTCTTCCAACAAGCCTACGGAGCCCACATCGACTGGTTCCTCGGGCATCCAGAACGTGCGTTGCGCACCGTGGAGGACGCGGTTGCGCAGGCCCAACGGCTCGCGCATCCCTTCACCGTGGCAGTGGCGTTGATCTACGCCGCCATGCTGCACCAGTTCCGACGCGAGCCGGACCGGGCGCGCGATTGGGCGGAACTGGCGCTGGGGATCTGCACAGAGCACGGGTTCAGCTACTACCGTGCGTGGGCCACCATCCTCCTCGGCTGGGTCGGCGCCGAAGCCGGCGATCCCGTGCAGGGAATCCGCTTGGTGCGCAACGGCATCCAGGATCTGCGGGCGACTGGGGCCGAGCTGCGCATGCCCTTCTATTTGGGCATCCTGGCGGACCTGCATCGGCGTGCTGGGGAATTGGACCAAGCGCGCAAGGCGCTGTCGGAGGCCATGACCACAGCTCGACGCACCGGGGAGCGATGGAACGATGGGACGCTGCGCCTGCTCGCCGGCGAGTTGCTGCTGGCGCATGAGTGCGGGGGAGCATCCGTAGCGGCGCGCTGCTTCCGGCGGGCGCTCTCAATCGCGCAAAGGCAGGGCGCTCGGTCCCTTGTGCTTCGGGCCTCCACCAAACTTGCTTCACTGGCCGCCACCAACGTTCGATGCAATGACGCGCGCGACCGGCTTGCCTCGGTCTACCGTCTTTACGAGGAAGGCTTTGACGGGGTCGATCTGCGGGACGCACGTGAGATGCTCGATGCTCTGGACAAGGGGCGATCACCCGACGCGACACCCGGATGAAAGGCAAGAGGCACCGTCAACTCTTTGGCAGCGGTGCAGGTGGTGGGCGCGTTTTGACCAGGCCCGCCGAGAGATGTTCGCCGACATCGAGACTTCCTACAATCGACAGCGTGCCAACTCGGCCATCGGCTGCATCACGCCCGAACAGGCCGAGCTACGATACGCGTGAACCCGGGTCCACCAAAATCACCCAATAGCGGCTTCAATTTGAAGCTGGTAACGGCACGAACTTTTCGTATTTCCATTCCATAATCCTGGCGGCGTCGGCTGGCGGCGAGGACGCGACGACTGCACTCGATGCGAGTGTGGGTCTCCCTCATACTTCGGCTCGACCAGTCGACCATCACCCATCCTCGTTCTCAATTCTACGGCGGCAGCCATCGGCGGTCAGCTTGGCGTCTCGACACCGGAACATGGGGGCTGGCGACAAAGCCGGAAGGACCAAACCGCCGAGGTCATGGCTTGGGTCGCCCAAACGGCAAGGTCCGATGGCCCGCTAAGTGTAACGGTCGGCCGATGACGATGGAACTACCCATCGCCAATTAGGGCTTCTGCCGCCTGCCGGTTTGCCACCGCTCCTCGCTTCCCGTCTCCTAGGGAAAACGGGAACAACCGGATCGGGGAGGCGGCCATGACGGGGCACACGCTGCGACGTCTGTGGAACGAAGACGCGACCTGCGGCTTCTGTCTGCATGCCGAGCCCGGTGGGGCTTGGTGCACCGGGATGTGCCGCGACCTGTCACTCACTGACGTGGTGAAGCGGGTTCGCGCCGTCCGCGTTAACGTCGTCCGGCTTGAGGCCGTCAAGCAGGGGGTGATCAAGACGGTCAAGCCGCATGTCGTTCCCCGCGCTCCTGCGACGGCGGGCGAGCACGCTGCACAACGGCGCTCCACCGCCGTTGAGCATGCGGTGGACAGCCTGCAGCGGGCTCGGAACCACGCCGTCCTTGCGGAACTGACCGCACACCGTCTGCGCGCCACTCGGGCGGCCCTCGCGGTGACACGGGACACTTTGGCCAAGAACCGTCCATCGGCGGATGGGTGATGGTGCGCCTCGGGTGGTTCATCCGACCCGCCATCGACCTTCGATGGTCAGTTCCGTCCGGTCTGACGGCGTTACGTTTGAGGCCGGCTGGCCGGGGCGTGTTTCCGCCGGCTGTGCCGGCGCGTCCGCCTGGAGCGCCCGCCCGCAAAGGGCCTGCGCATGTACCAGGAGAAGCGTTAAAGACGTGCTGCCGGAGTGGATCCCCCATCAACGCCAAGGTCTCCTCTCCCGCACCGCATCACATCGACAACGCTCGTCGAGGCAATGCGCATAATCCGGTTTTGTCCTCAGCCAAACGAGCGCGTCAAAGCCCGTTGGCAGGATGACGATCGTGCAGCGGCGGTGTCAGGCTGGATTGATGGCCGGCCCGTTGTCCACCACGCCGAACAGGTTGGGGCGGTCGTTCCTGACCAAGCCGACGTCCTTGCTGAATCGCCAGACCCGCATGTGCCGATGCGGACGGCGCATGATCAGTTCCCATATGGGAATGCCGGTAAGATCGATCTATTTTCATCCAAGTCAGGTGTGTATGGCCAATATTACCTCCTCCATTCTGGGGCGAGTAGATGACAATGGCTCCACTTTGCTCTTTACAATTCCTTCGCGCGTACGCTGACGCAACCTGGCAAGTCCCACCCAAACCTAACTCTAGCTATCAGTATTGCGGGCATTTCGGATGAGTGGTCTTGAGGCAAGGCATTAACATTTCGAATGTATCGGCGGCTTTCCAGTGGCCTTCCAGGCATTCTCGTCCAAGTATCGTATTTGTAGGCAACCCTAGTGGCTCGAGTCTGACGCCCGCTTCGCTTTGTTGACGTTTCCGATGATGCGGTCGGGATCGGCGCTCCAGACGAAGCGCTTGGCCGTCCTGTTGTGCTCAGCGATGAAGCGGTGGATGGCGGCCTGGAGATCGACGATGCCGCGGAAGCTGCCGCGGCGCAGGCGTTTGGTCGTCAGCTTGGCGAAGAAGCCCTCCACGGCGTTGAGCCAGGACGCGGAGGTCGGCGTGAAGTGGAAGACCCAGCGCGGGTGCTTTGCCAACCAGGCCCGAACCTTCGGGTGCTTGTGGGTGGCATAGTTGTCCAGGATCACGTGCACCACCTTGCCGATCGGCACCGCGGCCTCGACCGTGTTGAGGAAGCGGAGGAACTCCTGGTGCCGGTGGCGGGCCGCACATTGGCCGAGCACGGTGCCGTCGAGCACGTTGAGCGCGGCGAACAGCGTCGTCGTGCCGTGGCGGGTATAGTCGTGGGTGTGCGTGGCGGGCTGGCCCTTGGCCTGCGGCAACCCCGGCTGAGTGCGTTCCAGAGCCTGGATTTGCGATTTCTCATCCACCGACAGAACCAACGCGTGCTGGGGCGGGTCCATATACAGGCCGACCACGTCCTGGACCCGTTCGGCGAACCGCGGGTCGCGTGAGAGCTTGAATGTGCGCACCCGATGCGGCTAGAGGCCGTGGGCGCGCCAGATGCATTGCACGCTGCCAACGCTGACGCCGCTGGCCGCCGCCACGGTGCGGCTGCTCCAGTGCGTTGCCTCGCCGGGCGGCTCGTGGAACGTCATCTCCACCACACGCTCGACCACGTCCGGAGCCAGGACCGGGATACGGGACGGGCGGGTCTTGTCACGCAGCAGCCCATCCACACCCTGCTCCTGAACCCGGCGTTGCCAGCGATGGACGGTTGGTAACGACACCCCGACATCCTGAGCAATGGCGCCGTTCAGACGTGTGCCGTCGCTCAGCAGAGCGATGCGGGCGCGTGGCACCAGCTTCTGCGCGGTGTTGCCGTTGCCGACGAAGATCCTCCAGCCGACGCCGGTCGGCGGGAGCGAGTTTCAGGTCAATGGACCAGCGAGAGACATCCATCTCCCGCAGCGTGCCCACATCCCTTGTAGAACCTAACCCCCTGTTCGACTCGCCCCACTGGAGTGATCGCCCGGCACCTGGAGGGCATTCACTGCCCGACGCCGCGCGGTGAGACGCGCTGGTCGGTGTCGTCGGTGCAGAACCTGCTCGGCCGAGCCGTCGCGCAAGGGCTTCTGGAGGATCGACCGCTTCCCAAGCCGGAGGCGCCGCGCCGGCGCGACCGCCTGCCCAACCCTGAAGGCAGTAGGCGCGTGCAGCAGATTGGAAGCGGTAGGGAGAATGGAATTGGGAACTGGTTTCAGCAGCCTTATGGGAGTTTGGGCTCGCCCAGCTGTTTCCTGATTGTCCCACGAACGGCCCGCAAGGGCGGGCGAAGGAGGCCATCATGCGCCCTGCGATATGCGCCACCGCAGCCTTGGCGCTTTTGCTCACAGGACCTGCATGGGCTCAGAATGCGGGGGGGCGGACGCCGCCGCCATTCAGCGGAGGTGTCACTCCGACCCAAATGAACCAGAACGACATCCCAACTGCGGCCATCGCTCCGCCAGCACCTTCGGCGGCCCTGGGAACGGAGATGACCGGCGCGGCCCTGCTTGGCCGGACCGTCTACGGTGAGGGCGAGGAGCAGATTGGAACGGTGGTCGACATCGTGCTCGACCCGCACACCCATGCGATTCACCAACTGGTGATCGAGGGCACCGATCTGTCCAACAGCGGGCATAAGACGGTGGCCGTCGACATGGGTCGGGTGCAAGTCCGGCCAGAGCAGGGCGTCCGTATCACCGGGCTGACCCGCGGCGGCATCGCGGCCATGCCGGACTTCACTCCGGATGACGCGAGCATTGCGCTGGGCCGCTCGTCCTCAAAGATGAGGGCCAGCGACCCAATCCCACACGCGCCGCAGCCGTCACCGGATCGGTGAGCGGTCTTGCACGCGTCTCTCGGCCTGTGGTCGCCGGTGCCGTGGATCTCCATCGGCTTTCTCGAGTGACGGACCACAAGCCCCATCGATCGGCGGCGGGGCGCTTCCCACCGACCAACCGCCCCATGGTCATGTCGGTCATGCGGGCTTCTGGAACCGGAAACTCAAACCGCGGAGGGATATCAAACCCTCAGGAGGAAAACATGTCGCAGTCATCAGAAGCGTCGACGAACCCCCTCATCGAAAGTGACCGGGTCGAGGGCACCTCCGTTCATGGCAGTGACGGTCAGTACATCGGTGTCATAAAGCGGTTGCTCATCGAAAAGGTGAGTGGGCAGGTCGTGTACGCGGTGGTGGAGTTTGGCGGGCATTTGGGCTTCGGCAAGGGCCGCCACACCATTCCATGGCCAAAGCTCACCTATGACACGTCGCTGGGCGGGTATCATGCCGATGTCAGCGAGCATGAGATCCAAGGGGCGCCAGACATCACCAGAGACGAAAACTACGACCGGCTCGATCGAGACGCGGAAGAGGAGCTGCACGCCTATTTCCGCATTCCGCCATATTGGCGAGGAATTTGATCTGATCGTTCGGCGGCGCGCCAAACAGGTCCTGGCCGGGTGAGGTGGGCTCCGGCAAGGCGGACGGCCCACGACAATCGGCGAGTCGGCGGGCAAACCGGCCTCCGGGAACTTTTCGTTTCCCTTTAAGGCCCCCTGACGACACGCGGCTCTCCATCAAGACTGCTGTGGCTTGAGCGCTTCCAGATGGTGGCATGCTTCTGGCTCCGGGATCACGGCCGGCACACCACCATAAACCAGGTATCGTAACCGAGGAAAAGGGCACATCCAACGAACTGCCGACTTCGTTTGCTGACCGGCTGCTGTTTGACCGCTCTTCTGCCCGACGGGTTGTATGCCCGCCGTCTGCTGGCGAGCGCGCCGGGCAGCCGCGCGACGTGAGCTGCGCAAGCAACACGTCCCCAAGGCGCGCCGACGGGCGATCCATTCGCTCGGGGTGAAGACTGCATGAATCCAATTCATTCATAACGCATTGTTATTCATTCGTTTGAGGCGTCGTGAAAGGCTAATGTTTGCGCCAATGCTGCGGTTCAGGCCGCAGAGCGTTTCCTCCCTATACTTCGGCCGCCACAACGCCGTGTTTCACGGATGCGGTCAGTGTCGTAGGTCCAGGCCCCGTCTCCGTTCTGGTCGCCCGCTATGCCGCACCAGGCCAATGCCGCTCGTCGCCATCACATTGCCCGGCCGAAGCGCACAGTGACGAATTGGGCCGAGTACGACGCCGCCTTGCGCCAGCGTGGCAGCCTCACGCTCTGGGTCAGCGAGGAGGCAATCGAGCAGTGGAAAGCGGCGCCGCGCCGAACGCCGGGTGGACAGGCGAGCTCTTCGGGCCTGGCGATCACAACGGCGCTGAAGCTGAGGGCGGTGTTCCGGCTGGCGCTGCGGCAGACCGAGGGGCTGCTCGCCTCCATCTTCCCGTTGCTCGGGCTGGATCTGCCGGTTCCGGATCACTCCACCATCGCTGCCGGGCTCGGACGGTGACGCTGCCCTCCGCGCCGCGCTCGAGCGGCGGGCCCGTCCACCTGCTGGTCGACAGCACGGGGCTGAAGCTGGGCGGCCCGGGCGAATGGCTGTTTGAGAAGCACGGCACCAAGCGGCGGCGCTCCTGGCGGGCCTTGCACATCGGCATAGACGCCGGCACGGGTCGGACTGTCGCCGCCACGCTGACCGACTATGGTGTCGATGATGCCTCCCAGGTCGGCCCCTCGCTCGATCAGATCGCCGAGCCCGTGGCCTCGGTGACCGGTGATGGCGTGTATGACCGGACCGAAGTCTACGCGTCCGTCCACGAACGCCATCCCGAGGCTCTGGTCGTGGCACCGCCACACCGTGACGCTGTGCTCAGCGACACCGCCGAGACGGCGCCCACGCAACGCGACCGCCACATCCAGACCATCGCTGAGAAAGGGCGGATGGCTTGGCCGCGGAGCAGCGGATACAACAAAAGGGCGGCCGTGGAGAGCCAAATGGCGCGCTGGAAAGGCGTCATCGGTCAGGCGCTGCGCTTCCACACCGAGGAGGCGCAGGCTGGTCCGGCGCAGGTTCTCCAACCAGCGGACACTCTCTTCCTGCTCGATGGGAACCCGCGTCGGGTTGATCTTCCTCTTCAGTGCGGCGGTGCCCTTGAACTTGGTCCGGGTCCAGAACTTGACGGCGCCGAGGCCCAGCGGCAGGCCCTCGGTCGTGACCGCCAGACTGGCGTGCATCAGCAACCCACACACGGTGTGCATGCGGAACCGGCCCTCCTGGTCCTGACCGCTGTTCACCCGGACGGTCTGGCCGATCTTCTCGGGATGCTCGCGCTGGAAGGAGAACTCCGTGGTGTCCTGAATGACCGGGAGCGGGCCGGACGTCGCGGCGACCCGCTGGCGGGTCGAGTCGAAGTGGCCGGCGAGAATGTCCGCGTCCCCCCACTCGCTCGTCGGCAAAGTGGCAGCCGGCAAGTTCATCCTCGATCCAGGCGTTGGTTCCCGTGATCATCGGCTCCTCTCGAACATCGTTCGATGTCAACAGGCCGCTGATTGCCCGCGTTCGAGGTGGAGGCCGCCGTCACCAGCGATTCTAACGGATGTGGGCAATTGAAAGACTCACCGGATGCTTACGGTCCGATCACGCCTCGCCCGTTGCTCCGTGTTCACGGTCGAGGCATCGGCCGCCGTTCGGTCGAGCGCGCCGCGGCTTAGAGGAGGCAACCAACTGTGAGTACGACCAGCGCTCACAGGGTACACCGAAGGAGAGTGCTGCCGTATCACACCATCCACATAGCTCATTAGGTGAGATCGTCTTGTCCTTCGGGACGGTGATCGCCCCTGATGAAGCGTGAGGGAGGATGAAATGCGACTGCGGAGTGTTTCGGCCATGATGCTGGCCGTTGGCTTGGTGGCGTTTGCAGGGGGGGGCCGACGCCCGATCCTCGACCATGAGCCGGACCGAGGTCCAACACGTCCAACGTGCTCTGAACCACGCTGGGTATGACGTCAGGGTCGATGGCAAGTGGGGGCCGAACACCCAACGGGCGTTGCGGGACTACCAGCAGGCGCACGGCTTGGCAGCGACGGGCCGCCCCAACCGCGACACGCTGGCGGCACTCGAAAGCGGGTCGCCGCAGCGGATGTCGGGCAGTTCCGGTGCTCTCCGCGAGTCCCCCGCGGCGGGCGGATCGGCAGGAATCAACCATATGGGCAGCAGCGGCAAAGGCTCGCGGACGCGGACCGACACGCTGACCAACCCCTCGACGGTCTATCCGTCACCGCAGTAGGCGGCGGCGCCTGGGCCGTGTGCCAGCGGCAGCGGTTGGCCGAATGCGGCCAACCGCTCTCTGCCGACGGGAGTCGCTGATGCCCGCTACGGCAAATCACTGACCTGTCGGAAGTTTTCTCCGCAGGATAGGTGGAGGCAATTGAAACAGCCCAATCGCTTCCTCATTCGTCAGCTGCCGACGATAAAGTGAAAGCGGTATTGATGCGCGAGGGCACCAGGCCCGACAGCCACGCCGTTGATGCTGACGAAACCACCACGGCCATCGCCGCAGCCAGGACAGCAACTCGGCGCCGTTTGGCGAGGCGCCTTTCGGCCCCGCGCCGAACCGCCAGAAGGTATTGTTGTTCGTGGCTCAGCAACTCCTCAACGATGTCAAACGACCTCACCCGCCCTGTTCCGCAGTGTACCTTCCGTCGAGCGTTGAATGCCATTCGGTCCTCATCATGAACAGATTGGGATCAATCTCAACCTTATGCTTGGTGCTTGGAATCGTAATTTGGCGCAACGCCACATCACCAGCCCGCCAATGGCGATAGACGGTCGATGTCACAAGGAAATCGAATCAAATCGCGCGTAAAGCAGACGCCGCTTTACCTTTGAGGTCATGAATGTCCTGACGCAAACCCGTTATGCCACGCCCGCATTTTTCGCTTGGATGGGACGCGTCACCCGCCCAGGCTCCCCACTCACCTGAACGTGATCCCGACCAGACAGTGGGGCTGCCAAATTGCAAAGGCCCACCAACTCCGAAAAGGCCCTCCAGTTCCCGCTCAGCGTTGTTTGCAGGGACAGTCGAGCGGAGGAGCGAGGCCGAATGACAACCACATTGCAAAACGCCGTTGCATGCTGGTTGGCCACCATCGACGTGCTTGGTGGGCGCAGCACCGTAGGGCCGTATGCATGCCTGCGGGACGGCCTGGCGGACCTGGTGCCGATCGCCGAAGCCTCGGAACCCTGCCCTCTTCGCGATGCTGTGTTGGCCCTGGCCGAAGGGTACGATGACCTCGCCTTGCTGGCCGCGGTTGGCCTCCGATTGTCGCCACAAACGCGCACCGCGGCGGTCGAACGCGTGCTTACCCGCTTTGATGCGGTGGCACGGCTTGTCGAAGACCAGCGGCCGCCCCTTTGATCCAAATGCCGCGCGCCGATCAGGTCTTCTGGATCGGCGTGTTGCAGGGAGGCGAGATGGGCAAGAGGGGATGCATGAGGGGAATCTGGCGTTGGGAGAGGTGGACAGACCTGGAGGCCTGACTTGCACACCCTCTATCATCACATCCGGTACGCCAATGGGCCGGTCTACTATTCCGGCAAACCCATCTCGCTCGCCGATGCGCAACTGTTGATCAATGCTGACATCGCGAAGGGGCGCATCGCCCCAGGCTCATCCCTCCGGGAGGAAGGAGTGGAACTCGTGATTGAGCCGGCGCCACCAAACGACGACAGGCTTGAGTGAGCTCTCATGCCTCCACTAGGCCGAGCGCTATCATGATCGCCGCATTGCCCCGAATTCGCAGCGAGCGAGGCTGATGCGTCAATTGCCGAGCAGGCCAGCCGCAGGCAATCTGCCCTCATTGTACAAAGCGGACGCGCGGCTGGTCCGGGCACGCCAAGCTCCGACCCGATGAGCATCCACGGCGGGGAATGGAGCCTGGCCGAGGCATCTCGGCCAAAACTGAGGGGCGGTCAGCGATGGCCGCCTCTCTCCGTTTCCAGGCAAAGGGAAAGCCGTCCCACGGCGGCCTAGGTTGGGACCTTGTCGCGCTACAGCTGGTTCCGTTGCAAAGTTTGACGGTAGGCGCGGAGAGCCGCGTCGTCCGCGTCGTCAGGCGGCAACAGCGAACAGGTCGGCAATAAAGACCGCCTGGGCGGGCATGTCGTTGACGGGCATGACGGCAACCTGCCCCTCGCACACCATCGCCAGGATCTCATCGCCGGTAATCATCCGAGGCGCGGGCGCAGGCGCTTGTCCAGTTCAGGTGCGTAGGCCTGGATCCAGCGGAAGGTAGTGGTGTGATCGACCGCCACACCACGGTCGGCCAACATACGTTCCAAGGCGCGGTCGCTGATCGGGAACTGCAGGTACCAGCGTACCGCCCACAGGATCAGCGCCGCCGTGACCGGCCGGCCCTCGAATGGGTTCTTCCCGCTGCGCATCACTGTCTCACCCCCGCCACCGAAAGGGGCCGGGTTTGGTCCGATCGCCGCCCGCCGTCAAACGTTTCACCGGAACTGGAATGTCCACCCGACAAAGCAAGCCGCCGTTTCTGTGCCTCAGCTCACAGAAAACTACGGCCATCTTGTATACCGTCCTGACGCAGACCAATGCGACAGAGAGCAAATCGCATGAAAAATTTGGATCGTGCTCGAATAGCCATGTTCCGGTCACGTAAATATGAGAATGCTCTGGCCGATGAAAGCACGGCGAACACCATTGCGGCCTGCTGTTTTTGGGCGGTTTTTACTTTCATCACGGGATCCTGTTGCCTTCTCAAACTAATGCAAGCCGGCTGCTTGATGGTGTGATGTCCTGGATCGGGGACACGCCGACCGACCAGTCTTGCCCGATCATTTGTGCATGGCAATGCGCACCGGACCGTCCGATGGCCGGGCTGATCATACGACGGCGGCCGTCGCCGCGCCGGCCTATCCCTAATGCTTCGGTTTGTTTCCGTCGTCAGAGGTAATCCCTGCCTCCAGTTGCTTCCGATCATCCTCGACTTGCTGCCAAACCTGACGGCCTGAATGTGCTACAGTGCCCACGCTCGACCAATCAGCCCGAGTGGACCGTCATGAGCGGCAACGAGCACATTCTCGTCGTGGACGATGATGCCGAGGTGCGGGACCTGCTGATCGAATACCTTGCTAAGCAGGGATTCGTCGTCACCCCCGCTGAAAGTGCGGCCTGTGCCCGCGACGTGCTCGACACGAGGGCTGTCGATCTGGTCGTTCTCGATCTTCAAATGCCGGGCGAGGACGGGCTCAGTTTCGCACGGGATCTGCGCCGCCGCAGCGGCGTGGCTATCGTCATGCTTACAGCCTCCGGCGACACCATCGACCGGGTGGTCGGGCTTGAGGTCGGTGCCGACGATTATGTGGCGAAGCCCTTTGACCCGCGCGAGTTTCTGGCGCGGATCAGGAGCGTCCTGCGGCGGACCCGGCGCGAGTCCGCAGCGGAGCCGGTTGTGGACGGACGCACCGTTCGTTTCGGCCGCTGCCTTTTCGACCTCGAAGCGCGTCGCCTTTACGCCCTCGACGGCAGCGAAGTGCCGATCACGGCCATGCAACTCGAACTCTTGGAGGCGTTTGCCAACAATCCCAATCGGGTCCTGTCACGCGACCGTCTCCTCGACCTTGCGCACAAGCGCGGCAGCGACCCCTTCGACCGCAGCATAGACATTCGTGTGGCGCGCCTGCGGCAGAAGATCGAGCCGAACCCCGAAAAACCGCAGGCGATAAGGACCGTGCACGGAATCGGCTACGTTTTCGTCCCGAGCGGACAGGGACCAAGCGCCGAGGGTTGATGCGGCGCCGCGTCGCCGGGGCTGTCTCCGATCCGGATACCAGCCGTGAACGGAATGCGTCGTCCGGGGGAGGCCGGTGATGACGGAAGACCGGGCACGCGGGTTGGTTCGCCACTATGTCCTGGGCCTGATCGCCGTTGCCCTGCCGCTCTTGCTGCTGATGACGGGCCTCGCCGTTGCGCAGTTCACGGTGGAGCGCTCCGCCCGGCTCACCCGAATCGCCCGCAGCGCCGACGATCTGCAACTGGCGCTCGACTCGATGGTCAAGTCGGCCGACGACCATGTGCGGCAGTTGCGCCAATCCGCTGAGGACCATCTCTCCGGCAGGCTCGCGACGCCCGCGTCGCCCCTTCGCCCTTTGCTGCGGCCCGAGCGCGGGGACAACGGGGGAAGCCCCGGCGAAACCCTGTTCCTCGACGCCGTCGCCGGCACCCCGACGGAGGCGCTGGTCGGCAACCTGCACGGCCGGGCGGATTTCCTGATCCGGCGCGGCGGCGACACGCTGGAGGTCGATGCGGCGCTCGGGCTGTTCGAACCGATGCGGCTGGCCCACCTGACCGCCCCCTTCTTGCGCCGGAGCTATTATGTGTCCGGCCGCGGCGACTTCCTCGTCGTTTATCCGTACGCGAGCGGCCACGCGTTGGCCCTGACACTCGGGCAGGCACGTCCCACCGAGAATGCGGAGCGCGACCCCCACTGGTCGTCGGTCCACGCCGATGCCGGCGGGGCTGGCTGGATGGTCAGCCACGCAGCCCCGGTCTATGTGGGATCGGACTTCATGGGATTGGTCGGTACCGACGTCCGGCTCGACGAGTTGAGCGCGTTCCTGGCCGACCGCCACCAACCACCGGGCCGGGTGTGGATCGTCGATGATCGGGGCGACGTGCTGGCCGACAGCGCTGGTCCGCCGGTTCCGGACGGCGCACGGCCGCCCGCCCTTACGGACGTCCTTCCGGGGCCGCTCGCCGCGCGACCGTTGGCCGAGCTTCTCAGGCCTTCGGGATTGCCGCGGCAAATCGACGGCTGGGATATTCTGCCGCTGCCTCTTGCGGCGGCTCCCTGGCATCTCGTCTTCGTGGCCGAGGAGGGCGAGATTGCGACGCTCGTCATCGAGCGCCTGTGGCCCTACGTCCTCCTGCTTTCCGGTGTGCTCGCAACGCTCGTGCTCGCGCAGCAACTGCTGCAGCGGTTCTTTGTCAGCCCGGCGATCGCGCTCGCCAACCGGGTTCGCGAGCAGAGCGAGGGCAAGCCACTGCGGATGCGCCGCGTGCCGGCTCTCTGGCGCCCGTGGTTTGCGGCGGTTGACGACGCGTTTCAGTCCAGACGCCGGCATCTCGCCCGGACGCGCGAGGAGCAGGCGCTCAAGGACGCGGTCATCGAGGCCGCCTTCGACTGCATCATCACCGTCGACGAGGCGGGGTGCGTGTTGGAGTTCAACGCCGGGGCCGAGAGGACTTTCGGCTACCGCCGCGAAGAAGCGCTCGGCCGGCCCATCGCCGACCTGATCGTTCCGCCCCATCTGCGCGAGCGCCACAGACAGGGCATGCGCCGCTACATCGAGACCGGCGAACGGCACATGCTTGGCCGGCGCGTCGAGATCGAAGGCATGCGTGCCGACGGCAGGCTGTTCCCGGTCGAACTGGCCATCGCCGAAGTCCGCCTGGGGCGCCGGCGGCTTTTCACGGCCTATCTGCGTGACATCACCGAGGCGAAGCGGACCGAAGCGGTGCTCCGGGCCAGCGCGGCCGAGCTTGCCGCGATTGCCGATGGCCTGCCGCTTGCGGTCGCCATTTCCCGGATCGACCAAGCGGAGGTTCTGTTCGCCAACGGCCAAGCGCAGGATGATTTCGGGCTCCATCCGGGCTGTCATCCCGATGGGATCATGAGGGTTTATCAGAACCCCGAGGACCGCCGGCGCCTGCTCCACATCCTCACGAAGACCGGCTGGGCGGAAGGGTTCGAGGTCCAGATGCGCCGCAAGGACGGCTCGACGGTCTGGGCCTTGATTTCCGCACGGACCATCGATTTCCGAGGCATCCCGGCGGTGCTATCCGCCATCACCGACATCAGCGAGCGCCGCCGGACCGAGCAGGCCCTGCGCGCCAGCGAGGCGCGGCTCGCCGCCTTCATGCAGTACGCGCCGGTGGGCATGTATCTGAAGGACGCGGACGGCCACTACGTCATGGCCAATCCGGAAATGGCCAAGGTGTTCGCCCGCCCGGTCGCGGAGATGATCGGGCGAACGCCCGAGGACGTGTTCGAACCGCACGAGGCGGCGATGATCCGCCGCTATGACCGCGACGTGCTGGAGACCGGCGCGGCGACCGTCGAGGAAGAATATCTGTCCGGCCTTCAGGACTACAGTTGGAGCATGGTGATCCGCTTTCCCGTCCGCGACGACACGGGACGGATCACGCACATCGCCGGCTTCGACGTCGACATCACCCGGCAGAAACAGGCCGAGGCCGAGTTCCACCGCCAGCGCGAGGCGATCCACCAGCGGGAGAAGCTGGCCGCTCTCGGCTCCCTCCTGGCCGGTGTGGCGCATGAACTCAACAACCCGCTGTCCGTGGTCATCGGCCGCGCCATCATGCTTGAAGACGAGGTCACGGATCCGGCGGCGCAGGCTTCCCTTGGGCGCCTGCGCGCCGCGGCTGAACGCTGCTCGCGGATCATCAAAAGCTTCCTGGCGATCGCCCGTCAGAAGCCGCGGGAGCCAAAACCGGTCGATGTCCGCGCGGTGCTCGCCGCCGTCCTCGACATCCTCGCCGGCGTGCTGCGAAGCGCCGGTATCGAGATCCGCAAGGACTTCGCCACCGACATGCCGCCGGTCCTCGCCGACGAGGACGAGCTGCATCAGGTGTTCCTGAACCTCATCGTCAACGCCCAGCAGGCGCTCGATGCGGTGCCGCCCCCACGCCGTCTGTGCCTGCGCGCCGCGCGCGCGGACGGCCGTGTGCGGATCGAGGTGGCGGACAACGGCCCAGGGGTACCAACGGACCTGCGGAACCAGATCTTCGATCCGTTCTTCACGACCAAGCCGGTTGGCTCCGGCACGGGAATCGGCCTGTCCGTGTCCCACGGCATCGTCACCGGTCACGGGGGCATGGTCTGGGTCGAGGACAATCCGGACGGCGGGGCGCGCTTCGTCGTAACGCTGCCCGCCTTCGACGCGGCCCTTGCCGCGCCCGAGCCGGAGCCGGCGGCGGCGGCAGACGGGGGCGTGCACGGCGACGTCTTGGTCGTCGACGACGAGCCCGAGGTGGTGGTGATGCTCAAGGAGGCTCTCGGGCGCGACGGGCACCGGGTGGTGACCGCGCCCGACGGCGCCGTTGCCCGCGAGCTTCTGCGCGCAGCATCGTTCGATGCCGTGATCTGCGACCTGCGCATGCCGCGCCTCGACGGCCTCGGCCTGGCCGCGGCGCTTGCGGAAGAACGCCCGCAGATGGCGGCGCGCCTCCTCCTCATGACCGGCGACGCGCTGCGCGCGGCCGCCGCGCTGCCGTTGGAGGCCCGTGACCGGCTTTTGGAAAAGCCGCTCGACCCGGACGAGGTCCGCCGCCGGGTGCGCGACCTGATCGCCAATCGACCCGACGCCTGATCCCCCGGTCTCTCCCAGCGCGAAACAACTGAAACAAGACGGATACAACAAAGTCCGCCGAGGACACACGCGCGAAAAGCCGCCCCCGCATCTTCCCAATCGACCGGCAATGGAGCGAAAGCCCACAGCCGACATCATCGAAACTCAGGAGGAGTATTTCACATGTCGAACATCTTCGGTACCAACGCTTCCGAAACCATCATCGGCACTGCGGAGTCCGACGGCCTGTTTGGCCGCGCCGGCAACGACACGCTGTTCGGCCTTGGCGGCAACGACCTTCTGGCCGGGGAAAGCGGAGCCGACAAGCTGATCGGAGGCGATGGCAACGACGTCCTCGACGGCGGCATCGACGATGCCGGCGACTCCGACACGCTCGACGGCGGGGCTGGCATCGACACCGTCACGTACAGCCAGGTCCAGCACGGCGTGACCGTGAACCTCGTCCAGGGCCTGACCTTCGGGGCGGGAACCCTCGACAAGCTCATCTCCATCGAAAACGTGACCGGCACCAACTTCAACGACGGTCTGGTCGGCGATGCCGGCAACAACATCCTCCAGGGTGCCGGCGGCAACGACTTCCTCGACGGCGGTGCGGGGGATGACCGGCTCAACGGCGGTTCCGGTGCCGACAACCTCGTCGGCAACCTGGGCAACGACATACTCAACGGCGGCACGGGGGCCGACCGGCTGAGCGGCGGCGACGGCGCCGACACCTTCAAATACTTCAACCTGTCCGGTTCCGCGAACGAGAGCGGTGTCGGCTCGCTCAGCCGCGACGACATCGCCGACTTCACGCACGGCGTGGACAAGATCGATCTGAGCGCCGTCGACGCCCAGGCCGGGGTCTCGGGCAACCAAGCCTTCACCCTCGTCGGCGGGAACAGCTTCTCGGGCGAGGGGCAGATCCGGTTCTTCTTCGAAGGCGACCACACCGTCGTTCAGGCCAACATCAGCGGTGCGGGCGTCGCCGAGAGCGAGATCCAGCTCGACGGTCACGTCAACCTTTCGGTCGGGGACTTCATCCTCTGACTCTTCGGCCGGCCGGGTCCGCCCGGCCGGCCGCCCTTTCTCCCGAACGCACAAACAGCGGATTTTACCCCATGTCCGTTCCAGCGACGGCCACGCGCACACCCGGCGCCCGCACCCGGAACCGTCCCGACACCACCCCGCTGCGCCACGCGCTCCGCGAGGTTCGTCGCGGTCTCCTCGTGGTGGCCGTGTTCAGCCTGTTCCTCAACATGCTCGTCCTGGTGTCGCCCGTCTATTCGACCCAGGTTTACGACCGGGTGCTGTCCAGCGGCCGCGTCGAAACCCTGGTGGCGCTCACCGCCGCCGCAGGGCTCGCGCTGGTCGTGATGGCCCTGCTCGACATCCTGCGCTCGCGTGCGCTCGCGCGGATCGGCTTCTGGCTCGAACGCGCGCTCGCCGGCACGCTGCTGGAGGTCAGCGTCCGCGAAGCGCTCGCCGGCCAGCCGTCGGGCACGCAGGCCATCCGCGATCTCGGGCAAATTCGCGGCTTCATCACCGGTCCGGGCATCGCCCCGATCTTCGACGCGCCCTGGGCGCCGGTCTTCATCGTCCTTATTTGGATCGTGCATCCCTGGCTCGGCATTCTCGCTTTCGTCGCGGCGCTTCTCTTGTCGTTGCTGGCCGTCGCCAACGAGGTCGCGACCCGCGCGCCGCTCCAGGAGGCGAACCAGACCTCGGTGATCGCGTTGCGCCAGAGTGAGGCCGCCCTGCGCAACGCCGAGGTCATCGAAGCCATGGGCATGCTGCCGGCTCTGCTCGCCCGCTGGGACGCGGTCAACGACCGGGTGCTTGCGTGGCAAACGGCGGCGAGCGACCGCACCGGCGTGATCCTGGGCATCACCAAGGCCCTGCGCATTCTCGTCCAGCTCGCCGTTCTGGGGCTCGGTGCGGATCTCGTGCTGCGCGGGGAGCTGACCGGCGGCGGCATGGTCGCGGCCTCGATCCTGCTCGGCCGCGCCCTTGCTCCCGTCGAGCAGGCGATCGGCGCGTGGAAGGGCTTCATCGGCGCCCGCGCGGCGCACGGCCGGTTGGAGGCCTTGCTCCTGAAGCACCCTACCCACCCAGCGCCTGTCCGCCTGCCGACGCCTGAGGGGCAGGTGACGGTCGATCAGCTCGCCTACGTCCCGCCGGGCGGTGGTTCCCGACCACCGATCCTGCGCCAAATCTCGTTCGATCTGGCGCCCGGCGAGGTGCTCGGGGTGGTCGGACCGTCGGCCTGTGGCAAGTCGACCCTGTGTCGGCTGCTGGTCGGCATCTGGGCGCCCACGGCCGGCGAGGTGCGGCTGGACGGCGCCCAGGTCCGGAGCTGGGACCGCGCGGACTTCGGCCGCCATGTCGGCTACCTGCCCCAGGACGTCGAACTGTTCGCGGGGACCGTGGCCGAGAACATCGCGCGCCTGACGCCCGACGCTTCGGACGCGGCGGTGATCGAGGCGGCGCAGACCGCGGGCGTGCACGAGATGATCCTGCGCCTGCCGCAGGGCTATGCGACCGAAATCGGCATCTCCGGCATCGTTCTGTCGGGCGGCCAACGGCAGCGCATCGGTCTGGCCCGCGCCCTGTTCGGCCAGCCGCGGCTGATCGTGCTCGACGAACCCAACGCCAACCTCGATCACGCCGGCGAGGCGGCGCTTGCCGATGCCATCGAGCGCGTCAAGAGCCGTGGCGCCACCGTCATTCTGGTCGCCCACCGGCCGAGCATCATGACCCATGTCGACAAGCTCCTGGTGATGCAGGACGGCGCCGTCGCGATGTTCGGCCCGCGTGACCGGATTTTGCCGCAGCTCATTGCCCCCCGTCCCGCCCAGCGGGCGGCGTCCTGAACGCCTGGAGTTTCGAGGAGATCACCACCATGACGCATGAACCGGTTCTCCGGCAGTTGAAGGGCGTAATCTGGGCCGGCGCCGCCGTGATCGCGCTGTTCTTTGGCGGCCTTGGCGGCTGGTCGGCGACGGCGCCGCTGGCCAGCGCGGCAATGGCCCCCGGCGTGGTTGTCCCGGACGGGAACCGTCGCACCGTGCAGCATCTCGAAGGGGGCATCGTGCGGACGATCCTGGTCAAGGACGGGTCGTCCGTCCATGCCGGCGACACGCTCCTCACGCTGGACGACGCCCAGGCGCGGGCCGAGGTCGAGACGCTGCAGGCGCGCGTCGACACCTTGGCCGCGACCGAGGCGCGTCTCCTCGCGGAGCAGCAGAACAGTACCGTTTTTGCCTTTCCCGGCCGGCTCGTAGCGTCGGCCGCCGCCTCGACCAGCGCGCGTGAGGCGATGCGCAGCCAGGAAGACCTGTTCGCAAGCCGGCGTCAGGTGCTCGCCGAGCGGCGCGGCATTCTTCAGCAACGGGTTGCGGAATTGCAGGAGGAGATCGTGGGGCTCGCCGCTCAAATCGCTGCCGCCGACCGGCAGATCGCCCTCATCGGCGAAGAGATCGCCGACGTCGAACATCTTTATCGCGCGGGTCTTGAGCGCAAGCCGCGGCTCCTGGCGTTGAAGCGCGCGAAATCGGACATCGAGGGCGACCGTGGCGAACGGCAGGCGGGCATCGCCCGCGCACGCCAGGCGATCGGCGAGGCGACGCTTCAGATCGTTGGGTTGGACACCGCGAACCGCGACGAGGTCAACGGCGATCTGGCCAAGGTCCGGGCCGAACTGGCTGAAGTCGGGCAGCGCTTGGCGGCAAGCCGGGACGTTCTGGCGCGTACGGTGGTCACGGCGCCGATTGACGGCACGGTCGTGCAGCTCCGCGTCCACACCCAGGGCGGTGTCGTCAAACCTGGCGCGCCGATCCTCGATGTCGTGCCCGCCAATGAAGAGTTGTTGATCGACGCCCGGATCGCGCCGACGGACATCGACGTGGTCCATGCGGGTCTGCGCGCACAGGTCATGTTGACGGCGTACAAGCAGCGCAACCTGCCGCGGATCCATGGCGAACTCCGGCAGGTCTCGGCCGACGCGCTGGCCGATGAGCAGACCGGGCGGCCCTATTTCAGCGCGCGTGTCGGGGTTGATCGTGCCGAAATCGCCCGCTTGGCCGGAATCGCGCTCGCGCCGGGAATGCCGGCCGAGGTGTTCGTCATGACCGGCGAGCAGACCGCCCTCGATTATCTCCTGCGCCCACTCTACGACGGCGTCCGCCGCGCTTTCCGCGAAAGCTGAGCGGCGGTTCAGCCCACCGCAGCCCGGTGCCTCACCGGGCCTTGCCGCCCCCTCATGGTCCCCAGAATGCCTGAGCGGCAGCACGATCGGCAAAGGTTCGGAAAGCATCGCCGGCAACAACTGAAACACGATGGAAACAACATTCTGGTCGGGAGACGTCATCGCGAAACACCGCCTCCCTAATATCTGCGGCATCGGGAAGAAAGCAACAGCTCGCGCCCGACAAACCCATGGCCCATGACGACGACTGGGCTTCCTTCCATCCGTGAAAGGACGCTGTTACCATGACGATCAACGGCACCAACGCTTCCGAGACCCTCAAGGGCTTCGACTTCGTCAACGACACCATCAATGGCCTGGGAGGCGACGATCACATCTTCGGCCTGTCCGGCAACGACGCGTTGTTCGGCAACGACAGCAACGACACGCTGGTCGGCGGCGCCGGCAACGATTTCCTGAGCGGCGGAAACGGCATCGACACCCTTCTGGGCGGCGGCGGCCAGGATGTGCTGTCCGGTGGCGCCGGCGTGAACACCTTCCAGTACGCCTTTGGCGCGGAGAGCAAGGTCGGCGCCTCCAACCACGACATCATCACGGACTACGAGCACGGGATTGACAAGATCAACCTCGCCAGCATCGACGCGGTGCCAGACATTGCGGGCAATCAGGCCTTCCGTTTCGCCGGGACCGGTCCTTTCGCCTTCGAGGGGGACCTCACCGTCGCTTACGCGAACGGCAACACCTTCATTCTCGGCAACACCGACACCGATGCCCAGCCCGAGTTCGAGATCCAATTGAATGGGCTGCACACGATCTCGGCCTCGGACTTCGTCCTGTAACGAGGCCCGCCTTCCCAAGGATCTCTGTTGCTATGGACGCCGGCTGGATTTTCCGGCCGGCCTTTTTTGGCCGTGCCACGCAGGGGGCACCGTCAAGTTGGGGTTGGCTGGGCAGGCGGGCTGAAGGTATAGAGCCGACATGACGACGCGCCTTGATGCCCGGTACGCCGGCTACCGGTTCCCCGCCGAGGTGATCAGCGACGCGGTGTACCTATACTTCCGGTTCCCGCTGAGCCTACGCATAGTCGAGGAGATGCTGGCGCGGCGCGGCATCGTCGTCAGCCACGAGACGGTGCGACAATGGAGCCGGAAGTTTGGCCAGGTGATCGCCAACCGCATCCGCCAACGCCGTTTGGCGCGCGGTGAGAAATCGCATTTGGACGAGGTCGTGAACAGTATCGCCAGCACCACGCATTTCCTGTGGCGGGCGGGCGACCAGGACGGCTTCGTCCTCGACGTCCTCGTGCAGAGCCGGCGCAACAAACGAGCGGCCAAGCGCCTGTTCCGCAAGCTGCTGAAGAAGCAGGGCCGAGTGCCTCGTGTGGTGATCACGGACAAACTGAAGTCTTACGCGGCCGCCAAGAAGGACTTGAAGGTGCGGTGTGAGCACCGCCAGCACAAGGGGCTGAACAACCGCGCCGAGAACAGCCACCAGCCGACCCGACGCCGCGAGCGACAGATGAAGCGCTTCAAGTCACCCCGGCAGGTCCAGCGCTTCCTGGGGCCATCCATGATCCCATCAATAACCTTTTCCACCTCCGCCGCAACCATCTCTCCGCCCGCGAATTCCGCACCGCCCGCGCTCAGGCCTTCCAGGCTTGGGCCGAGGTCGCCGACGCCCGCTTGGTCGCGTAAGCGACCACCATCCCTGTATCCGCACTATCAGCCCGCCGTCTGTTTGCTCAACTGCCAGCAACTTGACGGTGCCTGGCTGTCCACCGCCGGGCGGCGACCTCCGCCAGCGAAACCAGGCGCAGCTTGGGGTTCCGGAGCATGGTCTTGACGAAGGTGATCTCCAGCGTCTCGCCGGCATACAAGGTGCCGAAAACGCACGCCGGATCATCGTAGTGGTTGCCGGGCGCGATCTGTGGCCCTTCCCGGTCCGGGCCCTGAAGCGCATGCTCGACCTCGGACGCCCGGACTCCATCTGCGTCGCGTAATCCGAAGGCCGGGAAAGGGGTTCCTGCGGCCGAGTTCACTTGGCTGCAACAAGGTCCCTCGGCGCAACAATGTCGCCGCTCCGTGTTTGTTGGAGTGATGCACCGACTATGAGGAGCCACTTCCTTGAGCACGGGATTGATCGCACTGCTTGACGACGTGGTTGGTTTGACGAAAGTTGCCGCCGCTTCTCTGGACGATGCCGCCGGGCAGGCCGCGCGAGCGGGAGCCAAAGCCGCCGGTGTGGTGGTCGATGACGCTGCGGTCACGCCGCGCTACGTTGTGGGCTTCACCGCGGATCGGGAGCTGCCGATCATCGGCAAGATCGCTCTGGGTTCCTTGAAAAACAAGCTGGTGTTGCTGTTGCCGGCGGCTTTGGTTCTGAGCCTCGTGGCGCCCTGGGCCATTACGCCGCTGCTGATGCTGGGCGGTGCCTTCCTCTGCTACGAAGGAGCGGAAAAGATCTACGAGGCCGCCTGGCCGCACGCGGCCCATCATCGGCATGGTGGTGAGGTCACGGCCGCTCAGCAGACGACCCGGCAGTTCGAAGACACGAAGGTGAGCAGTGCAATCAAGACAGACCTGATCCTGTCCGCCGAAATCATGGCGATCACCCTGTCCACGGTCGCTGCAGAGACCTCTTCCTTCTGGATGCAGGCGCTGATCCTGGGCGTTGTTGGGACTGGCATCACCGTCGCGGTCTACGGCGCGGTGGCCCTGATCGTGAAAGCTGACGACGCTGGCGTTTCCCTGGCGCAGAACGACCGGCCCGTCTCCAGTCTCTTCGGGCTACGGCGGTTGGCCACCGGTGTGCCGAGCGGGGCGGACTGGACGCTGCGTCCACTGACGCAGGGGTTGGGCCGCGGTCTTGTCTACGGTATGCCCGTGTTCCTGAAGCTGCTTAGCCTCGTCGGCACCGCCGCGATGCTCTGGGTCGGCGGCGGCATCATCATCCATGGGCTCGAGGGCTACGGGCTGTCGCAGATCGGCCACGCGGTTCAGGATGCCGCCGCGGCGGTCGGCCAGGCGATGCCGGCAGGCGCCGCAGTGGTGGAGTGGTTGGTCGCTGCGGCGGTGGCAGGTTTGGTTGGCCTCATGCTCGGCGCAATGCTGATCCCGCTGGTCCACCACGTCGCCATGCCGATCTTCGTGGCGCTGAGACGGTGACGCGGCTCGGTCACGGGAACTGACCCGGCGCGCGGAGAGCCCGAAGTTCCTCGGTGGGCAGCGTGGTACATAGAGGAGAATGGGGAGGGAAGAACTCCGGTTTTCCCGCCTTGCTAGGAGGTGCCGACGTAGCTCGGGCCTGCCAAGCCGACCATGCGGTTGAGCGGGTTGCCGGCAATGATAACGGCCGTCCCCGATCAGCCGCTTCACCGGGGCGGTCACCCGCTCGAGCTAGGGGTCGGCCTGCGAGGCGTCATCGATGTCGGGCGCCACTCTCCCAGCCTGTCAGGCGGCGGCGAGCGCCGTTTTGCCGTCATCGGCCACGGCCACAGCCCCGGCAACCGGGGTGCTGTTCCAGCGATAGCCGAAGCCGGGGTAATTGGAGATGCCGTCGAATTCAGCATCAACCGCGCGGAACTTCGCCCGGATGCGCTTGATGAAGGCGCGCACGTTCGCCCGATAACCGTTGCTTCCGTACCCGGCCATGAAACCTTGGCCGTGCACCAGGTCGTAGATTTCACGGTAGGACACGTCGCTCTCCAGCCGGTTGACCAGCAGGGCGACCATGTTGAACTCGGTCAACGTAAGATCGACGCGCGTTCCTTTCCAAAAGGCACGCCCCTGGGCCAAACGCAGTCCCAGATCTCCGTGGATTTGGACCTGCGCCTCGCTCTCAACCTGCTCTGGCACGTCGCTGGGGTTGGTTTTGGTGCCATCGAGGACCAGCGACATCCGCTTCAGGAGGATCGGCAGCCGGCGCGACTTGTCGATGTAATCGAGAGCGCCGTGGGCCAGCGCGCTCTCTTCGTCGCCGTCTTCAGCCTCTTCGGCCAGGCAAATGACCGGGGCGCTGATCCCGCGGGAGGTCACCTGTCGCAGGAGCGCGGCAGCCGCCATGCCGGGCGCGTTCCAGTCGAGCAAGAGGAGATCGGTCTCGCCACCGTGCGTCAGGTACTCCAAGGCGGCCTCGCCGCGGTCGAATGACCGGACATCATACCCCTCTTCCGCCAAGCTGCGGCCCAACGATTCACGGTGGCTATCATCCGCTTCGACCAAAGCCACCCGGGCAATGACCTCGGCCATGCGCGCCGTGCTGTGATTGACCGACGAAACGCTGGGAAGAGAGTAAACGCTCACTGGTTCGGTCCTCGCTACCGTTGCAGAGAATTGGGCGACCATCGGCCGCGTCAGGGAGGCACATTTCTGGGACGACATGGTTAACGCGGCGTAAAAATGTCCTTTCCCCTGCACTTCTGGACAGGCATCGCCCATGGGTCCGGACGATGACGGAACCGCCACCCGTCTCATGCGGAATCGAGGGCATAGCGCCTGTTGTCGGATAAACAACGCCAAGGTCGAACGATTCGGGAA
Source organism: Azospirillum canadense (assembly GCF_025961225.1). GTDB lineage: Bacteria > Pseudomonadota > Alphaproteobacteria > Azospirillales > Azospirillaceae > Azospirillum > Azospirillum canadense. The sequence goes on along the minus strand of NZ_JAOQNG010000009.1, from coordinate 62,988 downwards.
CGAAAGATTTCTTCGGCCGGCTGACATGAGTTGACGTTGAGCGGTCGCCGTTCAGTCGGCAGAAGGTGTCAATCGGTTTTCAAAAGCCAGCGAGCGTCGGCGTCCAATATCCAGCCACACCTAAGGCTGCAGAACCCGTTGTCCAGGGTGTCCACGGGGGGACCCGCGCGCGCCGCGGAGTACCCTCTGAATAGAATTGGTGGAGAAAAACACTGCCTCGGCCGGGCTAGTGGCGCGAGTCTGCTGTCCGTTTCGAAACCTTGACGTTTTCGGGCGAGGACGGCGTCAGAACCCAGGAGGTGCTGTACCTTCGCGACACCAAGGATCGTCAGGATTACCGCTCATCGACGCGCCGCTGCTCGCTGACGGACGTATCTCTTAGGATCTCTCCCCTGCTCCTTCGTCTGCCGGCATGATTTTCTCAAAAATGGAGGCCGACATGGGGCGAACGGCGGCCATGAGGTTGGGCCTGAGCCTTTCTCTGTCATCTCTGTCCGGCTGCTTGGCTCTGGCGCAGAACAGCGTCGGCACTGAAGCCTCGACCGCCGGCAATCCGCGGCTTGCGAGCACCTTCCAGCAAGGCACTGCCGGGTTCCAGATGCCGAGCGCCAACCTCGGCGACCTGCGGCTCGCACCGTTGCCTCCTTCTTCCACTCATCCCGGCAACACGCCGACAATATCGGGCGGCTGGCTTAGTTTGGATGATCCGCCTGCAGCTCAAACGCAAGCTGACGAGATGCCGATCACCCCAACAAACCAGGACTCAATCCTGCCGCCCGGTGGTCCAGGCTTAATTCTGACGATCCCGTTTGGTAAGGACCAATGATACGACCGGCGCAAAGGCTTCCGTTGCTTGGAAACTAAGCGAATGGTCTGCGCCTCAAAACTGCCTCTGTCGTTGGACCAGCTTAGGCGCTACGGTCCCGCGCCAAACACCGGAGGCAAAACGTGGAAATCTCGACCTTTGAAGGCTTCATCAGCTGGGCTGGCCACCTGATCGCGGCCGTCGGTGACCAGGCGAAGGGGCTGGATGGGCGGACCGCGTTCCTCCTCGGCATGGCGACGTGGTTTCTGGTGGAGCAGGCGATCCGCCGCTTGGCTGGGCTGTTGCGGTGGGCCATTCTGGGCGCCGCGCTGATCGGCGGTGGCGCCGCCGCAGTGTCGCTCCTCGGCGTGGTTGAACAAAGCCACATGCCGGCGTTTGACGTTCCCGGTGCCGCCGCTCCCATATCCGCGATGGACATTGTGCGGAGCCCATTCGAGCCTTCGGGAGCCCGCTCTCACGAGTGATGCAATTGCCGGGCAATCGACTGGGAGATTGGTTTGCACCACGCCGGCCCTCGGTTTGTCCTGCGGAGCCAAAGAATGAGGCCGCCCAAAGGCGGCTTAAAGCTCAAAGAAAAACACAACCCGAGACAAGGACTGCCGTGCTTGGGATACCGTATGCCAGAGCGGTTCTCATTTCGAGCGCTCTGATGAGGGAAGTCTGCCCATTTCGGCGCGCCGATGAAGTTCGGGCGTGATCCGGATCGCGCTCGCGTCGTGGCCATTGGCAAAGGGGGCGCAGCAGCGAACTTGCCACGCCACACGCCACACGCCAGCCTCAGGCGGATCGGCGCGAAGCCGGGCTTGAGCGACCCGTGAGCTGCGGCCACCACAGACGGACGGAAATCGCGGCGTTGCTTTGGCTGGCGACGAAGTGATGCTCGGCTCGAAATTGGTCGATGGCCCCCAGCATATCGTCCGACAGCACGCGCGCTGGTTCCGACAACTGGACAGCGCGGTGGCTCGCGGTCATTGCCCGGCGCGGCGGCGTTCCTAGCGCACTCGACCCGACGGTGGCCACCGGCGGCGACGCCACCCACGCGCAAGCGTCCGCATCCCAGCCGATGATGCGGCGGTCAATCCCGGTTTGAAGCCACGCCCACCCGGTCAGTTTCAGCGGGATGGCTTCCCCAAGCATCGGCCAGTTCTCCTTGGTCATCAGGAAGAGAAGACGATCGCGACAAGACGCCGGCCGAAAGCCTTAGCGGGAAAGCTATCCGCTCTCGTTCAGGAAACTTGGCCCTGAACGCAAGAAGCCGAGGCGCGGATACGTGAGAGAACCACGACAGGCCAGTAAACTTCTTCGCTTCTGGTCGATGACGGATAATGCCGAGAGTTTCTGCACAAACGAAAACGGGCTGCGCAGAGCGCCGCCCGTTTTTCGGTTCTCAATCTCTTCAGGCAATCAGCAGGGCGGCAGCATCAAAGCGAACGCTGCACGTCCCAGAACGTCCTCTCACTTGGCCAAGGCGCTGTAAACGATGTAGACCGGCGTTGCGTGGAACCAGGAAACCAGAAACCCGCGGATGGCCTGCACGGCGGTCGGCGCGGTGTGAGCGGCACCGGCGTGGGAGAAGGTCGTGGTCGTCATGGCGTGTCCTCCAGTGATCTGATGGAGGGAGTATAGTCTGGTATACCAAATACCAGATACGCAGAGACCTCAGGGCAGGTGCGCAACAATATTACAGCCGGACAAACGATCCGCCGGGCGTTCGGTTTGTGCGACTAACGTTCGTACGACGATGGCGCATTCCGTTGCACGGCCGTCTAAAATCCCGCGCGGCATATGTCGGTGTAAAAGCCTGCCACTGCCCGGCGCTGTCCATGATCAACATGCCGGCCCCGTTGCGGGCGGCGCAACGCAGGACGCCCGCGTCTCGTATACGCTCCAGCGTGCTCGGTCACCGCCGACACCTCGGCGCGCGCACTGCGACGGGACCCGCCATGCCGACCGCGAAGGATAAGGATCTGACCACGCAGGAGGTCCAGAGCCCGAACCAAGATCCTCTCCGGAAGGTTCCAGCAGAACGCCCGTCTGACGCATTCAAAAAGATCAACTCAGCATTAATACCGCGGCGCCTAAGCATTGAGACATGGGAGCCACGGGTAGCTGGTGAGGGAGCGTAGACGCTCTGGTGTTGCGGTGAGGGCGTTCCAGGCGTCACAGCAGTTCTGGACGACGGCGTCGTAGTCGTCCAGAAGCCGGTGGGACAGAAAGCGCTCGCGCAGGTACAGCCAGACGCGCTCGACGGGTTTGTCATAGCGCCTCTCTGTTTACGGTTCCTGTTTGCCAGCATTGACCGACACGGGGGATCGGAGCCGCGTGATGTCGGCCTGGGTAAGCGTGACCAGCCAGATCCGTTGCCCTCCGACCTTGGCCATCCGCGCTTGCAGGCGGCCGCGACGCAGCCAACCATAGACGGCTTGCCGGCCGACGCCGAGCCGTTCAGACAATTCCTGCAAGGTCCACTCGTCCTCATGGCGGCGCAGCACCTGCCCGGACCAGATCGGCCGTGTGTTGCCGAGCCCATGGCGCTGGAGCAGCTGCCGCACCATGGGCTCGTTGAATCGGTCCCGCTTGGGAGCGCGCCAGCCTTCGCTGTTCAGCTGATCCACGATCGCCCGCGCCGCCAAGCCTTGTCGGCGGAGTTCGGTGAGGCGGGCCAGCAGGCGGTCGAAATCCCGCAATTGCTCGAAGCGTCGGACCGGGCGAATGAGATCATGGCTCGTGCGCGGACCGCCGGCCCACTGACAGTCGACCCGGGCGTGCTCGGTCGCGCCCGCCACCTCAATCACCACCTGATCGAGCATCAGCCGCGCGATCGCCTGCCGGTCGGCGGCCGTGGTGGTGGGCGCCGACCAAAGCGCTGGAATGTCCTCCGCCAGGCGCCGGATCGCGCTCTGCTCAGCCTCACTCAGCCGGACCGGGGCGCGCGCGCAATGGTGCTCGTGCTCCACGAGCAACATCTGTTCGCTCGCCAGGGCCGCTTCCCACTCCCACTCCAAGGTTCGCGCGACCAAACGATTGTCCGGATCCACCGCCTCGTAACGGCGTCGTGCCAACGTCACCTCATAGCGCGCCCGTTCCAGGCGGTGCGTCCACTGCTGGTGCAGAGTGGCGCGCTCAACCTCCAGGTCTTCCGCCAGTTGCAGGGCCACCTCGATGCTGGAAGGCGCCAGAGCGGCGAGCATAAGGTCGGCCACCAGCGTGTCCACCGGCTGCGCGCTGATCGATTGGCAGCGTGGTGCTCCGAAGGTTGTGGCCAGATGATTGCAAACGTATCGAGCTTCCCGCCCGTTGTCCGAGTAGGCAAGTGCCATCCGATGGCCGCATCGCCCACACCGGACCAAGCCGCTCAACAGGGCCGGACCGCCGCGTGGGACGCCATGATGCTTGATCCGGTTGGCCGTCATCTGCGCCTGGTTCCGCTCATAGGTCTCCCAGTCAATGTAGGCCGGCCAACAGTCGCGGCGTAGCACCATCCAGCGCTCCGGATCGGGCTGATAGCGGCGACCACTGTGCGGTTGACCGGGACGGCGCAGGCGATGGTCGGTCAGGCGGCGCCCATACGCGTAGGCGCCAGCGTATCCCGGGTGATGCAGCATATCGCCGAGGGTCGCCCGGTTCGGCCGATTCCAGCCGACCTCGCCCTTGTGCGGGCCGGAGCGGACGCGGTCGGGCAAAAGGATGTCGTGATCAACCAAGTAACGCAACAAGGCTCGCATCGAACGACGGCGGTCGAAGACTTCAAAGACGAGCCGGATGACCGCTTGGACCTGTTCGTCGGGATCGAAGATGACTTGGCCGGAGGGGTGGCGGACGTAGCCGCGCGGCAGGTTCATGGCCAACTCGCCGCGTTGCGCCTTGGCCCGCTGCCCTTCCAGCAGCCGTGCCTGAAGCAGATGCAGCTCCGCTTCGCTCATCGTGCCTTTGAGCCCGAGGAGAAGCCGATCGTTGTAGTTCGCTGCGTCGTAAACGCCGTCGGCGTCGGCAATGAGCGTGTCGAACAACGCGCACATTTCGAGCAGCGGGTGCCCATCGCGGCAGGAACGCGCCAAGCGCGAGACCTCGATGCCGAGCACCAACCCGACGCGGCCGAGGCCGACCTCCGCGACCAAGCGCTGAAAGCCCGGGCGATCAACCGTGAACGCGGCGGACCGGCCGAGATCATCGTCGATCACGACCACCTGATCCACGCGCCATCCCAGTGCCCGGGCGCGCTCGACGAGGGCATACTGCAGCCGGGTGGACTCGCGGTTCCGTTCGACTTGGCGGGGTGTCGATTGTCGGACGTAAACAACGGCCTGACGATCACGATGACGCGCGTTGATCTTGCTCGGAATCGGGTCCGCCGCCGGGGAGATGACGCTCATGGTCCACCTCCGGATTGCTCGCTTCGACCTGCTTGCGGATCAGCCGGCCGATCCACACAGCCAGCCGGCGGCGTCGGTCGAGCGGAAGGTCCAGCCAATGGATCGGCATCGGGGGTGGGGTTCTCATGGCGCTTTTCCACCCACTGAGCGAGCGCGCGCAGGGCGTCATGCCCCAATCGTGGCGTCAACAGAACCTCATATTCAGAGGTTCCTTGCCTATGCAGCTTCGACCGGGTTCAGTTCGGGACTGTAGCAACCGTCCTTTTCCGAAGGAAAGAGTGAACCGTGGGTGCTCCCTGTCAAGGCACGCACCGAGGCGCGCCCGCCCTTCGGGCGGCTTCGGCCTTGACCGGTCCGCGCCCGCGGTTCGGTGTGCTTGGCATTCGGTCGGCGGCGAGCGCCGACCGTCGGCATCGTCAGGTGGGATCGGCCTCCCAGGTCCGGCCTTTCGCAAGCATGGCGTTGAGGCGCACGATCAGTTTGCGCATGCAGGCGGTCAGCGCCACCTTCGACGGTTTGCCGCGCCCTTTCAGCTGGACGTAGAAGTCGGCAATCACGCCTTTGCTGTGGGTGGCGGCGACTTCGGCCGCGATGTAGAGGGTGTGGCGAACGTCGGCGCGCCCAGCGGCTATGTGGCGTTGGCCGCGTGATTGGCCGCTGTCATGATCGAAGGGGGCAACACCGACCAGGGCAGAGATGCGTTCTCCGGTTGTCTTTCCCAGTTCCGGGAGCAGAACCGCGAGCGTGGTGGCCACCACCGGCCCGACGCCGGGTGCGGTCTGGAGCGCAGCCACTCTGTCGGCCAGTTCCGGTTGGGCCTTGACCCTGCTGCGGATCTCGGCTTCCAGCGCCTCGATCGCCGAAGTCAGCCCCCCGGCAGCCTCTTCCAACGCGGCCTGCGCCATGGCTGGGGCGCCGGCCGAAGCGTGGCGCAGATCGACGCGCTTGTCGACCAGCAGGCGGCGTGCCTTGACCAGGCGCGCCAGTTCCTCACGGGCCGGATCGGGTGGCGTGGTGGCTGGAGCCGCCTGGGAGGCGGTAAACTCAGCGATCAACGCGGCGTCAATGGTGTCGTTCTTGGCCCGCTGGCCCTTGGCCTTGGCGAAATAGCGCACGCGAGCCGGGTCGAACACGCGCACCGACAGGCCGGCGGCCCGCAAGGCATCGCGAACCGATCGTTCATAGCCACCGCTGGCCTCCAGACCGACAAAAGCGACACCCCTCCGAGCGAGCCAAGCTACCAAATCCTGGTGCCCGTCCGGCGTGTTGGTGACCCGGATCTTGTCGCTGCTGAAGACAACCGCCACATCCAAAAAGCGCTTGCCGCAATCGATTCCGGCAGTCGTGACCATGTTGGACATCCTTGTGTTCCTTCCTTGTGGTGCGGGCTCGTGCCCGAGCAACCGTTCGGACTTCAAGGAAGGCTGGCCGCCGTCATGCTACAGTACGGCTTTTGCGCCAAAGGCGGCTCGAGGTCGGCCAGCCCGGACGGCACACTGCAGGTGTGCCGTCCGGGTATCAATTTAGCAGGATGCGGAAAAACGGGCCGATGCAGCGCCTTCGCCTCTGCTGAGGCTTGAAGATGGCGTTTTGAACGCCCGTTTTGGTCGGGATGGAGCGTTTTTCCTCGCTCCGAGGCTCCCGGAGCCGCCGTTCAGGCGGACTCCGGGCACGATTACGCTGCAGCCAGCAGCTTGGGCAGGCGGATCAGGTTGTAGGCGGCAGCGGTCAGGGTGAACATCCAGCCGACGCGAGCCGTGCCTCGGTGACGGGTCTTGCGCAGCCCGGCCGCTTTGATCCAACCGAACACCTCTTCGATCCGCTTGCGGATCCGAAGGCTGACGGCGTAGCCGGGGTGACGGGTGGTCCGGCCGTCGATCGCCGAGCGGCGGTTGCTGGTGTTCTGCGCGACATGCGGGGCGGCGCCCAACTCGCGCAGGTTCGCCACGAAATCCTTGGTGTCATAGGCCTTGTCGGCGGCCACCGTGATGCGGTGGCGCCCGGGAATGGCCTCGACCATGGAGACCGCCGCCTCGCGTTCGGCCAAGCCGGTGGCCGCGGTGAGCCGGACATCGACCACCAGGGCGTGGCGGTTCTCCATCAGCGCGTGGCCCATGAAGGCCAGTTTCGCCGGCTGCCCGTGGCCCTTGCGGTACAGCCGCGCCTCGGGATCGCTGGTCGAGGCGTGCGTTTCGTTGGACCGCTTCTCGCCATGGAAGTCGCGTTCACCGTTGCGCCCCGGGCCCGGCGGCTCGCCGCTGCCGTCCTTGGGCCGGAAGCTCTTCACCGAGGCCCACGCTTCGATCAACGTGCCGTCCACCGAGAAGTGCTCGTCCGACAACAACGCCTTGACCTTCGGCTGGCCCAGCACGGTGGCCAGGAACTTGGCCGCCACATCGCCGGCCAGCAGACGCTCACGGTTCTTGGTGAAGACCGTCACGTCCCACACCGGGGCATCCATCGACAGGCCGACGAACCAGCGGAACAGCAGATTGTAGTCCAACTGCTCCATCAACTGGCGTTCCGAACGCACCGAGTAGAAGGCCTGGAGCAGCAGCGCACGCAGCAGCTTCTCCGGCGGGATCGAAGGCCGTCCGATCTTCGAGTACAGACCCTCGAAGGCTGGCGACATCACCTCCAGCGCTTCATCCACGATGGCCCGGATCGCTCGCAGCGGGTGGGTGGCCGGAACCCGCGCCTCGCAACTTACGTAGCTGAACAGACCCTCGCTGCGTTCGTCCGAACCCCGCATCGTCCCCTCGCCGGCCGCTTTCTCCACGACCGGAGGGAATCACGACCGCCCGGCCGGGCAAAGCCTTTTTCCGCGTCCTGTTAGGGCCTTGCCAAGACACAAGGGCGGCAGGGGCACCAGCGTAATGTTGTCCGGCACGACCAGCGCCCGCGATCCGTGCCAGCCGGCCTGGTCGAGCACGAGCACCGCGTGGACGTCCGGTTCCAGGCTCCAGGAGAAGCGGTCCAGGAACAGGCTCATGCCGGCGGTGGAGACGGTCGGCATGACCAGCGCGAAGTCGGCGCCGGTTGCCGGGCAGAGGGCGGCGTAGAGGTAGGCCGAGGTAAAGCGCTTGTCGCACAGCCCGGCCGGACGCTGCCCGCGCTCCCACCAGCGATGCGCGGTGCGGCCCTTCTGGCCGATGCGGGCTTCGTCCTTACATGAGGGTTCAGCTGTCAACGGGTCTCGCGCATTCCTTTCCTCCCTGTCGCTGGCCAATGAACTGGCCTGGTCGTGCCATGGCAAAGGTCCGGGGCGGATCAATCACGCAGCCGCGGCTGCATCACCTTACATGCGGTCGGGCCCGCGCCGCGGTCCCGCACCAGAATGCCTCTTGCACGAGGCGTGGCCCCGGTGAGACGCGACCCACCTGAAACGCGGCAACTCTCGGTCGCCAATGATGAAGACGGTCGCGCTCCCTTATCGCCGCCGGTCGATGTCGCCCGGCGCCGATGTGCTATCCCCTGAGTTCGACGCCCTCCGGCACCACTCCGGTCTCGAGGTAGCGCCAGAGCGCGACCAGAAGCTTGCGAGCCATGGCGACGATGGCGATCCGCCGCGTCCGTCCGGCGAGCTCGCCAACACGGTTGCGGAACCATTCCGCCAGCCCGCTTCCCGGCTGGTAGCGGAGCCACAACCACGCCAGCTGGATGAGGGTTGTCCGCGCTCGAGGGTTTCCGGCTCGCCCAATCCGCCGATCCCGGTCCATGGCTCCACTTTGGTGCGGCATCGGGGCGATGCCGACGTAGCTGGCGAGTTGGCGGCGGTTGCCGAAGCCGCGGTAGAAGACCTCGCGCGTGAGCACGGCGGCGAAGTTGTCGCCGATGCCGCGGATGCGGGTGAGGGCCGCCATCTTCCGCTGGGTCGGGTCGGATGGCGAGGCCGCAAGGGCCGTTGTCCGTTCGGCTTCGATCTCCCGGATCAACTCCATGGTGAGGACGAGCCGCCGTCGCAAACGATCGAGCTCCGCGCGCAGATGCGGCGGCAGTTCCCGCCCGTCACCCGTCCGTAAGGCGGCGAGATCGTCCGTCCAAGAGCGCAACGATGGCCGTTTCTGAATGCCTTTTCTGAATGCCTTGGGTGGCCAGAAGCGCCTCGATGCGGTTCTCGATCCGGACCCGTTCCTGGACCAGGTGTTCGCGCTCCCGGTGCGGGCGCTTGGCATCCTCCTCCGCCGGGCTTGGCACGTGAAGCACACTGCACACTTGATAATCGCCTCGGTGATAAGCCGCCAGCACCCGCAGCAGCCCCTCCGCGTCGAGCCGATCCGTCTTGGCCCGCCGAGCACGGCGATTGACCAGAATGCTGGTCGGCTCAACGACATGGTTGTTCACACCATTGGCGAGCAGAAGGCGGTGCAGCCAGAAGCCGTCACGCCCCGCCTCGAAGCAGGAGACGACGGCGACCGGGGCGCCCAGGCGCGCTTCCACGCGTGCGCGCTGGGTCGTGATGACCGCGAGCAGCGCCGCCGTGTCGCCGGCCGCTATGCGATGCAGGACACTCTTGGTGGCCCCTGGCAAGCGCATGGCGGCGAGCCAGGTGGAGCGGCTGAGTTCGAGCGCCAAGTAGATCGTGCTGTCGACAACGGGGCTGGTAAGCGGCATCGCTGGCTCCTTGCACATGAGGGACATCCCTATGATCCATCATCCACGGAGCCCCGCCTCATAGCATCTGAAACCAGAGCTGGAGGCGGCGTTCAGGGTGTGCAGCCGCCGCGGCCTTCAGCGCTTCGCGCAGCCCCCTTTTTGGAAGGCGGCCTGGGCCTTGGCGTCGGACTGCGGGTGCCGCAGCCGTGTCTTCTGTTTCGACAGGTTCAGCCGCCGCACGATGCGCGACAGGCTGGCCGGATGCAGCGTCTTGGCGAAGCGTTCGGCGATCACCTCGCACAGGATTGGCAGGGTCCATTCCACGCAGCCGTGCCGCTTGGGATCGGGGCCGGCCAGGATGATGGCCTTGAGCGTCGCCTGCTCGCCCTCGCTCAGCCATTCCGGCCGACCGCGCAGAGGACGATCATAGAGCCCGGCCACGCCTTCGGCGTTGTAGCGCACCACCGCGTCGCGCAGGGCTTGGCGGTCCATACCGGCCAGCCGCGCCGCTTCCGCCCGGCTCACCTCGTCAAGCGCATGGTCGATGGCGAACATCCGCGCCGCCACCCGCCCTTTGCTCTCCCGCCGCGCCAAGGCGCGCAACGCGCTCGCGCTCAGGTCTTCCCGAATCGGCAACGCCGCTGGCATTCGCTCCTCCCCATCGCAATGAGGGAATCGAATCACGGCTTGCCGGCTTTGGGTATCCCTCCCAGCACTACTTTGGCAGTTCCCGCGTGAGGGCGCGAGGTGAGGTCTGTTGTACAGCTCAGGGGGTGACCGGCGCTGGAGGCGATCATGCTGGAGGTGCGGAGCTGGGAAGCCGCGTTGGACGCTTGGCTGGAGCCGTTTCTGGACGCTCTGGGCCACAAGGCCCGACGGCGCTGGGCCCCGGTGTACATCCGCGGTCTGTACGGCCGCACCGAACGCAAGAGCGTCCAGCCGATCGCCGCGGCGTTGACGCCCGGCGACTACGACCAGCTGCACAACTTCATCGCCAGCCGCTCCTGGGACACGGCTCCGCTCGAACCGCTCCTGGCGCGAACGGCGGATCAGCTGGTCGGCGGCCCGGATGCGATCCTGGCCATTGACGACACCGCCGTGCTGAAGAAGGGCGAGCATTCCGTCGGTGTCGCCGCGCAGTATGCCGGCGTCGTGGGCAAGACCGCCAACTGCCAGGTCCTGGTCACCCTGACCCTGGCCCGCCGCGAGGTGCCGGTCCCGATGGTCATGCGCCTGTTCCTGCCTGAGGAGTGGACGAGCAAGCCCGATCGGTGCCGGCGCGCGCAGGTGCCGGAAGCCCAGCAGAAGCCGCGGACCAAGCCGGAGCTGGCGATCGAGGAAGTGGATCGGGTCCTGGCCCTGGGGGTGCGGTTTGGCTGTGTCGTTGCCGATGCCGGCTACGGCCATGGCGCCCCGTTCCGTCACGCTCTCAGCCAGCGCGGCTTGGCCTGGGCGGTGGGGGTGACGAGCACGCAAGCGGTGTACGCCACCACGGTGTCCCTGACCTGGCCGGTCGCCACGACCGGTCGGCCACGCAAGCGGGCCGTCGCCAGCGAGAAGCCGGTCACCGCGCAGGCCATGCTGAAGACCGCCGTGTGGCGTCGCCTCACGTGGCGCACCGGCACGAAGGGGCCCCTCACGGCCCATTTCGCCGCCGTGCGCGTCCGCGTCGCTGATGGGCCGCGTCAGCGCGGGGGCACCCCGCTGCCGGGTGACGAAGTCTGGTTGGTCGGCGAACGCCGCGGCTCCGGCGAGACCAAATATTACCTGAGCAACTTGCCCCCAGACACGCCGCTCCGCACCCTGGCGTCCTGGATCAAGGCGCGCTGGGTCTGCGAACAGGGACACCAGCAGATGAAGGAAGAGCTGGGGCTGGATCATTTCGAGGGCCGCAGCTGGTCCGGCCTGCACCATCATGCGCTTCTGGTGATGATCGCCTTGGCATTCCTCCAGCACCTCCGGCTCGCTGCCGCCCCGGAGTGGGGGAAAAAGGCCAAAGCGCAACAGCGGACCGCCGCCGCAACCGACGCTGCCCGCCGTGCGCCGAGCCATTCTCGCGCACATCCTTCAGACGGCACCGATCCGATGTCCGTGTTGTCGGTGCTGGCTCGCTCCATACAGGCGGGAGTAGAACTGCCAAAGTAGTGCCAGTGAGTCACCGCTTTTCGTCGCCGGTATTACACCGCGCGAACCTGAATTCGGTGAGATCAAACCCATCTTGCTGAGACGGACCTGCAATCATCGGGTTCGGACCGAATTGCGTGCGCCTCATCCATAAAGGGCCGGAGACAGAATCGGACTGAAGGCGTATCGCCGATGAAAGGCACACACGATATGCCCCTCATCGGTCTTTGGCGACGCGGTCAGTGATAGAGCTGAACCTCTGGCCGCGCATCCGGCACAAAGCCGTCACGGTTCGGCATCCGGACGTTCGGCAGCGATTCCGCATTCATGACATCGGTCGGCTGAATAATCTTTGCCTCGGACAAGACGTAAGCGACGACCGCGTAGACATCGTTGTCCGAGAGCGAGCCGGGCACACTGAACGGCATCGCCCGCTTCACGTAATCGAACAGCGTCGTGGCGTAGGGCCAGTAGCTCTCGACCGTTTTCACGGGGGTTTGGGTCGCCAGCGTCCCGCGCCCACCGATCAGCTTGTCGCCACCGAGACCGGGTTGGGGAATGCCCTCCAGGCGCTCACCGTGGCAAGCCACGCAGTTCTCCGCGTAAACCTTGGCACCTTGCTCCGCGGTCCCATTGCCGGGCGGCAACCCCCGCCCGCTCGGCGGAATGGAGAAATACCGCGCCATATCCTCCGGCTTGGCCGGCGTCCCGAAGCCAAAGCGAGCGTCGTTGGGCATCTGTGCGATCGCGGCGATAGGACATGCGGCCATAACCACCGCGCAGACAGCGGTGATGAAAGGTTTATGCGTGGACATTGCTCACACTCCCGTCGGCGGCTACGGCCCAGCTTTGGATCGCATTCAGGTGATAGATCGACCCGAATGGGCCATTCGATCCCCGAATCGCCACAAGCTCCTTCAGGGTGGGCTGGAGATAGCCCGTGTCGTCCATGCAGCGGCTCTGGAGCACGGCCGGCTGGCCATTCCACATCCAGGGGAAGCTGAAACGCACCGTGCACATCGGCTCGGGTGTGGACTCGATGCGCGCCGGATACCAGGATGTCCCACCGTCCACGGAGACGTCCACCGACTGGACACGGCCGCGGCCGGACCACGCGAGGCCCCCAATGTTGTAGAAGCCCGGCCCGGGCAGCTTCATGTCGCCCGATGGAAATGTGATGACCGACTTGGCGTCCATGTCGAGCGAAAACTGCCGCGCTTTGCCGTCCCCCAGCAGGTCCGTGTATTTCGATGTCTCCTCGCGCGTCATGAAGGGCTTGTCACTGACCTCCAGGCGGCGCAGCCACTTGATGTGGGTGTTGCCCTCGTACCCCGGCAGGACGAGACGGACCGGATAGCCTTGCTCGGGGCGGATCGCTTCGCCGTTCTGGCCGTAGGCGATGATGGCGTCCCTGAGCATCTTCTCCATGGGTATGGAGCGCGTCATGACGGCGGCGTCGGAACCCTCGGCCAGAACCCAGGCGCCGTCTTCCTTCAGGCCGACCTCGCGCGCGATCGTGGCGAAAAGCACCCCGGTCCACTCCGAGGTGCTGAGCAGCCCGTGGGTGCCCTGGACGGTCTTCAGGGTCGGCTTGTTCCACTCGGTGAGGCCGTTGCCCGAGCACTCGATGAAATGCTTCCGCGTCACCGACGGAAAGCGTTTCAGGTCGGCCATGGTGAAGGTCTTGGGCGTGCCGACCAGCCCATGGACGACGAGTTGATGCCGGGCCGGATCGATGGTCGGGATGCCGCCGTGATGGCGTTCGAAATGCAGCCCCGATGCGGTCAGGTTGCCGAGCATTTTGTCGAGCGGCGTCAACGACCAGGAGGTGTTCTCGTTGGGCGTGGGGTAACGCTGCCGGACTTCGGTCTCGAACTGCGAGCGCGTGCCATAGCCGCCGTCACCGGCCACGGGACGGCCCTGCTGCTTGGTCGGATCGTCCGGCACATCGAAGTATTCGGCCCCGGGCGGCGCCTTCCGGTCGGCGGCCACCGCGGCCCGGGCTCCCAACAGCCCGGCGGCGCCAGCCCCCACCGTCGAGCCCGCCGCGACGAGGAAGCGGCGGCGGCTCGGCGCCCGTGTTGGAAACATTCCCTCCCGACACGGGCATTCCGCATCCGCGCTGTTGCCTTCGGCCGCCCGGAGCGCCGCGCGGTCCTGCTCTTCCGCCTCAATCATCGCGTCGATGTACCGGCGCGTTTTCTCGTCATACTGAACTGGAGCCATTTTGCTCATACAGATTCCTCCCTCCTTTTGTTTTCGGTGCGGAACGCGCGTCAGCGTTTCCCGCCGGCGATCTTTCGGGCTTCGGGCAATCGGCGCAGCGCGAGCATCGCGACGACGCCCAGGCAGGGTCCCGGCAGCAGGATCACGAACGCCCACTGCCAGCTTCGGAACAGATCGGCCGCGAGCGGCAGCAGCCAGATGGTCGGGACTGTCAGGATGAAGCCGAGGCCGAGCTGTAGGGTCAGCGCGGTCCCGATGAGCTGCGGGGTGCCGACCTCCGTCACGACCGCCGAGAACTGCGCGGAGTCAGCGACCACCGTGAAGCCCCAGACCAGACCGATGAGGATGAACAGCCAAGTTGGCCCGTCGAAGGCAAAGCCCGCGACCAGGGCGCACCCTCCGGACAGGGCCATCATCAGACTGGTCAGCGTGGTCCGGCCCCAGCGGTCGCCCAATAGGCCTCCCACGACGCAGCCGAGCGCCCCAACGGCGATAACCGTGAAGCTCAGCAGGGATCCCATGACTTGGCCATCATGACCGCGGCCGCTGAGATACTCACGCGCGAAGGCGAGGTACCACGCCCACATCGCGTACAATTCCCACATGTGGCCAAAATACCCGAGGGTGGCCAGCACGATGCCGCGGTTGCGGAAGATGTGCGTCACCTGCCGAGGGTTGAAGGCCGCGCGCGGGAACGGATACGGCCCTTCTTGTACGAACAGCGCGACGATCAGCGCTCCGGCCAGGGTGGCCGCGGTGGTGCTCGCAATGACGGCGTCCCATTCCAGGCCGCCCACGCCGTTGACCAGGTGCGGGGCGGCCGACCCAAGGGTCAGCGCGCCGACCAAGGTGCCCAACGCCGCCCCCCGTCCTGACGTGAACCATGTGGCGATCAGCTTCAGGGAAGGCGGATAGACACCGGCCAGGAAAACCCCCGTCAGCATGCGTAACCCCATCGCGGTCCAAGCGCCGTGTGCCAGAAGGATGCCGCCGTTGGCAACGGCAGCCCCCATCGCGCCGGTCACCATCAGCGTCTTCGGCGACACAGCGTCCGACAGGCCAAGCACGCTGACGCCAACCGCGCCGATCACGAAGCCGATCTGCACGGCGATGGTCAACCAGGCGGCTGCGCTGTTCGAGAGCCCCCATGCCTCCCGCAGTTGAGGGATGACCGCCGTGGCGGAAAACCACGTGGTCATCGTCAACACCACGCAAAGCGCGAGGGTCGCCAGAACCCACCACCGCGAGGCGGAAGCCTCGGGTAAGCCGGAGCCCCCGCACCGCTCAGCTTGTGCGCCCATCGGCTGAACGCCCGCATCGTCACTCCAACGCCGCTGAGCCAACGCGGTAGGCCGGTTCTGGATGTTGTCCTTGGAGGTTTCCGGCGTCAGGAGGGTGGCGATGGTGGCGGACGCCGTTTGCTCCGGCGTCGTCTGTGAAACGACTCCGGAGACGGACGCGTTTCCTCCAATGCATTTCATATCAGCACCGCTGTCTAGCATTACAGTTGCGATGAAGCGGCCACCCGCCTGTTGATCTGGGCTTTGGGAGGTCGCCATGTCCGGCATTGCGATCGAGGACCTGCTGGAGCTGTGGTCTGCCGAGCTGCGCGAGGTCAAGTCCCGGCTGCCGCCCTTGTTCTTGCAGGCCAGCACAGCGGTCTCGGCCGCCATGTTCCTGGATGGGCTGCTCGGGCCGGAGCGGCGTAAGACCGGGTGGATGCGCGCGGAAGCCGCGGGTGACAAGGGCCCGTGGCGCCAGCAGGCGGTGCTCGGCCGCACCGCCTGGGATGCCGACGCGCTGCGCGACGTGGTGCGCGAGTACGCCCTTGAGGCCCTGACGGAGCCCGACGCCACCCTGGTGATCGACGAGACCGGCTTTCTCAAGCAGGGCAAGGCATCGTGTGGCGTGGGGCGCCAGTACACCGGCTCGGCGGGCAAGATCACCAACTGCCAGATCGGCGTCTTCGCCGCCTACGTCTCGGCCAAGGGGCACGCCTTCATCGACCGTCGGCTCTACCTGCCCAAGGACTGGACCAGCAATCCGGACCGCTTGGCCATGGCCCATGTCCCCGAAGCCGTCCGTTTCGCCACCAAGCCGGCCATCGCCGTCGCGATGGTGCGCCGGGCGCTGGAGGCGGCGGTCCCCTTCGCCTGGGTGGCGGCCGACACGGTCTACGGTGTCGGCGAACTGGAGATGGCCTTGCGTCGTGCCGGCAAGGGCTATGTGCTCGGTGTCACGGGGGCCGCCCACTTCAACTCCTGGGGCGCGCGGCCCGACGTCGGTGGCACGGCGGAGGACATCGCCAAGGCTCTTGCTGAGGACGATTGGGTCCGCCTGTCGGCGGGCGCGGGCAGCAAGGGGCCGCGGCTGTTCGACTGGGCCTATCTGGAACTGGCCGATCTCGATCCGGACTATGTCGGGGCGCCACCCGGCCTGGGCCTCTGGACGCGCGGCCTGCTGATCCGGCGGCGTCCCGCCGATGGTGAGTTGGCGTTCTTCACGACCTGGTGCCCCGAAGGCACCCCGATCGACACGCTGGTCCGGGTTGAGGGCCAGAGGTGGGCGATCGAGGACGCGTTTGAGACGGCCAAAACTGAACTCGGGCTGGACCACAACGAGACGCGGAGCTGGCATGGCTGGCACCGGCATGTCTCGCTGGTGATGCTCGCTTTCGCTCTGCTCGCGGTGGTCCGCCACAAGGCTGATGCCCTGGCCGCGCCCCCAAAAACGGCGAGGAAAGTACCCCGCCGATGGTCCGCTGGTCGATGCAGGAGATCCGTCGTGTTGCCAACCGCTTAGCCCAGCGGCGCATCGAGCCGGCCTTTGTGATCGCCTGGTCCGCCTGGAGGCGATGCCACCAAGCTCTCGCCAGAGAGGCTCACCTCAAGGGCAGAGCGCAACTGTAATGCTAAGTCCCGCAGGCTCGGTTTCAAGCGCAGCCGCAACAGCACGATGAGGAAGACCACATCGGCGGCACCGGCAACCGGTTCAGCACCGAGCCGGTGCGCTCGTTGAACTGCCGGCCGCACTCCTGGCACCGAATCCGCCGATCGCCATGCGCCGTCCGATCCGAGCGCTCGGGGGTTGCCGTCGATCGGTCGTGTGGGCAGCGCATCCATCACCTCCGGAAGGGAGGCGATCCTCTACGGCAGCTGCCGCACCACCGGCAAGATGGCGCGAAACCCGCCGGAATGTACGGGTTTGCCAGCCATCGCGCTCCCGTCCGCCTGTGAGTGGGACTGATCCCTCCTCAACAGGCAAGGGGCCGCTTTAATTGAACGGCTTTGGGTTCACAAGTCGGGCCACACAGGACGGTGCCCGGTCAACCCGTTCTCAGGCGGCTGAACGCCACCGCCTGGGTCTCTCCCGCGGCGTTGACAAAACTGGTTTCCAGGTCTACGGCCCCGTCCTTCGCCTGCGCCACCATGGTGCGGACCGTGGTCATACGACCGGCCAACATCGGCTTCAGGAAGCTGGCCGACATCGATCCGCCGGAGAGCCATACCGGCCCCGCCCAGCGGGTCAGCGTCTCCGACAACCAGCAGACGCTCATCAATCCTTGAACGACGAGATCGGGAAACCCCATTTCAGCGGCGACACCGCGGTCTGTGTGCAGGTTGACAAACCCATCAATCAGACCGGAAAAGACCGACGCCTGGGCTCGGTCCACCGTCATCGTGCCCTCGGGCAGGCGCATGCCCCCCTTCGGTGGTGGTGATAGGCCGACACTCACCGGCGCGTCACCCATCCAGACGGTCGAGAGGCGACGGCTTTGGCGGGGGTCAGGGTCGTCTGGGATGCCCGACCGTGACAGGTCGATCAGCTCGGTGTTGACCTGCGAGACGTAGAGGCGCCCGTCGCACCCGCGCGCCTCACTCAGATGGCGGAAGTACCCCTTGCCGCGCTTGGTGAATTTCTCGGTGTTGCGGCCGGTCAGCACCAGCTCGGCACCGGCCGGAATCGGAGCATGGAAGATCACATCTTCGTGTTGGTGGAAGCCGCGGATCCGATCACGGTTGTATTGAGTCTGGTAAAGCCACATCAACTCCTTCAGCACCATGGCGCTGGGGGCGATGCGCTTGCCGAACGGGCTCGTTGGTCCGAAATACCAGGGGTCCTGGCAGTCGACCGCGTAGCAATAGGCCTTGATCGCTGCGTCGTCCGCCACATAGCGGACGGCCGGCGTCTCCTCGGGAACCACAATACCGTCATAGGTCGGCTCGCGCAGGTGGGGGCCGGTCTTCAGCGACGACAACTCGGGCAGTGACTGCCAGTCAGCCACGGGCCAGTTATCCATGGTGTCTCTCCTCGGTGTGGCCGGTTTTCAGCCATACGGCGTCTTCGGGGGTGAGGCGGGTGCGCAAGGCGCCCAGGGAGTCGCGCAGTTCGGCCAGCGTGGCCGGGCCGATGATCGGAAAGATCGGGTGTGGCTGGACCAGCAGACAGGCGAGCGCCACCTGGGCTGGCGTGACGCCGAGCTTGGCTGCCAGCGCGTGGACGCGGTCGCGACGCTGGAAATTGGTTTCGCTGTACCAGCACTTCGCCATCACCGGGTCGTCGAACTTGTCGCGGCCAGCACGGTCAGTGAAGAAGCCGCGCGCTTGGCTCGACCACGCGAACAGCGGGATCTGGGTGTGGCGCAGCCAGTCCACGCTGTCGTCGTCGGACGACGCAATGCAGCCCTCCCACATCGGTTCGACTATTTCGGCGAGGCTGAAGTTGTTGGACAGCAGTTCAAAACCGCGCTTGCCGTGACGGGCGGCGTAGGCGTTGGCCTCGTCCATCCGCGCGATGGTCCAGTTGGAGCCGCCAAACTTGCGGATGCGGCCTTCACGGACCAGCGCGTCCAGCACGTCGACGAACTCGCCCACGGGCACCGACGGGTCATCGCGGTGCATGAAGTAGAGGTCGACGTAGTCCGTACCCAGCCGATCCAGCGTCTCAAAGAGCTGGGGCCGGATGGCGTCCGGTGTGCAGTGCGGAGTGTGGGCACCTTTGCCGATGATCACCACCTCCTCGCGGACGCCGCGGCTGCGCAGCCACTGGCCGAGCAGCCGGTCGACGTTGCCCTGGCCGTAGACGTAGGCAGTATCGAACATGGTGCCGCCGGCCTCGAAAAAGGCGTCATACACCGTGGCGGCGAGTGGGTAGGTTTTCAGCGCCATGCCGCCGGTCACGATACGGGAGGCGAGCTTGCCGAGGCCGAGATGGTCGTCGTAAGGCATGTCGGTATCGGGGGCCCGGCGCAACGGGCGCCCCGCGACGGTTTGAGGCCGGCCAGGGCGCTCGCACGGATAGTCGAGGCCAATGGCTTGGCGCCAGGTATCGAGCGCCTGCATGGTGCCGATGCTGTCCGGAAGGCTGGGCGCCGGCCAGGGTATGACACCGGCTGCGACCGCCTTGGCGAACAGGTCGGCCTCCAGCGCATAAAGCCACTCCGTCGTCTCGACCTCGATGACCTCCACGGCGCCGGCGCGGCTGGTCAGGGTGATGGTGCCGACGCCGCCGGTCTTGCCGGAGCAGAACCAGGGCGAACGCACCTCGATGCGGCCCTTGGTGCCGTAGATGCGCAACCCATTGTCCTGCACCGTGGTGATGCTGGCCGCCACCTGGGCCAACAGCCCGCCGGGGAAACGCAGGACTGCCGTGGACCGTTCGTCAACCCCGGTGGAGCCGAGATGCCCCTGGGCCTGGATCTCCACCGGCTCGGCGAAGGGCTTGCCCGCTGCCACCCCGGCGATCAGCCGGCACATGGAGACGCCGTAGCAGCCGACGTCGAGGATCGCACCACCGCCAAGCGCTGGATCGAAGTGCCGTTTGTCCGCCGCGAAATCGGTGTGGTACCCGTAGGCGGCCTGAATCATCGTGACGTCGCCGATGACGCCGGAGGCGATGAGCTCCAGCAGCCGGCGCGTCTGCGGGTGGCCGCGGTACATGAAGGCTTCCATCACGACTACCCCGGCGCGCGCCGCGGCGTCGGCCACTGCCATCGCCTCGGCGGCGTTCATGCCGAGGGGCTTCTCGCACAGCACGTGCTTGCCGGCCTCGCAGGCGCGGATCGCCCATTCGGCGTGGG
Source organism: Azospirillum canadense (assembly GCF_025961225.1). Lineage (GTDB taxonomy): Bacteria > Pseudomonadota > Alphaproteobacteria > Azospirillales > Azospirillaceae > Azospirillum > Azospirillum canadense. The sequence continues at coordinate 42,764 of NZ_JAOQNG010000009.1, read as the reverse complement.
TGGGATGCGGCGTGGCGATGTAGACGGCATCGACCGCGGAATCGGCCAGAAGGGCGCCGTATCCGGCGTGCACGATGGCGCCGCCGAATGCCTGGGCAAGTTCAGAGGTGGGCTGTCGGCTCGCCACCGCGACCAGCCGGCCGTGGGTGCTGGTCACCAGAGCGTCGGCGAACTGTCGCGCAATGGCTCCGGTGCCAAGGATGCCCCAACGCAGGCTCGGGGATGCTGTCATCGAACATGTCTCCTGGAATGGGTCAGGTGCGGCCGAGCAGGATGCCCTTGGGGTCCACCACGCCGCGCAAGAGGCGCAACTCTTCGTCGGTCGGGCCGGGGGTAACCGGGGCGGTGTCCACCCCGTCGAGTGGGAAGCCGGTGTCGTCCTGCAGCGTCGCCCGCGCCTCGGCATGGTGGACGCTCTTCAGGCGAGCACGGCCGGCCTCCTTGTCAAAGTCGAAGATGCAATGGGGGGTGACGATCCACTCCGGGCCGCCGTGGCGCAGGCCCAGCGCGGCGCGACCGGCCAGTCCGCCCGGGTAGCCGACACCCGACACGTAGTCGACCTTCTCCACGAAGCTCCGCCGCGTGTGGTGCGGCATCATGATGTACTCGCGGCCGAAAATGGTCATGTGCTCGGGCTGGAGGATGGGGCCGACCAGCCGGACCTTCGGCTTGCGATAGGCGCCGATGCACACGCTGTTCAGGCTCCCGGTGCGGTCGACCTGGGCGCCCGAGCTGAAACCGAAGCTGATGTGCCCGCGCTTGAACGAGAACGGGCCGGGATAGGTGACCGCCTGGGCGTCGCACGGCAGATCGCGCAGCACCGCGTCGAACTCCGAGTCCGGGACAACGTCGAGCGTCGCGAGGTCCGGGTTGTGCGACCATCCGGCGAGCAGCACGGTGAGGTCGGGCGCGTGCATGCGCTTGGCGAGCAGCATGCCGGCGAGCGGGATGGTGGTGCCGTAGAGGGTTGCCGCCTCGCCGGTCACCAGCCCGGTGAACCCAACCTCGCCGTCGCGGAAGCTGCGGGCGAGTTGAGCGGCGATGATTTCGGGAATCGTCGCGGGGCCGGTTCTCATAGCGCGTCGAACTCCTGCAAGGCGGTGAGCCGTGCCGTTCCCAGCCGGTCCAGGTAGGCGGCGTGGTCGGTGGTGCCGAACACCCACTCGTCGAGGTAGGCGGCGAAAGCCTCGGGCGAGGCCGAAGCGGCGACGTAGCGCTCCATGTGCTCGGCGTCGATCAGCCAGCGGCTCAACGTCGGTGTCGGATGGGCGCCGCAGGGCGCCTCCACGATCAGTGTCGTGCGGTAGGATGGAATTTGGTTGAGCGCCGAATGACGGCGGATGAAGCTTTCCGGCACGATGCGCTCGACCGTCACGATCAGCGTGTCGCAGCTGTTGGCGATGTGGAGGTCGAGTTCCTGCGGCAGCAGCCGGTGGCTCGGCATCAGCACGTTGCCAGCCGCGTCGGCGGCGATGGCGTGCAGCACCGCCACCTGCGGGTCGGCCGGCGGCACGGCGTAGAGCCGACGGCCGGTGAGCGGGCAATCGAACGGCTTGATGTCCGGGTTGTGGGTCAGGATGTCGGTGCCGCCGAGATAATCGCAGGCCCAGAAGCTGAGGTTTTCCCGGCTGGCGCGGAAGCGGTCGAAGCTCAGGACTTCGGGGTAGTCAACCATGGTCAGCGCGCCGGCTTCGCAGGCGCGCCGGAAGTTGCGGGCGAGCCCGTACTTCTCCAGCCCGACGTAGGAGGTCTCCAGCCGGTCGAGCGCGCCGGCGCCGACCAGCATGTCGGCTTCGATGCCGCTGACCATGCCGACGACGGCGAGGTTCTGGCGCTTCCGGCGCACCAGCTCGCGGACGAAGGCCATCGGCCGCTGGTAGTTGGCAAAGCCGCCAATCGCCAAGCGGGTGCCGTCCGGCACCAGGGCGACCGCATCGGCCATGGTGCCGATCTTGTTTCCGGGTGAGATCATGCGCGCACCTTCGCGGGGCCCGGCGGACAGCGGTCCGCGGTCCTGGATTTTGTGGACATATTCCTTTCCGTCATCTCCGCCGTGGCGAGACTCCGTGACACCGTCTCCTTCCCGTCACGCCCGCCGTTGCGGGCATGACGCATGAAGAGTGCGTGCGCGTTCGCAGAAATCTCGTTTGCGTGGGATGACGGCGTACGAAAAAAGCGCCCGACGTTACTTGTCCGGCAAGTTCATCGCGGCAAGGCGGGACGGGGCGAGCTTGGCCTTGCCGGTCGAGGCGTCGTAGTAGTCAGCGACGTTGCTTTTGTCGATCATCGGCGCGGCAAAGGCGATGGTCTTCGGCGTCGGCTTCTTCTCCAGGACACGCACGGCCGCTTCCACACCCTCGACGCCGAACGGATGGTAGGACATCACCATGGCCAAATCGCCGTCGTGGATCGCCTTCAGGGTCTCCGCCGCCACACCATCGTAACCGGTGACGAACATCTCCTTGGCGCGGCCCGCCTCGTGGATTGCCTGGATGGCGCCAAGGGCCATGTCCTCGGAATGGGCGTAAACGCCGTCGATCTTGGCGTTGGCCTGCAGCATGTCTTCCATGCCCTTCAGCGCCTTGGCGCGGTCGTAGTCAGCCATGACGCGGCCGGCCAGCTTGAAGCCGGGTTCCTTGTCGACGACCTCGTGCCAGCCTTTGCCACGGTTCTGGTTGACGGTGGACCCGGGCGAGCCCTCGATCTGGATTAGGTTGCCCTTGCCTCCCAGGCGCTTCACGAAATAGTCGCCGGCCGTCTTGGCCGAAGCGTAGGTATCGACGTTGAGGTGCACCGTCCAGTCGACGTCGCCGACGAGGCCGGAACTCAGCACGATGATTGGAATGCCGGCGCGGTTGGCTTCACGAATGGCGGGCGCGATCGCCTCGGCGAAATAGGTACTGATGAGGATGGCGTCGACCCGCCGGGTCACCAGGTCCTCGATGTCGCTCACCTGCTTGGCCGGGCGGTTGGCGGCATCGAGCACCACCGTTTCCAGTCCATGCTTCTTGGCGGTGTCGAGTACGCCCTGACGCTGCTGCCGGATCCATTCGGTGGTGACGAAGGATTGCGAAAAGCCGATGGTCTTGCCGGCGGCCGATTGTGCGAAGGCGGGGCGCGCGATCCATGGCATGGCGATGCCGGCCGCGCCCGCCGCACCGGCCTGGAGCAGGCGGCGGCGATTCATGGTGAAGGTCTTGTCGGTGGTCATGGTGCGCTCCTCCCCGTTTTGACGCTTGTTAACGCTTGCGGAATTCGCTGACGATGACGGCAACGATGATGATCAATCCCTTGAGCAGCATCTGCGTGTAGGGCGAAATGCCAAGCAAATTCAGTATGTTGGACAGAAAGGCCAGAATCAGAACGCCAATCACGGTGCCGCGCACGCTGCCCACGCCACCGTCGAAGGTTGTCCCGCCGATCAGGCAGGCGGCGATGGCGTCGAGTTCGTACATCTGGCCGGCGTTGGGGTCACCGACGCCGAGGCGGGCGGTCAGCACAATGCCGCTGATGCCGGCGAGCAGACCACTGACCGCGTAAACCTTGATGTGGTTCAGCTTGGTCCGGATGCCGGATGCCCGGGCCGCCTCCTCGTTGGCGCCAACGGCGTAGATCTCGCGCCCGAAGATCGTGCTGCGCAACACGACGTGGCCGATCACCGCGCAAGCCAGGAACACCAACACCGGGACCGGCACCACGCCGAGATAGCCGGACCCAAGCGCCTTGACCTCGGCGGGGACGCCAGAGGCGACGATCGGGCTGCCGTCGGAATAGATGTAGACCAGTCCGCGGGCGAAAATCATCATACCCAGCGTGGCGATGAAGGGCTGGAGCCGGCACGTGGTTATCAAAAGCCCGTTCAGCACCCCGAGCGCCACGGCAGCGACCAGCGGAACCACGCCCCAGCCGGCGACTCCCCACGGCATCATGCCGGCCATCAGCACGCTGGACAGGCCGGTCAACGAGCCGACCGACAGGTCGATGCCGCGGTTCAGAATGACGAAGGTCATCCCGATGCTGACGATGCCCACCATACTGGCGCCGCGCAGCACGTTGAAGATGTTCGGCACGCTGAGAAAATGCGGCGACAGGATGCTGCCGATCACCAGCAGCAGGACAAGCGCCAGGATGTTGCTGAGCGCCACGCTATGCCGGCTGAGCACGGCGCGCAGGCTTGTGGATCCCTGCGGGGCTCCCCGCAGCAAGGCGGCGGCTTGCGGATCAGTGTTGGACATGGCTGACCGTCCTCTCGGTTTGGGGGCGGCTGTGGGGGACCGCCAGCTCGATGACGGCGGTCTCGGTGGCGGTGGCAGCGTCCAGCTCACCGCTGATCCGGCCCTCGCACATCACCACGATGCGATCGCTGATGCTGATGACCTCGGGCAGCTCGGACGAGATCATCAGGATCGCGCAGCCCTGGTCGGCCAACTGGTGGATGAAGCCGTAGATCTCGCGCTTGGCGCCGACGTCGATGCCGCGGGTCGGCTCGTCGAACAGAATCACCTTGGGCTGCTGGAGCAGCCAGCGGGCAATCACGCATTTCTGCTGGTTGCCGCCGCTGAGCTGGCCGGCCGGCTGGCCGACGGAGGCCGCCGCGATGTTGAGCTGGCGGACGTAACTCTCCGCCGCCTTGCGTTCTTTGCCGGCGTCGACCATGCCACCCTTGGCGAACAAGGAACGAGCGGCGAGCGTGATGTTCTGCTGGACGGTCAGCGGGCGCAGCACCGAATCTCGGCGATCCTCTGCCAGATAGGCGATGCCTGCGTCAACCGCGTCGGCTGGGGCGGCGTGGCGCACCGTCTGACCGTCCAGCCGGATCTCGCCCGCGGTGGCGACATGGGCGCCGCTCAGCACCCGGGCAAGCTCAGTGCGGCCGGCGCCGATCAGCCCGGCGAGGCCAACGATTTCCCCCCGCCGCAGGGTCAGCGAGACGTCGCGGAACCCCGGCCCTGACAGGTTCTTGGCTTCGAGCACCACCGCGCCGGGGTTGCAGGCGCGCCGTTCCGGAAAGTGGGAGCCAAGGTCACGGCCGACCATCAGCCGGATCAGTTCCGCCTTGCAGGTCTCGGCCACCCGCTTGGTCGCGACCCGGGCCCCGTCGCGCAGCACCGTGACTCGGTCGGCGATGGTGATCACCTCGTCCATGTGGTGCGAGATGTAGATGAAGGCGACGTTGCGTTCGGTCAGCCGGCGCATCAGGCTGAACAACGTGGCCGCCTCGACCGGAGTCATACTGGCGGTCGGCTCGTCCAGCACGATCAGCCGCGCGTTCTGAGTGATGGCGCGGGCGAGCTGAACGAGCTGGCGTTGCGCCACGCTCAGGCTGCCCACCGGTGTGGCGGCCGTGAACGACGCTCCGATGTCCCGCAGCACCGGGTCGACCTGCCGGTGCAGCGCCCCGTTGTCGAGAAAGATGCCGCCGCGCTTGGGCAGCCGGCCCATGAAGACGTTCTCGGCCACGCTGAGCGCACCGGCCACCTTGGGCTCCTGGTGCATCATGGCGATGCCCAGGTCGATCGCCTCGCCGGGGGTGCGGATGGCCCGCTCCTGTCCGGCGATGCGAATGACCCCGGCAGTGGGTGGAAAATGACCGCTGATGATGTTCATCAGCGTCGACTTGCCGGCCCCGTTCTCGCCGATCAGCGCGTGAACCTCGCCCGCGTTGAGGTCAAAATCTACGTTGCGCAGAACGGTGTTCGGTCCGAAACTCTTGGTAACCTCCCTGACGCTGAGCAACGGTGTTGGCTGCACCATCCCGTTTCCTCCCTGCGGTTTTTCTCGTCGGCTTCCGGCGTCAATAGGCCAATGCCGAGTTCGCCTCGAAGCTGGTGATCGGCGGGTAGGCGCGTTCGTCGGTGACCACGTCGAGCAGCGTCGTACGCTCGGCTTGGAACGCCGCTTTCAGGGCCGGAAGGAAATCGTCGGGATGGTCGATGCGAACGCCGTCGCAGCCGCAGGCCCGCGCGATGGCGGCGTGATCGACGGCGGTGAAATCGCAGACGTCGGTATAGGCGCCGAAAGTGACTTTCTCGGCATGCTTCTGATAGCCGAGGATCTGGTTGTTCAGCACCGCCAGCACGACGTGCAGGCCCATGCGGCGGGCGGTTTCCAGCTCCGACCAGACATGGGCGAAGCCGCCGTCGCCGGCGAGGCAGAACACCTTAGCACCCGGCCGTGCCACCTTGGCGCCGAGGGCCAGCGGCAGGCCCCAGCCGAGGCCGGCCAGACCGCGTGGCGTTATAATCCGCTGGCCAGGTTTGCGTGCGGTGAGGAAATTCGCCACCCAGATTGAGGAGTAGCTCGCGTCCGCCACAACGATGGTGTCCTCGTCGATCACGGTGTCGAGGTCGGCCATCAGACGTTCCGGGCGGATCGGCATGGCGGAGGAGGTGGTCTGCGGGGCGGCGGCGGCGCGAGCGGTCCTGCGACCCTCGGCGATGGTGCGCTCCAGCGCCGGCCGTGCGTCGCGGCGGCGGGACAGGTCGTGGCCGGTCAAGGCCTCGCCCAGCGCCGCCAAGGTCACCTTGGCGTCGCCGACCAGCCGCACCGTGGCCTCGTAGTTGCGTCCAATCTCCTGCCCGTCGACGTCGAGGTGGATGTAGGTCGCACCCTTCGGATAGAGGGTCCAGCTGTCCGTACCGTTCTGGTTGGTGCGGTTGCCGATCAGCAGCACCACGTCCGCGTCGGTGACCAGCCGGCGCAGATCACGCGCCATGCCGCGGGTGCCCATGAAATAGCCGACCACCCCGACCGACAGCGGGTGGCGTTCGTCGACCGCGCCCTTGCCCATCACCGTGGTGGCCACCGGAATGCCGGCGGCCTCCTGCAGCGCTGCGAGCTCGGGCGCGGCGTCGGACAGATGGACCCCACCGCCAGCGATGATCAGCGGCCGTTCCGCTTTGGCCAGCAGCACCGCCGCCTCAACGACGCGCTCCGGATCGGCGGCGCTGCGGTCAAGTGGGAACGTCCCCAGGCTCGCGCTCCGCACACCGCTGTCAGCGCCGGGGGTGTCGGCGAACAGGTCCATCGGCACGATCAGCACCGCCGGACCGGGCCGCCCGGACGCCGCCGCGGCGAAGGCCATATCGACATAGTCGTCAATGCGGTCGACGTCGGCCAGCCGCCGGATCCATTTCGCGCAGCCGCGGAACAGTTCCAAGTGGTCGAGCTCCTGGAAGGCATTCCGGTCGGCGAAGGGCCGGCTGACGTCCTGCACCACGGCGACGATGGGGACCGACGCCTTGTAGGCCTCGGCCAGGCCGGGCACCAGCAGAGTGGCGGCCGGGCCGTTCTGGGCGGTGACCACCGGGACCTTGTGGCTGACGCGGGCGTAACCGTCGGCCATCACGGCGCCGGCGTTCTCGGTGCGGTAGCCGATCTGGCGGATGCCGACATTGGGCGCGGCGAGGATCAGGGCGGACGGAATGCTCTGGCCGAAGATGACCTCGACGCCATGCCGGGCCAAGGCCGCGGCGAACAGCTGGGCGCCGGTGCGCCGGTCGTTGATGCGGCTTTCGGCGGGTGTGGGGGAACCCATAGCTCTCTCTCCGAAGGGTGGGCCGCGCTGCTCAGACGACGCGGTCGGATTTCAGGGCCGCGATGTCGGACGGGGCGAGGCGGAGCCACTCTGCCAACACCTCGTCGGTGTGCTGGCCAAGCAGCGGGGGCGGGGTGACGTCCGGCACCTTGCCGCCGACCCGGACCACCGGCCCGCTCATCGGCACACGGCCGGCGGTGGGATGGTCGACCTCGATGATGTTCCGCGCCTCCCGCATGTACGGGTTTGCGGCAACGTCCCCGATGGTGGCGATCCTGGCGCAGGGAAGCTCGGCGGCGCTGAGACGGCTCAGCGCCTCATCCGCGGTCACGCCGGCGACCCAGTCAGCAACCAGCTTTTCCGCCGCGTCCACGTTGGCCATGCGGGCCGAAAGGGTGGCGAAGAGCGGGTCCTCCAGCAGTTCGGGTCGGCCAATCATGGCCACGAACCGCCGGAAGAGCTGATCATTGCCGGCCTGCACCAGGAGCCATGCCCCGTCCGCGGCCTGGAAGGTGTTGGCCGGCGCGGTGTAACGGTCGCGATTGCCCCTGCGGGTCAGCTTCGTGCCGTGCATCAAATATTCTGGCAAGGCGGTCATCAGCAACGAAGCGGCGCTGCCCATCAGACTGACGTCGACCATGTCGCCCTTGCCGGTGACCGCGCGCTTCTGAAGGGCGGCCAGGATTCCGACGGCGGCATAAAGCGCCGTGCTGTAGTCGACGACGAAGGTGCCGGCCATCATCGGTGCCCCGCCCGGGTCACCGGTCAGGTCCATCAGACCGGTGGTGGCCTGGGCGACGCCGTCGAAGCAGGGCCGGCTCGCCATGGAGTTGTTCTGCCCGAAGCCGGAGATCCGCGCCATGACGAGGCGCGGGTTGAGGGCGTGAAGCGCGTCCCAGCCGCAGCCCATGCGCTCCATGGTGCCGGGGCGGAAGTTCTCGATCAGCACATCGGCCTCGCGGCAGCGTGGTGCAGGGATGGGGGACTGGCGGCGGCCTACGGATCGGCGTAGAAGCCATGGCCCGTTGATGCTTGCCCCCACCGTCGCCCGATGCCGTTCAAACACCACGCTGCGCACCGCCACCAGTTCCCTCGCGCCACATACCGTGTGACGAATTGGGCGGCCTATGAGGCCAGTCTGCGCCAGCGTGGCAGCCTGACGATCTGGTTCTGTGAGGAGGCCATTCAGGCCTGGCGCGCCGCCCCGCGGACCACGCGTGGCGGACAGCCGCGCTATTCAGCCGTGGCGATCGAGACGGCGCTGACGCTGCGGGCATTGTTTCACTTGGCCTTCCGCCAGACTGAGGGGCTGATCGGCTCGCTGATGCAGATGTTCCAGCTCGACCTGCCGGTACCGGACCACACCACGCTGAGCCGACGGGCCCGCACTCTGGCCGTGCTCATCCGTCCGCAGACCACTGGCCCACTGCACCTGCTGGTTGACAGCACCGGGCTGAAGCTCAGCGGACCCGGGGAGTGGCTGGTCGAGAAGCACGGCTGCAAAACGCGCCGCTCCTGGCGCAAATTCCACGTCGGCGTCGATGCCGCCAGCGGCCAGATCGTTGCCCTGGAGCTGACCACGCCCGATGTCGATGACGCCTCGCAGGTCGGCCCCTTGCTCGAACAGGTGACCGCCCCGGTGGAGCGGCTGATCGGTGATGGGGCCTACGATCGAACCGACGTGTACGCGGCCGTGGCGGCCCGCCATTCGACAGCGGCGGTGGTTGCCCCACCACGCGCCGATGCCGTGCTCGGCGCGACAGCAGAGACCGCGCCCACCCAACGCGACCGCCACATCCAGGCCATCGCCCGGAACGGACGCATGGGCTGGCAGCGCGCGTCGGGCTACAACGAGCGGGCCAAGGTTGAGGCCGCAATCGGCCGCTACAAACAGGTCATTGGCGATCGCCTGCGCGCCCACAGCGATGAGGGCCGGCGTACCGAGCTCGTGATTGCTGCCAACCTGCTCAACCGCATGTTCGGTTTGGCACGCCCGAGCTATGTCCGCGTCTCTTGAAAAGGCCGGGAACACGGGCGCAGTCCGTCCCCGCTCGCCTCGATGCACCACGCTGCCGCGGCCGCAATGGGGTGTTCATCCCCACCGAAATCGCTTGGGTCGTGGAACGCTCACTGTCTTGGCTCTCCCGCTACCGCCGATTGAACGTCATCGTCGAGCGGACCAAGACCCACCTCATCGCTTTCGTCGAGATCGCCTTCGTTTCCATCCTGTCCAGGCGTCTGCGGCGGCTGACCGCCCAGGACTGCAGCGCCTGACGCCTACAAACAGACACTAAAGGTCGGCCTGGCGGCGGTCGGAACCCGACATGAGGCAAGCGCCACTCCGATGCTGCGGGTGGCGGCCACCGCCTTGGTGGCGATGCGCGCCACCTCGTTGAGGTCGTCCCCGCGCTCCGCCGCCGCACCCGCCGCCTTGTAGGCGTACACGATACCGGCGACACCACGGCGTTTGTGCGCCTCATGCGGCTGGGCGCTAGCGACGTCGTCGGCACCGAGCACGGTCCTGGTGACACCCCCGTCAGCCTCCAGTATCTCGCCCGCCATATCGAAGTTCATGCGGTCGCCGCCGTAGTTGCCGTAGAGGCAGAGCACGCCGCGCCCGCCATCGGCCAGGCGGATGGCGTCGACACAGGAATCGACGTTGGGCCCTTCAAACACGTTGCCGATCGAACAGGTGTCGAGCAGCCCCTTGCCAACATAGCCGGTAAACAGCGGCAGGTGCCCCGATCCGCCGCCAGCCGCGATACCGACCTTGCCGCTGGCCGGCTCGGCGCGCCGGATGACCCGGCCCGCGGCTCCGTCGCGCACCAGGGATGGGTTGGCTGCCGTTAGCCCATCAAGCATCTCGTCAACATAGGCTTCTGGCGCGTTGATCAGCTTCTTCATTGCGTCCTCCCTTGTGGCGCGGCTCGCCCGTCACCGAACCGCCGATTGGCCTGTAGGCGAGGGGCCGCCCCGCACGTTGGTGGTCATCACCGACCGAGTGGTGGCTGCACGGCTTTTCCCGGTCTGCCCAGCCGGGGTGCGACCACGCTCTGACCGGAATGTTGGCCGGGCAAGAGGGGGAGCACCGCCGTCAGACGGCAAGCTGCATTAAAAACGTTTTTCCACGCAATGTTCGTTGGTAGAGCAGATTGGCTGGCCAATCAAGCTCGATTTTGAGGTGCGTGACATTGCGATGCTCCGGCTACGATCGGGAGAGAAGCACCCTATGCGCCCCCGCCATTCGCGCGAAGACATGGCTACTATGCAGTAATCAAACGGTTTTTCTCCGCTTTGGCGCTCCCTTCATCGATAAGCCTTACCCAACCACGGACCGAGTGCGCCTTGACAGTCGCGCATTTTCCATAGAAACCTTTTTATGCTAAGAAGAGCTTGCCCGCACACAAGGCGGAAACGGACACACCACTATGGCGGAGCCATGAAGGATAAGCCGCACTCGCTCAACCAAGCGCTTCCGCAGATCGCATCGGGCTGCATTATCGCGTTGGGTGACAGCCGCTGCGCCGCCCTTCGCACCAGCTCGATCCCAACCGCAGGCCGCTCAAGGTATTGGAGCCAGATCCGTCAAGGGCGCATGCTCGCAGGTGGGCATAACATCGCGCAGACGCTTCGGTTATTGAGCAAGGCGTTCCAGTAAACTTCTGCGGGGATACGAACTACAACCGCCGAAGGATATACAAGGACGGTGGGGAATGGCAGGCACGACGGGGAACAAGCGGCGCGTGACCATCAAGGACGTGGCGGAGGAGTGCGGACTCGCCCTGTCAACCGTGTCCAACGCGCTGACCAATAAGAGCTACGTTACCGACGAAACGCGCCGCAAGGTGCAGGAGACGGCGGCCCGGCTCGGCTACCGCGCGTCGGCCATCGCGCGCGGCCTGCGCATTAACCGCACCTCGGCCATCGGGGTGCTGGTCGCCGATGTTGCCAACCCATCGGTGGTCGATCATCTGCGCGGCATCGACGACGTCACCACGCGGGAGAACCTCAGCGTCGTACTGTGCAACACCGACGATTCGGAAGCTCGCCAGATCATGCTGATGCAGACCCTGCGCGACCGTCAGGTCGATGGCATGCTGCTGCTCTCGCAGCATTGCCGGACTCCGGCCGTGCGTGCCCAGCTCGACGGGGTTCCCTTTGTGCTGATGCACCGCCGGTGCCGCGAGTTCCCCGACCCCTATGTCGGTACGGACAACCGGCAGGCCGTGGAGGTGGCGATGCAACACCTGATCGACCTGGGCCATAGCCGCATCGCCTTCGTCTGCGGCCCGCATGTGTCGAGCACGGTGCAGGAGCGCCTGCACGCCTATCATGAGATCGTCCGCCGCTCCGGGCTTGACACCGACGAACGCCTCGTGGTCGGCGACGACTATGGCATCGAGGCGGGCCACAAGGTGGCGACGGAGCTCTTCGCTCTGGATCCGCGTCCCACGGCGGTCATTGCCGGCAACGACATGACCGCGCTCGGCATTATCGAAGTTGCGCGCGAGCGTGGCATCCGCATCCCCGCCGACATGTCCTTGGTCGGGGCCGACGATATTCCGTTCGCCAAGTTCTCCGGCGTCGACCTCACCACCACCCGGCCACCGCGCCGCAAAATGGGAGTGCGGGTGGCCGAGATGCTGATCCGCCTGATCGAGGGCGAGGACCTCGCCGCTGAGGCTCATATCTTCGCCACGGAACTGGTGGTCCGCGGCTCGACCGGGGCGCCGACCGCCGCAACGCGCCGCACGCGGCGGCGCTCCCGAATCAGTTAACTCGACAGATTGTTCGTGTGAGCAGCGATCAGGGGTTGACGCGGACATAAAATCGTTTTTCTATAGCTCCACACAAGTGTATTGCCGCGCTGGTCGCGGCGGACCCTGGCCCTCTCACAACGTGCGGCAGGTTCATGAAACACAAGCTCACCACCCTTTCCGATGCGATCCGTCGCATTCCATCCGGCAGCCGGGTGGCCTTCGGCGGCAACATCATGCGTCGGCAGCCCAACGCGGCCGTGCGTGAGATCATCCGCCAGGGCATTGGCGATCTCACCGTCTACGCCTTCGCCACCGGGCTGTCGGTGGATATGCTGGCCGCCGCCGGCCTGCTGCGCCGGTACGAAGGCGTCTATGTTGGGTTGTTCTGGCACGGCCTCGCCCCCAGCTTCCGCCGCGCGGTCGAAGCTGGCCGAGTCGAGGTGCGCGATTTCTCCGAGTCCTCGATCGTGGCGCGCTTCCAAGCGGCGTGCAGCGGGCTCAGCTTCATGCCGGTGAAGGCGATCCTCGGCACCGACATGATGGCTCAGGACCCGTCAGTGGTGATGGAAACCACCTGCCCCTTCACCGGGGAGCCCTACGCCGCGGTGCGCGCCATCGCCGCCGAATTCACCATCATGCACGGCTACCGCGCCGACCGCTTTGGCAACGTGCAATGGCCACTGGCGCGCGACGCCGACGACGTCGATCAGATCATCGCACGTGGCTCACGCCGGCTGATCGTGACGGTGGAGGAGATCGTCGAGCATGAGGACATCTTGCGCCAGCCCAACCTGACCTACATCCCGGCCCAATGGGTGGAGGCGGTTGCGCTGGCTCCCTTCGGCGCCCACCCGCTCGCCTGCGATACCGTCCACGACGAGGACGTCGACCACATCCGCGCCTACGCCGAAGCCGGCTCGACGCCGGAGTGCGCGCGGGCCTACCTCGACGCCTATATCCACGCCGGTCCGTCACACGACGACTATCTCGCGCGCTTCGGCGGGCTTGCTGCCCTGCGCGAACGGCTTTCGGTTGCAAGGAGCGACGCGTGAGCACGGATTACACCGTCAACGAGCTGATGGCTGCGGTCATCGCGCGCGAGATCGCTGACGACGATCTCGTCTTCACCGGTGTCGGCACCGCCGGACGCCCCTTCACGCTTGCCGTTGGGCTGCCGGTGGTAGCGACCCGGCTGGCTCAGGCGGCGCACGCGCCGGGCGCATCGCTCTATTGGGGCAACCTGTTGTCTCCCGACCTTGACCGCATGCCGGACAGCTGGCTGCAGGACAGCTTTACCCGCTGGCCCTGCGCCAGCCAGCTCACCGAAACGTCGCAGAAGATCGACATGCTGGCGCGCTGCCGCTTCGACGTGTCCTTCGAATCCGCAGCCCAGGTCGATCGCTACGGCAACCTCAACATCACACGGATCAATCACCCGGACGGCAGCCTGAAGATCCGACTGATCGGCTGCCTGGCGCAGCCCGAACACCTTGCTTTCGTGCGCAAGCCGATCATCGTGGTCGACCTGAGCCACCGCGTCTTCGTCGAGGAGGTCGACTTCGTCACCAGCTTCGGCCACCGGCGCCGGGGAGTGACCCGCGAGCGCTATCTCCTGCCCGGACCGGGCCCGCAGCTCTGCGTCACCGACAAGGCCGTGTTCGATTTCCAAGGCGAGGGCGGCTCGATGCGGGTGCGCTCGCTCCACCACGGAGTGTCGCTCGACGAGGTCTTCGGCCTGATGGGATTCCGACCTGAGGTCGCGGACGATTTGGCGGAAACGCCTCCACCGACCGCGGCTCAGGTCGATCTCATTCGCACGCGCATCGATCCCGGCCGCTCGCTGCTGCGCGCTTAGGACCGGAGGGACCAGACCGGGCGCAAAGATCCGGCCATAGAAACGATTTCATGGAGGAACGATGACCAGACCCCTTGCGGGCCTGAAGGTCCTTGATCTGTCCCGCTACATCGCCGGACCGCATTGCGCGACCGTGTTGGGCGATCTTGGCGCCGACGTGGTGAAAGTCGAGCGGCCCCGGCGCGGCGATGACACCCGCGCCTTCGCCCCGGACCTCGGCGGCGAGAGCGTCTATTACCTGATGTTCAACCGCAGCAAGCGCGGCATCACGCTCGACTTTCGCAATCCCGCCGCCCAGGATCTGCTGCGCCGCCTCGCCCGCGAGGCAGCGTGGTGCATCGAGGCGAGCGGGGACGGACTGCGCCCGTGTTCCCGGCCTTTTCAAGAGACGCGGACATAGCTCGGGCGTGCCAAACCGAACATGCGGTTGAGCAGGTTGGCAGCAATCACGAGCTCGGTACGCCGGCCCTCATCGCTGTGGGCGCGCAGGCGATCGCCAATGACCTGTTTGTAGCGGCCGATTGCGGCCTCAACCTTGGCCCGCTCGTTGTAGCCCGACGCGCGCTGCCAGCCCATGCGTCCGTTCCGGGCGATGGCCTGGATGTGGCGGTCGCGTTGGGTGGGCGCGGTCTCTGCTGTCGCGCCGAGCACGGCATCGGCGCGTGGTGGGGCAACCACCGCCGCTGTCGAATGGCGGGCCGCCACGGCCGCGTACACGTCGGTTCGATCGTAGGCCCCATCACCGATCAGCCGCTCCACCGGGGCGGTCACCTGTTCGAGCAAGGGGCCGACCTGCGAGGCGTCATCGACATCGGGCGTGGTCAGCTCCAGGGCAACGATCTGGCCGCTGGCGGCATCGACGCCGACGTGGAATTTGCGCCAGGAGCGGCGCGTTTTGCAGCCGTGCTTCTCGACCAGCCACTCCCCGGGTCCGCTGAGCTTCAGCCCGGTGCTGTCAACCAGCAGGTGCAGTGGGCCAGTGGTCTGCGGACGGATGAGCACGGCCAGAGTGCGGGCCCGTCGGCTCAGCGTGGTGTGGTCCGGTACCGGCAGGTCGAGCTGGAACATCTGCATCAGCGAGCCGATCAGCCCCTCAGTCTGGCGGAAGGCCAAGTGAAACAATGCCCGCAGCGTCAGCGCCGTCTCGATCGCCACGGCTGAATAGCGCGGCTGTCCGCCACGCGTGGTCCGCGGGGCGGCGCGCCAGGCCTGAATGGCCTCCTCACAGAACCAGATCGTCAGGCTGCCACGCTGGCGCAGACTGGCCTCATAGGCCGCCCAATTCGTCACACGGTATGTGGCGCGAGGGAACTGGTGGCGGTGCGCAGCGTGGTGTTTGAACGGCATCGGGCGACGGTGGGGGCAAGCATCAACGGGCCATGGCTTCTACGCCGATCCGTAGGCCGCCGCCAGTCCCCCATCCCTGCACCACGCTGCTGGGTGGCGTTCATGGCGAAGCCGCGCTCCATCATCGCCACGACCGCCGGATCCATGCGCGCACGGTTGCCTGCCAACCGATCGCCGAAATAGCCGCTCATGAACACGCACCAGACATCGAACCACTGGTCGTTCACTGCCCGTGTCCAGGGGATCGCCACCTCATCCACCACGGCGCCCGCGGCGCGCAGTGCCCGCACTGCGTCGCGCACCACCACTTCGACCCCGGGCTGCACCTCGTAGTAGCCAAGGTCGATCGACAGGGCAAAGCGGCAGCCGCGCAGATCACCGGGCGGTTTGCCCGCTCGCGCCCGATCGCCGGAGAAGGCCAGCGGCAGAGACCCGATGTCCTCGTCGCTCGGTCCGGACGCAACCTCCATGAAAGCGATGGCGTCCTCCACCGTCCGGGCGAGCGGGCCGAAATGGGAGATGTTGTCAAACAGGCTGGGCAGGATGGTCATCGGGATCCGGCCCAGGCTGGGCTTCAGTCCAACGACGCCGCACAGCGCGGCCGGGATGCGCACCGACCCGCCCATGTCGGTCCCTTCGGCGAAGGGGACCACCCCCGCAGCGACTGCCACCGCCGAGCCCCCCGACGACCCGCCGGAGGTACGGTCCGGATTCCAGGGGTTGCGCGTCACACCCCAGCGCGGACTGGTCGTGAAGCTGGAATAGGCGAACTCGGGCGTCGTGGTCTTTCCGATCAGGATGGCGCCCGCCTGCTCAAGCCGCTGGATGCACAGGGCGCTCTCCGTCGGCGTCCAGTCCACCGTCCAGGAGCCGAGCGTGGTCAGGTCTCCGGCGGTTGGGGTGAGGTCCTTGGCAACGAAGGGCACCCCGTGCAATGGACCGGTCATCTCGCCCGCTCGACCGCTTGATCGGCCCGGCGGGCGGCGTCGAGCGCACGCTCTTCGCGCAACAGCGTGAAGGGGTTGAGTGGCCCGACCAGTGCCCTGGCGCGGCTGAGAGCCTCGGTCACGGCCAACTCAGCGCGAATGCGCCCTGACCGGATGCCGGCGGCGATGGTCGTGGCGGCTTGATCGAGTGGATGCCAGTCACCTGGAGTGGACGACGTCATGACGGAGCCATGGTGGTGAAACGAGCGGATAGGCTCGACGACCGCCGGAAAAGGACCGTGGTTCCCAATCGACGTGATTGGCCGAGTGTCCGCGTGTTGAACACGGCGAGGCTACGCAGCCGCGGCCGGAAAATGGCAGCTCCGCCCGAACCGTTCCGCCACAACGGCCTGTGGAGAAACGGCGATGAACGCGGCGTTACGCCCATCACCGTCGCCGTTCCACAACGACCCCGCCCATCACACCGCGACGAAATGGCCCGGGCCAACCTCGTGGTAATGCCGCCGCGGCGGAACATAGTCCAGCGGCCGGATCGGCGACGGCAGGTCCCGCGCCGGCCGAGCGATGCGGCTGCGGCGATCCTCGGCGGCGACCGGATGCGGCACCGCCTGCAGAAGGCTTTGCGTGTACTCGTGCACCGGGTTGCCAATCACCGCCTCGCGCGGACCAATCTCGACGATTTCGCCGAGGTACATCACAGCGACGCGGTGGCTGATCCGCTCGACGACCGCGATGTCGTGGCTGATGAACAGGTAGGACAAGCCGAACTCCCGTTGCAGGTCGATCATCAGGTCGACCACCTGCGACTTGACCGACACGTCCAGCGCCGAAACCGCCTCGTCGGCGATGACCAGCTTGGGGTTCAGCATGAGGGCACGAGCAATGCAAATCCTCTGTCTCTGGCCGCCGGAGAATTCGTGCGGAAGCCGGGAAACCATCGACGCTTCGAGCCCAACCCGCTCCAGCAGCCCTTCCGCTTTCTTCCGCGCTTCGGCACGCGTCGCCAGGCCATGGCAGAGGAGTGGTTCGGCCAGGATCTCGCCAACATTCTGATGAGGATCGAGAGAACTGAAGGGATCTTGGAAAATCATCTGCACGCTGCGGCGCAGGTGGGACACCTCGGCCCGGTTGTTGCCACGCACCGGCCGGCCGTTGAAAACGATCTCCCCTTCCTGCGGTGGATTGAGAAACAGAACGCTGCGCCCGGTCGTCGACTTGCCGCACCCGGACTCGCCCACGAACGAGAGCGTTTCGCCCGGTGCGATGTCGAAGCTGACGCGCTCGACCGCGTGCACACGACCGACCGCGCGACGGAACGCACCCCCGCGAATGGGAAACCGCGTGACGAGGTTGCGCACGCTGAGGATCGGTTGGTCACGTCCGCCTGCCGGCGGTTCGGGAAGCGAGGTTCGGCGCTGCCCGAGCCGCGGCACCGCCTCGATCAACATCTTCGAATAGGGGGCCTGCGGCCGTTCGAAGATCTCCCGCACCGTGCCGGTCTCGACCGCCTCCCCTTTCCGCATCACCATGACACGGTCCGCCGTGGTCGCGACGACGCCCATGTCATGCGTGACGAAGAGAATGGCCGTGCCCGTTTCTCGCTGAAGCTCGTTGAGCAGATCAAGAATCTGCGCCTGGATGGTGACGTCCAAGGCGGTCGTCGGTTCGTCGGCGATCAACAGCTTGGGCGAACACGCGAGCGCGATCGCGATCATGATGCGCTGGCGCATCCCGCCCGAAAACATGTGCGGATACTGGTGGAAGCGGCGCCGTGCATCGGGAATTCGCACCCGGTCGAACAGGCGGATGCCCTCTTCGGTGGCCTCCGCGTCGCTGAGGGGCTTGTGCTGGCGCAGCATCTCCTTGATCTGGGTGCCGGCGGTGAGCACGGGGTTGAGGCTCATCATCGGCTCTTGGAAGATCATGCTGGCGACGCGCCCGCGCACGCCGCGCAGGGTGCGCTCGCTCGCCCCCACGATTTCCGTACCGCCCAGACGGATTGAGCCCCCGATCTGCGCAAGGTTCTTCGGCAGCAGCCCCATGATCGCCATCGACGTCATGCTCTTGCCCGAGCCGGACTCGCCCACCACCGCCAGCGTCTCGCCGGCGTTGATGTGAAAGCTGACGTCGGAGATGATGCGCTGAGTGCCAATGGCCACGCTCAGGTTGCGCACGTCCAGAACGGGAGCGCCGGCGTTGTCAGCCATCGCGCCGTTCCTCCCCAAGGCGACAGCCGTGACCGTCATTGCGCCGTTCCTCCCGATGACTGTTGGAAGCCAGCCTGCGCCCGCGACCGTTCCGAGCTTGGCGCCCACGTCCGCTTCTCAAGATCATAGATCGCCGACAGCGTTTCGGGGGCGATCGGCATGCCGTGGCGGTGGGCACGCGCCACGCTTTCCTTCGCATCGACGATCTCGACGCGGTCAAGCTCCGGCGGCAGGGCAATGGCGTGCCGCGTGGCGAGGAGCACCAGCTCGTCGGTCGCCAGCGCAGCGCTCCACGCCGCGCGCGCCGCTGCGACCAGGTCGGGGGCTGCGGAGGCGAGCGCTGCCTCGAGCGAGGACAGGTCCGCGCCTCTCACGATCTTCGGCGTGCCATCGTTGGTTTCCAGTGTCCAGCTCTTCCCTTGGGGGTCGGTGACGATGGCGAGGCAGGTCAGCCCGTAGTCCGCGCCGACCAGAAGAATGGCGGGAATCAGTTCTGGATCGGTCGACCCGCGGATCGCACATCGCAGGCATCCGGTTTGCGGCGCGCGCGCGCCGAGAAGGTCCATCGTCGCGGGCCCGACCTCGAGCAGCGACAAGCCACCGGCGTCAATGTCCAGCCCGGCGTCGGTTTCGCCGAAGCGCGCGCTGCCCGCGGCGCGATCCTTCCCACGGCTGATCTGGTCCAGAATTTCCGGCGCCATCGCCGCCGCCGTGGCGACGATGTGGGAGGCGCGATCCGCCACACCGAAGGGGTAGCGGAGGGCACGGAGCGACCACGGCAGGACGCGCGTGAGTTCCGAATATGCGACGGTCATGACATCCTTCACTGTGCAGTCTCACGCAGTTTTGCGACGCACGGCGGAGCGTTTCCGCCGGCCGCTGTCCCCGTCCTCACATCCTCCGGCAGCGGCGTGCCCTGGAAAAAGGTTCCCCGCACGTAGCGGATGCTCAAGGGCGTCGCGAACCGGATTCCAAGCGAGGCCAGAAAGAACCGAATGAGATGCGCCGGGAGGAAATCACGATCCGCCAGACCGTTGCGGATCTCCGCGTAGGGCAGCCCGTCAAGGTACTGAACGCGGGAAATCGCGAAATGCAGCTCCGGATGGCGGAACACGACCTCGCCGGCCGTGACCGTGTCGTCGTAGCTCGCCAGGACGGAGGCCAAGCGCTGGATCAGCCCAACGTGGTCGATGAAGGATTCGAACTCCTCGTGCGGATCGATGATCCGGTCGCCCCGCCGCTGTTCGCCGTGATCCTCGGAATGATACCAGAAGTGCTGGTGACTCGTCGCCAACGTCCGATCGGTGCGCAAGGCCCACGGGTAGTTGCGGCGGAGGACGGTGCGCAGGTCGCCCACCGTCGCCTGTGGCTTCAACTGCCGTTGCCGCGCCGCGCCGATGACAAGATAGGGGGCGATCGCGTCGCAGAAATCGGGCACGAGGTCGAGCAGAAGGCTGTTGAACTGTTCGCGCGTCTCGCCGTCGACGGCCGACGCGACGCGTTCGGCGACATCGCCCCAGCACCCCTCGGTCGTCTCGTCCACCCAGTCAGAGATCATGCGCAGGTCGGCGGCGAGCACAGTGTTCGGCGTCACGTAGTCTTCGCTCTGCGGCTCCAAGCGATCGTAGAGCCCTGCGGTTTTCGTGATGAGCTGCGTCAGCGTCGTCCGTGTCTCGGCCGTCACCGGGCGGCTTTTGGCGTACGCGAGCGCCAGCTCGCGCACGGTCACCCACGTCGACACCCAATGCGGCCAGCGCTGCAGCGCCACGCACATGCCCTGCCCGGAGGAATTGCCGATGCCGAGTTGACGCGCGATCCCGGTCGCCAACTGCGCCGCGTTGGGGTTGCGCGTGCGGGCAACGGCGTTGACCAGATCGATGGACACGAGCCGGACCAGATAGATCGCAAAGAGATCGGCAAAAAACGGATGGCACAACGGGTGATCGGCCGGAATCCCCTGATAGGAGATCGACCCGTTGCGACCACTGCTTTGGAACCCGCCGTTGCGCATCAGATATTGGGCGCCTTGCCCCAGCTCCGGCTGTTCGCCACGCGCGAGGGCTTGGACCACCTCATCGAAGAACCGGCTGCTGCGGTTGGCGGGCGTCCAACCGATGACATCCGCATCGGTGCGCATCGCATCGACATCGCGCAGGTCGAACACCTCGAACTCGCGCGCGATCCGGGCCTCATCGGCGAGGCCCAGGAACAGCGCCCCGAACATGTCCCGATTGGCACCGTCCGACCGCCGGCCAACCTTCTCCTTTCCGTCCCAAGGGTAAGCGCGCGCGATGTAGGTGAAGGCATGACCGTTCGCGTCGATGCGGTAGACGAAACGGCCCGCGCCCTCCTCGTCGCATTCGCCGGACAGCCGCTGAATCGACCAGCGTTCGTTGATCATCCGACGGAGCAGCAGGTCGGCGAAGCTCAGCCGGGACGCTTTCATGCAGCGCAGCGTTTCGACCGACATCACCGTGTCGGGCGGTCGCAGCCAGCCGCGGACCTCGTCCGCCCCGGCGCTGCCGACGAATTCCCGCAGCCGGTCCTCCAAGAAGCCGGGCAGAGTCAGACTGTACGCAGAATCCGACATGATTTTTTCTCGACTGATGGGTGTGGAGGTGGCGGCGCGGGTCATTTCTTGGTCGATCCGACAAGGTGGAACGTGAACACCGTCAGAGCGACCGCTGCGCCCGGCCCGAGGCTCAAGAGAGGCAGGATGGGGAGGAAGCTCGCGCCATCGCGCACCATGCCACCCCAATCCGGCGCGGGCGGCGGCACCCCGAGGCCCAGATAGCTGAGGCTGGCGGAGGTGAAGATCGCGTAGGACACCTTGATCGCGAGCTGGCCCAGGATCACGCGCGTGACGTTGGGCAGGATGTGATGGCGGATGATCCAGGCGGAGCTCGCCCCGGTCGCGCGCGCCGCCTCGACGAACAGCATCTCACGCACCACGAAGACCTGACCGCGCACGAGGCGGGCAACCGTTGGAGCCGTGACCACGCCGAGCGTGATCGCCAGGTTGGCCACGGTGGCCCCGAGCATCGCGGTGATGATGAGAGCCAGAACGAGGCCCGGCAGGGCGACGAAGAGGTCGATGATCTGCACCAGGACCAGGTCCACCCGTCCGCGGAAATAGCCGGCCGCGAGCCCGATCGGCGTGCCGACGAGCACCGCGACGATCGCCGAGGCGGCGCCGACCTGCAGCGAGACCCGTGTGCCGTAGATGATGCGCGACAACACGTCCCGGCCAAGGCTGTCGGTGCCGAAGAGATGATCCGCTGACGGCGGCGCGAGGACATCGACGCTCGCCGCAACGGGATCATACGGGGCGATGAGCGGCGCGAAGGCGACAACCGCGGCAATGATCGCCAGCAGGACCAGCCCGAGAATGCGGCTGAAGGAAAGGGTGCGCATGGTCGACCTCCTAAGCGACGGTCCGGACGGTCGGGTTGACCAGGCCGTAGGCCAGATCCGCGAGCAAATTCATGACCATCACGCCGACGATGATCACCAGGCCGACGGCCAGCATTACGGGGAAGTCCCGCGCGGCGATGGCGCTGACGAGAAGCCGCCCCATCCCCGGCATCGAAAACACCGTCTCGACGACCACGGCCCCGCCGACCAACTGCCCGAGCGAAAGGCCCGCATAGGTGATGAGCGGCAGGATCGAGTTGGGCAGAATGTGGCGGAAGGAGATGCGCGTCTCCGACAGCCCCTTCGACCGGGCGACCTGGACGAAGAGACTGCTCTGCACCGCCCGATATTCGCTGACGTAGATGAGCGTGAAGGTGCTGAAGTAGAAGTTCGTCAGCGTCAGCACCGGCATCACCATGTGCTCAAGATGCGCGAGCACGCCGTCGCTCCAGGGCGCCCAGCCGGTGGTCGGCAACAGGCGCAGCTCCACGGACAGGACGTAGATGAGGAGCAACCCCAGGAAGAAGTTCGGGATGGTGATCCCGACGAGGCTGATCACCGAATTGAGGCTCTGCACGGTCCGGCGCAGCACCGGAAACGAATTCATGAGCGGAGCGAAGATGAACGCGATGACGATCGCCCACAGCGCCAGTTCCAGCGTCAGCGGCAGGGCGTGCACGATCATCGAGCCGACGGATTCCTGTGTGGCGTACGAGCGCCCGAAGTCCCCCGAGAAGGCGTTTTCCATCCAGCGCAGGTAGCGCGTGAGCAATGGCCCGTCGAAGCCGAGGCGGGCGTTGAGTTCCGCCACCGCCTCCGGGGATGCCTCCTCGCCAAGCATGATCGCGGCCGGCGTGCCGAGAAACGTGGTGACACAGGCAAACAGCAGGAACGTCAGGATGATGACGTTCGGGATCATCATGAGAACGCGGAAACCGATGAAGGCGAGCATGGCATCCCTTCGCGAAGCTGGGTGAGAAGGCGACGGCGCGTGGCGCGCCGTCGAACCGTGGCTTCAGCGCATGACAAAGGGGTCGGCGACTGCAGCCCCGGAGACGTCGATGAAAATCCCCTTCGTCTGGGTGTAGTCCTGGATCGCGTGGATGCCGCCCTCCCGGCCATATCCGCTCGACGCGAAGCCCCCGAACGGCACCATGTACGAGGTGACGCGGTAGGTGTTGACCCAGAACCGGCCGGCCGGAATGGCCCGCGCCGTGCGGTAGGCCTTGGCGAAGTCGCGCGTGAACACGCCCCCGGCGAAGGCGAATTCGGAGTCCCGCGCGAGCGTGATCGCCTGGTCTTCGGTGGAGAAGCGCAGCACACTGAGCACCGGCCCGAACAGTTCGTTTCGGACGACCGGGTAATCTTGCCCGTCGCACTCAACGATGGTCGGCTCGAAATACCAGCCCTGGGTCCGCCCTGCCCGGCCGCCGCCGACGGCGACACGGGCGCCGGCGGCCTGCGATTCCGCGAGCAAGCGCTCGATCCGGTCGCGTTGCCGCCGCGTCGCGAGCGGCCCCATGTGCACGTCCTCGCCCATCGGGTCGCCGACCACAATCTCCTTCGCCCGCGCGACGAGCCGGGCCATCACCTCGTCGTAGACCGCGTCCTGGAGCAGAAGCCGCGAGCCGGCCGCGCAACTCTGTCCGCTCGCGGCGAAGATGGCCGAGGTGACGCCGTTCACCACGCTGTCCAGGTCGGCGTCGTCGTAGACCACGACCGGCGACTTGCCGCCGAGTTCGAGGGACATCATGGCGATGTTCGCCGCCGTTGCCGGGATGATCTTGCGGGCGGTCTCGACACCGCCGGTAAAGCTCACGCGCCGCACCCGGGGGTGTGAAATCAGGGTCTGGCCGCAGGGGTCGGCCGCCCCCGTCACCACGTTGAACACACCGGCGGGGAGTCCAGCTTTCGCCATGACCCCAGCGAAGGCCGTCACCGCCGCCGACGCCTCTTCCGACGGCTTGACGACGATGGTGTTGCCGGCGGCCAGAGCCGGGGCGATCTTGAACGCGGCGAGGTGAAGCTGCGAGTTCCAGGGCACGATGGCCGCCACAACGCCGAGCGGCTCCCGCACGATCAGAGACAGCGGTCCGTTCGGGCCGGTGGAGGGGATTTGGCCCTCCACCTTGTCGGCGAGACCGGCATAATACTCGTAGATCTGGACGAGATTTTTGGTCTGCCAGCGGGTTTCCCGCAGGAGCTTGCCGGTGTCCGTCGTCTCCGCGATCGCCAAGGCCTCGCCCGCGGACTCGATCTCACGCGCGATTCGCTGCAGCACCTGACCGCGTTCCGTCGCGCTCATGCGCGACCAGGGGCCCTCCCGGAAGGCACGATCCGCGGCCATCACCGCGCGGTTCACGTCGGCGGCGGTCGCCTCGGGGAAGGTCGCCCACACCTCCTCCGTTGCCGGATTCACGGAGTCGAACCGCTTGCCGTCGCTCGCCTCGCACCATTCGCCATCGATGTACATTTGATAGTCTATGGTCATCATCGTCGTCTCGTGCCGTGTCCGGTCGGTTTCGGGGAGGGTCGGCCCGGCGCGCTCCAATGCCCGAGGCACCGGGAGGAGGGCCGACCGTCGGCAGGCGGCGGTCAAGGCGCCGCCAGGAGGGTCACTTGGCGCTCTTCCACATGGAGCGGAAGCGGGGGATCAGGT
Source organism: Azospirillum canadense (assembly GCF_025961225.1). Classification (GTDB taxonomy): domain Bacteria; phylum Pseudomonadota; class Alphaproteobacteria; order Azospirillales; family Azospirillaceae; genus Azospirillum; species Azospirillum canadense. Next base: position 18,038 of record NZ_JAOQNG010000009.1, on the reverse strand, counting down.
CGGGCATCGGCGTGAACCCATGCGCGACCTTACGAATGGCGCTGAATTCGCTGCTGAAGCCGATCGGAACGTACGGAAGGTCGGCCGAAATCTGGCGCTGAATCTTGTTGTACAGCGACTTGCGCAGTTCAGCGTCCGTCGTGACGCGGGCCTCCTGAATCCAGGTGTCGACGTCAGCGTTTTTGTACCCCGTCGAGTTCGCCGCACCGTTGCTGGCGAACAGATATTGAATGAGGCCGTCCGGATCGGCGCGCTGGGTCCAGCGCATGGGCGTGAACTTGATCTCGCCGGCGACCGTCTTGGCGTAATATTCGCTCTGGGGAACCGGCGCGAGCTGGATTTTGAGGCCGACCGCGTCGAGATCTTCCTTGATCAACTCGGCGAGCCGACGCAGCGGATCCCCGCTCGGAGCGGCAAGGGTCAGCGTCGTGTTCGGCGCAATTCCGCTCTCGGCGAGCAGCGCGCGCGCCTTCGCCGGGTCGTAGCTGTAATGGACGAGGTCTGTGGGGGTCCACCACAGGCCGTTGGGCGTGACCCCGTCCGAAATCTGCCCCTTCCCGGCCCACACAATCGCGTTGATGCGATCGCGGTTGAGCGCATGGGCAACCGCCTGCCGGAACTTCTCGTTGCTGTAGGGCGCCGTGTCCCACCGCCACTGCAGCGAATACCAATTGCCGCCCGTCGCAGCGACCAGCGCGGTGTCGGGGTTGGCCGCGGCGAGGCGGGTGTCGAGCGGGGAGATCTGGCCGACGTAATCGAGTTCACCAATCGCGATGCGCTGAACGCCGACCACGTTCGACGGGATATCGTTGAACGTCACGCCGTCGAGGTGGGGCATGCCCGGCTGCCAGAAGCCCTCGTTGCGCACGAGCGTGATGTGGTTGCCGCGCACCCAGTCCTTGAACTTGAACGGACCGGTGCCGACCGGGTGGGACCCCAGGTCCTTGCCCCAGGTCTTCGCCGCCGTCGGTGAGACCATGAGGCCGGCCCGGTCAGCCAGTTGCGCGAGCAGCGGCGGGTAGGGCTGGGTGAGGTTGATGGCGACGGTGTGCTCGTCGACGACATCAACGGAGGTCACCACCGAGGCAAGCTGGCTGCGCTGGCTGGAATTCGCCGCCGGATCCAGGCGGACGTCGAAGTTCCACTTCACCGCCGCCGCATCGAACGGCGTTCCGTCGTGAAAGCTGACGCCCTTGCGCAGATGCAGGACGATCCGCTTCTCCCCATTCTCGAAGGTCCAACTCTCGGCCAAGCCCGGCTTCAGGGAGAAGTCTGGAGCGAGGTCGACCAGGGAATCGAACATCAGGAACAGGATCGGCCGTTCCGTCCACTGCTGCGAGACGATCGGATCCAAGGTCTTGGTGTCACTGAGGTAACCGACGTTCAGCGTCCCCCCCTGAACCGGTTGGGCATCGTCGGCAGCACGGGCGCCGGACGCAAACACGGTTCCGAAGACCAAGGCCGCGGCGACCGCCGCCATTCCTTTTTTCAGCATGCTGCTCTCCCTCTCGTGTGAGTGGCGTTTCGTTCGTCATGTGATCGCGACGGCAGCGGCCCGGTCGGGCCATGGGGAGCACGGATCAGAAGCCCTGTGCAGCGTGCCAAAGAGGCGGCTGTGCCTCGGCCTGACGCCGGGTGGGATGCGCGCGTTACGGCGTGGCGTGCGGTTTTCCGGTCTGATCGACCCCCATCGCCTTCATGTCCTGAAAGCGGTCGCCAATGCGGTGGTGGGGACGCCCGCCGTCCGCGGCGCCGAGCGCGACCACGATCTCATCGGCCGTCGGGGCATCGGAAATGGCAAATTCGATCGAAAGGAAGTGCGACCGCGTCCCCTTGCGCTCTTCGCGCTTGTGCGTCAGCGGGAACGCGATGGGCACGCCGGCGCCGGACCGCTTGTTGACGAAGGGCAGAAAGGCGTTGCCCTCGGCGCCGATGCGGAACGCGTTTCCAAAATGCAGCGTGTGAATCAGCCCCGCGGCGTGCTCGATCTCGCCGTTCGTGCCAACCACCGCGGCTTTGCCGTAGGCTTCAATGCGCTCCGCCCCGCCCATCAGGGCGACCAGGCGCGGCACCAGGGCCTCTGCCAGAATGGGGGCATGTGCCAGGATGGCCGGCGCCAGATCGTCGACGAACCCCTGCCCCGCCCAGGGATTGCGGATCACAGCCGCACAGGCCGCCATGCGAAGCGGTCGCGGCGCGGCGCGGCCGCCTTCCATCAGGACGTCCTCGACGTGGTCGACGACCTTGCGGATCACGATGTCGGTCATGACCGTTCACGCTCCGCGTCCAACTCGGCCAGAACACGGTTGGCGATGCGGTGGCATTCGACGCCAACCGGAACGCCACAGTAAATGGTGATTTGGGTGATGAGAGCGCGCAGTTCCTCCTGCGTGACGCCGTTGCGCAGCGCCCCGCGGAAGTGCAGCTCCCATTCGTGCATCCGGTTCAGCGCCGCGATCATGGTCACGTTGACCATGCTGCGTGTCTTCGCCGGCAATGTCGGGTCACCCCAGGCCGCACCCCAGCAATATTCTGTGATGAACGACTGAAAGTCTTTCGAGAATTCGGTGGCGTTCGTCATCGCCCGCTCGACATAGTCCGGGCCAAGCGTGGCTTTGCGCTTCTCAAGTCCGCGCTCGAAGAGAGCGTTGTCCATGGGTTGTTCGATCCTTACGTGGAATGGCGGTTCAGGAATTCGCTGACGTGGCTGGCGACGAGGTCCGGGGCCTCGGCGAGCACGCTGTGCTTGAGCCCGGGCAGAATGCGAAGCTCGGCGTTCGGAATCCGCGCCTTCATGGTCTCGGCCATGCGGACGTTCGATCCCTGATCGAACTCGCCGGTCATCACCAGGGTCTCATGCGGAATCAGGTGGAGGCTGTCGACCAGCTCGGTCTGACCGAACACGCGATACGCCTCCAGATAGGACGGCACGTGCACCGCCTTTAGCTCGGCGATCCGGTTGGCGATCACGTCGGGGTGTGTGCGCGCGAACGCCTCGGTGAACCAGCGGTCGGTGGCGGCGCCGACGATGGCCTCCATGCCGCCCTCGCGGATCGCGTTCAGCCGCGCAAGCACGCGTTCCCGTTCCTCCGGCGTCCGGGCGGCGACCGCCGAGAGGATGACGACGCGGTCGAAACGCTCTGGCCATCCCTGGGCGAGCCGCTGCGCGATGAGCCCGCCCAGAGAGAAGCCAACAAGGTGGGCTCGCGACACCCCGGCGTCGTCCATGACCTTCAGGACATCCATGGCAAAGTCGTCGATGGCCAGGGCGCCGTCGATGCGAGCGGAGCCGCCGTGGCCGCGGAGATCGAGGCGGATGACATCGAACTCCCCGCCGAGTGTGGCGCACACCCCGTCCCAACTCTCGAGATTGGCGCCGACTCCGTGGATGAGCATCAGGGGCTGCCCCCGTCCGCTGCGTTCGTACCGAATGCTGCCGTCGCGTGTGGTGGGCATTTGGACTCCGAGCCATCGTTTGGTCTGGCGTTTTGTCTTGTATGACGGTATACCGGCGTACAGTCCGACAGTCAACCGGCCAAATTGATGGCGTGGCGCTCGGGTCGGGACGGCCACCGAGGGCGGGAACGAACAGGAGTGACGGAAAAGTGATTGGGACGATCTCATGGACGATGGCGGACACGCCGACGCTCCGCGACAGGACCGTGGAAGTGCTGCGCGATGCGATTCTGACCCAGCACTTCAAACCGGGGGAGAAGCTGGCCGAAAGAGTGCTGGCCGACGAGACGGGCGTCAGCCGGACCAGCATTCGCGAAGCGCTGAGCCAACTGCAGGCCGAGGGGCTGGTGCAGCGCGTGCCGGGCAAAGGCATGTTTGTCACGCGTGTCACCGCGGAAGAGGCGCAGCAAATCTATGAGGTGCGCGCGATCATCGAAGCCGCGACCGCGCGGCTTTTTGTGGCGCGCGCCAGCGACGCGGACATCGATGCGCTCGAGGTCGCGGTCAACGCCGCCGAGGCCGTGAACGAGCCCACCAGCGCGCTGCTCCATGCCCAGCGGCTCGATGCCGTGTCGGACATCGTCATGTCGGGGGCCGGCAATGACGTTGCCCGCCAGATGGTCGCCGTCCTGCGCGCACGGGTCACCTACCTGCGCACCATCACCGCGCGCTCGGCCTCGCGCGAACGCCGCGGCGAGACCATGGCGATGCTGCACCGGATCGTGGACGCCTATCGGCGGCGCGATGCCGATTTGGCCGAACAGCTCACCCGGGCCTACATCGAACGTTCCGCCAAATTCGCCCAGGACGTGCTTCACGAGGCGTGACCGCACCGGCGCGAGCGCAGACCATGCCAACACAGGAGTTCTCATGCGATACGTGAAATTCGGCCGCAGCAATCTGAAAGTGTCCCAGCTGTGCCTCGGCGCGATGGGGTTCGGGTCCAGCGAGTGGCGCCGTTGGGTCCTCGACGCGCGCGCAGCGCACAAGATTGTCGGCCGTGCGCTTGACCTCGGGATCAACTTCTTCGACACGTGCGACTTTTATTCCGCCGGCGAGAGCGAACGGATCCTGGGCGAGGTCCTTCTGCGCCGCGTTCCGCGCGACAGCGTCGTGGTGGCGACGAAGGCGGGCAACCCGATGGCGTCGCATTGCAACGGCCGAGGCTTCTCCCGCAAGCACCTGTTCGACGCGGTCGATGCCTCGCTCCGCCGGCTCGGCACGGACCACGTCGATCTCTTCCAGACGCACATCTGGGATCCCGCAACGGACCTCGACGAGCTCGTCGATGCCTTCGCCGACATCGTTCGCTCCGGCAAGGCGCTCTACGTCGGCGCGGCAACGATGCCGGCTTGGTCCATGGCGCTCGCGCTCTCCAAGGCCGCGGTCAAGCACCTGCCACGGTTCGTTTCGATGCAGTGTGAATACAATCCCGCCCATCGCGAATGCGAACGCGAGCTGCTGCCGCTCTGCCGGCACGAAGGCCTCGCCCTGATCCCCTTCAGCCCGATGGCCCGGGGCTTCCTCGCCGCGGACCGCCGCGATCCGGCGAACACCACCGTCCGGACGCAAAGCGACGACTACACGACCAAGCACTATCACCGTCCGGCCGATTTCACCGTGTTCGAGGCCGTCGCGACGGTTGCCGAACGGCACGGCCGGACCGCGGCCCAGATTTCCCTTGCCTGGACCCTCGCTCAGCCGGGAATCACGTCGCCGATTTTCGGCGCCACGTCGGAGGAGCACGTCGACGCGGCCGTCGCGGCGCTCGGCATCGAGCTTGCGCCCGACGACATCGCGCTCATCGCTGGAGCGTACGCCCCTCGTCCGCTGACGGGTGGTGGCCATTGACAGGACGACCGACGATGCTCGAATGGGATCAGACGATCGGCGGCTATCGCACCCGCCTCACGGAATCCGGAGCCGGGGCGCCGGTCCTGCTGATCCACGGATCGAGCATCGCCGTCGATGCCCGGCTGACGTGGTTCCGGCTCGTTCCTGAATTGGAGAAGCGAGCACGGGTGATCACCTACGATCAGCCGGGCTTCGGTCGCAGCGACGTGCCCGGCTACCTCGACCGACGCGCACGCGCCGCTCATGCCCGCGCCCTCGTCGAGGCACTCGACCTGCACGATGTCACGGTGGTCGGGCATTCCGAGGGTGGCTACGTGGCCAGCCGGCTCGCGATCGACTGTCCGGACCGCATCCGTGGCCTCGTCATCGTGACGAGCGGTGGCACCGCCCCGTCCCTGGGCGGCCAGCGCGACGCGGCATGGATCGCGGCGTCGGAACGCGCTTACGATTATCGGACGCGGGCGGTGGATGAAGACACCTTCGTACGCACGGAAGGGCACTTGCGCCACGGCACGGATCCCGCGTTCGAAGCGGTCCTCCGCGAGAACTTCCGGGTGGCGCAGGCGTCCGGCAACAGGGAGGCCTTCCTGTCGCGCGCGCGGGCGATGTCCGGCTACACGGGATACACCGCGATCCAGGAAGCCACCCTTCTGCCGTTCCTTCCCTCGCTGGCCCTGCCGAGCCTGTTGATCTGGGGATCACGCGACGAAACCGTCCCGGTGGCACGAGGGCAGGCGCTGCAGGCGTTGATCCCCGGTGCCGATTTCCACGCGCTCGATGCCGGCCACTGGGTCATGCATGAGCAACCGACCGAGTTCGCGTCCCTTCTGATCGACTTCCTGGAACGGAACAGTCCGCGCTGACGGGCGGCGTCCCGGCTTTCCCCTTTCCTCTGCCGTCGGACGCCGGCAGCATCAATCGAGGCGCGCCAGGGCGCTTTCGGTCGCCTGTTCGACGTGATGGCGGCTCAACTCTTCCGCACGCTTGGCATCACGCGCCAGCAGGCACTCCACGAGCGCGCGGAGTTCCTGGAGCGATGCCTCGCGCCGCCCCGTGGAGGCGAGGGACATCACGCGCAGTTGCGAAACACGGATGTGAATGCTGCGCAGCATCCGTTCGGCGATGACACTGTCCGCCCCGGCCATCAGCACGTCATAAAGCCGGGACTTGGCGATGATCATGTCGCGGGGCACACCAGCCTCATAGGCGGCAACCACCCCCTCGAACGCATTTTGGCACTCCTGCAGGTCTTCCGGCGTGGCCTTTTCGCAGAAGAGACGGCAGATGAGCGCTTCCAGGGCCGCGCGGACTTCGAAAATGGCGCGGGCTTCCTTTTTGGTCAGCGTCGCGACGATCAGTCCGCGATTCGGCAGATTGGTGATGAGCCCCTCGTTTTCCAACTCGCGGAGCGCTTCGCGCAACGAGGTTCTCGAGCACCCGATGCGTTCGCACAGCACGCGCTCGACCAGCCGCTCACCCGCGTCGAACTCGCCAAGCGCAATGGCGTTTCGAAGTGTGTCCGCGATCTGCTTCCGCAGCGTCGGAGCAACGCTCACCTTCAGACTATCGCCGTTCTTCACACATTCCTCCTAGCGCGGCCGCCTTGGGTCACCGCGATGCGCCGCGTCATATAGTCGTACTGTGTTACAAAGTAAACGAACGCGATGCGGGCCGAGGAATCACCGAATGAGACCGATTGCCGCACCTCGGTTGTGAAGCGTTGCGGACGGTGCTGGTTTCGGCCACGTCGGCCCGATCCCTGGAGCGGCTCCAATCAGCAAACGCTTGCACCGCTCCGCGCAACGCGCGTTTCCGGCATCCTGCCGGGCGAACTGACGGATCGGCTGGAGCGGTGCTGTCAACTTCACGGTCGGCTGACGAACCGAGGGCCTGAACAACCTGCTTGCTGAAAGATTCAGGCGGTCCGGGCGAGGCCGGTCACCTCGCGCCAGGTGGTGAAGGCGCGAGTGCGGGCGGCACGGTATTCGGTGGCGAAGAGGCGATGGCGACGCAGTTGGAAGTGGTTGTGGATCGAGCTGTGGGTGGCGAGAAACCGTTGGGCATGTCGGGGGGACTGTCAGGAATTTTGTGTGCGGGCGGGCATAGTGAGGAAAAAGGAGACCTCCGATGGCCCGACGCAAACCGCCCGCTATTCCTGACGCGCTGCTCGACCAGCTGTTGGCCGGCGCCGATCCGAAGAGCGCGTTCGATCCGAACGGCCTGCTGGACAGCCTGAAGAAGGCGCTCGCCGAGCGCGCGCTGAACGCCGAGATGGACCATCACCTGTCCGGCGAGGGAGGCGCCGGCAATGGCCGGAACGGCTACAGCCGCAAGACGGTGCTGACCGAGACCGGCAAGATCGAGCTGGACATTCCGCGCGACCGGCAGGCGAGCTTCGATCCGCAGCTCATCGCCAAGTACCAGCGCCGCTTCCCCGGCTTTGACGACAAGATCATCTCGATGTACGCGCGCGGCATGAGCGCGCGCGAGATCGTCGGGCATCTGCGGGAGCTGTACGGGGTGGAGGTGTCGCCCGACCTGATCAGCGCGGTGACCGACGCCGTGCTGGAGGAGGTTGCCACTTGGCAGGCCCGGCCGCTGGAGCCGGTCTACCCCCTGGTCTTTTTCGACGCCCTGCGCGTCAAGATCCGCGACGAGGGCTTGGTGCGCAACAAGGCCGTCCACATCGCGCTGGGCGTGCGCGCCGACGGCACCAAGGAGGTGCTCGGCCTCTGGCTGGAACAGAACGAGGGGGCCAAGTTCTGGCTGCGCGTTCTGAATGAGCTGAAGAACCGCGGCGTTGAGGACATCCTGATCGCCGTCGTTGATGGGCTGAAGGGCTTTCCGGACGCCATTCAGGCGGTGTTCCCCGAGACCACGGTCCAGACCTGCATCGTTCATCTGCTTCGCACCAGCTTGGACTTCGTCTCCTGGAAGGACCGCAAAGCGGTGGCGGCGGCATTGAAGGACATCTACCGAGCCGTGGACGCCGACGCCGGCGCGGCCGCCCTGGCGGCCTTCGAGGACAGCGCCTGGGGCCGCAAGTATCCGGCCATCGGCCAGAGCTGGCGCCGGGCCTGGACCGAGGTGGTGCCGTTCTACGCCTTCCCCGGCGAGGTCCGGCGCCTTCTCTACACCACGGATGAGATTGACAAGTTCCGATGTGACCTGATCTGCCGACAGCGTTTTTCACCCGTGACCGTGGTACAGGCCCTCGCAAGCATCGGCTCGCTCCCCGGCATTCGGGACATGAATGCCCCTCTGCGCGGCGCGGTGCCGCGGTCAAGCCCCGCAGCCGCGCAGCGGTGCGCCTTCGGCGCAGGGCTTGACGGCAAGCCGTGCCGCGCGACCCTTTCTTCGTCCCGAAGGCGGGCTGATCTTGCACTCAGTTCGCCGGTGGCATCGGTGGCGGTCCGCCGTCACGGCTCTCCCGCGGGTGCGGCTTGCGTTGGCGCCGACGCTGCTTTAGCAGGACGCGGAAAAAGGCTTTGCCCGGCCGGGCGGTCGTGATTCCCTCCGGTCGTGGAGAAAGCGGCCGGCGAGGGGACGATGCGGGGTTCGGACGAACGCAGCGAGGGTCTGTTCAGCTACGTAAGTTGCGAGGCGCGGGTTCCGGCCACCCACCCGCTGCGAGCGATCCGGGCCATCGTGGATGAAGCGCTGGAGGTGATGTCGCCAGCCTTCGAGGGTCTGTACTCGAAGATCGGACGGCCTTCGATCCCGCCGGAGAAGCTGCTGCGTGCGCTGCTGCTCCAGGCCTTCTACTCGGTGCGTTCGGAACGCCAGTTGATGGAGCAGTTGGACTACAATCTGCTGTTCCGCTGGTTCGTCGGCCTGTCGATGGATGCCCCGGTGTGGGACGTGACGGTCTTCACCAAGAACCGTGAGCGTCTGCTGGCCGGCGATGTGGCGGCCAAGTTCCTGGCCACCGTGCTGGGCCAGCCGAAGGTCAAGGCGTTGTTGTCGGACGAGCACTTCTCGGTGGACGGCACGTTGATCGAAGCGTGGGCCTCGGTGAAGAGCTTCCGGCCCAAGGACGGCAGCGGCGAGCCGCCGGGCCCGGGGCGCAACGGTGAACGCGACTTCCATGGCGAGAAGCGGTCCAACGAAACGCACGCCTCGACCAGCGATCCCGAGGCGCGGCTGTACCGCAAGGGCCACGGGCAGCCGGCGAAACTGGCCTTCATGGGCCACGCGCTGATGGAGAACCGCCACGCCCTGGTGGTCGATGTCCGGCTCACCGCGGCCACCGGCTTGGCCGAACGCGAGGCGGCGGTCTCCATGGTCGAGGCCATTCCCGGATCGTGCCCCGAGGCGTGGTGTCTGAGGGGGCCTCTGTGCTCTTCGGCGGGTTGAGGCCGCCGGTCTACTCCGCTGCGATGGACAGCGGATCAGGGGTGTGAGGGTGGCACAGCTCGGCCAGGCTTTCCATGGTCATGTAGCGCCGGGCCACCGCCCATTCATCATGCTGCTCCAGCAGCAAGGCGCCGACGAGGCGCACAACCGCCCCTTCGCCAGGGAAGATGCCGACGACGTTGGTGCGCCGCTTGATCTCGCCATTCAGCCGCTCCAGAGGATTCGTGCTGTGCAATTTGGTGCGCAGGTCCTTGGGGTACTTCATGTAGGCCAGCACGTCGAACTCCGCCTCGTCCATCAGCGCCGCCAGCTTGGAAAAGCGCGGCCGCAGGCTGTCGGCCACCCGGCGCCACTGCTCATGCGCCGCCTCAGCGGTCTCCTGGGCAAAGGCGGTGCGAATGGTGGCCGCGACCATCGTCTGGTGCGCCTTGCCGACGCAGGCGAGGAGATTCCTCATGCAATGAACACGACAGCGTTGAAGTGTGGCGCCCAGCACCTTGGAAGCGGCGGCCTTCAGCCCGAGATGCGCATCGGCGATCACCAGCTTTACGCCGCGTAGGCCCCGGCGGGTGAGGGTGCGCAGGAAATCGGTCCAGAAGGTCTCGGCTTCCGACAGCCCGAGGCCGAGCCCCAGCACCTCGCGCCGGCCATCGCTGTTGACGCCGATGGCCAGTATGGCGGCGAGCGAGACGATGCGGCCGTCCTGGCGCACTTTCACGTAGGTCGCATCCAGCCACACAAAGGGCCAGTCGCCTTCCAGCGGCCGGTTCAGGAACGCCTGCACGCGCTCGTCGATGTCCTGGCACAGGCGGCTGACCTGGCTCTTGGAGATGCCGGTCATGCCCATCGCCTTGACTAGATCATCGACGTTGCGCGTCGAGATGCCCTGCACGTAGGCCTCCTGAATCACCGCGATTAGCGCCTTCTCCGCGGTGCGGCGCGGCTCCAGGAAGGCCGGGAAGTAGGAGCCGCGCCGCAGCTTGGGGATGCGCAGGTCGATGGCCCCGGCGCGCGTCTCCCAGGTCCGCTCCCGGTAGCCGTTGCGCTTGGTCTGGCGGTCCTCGCTGCGTTCGCCATACCCGGCGCCGCACAGGCTCTCCACCTCCAGCTCCATCAGGCGCTGGGCGGCGAAGCCGACCATCTCGCGCAGAAAGTCGGCATCGGCGCTCTTCCCAATCAGCTCCTGAAGAGCGATCCTGTCCTCGGTCATCGTGGTCTCCGTCTTGGTTGATGGTCGTTAAGCAACCTCAACTTAGCCGAAGAACACGGTGACCGCCGCTCCCGAACGGCCGGCCCGCCTGCGCCAGCTATGGGGGAGCGCTCCGGCGGGCCAGCCTCACGCCTCAGACACCACGCGGTGGGACGCGATCCATTCCCGGGCGCCACCGCATCACGGTGGCCGCCGACAAGGCCTATGACACCAAGGATTTCGTGGCGAACCTGCGCGAGTTGGGCGCCGCCCCGCATGTCGCGCAGAACACCAGCAACCGCCGCTCGGCGATCGACGGCCGGACCACCCGTCACCCCGGCTACGCCGTCAGCCTTCGGATCCGCAAGCGGATCGAAGAGGTGTTCGGTTGGATCAAAGCGGCCGGGCTGCGCAAGACCCGTCACCGAGGCACGGCTCGCGTCGGCTGGATGTTCACCCTGACCGCTGCCGCCTACAACCTGATCCGCCTGCCCAAGCTGCTGGCTGCAGCGTAATCGTGCCCGGAGTCCGCCTGAACGGCGGCTCCGGGAGCCTCGGAGCGAGGAAAAACGCTCCATCCCGACCAAAACGGGCGTTCAAAACGCCATCTTCAAGCCTCAGCAGAGGCGAAGGCGCTGCATCGGCCCGTTTTTCCGCATCCTGTTAGGGCGGCGTGGCTGCCAGTGGCTGACGAACGCCTCGTAAGCCTGCTGGGCCTGTTGCGCCATGACGATCTCATGATCGCGCAGGACCTTGATGTTGTAGGCGTAGGCCGCACCAGGCCGATTGCCTTTCTTCAGCGGCGCTCCCGCCTGCAATTCCATCGCGCGGGTCTTGTGGGCGACCAGAGCCGGCCGTGCCCACTGGTAATCCGTGCCCTTGGACAAGAGATGCCAGCAGAGCACCGCCAGCTTGCGAGCCACGGCGACGGCGGCGACTTGGTGGCCACGGCGGGCGCGAATGCGCAGGAAGAACGCCCGCAGCGGTCCCGGCGCCTTGGACGCCGCCCAGGCCGCCTCGACCAGCAGGGCGCGGGCGTGGGAGCGTCCCCGCTTGCTGATGCGGCCATATTGGGCGAGCCCAAGCCCGGACTGGTGAACCCGAGGATTGAGCCCGACGTAGCTCACCAGCTTCTGCGGGCTGTCGAAGCGATGGATATCACCAATCGCGGCAACCAGCCCGGCGGCGACGGTGAGGTTGACGCCGGAGATCGTCAGAAGCCGTCTGACCGCAGGATCATCACAGACGGATTGGGCAATCTCACGGTCGAGCCCCTGCAAGTCCTCGCCCAAGCGATCAAGTTCGCGCAGGTGGCGCTCAATGGCCGCCCGTTCGTCATCGGGAAGTGGTTGACGCGCCAGCCAGGCCCGCCCCCGGTGGCCGAACAGATCAGCGTGCGGGCATGGCGGGATCAGATGGGCGTGCAGGATCGCGTGGACCTCGTTCTTGATCCGGGTGCGGTGCCGGACCACTTGGTTGCGCCGCGTCACCAGACGGCGGCGCCGTTCGGTTTCGGCATCCGGCAGCCAGACCTCGGGCAGGAAATCGGCCGCCCGCAAAGACGCCAGCACGCCGGCGTCGATTTTGTCGGTCTTGACGTGGGCGTGGGCGATCGCCTTGACCTCCAGCGGGTTGGCAATGATCACGCGCGCCACGAAGGGCGAGAGAACGCGGACGACGGCCATGCTGTTGCCGGTCGCCTCGACGACGACCTCGTCCTCCGTGGTCAGCAGGCGGCCGAAGCCTTCCAGGCCCGAGCGGGTCATGTCGACCCGGCCGGCCGGTCGCAGCCGGCCGTCCTCCCAGAACACGACCTCGGCAAAGGTGCGATGGATGTCCATTCCGACGATGCGTCGCATGATGGCTCTCCCTCATGAACGGCGGGAGCGGCGGGCAACACGACAACTACGGATCCGCGCTCGCAGCGCAACCGGGTGGGTCGCAGGGGCGGCCAGCTACTAACACGAGCTCGCAGCTCATCGTATACATCGGCCTGCCCACCTTACGCGCTCCCGATGCCCCTTGTCCCGGATGGTCGCACCATACATCAGAGCCCAAGAGGCCCCAACCGGACGAGGGCGGCATCGGGCATCATCATACCAGTTACGAATTCCATTGAAGCGCTCAACTCGAAGCTGCGGCGGGCGGTGCGCGCCCGCGGCCACTTCCCGACCGACGAGGCGGTGTTGAAGCTGCTCTTCCTGGTCTTGAACCGCGCCGAAAAAGAGTGGACCATGCCGGCACGGGAGTGGTGCATGGCCAAGGCCCAGTTCGCCGTGCTCTTTGCCGAGCGGTTCGCCCGGGCCATGGCCTGATCATGTGCAAACCGCCCGCCCGCACACAAAATTCCTGACAGTCCCCATGTCGGGCGGATTTGAACCTCTTCATATGCCGCTCGCGCCGTCGGGTCGGTTGATGCGAGACTTCGCAGGCGTTGTTCAGGTATCGGCTTTGCCTGTGTGCGCCGTCGAGCTTCAGGTCCTTCTTCGCCGCCGCGTAGGACTTCAGCTTGTCGGTCACGAGGACACGCGGGGCGTAGCGCAACCCTTTCAGCAGTTTGCGGAAGAATCGTTTGGCCGCCTTCTTGTTGCGCCGGCTCTGGACGAGAATGTCGTGAACCACACCGTTCTGGTCGATGGCCCGCCACAGATAGTGCTGCTTGCCGCGGATACGGATGAATACCTCATCCAACAACCACTTATCGCCCGGCTGGTGCCGGCGGCGCCTGAGAGTGTTGGCGAAGTCACGCCCGAACCGGAGGCCCCATTCCCGGATGGTCTCGTAACTGACCTCGATACCGCGCGCCGCCAGGATCAGCTCGACCTCGCGCAGGCTCAGGCTGAAGCAATGGTACAACCATACGGCCTCGTTGATGATCACCGCCGGAAAGCGGAAGCCGCGGTACGGATTGATGGACGTGCTCATGTCCGCAACCTGCCATGCTGGACCGCCTACCGCCAACCTGACAACACCCCTGCTGTGGATCCACACCTTCGACACCGTCGAGGACCTGCGTCGCGCTCTGGTCGAGTTCGCCCGTCACGACAATGAAACCTGGCTCGTCGCCCGGCATGGACACCGCACCCCAGCCCAGGTGCGCGCCGACCAACTCGGGGTTGATGAGACGCCCATGGCCGAGCTACCCTTGGCCGCCTGAATAAGCCAAGCCGGGTGTCTCATTTCCGGGCCGCGGTACACACATTGATGTAGGGTAGCGGTGAACGGAAAACACAGGGGAGGAAACCTCATGAGCCGCGTCGTCTACGTGCTGAACGGCCCGAATCTCAATCTGCTGGGCAAGCGCGAGCCGCACATCTACGGCCACGAAACCCTAGCGGACGTGGAGGCCGATTGCCGCAAAGTCGGCCAGGACCTCGGACTGGAGATCCAGTTTCATCAAAGCAACCGCGAGTACGAAATCATCGACTGGATCCACGAGGCGCGCGAGGTGGCCAGCGGCATCGTCATCAACCCGGCGGCCTTCACCCACACCTCCGTCGCCATCCTGGACGCGCTGCATGCCTGCGCTTTTCCGATCCTCGAGGTGCACATTTCGAACATCCACAAGCGGGAGCCTTTCCGGCACCATTCCTACGTCTCGTCGGTGGCGTCTGGGGTTATCGCCGGCTTCGGCACACAGGGTTACGCGCTGGCACTCCAGCGGCTGGCGCGGCTGATCGGCAGCGTGCCGCAGGCCTGATTCCAAAGGGCCGAGGTTAGAGCTTTTTCGCAGTGTGCGAGCGAAACGGGGCTGGCGTGGCGGCGACTTCCGGATTGGCGTAGAAGCTCTATTCCGTTGAGACCCGCCGCCTCCCCGACCGATGCGGTTCAAACACCATGCTGTACACCGCCATTTCCCCCGCGTCAGACACTGCGTGACGAATCAGCCAGCGCCTGAAGCGAGGCTACGCCAGCGCGGCAGCTTGCCGATCTGGCGCAGCGAGGGTGTCATTCCGGCGTGACGTGCCGCCCCACGCAGCCCCCGCGGTGGGCAGCCGAGGAGATCGGGCCTGGCGATCAAAACGATGTTGAGACCTTCCCGCCGACCGAAGGCTGCCCGGCTCGCTGATGCCCCGGCTCCAACCGGACCTGCGGGCGCCGGAACCCGCGAAGGTCCAGCGCGGCGACCACACCATCCCGAACCCACGGGTCCGGTCTCAGGCCGCGGCGCCACGGTCGATGACCGCCGGTCCGGAGCCCCAGTTGGTGGACAATCGCGGCCGCGAACTTAGCAGGCCCGGCAAGTGGTTGGTGGAGAAACACAGGCCCAAGGTGGGCCGATCTCGGCGAAGGCACGCCGGTGTCGATACCAGCAGCGGCCAACTCGTTGCTGTGAAACTGACTCTCCCCGCCGTCAACGACGCCGCGTGGATGTCACCGCGCCAGCCGGCCTGCCTCGTCGTCACGCTCGTGTCGCGCTGTAAGGGCTATGCTCGCAGGTTTGCGCTTTTATGGGACATCGTTCCTGGCCGTCATTCTGTGTCGGCGCGCAGCGCAGTTCGGCGTGCCCTGCGGCTCGGTCGATCGTCGGAGCCCCCACGTTGTGGCGGGCTGTTCGGCGCCCGTTTAGTCGCCCTTCAGGTAGCGGACGACCGCATCACCGATCATTGCGCGATGTTTCCCGCGGATCTCCGGCGCCCCCAGGTCCTGACGGAAGATGGTGCCGAAGGAATGCTGGTTCGACACCCGGAAAAAACAGAAGGAACTGATCAGCATGTGCAGGTCAACAGGGTCTACGTCAACGCGGAACACGCCCTGTCGATGGCCTCGGGCGAGAATCTCTGCGATCGTGTCGATCACCGGCACATTGAGGTTTCGAATCGCCGAAGACTGCGCGATGTACTTGGCATGGTGGATGTTCTCAATGCTGACCAGGCGGATGAAGTCCGGATGGGCCTCCTCGTAGTCGAACGTGAACTCGACGAGACGGCGGATCGCCTGTTCCGGGTCGAGGTCCTCCAGCCGCAGGTCGCTCTCCACCGCACGGATGTCGCCATAGACCTTCTCGAGGACCGCGATGTAGAGGCCCTCCTTGCTGCCGAAGTAATAATAGATCATGCGCTTGGTGGTGCGCGTGCGCTCCGCGATGGCGTCGACCCGCGCACCGCTCAGGCCATGCGTGGCAAATTCTTCCGTCGCCACGGCCAGAATGTCCCGCCTTGTGCTCTCGGGATCGTTCTTCCGGGAAGCGGCCGCCTTATCGGTGCGCCCTTTGTCTTCCGCCATGCTCATCCGCGACCACCTTTCCTGCGCCTCGGCGGTAATGTAAACGAACCGGTTAGTCACCGCCAGCCCGGCGGGTGAACAACGGAATGCCGGGACCGCTTGCGCCGCCAACAGTCCAGCCCAGAACGAATCCGCGTTGACGTGGACGTACCAGTTAGTACATAGTCGAGCCAGCACAGCAGGAGGGCACCATTCACCGTGTCGCGGCCACGGGGCGCGATCCGCCGGCCTCCCGAAAAGCCGGCCCATCACAAGGAGGCCGCGGGAGCTGCGGCTCTCATAAAGCAGTGGCTCGGCCAGACCGGTAAGCCGGGGTGGTGAGCCAGAATGAGGGGAGGAGGACATGCAGGTCCTTGTGGACGCCTATTTCCGCGTGTTGAAGCTGCTGACCGTGCTGTGCCTGGCGGCCATGGTGGTCCTCGTGTTCGGCAATGTGGTGCTCCGCTACGCCTTCAACAGCGGCATCACCGTGTCCGAGGAGTTGTCGCGGTTCTTCTTCATCTGGATGACCTTCCTGGGCGCCGCCATCGGCCTGCGGGAGCATGCTCATCTCGGGGTTGACACGCTGGTCCGGCGGCTGCCCGCGGCGGGGAAGAAGAGCCTTCTGGTCATTGGCCACCTCCTGATGCTGTACATCACGTTCCTGATGCTGAAGGGAAGCTGGGTGCAGACCCTCATCAACCGCGATGTCCAAGCGCCGGCGACCGGCCTCTCGATGGGGCTGTTCTACGGCATCGGCGTCGTCTTCAGCCTCACGACCGGCGGCATCCTCCTGGTGGAGCTGTACCGGGTCCTGACCGGTCGGCTGACCGAGCATGAGTTGGTCATGGTCGTCGACTCCGAAGAGCAGGCGGAGTTCGACGACCTGCACAAGGATTTGGGCACCCCGGTGCCGCCGGCCGGCGCCGCCGCGGCCCCGGGCCACAAGAGCTGAGGAGGCCCTTATGACCATCGCCGTCTTTCTGGTGCCTCTGCTCGGGGCCATGGCCATCGGCATGCCCATCGCCTACGCGCTGCTGCTGTGCGGCGCGGCGCTGATGGTGCACCTCGACCTGTTCGACGCGCAGGTGATCGCGCAGAACGTCATCAACGGCGCCGACAGCTTCCCGCTGATGGCGGTGCCGTTCTTCATGCTGGCCGGCGAGATCATGAACACCGGCGGCCTGTCCCGGCGCATCGTGACCTTCGCCCTCACCCTGGTCGGGCACGTCAAGGGCGGGCTCGGCTACGTCGCCATTCTGGCGGCGACCATCCTCGCCAGCCTGTCCGGCTCCGCCGTGGCGGACGCGGCCGCCTTGGCCGCGCTGCTGGTGCCGATGATGGTGGCGGCCGGGCACGACAAGGCGCGCTCGGGCGGCCTGATCGCCGCGGCCGGCATCATCGCCCCGATCATTCCGCCCTCCATCGGCTTCATCATCTTCGGTGTCGCCGCCAACGTCTCCATCACCAAGCTGTTTCTGGCCGGCATCGTTCCGGGCGTCCTTCTGGCGCTCGGCCTGTGCGTCGCCTGGTGGTATGTGGTGCGGCAGGAGACCATCGCTCCGCCACCCCGGCGGCCGCTGAAAGAGATGGTGCGTGCGTTCTTCGACGCCTTCTGGGCGCTGGTGCTGCCGGGCATCATCATCTTCGGGCTGAAGCTCGGCGTCTTCACGCCGACCGAGGCGGCGGTGGTCGCCGCGGTTTACTCGCTGGTCGTCGCGCTTTTCGTGTACCGCGAGATGACCGTCGCCGACCTCTACGCCGTCTTCGCCACCGCGGCCAAGACGACGGCGGTGGTGATGTTCCTGGTCGCCGCGGCCATGGTGTCGTCTTGGCTCATCACGGTCGCCGACCTGCCCGGTGAGCTGACCGACCTGCTGGAGCCGCTGATGGGCAGCCCGATGCTGCTGATGTTCGCGATCATGGCGCTGGTCGTGGTCATCGGCACGGCCATGGACATGACGCCGACCATCCTGAT
>NZ_JAOQNG010000008.1 GCF_025961225.1 Azospirillum canadense | reverse complement strand
TATCGGGCACCTTGGGGGCATGAGCGCGACGCCCAAGGCCAACCACGACGCGGAAGAAGAAGTCCGCCGCCTCGCGCTCGCTGTGCTGACGCTGATGCGTCAGATCGCGCGCCTCTGCCTGGAGAAGGCGCCGGCTCTGGACCGGTTGGCCCTTCTCCAGCAGACGGCCGAGAAGGTTGCGGAGGACGTCGCGCATGTCAGTGGCCAACCGCGCCGATGAAGGCCGCAAGGAGATGCGTGCCGCCGATGCCAAGAACGGCAATTGCCGGAGCCAGCAGGCCGCTAACTGTCAGTACAAAAAGGAGATCCACCCGATGCCGCATGACTCAGGCCGCCTTCCGCTTGTCGATGGCCTCCGCCAACTCCTCGACGGTGATCGTCTTCCCAATGAGCCGCGCAGCTTCCACCACGGACAGCCAATAGGGTGCCGGAATGCGTCCCGCGCGGTTCCACTGCTTGACGCTCTCGTACGGAGCCCCGACGGCGTGAGCGAAGTCGATCAGGCGCGGCCAGAGGCGAATTGCGGCTTCATGGGTGTTCATGCCGACACGGTATAAAAGCTACCCCAAAGGCGCAAGCCATTTTTTGGCCCATGGCGCTTTCGGCTAGGTTCGCTTGCGCGACCCCGAATCAGTCAGTACATCGGTCAGTGCTTAGGTTAGAAAAGATCCCGTCAGGCTGTAGATTGGAGCCACCCGCTATGAAGCCGCGCGCAACCGCCGAGGCAAAGGAGCAGATTCGTGCCCAGAACGCGGCGATGGGCCAGCGGCTCAAGTTGGCCCGCATTCAGGCCGGCTATCTCGAAGCCAAAGACGCCGCAGATGCCTGCGGATGGAACTACAACAATTACAAGGCACACGAAGCCGGCATCAACGGCCTGCGTCTTCCCGTGGCGGAACAGTACGCATCGGCCTTTAACGTCTCGAAGCACTGGCTTCTCACCGGCGAAGGGGTAATGAACCCGGTCGGCACCCGGCCCCTGGTGCGGCAGATCGTGGCGCTTTTGGAAGAGTTGGACGAGAACGGCTTGCGCCGAGTTCTAGGCTATGTCGAGGGCTTGGCTAACGCTTCGGCCCCAGAACATCGTTGATCAAGTCTGGATACTCCTGGCGCAGCACTTCCAGGTCGCGGCGCCCTTCGAGCAACTTCCGCAGCAGCGGAACGGCTTCTTCATCATAACAAAGACCCATTTCGACGAGATGGCGCACCGCGGCGGATCGGTTGGGAATCGGCCGCCGCGCGGCGCGCCATTCATCTATGCGCGCGGCGAACGCCTCGTCACAGCGCATCTCAAAGCGTTCGGCCATCTTTCTCATGCCTCAACGTATAGAATTGTACGCGCTTCCGTACGAGCGGAAACGTGTACGCGCGGCGGACTGTACGGACAAATTAACCAAGCCACAAGCCATCAACTGTAGGATCATACTCCGGTATGCTCCTACGTTTTGGCTGCGAAATTATTGCGCTGCTTTCCTCGCCCCGATCATTTCCGATCGCCGCCTGGAGACTTCGTTGCGCGGCGATATTTCAAACTAGTTAGGCGAGAGACAAAAAGGGCGCACCATCTAGCGTTGGTAGAACAACGCTACCAATGGTGCTATAACCTCGGCGCGATTGTACGGACACGCGGACAGGCGGGACAATTGTTGGACGTTGACGGAAGCTTTGCCTTTAGGCATGCTTTCCCAGAACGAAAACGGAACACGGCGGGCAGTAGGAGTGGTGACGTGGTCGATGAGGCGGAGAGCACTGAATTGGCGGCGTACGTGGCGGAAATGCGCTCGCCAATACGCGACTGCGCCACTCTGCTGACGCGAATCACCGGATTGCTGCATCCTGAGTTTGGCATGCCCGCCGGGGAGTCCGAGGTGCATCTGGACGCCGTCGAGATCATCCAGGAATATCTGCAGCACAAAAATCTCGCGGAACCCCATTGACACCCTGACGGTATAAAAGATACCTTGCCTCTGTCGCGGCACTTCCGCGGCGTTTCCTCCTTAGACTTCCCCCTTGGCGCCACACATGGCCGCCAAGGGGGCTCTGGGGGCAACGGAACAAGTGTTCACAGAGGACTAGGCATGACTGTTCCGCCGGTCTATTACGTCAGCCCCTTCGCCACGACGGATCTGGAGCCGTCCCGCGGCTGGTATGTCGGCCGCCTGACCGACAATGGCCAGCCCAACGGTCCGTTCATCAGTCGCGAGCGGGCCGAGTCCTGGCGCGCCGACGCCGTGCACGGTCTGATGCTCGACCGGAGGGCCGCGTAATGAACCTGCGCCCCGTCAACACCGTGACCAGCCACAACACCTGGACGTTCCACCCCTTCCTGATTGACACCGTGCAGGGACCGATGGGAGTGGACTTCGGCAAGGCCCGCCGCGCCTTCGGCATTCACCGGGACGACCGCGGCTGGAATCTCACGCACCTGCCCACCGGTGCCCTGATCGGTTTGGCGCCCAGCCTCGACGACGCGATGCGCGCCGCCGACGGCATCGAGGGCGCCTGGGACTGGTCGATTGTGGGCGTGCCGCGCGCCGCCGAGCTGGCGGTGATCAAGGAGACGCTGCGCTCCTACGGCGTGGAGCATCCGGCCGACCGGCCCGCGTGGACGCCGACTCTCGCACGTGCCGCGTGACGCAGACTGTCTGAAAACTCCAATCTGCACAGGATCTCCGCTCGATGTCCGCCCTGCGCGATCTCCTCACCATCTCCACCGTCTGGGCGGTCGCTTCCGTGGGCTGGCTGGCCACGGTCCTGCCCGCGCACTGACCGCGCCTGAAACCTCCATACCTGCGCATCAGCGCGTGCCGGCCGGTATGGGTGACCCCAGCCGGCTTAAAGCATCAGGACTGGATGACTTCGCCGTTCAAGACGGTCCGTAAACGTCCACGAATGGCCCCCTCACCCCCTTACTCGCCCTGACCAGCGGGTGGGGGTTGAGGTGTCAGAGAGAGCCGCGGCGAGTCAACCCCGCGGGGAAAACTGCGCAGCGCGCAGGACCAGTGGTGGGGCATGTGGCCGGCGTCGGCGCGGAGATAGAAGCCGGCTCTCTCATCCAACGCGCATACGGGAGTCCGTCATGAAGTGACCAACGAGCCAGTGTCAGGCCGAAACAGACACCGCCCCTTCCAACCATCCCATGACGAAGGCGCATTCGCAGGATGCCAGCGGGGCTCGACACCGCCCCGCCGGCTGCCGAGAGCAGGACCGCCTGCTGTCGCCAGCCGAACACCAAGGAGAGGACCTCCTATGAGCTACGCAACGATGGACCACGCCGCGTGGGCGGAAGGCGCGATCGCCGCGGGCAAGCGGATGCTGGCGGCCAGCCGCGCGCGCAAGACCCGCAGCGACAACACCAAGGGCTACGCCGCCGCGCCCGATACACTGAGCGAATTCCAGGCCAAGGTGATGGACATCCTCGGCATGGTCGGCGGCGGCATCTACAACGCCCCGATCGCCTGGGACGCGATTCAGTGGATCGGCTGGGGTCAGGGAATGGCCGTGCCGTGGCACGAGGGGAATAGCTTCGCGACCTTCGACGGCGACCGCCTGACCAAGCTCGTCTTCCTCTGCCATGAAGCCCGCATCCGCTGCGAAATCCGCACACACGCTCCGCGCATGTTCCTGCTGTGCTTCTGGCCGCGCTTGGCGGAGGGCCGCCTGGGCGAGCGTCATCCAAACCTCGACGAAGCCGTGGCTGCGTTCCGCGATTACCTGCCGGCCGACCACCGCGTCGTTCACCGCGTCACCTCCGCTCACCCGGTCCCGGAGGCCGCGTGATGCGAGACCCCATCCATACCGACGTCATCCCAGCCGTCGTCGTGAGCATTCGCGAAGCCGGACGCGATGTCCTCGGAACCGTCTTCGTCGCCGGTCTGATCCTGGTCGCCTGCGCGGTCCTCCTGGACGACGCCAAGGCCATCGGCACCGCGGTCTTCTCTGTCCTTCCCTGAGGTGATTGTCATGACCGTCCGTGAGTTCCTGGCCGACCTCGTTGGCATCTGCGTGATCATCGTCCTCCTCGGCGCCCTGTGATCTGACCCATGTCCATCACTATTCGCTCCTCGGATCCGTTCCAGCCGCCGAAGAACCCGCCCCGCAAAGGCGCGCGCCCGACGGCGCTCGCTGTTCTGACGGAGATGCTGGCCATTATCAAAAGGCGCGGGTGGAAGCATTACAGCTTCGAAGACATCCGGGACGGCAGGGCGCAGTGGTGGCTCACCGAGGCGGAGACAACGCCGTGGCCCATTGACATGAACCACGCCATCGATCTGGCGCACCGGACCGTGTACGGCCACCCACAGGTGCCCGCGATCTACAAGTTCTGGACCCCCATCGAAAGCACTCTCGACAAGGTCGTCGGGGAGTCGCGTCTCCGGTGGGAATGCGCTCAGGGACGCACCCACGACGACGTGGTTGCGGCGATTGAGGCGGGGATCGAGTTGATGGCAGCCAACCCGCCGCGCGCCGAACGCAGACCGAAGCGAACGCGCCCCTTCGTGGCCCAGGAGATCACAAAGGCCGTCGTGCTCAAGCACCTGTCCGTGTCGCCGGCCTTTCCGGAAATCCACTTCAAGGGCGACCAGATTGGCACGTGGACCAGCACGGTGAAGCGTGAGGAGATCATGGGCTCCTTCGTCAACGTGCGGAAGTGCACCGCGACCCTGCCGGACTTCCACGGAGAGAAGGTCGTCCGCATTGCGAAGACCTTCCAGCAGATGCGCGACGACCTCGCCACCGCGGTGACAAGGATCCTGCAACGCAAGGCCAGCGGTTCCCGCCGGGAGGCTGCGTGATGTCTGGATTCGCCCGGCGCCCCAAACCGCCGCCCCTCATCGATAAGAGCGGGCTCCCCATTCAGCCCTTCACCGGCCGCGCCAACAAGCCGGACGCATGGTTCCGCAGCAAGGAGCACGGCGCGTGGATCCGGACCATGCCCTGCATGGTCTGTGGCAGAGCCAGCCATGTTGCCGGAGCCCACGTGCGCAAGGGGACCGACGGCGCCGGCGAGGAGCAGCCGTCCGATGTGTACATGAACCCGCTGTGCGACGGGTGGCTCGACAATTGGTCGTTCTATGGATGCCACAACCGGCAACACAAGATCGGCGAGGTGACGTTCTGGACTCCTCACGGAGGCGTCGAGCAGGCGGTGCATCACGCTCTGGGACTCGCACTCAAGTCACCGTGCGAGCGCACCCGGAAAGCCGCCGCGGCGATCAAGGACGGCAAACCCTGGCGCGATGCTTTCACCTGAGGACAGCAAGCCCCTGAGGGCCACGGAGATCGAACAACCAGAGTTTGATGGTGATCCACCGGCCCGCACCGCATCGCCGGGCGATCGGCAGGACGCAGAGGCCTGGTGCCGCATCGCGGTTGGCATCATCCCCTTCGCCGCGACCCTGAGCGACCTGGTCGACTGGTGGCGGGCCGACGTGACGACGGAGTGGCTGGTCGGACTGAAGCGACTCCACCCGGACCTATTCGAGCGCGTGAACCACGCGAAGGACGAACACAAGGCGGCGCTGAGCGCCCGCCACAAACGCGAGGCATGACGTGACCAGGAAACTTCCACCCAGTGCCGTGCTGCCCAACGACGCCGCCATCCACCGTGGCAAACCGCTGTCGGTTCCCGTCCGGAGCGCGCTGGACGCCGTCGAGGCCTACGGACGCTGCCCGCGCACCTTGGACCTCATCAGCCACATCACCCGCCTGAAAGAGCAGGAAGCGATGCACCATGAGTGATGAGACCGCCCCACGCTCTTTGAACGGAACGCCGCTGACCACCATGCGCGGGCCGCTCAGTCTGTCCGGTTATCCTTATGGGCTTTCGACCGCATTGGAGCGGTACGAGGATCTGCGCGCTGCCGGGAGTTACGAAAGGGCCGACCAAGCGGCACGCACGCCGGCCCTCGCCGGTCCGGAACTGACGCGCCTTATGCGCGGCATGCAGCGCCTGACCTTCCGCAGCATCCTCGCCGTGGCCCGCCGGCATTCCGGCGTCTGCCCAGTTTACGTCCGCCAGAAGACGACCGTGCTCGGAACCTTGATGGGCCTCTTCTACTGGAACGACGGGTGCGGCGAAACACGCCGTCGGCTCCTCCTGCTGGCTTGGAAAAAGGGCGTCGCCGCATGACCACCAGCCCCTTATTCCAGATGCCCGGCTACAGTCCGCACCTTCATCTACGCAACATTGCGAAGGTCTGGTGGAGCAAGGGCTGCGCCTGGGACAACGAAGCCGGGTCGCCGAGCCTTGTGCCGCAGCGGGCCGGGCTGTTCACGCGTCTCGCGTCTCGCGCACTTGGGCGGCCGGAGCCGGCGCCGATCATGCGCGAAGCGGATTGGATGCTAGGCGACAGCTGGAAAAGTCCAGCCGTCCGCGTCCTCTTCACCGGAAACGACTATTCCGAGGTCTTCGAGTACGCATCGGACGCCGAGGCTGAAGCGGCGCACGACAAGCTGCTTGCGGCCCTGCAAGCGGCCAAGACACGGCGCAGCGGTCAGGCAGCGTCGGCATCCGACCGCGACCGCAAGGTCCTAATCGCCAGCCGAGACACGTTTGGGTTTGTCCTTCAGCGCATGACCAACGACGACCGCAGCGAACCGGAAACGCCTGAACGGGCGCGATTCCTGGAACGTCATAACGCCATCCTGGAAGCCATGGACCGTATCGACACCGCCTTGGGAGGCGAACGATGACCGCCCCTCAGCCCTTCTCGTTCTCCTGGCGCAATCCCGGCCACTGGGACGTGATCGGCCGCCACAAGCGCCTGTTTCGCATCCGCGGCGAGGGGCGGCAGGTCGTCGTCATCGACGAACGCCCGGACTGCCGGCCCTATCCGGATCCGATGGAATTTCCGTCCGTCGCGGCGGCCACCGCCTGGATCACCGAAACGCTGATGGCGGAGCCCGTCCAGGATGGTTCCGCATGACCTCCAAGGCCGAAGTCCGCCGCCTGATCAAGCAGGCCACCGAGCGCAAGAACATGGCTGCAGCTCTTCTGGCGGCCGGCAAGTTCAACGATGCCCTGTGTGCGCTGTCGCACGTCTACGAGCAGGATGGCGACTTGATGCGCTGCCGCTGCTGCGGCCGGGCGATCCATGTCAGCTATGCCGGCGAGTCGCTACTGCACGGCCTTACCGATCTGGGAAGCTGCCCGTACCAGGGCGACAAGAATCCATGGGACATCCTCCTGGAGGCGGCCGCGGGCCGCCGCGCCCAGAGGCGCCAGACGTCCAGCGACGACCTGGAGGCCGCACAATGAGCCAAGACACGCTCGCCAAGGTCGGCGCGCTGATCGCCAGCCAGAACAACCGCTGCACCCATGAGCCGCTGTTTGTGGTGTTCCAGAAGCGCCGCATCTACGGCCTGGACGAGGACCACACCGACAACATCGTTTGGCTGGACACCGATGGCGATTACGCCACAGCCGACGAGCGGCAGCACCGCATCTTGGAACGGATGCACGAGCGCGGTCGCGATACCGGCCGCTGGGAGCGCGTCGGCTATGTCGATACCGACGAGTTCGTGACCGCCTGCTTCACCGAGGTCGGCGCGCAAGCCTACATCGACGCCAACGGGCACAACCTGCACCAGCCGTTCATCTTCGTAACCAGCCTGTACCGGAACGACGAGATGATCGCGCTGCGGCACCTCATGCTGAACGCCGCCCCGAAGCCGGCGGAGGCCGCATGAGAACCGTCATCGAACGCCTTGGCCACTCCATCGACCACCAAGGCATCATCCACTACGACGATCGGCCAAGCACCTACGAGAAAGCCGAGTCGGTCATCGGCAAGCGCCTGGACCGCCGGCGCAACTACGCGATCCTGCACGGCGACGGCAGGAAGGTCTGCGAGCTGGTGACGTGGTCGGCGCAGTGCAGCGGGTGTGACGGCGGCGGCTGCAAGGAGTGCGGCTATCACGGAATCATCCGTCGCGCGATGTGGCTGCCGGTGGAACTGGCCGATGCCGGCCGTGACGCACTCTGACCTTTCCGACTGGCCATGGAGGGCTGTGAAACATGCGAGTGCGCTTGACGCAGCTCGACGGGAGTCTCCCGAACCTAGCGCTGATGAAGTTGGCGCACTGGCACCGGGAGCGCGGCGACGAGGTCCACTATGTCCGCCACGCCCACCGCGACCTGATGGAGCCGGACTACGACCGTGTGTACGGCTCCGCCATCTTCGCGTTCAGCGCCGATCGCGTCGCCGAGTTCATGCGGACATGGCCGGGCGCCATCGTCGGCGGCACCGGGAGCGAGAGCAAGATGACCATCGAGGAGATCACCGGGCCGGATCATGACGGCTACGATTACAGCCTGTACCCCTGGTATGAGCCGTCGCTTGGCTTCACGCAGCGCGGCTGCCGGCTGTCCTGCAAGTTCTGCGTCGTGCCCGGCAAGGAGGGCAAGAACCGCAGCGTCAGCACCATCGCCGACATCTGGCGCGGCGAGGAGCACCCGCGGAAGATCCACCTCCTCGACAACGACTTCTTCGGCCAGCCGGAGGAGCAATGGCGGGCGCGGGTGGAGGAGATCCGGGCCGGCGGCTTCAAGGTCTGCCTGAACCAAGGAATCAACGTGCGCCTGCTGACGCCGGCCGCGGCGGAGGCTCTGGCGACCATCGAATACCGGGACGATGCCTTCAAGGAACGGCGGCTCTACACCGCTTGGGACAACCTCAAGGACGAAGGCATCTTTTTCAAGGGCATGGACATGCTGGAGGCCGCCGGCATCCCGCCCAAGCATGTTATGAGTTACATGCTGGTCGGCTTTGACAAGAACGAGACGTGGGATCGGCTGTGGCACCGCTTCAACCGCATGGTGGAGCGGGGGATCAGCCCTTATCCGATGGTCTTCGACTGCCGCGCCAGGGACGCCGATCGCTACCGGGAACTGAAGCGGTTCCAGCGGTGGGTTGTCACCGGCCTGTACCGGGCCGTGCCGTTCTCCGACTACGACGCCGGCAAGAAGGCCCAACGAAAGGAGCGAGCCGTGCAGCTCTCATTCCTCGACGCCGCCTGAACAGCGCCGCCAAACCTTCGAATGCCACGTCGCCAGCAAATTGACCGTGGCGCATTGCCTTGCTATTGATGGCTGTGGAACAACAAGGTTTGCGACGGCCGGGAAGAGTCAATGAAGGTGCTTCGACTTTCCGTGGTGGCGTTCGCGCTTGCCACCGCGGCTTTCGGATCTAAAGAAAGCAAGGCATTTGACTGCTCGAAGGCGTATCTCGCGGTCGACCACGTCATCTGCTCGGACCCCAATCTGGTGGAAAGCGTTGATCGGCTTCAGGGCGCCTGGAACACGCTGCGCAAGTCCCTCGACGAGGACCGCCGGAAGACCCTGACCGCCGAGCAGAAGCAATGGATTTCCGACTACACCCAGCGGTGCGGCGTGCCTGGACGGGGCGCTCCGACGGCGGACGTCATCGCCCGCAGCCGGGCGTGTGTCGGTGAGAATCTCGCAGCGCGCACGGCATACCTAGCCAGTCTCGGAAACTCAACATCGGCGCCCGCGGGCGGGGAAGCGGCCAGTGGCACCGTGAGCAGGCCCGCCGGTCCGCCGGCCGCATCGTCAAAGCCGCGTCCCATCATCGAGCACATCGACGACAACCATCTGACGATCATGGGCGAGCCTCCATGGCTGCCGCGGATCACGGGGACGGCGTGGCGTATCCAGTTGTTCGGCCCGATCGACGAAGACGCGGCGCGGCGCTTTTCCGCTTTCCTGGATTCCAACAACGTTCCCGACGGATCGAGCGTCATTCTTAATTCGCCTGGCGGCAACCTCGCCCAAGGAGTAGCCCTCGGGCGCGAGTTCCGGAGGCGCGGCTTCTCGACGACGATTGGTGTACGCCGGCCCACGGACAGCGGCATCAATCCCGGCTACTGTTACAGCGCCTGCGCCACCGCGTTTCTGGGAGGCAAATTCCGCAGTGTTCCTTCCGGCTCGAAGTACGGCGTCCACCGCTTCGCGTTTTCGAGATCCACAGGCCAGGACAGCGATGCCGCCCAGGTGGTGAGCGCTCTGCTGGTGTCGTACCTGGGCGAGATGGGGATCGAGCCCGGGCTCTTCCCCGTGATGACCCGGGTCGCGAGCAGCGACATCAACGTGCTCTCGCAAGAAGACCTCGAGCGCTACCACGTCGTCCATTCAGGGACCGAGCCGAAGTGGACCATCGAGTCCCTGGACTTCGGGCTGTATGTGAAGGGGCAGCAGGAAACCTGGAACGGCACCAGCAAAGCGATCTTCCTCTGCAACGAGGACAAGGAGATCAACTTCACCGCGATGTTCACGGGCGGCGAAGAGTCTTTTGATCTGGCGGCCCGGAACCCTCCGCAGACCTTGACCCTCGATCAGACGCCAATCGTCATCAAAGGATTGAAGGGTGCCCTTCTCGAGCATCGCGGAGAGTTCGTCGCCGGACATTACGTTCTACCCGCCAACGTCGCGGCGATGGTCGCCTCTTCAAACACGATTCGATACGCGTTGCAGCCGCTGAACCCGGACTTCTACTACGGATATGAGATGAAAATCACGGCCGAGGCGAGGAAAATGCTGAAGGGATTGATCGCCTCCTGCCAGAAGTAACGCGGCGAATGGCGTGGAGGATACTTCCGTGGAGCAGTCGACGCATGGAATGCCTCGCCATGGCCGACGACGTGCGGTGGAGGGCATCAGCCTGAGCCAGTGGATCTCCAAGCAGATCGAGGCCGCGCCATGACCTGCCAGGAAGCCTGATCAAGAAGGATCGCGCGTCATGAAGAGAAGCGACATCAAAGATGGCCAGACCTACCAGAATGACGATGGCTCCGCTGCCCGTCGCGTCATCTGCATTACTGACGAGCCCTCCGACCTCCCCCCACACTCGTTCCAGCGCAAGCTAAGGGGGCCGTGGGTAATTTACGAACAGGTGCGGGGTCGCGAGACTGGGAGCGGCAGCGCGTTAAACCTTCGGAGCTTTGCGCTCTGGGCGCGATCAATTGACGGCGGAACTACGCATGCAGACCTCCCTGCCCCCGACAACGAGCAGGAAGCAGAAGTTGATTATGAGCCTCTGCGTCGGGAAGCAGTCGAAGTACTGTCCAGGCTGGAGTCTATTATTGAGACGTTGAGGTCGGGCGAATCGCACAACCTTAGCCGCTGGGCTGCAAGGGTTGGATTACAGGTACGTCTCCGCACCTTGGCCAACAGCGTCTTCAAAAAGTGAGGTAAGGACATGACCGATCACCGCTCGCGGTCTAAGGGGTTTTACTTCGTGCGACTTGGACCTGATGCAGTCGGTGACGGATGGATCGTCTGTATGTGGACGGGCGATTGCTGGCTCATGCCTGGATCAGAAACCCGCGTTCCCGCTGAGCTTTTTCCCGAGATCGACGAGCGGAGAATCGTGCGGGGGGAGCCGCCCCGCTTGAAACGGTCCATCTGAGGAGGCGCGTACGTCATGGCCACCGAGGACGATGTGATCCGTCAGCGCAGGCTTCGTGGTCTTGTCTTGGATGCGCGCAGCCGGGCTAAGCGCTCGGGGCGTGCCTTCGATCTTAGCGAGGATCACGCTGAGACCATGTACCAGGCGCAGGGCGGTCGCTGCGACGTCACTGGCTTTTGGTTCAGCTGGGAAAGGTATGAGGAGGCGTTGGTCAAACACCCCTTCGCCCCCAGCATCGACCGTCGCGACTCCCAATTGGGATATACTGTCGACAACGTCCGGCTTGTATGCACGGCGGTCAACTTTGGGATGGGGCAGTGGGGACAAGAAGTCTACCTGACGCTGGCACGGGCGGCGGTGGAAAAGGACCGCACCGCACCGCGGCAGGGCGACGGGTGGGCTACAGCGCAACGGGAGAAGATTGCCGCGGCGAACGCTCTCGCCGAGCGTCTGGACGGGCAGGAACTCCTACAACAACGTAGGCGAATCGCCGCGTTGAAGCGGGCGCTGACACTTGGCCCCGAGGGGTTGAACCAAGCGGCCAAGAATGCTCAGCTGACCCGCCGGCGCTTGCCTACGATCTGAAAAAGGCTCTCTTACCCAATTCGGAAAGCGAGATAAGCATCATTTCCAACTTGCCCGGTCATGGAGATCACGCTTCCCACCGCCTTCCCAGTAAAGGTCATACTGGAGTCAATGGTTCCATTGCCATCAAAGTCCATATGCGCCGTTGCCCCCTTGTAGGCGTCGGCTCCCGCCATATCGACCCAAGTAAGCTTCGAGATGCCTTCGCGCCATCCCCAGGCAGTGGCCCACTCGTTGGCATCAAAATCGGTGACAGTAGACCATGTAATTCCCGTATTGCGTCCGTCGACGAAAAAGGTATCGGCGCCATTTCCTCCGGTCAGGAAATTCGACCCGGTACCACCGTCGAGGACATCATCGCCTGCGCCTCCACTGGCCGCATCCGTATTCCCCATGAGGTTTAGAAAATCGGCGTCGTCCGTTCCGTTCACGACCTCAGAGTCCTCGTTCCCGAGAAACTGCCACTTAATTCCGCTCACTGGCCCTTGATAGGAGTCGAAGTAGCTGTCGACCCTGATGCCCGACCTGACAATCGACACCACCTTACCGTTATCGTCATTCCGGATAATGCCCGTGGCCTTTGTCACACCAGTTGCGTTGACAAATTCATCAAAGGTCCGGAATTCAATGGTGAACTCCTCATCTGCCTCGGGAATTCTATCGCCATTGACCATGACGCTGATGGTTTTTGCGCTTTCCCCCGGTTGGAACGTAACGTATTGTCCAACATAATTTTGACTTATGTCTAACGTGTTGGACTGCCCGTTGCCGTCCACAATTTTACGGTACCACATCACACTCGTCGTGGATGTCAGGTCGCCTTCGCGAAATATCTCAAATGTGAACGGCGTCGATCCACTATTACCCTCTGGCTTGTCAGCATCCACTGCTCTAATTGAAAATTTCGGATTGAGAGATGACGGCGGCGCTGTGTTGACGTTAGATCCTGGAGGGTCATCATCTTGAATAAAGGCCATTATACTTTTCTTGTTCGCGTCGTAGTCGGCGCCGTCTACTTTATTTATTGCGATTGTAACGACTTCATCGGTTTCGTCGATGGTATCGCCAAGAATGTAGAACGGTACATCAACGAACAAAGATCCAGCAGGTATAGTAACTGCGGCTACCTGTGGAATGTAATCGTATGACGGCTGCGTCGCCAATCCCAGCGTGGAATAGCTCACCGACACCGGATTGGGAAGCGCCGCCGACAAGTTGAAACGGACAAAAAATTTACTCTCGCCGACATTACCTTCATTCACCGTAATGTAATCGGGGCCGTAGATGGGGATAATTCCAGTGCTATTTGATAAATACACGTACGCCATCGTCTCCCCCATAATTCTTTGAGCTTTTTTAGGCTTACGCGAGCAACGTCGATCAGTCAATGGTTGCATAGATCCGCCACCGGGCGTCAAGGTCGCTCGACGCGCGCGCCACCGGGATCCCCTTGGCGCGGAGTTGCCGCGCCACCTTCGCACCGCGACCTAAGGCGAACGGCTGACCGTATGTAACCTTGCCCGGCGTGCGAAATTCCTCGGGTCTGGCGAGGTACAAACGAAACCATTCGTCTGGTTCGGCCCACCAGCCCCGAGTTCGGTCGTCTGCACGATTGGCGCCTGGGGAGTTGTTCATCGTGTCACATGCCGGTATCTTTATTGATGCTCCAGCGGATTATCAGGTAAACCGCAACTAAAAGCAGGGCGTTAGCATGGACAAGGAGAATTTGTCAAAAAGTCAATATTTGTTCGGACAGATGCCCCAGGCGTGGTTACGACTGGCTTTTCAATACAAGCTTGCAGGTGATGCTGCCAAGGAGGCGTTGCAAAGAGAAATTGGAAGCTTAGCTGCAACGGCGGACGCCCACCAGCCGATTTGGCTGCTGTACGGGTATGCTTTTGAGCTGTTTGCCAAGGCATACCGATTGATGTCCAATCCATCACTTGCTCAAGACGACAAGCTTCACCGAGATCTGAGTTTCCACAATCCTCTCGTTGACTTCGAGAAATGCGGGCTCGTGTTCGACGAATCGGAGAAGAGATTACTTAGAAAGTTGGCTTACGCAGTGGAGAAGGGTCGCTATCCTGTACCGAAAAAGCATGAGGATACCATATGGATGAAAAACGACGAAGAATTCGGCATGAGGAATGGGGTCCTGCCGGATCATATGCTCTCAATGGATGGCGACTACGAGGGACTCATAACGCTTTGGGATAAGGTTGTTCATAGTTACGACGGCGCCTACCCAAGCAGCTACGGCTTCGGTCAAACGAGCGTTAATATGCAGACATATTATGGCCGCCGCTCTCTGTTTTTCGCTGGTGAAGTGTCCGCCGTAAATTCGATATCGTTGATGCAGCGCCTTTGGCTCTGGCTCCGCCAATTGTTGACCCGCATTGCCCGGATGACCTTCGGAGCTAAGTGAAACTGCACTGGAGCACCTCACCACGGCCAGAAATGGTCAGGCGCTGGTAATGTGTGCCAGACATATCGTTAGGTAAGTAGAACGGCGCGCTCCGTCTGGCCCAGACCACTAGGGGGCCGTTTCGACATCTCTCCCTCGATGATCTCGCCCCGGCAAACCGACTGATCTGCTACCTGTTTCCTGTGCCTTTGGCACGTGGAGGCGAACATGGGATCAAAGGTGGCGGATTTGGTGGCGGGGTCCGACATTGATTGCATGCACCAGTTCCCGATAGGTCACGTCGACCGCTCCGTGTGCTACGGTGCCGGGCGTTCGGCCCGGCCCTGTTGTGTCGTCTTGGTTGCAGCGCGGCATCATCGACCGGCGCGCGAGCCGGTCCGGTCGGTCGTTACCGCGCCATGCGCGCGGCCCGGCCGACCAGGATCCGGGTTCGATCCGCGCCGCACTTCGAGCACCGCCAGGGAATGCGCTCAGGCTCTGCGGCCCAGCCAAACCGCAGAATCAAGTCGCCCGGCTGCACCTCGGCAAAGTGACCGCAGGCGGTGCATTTCAGTGGGATCAGCACGCCGTGGTAGGAGAGCCGCCCGAGGCAGTCGAGGCGCTTGGTACTCATGGCAGGTCCTCGGAAACGGCCTCCAACGAGCGCGGCAGCCACGCGACCAGGTCGCCGTCCACCCGCTCCCAGCCGTCGCCGCTCTGCATCTTCCACCCGCCGCCGCTCCACCGGGAATCGGCGACGCGTCGCCGGCCCGCGAACCACGCGACGATGCGCGTGCCGTCGCGCGGCGCCTCGGCCGGGCGGCGTCCGAGAATGGCGCCCAAATCGCGCGCCGCTCCGGCTTTCCACCACCGCTGACCATCGCCGACGATGTCGACCAGGGACGCCCCGCAGTGGCACGGCCGGGCGTCCAGCCCCAGGTGCACGTGAACGGTTTCGGTGCAGGCGCTGCACCAGCCCTCCAGGTACAGGATCGGGGCGCCGCAATCGCCCTCGTCGGCGTTCGACGCCAGCGGAACGGGTCGCTGCTCCTCGTCGGTGTGCCGTTCGTCCATGCCCCCTCCTTCGCGCGCTGCCCACTGCCATGATCGATGGCGACGGTGAACGAAGGATGAACGCGAGACGGGTCGGTTGGTGCCCGCGGCGCGTCACAGCGCCAGGCCGGCGACGTTGCCTTGCCACCTATTGGACGCTACGTAGATCGACCTCTGCCTGCGCGAGTTGGCGTGCGGCGGCTTCGACCTGCTGGCGGAGCGCCACCATGGCAGCTTGGCTCTGCGCACCAATGGCCTGCAGTTCGGCTGGCCCG
This sequence comes from Azospirillum canadense, assembly GCF_025961225.1. Classification (GTDB taxonomy): domain Bacteria; phylum Pseudomonadota; class Alphaproteobacteria; order Azospirillales; family Azospirillaceae; genus Azospirillum; species Azospirillum canadense. The sequence goes on along the minus strand of NZ_JAOQNG010000008.1, from coordinate 79,856 downwards.
CGCGCAAGAGCCATCTCGATCTCCTGCTTCCTCTTCAGGATATCGGCTTCGACCTTGCTGATCTCGGCCGGATTTACGCCCTGGTTCGGATCAAAAACAAACCTGGCCGTCACAGTCTTGTGCCAAGCCATGATCCGGTTCGTGAGCGCCGGGCCGAAACCGGGAATGTTCAGAATCCTGTCCCGCTTGACGTCCGCTGCGGTTTCGATCCCGTATGACTGCAGTGTCACCTTCCGGCCGTCGCCGATGCCCGGTATGGTTGCGGCATTGATGCGGAAGCGGTCGAGGAACGCCTCGAGCTGCTTGGCACGCCGCCCGTTCTCAAGGCGATTCAGCCGCTGCCTGCGCTCCTCCGGAAGACGATCGTACTCGGCCTTCAAGCATTCCAGTTCACGGAGCTTATTGGAGAAGCGAACGTCTCCCGTTGCTTCGTACCAGCGCTGCCTCATGTCCTCGTAGACGCGTGAGGCATCGCGTTGTGCGGCGCGCAGCTTCTCGATGCCATCTGAATCGGACGAGCCAATTTTCCAGCCGATGAAGGCAGCGGCGATAACGATGAGTATCCCACCATGTTTGTCGGCCGGGCCGAGGCCGATAATGAAGCCCGCGATGGCGACTAGCCAGCCGATGAGCTGCCTGCCCCTCGCCCTGGCCCTCACAGCCCCGGCTGATGAAGACGGCTGTGCCTGGAAGCTGGACGGCGCCGCCAACGGGGGAGGCTGCGGTGGGCGAATAGCTTTGATCTGCTGCCACAGCGCCGAGACGTCGAGGTGAAGAACGGTGCCGGTAGCCTGAGCAGCCGTGATCGTGAAGAACAGGAAGCCGGACTGGCGCTCGACCGTGCACCAGGGGCAGGTCGCAAGAGTCTGCAGGTACTGGTGGGCCGGATTAGCCTGGCATTGGCCGAGCCCTTGCATCAGCGCCTGTAGGCCAACACGCCATTCAAGCGCGGTCGGCCGAAGGGGCGTGACCGCGGAGAATGCGCGCTCGAACAACGGGGCGACAGGCCCGGTCGCCTCAAGGGGGATGGTTCCTGGAGGCTGCTTCATCAGACGCGACGCTGCTCCGGGGCCGTAGGCGAAGCGCCCTCCCTTGATGGCATCCTCCAAGGGCATCTCGCCCTTCCCGAGATAGCTGCCGGAGTATGGATGCCTGCCCATGAACAGCAGCTGGAACACCATGACAGCAAGGCCGAAGGCGTCGTGGTTCGCCGTGCGTCGGGTCGTTCGGAAGGAAATGTCCTGTAGTTCCGGAGGCGTGTGCGTTGAAACGCCAACCTCACAGAGGTAATGGCGCCCGTGGGCGTGGACCTGGAAGGAATCGCAGTCGATAAACTTGACCGTTCCCTCCGCCGATACGAGGAGATTGCCGTGATTCACGTCGCCGATGACGTGCCCGTGCTCGTGCACGGCCGCGAAGGCTCTTGCCACGTTCGCCGCGGTGTGAATCAAAAATGGCCACTGAGCGTCCGGGAACTCCTTCTGGCGGCTCTTGGGCCCGTAGAGCAGATGGACGGGCTTGTGCCCGTCGACCTTGGCCATGAGGAGACCGACCGCTTTGCCACCAGGCCGATCGAACAGCACATCTGTGGGCCACGCACTCAGCTGAAGCAACGCAGGCGTTGAGATTTCGGCCATGTGGGCGAGTTTGGTAGCCTTCTCGTCGGTCAGCGGCTGGTGGTAGATTTTGGCCACGAGCTTGCGATGATCGAGCACCTCGAAAACGTTGCCCTCGCCGCCGGTTCCGAGCTTCGCTCCCAGCGGGATAGCTTGGCCGCGACGGTCGAACATCCTCATGGTCCTACGGCTTCCGCGTCCCGTCCCCCGCATCCAATGACGTTCGGTGGTTGCCGGCGGCTCGCCAGGATGAGGCTCTTGTCATCATCCGTACGACCGTTGACCCGAGGTGACGAGAGGAACTCCTCCAGCGGGTCGCTGAGATTTGCTACCGCGTCCTCCGGAGCTCCTTCTAGGGTTCCGAAGAGGGGATCGAAGAACGGCCGGAACGCGCTCCGATCGGCGAACGACAGGGCCAACATTTGGAGACCGTCGCTGAACATTGCCAAGCGGTCGATGCGTTCCTCCACGGCACGGTGGGCGATCCGGTCGCCCGCGGTCAAGTCGGTCGCGAAGAACGTTACGTTCGCGAACTCGCCCTGCTGGGGCCAGACCGCCACCTCCATGGCGTCGGGTTCCTGCGCGGTCGAGAAGACGATGGCGCCATCTCCCACCTGGAGAAACACGGCGCGGCTCTCGGAAACAACCGCTCCCAGCAGCGTGCACGCGAGTTCGCGGGGAGAGCACTCCATCGCCTCGGCGCGGACAGCGATCTCGGCGGAGAACCGGCGCAGCCAGTCACGGGTGAAGTCTGGTGTCACATCTGCGACAGAACCGCCGGTCTCAAGCAGCGCACGGAGCTCATCCACGAAGAGCGAGCAGGCGAGCCCGGACCCGATGTCAGAATGCGCCGCGCTGCCCGCGCCGTCAGAAACGACGGCGACGAGCGTCTCACAGCCCTCGTCGTCCAGGAGTGTCACGCATACACTGGCATCCTGGCAGGGACGCCCGTCGCGCAGATGGCTTGTCCCGGCTGCCGAGGTCGAAACAGACCGCCACGATAACGACATAGCCCACCCTCAGGCAGTCGATGCCCAGCCGTTCGGCGTGACAGGATTGGAAAATGCGACAACCTCAGCCGTGTCCGATCCGTTGCCCGGATTGGACCGCGAGACCGAACCAAGGGACGAGGACAGCCAGGAGAACAGGTCGCGGAACCGCACCCCTTTCAGCTTCAGCGGGTCGCGCGTGGCGATCTGCGACAGGATCTGCATGTTAGCGCCTTCGACGCCTACAGCGAAAAACATGAGCTTCTTCGTGGCCTCCCCCTCCCGGATCCGGGTGGCGGCATTCGCCCACGCATCGGTCGGTGCTCCGTCCGTCAACAGAAAGACCCAGGGACGGTAATAGGACACCCCGTTCTGCTTATACACAGCCTTGCGCGCCTCAATCATATCGAGAGCCCGCTCGATAGCAGCGCCCATAGGGGTGTCGCCGGTGGCGGAGAGATGGGGCGGCTGAAAGACATCCGCAGTTGTAAAATCAGTGACGGTCCGCACCGGCCCAAAGCCGACGATTCCCACCTCGACGCGCTTCACCGCCATAGGGTCCGCCATGAGCTCATCCTTAAACGCCACGAGACCGGCATTGAGCTCCGTAATCGGTTGGCCGCCCATCGACGCGGAGGTGTCGAGCAGCAAGACGCAGGGGCAACGCGGCTCCGGATTTTCGGCGAACTCCGCCAACGCGAAGCCTGTAGCCTGGAAAGGCACTTGCGGATCGTAGCTCATGGACCTTGGCAGGAGATGTGGCGGACATCCGGAGTATACCTCTTTCGATTTGCTCCGCCACTATCATCATCAACCTCGGATCAACAAGATGGCGCGCCGGCTGGGTATGCGCGGCCGTAGGCTCACCCCTGCCTATCGCTGCTGTCTTGCAACTATCCCAGCCCCACGGATGAGCTCATCGTGAGGTTCTGGCCATTGGTCGCGCGGATGCAGGAGGATCGGAGTATTTGGCTGCGCGTAGCGTAACCACGGGTTCTCCTCTTGGGACGGAATGCGGTGTACGCGTTGATGCTCTTCCCTTGTTACGACGCAACCCACTGCGCATCGGATGAGAAGGCGTTTCAACTCCCCTATCTGCTGCCACTCATCGCCATTCCTCAGTCTCACCCATGTTTGCTGGACAAGGCCTGGGAGATCCTCCAATCGATGGACGTGCTCGTGCTCAATCCCTATGCCTCCCCAATCCTTTCTCCCAAGAAACTGCGCAAACTCTGCAAATTGTTTTCCTTGCGCATCCCTGCCATGTGACACGCCTTCCCAGGCATTTTTTATCCGGTAGTAAGCCGCAGCGCTCCAAAATTGACACCCAACTAGCTTACCTCCAACCTCACTAGCTTTCCATCCTAGATGGCATATCAAACCACTCAGCTCTGCCCATTTTCTTCGATCGAAGTTTGCGGTTAACAGTTCTATGGCTGGAGGAGGAACATTCGTCACTCCTTCACCGACCAGAAGTCTGAGCCTGAGAATGGTGGCTATTGACCGCATATCCTCATTTCGTTCCTCTTCGCCAAACGCGCAAGCATACACATTAACCATGCTCCATCTCCCCGCCCTGTATCTCTTGAGTTTACCCTGCTCAGGCGTTGCGTTGAGACGTCTCAGCGTGTCTCGACAGGATTGTTTCTCGATATCTGAGACAATGCCATCCCAAGGTCTATCGCCGAATGGAACGTTTCATCGAATGCGAGCGGCCGTCTGCGATCGCGAGCACGGGGCATCTGATCGAGCACAAACGCACCGAATGTGAGCACGACGGCGTCACCCGCCGCAGTCAATCTGAGCAGAATTTGGTGATGATTGCGAGCGCCTGCACGTAACGAAGAGCCCCGGACACATCGCAGATCACCGTGCGACAGCCCAACGCCCTCGTCACAGCACCAGCCCCGCCACGTTGTCCTGCCAGAGCTCGGCCTCGCGGATGTAGGTGCGGGCGACGTCGGCGCTCTTGTGCCGGGTCTGCTTCATGATCTGGTGCAGTTGGGCGCCTTGCGCGGCGGCGGCGGTGGCCAGCCCGGCGCGCAGGCTGTGCCCGGAGAGCAGCGCCGGATCCAGGCCGATGCGCCAGGCCGCCGCCTTCACGACGTCGGCCACGGTGCCGGGGTGCAGGCCGCGCTCCAGCACCCGCCCGGCCTTCGAAACGGCGCGCAGCAGCGGCCCCGGGCCATCGCCGCGCACGGCGAGCCAGGCGTCGAGCGCGGCCACCGGGCAGGTCGCGGCGCTGCGCCCCTTCGGCACGGCGACCTCCTGCCCTTCCCCGCCCTGGTCGGTCTTCGAGGCGCGGATGAGCAGCAGCAGGCCGCGTTCGTCGCGACGGACGTCGGCGCGCTCGAGCGCGACCAGTTCGCTCCGCCGCAGCGCCGCGGCGAATCCCAGCAGTAACAGCGCGCGATCACGGGCACCGGCCGGCGTCCCTGGCAACGCCGCCACCATGTCCCGGAGTTGCGCCGGGCGCAGCGGGGCGGCTTGCCGCGGCCGCGAGCCGTGGACGCGGGCGACGCCGGCCAGGACGGCGCGCAGCCGGGCGTCACGGGTGTCGAGCGGCGTGCCGATGGCGCGGTGGTTCGCGGCGATCGCCGCCAGCCGCAGCCGCAACGTGCTCATCTTGCGGCCGGCGGCGGCCTCGTCGGCGAGGAACAGCGCCACCGCCGCCGGGTCGTTCGCCCACGGATCGAGGGCGCGCGCGGCGCACCAGCCGACGAAGGCGTCCCACGCGGCGCGGTAGGCGCGCGCGGTATTGGCCGCGCGGGCCTGGGCGGCGTAGGCGCGGGCCCGGTCAACGGAGCGCTCGAGAGCGCCGGACGCCGTTGGCGGCGCCGGGGGCACAGGCACCGGAAGCGTCATGCCGGCGCGTCCGCACAGTCGGCCGCCGTGGTTGGATCCCGCAACAGGGCGGCGACCCCGTGATAGCGTTCCGGGATGAGCTCGCTGGAATGGCACGCTTTTAGGCCTTCGAACACCAGGTAGACCGGGAAATCCTTGCGCAGCGCTCCATCCCGCTTCCGCGTGGTCTTCCACGTCTCGATGCGCGTCTTCACGAGGGCTTCGGCCTCGGCGACCGGCAGAAACGCCACGCGGATGTCGCCCGGCCCGCCATTCGCGACCAGCGCCACGTGCGTCGCCCGCGGTCCGGGCTTGGTGTTGAACGCGCGCCCGCCCGCCTTGGCGAAACCCTCGGAATGCGCGGCTTGCGCCATGTGCCGGTAAGCGCCCGACTTCACGGAAATGCGGTACTCGGTGCCGTCCGCCGCCCAGGCGATGATGTCGATGTTCGGGGTGTTCTGCTCGACGGCGTTGACGTTCATGCTGTGCAGACCGGCGGCGGTGAGCAGGTAGTCGACGTACTTTTCGGCGGCGCGGCCGTTCTGGGCGGTGTCTGCCATGCGGGCTCTCACGGGGGCGGGGTGGACGACGGACGCGGAGCGGCATTCTGCCAAGCTTCAGCCCCGCTGTCATCCCTCATCAGCCGCGATAATCCGCCTTGTCGCGGCTAATCCGGCGGCCGGAATTCGGGCGCGCCAGCGGTCCAACCGCCCCAAAACGGAGCCGCTCCAGCACGCCCCTCCGCTCTCGGAAGTATATTCTCCAATTTGTATCATTGGGCAATCGGCCGCGCCTCCCGCCGGCGCTTGACGCCCAGTCCCTGCCTCCCCATTGTGGAGACACACCGCACCGCCCGCGTCGGACGACGCCGGCCTGCCCAACGAAGGAGACCGAGCATGTGTTTGCTGTGCGCCATTCCCGTCCCCTGCTCCGCCGATGTTCGCAAATGGCTCGCTTGGAACAGTGTCCCGACCCATCCCGACTTCCCGTTCGGCGACTGGAAACTCGACACCGATCAATACTGGATGCATGTAACCGACCACGGTGACCGCTCCTCCCCTCACGGCTGGGAGATCGATCACATCCTTCCCCGCGCCTTGGGCGGCTCGGACAGACCCTGCAATCTGCGGGCGCGCCATTGGTACGGCAACGTGCGGGCCGGGGCTGCCGTCCGCGGCTTGCTGGACGACTGACGCGCGATACCGGGGCGCCTCGCCAAGCGCCCCGCTCTGCTGCCGCAACACGGATCCGACAGCCGCGCGACGCCCCACCTGTCGACATGTCCGAATTGCCGAGTCGCGTCCGAGTCGCTGGCGCTGCGGGCTTCGGCCCCTCCTTCTGTCCAAATGTCCGAAAAGGCCTTTTCCTGGATTCCTAAGATTCCTCTAGATTCCTAGGGAGCGATTCACGCTGTAGAATCAAGAGGCTGCGAGGCAGGTTCGGACGTTTGGTCGGGTGATTCGGACATCCCGTCAGCCTCTATCGGACAGTTGGCCAGCCACTACCGGACATCTCGTCAGGGCTCCGGCCTTTTTCGGACGTCTCGTCAGGCCGCACGGCCGTTTTCGGACATCTCGCCAGTGACATCGCATTTTCGGACATTTTGACAGGCTTTTCGGACTTGCCGAATCACCGCTTGTCCGAAGAAGATGGCGGCATGAGCGCGAACAGCCCGGTCAAATACCCCAGCCAGTTCCCCAAATCGACTGGTGCGGTGGAAATCAGCGAGCCAGAGGGCAGCCTGACCCTGGCCGACCGGCGGCTGTTCAACCACTTGCTGGCCGCGGCCTACCGCGATCTGGGCAAGGTCGACGCGCACACTGTCAAGATGTCCGAAATACGGTCGTTCGCCGCCGCGGCCCGGGACGGGATCGAGGACACGAGCAACCGGCGCATCAAGGCCAGCATCACCCGCCTGCAGCAGACCATGGTCCAGTTCAACTACCTGGATTCGTCGCGCGGTGAGGTGTGGCGGTCGTCCCAGCTGCTCGGTGAATGCGAGTTGGTTGAGCGCACGGGCGAGTTGACCTACAGCTTCCCGAAGGGGCTGGCGGAGCGGCTGATCGAGCCGGCGCTGTACTCCTACATCTCCCTGAAGGTCGTCTACCAGTTCGAGTCCAAGTACGCGCTGATCCTGTACGAGATCCTGAAGCGCTACGCCGACCGCAACGCCGAGGCGCCGTTCTGGCCTGTCAAAACGTCCGAATTGCGCGACCTGTTCGGCTGTCGCGACAAGCTGAAGGACTGGAAGGATTTCAACGTCCGGGCCATCCAGCCGGCGATCGAGGAGATCAACGATCTCGCCGAGTTCCGCGTCCGCATGTCGGAGCGCCGCGAAGGGCGCGGCCGCGGGGGCGGAAAGGTCGTCGAGGTGACATTTTGGATCGACCGCAAGGACCCCGCCGCCGCGGCAGCCGCTGCCCGTGAATTGGATAAGGCGCGCGTGCAGCGTCGCGGCGAGCGGAAGATCAAGGTCGAGGAGCAGGAGGAGGCCCGCCTGGTGCGGCTGGCCCTCGCGTGGATGCAAGGAGCCGACATTCAGACCCGCATGCGGTGGGTCAAGCACGCCGAGGCCGCGGGCGTTGCGCTGCCGAAGGGAGCGACCGCTCCTGAAAATCTCGCCAAATGGGTTCCGGTTGTCGCGGCGGCCATCGCCGAGACCGAAAACCTCCGCTGACATCCGGCTTTCCAATACGCTCGCCACCACAGGGGAGACCTTCATGCCAACGATTGCCATCGCGACCACCAAAGGCGGTGCTGGCAAAACCACGCTCACCATGTGCCTGGCCGACTATCTGCGGCGGGCCGGAGCGTCGGTGCGATGCCTGGACACCGATCCGAACAAGAACCTCTCGGCGTGGGCGCACATAGCGGGTGAGATCGAGTGCCGCGGCGTTGGCGAGGACGATGTGATCAGCGCCGTGGACGAGGCGAGCGCGGCGGTGGACTTCGTGCTGATCGACGTGGCCGGCGCGCAGGCGAAGGCCCTCGTTTACGCCATCGGCGCCGCCGATCTTGTCCTGATCCCCGTCCAGGCGGACAACAAGGATCTCGGCGAGGCCCTGCGCACCCACGGCCATGTAACGAACGCCATCGCCATGGCGCGGAAGCACAACCCCGCCGCTTCGATTGCGCACGCCGCGGTGATGATGCGCGTCAACCCACAGGCCAAGGTGACCAGCCACACCCGCGGGCAGCTCGCGGCGCTCGGCGTTCCGGTGCTCGACGCGCAGCTGCCGCAGCGTGCCGCCTACCAGGGGGCCAGCTACACGGGCTCGCCGCTGGATGACATGTCCATCCGTGAGGACGTGACGGCGGTGGTTCGGGAAGCGCTCGCGATGCTGGAGGACGCCCATGCCGCCGCGTAAGAGCCAGGCCGCGGGAATCGACGTCGACATCGTGAAAAAGGCTACGCGGAAGAAGGAGCTTCCGCCGGTGTCGAAGGCCTACCTGGAAACCGCGCTCGCGCCGCTGGCGTCGCAGATGCCGAGCCAAGCGGTGGCCGCGTCACCGGTGGCGTCCGGGGAGGTGCTGCCGCCGCAACGCGACGAAACGCCGGCTATTCCGGACAGATTTTTCAACGTTGAACAATTCGAGGAGCTGGCTGTCGACGCGTGGCAGCGCGGGAAGGCCGAGGCCGTGCGCCTCGGCAAGATCATCCGCGTTGGCCTGAACAGCTTCGAGCATGGCGCGGTGATGCAGGCGCTGGACCGTGTCGCCGCCCTGGTGGGCGAACACCCGTCCAAGCTGCGCCGGCTGATGCGCGTGGCAGAGGTGATCGACCAGAAGCTTCTGCCTGGCAAGCAGGAAGAGTGGGAGAGCGAACCCGCTAAGGCGGACGCGGCGCAACGCTTGCTGAAGAAATTGTCGGCGTTCGGCGATGAGGCTGTCGACAAAGCGGTGGCCGACGGCATTCTGAGCCCGACCGCCACCGTCAAGGCGATGGACGCCTATGGGAAGGCGCTCCGGAGCGCGACGACGGCGGTGACGGTCGGCAGCCAAGAGGACGCCGACCGCGCCGAGCTTGCCCGCCTCGAGGCGGAGCGGGCGCGCCTGGATGAGCGCATCGCGGCGCTCCGCGCCAAACTGGAGACGGTCCCGACGTAATCGGGACCGTTCCACTCATTGTGGACACCGCCATGGCCTGTGGCAGGCCGGGTGCGGCAGCCTGACGCAGGCCGTTCGGCAGGCAATTCATTTGCGTTCAAAACAATTCTCCGCTATCTGCCGGCGCATAGGCCGTGCAGGAATCACCATGTCAGAGTCACTCCTCCCCATCCCGCTCGTTGGTATTGACGCGATTGACGCCGAGCACCGCGAGTTCGTGCGGCTGCTCGACCGCTTCAACGGCGAGGGGACGCCCGACGGCGAGACCATCGGCCAAATGCTTGCCGAGACGCTGCTGTACACGGAGACCCACTTCACCAATGAAGAGATAGTGATGCAGGAGGCCGGCTATCCTCTCCACGCGGACCACAAGGCCATGCACGACCGCGCCGAAGCCGAGATGCATCGATTGGCCGAGGACAAGGCTTCCGAAGAGGAAATTCGTCACGTTCTTGGCCGTTTCATTCTGAATTGGTTCCTGCTGCACATCCGGAGCGCGGACCAGAAACTGGCGAACTGGCTCCAAGAAACTGGGACCGAGTACAGGCCGAGCGCGATGGAGCCGCTCACCACTCCGTGCATCACTCGGGTCAGGTCGGCGGCCTGATCTGGTTGGGCACTGGGCCACTCCGCTGCCGAGTGGCCCGTTGTACGACTGCCCTTTCCGGCCCGGGTAAGCTAATCACCCCGGCCACCTACGCGTCTTGGAATAGAGCCGCTCCGCCTCGTTCGCCTTCCACGCGACGAAGAGGAGGCCGGCTGCGAAGCCGATAATCAGCCCCGCAGCAATTCCAAGCGCAGTCATTTTGCCACGCCCTTGACCTTCTCGATCGTCCTGTACGCACCGATGCCGAGCATCGGGAACAGGAGGGCGAGGAGCGTCTCGGTGTCGATCTGCGGCAGGCGCGTGCCGGGCGAGTAGACCGACAGCGTCCAGCCGACCAGTGGATAGGCGATGGTCTGTACGCCCAGGCCGATCGCGCAGAGCCACCCGACGAAAGGACGCCAGCCCGACACGAACACCGACGGGTTGGCCGCCTCCGCGGCGTTCACCTGCAGCTGCGCCGCATCGCTCGCAGACAGCACGTCGATGAGCTTGGTCTGCATTTCGGCCGCCGCCTTGGCCTGGGCCTGCGGATCGGGGATGCGGCCGATCAGGTCCTGGATGATCGGCATCAGCAGGGGAAGAAGTTGGAGCATAAAGCCCTCCTTTCGGGCATGAGAAAAGCCGCCGAGCGGGCGCCGGGCGGCTGGTGGATGACGCTTGGGTGCGTTACGCTGGGACCGGTTCGCGAAGACGCTTCGGGCGTTAGTGGCGGGGGAGCTTGGCTCAGCATGCACACGCCGCGAACCGCCCCCTACGCCCCCACCAGGCCGAGCGCCATCATGGCGGCCCGGTGATACTGCTCAGGGCTATACCAGTCGGCCGGACAGTCCTGCGGGGTCCGGCCGTTCTCGTGAGTGACGATGGCGCGGGCCATACCGATCAGCGTCTCCGGAAAGCCCCAATCGACCGGTGCGTCCGGATCGACACCGAGGCGGCGGGCCACCGTGTTCACGTAGGCGTTGGTGTCGTTCTCCTTCGGCGGGGCCCAGCGGTTGATCGCCTGCCGGATGGTGACGATCCGCTTCCCCTGCTCGTCCGCCTTCCTGCGGTAATTCAGCAGCACCCGCATCAGGGCGCGCAGGCCGTAGACCGGATCGTCGAACTGGCAGAAGGCCGCATCGCCCTGGGTGGCGGACAGGCCTTGCCAGTCGTCGCCGTGGCGTAGGTTGCCGGGGTTTCTATTGCGGATTCCGCGCGGCAAAGGCTTCGGTGCGTACATTGTCGATGACCTCCTCTCGGGCATGAAAATGGCCGCACGCGGCGGCCGGGTTGATGTCTTGTCGCGGGGCGCGGGCGACGCCCTGACCGTTGGCCTATGGCTCCAAGGCCACCTTTGTCTTGACAGTCTCAGCAGACCAGCGAAGCTAGACCTCATGATTCGCTTATCCGCCCTCGCCGCTCTCATCACTCTGGCCGCCTGCACAGGCCCGCAGTCGATGCCCGCCCTGTCCGGCATGAAAGACGGCCGCCCGCTCTGGACACTGAGCGGACTGTCGGACAACAACCAGGACCAGATGCGCCGTGATGTTGACCGATACACGACCGCATCTTGCGCGACGAAGCCGGAGATCGTGAACGTATCGGCGGTGCCGAGCGGGATCACCTCGGCGTTCCTAAGGTGGAACGTGATTTACATCTGCGACACGGCCAAGGTGCCATGAACGCCGGAGCGCTGTGATTAGAGGGCGCCGGCGAGCGCGGCGCCGACGCCAAGGCCGGTCAGAAACTCGCCCCACTCCGTTGCGCAGGTCAGCCGCCAGTGGAATACTGGCAGATAAAGGCCGAGTAGGTAGGCGACTGCTGCCCACGCGCCGATGATCGGCAGCCACAGCGCGGCCGGATGCTCTGGCGCGAGGGGCAGCGCGATCAGCCACATACGCGCGGCCCAGGCCGTTGCCATATAACCCATACGCTCGGCGCGATTGATGCCAGCGAGTCCGTCGTCGACCGGACCCGACCACGCCACGGCCAGGTTTTGCCCTGCCCCATGTGGGATCACTGCCATGCCAACATAGGCGAGCGCCCCCGACGCCATGGACGGCCATGCCGCGCCGGTGAGCGCGTACGAGACAGCGCCAACGGGAAATCCCCAGAACAGCACGCGGGCCCCCGTCGTGCCGAGCCAACTGTGCCATTGGCCGCGTTCCCGGCAGGCGCAGGCCAGCAGCAACGCAACAGTGGCGATGGTGAGTGTGTTCATGCGTGTCCTCCATAAAAAATCCGCCCACCGGCGGCCAGGGAGAGCAGCTTGGCGCGGCAAATCATCCGGCGTCGGCCGCTTCGCGCGCGGGGCTCTCGTCGTCCGGATCCTCGGCCGTGGGCGCCGGCGGCACGTAGACCGGGATCACCGGCGCCGCGGCGGGCAGCACCGGCCACTCGACCGGCCCGGCCATCAGCAGGCGCGTCACCGCCGGCGGCAGCTCGTAGGCGTCGGCGAAGGCGGTGCGCTCGGAGTTGCTCAGGCTCGACAGCGCGGCGGCGGCCAGCGTGGCGATGCGGTCGCGGGCGCTGTGGCCGATCGCGGCCATCGCCACGGCCGCGTAGAGCCAGTCGCGCTTGACGGCGCCGTCGGCGTCGAGGTGGTCGCCGGCCTTGTAGGCGGTGTCGATCAGGCCGATGAGGGCGGTGCACAGGTCGGGGCTTTGCATGGCGATTCTCCTTGGGTGCGGGCGGCCGCACGATGGCGGCCGGATTGGTGTCTTGTCGCGGTGGATCAGGGCGTCAGCTTGTCCCAGCCCTCATCCTCTTCGATGTGCGTGCGGCAGTGATCCGGTTGTCCGGTCAGCAGACGGAACAGGGCGTCGACCAGCCACCGCAGCGGCGCGGTGGCGGTCCGCCAGCGCGGCCCATAGTCGCCGCGCTGCGCCTTGCCGAGACGGCTGGAAATCGTCTCGTCGGCCGCCCCGCCGGTCAGCGCGCTCGCGAGCTGGTCGACGGCGACGGCCAGGTTGAGCAGGAAGGCGCGCGGGGTCACAGCGCCGCCGCCGCGCGGAAGAAGGCGTCGACCTCCGCCGCCGTCATGCCGCGGGCCGTGCCGATGGCGACCGACAGCGGGTGAGCGCGTTCAAAGGTCGTCGCCCCACTGAGCAGCATCTCGGCGGCGAACTTCTGGTCGTCCGGCAGGGCGTCGAGGATTCCGGCGAGCGCCGCCGGAATGGCGCCGGTCTTCACCGCGGCCAGAGCCTCGGCCTGCGAGATGATGCCGACGGTCGCAAGCTGCTGGAAGAACTGGCGATCGCTGATGCTGGTGGGGACCGGCGGTGGCGCGGGCGACGCCTCGGTCGGCTGCGCCGGCCACACGACGGCGGTCGGGTCGGAGAAGGTGTCGGTGAGATCGCGGAGCTGCTGGCGGTAGGCGCGCCAAGCCTCCTTGAGCGCGGCGTCGAGCGGCGCGTCGGGCATCTGCGTCCAGTCGCAGGCGACGAGCAGCTGGTCGCGCCGGGCGCGCACGCCGCTCCAGTCGGCGGGGGCGTTGTTAATTCGCATGGATCGTGACCTCCTGGCGCTGCGCGGGAAAGGCGTCGATGACGAAGCGGTGGTCGCCCGGGTAGACGGTCGTGTATTCGAGCACGCCGTCGTCGATGACGTGGCGGCCGAGCGGTGAGTAGACGACGGTGCCCGGCGGGATGCCGCTGATCGTCGCCACGTCGGATCCGTCGGCGCGGATCGTCGTCGTGTCGACGGTGAGGTCGAGGAGCGGGCGCTCGCGCGCCTCGCCGCTCGCCGGGTCGACGTACTGCGTCGCGCTGTCAAGCACGCCCAGGTAGAGCGGCACGGTCTGGAGCGGCAGCCCGGATGGCGGCAGGGTCAGCGTGCCGAGGACGCGGCCGGTGGCCGCGTCGTAGGGGCTGACCTGGATGGTGACCTGGAGGGTTTCCGTCTCGTCGCTCATGCTCATCACCGTTTGCAGGCCATATGATAGATACCGCGATTAGAGACCCAGACGTTCGGCGAGCCGGCGCCTTTGCCCTTCGCCGCCATGATCTTGTATCGGACGGTCATGCCGGCCGGCGGGTAGTCGACGGCAACCGCCGTGAAGCAACCGGCGTTCGACGGCCAGGAGGTGCCCACCGCGAGGTTTTGCAGGAAGATCGATTGGCTGGTGATGCGCGTGATGTTGTTGCTGTCGCCCCAGTTCACGCGCTCGATCCAGCCGGCGCAGTTGTTGTTGGTCGACGACCCGCCGTCATCAATGCGCGCCACGAACGACCCGACGAGAAGGACCGGCGAGCCGTCGCTGACGAAGTCGGCCGTCGAGCCGTACCACCACGCCGCCGGGTTGTCGGTGAAGACATTGCCGACCCAAACCTCCTCCGGGTAGTAGCCGGCCGAGGGCACCGTCACCGCGTTGCCCGCCAGCTTCAGCGTGCCCAGCTCGGCGTTGCCGATCAGATTGCCGGTGATCGTGCCGGCGACGATGCGGTTGGCGTTCAACGTGCCGGTGCTGATCTGGTCGCCCAGGATGGTCGTCTGACCCGCCGGAGCCCACGGTTGCGGTCCCGTCGCGTTGATACCGCAGACGCCGAAGAAGACGTAGGCAACGAACATGTAGCTGTTCGCTTGGCCCGAGAAGGTGTTGTTCTTGCGGATCACCGGTTCCGCGTAGGCCGCGTTGCTCGGTGCGGTCCCCTTGACCCACAGCCGCTTCCACCCCGACAACAACTGCCCGCCTCCGGCTTCGGCGTTGTTGGTGCAGGCCGCCGTGAGCGCCGTGGTGCCAAGACCATTCCCCGCCGAGTCATACCAAGCGATGTAGAGGTTCCCAGAGCAGCGATGATTGCCGGTATAGGCCGAGAACTCGTAGGTCTGCCCAGGTTCGATGGGGAGCCGGGGCCACCCGGCGGCGGCGTTCGGGTGTCGGTAGTAGGCATCAAAGACACCTCCCGACGTTCCGCTCAGTTGCTCGATGTAGAGCGCGTGAGAACCGACCGGGAACCATCCGGGCAAATCAATGCCGTAGTTATGGGGAACGCCATTGTTGGTGCCAGTATACTGCCAACCCCAGGTGCCGCCCGCGAAGTCACTGTTGACCAGCATGTTCGCGGTGGCGAAGGTGGCGAGCGCCGACACGCCGAGCGAGCCGGCGGCGATGCGGTCGCCCGACATCGTCCCGGCGATGATGCGGTCGCCCTGGACGCTGTTGGCGGTGAGCTTGCCGCCGTCGATGGTGGTGCCGTTGAAGTAGCCGTCGAGGCCGTTGGTGCCACCGACCAGGATCCGGCCGGGCTCGATCGTCGTGAACGGACCGGAGCCGGTGGAAATCCCGAAGACGTTGCTGTCGCACCACAGCGTCGACACCTCGGCCGGGACGGTGCTGTTGCCATCCTTGCGCATTTCGAGGCCGTTGCCCTCGCCCAGCCCGCCCCAGCCGATCAGGGCGTAGGGGTAGCGGTTGGCGTCGGCGGTCTTGGCGGCGCTGGAGGCGCCGATGCGCTTCAGCGCGGTCAGCAGGCCGTCGTCCGCAACCCGATGGGCGTCGTAGCTGGCGATGAAGATCAGGCGGTCGCTGCCCTGGGCGTTCAGCCAGTTCATCATGTCGCCGGCAAGGCTATAGTTGCCGTAGAGGTCCCAGGAGCGGAACTCGATGAAGGCGTGCGTGCTGCGGTCGAACGCCCAGGCGTTGAGGCCGCGCGTCAGGTTCTCGCCGCGCCGCGCGTTGTTGATGTAGACGCCGTTGGTCGGGCCGGCCGTGACGTTGTTGCTGTGCCCGACGACGCGGATTGCGTCCATCTTCGCGAAGCCGAGCGCCAGGCGGTCGCCGGTGATCGTGCCGGCGGTGATCTTGTCGCCGGCGATGGTGCCGCCGGTGATCCGATCGCCGTTGATCGTGTTGGCGCCCATGTGGTTGGTGGTGATCGTCCCGTCGACGATCAGCTCGCCGCCATACAGCCGCTTGACGATGGCGCCGCCGAAGAACCACCGGCCGGTCGCCGTGCTGCCGATACGGTAGAGCAGACGGGCAAACGCCGCGTTGGCTGGAGCAACGAGCGTTGCGGCGATTTCCTGCGGGCCGGTGTTCCCCACCGACTGGTCCCAGTTGCCCGCGTTGTAAATCCACTGCCCGTCCCAGGTGAGCCAATCCACATAGATCGTCGCAGTCCCCGTCGCCGACCCGTTCCTCTGGAACATGCCGGAGATGCGGTAGGATTTACCCGGCTCGACGCGAAAATTGCCGGAGGCGACATGGCACCAGTCGTTTCCAGGCATATCCACCTGGAAAATCCGCGTGGCCCGCCAGTCACCCGTCGCGTTGACCCTGGTCAGCGAGCCATTGGCGTTCCAGTTGCCCCACGACATTTCGTCCAGGTTGTTGTCCGGGACGAGGTTGGTCAGATCGCCGAGCGCCAGCTTGGTCGCGGTGATGCTGTTCGCCGCCAGCTTGTCAACGGTGACCGCGCCAGCAGCAATGGCATTGGCCGTGACGGAGTTCACCGCCAGCTTGTCGGCGACGATGGAACCGGTGACCAGGCTCGCGCCGGAGATCGCGGTCGAGCCGCCCGGCTGCCAGGGTTGGGGCTCCGTGGCGTTCGCGCCGCAATACCCGTAGAAGGGATGCGTCCAGAAGGCCCAGCTGTCGCTCTGCCCGGCGTCGGTGCCGCTCTTGCGCATGATGAGGCGCACGGTCGCGGCGTTGCTCGGCACCTGGGCCTTGACCCAGAGGCGAACCCAAAGCGACAACTGCTTCCCGTTCGTCCCCGGCGTGGTGCAGGGGGCAGACGGAATTTCCGTGATGTAGTTGCCGTTGGCGTCATCGAAGATGAGCAGCGCCACCACGGAGCAGCGGTGCGCGAGGGCGTAGAAGCTGAACTCGACATACTTTCCAGGCTCGACGGGAACGCGCTCGGAGAGGCCGCCGACACTCGGGTGCATATACTTGTAATCGATGATCCCAGCACCGCCGCTGGTCTGGTGGACGAACAGCGAGTGCCCACCGACCGGATACCAATTGGCGTCGGGACCATCCTGACCGAAGTCATGCGGGTTGTTGTTCTGGTTCCAGCTGAGATTCCAATAGGTCTTGCCGGCGGACAGGTCCGCCCCGGCCATCAAGTTGCCGGTCGAGAAAACGGCGAGCTTGTCGACCGTCAGCGTGCCCGCCGCGACCTTGTCGCCGGTGACCGCGAGCGCGCCGATCTTGTTGGCGGTCACCGCGCCATCGACGATTAGCTCGCCGCCGTTCAGACGCCGGCAGTAAGGGGCCGCGACCGTCGCCCAAACGTTGGTGGCGCTGGTCCCGCCACGGCGGATCAGGTGGAAGCGAGCGCGGCGAAGATCAGACGGCGCCGTCCAGGTGAAGGCGTAATCGACAAGACTGCCGTTCGGATACCAGAAGCCGAGGCGATACCAGTAGTCGGTCTCTTCGTTGTGAACCCACATCTCGATGGAGATGTCGCTGGAGTTCGACCAGCCCTGGAACCCGAACCGATACTGGTCCCCAGGGATCATCGTGAAGGGTTGCGAGCAGATGTTGCCTTCGTAGGAGCGGAACTCGTAGCCGTAGGCCGTGCGCCACCCCGAGACCGCCGCCAACCCGACGCGGCCCGCAGCGGGTCCCGCCCAAGTGCCGGCGTAAACCCAGGAGTTGGCGTCCAGGAAGGCGTTGTCCGGGATCAGGTTCTCGGCGTCGGAGATGACGATGTGCCGGGCCGAGATGGCGTTTGCCGCCACCTTGTCGCCGGTGATGGCGCCGTCCACGATCAGCGAGCCGGGGACGCACTCTTCCAGGCGGAGGTCCTGGACCTCCATGTAGCCAGCCGCGCCGGAGCCGTAGTTCAAAATGAACAGCGGGCTGATGGTCTTGACGTTGCTCGGGATCGGCAGGTCAGTCCCGGCGCCAAAGCGGCCGACGTAGGTCGTCCAGCCCGTGCCGGGCGTCACCGCCGACGCGGCGTAGAACCACTGGCTGCCACCGCGGCCGCCGTTGCCGCCGCTGTCCAGGTTGTTGCCTTGGAAGTCGAACGCCGCGACGCCCATGTAGAAGAGGCCGGTCGCGTCGGAGGACCGGCGCGCGAGGCAGCGCACCCGGTAGGACTTTGTCGGGTCGACCGCGATGCGCTGCCGGGCATACATCCACGTCCCGTTGACGTGGCCGCCCAGGGAGCGGACGACGTTGTTGCCGGCCGCGCCATCGCTCACCATCGTGAAAAGCGCCTGGGCCGATCCGCCGTCCCAATACTGCCACGCCGAAATGTCCAGCAGGCTCGGGTCGGCGTTGAGCGCCGCGCCGGTCGAGGCGACCAGCAGCTTGCTGGTGGTGATCGCCTGGGACGCGACATGGTTGGACTGGATCGTCCCGTCGACGATCAAGCTGCCGTTGTTCTTCATGCGGACGGTTGGATGACCGACCGCCATGTAGTTGACGGACTTCCGGTAGCAGACCCGCGCGTAGAAGGTGTTCGCCGGAACCGTGAAGGAGCCGGAGATCGTGGAGTTGTCCGGAAACGGCTTGGAGGTGATCAGCTGGGCGTTGGAGAGGAAGCCTCCGTTCTTGTCGAGGAAGTCGATGAACAGGTCGACCAGGCCGGTGTTGTTGGTCGTGATGTAGGACGACACATAGTATTCGCGCAGAGGCTCGACCTCGAAGCGCGGCGAGTAGTGCCATTCGTTGGGCTCGACGCGCAGCGCGCCGTTCGGTCCCCAGTCGGCGCCCCAAGTCGTGAGCAGCGACACCGGCTGCCCGCTCGCGCGATACCAGCCGGCGGCGTTGTCGTCGAACAGATTGTTGGGCACCAAGTTCGTGAGATCGGTCACGCCGATCTTCGACGCCGTGATGGCCCCGGTCTGGATCTCCCGCGCCGAGATCACGCCGGCCGCGACGGTGCCGGCGGTCACCGCGTTGGTGGCGATCTTGCCGGCCACGACGGCGCCATCGACGATCATCGAGGCGGTGGCGGCCTCGCACAGCTCCACCTCGGAGACTTTGGCGACGCCCTTCCAAGGCGCGGTGCCGTCCTGGAAGACCACGAGTTTCAGGAGCGCTGTGTTCGCCGGGACGACGATGGTGCTTTCCTGAACACTCACACCCGTTCCGGCCGGGCTCGCTCCCCAGGACACCGAGGTCATGGCGAGGAAGTTGTTGGCATTGTCCCAACACTGAACCCCGGCGTAGACCGTCTGCGTGGTGTTGGTCACCGCACCGCGGGCGCGGAAACGCAGCGTGCGGTTGGCCCCCGCGTAGGGTAGCGCGGGTGACCAGACGTGCCTGCGCGCGGACCCGGTGTAGGACCCATCCCACAGGACGACGTAGGAGAAGGTGCCGAGTTCGTTCGCGTTGGTAGTCTTCTCGAAGAACCAGCCGCCCGCGTCCGGCGTCCAGAAGGACTGGTCGAGGAACAACGGATCGGGGCACAGGTTGTTCGGAACGACGGCCAGCTTGGAAGCGACCACCGAGCCCGCCGCCAGCTTCGGCGTGCTGATGGCGCCGTCGGTGATCTGGGTCTGCGTGATCTGCCCGGTGATCTTGCCGGCCGCCATGGTGGCGTTGGTGATGTCGCCCGACAGCTTGGCGGCGTCGATCCCGGTGCCGAGCTGGCTGTTGGCGATCTGGCCCTGGAGCTTGCTGACGTTGATCTGGGCGTTGGTCAGGTCGCCCGTGACCTTGGCCGCGCTGAGCCCGGCGATCTGGTTGTCGGCGATCGTGCCGGACAGCTTGCCCGTGCTGACGCCACTGATCTGGCCGTCACCGATCTGGCCGGAGAGGTTGCTCGCGCTAACCGCGTCGACCCACTTCGCGCCATCCCAGGTGTAGAGGCGGCCGCCGTAGCTGATCGTCGTCGCGCCGCCGCCGAGGCTGCCGTTGTTCAGGTTGCCGGCGGCAAGCGGGTTGGCGGTGACGGTCTTCACCGGCTGGGCGTCGGACGCGAAGCTGCCGGCCGACAGGGTCGCGGTCGTCGCGCTGTACGGGCCGGTGAAGCCCGACGGGTTGCCGCTGATATCGAGCGCTTCGAGCCAGTAGTAGCGCGTCGCCCCGGCGGTGTTGACCTCGTGTGTGAAGGACGAGGCGTGGCCCTCCCAGACCAGCGTCTTCGTCGCGGCGTCGCTGCTCGTGTTGGCCCAGACGCGCACCTGGTCGAAGTCGGCGTCGCTCGGGTTCACCCAGTCGACGCGGATCGCCTGGAATAGCGCGGTCGTCTGCACGCCGGTCGGCTTGGCCGGGCCAACCGCGTCGCCGGTGACGCCGAGCACGACCTCCGCCGACCAGCCCGAGGTCTGGCCGAGGAAGTCCTTGGCGCGGATCTTGACGCCGTAGGTGAAGCCCGCGCGCACGGTGAGCGCGTAGGCCGTCGTGTTGCCCGCCGGAATGCCGGTCGGCGTGGCGGCGTTGCCCGGCCAGCCGGCGGTCAGCCCCTCACGCACCTCCAGCTCGTAGCCGTCGAGGTCAGATTCGCTGTTGGCGGTCCAGGTGATGTTCAGGCGCGTCGACAGCGTGCCGTCGGCCAGCGGCGCGTTGTTCTGCGCCAGGGCCAGCCCGGTCGGCGTCGCCGGCGCCCCGGCGTCGAAGTCGCCGGCGACGATGGCGCCGGTCGTGACCGCGGCCGGGCCGACGAAGTTGCCGAAATTGTCGCTGGCGTCCTTGGCGCGCAGCCACAGGTACCGGCGCGCGTTGGCCGGCAGGTCGGTGATCGTGTACTGCGACAGGAAGGTCGTGGTGACCGGCGTCGCCGGCCGGGCGCTCGTCGCCGAGACGTAGACCTCAACGCCGGCGAAGTCGTCGTCGGTCGGGTTCGTCCAGGACCAGTTGAGCAGGCGCAGGCCGGGCGAGGCGGTCAGGCCGGTCGGGTCGGCCGGCGGCGTGGTGTCGGCGACGACGGTCAACGGGAACCAGGCCGACCAATCCGACTTCTGGCCCTTGACGTTGACGGCTCTGACACGGACGTGCGTGTAGCCGGGCCCGCGCGAGCCCGTCCACTCGTAGCTGTAGGACGTGCCGGTGGCCGGCATCTCGAAGCCGCCCTGCAGCGCGGCGCTGCCGACCATGACGATGTAGGAGCTGACGCGCTCCTCGACCGGGTTGGCCGCCCAGTGCACGTCGACCTTACGCCGCACCGTCGTTTCGCCGAGGTTGTGCTCGTTCAGCGTGGCGTCGCTCAGCGCCGGGGCGCTCGGCTTGGTCAGCGGAATCGCCGAGGTGATGACGGCGTCCGCGGTGTAGGCCGAGGGCTGGTCGAGCAGATCGACCGCGCGCACCTTGACGTGGTACTCGGTGCCGGCGTCGACCCACCAGGTCTTCACCGTGTCGGTGGTGCGGTCGACCGTCCACTCGGTGTCGCTGGTGCGCTTGTGCGCGACCTCAAAATGCTTGATGTCGCTGTCGAAGCCGGGCACCCAGGCGGCGCCGAGCGCGACCAGCGTCGTGCCGGCGCGCTCGTCCTCGTAGACGCTGGTGTTCAGCGTCAGCTGGGTCGGCGTCTGCGGCGGCGCGGCGAACTCCTCGTCCGTCGCGGCGACCGTCGACGACGCCATCACCCAGCTGGAGCCGCGGTTGTCCTTGGTCAGCGAGCGGACGCGGAAGCGGTAGCTGCCGATCTCAAGGTCGTTGATCTCGTAGCTGACGGTGACGATCTTGCCGGCGTCGACCCACAGGCCGGACGGCGTCTCGTACTGCACCTGGTAGGCGGACACGATGGCGCTGTTCGGCGGCGACCAGCTCAACAGGAAGCGGGTGCGCAGCCCGCCCGGCACCGAGTAGGTCTGCTTGGTGACGGTGACGTTCTGCGGGGCCGGAACTGCGTCGCCGGTGGTCAGGCGCGTGTAGGCCAGCGGGTCGATCTTGAGGCCCAGCTCGATGCGCGCGTATTTGGTGCTGTCGTGCTTGAGCGCGGTGATCTTGTAGAGGTGCGCCTCGCTCTGCTGGTTGGCGACGACGCGCCACAGCGACGACGATACGTCGGTGCCGACCAGCGCCCACACCTTGCCGACCTCCGGCGTCATCGAGTAGGGCGTGTCGAGGTCGAGCGTCAGCAGCGTCTTGGCCTGCCCGTCGGTGACCACCGGGCGGGACTCGACGGCGCCGGTGGGCAGCATCACAGAAAGCTGATAGCTGTGTCCGGCAGCCAGATCGACGGGAGCGTCGAGCGTGACCCGGTGCGCGTCGGTGACGCCCGCCAGTCGTCCGCCGAAGCGCACGCCGGCCCGCACCGGGTCGCGGATCTCCACGATGTCGCCCGGTTTCACGTCGGCGTGGTCGAGGGCGGCTGTCCAGGTCGCGGTCTCGGTCTCATAGCGTTCGCTGTTGAGGACCCACAGACCCTGGCGGCGCGCCTGGCCGCGCGAGGTGCAGCCGTAGGCCGTCACGTCAGCCTGCCGCCAGCCGTAGAGCGCGATCAGTTCCGGATCCTCGACCAACTCGACGGCCGGCTTGTAGCCGTCGGCCGGGTCGTACCATGTCACCGCGACGACCGAATGGCGGGCCTTGAGCGCCGTGCCCTCGTAACTGATCAGGCCGTCGATGACGTTGGCCGGCGTGACCAGCTTCGCCGGATCCGCCGGCATGTCGGCGGCTGCGTAGACCGTGCCGCTCGCCCAATAGAGCATGCCGCGGAAGCTCGATGCGATCGACTGGAGGACCTTGTAAGCCTCCTCCCGCGTGTTGAGGACGCACGAGCAGCGGAAGCGCGGTTCCGTGCCGCCGAAGCCATCGGGAATGCTAGCGTCGCAATATTTGGCGATCTGGTAGAAGCTGCCCTTATCCGGCGCCAATCCGCCGAACACCGCGCCGAGGCCCGCCCGCTCATCAGTCAACAGGTCGTAGAGAACCCAGGCCGGGTTGTCGGTCACCGCCAGTTTGAAGCTGCCATCCCAGATACCCCCCGACGTTCCGGGCCCGCTGATCGCGTATGTGCGGGCGACCGGGTCGTAGTTGGCCGGCACGCGGATCTTGCGCCCCCACACCTCGTAGGTGCGGTCTGGAATGCTGGAGCCGAACTGCTTGGCGTCGATCTCCACCGCCATCAGGGCAGTGTCGGGGTAGACCAGCCAGCTGTCGGTGATCTCGGTGTAGCTGACGACGTACAGGTCGTTGCGCAGCGTGACGGTCGTGGAGTCCGGCGTGAGGCGCCGGACCCGGAAATCCCACCGCCCAGTCGCGCCGGCCGGCTTGCTCACATAGACAGCCTTGGGGAAGGTCGACGTGGTCTTGCCGCTGATGGTGTCGTTCAGGACCTCGGTCCAGGCGCCGCCTTCCGGGCGGGTGTCGATCGCGTACTGGACCGCCGCACCATGCAGGTTGCCGTTGCTGGTGTCCTGCTGCGTCAGCGCGTCGACGGCCATCGTGACGCGCAAGCGGTCGATGGTGCCATTCTCGATGGTCGTGATGAGCGGACCGGGCGAGCCCGCGACGGTGATCTTGCGGTTGTTGAGGTTGACCTCGTGCTCGACGTCGCTGAACCCGGCGACCGGTGCCTGCCAGGTCGTGCCATTGCGCGACTGCCACGAGACGCCCGCGAAATTGTAGGTGCCGTCGCTCGCCTGCAGCGGCGTGCCGTTGATGTAGATCGACTTCGCGCCGTCCACCAAGCCGCCAATTTCGCCCTCGGCGATGACGTCGAGGAAGCGGGCGATCGTGTTGGATTGCAGGTTGTTTGGATCCTCGACGGCGCCCGCCCCGGACGACCCGCCGCTTTTGCCGCCACCGGCGCCGAGGATGCCGCGTAGATTCATTTCCGTCATCGGACTCACCACATTCCGCCGGAGTGGCCAGGGCCACCATCGTTGTCGGGGGCGCCGACCGCCGAGCCGCCGCCCACGCTGCCGTCGCTGCTGCTGATGAAGGAGCCGGTCGAGCCGAAGGTCGCCTCACCGCCATAGGGGGAGCCGCCGGCCATCTGCTGCACTGTGAAGCGCGGCGGCCTCGGCCAGTAGCCGTCGACCACGGTGCCGGCGCCGGTGAAGGTCAGGCCGGCGGCCCCCTGATCAAGCGTCAGCACCTCGCCGGCCGCGACCTGCGAACCGTCGGCTTTGGTGAGGGTGCCGTTGCTGATCGAATAGAGGCGGAAGCCTGTCACGACGGAGGCCGAGGGCTTCAGCACGATCGGGCCGTACGTCGGCCGATCGGTGTCGACCGGGCCCGGCGTCTCCATGGTCGGCAGGCTGTCGCCACCGGCGCTGCCGCCCTCGGCCGGCGTGCCGACCGGGCCGCCGCCCATGATGATCGCGGTATCGAGGCCCGCCGAGACCAACGTCGTGCCGACGCGATAGCGTCCGTAGACCAGCGGCACCGGGCCGCCCTGCTCGTAAATGTTGAGCTGCCCGCCGAGTAGGTAGCTGTTCGTCTTGTCTGTTTCGGTGGCGTTTGGCGCCTTGGGCATCGGCGAAAGCATCTGTGAGATGCCGCCGACCATCATCGAAATGCCGAACAGAGCGACCGAGCCATAGGTGATGCCGGTGCCAGCGATGGAGCCTCCGAGCGCGCTCAGCGAGGCGCCGCCGGTGTATACCGCCGCAACAACCGCGACTACAGCGATCACGGCGCCAAGAATCGTCTTGCCCGCGCCGCGCCCGGCGCCGGCCGCGACCGGGACGAAGTGGATCGCCTCGGCTCCGGTGCGCAGGGTCAGATCGGACTCGCCGATCTCGTATCCCCCCATCGTGCGTCCGCGCTTCACCGCCGCCTTGGGACCGTAGACGATGCGGTAGTAGCCCTCGCGAAGCGCAGCGCGAAAGCCGGGCACCTGGGCGATTAGCATACGCGCCGCCTCGGCGGCCGAGCAGACCTGCAGGACGAAGGGGCCGCCAAACTCACGACGCAGGCGGCCATGCAGAACGATGGTCGTCATGCCTCAAGCCTCATCCAGTGGGTGATGTGCCGCTTCCACGGAAAGGCGGGTTCGCGGCGCGACAGGCGGCGGTCGAGGTGGTGAAGCACCAGGCCGTCCTCGATCAGCACGCCGGCGTGGTTCGGCACCGGGCTCAGGACCTGGGCAAGGAAGCCATCGCCCGGCCGCGCCTCCCCGGCATCGATGACGCGGAAGCCGTGACGGGCGAAATGGTCGAGGTAGTGGTTCTCGCCCGCCGTCCACCATTCGTAAGTCCGGGCATGGTCGGGCAGGGTGACGCCGCGCTCCTGATGGTAGTAGGCGCGGATCAGCGCGTAGCAGTCGGTGACGCCGTGCACAAAGGGGCGGCCGACCAGTGGCGTGTCGAGCAGGAAGTCGCCCCACAGGATCGGATCCAGCGCCCCGACGCCGTCGGTCACGATGATGCCCCACGGCACGTCCATCGCGATCTGCTGCCCCATGTCGCCCTGGCTCGGCCAGGGGTCGTGTCGCTCCGCGATGTGGGAGTGCAGGACGGCGCGGACGTCGTCGCGTAGCAACTCCTCCGGCGCGATCTCGAAGTGGTCGAGCGGATCGGGGTGCACGTTGCGGCACGGCACGTAACCGGCGGCTGTGACCAGGCCGCAGCTCTCGCGCGGGTGCTCGGCGACGGCGTGCGCCTTGGCCGCGGAAATGACAGCGGGGTCGAGGATCATGAGCCCCTCACGCGTCCGGCGCCGGGGAAGGCGCGGGTGAACAGGAAGCCGTAGCGGTTGAAGCGCAGCCGACAGTCGCTCAGCCGCTTGCCGCAGACGTCCTGGCTCGGGTCGGTCACGGGGTTGCCAAGGCGGTCGAAGTAGCAGCCGGCGCCGGTCTCGGCGAAGGGGCAGCTTGCCTTACTGTAGTCGAAACCGCCGGTCAGACTGTTCCAGCGCCGATAAGTGTGCGTGCAGCTATCCCGGATGACTTGGCGCCCCGGCAGCATGCGCCCCTGCTGGTCGAGCGCAGCCGACAACTCGAACTCGACAACCTGCTTGGTCTGCACGGCCTTGCGTTCGATGACGTACACGTCTGGCGGGAAATGATCGCCAGGACTCGGTGTCGCGCCGGTGTCGAGGAAGCGAGCCATGGTCCGCCACCGCGTCACCCGGCAGCCAATCAGGTCATCGTACGTGGCGATCAGCGATGACAGCAGCATGTTGGCGTTGGTCAGGCGCAGGCGCGGTGTCGGAAGCGGGCCGCGTCCGGACCATTCCCATCCCTCGGACTCCAGGTCGAAGGGCTGATAGTCGTTGCCGCGCCACTTGATCGGGGCACCATTGCCGGAGTTGTCCGTGAAATGGTAGGTGCCGCCGCCATAGACAGCAGTGTCGAGGTCATACAGCGTGACGATGGGATCGGGCGCGTCGGAGTGCGCCTCGGCTGCAAGAGCCGGCGGCAGGGTCGGTGTTGTCATGTCGGGGGCCTTAGAGGTCGAAGACTTGGGTGAGCTTCGCGCTGACCGAATAGACCCGTGTGCCGACGGGCGCTTTCGTCCAGCTCTCGACGATGAACTTCAGCGGTTGCGGGCTGCCTTGGTCGAACGGCGTCCACCAGAACGCTTTGTAGCCACCGGTCGCGACGAAGAAGGCCTCGATCGCGTCCGCATCCGTCGCGCGTAGGGCGTCCCACCGGAGATCCCACGACTGCGGCATCGTGTTGAGGCCGTCCGCAGTCCGCTGGGTGTAGCCGTCGCCGAACGACGCCTTCAGGATGCGCGGCTGAACGGACTTCTGGCTCTGAAAGCTTGGAGCCCGCGGAGGAGAGAAGGTCTGAAGGGGCATGGCTCCGTCCCTTATGCCGCTGGGCTGAGCATGCCGCCGTTGCGGGACTGCTGACGGAGCACCGCGAGGACACGCGCGTCCACCTGGCTCTGCACCTCACGACCGATCTGCTTGGCGAGGTCGGCGTTTTGCTCCTGGGAGCCAGCCGAACCGTTGACGGTGATCGGCATATTGATCGTGACGCTGCCGGAGTTCTCGTTGGCCGGGGCGCGGAC
The DNA here is from genome assembly GCF_025961225.1 of Azospirillum canadense. GTDB lineage: Bacteria > Pseudomonadota > Alphaproteobacteria > Azospirillales > Azospirillaceae > Azospirillum > Azospirillum canadense. The sequence continues at coordinate 52,902 of NZ_JAOQNG010000008.1, read as the reverse complement.
CCCACTGTTGAACCGGTGCCGCGGGTCGCTTTCGGTGATGACCTCCTCGTCGCGCCGCAGGATGGCCGGCACCTCGTCAGGGGCGAGACCGGCAACACCGCCGGTGTGGTAGCGGCGAGCACCATCGAAGACGGCAGAATTCACCCACCGTCCCGCGCCGGACATGTCCACCAAGCCGCCGGTGTGGCGGGTCGGGGCATAAAGCTGCATCACGGCGTCACCGGCGGCCTGTGCCGAGGACTGCCAGCCGGCAAGCGGGTCGGCGCCACCGGCGCTTCCCGTGGCAAAGCCGAGCAGGCTGCTGATGCCGCCGAGCGCCCAGTTCTTGAACGGCGTGATGGCGGTGATTTTCAGCAGATCTGTGGCAATGCTGGCCAGGACGCCCGACACCACCGAGCGGAAGCTCACGGCCGAGGCGCCACCCTGGGTGAAGGCTTGGGTCAGAGCATCGCCCACGCGGTCGAAGGCGTTGGTGAAGACCTCGCCGTACTGCGTCCATCGCTGAATCTCGACGCCCGCCTTCGCGTTGGCCTCAGCGATCTTCAGAATGTTGTCGTATTGCCGCTTTTGGTCGTCGTTGAGCGACGCGTAGGAAAGTTTTTGCGACCGGAGCCACTCGTCGGCCTCGAACCGCGCCCGGGCCACAGCCTCCTGCTCCGGCGTTGCCCCGATTAGACTGCGGTCGAGCGCCAGCTTGCGGCCTTGGCTTTCGACCTGCTGGGTATAGGTGGAAAGGTTGACCCCATCGGCTGCGCTTTGTTGCTCTTTCAACTTCGCGACATTGTCCGCAATCGCCTTCGAAAACCGACCAGTTGCATTGCCCGCCGCATCGTATTCTGGCGGGACTTCCCGCATAGCCTGGGCCACCGCCTTATTGTAGATCTCGGCGGACCGCCAAGCGGCAACACCTTGCTGCATGCCAGTGACAAGGCGCTGGTTCGCAGCTACGTCGAGGTTGATCTGGGCTGCGAAATCCGCGTGGATTTGGCGGCGTGCGGCGGCTTCCTGCGCCTCCAGCGCGGCGCGCGTGGCTCCGGCGAGGCCATGGAGCGAGGCCGCCGCCACTTGGTTTTCGATGTTCGCGCGCCTCTGCGCCGCTTCGCCCTTCCCCGCAGCCTCGGCCAGACGGTCGGCGGCCTCGGACTGCAACCGCATCTGGACGGTCGCCTGATTGATGCTACCCGCGACCTGGGCTTCCGCGCTCGCGTTCATCTGCTTCCAAAGATCCTGCAACGGCTGCGGCAGGGTCTTCAAGAACACGCCGAAGTTTTTGGTGGTAAGGGCAGCTGACGCGGTTTTCGCGTCGAGATCGGGGTACTGGGCGATCACCTCGGCAAACTGCCCGCGCGCCTGGGCCTGGGCCCGCGCGGTGTCGGTGATCGCCCCGGCCAGAAGCTGCTGCGCGGTCGCCTGACGCTGGACCAGTGCCACCTGATCGCGCACCTCGCCAACAGCCACATCGACCAAGCCGCTGCGTAGTTCTGTTGCGCTGGTCGGGCCGGTTGCCGGTAGTGGCTCCTTCCCGTTATTCGAGGCTTGGTTCACCACTTGCGCAAAACGTCGCTCGAAGCCGGCGGGGGCGTTAAAGGCGGCGGCTTGACGCTGGAGATCCGCCATAGCCCCGGCCGCCGAACTCAGCTGCTCCCGGTACAAACCCATCAGGCGCGACGCTTCTCCACGAGTGATGACGTTTTCCGAAACAGCCTTGTCGAGTAGCTTTTCAGCGTTGGTCAGGTTCGTGGACGCAGCAAGAGCCGGGTCGATGGACCTCGCGAAATCACCGGTAGCATTCGACAGGCGAACGAACTCGGCGCGAACCTTGCTTGCCCATGCCTGGATCGCGTCATCCTGTTCAAGCTGCTGGAGCGCGGCCAACTCATCCGCATCATCCTGACGCAGGCCACTCGTCAGATAGATGCCGTTGGTCTGGCGCAGTTGCAGCATTTCGATGCGCTTCTGCCGAGACGGTTCTCCGGCGTTTTCGCCGACCCATTCGACTCCATCGTTAGCCTGCTTCTTGATCCACTCCCATGCCTTTCCGAGAGCCGACATGCGCTCGGCCGCGCCTTTGGCTCGATCCTCAATCCCCTGGAGGAGAAGGGCTTGAGCACGTTCCAGATTGCCTTGAGCCTGGTAGTTTTTTATCAGTTGCCGCTGGGCATCATCGAACGCCCCATACTTCGCCGTCAGTTCGTCAACAGCCCGCGTCGGGTCGGCAAACAACCTGGCTAGATCATCGCGGGCGGCGTCCAGATCCTGGCCGGTTGCCAGTGCCCAGCCTCTGGTGGTGGCTGCCAACTCCGTGAGGACTGTGCCCCCGATTTTTCCCGTCCCGAGGTAGGCGTTCTGGATAGCTCGGGCGCTCGCCGTGGAAATGCCCGCGGCGTTGCCGATTCCTTCAGCCTGTTTCAGCAGCCCCGACGTCGTCATGCCGACCGACTGACCGACAAGCGCGTTGACGCGCTCCACCTCCTTGACCTCGGAACGATAGCTGTGGACTGCGTAGATGACGCCCGCGTATCCCGCCGCAAGAGCGGCGAACCCAGCGGCGATGGCCAACGTGCCGGCGGCGAATGCCGGCATCTCGGCGCCGCCGGCTTGTAGAGCCTGGACGACCTGGCCGGATTGTTGCGCAAAGATCATCATGGGCGGCTGGCCCATGATGAGGCCGGACACGATGTCGTTGATCTGTGGCGACAGCGCCGCCATCTGCGCTCGTGTCAGACCAAGGGCATTGGTCATCCCTTTTTGACTGACCGTCGAGGCCTCGATCATCGCCCGATTGCGACTGATCGCGGCCGTGAGGTCATCGTATTCTGCTTTTCCACCGGTCAATTTCCCGGCCGCGAAGGCGGCGTCGAGCTTGGCCTTATCCTCGTCGAGACGCCGGAGCGCTGCGGCAGCTGGGTCAACGCGCGCTTTCAGGGCGTCTAGGGCCTGCGCCTCTTCCCGCAGCGCGGCGGCAGCGTCGACTTTAGCCTGCTGCTCCATCGCGCGCGTCTCAGCGTCGATTGCGTCGCGTCGCAAGCTCCGCGCAATCGCCGCTTTTTCAGCGGCGGCGGCTTCCTGGAAGACCGCGGCCGAAACCGCTGCAGAACCGGTCGGCGCAGCCTGAACCCCGGCGTAGGTGTTCCACATCGCTTGGCCTTCGGTCTGGGACCGGGCAAGAGCCGCCTGCTCCCGATACGAGGCCATGAGGGCAGCCTGGGCCTCCTGCTCCTTCTGCAAGGCGGCGGCGCGGGCATTGGAGGCCTTGATCGCAGGATCATAGGCGTCCGAGACGGACTTCAGGATGCGGGCGCGCTCGTTTTCCGAAGCGTTGACGGCGTCCAGAACCGCCTTCGCGCTTGTCATCGCCTCGCCGTAGCGGCGGATCTCGGCGTAGGTCGCATCGTACTGCCGGCGCAGGGCGTCGAGGCCCGCGGCCGCTTTTGCGGATCGCTCTTGGGCGTCGATCACGTCCTGGAGCGCGGCGACCTGCTGGTAGGTTGCTTCACGCGCCTCCAGCACCTTCGCCTTGTAATCGGCAGCGGACAGCGTCCCCTTCTTGAACGAGGACTCAAGCGCCCTTTCCGTTTGCCCGGACGCTTGGATGAGGCCTACCACCTCACGCTCAGCCTCGGACAGGCTTCCCGTCAGCCGGTTGATCATGTCGGCCGCTTGCTTGTGGCTCGCCGCGCCACGCGTCTGAGCCTGACCGACGGCATCGATCTGGCGGGCGATCTTCGTCAACCCATCAGCGGCGGGGAGCAGGTCCTTCGTGACGCTGGCAAACGCGCGCCCGATGCCGACACCGGCATCCCGAACCTTAATGTTCGTCTCGGCAGCTGCGACCTGCGCCTTGCCCAGATCAGACGTGAGTGAGGCGAGAAGCGATTGCGCCTGAGCAACACCCGCCCGCACGCCTTCGGACGACACCGTAAGATCGAGAAGGCGAGATTCAATGGCCATGGGCGCGCTCCGAATACGAGAAGGGCGCACGGCATGCCGGGCGCCCTAGGGACACTCACTCAAAATCCGATAGATCACAAAACGCGAGCCACCATGCCCTCCTCTACCAAGAGGTTATTTTGGCTGGCGTCGTTAGAATTGCTTGGGTGTCGTGTTGGCTGCGATGCTGCTTTTCGTCGGGACAGCGGTGGTCGAAAGTGTTGGCATGTCGGCTGACACGACCAAAACGTGCGTGTCGCGCGGTTATCAACACAGCACAGACGGATTCCGGCGATGCTAAGAGTCGCTCAAATGATGAGTGCGGAAGCCACGCGGACACCCGAAGCGCCACCATAACCTATGTACCATGCCCCGCTCCGCCTGTCACGCTCAAGGTGAGTGTCACAAGGCTGTCAATTGAGGGGCGCGCTCTTCGTTGCCGGCAAGGTCAAGTCACAGCGTCCATGCGCTCGGCTTCGCCGATCATGCGCCACAACATCTCATCAGCTGGATCCGACAGGAACTCCTCGTGCATGTCCGCCCCGTGGACCGCAGCGTTGAACGCGGCGATGCTGAGGCAGTTCACGGCGAATCGATACCGGAGCTTCAACGCCATTCCCCTGGGCGTTTTCGCTGGTGTGTTTTCGATAACCTCGCCATAGCCCCGCGCCACGCGAACCTGCGGTTCGAGCTCCTCGTCGCTCAATCCATTGAAGTTTACGCCAGCGCCAATGGCATTAGAGGCTTCTACGTAGCCAGACCATGCCGCGAATAGCCTTGCGTCCGGGTGCGCGGACATGGCAACGGCGTCATGGCTGAGTGCTCCAGTCCCGACCACGGGGGCCGCAGTCTGCCAATATACTGCTGCTCTGCGCCAGTTACATCCATCGCAATCCATCGGGTGCGCTCCTAGGCGTCGATTCGACGGGACTAGGTGTAACGCCTATTTTCGGTCGCTCACAAGCCAGAAAATACGTGTAGCACCTATTTTGATCGTGTGAGGGCCTCGATTGGTGTATAAGTAGGGCATGATCACCGCTGCCCAGATCCGTGCCGCGCGCGCGTTGCTGAACATGAAGCAGGCATCTTTGGCTGCCGCTGCTGGCGTGTCCCTGGCGACTCTGAACAACATTGAAAGGGGCGTTTCGGCTCCTCGGGTCAGCACTCTCGTTGCACTTCAGCGAGCCCTGGAAGATGCTGGCGTCCGCTTTATAGACGGCGATGGTGAAGGGCCCGGCGTTCGGCTGAGCAAGGCCGCGGCATCCAAATTTGGCCAGTTTTTTACCCCGCGCGAGGTGATCTCCCATATCCTCCATTTTTCCGGTCATGGGCACGACCAGCAAAACCTTGTCGTCGATCCGGCAGCAGGATCGGGCGGGATGCTATTCCACGCTCAGAAGTTTTTCGAAGAACAACAGGGGGCAGAGCCGAAATGGGATGTGATCCTCGGGAACCCGCCCTTCGTCCTTATTGATGCGTGCGCCATGGGGAACCGCGTCGAGGCCGGACGCCTCGGGGAGATCGATCTCGCGCGCCCAGACCTCGACACGACATCAGCTACGTCCCAACTCCTGCAAGAACTCTTGCATCAAGAGAATCTTCAAGCTGCCAGACTTTTTATAACCCCCGTCAACCGCGACCGAACGGCACCGCACGCCCGCAAAGGCAACTACAATCACAGCCTTGGCGCACTGACCAAAGGCGCTGCCGGGCTTGTATTGGTTGATCGCGCCCCGTTGGTCTATCGACCGGACCATCGGCCACGTATGGGCGAGGTGAAAGCGGTGGTCGAAGCCGCTCTGGCGAGTGGCCGCCCCGTCGAAGTGGCCACACGACCACTTTCCGTAGACACCGCGACTCTCCCGGCGGGCGAAGCGATCAAGGCCATCGCCTCTGTGGACTATGAGCCGCTCCAGGACCTCTCCCAGATTGAGCGGTTAGCATCCCATCTGGCGCCGTAGGCGCTGATGATGGCTCCGACATTGGAATGGCGGATGCCGCGGATCCTGATCAGGGCAAAAGAGTGATGAACGACGAACTCACTCCCACCAAATAACTTGCGCTCGACTTCCTGCAAAAGCAGGAGATGACCAGTTTCGACCCCCATCGCTATATGAGGTGCTAACGCCGGGCCGCCGCGCCTGGAGGTGTGCGCCGACCACTTCCGTGCATTGACGCGCTCTGGGCACAAAGTGACGCGAAGGGGTCTACGGCTTGTCACTCGGGGAACGTTGTACTCGGCGCGCCATATCTAGGAGATGGGCCGTCGTCAAGCATACAATATCTGGTTGGAGGGGTTGCCTACCCCAAATGATGGGACTAGGATGCGCACCAACATACAGTCCCAGCAATGCGATTGCCACCCACCACAACAACACCGATGCCTGGATGACTCAGAGGACCAAAGAAGCGGATTGCGAGCCGTGTGAGGCCTGCGCCCAGATGGCAAGCCCAGTATGCGCGGCTTTTGCACCTCCGTTCGGGGATGCAACGCTCGGTCTTCATTCAACGCGTGGTCAACAGACCTCCCACGGCGCTTTTTCTTCGGGACTGTGAGCCATGCTGGTGTTCATTGACGAAAGTGGTGATCCCGGCTTCAAGACTGAGAAGGGATCGACCCCGGTGTTTGTGGCCGCAATGGTCATCTTCCGGACCGATGAGGACGCGCAAAGGACGGAGATCGCTATGCGGAAGCTGCTAATCGACCTCCGCTGTGCTCCGGAGTTTAAGTTCAATAAATGTGATTACGAGCGAAGGGACGCCTTTTTCCAGGCCGTCCGCAACCTGCCGTTTTCTGTTCGCGCAATTGTGGTGGAGAAGAACGTCATCTACTCTCCGCGGATCAGAGCCGACAAGGAACGGTTTTACGAGTTTTTTGTGGCGCAGATGATGACACACGATGGCGGCGTTCTGCAGGACGCTAAGGTCATCATCGACGGCTCTGGAGATCGAGAGTTCCGCAATAAGCTTAATACACGTTTGCGGCGAGAGATGGGGCCTGGCAAGCTGCGCGCCGTCCGGTTCAAGGATTCCACCGCAGATCCATTGCTGCAACTGGCGGACATGTGTGCCGGTGCGATCGCCAGATCACATCGAACAAACCGAGAGGATTCGGATCGGTGGCTGCGCGCTTTGCGCCCCAAGGTCTCTGATATTTGGCGATTTAAGTAGAGGAGAGGTGCGCCCCCAGACCCTATCTCGACGCATGTCGAGCACGCACACCACGCTGGTGACAGTTCGGGTCGCTGGGGGCGACTTGGCACGACCATATATGCCCAACTTTCCTCTTGACGTCAAGGCTTGCGCTTGAACAAAAAGGGAACATTGTGACGTTTTCGACGTACCCATTTGCGGCTGGACTCCGGCCCTAGCCATTCCGCTCACTTTGCCATTTTGGCGTAATGGTCAGCGCGGGCCGGCGGAACCCCTGCTCCATGCCCGTGAACTCGCGCCATGCAAACTGGACGGTGGCGAACCGCGCCCAGCGGCGCCGCAGGTACTCGGCCACCGGCCGGTAGACGCCCAAAGGCGCCTTTGCGGACCATGGCTCTCCGCTTCGTTTTTTCCCGGCCTCGATCCGGCCCGCGTAGAAGACCTTGTTGGTGATGGTGATCACCTGGCCCTCTTGAATCGCCTCCGGACCCGCGATCTCGGATCCGTCAGCTAGGACGATGTGGCTTTCAGCGTACCGGCCCGATTTCCAGGGAGAAGCGGTTTCCAGCAGGTTGAGCGCCTCAGCGGCGATCACACCGGAATAGCCGAAGCGGAAATAGGCCACGCCACCGGCGGCGATCGCCTCGATCGGCACGCCTTTGACGCCGTCGATCCATTGGTCGACGTGTGACGGCTGTGATTCCCCAAGCGCGCGCGCCAGCTCTTCCTTCACGCGCGCGACCAGGAGCCGCTGGATTTCCGCTTCTGCTCCGTCAAACGCCAGCTGAACGGAGCGCTCGAACGCCTGGAGGCCCTGGCTGTTGCCATAGGTCCCCTTGACGAAGGAGCGGAGCGCGGGATCGATGGCCATCCGTTTACGCTCTGCGCCGGGACTTCAGCGTTGCTTCCAGCAGAGGACCGGTCGCGAGACCGTCGGGATACAGCTCCTTCGCCTTGGCGATGGCTTCCCGCGTTTCCCGCACCTGCTTCTTCGTCCACCGGGTCTGGTCGCCCTCGTCCTTCATTTCGGCTTCGAACGCCGACATGACGCTGAACGCGTCCAGCATTTTGCTGGACTGGTCCATGGCGCCAGCCATCTCCGGCATGAAACCTAAGCTCATGCCGCCTTGGAACAGGCGCCACAGCCTCACCATCTCCCAGGCCCAGCGCGGCACCATCCGACGGGGGTTGGCGAGGTAGATCACGTCGCCAACCTCCCAAGGCCCGATCACTCCGTCGGCGAAGGCGTCCGGCTCGACTGCGACGGCGACAGCGAGCCGGAGAAGTTTCCCTCCCGCCCCCGCAGGGTGCCGAGTTCGGCGATCTTCTGTTCGATCGCGGCCATCTCGTCCGGCGGCAGGATGTCGAGAGACTCTTCGGTCGCCAAGCCATGCTTGATCTCGAAGGTCTCGGCGCCTGGCAGTCCTTCGATTCCCTTCAGGTAGAAGCGGACGGTGAGCAGCGACAGCGCGTTCTGCGCGCGCATGCGGGCCACGTGGACCTCGCGGACCTTGGGATGGTCGGACACCCGATCGTGCAACCCCTCGAACAGACCGAGCAGATTGTCGGGAACGCCACCCCCGCTTTCGCGCAACGCCTTTTCGACGGCCGCCAGATCTGGATCATCGGTGGGGATGAGGCCGGCTTCCGTTCCGGCAGCTTTGATCGCGGCGAACATCGCGCGATCGCTCGGCGCCACCGGCAAGCGCATGGCCTCCTCCGCCATTGCGGCCCGCGTGCGCGGCGTAGGCACGCGCAGCAGGTACACTGGCTTGGATTTCCGCTCCGCCATAGCGCGCTCGGCCCGCGTGACGAAGCCGGTCAAGACCTCTACGGTCTCGCGCTTCGCCTTCAGCGCCTCGGCCTTCTCAGCCTTATCCTGTTCACTGGTGGCGCGGTCCGCCTCAATGGCCGCCTCGTCGACGGCGCGCTCGGCGTCCGCAAGGGCGTCGCGGGCTTTGGCGATGCGGTCCACGGCGGGATCGAACCTGTACAGATCCTTCGCGGAAATGGGTGAACTCACGGGATGTCTCCGAGATAGACGGGGATGGGATCGCGAAAGGGCGGCGGGGCGCATCCCGGACGCTCCGCCGCCCGCACCTCGCGCGGGTGGTCGGCCTGACGGCCAACGAGGGTCCTGGTCCGGGTCAGGGTAGCGGGATTACGGCGCCGGGATGTAGGTCGGCGGGCCGGAGGACTTCAGCGAGATGTCGAAGGTCTCGGCCTCGTTGCCGCCCTTGCGGCTGTAGGAGTCCACGACAAAGGTGCCGACGAACGAGTCACCGTGGCCGGAGATCAGCTGCATCTCCAGATAGCCCGAGGCGTCCTGCGCCATCGCGGCGTCCCACACCTTGCGGGCGCCCGGCGTGAGGCTGTCGAAGATGCCCGAACCGGAGACCGACAACTCCTTGACGCCACCGCCCGGCAGGTACTCACGCCAGCCGTTTGAGGCGACGTTGGTGATGTCGACCGCACCGCCGTTGAGCTGCATGCTGGTATCCCGCAGGCCGCCGATGGTCAGGAAGGTCGGGGTCGCGGCGCCGTCGCTCACCTTGATCGTGAACTGGCGACCGGCCTTCGCCTGAATTGAAACGCTCATGGTCTTGTCACTCCTGCCTTACTGGGCCGGCACGCGGACCACCGCGACGGAGACGCTCGTCACCGCGGAGTAGCCGACCGCCACCTGGTTGCTGCTGTTGTTGAAGGCCTTCTGCGGGAAGGGGCCGATCAGACGGTCGTCCCCGGCGGGAATGGCAACCGTGCGGTTGGCCTTGGTCATGACGCCGAGGCCGGGAACCGTGGCGGTCGTGGTCTGCGCCGTGATGGTCACGGTGACGGAGGACCCGCCGCCGTTCTTCACGTGCAAGAAGGTGCGGTCGTCGGCGTTGGGGAACGCATCGCCGCCGGCCGCAGCGGCGGCGTAGGTCAGTGCGGCGCCGACCTCGCTGATGGATTGAACACTCAGGGTTGCCATGGGGCTTTCTCCATGTGAAAAAGCCGCCACGGCAGCATGCCGGGCGGCGACGAAACTGGATGATGCGGAGCCTCAGGGTGCGCTACTGCGCGACCCACCAATCGACTTGGACGGGCACGACCCAGAAGGCATCGGTGTCGTCTGGGCCGCCCGTCAGAATGGCGACATCCTGGACGTGAACGAGCCCGCTGATCGCCTCATCGGCCTCCGCGTACGGAGCGAACAGCGCTTCGACCTGGGCCGCGATCGCTTCCGCCGGGCCCGCCTCAACGTTGGCCGGCGTCCACACTTCAATGTGCAAGAAGCCGTCGAGGGCGGTGAAGCCCGCATACCGACGCTTGGGATGGCGGAACAGACGCGTCCGGAGCGCGGGGGCGTTGGTTGCCGGCTGGAAGGTGACGTTCTCGCCCGTGATCGGCGGCAAGGCCGAGGCTGCCGCTTGCAGGACGCCTTCCAGGGCGGCGCGTACGGCGCCATCGTCGATGGCCGCCATCAGCCGTTGCCCCTCGCCTGGATCTCGTAGAGCAACGGCGAATTGCCCTGCATGATCGGCGTGATGTTCTTGATGATCCAGGGCGCCGCATACGGGATCACGACATCCGTCAACGACGGCTGGCCGGGGAACCCGGCGGCGACCAGCATCTCGCGCAGAATGATGATGCGCAAATCGCCAATCTGAACGTTCCCGGTCACCTCGTGAGACTGGTAGCCCGTGACCCCGGAGCGCACGACGAAGTCGCGCGCCCAGGTGGGGGTTACGGCATCGCCAACGGCAACCGGTGTCACGAGCGTCGGCGTGATCTGGATGCCCGCCACCTGGTTGCCCGAAGCCTGCACCGCGTTCAAAACCGTGTACGCCACGCCGCCGACGGCCAGCGTGTCGCCGGGGCGGATTTGCCCAACCAGCCACGCGCTCTTGACCGCAATCACGCCGGCGCCCGCCGTGGCCGCCGCCGCGATCGCCAAGCCTTGGTGCGTGGGTGGGTTCTGCGATGCACCGGATCCGAGCAGCGACCGGAACACCACCGGTATTCCAAACGAACAGTCACACGTCCAGATGAGCCGAGCCGGGTCGCGGCGCACCGGCGGCGCCTGGATCGTGTAGCTCGCCCCACCATCGAGCGCGATCACGCCACCGACCATCGGGGCGGGAATGTCCGACACCGGAATGTCGAACGACACGTTTTCCCGCCACACCTCCACATCGCTGCCGAAGCGCAGCGTGTTGGTGGTGTTGCTGCGCATATTGCCCTGGTGCTGCACTACGGAACAGGCGACCGGAGCACCCGCCGGGGGCGTATAGGTCGCGGGCGTTCCGTGGAAGCCAATAGCGATTGAGATGGCGAGGGCGGAGAAGTCCATGAGCGGACCCATAAACGCGAAGCGGGCGCCCCGGCTTTCCGAGGCGCCCGCACAAATCGAAGCACCATAGCATGTGTAGCACGGCACTCTTGGCCATGCAACCTGACCTGCGCTGTAGCAGGGACGCGCCCGCGTCAGCCCCAGACCACAACAGTGCACCTCATGCACTTTTCGTCTTGACCAGGCGGTAAAAAGTGCATATGATGCACTCATCGAAACGGGGAACGCAAATGCCGACGATCATCGAACTGTCCAACAGCAAGGTTCAGATGTTCGCCGGCGATCACGTTCCTCCGCACTTTCACCTTCGCGGCCCGAACTCCAATGCGATGGTCCGTCTCGACACTCTGACCGTCATGCGCGGCAAGGCGCATCGTCGGGATCTGGAAGAGGCCATCGCGTGGGCTCGCGCCAACATTGATAACCTGCTGTCCGAGTGGAGCCGTCTCAATGAGCGCTGACACCGACTACGTGACCGTGGGCGATCCGATGCCGGTCATCGCGTCGCTCCGCCACCTTGGCGATCACACCGTCCTCGTCACCTGGGCGGAAGGCCCGCGCGCCGGCCGGGAAGAGACGGTGGATCTGGGCAACGCGGTCCACCATTTCCGCGAGTTCGCCCCGCTCATGGATTCCGGCTTCTTTGCGACCGGCTCTTTGATCGACAATGGAAACGTCATTCGTTGGGACACAAGCCGTGGCCCAATCGAGATGCCCGCCACCTTGGTCGAGCATTACGCCATCATGGCCACCTACGATCACTGGAGCGCTGAGCGGTTCCGCGCGTGGATGGAGCGGCACGGCCTGAGCCTTGACCGAGCTGCCGACGAGCTGGGCATCGGCCGCCGCCTCGTCGCCTACTACCGAAGCGGCGACAAGGAGATCCCGCGGACCATTGCGTTGGCCTGCGCCGGATACGATGCGGCCACGCACCAGCACGCCGCCTGATCCCCGGATCAGGACACCGCGTGTGCGGTCGTGGGACCGCCGAACAGTCGAGCGAGGATGTCCGGGTCGAGCTTCTTGGGATCAACGTATTTCGTGATCTCGCGCAAAAGCGTTGCCTGCTCCTCCACCTGGTGCTGAAGGGATCTGACATCGGCTTCCATCTGGGCGATCTTCCGGTCCGCCTCGGCCAACTTCTGCTCCAACTCCAACTCCCGCTCGGTCGAGCCCCGGCGAACCATGGAGACGGCTGAAGCCAGTGGCTTGACGATGTGCGGGAGCCAGTAGATCAGCCACGCGATGTTGGCCCCCATGCCGAGCACCGCGAGGCCCATGACCCAGGGGCCGCCACTCTGCGTGGCGCGGATCAGGTACACGAACGCGGCGATGAAAGTCTCGATCTGCTCGGGGGCAATGCCCCCCTGGTCGGCGTGCCCGGCGGCGGCGATGAGGACACCGGCAGCGGCGGATAGAGCGAAGGTCAGGCGAGCGGCAATGCGCATGGGTCAGGTCTCCAGGATCACCGGCCGCGCCGGCAGGTTGGTGGCGAGTTCAGCGTGAGTGGCCACCGCCGCCGACGGCCGCGCCAGCAGGCGGGAGACCAGCTCGTCCACCTTGCGGGCCAGATCGGCGGGCGACCCATCATTGACGATCGTCTCGTCCGGCACGATGCCGGACATTTCCTGTTCCGAGACATGGGCGGCCGCAGCAAGGCCCGGACGCTCAATGCGGACGATGGTCCCGCCGAGCGTCCGGACCGCCGTGGCTTCGTTGAGGAACCGGCAGTCATCCGCGACCACCCGCCCAGTCGATGCACGCCGCCTCCAGGCGCTTGCCCAGAGATCCGGGTGGATGAGCATCCTGCCCCATTCGGTCCCCAAAGTCCGCATCGCGTGCCGCGGCGTGGCTCCGCACAGAAGGTCGCTCGACACCTCTTTCCGGTCGCCCTCGATCTCGTCTTCGGACAAGCCGAAGGCACGCATCATGTCTTTCAACGGCCCGGCGAATTTCTCCCGCCGGAACCCGTACATAGCGGTCAGCCTGTCGGCGACGGTGGACTTGCCGGAGCCGGCCAAGCCGGTCAGGGCGATGACGATGGACGGCCCGATCATCCCAGCATCTCCAGAGGGCAGGTTGTTGCGGTCAGGACCTCCGGATCCGGTAGCAGCGCCGCCGGCACCACGCCGGGCTGCATGTAATGGACGCGTTTTCCCATGGCCTCGAAGGCCTTGATCTCCTCCGCGACGCCGTAGCTCTCGGTCCAGCCCGGGAGCTTGCAGACGATCAGGCCGTTGGCCGCAGCCATGAACGGCGCGTCCGCCTTCAGCCAGATGGCGTGGCTCAACGGGTCGATACCGCCGTGAATCGAGATCGGGTGGGAGTGCGCGATTGGGCTCAGGACCGCGATTCCGGACCGGAGCAGGATGGCCGCTTGCTCGCAGGCGGCGCGGAAGGCCGCGTCGATGCCGCCGGCATAGAGGCTGTACGGCGTGGCCAGATACCAGAAGCTCATGCCGCTACTCTCCAGGCCACCCAATCTCGGCCCTCGGCGTTCTTTCGCTCGTCCAAATAGACGGGAACTTGGAAGGTCACGCCGCGTTGCGCGTGGGTGAACCACAATGCCTGGATGGGCTCCTGATACCTGGCGCGCAGGTAGAGGCGCGCATACTCGTCGTAGCCCTTGAGGCTTCCGTTCACGATGCAGCCCGGCATAGGCAGGTACTGGTGCCAGTGGCCCAGTATGACCGTGTCGAAGTCGCGGCCGATCTGCGCTTCGCTGTTGCGCAGCTTGATCGTCCCGCGCGTGACCGGCCCCAAGAGGCCGATCATGCCGTCACCGCCTTTGACGCCCATGCTGTCGCCGTGGGTCAGCATGTAGCGATGGCCGTAGACACTGAAGTGCGCGTCCGCCTCGCCGGGAATGTGGAACTGCACCCTCGGATCGTTCGCGAAGTGCCGCTCCAGCTGGCAATACAGCAGCCACTCGAAGCTCGTGTGCACGCGTCCCTTGGCGCGTGGCTTGTGTGTCATGCGGCCATGGTTTCCTACGACGCAGGGAACGAACACACGCCCGAACCGATCGGCCAAGCGCTCTAGCGCCCAGATCAGAACGCCCTGCAGTTCGATCAGCGTCGGTGCCGTCAGCAGCTCGTTGGAGACGGCCAACTCCTCGTGGATGTCTCCGGAAATCATATCGCCGCCGAGGCAGACGACGATGCCCGGGTATTCCGGCCGAACCATGTGCGCGAAGCACAAGTCGATGGTGCGTTCCACCAGACGGCGCACGCGCTCGCGGGCGACCGTGATGTTGAACTCGTTGACGCCGCCGACCTCCACCGGCCTGACGACTTCGCCGAAATGCCAGTCCGACCAGATTGTCACAGGGACTCCGGGGGCGCTCCCGCCGTGCGTCTCCTCCACGAGCCAAGCCGGCGGTACCGGCGTTCCGGCCGTCAGGCCGAGAATCGCGGTGCGGACCTTCTCCGCGTCCAGATCGTCGCGGAGCACTTGGCGGAGCTGGCGCTCCAGGTCGCGAATGCGGTCGTCGTAGGCGATGCGCTCGCGGGTGCTCAGAGGCTCACTCGCCGCCTCCGGCGCGGCCGGGGTGGTCGGAGCAGCAGACGGTAACGGCTCCAGGCCACGCTGCATGGCGGCGGTGATCCGCACCCGGGGCTTGGCCAGAATTGGCGACAGGCCCCGGGCTTGCGCGGCTTCCAACCTGCTTTCGAAGGTCGGCACCGGGATTCCTAGCTCCGCGGCGGCTTTCTTTCGGGATCGCCCGTGCCTATGCCACGCATCCATGGCCTGCTGGGCTAACGTGTCGGACAGCGGAGGAGTTGGCATGGGCGCGTTCCATCAAGCGGTGGTTGACAGGGGATCAGGGAACGGCGGTGGTGATGAGGGAACGAACTCTGCGATCTCGGGCCCCTCGGCGTAACGCCAGCCCCGGCGTTCCAACTCGACGGGGGCGACAAGCCCAGACGAGAGAGCGGTCGCCAGAGCGTAGGGCATGCCGTCGTACGGACCGCCAAACACCCGCGCCCCCATCAGGCCAAGCGGGTTCACGACAATGGGACCTTCGGTCGAGGCGAGCATGCCGTTTACTCCGTCGGCTGTTGGAGAAGGTCCTGGCGGGACTGGGAAACGCTCATCGCCTCAAGCTTGACGGCCTTGATGGCGGAGCCGCCGTCGACGATCAGAAACCCTTTCTCCACGGTGTGCGCGAGATCGCGCCATTCCGTGTCGGTCACGAAGGGCGGGTGGGGCATGGCGCGCATGGTCGCCGCCAGTTCAGGATGCACTCCGCCGAATCCCCGCCATGAGCGGTTGCTGTGCATCTCCGCGGCGGCGTGAATGATGCCCCAGTCCTCGTGCGACAGACCGTCGGGGGGCGACCCGGCCTTGATGCGCTCGTCCAGCAGAGGCCGCTCGATGTCGATCCGGTTGCCCCTCTGAACGATTCTGTGCCCGGATTTCAGCGTCACCGTCGTCGACGCAATGTCCTCGGGCTTGTAGAGCGGCAGCGGGCCGTCGGTCCGGAGCGATCCGACGACGATCTTGCCGCCCTCAATCTCGACGCCCGGCACGATGCGGGCATCAGTGATCGCACCATCGACGATCTCGGCCGCGGGCGCTACGATCGTTCCGCCACTGATGGTGTCGACGCTGAATCTCGCCGGATCAATCTTAACGCCGTTGACCGTGGCATTGCCGATATTGATGGTGCCGGGCGTGATGGTGGTGGCCGTGATGGCGCCGTCGACGATCAGTTCGCCGGGCCGGGGAGCGCGCAGCAGGCAATCGTGCGTCTCGACCCGATGGCCGGGGATGCCGCAATCGGTCACGCCGTGCAGGCTGTCGTTGGGATCGGCGATACGCGCCTTGTCGAGCATCTCCTGGGTGATCTCGCCGATGACGAGGCGGCCCGCGGTGACGGTGTTCGGCACCACGGTCGGCTGCTCGCAGCTGGGCAGGCGGAGGCCGCTAATGGATCCGTTGACGATCTTGTCGGCGACGATTGTGTCGGCGACAATGCGCGGCGCGTGCTCGCGGAACACGGAATCGTCGAGGTCGTGGGCATCAGACGAAGACATAGAGAGTCGCTCCGTTGATCGGGATATACGAGGATGGGTCGGGGGATGGCGCTACAGCGCCGGCGTGACGAATAAGGTCCCGGTTCCGCCCGAGCGGCCGATCACGGCGATCTTCTGTCCGTCGGTGAAGCCGAAAAGTTCCGGAGCCTCGGTGCCCAGTGGGAACCCGTTGGCGGTGGCGTCCGGAGCATCGCCACAGGCCACGAAGCAGGTAGCCGTCGCGAAGAGGCGCACCGCGCCTGCGGCGATGGCGGGCGACACCTGATTGCCGGCACCGATGGGAACGGTGATGGTCTGCCCCGGGCAGATCGCCGGAAGAGACTCAAGGTTCTGGTTGGTGGGTGTCTGGACGGTCATCGCCGGTCCTCCAGGAAAGGAACGGACCGGAGCGGCGCTGTGCCGCCCCGGCCCAGCCCGGTCAGAACGCGGCGCTCAGGCGCACACGGACGGTGGTCGCGGTCGACGCCTTGGCCTCGGTAGCGACGCCGATCTTGGTGTTGCTGGTCGCCGTCTTGGTGCACCGCTTCGCGGTGTTGTCCCAGTAAACCGCGCCGCCCTGGGCGATGTCCTGTCCGCTGCCCGCGCCTTCGGCGGTCAGGTCGAAGACACCCTCCACGCAGGCCTCCACGACCGCGCCATTGGTCGCGTTGGACGAGGCCACGCCGAAGATCGAACCGACCAGCAGACCGTTGCCGCTGGCCACGTCGTAGGGGGCGGTCAGAGTGAGGGTGCATCCCTCCTGCACGTAATTACGCATGCCGATACTCCCGGAAAAAGGAAAAGGGCGACCATCCGGCCGCCCTATGGGTCACCACGCGGGAGCCGATCAGGCGCCCGGGTTCTTGTAGAAGCCGCGGTGGTCGATGATGGCCGCCGCGAAGTCCAGGCGAGCCTCCATGGCAAGGCCGTCCACGCCCTGGACCTTCTCCATGTCCGTGGTCTGCACGCCCTCCTCGCCTTCGAGGTACGCGAATTCCAGCGTGTCGAAGGCGTTGGGGTCGCAGACGCCGTACCAGGAGGTGGCCGAGGCGCGCGACAGGCGCCCGTCGGTGACGTAGCCGAGGTCGGTCATGTACGCCGGCACCGCATCGTCGGCCTTGGTCGCGGTGACCTTGCCGGCGATGATGGTGTCGGTCACCTGGCGCAGCTCGCGCGGCACCAGGAGCCACCGCAGCATCAGGTTCAGATCGGCGCCGTTGTCGTCCTGTTGCTTGCCCATAGCGGCGTCGGCCGTGGCGATGGACTTCACGGACAGCGCCGTTCCGGCCGCAGCCAAGTTGCCGTGAGAGGCGTCGAACAGCGGATTGCCGTCGGCGAGCACCGGGTTGCTGGTGATCAGACCCCACACAAGGTCGTTCTGCAGGCGGGCCGCCGCCGCGCCAAAGGCCACCGGGATCTGGGTGAAGGCGCTCAGATCGTCGTTGATCAGCATCTGGCGGGTCACCCGAAGCTGGCGCGCGTAGGTCTCCAGCTGGATCGACGCCCCGGTGTCCTTGAAGCTGCCGGCCTTGATCTCGCCCGCCTCGTTCACCTTCAGCAGCGACGGCGCCGCGCCCAGGCGGACGCGGGAGGTCGCGCGGAAGTCGGCCAGCGTGGTGCGCCGGGCGAACGGCGTGAAGGTGAGCGCCACGCTCTCGTAGCTGGTCCGCAGCGTGCGACGCAGCGTCGCGCCCAGCACGTAGGGGAAGTCCGAGGTGGTGTGCATGGCGCGCCGGACGATCTCGGCACGGTCCAGGCCACGGGCGCCACCGCCGACGAACTCGCGGGCCAACTCGACCATGCTGCAGCCGACGAAGCCGCGGGCGCGCTCGGTCAGCTTGTTGCGGTTCGGATCCGTGCGGTACAGCAGGTACTCGACCACGGAGTCGGCGCGGGTCTGACCCTCATCGCGCACGATGGTGATGCTGCCGTGCGTCTCCGGCTGCTGCGCGTGACGCTTGCCCATCTCCTCCAGCACCACGGCGCGGAAGTCAGCGACCGAGGTGCCATCGGTGATCGCACGCGACAGCATCTCGTCGCCGACGCCGAAGGCCGGGTTGGCGGCGATGGAGCGGATTTCCCGCAGGCGCGCGTCTTCGGCCGCCCGGATGGCGGTCAGATCCGGGGCGGGGGCCGGCGCCGGAGCGGCGGGCTGCGGCGGGGCCGAGCGGTTCTCGATCGGGGACTCGGACGGCGTGGGCTCGGCCGCCGGATTGGTCTGCACGGACATGCGGGTGTCTCCTTGGCTGTCCTGGTGGGGGGAGTGCGCGGCGACCGCGCGGGAAACGGCGTCGGTCACGGCTGTGGCAATGCCGGCCGTGTCGATGGTCACGTTGACGGTAGCGGCGGGCTGGGCGCCCTCCGCGTGGCGGGCCTGAGCGGGAGCGGTGTCCGGCAAGGCGCGCGTTCCGGCCGCGCCGTCGGCACCGACCGGGACGAAGGACACCTCTAGAAGCTCCCACTTCGTGATGGTGCGGGTTTTCGGCTTGGTGGTTTCGTCAACCTCGTAGCCGAGGACGCGGTAACCGACCGAGACGTTGCGGATGATGCCGTCGGCGACATCCTGGGCGAACCCGGCAACGTCGTCGCGGGACGACAGCTTGGCCGTCAGGATCAGGCTGCCGCTCTCAAAGCGGGCCGTGCCGGGGACGGCGGCGCCCATGATGTCCTTCACCTCCCACTGGCTGTGGGCGTTCAGGATCGGCACGCTGCCGGCCTCGAACCGGGTCAGATCCACCGCGTCGGCGGTGACCAGCAGCACCTCGTCGTACTGCTCGCCGGTCCACCAGTCATAGCGGCGGACGGTGGCACCGGTGGAGGCCACCAGCTCGACCGTGCGGTCATCCGCGTTGAAGGAGGCCGGCTCCAGGTTGGCGGCCCGCATCTGAATGGGCTGGTCCGGCGTGCCGCGCTGCTGCGAAGCGGCACCGCCCGGCGCCGCCCCTTGGGTCGGTGTCGTCATG
Source organism: Azospirillum canadense (assembly GCF_025961225.1). Taxonomy (GTDB): domain Bacteria; phylum Pseudomonadota; class Alphaproteobacteria; order Azospirillales; family Azospirillaceae; genus Azospirillum; species Azospirillum canadense. The sequence continues at coordinate 33,502 of NZ_JAOQNG010000008.1, read as the reverse complement.
GTTTCTCCGGTTGCTGGAGTTAGCCGCGCTGCTCGATCAGGGCGCGGAGCGTGGCGGCGTCGGGATCGCCCTCAGCCTCAAGCATGTCGAGCGCGGCGCGGGCGAGCGTCATGGCGCGGTCGCCCGGCGGCGCATCTTGGACGTTGTTCGCCGCACCGGTCTTGGTGACCTTGCTCGGGTCGATGTCGAACACCAGGCCAGCGTCGCCGACGGCCTTCTTCCACTCGATGTGCTGGGCGAGCAGTTCGCGCCAGTTGTAGCCCCGGCGCGCGATCGCCTGCTGCGGCGCCTGGAAGCCGGCGCGCACCTCGCCCAAATCGGCGAGGAAGTCCTTGAGCGGGTCCGGGGACACGAACTTCGGGGGCTCCCAGGCGACGCCGTAATGACGCTGCGAGATGCGGCCCGCCAGATAGGCCGCGTCGATGAACCAGCGCCACGTCGGCTCGCACCACATCGGGATGAAGTCGAGCCACTGAAGCTGATCGATCATCGCGTGGAAGTCGTTCAGACCGGCCCGGTAGCTGGAATAGTTGACGTCCGATAGGTCGGCGGTCAGCAGCTCGTACGTCATGCACGCGCCGGCGGCGACGCCGCGCAACTCGCTTTTGATGTAGCCCGGGTAGTCCGGGTTGGTGGTCGGCTGGTGAAACTGGACTTGCTTGGCGCCGGTGGCGCGGAACAGCATACCGGGCGAAACGGTCTCGACAAGCTGGCCCGTTGCGTCGACCGCGCGCGGCCCAAGCTGACCGTCGTTGCCGTCCCCCTCCCCAATGACCGCGCCGACGAAGCACGCTTCCAGCTTCTTCCGCATCTGCTCCGAGACGCGGTAGTCGCCCAGATCTTCCAGGGCGATCAGGACGGACGTAAGCCAGGGCACGCCACGCTGCTGCCCGATGCGCAGCTTGTCATAGAAGTGCGCCACCTCGTCGGCCGGCACCGACTTCGGCTCAAGGCCGCCGCCACGGATCAGGCCAACGCGTTCGCCGGGATGGTCTGGAAAGAGCCAGTAGGCCACCCGGCGCTCGCGCCCGTTGCTGGTCTCGATGCCCTGGACGATGCGGCCATTGGCCATGATCTCGTTTTTCGTCTCGTCCAGATGATCCGGCTCCAGCATCTGGAGCTCGAGCGGCACATACAGGCCGTCGCGGCGGAAGCGCATCCGCTTTCTGGTCAGCGCCTCACCCCCTTCGAAGAAGGACCGGGCGGCGAGACGTTGCAGGCCATAGTAATCGTGCGTACCGGCCGCGTCGCACTCCTTCCGCCAGATCTCGAAGGCGTCATTGATCTCCTTGTCGAGCTTCTCGTTCTTGGTATCCGCGCGCGGGGTGATTCCGGTGCCGACCAGCTTGGTCGCCAAGGTTCGGACGGCTTTCGCCGCGTACCCGGAATTCCGTACGGCCTCGCGCGAGGCGCCGCGCAGCACGCGCAAAGACGACCAGGTTTCGGCGTTCGCGCCCGTGTTCGGCGGACGCCGGCCTTCGCGGCGGCGGCTCGGCTGGGCCGCATCGTAGGCGCGCGCCATCACATCGATGGCCGCCCGATGACGCATGCGCTGGAGCTGCGCCGCCGGGGAGACGACCCCGATGGCGCGATCGAGCCAGTTGGCTTTCATGGCGCTACCGGCGGAACTGCAAAAGGATGGATGGCGCGCGGGCGGCCGGAGCCGCGGCGCTGAGCGGGTTCGGCACGCCGAGCGCGTTCGCGGTGACGGCAATCCGGCGCTCCAGATCGGCGCCCGACGTGAACTCGGTCACGGTGCCGCTGTATTCGACACGGCGCGCACCGGTGGCCCAGGCCTGCACCAGCTTGTCCAGAAAGGCTTGGGTGAGGGCCATGGGCGATCTCGCTGGTCAGGAATCGGCGGCAGGCGCGAACAGACGAGGCGCCAAGCGCCATTCTGCGTGGCACTCACGGGCCGGAAACGGAAAAGGCCGCGATCCTTGCGGATGCGGCCTTCGCTCAAATGCCAATACGTGACACCATAGCCTACATACCAGCTTGATCTTGGCAGGGCAACCGATTTCGCGCGTGCCGACGCTATCGGCGCAGCCAATCCTTCCGTGCATTGCCCAGCCAACTGTTCTGGCGGACCGTCGCGGCCTCGGCCGTCTTTGGCGGGGGATTGGCCAGCCGCACCCGCGGGGCCTCTTCCTCTTCATCAGCAGCCATCGGCGTCTGTTCGGGCAGCGGCTGCATGGTCGCCACGCCCATGAGCTCGGCCGCCGCGCGTTGCATCATCTCCGCATCCAGGTAGTGGTTCTCGCCGTGCTTCACCCATTTGCCTTTGCCCGACGGCAGCGCCATGCGGCTTTCCGAAACGATCTGGCGGGCGTAATCCTCGTCGATGTCCTCCGGCAGGTGCCAGCCGCCGGGCTGGTCCGCCGGCCATTCCAAACGCCCGTGCACCCAGGTCTTGAACACGTCCGTGTCAAGGTGGTGGCCAGTCACGCCATAGGTCCTGGTCTTGCCCTTGGTGTCGACGTCGAGCTTGAAGGTCATGATGGGCCTCGGCAGTTCCGCCTTGCCCTGGATCGGGCGCGCCCGGTGGAACCCGAACCGCCGGCAGAAGTCCGCGACTGCGTGCGTCGGCCGTTTCTCCTTGTCGCCCGGACGATAACCGTAGTCGATCAGGCACAGAGAGATCGTGAACCCTTGGTACTCAGCCTGCAGCACGTCGGCGAGGTCGTTCCAGACGTGATCCTGGTCGGTTTCGCCGAACAGCGCGTCCGCCTTGATGAGCCAGCTCTCCCACCGGGCGCCCCAACCCCGGACGACGTAATAGAGGCGGTCTTTCTGGACGTCGACGGTGAGGCTCAGCTTCTGCACGCCATAGGGCACCTCCCCCGAGGCGTAAGGAAGGCGGCAGGCCAGCACCACGTCATGCTTCGGCGCGTCTCCAGACAGGCGGTACAACTCGCCGAAGCCGGTGTTGATGGTCGCCTGGATGGCCTTCTTGTTCTTGGACCGGGCGGCCTTGACGAACTCCTTCGCGCGATCGCCCCACGACACGAAATTGGACGCAAGGCCGGACACCCAGAAGCTGGCGATGTCGGTGTCGGGCAGTTCACCGACCACCGTCCCGTCCTTCTCTACGCGCTGCCCGGGGGCCACGAAGACGGCGCGCTCGTTCATCCACACCTTGTGGGAATCATCGATCACCAGCCCGTGCGTGTTGCTGTCGCACGCTGGGTTCGGACAGGTCATGCGAGCAGAGCGGGCCGCTTCCGCCGGTGTAACCTTGCGCCCTTCCGGCTTGTTCCAGGTGAGGCGGGACAGCCGCGGAATGAAGTATTCCCCGCAATGCGGGCACGGCCACGCCCATTCGAAGCGGGTTCCCTCCTGCCACAGCTTCCACGTTGGGCTGGTCAAGTCATCGGGGTCCGAATACTTCCAGTGCTCCAGCCCTGTGTCCGGGTGCACGTAGGTGTCGACGTTGCCCACAAGAGGGGTAGAGATCACCCCGACCTTGCCGTTGGCGTAGGAGTGCAGGCGGGCCCCGCCGAGGGTTACCGGGTCGCCTTCGTCCTTGACGTCATCGCCCATGCGGTCACGTTCGTCCACCAGCACCATGCCAGCGGGCTGGCCGGCGAGCTGGGAGGCGGAGCCGGCCCAGGCCAGACGGAGCACCGCACCGTTGATGATCTTGCGGACCTTCTTGTGCGCCTTTCCCCAGATCGTCTTCCGGAACAGCGATTTGCACGACTTCACAAGCGAGATGAATTGCGGCTCGAAGGTGTCTTCCACGAAGTTGCGGTCCGGACCCACATACATGATCGGGACCGGGTCGTCGTCCATGCGGCGGCCGATGATGATCGCGAACGCGAGCGTCTTGCCCATCTGCGACCCCATGACGACCACGATCATCTTCCAGCGCGGGTTATCGAAGGCCCGCATGATCGGAATCACGTAGGGAGTGCGCGAGGCGTCATAGGGGCCGGGGATGCCCGACGTCGGCGGCATCTCGACGCTCTCTGCGGCCCATTCGTCGGTGAACCGTTTGGGTGGTGGGCGCAGGAGACTAGCCCACCGCCCCAGCAGTTCTGCGGCCCCCGGGGACATCTGGCTCATCGGTCAGCCCCGCTCCGCCGGATCCGCGTCGCCATCCTCATCGCCGTCGGCATCCGCCTGTTCATCGAAGTCGCCCTGAGCCGCGGCGGTGATCTTGCGTGCCATGCGCTCCAGCACCGTGCGGGCCTGATCCTGGATGATGTCCGCGCGCTCGGCGAGCGGCTTACCTTCGAGCATCGGCGCGACGCGGCGACCCAGACCCATGAATTCGGCGCGGAACATCGACACCATGGTTTCGGTCGCCGCCAGGACCTCCACCTTCGGAATGTGTTCCTTGTCGTGCGCCAGCACCTCGCGCTTTTTCATCTCGGCGTCGTAGTACATCTTCGCCGCCTGGGACGCGGCGAAGCTCGGAATCTCGGCAAGCAGGGTTTGCGTGCCATCCGGCATGAGCAGGACCGCGCCGGCCAGATCGGGCGGCAGGTCCGCGGGCGATTCCGGCGCCGTGGGCGTTGGGACAGGAGTTTTCCGGGTCGGCTTGGCCGCGGCGGCGGGCGGCGCAGCGGCCGGGTTCACGCTCGATCGCGGCTTGCTGGCGTCAAGGTTGGCCTCGCGCCAGGCGTCGGCCGCCGCCACATCGATCTTCCCATCCTTGATCGGGAATCCGTCCCGCTTCGTCCAGCGGCTGACGGTCATCTTCGTCACGCCGCAGTGGGTGGCGTACTCGGTCCCGTTCATGAATTTCTTAGCGGCCATGCGCGCTCCTTCGGTCAGACGCCGACCACACCCGCGGGCATGCAGGCATGGCGAAGGCCGCCGGACGAACGCCGGTCGGCCTTCTCGGAATGTCGTGGGAGTGCCGGTTCAGGAGGCACTGCGAAGCACCTAGCATGGTGTATCATGCCGCCCGCCTCGGCCTCAAGGAAGGCTGGCCGGCTCCGGACGTTCGGCGAGCGCCTTGACCACGCCGGAGACATCCCCGAACCACTTGCTGGTCCCGTGCAGAGTCCCGGCGATCATTACGGGGACCGGCTCAGCGGTGACCCCCCAGTCATCGCCCGCAATAGCCCGCGCGATCTTGCTCCCGGTCTCCGCGTCGCCGGCCGGCGTGATGACCACCCCTTCCCCGCCGCAATACCCCTTGATCAGCACCCAGGCTTGGGCGGTCGGCAGGGTGACGGCACAGCCCTGCCCGGCAAACCAGTTGACCACCATGCGGCGGATCTCACCGGCCTGCACCGCCAGCTGCTCACGCATGTAGTCTTCCTGCCCTTTGTCCACGTGGCGCTTTTTCAGCCATGTGTCGTCCCACCAGTACGGGTGAAGCTTGCGGGCCAGGGCCATGTCGAACGCCGCGGCGTCACCGCCCGGAACCGGTTCAAGCTGGGTCTGCAGCCGGTCGCGCTCCTCCCGGATCTCCCGGACCTCGGCTTCCAGGTCCTTTATGTGCTGCACGACGCTGCCGGACCGGGGGGCGTCGTTTGAATGGGCGCCAAGTTCTTCCCCAATCTGAGCCGCCATCATCTCATCCACGCCGAATCCTTCGGGATCGACCTCGGCCACCAGCTTCCGGAACTCACCCAGGGCGTCCTGACGCACGACCCATACGATGGTGGGCCGCAGGAAGGTGCGTTGCCGCTGGATTGCCGTGAGAATGAACTCGCGCGGCTCTTTGATGCGCTCGGCATCGTCCACAACGACGCACGACATCGGTGCGGAGCCGATCGTCACAGGGCTGGCGGAGATGACCTTGCAGCGAAGGCGCCCAGTTCGCCGCCAGAGATCGGCGGCCAAGGGACACGGGGCCACGAAGACCGTCGGGATGCCCTGATCGTGCATGGCGTTTGCCATGGCGACGGCGGCTGCGGACCGGCCTGACTGCATCGGTCCGGAGATGAACAGGTGACGAGTGGTCATGACTTACCTCACCCCGAGCATTTCCAGGATCGGCCGCAGCGTGGCGCCCGACACGGTGAATTGCGTTTCGCCGAAATCGGCTTGGCTGTCCGGATCGACTTGGGACCGAACCTCATCCGCCAGCTTCATGAGCGCCGGCCGGAGCTGGCGAGCGTCGAGGCCTTGAGCAGCGGAGACGTGCCGGGCCGTGACCTTGGCGCCGCCGGTGGCCTTCACCTTGGCGACGGTCTCCTTCAGCACGTCGGCCGCCTTGTGCCCCTGCTTCTTCACGACAGCGATTGCCGTGGTGGCGGAGACGGCGCCGGCCTTCACCATCTGCTGAACGGCGGTGTCGGCATTGGCTAGCGCCAGAATGTCACGGACATGCTGCTCGGATTTTCCGACCGCCGCGGCAACCTTGCCGACGTCTTGCCAGAAGCCCATAAGGCGCTTGTAACCCTCCGCCAACTCGGCCGGCGCCCAACCGCGCTTCAGACCCGAGCGGAGCATCAGGGCCACGCGGTCCGCGTCGTTGCCCGTGAAGTTCACGACGTCGACGGTCAGATCGGCCGGCGCGCCACGCTCAATGGCACGGAGCGCGGCCCGCCGTCGGCAATGGCCGTCGATCACCACAAGGTCGTCGCCGCGCTTCCACACCTCCAAGGGGGGGCACCGGTGGCCGGCGAGGAAGAGTTGAGCGTACTCCTCGATCAGCGCCTCGAAGGAATCGCCCTGCTGGCGGATGTTGAAACCGTCGTCCTCCGCCAGCATGGCCGGTGGGACAGCAAACAGGTTCCCGGTCTTGACACCAGGAAGGTCTTTCAGACGGGCCATGGTGGTTACGACCCTTTGCCGTCGCGATCGCGCCCAGCCATCGTGTAGCCGTTCCCCATATCGACGGGCTCACCGCCGATCATCTTCTGGACCACATCGGCCGGGATGACGCTCCCCCTGCAGTACTTGCCGACGCGGCCCTTGATGACGCGATGCGTTCCGTCCTTCTGCTCTTCGGTCACGAACCCCATTGTGAAGCCCCTCTTCCACTCGGCATGCCAAAACCGACTCCACGAGGTCGGCTGTGGCCTGCCGGCCGGGGAGGACACACCTCACCCGACGCGGCCGAATGGGTCAGGCGGTCAGTCCTTTGACGGTCCACATGACCGACATCTCCAGAGCCTTCATGCCGTCGTCGAAGTATGACGGCGCGTTGCCAACCGGGAATTCTTCGTCCAGGCGCGCCCAATCCAGCGCCGGGGGCGGGGCCTGCCAGTCACTGATGCCGGCTTGATCGTTGCGTGCCACGGCCGCCTCGCTGGCTGCGACGTTAGCCTCAATGGCCGCGGTGCGCGGGGCAAACCGCAGCGCACGCGCCTTCTCGAACAGTGCCTCCAGTTCGGCGGCTTTCCCCTTGATGGCGTCGTGCAGCGTCTTTTCCTCGTCGGACAGCTGGCGGTACTGCGGGCGGAAACGGCTCGGCTTGATGTCGCCGGCTTGGCGGGCGTCGGGCTCGCCTTCGAAAATGTGGGCCATGGTCTGCGTCGTCTCCGTGATTGCGTTGGTACCGGACCACGCTCCCGGCCGGGGTTTCAGCGGAACCCCCGGCATGCCCTCAAGCCCCACTCTCGCGAGTAAGGGGCCTGGAGCGCGCCGAGGCGCGAACTGTGGACGAAGGGCGCGCGGCTCAGGCCGGCTTCATCGTCAGCGGGACCAGCAGGACGAAGATGCCGCCCAGGAGACCGGCATCCACGATGCACGACATGATCCGCCCGGACGTCAGGTCACCCACCACGATGACTGTTGCCGCCAGAAAGGCGCCGCCGAGGCGTAGGGCGAGGCGCATTAGCCGTCGACCCGTTGCTTGATGGCCGGCGTCGCCCGCAGAACCGCGTCGGACAGTTCGTCCAGACCACGCTTGTTCTGCTCCGCCCAATCCGCGCGCAGAACGACCAGGGCCTCGACGGCAAGGGTCGGGACAGCGGAGGAGAAGAAGCCGGACTGCAGGGCCTTGTACGTGCTGCCGGGGATGTCCTCAGCCGAATAGACCTTATTGCCCCCCGGGTCCTTCACGCTCGCGAAGTCGCCGTCCTTCACGGGCACCAATTTCACCCGGTCGCCCGCTTGCTCGTTCACTTGCTTCATCAGCGCGGAATTCAGCCCGTTGATGAACAGAGCACACTGAGCTTCGGCGCCATCGCGGATGCGGAGAATCGCCTGCGTGCCGCCAATGCGATCGGTCGCCGCCTTTGTGTAGTCCTTGTCCATCTTGATCCAGGTCGCCCAGGTCACCTCGGAGCCGGATCCCGCATCACCGGTCAGCAGCTTGGCCTTGTTGCTCCGCAAGTCCTTCACGGAGTCGATGCCGGACGTCTTGTTGCACAGCAGGTGGGCGTATTCCTTGTACAGCGCCCCAGCCCGCACAATGGACAGCGCCGACGACGGGTTGCGGTCCTTGTAGACGCCGTAGGCGTCGGACTGGACCAGGGCGGCGTCGCAGGCGCCGTCCTCCATCTTGCGCAGGTTGTCGATGGACCCGGCGGTCTCGATCACATCGACTTTCAGCGAGCCCTTGGCCTGCTGGGCGATGACGCTGCCAGCGAAGAAGTAGTTGCCCTTGGCAGAGCCGGTGCACAGGCGCACGCCGGGCAGGTCGGCGGCGCTCGCGCCGGCGAAGGTGGCGACCACCATGAGGGCGGCCAACAGAATGCGCGTCACGCTCTTCTCCTTTCGATAATCCGTTGAGTTGTTCAGGCTGTCGGGTAGGCGTCGTGCAGCACGCCGTCGAGAAGGCGACCAGCAACCCTCTTGCCGGCGCGGTTCATCCAGACGGGGTTGCCGCCTTCAGCGTTCAAGAAGTGTCCGTTCTGACCTTCGTTGGTCAGGCGGATCCGCGGCACTCCGTCAACGCTTGGATATCCCCAGTCCGCAGGTCCGCGCGGCACCCATTCGCCCCATTGCTTCATGAGGAACGGGACTCCCGTGGCGATGCACTCGTCTCGGAGCGAGCGGAACCAATCCGGATGCGACGGGCGCGCGTGCACACCACTTTCGCCGCCAGCGATGACCCAATCGACGCGCCGGTAACTGGACAGGGCGGCGTCGGCCGGAATCCCTTGCAGCCATGGGCGCATCGCAACCGGTCCCAGAAGCGGCTCCATGCTGACGAACCGGACCGCGGCGGGCGTCGCCAGCAGATGCGGGATGCGTGTCTCGGCCATTGCCTGACTCTCGACCGTTGCGCCGAGCCAGACGTTCGGAAGCGGCCAAATCTGCTCCTGGCCAACGCCGTGGATGATCTCACCCGTGCCGCCCCAACCCTTAGGCTTATCACCGTTGTGGGTCAGGAACCCGCTCTTGCCGGGCGCCATGGCGAAGCTGGAAAGGAAATTCTGCGCCACCTTCGGCCGCTTGGTCAGCAGCAGCCAATCCAGGTGCGGCGTCTGCACGATCATCCGAAACAGGTCCAGCCGCCACTCGTCCGGCACTTCGGCGTCAAAGACGTCGGCGAGCGAGGCGCAGAACACCCTGTAGCGGATGCCCAGCTTGGCGGCCTTGCGGTTCCAGGCGAGCGGCTGCTTCCAAGTGCTGGCGGAGGTGCGGTGACGCGGCTGACCGACGCCCCATGTCACGCCGAGGCAGGTCACCGCGCGCTCCGTCTCGGCGTAGCAGTTGTCGCACGCGAGGCTGACCTTGGTGCAGCCGATCCACGGATTGAACGTGTGGTCCGTCCACTCGATTGCACTGTTCTCGGCCACGCTCACCTCCATCGTTCAGGGTTGACTTTATACCCTCAGGGGATACGATGCAACCCGAAGAAAGGCATTTTGCCTAGGGACAGGTGACGAAAGGACGGCGCCTCGTGCAGGGACCAGTTCTTGGCCAGGGGGCCACAGCCGTGCTGACGGGGGCTCAAGTCCGGCAGGCGCTCGCGGCGCTGCGATGGTCCGAAGATGACCTCGCGGCAGCGACCAGCTTGCATCGGAACACCATCAACGATCTGACCCGCCTCGACGGCGAGTTGATCAGCGCGAAGATGGGCACCGTCATAACGGTGAAGCGCACCCTGGAGGCAGCCGGATGCGATTTCGTCGCCGCCGGCGAGTCGGGGACGGCCAACGGAGCCGGCGTCGTCCTACGGCCGGACGCAAAGATCAAGGAGCGCATCCCGCGTGGGCGTGCCAAGCGCCAAACGGCCGACCGGATCGCCACGGAAAATGGCGCGATCTGACCGATGGCCAGCCAGCAGCCGGGAGCAGAGCATGCGCGAGACCACCATCAGCCTGCGCGACGGGAGCCACGCCGTCCTTCTAACTGGCGGCGCGGATTACGTGATCACTGTCGACGGTGCGGACCTCTCTTTCGAGACGCACCCGATCTGTGTTCCAGTCTATGGCAATTCGGCTTCCAAACAGCGAGGCAGCCTTGATTTTTCCGCGGGTGGCTGCGGGATGAGTTTTAATAGGACGCGCGTCAACCCGGATGGAACGCGCGTGTGGGAGACTGAACCGGACTTCCTGACTAGCTTCGGGCGCCTTTTCTTGGGCAGCCGGCACTAAGCGGTGAGGCCGGTCACGGAAGCCACGCAAGCGTGACGCTACGGACTAATGCGCGCAGCACAGCGCGCGGATGAATCAGCGAGTTGCATCATGACCGCCTTCGATTTCGGCCTGTTCGATTTGCCGACCAAGCTCGACACTCACGACCCCGGCGGAAAGGTGAAGACCGCCCTTCCGCCCGGCCTGCGCGGCGATGCCGTGTTTTCCGAGTGCGGGCGCTATCGCAGGGTCCTACGTCGGTGGATTGGCGACGTATTTCCAGCCCGGCACTGGCTCCTGATCGGAATGAACCCGAGCACGGCCGACGCGACCGCCAACGATCCGACAGTTACGCGCGAATGGGGCTTCACCGTCCGGGAAGGCTACACCGGGTTCGTGAAGTGCAACGTCGGCGACTACCGAGCCACGGCACCAGCCCACCTCAGCAAACCGGGCGTGGTGGCGTGCTCACCGGACAACCTGCCGACCATCCTTCAGGCGGCCGAAAGCGCCGAGCGCGTTGTCGTATGCTTTGGCAAGGTCCCGCGCCCGCTTGTGTCTGCGGCCCGGGAAACGGTGGAGGCGCTCCGTCAGCGCGGCATCGACCTTTGGTGCTTCGGCAACAATAAGGACGGCTCTCCCAAACATCCGCTCTATCTCGGCGGGAAGACTTCCTTGGTCCGTTTCTGATCAGAAGAACCGCCACACCATGAAGCGCAGTGACCTGTCGGAGCGCGAACTGGAATTCCTGCAGTTGCTGGCACAGCACCAAGACACCGGCACTTTGATCTCCACAGAGATGCATGGCATCCGGGTCAACACCATGCATCGCGCCGGGCTGGTCACAGGCGATTGGCGCATCACACCGAAAGGCAGAGCGGTCATTCCAGAGCATGCCTATTCGCTTCAGGACTGCGACGGGTGTGGCGGCAAGGGTGGGCGCCCATCGCGCCAATTTCTGGGGGCCACGCTGTTGTGCGGAACCTGCAACGGATTCGGGAAACGGTATCAGCCGATCACGCCAGCGACTGAGTCTGCATTCTAGGAAGGCGCTTCCATGACCAATCGACAGATTTCACTCGCGCGCCACGCCCTCGGATTGGACGGCCGGCGCACGGTCTCCTACCGGAACCGCTTTGTTTCCGGAGAACTCCACCACGATCACCCAGAGTGGATCGACATGGTCGCGCAGGGCTATGCGCAGGTGCGGTGGGGCAAGCACACCGGAGACGACGACCTCTTTTGGCTCACCCGCAAGGGGGCCGAGAGGGCACTCCTGCCGGGCGAGCGGCTCGATACGGAAGACTTCCCAGCGGCTGCCTGAAATGGCTTCGAGTCATCCCAATCCCTGGAGACCTCCCGCCCATGCGTAAGTGCCTGGTCATGCCCAGACTGTCCACCGCTCTAGCCGTCGGCCTGGGGCAACTGCTGAACGACAGACCCGCCGACATGCGCGAGGCTGGTCAGGTCGTCCGCCTCACCCGCAGCGCACCGGAGCCCGACTTTGTTCTGGGCGGCAACCGCAAGGAGCGACGGTCCTACGGCGCCGGACCGAGGAAGCGGCGCCTGTTCCGCCCCTGAACCATCAACCGAACGACCGGAGCCCCGACATGGCCGATCACGTCAACATCGCTCACCCGGACAGCAACCGAGAGGCATGGCGCCATATGCAGGAAGTTGCCGAACTACGCGCCCGCCTGGAAATCGTGGAGAAGCGCGCAAGGGCTTTGGAGATGGACTTGGACTCCATCTTCAACCGCATCGAGCGTGGCGAGAAAGCGGAACTGCACTACCCCAACGGGGACATCGTCTACATCGCCGCGGTGCCCAAGAGCTACACCGTCACCAAGGCCTCCTGAACTCTCTGTCAACATCCGGAAGCCCAAACCATGTCCGCCAAATGCCCGAACTGTGGCGTTGAGTTCAGCCCCGAGTTCGTCACCGACGCGACGAAGGACAGCCGCTTCGCCATGTCCTTCCACCCCAAGGACGGTTCGCTCATGCAGGCCAAGACCATCGGCCGCTCTCTGGCCGCCCTGGACGGGCTTATGAAGGCCGTGTCCAAGGAGGTTGGCGCGAAGTCTGAAGTCCTGATCGAGAAGATCGAGACCGCTGAAGACGGAGCGATCACTGCTCACTTTCTCATCGCCCGCAACATCGGATGATCGCCTGCCTCTCTATTAATGGAGCGCCGCCGTGCTTGGCCGTGAATGCTTCGACCTCCCGCCCGGCTCCGTTGAGCAGATCGCCTGCATGCGGGACGCATCAACGTCCGTCTGGTGGGTCGGCCCTTTGCTCGGCTCGATCAGCGCCATAGGGTTCGTGTGGGCATGGATTACCACCTTCGGCCCGCGGGCGAAGTGACCAACTCCAAAGGAGCTCAGCATGGCCGACATCGTCGAACGCCTGCGCAACCGCTGCGCCCTGTCCAACTGCAACGGCGCTGACACCGATATGCTCGGGGCCGCCAATCTGATCGAAGACCTGCGCCGTGGCATCGAGAAGGCCGAGGCCGAGCGCAACGAGGCTGCAAAGATGCTCGTCACCTCCTCCGAAGCCGGAGCGCGTTTGCTGGCCGAGCGCGACCGGATGAGGGCCGATCTTGAAGCCGACCGCACCGCCTTCGGCTTTGTCCTCCAGCGCATGACAAACGACGACCGCAGCCAGCCAGACACGCCGGAGAGGGCGCGCTTCATGGAGCGGAGCAACGCCATTCTTGATGCCATGATCCGGCTCGATGCCGCTCTTGGCCAGCCACCTATATCTGAGGAGCGCCGGCCGTGACCGAAGTAGAGCTTCACCCCGTCCAGACGGTAGACCGCAAGGGCGGGAAGATTTCCAAGGCAGTCACGCTGCGGGCCTACGAGGTCTACAAGGCCGTGTACGGGCCCCAGGAAGCCATGATCACCGGCGGGTGCCGCGGCGGCTTCTCGACTGGCGAGCTGATCGCCTTCCTCTACGCTCACTCGTTCCCCAAGAGTGAGTGGGGGCAGCGGGTGGACGAAGCGCTCCGCGGCAAGGTCAATATCTAGGAAAGGAGGCTCGCTGTGGATATCGACGATTTCGGCCGCGCCATCCACCCGGAGCCCAAGTCCTTCCGGGATCGCGTTGCCTTCGCCCTTTGTGCCCACGACATCCGCGGCGGTGAAGGACGCATGAGCGATGAGGAGTTGAAAGCGCTGGAGCGCGTGCTTGAGCGAATCGGCCAACTCTACGGCTCAGACAAGGCGCTCGGGCAGTTCCTGGGCATGACGCCACATTGGGCCGCTCAGGCCATCCTACACCTTCGCGGCTTCGTGTCTCTCGAACGCGGGCTACGGGAGACCGAGGGCAAGGCGATCATGCACGCCCACCTGATCGCGGCCGATTGGCCGCACTACCGCCAGTCAGCGGACGCCGCCATCGGCGTGATGCTGGAGCGCCCTGAGGCTGTCGTGCAGATGGTCACGGACGCCGCTGAAGCCGACGATCGGTAACGCCCCGGCGCGTAACACGATGCACACCCACGTTACAGAGGCGCGTTACGCGCGACCGGAATGGCAGAAACATTTTATTATTTCATTTCAGAGCGTTGCGACATGCTCTAGGACCATGGTCCTGCGCCGTTACGGGCTGTAACGTTGGTTTCAACGCTGGAAAACGCTCGAAAACGGGTAGCGGCCCCGCCCGCGGGGGTTTGGTCTGGGAAGGACCCAACGTCGCCAGGATAGGGCGCACGGGCGCTCGGGCGCGCGCCTGATGCGGTCTAGTTTAGGGCGGTATCTGCGGAGCCGCGCGCGCTGGAGGCGCTCCGTGCGCCTCTGCCGGGCTTCTGCACGGACGGCGCCAAAGGCAGAGATCGGGCCGGTCTCCGGACGCCTAGGCGCCGATGGCCGCCAATCGATCGGCGCACGGCATGGCCAGCCAAGCAAGCGCGCCAGGGTGCCCGGCTCGCGCAGGGTCCAGTCCGGACGGCAGATCCGGAACGCGAAAAGCCCGCGCGGCGGAAGGCCGGCGGGCGTGGGATGCGCGGACAAAGAAAAGCCCGGAAGGCGCGGCGGCCGTCCGGGCTTAGTTTGGCGCCTTGCCCAAGCTGGGGAAGGACGAGGCGCTATGCAGAGGGGAAACTATGCGGCCATGGCCGCGGGTGCCTGATAACCGGAAACGCGGGCGAGCGGAACGCGGAAGGTCAGCGACGCCACGCCAAGCCAATTCGACACCGTGACGGTATCCCGATTGACGCGGGCGACGGGATACCACTGGCCGCCATACTGCACCGTGCCGCCCTTGCTGAACTGTGCCTTAGACGGGATGCCGCCGGCTGCGTCGACTTGGGCACGCCAATAGGCCGCGCGTTCCGCATACTCCGCCTTGCGCTTCTCCAGGAAGGCGCGCCGATCATCGCTCATCGGGCCGGCTGGCTCCTTCCGGCTCGTGCCGTTCAAGCGACGTTCGATGTCGCGCAGGTTGGTTTCCGCCTCCTTCAACCGGTTGGCCAGATACCGCAGATCGGTCCGGCCTTCGGCCGTCTGTTCGGCCGTCGCCGCGCGGCGCCGCAGACCGTCTGCCTTGCCGCTCAACTCGAAGGATTTCCGCATGCCGCTTTCAATGCGCCGCAGGTCGCGACGGTGGCGGCCTTCGGAGTGGTGCCCCACCAAGATCGGCTGCCCCATGGGAATGAAGCTGGCCAGGGACTTCGCAGCCCTATACCGCCGGCCCGCTTCCGCCGTGACTCGTTCCGCGCGCTCCTCCAACCGGTCCGCCCGTTCGGCAGCGCGTTCCCGGATAACGTCCAGACGTTCGGCGAACGAGCGGCGTCCACCATTGGCGTTGATCTCCGCCACAAGCGCCGCAGTCGGATCATTCCAGGTGGACCACTTGCCGCCCCACCATTTCGCGCCAATGGCTTTGATGCAGTCCGCATACCCCTTGGTATCCCCGGAGATCTCCCAAACTGGCCGCGGCGCCTTCCCGGGCTTGCCGGGGCGCGTCATGCTGGCCGCGATGTAGATTCCCACCTCGTCAAGCGAGACGATGCCGGACCGCGCGGCAACCCGTTCCGCCGCGTGTTCGATCATGCGGCGCAGATACCGGCCGGACAGGATGGACAGCAGCCCAACCACGCACAGAGCGGCCATCCCATGACGCGCGGCAAAGGCCGCATAGCGCGACACCTCCGGCGCTGCGTCCGGGTTGGCGTCGCCGTCGTATCCTTCCAAGTAAAGCGGACAGGTGGGGGCGGCATGGTGCACCATGGCCGCGCCAAGGGATTCGGGCTTGCTGGCCATTGGTGCCGCGCCTTCGGTATCGCCACACTCCGCCGCGACTTGCGCACAGACCAGCTCACGCGCCTTGCCGGCCGGCGGCATGGTTCCGCCTTCATAGTCGCCGATGGCGCGGACCATGGCCGCGGCGGCATCCTGTTCCGAACCGCCGCGCGCCGTAATGGCGTTTCGCACGGCATCGGCACGCGCACGGCCATAGGCCGTATCCGCCAGGGCAGCCGAGCAAATTTCCATCCGGCCTGATACCGTGCGGTCGACATCGCCGCGGATGACATGCAACGGGTTGTCAGCGCCTTCGCACGAAACGGAAGTTTCGGCCACCTCCTCGGCAGCCGCTTCCGTGTGAACGGCTTCCGCGGCGGCATCATTGCCCGTAGCTTCAACCCGCGCGCTCCAGGAAGCCGCAGCCGCGATCTCCGCATTTGCAGGGACCGCGCCGCGGAACCAAACGCGATGTTCCTCACGCAAAGCATCCTGTTCGGCTTGGGTCAGCACATGGACTTCCGTCACGGTCGGGACATCCGCAACCGGCCGAAGGCGCCACCCCTTTTCCGTATTCACCCATTCCCAATTGCCGGACAGGGTGGATCCGCTCTCCGTCGCATAACCGGCCGCGTTGTTACGGCGCACAGACTCGGCATAGGCAACGGCGCGAGAGGTGTCGACCGTCCCGTCTTCGAATGCGTGGGAAGCGTTGGTGTGCATCGTCACGCCGTCGGCGAAGGTCACGCGGACCGTGGCCAGTTCCGGAAGCTTGACCAGCTTGGGCTTGCGCGGCTTGCGCGCGGCCTTCGGCTTGGCAAGCGGAGCGGAACCGGCCGCGGCAAGCTGTGCCTGTAGCTCGGCAATTTGGGCCAGAAGAGCGGCGGTGTCAGTAACGACGTGCGACATGTTCGAGATCCCCAGCTTGGGCGCCTTGGGCGCCGCGTTGTGTGGGGAATGTATGGCGTTTTAGCGCTTCCCTGTAAATCCTGAATGCCATACATTCTGCGCATGAACGCTATGCATCTTTGTGGTGCATTCGCCCGTTGCCAGCACGCACCACAACGCCATACATTTGGGCATGAAGAACGCGGCGACGCCGCTTAGCGGAGATCAGACAGTGACCATCCTCTACATGCACACTCCCGAAGGCGGGTTTCTCGCTGGCGACACGGAAACCGGCCTGACGTCCTACGCCTACCCTACCAGCTCGGACGCCACCAAGGCCAAGCGCAACCCGGCCAAGGTCGCGGCGGAAATGATGGCAAACGAAACGGCGTCTTCTCGCCGCGCCGTGCCTGATGCGGCCGCGCGTGACGCGGAGTGGATGGGAAGGCTTCGGGAACACAATGCCACCAAAGCCGCGATGAATGCTGCAGCACCGCGAATGCTCGCCACTCTGGAGCGAATCGCCGCATCGGATCCGAACCATAGTCAGTTTGCCGTGCTCGTCATCGCCGCGGCACGCGCGGCTGTTGCTGAAGCCCGTGTGGAGTGCTGACGTCATGGACAACCCGAAATTCGTAGTCGTCTACGCGGTCGACGTTGCCGACAACAAAACGGAGATCCGCCGGATCCCCTACAGCGTGAGCGCGTGGCAAGGCGAGTTGCAGAGTGCCGACATGCACAACCGCTTGCGCGGTCCTGGGAGTTATGGCGGTACCCGACTTCTGGTGGACGTGGTCCGCTAATCGCCCGCACCGGCCTTCGGGCCGGCTCCCCAGCGGTCCCGATGGCATGCCGGGCTGCTCGGAAACCGGATCGATACCCCGGTAGGGGACACCCCGGCGCGGCTTTTGGGTCACCCCCACCGCGGTTTTTCAAACCCAGTCAAACCACTTTGGCGCCGTCACTCGGCCGCCTATCGCCTGGAGTCCGCCCAATGCGCAGCACCGTGAAGTTTGCCGACCTTGCCGCCCTTCCCAAGCATGACCGCGCGGACGCGCTGCAAAGCCTGTATCCCTTCGGCGGTCTCATGGAGCGCGACGGCCGACACATGCGCGACGCGGACCGAAACAAACTGATCCGCGCGGCGCTCAAGGAAGCGGAGAAATCCGGCACCATTCCCCAGGGCGTCAAGATCTCCGTCCGCTCTCCCCACCATGGTTCCGTGACGGTCGAGATCCAAGCGGTGCCGTTTCTGATCCTCAACCCGGAGAATGTCCGTTGGCAGGCGGACCACCCGCACGAATGCGCGGGCTTTCACGCGCCGTACGAGGCTCAGCAGCGGATGACCGATGCGGCAAAGGCGCTTTCCGACATCCTGCAGGCGATTGCGTCGCAGTGGCGCTATGACAAGTCCGATTCCATGACGGACTATTTCAATACGAATTATCACCTCGATGTCAAATTCGCGTGGGAACTGGAGCAGACGCACAAGGCTTGGATCCTGTCCGTTCCGCGGTCCGTCACCATCAAGCCTAAAGCGATCATAGCCAAGCCCGCGCGCGTAGCCACACGGCGCACCGAAGTCCGGGCCGAGTCGCTGGAGGAGGCGCGCGCCGAGGTGTGCACCGAAGTCCGCGCGGCTGTGAACGGGCCGACGATTGTCGAGACCAGCGCACCCCCGGTTTCCGCCGGGGCTGCTCCCCTGCGGATTGAGCCCTACTCGGAAAAGTCCATCATCGTGAAGGGCGAAACCCTGGCCCATAAAGACCGGATCAAGTCCGCCGTTTCCGGGCTTGCCCCGTTCTGGCATCGCCAAGCCAGCGGATGGATCTTCCCCCTGTCTCGTGAAAGCGAGGTGCGCGCCTCCCTGGTCGATCTGCTGGCCGGTTCCGACACTCCGCCCGCCGGCCCGGATGACGGGCCCGGCACGGGCAAGCCGGAGAGTGCGGAGAGTCCCTACGCGGCGGAATCGACGCATGCCGCACCCCCTCCGGAGGTTTTTGGGACTCAAAATAAACTGTTCGCCTTGGCGGATCGGATCGAAGCGCGCGCCCAGGAGGTGCTCTCCCGCGATCGCCTGACCAACACGCCACGGCGCGCCAGCATGGCGGCCAGCGTAGAAGTCGACGCGCAACGCCAAATCACTTTGGCGCGCACTCTCCGCGCCATCGGTGAAGCGCAGCAGGACGGCACCGCCGGCGCCTTGGCGAAGGTGAGCACGGCCAAACAATCCGAGTTGTTCCGCTCCCTCATCCGCCGCGCCTGCTATAGGGCGGATTCCGGGCTGAGCTACCCGGAACAGATTGACCGGAAGGGCCGGAAGGCAACCGCGGCCGATCTGGTGCATATCGAGTTTCCAGCGGATGACGACGGCCACCGCTTGCGCGCTATGGGGATCCTGACCACTGGCCAGCTGCGGGAAGCTGCGGCGCGGTTCGTGGAACTCTCCAGCGATGCGCCGAAGGCCGATCCGATCAAAGCCGCTTTACGGGATCTGCTGGGCCGCAAGATTCCCGGTTTCTTCCGCACCCCCGCCAGCTTGGCGCGGCGCGTGATTGACCTGCTGGACCTGCGGCCCGGCCATTCAGTGCTTGAGCCTTCCGCCGGTGCGGGCGATATCGCCGACGTCATGGCGGAGACCGTGGGCAAAGACGGCGTGACGGTGCTGGAGATTAACGGCACCCTGCGCAACCTCCTGAACGCCAAGGGCTACACCCTGGCGGGATGGGACTTCTTCGAACATGAAGGGCAATACGACCGTATCGGTATGAACCCGCCCTTTGAAGGCTTGGCAGATACCGACCATGTTCGGCGCGCCTTCGGCATGCTGAAGCCCGGCGGCCGATTGGTAGCTATCATGGCGGAAAGCCCCTTCTTCCGCTCCGATCGGAAGGCAGAGGAGTTCCGGGCTTGGCTCGACAGCGTGGGCGGCACCTCGGAACGGCTTCCGGCCGGTTCCTTCCAGGAAAGCGGCACCGGTGTTTCAACCCGGATCGTCGTCATTGATGCCTGAGCACCCCCGGCGCGGTTTTTCGGACGCGCACCCCCGGCGGGGGTTTTTGGGGAGTGGACAAGCTCCCGCCAGCCCTCTACTGACCTTCCCGCAACCTTTCAGCTTTGGACACGCAAAATGGCACACATCGCTTTTCTGAACCTGCCCCAGTGCCCCAAGGTGTCGTTCTGGCTTGAGGATGGCCATCCCATGTGCGAAGCCGGCGAGAAGCCCGGGCCATATGGCGACATCTTCCCCCGGATCTTCAACGCTGCTGGGGATGACGCTGGAGCATTGCAGCAAGCGGCCAATCTGGCGCTGTCCATCCTGCGCGGGAGCTTGGCGGAAAGGCTGCGGGATGATCCGCGGTTCCGGGCCGTGGGCAATGGCCAGCCGGCGAATGTCGAAGTTCCGGCCGATGCACTGCGGGTTTTCACTCCATATGGTGAGATCGCTGGGTGGCGGAACGCGGAGTCCGTGTTCATCGCCGTGAGCGGTACGGCGTTCCGCCTGTCCGATCTGGACCACTTCGGGCTGAGCCTGGACGAGGAAGGCGCCTACACCCTCAAGGCCATCGCGTCGCTGATCTGGACCGTTTACGCCCTGAAGCGGACGCACCCCCGCTGAGGGTTTTTGGAGCCCGGGTGAGGGTTTTCGGTGTGGCGCCACGCACCGCGCTTGCGCCATACATTCCGCCATACTAGGTTTTCGCCATGCCTGAGACGATGACCTTCGCCGAACTCTCCGCCCGCGCCAAGCGCGCCGGTCTTCCCGCCCCCGTCATGACCCCCGACGGCGTGGCCGTGATTGCCGTCATCGTTGAGGCGGAGGATGAACCTTGCGAACCCTCTCCCCAGGCCCCTCGACGCAAACCTCAACCCACGCTGCCGGCCGAAGACTATGCGGCGTGGGCCGACAGCGTGGGCGGATGGCAAGCCGCGGCCAACTGGCTGAATGAGAAGCTGGGCACCAGCTACACCAGGTCGGACACCCGCCGATGGGCGCACCCAGAGGAAGCCAGCCACCGGCCGATTCCGAAAAAGGTCATTCGGCTCTTGGCCGAGCGGCAACCGGCGTAACACGCACCCCCGGATGAGGGTTTTTGGCGCCCGCTCGCCTATGGCTTACGGATCGTGATCCCTTCGGACCCGGCATCGATGCCATAGAGCACGTCTCGCACCCGCTCCGGGTCCATCCCAAGCTCGGGCTCTTTTCTCACCGCTGAAAAGAGCACAAACCCTTACTGTTCGCACGGCGACTTCTCAGTCAAACTGGCCCGCAAGCGCCTGTATCGGGGCAACCTCCGAAATATCGGCGAATTTTCGACCCTAATCTACAGTTCATTACTACATAGGGCCCGGCGAAATGGCTTTCGGCATTTCTCCGGTTTTAAAACTGTAAAAAACCGCTATCCATGCAATTCTGTTCCGGTCGTGAGACCAATTCATAAAAAAAGCATCAACTACTTGAATGCCGGGCCGAGAGAGCAATTGTATTCTCCTCACGTTTGGCGGAGCGATGAATCTAGCATATTCGCACTCGGCAGAAGGCTTACACTCCCTGGTGCCCTTAGCATCGGTGAAGCCAAGATGCACTCCCTGGACCTGAGCGTCATGGGGAATAGCAGCTACAAGTGCAGAACACACCGCATGTTCCGCCCCACCGAACCCTGGGATGGAGGGGCTGGGGATGTCCGTATAGTCGCGACTTGAGACCAAGTCATTTAAGGATCCAGCAGAATTTCGTATTTCCTTACGCCACTTCTGACTGGACTTGCGAACGATGCCGACCACAAAATTTTCGCGATTTCCCTGCACCGAAAAGTCGTTACTTGGGCATGACGGCGTCGAAGATTGAACGTAATTGCCATTCGGTATCGGGACTTCGATGACTGTTGCGTATTCTCCAGCTACACAGGTCCTTTTAGGATCGTACTCGCACCAGCGCACGGTGCGTGATCCCGCGTGGCCGTTATGGGCAATGCCAAGAATTATACATCCCGGGAGCAATGAACTCGCAATCAATCTGATGAGACGCATCATGCACTCACATTGCAATCGGGGGCGGCTTCCCATCGATCGTTTTGAAGAATATAACCAACCGTGCATCACGCTGCCGATCGTGCGCCCAGTTCATAAATGTCGTCATGTAACTCTTAACCCCTTGCTCTTCTATTGCGGCCACCGGCTCGCGAAGGAATCGGGAGTAGCCAACGCCACAGTCCAGCCCAACTTGGCATTTATTCATGGAGCCACCGCTCTCCCCAGCAACAATCCGATATCCAACAACTTCAGCGTTGTTCGGTACTATTACGGACAGAGTAATGCAATTCCCTTCGTTTGTTTTTTCGGAAAAATTCCTCCAGATGCCCGTTGCGATATCACCACCTAGCTTGTCCTTAGCTTCTTTAGATAAAAAATGCACGGTGGCTTTGGCAAGATCGGCCGATGCGTCCGCCATTTTCTTGGCATCAACCATTTTGGCCAAACTGTCTTTCAAGATACCTACGTAGTCGAATACGCGTCCATCTCCGCATTTCGGATTAGGAGTGTTTACCAGCTTTTCCGTAGCTGGCACTGATCCAGTGGCATCAACGGCAAACAACCCTGCACAGCTAGCTGGGGGAGCGTCTACGCTGCAAGCCGCTTTGGTTTCAGCCTGCACATGAGTGACACTAAAGGCCAGCCACGGAACGGTAATAAATACCATCATAGATTGCAATGGCGCGCGCACTCCACCCTCCACAAAAAAGAATCGGTGTCGCTTATGAAGTACTAAGCCCCGCAGCTTCCACGCAGTAGTCGCTATCAGTAGCCGGAGCCATCGAGGCCTTCAGTTACAACCACTCGGTTACACGGCACCGCCCACAAAGTTGCTCTTTGCCATTCATCATGCAACAGCATCCGTCAGCTTTCCACAAGCTATTGGTGTACCCGCGCACCTCCAAATATGTACAATCGCTTTGCCGAGCAAAATCACTGGCACATGTAAGGCGGTCGCAAGGGCGAGAGCGATCCAACGCACGCAAAGTTGCCGCAAGCAACCAGGAATGTTTGGAAGCACTCCCCATGATGATGCTCGGCGCAAGGACCCGGGCGAGCGTGCTCTAGGCGGTAACGGTAAAGCGGATGACGCCAGATTGGGGGGCTATCGAGCATACCCAACCCCGAGCCCGCGCGCCACGAAGCGGCTCCGCCCGAGACCGCATCCAACAGCCCGTCACAAGTTCGCATCGTCCGTGATGTGCCAGAAGTCGGCCAGGGCAGTTAGACCCGCGCGCAGGTCCTCCAGACGATAATCTCGACCGTCCATGCCTGCTGCCTCGATGACAGCAGCCCCGGCCTTGGTCACCACCACACCGCCGCCGACCGGCTTCAGGCTCTCCCCCGTGGTGGTCAGCTTCAGCGCCTGCGCTGACTTCTGCCGAATGGCGATCTTGGCCCCCAGTAGAGCTTTCTGGACCTGCAAGCGCGCGTCGATTTCCTCCTCACGTCCCCCACCACCGCCGCGCTGCTGGCCATAGCTGCTGGTCATCTGCGCCGGCATCGCCGCACGCGCCCACAGGGCCCGGAACCGAATGCCGGCCTGGAACTGGCGGTCATTGATCTGCGCGCGCATGAACAGGGCTTCGATGCCGCACTCCGCCTTGACGCGACGGCGATCGGCGATGGGAACACCACCGCCCGACAACTCCGACGTCTCCAGGTAGGCTCCGCCATGCTGGGTGCGGTAGTCGGATCCGAGATCGCTAGTCTTCGAGGGCGCGACCTTCTTGTAGAGGCGCCGATCGACGATCTCCCCATCCGGCTTTGGCGGGTTGGCGAACCTAGCCCGCATGTCCTCGATCATCTGCTTGGTGCTGAGCACCTTGTCCGTCGGCGGAACGCTCCCCTTCATCTCCGGCTCAACCGGAGCAATGACA
Organism: Azospirillum canadense; assembly: GCF_025961225.1. Taxonomy (GTDB): domain Bacteria; phylum Pseudomonadota; class Alphaproteobacteria; order Azospirillales; family Azospirillaceae; genus Azospirillum; species Azospirillum canadense. Next base: position 10,018 of record NZ_JAOQNG010000008.1, on the reverse strand, counting down.
GCCGAACCACTCTTCCCAGCCACGGTGCCACGACGGGCACCAGCCGCACTCTGACCATTCTTCACTGCAACCGCACCCATCGAGTTACCCCCGCGTTGACGAAAGTTTTACGGGCGGATATCTTCCGCATGCGATTGCTCTTTGATCGTCAGCACATTACGCCGCCGCTTCGGGGTCCAGCCGGAGCGGCGGTTTTTATTTAGCCACTCTTCGCGCAATTCTCCGTGGCGCGCCGCTTGGTTTTTATCTGCTCCGCATGGACATCCTCGCGGAATGCCGCGCGGTTGAGTTCCTGAAGGCGGGTCGCAGCCGCCGCGCCGTCCTCGCTCTGGTAGGCGAGCAGTCCCTCGCGGTTCCAGATGGAAAAGCCGAATAGCACTGACCACGACAGCCAGTAATAGCCGGCGGCATAATGCCCATTTGGCCGCGGAAGCGCGGGCGCTGACAGGGTGACGCCGTTCAATTCGCGCGCTTTCACGACCGGTTGCGCGGCCGCGGCGGCGCGCAGTTCGCTGGCAGCTTGCCGCCTCTCGGCAGGGTCTCCGACAGCACCGCTACGCCGTAGAACGCCAACAGCGGCCCCACGATCAACCACACCGTCCATTCCATGGCATCCTCAGGCCGCTTCCAGCTTCGCCAAGCGCTCGCGCAACCCCTTCATCTCCTCCTTCAGCAGCTCCTTCACGGTCGCCTCAACGCGATCAATGTCGGCGCGGAGCGAGACAACCGCCGGGTCCTCCTTGATCGGACCGCGGAACTTCTCACGGACCTTCGCGACCAGCGCCCACGGCAGGCCAAGCGTCTCCCCGACTTTGCGGTCCGACCCGCCATCGAGATAACGGCCATCCTCAAAGCACTCGTCCAGCTTCTTTACGATCGCAGCAGCCTCATCCAGTGTGGGCTCGCGGACGGCCTCTGCAGGCTTCTGGGCGGTGTTCTGCTTCATGTTTTCCGGCTCCTGACGCAAGGTGACGACGTTCTGTTCTGGGTGCGATTCGGCGCGCGACGCTCGCTTGGGCTTTGCGCAGGCTGGGCACTTGGTCCGCTGCGATATCTCCCAGCCCTTCTGCTCAAATGCCTTGATCACCATCTCCGGCGCGGCATCAGACGGGAATCGGAGATCCTCATGCGCACCGGATGCGGTGCATGTGGCGCGGCGGTATGTGATCGGCTTCGCATCCACCATCCGGACGAAGCGGGTGATCCCCACCCGTTCAAGAAGCCGGTCGATGCGCACCTGAGTCCCCGTCCGCGCCATCGCGATCATCCCTCCCGCCCATCATTCGCCGAGTGCTGTGCGGCGTCCCGGCGCTCCATTTCCGCGAGATCCGCCTCGAGACGAGCGACCTCAGCCCGGGCCTCATCACGCTCGCCCTCGGCTTCTCTGCGCAGCTGGTGCGGCGACTTTCCATCGCCGCGCTGCACAGTCACGATGTAGCGGGAGGCGCCACCGCTCACCTCGATCTGCTCTAAAGCCGTTTCGGTGTAGTTCGCGGCGTGATGCTCACGGAGCCACGTCGCCAGCTCTCCGGCGATGACCGCAACCATTCGGCCGGCGGTGTCCAGCGTGAAGCCGTGGTCAGCCGGCCCCATGCGCAACACCGACAGATCCGCGGTCAGCAGCCTTTTGGCGCGCTCATTCGCGGCGAGCAGGGCGCGCACTGTTGCGATGAGGCGAGGAACATCGGTGTTGTGCGCGGCCTCGATGAACGCCCGGTTCGCGGCGACCTGGGCCGGCTCGACCCAGTCGCCTCCAGCGCCGGACCGCCACAGATCGATGCTCTTCGCTCGGCATTCGGATTTCTCTTCCTCGCTCGCCACCCCGCCATGGCAGCAGTCCACCACCAAGGTGAAAGGCCGTTCCGCGCTCGGCGTGTGCGCCCAGACAAGCCCCCAGTCCGGATACCAATGCCCGGCGGCCTCCGCCTCAGGGCCGCCCATCCACGCGCCACCGGTGGCAGCGGCATGCCGCGCTTCAATCGCATCCAGGTCCTCGGCGGTCAGGATCGCGTCAACCATGGGACACCCCCGGAGCATCGCCAGAGACAGCCAGGCGCCGCTTCAGGTCGGCGATGATGCCGCGGTACATCCGTCCGTCGTCGCCCATTTCCCTGACCAGCGCATCATACCTCGTTGCGCCGGCCTCAATGCCGACGTCCCACCCGTCCGCATGGGCGCCGCACAAAACATCGGCAACCACCTGCGCTCCGCGGCGCGTCCAGAACCGAGCGTTGACGGTCGAGACGATCGCCCCGGGGACATGCTGGTAGTTCACCACATACCAGAGCCATTCGCGCTCGACCCATGCGACGCGTTTCTGCTGTTGGATTTCGTCGTCCATTACGCGGCCTCCTGCGTGCAAAGGGAGTCGATGTTGGTACGGATGACGCGGAAGGTCAGGGCGACGATGGCCGGGTTGGCATCCCAGGCGCTGGGGCCGTTGATCGAGTCCCACAGGGCGCTGAACGCATCGCGCGGCGTGCCTCCAAAGGTCTCGCCGTCTGCGCTCCAGTTCAGATGGCACTTCTGAACGCCTTCCGCCTGCGCGTCGTCCGGGCTGATGTCCTGCAGCTGCTGGACCCGCACCCCCTCGACCACCAGCGTGATCCGGCTGGCCCAGCGGGGCATGTGGATGGAGGGGCGCCACTTCGTGCCGGCCGGCGCCGCGCGCTCGTCGGTGGCGCGGTAATAGATGCCAGGGGCGATGTTGGCCCAGGCCTCCCGCACCCACAGCCGGTCGCCAACCGCGTACCGGACCTCCTGCAGGGTGACAACGCGGCCAATGGTGACGCGCGGTCGCGGATCGCCCTCGACATGCAGCAGGCCAATCGGAAGCGCCTCGCCGTGCTCGTCGAGGAACGTTTCCGGCTGTGGCTTGAGGATGCGGCGCGTCTGTGTCTTCCGGCCGTCCAGCAGGGCGCGCACCATCGGCGCGCTGAAGATGATGGGGAGGTCACGGGCGGCGCGGCGCGCCACACCCCCTTGCACCGCGTCTCTGCTTTGGGCCAAAGTCGCTTCAGCCATATCGAACCCCTTACGTTCGGTGGTGGTCAGGGCTGGAGGAGTGTTCCCGCACTCCCCGGCCCGATTTGTTTGTGCCCCACGGTATCATGGTGAAAAGGCCGTCAAAACGAATTGCCACACCGTTAGGGCGAATCCCGCGATCACTATTCACAGCTGCGCCATTTTAAATGGCGCGCACGATCGAAACCCGCTTATTACTTCACCAACCCGACCCGCTTTCCGTACAGCTTTCCGCCAACCTGCTCGACGAAAGCGCGACCGATGTCGTCCATTGCGGCCAGCGTGCGCTCCGGGATCCACAGGCCGCGCCCCTGATGCCATGCCGCAGCCCCCATCCGGTGAAGGTCGTCGGCATTGGCTGGTGGACGAGGCTGGTGACGCTCCAGGGAGGTGCGGATCCGACGAGCGGCGGTCATGCGCGCACACCCCGGGATCGCAGACGGCGGATCACCGACACCGTCTCCCGACGATCGATCTCGACGGCACCGGCCTTCAGCGCCATCTCGCGACGGAACTTCGGCAGGTCGTAGTGCGGGGTTGATGCGTCTGCCTGGAACCACTCGCGTCTGCAGCCGATGCGCTCCGCCATCGCGTGCAGCTCGTCCAGCGTGTCCGCCAGCATGTGGCACATGGTCATCCGGCCCAGCTTGTGGAGCGGCTTGTCAACGTACACAGTCATGCCGCAGCCCTCCGGCCAACGCGGTGCTGGTATGGCGTAATTGTGCCGCCCCGAATCCCCTCGGCCCGGAGCTTGCGAGCGCACCCCTCGCATTCCGGCGGGAAGTCACACGGCGGACGCATGTCCGGCCCATAGGCGCGGCAGGAGGCTCCGAGGTCGATGTTCCAGTCGCAGTCAGGCTGCACACGGGGCGGGAGGTTCTCCGGCGCACATTTGGCCGGATCGGTCCAGCAGCGCAGGCGCTCGGCTTTGGTGGCGGCGGTCACAGTGCAGCCCTCCGGGCAGTCGTTAAACAGACGATCTCAGCGGTTGGGGCGAGGTGCGGCAGGATCTCGGCAACCAAATCTGGCGGCGCCTCGCAATTCGCCTCACCCGGCTTCGGACCGAACGATGCCGACCACGGAATGCCGCTGCGGTAGCCGGTCAGTCGGTTGCGCCACTGGCCGCGCTCCACACTCTCCCCAGCAGATGGCGCTGACGGCTCCGTCTGCTGGGCAGCCGTGGCCCGAATCATCTCGTCGGAGAACCCCGAGAGGCTGAACGGAGGGCGGGCGCCGCGGTCGCGCATCTTGCCGAACCGCTCGCGCAGCACCTGGCCGGCAAACGTCGCCGTTATGCCACCTTCGGCCCACTCCTGGGCCGTGGCGTGGTCCGTGGCGTGCGGCTTGCGGCGCTTGGCGGCTTTCCCCCACATGGCGACAATGGCTGCGTCGAATTCCGCGATCAAATCATCCGGCTCGGTGTTGTTCGCGGCGCTCGCCGCGCCAACAACAGGAACGAAGTGACTGTTGTTAGATTTCTCTCTCTGTCCCTGTCCCTGTCCCTTGGATGCCGTTTCCTCGGGGACGTCCTCGGGACAATCGCCACTTGTCCCTGGGGACAACTCCTCATCGTCCTCGGGGACAGGGGACGGACCTGGGGCATGGCGCTTCAGGTAACCCTTCGTCGCAATGTACTCGTCGAGCGTCGGAATCGGGTGGTTCGTCTTGTGCCGCTGGTTACCCTTTTTGATGCGCGCGCACTCGGAGCGCCACCGCTGCTCGATCTTGCGGTTCCAGGCCTCCATGACGCCGTCAGCGACCACCTTATGATGCAGGCGGCCGTCGGAGCACAGGAACCAACCGTGCAGCGCCAGAGCCTTGATCTTGATCCACGTCTTCATGTCGCGGCCCAGCTCGGCTAGGCGGCACAGCTCGACGTCATCACTGGGTAGCGTCCCGGCGGGAACCTGATCCCAGGATTTCAGCCACAGCGTCACACCGGCGCGCCATTCGGCATCGGAGGCGCGGGCGTGGAACGAGGAACCGAACAAGCGCGCGCGAAACATCGGAGTGAAGGGGAAATCCTTCAGGTCGACGTCCGCGGGAACCAAGGGGGCAGGAAGAGAGTCCGTCATCATGCGGTCCTCTGGGATTTGGTGAGCTTGGCGTAAGCGCGAGCCACGAGGGCAATTGCGCACTGCCAAGTGGTTTGGGGGTGGTGCGGCGCGCCGATGGCAGCCAGCACGTCACAGGGCTTCTTGCCGGCGAGCTTGGCCGTCAGGCAGTGCTCCACGGCGATGTCGTGGGGGTTGTCGCTGCGCATGGTCAGGCGGCCTCTAGCAGGGCGTCCGATGCGCTCTGGGAAGCCTCCGGTGCCTGCACAGCCTCATTGCCCCAGACCGACCAGCCAGGGCGTCCCTCGCCGCGGCAGAACATCTCCAGGAAGGGCCCGGGGCTGCACGACTCGATCAGGTCGTACTGCTCATCCGGCTTGCGGGAGTGCTCCCGCTTGCGGGTGGCCAAGAAGTTGACCTGCCGCCGCCCGGGGGCCAACGTGCGGGCGTTCTTGCCGCGCACGCCGAACAGGATCAGCTCCGTCACGTTGCGGAAGTAGAAGCCCACCCCGCGCCCGTCCGAGCCGCCATCCTTGCGCACCTTGTGCCAGACGAGGTTGGTCTTATAGGTGAAGCCCCAGGACTGCATGACCTGGAGGCCTTCGGCAAGCAGCGCATTCGGCACCCACAGGTACAGATGCGCGGTCGGCGCCACGACGTCCGCGACCGGCAGCGCGCAGATCGCCGGAAGCCGCATCGTCTCATAGCGATGCAGACGCCCATGCTCTGGCGCCACCTTCCCCGTGGCGTTATCAAACTGCCACGGCGGATCGGCTAGCACGGTCGAGAACTTGCGCCCGCCGGCAAGAGCGCGAAGGTCGAACATCACGCGGCCTCCGCGAACTTGGCGGTCTCGTTGCCCCACACGTCCCAGCGCTCGCAGGCCGGTCGGCGGGAGAAGAGTTCGACCTTTGGGACATCGGGGAACATGCACTCCAGCGCGTCCCGCATCTCCTCAGGCTTGCGGGAATGCTCCCTGATCTCCGCCAGGAGGGCATTCATCTCAAGCTCGGCATCCACCTCAATCTCGGTGATGATGCCGTTGCGCTCGGACTTGCTCCGGACTTTCGGCCGCCCGATCGCGCCCGTAAGGAAGGGCTCGCAGCAGCCGCGGAAGCCGTAGCCGGTGCCGAAGGCCTGCTTGCCTTTCTTGGTGATCTTGGCCCAAGAGCCGCCGCTCTTGGGCTCGAAGCCCCAGGCCTTCAGGACGTCCGTGGCGTAGCCCGGAGCGACGAAGTTCCACAGCGACCACATGACGATGAAGCAGTTTGGCGCGGCCAGGTGCCCAACCGGGAGCGCCTTGATGGCGTCCAATTCCATGCAGGAATATTTGGACTGCGGCGCTTTCGCGATGCCGGAGATCTCCGAGTACATGGCCTGCTTCCAAGGCGGGTCGACGTAAATGAGCCCATAGATCAGCGGCCGAAGATTGCCGAAGGGCCATTCCATCACGCGGCCCTCCGGTCATCGCTCTCGGCCGGTAACTCGGTCGGAGCACTGAGGAACAGGCCAGCGGCCTCAAGGCGCGTCCGGATGATGCCGGCGATCCACCCGCCTTGCTCGGCACAGGCGGCAAAGTCGTCGGCCGCGTCCTCGCGGGCAGCGCCGGCCGCGATCTCTTCATCCAGCGCTTCGAAGGCGCGCAGGAACGCCGCGGTCATGATCGCGCGCCGGTATTGCGGATCCTGGACGATCGGGGCCAGCCAGTAGAAGCAGCCGAGGACAATCGGGAGCGGCGCCTTGCTGACACTGTTCCGGGCGAAGGCGTGGCGGCCGGCGACATCAGCCACTTCGGCCAGCCGTTCGCGGATCGGGCGGGAGAAGCCCACGAATGGCTCATCGAAAGCGATTTTGAGATCTGTCAGGACGCCGGAATAGAACGCCCGCTGACGGGGGGTGGGGTTCCCGAACTCCAGGATCGTGCGGACGACGCTGTTCAGGATGCAGGCCGGGATGGATCGTTCGACGCGCAGCGTGAATTCCGGCGAGAGGCGAACGAAGGCCGGGACCTGATACGCGATCGGGACCGGCGCGTTGCGGGTCTTCATGCCACACCCCCGTCCTTCGGGCCCGTTGGCTGGGCAGCGATGTTGTACGACAGGGCCTCCGCCTCGTGCGCAAGATTGCGGGCCTTGGATCGTTGCGGCTCGGGCAGGTCCTCGGCGATCGCAAACAGCTTGGCCGCGAGCACAAAAGCCCGCCGCGCCGGCGTAGCCGCCTTCGGTTTTTCCTCTGGCTTAGGCCGAGGCTGGAAGTGCACGATTTTGGAGTCGCTCACGCGGCCCTCCGTTCGTCGGGTGTTGCGCCATTTTGCGTGGCATTGGCAGGGGCGTCCGGAAGCTCCGGCGGCAGGATGCGAACCCTGAGCGCGCCAGCCCAGGCGAACAGTTTGTCGCTGGGCGGGAAGTTCTGGCCGCTCTCCCACGCGCTGACGGTCTGGCGCTGCGTCTTCAGAATCAGCGCAAGGTCCGTCTGCGTCATGCCCCGCTGTTTGCGGGCCTTGACCAGCGCGTTGACGGTGGCGAGATAGTCGCTGGCAGCGGACATGGCTTACTCCAGCATCCCCAGGGCTTCTTTGTAGAGCTCGAGGATCGCTTCCTGCTCCTGCCGGTCCGCCTTGTCCATTTTGCGCAGTCGGATGATCTGGCGGATGATCTTGGTGTCAAAGCCGGTGCCCTTGGCCTCGGCGTAGACCTCCTTAACGTCCTCCTGCAGGCCGCGCTTTTCCTCCTCCAAGCGCTCAATGCGCTCGACGAACGCCTTCAGGCGTTCGATCGCGATTCCGCCAACGTCGGTGCGGTCGTTGGCCCCGGAGTTGTGACCAATGGGCGCGCTCATGCTGCGACTCCTTGCACAGAGCCCCGCAGCGGGATTCCCCACCCGCGCAAGGCCGTTTCAACTTCTTCGAGGGTGCGGGCCGTCGCCACCGGCGCACCGGCGCGGCGAAGATCCGCATGACAATCCTTCTGGGCCTTGGAGAGCGATCCACTGGCCGACTTCAGCTCGATCCAATAGGACCGGCCCTGGTAGACGATCTCGATGTCCGGCGTCCCAGCCTTGGTGCCCATCGCCTTCAGGCGCGCGGCCTCGGCCTTGGAACGCTTGCCGCCGTTGGGCACATGGCAAAACCAGGCGTCCACCGGCAGGACGATCTCCAGGTGATTGGCCACACCGATGTGGAACTGCTCCTCCGGACGCTGCTTGGGCGCCGCACGCATCTCGCTCTGCACGCGCTCGGCCGTGAGGAACGCGCTCACCTGACGGAGCGCGCCGGGGCCGAGCGACGCGAGGGGGATGGCGCGGCGCGACATCAGCGGCCAGCCCGGCGCCAGGAGCGCCCGCCGGTGCCATGCGTCGAGGAGATCGTCTGCCCGAACTGCGACGCGTATGCGGCCGGTGGGCAGACAGTCACCTTTTTGGCCGCCACGGCGGCGGTGATCTGCTCCAGCATGTCGGCCGGCACCGCGCGATCGTCGTAGTCGTGGCGCACCCGCTCGAAGCGGAAGGTCTCGCCGATTTGCTTGCTCCAGATCGAGCCGTTGGACGCGTTGCGAGGCTGGGCGGACATCAGCGGATCCCCACACGCTCGCCGAGGTCGGCGCACATGGCCGCGGCCGTGCCCAGGCCCCCGGCGAAGAGAGGGCGCGGCGGGAGACGGCGGTGGGCGGTCACCCTGATGGTGACATCCTCCCACTTGGCGTCTCCATGGACCCTCGCCCAGGCCTCCAGAAAGTCGCCCTCAACACGCGGCCAACCATCAGCGGCGGCTTCCTCCCGGGCAGCGCGCACCGCGGCCGCGGCCTTGTCGCGCTCCGACAGGTTGGGCGACAAACCGAGCCGGTTACGATGCACGTTGATCTGCGTCTTGCTCAGCTGGACGCGGATGGCCATCTCGCTGTCGGTCATCCCCAGAGCATGCCAACGGCGGATCTCCTCGTCGCGCACCTGCCCCACTTGGGCCGCGAAGACCGGAATGCCGTGCTTGTCACGCACGCGCGCGACCGTGTTGGCGCTGACGTGGTACAGCGCCGCGATCGCTTTGTCGGACAGGCCGGCGGCACGATGCTCCAGGAACTTCCGTTTGCTGATGCTCCAGCACTTCTTCTTCGCCTTCACGGCAGGAACTCCGGGTTGGTTTCGGCGGCGATCGCGTTGCCTGCCGAGCGGTCCGAGAGGTGCAGCGCCAGCATCACGGCATGGCCGGAGCCTTTGGCCGCACCAAGGAATGGGGGTGGGGTGGTCCGATTGGTCTGAATCTTCGACGCGATGACGGTTGGCACAGCGCTCCGGTCCTTCCCGGGCGAAGGCGCCCCGAGCGACGCCGTCTCGTTGGTGCCGTCGTGAACAGCGTGCATCACACACCCTCCGACGGGCGTTTGCGCAGCGGCCACGGCTTGCGGTGCTTCTTCACCCAGGAGCGGACGCGCACGACTCCTTCGCGGAGTTTGATGGCCCGCGTTACCAGGCGCTCGCACCGTTCCTCCAGCTTCACGGCAGTTTCGTCCGTCATCACGCCGCGGCTGACCGCATCGGCGAGGACATGCCCGATCTCCGCCGCCCGGTAGGTGACGTCCATGCTCTCCGGAAGCGGAGCGTCCATGTCGGCATCGGCCTCTTCGGATACCGTCACCGGCACCAGGTCGTAGCCGTGCATCGCCGCCAGCTGGCGCACGACCACCGGATCGCCAATGGCCTGCTCCAGCGCGAAGATCACATCCACCCGCGCCTGATCCGCCATGTGCGGGTTCGCGTAGTTGCTGATCGCTGACTTGCTGACCCCCACCTCGGCGGCCGCCGCCTCGATGCCGCCGGCGAGCTTCACCAAGCGACGCACCGCGGCTTTGATCTGCAGCACCGGATCGAGCAAATCGCGTTCGTTCTGTTCACATTCTGTTTTCATGGAGCGCACCCAAGAGCATTCCAGTGTTCGGATCGCGTGA
>NZ_JAOQNG010000007.1:322500-1328175 GCF_025961225.1 Azospirillum canadense | reverse complement strand
TCGCATCGACCTGCTGGTCTTCTTCGTCGACCCGATGACCGCCCAGCCGCACGACGTGGACGTCAAGGCGCTGACCCGCCTCGCCACGCTCTACAACATCCCCATGGCCTGCAACGAGGCGACCGCGGACATGGTGGTTTCCTCGCCGCTGTTCTCCGACGGCTATTGCCCCCGCCCCGTCGATTTCGCCGCCCACGACAGCCGCACTGTCTGAGCCGCCATCCCATCCGCTGAGCCAACAATGGGTGTTGCGGACGGAAAACGGAACCCCATACTGTAGGAAATGCGCCGAGGCCCTTCATTCCACTTGCATCGGGAACTGATATATTAATATATTCCCGGAATGCAGGGCTTGGACGGGCGCACGGCCCACCGCCTCACCCCTTGGACACCGGCCCGCACCCGAATTCCTTACCGGAGAAGCATGATGCTCCACCCCGACCGTCTGTTCCCGAGCGACCCCGCGCAACGCGACATCGCGCGCCGGCTCTACGCGGCGGTGAGCAACCTGCCCATCGTCAGCCCGCACGGCCACACCGACCCGTCCTGGTTCGCCAAGGACGAGGCCTTCCCCGACCCGGCCGCGCTGTTCGTGAAGCCCGACCACTACGCCTTCCGCATGCTCTACAGCCAGGGCGTGACGATGGAGAGCCTGGGCGTGCCGCGCGCCGACGGCGGCGCGGTGGAGACCGACAGCCGCAAGATCTGGCGCCTGCTCGCCCAGCATTGGCACCTGTTCCGCGGCACGCCGACCCGCATGTGGCTCGACCACGCCTTCGAGACCGTCTTCGGCGTCACCGAGCGGCTGAGCCCGGCCAGCGCCGACCGCATCTACGACCAGATCGACGCTTGCCTGAAGAGCCCGGAGTTCCGCCCGCGTGCCCTGTTCAAGCGCTTCAACATCGAGCTGCTGGCCACCACCGAGTCGCCGCTCGACACGCTGGAGCATCACCGCGCCATCCGCGAGAGCGGCTGGGACGGCCGCGTCATCACCGCCTTCCGCCCGGACCCGGTCGTCGATCCGGAGTTCGAGGGCTTCCAGGCCAACGTGGAGACGCTGGGCGCGCTGGCCGGTGAGAACACCACGACCTGGGCCGGTTACCTGAACGCCCTGCGCAACCGCCGCCAGTATTTCAAGGAAGTCGGCGGCGCCACCTCCACCGACCACGGCCACGCCACCGCCGTCACCGCCGACCTCTCCACCGCCGAGGCTTCGGCGCTGTTCGACAAGGCGCTGCGCGGCAGCGTGACGGCGGCGGAGGCCGAGCTGTTCCGCGGCCAGATGCTGACCGAGATGGCCAAGATGAGCCTGGAAGACGGGCTGACCATGCAGATCCATCCGGGCAGCTTCCGCAACCACAACCCGGTGGTGTTCGAGCGGTTCGGCCGCGACAAGGGCGCCGACATCCCGACCCGCACCGACTATGTGCGGGCGCTGAAGCCGCTGCTCGACCGCGTCGGCAACGAGCGCGACCTGACCATCATCCTGTTCACGCTGGATGAGACCAGCTACGCCCGCGAGCTGGCGCCGCTGGCCGGCCATTACCCGGCGCTGCGCGTCGGCCCGGCCTGGTGGTTCCACGACAGCCCCGAGGGCATGCGCCGCTACCGCGAGATGGTCACGGAGACGGCCGGCTTCTACAACACGGTCGGCTTCAACGACGACACGCGCGCCTTCTGCTCGATCCCGGCCCGCCACGACGTCGCCCGCCGCGTCGACTGCGCCTTCCTGGCCCGCCTGGTCGCCGAGCACCGGTTGGAGGAGGACGAGGCCGCCGAGCTGGCCGTCGACCTCACCTACAACCTCGTCAAGAAGGCCTACAAGCTCTGACGCACAAATGCCCTCGCCCTTTATGGGGCGAGGGCATTTCCTGAAAAAGGACGAATTCCCATGGCCTCGCTGACCATCCGCCTGCACCCCGCGGACAACGTCGTCGTCGCCGGCGTCGACCTGCTGCCGGGCACCCCTCTGCCCGAAACTGACGTCGCCACCCGTGCCGCGATCCCCTCCGGCCACAAGGTCGCGGTGCGGGCCATCGCGGTCGGCGAGCCGGTACGCAAGTACAACCAGGTCATCGGCTTCGCCACCCAGCCGATCGAGCCCGGCGACCACGTGCACGTGCACAACACCGGCATGGGCGACAGCTTCGAGCGCGACTACGCCTTCAGCGCGGACGCCCACCCGACCGCCCTCATTCCGGAGGCCGAGCGCGCCACCTTCCAGGGCATCGTGCGCCCGGACGGCCGCGTGGCGACGCGCAACTTCATCGGCGTGCTGACCTCGGTGAACTGCTCGGCCACCGCGGCCCGGCTGATCACCGACAAGTTCCGCGGCGACGCGCTGGACGCCTACCCCAACGTCGACGGTGTGGTGGCCCTGGCGCACGGCTACGGCTGCGGCATGGGTGCCCAGGGGGAGGCCATCGACGCGCTGCGCCGGACCATCGCCGGCTACGCCCGCCACCCGAACTTCGCCGCCGTGATCATCCTGGGCCTCGGCTGCGAGGTGAACCAGATCGACCGTCTGGTCGAGGCGGAGAGGCTCGACCCCAGCGAGACGCTGCACACCATGAGCATCCAGGACCTGGGCGGCACGGCCTCGGCGGTGCGCGCGGGCGTGGAGCGGATCAAGGCGCTGCTGCCCAAGGCCAACGAGGTGCACCGTCAGACCGTGCCGGCCAGCCATCTGACCCTGGCGCTGCAGTGCGGCGGCTCCGACGGCTATTCGGGCATCACCGCCAACCCGGCGCTGGGCTACGCGGTCGACCTGCTGGTCCGCAACGGCGGCACGGCCGTGCTGAGCGAAACGCCGGAGGTCTACGGGGCAGAGCATCTGCTGACCCGCCGCGCGGTCAGCCGCGCGGTCGGCGAGAAGCTGGTCGAGCGCATCCGCTGGTGGGAAGACTACACCAGCCGCACCGGCGGCGAGATGAACAACAACCCGTCGCCCGGCAACAAGAAGGGCGGCCTGACCACCATCCTGGAGAAGTCGCTGGGCGCGGTCGCCAAGGCCGGCACGACGAACCTCGTGGACGTGGTGCGCTACGCCGAGCCCATCGTTGGTCCGGGCCTCGTCTTCATGGACACGCCGGGCTACGACCCGGTGTCGGCGACCGGTCAGGTGGCCGGCGGCGCCAACGTGCTGTGCTTCACCACGGGCCGCGGTTCGGTGTTCGGCAGCAAGCCGACGCCGTCGCTGAAGCTGGCGACCAACACGCCGCTCTACCGCAAGATGACCGACGACATGGACATCGACTGCGGCCCGATCGCCACCGGTGACGCGACCATCGAGGAGATCGGCCGGGCGATCTTCCAGCTGATCCTCGACACCGCGTCGGGCCAGAAGAGCAAGAGCGAACTGCTCGGCGTCGGCGCTGACGAGTTCACGCCGTGGCAGATGGGCGCGGTGATGTAAACCGTCACTTTCTCAGACGGCAAACCAGGTTCAGGGCACCACCGGGCAGCAATGCCCGGCGGTGCCCTTTTTTCGTTTGGAATCAGCGGACAAGGCCGGCATTGGCGGCACGGCCGGCTCCGCAGCGCTGCAAAACATGGCACGTATAGCGAAACTACATGCCGCGCCGTAAGCCGCCCGCCACAAGGCCGCCATTTCCGCCACTTTTACCAGATGCCTTCTTCGCTTCTGCGACGCCATGTCGCAGATTGATTTGTTAACACCAAGTATTCACAGTCGATGCCGTCTTGCCGGCCCAAGTCCACGGGTGTATGTAGCAAAACTACAAGACAGGTCCAGCGCGGTCATATCAAGAGCAGCGCTCGGCCACCGGGTCCGGCCCGCGGCGACGCTCCGCGCCGGGCCTTCACCTGAGGAAAACACCATGGACACCTTGTTGACGGATCAGCTGGTCGCAAGCTCGGCGCAGGGGGAGACTCTGCTTCCCTGGCGCGGCTTTGCCGGTGGGGACTGGCAAACGGCGGTGAACGTCCGCGACTTCATCCTGAAGAACGTGCGCCCTTACCAGGGCGACAGCGCCTTCCTCGCCGGGCCGACCGGCGGGACCAAGCTGCTGTGGGCCAAGGTCACCGATCTGCTGAAGGCGGAGCGCGCGGCCAAGGGTGGCGTGCTCGACGTGTCCAGCGAGGTGTTCTCCTCCATCACCGCCCACGCGCCGGGCTACATCGACAAGGACCTGGAGCTGATCGCCGGCTTGCAGACGGACAAGCCGCTGAAGCGCGCCGTCATGCCCTTCGGCGGCTGGCGCATGGTCAAGAACAGCCTGGAGGCCTACGATTTCCCCGTACCGCCGGCCCTTGAGGAGGTCTTTCCAAATCTCCGCAAGACGCACAACGACGGCGTCTTCGACGTCTATTCGGAAGAGGCGCTGAAGTGCCGCAAGTCCGGCGTCATCACCGGCCTGCCGGACGCCTATGGCCGCGGCCGCATCATCGGCGACTACCGCCGCGTCGCGCTCTACGGCGTCGATTTCCTGATCAAGGACAAGAAGGCCCAACTGAAGAGCCTGGAGCTTGACCGGCTCGACGAGAACGCCCTGCGCCTGCGCGAGGAGATCTCCGAGCAGATCAAGGCACTGAAGGAATTGGTCGCCATGGCCAAGTCCTACGGCTTCGACGTCGGCCGCGCCGCCGCCACGGCGCAGGAAGCGGTGCAGTGGACCTACCTCGGCTATCTGGCGGCGGTGAAGGAGGCCAACGGCGCCGCCATGTCGCTGGGCCGCACCTCCACGTTCCTCGACATCTACATCGAGCGCGACCTGCGTGAGCATCGCATCTGCGAGGTCGAGGCCCAGGCCCTGATCGACCAGTTCGTGATGAAGCTTCGCCTCGTGCGCTTCCTGCGCACGCCGGAATACGACCAGCTCTTCTCGGGCGACCCGACCTGGGTGACGGAGTGCGTCGGCGGCATGGCCCTGGACGGCCGCACCCTGGTCACCAAGAACAGCTTCCGCATCCTCAACACGCTGAACAACCTCGGCCCGGCGCCGGAGCCCAACCTGACCGTGCTGTGGTCGGAGCAACTGCCCGAGGGCTTCAAGGCCTTCTGCGCGGAGACCTCGATCAAGACCTGCTCGGTCCAGTACGAGAGCGACGACCTGATGCGCCCGTACTGGGGCGACGACTACGGCATCGCCTGCTGCGTCTCGGCCATGCGCATCGGCAAGCAGATGCAGTTCTTCGGCGCCCGCGCCAACCTCGCCAAGACGCTGCTCTACGCCATCAACGGCGGCCGCGACGAGCTGTCGGGCGAGCAGGTCGGCCCGGCCACCGCGCCGATCACCGGTGACGTGCTCGCCTACGACGAGGTGATGGCCCGCTTCCAGCCGATGATGGAGTGGCTGGCCCGCGTCTACATGAACGCGCTGAACGCCATCCACTACATGCACGACAAGTACATGTACGAGCGGCTGGAGATGGCCCTGCACGACCGCGACATCCTGCGCACCATGGCCTGCGGCATCGCCGGGCTGAGCGTGGTCGCGGACAGCCTGTCGGCCATCAAGCACGCCACGGTGAAGGTGGTGCGCGACGAGCGCGGGCTGGCGACCGACTTCGTGATCGCGGGCGAGTACCCGGCCTTCGGCAACAACGACGAGCGGGTGGACGGCATCGCGCGTTGGGCGGTGGAGGCGTTCATGGCCATGCTGCGCAAGCAGAAGGCCTACCGCGACGCCACGCCGACGCAGTCGGTGCTGACGATCACCAGCAACGTGGTGTACGGCAAGAAGACGGGCAACACGCCGGACGGGCGCAAGGCGGGCGAGCCCTTCGCGCCGGGGGCCAACCCGATGCACGGCCGGGACAAGAAGGGGGCCATGGCCTCCATGGCCTCGGTGGCCAAGCTGCCCTACGCGCACGCCCAGGACGGCATCAGCTACACCTTCACCATCGTGCCCGGCGCGCTCGGCCGCACGGAGGGCGAGCGGGTGGACAACCTGGTCGGTCTGCTCGACGGCTACTTCGGGCAGGGCGGGCACCACATCAACGTCAACGTGTTCGACCGCGAGACGCTGCTGCACGCCATGGACCATCCGGAGCTGTACCCGCAGCTGACCATCCGGGTGTCCGGCTACGCCGTCAACTTCATCAAGCTGACCCGCGAGCAGCAGCTCGATGTCATCAGCCGCACCTTCCACAAGGCGAACTGACCAAGGCCAGGGGCGCGTGCCGCAAGGCGCGCGCCCTTTCCTGTTTGCGAACCGAAAGATTCCGCCATGACCGAGACCACACGTCCCCGCCCCGTTGTCCTGTGCATCCTGGACGGCTGGGGCTATCGCGAGGAGCGGACGGACAACGCCATCGCGCTGGCCGACACGCCGACCTGGGACCGGCTGTGGTCGTCGGAGCCGCGCGCCTTCCTGGAGGCCAGCGAGGAGGAGGTCGGCCTGCCCAAGGGGCAGATGGGCAACTCCGAGGTCGGGCACATGAACCTCGGCGCCGGCCGCGTGGTCATGCAGGACCTCGTCATGATCGACCACGCCATCGTCCAGGGCGAGTTCGAGCGCAACAAAGCGCTGAACGATCTGGTCACGGCGCTGCACCAGACCGGTGGGCGCTGCCACATCCTCGGCCTGCTCTCGCCCGGCGGCGTGCATTCCCACCAGGACCACATCGCCGCGCTGGCCGCCGTGCTGTCGCATGAGGGCGTGCCGGTCGAGGTCCACGCCTTCACCGACGGCCGCGACGTGCCCCCGCAGAGCGCCAAGGACCAAGTCGCCGAATTCATGGCCACCACATTTATGACCGATGGGCACGAACTGGCCGGCGTGAACGTCGCCACCGTGTCCGGCCGCTACTACGCCATGGACCGCGACAAGCGTTGGGACCGCGTCGCCAAGGCCTACGCCGCCATCGTCCGGGGCGAGGGCGAGCGCGACGCCGACCCGATCCAGGCGATCGAACAGAGCTACGCCACCGGCAAGCACGACGAGTTCATCCTGCCGACGATCATCGACGGCTACACCGGCCTGAAGGACGGCGACGCCATCCTGATGGCCAACTTCCGCGCCGACCGCGCCCGCGAGATCCTGGCCGCCTTCGTCGACCCCGCCTTCGACGGCTTCGACCGCGGCACCGTCCCAACGCTCGCCGCCGCGGTGGGCATGGTGGAGTATTCCTCCGCCCTGGCGCCCTTCCTGACCACGATCTTCCCGCCGAAGTCCCTGACGAAGGTGCTGGGCGAGGTGGTCAGCGAGGCTGGCCTAACCCAGCTGCGCATCGCGGAGACGGAGAAGTACCCGCACGTCACCTTCTTCTTCAACGGCGGCGAGGAGCGGGTGTACCCGGGCGAGGACCGCATCCTGGTGCCCTCCCCGAAGGTCGCGACCTACGATCTTCAGCCGGAGATGTCGGCGGCGGAGGTGACCGACAAGGTCGTCGCGGCCGTGGACAGCGGCAAGTACGACTTGGTGGTCATCAACTACGCCAACCCGGACATGGTCGGCCACACCGGCTTCCTGGACGCCGCCATGAAGGCGGTCCAGGCCGTGGACACGAGCCTCGGCCGGCTGGAGGCCGCGGTGCGCCGCCAGGGCGGCGTCATGCTGGTCACCGCCGACCACGGCAACTGCGAGATGATGACCGACCCGGAGACGGACGGGCCGCACACCGCCCACACGCTCGACCGCGTCCCCCTGCTGCTCGTCAACGACCCGGCGGACGTTAAGGCGATCCGCAGCGGCCGGTTGGCCGACATCGCGCCGACCTTGCTCGACCTTCTGAGATTGCCCAAGCCGGTGGAGATGACCGGCACCAGCCTGCTCGATCGGTCGGGCAGCGGAGGAGCGCTCCCATGAGCGGCGCGTTCGCCCAAGTCCCCGCCCGCCTTCTGGAGCGGTCCGGTCCGCGCGTGGACAACGTCCGGCTCGGCATCCTGTCGATGCTCGCGGGCATCGCGCTGATGGCCGTGATGAACGCGCTGTCCAAGGTTCTGGCAGACGGCTACCCGCTGGCCGAGGTTACCTTCTTCCGCAACCTGTTCGGCCTGTTGCCGGCGGTGGCGATGGTCGCAGCGGCTGGTGGCCGGCGGGCGTTGTGCACGGCGAATCTCCGCGGGCACATCGGCCGGGCGGTGGTCGGCCTGATTTCCATGGTGCTGCTGTTCTGGTCGTACCGGCTGATGCCGCTGGCCGACGCGGTGGCGATCTCCTACTCCGCGCCGCTGTTCCTGACCGCCCTATCGGTGCCCTTGCTCGGCGAGCGGGTCGGCCCCTACCGCTGGGGCGCGGTGGCGGTCGGCTTCGTCGGCGTGCTGGTCATCGTGCAGCCGGGCGAAGGCACCTTCGGCCAGGGCGCGCCGGTCGCCATCGCCGCAGCGGTCGCCTACGCGCTCGCCCAGATCACCCTGCGCCAGCTGGGTCGCACCGAGGCGCCGGTGACCACGGTTTTCTACTTCACCGCCTTCGCAACGGCGCTGTGTGCGCTGGCCCTCCCCTTCGCCTGGGTGACCCCGAGCCTTGCCGACTTCGGTCTGATGGCCCTGATGGGGCTGGCCGGGGGCGGGTCGCAATACTTCATCACGCGCGCCTACGCACTGGCGCCGGGCGCAGTGGTCAGCCCCTTCAGCTACTCCGGCATCCTGTGGGCGACGCTGTTCGGCTGGATGCTGTGGGGCGACACGCCGGCCGCCCACGTGGTCGTCGGGGCACTGGTCCTGATCGCCAGCGGCCTGCTGATCCTGATCCGCGAGACGCGCCGCCGCGCCTGACCTGCCCCTGAATGAGTGGGGGGTGCGACAAACTGTAACGCCCCCACCCCGGCCATCGGTTCGCACTTGCCCTCCAAACTGATATATTAATATACTTCTTCAACGGCAAACGACCGGGCTCCCTCCCGAAGGCCCCTCCAGAAAGCTAGGATGATGACGGACTTCAACACCATCGATGACCTTAGCGTGAGCGGCCAGACGGTGCTGGTGCGCGCCGACCTGAACGTTCCGATGCAGGATGGCAAGGTATCGGACACGACCCGCATCGACCGGCTGGCGCCGACCCTGACCGAGCTGTCCAAGAAGGGTGCCAAGGTCGTCGTGCTGTCGCACTTCGGCCGTCCGAAGAACGGTCCGGACGCCAAGAACTCCCTGCGCAACGTGCTGGACGCGCTCAGCGCCGCCGTCGGCCAGAGCGTCGCCTTCGGCGAGGACTGCGTCGGCGACAAGGCCAAGCAGGCCATCGCCGGCGCCCAGCCGGGCGGCATCGTGCTGCTGGAGAACACCCGCTTCCATCCTGAGGAAGAGAAGAACGACCCGGCCTTCGCCAAGCAGATCGCCGAGCTGGGCGACCTGTACGTCAACGACGCCTTCTCCGCCGCCCACCGCGCCCACGCCTCCACCAAAGGGGTGGCGCAGTACCTGCCCGCCGCCGCCGGCCGGCTGATGCAAGCGGAGCTGGAGGCGCTGACCAAGGCGCTGGAGAAGCCGGAGCGCCCGGTCGCCGCGGTGGTCGGCGGGGCCAAGATCTCGACCAAGCTGGACCTGCTGGGCAACCTGGTGCGCAAGGTCGACATGCTGGCGCTGGGCGGCGGCATGGCCAACACCTTCCTCTACGCCCAGGGCGTCGATGTCGGCGCCTCGCTGTGCGAGAAGGACATGGCCGACCAGGCGCGCGCCATCATGGAGACGGCCAAGGCGGCCAATTGCGAGCTTCTGCTGCCGGTGGACTTGATCGTCGCCAAGGAGTTCAAGGCGGGGGCCGCCAACCGCGCCGTCGCCGCCAACGCCATCGGTGCGGATGAGATGGCGCTGGACGTCGGGCCGAAGACGGTGGAGTTCCTCGGCCTGAAGCTGCAGGGCGCCAAGACCATCGTGTGGAACGGCCCGCTCGGCGCCTTCGAGATCCAGCCGTTTGACGCCGGCACCAACGCGGTGGCCGGTCTGGTCGCCGAGCGCACGGCGGAAGGCGGGCTGCTGTCGGTGGCCGGCGGCGGCGACACGGTCGCGGCGCTCGCCCACGCCGGGGTCGAGGAAAAGTTCACCTACATCTCCGCCGCCGGCGGCGCCTTCCTGGAATGGCTGGAAGGCAAGGACCTGCCCGGCGTCGCCGCGCTGAAGAAATAAGCGCGATCACGGATCAACAGGGGCGCGCCTTCGCAGCGCCATTCCCTATCAAGGGCCCCATCAAGCATTGGAGTTTCGGTTATGACTGTTCGTGTTGCGATCAACGGGTTTGGCCGCATTGGTCGTCTGGTCCTGCGGGCCATTTACGAGAGCGGCCGCACCGACGTGGAGGTCGTGGCGATCAACGACCTCGCCGATCTCAAGGCCAACGCCCACCTGCTGAAGTACGACAGCGTCCACGGCCGCTTCCCCGGCACCATCGAGACCCGCGATGGCGAGCTGATCGTCAACGGCCATTCGATCAAGGTCGTGCAGGAGCGTGACCCGGCCAAGCTGCCGTGGAAGGACCTGAACGTCCAGGTCGCTATGGAATGCTCGGGCATCTTCACCAAGCGCGCCGACGCCGCCAAGCACCTGGAGGCGGGTGCGGAGAAGGTGCTGATCTCCGCCCCGGCGACGGACGAGGACATTACCGTCGTCTATGGCGTCAACCACGACCAGCTGAAGGCCGAGCACCGCATCGTGTCGAACGCGTCGTGCACCACGAACTGCCTGGCCCCGGTGGCCTTCGTTCTGCACAACCTGATCGGCATTGAGAAGGGCTTCATGACCACGATCCACTCCTACACGGGCGACCAGCGGGTCGTGGACACCAACCACAAGGACCTGCACCGCGCCCGCGCCGCGGCGCTGAACATGATCCCGACCTCCACCGGCGCCGCCAAGGCCGTCGGCAAGGTCCTGCCGGAGCTGAAGGGCAAGCTGGACGGCACCGCCATCCGCGTTCCGACCCCGAACGTCTCGGTCGTGGACTTCAAGTTCACCGCCAAGCGCGCGACTTCCGTCGAGGAAATCACGAAGGCCATCACCGAGGCCGCCAACGGTCCGCTGAAAGGCATCCTCGGCACCTATACCGAGGAGCTGGTGTCGGGTGACTTCAACCACGACCCGCACAGCTCGACCTTCGCGCTGAACGAGGTCAAGGTCATCGACGGGACTTTCGTCCGTATCATGGCTTGGTACGACAACGAGTGGGGCTTCTCCAGCCGCATGAGCGACACCGCTGTCGCCATGACGAACGCGAAGTAACCGCGAACGCCAAATAACCGCTAACCGAACGCTGCGCGACATCCAGACGAGGATAAGGTGCCATGAGCAAGACCATGATGTGGGACGAGACCGACTCCAAAGGTTTCGAGTCCGAGTGCCTGTTCAACGAGGATTCGCGCAGCTTCGAGGTGATGGTCTGCACCTCCGGCCAAGCGGTGTGCCGGTCGGAGTCCTTCCTGGCCGCCATCGACCCAGCGCAGGGCATGGGCGAGGAGGACCGGCTGCGGTCGATGATGATCGCCGAACGCCTCGTCGCCGACATCGAACGCGATCTCGGCGATCATTGATCCGGCACGCCGGGACCGTCCCAGGGGACGCACCATGAACACGTCACGTTTCAAAGTTGCCAGCTTGGGCGAATGCATGCTGGAGATGGTCCGCCGGCCCGACGGCACCTTCACCATGGGCTTCGGCGGCGACACGCTGAACACCGCCGTCTATCTGGCCCGGCTCGGCGCGCGGGTGGACTATGTCACGGCGCTGGGCGACGACCCGAACAGCAACGCCATGGTCGCCGCCTGGACCGTGGAGGGCGTGGACACTGGCCATGTGCTGCGCGTGCCCGGCCGCGTGCCCGGCCTCTACATGATCGAGACTGACGACCGGGGCGAACGCCGCTTCCTCTACTGGCGCGACGCCGCCCCGGCCCGTGAGCTGTTCGTGCTGCCGCAATCGCCGGCCCTGATCGCCGACCTCGAAAGCTACGACCTGCTCTACCTCTCCGGCATCAGCCTGGCGATCTGGGGCGAGCGCGGGCGCGAGGTGCTGTTCCCGCTGCTCGACCGGCTGCGGGAACGCGGCGGTCGCGTCGCTTTCGACACCAACTGGCGCCCGCGCCTGTGGCCGGACAAGGAAACGGCGCAGCGCGCTTACGACGCCATGTTCCAGCGCGCCGACATCGCCCTGCCCGGCGTGGAGGATCTGCGCGGCCTGTACGGCGACACCGACGCCGCCGCGGCGCTGGCCCGCGTGCGCGCCGCCGGCATGCCGGAGATCGTGCTGAAGCTGGAGCAGCCCGGCTGCATCATCGCCACCGCGGACGGGTTCCAGGAGGAGGTGCCCTGTCAGAAGGTCGCCAAGATCGTGGACACCACCGCGGCCGGCGACAGCTTCTCCGCCGGCTACCTCGCCGCCCGCCTGCATGGGCGCGACCCGGTGGAGGCCGCCCGTGCCGCCCACCGCATCGCCGCCGTCGTCATCCAGCACCGCGGCGCCATCATCCCGCGTGAGGCGATGACCTACGCCGACGCGGAACCCGCCTTAGCCTGAGCGCCCCGCGCCCACCCTCACCAGGGAGACCGGTCACCGATGCCAGACAGCCTCCACCCCCGTGACCTGCCCCCGCGACGGTCGGGGCGGGGCACCAAAAAGACTGCGGCCGGCGCTCCCCGGCGTTCGGCCACCGCGGCCAGCGGCATTTACCGCTCCCTGCGCGACGAGATCGTGTCCCTGCGCCGCCGGCCGGGCGAATCCATTGTCGAGAAGCAGGTCGCGGAAGCCTACGGCGTCAGCCGCACCCCCGTCCGCGAGGCGCTGCTGAAGCTGGCCGACGAGGGGTTGGTCAAGGTCTTTCCGCAGTCCGGAACCTTCGTCGCCCGCATCCCCGTCGACGCGCTGCCCGAGGCCGGCGCGATCCGCAAGGCGCTGGAACTCGCCACCGTGCGCCGCGCCGCCGAGCGGGCGACGCGCAGCCGAGCGGGCGACGCGCAGCCAGGTCGCCAACCTGCAAGCCTGCTTGGTGCACCAGCACGAGGTGGATTTGGCGCACGACGCCAACGCCTTCCATCAGGCCGACGAGACCTTCCACGCGATGCTCGCCGACGTCGCCGGCTATCCCGGCTTCTGGACGCTGGTCCAGCAAGTGAAGGTGCAGGTGGACCGCTGCCGCCGCCTGACCCTGCCGTCGCCCGGCCGCATGGGCAAGGTGATCGCCGAGCATGAGGCGGTGGTGCAGGCCATCGCCGCCCATGACCCGGACCGCGCCATCCGGGCGCTCGACCTCCACCTGGACGGGCTGCTCGTGTCCATCGACGACATCCGCAGCGTTTATCCGCACTTCTTCTCCGGCGCTCCCGACGGGCGTCTGCCCCACTGATCCTTTTGCCAAGGCCACATCATGACCGTTCCTCGCCTTGAACCCTCCTTGACCGGCGCCCGGATCGTCCCGGTCCTGGTGCTCGACAACCCGGCCGAGGCCGTTCCGCTGGCCGAGGCGCTGGTCGCCGGCGGCTTGACCACGCTGGAGATCACGCTGCGCACGCCCGGCGCGCTCGCCTGCGCGGAAGCGATCGCCGCCAAGGTGCCGGGCGCGCTGGTCGGGCTCGGCACGCTGATCCGGCCGGAGCAGTTCGCCCAGGCCCGCGACGTCGGCGCCCGCTTCGTCGTCAGCCCCGGCCTGACCGACCGGCTGGCCGAGGCCGCCAAGGCCGCCGGCCTGCCCTACCTGCCGGGCATCGCCACGGTGACCGAGGCGCTGATCGCCTACGAGCACGGCTTCCGCGAGCTGAAGTTCTTCCCGGCCATGCTCAACGGCGGCGCCCCGGCGCTCCGCGGCATGGCCCCTTTGCTCCCGAAAATCTGCTTCTGCCCGACCGGCGGCATCAAGGCGGAGACTGTCCGCGAGATCCTGGGCCTGCCCAACGTCTTCGCGCTCGGCGGCACGTGGCTGACCCCGGCCGACGCTGTCAAGGAGCGCCGCTGGGCTGACATCGAGCGCCTCGCCCGCGAGGCTGCTGCTTTGGTGGCCTAATCCCCCCAAACACGGACGTGGTGCCTTGGCGGAGTTGCCCCCGAGGTGATATATCGGTGCGCGTATGATTGAGCACCTGCAGCAAATCGTTCTACAATCGGGTGCCGATGCTTAGAAAATGTCCCTCTCACGCCGGAGCGATCCCACGATGACCACCGACGCCGCCCTCCGTCACGCCGCTCCGGTCACCGAGGCCGACACCACCACGTCCCAGGGCACCGATCATGAGGCCGAGAAGGACGCCCCGCTGCGCGAGGACATCCGCCTGCTCGGCCGCCTGATCGGCGACACGGTGCGCGAGCAGGAGGGCGAGGACGTCTACGGCGTCGTGGAGCGGGTCCGCCAAGCCTCCGTCCGCTTCAACCGCGACGACGACGACTCGGCCGGACGGGAGATGGCGGAGATCCTGAACGCCCTGCCGCGCGACACGATGATGTCGGTGGTGCGCTCCTTCTCCTACTTCCTGCACCTCGCCAACATCGCCGAGGACCAGCACCACATCCGTCGCAACCGGGAGCACGCCGCCGCCGGGTCGCCGCCGCGCGAGGGAACCCTGGCCTTCGCCCTCGACCGGCTTCAGGAGGCCGGCGTCACCCCCGACCGGCTGGAGGAGGTGCTGCGCATCGCGCTGGTCAGCCCGGTGCTGACCGCCCACCCGACCGAGGTCCAGCGCAAGAGCATCCTGGGGCTGGAGCACAAGGTCGCGGCATTGCTGCACGAGCGCGACCGCTCCCGCCTGACCCCGGAGGAGGCGGAGGCCAACCTCGACGGCCTTCAGGAGGCCGTCCTGACCCTGTGGCGCACCCGCATGCTGCGCCCGCAGCGCCTCGCCGTGATCGACGAGGTCAAGAACGGCATCTCCTACTACACCGACACCTTCTTCACCGAGTTGCCCAAGCTGTTCTGCCGGTTCGAGGATCTGCTGTCCAAGCGCTCCCCCGACCGGGAATGGACGCTGCCGCCCTTCTTCCGCATCGGCTCCTGGATCGGCGGCGACCGCGACGGCAACCCCTTCGTCACGGCGCCCATCCTGCGCGAGGCGATGCGGCTGCAATCGACCGCAGCGCTCGACCACTAC
Organism: Azospirillum canadense; assembly: GCF_025961225.1. Lineage (GTDB taxonomy): Bacteria > Pseudomonadota > Alphaproteobacteria > Azospirillales > Azospirillaceae > Azospirillum > Azospirillum canadense. The sequence continues at coordinate 1,313,208 of NZ_JAOQNG010000007.1, read as the reverse complement.
CTGTCGGAAATCCATGAGCTGGGCGCGGAACTGCCGCTGTCGGAGCTTCTGCTCGGCAAGTCGCCGGAGCTGGAGGCGCTGGCGGAGCGCTCCCCCGACCATTCCCCGCACCGCGCGGACGAGCCGTTCCGGCGCGCGCTGACCGGCATCTACGCCCGTCTCGCCGCCACGCTGCAGACGCTCGACCAGCACGAGGCGCTGCGCAACGCCGTCGGCAAGGCGGAGCCCTACCCGTCCAGCGCCGAGCTGCTGGCCGACCTGGAGGTGCTGTCGAAGGCGCTGAAGACGCACCACGCCGAACGGCTGGCGGGCGGGCGCCTGCGCCGGCTGATCATCGCGGTGAACGTGTTCGGCTTCCATCTGGCGCCGATCGACCTGCGCCAGAACTCCGACGTGCACCAGCGTACGGTGGCGGAACTGCTGGCCGTCGCCGGCCGCTGCGCCGACTACACCGCCCTGCCGGAGGACGAGCGCATCGCCCTGCTGGCCGAGGAGATCGCCTCGCCCCGGCCGCTGCATTCGCCCTATCACCCCTATTCGGAGGAGACCGCCGGCGAACTGGCGATCTTCTTCACCGCCCGCCAGCTGCGCGAGACCTACGGCGCCGCAGCGCTGCCCAACTGCATCATCTCCAAGACCGACGGCGCGTCGGACCTGCTGGAGGTGGCGCTTCTGCTGAAGGAGGCCGGGCTGCTGCGCCCGGCGGCCGGGCCGGACAAGGCCTCGACGCTCGCCCTCAACATCATTCCGCTGTTCGAGACCATCGAGGACCTGCGGCAGGCCCCGGCGACGATGGAGCGGCTGTTCACCCTGCCCGCCTACCGCGCGCTGGTCACCTCGCGCGGCGACGAGCAGGAGGTGATGCTGGGATATTCCGACAGCAACAAGGACGGCGGCTTCCTGACGTCGGGGTGGGAGCTGTACAAGGCGGAGATCGAGCTGGCCAAGCTGTTCGACCGCCATGGCGTCCGCATGCGGCTGTTCCACGGCCGCGGCGGCTCGGTCGGCCGCGGCGGCGGGCCGAGCTACCAGGCGATCCTGGCCCAGCCGCACGGCGCGGTGTCCGGCCAGATCCGCATTACCGAGCAAGGCGAGGTCATCGCCTCCAAGTACGGCCGTCCGGAGGTTGGGCAGCGCAACCTGGAGGTCCTGACCGCCGCGACGCTGGAAGCGACGCTGCTCGACCTGGAGAACGACGTCGAGCCGGCGGAATCCTTCTACGCCGCCATGGAGCGCCTGTCGCAGCTGGCCTTCGAGGCCTACCGCGGGCTGGTCTACGAGACGCCGGGCTTCACCCAATATTTCCGCACCGCGACCCCGATCTCGGAGATCGCGACGCTGAACATCGGCAGCCGCCCGGCCTCGCGCACCAAGTCGGACCGCATCGAGGATCTGCGCGCCATCCCCTGGGTCTTCTCCTGGGCGCAGTGCCGCCTGATGCTGCCGGGCTGGTTCGGCTTCGGCAGCGCCGTGGAGGCCTGGCTGAAGGAGGAGCCGAACGGGCTGGAGCTGTTGCAGCGCATGAGCCGCGCCTGGCCGTTCTTCCGCACGCTGCTGTCCAACATGGACATGGTGCTGGCCAAGACCGACCTCGCCATCGCCTCGCGCTACGCGGAGCTGGTCGAGGATGCGGAGCTGCGCCAGCGCATCTTCGGCGAGATCCGGGCGGAGTGGCAGCGCACGCGCAAGCATCTGCTGGCGATCATCGGGCAGGAGAATTTCCTGGCCGACAACCCGCTGCTGGCGCGGTCGATCCGCAACCGCTTCCCCTACATGGATCCGCTGAACCACGTGCAGATCGAGCTGCTGCGCCGTCACCGCGCCGGCAGCACCGACGAGCGCGTCCGCCGCGGCGTCCTGATGTCCATCAACGGCATCGCCGCCGGCCTGCGCAACAGCGGCTGACGGCGAGACCGGGTGGTCACTGGCCGCGGACAGAGGCGTCCGCGGTCGTGACGGGCCGGGCGCGGCGCGCAGGCACGTGAAGAAGACTCACGGCGCCCCCGGCCAGGGCAAGGGCGGCGGCCACGGTGAGGCCGATGCGCGGTGCTGTCACCGCGCCGGCAACCAGCGAGAACAGCAGCGTCATGATCACCGCACCGGCGGTCTGCCCGACCAGCCGGGCGGTGCCCTGCATCCCGCCCGCCGCGCCGCTGCGCGCCTTGGGCGCGGTCAGCAGCATGTTCCGGTTGTTGGGCGTCTGGAACAGGCCGAAGCCGAAGCCGCTGATCGCCATGAAGGCCAGGAGCGGCGTCAGGTCGTCCTCCAGCGGCCAGACCGCCGAGAGGGTCAGGCCGACGGCAAGCAGCAGCCCGCCCAAGGCGCACAGCCAGCCCGTCGCCATGCGATCGGCCAGCCGGCCGGACACTGGCGCTGCAACGGCGGTGGCGAGCGGCCAGGGCACCAGGAACAGCCCGGTCGTGAAGGCGTCTCGCCCAAGGCCATGCTGCAGGTAGAAGGGCAGCGCCACCGCGCTCGCCATCTGGCCGGCGAAGCAGAGGACGGACGCGACGACCGACAGGCGGAAGGACGGCACCCGCAGCAGGTCGAGTGGGACCAGTGGCGCCTCCCGCCCGCTCTCGCGCCGGACGAGGCCGACCAGGCAGACCGCCGCGACTGTGAGCAACGCGCCGCCCTGGCCGGGCTGGGACGGCAGGATCTCCGCCCCCATCACCAGGGCGGCGAAGAAGCCCCCGTTGAGCGCGACGCTGATGGGATCGATGCGCCGCTTCGCGCCCTCGATGGCAGGCAAGGCGCGGGCGGTCGCCAACACGATGGCGCCGATCGGGATGTTGATGGCGAACAGGAACGGCCAGGGCGCGACGGCGAGAACCGCCGCACCGATCGTCGGCCCCGCCGCCGAGGACAAGGCGATGGCCACCGCGTTCCACCCGATGGCCGCCCCCAGCAGCCGCTGCGGGTAGACGAAGCGCAGCAGCGCGACGCCGAGCGCCATCACCGCGGCCCCGCCCAGCCCCTGGACGAACCTTGCGACCACCAGCCACGGCAGGGTCGGCGCCAGGGCACAGCCGGCCGAGGCAACGGTGAAGAGCAGCACGCCGCCGGCGAACACCCGCCGGTACCCCAGGCTTTCGCCGAGCGCCGCCATGGGCAGCAGCGCGACAACCAGCGCCAGCTGGTAGCCGGTGATGATCCAGACGGAGTCGGCCGGCGCGACGCGAAGCGTGTCGGCGACGACCGGCAGGGCGATGTTGGCGATGGCGCCGTCGAGCACGACGAGCACGATCGCGGCGATGACGGACGCAGCGGCCATGATGCGGCGGGGAACCGGAAGTCCGTCCGGCGGCTGGGTGGCGGGCATCGATGAGGGCATCAGGGTCTCCGATAATGGTCGGACTCAAGGTCGCCCATAGCGAGCCCTGGCGGAAGACGCAGCCCAAGCAGGTTATTCCTGCATAGAACGCCATGTGTTAGCGTGGCCGCCCATGGCCGATCCCGATCTCAACCTTCTCCTCGCGCTCGACGCGCTGCTTGCGGAGGGCAGCGTGGTCAGGGCGGCCAAGCGGCTTGGCCTCAGCGATTCCGCCATGAGCCGCACGCTGGCGCGGCTGCGGGACGCCACCGGCGACCCCTTGCTCGTCCGCGCCGGGCGCGGCCTCGTGCCCACGCCGCACGCCATCGAGCTGCAGGAGCGGGTGCACGGCCTCGCCGAGGAAGCGCGCGCGGTCCTGCGCCCGGCGGCGGCTATCGACATCGCGAAGCTGGAGCGCAGCTTCACCCTGCGCGCCAGCGAGAGCTTCATCGAGGTCTTCGCCGCCCGGCTGGTGACCCGCATGACCGCCGAGGCCCCTGGCGTCCTGCTGCGCTTCGCGCCCAGGCCGGACCGCGACGTTCAGGCCCTGCGGGACGGGCGTGTCGACCTGGAGATCGGCGCGCATTTCGAAACCGCACCGGAATTGAAGGTGCAGAGCCTGCTGCGCGACCGGCTGGTCTGCGCCGTGCGCGACGGCCACCCGCTGACCCGGCACGAGGTCGTAACGCCGGAACTCTACGCCGCCGGCCGCCATGTGGTCACCTCGCGCGGCGGCCGCACGAGGGAGCCGGTGGACGACGCGCTCGCCGCGCTCGGGCTCACCCGCAAGGTGGTCGCCGTGGTGCCGAGCTTCCCGGCCGCCCTGGCGATCGTCCGCGCGTCCGACCTGATCGCGCTGGTGTCCGAGGGACAGGTCGCCGCCGGCCGCGCCGGCATCCGAACCTTCCCGCTTCCCGTCGCCATGGACGACGTCACCGTCATTCAGATGTGGCACCCCCGCCACGACGCCGACCCGGCCCACCACTGGTTGCGTGGACAGGTGCTTGCTGCCTGCCGCGAGGGTCCCTGACTCGCATTCCAGCCGGTAAAATTCCGTCAGCGCCACGTTCGCGCTTGCGCCCATTCTGATATATTAGTATGCTGACCCCGTTGTTCAGCGTGGCGTGCCCAATCATCGGGCGGCACGACGTCCTGGACGTTTCCTCCCTAAACTGAGGCCACCGGGGTCTGTCCCTGGTGGCTTTTTTCTTGCCTTGACGCGCTTTCGGTTGGTTTGCCGGGTGCGAGGGACTTGCCGCGCCCGCCCCCTAACGCATTGTACAATCGCGATTATTATGGTGCAGCGTGGCCCCCGCCTCCGAGTCTTCCGATCACCTATGCTGCGCTTGCGAAGAGGCTTACGCCGAACGGACAGGCCGTGCGGAATTTGGTCGGCCGATCGTCCGCACCCGAAAAAGATGCTTGCACCAACAACTGATATATTAATATAACCGGCGCTGCGGGACGCGCCCCGCGCCGAAGACGCCCGAAGCCGACGACCACACAAAGGGTCGGTTCACAGGCGCGCGCAGAAACCTCCGCCGCCGCGGGGATGGGAGAACGCTTATGAAGAGAATTCGTGGTTTGCGCTGGCAGATTCTGGCCCTGGTCATGCTGGGCACGATCGTCAACTACATCGACCGCAACACGTTGGGCATTCTCGCGCCGACGCTGAAGGAACAACTGCACTTCACGACGGAGCAATATTCCTACATCGTCAGCACGTTCCAGCTCTGTTACAGCCTGATGCAGCCGATCGCCGGCTACATCACCGACCTGATCGGGCTGAAGTTCGGCTACTTCATGTTCGCCTTCGTCTGGGGCACCGCGGCGGCGCTGCACGCCTTTGCCGGCGGCTGGCAGTCGATGGCCTTCTTCCGCGGCCTGCTGGGCATCTCTGAGGCCGCCGCCATGCCCTCGGGCGCCAAGACCTCGACCCTGTGGTTCCCGGCCAAGGAACGCTCCATCGCCACGGGCTGGTTCAACACCGGCAGCTCAGTCGGCGCCATGGTCGCCCCGCCGCTGGTCATCTGGCTGTCGGTCAGCTACAGCTGGCAAATCGCCTTCGTCGTCACCGGCCTGATGGGGGTGGCGATGTCGCTGATCTGGGTGTCGCTGTACCGCAACCCGGAGAACCATCCCCGCCTGACCAAGGACGAGCACGCCTACATCCTGGAAGGCCAACCGCAGGTCGCGCTGCCCAAGCCCTCCATGAAGCGGGTGGTCACCAAGGGCAAGTTCTGGGGCATCGCCGCCGCCCGTTTCCTGACGGAGCCGGCCTGGCAGACCTTCAGCTTCTGGATCCCGCTGTACATGGTCAGCGTGCGCGGCATGGACATCAAGCAGTTTGCCCTGTTCGCCTGGCTGCCTTTCCTGTTCGCCGACCTCGGCTGCATCCTGTCCGGCTACCTGTCGCCCTTCTTTGCCAAGCGTTTCAAGATGACGCTGGTCAACTCCCGCATTGCCGGCATCGGCATCGGCGCGCTGTGCATGATCGGCCCGGCCCTCATCGGCCTGTCCAGCAGCCCGATCACCGCGATCTTCCTGTTCTCCCTGGGCGGCTTTGCGCACCAGATGCTGTCGAGCCTGCTCTACGCCCTGGTCACCGACACGTTCGAGAAGCAGGACGTCGCCACCGCGACCGGCTTCGGCGGCATGGCCGGCTATCTCGGCGGCATGATCTTCTCGCTGATCATCGGCCAGCTCGCCAACACCATCGGGTACGAGCCGCTGTTCGCCTGCCTGTCGGTCTTCGACATCGCCGCCTTCATCGTCGTCGCCCTGGTGCTCGGCCAGCGCCGCGGTGGGGAGCCGGCACCCCAGCACTTGTCGGCCAACGCGGCCGGCGCGGACTGACGTTCAACGCCTGAGCGTATCATTGAAGGGCGGGGCCTGTCCGGGCTCCGCCCTTCATCGTTTTCGGGCAGCATTATTACGGCATACGCAATAATGAACTACCAAATCGACTCATTCTCGTGATCGGATGGCGGTGGCACCTTCTGTGTGCGGATCGGGAATGAACCCGGCCAGCATCGCAGGAGTCAGCCATGAAGCTCTATCACCATCCGATGTCGGGCCATGCCCACCGCGCCCGCCTGTTCGTGTCGCTGCTCGGACTGCCGCATGAGTTGGTCGAGGTTGACCTGATGGCGGGGGCGCACAAAACGCCCGCGTTCCTGGCACTGAACCCGTTCGGTCAGGTGCCCGTGCTAGACGACGACGGCGTGGTCGTCTCCGACTCCAACGCCATCCTGGTCTATCTGGCGAAGAAGGCCGGGCGCAGCGACTGGCTGCCCGAGGACGCGCAGAGTGCCGCCGCCGTCCAGCGCTGGCTGTCGGTCGCCGCCGGCGAGGTCGCCTACGGCCCCGCGGCGGCGCGGCTGGTCACGGTGTTCGGCGCCAAGTACAACGCGGAAGAGGTTATCGGCCGGGCCCACGCCCTGCTGAAGAAGCTCGATAGCCACCTGTCCGGCCGCGACTGGCTGGTCGGCGACCGGCCGACCATCGCCGACGTCGCCATCTACAGCTACGTCGCGCGCGCTCCGGAAGGCAACGTCGACCTGTCGGGCTATCCGGCCGTCAACGCCTTCCTCCGTCGGGTCGAGGCTCTGCCGGGTTTCGTCCCGTTCGTCCAGACGCGGGCGGGGCTCACCGCCGCGTGACGCTGCGTCCGGGCGCGCAACCGGCGCGCCCGCATCCTTCAATGTCTTTCCACGGGGAGACGGGACATGGGCGACAATCGGAAGACGCTGCCGACGTGGCACGAGGGTGAGACGTTCATCCAGGAGAAGGTCGGCGTCGCCGAACGGATGGCGGCGGTGGGGCAGCGGGTCGTGCGCGACTTCATGCCCGACCAGCACCGCGACTTCTACGCCCAGCTTCCCTTCATCGTGATCGGCAGCGTCGACCCGCGCGGGGATGCCTGGGCCACGTTCCTGGAGGGTCGGCCCGGCTTCATGTCCTCGCCCAGCCCGACCACTCTCGACATCGGCGCGCGCCTGGACCCGAGCGATCCGGCCACAGCCGGCTTTGCGGATGGGGAGCCGATCGGCCTGCTCGGCATCGAGATGCACACGCGGCGCCGCAACCGCATGAACGGCTTCGTCTCGACCACGCCGAACGGCTTCCGCGTCGACGTCGACCAGAGCTTCGGGAACTGCCCCCGCTACATCCAGCTGCGTGATTTCTCGTATGCCCGCGACCCCGGCCAGCCCTTCGCCGGCGCCGCGGAAGAGTTGCCCGGCCTTGATGCCGCGGCGCGTGCGACGATCGAGGCGGCGGACGCCTTCTTCGTCGCCTCCTACGCCGATCGCGGGGACCGTCGCCAGGTCGATGTGTCGCATCGCGGCGGCAAGGCCGGTTTCGTACGCGTGGCCGAGGACGGAACGCTCACCATCCCGGACTTTGACGGCAACCTCTTCTTCGCCACTCTGGGCAACATCGTCCTCAACGGAAGGGCGGGGCTGGCCTTCGTCGATTTCGAAAGCGGCGACCTGCTGCAGATGACGGGCGATGCCGCGGTGATCCTGGACTCGCCGGAGATCGCGGCCTTCCAGGGGGCCGAGCGGCTGTGGACGTTCAAGGCGCGTAAGATCGTCCGCCGGCCCGGCGCCCTGGCCCTGCGTTGGACTTTCCGGAAGGACGGCTGGTCTCCCAGTTCACTGATGACGGGCGACTGGAGCCACGCCGCCGACCGGCTTCGCGCCACGGACATCGCGACGCGCTGGCGACCGATGAAGGTGACGAAGATCGTCGAGGAAAGCGCCTCGATCCGCTCCTTCCATTTGCAGCCGGATGACGGCGTCGGGCTTCTTCCGCATCAGGCCGGACAGCACCTGCCCATCCGCGTGGCCCTGCCCGGCGCCGACAAGCCCGTGGTGCGGACCTACACGCTGTCGGTTGCCCCGTCGGACGGGATCTGCCGCATCAGCGTCAAGCGCGAGGGCTTGGTGTCCCGGCACCTGCACGACCGTGTCCGGGTCGGGGACGTCATCGAGGCGCGCGCGCCGGCGGGCGATTTCACCATCGACGCCGGCGCCACGCGGCCGGCGGTGCTGCTGGCGGGCGGGGTCGGCATCACACCCCTGCTCGCGATGCTGCGCCATATTGTTTACGAGGGGCTTCGCAAGCAGCGGATCCGGCCCACCATCCTGGTCCAGGCGGCGCGGTCCAGGCAGGACCGCCCCTTCGACCGGGAGATCGCGGAACTTGTGGCGGCGGCGAACGGCGCCGTCCGGTTCGTCCGCGTCCTCAGCGATCCCGGCGACGCCGAGCAAGGCGTCGATTACGACGCAGGGGGGCGCATCGACATGGCGTTGCTGACGCGCATCCTCGGCTTCAACGACTACGACTTCTATCTCTGCGGACCGCCCGCCTTCACCCAGGCGCTCTACGACGGGTTGCGCGGCTACAACATCGCCGACGCTCGGATCCACGCGGAGGCGTTCGGCCCGTCGTCCTTGAAACGGACGGCCGACACGGCAACGGCCGGCACCGTAGCGCCGGTGCGGCGCCCACCTGCCACCAAGCCGGTGCCGGTCGCCTTCATGGATTCGCTGAAGGAAGCGCGCTGGACTCCCGATTCAGGCACGCTGCTCGAACTGGCCGAAGCGCGCGGCCTGGATCCCGCCTTCAGCTGCCGCGAGGGCACCTGCGGAACCTGCCGCACCAAGCTGCTCAAAGGTGCGGTGACCTACATCAAGGAACCGACCGCGACGGTCGCGGAGGACGAGGTGCTCCTGTGCTGCGCCGTCCCCGCCCAGCCGGAGGCGGACGAGGACGGTGCCATTCAACTGGCGGTTTGACGGCCCAAGCACAAGAACCGGCGGCGGAGCCCTTGCATCGCGCCCGAGATCCGGATGAGGATCCCGGTGCGGGATGGCACAGGGGGGCGCATGGACCGGCTGCAGGCAATGCGGATTTTCGTGAAGGTCGCGGAGACGGGCAGCTTCTCCGAAACCGCCCGCCACGTGAACATGAGCGCGCCAGCGGTAACCCGCGCCGTGGCCGCCCTTGAGGATCTGATCGGCGCCCGCCTGTTCGTCCGCACGACCCGCTCGGTGAAAATGACCGAATCCGGGACACGCTATTACGAGGATTGCCGCCGGATCCTGTCGGACATCGCCGAGGCGGAGGCGGCCGCGGGCGGATCCTACGCCACCCCGACCGGAACGCTCGCGGTCACCGCGTCCGCACTGTTCGGACAGATGCATGTGCTGCCGATCATGACCGAATATCTGGATCATTATCCCGGCATGCGCGCGCGAAGCTTCTTCGTCGACCGCCAAGTGAACATCGTGGAAGAGGGCATCGACGTCGCCGTGCGCATCGGCCGCCTTCCGGATTCGGGCTTCACGGCCATCCGGGTCGGCACGGTCCGGCGCGTGATCTGCGGTTCGCCCGCCTATTTCGACCGCCATGGCGTCCCGACGACGCCGGCCGACCTCAAGCATCACCGCATCGCGGCGTCGACGACCGCCTGGGCATCGCCGGAATGGCGCTTCGCGCAGGACCAGCGGGTGACCATCGACCTGACCCTGCAATGCAACACCAACGAAGCGGCGATCGCGACCGCCCGGGCGGGATGGGGTCTCGCCCGGGTCCTTCATTACCAGATCGGCCCGGCGCTGGTCGCGGGCGAGCTTCAGATCGTGCTCGCCGATTATGAAGAGCCGCCCTTGCCCATCCACGTCCTCCACCCCGAGGGACGCCACGCACCCGCGAAGGTGAGGGCCTTTGTCGACCTCGCCGTGACGCGCCTGCGCGAAAACCGCCTCCTCAATTGAGGCGGATCGCAGCCGCGCCGCCGCTCAGCGCTCGATCGGCAGCGGGGCGTTCGGCGCGACGAGGCCTCTCTCCCGCAGATCGCGCCAGAAATCATCCGGAATCTTTGCCTTGAGCGCATCATGGTCCTCCCGGATGCGGTCCGGTTTGCTCGCCCCGGGAATCACCGCGACCGCGGCCGGATGGGCCAGCGAGAACCGCAACGCCGCCGCCTTGATCGGAATTCCGTATCGCTCGGCGAGGGCCTTGATCGTCGCCACCTTCGCGCGGATTTCGGGCGACGCGTCGGCGTATTCGAAGTGGCTGCCGCCGGCGAGCACGCCGGAGCTGTAAGGACCGCCGACGATGATCTGCACGCCCTTTTCGGCCGCGGCGGGCATCAGCCGTTGCAGCGCGTGCTCGTGGTCGAGCAGCGTGTAGCGCCCGGCGAGCAGCGTTCCATCGGGTTTTACGTCGGAGAGGCCGAGCATCAGCTCGACCGGTTCGATGCGGTTCACGCCGAGGCCCCAGCCCTTGATGACCCCTTCGTCGCGAAGCGCCGTCAGCGCGCGCATGGCGCCGGTCCGCGCCGTTTCGAACCCGGCCAGCCACTCGTCGCCGTGGAAGTCCTGCGCGATGTCATGGATCCAGACGAAGTCGATCCGATCGACCCCCATGCGCGTCAGGCTGTCCTCGATGGACCGCTTCGTCCCGTCCGCCGAATAGTCGTAGACGATCTTGTTCTTGCGGCCGTATTGGAACAGCGTGCCCTTCTCGCCGAATTCCTGCGGCCCGGTCGCGACCTCGTCCAGAATGATGCGGCCGACCTTGGTGCTGAGAACGTAGTCGTCGCGCCTGTGCTTCGCCAATTCCTTTCCCAGCCGGATTTCCGCCAAGCCGGCGCCGTAGAAGGGCGCCGTGTCGAAGAAGCGCGTCCCGGCATCCCAGGGCGCCGCGACGGTGGCGGCGGCCTCCTCGTCGGGGATATTCCGGAACATGTTCCCAAGCGGCGCCGTTCCGAAGCCCAATGGGCCGTTGAGCAGGGTGCTCTCGATGCTCATCGCAGGGTCCTCCATGTCTGTTTGGTTTGGCCGGCATTTGGGCGTGGTTACGCCGGTGCGAGTTGGGGCGCCTTCCGCAGGGTGAAAGGTTGCCGACGGTCACGCCGCGGCCATACAGCGCCAGTGCGTACAGCGTAAGGCCCCGGTTGCTCCGCTCCGCTTCATTCGTGCAATGCCTCGTCACGACCGCGCGTTGAGCGTGGTACGCCTAGTCCAGCATTCGGCGAGTTGCGCGGACCTGCTCAGGAACGGGGGCCCGCAAGGATCTCCATCTTCATGACCTTGACGCCCCCGTCGGCGAGTTCGGGCAGCTTCGCGAACCAGTCCTTCACGTAGGGCATCGCGTTGTGGGCTTCGAAATCGGCTCGGTTGGCGAAGATTTCGTAGAAAATGAAGTGGCCGGGCGCCGCGCGGTCTTCCTGAAGGAAGTAGACGAGGTTCTTCGGATCGCTTCGGACGAGCGCGACGAGCGGCAGCGTGGCGTCGCGCAGCGCCGCTTCCTTGCCGGGCTTTGCCCGCACTTCCGCGACGATCGAATAGGCGCCCTGAGGCACCTGGGCATAGCCCCGGCCCGGCCCTTCCTGCGCCATCACCGATGTGGCGCCAGCAACGCATGCAAGGCTGGCAAGCACGGGAAGCCCGACACCCGGGCGCGTCCTGTTGGACATGGCTGGTCACTCCCTCGATTTTTGGTCTTGGAATTATGGCCGGCCCGAAGGCCGCGCCGCCCGGCGTGCGGTATCCTGTTTCCATCGCGTCGCATGCCGGACGGCGGATCGTCAGCCTCCGGACGCGGCGACCATGCGCCGCCGGGCCGCCATGGCCTCCTCGAAAGTCTTCTTCACGGGCCCGAGCGCCTGGACGAATTCGATCTGCTCGCCCTCCGGGCCCTTGCAGTAGATCAGGGACCAGCCGTTCGATTTGCCTTCCGTGATCTTGTTGGTGTTCGCATCGAGGGGGGCGGCCAGACGCTCCTGTTCGGAGGTCACCGTGATCACGCGATTGGCTTTCACCTGGGTCATGCCGCGGCGCGCCGACTCCGCCTCAAGGTCGTGGACGAATTTGTTAAAGTCAACGTCGTCGCGGATGTAGAAGCAGATGTGCATCGACCGTGGATAGGCCGGGCTCATATGGTCCCGCGGCTCCGCCCAGCTGTCCCCGTTGCCCATCGGTTGCTGGACATCGCGGTATTGCAGGAGTTCGATCACGACGTTGTCGAACTGCACGAAGCGCACGTCGAGGCGCTGCGCCCCGTCCTTCAGGTCCGGAACGCCGATGGTCCGCGAATTGACCTTGCGCTCCCGAGCCAGGATCTCCTGGTCGACCAGCAGCGTGTTGTGGATCTTCTCGCCATGGAAATCGCCATCGCGCATCACCTCGCTGCCGCCGAGCACTTCGGTGTAGAACTCGAACGCGCGGTTCATGTTCTGGACCGTGAGACCGAAATGCTGGATGCCCTGGAGCCGGGCGCCGAGCGGTGCCTGATCGCGCGCGCCCGCGGCGGCAGTTGGGGCACCGGCACTCGGGGCGGCAGCGGCGGTTTGCGCGAACGCGGGGGTGTCCATCGCCGACGCGACGGCCATGCCGCCGATCGCCGCGGCCCCCGCGGTGCGCAGAACAGTCCGGCGATCGGGGCCCGCTGGTTCCTTTTGGTCCGGTTCGTCGTGAGCCGCTTCGTTCCCGCCATGTGCTTGGTCAGACATGATTTCCCTCCGTTTCTTTGTGGTGGAGCGCTCGTGCAGGGTCACCCGGCCCAAGTGCCGGCGCGATGCCGCGGGGGATGGCATCCGCGTGCAAGCCTCAGGCTGGCCGGAGGCTCCTCCCCGAACCCGGTTCTGACGTGATGGGCTTCGGTGGTGCAGACACAAATAGTCCGCCGGCTTCGACAGCCCCGTTAATCAGGGTAAAGCGCGGTAAAACGGAGGTGTGGTCCTTTGACCGTGACGCGCCTCATACGATCCGGGCGGGGCCGCGACCACGCCCGGTGGTGGGGCGGGCGCACCGGCCCCGGCTGTGCGTGCCCCGCCCAAAGGTCGGCCGCGATCTGGCGGCGTCGATCAGCGCGATTTTGTTGTTCACCCGGCGCGGGGTGGATTCCTCACTGGCTGCGCCGCGAGAAGGACACGGCGTAAGCCCCGTCGCGGGCGGCGATCAGGGGGTCGTCGGACGCCTCGATCCCGTCGGTCACCTGCCCAGGCAGGAACAGCAGCGTCTTCGCCGCCTCCTCGTTGTTCGCTGTGACGGTGGTCAGGGTCAGGGTGCCGAGTTCGACGCGCGGCCGGCTGTCCGGCCAGGGCTTGGTCGCGTCGGTGATCGGGTCTTCCGGCGCGGCGACCTGCGCCAGGAGGCGGAACTGGACGGGGCCTTTTTGCAGCCGGTCCGTGATGTCGGCGATCAGGAAGTCGGCGGGCTTCGTCGCCGCGTCGTCCGCGGTGAGGTAGGACAGCCCGGCCGCCGGCTCCGCCACATAGCGGATGAAGCGCTGCTCCCCGGCCTTGTTGGTGAAGCGGAACGCGTTGATGCCGAAATACTGCTCGGTCGCAAAGCTCGCCGGGGTCTTGGTCGTCGCTCCCGCCTGGACCGCGACCGGATGGCTGGCCAGGAACTGGTCCAGCTTGGTCGGCTTCGGGCTGTCGGGCTTGGTCGCCCCCGCCGCGAGCAGCAAATCGCGGAATTCGGTCGGCGTGGCGACCGGGAAGAAATGCAGGCTGTTGATCACGATGTCAGTGTCGCTGCCGTCCGGCAGATGGAACTTGACGGCCAGCCCATGCGGGTTGGCGTTCGCATCACCGTCCGGAATGTTGGGAATGCCGGTCGCGTTGGAGAAGCGCGCGACGACGGGAACAGCGGTGCCTTGCAGATGCGCCGCGCGGGTGATCGACGCCGCGGGCGGGACCGGTTGGAAGGTGCCCTCCACGACGATCCCCTTGGCGTGGTTGGCGCGCTTGCCCGGATGCGCGCCGAAGGCGCCCTGAAACGCGTCGACGATCTGCTCTTCGACCGACGCCTCCTCGGCCGAGGCGGGGGTCGCGGTCCCCGACAGCAGGGCCGCCAAGCCCAACGTGCCCGCGAGGCCGGCCAATCCGAACCCGCGAGCGAGCGACCGGCCCCCGGAGCGTCCCATGGAGCGATGCGCAACCCTCTCCTGCCTCATGACATCCCCTTCCTTGCGTTGTCGGCCCTTTCCCGCTTCGGAACGACGACGGCGCAAGGCCGGCCGCGCCCGAAGGTGCGACCGGCCCCTTTGCTTGCCCCGTCGGCACCACCGAAGCGGCGGCTGTGCGACGTCGCCCTATTGGCCGGCCAAAATGGCGTTCGATCAATCAAACACAAGGATGATGGCGCCGCGTTGGTGTGGCACAGGGTAGGATGGCGCGGGTGTCGGGGTGGCTTTGGCGTGGTCAGTTGAGCGTGCGGAGCCCGAACGTCCCTTCGATCTTCGCCAGCGTCTTGCCGAGGCCGCTGTCTTCCATGTCCTTGCGCGCCTTGTCCAGGACCGGCTTCGCCTTGGCGAGCTTCTTCTTCTCCTTCTCAAGGTCGGCCTTCAGAGCCAGATATTGCTTCTTGTAGCCCTGGTAGGCTTTGTCGGCCTTGATCGCCGCCGGGTCCTTGCCAAGCTCGTTGGCGCGGTCTTCGCCCTGCTTCGCGATGGCGTTCATGTCGTCGAGGAGGGCGTTGTGGCTGCCGACGAGCGCGTTGAATTGCTCCACCGCGACCTTGACGGCCTTCTCCAGCTTCGCGTTCTTCTTGTAGTCGTCCACGGTGCGCATGTTGGTCACGACATGCTTGTCGCCGCGCTTCATCGCCGTGGGATTGTCCTTGTCCCAGCTGTCGGTGTCGCCGTCGTTGCGCGCGGTGATGGACGGGCCAGGCATGCCGACGACGCTGGCCTTGGTGTAGCCGGCGCTTTTCAGCAGGTCCCAGACCTTCTTGGCGAAGGGATCGTCCTGCTTCACCGCTTCCGGCCCACCCGACGCAGTGAAGCAGCCGGACAGAAAGATCTTGCCCGAATAGTCCTTGCCGATCCGCTGCTTGGCGTCCTTGCTGCCGGTCAGCAGCTTGACGATGTCCTTGGGTGTTTTCTTGCCCAGATGGCTGGCGATGATGCGCGCGCTGCCGGTCCCGTCGGGGGTGCCGTGGGCGCAGATGACGATGTTGCCGGTCAAGGCCCCGAATTCGTAATCATCCTCGGTCATCACCTTGGTGCCGAACTTGTCGGCCTGGGCCTTGCCCGCCGGGCCGATGACCCTGTCGTCGGGGTCCAGGCTGATGACCGCGGCGGTCTCCTTGACCAGCTTGTCTTTGATCCCGTCGTATCCCTTGACCAGGACATCCATCGCCTCGAACTTGTCGTTGTCCTTGTCGCGAAGGACGAGCACGAGCGTGCCCTTGGTGACGGCGACCTGAAGGTAAGGATTCGCGGCGCGCTTGGCCGCCTTTTCGTAGGAGATGAAGTTCTTGTAGTTGCCGAGAACCTTCAGCCCCTGCACATCCTTCGCACCGGCCTCCGACAGATCGGCGGCGATGTCCCGAAGCACCTTGCCAATGTCGAAGTTGCTGAAATTGATGTCTTTTTTCTTTCCAGAGATGATCGAGTCCAGTTTCGTCGGCATTCATCCCTCCCGGTCATGGTCCCAGCCACGGACGTCGCGGCGTCCAGCGGCGACGGAAGAGGTGGCGGTGAACGATAACGCCGAGGGAGGATCGGGCTAAGGGAAGGCCGGTTCACAATGGACAGAGTCGGATTTGAGCAAAATCCCATCTGAGGTCCGCAATTACGGCCTCATTCCGGACGAGCCGGTGTATCTTCCAGCGCGGCGCCCTATACGGCGGACGCGCTGTCGAAGGGGTTCAGCCACTCGCGATGCCGGGCGAAATGCACGGCCAGCAGGTCGATGAAGGTCCGCACCTTGCTGGACAGGTGGTCGCGGTGCGGGTAGATGGCGTTGATGGCGAATTCCAGCGGGCGGTAGGTCGGCAGCAGCTGGCGCAGGGCACCGCTGCGCAGGTCGTCCAGCACGATGAAGCTGGGCAGCAGCAACAGCCCCTCGCCGCTCAGCGCGACCAGCCGCATGGTTTCCCCGCTGTTGGTCACCAGATTGCCGGACACCCGTACCGACGCGGCCGTCTGGTCCGGCCCGATGAAGCGCCACTCGTTGCCGAACGGGTAATGGCTGTAGCGCAGGCAGTTGTGCCGGGCCAGGTCCTCCAGGCCTTGCGGCGCCCTGTGCTTCTCCAGATAGGCCGGCGCCGCGCACAGCACGTGCCGCCAGGGCGTCAGCCGGCGACAGATCAGGCTCGCGTTCTGCGGCTGCAAGGGATGCACGGCCAAGTCGAACCCTTCATCCACGATGTCGACCGAAGCCTCGCCGATGGTCAGCTCCACGGAAACCGCCGGGTACCGCGCGACGAAGTCGCTGATCGCCGGCGCGATGAAGCGCGCCAGATGGGTGCCGATGTGCAGGCGCAACGTGCCCCGGGGCGTGGCGTTCAGCGCCACGGCCAGCTCGTCGGCGGCCTCCAGCTCCGCCAGGATGTTGACGCAGCGGTCGTAATAGGCCCGGCCGGCGTCGGTCAGGCTGACCCGCCGCGTGGTCCGGTTCAGCAGGCGGAGGGCCAGCCGGTCCTCCAGCGCCTGGACGTGGTTGCTGACCATGGTGACGGACATGTTCAGGCGCCGCGCCGCCGCGGAAAAGCCGCCGCACTCCACCACCCGCACAAAGGCCGTCAGGCTCGTCAGCCGGTCCACGCGCGCCCCGCTTCGCCGTTCCGGCCTGATTATCCACCCACGCTGGATAATCTTTCCAGCCTTTCCGGAATTCTCAAGGCCGCCGGTCCCGCCTCATCCTGGCGTCGCGGTCCGGGGCGGCCAGGCCCCCTGGCGTTGCCGCAGAACAGGACGGGGTGCGATGGTCGAACTCACTCACGATGGCAGGCAAGACGGCAAGGCCGAGGCGCCGCGGGCCGCCGTCGGCACACGCACGACGGTCAAACGCGCCGCGCTGGCGCTGGTCCTCCTCGGCGGCGTCGTAACCGCCGGCAACGCCGGCTACCGGTACTGGACAGTCGGGCGGTACCTGGAAACCACCGACGACGCTTACGTAAAGGCCGACCACACGGTGATCGCACCCAAGGTGTCCGGCTACATCGCCGAGGTCCTGGTCCAGGACAACGAGCGCGTCGCCGCCGGTCAGCCGCTGGCCCGCATCGACGACCGCGACTTCCGCGTCGCGCTGGCCCAGGCCCAGGCGGACCTGGAGACGGCGGAGGCGGCCATCCGCAACCTGGACGCCCAGATCGTGCTGCAACGGTCGCTGATCGAGCAGGAGAAGGCCGACGTGGCGGCGAGCGAGGTCGCGCGGGCCTTCGCGCAGAAGGACAACGCCCGCTACAGCAACCTGATGCAGACCGGCTACGGCACGACGCAGCGGGCGCAGCAAGCCGAGGCGACGCTGGGCCAGGCGCAGGCCAAGCTGCGCGGCGACCGCGCCGCCCTGGTCGCCGCCGGGGACAAGGTCACGGTGCTGACCACCGAGCGCGGCAAGGCGGAGGCACAGCGCGACCGCAGCCGCAGCGCACTGGACCAGGCGCGGCTGAACCTGTCCTACACGGTCATCGCCGCCCCGATCGACGGTGTGGTCGGCGCCCGCTCGCTGCGGGTCGGCCAGTATGTGCAGACCGGCACGCAGCTGATGGCCGTGGTTCCGCTGCAGGCGGTCTACGTCGTCGCGAACTTCAAGGAAACCCAGCTGACCCACGTCCACGCCGGACAGCCGGTGGAGATCGCGGTGGACGGCTTTCCCGGCGTGGAGCTGAAGGGCCATGTGGACAGCCTGTCGCCGGCCAGCGGCCTGGAGTTCGCCCTGCTGCCGCCGGACAACGCGACCGGCAACTTCACCAAGATCGTGCAGCGCATTCCCGTGCGGATCGTCCTGGACCCGGGACGCCTGTCGGGCCTGCTGCGCCCCGGCATGTCGGTCGAGCCGACCATCGACACCCGCGAAACGACGGCATCCGCAAGCTGACTTCCTCCTCGGCAAAGGATCAAGACCATGTCCAACCCCGCCATCCCCGCCGGCGCCGCGTCCGCCCGGAACTGGCTCGCCGTGATCGGCTCGACGCTGGGTGCGTTCATGGCGGTGCTGAACATCCAGATCGTCAACGCCTCCCTCGCCGACATCCAGGGCGCCATCGGCGCCGGCATCGACGACGGGGGCTGGATCTCCACCGCCTATCTGGTCGCCGAGATCATCGTGATCCCCTTGAGCGGCTGGTTGGCCCAGGTCTTCTCCATCCGCCGCTACCTGCTGACCAACGCGGTGCTGTTCCTCGTCTTCTCCGTCCTCTGCGCCTTCGCCGCGAACCTGGAGCAGATGATCGTCCTGCGGGCGATCCAGGGCTTCAGCGGCGGCGTGCTGATCCCCATGGCCTTCACCATTATCATTACGCTGCTGCCCAAGGCGAAACAGTCCGTCGGGCTTGCCCTGTTCGCCCTGTCGGCGACCTTCGCCCCCGCCATCGGGCCGACCATCGGCGGCTATCTGACCGAGAATTGGGGATGGCAGTACATCTTCTACGTCAACCTGATCCCCGGCGCGGTGATGGTTGGCCTGCTGGCCTACTCGCTCGACGGCGCGCCGATGAAGCTCGACCTGCTGAGGACCGGCGACTGGCCGGGCATCGTCACCATGGCCGTCGGGCTCGGCGCGTTGCAGACGGTGCTGGAGGAAGGCAACAAGGAGGACTGGTTCGGATCGCCCTTCATCCTGCAGCTGAGCATCCTCGCGGCGGTTTCGCTGGGGCTGTTCCTGTGGATCGAGCTGCGCAGCGCGCGGCCGCTGCTGAACCTGCGGCTGCTGGTGCGACGCAACTTCGGCTTCGGCATCCTCGCCAACTTCATGCTGGGCGTGGCGCTTTACGGGTCGGTCTTCGTCCTGCCGGTCTACCTGTCGCGCATCCAGGGCTACAACGCGGAGCAGATCGGCGGCGTGCTGGCCTGGACCGGGTTGCCGCAGCTTCTGCTGATCCCGCTGGTGCCGCAGCTGATGAAGCGGTTCGACGCGCGGTTGCTGATCGCCGTCGGCTTCGCGCTCTTCGCTGGCAGCGCCTTCATGAACATCGCCATGACCGCCTCCTACGCTGCCGACCAGCTGCTGGTGCCGAACATCGTCCGCGCCGTAGGGCAGGCGCTGGTCTTCGCGCCGCTGTCGGCGGTGGCGACCGCGGGCATCGAGAAGGAGAACGCGGGCTCCGCCTCCGGCCTGTTCAACATGATGCGGAACCTGGGCGGTGCCGTGGGCATCGCCCTCCTCCAGACCTTCCTGACGAAGCGGGAGCAGTTCCACTCCAACATCCTGTCGCACGCGGTCTCGCTGTTCGAGCCGGCGACCACGGCGCGCATCGCGCAGCTGACCCGGTACTTCCAGTCGCACGGCATCACCGACCCGATCGACGCCGGGCACCGCGCCTACGTCGCCATCGGCGCGGTGGTGCGCCGCCAAGCCTTCGTCATGGCCTTCAGCGACGCCTTTTTTCTGCTGGGCATCGCCCTGCTCGTCGCCTTGGTCGCAACGCTGCTGTTGAAGAAACCAGACCATCTGAGCGCCGGCGGCGCCCACTGATCGACGGTTTTGGGCAGACAATCCGGAGGGATGTCATGAAACATATGCTCGACCGATCGGCGACCATTTACCCAAGGCACGCCCGCCGACAGGACTTCCATCGCACCCACCAGCCCGCGTCCATCCTGGAGGTCGTGGAATGGCTGGCCGGCGATGAATGCCACGCGATGGACGAGGCGGCGTTCATCGCCGGGTTGGGACGGCGGCTGCGGGCGGCCGGGCTGCCCGTCAACCGGCTGACGCTCCATCTGCGCACCCTCCACCCGGAGATCCTGGGCCGCACCGTCGCCTGGGCACCGAACGAACCCGTGGAGATCCACGACCGGGGGCATGGCCTGGAAGAGTCGGCCGCCTTTCTCGACAGCCCGGTGCGGCGCGTCATGGAAACGGGAGAAACGGTGCTGGTGCGGCCGAACGACCCGAGCGACCCGCCCTGGCCGCTGATGGACGTCTTCGCCGGACGCGGGCTCGCCGCGTTGCTGTTCGTGCCGCTCAACACCGCTGACGGCCCGGTCAGCGCCGCCGCCTTCGGCACGGTGCGGCCGCGCGGCTTCTCCGCCGCCGATCGCGCCGCTCTGGACCGCATCCTGCCGGCGCTGCGCAACGGCTGTGAGTTGCGCACCCTGCGCCAAGTGGAGTTGACGCTGCTGGACACCTACGTCGGCCCGGGAACGGCCCGGCGCATACTGGCGGGGCATATCCGGCGCGGCCAGGTGGAATCGCTGTGCACGGCGCTGATGCTGTGCGACATGCGCGGCTTCACGGACCTGTCGAACCGCCTGCCGGGTGCGCGCGTCCTGGAACTGCTCGATCTCTATTTCGACCAGGTGCTGCCGGCCGTGGCGGAGGCCGGGGGCGAGATCCTGAAGTTCATGGGCGACGCCGTCCTGGCCTTCTTCCCCGGCAGCCCACCGGAAGCGGCCTGCGCGACGGCGCTGCGCGCGGCCGAGGAGGTGTGCGCCCGCCTCGACCCCTTCGCCACGGCAGACCCGCCGCTCGCGGCGACCATCGCCCTGCATTACGGAGAGGTGAGCTACGGCAACATCGGGTCAGGGCTGCGGCTGGACTTCACGCTGATCGGGCCCGACGTGAACCTGGCCAGCCGCATCCAGGCCGTGGGCAGCCGCACCGGCCACCCGCTGCTGATGTCCCGGCGCTTCGCCGAACTGCTGCCGCCCGGGGGTGCCGCACCGGTCGGCGCCTTCAGCCTGAAGGGATTCGCCGAACCGGTCGACCTCTACGAACGATCGGAGGGGACGGACGTGTGAGGGCTCACGTCCGGCGCGGACGGCTGGGCCCGGCGAACCACCGCCGCAGGGCGGCGAACAGCGTCAGCCCGCCGGACATCGCGCCGACATAGGCGAACAGCGCGCCGTGCCCGAACCATTCCATCGCCGCCGTCGCCAGAAGCGGGCCGAGCGCCGCGCCAACCGCCCAGGCGAGCAGGATGGCGCTTGCCAGCGGGACCGTTTCCTCGGGCGCTGCGTGGTCGTTGGCGTGGGCAACGCAGATGGCGTAGAGCGACATGCCGGCGCTGCCCCACAGCGTGAACAGTGCCAGCAGCACATCCTGCGATGCCGCACCGGCCTTGGCGATCAGGAGGGCCGCAACCATCGCCGTGCCGGCGACGCCGCAGATCACCAGACGCCGGTCGCGCCGGTCGGACAGGCGGCCGATGGGCCATTGCAGAACGACGCTGCCGACCTGGATGCCCGACATGACCAGCGCCACGCCGGCCCCGGACAGACCCAGCCCGGCCAGATAGGCCGGGCCGATGCCGGTCACCGCCGTGTTGCACAGACCGACCACGAGGCAGCCGGCGAAGGCGACCGGCGAGCGGCGGACGAACCGCCAGGGCGAGCCCGACCGCTGCCCATGCTCGGCGGATTGGGGCTCGGCGGATTGGGGCTCGGCGGATTGAGGCTCGGCGGAGGTGGGTGCAGCCGGCGGGCGGATGGCAACGACCGGCACCAGCGACAGGCCGTAGCACAAAGCCGCCATCGCGGTAAGCCAGGGGCCGGACAGGCCCGGGCTGGCCAGCAGCATCTGGCCGCCGATGACCGCGACCTTGCACGCGATCATGTAGAGGGAGAAGACACTGCCCCGCGCGTGCACCGGCGCCAGCGCGGCCAGCCCGCTTTCCCCGACCGTCAGCATGCCGACGTAGGACATTCCCATCAGCACCCGCAGCCCCACCCAGGCGGTGGCGTCGGGCAGAAGCTGGAGGGCCAGGGTCGCCGCCGCGGCCAGCAGCCCGAAGGCCGCGAAGGCCCCGACGCCGCCGATCCGCCGGATCAGCCGGGATGCTGCCCAACAACCGGCCACGAAGCCGACCGAATAGGCGGACGCCACCGCGCCCACGACCAGCGGCGGGGCTGCGGCCTCCGCGAGCCGCAGGGGAAGCAGGATTTGCAGGATGCCGTTGGCGATCTGGATGACGCAGATGCCGAGGATCAGCGCGACCAGCACCGGCGTGGCGGAGGAAGACGCCTGGGGAGAGTGTGGCAAGATGGGATGTGTCGCGCGGGCGAAACGGTTCCCGGCGCGACGCCCCGCAAGCCGCGCCGGTCCAGGGGCAAAGCCCTTCTCCCGCGAGAGGGGAAAAGGGCTTGAAGCGCGCGTCAGTGATCGTCGGGCAAGGCCGCCAGCGGGTCCGGGGCGGTGACTTGCGGGCGGGCGCCCGCGAGATGGCCGTCCACCAGGGCGCGCAGGAAGCCGCGGGTGCGCTCCTGCGTCGGATTGGTGAAGATCTGGTCCGGCGGGCCGGATTCGACGATGCGGCCGTCGGCCATCACGACCACCGTGTCCGCGACCTCGCGGGCGAAGCCCATTTCGTGGGTCACGACCATCATGGTCATGCCTTCCTCGGCCAGCGTCTTCATGACCTGGAGCACCTCGCCGACCAGTTCGGGGTCAAGGGCGGAGGTCGGCTCGTCGAACAGCATCACCTTGGGCTTCATGGCCAGCGCGCGGGCGATGGCGGCGCGCTGCTTCTGCCCGCCCGACAGGGTGGACGGGTAGACGTCGGCCTTGTCGCCCAGCCCCACCTTGCGCAGCAGGTCCATGGCAAGCGCCCGCGCCTCCGCCTTCGGCATGCGGCGCACCACGACGGGGGCACGCATGACGTTCTCCACCGTGGTCATGTGCGGGAACAGGTTGAAGGACTGGAACACCATGCCCGTTTCGGCGCGGAGCGCGTTCAGCTCCTTGTCCGGCAGGGGCATGCCGTCCTTGATGATGCTGCGGCCGTTGATGCGGATCTCGCCGCGGTCGGCGGTCTCCAGAACGTTGCAGCAGCGCAGCAGCGTGCTCTTGCCCGATCCGGACGGGCCGATGACGACGGTGGTGCGCGAGGGCTGCACCGTCATGCTGACGTCCTTCAGCACGTCCGTGCTGCCGAAGCTCTTGTAGACGTTGCGGATCTCGATCACGGGATCAGCCCCTTTCCACGGTCATGCGCCGCTCGATCACGCGCAGGACCTGCGTGGCCGCGTTGGTCAGGATGAAGTAGATCACCGCAACGGCCAGATAGACCTCCAGCGCGCGGAAGCTGGTGGAGATGATCCGCTGGCCCTCGCGCATCACGTCGTCGATGGTCAGCAGCGAGACGAGTGCGGAGTTCTTGATCAGCGCGATGGTCTCGTTGCCCAACGGCGGCAGCATGCGGCGGAAGGCCTGGGGAAGCACCACCTCCCACATCGCCTCGCGGTAGGACATGCCGAGCGAGCGGGCGGCCTCCATCTGGCCGCGGTCGAGGGACTGGATGGCTCCGCGCACCACCTCCGACACGTAGGAGCCGCTGTAGATCCCGAGGCCGATGACTCCGCACAGCGTCGCCGGCAGCAGGATGCCGAACTGCGGCAGGCCGAAGAACAGCAGGAACAGCTGCACCAGCAGCGGGGTGCCGCGGATGAAGGCGACGTAGCCCGTCGCCAGCCCATACAGGAAACGGCGCGCCGGGTTCAGGCGGATGATGCCGACCAGCAGACCGAGCACGCCGCTGAGCAGGAAGGCGGCCGCGGTCACCTCGATGGTGACCACGGCGCCCTTCAGCAGTTCCGGCAACCCCTCCCAGACGGGAGCGAAATCGAGCGTCACGGGAGGAGTCCTCCGTTCACTATGCTACCGATCACTTCTTGGCTTCGAACCACTTGTCGACGAGCTTCTGGTAGGTGCCGTCGGCCTTCAGCTTGGCGATGGCGGCGTTCACCTTGGCGACCAGCTCCGGGTTGTCCTTGCGCATGGCAAAGCCGTAGTCTTCGGTCGTCAGCTGGTTGTCCAGCACGGTGACGGTCGGGTGCGCCTGGGCGTACAGCTTGGCGGCGGGCTTGCCGGTCACGGCCACGTCGGTGCGGCCGGTCTCCACCTGCCCGAACATCTCCGCGTTGGTCTCGACCTCCACGACCTTTACGGTCGGGAAATTCTGCTTCAGGTGCGCGACCGACTTGGTGCCGATCTGCACGGCGGCCGACTTGCCCGGCAGGTCGTTCGGCCCCTTGATCGCGGCGTTGTTGGCCTTGACCATGATGACCAAGCCGCCCGGGTAGTAGGTGTCGGAGAAGGCTACGGCCTTGCGGCGCTCGTCGGTGATGTACATGGCCGACGCGATCATGTCGAAGCGGTTGGCCATCAGCCCGGGGATCAGGCCCTTGAAGTCGATGTCCACCCACTCCACGCCCTTGGTGGCGCCCAGTTCCTTGGCGATGGCCTCCACCAGCTCGATGTCGAAGCCGGTCTTCTTGCCCTCCTGGGAGAACTCGAAGGGCGCGAAGGTCGCGTCCACGCCGACGCGGAAGGAGCCGGTCTTCTGGATGGACTCCAGCACCGCGTCGGCCGCGCGCGCCGGCAGGGAGCCCGCGCCGACGGTGGTGATCACCGCCGCGGCAGCGAAGGAGGCAGCGGCCAGAAACTTTCCGAAGGACTTCATGCGTAGCTTTCCCTGTTCGTTGCGCCCGCTTCGGCGTGCGGCCGGCCGGCGGTGTTGGACGGATGTCGGCGGTCTGCGAAGCGACCGTCTTGGCATTGGCGTGTTTTGCCTATAAAACATACGTCGCACACAGGAAACGGCCGCGTCAACGCCGTTTGTCATACTGAGCATGGGTTCCGTGGAATGGCAACGCCCGCGTTGTGACCTTTCCCCAGACGGCCGGCGGCACCGGTCCGACCACGCCAACAAGGACGGCAAAAGTTTTGTCAACAAAACACAAAGACAGTGGGAGTAAGGGGATGGAGGTTTTCGCGTTCCGCGCCGCACGCCGGCCGGTGCTGGTCAGCATGCCGCACGTCGGCACGGCCCTTCCCGCGGGATTCGCCGATCGCCTCGTCCCGGAGGCGCAGGGCCTGCCCGACACCGACTGGCACCTGCCGCAGCTCTA
This sequence comes from Azospirillum canadense, assembly GCF_025961225.1. Taxonomy (GTDB): domain Bacteria; phylum Pseudomonadota; class Alphaproteobacteria; order Azospirillales; family Azospirillaceae; genus Azospirillum; species Azospirillum canadense. The sequence continues at coordinate 1,288,076 of NZ_JAOQNG010000007.1, read as the reverse complement.
CGATTTCCTGGAAGAGATGGGCGTCGGCCTGATCCAGGGCAGTTTTTCGCGCTACGTCATCGACCTGAACCGGCCGAGCAACGACACGCCGCTCTACGCCGGCGCCACCACCGGCCTGTGCCCGACCACGCTGTTCCACGGCGCACCGCTCTACACCCCCGGCGCCGAGCCGGACGCGGCGGAGGTGGCGGAGCGCGTCGCCCGCTACTGGACGCCCTACCACAAGGCCATCGAGACGGAAATGACGCGGCTGCGCGGCCAGTTCGGCCGGGCGGTGCTGTTCGACGCGCATTCCATCCAGTCCGTCGTGCCGCGGCTGTTCGACGGGCGCCTGCCGGACCTCAACCTCGGCACCAACGACGGCCGCAGCATCGACGCCGGGCTGGCGGAAAAGCTGGCCGCGGTCTGCGCGGGGGCCGGGGCGGACGGCTTCACCCACGTGCGCGACGGGCGCTTCAAGGGCGGCCACATCACCCGCCATTTCGGCCGCCCGGCCGAGGGCTGGCACGCCGTGCAGCTGGAGATGACCCAGGACAGCTACATGGTGGAAGAGCCGCCCTTCCCCTTCGACGCGGCGCGGGCGGACCGCATCCGGCCGCACCTGCGGCGCTTCGTGGAAACGCTGGTAGACTGGGCGGAACGGCAGGCGTGACGGAGAGTATGATGGAATCCAAGAGCGGGCTGTTCTGCGACCGCGTGCTTCTGCCCGACGGCTGGGCCGCCAACGTTGCGCTGCGCTTCGACGGGCGCGGCACGCTGACCGCTGTGGAGCGGGACGCGGAGGCCGGCGACCTGCCGCGGGCGTCCGGGCCGGTGATCCCCGGGATGCCGAACCTGCACAGCCACGCCTTCCAGCGCGCCATGGCCGGCTTGGCGGAGCGCGCCGGCCCGTCCGAGGACAGCTTCTGGACGTGGCGGGAGGCCATGTACGGCTTCGTCCGCCGCCTGACGCCGGAAGCGGCGGAGGCCGTCGCCGCCCTGCTCTACATGGAGATGGCGAAGCAGGGCTACACGGCGGTGGCGGAGTTCCACTACCTCCACCACGACCGGGATGGCCGCCCCTACGCCGACCGGGCGGAGATGTCGCGGCGCGTCCTGGCGGCGGCGGACACGGCCGGCATCGGCCTGACCCACCTGCCGGTGCTCTACGCCCACAGCGGGTTCGGCGGCAAGCCGCCGTCGGACGGGCAGAAGCGCTTCATCAACGACGTGGACGGGCTGCTGTCCATCGTCGCGGCGATGCGCGACGCTATGGGGGACGCGGCGGGCCGCCGCGTCGGGCTGGCGCTGCACTCCCTGCGGGCGGTGACGCCGGAGGAGATGCGGGACGCGCTGGCCGGGCTGGAATCGATCGCCCCCGGCGCCCCCATCCACATCCACATCGCCGAACAGACGGGGGAGGTCGATGACTGCGTGGCCTGGAGCGGCAAGCGGCCGGTGGAATGGCTGCTGGACAACACTGCCGTCGGCCCACGATGGTGCCTCGTCCACGCCACCCACCTGACCCCGGAGGAAACCGACCGGCTGGCGGAGAGTGGCGCCATCGCCGGGCTCTGCCCGACGACGGAGGCCAACCTGGGCGACGGCCTGTTCCCCGCCGGCCCCTTCCTGGCGAAGGGCGGGCGGTTCGGGGTCGGGTCGGACAGCCACATCTCCGTCAGTGCGGCGGAGGAGCTGCGCGTTCTGGAATACGGGCAACGGCTGGTACAGCGGCGGCGCAACGTCCTGCGGGTGGGGGAAGGGTCCTCCATCGGCGGTGGTCTTTACCGTGCGGCGGTTGCCGGCGGCGCGCAGGCTCTGGGACAGCCGGTCGCGGGCGGCGGCATCCGGGTCGGGCAGCCGGCCGATCTGGTTGTGCTTGACGCCGACAACCCGAAACTGCTTTCTCGGGACGAGGACAGCCTCCTCGACGCGTATGTCTTCGCAAGCGACGGGCACGCGGTGCGCGACGTGGTCGCCGCCGGCCGGACCGTGGTGCGCGACGGGCGTCACGTGCGGGAGGACGCCATCGTGGCCGCCTACCGGCGGGCCATCACCGGGTTGCGCCAGGACACATGAGCGAAACGGATCCGAACACCTACATCGCTCCGGCGCTGCAGCGCGGGCTCGCCATCCTGGAGCTGTTCACGCCGCAGCGCCGGGCGCTGAGCCTGACGGAGATCGCCAACGCGCTGGGCATCGGCCGGGCGTCCGCCTTCCGGCTGGTGTTCACGCTTGAACATCTGGGCTACCTGGGCCGCATCGACGACGGGAAGTCCTACCGGCTGGCCCCGCGGTCGATGCAGCTCGGCTACCATTACCTGTCCGGGCTGGACTGCATCGAGGTCGCCATCCCCTTCATCGACGGGCTGCGCGACGCCACGCAGATCTCCGCCCACATGGGGGTGCGCGACGGGACGGAGGTCGTCTACGTCTACCGCGCGCACTCGCACATGACGCTGTCCAGCAACATCGCGGTCGGCTACCGCCTGCCGGCCCACGCCACCGCGATGGGCCGGATGCTGCTGAGCGGCCTCGGCGACGACGCCATTGCGCAGCTCTACACCGGCGTTCGGCTCGACCGCTTCAGCGAGAACACGGCGGTCACCCTGACCTCGCTGATCCAGGAGGTGGCGGAGGACCGCAAGCGCGGCTGGACGATGAACCGCTCGTCCTTCGTGTCGGGGATCGTCGCCATCGCGGCGGCGGTCCGCGACCACCGCGGCCAAGTCATCGCCGCCATCAACCTGTCGGGGCCGAGCGCGGTGATGGACCAGCCCGCCACGCTCGACCGCCTGACCGCCAAGGTGGTGGAGACGGCGGACGCCATCTCGCACCAGCTCGGTTACCTGCCGCCGGCGTCCTGACGGGCCGCCACGGCAGCCACGACGGCATAAGCGCCCAGTTCCGGCACCACGGTGGCGGCCGTGGCGTCCAGCCGGGCGGTCCAGCCCGCGGGAACGAGAACCTCGCTATCCGCCGTGCGCAGGGTCACGCCGCCGTCCAAGGCATGGACCAGCGCGACGCCCTCCGCCGGCACGGCAACGGAGCCGCCGGCCGGGACGAGGTCGAGCCGCCCCTCGGCGTGCGCGCGGTCCACGATCAGGTTGAAGTCGCGGATCGGCCCGTCCAGCAAGGCGCAATCCACCACGGCGTCGCCGGAAAAACGGAAGGCGGAGGCACGGTGCTGCACCGTCGCCGGGACGCCGTCCACGGTCAGGCGCATGCCGGCCCCTTCCACCACGGCGATCAGCCGCTCATAGCCGCTGAAGGCGGAAAAGGGGCCGGGCTGGGCCACGTCGGCGATGCTGACCCGCCACAGGAAGCGGCCGGCGTCGCCGGGCAGGGGCGCCAGCGCGATTTCCGTGGTGGTTCCGCCACCATTCTTCCACGGCATGCGGCGGTAGTCGGCGGGATCGAGAAGCGTGATCGGCATCGGTGTTCGACAGGCCTTCGGCGTTGTTCGTTCGTGCCCGTTATAATCGCCCGCGGGTGTCCGGGCCAGACTGCCGCGGCCCGCGCATCAATGGGTCCCCAGATTCGCACGGGCATGGGCGGCTGCGGATTCCAGGCTTTCCCAGGCCGGCTTGTCCGGCGCGAAGCGGTGGCGCAGGTAGGCCAGCAGGTCGGCGGCTTGCCGGTTCGACAGGCTGTCCTTGAAAGCCGGCATGTAGCCCAGGTCGCGGGTGGCCGGCTGGGCGATGCCGTGCAGGATCACCCGCGCCAGATTGTCCGGCGTGTCACTGTGGACGTTGGTGTTGACGCCCATGGAGGGGCTGACGCCGAACAGCACCGGACCGGTGCCATCGCTGTGGCAGGCCTTGCACGAGCCGTTGAAGATGCGCTCCCCGTTGCTGAGCGATGCCGTGGTGGGCACCGGCGCAGCCGAGGCCGCAACGGGCTGGACCGCCGGCGCTTCCGCACCGGTCCCCAGCGAGGCGAGGTAGACGGCCATGGCGCGCACGTCCGCTTCCGGCAGGGTGGACAGCTCCTTGACCACGGCGGTCATCGGACCGGCGGCGACGCCGTGCCGGTCGGAGAAGCCGGTGCGCAGGTACTGGAACAGGTCGTCCTCCGTCCAGGGCTTCGGCGCCTTGGACAGGGCGTTCAGGGCCGGCGCCTCCCACCCGTCCACCATGCCGCCCGCGAGATAGGCGGCACCCGTCTTCTCCGCCCCCATCGCGTTGCGCGGCGAATGGCAGGCGGAGCAGTGGCCGAGGCCATTGACCAGATAGGCGCCGCGGTTCCACTCCGCGCTCTGCTGCGGGTCGGGCTGATGCTTGGTCCGGTTCAGGAACAGGGCGTTCCAGCCGGCCAGCAGCGGGCGTTGGTTGAAGGGAAAGGCCATGTCGGCCTCCGGCGTCCGGCTGCGGGTCGGGGCCTGCGCCATCAGGTAGGCGTACAGCGCCTGCATGTCGCCTTCGCTGATGTTCTGGAAGGACGTGTAGGGGAAGGCCGGGTAGAGATGCCGGCCGTCGCGGCTGATCCCCTGGCGCATGGCCCGGTCGAAGGCGGCGAAGGACCAGTTGCCGATGCCGGTGTCCGGGTCGGGCGTGATGTTGGTGCTGTAGACTTTGCCGAACGGAGTCTCGAAGGCCAGCCCACCGGCGTTCACCGCGCCGTTCGCGGTGGTGTGGCACACGGCGCAGTCGCCGGCCGCGGCCAGTTGGCGGCCCCGCTCGATGGTCGCGGCGGACCATGTGTCGGCGGACGGCCTTGAGACGGGCGCGATCTCCGCCCGGAAGGGCAGCGCCGTCGCCGCCACGCCTAACAGCGCGCCGCACAGACCGGCGATGGAGCCGGTCAGCCATTTCGAGAACCGGCGCCCGCCCTTCGGCGGCTCCGCGGGGGCCTGGACGCCGGGATCGGAGGGGCCATGCAGCGCCTCCCGCACGCGTTCGGCGGTGATGGGCAGTTCGCGGAAGCGGATGCCGGTCGCGTCGAAAATGGCGTTAGCGATGGCCGCCGCACTGGGCACCGACGCGGATTCGCCGGAGCCCAGCGGCTGTTCCGTCTCGCGCGGGATCATCAGCACGTCGATGTCCGGCACTTCCGGGAAGGTCAGGATCGGGTAGCCGCCCCATTCCTTGCTGGCGACCAGCGAATCCTCGAACGCCACCTGTTCCTTCAGCACGCGGCTGGTGGACTGGATGACGTTGCCGTGGATCTGGTGGCGCACACCGTCCGGGTTGATCATCTGGCCGGCGTCGTGGCCCACCACCACGCGGGTCACGGCGATGTCGCCGGTCCGCTTGTCGATGGACACGTCGGCGACCCAGGCCGCCCAGGCGGCGCCGAATCCGGGGAATTTGCTGTGGATGTAGCGGGCGTAGGCGAAGCCGCGCCCGCGCAGCACGTTTTCGTCCGGCGGGGTCTGCTGCGGGGCGGTGCGCGGCTGCCACCCAGCGCGCTCGGCCACCGCCTTGATCAGGTCGGCGGCGCGCTCGTCGCGCAGGTGGCGTAGGCGGAACTCCACCGGGTCCACCTCGGCCGCGAAGGCCAGCTCGTCGATGTAGGACTCGTGCGCGAAGGAGTTCGGCAGGGCTGAGACGCCGCGCATCCACGACGCCCGCACGATGGGCGCCATGTCGTTGATGACGACGCGCATGTGGTCATAGTCGTAGGGCGGGATGGAAGTGCGGTCGCCCATCTCGAACACCGCCCCCACCGGATCGACCCGCCCGGTCAGCAGCAGCGCCAGCGTCGGCGCGCCGTTGGACGGATAGCTGGTGGCGAAGTCGTAGCCGGCGACGGTCCCGTCGGCGTTCAGCCCGCCGTCCACCTCCATCAGCTGCGCGGTGCCCTTCGGCTCCCACACATGCTCCTGCTCGCGGGTCAACTGCACGCGCACCGGGCGGCCGACCGCGCGGGACAGCAGCACGGCATCGGCGGCCACGTCGTCGGCGCAGTTGCGGCCGTAGCAGCCCGCCGCCTCCATGCGGATGATCTCGACGCGCTCCTCCGCCCATTCCAGCAGCCACGCGATGTCGGCGCGCAGCAGGTGCGGGTTCTGCGTGCCGGACCAGACCTTGACCCGCTCGTCGTTGCAATCCGCGACCGCGCAGGACGGACCGATGGAGCCGTGCATCTGGTACGGCCAGACGTAAGTGCGCGACATGCGCTGGCTGGCACCGGCGATGGCCGCGTCCACGTTGCCCTTGTCCAGCACCTTGCGCGGCGAGCTTGGGTTGTCGCGCAGCGCCTGGGCGAGGTCGGACAGGTCCGGCAGCTTCTGCGTCCAGGGCTTCCAGGTGACCTTCAGCTCCCGCGCGGCCTTGATCGCCTGCTCCTCCCGTTCGGTGACCACGCCGACGAAGTCGCGGATGACGACCACCCCGACCACGCCGGGGATGTGCGCGATGGAGGACTCGTCCACGCCGACGAGGCTGTTGCCGACGAACTCGCCGCTGTCGATCCCCGCGTAGGGCGGGCGGACCACCCGGCCGTGCAGCATGCCGGGCACGCGCACGTCGTGGACGTAGGTGAACTCCCCCGTCGCCTTGGCCGGAATGTCCACCCGCGGCGCGGCGCGGCCGACCAGCGTGTAATCCTCCCGCTTCTTCAGGGGCGCGGTGCCGGAAACACGGATCTGGAAATGCTGCCCCTGGACCAGTTCGGCGTAGGAAATGCGGCGGTTGCCCTCCCCCGCGATCACCACGCCCTCCTCCACCCGCAGATCCTCAACCGGCACGCCGAACAGGTCGGCCGCCCGTTGCAGGAGGAAGCGGCGCGCCTCCGCCGCGGCGTTGCGCAGCGGGACGGCGGAGATCTGGATGGTCGCGCTGGCGATGGTGGCGCCCTGGTTCGGCGCGCGCTCCGTATCGCCCAGCACCATGCGGACCTGCTCCATAGACAGGTCCAGCTCCTCCGCGACGATCTGGATCAGCGCCGTGCGGATGCCGGTGCCAAGGTCCACATGGCCGTTGAAGGCGTAGACCGCCCCGTCCTCGCAGACGGCGATGAACAGCGCCAATTCCTTGGGCTTTGGCGTCGGGGTGCCGCCCTTGGGCACGAGGCCGGGCGGGGGTTGAATGTCGTCGACGATCAGCAGCACGCCGCTCGACCGCAGCAGTTCGTCGCGGGTCGGCGTCGGGTGGGGATTTTTGGTCATGATGCGGTCCACGGGCTCAACGGGTGCCGCGCGCGGCACGCTGCACGGCGCGCAGGATTTCGACATGGGTGCCGCAGCGGCACAGGTTGCCGGACAGTTCGCGGCGGATGTCGTCCAGGCTGGGGTTGGGGTTGCGGTCCAGCAGCGCCTTGGCGGTCATGATCATGCCGTTCATGCAATAGCCGCACTGGGCGGCCTGCTCGGCGATGAAGGCCTGCTGCACCGGGTGCGGCTCAGTTGAGGAGCCCAGCCCCTCCAGCGTCACGACCTCCCGCCCCTCGGCACCGGCCAGCGGGATCACGCAGGACCGCGCGGCCACGCCGTCCATGATCACCGTGCAGGCCCCGCATTCACCGAGGCCGCAGCCGTATTTCGGGCCGTTGAGGGCGAGGTCGTTGCGCAGGATGTAGAGAAGCGGCGTGTCGGCCATCGCCGTCACCTGGACGTCGCGGCCGTTGACCTTCAGGGACACAGTCTTTTCCATAACACTCCCCCGCATCGGCGAACCGCCGCGCGCCGGCCTCGTCCAGGCCCTTCCGATTGCCGTTTGAGGCTCTATGATCGACACCGCCCGCTTCGGCGGCAGACGTCAGCGGGGCGTCACTCGTCCCCGTCCTGCTCGATCATCTTGCGCAGGACGAAGGTGATCGCCAGCCGCTCCGCCGGGTTCAGGCTGCCCATGGTCAGTTCGCTGATCGTCTTGGCGCAGGGCACCATGTCCTCCAGCACCCGCCAGCCCGCGTCGGTCAGGTTGCTGATGACCTTGCGGCGGTCGTGTGCGTCGGAGGTCTGGTCGATCAGCCCCCGCGCCTTCAGCCGTTCCACGATGCCCCGGATGGTCGCCTGGTCCACGGCGGTGGCCTTGACCAGTTCCGTCAGGGAACTCGGGCCGTTGTCGCGGATGGCGCAGAGCGTCACGAACTGCACGGCGGTCAGCTGCGGATCGCAGGCGTTGCGCTGGAAGATCGCGAGGTGCCGCTGGTAGGCCTTACGCAGCAGGTGCCCAATCTGGTCGGAAAAGACGTAGTCGTCCGACGCGGCGTTCGGGGTGCTGGCGAGGTCGGGCGGCGTATCTGACGGCATTGCGGACAATTTCTGAACGATCGTGGTTGACGTTGGAACCGATGGAACGCCCGAAGCTCCCGCCCGGGCCAAAAGAAACGGAGGCCGCCGTACAGGCCACGATAACAGCCGTGGCATGGACTGAGAAGGGCGGCTGAAACGGGCCGTCCGGCAGCCTCCGTTCCATCATCATAGAGCCATCATGGCGCACGCGAGGCTTCCGGGGCGACCACGTCGCCGGCCAGCACGACCGGCTCGCCGTCCAGGTGGATGTCGCAGCCGCGCAGCGGGATGTCCATGTGGCAGGGCGTCTTGCGGCTGCCGCCGACCTCGGTGTTGGGGCCGGTGGAGAACAGGAAGTTGCCGTAGAAAGCACGCGCGTCCATGCACATGCCGTCGTTCTTGTCGTGCAGGCCCATGGCCGTCCACTGCGCTCGCGGCTGCAAGCCCCAGCCGATGTGGGAGATGCCGTAGACCTCCGGATCCTTGAAATAGGCCATGTAGTCGCGCAGGTACTCGGCCTCGAACCCGCCATGGATGCGGCGGATGAAGCCCTCCTCGATCTCCAGCGTGATCGTCTCGCGGGTGTAGGTCTTGAAGGGCAGGAGGATGTCGCCGACGTCCAGCACCAGCGTGCCTTCCCCGCTGCCCTCGTCCGGCCAGGAGAAGAGGAAGCCGCTCGGCCAATGGTCCCAGCGTCCCGGCTCGTCGGCGAAACCGTATTCGGTCACCGTGGGATACTGGCCAAGTCTGGCGCGGAAATCCGTGCCGGCCTTGGACGTGACGGCAATGGAGCGTGCACGCTTCAACCGCTCGGCCGCGGCAACGACGCGCGCCTTGTCCTCCTCCGTCGGCAGCATGCGCGCCAGCACCTCCGGCGGCTCGACCGCCAGCAGGATGCGGGTGCCGGTCTTCAGGATCTGCTCCTGCTCCGGCGAGTGCAGCAGCATCATGGTGTCGACGATCAGGTCCGCCGCCTCCAGCGCGCGTTGGGCGGCGAGGTTGCCGGTCAGCGGCGTGTCACCGCAATAGGCGGTCATGTCCAGCCCCATCGCCTTGGGGTGGTTGAAGGCCGGCAACTCCACGCCGAAGACCTTGGCCCCCAGCCGCTGCGCCGCGTCCATGGCGGCCTTGGCGATGCGCGGGTTGGAATAGTCGCTCTTCAGCACCGCGACGCTTTGCGTGGCGTCCACCTTGGACAGCGTCAGCACGCGTTCGAACATGTGCGTCAGTTCGAAATCGCTTACGGGCATTTGGTCCCTCCCTTGGCACGAAAGTCGGTCTTTTCGCGATGAATCAGCACAAAAGTATGAGCGGTGCGCTCGGCTATTAAGAGTGGGTAATCACAATCAGTGTAGGGGATTGCATCCCGATTGGCGAAGGGCCAAGCCGGACAAGCCAACCCGGTCAATCGTAAATACCTGTTCTTTTTCAGGGCAATACGCGTCTCCACGGCTTCGTTGCGACCGTGAATTATGTGTACGTTGAAAACTGTTGCCCGGCAAGCAAATTTAGCGTACACGCTCTAAATGACGGCGTGGAACCCCGCCTACACCAGCGCACACGCTGCTTCGGCGCCGAGAGCGTCCCGCCAACGGAATCCGGCCACCGCAATCCTGGCCAAAGAATTCATCGGAGTGAGGGAGACAGGCCCCATGGCAAAGAACCAGAAGATCGCAATCGTCGGCGCCGGCCTGGGTGGCGCCGCCGCGGCCGCCCTGTTGCAGCGGGCCGGCTTCGACGTCGATGTTTACGAGCAGGCCCCGGAGTTCTCGCGCCTGGGTGCGGGCATTCACGTCGGCCCGAACGTGATGAAGGTCTTCCGCCGCCTGGGTATCGAGACGCAGCTTGAGGCGATGGGCTCCGCCCCCGACTTCTGGTTCAGCCGCGATGGCCTGACCGGCGACTATCTGTCCCGCATCCCGCTGGGCGCCTTCGCCAGGAAGGAATACGGCGCCGCCTACGTCACCGTGCACCGCGGCGACATGCACCTGCTGCAGATGGGCACGCTGAAGCCGGGCTCCGTTCATTTCGACAAGCGCCTGGCGTCGATCCACGACAGCGGCGACGACGTGAAGCTGACCTTCAGCGACGGCACGGAAACCCGCGCCGACATCGTGATCGGCGCCGACGGCATCAACTCCCGCATCCGCGAGGAGCTTCTGGGCGTCGAGGCCCCGAACTACAGCGGCTGGGTCGCCCACCGCGCCCTGATCCGCGGCGAGCAGCTGAAAAAGTACGACCTGGCCTTCGAGGACTGCGTGAAGTGGTGGACCGAGGACCGTCACATGATGGTCTACTTCACCACCGACAAGCGCGACGAGTACTACTACGTCACCGGCGTGCCGCACCCGGCCTGGGACTTCCAGGAGGCTTTCATCGACAGCAGCCGCGAGGAGATGTTCGAGGCCTTCCAGGGCTATCACCCGACCGTCCAGGCGCTGATCGAGTGCACCGAGACCGTCACCAAGTGGCCGTTGCGCAACCGTAACCCGCTGCCGCTGTGGAGCCGTGGCCGCCTCGTGCTGCTGGGCGACGCCTGCCACCCGATGAAGCCGCACATGGCGCAGGGCGCCGGCATGGCCATCGAGGACGCGGCGATGCTGACCCGCTGCCTCCAGGAAACCGGCCTGACCGATTACCAGAGCGCCTTCGCGCTGTACGAGGCCAACCGCAAGGACCGCGCGACCCGCGTCCAGGCCGTGTCGAACGCCAACACCTTCCTGCGCACGCAGGAGGATCCGGCCTGGGTCTTCGGCTATGACGTGTACGAGCACCCGCTGACCACGGGTCTGGCGGCATGACCGGCTCCACATATCTCTACGGCGCCAACGTCCAGGCCAACGGCATCCGCCAGCACTATCTGCGCTATGGCGGAAAGGGCGAGCCGCTCGTCCTGATCCCGGGCATCACCAGCCCGGCGATCACCTGGGGCTTCGTGGCCGAGCGGCTCGGCCGTCGCTTCGACACCTACGTGCTGGACGTGCGCGGCCGCGGCCTGTCGGAGACCGGCCCGGATCTCGACTACGGCATCGACGCCTGCGCGGACGACGTCAACGCCTTCGTCGCGGCGCTGGGACTGGACGGCTATCACCTCGTCGGCCATTCCATGGGCGCGCGCTTCGCCATCCGCGCGTCGGTCCGAAGCGGCAAGGGGCTGAAGCGGCTGGTTCTGGTCGATCCGCCGGTGTCCGGCCCCGGCCGCCGGCCCTACCCCAGCGGCCTGCCCTGGTACGTGGACTCCATCCGCCAGTCGCTGAAGGGCATGGACGCCGACGCGATGCGCGCCTTCTGCCCGACCTGGACGGAGGAGCAGCTGCGCCTGCGCGCGGAGTGGCTGCACACCTGCTACGAGCCGGCCATCGTGAAGACCTACCAGGGCTTCCACGAGGATGACATCCACGGCGACCTGCCGAACCTGCCGGTGCCGGCCCTGCTGATGGTCGCCGGCCGCGGCGGCGTGATCCTGCCGCAGGACGAGGAGGAAATCCGCCGCCTCCAGCCCGGCATCCGGATCGCCCGCGTGCCGAACGCCGGGCACATGATCCCCTGGGACGACTTCGACGGCTTCTTCGCCGCCTTCGGCGACTTCCTCGGCGCTCCCCTGGCCTGATTTACGAAAGATAAAGTCATGTCAAAGCTTTACCGCATCGGTCAGATCGTCCCGAGTTCCAACATCACCATGGAGACCGAGATCCCGGCGATGCTGGCCGCGCGCCAGTCGATCCGGCCGGAGCGCTTCACCTTCCATTCCAGCCGCATGCGGATGAAGACGGTGAAGAAGGAAGAGCTGGCGGCCATGGACGCGGAGTCCGACCGCTGCGCGGTCGAGCTGTCCGACGCCCGCGTGGATGTGCTGGGCTACGCCTGCCTCGTCGCCATCATGTCCATGGGGCTCGGCTACCACCGCAATTCCGAGGCGCGGCTGACCGCCAAGACCGCCGAGAACGACGCCCCGACGCCGGTCATCACCAGCGCCGGCGCCCTGGTGGACGCGCTGAAGGTGATGGGCGCCAAGCGCATCGCCATCGTCGCCCCCTACATGCGCCCGCTGACCGAGCTGGTCGTGAACTACATCCGCGCCGAAGGCTTCGAGGTGCAGGACTGGCGGGCGCTGGAGATCCCGGACAACCTGGACGTGGGTCGCCACGACCCGAACCGCCTGCCGGAGATCGTGCGCGGCATGAACCTGGACGGCGTGGACGTCGTCGTCCTGTCGGCCTGCGTGCAGATGCCCTCGCTGCTGGTGGTGCCGCGCGTGGAGGCGGAGACCGGCAAGCCGGTGCTGACCGCCGCCATCGCCACGACCTACGCCATGCTGAAGGCGCTCGACCTCGAACCGGTCGTGCCGGGGGCCGGCGCGCTCCTGTCCGGCGCCTATTGAGGGGAGGCGCCACCATGGCCGACGAGCAGACCGCCGAGGACAACTACAAGGGCGTGTGGGGCAACCGCATCGGCTTCGGCGCGAAGCCGGCGCTGCTGGTGATCGACTTCCTCCAGGGCTACACGACGGAGGGCGCGCCGCTCTACGCCCCCGGCGTGGTGCGCGCGGTGGAGGAGGCCGCCGGCCTGCTGGAGGCCGCGCGCCGGCACGGCGTGCCGGTGGTGCACACCAACATCCGTTATCACCCCGGCCATTTCGCCGATGGCGGCGTCTGGGTGCGCAAGGCCCCGGTGATGAAGGACATGGTGGAGGGCAACCCGCTCGCCGCCTTCTGCCCGCGGGTGCTGCCCCGCGCCGACGAGGTGGTGATCAGCAAGCAGTACGCCAGCGCCTTCTTCGGCACGAGCCTTGCGTCGATGCTGCACGCCCAGGGCATCGACACGGTCGTCCTGGCCGGCTGCTCGACCAGCGGCTGCATCCGCGCCTCGGCCGTGGACGCCGTCCAGCACGGCTTCCGCACCATCGTCGTGCGGGACTGCGTCGGCGACCGTCACGAGGGGCCGCACGAGGCCAACCTGTTCGACATCGACAGCAAATACGGCGACGTGGTGAGCAAACAGGAGGCAATTGCGCAGTTCGCACAACACGGAGCCTGAAGAACACGGCGGATCCTGGCGAAGCACGCTTCGACAGGCCGACGGGGGCGGTGCGCGGCCCAAAAATCCGGAAAAACCGGGACCAGCCATGCCGCGCAACGCCGTCGACGGGAAGACTGGGGCACAGCCCCGGCCCGACAAGCCGCCGGTGTGAGTGAGAGTACCAATGGGACGGGTTCACAACGCGTAAACGCGAATGGAGACGACTGGCATGTCCTATGCCCAAACCCCGGCCGAGGCTTCGGCGCTCGACACGACGCAGAATCTTTATAAGAAGATTACCTGGCGACTGGTTCCTTTTCTGTGCTTCTGCTATCTGGCGGCCTATCTCGACCGCATCAACATCAGCTTCGCCAAGCTGCAGATGATCGGCGACCTTCAGTTCAGCGAGGCCTCCTACGGGCTCGGCGCCGGGCTGTTTTTTGTCGGCTACATCCTGTTCGAGGTGCCCAGCAACCTCGTGCTGACCAAGGTCGGCGCGCGGGTCTGGATCGCCCGCATTATGATCACCTGGGGTTTGCTGTCGGCGGCGACCATGCTCGTCACCACCCCGACCCAATTCTACATCGTCCGTTTCCTGCTCGGCGCCGCCGAGGCCGGCTTCCTGCCGGGCGTTCTTTATTACCTAACCCTGTGGTTCCCCTCCTACCGCCGCGGGCGGATCATGGCCCTGTTCATCATCGGCCTGCCGCTGTCCAGCGTCATCGGCGGCCCGCTGTCCGGCTGGATCATGGGCCATTTCGACCAGGTGCACGGCCTGCGCGGCTGGCAGTGGCTCTTCCTGCTGGAGGCCATCCCCAGCGTGATCCTGGGCCTGCTGACCTTCGTCGCCCTGCCCAACTCCTACAAGGACGCCAAGTGGCTGAGCGATGACGAGAAGACCCAGCTCGCCACCGACCTGCGCGCCGACGACGCCGAGGCCAAGGGCGCCAAGCACAGCTTCAAGGAAGGCTTCTTCAACCTGAAGGTCTGGATGCTGGGCGGAATCGACTTCTCAATCCTGCTGACCGCCTACGCGCTGGGCTTCTGGCTGCCGACCTTCATCCGCAAGACCGGTGTGATCGACACCTTCCACATCGGCCTGCTGACGGCACTGCCGAACATCGCCGCCGTGATCGCCATCCTGCTGATTGGCGCCAGCTCCGACAAGCACCGCGAGCGCCGCTGGCACATCATCGTGCCCTTCCTGGCCGCCGCCGCCGCGATGTGCGTCAGCACCTTCTTTGCGGAGAACCTGGCCGCCACCGTGCTTCTGTTCTCCATCGCCTCCATCGGCGTCCTGGGGCCGCTTCCGGTCTATTTCAGCTTGCCGGCGACCTTCCTGAAGGGCACCGCCGCCGCTACCGGCTTCGCGCTGGCCATCTCGCTGGCGAGCATCGCCGGCCTGATCAGCAATTCGCTGATCGGTCTGGTGCTGGACCTGACGGGCAGCAGCGCCGCCGCCATGTGGTTCTTCGCCTTCTGCCTTCTGCTCGGCAGCCTGCTGGTCTTCGCCCTGCCAGCGAAGGTCGTCAACCGCTGAACCGATGGCTCCCGCCGGCCGTTTGCGACCGGCGGGAAACGGTTTATCAACTTTTCCGTGTTATGCAATCAGGGTCGGCACCATTCGGTGCCGGCCCTGATCGCGTGATCAGCGGCCGCGATCCTTCGCGGCACACGGCGGCTCCGCCAAACGCATTTCCGAGGCACAACCCATGACATCGATGTTCGGCGGCATCCGGGGCCGCCTTCTTCTGCTACCCCTAATTGCCGTTGCGGCGCTCGCCGGGGCCGGCGCGCTGACCGTCCAGTCGCTCGGCACGGTGATGCTGGAAGAGCGGCAGGCGCGCGCCCGCGTCGCCGTGGAAGCCGTGATCTCAATCATCGAGCGGTTCGAGCAGCGCGCCGCGAACGGCGAGATGCCGGTGGCCGACGCGCAGAAGGCGGCGCTCGATATCGCCCGCGCCATGCGCTACGACGGCACGGAATACGCGCTCGTCCTCGACCAGAAGGGCAACGTCCTGGCCCACTTCAACCCCCAAGTCGAGGGCAAGGCGATGTGGGACAGCCAGGACAAGGCCGGCCGCCATTTTGTCCGCGACGAAATCAAGGCGGCGCAGTCCGGCGGCGGCTATTCATCCTTCCAGTTCCCTAAGGCCGGTTCGTCCGAGCCGGTGGAGAAATCCGCCTACACCAAGGCGACCAAGGGCTGGAACTGGGTCGTCAGCTCCGGCGTCTACCTCGACACGGTCGAAGCGGCGCGCTGGAACAACCTCGTCAACATGGCGGGGACAGTGGCGGTGCTGGCGCTGGTCACCTTCGGCCTGGCGATCTGGATCGGCCGCCGCATCGCCGGCCCCATCCTGCGCCTGACCGACGTCACCAACCGCATCTCCGCCGACGACCTGTCCACCGACATCCCCTTCCTGTACCGCAGGGACGAGGTCGGCACGCTGGCCCGCGCGCTGGAGGTGTTCAAGCGCAACGGTCTGGAGATGCGCCGGCTTGAGGCCGAAGCCGCCGAGCAGAAGCAGCGGGCGGAGGCGGAGCGCCGCCGTGCCCTGCTCGACATGGCCGCCCATTTCGAGGCCAACGTCATGGGCATGGTGGACATCGTCTCCTCCGCCGCGACGGAGATGGAAGGCACCGCCACCGCCATGGCCGCCACGGCCGAGCAGTCAGGCCAGCAGGCCAAGGCCGTGTCCGCGGCGTCGGAGCGGGCCAGCACCAACGTCAACACCGTCGCCGCCGCGACGGAGGAGCTGTTCGCTTCCATTCACGAAATCGGCCGGCAGGTGTCCATGTCCACCGGCATCTCCGGCCAAGCGGTCGAGGAGGCGGCCAAGACCAACACCATGATCCAGAACCTCGCCACCGCGGCGCAGGAGATCGGGCAGGTGGTTGAATTGATCAACTCCATCGCCGGCCAGACCAACCTGCTGGCCCTGAACGCCACTATCGAGGCCGCCCGCGCCGGGGAGCACGGCAAGGGCTTCGCCGTCGTGGCGTCGGAGGTGAAGGCGCTGGCCAACCAGACCGCACGCGCGACCGAGGAAATCCAGGCCAAGGTGCAGGAGATCCAGCAGTTCACCGGCTCCACGGTCGCCGCGATCCAGGGGATCGGCGGCACCATCGCCACCGTCAGCGAGATCGCCACGGCCATCGCGTCGGCCGTGGAGGAACAGAGCGCCGCGACCAAGGACATCGGCAACAACATCCAGCAGGCCGCCGCCGGAACGCAGGAGGTCAACAGCAACATCGCGGGCGTCGCCGACTCCGTCCACGAGACCGGGTCCGCCGCGTCCCAGGTGCTGGGGGCGGCCGGCCAACTGGCCCAGGAAGCGGCCAGGCTGCGCGACGAAGTCGAAGGCTTCCTCAGCATGGTCCGCGCCGCCTGACCAAGTTTGTGTCCCTGAGGGCCGGGGCTAGGCCGGTCCGCTCCGCAGAAGGGAGCCCAGGCGGCGCAGCCCGGGCTCGATCCGGTGGGTGGCGATGGAGGTGAAGCCGAGGCGGAAGTGACGGCGCCCCTCGGCCGGATCGACGAAGAAGATGTCGCCCGCCTCGATCAGCACGCCCAGGTCCCGGGCCGCGCGGACGAGGTCGCGGCTCTCGGCCGGATCGACGAAGAAGATGTCGCCCGCCTCGATCAGCACGCCCAGGTCCCGGGCCGCGCGGACGAGGTCGCGGCTGTCGAGGCCCGGCGGGCCTTCGATCCAGAAGCTCTTCGCCCCGAAATCGCGCCGGAACCGGCAGCCGGGCAGCAGCTCCGGCAGCAGCTCGGCGATCCGCTCCGCCCGCTCCTGCAGGACGGTGGCCGTGCGGCGGAGATGCTGGCGGTAATGGCCGAGTTGGATGAAGGTGGCGAGGCTGCGCTGGTTGTTGGTCGGCGGGTGGCGCAGCATCAGCCGCCGCAGGACGCGCAGCTCGTCGACCACCGGCTTGGGCGCCACGACGTAGCCGATGCGCAGGCCCGGCGCCAGGACCTTGGAGAAGCTGCCGGTGTAGATCACGCGGTTGGCGCGGTCGAGGCTCTTCAGGCAGGGGAGGTCGGCGTCCCCCTCCACCGACAGGTCGGATTCATAGTCGTCCTCGACCAGAACGACGCCATGGCGGGACGCGGCGTCCAGCAGCTCGCGCCGCCGCCCGACCGGCATGACGGCCGTGGTCGGGCATTGATGGCCCACCGTCACGAAGGCGACCCGCCGGCTGGCGAACACGCCGTCGGGCACGACGCCGTATGTGTCGCAGGTCAGCGCGCGCATGTCCGCCGTCGCCATGCCGACCATGTGGCGCACGTCGGGATAGCCGGGATTCTCGATGCCGACCGGCGTGTCACGGCCGACCAGAAGCTGGACCAGCATCGACAGCGCGTGCTGCGACCCGATGGTGATGATGATCTCGCCCGGACCGGCGAAGATGCCGCGCCGGGGCAGCACCTTGTGGCACAGCTGGTCCAGCAGGTCGGGATCGTCGTCGTCGATCATGTCGCGGGCCCAGCGGGTGATTTCCTGCACGCTGGACGCCGCCTTCACGCTCTCCCGCCAGGGGTTGGTGGGGAACAGGCCGGGGTCGAACTGCCCGAACAGGAAGGGATAGGGATAGTCCGTCCAGTTGCGCGGCTTGGTGATCTGGGGCATCCGCGACGGCCGGATGGCGAAGCGCGCCGCCCAATCGTCCGGACCCTCTTCCACCGCCGTCCTGCCCTCCGTGGCGGCGACGAAGCAGCCGCTGCGCTCGCGCGCGACGAGAAGGCCGTCATCGATCAGATGCTGGTAGGCCGCGTTGACCGTGTTGCGCGAGATGCCCAGCGCCTCGGCAAGGCTGCGGCTTGAGGGCACCCGCATGTCGGGCGCCAGCAGGCCGGTTTCGATGGCGTCGGCGATGATGCCGCGGACGCGCGCGCTCAACCCTTGCGGGTCACGCTCCATCCCACCGAACAGAAGCCGCCAGGCGGTGTCAATCTGCATGCTGCCAACCGTCTTTCGAATTCGGATATCCCGACCGGGCCTGCCCGCCCCGGTATGCACAAAAGCAAGAAGGGTGCCGGTCGACGCGGGCCGGGAAAGCGGTCGCTACGGCGGGCGCCCTGATTGCCGGATGGGCGCTTGCCCAAACGGGCGCCACTTGGCGCGTGATGCGGCAGCGGATCGGGCGCCGGACCAGTCACCGCCGCAAACCGCAGGGATCTGGACCTTTCGGCGGGGGGAGCGCTGGGTCCTAATGGCCACATCGGAACGATCGGCCTCGACGGAGCCCCCCGCCATGACCTTCAGCAAAAGCCTGCTCGCCACCGCGGTCATCACCTTCGGCGCGCTGATCGGGGCGTCCGCCCCGGCCGTGGCCGCGGACAAGACCGTCACCTTCGCCTACCAGGACATGATGACCCCCATCCGCGTGCTGATGGAAAGCGGGGATCTGGAGAAGAAGACCGGCTACACGGTGAAGTGGGTCAAGTTCGGCGGCGGCGGCGACGTGATCCGCGCCATGTCGTCGGGCAACGTCGATGTGGGCGAGGCCGGCTCCTCCCCCATCGCGGCGGCGGCTTCGCAAGGGCTGCCGATCACGCTGTTCTGGATCCTCGACGACATCGCCAACGCCGAACAGCTGGTCGCCCGCAACGGCAGCGGCATCAAGACCATCGCCGACCTGAAGGGCAAGACGGTCGCGGTGCCTTTCGTCTCCACCTCCCACTACCAGCTGATGTACGCGCTGCAGGAGGCGGGGCTGTCGGGCAAGGACGTCAAGCTGCTGAACATGCGCCCGCCGGAAATCGCCGCCGCCTGGGAGCGCGGCGACATCGACGCCACCTTCATCTGGGCGCCGGTCCTGACCACCGCGAAGAAGAACGGCACCGTCATCGCCAGCGCCGGCGACTTCGCCAAGAAGGGCAAGGCGACCTTCGACGGCATCGTCGCGACCAAGGCCTTCATGGCCGCCAACCCGGATTTCATGGTCACCTTCGTCAAGCTGCTGGCCGCGGCCGACGCCGACTACGCCAAGACCGGCAAGGGCTGGACCGAAGGGTCGCCGCAGGTGGCGGCCATCGCCAAATGGACCGGCGCCGCCCCGGCCGACGTGCCGGAGGGGCTGGCCGCCTACCGCTTCCCGACGCTTGAGGAGCAGGCGTCCAAGGAATGGCTGGGCGGAGGTGCTGCGGAGGCGCTGAAGTCGACCGCCGAGTTCCTGAAAAGCCAGGGCCGCGTCACCGAACTGGCCCCCGACTACGGCCCCTTCGTGACCGCCGACGTGGTCAAGGCGGCGGCCAAGTAAACGGTCCGGCCGTTCGCCCCCGGTTCATCCTCCTCTCACGTCAGGAAGCCGCCCATGCTCGAAGTCCGCAATGTCAGCGTCCAGTATGGCGGCGGCGAAAGCAGCACCGTCGCCCTGTCCTGGGTCAACCTGACGATCGAACCGGGGGAGTTCGTGGTGGCGCTCGGCGCGTCGGGCTGCGGCAAGACCACCCTGCTGTCCTGCATCGCCGGCTTCCTGCCGGCGACCGACGGGGAGATCCTGCTGGACGGAAAGCCGGTCACCGGGCCGGGGGCCGACCGCGGCGTGGTGTTCCAGCGCCACGCGCTGATGCCGTGGCTGAGCGTGGTCGACAACGTCGCCTTCGGCCTGAGGATGCAGGGCATGCCCAAGGCCGAACGGACGCAGCGCGCCCGCAGCATGCTGGAGCTGGTCGGGCTTGCCGCCTTCGCCGACAAGAAGATCTACGAGCTGTCGGGCGGCATGCAACAGCGCGTCGGCATCGCCCGCGCGCTGGCCGCCGACCCGCGCATGCTGCTGATGGACGAACCGCTGGGCGCGCTGGACGCCTTCACTCGCGAGCAGATCCAGGAGCTGATCCTGCGGGTGTGGGCCGAGACGCGCAAGATGGCCTTCTTCATCACCCACGAGGTGGAGGAGGCGATTTTTCTCGCCACCAAGCTGATCATCATGACGCCGCGCCCCGGCCGGGTCGCGCAGGAGATTCCGCTGGATTTCAGCCGGCGCTTCCTGGCCGGGCAGGACGCGCGCTCCGTCAAATCCTCCCCCGATTTCATCGCGATGCGCGAACGGGTCCTGGGCTTCATCCACGACCGCAGCGCCACCGTCGCAGGAGAGGCCGCATGAAACCGACCGGCACGGACCAAGCGAAAGCCGAAAACCTCGCCGGCCTGCCCGGCGGGATGGTGCCGCTCCGCCGGATGCGCCGGCGGATGCAGGGCTTCCGGCCGCAGCCGGCGCTGATCAGCATGGCCGCCATCCTCGCGGCCCTGGCCCTGTGGGCGGCGCTCACCAGCCAGGGGCTGGTCAAGCCGCTGTTCCTGCCCCGGATCGGAACGGTCTTCCAGGCTTTCCTCGACGCGGTGGACGGGCGGATCGACGGCGCGCCGCTGACCGAGCACATCGCCATGAGCCTCGTGCGCGTGGTCAGCGCCTTCCTGCTGGCGGCCCTGGTCGGCGTTCCGGTGGGCCTCGCCACCGGGCTCAGCCCCGGACTGCGCGCGGCGCTGGACCCCTTCATCGAATTCTACCGGCCGCTGCCGCCGCTGGCCTACCTGCCGCTGGTCATCATCTGGTTCGGCATCGGCGAGACATCGAAGGTCCTGCTGATCTTCTTCGCCTGCTTCGCGCCGGTGGCGCTGGCGGCGCGGGCCGGCGTGTCGGCGGCCGCGGCCGACCAGGTCAACGCGGCCCGCGCGCTCGGCGCCAGCCGCTGGCAGGTGGTGGTGCATGTGGTGCTGCCGGCGGCGCTGCCGGACATCCTCGTCGGGCTGCGGATCGGCATGGGGGTGGGCTGGACCACCCTGGTCGCCGCGGAGATGGTGGCCGCCTCCACCGGCATCGGCCAGATGGTGCTGAACGCCTCCAACTTCCTGCGCACCGACATCGTTCTGATGGGGATCTTCGTCATCGGCTTCTTCGCCGCCCTGTTCGAATTCGGCATGCGCTGGCTGGAACGCCGTCTGGTGCCCTGGAAGGGCAAGGTCTGAGGGTCTTTCCGGAAAGCGATGCCCGCGATGTCCATGGTCCTTTTTGGGGGCGTCACCTTCCTGGCCGCCGCCTTCCGCGGGGTGACGGGGTTCGGTTACGCCCTGATCGCGGCGCTGGGCCTGCTGTTCCTGCCGTCGCCCGCGGCCGGCGTTCCCTTCATCCTGGTCAGCGACCTGCTGCTCACCGGTTTCCTGCTGCTGGACCGCGACCAGGGTGCGGTGGATTGGGCGGTGGCGCGGCTTCTGCTGACGATGGGCTTCGCCGGCGCCCTGTGCGGCAGCGTGGTCGCCGCCATACTCGACGACGGGACCGCAAGGCTGCTGGTCGCCGTCACCATCTTCGCGGCGGCCTGCGTCGCCCTGGTGCGGGAGCCGCCGCCCTGGCTGCGGCACCGCGGCGTCGGGGCGGGCATCGCCTTCGTCGTCGGC
The DNA here is from genome assembly GCF_025961225.1 of Azospirillum canadense. GTDB lineage: Bacteria > Pseudomonadota > Alphaproteobacteria > Azospirillales > Azospirillaceae > Azospirillum > Azospirillum canadense. Next base: position 1,266,497 of record NZ_JAOQNG010000007.1, on the reverse strand, counting down.
GTCCTGCTCGCCGCCTTCGCGGTCGGGGGGCCGCTGATCGCCGCGTGGCTGCTCGCCGGCGGCCGCGACCGCCGGACCATCAAGGGCACGCTGGCCGTGTTCTTCGGCGCGATCGACGCGCTGAGCCTCGCCGGGCGCGGCCTGGTGGGGGCGATCGACCCGGGCGTCGTCGGCCTGCTGGCGACCCACACGGCCCCCACCCTGGCCGGCTTCGCCGCCGGCCGCCTGCTGGCCGCGCGCCTGAGTTTCGACGGCTGGCGGCGGCTGGCCTCCGGGGGCCTGCTCGCCGTCGCGGTGGCGGGCCTGATCCAGACCGTCGTCGCGCTCGGATACAGCTTCAACCCATCATGAGGACAAGCGGAACCATGCCCAAAACAGCCATCGTCACCGGTGCCACCTCCGGCTTCGGCGACGCCATCGCGCGGCGCCTCGCTGCCGACGGCTGGCGGATCGTCGCCACCGGCCGGCGGCGCGACCGGCTCGACGCCCTGGCCGACACTCTGGGCAAACCGGACATCGTCCACCCGCTCTGCTTCGACATCCGCGACGAAGCGGCGACGCGCGCGGCGCTCCAGTCCCTGCCGGAGGAGTTCCAGGACATCGCGGTCCTGGTCAACAACGCCGGGCTCGCGCTGGGCACCGGGCCGGCGCAGGACTGCGACCTGGAGCAGTGGCGGGCGATGATCGACACCAACATCACCGGGCTGGTCACCATCACCCGGCTGCTGCTGGACCGCCTGATCGCGCGGCGCGGGTTGATCGTCAACCTCGCCTCCATCGCCTCCAACTGGCCCTATCCGGGCGGCAACGTCTATGGCGGCACCAAGGCCTTCGTGAAGCAGTTCTCGCTCGACCTGCGCTGCGACCTGGCGGCGCACGGCGTGCGCGTCACCTCCATCGAGCCCGGCCTGTCGGAGAGCGAGTTCACCCTGGTGCGCACCGGCGGCGACACGGCCGCCTATGACGCGCTCTACGCCGGCGCCAACCCGCTGCAGCCGGAGGACATCGCCGAGACGGTGCGCTGGGTGGTCTCGCTGCCGCCGCACGTCGCCATCAACAGCCTGGAAATCATGCCGGTCAGCCAGTCCTGGTCGCCGTTCAGGATCCAGCGCGACACGCCGGCATGACGCGTCCCCAACCGACACCGCATCCCACCCGAGGAGAAGACCGATGGATGACGTCCTTCGGACCGACCAGTCGCGCCCCAATGATACCCGGCCCAACGACATCCGCCACGTCATCGAGGCCGACCGCGCCCACGTCTGGCACCACCTGACCCAGCACAAGGGGTTCGAAGCCAACGACCCGCGGATCTTCGTCGAAGGCAAGGGGATGCGGCTGTGGGACGCCACGGGGCGTGAGTATCTCGACGCCGTGTCGGGCGGCGTCTGGACGGTCAACGTCGGCTATGGCCGGACCAGCATCGCCGACGCGGTGCGCGACCAGCTGGTCAAGCTGAACTATTTCGCCAATTCCGCCGGGTCGATCGCCGGCGCCCGCTTCGCCGAAAAGCTGATCGGCAAGATGCCGGGTATGAGCCGCGTCTACTATTCCAATTCCGGCTCGGAGGCGAACGAGAAGGTGTTCAAGATGGTGCGCCAGATCGCGCACCGGCACCATGGCGGACGCAAGCACAAGATCCTCTACCGCGAGCGCGACTACCACGGCACGACGCTGGGCACGCTGGCGGCGGCCGGGCAGGCGCAACGGCGCGAGCAGTTCGGCCCCTTCCCCGACGGCTTCGTCGAGGTGCCGCATTGCCTGGAATACCGCAGCCAATTCGGTGCGGTGGAGAATTACGGCGAACTGGCCGCCGACGCCATCGAGGCGGTCATCCTGCGCGAGGGGCCGGACACGGTCGGCGCCCTGTGCCTGGAGCCGATCACCGCTGGCGGTGGCGTCATCACCCCGCCGAAGGGCTATTGGGACAAGGTGCAGGACATCTGCCGCCGCCACGGCGTGCTGCTGCACATCGACGAGGTGGTCTGCGGCGTCGGGCGCACCGGCGAATGGTTCGGCTACCAACAATACGGCGTGCGGCCGGACTTCGTCACCATGGCGAAGGGCGTGGCGTCCGGCTACGCCGCGATCTCCTGCACCGTCACGACCGAGCGCATCTTCGAGCTGTTCAAGGACGCTCCGGACGACCCGATGTCCTTCTTCCGCGACATCTCGACCTTCGGCGGCTGCGTCGCCGGCCCAGCGGCAGCGCTGGAGAACATGCGCATCATCGAGGACGAGGGCCTCATCGCCAACACCCGCGCCATGGGCGAGCGGCTGCTGTCAGGCCTATGGAACTTGGCGGAGCGTCACTCCGCCGTCGGCGACGTCCGCGGCAAGGGGCTGTTCTGCGGCGTGGAGCTGGTGCAGGACCGCACCACCAAGGAAGCGGCCGACGAAAGGCAGGTGCAGACGGTCGTCGCTGACTGCATGGCGAACGGCGTCATCATCGGCGCCACCAACCGATCGCTGCCCGGCCTGAACAACACCCTGTGCCTCAGCCCTGCGCTGATCGCCACGACCGATGACATCGACCGCATCGTCGCCGCGGTCGACGGTGCCTTGTCGCGTGTTTTTCACTGACATGGAGGGCGGTTCAAGGCCGGCCGGGTGCGCGGGGACGCCCGGCCGGCCTTGTTGAAATCCGTGACGAATTACCGATACGGCGCCAATTGACAGGCCGGGCCGTTTGGGCGAATGCAGATTTCCCTATGCGGCGCAAAGCAAGGCGGTGGCGGGCATGACCGAAAGAGCGGGAAAGATCATGCTCGTTCTGGGCTCGGGCCTGGGGATGTATTTCAGCATCGGCATCGTCCTGATTTACGGTTTTAGTGTTTTTATTATACCAATCGTCGAGGAAACCGGCTGGAATCGGACATCCGTGGCCGCCGTCGTGGCGCCCGTCGCTTTTCTGAACGGCCTGATGGCGCCGGTCGTCGGCGCACTGTGGACCGGTACGGTCCACGCGCGGTGCTCATCGTGTCGTCCATCGGGATGGCCGCGGGCCTTGTCGGCGTCGGGCTTCTGCCGCGAGACCTGCCCAGCTTCGCTTTCGCCGTCGTTGCGGCGAGCCTTTTGGGCTCGGCCCAGACCGGCGTGCCTTACACGCATGTGGTGGTTGGGTGGTTCCAACGGCAACGCGGCTTGGCCTTGGGCGTCATGCTCTCCTTTGTCGGGCTAGGCATCGCCACCGTTCCGCCGACCCTTTCGATGATCATTTCCACGTGGGGCTGGCGGTCCGCCTTTGTCGTGGCCGGTATGGCATCGATGCTCGTGCCGCTTCCGGTTGCACTGTTCGTGATCCGCGATCCACCGAAGCGCCAGCACTCGCAGGAGGTTGCGGGCTACACATTGAGGGAAGCCGTCGCGACCTCCAGCTTTTGGCTGATGATCGATGCCTTCCTCTTCAACTATCTCGCCGCGGCGGCCGGCTCCATTTCGCTGCCCACGATCCTGGAGGACCGGGGCATGTCCGCCCCCGGGGCGGCCGGCGCCATGACGGTCGTCGGCGCCGCCTTCATCGCCGCACGCCTTGGATTCGGCGCGCTGCTCGATCGGTTCCCGCCTACCGCTTTGACCTGCATCTTCTTTCTGTTCCCGTCCGTGGGGCATGTGCTGCTTGCAAGCTCCGACAGCGTTGCGGCCGCCTATGTCAGCGGGATTTTCTTCGGGCTGGCCACCGGAGCCGAGGGCGATGCCATGGGCTATCTGCTGGCCAAGCGCTTCGGCATGCGCAGTTTCGGGGCCATATTCGGCGTCAATTACTTCGCCTTCACCTGCGGAGCGGGGCTTGGCCCGGCGGTCCTCAACACCATCGCGGCGGAGGGCACACGCTACGCCGAAGCCTTTGCGATCTTTACGATGCTCGGCATGCTCGCCCCAATATTGCTCGTGATCGATTGGGGTACCAACCGCCGTCGGCGGTCCTGCATGAACTCCCGGCGATAAGTCAAGCCGTCGATTTTTACCGCGCTTTACCCCGATTAACCGGTCGGCCGATGGTGGCGGACTATCTGTCTCTGCGCCACCGAAGCCCATGACGGCGCCCGTGGCGGCGCCCGGTGCGGCCTGGAAAACCCAAAACAGCGGAGGCAGGTCATGAGCAGTCCCGACTGGGAGCTATCCCGCCGCGAGTTCGTTGCCGGAGGAGCGTCACTGTCCGCGATGGCGTCGACGCCAATCTTCGGCACGGCACAGGCCGCCGACACGCCCGCGCCCAGCGCCGCGCCCACGAGGAACGTCACTATGGAAGCCAACCCGATGATGACCGTCACCATGGACATCAACGGCCGTTCCCGGTCCCTGACGCTCGACACGCGAACGAGCCTTCTCGACGCCCTGCGGGAGCATCTTCAGCTGACCGGCACCAAAAAGGGCTGCGACCACGGGCACTGCGGCGCCTGCACGGTGCTGGTGAACGGCATCCGCATCAACGCCTGCCTCAGCCTTGCCGTCATGCACGACGGCGACCGCGTCACGACGGTCGAGGGCCTCGGCACGCCGGACGCGCTGCATCCGATGCAGGCCGCCTTCCTGAAGCACGACGGCTTTCAATGCGGCTATTGCACCCCCGGCCAGATCTGTTCGGCCGTGGCTCTGCTCGCGGAGATCGAGAAAGGCGTTCCGAGCCACGTCACCGACGACATCGCCGCGCCGATGAAGCTCACCAACCTGGAGCTGCGCGAACGGATGAGCGGCAACATCTGCCGCTGCGGCGCCTATTCCAACATCGCCGAAGCCATCACCGAAGTGGCGGGAGCCAAGGCATGATCCCATTCACCTACGAACGGGCGAAAAGCCCGGCCGAGGCCGTCAAGGCAATCGCGTCCACGCCCGGCGCCAAGTTCATCGCCGGGGGCACGAACCTTCTCGACCTGATGAAGTTCCAAATCGAGACTCCCACCCATCTGGTGGACATCCGCGGCCTTCCGCTCACCACCATCGAGGACAGCGCGGACGGCGGGCTCAGGATCGGCGCGCTGGTCACCAACACCGACCTCGCGTCCCACCCGCGGGTGAAGCGCGAGTATGCGGTCCTCTCCCGCGCGATCGTGGCGGGTGCCACCGGCCAGCTCCGCAACAAGGCGTCGACGGGGGGCAATCTCCTGCAACGCAACCGCTGCCCGTATTTCTACAACACCGACATGCCGTGCAACAAACGCGTGCCCGGGTCCGGCTGCTCGGCCATGGGCGGCGTGTCGCGCTCGCTCGCGGTAATCGGCACGAGCGAGGGCTGCATCGCCCAGAATCCAGGCGACATGGCCGTCGCGCTCACCGTTCTCGACGCCACGGTGGAGACGATGGACGCCGCCGGGCGGACCCGCAGCATCCCGATCGCCGATTTCCACCGCCTTCCCGGCAACACGCCGGAGGTCGAGTTCGCGCTCGAGCCCGGCGAATTGATCACCGCCGTCACGCTGCCGCCGCCGCTCGGCGGCTCGCACCATTACCACAAGGTGCGCGACCGCGCGTCCTACGCCTTCGCGATCGTCTCGGTTGCGGCGGTCCTCCAGAAGGACGGAACGGGCCGCGTCGCGTTCGGCAGCGTCGCGCCACGGCCATGGCGGGTCAAGGCGGCGGAAGCGGCCCTGCCCAAGGGGCCGGCCGCCGTGGTGTCCGCCGCCTTCGAAGGAGCCACCCCGACGAAGGACAACGCGTTCAAGATCCCGCTCGCGGAGCGCACGCTCGCGCTGGTGGTTGCTGAAAGGAGAGTGTAAGGCGATGGACTTCACGACACCCTCCGGCCGAAACCCGATCGACCAGCTGATTGTCGTCGGACGCCCCGCAACCCGCGTCGACGGCCCGCTGAAGGTCACCGGCACCGCCCCCTACGCCTACGAGCGCCATGAGGTCGTCGCGAACCAGGCCTATGGCTATGTGGTCGGCGCCACGATCGCCAAGGGGCGCATCGCGCGGATCGACACGGCGGCGGCGAAGGCCGCGCCCGGCGTCGTCACCGTGATCACGACGCTGGACTACAAGGCCGCGGAGAAGAACCCGCTGCGCCAGACCGCGAAGCTCTTCGGGGGGGCCGAGGTGGCGCACTACCACCAAGCCGTCGCGTTGGTGGTGGCGCAGACCTTCGAGGAGGCGCGGGCGGCGGCCTTCCTCGTCAAGGTCGACTATGAGACGGCGCCGGGCAAGTTCGACCTCGCCGCGGAAGCGCCCGACGCGCCGCCGTCGGTGGACCCCAACGAGGGCGAGGACGCCGAGGTCTACGACCGCGTGGGCGACTTCGACGCCGCCTTCGCCGCGGCGCCGGTGAAGCTCGACGAGACCTACACGACCCCGGACGAGACCCACGCGATGATGGAGCCGCACGCCTCCATCGCCGCCTGGGACGGCGACCGTGTCACCGTCTGGACGTCCCAGCAGATGGTCCACTGGGCGAAGGCCGCCCTCGCGACGACCCTCGACATTCCGGAGGAGAAGGTGCGCGTGGAGTCCCCGTACATCGGCGGCGGCTTCGGCAGCAAGCTCTACCTGCGGGCCGACGCGCTGCTCGCGGCGCTCGGCGCGAAGGCGGCGGGACGGCCCGTGAAGGTGACGCTGCAACGGCCACTCATCATCAACAACGGCACACACCGCGCGGCGACGATCCAGCGGATCCGGCTCGGTGCGACACCGGACGGCCGGCTGACCGCCATCGGGCACGTGAACATCAGCGGCAACCTGCCCGGCGGAATGCCCGAAGCCGGGATCGCGCCGACCAAGCTGTTCTACGCCGCCCCCAACCGCGAGATTTACCTGAAGCTCGCGGCGCTCGACCTCGGCGAGGCGAACGACATGCGCGCGCCGGGCGAGGCGCCGGGTCTGATGGCGCTCGAAATGGCGATGGACGAAATGGCGGAGAAGCTCGGCATCGACCCGGTCGAGTTCCGCGTCCTGAACGACACGCAGGCGGACCCGCGCAACCCGCAGCGGCCCTTCTCGGAACGGCACCTGGTCGAGTGCCTGAGGACCGGTGCTGAGCATTTCGGCTGGTCCAAACGCAGCAAGACGCCCGGCGCGGTGCGCGACGGCAAGTGGCTGGTCGGCATGGGGATGGCGGCCGGGATACGGCTGAACCTGCTGATGCCGTCCGCCGCGCGGATCCGCCTTGAACCGGATGGCCGGCTGACGGTCGAGACCGACATGACCGACATCGGCACCGGCGCCTACACGATCCTTGCCCAGACCGCGGCGGAGATGATGGGCGTGCCGATCGGCGCCGTGACGGTGAAGCTGGGGGACTCCGCCTTTCCCCAATCGGCGGGGTCCGGCGGCCAGTGGGGTGCCAACACCTCGACCTCGGGCCTCTACGCCGCGTGCGTCAAGCTGCGCGAAGCGGTTGCCGCCCGGCTCGGCTTCAACGCCGCGGACGCGGAGTTCGCGGATGGGAAGGTCACGTCGGGCAACCGCTCCATCGCCCTTGCCGAGGCCGCGAAGAATGGGCCGTTGACGGGTGAGGACGGCATCACGTTCGGGGACCTCGACAAGAAATACGTGCAAGCCACCTTCGCCGCGCAGTTTGCCGAGGTCGGCGTCAACAGCTTCACCGGCGAAACGCGCGTCCGCCGGATGTTGGCGGTGGTCGACGCCGGCCGCGTTCTGAACCCCACGACGGCGCGCAGCCAGGTCATCGGGGGCATGACGATGGGCGTCGGCGCGGCCCTGATGGAGGCGCTCGCCGTCGACACGCGCCATGGCTGCTTTGTCAACCATGACCTTGGCGGCTACGAAGTGCCGGTCCACGCCGACATCCCGCACCAGGAGGTGATCTTCCTCGACCATCCGGACGTTAAGTCCTCGCCCATGAAGGCAAAGGGGATCGGCGAGATCGGCTTGTGCGGCGTCGCGGCCGCGGTGGCAAACGCCGTTTACAACGCAACGGGCGTGCGCGTGCGCAATTACCCGATCACGCTGGAGAAGCACTTCACCGCACTGCCCAGAACCGCGTAGGCGGCCGGGGCTGATGCCGAAGGCGTTTGATGGGAGGTCCATCAAACGCCTTCTGTTCAAGCTCGACGGTTCAGTGCGAAAAGGTCAAGCACCACGATCACGATTGGCGTACATCAGTTCCGTCGAGTGGGAGTAGATCTCGATCAGGTTTCCCCAGGGATCCTCGCAGTACACGGCCTTGAACGGTTCCCCTTCGAACAGCGTCCACACTTTTGAGCGCTGCTTCCCGCCCATTTCCTTGATGCGGCGTGCCAACCCCTCGATGTCGGGATCGACCAGGCAGAAATGGAACACACCGGTCTTCCAATATAGGAAGTTGTCGGGAGCGTCTTCCGAAGCCGGCACGACGAACTGGAACAGCTCGATCCCCACGCCATTCGCCGTGGCGAGGTGGCTCACGTAGCCTTCCTCGAACTTGTCGCCGAAGATTCCCTTGAACACCTCGCCGATGTGGGAGCCGTCATGCTTCACATGCAGGGGGCCGATGATGTGCCGGCAGCTGAACGCCTCCGTATACCACGTCGTCGCGGCGCGTATGGCGGTGACGGTCAGGCCGACATGCGTCACGGGCACGGGATGATAGGACATGAATTCCTCCGCTTGCTTTGCCTTGGAGATGTCCAGTGCTACAGCTCTTCAATCTGCGGATTCCGTTAAGAACGGTAAGCACAAGTAAATTCAATGAGCGTGATCACCCATTACATCCGCCTAAAAAACCGATAAGCACCAGGCGTTATTCACGACCATGCGCCATATATCATGGAAATTACTGGTTCTACACCCCATCACAACGCCATCCTCCCGATCGCCTGAACGGTGGATTGTGGTGAATATCGCTGGCCGCGCGTCGTTGCGACCGTGCGGAGGCTCGAAAAAGCCGCCGTCGCCGAATGCGGCCTGCGCTATCCTGCGGACATGTCCCAACCGCACCCAGCCCCGCCGGATTTGTTCGAGCCGCTGCATCTGGCTGTCAGCCGGAGCGCGAAAATCCCGTTGGCCGCGCAAATCCACGCCGCGCTCCGCGACGCCATTCGCGACGGCCGGCTGGCCGGCGGCGCGCGCCTGCCCTCCTGGCGCGATCTGGCGACCCACCTCGGCGTGTCGCGCGGCACGGTGCGCGAGGCCTACGAGCGGCTGATCGACGAGCAGTTGGTGATCGGGATGGGAGCCGCCGGAACGCGGGTGGCGGAGCGCATCGCGATGGCGCCGGCGGCCGAACGCGGCGGCGAGGCCCCTCCCCTGCCCGAGTTGTACCACGATTTCGAGACCACCCCCCTGTCGTTCCAGATGGGCGTGCCGGCCCAGGACGCCTTCCCCTACACGCTCTGGTCCCGGATCATGGCGCGCGCCGCCCGGACCGCCGCGGCCGCGCCCGTCGGCTATCCCGATCCGCGCGGCCATCCGGATTTGCGCCGGGAGATCGCCGCCTATCTCGCCATCGCCCGGGGTGTCCGCTGCACGCCGGCCCAGGTGCTCATCACGGCCGGCTTTTCCGGGGCGCTCGGCCTGATCATCCGGACCCTGCGCCTGGAAGACGCGACGGCGTGGCTGGAGGATCCCGGCTTTCCCCTGACGCGGACCGCGCTCCGCCTCGCCCGGATGAGGGTCGCCGCCGTGCCGGTCGACACCGACGGGATCGACGTTGCGGAAGGGGTGCGGCGGGCCCCGCAAGCCGCGCTCGCCGTGGTGACGCCGGGGCAGCAGGCGCCGTTGGGCGTCACCTTGTCGCTCGACCGTCGCCTAGCGCTTCTGGACTGGGCCGGCCGGACCGACGCCTGGATCGTCGAGGACGACTACCTGAGCGAGCTTCAGCTCAAGGGACGCGCCGCGCCGGCACTCGCATCCCTCGACCGGGACGGGCGCGTCCTGCACGTGGGCACTTTCAGCAAGACGATCAGCCCGGCGCTGCGGCTGGGCTTCCTCGTGGTGCCGCCCGCGCTGACCACCGTCTTCGGCGAGGCGGCGGCCTGTTTGGCCCCCGCGCCGGCGACGGTGGTGCAGCGGGCGGTGACGGAGTTCATGGCCGAAGGCCACTATTTCCGCCACCTGCGGCGGATGAAGCGGCTCTACGCCACCCGCCAGGAGGCCGTGCTGGCCGGGATGCGCGCAGCGGCCGACGCGAACGGACGCGGGGCCGTTCGGGCGGAAGCCGCGGGGAGCCTGTCGGTCCGCGTCACGCTGCCGGACGGGACGAAGGACACCGACGTCGCGTTGCACGCCCTGCCGTTCGGCTTGGCGCCGGTGCCCCTGTCCCCCTGGTACGCCCCCTGGGACGCCGATGAGCCGCGGCCCCGTGGCCTGCTTCTGGGAACGACCAATCTGTACGAGCGGCGGTTGGCCTCCGACTGCGCGCGGCTGATCGAACTCGCGGACCGTCACGGCTAGGCATTCGACCGCTGCGCGCGTCAGCGCGCCACCGCGGCCGGCGTCGCACGGAAGCTGATCGCGATTCGGTTGTAGACGTTCATCAGCCCGACCGCGATCGTCAGGTCGACACGCTCCTTTTCCGAGAACTGCGCCGAGACGGCCTGGTATTCCTCGTCGGGAATGGCAGTGTCCGCCACCCGGGTCACCGTCTCCGACCAGCGCAGGGCGGCGCGCTCCTGCGCGGTGAACAGCGCGCCGGCCTCGTGCCAAACCGGCACCAGCACCAGCTTGTCGACGGCCATGCCGCCCTTGATCAGGTCGCGGCTGTGCATGTCGATGCAGTAGGCGCAGCCGTTGATCTGCGACACCCGGAGGAAGACGAGATTGATCAGCTCGGCCGGCAGGCCGCTCTGGCTGACGTAGCCGTAAACGCCGCCCAGGGCCTTCATGCCGGCGGGCGCGATGCTGTTGTAGTCGAGACGCTGGGTCATGGTGGTGCTCCTCAATGAGAGTTGGTGGTGGCCAGGGGGGTGGCCAGGGGAGAAGTCAGAGGGGTGTCGCCGTCGTCGATGATGAAGACCGCGAGCAGGCGGGCCGGTTCGGTGGCGCTGGCGTTCTCGCTGACGCGGTGCTGGGCGCCGGGCGTTTCGAAAAAGCTCTCGCCGGCGCGATAGACCTTGTCCGGGCCGTCATCGACCTGGCTGCGGATCGCACCGGACAGCACATAGGCATAGATGAAGGCCGACCCCGCGTGATGGTGCGGCCCGGATTTGCCGCCGGGCGGGTAGTCGACGACGACGGAAAGGAGGTTTTTCCCGGGAATGTTGGGAATTGCGTGCTGGAAGGCCGGCGTCACGGTTTCGTGCAGGGGCTGCGCGGCGGGAGCGGCGGCGGGCGCCGCGACCGCTGCGAGCCAGCCGATGACGGCGAGGGAACGCAGGTGCATCCGTCGATCCTCGGTTGATGGTCGCTCCGGTGACGATGCGCCTCCAACTGGCCGGGCATAAGGACCAAGACCGGAAAGAATTTCTGTACCATCGATGGGGGCGAGGCGAATCCGGTCCGGCCGCACCCAATTCTATGGCTTCTCGGACGCGACGCGCTTTCGTACTGTGGCGGCCCCATTCACTGGGCCTATTCACAGGGTTGGTTCACAGGAGAGGACGATGGCGCAGATCGGGTTGGTGCTGGGACGCTTCCACCGCAAGGAGGCCGAGGAGATGCTGGCGGAAGCGCGCGATGTGGCCGCCCGGCTGGGGCTGCAGATCGCGGCCGAGACCTGGGTCCCGGGTTCGATGGAAACGCCGTTGGCGGTCAAGCGCCTGCTGCGGCGCCCCGAGGTCGCCGGCGTGGCGGCTCTCGGCATCATCGAGCGGGGCGAAACCTCGCATGGCCTGGTCATGGGCCACGCCGTGATCAAGAGCCTGATCGACCTGCAGCTCGAATTCATGAAGCCGGTCGGTGTCGGCATTCTGGGCCCGGACATTCACCCGTCGCAGATTCCCAGCCGGGTCCGCCCCTACGCGGCGGCGGCGGTCGAGGCGATCGCGACGATGTTGACCGAATGATCCCGGCTGTGATGACCGTTCCCGATCGCCGTTGAGAATCGGGGCTGGGCGGGAACGACGGTCCCGCCCAGGAAAGCGTGAGAAACAGCCGAGGGGCTACGCGGCCCGGCGTCCCAGCAGGATGCCGTTCGGATCCACGTGGCGGCGCAGCAGGTCCAGTTCATCCTTGGTCGGGGCGGCCGTCAGGGGAGCGTTCCCGGCATCGACGGCGAAGCCGGTGTGCTCGGCAAGGTCCCGCCGGTCGGCGTCGCGGTGGACGGACTTCACGCGGATGCGCCCGGCTTCCTTGTCGAAGTCGAACACGCATTTCGGCGTGACCACCCATTCCGGCCCACCGTGGTTCAGGCCGAGGCGTTTGCGCCCTTCCAGCCCGCCCGGATAGCCGACGCCGGAGACATAGTCGACCTTCTCCACGAAGTTGCGACGGGCGTGGTGGGGCATCATCACATACTCGCGCCCGAACAGGGTCATGTGTTCCGGCTGGAGGATCGGTCCGACGAGGCGGACCTTGGGCTTGGCCGGGTCGCCGATGCAGACGCTGTTGATGCTGCCGACCGCGTCGACCTGCACGCCGGAACTGAAACCGAAGTCGATGTCGCCGCGCTTGATCGCCCAGGGACCGGGGTAGGTCAGCATCTGCGCGTCGCAGGGAAGGTCGCGCAGCACGGAATCGAACTCCGAATCCGGCATGACCGACAGGGAGCCGAGATCCGGGTTGTGCGACCAGCCGGCCAGCAGGATGGTCAGGTTCGGCGCGTGCATCGCCTGCGCCAGAGACATGGCGGCGAGCGGAATGGAGGTGCCGAACAGCGCCGCCGCCCCGCCGGTGACAAGGCCGGTGAAGCCGACCTCCCCGTCCGCGAAGGAGCGGGCGAGGTTGACCGCGATGGTCTCCGCCAGCGTCGCGCCGTCCGGGGTGCCGTCCAGCGCCCTATCCAGCAGGGTATCGTTGAGGTTCGCGCTCATAGCGTGTCGAACTCCGTCAGGCTGCCCAGGCGCCCGGGGCCGACCGCGTCGAGGTAGGCCTGGTGGTCGGCGGGGCCGTGCACGTAGCGGTCGAGGTAGGCGGCAAAGCCGTCCGGGCTGGCCGAGGCGGCCACATAATCGCGGAAATGCGCGTCGTCGGTGGCGTAGCGGCCAAGCAGAGCGGTCGGGTGCGCGCCCCAGGGCGCCTCCACCACCAGCGTCGTCTTGTAGGACGGGATCTGCACCTGCGCCGCGTGGCGGCGGATCATGCTCTGCGGCACGATCTTCTCCACGGTCACGATCACCGTGTCGCAGCCGCGCGCCATGATCACGTCCAGCCCCTGCGGCAGCAGGTGGCGTTGCGGCAGGATGACGTTGCCGCGCTCGTCGGCGGCGATGGCGTGCAGGACCACGACCTCCGGGTCGGCGGGCGGCACGGCGTGCAGCGTCCGGCCGGTCGCCGGACAGATGAACGGCTTGATGTCCGGGTTGCGGGCCAGCACGTCGGTGCCGCCCAAATAGTCGCAGGGCCAGAAGGTGAAGTTCTCCTGGCTGGCGCGGAAGCGGTCGAAGCTCAGCACCTCCGGATAGTCCACGACCTCCACCCGGCCCTCCTCCACCGCGCGGCGGAAATTGGGGGCGAGGCCGTATTTCTCCAGGCCGACGTAGGATGTCTCGACCCGCTTCACGCAGCCGGCGCCGACGAGCAGGTCGACTTCGTTGCCGTTCACGGTGCCGACGATGGCCAGGTCGCGGCGGCCGGCGCGGATCAGCGCACGCACCACCGCCATGGGGTGTTGGTAGATGGCGAAGCCGCCGATCGCCAGCCGCGTCCCGTCCGGGATCAGGGTCACGGCGTCGGCGATGCTGCCGACCTTGGAAGTCTTGTTCGTCACGTCGAACCGTCCAGTCTCATCACCCGCTCCCAGCCCCACTGGGAGCGGGAGGGACCCGCCGCAGGCGGGAGGGTGAGGGCAAGGTTTTTCCGAGGAACCAAGCCCTCACCCTCCCAAGCCAGAGGCTTGGGCCCCTCCCTCTCCCGCCGGAGGCGGGCGAGGGGAACAACGGGGTTTCCAGATGGCCCTTCGGGCGTCAGAGCGACAGGCGCGACGGCAGGACGCGGCGCTTGCGCTCCTTCGGGTCGTACCATTCCAGGACGTTATCCTTCGTGATCATCGGCGATTCGAAGGCGATGGTCTTCGGAAGCGGCTTTTTCTGAAGGATGCGGATCGCGGCTTCCACGCCCTCCACGCCGAAGGGCAGGTACTCCCACACGGCGTCGAGCGTGCCGTTGTGGATGGCCTCCAGCGCCTCCGGCGTCAGGCCGTCGTAGCCGGTGAAGAACATGTCCTTGTTGCGGCCGAACTCCGTCGCGGCGCGCACCGCGCCCAGCGCCATGTCGTCGTTGTGGCAGTAGACGGCATCGATCTTGCCGTTGGCCTGGAGCGCGTCCTCCATGCCGCGGATCGCCTGGGTGCGGTCGTAGTTGGCGACGACGTGGGAAACGACCTTGATTCCCGGGTTCTTGTCGATCACCTCGCGCCAGCCGCTGCCGCGCTGCTGGTTGATCAGCGAACCGGGCTTGCCGTCGATCTGCACGACGTTGCCCTGGCCGTTCAGCTTCTTCACATAGTACTCGCCGGCCTTGCGGGCGGTGCCGACCATGTCGGTGGACAGCAGGCAGTTGAAGTTCACCCCCGCCGGCAGCGGCGAGCTGAGCACGACGATGGGGATGCCGGCGCGGTTGATCTCCTGCACCGCCGGGCGGATGGCGTCGGCGTAGTAGGTGGAGATGATGATAACGTCGACGTTGCGGACGATCAGGTCTTCAATGTCGCGGATCTGCTTGGTCGGCTGGTCGTTGGCGTCGTAGACCACCGTGTTCATGCCGTACTTCTTGGCGGTGTCCACAACACCGAGGTGCATCTGCTTGATCCACTCGGTGTTCGAGAAGGACATCGTGAAGCCGATGGTCTTCCCTTCCACGCCGGTCTCGCCCCAGGCGGTGCGTTGGATAAGGGGCAGCCCGGCGGCGGCGAGGCCGCCCGCCGCACCCAGCTTCAGGACGTGGCGGCGGCTCGGGGTCCAGAGATCGTTCTTGGCCATGATGCGTTTCCTCAGGGAATGGTTTTTTGCTTACTTCCGCTTCCGCCACTCGCTGACGACGACAGCCAGGACGATGATCACGCCCTTCAGCAGCATCTGCGAGTAGGGGGAAATGTTCAGCAGGTTCAACACGTTGGACAGAAAGGCCAGGATCAGGATGCCCAGCACCGTGCCGTGCACGCTGCCCACGCCGCCGTCGAACGTCGTGCCGCCGATCAGCACCGCGGCGATGGCGTCCAGTTCGTACAGCGTGCCGCCGTTCGGCTCGCCCACGGTCAGACGGCTGGCCATCACCACGCCGGCGAAGGCCGCCAGCACGCCGCTGATGCAGTAGACCAGGATCTTGTTGCGGTCGGCGTTTATGCCGGACAGGCGCGCCGCCTCTTCGTTGGCGCCGACCGCGTAGATGGAGCGGCCGAACACGGTGTAGCGCAGCACCCAGGCGGCCACCGCCCAGATGGCGATGAACACCAGCACCGGCACCGGGATCGGCCCGGCGTAGCCCGACCCCAGGAAGGAGAAGGCGTCGGTCGGGTTGTCGACCACGATGTTGCTGCCGCCCGTGTAGACGAACACCAAACCGCGCGCGAAGATCATCATGCCGAGCGTGGCGATGAAGGGTTGCAGCCGCAGCGCCGTGATCATCAGCCCGTTGGCGAGCCCGAGCGCCAGGCCCGACGCCAGCCCGATGGAGGCGGCGACCAGGAGGCCGTGCTGCGCGAAGGAGGCCGTCAGCGCCGCCGACAAACCGACCAGCGAGCCGACCGACAGGTCGATGCCCCGGTTCAGGATGACGTAGGTCATGCCCACGGCGACAATGCCGACCATGGTCGCGCCGCGCAGCACGTTGAAGATGTTGCGCGACGAGAAGAAATACGGCGACAGGATCGACGCCACCACCAGGATGGCGACCAAGGCGAGGACGTTGCTGTACTGGACCAGGTAGCCCGTCCAGTTGACGGACCGGGCGGAGGTGGCCGAGGCCGCGCCCGCTCCGGGGCCGGCGATCGGGGGGGACTGTTCGGTCATGGCTGCAACTCGTGGGAAGGGGTGTTGGTCGGAAGGGCGAGCGCCAGGAGGTTTTCCTCGGTCGCTTCATGCCCATCGACCTCGCCGCTCAGGCGCCCGCGCTCCATGACGAGGACGCGGTCGCTCATGCCGAGGATTTCCGGCAGTTCGGACGAGATCAGGATGACGGCCTTGCCTTCGCTGGCCAACTGGTCGATCAGGCGGTAGATCTCGGTCTTCGCGCCGACGTCGATGCCCCGCGTCGGCTCGTCGAAGATGATCGTCTGCACGCCCTTGATGATCCAGCGCGCCAGGATGCATTTCTGCTGGTTGCCGCCGCTGAGGAAACGGATCGGCTGTTCCCCGCTCGGCGTGCGGATGTTCAAACGTTTTATGTAGTCGAGCGCGATGGACTTCTGCGTGCGCTCCCGGATGATCCCGTTGGTGGCGATCGCCTCCGGCGCCACGACGGTGATGTTCTCGCGCACCGGCAGCGGCATGAACAGCCCGTCGCGCCGGTCCTCCGCGATGTAGGCGACGCCGAGGCCGATGGCGTCCGCCGGGTTGCGGATGGTGGCGGGCTTGCCGTTCACCAGGATCTCGCCGCCCTTGATGGGGTCGGCGCCGAAGATGGCGCGGGCCAGTTCGGTGCGGCCGGCGCCGACCAGGCCGGCGATGCCCACCACCTCGCCCTTGTGGACGCGGAAGGACACGTTGCGGAAGCCGCGGCCCGTCAGGTTGCGCACCTCCAGCGCCGGGGCGCCGGGGCGCCGGCCCTTGGCCGGGAAGCGGTTGCCGAGGTCGCGCCCGACCATCAGGGACAGCAGCTCCTCCTTCGTCGTTTCCGCCACCTTGCGGTCGGCGACCTTGCGGCCGTCCTTCAGCACGGACACCGACTGGGCGATCCGGAAGAT
Source organism: Azospirillum canadense (assembly GCF_025961225.1). GTDB lineage: Bacteria > Pseudomonadota > Alphaproteobacteria > Azospirillales > Azospirillaceae > Azospirillum > Azospirillum canadense. The sequence continues at coordinate 1,249,627 of NZ_JAOQNG010000007.1, read as the reverse complement.
CTCCTCCAGATGGTGGGAGATGTAGATGAAACTGACGCCGCCCGCCTGAAGATCGCGGACGATGCCGAACAGCACGTCCACCTCCACCGGGGTCAGGCTGGCGGTCGGTTCGTCCAGCACGATCAGGCGCGAGTCCGACGCCAGCGCCTTGGCGATCTGCAACAGCTGCCGCTCGGCGATGGACAGGCGTTCCGTCGCGGTCGTCGGCTCCACGCGCATGCCGACCCGTTGCAGCAGCTCCCGCGTGCGCTCATGCGCCCGGCGCCAATCGATCGCGCCGAGCCGGCCCTTCGGGAGCCTGCCAATTAAAACGTTTTCGGTAACGCTGAGCGCGAGGCACAGCTTCGGTTCCTGGTGGACCATGCTGACCCCGCGCGACAAGGCCGCGTGCGGGGTCGGGAAGGGGACGGGCGCGCCGTCCAGCGCGATCTCGCCACCGTCGGGCTGGTAGATCCCGTTCAGGATCTTCATCAGCGTCGACTTGCCGGCCCCGTTTTCTCCAATCAACGCAACCACTTCACCGGCGCCGACCGTCAGGTCCACCCCATCCAGGGCACGCACGCCGGGAAAGCTTTTCGAAATCGCCGTCAGGCGCAGCAGGGGCGCAGAATCGCGCATCGCTTCCCATCCCCCCTTGTGATCCGTTCGTTCCGCTTGTTCTGGCGGCTTGTTTTGGCTGGCTTGGTTCGGCAAGCCCACTGTTTTTTCCGCTTGCAGTTCCGAGCTAAAACGTTTTTACTCCGTCCTGCAAGCATTTTTTGGTGTGGCATGAGCAGAAATCGACTCCCCCAGGAAGAGGCCAACGGCGGCACCGACGCCGGCCAAGGCTCGCCGGCTCGGCCGACCATCCTTGATCTCGCGGCACTCTGCGGCGTGTCGCCGGCCACCGTCTCCAACGCGCTGGCCGGCAAGCCGAACGTGAAGGCGCAGACGCGCGAACTGGTGCTCCGCAAGGCGCGGGAGATCGGCTATCACGCCTCCTCCACGGCGCGCGGCCTGCGCATGGGGCGCAGCTGGTCGATCGGGCTCGTCGTCGGCGACATCGCCAACCCCTTCGTGCCGGACGTCGTCCGCGGCGTGGAGGACGTGGTGTGGCGGGAGCGCAAGAACCTCATCCTCTGCAACACGGATTTCCAGGCGGAGAAGAAGACCGCCTACGTTCGCTCCCTGTTGGACAAACAGATCGACGGCATGATCGTTCTGTCGCAAATCCTGGACGACCAGGACATGGAGCGGGTGGAGGCGGCCGGCATTCCGCTGGTCACGGTCAACCGCCGGGCGCCGGGCCATTCCTGCGACTATGTGGGGATCGACAACCAGGCCGGCGTGCGGATGGCGATGGACTACCTCGTCAGCCTGGGACACCGGCGGGTCGGCTTCATCAAGGGACTGTTCCGCTCCAGCTCCGCCGACGACCGGCTGGCCGCCTATCTGGAGGCGGTGGCCGCCCACGGGCTGGACAGCGCCCCGTCGCTGGTCGTCCAGGGCGACTACAGCATCGAATCCGGCGACAGCGCCACCCGCACGATGATGGCCGCGGCGCAGCGCCCGACCGCCATCGTCGCGGCCAACGACCTGATGGCGCTCGGCGCTCTGGGCGCCCTGCACGACCTGGGCATCAAGGTGCCGTCCGACGTCTCGGTGGTCGGCTTTGACAACATCCAGTTGGCCGAACACCCGCTGCTCAACCTCACCACCATCAACCACCCCAAACGTGAAACCGGCGACAGCGCGGCGCGCCTGCTGTTGCAGCGTATCGCCGGCGACCGCGGCGACCCACCGCGGTCGGTGATCCTGAAGCCGTCGCTGATCGTGCGCGGCACCTCGGCCCCGCCCCCGGCGGTTGCCGTCGCCAAGCCGCGCCGCCGTGGCTCTTCCCAGGCTGAGAAAACCCAGGCCGAGAAGAACCAGACGGCCGGGACCTGACCTTGACCTGATGTCTTTGCGGGCCGCGGCCCCGCGCCGCCCCCGCGCCCTGTGCAACCGACACCCGGCCGACCTCCTCGGCCGGAACCCCCACCCACGCGAGTGATCAACCGTGAAAGAAAAACTGGTATCGCTGGAGGACGCGCTTGCCCCCGTCACGTCGGGCAGCACCATCGCGATCGGCGGCAGCCTGCTGCGCCGCCAGCCGAACGCGGCCATTCGCTCCCTGATCCGGCGCGGCGTTACCGACCTGACCGTGCAGACCTGGGCGGCGACCACCGCCACCGACATGCTGGCCGCCGCCGGCGCCTTGCGCCGGTACGAGGGCATCTACACCGGTATGTTCAGCTACGGCCTCGCCCCCAACTTCCGCCGGGCGGTGGAGAGCGGCGCCATCGAGGTGCGCGACTTCTCCGAGACGGCCATGGTCGCCCGCTTCCGCGCCGCCACGCAGGGGCTGGCCTTCCTGCCGATCAAGACGCTGCTGGGATCCGACATCGCCGACAAGAACCCGGAGCAGATCCGCCCCTTCTCCTGCCCCTTCACGGGGGAGAAGCTGCAGGCCGTCGCCGCCGCGACGTCGGACTTCACGATCGTCCACGGCTACGTCGGCGACAAGTACGGCAACGTACAGTGGCCGATCGTGCGCGACAGCGACGACATCGACCAGATGATCGCCAGCGCCGGCAAGCGCGTGATCGTGACGGTGGAGAAGATCATCCCGCATGAGGAGATCAAGAAGCGCCCGACGCTGACCTACATCCCCGGCAACTGGGTGGAGGCGATCGTGGAGGTGCCCTACGGCGCCCACCCCGTGTCCGTCGACGCCATGTACGACGAGGATGACGCCCACCTGACCGATTACCTGGAGCGCAGCCGCAGCGCCGCGGGGGCCGCGGCCTACCTGGACGAATACGCGCGGGCGATCCCCAGCCACAGCGCCTACATCGCCAAGGTCGGCGGCCTTTCCGCGCTGAACCGTCTCGACGTCCAGCCCAATGAGCTGAACCATGTCTGAAAATAAAATCGTTTCAGCTGCCGACGCGCCGGGCAGCACCGCCCCGGCCACGACCAACGAGCTGGTCACGGCCGTCATTGCCCGCGAGATCCGCGACGGCGACCTCGCCTTCGTCGGTGTTGGCACCAACGGCCGCGCCTTCACGCTGGCGGTGGGCATCCCGCTGACGGCGGTGCGCCTCGCCCAGATGCTGCACGCCCCGTCCGCCGCGGTCTATTGGGGCAACCTGCTGGAGCCGGACCTGTCCAGCGTGCCGGCCGACCTGAAGCAGGACAGCTTCACCCGCTGGCAGGCCGCCGCCTCCCCGTCGGACACCGGCGTGAAGTGCGACATGCTGGCGCGACGGGCCTTCGACGTCTGCTTTGACTCCGCCGCCCAGGTGGACCGTTTCGGCAACCTGAACATCACGGCCATCGGCGACTATCGCAAGCCGAAGGTCCGTCTGGTCGGCTGCCTGGCCCAGCCCGAGCATTTCGCCTTCGTGCCGCGCCCGATCGTCGTGGTCGACCTCGACCGCCGCGTGTTCGTGGAGAAGGTCGACTTTATCACCAGCGTCGGCCACCTGCACGGCGGTCGCTCGCGCGAGGAGGCCGGCCTGCAGCCCGGCGGCCCGCATCTGGTCGTCACCGACAAGGCGATCCTCGACTTCGAGCCGGAGAGCAAGCTGATGCGCATCCGCTCCCTCCATCCGGGCGTGACGCTGGAGGAGGTGCTGGACCGCCTGTCCTTCCGGCCGGTGGTCCCGGACAGCATCCCGACCACCCCGCTGCCCACCGAGCGCGAGCTGGATTTGATCCGCCGCGTGATCGACCCGAACCGCGTCCTCCTGCGCGTCTGAGGTGCATTGATGTCTGGTCCCGCCAAGAACGGCCCGCTGCACGGGCTGAAGGTCCTCGACCTGTCGCGCTTCATCGCCGGGCCGCACTGCGGCATGCAGCTGGGCGACCTGGGGGCCGACGTGGTCAAGGTGGAACGGCCCAAGCGCGGCGACGACACCCGCGCGCTGGAGCCGCACGTCGGGGGCGAGAGCCTCTACTTCATGGTGTTCAACCGGAACAAGCGCAGCATCACGCTGAACTTCCGGGACCCGCGCGCCCACACCATCCTGCGCGAGATGGTCAAGCAGGCGGACATCCTGATCGAGAACTTCCGCCCCGGCACCATGGAGAAGATGGGCTGCGGCTGGGACGACCTGCGCGCCATCAACCCGCGCCTGATCATGGCCCGCATCTCCGGCTACGGCCAGGAAGGCCCGATGGCCGGGGAGCCTTGCTTCGACGGCATCGCCCAGGCGACCTCCGGCCTGATGGAGATCACCGGCGACCCCGACGGCCCGCCGACCATGGGCGGCACCTTCCTGGTGGACTACGCAACGGCGCTCTATGCCACCGTCGGCATCCTGGCCGCCCTGGAAGACCGCCACAAGACCGGCAAGGGGCAGATGGTCGATGCCAGCCTGATGGGCAGCGCCGTGTCCATGCTGGTCACGGCCATCCCGGAGCAGGCGATGCTCGGACGCGCCATGACCCGCGTCGGCAACCGTGACCGCTACTCCGCCCCGGCGCAGACCTTCCAGGCCGGCGACGGCAAGTGGCTGCACATGGTGGCCGGCAACGACGCGCACTTCCCGCGTCTGACCCGCATCATGAACCGCCCGGACCTGCTGGAGGACCCGCGCTTCGCCACGCTTGACGCCCGCATGCGCAACATCGAGGCGATCGAGGCCATCGTGGCGGAGTGGATCGCCGGCATGCCGGCCGACGAGGTCGTCGCCCTGCTGCGGCAGGCGGAACTTCCCTCCGCGAAGATCGCCACCCTGCCCGACCTGCTGGCCAACCCCTACATGCGCGAGGCCAAGCAGATCGTCGACATCCCGCACACCAAGACCGGCAACTTCACCACCCACGGCCTGACCGTGCGCCTGTCGGACAGCCCCGGCTCCATCCGCCGCGCCGCCCCTGTGCTGGGCGAGCACACGGAGGACGTGCTGGGCGAATGGCTGGGCATGACCCACTCCGACGTGGCATCCCTGCGCGACGGCGGAATCGTCTGACGCCCCACTCAACGCGCTTTTGCGCGCTCAAAAACTAAAACGATTTATATATTCCCCGAGGAGGAATCCCATGGACACCCGCATCGCCGCCGAAAAGCCCGCCGCGGCTCCCGCTTCCAACAAGACCGGCGCCCATGTCTTCGCGGCGGCCCTTCGCCGGCACGGCGTCGAGGTGATCTTCGGCCAGAGCATCCCGTCCGCCCTGTTCCTGGTGGCGCCGGAGTTCGGCATCCGCCAGATCGGCTACCGCACGGAGAACGCCGGCACGGCCATGGCCGACGCCTACGCCCGCGTCTCCCACAAGGTCCCGGTCGTCACCGCGCAGAACGGCCCCGCCGCCACGCTGCTGGTGCCGGGCCTCGCTGAGGCGCTGAAGGCCAGCGTGCCGATCGTCGCCATCGTCCAGGACGTCCACCGCAAGCAGACCGACAAGAACGCCTTCCAGGAGCTTGACCACCTGGAGCTGTTCCGCGGCTGCGCCAAGTGGATCCGCCGCGTGTCGGAGGTGGAGCGCATCGACGACTACGTCGACATGGCCTTCACCGCAGCCGCCTCCGGGCGGCCGGGCCCGGCCGTGCTGATCGCCCCCATCGACCTGTTCAACGACATCCCCGCTCCCGGTGCGGGGGAGCGCTTCGCCTCGCTCGGCCACTACCCCCTCGACCGCGTCGGCGCCGACCCGGCCAAGGTGCGTGAGGCGGCGGCCCTGCTCGCCTCCGCCAAGGCGCCGCTGGTCATCGCCGGCGGCGGCGTCCACCTGTCCGACGCTGCGGCGGAGCTGGCCGCCCTTCAGGAGGAAGCCTCCCTCCCCATCGCCACCACCGCCATGGGCAAGGGCGCGGTCGACGAGACCCACCCGCTGTCGCTCGGCCCGGTCGGCTACTTCATGGGCACCGGCGGGCGCACCCGCCACCTGCGCCCGATGGTCGAGGAGGCCGACGTCATCCTGCTGATCGGCAACCGCACCAACCAGAACGGTACGGACAGCTGGTCGCTTTATCCGAAGAACGCCCGCTACATCCACCTGGACGTGGACGGGCAGGAGATCGGCCGCAACTACGAGGCGCTGCGCCTTGTCGGCGACGCCAAGCTGACGCTGGCCGCCCTGACGGAGGCGTTGCGCGGCCAGGATCTTTCCGCCCGCCGGGGCGCCCGCCCGGCCATCGAGAAAGCCATCGCCGCCGGCCTCGACGCCTGGAAGCAGGACGTCGCCCGCGCCATCCCGATGGACGCCTCGCCGATCCGTCCGGAGCGCCTGATGCGCGACCTCGACACGGTCCTGACGCCGGAGGCCATCGTGGTCGCCGACGCCAGCTACTCCTCCATCTGGGTCGCCAACTACCTGACCTCGCGCAAGCCGGGCATGCGCTTCGTCACGCCGCGCGGCCTCGCCGGCCTCGGCTGGGGCCTGCCCTTCGCGCTCGGCGCCAAGTGCGCGCGTCCCGACGCCCCGGTCTTCGCGCTGGTCGGCGACGGCGGCTTCGCCCACGTCTGGTCGGAGCTGGAAACCGCCCGCCGTAAGGGGCTGAACGTCGTGGTCGCGGTGCTGAACAACCAGATCCTCGGCTACCAAAAGCACGCGGAGAAGATCCTGTTCAACGACTACTCCGACGTCTGCGACTTCGCCGCCGTCGACCACGCGGCCATCGCCCGGGCCTGCGGCTGCGCCGGCGAGCGCATCGAGAAGCCGGAGGATTTTCTGCCGGCCCTGAAGCGGGCGCTGGCCGCCAACACCACCACGGTGCTGGACATCGTCACCGAGCAGCGCGCCCACCCGCCCGTCACGATGTTCGAGGGCAACGCCCGGCTGAACTACTGACCTGGAAAAGGCATCAGGGAGGAACATCATGAAGAAGATCCTCAACAACCCCGCCGACTACGTCGACGAGATGCTGGATGGGCTGTGCGCAGCCCATCCGGACAGCTACCGCCGCGCGGGTGAGAGCGGGCGCGTGATCGTCCGCGCCGACGCGCCGGTCCAGGGCAAGGTCGGCGTCGTGTCGGGCGGCGGCTCCGGCCACCTGCCGACCTTCACCGGCTATGTCGGGCGCGGGCTGCTCGACGCCTGCTCCATCGGCAACGTCTTCGCCGGGCCGAGCGTGGGCGACTGTGTGGACGCCATGCGGGCGGCCGACGGCGGGGCCGGCGTGCTGCGCCTCTACGGCAACTACGGCGGCGACCGCATGAACTTCGACATGGCGGGCGAGATGCTGGAGATGGAGGGGATGGAGTCGACCACCGTGCTGGTGGCCGACGACATCGCCAGCGCCCCGCGCGGGGAGAAGGCCAAGCGGCGCGGCGTCGCCGGCCTGCTCTACGCCTACAAGATTGCCGGCGCCATGGCCGACCGGCCGGGCGCCACGCTGGGCGACGTGACGGCGGCGGCCCGGAAGGCCGTCGAGGCCACGGCGACCATCGGCGTGGCACTGACGCCCTGCATCGTACCGGAAGCCGGCAAGCCCACCTTCACCATCGCCGACAACGAGATGGAGATGGGCATGGGCATCCATGGGGAGCCCGGCCTGTGGCGCGGCCCGCTGAAGCCGGCCGACGCCATCGTTGCGGAGATGATGGAGCGGCTGCTCGCCGACACCGGCATCGGCCGCGGCGAGCGCGTTTCGGTCCTGGTCAACTCGCTGGGCGCCACGCCGCACGAGGAACTGTACATCCTCTACCGCCGCATCGCGCAGGAACTGGCGGACAAGGGTATCACGGTGACCTTCCCGTTGGTCGGCCGCTACGCGACCTCCATGGAGATGGCCGGCGCCTCGGTGACGCTGTTCCGGCTGGACGAGGCGCTGGAATCGCTGCTGCGCGCCCCGGCCCACTGCCCGTTCTGGAGCGTCTGACATGGCCCCGACCATCGGTACGCTGACCATTGACACTCTGGGTCCGGCGCTCGACCGCCTAACCACCAAGCTGGAGGGGGTGGCTCCGGAACTGAACGAGCTGGACGGCCGTCTCGGCGACGGCGACCTCGGCGCCACGCTGGAAAAATGCGCCCGCAACCTGCGGGAGGTGCGGCCGACGCTGCCGCCCGACCTGGGTCAGGCGTTCAAGAGCTGCGCCATGGCCTGCTCCAAGGCGTCGGGGTCGAGCTTCGGCACGCTTCTGGCCGTCGCCTTCCTGACGCTGTCCAAGGCGACCGCCGGGCGGACCGCGGTGCCGTGGGCGGAATTGCCGGCGCTGCTCGGCACCGTCCTTGACGCCCTGACCGCGCGCGGCGGCGCGTCGCTCGGCGACAAGACCGTGCTTGACACGCTGGAGGCGGCACGCGCGGCGTTGGCTGGGCTGCCGGAGGACGATCGGAACGATCCGTCCGCCCAGCACCGCGCGGCCAGTGCCACCGTTGCGGCGACGGTGGACGCGTTCCGCGACCGGCCGAACCGCATCGGGCGCGCCCGCATGTTCGCCGACCGCTCCATCGGGCTGGACGATCCGGGCATGATCGCGTTCCGCCACATGCTCGCCAGCCTGGGTCCGGCCTGACGCTTCTCTCTCTCCCGGTGCGTCCCCCTTCGGCTTTCATCGGCCGAAGGTACCTCAGCGGCTGGGTGCCTTAAGAAAGCGCCCAGCCCTTTTCTTGGGATATCCAGCGCAGACGCTTCACTGCGCCGCCTGGTCTCCGAACGGATAACGCAAGGTTTCGCGGGCGTAGGCCTCAACGTAGGCCATGAGGCGGTCAGAGGCGGCCGCCGCCGCCTCCACATCCCCGCTGTGCACGGCCAGCATCAGGTCGGCGTGGGTGCGTGCGCCGTCCTCCAGGCTGCCGGAATGCACGTGGTAGTTCTGGAACCAGAAGCGCCGCGACAGCGACCGCAACGGACGGATGGTCTGGGTGGCCACCGGGTTGCGGGCGCATTGGTCGAGAAGCTGGTTGACCTCTTGGTCGAGATGCATGAAGCGCATCCCGTCCCCCGACCGGGCCGCGTCCAGCATCGCCTCCGCGATGGTCCGGCAACGCTCCCGCTCCGCCGGCAGGGCGTAGCGGGCGGCGCGGCGGGCGATCAGCCGTTCCAGCTCGCGCCGGACATCCAGCACGTAGAGCTGGAGCTTGACGTCCACCTCCGTCACCATGATTCCGCGCGACGGCACGATGGTGACCATGCCGTCCAGCTCCAGCCGCTTCAGCGCCTCGCGGACCGGGGTGCGGCCGATGCCGGTCTGCGCGCTGAGCTGCTTTTCGGAGACGAACCCGCGCGGCGGCAGGGTGCCGGACACGATCAGCTCCTCGATGCGGGCGTAGGCCTGGTCGGCCATCGAGCCAGCATCGCTCTGCCCCGCTTCGATCTGGCCCGCTCCGTTCTGATTGCCCGGATCCGTCACGGCACCGCCCCCGTCCTTGTCCCCGGCCGCTGTCCGGCCTCGCCCGACGCGAGACGCGCCCCAGACCCTGGCTTTAGCGTGCTCGCGCCTGGGACGCAAGATTCGGCGGGTGCATCACGCCGAATGGTGCGTTCAGGGCTTCGCAAGCTTGGCGTTGCCCTGGACCAGCGGGCATTCGCTCTCCGACAGGGGCCGGGCGGCGTCGGCCGCCGCGATCACGCCCAGCTGCTTGTAGTAGTCCCAGGGGCCCTTGGACTCGGACGGGCTTTTCACCTCGAACAGGTACATGTCGCGCAGAACCCGGCCATCCTCGCGGATGCGCCCGTTCTTCGTCATGAAGTCGTTGATCGGCGTGTCGTGCATCGTCTTCAGCACCGTCGCCGTGTCGGCGGTGCCCGCGGTCTTGACCGCGTTCAGGTAGTGGGTGATCGCCCCATAGTCGCCAGCCTGCACCATGGTCGGCATCCGCCCGGTCCGCTCGAAGAACCGCTTGGAGAAGGCCCGCGTCCCGTCGTTCTGGTCCCAGTAGAAGGCCTCGGTCAAGACCAGCCCGTGCGCCGTCTCCAGCCCGAGCGCGTGGATGTCCGACAGGAACATCAGCAGGCCCGCCAGCTTCTGCCCCTGGTTGGTGATGCCGAACTCCGCCGCCTGCTTGACGGTGTTGATCAGGTCGCCGCCCGCGTTGGCCAGCCCGATGACGTTTGCCCCGCTCGACTGCGCCTGCAACAGATAGGACGAGAAATCGCTGCTGTTCAGCGGGTGGCGGGAGGAGCCCAGGACCTTACCCCCGGCGCCGGTGACGAAGGCGGAGGTGTCGCGCTCCAGCGACAGGCCGAAGGAATAGTCCAGCGTGATGAAGTACCATTTGTCGCCGCCCTGCTTCACCATGGTCCGCCCGGTGCCGGCCGCCAGGGCGTAGGTGTCGTACACCCAGTGGATGCCGTTGGGCGAGCAGGCCTTGCCGGTGAAGTCCGACGACCCGCCGGCGGTGCCGAAGACGATCTTGTTCTTGCGCCGGGTGATCTCCTGGATCGCCAGCATCACCGCCGAGTTGGGCAGGTCGATGATGACCTCGACGTTCTTGTTGTCGTACCAGTCGGCAGCGATCTGCGAGCCGACGTCGGCCTTGTTCTGGTGGTCGGCCGAGAGCACCTCGACGGGGCGGCCGAGCACGGAGGAGCCGAAATCCTCCACGGCCATCTTCACCGCCTCGACGCTGCCACTGCCCGACAGGTCGGCGAGCGAGCCGGACAGGTCGGTCAGCACGCCAATGCGGATCGGTCCCTTCGACGCCGATGATGGGGAGGAAGCCGGCTGACTTCCGGCGGGTTGCTGGGCCGCCGCGGGCGCCGCCGGCCAGGGGAAGGCATGGAGCGCCAGGACCGTGGTGGCCGCCAGGATCGCCCGCGTGAAGCGTCTCGTCATGGATCGTTCCTCCCTTATTCGTTCGTGTGTTCGTTCCAGCGTTTTCGCTTTTCTAAAGCGAATTTTTGTTCGCTTTAGATTCATATGGCCTCATTTGCCGGCTCTCAGCGGATGCCCGTGGCATCCGCCTGCCGCCAGCGGGAACGCAGTTCCCGCGAGAGGCCGGGCTTCGGCCGCACGCGGGGCCGGGACCGCGGTCGCGGTCCAAAGCGGATCACAATCCGCTTTAAGCGCCGGCCCTCAGGACGCCGGCTTCGTCGCCGCTGCGATGGCAAGCCGCGATTCCTCGCCGGCGTGGCAGATGCCCTGGAGGGCGGCCGCCATGTCCAGCATGGTGGGCAGGTCGACGCGCCCAGCCTGCTGCAGCATCCGCTTGGTCATGCGCACCGCCTCCGGCGGGTTTGCCGCGATCTCCTGCGCGAGCGCCAGGGCGACCGGCATCAGGTCACCATCAGGAACGACGCGGGACACCAGCCCCAGCGCTGCCGCCTCGGCCCCGGTGACCGCCCGGCCCGTGAAGGCCAGCTCCGCGGCAACAGCCGATCCGACAGCGCGCGACAGGAACCACAGCCCGCCGTCGCCGGAGATCAGCCCGAGCTTGACGAAGTTCGAGGCGATGCGCGCGGACTCCCCGGCGATGCGCAGGTCGCACATGAAGGCGAGGTCGCAGCCAGCACCAAAGGCCGGGCCGTTGATCGCCGCGATCACCGGGATTTCCAGGTTGGCCATGGCGCGCGGGATGCGTTGCACCCCGTTGCGGTAAGCGTTGCGCACCTGGTCCGCCGGGCCGCCGAACATGCCCCGCCGGTTGCGGATGTCGTGGATGTTGCCCCCGGCGCTGAAGGCCGCGCCAGCCCCGGTGATCACCAGCGCATGCACGCCGCGGTCGCTCCCGACCTCGTCCAAGGCGGCGACCAGAGGCCCGAGGACCGGCGGGTCGGTCACCGCGTTGCGGGTTTTCGGCGCGTCGATGGTCAGCACGGCGACCGCGCCCTGGCGTTCCAGCCGAACGGTCCCCGCGTCGCCCGTTCCCTCACTCATGCAGCACCACCACGGCGCGGATCACGTCGCCGCGCTCCACGTCCTCGAAGGCGTCGTTGATGGCGTCCAGCGGCAGCCGGCGGTCGATCAGTTCGTCCAGGCACAGGCGGCCATCCAGATAGGCCCGCGCGTAGGCCGGAAAATCGTCGGCCGCCTTCGCTCCACCGAGGCTGGAGCGCAGGATGCGCCGTTCCCCGGTGATCGACCCAAAGCGCAGCTCCACGAGCCGGTTCGGATCGGTCTTGCCGAGGATGGTCACGCTGCCGCCCGGCCGGGATCCGTCCACCGCTTCCTGGAGCGAACCGACGACTCCCGCCGCTTCGAAGGCATGGTCGGCGCCTCGGCCGCCGGTGATGGCGCGCACCTGATCCGCGACGCTCTCCCCCGGCTCCGACAGCAGGGTGTGGGTGGCGCCGAAGGCGCGGGCGCGTTCCAGCTTGTCGGCGCGGCGGTCCACAGCGATGATCGCGCCGGCCCCGGCCAAGCGGGCGCCCTGCACCACGTTCAGCCCGACCGGTCCGCAGCCAACCACCACGACGCTGTCGCCCAGGCCGACCCGTGCCACCCGCAACGCCGCGCCGACGCCGGTGATGACGCTGCAGCCGAGCAGGCAGGCCCGGTCGAACGGCATCTCGGACGGAACGGGGATGGCCGCGGCCTCCGGCACCACCGCGTATTCCGCGAAGGAGGAGACGCTGAGGAAATGCCCGACCTCCGCCCCGTTCCCATCGCGAAGCCGCTTGCGCCCGGCCGACAGGGACGCCGTCCGGTGGTTGGGCACCACCATCTCGCACAGCATCGGCTGGTCGTGGCGGCAGTAGTAGCACTGGCCGCAGGCCGCGTAGATGGTGCAGACGACATGCTGCCCCGGCTTGACCCGCTGCACCGCCGACCCGACCGCCTCGACCACGCCGGCGCCCTCGTGGCCGAGCACCACCGGCACCGGGACGCCGAAGGCGCCCGTCATCGCCTCCCGGTCGGTGTGACAGAGGCCGGCAGCGTGCATGCGGATCAGCACGTCGTCCGGTTCCAGCGGCGCCAGGGTCAGGCGTTCGATGGACAGCGGCGCGCCGACCTCGCGCAGCACCGCCGCCCGAAAGGGGGCTCCCGCCATCGGGCCTACTCCGCCGCGCGGGCGCTGTCGGCAGCGGTTTGGGTGGCGGTTTGGGTGGCGGTTTGCCGGATGCCGTCGTCGTCGCCGGTCGCCAACGGCTCGCAGCGCCGGGCCACCACCCATTCCGGGCGCGGCTTCTCGACGCCCTGCGGCCGGTTGGAGACCTGATTGTAGACGGTGTAGATGTGCCAGCGCGAATAGCGCGACATGTTGTGGCCCGACCCGTGGACGAGGTTCGGGTGGAACAGCACCACGGTGCCCGGCTTGCCGGTGATAGCGACCGGATCGCCGAACCGCTCCATCATCGCGATGACCTGCGGCTTCGGCACGGTCCACAGCTTGTAGGAGGTGGTCGTCTCGTCCATCTCCGGGTCGAGCCGTCCGAGCTTGTGGCTGCTGGGGATGAAGTAGAGGCAGCCGCCGATCTCCGTCGCCTCGTCCAGCATCAGCAGCGACGTGGTCATGTCCGACCGCGCCACGCCGTCGGTCTTCCAATAGCCGTAGTCCTGGTGCCACTGCCATATGGCGCCGTCGATCGCGTCCTTCAGGTTGCATTTGGTGTGGTAGACGTAGACCGCCTCGTCCCCCAGCACCTGGCGGGCCGGGTCCAGCACGCGCGGCAGCGTCGACAGCGCCTGGAACGGGGGCGAGGCGGTCGGACTGGCCTCGTCATGGACGCGGAACACGGTGCGCACGGTGCCGGTCTTTTCCCGGATCACGGCCTCGTTCTCGATCCCCATCACACGCTGAAGGTCCTGGCGCAGGATCTCGACCTCGTCGCGCGACACGAGGCCGGGGAACACCAGGAACCCGCGGTCCTCATACTCGGCCATCTGGGCGTCGGTCAGTCTCATGGCGTCCTCCTCGCAACGGTTCAGGATATTGTTGATGCACAGCCGATATATCGGTACCGTATTGCTGTATGCGGACGTTGGCAATGGGAATCGCCAATCATCGGACAAACGAACAAACGTTCAGGATCCGTCGATGGTCGGCAGAGGCGGCCGGCAGGGGCCCTTTGCTGTGGGCGCGGACGGCTCTGAAGGGAGGAAGCGGAACGATGGCTTTGTGGACCGATCTGGTTGACCCTGACTTTCTGGACCCGCTGCGGCGCGCCGTTGCGGAGCATGTGGAGCCGCAGGCCGACGCCATCGACCGCGACGACGTCTACCCCGTCGCGGCGATCAAGGCGTTGGCGCGCGACGGCTACACCAGCCTGACCCTGCCGTTGGAGCATGGCGGCCGGGGACTGGGGTTCGCCCACTGCGCCGCCCTGTTCGAGGAAGCCTCCTACGCCAGCGCCGCCGTCGGAATCAGCCTGATCACCATTCTCCAGGCGCAGACGATCATCCGGATTTTCGGGGCGGACAGCCTCAAGCGTGACGTCCTGCCGGAGTTCGGCCGGGGGCTGATCACCTCCTACGCCCTGACCGAAGCCAACCACGGCAGCGACATCCGCAGCCTGGACACGAAGGCGGTGCTGGAGGGCGACCGCTGGGTGCTGACGGGGCGCAAGTCCTTCATCACCTCCGGCTCCGCGGCGGAGGCCTATGTGATCCTGGCGGAAACGCCGGTCGGGGTGTCATCCTTCTTCGTGCGCCAGGGGATGGAGGGTGTGTCGACCGAGGGGGGACCGAACGCCGCGACCTTCGGACTGCGCAACGGCCCGCACGTGGATCTGGTGCTGGACCGTGTCGCGCTGCCCCTGGACCACCTGATCGGGGTCGAGGGCAAGGGCGTGCGCCAAGCGGTCACGACGCTCGACTATTCGCGCACCATGGCCGCCGCCATCAGCCTCGGCATCGCCCGCGCCGCGTTCGACGGCGCGCTGGCCTTCGCCGCCGGCCGCACCGCCTTCGACCGGCGGATCCTGGATTTCCAGGGAATTCAATGGTACTTCGCCGACATGCTGGCGGAGATCGACGCGGCGCGCCTGCTGACCTACGCCGCCGCCCGCGCGCTGGACAGCCACACCGACATCGCCCGTTTCGGCAGCGAGGCCAAGCTGCTGGCCAGCCGGGTCGCGACCGACACCGCTGCCCGCGCCGTTCAGATCTGCGGCGCCTACGGCGTCATGGAGTCGGCGCGCTTCGGCCGCTACCTGCGCGACGCCAAGGCTTACGAAATCGCCGGCGGCTCGTCGGAGATCCTCAAGAACACGATCGCCAAGCGCTTGCAGCAGCACGCGGCCGAGACCAGAGCGGAAGCAGGGGAGAACCGCCCGTGATCGCCGACGCCCTCTACGCCCGGGCCGCCCTTGCGCCAGACCGCCCCTTCCTGCTGTTCGGCGAGCAGACCATCACCTACGGCGCCATGGCCGCGCTGGTGGACGCCGCCGTGGAGCGTCTTGCTGGGCACGGCATCCAGGCCGGACAGACGGTGGCGATGCTGGTCGGCAACCGGCCCGGCTTCCTGGTCGCCTGGTTCGCCCTGTCGGAGTTGGGCGCCATCACGGTGCCGATCAACACGGCGATGGTCGGCGACGGCCTGCGCTACCTGCTGGAGCAGAGCGAAGCCTCCCTACTGATTACGGAGGACGCCTTTGTGGCCGGCCTTCCCGACCGCGGGCCGCCCCTGATCGTGATGGACGAAAGCTTCGAAGCCGATGCCGGGACGGAGCGTCCGGTGCGGCAGCGACTAGCCCTGGCCGGCGCGACGGCGAACGCCATCCTCTACACGTCCGGCACGACCGGACTGCCCAAGGGGGCCGTGATCCCGAACACCTGCTACGAGTTGGCCGGCGCGCACATGGCGGCGGCCCTGGATCTCAGCGAGGCCGATCGCATCCTGGTGTTCCTGCCGCTGTTCCACGCCAATCCGCAGATGTACGGGGTGATGTCCTGCCTGCACGCGGGGGCCGCGCTGGCCCTGTTGCCGCGCTTTTCGGCCTCGCGCCTGCTGGACGACGCGCGCCGCTACGGCGCGACCGGCTTCACCTACGTCGGCACGGTGCTGAGCATCCTGACGAAGCGCCTTGCGGAGCCCGACCGCGACCATCCGCTGCGTTGGGCGGTCGGCGGTGGAGCGCCGCCGGCCGTCTGGCGGGAGATCGAGGCCCTGCTGGGCATCGCCGTCCGTGAACTCTACGGCATGACGGAAACCGGCGGCTGGGTGACCATGAACACGGCCGCCGCCTCGCGCTTTGGATCCGTCGGCGCACCGCGCCCCGACACCGAGGTGCGGGTGGTGGATGCCGACGACAACCCGCTGCCGCCCGGCCGCAAGGGCGAGATCGTCGTGCGCCCCGGCCGTCCCGGCCTGATGTTCGACGGCTATTGGAAGAAGCCGGAGGCGACGGTCGCGGCGACCCGGAATCTGTGGCTGCACACCGGCGACCGCGGCCAGTTCGACGACGACGGCTTCCTGCACTTCGACGGACGGATGAAGGAACTGATCCGCCGCGGCGGCGAGATGATCGCCCCGGCGGAGATCGAGCTTGCCCTGCTGAAGCACCCGGCCATCCAGGACTGCGCGGTGGTCGGCGTCCCGGACGACATCATGGGCGAGGAGATCAAGGCGGTGATCGTCTGCCGGGCGGATTTCGACCCCCGCGGCGTCCTGAGCGTCCTTGAGGGTCGCGTTCCGGACTTCATGCTTCCCCGCTTCGTGGAAACGCGCCCCGACATTCCCAAGACCGCGACGCAGAAAGTCCAACGCCACCTGCTGCTGGACCGGCTGCCGACCACCATCGACCTTCGGCCGCCACGCGCGGGGTAGCGTGGTGTATCGAACGTGCGGCTTTCGGTTTAAGAGCCGACGCGCGCCAGCGTGCCGGCGGTGATCAGCGCTTCGACCGCGGCGACGAGCTTTGCCTCAGCGACCTCGGAGAGGCTGCCGACGGGGGGAAGCGACCGTCCGATCGGCAGGCCGATCATGGCGAAGGCCCGCCGGACCGCTTCCGGAAATTGTTCGGCGAACAGCGCGTCCATCAGGGGTTTGAGCTGGGCCTGGGCCGCCAACGCCTCCGCCACGCGGCCGCTTTCGGCAAGCGCCTGAACCTTCGCCCAATGCCCGGGCAGCAGCGCCGCCGAGGTCAGCACGCCCCCCTTGGCGCCAAGGATGACCTGCTGGACGAACAGTGTGTCCTGGCCGCTCAGCAGGCAGAAAGCATCGTCGACCAGCTTCGACAGGCGATCGAGGTGATAGAGATCGGTGTTCGACGCCTTCATGCCGACGATCAAGCGCTCGTCCGCCATCCGCGCGATCGTCTTCGGCGCGGTGACGATGTGGCTGCGGAACGGGTTGTCGTAATAGAGGATCGGCAGCCCGAGTTCGGGGGCGAGCGCGCGGAAATAGCGCAATATGCCCTCCTGATCGGTTCGCACGTAGAAGGGCGGGATGACCATCAGGCCATCGGCGCTGGCCTGACGGCACATCCGCCCGATCTCCACCGCGCCGCCGAAGCCGGGGGCAAGCACGCCGCCGACCACCGGCACGCGCCCGCCGGCGACGGAAACGGTGACCTCCATGATCCGCCGGCTGGTCGCGAGGTCGAAGGAGGTCGCCTCCCCCGTGCCGCCGAGCGGTACAAGGCCCGAGGCACCGCGGTCGATCTGGTAGGCGACGATCCGCTCCAGCCCGGCCTCGTCGAGCGTGCCGTCGGCGCGCAGCGGCGTCGGGAAGGCCGGGATGAGTCCGCTGAACATCAGGTCTGGCACGGTCGCCCCCTCACTTGCCGAGATGGATCCAGGTCGCCTTCAGCTCGGTGTGCTTCTCCAAGGCGTGCAGCGACTTGTCCCGCCCGAAGCCGGACTGCTTGAAGCCGCCGAACGGCGAGGAGATGTCGCCGTGGTCGAAGCAGTTCACCCAGACGACGCCGGCCCGCAGCGCCGAGGAGGCCTTGAAGGCCGTGTTGATGTCGCGGGTCCACACCGCCGCGGCGAGGCCGTAGCTGGTGTCGTTGCCGATGCGGATCGCCTCGTCGACGTCGGCCGCGGCGATGGTCGCCAGGACAGGGCCGAAAATCTCCTCGCGGGCGATGGTCATGCCGCTGGTCACGTCATCGAACAGGGTCGCCTCGATGAAGCAGCCCTCCGACGCGATGCGGCCGCCGCCGAGCCGGAGCGTGGCGCCCTCCGCCTTGCCCTTCGCGATGTACTCCAGGACGCGCTCGGTCTGCCGGCCGTCGACCATGGCGCCCATCCCGGTCGCCGGGTCGAGCGGATCGCCGACTTTGATGGCGCCGCCGACCGCGACGACCTTCTCGACGACCTCGTCCTTGACGCTGCGCTCCACGATCAGGCGGGAGCCGGCGTTGCAGACCTCGCCCTGGTTGTAGAAGATGCCCCAGGCGGCGGCCGTCGCCGCGGCGTCGAGGTCCGGCGCGTCGGCCAGGATGATGTTCGGGCTCTTGCCGCCGCATTCCAGGCCGACCCGCTTCATGTTCGACTGGCCGGAATACTGGAGGAAGTATTTCCCGACCTCGGTGGAGCCGGTGAAGGCGACCGCGTCGACGTCCATGTGCAGGCCAAGCGCGCGTCCGGCGGTCTCGCCGAAGCCGGGCAGCACGTTGAACACCCCATCCGGGATGCCCGCCCGCACGGCCAGTTCGCCGAGCTTGATGGCGGTGAGCGGAGACTGTTCGGCCGGCTTCAGGATCACCGAATTGCCGGCGGCCAGGATCGGGCCGAGCTTCCAAGCCGCCATGAGCAGCGGGAAGTTCCACGGCACGACCGCGGCGACGACGCCCAACGGTTCGCGGCGGATCAGCGACACCGCGGTGGAGGCGGTCGGCGCGATCTCGTCGTAGAGCTTGTCGATCGCCTCGGCGTACCAGTCGATGCACTGCGCCGACAGCGGCAGGTCGACCGCGAGGCTGTCCCGGATCGGCTTGCCCATGTCGAGCGTCTCTAGGAGGGCGAGTTCCTCCGTGTTGGCGGCGATTAGGTCGGTCTGGCCACTCGCCGTCTGGTCCGTGGTCCAGCATGGACGGATTATGGACCGCCTCGGTCTGTGATACCGAAGGCGTTTGATGGCTTCCATCAAACGCCTTCGGCATGACGGTGCGCGTCGCTACGCCCCGTGGTCCGGGTAGCACGCCTGGATGTGGGCGTCCGTGACCTTCCCCTGCCGCCGGTCCTCATCAATGGCCGTACGGTCCCGCGCCGCCGGATCGCCGTAGCCGCCGGCCCCGGCCATCTCGAAGCGCAGCACGTCGCCCTTGCGGAAGCGGCGCGTGAACTTGGACGGCAGCATCTCCTCGCCGGCACCACCGGGGTTGAGGATCGACATGGCCCCGGCACCGCCACCACCGCCGAACAGGCCCCAGGGCTGCGACTTGAACCGGTCGGAGCGCACCTGGACCTGCACGTCGTCGACCAGCAGGCGGTACTGGCGCACGAGACCGAGCGCGCCGCGGTAGCGGCCGGGACCGCCGGTGTCCGGCAGGAAGCCGTACTCCTCGATGCGGATGGGATGTTCCGCCTCGATCAGCTCGACCGGAACGTTGGCGAGGTTGCCGATGCAGTAGGGCCCTGCGTCCTGCCCGTCGGAGTCCGGGCCGCCGCCGAGGCCGGTGTTGTTGTGGAACTCCAGATGCAGGAAACGCCGCCCGGCCTCGTCCTGGCCGGACGCGGCGATGGCGAACTCCGACCCGCCGGCGCAGGCCGGCAAGCGCCCGGGCAGCAGCAGCGCCAGCGCCCCCAGAACGATGGAGCGCAGGCGGAAGCCCACCTGCCCGCGCGACCCCACGGCCGCTGGGTAGCGAACATCCACGAAGGTGCCGGGCCGCGTCTTCACGGTGATCGGGCGGTAGAGCCCGGCGTTGTTCGGGATGGCGGCGCCGAGCACGGTGCGGATCGCCGCATAGGTGCAGGACACCGTGAAGGCGCGGTTGCAGTGGACGGCACCGCCCTTGTCATCGTCGGTGGCGCTGAAGTCCGCCTCGATGGTGCTGCCCGCCTTGGTCAGCTTCAGGTGGATGCGGATCGGCCCGTTGCCGACGCCGTCGTCGTCGTTCCACTCCTCGAACTCGACCGTGCCGTCGGGCAGCGCCTCCAGGTCGGCGCGGGTCAGCGTCTCCGCGTAGTCGATGAGGTCGTCGAGATAGGCCTCCAGCACCGCCGGCTGCCACGCGCGGGCCAGCTTGGCGACCTCCGCCGCAGCTTGGTCGAGGGCGGCGAGCTGGGCGTGCACGTCGCCCATCACCCGTTCCGGCACGCGGGTGTTGAACTCGATGATGCGCATCAAGGTGCTGTTGACTTCACCCTTCTCGACGATCTTCACGGGCGGGATGCGCAGCCCTTCCTCGAAAATCTCCATGCTGTCGGCGGCGTTGCCGCCGGGCACGCGCCCGCCGAGGTCGGAGTGGTGCAGGATCAGGCTGACGATGGCGACGCGCTTGCCGTCCACATAGACCGGCTTGAAGGTGAAGATGTCGTTCAGGTGGCTGCAGCCGGAATAGGGATCGTTGCTGGCCAGCACGTCGCCGTCCTGGATGTCGTCGCCGAAATGCTCCAGGCAGGCCTCCAGCGCCGGCATGACGACGCCGAGATGGACCGGCACCGCCAGCCCCTGCGCGACCAGCCGCCCACGGCCGTCGCAGACCGCCGCGGAGAAGTCCATGCTGTTCTTGACGTTGGACGTGCGCGCCGTGCGCGTGACCATGACGAGCGCGTTGTCGGCCGTCGTCACCAGGGCGTTCTTCAGAAGCTCGCGCCGGACCGGATCGATGGTGATCATGTCTATCCTCCTCAACCAGCCTTGCGGGCCAGCACGACGTTGTTCCAGCCGTCGACGGCGGCTTCCCAGCCCGGCAGCACGACGATGGTGGTGTCGTATTCCTCGACGATGACGGGGCCGGCCATCGGCTCCGCACCCAGGGCGGAGCGCGGCACCACCGGCGTTTCCACCCAGCCGGCCTCGCCGAAGAAGGCCTTGCGCGTGTGGCGCGTCGCCGTCTTCTCCGCCCCGCGCTCAATGCGGTCGGGCATGCGCGGGGTCTCCGCCACGCCACGGCACACCAGCTTCAGGGCGACGAATTGGATCGGCTCCTTCTCCGACGCGTAGCCGAAGACGTTGCGGTGCTCCACGTGGAAGGCCTGCTGGAGGGCCTGCATCGCGCCCTCCCCGTCTGGGACCGGAAGGGTCAGGGGCGAGGTCTGGCCCATGTAGCGCAAATCAGCGTAGAGCGCCGTGCGCTGCTGCGCCGGGTCGTGGTAGCCCTCCGCCCGCAGCATGTCGAGGCCGCGCGCCGTCATCGGGCCGACCGCCGCGTCCAGCGTCGCCCGGTCCACCCCGTCCACGCGCCGGTAGAAGGCGGTCACCAGCTGGTGCTCCACATCCGCGAACAGCATGCCGAGCGCGCTGAACAGGCCGGCGACCGGCGGGATCAGGATGCGCGTCATGCCCGCGGCCTCGGCCAGCGAGCAGGCGTGCACCGGCCCGTTCCCGCCGATCGCCACCATGGTGTATTGCGACGGGTCGCGCCCCTTCTCCGACGACACGCCGCGCAGCGCGCGCAGCATGGTGGCGTCGGCGATGGCGTGGATGCCGTGGGCCGTGTCGGTCGTCGACAGCCCGATCCGCTCGCCCAGCGACGCCAGCGCCGCCCGCGCGCCCTCGATGTCCAGGCTCAGCTCGCCGCTGACCAGCGCGCTGGGGTTGAGGTAGCCGAGGATCAGGTTGGCGTCGGTCACCGTCGGGTCGGTGCCGCCGCGGGCGTAGGCGACCGGGCCGGGCTCGGCGCCTGCGCTGCGCGGGCCGACCAACAGGCCGCCGGCCGCGTCGCTCGCCGCGATGGAGCCGCCGCCAGCCCCGACCTCGGCGATGTCGATGGTCGGCACCTGGACCGGGTAGCCGGCGCCCTTGATCATGCGGGTGCCGAGCGCGGCACCGCCGCCGACCTCCGTTTCCGGGCACAGGGCGAAGGCGTGGTCCTCGATCACTGTCGCCTTGGCGGTGGTGCCGCCCATGTCGAAGACGATCATGTCGGCGACGCCGACCTTGGTACCGAGACGCTGGCCGCCCAGCACGCCGGCCGCCGGCCCGCTTTCGATGATGTCGATGGGCTGGCGGGCCACCACCTCGCCGGGGGAGACGCCGCCGCTCGACTGCATGATCATCAAGGGAGCCTTGATGCCCAGCCGGTCGAGCCGGGTCTTCAGCGACGAGACGTAGCGCTCCACCACCGGCCGGATGTAGGAGTTCACCACCGTCGTGCTGGTGCGCTCATACTCGCCGAGCTGCGGCAGCAGGTCGACCGACGCCGTCACTGGGATGCCGGGGAAGCGCTCCCGCAAATAGGAGGCCGCTTGGCGCTCGTGGACCGCGTTGGCGTAAGAGTTGATGAAGGTGACGGCGATGGCCTCCACCCCCTCGGCCTCGAACTGGTCGGCCACGCGGGCCAGCTCCGCCGCGTCGAGCGGGACGAGCACGCCGCCGTCGGAGCCGACACGCTCAATCACCTCCAACCGCAGCCGCCGCTCCACCAGCGGGGCCGGCTTCTTGTAGTGGATGTCGTAGAGACGCGGCGTGCGGAAGCGCCCGATCTCCAGCACGTCGCGGAAGCCCTTGGTCGTGACCAGCCCGACCGTCGAGCCCTTGCGCTCGATGATCGTGTTGGTGGCGACGGTCGTGGCGTGGACGAACTCGGCGATGTCGCCGGCATCGACGTTCAGCTCGGCCAGCAGGGCCGAAATGCCGGTCTCGATCCCCTGGCTGTAGTCCTGCGGGGTCGAGAGAACCTTCTTGCTGAAGATCCGGCCGTCGCTTCGCATCAGCACGACGTCGGTGAACGTGCCGCCGATGTCGACGCCAAGCCGGTAGGATGTCCGTGTCATGGTGACCCCGAGGTTCGTTGGAGCGCCGCGCCTCAGCGCAGCCGCGCGTCCGGCGGGATGAGCCAGACCTGTTCGATCCGGCCGCCGCGCGTCGCGACGATCTCCTGGTGGAGGTGGATGGTCGTGTCGGCGTAGCCGACGACGAAGCGGATGCGGTCGCCGACGGCGGGCGTGGCGCTGGGCTGCCGCAGTTCGATCTTGGCGTGCTCGGCGGAAAAGCCAACGCTGTCGATGTCCGGCAGGTCGAGCGGGACCGGCAGGCCGGCGTCCGTGCTCATGGCCTTCTTGCCGGCGTCGGTGATCACGCGCCGGTCGGTGGGGCGGCTGGTCACGATGGAATGGACCGTCAGGCCGTACTCAACCGGCACGTTGTAGAGGGTGCGATATCGCACGTCGCCGAAGATGCCGCCGCCGGCCTGGATTTCCGTGACGCCCTTGATGCGCGTTGTCGTCTCGAAGGTGCCCGTCCCGCCGCAGCTGACGATCCCGATCGGGATGCCGTTGGCGCGGCAGAGATCCGCGCTGGCGACCAGCGCCCCGACCGCCTCCCCGATGGCGCGGCGCTTTTCTTCGGGGTCGGGGATGCGGGTGGTGTGCCCCTCCCAGGTCATGACGCCGGCAAGGCGCAGGGACGGATGGCCCGCGACCACCCGCGCCAAGGCGAGCACCGGCGCGCCCGGCAGGACACCGGCGCGCTGCGTCCCGGTGTCCACCTCGATCAGAACGCGCAGGCTCAGCCCCTCGGCCGCCGCGGCCTCGGCCAGGGCACGGACGTTGTCCGGCCCGTCCACCGCGACTATGACGTCGGCCCGCCGACGCAGCCCCATCAGTCGCGCGATCTTGATCGGCCCGACGATCTGGTTGGCGACGAGGATGTCGGTGATGCCGGCGTCCACCAGCATCTCCGCTTCGGACAGCTTGGCGCAGGTGATGCCGATGGCGCCGGCAGCCATTTGCCGGCGGGCGATGTCGGGGGACTTGTGGCTTTTGCAGTGGGGCCGCCAGCCCACGCCATGCTCCGCGCAGGTCCCGGCGATCCAGGCCAGGTTGCGCTCCATGATGTCGAGGTCGACGACCAGCGCCGGCGTGTCGAGCGCCGAAACCGGTTCACCGACCAGGGCTATTGACGTCGTCATGCGACGGGGGCTCCGGCCCGGCAGGAGAGGAAGCGGCGCACCACCTCGCCGGCGTCGGCGACCTCATCGAGTTGCATCACGGAATGCAGCAGCGCATCCACCGCCTCCGGGTCGGCATCGAGGCCCCAGTCCACGCAGGCGCGGAACTTGGCGAACACCTCCTCGTTGGTCATCGGGTCGTCCGGGGCACCCTTCATGGCCCAGCGCTCCAGCATGACCGCGCGTCCGTCGGTCAGCTCCAGCCGGACGCGGGCCGGCGCGATCGCGGTCGGTTCTATGTCGGTGGCGGCGATGGTCTCCAGGCGCGACGCGAAGGCCAGGTCGCCGGAGCGGATGCGGGCGGGCGTGTAGGTCGCGATGTCGACCTTCC
The DNA here is from genome assembly GCF_025961225.1 of Azospirillum canadense. Taxonomy (GTDB): domain Bacteria; phylum Pseudomonadota; class Alphaproteobacteria; order Azospirillales; family Azospirillaceae; genus Azospirillum; species Azospirillum canadense. Next base: position 1,225,439 of record NZ_JAOQNG010000007.1, on the reverse strand, counting down.
CGTCCGTCAGCGCAGCCGCGAAGCCATAGGCGGCGTTGAACTGCGCGTGGACCACCGGGTTGGGGTGCGCCCCGTCGAAGCGGGCGCCGACGATCTTGCGGTTCACCTCGCCCAACTCGATGGTCGCGCGCTGGATGTCCGTGCCCGCGATGCCCTGCGCCCGCGCGTCAAGCGCCAGCTGGATAGTCGTGTGGACGCAGCGGCAGCAGGGATAGGGCTTCATGCTGAGGTCGCGAACGCGCCAGCTGCGGCCCAGGCCCTCGGTCAGAATCTCCGGCTTCACCTCGCCGCGCTCGTAGAGCTTGAACAGGCCGGCGTCGCCCTCCAGGAAGCGGTGCGGCCCGGTCAGCCCGTGCCGCGCCAGATGGGCGGCCAGCACGCCGGAGCGCGCCGCGAAACCCGGCCCGACGCGCTTGGCCAGCGCCCCGTCGGCGATGAACTGCGTCGTGCCGCTGAGCTGAACGAAGGCCAAGCCCATGGCGTGCAGCGTCTTCCCGGCGTCGAGCCCAAAAACCTTAGACGCCGCCGCCGCCGCCGCGATGGTCCCCAGCGCCGTGGTCGGGTGCCAGCCCTTGCCCAGCGAGTTGTAGCAGGCCAGGCCCAGGCGGCAGAACAGCTCCACCCCCACCGCCACGGCGGTGATCATCTCCCGCCCCGTGGGACGGCGCCCCGCGCCCGCTTCCGCCTCCACCGCGGCCAGCACGGCCGGCAGCACGACGCAGAAGACGTGGACGCGGGCGGGGTCGTGCTGGTCGTCGAAGTCCAGGCTGTGGGCCGCGGCCCCGTTGGCGAGCGCCGCCGTCGCCGGGTTCGCCCGGCGCCCGTCGAGGAGGAGCGTCGCCGTCCCCTCCCCTTCCCAGGCGGTCAGGGCGGACAGCAGCTCCGCCATGCCCGGCGCCTTGGCCGCCCCGGCGATAACGCCCAGGGTGTCGAGGGTGAAGAGCTTGACGGTCCGCACCACGTCGGGCGGCAGCCGGTCGTAGGTCAGCCCCGCAAGGGCCGAAGCAATCGCCTCGCCGATCGCGGCCCCTCTCCAGTCATTGCTCGCCGTGTCGTTGGTCATGGTCGCCTCAGGCGTAGAGATCGTGGCGCAGCAGGTCGGAGATGTCCCGCCGCAGCTCCAGGAATTGCGGGTCGAGCTTGATGTCCTCGCGCCGGGGCCGGGCGAAGGGCACGGTGATCTCGCGCAGGACGCGGGCCGGCCGCTTGCTGTAGACCAGGATGCGGTCGGCGAGGTACAGCGCCTCCTCGATGCCGTGCGTGACGAACAGCACGGTCTTCGGCTCCGCCTCCCAGATGCGCACCAGCTCGTCCTGGAGGACGTCGCGCGTCTGCACGTCGAGCGCGCCGAAGGGCTCGTCCATCATCAGCAGGGTCGGCTGGATGCAGAAGGCCCGCGCGATGCCGACCCGCTGCTGCATGCCGCCGGAGAGCTGGTGCGGCCAGGAGTCCTCGAACCCGCGGAGCCCGACGAGGTTCAGGTAATGGCGCGCCCGCTCCAGCCGTTCGGCCTTGCCGACGCCGACGACCTCCAGGCCGAAGGCGATGTTTTCCAGCGCGGTGCGCCAGGGGAACAGGTCAGCCCCCTGGAAGACCATGCCGCGGCCGGTGCCGGTTTTGCCAGTGATGTCCTTGCCGCCCAGCACGATCTTGCCGCCGTCCGCCGGGACGAGGCCGTTGATGATCTGGAGCAGCGTCGACTTCCCGCAGCCCGACGGCCCCAGCAGGGCGACGAACTCGCCCTCCCGGACATCGAGGCACTGGTCGACCAGCACCTGGACGCCGCCGAAGGACTTGGAGACGTGGGAAACGGAGAGATGGGCCATATCAGGCAAGCTCTTTTACGGCCTGTTCCAGGTAGGTGCGGTCGATGACCTTGGTCAGGTCGACCGTCCCCTTCAGCGCGCCGACCGCCTTGTAGGCCGGGATGACCTTGGCGAACTCGTCCGGGGTCAGCGTTTCCATGTTGTTGGGGAAGGCCTTGATGCGGGTGGTCAGCGTCTCCCACACCGGCTTCAGCATGCTGTCGTCGGCCGCCTTCAACTCCTTGGAAGAGGCGTACTGGCCGACCTGCGTCTTGAACCAGCCGTAGTCCTTGTTGGTGTTGCGGAAGGAGGTCAGGACCGACTTCAGCACCGCGACGGCGGCCCGCTTGTTCTCGTCCGCCTTCAGCCACGCGCCGGTGGTCATGACGATGGCGCTGAACCAGTTGTCGTATTCCTCCCAGGGCCGGACCAGCATCTCGTAGCTGCCCATCTGGGCCAGCTCCAGCGCCTGCTCGATGTGCATCGGCACGGCGTCCACGCGCCCGGCGACCAGCGCGCGGGCCCGGTCGCCGGAGCTGCCCATCTCGATGAAGTTCACCTTCTTCGGGTCGATGTTGCGCTTCAGCAGCGCGCCCGCCAGCATCACGTACATGAAGTCGCCGATGCTGTTGACGGCGATGGTGCCGCCCTTGGCGGCGATCTCCTCCAGGCTCTTGACCTTGTCGGTGTTGGCGACGATGACCTGCGAGGTGTTGCTGTAGGACAGGCCGATGATTCTCAGGTCCGCGCCGGCTTCGGCCGCCGCCAGGGTGGAGGCGACGTCGGCGTCGCCGAGGTCGGCGGCCCCGGCGATCACCTCCTGGGCGATCTGCGGGATTTTCTTGGTCGGCCGTACCTCCGGCGCGGCGAAGCCGGCCATCATCCCCACGCCGGAGCGCAGGGCCGCCTGCATCGGCACGTTGACCGCCGCCGCCGAGGCCAGCGTGTTGATCTTCAGCACCCGGCCGGTCTGGGCGAAGGCGCCCTGCATGGACCCCGCCAGCGGGCCGAGCGCCAGGACGCTCAACCCGCCGAGACCGGCGCGCAGGACGGTGCGGCGATTGACATCATCGAACATGACTCTCGGCCCTTATCGGTTGCGGTGGAATGAAGGGGGGCTTGGGAACGGCGTCAGCGGTCGCCGGTGCGGCTGGCGTACCAGGGGGCGCTGCGGTGGGCGATCCAGCGCAGCGCGCTGGTCATCGACACGCTGATGATCATCAGCGCCACGATCAGCGCGAAGAGCGGTGCGGTGGACAGGTCGAGCCCCGCGTCGTTCAGCAGCCCGCCGAAGCCGGCGCTGATGAACATCTCCGCCGTGATCATCGCCCGCAACGCATGGACCAAGCCGACCCGCGCCGCGATCATGATGAAGGGGTGGAGCGAGGGCAGGATGACGTAGCGGAAGCGCTGGAAGTCATTCGCCGCGAAGGAGCGCGCCACGTTCAGCAGCTTCGGCGACACCGACCGCGCCGCCTCCGTCATCGTCACGACCACGTACCAGACCGTCACGACGAAGACGATGGCCGTGCTGAAGACCAGGCCGCGCCCCATCAGGATGATGAACAGGGGGACGATCGCCGCCGCGGAGATGACGATGAACATCGACGCCCAGGGCTTCACGATGGCGTTCACCACCGGCACGCGGCCCATGGCGACGCCGAGCGGAATGCCGATGACGAGGGCCAGCGCGTAGCCCAGCATCATCTTCCACAGCATCTGCCAGAGCGCCGCCCAGAAGGCCCCGGTCTGCACGGTCTCGACCAGCGCGCGGGCGACCTGGACGGGGGTGGCGAGCAGGGCGTCGCCGAGCTGCGCGCCGGCCGCCTGCCACAGCGCCAGGACAAGCAGGATGCCCAGCAGGTTGACGATGCGCGATCCGAACCTCATGACGCCCCCTTCGGCCGCCAGACGCAGACCCGTTTCTCGACCAGCAGCAGAATTTCCTGCAAGGCGAGGCCGAGCAGGCAGAGGACGGCGAGGACGCCGAGCACGGCCGCGCTGTCCAGGCGGACCGCCGCCTGCTTCATGATCGACCCCAGGTTGGCGGCGGCCAGGAACAGCTCCGCCGTGATCATCGCGTTGACCGCCCGGACGACGCCGAGGCGCAGCGCGGTGAACAGGAAGGGCAGACATTCCGGCAGCAGGATCAGCCGCGTGCGCTGCCAGGCGCCGGCCCCGAAGGACCGCCCGACGTTGAGCAGCTTCTGGTCGGCGTTGCGCGCGCCGGTGCTGACGACGATGATCATGTCGAACACGCACATGATCACGACCAGCGCGACGCGGGCCTCGAAATAGAGGCCGAACCAGATCATGATGAAGGGCACCCAGGCGACGCTGGGCACCGCGTAGACGAGGTTGACGACGGGGTCGAGCAGATCGTGGACGAAGCGCAAACGCCCCATCAGCAGCCCGACCGGTATGGCGATCACACAGGCGATCGCGTAGCCCAGCACCATGTGCCGCAACGCCCCGGCCACCGCGATCGGCAGCTCGCCGCTCGCCACCATCTCCCACAGCCGGACGGCGACGCCCGTCGGAGGCGCCAGCACGAAGCTGGAATAGCCCTGGGCGATCACCTGCCAGACGAGCAGACCGACGACGATCGACGCGGTGTAGAGGAAGCCGAAGGAGCGATGGCCAGCCAGCCAGGGCGGCCGCGGCTCCTTCAGGATGGGGGTGCTGTTCGCATCAGCGGTCACAGTCCGTCGGCCTTCCGGTTTGGGAATTGCACCGTCGTTCTCGATAACCTACAGTACACACATAGTTGCCTAGCTGTCTAGCTGCCTATGCAGCTTCCGGAGACAAAAAGATGACGGTGCCGCCGACCGACTTCACGCCGATCTACGCGCGCGTCCAGCGCTTCATCCGCGACGAGATCTCGTCGGGGCGGCTGAAGGAAGGCGACCGCGTGCCGTCCGAACCGGCGCTGGCGGAACGGTTCGGCACCACGCGGGCGACGGTGGCGCGGGCGCTCCAGGAACTGGTCTATGCGGGGATCATCGTGCGCCGGTCGGGCAGCGGCACCTTCGTCGCCCCGCGCTCCATCAGCGCGCCCATCGACCTGACGCGCGTCCGCTCCTTCGAGGAGCAGGTGACGTCGCTCGGCGCGCGGATCGATTACGAACTGCGGGGCTTCGACCACCGCGCCGCGACGGGAGACGAGGCGCACAAGCTGCACCTCGATCCGGACGGCCGCGTCTACGCGCTCGACCGCCTGCGCATCGTGGACGGCAAGCGGATCAGCCTGGAACACCGCATCCTCCCGGAGGAACTCGGCCGCCGGATCACGCTGGAGATGCTGCGCACGCAGTCCATCCACCAAATCCTGGACGAAGCCTTCGGCCTGCGCGTGTGGCGGGTCGAGGGGCGCATCCGCGCCGGCGTGGCGGGCGACGACATCGCCCGGACGCTGGACATCGAGGCGGGATCGGCCCTGATCATCCGCGACTACGTGCTCTACAGCATCGACCGCCGCCCGCTGGTCACCGGCGAATCCTTCTACCGCGACGATTTCCACATCGACTACGTCGTGCAGCAATCGGAGACCGAGTAAGAGGCCGTTGAGTAGAAGGCTGAGAAGCTTCAGCGCAAATGCAAAGGCGGACGCGCGAGTCGCTTCACCAGAATGTGGCTCATCGCCATGTAAATGAATGCCTCCTCCGACTCTGGAAGGCGCTCGTAATCTTTTGACAAACGGCGATGTCTGCCAAGCCACGCGAATGTCCTTTCCGCTCTCCACCGGACAATGTTGCCAAGTTTGGTCGTGGCCCTGGGGCGTTGGGGGCGGCGGCACGCGGAAAACGACCTCAATGTGGTCGCCATCGATCTCGATCCGGCGAACCAGGGTTCGGATGATGTCGCGCTTGCCCTCCCAGTCGATGCTATCCAGCCCCTGGCGAACCCTCGTCGCGAACTCGTCCAGCCGGCCGATGATCACGGTCAATTCGCGTGCGGCTTCGACCGCCTCGGCGGCGAGCCGTTGACGTTCCTCGACTTGGGCGAGGCGGCTGCGCAATCCAGCGACGCGGGGCTCAAACTCGGCGCGGTCGAACAGCCCTTCGGCGTAGCCGTCGATCAAGCGGCCGATCCCGCGGCGCAGGCTGGCGGCTTGGCGGTCGAGCAAGGCGATGTCGCCGGCTTCGGAGGACTTGGTGGAGGGGGCGCTGAGCCGCCGACGGTACTCGTCCGCGACGCGGCCGGGATCCTCCAGTACGGCGCGCACTCGCTCCCAGACCGCGCCTTCCAGGAAGTCGCCGCGGATCGGTGGATTGTCGCACACCGCGTGCCCGTCGAATCGGCCGCCATCGGTGCCGATGCAGCGGTAATAGCAAAGCTCGTCCTTGGACTTCTTCCAGTCCGAGCGCGGCGCCGCCTTGCCGTAGTAGGCGTAGCCGCAGCGCCGGCAGACGATCAGGCCTTGCAGCAACCACCGTGGTCCTTTGAGGCTCTCCCGCTTGCGCCGACGATTTTCGTCCAGTTGCTCCTGCACCGCATCGAACACCGCTGGATCGACCAGCGCCGGCACGGGCACCTCGATCCACTCGTCGCGCGGCACAACCACCCGCGCACTGGGCCGTTTGCATGGCAGCGGATGACCACGCAACGGGCGCAACAACTTGGGGGGCGCCGTCACGTAGCGGGCATGGCCATAGATCGCCTTTCCGATGTAAGTGGTGTTGCGCAGCATGCCGTGGATCGTCGAGGCGTACCACAGCGCACCCCCGCGGCGTGTCTGACACCCGGCCTGTTTCAGGCGGCGGCAAACCTCGCGCAGGCTGACGCGCTCCAGCCCTACCCAGGCAAAGATCAGGCGCACGAACCGAGCCTCTTCCGAATCCACCTCGAACCGCGCCACGCCGCCGCCCACCCCCTTGGGAACGTAACGGTAACCGAAGGGGGCAGTGGTGAAGGCGCTGAGCAGGCCACAGCGGGCCGCATGGCGGCGCCCGCGGCGGCCACGTTCCAGGATCTTCGCCCGTTCGTACTCCGCGATGACGCCCTGGACCTGCAGCAGCAAGTCGTCTTCGGCGGTGCCGCCGAGCGGGTGGGTGAGAAAGGTGACCTCCGCTCCGGCGCGGCGGAACTCTTCGATCAGGAGCACTTGATGCGCGTAACGGCGGGCCAACCGGTCCGGCGCCAGCACGTAGACGCGCTCGACCGCCCCGGTGGCGACCGCATCGCGCAGACGCTCCAGCCCGGGTCGCAGCAGGACCGAGCCGCTGTAGCCCTCGTCCACATAGGCGTCGTCAGGCTCCAGTTGGCCACCGTCCGCGGCGATCCGCTCGCGCAACGCCGCCACTTGGCTGGCGATGGTGTTATCGCGGGCCTGCTGTTCGGTCGATACCCGCGCGTAAAGCGCGACACGGTGATCAGGCATGCTCACCTCCGCTGGAACCGAGCCGGCTGACCGGCAAGGAAGGGGGAGGCCCCGTTGCGACGGTCATCTGGGCAATCGTCCGGCGGGGCACCGGAACGACCCGGCTGTACGCGGCGACCAGGCACTGCGGGTGCGTTGGTGCAGGGATGCCGTTGTTGCCCCTGCGGACGCGGTTCGATAGGAAACCTGCCCCTTTCTGATCGCCCGTCTGACCATGCCGCACAAACACAATGCCGACCGCCGCCACCGGATTCCGAGGACCCGCTATAAGGTGATGAACTGGTCGGCCTACGAGGCTGGCCTGCACCAGCGGGGCTCGTTGACGATTTGGTTCAGTGATGAGGCGGTCGCAGCTTGGCAGGCGCCGCCGCGGACAACGCCGGGCGGCCAAGCGCGCTCCTCGGATCTCGCGATCGAGACAGCACTGATCATGAGGACAGTATTTCACCAGCCGCTGCGCCAGACCGAGGGGTTGGTCGGCTCCTTGCTCGCGCTGATGGGGCTGGATCTGCCGGTGCCGGATCATTCTACCTTGAGCCGACGATCCAGGACGCTGACGGTGGCGCCTCAGGCGGCAAGCGGACCGGTGCGCCTGCTGGTCGACAGTACCGGCGTAAAGCTCAGCGGGCCGGGTGAATGGCTGGTCGAGAAGCATGGCACCCAGCGCCGCCGGGCCTGGAGGAAGTTGCACCTGGGTGTCGATGCCGCCACCGGCACGATCGTCGCCTCGACCCTGACCAGCAAGGAAGTCGACGATGCTGCTGAACTCGGCCGCTTGCTCGGCCAGATCGACGGTCCGCTCGCCGCCATCATTGCCGACGGCGCCTATGACCAGGATCGCGTTTACGATGGCGTGGCCGAACACTCCCTGGAGGCTGCGGTTGTCGTGCCGCCACGCTCGACGGCCGTTCTCAGCGCCTCGGCCGAAACCGACCCGACTCAGCGCGACCGCCATATTCAGGTCATTGCCGAACTGGGCCGGATGGGCTGGCAGCGAATTTCCAGCTACAATGCAAGGGCCGGGGCGGAGGGAACGATGAGCCGGTATAAGCGCATCATTGGCGACACCTTGCGTTCCCATAGCCGACCGGCACAAGAGGTCGAAACCAGGATTGCCGTCAACGTTCTTAACCGCATGCTCGACCTCGGACGCCTGGAGTCCGCCCGCGCCGCCGGATGATCTAGAAACCAAGGCTCCCCTCTGCTCTCATAAACTCCGTGCACCACAGCACGGCCCGCAGGCAGCTCGGCTGGCAACCGGCGTAGGCGGTGATGCCGGCGTCGCCCGGTCGGCCGGCCCTGAGGAGCCAAGCCGGGATGTAGCCGCTCGTCCGCGTGCCGTGGTCGGCGTCGAAGGGATGGACCCGCAGCCAAGGATCGCCGCGGCGGCTCGTGTTCTGCAACCTGACCAGGGCCGACCAGAGGACGGCGTTCCGGGCCGCCCACGTCGCGGCGGCACGCACGACCGAACGGAGGGGCAGCCTGGACGGCATCATGGCGGTGGCCCACCGTGACCGAGGGGACTTCCCGCTATGGCAGCGCGCGTTCGCTCGCGGAACGGAATACGGCCTTACGCGCCAGGGGAATGGGGCGATGGGGGAATGGCGCCTCATCCCGGATTCCTGCGGACCACTCCATCCGGCGAGCACGCACGGTGCACAGGAAGGACGCCAGCTCACGGTTGAGCACCGTTCCCGCGGGATGCGGCAGCACTCGGCTCAATCGGCTGCCTTTCGTGCTTGGTCTGTGTGGGCTACCGCATGCGGGCTGGCAGAACGCCACCGGCTATGGAAAATGCGCGCTCGGCGAAGCCGCCTTCTACTGATGCAAAACTTTGATCGGACGCAGGTTCCGGGCCCGAACCCTGTCCGCGCAGATGGTCGGAAGCCGCACCGCCTGCACCGTCATCAACCGCATGACCAGCTTCGGCATGCCATTATCGAAAAATTTCTGAAGTCGGGGCCACAGGGCGCGGCCCGCCCGAGACGGGATTTACGCAACAACGCCGCTCAAAGCAGCATTCCGCCCGGCACCGGTCAGCACGAGCTCGTCACGAACAGCTTCTTACATTTTCGAAGAATACGGATGCACGCCCCGCCATGCCTCCGCTTGCCTCTTTGCAACAAGCTCCAGTCGCATCGCGGTGGTAAAATCGAGAAGGAGGCGAGCGGGCTGATCATTGGGTGCTTTGGCGAGGACACCAACGAAACCACGCTCTGCTTCATCGAAGGAACCGGCGACGAATGCTCGCAATGCAACCTCGTGCAGATCACGAACCGCAAGCGTTTCCGCATCCACCTCCCCTTTGTGCCCCAGCAACTCGTACAGCTCCAGAGGCCTGGACCGTCCGGGCACCGTGACGCGGTCAAGATGGCGCCATTCGAAGTCGTCCTGTGCTGCGCGATGCACGTCTTCGGACGCTAAAATCCGTGTGCCATAAGCCTTGTTGAGCATTTCAAGACGGCAGGCCAAGTTTACTGCGTCACCGATGGCGGTGTACGAAAGCCGTTGCGAGGTGCCAATGTTGCCGACGATGACCTCTCCGGCAGCTAGACCAATACGCGTGTGAAAGGGCGGGCTATCGCCATTTGCATTGAACGCCTCAAGAGAATGCTGCACGGCCAGGGCTGCTGTACAGGCGCTTGCCGCGTGATTAGCGTCACTGCCTTGCGCGTTGAAGAACGCCAGCATGCCGTCCCCCATGAACTTGTCCACCAAGCCCGTCTCACCATTGATGGCTTGCTCCAGCACTTCGAAGTAAGCACTTAGCCGTCGCACGAGCGCTCCCGGCGGCATGGTCTCGGCGATCGCGGTGAAGCCGACAACATCCGAGATCAGCACGGTCAGCACGCGTACCTCGCCGCCGAGTTCGGCGGGGCGGCCGCTGAGCAGGACCGACCGGACCACGTCGACCGGAACATAGCGCATGAAGGAGCGCAACGCCGCTTTCATGCACACGAGCGACCGGGACATCGCGTCAATTTCACCGTAAGCGTCGTCAGTTCCCCACCTCGCGTGCTGGCGGTCAATCTTGCAGGCTGATGGCCTCGTGAAGAGGAGGCCGGGATGCCTGATGTGCCAATTGATTTGCCCATTAACGGGCACAGTTTCCGCCGCATCGAAGTGCTGACGGGGGAGCGACGGCGCCGCTCCTGGTCGCTGGCGCAGAAGGCGCAGATCGTCGCGGAGAGTCAGCAGCCCGGCGCCGTCGTGGCGGAGATCGCCTTGCGCTACGGCCTGCACCGCAATCAGCTCTATGCCTGGCGGCGCGAATGGCAGCAACACGCCGAGCGGTCTCAACCGAACGGCTTCCTGGCGGTCGGCGTTGCCGACACGGGAGACAGCGAGCCCGCGAGGGCGTCCATCGACATTCTGATCGGCCCCATCACCGTGCGCGTCGCCCAGCCGTTTGATGCGGCGGCGCTGCGCCAGGTCCTGGAGGTCGTGCGGAGCGTGGCGTGATCAGCGTTCCAGTTGGTGTGCGCGTCTTCATCGCGGCGCGCCCGGTGGATTTCCGCAAGGGCATGGACGGGCTGGCCGCTCTGGTCCAGGAGGTCCTGCGCGCCGATCCGTTCGCCGGCGATGTCTACGTGTTCCGCGCCAAACGCGCCGATCGCGTGAAACTCCTCCTCTATGACGGCAGCGGCCTGATACTCGTGAGCAAGCGCTTGGAGGCGGGGCGCTTCACCTGGCCATCGCCCGCCGATGGGCGCGTGCTCATTTCCGCGGCGCAGCTGGCCGCCCTGTTGGAAGGGCTACCGTGGAACCGGATGCCGGCACGCCCGCCACCGCCACGCCCGACCAAGGCGTGCTAAGCCGCACGAACCCTCGTTTCGCCGGTTGCTCTCCAGTAAAATGGTGGCATGACGCTGGATCTCACCAATCTGCCCCAAGACCCCGCGCTGCTGACGCAGATGCTGCGCGACATGGCGGAAATGGTTGAGCAGCAAAATGCCGCGCTCCAGGCGATCAAAATTGAACGTGACCTGCATGCAGCGGAGATCGAGCGGCTGCGATTGCTGATCAAACAGCTGCAGCGGATGCAATTCGGGCGGCGCTCCGAGCGGCTCGACCCGGACCAATTGCAGCTGGCTCTGGAGGACTTGGAGCAGGCGGTGGCGGCGGCGCAGGCCGCCCAGGAGGACGCCGCGGCCAAGCCGGGCACCGGCACGGCGGCCGTCCGGCCCCCGCCACGACGCAATCGCGGTGCGCTGCCCGCCCACCTGCCGCGCGTCGAGGTTCTGCTCGACATCGCCGAGAAGAGCTGCCCCTGCTGCGGCGGGACCTTGCATGAGATCGGCGCCGACGTCTCCGAAATGCTCGACGTGATCCCGGCGCAATTCCGCGTGAAGGTGATCCGGCGCCCGCGCTACGGCTGCCGCCGGTGTGAGGGGGCTGTGGTGCAGGCGCCCGCTCCCGATCGCGTCCTCACCGGCGGCTTGGCCACCGAGGCGCTGGTCGCCCACGTCTTGGTGTCGAAGTTCCTCGATCACCTGCCGTTGTACCGGCAGAGCCAGATCATGGCCCGCCAGGGCCTCGCGTTGGATCGCTCGACGCTGGCCGACTGGGTGGGGCGGGCGGGCTGGTGGTTGCGCCCCTTGTGGGAACAGCTGCGTGGCTCGGTGCTGAGATCGACCAGGATTTTCGCTGATGACACGCCCGTACCGGTGCTGGCGCCTGGCACGGGCAAAACCAAAACCGGGCGGCTGTGGGCGTATGCCCGCGATGATCGCCCGTGGGCCGGCGCGCATCCCCCGGCGGTCGTCTACGTCTACAGCGCGGATCGCAAGGGCGTTCATCCCGCCACCCACCTGAGCGGCTTCACCGGGGTTCTGCAGGTGGACGGCTATCGCGGCTTCACGCGGCTGAGCGGCACGCGCGAGGCCGGAACGGTCAGGCTGGCTTTTTGCTGGGCGCACGCGCGGAGGCGCTTTTACGAGTTTCACCAGGCGACCGGCTCGCCGCTGGCCGGCGAAGCGCTGCGGCGGATCGCCGCCTTGTATGCCATCGAGGAGACGATCCGCGGCCGCCCGCCCGACGAGCGCCGGCGGGTTCGCCAGGAGACGAGCCGCCCCCAGGTGGAGGCGCTCAAACTCTGGTTGGAGGCGCAGCTTGGTCGCGTGTCGAGCAAGTCGGCCCTGGCCGAGGCGATCCGCTACACCCTGCGGCATTGGGAGGGGCTGATCGCCTTTCTTGATGACGGCCGGATCGACCTGGATACCAACACGGTGGAACGCGCGATGCGGCCCATCGCGTTGGGCCGGAAGAACCACCTCTTCGCCGGATCGGAAGCCGGGGCGCACAGCTGGGCAATCATCGCATCACTCCTCCAGACCGCACGGCTCAACGATCTGGAGCCCTTCGCGTACTTGCGGGACATTCTGGAGCGGATCGTGTCAGGCGCGGTGAAGACGCCCGATCTTCCCTCCCTCTTGCCATGGGCCTGGAAGGAAACCTACGGCTCAGCGGCCAACGCCTGACCCCGTGGCCCTGTCACACCGCTTACATTTCACCGATAAAGGAGCGTGGCGGCGCAGGACGCGAGAAGCGCAACTCACCAATGTCGACCAGGTCCTGGCTCATCAGACGGATGGGACGGGATATCGCGTGAGCCATCCAGGCCGCGGCCGCAATTCCAACCAGCAGGAAAATGCAAACCACAATGAACACCGCCGTCGTTGCCGCTGCGATCGGCGCTTCCACGTCTGCGCTCGGCAGCAGCACCACCAAGCGCCACACCAAACCGCCGGGAATCGCAAGCGCACGCCCGTCGACGATGACTCCACCAATCGTGTCCCGGAACAGGACGTCGGGTTTGCCGTCTCGATGCTCGGGCTGGGCCGTGGGGCTGAGAGCACGTTCGGTCACCACCGGAAGCACGGATTGCATGTTCGCCGGAAGGGCCGACAGGACACCAAACACAAGGTATCCGCCTGTGGACAAAGGAGCCATGACCACGACTCGTCCTTCACGCTCGACACGAAGTTCACTTAGGAACAGTTCTATTTCACGCAAATGAAAGTCGGCCGTCGCGACGCCTGCGGGGTGATGGGTTCCCGCATCGTTCAAGCCAATCACCACCGAAATGCCCGCCAGCCCTTCCGCAAATTCATAAGGGTCCGTCCAGCGTGGGCCGTCGGTGCCCATCCCCAATGCAAACCAGGGTTTCCGTCGCGGATCATACGGCACCCCTGGTCCGGATGTCAGCGGCATCCAGGTGCTGTCAGCCTGGAGTTCCCATTCGCGGGCAATGCCGTTGTTGAGCGTTGGAACCGAACGGTTGAGGATGAGCTTGCCATCGCGCCGGGTGATTCCGAGGAAGCTCCCTGTCGCGGCGTCGCTAACGCTGACCCATGTCAGAGCCGGACTGGCCTGTGCCTCCGCCACCAAGTAGTCGGTCATCCGCTCGGCGTCCATCAGCGCAATGCCGCGACGCTCGATGACATGCTTGATCCGGCTGAGGGCCGCGGGACCATTTTCGAGAAAGCGAGTCACCCGAAAGGCGACGTCGTTGGTCGCCTGTTCGATCGCGCGCTCCCCAACCAGTTTGGCCATTGTGCGGTGTCGAGTGAGGGCAACGAGGGAAACGGCCGCAAGGGAGCACACCATCAACACCAAGATGGCGCACAGCAGCGTGAACCGCAGGTTCAGCTTCATTGCCCCTCCAGTCGTTCTCGACTGGTATGGTGGTCGAGCCCCGCTTTCGAAAAGGGCGAGGCCCTACGGCTTTCGAATATGCCAACTTGGCACCCCAGGGCCAATCGCTGCCCCAGAGCGCCCAGAAACTCGTATGCAAAGCCTTTCCCAGACATATTTCAATGGGAAACCACTGATCTGGCGTCGGCTTCGTTGGACATCAGAAAGCCGATATAATGTTGCGGCAGGGTGTTTGAGCGACGGCCACGGATGGTCAGCGCCACCCAGACCCAGTGCGTTTTTGGATAATCCGGAGCATGCGTTCCGGCACCGGGACTGTTGGTGCTTGGCGGTTCAACAGAATCTGCCTGATTGCTGCACTTTGGCGCGCCGATCCTGGCCGAGGTGCCGGGTCGATCGGCGGAACGGTCGGACGGCTCCGTACAACGCTTGCTGGTTTGTCTCGCGGCCGGCCACCGCTCACGTCGTCCCCTCTTCTCATTGGAAGCCGTGCGCGCCCGCACGGCAGAGCCGGACGCCAGGCCTGGATGGCCTCCTCACTGAACCAGATCGTCAGGCTGCTACGCTGGCGCAGACTGGCCTCATCGGCCGCCCAATTCCTCACACGGTATGTGGCGCGAGGGACTTGGTGGCGGTGCGCAGCGTGGTGTCTGAACGGCATCGGGCGACGGTGGTGGCAGGCCTCAACGGGCCATGGCTTCCACGCCGATCCGTAGGCCGCCGCCAATCCCGCATTCCTGCACCACGCTGCGGCGAGCCGTATCCTCACCGGTTGCCCAAAGGCGCAACAAATTTCCAATGAATCCGAAATTAATTCGCCTCGAGCAGGATCCATACTGTCGGTTATGACGTATACGTCACCGCCAAAAGGACGGCTGGCCGTCGGCAACGATGCCTGGGTGTTGCACGCAGCCAGAAATCGCTCTGACGCGCGCCTGTCGCTCCTTGGCCGACTTCGGGAGCAGAACACAGACATGGCTTGGTTCATCAACCTCCGCATCGCGCGCAAGCAGGCCGTCGCCTTCGCCGCCATCGTCTTGGTGGCGGCGGTGGTCAGCGTCATGAGCTTTCGCACGCTGGGCTTCATCCAGACCAGCAACGGCTGGACCACCCACACCTACGAGGTGTTGGACGAAATCAATCGCGTTATGGCGGCGATGGTTGACCAGGAAACCGGCCTGCGCGGCTATCTGGTGACCAGCGAGCAGTCCTTTCTCCAGCCCTACAAACAGGGAATTGAGGCCTACGAGAAGGCCTTCGCCGCCGTCAAGCGGTTGACCGCAGATAACCCGAACCAGCAGCGCCGGCTCAACGAGTTGAATGGTCACGCTCAGAAGTGGCGCAAGGACGTTGCCGAGGCGGAGATTGCACTCATGCAAGGCTCGGAGGGGCGCCAGGGTGATGCCTGGATGATGGAGGCCAAAGGAGCAGGCAAAGTCTCTATGGACGGCATCCGCAAGCTGGTGCACGAAATCGACAGCGCCGAGCGCGGCCTGCTTGACACGCGCCACGCGGACCAGGAGGCGGCCTTCAACACCGCTTACACCACGATCATCGTCGGCGGCCTGCTGACGCTGGCGGTGGCTGTCCTGATGGGGCTTCTGCTCAGCCGCGCCATCGGCGGCGGCGTGATCGCCCTGACCGCCTGCATGACCAGGATGGCGGGCGGCGACAAGACGGTGGCGATCCCCGGCGTTGGTCGCGGCGACGAGATCGGCGCCATGGCCGACGCGGTCGAGGTCTTCAAGCGCAACGCCATCGAGGCCGACCGCCTCGCCGCCGCCCAACGGGCCGAGGAGGAGGCGAAGGCCCGCCGCGTCCAGCGCCTGGACGAGCTGATGCGTGGCTTCGAGGGCACGATCACCGGCGTGGTGCAGAGCCTGACCGGCGCGGCCACCCAGATGCAGCAGGCGGCCGGCGCACTGACCCAGACGGCCGAAGCGACTAACCAGCAGAGCACCACGGTCGCGTCCGCCTCCGAACAGGCGAGCGCCAACGTCCAGACCGTCGCCTCGGCGGCCGAGGAACTGGCCGCGTCAATTGGCGAGATTGGCCGCCAAGTCGCCCAGTCCTCCCAAGTGGCCGAACGTGCCGT
Organism: Azospirillum canadense; assembly: GCF_025961225.1. Lineage (GTDB taxonomy): Bacteria > Pseudomonadota > Alphaproteobacteria > Azospirillales > Azospirillaceae > Azospirillum > Azospirillum canadense. Next base: position 1,209,502 of record NZ_JAOQNG010000007.1, on the reverse strand, counting down.
GGCCGGCGCTGGTCGGGCGAACAGCGTGGTCTCCGGTCTGGCCGAGGGCGCGCAGCGGATTGGGCAGGTGGTCGACCTGATCAACAGCATCGCCGGGCAGACCAACCTACTGGCGCTGAACGCCACCATTGAGGCGGCGCGCGCCGGGGAGGCCGGCAAGGGTTTCGCGGTGGTGGCGAGCGAGGTGAAGAGCTTAGCCAACCAGACGGCCAAGGCGACGGAGGAGATCACCCAGCAGATCGGCTCCATCCAGGCCGCCACGCGCGAGGCGGTGGGCGCCATCGGGGAGATCAGCCGCGTGATCACCGAAATCAGCCAGATCTCCGCGACCATCGCCTCAGCGGTGGAGGAGCAGGCCGCGGCGACCAAGGAGATCAGCCGCAACGTGCAGGAAGCCGCCCAGGGCACTCAGGCGGTGACCAGCACCATCGCCGGCGTCACCCGCGCCGCCGGGGAGACGGGCCAGGCCGCCGGCGAGGTGCGGGATGTCGCCCAGCACCTGGCCGACCAGTCGGCGCGCCTGAGCACTGAGGTCGAGGGCTTCCTCACAAACGTCAAAGCGGCTTGACCAGCCCGATCCGGTCGAGCCCGTTGCGATGAAGGGGATGTGTTGCGGTGATGCGCGGCCCCTCTCTCTCCTCTCTCCCTTTCCAGGAACGCCGCCATTATGCACATGCATCCTCGCATTCAGGAGCGCCGCGCTGCCGTTGCCGCCGCGCAGCTTGAGGAATTTGCCGCGCAACGGGCCACCATCCTGCAGGCCGCCGAGACGGTCATTGCCACCCTGACGACGTTCGCCGCGACCTATCCGCACCCGGGCCTCTCCGAGTTGATCCACTTTTGGGAAACGACAGCCCGAATCATGAGGACGCTCGATCCGACGCATCCTGGGTGTTCATCTGTACTGGCAACAACCCAAACACTGATGGATAAGGTGCAGCACGCCACCACTGCAATCCTGCGCGACGCGGCGCGTCTTGGAACGCAAAAAGGGCCTGATTAGCCACCGATGCTCGTTCTCTCGGCTCGGCTTTGCACGTTTTAAGCGGTTGAGGTCAGGCGCTGATCCAAAAAGAAGCCCTCAATCCTTTTCAGGCGGCTGAAACGGGTCGTTACCCAGGTAGCCCGCCCGTGACGTCCACGAACAGATACCGAATGCCGATCGACAGTGCAGAGCGTGGACGTCCGATGCGACAGTCTCCGGAGAGTCGGCCGCAGGCCATTCCTGATGATGGTTTGCATTTAGACATGATTAACATTGTCCAGGCACAATGGGCTCTGTGGATTATTGCACTGATTCCGTTTGTGGATGGCTACGGTGATGACACTCAGCCGCCGCTTTGTGCTCGGTGCACCTGTGGCGCTGCTGGCGGCGCGTCCAGCCTGCGCCGCCACGAAACATCGCAGCTACGCCGCCACGCACGGCACCGCTCCCTTTGCAACGGAGCACTTGCTTCCCGGCGACACGCTCGACTTGACGACGGTCGACCGTGCCAACCCCGCCGCCCGGGTGATCGCGCTGACCATCGACGACGGGCCTGACCCGAACGACCTCCGCATCTTGGAGCTCCTGCGCCAACGGAACGCCAAAGCGACGTTCTTCTGCATCAGCGGCAAGCTGTCCGCACACCGCGACGTCGCCAGCCATGTCGCCGCCTCGGGCAACGAGGTCGGCTGCCACACCCACGACCACCCAATGATGACAGACATCCCGCCGGCGGCACAGCTCCGCAACCTGGAAACGGCCATGGAGGAGTTCGGCAACATCGGTGTGCGGCCGACTTGGTTCCGGCCGCCCTACGGTGATTTCGACGAGACGGTCGTACGGGAGGCGCACGACTGCGGCATGCAGACGGTGCTGTGGACCATTGACTCCCAGGATTGGAAGGGTCTGAGCGCCGGCGCGATTCACCAGCGCGTGATGGAGCGCCTGAGGCCTGGTGCGGTCATCCTGATGCACAGCACCAAGCCCGAGTCCGTCCGCGCTTTGCCAACCATTGTCGATGAAGGGATGCGACAGGGGTTCCGGTTTGTAACGATGACCGAATGGCGGAAAGCCATGCAAGCCTGCGCGGTACCGTTGACGTTGAGCAGCGCCGCCAACCATTCGGCAATTCACGGCACCCGGCCGCTGCCCCGTTAATGGCGATGGCAGCCTTGCCAACCACTGTGCCCCCCGTGCCCGCTGAACCGGTGAGACGTCGCCTTGCTGGTGGTGAACGTCACGGTCTGCCGTCCATGCAGCGCCATGTCCGCAGAACGCGGATCGGTCATTTGTCCGTTGTGCTCCCTCAATCGATTGAAGAGCATGGCGCCGCTGCACCCTGGAAGTCCCATGCACCACGACACGCTGCTCTGCCTCGACATCGAGACGATGCCGGACCGCCAGATCCTCCCGGCGAACTGGCCGGCGGAGAAGTTCCCGCCGCCGCACTGCCACCAGATCGTCGCGATCAGTTTCGTCGAGGCGGCGATCGACCGCTCGTCCGGGGTGGAGCACTATCGGGTCATTGAGTGCCGGTCCGGCGGCGACCTCGACTACGACGAGGAGCGACTAATCCGTGGCTTCTGGAAGCACTTCGCCCGGACGCTACCGCGCGTGGTGACCTGGAACGGGCGCGGCTTCGACTTGCCGGTGCTGCGCCTGCGCGCGATGGTCTACGGCGTCCCCGTGCCGGCGTGGTTCCAGACCGGCGACAAGTGGACCGGCTACACCCAGCGCTACCAGCCCGACTTCAACTGCGACCTCATGGAGCAGATCGCCGACTACGGCGCCAGCCAGCGCATCGGCCTGCAGGACATCGCCGACCTGATCGGCTTGCCCGGCAAGATCGGCGGCCACGGCAGCGAGGTGGCCGACATGATGGCGCGCGGCGAGCTGGAGAAGGTGCGAGCCTATTGCGAGTCCGATGTCCTAACCCTGTACGCCGCCTATGTCCGCTGGGCGCTGCTCACCGGGCGCACCGACCCGGCCGGGCACAACGCCAGCGTCGACAGCCTCGTGGAGTGCCTGGTCCGCGAGCGGGCAACCCGCCCCCACCTGGGGGTCTTTCTCGACCGGTGGCAGGCCTCGACGCGGCCCGCCCCGATGCACGTGTCCGTGCCGCGCCCGACTCTGGCTGCGGAGCCGCCGCATCTGTCGAGCGAGCATGTTCTCTGACGCGGTGCTGGTTGAGCGGATGGGACCGGCCGGCGTCGTGGAGGGCGGAGACCGGGCCCCCGGAGTGGATCAGAGGGTGAGGACGATGTCGAAAGTGCTCCGGAGCGCACCCACCTCGACGACGTCCGCCGCGATCAATGGGACGATCACGCTGCGGCGCGCCTGCGGATCGCGGATGCCGTTCAGCAGGCCGTCATAGGCGTTCAGCGGCTCCCCCGCGACGTACATCTGCGTCACGAACCGTCCGGCACCGGGCACGATCACCGCGTAATGGATGTGCGGCGTGCGACCGAGATAGGGCACCGGCTTGAGCGTCCGGAACCGATAGGCCCCGCCCGAATCAACCACCGTCCGGCCGTAGCCCTGGAAGTTGCCGTCGAACCGCTCGTGGCCCGGCGCCCGTGGGTGCCGGTAGATCCCCTGTCCGTCGCATTGCCAGATTTCGACCACCGCACCGGAGACCGGCCGCCCGGTGCGGTCGCGGATCCGGCCCCCGATGTGGGCGACCGTGCCCAACGCCTGGGCCGCCGCCCCGTGGACCTGAACGAGGTCGTGGTCAATGTCCAAGGGGAAGCTGGTCGTGTAGAACGGGCTTTTGGTCTGGCCGGGGCACCGTCAAGTCCACGGTGGCGGGGTGGAAGGGGTGCGGGTATATGATTTGCCATGACGACGCCCCGTGATCCCCGCTATGCCGGCTACCGCTTCCCCGCCGAGGTCATCGCGACGGCGGTGTGGCTCTACTTCCGGTTTCCATTGAGCCTGCGGATGGTGGAGGAGATGCTGGCGGCGCGGGGTATTGTCGTCAGCCACGAGACGGTCCGGCAGTGGGGCCTGAAGTTCGGCCGCGAGATCGCGGATCGGTTGCGCCGGCGGGCGCCACGCCGGGGCGATAAATGGCACCTCGACGAGGTCGTCCTGACCATCGCCGGCAAGAAGCAGTATCTATGGCGGGCAGTCGACCGCGACGGCTACGTGCTTGATGTCCTAGTCCAGAGCCGGCGTGATGCCAAAGCCGCCAAGCGCTTGCTGCGCAAGCTGCTGAAGAAGCAGGGCTGGGCGCCCCGTGTGATTGTCACGGACAAGCTGAAGTCGTACGCCGCGGCCAAGCGGGCCGTCATACCCGGCGTCGAGCACCGGCAGCACAAGGGCATCAACAACCGGGCCGAGAACTCGCACCAACCAACCCGTCGGCGCGAGAGGCAGATGAAGCGCTTCAAGTCGCCCCGGCAGGTGCAGCGCTTTCTGTCCATCCACGACCCGATCGCCAATCTCTTCCACCTCCGCCGCGACCACCGCTCCGCCTCCGACTACCGCGCCGCCCGCGCCCAGGCCTTCACCACCTGGGCTGAAGTCGCCGGCGCGCCGCTGGTCGCCGCGTGATCACTCGCTCCCTGGTGTCCCTCGGCAAACTGTGTCCTCCTGAATCGCCAGCCTCAACGAGTTGACGGTGCGTCCACAGGTTCTCCCTCGACATCACTGCGGCCCGGCCGTATATTTCATCTCGTGATCACGCACCGTTGGGATCCTGTCAAAGCCGCCCTGAACCTCGCCAACCACGGGGTGCCGTTCGAACTGGCGGAAGTCCTGTTCACCGGCCCGGTGCAGGAAGTGACAGACACCCGCCACGATTACGTCGAAGTCCGCATCCAGGCCTACGGCCGCATCAACGGCCGCCTGTTTCAATGCGTGTACACGTGGCGGGACGACGGGCGCACCCGCTGGATCATTTCCTTTCGCAGAGCCAACAAACGCGAGGAACGCCGCTATGGCTGACACGACCAAGCTCTCACCGGCGGCCCAGGCCGCCCTGGCGGCGGTGGACTGGAAAGCCATTGACGCGATGACCGACGACGACATTGCGCGCCAGATCGCCGCCAACCCCGACGCAGTGGACCTCGGCGACGCGCCGCCGGAAGCGCTGCGGGTGGTGCACCCGTCCGGCGGCGTGGCCGTGCGGGCGATCCGCGCCAAGCTCGATCTGACGCAAGCCGAATTCGCCGCCCGCTTCGGGTTCTCGGTCGGTGCGGTGCGCGATTGGGAACAGGGGCGCAAGCAGCCCGACGCGCAAGCCCGCGTGCTGTTGCGGCTGATCGACCAAGCCCCCGATATGGTGGCCGACGCGGTGCGCGCTGTCGCCGCCTGACCGCCTTTCCCTTCCCTGCTGACCAGGCCGCCTTCAGGCAGCGCTTTTGCCCAAGCTGGCAGCCGGGGAGACGGAGCGTCGCGGCCCAGCTCCCCAGGCACAAAGCACCACGTTCAGAAGGCGCATTGTGGAGCGGTGCGGCGCCCCCGGCGCCAGAGCGTACTACTCCCAGACATCGCGCCCGTCCTGGCCAAAATCACGGGGCGGTCGCACTTTTCGCTTCTTCCGGTGGCGGGTCGCGGCAGCCCCGCCGGCCGGGTCAGTCTCCACTTGAAGCCAGCGCACCGTCAACTCGTTGAGGCTGGCGATTCAGGAGGACACAGTTTGCCGAGGGACACCAGGGAGCGAGTGATCACGCGGCGACCAGCGGCGCGCCGGCGACTTCAGCCCAGGTGGTGAAGGCCTGGGCGCGGGCGGCGCGGTAGTCGGAGGCGGAGCGGTGGTCGCGGCGGAGGTGGAAGAGATTGGCGATCGGGTCGTGGATGGACAGAAAGCGCTGCACCTGCCGGGGCGACTTGAAGCGCTTCATCTGCCTCTCGCGCCGACGGGTTGGTTGGTGCGAGTTCTCGGCCCGGTTGTTGATGCCCTTGTGCTGCCGGTGCTCGACGCCGGGTATGACGGCCCGCTTGGCCGCGGCGTACGACTTCAGCTTGTCCGTGACAATCACACGGGGCGCCCAGCCCTGCTTCTTCAGCAGCTTGCGCAGCAAGCGCTTGGCGGCTTTGGCATCACGCCGGCTCTGGACTAGGACATCAAGCACGTAGCCGTCGCGGTCGACTGCCCGCCATAGATACTGCTTCTTGCCGGCGATGGTCAGGACGACCTCGTCGAGGTGCCATTTATCGCCCCGGCGTGGCGCCCGCCGGCGCAACCGATCCGCGATCTCGCGGCCGAACTTCAGGCCCCACTGCCGGACCGTCTCGTGGCTGACGACAATACCCCGCGCCGCCAGCATCTCCTCCACCATCCGCAGGCTCAATGGAAACCGGAAGTAGAGCCACACCGCCGTCGCGATGACCTCGGCGGGGAAGCGGTAGCCGGCATAGCGGGGATCACGGGGCGTCGTCATGGCAAATCATATACCCGCACCCCTTCCACCCCGCCACCGTGGACTTGACGGTGCCCGGACAGGTGCACCTTGAGGGTGGGCAGCGCCAGGGTCTCGGCGGCCTGGGCGAGGTAGAGGCCGACGACGCGCGGGTCGGCGCCGAGCGGGGCGAAGCCGAGGCGGCCGGCCCAGGCCTCGTAGCGGCGCCAGGCGGCGCGGTAGGCGCGTTCGGTGTTGGCGCTGTAGCGGGCGGCGACGGTGCGGGCGGCGGCCTTGACGAGGCGCTCGATCTCGACGAGCTGCTCGGACGTGTGGGCGCCGGGCAGGACAAGGTCGTCGAGCAGGCCGGAGCGGATGCGCGCGCCGTCGGCGGCGCGGTCCACGGCGACGGAGCGGACGAGGGCAAAGGCGCGGTCGGCGGCGTGATCGGCGGCGGGCGGGGCGGGCATGGCGGCGGGCTCTCCTTGGAGATGCGGCTTGCTTGATCACTTCGCCTTTTTCAAGTCCGACAACCGCGCTCATCCAACGGCGGGCTGCACATGTTCTTCACGCACCAGTGTGGCCTCATCACCGATGATCACATCTGGCCGCGGGGCACGCGCCTGTACAACGCGCCGAACAGCGCCGATTACGTCATCTTCCCTGAACTCCTCTCCAAAGAGCCGCTCGGTCCGATCATCCGCAACGACGACAAGCGCTGGTTCGATGTTGTGCGCTGGGTCGTCCTGAGCACCGTGTTGGCGGAGGAGGAGGGCCTCACCGCCACCAATGCCGAGGCGCTGAAGACCTCTGGGAACGAGGAGGTTCGCAGACTGCTCGGCGTGATCCCCGGCTTGGGCCGGGGCCTCGACTTGGACGATGCTTGGGGCTGGCGCGTGGTCAGCCAGGTCGGCAACTACGGCGAAATCTACGACCGCAATCTAGGAAAAGGTACTCGGCTCGGCATGGAGCGGGGGCTGAACGCACTGTGGACCCAGGGCGGCTTGATGTACGCGCCGCCGCTCGGCGAATAGAGAAACTCAGCGCGCTCCGGTTTGGTGTTTGATCGCGGGGGCCGTCATGGGACTGCGGTCCCGTACCGCCATGTTGAAAGGGGGCGACGTGCGCAACGGTGTCAGGCTTCTGTGCGCGTGCGGGATAAGCGGCGCCACCACGCACCGGCTCCGAGCAGCAGGATGGCGACGCCGAGCGCTGCCCAGGCCCAGACGTTCCCGTCAAGCATACGGTCGCCCATCACCGCCGTGAGCACCGTCATCGGCACGATGCCGACCGCCGTGGCCCAGGTGAACGTCCACCAGGACACCGCGGTCAGCCCCGCGGCGTAATTGACGAGATTGAAGGCGATCACCGGGATCAGGCGCGCGATCAACAGCGCCCGCCACCCCTGCCGCCCGGACCAGTCGTCCAGCACCCGCCAATGATGCTCGGCCAGCACCCGGTGCACCCAGGGACGGCCAAGGATGCGCGCTGAGCCGAAAGCCGCCCACGCACCGAGCATGGCGCCGCCCCAGGTCACCACCGCGCCCCCGACCGCGCCGTAAACCATCCCGTTCGCCACAGACAGAAGTTCGGCTGGAAAGGGCACAAACGAATGCAGGATCATCAGCCCAACCGAGAGCAGAACGCCCCAGGCCCCCCAGGAACGGAGCAGCGCAACCAGATCGCCGGGCGATAGGGCGACCGAACTCCCGTTCAGCACGACGATGACGCCCCCGCCGACCAGAACCGCCAGCAGGCCGATCGCCAAGGCCGTTTGCCTCCAGGCGTGCCGGCGCCACACTCGTGCCGCTCCATCCGTCATCGTCGGGAACAGAATACTCCGATGCCAATCCAACATCCGATCGCGTCCCACCGCGTGGTGTCTGAGGCGTGAGGCTGGCCCGCCGGAGCGCTCCCCCATAGCTGGCGCAGGCGGGCCGGCCGTTCGGGAGCGGCGGTCACCGTGTTCTTCGGCTAAGTTGAGGTTGCTTAACGACCATCAACCAAGACGGAGACCACGATGACCGAGGACAGGATCGCTCTTCAGGAGCTGATTGGGAAGAGCGCCGATGCCGACTTTCTGCGCGAGATGGTCGGCTTCGCCGCCCAGCGCCTGATGGAGCTGGAGGTGGAGAGCCTGTGCGGCGCCGGGTATGGCGAACGCAGCGAGGACCGCCAGACCAAGCGCAACGGCTACCGGGAGCGGACCTGGGAGACGCGCGCCGGGGCCATCGACCTGCGCATCCCCAAGCTGCGGCGCGGCTCCTACTTCCCGGCCTTCCTGGAGCCGCGCCGCACCGCGGAGAAGGCGCTAATCGCGGTGATTCAGGAGGCCTACGTGCAGGGCATCTCGACGCGCAACGTCGATGATCTGGTCAAGGCGATGGGCATGACCGGCATCTCCAAGAGCCAGGTCAGCCGCCTGTGCCAGGACATCGACGAGCGCGTGCAGGCGTTCCTGAACCGGCCGCTGGAAGGCGACTGGCCCTTTGTGTGGCTGGATGCGACCTACGTGAAAGTGCGCCAGGACGGCCGCATCGTCTCGCTCGCCGCCATACTGGCCATCGGCGTCAACAGCGATGGCCGGCGCGAGGTGCTGGGGCTCGGCCTCGGGCTGTCGGAAGCCGAGACCTTCTGGACCGATTTCCTGCGCACCCTCACCCGCCGGGGCCTACGCGGCGTAAAGCTGGTGATCGCCGATGCGCATCTCGGGCTGAAGGCCGCCGCTTCCAAGGTGCTGGGCGCCACACTTCAACGCTGTCGTGTTCATTGCATGAGGAATCTCCTCGCCTGCGTCGGCAAGGCGCACCAGACGATGGTCGCGGCCACCATTCGCACCGCCTTTGCCCAGGAGACCGCTGAGGCGGCGCATGAGCAGTGGCGCCGGGTGGCCGACAGCCTGCGGCCGCGCTTTTCCAAGCTGGCGGCGCTGATGGACGAGGCGGAGTTCGACGTGCTGGCCTACATGAAGTACCCCAAGGACCTGCGCACCAAATTGCACAGCACGAATCCTCTGGAGCGGCTGAATGGCGAGATCAAGCGGCGCACCAACGTCGTCGGCATCTTCCCTGGCGAAGGGGCGGTTGTGCGCCTCGTCGGCGCCTTGCTGCTGGAGCAGCATGATGAATGGGCGGTGGCCCGGCGCTACATGACCATGGAAAGCCTGGCCGAGCTGTGCCACCCTCACACCCCTGATCCGCTGTCCATCGCAGCGGAGTAGACCGGCGGCCTCAACCCGCCGAAGAGCACAGAGGCCCCCTCAGACACCACGCCTCGGGGCACGATCCAACATCCGTGCAGAGGCGCATGTGCGCAAGACTTCCTATCGGGGAAAGTTGCCCATCGGCCGGCATGGCCATGGTGCGCGGACTGGGCGTGCCGGAAAGGCTGATCCGCAAGGTCTATGGCGCGATCAATGGGGCGATTGGGACGGCGGCGATGGTGGCCAAGGTGGCCGCACCTGTCCTTCAGTGCGCCGCTGTGGCAGGCGTTCGGCTCCTATGACGCTCGCGTGGGCGCCGCCCTGGTCGGTGCTCTGGTGGTCACCGCCTGTTTGTGGGCGGTGGCACTCACTGCCCACCCAGGCGCGATCCGCAACTCAGCTCCGTTTGCTCGGCTGCGGATCAGCGCCGCAGCCGATATAATGAGTCGAAAACACGTGACGAGCGATGCAGCAGGCGACCAACACCCTTCCTCGCGTGAAGCCCGTCTGGCACCACACGTTGGCTCTGGGCTTCCTGGCCGGAGCCCTGTCCGTCCTGAGTTTCCATCAGGCGACGCTCGGTGTCTTGCATCTCGCCGAAGCTGCGGCCGGAGCACCCTGGCGCCTCACCCCGACCGCTCCGTTTGGGGTGCCGGCCGTCCTGTCCGCGGCCTTCTGGGGTGGCCTGTGGGGCTGCGTGTTCGCGATGGTGCAACGATGGTTTCCACGCGGCGTCTTGCGCGGGCTTGCCGCCTCCTTTCTCTTCGGCGCCATCGCCCCAACCCTGGTGGGCTGGTTCGTGGTCCTGCCGCTCAAGGGGATGCCGGTCGGTGGCGGATGGCGGATGGCGGGCATGCTGACCGGCCTGCTCGTCAATGGCGCCTGGGGCGTCGGCACGGCCGTGTTCCTGGCCGTGCTGGCGCACGTCGTCTCGGTTCACGTCCGCAAGCGCTTTTGTAAGAACGTCAGGACGTAGCGCCAATGCACGCCATTCGATGAACAGGCGGCGCCAGTCAGCGCCCAGGTCGCGGCACCCGTGGCGATGGTGTCTCTCTTCTTCTCCCGTGCGATGTGCTGGACAGTGAGAGGGACCGCCGAGCTGATAACAGCTTGGTTCTGATGGTCGGCCAAAGCATCGATAACGCTCGGGGATCTTGCTCCAGGGTTATGGTTCCCGAGGGAGCCTGTATGTTCTTCGGCGAGTCGAGGCCGCCGGTTTACTCCGGGGCGGTCGCTTTTCGCCCTACGGCGAAGAGTTAGGGACGGTTTTCAGAATGCGCTGAGGCGGTTGGCGACGATGAAGATCGCCGCGGCGGTGAGCAGCGCGAGTATGATCCGCCCCAACCTGTCCTGCCGTCGATCTAGGCGTTTGTTTGCGAGCAGCCAAGCGCAGCCGTGCTCGACGACGCAGCGGACTTTGCCGAGCCCCGAGCCGTGGGGCTCGCCGATCTTGCGGATGTGCGGCTGGATGCCGTCGCGCAAGCAGAGCCAGCGGTTATCGGCGCTGTCGTAACCCGCGTCCGCGTAGAGCCTGCTGATGGCGGCGCAGACAACCTGGGCCAGGCGCAGCAGATCCGGAAAGAGCTTGGTGTCATGCACATTGGCGGGCGAAGGGACGACCGCCAGCGGCAGGCCATCGGTCGAGACGACCACGTGGTACTTGGTCCCGGGCTTACCGCGGTCGGTCGGGTTCGCCCCGGTCAACTCGCCGCCCCGCTTGGCCCGCACCGAGCAGCTGTCCACCACGACGTCCCATGCGGCGGCGTCGGGGCCGGAGCGCGCCATGCGGATGAGGACGGCATGGACACGGCGCAGCAACGCCGTGGTGTGCCACTCGTCCAGGCGGCGGCGCAGGGTGGAGCCCGAGGCGCGTCCGTCCGCAGCCTTCAACTCCCGCCATTGGACACCCTCGCGCACAAAGAAGCCGAGCGTCCGGATCACCTCCGCCGTCGGCACCGGGGGGCGCCCCGGACCGGGGTGCCGGGGCTCGATCCGGTCGATGATGCCAGCCACCAGCTCTACCGCCTGCGCGCGCATGTCCGCTCCCATGCCAAAGGCACGGGAACCGGCATGCGGTTACTTGATCACGCTCGCAGCTGACCTCGGAGAGTTCTGGAAACCGGGCCTTAGACGAGGCGTCGCGGGCCGACGATTGGTTCAGGCGTCCGCTCGTCGGCATGCAGGGCTGAACGGCGATGAACAGACTTTCGTTTTCCATCGCCGCCAGCATCAACGCCGCATCTCCCAGCGCCGAGGTCAGCGGAGGGGGGACGGCGAGCGACCTCCGCGTCACGCCGTGGCGTTGCTCCTCGTGAATTCGGCGGCGTGGAGTTTCACGAAATCGAACATGCTCGTCGGCGCCTTGCCCGTGAGCGTGATCAGGTCGTCCGTCATGCGATCGTACCGGCCCTGCGCATGCAGATCGGCCATCGCGGTGAGGTGGTTGACGAGATGCATCGGCACCCCCGCCTGCCGAAGGCCGTCGACCCATCCCGCGAGAGGCACGTTGCGGTAATGGATTGGTCGGCCGAGGGCCTCGGAAAAGACGCGCGCGTAGTGGTCCAGATCGGCCGACTCATAGCCGGTCAGATTGTAGACGTGACCGATGTGTGGCCTCGGGTCGTCGAGGATCACGGATACAGCGCGCGCCACATCGACCGCCGAGATCGGCGAGGTCCTGCCGCGGCCGAGCGGCAACGCCAACTCGTCGCCGTCTCGTACGCCGGCCGCGGCGAGACGCAGAAAGAAGCCTTCCAGGAAGACCGTCGGCCGCATCGTGACGACGGGCAGCCCCGACCACGCCAAGGCCTGCTCCGCAAGCCAGTGCAGCTTGTGCTGCGGGCTGTTGGTGGTCTCGGTGATGCCCATCTGCGTGACCGTCATCTGCGACATGTTCACGAAGGCCTCGACGCCGTGGTGGCGCGCCACCGCGGCGGTGTTGACGGTGGCTTCCAGATAGGCCTCCGAAACCGACATTCCGAAATAGAGGCGCGCGCACCCTTCGATGGCGCGGTGCATCGCGGTCAAGTCGGTCAGGTCGCCCTGCACGACCTCGGCACCAAGCCGTTGCAGGTCTTCCGAGCGTTCGTCCTCCCGCCGCACCAAGGCACGCACCTTATGCCCGTTGGCGAGCAGCATTGCCGTGAGCGTGCGGCCGATGGCACCGATGCTGCCGGCGGCTCCGGTCACGAGGATTGGGCGGTCATGGGCAGACGATGTCGTCATAGCGCTTTCCTCGTCGTTGCGGGCGCAGTGTTTGGCCGGCTTTCGAAGGTTCGGGGCGCACTCCGGACGCCCGTGACGGACCCTGGCAACGGGGCGGGTGCTCGCCGGACGTGCGGCGGGACTCCCGGACTTCGACGATCCGCTCCCCGCCGATAGCCGCGCGAGGCCTCGCGCTCGGGGTTCACGCCTGCGACCGCAATCGAAATGCGCGCGCCTGCCGTTTGTATGCCGTCTCTTTGCAAGACAAGCTTCCGTGTCGCGCAATGCTCGGACGCGAGCGGTCTGCTCATCCCGAAGCGGGGCCGCTGTGGGATCAGCGTGCGATCGAGGGCAGTCGGCCCGCTCTCAAAGCCGCAGCGAGCTGAGCCGTTTTTGGTGCCCCGCGGCCAGGGCGGTGGTCGGTTCAGGTGGTTTTGGTCGCCGTCCGGCGCCGGTACTCCACCACCGGCACCCCGCCCTGGCCCCAGTTCTCCAGGGGCACCTCGTCGATCACCACGAAGGTGGCCTCGTGGGGCTTGTTCAGCACCTCGTACAGCAGATCGCTGACGCCCTTGATCAGGGCGGCCTTCTGCTCCGGCGTCGCGGCGGTCTCGCCGGGGGTCGCACCCTCGCGGGTGATCTGGATGTTCACGTAGGGCATTGGAGCTTTCCTTTGCGTTCGGGGTGCCTGTCGGCGGCTGCCAGGGGCTCCTACCAGCGGCCGGCGTGCTGGCCGCCGTCGACGTGCAGCGTCTCGCCGGTGACGAAGCCCGCCCCGTCGAGGTAGAGGACCGCGTCCACGATGTCCTGGATCGAACCCATGTGGCCGACCGGGTGCAGGGCGGACAGGAACTCGTGCGTCTCCGGCGTGTGCATCGGCGTCTTGATGATGCCCGGCGACACCGCGTTCACGCGGATCCCCTTGCCGGCGTATTCGATGGCAAGCGAGCGGACCACCGCGTCCAGGCCGCCCTTCGACAGGGAGGCCAGCGCCGCCGGCACGCCGGCCAGGGGCTGGTCGACCAGCGTGGTCGTGATGTTGACGATGTGCCCGCTGCCCTGGGTCAGCATCTGCGCGGCGGCCAGCTGGGAGACGTGGAAGAAGCCGGCCACGTTGGTGGCCATGACCGCCGCGAAATCGGCCGCGGTGTATTCGGTGAAGGGCTTGGCGACGAAGATGCCGGCGTTGTTGACCAGCGTGTCGATGTGGCCGAAGCGCTCGCGGGCGGCCGCGACGACGCGCTTGGCGGTGTCCGGGTCGGCGATGTCGCCGCCGACGGCCAGGACGTTCGGGTCGCCGCTCGGCTGGATGGAGCGCGAGGTGGCGACGACGGCGAAGCCGCGCTGGCGGAAGCCCGCCACCAGACCAGCCCCGATGCCCTGCGACGCGCCGGTGATCAGCGCAACCGTCTGCGTGCTCATGATGGATCCTCGAATTTGAACAGGGTGAGTGGATGGGCGGCCCGCCACCTCCACCCGAGGTGCCGCGGGTCGTCCCACGCCCGTTAGCGTAGGCAGAAACGTGAGAATTTCTTGCTGAAGCCGAGACTTCCGACCGGCGCTCCTTGCCGTTTGTGCGCCCCGCTTTCCCATAAGACGATGCGCTAGGACGCATAAAAGGACAAACGAGCTTTCCTCAGCAGATCGGCAAAAGGAATTTGTCGATGTCGCGACCGTAGCTGCCCCTCAGCGGGTTCCACGCCTTCGAAGCCGCCGCCCGCCATCTCCGCTTCGTCCGTGCCGCGCAGGAACCGCGCATCACCCCGGCGGCGAGCAGCCATCAGGTGAAGGCACCGCGAGCTTCGTCGGAACGTGGGAGCCTCGCCCCGTTGAAGCTTGAGCAACTCCCGAGCAGCAGCAACTCCCGAGCAGCCGAGGCTGATGAGGACGGGTTTTGGCCAGTGATCAGCCGCCCGTCGACAACGGTGAAATCAGCCCAGTCGCCGCCCTTTCGTAGTTGGCGCCCAAACGCTTCAGCTTATCTTCGACGAGGAATGGGGAGACGTCGGTCAGGTGCACGGCATCCTCCTCCGTGTTGGCATGGACGATGCGAACCTCGACGGCCAAAGCTTCGTTCATGCACAGGATCTGGGAGCTGTCGAAGCTGGTTTGCTTGGCTCGTCTGCTCTTGAGCGTGATCACGCCGTGGAGCGCCGCCGTGATGCCAAAATGAACATGACCGCACAGGTAAGACGCCCCCGCTGTCACGGTAAGTTCGATCTGTCCTCTATCCTCGCGAGCCGGATGCGTAACCTGAGGTCTGGAAATTTGGCTTTTGTCGCTGGGCTGCCCCCGCCGTGGAGGTTCCCGCGACTGTGTTGCCCTTAATACCGTTCGCCCTTGTTGCCAAGCATGAAAAACCGGGAGCCAGAGCCTCAGGGTACGATCATCGCCTCGTTGATGATACAGCTCATCCAGGCTGAAACATCTCATCCAGACGGGACCGGAAAGTATGGCGCCGGCCGCCGCCGCCCTGTTCAACCTGGTTATGCGCTTGGAATTGCCAAGAGCCTTGGGTGCCGAGAGTCTTTAGGGCCAAGAGTCTTTGGGGCCAAGAGCCTCATCAATTTTGAGGCGGTTGTCCTAAAGCGACGCGCCTGTTGGCGATAATGACGATGCAGCCGGTGGTGAGCAGGGATTGAATGATGCCCGCTGGACGCGGCTCAGGTTGTGGCGGCGCTTGCTCGACCGGCTGCGCCGGACTTGGCGGCTGGCCTGCGGCGGTGTGGCAGAACCCAGCGACGTCGTAATCGACAGCCGGAGTTGCCCGTCGGCCCCGAGCTGCCTGAAGCGTGTTGCCGGTGACCGCCCTGTCCCTGGGGTGGAGCACCGGTCCAGTGGAAGGGCGGATCACCAAACTCAAGCTGGTAAAACGCCAGATGCACGGTCGGGCGAAATTCGACCTCTTGCGTCAGCGGGTGCTCGCTGCAGCTTAAAGCTCTCAGAGTTGTGCACCGAGAATGATACTGCTGGCGAATTCGACGGCTTGCTCCGTGAACTCCAAGGACCCTATCAGACCCAACGTTTCGGGACATGATTTTTCGCCCTGTGAAGCTCCCCGAAACGCCGCTCAGGAATTCGCCAGCAGTATCGAGAATGCGGAAGAGCCAATTTTCGAGCGCACTGTGCAGCCCCTGGAGAACTGGGGCCAGGGCGGGGTGCCGGTGGTGGAGTACCGGCGCCGCACGGCGGCGAAGCGCCCGCCGTCGGTGTGACGCGGCCGCTGTGCCGGGGGGCATCGGTGGCTGTTCAGGTCTTGTGGACGGCGGGAGGTTGGGGGGACCGACAGGCCTTGCCGCCGGACCCCGCGCCCCGTGCAACCCTGGGGAGACGACGATGACCGACCTACTGCACAAGGTCCTGGCCGCGCACGGCGGGCTCGACCGCTGGAACTCCTTCAAGACCGTCAACGCGACGATGGTGTCGGGTGGCGAGCTGTGGGGCATGAAGGGGATCGAGGCTGATTCAACACGCCGCCGCGTCGTCGCCGCCATCCATCGCGAATGGGCGAGCGTGGCCCCTTACGGCAAACCCGATTGGCGCATGACCTTCACGCCGGAGCGTTGCATGATCGAAGCGGGCGATGGCCGCATCGTCGCCGAACGTGATCATCCACGCGCCGCCTTCGCCAACCACGCGCTGGACACCCCGTGGGATCCTCTCCACCGATCCTACTTCAGCGGCTACGCCATGTGGACCTATCTGAACACGCCTTTTCTGATGGCTTTGCCCAAGGTCGGCGTCGAGGAGATCGCCCCCTGGCGGGAAGGCGATGAAACCTGGCGCGTGCTGCGGGTGACCTTCCCGGCCAAGATCGAAAGCCACTGCCCGGTGCAGGACTTCTACTTCGGACCGGATTTCCTGCTGCGCCGCCACGATTATCAGGTCGACATCTCCGGAGGCTTTCCGGCCGCCCAATATGTCCACGACAGGGTGCAGGCCGACGGCTTCACCTTTCCGACGAAACGGCGGGCCCACCCCCGGTGCGCCGATGGCCGTCCGGATCGCGACCGGACCTATGTCTGGATCGACCTCGACGACGTCAGCGTGGGTTGACGGGGCGCATGCTTTTCTGTGCGGTCGGCCGACGGCCACTCTTGAAAGATAACCCAAAAACGCATATTTTAACGGTTACGAACACCGTCCCATCCAAAGTCGTAGGCATCTGATGAGCGTGAACGTCGGCCATTACCCGGATCCTATCCTGGTTGGCGATCATCTTGCGATGGATTTCCTGAACAGCATCGAGAATCCTCGCGATGCCTCGACCGACTGCCTGCGGGACGGGCACGGCTTCGTCCTGTGGCTGCTCAAGGCCGGCGCGATCGACGCCGAAGACGCGGCTCGGCTCCAAGGGATGCCTGCCGACGACCTGGATGCCGTCGCCGGGCAGGCGCGCCGACTTCGGGACTGGTTCCGCCAGATCGTCCTGACGCTTGCGGCGCAGGCTCATCCCCACGTCCATGAGAGCGACCTCGGGCCGCTGAACGACGTCCTGGCCAAGGACAACAGCTTTGCGCGCATCACAGGCCAGTCCGGCGACGGCGCTCATGGGCTGCAGTTGAGGCGCGTGAACCGGTGGGCGAGTGCCGAGCAAACGCTGCAGCCGATCGCCTCGTCCATCGCGAGGCTCCTGACGGAAGAAGATCTCGGCTTGGTGCGAAATTGCGAAGGGCCGACCTGCACGCTCCTGTTCCTGGACCGGACCAAGGCCCACAAGCGCCGTTGGTGCAGTATGGCCGTCTGCGGCAACCGGGCCAAGGCCGCCGCGCACCGCGCCCGCGCCAAGGCCGTCTAGCGGCCCACGGGCGTCGTCGATAGGGATCAGAATTTCTCCACCGCGGGCCGTACGTCCAGCTCCAGAGTCCAGACGGTGCGCGGCTGGCGGTGAAGGTGCACATAGGTCTCCGCAAGGGCGTCGGGGTCAAGCATCGTGTCCGGGTCGCGGTCCGGTTGGCGTTTGCGCGCGGTGGGCGTCGCGATCTGGCCGTCGATCACGACATGGCCGACATGGATGCCCTGCGGCCCCAATTCCCGCGCCATGCACTGGGCAAGCGCCCGGAGGCCGAATTTTGCGACCGCGAACTTGGCCAGGCGCGCGCTGCCGCGCAGGCTCGCGGTCGCGCCGGTGAAAAGGATCGTGCCCCGCCCTTCCGGCACCATGCGCCGGGCCGCCTGCTGGCCGACATGGAATCCGCCCAGGCAGTCGATGCGCCAGCACCGCTCGAAAGCGGCGGGATCGATGTCGAGGATGCCGGCCGGCTCGAACGTGCTGGCGTTGAACACGACGAGATCCGGCGCGGCGCCGATGGCGTCGAACGCGGCCCCGAACACGGCGGCGACCTCGTCCCCCTTCGACACGTCGCACGCATGGGCCGTCACGCCCTGAAGCCCCGCCGCGTCGCGCAGGCGCTCCAGCTTACCGACATCGCGCGCCACCATCGCGACCGCCATGCCCTCGCCCGCGAGCCGTCGCACGAGCGCCAGGCCCAAGCCCGGCCCGACGCCGAAGACGATCGCCCGTTCGTTCCTGCCGCTGCCCATGGGAGTTCTCCTGTTCAACCGGCTGGCCCTCCAACCGGCTGGCGGTGTGCGCCATACGGGCGTTCCGCGCGAGGCGCGCCTGTCGGCTCCTGCGCGAGAAGCCATTCCATTCGGCGGAATCGCCCGCGGAAAGGATGGGCCACCGTCGGGGGCGACAGCGACCCTAGTCTGGGAGGAGCGCATCAGGAGGAACGCGCGGAAGCAGCATCAACACAAGCTGCCGACAGGATCCTACGTCGTATCGAGTCGATACCAAAGCTTTCCGTTGGCAGATGGACTTCCTGCGTAGGGAAAGCTTCGGGATGCCGCATTCACAGCCGGTCGGTCGTGCGGCGGAGGGGAGACGCAAAAATCGACAGTAACCTGGTAAAAACGTGTTGACAGGTTATTCAGCGGCCGATAACCTCTGAACTCACAGATGAACGGTTACTTCGAGGGCGTCGGCGAGACAGGAGGTCTCAAGCGTCTGGGGCTGAACCCCGCATAGGACTGGAGCGCGAAAACGCAGTCTACCAAGGCGGCACATCCCTCCAGCACCACATTGCGATGGCAGTCGCCCTTTGCGTCAGGTCGTTTCCCTTTACGATATCATTCTAATCGGCGCGGCTTCCTTAGGAGGATAGCCCCGCTCGACGGTCGCTCAGCGAT
This sequence comes from Azospirillum canadense, assembly GCF_025961225.1. Classification (GTDB taxonomy): domain Bacteria; phylum Pseudomonadota; class Alphaproteobacteria; order Azospirillales; family Azospirillaceae; genus Azospirillum; species Azospirillum canadense. The sequence continues at coordinate 1,190,574 of NZ_JAOQNG010000007.1, read as the reverse complement.
CATCCGGAGCGCTTCACTGTTGGTTGTCTCGCTGCAACCGGCCGCGGCACTGCTCGCAGCAACAGGCATCTTTTGGCCGCGTCCCGTCAATGAGGAGTCATGTCATGGGCCGTTTCACGAACAAGGTCGTGGTTATCACCGGCGGCAACGGCGGCATCGGTCTTGCCGCGGCACAGGAGTTTGCCCGGGAGGGTGCGAAGGTCGTCGTGACGGGCCGGAACCCAAGCTCGCTCAGCGAGGCGGAGAAGGTTCTGGGGCCGGACGCGCTCATCGTTCCGACCGATGTCACCAAGGCCGCCGACCTGGATGCCCTGTTCCAGACCGTGCGTGACCGGCATGGCCGGATTGACGTCCTGTTCGCCAACGCCGGCACCGCCAAGCTCGCCCCCGTCGAAGGCACGAGCGAGGCCATGTTCGACGAGATCATCAACACCAATTTCCGCGGCGCCTACTTCACCGTCCAGAAGGCCCTGCCGCTGCTCAGCGACGGCGGCGCGATCGTCTTCACCACCTCCTGGTTCGTCCAGGCGGGCGTCGCCGGGACGTCGGTGGTCTCGGCCAGCAAGGCCGCGCTTCGGAACTTCGCCCGGACGCTGGCGTCGGAACTGCTGCCCCGGAAGATCCGGGTCAACGCCATCAGCCCCGGCGTGGTCGAAACCCCGCTCTTCGGCAAGCTCGGCCTGTCCGAGGCCAGCGTGCAGGAACTCGGCCAGCACCTGATGCAGCGGATCCCGGCCAAGCGCTTCGGCACGCCCGAGGAGATCGCCAAGGCGGTGACGTTCCTGGCGTCGGACGACGCGTCCTACATCACGGGGGTCGAGCTGGCCGTCGATGGCGGCCTCACGCAGCTCTAGTCAACGGACCCGGCCACGCGAGGCCGGCGGAAACCCGCCTCGCGTGGCATGGACACAAGTCCCCCACCGCACCCAACCAAGCCCATCACCCGGTCGCATAAATCGTATGCGATTTCATCGGACGTGCCTTTCGCAGGGCGCAAAATTACGGAGACGTACCATGACGAAGATCCAGAAGCTCATCTACACCGGCCGCACGCACACCACGGGTGGGCGCGCCGGCACGGCCCGCAGCGACGACGGCCAGCTCGACGTCAAGCTGTCGACACCGGGAACGTCCGTTCCGGGCACCAATCCCGAGCAGCTGTTCGGCGCCGGCTGGTCGTCCTGCTTCGCCGCGGCCATCGGCCTCGCCGCCAAGGAGCAGAAGGTCGCCCTTCCCGGCGGCGTGAGCGTCGACGCCGAAATCGACCTCGGCACCAACAGCGACGGCTATCTGCTCGCCGCGCGGCTGAACGTCAGCCTGCCCGGCCTGGACCGTGAGGTTGCCCAGCAGCTCGTCGCCACCGCGCACCTGACCTGCCCCTATTCCAAGGCGACGCGCGGCAACATCGACGTCCAGATCACCCTGGTCTGAGACCGGCGCCCCCTCCATCGGCCGGCGCGGCGGGATGCTCCGCCCAGGTGTTTCCCGCCGCCGGCCGCAACGCACAGGAACGACCCCATGACCACATTCATCTAAATGGCTGCCATCAAGACCGTTGCCGCGGTCGCCGCCTCGATGGCCGCCCTGCTCACGACGAGCGCCGTCGCGCAGAGCGCGCGGGAGATCCGCGGCCCGTCGCCCTATGAAGCGATCGCGAACGAACCCGCCCCCAGGCTGATCGTCGATCCGCCGCTTCCCGGCGCCTTGGCGGAGGGCGTTTTCCAGGCCCAGTATCGGGTGGAGAACCTGCGCATCGTGCCGGTGTTCGGAGCCGGCGCCCTCCAGGCCTCACCACGCATCGGCCATCTGCACGTGATCGTCGATGACCTGCCGTGGTGGTGGGCGGATGCCAGCGACAACAACACGGTCGACGTGGCCGGCCTACCACCCGGCCCGCACAAGGTGACCATCCAGTTGGTGAATGCCGACCATGGCATCTTCCCCGGACAGGTGGTCGTGGTGCCGTTCGTCGTGCCCGAGCATGCTGGAACGCACCACTGACGCGGGTTTGGGGCCGCCTTGGGCCGACACGGGCGCCGTCGCGGACGGCGGCGCCGGTCCCACTCCACCGCGGACCAACCGCCGCTCCCGACCAGCACCCCGCCCCTGCGCGCCGACCCGCGCATTCCCACCAACGCATCTGAGGACGCCATGACACTCCGCCGCGTCGCGCCCGCCGCGCTGATCGCCGCCTCGATCGCTGCCCTGCTTCCGGCGGGCACCGGCTTCGCCCAATCCCCCCGAACCGCGAACGTCGTTGCCGCGGGGTCGGCACGCTCCTTCTCCGTCCGGTTCGACGAACCCTTCAACCACGCGCAGGCACGCGTCGAGCTGGTCGCGCCGGGATCGTCCCGCGTCCTGCAGCCGCGGCTCACCAGCGCGCCCAACACGCTGTTCGTCGCCATGGGTGTGCTGCCAGCAGGCCATTATCAACTTCGATGGGCGGTGCAGACCGCCAGCGGCGCCGTGGAGCGGGGCGGCATTCCATTCACGGTCGCGCCGCCCGAAGGGCTGCAGGGGACCGACGGCGTAATGGTATCCATGCAGGACACGAACGACCGGTGATGGGCGGGGTGCCCCAACTTTGTACGCAAACGTGCCGACCCCGGGACGGCGGAACAGACTGATACAAAAAGCCGGTCTTCCGGACACACTTGGCTGACATGGACCCGGCATAACGGAGGCATCGACCGACCCTCCTCGGACGATGCCCGGCCGGCGGCCCCGCCCCGCTCTCTCCCGCCGGCCGGGTCCCCCGCCACGCCAAACTCTGCCTTCCATTCGCCTGAACCATGAAAGGATGCTTCGCATGAAAAGGACCTCAATCCTGGCCGCGGCCGTGCTGTTCGTCGGGAGCGGTTTGACGCTGGGCTTGGCGCAGGCGCAGCAGTCGGGGATCGGCCGCACGGAAACCCTGCGCCATGACCTCGGCAACTCCGGACGCGAGGTCGTCCAGGTGCGCGTCGACTTCGCCCCGGGGGCGTCCTTCCCCAAGCACACGCACCCGGGCGAGGAGATCGCCTATGTCCTCAAGGCGCCATGGAGTATCAGCTCGATGACAAGCCGCCGGTAACGCTGAAGGTCGGCGACGCCCTGTTCATTCCGGCCGGCACCGCCCATTCGGCGAAAAACGTCGGCGACGTCAAGGCGTCGGAACTCGCCACCTATCTTCTCGACAAGGGCAAGCCGGTCCTTACCTTGTCCAAGTAGGACGAGCGGGTTGCGTCATCGTCCGCTTGGACCGCCCGCTGGGATGGCAGGCAGATCGATGGCAGGCGGGTCAATCCCGCTCCGTGGACTCGATGAGGTTGTCGCGCAGGGCCGACACGGCCTTCTGAAGCTTGGCGAACTCCTCCGCCGGCAGGCCGGTCTGCTTCACCAGCGTCATGTTCAGGCCCTTCTCGCGCAGGCGGCGGCCGGCGTCGGTGAGGCGGACCCGGACATGGCGCTCGTCCGCGGGGTCGCGTTGCCGGGTGAGATACCCCAACGCCTCCAGCTTCTTCAAGATGGGCGTCAGCGTGTTGGACTCCAGGAACAGCGTCTCGCCGAGGCCGCGGACCGTCTGGTTGTCCTCCTCCCACAAGGACACGATGGCGATGTACTGCGTGTAGGTCAGGCCGAGTTCCTCCAGGATCGGCTTGTAGGCCCGGCCGAAGGCGAGGTTGGCCGAATAGACCGCGAAGCAGAGGAAATCGGCGAGCCTGGGGCTGGCCGTGTCATCGGGAGTGATGGAGTCCATGGTCATTCTCTCAAGCGCACGGAATTGCGAGGTCTGGCCCTTATATAGATCGCGTCCGATCTGATCGGAAGTATCTCTTTCCGGAAATCAACGAACGGCGAGCGATGCGCTCAGGAAAGCCGGGACGGGAGAAGGGTGATTTCGGCCGACAGCCCGCCATGATCCCGGTTCCGCAACGTCAGCGTTCCGCCGATCGCCTGCGCGAGCTGGTGGGCGATCGCCAGACCGAGCCCGGTGCCGCCGGTCTTGCGGTTGCGCGATTGCTCAAGCCGGACGAAGGGTTGCAGGACGGCCTCCAGCTGGTCCTCCGGAATGCCCGGCCCGTTGTCGAGCACGCGGATGACGATCCGGTCGCCGTCGATCTTGTCCACGGTCACCTCCGCCTCGCCCGCGAACTTCAACGCGTTCTCAATCAGGTTCCTGAGGATGCGGCGCAGGGCGTGCGGACGGGTCATGACGGCCGCCGTGGCCTTCCTGGTCAGGGTGACCGCCCGCCCCGTGTCCTGGTAGTCGAGCACCAGACTGTCCGTGAAGGACCCGATGTCGATGCGCGACGGCTTTTCGGCGTCGCCATGGGCGCTTTTCGCGTAGGCGACGCCTTCGTGCACGAGCCGTTCGATCTCGGTCAGATCCTGCAAGAGCTTGTCCTTCTCCACGCCATCGTCCGCCATTTCCGCGCGAAGCTTCATGCGGGTGATCGGCGTTTGCAGATCGTGGGAGATGGAGGCCAGGATCTGAACGCGCTCTTCCAGGTGATGGGCGATGCGGTCGCGCATCGCGTTGAAGGCCGTCGCGGCGTAGGCGACCTCGATGGGCCCGGTTTCCTGCAGGCGCGGCTCCTTCTTGTTCGGATCCAGCGCATCCGCCGCTTGGGCCAGGTGAACCAGCGGGCGGATCGCCAGGCGAACCGCGAACCAGCTGCATAGGACGAGAAGCAGAAGCTGGACGAGCAGCACGATGGGCAGCCAGTCCGCCAGCGGCATGATGGACGGGACGATGTCGATGGTCAGCGGCTCCCCGTCGCTCAGGCGGAGATGGGCCTGCAACCGGTTGCCGTCGCCTGGGATCGCTTCGACGCGGACGGCGGAGCGCGGACCAAGGGCCTCGCGCAGGGTCGCCGCGATCTCCCCGCCCCGGCGGCTGAGGTCCGGGGTGCCGGCGAGCCCCGGTCCCAGATGCTATGAGGCGGGGCTCCGTGGATGATGGATCATAGGGGGTGTCCCTCATGTGCAAGGAGCCAGCGATGCCGCTTACCAGCCCCGTTGTCGACAGCACGATCTACCTGGCGCTCGAACTCAGCCGCTCCACCTGGCTCGCCGCCATGCGCTTGCCAGGGGCCACCAAGAGTGTCCTGCATCGCATAGCGGCCGGCGACACGGCGGCGCTGCTCGCGTTCATCACGACCCAGCGCGCACGCGTGGAAGCCCGCCTGGGCGCCTCGGTCGCCGTCGTCTCCTGCTTCGAGGCGGGGCGTGACGGCTTCTGGCTGCACCGACTTCTGCTCGCCAATGGTGTGAACAACCATGTCGTTGAGCCGACCAGCATTCTGGTCAACCGCCGTGCTCGGCGGGCCAAGACGGATCGGCTCGACGCGGAGGGGCTGCTGCGGGTGCTGGCGGCTTATCACCGAGGCGATCATCAAGTGTGCAGTGTGCTCCACGTGCCAAGCCCGGCGGAGGAGGATGCCAAGCGCCCGCACCGGGAGCGCGAACACCTGGTCCAGGAACGGGTCCGGATCGAGAACCGCATCGCGGCGCTTCTGGCCACCCAAGGCATTCAGAAGCGGCCATCGTTGCGCTCCTGGACGGACGATCTCGCCGCCTTACGGACGGGTGACGGGCGGGAACTGCCGCCGCATCTGTGCGCGGAGCTCGATCGTTTGAGACGGCGGCTCGTCCTCACCATGGAGCTGATCCGCGAGATCGAAGCCGAACGGACAACGGCTCTTGCGGCCTCGCCGTCCGACCCGACCCAGCGGAAGATGGCGGCCCTTGCCCGCATCCGCGGCATCGGCGACAACTTCGCCGCCGTGCTCACGCGCGAGGTCTTCTACCGCGGCTTCGGCAACCGCCGCCAGCTCGCCAGCTACGTCGGCATCGCTCCAATGCCGCACCAGAGTGGAGCCATGGACCGCGATCGGCGGATCGGGCGAGCCGGAAACCCTCGAGCCCGGACAACCCTCATCCAGCTGGCGTGGTTGTGGCTCCGCTACCAGCCGGGAAGCGGGTTGGCGGAATGGTTCCGTAACCGTGTTGGCGAGCTCGCCGGACGGACGCGGCGGATCGCCATCGTCGCCATGGCGCGCAAGCTTCTGGTCGCGCTCTGGCGCTACATCGAGACCGGAGTGGTGCCGGAGGGCGTCGAACTCAGGGGATAGCACATCGGCGCCGGGCGGCATCGACCGGCGGCGATAAGGGAGCGCGACCGTCTTCGTCATTGGCGACCGAGAGTTGCCGCGTTTCAGGTGGGTCGCGTCTCACCGGGGCCACGCCTCGTGCAAGAGGCATTCTGGTGCGGGACCGCGGCGCGGGCCCGACCGCATGTAAGGTGATGCAGCCGCGGCTGCGCGATTGATCCGCCCCGGACCTTTGCCATGGCACGATCAGGCCAGTTCATTGGCCAGCGACAGGGAGGCAAGGAATGCGCGAGACCCGTTGACAGCTGAACCCTCATGTAAGGATGAAGCGGTAGGTCCGCTTATCCAGCCGCCAGGCCACGTCCTGCCGCTCGTCCCTCGGCAACCGGTCGAGGATGGCGACGGCGGCCGAGACATCCTTTTCCAGCATGCCCAGCATCATGGCCCTGGACGCGTTGTAGCGCTCCAGGAACAGGGCGGCGAAGGACAGGACGTGCGCGATGGTGAGCCCGGCCAACAGGATCAGAAACAGCCTCGCCCCCAAGGTGCGGGGCCAGGAGCGAAGTTGGCGCCACCCGGTCATGAGTAAGGCTCGGAAATCTCGACGCGCATCGCGAACACGTAGCCTTCGCTGCGGACCGTCTTGATGTAGACGGGCTCGCGGGCGTCGTCGTCGAGCCGCTGGCGAAGCCGGCTGACGAGCAGGTCGATGGAACGGTCGAACAGCTCGGCCTCGCGCCCCTGCGTCAGGTTGAGCAGCTGGTCGCGGCTGAGCACCCGCTGCGGATGGTCGAGGAACACGCGCAGCAAACGGTATTCCGCGCCGCTGAGCGCTACCGCCACGCCGTCGCCGTTCAGCAGATGGCGTTGCGTGGTGTCGAGGCGCCACTTTCCAAAGGCCAGGAGTTGCCCGGCCTCCGTGATCTGCAGATTGGGCGGCAGCATCCGGGCGCGGCGCAGGACCGCCTTGATCCGGGCCAGAAGCTCGCGCGCGGCGAAGGGCTTCGCCAAATAATCGTCGGCCCCCATTTCGAGCCCGACAATGCGGTCCATCTCGTCGGACCGCGCCGTCAGCATGAGCACCGGCGTCGCCTTGTGCTTTCCGGCGCGAAGCTCGCGGCACAGGACCAAGCCGTCGTCGCCGGGCATCATCAGATCGAGCACGATGAGATCGACGGAGTTGGCGTCGAGGGCGCTGCGCATCTGCCGGCCGTCCGCGGCAACGGTCACGCGCAATCCGTTCTTCTTGAGATAGGCCGAAAGCAGGTCGCGGATCTCACGATCGTCGTCGACGACAAGAATGTGATCAACGTGATCCATCGTGTTCGCTTCCATCTTGGCCTCCGCCCCATACGTCCACGCGCAGTGTAGGCGTGCGGCGGGGCCGGTTGGGGAACCGTTTGTAAGCAAGTGTATCTGATCCGGCGCGAGATACAGTGCCTGACATTTTTGTCGCCGCGCGCGTGGCGGGGCCTGGAATTCCAGCGCCAGGACCGCTCCGTACAGTGCGATACAAAATCGGCGGGGGCCGGACACAATGGCGATACGTCCGCGTGTCCTGATGCGGCCATGGCTGGCGACGATGCAACGCCGTCCAGCCGACAGGTTCGGCGTCAAAGGTAGCAGCCATGGCATTCATCCTCATCGCCTATGCCGGGGGCATGCTGACGGTCTTCAGCCCCTGCATTCTGCCGATCCTTCCCATCGTCATCGCGCGGGCCAACCGCCCGTTCCTGACGAGCACGCTGCCGATGCTGCTGGCCATGGGATGCATGTTCGCCGGCATCGCCGCGCTCGCGGCGGTCGGCGGCAGCTGGGCGGTCTACGCCAACGCCTACGGGCGGTTCGCGGCGATCGCCCTAGTCGCGGTCTTCGGCGTCGCGCTGATCTCCCCGGCGGTCGCGGGCGTCCTGACCCGCCCGGTCGTCGCGCTCGGCAACCGGCTGGCCCAAACCCCCGCCGGGCAGGACGCCCTTGCGACCACCGGCGGCTCGTTGCTGCTGGGGGTGGCAACCGGCCTGCTCTGGGCGCCCTGCGCCGGACCGATCCTCGGCCTCGTGCTGACGGGTGCGGCGCTTCAGGGCGCGAGCGGACAGACGGTGCTGCTTCTGGCGGCCTACGCGGCCGGCGCGGTGATCCAGCTGGCCATCGCGCTTCTCGCCGGCGGGCGGCTGTTCGCGGCGATGAAGAGGGCCCTTCCCGCGGGCGAAGCGCTGCGCCGGGGCGTCGGCGTCGCGGTGCTCGCCACGGCGGCGGCCATCGCCTTCGGCCTCGACACCAGCCTTCTGGCGCGCCTGTCCTACGCCGGCACCTGGAACGTCGAGCAGGCGCTGTTGGACAGTCTCGACACCGACCATTCGGCCACGGCGCCGACCATGGTCGCGACCTCCGGGACCACCCGGACCTTCAAGAAGGATTATCCGGTGGAAGGTGAATTTCCGTCGCTCGACGGCGCGGTGCACTGGCTGAACTCGCCGCCGTTGAGCCCCGAACAGCTCCGCGGCAAGGTGGTGCTCGTCGATTTCTGGACCTATTCCTGCATCAACTGCATCCGCACCATCCCCTACATCAACGCCTGGGCGGAGAAGTACAAGGACCAGGGGCTCGTGGTTCTTGGCGTCCACGCTCCGGAATTCGCCTTTGAGAAGAAGATCGACAACGTCAAGACCGCCGTTGCGGATTTTCGGATCGGCTTTCCGGTCGCCATCGACAACAACTTCAAGATCTGGCGGTCCTTCCGCAACAGCTACTGGCCGGCCCTTTACTTCATCGACGCCCAGGGACGGATCCGGCACCACCAGTTCGGCGAGGGTGGATACGACAAGGCCGAAAAGGTGATCCAGGATCTGCTCGCCGACGCCGGCCGGCTGAAGGCGGAGAACGACGTCGTTCGGCCGGACGCCGTCGGCGCGCAGGCCGCCCCCGACCTCGCCAACATCCGCTCCTCCGAGACCTACGTCGGCTACGAGCGCGCCGCGAACTTCGCCTCGAACGAGCCGTTTGCCGAGGGGGAGCCGCGGACCTACACGACCGGGCCGCTCCATCTCAACGATTGGGGCCTGTCCGGCGACTGGACGGTGGGGCCGGAGCGCGCGACGCTGACCAAGGCCGGTGGCGCCGTCACCTACCGCTTCAAGGCACGCGACCTCCACATGGTCCTCGGCCCGGGCCCGTCCGGCCAGCCAGTGCGTTTCCAAGTCATGGTGAACGGCAAGCCGCCGGGGGCGGACCACGGGTCCGACACCGACGCCGAGGGACAAGGAACGGTTACGCGAACCCGCCTTTACCAGCTCGTCCGTCAGTCGGGCGCCGTGACGGAGCGGACGTTCGAAATCCGCTTCCTCGACCCCGGCGCCGAAGCGTTCGTCTTCACCTTCGGTTGAGGAGCACAACCATACCCACAGCCTTCCACGCTCGAGCGGGCGCATTCCTGATGGCCGGCGGGCTGCTCGGCGCCGCCGCCTTCAGCACCATGACCTTCGCGGCCGAGGAGCCGAGGCTCGTCCCCGCCGCCCTGCAGGACGTTGCCGCCGGCTCCGGCCCACAGACCGCGGTCTTCGCCGGCGGCTGCTTTTGGGGAACCCAGGGCGTCTTCCAGCACGTCGACGGCGTGATCAGCGCCACGGCCGGCTATGCCGGCGGGAGCGCCGGCACGGCCTCCTACGGCCTCGTGGAGACCGGGTCCACCGGCCACGCGGAGGCCGTCCAGGTCGTGTTCGATCCGCGCAAGGTCAGCTACGGCCAGCTGATGCGGATCTTCTTCTCGGTTGCCCACGACCCCACGCAGGTCGACCGGCAGGGAGCCGACGTCGGCCGGCAATACCGCTCCGCCATTTTCCCGATGAATGACGAACAGGCCAAGTCGGCGTCCGACTACATCGGGCAGCTCGACCAGTCGAAGGTCTTCAAGACGAAAATGGCCACCACCGTCGAAACCGGAAAAACGTTCTACAAGGCGGAGGCCTATCACCAGAACTTCATGGAGGCCAACCCGACGCAGCCGTACATCGCGCTCACCGAGCGGCCGAAGGTCGGCAACCTGCAACGGTTCTTCCCTCAATTCTATCGCGATCAGGCCGTGCTGGTCGCCGATTGAGGCGGCCGTGAACAGGCGCCGCGAACAGGCAAGAGGTTCGATATGCGCACTTACGTCGTTTTGCTGATCGGCGCCGCCGTGCTGCTGGCGCCTTGCGCCTGGGACAGCAGCCCCCACGACGCGGTGGCGCTCTCGCGCGCGCTCTCCCCGTTCCGCCAGCCCGCGGTGGCGTCCGCGGACGGCGGGGTTCCTGCCCAAGCCGCCCCGCAACAGACCGACGCTGCGCCGTCGCGGGTCCGCGTCCTCCGCCAACACAAGGAGCAACCATGATCCTCTACGACAACGGCATCTCCTCCGCCGCCTCGCGTGTCCGCATTGCGCTGGCGCTCAAGGGCGTGGACGTGGTCCGGCAATCCGTGTCCATTCTTGGGCCGGACGCCGGGAGCCGGCAGGCCGGGTATCTGCGGGTAAACCCGCAGGGCCTCGTGCCGACGCTGCTGACGGACGACGGCACGCTGCTCACGCAGTCGCTCGCGATCATCGAATACCTCGACGAGGCCCATCCCGAGCCGCCGCTGCTTCCGCGAAACCCGAAGGAGCGGGCGTTCGCCCGGTCGGTCACGCTGGCGATCGTGTCGGAGACCCACGCCCTGCTGCCGCCCCGGGTCGCGGCGCGCCTGATGGCGCTGCCAGGGGTCGATGAAAGCGCCGTCACGGATTGGAAACGCCATTGGGTCAGCGAAGGCCTGTCGGCGGTCGAAACGCTGATCGGCGCCCGGCGAACGGGCCCCTTCGTGGTGGGGAGCCAGCCCACCGTGGCGGACATCGTCCTGTTCCCCCAGGCCCTGACCACCGACCGCGTCGGCCTGGACATCCGGCAGTGGCCCAACATCGCCGAGATCGTGTCGACCCTGCGCGGCATTCCGGCCTTCGCCGACAACGCGCCGGGTTCCTGATCACACACAGTAAGGAGAAACCCATGGCTCCACAGTCACTGTCGCTCACCCGGCGCGGCCTTCTTGCCGCCTCCATGGCCGCAGGTGCCATCGCTGCGCTGCCCGGCGCGCTGCACGCGGCGGCGGACAACACCGCCATCCGTCCCTTCCGCGTGGCGGTTCCCAAGGAGGATCTCGCCGACCTTCGCCGCCGCTTGGCGGCAACCCGCTGGCCCGACCAGGAGACCGTCGCGGACCGGTCGCAGGGTGTGCGGCTCGCGGCCATGAAGGAGCTGGTGCAGCGCTGGCGGACGGATTACGACTGGCGCAAGGCCGAGGGAAAGCTGAACGCGCACCCGCAGTTCCTGACGGCGATCGACGGCCTCGACATCCACTTCCTGCACGTCCGCTCGCGGCATCCCGACGCGCTGCCGCTGATCATCACCCACGGCTGGCCGGGGTCGGTGTTCGAACTGCTGAAGACCATCGGCCCGCTGACCGACCCGACGGCCCATGGCGGGCGTGCGGAGGACGCCTTCCACCTCGTGATCCCGTCGCTGCCCGGCTTCGGCTTCTCCGGCAAGCCGACGGGCACCGGCTGGGCTCCCGACCGCATCGCGCGCGCCTGGGCGGTGCTGATGGAGCGCCTCGGCTACCGCCGCTACGTCGCGCAGGGCGGCGACTGGGGCGCGCCCGTCTCCCACGCATTGGCGCGCCAGGCGCCGCCGGGCCTGCTGGGCATCCACGTCAACCTTCCGGCGGCGGTGCCGCCCGAGATCGCCGCGGCGCTCGGCGCCGGCGGACCGGTGCCGGCAGACCTCTCCGACAAGGAGCGCGCGGCCTACGATGCGCTCGACACCTTTTTCAAGAAGAACCGAGCCTATTCCGTGATGATGGCCACCCGGCCGCAGACCATCGGCTACGCCCTCACGGACTCTCCCGTCGGGCTGGCCGCCTGGATGTACGACTACAACGGCGGGGAGCCGGAGCGCCTGCTGGCCAAAGACGATTTTCTGGACGACGTCACGCTGTACTGGCTGACGAACAGTGCGGCATCGGCGGCGCGGCTGTATTGGGAGAACGGTCCACGCGGCATCATCGTCGCGTCCGCGCAGAAGACCGCCGACATCGCGCTTCCGGTGGCCGTCACGGTGTTTCCGGGGGAGATTTACCAGGCCCCGGAGAGCTGGGCGCGGCGCGCCTACCGCAATCTGGTCCACTTCCACGAGGTCGACCGGGGCGGTCACTTCGCGGCCTGGGAGGAACCGGACCTGTTCAGCGCCGAACTCCGCGCCGCGTTCCGGCCGCTGCGCTGATCGTCCGCGAGACGACACCACACCCCTTGACAGAAAGGTTGATATCAACCATTATGCCTCATGGACCACGAACACTCCATCCCCAGCGAAATGGCCAAGCTGATTGCCGACCGTTGCCTGTGCCTGGGCGTGCAGCGCGCCAGCCGCATCATCGGGCGCCGCTTCGACGAGGCCCTGCGGCCCCTCGGGCTCAACAACTGGCAGTTTTCGCTGCTGATCAATCTGCTCAAGGCGGAACCGCCGTCGATTGGCAAACTTGCCGATGCCCTGGGTACCGACCGCACGACCATCACCGCCAACGTCAAACCGCTGGAGCGCCGGGGCCTTTTGGAGATCCAGCGCGACAAGGCGGACGCGCGGACCCGGCGCGTTGCGCTGACGGACTCCGGACGCTCGCTTCTGGCCGATGCGGTGGAACGGTGGCGGGAGGTCAACGCCTCGGTCGAACAGGACCTGGACCCCGCCGAACTGGCGGTGTTCAGGTCGGCGTTGCGCCGGCTGGGCTCCTGAACCCTCCCGGGGTTTCAACGGCATTTGGGTTGATATCAATCGTCACGCCGTCACACCATTATATAGGTTGATATCAACCATTTGAGCGTCGAGGACCGGCGCCATCATCCCCGATTTTTCACCATCCACAGAGAGAACGACCATGAACACCACCCTTCGTCTCGCCATCATCGCCGCCACCCTCGCGTCGGCCGCCCCGATCCCGTCCGCCTTCGCCGAGACGGCCCCCCAGACGGCCACCCAGTCCATCGGCGCGGGCGATCTGGCGACGCTCTTCCCGTCCCTCGTCGCGGAGGCACGGGCCAAGACGCCCTCCCCGTCCGACACCGGCATGATCAACACGCATCTGTCCACCGCGGAGTGGCATTGGGCCCGCGGGGAGCAGGCCCAGGCCCTGTCCTACCTGAATTTCGCCCGCGGCAAGCTGGGCCTGAGCCATGTACCGGCGGTTCCCGCCGTGCAGCAGGCCAGCCGCCCGTCCGGCGTCCCAGCCGTGACGGCGCGTTGACGCGGAACGGGGATGGTGCGCCGCAGCGCGGCGCCTCATCCCCGCCACGTTCCTCTCCAAGAGCGAGGCCAACGATGAACACGATCAAGACGCTGCTCCTCACCGGAGGCACGCTGGCGGTGGTGGCCGGCGTTGGCTTCGCGGCGATCAACCGCGCGGGGCCGGCGGCGGCCGAACGAACCGATCCCCGGCAGGATCCGCCCCTCGTCCAGACCGCCACCGTCACGCCGGCCCTGCCGTCGGAGCGCGCCTTCACCGGGGTGGTGTCGGCGCGTGTCCAAAGCAATCTCGGTTTCCGCGTTCCGGGAAAGGTCGTGGAACGCCTCGTCGATGTCGGGCAGAGCGTCCGCGCCGGCCAGCCGCTCATGCGGCTCGACCAGAAGGATCTCGACCTGGCGCTCGCTGCGCGGGAGAGCGCAGTCACCGCGGCGCGCGCCCTGGCGGTCCAGGCCGCGGCGGACGAGGCCCGCTACCGCCAGCTGGTCGCGGACGGCTGGGCGGCCCGCCAGAAATACGACCAGGTCAAGGCCAGCCTCGACAGCGCCAGGGCCCAGCTGTCCACCGCCGAGGCCCAAGCGAAGGTGGCGCGCAACGAGGCCCACTATTCGGCCCTGCTCGCCGACGCCGACGGCACCGTGGTGGAGACCCTGGCCGAACCGGGGCAGGTGGTCGCCCCCGGCCAGACGGTGGTGCGGCTGGCCCACGCCGGCCCGCGCGAGGCGACGGTCTCCCTGCCGGAGACGCTGCGCCCGGCGCTCGGCTCCGTGGCGCAGGCCCGCCTCTACGGCGGGATGTCCGCCCCGTCGCCCGCGCGCCTGCGCCAGCTGGCCGACGCCGCCGATCCGCTGACCCGCACCTACGAGGCCCGCTATGTCCTGGAGGGCAACGCGGCCGACGCGCCGCTGGGCGCGACGGTGTCCCTGTCGATCACCAGCGGAGGGAGCGGCGACCTGGTCGCCGTGCCGATCGGCGCGGTCCACGACGACGGCCGGGCCAGCGGCGTGTGGGTCGTGGACGCCGCGTCCTCCTCCGTCTCCTTCCGGGCCGTCGCCGTCCGCAGCGTCGCCGAGGAGACCGCGCTCGTCTCCGGCGTCAGCGCCGGCGAGCAGGTCGTGGCGCTCGGCGCCCACCTGCTCCACCAGGGGGAGCGCGTCCGCAACGCCAGCCCAAGGATGGCCGCCCGATGACACTCCCCAACCTGTCCGCCCTGGCGGTGCGTGAGCGCGCCGTCACCCTGTTCCTGATCCTGGCCGTGGCGCTGGCCGGATCCTTCGCCTTCCTGAAGCTCGGCCGCGCCGAGGATCCGTCCTTCACCGTCAAGGTGCTGACCGTGACCGCGGCCTGGCCCGGCGCCACCGCGGAAGAGATGCAGAACCTCGTCGCGGAGCCGCTGGAGAAGCGCCTGCAGGAGCTGCGCTGGTACGACCGCGTCGAGACGATCACCCGGCCGGGCTTCGCCTTTATGACGCTGACGCTGCTCGGCAACACGCCGCCGGCCGAGGTCCCGGAGCAGTTCTACCAAGCGCGCAAGAAGCTCGGCGACGAGGCGCGCACCCTGCCCGTCGGCGCGCTCGGGCCGTTCGTCAACGACGAATACTCCGACGTCACCTTCGCGCTCTACGCCCTGAAGGCGCCGGGCATGGCGCCCCGCCTGCTCGCCCGGCAGGCCGAGACGATCCGCCAGCGCCTGCTGCACGTCCCCGGCGTCAAGAAGGTCAACATCCTGGGCGAGCGCCCGGAGCGGATCTTCGTCGAGTTCTCCTACCCGCGCCTCGCCACGCTGGGGGTGCGCGCCCAGGACATCTTCGCCGCACTCCAGCGGCAGAACACGGTCACGCCGGCCGGGTCCATCGAAGCGAAGGGGCCGCAGATCTTCATCCGGCTGGACGGTGCCTACGACGACCTGCAGGCCATCGCCGACACGCCCATCGCGGCGGGCGGCCGGACCCTGAAGCTGTCCGACGTGGCCGAGATTCGTCGCGGCTACGAGGACCCTGCCACCTTCCTGATCCGCCACCAGGGCGAGCCCGCGCTGGTGCTCGGCGTGATCATGCAGGAGGGGTGGAACGGTCTCGACCTCGGCAAGGCGCTGGAGGCGGAGACCAAGGCCATCGCCGACGGCCTGCCGCTGGGCATGACCGTCGCGAAGATCACCGACCAGGCGGTCAACATCACCCAGGCCGTCGGCGAGTTCATGGTCAAGTTCTTCATGGCGCTGGGCGTGGTGCTGCTGGTCAGCCTGCTCAGCCTCGGCTGGCGCGTCGGGATCGTGGTCGCTGCGGCCGTGCCGCTGACGCTCGGCATGGTCTTCCTGATCATGCTGGAAACCGGCCGCGCCTTCGACCGCATCACGCTGGGCGCGCTGATCCTGTCGCTCGGCCTGCTGGTCGACGACGCCATCATCGCCATCGAGGCCATGGTCGTGAAGATGGAAGAAGGGCTGGACCGCATCCAGGCCGCCGCCTACAGCTGGAGCCACACGGCCGCCCCCATGCTGTCGGGCACGCTGGTCACGGTGATCGGCCTGATGCCGGTCGGCTTCGCCCAGTCCAGCGCCGGCGAATACGCGGGCAACATTTTCTGGATCGTCGGCTTCGCCCTGATCGCCTCCTGGATCGTGGCGGTGTCCTTCACGCCGTACCTGGGCGTGAAGCTGCTGCCGGCGATCAAGCCGGTGGCCGGCGGGCACGGCGCGATCTACGACACGCCGACCTACCGCCGCTTCCGCGGCCTCGTCGTCTGGTCGATCCGGCACAAGGCGCTGGTCGCTGTCGCGGTGCTCGCCCTGTTTGTCGCCGCGGGCGCCGGGATGGGCTCGGTCAAGAAGCAGTTCTTCCCGACCTCCGACCGCCCCGAGCTGCTGGTCGAGGTGCAGATGCCCGAGGGCACCGGCATCGAGGCCACCCAGGCCGCCACCACCAAGCTGGAGGGTTGGCTGAAGCAGCAGCCCGAGGCGACCGTGGTCACGGCCTATGTGGGCCAGGGCGCGCCGCGCTTCTTCCTCGCCTACAACCCGGAGCTTCCCGACCCGTCCTTCGCCAAGGTCATCGTGCTGACCCCGGACGCGGAGGCGCGCGACGCCCTGAAGGAGCGCCTGCGCGTTCGCATCGCCGAGGGTCTGGCCCCCGAGGCGCGGGTGCGCGTCAGCCAGCTCGTCTTCGGGCCCTACTCGCCCTTCCCCGTGGCCTTCCGGGTCATGGGGCCGGACCCGGCGGTGGTGCGCGGCATCGCCGACCAGGTGCGGGACGTCATGCGCGCCAACAGCAGCACGCGCCAGGTCAGCCAGGACTGGGGCGAGCGGTCGCCGACCGTCCGCTTCGTGCTCGACCAGGAGCGGCTGCGGCAGATCGGGCTGACGTCCGCCGAGGTCGCCCAGCAGCTCCAGTTCCTGCTGACCGGCGTGACCGTCACCCAGGTGCGCGAGGACATCCGCACCGTGGCGCTGGTGGCCCGCAGCCTGGGGGCCGGTCGGTTCGACCCGGCGCGGCTCGGCGACTTCACGCTGCTGTCCCAGGATGGCCGCACGATCCCGCTCGACCAGATCGGCCACGCGGAGGTGCGCATGGAGGACCCGATCCTCAAGCGGCGCGACCGCACCCCGACCATCACCGTGCGCAGCGACATCGACGAGGCCCGGCAGCCGCCGGACGTCTCCCTTGAGGTCTGGCGGGCCTTGCAGCCGGTCGTCGCCAAACTGCCCCAGGGCTACCGCATCGAGATCGCCGGCCCGATCGAGGAGGCCGGCAAGGCCAACGCGGCGCTCGCCAAGGTCTTCCCGGTCATGCTGGTCTTGATGCTCACGGTCGTGATGCTTCAGGTGCGGTCGTTCCCGGCGCTGTTCATGGTGATGCTGACCGCCCCGCTCGGGCTGGTCGGCGCGGTCCCGACACTGCTGCTGTTCCACCAGCCGTTCGGCTTCAACGCCATCCTGGGCCTGATCGGCCTGGCCGGCATCCTGATGCGCAACACGCTGATCCTGATCGGCCAGATCCACACCAACCAGGAAGAGGGCCTCGCCCCCTACCACGCGGCGGTGGAGGCCACGGTGCAGCGCGCCCGGCCGGTCATCCTGACGGCGCTCGCCGCGGTGCTGGCCTTCATCCCGCTGACCCATTCCGTGTTCTGGGGGCCGATGGCCTACACGCTGATCGGCGGGACCGCGGTCGGCACGGTGCTGATTCTGGTCTTCCTGCCGGCCCTCTACGCCCTCTGGTTCCGCGTGCGGCCCGCAGATGCCGACGGCCTTCAAGCCGCCCGGCTGGAGGGCGCCCGGCTGGAAGGCGAACGTCCGGTTCCCCCGGAAGCCCTTCCCGCGGGCTGAGCCGTCCACTCCCCCTCCAGGCTAATTCCTGTCAACACAGAAAGGTCCTTTCCATGGATCGTCGCCTTCTCATGCTCGCCCTTGGCATGTTCGCCATGGGCACCGACAGCTTCGTCGTCGCCGGCATCCTGCCAAGCGTCGCCGCCTCCTTGAACACCTCCGTGAGCCTCGCCGGGCAGATGGTCACCGTCTACGCGCTGACCGTCGCGGTGCTGGCCCCCGTCATGGCCGCGGTCGGCGGCGGATGGCCGCGCAAGCCCCTGCTGGTGGCGGCGCTGGGCATCTTCGTCCTGGGCAACGCGATCAACGCGCTGGCGTCCGACCTGAACACGGTCCTGGTCGGCCGCGCGGTGGCCGGGCTCGGCGCGGCGATGTTCTCGCCCACCGCACTCGGCATCGCCGCCGCGCTCGTCGCCCCCGAACGGCGGGGCCGCGCCCTGGCCACGGTGACCGCCGGCCTTGCCGGCGCCACGGCGCTGGGCGCACCGCTCGGCACCTTCATCGGGGGTTTTGGCAGCTGGCGCACCACGCTCTGGTTCGTCGCGGCGCTCGGCCTGGTCACGATGATCGGCGTGGGCGTCCTGCTCCGGTCCGTACCGCAGCCCCCGCGCGTCACGCTGCGCGAACGCTTCGCTCCGGTCCGCGACATCCGCATCGCGCTGACGCTGCTGACGACGCTCTTCGCCTTCGGCGGGTTCCTGATGGTCTACAACTATTCCAGCCTCGTGTTCGACCGCGTGACCGGCGGGGACGAGCGCACGCTCGCCGCGCTGTTCCTGTTCTGGGGTGTCGCCGCGACCCTCGGCAATCTGCTGGCCGGCCGTCTGGTCGACCGCTTCGAGAGCCGGACGATCATCGTCGCCGCGCTGGCGATCGCGATCGGGAACTTCTGCCTGCTGCCCTGGACCTCCGCCCACCCCGTGACCGCCGTGCTCGCCCTGCTGGTGTGGGGGTGCTGCGGCTGGGGGCTGATCGTTCCGCAGCAGCATCGCCTCGTGAAGACGGCGCCTCAGGTGGCCCCCCTGCTGATGGCGCTGAACAACACCGCGCTCTACGCCGGCATCGCCTGTTCGAGCGTCCTCGGCGGCGTGGTGATCGTCGTCATCGACCAGCACTATCTGAGCCTCGTCGGCGCGGCGCTGATCGCGGTCGCCTTCGTGCTGGCGGAGGCGGCCTACGCGTTCATCGTGCTGCGGGCCCGCCAAGCGGCTCCCGCCGCCCTCGCCCAGGGTTCCTGAACCCGCTCCGGCGCGCCGCCGGGGCGCCGGACACCCTTCCCGCC
Source organism: Azospirillum canadense (assembly GCF_025961225.1). GTDB lineage: Bacteria > Pseudomonadota > Alphaproteobacteria > Azospirillales > Azospirillaceae > Azospirillum > Azospirillum canadense. The sequence goes on along the minus strand of NZ_JAOQNG010000007.1, from coordinate 1,171,571 downwards.
GTTCCGCTCGCAAAAACGTGATCGGCTGAGACCCAAGTCAGTCGCATCCGATGAGATCGGACAGTTGACTCTCCGGCCCGCTTGGCGCATTTTTCAATCGCATCCGATCTTATCGGAACCGAACACAAACGCTCCCGACGAAGGACCCCACCATGCCCCACCTGCAGAAAGTGCTGTACACCGGCAAGACCCACACCTCCGCCGGAGGGCGCGACGGCACCGCCCGCAGCGACGATGGCCGCCTGGACATCGCGCTGAGGTCGCCCGGCAAGCCGGGCAACGGCACCAACCCAGAACAGCTGTTCGCCGCGGGCTGGTCCGCCTGCTTCATCGGCGCGATCCAGATCGCCGCCCGCAACGCGAAGGTCGCTCTGCCGGCCGAACTCGCGGTCGACGCCGAGGTGGATCTCGGCCTGACCGAGGGCGTGTACGGCCTCGCCGCCCGCCTCAACGTCAGCCTGCCGGGTGTGGAGCGCGACACCGCGCAGGCCCTGGTCCAGGCGGCCCACCGCACCTGCCCCTACTCGCTGGCCACCCGCGGCAACATCGACGTGACGATCACCGTCGTCTGACCCGCACCGTCGTCTGACCCGGCCCCATCACGGACGGCCTGTCTACGCACCGCGGGCAGGCCGTCCGACCCCAACACCGCCATGGAGACGATCATGAACATTCGCACGATTGCCGCGTCCGCCGTTCTTTCGTCCGCGCTGCTGACCTCCACCGCCGGCATCGCCGCCGCCGCCAACGGCGCATCCGGCACGCCCGAGAGCTTCGCTACCCAACTCAGCGACGCGAAGACCGCTCTGGTGGAGCGCAACACCGGCACGATCGGCCGGGAGGAGCGCAACGAGGCCAGTAAGTATCTCACCATGGCGGCGTCGCTGTGGGACCAGGGCGACGCCGCGAAGGCGCAGCAGTTCCTGACCTTCGGGCGCGGCTTTCTCGGGCTGAAGACGGCGCCGACGGCCGTCACCGTGGCCCGGCGCGTGGACGGGCAGACGCCCACCGTCCGCTGACGTGGCGGCACCCCCATCACGAGAAAGTCTTTCCATGCGCACGATTCCGACACGGCTGTTCCTCGGCTTTCTGGCCGGCGGCCTATCACACCTGATTTTTCAGGACGGCCTGCTGGCCATCCTCCACTTCGCGTATCTGGAGCCGGCCCTGCCCTGGAGCCTGAAGCCGGTGCCGCCGCTGGGCGTGCCGCTGAGCCTCAACCTGGCCTTCTGGGCCGGGCTTTGGGGCGTGGCCTACGCCGCGCTCGAACCGCGGCTGACCGCCCGCTTCGGCTGGCTTCCGGGCGGGCTCGTCTACGGCATTCCGCCGCTGGCCGTCTTCTGGTTCGTCGTGCTGCCGCTGAAGGGGCTCGGCGTCGGTGGCGGTTTCAACCCGCTCTACATCGCCCTTCACCTGATCTACGGCCTCGGCACGGCGATCCTGTTCCGGTCCGCCTTCGCCGCCGCACGGCGGCCGGACCGGACGTCACCGGACGCGCTGCCCGGCTGACCGCCCGGATCGTCGACAGGTTTTTTCCCATGTTTCGCACATCAACGCGCCTGTGCGTCGGCTTCCTCGCTGGAATCCTGTCGCACTTGCTCCTGGAAGACGGGCTCCGCGTTCTCCTCTACCTCGCGCACCTCGTCCCCGCCCTGCCCTGGAGCCTGGCGCCCGTACCTCCCCTCGGCGTTCCGGCAAGCCTCAACGCGGCGTTCTGGGACGGGCTCTGGGGACTGGCCTACGCTCTGGTCGAGCGGCGGCTGACCGCCAGCGTCGGGCGAGAACTGGGCGGGCTCCTCTTCGGCATCTTCCCCCTGCTTGTGCACTGGTTCGTCGTGCTGCCGCTGAAGGGGCTGGGCGTCGGCGGCGGCTTCCCTTCCGCGGCGGTGCCGTTCGACATCGCCTTCAACACGATTTTCGGCATCGGCACGGTGGTCTTCTTCCGGGTCCTCCTCGGCTTCCCCCGCCGCTGCACACACGGAGAGATCCGGCAATGACAAGCTTTACACCCCCAAACGTTACACCCCATCGACCGCACGGCGACGGCGGCCCGGTCGCCGCAGCGCCGGCAACGTCCTTGACGCTTCGGCTGCTGGCCGTCGGTTTGGTGGTCGCGGCGGTCGTCGCCGTCCTGAAGATCACCGGAGCGTTCGATTACCTCAGCTTCGCCGCCCTGGCCCGCAACCACGACTGGCTGGTCGGCCGGATGGACAGCCTGGGCGTCGGCGCGCCCGTGCTGTTCGTCCTCGTCTACGCCGTCTGCACCGCTCTGTCGCTGCCCACCGGCCTGCTGCTGTCGACGCTGGGCGGCTTCCTGTTCGGAACCGCGTGGGGCGGGCTGTGCACCCTGATTGGGGCGACACTGGGCGCCACGGCCGTCTTCCTGGCGGCCAAGACCGTCCTCGGCGACCTGCTGCGCGCCCGCGCCGGCCCCTTTCTGCAAAAGCTGGAGGCAGGCTTTCGCGAGGACGAACTGAGCTACATGCTCGTGCTCCGGCTGGTGCCGCTGTTCCCCTTCTGGCTCGTCAACCTGGCGCCCGCGTTCCTGGGGGTCCGCACGGCGACCTTCGTCATCGGCACCTTCGTCGGGATCATCCCGGGGGTCCTGGTCTACACCAGCGTCGGCACCGGCCTCAGCGCCATCCTGGACAGCGGCGGCACGCCGGACGGCTCCGCCTTTCTCCAGCCGCGCGTGCTCCTTCCCGTCATCGGCCTCGCCGTCCTGGCCCTGGTTCCGGTCATCCACAAGCGGTTCCGGCGCGGCGCGCCGCAGCCCGCGGGGAAACTGCCATGAGCAACACGACCAAGAGCAACATCGGCAACAGCATCCTCGACGTCGACATCTGCGTCATCGGCGCCGGCTCCGGCGGGTTGTCGGTGGCCGCCGGCGCGGCCCAGCTCGGCGCCTCCACCGTGCTCATCGAGCGCCACCGGATGGGCGGCGACTGCCTCAACACCGGCTGCGTGCCGTCGAAGGCCCTGCTGGCCGCCGGAAAGGCGGCCCACCGCTGGCGCGGCGAGCGGGCGCTGGGCGTCGAGTATGCGCCGCCCGGCGTCGATTTCGCGGCGGTCAACCGGCACGTCCACGAGGTGATCGCCGCGATCGCGCCGAACGATTCTATCGAGCGCTTTGAAGGGCTCGGCGTCCGGGTCATCCAGGGCACCGCCCGCTTCGCCGGCCCGCGCGAGGTCGTGGCCGGGGACACGCGGATCCGCGCCCGGCGCTTCGTCATCGCCACCGGGTCGAGCGCGACCGTGCCGCCGATCCCCGGACTGGACGGCGTGCCGTATTTCACCAACGAGACGGTGTTCGACAACACCGTGCTGCCGCGCCACCTCATCGTCATCGGCGGCGGGCCGATCGGCCTGGAGATGGCGCAGGCCCATCGCGCCCTCGGCGCCGAGGTGACCGTACTGGAGGCCGCCCGCGTCCTGCCGAAGGACGACCCCGAACTGGCGACGCTGCTGCGCCAGCAGTTCGTCAACGAGGGCATCGCCGTCCGCGAGCGGGTCAAAATCCTGCGGGTCGAGCCGGACGGGGACGGCGTCGCCTTGGTGCTCGACACCGGGGAGGGCGACGAGGAGCGGATCACGGGCTCGCATATTCTGGTCGCCGCCGGACGGCGGCCAAACGTCGCCGGGCTCGACCTTGAGAAGGCCGGCATCGCGTATGGCCCGCGCGGCATCACCGTCGATGCGCGGCTGCGCACCAGCAACCGGCGCGTCTTCGCCATCGGCGACGTGGCCGGCGGGCCGCAGTTCACCCATGTGGCCGGCTACCACGCCGGCATCGTGATCCGCAACGCGCAGTTCCGCCTGCCCGCCAAGGTGGACTACCGGGCATTGCCCTGGGTGACCTACACGGAGCCGGAGTTCGCCCATGTCGGCCTGACCGAGGAGCAGGCCCGCGCCGCGCACGGCGACGCCATCACGGTCCTGCGCTGGCCGTTCGTCGAGAACGACCGCGCCCAGACGGAGCGCAAGACCTCCGGCCTCGTGAAGGCGGTCACGACGAAATCGGGCAAGATCCTCGGCGCCTCCATCCTGGGTGCCGAGGCCGGCGAGCTGATCCAGGTCTGGACGCTGGCGATCGGCCAGGGGCTCACCGTCAAGGCGCTGGCCGGGATGATCGTGCCCTACCCGACGCTGGGTGAGGTCAGCAAGCGCGCCGCGGGCAGCTTCTACACCCCGAAGCTGTTCGGCGAACGCACCCGGCGGCTGGTGCGGCTGCTGTCCTGGTTCGGCTGACGCAATGAATCTTTGTACCGCCGTGTATCCGCTCGTGAGCGCTGGACAGTCTGATACAAAAAGCCGTTCCGCCGGATACATTCGGGCGACTTGGGTGCGTCACAACAACGTGCATGAACGCACCGGAGCACCCTATGACCATCCGCCGCATCGCCACCATCGCCATGACAACCGCCCTGACGGCCGCCGCGCTGACCGCGGGCACCGCCTTCGCCCACGGCACCAAGGACGGTTCCGGCCATTCGCCGATCATCCCCATCGAGAACGAGCCGGCGCCCACGCTGATCGTCGACCCGCCGCTCCCCGGTCCGCTGGCGCGGGGCGCCGTCCTGATCGCCTACCGGACGGAGAATTTCCGCGTCGTGCCGGTGCTCGGGGCGGCCGCCCGCAACGTCTCTCCGCGGGTCGGGCATCTGCATGTGACCGTCGACGACCTGCCCTGGCACTGGGGGGACTTCAGCAACACCGACACCATCGTCGTGGTCGGTATGCCGCCCGGTCCGCACAAGTTGCTGGTCGAGCTGTCCGATCCGGAGCACCACATCCTCGCCGCGCAGACAGTGACGTTCACGGTGCCCGATCCGACGTGACGGCGCACGAACGACGGGGCCGCAGCTGAGCACCGACGCTCCCCAACCACGTCCGAAAACGACGTCTCTATGACATTCCAGTCGCCGACCTCCTCGCATAGGCTTCAACCAACGCCGCCGCAACATCGCCGGCGGTCCGCAGAAGGAACGAGACCATGAGCAGCAAGGGAACCGCGCTCGTCACGGGCGCCTCATCCGGCATCGGCGCCGTCTACGCCGACCGTCTGGCCGCACGCGGGCACGGCCTGATCCTGGTGGCGCGCAATGCCGAGCGCCTCGCCAGCCAAGCCGACGCGATCCGCAGCCGGCACGGCGTCGCGGTGCGCACCGTTACCGCCGACCTGACCGACGCGGAGCAGCTCCGGTCGGTGGAGCGCATCCTGGCCACGGACGAGGCCGTCACCCTGCTGGTCAACAACGCGGGCTTCGGCGGCGCCGGGCCGCTCCTCCAGTCCGACGCCGACCGCATGGAAGAGATGATCGGCATCAACGTCACCGCCCTGACCCGGCTGAGCTACGCGGTGGCCCCGCGCTTCGTCGCCCGCGGCGGCGGCACCATCGTCAACATCGCGTCCATCGTGGCGATCGGGCCGGAGATCCTGAACGGTGTCTACGGCGCGACGAAGGCCTTCGTGCTCGCCTTCAGCCAGTCGCTGCGCAAGGAGCTGTCCGACCAGGGCGTCCGCGTCCAGGTGGTGCTGCCCGGCGCCACGGCGACCGACTTCTGGAATACCGCCGGCCTGCCGGTCGACAACCTGCCGCAAGCCTGGGTGATGTCCGCGACCGACCTGGTGGACGCGGCGCTGGTCGGGCTGGACCGCGGCGAGTTCGCGACCATCCCCTCCCTCCAGGACGGCGCCCAGTGGGACGCCTACGAGGCGGCCCGGCAGGCGATGCTGCCCAACCTGTCCAGCGCCACCGTGGCGCCCCGCTACGGCCTGGGCAAGGCGCGGGCCTGAGGGCAGCGCCCGCGCAAGGCCGTGGTCATGGGCCTCCGCAAGACGAAAGAAAGGGGGGCCGGCGCGCAAACGCCGGCCCCCTTGTCGCTGAAGCGGGGCGTTACCGCGCCACCGTTACCGGGCCACCGCCGCCGGGGTCGCGCGGAAGCTGATGGCGATGCGGTTGTAGACGTTCATCAGCCCGACCGCGATGGTCAGGTCGACGCGCTCCTTCTCCGAGAACTGCGCCGAGACGGCTTGGTACTCCTCGTCGGGAATGGCGGTGTCCGCCACCCGGGTCACCGTCTCCGACCAGCGCAGGGCGGCGCGCTCCTGGTCTGTGAACAGCGCGCCGGCTTCGTGCCAAGCCGGCACCAGCACCAGCTTGTCCACGCTCATGCCGCCCTTGAGCAGGTCGCGGCTGTGCATGTCGATGCAGTAGGCGCAGCCGTTGATCTGCGACACCCGGAGGAAGACGAGGTTGATCAGCTCGGCCGGCAGGCCGCTCTGGCTGAGGTAGCCGTACACCCCGCCCAAGGCCTTCATGCCGGCGGGCGCGATGGCGTTGTAGTCGAGACGCTGGGTCATGGCGGTGCTCCTCAATGAGAATCGGTGGTGGTCAGGGGGGTATCGCCGCTGTCGATGACGAAGACGGCGAGCAGGCGCGCCGGCTCGGTGGCGCTGGCATTCTCGCTGACGCGGTGGTGGGCGCCCGGCGGTTCGAAGAAGCTCTCGCCGGCGCGATAGACCTTGTCCGGGCCATCATCGACTTGGCTGCGGATCGCACCGGACAGCACATAGGCGTAAATGAAGGCCGACTTTGCGTGATGGTGCGGCTCCGTCTTGCCGCCCGGCGGGTACTCGACGACGACGGAGAGGAGGGTCTTGCCGGGACTGTTGGGAATGGCGTGCTGGAAGGTGGGCGTCACGGTTTCGTGGCCGGGCTGCGCGGTGTGCGCGGCGGCGGGAGCCGCGAGAACGGCGAGCCAGCCGGCAGCGGCGAGAGAGCGCAGGTGCATCGGTCGGTCCTCGGTTGATGGTCGCTTCGGGGAGGATGCGCCTCCGGCCGGTCGGACATAAGGACCAAGAGCGAAGAGAATCTCTGTACCATCGGCTTCGCCTTGTTGCCCCTAAAAACGCAGATAACGTCGGTGTGCGTTTTTTGCTTGCGGCACAGAACGTGGACAAATATAGTCCGTGTTAAGACGGACATGACCACCACTGATGACCAGGGCATCCGTTGCCTCCCGCAGATCGTCGGATGCGCAGCCCTCTCATCATCCGGGGCGCTCCCCGAGGTCGGGCAAGACGCCCGGTAGAGCCCGCGGCGGTCAGCCGTTCCACGCCATCAAACCAATCCTTCTCGGTGTTCTGCCGGACATGCCGAGAAAGCCGTCGAGCGGATGCTCGACTCAATGCCTTCTCGTCCGGCGAACAAGGAGAAGTCCCATGACCAAGAGGATACTCGTGGCCGGCTCGGGTTTCGCCGGCATGTGGGCCGCCATCTCGGCCGCTCGTGCCGTCGCGATCGCGGGCCGGGAGCAGGACATCGAGGTGACCATCGTGTCGCCAAGCGCCAACTTGACGGTGCGTCCCCGTCTCTACGAAGCGGTCCTTGAGAATATGAACCCCGACATCGCACCACTCCTCGAAGCGGTTGACGTGCGGCACGTCGCGGGGCTGGTGCAGACGATCGATGCCGGCGCCCACCGCATCGAGGTTGAGCGTGTCGACGGCACGCGGACGCGGCTGCCCTACGACAAGTTCGTGCTGGCCACCGGCAGCCGTCTCTTTCAGCCGCCAGTGCCGGGTTTGCCGGAGTACAGCTTCAACGTCGATCAGCTGGCGAGCGCCCGCGCGCTCGATGCGCATCTGAAGTCGCTGGCAGACCGGCCTGAAACGGTTGCGCGCAACACGGTCGTGGTGGCCGGAGGCGGCTTCACCGGCATTGAGACCGCGGCCGAGATGCCGGAGCGCCTGCGCGCGGTTCTGGGCAGCGCCGCCGCCGTCCGCGTTATCGTCGTCGAGCAGGCTTCCCACATCGGCCCCGACCTTGGCCCAACCCCGCGGCCGGTGATCGAGGAGGCGCTGGCCGAGTGCGGCGTCGAGACCATCACCGGCGCGGCGGTCGCCGCGATCAGCGCCGATGGCGTCGTCCTCTCATCCGGCGAGCGCATCGCGACGAACACTGTCGTCTGGACCGCCGGCGCGCGCGCCAACCCGCTCGCGGCCCAGATCGAAGGGGAGCACGACCGCTTCGGCCGCGTGGTCGGCGATGCCTTCCTCCGCGCCGGAGCGGTGGAGGACGTCTTCGTCACCGGCGATGTCGTGCGCGCCGCGACGGACGACCTCGGCAACGTCACGGCCATGTCGTGTCAGCACGCCATGAGCCTCGGGCGCGTTGCCGGCCACAACGCCGCCGCGGAACTGGTCGGATTGCCACTGCACCCGTACAGCCAGCCGAAATACGTCACCTGCCTCGACCTCGGCCCGTGGGGCGCGCTCTTCACCGAGGGTTGGGACCGTCAGGTGCGGCTGACCCGCGAGACCGGCAAGGCCGTCAAGCGGGAGATCAACACGCAGTGGATCTACCCGCCGGCGGCCGACCGCAACGCAGCCTTCGCCATCGCCAACCCGGACCATGTGATCGTCCCCTGACGCGGACCGCCCTCCCCTTCGTCGGGAAGGGCATCGTCCCGGGCAACGCCACGTCCATACGCACATCCATGCCGCGGCCACAGGGCGCACCGCCCGGCGCGGCCCAAACAGGAGAACACCATGTCTGATACGCCTTTCCACACCGTCACGGCCAACACGAGCCTCCAGGCCCGCGCCGCCGCCCTCGATCTGGTCGACCGCTACGGCACGACCCTCACCACGGCGGGTCTCTACGCCTCGCTTGTCGTGATCTATGCCTGGTTCGGCGGCATGAAGTTCACGGCCTATGAAGCGGAAGGCCTGACGGTCCTTGTCGGCAACAGCCCGTTGCTGAGCTGGGCCTCATCCATCCTCGGCGTCCGGGAATTTTCCAGCTCCCTCGGTGTCCTCGAACTCAGCATCGGCGCCTTGATCGCGGCCAGGCTCGTCAACCCGCTGTACTCGCTCGTCGGCGGCGTGCTCTCGGCCGGGCTATTCGTGACGACGCTCAGCTTCATCGTGTCGACCCCCGGCGTGTTCGTGCCGGAACTCGGCTTTCCGGCACTGTCGGTCGCGCCCGGCCAGTTCCTGCTGAAGGACGTCGGCCTGCTCGCCCTCTCGCTCTGGATCGCCGTCAATTCGTTCGCCGCGCTCCGCTCGCCCCGCGCCTGACCGGCCGGCCTTGTCGCAGCGCATTTGAGCCCAGCGCCAAACTCCAAGGTCGTGGGCCAGGGCTGGAACCGGCCTTGAGTCTTCCGAACCGCATCGGGTTTCCGGAAGGCCCCGGTTTCTGGTCCTGTCCCACGAGATGGTGTAGGAACTGTGGGGAACCGTAATGATTTGTCCCTCCAGTCCGACAGCCACGGCTCCCCGCATCACGGCTCGGGACACAATCCAACAACACCCGATGGCGCCCTCCGGCATGCGCGCCAGCACGACCTGCAATACATTTGAATGACATCCGGTTCCGAGAGATGATTTCTTCGCATACATTGAGGTGATCGGCGCGCCCCTTCGCACTCTTCCTGCAAATTTCTTCACGAAGCATTGTTATCCGCACAACAGTGGCCGTGTCGGGCAGTCGCCAAAGATTGAGAGCATGTTCGTAGCAGAGGCGTCCCAGCCGGCGCTGGGCGGAATGCTACTTTAAGCTGAACAGGAGTGTTGCGGCGGGGATTGGTCTGGTAGCTCTGTGGGCTTCATTCTGACCGCCTGGAGCCGCATTCTATGGGCACTGCCGTTCGTCCCGCAAGCACCACCCCGGCCTCCTGGGACGCGTTCTCGGACGTCGAGGCCTTTGTCGAGGAGGTGCTGGTTGAACTGACGGCGATGGCGAGCGACGGCGCGCGTCCAGCCCGCCGCGGGCCCAAAGCGTCTCTCGCCGGATCCGCGCTGCGCAAGGCGATAATGGCCATCTGGTGTGTCGGCTACTGCGGCATGCAATGGCGGGCCATCGGTCAGCTCTCGGGCATGCCCTTTGGCACGCTGTACACGCTGTTCGCCCGGTGGACCCAGCTCGGCCTGTGGCGCCGACTGCTCGACCGCTTGCGGCGGACCTGGCGCGTGGCCTGCGGCGACACGGTGGAGCCGAGCGCGGTGGTAATCGACAGCCGCACCTGCCCTTCGGCCCCGACTTGCTTCGCGCGCGGCGTGGACGGGGGTAAGAAGATTCGCGGGGTGAAGATCAGCATCGCCGTCGAGAAGTACGGGATCCCGCTGGCGATCGACGCCTCGCCGGCCAACGTGCACGACACCAAAGGCATCGTGCCGGTGCTGCGCCAACTCGCTGGCCGCGGCTTTCAAGGACCGGCCATCGGCGATCTCGGCTACCGCGGTGAGCGCCTAGCCAAAGCCGCGGAAGCGCTCGGCATTACCGTCCAGCCGATCGCCCGCGGCCGCCACGGGGTATTCATCCCCACCGAAATCGCCTGGGTCGTGGAAGTAGTCTTTACGCAATTGACAAAACCGGACGTGCTCGCTTTCCGTGCTGGTGGGCAGCACGTAGCGGATCTCAACATCAGCATCGGTAACGACGACACGGTCGATGAGCAGCAATACGAGTTGCCGACGCTGCTCGAAGGTCGCGGCGGCAAGCCCGTGCTGGACACGCGTGCGGAACGCCTCCAGTGACGCTGCCACGCCGGCCAGATGCTGCTGGCGCGCGGCATCATTGCGCAGCAGCTCCTCCTGGCTAGCCAGGGCCTGTATCTGCTGCTCCCGGTCACGCCGCCGTCGCTCATACTCATCGAGCGGAATGACCGCCCGTAGATAGGCGTCGGTGAGCCGCTCGAGCTGCTGGCCGAGGTGGGCCTGGGCGCGGTGCAGCGTCTCGCGACGCGCGAGCAATTCCTGCGGCAGCCACGCCCCGCCATGGGCGCGTGCCACCGCGGCGGCGAGCGGTTCCGGTTCCCTCAGCAAGGCGCAGAGATCGTTCCAGACCACCTCGTCGAGCTGGTCAGCCGGGATAGAGCGAGCGGGGCAGCATGCCGCGCGGGACGCGCTGCTCCTTCGCCCCTTCCCGGTGCACACATAGTAGGAGGTCCGGCCATTGGCCACCCGCGCCGTGCAGGCCATGCCGCAGCACCCGCAGCTCACCAGCACGCGCAAGAGGTACGGGTGGGCGGTGTTGTTCCGCCGCGCGAAGGAGCGGTTGGTGGCCAGCTTCGCCTGGACCTCGTCGAAGTGCGCTTGGCTGACCACGGCGGGGACCGGTCCGACCGGGATCCAGGTGTCGGCGGGTTGCGGCACCGCCGTGTCGTGTGACCGGCCGATGGGGTGCGTCGCCGAGCGCCGGTGCGTGGGTGGGCGGCAGCGCGTGCGTTGCGCATAAACCTGCCCGGTGTAAGTCGGGTTGCACAAAATCCCCCGGATCGTCGGGCCGGACCAGCACGGTTTGCCCGAGGGGGTGGGTACGCCGCGCGCATCGAGATGGCGGGCGAGGTCCATCAGCGAGGTGCCCGGCTCGCGGTATAGGGCAAACAGCTCGGCCACGACGGCGGCCTCGGCCGGCTCGAGGGTAACACCACGCGGGTCGCGCGGCCGGTCCGGGTGCAGGCGATAGCCGTAGGGCGGATACGTCCATGGCAGCAGCAGACCGGCGCGCAGCTTGGCCAGCCGGCCGCGGCGCATGCGTTCGGCAATCAGCGTCCGCTCGTACTCCGCCACCGCCCCGCGGATCTGCAGCAGCAGATGGTCATGAGGGTCATCGCTCATCGGCCGGTCCAGAAACTCGGCGATGCAGCCAAACCGGGCCCATTCCTCCAGCAACACCATCTGGTGCACGTCGTTGCGCGCCAGACGGTCCGGCGCGGTGACGAGCACGCGGTCACACTCGCGGCTCTTCACGGCGTCACGCAGGCGGTCGAGCCCCGGGCGCGCCAACGTGGCGCCGCTGTAGCCATCGTCGCGGAAGACATGGCCCGGGTCGAGCACCCAGCCTTCGGCCGTGTGTGCGTGCACATGCGCGGTCAGGCGCTCGAATTGCTGCTCAATGGTCTGGTGGTCGACTTGGTGGCTGGTCGAGACGCGACCATAGATCGCTACGCGCATGACACACCTCCGGCCGGATCGGGGGCGCCCACGTCGGGGTTGGCGCCGGTGCGGTCATCGCCCACTGCAGAAGGAGTTGATCGGCCCGGTCCCAACGCTGCTGACTGGTTGGCGTCGACACACCGGTGCGCCGAACGCGCCAAGGACACCGCTTTTGCCGCCGCATCCTTCCCTCCTTGGTGAGTGACCTCACCGCAGAGGTAGGACACAACCGCCTCCCACCCGCCGCCCCGCACGTGTGACAAGCTCAGCTGAAGATGCCCTGTGCGCGTCAGGCAGAACTTGTCATTTGTGATTAGACCATTGAGCGCTCCTTCAGCTGGATCAGCCGCTACCGGCGATTGAACACCATCGTCGAGCGGACGAAGGAGCACCTCGTCGCTTTCGTCCAGATCGCCTTCATCTCCATCCTCTCCAGGCGCCTGCAGCGCCTCGCGCCCCAGGGGCTCAGCGCGTGATCTCTACGAACAGACACTCAGCGGCCCGGGCGAGTGGCTGGTCGAGAAGCACGGTTCCAAGACGCGCCGCTCCTGGCGCAAATTCCACGTCGGCGTCGATGCCGGCACGGGGCAAATTGTCGCTCTGGCGTTGACGGCGCCCGATGTCGATGACGCCTCGCAAGTCGGCCCTCTGCTCGATCAGATCACCGCCCCGGTGGAGCGGCTGATCGGCGACGGCGGCTACGACCGAACCGACGTGTACGCAGCCGTGTCCGCCCGCCACCCGGAAGCGGCGGTGATCGCCCCACCACGCCGCGATGCGACCCTCAGCACCACCGCGGAGGCGGCGCCGACCCAGCGCGACCGCCACCTTCTGGCGATTGCCGCGACCGGCCGCATGGCTTGGCAGCGAACGTCCGGCGACAACACGCGGGCCAAAGCGGAGGCGGCGATCGCGCGCTACAAACAGGTCATTGGCGACCGCCTGCGCGCCCACAGCGACGATGGGCGGTGTACCGAGCTCATGGTCGCCGCCAACCTGCTCAACCACATGTTCGGTTTGGCACGCCCGAGCTATGTCCGCGTCTCTTGAAAAGGCCGGGAAAACGGGCGCAGTCCGTCACCGCTCGCCTCGATGCACCACGCTGGTGGAAGCAGCCACCGTACAGCTTGTGGGTTTCCGGAAGGTTGCCGAGGGTGTCGAGCACGGGCTTGGGCATAGGGCGCATGCTAAACCGAGAACGAAACAGGAACAAGCTTGTGCCATCTTGATCCATGTCAATTTCCAGGTTCGAAGATGAGAACGGAGCGGCACCAATCAGCGGCCGATCGGACGCCGAAAGGGCCACCCGGACGGGGGTGGCCCTTCGTGGCGTCGCGACATTTCCGCTTGCTTGGAGCAACGCATGATCTGACGGCACGGATGCAGCTTGGTTTGCTGGGGTCCGCTCCGCCCCCTCGGGTAGCCGTCACCGCGAACCTAACTGCCCATACCACGTGCCACAAATGACATTACCGCGGCAGCGCCGTCCCCAGGACCGGTGCCCTGTCGGGCTCGTGCCCAGGCCGCCACCAGAACCGCTGGCCGTATTCCTGCTGGGCCTTGTTCTCTATCCGCGCGAAGGAGTCCCAAAAGCCGGGATCGAGTAGCGCCTGGACGTTGTCTATGATGGCGCGGTCGGTGACCAAACGACTGTACCAGAGGTTCGAGCCCGGCAGGTTGCCGCGGATGAACCGGAGCACCTCTGCGCCGTAGTGGCTTGGCTGCCCGTCCATGATCTTGCGATAATCGGGGATCGCCAACCGGGCCACATCGACAGCGAGGCCGAACACCGGGCCGGCCATGGTGATCGCCAGCCCTTTCATGTTGCGGTCGAGGCCGGCTTGCAGGAAGTCGCCGAAGAGGCCGGCGCCGCCAGCCTGCATGTAGGCCGCTCCCCAGAACCGCAGGTCATCCATCCGGCGCGGATCCTTGCCGGTGATGATCTGCCTGGCCTGGATGGACATCGCGCCGGCCACGGTCAGCAGAGTGGACATCGCGGCGAAGCTCGCGACCTTGCCGGGCGTGGCGTCGATGGAAGTGCGGGCAAGGTGAGTGGTCGCCATCGTCACCGAGAACGACTTGAACAGCCAGAAGGACCGCGCGACCTCCCCCCAGAAGGTGCCGCGGGGAACGCCGCCGCTGGTCAGCTGGCGAACCCGGGCGTCCGGCTCCAGCACGGCGAACGCGCGTTCCTGGAGGATCGCCTCCATCAGCTTTTCCCCGAAGGAGCGGTCGGACACGTTGGCCGGGTCGAAGAAGCGCGCGCCGCCGGCCTCGACCAGCGGCGCGGCGCGGATCACGTCCCATTCCGCCGCGCGGCTTGGAAACGCCCGCCAGGGGCCGGGCGGCTTGGTCGGCGACGTGCCCCATCATCTCCAGTGCCCAGGCGTTCTTGATGCCGTTCGTCCACGCGGACATGCCCTGCACGCGGGTGATGAAGAATGCCATTCGCTCCATGATCTTCGATCCGATGGTCTCGTCGTTGAAACGACAAACGCCCAGGGCGGCGTCCATCACGGCGCGCGAGACGATGCCCATGCGCAGGGCAAGCTGACGGTCGCCATCCTTCGCGATCTGCTTCACCGCCGAGGCGATGAAGCGCGTGACCAGCATGCCGTTCGCCGCCGCCGCCCACCCCGCCGTGACGGCATCGGCGGGAATGGACGAGAAACCCAGCCGGGCGGCCGTCTGCCAGGACCGGAGCCCACCGAACAGCCCAGCCCAGAACTCCGACCGCGCCTTGCCCAGCCGGCCGGACAGGGCGTCTTCTGCTGTTTGTTGGTGGCCGGGCATGCGCGCATCGCCCGGCGGTCTCACGGTGTGGTGTGTAGGCTGAGCGTTGAGGCGCCGCCCCGCTCCGCCGGGAAATGCATGGAAGTCCGCGTGCCCTCGCCCACCGCACTCTCGATGACAAGTTTTCCACCATGGGCCTCCATCAAACTCTTGGCGATGCTCAGGCCAAGCCCGGTGCCCTGGAAACGGCGCGCGGAACTGCTGTCGGCTTGATAGAACGGCTGCGTCGCCTTCGCGACCTGCTCTGCGGTCATGCCAATGCCCCGGTCCTGCACGCCGATGACCAACCCTCCATCCGGTGCGATCTCGGTGTCGACCAGGATCGGGGTTTCGGGCGCGCTGAACTTCACGGCGTTGGACAGCAGATTCAGCAGCATTTGCCGCAGCGCCTGTTCGTCCACCTGCAGCACCGGCCAGACGGCCCGGGGTTCCATCGCGATCGACCGGCCTTGCCCCGACGGTGTTCCGAGCATCATCGCAATGGCGGCACGGATGGCCTTTTCCACGTCGACCGGTTCAAACCGAAGGTTGATGTGACCGGTTTCCATTTGAGCGAACGACAGGATGTCGATCACCAAGCTCAGCATGTGCTTGGCGCTGGCAAGAATGTACCCCGCGTATTGCGTGTGCTCCTGGAGCGTGACGACAGGGTTCTTCGGCCGGGCGGCCACCCGGGTCCGCGGCTGGACGTCATCCTGGATCAGTTCGGAAAAGCCGATGATGGCATTGAGCGGCGTGCGCAGCTCGTGGCTCATGGTGGCCAGAAAGCGCGTCTTGGCCTGACTGGCCTCCTCCGCCTGGGCGGCCGCAACCCGCAGTTCGCTGGTCATGGTCTCCAGCCGGCGATGCGCCTGCCGGATCGTGCGGTTTTGAATCACCAGAAGCGTGATGAGCAGCATGCCGCAGACCGCCAAGCCCATGGCCAGAGCGGTGAAGAGCCAATGCAGGAAGAGCAACCGATCCTGGCCCCGGTCGACCTGCTCGCCGCCGAACTGGTTCGCGGCGGATGCGAACGCGGTGAGTTCGCGGTCCACGGCGCCCAAAACGCTAAGGGCGGTTATCGCCTTTTCCGCCGCGGGGGCCGGACCGGCGAGCAGGGCCGTCACCCGGTCGAGCGCCGCCTCAAGACGATCGATGGTCTTTCCGTGCTGAGGGTAGCGGTCGCTGAAGGCCGACGCTTGGCCATCTCCCAACACGCTGATGCGGTTGCGAACGATGTCGATGCGCAGTTGAACTTCGTCGCCGTCGATGGCCGAGCCCGGCAGAGCGCTCGCCAGAATGCGCTGCTCCAGGCGCGACACCTCGCCGACCGCTTGGCTTGCGGCCCAGGCGAAGTTGTAGGGCGACGCGCTGCGCAGCGTGTCGCCATAGTTCAGCACCAGCAGGGACAAATACGCCGCCGCCAAGCCGAAACCGCAGATGAGAACAGCGAGCGCGGCGCTCAGGCGATGGGACGATTGCCCCGCGAACCAGCGCCGACCGCGCTCAAGCCAAGGCATCGTCACTGGATGGCAAGTCGAACAACCTGCCAGACCGACCGGCTGTAATACTTGCGCTTCTTTGCTTCGGGGTCGTGGTCGAAATCGTAGACGATGCACAGGGGCCCCTTGTCGCTGACCGGCATATACCGTCCATCGCGCTTCAGCGCGAGGATGACCTGGCGGTTGCGGACATCCTCCATGGGAATTTCACCGCTGTAATCGTTGAGCGCGGTCGCGACGATCGTCTCGCCGCGCGCCCCGAGGCGTTCCATGAGCCGTGCCAGGGGGGCGCCCTCAAACGTCACCGGCTCCTTGTACCAGGGCGTTGTCGTCGTGAACGACACGGTGCCGAGCGCCTCGAGCGACGCGCGGTCGAACGCGGCCAGGGCGCCCCGATTGGTCACGCTGATGTGGCCCGAGACGGTAAGGATTGGCTTTTCCACTGGAGTGGGGAGGGGATCAGCCCAAGCCGGAGCGGCGAGGCCGATCAAAAGCGCGCCGACGACGCGGAGAAAAACCTTACGGGTCATGCGGGAATGGCGGTTCAGGGGCAGCATGGGGGCAGTGTTCATGATTGCATTCGAGCGCAATAATAGTGAAAATTAATTAACCGAGTGACGCCTTTTTTGACAGTGGTGACGCGCGATATAGGACCTGAACCGAGGACGAGCAACACTCCGGGCAGTTACTCGCGACTTCTTCTGGATTTTATGTTTATTCACCGCAAAGTTCAGATATCGACGATCCCGAGATGGCGCCTCGTTCGGTGAAAGCATGCTTCGTTCCGTTTCGCTTATCATTGAACACGCGGTGATTGATACGCAGCGGCTCGCAAGTTCTCAGCCCTATCGGCCAAAGAGAATCCTTGGCGTGGGCGGTTTCGGGCGGGTCACGGAGAACGCCGTACCGCTCCACATAGCCGCACAAACGCTCAACAGACTTGAGGACATCGGCGCGGCCCTTCAGCCAGGTCCGGCAGGTCTGGAGCGAGGTCGGCCGCGTCATCCCCTGCCCTGCTTACCGGCGAGTTGGGCCATGGCGCCTTGCTTGGGGACGATCTTTTCGGCGTAGCGGGCCGGCATGGTGGGACTTTTCCAGCGGCCCGCCTGCTGGATGGCCGGCAGGCCGAAGCCGGCGGCGGTCAGACCCTGGGCCGCCCCGACCCGCAGGGAATGCCCCAAAACGAGGGCTGGGTCGAGTCCGGCGGCTTCGGCACGGCGTTTGAAGATCTCCGAGATGCGGCGGCCCGGGTCGGGGCCGCGCACCGCGAGCGGCCCGAGCACGGTTCCCGTCTTGCCGACCTGCAGCCAAAGGACCTCGGCGGAGGCATCCAGGCGGGCCAGGATGCGCTCCAGCGCGGTCCGCCGGCGCTCTCCATTCAGCACCCTGCCCTCGCGCATGGCGGCGGACAGCGTGCGCAGGGCGTCGCGGGCGGATTTCATCTCGGCCTGCAGGGCGTCGGCGCGGGCGTCGAGCCAGGCGCTCACGCGGCGGACAGTGTCAGGAGCCAGCCAGCCATAGGTCCCCTGCCCTTCCTGGTCGGTCTTGGAGCGCGCCAGATACAGGAGGCCGGTGCCGTCGGCGTCGACCTTGATGTCTTCGGTGCGCAGCGTCACGAGTTCGCCGCGGCGCAGGAGCGAGTCGTAGGCGACGGCCAACAGGGCGGCGTCGCGGAGATCCTCCAGGAGGCACGGGGCGTCGCCGATCTCCACCAGGATCAGGTCCAGCTGCGCGCGGCCAATCCCCAGGGCCTGCGACTGGCGCGTGCCCTTGCACCGGGACAAGGCTTTCATCTTCATCTGCACCGGTGCGGTCTTCGTCGGGTCGGGATGACCGTGCGCGCGGTGCAGCCAGGAGAGCGAGGACAAGCGCCGGGCGAGGGTGGATGCTGCGATCCGTTGCCCCGTGCGCGGGTTGGTCCGGGCGGCCAAGTCGGCGATAACCGTCTCCGGGCTGGCCGGGAGGGAGACCCGCTTGGCGGCGATGCACCGGCGGATGAAGTCGTCGGTGTCGGCGCGGATGGCGCGCTTGGTATTGGGAGCGAAGGCTTCCTCGGCGGCGGCCAGGGTGTCGCGGACACGGCCTGCGGGGGTGGCCGGGATGGCGGAGACGGCGGACGGGGGCTTGGCTCACGGCGCATGCCCGGGATTGCCGGCGGCTCTCATTGCAGCGCCTCCAAAGCGGACGTCAGATCGGTCAGTGGAAAGTCGTTGCCTTTGAACAGCAACGATTCGTTGGTGGCTTTGGCCAGTGCGTAAGAGAAGCAGTCCCCGTAGTTCAGGCCGGCTGGGTGACGCCCCTTTCCGAAGCGCAGGAAGGCATCGCGGGCGAGCCCGACCTGGGTGGCGTCGACCACCACGACCTCAAAGGCATGATCGGCCATCCAGGCCGCCAGGGTGGCGTCATTGCCGAAACGGGCAATCGCTACGATGGAGCATTCCAGTACGGTAGCGGCCGAGATCAGCCGGACGTCGGCAGCGCCGATGGCGCGGGCATAGCGCGCGGCGTCGGGCTCGGCAAGCAGGATGGCCATGATGGCCGAGGTATCGACCACCATCAGTGGGGCAGCCCGCTGTCGTCGTAGCCGAGGATGTCGTCCGGCGCGCGCGGATCGAGAACGGGCTGGGAGGCGAGTTCGCGGTGCAGCTGGGCCATGCGAGCCTCGGCGTCGTCGGCGCTGCGGACCCGGCGGGCGCGCAGGCGCTGCGCCTCCCGGCGCAACAGCTCCAGGACGAGCTGCGAGGCGCCCTTGCCGGTCGCTGCCTTCAACTCGGCCAACAGGGCGTCCGCCTCGCGGTTCTTGATGTTGATGGACACGGCGAACCCTACAGAACGAGAAGGATGTTTCTGCATAACGTAGGCAAAATTCGGCCGGATGGCAATGTGGCCGTAGAGTAGATCTGACCAAAAATTTGCGAGGAAAACTGCGAGGTCGTAGGAAATTCGGTTGAGTAGATTGGTTTAGAAAAAGAGGTGTTCTGGTTAGAAGGGCGTTGGTGCAGCGAGGTTCGGGATTGCCGGTCCTGGGTCATCGTGTAGAAGGGCGCCTCTCTTGATTCCCGGATTGGTCAGCCTCGGCATGCCGAACAAACACAACGACGCGCGGCGCCATCACATCCCGAAGATGCGGTTCAAAGTAACGAATTGGGCGTCGTACGAAGCCGGACTGCGCCGGCGCGGCAGTCTGACGCTGTGGGTCAGCGACGCGGCGATCGCCGCCTGGCGAGCGGCGTCGCGGACGACGCCCGGTGGGCAAGCGCGCTACTCGCAGACGGCTATCGAAACAGCCCTCATGGTCCGCTTGGTGTTTCATCAGCCGCTGCGCCAGACCGAGGGGCTGCTCGGCTCGTTGCTGGATCTCCTGGGCGTGGACCTGCCGGTTCCCGACCACACGACGATCAGTCGCCGGGCGGCGCGCTTGACGCCGGTGTTGGCCACGGCCCTGCCGACGGGCCCGGTCACGCTGGTGATCGACAGCACCGGCTTGAAGGTCTACGGGGCCGGCGAGTGGCACCGCGACAAGCATGGCGTGCGCGGGCCGCGGACCTGGCGCAAACTCCATCTCGCGGTGGATGCCGCCAGCAGCGCCATCGTCGCGGCCACGCTGACCACCACCAGCGACGGGGACGCCTCCCAGGTCGGACCGCTGCTCGACCAGATCAGTGGCCCCATCGACACCGTCATGGCTGACGGCGCGTACGACGGCGAACCGATTTACCAGACCATCGCCGCCCGGGATGCCGGGGCTCGGGTGATCATCCCCCCGCGCGCCACGGCGGTCGTGAGCGAGGCCGCCACAACCGCCCCGACCCAGCGGGACCGCCACATCCAGAGCCTGGCCGAGCACGGGCGCTCAGGCTGGCAAAAGCAAACCGACTATGGCGAGCGGGCGAAGGCGGAAACCGCGATGGCGCGTTACAAGCGCATCCTCGGCGACCAGCTGCGTGCACGCACGTTGCCCGGCCAACGAACTGAAGCCGCCACCGGCGTCATCATCCTGAACCGGATGATCGATCAAGCACGCCCGAACTCCGTCCGCATCGCCTGATCAAAGGTCGTGTCAGGCTTCACTGCGTCTGTGCGGACCTCGCTGCACCAACACCCTCGCTGGCGGAACGGCAGTTCACCCGTGTCGACCCGGATAATCGGAATGTCGCCGCCGAGTTGGAGCGCCGTTGGGAAATGGCCCTCGTAGAACTGCGTGGTGCCGAGGAAAGATTGGCGCGCCGGGAAGCGGAACAGCGCGCACCCGACCCGCTTGACCCAACGTTGCAGGGAGTTGTGGTCCAACTGGGCGGCCGCATCCGCGACCTCTGGCAGGACCCTGAGGTCGGGCGCGAGCGGCGCAAGGCCCTGCTTCGGTGTCTGATCGACAAGGTTGTGGCGCGCCGGGCGGTGCGTGACACGGCCAGTGTCCGCATCGTCTGGCGTGGTGGTGAGACGACGGAGTTGGAGGTGCCCCTGCCGGTCGGAATGATCACCGCGCTGCCCGCTTATGGCGCCATGCTGGAGCGCTTGCGGACCCTGGTGAACGCCGGGCTTCCTGACCAGGAGATCGCCGCCACCCTAACCGCCGAGGGGTTCCGCTCACCGATGCGAGACCGTGGTGTGGTGTGTAGCACGGTGGCGACTCTCCGCCGCCGCCTTGGCCTTCCAGCGCCGCGACCGACGGCTCGCTGGCGGCTTGCGCCAGGAAGACTTTCGGTGAAGGCCGTGGCTGCCAAGCTTGGTGTGAAGCCGACGTGGATCTACAGCCGGTTACGGCACGGGTTGATCCAACTGCCGCGTGACCAAGCCACAGGGCGACACGCCTTCCCCGACACGGACCAAGTGATCGACGTCTTGCGCCAACTCGTCGCTGGAGAGATCAGGCACGTCGACCTCTCGCAACATGAACCTCACTGAGGGGGCATCATTATGGGTCACTTACAGTGATCCATGACTGTCCCCCTTGATGCTTGGGGCCGATCCGCTCGGACCCCGTGTCTCACACCATCACTGTGGGGACAGTCGCCCGGCCAAGCCAGCGCTTGGGGCAAGGCCCATTACGGCATCTAAGCCGCTCACGCGTCCGTCCCCAACCCGTAGACGTCGCGGGCGGCCTCGGCGCTGACGTAACCGTAGGCGACGTCCCGCTCCACCAGGGCTCGGGGCCGCCGGCGCGGGTCGCCGAAGCCTCCGCCCCCGGCCGACAGGCACAGGATACGCGCGCCGGGCTCGACCCGGACCCCGCTGTCGTGCACGGCGATCGGCCGCGCCGCGCCGTCGGGCGGCAGCAACGCGTAGCGGTGGCCGGGTCCGGCCTCGCCGCCCTGCGTCCCGGTGGGCGGCACGAGAACCCCCTCGCCCGACGCGTTGAGCACCGCCGGCTCCCGCCCGTCGTAGCGGAGCACCAGCCGGCCGCCGAGGCCGCCCCGCCGCTCCCCCGCCCCGCCGCTGTCGGGAAGCAGCGCGTACTCCTCGACGAACAGCGGGTGGCTGGCCTCCGTGCGCTCCACGCTGGGGGCGGCGGTGCCGCCGGGGTTGTGCAGGCCGCCGATGTTCGGCCAGCCGTCGTGGTCGCGGTTGCCGCCGGTGCCGCCCTTGTTGAGGAAATGATGCCAGATGAAGGGCGTGCCGTCGTCGGTGGCACCGGCCAGCGCGAAGCGGAAGCGCCGGGCGAAGCTGCCGATGGCGCGGTCCGGATCGGCGCCCTCCAGCGCGTTCAGCACGGCCTCGATCAGGGCGCAGGCGGTGGAGGAGGTGCAGGCGCCGACCGGCGCCGGCATCACTGGGTCGACGAGGCTTCCCGGCCGCGTGCGGATGTCGAGCGCCCGCGCACTGCCGCCGTTCAGCCCCTCCTCGTCGCCGCTGAAATAGAGGAAGGCGACCATCACCGCCGCGCAGCTGTTGGCGTAGGGGCTGTTGATGAAGGCCCGCACCTGGTCTGGGCAGCCGGTCAGGTCCACGACCGCCCGGCCGCCGTCGATGGTCAGGCTGACCGGAATGGGAAGCAGGCCCCCGGGCGCGTCGGCGAACTCCATATGGGACAGCCCGCGGTGCACGCCCGCGCGGCAGCCGGCCAGCAGGGTCCGCATCACCGCCTCCCCGCCGTCGAGGATGGCCTCCACCGCGCCCGCGATCTCCCCCCGTCCATAGCGCGCGAACAACTCCGCCAAGCGGGTGGCGCCGATGCGCACGGCGGAGAGCTGGGCAAGCAGATCGCCGCGCAGGTCGTCCGGCTTGCGCGAGTTCTCCGCCACCAGACGCAGCAGGTCGTCGCGCAACGTGCCGCCGGCCACGAGCTTCAGCGGCGGGATGCGCAGGCCCTCGTGCCAGATCTCGCGCGCCGCGGCGCTGTAGCCGCCCGCCGACAGGCCGCCGATGTCGCCCTGGTGGGCGCGCAGCGCGACCCACAGCCGGATTTCGCCATCGGTGAAAAAGGGCATGGCGAGCGTCACGTCGGGCAGGTGGCTGCCGCCCCAGTAAGGGTCGTTCGCCATCAGCACGTCGCCGTCGGCGAGGTCCCCGTCGAACGCCTTCGCCATCATCCGCACGGCCCGCGGCATGGCCCCCATGTGGATGGGCACGCGTTCGGCCTGCGACACCGTCTGGAAGGAGCTGTCGAGGATGACCGCGGAGAAATCCTGGCTCTGGTTCAGGATGGGCGAGAAGCAGGTGCGGGTCATCGTCTCGACCATCTCCTCCGTCACCGCCTTCATGCGGTGCCGGACGACGGCCAGAGTGAGGGGAGCGAGAGTGAGGGGGGCGACCGCAGGAGAATTGCTGAGGCTCATGACTCACCCGTTGTTGAGGAGGAGGTTGCCGATGCCGTCCACCGCGGCAACCCGGCCGGGGCCGACGAGGATGGTCGTGGAGGCAGATTCGACGATGGCCGGCCCGCTGATGCGCATGCCGTGGCGCAGGTCGTCGAACCAGTAGACGTCCAACTCGCGGAAGCCGCCGAGATAGGCGCTGCGCCGACCCCGCCAGGCCGGTGCGGGGTCGGAGGGGCCGGCCGGCTGCGTGGGCAGGTCGATCTTCGGCAGGGCTCCGTACACGGAAAGGCGGCAGACGTCGAGGATGCCCGCCTCGCCCTCGTGGGCGTGCTGGTAGAGGGCGCGGTAGGTCTCCGTGAAGGCGCGCTCCAGCGCCGCCGGGTCGAATTGGTCGTCCAGGCTGTCGCCGACGCGCACGGGAATGCCGTGCACCTGCCGCCCATAGCGGCATTCCAGGCTGCGCTCCACGCGGATGCCGTCGGTCGCCACGCCCGACGCCCGCAGGCGCGCCCGCCCTTCCTCCTCCAGCGCGTCGAAGAGGATTGCCAGTTCCGCCGCGGTCATCGACCGGATCGGGCGGCTGACGAAGCGTTGCAGGTCCTGCCGGATGTCGGCGGCGAGGAAGCCGAGGGCCGACAGCACCGACGCCATGCGCGGGACAACCACCGTCGGGATTTGCAGGTCCTGCGCCACCGCGTCGGCGTGCAGCCCGCCGGCCCCGCCGAAGGACATCAGCGCGAAGTCGCGCGGATCCAGCCCCTGGCGGATGGTCGCCAGCCGGATGCCCTCGGTGATGCCCGCGGTCGCCAGGATGTGGACCGCCCAAGCGGCCTCCTCCACGCTCACCCCCAGGGGGCCAGCGACATCGGCCTGGACCGCACTCCGCGCCGCCTCAACGGACAGGCTCATGCGCCCGCCCAGGAACGTTTCCGCGGAGATGAGGCCGAGCACCAAGTTGGCGTCGGTCAGGGTCGCGCGGGTGCCGCTCTTCCCGAAGCAGGCCGGTCCCGGAACCGCCCCGGCGCTCTGCGGGCCGACGGCCAGGATGCCGCTCGCGTCAATGCGCGCGACGCTGCCGCCGCCGATCCCGATGGGATTGATCTCAATCGCCGGCGCGGTGATGCGGAAGTCCGCGAGATCGGTGCGGTTGCGCTCAATTGGGACCCCGTCCTTGATGACGCAGACGTCGGTGCTGGTCCCGCCCGTGTCGTAGGTCACCAGATTAGGAAGGCCGAGCGTCCGCGCGAACAGCGCGCCGGCCATGGCGCCGCCCGCCGGGCCGCTGGTCACCGCCCCATAGGCGCGCCGCCCCGCCTCCTCGATCGGCAGCACGCCGCCGTTGGACTGCATGACGAAGAGGGGCACGCCGATCCCGGCGGCCTTCAATTGCCCGACGAGGCGCTTCAGATAGTCCTGCAAGGCCGGGCCGACATAGGCGTTCACCGCGGCGGTGGACAGCCGGTCGTATTCCCCTTCCCGTTCCAGCACCTCGTGGCCGAGGGAGACGAAGGGCCGCCAGCCCGTCCCCTCGATGGCGGCGCGCACGGCGGCCTCATGATCCGGGCGCTTGTGGGCGTGCAGGAAGCTGACGACCACGGCGTCGACCTCCGCGGCGCGCAGCGTGGCGATGGCCTCCCCCAGCTCCGCCTCGTCGAGCGGCGCCAACACCGTGCCGTCCGCCGCCACCCGCTCCGTCACCTCCAGGCGCAGCGGACGGGGGATGAGCGGGTCCGGCGCCGGGGCGCGGAGGTCATAGCGGTTCGACCGCGCCCCCTCCCGCAGTTCAAGGACATCGCGGAACCCGCGCGTTGTGATCAGGCCCAGCCGCGCGCCGTTGCGCTGGACGAGCACGTTGGTCGCAACGGTGGTGCCGTGGATGAAGACGCGGGTTTGCCCGAGCAGCCGTTCCAGGCTCTCGCCGCGCTCCGCCGCCATCTGCACCAGGGCGTTCACCACGCCGCGCGACGGGTCGTCCGGCGTCGAGGGCGATTTGACGAAGCTCACCCCGCCGCTGCCGTCCGCCAGCACAAGGTCGGTGAAGGTTCCACCGACGTCCACCCCGATCAACATGTCCCTGGCCAGCATCCACCGCCTCCGTCCTGGCGCGCCCGTTCGACCGGCGCGGCACCCGCATCAAAGCGTGGAAGGGAGCGATCCAGCAAGACAGGTCACGCATGATTTGCGATGCTGATTCGGCATCACTCAGGAAACCGGGAATCGGTATGAACGTCGACGCGCTGCGCCATTTCATCGCCATCGTGGAGGCGGGATCGATCCGCGACGCGGCCGACAACCTGCACATCGCGCAGTCCGCGCTCAGCCGGCAGGTCCAGCATCTGGAGCAGCTGTTTGGCGCGCGCCTGCTGTCGCGCCTGCCGCGGGGTGTCGAGCCGACCGAGGCCGGGCGCATCGTCTTGCGCCACGCCCGCGCGACGGTGGACCAGCTGCGCAACGCGCGGGACGAGATCGCGGCCATGGAGGGGCTGAAAACCGGGATCGTGCGCGTCGCCGTGATCGAGCCGATCGCCGACGGCTTCCTGCCGGACTGCATCGCGCGCTTCCACCACAGCCACCCCGGCGTGTCCTTCGACGTGCGGGTCGGCAGCACGCGCCAAGTGGTGGCCCTGGTCCGGGAGGGCATCGCGGAACTCGGCCTCGCCTACAACCCGCCGCGCGAGGACGGCATCGTCCAGCGCGCCTCGGCGCGCCAGCCGCTGGTCGCGCTGGTGAACCCGCGACACAGGCTGACGGCGTCGGATGCGGTGGCGCTCGCCGAGCTCACGGACTGGCCCGTGATCCTGCCGCCCGCCGGCTCCCCGACCCGCGTGCTGATCGAAGAGGCGGCGCGGCGGTCCGGCGTCGCGTTGCGACCGGCGCTGCTGGAAAGCGATTCCGTGGCGTTGCGGCTGGCACTCGCGCAACGGACGGATGCCGTCGCCATCCTGGCGCGGCTGTCCGCACCCAAGTCCAGCGCGTCGGGCGGCCTTCGCATGCTGCCCATGCGGGACGACCTGCTGACCAGCGGGCGCGTGGAAATGCTGGCCGCGGAGGGGCGGCACCTGTCCAACGCGACCCTGCGGTTCGAACGTCTGCTTCGGTCCAGCTTGAAGGCCGCCGAGGATCGCCCATAAATCGTATCTGGAGGCGTGCTGAAGGCAGTGTTACAGCCGCCGTTTCATCGTATCTGAAATCCGTGAGCCAGCGGATCCCGATCATCCACGAAAATCGTGTTGTGCCCCGTGATTCGCGCCCAGCCGCCGATGCTCGGCAGGATGCCGTCATAGTGACCGACCTTGCAGGCGGCTTCAATCCTGCCATCGAAGATCGTGCCGATCAGGCTTTCGTTGCGGAAACGATCCCCGACGTTCAGCCGTCCTTTCCCATAAAGCTGCGCCAGTCTGGCCGAGGTTCCCGTCCCGCCGGGCGACCGGTCAATCGCCTTATCGCCATAGAAGACGGCACCGCAGCCATCCGCACCATCGCTCTCGGACCTGTCGCACCAGATCACATGATGCACGCCCGAGATCGCCGGATCCTCCGGGTGGACCGGGTTGCTGACCGTCGAAAGCGCTGAGCGCAGGCGCTGGCTGAGGGCGACGATGTCCCCGGCGGGCATGCCATGCAATCCGGCCCAGTTTTCCTGAGGCTCGACAACCGCGTAGTAATTGCCGCCATAGGAAATATCGACGACCATCCGGCCGAGGCCGGGAACGTCGACCTCCACATCGGCGCTGTGCAGGTAGCTGGGAACATTGAACAGGCGGACGCTGTCGACGCAGCCATCCTTCATGTCATAGTCAACAACGACTTTCCCAGCGGGCGTCTCGATCGACAACTTGCCGGGAATGCGCGGCGTGACCAGCCCCTCTTCCAGCAGAACGGTGCACAGGCCGATCGTTCCAGCACCACACATCGGAAGACAACCGCTGACCTCGATGAAGAGGACCGCCATGTCGCAATCCTGCCGGTATGCAGGATAAATGATGGCGCCGGACATGATATCGTGCCCCCGCGGCTCGAACATCAGCGCTTTGCGAATCCAATCATGGTCGCGTAGGAAAATCTCCCGGCGCTCCGAAATCGGAAGATGCGGAAGAAGTGGCCCGCCGCCGGCAACAACACGAACGGGATTTCCACACGCGTGCGAGTCAATGCAAAAGAAACTATGCTTCATGCCTCTGCTCCAGGGAAGTGTTCGATCAACTGCGTTTCGGCATTTTCCATATTGAAGACGCTATTCCCGGACCGAACTCGGCGGTGCGGTCACGAGGCAAACAACACGGCCCCCGGCGTGCGATCGAGGAAACTCGACAATCGCCAGTCAAACGTCATCGCGTTCCAGAAGCGCACTGAACGTTCCATGATCAGAACGTCGCCTCCGGCCCGAAGGACGGCGCGCATTCGAGCATCGCTGGTCCGATGCACCGTCGAGACTTGAACGGGGCATTGGCACGCCAGCCGTTGCGGCCACTCCGCCCCCCGATCCGAGTCGGTGCGTTCGTCGAGGATCAGGTGAACCGACGCCATGTCCGGGAACAACCGCCGGGCAAAGCCGAACAAGGGCAGGTCTCGTGGCGGCCCGTCGGCCAAAACAGTGACACTCCGGCCAAGACAAGTCGGCAGCTCGCGCGGTGCCACGAGGACCGCTCTGAACTTTTTCGCATCCGCATTCCCATAGGCCGGATTGCCGGACAGCGATTGCCCCGGTGAAGGGCGGCTGACCAACAGCAGGTCGTGTTCTTCCACCGGCGGTTCATGGACCAGTTCGAGTGCGCCATCGCCCGGAAGTTGCGTCGCCAGCCGCCGCGCTTGCGTCGCGGCGGCACCCCACAGCGTCTCGTTTTCATGGCCCTGACGGAGAAAGTGGGCGTCCATGAAGCCGCGCGCCCACGGTCCAGCACCCGGACCGAGGTCCGACAGGCCCACCGTGACGGCCGTTCCCGGGACCATCGACAGCAGCCAGCCGCAGGCAAGCAACGGCTCCACGTCGCCGCTCAACGCGGCAAAGACTTTGACTCCGTCGCGCATGCGAGAGTCGCTCAGCCGGCTTTCGACGTGCGATGCCGCTGAATGGCGCCGCGCGACAGCCGGTCGAGCACGATGGCGACGGTCACGATGGCCAAGCCGGCCCGCAAACCAACCCCCATCTCCATCCGCGTCAGGCCCCTCGTGACCTCCGCGCCGAGACCGCCCGCCCCGACCAATCCGGCGAGCACCACCATCGCCAGCGACAGAAGGATGCATTGGTTGAGGCCGACCAGAAGCGTCGGCATGGCGGCCGGCAGTTCGATCTTGACCAGGATGGCCCGCCGCGTCGCGCCGATCGCCTGCCCAAGTTCAAGCAGATCCTTGGGCACCTGTTTGAAGGCCAAGGTCGTCAGCCGAAGCATCGGCGGAACCCCGTAGATGACGGTCGCGATGATGGCCGGCACGCTGCCGAGGCTGAAGATGATGACGGCGGGGATCAGGTAGACCCAGGGCGGGACGGTCTGCATGATGTCAAGGACCGGCCGTAGCGCGGATTCGACGAACCTCACCCGCGATGCGACGACGCCGAGGGGAAAGGCGATCGCCACCGAGACGACGACGGATATCGTAACGAGCGTGACGGTCTGGACGGTCGCTTCCCAAAGCCCGGCGACGTAGCAGAATCCCATCGCGAGGGCGACGAGGACCGCAATCCTGCGGTTGGCGAGCACGAGAGCGAAGACGACCGAGAGGGCCACCAGGGCGTAAGGCGGCATCGACAAGAGCACCGAATTGATGCCGCCCAACGTGGACTCGATGATGTAGCTGATGAAGGCGAAAAGCGGCCGGAAGTTCAGGTTGAGCCAGTCGACCGCCGGCGCAAGCCAAGCACCGGGCGAAATTACGATGTTCCCGTTCATTTTCCGCCTCCATACCCGATCCGGGCCGCCCCTTGGGTCAGACGGTCGAGGACGATGGTCAAGATGACGATGGCGATGGCCCCATCGATCGACTTTGCGATGTCGAGCGTGCGGACAGCCTTGTAGATGGTTTCGCCCAGTCCGCCCGAGCCCACGATCCCGGCGATCACCACCATGCCGAACGCCATCATCAGGCTCTGGTTGATGCCCGCCATGATGCTGGGCACCGCAAAGGGCAGGCGGATCTTGCTGAACATCTGCCAGTTCGTCATGCCGGTCGACTGACCGAGTTCGATGAACTCGTTCGGCGTCATGCGGATTCCCAGCGACGTCAGCCGGAAAGCCGGCGGAACCGCCACGACGAAGGTGGCTGCCAGCGCGGTGGCCGGGCCGTAACCGAGCAACGCGATCCCGGGCAGCAGATAGATGTAGGGCGGCAAGGTCTGCACGAGGTCGAGGACCGGTTCCAGCGAGCGGTCGACCTTCGGCGCGAACCCCGTCAGCACGCCAGCCGGGATCGCGAAAATCAGGGCCAGGATCGTCGCCGAAATGACGAGCGCCAGCGTGCTCATCGTCTCCGGCCACAGGCCCATCGCCGCGCAAACGACCAGCGCCACCCCCGCCAGCGCGCCGAAGCGCAGGCCGACGACCCGCCACCCGAGAAGCGCGAAGGCGATCGCGATCACGTAGAAGGGCGGCAGGCTCAGGGTCCAGAGCACGGCCCCGTAGAATCCTTCGAGCACCGTCCGCACAAGCTCGAACAACGCACCCGCATTGTCCCCGAGCCAGCCGAGACCGGAATCGACGATGTCGTCGAACGTTCCGGCGAAATCGAGGCCCTCCATTGCAGGAACTCCCCTACCCTGTGGTTGAGATCACGCTTTTCTAAGCGTGAGCCAGCTCGGCCGTGTGGCCATCCGACACGCTGCGCAGCAGGCCGCGCGGCGTCACGATGCCGACGATGGTGTCGTCGTCGACCACCGCCACGGCATCGCGGTCCGACATCATGGTTAGGGTGATGAGTTCGTCGATGTCCGCTTCGGGGTTGGTGCGCAGAAGCGCGCGGATGTCGACGCCCGGACAGGCTTGCTGGAATTCCGCGACCGACGTCATGACCGAGTGGGCCTTGACAAGATGGAGGCGGGAGATGCCGGCGACGAACTGCGCCACATAGGGATCGGCCGGCTTCAGGATGATTTCTTCCGCCGTGCCGACCTGGATGATCAGCCCGTCCTTCATAATGGCGATCCGGTCGCCGATGCGGATCGCTTCGTCGAGGTCGTGCGTGATGAACACCGCCGACTTTCCCAGATCCTTGGTCAGCTGACGGAATTCATCCTGCAACTGCCGGCGGATGAGCGGATCGAGCGCGCTGAACGGCTCGTCCATCAGGATGATCTCCGGATCGGAGGCGATGGCGCGGGCCAACCCCACGCGCTGCTGCATGCCGCCGGACAGTTCGCCGGGATAGCGCTTCAGCCAGTCCGACAGGCCGACCTTCGCCAGCGCCATTTCCGCCGTGCGGTTCCGCTCCGCCAACGGGATGCCCTGGACCTCCAGCCCGAACGCCGCGTTTTCCAGCACCGTGCGGTGCGGAAGCAGCGCCACGCTCTGGAACACCATGCCGATGTGGCGGGCGCGCATCTGGCGGAGGTCCGCCGCCTTCAGGGACCCGATGTCCCGGCCTTTGACGAGCACCTTGCCCAAGCTCGGCATGATCAACCGGTTGAGGAGGCGGATCAGGGTCGACTTGCCGCTTCCGGAAAGGCCCATGATGCAGAAGATTTCGCCGCGCCTGACCTGGAGGTTGGCGTCGGAAACGCCGACCACGCAATTATACTCCTGCAGGACCTCCTTCTTGGTCAGGCCGCGTTCGGAAATGGCCTTGATGGCGGCGGGAGCATTGTCGCCGAAAACCTTCCAGACAGACTGACAGTCGATCAGGACCTCGCTGCTGTTGACGGTCGTCATCTCGCCCTACCCTCCTCCACGGATGCCGCGCTGACGCTCGCATCCGGCATAACGTTCAGGCCCGCGCGCCGCGCCGACTGCGCGAGACGGCGCGCGGATATTGCGATCAGTACTTCTTGATGTTCTCCCAACGCTTGATCAGGTCGGCGTGGGCTTCGGTCCATTCCTTGATGGCCTGATCCATCGTCTTGCCGTCCTTCACCGCGCCATTGATCGCCGTGATGTCGGCGAGCGGGACATAGACGCTGGCCATGACTTCACGCGCCTGCGAGTTCTGTTCGGAGAAGCCCTTGCGGCCGATCCAGTAATAGCTCTGCGGCGGCGGGAACACGCCCTTCGGGTCGGCCAGATACTTCATGTCGAACTTCTGGGCCATCCAGGACGGCTCCCAGATCGTGACGGCGATCGGCTCCTTGCGGTCCACCGCCGACTTCAGGGCGGCCGTCATCGCCGAGGTGCTGCCCTCGACCAGCTGCAGCTTGAGGCCATAGGCCTTCACCGCGTTGGACGCGTCGCGCATCAGGCCCGAACCGGGCTCGATGCCGATGATCTTGTTGCCGAACTTGTCGGCGTTGGCGTTCAGCTGGTCCAGGGAGTCGACGCCGACATATTTGGGAACGGCGATGCCCTGGTAGAGGCCGTGCGAGACCGGGGAGATCTTTTCCAGCCGGTTCTTGTTCTTGTCCCAGTAATCCTGGGCGACGTAGTCCGTCTGCGACGCCAGGACCTCGATGTCGCCCTTGGTCAGGGCGGCGTAGGCGATGCCCCATTCCGAAAATTCGGTCACCCGCACGGTGTAGCCGGCGTCTTCAAGAACCTTCTTCGTGATGCCGGTGATCGGGGTCAGATCCTCCCAGGCGAGGGTCCCCATCTTGATGGCCTTGTCGGCCGCCTGGGCGGGCATGACCGACATGCCGACCATCGCCACCGCGCAGAGGGTTTTCCAGATTGCTTTCATGATGACCTCCTGTTCGAGTTTTGCTTTTGCTTCGCGGGCGGAGGGCGTCTTCCCATCGCCGATCCCTTGTTCTTCCTACCCTTCCCGTCCGGCGCGCATTTCCTGCCACCGGATGACGGAATTGATCCCGATCCACGAGAACGGCTCGGGCGGTATCAGGCTGGGTTTTGGATGATTCCCGTACTTGGCCAGGTGATCGCTGCGGGTGCCGGTCGCCAGCTCCGCAACCATCATGCCCGCCAGGGTGCTTTTGACCGTGCCGAGACCGTTTTCGCAGCAGGCGGAGTAAAGGCCGGGCTCAACCTCCCCGAAGGCCGGAGCGTGGTTTCGGCTGAGGCACAGCGCACCGGCCCAGCTGAACTCCATCGGCACGCCGGCCAGCTCGGGAAAGCGCGCGTCGAACGACCGCCTCTGCTGCCCCGCGATGCCGGCAACCCGCGCTTCGGAAACCTTAAGGCTCGGGTCGTAGGTGAAGCGGGTCCGGATGACGACGCGGGACAGGCCGTGGGCGCTGATCTTGCGCAGCGTCGCCCCCATCGGATCGGCCGGAAGCAGCGCCCAACGATCCGCCCCCGACATCTGGCGGCTGTATTCGTTCTGCGAGAACGCCGCCGTCATGGACGCGTAAGTGAAGATGTGCATGAGGCGGCCGCGGAAATGGCCGAAACTCTGGACATGGCCGTTGACCGCAAGGATCACACAGGGTGCGGTCACCGTCCCGCGGTTCGAGGTGGCCACCCAATCGCCGCCTTTCCGCGTCAGCTCGCGCACCGGCGAGTTCTCGTAAATCTCCGTGGTCGGCAGCAGCCCCTTCGCCAGGGCGCGGATGTATTCCGCCGGCTGGATCATCACCGCCCCGGGCGTGTAGACCCCGCCCAGATAGTAGCGGGAGCCGGTGATGTCCCGCATCTGCTCCGCGTCCAGCTCCTCGTAGCTTTCGCCGATCCGCTGGAGCGAGTCCCGGAAGTTGCGGTTGGCCTTCAGCCCTCGCTCGGTGGCCGCAGCGTTGATCTTTCCGCAGGGATCGAAGGTCGTCGGCGCCATGCCGTATTCGGCGGCGGCTTCCGCGGCGAAGCCGATGGCCAGCCGGTTTTGCGCGATCTCCAGGGTCGTGGAGGCCGCATCGCCCACCGAATACTCGCCGGAGGAGAGGTTGTGCGGCACGTCGATCATGAAGCCGGAATTGCGTCCGGCCGCGCCCTTGGCGACCTCCTGCGCATCCAAAACGACGACCCGCTCGCCGGGCCGCAGCTGGGCCAGCCGGCGCGCCGCGGACAGGCCGGCGAAGCCCGCGCCGATGATCAGCCAGTCGGCCAGGACCTCGCCATCAAGCTCCCGCACCGGGAATTCGCGGGCGCTGATCGCCTCCCACCCCGAAACGCCGGTGTCGGCAGGCAGGCGCCGGATGGTGTGCCCGGTCATTGGAGGATCGCGTCCGGGGACCGGTCGGTCAGATCGATCCAGATGGTCTTCAGCTCGGTGTACTGGTCGTGCGCCCACATGGACTTGTCGCGCCCGCCGAAGCCGGACTCCTTGTAGCCGCCAAACGGGGTGGAGGCGTCGCCTTCGCCGAAACAGTTCACCGTGACAACGCCCGCCCGGATCTCGCGTGCCAGCAGGAAGGCATGGCGGAGGTTGCTGGTGTAGACCGACGCCGCCAAGCCATAGGGGGTGTCGTTGGCGAGCGAAATTGCCTCGGACAGCGTGTTGAAGCTGGTCACCGACAGCACCGGCCCGAAGATTTCCTCCTGGAACAGGCGGCTGTCCGCAGCGACCTGATCGACCACGGTCGGCTCGACGAAGGCGCCGTCCTGCACCGTCCCACCGATCACGATGTCCTCGCGGCCGGAACCGGCCTGGTCGATGTAGGATTTGACCTTCTTGAAATGCTCCGGGCTGACCAGCGCGCCGACGCGGTTGGCCGGGTCGAGCGGGTCGCCCATCCGCCATTCGCGGATGCAGGACTTGATCCGCTTCAGCAGCTCGTCCTTGATCGACGCGTGGACGATCAGGCGCGAGGTCGCCGAACAGTTCTCGCCCATGTTCCAGAAGGCACCGTTGACGACCTGCTCGGCGACGGCGTCGAGGTTGTCGACGTCGCTCAGCACGACGGCCGGGTTCTTGCCGCCGCATTCGAGCACGATGCGCTTCAGGTTGGAATCGGCGGCGTAGCGCAGGAAGCGCCGGCCGGTCGCGGTCGAGCCGGTGAAGCTGACCATCGACACGTCCATGTGCATGCCGATCGGCTCGCCAACGTCCTTGCCGGTCCCGGTGACGACGTTGAAAACACCGGCCGGGATTCCCGCCTCATGCGCCAGCTCGGCCACCCGCAACGCCGTCAGCGAGGTTTGTTCGGCCGGCTTGACGACCAGGGAGCAGCCGGCGGCGAGTGCCGGCCCGATCTTCCACGCCAGCATCAGCAGCGGGAAGTTCCACGGCAGCACCAGACCGACGACGCCGATCGGTTCGCGGACCACCAGCGCCACGGTGTTCGACCCGACCGGCGCGGTGTTGTCGTAGATCTTGTCGATCAGCTCGGCGTGCCAGCGGATGGTGTGGATCGTGTCCGGGACGTCGACCGTGTGGCATTCGCTGACCGGCTTGCCGCTGTCGAGGCTTTCCATCACGGCCAGTTCGGCGCTGTTGCGTTCCAGCAGCTTGGCGAACTTGAGGAGGACGGACTTGCGCTCGCCGGGCGACAGCTGGCGCCAGCGGCCGTCATCGAAGGCCTCCTTGGCCTTGGCGACGGCATGGTCCACGTCCGCCGCATCGCAGGCGGCGACTTCGGCTAGCACCCTGCCGGTCGCGGGATTGACGGTTTTGAAGGTCTTTCCGGACGCCGCCGGACGGAATCGGCCGTCGACGAACGCGTTCTGCGGAAAGGACATGGTTTCGGCGATCGCCGCATAATCGGCCGCAGACAGGAGATCAGGCATATTCGACTCCCAGGGCAACGTGCGCGATGCTGCGCTTCAGGGTGTTGACGACCGTGCGAAGCCCGCGCTTTTCGTCGGAATTCAACGGACGCAGCGGGGACCTGACCGAGCCGACGTTGAACCCGTTGAGTTCGCAGCCGTATTTGATCGACTGGACGAATTTGCCCCCGTCGAGGAAGTTCATCAGCGGCATCATCGCCGACATGATCTTCCGGCCTTTGTCGAAGTCCTTCTCGACGACACACGCCTCATAGAGCGCCACATGTTCGCCCGGCAGGAAGTTGGAACCGGCGCACACCCAGCTCCGCGCACCCCACGCGAAGAATTCGAGCGCCTGGTCGTCCCAGCCGCAGGAGAGCTGGATCTGGGGAAAATGCCGCGCCAGCAGATGGACGCGCCCCATGTCGCCGGAGCTTTCCTTGATCGCCACGACGTTCTTCAGCCGCGACACGCGGGCGAGATAGTCTTCGCCCATCGAAACGCCCATCCGGCCGGGATAGTTGTAGAGCATGATCGGCAGCCCGGCGGCCCGGTCGATCGCGATGGCGTGCAGCGCGTTTTCCTGATCGGTCGGCAGCGCATAGGGCGGCGTCGTCACGAGAATGGCATCGGCCCCGATGGACTTCGCGGCCTTTGCGTATTCGATCGAATCTTCGGTCCGCGTCGCACCCGTGCCGACGATCAGCGGCAACCGCCCGCCGATCACATCCTTGGCATAAGCCGCCAGATCGAAGCGTTCCTGCGGCGTGTGCGCGTAATACTCGCCGGTCGATCCGCCGATAATGATTCCATGAACGCCGGATTCGATCAGGTATTCCAGGATGGCGGCGAACGCCGTCTTGTCAATCTGGCCGTCGGCGGCCAGAGGTGTCACAGCGGGTGTGTAGATGCCTTCGAATCTCACGGCGACTTCTCCATTGCGAGCGCAGACGTATTTTCAAAAGGCGTGTCCGCTTTCAGTCCTTCCGGCGCGATAAACATTTCCATGGTCTCGCGCGACAACTCCCAATGCTCAAAGACCAACTTCACGACACCAGCTTCATTGTGATCGGCGATCTCTTGGATGAATCGGTCGTGTTGATGCACCGCCAAGCCGATCTTGTTCTTCATATCGTCGTTTTTCGCATTGAAGAACGTTTGCCCGATACGAGCGTGATCGATCAAAAGTCGGTTCAGGCTGGGCTGCAGATAAACGTTCCCAGACATCTCACCCATGATTTCATGAAACCTGTTGTTCTCGATCACCATCGAGAGCGTGTCGCCGTCCTTGCTGGCGGTCCGGAAGCGCTCTTGCGTCGCTTCCAGTTCCGAAAGCTGCTTTGGTTTGTAATTCTGCACGGCCAGCCGGCCGATCGCGGCATAGATCATCGGCGCGGCGAGAAAGAAATTGCGCAAGGTCGAATAATTCATCGGGGCGACCCGCGCCCCTCTGTTCTCCCGAATATCGATGTAGCCCTCACCGGCCAGCCGACGGAATATTTCCCGGATCGGCGTGCGTGAAAGCCCATAGCTTTCACTCAGAACCACCTCGTCCAAATCCTCGTCCGGCTCCAACTCCATCGTAAGGATTTGGCGCTTCAGATCGTCATAAAGGCTGCTTTTTGCGTTCTTCACCTGCCACCCCTGGTTTGCTTGGTGTGCCGGAGCCGGTCTTTTAAAAATTTGATGAACGGAATGTTAGTCCCTTCATCGATCCACAGCAACAGCTTTTGTATTTTTTCCGTACACAATTTGGATTCAGTCAGGATACATATGCCGTTCGAACAGCCCCAGCATGCCCCGCCTTCAGGAAGCCGAGACGAATTTTCCTTTTAGAACAAATTCTTACTTTTTCCGGTTTGTGGCTGCACCCCGGACTTCCGGCCCACTGCGGCCGTCAGCATTCCGGCAAATTGACCGCAAGTCCGCCCAGGCTGGTTTCTTTAAATTTTGCGCTCATTTCTTCGCCGGTCTGCCGCATCGCCTGGATGCAATTGTCCAGCGGCATGAAATGCTGGCCGTCGCCGCGAAGCGCCAGGGAGGCCGCGGCCACCGCCTTGGTCGCACCGATGGCGTTGCGTTCGATGCACGGCACCTGCACCAGGCCGGCGACCGGGTCGCAGGTCATGCCGAGATGATGCTCAAGCGCGATTTCCGCCGCATTCTCAACCTGGTCCGGCGTTCCGCCCAGCACGGCGCACAGTCCGGCCGCGGCCATGGCGGCGGCGGATCCGACTTCGCCCTGGCAACCGGCCTCCGCCCCGGAAATCGACGCGTTGTGCTTGATGAGTCCGCCGATCGCCGCGGCGGTCAGCAGGAAGTCGGCGACCTTCGCGGGCTCGGCGCCGGCGCAGTGGTCGAGGTAATAGCGAAGCACCGCCGGCACGACGCCGGCCGCTCCGTTGGTCGGCGCGGTCACCACCTTGCCGCCGGCCGCATTCTCCTCGTTGACGGCCATGGCATAGACGCTCAGCCAGTCCGACGCCACATGCGGCTGGCTGGAATTCGCCCCGCGTTCGCGCAGCAGCTGCTGGTGGATCGCCTTCGCCCGCCGCTTCACCTTCAGACTGCCCGGCAGCTGGCCGTCCAGGCTCAATCCACGCTCGATGCAGCCGTTCATCACCGCCCAGATGTGCCCGAGCTTGTCCTCCACCTCGGCGGCGGAGCGGACCACGACCTCGTTGGCGCGCTTCATGGCGGCGATGGACGCGCCGCTTTCCCGTGCCATCCGCAGCATCGCCGCCGCGTTGTGAAACGGATAGGGCCAGCTGGCGGACTCGCTCGCGAATTCCGCGGGCGGGCATTCCCGTTCCGCGGCCGTGACGACGAAGCCGCCGCCGATCGAATAGAAGATTTCCGACAGGACCACCCGGCCCGCTTGGTCCAGCGCCTGGAAAACCAGGCCGTTGGCGTGGCCCGGCAGCGGCGGTCCGAAGTCGAAGACCAGGTCGGCGTCCGGATCGAAGGACAGCGCCGGCAAGCCGGCGGGGTGCAGCGTCTTCGTCACCTGAAGCTCGGCGATGCGTCCTTCGGCCTCGTCAACGTCGAGGTTGTCGGGCCGGTAATCGAGAAGCCCGAGCACCACCGCCCGGTCCGTCGCGTGCCCCTTGCCGGTGAAGGCCAGCGACCCGTGCAGCCGGACCTTGACGGCGGCGGGCGCCGTTTCGCTGTGCGTCCGCAGCATGTCGAGGAACTGCACCGCCGCGGTCATCGGACCCATCGTGTGCGACGACGACGGGCCGATGCCGATCTTGAACACATCGAAAACGCTGAGAAACATCGAGCGCCTCGTCAGGTCAAATCTGTTGGCCTAATCAGGATTTCCCAGCAGCATTCAGGTCAGCCGTAGATCGGGAAGCGCTCGCACAATTCCCGAACCTCGCCGTGCACGCGCTGTTCGACCTCGGCGTTGCCGTCCGGTCCGGCGGTGGCCAGCGCGTCGACGACGGTCAGGATCAGCTCGCCGATGCGCGTGAACTCCGCCTCGCCGAAGCCGCGAGTCGTGCCCGCCGCGGTGCCGAGCCGCACGCCGGAGGTCACCGCCGGCTTCTCCGGGTCGAAGGGGATCGCGTTCTTGTTGCAGGTCAGGCCGGCCCGCTCCAGCGCGCGCTCCGCATCGCGGCCCTTCACGCCCTTCGGCCGCAGGTCGACCAGCACCATGTGGCAGTCGGTGCCGCCGGAGACGATGTCCAGCCCACCCTTCACCAGTGTGTCGGACAGCACCCTGGCGTTGGCGACCACTTGGCCCGCATAGGCCTTGAACTCCGGGGTCAGCGCCTCGCCGAAGGCGACCGCCTTGGCGGCGATGACATGCATCAGCGGGCCACCCTGGTTGCCCGGGAACACCGCGGAATTGAACTTCTTGGCCAGCGCCTCGTCGTTCGTCAGGATCATGCCGCCGCGCGGCCCGCGCAGCGTCTTGTGCGTGGTGGTGGTCACCACATGGGCGTGCGGCAGCGGGTCCGGATAATGGCCGGTGGCGACCAGCCCGGCGTAATGGGCCATGTCCACCATCAGATAGGCGCCGATCTCGTCGGCGATGCGGCGGAACGCGGCGAAATCGATGACGCGCGGGTAGGCCGACGCGCCGGCGACGATCAGCTTCGGCTTGGTTTCCAGCGCCTTGGCGCGCAGCGCCTCGTAATCGATCCGCTGGTCGCTCTCGCGCACCTCGTAGCTGACGACGTCGAACCACTTGCCCGACATGGTCACCGGCGAGCCGTGGGTGAGATGGCCGCCATGGGCCAGCGACATGCCCATCACCCGGTCGCCCGGCTGGAGCAGGGCCAGGAAGACGGCCTGGTTCGCCTGGGCGCCCGAGTGCGGCTGGACGTTGACGAACCCGGCGCCGAACAGCTTTTTGGCGCGGTCGATGGCGATGGTCTCGACCTCGTCCACGAACGCGCAGCCGCCGTAATAACGGCGTCCCGGATAGCCCTCCGCGTATTTGTTCGTCAGGACGGAGCCCTGCGCGGCCAGCACGTCGGCCGAAACGATGTTTTCCGAGGCGATCAGCTCGATCTCGTACTTCTGGCGGTTCAGCTCGCGCTCGATGGCCGCGGCAATCGCGACATCGCTGAGATCGGGCTTCGGCAGAGACTGGTGACGGTTCATGTGCAGTCCTCTCACTCAGATGCCGAGCGCGATTTCGCGGCTTACGGCTTGCAGGAGTCCCCAGACATGGTCGGCGAAGGAGCGCCAGACCTCGATCCGGAAGCGGGTCTTGTCCTCGCGGATCAGGACGATCTGCGCCTTGTCGAAGATCGTGCGGCAACCGGTGCCGACCGGCATCGCGTCGATGTCGAAGGCGATGGCGGAGCGCAGGGCGAGCGACGCGGCCTCTCCCTCCACCAGGATGCCGACCTCGCGATGGCCGACGTCGACCAGGCTGTGCGTTTCCCCAAGCGCGGAGAAGGCATCGACGATGCCATCGCCCTCGGCGACCGGCGCCATCAGCATCCATTCGTCGGGGCCGAGCTGGAGCGCGGTGCGTCCGCCGGCCTCGACCATCCCACCGATGCGGGTGGGAAGCGGCGCGCCGAAAGCGGTCCCGGCGGATTGGACCGCGGCGGGATCGATCCGCAGGCTGAAGCGGGCGGTGTCATCGGCGGCGCGGATGTTCAGCCGGCTCGCGGTGTCGCCGGGGATCGTCTTGCCCAGCAACGGGTGATTGGCCAGAAGCACGTGGGGCCTCCTATGCGCTGAGACGCTTGTTCTCGGGGTCGACGAACACCATGCCGGTGATCGTCGCGGCATGGACCGTGTCCGGCATCGGCACATGCACGGTCTGGCCCTGCAAGGACCGGCCACCCCGGATCACCGCCAGGGCGATGGACCGCCCCAGCTCCGCGCTCCAGTAGGACGAGGTCACATGGCCGACCATCTCCATCGGGACCGGCTGCTTGGGATCCAGGACGATCTGCGCCCCTTCCTCCAGCACGGTCTTCGGATCGTCGGTCAGCAGGCCGACCAGTTGCTTGCGGTCCGCCGCCAGCATGTCCGGCCGGGCCAGGGAGCGCTTGCCGACGAAGTCAGGCTTGGTCTTGCCGATGGCCCAGGACAGGCCAGCGTCGTCCGGCGTCAGCGTTCCGTCCGTGTCCTGGCCGACGATGATGTAGCCCTTCTCGGCGCGCAGGACGTGCATCGTCTCGGTGCCGTAGGGGGTGATGCCATACAGCTGCCCTGCCTCGAACAGCGTTTCCCACACCGCGCGCCCATAGCGGGCCGGCACGTTGATCTCGAAACCCAGCTCGCCGGTGAAGGAGACGCGGAACAGACGGGTCGGCACGCCGCAGATCGTGCCGGTCGCCACCGCCATGTGGGGGAACGCGCCCTCCGACAGGTCGATGCCCTCGACGAACGGCTCGATCAGCTTGCGGGCGTTCGGGCCGTTCAGCGCGATCACCGCCCACTGTTCGGTGGTGGAGGTCAGCCAGACCTTCAGGTCCGGCCACTCGGTCTGCAGGTAGTCCTCCATCATGCTCAGCACGCGCGCCGCACCGCCGGTGGTGGTCGTGACGTGGAAGCGGTCCTGGGCCAGCCGCCCGATCACGCCGTCGTCGCGGATGAAGCCGTCCTCGCCCAGCAGCAGGCCGTAGCGGCAGCGGCCGGGCGCCAGCTTCGTCCAGGCGTTGGTGTACATGCGGTTCATGAACTCGGCGGCGTCGGGACCGACGATCTCGATTTTGCCGAGCGTGGAGGCGTCGAACATGCCCAGCGAGGAGCGCACCGCCTTGCATTCGCGCGCCACCGCCTGGTGCATGTCCTCGCCGACCTGCGGGAAGTACCAGGCGCGCCGCCACAGCGAGACCGGTTCGAACACCGCGCCGTTTTCCTCGGCCCAGCCGTCGATCGGCGTCTTGCGCGTCACCTCGAACAGTTCGCCCTTGTTGTAGCCGGCGAAGGCCCCGAAGGTGGTCGGCGTGTAGGGCGGGCGGAAGGTGGTCAGGCCCACGGCGGGGATCGGACGCTTCAGCGCGTCGGACGCGACGGCCAACCCGTTGATGTTGGACGTCTTGCCCTGGTCCGTCGCCATGCCGTTGGTGGTGTAGCGTTTGATGTGCTCGATCGACTTGAAGCCTTCGCGCACGGCCAGCCGGATGTCCTTGGCCATCACGTCGTTCTGGAAATCGACGAACGCCTTGGCGTGGCCCGGATCGCGGTCGGTCGGCAGATCCCGGCTGCTCACCCCGGTGAAGGGAAGCTCGCCCTCCACATGGTAGGCCGCCGGTTCGGCGGTGAAACCGGCGTCTGCCGCCGCGGCGCTGCCCGCCGCCGCGCCATCCTCGAACGCGGCCTTCAGCCCGAAGCGGCCCTTGCCGGCGCCGGCCAGACGGCACTCCTCCATGCCGCGGCCGGGCAGGAACATCTGGCCATCCTCGTTCCAGGTCAGCGCGCCCTTGGTGTGCGAGAACAGATGGACGCTGGGTGTCCAGCCACCGGACATCAGCAGCGCGTCGCAGGCGATGGTCTGCGCCCGGCCGACCGTGCCGCCGGTCACTGGATTGACCCGCACCGACGAGACGCGCAGGCGGCCGCGGGTTCCGGTGACGGTCCAGCCGATCAGCGTCCGGATGCGCAGCGCGTCAGCGGTCGCCGCCAGCTGGGTGGACACGGTCCCGCGGATATCGACAATGGCCGCGACCTCCACCCCCGCCTTGGCCAGATCGAAGGCGGCGTGCCAGGCGCTGTCGTGCGCGGTGACGACGACGACCCGGTTGCCGACCTTGACGCCATAGCGGTTCAGGTAGGTGCGCGCCGCCCCGGCCAGCATCACGCCCGGGCGGTCGTTCCCGGCGAACACCAGCGGCTTTTCGATGGCGCCCTGGGCCAGCACCACCTGCTTCGCCCGCACCTTCCACAGCCGCTCGCGCGGCGCGCCCTCCGGCACCACGCTCAGGTGGTCGGTCAGCCGCTGGCACAGGCCGACGAAGTTCTGGTGGTAGTAGCCGATGGCCGTGGTGCGCGGCAGCAGGGTGACGTTCGGCAGCGCCGCCAGCGCGGCGGTGGCGTCCTCCAGCCAGTCCCAAGCCAGTTGCCCGTTGATTTCCGCACCGGGTTCGGACAGCAGCGAGCCGCCAAGCTCCGTCTGCTCGTCGCACAGGATGACCGACGCGCCGCTGCGGCCGGCTTCCAGAGCCGCGGCAAGACCGGCCGCACCGCCACCGACGACCAACACGTCGCAATGGGTGAAGCGGCTGGCGTAGGTGTCGGGATCGGGCGCCGACGGCGCCTTGCCGAGGCCGGCGGCGCTGCGGATGAAGGGCTCGTAGACCTTGTCCCAGAAGCTCTTCGGCCACATGAAGGTCTTGTAGTAGAAGCCGGCCGAGAACAGCATGTACAGGGCGTCGTTCACGGCGCCGATGTCGCGCGTCAGCGACGGCCAGCGGTTCTGGCTTTCGGCCTTCAGCCCGTCGTAGACCTCCAGCACGGTCGCCCGCGTGTTCGGCTCGAACCGCCCGTTGCCGCGGTCGGTCCCGACCAGCGCGTTCGGCTCCTCCGACCCGGCGGTCAGGATGCCGCGCGGCCGGTGGTACTTGAAGGAACGCCCGACGAGATGGACGCCGTTCGCCAGGAGGGCGGACGCCAGGGTATCGCCCTCGCAACCGGCGTACTGCGCGCCGTCGAACGCGAAGTGGACCGAGCGGCTGTGATCGACCCTGCCCTTGCCGGCAATGCGGAACGTGGTCATGGGCGTGCATCCTTGGCGCGGGTGGCGGCACTGGTGGCGGCAAGCGCGATCTCCTCGTCGCTCGGACGCGGAGCCCCGGCCCTGTAGGTCATGGCGAATTTGTCGGTCACCGTGTCGCGCACCGCGTTGAAGAAGCGACCGCAGCCGTGCATGTGGCGCCAGCGTTCGAAATGCCGGCCGCGCGGGTTGGAGCGGATGAACAGGAAGTCGCGCCATTCGTCGTCGGACAAGACGGACGGGTTCGTCGGTCGCGCGATGTGCGCCTCGCCGGCGTAGGTGAATTCCACCTCCGGACGCTCGGCTTCGCAGTAGGGGCAGCGGATGAGCAGCATGATCGTCTCCTCAATGCGCGACGGCGGCGGCGGCGGCCTCGTCGATCAGCTGGCCGGTCTTGAAGCGTTCCAGCGTGAACGGCGCGTTGATCGGGTGCGGCTCGTCGCGGGCGACGGTGTGGGCGAAGACATGCGCCGACCCCGGGGTCGCCTTGAAGCCGCCGGTCCCCCAGCCGCAGTTGACGTACAGGCCCGGCACCGGCGTTTTGCCGATGATCGGCGAGCGGTCGGGCGTGACGTCGACGATGCCGCCCCATTTGCGCAGCATGCGCATGCGGTTGAAGATCGGGAACACCTCGCAGATCGCGGCGACGGTGTGCTCGATCAGCGGCAGCCCGCCGCGCTGGCTGTAGGAGGTGTACTGGTCGGTGCCCGATCCGATCACCAGCTCGCCCTTGTCGGACTGGCTGATGTAGGCGTGCACGGTGTTGGACATGACCACGCAGGGGAACACCGGCTTGACCGGCTCCGACACCAGCGCCTGCAACGGATAACTTTCCAGCGGCAGCCGGACGTCGGCGGTGCCCATGACGACCGAGGTGTTGCCGGCGGCCGACACCGCGACCTTCTTTGCCTTGATGAAGCCGCGCTCCGTCTCCACCCCGACGACACGGCCGGAGGCGTCGCGGCGGATCGCGGTCACCGGGCAGTTCTGGATGATGTCGACCCCGCGCGCCGCGGCGGCCCGCGCATAGCCCCAGGCGACCGCGTCGTGTCGGGCGGTACCGCCGCGCCGCTGCAGCGCCGCGCCCATCACCGGGTAGCGGGCGTTGGCGGCGATGTTCAGCGGCGGGCAGAACTCCTTGGCC
This sequence comes from Azospirillum canadense, assembly GCF_025961225.1. Classification (GTDB taxonomy): domain Bacteria; phylum Pseudomonadota; class Alphaproteobacteria; order Azospirillales; family Azospirillaceae; genus Azospirillum; species Azospirillum canadense. The sequence goes on along the minus strand of NZ_JAOQNG010000007.1, from coordinate 1,127,531 downwards.
TGCTCGGGCGTCAGCCACTCGTTGTCGATGCCGTTCAGGCGGTTGGAATGGATGTGGCGCTTGAAGCTCTGGATGTCATGCACCGTGTGCGCCAGCATCATAACGCCGCGCTGGGAGAACATAACGTTGTAGTTCAGCTCCTGGCTCAGCCCTTCCCACAGCTTCATTGCGTGCTCGTAGAGCCGGGCGCTCTCGTCGTAGAGGTAGTTGGAGCGGATGATGGTGGTGTTGCGGCCGGTGTTGCCGCCGCCGAGCCACCCCTTTTCCACCACCGCGACGTTGGTGATGCCGTGTTCCTTGGCGAGGTAGTAGGCTGCACCCAGACCATGCCCGCCCGCCCCGACGATCACGACGTCATATTCGGATTTCGGTTCCGCGTCGGGCCATTGAGGCTGCCAGTTCTTGTTGCCGGTCAGCGCGTTGGTCAACAGCGAGGAAAGTGAGAAGCGGGTCATGGCAGCACCGCGAAGTTCAATGTGCTGACAGTATCGGGAAGCGACCCTTCGTTGGACAGAATGGATGCGTCAGTTTAATGTCACCCGTGCGACGGTCCGTCCACCGGAGGTCACGTGTCGAACATCATCGGGGCAAACAGCGTTAGGGCAGGCGCCACCAGGGCAAGCCGGTTCCCGGACCGCGCCACGGCGCCGCGCCTGTCCGTCGGGTTCATCCTCGCCCACCGTTTCACGCTGTGCGCCTTTGCGAATTTCGTGGACGTGCTGAGGCTTGCCGCCGATGAAGGTGACCGCAGCCGTCCGATCCTGTGCGAATGGGCCGTGCTGTCGGACCAGATGCGGCCGGTGGCGTCGAGCTGCGGCATGCTGGTCCAGCCGACCGAGCGGCTCGGCGCCCCGACAAAATTCGACTACATCGTCGTGATCGGCGGGCTGATCGACGAGATCTCCAACCTCAGCCCCGACTACATCCGCTATCTGCGTCAGGCCGCGGCCTCGAACATCCCCCTGGTTGGGGTCTGCACCGGCGCCTTCATCCTGCAGCGCGCGGGGCTGATGGACGGGTACCGCTGCTGCATCAGCTGGTTCCATCACGCCGATTTCCTGGAGCAGTTCGACGGCATCACGCCGGTCTCCGACCAGATCTTCATCGTGGACCGCGACCGGCTGACCTGCTCGGGCGGGACGAGTTCGGCCCATCTGGCCGCCTATCTCGTCGAAAAGCATGTCGGCCGCGCCCAGGCCCGCAAAAGCCTGCACATCATGATCATCGACGATGCCCTGCGCGGGGAGAAGCCGCAGCCGGGCATTCCGCTCGACTTCACCACGAACGACGAGGTCGTGAAAAAGGCGCTGCTGCTGATGCAGCAGAACATCGACGTGCCCCTGTCGGTGGCGGAGATGGCGCGCCGCCTGGGTGCGGCCCGGCGCCAGATGGAGCGGCATTTCCAGAACGCACTGGGCATGACGCCGACCGAGGCCTACAGGATCATGCGGCTGGAACACGCCGAATTCCTGCTGCGCAACACCGAGCAGTCGGTGACGGAGATCGCCGCCGCCGTCGGCTTCTGCGATTCCTCGCACTTCGTCCGCGCCTTCAAGGAACGGCGCGGCATGACGCCGTCCGTCTTCCGAAAGGCCTGAGGCTCTGCCGGTCAAGGGTCCGGCATGGCGGAATCCTTCAACGATCATGACGCCCCCGTACAAGCGGCGGGTGGATCGTTCCGCCATGCTGCATCCAACGGAACGGTCACGAACATGCCCGCGGGCGCAAGCAAAGCCGCGTGACCTCCCCCTGCACTGCGGCAAACCGCTTTCCGGCTTGCCGGTACCACAAGGATGGCCAGCATGGTTGAGAGCAGCGATTCCATCACCCTCCATTGGCGTGAGGCCGGCATTCCCGAGGAGCTGTGCCAGGAGCTTGCGCTGGCGTCGACACCGATGCGTCTGCACGCCCATCCGCCGGTGCGCACCGTCGCCGACGCCGAGGAGCACTGGCGCAGCGTCCCCGGCCTGCACACCAAGAACCTGTTTCTGAAGGATGCCAAGGGCGTGCTGTGGCTGGTCGTGCTTCCGCACGACCAGTCGGTGAATTTGAAGGCGCTGGCTCCGGTCATCGGGGCGGCCAAGCTGTCCTTTGCCTCGCCGATCACGCTAGAGCAGGTCCTGGCGATCGAGCCGGGTGGAGTCAGCCCGTTGGCCCTCGTGGCGGACAAGGAACGGCGTGTCCGGCCGGTGCTGGAGCGGCGCGTTCTGGCCGGCGACGTCGTCAATTTCCATCCGATGACGAACCGCGCGACGCTTTCGATGCATCCGGACGATTTGTCGGCGTTTCTGCGCCGGCTCGGGTATGAGCCGACGATCGTCGACCTCGCCTGACCTCTCCCCGGCCAATCCCTTCAGCGCGAGATCCGCGATGCGCCCCAATCACAACCAGTTCTACATGAACGTCAGTTGCCTGAGCCGGCCGGGGATCATCTCCGCCATCTCGACCTACCTGTCGGACCGCAACTGCGACATCATCGAAAGCGCCCAGTTCGTCGACCACGACGGCGAGCATTTCTTTCTGCGGATGGCCTTCGATGCTCCGGAGACAATCCAGAGCGACGCTGTTCTCTTGGAAGAACTGCAACCCATCGTCAGGCGTTTTTCGATGAACCTGATGGTGCGGGACGCCCGGCGGCAGCCGAAGATCCTGATCATGGTGTCGAAGTTCGGCCATTGCCTGAACGACCTTCTGTACCGGCACAGCATCGGGGCGCTGCCCATCGACATCGTCGGGGTCGTCTCCAACCACGACGCCTTCAAGTCGCTGGTCGAATCGCACAACATTGCCTTCCATCATCTCCCGGTTTCGCCCGGCAACAAGCGGGAGCAGGAAATCCGCCTGATGGAGATTGTGGAGACGCACGACGTCGAACTCGTCGTGCTCGCGCGCTACATGCAAGTCCTCTCGCAGGATCTCTGCACGCGGATGGCCGGCCGGGTCATCAACATCCACCACAGCTTCCTACCCAGCTTCAAGGGCGCCAAGCCCTATCATCAGGCCTACGCGCGCGGCGTGAAGCTGATCGGCGCCACGGCGCATTACGTCACCGACGACTTGGACGAGGGGCCGATCATCGAGCAGGAGGTGGCGCGCGTGGACCATTCCATGTCGCCGGACGATCTGGTTGCCATCGGCCGCGACGTCGAAAGCGTCGTCCTGGCCCGCGCCATCCGGCTGCACATCGAGGCGCGCGTCATGCTGCACGACCAGAGGGCGATCGTTCTGCGGTGACCCCGATTTGAACAGCTGTCGTCCCTGTGCGATAGTGGGCGCCGCTGGACGTCCGCGTCATCGTCACTGGTACGGGTAGGAACGGCTGCTGATGACGTCACGATTCTATCGGTTGCCATCCCTGACCGCGTTGGCGACGTTCGAAGCGTCGGCCCGGCATCGCAGCGTCAAGCGGGCGGCGGAGGAGTTGAACGTCACCCCCGGCGCGGTCAGCCGCCAGATCAAGGGGCTGGAGGAGGAACTCGGCATCCAGCTGTTCGGCCGCAGCCAATCCGGCATGGCGCTGACCAGCGAGGGGGAGACGCTCTACGCTACCCTTTCGGACGCTTTCCGGCGGACGGCGGACACCGTCGACGCGATCCGGGCCGGGCGGCCGCAGCGGCCGGTCACGCTCGCCTGCACGGATGCCTTCGCCAAATGCTGGCTGATGCCGAGAATGAGCGACTTCTGGCACCGCTTCCCCGACATTGTCGTCAACCACCTCGTCACCGACAACGCCCACGGGTTCCGCCGGGCGGAGGTCGATCTGCGGATCCGTTACGGCCTGGGTGCCTGGCCGGACGAAATCTCGGTTCAGCTCTTCGAAGAGACGATCTATCCGGTGGCATCCCCCGCGCTGGCCGAGCGGTATCGGGGGATCGCCCTGGCCGACCTTCCGGCCCTGCCCCTTCTTCACGTGGATTGGGTCGATCCGGACTGGACGGGGTGGGACGAATTCCTGCGGCGCGGCAACATCCCTCACGCCCCGTTGCTGGGACGGCGGTTTAGCAACTTCGCCTTCGCCCTTCAGGCCTGCCAAGCCGGACAGGGCGTGGCCATCGGTTGGCACCGGATGGTCCGCGAGCATGTCGCGGCCGGAACGCTCGTCCCGCTGACCGACCTGAAGCTGCGCGCGCCCGGCGCCTATTACCTGACCTGGAACCGCAATCTCGCCATGAGCGACGCCGTGCGCACGGTGCGGGACTGGATTGTCGAGCAGGCCGCCAAGGAAGCCGCCCAGGAGACCGCCGACGCGACCCACACGGCGTGAATTTTTGTCGACGCGCCTTCGATTTTTTTTCAGTCCGTCCGGTCCGCGAACATCCGTTAAGCTGCACTCAAATGATGGAGCGGCCGGCAGAACGGCAAATGGTGTGAAGCCGATCGTCGGCAACGGACCGGCTGCTTCAATTCCCCACTCCCGCACGGCCCGCAAGCCGCCCTTCGATGCACGGCGTCGAAGCCGGCAGGGGGCGCGTTCAGCCAAAATCAACCGACGGGCCCCGTCGTTCCCGGAGCATCGACCATGTTGCATGATGCGGACATCCTCGCACTCCTGACGAACCGCCGCCCCGGCCATTCCCTGCCCCGGGAACTCTACACCGACCCCGCCGTCTTCCGGATGGACCTGGACCGGATCTGGTACAAGCGCTGGCTCTTCGCCATCCCCGCCTGCGAGATCCCGAAGACCGGGAACTACGTCGTCCACAACGTCGTCGATCACACGGTGATCATCGTGCGCGGCGACGACGGTACGATCCGCGCCTTCCACAACACCTGCCGCCACCGCGGCTCGGTCCTGTGCAAGGGCGAGAAGGGATCCCGGCCGAAGATCGTCTGTCCGTATCACCAGTGGACCTATGGCCTCGACGGCGCGCTGATCTGGGCGCGCGACATGGGCGCGGATTTCGACCGCAAGCAACATGGGTTGAGGCCGGTCCATTGCCGCGAGGTCGCCGGGCTGGTCTACATCTGCCTCGCCGAAACCGCCCCGCCCTTCGAGGATTTCGTGGGCGAGGCCGCGCGCTATCTGGCGCCGCACGACCTCGTGAACTCCAAGGTCGCCCACCAGAGCACCATCGTCGAGAAGGGAAACTGGAAGCTGGTCTGGGAGAACAACCGGGAGTGCTATCACTGCGCCGGCAACCACCCGGCGCTTTGCCGGACCTTTCCGGAAGACGCACGCCTGATCGGCAACAGCGGCAGCGGCCTCGCCAGCGAACTCGACGCGCACCGCGACCGGTGCGAGGCGGTCGGCGCCCCGTCCGAATTCCGGATTTCACCCGATGGCGTCTGGCGCTTCGTCCGCATGCCGCTGCTCGGCGCGGCCGAGAGCTACACCATGGACGGCAAGGCCGCGGTCACAAAGCCGAACTCCAGCTTCCCGTTCAGGAACGCCGGGGCGCTCCTGAAATTCCTCTATCCGTCCACCTGGAACCATTTCCTCGGCGACCATTCCATCGTCTTCCGCGTCACGCCGATCAGCCCCACCGAGACGGAAGTCACGACCAAGTGGCTCGTCCACAAGGACGCGGTCGAAGGGCAGGACTACGACCTCACCCGGCTGACCGAGGTGTGGATCGCCACCAACGCCGAGGACCGGACGGTGGTGGAGGACAACCAGCGGGGCATCCTGTCCCCCGGCTATGAACCCGGCCCGCTGTCGAGCGACCATGAGGCGGGCATCGCCCAATTCCAGGACTGGTACGCCGCCACCCTGACCGGCGTGCCCGCCCTGCGCGACGCCATGGCCGCGGAGTAAGGCGAGATGAACCTGGCAATGGCCCTGGCAACCGAGCCCAACGCAACCGACCCTGGCCTGTGGACGGACGACGAGCCGCTTGAATGCTGCTCCGTCGTGCCGGAGGCGCCGGACACCGCAACGATCAGCTTCGTGGCACCCAGCGGTGCCCAGTTCCGCTATCGTCCAGGCCAGTTCCTGACGCTGGAACTGCCGGTCCCCGGCGGACCGGTGTGGCGGACCTACACCATCTCGTCGTCGCCCTCGCGCCCGATGGGCGTTTCGCTGACGGTGAAGGCGCAGCCCGGCAGCATCGGCACGCGCTGGATGCTCGATCATCTCCGGCCCGGCATGCGGCTGCGCGCCAAGGGACCGTCCGGCACCTTCGCGCTGCGGCCGGACGCGCGGGACAAGTACCTGTTCCTTTCGGCGGGGTCCGGCGTCACCCCGTCGGTGTCGATGACCACATACCTGTTCGACCGTGGAACCGGGATCGACGTCGTCCTCGTCACCTGCGCGAAGCGGCCGGCCGAACTCGTCTGCCGCCGGACGCTGGAGCTGATGGCGTCCCGCGTCCCGTCGATCAAGCTGCACTTCATCGTGGAACAGGAGGACCCGTTCGACGTCTGGACCGGCTACCGCGGCCGGCTGAACCAGATCATGCTGGGCGCCATCGCGCCGGACTATCTCGACCGGCACGTCTACTGCTGCGGGCCGGAACCGTTCATGAAGGCCGTGAGGGACATGCTGATCGCCCTTGGCTTCGACATGTCCCGCTATTTCCAGGAAAGCTTCACGGCACCGGTCCACGACGAGGGAGAAGCGCCGGCGATCGACGACTTCGTTCCCGACCCGTCGCATGAGGCGGAGGTGGTGTTCAGCGCCTCCGGCGTGACGGCCGGCTGCGACGAAACCGACACCATCCTGCACGTCGCCAAGGGCGCCGGCCTTAACATCCCGTCCGGCTGCACCTTCGGAGTTTGCGGAACCTGCAAGGTGCGGAAGCTTTCCGGCGAGGTCCACATGGTTCACAGCGGCGGAATCTCCGAGGAGGACATCGCCGAGGGGTACATCCTCGCCTGCTGCTCCCGTCCGATCGGGAACGTCAGCCTCGACGTTTGAACGTTCCCCCTCTGCGGATCAAGCGATGTCCCTCATCCGACCGATTTTCACGTTGCTCGTCGCGGTGTTCCTGATGATGGGCGGGACGGGGGCCCTGACGACCATCGTCAGCGTTCGCCTGGACGCCGTGGGCGCGTTGTCCATTCTCCTCGGCGCGCTGACCGCCGCCTATTATTTGGGAGTGACGATCGGTTCGCTGCACGCATACCGCCTCGTCGGGCAGGTGGGGCACATCCGTGCCTTCAGCGCCTCCGCGACAGTTCTTGTCGCGGCGACGTTGGGGCATGCCCTCGGGTCCGATCCCCTAGCCTGGATCGCCCTTCGGCTTGTCGAAGGCTGCTGCATGGCCGGCCTATTCGTCTGCATCGAGAGCTGGCTGAACCAAAGCGCCACCTCCGGCACGCGCGGTCGGATCCTGGCCCTCTATATGATCGCCCTCTATGGGGCGCAAGGGGTAGGCCAGTATCTGCTGGTCATCGACGACCCGCATGGCTTCAAGCAGTTCGTTCTGGTGGCGATCTTCGTATCGCTGGCCCTTCTCCCGGTGGCGCTGACCCGCAAGGCTCCCCCTCTCCTTCCGAAGCTGGCGCCCGTCCGCATCCGCCATCTCTATCGCGCAAGCCCCCTTGGATGTGCCGGTACCGTGATCAGCGGGCTTGTGGTCGGTGCCTTCTACGGCCTCGGCCCAGTCTATGTTCGGCATCTGGGCTATGATCTCGGGCAATCGGCGACCTTCGTCAGCTCCGCGATCATCGGCGGTATGGTATTCCAGTGGCCGCTTGGAAAAATTTCGGACATTCTCGACCGGCGGCTGGTCCTTGTGGGCTTGTTCGCCGCGCTGATCGTGATCAGCGTCGGCATGATCACACTTCCGCAGCTGGGATTTGCGTCGCTCGTCGGCGGAATCGCCCTGTTCGGCGGGGTTATATTCGCGATCTATCCGGTCTGCGTCTCGCACACCAACGATTTCCTGACGCCTTCCGAGATGGTTCCCGCGAGCGGCGGCATGGTTCTGGGATTCTCGATGGGCGCCATAGCCGGCCCTTTCCTGGCCTCGCTGGTCATGGTGTTGATCGAACGGGATGGACTGTTCCTGTTTTCAGCGATGGTGGGAGCGGTCGCGCTGGTGTTCGGGCTTTGGCGCATGACCGTCCGGCCTCCGGTTCCCATCGAACAGCGCCTTCCCTTCCTCCCTCAGACGCCGATCGGAGCGCCTTTGGAAGGATTGTCGGCGGAGGCGAGTGCGGAGAATCCCGGCGGCGGCATCGCCAAGCAGGCCTTCCAAACAGGCGGGCAATGACCGGACGCCCGGGGCATCAGACCGAAGCCAAGGTCCGCTCGGCGTCCAAAGGCGGCGATTTCGGACGATGGGCCGCGACGCAGGAGAGCACGCTCCCGATCACGCACGCGATGGCGGCCAGTTCCATCGTGGTCGGCAGCCGCTGCTCCCAGAGGAAGCCGTAGAGCAGCGCGAACATCGTTTCGAACAGGATCATCTGGCCGACCAGGGTGAGCGGCAGCAATCGGCTCATCCGGTTCCAGAAGGCGTTGCCGACGATCGAGGCCAGGATCGCCACACTCGTCACGACGGCGACAAAGCGCAGCCACTCCCCGACGGCATGGTCGTGATGGCCGACCAGGAAGGCCGGAATGGCGAGCAACGTCGCTTGCGCGCCCGTCACCACGCCCGTCAGCAGACTCCAGTCATGGGCGGAGACATGATCGAGCCGCCCAAGCCAACGGCTGTTGCCCACGGCATAACTCGTCCAGGCGACGAGCGCACCGACCGCGCAAAACAACCCCGTCGCCTGGGCCGCCTGGACTCCGGTTTCGGCGTCGCCCAGGGATTGCCATCCGATGCAAACGATTCCGATGGCGCCAAGCACGAGGGAGGGGAGGAGTTTCCGCAGCGGGATCGCGCCGTGATCCCGGCTGCCGATGATGGTGACGGCGACCGGCAGGAACCCGATCACCAGCGAGGTCATCGCCACCCCGCCCAGCTGCACGGCCGTGGCGAGCAGGGCGTAGTAGAGAATGTTGCCGAGCAGGCTCAGCCAGACCAACGCCCACCACTCCGCCCTGCCGAGGCGCGCGCACAATGTCCGCCAGCGTGGGATGACAAGCACGGCGGCAAAGACGCCATACGCCAGATAGCGCCCCGCGGCGAGTTGAAGCGGCGCGAACTCCCGCGCCAGTTCCGGCGCGAGAAAGATCAGCCCCCAGAGCGCCCCGGCGGCGATTCCGCACGCGATTCCCAGCCCAGTCTTTCCCAGCCCAATCTTTTCCAGGCAAATCCTGCTCATTCCGATCACACGCATCACTCGATTCCGGGTCGAGGATGCCATCGGACGCGGGCGCGGTCTTGTCCTGGGCTACTGACTTTTGGGCCTGGTCTCTCGGCGTTGGCGTCGATAGGCCGCCGGGGTCAGCCCGGTGGCCCGCCGCATGGCGCGCGTCAACGCGCTCTGATCGGCATAGCCGGCACGATAGGCAATCTCCGCGATCGAGTGTTCCGACAGCGCGAGCCATTCGCACGCCCGCTTCACGCGCATTTCCGCGAGCCACGCGCGCGGCGTGGTGTCGAGTTCGGCGCGGAAGAGCGCGTGCAGTCGGCTCACGCTCACGCAGGCACGCTCCGCCATCATCTCCGCGGTCCACGGCCGTCCAAGCTCGGGCTCGATCCCAGCCAGCAGCGACGCGAGCCGGGGCTGTGGCCGGACCGGCTCATGCACAAGGGCGTCGAGCAGCAAAGGCACCCAGAGGCGAAGGTTGGTCGCCGACGCGCCGCCGTTGCCCATCAGCAGGCCCATGTAGTCGATCAACTTGTTGGCCGCCGGCGTCAGTGGCACGAAAGGCTGTCGGATCAGCCGATCGCCGATCTCCGTCTCCAGAACGACCGGGTCGAGATCCACGATGAGCGACCGGTTCGGCCCATCGCTCATCTGCGAATGCGACGATCCCGGTGCGACGAAGGCCGCCCGACCCTGCGCAAGGCGGCTTCCCGCCCCGGCAATGTCGATCTCCAAGGCGCCGCTCAACGGCAGAACGAATTGTGCGAAATCGTGCCGGTGAGCGCCTTGGGCCGCGCCGTAACTGCGAACGTCGATGTTGATGTGCGGCGTCATAAGCATTCCATGCTTATAGCCGATATCAGGCCTAGAAGACACTGGTTGCGGGGGCCGGGCCTAGGCGGGCACGAACACCGTACCGTCCATCAGCAGGCGGGCGGTGCGCACCAGCGCCGCGCGGCGGAGCTTGAGGCCGCCGGCCGTGTCGTCCAGCTCGATCTCCACCGTCAGGCGACCGCTGGCGTGCTCCACGTCGCAGCGCTTCACCAGACCGTCCGGCACTTGTGCCAGCGCGTGGCCCGGCGTGCCGTCCAGCAGGCAGGCCGTGGCGACCGTCACCGCGCCCAGCACGCCGATGGAGGCGTGCAGGCTGAAGGGGGTGAAGGTGCGCGTCGCGATCATGCCGCCCTCGCGCGGCGGCGCAACCAAGGTCAGTTTCGGCACGGTCTGCGACCGCACGTCACCGAGGCCCATCCGTTCCCCGGCAATCAGGCGGATCGCCTCCAGCCGCTCCCGCAGGGCGGCGTTGCCGTCGAGGGCGGCGTTGTCCTCGTAGCCGGTCAGCCCGAAGGATTCCGCTGGCATGACGACCACCGGCATGCCGTTGTCGATCAGCGTGCAGGGCACGCCCTCGATCACGTCCACCGCTTGGCCGGACGGTAGCAGGGAACCGCAGGTCGAGCCTTCGGTGTCGAGGAATGCCTGGACCACCGGCGCGTGCCGGCCCGGCACGCCGTCGATGGCGACTTCGCCCCCGGAGTCGCCGCCGTAGCGCACGCGGCCGCCCGGCGTCTCCACCGTCACTTCCGCCACGCTGTCGGAATTGACCATGTGGACGCGCACCGTCGTGCGCTCCCCGGCCGGGGCGACCAGCCCGCGCTCGATCGCGAAGGGGGCGACGCCGGCCAGGATGTTGCCGCAGTTCTGTGCGTCGGAGACGATCGGCTTGTCCGGCACAATCTGCAGGAACAGGTAGTCGACGTCGCAGCCCAACCGTTTTGATTTCGACACCACCGCGACCTTGCTGGTCAGCGGGTGGGCGCCGCCAACGCCGTCGATCTGCCGTGGGTCGGGCGAGCCCATCACCGCCAGCAGGACGCGGTCACGAGCGGCCGTGTCCTCCGGCAGGTCGGAGGCCAGGAAATAGGCGCCCTTCGACGTGCCGCCGCGCATCAACGCGCAGCGGATTCCAATTTGCTCGGTCACGGTGGGTCCTCCCAAGTCTTCAGCGCGGCGCATCCGCGCAGGCCGGCGCCCGGAAGGCGGCGACGGCGGCCTGGACGATCTGGGTCAGCGCTTCCTCGGCGTTCTCGCCCTTGGCGTCGCCGTTCGACAGGCGCGTCACGCGCCAGGGGTTGATCAGCGTGTAGTTGACGGCGCCCAGCAGGAAATGCGTGCGCCACACGATGTCCGCGCGGGGCAGGTGGGGCAGGCAGGCCTGAAGGGCGTCGATGAAGGCGTGGTTGATGGGGTTGAAGGTCTCCGCGATGATCTTCTGCGCCTCCTCGTGCCGCTCCGCCATGACGACGGCGCGCAGCCGCGCGAAGCGGGCGCCGCCGCCCTCCGTCCCTTCGGATTCGGAGAAGGACGGCAGGATGAAGGCGCGGACGATGGCGGCCAGCCGGTCGTCCGGGTCGCGGATGCGCTGCGCCTCGCTCAGCAGTTCGCCGCGGCGCCGGTTCATCGGGCCGGAATGCCGCTCGTAGATGGCCCGCAGCAGCCCGTCCTTCGATCCGAAATGATAGCTGATGCTGCCGAGGTTCGCGCCGGAGGCCTGGGCGATCTCGCGCATGGACACCGCCCGAAAGCCGTTCGCCGAGAACAGCTCTTCCGCGGCGTCCAGGATCGCCTCGCGCATGGAGGCCTGGCGTTGGGGCGCTTGGCGTTGCGGCATCGGCACGGGAAGGACCTCCGGCAGGACGGGCGGCAGGACTGGAACAGCGATGCCCAACCCTAACGCCATTTGGTCGGATGTACAAATGCTTTGTACGGCGATTCATGTCGTTTGTACGGTCGTCACAATTCATGTTGACACGGGATTGCGGCCGCGCCTAGCATTTGTACAGTCGTCCAAATTCGGAGGACGCCCAACCAAGAAGCCCCACATCGGAATCGCGGATCGCCACCATGAGCAGCACCCCATCGCAGAAAAGCGCGCTTGTCGTCAGCGCCCATCCGGGAGACTTCGTCTGGCGGACCGGCGGCGCCGTCGCGCTGCACGCCAGGCGCGGCTACCGCGTGAAGATCGTCTGCCTGTCCTACGGCGCCCGCGGCGAGAGCCAGGGGGCCTGGAAGCAGCCCGGCGCGACGCTGGCGGCGGTGAAGCGCCAGCGCCACGAGGAAGCGGTGCGCGCGGCGGAGATCCTGGGCGCGGAGATCGAGTTCTTCGATGCGGAGGACTATCCGCTGGAAACCAACCGCGCGATGCTCGACCGGCTGGTGGACGTGTACCGCGACGTGCAGCCGGCCTTCGTGCTGACCCACGCGGCGGCCGACCCCTACAACTACGACCATCCGGACGCCGCGCGCTTCGCGCAGCAGGCCCGCATCATCGCCCAGGCCGCCGGGCACAACCCCGGCGCCCCGACGCTGGGCGCCCCGCCGGTCTTCCTGTTCGAGCCGCACCAGCCCGAGCAGTGCGATTTCAAGCCGAACGTCATCCTGAACATCGACGAGGTCTGGGACATCAAGCGCAAGGCCTTCGAGTGCCTGCCGGCCCAGACGCACCTGTGGGACTATTACACCCGCGTCGCCCTCCAGCGCGGCGCGCAGGGCGGACGGAACGCCGGGCGCGGCGCCACCTATGGCACCGCCCAGGGCATGACCCACGGCGAGGCCTACCAGCGCGTGTTCCCGATGGTGCTGGAGGAGCTGGCATGAAGCCCGTCGTTGTCCGCACCATCGATCGCGCCGACGCGGCGGCGGTCGAAACTCTGGGGTCCCTCGGCACCTCGTCGGTGCACGAGGCCATGGGCCGCATCGGCCTGATGAAGACCTATATGCGCCCGGCCTGGCCGGGGGCGGCGATCGCCGGCACGGCGGTCACGGTGCTGGCCCAGCCCGGCGACAACTGGATGCTGCACGTCGCGGTGGAGCAGTGCCGACCGGGCGACGTGCTGGTCGTCGCCTGCACCACCGACAACACCGACGGCATGTTCGGCGACCTGCTGGCGACCTCGCTCCAGGCCCGCGGCGTGCGCGGCATCGTGATCGACGCCGGCGTGCGCGACGTGGCCAGCCTGAAGGCGATGGGCTTTCCGGCCTGGTCGCGCGCCATCTCCGCCAAGGGCACGGTCAAGGCGACGCTGGGGTCCGTCAACATCCCCGTGGTCTGCGCCGGCGCGCTGGTCAACCCGGGCGACGCGATCGTGGCCGACGACGACGGCGTCGTGGTCGTGCCGGCCAAGCGCGCCGCGGACGTGGCGGAGGCCGGCCAAAAGCGCGTGGCGAACGAGGAGGAGAAGCGCAAGCGCCTCGCCGCCGGGGTGCTGGGCCTGGACATGTACAACATGCGCCCCGCGCTGGAGGCCGCCGGCCTCGTCTACGTCGCCCGTCTCGAAGATTTGGACCGCTGACGCGGTTGCCAAAAACAACATCAGAGGAAACGCCATGACTTCGACCGCCCGCAAGCTCCTGCTCGGCACCGCGCTCGCCGCGGTGGGGCTGGTGCCGTTCACCGCTGACGCGAAGGCCTACAAGGTCGGCCTCGTCGCCTCGCTGTCCGGCCCGACCGCCTCGCTCGGCCAGCAGATCGAGCGCGGCGCCCGCCTGTACCAGAGCCTGCACAAGGACGAGCTGGGCGGCGACACGGTGGAGCTGATCGTCCGCGACGACACTGGTCCGGCCCCGGACGTCGCCAAGCGTCTGGCGCAGGAGCTGGTCGTGCGCGACCATGTCAACTTCCTGGCCGGCATCATCTTCACGCCGAACGCCAACGCCATCGCACCCATCGCCACGCAGGCGAAGGTGCCGTTCGTCATCATGAACGCCGCCAGCTCCGCCACGACGAAGGCGTCGCCTTACATCGTGCGCGTGTCGCAGACGATCGCGCAGTTCACGTCGCCGCTCGCCAAGTGGGCGGCACAGCAGAAGGAGATCGGCACCGTCTACACGCTGGTGTCCGACTACGCGCCGGGCCAGGAGGCGGAGGAGGCTTTCACCGCCGGCTTCAAGGGCGAGGGCAAGAAGGTCGTGGCGTCCGTCCGCGTGCCGGTGCAGAGCCCCGATTTCGTGCCCTTCCTGCAAAAGGTGAAGGACGCCAAGCCCGACGCGCTCTACGTCTTCCTGCCCGGCGGCACGCAATCGACCGCGCTGCTGAAGGCCTACCAGACGCTGGGCCTGAAGGAGGCCGGCATCCGCCTGATCGGCTCCGGCGAGGTGACGGTGGAGGACGAACTGCCCAACATGGGGGACGCCGCACTCGGCACCGTGACCGGCTTCCATTACTCGACCGCGCACAAGTCTCCGGTCAACGCCGAGTTCATGAAGGCGTGGCAGGCGGCCTACGGTGCCGACAGCGTGCCGACCTTCATGGCGGTCGGCGGCTACGACGGTATGGCGGCGATCCACCACGCCATCAAGACGGCGAAGGGCAACCTCACCGGCGACGGCGCGGTGGAAGCCATGCGCCACTGGAACGCGGAGAGCCCGCGCGGGCCGATCTCCATCGATCCGGACACCCGCGACATCGTCCAGAACATCTACATCCGCCGGGTCGAAAAGGCCGACGGAAAGCTGGTGAACGCCGAGTTCGAAACCTTCCAAGCCGTGAAGGACCCGGGCAAGTCGCCGTAAAGCCCTCTCCCTCTCCCTCCGGAGGCGAGCGAGGGGGTTAACGCCACCGTTCCGGCCCTCGGTCTTCGAAAAGGAGGCGGCCCGTGCTCACGGCTGCTCTGACCATCATCTTCCATGGCCTCGCCTTCGCGATGGTCCTGTACATCGTTTCCGTCGGGCTCGGCATCACCATGGGCCTGATGAACTTCGCCAACCTCGCCCACGGCGCCTTTGCCGCGGCCGGCGGGTACGTCGTGGTGGTGGCGACCAAGGCGCTCGGCTGGCCCTTCTGGGCGGCGCTGCCGGCGGCCTTCGTCGTGGTGGCCCTGACCGGGGCGGTGATCGAGCGGCTGGTCGTCCGTACCCTCTACGGCGCGGACGAGCTGCGGCAGGTGCTGTTTTCCATCGCGCTGCTGTTCATGGCGATTGCCGGCTTCACGCTCGCCTTCGGCCCCCTCCAGCAGCAGCCGGAGATCCCGGCCGCGCTGTCGGGCCAGATCGGCGCCGGTGGGCTGGAGTTCCCGGCCTATCGCAGCTTCGTCATCGTGGCGGGCGTGCTGATCCTGGGCGCGCTGTGGCTGCTGATCGGGCGCACCCGCATGGGGATGCGCATCCGCGCCGCGGTGGACAACCGCAACATGGCGGAGGCCATCGGCGTCGACACCAAGCTGCTGTTCACGATGACCTTCGCGCTCGGAACAGGCATCGCCGGCCTTGGCGGCGGTATCGGCGCCGACGTGCTGTCCATCACCCCGACCTACGGGCAGGAGTATCTGGTCCTGTTCCTGATCGTGGTGGCGGTGGGCGGCCTGGGCAGCATTTTCGGGCCCTTCGTCGCGGCGCTGTGCATCGGCATCGTCGACGTCGCCGGCAAGTACCTGATCCCGGAGTTCGGCGCCTTTTTCATCTACGGCGTCGTCATCGCCATCCTCCTGGCCAAGCCCGCCGGCCTCTTCGGCGTGCGGAGCTGACCCATGGCACGGACTGAACGGGTGAAATCCATGTCCGCAACCTACAACGCTGCTTCCGGGACCGGCGTGTCCACGCCGTCCACCTGGCGTGGCCTGGCGATGGGCCGGTCGGGCAGCGATCTGGTGATCGCGTCCCTGCTGGTCCTCGCCGGGCTGGCGACCCTGCTGTTCGGGGAGCCCTACTGGCTGCTCGGCGCGCAGGTCGCCATCACCATGATCTTCGCGCTGTCCGTTGACCTGCTCGTCGGCTTCGCCGGGATCGTGACGCTGGGCCACGCGGTGTTCTTCGGCCTCGGCGCCTACACGGTCGGCATCGCGTCGGTGCATCTGGGCTGGACGGAGCCGCTGTCCGGCCTGCTGCTGGCCGGCGCGAGCGCGGGGCTTCTCGGGCTCGGCACCGGGGTGTTGGTGCTGCGGACGAAGGGCCTGGGGCAGCTGATGCTGACCATGGCCTTCGCTTCCCTGGTCTATGAGATCGCCAACCGCGCCAAGCCGGTTACCGGCGGCGCCGACGGCCTGCAGGGCGTGATCGTCGCCCCGATCTTCGGCCTGTTCGACTTCGACATCTTCGGCCTGACCGCCTTCCTCTATACGTTGGCGGTGCTGGGGATCGTGGTGCTGTTCGCGGTGCTGATGACCCGCTCCCCCTATGGGCGCTCACTGGTCGGCATCCGGGAGAACCGGGTGCGCATGCAGGCTATCGGCACCAACGTGCAGCAGCGCCTGCTGTCGATCTACGTCGTCTCCGCGGCACTCGCCGGCGTCGCCGGGGCGCTGCTGGCCCAAACCTCGCAGTTCGTCGGGCTGAACGCGCTGCACTTCGGCCTGTCGGGCGAGGTGCTGATCATCGTGGCGCTGGGCGGCGCCGGCCGGCTGTGGGGCGCCTTGCTCGGGGCCGTGGTCTTCTCGCTGTTCAAGGACCGGCTGTCGGCGCTCGACCCCGCCTACTGGTACTTCTGGCTGGGCCTGCTGCTGGCCGTGATCGTGCTGTTCGCGCCGAAGGGCCTGATCGGGCTGGTGGACCGCCTGATGGCCGCCCTGCATCCCAAGGAGGCCCAATGACCGCCGCGATCCTGGAAACCCGCGCGCTGCACAAGAACTACGGCGCCCTGACCGTCGCGCAGAACATCAATTTCACGCTGGAGCCCGGCACCTTCGAGGCGCTGATCGGCCCGAACGGGGCGGGGAAGAGCACCTTCGTCAACCTGCTGACCGGCCTCGTCCCGCCGACATCCGGCACCGTCATCCTCGACGGCGCGGACGTGACGGCAGAGCCGATCGAGGCGCGTGTGAAGCGGGGGCTGGTCCGCACCTTCCAGATCAACACGCTGTTCAACAGCCTGACCGTCGCCGAGAACGTCATCCTGGCGCTGGACGAGCACCGCGGCCAGGGCTGGCGCCCGCTGCCCAGCCCGTCGCGCCGCCGCCGCATCCGGGAGGAGGCCTACGACATTCTCGGCCGCCTGGGGCTGGAGCCCTGGGGCAACCGCGAGGTGAAGGAGCTGCCCTACGGCCGCCAGCGCCTCGTGGAGATCGCCATCGCGCTGGCGCTGCGGCCCAAAGTGCTGCTGCTGGACGAGCCCGCCGCCGGCATCCCGTCCACCGAGACCGGCACGATCATCGAGGTTTTGGAAAACCTCGCCAGCGACCTCGCCGTGCTGATCATCGAGCATGACATGGACCTCGTCTTCCGCTTCGCCCAGCGCATCACCGTGCTAGTGCAGGGCGCCGTCCTGGCCCGCGGCACGCCGGACGAGATCGCCAACAACGACGAGGTGAAGGCCGTCTACCTCGGGGAGGGAATCCATGCCTGAGACCCAGTCGCTGTCGCTGAGGAACGTGCGGGCCGGCTACGGCTCCACCGTGGTGCTGGAGGATTTGAGCTTCGACCTGCCATTGGGGGAGAAGCTGTCGGTGATCGGCCGCAACGGCGTCGGCAAGACCACCCTGCTCGCCACCATCATGGGGCTGACGAAACTGCACGGCGGCCACATCGGGCTGGGCGGGACGGACATCGCCGCGCTGCGGCCCAACCGGCGGGCGCACGCGGGCCTGGGCTTCGTGCCGCAGCAGCGGGAGATCTTCCCGTCCCTGACGGTGGAGGAGAACCTGCTGGTCGGCCTGCGGCCCGGCGCCTGGACGCTGGAGCGGGTCTACGACCTGTTCCCGCGCCTTCAGCAGCGCCGTTCCAACATGGGCAACCAGCTGTCGGGCGGCGAGCAGCAGATGCTGGCCTTCGGCCGGGCGCTGCTGACCAACCCGCGCGTCCTGCTGCTGGACGAGCCGTTCGAGGGGCTGGCCCCGGTGATCGTGGAGCAGCTGTTCCACGCCCTGCTGCGCCTGCGCGACGAGGACCAGCTGTCCATCATCATGGTGGAGCAGCACGCAAAGCTGGCGCTGGCCTTCGCGCCGCGCACCATGGTGATGAGCCGCGGCCGCATCGCCTTCGACGGCGACAGCCGGACCCTGATCGAGAACCCCGACCGCCTGGACGCCCTGTGCGGCATCGGCGCCACCCAGCACTGACCCGGCACGGGTTTGAGAGAGCACGCATGACTGACGCGAAGATCGCATTCATCGGCTTCGGCGAAGCCGCCCAAGCTTTCACCAGCGGCTGGCGGACGCGCGGCCCTGTGACTGTCGCCGCCACAATCGCCGCTTACGACATCCTGTTCGAGGACCCGGCGCGGGCAGAGGCCAAGCGTGCCGACTGCCGCGCGCTGGACGTCCAGCCGATGGGCAGCGCCGCCGAGGCCGCCGCCTGGGCTGACATCGTCATTTCCGCCGTCACCGCCGATCAGGTGATCGCGGCGGCGGAGAGCGTGGTGCCGGGCGTGCATCCCGGCCTGCTGTACCTGGACATCAACTCCGCCGCCCCCTTCCGCAAGGCCGACGCGGCGGAGCTGGTCGCGGCGCGCGGCGCCGGGACCGTCGACGTGGCCGTCATGGCCCCGGTGCACCCGCGCCGGCACGAGACCCCGCTGCTGATCAGCGGCCCGGCCGCGCATAAGGTCGCCCCGATCCTGGCCGGCCTCGGCATGAACTTCGACGTCGTGTCGGAGATCACCGGCGAGGCGTCCACCATCAAGATGATCCGCAGCATCGCCATCAAGGGCTTCGAGAGCGTCACGATGGAATGCGTCACCGCCGCGGTGAAGCTGGGCATCGAGGACCGGGTCATCCCCTCCATCACCGCGTCGATGGCGAAGTTCGACTTCGCCAGCCTCGCCAACCACGTCATGGAGCGTGTCGTGGTGCACGGCAAGCGCCGCGCCGCGGAGATGCGCGAGGTCGCCGCGACGCTGGAGCACGCCGGCCTCAGCAACTTCATGCCGACCGCGACCGCCGCCCACCAGCAATGGGTGTCGGACCTGAACGTACGCGCGCGGTTCGAGGGCGACGTGCCTTCCGACGCGACGCGCATCGCGCGGGAAGTGCTGAACGCTGTGGCGGCCAAGAAATAAGCGCAATTTTCCCCCTCTTCCAGCCCCGCTGGGAGAGGGAGGGACCCGCCGGAGGCGGGAGGGTGAGGGCTAAGGTCTTCCCGAAAAACCAAGCCCTCACCCTCCCACGCCACAGGCGTGGGCCCCTCCCTTTCCCGCCGGAGGCGGGCGAGGGGATTTCATAAGAACCTTCAGGAGGATAACCCGTGGCACGCATCGTTGGGTCGATCGCGACCTCTCACACCCCGACCATTGGCTTCGCCTTCGACCGGCAGAAGCAGGACGATCCCGTCTGGGCACCGATCTTCGCCGGCTACGAGCCGGTCCGGAAATGGCTGGATGAAACGAAGCCGGACGTCCTGTTCTTCATCTACAACGACCACGTCACGTCCTTTTTCTTCGACCATTATTCGGCCTTCACGCTGGGCATCGGCAAGTCCTACAGCGTGGCGGACGAGGGCGGCGGCGCCCGGTCGCTGCCGCCGGTGAAGGGGCACGCCAAGCTGGCGCAGCACATCGGCACGTCGCTGATGGCCGACGAATTCGACATGTCCTTCTTCCAGGAGCGGCCGTTGGACCACGGCTGCTTCTCGCCGCTGTCCATGCTGCTGCCGCACGATCCGGAATGGCCGGTCCCCATCGTGCCGCTGCAGGTCGGCGTGCTGCAGTTTCCCATCCCGACGGCGCTCCGCTGCTACAAGATGGGGCAGGCGCTGCGCCGGGCGATCGAGAGCTATCCGGAGGACCTGAAGGTCGCGCTGGTCGCCACCGGCGGCCTGTCGCACCAGGTGCACGGGGAGCGCGCGGGCTTCAACAACACGCCCTGGGACATGCAGTTCCTGGAGATGATCGAGAAGGACCCGATCGCCCTGACCCGGATGACCCACGCCGACTTCGCCCGCCTGGGCGGCATGGAAGGGGCGGAGGTGATCATGTGGCTGGTCATGCGCGGCGCCATGGCGGCGACGGTGAAGAAGGTCCACCAGACCTACTATCTGCCATCCATGACCGGCATCGCCACGGCGATCTACGAGAATGAGGCCGTCGAGCCGCCGGCCGACACCGTCAGCGCGCACCGCGCCCACATGGCCCGGCAACTGGCCGGGGCGGAAGGGCTGGAAGGCACCTATCCCTTCACCCACGCGTCCAGCGTCAAGGCCTACCGGATCAACCGTTTCCTGCACCGGATGATCGAGCCGGCCTACCGCGCCCGCTTCCTGGCCGACCCGGAGGGTGCTTTTGAAGAGGCGCAGTTGACCGAGGAGGAGAGCCGCCTGATCCGCGACCGTGACTGGCGCGGCATGATCCACTACGGCGTCATCTTCTTCATGCTGGAGAAGCTGGGCGCGGTGGTCGGCGTGTCCAACCTGCACATCTACGCCGCCATGCGCGGCGAGACGCTGGAGGAGTTCCAGAAGACGCGCAACGCGCCGGGCGCGCTCTATTCGGTCGCCGGCAAGGACGCAGCTTCGTTGAGCTGGGACAGCGCGTCGGCGGAACAGGCCGCGCGGTAGCGCCTCCCGCGCCGGGGAAGGTGGCGCTCCCGACGCACGGCCGGGGTGATCCCGTCGGCTGTGCGTCGATGCCGTCCCGGTGCGCCCGACGGCGTACCGTTGCTTCGGGCCGTTGCTTCGTCCGTTACTTGGCGAAGAGTTGCGACATGTCCGCAAAGGCCTTGAATTCCAGCGCGTTGCCGGCGGGGTCGAGGAAGAACATGGTCGCCTGCTCTCCCACCTGGCCTTTGAAGCGGATGTAGGGCTCGATCACGAACTTGACCCCCGCCGCGCGCAGCCGCTCGGCCAGCGCGTGCCACTGGTCCATCTCCAGCACCACGCCGAAATGCGGCACCGGCACGTCGTGGCCGTCCACCGGGTTGTGGTGCAGGTTGTCCTCGTTCGCGGCACCCGGCTTCAGATGCGCCACGATCTGGTGGCCGAACAGGTCGAAGTCGATCCACTGGTCGGAGCTGCGCCCCTCCGGGCAGCCGAGCACCGTCCCGTAGAAGTGCCGCGCGGCGGCGAGGTCGTTGACCGGGAAGGCGATGTGGAATGGCGTCACGTTCGTCATGGAACATCCCTGCTGTGCGGTGCTGGGCGGAAAGCCGCGTGGCGGCCCCGACTGTTGGGATCTAAGAAGATTTGTGCACGCTTGACAAACGAGAAATGCGGCGCGTTCCATGAGGAAAACTCATGGAAAGGTCCACATGGATGGGGATGATGGACGAGCGCCGCCTGCCGTCGCTGAACGGAATCCGCAGCTTCGTGGCCGCCGCGCGGCATCTCAGCTTCACGGCGGCGGCGCGTGAGCTGAACGTCACCCAGGGTGCGGTCAGCCGGTCCGTCCAGGCGCTGGAAGCGGAACTGGGCGTGCCGCTGTTCCGCCGCGAGGGGCGCGCGATCGCGCTGACCCCGGCCGGTGCGGTCTTCTACCCCCAGGTCGCCGACGCGCTCGGCCGCATCGCCGCGGCCTCGCAATCCGTGCGGCGGCTTGAAGAGGGCGGGGTCCTGTCGATCAGCCTGTTGCCGACCTTCGCGCTGCGCTGGCTGGTTCCGCGGCTGCACCGCTTCCAGCACGCCCACCCCGACATCCTCGTGGACGTGTCCACCGCCGAGCACACTGTCGACTTCGTGGCCGAGCCGATCGACCTTGCCCTGCGCTACGGCTTCGGATCCTGGCCGGGGGCCGAAGCGACCCTGTTCATGCGGGAGGAGATGGGGATTTTCTGCGCCCCCGCCCTGGCCCGCCAAGCCCCCCTGGCCTCCCCCGCCGACCTGCCCGCCCACCGGTTGCTGGTGCACACCACGCGGCCGGAGGCTTGGCCCGACTTCTTCGCCGCGCACGGCATGGCACCGCCGGACACGGGGCAATCGCCGGGTTTCGAGCATTTCTTCATGATCACGGAGGCCGCGGCCCTGGGCATGGGGGTGGCGCTCCTGCCGGTCTTCCTGGTGCGCGACGAGCTGGCGAGCGGACGGCTGGTTCAGCCCTTCCCCCACACCCTGCGGCCGGCGAAGGCTTATTACCTGCTGCACGGGCCGGGCCGCGGCCGGTCGCGCAAGATCGGGCTGTTCATGGACTGGCTGATGCAGGAGGCCGCGTCGGGGTGACCGCCGGCCTGGGACATTCACGATCAGGCGGCCGGTTCGTCCCGCCAGTCGAAGCGCAGCGGGGCCTCGCGAAAGGCGAAGCGGTCGAGGTGGCGCGCGACCGCATCCTTCAGCGCGTCAAGCTGCCCCGCCGCGCTGGCGTCCAACCGGCACAGCAGCCCGTCGGCGTCGGCCTGAAGGGTGAGGACCGCATCGCCGGGCCAGTCGGCGCCGCGGGCGTCGCGCGGGAAGACCACGCGACCCGTTTCCGCCGTGAACTCGACCGCGAGGTTGTGGCTCCAGTGCTTGCAGAGCTGCTGGAGGTAGCGGCTGCCGTTGGTGGTCGGCACCCGGACACTGCTTTGGTGGCTCATGGGCGAAGCTCCCTCTCGGCTGGACGGCGTCACGGCAGGCGTTCGATGCGCTGCGCCGCTTCGTCGAGGATGGAGACGGCCGCGTGCACGGTGTCCGTGTCGACGTCGTCCCGCCCGAGGCGGTGCATCAGCACGGCGCGCAAATTCTCCATGGCGCGGCGGATCGGCGCGCCGTCCGTGCGCTCGCGCTTCGTGGCCAGCGCGGCGAGCCGCGCGAACATGGCCTCCACCGCGTCCTTTTCCGTTTCCAGCTGCCTGATGCCGTCGTCGGTGACCGTGAAGGGCTTGCGGGCGCCTTCTGACTTGGCCTTCTCGATCTGGCCCATGTCCTCCAGCATCGTCAGGGTCGGATAGATGACGCCGGGGCTGGGCACGTAGCCGCTGCCGGTGAGGTCCTCGATGGCGCGGATCAGGTCGTAGCCGTGCCGGGGCTGGTCCGCGATCAACTTCAGCAGCACGAGCCGAAGCTCGGCCGATTCGAAGACGCGGCGCCGGCCGCCGCGCCCTTGGCGGCGTTCATGATGCCCGCGGCCGGGCTCGTCACCGTAACGGCCGCGGCCATGGCCGTGCGGGCCGGGGTGGTGATGGCGGGGCCAACTGCCGGGATGGTGCGGGAAAAATCGCATGTTGCGATGCTCCTTGGTTCAAAGATATAATTAAGATATATCGTAACCTATATTCGTTCAAGGCCCTGCCGGCCACGCGCCGAAGAATTGCCATTGCACGAGGCGCCGGAGCCGCTTAGATGCCGGTCGCCGCCTGCACCGGAGCCCGCCGCCCGTTCCGCCATGCCCCAGATCCCCACCCCACCCCTGGCCGCGAAGAAAAGCCGGAACAACCGCCGGAGCCCGCGGTTGCCCGCGGACGGCCGCCACGGTGGGCGGTTGCGCAGCCGCCTGTCGCTGCTGCGCGCCCTGGCCAGCCGGAACGTGCGCGACAACGACGTCGCCATCGTGGCTCTCGGGGTCGCCGCAGCGGCTGTGATCGCCACCGGCGTCGTTCTGCTGCAAAAGGCGGTGGCGCTTCTGCATTCGGTGCTGTTCGACCTTCCGCGCGGCGCCCACCTCAGCGCGGGGGTGGCCATCGGCCCCTGGCAGCCGCTGGTCGTTCCGGTGCTCGGCGGGCTGGTGCTGGGCCTTGCCGGCAGCTTCGCCCGGCGCCTGCGGGCGAAGGACATCGTCGACCCCATCGAGGCGAACGCGCTGTACGGCGGCGCCATGTCGCTGCTCGACAGCCTGCGCCTCGCCCTCTCGACGCTGATGTCCAACGCCGCCGGGGCGTCGGTGGGCATGGAGGCGGGCTACACCCAGGTCGGGGCGGGCATCGCGTCCACCGCCGGGCAGGCGGTCAAGCTCCGGCGCGCCGACCTGCGCATCCTCGTCGGGTGCGGC
The DNA here is from genome assembly GCF_025961225.1 of Azospirillum canadense. Classification (GTDB taxonomy): domain Bacteria; phylum Pseudomonadota; class Alphaproteobacteria; order Azospirillales; family Azospirillaceae; genus Azospirillum; species Azospirillum canadense. The sequence goes on along the minus strand of NZ_JAOQNG010000007.1, from coordinate 1,103,569 downwards.
GCCGCGGCGGCCATCGCGGCGGCGTTCAACGCCCCCCTCGCCGGGGCCTTCTACGCCTTCGAACTCGTGATCGGCAGCTACACGCTTGCCGCCCTGGCGCCGGTGAGCCTGTCGGCCATCACGGCCGGCGTCATCACCCGCTGGACCAGCGGCAGCGACACCATCTTCGCCGTCTACGACGCCGTCAGCGTGGGGCCGAGCGACTACCCCTTCTTCGGCCTGATCGGCATCGGGGCGGCCGTCCTGGGCATCGCGACCATGAAGGCGGTGACGCTGGCCGAACGGCTGTTCCGGGCGGCCGGCATTCCCGGCTGGCTCCGCCCGGCGGTCGGTGGTCTGCTGGTCGGCGCGATCGCCCTGCTCTACCCGCAGGTGCTGGGCAGCGGGCATGGGGCCATCCAGCACAACATCGTCCTCGGCTACGGGGTGCCGGTGATGGCGGCCCTGCTGGTCGCCAAGGTCGTCGCCTCGGCCATCTCGCTCGGGTCCGGCTTCCGCGGCGGCCTGTTCAGCTCCTCCCTGTTCCTGGGCAGCCTGTACGGCAGCCTCTTCGCGACGGTCGTGGGCTGGCTGCTGCCCGACGTCGCCATCCACCAGACGGCCTTCATCCTGATCGGCATGGGATCGGTCGCCGCCGCCATCGTCGGCGCGCCGCTCACCATGGTCATGCTGGTGCAGGAGGCCACGGCCGACTTTCCGGCCACGCTCGGCGTCCTGACCAGCGTGGCGGTCGCGACGATGATCGTGCGGCGGCTGTTCGGCTACTCCTTCGCCACGTGGCGCTTCCACCTGCGCGGCCTGCCGATCCATGGCGCCCACGACGTCGGCTGGATCGAGAGCCTGACGGTGGGCCGGCTGATGCGCCGCGACGCCAAGAGCGTTCCGGCGACCATGAGCTTGGCCGGGCTGCGCCGCGCCTTTCCGCTCGGCAGCGCCAAGCAGGTCTTCGTTGTCGACGAAAGCGGGCGCTTTGCGGGAATCGTCACGCTCTCCGACGTGCACGATCCGACGCTGGAGGAAAGCGCCGACCAGCGCACGGCGGGGGACTTCGCCCGCTCGCAGGACGCCGTCCTGTTTCCGGGGCAGAACGTGCGCAGCGCCCTCAAGCTCTTCACCGACACCGAGGAGGAAAACCTTCCGGTCGTGGAGAGTGCTGCGAACAAGCGGCTGCTCGGCTACCTCACCGAAGCCTACGCCCTGCGGCGCTACAACCAGGAGCTTGAGCGCAAGCGCGCCGAAGAGCTGGGCGAGCGGAACCTCTACCGGTGAAGACCGTCCTGGCCCACGATCCGGACATCAGGCGCCGATCAGCATGTCCAGAGCCGCAACGATGGCGGTGTCTTCCGACAGGAGATTGCCGACCCAGGGGCCGAGTTCGGCATTTCGGACAGCACCGGCAAACTGCGTGACCATGACGTGCGGCTGCCCCTCGATGGTAAAGATCGGGTTGAGTCGGGCCGCTGGCCGCGGCGCCTCGTTAGGCGGCAACAAAGGCGCCACGAACCGGGTGTTGAGGTCGCGCAGAATGTTGGCTTGCAGGTCAAGCAGGTAACCGGAGCCATCAAGCCGGCGATGGACGTCGAAGCGCGCCATCAGTAAGGGCGGTGCTTGGCCAGTGGCAGACCGTTGGCCTCCACATAGGCGTTGGATGATTCCAACGCCGCGCGGTTTTCCTCCAGCCAGCGCTTGTCGCGCAGTTCGGCGATCTGCTCCGCCAGCCCGCGTTCACACGCCCGCGACACGTTGATGCCAAGGGCCTTGGCCTGCTCGAGCAGATCGCTGTTGAGGCTGACGTTGGTCGCCCGCTTCGGGGCGGAGGCATCGAACGGCAGGCGCGTGTCCGGCATCGGCTGCTCCATGATCATGCGCGTGCATTATGCGCATGATCATGGACAGGATCAATGGTCGGCCTCAGCCCGGATCAAAACGCCTCGATCAGCGTGCCGACCGTCAGATGCGACGCCGCACCGCGCAGCGTGGCTGTCTTTGATCATCGCGAGTCCTTCTGGGCGCCGTCTCCGGCGCCCGCATCAATGGGACCCGGTCAGTGGCTGTGGCTGAGACGCTCGATCTCGCGGTCGAGTGTCGCCAACCCTTCGCGCGCGATGTCGTAGGCGCTGGGCAGGCCCGGTTCCGGCTTGTCCTCGCCGGGAATCCAGAACTTCCGCCGCGTCAGGCGGAGAAGATTGGTGAAGGGCGGGACGGCGTTGAACACCTCGACCAGCAGCGGGCCGTGGTAGACCGGCAGGATCGGGCGCAGGAAGGTGCCCCAGGGGATCCAGCTGTCGTGCACCGCCCCGCGGTCGGGCGCGGAGATGTGCACGTAATGCAGCCGGTTCTGCGCCACCGCGGTGCGCACGTTGTCCTCAAAGACCAGCGGGCCGTTGCTGCCCAGCACCACATGGGCGCTGTCGATGGTCAGGCCGGTCTGTGCGGTCTGGACGCCCTGGAGGAAGTCGAGCACGTCCGACACCATGTTCGGCGCCGGCGTCTCCCAGTGATCGACCGGCTCGATGCCCAGCTTGACGCCCTTCTTCTCCGCGTACTCGCCCAGCTCCTGCAACACGGGGCGGGCCAGCTCGTAGCGGGGCTTCAGCCACTCCCGCAACGCGTCGCTCCAGATCGGGTCGCCGTCGTCCGTGGTCGGGAACACGCCGTAGGGGAAGACGAATGGCCCGGCCATGATGGAGTTGCCGCCGAGGACCGCGGTGATGTCCACGCGCGACTTCAGGTAGGCCAGCGCCCCCTCGCGCTGCTGCCGGTAAGGGGAGGTCGGGTCGAAGGTGCGCGTAGCGCCGACGTTGGTGGTGAAGCGCACGCCCTCCAGCCCGGCCTTGTCGAAGGCCCGCTTCATGCGGGTGTAGCTCTCCACCTCCGCCTTGTGGTTGGCGGTCTGCACCGGGTGGATCAGCAGGTCGAAGCCGGCGTAGCCCAGCTCGGTCATCGCCTTGATGTGGCGGATGATGACCTGGGTGTAGGCCTCGTCGTCCGGCTGCAGGTTCGCCGTGAACATGAAAAAGCTGAGGTTGATGTCCCTCGTCGGGTGTTTGCTCATGGTCACCACCCCAGCTGCTCGCGCAGGTACGCCCGCGCCATCTTGGCGTATTGCAGCGGGTTGGCCTTGGCCGGCTCCTGCTCCGCCTCGATCACCAGCCAGCCTTCGAACTTGGCCTCGGCCAGGATCGACAGGATTTCCGGGAAGTGCTTGTAGGAGCCGTCGCCCGGCACGGTGAAGATGCCGGCCTCGATGCCCTCCTGGAAGGACATGCCCTTGGCGTGCATGTCCTTCAGCACGCTCTCGCGGAAGTCCTTCAGGTGGATGTGCTTGATGCGGGTCGCGTACTTGCGCGTGATCTCCAGCGGGTCGGCGCCGCCGCAGTAGAGGTGCGCGGTGTCCAGCAGCATGAAGACCAGATCCGGATCGGTCGCCTTCATCAGCCGCTCGACCGCCGCCTGCTTCATCACGCCGGTGCCCATGTGCGGGTGGTAGCACAGGCGGCGGCCCTCCTCGCGGGCAATGCGGCCGATCTCGTTCAGGCCGGTGGCCAGCGCGTCCCACTGGCGGTCGTCGAAGATCGGGACGTTGGGGTACAGCGCCACCGGCAGCGGGTTGACCGCACCGCCGAACTCCGCCACCACAAGGTCAGCCTTGCGCGGGTCGTTCTCGTGGCCTTCCACCTGCTTGATGAAGGCCAACTGCTGGCGGACCTTTTGGATGGTCTGCTCCTTCATCGACTCGATGGTGAAGTAGGTGCTGACCCACGCCTCCGACACGCGCAGGCCGCGCAGGTCGAGCGCCGCCTTCAGCTGCTTCGGATCGGTCGATGCTTTTGCAGAAATCAGCGTTGCGACGACTCAACGACGCCCCTATCATTCGCGACAATGTTCATCCGCGCAGCGCCGTAAGAGTGACGGCCGGTGTCGAAGCGATTATTTGTTCCTTTCCTTGAGATTGGCGAAAGCAATTTCCGAAATGGAAGCAAAAAAGAGTTTCAAAATGCGTCACTGTAAGATTTCATGCTTTTGCGTGGATAATAATCGTCGCGCCACAAAGACGAGTCCGCGAGACCTTGGCGGCTCCGGCATTTATGTATACTTATGATTGGGACAACTGGACTGCCGCGCTGTTGACGGCGGCGGTGAAGGTAACGGTGCTGCGCGGGATTTGGGGCTGTCGCACGCGCGGGGACGCCCCAGGGCAACGTGCATCGGCGCGCGCCTCAGATTGAGGGGCGACGCTGGAAACTTGCTACCGGCCGTCCGGTCCGGCGAACGGGATGGGCCTGACGGCCAGACGGCCTTTTTGCAGCAGGATGAAGACGAACAGCAGCACGCCCGGGTTGAAGAATCGGGTCGGCAGCGGAGGCAAAGGCGACGCTCCCGCCTTCAGCGCCCCCAGCGCAGGACCAGCGGGTCGAGGCGGCGGGCGGCGTCGAGCAGGCCGGCGCGGCTGGCCGGGTGCGGGTCCGGCAGGGGGTGGCGCACGGAGTCGCAGGCGATGATGCCGCCCTCCTTCATCAGGATCTTGGCGGTGGCAAGGCCGCACTGGCGGTTCTCGTGGTTGATCAGCGGCAGCCAGCGCCCGTAGGCCATCACCGCCGCCTCGCGGTCACCGGCCAGGAACGGGTCGATGATCTGGCGGATGCCGTCGGGATAGCCGCCGCCGGTCATGGCGCCGGTGGCGCCGGCGTCCAGGTCGGCCAGCAGAGTGATCGCCTCCTCGCCGTCCCACGGTCCCTCGACGGCGTCGCCGCCCAGTTCGATCAGCCGGCGCAGCTTGGCGGCGGCCTGCGGCACCTCGACCTTGAAGTAGGAGATGTTGGCGATCTCCCGCGCCATGCGGGCCAGCAGTTCCGCCGGCAGGGTGGTGCCGCTGACCGGCGCGTCCTGGATCATGATCGGGATGTCGATGGCGTCGGACACCCGCTGGAAGAAGGAGACGATGCCGGCCTCGGGCACCCGGATGGTGGCGCCGTGGTAGGGCGGCATGACCATCACCATGGCGGCCCCCAGCTCCTGCGCGCGGCGGCTGCGTGCGGCGCAGGCGGCCGTGCTGAAATGGGTGGTGGTGACGATGACCGGCACCCGGCCGGCGACGTGGGCCAGGATGGTCTCCATCAGCAGCTCGCGCTCGGCGTCGGTCAACACGAACTGCTCGGAGAAGTTGGCGAGGATGCACAGGCCGTTGGAGCCTGCGTCGATCATGAAATCGACGCAGCGCTTCTGCCCGGCAAGGTCCAGGTCCCCCGCCTCGGTGAAGATGGTCGGAACGACGGGGAACACTCCCCGGTAAGGACGGACGCTGGAGGGCATGGCCATGGGATCCATCTCGTGCTGTGCAGCGCTGAATTTTGTTGACCACGCCAACGATAAGAGGCGTCCTGATAATCGTCCAATACGAATATCGGCGTCGGCGATATGGAATTTCGTATGTCGGCGGCGCCGCCCGATCGGAGACCCCGCCCGTGACCTCGCAACGGTTTCCGGCCAACTGGTTCCTGAAGGCCCGGCTGAAGCTCCGCCATCTCCAGCTGTTCACGGCGCTCGACGAGCAGCGCAACCTGCACCGCGCCGCTGCCAGCCTCAACATGTCGCAGCCCGCCGCCTCGAAGCTGCTGGGCGACCTTGAGGAGGCGCTGGGCATCGCGCTGTTCGATCGCCACGGCCGCGGCGTCGAGCCGAACTGGTACGGCAACCTGATGATCCGGCACGCACGGATGATCCTCAGCGAGTTGCAGGAGGCGGGGGACGAGCTGAACACCCTGCTGGCGGGGCACAGCGGCAGCGTTTCAATCGGAACGGTGATGGCGCCCGCGGTGGAACTGGTGGTGCCGGTGATCAACGCGCTGTCCCGCGAGCACCCCGGCCTGAAGATCGCTGTGGCAGTGGAGACCAGCGACGTGCTGGCCGAGCGGGTCCAGCAGGGTGTGATGGATTTCGCGATCGGCCGCCTGCCCGGACACGTCGATGCGTCAACCTTCGAATACCAGGAAATCAGCGGTGAGGAGCTGTGCTTCGTCTGCCGCGACAGCCACCCGCTGCTGCGGCTTGGCCGCACGCTGACCGCGGCCGATCTGGTGGACGCGACCTGGATCCTCCAGCCGGCGGGATCCCTGCTGCGCAGCCGGGTGGAGGCGCTGTTCCGCGCCGAGGGGGTTGCGCCGCCGCGCAAGGTGATCGAAAGCGCCTCCCCCGTCATCTCCATGGCGATGGTGGCGGAGAACGACTCGGTCACCGTGTTTGCCCGCGCGCTCGCCCGGGTGTTCTCCCCCAGCGGCTGCTGCACCATCATGCCGTTCCACAAGCGCTTCAGCGTCGAGCCCTACGGCATCTTCTGGCTGAAGGAGCGCCCGATGTCGCCGGGCGCGTGCACGGTCCTGTCCGCGCTGCGGGCGGCGTCCGACCAGACGATGCGCGGAGCGGCGGGAACGCCGCCCGCCGATCCATCCGGCGATACCAAAACGGATATGGATCACGCGAATAATCGTATTTGACAGTTATGGTCTTCCGACCGATTGCTAGACACATAAATTATTGTGTCGCCGGTCATTCCCGGTGCCGCGGAAAGGGAGGAAGTCCGTCCATGTCTTCATTCACGACCACGTTGTCGGGCACGCTGGCTGGCCTGGCCGTCGGGCTGCTCGCCCTGGCCGGCCCGCTGATGCCGGCCGCGCAGGCGCAGGACAAAGGCCTTGTGGGCATCGCCATGCCGACGAAGTCGTCGGCGCGCTGGATCGACGACGGCAACAACATCGTCAAGGCCTTTCAGGCCAAGGGCTACAAGACCGACCTGCAATACGCCGAGGACGACATCCCCAACCAGCTCGCCCAGATCGAGAACATGGTCACCAAGAACGCCAAGGTCCTGGTGATCGCCTCCATCGACGGCACGACGCTGACCGACGTCTTGCAGCAGGCCAAGGAGCGCGGCGTCAAGGTCATCGCCTACGACCGGCTGATCCGCGGGTCGGAGAACGTCGACTACTACACCACCTTCGACAACTTCCAGGTCGGCGTGCTGCAGGGCAGCTACATCGTCGACGCGCTGGGGCTGAAGGACGGCAAGGGGCCCTTCAACATCGAGCTGTTCGGCGGCTCGCCCGACGACAACAACGCCTACTTCTTCTACAACGGCGCCATGTCGGTGCTTCAGCCCTACATCGACAGCGGCAAGCTGAAGGTGGCGAGCGGGCAAATGGGCATGGATAAGGTCTCCACCCTGCGCTGGGATCCCGGCACCGCCCAGGCGCGCATGGACAACCTGCTGAGCGCCTATTACGGCAACAAGCGGGTGGACGCCGTGCTGTCGCCCTACGACGGCCTGAGCATCGGCATCATCTCCTCGCTGAAGGGGGTCGGCTACGGCTCGCCGGCGCAGCCGATGCCGGTGGTCACGGGCCAGGACGCGGAGGTGCCCTCGGTCAAGTCGATCCTGGCGGGCGAGCAGCGCTCCACCGTCTTCAAGGACACGCGCGAACTCGCCAAGGTCACCGCCGACATGGTCGACGCGCTGATGAACGGCGGCACGCCGCAGGTCAACGACACCAAGACCTACGACAACGGCAAGAAGGTCGTCCCGGCCTACCTGCTGAAGCCGGTCACCGTCGACGCCTCCAACTGGAAGCAAACCCTGGTCGACAGCGGCTACTACAAGGAAAGCCAGATCCGATAAGCCGCGCCTTGCAAAAATTCCAAGGAAGCGTGATGGACAGCATCCAGGACATGCCCATCCTTGAGATGAAGGGCATCAGCAAGACGTTCCCGGGCGTCAAGGCGCTGGATAACGTCAACCTGTCGGTCCGCGAGGGCGAGATCCACGCGCTGATCGGCGAGAACGGCGCCGGCAAGTCGACGCTGATGAAGGTGCTGAGCGGCGTCTACCCGCACGGCAGCTTCGAGGGCGACATCCGCTTCCGCGGGGAGCCGGTCGCCTTCCGCGGCATCGCCGACAGCGAGCGGCTGGGCATCATCATCATCCACCAGGAACTGGCGCTCGTCCCGCTGCTGTCGATCACCGAGAACCTGTTCCTCGGCAACGAGCAAGCAACACGCGGTGTCATCGATTGGGACGCCTCCACCCTGCGGGCGCGGGAATTGCTGCGCATGGTCGGGCTGCACGACCCGCCGGAAACGCTGATCACCGACATCGGCGTCGGCAAGCAGCAGCTGGTGGAGATCGCCAAGGCCCTGTCCAAGGAGGTCAAGCTGCTGATCCTGGACGAGCCGACCGCCAGCCTGAACGAAAGCGACAGCGACGCTCTCCTGGACCTGCTGCTGCAATTCAAGGCGCGCGGCATCTCCTCCATCCTCATCTCGCACAAGCTGAACGAGATCGCCAAGGTCGCCGACCGCGTGACCATCCTGCGCGACGGCACGACGGTGGAAACGCTGGACTGCCGCGAGGCCGCCATCAGCCAGGACCGCATCATTAAGGGCATGGTCGGGCGCGAACTATCCGACCGCTACCCCAGGCGAACCAGCGCACCCGGTGAGGTGCTGTTCGAGGTGAAGGGCTGGAACGCCGACCACCCGGCCCACCCCGGCCGACGCGTGGTCAAGGACGTCAACCTGACGGTCCGCCGCGGCGAGGTGGTGGGCATCGCCGGCCTGATGGGCGCCGGCCGCACCGAGTTCGCCATGAGCCTGTTCGGCCGCTCCTACGGCCGCAACATCCGCGGGCAGGCCTTCCTCGGCGGGCGGGAGATCGACGTCTCCACCATCAGCCGGGCCATGGCCAACGGCCTCGCCTACGCGACGGAGGACCGCAAGCAGCTGGGCCTCGTGCTCGACAACGACATCCGCCACAACATCACGCTGGCGAACCTGCCCGGTGTAGCGAAGCGAGGCGTCATCGACCACGAGCGCGAGATCCAGGTGGCGGAGGAGTTCCGCCGCCGGCTGCGCATCCGCTGCTCCGGCGTGTTGCAGGAGGCGGTGAACCTGTCCGGCGGCAACCAGCAGAAGGTCGTGCTCAGCAAATGGCTGTTCGCCGACCCGCAGGTGCTAATCCTGGACGAGCCGACGCGCGGCATCGACGTCGGCGCCAAGTACGAGATCTACACCATCATCAACCAATTGGCGGCCGAGGGGCGGGGCGTCGTCCTGATCTCGTCGGAGATGCCGGAGCTGCTGGGCGTCGCCGACCACATCTACGTGATGAACGCCGGTGAGATGGTCGCGGAGATGCCGGCGGCCGAGGCCAGCCAGGAAAAGATCATGCGGGCGATCATGCGGTCCGGAGAGACGCTGATGTCCGGGGAGGTCTCACTATGAGTGCCGAAATCAACCTGCCGGCGCGCGGCTCGCGGCAATCCGTCGGGCGGTTCGTGAAGGCGCACCTGCGCGACTACGGCATGCTGCTGTCGCTGGCCGCCATCGTGCTGTTCTTCCAGTACATGACCGACGGCACGCTGCTGCAGCCGCTGAACCTGACGAACCTCGTTCTCCAGAACAGCTACATCGTCATCATGGCGCTGGGCATGCTGCTGGTGATCGTCGCCGGGCACATCGACCTGTCGGTGGGGTCCGTCGTCGCCTTCATCGGCGCGCTGGCGGCCATCCTGATGGTGCGGCTCCACCTGGATTTCGTCACCACCACGCTGCTGTGCCTGCTCGCCGGCGCGGCGATCGGGGCGGTGCAGGGCTTCTGGGTCGCCTACCTGCGCATCCCCTCCTTCATCGTCACGCTGGCCGGCATGCTGGTCTTCCGCGGCCTGTGCCTGATCCTGCTGGCCGGCCAGTCGGTCGGCCCCTTCCCGGTGGAATTTCAGCGCCTCAGCTCCGGCTTCATCCCCGACTTCCTGGCGCTCGACCTGTTCAACGTCGGCAAGTTCCACATCACCAGCCTGCTGCTGTGCGGCGCCCTGGCCTTCGCGTTGGTCGTGCTCAACCTCGCCGCGCGCCGGCGCCGCCACGCCGTGGGCATCGAGCAGGAGCCGCTGGCGCTGTTCGCGGTGAAGAACCTCGCGCTGGCGGCGGTGCTGGTCTATGTCGGCCAGCTGATGGCCTCCTACCGCGGCCTGCCCAACGTGCTGATCATCATGAGCGTGCTGATCGCGCTCTATGGCTTCGTGACGCGCAACACCACGGTGGGGCGGCGGGTCTACGCGCTGGGCGGCAACGAGAAGGCGGCGCGGCTTTCGGGCATCGACACGCGACGGCTCAGCTTCTACACCTTCGTCAACATGGGGGTGCTGGCGGCCCTGGCCGGGCTGATCTTCGCCGCCCGGCTGAACACGGCGACGCCCAAGGCCGGCGTGTCGTTCGAACTGGACGTGATCGCCGCCTGCTTCATCGGCGGCGCCTCCGCGTCCGGCGGTGTGGGCCGGGTCACCGGCGCGGTGATCGGCGCCTTCATCATGGGCGTGATGAACAACGGCATGTCGATCGTGGGCATCGGCATCGACTGGCAGCAGGTCATCAAGGGCATGGTCCTGCTCGCCGCCGTCACCATCGACGTCTACAACAAGAACAAGGCGTGAGGGCTGTCATGGACCGCCCGACCCTTGGCATCGTCGGTTTGGGCAAGATCGCCCGCGACCAGCACGTCCCCGCCATCGCCGCCACCGGCCTGTTCCGGCTGGCTGCGATGGTCAGCCCGGACGGAACCGGGCACGACGAGGTGCCGACCTTCTGCAGCCAGGCGGAGATGCTGGCAGCGTTTCCCGGCCTGTGCGCCGTCGCGCTCTGCACGCCGCCCGCGGTCCGCCAGGCCCTGGCCGTTGAGGCGTTTCGTGCCGGCAAGCACGTCCTGATCGAGAAGCCGCCGGCCGCCACCCTGACGGAGCTGCGCGTCCTCATCGACGAGGCGGAATCCGCCGGGCGCACGCTGTTCGCCGCTTGGCACTCCCGCTTCAACGCGGCGGTGGAGGAGACGCGGCGGCGGCTGGCCGGATCCTCCGTCCGCCACGTCGCCGTCACCTGGAAGGAGGACGTGCGGCGCTGGCATCCGGGCCAGGATTGGATCTTCGCGGCGGGTGGTTTCGGCGTCTTCGATCCGGGCATCAACGCCCTGTCGATCCTGACCGACATTCTGCCGGGCCCCGTCGTCGTCCGCGCCGCCGAGTTGAGCGTCCCCGCCAACCGCGACACACCCATCGCCGCGACCCTGACGATGGAGGGTGCCGCGGGCTCCGGCGTCGGGACCGTGACGGCCGCGTTCGACTTCCTTCAGCAGGGCGAGCAGACCTGGTCCATTGCCATTGAGACGGACGGCGGCCAGCTGGACCTGACCCACGGCGGCACGCGGCTGAGCGTCGATGGGGAGCCCGTGCTGGCCGAGCCCGACAGCGAATACCAGCGCATCTACCGCCGCTTCCACCGCCTGATCGCCGACGGCGCCAGCGACGTGGACGCCCGCCCATTGCAGCTCGTCGCCGACGCCTGCCTGGTCGGCCGCTGGCGCACCACCGACGCCTTCCACTGGTAGGCCCCCTACCGGGACTCTCATAAACCCGGCGCCGGCCGCCACCCGACCTGCGCCCCCAACCTGAACTGGTGCCGACATGTCCGAGACGAAGCCCACTTTCCCACTGAACGAGTCCGGTTCAGGCCGGCGGCTGCGGTCGCGCGCGTGGTTCGACAACCCCGCCAACCCCGACATGACCGCGCTCTATCTGGAGCGCTACCTGAACTTCGGCCTGACGCGGGAGGAGTTGCAATCCGGCGCGCCGATCATCGGCATCGCGCAGACGGGATCCGACCTCAGCCCCTGCAACCGGCACCATCTGGTGCTGGCGGAACGCCTGCGCGAGGGCATCCGCACCGCCGGCGGCATCGCCATCGAGTTCCCCGTCCACCCGATCCAGGAGACTGGCAAACGACCGACCGCTTCCGTCGACCGCAACCTCGCCTATCTGGGACTGGTGGAGGTGCTGCACGGCTACCCGCTCGACGGGGTGGTGCTGACCATCGGTTGCGACAAGACCACGCCCGCTTGCTTGATGGCGGCGGCCACCGTGAACATCCCCGCCATCGCACTGTCGGTCGGCCCCATGCTGAACGGCTGGTTCCGCGGCGAGCGTACCGGATCGGGCACCATCGTGTGGAAGGCGCGCGAACTGATGGCGGCCGGCGAGATCGACTACCAGGGCTTCATCGAGCTGGTGGCGTCGTCGGCGCCCTCGACCGGCTACTGCAACACGATGGGCACGGCCTCCACCATGAATTCGCTGGCGGAGGTGTTGGGCATGCAGCTTCCGGGCTCCGCCTCCATCCCCGCCCCCTACCGCGAGCGCCAGCAGGCCGCCTACGAGACCGGCAAGCGCATCGTCGAGATGGTCCGCCAGGACATCAAGCCGTCGGACATCCTGACCCGCGAGGCGTTCCTGAACGCCATTGTCGTGAACTCCGCCATCGGGGGTTCGACCAACGCGCCGATCCACATCAACGCCATCGCCAAGCACATCGGCATACCGCTGACCGTGGAGGACTGGCAGACCCACGGGCTTGAGGTGCCGCTGCTGGTCAACCTCCAGCCGGCGGGCGAGTATCTTGGCGAGGACTTCCACCGCGCCGGCGGCGTGCCCGCGGTCGTCGCCCAACTGATGAGCAAGGGCCTGATCCGCGAGGAGGCCCCCAACGTCAACGGCCGCACCATCGGCGAGAACTGCCGCAATACGGAGATCCTCGACACCCGCGTGATCCACCCCATTGACGACCCGCTGAGGATCAACGCCGGCTTCGTCGTGCTGCGCGGCAACCTGTTCAACGCCGCCATCATGAAGACCAGCGTCATCTCCGAGGAATTCCGCGAGCGCTATCTGTCCAACCCGCAGGACCCCGAGGCGTTCGAGGGCAAGGTCGTCGTCTTCGACGGGCCGGAGGACTACCATCACCGCATCGACGACCCGGCACTCGGCATCGACGCGTACACCATCCTCGTCATCCGCGGCACCGGCCCCATCGGCTATCCCGGGGCGGCGGAGGTGGTGAACATGCGCCCGCCCGCCACGCTCATCAAGCAGGGCGTCCATTCCCTGCCCTGCATCGGCGACGGCCGCCAGTCCGGCACGTCGGGATCGCCCTCCATCCTCAACGCGGCGCCGGAAGCGGCGGCGGGCGGCGGGCTAGCCCTGCTGCGCACCGGCGACCGGGTGCGCATCGACCTGCGCCGCGGCGGCGCCGACATCCTGATTTCGGACGAGGAGTTGGCCGACCGCCGCGCCGCGCTGGAAGCCGCGGGCGGCTACCCGGCCCCGCCGTCGCAGACCCCCTGGCAGGAGATCCAGCGCGGCATCGTCGACCAGCTTGACGAAGGCATGGTGCTGAAGCCCGCCATCAAGTACCAGCGCGTCGCCCAGACCATGGGCATACCGCGCGACAATCATTGACCCGGACGCCGGCCCAGTCCCGATGCGGTTGAAGACGATCGCGTTGAGGGCTGGGCCGAATTCCTCGCCGTCACCCTTCCTGGAAGGGCCAAGATCATGCGCTCAGCGCGGCGATTATCTCCTTCGTGGTCACGATGTTGCTGGCGTAATTCGGCATGTTGATCTCAAGCGCGGCGTGCATCATTTCGTCCGAGTAGTCTGCGACGGCGTCCTTGACGACCGTCACGTCGTAGCCAAGCTCCGCGGCGAAGCGGACGGTCGCTTCGATGCAGGTGTGCGCGACCAGTCCGATGACGATGAGCCGATGGATGCCGTGCCTCTTGAGCTGCACATCCAGATCGGTGTTGGCGAAGCCGCTGGAGCACCAGTGTTCGCTCGCGACGATTTCGCCCGCCGCCGGTATGAATTCATCGCGGAACTCGCCTCCCCAGGTGCCGAACTCGAAGCTCTTGCGTTTCCACGCGGCCAGTTGGATCGGCGCGATGTACGTCCAGGATTCGTAGTCACCGGGACGGTAGCGGTGATGCATGGCAAAGAAGACCCGAAGCTTCGCGTCGCGTGCGGCGGTCAGGACTTGCTGCATGTGCGGAACGCAGTTGTTCGCTTCGGCCACGGCCTTGATGCGGGGCCAGATCTTGCCGCCTTCGGAAATGAAGTCGTTGTAGGGGTCGACCACGAGGAGGGCGGTGATGTCCTTGTCGTAGTGAAGCTGCGTCATTGGGCACTCCCTTGCGGCGGCACGGCCGCGCTTGATCACCGGTCATTCTTGAGCGCGGCCCGCTCGATGCTGGCGGCGAACAAAGGCGTCTCCCCCTGGTTGTGGGCGATGGACGCGGGCTGGCGCTGGGCGCGGAACTGATCGAAGGGGATGCCCTGCCGCGCAAGGAACATCATCATCTCGTCCGTTGCGTACGACCTGACGCGATTGGTGAATTCGCACTTTCCCGCGCCGACCTCCCTGACGCTCAACTCCCAGGTCACATGGATGCTCGTCCGGCCGGTCGGCGTGAACACGTCCGAGTCCGAATCGAGGATCAGGTGGTCCTTGTCGCCGAGCGTCTCCACGTAATGCTGCACCATCAAGCTGCCGCCGATGATCTCGACGTTGATCGACATCCGCCTGCCGTCCGGCGCGGTCGTAAATCCTGCGGCGATATGCGCCGGTGAACAGCCCCTGTATTCGCTCTCCGGCAACGTGAAGCACCATTCCGGAATATTGATCTTGCCGATTGGCGCGTTGATCACCGACGTGAAGCTCGAATCGACGATCTGGTTGTCGGTCATGTCTCGCCTCCTATGTATTCAGCGCACCGACCGGAAGGACGCTCGGAGTTCCTGGGTGAAGAGGTCGGGCTGTTCCCAGGCGGCGAAGTGGCCGCCCTTATCGAGCCGGTTGTAATGGATCAGCTTGGGGTAGGCCTGCTCGGCCCAGTTCTTCGGCGCCTGGTAGATCTCGTCGGGGAAGGCGCTGACGGCGACGGGGATTTTGATGCCGCGGACGTCGAAGAAGCCTCCTTTCGCCACCTGCGCGGTGTCCCAGTAAAGGCGCGCCGAGGAGATCGCGGTGTTCGTCAGCCAGTAGAGGGTGATGTTGTCGAGCACGTCGTCCCGCGTCAGCCCTTCCGCCTGCCCGTCGAAGACGCGGGCGATCATCCGGTAGCTGCGGATGTCGTGGTCGAGCATCCAGGCCGCGAGGCCGATCGGCGAGTCGACCAGCCCATACAGCGTCTGCGGACGGTTGTTCATCTCGATCGCGTAGCCCAGCCCCTTCTTGTAGAAGTCGTCGAGCTGGTCCCAGGCGCGCTTCTCCTCGGACGAAAGGCCGGCCGGCGGGGGACCGCCGTCGGCCAGCGCCTTCGAAATGTTGGCCGGCACCGTGGCCGCCATATTGGTGTGAATGCCCAGCAGGCCCGGCGGTTGCTGCAGGGCCATGATTTCCGAAACGGCGTTGCCCCAATCGCCGCCCTGCGCGACATAGCGGGTGTAGCCGAGGCGCTGCATCAGCGTCGCCCAGGCCCGCGCGATCCGCTCAGGCGTCCAACCCGGCTCCGTCGGCTTGCCGGAGAAGCCGTAGCCCGGCAGCGACGGGATCACGAGGTGGAAGGCATCCGACGCGCTGCCGCCGTGGGCCGTGGGGTTCGTCAGCGGGTCGATGATCTTCATCTGCTCGATGATCGAGCCCGGCCACCCGTGGGTGACGATCATCGGAAGCGCGTTCTCGTGCTTCGACCGGACGTGGATGAAGTGGATGGGAAGGCCGTCGATCTCCGTGACGAACTGCGGCAGGGCGTTCAGCCGCGCTTCGACCTTTCGCCAGTCGTGGCTAGTTTGCCAGTACTGCGCAAGCTTCTGCATGGTCGCCAGCCGCACGCCCTGGGAGTCGTCCTTGACCGTTTCCGGGTCCGGCCATCGGGTCGCCGCGACGCGTCGGCGAAGGTCGGTGAGCGCCTCTTCCGGAACCTCGACATGGAAAGGACGGATCGCGGCGTTTTCCATCGCGGCGTCGGGTGGGTTGCCCGGTGCGTTGGACGCCGCGCCCGGCGGCGTGGGAAGCGCGGTGACGACGGCCGCGGCGACCAAGGCGGACAGCAGCACGGCGGCTGGGGTGGTGGCGAAGGGCATCCTCATTCTCCTTGGGAAACAAGCGAGCGTGAGTGCCGGCGAACGGGTTCGCCGAGGATGGGCATCCAGCGAAAGCCGAGGACACCGTCCGGTTTTCACCGGATGGAGCGGTGTTTCAGACCACCGTGATCGCGACGTCGATGTTGCCCCGGGTGGCGCGCGAGTAGGGACAGAGACGGTCCGCCTCGTCGACCAGGGACTGGGCGACGTCATGGGGCAGTCCCGGCAGGCTTACGTTGAGCCGTGCGCCCAGGGTGTAGGCCCCGCCGATCAGGCTGAGATCGACCTCCGCATCGATCGCCATCCCGGCCGGGAGCGAGACTTTCTGCTTGCGCGCGGCAAGGCCGATGGCGCTTTCGAAACAGGAGGACCAGCCGGCCGCGAAAAGCTGTTCCGGATTGGTGCCGGGGCCAGGCGTGCCGGGCTGGGACAGCCGGATGTCGAGGCGCCCGTCGGAACTGCGCGCGGCACCGCCTTCCCGGCCTCCCGTCGTGTGGACATGGGCGGTGTACAGCAGCTTGTCGGCTTGGCTCATCGCAACCCTCCCGCTGACGTTCGCTGGTGGCGCTTGTCCGATCGCTCGGGCGAGGGACATACCAGCACCGCAACGCGGGCCCGATCCATAAGACCAAGGTGTCGGCGATACCTTTGCATCATGCCGGCTACGCCGCCCGCCATCGGTGCTGCCCGGATTGGGGGCTACCCCGTGGAGTTCGTGGAGATCTGGAACCGCAATTCCGGGACCGGCATCGCGTCAATGGTCCAGAGGGACCTTGGTGCAGAACGCGGCGGTCCGACGGATTCCCCTGCAGCTCCCGACCCAACAGGCGCATGAGGGAGCCCAACAAGCCTACGGCTACGATCGCTTGACCGCCGTCAAGGATTGCCGAACCAAATCAGTCAACTTCCCTCATGGATGGCGGCACGGCGACCGGAGGGCCGGCTCTCCCGCCCGACCGCTCGCCCCGATCGATAGCCAGGACCGGCCCGCTGGGCCCTGATCCAGTTCCAGGGGAACCAACGCATGACGGAACGCTTCACCAAGGCGGCCGCCCGAAACATCTTCTACGGCGGTTCGCTGTTCTTCTTCGCCGCCTTCGTCTCGCTGACGGCGGCCAGCCACAAGTATGTCGTCACCACCGGCACCGACGCCGCCGGCCTGACCGAGAGCGTCGCCCGCGGCAAGGCGGTGTGGGAGAAGAACTCCTGCATCAACTGCCACACCCTGCTCGGCGAGGGCGCCTACTTCGCGCCGGAACTCGGCAACGTGTGGATCCGCTACGGCGGCGACAAGGACCCGCAGGGCGCGCGCGACGCGCTGAAGGCCTGGTTCGCCGCCCAGCCCAGCGGCATCGAGGGCCGCCGCCAGATGCCGCAGTTCCACCTCACCGACCAGCAGGTCGAGGACCTGGCCGACTTCTTCGCCTGGACCAGCCGCATCAACACCCAGAACTGGCCGCCCAAGGTCTCGGGCTGACGGGAAGGACCTCTGCCATGAAATACGAATCCCAGAAGGTGGCGCTGCCCTTCTTCTACGGCGCGCTGCTCCTGTTCGCGGTGCAGCTGCTCGTCGGCCTGCTCGCCGGCACCGTCTACGTGCTGCCCAACACGCTGTCGGAGCTGCTGCCCTTCAACATCCTGCGCATGATCCACACCAACGCGCTGATCGTCTGGCTGCTGATGGGCTTCTTCGGCGCCGCCTACTACCTGATCCCCGAGGAGGCCGAGCGCGAGCTGCACAGCCCGAAGCTCGCCTACCTCCAGTTCGGCCTGTTCATGTTCGGGGCGCTCGCCGCGGTCGTCGGCTACGTCTTCCGCATCCATGAGGGGCGCGAGTTCCTGGAGCAGCCGCTGTGGATCAAGGCCGCCATCGTCGTCGTGGCGCTGATGTTCCTCTACAACATCTCCATGACGGTGCTGAAGGGCCGGCGCACGGTCATCACCAACATCCTGGTGATGGGGCTGTGGGGCATCGCCATCTTCTTCCTGTTCTCCTTCTACAACCCGACCAACCTGGCGCTGGACAAGATGTACTGGTGGTACGTCGTCCACCTGTGGGTCGAGGGGGTGTGGGAGCTGGTGATGGCCTCCATCCTGGCCTTCCTGATGATCAAGATGACCGGCGTCGACCGCGAGATCGTCGAGAAGTGGCTGTACGCCATCGTCGGCATGGCCCTGTTCTCCGGGCTGCTGGGCACCGGGCACCACTACTACTGGATCGGCACGCCGGGCTACTGGCAGTGGATCGGCTCGCTGTTCTCCACGCTGGAGGTGGCGCCGTTCTTCGCCATGGTGGTGTTCGCCATCCAGATGGTGCTGAAGGGCGGGCGCAACCACCCGAACAAGGCGGCCCTGCTGTGGTCGGTGGGCTGCGCGGTGTTCGCCTTCCTGGGCGCCGGCGTGTGGGGCTTCCTGCACACGCTGTCGGCGGTGAACTACTACACGCACGGCACGCAGGTCACCGCGGCGCACGGCCACCTGGCCTTCTTCGGCGCCTACGCGATGATCAACCTGGCGATCTTCAGCTACGCCATGCCGCACCTGCGCGGGGTGGCGCCGTACCATCAGGCGCTGAACAAGCTGAGCTTCTGGCTGATGTGCGGCGGCATGACGGTGATGACCTTCGCGCTGACCTTCGCCGGCGTCGTGCAGGTCCACCTGCAGCGCGTGCTGGGCATGGACTACATGAGCGTGCAGGAGCAGATCGCCCCGTTCTTCTGGGTGCGTCTGGCCGCCGGCGTGGCGGTGTTCATCGGCGCCTGCCTCTACCTCTACGCCCTGCTCGGCCCGGTCCGCGCCACCGGCAAGGCCCCGCTCGGCGGCGCCGTCCAGCCGGCCGAGTGACCCGCAACCGGCCCCCTCTTCCCTTCGGGGAGAGGGGGCCATGCGTCGCTGGATAAGGAACCGACGGGGGTGCGATGCGACCGAAAGATTTGGACCTTGTGCGCAACCTCCCGCTGTTTGCCGGGATCGGCGGCGACACCTTCGCCTCGTTGATGTCCGGGGCGTCGTTGGAATGGTGCCCGCGCGAGGCGGTCCTGTTCACGGAAGGGGAGGTTCCCGACTTCCTGCACGTCCTGGTCACCGGGGCGGCCACGCTGTCCAGCCGTGCCGATTCCGGGCAGGAAACGGTGCTGGACATCCTGTGCCGGGGCGATTGCTTCGCGCCGGCCGCCGTGCTCGCCGATGCGCCGAGCCTGACGTCGGCACGGCTGCTGGACCCCTCGCAAATCCTGCTGCTGTCGGCGCCGGTGGTGCGGGCGCAGGTCGCCCGGGATCCGGTCTTCGCCCATCGGGTGATGCAGGCGCTGGCCGGCCAGTTCCGGACGCTCGTCCGCGAGGTCAAGGACCTGAAGTTCCGCAACACGACGCAACGGTTGTCGGCCTTCATCCTCGACCAGGTCGACCGGGCGGAGGACGGGGTGGCGGTCGAACTTCCGGTCAGCCGGCGCGTCCTGGCCAGCCGCCTGGGCATGACGCCGGAACAGCTGTCCCGCACCTTCGCCAAACTGTCCCACCGGGACCTGCACATATCGGGCAGCACCATCATCGTCCGCTCGATCGAGCGGTTGCGCCAGCTTTGTTCCAACGGAACGCCGTGACGCAAAAACTCTAGGTCGGCAAGCGTGGCTGTCCGGCGCGACGTTCGAGATCGGCAAGGTAGGTATCCTGATTTCGGCGAAAGCGCGTTCGGCACGCACGGGCTTGGCGGCGCACTTCCAGAGCGTTGCGCAGAGCGTGCCATTGCCGGCGGTCGATGGCGGCGAGGTGATGTCCGGAGAAGGCGGTGATCCGGGTGGCGGTGGTGGCGACGATGCGCACGGAGCCGCGCAGGACCAGGGAGAGCGAGGCCACCTTGCGGCCGGTGGCCCGGCGCTCGTGATGCCGGTGACTGCCGAAGAGATGTTCAAGGTCGTTGTTGGTGCGCGGCAGACCGGACACCGCGTAGCAGTGGAACAGGCCGGGCCGATCGCTGGCGGTGACCTTCAGGAAGTGATCGACAGCCGGCGCCAAGGTGCCGGCCCGCTCGCGCCGCGTGCTCCAGGCGGTGATCAAGCGGTCATAGCGGGCCTGGACCGTGGCCGCAGGATGCCTGGCCGGGTTGCCAAGGATGTGGGCCGCCGCGTGCAACCAGCGATGGGTCTCACGCACGTCCGGCCACAGCGCCGCGGTGCGCGCCAGACCGCGGCGGATCAGGGCACGCAAGCGGTCCAGTGGCTTGCTCAGCCCCCATTTGCCGCCACCCGGTCCAGGCTGCCGGCGATCGCGTCCAGCCGCTCCTTCAGCCGCAGACCAGGGGCCGTCAGGGGCGGGCGGCCATCGTCGGTCAACGCCGAGCGCACGGCAGCGCAGTAGCCCGCGACCACGCGCGCCGCCTCATCGTCGCGTCCTTCCATCCGACGCTCCACCGGGCGCACGCCGCGCACCGTCTTTTTCAGCTCCTTCTTGGCGTGGCGGTCGGCTTCGAAGAGGGGGCGGGCCGCCTCGCGCAGATAATGGAACTGGCATAACTGGTGTGGCACGCCCGGCAAGGCCTCGGCCACGGCTCGCCGGATCGCGTGCTGGCCATCGCTCACCACCCCGGCCACCGGCACCTCCAGCGCCGCCGCCACCTCGCGCAGCAGCGAGGCGAGATCCGCCTGGGTCGCCGAGAGCAGCGGACGGGCGAGCAGAACCCGGCCCGACAGGCAGTCGCGGATCACCCACAGCACCTCATGCCCGACGTCGGGCTGCAGGCCGTCCAGCGCCAGGATGACACGGCCTTGCGCGGCGAGCGCCGCCCGGTTCGGCGCGTCCAGCGCGGCGGCCACCAGTTCATCGTAGCGGTCGAGCAGATTGGTAACGCTGCGTTCGCAGATCAGCAGCCCGCGCTCGGTGAGGGCGCCATGGATTTCCGGCACGCTGCGGTGCGCACGATGGCGCAGGGCGCCGATCAGGGCGATGACATCGAGCCCAAACTCATGGTGGGGTAACGCGATGCCCCCTTCGGCTTCCGGCCGGTAAGGCTGGTGATGGCGCGAGCACGCCGCGTTCTCGCACCACTGCACCTTCAGGCGCAACCGCTCCAGCCCTGTCAGCGTGTAGACCGCCCGGCGCTTCTCATAGCGAATGCGCATGCGCCGCCCACACTCCGGACAGTCTCGCCGCTGCGGCTGGAGCAGCCGTTCCGCGCCGTGCTGAAGCCGACAAACCCATCGTGCCATGGCGGCCTCCGGTCTGGCCCCTTTCCGATCCTCAACAGACAGCCACGCTTGCCGACCTAGAAAAAAGCGCCCATCGGCGTTCTGCCGATGGGCGTTTCAAGGCGATATGGGAGATGTCATCAGCTTTGACAGCGATGATGTTCGCAAAAACTCCCCTATTCAGTCTTGATTGCGGTCAATCGCCGAGAATTTTCCGCAAACCTCTCAGCTGTTCTTCTTCAGATAAGCGACCAGATCCTTGCGGGCTTGCTCGTTCTTCACGCCGGCAAAGGCCATCTTGTTGCCGGGAACGGCGGCCTTCGGGTCGGTCAGGTATTTGTCCAGGGTGGCCTCATCCCAGCTGCCGGCAGCCTTCATGGCGTCGGAGTAGTTGAAGCCGGCGGCCGAGGCCGCCTTGCGGCCGACGATGCCGTGCAGGTTCGGACCGACGCGGTTCGGCCCACCGGCTTCGATGGTGTGGCAGGCCTTGCACTGCGCAAAGACCTTTTCGCCGGCGTCGGCGTCCTGTGCCGATGCGAGGCCGGACAGGCCGACGGACAGGCCGAACGCCAGGACGGCGAGACTACGCTTCATGGTGTTTCCTCTTTGAAAAAAGATGGCACGCGAATCGGTGCCGGGGGGTCGGTCGGCCGCCCATGGGATGGCCCATGGAACAGTAAGGGCGGCCGGCGGACATCGGGTGGCGGAAGGTTACGCCTCGGCGGCGTAGGCGGTGCCCGCCACGTTGTGGAAAAAGCCATTCTCTAGGGGCGCGTCGACCAGTCGGCCCACCTCCGCGGCGGCGTCCCGGCCATCCCGCTGCCCGGCCAGGACGGCGCGGAAGGCCGTGGCGACGGCGACCATGTCGACCGCCTGCGGCGACAGGCGGAAGCGCGAGACGCCCATGGCGGCCAGTCGGTCCATCTCACCCGCAAGGCAGAGGTAGCCGTGGGACAGCGTCTGTGTGCCGTTCACGGTCAGGAAGGATTGGCCGTCCAGCGTCTTCACCGGCATGCCGTCCGGGTCGTTGCCGCAGACGAACTGGCAGCCGTCCTTGTGCAGCCCGTGCGCCCGCGCGTGGTAGCAGCGGGCCGAGATCGCCAGCGGCGCCCGCCCGAACACCTGCACCTCGACCGCGAGGCCCAACGCGGCCCCCGCCTTCGCCAAAACGGCGACGGAGGCCGCCGGCAGTTCGGCCGGCAGTGACACCGACATAGCTCCGCGCCCGGCCAGCCAGGACAGCGTCGCCTCGTTGTAGGTGTTGATGAAGGGGCCGACCGCGTGGGGTTGCCCGGCCAACAGGGCCAGCGCGCCCATGTCGTTCGCTTCAACCGGAAGCAGCCCGTTCGCCACCACGTCGCGCATCGCCGCGCGCTCACGGTCGTTGCCGGCCAGGATCGGGCTGGCGAACCAGACCTCCTTTCCGGCGGCGGCCAGCCGGGCGACGACCGCCTCCATGGCGTCCGCGAAGAAGGGGGCGCGCTTGTGGCAGACGATCTCGCCGAGGATGACGGTGTCCAGCGGCGCTTCGTCGGCCATGCGGAAGTAGAAGTCGCGCCAGCGGTCCGCGGGCCAATTGAACAGCACGGGGCCCAGGGTCAGGCCCGGAGTCAGAAGGGGCGTCATGGTGTCCTGCTCCTCAGCGCCAGGCGCGCTTGTAGGCACCGGTCGTCTGGGCGCCGCCCTCGACCACCGCGTCCAGGTTCAGCGTCGGCAGCGCCTGGCCCTTCGCGAAGGCGTCCAAGGCCCGGCGGTAGGCGGCGACGACGGCGGCGATGTAGGCCTTGCCGCGCTGGCGACCTTCGATCTTCAGGGCGCGCACCTTGGCGGCCTTCAGCTCCGGCAGCAATTCCATGGCGTTGAGGCTGGTCGGTTCCTCGAACAGGTAGGCCGGGCGGTCCCCGGACAGGAAGCGGCCCTTGCACAGGGTCGGATAGCCGGCCTGTTCCCCCTCCTCGAACAGGTTGATGGTGAAGCCGCCGAGGGTCGAGGCGAGCGCCGTACCGCGCGGCTCGTACCGGACGTGGCTGGCCGGCGAGCAGACGCCCTGCCGGTTGGGCGACAGCCCCGTCGCGTAGGAGGAAAGGGAGCAGCGCCCCTCCGCCATCGGGCACATCCCGCCGAACACGAACACCTCCGTCTCGATGTCGATCTCGGCGTTGAGGCGGGCGATCTCCGGAACCGTCAGCACGCGCGGCAGCACCACGCGGCGCACGCCGAAGGCATCGCGGTACAGGCGGATCGCCTCGACGTTCGCCGCCGACGCCTGCACCGACAGGTGCAGCCGCAGGTCCGGATGCCGGCGGGCGGCGTAGGCGAGCAGGCCGACGTCGGCCAGGATGACCGCGTCGGCCTTCAGCCGCGCCGCATCGTCCACGGCGCGTTCCCACGGCCCCAGGTTTCCGGCCTGCGGGTAGGTGTTGATGGCCACGAAGACCTGCACCCGGCGCGCGTGGGCGTAGGCGACGGCGCCCGCCAGATCCTCGCGCGAGAAGTTCAGTCCGGGGAAGTTGCGCGCGTTGGTCTCGTCGCGGAAACCCAGATAGACGGCGTCGGCGCCGGCATCGACGGCGGCGCGCAGCGCGGCCGGGTTGCCGGCCGGGCAAATCAGTTCGAACGGTTCCATGCGCTTATGATCCCTGCGGCCGGCGTTTCGGTTGGCCGGCCAGCCGCCGTTCCAGGGCGGCCATGCCCCAGCGCAGCGGCGGGGGCGCCGCGCGCCGGGCGCTGTCGAGGAGATCCAGCATCCGCCCGGCATGGCGCCGGGCGACCGGCAGGGCGTGGCGCAGCGGACCGGCCGCGGTGGCCATGTCGGCGAACAGGTCCATGTCCTCCCCGTCCAGGGTGTTGCGGAGCGCCAGGATCAGGGCGGTGTCGCCCTCGATCGCCAGCTCGCGGCGGAAGAACAGCGCGTCCCCGTCGATGCGGCCTTCGAGCAGGTCGAGCAGGCGCGCGCAGGGACCGCGCACCGCGGCGTCCACGGCGCCCTCCGCCACGCCGTGCCGGTCGCACACCCGCAAGGCCAGCCGGGGTCCGACCTGGAGCAGCAGGGCCGCCGGCGCGTCCACCGGATCGATCAGCAGGCGCGCCTCGGGCATCTCGCGCAACGCCGTGAAGGCGCGCGGGTGGCGGTCCGACAGGATCCGCAGCACCCGGCCGGCGAGCAGGCCGCCGACGCCGTCGCCAAGACGGCGCGTCAGCCCCAGCCCCACCCCAAGCCCCACCTGGGTCAGGCGGACCTCCACGGCGCGGGCGCGGTTGTCGGGCGCCGCTTCGTCCAACGCAAAGCCGGGGTCGCGCATTCGCGGTGTTCCTCCTGTTCGGAATTGGTTTCGAATTCTTGATGCGTGGCGGGGGTTGATCCGCCAGATGTCGGCGATAGGATAGGCGGGCCGCCCGGTCCTTGACTCCGGTCAAGCCCGCGCCGTCGTGCGCGGTGGTAAGCGGGGCGGTGTCCGGGCGCGGCGATGTCCCGGCAGATTGGAGGCGGCATGGCTATCACCGATTCCGACAACGCCCCGGAGGCGATCCATCTCGACGTGCGCCCGTTGCTGGCCGCCGGGGAAAACCCGCTTGGGGTCGTCCTCGACCACGCGGCGGAGGTGCCGCCCGGCGGTCTCCTGATCGTGGAAGCGCCGTTCGACCCCGTCCCGCTGCGCTCCCTGCTGTCCGACGAGGGCTTCGTGGCCCAGGCGCGGATGGTCGGGCCGGGGCACTGGACCGTGCGCTTCCGCCGGTCTGCCGAGTCGTAGGCTCCCGGCCGGTCAGGCAAGGGCGCGGTACGCCTCGGCAAGGCGGGCGTCGTCCTCGGGTGACACCAGAGCGGCGATGGCGGCCAACAGGCCCATCTCCTCCTTCTGGATGTGGAACATCTCGCGTTCCAACAGCTCCATGGCGACGCGCTGGAAGTCTTCCCAGCCGTCGGGCGTGAAGGTCCCGGCCGCGAGCGCCTCCGTCGCCAGCCGCGCCGCCTCCTGCGCGGCCGGCAGGATGGAATGGTGCTCCATCGTCAGCAGGCCGACCATGCCGGTCTGCCCGCAGGCTTCCAGCAGGGGGAACAGCTGTCCCTCTTCAAAGGCGAAATGGCGGCCGACTTCGTGCGCAGCGATGTCGATCACCGCCTGAAGGGTCCGGCGCACCGCCTCATCCTCAAGGTTCGGCAGGCGCCCCGGCCGGGAGGCCAGCAGCTCGTCCAGGCTTTGCAGCGTGGCCAGGGTGGTCATGTGGTCGGCGTGGAGAAGCTTGGCGATCTTGGATTGCAGGTCGAGCATGGGTGACTTCCGGTCAGTGGGACGGGATGGAGAGCGGGGCGGAGGCGCGCAGCGCCGTCCGCGTGCGGACGAAAAGGCGGAAAGCGAAGACCAGCAGGGAAACCGCGCCCGCCGCACCGCACAGAGCACCGGCGCGCACGATCCCTTCGGAGTCGGCGAGGTTGCCGGCGGCCAGCAAGGCCACGGCGGCCGCGTGCAGGACCGCGTGCACGGCGAGCGGCCGTTCGGGCGCCAAGCGCGACACCAGCGGCGTCGGGCATCCCGGCCGCGTGGCGTGGACCGAGGCGAGGAACGGGGCGATGCGTTGCAGGACGCCGAACAGCAGGCTCAGCAGCCAGCCGAACACCGCGACCGTCACGAACACCGCGGGAAGGTTGAACCCGTCGATGCCAAGCGCCAGGGCCAGCGCCAGCAGAAGGGACAGCGGCAGCATCGCCCAGGCGCCGCGGATCAGACGGAAGGCGATGCCGAGCCGCCGCCGCATCCGGCGGCGCAGCACGCCGGCCATGGCGCGGAGGTGGATGGCCGACGCGGCCAGTCCGGCGACGGCGGCGGCGGCGGTGAAGGCCGTGTTTCCGGTCAGCGCACCCAACGCCAGCAGCGCCAGCCCGGCGCAGCCCACCAGCGCGACCGCGCGGCCGGAGGCGGCCGCAGGTGCCGGCCCCAGGGTCAGCATCGGCACCAGGATGGTGGAGAAGCCGGCCGCCATCAGGCCGAAGAAGCCGAACAGCGCCATTCCCAGATGCGCGCCGGCGGCCGACGCGCGATCCGGCAGGATGGGAACGAACACGTCGACGACCAGGGCAAGGCCCAGCGCCGCCATGGCCGCCAACGCGGCCAGCGCCACGCCCGCGCACAGCCGCATTCCCGGCATGTCCCCGGCGGAGCGCAGGTTGTCGGCCAGCAGCGCGCCGAACAGCAGGACCCCACCCCCGACCAGCGCCCCGCCCAGGGCGAGAGCGGGCAAGTCGAAGCGGGCCATGCCGTGCGTCAGGATCGCGACACCGGGGACGGTCAGCCAGAAGCAGAGCTTCGCCCAGCCAACCGACCGGACAGGGCGGACCGTCGCCATGGGCAGCAGCTGGAAGGCGGCGCCCATGGCCGTGGTCAGGAGAACGCCGAGCGTGAACAGGTGGAGTGCGGCGAGCGCCCATCCCGGCCCGCCGCGGAATCCGGCCACCCGGTCCGGTCCGGCAGCCAGCAACAGCCATCCGCACAGATGAAACAGCAGCGCCGCAGCGAAGAACCGGAACGGGACCGATGCCGGCAAAAGCCGGTCTCGCGCGTCGCCGGCGGTGGGAAGTGGGACCATGCGCGCCACCCTTGAATCGGTCGTAACCGAAGACCGCCGTTCGGGCGGCCCTGTGTCGGTGAGCTTTAGGCCTACGAACGGTGGGCGGCTTTGACGATGGTCAAGCGGCCCGGGACAGGCTCACCGCGACGAAGTCCCCCCACACCCTGCGGCGCCTTGTCGCTCCCACGGCGTCGCGCCCCAAAGCGTCGCGCTGCAGCGGACCCACGCGGCGGCACATTCCGGAACGCTCTCTCTTCAGCGCGATCAAGGGGAAAAGCCGCAAAATCGGCAGGCCGCGCGGCCATGCGTTGCGCCTTGAAATTGAAAGTATAGACTCTACATGTCTAAGCTCTTGATGCAGTAAAACGGCCGTCGACTTGACGGCGATCAATACTCCCCTTGACGGCAGTCAAATTCAGGCGGTGCACGCCGTGCCATGGTCGGTCCAGACGAAACATCGACCCTGGACGACGCCATGAACACCAAGACGTTTCTCGCCACCGTCAGCACCGTAGCCCTTCTGTCCCTGTCGGGCATCGGCGCGGCCTCGGCCACCACGCTGTACGCCGAACCGAAGGTCAAGGAACCGACGGTCAGCGTCGTCCAGGATCCGGCCGCCGTCCCCGCCCCGGAAAAGGCCGGCAAGCGCGCGCCCAAGACCCATCAGGTCACGCTGAACACGACCGAGGTGGAATCCAAGCTGGACGACGGTACCACCTACACCTACTGGACCTTCAACAACACCATCCCCGGCCCGATGTTTCGGGTGCGCGTCGGCGACACGGTGGACGTGAAGATTTCCAACGCCAAGGACTCCACGATGAACCACAGCGTGGACTTCCACGCGGCGACCGGGTTCCTCGGCGGCGGCCAGATCACCCAGGTGGAACCGGGCCAGACGAAGGAGTTCTCCTTCAAGGCGCTGACGCCGGGCGTCTACGTCTACCACTGCGCCACGCCGATGGTCGCCCACCACATCTCCAAGGGCATGTACGGCCTGATCGTGGTCGAGCCCGAGGCCGGGCTGCCGACGGTGGATCACGAATACTACGTGATGCAGCAGGAAGTCTACGCGACCAAGGCCAAGAACCTGGCGAACGCCGAGGACGACTATGACGGGCTGGTGAACGAAAAGCCCACCTACATGGTGTTCAACGGCGCCGTCGGCGCGCTGTCCAAGGACAAGCCGCTGAAGGCCAAGGTCGGCGAGACCGTGCGCATCTGGTTCGGCGTCGGCGGTCCGAACCTGACCTCGTCCTTCCACGTGATCGGTGAAATCTTCGACCGCGTCTACAACATGGGCGGCCTGGAGAGCGAGCCGAACAAGGGCGTGCAGACCGTCACCGTCGCGCCGGGCGGCGCCACCATGGTGGAGTTCAAGGTGGACTATCCGGGCAAGTACGCCCTGGTCGACCACGCGCTGAGCCGCGCCACCAAGGGCCTGATCGGCATCCTGGAGGTCGAAGGTCCGGCCAACGACAGCATCATCAAGGACAAGAGCGGCGACAGCCGCAAGCAGATGGGCGACATGCAGCATTGATCCAACGAACAACGAAGAGGCGGGGTATACTCGCCTCTTCGTTCATTGAAAAAGCTGTATGGGGCGAGATTGCTCGCCCCATCGGCGCCGACGGTGGAGGTCCAGCCGATCAGCCGTGGCAGAGTGGCGTTAACCCGGGAAATGTCCACGCAACGCCGTCAGGCCCGCGCGCAGGACGCTGACGTCGTTGCCGACGGCGACGAAGGTCAGGCCGGCCGCCAGCCAGGATTTCGCCAACGCGGGATCCGACGTCAGCCCCCCCACCGGCAGTCCGGCGGCAAGGATCCTGTTCGTGGCGGACAGCATGGCCTCCTGGACTTCGGGCGCGGCGGGGCGGCCGAGATGGCCCATGTCGGCGGCCAGATCGGCGGTGCCGATGAAGATCCCGTCCACCCCCTCGACGGCGCAGATGTCCGCGATGTTCGCAAGGCCCTTCACTGTCTCGACCTGCAGCAGCAGGCAGGCCCTTTCATTGGCGCTCGCAAGGTAGTTGGCGTCGGCTCCAAACCGGGAGGCGCGCGCGAGGGCCGATCCGACCCCCCGGCGCCCTCGGGGCGGATAGTGCATCGCGTCGGCCAATTGCCTCGCCTGGTCGGCGGTCTCGATCATCGGGGCGAGGATCGTGCGCACCCCGGCATCGGTCGCCTGTTTGAGGAAGTTCAGGTCGTTGACCGGAATGCGCAGCACCGGCTCGCCGCCGCAGCCCTGCATCGCCTGCAGCTGGGCCACCACCGTGGTGATGGTGTTGGGCGCGTGTTCGGCGTCGATGACGTACCAGTCGTAGCCGCACTGGCCGCAAAGCTCGGCCGCATAGGCGGAGGCTATGGCCATCCACAGCCCGACCTGCGGCGTCCTCGCTTTGAGGGCGGCCTTGAAGGCGTTGGTCTGACGATCCATCGCTGTCCCTATTCGAAATAGCAGGAGATGGTGCCCAGCGGGCCATAGTCGGCGGTGAACGTGGCGGCGGGGCCGGTCTCGATCGGCCGGATGAAGGACCCGGACAGGATGATCTCGCCGGGCTCGACGCCCTGCCCCATCTCGGCAAGCCGCCGCACCAGCCAAGCCACGCCGCGCGCCGGGTGGTTCAGCACGCCGGCGCCCAGGCCGGTTTCCTCGACGACGCCGTTGCGGCTGACGATGGCGCCGGCCCGGCGCATGTCGATCCGGTCCGGGCGGGCCGGCGTTCCGCCGAGGACATAGCCCGCGTTGGCGGCGTTGTCGGCGATGGTGTCGCAGACCGTGCGAGTCTTGCCAGTATCGCGGCACACCCGTTCGATCCGCGTGTCGAGGATTTCCAGCGCCGGAACCACGTATTCGGTGGCGCGCAGCACGTCGAGGACGTCGGTGTCCGCCCCGGACAGCCGAGTGTGCAGGACGAAGGCCAGCTCGGCCTCGATCCGCGGCTGGATGAAGCGGCCGCGCGGGACGGTCGCACCATCCTCAAACGCCATGCTGTTGAACAGCACGCCGGAATCCGGCGTGTCGATGTTCAGCGCCGCCTGCATCGCCCGCGAGGTCAGGCCGATCTTCCAGCCTGTCGGGACTTCTCCGCCCGCGCGCTTCAGCGCCACCAGCCCGTCCTGGATGCGGTAGCTGTCGGCGATGGTCATGCCCGGATGCAGCGTCGAGAGGTGCCCGATCTGCCGCCTCGTGCCTTCGGCCTCGTAAAGACGGCACGCCGCCGACGCGACCTCGGCTTCGTTCAATGTCATGCGGCATCCTCCAGCGCGCGGCGCCTCACTTCCCGGCTTCCCGCGGGAAGACAAAGCCCTTCTGCCCTTCTTCGTTGCCCAGGGAGAGGATCGGCTGGTCGGGGCTTTCCTGCCAAAGCAGGGAGCCCAGGGCGATCTGCATGGGGTGGTCCTGCACGGTCAGCACGGTCCAGCCGTCCTTGCCGACATAGTGGGCATGCTCCAGCCAGCTCGGCGCCGAAAGCAGAAGATCGCCCGCCTTCCAGTCCACGCGCTGGCCGTCGACGACGCTGTAGCCGTGCCCCGTGCGATGGTAGTTGATCGAGGCCGAGGTGTGGAAATGGCCGCGCGTGCCGGCGTAGGGCGGCGTGCCGGGCGATGCCCCGGCGTAGGTGGCGAAATGCACCGGGGTCGTGCCCTGGCGCCTCTCCGTGGCCGGGTTGTAGAGCAGCCAGATGCCGCGCTTGTTCGGGTCGTCGTTGTGGCCGGGGTTGATCGGCAGGTAGGGCGCGATGTCCTCCCACACCCAATGCAGCGGCGGGTTCGGCACCGGCTCGATGTCCGTCAGGTGCTCGTAGCCGCGAAGCTCCGTCCCGGTCGAGGGCATCCGGTGGATCGGCCCGGTCTTGCGGGTGTACGGCCGCTCGGCGGACGGGGCGTCCGCGATGTCCGCCTTCGGCTCGGGGATCGGCAGGTTGTCCTCGGCCCAATAGGCGCCGATCCGGCGCAGGAAGGCCGCGTTCGAATAGGTGAGCCAGGCCCAGAGCCGGTCGGAGGTGTTCTCGTAGTAATAAGGCTTCATCGACGGCACGGTCCACACGTCGCTTTCCCGGATCGGGAAATGCGTGGTGGCGACGCTGGCCCGCCCGCCGCCGAGGATCGACGTTTCCAGAAGCGAGTAGTTGCCCCGCCGCACCGAGGTGCGCTCACCCGGTTTCAACACGCTGATCGTCACCTCGGTGACCGGGGTGAAGCTGGGGATCCCGTCGGTCGCCCGGGGATGCACGATGCTGGACGCACGATAGCCAGAGGCCGGCAGGTCGCCGGCGGCGAGGCGCGCGATCTCGGCGTCGATCGCCTCCTTCGGAACCAGATAGGCGCACCAGGCGTCCCGCTCCACGGGGACCGCCGCCGAGGGTGTTCCAAAGGTGATCATGTTCATTGTGTTTTCCTCCCATGCGCTGACCGCCTGGGGCGGCGAGCGGGTGTAGTCTTATGACTACAGTTCCCAAACTGTAACCAGGAGACTACAAGCTGTCCATCGAAAAGCGGGGGTGGCGCGACCAACTGGGCGTTGCCGGAGTTCTATTCTTTCAGTGGGGTACGCATGACTGAGGACAAGCCGTTCGGGCGGGACGCCACAACGGCGGCGCTGCTGGACGCGGCGGACACACTGTTCGGCGAAAAGGGGCCGAGCGCGGTGACCGTGCGCGAGATCTCGGCGCGGGCGAACGTGAACCACGCGCTGCTGCATCGGCATTTCGGCACGAAGGAGGCGCTGCTCGACGCGATCATCGACAAGCACATGAACGCCAGCAAGGCCGTCATCGAGGAGGCTGCGGAGCCGGACCTGGCGATCCGCAACCTGCTGCGCTATCTGGTCTCGCAACCCGCCTTCACCCGGACCTTCGCCCACCTGATCCTCGACCAGCGCCCGCTTTCCGACTTCGTCCGCAAGAACGGCGGCACGGCGGATCTGGCCGCGCTGCTGCATCGGACGGGGGTTGACGAGGCCGAGACCCGCGCGATCGCGGCCGTGGTGATCTCGTTCGCGCTGGGTTGGACCCTGTTCCGGGACTTGGCCCGCTACGCCGCCTCCTGCGACGACGGGACGGAGCAACTCGACGAGCGGGCGATCACGATGCTCACGGACCTGATGCATCGGGCAATGGCGGGCGCGAAAATCGGTTGAGGCCAGTTCGCGCGCCCCGGTGCTTCTCTACTCCCCTGCCCGCGCCACAGCCATTCCCGCCGCGCCGGGCGTCGGCCGGCGCAGGAAGACCGCGCCCACGGCGCCGGACAGAACGACCATGCTGAACGGATAGAACAGCCCGGCGTGGATGTAGCCGGTCTCGCGCACCAGCGTCAGGCAGACCAGCGGCAGCAGGCCGCCGATCAGGCTGAAGGCGATGTTGAACGGCAGCGAGACGGAGGTGTAGCGCATCTGCGGCGGAAACTGCTCGGACATGAAGGCGGCGTAGGGGCCATAGATCGCGGCGAACAGAACCGTCAGCGCGGCAACCAGCGCGACCAGCAAGGCGATGCTGTGCGCCAGGACCGCATGTTCCAGCCCGAAGAAGATCGGGAAGAGCAGAAGCGCGTTCAGAGCCAGGCCGGTGAAGATCACGCGGCGCCGGCCGAACCGGTCCGACAACCCGCCCATGATGGGGAAGAACGGGATTCCGATGAGGATTCCGCCGGCGAGGCCCATCGAGACGAAGATGGCATCGGCCTTCAGGATCGCCTGAAGGAAGATCCCGCAATACAGGAACAGGATCCCACTCATCGCGGCCACCCCGGCGGACACGCCGAACAGCGCCACCAGCATGGCCCGGAGGTTCGCGCCGTCGGTCAGCGCGGCCTTCACCGGCGATTTTTCGAGCGTCCCGCGCCGTTCCATTTCGCGGAAGACCGGCGATTCCTCGGCCCCGGCACGGATCCATAGCGAGATCAGCACCAGCGCCAGCGACATCAGGAACGGCAGCCGCCACCCCCAGGACGCGAATTGCTCCGCCGTCGTGCTGCTGCGCACCAGCAGCGTCACGCCCGTCGCGCACAGCAGGCCGATGCCCGCGGTCGTCTGGATCCAGCCCGTCCAGTAGCCCATCTCCCGCGGGGAGGCGTTCTCCGCGACGTAGATCGCCGCACCGCCGTATTCGCCGCCGAGGGCGATGCCCTGCATCATCCGCAGGATGATCAGCAGCACCGGCGCCAGAAGACCGACATGCTCGTAGGTCGGCAGCAGGCCGATGGCCACGGTGGACGCCCCCATGATCAGCATCGTGATCACGAAGGTACGCTTTCGGCCGATGCGGTCGCCCATGGCGCCGAAGAACAGGCCGCCGAGCGGCCGCAGCAGGTAGCCCGTCGCGAAGGTGCCCACGCTGAGCAGGACACCGGCGATCGGGTCCCCCTTTGGAAAGAAGATGTCCGCCAGGAACACCGCCAGCGTGGCGTAGATGAAGAAGTCATACCATTCGACGATCGTTCCCGCCGACGAGGCGAGGATCACCCTCAGCATCGGCCGCCGACGGCTGCCGTCCTCCACACGTCCCATCATTATCTTGTCCTCCCGGGGGTTTGTTCTTGAAACGGGCACTCGCCTGGGAACGCCGGCCCCGGAGCATCGCGCCGGGGGTGCCGACCGCCGCGAACGCGGTCAGAACAGCGGCAACACCTCCTTGAAGACCAGCGTCCACGCCCCGCCCTCGCGGTGGTAGCGGTCCACGCCCGACAGGAGCCGGGCCGGCTGCGGAAGCGCCGTTCCACCGGGCTCCGCCGGCTTCTGCGCGGCCTGGTACAGCAGGTCGAAGGTGACCTCGATCTCGTCGGTGCCGGTCATGCCGGCCACCGCGTTGCAGACCAGATGGCGGCCCAGCGCATCGCGCGGGCGGGCATCCATGATCCGGCGCATCGCCTCGTGCCCGGTGTGCGGCGCGCCCGCGCGCATCCACGTGCATGTCTCATGCGCCATCCCAAGGATCCGGTCCGTCTCATAGCGGTCCAGCAGCCAGTAGAAGTGGCGCGACATCCGCTCGCAGCATTGCAGCGCCAGTTGCTCCTGCTCCCACATCACGCCATCCCCTGCGCGAGACCCTGTGCGACACGAGGGGCGGCGGCGGCGGGCATCGCCTCCCACGTCATGCTCCCGGCCTCGCCGGCGCCGAGCGGCCTGCCCAGGCCGCGCTCGCGCGCCGCGCGATGCGCCGCCACGGCGATGGCCAGGTCGGAGAGGCCCATACCCATGGCCTTGAAGCAGGTGATCCGCCCCGGCTTCCGGACGAACCCGCCGCCGCCGATCAACTGCCCGATGGTGGGAAGCGCCTCCCAGGCGGCCTCGTCGTCGCCATAGTGCCGCTTCAGTTCGGACGAGGCGATGCGGGCGTTCTGGATGTTGTCGACCACGATCCGGTCGATCCGGTCGAAGACGTCGGGCATCAGTTCGGCGTTGTCCGGCAGGATGGCCCCAACGGCGTTCACGTGGGTGCCCGCGCGCAGCATCGCGCCGGTGATGAAAGGCTCCCGGGCCCGGGTGACCACGGTCAGGATCGGCGCGGCGCCAACCGCTGCCGGCAGGTCCGGCTCCGCCACGATTTCGGCCTCGAAGGACTGACGCAGTTTTTCGCAGAAGGCGAGCTTGTTCGCCTCGGTCGGGCTGTAGACGTGGATGCGGCGCAACGGGCGGACGGTGGACACCGCCGCGACCTGGGCAAAGGCCTGACGCCCGGTTCCAATGATCGACAGGCTGTCGGCGTCCGGCGCGGCCATGATCGCCGTGGCTAGGCCGGAAATCCCCGCCGTGCGCAGCGCGCCCAGCGTCGCGGCGTCCATCATCGCCAGGACGGTTCCGGCCCGGGTGTCGAACAGGGCATAGACCGCGCGCGCGCCGGCCGGGGTGTTGATCCAGGACTTGATGCCGCCGACGCCCTGTTCAGGGTCGATCGAGCCGAGATTGTGCATCGACGAGCGCGGTTCCCAGGTGGCGAGCACCTTGCTGAGGTTGCGCGCCCCCGCGCCGAACTCCCGCGGCAACTGGTACCGCAGCGCCTCGATCCCGGCGTTGATCGGAACGAGCGCCGCCACGTCGGCCTCGGTCAGCCAGATCGGTTGTTCTGTCATGGTTTTTACCTCTTCTCGCCGCGCTGTTCCGCCCGGACGGTGTTGCACAGGCTGCCGATGCCCGAGATCCGCATCTCGACGACGTCGCCATCCTTCAGCCATTGGGGATCGGGTTTGCCGAAGGCCACGCCGGGCGGCGTTCCAAGGGCGATCACATCGCCCGGCCGCAGCGCCATGAAGGTGCTGACGTAGGCGATGCAGTCTTCGACGGAAAAGATCATGTCGGTGCCGACGCCCTGCTGCCGGACCTCGCCGTTGACCAGGGTCTCCAAGCGGAGATCGGCGGTCGGCGGCATCTCGTCGGGGGTGACGATCCACGGGCCGATCGCGCCGGACCCGTCGAAATTCTTGCCCGGAAAGACCTGCCGGTTGTGCGTCTGCCAGTCGCGCACGCTGTTCTCGGCCATGCAGGTGTAGCCCAACACATGGGCCGCGGCCTCGGACGCCGGGATGTGCCGCCCGTGCCGCCCGATCACCGCCGCAAGTTCGACCTCGTAGTCGAGTTGGGCGCTGGCCGCGGGCAGGACGACGTCCCGGCCCGGCCCCACCAGCGACGAGGAAAAGCGCGGGAAGACCGACGGACGCTCGGGAATCGCCATCCCCAGCTCCTCCGCGTGGCTGCGGAAGTTCAGGCCGACGCAGATGATGCGGGCGTCCGTCAGGACCGGCGCTTCAAGAACGGCCTCGCCCAACGGCAATTCCGCCGCGGGCGCGGGTGGCGGCCGGGATAGGTCGGCCAGCCCGACGCCTTTGGGCAGGACCGCGACGGTTCCCCCGGCCCCCCCATTGGTTTCGACAAGCCCCATTCGCCCGGTGAAGGCGCCTCCCAGGAATGCGATCTTCATGGTGTTCCTCCATTCGGATCGCAGATTGACAGGTCCACTGATCTTCGTTTAGCGCTACAAAAAAGAATGTATTTTTCGCCATTGACGAAAAATACATTGCCGAGAATCTCAGGGGGGCACGCATGCGGGGACGCCGCCGCAAGGACAAGGACGGCAACATCCGGCTCCCGGTCCTGGCCGATTTCAGCGCGATCGAGGTCTTCGTCGCCATCATGGAGACGCGCAGCATCTCCAAGGCCGCGTTGCGGCTGAACACCGCGCCTTCCGTGATCAGCCACCGGCTGACCACCCTGGAGACCCTGGCGCAGGTGAAGCTGTTCAACCGCACGACCCGCATCGTCTCCCCGACGGAGGCGGCGGAACGGCTTTACCGGCATTGCATCGAGATCATTCACCGCATCGACGCCGCCGAGCAGGAGCTGTGGGGCGCGAACGCGGTGCTGTCCGGCGACCTGCGCATCGCAGCACCAGTCTATTTCGGGATGCAGAGCATCGCGCCGATCCTGCCCATCTTCGTCCGGCGCTATCCCGCCCTGAAGGTCTCGCTGCAGCTTTCCGCCCAGGCGGCCGACCTGATTTCCGAAGGAATCGACCTCGCGATCCGCTTTCAGGGCAAGGTGGACATCAAGAACGGCGACCGGATGATCCTTGAGAACGAGCGCGTGTTCTGCGCCTCGCCCCGGTATCTGGACGAGCATGGCACGCCGCGGGTTCCCCTGGACCTGCAGAACCATGACTGCATCTGCTCCAGCACGCCCGTGCCTTTCGCCACCTGGAGCTATCGCGAGAAGGGCGTCGCGGGCGTGATCCGCGTCCTCCCCATGATGCAATCCGACAATGTCCTGGTCATGATCGAGGCCACGCGTCAGGGCCTGGGGATCGCGCAGCTCGGCCGCCGCGTCATCGAACCGTTTCTCGCGTCGGGCGAACTGGTCACGATCCTCGATGCCTATGCTCCTGACCCGAATTACCTGATCGCCACCGCCCCCGACTCCAATTACATGCCCCAGAAGGCCATCGCCTTCGTCGACTTCCTTGTGGAGCATCTGGCCAAGCCGCGGGGCGTGGGCTGACGCGAGGCCGCCCGTCGGTGGCGACATGCCGCAGCGCTTTTTGAAAGCCGTACCTAAAGGTCAGCCGCAACGTTGCTGAAGTTGCTGTCGTTCCGTCCAAGCTCGCCGAGGAGTTCATCGATGATGCGCAGTGCCGGTCCTGTGGTCGCGTTCAGGTCGTTGTCGGCCGGCCGCACGAGATAGAGCGTCCGCATCAGGGGAGGATTGATGACCGCCCTGAGGACGAGCACACCGGTCTCCACCTCGTGCGCTACGGCGCTGTGTGGCAGGATGGCGCAGGCCAGCCCGCGTCTCACCACATCCTTGATCGCCTGCATGGATTCCAGCGAGAAGGCCACTCTCGGTGCCAGCCCATGCGCGGTCATCGCCTCCGTGACGAGCCGGCGGACCAGATCGCCCTCGTTGGGCATCGCCAGTTCGGCGTCCGCAAGGCTGGCGAGCGTCACCGGCCCGGCGGCGTCGAAGGCCGAGCCAGGGTGGGTGATCAGGCACAGCGCTTCGTTCAGCCGCGGCTCGCGATGCAAGGACCGGCTGGACGGCACGCTGTAGGCCAGCGCCAGATCGAGCTTGCCGGATTCGACGTGCTCGATCAGCGCGTGGCTCAGTTCCTCGAACAGCTTCAACTCGATCATCGGAAGGGCCTTGCGCAGGCGTTCCACGAGCCGGCTCGTCAACAGCCCGGAGAGGCTGGGCGTCAATCCCAGCGACAACGTGCGCGGCGCTTGGCCGGCGGTTTCCCGCAACGTCCGTTTCAAATCCTGAAGACGCCGCAGGATCAGCTTCGCTTCTTCCAGAAAGATCTGGCCGGCGGGCGTCGGGTGGGTGCCGGTCACCGTGCGGACCAGCAGAGGCACCCCGAATTCCTGCTCCAACGCCTTGATCTGCACGCCGAGCGCCGGCTGCGCGATGTTCAGGACCGCCGCGGCCTTGCTGATGCTGCCAAGTTCGCAGACCAGCACGAAACTTTCCAATTGGCGGCTGCGCATGGCGCCCGTCGCTCCCACACGGTCCGGCCGGCCGGGGCATCGGCGCCCCGGAGGTCCCCGAAGGCTCGCACCGGACCGCGTGGGGGGCAAACAATTTTTTTATAGGGGTGATCCGAAGCTGTCCTGGACAGGCCCCGCTGCATAGCATTGTATGTTGGCTAAACAAACTTATGCCGAAGCCGAACACAATGTCCGGCTGCCGGGAGGGAGACGACCATATGCGTGGCCTGTCGCCAGAACGAATGCCGATGCGTCCGGACTCTTCGGGTGCCCTCCGGCAACCGCAACCAATCCCTTTCGGACGCGCTCCGGCGGCGGACAGCCACGCCGTCCTGACGGGTGTCACCCGCATCTTTGATTCGGCGGTCCATGCCCTGGGGCCGGTCGACCTGGAACTGCGCCGGGGCGAGTTCTTCTCCATCGTCGGACCGTCCGGCTGCGGCAAGTCCACCCTGCTGGACGTCCTGGCCGGGCTGAGCACGCCCACCGACGGCATCATCACCTTCGAAGGCAAGCGGGTCAGGGGCACGGTTCCCGACGGGGTCGGCGTGGTGTTCCAGGAGGACGCCTCCTTCCCCTGGCTGACCGTGCGCGACAACATCGGCTTCGGGTTGCGCCGCGCCGGCTTTCGCGGGCCGGAAGCCGCGGAGCGGGTGCGCCACGCCATCGACTTCATGGGGCTGAACGATTTCGCCGACGCCTATCCCAACCAGCTGTCCGGCGGCATGCGGCAACGGGTCTGCATCGCGCGCACGCTGGTGATGCGCCCGCGCCTGGTGCTGCTCGACGAACCGTTCGGGGCGCTCGACCAGCAGACCCGTCTGCTGATGGGCGACGAGCTGTTGCGCCTCTGGCGCGCCAGCGGAGCGACCGTGCTGCTGATCACCCACGCCCTGGACGAGGCGGCGATGCTGTCGGACCGGATCGGCGTGATGTCGGCCCGCCCCGGCCGCTTCATCGACATCGTCGAGACCGGCTGGCCGCGCGACCGCACCAGCGCCATCGCCGCCGACCCGTCCTTCGGGGAGGTCACCTCCCGCCTGTGGACCATGCTGCGGGAGGAGTCCATGAAGGCGATGGCCAACCAGCGGAGGGTCGGCGCATGAGCCGGGCCGGCGCCCTGCGCCTGCTCATCACCGTCGGCTGCGTCCTGCTTCTGGAGGTCGCCTGCCGCACCGGGTACGTCGGCCGCGGCACCATGATCCCGCCGTCGGACATGCTGGCCGAACTGGTTCGGCTGATGGGGACGGACGGCTTCTGGGCGCAGGTGGGATCCACCCTTCGCAACATCGTGGCCGCCGCGGTGGCGGCGATGGTCGCGGGCTTCGCCGGAGGGGCGGCCCTGCACGCCTTTCCGCGCGTCCGGCGCGCGGTGGAGCCGTTGATCGCCAGCTATTACGCCCTGCCCTTTTTCGTTCTGTACCCGCTGTTCATCGTCCTGTTCGGCATGAACGCCGTGCCGATCATCGCCATGGGCTTCCTCTACGCCGTGATGGCGATGGTCACCGGCACGCTGGCCGGGCTGGACCGCATCCCGCCTGTGCTGCGCAAGGTCGGCCGGACCTACCGGCTCGGCTGGTGGCAGGACGCGCTGCTGATCCAGCTGCCCGCGGCGGGGCCGCACATCTTCACCGGTGTGAAGCTGGCGCTGAGCTATTCCGTGACCGGCGTCATCGGCGCGGAGTTCATCCTGGCGAGCAGCGGCCTCGGCTACTCCATCTCCTTCGCGTACAACAATCTCCAGGACCGGACGATGTACGCGCTGCTGCTGTTCGTCGTGGTCTTCGTCTCCACCCTGACCATCCTGCTGCATTGGGCCGAGCAGAAGGTCCATCACCGCTCCGGCGCCGGACGCGTCGGCACGGCGCGCGGCGGTGCCGGAACGGGCGAGAAGCTGGCGGCCGGCGGCGTCATCGCGCTGATCCTGCTGGGGGTCTGGCAGCTCTTCCACGGCATTGCGGGAAACGAGGCCCTGGCGTCGCCGCTGGCCACGGCGCAACGGCTGGGCAGCCTGTTCGGCAACCCCAGCTTCTGGACCAACGTGACGGAAACCGCGCAGGCGCTGGGCCTGTCCCTGCTGATCTCCTGCATCGGCGGCGGGCTCGCCGGCCTGCTCATCGGCGCCAGCCGCGGCGTCTCCAACGTGCTGGAGCCGATGTTCGTGACGCTCTACGCCATTCCCAAGGTCACGCTCTACCCGGTGATCCTCCTGCTTTTCGGGTTGGGCATGCCGGCCAAGGTCGCCTTCGGCGCGCTGCACGGCTTCATCCCGATGATGCTGGTGACCATGGGCGCCATCCGCGCCATGAACCCCGTGCTCCGGCGCTCGGCGAAGGCGATGCGGCTCACGCGGATGCAGACGCTGTCGACCATCCTGGTTCCGGCAACCGTGCCGGAGATCGTGACCGGCTTGCGGATCAGCTTTTCGATCACGCTGCTGGGCGTGATGGTGGGCGAGATGTTCGCGTCCAAGCGCGGGTTGGGCTTCATGATCATGAACGGCATCAGCGTCAACGACACCGCGACGATGATGAGCGTGACCGTGCTGATCGGCCTGTTCGCGGTGGTGGTGAACAGCGCGCTGCTTGCGCTCGACCACCGCATGCACCGCGCCTGACCGCCCGCAAGCCGCACGCTCGCCAATTCCCGACACCATCTGAGCCCGCCGCACCGACGCGCGGGAAGGATCCCGACCATGCCCATCGAGACCGCAAAACTGATCGACGTGCACGCCCATGTCCGGCTTGAGGCCACCAACGGGGCCGCCGGCGTCCATGGCCCGGAGCATGGCGTGGACGAGAACGGCATGCCCTGGTACCGCGTCGGCAATTACCGGCTGAGCGGCGTGCGCCACGCCAACAGCCCCTTCACCGATCCGGAGCTTCGGCTCCAACGCATGGACCGGGCGGGCATCGATTTCCAGGTGCTGTCGGCCAGCCCGCTGAACTACTTCCACCACATCGACGTACCCTCGGCGGTGTCCTTCTGCCGGCGCCACAACGATGCCCTGGCGGAGCTGGTCAACCGCTATCCCGACCGTCTGGGCGGGCTCGCCGCCTTGCCGATGCAAGACCCGCTGGCGGCGAAGGAGGAGCTTGAGCGCTCCGTCACCGAACTCGGCCTGTGGGGTGCCGCGACCGGCACCGAATTCGCGGGCGAGCCGCTGCACAGCCCGGCCTTCGACCCGCTGTACGAAACCTTCGTCACGCTGGACGTGCCGCTGTTCCTGCACCCGGCCCCCGCCGGGATCGACGGTCCGCCGGGCGACCCGGCGCTGAAGCGTTTCGACCTGGACGTCATCATCGGCTTCGCCGCGCAGGAAACCATCGCCGTCGCCACCCTGATCTTCGGCGGCGTGCTGGAGCGCCATCCCAAGCTCGACGTCTGGATCAGCCACGGCGGCGGCGCGGCAGCCTTCACCGCCGGGCGCTTGGCGCAGGCCGGCATGAAGCGCCCCTGGGCCAGCCAGTCGATGAAGAAGGACGGCGCCTTCGAGGCGATGCTGTCGCGCCTGTGGTTCGACACGCACCTGAACGACAGCCGCGCGCTGGACCTGCTGACCCAGGTGGTCGGGCCGGAACGGCTGGTGTTCGGCACCAACTTCGCCGGCTGGGACCAGCCGGAGGACGGGCACCACGGCCCCGTTTCGCCCACCCTGGCCGACAACGCGCGCCGTCTGCTGAGAAAAAACAAGACAGGCAAAACGCAACAAGGAGGAACGCCATGACCATCACCCGTTTCCTGACGCGAACGCTGGCGGCCGTGCCGCTGCTCGGTGGGCTGCTCGCGGCCCCGCAGGCCCATGCGCTGGAGATCATGGCGTCCCACTACGGCGCCCTGCTGAACACCGCCCCCATCGCCGTGGCGTTGGAACGCGGCGACTACAAGGCGAACGGCGTGGACGTCACCGACGTGATGAGTTCCGTCGGCGGCGGCACCGGCATCCGCAACATGGTCGGCGGCGGGCTCGGCTACGGTATCGTCAGCACCTCCACCGCGCTGGCCGGCATCAAGCAGGGGATGGACATCCGCATCGTCCACACCGCGATCCGCCGCGTGGACGACCTGCTGTGGGTGACGCGCCCGGACAGCGGCATCGCATCCGTCAAGGATCTCGTGGGCAAGAAGGTCGGCATCACCGCGCCCAAGTCGTCGAGCGAGCTGATGGTGACCATGGCGTTCGAGGCGGCCGGCTATCCCGGCAAGGCCGACATGGTGGCGCTCGGCTCCGTCGGGTCCGGCCTGTCGGCGCTGGAACAGGGAGGCGTCGATGCCGCCCTGATCCTGGAGCCGCTCTACAGTGCCCGCAAGGACCGCTACAAGGTCGCCTTCTCGCTGGAAAACCTCCCCTCGATGACGCCGACCGTCGGCGTCGCCACCGGCGACTTCATCCGCAAGAACCCGGACCAGCTGCGCGGGCTTCTCGCCGCGTGGCGGTCGGCGGTGAACTTCATCTACGAGAACCCGGAGGAGGCCGCGAAGATGGTCTCCAAGCGCTATGGCGACACCCTGCCGCTGGACGTCGCGACCACCTCCATGAAGCGGATGGCGGCGATCAAGTACTGGAGCCAAGGGGACTTCGACATGGACGCCCTGAACATCTGGGTCAAGGGCATGGAGCGCATGGGCGAGTGGTCCGGCCCGGTGGACTGGTCGAAGGTGCTCGACGGGTCCTTCCTCGCCGCCGACCTGCGCAACTGAGGGTCGCTGCGATGATGACCGGACAGGGGACCTTGGCCGTCGTCATCGGCGGCGGCAACGGCATCGGCGAGGAAACGGCCCGCCTGATGGCCGAACGCGGCTGGCGCGTGGTGATCGCCGATCGCGATCCCGCCGCGGCGGACCGCGTGGCCGCCGACGTCGGCGGGGCGGCGGTGACGCTCGACATCGCCGACGCCGCGGCGGTGGACGCCGCCTGCGCCGCCATCGAGGCGGCGCATGGCCCCGTGGGCGCCCTGGTGGTCGCCGCCGCCGTGTTCCAGGACGTGCTTCCCCCCGCCGAACTGCCGCTGGCGGTGTGGGAGCGGACGGTGCAGGTCAACCTGAGCGGCACCTATTACGCCAACCGCGCCTTCGGCACCCGCATGGCGCATCACGGCCGCGGAAGCATCGTCAACATCGCGTCGATCGCGGCCATCGGCTCGGTTCCCGTCCACGCCTACGCGTCGAGCAAGGCGGCGGTGGTCAGCCTGACGCTGAACCTCGCCGGGGAATGGGGCCGCGCCGGGGTGCGGGTCAACGCCGTCTCCCCCGGCTCCACCCTGGTGCCGCGCGTGGCGGAGCGGATCAAGTCCGGCCGCTACGCCGCCGACCCGGCGGAGTTCACCGCCCTGGGCCGCATCGTCCAGCCGCGCGAGGTGGCGGAGTCCATCGAGTTCCTGGCGTCGGACCGGGCGTCCGCCATCACCGGAATCAATCTGGTGGTCGACGCGGGATGGCACGTCGCCGGCACCTGGGCGCAGTACGGCGGCGTGCGCCCGGCACCGGTCCGGACGGTAACGCCGGCGGGGGCCGCCGGATGAACCCGCTCTCGCTCTCCTACTACACGGTGCCGGAACTGTCGCCGCCGGACATGGTGTCGGTCGCGGCGGAGGCCGGCTGCGCCCATGTGGGTTTGCGCCTTCTGGGAGGGCAGCCCGACGGCGAGCCGATGCCCCTGCTGGCCGACCCGGCCCTGCGCCGCGCCATGAAGCAGCGGATGGCCGAGAGCGGCGTCACGGCGCTCGA
This sequence comes from Azospirillum canadense, assembly GCF_025961225.1. GTDB lineage: Bacteria > Pseudomonadota > Alphaproteobacteria > Azospirillales > Azospirillaceae > Azospirillum > Azospirillum canadense. The sequence goes on along the minus strand of NZ_JAOQNG010000007.1, from coordinate 1,060,167 downwards.
CGCCAACACCGCGCGCGTCCTGCCCCACACGAACTTGGACGCCTTCCGCCCCTTCCTGGAGGCCGCGGCGGAACTCGGCGCCCGCCACGTGCTGGCGACCGGCGACGACCCCGATGAGGGGCGGCTGGCCGCGCGGCTGGGCCGGCTGTGCGACGACGCGGCCGGCTTCGGCCTGACCGTGCAGTTCGAATTCGTGTCGTGGATGAGCATCCCGAGCGTCACCGCCGCGGCACGCCTCGTGGCCCGGGCCGACCGGCCCAACATGGGCATCGCGCTGGACGCCCTGCATTACGACCGCTCCGGCGGGACGCCCGCCGACGTGGCGGCGGTGCCGCCGGGCTTCTTCGCCTACGCGCATCTGTGCGACGCGCCGCGCGACCACGCGACCGACCGGGAGTCCCTGCTGCACACCGCCGTGAAGGAGCGGCTGTTTCCCGGTGACGGGGGCATCGACCTAGCGGGGCTGCTGCGCGCCCTGCCCCGCGGCCTGCCGCTCGCCTTGGAAATCCCGACCGCCACGCTGGCGCGGACGATGGACGCAAAGTCCCGCGTCGCCCGCGCTGTCGCCGCCACCCGCCGCCTTCTGGCGGGCCTCTGATCGAAGGAGCATCACCATGGCCAGCCCGGAATCCGGTTCCGCCATTCGCGCCTGCGCCCAGGCCGTGATCCAGGCCATCGCGGCGCACGGGCACGACACCGCCAAGCTGAGCGAGGCTCTGCGCGCTCCCCTCGCCGCCCTGGTCGCCCGGCCCGACCTGCGCGAGGCGGGCGTGCCGCGCGTCGGCAACCACGTCGCCAACTCCCAATACCTGTACTACGACGGCGACCTGTCGATCCTGCTGTTCGAGCTGCCGAACGGGAAGCCGGTGCCCGTCCACGACCACGGGAACTGGGAAAGCATGGCGATTTACCGCGGCCGGGTGAAGCACACGGTCTACCAGCGCCGCGACGACGGTTCCGTCCCCGGTTTCGCCGACCTGGCGGTGATCGACGACCGCGTGCTGGAGCCGGGCGACAGCGTGGTGATCGCCCCCCCGGCGGACATTCACGGCTTCATGGCCATGGATGACGACAGCTGGGGCATCACCGTGGCGAGCGGCACCTACAAGGCCGAGCGCTGCTACTTCCAACCGGACGCCAAAACGGTGGTCACCAAGAACCCCCGCGGCTGAGCGGCCAGGCCGGACGGGCAACGCCGAACGGGCAAAAAGGGCGAAACGCATGGATTTCGGACTGAAAGGCAAGGTCGCGCTGGTGCTGGGCGGCAGCCAGGGCATCGGACGGGCCGCGGCGCTCGGCTTCGCGCGGGAAGGGGCGAGCGTCGCCATCTGCGGCCGCGATGCCGAACGGCTGGAGGCCGCCCGCGCGGCGCTCGACGCCGCGGGCGTGCCGGTGCTGGCCGTTCGCGCCGACGTCAGCGCCCCCGGCGATGTGGAGCGGCTGGTCGACATGGTGGCCGACGCCTTCGGCACCGTCCACATTCTGGTCAACAACGCCGCCGGTCCCAAGCCTGGCCCGTTCGACAGCCTGACCGGGGCCGATTGGGAGGATGCCTTCCGCCTGACCCTGATGTCGGCGGTGAACGCCACCCGCGCGGTGCTGCCCCACATGCGGCGGCAGCGTTGGGGACGGATCGTCAACATCAGCTCCTACTCCGTCAAGCAGCCGATCGGCGAGCTGATGCTGTCCAACAGCCTGCGGCTTGGCGCGCTCGGCTGGGCCAAGACGCTGGCGACGCAGGTGGCGCCGGACGGGATCCTGGTAAACACCGTCTGCCCGGGCTGGACCGCGACGGACCGCATGCGGCAGGTCATCGGCGTCCGCGCCGCCGGCCAGGGCCGTTCGGTCGAAGTTGCCGCCGCCGGCATCGCCGCCGGAATTCCGGTCGGCCGGTTCGGCACCCCGGAGGAAATCGCCGACCTCATCGTCTTTCTCGGCTCGGAACGGGCCAGCTACATCACCGGCACCGCCATTCCCGTGGACGGCGGCATCGTCCAAAGCGCGTTGTGATGCGCTCTTCCCACGCTTCGGAGGACTCTATGACCAAATCCGCTCTGGTGACCGGGGCTGGTGGGGGGCTCGGCGCGGCCATCGCGCGCCGGCTGGCCAGCGAAGGCTATCGCGTTGCCCTCCTCGACCTCGACGCCGCCGGGCTTGAGGTCGAAGCCGCGCGCATTCCCGGCGCCCTCGCCTTTCAGGCCGACGTGACCGACGAGGCGCAGGTCGAGGAGGTGGTCGCCGCGATGGCCGAGGCGTTCGGCGACGGTCCCGACGTGCTGGTGAACAACGCCGGCATCGTCCGCTTCGGCGACATCCTGGACCATAGCGTGGCCGACTTCCGCCGCGTGGTGGACGTCAACCTCAACGGCACCTTCATCGTCACGCGTGCAGTGGCGCGGCGGATGGTGGCGCGCGGGTCGGGGGCCATCGTCAACATCACCTCGCTGAACGCCGTCGCCCCCAGCCCCGACGCCGGCGCCTACCCGGCGTCGAAGGCCGCCGTGGCGCTGCTGACCGAACATCTGGCCCTGGCGCTCGCCCCGCGGGGCGTGCGGGTCAACGCGGTGGCGCCCGGCTTCATCGACGCCGGCATGTCCGCGCCCATCTACGCCGACGAGGCGGTGCGCGAGGTCCGGGGCGGGGCGGTCCCCGCCCGGTCGCTCGGCACCGCGGACGATGTGGCCGACGCGGTCCTGTTCCTGGTGTCGGACCAGGCGCGCTACATCCACGGCCAGCACCTGATGGTCGATGGCGGGGTGTCCTTCAGCCTCAAGATGCACCTGCCCCGGCGGGCCCCGACGGTGAAGCGATGACCGGCGCCGTCCGCACTTTGATCCTGACCGGCGGGATCGGCCATCCGTTCGCCGACGCCGCTCCGGCGTTGGGCGATGTCCTGGCGGAGGCCGGCGTCCGGTCCACCATCACCGACGACATCGAGGGCGGGCTTGCGGAACTGGAGCGCGGGGGCTTCGACCTCGTCACCGTCTACGCGCTGCGCTGGCGGATGCTGGGCAGTGAGAAATACGCTCCCCACCGCGACCGGTGGGCCTTCTCCCTGTCGCCGTCGGGACGGCAGCGCCTCGCCCGCTTCGTCGAAGGCGGGGGCGGCCTGCTGGGCCTGCACACCGCGCTGATCTGCTTCGACGACTGGCCGGACTGGAAGGAGCTTCTGGGGGGCGCCTGGGTGTGGGGCCGCTCCTCGCACCCGCCGCGCGGGCCGGTCACCCTGCGCCCGACCGGCCTTCCCCACGCCATCACCGCCGGGCTGCCGCCCTTCACGGTGACGGACGAGGCCTACGGCGATTTCGATCTGGCCGCCGATGTCGAGCCGCTCGCGACGGTCGAGGCCGAGGACGGCGTCCGATGGCCCGCCCTGTGGGCGCGCAGCGTCGGCCGGGGCCGCGCCGTCGCGGACACCCTGGGCCACGACCGCGCGACGCTGGAGCATCCGGTCCACCGGCAAATCCTCACACGCGCCGCCTTGTGGGCGGGCGGTCGCCTCTGATTTCCGATACGACGAACAAGGAGACAACGGTGATGGAACACCTGCACGCACAGACGGCGGCCGGACACCAGGGCCCTCCCCCGCCCGGTCCGACGCCCCTCTTCCGGCCGCTCTCCGGTGCGCTCGGCGCCGAAACCGACGCGATCGACCTCTCCCGGCCGCTCGACGCGGCCACGATCGAAGCCGTGCGGACCGCCTTCCGCGAGCATCACCTGCTGGTGATCCGCAACCAGTCCCTGGACAAGGAGCGCATGTACCGCTTCGCGGAGCTGTTCGGTCCCATCGAAAGCCACATGATCCGGCTGGCCGACGGGTCGAAATGGGACGCCGTGCACACCATCACCAACCTGGACGCCGCCGGTAACCCGGTGGCCAAGCCCTTCATCAGCTCCAACTATTTCTGGCACACCGACAAGTCCTTCCTGGCCGAGCCGTCGCTGTTGACGATGCTGCACGCCGTGGAACTTCCCCCCAACGGCGGGGACACCCAGTTCGCCGACATGACCAAGGCCTATGACGCGCTGCCCGACGCCACCAAGCGACGGATCGACGGATTGAAGAGCGTGCAGAGCCTGGAATTCATGCGCCGCTACACGGGCAGCGCCCCACCGACCGAAGACGACATCGCCGCGGCCCCGCCCATCGCCCACCCGTTGGTCCGCACCCATCCAGAAACCGGCCGCAAAAGCCTGTACATCGGCATGTACAGCTCGCACATCGAAGGCATGCCGGAAGAGGACGGCCGCGCCCTGCTGGAGGAACTGCTCGCCCACGCCACGCAGGATCGCTTCCTCTACACGCACACGTGGCAGCTTGGCGACCTCGTGTTCTGGGACAACCGCTGTCTGCTGCACCGCGCCGTCGCGAACTTTGAAATGGGAAAGCACCGCCGCGTGCTGATGCGCATCGTGGTGAAGGGCACGGTCCCCTCCTGACGGCACACAGGCGCCGTGGTGCATCGAGGAGTGCGGTGACGGACGGAGCCCGGGTCTCCGGTCTTTTCACATAATGCGGACACGGCATTGGGCGGCGGTGCTGGCGGGCATCAACAAGGGCTGGTTTTGACGCCAAGTCGCAAAGCACCGCCAATCCCGCGTCCGCGCACCACGCGACCGCAAGCGACCAGTCGGACCGGAAAGCCGGGCTTTTCCATGCATGAGTTTTCCACGCATGGGATGATCGGCATTCCCCCGACTTGGCCGTGGATTGAGGATAAACGATAAAGCAAAACCAAAGGCGGCAAGGAGATGCGAGCGGGTTTCCGGGCGTACGACGGGTACGACGGGGCAAAGCCACGGGGCAACAGCTTCTGCGCCGGAATGTTCTCTTGCATTTTGAAACACAGATCGTCGCACATCGATCATTGAAAGGCGCACACCGCCGTCAAGAGTGGTACGGTTACATACCGTATCCCGCTTGAATCCAGCCGCTCATGCATTGACGATGCTCCAAGTGTTGAGTGATCTCTGAGTGGGATCGCTCCGAGTGGGATCGGCGCCAGAGACATGACAAGAATTCTGGCTGGATTCGACAGCGGCACGCCGTCGAGGGGTCCTGCACGGTCTTGATGGCCTGTTTTCAGCGGCTTGCCCGGATGGCCTCCCCAGATGGCCTTCCAAACCCCCGTCTCCGAACGCGGTGCTTGGTCGTGCCTTGATCATGCACGGTCGTATGTGGACGACCGCCGCGCGGCAGCCGCCAGAGGAGCCTGAGCATGCGCCGCCCGTCACGCCGGCCTCTCGAAATGCACTGGGGAAACGCCCCCGAACGTGAGGCGTTGCATCCGGCTGTTACGGTATCACGACCCATCCTGGTGTCGAAGCGGTGGCGCCATGGATGACGTCGCCATGGATAACGTCGCCGAGCGGCCGGCGACCGCGCGCGCCGTGACCCGGCGGTCACGGCGGATCTCCGCCATCTGGATCATCCCGCTGGCCGCGGTCCTCGTCGGCGGCTGGCTCGTCTGGCACACGCTGTCGAAGCAGGGCCCGACGATCACGATCTCCTTCGCCAGCGCCGAAGGGCTCCAGGCCGGCCAGTCGCAGCTTCGCTACAAGGACATCGTGTTCGGAACGGTGCAAGGCCTGACGCTGACCCCCGACCACGCCCGCGTGCTGGTCACGGTCGCGACGACCCGCGAAGCCGAGCCGCTGCTGACCGACCAGACCGTGTTCTGGGTCGTCAAGCCGCGGCTGTTCGCCGGCAGCGTCTCCGGCCTGGAAACGCTGCTCTCCGGCTCCTACATCGGCATGCGCCCGCCACAGGCTGAAGGCGGCAAGGCGCAGCGGGAATTCGTCGGCCAGGAGGATCCGCCGGTCCTCGAAGCGGACGTTCCGGGCCGTACCTTCCAGCTGAAGGCCAAGCGGCTCGGGTCCATTTCGCTCGATCGCGTCCCACCGCGTGGTGTCTGAGGCGTGAGGCTGGCCCGCCGGAGCGCTCCCCCATAGCTGGCGCAGGCGGGCCGGCCGTTCGGGAGCGGCGGTCACCGTGTTCTTCGGCTAAGTTGAGGTTGCTTAACGACCATCAACCAAGACGGAGACCACGATGACCGAGGACAGGATCGCTCTTCAGGAGCTGATTGGGAAGAGCGCCGATGCCGACTTTCTGCGCGAGATGGTCGGCTTCGCCGCCCAGCGCCTGATGGAGCTGGAGGTGGAGAGCCTGTGCGGCGCCGGGTATGGCGAACGCAGCGAGGACCGCCAGACCAAGCGCAACGGCTACCGGGAGCGGACCTGGGAGACGCGCGCCGGGGCCATCGACCTGCGCATCCCCAAGCTGCGGCGCGGCTCCTACTTCCCGGCCTTCCTGGAGCCGCGCCGCACCGCGGAGAAGGCGCTAATCGCGGTGATTCAGGAGGCCTACGTGCAGGGCATCTCGACGCGCAACGTCGATGATCTGGTCAAGGCGATGGGCATGACCGGCATCTCCAAGAGCCAGGTCAGCCGCCTGTGCCAGGACATCGACGAGCGCGTGCAGGCGTTCCTGAACCGGCCGCTGGAAGGCGACTGGCCCTTTGTGTGGCTGGATGCGACCTACGTGAAAGTGCGCCAGGACGGCCGCATCGTCTCGCTCGCCGCCATACTGGCCATCGGCGTCAACAGCGATGGCCGGCGCGAGGTGCTGGGGCTCGGCCTCGGGCTGTCGGAAGCCGAGACCTTCTGGACCGATTTCCTGCGCACCCTCACCCGCCGGGGCCTACGCGGCGTAAAGCTGGTGATCGCCGATGCGCATCTCGGGCTGAAGGCCGCCGCTTCCAAGGTGCTGGGCGCCACACTTCAACGCTGTCGTGTTCATTGCATGAGGAATCTCCTCGCCTGCGTCGGCAAGGCGCACCAGACGATGGTCGCGGCCACCATTCGCACCGCCTTTGCCCAGGAGACCGCTGAGGCGGCGCATGAGCAGTGGCGCCGGGTGGCCGACAGCCTGCGGCCGCGCTTTTCCAAGCTGGCGGCGCTGATGGACGAGGCGGAGTTCGACGTGCTGGCCTACATGAAGTACCCCAAGGACCTGCGCACCAAATTGCACAGCACGAATCCTCTGGAGCGGCTGAATGGCGAGATCAAGCGGCGCACCAACGTCGTCGGCATCTTCCCTGGCGAAGGGGCGGTTGTGCGCCTCGTCGGCGCCTTGCTGCTGGAGCAGCATGATGAATGGGCGGTGGCCCGGCGCTACATGACCATGGAAAGCCTGGCCGAGCTGTGCCACCCTCACACCCCTGATCCGCTGTCCATCGCAGCGGAGTAGACCGGCGGCCTCAACCCGCCGAAGAGCACAGAGGCCCCCTCAGACACCACGCCTCGGGGCACGATCTGGAACCCCTGGGTGCGGGCGCTGCGATACTCTGTGGCGGGGCGGTGATCACGACGGAGATAGAACAGGTTTGCAATCGGATCGTGAATGGAGACAAAACGTAAGCGGTGTTTTCAGGCCACGGCGGTTTCGGCCTGCCGAGCATAGCTCCAGGGCAGCAGTTCATCGAGCCTGGTGATCGGATGTCCGCCGGCGAGTTTGGTCAGGACCTCGGCGAACCAGGTCTGCGGGTTGACGCCGCTGAGAACTTGTTTGCAGCGGGTGCGCCCCAGCCGGTGCTGACCGACATGCTACTTTAAGCTGAAGAGGAGTGTTGCGCTGAGGGCGCGGTCTGGTAGGGCTGTGGCTATCGCCAACAGCCATCAGGCCAGCATTCTATGGGCACTGCCGTTCGTCCCGCAAGCACCACTCCGGCGTCTTGGGACGCCTTCTCGGACGTCGATGCCTTCGTCGACGAGGTGCTGACCGAGCTGGCAACGATGGCAGCCGACGGCACCCGTCCGCCTCGTCCCGGACCCAAGGCACCGCTCGCTGGAGCAGCCTTGCGCAAAGCGGTCATGGCGATCCGGTGCGTGTGTTTTTGTGGCATGCAATGGCGCGCCATCGGCCAGCTCTCCGGCATTCCCTTTGGCACGCTGTACACGCTGTTCGCCCGCTGGACCCGGTTGGGGCTGTGGCGCCGTTTGCTCGACCGGTTGCGCCGGACGTGGCGGCTGGCCTGCGGCGATACCGCGGAACCGAGCACGGTGGTGATCGACAGCCGGACCTGCCCTTCGGCCCCGAGTTGCTTCACGCGCGGCGTCGATGGCGGCAAGAAGATCCGCGGCATCAAACTCCATCTCGGCGTAGAGAAGTATGGCTTTCCACTGGCGATCGACGCGTCATCGGCGAACGTGCACGACACCAAAGGGATCGTGCCGGTCCTACGCCAACTCGCTGGCCGCGGCTTCCAAGGGCCGGCCGTCGGCGATCTCGGCTATCGCGGCAAGCGCCTGGCCAAAGCCGGGGAGGCGCTGGGCATCATCGTCCAGCCGATCGCCCGCGGCCGCGATGGGGTGTTCCTCCCCACCGAAATCGCTTGGGTCGTGGAAGTAGTCTTTACGCAATTGACAAAACCGGACGTGCTCGCTTTCCGTGCTGGTGGGCAGCACGTAGCGGATCTCAACATCGGCATCGGTCACGACGACACGGTCGATGAGCAGCAATACGAGTTGCCGACGCTGCTCGAAGGTCGCGGCGGCAAGCCCGTGCTGGACACGCGTGCGGAACGCCTCCAGTGACGCTGCCACGCCAGCCAGATGCTGCTGGCGCGCGGCATCATTGCGCAGCAGCTCCTCCTGGCCAGCCAGGGCCTGCATCCGCTGCTCCAGGTCGCGCCGCCGTCGCTCATACTCATCGAGCGGAATGACCGCCCGTAGATAGGCGTCGGTGAGCCGTTCGAGCTGCTGGCCGAGGTGGGCCTGGGCGCGGCGCAGCGTCTCGCGACGCGCGAGCAATTCCTGCGGCAGCCACGCCCCGCCATGGGCGCGTGCCACCGCGGCGGCGAGCGGTTCCGGTTCCCTCAGCAAGGCGCAGAGATCATTCCAGACCACCTCGTCGAGCTGGTCAGCCGGGATATAGCGAGCGGGGCAGCATGCCGCGCGGGACGCGCTGGTTCTCCGCCCCTTCCCGGTGCACAAATAGTAGGAGGTCCGCCCATTGGCCACCCGCGCCGTGCAGGCCATGCCGCAGCGCCCGCAGCTCACCAGCACGCGCAAGAGGTACGGGTGGGCGGTGTTGTTCCGCCGCGCGAAGGAGCGGTTGGTGGCCAGCTTCGCCTGGACCTCGTCGAAGTGCGCTTGGCTGACCACGGCGGGGACCGGTCCGACCGGGATCCAGGTGTCGGCGGGTTGCGGCACCGCCGTGTCGTGTGACCGGCCGATGGGGTGCGTCGCCGAGCGCCGGTGCGTGGGTGGGCGGCAGCGCGTGCGTTGCGCATAAACCTGCCCGATGTAGGTCGGGTTGCACAAAATCCCCCGGATCGTCGGGCAGGACCAGCACGGTTTGCCCGAGGGGGTGGGGACGCCGCGCGCATCGAGATGGCGGGCGAGGTCCATCAGCGAGGTGCCCGGCTCGCGGTACAGGGCAAACAGCTCGGCCACGACGGCGGCCTCGGCCGGTTCGAGGGTAACACCACGCGGGTCGCGCGGCCGATCCGGGTGCAGGCGATAGCCGTAGGGCGGATACGTCCATGGCAGCAGCAGACCGGCGCGCAGCTTGGCCAGCCGACCGCGGCGCATGCGCTCGGCAATCAGCGTGCGCTCATACTCCGCCACCGCCCCGCGGATCTGCAGCAGCAGATGGTCATGAGGGTCATCACTCATGGGACGGTCCAGAAACTCGGCGATGCAGCCAAACCGGGCCCACTCCTCCAGCAACACCATCTGGTGCACGTAGTTGCGCGCCAGGCGGTCCGGCGCGGTGACGAGCACACGGTCACACTCGCGGCTCTTCACGGCGTCACGCAGGCGGTCGAGCCCCGGGCGCGCCAACGTGGCGCCGCTGTAGCCATCGTCGCGGAAGACATGGCCCGGGTCGAGCACCCAGCCCTCGGCCGCGTGCGCGTGCACATGCGCGCTCAGGCGCTCGAGTTGCTGCTCAATGGTCTGGTGGTCGACTTGGTGGCTGGTCGAGACGCGACCATAGATCGCTACGCGCATGACACACCTCCGGCCGGATTGGGGGCGCCCACGTCGGGGTTGGCGCCGGTGCGGTCATCGCCCACTGCAGAAGGAGTTGATAGGCCCGGTCCCACCGCTGCTGACTGGTTGGCGTCGACACACCGGTGCGCCGAACGCGCCAAGGACACCGCTTTTGCCGCCGCATCCTTCCCTCCTTGGTGAGTGACCTCACCGCAGAGGTAGGACACAACCGCCTCCCACCCGCCGCCCCGCACGTGTGACAAGCTCAGCTGAAGCCGGCCTGTGCGCGTCAGGCAGAACTTGTCATTTGTGATTAGGCCATTGAGCGCTCACTGTCTTGGCTCTCTCGCTACCGCCGATTGAACGCCATTGTCGAGCGGACCAAGGCCCACCTCATCGCCTTCGTCGAGATCGCGTTCGTCTCCATCCTGTCCAGGCGTCTGCGGCGGCTGACCGCCCAGGACATCAGCGCCTGACGCCTACAAACAGACACTCAACGAGCGCGGGCTGCCGGGCTTGCAGGAGGACATGCGCTCCGGACGGCCGCCGACCTACTCGGCGCAGGAGCGCAGCACGGTGATCCGTCTCGCTCTGAGCCGTCCGGCGGAGCTGGAACTGCCCTTCGCCTGCTGGACGCTGGACCGCCTGGTCGCCTACTTGAGTGAGCACGGCATCGGCATGCGCCGCAGCCGGATCAGCGAGATCCTGCTCGATGAAGGACTCAAGTGGCGCCACGAGGAGACGTGGTTCGGCGAACGCGTCGATCCCGATTTCGCCAAAAAAAGGGGGCGATCGAGACCCTCTACACGGCACCACCGGCCGGCAGCATAGTCCTCTGCCTGGACGAGATGGGCCCGCAGGCGAGCAAAAGCTATCCCGGCCAGCGGTTGGTCAAGCCGGCCGGACCAAAAGCCGAGCGGGCCACCCAAGAGATCGATTACGGCCGACGTGATGTCGCCGGCTCCGTCTTCGGCGCGTTCCAGCCGGCCACGGGAGACGCCTTCACCGCGACCTACGAGGGCCGGACCACGACGAACTGGATCGACTTCCTCAGCCAAGTCGAGGGCTGGATCGCGCCGGCCGCCGAGCGCGTCTACGCCGTGGTGGACAACCTCAACACCCACAAAGTGCTCGACGTGCTTCTGTTCAATCTGGCCCATCCGCGTTGGGAGTTTGTCTTCCAGCCCACCTACGCCGCTTCCCTGAACCTCATCGAACCCCGGTGGAAGGTGCTGCGCTCCCTAGCGCTGAAGGGGCGGCGCTTCGAGTGTTGGGCCGAGATCGAGAACGCCATCCACCGCGCCACCGAGTATTGGAACGCTCACAAGCATCCGTTCATCTGGGGACGCCGGCGGCGGCACCGCGCACCCCGCCGCTTCGGGATCGCCACCATGCCAAACGCTACACTCATTTAGCGGATGCACCACTTAGGCACCGTTTTCAGAAGTCCAAAGCGGGGCATACGTACTGGCTGCGGTGCCCGTTCCCCACTGGCGGATCGCGTTAACTCCTTTCGGCCGCTGCTACAATGGCTGGCATCGGCAGCTCGATCTGCCCATCGCGTGCGTGGGCCGCCACTTCCCTCCGGATCGCTTCGCGGATTGCCGTCAACGCTTCCGGTGTTTGGGCGCGGAGCAGCGCCGCGGCGCGAACGGAGCCCCTCATGAGGGCCTCGAATGGCACATCCGGCGATGCCACCCGCCAGACCTGCGGAACCGTGGTCACGGAAACCGATTGAAAACCCGCTGCCTGGAGGCTGCGCTCGCACTGGACCGGATCACTGAACAGGAAGAAGTTGGGGCCGGGCGGCAGGGGCACGTCCAGGCGGCCGTGTGCTTGCACGGCGCCGTAGATGATCCCAAAGCCATCGGATTGCTGGGGCGACGCCCACACGCTGAACGCAAGGCGACCGCCACTCCGGAGCACGCGGAACGCTTCGCGGAAAAAGGCGTCGGGATCCGGGAAATGCGCCACCCCGAAGTTGCTGATCACAGCGTCGAAACCGCCATCCGGAAACGGAAGCGTATCGGCCTCGGCGTCGTAAAACTCGACGGCCGAGCACCGCTGCCTGGCCAGGGTCAGTTGGGTCGTGGAAAAATCGATGCCAACAACTGCCGCATCCCGATCAGCAGCCGCAGCCGCGGCATAGCCTGCCCCGGTCGCAACGTCCACGACGCGCGTGCCGCGCCCCACTCCGGCGGCATCGAGAAGGGCTCCAATGGTCTGCCGAGTGAGAGGGGAGAGGTAATCGTGATATCCGGCGACGATCTCCGCCGCCGACCAGCCCTGGCGCTCGAAGTCGCGAAATGAGGTGGGCGCGTCCGCCATGGAAGCCTCCCTCGCTGCGGTCCGTGCCCAACTCTATACCGATATTCGGCTGGGGAAGTTATCGAAGACGATGTAGGTGAGGCGGCCTCCGGTGCCGACCAACACAGGGGCGGGCTTCTTACGCCCTTTGGTGCCGGTAATCGACGTGATTACGCCGCAAGGCGGTCATCTTTTTTTGCGGCGCAATGATCCAGATGACAGAAACATTCTGATCAACTTTGTGGGGCAGCTCACAGCGGGGTGCCCAAGACCCGCGTATGGTCAGGTCCATCGTAACCAGCCGGATCGTCCGGCACCCGCAGAGTGAGGACCCAGCCATGACGCGCACCGTTCGACTGATCGCCCTCGCCGCTCTGGCCACGATGCTCGGGACCGCAGGCGCTTCGGCGCAACTCTTCAAGCCGCAGACCTCCACGACCGCGACCTCGAATCTTCAGACCTGCCGGTGGGTCACCTACACGACCCCTTATCTGTATCAGAAGAACACCTGCACCGGACAGGTCGTCATCCTTGTCCATTGATCAACAAGTGCGTCGTTTTACAACGCTGCATGGCCCTCGGACGACACGTTCAGGGCCATGCTCTGTTGTGATTGATCTGCCATCGGTGGCGCTGGACACCGGACAGCCCATATGGGAGTCCGATGACCGAGTCGAATCCGAACCAGAAGTTGTCCTGTGGAACCACCCCGGCGGTGGCCGACAAGCCGGTCCAGCGGTGGAGTGCCGTGCGCAAGCGGGAGGTGGTCCTGCGCCTGCTGCGCGGGGAGTCGCTGGAGGCGGTGTCCCGCGAGATCGGGGTCGAGCCATACCGGCTGGAGCGCTGGCGCGAACGCGCCCTGGCGGGGCTGGACGCCAGCCTGAAGGAGCGCCAAGAGGGCGATCCCGTGCAGGCCGGGCTGGACGCCGCGTACAAGCGGGTCGGCGAGCTCAGCATGGAAGTCGAGTTGCTGCGCGAGAAGATCGCCCGCCTGGAAGGCGGCGGGTCTTTTCCAAGGGCGAGGTCGCGTCGATGAGCGCGGCGATCTCGCCCTCCACCCAGCGGCCCTACGGCGTGCAGCGGGTCTGCCGCGTCTGGGCCGTGGCGCGCTCCTCCTTCTATGCCGCGGCCAACCGGCCCGCCGAGACGGCTCCGCCCGCGCGGCGCGGGCCGGTGCCGCCGGTCGATGAGACCAGCCTGCTCGCCGCCATCCAGGCCGACCTCGCGGCCTCGCCGTTCCAGGGCGAGGGGCACCGCAAGGTGTGGGCTCGTCTGCGTTATGGCCTGGGCCTGCCGGTCGGGCGCAATCGCGTCCTGCGCCTCATGCGCGAGAACCAGTTGCTCTCGCCCCACCGCCGCCCGCCCCGCCCGGCCAACGATCACGACGGGACCATCGTGACGGAGGCACCGAACGTGCTGTGGGGGACCGACGCCACGATGGTGCAGACGGTCGAGGACGGGCGGGTCTGGATCTTCGCCGCGCTGGACCACTTCAACGCCGAGGTGATCGGGCACTATGTCTCGACCGATGGCTCGCGCTTCTCGGCCCTGGAGCCGCTCAGCCAGGCGGTGACCGCGCGCTTCGGTGCGGTGGGGGCGGACGCCGCCCGTGGCGTCAGCGTGCGCGCCGACAACGGGCCGCAGTACATCGCCCGTCACTTCACCCAACAGGTCAAGCACTGGGGCATGGCGATGAGCTACGCCTACCCATACCAGCCAGAGTGCAACGGCATCGCCGAACGCTGGTTTCGGACCTTGAAAGAGCAGACGATCTATGGCCGCATCTTCTGCACCGTGGCCGAGGTCAAAGCCGCGGTCGCCGACTTCGTCGCGCGCTACAACGCCTGCTGGCCTCTGGAGCGGCTCGGCTACCGCAGCCCTCTCGATTACCGGGCCCGGTTTCTCGACCAGCCGAAGGCTGCCGCATGACTGATCCTGTTGTTCGATCGAAAATGACCGATCCCGTCGTCCCGACCAAGCTCCCGCTTGGCCGCCGGGCGCTGGTGCGGTCAAGCACGGCCAAAGGCCGCCGCGCCAGCGGCTTGTGCTTGACGGCGCCGAGCTCGGTGGCATCTTGGTTCCAGTCGGGAGATGCCGCCTGGAGTTGCAGCCCCTGACCACTCCCCGGTGTCCAGTCTATTGGTGGCGGTACATGCTCTGTTGTGATTCAGATGCCGATTTAATCCTTGCACATTCGTGAGGCGTTGATTGGCGTTCATGGAGTGTTGATTGGTGAATCAATGCTCTTGTTGTACTCGGCTATCCGCTCCACCCGCAAATCCTGACACACGGCGCGGATCTGGCAAGCCGGTCCGGAAAAGCGTAACGCCAGCGTCTGACGGGTTTCGGAGGTGGCGGCGCCACGGTGTTCTTGCTGGTGTCCATCCTGCTGTTCATCGTGCTGGGCAGCGTGCTGGAGGGCATTCCGGCCCTGGTGCTGTTCGCGCCCCTGCTGTTCCCGATCGCCCGCGTGGTCGGCATCCACGAGGTGCATTACGCCATGGTCGCCATCCTGGCCATGGGCATCGGGCTGTTCGCGCCGCCGCTGGGGATCGGCTACTACACGGCCTGCGCCATCGGGCGGGTCGCCCCTGACGCCGTCATGCGGGCGATCTGGCCCTATGTCGGCGCGCTGGTCGCCGCGCTGGGCGTCGTCGCCCTCTTCCCGTGGCTGTCGACCTGCCTGCTGTGAGCGGCGACGAAGCCATCCGGTGCGATGACGCACCGGGTGCCGGTTTTGGGCGCGGGGCGGCAAATTGCAACGCAAGCTGCGGGAAAGGCGCGGCCTGCGACATCTCCGCGGCTTGACCGTGGCTGGAATTCCCCGCTTACGGCTTGGCCTGCATCTTGCCTACCCAATGGAGGTACGCCAAAGGTGGCAAAAGACAAATGAGCTGGGGATGCACCATGGCGGCAACGAACACGGTGCGGCCCGCCTCACGCGCCGCCCGGCCCCGCCGGCCGTAGTTCCGCCACCGCAAGGAGAGTCCAGAATGCGGATCGAAATGGCCGGACTGTGCTTCACGTCCGAATCGGGTCTTCCCTTCTCGCACGATCCTTGGCTGGTGGCGCTGTCCTTCGTGATCGCCGCGTTCGGCTCCTACGCCGCGCTGGACATGGCCGACCGCGCGCGCCGGTCGACATCCCACACCGTCCTTTGGCGGGCGTGCGCCGCCGGGGCGCTCGGCGGCGGCGTCTGGGCCATGCATTTCATCGGCATGCTCGCGCTGATCATCGACGCCCCGATCGCCTACCAGACGTTCAAGACGCTGCTCTCCCTCGCGATCGCCGTCGGGTTCGTCGCGCTTGGCCTCCACCTCGTCCGCCGCATGGCCTCTTCGGCCGGCGCCATCGTCGCGGGGGGAATCGTGGTCGGCATCGGCGTCGCCGCGATGCACTACATCGGCAGGGCGGCCATGGTGCTGCCCGGCCGCGTGGCCTACCAGCCCGGCTTGTGGCTGCTGTCCATCCTGGTCGCCATGCCCGCGGCGATCGTCGCGCTCTGGCTGTCGACGCGGATGCACGGGTCGGGCGAGCGAATCGCGGCGGCGCTGGTCATGGCCGTCGCCATCGGGGGCACACACTACACGGGGATGGCCGCGCTGGTCATCGAATTCGACCCCCTCTCACCGCCCCTCAGCGGCATGGCGAACGGCCCGCTGGTCGCCGTGGTGGCGGTGGTGACGATCGGCCTTCTCCTCTTGGCATTGGTGTCCGCGGCGGCCGACCGGCGGCTTTCGGCGGCGGCGGAGCATGAAGCCGCGTCTCTGCGGATTGCAAACCTGGAGCTTCAGGCGGTGCAGTTCCAGCTGGAGGCGACGCAGCGCGAGATCATCCGTCGTCTGTGCAGCGCCGGGGAATTCCGCGACAACGACACCGGGCAGCACGTCGCCCGCATGGCCCATCTGGTGCACCGGCTGGCGCTGTCGGCCGGGTGTGGCGAGGAGTTCGCCGCCCGGCTGCTGGAAGCGGCTCCGCTGCACGACATCGGCAAGATCGGCATCCCCGACCACGTGCTTCTGAAACCGGGGCGGCTGGACGAGCGGGAATGGGCGATCATGCGGCAGCACGCGACCATCGGCCATCGGCTGCTGAGCGGAAGCGGCCTGCCGATGCTCGACCTTGCTGCGGAGATTGCCGGATCGCACCACGAGAAATGGGACGGCAGCGGCTATCCGGCCGGCCTGAGCGGCGACGCCATCCCGCTGTCGGGCCGGATCGTCGCCGTGGCGGATGTGTTCGACGCGCTGCTGTCCCCCCGGCCCTACAAGCAGCCCTGGCCGCTGCCCCGCATCGTGGCGCATCTGCGCGAGCAAGCGGGGCGGCAGTTCGACCCGCATCTGGTTGCGGTGTTCCTCGACGATCTGGACGCCATGCTGGCGATCCGCGCGCGCTTCGTCGACGGGCGGGACTACGCCTTGTAGGCCAGCCGCAGCGCCCCCCAATGACGGCCGCGGACGATGATGGGGGCATCGACCTCCTTCAGCCGCACGATGGTGCCGCCGCCCATGTCGCGGCGGTAGGCCTGCAACAGGAACGGGCGCGTGTTGCGGGCCGCCGCCAAGCCGGCGCGGTCGGCGAAGACCCGGCGGTTCCGGCAGTTGGCCGTGTTCCAGACCGGGTCGTTCGGGCGCTGGGGCTGGGCGTAGCGGGTGTTGTGGGTGGGCAGATAGCCGGTGGTGGTCACCGTCGCGCAGAACTGGACGCGCGGGTCGAAGCCAAGCACCGGTTCCTGCAGCGGCCGGAAAAGACGGTCGCTCAGCTCGGTGAAGGGCGCCATGAACTGCTCGGGCTCGGTGCCGGGAATCGTGGTGAGCGTCGTGGCGAACAGGTCCGCCTCGCCAATGTCGCCGCGGGTCAGGCTGTCCTCCAGCGCCTGCTCCACCGCCCTGGCGGTCGCCTGGGCCTTTTCGATGAACCGGGCGTCGCTGTCCACCAGGGCGCGGTAGAAGGTCTCCAGCCGGTCGGTGACCGTTCCCTCGGACACGTCGATGGCGAGGTGCAGGCCGAGGTCGCTGACACCGGCCACCGTGCAGGGCAGATCGCCGACGTCGCGCAGCGACAGGGTGACGCTGGCCTGTTCGGCCAGCGGGGGAAGCCCGTCCGGATCGACCAGCATGCCGTCGAGCGACAGGTCGAGCATGGTCGTGGCGTGCCGGGATCCGCCGGCCGTCAGCGTCACCGGCACTTCGCACGGAATCCGGTCGGACACGGCGTTGCGGGTGTCGGTCACGCGGCGGCTGACGTCGGTGGCGACACCGGTGATGTCGTCGGCCTGATCGCGGATGCGCAGCACGCTCGACGACACCTGCAACGCGCCTCCGGCGGAGTTGGAGGCGCTGCGCCCGATTTCGGCGTTGGCGGCGGACTGTTCCTCCACCGCGGCGGCGGTGGCCGCGGCGGCCTCGTCGATCTCCTCGATGACGCGAATGACGGTTTGGATGGAGGCGACGCTGCCCTCCACCGCCTGGCGAAGCTGCGCGATCTGCCGGGCGATGTCGTCCGTCGCGCGCGAGGTCTGACCGGCCAGCGACTTCACCTCGCCCGCCACGACGGCGAAACCCTTGCCGGCCTCTCCGGCACGGGCGGCCTCGATGGTGGCGTTCAGCGCCAGCAGGTTGGTTTGCCCGGCGATGGAGTTGATGAGGCCGGCGACCTTGTCGATCTCCTGGGTCGCCACCTCCATGTGCGTGATGGCCTGCGCGGAGTCCCGCGCGCTTGACACGGCGCGCCGCGCGACCTCGCTGGAGCGCGCGGCCTGTCGGGCGATCTCGGCGCCGGCGGCGTTCAGTTCCTCGGTCGCCGCCGCCACCGAGGAAGCGTTCGAACTCGCCTGTTCCGATGCGGCCGCGACGACGACCGTGTTGTCGCGCACGACGGTCAGCGCGTCCATCAGGGTGCCGATGCCATCGCCGGCTCGATTGGCCGCCTGCTCCACCCCGATCCAGGTGGCGTCCAGGTCGCTCTCGATGGCCTTGCAGGTTTCCAGAAGTGCCGTGCGGGTCTGTTCCTTGCTGCGTTCCTCCAGCTCCTGCTTTTCGTGCAGCCCGTAGGCGACCTTGGCCTTCATCGCCCGAAGTTCGGAGCCGACGCGCTCGAACTCGGCGATGCCCGGCTGCGGCACCGGCGTCACGAAATCATTGCGCGCAATGCGCGCGAAGCTCTCCTCCATCATGCGCAGTGGCCGGCGCATCGCCCGCAGCATGAACAGGCCCAGGACGCCGGCGGATAGCGAGCCGGCAACGACCATCAGGAGGATGGCGACGGCGTGGCGGGACCAGTCCGCCTCCGCGGCGTCATACTCCTCCTTGGCCACGCGGATCTGCAGGGCGAGCAGCGCACGGTTGACCTCGAACGCGCTCTGGAACAGCGGCAGGACCTTGGTGCGCAGGTGGGTTTCCAGACGCAGGGAATCGCCACCGCGCGCCATGTCCAGGGCCGGCAGCAGCCCTTCTCCCACGAAGGTGGCGCGCTTGGCCCGGAAATCCTCGGCCAGCCGCGTTTCCTCGGGTGTCAGATAGGTGGCGAGGTAGTCGGCCCAGAGCCCGTCGATCCGCTGCTTGTTCGCCATCACGCGCCGCGCCCGGTCCTCCACGACCGCGGCGCCGCTGCCGTCGCGGGCGTCGAGGACCAGCAGGGTGACCTGCTGCACGTTGTCGCGCATCAGGTCGAGAATGTCGCCAATCTGGCCGGCCGGCACCGTGCGGTCCTCGTAGACCGTCTTGAGCGCGCCGTTCGATGCGTTCATGCCGAGCAGGCCCGAGCCGCCGGCGAGCAGCGTGACCAGGACCAGCGTCCCGACGAGCAGGCTGAGCCGCCCGGCGATGCTGCGGGCCCATCGTGCCAGACGCGCGGTGGCACTGTTTGCCGCCAGCACCCCGTCGTGCAGCGCCAGATGCCGGCCGCGGCCGTCCCGGATGGCCGCGTAGGCCGCCTCGGCCTCGGCGACCTCCGCGCGCGTGGGTTTGGAGCGGATCGAGATGTAGCCGACGGCCTGCCCGTTCTCCACCACCGGGGTCACGTTGGCGCGGACCCAATAGAAGTCGCCGCCCTTGGTCCGGTTCTTGACCAGACCTTCCCACGGCCGACCCGCCTTGATCGTCGCCCATAGGTCGGCGAAGGCCTCCTTGGGCATGTGCGGGTGGCGGACGATGTTGTGGGGGGCGCCCAGCAACTCCTGCTCGCCGAAGCCGCTGATCTCGATGAAGGCCTTGTTGACGAAG
Source organism: Azospirillum canadense (assembly GCF_025961225.1). Lineage (GTDB taxonomy): Bacteria > Pseudomonadota > Alphaproteobacteria > Azospirillales > Azospirillaceae > Azospirillum > Azospirillum canadense. The sequence continues at coordinate 1,040,641 of NZ_JAOQNG010000007.1, read as the reverse complement.
GTGATGCGGCCCTGCATGTCGGTTCGCGACACCAGGGTCGCGCCGTCCGGCATCTCGATTTCGGTGTTGGTCACGGGTGTGTTCACGCGCATGGACCGTCCGTTCCTCCCATTCTTGGTGCTTGGACGATCCTGCGCCCGGCCGGCCTTTGCCCATTGGCGCAAGGCGTTACCGCGCAAGCGTCAATTCAAGGCAAATCCCATGCCGCGCGGACGGGCGCTGCAAGGACCCCAGGCCCCTTCCCCTTGGGGGTTCGCGCCGTATCAAACCGCATCCCGCCTTGCTTTCTGCACCGGATTTGGCAGGCTGGATTGCAAAATAGGAAAATATTCGTAATCGAACAACCGAGTTCGCCGACTTTGGCGTCGTTGGGTGGGCGGCGATGGCGAATGTGGTCGGACCGGCCGGATGTCGACAATCAGAGATGGTGGCCCGTCCCGCCTGAACCGTCATAAATTCATAGCCAAGCCATCACGCGTTCGACACGCATTCATTGCAATAAGGGCACCCTCTTTTGCTGTCCCTGAATGGAGTCCACGCGATGGTCCGCACATTTCCCTGGATGGGACGCCCCTGGATGGGCGCCGCCCTGCTCGCCCTGTCGCTGGCGCCCGCCGCCCGGGCGCAGGACGCATTTCCCGCCGCGCTGGCCGGCCATGCCATCCTGCCGGCCAAGAGCGTCATCGACGCCCCGTCCGACGCGCCCGCCGACCTGCGGGTGTCGGGAAAATTCACCACCGGCCGCCGGGTCGAGGCCATCGGGACGGTGGAGGGCAAGTCCGCCGATCGGCCGACCGGCCTGTCGCTTCCCTTTGCCGGCCAGCCGCTGCAGGGCCATTCGGGAATCAAGCGCATGCCCGACGGGACCTTCTGGATCCTGACCGACAACGGGTTCGGCTCCAAGGCCAATTCCCCCGACAGCATGCTGTACCTGAACCGGTACAAGGTCGATTTCGCCGGCGGCACCATGCAGCGGCTGGAGACCATCTTCCTGCACGACCCGGACAAGAAGGTGCCGTTCCGCATCGTTCAGGAAGGGACGGAGCGGCGCTACCTGACCGGCTCCGACTTCGACACGGAAAGCTTCCAGATCATCGGCGACACGCTGTGGATTGGCGACGAGTTCGGCCCCTTCCTCATCAAGGCCGACCTGAAGGGCCGCGTGCTCGCCGTGTACGACACGCTGGTCGACGGCAAGGTCGTCCGCTCCCCCGACAACCCGGCGGTGACCACGCCGGCCAGCCCGGCCGAGACGGTGCCGTTCCAAATCCGGCGCTCCAAGGGATTCGAGGGCCTCGCCTCCTCGAAGGACGGCCGGTTCCTCTACGGGCTGCTCGAAGGGCCGGTGTGGGACGCCGAGAAGAAGGCGTTCGAGAAGACCGCCGACGGGCGTGACTACCTGCGCATCCTGGAATTCGACGTCGAGAAAGAGGCCTGGACCGGCCGGTCCTGGCAGTATGTGCTGGAGCAGAACGGCAACGCCATCGGCGACTTCAACATGATCGACGGCACCACGGGCCTGATCATCGAGCGTGACAATGGCGAAGGCACCCCCGACAAGGCCTGCGCCCAGGGCCAGCCGACCACCAACTGCTTCTCCAGCGTCGCCGTTTTCAAACGGGTCTACAAGATCGAGCTGACCAACGCCAACGCCGGCGGGCCGGCGCGCAAGATCGGCTACGTCGACCTGATGCGCATTGCCGATCCGGACAAGAAGGCGCGCAAGCCGCTGAACGACGGCGTGCTGGCCTTCCCCTTCTTCACCATCGAGAATGTCGACGTGGTGGACGACCGGCACATCGTGGTCGGCAACGACAACAACCTGCCCTTCTCCAGCAGCCGCGACCCCAACGTCGCGGACGACAACGAACTCGTCCTGCTGAACGTCGAGGCCTTCCTGAAGGCCAAGTAACACCAGCGCGAGTGGGCGCGACGAGGGGGCGGGCTCTCGTCGCGTCAGCGCCGGACCAGTTCGTGGCCGAGCAGCACCTCGCCGTCCAAGGTCCCGGCGCGCAACGCCAGCAGGCAGGCCACGACCTGTTCCCCGAACGCGCGGTAGGGGATCTTCACCGAACTGAGCCAGGGCGCGATCCAGGCGTTCAGGTCGTTGTCGTCGATGCCGACCGGGCGGCAGTCGTCGGGGATGCGGCCTCCCCGCTCCCCCGCCGCGCGAAACAGGCCGTAGGCCATCAGGTCGCTAGGGCAGAGGACGCCGTCCGGCCAGCCGCCCGCCGCGACGAGGCTCAGCGCCGCTGCGTAGCCGCAATCGAGATGGTTCGCCCCCGCTCCCTCGGCGCGGCGCACGGTCATGTCCGGCCGCTTTTCGCGCAGGCGGTCGATGAAGCCCTCCACCCGTTCCCGGATCGTCGAGGACAGCTCCGCCGGGTGGATGACCGCGGGAGCGCGCACGCCGCAGTCGAGCAGGTAGTCGGCCGCGTCCGCCCCGGCCTTGCGATTGTCGATGCCGACGAAGGCACCACCGCCATAGGGGTCGCCGTAGGGGTTGCGCCGGTTCACGAAGACGACCGGCTCGCCGCGCTTCACCGACGCTTCCAGCTCGGCGCTGGCGACCGCGCTCACCAGGATGAACCCTTCCGCGAAGCGGGAGCGCATGGCGCGCAGATACTCGTCCTGCAAATCGGGTCGGTCGTGGGTGTCGCACAGGACCATGACGTAGCCCGCAGCGCGCAGCGCCGCCTCCGTCGAGGCGGCGATCGCCGCCATGGCCGGGTTGTCGAGGTTGGGCGCCAGCATGGCGACCAGCCGGCTTTCCCCGCCGCGCAGGCTGCGGCCCACCGGGTTGGGGCGGTAGCCGCGCTCCGCGATCAGGCGCTGCACCTTCGCCACGGTCGACGCCGACGCCCGCCCCAGGTCGCCGTTGGCGATCCGGGACACGGTCGACACGGACACGCCGGCCTCGGCCGCGATGTCGGCCAGGGAAATCTGCCCAGGTTCACGCCGCCGATCGCTCACCCACCACTCCATCAGTAGCACCAACATTCCCGTTGACAGTTTAGGCAAACGTTTGCCATGTTCAAGCGCGAAGGATGACGACGGGAAAAATCCCGCATTTTTCCGAAACGGCTGCCCCGGTGGCCGGCGGGAACCGATCCGAAAAAAGCCGCTCAAGGGAGGAAGGACGACGCCATGAGAAGGACCGCTTGGATCGCCGGCTGCGCGCTGGCCCTGTCGATCGTCGGAACCGGGGGCTTTGGAATCGCCCAAGCCCAGGCCCAGACCACGCTGCGCATGATGTGGTATTCCGACGGCAACGAGGGCGAGGTCATGAACGACCTGCTCCGCCGTTTCGAGGACAAGAACAAGGACATCAAGGTCGTCCTCGACCAGGTGCCCTTCAAGGCGATCAACGAGACGCTGCCGGTGCAGCTGGCGTCGGGCCAGGGGCCTGACCTCGCGCGCGTCACCGACATGGGCGGGCTTGCCCCCTACCTGCTGGACCTTCGGCCGCACCTGAAGGACGCGGCCTATTGGGAGCAGAACTACGGGCCGTTCCTGGAATGGATGCGGGTGCCGGGCAACACCACCGCGATCCCCGGCTATATGACGCAGCTGACGGTGACGGGCCCCTTCGTCAACAAGACCCTGTTCGAGCAGGCCGGCGTCGCCATGCCGGGCGCCAACGCCACGTGGGACGACTGGGCCAAGGCCGCGAAGGAGGTCGCCGACAAGGTGCAGGCGCCCTTCCCGGTCGCCTTCGACCGGTCGGGCCACCGCTTCTTCGGCCTCGCCGTCTCGCAAGGGGCGAAGATGGCCGAGGTCAACGGGGAGCCGCAGGCCGTCGACGAGGGCTTCAAGCGGGCCGCCAAGCTGATCGTCGACTGGCACAAGTCCGGCGTGATGTCGAAGGAGCTGTGGGGGTCGGTGTCCGGCACCGCCTACCGCGGCGCCAACGAGGAGTTCAAGAACGCCCAGGTCGTCCTGTACGAATCCGGTTCCTGGCAGACCGCGCAGTTCGACAAGACCATCGGCGACGCCTTCGACTGGATCGCCGTGCCCACGCCTTGCGGCCCGGCCAACTGCTCGGCCATGCCCGGCGGCGCCGCGCTGGTCGCCCTGAAGACGGGCACCCACCCGGCCGAGGTCGCGCGCCTGCTCGACTATCTGGCCAGCGAGGACGTCGCGGGCGAGTTCTACGCGCGCACGCTGTTCGTGCCGGGCCACATCGGCCTTGCCAAGAAGGGCATCACCTACACGTCCGCCTCGCCGCAGGCCGCCGCCGCCCTGAAGGTGTTCGGCGACGCCGTCGGCAAGCTCGACCCGGTCGCCTACCACATCCAGGGCGACCCCAACAGCCGCATCGTCTTCAACGCCGCCATCAGCCGCCTGGGCCAAGTGGTGGTGGGCGAGACGACGCTGGACGAGGCGTACCAGCGCATCACCGCCGACGTCGCCCAGCAGATCGCCGAGCGCAAGAAGAAGCAGTAACCCCGTTTTGGGGGTAGACCCATGACCGACATGATGCGATCGCCCGAGGCCGCCGCGCGCCGTCCGGCCGGCCTCGTGGCGGGGGGCGTGCAGGCCGTCATGCGCCTGACCGACCCGCCGATGCGCGCCTTGCAGCGGCTGATCGGCGCGGCGCGGATGCCCTACGTCTTCCTGCTGCCGAACCTCGTCTTCTTCGGCCTGTTCGTCTTCCTGCCGATCGCCATCAACATCGTCTTCTCGGTGACCGGCGGGACGGCGCTGTACCCGGCCGAGCGGCCTTATGTCGGGGCGGAGCAGTACGCCCGCCTGCTGGACTGCGGGTCCTACCTTGACCCCGGCAGTTGCCGAGAAGACCTGTTCTGGCGCGGTGTCTGGAACACGCTGACCTTCACCGTCTTCCAGATGGTCGCGATGGTGCTGTTCTCGCTGGGCACCGCGCTGGTGCTGAACCGGCCGATCCGCGCCCGCGGCTTCTTCCGCGCCGTCTACTTCTTCCCGGTGCTGCTGTCGCCGGTCGTCGTGGCGCTGATCTGGAAATGGATCCTGCAACGCGATGGGCTGCTGAACGCCGCGCTGACCATGGCGGGCGGGCAGAAGATCCTGTTCTTCGTCGATCCTGGCTGGGCGATGTTCTGGTCGGTCTTCGTGTCGGTGTGGGCCCATATGGGCTTCTATACCCTGATCCTGCTGGCCGGCCTGCAAGCCATCCCCCGCGACGTCTACGAGGCGGCGGAGATGGATGGCACGCGGCCCTGGCGCGTCTTCCACCGCATCACCCTGCCCCTGCTGTGGCCGAACCTGCTGGTCGTGCTGGTTCTGGTGCTGATCCGGTCGGTGCAGGTGTTCGACGAGGTCTTCGTTCTGACCGGCGGCGGGCCGGGCACGGCGACGCTGATGATCGTCCAGTACATCTACACGACCGCCTTCGCCAACCAGGTGCAGAACTTCGGGCTGGCCGGGGCGGCGTCCGTGCTGCTGGGGGCGGTGCTGTTCATCCTGACCATGATCCAGCTGTTCCTTACTCGACGGAGGTCGCGATGACCGGAGGACTCCTTCGTCTCCTCACGCGGCGGCGCGGCGGCCGGGGCTGGCACTGGACCGACGTCGCGTCCTACGCCTATCTCGCACTCGGCGTGCTGCTGATGTTCGGCCCGGTGCTCTGGCTGGTGCTGTCGTCCTTCAAGACGCCGTCGGCCCTGCTGGAGTTTCCGCCCTCGCTTCTGCCGATGGCGCAGGCGGAGGTGCGCGTCGAGGGATACCCGCAGCCCCTGCCGCTGTTCACGGTGACGATGGAGGACGGCTCCGTCCGTGAACTCGCCCAGGTCCGCCGCATCGGCATTGCCGCCCAGATGGTCGACCCCAAGGAGCCGGCGAAGACCATCCGGGTGCCGGTGGACCGCCGCACGCCGGTGCGCCATCTGGCCTTCGCGGTCGGCAACTACACGGACCCGCTGACGCAGTTCGACTTCCTGCGCTACCTGCGCAACTCGCTCGTCGTCACGGTGGTCGCCACGCTGATCACGCTGCTGATCAACTCCATGGCCGCCTACGCCCTGTCGGTCTACGAGTTCCGCGGCAAGTCGCTGGCGATGTTGGGCGTTATCGGCACGCTGATGATCCCCATCACGATCATCCTGGCCCCGGTCTATCTGGTGGTCACCAAGCTGGGATTCGTGGACTCGCTGTGGGCGGTGATCCTGCCGGGTGCCGCCACCCCGACCGGCGTCTTCCTGCTGCGCCAGTACATGCTGACCATCCCGCGCGACCTGATCGAGGCGGCGCGGATGGACAAGGCGTCGGAATGGCGCATCTACGCGCGCATCGTGATGCCGTTGTCGCTGCCGGCGCTGGCGGTGCTCGCCATCTTCTCGGTCATGTGGCGGTGGAACGAATTCCTGTGGCCGCTGGCCGTCCTGACCAAGACCGAGGTCCACACCCTGCCGATCGCCCTGAATGCCTTCCAGGGCGAGCTGCAGACCCAATGGCACTATCTGCTCGCCATGACCGTGGTGACCCTGCTGCCGGTGGCGCTCGTCTTCGCCTTCCTGCAGCGGTTCATCACCAGCGGCATCGCGAACACGGGGATGAAGTGATATGGCCGGATTGGAGCTTCGCGGAGTCCGCAAGGATTTCGGCAGCGTCGCCGTGCTGAAGGGCATCGACCTCAGCATCCGCGACGGCGAGTTCGTCGTCTTCGTCGGGCCGTCGGGCTGCGGGAAATCCACGCTGCTGCGGGTCATCGCCGGGCTGGAGGCGGCGACGGCGGGCAACATCCACATCGACGGGGCGGAGGTGACGCGGACGGCGGCCTCCGACCGTGGGCTGGCGATGGTGTTCCAGTCCTACGCGCTCTACCCGCATATGAGCGTGCACCAGAACATGAGCTTCGCGCTGGAGAACATGGGCGTGCCGAAGGCGGAGATCGCCCGGCGCGTGGACCGCGCCGCCCGGATGCTGCGCCTGACCGACTACCTGCACCGCAAGCCGGGCGCGCTGTCCGGCGGCCAGCGCCAGCGCGTCGCCATCGGGCGGGCCATCGTGCGCGACCCCAAGATCTTCCTGTTCGACGAGCCGCTGTCCAACCTCGACGCCGAACTGCGCGTGGCGACCCGCAAGGAGCTGGCCGCCCTGCACGCGGAGATTGGCGGGACAATGATCTACGTGACCCACGACCAGGTGGAGGCGATGACGCTCGCCGACCGCATCGTCGTTCTGAACGGCGGCCGGATCGAGCAGACCGGGACGCCGCTGGACCTCTACAACCGCCCGGCCAACCTGTTCGTGGCGGGCTTCATCGGCTCCCCGCGCATGAACCTGCTGCCGGCGGACGCCGTCCGGCTGTCGCTCGGCGAAGCCACAACCGTGGGCATCCGGCCCGAGCATGTGCAGCCCTGTGGGGAGGCCGACGCCGACCTGACGGTCCAGGTGGATCTGGTGGAGCAGCTGGGCGGCGAAACTTTCCTCTACACGACAGGCCCTAACGATCTCAAAGTGACCATCCGGATCGACGGCCAGAGCGCCCTTGGCCGTGGCGACCGCTTGCCCGTGCGGCTGCGCCGCGAGCACCTCCACTTCTTCGACGCCGCCGGCCTCGCCTGCCGGCCCGACACCATTCCCGCCCGGAGCCACGCATGAAGGCCCTGACCCGAGCCCGTTTCCGCGGACGCGACGGCGTCTACGCCCTGTTCGACCTGGACCACGGCGTCGACCTGCGCGTCGGCCTCGTCGAGGACGACGTGGGCCGCATCCTGATGCGCCGCGACGGCGCCTACCGCCTCGACCGGACCTGGTCGGTGGCCCCCGACGGCATCGACCCGCCCTATGAGGGGCGCAACCGCGATGACCTCGCCGGCTTCTCCTGCCCCTCCGCCGACGTGGAGGAGGGTGAAGGCACGGTGACGATCCGCGGCGCGAAACTCACCGCCGTCGTGACGCTGGAGCCCTTCGGCATCGCCTGGTACCGGGCGGGCGAGGCAACGCCCTTCCTGGAGGACCGGCGCACCCAAGCCTATTTCGTGTCGCGCAAGACCCACGCCTTCTCCCACTTCGTCACGCGCAACGAGGGGGAGCGGCATTACGGCGTGGGCGACAAGGCCGGGCCGCTGGACCACACCGGCCGCCGTTTCCGCATCGACGCGGTCGATCCCTGCGGCTTCGACGCGGAACTGAGCGACCCGCTCTACAAGATGATTCCGTTCCTGATCGTCGCTGGGCCGGCGGGGGCGCATGGGGTCTATTACGACAACCTCGCCACCGGGGAGATGGACCTCGGCGCGACCATCGACAATTACCATGGGCCCTTCCGCTCCTACCGGGCGGACGACGGCGACCTCGACGCCTTCGTCTTCGCGGGGCCGGGCGTGCCGGACGTCGTCCGCGCCTTTTCAGGCCTGACAGGCGGCCACGCCTTCGGGCCGAAATGGACGCTGGGCTTCGCCACCACCTCCATGGCCATCGCCGACGCGGCCGACGCCGACGCCCGCATCGCCGACTTCGTCGCGCGCTGCGCCGAGCACGCCATCCCCTGCGACAGCTTCCACTTCGGCTCCGGCTACACGATGATCGGCGGGCGGCGCTACGCCTTCCACTGGAACCGCGACAAGTTCCCCGACCCCGCCGCGACGCTCGGCACACTGAACGCGGCCGGACTGCACCCCGTCGCCAACCTCAAGCCCTGCCTGCTCGACGACCATCCCCGGCTGGCGGAGGTGACGGACGTGGGCGGGCTGGTGCGCGACGGGGAGACCGGGCGGCCGGCGGTGGCGCAATTCTGGGACGGCCTCGGCTACCACCTTGATTTCACCAACGCGCAGGCGCGCGCCTGGTGGCGCCGGGGCATCGAGACGGCGTTGCTCGGCCCCGGCATGGTGTCGGTGTGGAACGACAACAACGAATATGAGATCTGGGACGAGGATGCCGTGGCCGCGGGCGACGGCCGGCCCTTCCCCCAGACGCTGGCGCGGCCGGCGCAGGCGCTGCTGATGACCAAGCTCGCGCATGAGACGCAAGCCGCCTGGACTCATGGCAAGCGGCCCTACACCATCACCCGCGGCGGTGCCGCGGGCCTGTGGCGCTATGGCCAGACCTGGTCGGGGGACAATGCCACGGCCTGGAAGACGCTGCGCTTCAACCTGACCCAGGGGCTCAACATGAGCCTGTCGGGCATGTTCGACATCGGCCACGACGTCGGCGGCTTCCACGGGCCGAGCCCAGGGCCGGAACTGCTGTGCCGCTTCGTGGAGTTCTGCGCCTTCTGGCCGCGCTTCGTCATGAATTCCTGGAACAGCGATGGCGTCACGACGCTGCCCTGGATGCACCCGGAGGTCATCGACCCGATCCGCGAGGCGATCCGCCTGCGCTACCGCCTGATGCCCTACCTCTACACGCGGATGTGGCGGGCGGCGGTGGCGGACGAGCCGGTGGTGCGCCCGCTCTTCTACGATTTCCCGGACGACCCCGGCGCCGCGGCGACGGAGGATGCCTTCATGCTCGGCCCCGACCTTCTGGTCGCGCCGGTGCTGGAGCCGGGCGCAAACCGCCGGTCCGTCCGGCTGCCGGACCATCCCGGCGGCTGGTTCTACTTCCACGACGGCAGCCACCATCCGGGCGGAACGGACGCGACGGTGCCGGCGCCGCTCGGCCGGACGCCGCTCTTCGTGCGGGCCGGCGCCCTGCTCCCCCTGGGCACCGCCGGCCAGCGCGTCGATCCCGCCGCGGACACGGAGCGCGAGCTGGTCGTCTATGGCGATCCGCAGAGTGCCGAAGCGGTGCTGTACGACGACGATGGCGACACCGCGGCTTGGCGCGACGGCGCCGGTCTCGTTACGCGGGTCTCGCTGGTTCGGGACAGCGGGGCCGCGGTGGTTTCCGCCGACGCGACCGGCCGTTACCGGCCGGCCTGGTCGGTACTCCGTCTGAGGACGGTTGGCGGCGCTGCGCTGCGGGCCGGCACCGCCCGCGGCGTCAAGCTGAGCGTGGAGTCCTGATCAAAGCCGTTGGGCGAGCCCGAACAGGTCGTTGACGGTCGGCACGTTGGCCGGGAACGGGTTGGGCTCGTCCAGCGGCACCACGCCGATGAAGGTGATCCCGGACTTCCAGGCCGCGTCCAATTCGGTCAGGGAATCGCCCACGGCCAGCGTGCGCGTCGCGTCGTAACCGCCGGAGGCGACGATCGCCGCGAACACCTCCGCCTTGACGCTGGGGGAGCCGGTGACCGACACGAACCGGTCCTCCAGCCCCTTGGCGCGCACGGTTCCAAGCAAGGTCTCCTGCGGCGTTCCGGACACCAGATGGCACGGCGTGCCGCTCAGCCGGTCCAGCAGGCTTTCCGCCCCGGCGATCAGCGGGCAGTCGTTCACCGCCCGGTCGACGATGTCCGCGTAGCGCCGGGCCAACTCCATGATCCCGTCCTCACCGGTGGCGCGGCCGAACAGCTCGCGCTCCAGGATGGGAAGCATCTTGATCCGGCTGAGCCCGCCGTTCTGCCAGACGATCCGGCGCAGCCGTTCCTGCATCGCCGGATCGCGCAGTTCGTAGAGGTCGAGGTAGGCGTTCGTCTTCATGCGCGCGGAGTCGAGAATGACGCCGTCGAAGTCGAAGATCACCGCCTCGGGGAACACGCGGTCTGCCATCGGGGGGCTTGAAGTTGGGATCATGGAGCTTGCTCCTCAGTGGGCGCCGGTCGTTTCGGTCAGCACCTCGTCCAGCGTGTCGAGGAACAACGTGGCGTCGTCGGGCGAGAACACCAGCGGCGGGCGGATCTTCAGGATGTGCCCTTCCTGGCCCGTGGCGCTGATCAGCACCCGGCGTTTGCGCATGCCGTTGACCACGCGGGCGGTCTCCTCCGATGCGGGAGTCTTCAGGGTGCGATCTCGCACCATCTCGACGCCGATGAACAGGCCGCTGCCGCGCACGTCGCCGATCAGCGCGTGCTTGTCGGCCAACGACCGCAGGCCCTCGATCATCTGCGTACCGACCGTCAGGGCGTTCTCTTGCAGGCGGTCGGCCTTTATGACCTTCAGGACCGCGTGGGCCACGGCGCAGGACACCGGGTTGCCGCCGAAGGTGTTGAAGTAGCGCTGGCTCTTGCCGAAGGCCTCGATCACCTCCGGCCGGAACACCGCACCCGCGACCGGGTGGCCGTTGCCCATGGGCTTGCCGATGGTCACGATGTCGGGCACCAGCCCATGGCGCGCGAAGCCCCACATGTGCGTGCCGAGCCGCCCGAAGCCGGGCTGCACCTCGTCGGCGATGAAGACGCCGCCGGCCTTGCGCATCACCTCCACCGCGGGGGCGAGGAAGCCGGCCGGATCGGTGAAGACGCCGCTGCTGGAGAAGATGGTGTCGACCAGCAGGGCCGCCGGCTTGATCCCGTTCGCGCGCAGGTCGGCGATGGCCGCCTCCACGTCGCGAGCGAAGGCGGCGCCCACCTCGGCCTCCGGCTGGCGGTAGCCGTCCGGGGCCGGCACCACGCGGACATGGTCGCCGAGCTTCACCGCGGCGCCCAGCGAGGGCGACATCTCCGCCAGCGCCGAGGTGACGCCGTGATAGGCGTTGTGCGCGATGACGACGCCCGTGCCGCCGGTGCGGACGCGAGCGACGCGCAGGGCCAGATCGTTCGCCTCGCTGCCGGTGCAGGTCAGCATCAGGTGCGACAGCTCCGGCGGGAACTCCGCCAGGAAGGCCTCGGCGAAGTCGAGGATGTTGTCGGTCAGGTAGCGCGTGTGCGTGTTCAGCACCGCCGCCTGCTTCGCCATCGCCTCCACCACCTCCGGCCGGCTGTGCCCGACGGAGGCGACGTTGTTGTAGGCGTCCAGGTAGCGGTTGCCGTCGGGATCATAGAGGTAGGCCCCCTCCCCGCGCACGACATGGACCGGGTCGGCGTAGAACAGGCGGTAGGCCGGGCCGAGCAGCCGTTCGCGGCGGGCGATCAGGGCGCGCTCGCGCTCCGGCAGGGAAGCGGCGGCCTCGGGCACATAGGCGTTGACCATCGTCATGGCGTGTCACTCTTCCTGGCAGGCGAGATGGATCAGTCGGGTTGCGGTGGCGGCTTCGGCGCCCGTCAGCCGGTCGAGGCCGGCGAAGGCGCGTTCGGCGTTGCGCAGAATGTAGGCGCTGTTCTCGGGATACTCGGCGGCGCGCCACGCGGTGATCCCGATGGTCAGGGCCAGCCGGCCGGCCACGAGGTCGGGCAGCAGCTCCACCTCCTCCAGCGTCAGCGGCAGCACGGCGTTGTAGGCGCGGGTCATCGCCACGATGGAGCCGAAGGGCGTCTCGCCGCTGGTCACGTGGTAGGCGAGCGCCGTCGCGAGGTCGTTGGCCAGCGGCGCCTTCAGCGCGTCGCCGAAGTCGATGATGCCCGTGACCGCTTCATGCCCGACCGGATCGACCACCGCGTTGTGCGGGTTGAGGTCGTTGTGGATGACCTGATGCCGCAGCGTGGGCAGCCGGGGCGCCACCTCGTCGGTGAAGCGGGCGACGAAGTGCTCGACCATCCGCCGGCGGGACGCGTCCTCCACATAATGCAACCGCTCGGCGATGTTGGGGACGCGCGTGATGTCCCACAGCAGGTCCCGCTGCGAGCCGGGATGGTCGAAATCGGCCAGCGCGAGGTCGAGCCGGGCGAGCGTCGTTCCAAGCGCCCGCATCTGGCCGGGCGATGCCGGCGCCGCGTGGAGCGGCGTCCCCTCCAGGTAGGTCAGCAGCCGCAGGACCATGCCGCAGCCCTCGACCTGGACCGTGGTCTGCGCCTCCCCCTCCAGCGTCGGCACGACGCGCGGCACCGGCAGGGTGGCGTCGCGCGCGGCGACGTGCAGCATGGCCCCGGTCTGGAAGCTGGTGACGAGCTGCGGCTCCGCCGGATTGGTGAACTTCAGCACATAGCCCTGCCCATCGGGGGCCGCGATGTGGAAGTTGCGGTCGCGCTCGCTGGTCAGCCCACGCACGGTCCCGGTCACGCCGAAATGCCGCAGTGCCGTTTCCGCGGCTTCGTCGATAGAGATCGGGGGCGCCGGAGTGGTCAGGACATCGGCCGGTGCCGTGGCCGCGGTCGCATCGCTGGAGGTGTTCAATGTTTGATGCATCATCGTAGGGGGCGGGTTGGCGTGAATTGGCGGTCGTGGAAGGATCAGGAGGCGAGGGATTGGGCGTCAGTGGCGTCAATGCGTTCCAGGATCGGGCCGCTGGCCAGCAGGATGTCGGCCTGGATGGCGCGGGCGGCGGCCGGGCCGTCGTGGCGGCGAATGGCGTCCATCAGGGGATAATGGTGGTCGATCATGGTGCGCCCGGCCCCGCCGTAGACGTCGGCGATCAGCGGTCCCATCTGGAGCCACAGCCGCCGCAGGATGTCGCGAAGCACGGGCATGTCCGCGATGTCGGCAAGTTCGAAATGGAACATCTGGTTGAGTTCGGTGGCCAGCGGCGTGTCGTGCGCCCGTATCGCCTCTTCGTTGCGCGCCAGAAGCGCATCCAGGGCCCGGACTTGGGCGGACGTGGCCTGCTGGGCGGCGCGCTCCGCCGCCAGCCCTTCCAGGTTGACGCGGATGTCGCGGATTTCCAGGTAGACCGCCCTGGTCAGCATGGGTACGCGGATGTCGCGCGGCGAGCGCAGCACCAGGGCCTGATCCTGCACCAAACGCAGGATCGCGTCACGGACCGGCGTGACGCTCGTCCCCAGACGTTCGGCCAGGTCGCGGATGCGCAGGCGATCGCCGGGCTTGAAGGCGCCCTTCATCAGGGCCTCGCACAGCTTCTGGTAAATCGTGCTGCCGAGGTTGTCGTGTTCAAGAAGGGTCAGATCGAACCCGGTCATCGTCCCCTTCCTTTCGGCACTGGGCTTCTTGCTGTATGATGCATCATATCTCGAGGTGTGCCGGAGATCAAGGCTGAGTCGCCTGTTGCCCTCCGGTATTGCCGTCAGTCCCGTCCGGTGGACTCGATGAGGTTGTCATCACGCTGCACTGGCTGACGAACAGCGCGGCGTCGGCGGCGCGGCTGTACTGGGAGAACGGCGGGCGCGGCATCATCGTCGCGGCCGCGCAGAAAACGGCGGAGATCGCGCTTCCGGTTGCCGTCACGGTGTTTCCGGGGGAGATCTACCAAGCTCCGGAGAGTTGGACGCGACGCGCCTACCGCAATCTGATCCACTTCCAAGAGGTCGACAGGGGCGGTCATTTCGCGGCCTGGGAAGAACCGGACCTGTTCAGCGCCAAACTCCGCGCCGCGTTCAGGCCGCTGCGCTGATCGCGGCCGGCACCCATGGAAGGACACACCGCATGAGACAGATGGTCTTTGCACTGACCGCCGTAGCAGCGCTGGCCGCTGGCGTCGCCTACACGGCCGCGGCATCCGCACAGGCCGAGGGAGAGGCCGCCCCGGTCTTCGGCATAAAACTGCCGCCCGGATACCGCGACTGGCGGTTGATCTCCGTGGCCCACGAAGAGGGCATGCTCAACGACTTGCGCGCCATTCTGGGCAACGACGTGGCGGTCACGGCCGCCCGGAACGGGACGCGCCCATTCCCGGACGGCACGATCATCGCCCGGCTCGCCTGGGATTACGCCCCGTTGGCGGAAAGCGAGAAAGCCTTCGGGCATCACCAGTCCTATGTGGCCGGGACACCCAAGAACGGAGTCCAGTTCATGGTCAAGGACTCGGTGAAATACGCCTCGACCGGCGGCTGGGGGTTCGCGCAGTTCAACGACGGCAAGGCGGCCGACGAGGCGGTGATCAACACCTGTTTTGGCTGCCACGCCGTCGTCGAAGACCGTGACTACGTCTTCAACCGTTACGCGCCTTGACGTCGGTCGGTCCTCACGCCTGGCTTGTTACGCATCGAGGCCGGCAGCGGACTCCGCGGCGCGGCGACGGGCCTATCACTGGACCTCGCTGCATCCCTTCATTTTATCGAGGATCGATCGGGCGCGCAGAAGGTCGCACGTTCCGAACCCTTCCTCGAAGCGGTTGTATGTCGACAACAGGAGGTCTTTCGCCGACCCGGCTCCGGACGAGTGATGCCGGAGTTCCGCGAGGCCGACCGCCGCACGCAGTTCCCACAACAAAGCGCCTTGGCGCCTTGCTTCCTCAAGCGCCTGCCGATAGTGATCCTCGGCGCCTTGGGTCGTCTTTGTCGAGGGCGCGGAGCACAGCACGTCGCCTTTGATGCGCAGCAAATCCGGCATGCACCAGATCTCCCCGTTTCTTGCCGCAAGCGCGATGGCCTCGTCGATGGCACCATGCGCGGCGTCGACGTCACCGTGGGCGGCGAGCCCTTCCGCGAGCGTTCCGAGATGTGCGGGATAGCGCATGCGAAAGCCCACCTCGGAGAGTTCGTCCAGCGCGTCGCGCAGGAACGTCAAGCCGGACGCATCGCCATGTTTCAGAAGCCATTCCCCGCGCAGGCACCGTCCCATGGAGTCCCAAACGGCCATGGCATGCTGTGCCACATGGTCCTGGATCATCGCCAGATGGCGTTCCGCGGTCACCAGATCGCCAATAAACAAAGCAACGGGGCATGCGGCATGCACGAGGGTGTTGCAGAGCGCGAGGGCGTGGCCGGCCGCCTTCGCACCATCAAGCTGGCACTGCGCTACCTGCACGGCTTGGTCAAGGTATCCCTGAAGCAAAAGGACATTGGCCAGGGTCCCGCGCGCGGCCAGCCGCGGATCGAGTTGGAACCGCGCGATGTCCGAACGCACGACCGGGGCAACGTATCGGTCGATCATGCGTTCCAGGTGAAACCGCGCTTCGGATGCTCGTCCAAGATAACGCAGGGCGGTTCCGATCTGCCGGTCGACATTGATGATCGCCGAAGAGTCTCCGCATCCGCTTGCGACCGCGCGGATTCGATGCGCGATGGCGAGCGCGGCGCGATGGTTCCCCGTCCAGGTGTGATAGTCGCAAAGCCCCCAGAGGCACCGTATCTGATACTCCGTGTCGCCGAGCTGTTCGGCAATCTGCAGAGTCTTCGTCCAGACCAGCTTTACTTTGGGAAGTGGGCCGCGTGTGTGGAGCAGGGTCGTGCCAAGGGCCATGCAGAGCTTCATCTCGTCGCGAACATCCAACGAGTTGTCCGCAATGGCTTCGAGCGCGCGCTCAACGCAGGCACGGCATTCCTCAATAAGCGACAAATGTTCCCAGAACGAAATTGCGGAAGCGGTCAGTGAAACACCAAGCGCAATGTTGCGGCCCTCGGTGAACGCCCAGCCCAGCGCGCTGCGGATGTCGTTGACCATGTGGGCGTAGACGATGTGCCATTCGGACGTCGGCAGGATCTTCCAATCCGCCTCGGCCTGTTCCGCTAAATCACGCACGTGCTCGGCATGGCGTTGGCGAAACTTGTCGAGTTCGTCATTTTCCGCAAGTCTGTGCAGCGCATAATAGCGGGTCGTTTCAAGCAGTCGGTAGCGTGTTGTCCCGCCTCTTGCCTCAACCGTCACAAGCGATTTGCCGACGAGATTTGCCAGCCCCTCGACGATGTTGCGCCGGTCTTCCTTTTCGTCGGCGACCACGGCGCAGGCCGATTGCAGGCTGAATATTCCTGCGAAGACGGAGAGACGCCGCAGGATGGTGCGCTCGTCCTCGGACAGGAGATCATAGCTCCAGTCCAGCATCGCGGTCAGGGTCTGATGCCGCTCCGGAGCCGTCCGCCAACCTTTCAGCAGGCGAAACCGATCGTCCAGCAAATCGTAGATCTCGGTTATTCCAAAGCTGTCGACGAGCGTTGCGGCAAGTTCCAGGGCAAGCGCCACTCCGTCGAGTTTCTGGCAGATCTCCGCAATGACCGGCGCGTTCGCGTCATCCAGGACAAAGCTGCCGCAGCTGGCGGACGCGCGTTCCACGAAAAGCTCGATCGCAGGAAAGGCCATGGCGTCCGCCATTCCAAGGCCATGCGAACTTTCCGGTGTTTCGAGGGGCAACAGGCGGTACACGGACTCGCCGCGTGCCCGGAGCGGTTCCCGGCTCGTCGCAAGGACATGCACCCCGACCGCACCGGCCAGGAGCCGTTCGACGCAGACGGCCACGGCGTCGATGATGTGCTCGCAATTGTCGAGGACGAGCAGCAGCTGTCGATCCCGCAGAAAAGCGCTCAGCGCGGAATTCGTGTTGGCCGAATGCACGGTGAGGCCGATCGCGGCGGCGATTGCCTCCGGCACCAACGTCGGATCGGTCAACGGGGCAAGATCGACGAACCAGACGCCATTCCTGAAGGCGGCGGTGGTGCGCTCCGCAACCGCGATGGCGACGGTCGTTTTTCCGATGCCGCCGGCTCCGGCAATCGTTACGAGCCTCGACGCGTCGAGCCTCCGCAGGAGCGTGTTGATGGCATCTCCTCTCCCGACGATGCGCGTTGGTGCGATCGGCAGGTTGTGAGTGCGCGCAAGCGCCGGCGCGGCCTCGTGCGGAGCGGTGATATGCTCGAAAGCGCGCACCGGGGCGACGAACCGATAGCCCCTGCCGTTGATTGTCGCAATGTATTGGTCGCAACCGGACGCTCCGCCGAGCGCCCGTCGAAGCGCAGCGATGTTGACCTTCAGATTTCCTTCTTCGACGAACGTGTTTGGCCAGACGCGCGACAGCAACGCGCCCTTTTCCACCAGCTCACCAGGGCGCTCCACCAGCGCCACGAGGATTTCCAACGCACGGCTTCCGATTCGGACCTGTTCTTCCCCTTTTACGAGAAGCTGCTTTTCCGGAATAAGGGAAAATGGTCCAAAAAAGAATGTCCGCATTCCCTCATTCAGCACCTTCGTGCCTATCCCTGGTCCTTAGGGCTTATCGAATCGCCAGATTCCAATGAATGTTGAAGGATGCAAAAATTCTGTCAACGGAAAGGAAGTCTTATATCTACACTTTTTACGTGTTCATGGCGCACTTTGTTGAATGCTGTGTTCCTGATGCTTGTTTAAATTTGTCCACATGCAGCGGTCACGTGGTCAATTTTGTTCAAAAGGCCTCTACTCGATAACATCGAAAAAGGCCCGGAGCGGAGCCGGCACCGACGCCGTGCAGGCCGGTGGGAACGGCGACGCTCATGGATCACGACGGGCCGTCATCGGGATGCGGGATCGGGCGTGTCAAACACCACTCCAACCTTGCCGACGTGCCCGCCCTCCGGCAGGCGGCGGATGGCGTCCGCCACGTCCTGGAAGGCGTAGAGCTTTTCGTCCACGACCGGGCGCATCCCATGCAGGTCGATCGCCCGCAGCATGTCTTCGAACAGATCGCGGCTGCCCACGGTCACTCCCTGGAGGCGGATGTTCTGCGTCACGACATGCCCCAGGCCGAACTCCGCCGCCGCACCGCCAAGGACGCCGATCAGGCTGATGGTGCCGCCGCCGCGCACGGCGCGCACGGACTGCGCCAGCGTGCCGGCGCCGCCGACCTCGACCACATGGTCGGCACCGACGCCGTCGGTCAGCCTGCGGACCGTCCGCCCCCATTCGGGGTCCGCGCGGTAATTGACCAACTCGTCGGCGCCGAGCGCGCGCGCCCGTTCCAGCTTGGCGTCGCTGGAGGACAGGGCGATCACCCGCGCCCCCTGCATCTTGGCGAACTGCAGGGCGAACAGCGAAACGCCGCCGGTTCCCTGCACCACCACCACGTCGCCGGCCTTGACCGGGTTCTGCGCGACTACGGCGCTCCAGGCCGTCACCCCGGCGCAGGGCAGCGCCGCCGCTTCCAGGTCGGTCAGGAAGCCGGGCACGCGCACCGCGGCGTGCTGCTCCACGGCCATGAATTCCTGCATCACGCCGTCGCGCGGGCCGCCGAGCTGGGAACGCCACCAGCCGTCCCGGAACGGCCCGCTGACCCAGTCCTGGAAGAAGGTCGGGCAGACCCGGTCGCCGACCTTGAAGCGTGTCACAGCCGCACCGACCGCCACCACCTCCCCGACGCCGTCGGACACCGGGACAAGCGGCAATTCCCCGCTGCGGCTGCCGTAGCCGCGCCGGACGAGGACATGGTCGCGGTAGTTCAGCGTCGCCGCCTTCATGCGGAGCAGGACCTGCGTCGGCCCCGGCGCGGGCTCCGGCCGCTGCGCTTCGACGATGTGGTCCACCGACCAGTCGCCACGGATTTCCATGACACGCATCGCTGCCCCTCCGCTCGGCTCTTCGCCCAGCAAGATATGGACGGCGGACCTCCAACTCCAACCGCATGATTCCGCCCCGGGACACGGTGTCTCAAATCTGCCCCTTGCTGGATTGCAAGTTTCTGGGCCTTTTGTCGAAAGCAAACCGCTGCGGGCCGGCCCCGCGGCGGCATCTGCGCGCAGCAGGTGGAGGACAGGTCACGAGCTTTACGAGGATGTCATGCCCCGGAACACACACAGCATTGCAGCCCTCATTGCCCTTGCGGCGCTGGCGACTGCGTGCACCGATGTGAAGGAGAGCCTTCCATCCCGCACTGCTACGGAACAACTTCTCATCGCGAGCGCGGCCGACAGCGCCGCCAACCGCCTGAAGCTCGACCTTTCCAACGGTCGGAAGGCGTTCGTCGACACCAGCAACTTCGAGGGCACGGACGCGAAATACGCGGCCAGCGCCATCAAGGAGTCGCTTCTCCGCCAGGGCATCCGCCTGACCGACGACAAGGGCGACGCCGACACGATCATCGAAATCCGGCTTGGCGCGCTGTCGGTGGACCAGAGCAAGACGGTGCTCGGCATTCCCCCCATCACCCTTCCCGGCACGATCACGCTGCCGGAAGCCTCCGTCTACAGTTCGACCGAGAACCAAGCCGTCGCGAAGTTCTCCGCCTTCGCCTACGACCGCAAGTCCGGAGAGATGGTCGCCGCGGCCGAGCCGGCCTACGGGCTGTCCGGCGAACAGAGCTACCGGGCGATGTCGCTGTTCTCCTGGCGGACGTCGCCGCAATACGCGGAAGATCCGAAGTAAACCCGGCGCACGGCGGCGGCGCTACCCCTTGCGCGTGGTGGATCGGGGCAGCGTTCGGGGCGCACGCTCCGCATCGGTGTCATACGGTCGGCGGATGAACACTTCCAGTGCCCGCCGACCGTCAAAACCCGACAGATCAGTGCCTTGGCATTGATCAAAAGGGTGATACGGACGAAGCCTCCAGGCGCCGGCCGTATCACGCGGCATCACGGAGGTCGTGATGGACATGCTGCTGCCGTTCCTGATCGCCGCTCTGGTTGTGCTTGCGCTGCTGTTCCGGCCTTATCGGCCAGGCGGCCAGCGCCCCCATCGGGCGCGGGGATCGAAGCGGCCGAGGGCGTGAGCCGAGGACACAAGCCGCCGGGCCGCAACGGTCCTGTCCCGTTGGGGCATCCCCCCTTGCGCCCTCCATGGCCGGGTGGGGCAGCGTTACCATTCCCCGGGTTCATGTCCAGCAGAGACGGAGCTTGCCATGCCGCAGGCGGACATCGATTGGCTGCGCGACCTCTACGACCGCTATGGCGCGGGCGACGTCGCGGCGATCTTCAACCACCTTGCCCCCGACGTCGAATGGGTGTCGGACCGCCGGTCCCCAGCGCTCTCCAGCTTCTCCGGCACGTTCCGCGGTCCGGCCGAAGTCCGGCGCTATTTCGAGGGCCTCGGTCGCGACTGGCGCATCGACCGGCATGAAACGACGGCGATGATCGCCGACGGGGACGAGGTCGTGGTGCGGAATCTGGTCCAGGCCACGAACCTCGCCACCGGCAAGCAGGTCGAGGTGCCGACGCAGCACAGGCTGCGCCTGCGCGGGGACAAGATCACGCGTTTCGAGGAGCATTTCGACGAGGCGACGGTCGAGGCCGCCTGCCACGCCGAATGCCGGTAGCCGCAGTCCAGCCTGGGGCCCGGCCCGGAATCCAGCCCGGACGACCCGGGACCGTCAGCCGCGACGGGCCGCCTCGATTGCGGCGACGTCGATTTTCGTCATGCCCATCATCGCTTCGAAGGCGCGCTTGGCTTCATCGCCGCCGACCACCAACGCCTCGGTCAGCACGCGCGGGGTGATCTGCCAGGAGACGCCCCATTTGTCCTTGCACCAACCGCAGGCACTTTCCTGGCCGCCATTGCCGACGATGGCGTTCCAGTAGCGGTCGGTTTCCTCCTGGTCGTCGGTGGCGATCTGGAACGAGAAGGCTTCGCTCTGCTTGAACGCGGACCCGCCGTTGAGCCCGAGGCAAGGGATGCCGGCTACCGTGAATTCGACCGTCAGCACGTCGCCTGCCTTGCCGGACGGGTAATCGCCGGGGGCACGGTGGACGGCGCTCACCGAACTGTCGGGAAACGTCTCGGCGTAGAAGCGGGCCGCCGCCTCGGCGTCCTTGTCGAACCAGAGGCAGATGGTGTTCTTGGCAGTTGCCATGGCCTGTCCTTTCGCGTCGAAGTTAATTCGAAGTCAATTCCGGCCCGGTTTCCCGCGCGTTTCGGAAGCGTTTCACAGCCAGCCTCGACATTACACCACGAACACGAACGACGCTCGCGCCATCGAAGCCCCGTCCGCAACAGGGCCGTCAACGGCTGATACAGGCGGCCAGTTCGTCGGGCGTGCCCATGGGAAAGGCTTGCTTCAGATGGTCGAGGAACGCCGACACCCGAGCGCTCATGAGGCGCCCCATTACCCGAGGCAGACACCATGCAACGTACCGAAACCGGCGGCAGCCGGACCGAACAACCCAGGATACTGGTCCTTGGTGCGACCGGCGGCACCGGCCGCCTGATCGTCAGCCAAGCGGTGGCGCGCGGGTACGACGTTACCGCGCTCGTGCGCTCCGCCGAGAAGGCGAGCGACCTGACGGGGGCGACACTCATCGTCGGAGACGCTCGCGATGAGAATGCCTTGCGCCAGGCGCTCAAAGGCCGGGACGCCGTCGTCAGCGCGCTGGGAACACCCGTCAGCCTGTTCCGTGAGGTGACCCTTCTCTCGTCCGCGACGCGGGCTCTGGTGAGCGCAATGAAGGCCGAGCACGTCTCGCGTCTGGTCTGCATCACGGGGATCGGCGCCGGCGACAGCGCCGGGCACGGCGGCTTCCTGTTCGACACCGTGATTTTTCCGCTTGTCTTGCGCAAGGTCTATGCCGACAAAAATCGACAGGAGGCAATCGTTAGAGACAGCGGGCTCGACTGGGTGCTCGTTCGCCCCTCAGTGCTCAACAACAAGCCCGGCCGCGATACAATCCGTACGCTCACGGATCTCTCCGGTTTCAGTGGAGGCACCATAGCACGAGCGAATGTCGCGAGTTTTGTTTTGGACCAAGTGCGTGACGACACCTGGGTGCATCGTTCTCCCCTGATCACCTGGTGAAAGTCTTATCGGGCGTACAAGTGCTGCCGTATCCTGCTACGGTAACCTGTCTGATACGTTTTCCACATGCCGCAATCGACTTCCGACAACGAACCGCGGGCGCCGTGGGGGTTACCGTATCACGCGCGCAGAGGCCCGGTTGCTACTTCCAACGGCTCTCGTGGTTGAGGCTCAATGGCGTCTTCATCGCCTCGGGGCCGGCCCCTCAGGAGTGGGCCCCTCAAGAGCGGGCTGTGACGGATCGTGACCATCCGCTCAACCGGCGGGTGTTGCGGGCGGGCGTGTTTTGCGGCTGCCGCCATGGTCGCCACAATGGCCATGCCAAGCTCGCGCCGACCCGATCATTCCCGGCAACGCCACCTTCGGTGTGGGCTGCCGCCTGACCGATACGGGCGGCCTTCGTATGGACCCGCGACCGCTCCGCTGGACGTGGTTTGCCTGCGACCCTGCCCGGTTTGAGGCTTTGCGCATTGTTGGGCATCGCTGGGCAGTCTCACCGGATTCCGAGTTCGACCATCCAACGTGGGAGAATGCCAATGCTTTGCTCAAGGATCTCGGTCACCGTGCTCGCCGCAACGATGGTGCTGCTCGGCAACGCCGTGTCGGCGCAGCAGCCGTCCACCACGTCGGGCAACACATCGGCGTCGAGCGGAGCCCAAGCGGAAAAGCCGGACGCCACCATCGACTTTTCAGGAGGCAGCGTCGCGTTGGGTATCGGCTACAGCTGGGGACATGGTGTCCTCCACTTCCAGGGAAAAGACTACCCGTTCACGGCAAACGGCTTCAGCATCGTCAACGTCGGCGCCTCGTCGGTGGAGGCAACCGGCAACGTCTACAATCTGAAGAAGGTCGAGGATTTCCCTGGCAACTATATGGCCGCCGCGGCTGGCGCCACCGTCGCCGGTGGGGCAGCGGGAGCCGCCATGGAAAATCAGCACGGCGTCGTCATCCGGGCCACGTCGAAAAACCAGGGGCTCCAGCTCACGCTCGCGCCGTCGGGCATCGCCATCGCGCTCGAAGGGCCTCCAGCGACCATGTCGGGATCAAGCTCGCAGTAGCGGTGGTTCACGGCCGTGACCACGCAGGGGACGCGCCCTGGCTCGGGGATATGAGCCGAGGCGCGTCTCCCACACCCTTGCGGGCCATGCGAGGGCACCCATGCCAGAGAAAACGCGGCACGCCGTCGAACGCTTCCCGGATCTGGCGCAAGCGATCAAGCAATACAGCGCCGACAATCGCTTTTTCAGCAGCTTGTGCGAAGACTATGGCAAAGCGGTTGAGATGCTGCGCCAATGGGAAAAGGCGTCCGGCAACAAAACGCTGGCGCGATTGCGGGCCTGTCGCGCCCTCGTCGCGGACCTTGAGGATGAAATCCTGCGGGAGCTAAGGTTCTGGAACGACCCGCATTCCGCGGTTTCGGATGATGATCCCCCATTCTGACCAGCGTCCACGCCGGTCTCTGTTGCGGCCACCCACGGCGGCCTGGTCGGCCACTCACCTCCCGGCATTCTCACTCGTTTCGGACATGCTGCAGCAGGATTGTGAACTCCTGCCGATCCAGGGCGTCATCATGATTGGTGTCCGCTTGGGTGAACGCAGCGTCAGCCACGGCCAGGAATTCAAGCGGGCCGATTTTCCCATCCGCACCGGCGAGACGGGCGAAACTGTCGGCCGGAAGCGTGGTTTCCGCGCGCGTCAGGGCAAGGTCTTTGTTCCGATCCATGACGTAGAACACAAGCATCTGGTTGTTTTTGAACTCCTCCCTTGAAATCCGGCCGTCGTTATTGTCGTCGAGGAGAGCAAAAATCTTGTCGTCGCGGCCGGAGTTTGCGGGCAGGTCGGCGGCGGTCGCCTTCGTTGCGACCAGCATGGCCAGCAGCATCACCGCCATCGAACCATTTTGCGTCATCGCCATCATGGCCCGCCTTCCTCGGCACGTCGTTACTGATCCGTACACGATGCCAGCAAGCCTCGACGCCGGACAATCGGGGCATTTGGGCAGGGGGGGCACCGCTCCACCACTCTCATCCAACGCCGCTCATGGCTCCATCGGGCCCCGCGCCGCCCGGTGACGCTCGTCATGCCCAACGGATGGGTGGGCAGCAGCCACCATGAGGCTTCTCGGCGGACTTTCGAGTGGATGAGAGACCATGCTTCTGGACATATTCCTTCGATCGTGAAAACTGCAATACAATAAAGCGTGCATCATTTTGTGTCGACACTTAACCATATCGCGATTTCAGGTGATCTTTAAAAAATAAACTTCTGAAATAGTATTTTTTGACAAGATGATTGGGCGAAAATCTGTCGCCAAAACTCATGGCGAAATATTCGTGAACTTTCCGCAAGGCGCTTTTGCGATCCTGGACCAGTTGGCTGTCCACCGGATGTCGGGCCCCGAAGAAGGAACACCCCCATGCCATGCTCCTTGGACGACACCATCCCGCGTGAGTTGGTCGCATCGGCGCTGGAGGGCATTCTTGCCAGCCGGGAGTTCCGCAACGCCACCCGCAAGCGCCGCTTCGTCCAGTTTGTCGTGAATGAAGCTCTGGCCGGACGCACCGACCACATCAAGGCCTACGCCATCGCGCTGGACGTGTTCGACCGTGACGCCAGTTTCGATCCGATGCTCGACCCGATCGTCCGCATCCAGGCCGGCCGCATCCGCCGCAGCCTGGAGCGTTATTACGACACGGAAGGGGCCGACGCCCAGGTCCGCATCACCATTCCAAAGGGCAGCTACGCTCCACAATTCGCTCTCGTGAGGAGCGACGCCCCTGGCACTCCCGAACTGCAAGCTCCCGAACGGCAAAGTGGAGAGGTGGATCGCAACCGGGCTCCGCCGTCCCTGCGGGTCGAGCACGCGATCAATCCATCCATGGCCGTCCCATCCATGGTCATCCTCGCGGCGGCGGTCCTGGTGTTCGTGGCGGCCCTTCTCGTGCCCGTGATGTCGGACCTTCCATTCGGGACGCGGTCGGCGCGACCGGAGCCGTCTTCGTTCGGCGCCACGCGTGCAGCGTCGCTGATGGTGTTGCCCTTCACCAACGGCACCGGCGACCCGGCCCAGGACATCGTTGCCGATGGCTTCACCGAAGATCTGGTCGGGGCGCTCGTCCGGTCCCAGAGAGTGCGCGTGTTCGGAGCGGACAACCACGAACGCTCCCCATCGCCGCTGCACAAGGCGCGGCCCGACGTTCCCATGGATTACGTGCTTCGGGGCAGCATCAACCAATCCGGCGAACAGGTCCAGGTGACGACCGTTCTGAGCGACGGCCGGAACCGCCGCTACCTTTGGGCCGACGACATCCGCCGGGAGACCAAGCCCGACACGGTGGTAGCAATGCGGCAGGACATCGCCCTGGAGGTCGTCCAGGCTCTGACGCGGCAGAACGGCGTGTTCGACACCGAAGACGCGCGAGGCTCCGCCGTTCGCCCGCCGGCGGCGCTGTCCTCGCCCGAATGCGGGTCGTTTCGCACGCTGATGTCCTGGATTGGGCTGACGGCGCTCTGCTGAGGACCGCATTTCCGAGGAGACGTCCATGCGATCTCTACGACGTGTGCCGCCGCTGCGGGGCGCCCTGCCCGCCCTGGCTGGCGTCCTGTTCATTCTGCTCACCGCGACGGGCTGCGGCACGCCCACGCGCCTCGACGCGGTGCCGGTCGCCAGCCAAGCCAAGGCCAGCGTCGTGGGCATGCCCGAGGTGCGCTACTGGGGCGATGCCAAGGCCGACGAGTTCCTGCCCGATGCTCTGGAGTCCGTGCGCCGGGAGCGGGACCTGCTCCAGCAGGCGGGCGGTCGCGGCCCTCTGCCCCCGGCCGACTTCCTGGCGATTTCGGGGGGTGGCGAGGACGGCGCCTTCGGCGCGGGCCTGCTGGTGGGATGGAGCGCCACCGGAACGCGGCCGCGCTTCAAAGCCGTCACCGGCATCAGCACCGGGGCGCTGATCGCTCCCTTCGCGTTCCTTGGGTCCGAGTATGACGACAAGCTCAAGGAGGTCTACACGACCATCACGAACAAGGACATCCTCGAACAGCGCGGCTTCCTGGCGGCCATCAACAACGACGCCATGGCCGACACCGCGCCGCTGCGGAAGCTGGTGCGGCGGCTCTTCGATCAGCCGATGCTTGACGCGATCGCGGCCGAGCATGAAAAGGGCCGCATCCTGCTGATCGGCACCACCAACCTCGACGCCCGCCGCCCGGTCGTCTGGAACGTCACCAAGATCGCGGCCAGCCATCACCCGCAGGCGCTGGAGCTGGTGCAAACCCTCCTGGTGGCCTCGGCGGCCATTCCCGGAGCCTTCCCTCCGGTCATGATCAGCGTCGAGGCGGACGGCAAGACGTTCGAGGAGATGCACGTGGACGGCGGCGCCACGGCGCAGGTGTTCGTCTATCCGCCCAGCTTCAACCTGAAGGCGGAAACGCAGCGGGCGGGGATCACGCGCCAGCGGCGTCTGTATGTCATCCGCAACGCGCGGCTCGATCCGGACTGGGCCCAGGTCGATCGCCAGACCTTGAGCATCGCCAACCGTGCCATCGCCTCGCTGATCCAGACGCAAGGCGTGGGCGACCTGTATCGCATCTACATCGCCGCCCAGCGCGACGGCATCGACTTCAACCTCGCCTACATTCCGGAGAGCTTCAAGACGCCGCTTCGGGAGCCGTTTGACAAAACCTACATGCAGGCCCTGTTCAAGGTCGGCTACGATCTCGCCGCCAACGGCTATCCCTGGGCCAAGACCCCACCGGGCTACGCAGCACCGCAGGTGGAACCGCCGGTCCCGTCCGTGGCGGCCAAGGCGGCAGCCGCCAAGCGGGCCGCGGCCGGCGCCGGCTTCTGAAGACCCCCACAGCGGCGAGCAACCGACCATGGCAAATCCACTGCGTTTCAAGGCTGGCGAGGTGCTGTTCCGGCAGGGAGACCCGAGCGGCTGCGTGCTCTGGGTCAGGCATGGCGAAATCGAAGTCCTGCGCGAACACGGGGACGCGTCCATCCTGATCGGCCATGTGCGGGGCGGCGAATGGCTGGGGGAAATGGGGGTGATCGAAAGCCGTCCTCGAAGCGCCACCGCCCGGGCGTCCATGGACGGTGCGGCCGAGGTGCTGGGCGCGCAGGACTTCCTGGATCGGGTGAGCCGCGACGCCGCGCTCGCGCGCGACCTGATCCAAAGGCTCAGCGTTCGCCTGCGGACGATCGAGGACAAGATCGCGGGCGACCTGCTGCCCGAGGCGGTCGAGCCCACCTCCGCCGCGGGCAGCGGGGTGCCGTCCGACGACTTGATCCCCGGCGACACGCCCATCACCCTGATCGCCCAGTCCGACGCCCTGCGCGCCCGGATCGGCGGAGGTCCCCTCCCCGTCACGCGTCTGCCGTTCGTCGTCGGCCGGGCTCCGGCCAGCGGTGAAGCCCCGCCGATGCGGCGACCCGATCTGTGCCTCGACGACCACGAGCCCTTTCGCCTCTCGCGCGACCACTTCATGATCGCCCGCAGCCAGGACCGCCTGCTGGTCACCGATCTCGGCAGCACGCTCGGGACGGTGGTGAACGGGCAGGCGATCGGGCAGAATTTCATGCGGGACACGGCCCTTCTGCGTCGTGGCGGCAATCGCGTCGTCGCCGGTGGCGGTGGATCACCCTTCGATTTCGCCGTGTCCGTCGGCTGAGCGGGAAACCGTTGCAAGACCTTGGAGTGTGAGGCGATCGGCGGACGACGCTTCCGGGAGACCTCGGCCCGCGGCCGCGAAGGAACCAGAGGGTTGAGGCATGCGCGTGCGTCTCAGCTATCAACTCTCGATCACGTCGATGTTCGTGGTTCTTGTGCTTGTGGTGGGGCTTGGGCTGGTCGTCCTGAGCTTCGACCGGGCACGGTCGATCACCCGCTCTGCGGCCCTGGCGTTCATCGACCGCGTCGCGGAGCACACGGCCGACCGCGTCGACGGCCAGTTCAAGGATGTTCTCGACACCTTGGAGGTGATGGCGAAGCTCCCCGCCATCGGGTCCAGCGCCATCGGGAACAATCCGCCCCTTTACGCGGTGATGGCCGCGCTGCTGCGCCGGCATGAGCAGATCTACAACCTGTATGTCGGTTACGACGATGGCACCTACCTCGAATTGGACGACCTGGACCAGGTCGGCGATGCGGGGCGCCGGCAGATGGGCGCGCCGCCCGGGGCCGCCTTCCGGCTCGCCATCATCGGCGCGGTGCTGGAGGAACGCACGCGCACACAGGTCACGCGCTATCTGTCGGCCGAGCTTTCGACCATCGCGGAGGCGGAGCGCGAGACGGCCTACGATCCGCGCACGCGCCCCTGGTATCGCACGGCGTTCGACGCCGACGCCGGTGCCGTCACCGATCCCTATGTGCCCGTGTTCACCCCGCTGCCGGGCTACACGGTCCGGCTGCCGTTCCACGATGACCAGCGCGGAGTCGTGGCGGGGAACATCCTCCTGGCCGACATCGGGGCGTTCCTGCGCGCCCAGCAGCTGGGAACGTCGGGCGTCGTGCTGCTCTTCGACGACCGCGGGCGCGTGGTCGCCCATCCGCGCTTGGCGGCGTTCCTGCACCAACGGGTCCCGGGTGGACCGCTGGAATTGCCGCGCCTCGACCAGGTGCTGGATGTCGACATCAATCCCCCTTTGGACGCGTGGCAGGCCGGCGGCGCGGCGGAGCAGATCTTCACGGGGTCCGCCGACGGGCGAACCTATGTGGCGGCCTTCCGGTCCATCCGGTCGGCGGGCTCCGCCCGGCTGAGGCTGGCCGTCGTCGTCCCGCTCGACGAGTTCTTCGGCGAGGTCGAGGCCGGACGGCGGCGGCTGATCGTCCTGGCCCTCGCGTTCGTTGCGGCGCTCCTCCCCATCGTCTGGTGGATCGGGGCGCGGCTGTCGCGGTCCATGAAGATCCTGGCCATGGAAACCGATCGCATCCAGCATTTCGACACGACCAGTCCGCCAATGACGGTCCGGTCCCTGATCCGGGAAATCGACGATCTCGGGCGTTCCGTGGCCACCATGCGGACGGTGGTGCTGACCTTCGCCCGTTTCGTGCCCAAGCGTCTGGTCCAGCAGCTGGTCACGACGGGCGCGGCGCTGCGGCTGGGCGGCGCCCGTCGCGAGGTGACGGTTCTCTTCACCGACATCGAGGGATTCACCGCGATCACCGAAAAGGTGGCGCCTGAGCAGGTGATGATCCAGACATCCCGCTACCTCGGCGTGCTGTCCGCCGCGATCATGGAGCATGGCGGCACGGTCGACAAATTCATCGGCGACGCCGTCATGGCGATCTGGAACGCGCCGGCGGACGATCCCGATCACGTCGCCCGCGCCTGCGCCGCCGTTCTGGCCTGCCGGACGGCGATCCAGGAACTCAACGCCGCCTTCGAACAGGAGGGCTGGCCGGCCTACCGGACGCGGTTCGGGCTTCACACCGGGGAGGCTGTGGTCGGCACCATCGGCTCCACCGACCGGATGGCCTACACCGTCCTCGGCGCGACGGTCAATCTGGCCGCCCGCCTGGAATCGCTCAACAAGGACTACGGCACGGACATCCTGGTGAGCGCGGCGGTCGCCGGGCGCGTGCCCGAGCGCTTCGTGTTCCGCGTGGTCGACACGGTTCGGCCGCGCGGGTTTCAGGAGCCCATCCGAATCCTTGAGCTGTGCGCCGCGCGCGACCTGATCCCGTCGGCATCGCCCGAACACCGCGTCGGGTAAGGCCCTTCAAGACCCCCTCTCAGGGGGCCGCAGTCCGTTGCTTGTAGAGAATTTCCAGGCAATCCAGGTTCTCGTGCAACTGGCGGAACAGATCGCCGGGATCCCCGGACGTCTTGCGCTGATCGTCCGACCGCAAGAGGCCATGCACGGCCAGATCCGCGAGGATACCGGCAACCTCCCTGGCCGTCTTGCGCCCGCCCTCGTGAAACCACCAGGTCGTCCAGCTGCACATGCCGATCAGCGCGAACGCGGCGACCCGGGCATCGACCGGACGGAACACGCCCTGCTGGATGCCGCGCGCGATCTGCGCCGTGAAATGGTCGAGCACGGCCCGCTTGGAGCGTTCATGCACCGCGCGCACGTCGGGTGGCAGTTCCACCTCGGTGCGGTCCACGACGCGGAACTGGAGGGCGTGCGAGAGCAGAAGCTCCACATGGCCGCTGACCATGGAGCGCAGCACATCGACCGGATCGTCGTCGGTCCGGGCGGAGAGCAGGGCCGACTGCCGGTCGCTGACGACGGTGACCTCCTCCACCAGTGAGGCCAGCACCTCCTCCTTGCTCTTGAAGTAGTAATAGAGCGCCGTGCGCCCGACGTTCAGCGCATCGGCGATGTCCTGGAAGCTGGTGCCCGCGAAGCCGCGTTCGGCGAACAGCTTCGCCGCGGCGTCGAGCACGCTCTGGCGCAGCAGCGCCTTCCGGCCGGTTTCCGCCTTGGCCGATGTTCTGCTCACCCCATCCCCTCCGCCGGGTTTCTTTTCATTGACGGTCATGCCCGCAGCATGGGTGCATTTGACGCGCGCGTCAAATTTTTGAAGTGCTGGCGAACGGTCCGTTCGATACCCCCGACCATCGAAGCCTTTGAAAACGCTGCCCCGAACGGCGTCAGCCCCACAAAAGCTGCGGCAATTCGCGCCTTGACAGGAATTTCAGCCTATTGACGGTGGCGTCAATTATTCGTCACAGTGTCAAAAAACAGGGCTGGATCATTGGCGGAGCGCCACGCCAGCCACCAATCACGACCATACGGGCGGATCGCCCCGCCCTTGGAAGGGGAGACGACGGACATGCCGGACTTGGGCACAGCCGCGCCTGCCGCACAGCGGTTGGCAGACCAATCAGCAACGGCCGGATTTCTCAACACCGACTGGAACCCCCGCGACCTTCCCGACGGCACGGTGACGCGCAACGTGGCGCTGCGCACGGCCGACCGGGCGGCCACGGGCGGCACGCTGTATGTGCGCGGCCGCAGCGACACCGTGGTGTGCATCATGCACCCGCGGGAGTTCATGGCCTGCCATTACCTGGTCCCGGACATCGTGGAGGCGGGCTTCGCGGCGTGGTCGCAGTCGCCGCGCGCCGTCGGCAACGACAGCCGACTGGAGCACGAGACGGCGCTGTTCGACGTCGCCGCCGGCCTGTCCTTCCTGCGCGCCCAGGGCTTCCGCCGCATCGTCCTGCTCGGCAATTCCGGCGGCGGCAGCCTCTACGCCTTCTACATGCAGCAGTCGCAATTGGCGCCGGAGCGGCGGATCGCCCGCACCCCCGGCGGCCGGCCGACCAACCTTGCGACGCTGGAGATGCCGGTGGCGGACGGGCTGATGCTGGTCGCCCCGCACCCCGGCCAGGGCATGCTGCTGATGGGCTGCATCGACCCGTCGGTGACCGACGAGGACGACGCGCTGTCGGTCGACCCGGCGCTCGACCCTTTCAGCCCGGCGAACGGCTTCGCGGAGCCGCCGGGGCCATCCCGCTACGATCCGGCCTTCGTGGAGCGCTACCGCGCCGCCCAGCAAGCGCGCGTCGCCCGGCTGGACGAGCGGGCGCACGCCCTGATCGCGGAGCGGCTGGCCGCCCGGAAGCGCGCCAAGGAGACCGGTAGCGCCGACGACCGGCGGCGCGGCGCCCATACTCCGCTGATGACCGTCTGGCGGACCGACGCCGACCTGCGCTGCTTCGATCCCAGCCTCGACCCCTCCGACCGCGGCTACGGCACGCTGTGGGGGCGGGATCCCTTCACCTCCAACTACGGCGCGGTCGGCTTCGCCCGCGTCTGCTCGCCGGAGGCGTGGCTGTCCACCTGGTCGGGCCTGTCGTCCAACGCCGCCCTGCACAAGACCGCCCCGGCCATCGAGCAGCCGTTGCTGCTCGTCGAATACACCGGCGACGTCTCGACCTTCCCGTCGACCGCCGCCGCGCTGTTCGACGGCTTTGCCAACCGGCGGAAGACCCACCTGCGCATCCGCGGCGACCACCACGGCCGGGCGCTGACGCCGGAGGAGGAGCCGGGGCGCACCGCCGCTGGCCGGGCGGTCGGCGCTTGGCTGCGCGACCATTTCGGCGGCTGAACGCCGCCCCCGAAGAATTACGTTCCAAGGAGACCAGCATGCTCGACCAACCCGCGACGCGGCTGCGCCTGCGCGGCGTGGACCATTCCGCCCGCCCGACCTGGAAGCTGCGCGAAACGGTGGAATTCTACCGCGACAAGCTCGGCCTGCCGCTCGTCCACGTCATCTCGGCGCGCGGCTGGGGCCCCGCCACCCACCCCGACTTCCTGCACTTCTTCTTCGACAGCGGAAACGGCAGCACCATCGCCTTCTTCTACTATCTCGGCTCCGACCAGCCCCAGGCGCTGGACGGGCGCGCGGAGATGCGCCCGTTGCCGGACGACCACGTCTTCGACGCCACCCACACCGCCTGGCTCGTCGACAGCGAGGAGGAGCTGAAGGCCTGGAAGCGGCGCCTGGAGGCCGCAGGCCTGACCGTTTCGGTCGAGACCGCGCACGAGGTGATCGAGTCCATCTACGTGCGCGATCCCAACGGCTATTTCGTGGAGATCACGCGCAAGCTGCGACCGCTGAACGCCATCGATTCCACCGACGCCGCCCTGACATTGCGCGCCGCGCTGGAGGTGGAGGACGCGGCAGCGGCCGGGGGGCGGCGCGTCACCGCCATCGACGAGGTCTGGACGCGCAAGTCCGCGCTGCTCGACGCGCAGGGCGGTCCCGCGGCGGCGCCGGTCAGCATCTTCGTGCCGCGGCTGGAGGAGTTCGCCTGCCTGACCCGCGCGGCCCGGGAGCGCGGCGACTGCACCGTCACCGCACTGGACACCCACGACCGCATCGACGCCGCCGGCCCGGTGGAGTTCCAGCGCCGCGCGCTCGGGCTGAAGCCGGCGGTCTGGTACGGGCTGTTCACCGGTGGCGTCCGCGGCCGGATCGAAATCTTCGACCGTGACCGCGTCGTCATCGCCCCCGCCGCCTAGCCCGCGAAAGACCACGCACAAAGGGGAGGACAGAGATGACAGCAATCCGCAATCCCATAAGCGGTGTCGTCTACACGCCGGCCGACCAGGCCGAACAGTATCTTGCCAACGGCGCCTGGATCCCGTCGACCGTCGGTGACGCGCTGCGCGCCAGCGCCGCGCGCCATCCCGACAAGCCGGCGCTGATCAGCGACGAGCGGACCGTCACCTTCGCCGAACTGAATGAGGCGAGCGACCGGCTGGCCGCGGCCCTGCTGGACCTCGGCCTCGCCACCGGCGACCGGGCGATCTTCCAGATGGGCACGACGGTGGAAACGGTCGTGGCGCTGGCCGCCTGCGTCAAGGCGGGGATCATCCCCGTTTGCACGCTGCCGCAGCACCGCGAGGTGGAAATCGGCGAGCTGGCCCGGCAGAGCGGTGCCCGTGGTTACTTCGTCCAGGCCGACTTCAGCCGCTTCGACCTTGTCGGCTTCGCCGCGTCCATGATGGAACGGCACGGGGCATTGAAACACCTCGTGGTCGCACGGGGCGAAGCGTCCGCCGCCGGACTGGCGCTGGACGAGCTGATCGCCGCCACGCCGGCGGACGCGGTGCGCGACCGGCTGGCCGCCCTGCCCTTCGGGCCGCAGGACGTGCTGACCTTCCAGCTGTCCGGCGGCACGACCGGTCTGCCGAAGATCATCCCGCGCTTCCACGCCGAGTACCTCGGCCATGTGCGGCACCTGATGGGGCTCTACCGCATGACGGCGGACAGCCGCATCCTGTGGTCGCTGCCCCTGCTGCACAACGCCGCCCAGGTCTACGCGCTGATCCCGATGATTCTGGGCGGCGCGACCGTCGTACTGATGCCGAAGGTCGACATCCGGCGCATGCTGGAACTGGTGGAGGCGCACCGCGTCACCCACGCCCTGTCGGTCGGCCCCATCGCACCGCAGCTGATGGGCTACACCGACGTCGGCCGGCACGACCTGTCGTCCCTGCGCCTGTTCGCGACGATGAGCCGCGCCGACAAGCTGGAGGAGCACATCGGCGTGCCCTGCTCCAACCTCTACGGCATCACCGAGGGGCTGCTGCTCGGCTCCCCGGCGGACGCGCCGGTGGAGCGGCGGCACCGTACGCAGGGCACATCCGGCTGTCCGCAGGACGAAATCCGGCTGTTGGAACCGGGTACCGAGACGCCGGTGCCGCCGGGCCGGATGGGCGAGCTGTGCTTCCGCGGCCCGTCGAGCCTGCGCGGCTACGTCAACAACCCGGATGCCAACGCCACGGCCTTCACCGCCGACGGCTTCTACCGCACCGGCGACATCATGACGGCGCACGAGGTTGACGGGCGGCTCTGCTACGCCTTCGAAGGCCGGTTGCGCGACAACATCAACCGCGGCGGCGAGAAGATCGGCTGCGAGGAGGTGGAGGCCTACGTCAGCCGCCACCCCAGCGTCGCCGACGCCAAGCTGGTCGCCATGCCCGACCCGCTCTACGGAGAAAAGGGCTGCATCTTCATCATCACACGGCCCGGCATGCCGGCCCCCGACGTGCAGGAGCTGGGCGCCTTCCTGACCGGCTGCGGGCTGGCGAAATACAAATGCCCGGAACGCGTCGAGGTGTTGGAGGAATTTCCCCTGACCCGCGTCGGCAAGCTGGACAAGCCTGCGCTGAAAACCCTGATCGCCGAAAAGATCGCGACGGAGACGGGGGAGTTTGCGCCATGACCCCGTCCGACTTTGTGGCGACGGAATACGTCGTCCGCACCGCCCCACTGGTGATCCG
Source organism: Azospirillum canadense (assembly GCF_025961225.1). Classification (GTDB taxonomy): domain Bacteria; phylum Pseudomonadota; class Alphaproteobacteria; order Azospirillales; family Azospirillaceae; genus Azospirillum; species Azospirillum canadense. The sequence goes on along the minus strand of NZ_JAOQNG010000007.1, from coordinate 1,005,699 downwards.
CCGCCGCGTGAAGTGGGGGGAGTGCGACCCGGCCGGCGTCGTCTACACGGTCGCCTTCGCCGAATACGTGATCGCGGCGGCCGAGCTGTTCTACGGCAGCCTGTTCGGCACCACCCCGCAGCGTGCCAAGGACGAGCAGGGGTTCGGCACGCCGACCCGGGCGCTCGACTTCGACTTCCGCCGCTCCCTGCGGCCGGACGAGGAGTTCGAGATGACCGTCACGGTCGCCGACATCCGCAGCCGGACCTACGTGCTGCAAATCTGCGCCCGCACGCTGACCGGCGACATCGCCTTCCTGGCGCACCTGACCCCGGTCTGCGTCGCCCGCGGCGAGCGCCGCTCCATCGACATCCCCCCCGCGTTCCGGCAGGCGCTGGAGCGCTACCGCGCCGCCTGCGCGGCGGAAGGAGACCCGGAATGAAGATCACCGTCATCGGGGGCGGCCCGGCCGGCCTCTATTTCTCCTTGCTCGCCAAGAAGCACGACCCGTCGCACGACATCCGCATCTTCGAGCAGAACCCGCGCGGCGCCACCTACGGCTGGGGGGTGGTCTTCTCCGACGTCGGCCTGTCCTTCCTGAAGGAGGCGGACCCCGACTTCTTCGCCGAGTTCACCGCCGGGCACGAGTGCTGCGACTACATGGAGATCGTGCACCGCGACACCCGCGTGCAGATCCATGGCAACCACTTCTCCCGCACCGCCCGGCTCGCCATGCTGGAGACGCTGGAGCGCGCCTGCCGGCGGGTGGGCGTGGAGATCCGCCACGGGGAGCGCATCGACGACATCGACGCCCTGGCGCGCGACGCCGACCTGCTGATCGGGGCGGACGGCGCCAACAGCGCGGTGCGCCGGCATTATGCGGAGCAGTTCCGCCCCAGCTTCGAACGGCGGCGCAACAAGTTCGCCTGGTACGGCACGCGCCAGCGCTTCCACCCCGTCTCGCTGATTTTCCGCGAGACGGAGGCCGGCGTCTTCATCGCCCACAGCTACCAGTACAGCCCGGAGTTCAGCACCTTCCTGGTCGAGGTCGATCCAGAGACGTGGCGGCGCGCCGGCTTCGACCGCATGGACGAGGAGGAGAGCAGCCGCGCCTGCGCCGACATCTTTCGCGCCGACCTCGGCAGCAATCCGCTGCTGACCAACCGGTCGCACTGGTTCGAGGCGAACATCGTGCGCAACGAGCGCTGGCACCACGGCAACGTCGTGCTGCTGGGCGACGCGCTGCGCACCGTGCACTTCTCGCTGGGCTCCGGCACCCGCATGGCGATGCAGGATGCCATCGCCCTGCATCGCGGGATCGCCGACCACCCCGGCGACCTGCCCGCCGCCTTCGCCGCCTTCGAGGCGCAGCGCCGCCGCTCCTCCTCCAGCTTCCAGGGCGCCGCCGCGCGCAGCCTGGACTGGTACGAGACGGTGGCCGGCAAGCTCCACCTCGACCCGGTCGGCTTTGCCTACGACTACATGCGGCGCACCGGGCAGGTCAGCCACGAGGATCTGCGCCAACGCGACCCGCATTTCACCGCCGCCTTCGAGGCGCAGACCCACAACGAACCTCTGGGGAGGACGGCATGAGCGCGGTCAACGTTTCCGATGTCGTCGGGCGCAGCCGGCTGGGCGGCCTGCAGCTGCGCGTCATCGCGCTGTGCACGCTGTGCATGATCGTGGATGGTTTCGACGTCCAGGCCATGGGCTACGTGGCGCCGGCGATCATCAAGGACTGGGGCATCGCGAAGGCGGCGCTGGGCGCCGTGTTCGGCGCGGCGCTGCTGGGCATGACGCTGGGCGCCCTGGTCATGGGCATGGTCGCCGACCGGTTCGGGCGCCGGCCGGTGCTGGTCGCCGCCATGCTGTGCCTGGCGCTGGCCAGCTTTGCGACCGCCCACGCCACCAACGTGGAGGAGCTGCGCTGGTGGCGCTTCCTGACCGGCCTGTGCATGGGCGCCATCGTCCCCAACGCGGTGGCGCTGGCCGGCGAGTTCAGCCCGGCGCGGGTGCGCATCACGCTAATGATGGTGGCATCCTCCGGCTTCATCCTCGGCGGCGCGGTGGGTGGGGCCATCGCCGGGCTGCTGATCCCGGCCTATGGCTGGCATTCGGTGTTCCTCGTCGGCGCGGCGGCCCCTCTGCTGCTCGGGATTGCCATGCTGGCCCTGCTGCCGGAATCCCTGCAGTACCTGACGGTGAAGGGACGGCGCCTGGACCGGGTGCGGCATTGGCTGACCCGGATCGAGCCGGGCCTGTCGATCGGCCCCGACACCGTGCTGACCGTGGCCGACCGTCCGGCGCGCGGCGTCCCGATCCTGGAGCTGTTCCGCGGTGCCATGGCCGTTGGCACGCCGCTGCTGTGGCTGCTGAACTTCATGAACCTGCTCGCCGCCTACTTCCTCGCCAACTGGCTGCCGGTGATCATGACGGAGGCCGGCCACGCCACCTCGTCCGCCGTGATGGTCGGAACGGTTTTCTGGGTCGGCGGGCTGGTCGGCAACCTGCTGCTCGGCTGGCTGGTCGACCGGCACGGCTTCGGCCCGACCTTGTCCATCAACCTCCTGGTCGGGGCGCTCGGCGTGGCGCTGATCGGGCAGGTGGCGGGCTCGCTGATGACGGCGGGCACGGTGATCGCGGTGGCCGGCTTCTGCGTGCTCGGCGGCCAGTCCGCGCTGAACGCGCTCGCCGCCGCCTTCTACCCGACGCCGGTGCGCTCGACCGGGGCGGGCTGGGCGCTGGGCATCGGCCGGCTGGGCTCCATCTTCGGGCCGGTCGTCGGCGGGGAGCTGATGCGGCTGAACTGGACCACCGCCGACCTGCTGGTGGTGGCGGCCGTGCCCTGCCTGATCGCGCTGGCCGGCAACCTTCTGCTCTGGGCGCTGGGCCGGTTGCCGCGCACAGCCGGCAGTGCCGCCGATGCCCTGCCCCCGCAACCCGCTCGGTCCCGCACGTGAGGAAACCTCGGCTTTGCGCGATCTGGGACGGCATTCCTTCCCTCATGCCCGGATCCAGAAGGCCGGTTCATCGGCGATGAAGGCGAGAGCGTCCTCAAGGTCGAACACCGCCCCGAAGGGTCCAGCCGGTCCCCAGGCCTCGCGCCGCCACCACAGAACTTCGACGCGGTTGGTCTCGCCCAGTGGCCGCAAGCGGGCAACTGGCGCGCCGGTGCGGGCGCTGAACAGTGAGTAGCCGCGGTTGATCCGGCGGACGGTGAGGCCGCCGCGCGGCCAGGGATAGGTGGCAATCCGCTCCAGGACGGGGTCGGTCGTGGGCATCGCGATCACGCGTGCGCAAGTCTGTTGGGTGGTCATACATCCGGCGCCGCCAGAGGTGTACCATGGTACGCCCCATTGTCCTCCCCAAAAGCTTCGTCGCGTGGCTCTGGCCGTACCTGGAGGCCTTCTCCGGACGCACCCGCGCCACGGTGGCGGCACTCGCCGTCGGCGCCGTGCTGGCGGTCGGCCCGCGCACGGTCGCCAATGCGCTGCGCGCCCTCGGTCTGGCCGATGAGCCGGGGTTCGCGACGTTTCACCGCGTGCTCAACCGCAACGCCTGGTCGGGGTTGGTGCTGGCCCGCACGCTGCTGCACGCCCTGGTCGGCGCCTTCGTTCCGGACGGACCAGTCGTCATCGGCGTCGATCACACTCTGGAGCGCCGGCGCGGCCCGTGCATCCGCCCGGCCAGCCAGTATTATGACGCGGTGCGGTCGTCCAAGAAGAGACGGGTCACCAGCCACGGCCTGCGCTGGCTGACCGCCATGCTGCTGGTCGAGGTGCCGTTCGCCGGCCGCATCTGGGGCCTGCCGGTGCTCACCGCGCTGACGCCCAGCCGCTCCTGGTGCCAGGAGCACGGACGACATTACCGGTCGGTCAACGACTGGGCACGCGCCGTCCTGCGGCGCCTGCACCGCTGGCTGCCGGAGCGGCTGGTGGTCGCCGTTATGGACGGCGGGTTCGCCGCGCTGGATTTGCTCGACGCGCTGAGCCCATCCATCATTGTCGTCACGCGCTTGCGCTTGGATGCCGCCCTGTTCGATCCCCCGCCGGCCGAGCAACACTATGGCCGCCCGGCGGTCAAGGGAGCCCGGCAGCCGAGCTTGCGCGCTCGGCTGAGCGACCCGGAGACGGTCTGGCGGCGCGCTGTCCAGGCCAGCCGCACCCAGTGGCGCACCGGTGGCTGGATCGAGTACGCCAGCGGCACGGCGCTGTGGTATCATGCGGGTAAGCCGGTCGTGCCGATCCTGTGGGTGCTGGTCCGCTATCCCGACGGCCGGCGCGAGCCCGAAGCCTTCCTGTGTACCGATCCGACGGTGCCGCCGCGCACGGTGCTGGAATGGTTCAATCGTCGCTGGTCCATGGAAACCACTTACGAAGAAAGTCGCGCCCACATCGGGATCGCGACGCAGCGCCAGTGGACCGATCCGGCGGTGTTCCGCACGACGCCGCTGCTGTTCGGGCTGTATTCGCTGATCACGTTGTACGTGCACCAACATGCCGACCGGCTGGCGCTGTCGCCGCGGCGCGCCCTGTGGTACCCCAAGCCGGCGCCGACCTTCGCTGATGCGTTGGCCCGCCTGCGCCGGCACCTGTGGTTCGAACAGGTTTTCGCCATCTCGTCCGAAACCACCGAGATGACGAAAACCGCCCCTCCGCTCCTGCGCCGCCTCATCGAATCCGTCTGCTACGCTCCATGAGCCACGTCAATCCCGCACTCCGCTTGGCCGGATGACCACCGTCCCAGAACGGACGGATGTCCCACGATGCGCAAAGCCGAGGAAACAGGACATGACCCGGACCTTCCGCATCGGGCAGATCGTGCCCAGCTCCAACACCACCATGGAAACCGAGATCCCGGCCATGCTGCGCGCCCGCGAGGCGGTGCTGCCGGAGCGCTTCACCTTCCATTCCAGCCGGATGCGCATGCACCGCGTGGTGAAGGAGGAGCTGGAGGCGATGAATCGCGAGGGGCTGCGCTGCGCCGCCGAACTCGCCGACGCGCGGGTCGACGTGATGAGCACCGCCTGCCTCGTCGCCATCATGGCGATGGGCGTGGGCCACCACCGCAGCGTGGAGCGCGAGCTGGCCGAGGTCGCCCGCGCGAACCACTGCGCCGCGCCGGTGATGACCTCCGCCGGCGCGCTGGTCGAGGGGCTGAAGGCGCTCGGCGCACGGCGCATTTCCCTGATGGCCCCCTACATGAGGCCGCTGACCGAGTTGGTGGTCGCCTACATCGAGCATGAAGGGATCGAGGTGATCGACTGGCGCTGCTTCGAAATCGCCGACAACCTGGAGGTCGGCCGCCGCGATCCCATGCGGCTGGTCGAGGACGTGCGTTCGCTGAAGACGGCGGGGGCGGACGTGGTCGTCGCGTCGGCCTGCGTGCAGATGCCGTCCCTTCCGGCGATCCGTCCCATTGAAGAGATGCTTGGCATCCCGACCGTCTCCACGGCGGTCTGCACCGTGCACGGCATGCTCACCCGCCTGGGCTTGGCCCCTGTCGTTCCGGGTGGCGGAACGTTGCTGGCGGAAAGCGTGCCAGCCATGGGTTGACCTCCCCGGGGGCGCCGGATCCGGCGCCCCCAGTCTTTTCTTGAGATGCGACGCACGGCTCGGGCCGACGTGTCGCCAGCGTCGAATCAGCGATCGTGCACGATTTATGATCCATGATTGACAGGTGCACGAACAATCGGTAGGCTGCGCAGAACGAGTTGGGGAACCTCATGTCGAAGAAGCCGGTCATTTCCCGTGTCGCCCTTGCGGACCAGGTCATGCACCTGCTCCAGGAGCGCATCCTGGACGGCGTGTACGAGCCTGGGGGGCGCCTGAACATCGACGCCATCTCGCGTGAGCTGGACATCAGTTCGTCGCCCATCCGCGAGGCTTTGACGCGGCTGTCGGCCATGGGGCTGGTGACGTCGTCGACCTTCGCCGGCTTCGCGGTCACGCCCGTCCCGACCCGCGAATGGTTCGAGCAGCTTCTGACCTTCCGCATCCTCGCCGAGGGGTGGGCCGCCCGGCAGGTCGCGCGGCTTCGGCCGGCCACCGCGATCGAGCGGATGACCGACAGCCTGCACGCGCTGGAATCGGGCACGCTCGGCGCGCGGGCGCGGGACTACGTGTCGGCGAACAAGGCGGACGAAAGCTTTCACGACGCGATGCTGGACGCCTGCGGCAACGAGATACTGGCCCAGAGCGTCCGCAACCTGCACCCGCACCTGCATCACGCACGGCTTTTCAGCAAGGTTCCACAAGACATCGCGCCGGTGATCGAGGAACACCGGGCGATTCTGGACGCCATCCGGTCGGGTGACGAGGACGCCGCCGCCGCCGCCCTGGAGCGTCATCTGCGGATGTCCTGGCAGCGTTACGACGGCTGGACGACCGCCGAGGCGCCGGTGGCCGTCACCTGACGCCTGGGCACACCTGACGGCGGCGCATCGCCCGCGCCGCCAGCGGCTTCGCTTCAAGCACCCGCAACGCACGCCCGACGGCATGGCCGGCCGTCGGAACGGGGCACTGTGCGCCCTGCTTCGCGGCCCAACAAAGAGACATCACGACAAAACGACACACGACAAAACCACAAGGGACACATCCGGTGGCAAAGATCGTTTCCGTGGAGGTCCTACAGGCGGACCTGAAACCCAAAGTCAAACGCACCGACGCCATCCAAAGCTTCGAGTGCCAGGAAACGCCGATGGTGCGGATCACCGACGCCGACGGCGTCACCGGCACCGGCTACAGCTACACGATCGGGACCGGCGGGTCGTCGGTCGTCAGGCTGCTCGACGACCATCTGGTCCCGTTGCTGATCGGCCGCGAGGCCGACGACATCGAGCGGATCTGGCGCGACCTGTTCTACCGCGTCCACGCCACGACAGTCGGCGCCCTGACCTCGATCGCGTTGGCCGCCATCGACACGGCGCTGTGGGACCTGCGCGGCCGCCGGGCGCTGCTGCCGCTGCATCGCTTGGCGGGCGGCGCCAAGGAGGGGATCGACCTCTACTACACCGAGGGCGGCTGGCTCCACATCGAGGAGCGCGAGCTGGTCGAGGAAGCCCTGCGGGCCAAGGAACGCGGCTTCGGCGGCACCAAGCTGAAGGTCGGGCGCCCGCACGTGGCGGAAGACGTCCGGCGCATCGCCGCGGTGCGCGAGGCGGTCGGCGCCGGGTGGGAGATCATGACCGACGCCAACCAGGGCTTTACACTGGACGAGGCGATCCGCCGCGTCCGCCATTACCAGGATCTCGACGTGGCGTGGTTCGAGGAGCCCATTCACGCCGACGACGTCCAGGCGCACCGCCGCCTCGCCGCCGCGACCAGCGTGCCCATTGCGGTGGGCGAGTCCCTCTACAGCCTGTCGCAGTTCAAGGATTACCTGCAAAGCGGCGCCTGCTCCATCGTGCAGGTCGATGTCGGGCGGGTCGGCGGCATCACGCCCTGGCTGAAGGTCGCTCACATGGCGGAAGCCTTCAACGTGCCCGTCTGCCCGCATTTCCTGATGGAACTGCACCTGCCCCTGTGCTGCGCGGTGCCGAACAGCCGCTGGCTGGAGTTCATCCCCCAGCTCGACCTCGTGACCTCCTCGCCGATCCGCATCGAGGCCGGCAAGGCGATCCCGTCCGACGCCCCCGGCCTCGGCATCGACTGGAATTGGGCGGCGCTCGACCGTCACGTCGTGCACCGCCGCACCCACACGGGACGCTGACCGCGCCTCCCACCTTTCAAGGGATCGACCATGTCGAGTTTGGAAAACAAGGTCGTGCTGGTGACCGCGGCCGGCCAAGGGATCGGACGGGCGTCCGCCGAGGCCTTCGCACGCGCCGGCGCGCGGGTCTGGGCGACGGACCTGGACGAAGGAAAACTGGCCAAGCTGCTTGAGCCGCCCGGCGGTGGCCTCCAGCGGAGACGTCTCGACGTGCTGGACGGGGCCGCCGTGGAGCGGCTGGTCGCCGAGATCGGCCGTGTCGACGTGCTGTTCAACTGCGCGGGTGTCGTACAGAACGGCACGGTGCTGGACTGCGGCGACGCCGATCTGGATTTCGCCTTCGACCTCAACGTCAAGGCGATGGCCCGCACCATCCGGGCCGTGCTGCCCGGCATGCTGGAGCGGGGCGACGGCAGCATCATCAACATGGCCTCGGTGGCCAGCAGTGTGAAGGCGGTGCCGAACCGCTTTGCCTACAGCGTGACCAAGGCCGCGGTGATCGGCCTGACGAAATCCGTCGCGGCGGACTATGTCGCGCGGGGGATCCGCTGCAACGCGATCTGTCCGGGGACGGTCGAGAGCCCGTCCCTCCAGGACCGGCTGCGCGCCCAAGGGGATTACGAGGCGACCCGCGCCGCCTTCGTGGCGCGCCAGCCCATCGGGCGCATCGGAACGCCGGAGGAGATCGCTGACCTCGTCCTCTATCTGGCGGGCGCCAGCTACACGACCGGCCAGATCCACGTGATCGACGGCGGCTGGGCGGCCTGAGCCCGTCCGAACCGCAAAGCTCGGGATCCAAAAACGCGGGGCCACAATATTCCGGGGAGGAAAGATCATGAGCGTCGAAGCCATCGCCGCCGACGGCGCGGCGGGCCGGGACGCGCTCTACAAGCGCGTCTGCTGGCGGATCATCCCGCTGCTGATCCTCTGTTTCATCGTCGCCTATTATGACCGGGTCAACATCAGCTTCGCCAAGCTGCAGATGCAGGACGAGCTGAAGTTCAGCGACACCGTCTACGGCCTGGGCGCCAGCCTGTTCTTCGTCGGCTACATCATCTTCGAAATACCCAGCAACGTCATCCTGCACCGTGTCGGCGCCAGCGTGTGGATCGCACGCATCATGGTATCGTGGGGGCTGGCGTCGGCGCTGATGATGTTCGTCACGCAGCCCTGGCACTTCTACGCCATGCGCTTCATCGTCGGCGCCATGGAGGCGGGTTTCCTGCCGGGCGTCGTGCTGTACCTCACCTACTGGCTTCCCAGCCGCCGCCGCGCCCAGGCGAACTCGCTGTTCATGACGGCGATCTCGCTGTCCGGCATCACCGGCGGCCCGCTCGGCGGCTGGATCCTCACCCGCTTCGCCGGGGTCAACGGCTGGTCGGGCTGGCAGTGGCTGTTCCTGCTGGAAGGGCTGCCCGCCGTGCTGCTCGGCCTCGTGGTCTATTGGTCGCTCGACGATAAGCCGGCCACCGCGGCGTGGCTGAGCGAGCCGGAGAAGCGCGCCATCGAGGCCGACATTGCCGCCGAGCAGACGGAAGCCGCACAGCACGGGATCGGCCGTTCCTTCACCGACCGGCGCACGCTGTTCCTGTCCGCGGTCTATTGCCTGATCCTCGTCGGCCTGGGCGGCGTGACCTTCTGGATGCCGCAGTTGATCAAGAACGCCGGCAACCTGGACGCCTTCGCGGTCGGGCAGGTGACGGCTATCCCCTGGCTGATCGGCGGGCTGGGTATGCTGCTGGTGGCGCGCCATTCCGATCGCAGCGGGGAGCGCAAGTGGCACCTCGCCCTCTGCGCGATGGCGAGCGGCGTCGGCTACGCGGTCAGCGCCGCCTTCCCGACCGACCTGACCATCGCCGTGGCCGGGCTGTCCCTGGCGACGACCGGCATCCTGGCGATCTTCCCGGTCTTCTGGACCGTGCCCTCGACCTTCCTCGGCGGGGCCGCGGCGGCGGCCGGCATCGCCTTCATCAACTCGGTCGGCAACCTCGGCAGCATCTTCAGCCCGGCCTTCATCGGCTGGGTGAACGACCAGACCAAGAGCACGCAGTTCAGCGTCGCCGTGATCGCCGGCATGATGGTGGCCGCCGGTTTGCTGATCGTCCTCTTCTGGCCCAAGCCGGCGGTGCGCCCATGACGACCACACAGTCCGAGCCGACCCACTACGGCGCCGACGCGCTGACCGGCTTCGCCCGCGCGCTGCTCATCGCGGCAGGCATGCCGGCCGACAAGGCGGCGGACGTCGCCGACGTCCTGGTCGAGGGCGAGTGCCTGGGCAAGACCACGCACGGCCTCGCCCTGCTTCCCCACTATCTGCGGGAGATCGAGACCGGCGGCATGGTCCTGGATGGCGAACCCTCGATCATCAATGACCAGGGCGCCTGCCTGACCTGGGACGGGCGGAAACTGCCCGGCCCCTGGCTGATGCTGCGGGCGGTGGAAGAGGCGGTGACGCGGGCGCGCCGCTTCGGCATCGGTGCCGTGTCGGTCCGGCGCAGCCACCACACCGCCTGTCTCGCGACCTACCTGCGGCGGGCGACCGAGCAGGGTTTCCTGCTGTTCCTGACGCTGACCGATCCCGGCCACAGCAGCGTCGCGCCCTTCGGCGGGACCACGCCGGTGCTGACCTCCAACCCGCTCGCCTTCGGCGCGCCAACCGGCGGCCCGCCGGTGCTGGTCGACATGGCGACGGCGATGCTGACGAACGGCGCCGTGGCGGCCCATCGGGCGCGGGGCGAGCCCCTGCCCTACCCCGACCTGCTGGACAGCGTCGGCCACCCCTCGACGGATCCGAACGTCATGGCGGCAAGTCCGCCGGGGACCATCCTGCCGCTGGGCGGGCTGAACGCCGGGCACAAGGGCTACGCGCTCGGCCTGATGGTGGAGTTGCTGACGGGGTGCCTGAGCGGCCATGGCCGCGCCGACTTGAGCGAGGGCTGGAGCGCTGCGGTCTTCCTGCTGGCGATCGATCCCGCCGCCTTCGGCGGTGAGGCGGAGTACCGGCGCCAGGCCGACTGGCTTGCCCAGGCCTGCCGGTCGTCCGCACCGCGGCCGGGGGTGGAGCGTGTGACGCTGCCCGGCGAGGCCTCGCTCGACCGCCGCCAACAACGGATGCGGGACGGTGTCCCGCTTCCGGCGGCGCTGATGGAGGCGCTGTCGGACCGGGCGCGCGCGCTCGGCGTCAGCGTCCCGGCGCCCCTGCCCGCCTGACAATCCGCCTGACCATCCGTCATCCCGAAACCGAAACGACGGCGGCCGATGCAACGCACCGGCATGACCGACACAGGGAGGGAATGTCCGCATGTCCACGTTTCAAGACACGGCCATGGAAACCACCAAGCAAGCCGCAACGCCCGACCGGGCGAACGTGCGGCGGGCGGTGACCGCCGCCACCATCGGCACGGTCATCGAATGGTTCGACTACGCGCTCTATGGTGCTGCGTCCGGGCTGGTCATCAACAAGCTGTTCTTTCCGCAATTCTCCGAACTGGGCGGCATCCTCGCCGCCTTCGCGACCTTCGCGGTCGGCTTCTTTATCCGGCCGCTGGGCGGCGTCATCATCGCCCATTTCGGCGACCGGTTCGGGCGCAAGCCGGCCCTGGTGTTCACCATCGCGTCCATGGGCCTCGCCACCGTCGCCATGGGGCTGCTGCCGACCTAAGGCGACATCGGCATCCTGGCGCCCATCCTGCTCGTGCTCTTCCGGCTGCTGCAGGGCTTCGGAGCGGGCGCGGAGTACGCCGGCGCCGTCACGCTGGTCTCGGAATACGCGACACCCGGCCGGCAGAGCCTGCTGACGGCCCTCCTCCAGTCGGCGACGGTGGTCGGCATCATGCTGGCGACGCTGTGCTTCCTGGCCGTCTCCTCCGCGCCGGAGGCTGTGCTGCTGGGCTGGGCGTGGCGGATCCCCTTCCTGGTCTCCGCCGTGCTGTTCGTCGTGGCGCTGTACATCCGCCGCAACCTCGACGAGACGCCGGAGTATGTCGAGGCGATGGAGCGCGCCGCCCGCGAGCGGCGGGAGCACAAGGTCCCGATCGGGGAGCTGCTGCGCCATTCGCCGAAGGAGCTGCTGTTCGGCTTCCTGTCGGTCACCGGCCACAACGCCAACGCCTACATCCTCAGCGCCTTCGCGCTCAGCTACATGACAAACACGCTGGGCATGCCGCGGGTGGAGGCGCTGACCGCGGTGGTGATCGCCGCCTTCACCGGCATCGTCACAACGCCGATCATGGGCGCCATCGCCGACCGGATCGGCAACGCCAAGGTCTACATCTTCGGGGCCGCCTTCACCTTCCTGTTTGCCATCCCCTTCTTCGCGCTGCTCGACACGAAGAACGTGGTGCTGGCGACGCTGGCGATGAGCCTCGGCTACGGGCTCGGCTTCGGCGGGCTGGCGGGGGCGCAGGGCGCCTTCCTGGCGAACCTGTTCCCGACGCGCTACCGCTTCTCCGGCATCGCGCTGACGCGGGAGATCAACAGCCTGCTGATCGCCGGCCCGACGCCCTTCATCGCCTCCGCGCTGGTGGCCGCGGCCGGCGGAAGCCCGCGCTACGTGGCCGCCTATCTGATGGTCTGCTGCGCCCTGACGATCATCGCCGTGGCGGTGATCCGGACGCGGTCCGTCAACCGCTGACCCTCCCTTTCAACACATTCAAGGACACCATCATGAAGTTGGTTCGTTACGGCCAGCCCGGTGCGGAGAAGCCCGCGCTTCTGGACCGGGAGGGCCGCCTGCGCGACCTGTCGGGGCACATCCCGGACATCGTCGGGGAGGCGCTGCAACCGGGGACGCTGGACCGGCTGCGTCGGCTCGACCCGGCGTCGCTGCCGGAAACCTCCGGCACCCCGCGCATCGGCGCCTGCGTCGGCGCGGTGGGCAAGATGGTCTGCGTCGGCCTGAACTATTCCGACCACGCCGCGGAGTCCGGCATGGCCGTGCCGACCGAGCCGGTGCTGTTCCTGAAGCCCTCCAGCTCCATCTGCGGCCCCTGCGACGACGTGGAGATCCCGCGCGGCGCGGAGAAGACCGACTGGGAGGTCGAACTGGCCGTGGTGATCGGCAAGGCGGCCAAGTACGTGCCCGAGGAGCGCGCGCTGGAGCATGTCGCCGGCTATTGCATCGTCAACGATGTGTCCGAACGCGCCTTCCAGCTGGAGCGCGGCGGCACCTGGGACAAGGGCAAGGGCCACGACACCTTCGCCCCGACCGGCCCCTGGCTGGTCACCGCCGACGAGATCGAGGACCCGCAGAACCTCGCCATGTGGCTGGACGTGGACGGCAAGCGGTTCCAGGACGGCAGCACCCGGACGATGATCTTCGGCGTCGCCCACTTGGTATCCTACATCAGCCGCTTCATGAGCCTGCAGCCCGGCGACATCATCTCCACCGGCACCCCGCCGGGCGTCGGGCTGGGTCAGAAGCCGCCGCTCTACCTGCGCGCCGGCCAGACCATGCGGCTGGGCATCCAGGGCCTGGGTGAGCAACAGCAGCAGACCGTCGAGGTGTAGAGGTCGTTTCGCGTTTTTCGGGAACTTGCGGATCGCTCGAATCCGAGCCGATTTTCTGCTATGAGACAGGAGGGCACGAAGCACCCATTCTTCCCGCGCACAAGCGCCCGAGCCTCATTGAAGCTCGGAAGCCAATCACCGCATCAGTATCATTCGTCCCTGTCTCCTCCCCGGTGGCGCTGGCCACGACAAGGGGGGCCGGTGATCGTGGTGCTCGATTCCACCGGGCCGAAGGTGTTCGGCAAGGGTGAATGGCACTTGGAAAATCGCGTCACGGAAGCCGCTTGATCGGCCACGCTTCAGCCACGCCGCTGCACCGACTTGAAGCGTAGCCTCAGCGCTTCCGTGAGATGATCCGCGACTAGGCGCACGCGGCGCGAGCGCCGGATGTCGGGATGCATCACCAGGAACACAGGATGCACTGGGGGAGGGATTTCCGGAGCCTAAGGCCCGGTTTCCAGAACTCTCCGAGGTCAGCTGCGAGCGTGATCAAGTAACCGCATGCCGGTTCCCGTGCCTTTGGCATGGGAGCGGACATGCGCGCGCAGGCGGTAGAGCTGGTGGCTGGCATCATCGACCGGATCGAGCCCCGGCACCCCGGTCCGGGGCGCCCCCCGGTGCCGACGGCGGAGGTGATCCGGACGCTCGGCTTCTTTGTGCGCGAGGGTGTCCAATGGCGGGAGTTGAAGGCTGCGGACGGACGCGCCTCGGGCTCCACCCTGCGCCGCCGCCTGGACGAGTGGCACACCACGGCGTTGCTGCGCCGTGTCCATGCCGTCCTCATCCGCATGGCGCGCTCCGGCCCCGACGCCGCCGCATGGGACGTCGTGGTGGACAGCTGCTCGGTGCGGGCCAAGCGGGGCGGCGAGTTGACCGGGGCGAACCCGACCGACCGCGGTAAGCCCGGGACCAAGTACCACGTGGTCGTCTCGACCGATGGCCTGCCGCTGGCGGTCGTCCCTTCGCCCGCCAATGTGCATGACACCAAGCTCTTTCCGGATCTGCTGCGCCTGGCCCAGGTTGTCTGCGCCGCCATCAGCAGGCTCTACGCGGACGCGGGTTACGACAGCGCCGATAACCGCTGGCTCTGCTTGCGCGACGGCATCCAGCCGCACATCCGCAAGATCGGCGAGCCCCACGGCTCGGGGCTCGGCAAAGTCCGCTGCGTCGTCGAGCACGGCTGCGCTTGGCTGCTCGCAAACAAACGCCTAGATCGACGGCAGGACAGGTTGGGGCGGATCATACTCGCGCTGCTCACCGCCGCGGCGATCTTCATCGTCGCCAACCGCCTCAGCGCATTCTGAAAACCGTCCCTAAGCCTCGAGGCTCCGAAGGGGAAGAGCCAGAAAATCCGGAAGAAGGGCGATCCCCAGCCCATCGAAAGCCGCCTGCAGCATCGTCGCCATGTCGTTGGACCGTACGCTGAAGCGCAGCCCGGCGGCATACTCATCAAGCTACAGCTTCTGCGGCAGGTCCGGCATGCTGTCGTCGAAGCCGATGTACACCCGATCCGCCCCTGGACGCTCAGCGGCCTCGGCAAGGCCGTAGAGACCATAGGGGTTCTGTTGCAAGATTTGTCGCGGCCGGCGGCTCGGGTAGAAGTGCCGGATCGGAGTTGGTCGGAGCAGACCGGGGATGGCGAGGCGAGAGCGCCCGTTCAAGGGTCGACAGTTCACGGCGGCGGTGATCCTGTGGGCGGTGCGTTGGTACGTGCGGTTCCCGATCTCGTACCGCGAGCTCGAGCTGATGCTGCGGGACCGGCGGCTCTGGCGTTTCGCCAAACTGCGCCAAGTCAAGTATTTACGGATGAAATGGACAAGCTCGCAAAGGAGGGAGGCATGCTTCCTCGGTGTGTTTTTATCGTCCTTCAGGGCTTCAAGATGAACCGCAAGCATGCGGAAGGCGCCATTCACGGCATGACGGAGCAAAGCAGCCTGCCGCGGCGGCGCGGTCAAGCCCGCCAGCCGCGCAGCGGTGCGCCTTTGGCGCAGGCTTGAGGGCGCCCGCCAGCGGCAGGTCACAATCCAAGGGTCGTGAACGGCGTGCGGCGCTGATCAGGACTCGGAGCGATGAGCGGGGGGCTTCGGTCGCCAGTTGGACACCAGCAACTCATAGGCCCGTTCGGCCGTTTCGACCGCACGCCGCTCCTGATCACGAATGCTTTTCAGAGCTTGTTTGTAGCCTGGCCGCGCCACCCCGTGCTGACCAAAATGCTACTTTAAGCTGAACAGAGGATTTGCGCTGGGTGGACGGTCTGGTAGGGCTGTGGCCGTCATCCACCGCCATCAGGGCAGCAGTTTATGGGTACCGCCGTTCGTCCCGCAAGCACCGCTCCGGCGTCCTGGGACGCATTCGCCGATGTCGATGCCTTCGTCGATGAGGTCCTGGCGGAACTGGCCACCATGACGGCGGACGGCACTCGACCCAACCGCGTCGGGCCGAAGCCGGCGCTGACCGGGTCGGCGTTGCGCAAGGCGATTATGGCGATCTGGTGCGTGGCTTACTGTGGCATGCAATGGCGCGCCATCGGCCAGCTTTCCGGCATTCCCTTCGGCACCTTGTACACGCTGTTCGCCCGCTGGACGCGGCTTGGGCTGTGGCGCCGCTTGCTCGACCGGCTGCGCCGGACGTGGCGGTTGGCCTGCGGCGACACGGCGGAGCCGAGCACCGTCGTGATCGACAGCCGGACCTGTCGCTCGGCCCCGAGTTGTTTCGCCCGCGGTGTCGATGGCGGCAAGAAGGTCCGCGGCGTGACGGTCCACATCGCCGTCGAGAAGTACGGCATCCCATTGGCGATCGACGCTTCACCGGCCAAGGTGCACGACACCAAGGGCATCGTGCCGGTGCTGCGCCAATTGGCCGGGCGCGGCTTCCACGGGCCGGCTCTGGGTGACCTCGGCTACCGCGGCGAGCGCCTGGCCAAGGCCGCTGAGGCGCTCGGGATCACCGTCAAACCGGTCGCCCGCGGTCGGAACGGGACCTTCATTCCGGCCGGAATTTGCTGGGCGGTGGAACGCTCTTTCGGATGGCTCGCCCTCTATCGCCGGTTGAACACGGTCGGCGAGCGGACGAAGGAGCACCTCGTCGCCTTCATCGAGATCGCCTTCGTCTCGATCCTCTCACGCCGCCTCAAACGGCTCGCTGCCGAGACCGTCAAAGCATGACAGCTACGAACAAGCTCTGAAGGTGGGGGCTACGGAAAGCTGACCGGGAGCGGTGGAGGACCTTGGAGAGACGTCAGATGTCCTGGCTGCTTAGCTGCCAAGTCCTTGCGTGTGCAAGGCCTTGTCGCCAAACCGATTCGGAGCCGAACGCCAGTATGCGCTCGTCAGTCTTTGGGCACGGCCAGGTGGGCCTTGGCCGCATGCTCGACAGCGTTGACGGCGTCAACCTCGCGGATCCTCAGCACTTCGAACGGGGCCTGTCCCAGGGTGGCATCCACCTCGACGAGAAATTGGAGTGCGGACCATCCGTCCGCTCTCGCGATGCGGAACAGCCTCACCACCGTGCCGACCCCCGGTAGGATGACGCTCTTCCCGGACGCCTCGCCCTCGCCATCGGTGAACTGGAGCTTTGGCAAGACCAATTCACCGTTGTGCACCAGGGCCAGCGCGCGGCCCCTGCAATGCTGATAGTGCACCCACTGCCAGGTCCTGCGCGTGGCCGACGCCGCCTCGGTGAGCGTCAGCCATCCCCCCGCTCGCTCGAGCAGCGCCGCGCGCCAAGCCGCGAGATCCCCGTCACCCTCTCCAGCGTCTCCATCACCGGTCGCTCGCTGATCGTCACCCCGCCACCGGGTCGCCAGGATCGGCAACGCCGCCCCAAAGCCGGAGCGCCATGCCGCCAAGAGCTCCAGGTCCTCGCGCTGCCGACCCAGCTCTGTCTGTACCGCAGGGTGCGCGTGGATTGTCCGCCAATAGGCGGGCTCTTGGAAGTTCATGTCCTCATGGTGGTCTTGGGCGACGAGCTCGGCGTTGTGGTGAGCCAGCGCCGCCATCTCCGCCACGCTCTCTACCGCGGCCCCCGCCAGCGCTCTCATGAGAAAGGCCATGGCATCCCCGGCATTCACCCCGCGTTGCTCATCACCGCTGTCGATGATGTCCGAGTCCGGAAGGGAATCTTCACACGCCTTGGCGAGGGCGGACAGATCGACCGGCTCCGCGCCGCGGCCGAGTTCCAGCCACGCCCGGTCCAGCGCGGAGCGGAGCGCGTCGCGTCCCGGCCATCCATACCGGCGCGAACAGATCGTGTATTCCGGCAGCATGCGCTCGGCCAAGGCCAGCCCGAAGGCGATTACCTGCCAACGATCCAAGGCCTGTAAGCGCGCCCTCACCCCCTCAGTATCAAACTCGGGTTCCATCGTCGTTGTCCTCCAAGTCGCGCGCCACAGTGGGACCTCCCCACGCCCATGGCGTGACGGACACCAACCAAGCTGATGGGCCGACCCAGACGGATCGTATCATTCGTAGCTCAGCGAATGCGCGCCATCTCGCCATTCAACCCCAGGGCTGTTCAACGCTACACAGCCCGGTGCGCGAGGAGCGCCCCATGCGTGAACGGCCCAGCCGCTTATGACCCTCGCTGCTTTAGGCTGGCGATGAACTCGGCGAGATCGGTGTCGCCCGCCTCCAGATATGGCTCCAACTCGCGTGCCATCGCGGTGTAGCGCTCCAAGTCCTCGCGGTCGGACACCTCGGCGATGCGGCGAAATTCGGGCGAGCGGACGAGCGCACCGGTCGGAGGGCGGAAGACCGGATGCGGGTCGAGCGCGGCGTCGCCGAACTCGGCCTCCAGCAGCTTGCGCAGCACGATGCGCTGCTGGATGCTGGCGATGCTCTCGACGAGATCGGCGTAGGCGCGCAGCGCCAGTTCGCGGGCCGTGATGGTCATGGCACTCCTCGTGGTCCAATCGAAGATCCAGCCGTCGGCGGCGATCGCCTCGACGCTCTGCTCGGTGGTGGTAGAGCGGGCTCAAGTCGAGACCGGGGCCGGACGTCATACGCGCATGCAAAAAACGTGTTTTATGACGTGTGCGGGCGCGCACACCGGCAGGAGCGCCAACATGCCGCAGTTCTACTGATCTACAGACAACACGATCCGTCAAGTTCAGCCCACGGGCGCGTATGCAAAGGTCAGAGCCATAGAAGGATCGCCGCGATGGTGATCATAGCGAGATAGTTGACGGCGCGCTTCTCATGCCGTGTGGCGATTCGACGATACTGTTTCAATTTGTTGATCAACCGCTCGACACGGTTACGTTCCCGATAGGCGTCGCGGTCGAAGGTGGCGGCCGGGCGTTCGTTGCTTTTGGTTGGGAGTACCGACTGGATGCCACGTCGGCGCAGGGCCAAACGGATGGCGCCACTGCTGTAGGCCTTATCGGCGGCCAGCCTGTCGGGCTTGAGGCGCGGACGCCCACGACCCAACCGCTTGGTCCAGCCGGTCCCCATTAGCCTGGCAAACGCCTTGCTGTCATGAACTTCGCCGCCGGTCAGCCAGAAGGTCACTGGCTTGCCAAGGCCCTCGGCGCGCACGTGGAACTTTGTGGAGTAGCCACCGCGCGACCGTCCCAGCGCCTCGTCGTCAGAGCACCACTCGACTTTCCGAGCACCAGCGGCATGCTGATGAGCACGAACAATCGTGCTGTCCAGGAAGTGCAGGGACCAATCCACCCGCCCTTGGCGATCGGCGCGCGCCTGCAATGCTTCCAAAGTGCGCTGCCAGACCCCGGCCCTGCGCCAGCGGTAGAACCGGCTCGACACCGTGCCGACCGGGCCATAGTGGTCCGGCAGGTCCTTCCACGGCGCCCCGGTGCGATTGATCCAGAGAATGCCGTTGAGGATACGGCGATGAGAATGGTTTGGCCGCCCGGTACGCGGCTTCTCGGGAGGGAGCCGCGGCTCCAACTGCGCCCACTGCGCATCCGTCAGTTCAAAACGTTCCATCCGAAGCAGCTGGGGAGCACGACACCAAAGCCCTTGGCTTTCCGGGACGGCGGTTGTCGGGCATCCATTTTGCAAAGCAACTAAAATATCCTGCAAACTTGCGGTATGCATTGCGTTGAATGCTTGCGATATTCAGGTGGCACTCGGCCATTTGGGGAGAATCCGTTTTTTGATAATGCAACAAAATGCGAGTTCCCATTGGTGTTAAGTGGTTATTAACAGTTTCAGCTGCAACCATCAGCGGGGATGATCATGTAACCGCAACGCTTCCGCTATTGGGTTGGCGAACATGAGTGTGTGGGTTTCTCGGGGCGCTTGGATATCTCATGGCGTGACGGCAAGGCACAACATCAGTTCTTGTCTTCTCCGCATTGTGATCGTGGCCTTGGCGTCGATGGCCCTGATCGCCATGGGCCTAGTGGCTTGGAACATGGCGTCTCAGCGGCGGTTCGCCGAGACGGAGATGGTCAGAACGGTCCGGGCCATCGCCGTTGCTCTCGATCAGCAGCTGCTTGTGACCACGACCGCCCTTGAAAGCCTCGGCATGGCGCTGGCGGAGGACGACGATCCGGCGCGGCTCTACCGCATCGCCCAGGGCGTCATGACCAAGCACCCCTACTGGTCGCACGTGACGCTTCGCGACGCCGCGGGGACGATGGTCTTCACCACAGCCATGCCGTACGGGGCGCCGATGCCCACGACGAACTCCCTCGCACCTCTGCTGGACGAGGTGCTGGCCGCCGATCGCCCACAGGTTTCCAATCTCCTGCGCAGCTCGCTCATCGATTCGCCCGTCGCGGCGGTGGGCGTTCCCGTCCAAGCGAAGGACGGCAAGCGCTTCGTGCTGATCGCGGTGGTCACGGTATCCAAGTGGGAAAAGTTTCTCCAGAATCAGGAGCTGGCTTCCAGCTGGGTAGCGGGGATCATCGATCGGACTGGCATTGTCATTGCTCGTACGCGCGCCGCCGAACAGTTCGTTGGCAAGCCGGCCCCAGGTTGGGTTCGGGAAGCCATACAGACAGCACCAGAGGGGCGCGCGGAAGGTCCCGCTCTGGAGGGCGGGGCGTTGACGCTCGCCTTCTCCCGGTCGGCGGTTTCGGGATGGACTGTTGCGTTTGCCGCTCCATCATCCGTGTTTGAAACACCGCTGCGCCGGTCGCTGTGGCTAGCGGCGGCGGTGAGCCTCGGGGCACTCGGCGTCGCCGCCCTCCTGGTGCGGCGCTACGCCCGTCGCCTGTCCCGGTCGGTGGCCGGACTGGCCCGGATCGTGGAAGCGATCCAGGAGCCGGGCGCAGTGTTGCCGCCCTTGCCGCACACCGATGTGGCAGAAGTGGCTTCGGTGTACGATTCGGTGCGGTGCGCCAACGTGCATCTGCGGGAGGCGGAAGAACGCCGGACGACGGCGATGCGGGAACTCCAGCACCGGGTGAAGAACGACCTCCAGGCGATCCTGAGCCTAATCGCCCTGGAAAGCGGCCAAACCAGCAGCACCGAGACCCGCCGCATCCTGGAGGAGTTGCAAGGTCGCGTCGAAGCGCTTCGCCTCGTCCACAGTCGGCTCTACGAGGCCAGCCAAGTTGGCACGGTTGAGTTGGGGAGCTACCTGCGGGAACTCTGCGGGAACTCCGTTGCCCTTTACGGCCGAAGCCTCGCTGGAGAGCTGGCACTGAAGGTGAGCGTCGGTGCGGTGTACGTCGATCACAACGCGGCCGTTTCGCTCGGGCTGATCGCCAACGAGTTCGTCACCAACAGCGCCAAGCATGCGTTCCCGCACGGCGCCGGGACGATTACGCTTGAATTGGACGTGCCCGCCGCCGGTCCGGTCCGGCTGCGGTTGGCCGACAATGGCATTGGCATGCCGGCGAACCGGACGCGGTCATCCGGTCTCCAACTGATTGCTATGCTCGCTGAACAGATTGGGGCAGCGCCTGAGTGGGAGGTCAACGCCGGTACGAGCCTACGACTGTCGTTTTCCGTTCAGGGTGCAGGGCTAGCCGGTTGATCCCATCTGCGGAGGTTCCTCGCGCTCCGGTAGGCGTTGATTGACCCGTCTTACTGCACGGCGCCAATTACACTGACCGGCCGTATTGCCGCACCAAGAACTGCTACTCGGCGCCAATTGCCGCCCAGCCGTAACCGGCAATCGTCTAGCCGCCTTTATTCACCGGAGTGAGGCGCGGGCTGGCCACCGAGCGGAGATGTTCAGCGTGGGGTTGCAGGGGCATGCGCCCTCAGTCGCCGCGCTGCTGGCGGCGTGAGGTCGGTGGAGTTGGCGGTGGACGGGAGTGGGTGACGGCTGGGGCACGCTGCCCCGGTGTTCAAGTGATCAGCCGCGGCAGACGGCCGAGGGCGAGATGGATGATCGCCTGATCGGGGGCGCTGGTCGGCAGGTGGACCTTGATCTGCGTCTTCATCTCCACGATCCGCGCGGCGATCTTCACCAAACGCAGACGCAAGGTGTCGAACTGCACCGTGCGCCAGCGGGAGCGTTTGGGCATCAGTGAGCGCAGGCTCCACAGCAGCCAGTACGCCCCGGCGTGCAGAAAGAGGCGGAACTGGTTGGCCATCGCCTTGGTGCAGGAGGTGCGGTCAGCAGCGAGATGGGCTTTCCACGCTTTTATATGATTTTCCGCCTGTCCCCTCGCGCAGTACAAAACCTCGTACAGCCAGCGTCCCGTGCCATGGCGCAGGTTGGTGACGATGAAGCGGGTGTCGGTGCCCTGGCCTCCGGCCTCGACGCGCGCGACGATGCGCCTCACCCGGCTCCAGGTGCTGGCGCCGTCGTAGAACTCCTTGAAGCGGCGCACCTTGTCGGCTCCGGGCGTGGCCTGGAAGCGGGCGGCGGTGCTGGCCTCCAGCGTGGTGACGTGACGGCGCAAGGTGCGGCTGGTCGGTAAGCCCAGCACGTAGTCGATCCTCTCGCCCTCACACCAGTCCAGCACCTCCGGGCAGGCGTAATGACCGTCACCACGGAGCAGGATCTCGGTGTGCGGCCAATTCGCCCGAAGGGCACGGAGCAGGCGGCGCAGGAAGGCGCGGATCTCGGTGCCCTTGGGCCGCTTGGCCGGGCGCAGCACGGCGGTGACGAAGCGCCCATCGCCGTCAAAGACGACGATGGGCTGGAAGCCGTACTCGTCGTAATGGGCGTTGAACAGGCGCAACTGCTGGCCGCCATGCACCGTGTCGAAGGTGTCGTCCACATCCAGCACGATGCGCTTGGGCACGTGGCGGAACGACGCGCAGTAGAGATCGACCATGGCCCGGCCCATGCGCAGCAAGGCACGGGTATCCGGCAGGTTCTCCAGGCGCGAGATGGTGGCTTGCGAGCACAGGTCGCGCTCGGACGGCAGCCGCTCCAGGGCCATTTTGAACAGCGGATCGGAGCGCAGACTGTCGGCATCGTTGCCGTCCTCGTAGCCCGCCGCGATGGCCAGCAGGCGGAATCCGATGATGTCGGCCAACGGATGCACGGTGCGCGTGGGATCGCGCGGATCCTTGAGGCAGGCGGCCAGCCGTTCGGCCACGCGCAGCCGCTGTTCGACCTCGCGCAGGACCAGCAGCCCGCCATCGGAGGACAAGCGGCCACCATCAAAGCGCCCGATCACCGGCTTTCCAGCCAGGGGTGACAGACCGGGCAGCGGCAGCGTAGGATCAACCATGGCGGGTGGGCGCTCCGAAAACGGCAGGAGTTGGCGTCAGCACCCAAATCCTACGGCCGCTCAACGGATGCCGCTACACCCGCCAACCCCGGTGCATAATCCCGGCTAGCGGCGGCAGAGGTGACGTCTCCGGTGACGGGCAGGCGTCAGCTTGCCCAGGCATGTTCGCCGATTTCCATCCTCTGGTTCGGCCAGAATGACCATCCTCCCGTCCCGACCTGCGAACCGAACGCCATCGCGCGCAGCGGAGGTCAAGGACGGCCGCAGGCCGCCGCCCCGCGGCACGAGCCTTGCTCGTGTCCTTGACCGCAGTGAGCACGGTGGCATCCTCCAGGCAGCCCGGGACGATCGCCGTCTCGCCCGTCAGGCCGCCGCGGGACGGGATGTGCCGAAGACCAAGGCATACGCCTTGGCGCTGCGCCACGCCTTGACCCGCCGCTGAAGTGTCCGCAGCTGTCCGTTGGGAAAGCACTCCGGGTAGACGTCTTGGAGCCGCCCGAGCAGCTCCCGCGCCGTTCGCTCCGGTTCCGCCTCCAGGCAGCCTTCGACCACCGGCCAGACCTCCTCAAAGGGATCGACCCGCGTCCGCCACGTCCGCGGCGCTGTGGCCGCCCGCCGGTGGGTCGGCCGCACCTCGCCGTCCTCCCAAGCCCGCGCCAAGCCGGCCAGAAACGGCGCCAGCCCATCCTCCGCCCCGTCGGCGGGCTCCGCGCCGGCCGAATCCGCCAAGGCGGCCTGCGCCACGCGGATGTCGCGCAACAGCGCCACCGGGTCCAGCTCGGCGAACGCCACGCGCAGCCGCTCCTTCTCCGGTTCCGCGACGTGCTCGCTCGCCAGCAGGCGTTCATACGGCGTTGCCGGCGCGTGGTAGCGCTTGCTCACCCGCGCCCCGTCCCGCTTCTTCTCTTTGAGCTTGAACGACGGCTGGAAGTAGTTCACGTACAGCCGCGCCGCCCGGAACAGGCGCCACAGCCGCCGGGCGCCCGCAACCCCCTCCAGGCGGCCGTAGCCGACCAGACGCCGGACCACCGCCCCGTTCTTCTGCTCGACCCACGCCTGGTCGTTTTTCCGGTAGGCCCGGCACCGGGTCAATTCAATACCGGCGCCACGGCAGTAGTCCAGCAGCGCCTCGTTCATGAACGCGCTGTCGTTGTCCGTGTCCAGCCCACGCAGCGCGAATGGCAGCTCGCTCTGCAGCGCGTGGATCGCCGCTACCACCAGCGAGCGCTCGCGCACCACGATCGGCACGCACTCGGTCCAGCCGCTCGCGATGTCGGTCAGCGTCAAGGTATGCACGAAGCTGCCGGCCGCCACCGCCCCGCAGTGCGCCACGAAGTCGGCCTCCATCCAGCCCGGCGCCGGGTCGCCCCAATCCGCGAACGTTCGCACCTTGACCTGCTGGCGCACCGCGTTCACCACCATGCGCCGACGTCGCCCTCCCTGGGCCCGCTTCCGCACAGCGGTGAGCAGACGGTCCATGGTCGCTGCGCTCATCGCCAGCAGCCGCGCCCGCACCTCCGGCTCCAGGCACAGATGATGATGCCGCTCCATCGCCTCGACCAGCGTCGGCAGCGCCGCCTTCAGCCGCTTGCCGCAGATCCGGCCGGCCGCTTCCCACAGCACGATCAGCGCCGCGCGCTCCGCCTCCCGATAAACCCGGCGCGCCTCCCCGGCACCCCCACCACAGGCCCGGGGCGCGCCGCCCAGCAGGCGGATCGCATGCTTGCGATGGTAGCCCGTCACCAACACAAACTCGTCCAGAATACGCCGCCGCTCCATCCGCGTGGCCACCACGTAGCGCTCCCGAACCACCGATATCAGCTCCTGGCGTGTCGGCATGCTCAACCGTCTCCCCAAGTTCCTTCTCCCCGTGGCATGGCACGGAGTAACGTTTGTCGTGAGGCAACGGCTACTATCGGGTAGCATTTTCAGCGAGGCAATGCGGCCGGACGTCGAAATTGTCGTTGCACACACCTCCCCGGACCAGACCCGCCGCAACAGTGGCAGCAGCCGGTCGGCGTACTCGTTCATCAGTTCCGGATAGACCGCAATCTCGCCCCACCGCTCCTCGATCGGCCAGAGGTATTGCACGCCGTCGTCCTGGATCGCCTCGTACAGACGCTCCAACCATGCCGCCCGCATCTTCGGGCTGGTGGGTGCGGCGATCAAAATCGGGATGACGGCCTCGAGCGCGTTGTTGACGGCACGCCCGAGCGCCCCCGAGGAGGTGTCGATGTCCTGGAAGGCGGGCCAGACCCGTTCCGCGAGGACCACGGCCCCCTCCCCCGCCGTCAACGGATCGGACTTGGCGACCGTCTTGATCTCCGACACAGCCTCCTTCAGCCGCGTGACGGCGGTTTTCGACCCGCGCCATCGGAAGCCGCTGGTCCGAAGTTTGGACCGGAACGCCCACTTGTGCCCGCTCGCCATTTCAGCCGCCTCCGTCAGCCGACCTTCCGTGCGAGGCGTGCTACAGCCTCTCCCGAAACCCCTGGATTGATGGCGAGCTTTCGTCCGGCGGTCTGCCCGGCCTCGAAGGCATTCTTCGCCACCGACCGCCCGGACGAGCGAGATTTCCGGAGATTTAAGTTGAGCTTGGCCAGTTCCTCCTCGACGACGGCTGTCTTGACGACCACCAGGTCACGGCCGGTGGTGGCGTTCGCGGCGTCGCGCTGGCTCTTCATGTCCGCGAGTTTCTCCGCGACGGATGCCGCCATGCCGTGCAGGAACGAGGTGCTGACCGTGCGTCGGTCGTCGGGATGGTAGCGCAGATAGTCCTTGGTCCTCTTGAACCGCTCAACCTCGGTGTGCATGGCCATCGACACCGGGTCCGTGATGTACTGCGCGACCGTGGTGTCCGGCGACAGGCCGAAGAAAACATAGCGGAACTCGCCAAATCCATTTTTCTTGCGCCACACCCGGCAATCGCAGAATACCGCGATGGCGTTCACGCAGCCGTCCAGCGGGACCCGCTGCTTGCGGTGGGTCTCGACGACGGCGCGCTCGCAGGCCTCCTCGCGGATCTCGATGTCGCTGAGCGACAGGTCGTGCTGGTCGAGCAGTTCGGCGACCTTCGCCGCGGCCGCCAACGCCTCCTGCTCGGTGCAGCCGTTCTCTAGGGTTTTGGCACGCAAGGCCTGGATGCGCGCCTTCAGACGGTCAAGCTCACCGGCGCGTGCTGAGATGTCGGTCATCACGGAGATCCGCTTCGGTCGGGTCCGACAGCTTCCACAGATTCCGCCCCGAAGCAAGGCAGCAATGGCTCCCCGAACATGCCGGTTGACGGCCGTGTTCAGCGGTCGGCATGGCTGCCGCTTTTTGCCCCATGGAATACCGCGGTTTTAGCAGGGGCGCGGGCCGTGTCCCACGACGTGGTGTCTGAGGCGTGAGGCCGGCCCGCCGGAGCGCTCCCCATAGCTGGCGCAGGCAGGCAGGCCGTTCGGGAGCGGGCGGTCACCGTGTGTCTTCGGTAAGTTGAGGTTGCTTCACGACCGTCAACGGACACGGAGACCACGATGACCGAGGACAGGATCGCTCTTCACGAGCTGATTGGAAAAAGCGCGGATGCCGACTTCCTGCGCGAGATGGTCGGCTTCGCCGCCCAGAGGCTGATGGAGCTGGAGGTCGAGAGCCTGTGTGGCGCCGGCTACGGCGAACACCGTAACGAGCGGCTGACCAAGCGCAACGGCTACCGGGAGCGGACCTGGGAGACGCGCGCCGGGGCCATCGACCTGCGCATCCCCAAGCTGCGGCGCGGCTCCTACTTCCCGGCCTTCCTGGAGCCGCGGCGCACGGCGGAGAAGGCGCTGATCGCGGTGATCCAAGAAGCCTACGTGCAGGGCATCTCGACGCGCAACGTCGATGACCTGGTCAAGGCGATGGGCATGACCGGCATCTCCAAGAGCCAGGTCAGCCGTCTGTGCCAGGACATCGATGAGCGCGTGCAGGCGTTCCTGAACCGCCCGCTGGAGGGCGACTGGCCCTTCGTGTGGCTGGACGCGACGTATGTGAAGGTGCGCCAGGACGGCCGCATCGTCTCGCTGGCCGCCATACTGGCCATTGGCGTCAACACCGACGGCCGGCGCGAGGTGCTGGGGCTCGGCCTCGGGCTGTCGGAGGCCGAAACCTTCTGGAGCGACTTCCTCCGTTCCCTGACGCGCCGGGGGCTGCGCGGGGTGAAGCTGGTGATCGCCGACGCGCATCTCGGGCTGAAGGCCGCCGCCTCCAAGGTGCTGGGGGCGACACTCCAACGCTGTCGCGTTCATTGTATGAGGAATCTCCTCGCCTGCGTCGGCAAGGCGCACCAGACGATGGTCGCGGCCACCATCCGCACCGCCTTTGCCCAGGAGACCGCTGAGGCGGCGCATGAGCAGTGGCGGCGGGTCGCTGACAGCCTGCGCCCGCGGTTCTCGAAGCTGGCGGCGCTGATGGACGAGGCGGAGTTCGACGTGCTGGCCTACATGGCCTACCCCAAGGATCTGCGGACCAAGCTGCACTCCACGAATCCCCTGGAACGCCTGAACGGCGGGATCAAGCGGCGCACCAACGTCGTCGGCATCTTCCCTGGGGACGGGGCGGTTATGCGCCTGGTCGGCGCCTTGCTGCTGGAGCAGCACGACGAGTGGGCGGTGTGCCGGCGCTACATGACCATGGAAAGCCTGAACGAGCTGTGCCACCCTCAGGCCATTGACCCGCTGCCCATTGCCGCGGAGTAGACCGGCGGCTTCAGCTCGCCGAAGAGCACAGAGGCCCCCTCAGACACTACGCCCCGGGACACGATCCAGGCGCGTCTTGTTACACCTTCTTGTGCAGCTTGCACCATCTCGCCCGAGCGGTTCCACGGCGGAGTCTCTCCTAAGCGAAACAGGAACAAGAAAGCCGCCGGAAAGCGAACCAATCAAGATCACAAATTGTCTGCCAGGAGCGTCCAACCACGGCGGTTTACGGGTCCCGATTGGGCCGATGCGCTTTGCGTTCTGTCTCGTTGACGGGCCGCTTCACCCCGGGGATGCGCCGATGGAAGGTCGATCGAGGGGGAGTGCCATGCTGGAGCGTAGTGCGTGTGAAAGAGAGTGGGCCAAGCGCTCCGTACTCGGAATGGCTGGCGTGGTGAGGCGGATCGGGCGGCGGTGCCTGGCAACGCGCGCCTGTCCGGGCCGGTGCTGGCGGCGCTGTTTGATGACCCAGCCGTGGGACGCGGCATGTTCAGGTATGCCAGTGACAGTGACTGCCACTGCTCCGCGTTTTTGGATTCGGACCGGGCAAACTGCGGACTGGGGTCGCGCATGGAGCACCTTGTCACCGTCGTGTCGCCGGAGTTCTCTGTGTGAGTCGCGTCGGCGCTGGACCGGACGGTGTGCGAGCTGGCGGGCATTGAGCTGTCGGCTGATCCGCCGTTGCAGGAATACACGCCGATTGGCTGCGGGCTGGGCGTGGAGGCCGTGACGGAAACGACCGCGTCCGGAACCATTGCCGAAGCGATGTCGGGCGCCTTGCCCTCCCCTGCCCGCTCGGCCAGAATGCGACGGCGCTCAGCCAGCGATTCCATGACGTGCCGGGCCGCTTCCCGGTGCTCGCGGCGGCGCAGTTCGAGGATGTCCGGCTTCGAGGCCTGCACCGCGGCGTAGCATTCCGCCTGCTCCGCCACTTGGGCTTCCTCGGCGGCGCGCTGACGGGTCCGCATGGCCACCGTTTGAGCCTCAAGTTGGGCCTGCCATTCCTCGGGGCTGAGCAGTGGCTTTGGCGTCGACGTCGCCGAGGCTACAGCGCTGTTCAGGACGGAAGTCGATGCGGTGGTGCGTGCCGGGCGGGAAGTCTGCGGGGCCGGAGCGGCACGCTCGGTAACCAGCCAGCGCCGCCAAATCGCCGACGAGTTGGCGGGCAACTGGGCGCTGTGGTGGGCCAGCAGCTTGCGGGTCATGCGACCGAGGTCTTCGGCGGTCAGGTCCGGCCGCTCGGCGGCAGCGTGTGCCAAGTCCTCCGGCGACGGCTGCCAGGGTGCGGTCGCGGTGTTGACGTTGGCTGGAGCAAGTCGCTCAGCGGCAACACCGAAGCCCCTCTTCACATCCCCGCGCACAAGCGCTGAGAGAGATGTGTTTTGATTCTGGGACTGTTCCGAGTCAGCGGGATGACTCCGAGAGTCACTCGGCTGACTCCTGGGCGCCGGGTTGCTGGAAAAAGCGAAGGCAAAGCCGACCAGTACAAATTCCCACCGGCCGCTCTTGGCATGGCCACGACGCGGGCGGCGCTCGATCAAACCGGCCTCGACCAGCCGGTCCAGGACGCCGAGCACCCAGGGGCGCGACCGCTTGAGGCGCTCGGCAATGGTCTTAGGGTGTGGCCAGCACAGGCCGCTGGGGTCGGCATAGGTCGCCAGCGCCGCCAGCACGGCGAAGGCGGACACATCGACGTCAGGGTGGTCCAGCCACGAGGCCAGGACAAAACCCCGCCGTCCCGAGAATTCCTTCGGGTCCACGGTGATCTCCTTGGTCCGCGATGTCGGTTGGACGCAAGCAAAGACTGTCCCTTAGCAGAATTTGGCGATTCTGCTTGTCGGACGGATCACCCTGACGTACTCTGGGCGGGCACAGTGCTCAGGTACGCCAGGGATTTCCCTGCTGCATCAACGCCTCTTGGGCCCCGCTTTGGCGAGCGGGGCCCTTGGCGTTTCAGGGGCCAGGCGCTACGTCATGGCATCCCTTCCTCCGTGTTGGTTGCGGGCGCAGGCGCGGCAGTCGCCGCGTTGCGGTTTCTGACCTTGCGTCGCTTGGCCGGTGTGGGCAGCGGGGGCACGGCAATAAAGGAACGGGCCAGCGCCGGGAGCTCGACACCGCGCAGCAGCAGGCCCTCATCGGTGACCTCGACCCCGGCTGCGGCTTCCGGGTAGGCCCCTAGGGCGTCCTTGAGCGCGGGGAGGAACAACTCACGAAATTTGCTCGGCGCTTGGCCATGCTTGCCGAACTGTGCGACCAAGCGCCTCCAGCCGACCATTTCGCTGGCATCGGTGCCCTGCTCGGCGAGTTCCGGCAGCCGATAGCAGAGATACATGAAGGCATCGATCGCCAGTGCACTGTCGGAGATGGTCGCCAACCGGTGCGTCGGGATGGGGATGGCCTTGGGGCTGCGGAAGGTGGAGAAGGCCTGCTCGCTGAGGCGAAGCGCCAGCGGCCAACGTACCTTGCCGATCTGACCTGCCAAAAAGGCTTCGATGTCGCTGTCGGTGAAGGCAACGCTCTCGATGAGCTTGGTGTCGTGTAACAACACCACGTCCTCATTCTTGAGGAACATTGAAAATTGCGAGAAGGCCAGCTTGACCAGCTGCTCCTTGAGTGATTTCTCGGCAGCATGGCTGTGCGGAATGCCCAGGCTCGGGATCCACGAGTTGATGCTCGGGATCTCCAGCCACCGGTCGCCCGCGCCGCGCTTGGGGTCGCGCGCCTGCGTCGACATCCACAAAATGAGCACGCGCGCGCGGGGCCCCCACGGCACACCGAACGCCGCCGACTTGCCGCCGGGCAGCGTGCGTTCTGGCGACAGAATGTTCAAACTGAAGGCGTCGTCGTAGCGGTCGAAGCGTATGGGATCTTTGGGTCGGGATACTGGCAGGCCCGCCGCGCAGAAGGACCGGTGCAGAAAGCTGGCGTCGATGCGCTCGCCCCCATGCGGCTGCACGGCGGTCAAATCGAGCTCCAGTTGCTCCAGCATGCGTTCGTGCGGGCTCTTGGCCATACCTGCTCCCCCTTCTCCGGCACAATTACACGCTTCACCCCCGCCTCGAGACAACAAGATCTTGTTCCGGTATCGGGGGGATAAGGCAGATTCTGGTGTCCGACTTCAGGTATCAGGGGGCTAAGCGCGCGCACCTTCCGGTATTAGGGGTATAAGGCTGTTGATCCACTTCCGGTACCAGGGGGCTAAGCGTCCGTTTTCCGGAATCAGGGGGCTTACAGGCCCTTGCGGGCTTCTGGAATCAGGGGGCTAACGCGGAATCGAGACGGCTCCGAGGGAATCGGTGACCCGGATTCGGGCGGTCGGATAACCGCTACCCAGTTTTCTACCCACAGCCTTATCCCCCTGATAGCGGAAGCGCCAATGGCCGCGCAGCAGTCTTTGTCGACTTATCCCCCTGATTCCGGAAGGCGTCTCAACAGCCCCACTCCCAGTTGGCCAAGCTAGCGCCTTCCGTGGTGCGTGTCACAGCGCCCCCCATGCGGACCGACCTCCTCATACACTCACGTAAGGCTCTGAACCGGATCTTACGGGCCCGGACCAAGCCCCGCGTGGCCAGCCGCCCGACCGTGGCCGCCACGATCGCATCACGGAGACCCTGTGTCCGACTCCCCCTGCTCTTGCCGCTGCCAATTGTGAATTCGACGAGCGCCGCATGGTCAACGGCCGGGCGGTATTGCTTTGGTGGCGTCGGTTGGGTCCTGCCGGCATGTCTTCGCTCACGATCGGCCTAGCGCCCGGCAGTGGGCAAGCTGGCGCAGTTCCAAACCAGCACTCCGCTGGTCTCTGGCGCCATCGAATAAGCCATGCGCGGCGGAGCATCGGGCTGTTTGCAGTTCGCGGATTGGCGGACCCGGCGCCGCCGATCCCAAGCCGCCACCCATGGCTGTCGAAGGCGCCTGCATGTGGTCCCTGCCCACTTTCTTGTGCCGTTGCACCACGCGCAGGCCGATGTCGCCGCCAATTTGGCGGCCAGCTGGGCGTGCTGCCGACCAAGGTGTCAAACGACTTCAGGAATGGGTCCATCCGCAAATTCGGTGCATGCCGGATGCGGATCGGCGCCGGAAAGAGCACATAGAGAGAACGTTATCCCTCTGTGAGTGTTCTGATTTCCTTGTCCAAGTCGCTGCTGTCCCTGCTTCCGCCTGGTCTCGCCGTTGATCACGTCACCGTCGCCCACGATCGCGTTGTTGTGGCCGTGCGATCTCGCGCCTCGACGGCGGCCTGCCCGGTGTGTCGGCGTCCGTCGCGCCGTGTGCACAGCCGTTACAGTCGCCGCCTTGGCGACCTGCCTTGGCAAGGCCGGGTCGGTCAACTCGACCTCCAGGTTCGCCGGTTCCGCTGCGCCGCTGTCGAGTGTCCGCGCCGCATCTTCGCCGAACGCCTGCCGGCCGTCGCCTTGCCGCAGGTTCGGCGGACGGTCCGGCTCTCGGAGGCCCAACGGCGCATCGCCCTCAGCGCCGGCGGCGAGGCTGGTGCCCGCTTGGCGGCTTGCCTGACCATGCCGGTCAGCGGCGACACGCTGTTGCGCCTGATCCGGGCG
This sequence comes from Azospirillum canadense, assembly GCF_025961225.1. GTDB lineage: Bacteria > Pseudomonadota > Alphaproteobacteria > Azospirillales > Azospirillaceae > Azospirillum > Azospirillum canadense. The sequence continues at coordinate 973,627 of NZ_JAOQNG010000007.1, read as the reverse complement.
GCGCCCCTGCCGGCGGTGCCGACGCCGCGCGTCATCGGCATCGACGACTGGTCCTGGCGGCGCGGTCAGCGCTACGGCACGATCATCGTCGATTTGGAACGCAACCGTCCCATCGACCTGCTGCCCGACCGCCACGCGGAGACAGTGGCGGCGTGGTTGGAAGCCCATCCCGGGGTGGAGGTGGTTGCCCGCGACCGCGCCGGCGCTTACGCCGACGGCATACGGGCCGGCGCTCCGAACGCCGTTCAGGTCTCGGATCGCTGGCACCTTCTGCGCAATCTCGGGGATGCTCTGGCCGGGGTTCTCGACCGGCATCATCATGACCTGCGCGTGGCAAGCAAAGCGGCTTCGGGAGCCGCCCTGGAAGTTGGTACGGCCGCCTCGCCGTCCCCAGCGGCTGCACCGCTCCCGGCACCAGGGGCCGAGTTGCCAATGACGGATCGCCATGGCGTTCGGCAGGCTCGGTTTGACGAGGTGATGGCGTTGCACGGCCAAGGCTGGCCGATGAAGCGGATCGCCCGCACGCTCGGCATCAATCGCAAGACGGTTCGCGCGTGGGTGCGGTCCGGCGAACTTCCGGTCTGGTCGCAACGGGATCGCGGCAGCGCGGTCGATCTCCACGCCGTGTACCTCCGGCAACGCTGGTGCGAGGGCAGCCACAACGCCGCCCGGCTGTGGCGGGAGATCCAGGAACGTGGGTTTCGCGGGCAACTCCGCACCGTGCAGCGCTGGGTACGCCGCCTGCGCGATGCAAGCCCGACCTCAGTTGGCGCGGTCGGTTTGATGGGACCGTGGAAGATGCCCTCGAAACGTCGGGCAGCGTGGTTGGTGGTGGCCGATCCGGAGACGATCGATGCCACCGAGCAACGGTTCGTCGATGCCTTGCTCGTCCGATCCGAGGGACTCACCACGGTCATCGAGTTGGCGCGCGCGTTCAGCACCATGGTGCGTCGTCAGCAGGCGGACCGGTTGGATGGATGGTTGGCCGCGGCGAAAGAAACCGCACTGGCCGGGTTCGCCGCTGGGCTCGCGCGTGATCTCGCGGCGATCCGCACGGCGCTGTCGCTGCCGTGGAGCACCGGGCCGGTGGAGGGACAAATCAGCCGCTTGAAGACCATCAAGCGCACCATGTGCGGCCGCGCCAAGTTCGACCTGCTGCGTCACCGGATCCTGGAGGCCGCATGAACGGCAGCGTTCCAGCCCGCCCGCTGCACCGAAAACGCGGAAGAACCAGATTCTCACGTCGCCTGACACAAGGAGCCTGACGCGGTGGAGGCGGTAAGCCAAGCGTTCGGCAGAGGCCGAAGTCAGGCCTAGTGTCACGCCCGCGAAATTTGGTCCCCAAGCCTATAGCGGAGTCCAGTCATTCACAAATAACGATTAGGAACCTTATTTCGCGGACACCACACTAATAACTGAACACGCGAGTCCAAGCGTGCTGGCCGCCGCCGAAATAGGATGCAAGGAGCGTCGCACTGATGGTGTACCCGGCCAGGATACGTTGACCGAACCCGGAATGCGATCGTCGTCACATTCCGGCGGCACTTGCGAGATAGCTTCGTCAACGCCCGGGTGGCAGGTGCGTCGTTGCGCATGCGGAAGCCTTGACTGGGTCATTGAGAAAAAGAACAAAAAAAGAACAAAAACCAGGTCGGCAAGCGTGGCTGGCTGTTGAGGATCGGAAAGGGGCCAGACCGGAGGCCGCCATGGCACGGTGGCTTTGTCGGCTTCAGCACAGCGCGGAATGGCTGCTTCAGCCGGAGCGGCGAGACGGTCCGGAGTGCGGGCGGCGCATGCGCATTCGCTATGAGAAGCGTCGGGCGGTCTTCACGCTGACAGGGCTGGAGCGGTTGCGCCTGAAGGTGCAGTGGTGCGAGAACGCGGCGTGCTCGCGCCATCACCAGCCTTACCGGCCGGAAGCCGAAGGGCGCATCGCGTTACCCCACCATGAGTTTGGGCTCGATGTCATCGCCCTGATCGGCGCCCTGCGCCATCGTGCGCACCGCAGCGTGCCAGAAATCCATGCCGCCCTCACCGAGCGCGGGCTGCTGATCTGCGAACGCAGCGTTACCAATCTGCTCGACCGCTACGATGAACTGGTGGCCGCCGCGCTGGACGCGCCGAAGCGGGCGGCGCTCGCCGCTCAAGGCCGTGTCATCCTGGCGCTGGACGGCCTGCAGCCCGACGTCGGGCATGAGGTGCTGTGGGTGATCCGCGACTGCCTGTCGGGCCGGGTTCTGCTCGCCCGTCCGCTGCTCTCGGCGACCCAGGCGGATCTCGCCTCGCTGCTGCGCGAGGTGGCGGCGGCGCTGGAGGTGCCGGTGGCCGGGGTGGTGAGCGATGGTCAGCACGCGATCCGGCGAGCCGTGGCCGAGGCCTTGCCGGGCGTGCCACACCAGTTATGCCAGTTCCATTATCTGCGCGAGGCGGCCCGCCCCCTCTTCGAAGCCGACCGCCACGCCAAGAAGGAGCTGAAAAAGACGGTGCGCGGCGTGCGCCCGGTGGAGCGTCGGATGGAAGGACGCGACGATGAGGCGGCGCGCGTGGTCGCGGGCTACTGCGCTGCCGTGCGCTCGGCGTTGACCGACGATGGCCGCCCGCCGCTGGCCGCCCCGGGCTAAGACGGAAGGAGCGGTTGGAGGCGATCGCCGGCAGCCTCGACCGGGTCGCGACAAAAGGGGGCTGAGCAAACCGTTGCACCGGTTGCGCGCCCTGATCCGCCGCGGTCTGGAACGCACCGCGGCGCTGTGGCCGGACGTGCGGAAAACCCATCGCTGGCTGCACGCAGCGGCCCACATCCTCGGCAATCCCGCCACCCATCCTGCGACCACGGTCCAGGCCCGTTACGACCGCTTGATCGCCGCCTGGACCGCACGGCGCGCCCAAGCCGGCCGCTTGGCGCCGGCCGTCGCTCACTTCCTGAAGGTCACCGCCAGCGATCGGCCCGGCCTGTTCCACTGCTACGCGGTGTCCGGTCTGCCGCGCACCAACAACGACCTTGAACATCTCTTCGGCAGCCACCGCCATCACAAGCGCCGGGCCACCGGCCGCAAGGTAGCCTCGCCCTCCCTGGTGCTGCGCGGCTCCGTGCGCATCGTCGCCACCACCGCCACCCGGACCACCGCCTTCTCCGGACTTCACCTCGCCGCGATCAACCACCGGCAATGGCACGCTCTGCGCAACGCTCTGGAGGCGCGCCGCCATGCCCGTGCGTGCCGAACGCGCGTTCGCAGAATTCAGGACGCCTACCTTGCCGATCTCGAACGTCGCGCCGGACAGCCACGCTTGCCGACCTAGAAAAAAATGCGCCGCCCATGAGGTCCAAGGAGGACCTCATGGGAGCGCGGTCGTCGTCGTGCAGCCGTACGGGCCGGTAAGGAGGGTATTGCAGCCGAAGCAGCCGCTTCCGTACCGGGACGCGGACGAGGGACGGTAGCGGACCAGAGCGGGTGCCTGTGACCGGTGGCACCATGGGCGCGCATGTGATCCGGGGTGAGCCCGATGAGGGCGTTGGGAATGACGGCGAACCGGAGTATCGCACGGCTGTGGGCTAAGTGCCGGAGGCCGTCTGAACGGGTGCCGAATGAATGGGAGTGAGGCGCCGGAGCGTCTTTTGATTGCCGGGCGCGGGTCTGCCTCGGCCATGAACCCTACCTCGTTGGTCGGGTGGGTGGAAACACGGCGCTGATGGATGAGAAAGGTGAGTGGCTACCAGGCGCATTCAGATCATCGTCGAAGGCGTGGCGGTCACGGTAACAAACAGTGGGGGCCCGATGCCTCGGCGCAGGCTCTACCAAGTGCGCTGTGGCCGTTGAGGTGCCACTGCCCACGATGAGGCGCAGATCGACGACGTGGCGATTCTCAGGCTGCCGACCTCGGCGCAGTGACACCCTGGAGAGGCGCGATGTCCGGGCGCGCCATTATGCCCTGAGCCGCGGGATACTCGACGCGGGGCACGGCCGCCGCGCCCCGCGAGGCCATCGAGGCGCTGGCGGCGCTCGAAGCGGCCGCCCGACAGAAACACGCCGACCAGCGCGCCCAGTGAACGTCAACGGCCAAGGGAGGCTGTGCCATGCGCCCGGTCAATGCCATCGCCATCCTCTCTGCCCGTTCGGGGCCTTGCTCCGCTACGAGCGCGACGCTAAGACCAACGCCATTGTGCGGCGGATTGACACCGTATGGGACGCCGAGGCCAAAGCCTTTCTGGTCGACGACCCCGCGCCATTGGTGGCTGAGATCCGGGTGCGCATCGACCCCGAGACCAGGCTCCTCGCCGCCTTCGCCCGGGCCCGCGCCGCCTGCGACACGCTGCGCCGCCTGCATGCCCAGGCTGCGCACCGACGCCGGGCAGCCGGAGTATTCGAGAGTCCGGCTACCGACCTTCGCGACGGGCATCCTGCGGCGGATGCTCGACGCTGGGGAAGCCGCCGAGGCACGCGGGGCATCGAGAGGGTGCCTTCGCTGGTGGCGCGAGTCACAGCACATCCGTTGACCCATGCACTACACAGCACGTCAACACCGGCCCGAGTCGCCCAAGAGAGGCGCTCGCATGCGAACGCCTGATTCGGTTCACGCCCCTTTCGCAGCGGTGACGGATTGGCAGGCGCTCGCATGCGAGCGCCGAAACTGGGACACCAAGCGCTCGCATGCGAGCGCTTGGTGTCCTCGCGGACACACTCGCCTGTGTTCCCGGTCAAAAACAGCGATAATCCGCACACGGTCACTTCACGGCGAATCCGGGCTTCGTTACACAAGCCAGGAGACAACCGCGAGGGGACAACATGACTGTCGACGCTGAGGTCATTGAGAGGCCCAACGCCCGCCCCGCCAAACGGCGGACGACCAAGAAGGACCAGAAGACCCAAAATTCGGCCGTGGAGGCCGCCGGTGCGGCCGAAACCCCGGCGCTGCAGCGCGCCATCAAGAGGGTGCTCATCACCAGCCCGAAGGGCGGCTGTGGCAAGACGGAGCTCACGAAGAACCTCGCGGTCGCCGCCGCGATGGCGGGGTTCAACGTTGCGGTGGCCGACTTCGACCGGCAGAAGACCCTCAAGAAGTGGTGGGAACGTCGGCCGGACAGTCTGGCGACGCAGATCGAGCTCTACGAGGGCCAAATGGCCTCGCCGCGCGAGGTCTATCAGGTCACCGACCACGACCTGCTGATTATCGACACCCCGCCGGGGGTTGAGGATCACCCGGAGCAAATCAAAGCGCTCATCACCGCCGCCGACTACGTGCTCGTGCCGTCGCAGCCCAGCATTTCGGACACCGAGTCTGTGGCCGCCTGGATGGGGTTCGTGCGGACCCTCGGACGCCCCGGCGCGTTCGTTCTGAACCGCATCAACAAGTCGGCGACCAAAAGTCTAGACATCGCCAAGCGCGATCTGAATAAGGCCGGTCTGCTCTGTCCCATCGAAGTGCCGCAGTACACCGACTTCGACAACGCGGCGCGCCTTGGCGTCAGCGTGCTCGAGGTCCGCGGGATGTCAGGGGCGGACGACATTCAGGCGGTGTGGCATTTCCTGCGCAATCAGCTGGGGCTCTGAGAATGCAGAAGGCGACCAAGTCAACCGCGAGCACCTCTGGCACTGCACCCCTGGCCATGTCGAAGCGTCAGGCCGCGCAGATGCTGGCGGACGGCGCTGGGCAAGCGGAGGCCCTGCCCCCTACAGGGCTGATCAACGACGAACGCTTCCAGGCGGTCAGTCTGGCCGTAATGGATGCCCGGTCGGAGGCCGAGTTTGCCGCGGAGATCGCCCGGCTATGGCAGGCGGCCTCCGCCCACTTCCTGGCAATCGGGCGCTACCTGGTCCTCGCCCACCAGAAGCTCGGCAAGGATCGCTACTTCTCGATGGTCAATGGCGACGAATTCCCGTTCTCGCGGGGCATCGCCTACAAGCTGAAAGCGGTGGCCGAAGCGGTGGACGGTGGCCGGTTACCGGAGGATCGTCTGCCCGGCGACTACTCCGTCGCCTACATGCTCGTCACGTTGAGCAGCGAAGAGTTCCGGCTGGCCGAGTCCCGGAACCTCGTGCGGGCCGACGTAAAGCGGCGTGAGGTCGATGACTTCAAGCGCACCGTCCGGCAGAATGTCATTGAGCGCCGGAGCGCACTGGCGAAACGCCGGGAGCAGATCGTCGCCATGCAGCGCAAGTTGGCCGAGGAGCTTCGTCAGATCGAGGCCGAACTCGGCAGCGAAGTCATCGACGCCGAGGCTGTCGAAATCGCAGACTGAAAACGGCGACGGACAAAAAGGCCCGCCTGTCCGGTGAGGGCGGCGGGCCCTCTCATGCACGGCCCTACCCTTCTCAGGGCGCCTGGTTCTGCGAGAAGGATGACGGCGGCCCGTCGCCGGAGCAGGAGAACGCAACCCCGGGCTCGCCCGGCACGCTGCGCGACCGCGCTCCACAAGTCGGCGGAATCTGAGAGCATGTTTGTAGCAGGGTCATCCCGGCCGGCGCGGAGCGAGATGCTACTTTAAGCTGAAGAGGGGATTTGCGCCGGGCGGATGGTCTGGTAGGGCTGTGACCTTCGTCAACAACTGTCGGACCAGCAGCTTATGGGCACCGCCGTTCGTCCCGCAAGCACCACGCCGGCGGCGTGGGACGCGTTTACCGACGTGGACGCCTTCGTGGATGAGGTGCTGACCGAACTGGCGGCGATGGCCGCGGACGGCAGGCGGCCGACGCGACCCGGGCCGAAGCCGCCGTTGACCGGAGCGGCGTTGCGCAAGGCGATTATGGCGGTCTGGTGCGTGTGCTATTGCGGCATGCAATGGCGGGCCATCGGCCAGCTCTCGGGCATCCCCTTCGGCACGCTCTTCGCCCTGTTTGCCCGCTGGACCCGCCTTGGGCTGTGGCGCCGCTTGCTCGACCGGCTGCGCCGGACCTGGCGTGTGGCGTGCGGCGACACGCCCGAGCCGAGCACCGTCGTGATCGACAGCCGGACCTGCCGCTCGGCCCCAAGCTGCTTCGCGCGGGGCGTCGACGGCGGCAAGAAGATCCGTGGGGTGAAGGTCCATATCGCGGTCGAGAAATACGGCCTCCCGCTGGCGGTTGATGCCTCCCCGGCCAATGTACACGATACCAAGGGCATCGTGCCGGTGCTGCGCCAGCTCGTCGGGAAAGGCTTCCAAGGACCAGCCATTGGCGATCTCGGCTATCGCGGCGAGCGCCTGGCCAAGGTCGGCGAAGACCTCGGCATCACCGTCAAGGCGATCGCCCGCGGTCGGAACGGGACCTTCATCCCAGTTGGAATCAGCTGGGCGGTGGAGCGTTCGTTCGCCTGGGCCGCTCGCTACCGCCGATTGAACATCATCGTCGAGCGGACGAAGGAGCACCTCGTCGCTTTCGTCGAGATCGCCTTCGTCTCAATCCTCGCACGGCGCCTGAAGCGCCTCACCGCCCACGCCGTCAGCCCATGACATCTACAAACAGCTTCTAAACGACGAAAATCAGGGCGGTGGCAGCGACCCGCAAAGTCGGCTTTCAGCGGATCGAAGATCCGCCTGACGCCATCAGCGCATCGCTGAGCGATGTGTGAGAGGTAAACCGCTGCCAGTATTCGCAGAAGTCCGGGCTGGGGCGCATCTGCCCGATCCGACGGCCAGCCGCTTGGGCTCCTGCGGTGGTTCGCGCGGAAGGCGACTTCCTGGGGGACCGACCTTGAACCGGAGTGCGGCGAGAACGGTGCCGACCGTGAGTACCGCCGGGCGTCTGAGCCCTGGACCTCTCATCGGCAGCAACCGCCTCCTCCGGATCGCGGTTTCGAGTCTCGCTCGGCAATGTCACACTGAGACAACTCGGTTCTCAACCCGGAAAAGGCGAAGGGGATGCGGTCGGCTCGGTCTCTCGCGGTGCTGCTCGTTGGCACGCTGTTGTGTGTTGGTGAGCCAGCGGAAGCGGGCACGCTGGAGCGCGTGCACGATGCGGGCCTCCTGCGCTGTGGCGTGACCGCCAGCGGGCGCGGCCTGTCCACCATGGACCAGTCCGGGCGCTGGGAGGGCTTTTACACCGACATGTGCCGTGCGCTCGCCGCCGCTGTCGCTGGCGGCGCCGACCGGGTGGACTTCGTGGAGGTCACCTCGGCCAACCGCTTTGACGTCCTGCGCCGCGGCGAGGTGGACGTGGTTATGGGGGCCACCACCTGGACACAGCAACGCGACACCACCCTCGGCGTCAATTTCCCGGTGGTGTATCTCTATGATGGGCAAAGCTTCATGGCCCACCGCTCTTCGGGCATCGCGAGCCTGATGGACCTGGCGAAGCTCGCCGCCAGAACGACCGTCTCCGTCTGTGTCGTCGAACACACGACCAGCATGCGCAACTTGGAGGCTTGGCTGGCCCAAACCGGCACGCCGCTCGCGACGAAGCGGACACGCTCGTCTGATGGAGCTCTGTCGGCCTTCTTCAATCACCATTGCGACCTCATCACCAACGACCGCATCGGGCTGTACGGCAAGCGCCTGGACGACGCGCCGAACGGTGATGGTTATGTTGTCTTCCCCGAGGTCATTTCCAAAGAGCCGCTCGGGCCGATGGTGCGCGCCGATGACAAACGATGGTTCGACATCGTGCGCTGGGTCGTTCTCGCCACCGTCCTGGCTGAGGAGAAACGCATCACCGCGGCCAACGCCGAGGCGATGAAAGCCTCCGACGACGCGGAGGTGCGCAAACTGCTGGGCGGCAGGCCCGGCTTCGGCTCGGGCCTCGGCCTGGATGACGCCTGGGGCTGGCGGGTGATCACGCAGGTGGGGAACTATGGCGAAATCTACGACCGCCACCTGGGCAAAGGCTCCGCGTTGGGCATCGAGCGCGGACCGAACGCCCTGTGGATCAACGGCGGCTTGCTCTACGCGCCGCCGCTGGGAGAGTGAGGCCGGTCACCCATTCGGATATCGGACTATGAGTTCCGGCCCAAAGCAAGCGCCGCACGGGGCGGAGTTCCTCCGATTCTGCCGCTCGGACAGGTATGCATTACTCTGTTAGGAGAGGGCGGAACCCTGTCTGGGTTAGCCGTGTTGAACGCGCAGGATCAACCGCACGGAGGGCTTTGAATCGTCACGCCTCCCAACAGCAAACGACCGATCAAGGGTAACTTGTCGGTAGGCCCTGCTGGTCATGTGAGCAACCAGCAGGGCCTTTCCATGTGGTCTGACGACGCATCAAACCCGATCAGTATCATCGCTGAAATGTACCGTTACCCAAAAAAACTCTCCCTGAATTATGACCGTCGCGCTTCTGGGGTTTGTATGATGCTCGAAGATGGAGAGATAACTTCGACAAACACCGCCTTGTGAGTTTCTCCTACCTTTACTGAGCTGGTCTTTGCACGTTTAGGGCGGTCGGCAGGCGACGTGAATGAGCCGATCCAGGAGCTTGGTCGGGATTTCGGCGTTGTCGCGGTCCTGCCGGGACGTTGCGAAAGTCGGCGCGGTCCACAGCTCGCGGCGCACCAGGGCGAGCGCATCACTGAAGGTGGGCTCGGCCTTGCGATACCAGCGGACGCTATCCAGCCGGAGCCCGCGGTCGGCGGCGAGCCGGTCCGCCCACAGCGTGACGAGCGAGAACAGCCCGAGCAGGGCCGGCGTGGTGCGCAGGATCGCCCGGTCGGACCACTGCCGCTGCGTCTCGACGCCGAGGTGGCGACGGACTTCGGACAGCGTCACCTCGACGCGCCACCTTTGGACAAACCAGCCGAGGATCGCCACCGGGTCGGCGGCGGGATCGGTGCTCAGAAACGCCTGCGGCGGTTTCTCGCCTTCGCCGTCACGCACCAGCACCCAGCGGATCGCCACTTGGCGGCCGGGGTGATGCCAAATGGCCGTGCCCGAGGCGAGGTCGAGCCGCCGCTCCGTCTTGCCGTACCAGCCGCGCAGCGTCACCCGCTGCCACGCGGTCGCCGGATCGGCCAGCCGCTCGTTCAGCGTGGGCAGCCGCGCTCCCTTCACCCGCGGCCGCCCCAGGGTCCGCGCGGTGCGCGCCGGGGCCGGCTCGTACAGCCCGGCATCGAGGCGCAGGCGGGTGATCACGTTGACGTGCGCGGCGACGGCGCGCAACAGCTCAATGGCCGAAAAGCTGCTGTCGGCCACGGCGATCACGGTCCGGCCGGGCAGCCAGCGTAGGCCGCTGACCTTGACGAAGTGGCCGTGGCTGGAGCGCACCGGGTCACGGTCGATGCCGCGCAGGGCGATCCGTTTGCCCCAGCGGCGCTCGATGGTGTCATCAAGGGCGATGACCACCGGTCCGTGCGGCACCAGAGCGCTGACGAGGCGGTGCAGCAGCACGCGGGCGACGCGCCGGGCCGACCAGCGGGCGGTGCTCAGCACGCGATGATAGACGGCGAAGCCGCTGGCCTGCTCCAGGCCCATGACGCGCAGCGCACCCGTGACGGTGCGCCGGCCGGGACACAGCACGGTCCCGGCGACCAGCACCTGGACGTGGTGCCAGGTCGCGGCGGAAAAGCAGCCGATGAAGGGCCAAAGCCACTGGACCAAAGGGCGCGGCACCGTGTTGACCATGAGGGCGCTCCGAGGGATGGCGCCACGGCAACCCGTGCCGGAGGAGGAGATCACGACGGCCGCCAAAAGCGACGCGCTGCGCGAGCGCATCGCGGCCTTCGCCTTTCCGCACGGCGGGGTCGAGGTGGTGCGCGCCAATCGCGGCTACACGCTCTACAGCCGCCGAACCGGCGGGCCGTTGGCTCGCCTACGCCCGACCGGACGCGACGATACGGTTCAGGTGCTCTGGTGGCGTCGCGATGCCTGGGCCGCTCCCGGCGACTTCGGGTCCGTCATCATGCCGCTCGACGAGGCGCTCGACTTCATCGCCACCGAGGGCTTCTTCTGGATCAACGCCTAACCTCAAGCGCTCAAAACGTGCAAAGCCCAGCTGAGGTCGGGTGGATGTTGAACTCAAGCCAGGCGTCCACCTGGTCATCTTGGTACCGGTGCTGCAATTCGACCGGCACCTGCGCCTCCATCGCGCGCCGGACAGCGGCTTCGACCGGCGTTCCCACAGAAGTTGGCCAGGCTTCCCAGGCCGTTTTGCCGAGCACCGCTGGTGTCGGAATGCCTTTGATCCGCTCACTTTGCCGATTCTGGTAAGTGATGCGGTAGTCGCGGTCGAGGGCGACAAAGGCATCGCTGATGCTCTCCAGGATGTCCGTTGCACGGCGGTTGGCCGCTTGGACCGCTTCCGCGGCCGCGCGCTCCTCCGTGCGGTCGCGCAAAATTTTGAGAAAGCCTTGGGCGCCGCTGTCGCCGAGCGGAGTCACCATACCCCGACCCCAAAAATGGCGACCGTCCTTGCGTAGGTGCCAACGTTCGTCTTCGGCGCGACCCGCCTGCCGCGCGGTTTGCATCTCCCGCTCCGGAATCCCAAGTGCACGATCCTCCGGTGTGAAGAGGAGGCCCAGATCGCGGCCAATGACCTCCTCTTCGGACCATCCAAGGATGTTGTACGCACCGGCGTTCCACCCGGAGATGTGGCCCTGAAGATCAGTCGTGATGATGGCGTATTCCGTGGCGCTTTCCAGAACCGTGCGAAGCCGGGCCTCGCTTGCCTTCAGCTTGGCTCGGCTCTCCTTGAGGTCCGCGTTGACGCGCCGGAGATCCGCGTTGAGCAAGGCCACGGTTTCGGCATCTGCCGTGCTTGCCGCCATTCGAACATCGTGCGTTGCCCGATCCGGCAAGTCCTTACATTCGACATTTCGGACCGGCATATCCCCGGGATCAGCGTTTCTCGGTAGCTCTTTCCCGTTCTTCTTCCGCATGGGCCCGAAGCCTTCCCTCTTTAGCAATCCCGCAGATGTTTACCAGCGTCGCCGTGTGCTTCCGCTCGCAACAGGAACGCAAGATGCCGTGGCGGTTGATCTAAAAAACACTTCATGCTGGCCCTGGCAAAGGAATCGCAAGTGTCGCTGCATGGCAGCCTGATTGTGAAGCTATTTACCATGATGTTAACAATTTGCGAAATTTTGATAATCTTTGGCAGGGCCGGATCATGTGTCGGCCCATCTGCTGCCAGTGATCGGGCGAGCCCAGGCCACCACATGGGATGCCGGCGCCCGTCAGCGATGCCCTGCTGGTGAGCGGACACTCTCTCCGGGTCCACGCGCCCCCAGGGCGACGGTTGGCTCTGTGGGACCTGACCGCATAGGCTATTTTGCCAGTTGCACAAACAATGTGTGCTTTGACTAGATTTCTCTTCGATTCGCGCAGGGTCCATAGAGAGCACCTGGGCCGCCGACAGGCGGCCCCTTTCTTTTGCCACATCCGTTCGGACGAAGTTCATTCCGGGTATCCGGTCTGCAAAGTCTCAAGCCTTGAATGCGGTTGTCCGGAAAGGGCAGCGCCATGCGTCAGACCTGGGCCGTCGCTCAACATCGGGCTTTTCCGCGACCGCGCATGCGGCCGAAATCGCCAATGGCGAGCCGCAGAGTTGCCTTGGCGTTCGGTCCGCCAGGCACCCTCCTGCTCGCCATAGCGCTCCTTGGGGTGCAGGCACGGTTTCTCCCTTTCCTTGTGGCTGTGCGTCCTCGTGCATTACTCCGCTGTGGATTTCCCTTGTTGCTGGCGATCCTGGTGAACCCCATGCGAGACAACTCCGCCCGCAGCACCGCGTTGCAGTCCTTTTTGTACTTACGCCACAGGGCGAAGGACTGGGACGCGTTGCCTCACCTTCCGGTGCATCCACGGTGAATGCCATCAGGTCGGCACCATGGCGCGGGGATCGCGCTGGTGGTTCTCAGCGCCAGAGGACTGCATTCATCGGCTTGAACACGCGATCCGGCACCCCCACGCCAATACCAAATTTCCGGAACCGTCTTGAAAGAGCGCAGTTGTCCACTCGGCGTCTCGCGATAAGCCGGAACCTTCACTGCGTTTCCGCTTCGCGAAGACCGCCAGATCTTCATCCGTAAAGATTGGAACTGGATATGCGCTACGTGAACGTCGCAACTGCGTCAATGATGCTCCTGCTCGCCGGATGCGCGTCGGGCATGAACGATCAAAGCAGCACCGGGTTTTCTGGAGCCTCCTCCGGCAACTCTGGCGTGAGCAACCAGATCATCTCACCGAATGAGCGCGGCATGGGCCAGAGCATGACGCGGCGTTCCCTTGGCGACGCCACTGAGGCGGGGTCCGGCAGCAGCACCTCGACTTATTACGGCACGGGACAAAGCCGGACGGACAACCGGACCACGTCGCCGAATGAGCGCGGTATGGGGCAGAGCATGACGCGGCAATCATTGCCCAACCCCTCCGGGACCCAATGGTAAAGCTGTTGCCGGTCGTTCCGCCGAGCCGCGCACGAACACGTCGGGCGATATCCTGTAGAAGCCGGCGGCGCTGAGATATGAGAGCCGGGCAGGGGCTGGCGGGCACGTACGCGTTGGAGCGACCGGCACCAGCGACAGCAAGATCGCAACCCGCATGACGCCAGCCGAGCGGTCCGGTTTCGCGGGCTCAAAAGCTGTTGTCTGACGGCCGTGGCGCTTTACAGGAGGGCCATGGAAAGCAACAGGAACGGCCCGCGCACCTCGTTCGTCGCGGTGTCGGTCGGTCGGCTCTCAAACCACATGCAAAGGTCGGCCTTGCAGTTCCTCTTCGTCACGCCCAGCCACGCCAAGATGGCCGCAAGCCCATGCGCACGTGGGATCGTATGCGGCGGCCAGCGTGGGCTCAGCGGTTTGTGGGGAGGAGAGGCCAGCGATGTGTGGGAGAGGCATTGGGCGTGCCGGACATCGCTGGCCCGTGATGTGTCGCTGGCGGAGCGACGGTTCGGATCGTACATCGAAAGGGGTAGGAGGGCAGCGAGAAAAAGCCGGCAGGGCTGTGGCAATTTCCAGGCGGTGCGCCCAGAAACGCCAAATCCAGCCGTTGCAGGCTGGATTTGGCGCAGCGCCGCATTGTCGTTCTGATCGTCGCTTGGCGCGATCTGCCCGTTTTTTTGGGGGCGTTTCCTCCCAGACTCCGGCCGCTGTTCCTTCTTTATCGGCCCTCTCGCGCAGCGGCAAGCCAAAACAATCCGCCACGCCACCGATCTCATAGCCGCGTCCGACTGATACGGACGGCGGGTGAACAGTTCCGGTATGTGACTTGGCTTGTTCTTTAGGCTTCGGCCTTGTCCGCTCCTCTGGATACCGGAAGTGATCAAGCGCCGTTGGTATGACGGCCTCGCGGTGCGTTCAGCCGTTCTGGCGTGAACCGTTCAGAACGGGGGAGGGGACAGGCCCTTGAGCGCGGCGCATGAGCGAGCCCCCGGTTATTCGGGGGCTTGGCCGCTCTCCTCGACGTGCGCAGTGCCACCTCGCGGGCAGGGTGGCTGACCGGTTCCATGTTCCGTGTTCTGCCCGGTTGCGGAGGGCTCGCTGGCACCGGCCCTCACGCTGCGCCATCGTGGTGCTCAGCGGCGATGATCGACGGTAGTGGCGCTACGGCCTCTCCCCGCACCCCGAGCAGGCCGCGGGTGTACGATAGGGCTGCGTCGAAGCCGAGTGTCATGACGATAGCGTTGTCCTGAAGCGCAGCGCACGCATCCTCGATGTCCCGGCTGGTCTCCGCAACGGTCCGTGCGATGCGCGGCCACGTGGTCCGGCCGGCGCGTCGGCGGGCGATGACGTTGCGGATGCACTGCTCAAGCGGTGTGCCGAGACGCAGAATGGTGAGCGGATGACGCTCAGCCAGCATGGCCGTCCGGACGCGCTCGCGGCTGAGCAGCAGGCCTTCAAGAAGCACGTCGTGCCCGTTGGACGCGCAATCGTCGGCAAGCCGGAAGGCCGCGTCCAAACCGCCATCGCCAAGACCGATGGTGTCGCAGCCGCCCCGAACGCCTCCGTAATGCCCAAGCACCGCGAGCGGACGCCCGCCGCGCGGGTGGGGCAGGCGATAGCCGATCGGCCGTTCCCGTCCCGGGCGATTGACGGGCTCCAGGCGACCGCCGTTCTCGCGCGTGTAGTCGGCGATGATGCGGCGCACGAACTCGGTTTTCCCCGCACCACTCGCGCCGCGCGGGTTGATGATGATCCCGGTCATGGGCTCCCCCTGCCGTTGCGTGACTTCGGTCGGAGCAAGCAAGAGCGGACCGAGCCAATGGCTCATGGAAGCAAAACTTCAGTTCTGGATAAACGCTTGTTTCCCGTGCCGAATGAGATTTTCCTGAATTCCTTGCGCATCGGTGCGCTGTATCAGCAAGCCGGCCCAACCTTTCTTCGTCCGGGCGCGCTGACGCACAACGCGCTTATTTAATCCCGTGCGCTTTGAAAAAAGAATTGCAGCGTTTCCGCCGGTGATCCGCTCAGATGGGCGGCCTTCCCAATCAGCCTGTCGGCCCGGGGGGCTTGCGGATGGTGCGGATCCGGCCAAGGCTTGGCCCCGTGTGACCGCCCAACCGCGCTCGTCGCGGTCCGCCTGACGGGAAGCGCCTTACGCGTGCTGTTGCAACAAAAGGATCTTGTGCCGCATGACACACCAGAAAGACCGGAGGCGGATGCGCCCTCTGTCCCTCCTTCGCGATTTCCTGGACAGCGAGGCCTCCGGCGGCCTCCTGCTGATGGCCGCCGCAGCCCTCGCCCTCGTGGTCGCGAATTCCCCACTCGCTCCCCTGTACTTTTCTGCTCTCCACGCCCCGGTGGCGGGCCTGGCTGTGCTGCATTGGATCAACGACGGCCTGATGGCGATGTTCTTTCTGCTGGTGGGGCTAGAGATCAAGCGCGAGATGCTGGACGGGCAGCTGGCCTCCTGGCCGCGGCGGGCGCTTCCCGGCCTGGCCGCTGCCGGCGGCATGCTGGCGCCCGCGGTGATCTACGCGGCGGTGAACGCGAGCGACCCGGTCGGCCTGCGCGGCTGGGCCATCCCGGCGGCGACCGACATCGCCTTCGCGCTGGGCATCATCTCGCTCATCGGGCCGCGGGTGCCGGCCTCGCTGAAGGTGTTCCTGGCGGCTCTGGCCATCCTCGACGATCTGGGCGCGGTGGTGATCATCGCGCTGTTCTACACCGCCGACCTGTCGCTGGGCGCGCTCGGTCTGGCGGGGGCGGCGCTGCTCGTGCTGGTCGCCCTCAACCGCTTCGGCGTGACCCGGCTGTGGCCGTACCTGACCGTCGGCGGGGCGCTCTGGGCGTGTGTTCTGGCGTCCGGCGTGCACGCCACCCTGGCGGGCGTGGCCTTGGCCCTAACGGTCCCGCTGTACCCCACGCCGGGCCGGCACGACGAGTTGACCTCGCCGCTGCACCGCTTGGAGCATGCGATCAACCCGTGGGTGGCGTTCGGCATCGTCCCGATCTTCGGCTTCGCCAACGCCGGGGTGTCGTTCACCGGCCTGGATCCGTCGGCGCTCGTCGGGCCAGTGCCGTTGGGCATCGCGCTCGGGCTGTTCGTCGGCAAGCAATGCGGCGTCTTTGCCGCCTCCTGGTTGGCCATCCGGAGCGGGCTGGCCGACCTGCCGGCAGGGGCCAGCTGGCTGCAGCTCTACGGCGTGGCCCTGCTCTGTGGCATCGGCTTCACCATGAGCTTGTTCATCGGCGCGCTGGCGTTTCCGACTGCCCCGGAGCTGGCGGACGCCGTGAAGGTCGGTGTTCTCGGCGGCTCCCTGCTGTCCGCGCTTGCCGGCTGGCTGGTGCTGCGCCGCGCGCCGCGTGAGGCACTGAGCGCCGCCAAGACGGCGTGAATGGGCGGCCAACGGCGGCGTGGGACCGATGTCGGCTTTTCTGGGCGCGGCCCGGCACGGCCGACATCGGCACCGGCCGGGAGCACCCCAAGGGATGTGTGCGTCGTCCGTCCGCGTCATGTCTCGCGCGTCGGCCGGTAGGCGTCGGCATCCAGGCCGAAGGTCCACGCGACGCCCTCACGCGGTGTGGCTGTGGTGGGCGGCACCCGCAGCCAATAGACCCGGCGTTGCCCGTCGGGCTCCGGCGTGGCGTTCCGCACCCGCACCATCACCAGCGGCTCACCATCGAATTGCGGCGCGCACCAGAGCTGACCGGCGGCGTCCTCAGCGATCTGGTGACCACGGAGTGCACGCATCAGACGCTCCGGGCCGAAGCACTCAATGAGGACGCGGCGCAAGGCGGGGCTGGGCTCCTGCCGAACGGCCTCCGCCGACAGGCGATCCAGGTCCAGATCGAGATCGCCTCCGACCTCGCCGTCGATGGCCAGCAGCACCGTGCCATCCGCCCAGCGCACCGCCGCCCCGGTGCCATGGTGCAGAGCGCCCTCGCCGTTCACGTGGCACTCAGTTGGTGGCGCCAACACCAGGGCCACGTTCCGATACATCCACAGGGCACCGACATGGTTCAGCAAACCGATCGCCACCCGCTGCATTGTGGACGGGCGTGGACAGGCTGGGGCCGTGGTGGATTGACCAGAGAAACACGCTTCGGCGGGACACAACGGTGCCGGCATCAACCGGCCGCGCAGCCATCGCACGATGGCGTGCAACGCCGTGTCCGGCAGCGGTGGGCCAGGAGAAGCCCGTTTCAGCAGATCGCTTATCCGCGCGTTGAGCAGCGGCCCGAAGCGGTGGGGCAGGGGCGCGGATCCGGCGGGTGGAGGGGTGGCGAGACCGCCCAGAGCCAGGGTGGCGATTCCGCCACCCGCCGCGCTGACGGCTGACAGCTGGGGAACAACAAAAGGGGCTGCCGTCGCCGCACCCAGGAGGATGAGGAGGCATGCTCCCCGCGCGGTGTGAACCCTGTGCCGCACGTCCCGCCAGCACCAGTCCAAGCCGCCGATCAGGCCTGCGAGCGCCAGGACCATGGCGCTGCCGATCCACGGGACGCGGGTTGATGATGACGCAGCTTCTCCCAGACCTGCCGGGCTGGTTGTCAGCAGCGGAGCCACGCTGACGGCCAATCCCAACACCAGAGCCATCGACAGCACCCACCGACGCCAAGCGACCCAGGCGAGCACCCGGTGGGCGTCGCGCGGGCCGGCGAGCCACACGAGAAACCGCGGCGCCGCCAGCCCCGCGGCATCATAGACGTCGCGGATGCTCTGCTCCGCCTTGACGCGATCGCCCTTTGGCAGCAACGGCCAAGGCGCGGGAAGCCCATCATCCATGGTGGTCGGGTCCGGGTAATCCACCGCTCATGCCGAGTTTTGGCCGTATCGCTCAGTCGGCAACCAGGGCGGCTTGGACGCGCGGCCGGTACTCGCGCTGGCGGCGCACCTCGTACAGCCCCGGTTCGACGTTGACCGGGGCGTGTTCCTCGTGCCGAAGCGCGACCGGCCCAGGGCCGTGGACCTGGATGAAGCCGCGTCCGGTCTCATCCTCGCGGAAATAGCGCACGCGCTCGGCCGCCATGATGTGGGCATGGCCGGTCACCTCGCCACGGGCGAGGATCACCCGCCCGTCGGTCGGCTCCACGGGCCGGCTGCCGGGCAGCAAGTCGGTAGCCGCGACGAGAAGAACATCGCCTTGGCGGTATTGTGTTGCTCGGTGCATCGCCCCCTCCCAGCCGGATCGGCACCGGCACACCTAGGGTCCGCACGCCAGTGTAAACCTCATGTCCGCCGAGCGGGGACCGGTGCGGATGGACATGCCTGTCGGTTCTAGGCCCCGGGAAGCCAAGCCCGGTTGGTGCCGACCAACGCCACGGTGATGGTCCACCCGCGACCGACAGGCGCGACCGACAGGCGCGTGGCCATCGGAATGAAGGCGGTTCACCGCCGCGTCCCCATACCGGAGTCCAGGGGGCCTTCAGCGCAGGCTCACGCTGAGATCACGTCCTGGCCGCTGTGAACAGGATCGCGGCACCGATGGCCGCGGACAGGACGGAAGCAAGAAGGATGGAAAGCTTCACCATGTCCAGCTGCGCCCCTTCGAAGGTGGCCGCCGCGATGAAAATCGACATGGTGAAGCCGACCCCGGCCAAGGCCCCGGCACCCAGCATCTGCATCCAACCGATCTCGGATGACAAGGCTGCGACGCGCAGCCGAACCGCGAGCCAACACACAAGCAGGATGCCAAGCGGCTTCCCAACGACCAGGCCCGCGATGACGCCAAACGCCTCTGGAGCGTTCAGGCTCATGCCGGAGCCGGTGATCGGAATGCCGACGTTGAAGAAGGCGAAGAGCGGAAGGATCAGAAAGTTCGACCAGTTCTCCAGCCGATGCTGGAGGTGATAGCCGGGTTCGCGCAGCCGAGCGAGTGCATTTTCAAGAATTCTCAAGGTTGTCGAACGAACCGCCGCCGGCTCATCCTGCCCCGCATCGGTGCGACGCAACTCCGCATCGAACATGACGGCCGTCTGCGCGGCAATGCCGCGCACGTCGCCACTGCGTCGGGAGGGAATGGCAAACGCGGTCAAGACGCCGGCGAGTGTGGCGTGCAGGCCGGACTCGTGAATGAAGCCCCAGAGGAGCAGGCCGAGAATGAGGTAGGGGGTGGACGAGTAGACGCGCGCCCGATTCAGGCCGAGCATGACGGCGAACATGCCGCTCGCCCAGACCAGATCGGAGACGTGCAAACCTTCGCTGTAAAACAGCGCGATCACGATGATCGCGCCCAGGTCATCGACGATCGCCAGCGCCGAGACAAAGACTTTCAAGGAGGTCGGGACGCTGCGGCCGAGCAGCGCCATGAGGCCGAGGGTGAACGCGATGTCGGTGGCCATCGGTACGCCCCACCCACCGATCGTGCCACGCCCCCAGTTGAACGCCGCATAGATCAGCGCCGGCATCGCCATGCCGCCAACCGCGCCGATGAACGGCAGTGCGGCGCGTCGCGGGTCGGACAACTCGCCCGTGAGCAACTCGCGCTTGATCTCGATGCCGACGATGAGGAAGAAGATTGCCATCAGGCCATCGTTGATCCACGTCATCACGGGCAGGGTGAACACCCGCTCGCCGTACGAAAGCCCGATCGGCGTGCCGCGAATGTGCTCGTATGCTCCGTAACCGCCGAGATTCGCGAAGGCCAAAGCGGCGATGGTCGCCAGCACCAGGACAACGCCGGCGGATGCTGCCCATTCGAAGAAGTCGGTGCTGGCCAGCCGAAGCTTGACACCGAGAGGCTTTTCCAAGGCCTCGATCAACGCGTCTTCGTCCCATGCCCCCTTGTAGAGACGGTTGTCGATGAAGAGGATCGGGGCGGAACGGTACCCCGCATCGACCACCGAGGCACGATCCTGCTCGACGCGTTCCACGGTCTCGCGCGCATTCAAATCGTGTGTAAAGCGCTCAAGATCGAGGCCAACGCGCTCGGCGAGGGCGACGACGGCGGCCTCGTTGTAGGCGTGCTCATGTGCGAACAGGGCATCGTGCATCTCCATAAACTTGCCCTGCCGACCGGCTGCGACGGCGGCACGAGCGGCGGTTTCGCTTTCGGGCGCGCGATGCGGCAATGGGTTCTGCCGGATGGCGATGACCGCTCCTTCGCGGCCGAAACGGTGGACCGAACGGCGCAAGATGTCACGGGCGCGACGAGCAGGCTCGAAGGTGTAGTCCACGTACCAAACCAGCCTGGACTTTGCCTGCGGGTCACCGAACAGAAAGTCCCGCTTCGCATCGAGGCGCCGCTTCAGGAAATCTGCCACCCAGCAATCCTCCTCAACGCGGTACGCGGTGGATGTGATCTTGGCGTCCGTGATCCGATCAGCTTGGCTTGTAGGCCGCCTTCGCTTCGGGCATCAGTTTTTGCAGCGCGGCGATGCGGTCCTCGGTGCCGGGGTGCGTGGACAGGAAGGTCGGCGGTTGGGCCCCCGCCTCCTTCATGTTCTGCCACAGCTCGATCGCCGCCTGCGGGTCGTAACCGGCGCGGGCCATCATCAGCAAGCCGATGCGGTCTGCCTCCAGCTCCTGGTTGCGGGAATAGGGAAGGATCAGGCCGTACTGAGCCCCGGTGCCGAGAGCCGCGGCGATCAAGTCGCTGCCGCCAATCCCGCTTGCCCCCAGCACGGCGCCGAGAATCCCGGTGCCCGCCTCCGTGGCCATCTGGGTGCTGACGCGTTCGGCCGCATGGCCTTGCAGATTGTGGGCGATCTCGTGCCCGATGACCGCGGCCAGCTGCGCGTCGGTCTTGGCGTAGTTGAACAGGCCCTCGTAGACGCCGATCTTCTGGCCGGGCAGGGCGAAGGCGTTGACCTGGTCGTCCTTGAATACGCGCACCTCCCACTCCCCGGCGTTGAGGCCGGCGGCGCGCAGCAGGCGCATCGACACCTGCTCGGCCCGGCGCTGGTAGGATTGGTTGTTGGAGGTCGGGGTTGTCGCCAACAGGCGTTGCCAGTCCTGCCGGCCCATATCCGCAAGCTGGTCCTGCGACACAAGGTTCAGTCCCAGGCCGGTGCCGTTTCCGGTGCACCCGGCCAATGCCAAGCACGCTGCCAGTGCCGCCGCCAGGCGCAAGGGACAGACAGTCTCGCTCGACATGGGCAACCCTCCGCAAGTTTTCCGCCCGCCTCAACTTCCAGGCCGCGTGGCGGTTCCGAGCCCGACCCTAACCCTCTCGTCATTCGTCTCGCTCACGGTGAATTCGTCGGGTGAAAAGGCCGGAGGTGCAACGCTGACGCACGGCCGTCCACATCGCCGGTCCGCCTTTGCACGGGATCGTTGAAAACCCTTGGCGTGGCGGTGCCGCCATATGGGAACCGTCCCCCATCTGGGCTCGTGAGAAACCGATCATGAAATGACCCCCGACGGGAAACTCCGCAAGGTCACGGGCGTTGCCGAAGGGAGCGGGATCGCTTCGGACAGGCGCATGCACACGGCATTTGG
Organism: Azospirillum canadense; assembly: GCF_025961225.1. GTDB lineage: Bacteria > Pseudomonadota > Alphaproteobacteria > Azospirillales > Azospirillaceae > Azospirillum > Azospirillum canadense. Next base: position 951,915 of record NZ_JAOQNG010000007.1, on the reverse strand, counting down.
CCCCCGAACCGGCTCCCGGTTTTCGGCATCGTCGCCGGGCGGCCATCGTGAGGAGGCGGTGATGATCTATGGCGTTTCCGCAAAGCGGTTCATCCGCGACCTCTACCGGTCGATCAGCGACGACAACGTGTTCAACGGCGCCGCTGCGCTTGGTTTCTACCTGACGCTGGCAATCTTCCCGGCGCTGGTCGTGACCATGACCATCCTGCCCTACCTGCCGATCCCCCGGGTGGATCAGGCGATCATGGACTTGCTTAAAGAGGCGCTGCCGAATGAGGCCTCCGATCTGGTGTCGCAGGTCGTGCATCAGGTCACCAGCCGGCGCCGCGGCGGCCTGCTGTCCTTCAGCGTGGTGGCGACGCTGTGGGCCGCGTCCACCGGCATGTACGCGATCATGCAGCAACTCAACATCACCTACGACGTCAAGGAGGCCCGCAGCTTCGTGCGGGCGCGGGTGACCGCGCTGGTTTTGAGCGTGCTCTTCGGCGTGCTGGTGATCGGCGCTTTCTCGCTGGTGGTGCTGGGCGGCATCATTCAGGACTGGATCGGCAACCGGTTCGGTTTCTCCGGTCTTCTGCTCACGTTTTTCGCCCTGCTCCGGTGGGTCATCATCGTGCTGGCGCTCCTGCTCGGCTTTGCGATGATCTACCGCTACGCGCCGAACGTCGAGCTGCGGTTTATGTTCATCACCCCCGGCAGTGTGGTCGGCGTGGGTCTGCTGATCGTCGCCTCGCTTGGTTTCTCGCTCTACACCCGCAGTTTCGCCGACTACGACGCGACTTACGGCAGCATCGGCGCCGTGGTCGTCCTGATGTTGTGGCTGTACATCGCCGGGCTCGTGATCCTTGTCGGTTCGGAGATCAACGTCCTGCTCAAGCGGTACAGCACCAATCAGAGAATTGGCAACGCCGAAGCCAGGGCGCGCAACGATCGTCCTTCCCGACGCCATGATGGCGCACCTGGACGCGCCAACTAGGGTCGGTCGGCGCTTGAGGTCTGTGCCCATCTGAGCGGGATAGCGGTTGAGCATGGAACCGAGGTTCCGACGGATGCGGAATGGGAAATTCTGCATCCGCTGATCAAGGCTTGCCGCCTGTGCGGTATGGCACCACCCCAGAACTGCGTCGCACGGTCACGACGATCGTTTGGCGGCACACGAATGGAGTCAAGTGGCGCGCCATCCCGCCCGACTTGGGGTCGCGGTGCGGACGTCTATCCGCTGGGCCCGCTTGGGCGTGTGGGAGCGCTTGCTCGATCTGGTGCAGCAGCGCGGCGTCGCGCTCGGTATGACGTTCCGGGAAACTGTTATGGATTCTCATGGGTCACGAAGGCAGCACCCTCGTGACCCTCTTGTTCGGTGGTCGTTCTGCCTGCTTGCACCGGACGTTGTCCGCCTCGGACATCCGGCTGCCGGCGCAATCCTAGGAACTGCCCGAGCATCTCCGTTCACAAAAGGGAATTGAGCGTAATGGCCAATTGGCGCGACGTCACCGGCTTGTGGATGATGCCGAGGTTGTGCACCATTGCATGGTGCTGGACCTCCGCCCCGGTTTCCCCGGTCAGGAGAATGCTCGGCACGTCGGAACCGCACAGTTCGCGAATGCGCAAGATCGCATCCACACCACGTCGTCCCTCGCGCAACCGGTAATCCGCCACAACGACACTCGGGCGCCGGCCAGAGGCCTGGAGATGGGCAAGGGCCTGATCAGCGGAGCCCGTCGCCAGCACCTCATAACCCCAGGCTTCGAACATGGCCTTCAAGCCGAGCAGAACCATGGTGTCGTCGTCCACCAGAACGACGAACCGGCCGTTTCCCTTCACCTCGGTGACCGGCGCCGGAGCGCACCGTGGTGGCGCTTGGCCGAGCGGCACCTCGACGCTGAACACCGACCCGTGTCCCTCGATTGAGCGGACGTGGACGGGGTGGTCGAGGAGGGCCGACAGGCGCTGCACGATGGCCAAACCCAGGCCGAGACCCTGGTTGCGATCGCGTTCCGGATTGCCGACCTGGTGGAACTCCTCCCAGATCCGGTCCAGGTGCTCCGGGGGAATGCCGATCCCGGTGTCGGACACCGCGATCCGGAGGCGGTCCGCGGTGCCGTGGCATTCAATGCTGATCCGGCCCCCTGGCGTGTAGCGCAACGCATTCTCGACCAAGTTCCGCAGCATGCGGCCGAGCAGCGTGCGGTCGCTGCGCACCACCGCATGGCATGGCGCGACCCGCAGGTCCAAGCGCTTCGCCGCGGCGATGGGAGCGTAAGCTGCGGCAATCTCATCCAACAGCCGGCGAAGCGCGACGTCCTCGACGTTCGGCTGAACGACACCGGCATCCAGGCGCGAGATGTCCAGCAGACTGTCCAGCAGGTCGCGGAGAACGTCCAGCCCATGGCCAAGGTGCTTCAGCGCCTCTTGCCCCTTAGGGGCGACATGCGGCTTCAAAACGTCCAGAAACAGCAGGAGAGACTGCATGGGCTGGCGCAGATCGTGCGACGCTGCGGCCAGGAACGTCGATTTGGCCAAGTTGGCCTGTTCGGCGTCCTCCTTGGCTTGGCGCAGGGCCTCTTCCGCCTCCTTGCGGGCGGTGATGTCGATGACCGAGCCGACGTAGCCAAGGAAGGCTCCGTCATCGGCAAAATGCGGCGCGGCGGCGTCGATCACCCAGCACCACGCGCCATCCGCCCAGCGCACCCGGTATTCGATGCGGAACACCTCCCGCCGGGCGTTGGCCTCGCGAAACACGCGCTCGGCGGCCGCCCGGTCATCCGGGTGTATCGGATCGAGCCAGCCGGAGCCCAACCCGGTCTCGGGCATCTGGCCGGTGAAGGCGTACCAGGATTGGCTCAGGTAGGTGCAGGTTCCATCGGGATCGGTAACCCACACCATCACCGGCGCATGGTCGGCCATGTGCCGGAAGCGCTTCTCGCTCGCTCGCAGCGCCTCCTCGACCCGGCGGCGCTCTTCCGTTTCCTGCGCGAGCGCGGCGTTCGCGGCTCGCAGGCCGTCGATGATCTGCTGTTGCTTGGCGGCGAACTGATCGGGGTTGATCTCAGCGGTCCGATGCCGGACGACCTCCGTTACATCCGTGACCTGATGGATGACCCAAGCGACCTCACCGCTGGCATCCAGCACCGGCGTGTTGACCGGGCTCCAGTACCGTTCCTCGTAGCCGCCGCCCTCGGCGGCCGGTCGAGGCAGGTCATACCGCTGCACCGGCATGGCATCCGGGCACCGGTTCCGCAGCACACGCTCCAGCGAGGCCCGCAGGTTTCGCTCGCCGGTCGCGTCGGGATCGGCAGGATTGTCGGGAAACACCTCAAACAAGGGCCGGCCGAGTATGACCTCGCGCCGCGTGCGCGTGGCCCGCAGATACGCGTCGGTGACAGCAACGATCGTCAGACCTGGCGTCAACACCAGGCAATTGCCGGGAACGGCACCGAAGAGCATGCGGAAATCGGGTTCGACGTTGGCCGACGTCTGTCTCACGGGGCGGGGGCCTTCCGGCTACAGCATTGTTGTCTGGTCAAACATTGTGCCCAACGTAGGAGTAACCAGCAAGCCGTACGGAGGGGGGCCACCTTCCAAAAGTGGCGCCGGTTTGGGACCTTGTTGCATCGAGGCTGCCCGTTGCCGAACTGGGGATGAGGGCGTAGGAAGGGACATTCCCCCTCCTTCCGTGCGCTGTTCCGCCCCATGCCGTTCAAAACCAACGCGTCGCGTCGCCATCGCATCCCGAAGCAGCGGCATCGGATTCGCAACTGGGCGGAGTATGACGCCGGGCTTCGGGCGCGCGGCAGCCTGACGGTCTGGTTCACGCCGGAGGCCGTCGCGCGCTGGCGGGCGGAGACGCGGACCACGCCGGGCGGTCAACAAACCTACTCGGACCTGGCGATCACGGCGGCCCTGACGTTGCAGGCTGTCTTCCGGCTGCCGCTGCGCCAGACCGAAGGGCTGGTCGGCTCCATCGTCCGGCTGCTCGGTGTAGAGCTGGCCATTCCGGATCATTCGACCCTCAGCCGGCGCGCCAAGATCGTGCGCTTGCCGGGCGTGCCGGTCTCCTCGGCCGGAGCCGTGGAGCTGTTGGTCGACAGCACGGGCGTGAAGCTGTGCGGGCCGGGCGAGTGGCTGGTCGCAAAGCACGGAGCCCAGCGTCGCCGCGCCTGGAAGAAGCTGCACGTCGGGCTCGACGCCGCCACCGGGCGGATTCTGGCGGCGACCGTGACCGATCACGATGTCGATGACGCCTCGCAGGTTGGCCCGCTGCTGGCTCAGATCGAGGAGCCCCTCGCCGCGTTCGTGGCCGATGGTGCCTATGACCAGACCGGCGTGACCGAAGCCGTGGCGGCGCACACGCCGGACGCCGCCGTGGTCGTACCGCCCCGCTCCACGGCGGTGCCGAGCGCGAATGCCGCGACCAACCCGACGCAGCGTGACCGGCACCTCCAGCACATTGCCGAGCACGGGCGCATGGCCTGGCAGAAATCGTCCCGGTACAGCGTCCGCGCGCGGGTCGAGGCGTTTTTCAGCCGCTGGAAACGCGTCATCGGCGATGCCCTGCGGTTCCGGACCGAGGATCGGCGGAACACCGAGATCGCCATCGCGGTCCGGGTCCTGAACCACATGCTCGACCTCGGACGCCCGGACTCCGTCCGCGTCGCGTAATCAGAAGGCCGGGAAAGGTTTCCTGCGGCCGAAGTCACCTCGCTGCAACATCTATGGACGCCCCCCGCCCTGCAAGAGCGTTTTTCGACATGGCGGCTTGAGAAGTCGGTTGCTGCCATCTATCCGGCCTACGGTTGCAGCCCGCGAGCTGCTGGCCTTGATGAGATCCGCGGATCGACGCCCAATCAAAGTCTCGAGCTCGTCGGCTCGTTGTTGCAGACGGGCTTGGTCGATCCCGGTCCGACCTGTTGTGCCATCACATCGTCCATCGCCCTCGCAACCGAAGGAGAGCTTGTCGTCCTGCGCTCAGGTCGCCGATCCGGTGACCAGCGCGGCCCTGATCATTGTCGTTTCATCGTCCAACCTCTTTGTTCGACTGCCGGGACCACCTCTTCGTCCCGACCTGCCCTTGCCCAAAGCACCGCGCACAACGCAGGGCAAGGCTGGCCCGCCAGGGCCACCGCCGAAGGCGGCATGGCCTTGCCCGAGCGAGCACGGTGCTACCCTGCCGCCGGTCGGGATCACGGGGGGAAGCCGTCGCGCCCATGGCCGTCTCACGCCGCAGCCGGTTCGGCCGCCGTGCCGGGCCGCCGGTAGTCCTCGCCACGGGTCATCACGGCCCAGGCGGTGCGGGCCAGCTTGTTGGCCAGAGCTACCACCGCGACGTTGAAGGGGCGGCGGCTCAGCAGCCCGGCCAGCCAGGGCGCGGTCTTGCCCTGCCAGCGCATCACCGTCCGGGCGCCATTCACCAGCATCCGGCGCAGGTAGCCGTCGCCCGCCTTCGAGATTCCGCCCAGGCGCTCCTTGCCGCCGCTCGAGTGCTGGCGCGGCACCAGGCCGAGCCACGCCGCCAAGTGGCGGCCCGATGCGAAGACGGTCGCGTCGCCGATCGTTGCGGCCAGCGCCGTCGCGGTGACCGGCCCGATGCCCGGGACCGTCATCAGCCGCCGGCACACCTCATCCGCCTTGGCCTGCTCGGCCAGCCGAGCGTCCAATTCGCCGACCCGCCGTTCCGTGTCGCGCAGGTGGTCGACCAAGCCTTGAAGGACCTCCCGGGCCAGGGCGGGAATCCGCGTGTCCTCCGGGTCGGCCAGTACGGCGGTCAATTCGGCAACCTTGCCGGCCCCCTGCGGCGCGACAATGCCGAACTCGGCCAAGTGCCCACGCAACGCGTTGATCACCTGCGTCTTCTGGGCGCCCAGCACCTCGCGCACCCGGTGGACCACCAGGGTGCCCTGCTGCTGCTCGGTCTTGACCGGCACGAAGCGCATGCTCGGCCGCTGCACGGCCTCGCAGATCGCCTCCGCGTCGGCCCGATCGGTCTTGTGGCGCTTCACGTAGGGCCGGACGTACTGGGGCGCCATCAGGCGCACCGTGTGGCCGAACCGGGCGATCTCGCGCGCCCAAAAATGCGACCCGGCACAAGCCTCCATCCCGACCACGCACGGCGTCAGGGTGGCGAAGAACACCAGCATCGCATCCCGGCGCAGCCGCTTGGTCGTCACCACCTTGCCGTGGACGTCGACGCCGTGAACCTGGAACACCGACTTCGCCAGATCGAGACCGATAAACGCCGCAGTCATGGCACAACTCCCGTCATGAGATGAACCTGTCCGTTATCTGGCACTGCCGTGCCGAAAACGGGGGACGTCCATCTCATCAAAGTCTAGCGGGGCTGCAGCGGGGTCAGCGCCGCCAGGAACCGGCAGCGCTCGTCGACGAAGCGGAAGACGTCGGCGACGCCGCGCGCCGGCAGCTTGGCGTAGAAGGCGGCCTGCAGCGCGTCCTCCTTGTCCATCCCGGGATTGCGCCACGCCAGGGCCTTGCGCTCGGCGTCGTAGTCGAGGTGCTTGAGCTTGCCCTGGCGCAGGTCGCGGTCGAAGGTCAGCAAAAGCCGATGCAAGTCCGTGCACAGGCCGTCGAGCGTCGCGTCCACGGGTTGGCGCGCCCAGGGACTGTCGAGGTCCCTGAGCACCGCGGCCGCCCGGTCCGACGCGACCAGCTCGTCACCGAAACGGCGATGGCGGATGCTGTCGTCCAGGTGAAGTTCGCCGGTGGCGAGGCGCTTGCGGAGCTGCCGGTAAATCCAGAATTCGTAGCGGTCCCCGCGCAGGCCGGTCGGCTTGCCATCCTTATCGACCTCGAGCAGATGCGGGCGCAGGCGTTCGGGTATCGTGTTCTCCGGGATCGCGCCGAGGGGGCTTTGGGCAAGGCTCTGCTGGCGAGAAAATACGCCCTTCATCCACGCCAGGGCCGCGAGCCAGGGACTGTCCGCCGTCGCGGCCGAAACGTCGAACGCCATCGCAAGCGGGCGCAGGTGCCTCTTGCAGCGGGCCGCTGCACGGTCCACTGCCTGCCAACGCAACTCGAGCAATGCCCAGCGCCGTAGCCGCGAACACCTGATCCCGGCCGAGATCGAGCGGCTGGTTGCCGCGGCGCGGCGGCTCGGCCGCCACGGCCACCGCGACGCCACGATGATCCTGCTCGCCTTCCGCCATGGACTGCGGGTTTCGGAGTTGGTCGGTCTGCGCCGCGAGCAGGTGGATTTGCGCCAAGGGCTCCTGCACGTGTGCCGCCGCAAGAACGGACTGGCGAGCCCCCATCCCCTGCGCGGCCCGGAGATCCGGGATCTGCGCCGGCTGATGCGCGAGGACCCGGACACGCCCTACGTCTTCGTCTCCGAGCGCAAGGCGCCGATGACCGCGGCCACCTTCCGCAAGCTGCTCGCCCGCGCCGGCGTGGCGGCCCGCGCGACGGCGTGAGTTCGACTATGTGCTCGTCTGGAACACGGCCGCGGACAGCGCGTTCACCAGGGGTTGACGATGGTGACCAGAGCGATCCCGTCCAGCACTTCCACTCCCACCAGGAGCATGCCTCCGTCGGGCTGCCGCGCACCGGGGGGCAGACCGGCCCCGGTCACCGGTTCACCACCGCATTGAAGCGGCGCCGGGTCTCCGCGTAGGACTCAAACCCGTCGGGCGTGTCAGTGTCGCGTGGAGCGGGGCCGTCCGCGAAGGTGGGGTAGTCGGTATAGCCGCTCACGCCGCCCGTGTAAAAGGTGGCGCGGTCCGGAATGGCGAGCGGGTGCCCGTGGGCGAACCGCTCCACCAGATCGGGGTTGGCGATGAACGCGCGGCCGAACGCGACGAGGTCCACAGCGCCGGACGCGATCGCGGCGTTGGCGCTGTCCTGCGTGTAGTCGACGGCGCCGATCAGCGTTCCCGTGTAGCGTGAGCGGAAATAGGACGCGACGGACGGGGTCACCAGCTCCGGCGGCAGCTGGTCGGTGGCGTTGATCGGCTCCATGACGTGGAGGTAGGCGAGGTTTAAGGCGTTCAAGCGGCCGACGACATGGTCGAAGAGCGGGAGGGTCTCCTCGTCGAAGAGGATGCCGGATAGTCCATGGACGGCCGGGTTGATGCGCACGCCGATGCGATCCGACGGCAGCTCCCGCGTGACGGCGTCGATCACGTCGAATAGGAAGCGTGCGCGATTTTCGACGGAGCCACCATAGGCGTCCATGCGCGTGTTCATGCTGCGGGCGAAGAACTGATGGAAGAGGTAGCCGTTCGCTGCGTGCAGTTCGACGCCGTCAAACCCGGCCGCCAGGGCGTTCGCCGCGGCGCGCCGGAAATCGCCTACGATGCCCGCAATCTCCGACAAAGACAGAGCACGGGGAGTGACTGTGGCCTGGAAGCCGTTTGGCGTGTAGGCCATTGCCTTGGGATTGATCGCCGAAGGCGCCACCGGCAGCTCGCCGCCCAGAATGTCGGGGTGCGATACCGCGCCAACATGCCACAGCTGCGCGAAGATTTTCCCGCCGCGGGCGTGAACGGCCGCCGTGACCTTCGCCCAGCCGGCGACCTGGGCCGCCGAATGGATCGCAGGAACATGGATGTAGCCGGCGCCTTGTGGGCTGACGTAGGTCCCTTCGCTGATGATCAACCCGGCGCTGGCCCTCTGCGCGTAATATTGCGCGACGAGATCGGTCGCCGCGTTTTCCGGATTGTCGCCGCGATTGCGTGTCATGGGCGCCATCACGACGCGGTTGGCGAGATCAAGAGATCCGAGCCGATAGTGTTGGAGCAGCGGCTGAGACATAAAGCATACCTCAAGTAAATGTTCTTGGTAGACCTCGCCGCAGCGCCAGCGAGGCGTTCGTTCCACCCATCAATGAGTATGAACCACACAGGCCACGACGCAAGGCACCGCCAGCCTATCGGCAGTATAGGGACTCTCTATGCTTGTCTGGCCCGCTCCGACCTGCAGCGAGAAGGTTTTGACACGGGTGCCGCCGCTTGTCTTCTTTGCTTGAGAACACCGTGAATCAATCAACGTTGCGCGGTGCCGTGATCGCCGGAGGGAAAGCAAGAGCATGCGCCATGCCTGCCGCGTGCCGCTGCCCCGGTGCGATCCGCAATGCGCAAAAAATGGGAGGCGACATGGACCAGTTCAGTGGAAAGGCTGTCCTCATCAGCGGCGGCGCGCGCGGCATCGGGCGTGCGGTGGCCTTCCTGTTCGCCCGGCGCGGCGCCAAGGTGGTGATTGGCGACGTGCTGGCGGACGAGGCAGGCGCCACCGTCGCCGCGTTGCGTGCCGAGGGCCTGAGCGCCCGCTGCGTGCCGTTGGATGTGTCGTCGGCCCCGGCTTGGTCGAACGCCGTGCGCGAGACGGTCGACTGGGGCGGAGGCGTGCACGTCCTCGTGAACAACGCCGGCATCCTGGTCCGCAAGCACATCGAAACCTACAGTGAAGACGAGTGGCGGCGGGTTCTTGACGTCAACCTGACGGGAAGCTTCCTGGGGATCCGGGCGGTCGTCCCCCACATGCGGGGAAGCGGGGGGGCCATCGTCAACATTGCCTCGAACGCAGCGTTTTCCGGCCATCCTGACCCGGCCTACAGCGCCAGCAAGTGGGGCCTGCGCGGGCTGACGCGGTCGGCCGCGCTGCAATTCGCGGCCGACGGCATCCGCGTGAACTGCGTGTGCCCGGGGCTCGTGAGCACCGACATCATCCGCGGCGGCCGGCACGTCGAGACGATGGTCGGCATGACTCCGCTCGGGCGGATGGCGGACGCCGACGACATCGCTTCAGCTGTCGGCTATCTCGCCGGCGACGCAGCGCGGATGATCACCGGCGAGGAGATCATCATAGACGGCGGATTCACCTCGGGAGCGGCGTACTGGAAAACCGCCGTGGACGCCGACTCCTACCGGTAAAGCCAAGTCCGAACTGGCCACGTTGCGCGCGCAACGGCACCGGATCGGCGCCCGCCCGGGGTTAGCCTGGGCGGAGGTCGACGCTGCTTGCCGGCTAACCAACATCAACAATCAGGGGAGGCTCTGCCGTGCTGCTTCGGCACAAAATTCCGGCTGTGCTGGTGGCGTCGACGGTCATCACCGCCGTGGTGCTTGGCGTGTACGCCTACGTAACGGCCTCGGCGCGTCTGCGCGCGGCGGCGAATGACAAGCTGCTGGCGCTGGCCGACGCGCGCGAGACGGCCGTGCGCGCTTATCTGCAAGGTCTTGAAGGCGACATCGCGCTGACCGCCGGCACGAACTCGATGCGGGAGGCGGCGGTGGCTCTGGGCAACGGATGGCGCACCGAAGCCAGTCGTGGCGATCCGGGCGTCGCCCTGCGGGCGCGCTACGTCCACGGAAATCCTTTTCCGCCCGGCGAACGCCAGCGGATGGACAAGGCGGAGGGGAACGCGCTGTACGACATCGCGCACCAGAACCTGCACCCGTGGATGCGCGATCTGATGCAGCGGCGCGGCTTGGCCGATGTTCTGTTGCTGTCGCCGGACCGGACGGTGCTCTACAGCGCCGCCAAGGGCGACGACTTCGCGGCGGCCTTGCCGCCGCCACTGGACGCCATTTTGGACCAGGTCCGCAGCGGCGGGCGGGCGGACGCTGTCCGCGTCACCGATTTCGTCTCCTACGGGGCCGCCTGGGGTGTCCCGTCGGCGTTCCTGGCCAGTCCGGTGGCGATCCCGCTGCCCCACGGCACGACGCGGCTCCTGGCGGTTCTCGTGTTCCGCCTATCGGGGGATGGGCTGAGCCGTATCATGCAGGCCACCGACGGCATGGGGCAGAGCGGCGACACGTACCTCGTCGGCGCGGATGGGCGTCTGCGCAGCATTCCGCGCCTCGCTCCGGAGCAGCCGGTTCTGGCCCCGTACGCCGGTGGCGCAGATGAGACTGACGGACGCGGTGCATCGGTCGCGGTAGCGCGGAGCGTCCAGGGCACCGCGACGGCGCTCGTCGCCGTTCGGCCGCTGCGCTCGGCGGCGCTGCCGTGGCGGGTCCATGCCGAGGCGTTGCTCGATGAGGTGCTGGCGCCGGTCGATGCCATGCGCCGTCGGATGGTCGTCGGCGGCGGCCTGCTGCTGCTCGCCGTCAGCGTCGCCGGTGTGCTCCTCGCGCGCCGCATCACCCAGCCTCTGTCGCGCATGACCCGCGCGATGGAGCGCTTGGCCGCGGGGGAGCGGAACCCCGACATCCCCGCGCATGAGCGCTCCGATGAGATTGGCACGATGGCGCGCGCCATACGCGTTTGCGCGGAGGCGCTGACCGACGCTGACGCGCTGCACGCTGAGCAGGAGCGCGTCCGCGCCGCTCGGGACACGCGGGCGGCCCGGCTCGAGCGGATCATGGAGTCCTTCGACGGCCGGGTTGGCCCCATCGTGCGTGCCGTCGCCGACGCGGCGGAGGGGCTCGAGAACGCCGCCGGCGCAATGAGCAGCGGCGCTGACCAAACCCAGCGCGAATCGGCGGTCATGGCCAAGGCCGCCGGGCAGACTGCGTCGAACGTCGAAGCCGTCGCTGCAGCGGCGAGCCAGTTGACCAGCTCGGTCGGCACCATCGCGCTCCGGATGAAGGACTCGGACCGCATCACGCGCGAGGCCGTCCGGGCCGCCGACGCGGCCGGCGGCACGATGACGACTCTGGTGGACGCGGCGACCCGGGTCGGCGATGTCGTGCAGTTCATCCAAAACATTGCCGCGCAGACCAATCTACTCGCCTTGAACGCGACGATCGAAGCGGCGCGGGCGGGGCAGGCGGGCAGGGGGTTCGCGGTCGTGGCCGGCGAGGTCAAAACTCTGGCAAGCCAAGCGGCGAAGGCGACCGAAGACATTTCGGTGCAGATTGCCACGATGCAGGCGGTCACCGGGGGCGCCACGGCCGCGATCGGACAGATCACGCGGGTCATCGGAACGATGGAGCGCATCACCGAGGGTGTGGCGCACGTCGTCAACGAGCAGGAGGCCGCGGCCGATCAGATCGCAGGAAACGCCCGGAAGGCCGCAGCGGCGACCCAGTCGGTTCTCGCCGTCATCGATCAAGTGGCGGCGGGGGCGGGCGCGACGAAGACGACGGCGAGCGACGTGCTGTCGGCTTCCCGGGCTCTGTCCGCACAGGCGGGACGCCTGCACGCGGAGATCGAGCAGCTGGTCCTCGACATCCGCTCGGCTTGAGCCGCGACACAGTCGTGTCACGGTCGGCACCCGCACACCGTCGGGAGCATTCGGGCATCATCGTGGGGCCCTATGGCCCTTAAAGGCGGCTGGTCGAACGCAATTGCTCCGCGTGCCAACGTTTTGATAACGTCAGTTAAACGGAATGTCTTGCTAAAAAACAACACGGCGGCAAGTAATAGTCGAATGCCGTAATGACTAGTTGCCGCCTCACAAAGGATTCTTACCAAGATGACCTCTGCAAAGCCCCACATTGAAATGGCCTCCATCAACCTTGCCGAGGGCTGGGAACAACTTCCCGGCTTTCCGGCCGGCATTGAGGTGAAGCCGCTGGTCGACGACCTGGACGAGGCGACCCAGACGGGGTCGAGGACGCGTCTGGTCCGGTTCCTGGGCGGCGCTCGCACGACGAGCGAGCTGGTCCATGACTACTCCGAAGAGGTCTTTGTGCTGCGCGGGGATCTGGTGCCGGCCACGGCCGGCGATGGCGAGGGCACCCCGTCCCCCAGCTACACGTATCGGCCGCCCGGCACGCCGCATGGTCCGTTCCTGTCCCGGGAAGGCTGCATTCTGTTCGAGATCCAGTACTACGGGCGAACCTGAGGAACCACGTCGGGCGCCCTATGAGTGCAACAGGGCGCCCCTATGGTCCCGCGTGTCGCCCTGTTCGGCGCACCATCCGATTGTTAAGCTCCACAACGATCAGCAACAAGACCGGTGTGAGGGGCGATCGGCATCCGCCGACGCTCGCGCTGGCTGGGCTCCTGCATCCCAGCAATCCTGTTCAGTCGCGGGCCGGCGGACCGGCTTGCCGCAGCCCGACCAAACCGGCGCAGCGCGCGCTTTCATGGGCAGCCAGCCGCCGGTGTCCGGCGCACGTAATGGTCACCGGTGGATGCCGGGGTTGAGTCAGCGCGCTTCAAGGAGTCAAGGCATGTTTGAAATGACGGAACGCACGCAGCGTCTTAAGGACGATTTCATTCGCGTCCGGGGTTATTGGAACGAGTTCTGGGATGGGCTTCTCCAACTGAGCCCGGATTTCTTCGAGGCATACCTGAACCTGTCGTCGGTGCCCTGGACCAAGGGTGTCCTCGATCCGAAGGTCCGGGAATTCATCTACATCGCCATCGACGCGTCAACGACTCACCTCTATGAGCCGGGGCTGCGCATTCACATCCAGAATGCGCTGCGGCTCGGCGCGACCAAAGAAGAGATCATGGAGGTGTATCAGCTGACCAGCGTGCTCGGCATGCACACCTGCACGTTCGGCGTCCCGGTGCTGCTCGATGAGTTTCGCCAAGCCGGACGCGGCGCGGAGGTCGAGGTGCCGTTCGACGACCGGCGGCTGGCCCTCAAGGAAGATTTCATCGCCAAGCGCGGCTATTGGAACGCGTTTTGGGATGGGCTGCTTGCCCTGGATCCCGACTTTTTTGACGCTTATCTGCGCTTTTCCTCAGTTCCGTGGACCCGTGGTGTCCTGGAGCCCAAAATCAAGGAATTCATTTACATCGCCATCGATGCCGCCACCACGCACCTCTACGAGCCGGGGCTGCGCATTCACATCCAGAACGCTCTCAAATACGGCGCGACCAAAGAAGAGATCATGGAGGTGTATCAGCTCACCACGGCGTTGGGCATGCACACCTGCACCTTGGGCGTGCCGGTGCTGCTCGACGAATTGGAAAAGCGGGAGCGGGGCGGAACGGCGCCCGCCGCCTAACCGGAAGCGGACGCTCCACGACGGCGCGCATCAGAACACAATCAAAGGGAGGAACTCGTGACGCTTTGTAGTCTCGCTCTGGATCTGCGCCGCATCGCGTCCAGCACGATCCGTCTGGCCCGCGCTCTGCCGGTTGTGGTGCCGGTCGCCGTGGGTCTGTCGTCACCCGCCGTGGCGCAGTCGTCCGGCGTCTTCCGCATTGGCTTGGCGACGGATATGTCGTCCGGCTACAGCGACTTCACCGGAAAGGGGTCGGTCGCCGCGGTGCAGATGGCAATCGAGGACTTCGGCGGTACGGTGCTGGGGAAGAAGATCGAACTGCTGACCGCGGATCATCAACTGAAGCCGAGTGTCGGATCGGCCATCGTCACCGATTGGTTCGACCGCGACAACGTGTCCATGGCGCTGGGGCTCGCCGGTTCGTCGGTGGCGCTGGCGGTGCAGGCGATCGCCAAGGAGCGCCCAAAGAAGTTGTTGATTCACACCGTCGCCCAGACCTCGGATCTGGCCGGCAAGAGCTGCCTTCCCAATTCCATTCACTGGACGCCCGATTTCTACGCGCTGGCGGTGGCCGTCACCAAGCATGTCACCGAGCACGGCAAGAGGACTTGGTACGTCATGATTCAAGACACCGCTGCCGGTCCGCCGGCCCGCGCGGCGGCGCTGCGCGGCATCGCCAGCGGCGGCGGCAAAGCGGTGGGCGAGATCGCCGTGCCGCTGAACGCGGGCGACATGTCATCCTACGTCTTGCAGGCGCAGGCCTCCGGCGCCGCGAACGTGGCCATCGGCTTTGCCGGCGTCGACATGGTCAACGTCGTGAAGGCCGGCACCGCGTTCGGCCTGCCGCAGATGGGCATAACCTTCGCCAGCCTGAGCATGTTCAACAGCGCGCTGCGCTCCATGGGATTGGAACTGGGTCAAGGCATCGTCTTCACCACGCCCTTTTACGAAGAGTGGAACGATCAGACCCGCGCCTGGTCGAAACGGTTCCGGGAGCGCACCGGCCAGTCGCCCGATTACACGCACGTCGGGGAGTACGAGGCGACGCTCCACTACCTGAAGGCCGTTCAGGCCGTGGGGACCGACGACGCGAGCGTCGTCGTGCCCGCGATGAAAGCCAATCCGATCGACACCATCGCCATGAAGGGGGGCGTCATCCGCGCCGACAACCAACTCGTCCGGCCGATGTATCTGGCCAAGGCCAAGGCGCCGTCGGCGTCGAAGGGGCCAAACGACTTGTTCGAGGTGATCGGGACCGTTCCGCCCGAAGAGGCCTTCTCGCCGCTGAGCGAAAGCGACTGCCCAATGGTCAAGAAGTAGCCCGCGACGGCGGGCGCCCCCAAGCGGCCGCGCCCGCCACCTCCCTTTCATTCCGGCGTCGGGTCCCATCCGACGTCCGTCCGTCCGGACAGCATCGCAATGAGCCCTTATATTTTGGAAGCGGACGCCCTGCGCAAGGACTTCGGCGGCTTCAGCGCCGTCGCCGGGGTCAACCTTCGCATCCAACGCGGCACCATCCACGCGCTGATCGGCCCGAATGGCGCCGGCAAATCCACGGTCTTCAACCTGCTCACGAAATTTCTTCAGCCAACCGGTGGAACGATCACGTACAACGGGCAGGACATCACGCGGCTGCGGCCGGCCGCGGTCGCCCGGCTGGGCATCGTCCGCTCCTTTCAGATTTCCGCTGTGTTTTCCCACATGACGGTGCGCGACAACCTCCGCGTCGCTCTGCAACGCCGTCTCGGCACGTCCTTCCATTTCTGGCGCGACAGCGCAGGTCTGGACGTGCTGGATGGGCGCGCCGAGCAACTGATCGCGGCCGTTGGCTTGCAGGACGCCATCGACGTGATCGCGGCCGAACTGTCGTACGGACGGCGCCGCGCGCTGGAGATCGCCACGACGCTGGCACTCGACCCCGAACTGCTGCTGCTGGACGAGCCAATGGCTGGTCTCGGCCGCGAGGACATCGGCACCATCTCGGACCTCATCCGCCAAGTCGGCGAGCGCTACACCGTGCTGATGGTGGAGCACAACCTCTCGGTCGTCTCCGCTCTGTCGAACCGGATCACCGTCATGGCCCGCGGGCAGGTCCTGGCGGAGGGCAGCTACGCCGAAGTGTCTGCAAACCCGGACGTGCGGTCCGCCTACATGGGGGCGGCACATGCCTGACGCCAGCCCGACGGTTCCGCCCTTGCTGTCCGTGCAGCGGCTGTGCGCCTGGCACGGCGAATCCCAGGCCCTGCACGGTATGACGTTTGAGGTGCGCAAGGGAGAGGTGGTGACGCTGCTCGGTCGGAACGGTGCCGGGAAGTCGACCACACTCAAGTCGATCATGGGCCTGATCCAGCGCCGCAGCGGCGAGGTGACCTTCGCGGGCCGGAACGTCATTGCGCTGCCGCCGGAGGCCATCGGCCGGCTCGGGATCGCGTTTTGCCCGGAAGAGCGGGGAATCTACGCCAGCCTGACGGTCGAGGAGAACCTGATGCTGCCGCCGAAGGTGGCGCCGGGGGGCATGACCGTCGCAGAACTCTATGACCTCTTTCCCAACCTCCGTGAGCGCCGGCAAAGCTTCGGAACGCGCCTGTCCGGCGGCGAGCAGCAGATGCTCGCCATCGGCCGCATCCTGCGCACCGGAGCGACGCTGCTGCTGCTGGACGAACCGACCGAGGGTCTGGCGCCCGTTATCGTCGACAAGATCGGGGCGGTGATTCAGACGCTTAAGGCCCGCGGCTACACGATCCTTCTGGTCGAGCAAAACGCCCATTTTGCCGCGACGGTCGCCGACCGCCATTACATCGTCGAACACGGGCAGGTTGTGGACATGATCCACCAAGCGGAGTTCAGCCGCAGCGGCGACCGCATCGACGCCTACCTCACCGTCTGATCTGCACCGTCTGATCGGGGGCGGGCGGCACGGACCGATGCTTCCGCGCATACCAGAAAAGCTCAATGGGGGGAACGATGCCCGACTTTCTTCATGTTCTGCCACCGGCTCCGGTTCTGTTCGGGCAACTCCTGATCGGCCTGATCAACGGCAGCTTCTACGCCATGCTGAGCCTCGGCTTGGCGGTCATCTTCGGCCTGCTCAACATCGTCAATTTCGCCCACGGCGCGCAGTATATGCTGGGGGCGCTGTGCGCCTACGTGCTGCTGACCGCGTTCGGTATCGGCTACTGGCCGGCGCTGGTCATCGCGCCGGTCGTGGTGGCGGCGTCCGGCATCGCGCTCGAACGGATCCTGCTGCGCCACCTCTACCAGGTCAATCACCTTTACGGCATGCTGCTGACCTTCGGCGTGGCGCTGGTTGTCGAGGGATTGGCGCGCCAACAGTTCAGCGCGTCCGGGAATTCCTACGCAACGCCTGCGACGCTGACGTCTGCCTGGAACCTGGGTTTCATGTTCCTGCCGGTCTACCGCGCCTGGGTGATCGGCGGCTCGCTGGCGATCTGCCTGCTCACCTGGTTCATGATCGAACGCACGCGGCTTGGCGCCCAGCTGCGCGCCGCGACGGAGAACCCCTTGCTGACCCGCGCGTTCGGCATCAACGTGCCGCGGCTGGTGACGGTGACCTACGGCTTCGGGGTCGGATTGGCGGCGTTGGCCGGCGTCATGGCGGCGCCGGTGTACCAGGTCAACCCGCAGATGGGATCGGACATCATCATCGTCGTCTTCGCGGTCGTGGTGATCGGTGGCATGGGGTCGATCATGGGCGCGATTGTCTCGGGCTTCGGCCTCGGCATTGCCGAAGGCTTGACGAAGGTCTTCTATCCGCAGGCATCGACGACGGTGGTGTTCATCATCATGGCGGTCGTGCTCCTCGTCCGGCCGAACGGGTTGTTCGGCAACATGGCGGCGGCCCAGCAGGGGCACGCGACGGGCGGCGAGGCGCTTGTCAAGGCCCGCACTCCGGTGGCTCGGCGTGCCCTCCTCCTCGCGGCCCTTGTGGCCGGCCTGCTGGCCCCGTTCGCCGTCTACCCGCTGTTTTTGATGAAGGTGCTGTGCTTCGCGCTGTTCGCCAGCGCCTTCAACCTGCTTCTGGGGTATGGCGGGCTGCTGTCGTTCGGGCACGCGGCGTATTTCGGCGGCGCCAGCTACGTCACAGCGTACTGTGTCAAGCTGTTGGGATTTGATCCGGTGTTGGGCATCGTGGCGGGAGTTCTGGGAGCGGGAGCGCTCGGTACGGTCTGCGGCTACTTGGCCATCCGCCGGCAGGGGATTTACTTCTCGATGATCACCCTGGCCCTTGCGCAGATGGTCTATTTTCTGGCGGTCCAGGCCCCCTTCACCAACAACGACGAGGGCATCCAGGGCGTTCCGCGCGGCACGCTGTTCGGTCTCGTGAATCTGAACGACCCGCTTGCGATGTACTATTTCGTTTTCGCCTGCTTTGCTATCGGGTCGCTGGTCGTGTACCGGGCGATCAATTCGCCGTTCGGCAACGTCCTCAGGAGCATTCGGGAAAACGAGGCGCGGGCCACATCGCTGGGCTACTTCACCGAGCGCTACAAGCTTCTTGCCTTCGTGCTCTCAACGATGATCGCCGGGCTGGCGGGATCGCTCGATGCCCTCGTCTTCCAACTGGCGTCGTTGACCAACGTGCACTGGACCATGTCCGGCCACGCCGTGCTCATGACCATCCTCGGTGGAGTTGGGACGATCAGCGGTCCGCTCGTCGGCGCGTTCATCGTGGCCGGCATGGAGAACTACCTTGCCCACCTCGGATCCTGGGTCACGGTGATCCACGGAGGGATCTTCATCGTCTGCGTGATGGTGTTCCGCCGTGGTATCGTTGGCGAGACGGCCCAGTTGGTTCTGGCGTGGTCCAAGGCGTCCCGACCGCCGGTCGACGTGGGCCGTTTCAGACGGAGGTTTCAGTAATGGGGAGTACCGGCGCCTGGACCGGATGGTGACCGGTACTAAGGCCCGGTTTCCAGAACTCTCCGAGGTCAGCTGCGAGCGTGATCAAGTAACCGCATGCCGGTTCCCGTGCCTTTGGCATGGGAGCGGACATGCGCGCGCAGGCGGTAGAGCTGGTGGCTGGCATCATCGACCGGATCGAGCCCCGGCACCCCGGTCCGGGGCGCCCCCCGGTGCCGACGGCGGAGGTGATCCGGACGCTCGGCTTCTTTGTGCGCGAGGGTGTCCAATGGCGGGAGTTGAAGGCTGCGGACGGACGCGCCTCGGGCTCCACCCTGCGCCGCCGCCTGGACGAGTGGCACACCACGGCGTTGCTGCGCCGTGTCCATGCCGTCCTCATCCGCATGGCGCGCTCCGGCCCCGACGCCGCCGCATGGGACGTCGTGGTGGACAGCTGCTCGGTGCGGGCCAAGCGGGGCGGCGAGTTGACCGGGGCGAACCCGACCGACCGCGGTAAGCCCGGGACCAAGTACCACGTGGTCGTCTCGACCGATGGCCTGCCGCTGGCGGTCGTCCCTTCGCCCGCCAATGTGCATGACACCAAGCTCTTTCCGGATCTGCTGCGCCTGGCCCAGGTTGTCTGCGCCGCCATCAGCAGGCTCTACGCGGACGCGGGTTACGACAGCGCCGATAACCGCTGGCTCTGCTTGCGCGACGGCATCCAGCCGCACATCCGCAAGATCGGCGAGCCCCACGGCTCGGGGCTCGGCAAAGTCCGCTGCGTCGTCGAGCACGGCTGCGCTTGGCTGCTCGCAAACAAACGCCTAGATCGACGGCAGGACAGGTTGGGGCGGATCATACTCGCGCTGCTCACCGCCGCGGCGATCTTCATCGTCGCCAACCGCCTCAGCGCATTCTGAAAACCGTCCCTAAGGAAACCCCTTGGCTCGAGTCTTCTCGGATCGGTGGTGGCGGTCGGCGACCGAAAGAAAAGCCGTTCTGGCCGTCTGTATTCCTCGCGGATCGTGCCTACATGGCTGACGCTCCCGCCAGCGCACACCAGCACGGCCGGCGCCTATACCCACCAAAGGGTGACCTGTTCTATTGGCTTCGCGCGGAATTACAGCGTGCTAGACTTGGACATGAGACGAGAGTTCGCATCAAAACAGGAGCGTGCCCCAGTTCTTCAGTTGGCCGGACAGAATACTCAAGATCTAGGCCAGCGAGACCTGCACCTGCGTCAGTGTGCCGTTGATGGAGAATGCCGCCGACCACGGTGGGTCCGCTGGAAACTTGCGGTTCGGCGGCCGGCCGGTCGCTTCATTGGCGCCTCTGATGAACGCGATGGTGACCACCATCTGCGGTGGAATCAACGAAATACAACGCAACAACATTTCCCGGCAAGTCCTCGAGCGGCGCACCTGAGCGGAGGCGTTCGGGCAACACGGTCAGGAGGTTCGTCGTGAGCGAGAGTCTGGTTATCGATGTTCCGGAGGATGGTTTGCGGGTCATGACCATCGCACGCCCCGAACGACGAAACGCCCTCGACCGCGCCACCTACGGCGCACTGCGCGCGGCCTTGGCGGCCTTCGCAGACGACGCGGCGGTGCGCGCCGTGGTCCTGCAGGGCGCGGGTGGAGATTTCACCAGCGGCACCGACGTTGCGGATTTCCGCGATGTGGCGAACGCGGAGCGGCCGAGCGCGGGGGTGTTGTTCCTAAAGGACCTAGCGCGCTTTCCCAAGCCGATCGTCGCCGCAGTCGAGGGGCACGCGATCGGCATCGGCACGACGCTACTCCTCCACTGCGATCTGGCCTACGCGGGCCGCGGCGCACGGTTTCGCCTGCCCTTCGTTGCTTTGGGGCTGTGCCCGGAAGGGGCGTCCAGTTACCTGCTTCCGCGTTTGGCGGGGGCCAAACGGGCCGCCGAACTGCTGATGCTCGGCGACCGCTTTGACGCCGACGTTGCGGAGCGGGTGGGCTTGGTGAACGCCATTACTGATGAGGGCGGTGCCTTTCCGCAAGCCTTGGTCCAGGCGCGCCGGCTGGCGGCCCTGCCGGCGGCGGCACTGGTGGCGACGAAGCGTCTGCTGATGCGCAGCACCGCCATGGCTGTGGCCGAGTCCATCGATGAAGAGGCGCAGCTGTTCCAGACGCTGCGCCGCAGCCCCGAGGCACAGCAGGCCTTCGCCGCGTTCCTGATGCGATGAGCCGCCAAGTGTTTTCTCGTCCGTTCCACGGCATCGCGCCAGAAGATGGGCACAGACTGTTGAACGCCGGCCGCAGGGCCGGCCTAGTTCGGGATTGACACATGGTCAACATTGAGACCGTTGGCATCGTTGGCGCCGGCGTTATGGGGGCGGGAATCGCCCAGGTCATGGCGCAAAGCGGGTTGAGCGTCCTTGTTGCAGGATGTCCGTCCCGGGGGCACCCGCGAGGCCCGTGACAAGGCGCTTAACATGATCGCGCGTACACCGGGTACTTGGGCTGCCCTTGACGGCCCCCCATCGCCGCGTCGCTTGAACGCATCACGAGTGTGTCGAGTTCCCCCCGCGTTTTTCCATCCTCCCTGGACAGACGCGGTCCTCGGGTCGGGCGCGTGCGCCCGACCCCCTTTTCCCGACAATACCGCCACAGCCGCTTTCCGCGCCTTACGTCCCCCGCTGGACGCGGCACTCGGGGCGGGGGCGCCGACCGCACCACCGCCCAGCCTTCCAATCCCCTTAACTATGAACAAGACAACCGATGAGCAAGCGCGAGGTGATGGAGTACGACGTCCTCGTCGTCGGAGCCGGCCCGTCGGGCCTGAGCGCGGCCATCCGCCTGAAACAGCTGGCCAATGAGGCCGGGCAGGAGCTGTCGGTCTGCGTCATCGAGAAGGGCTCGGAGGTCGGCGCCCACCTGCTGTCCGGCGCGGTGTTCGAGCCGCACGCGCTCGACGAGCTGATCCCGGACTGGAAGGAGAAGGGCGCGCCGCTGACCACGCCGGCGCGCGAGGACCGCTTCCTCTTCCTCACCCCGACCAAGGCGCTGAAGTCGCCCTTCACCCCGCCGCAGATGCACAATCACGGCAACTTCATCATCTCCCTCGGCAACCTCGCCCGCTGGATGGCCGCCCAGGCCGAAGAGCTGGGCGTGGAAATCTACCCCGGCTTTGCCGCGGCCGAGGTGCTGTACGACGAGGAGGGTGCGGTCAAGGGCGTCGCCACCGGCGACATGGGCATCGGCAAGGACGGCGAGAAGACCGGCAACTACACGCCGGGCATGGAGTTGCACGCCCGGCAGACCGTCTTCGCCGAGGGCTGCCGCGGCTCGCTGACCAAGACGCTGTTCGAGCGCTTCGATCTGCGCGACGGCGTCGACCCGCAGACCTACGGCATCGGCATCAAGGAGCTGTGGGAGGTCGACCCCGCCAAGTCGCAGCCCGGCCTGATCGTCCACACCATCGGCTGGCCGATGGACCCCAAGACCTACGGCGGCAGCTGGCTCTACCACATGGAGGGCAACCTGGTGTCGGTCGGCTTCGTGGTCGGGCTCGACTACGAGAACCCGCACCTCTCGCCCTTCGAGGAGTTCCAGCGCTACAAGACGCACCCGGCCATCCGCCCGACCTTCGAGGGTGGCCGGCGCATCGCCTACGGCGCCCGCGCCCTGTCGGAGGGCGGCTTGCAGTCGATCCCCAAGCTGACCTTCCCCGGCGGTCTGATCGTCGGCGACGCGGCGGGCTTCCTGAACGTGCCGAAGATCAAGGGCAACCACACCGCCATGAAGTCGGGCATGCTGGCGGCCGAGACCATCTTCGCGCACCTGACGGGCGGCGAAAATGGGCGTGAAGTGACGACCTACCCGGAGGCGCTGAAGGCGTCGTGGGTGTGGAAGGAATTGCACGAGGTGCGCAACATCCGCCCGGGCTTCCAGAAGGGTCTGTGGGCGGGTCTGGCCAACGCGGCGTATGAGACGGCGACCAAGGGCAAGTCGCCCTGGACCCTGCACCACCGGCACGGCGACCACGCGACGCTGAAGAAGGCGAGCGAGGCGCCGGCGATCGCCTACCCGAAGCCGGACGGGGTGGTGTCGTTCGACCGGCTGTCGTCGGTGTACCTGTCGAACACCAACCACGAGGAAGACCAGCCGGCGCACCTGACGCTGAAGGACCCGGAGACGCCGATCCGGGTGAACCTGGCGCTGTACGACGCGCCGGAGACGCGCTACTGCCCGGCCGGGGTGTACGAGATCGTGCGCAACGAGGACGGGACCAACCCGCGGCTGCAGATCAACGCGCAGAACTGCGTGCACTGCAAGACCTGCGACATCAAGGACCCCACCCAGAACATCAACTGGGTCGTCCCCGAGGGCGGCGGCGGCCCGAACTATCCGGGGATGTAAGGCCATGCCAGAGAGGAGCACGGAGGGACGAGCAATATGCGCATTTTGATGAATGCCGGCACCGGCAATTGGCTCTCACGGGCGGACCATCGGCGTCCGGACGCGCTGCACTGGCCGAGCCGCTGACGCGCCAAGCCGGCATCAAGGTCGCCGACGTGGCGCCCCTCGTGGATAAGCTCAAGAACGACGCGCGGGTGATCTGATCACCCCAACCGCTCGTCTCGCAAGGGAGCCCCCCAGAATGCCGCGGACCCATCCCTGGAACTTTGCGCGTGTGGGCCATGCCAGTGACATTGAACTCTTTGCTCATCTTCCCGAACATCTACGCCCACACGCCATCAGGATATATTTCTACATCGTCGAGAACTTCGGAGAATTTAACATTGACAATTCGGATCTGGCTGAAGCGATTGCATCGCCAATGTTTCGAGAATTGCTTGAACAGGAAGCAGCGATGCAATCTGGCAAGCTGATTACCTGACCGTATAGTGAAGGATTGTCGAAAATGTCTGTCCTCGTCATTGCGGAGCATGACAACGTCCGCCTGAAGGCCGCCTAGGCGGTTGTCGACGCCGCGTTCAAGGTCGCCGGTGTGGCCAAGGCTCTGCTGGACATGGCGCAGATCTCCGACATCCTGTCGGTGGAGAGCGCTGACACCTTCACCCGCCCGATCGACGCCGGCAACGCCATCGCCACTGTGAAGTCGGCCAACCCGGTGAAGGTCATCACCGTGCGCACCACCGCCTTCGAGCCGGCGGCCGAGGGCGGTTCGGCGTCGGACGAGACGCTGGGCGGCGCGTCGCGCGCGGCGGTGGTCGCGGGCTTCGTTCCCAATGATTACCAAGTCGGGCAAACCGGCACGATCGTGGCGCTCGAGCTGCACGTCGCGGTCGGCATCTCGGGGGCGATCCAGCACCTCGCCCGCATGAAGGACAGCAAGGTCATCGTCGCGATCAACAAGAACGAGGAAGCTACCATCTTCCAGGTCGCCGATTACGGCCTCGTCGCCGATCTCTTCAAGGCGGTGCCGGAGTTCGCGGAACTGATACCGGCGGGTAGGCCCGCCTGAGTCTCATCGGACTGTGCCTGACGCGATGCGCCGCCGCTCCGGAGCGCGGCTGTCACCCAGGGATCCGATGTCCATTTTTTTCTCCTACTGCGAAGGTGTCCATGACCCAAGACGTGTTCATGTGTGATTTCGTCCGCACGCCGATCGGCCGCTACGCGGGTGCGTTGTCCAAGGTGCGGGCCGATGAGTTGGCGGCTGTGCCAATCCGGGAACTTCTTCGGCGTTATCCGCAGCTTGCTGCGGCGTGCGACGAAGTTTTTGTCGGCTGCGCAAACCAGGCCGGTGAGGACAACCGGAATGTGGCGCGCATGGCGCTCCTCCTAGCCGGCCTTCCATCCAATGTCCCAGGCGTGACCGTGAACCGGCTCTGCGCATCGGGAATGGACGCCATCGGTGCCGCCAGCCGCGCGATCCGATCCGGCGAAATCGATGTGGCGATCGCTGGTGGTGTGGAATCCATGTCCCGCGCTCCCTTTGTTCTCGGCAAAGCCGACACCGCGTTCCAGCGAACGGCGGAGATTCAGGACACGACCATCGGCTGGCGTTTCATAAATCCACAGATGAAGGCGCTGTACGGTGTCGATTCCATGCCGGAGACTGCTGAGGCGGTCGCCGATGAGTTCCAGATCACGCGCGTGGCGCAGGATGGCTTCGCCAAGCGCAGCCAAGACCGCGCACACGCCGCCCGCGCGCGCGGCGTCTTCGACGGGGAAATCGTGCCGGTGGGGGTGAACGAGCGCAAGGGAACTGTTCTGGTCCAGCACGACGAACACCCGCGCCCGGAGACCACCCTTGACATGCTTGCGACGCTGCGGCCGGTCGTCCGCGCCGATGGAACGGTCACCGCGGGCAACGCCTCAGGCGTCAACGATGGATCGGCGGCGGTGATCCTGGCCTCGCCCCGGGGGGTGGAACAGTTCGGTTTGGTGCCGCGCGCGCGGGTCTTGGGCATGGCTTCGGCGGGGGTTCCGCCGCGGATCATGGGGGTGGGCCCGGTGCCTGCGACCAAAAAATTGATGGACCGTCTCGGGCGGCGGATCACCGATTGGGATGTCATCGAACTCAACGAGGCCTTCGCCAGTCAAGCGCTGGCCTGCCTCACCCTTCTCGGCGTTCCCGTCGATGCGGATCACGTAAACCCGAATGGTGGGGCCATCGCGCTCGGCCACCCGCTCGGCATGTCGGGCGTTCGGATTGCCGGAACCGCGGTGCGACACCTTGAGGCGACCGGCGGGCACCTTGCGCTGGTCACGATGTGCGTCGGTGTTGGACAGGGCGTCGCCTTGGCACTCGAACGCGTTGCCTGAGGCGGAGGCGCCTGGACGGGGCACGCCGCTGGCCGGGCGCCGAGGTTCACACGCGTCCCTGACGTGATCAGGCCCAAAGCGCTTGGCCCATGGACGCGGACGACATAGGGCGGGCCTATATCGCTCGAAGGCCTGTGCCCGAGGTTTCATTGTTTCGCTGCGGCGTGTTCCCTATGATTGGCGAGCGTAACACTTCGGATTGGATGCGCCGCTTTATTCCAGCCTTCAACACAAACAGGCAGCCATGACGCACAGGCCTCTTCAAGGGATTAAGGTTCTTGATTTCGGCCGGTTTATCGCCGGGCCGTTTTGTGCGGCTATACTTGCCGATTTCGGGGCTGACGTTATTCGGGTGGAGCCGGTCGAAGGCGGTAACGACCGCATCGTCACCCCCTTGGGTGAGGATCTGGACGGTGCGACCTACCTCCCGATGAATCGCAACAAGCGCTCTCTGGCCATGGATCTCGGATCCCCGGAGAGCCGGGAGATCCTGGCCCGGCTGATCCGGAGCGCTGATATCGTGGTCGCAAATATGCCGCCACGCGCGCTCCATAAACTTGGCCTGGACTACGAAAGCCTGCGCGCGCTGAAACCGGACATCATCCTCACCTCGGTGACAGCCTTCGGTGGTCAGGGACCGGAGCGCGGCAGCATCGGCTTCGACGGCACCGGGCAAGCGATGAGCGGCGCGCTGTCCCTGACCGGCCGCCCCGGCCAGCCCTACCGCGCCGCCGTATCCTACGTGGATTTCAGCACGGCCATGACGGCGGCGCTCGGCACGCTGGCGGCCGTGATGACGCGCCGCGCGACGGGCGAAGGACAGCAGGTCGAGGCCTCACTGCTGCGCACCGCGCTGGCCATCATGAACCCGATCCTGATCGAGGAGGCCTCCGGGGTCCGCACGCGCGTGGCTACGGAAAACCGCAGTCCCATCGCCGGGCCGTCCGACGTCTTCGCCACCGCCGATGGGTGGATCATGGTGCAGGTGATCGGCGACGACATGTTTGAACGCTGGATGCAGGTCGTCGGTGCGGAGGACCTGCGCGGCGACCCCCGCTTCAAGGATGACATGGCGCGTGGCGACAACGGCGCGGTTTTGAGTGAGCGGATGCAGGCCTGGTGCACCGGGCGCAGCACCGCGGACTGCCTGCGGCTGCTCCGCGAAAAGCGGGTGCCGGGATGCCCGGTGCTGTCCCCCCGGCAGGCGTTGGTGGAGCCCCAGAACGTCGAAGGCGGCTTCTTCCATTGGTTCCGCCAGCCGGGGCTCGACCGCCCGCTGCCGCTCGTGTCCCCGCTTGTCGAACTGTCGTTGATGGCGCCGTCCCCGCCGCGGAGTGCGCCGGTGCTGGGTGCTGACACGCGGGCCATCCTTCGGGAGATTGGCTTCAGCGACGAGCAGGTGGCGGACTTCGAGCAACGCCATCTGGTTCACGCTGCCGAACCGGGCTGAGGCGGGGCAGATCCACAAACCCCGTGCGGCGGCATCATGCCGCCCGTCAAAAAATACCCATCGTGGGAAGGAACGTTGATAATGAGTAACGTCGAGCGGGTGTGGAAGCCCTCGCAGGAGTTGGTGCTCCAGTCGAACATCACCGCCCTCCAGACGCTTCTGGGGGTGAAGGATTACGAGGCGTTGCTCCGGACATCGTTGAACGAACCGGAGACGTACTGGCGCACCGTTCTTGCGTACTGCCAGACCGTCTGGTCGCGCGATTTCGACCGCTACGCCGATTTGTCCCGGGGCAACGAGTTTCCGAAGTGGTTCCCCGAGGGTGAGTTGAACTGGGTCGACAGCGTGCTGGCGTGGGCCGACCGGCCCGAGACCGCGCAGCGAAACGCGGTCGTCGCCGAGCGGGAGTCAGGCGAGATCACCGCTCTCACCTTCCCCGAACTGCGCTCCAAGGTCCGCTCCTTCGCGGCGGGCTTGCAGGCGGCCGGCATTCAGCGTGGCGACCGCGTCGGTCTCCTGATGGAGGGCGGCATCGAAGCGACGGTCTCCTTGCTGGCGGTGGCCTATATTGGCGCCATTGTCGTGCCGCTGTTCAGCGGCTTTGGTGCCGAGGCCATCATCTCTCGCCTGGACGCTTGCTCCGCCAAGGCGCTCATCGCCACCACCGGCTTTCACCGCCGCGGCAAGCGCATCGACACCAGCCAAGCCATCCTCGAGGCGAAGGCGCGCCTGCCCGGTCTGGAGCGGCTCATCCTCAAAGGAGAGGATGCAGCGGATATGCCCGGTGCGCTTGATTGGGCGGACGTCGCGGCAACGCCAGACTCCGGCCAGCCGGCGGAACGCATGTCGCCAAACGACCCGTTCATGGTCATCTTCACCTCGGGCACGACCGGAAAGCCCAAGGGCGCGGTGCACACTCATGGGGGCTTCCCGCTGAAGGTCGTGCACGACTCGGCCGTCCACCTGGATGCGCGGCCCGGCGACACCTTTCTCTGGCCGGTGGACATGGGCTGGGTTGGCGGCGCGATGGTCATCGCGGCGTCCCTCCTGCGCGGCGCGACGCTGGTGTGCTATGACGGTGCGCCGGATTTCCCGGACTGGTCCCGCATGGCGCGCCTCATCGAGCGGCACCGCGTGACGCACTTCGGGGTCGCGCCGACGCTGATCCGCGGGTTGGCGGCCAACCCCGACGTCTCGACGCAGGGCGATCTGTCGTCGATCCGCATCCTGGTGACCGCCGGCGAGGCGATCGACCCGGAAACCTTCCTATGGCACCAGGAGAATTTCGGCGGCGGGCGGGCGCCGTTGATCAACTTCACCGGAGGAACCGAGGCGTCCGGAGCACTGCTCTCCAGCGTGATCGTACGGCCCATCCACCCGGCGGGCTTCAACGCCGTCCCTCCCGGGGTCGAGATCGCGGTCGTCGGACCATCGGGGGAACCCGTTGTTGATGCCGTCGGCGAACTGGCCATCTTGCGGCCGTTCGTCGGCATGACGCAGTCCTTCTGGCGCGACGATGAGCGTTACCTGGAAACGTACTGGCGGACCGTCCCCGGCCTGTGGATTCATGGCGACCTCGCTCTGCAGACGAGCGACGGACACTTCTTCATGCGCGGGCGCTCCGACGACACGCTCAAGCTCGCCGGCAAACGCCTGGGCCCGGCGGAGGTGGAAGATGTTCTGCTCGAACTGGACGCGGTTAAGGAAGCCGCGGCCATCGGCGTGGATGACGCCACGAAGGGGCAGAAGCTCGTCGTGTTCGTCGTGGTCGACGGCGCCGGCGAACACGCGGCCCCGCTCGAACAGGCGATCGCCGCACACGTGGAACAGCGGCTGGGTCGCCCGTTCCGGCCGGCGCGGGTGCACATCGTCGGCGACCTGCCGAAAACCAGGACCACGAAGGTGATGCGACGGATGATCCGCAGCGCGTACTGTGGGCTGCCGGTGGGCGACACCACAGCGCTGGCCAATCCGTCGGCCTTGGACGAGGTTGCGGCGGCGGCGGCCGGAACCTGACAGGGTGCTGGCCACCGGTGCGGAACAAGCGGGAGGACGTGCATCGTGGACCTCAAACTCGCCGGAAAGCGTGTGCTCATCACCGGTGCGTCGCAAGGAATTGGAGAGGCGCTTGCTGAAGCGTTTGCCGAGGAGGGCTGTGCGCTCCATCTCGTGGCCCGGTCTGCGGAGAAGCTGAACGCGGTCGCTGCGCGCCTTGGCGACCAGTTCCAGGTGCCGGTCGCCGTCCTGCCAGTCGACATCACCGCCCCTGGAGCGGTTGAGACGATTGCCGCGGGTGCGCAGGACGTCGATGTGCTGGTCAACAACGCCGGGGCTATCCCTGGCGGCAACCTCTGGGAGGTGGGCGCCGAATGTTGGCGCCGGAGTTGGGACTTGAAGGTTTTCGGCTACATCGACCTTGTTCGCGCGATCTACCCGCGGATGAAAGCTCGGGGCGGCGGCGTCATCCTGAACAACATCGGCAGCGGCGGCGAGAACTTCGATTTTGACTATGTCGCCGGATCAGCGGGAAACGCGGCGCTGATGGCGTTCACGCGAAGCATCGGTGGCCGCAGCCTCGACGACGGCATCCGCGTCCTCGGCGTCAACCCGGGCCGCGTGGCGACGGAGCGGTTGTACCAAGTGTTGCAGGCACGGAGCGCGAACGGGGTCACCATCGACGATCAGCTTCGGTGCCTGCCGATGGGGCGTCCGGCCAATGCGCGTGAGATCGCTGACCTCTTCGTCTTTCTGGCTTCGCCTCGTTCGGCCTACACGTCGGGCGCAATCTTCACCGTGGACGGCGGCATGACCGCCCGCCGCTCCATCTGACCTCAGGTGCAAATCATGCTTGAACGTTACGCGGGCTATCAGCGAATTGCCTTTGATTGCCCCGCGGAGGGGGTGCTGCGGCTGACCCTTAACCGGCCGGAACACCGCAACGCGCTCGATGCCGTTGGCCATCGGGAACTGTGCGACGTGTGGCGGACCATCGACGCGGATGAGGCGGTGCGTGCCGTGATCCTTGCGGGGCGGGGCCCCGCGTTCTCCGTGGGTGGCGACTTCGAGGAAGTCGAGGCGGTCATCGACGATTTCCAGGCGCGCGTCCGCGTCTGGCGGGAGGCGAAGGACCTCGTCCAGAACGTCATCAACTGTTCCAAGCCGATCGTGTCGGCCATCCATGGACCGGCGGTTGGGGCGGGGCTGGTGGCGGCGCTGTTGGCCGACATTTCCATCGCGGCACACGACGCCCGGATCGTCGATGGCCATACCCGCCTGGGCGTGGCGGCCGGCGACCATGCCGCCATCATCTGGCCGCTGCTCTGCGGCATGGCCAAGGCCAAATATTACCTGATGCTCTGCGAACCGCTCTCGGGTGAGGAGGCCGAGCGGATCGGCTTGGTGACCATGAGCGTGGACGCCGCCGAGGTGCAGGACAAGGCCCTTGCGGTGGCGACGCGCTTGGCGCAGGGCGCGCCGCAGGCAATCCAATGGACCAAGCACTCCCTGAACAACTGGCTCCGTCAAGCGTGGCCCATCTTCGACGCTTCGCTGGCGCTTGAGTTCTTTGGGTTTGGCGGCGCGGACGTTAAGGAAGGCGTGGCCTCGTTCCGCGAAAAGCGCGCGCCCAAATTCTGACCGCCGCCCTGCGGACAACGCGCCGCGGCCATCCAACCACTTCAAGCACAAGGCCGCAGGGCCGCAGACCCGGCCGGCCGAGGGTGCGCCGGCCGGGTCTGTGGCCCGGTGCGCCCGAGGGGAGAACACGATGCAGGACCTGACCCAACTCACCGTGGAGATCGCTGGATACGTGGCGACGCTCACGCTCAACAGTCCGCCCGTCAACGCGTTGACGCGGGTGCTCAACGACGAGCTGACCCTGGTGCTTGACCACATCTCTGAGCGGGACGACGTGCGTGCGGTGATCCTCACCGGGGCCGGGAGGGTGTTCTGCGGCGGCGCCGATCTGAAGGGGCGTGCGGAGAACATCAAGAACCCTGGCGATCTCATGGCCCACGCCCGGCGGACGCGCGAGTGCTTCCACGCGGTGCGCGAATGCGCCAAGCCGGTGATCGCCGCCCTGAACGGCCCAGCGCTGGGAGCCGGACTGGCCATCGCCGCGTCGGCCGACATCCTGGTGGCCTCCGAGACCGCGTCGCTCGGACTGCCGGAGGTGGACGTGGGGTTGCTGGGCGGCGCCCGCCACGCCATGCGGTTGTTCGGGCATTCGCGGCTGCGCACCATGGCGCTTACCGGGCGGCGCGTCAGCGGGTCCGAACTCTATCGGCTCGGCGTCGTCGAGGCGTGCACGCCGCCCGATGACCTCATGCCCGTGGCCCGGGACATCGCCGACACCATCGCCGCGAAGAGCCCGGTGTCCACCCGCATGAGCAAGCACACGATGAACGTCATCGAGGACATGAGTCTGCGCGACGGGTACCGCTACGAGCAGGATATGACGGCGGCCATTTCCAAGACCGAGGACGCCCGCGAGGCGCAACGCGCGTTCAAGGAGAAACGGGTTCCCGTGTTCAAGGGATGCTAACCGGGACCTGTCGCGGTCGCGCCGTGGGCGACGTGCGTCGCGCGGTGGGCGCCAGTCCTGGTGGGGCTGGCGCCGCACCGGGCCGTCAGGAGCCACCCTGCGGCGGCACATGCAGGCTCAGGCGGTCGGCAGCGTCCGCCACCAGCTTCTCGATGATCGTCTCCACGGCGATGATGGCGCGGGTGACCGACCGGCCGTGCCGGCGGATCAGGTAGGCGGCCCGCCAGAGTGTCGGGTTGCGGATCCGCACGAGGATGACACTGCCCTGCGCGACCTCGTCGGCCACCGCCGCGTGGGGCAGAATAGTGTACCCGCTGGCCCGATCGACCATGGTGATCAGGTGCCGCAGCGGATCGATTTCCAAGACCGCGTTCAATTGCACGTTGGCCGCTTTGGCCTCGCGATCGATCAGCGCTCGCAGGCCATGCGGGCGGTTCGGCAGCATCATCGGCAGCCGCTCGAGAGTTGCGAAATCCACCGGTTGCCCAGGCTCCGCCGCGTCGGCGACCGGGGGCGGCCAGTTGTCCGGCGCCGAGATAAGGTACAATTCCTCCCGCAGGAGCAGGCGAGCGCTGAAGGGCGTCAAGTCGAGGCCTTCGTAAATGACGCCCAGGTCGGTCTGGTCGGACTGCACCCAATCACTGATGTGGCCGGAATTGCCTTCGGTGATCTGCAGCTTGAGGTGTGGAAACTCGGCGTAGATACTCTCTGCGAGCGGTACGGTGAGAAGCCGCGACAACGAAGGAGTGAGGGCGACCGAGATGGTCCCGCGGACCTCGCGGTCACGCTGCTGGACATCCTCCAGGGCTTGCTCGATGGCGGTGAGAATGCTGCGGCCATGCTCGGCCAAGGCAAAGCCGGCCTCTGTCAGCTCGATGCCGCGCACGCTCCGGATCACCAGCGTCGTCCCGAGCTGCTTTTCAAAGCGGGTCAGCGCCTCCGACAGCGACGGTTGCGCGATCCCGAGCTGCGCGGCGGCGCGCGAGATCGTTCCCTGATCGGCGATCGCAACAAAATAGGCGAGCTGCTTGAGATCGAACGACGTGTTTGCCTTCAATGCCATAGACGTTTCCTGTCCCGATCGGCTGTTGTTTTTTCTTAGCCTACGACGTGAACCGCATCGGCCGCCAGCTTTCGGTGAGCCGGCGACGGAAGGCACGACACGGAGTCCGTTTGCATCAAGGCGGCTTCAGAAAAGCAAAGGCCGGCCCGGTTTCCACCGGGCCGGCCTGCAAGAAACCTCCGCTTCCGCCCAGCAGGGTCAGACCGGCAGCCCCAGCACCTGCCGGGACAGGATGTTGCGCTGAATCTCGTTGGTGCCGCCGTAGATGGTCGTCACCAGGGCGTTCATCAGCGGTGCAAGCGGATTGAGGCTCCGTGTGCCGAACGACACCGTCGCGCCGGCCCCGCCATGATCGCCCGCGACCTCCATCAAGGCGACACCGATCCGCGTGTAGGTCTCGCTGGCCCAGATTTTCAGGAGCGACACGCTCGGCGGCAGCTCCTCCCCGCGCTTGACGATGTCGGCGAAGCGCCCGTACAGCGCGCGCAGGTCGGCAAGGTCGAGCTGGAGTTGCG
Source organism: Azospirillum canadense (assembly GCF_025961225.1). Classification (GTDB taxonomy): domain Bacteria; phylum Pseudomonadota; class Alphaproteobacteria; order Azospirillales; family Azospirillaceae; genus Azospirillum; species Azospirillum canadense. The sequence goes on along the minus strand of NZ_JAOQNG010000007.1, from coordinate 918,867 downwards.
CGAAGCGGGCCGCGAAGACCGGATCGTCGAAGACCCCGTTCGCCTCGGCCAGCGCCCGCAACTGACCCATTGCGTACTGCGAGGTCTTCGGACTGCCGATGAAGATGCGCTCGTGCCCCAGCAGAGATTTGGCGACGTGCCAGCCCTGGTGCAGCGCGCCGACGAGATTCGCCTGTGGCACCCGGACATCGTCGAAATAGACCTCGCAGAACTCTTCCTCTCCGGCGATGTTGCGGATCGGACGGACCGTCACGCCCGGCGACGACAGGTCAGCCAGCAGGAAACTGATGCCTTCCTGGCGCTTGGCGAACTTTCCGGTGCGCACCAGCATGAAGATGTGCGTCGCGTCCTGGGCCAGCGTGGTCCAGATCTTCTGGCCGTTGACAATGAAGTCGTCGCCGTCAGCGACCGCCTCCGTCCGCAACGCGGCGAGGTCGGAGCCGGCGTTGGGCTCCGAATAGCCTTGGCACCAGATGTGCTCGCCCGAGAGGATTGGCGGCAACCATTGGCGCTTCTGCTGCTCCGTGCCATGGGTGATCAGCAGCGGACCGAGGTTGATCAGGCCCTGGTCGGGCATGCGGGCGACGCCCCAATCCTCCTGCTCCTCGATGAAGGCCAGAAGCTTGTCGGGCGGCAGCGCCATGCCGCCATGTTCGCGCGGCCAGGACGGCGCAAGCCAGCCTTGACGGGACAGGGTCATGTACCAGTCCCGGATCTCCGGCCAATGCAGGCGCTGCGGCGGGTTGCGCAGCTCCCGCGGGTAGTGGGTGCGGAAGAAGCCGCGCACCATCGCCCGGAAACGCCCTTCGTCCATGGTGGCCCAATCGGTCTCCCGCCCGGCTGCCGGTATGTCCGCCGGCTGGTCGGTTGCTGCAGGGAGCTGATCCTGCTGAAGCCGGAGGTAACGGTCCCGGTGCGCCGGGGCATTGCCAAGCCAACTGGCCAGATGCATGGCCCGTTTCAGATAGAGGCCGACCGCGCATTCGTCGGTGTAGCCCATCGCACCATGGAACTGCACCGCCAAGCGGGTGATCTGCAACGCCGCCTCGGCGCAGCGGGCCTTGGCCCGGCTTGCCGCGGCCGGCAGAAGCCGCGGCGCGTCGGCGTCGGCGATCGCCTGCCGCAGCCCGGCCTCGGCCAGCTCCAATTGCAGATACGCATCGACCATGCGGTGCTGGAGCGCCTGGTTGGCCCCGATCGGCTTGCCGAACTGGACGCGGGTCTTCAGATACTCCAGCGTCGTGTCAAAGGACTCCCGCGCCACACCCAGCAGTTCCGCCGCTTGCAGAAGACGTGCCGTCTCCACCCCGCGTTCGAGCGCGCGCAGCGCGGTCGGGCCGGCGGCCAGCAGGGAGGTGGCCTCGACAACGGCATTCTCGAACGTCACCACGCCCATCGGGCTGCCGTCGATGCGCGGCTGCGCGTCGCAGAGAACCCCGGCTGTGTCGGCCGGCACCCAAAGCAGCGCCGTGTCCTCCCCGTCCATGGCCGCCGTCACCAGCCAGCCGTCGGCCGCCGGCCCGGGCACGACCCAGCTCTTGCGTCCTTGCAGGACCACGTGATCCCCGTCCCGCCGGGCGACCGTTTGCAGTCCGCTTGATTCCCCCATCCCGTCCCGCTCCTGCCATGCGGCTCCGGCGAGCGTGTCGCCGGCCAGGACGGCAGCCAGCAGTTCGTCGCCGGCCGGGCTGGGCGGCAGGTCGGCCAGAATCAGGACGGGGAGCACACCGGCCCCGATGACCGGTTCCGGCAGCAGGGCGCGCCCCACCTCCTCAAGCACCCCGACAGCGTGCTGGAGCCCGAGACCGAGCCCGCCCCTGTCCTCGGGGACCAGGACGGCGGGCCAGCCGGCGTCGCAGACCTGCTGCCAGACGGCGCGCTCGAACCCCGGCGCCGCGTCGCGCAACGCCCGTATGCGGGCATGACCGGACTGGCGGCCCAGAAAGGACCGCGCGCTGTCCCGGAACGCTTCCACTTCCGACGCCAGGGCGTCGGCCTCGTTGTTCTGCATGGTCGTCACTCTTGTCACGGGGGCCGCAGCACATCCGGCAGGCTCGGCCAGACCAGGCTGTCGAAGCAACCCCTTGTCGATGTTACAGCGTCGCGCCACCGTCGACGGTGATCTCGGCCCCGGTCATGTAGGCGCTGTCCTCGGACAGAAGGAAGATCACGATGGCCGCAACCTCGCCGGACGTGCCCATCCGCCGCATCGGAACGCGGGACAGGCGTTTTTCCACCTCCTCCTCGGGGCTGCGGAACTTCACCATGTCGGTGTCGATCGGTCCGGGAAAGACCGAATTCACACGGATGTTGCGCCGCGCAAGGCTGATGGAGGCAGCCCGGCTCATCCCACGAACCGCCCATTTGGTCGCGCTGTAGGCGAAGGCACCCGGCGTGCCCCGCATCCCGGCGGAGGAAGAGATGTTCACGATCGACCCGCCGCGACCGATGCTTTTCATCACCTCGGCCGCGTGCTTCATGCCCAGGAAACAACCGAGCTGATTGACCTGCACATGCCGCTCGAAGGAGGAAAGCGAGGTTTCATCCATCGGCCGGGGGTCGAAGATCGCCGCGTTGTTGACCAGCCCGTAAAGGTCTCCTTCACGGCGGGCGATGTCCATGGCCTCGATCCAATGACCCTCCTGGCTGACGTCCAGGTGGATGTAGCGCGCCTGGGGCCCGAGCTCCCGCGCCAGGGACTCGCCCGGTTCGTCGGCGACGTCGGCGATGAGGACCCGGCCGCCCCCCGCCACCCAGCGCCTCGCCTCCTCGGCCCCCTGGCCGCGGGCGGCACCGGTGATCAAGACCAACTTGTCTGCAAAGCGATTCATCATGGCATCCTGTTTTCGGGCCCGCGGGCCCTAGGGGCCGCCGGCGGACCGAAGTGGGTTCGTTGTGGAAGAGGTCAGTGGGCGAGGCGGCCGACGCGTCACAGGTCCGCGTTGATGTCGACGTCCTTGGTTTCCTTCAGGAAGACCAGGCAGACGACCAGCGACAGGGCGGTCCAGGCAATCGGGTACCAGAGGCCGAAGTAGATGTTCCCGTTCAGCGTCGACAGGGCGAAAATCACCGTCGGCAGCAGGCCGCCGATCCAGCCCGCTGCGAAATGGTAGGGAACCGACATCGAGGTGTAGCGGATGCGCGTCGGGAACAATTCGACCAGCAGTGCCGGTATCGGCGTGATCGAGGCGATGGCCAGGATCATCGGCACCAGCAGCAGCAGGAAGATCATCGGCGCGTTGAAATCCTTCGGATCCGCCTTGGCAGGATAGCCGGCCGCATCAAGCTGCGCCCGCAGCGCGGCGTTGAAGGCCGCCGCCTTGGCGCCCGCTTCCGCCGTCGGCAGCCCGTTGGCGTCGTAGGCATCGACCGTCCGGCCGCCGACCCGGACCACCGCGGTGGCGCCCGGCCGCTCGGCGACGCTGTAGCTCACCCCCGACGAGGCCAGCGCCTGCCGGGCAATGTCGCAGGGGTTGGTGAATTTGCGGGTACCGACAGGGTTGAACAGGAACGAACAGCCTTGCGGATCGGCCTCGACGACCACCGGGTTGCGCTCCTGCGCCGCTTCCAGCGCCCGGTTCGCGTTGTGGGTGAAGGCGTGGTAGACCGGCAGATAGGCACACAGTGAGAGCAGATAGGCGGCGATCAGCACCGGCCGGCGCCCGATCCGGTCGCAGAGCCAGCCGACCAGCGCGAAAAAAGGGATTGCGGCGATGGTGGCGAACACGACCATCGTGTTGACCTGGGTTGGGTCGACCTTCAGCACCTGGGTCAAGAAGAAGGTCGGGTACAGCGCTGCGGCGTAATAAACGCAGGTCTGGCCGGCGCAAAGGCCGAACGCGAGCATGATCCGCTTCAAGTTGGCACGATCCAGCAGAGCCTCGCTGAGCGGAGCCCGCGACAGCCGCTGCTTGGCCTTCAGCATCTGGAAGGACGGGGATTCGTCCATCTGCCGACGGATCCACACCGACATCGCCAGCATCGGCAGCGAGAAGACGAAGGGCAGGCGCCAACCCCAATCCTCGAACGCGTCGCCCGTGAGGGCCCGTGCCAGCAGGATCAGGCCGAAGGACAGCAGAAGCCCAAGCGTGCCGGTGGACACGATCCAGGAGGTGTTCAGCCCGCGGCGTCCGGGCGGCGAATGTTCGGCAACATAGATCGCCGCCCCCCCATACTCGCCGCCCAGCGCCAGCCCCTGAAGCATGCGCAGCGACACCAGGGTGATCGGGGCGGCGATGCCGACCGTGCCGTAATCGGGCAGAAACCCGACACCGACCGTGGACAGGCCCATGATGACGATGGTGATCAGGAAGGTCTTCTTGCGCCCTACCATGTCGCCGATGCGGCCGAACACGACGGCACCGAAGGGCCTCATGATGAAGCCGGCGGCGAAGGTAAGCAACGCGAAGATGAAGCCGGTGGTCGGATCGACCCCGGCAAAGAATTTCTTGGCCAGCACGGCCGCCAGCGAACCGTAAAGGGCGAAGTCGTACCATTCGAACACCGTGCCGACCGACGCGGCGGCGACGACCCGGCCGGTCGACGTCAGGCGGCTCCTTGATGCTGCTGCAGCCTGCGGTGCCTCAGCGTCCATATCCATGTCTTCCTCCCTTTTTTGATGCCGACCCGCAGCCTGGCGAACAGCCCCGGCCACCCCGGTCCCGTCGGACCAAGTCCCCGCGCCCGCGTGGCTTTCGACCGGCGAGATCGCGGTCTCGTTCGTTGATCAGTGCGGTGATTATAGCGCAGGATTTCGGGGCACGAACGTTGCGCGAAACCCAGCGAGCCTTTGACGGGTATAGGCAGCGACCTTGGCGGAGCGATGAATTTCGGTTGCGGTTCGCCCTTCCCCATGGGGGCAAACACGCCGTGGGCCAGCCTGCGAAAGACCGGCCCACGTCCCCCTCAAGCGGCCTTGCCCAGCGCTTCGAAGCTTTCGCCAGCGGCCGCCAGCCGCAGCAGCAGGGGCGCCGGTCGAAGGGTCTCGTCGCCCGTCTCCCGGGCGAAGCCGTCCAACATGGCGGCAACATGCGCCAAACCGACCCCGTCGGCCCAATGCATGGGTCCGCCGCGCCAGGCGGGCCAGCCATATCCATTGAGCCAGACGACGTCGATGTCGCCGGGCCGGGCGGCGATCCTCTCCTCCAGGATGCGCGCGCCCTCGTTCACCATCGGGTAGAACAGCCGGGCGATGATCGCCTCGGCCGTAAAGGACTGGCGGACCGCCCCGGCCTTGGCGGAGACTCCCTCGATCAGGGCCTCCACCTCCGGGTCGCGGCTGCCGACGCGAGCGCCGTCGGCGTAACGGTAGAAGCCGGCACCCGTCTTCTGGCCGAAGCGCCCCAGCTCGCACAGCGCGTCGGCGACGGGTGCCTTGGCACCGGTCGCCTTGCGGCTGCGCCAGCCGATGTCGAGGCCCGCCATGTCCATCATCGCGAAAGGGCCCATGCGGAAGCCGAAGTCGGTGACCGCGGCGTCCACTTCGTGCGGCAGCGCGCCGGCCAGCAACAGCCGCTCGGCGGCGGCGGTGCGGCGGGCCAGCATCCGGTTGCCGACAAACCCGAAGCACACCCCGACCGTCACCGGCAGCTTGCCGATGCGGCGGGCGAGGTCCAGGCTGGTCGCGAGCACATCGGGTGCGGTGGCGGCGCCACGAACAACCTCAAGCAGCCGCATCACGTTGGCCGGGCTGAAGAAATGCAACCCGATCACGTCCTGCGGACGGGCTGTCGCGGCGGCGATGGCGTCGACGTCGAGGTAGGAGGTGTTGGTGGCGAGGATGGCACCCGGCTTCGCCACACGGTCGAGGGTCGCGAAAATTGCCGCCTTGACCGCCATGTCCTCGAAGGCCGCCTCCACAATGAGGTCGGCATCGCCGGCATGGTCGAGCCCCACCTTGCCTTCGATCAACGCCAGCCGCCTGTCCCGGTCGGCAGGGGCCAGGGAACCGCGCTTCACCGATTGGTCGTAGGTCGCCCGCAGTCGGTCAAGGCCGCGCTTCAGCGCTTCCTCCTCCTGCTCGATCAGGGTCACTGGGATGCCGACGTTGGCAAAGCAGGCGGCGATGCCGCCGCCCATGGTCCCCGCTCCAACGACCGCGACCCGCTGGACCGGCCGGCGTGGCACATCCCGCGACAGGTCGGGCACCCGCGCCGCTGCCCGCTCGGCGAAGAAAACATGGCGCAGCGCGCGGGACCGCGGATCGTCGATCAAGGCGAGGAAGCCCTCGCGTTCCACCGCCAGCGCCTCATCGAAGGAACGCTCGAAGGCGGCGCGCACCGCCGCGACCAGCGCAGGGACGTTGGGCAGTTCGGGGGAGCGGCGCAGCGCGTCGGCGGCCTCCCTCTCGAAGGCCGCGCGGGCCTCGGAGGTCAACCTGTCGGTTCGGTCGCGGGTCCGCAGCAGCCGGCCGCCGTTCGCCAGCTCCAGTGCCCTGGCGCAGGCAGCCGCCAGCAGGTTCGGCCCGTCCGCGGCGTCCGCAAGGCCGCGGGCGATCGCGTCGGCCGCCGTGATCGGTTCGCCGTCCCGCATCATAGCGAAGGCCGCTGCCGGATCGATCAGGCGGGGCAGGCGCTGCGTGCCGCCGGCACCCGGAATGAGGCCGAGCTTGATCTCCGGCAACCCGAGCGTGGCGACCGGCGTCACGATCCGCGCGTGGCAGGCCAGCGCCAGCTCGAGTCCCCCGCCGAGCGCCGCGCCGCCGATGGCGGCGACCACCGGCTTGCCGCTTCCTTCGATCCGTCGCAGCAGATCGGGCAAGGCGGGCGGCAAGGGTGGCTTGCCGAGTTCGGCGATGTCGGCGCCGGCGATGAACACGCGCCCCTCCGCCGCGATCACGATCGCCCGCACATCCGCATCGTCCTGCGCCTCGGCCAGCGCCGCGTCGAGGCCGGCCCGCACCGCCGCAGCGAGCGCGTTCACCGGCGGGTTGGCGATGGTGAGGACGGCAACACCGTCGGAACGGTCAATCCGTACGGCAGTCATGACACCTCCTTGTTCAAAAATATTTCGCAAAAGCAAATCAGCAGTCTGGTAAAGAACGGATTTCCTCAACAATAGGCGTCACCAATGCATTCGGCAAATACGAGCGGCTCTCGCCCTCTGCTCGATATAGGTGCGGCCTATGCAAACCTGATCGCAAGTACGCGCGACACGTACTTTGCCGGTCGAAGGGACGCCAAAGTCTACAGCCGACCGGGCAACTTGCCCGGGAAACGGCTGTCGCCGATCAGCCGTCCATCGCGGGATAATCGGTATATCCCTCGTCGCCGCCGCCGTAGAAGGTTGCCGGATCGGCGGTTGCCAGCGGCATGCCGGCCTTCAGACGCTCGACCAAGTCCGGATTGGCGATGAACGGCCGGCCAAAGGCTATTGCGTCTGCGCGGCCTTCCCGCAGCGCCGTGTCCGCCATGACGGAGTTGTAGCCGTTGTTGGCCATGTAAGCGCCCTTGAAGACCCGCCGCAGCGCCCCGAAGTCGAAGCCCGGTGCATGGTTGCGCGCGCCGCCCGTCGCGCCCTCGATCATGTGAAGGTACGCCAGTTCGAAGCGGTTCAGGCCTTCCACCGCGTGCCGGAACAGCGGGGCCGGGTCGCTGTCGTGCGCATCGTTGACGGGGGTGACCGGTGACAGCCGCAGCCCGGTCCGGTCACCGCCGATCGCTTGCGTTACGGCGCCCACCACCTCGAACAGAAAGCGGGTCCTGTTCTCGATGCTGCCGCCGTAATCGTCGGTGCGCCGGTTTGAGCCGTCCCGCAGGAACTGGTCAATGAGATAGCCGTTGGCGCCGTGGATCTCGACCCCGTCGAAGCCGGCCCGGCGGGCCATTGCCGCGGCATGGGCAAAATCGTCCACCACCCGCCGGATCTCGTCGCGTTCGAGTGCCCTCGGTTCTTCATGCGGCTCGAAGCCCGTTTCCGTGAAGGCTTGTCCCCGCGGCGTGACGGCCGACGGCGCGACCGGCTGCGCACCACCGGGCTGGAGCGAGGGATGCGAGATGCGGCCGACATGCCAGAGCTGAACGACGATGGTGCCGCCCCTGGCATGCACAGCGTCGGTCACCGACCGCCAGCCGGCGACCTGCTCATCGGTGTAGCAGCCCGGTGTCCAGGCATAGCCTTTGGCCGCATCACTGACCTGGGTCGCTTCACTGATGATGAGGCCGGCCGAAGCCCGCTGGGCATAATAGACGGCGGCCGATGGCCGCGGCACGTCGCCGGGCAGCGCGCGGCTGCGGGTCAGCGGCGCCATGACGATGCGGTTGGCAAGCGCGAGCGCCCCGAGGCGAGTCGGCTGAAAAAGCGGGCTGGTGACGACGTCGATGAACATGAGGACGATCCTTGCCACACGGAAACGCCGCCACCCTATTCCGATACGTTGTGTATCGCAATTCTTGACCGCACAGCCCGGTCCCTTTTACGATACGAAACGTTTCGGATTGGGGTGTTGCATGGATCGGCAGAACCGCGAGTTGCGCTCGTTGATTGAACCGGACGGTAGGCTCCGCCTCTGGCTGGAGAACACACCGATGAACGCGCCGGGCGCGGGCGAGATCGTCGTGCGCGTGGAGGCGGCGCCGCTCAATCCGTCCGACCTGCTGCTGCTGCTCGGGCCAGCCGACCCTGGGAGCTTGCGGCAGGCGGGCCAGCCCCACCGCCCAATGGTCGAGGGTGAGGTGCCGCGCGAGCTCCTGCCCGGCATCACCGGGCGGCTCGGGCAGGCGCTGCCGGTCGGCAACGAAGGCGCGGGCACGGTGATTGCCGCGGGACTTGGCGCCGAGGCGCTGATCGGTCGAACGGTTGCGATCCGGGGCGCTCCCGGCACCTACGCGGCCTACCAGACGGTGCGCGCGACGGACGCGCTGATTCTGCCGGACGGCGTTTCGGCCCGCGACGGTGCGTCCGCCTTCATCAACCCGCTGACCGCGCTCGGCATGGTGGAGACGATGCGACGCGAAGGGCACCACGCGCTGGTCCACACCGCCGCCGCCTCGAACCTCGGCCGGATGCTGAACCGGCTGTGCCGCGCCGACGGCGTGCCGCTGGTCAACATCGTCCGTCGGCCGGAACAAGTCGACCTGTTGCGATCGGAAGGCGCAGCCCATGTTCTCGACAGCAGCGCTCCCGCCTTCGCCGATGCGCTTCGCACCGCCCTGGAAGCAACGGGCGCAACGCTCGCCTTCGATGCGATCGGCGGCGGCACGATGGCGGCGACGATCCTCGCCGCAATGGAGGCCGTCGCCGCGCGGCGGCTGCCAGTCTACAGCCGCTACGGCGCGCCTACGCCCAAACAGGTCTATATCTACGGCATGCTGGACCCGGGTCCACGCGTGCTCGAAGGGCAGTTCGGAATGGCCTGGAGCGTTGGTGGCTGGCTGATGACCTGGTTCTACGACCGCCTCGACGAGGCAGATGCCGGACGTTTGCGCGAGCGCGCCGCGGCCGAGCTCCTGACCACCTTCGCGAGCAGCTACACCGGCGAGATCGGACTGGCTGAACTCCTCTCGCCGGACTCGCTGCGCACATGCACGCGCCGTGCGACCGGCGCAAAGTTTCTCATCGCGCCCTCGCGGGACTTGGCATGAGCGGCGGCCGCGGCCGAAAGCGCAGCGAGACCTCGCGCCAAGCAATCCTGGAGGCGGCTTTCGCGCTCATGCAGGAGGATGGTTTCGACCACCTGTCGATCGAAGGCGTCGCCACCCGTGCCGGCACCGGCAGGACCACCATCTACCGCTGGTGGCCGAGCCGGGGCGTGCTTGCGGTGGAAGCGTTCCTCGCATCCACCGAGCCGTTGATCGCCTTCGCCCACAGCGGTTCCGCGCGGGACGACATGGTGCAGCAGATGCGAGCGCTCGCCGCGCTTTACCGTGGACCGACCGGGCGGCTTGTGCGCGAAATGATCGGCGCGGCCCAGCACGATCAGGCGATGCGCGAAGCTTTCAGCTCGGGCTTTCTGGAGCCGCGCCGCGAACAGGCGCGGGCGGTGTTCCGCCGGGGCGTGGCGGCGGGCGAGTTCAGGACCGGGATAGACGCGGATCTGGCAATCGATGCGCTCTATGCCCCCATCTACTATCGCTTGTTCGCCTCGGGCGCGTCGATCGACGACGACTTCATCGCACGCCATGCCGAATTGGTCCTGCGCAGCATCGCGCCGGAATCCTGACAGCCCTTCCCTTCGACGGAGCGATACCATGCCCGCGGACTTTGGCGCACAAATTGGGGTTCTGTTGCGGCGTTTTCGACGGTGCGGAGATCGGGTTTCTCCGCGGGGTGATCCTGTGGGCGGGCGCTGGTAGAGGACAACGCGAAGGGTGTCAGCTAAACAACCCTAAGACGGAACCGGCAAAGAACTCCGTTCAAAGATCAGCATCATCGCTTCCATTTACGCCAGGAGCTGCATAGAGCGCGGGCTTTCCAATCTTGATCCGTGCAGCGGCTTCACGAACCGTGAGTTCTTGGGCGAGGAGTGCCTTTGCCCGGCGGAGCTTGTCCCTGGTCACCACCGGCGTGCGCCCGCTTTCATTCCCGGCAAGGCCGCATGGGTCGCCGTCAGCGCCGGGTGAAGGGTGAGCCGCATGACCTCCTCCAGCACCGCGAGATCAACCGTGCCGAGCGGCTGCGGGCGAACGAGACCGACATTGTTGACCACGCTATCGACGGCATAATGTGTGACGATGTCGGCGAGCGCGCCGGCCGCCGTCTCGCCGGCCGTGTCGAGCGGGTAGAGCGTTCCCGGAAATTCATCGGTCAGGGTGCGCGCGATGCCGATGACGGTGTGACCGTGCGCGGTGAGCCGATGCGCAAGGGCAAGGCCGATGCCCTTGTTCGCGCCGGCGATCAGGAAGCCGCGGTGCATCATGATTCTCCGGCACCCGCTCCGCTGTGGGGCGGGGGCATTGTTGAAGGCGGGCGGATCGACAGGGATCAGGCGGCTGCCGTCCGGCTGGCGTTGCGCAGTGTCGGCAGCGTGCGAGACGGTGCCGCAGGGCAGGGGCTCGCGCCGGAGCCGCTCGGCGATCTGCTGGGGCGACCAGCCCGCGCGCAGCTTGGCGATGACATGTTCGCGCAGTTCGGGTCGCAACGCCAGCTTGGCCCGCCGCCCCCGCCGTTTGCGGGCGTACTGGTCGGCCGTGGTGCCGTCGGTATCCCTGGCCCCCGAAGCCGGTAAGCCCTTGTACTGACACAAGAGTTGCACTTGAGGATAGAACCTACCCAGAGCGGCACCAAAATTCCCATAAGAGGGCTTATGAAAAAAAGTTCGCAGCGCAGGACCCCATCGCTGTGCTCCACAAACCGATCCCCCCGGCCCGACTCCATGCCGCGTTGCCGCTGATCTGCCGTCAGTGAGATTGGACACCGGACAGCCCATATGGGAGTCCGATGAACGAGTCGAATCCGAACCAGAAGTTGTTGCCCGCCACCGATTCAGCGGTCACGGGCAAGCCGATCCAGCGCTGGAGCGCGGCGCGTAAACGCGAGGTGGTCCTGCGCCTGCTGCGCGGGGAGTCGCTGGACGCCGTCTCCCGCGAGATCGGAGTCGAACCCTACCGTCTGGAGCAATGGCGTGACCGCGCCCTGAGTGGCCTGGACGCCGTGCTGAAGGAGCGCCAGGACGAGGATCCCGTCCAGGTTGGCTTGGACGCCGCCTACAAGCGCGTCGGCGAACTCAGCATGGAAAACGAGTTGCTGCGCGAGAAGATCGCCCGCCTGGAGGGCGGCGTGCCTTTTCGCCGGGCGAGGTCGCGTCGATGAGCGCGGCGACCTCGCCCGCCACCGGGCGGCCCTATGGCGTGCAGCGGGTCTGCCGCGTCTGGGCCGTGGCGCGCTCCTCCTTCTATGCCGCTGCCAACCGGGCCGCCGAGACGGCTCCGCCCGCGCGGCGCGGGCCGGTGCCGCCGGTCGATGAGCCCAGCCTGCTCGCCGCCATTCAGGCCGACCTGGCCCAGTCTCCCTTCCAGGGCGAAGGCCACCGCAAGGTGTGGGCCCGCCTGCGCTACGGCCTCGGTTTGGCGGTCGGGCGCAACCGCGTCCTGCGCCTCATGCGCGAGCACCATCTGCTGTCACCCCATCGCCGCCCGCCGCGCCCGGCCAACGACCATGACGGCACCATCCTCACCGACGCCCCCGACGTGCTCTGGGGCACGGATGCCACCATGGTCCAGACGGTGGAGGACGGGCGGGTGTGGACCTGCGCCGCCCTCGACCACTTCAATTCCGAGGTCGTCGGGCATTACGTCTCGACCGACGGCTCGCGCTTCTCCGCCCTGGAGCCGCTCAGCCAAGCGCTCACCGCGCGCTTCGGCGGGGTCGGCGCGGGCGTCGCCCGTGGGGTGAGCGTGCGCGCCGACAACGGCCCGCAGTACATCGCCCAGCACTTCACCCGGCAGGTCAAGCACTGGGGCATGACCATGAGCTACGCCTATCCGTATCAACCTGAGTGCAACGGCGTGGCCGAGCGCTGGTTCAGGACCTTGAAAGAGCAAGCCATCTTCGGGCGCGTCTTCCGCACGGTGGCCGAGGTCAAGGCCGCCGTCACCGCCTTCGTGGCCCGCTACAACGCCTCCTGGCCTCTGGAGCGGCTCGGCTATCGCAGCCCGCTCGCCTACCGGACCCGCTACGCGGCCGAGCGGAGGGCCGCCGCATGACTGATCCTGCTGTTCGACCGGAAACGACCGATCTCGCCATCCCGACCTGGCTTCCGCCAGGCCAGCGGGCGCTGGGGCGGTCAAGCACGGCCAAAGGCCGCCGCGCCAGCGGCTCGTGCTTGACGGCACCGAGCCCGATGGCATTCTGGTCCCCGTCGGGAGATGCCGCTCTGAGTTGCAGCCCCTAACCACTCCCCGGTGTCCAGACTATTGGCGGCGGTACATGCCGCGTTGCCGCAAAAGACGATCGGCGACGCGGAGGCGGAAACCCAGGCCCCGGTCACGAAACCGGGCAAGCCGTGGCGCCAACAACCCGACGAGCCGGCGCATAGGCCGATCATTGTTGGCCGATCATCGGCAGCACCGTGCGCCCGGACGCACGTCTGGCGAACCCGTTTCACCGCTCCGGCCGAATATGCATCAACCGCGGGCCGCCATGCGTTCCGCGTCCTGAAGCAGGCTCCAGGCAGGATGTCCCACCTCATGAGCGCCTTTCTAAGGGCCGGCGAACATTTGGCCGCCTTCGGTGCACTTCCTCCAGATTGCGGCGGTCTCGCGACGTCCGACGGAATTCTCGTCGCTGACGGTGGGGCTCCGCAACCAGAGCTACACCTCCGGTCGGACAGCGCGCAGGTGCACCTTCACGTGCAGCGTCTGGGGCGGCCGCGCGTCGCGCATCGCGCCGGACATAGCCCAGCCAAGTCGCCTTTGGCCCGGTTTCGTGATGGGCTCCCTCGTTGACCGGTGCGCAAACAACGGCACTGAAATCGAGGCCCGTGGAGGCTATTATCGGAAGCCGTGACGCCGCGCCTTACCAGCGTTGGTCGCTCGGCCTTCAGCGCGTTGGAGGCGTGGCCGCCTCCGATCTTCCTTGGTGCAGTTCATTTCCGAGTGACGACAACACGGCATGCAAATCTTCTGCGACGAAAGCGGCGGCATAAATCAGGGGCATTTCCTCGTGTCGGCCGTCCGGATTGACGGTGGCCAAGCACTCCGAATGCTCAAGACGATCCGGAAGCTGACGGGCATCTCCGGCCCCGAGTTGAAAGGCAACGCTCTGGACATCGGGCAAATTGAGACCGTCTTCAGCGTCATCCAGCGGTACCCCGAAGCCGTCGCGGTGTCGGTGGTCTGCCGCCGCGATGATCCTGTTGGTGGATGGGCCACCGGCACACTGGAGGAGCATCAGATTTGGCGTGAGCTGATCGTGGAATGCTGCCTGCCACTCCACCGGCAAGGCGTGCAAGGTATTGTTCCCGACGGTGGGCGATACAAGAAGGCGATCCTCCGTGCCATCGAGGTGGAGATCGCCGAGTCCGTCTCGCGTCGCACGGCCCTGCCGCGGGTTCCGGTCGGCTGCGCCAACAGCGTTGCGACGCCGGGCATTCAGATCGCCGACGTGATCTCCAACACCGTGCATCGCGCCATCAGCGAATATCCGGATGCCGAGGCTTGCCGGCGGTTTCTGGCCGCAGCCAACGCCGCTGGCCAGTTCCGGATCTCGATGGTGGACATGGCCGAGTGCCGTCCGGCTTGGCTGGATACGGCCTACCCTGGGCTGTAAAACGCCGAAAGCCGCCCGGAGGCGGCTTTGGGTGGTGTGTCGGCGCTTCGCCTACATCCCCGTCTAAGTGACTGACGGTGCCAAACGGCCCCTCCTGGACGGGCAGCGAGCGCGGCCTTTCGGCGCTGACCTCGACACAACCCTAATTATGGGTTCTCCCCCGACCTGGGTCAATGCCATTTCGGCATTGCCGAAAACTCAGTGGCGGGAAAGAGGGAATGATCATGGCCAAGGACGCTGGTCATTCCAATGTCGGCGGCTCAGGCAACGGTTCGCGCGGCATGTCCGGCACCGCGGCGGCGCCAAAGCGCAGGAAGCGACGGCGGCATTGTCGCACCAACTGAACCGACGCGCAGAGAGCCCAGCATTCCTGACTGGGTCAGGCCGTCGCCGTCGCGGCCTGCCAGTCGGCCATGGCCTGCGCCCGGAAGGTGCGCAGGGTGCGGCGGGAAACCAGATGGCGCTGGAGGCAGCGTGGTACATCGAGGCGAGCGGGGCCGGACTGCGCCCGTGTTCCCGGCCTTTTCAAGAGACGCGGACATAGCTCGGGCGTGCCAAACCGAACATGCGGTTGAGCAGGTTGGCGGCGACCATGAGCTCGGTACGCCGCCCATCGTCGCTGTGGGCGCGCAGGCGGTCGCCAATGACCTGTTTGTAGCGCGCGATCGCCGCCTCCGCTTTGGCCCGCGTGTTGGAGCCGGACGTTTGCTGCCAAGCCATGCGGCCGGTCTCGGCAATCGCCAGAAGGTGGCGGTCGCGCTGGGTCGGCGCCGCCTCCGCGGTGGTGCTGAGGGTCGCATCGCGGCGTGGTGGGGCGATCACCGCCGCTTCCGGGTGGCGGGCGGACACGGCCGCGTACACGTCGGTGCGGTCGTAGCCGCCGTCGCCGATCAGCACCTCCACCGGGGCGGTGATCTGATCGAGCAGAGGGCCGACTTGCGAAGCGTCGTCGACATCGGGCGCCGTCAACGCCAGAGCGACAATTTGCCCCGTGCCGGCATCGACGCCGACGTGGAATTTGCGCCAGGATCGGCGCGTCTTGGAGACGTGCTTCTCGACCAGCCACTCGCCCGGGCCGCTGAGTTTCAGCCCCGTGCTGTCGACCAGCAGGTGCCATGGACCAGCGGTCTGCGGACGGATTTTCACGGCCAGGGTGCGGGCTCGGCGGCTCAGGGTCGTGTGATCGGGCACCGGCAGGTCGAGCTGGAGCAACGGCATCAGCGAGCCGATCAGCCCCTCGGTCTGGCGGAAGGCCAGGTGGAAGAGCGCCCGAAACGTCAGGGCGGTCTCGATCGCCACAGCCGAGTACCGCGATTGCCCACCGCACGTGGTCCGTGGGGCGGCGCGCCAGGCCTGGATGGCCTCCTCACGGAACCAGATCGTCAGGCGACCACGCTGGCGCAGACTGGCCTCATAGGCCGCCCAATTCGTCACACGGTACTTGGCGCGCGGGAACTGGTGGCGGTGCGCAGCGTGGTGCTTGAACGGCATTGGTCGGTGGCGGTGATGGACATGAACGGGAAGCGGTTTTCTACGCCGATCCGCAAGCCGCCGCCATTCCCGCATCCCTGCACCACGCTGGATGGTGTTCAACGCGGCTCCGGGCGATGTCGGCGCGATGAATCGGTTCGTTGAGGTTGGGGCGGAGCAACTGCGGAAGGATTATCTGGCACACGGGGCGGAGCTTCCGCTGTGGGCTCTGGCACGGCGGGCAAGCGACAGTGTCTCCATCCTCTATGGCGAGTTTCGGGTCGGGGACGGCGCGTCGCGCGAAAACAGTGCTCTTGCGTTCTTTCCAGCCCGCCCGGGATTGGTGGTGGCGGTAACCCTGGCGGTGCGTGGCTCCGACCTGGCGACCGAAGACCGTCATAAAGTGGCCCAAATCCTCGGCCGAGAGCTCGACCGCTCTCCGTGACCGCACAGGGATATGGCGCAAAGGGCAACAGCTGCCGGTACGGTGGCTCTTGTCCCGGTCCTCGCTGGGTTCGCTTTGGGCCGAGAGCTGCCGGAACCGTGTTGCGAAAGGGGAGGATCCGCAGAGCCTCATGGCTCGTTACGGCCGTGAGCCACGCGAAACCAATGCTCCGCGTACTGGCGGCACGTTTCGGCCTCGACGGAATCGCCGGCTCGCTCGGCATCATCGGCGCGGGCGAGCCATTGCGCGTGCTTTTGCTCGGCGGAACCATTCACCTTTGGGCGGGCTCGCGCCGGGGCTCCTTGTACGGCTTGCTGTTGGGCTGCTTTGCCGAACCGAAGCTGCCGACGGGCGCGACCGCTCGACGGGTTGTCAAAAGGCATGAATGTTGATCCTCGGGTGGTCGGCGGGCTGCGATCAGGAGCGATCGATCACTCTCGAATGTCTATTCCTGGCGCTCTTGCGTCATCCCGGAGAAGGCCCGAAACGCGTCAGCCACATCATTCATGACCTGCGGGAAGAACGCAATACGACCGACCAGCGGCCCCTTGGTGATCGGCGTCGGCCGGGGAAGAACGTGAGGAGGCGGGGTGGTTTGCCAATGCCTCGTTCGTCCGCGCGCTGAGGCTCGTAGACCTGGAACGCGAGTTGTTCATCAGGTTCGGCTGCATAGGGAAGCGCGGGTGCGATCCGGCGCTCCGCACCGGGAAGAATATATTAGTCGCCTTGGGTGGTCCTTTCCGTTGACCACCATGCTGGCCCGCACCGCCGCAGCACTCCTCGTGCTCCTGAAGCCCTCCGGCACCACAAGGGCGCGCCGACTGTCTGCCCGGGGCATTTCACGGGCGGCAGCGCGCCGGGCTTGTCCAATCCGGAGTTGACGCCCAGGACGCGCGAATTGTGCTTGTGGGCCTTCGTGGTGCTGCACTCCGGCCTGACCCGGACCTCGCCGTGGGTGGCCGAGCACATGACGCTTCCGCAGTGCCGGGAGGGAATTGGTGAAACTGGGCGGCAACGGAAAGGCGCTCGAGGCGCCATTGTTATGGCCCGATCCAGGCCCACGCCGCTTGAGGCGCCGAGTCATGGGCCCAGGGCTCGCCATCCATCCGCCAGAGGGTCGGCCCGCTCGGCCCGCCACCGGCACGGTGCAGACGGTAGGGCGAAATGGCGCTGTCGCACTCAGGACAGTGGCCCATCCAGCCCTGGGTTTCCCGTCGCCCGGGGCGCAGCACCGCGAGGTCTGGGCGTCGCAGAAGCAACGTTGGCAGCGCCGTCCGGTACGCAGCGAGCACCTCGGGCACTTTCCCCACATCCTGCGCCGCCAGGAACCCGCCGGGGGCGAGGACCGGGTGGCCGCCGATGTTGCCGAAGCCGAGTGGCACCGCGATGTCGCGCTGGCACCGCCAGCACACCGTCGCCACCGTCACCAGATGCGGCTCCGCGGCGGCCGGCATGAATCGGACCTCTCCAGTCAGCAGCTTGGTCGTAAAGCGATCCAACCCCAACCGGCCGTCCACCATCCTCGATACGGCCGGCACCACCGCCGGCACCCTGCGGCCGTCGCCGCATGGCAGCAGGCGGAACAGGGGCAGCGCAGGATCGGCTTCGTATTCCGGCACGCCGTAGCCGATCAGCCATGCTCCCCGTATCCCTGCTGAGGCATAACGGGCTTGCCGGTCGGCAATGGCATCGAGCGTGAGCCGGGACAATTGGACTTCGATGGCCGCCCTCCAGCGGGGAGCTTCGACCAGCACGTCGGCCTCGGTACGTGTCAACGCGAATGAGACAGCAGAGTGAATAGTCTTGGCTCAGGGGTTCGGGTTTGGCGGCGGGTCGGAGGCGCGAAGCCCGGCGTCCGTCTGCCGCCAGAATGCCGGCGGGCTTGGTTCGCGCAAGGCCCTTCCGTCCCGCCCCGTGGGGCGGGCCCCTCGCGAAGAGCCTTGCGCGCCCCGGCGCGCGCCGGCGGTGGCGTGGGCAGGCCGGGACGACGGGATGGCCGCGGTCCAGCCGAACAACAGGATGGAGGTGATTGGCATCAGCTCACCTTGGGGTCGGCTGGCGGGTTGATCCATACCGCCGCGGGTGGGGCCGGGGCTTCGGGCGGCTTGCGCACGAAACGGTCGGGATGGCGGCGATGGACGTCATCGAGCACCGCCTGCCGCGCCGCACAGATCGCGCCGGTGTCGCCATAGTGCACCTGGTGCGGCGTCATCAGCGCCAGCCCGGAGTGGCGGTGCTCGGTGTTGTACCAGGCGAAGAAGGTGCGGCAGAACGCCCGGGCATCCTGGATCGAGCCGAAGCGGTCCGGGAAGGTGTGGTGGTACTTGAGCGTCTTGAACTGAGCCTCGGAGAAGGGATTGTCGTTGGACTGCTGCGGGCGGCTATGGCTGCGCATCACGCCGAGGTCGGCCAGCAACTCGATCACCGCCTTGGCCTTCATCGCCGCGCCGCGGTCGGCGTGCAGCGTCAGCCGGTCGCGGGCGACGCCGTGCTTGCGCACGGTCTGCCGGATCAGCCGCTCGGCGAGAGCCGCGCTCTCCCGGTACGCCACCGTCCAGCCCACCACGGCGCGGCTGAAGATGTCGAGAATGACGTACAGGCACAGCCAGGTGCCCTTGACCGGACCCTTCAGCTTGGTGATGTCCCAGCTCCACACCTGGTTGGGGCCGGTGGCCAGCAACTCGGGCTTCGTATAGGCCGGATGCCGACGTTGCTGACGGCGCTCGCGCACCTCGTGGTTGGCGGCCAGCAGACGATACATGGTGCGCACCGAGCACAGGTACTGCCCCTCGTCGAGCAACGTGGCGTAGACCTGGGCCGGGGCGGCATCGACGAAGCGTTCACCATGCAGCAGGTCGAGCACTTGGCGGCGTTCCGGCGCACTCAACGTGCGCGGCGGTGAGGGGCGACGCGGTGGTGGGCACGGCGGCCCGACGCGACGCTGGCGGTCGCGGTGCCGATAGAAGCTGGCGCGGGGGAGACCGAGTGCCCGGCAGGCGGTGGCGACGTCCACCGCCGGGGCCGCCTGCTCAATGGCGGCCATCACCGACTCTCGTCGCGGTCCGTCGAGGGCAGCGGAAGTCCCAGCACGTCGGAAAGTTTTGGAGATCGATGACCGCCTCGGCGCGGGTGAGGCGCTCGCGCAGGCGTGCGTTCTCCCGCTCCAGGCGCTCTACGTCGCTTTTCAACGGATTGGCCGGCGGGCTCTTCGGGCCGGGCTTGGCCGGCGCCAGTCCGCGCAGCATGCCGGCATCGCGCTGCCGGCGCCATCGCCCGACATTGGAGGAGTACAGCCCTTCGCGGCGCAGAATGGCACCCACATCGCCAGGGCGAGCGCGGTCGACCTCCTCCAGGATGCGCAGCTTGTCGGCCACACTGAAGGTCCGGCGTTGCGGTCGATCGCTGACCTCCGGATCCGGAGCCGAATGGAGGGCGGGAAGCTGGGGCGGGGTCTTCGTGCTCATCGGGTCCTCAACAGCGCCCTCTACTGATCATTTCAGGAGGCGGCTGTCTCACTCGACGTTGGCACAGAGGGCCACCCAGCCCGCCCCGCGTGCTTCCGTCGTTACGGCGAGGCCGAGTGTCGCGGCGGCGCGGGCGATCACGCTTTTGGCCACAATGTGGTCCGGGCTTTCCCGGCCGGCGCAAGCCTTGCCCGGAACATGGCGGAAGAACTCTGCCAGCCCGTCGATGAGCGGACCGGAATGACCGCCCGGCCACAGCAGGACGCGCTGAGGCCCCGGTCCCGGTACTTGGCTTTCAGCTCATTCCACGCAGCTGGCGACATCGCCCAGGCGTGGAAGACAGTCCCATCCAATCCCTTGGCAAGCAGCGGCATGGCACCGGTTGGTTTGACAATCTCCGATCATCGCCATAACGCACCGTGATCGTGCCGGACAAGTGTTCATGGGGGCAACGCTGGACATTGCGCGGCGTTCGTGTCCACGGCCGCGACGACCAATCAGGTTTGCAGACGTGCCACGTTTTCCAGGTCATGCTTGCGTTGCCTTACCCGTCGCTCGTAGCTGGCCTGGTTCTTGGTGGCGACCAAGCGGTAGGGGCGTCCCCGCCGATCGGTGGTCACATCGACATCGCTCCGTACCCGCTGGATCGTTCCCTCGACATGGCTGCGCAGTGGTTCGGCGGCTTTGAACACCCAAACCTTCTGGGTGGGTTCGTCGAGGAAATCGTCGAGGTCGCGACAATGCGGGCATGAACAGACGCGCGCTGCCTTCCGCCGCCAGTCCTGTGGTGCCTCGAGGGGCTCAGCGATGCGGGCGCGCAGGTGAGTGAGGCATGCGTCACGCAGCCGTTCGACCGCCGCCATTCCTCGGGTTGCGGGCGCGGCGACGAGTTTTATCACGGCCGGAACGAGCACCCTGTCGACATGGTACGTTGCCGGCCACGCTAGCAAATACGCGCCTGCGCGCGCGGCCAACGCGGAGTCGATCGCCCCGAGTGCGGTGAGGAGATCGACGACAAAGCCCGGCGACACAGGGATCACGCCGCCTGACCAGGCATCGCGTGGCACCGCGCGGGCCGGATCGCCGGGCAGGGCGTCGACCAGGATTGTAGCAACATCGATCAGGCCGGCTTGCCGCTCCGGCGGCCACGCGGTGGCGGCACGGGCCAACAGCGCGCCGCAGGCGTCCAGCGATGTGCCGGCTCTTGCGGCGATGAGGCGCGCAATGAGCGCGTTGGCCCGCTTGGGCGCCAATACACCGGCGGCGCCGATGATGGCGTCGGCGTCCTCCTTGCTGAAGCCACCGCGAGCGGCGAGCCCTTCGAGGGCTGCGGCGATCCGTGGCGCGTCGGCGAGCCGGCTCAGCAGGCCCAGCATGCGCGCGGTGTCGCTCGGTGCTCGCCCATGCCCTGGCCAGTCGCGGCCCGCCCAGCGCGCCAGCATGTGCTTGGACAGCGCGTGGGCCTGCTGCCACAGTGGGGAGCGGCGGTCGCCCCCGACGGCCTCCCATCGATCGGTCAGGGTCTCCAGATAGGGCAGGGTAGTGGCCAGGCCGGCTTGGCTCAACACGGCGAGAAACCCGGTGCGCGGCCACAGCACCAGGGCCGCTCGGCGGTAGGTGCGCTCGAAGGAAGCGCCTTCGTTGCCGGTCGCCTCCAGAAAGTGCTCCTCATCCGGCTCGAGGTCATCCAGGGCACCAGGCGGCGCGACGTCCTCATCCTCGACCGGAATGTCCCCGAGCGGTGTGGGCGTGCCGTCGAGCGACCGCCAATTGGTGAGAACCGCCGAGCGCTCGCTGACCTCGATGACCTCGAACTCGTCCTCGTCCGGCTCCGACCAGCGGCGACGGTACGACCCCGCGTACTCGGCGGGGCCGCTCTCCTCGATCACCATCAGGGCCAAGTTGAGGTCGCAGTCGGCCTGCTGTGCCGCCGCGGCGAGCACGCCCGCCACCGCCGCATCAGCCCCCTTCAACGCCGCAAACCCGAGTTCGGCCAACGTGTAGGCATGCTCCAGCGGATAGATCAATTTTTCGGGCGCCTCATCCTCAGGCCCTCGCCTGGCCCTTGCCCAGCCATTGAGGAGTGCCGCGGCGCGCGCCGTTTCGCGATCGTGGTCCGGGGGCATGGGGAGCGGTCCCCGCCGCGGGCGCAGCAAGTTGTAGACCAGTACCAGCCGGTGGCCGGCGGTGACGGGCCGGACCTCGTGGGGACAGTCGGCGTAGAAGGCGGCAAACGCCACCTCCGACGGCTCCTCACTGCTCAGGTCAACCTGGACCTCGCGCTCCTTGTGCCGCACGATGAGTTCGCCGCCACTGGACAAGGACGGCAAGGCGATCACCAGCGTGGCGAACATGCCGGGAGCCTTTTCCGTGTCGCGGTGGCTGACGAAGAAATCGCCCGGGCCGTAGAGCAGCAGCTTGTAGAGGTCCGCGGAAACCGGTTCGCTCACGCCCAGCCCCGCGGCCACACGCGCCAGGATGCCATCCAGCGTTTGTTGCCAATGGCGGCCCCGGATATGGACGCGATTGGCGGCGATCTGCCAGGTCCGCCGCGTCGTTGCATCGACTATGGTCTCCGGACCGCGGCCATAAGGTGCGCGTTCGGCCACGCCAACGAGTTGTTCCGCCTGGACCGGCAGAAGCGGCAGAGCGATGGGACCAACGCCGTCGACCTCGATCAGGGGCGCCAGCAGCTCGGTGGTGCCGGAGGCGACAAAGTCCCCGGGCCGGCGAACCGTGCTCAACAGCGCGGCGAGGTCAACGGTGAGAGACGGCATAAAGGATCCCTGCTCCGGCGAGGCGCTTACCGGGTGATATGATCCCAATCCGCTGTCCTTGGACAATCGCCCATTCGGTGGTGCGCGGACGAAGGGCCATCGGCGCGCTGACAAAGGCAACGCTCAATGCGACGGTCTTAACTCAGCCACCGTCGCGGAGGAGCTCCCAAAACTTGGCCTTGCGGCCGTGCTCCTGGCGCAGGCGGGCCATGAAGGCGTCGTGGCTCTCGATGCCGGCGTCCTCCGGCAGCTGCCCGGCCAGGCTTTCGCAATGGCGCACATCGCGCACGGCGTAGCCGTACTGGCTGGCGCTGGCGCGGCCGAGGATACTCTCGATCATGCGCCGGTAGAGCAGGGTGGCCGCGACCGGGTGCTTGCCGGCGAGCGCCTCGGCGGCGGCCGGCAGCGTGCGGTAGTCGCGGCCGTCGAACTCCTCCAGCCGCTCGCGGACCAGCTGCGCGGCGCCGTGAACGTCGCGCCAAGCGACGAAGAAGGCCAGCGCCCGGTGCGGGTCGGGAAAGCGGCGGGCGATCTCCTTGGCCTTTTCCTCGGCCTCGAAATCCTCGAAGTCGGGCAGGCGCTTGAGGAAGTCGCGCAGGTGGTCGGCGTCGAGCGTTTCGGTGAAGCTGGTCCAGCGGAGCCGCTGCGCCTCGTCCTTGCGACCCAAGGCATCGAGGGCGGCGATGCGCAGGTCAGTCGCCTCGTCCTTCGGCCAGCCGCCAAAATACAGCAGCTCCTCGAGGTCCGGGTTGCGGCGGCGGTCGGGAACGCGGTCAAGCCACGCGAGCGCGTCCTGTGCCCGCCCCGCCTTGAGCAGGCGCTTGGCCACCGCGACTGCGTCCCCGACCCCGCTGCCCTGCGCCTGGACCGCGGCAATGAAGCCGTCGACGTCGTCCTCCACGTCCGCCAGCTCGGCCAGCGCTTGCGCCAGCGTGAAGCGCCGGTCGTCAAAGCCTCGGTCCTTTCCGCGCGCCTTTGGCGCCGCACCGAGGGCTTCCTGGAGCATGGCCTTCAGCCGTGCCCGCCCGTCCGCTCCCAGGGCCGGGCCCAGGGCGGAGACGACGCCGTCCTTCACGCCGTACTCGTTGGACCGGAGCAAAGCCAGGGCAAGGCGGGCCAGCGCCTCCGGGTCGACCGCCGGAAGCTGGGCCCACAAGCGCCCGAGGTCCTCGACCGCACGGCGAAACACCGCCACCGTGCCGGCGCCGTCGTCGACCCGCTCGTACAGCGTGTCGGAGAGGTTGAGGAAGTCCACCATGCGCTCCGCCGCCGCCCGGGCGTCGACGGGCGCGAGCGTGGCGACGATGGTGGTGCGCAGGTTGTCGAGCTCCTGGACCAGGGGCTTGCGCTTGTCCCACGCGATGAAGCTCTTGGAGCGGGCGATGGTGCGCAGGCGTTTGTCGATCGCGGCGACCAGCTTGGTCGGGCTCTCCCCCGCGGCTAGGGCCAGCTTGGCGGCCTTGCGCACGACCGGGTCGGCGGCGGCCAACTCGGCAAGCAGGTCGGCCAGCCGCTTCGCTCCGAGCGCCTCCAGCTTGTCGGCGGTGATCTCCTTCCCCCGTGCCATGGCCTCGTCCTTGTGTGCGGTCATGGCGACGATACTCATTTCGCGGCGGAAAGCCACTCCCGGAGCTTCGACCAGCGCCGTCGGCCGAGCACCCCGCGCACCGCCATCGCCAGCGCCCGCCTCTGACCGATCATGATGACCAGCCGCTTGCCACGGGTTACGCCGGTGTAGATCAGGTTACGCTGCAGCATGGTGTAGTGTTGCGTCGTGACGGGAATCACCACCACCGGGTATTCGGAGCCTTGGCTCTTGTGGATGGTGGTGGCGTAGGCCAGGACGATTTCGTCCAACTCGCCGAACTCATAGGTGACCGGGCGACCATCGAACGCCGCCGTGAGCGTGCCGTCCTCCGGGTCAATGGCCGAGACGACGCCAAGGTCGCCGTTGTAGACGTCCTTGTCGTAGTCGTTCTCGATCTGCATCACCTTGTCGCCCACCCCGAAGGTCCAGCCGAAGCGCTCGACGCGCAGCGCGCCGGGCGGGTTGAGCGCCGCCTGCAGCTCGATGTTGAGGGAGCGCGCCCCGAGCCCGCCGCGGTTCATTGGGCACAGCACCTGGATGTCGCGCACTGGATCGAAGCCGAAGCGCTTGGGGATGCGGTTGCGGACGATCTCGATCAGCGTGCCCACGCCGCTCTCGGGCGTGGCCGCCTCGACGAAGTAAAAGTCGCTCTCCTCGCCGGCCTTCGGCCACTCCGGCATCCGGCCAGCGTTGATACGGTGGGCGTTGACCACGATGCGGCTGGTCGCCGCCTGGCGGAAGACCTCGGTCAACCGCACCACCGGTACGGCGCCGCTGGCGATGACATCGCCCAGCACTTGGCCCGGGCCGACGGACGGCAGCTGGTCCACGTCGCCGACCAGCAGCAGAGCGGCGCGTGGCGGCACGGCGCGCAGCAGCGCGTTCATCAGCGGCACGTCGACCATGCTGGTTTCGTCCACCACCAGCAGGTCGCACTCCAGCGGGTTGGTCTCGTCGCGTTTGAAGCCGCCGTTCTGCGGGTCGGTCTCGAGCAGCCGGTGAATGGTCTTAGCCTCCAACCCCGTGCTTTCGTTCAGCCGTTTGGCGGCCCGGCCGGTCGGGGCCGCCAGAGCGATCGCCACGCCCTTGGCGCGCAGCACCTTGAGGATGCTGTTGACCAGCGTGGTCTTGCCGACGCCGGGGCCGCCGGTGATGACCAGCACCTTGGAGGCCAGCGCCTGCCGCAGGGCAGCGCGTTGGCTGTCGGCCAGCGTGATGCCGGCCTTCTGCTCGACCCAGGGGAGCGCCTTGTCGGCGTCGATCGCCGGCCACGGCACCGCGTCCGCACTCAGCCGGCGCAGCCGCTCGGCGATCGTTTGCTCCGCCCGGTACAGGCCAGCGAGAAAGACGCACGGCTCGCCCCCTAGTGTGTCGGCGACGACAATGCCTTCCTTCAATTCCAGGCCAAGCGCGGTTTCGATGATCGGCGCCTCGATCTCCAGCAGCTTCTCCGTCAAGGGGATCAGCTCCGCCATGGGCAGGCCGCAGTGCCCTTCGCCGGTCGCCTCGGACAGGGCGAAGCTGATGCCGGCCCGCGCCCGGATCATTGCCGTCTTCGCAATGCCGAGCTTGGCGGCGACAGCATCGGCAGTCTTGAAGCCGATGCCGCGGATGTCGCGGGCCAGCCGATACGGGTTCTCGGTGATGAGCTGAATCGCGTCCGGCCCATAGGTCTTGAAGATGCGCACGGCGCGCGAGGTGCCGACGCCGTGGCTGTGCAGGAAGACCATGATCTCGCGGATGATCTTCTGATCGGCCCAGCCGGCGACGATGCGCTGGGCGCGCTTCGGCCCGATGCCGGTCACCTCGCGCAGTTTGTCGGGGTTCTGTTCGATCACGTCGAAGACCGCGTCGCCGAAGGCCTTCACCAGCTTCTTCGCATAGACCGGCCCAATCCCCTTGATCAGCCCGGAACCCAGGTATTTCTCGATGCCTTCGGTGGTGGTCGGTGGGGTGGCGCGCAGGAAGTCCGCCTTGAACTGCAGCCCGTGAGTGCGGTCGTTGACCCAGGTTCCGGAGGCTTGGATGAACTCGCCGGCGCTGATCATCGCCGCGTGCCCGACGACGGTGATCAGATCGCGCTGCCCGCGCACCTTGGTGCGCAGCACACAAAAGCCCGTCTCTGGGCTGTGGAAGGTGACGCGCTCGACCAGGCCGGACAACGGCTCACGCGCGACGGTACTCTGCGCGGGCATGCTCATTCGATCCATGATGCAGCCCGTGCCCACCGGCGCACAACCCATCTTTTCGGCTGCAACGGTCCAACACCGAGCTGGATGCTTCACACGCGGACCACCCGTCGCCGCGATACCATCCGAGGACTTCCTTCAAAAACGGGAGCGGGCTCGGCATTCAACATCGCTTTGTGATTGGAGCCGCGCACCCGCGGCATGGCTTTGGCCCCTTTGCCGGGCGGCCAATCCACTCGGGCCTCTTCTCTCCCTCAGCCGAGCGCGCTACATCTCAGCGCCGCTTCGACACACCATGAGCAACGATGACCGCCACGCCTGACTTTCTGCCCAAGGAGCGCGACCTGATCCGGCGCGAGTTCATGCTCCGGCTCAACAGCGCTCGTTCCATTCATGACGGCATCCTGGTCAAGCGCTGGGCGACCGGCCCGCACAAGGGCCAGCCCAAGCCGGCCGCCGCGGTGCAGAGCATGATCGAGCGTGGCCTGTTGTCTCTGGTGGACGACGGCGCGCACTGGCTGAAGGCGACCTTCACGCCGGCGGGCATTGAGGCCCTGCGCCGCATGGCCGCGGACAAACGGGCGCTGCCGCCCAACCAGTACCAGCAGCTGCTCGACGAGCTCGCCGGCCTTCCGTGAGGGGAGGGGAGATGGCACGCGCTTCGGTTCAGGTCGGGGACCGCTTCACCCGGGCGGCCGGCTCGCCCAAGATCTACGTCGTCACCGCCCTCGTCGACAAGCCGGGCCAACTCCCGCACGCCCGCCTGCTCCTGGAGGACGGCCTGCCCAGCGACGAACTCCTCGTCAGCGTCGACGCGCTGGGCGACCGCAAGCATTGGCGCCCGGTCCCGTGAGCGGCTCCACGACTGCACATCAGATGTCCGACCGGCTGCCGAGAGACGCCGGGAGCACGGACGCTGTGCCTTCGCTGTCGCGACCAGCGCTGTGGCCGGCGTCCCAGGCACCTAACGACGCCGTGAGCCGCGGCCCCTTGGCCCGGTAAGCCCTTGCACTGACACAAAAGTTGCACTTAAGGATAGAATCAACCCCACCGTCAAGCATAAGCCTTATAAGGGAACTTATGGAAATTGATTCCAAATGAGCGCTTGGTTTGTGCAATTGACACTTGGAGCGGCCGCCCTTCTCTAAGCCGGCGCTCAGGGAAGCCTCCTCAAGCGATCTACGGACTCCCGGAGAATCCGAACAGGTCGGGTTCCGGATCCTCCGCCGGGTTGATCAGGTCCGTACAGCCGACGCCGATGAGCCGGAAAGCCCGACCATCGGCTTCAGCCTCCAGGATTTCGTCAGCGACCTGGAGGATGTCTTCGGCCGAACGGGTTGGCTCGACGCGGCGGGAGCGGGTGAACTGGGTGAAGTCGGCGGCTTTGAACTTCACCACAATGCTGCGGCCGCGCACCCCTTCCCGCGCCATGCGGCGCTCCACCTTCTCCGCCAGCGGGCGCAGCTCCTCCCGGAGCGCCGCGGCCGTCGACACGTCCCAGTCAAAGGTCGTTTCCGCGGAAATCGATTTGCTGGGACCTTCCGGCTCGACCCGGCGGTCGTCCTCGCCCCGCGCAAAGCGGTACAACACCGGCCCCATACGTCCATAGCGCCTGGCCAGCCACAGCTCGTCCTTACTCTGGAGGTCGCCGACGGTGGTGATGCCGTCGGCCCACAGCTTCCGCTCCAACGCCGGGCCGACCCCCCACAGGATGGTGACCCGCTTGGGCGCTAGAAAGGCGGCGGCTTCTGCCCGGCCGACGACGAAGAAGCCCCGCGGCTTGTCCTGGTCAGAGCCGATCTTGCTCATCAGCTTGTTCGGCCCGAGCCCGATGGAGGCGGTGATGCGCAGCTCGCCTTCGAAGCGGCGGACGATCTCCACCAGGGCCTGGGCCGGGCTGATGCTCAGGCGTTCACGCACGCCGGACAGATCGAGGAAGGCTTCGTCGATGGAGAGCGGCTGGACCAGGTCAGTAAAGGCGCCCATAATCTCGCGGGCACGATACCCAACGGCTTTGTACTTCGCCATGTCCGGCGGGATGATGACGGCGTCGGGGCAACGTTCCAGAGCCTCGCGGATCGACATCGCCGAACGCACGCCAGACAGGCGCGCTGTGTAATCGCAGGCCGCCACCACGCCCCTGTGATCGCCGCCGACGATGACCGGCTTGCCGGCAAGTTCCGGCCGGTCGCGCTTCTCCACCGTGGCGTAAAAGGCGTCGCAGTCGATGTGCGCGATGCTGAGCGCGTGGAGCTCTGGATGCGTGACGAGCCGGCGGCCGCCGCACTTCGGACAGCGCGACGGGCCGCCCCGCAGGGCGGCGGCGCAATCCCGGCACACCGTGTCCAGCTCCATGCGGCGCTTTTCCGGTTCGACAGCGGGCCTGGCGCCCTTCGGCGCGAGCGGCTTCGTCAGGCGCGCGCCCACAGCTGGGCGACGCCTTTGTAGTCGGCGATCACCCCGTCGGCGTGGACCAGCGTCAGGCTTTCCTTTTCAGCCTGCGCCACGAGCATGCGGTCGAACGGGTCCGGGTGCGCCCAGTCGAGCCCCCCGGCACGCTCCGCGTGCTCGGGCGTCATGGGCAGCGGCAGGAAAGCGTTCTGGGCGATGGCGCTGCTGGGCGACCCGGAGAAGGCGAGCTTCCCCTTCCCGGCCTTGATCGCGATCTCCCACACGGACGCGGCGCTTACGTAGACCCGATTGTCCGGATCGGCGATGGCGGCGCGCACGGCCGGGCTGATCGGGTCGGCGCCGGCATCCCACCAGAGAAACACGTGTGTGTCGAGCAGGAGGTCCATCAGACGCGGCCCTCGCCGCCGGTCTCCTCGCCCGCGAACAGCGCCTCGATGTCCGCATCGGGATCGTCGAAGTCCGGCGCGATGCGGGTCAGGCCCAGCGCGCGCGCCGGCGTGCGCGGCCCGTTCGGCTTGGGAAACGGCACCAGCTTGGCCATGGGAACGCCGTTCTTGGCGATGACGAACTCCTCCCCGGCGGCCGCGCGGTCGACCAGGCCCGACAGATGGGTTTTGGCGTCGTACAGGCTGATCTGATCCATGACTCCTCCCTAACCAACGTGGCCAAGTTAGCGCGACGGACGTAATTGGTCAAGTTAGTCAAGTCGATCGCGCGTGAGGGGATCGGCATCACCCACACCGTTGCCTCGGACGCGTCGGCTTACGTCGACATCGCCGTCGGCCTTGCCGATCGCGCAAGGCGCCGGGACCCTTCCGAGCGGCTGCGTACGGCAACACACCTTGCCTGGCGCAACACCGACGCGATCGCTTCACTGACGACTTGCCTTTCCGACCTGAAGTAACCGTGCTCCGCACCGTTGCTGCTCGCGCAGTATCAGAACAGTTTCGTCATCAACCACATCGACCGCGGACCAGAACGCAATGGTGTGCTTGATCAATGACGCGCGAGCCTCAGAGGTGCTCCGCCCAAGTTCGCCGTGCCGAGCGGTCATGGCGGAGCGCAACCGACGAGGCCCGGCAGAGGTCGAGACCGCTCCATTCCACGGTTTCTTCGTCGTCAAAGACCACCATGACGTCAGCGACACAGGCGTTATCCTCACTCAGATGAACGCTGACCAGGTCACCATCCTGCAGCACTTCCTGGTCCATGACGTTGTCATTCCAACGCGCTGCTCCAGCTGGCGAGACGTAGATTTCCGCGATGTCCGAACCCGTTCGGTTCAAAACTGTCATGTCGCGCTTGCCATCAGCTAAGGCGGTCGTGGTAACAGCGGCCACGGAAGCAACGATCGCCACAAATACAGAGCGCATGGCTCCCCCGTTGACTGAAGGTCGTCTTACGAACTGTGTTCTGGATAAATCCGATGTCTTCCGTGAGGCAAGCCTGATGGGCTCAATGTGTGTCACCAGCACTTCTGGCTGTGCCTCAAATGCATCATAATCTCGAGGCATTTTCGAAGGATTAGATTTATGTCTTTGAATGAGCCGGCCACCGCAGTGCTGAAGACCATGATCCTGGAGCAGATTTTCAAGAACGGCCCGATCATCCTCAGTGGTTCCATGGCGTGTGGGATGAGCACATCCTTGAGTCGCGTGATCGCGACCGGTTGTCAGGACCCGATCAGAACACGGACCATATCGCGGAGCCCTGTAGCTTGCCAGCGCGCTCAACCGTTCCTTACGTGACCGTCAATTCTAGGCGGTGTGCGCAACTGACGGCCGTTTCTCCTCGGGACGTCACACCGCAGCGCCTCGCCCTGACGGCGGCCTCCCCGCATAACGGACAAACGGCTGGCTGTGCCATCGTGTGAGGAGGGTGTCACGGGGTAATGACGCATCCTATGTAATCGGCTCATTTAACGAGGAAGGGCCGATTTGGGTGAGCGACCGTGGTGCCCGCGCTGCGGCAGCGTGCGGGTGGTGAAATCCGGCCACGTGCTGGGCAAGCAACGCTGGTTGTGCCGAAGTTGCGGCTTTCAGTTCACGCGCCTGCCGGACATACCGGTGCCGGAGCCGACGAAGCAAGCGGCGGTGACGCTGTACGGGCATGGGCTGTCGTTGCGCGCCGTCGGCAAGTTGCTCGGCACGACCGGCCAGTCCGTGCTGCGTTGGGTCTGCCAGTATGTGGACCGGCATTGCTCCAAGCCGATCCCGGAGCCGGTCACCGTCATCGAGATCGATGAGATGTGGCATTATCTCGGCTGCAAGGCGCAGAAACTCTGGATCTGGAAGGCGTACGACCGCGACAGAGGACGCCTGATCGACTGGGAATGCGGCAAGCGCGACGAAGCCACCTTCCGGCGTCTGTACGAGCGTCTGCAACGCTGGGGGGCGCGCCTGTTTTGCACCGATCAGTTCGCCGTCTACGACGCGGTCATGCCGGTCGGGCGGCATTATCAGGGCAAGGACCAGAGTGTCGCCCTGGAGCGCAACAATGGCCGCCAGCGGCATTGGGTCGGAACCTGCCGCCGCAAGTCGATCATCGTCTGCAAGAGCAAGGCCATGGTGAACCGCCGTATGGCTCTTTTTGCCCATCTCCATGTCAACGATGAGGCTGGTCCAGAAATGCACCGGCTTCCCGGCATTTCGCTCCAGCGCAAGGCTCTTGCCTAAACTGCGTCATTACCCCGTGACACCCTCCGTGTGAGTGCCCGGAGGCAGTGAGAGCGATGTATCTCTCCGGTTTCTGGATAGGTGGCAACTTTAGGTCATCAACATCGCCCAACAGCTCGACGTGGCCTAACGCAAAAAGGGCCGGGAAAACCCCGGCCCGTTGGTCATTGCGACGGGGCGACCTTGTACTCGCCCGTCAGTTCGTCCCATACGGCGGTGTCGCTGACCGAGACGACGTGATAACTGCCCCGGCCGGTGATGCCTCGGTACTTGCCCGTGCCGCCCGTGAACTCCCAGGTGCCGTTCCAGACGGTCTGTGCCCCGTCCTTCTTCTTTTCCTTCAGCAGGTATCGGGCGTAGACTTTGGACCCATCCGGCTCGGTGAAGGTCTTGTACCCGATCTCCTGCCCGGCCGTGTCGGTGATATCCGTGACCTGATACCGGGCCTTGTCGAGGAACGGCTTGCCATCGGAGTTGAACGCCGCCCCGTCGAATTCCGTGATGGCAATCATGTGACCCGGTTGGTCCTCCAGCGTCACGGCCTTGGTCCCAATGACGACCAGCACGGCCTTGCTGTTCCACTGACCGCCGTCTTGGGCCACCGCTCCGCCGGCCCCCAGGGCGATGGCGAAGATCGTACCCCCGATCACTCCCGCGAGACGCTTGCCCATGGTCTCCTCCCTCAGGGGTTGGTAACGACACCGAGAATAACTCTAAGTCCGAATCCCTCGCAAACTCAAAGGCGTAAGGTGTTATCGTTGTACGTGGGGCAAAAAGCCGGGCAGGCCTGACACGGGCCAGGGTTGGCTTTGGCCTGCCCAGGTCTCATGTTTCTGGGGGTGAGCCCTCCTGAGAAGCTACCTCTATCCGAGCTGTCGCGCGGCGATCTCGAAGGATTGACCGAACGCCTGCTGGCGGACAACGCGGCCCTGAAGCAGGCGATTGCGGATCTGCGGGCGGAGGTCGCCGCACTCAAGGGCGTGAAAGGCCGGCCGGTGATCCGGCCGAGCGGCATGGAGCCGAAGACCGAGCCCAAAGCGGTGGGTGGCGGCAAACGCGGCCAGAAGCGGCGCAAGACCGAGCGGCTGGTGATCCAGGAGGACCGGATCATCAAACTGGATGCGCCGGCCGGTTCGCGCTTCAAGGGCCATGAGGACTTTGTCGTCCAGGATCTCGTGGTGCGCCCGCACGTGGTGCGCATCCGCCGGGAGCGCTGGGTGACCCCAGCCGGCGAGACGCTGGTCGCCCCCATGCCGGCGGGGATCACCGGCCATTTCGGGCCGGAGCTGCGCCGCTTCGTGCTGCTGCAGTACCAT
Organism: Azospirillum canadense; assembly: GCF_025961225.1. Lineage (GTDB taxonomy): Bacteria > Pseudomonadota > Alphaproteobacteria > Azospirillales > Azospirillaceae > Azospirillum > Azospirillum canadense. Next base: position 886,326 of record NZ_JAOQNG010000007.1, on the reverse strand, counting down.
CAGGGGCAAGTGACCATGCCGCGCCTGGTGAGCCAACTGCGGGCCTTCGGCATCGCGATCTCCAAGCGGCAGCTCGTGCGCGTTCTCAACACCGGGACGCAGACCTTCCGCGCTGAGGCCCGCGCGGTGCTGCGGGCCGGGCTGGAAACCGCGGCGTGGATCAGCGTTGATGACACCGGCGCCCGGCACCAACGCCAGAACGCCTTCTGCACGCAGGTCGGCAACGATCATTTCACCGCCTTCGCCACCACCGGCTCCAAGAGCCGGCTGAACTTTCTGGAGGTGCTGCGGGCCGGCTATGGCGATTGCGTGATCAACGCCCACGCCCTGGCGTACCTGCGGCAGCGGGCTCTGTCGGGAGCGCTCATCGCCCGGCTGGCCGCCGATCCCATCCGCCACTTCCCCGACCACGCGGCGTGGCTGCAGCATCTCGACGGGCTTGGAATCACCGGGCTGACGGTGGCGCCCGATCCGGTGCTGATCGCCACCGAAGGGGCGGTGTGGGGCGCCATCAAGGCGCACGGCCTGCTGCCCGACACCGTGATCCTGTCCGACGATGCCGGCCAATTCGCCGTTGATCATCATGCTTTATGTTGGGTGCACGCGGAGCGACTGGTGCACAAGCTCGACACCTTCACCGACCGGCAGTACGCCGCCCAGCAGCGCGTGCGGGCGCTGATCTGGTGGTTCTACGCCGACCTGAAAGCTTATCGGCGGGCTCCCGATCGACGCCGACGCTCCGCGTTGCTGACGCGCTTCGATCGCCTGTTCCGTCGGCGTACGGGCTTCGCCACACTCGACCGCCTGCTGGACCGCTTGCACGCCAACAAGGACGAGTTGCTGGTGGTGCTGGACCGCCCGGAGGTGCCGCTCAACACCAACGGCTCGGAGCGTGACCTGCGCCCGCAGGTCACCAAGCGCAAGGTCTCCGGCGGCACCCAGTCCGATCCGGGGCGTGACGGTCGGGATGCCTTCGCCGGCCTGTTGCTGACCTGCGCCAAGCTCGGCGTCTCCTTCTGGGACTTTCTCGGCCACCGCCTCGGCGCGGCCGGAGCCGAGGCCTCTTACTTGCCCGGCCTCGTCAGAATGCGCTCAGCGATGGCCTGAACGCCCGGACTTGTATGGGGCCTTCCGTGTCAAGGGGGTTTTCCGTTCACATTTTCAATCTTTCTATCCCTTTGTTCAATCAGAAGAACCATCCCTCCGTCCCAACCGTAATCCTGGCCGAACAGCGCCGGGCGCGGAGGTCAAGGATGGCCACCAGGCCACCGCCGTAGGGATCGTGCCCCGAGGCGTGGTGTCTGAGGGGGCCTCTGTGCTCTTCGGCGGGTTGAGGCCGCCGGTCTACTCCGCTGCGATGGACAGCGGATCAGGGGTGTGAGGGTGGCACAGCTCGGCCAGGCTTTCCATGGTCATGTAGCGCCGGGCCACCGCCCATTCATCATGCTGCTCCAGCAGCAAGGCGCCGACGAGGCGCACAACCGCCCCTTCGCCAGGGAAGATGCCGACGACGTTGGTGCGCCGCTTGATCTCGCCATTCAGCCGCTCCAGAGGATTCGTGCTGTGCAATTTGGTGCGCAGGTCCTTGGGGTACTTCATGTAGGCCAGCACGTCGAACTCCGCCTCGTCCATCAGCGCCGCCAGCTTGGAAAAGCGCGGCCGCAGGCTGTCGGCCACCCGGCGCCACTGCTCATGCGCCGCCTCAGCGGTCTCCTGGGCAAAGGCGGTGCGAATGGTGGCCGCGACCATCGTCTGGTGCGCCTTGCCGACGCAGGCGAGGAGATTCCTCATGCAATGAACACGACAGCGTTGAAGTGTGGCGCCCAGCACCTTGGAAGCGGCGGCCTTCAGCCCGAGATGCGCATCGGCGATCACCAGCTTTACGCCGCGTAGGCCCCGGCGGGTGAGGGTGCGCAGGAAATCGGTCCAGAAGGTCTCGGCTTCCGACAGCCCGAGGCCGAGCCCCAGCACCTCGCGCCGGCCATCGCTGTTGACGCCGATGGCCAGTATGGCGGCGAGCGAGACGATGCGGCCGTCCTGGCGCACTTTCACGTAGGTCGCATCCAGCCACACAAAGGGCCAGTCGCCTTCCAGCGGCCGGTTCAGGAACGCCTGCACGCGCTCGTCGATGTCCTGGCACAGGCGGCTGACCTGGCTCTTGGAGATGCCGGTCATGCCCATCGCCTTGACCAGATCATCGACGTTGCGCGTCGAGATGCCCTGCACGTAGGCCTCCTGAATCACCGCGATTAGCGCCTTCTCCGCGGTGCGGCGCGGCTCCAGGAAGGCCGGGAAGTAGGAGCCGCGCCGCAGCTTGGGGATGCGCAGGTCGATGGCCCCGGCGCGCGTCTCCCAGGTCCGCTCCCGGTAGCCGTTGCGCTTGGTCTGGCGGTCCTCGCTGCGTTCGCCATACCCGGCGCCGCACAGGCTCTCCACCTCCAGCTCCATCAGGCGCTGGGCGGCGAAGCCGACCATCTCGCGCAGAAAGTCGGCATCGGCGCTCTTCCCAATCAGCTCCTGAAGAGCGATCCTGTCCTCGGTCATCGTGGTCTCCGTCTTGGTTGATGGTCGTTAAGCAACCTCAACTTAGCCGAAGAACACGGTGACCGCCGCTCCCGAACGGCCGGCCCGCCTGCGCCAGCTATGGGGGAGCGCTCCGGCGGGCCAGCCTCACGCCTCAGACACCACGCGGTGGGACGCGATCGGAGACCATGACGCGTCATGCGCATCGGAGACGAGGCTTCCGGGAGGGGGGACCATTCTTTTGCTCGGCTTGGAGCCCATGTCCGGGGACGGTGCACCACCCACCTCGGCAGGCCGGCTTCACCGGGCGCGCCGGTCGGCCATGCTTGGGAGTCCCCGGCTGGCGGCGCGGGGACGAAACGGTCCGGTTAGGCGGTCTTGAGCACCACGCCGTCCGGAATCACGCCATTGGCGGCGTAGCTCCACAACGTGATCAGTAGCTTGCGCGCGAGCGCCACGATCAGCATCTTCCGGGCGCCGCCCTTGGCACCGGTGGTCCGCTCGCGGTACCAGCGGACCAGCGCCGCGTCGGGCTGGAACAGGAGGAACCGCCACGCCAACTGGATCATGCTGCAGCGCACCCGCGGATTGCCCGCCTTGCCGATGCCCTTGTCGCGGCGCCTGGAACCGCTCTCGTCCGGTGTGCCGGTCAGACCGGCATAACGGGCTACGGCGCGGCGGTCACGCAGGTTGCGCGTGAGGATTTCCTGCACCAGCATCTGCGCCGTTTCCAAGCCGATGCCTTTGATCTTGGCCAGCAGCAACACCAGCGCGTTCGCTCCGGTCGGGTCCCGCTGGATCGCCTGGGCGGTGTCCGTCTCGATTGCCGCGATCTGTTCACTGGCCAGGCGTCGCCGCTCCAGCAGCCGGCGCAGCTTGGCCCGCGTGTGCGCCGGCAGCGATTCGCCGTCGGCTGTCCGCAGGGCGTCCAGCCGGTCCGCCGCCTTCCTCAGGCCCGGCTTGAAGCCCTGGATGCCCCACAGCGCCAGCTCCGCCTTGATGGTGTTGGTCAAGCGGGTGCGTTCGGCGACCAGCGCCTCGCGCTCGCGTCCAGGCCGCCGGGCATCCTCCTGGGCCACCGTCGGGATGGCCACCATGCGGCAATGCCCCGGCTCGCTCCGCAGCCAGCCGAGCAAGGCGCGCATCAGCATCGCGGTGTCGAGCCGGTCCGTCTTGGCCCGACGTTGCTCGCGTGACACCGCCACGCTGCTGGCGTGGATGACGTAGGCCTCGATCCCATGCCCCTGGAGCAGGCGGGCCAGCCAGAACCCGTCGCGGCCGGACTCATACGCCACCACCGTGCGTGTGATCATCTGGCCGGCCCGTTCGGCCTCGCGACGCCAACGCTCCAACTGCTCCAGCAGGCGCGGCGGGCTGACCGGGAGCTTCTGGAGTGGCCGGCGCTCCACGCCGGGCACCGTCGCCGCGGCCAGCCAGGCGCGGCCGCTCATCTCGATCACGCACACCAGCGTGCGGTCATGCTCAAGAGCAACAAGCGGCTTAGACAGGTCATACGGCTTGGCCATGGGGCGTTTCCTTCCGTTTCAGCGCAACGACGGTGCTCTATAAAACCCGCCGCTTGCCCCATAGCGTCTTTTGCCCCACGTACCCCTTCGCCCGGTAAGCCCTTGTACTGACAGTTGCACTTCAGGATCGAATCCGCCCCTGAGTATCTGTTCGTAGAGATCATGCGCTGACTTTCTGGGGCGCGAGCCGCTGCAAGCGCCTGGAGAGGATGGAGACGAAGGCGATCTGGACGAAGGCGAGGAGGTGCTCCTTCGTCCGCTCGACGAGCGTGTTCAATCGGCGGTAGCGGCTGATCCAGCTGAACGAGCGCTCCACGACCCAAGCGATTTCGGTGGGGAGGAACACCCCGTCGCGGCCGCGGGCGATCGGCCGGACCGTGATGCCGAAGGCCGCGGCGGCTTTGGCCAGGCGCTCGCCGCGATAGCCGCGATCGCCGATGGCTGGTCCTTGGAACCCGCGTCCAGCGAGCTGGCGCAGCACCGGCACGATGCCTTTGGTGTCGTGCACGTTGGCTGGCGTGGCGTCGATCGCCAGTGGGATGCCATACTTCTCGACCGCGATGCTGACCTTCACGCCGCGGATCTTCTTGCCGCCGTCCACGCCCCGCGCGAAGCAGCTCGGGGCCGAAGGGCAGGTGCGGCTGTCGATCACCACCGTGCTCGGCTCCGCCGCATCGCCGCAGGCCAGACGCCACGTGCGGCGCAGCCGGTCGAGCAGGCGGCGCCACAGTCCCAGCCGGGTCCAGCGGGCGAACAGCGTGTACAACGTGCCGAACGGAATGCCCGAGAGCTGGCCAATGGCACGCCATTGCATGCCGCAGTAGCAGACACACCAGATGGCCATGATCGCCTTGCGCAAGGTCGGCCCGGTCAGCGCCAGCTTCGGTCCAGACCGCGTCGCCCGCGTGCCGTCCGCCGCCATCGCCGTCAGTTCGACCAGCACCTCATCGACGAAGGCATCGACGTCGGAGAACGCATCCCACGACGCTGGGACGGTGCTTGCGGGACGAACGGCCGTGCCCATAGAATGCTGCCCTGATGGCTGTTGACGACGCCCACAGCCCTACCAGACCGGCCCCCCGGCGCAACACCCCTGTTCAGCTTAAAGTAGCATCCCGCTCAGCACCGGCTGGAACGGCCCTGCTGCAAACAAGCTCTAAAAGTGGTGCTGCGTGCCCCGGAATTTTGCTGATCAGGCCAGTTCCACCCGCACCGCGTACGGGCCGTCATCGCCCGCCGCCGCGACGAACCGCACGTCCTCGCCATCGGCCAGCAGCTCCAGTCCCGACTGGCGCAGCACGGTGCGATCGAAATACACGCCGACGCCGTCCTCGTCGTTCCAGGGGTCGAGGAGACCTGATTGGCTGCTGAGGTTGTACCAGCGCACCGTGCCGTAGACAGCCTCCCCAGTCTCGATGAGCTGCGGCTTGTCGTTTCCGCCGAATGCGAGGACACCCTGCTTTGGTTCCGCGGCCGCGGATTTCGGAGAACGGGATTTCCGCGGCTTGGGAGCCGCCGGCGCTGCTGGCTCGACCGAGTGAATGGCCGACACCTGCAAGCCCTTGGGCGTGTTCGAGACATCGCAGACCAGGACGGTGCCCTCGGTCAGGGTCACGTCGCCGAGTGGCGTGACAAACCGAGAATGAAGGAATACCTCGCCGCTTCCGTCATTCAAACGGATAAAGCCAAAACCCTTATCTGCCTTGTACCACTTGACGGTCGCGGTGACGTTCGTCTGGTCTGCACTCATACAGGATGCTCGATTCTCTAATGGGCCACGTCTGAGATTGGTCACCGGCCGGGCGAATTGCAACGCATGCGAACAGCATGGATGGCGTTGTCGCGCGGGACGCCAACCGCTGCTCAGGAATGACCTGTCCTCGCCGGAGGCTGCCGGGGGAATAATACCAAGCCACAGCCGGGTCAGCAATCATGGGGGCGGGCGCTGTTCCTCGACAAGTCGCGCCACCGCGTCGAACCGACGCAACACACGCTCAACCGCTGCGGTACGTATCTGCGGCGACAGCCTCAGGCCAACCGCGGTTAATACCGCGAGGTCATCATACCCCTCGGCCAAGGACAGCACCGCGTCACGAAGAGGGCTTGGTTCGGCAGCCTCGGCAAACGCCACCAGATCGGCCAGCCCGTCCCGCATACAAGCATAAGGTCCGGCATTATTGTGGTCGCTGAGTACGTCGATGGTCTCCAGCCAGGAGGTGACGGCCTCGCGCAGTGGTGTGATCATGCGGCCCCTCACTCCTGAGATGGCCCCCGAATTTGAGACAGGTGGCGATGCGAGGGTCCTGCTCCTATAAGTAGCGCGACCACAGGAGCAGTACGTGAAGCAGACCCGCAAGAAGCACAGCGCCGCGTTCAAGGCGAAGGTGGCGTTGGCCGCCATCAAGGGCGACCGCACCGTGGGTGAACTGGCCAGCGAGTTCGGCGTTCATCCCAGCCAGATCCACGCCTGGAAGAAGGCGTTGCTCGACGGCGCGGCCACGCTGTTCGAGGGCGGCGGCGAGCGCGAGGACAAGGCCAGCGAGGCGCAGGTCGCCGAACTCTACCGCCAGATCGGCCAGCTCACCGTGGAGAAGGATTTTTTGTCCAAGAGGCTCGGCAGGTAGGCCGGGCCCAGCGGCGCGCGATGATTGACCGCGCGCATTCCTCGCTGTCCATCAGCCGCCAGTGTGCCCTGCTGGGCGTCAGCCGGGCGACGGTCTACCGCCGCCCGCGTCCGGTCAGCGCCGAGGACCTGCATCTGATGGATCTGATCGACCGCCAGTACCTGGCGCGGCCCTACTACGGGTCGCGCCGCATGGCGGCGTGGCTGGCCACTCAGGGGCACGGTGTGAACCGCAAGCGCGTCCAGCGCCTGATGCGCCGCATGGGGCTGGTGGCGATCTATCAGCGCCCCAACACCAGCAAGCCCGCGCCCGAGCACCCCAAGTACCCGTACCTGCTCAGCGGCCTGAGCATCGAGCGCGCCAACCAGGTCTGGTGTAGCGACGTGACGTACATCCCGATGGCCAAGGGCTTCGTCTACCTGGTCGCCATCATGGACTGGCACTCGCGCGCCGTGCTGGCGTGGCGCCTCTCAAACACGCTGCACGCCGACTTCTGCGTCGAGGCGCTGGAGGAGGCGCTCCGGCGGTTCGGCAGGCCGGAGATCTTCAACACCGACCAAGGCAGTCAATTCACCAGCACCGATTTCACGGATGTGCTGAAGGCGCATGGCATCAAAATCAGCATGGATGGGAAGGGCCGGTGTATGGACAATATCTTCGTGGAGCGCCTGTGGAGGAGCTTGAAATACGAAGAGGTCTACTTGCACGCCTACCACTCGGTGCCGCAGGCGAAGGCGGGGATCGGGGCGTGGCTGCACTTCTACAACGAGGAGCGCCTGCATCAGACGCACGGCTATCGGACGCCGCAGCAGGTCTACGAGGCGCAGTGCCCGTGGACATCGGGACGATCGGCTGCGCCGAACGGCTCCGCTTCCCCCACCTCCCGAGCAGGCTCGGAAGGTGGGGAAATGCTCGCCTTCGCCCCCATGCCCACCGGCACCAACCGCAACAAGGATTTGGAGAATGAGGATGTAGCCGTTACCCTGCGACCCGCGTCCACGCCGATGCCGAGCATCGTCCAGGCGCCATGACCCCGCGGGACTCTCGCTTAACCCGCCACCTCGGCTGTCTCGCCGACCGGGTCCACCTCAGGTAGCGCAGCCCAGCGCGACTATGGCGAGTACGAGTCTCTGGCTTCCACATCCTCGGTCTCCTTGGCGGAGACCTCTTGAATCACAACCGATTCATCCGATTCAACAAGTTCCTGGACGGACTCTGAGCCGGAAGTCGATGGTCTGACCGCGGCCGTCGACCGCTCGGTACAGGTAAACCCAGCGGTCCTTCACCTTGATGTAGGTCTCGTCCACCCGCCACGAGCCGGTGGTCGGGCGCAGGTGCGGCCGCAGCCGCTTCTCCAGCTCCGGCGCGTAGGCCTGGACCCAGCGGAAGATGGTGGTGTGGTCGACCGACACGCCCCGGTCCCGCAGCATCAGCTCGAGGTCGCGGTAGGAGGTTGGAAACTGCAGGTACCAGCGCACCGGCCACAGGATCACCGCTGCCGTGAACTGCCGGCCCTTGAACGGCTTCTTCCCGCTGCCCATGACCCCGTTCACCCCAGCTGCCGAAAGGAGCCGGGTTCTACCCGATCTCCGCGCCGTCGAAAACGCTGCAACAGAACCCGCCGGTCTGGACCCCGGTGCGGCGGTTCCAGGCCGGCGAGGCGCCACTGTTCCTGATCAGCCGGAAGGCGGGCGGCACCGGCCTGAACCTGACGACGGCCGACACGGTGATCCACTACGACCCGTGGTGGAACCCGGCGGTGGAGGCCCAGGCGACCGACCGCGCCCACCGCATCGGCCAGGACAAGCCGGTGTTCGTCCACAAGCTGGTGACCACGGGCACGGTGGAGGAGCGCATGGTCCAGCTGCAGGAACGCTAGCGCCAGCTGGGCGAGGCCGTCTACGACGAGGCGGGCGGCGCGGAGCGCCTGCTCACCGCCGAGGACGTGGACTTCCTGCTGGCCCCCCTCGACGCCTAACGCCCCGACGGGGCCGTCGTCCGCATGAAAGGAGGTGGACACCGACCAACGATGGCTCCTGCTCGGGTCTTTGGGGCTGCGGATGAAGCGGACACCTGCGGAACGGTTGCGCCGCGCCGCCATCCTGTGTTCTTACGGAGAGGCCGCCCCGTGCGGGGCCGGCTTTTTGCAGTGCCGGAGTGCCGACGGGTGAGCCTTCCCGACCTGACGCGCCAGCAGCGCAACATGGCCCGGCTGGCGCCGCTTATGAAGCTGGACCAGCAGAAGAACACCGTGCTCCGCACCATCCCGGAGACGGTGCGCGCCCAGGTCGACCTCAAGCAGGCGATTCTGTTCCTGCTCGACTATGTCATGGTGCAGAGCGGCCTCGGCCTCGGCGCCGAGCCGGCGGAGGTCAAGGCGGCGGTCACCGAGGCCATGCGCGTCGTCGCCCCGGTGTCGGAGGAGCAGGCCGCCCACATCGCCGATACGGTCCACGGCTGGCTGCTGCAGCCCGATGAGCGCACCGCCGTCTTCCGCGAAGACTACTTCGACTGTGCTGAGGGGATGTGGAAGTTCGAGGAGTTCCGCTACCTGCGCATCGTTGTGGACGAGGTCAGCGGCCGGCCGCTGCTGCGGCTGGGCGACGCTGGGGCCATCGTGCACATCGGCATGCTCGACCTCGACGACAGCTTCGCCGCGGAGATCGAAGCCGAGATCATCCGCCGCGCCATCGCGCGCGGCCGCTTCGACGACGCGGTGGAGGCGGCCAAGAGGGCGCTGAAGCGCTCCCAGAAATACCGCGCCGACTTGATCGGCTATCTGGTCCAGGCGCGCCGCTCGCTGGACGGCGGCAACTGGGTGGACAACGCCCTGCCCCTGCTGGAGGAGGCCCGTCGTCATCTGGAGGAGCGCCAGCGCGACGACCAAGCGGTGGTGCTGGCGGTGGCCGACAAGATCGCCAGCCTCGACGACGATCCGGCCAGCCTCGCCAAGGCGGTGCGGGTGCGCGAGCTGGTCGCCGACTGCCGGCGCCTCCACGCCGCCCTGTTCATCGACGTCTGCGAGGCCAACGAGACGTTCCGCGCCTTCCAAACCCGCGCCTTTGCCGTGCGCCGGGTGGAGGATCTGCCTGACCCCGAGGACGATGTCCTGCGGGCGTTGCTGCGTGCTCCCATCGGCCGCATGGAGGAGTTGGCGCCTGTGATCGGCGCCGCCTTCGCCGCCCCGACGGCGCCGGGGCTGCTCAACTTGCCGCGCTTCTGGGGCGAGATCGCCGACGAGGCGGCGGCCGAGGACCTGGAGGGCGACGGTGCCGACGCCGAGCTGCAGCCGCTCGACCAGCTTCCGCCGCTCTACGAGGAGGGCTTCATCCGTGACCTGGACGGCTGGCTGGTCGAGCGCGCTGCGCTGGAGCGCGAGCTGCCCGTCGATCGCGCGGTGCGCCTGCTGAGGACCGAACGTTCGGCCGAGGCGGCGCGTTGCGCCGTTCTGCTGTTCCTCCATCATTACCAGGACGGCACGCCCGGCCGTGCTTCGCCCTCCGCCCCGCTGCTGGTGTTCCGGGGCGAGGGGCCGCCGTGGCGCGTCGGCGCTATGGGCGGCGGCTTGTTGAGCCTGCGCCCGCGGGCGGCCGTGGACCAGAAAGCAGCCGAACATCGAGAAGGAAGGATGGATGCTGGGCATGGACGTTGAGGGGAGCGATGCGGGTGCGGCGGCGCGGCTGATCGGGCTGGGGCTTCGGCTGAAGCTGGACACCGCGCAGGACGGCGACTACCGCGAGCTGGTGGCGCGCTACGAGTCCTCGGGCGCCTTCCGCCGGCTGGTCGCGGAGATCGCCACCGGGCTGGGGCTGGAGGTCACCGGCGTGCTGGGCGACGCCGCGCGCGGCAAGCTGGTGCTGCGGCCGTCCGGCCCGAACAGCCCCTTCACCGCGCTCGCCGCCGACTTCAGCGATGCCGCGCGCGGACTGAAGCGCGGCGTCTTCGCCCTGGTCTACGTCGCCATCGCCGCCGCCTTCTGGCGCACCGCCGCGGATCTAAAGGCCGGCGACGGGGAGGTGCGGCTGACCCCGGCCAACGTGGCGGCACTGCTGCGGCAGCTCTGCGACCGGCTGGCCGCGGATGGCGAGGGGGCGGTACTGCGGGACAGCCCGCGCCTGCGTGACTCCTGGCGGGAGATCCGCGCCCTGCCCGAAGCGCGGGAGGAGGCGAAGCGCGCTGGCCGCAACGACCTGCTTGGCCTCTGCCAGATCGCCATGGACCGCCTGAGCGAGCAGGACATGCTGACCACCTACGCCATCGGCGCCGACACCTATTACCTGCCGACCCCGCGTCTGCGGCTGCAACTGTGCGAAACCCTGCGGCACGAGCTGCACCGGGCCCTGCTGAGCCTCCTCGACGCGAAACCGGAAGAACAGGAGGAGGAAGAGCCGTGCTGAAGGTCCGCCGCATCCACATCGTCAACGCCGGCTACGAGGAAGCGACCTTCGACGGCGAGACCTTCGACTTCCGCGATCCCGACGGCGGCGGCCCGGCGCACGCCGTCCTGCACGCCGAGAACGGCACCGGCAAGACGACCGCGCTGGGGTTGATCTTCAACACGGCGGTTCCCAAGGAATCGCGCTTCCTGCCGCATCTGGTGAAGCCGGACTACCAGTTCGCCGACTACTTCCCGCGCGGCGTCGGCGCCGTCGCCGTCGAATGGCACGACGCCGAAGGCCGCCACCCGGTGACGCTCCACCTCGTTGTGCCGCAGCTTCGCGGCGGGGACCGGCAGACCTGGCGGCGCTGGGCGCTGTTCCGCAGCGGGCCGGGGCTCGGTTTCGACGACCTGCCGCTGAAGGGCCTGGACGGCCGGGCGCGCACCGCCTTTACCGGGCGCGACGACGTCGCCGCCTGGCTGTCCGACCATCAGGCGCGCTTCGCCGACAGCCACGATTTCGAGACGGCGACGACTCAGGAGGCGTGGCGCGCGGTGCTGGAACGCTTCGGCATCGACACGCAGCTGATGGACAGCCAGCTGGAGTTCAACCGGCAGGAGGGCGGGCTCGACGCCTTCCTGAAGATCCCCGGCGAGGAGGAGTTCATCGCCCGCTTCCTCGCCCTCTGCCTGGTCGGGCCGGAGCGGGCCGGCGGTGGAGCGGGGTCCGGGTTGGCGGAACCGGTCTGCGCCCAGGTGCGGGCCATCGTGGCGCGCATGCAGGGCTATGACACGCTGATCGCCAAGCGCGGGCTGCTGACCGACCTCACCCGCGCCTTCCAGCCCTTCGCCGGCACGGCGCTGCGCTGGCGCGACCAGCGCCTGGATACGCTGCGCGCCGAATCCCACGCCGCCGCCCTGCGCCGCGCCGCCGGGCGGCGGGCCGACCGACTGGATGCCCAGGCCGCCAACGCGACGGCGGAAGCCGAAGCCCAAATCCGGCGCCGCGACGCCCTGGCCGGGGAGGCGCGGCTTGCCGGCATCGCCGCCGACGCGGCGCGCCTGATCCTGGCCGACGTCCGGGCCGGGGCGGCCGCCGAGGCGCGCGAGCGAACGGTCGACGAGGGAATCGCGGCCGAACGGCAGCGCACCCGGCTCGCCGCTGCCCGCGACCTGCGCGACGTGTTGGCGACCGAGGCGGAGATTGCCGGCTACGCCGCCGCCCTGGCCGAGGCCCGGGCCGCCGCCGTGGGGCCAAGCCGGCACGCCGCCCAGGCCGGCGCGACGCTGGCCGCCATGCTGGAGCGCGCCGCCGCCGAGCGTCGTGCCGCGCAGACGGACGCCCTCGCCGCGGCGGCGGAGGCCGAACGGAACCGGGACCGCGCCCGCAAACGGCGGACGGTGCTCGCCGCGGAAGAAACCACGCTCCAGCGCGAGGACGCCGCGCTCGTTGAGAAGATCGCCGCCGCAGAAAGGGCGCTCGACCAGCTCGCCGGCGACGGCTTCCTGCGGCCGAGCGAAGGGGTGCCGGCGGCGTTGGCCCGGTTGGCCGCGGAGCGGGACGAGGCCGCGGGGGCCGCCCGCGACGCCGACACGCGCGCCCGGCGCCATGAGACGGCGGCCGAGGAGGCCGGCCGCCGAGCGGCCGAGGCCGATGCCGCGCGGCGCGAAGCGCTGGCCCGGGCGGAAGCCGAACGGCGCGTTCTGGAGCGCGCCGAGCGGGCGCGCGCCGAGCTGGCCGGCGGGCCGTCCTGGCACGAGCATCTCGGACCCGGCGTCGGCTTCGGCCCGGCGGCGGCGGTCGCCGCCCAGGACCGAGCCCGCGACCGTGCGGAGGAAGCGCGCCGCCGCACGGCGGAGGCCGAGCGGATGCGCCGCGACGCCGACCGCATCGCCCGCCATCGCGTAGCGGCGGTGGACGCCAACGTCGAGCTGGTGCTGGAACGGCTGGAAGCGGCGGGCCTGCGCAGCGCCATCGCCGCCGCGTCCTGGCTGGCCGAGGTGGTGGGCGATGCGTCGGTCCTGCGCGCCTACGCCGCCACCGATCCGGCGGCCTTCGCGGGCGTCTTCGTTCAGGATCCGGCGGAGCTGGCCCGCGTCCCGGCGCTGAGCTTCGACGGTCTGCCGCTCGACCGGCCGGTGGCGGTGCTGCCGCCGGCCGACCGGCCGGGCGCGAGCGGCGAAGCGCGCACCGCCATCATTCCCGACCGCGCCGAAGCCTACGAAATCGCCGCCGCCGAGGCGCTGGTCGCCTCTCTGGGCGCCCGTGTCGGTGAAGCGGAGGCCGCCGCCGACCGTGCCGCCGCGGCCGCCGACGCCCTGGCCGCCCTGAAGGCCGCCGTCGAAGGCTGGCTCGCCGACTGGGGTGGTGGGCGGCTGGAGGCGGGCCGGCAGGCCGTCGCGGGCTTCGAGGCGGCCGCCGAAACCGCGCGCGCCGAGGGCGAGGCCGCGCGGGCGCTCGCGGAGGCGGAGCGGCGGGCGGCGGCGCAGGCCCGTCAGGAGGCCCGCAGCTACGCCGAAACCAGCGCCGCCTGCGCCCGCGCCCTGGCGGCGGTGGAGCGCTGGCAGCGCACGCAGGGTGAACCGCTGTCCGGCTGGCGGGTGCGCAGCGGCCAGATCGATGCCCGCCTGACCGCCCTGGCCGACGAGATGGCCTTGGAAGAGGCCGCCGCCGATGCCGCGCGGGAGCGTGCGGAAGAGGCACGCCACGCGGCGCAGGCCGCCGAACGCACGCTGGCCGACTTCGCCGCCGAGGCCGCCCGCATCGAACACCGCAACGCGCCGGCACCGGACCTCGTGCCGTCGCTCGACGACGCGCGCGCCGCCTACGCGACGGCGGCCGAGGTGCTGCGCCGCCTCCTGGAGGACCGGCTCGGGCCGATCCAGGGCAGCCTGGACCGCATGCGCCGCGAGTTGGAGCAGCGGCTGGACCGGCTGCGCCGCGACCATGGCGCTGTGGCCGAGGAGCGGGATGCGCTCGCCCCCGACGCCCGCGATCCGGCGCTGGAGGAGCGGCTGGCCGCTGCCCGCCACGCGGCAGGAGCGGCCCGCGAAGCGGTCGGCCGCGCCAAGGGCGAGGCGGAGCGCCTGGACGCCGAGGCCCGCAGGCTGCGCGCCGCCTTCCTGCGTCATGGCGCGGCGGGGCAAGAGGCGCTGGACGCCCTCGAACCGCCCGCCGACCGCGACCCCTACGCCCTAAGCCAGCTGGCCGAAGACGCCGACGAACGCCGCCGTGCCGCCGAGGCGCTGGCCGTCGTCGCCGGGGAAGCCATCGAAGCGGCGCGCGCCCGCGCCGTCCGCGCCGTCGCCGAGGCCGCCCGGCTGCGCGACCGCGCCCAGCCGCTGCCCGACGCGCCGGCCCCCGGCCTGGACCTGCCGGACTCGCTGGGCGAGGCTCTGGCCGCCCTCGACGCCGGGCGCAAGCGGCTGGAGGCCGCGGCGGCGGCGCTGCGCCGACACGAGCTGGCCCTGGCCGAAGCCTACGACGGGTTCCGCCGCGACGCGCGCGGCCATCGCGACCGGCCGCTGGAGGCGGTGCTGATCGACACGCTGGTCGCCAACGAGCCGGAGCCCGCCGCCGAGGATGTGGAGCGGCTGCAAACCCTGCTGGCCCACCGCATCGAGACCGTCCAGCAGGACATCGACCGCCACGAGTCCGACAAGAACCACGCGGTGGGCGAGATGGACGGGCTGCTGCTGGCCGCGGTCGGCCTGTTCCAGCGGGCGGTCAATCGCGGCGTGGTGCCCGACGGCGTGCCGCGCTTCGGCGGCAAGCGCATCCTGACCATGGCCTTCCGCCCGCCGTCGGCGTCGGGGGAGGCCGGGGTGGCGCTGCGCCGGAACCTGTGCGAGCGGGCGCTCGTCGATTTCGTGGCGTCGGGCGAGGTGCCGCGCACCGATCACGCCATGGCCGCCCTGCTGCTGGAACGCTTCGCCCGCACCGTCCATCTACGCCGTCCGGAGGAACCGGCGCTCGGCCTGCGCCTGCTGAAGTCGAACGACCAGGGGCGCATCCATCACCTGCCGGTGGCCGCCTTCAAGGCGTCGGGCGGCGAGACGCTGACCTCGGCGATGCTGCTCTACCTGCTCGTGGCGCGGCTGCGGTCGGAGGGGCGGGCGTCGCAGCGGGCGCGCATCGGTGGCGTGCTGATCCTCGACAACCCGCTGGGAAAGGCGTCCAACAGCCTGTTCCTGAAGATGCAGCTGGCGCTCGCGGCGGCGGTGGACGTGCAACTCATCTTCACCACGGCGATCAAGGACTGGGCGGCGGTCGGCGAGTTCCCGCAGGTCATCAAGCTGCGCAAGGAGACCACCGATCCGGCGACCGGCCGCATCTTCGTGAAGGCGACGCGCCAGTGGATTGGCCGGCCCGACGCCGCCACGGGCAAAGTGCCCGAGGCCGCCAAGGGATTTGAAGAGGCGGCGGCTGAAGGAGCCGATTGGCCGTGACGGCCGGCCTCGCACCCCGCTTGTCGGCGCTCGCCGACGCCCTGCTCCGCGACGGTCGGCGGCGCTGGCGGGTGGAGGCGGTGCGGGCGCTGTGGCGCAGGCACGAGCCCATCGCCGCGGCGGCGGAGGACGCGCCGGCGCGTTTCCGCGCCGATCTTGCGGCCTTGGAGGCGGCCGGCGTGCTTGCGCTGCCCACGTCGCCCTCTGCCTGGGACCTCGGCGTGGTGCCGCCGCTGCCGGTCACCGTGACGGTGACCGCGGCCGGGCCGGCCGTACCGGCTGTCCGAGGCCCGGCCGTGGCCTGGGTTCCGGAACTGGCCGCATTCGCCGCGGCGGAGCGCCACCCGGCCACGCTGGCGGCTCTGCGCGCCGTCAACGACTGGCTGAAGCGTCAACGCGGGCGCGCGGTGCCGGAGGTGCCGGTCACCGAACGCTCGCTGGAGATCTTCGGCGACGAGAAGCGGCTGGACAGCTTTCGGAACGGCGACGCGCTGTTCGGGGGACGGCTGCCGCTGGCGACGCTGGCCTGCCGGCGCCTGCCGCCGCTCCTGGTCTGGCACCCAGGCCCGGCGCGGGCCGAGGCGCGGATTTTGGTGGTGGAGAACGCTGCTGCGTTCGACAGCTTCCGCCGCTTCAACGAGCAGGCCGGGCTGTGGCGGGCGGTGGTATGGGGCGCCGGCAACGCCTTTCGCCGCACCCATGTGGGGCTGGACGCGCTGTTCGCCGCGACCGGAACCAAACACGCCGTCTATTTCGGTGATCTCGATCCTAAGGGCGTCGAGATCCTGGCGGCCGTCGCCCGCGAGCGGCTCGGCGACCTGACGCCGCACCGCGGTCTTTACACAGCGCTCGTGGCGGCCCGACGGACCCGCCGGGAGGAGGCCGCCGCCTCGGCGACCGGCACGCGCGCCGCCGATCTGTCCGCGTTCTTGCCTGAACTGGCGGATACGGTGCTGGATCTGTGGGCGCAAGGCTTCGTTTTGCCGCAGGAAGGGTTCGGCACCTGTGCCCTCACCGAGAACCCTGATCCGGCTTTTCATCCGTAAGCAGTCAGGCTGGGTGCAGCGTGGTGCATCGAGGCGAGTGTGGGCGGAATGAGCCGGTGTCCCCGATCTTTTCATGAGATGCGGAAGTAGTCTTTACGCAATTGACAAAACCGGACGTGCTCGCTTTCCGTGCTGGTGGGCAGCACGTAGCGGATCTCAACATCGGCATCGGTCACGACGACACGGTCGATGAGCAGCAATACGAGTTGCCGACGCTGCTCGAAGGTCGCGGCGGCAAGCCCGTGCTGGACACGCGTGCGGAACGCCTCCAGTGACGCTGCCACGCCAGCCAGATGCTGCTGGCGCGCGGCATCATTGCGCAGCAGCTCCTCCTGGCCAGCCAGGGCCTGCATCCGCTGCTCCAGGTCGCGCCGCCGTCGCTCATACTCATCGAGCGGAATGACCGCCCGTAGATAGGCGTCGGTGAGCCGTTCGAGCTGCTGGCCGAGGTGGGCCTGGGCGCGGCGCAGCGTCTCGCGACGCGCGAGCAATTCCTGCGGCAGCCACGCCCCGCCATGGGCGCGTGCCACCGCGGCGGCGAGCGGTTCCGGTTCCCTCAGCAAGGCGCAGAGATCATTCCAGACCACCTCGTCGAGCTGGTCAGCCGGGATAGAGCGAGCGGGGCAGCATGCCGCGCGGGACGCGCTGGTTCTCCGCCCCTTCCCGGTGCACAAATAGTAGGAGGTCCGCCCATTGGCCACCCGCGCCGTGCAGGCCATGCCGCAGCGCCCGCAGCTCACCAGCACGCGCAAGAGGTACGGGTGGGCGGTGTTGTTCCGCCGCGCGAAGGAGCGGTTGGTGGCCAGCTTCGCCTGGACCTCGTCGAAGTGCGCTTGGCTGACCACGGCGGGGACCGGTCCGACCGGGATCCAGCTGTCGACGGGTTGTGGCACCGCCGTGTCGTGTGACCGGCCGATGGGGTGCGTCGCCGAGCGCCGGTGCGTGGGTGGGCGGCAGCGCGTGCGTTGCGCATAAACCTGCCCGATGTAGGTCGGGTTGCACAAAATCCCCCGGATCGTCGGGCAGGACCAGCACGGTTTGCCCGAGGGGGTGGGGACGCCGCGCGCATCGAGATGGCGGGCGAGGTCCATCAGCGAGGTGCCCGGCTCGCGGTACAGGGCAAACAGCTCGGCCACGACGGCGGCCTCGGCCGGTTCGAGGGTAACACCACGCGGGTCGCGCGGCCGGTCCGGGTGCAGGCGATAGCCGTAGGGCGGATACGTCCATGGCAGCAGCAGACCGGCGCGCAGCTTGGCCAGCCGACCGCGGCGCATGCGCTCGGCAATCAGCGTGCGCTCATACTCCGCCACCGCCCCGCGGATCTGCAGCAGCAGATGGTCATGAGGGTCATCACTCATGGGACGGTCCAGAAACTCGGCGATGCAGCCAAACCGGGCCCACTCCTCCAGCAACACCATCTGGTGCACGTAGTTGCGCGCCAGGCGGTCCGGCGCGGTGACGAGCACACGGTCACACTCGCGGCTCTTCACGGCGTCACGCAGGCGGTCGAGCCCCGGGCGCGCCAACGTGGCGCCGCTGTAGCCATCGTCGCGGAAGACATGGCCCGGGTCGAGCACCCAGCCCTCGGCCGCGTGCGCGTGCACATGCGCGCTCAGGCGCTCGAGTTGCTGCTCAATGGTCTGGTGGTCGACTTGGTGGCTGGTCGAGACGCGACCATAGATCGCTACGCGCATGACACACCTCCGGCCGGATCGGGGGCGCCCACGTCGGGGTTGGCGCCGGTGCGGTCATCGCCCACTGCAGAAGGAGTTGATCGGCCCGGTCCCACCGCTGCTGACTGGTTGGCGTCGACACACCGGTGCGCCGAACGCGCCAAGGACACCGCTTTTGCCGCCGCATCCTTCCCTCCTTGGTGAGTGACCTCACCGCAGAGGTAGGACACAACCGCCTCCCACCCGCCGCCCCGCACGTGTGACAAGCTCAGCTGAAGCCGGCCTGTGCGCGTCAGGCAGAACTTGTCATTTGTGATTAGGCCATTGAGCGCTCGTTCAGCTGGATCAGCCGCTACCGCCGATTGAACACGCTCGTCGAGCGGACGAAGGAGCACCTCCTCGCCTTCGTCCAGATCGCCTTCGTCTCCATCCTCTCCAGGCGCTTGCAGCGGCTCGCGCCCCAGAAAGTCAGCGCATGATCTCTACGAACAGATACTAAGGATGGACATCGACAAGGCTCCTGTCAGCGGGCGGTCAGGACCGGGGTGCGCGGGGATGCAGCGGGGGCTTCGCACGCGCGGTCGGCACGGACGTCAAGGATTGTCTTGTTTAATGAAACATCGTCGTGATAAACGATACTTTACGGTTGCGCCGCGCGGCGAGTCAAGACCGATAAGGAGAAATTGTTGGGGGACATGCAAATGCAGGAGGTGACGGATTCCGCCGTCAACGGCGGGCAGCACCACTCCGCCGTGAACGGCGGCCAGCACCAGAGCATCGCCCGCCTCGACCTGCTGCTGTCGGCGCTGAGCGGCAGCCCGGACGACGGGTTGAAGCTGACCGACGTGTGCCGGATCACCGGGCTGAACAAGGCCACGGCCCACCGACTCCTGGCCGGCCTCGTGACCTACCGCCTGGCCGACCACGACGAGATGTCCGGTCGCTATTTCGTCGGGCTGAAGATTATCGGTTGGGCGCGCGCGGCGGAGAACCGGCATGGGCTGCTGCGGCTGTTCCAGCCGGCGCTGCACCGCTTGGCGCAGCGGTTCGGGGACGTCGTCTACAGGTCGATGCGCGTCGGCGACGACTCGGCTTGCGTCGCGCGCATCGAAGGGCCGTTTCCGATCAAGTCGCTGGCCCTGAACGTGGGGGATCGCCGGCCGCTGGGCATCGGCTCGATCGGCCTCGCCATGCTGGCGGCGCTGCCCGATCGGGAGGTCGAGCGGATCATGGCGGACGGGCAGGCGGCCCGGCGCGCCTACCGGATTTCCGACGACGAGCTGCGGTCGATGGTCGTGGAGGCGCGGCGGACCGGTTACGCCGCGGTCGATGGGTTGATCGTCCCGGGGATTTGCACCGTCGGCGTCCCGGTCCTTCGCAGGGACGGAACGCCGGTCGCCGGCATCAGCATGTCGGCCATCCGGGACCGGATGGACCCGTCACGCCAGGCCATCGTGGCCCAGGCCATCGCTGAGGAAATCGCGGAGGTCGGCGCCGCCGGGCTGTGACGGCGGCGCGGCGACCACAGCGGAGGTTACTCCCCCAGCAGCGCGTCGATGCGGCCGCGCAGCTCCCGCAGGAGGTCCCGCTGCCCCTCGTCCAGCGCGGCCCCCTGCGCCCGCACGTCGTCGAGGAGCTTGAAGGTCTTGCGGACGCCGACGATCATGCGCTTGGCCGCCGGGGCCGCGGCGCGCGCCGGCTTCTCCTCGGCCGCGCCCTCCGCAAACGCCTTGCGGGCCGCGCGGAGCGCCGCGACGGTGGCGCCGTCCTTGACCAGAGCCCACAGGCGCAGCTGAAGGTCGGGGTCGTCGGCGTCCACCATCTCGAACAGCGCCGACTTGCCGACGCGCCCGCGGTGCTGCGGGTATTCGTCGAGAATGGCGGCGGGCAAAGTAAGGACGTTCAGCGTCCGCGTGACCTCGGTCTTGTTGAGGCCGCTGACCGCCGCAAGCTGTTCGTGCGTGTAGCCGTGCTGCTCCCGCAGGGCGGCGAGGCCGGCGGCCGTCTCGATGGCGTCCAGGTCCTCGCGCTGCAGGTTCTCGATCAGCGCCAGCTCGGCGCTGTTGCCCTCTTTGACGAGCAGCGCGAAGACCGTCTCCTTGCCGGCGATGCGCGACGCGCGGACGCGCCGCTCGCCCCACACCAGCGTGTAGCGCCCGCCGTTGCCCTTGCGCACGCCGATGGGCTGGCGAAGCCCGACCTGCGCGATGGACGCGGCCAGCCCTTCCAGCGCCGCCTCGTCGAAATGACGGCGCGGCTGGTGCGGGTTGGGGTCGATCTTGTCCAGGTCCAGCTCGACCACCTCCGGGTGGTCGGCGGACACCCGGAACCGGGGATCGCTCGACACCGCTTCGGACGCACCGGCGATGGCCTTGGTGAGCATCTGCGACTTCGTCGCCTGGGACAGCAGCTTATTGGACATGGATGGCCTCGCCTTGGGCGGTGTCTTTGCCGGTGTCTTGGGCGTCTTCGTTACGCTGGGCCCGCAGCGCGATCACCGCGTCCGCGACTTCCTGGTAGCTCTGGGCGCCGGGCGCCGTGGGAAGGGCCTCCAGCGTCGGGCGGCCGGCGGCGGAGCCCTGCGGGTATTGGGTGGTGGCGGGCACCGGCGAGAAGATGCGGGTCTTGGCGCCGTACAGCTCGTGCAGCTGCGCCAGCGTCATGCGGTCCATGGAGTGGCGCTCCGCGAACATGGTCGGCAGGATGCCCAGCACCTCGACCCCCGGATTGACCCGCCGCCGCACCTTGGTTAGCGTGTTGTCGATCAGCATCGGCACGCCCAGCGCCGCCATCGGCTCGGTCTGGACCGGCACCAGCACATAGTCGGAGCAGTTCAGCGCGTTGATGGTGACCTGCCCCAGGTTGGGCGGGCAGTCCATCACGATGGCGTCGTAACGGGCCTCAATGTCGCCCAGCTTCTCGCGCAGGGCGAGGTTGCTGTTGGGATCGCCGGCCATCTCGCCGTCGGCCTGCGACAGGGTGAGGCTGGACGGCAGCAGGTCGAACAGCCCGCCGCACACCGGAACGATCGTCTGCTCGATCGGCCGGTCCTTCAGCAGCACATGGTACAGCGTGGCCCCCTCGCGATCGAGCGCGTAGGCGTCCACCCCCAGATGCATGGTGGCGTTGGCCTGGGCGTCCGCGTCGACCAGCAGCACCCGCATCCCGGACTTGGCGAGCAGGAAGGCGAGGTTGACCGCCGTCGTGGTCTTGCCGACGCCGCCCTTCTGGTTGGCGATGGACAGCTTCGTCGCGGTGCGCGCCGCGCCGGGGCCGGCGCCGCGCGCCGCCACGGCGGGAAGGCCCTTCGGCGCCGCCGCCATCTTGTCGCTGACCGAGATCAGCTGTGCCACGATCTGGGGGACGCGCTCGCTCCCGTTCTCCCACCGGCTGACCCGGTTGCGGTCATACCGCCGGCTGAGCTGGCCGTTCAGCCAGTCCGCCATGTCCTGCTGCCCCATGTTCCGGCCTTCGCGGAAGGCCCGCAGCTGTTCGCCTTTGATCGATGTCGAGATCACGGTCGTGGCCCGTTCAGGGAAATTTTGCCCGACCATGCCGGGACGTGACGGAATCGTCAACCCGTCACGGTGACGAAATCAGGACAATTGCCGCCATCTTTACTTGCCGCGCCGGCTGGGCGCCTCGAAGGCCACGTCGGCGATCAGGCCGGCGGTGAGAGAGGAGAGGGTGGACTTGAAGGTCGGCCAGTGGTTCATCCCCGCGGCGTCTGCGGTCGCGGCGGTGCGCGCCCGCAGGACGAGGCGGCGGACCCCGTGCGCCGCGTCCTCGACGCGCAGCGGCTCCAGCTCGCCCAGCAGCGGGGCCGGGACGCGGCCCTTCAGCGCGTGCAGGGCGGCGGCCCACAGGGCGTTCACGTCGTCGGCGTCGGGCAGGGGGCCGGGGTCGGCCTGTTCCGGCACGGCGAGCGCCTCGACCGTTCCCGTGCGCCGGGCGCGCCGGCCGGCGCTGTGCCGTTCACGCTCCAGGAAGGTTTCGACCACCTCCTCCTCGTCCTTGGCCTGGAACTCCAGCGTCACCGTCTCGATCTTGCGCCCGCGCCGCTTCATCTTGTCGTCGGGCATGCTGACCCGGAAGGGGGCGAGGTGGTTCACCTCCGCGATGGCGCGGTCGATGGTGCGGGTCCGCAGGATGCCGAAATCCTTGTAGGCGCCCTCCGGCACGTTCAGCAGCTTGCGCAGCGTGTCGATGTCCAGTTCCAGCGACGGGTAGTCCATCTGGTAGCGCTGCATCCCGATCTCGTAGAGCTTCAGGGCGTAGGTGCTGGTCACCTTGACCATCGCTGGCCCGGACAGTTTGGCCCAGAGCTGGGAGGTGCGCTGGATTTCCAAGAAGGCGTCGGTGAACTGGAAATGGATGTCGGCCGCGTCGCTGTCGTCCTCCTCCTCCGGCCGGACGTAGCTGCTGAGGATGCGCAGCTCGGCGCGCGACCGGCGCCCGCGGAAGGGGCCGATGACCACGAGGCTTGAGTCGAAGATCTCCTTCAGCGCGTCGAAGATGCGCTCGTTCCCCTTGTGGTTCCCGCGCACAACCCGCTTCGGCAGCCGGTAGAGCTTGTTGGCGAAGTTCTGGCTGCCGGCCAGATGGATCATGAAGTTCAGCATCTTCTGCGCCGGCAGCGACAGACGCGCGCCATTCGCCGGGTAGCTGTAAACGGCCTCCGCCGCCTTGATCAGGTGCTTGTAACCGTCGCGCTCGAAGGTGGCGTTGGCGACGCGCGCGGTCAGGCCCAGCGCGACGGGCGTCTCCTCCGGGATCGCCGGAACGGGATGGTCAGTCGCGCCGGCGAGGCTCGCGTCGATGATCGTGCGACCCTCCAGGTCGCCCGGCCCCACGACCAGCATGGTGCCGCCGGAATCGGAAGGGCTGGATTCCGAGGCGCCAGAATCGGCAACGCCGGATTCCGGGGTGCCGGTCTGCGCTGCCTTCTGAGCCTTCTTGCGCCGCGCTGCCGGCATTCCCATCCCTCCCGTGGATTGACCGAGCGTATTCAATCCTTACGCCACAAACAAGTAAGGAAAGGACTTTGCACCGAGGATCCGGCAATGTTCCGGGCATCCTTACGCCTTGGGGGCTTACCCTTACGCCCTGGGGCGTGGGGGCCAAGCCCCCGCCCCGTAAGCGTTCAGCCCCCACCTCGTAAGGATCAGGGTGGGCGACTCGTTGGATTCAGTGAGAATCCGCGGCCATGAATCCTTTTTGAATCCGAACAGACTCAAAAACGCAGGATTTGACCGGTTCACAGGGCTTTTGGCCGCCCAACGGACCGGACGCGGCGGCACCGGATTCACCCGTCCAGGCGACTCGAACGGCTTTATCCTTACGTCTTGGGGGCGGATCGGCCATCCGCAGCGTGCTTGAGCGGTTTGGCGTTCCTTACCTCCTGGGGGCAACCGACCGCACAGACGCCCCCAAGCAGTAAGGATGGAGGCGCGGAGTCCAGCTGAAGCCCGAATCGGGCACCACTTTCGAAGGTTCCAGGCGCGCCGCGGGGCGACTCGCCCCCGGGAAGTAAGGATTGTCGCTGCGGAGTGTTCCGCTCCGCCGTACCCGAAGGCCCCCAAGAGGTAAGGATGACGCCCTCGCACAGCGCCCGCCGCGCAACCGCTTCGGGAGACAGCCCCCAAGCGGTAAGGATTGAGGCGGCGGCCGGTCAGTGCGCTTGGGCGCCGAACAGTTTGCTCTGGGCGTTGCGGATGTGCTTCTGCATGCCGGACTTGGCAGCCCTGGCGTCACGGGCGCGCAGCGCGTCCAGAATCGCGCGGTGGTCGGTGCACATGCTGCGGGCGACCGCGTCGCCCGAATACTGCTTCTCAAATTCCGTGTAGTGGGGCGACTGCCGCTTCTTCCAGAGCAGGTCTGTGATCTCGACGAACACCGGGTTTCCGGTCATGGCGCTGATTAGCGCGTGGAAGCGCCGGTCGTGGTCGTGGAAGGCCGTCCGGTCGCCAATCTCCGCCTCCATCGCGTCGATCAGCCCGGCCATCTCGGCGAGCTGCGACTCGGTGGCCTTCCTGGCCGCCACCGCCGCGATCTCCCCCTCGATCACGCCGCGAGCTTCCATCAGCGACTCGACGCCGACCTCCTCGTTCGCGGGAACTTCCGTCTCGTTGGGAAGCTTCTGCGCCACAAAGACCCCGTGCCCGGTCCGGATGTCCACCCAGCCGTTGATCTCCAGCGCGATCAGCGCCTCGCGCACCGACGACCGGCTGACGCCCAGCTGCTTGGCCAAGTCGCGCTCGCCGGGCAGCAGCTGCCCGGGCGTGAAGTGCCCGTCGCGGATGTAGGTGATCAGGATGTTGGAAATCTGGCGGTACAAGCGCTCGACCTTAACCGTCGGCAGATCCATGGAACCATACTCCGGAACAGCGGTGGGGGCTGGGCGGCCCGAAACAGCGGTGCGGGCCTGAGCGGCCCGCGACGGCGCGTGCCGCTTCGAGTCGCGGCGCGGCCGTCCGCATAGGAATGCGCACAAGGCGGACCAACATCAAGCCCGCGCTCCGCGCCGCATGGGACATTCCGCGCCTTGTCAACTTGAGTCTTGTCACGGCCGACGGCCAAGCCTATCGTCGGTCCACTGGTCCGGCCAGTAGACCATCAGACCAGATGGCCGATGCCGTCCCTTCGGTCGCCGGACCGGGCTTTTCAACGAGGCACACCATGAAGATGACGTTCCGGTGGTACGGCGACAGCGACCCGATCCCCCTCAGCCACATCCGGCAGATTCCCGGCATGCACGGCATCGTGTCGGCGGTCTACGACGTTCCAGTCGGCGAGACTTGGCCGGTCGAGACCATCCAGGCGCTCAAGGACAAGGTCGAGGCGCACGGCCTGACGCTGGAGGTCATCGAAAGCGTTCCGGTGCACGAGGACATCAAGCTCGGCAAGCCGTCGCGCGACCGCCTGATCGAGAATTATGGCACCACGCTGCGAAACCTGGCGCGCTGCGGGATCAAGGTGGTCTGCTACAATTTCATGCCGGTGTTTGACTGGACGCGCACGACGCTTGACATGACGCTGCCGGACGGGTCCACGACGCTGGCTTTCGACGTGGCGACGGTTGACCGGATCGACGTCAGCCAGGGCATCTCGCTTCCGGGATGGGACGCCAGCTACCGCCCGGACGAACTCCGCGCGCTGCTCGCCGAGTATGAGGCCGTCGACGAAGAGGCGCTGTGGCGGAACCTGGAGTATTTCCTGACGCGCATCATCCCCGTCGCCGCGGAGGCCGGGATCCGCATGGCGATCCACCCGGACGACCCGCCGCGCCCGATCTTCGGCCTGCCGCGAATCGTGAAGGACCGCGCGGATCTGGAACGCCTGCTCGCCATCGTGGACGACCCGGCCAACGGCCTGACGCTGTGCTCGGGCTCGCTCGGCGCGTCGTGCAAGAACGACATTCCGGCCCTGGTGCGGGAATTCGCCGGGCGCAAGCGCATTCATTTCGCGCACCTGCGCAACGTGAAGGTGACGGAGGCCGGCGACTTCCACGAGACCAGCCACCGCTCCGCCGACGGCTCGCTCGACATGGCGGAGATCGTGAAGGCCTATTACGAGGCCGGATTCGACGGCTACGCGCGCCCCGACCATGGGCGCATGATCTGGGGCGAGACCGGCAAGCCCGGCTACGGCCTCTACGACCGCGCGCTCGGCGCTGTCTACCTGAACGGCCTGTGGGAAGGCATCGCCAAGGCCGAAGGTTGCGCGTGATCGACCGCTCGCACCGGCCCGCGCAGGACGCGGGCCGGCTGCGAATTTCCGCCTTCTGAAATTCCGAGCCGGCGCTCTTGCCCGCTCCCCGGCTCTGCTATGCTGCCCGGACCAGCTTGCAGAAGGCCTTTTTCGATGCATGAGTATGTCCGGAAGATCCTCACCGCCCGCGTCTACGACGTCGCGATCGAGAGCCCGCTCGACCCGATGGCGCGGCTGTCGCAGCGCCTGAACAACACGGCGCTGTTGAAACGCGAGGATCTGCAGCCGGTTTTCTCCTTCAAGCTGCGCGGCGCCTACAACAAGATGGTCGGCCTGACGCCCGAGGCGCGGGAGCGCGGCGTGGTCTGCGCGTCCGCCGGCAACCACGCGCAGGGCGTGGCGCTGTCGGCCCAGAAGCTGGGCATCAAGGCGGTGATCGTCATGCCGCGCACGACGCCCGCGATCAAGGTGCAGGCGGTGAAGAGCCGCGGCGGCCGGGTCGTGCTGCACGGCGACGTCTTCGACGATGCCTACCTCCACGCGCGCCAGATCGAGGCGGAGAAGGGACTGACCTTCATCCACCCCTACGACGATCCCGACGTGATCGCCGGGCAGGGCACCGTCGGCATGGAGATCCTGCGCCAGCACCCGCACCCGCTCGACGCCATCTTCGTGCAGATCGGCGGCGGCGGTTTGGCGGCCGGCGTGGCGGCCTATGTCAAGTTCCTGCGCCCGGACGTGAAGGTCATCGGCGTGGAGCCGGACGACGCGGCCAGCATGGGGGCGGCGATCGCGGCCGGATCGCGCGTGCAGCTGGACCAGGTCGGCCTGTTCGCCGACGGCGTCGCCGTGCGGCAGGTCGGCAGCGAGACCTTCCGCCTGTGCAGCGAGCTGCTGGACGAGGTCATCACCGTCAACTCCGACGAGATCTGCGCCGCCATCAAGGACATCTTCGAGGACACCCGCGCGATCACGGAGCCGTCCGGCGCGGTCGGGCTGGCCGGGCTGAAGAAATACGCGGCGCGCGAGCGGCTTCAGGGCAAGGGGCTGGTCGCCATCAGCAGCGGCGCCAACATGAACTTCGACCGCCTGCGCCACATCGCCGAGCGGGCGGAGATCGGCGAGCGGCGCGAGGCGCTGTTCGCCGTCACCATCCAGGAACGCCCCGGCGCCTACCGCCAGTTCATCCAGGCGCTCGGCAAGCGGTCGATCACCGAGTTCAACTACCGCTACGCCGACGACCGCGAGGCGCAGATCTTCGTCGGCGTCCAGCTGACCGAAGGCGACGCGGAGAAGCGCCAGATCATGGACCTGCTGCGCGGCCTGGACTGCCCCGTGCTGGACATGAGCGACAACGAGATGGCCAAGCTGCACGTCCGCTACATGGTCGGCGGCCGCGTGCCCGGCCTGAAGGACGAGATGCTGTTCCGCTTCCAGTTCCCCGAACGGCCGGGGGCGCTGCTGAAGTTCCTGAACGGCTTGGCGCAGGACTGGAACATCTCGCTGTTCCACTACCGCAACCACGGCGCCGACTACGGCCGCGTGCTGGCCGGCATCCAGGTTCCCGAACGCGACCGCGCGCGTTTCCGCCGCTGCCTCGACGACCTCGGCTATCCTTACTGGAACGAGACGGACAACCCCGCCTACCGGCTCTTCCTGGCGGGCGCGCTCCCCCGCTGACGGCGTTGTTCGGCACTCATGAAATGGACACGGGCCACCTGTGTCCATTTCATGAGCGATGCTCGGCGTCCGCTCCTGTCCCCGGCGTCGCCCGTCATCCGGCAATGGCGTCGAACAGCAGTTTCACGTTCACGCTGACGATCAACGCCGTGGCCGTCCAGCCAAGGACGCTTTGCCAGCGTGGCGCCGCCAAAGCTCCCAGGCGGGACCGGTCGGTGGCGAACAGCATCAGCGGAATGACGGCAAAGGGCAACTGAAGGGACAGGATGACCTGGGACAGGATCAGCAGGTGCGCCGTGCCGCTCTCGCCGTATTGCCACGTGACCAGGACGGCCGGAACGATGGCGATCAGCCGGGTCAGCAGGCGGCGCAGCACCGGCGGCAAGCGGAACCGCAGAAACCCTTCCATGACCACCTGCCCCGACAGCGTCGCGGTGACCGTCGCCGTCAGGCCGCAGGCGAGCAACGCGACCGCGAACAACGTCGCCGCCGTCCCGGCGCCGACCATCGGGGCGAGCAGTTGATGGGCGTCCTGGATCTCGGCGATCTCGGTGTGTCCGGACGTGTGGAAGACCGCCGCCGCCAGGATCAGGATGGCGGAGTTGATGAGCAGCGCGATGGACAGGGCAACCGTGGAGTCCAGCGTCGCGAAGCGGATGGCCTCGCGCCGGCTCCGCTCGTCCGGACCAAAGGCGCGGGACTGCACCGTCGCCGTGTGCAGATACAGGTTGTGCGGCATGACCGTGGCGCCGAGGATGCCGATGGCCAGGTAGAGCTGGGTCGAGTCGGTCAGCAGGGACGCCGAGGGGACGTAGCCGGCGAACACGGCCCCCCACTCAGGGTCGGCCAGCACGATCTCGGTCAGGAAGCACCCGGCGATGAGGGCGATCATGGCGACGATGAAGGCTTCGAGCCATCGCATGCCCCGGTGCTGGAGCCAGAGGACCAGCAGCGCGTCGAGCGCCGTCAGCAGGACGCCGGCGAGCAGGGGAATGCCGAACAGCAGCTTGAGCGCGATGGCCGTGCCGATCAGCTCCGCAAGGTCGGTGGCGCAGATCGCCACCTCGGCCAGCAGCCAGAGTCCCCAGGCGACCGGGCGCGGGAAGCGGTCCCGGCAGAGCTGCGCCAGATCCTGGCCCGTGGCGATGCCGACCCGCGCGCACAGGGCCTGGAGCAGCATCGCCATCAGCGAGGACAGCAACGCCACCGAAAGAAGCGTGTAGCCGTAGGCCGATCCGCCGGCCAGCGACGTCGCCCAGTTGCCGGGGTCCATGTAGCCGACCGCCACGAGGTACCCCGGGCCGACGAAGGCGAACAGCCGCCTGAGCGCGCTGCCCGACGCTGGAACGCGGACGCTGCGGTAGACCTCCTGCAGGCTGTGCCCCTCGTTCGGTGACGCGTCCGTAAAGGGCTCGTTGGTCCGGTGAAGCATCGCACATCCACACAGCTCTGGGGGTGCACACGCGTCCGGGCCGATGCGGCAACCGGCTGGGCAATGTGCCGTCGGACATAACTTGTAGCCTGTGCTACAATTGACAACGGCGCGGTCGCATTTCCTTTGGGAAAGCCGGAAGCGCTGCTGCCACGCTGGCCGGGCGTTGTGGTAAAATGCGCGCAGGACGGAGGGGATATCAGTGGACGCAAGGCGTTTGCGCCGGGCGCCGGTGGCGATGCCGGACGCGGACCGGCAGGCGGCGAACTTCCAGCGGGTCCGCGAGGCCCACCAGACGGAGCTGGCCGAGGATTACGTCGAGCTGATCGCCGACTTGATCGACGCGACCGGCGAGGCGCGCGCCGCCGACATCGCCCGGCGCCTCGGCGTGGCCCACCCGACGGTGGTCAAGACCATCGCCCGACTGCACCGCGACGGGCTGGTCGAGCAGCAGCCCTACCGCGCCATCTTCCTCACCGAGACCGGGCGTGCGATGGCCGAGCGGTCTCGGGCGCGCCATGATCTGGTCGTTCGCTTCCTCATGGCCATCGGCGTCGGCGAAGAGACCGCGCAGCGCGATGCGGAGGGCATCGAACACCACGTCAGCCAGGAAACGCTGGCGGCCTTCGAGCGCGTGATCGATGCCCGGCCGGACACTCTTCGCAACGATCCGGAGCGTCAACCGGCGCATGGCCCGATCCCGCCGGTTATCGGGTGACGGGACGACGAAGGCCTTTGCCGGTCATCGCAGGGCCTTCACCGGGACACAACGATGCCGCCGGAGCGCCGAGGATCAAGAGGGATTTTGCAATGCCGCAGCTGACGATTGGCGCGCTCGCCGCGCAAGCCGGGGTGAAGGTCCCGACCATCCGCTATTACGAGAGCATCGGGCTGCTGCCGGCCGCGCCGCGCACCGACAGCAACCGGCGCACCTACGACGAGGCGGCGGCGCGGCGGCTGCGCTTCATCCGCCACGCCCGCGAACTCGGCTTCGACGTGGACTCCATCCGCCAGCTGCTGTCGCTGGCCGACGACCCAAGCCAACCCTGCGCCCAGGCGGACGCCCTGGCGCGCACCCACCTTGCCGACATCGAATCGAAGATCGCCCGGCTGGAGGCCCTGCGGGCCGAGGTGCGACAGATGGTGGAGCAATGCGCCCACGGGCAGGTCCGGACCTGCCACGTGATCGAGGTTCTGGCCGACCACGCCCACTGCCTGCACGACCATCATTGAGCGCGGACGCAGGATTTCCCGGCGAGGTGGCCCGGGATCGTGATGGCCGTCACATCACTCCTGGATGAAGGCTTTCACGTAGGAGCTTTTGAGCGGTCGGATCAGGTAATCCAGGGGCGTGCGCTCCGCCAGGACGATCCGGGCCTCGACCGGCATGCCCGACTTGATGTCGAGGCCGTCCACCGAGTGCGTGTCGCTGTCCTTCAAGCGGATGCGCGCCACGTACTCCTCCTTCCGAGTGTTCGGATCCATGACGCGGTCGGCGGACACGTAGGTCACGGTGCCGTCCAGCGAGCCGACGACGCGGCTATCGTAGGCACTCAGCTGCACCTTCACCGGCAGGTCCACGGTCAGCGACTTGATGTCCTTCGGCTCGACCTTCACCTCGGCCAGCAGGGCGCGCTCGTCCGGGACGACGTCCATGATCGGCTCGTTGGCGGCGATCGTGCCGCCGGCCGTCCAATGGCTGTTCATCACCACTCTGCCCTCGTCCGGCGCCTTGATCGACCGGGTCTCCAGCCGGTTGGCGGCGTCGCGGATCTGCTCCGCGTATTTGCCGAGGTCGCTGCGGGCTTTTTCCAGATCGCCCAGCACCTTCTCGCGGAAATCGTTCCGGCGGCGGATCAGGTCGCCTTCGGCGTCGACCGCCGCCTGCTTGGACTGGGCGATGCGCGCTTCCAGCTCGTGGTCGCGGCCCTTCAGCCGGGCCTCTTCCTTCTGCTGCTCGACCAGCTTGGTGCGGGTCGCGTTGCCATTCGAAAGCAAGCCCTGGGTGATGTGGAGGTTCTCGTCGTTCAGCGCGATCTCGCGGGCGAGGAACTCGCGCTGCCCCTGCAGGCTGGTGACCTCCTCGTGCAGGGTCGCGACGCGCTCCCTGGTCAGGCGCGCCTCGGTGTCCAGCTGGTTGCGGCGGACCTGGAACAGAGTCTCCTGGTTGCCCATCAGCTTGTCGACCGTGCGGTCGGCGCCGCGGCGCCGGGACAGGTCGTCCGGCCACTGGATCTGCGGCTGCTCGAACAGTTCGGCGGTCAGGCGGGCCTCCAGGGCCATGGCGTCGATCCAGGAGGTGGTCAGCACCTGGAGGTTGGCCCTCGCCTCGGTGCTGTCGAGGCGGATCAGGACCTGGCCCGCGTGGACCTTGTCGCCTTCCTTGACCAGAACCTCGGCGATCTGGCCGGTCTCGGTGTGCTTCACGGTCTTGCGGCCGGTCTCCGGCGTCAGGACGCCGGACGCCATCACCGCGCTGTGGAGCGGCGCCAGGGTCGCCCAAGCGGTCATGCCGCCGAAGCCCACGGCCAGAACCAGGAAGCCGCCGGTCAGCAGCCCACCGACCCGGGTGTGGGGCGTCAGCGCGTGCAGCGCGCGGTGCGACGTCATCGTCTTGGTCTTGTAGGAATGCACGGTGATGTCGGTCATGGAATTCGGTCCTCGGTCGCCAGGGTTCGCTGCGGCTTCAGTTGCAATCAGGGGGTCGGCGTCAGCCGGCCGCGCTCTGCTGCACCGGCGCCGGGCCGATGTTGCGCAGGCGGGCCCAGTTGGCGCCCTGCTGCGGCTGCTCCTGGCGTTGCGGCAGTTCGACCGCCATGCCGTTCTTCAGCACGAAGGTCTTGTCGGACAGGTCGACGAAGGCCGGGGAATGGGTCAGCACGATGGTGGTGGTGCCGCGGCTCTTGGCCTCGGCGATGAACTCGCGCACCGCCTTGTGGCCGATCTCGTCCATGCCGGCCGACGGCTCGTCGAGCACCAGCAGCGGCGGGGTGGCGAAGCCGGCGCGGGCCAGCGCGATCAGGCGGGCCGAAGCGCCGGTGATCGGGAAGAAGGGATCGGCGACGTCCGTCTCGTAGCCGTTCGGCAGCGTCTCGATCCACTCGTGGATGCCGGCGCGCTTGGCGGCGTCCTCGACCTGCTCGCGGGTCGCCTCGGTGAAGCGGGCGATGTTCTCGGCGATGGTGCCGGGCAGCAGGTCGGCGTTCTGCGCCATGTAGCCGATGCCGTGCGCCGGCTCGTCCGGGTTCAGCGCGGCCAGCGCCAGGCCGCCGAGGCGGACGGTGCCGGCCGACGGCACGGCCACGCCGGCCAGCAGGCGCGCCAGGACCGACTTGCCCGACCGGTTGGGACCGGCGATGCAGATGGTCTGGCCCGGCTCGATCGCCAGGGTGACGCTGCGCAGGATCGGCTTCTGGTCGCGCGGCGAGACGAACAGCAGGTTCTCCACCGTCAGGCGCTCGCGCTCCAGCGGGACCGCCGGGCGGGCCGGCTCACGCGCCAGGCGCTTCAGCAGCGGGTAGAGGCGGCGGAAAGCCTGCCAGGACTTCTGCAACTGGCCCCAGGCGCCGGCGGTCTGCTCGACCGGGGCGAGGCCGCGGCCGACCAGCATGGAGGTGGCGATCATGCCGCCGAAGGACAGGTGCTGCTCGATCACCAGCCAGGCGCCGACGCCGGTCACGGCGATCTGCAGGATCATGCGCACCCACTTGGTCACGGCGCCGATGGCGGCCGAGCGCTCGGTGGAGCGGCCCTGCAGGGCCGACGAGGTCAGGGCGTCGCGGGCGACGGCGTCCAGCGCGCTCGGCCCCATGCGCAGGCCGCGCACGGTGTCGGACTTGGTGAGCAGCGCGTCGAACAGCTTCTGCGAACGGCCGGCCGGCAGCTTGCCCTCGTCGGCGAAGCCCTTGACGGCCCAGTGGCCGAGGAAGCCCATGAAGGCCATGACCGCCATGGAGGCGACCAGCAGGGCGGCGAGCAGCGGGTGGATCAGGTAGATGCCGATCACGTAGAGCGGCGCCCAGGGCAGGTCCATCAGGGCGGGGATCGACGGCCGGGTCAGCGCGCCCTTGACCTCCATGAGGTCGTTCAGCGGCGTGCTGTCCGGCCGGCCGCGGCCGGAGGCCTCCAGCACGTCCGCGGTCAGGCGGCGGCGCCAAGCCACATCGAGCGCGTTGCCGGCGCGGCACAGGATGCGGGAGCGGACGGTTTCCATGGCGGCGATCAGCGACAGGGCGATCACCACGATCACCGTCAGCATGACCAGCGTCTCAATGTTTCCGGACGGGATGGCCCGGCTGAACACCTGAAGGGAATACAGCGGCATCGCCAGCATCAAGGCGTTGATGGCGGCGCTGAACACAAAGGCACCAACAAGTATCCTGGAGAAATAGCGCCCACCGAACGTCATGTCTTTATCGGTTTTCTTGGGATGAAGATTAACGATGTTAGACAATTACGGCCCTCCAATTGCCACCGTTTGAGGCAGTGCCCACTGGATGCAGGCGGGGTTCAGGGGACGCGATATTGGTAAACGAAATCTAAAGATGGCCGTTCTTCGCGGCCGGGCTGGCCGAAACCACCCCCTTTGCGCAGAATCCCCGGCGCCCATCGGCCGTAGCAACGGCTCTTCTCCGTCATTCCCGCGAAGGCGGGAATCCAGCCGTATCATGTGCTGTCGGGTTTGACCGAAGGCGTTCGATGGAAGCCATCAAACGCCTTCGGGCCATCAAACGCCTTCGGTATGACTCACTTCGCGCGGCAGTGAAGCCGCCGCTGGTGCCCGGGCGGCAAGGGGAAGACGGATTGGACATCCGCCAGGGAACGCAACCGTTCCGCCGTTGCCGCGTCGAACGGGACGACCTTGCGGGTTCCAAGGTCGACCTGGATCGAAAGCTGTTCCATGGTCGCGGCGACCGTTCCGTCGTCGGTTCGCCTCAATTCCAGCAGGCTCAACAGCCGCTTGTCGTCGGAGTCGAGCAACCGCATGGCGACGGCAACCGGCGTACCGGCGCGCAGTTCGCGCCGGTAACGGACGGCGACGTCGACGACAAACAGGCCGCGCCCCGTCTCCCGGGTGTAGCTCTCACCCAGACCCCAGTGGTCGAGCAGAACATAGCCGAGTTCGTCAAACAGCGCGACGTAGCGCACCATGTTCATGTGGCCGTAGAGGTCGATCCAGTCCTCCTCGACGGTTCGCACATCCGAAACCAGGATGTCCGTCGGCAGCGCGGCGTTCCCGGTCATTGGCCCGGTCATTGGAAAATTCCGGCGGATCGTTCACAAAGCAACGGTTCTGGCGCTTTGCCCATGCGTTCCTGTTCCCCAAGGGTTATGGCTTGGCTGGAAAGCCGCCTTCGATATCAGACGTTGTGCGTGGCCTCCGGCGGGAAGATCGCCCGCAGCCATTGCCGAATGGCGGAAATGACCGGCGTGTTCCACTTCTGGGCCGGTGCGATGAAGTAATAACCTCCGATGGTGACGTTGCTGTCCACCATTTCCACCAATTCGCCGTTGGCCAGCGGATCGGCGACCAGCAGGTCGCTGACCAGAGCCACGCCACGGCCGAGCCGGGCCGCTTCGATGGTCAGGTGCGCCTGCCACAACCGGGGGCCGCGCAGCCGGGGCTGGTCGGCGACGCCGGCTTCCTCCAGCCACGCTTCCCACATGCCGGTGGACTGCTCGTGGATCAGCGGCAGGCCGACGAGATCCGCCGGGGAACGCACGTCGGGATAGCGCGCCTTGAACTCCGGACTGGCGATGGCGAGGATGCGGGGCCGGGCGAACATCTCCGACCGCAGCCCCTCGGCGACGGAACCGTCCTCCAGGTACATGATCTCGGCGTCGGCCTCCTCCCGGCTGAAGTCCGGGCGGGTGGAGGTCGGCTGCAGGATCACCTCGCGGCCGGCCAGCGCCTCCTCAAGCTCGGGAAGGCGGGCGAGCAGGCGGCGCGAGGCCAGACCGGCCAGGCAGCAGATGTGGACGGCCTCCATCCCGCCGTTGCGCAGCTCGTTGCTGGCGTCGGCGATCAGGTCGAAGGCGCGGCGCAACTGCGCGGCGAAGCGGATGCCCTCGCGCGTCAGGGACAGGCCCCGCCCCGACTTGGCCACCAGCTTCACGCCGACCGACTGCTCCAGGTTCTGGATGTGGCGGGACACCACCGTGTGGGACACCGCCAGTTCATCGGCCGCAGCGCGCACGGTGCCCTGGCGGGCAAAGATGTCGAAGGCACGGAGGGCGAGAAGGGGCGGAAGGCGACGCGCCATGCGGACCGTGGAAGTGGGGGCGATACCGGCGGCAGTATGGAACATTTCCGCCAGCACCGCACGCGTCCCTTCTCCGCCCGCCACCTTCCCGTGCCGCCGTTCGGCCATCACACCACCGCGTCGCGCCGGAAGGCATCGATCTCGGCGGCGCTGAAGCCCAGTTCCGCCAGGATTTCACTGGTGTGCTCGCCCAGGCGCGGTGCCGGAGCCTCGGCCGGCAGCGGTGCCCCCGGCATGGTGATCGGGACGGCGGCGAAGCGCTTGCCGGACCCTTCCGGCACCTCCACGACCATCTTGCGATGGATCACCTGGGGATCGTTCAGGGCGTCCGGCACGCTGTTGATCGGGCTGGCCGGTACGTCCGCCTCCTCCAGGACGTCCAGCCACGTGTCGCGGCCACGGTTGAGGAAAATGTCGCGGAGCAGCGGCTCCAGCTCCGCATGGTGGGCGTTGCGGGCCGAGCCGGTGGGAAAGCGCGGGTCGGCCAGCAGATGCTCCAGCCCCATGGCGCGGCACATCCGCTCCCACTGCTCGTTGGTGTCGACGCAGACGGCGATGGGCTTGTCGGCGGTGGGGAAGGCCTGGAACGGGGCGATCAGGGGATGGCGGCTGCCCAGCGCGCGCGGCGTTTCCCCGGCGTTCAGGAAGCGGGCGATGGCGTTCTCCATCAAGGCCAGCTGGCAGTCCAGCATGGCCACGTCGATGAAGCTGCCCTCGCCGGTGCTCGCCCGCTTCTGCAGGGCGGCAAGGATGCCGATGGCGGCGAACAGGCTGGAGCCGATGTCGCCGACCGACGCGCCGACCCGGCAGGGATCGCCGCCCGGCTCTCCGGTGATGCTCATCATCCCTGACATCGCCTGTGCCACCACGTCGAAGCAGGGGCGGTGCCGGTAGGGGCCGTCCTGCCCGAAACCGGAAATCGAGGCGTAAATCAGCCGTTCGTTCACCGCCTTCAGGTCGGCGTAGCCCAACCCCAGGCGGTCCATCGCCCCCGCCCGGTTGTTCTCCACCAGCACGTCGGCGGTGCCGACGATCTTCTTGAAGATCGCCTTCCCTTTTTCCTCCTTCAAGTTGAGCGTCAGGCTTCGCTTGTTGCGGTTGACGCTCAGGAAGTAAATGCTTTCGTCTTCGCTGAAGGGAGCGATCACGCGGGTGAAATCGCCCTTGCCCGGGCGCTCGATCTTGATGACGTCCGCCCCCAGCGCGCCGAGCAGCCAGGTGCTGTAGGGGCCGGCCAACATGTGCGTGAGATCGACCACGCGCACGCCGGCCAGGGGAGCATCGCGGCGCTGCGTATCGGTGTTGAGCATGAATGATCCTTCGGGTGGCCGGACACCGCGCAATCGGGCCGGACGGGGCCGCGCCCGACCAGAAATTCGTCTGGCCCCAGGCGGCGGCGGGAATGCGTTGCCCTAAGGCTTGCGCCACGGTGCCTGGAAAACAATCGCTTAGTTTGGCCCAATCCGGTGCATTGAACGCACCGTTCGCCGAACCGGATGATCCGTCCATTGGTGCGTTCCGTGCACCAGACCGCATCGTTTTTTCTGCTTGTGACACAAAGCGTGTCCGGTACCCTTGGACTTACCGGAAACGGATCGGCACGGTCGAAATCATCCATGCTTCTGGGAAAGTTCTTCGCGATTTCCGATGCGGGCGATCGTTTTACTCTCTTCGCCTGTCCGGTGGAGCCGTGCGGCGCGCGAAGCGACGGCATTGCGCAGGCTTCCACAACCATGAAAGGAAAACCCGCGCGTGATGGATCTTTCGGGCAAAACCGCCATCGTCGGCGCCTTTGAATCGCCGCGCAGGGACGCGCCCCGCGTTCATCCCTTCGCCCTTCAGATGGACTGCATCCTGGGCGCGCTGGACGACGCCGGGTTGGCGCTCGACGACGTGGACGGGCTGTGCGCGGCATCCGGCGACTGGGCCGAGGGCGGCGGCACCATGGACGTGGTCGAACTGGCGGAATACATCGGGATCGCGCCGACCTATGTGAACAGCACCGACATCGGCGGCTGCTCCTACATCCTCCAGGCCGGCCAGGCGGCCGCGGCGATCGCGACCGGTCTTGCGGAGGTGGTGGTCATCAGCTACGCCGCCTGCCCGCGCTGGTGGCCGCTGAACACCCCGTCCTTCGACCCCTTCGTCTTCCCCGCCGGTCCCGGCCAGTACGAGATCCCCTACGCGCCGACGCTGATCTCCACCTATGGGCTGTTCGCCCGCCGCCACATGGACCTGTACGGCACCACGCCGGAGCAGCTTGCCCAGGTGGCCGTGACCTTCCGCAATCATGCGATGCAGAACCCCGACGCCCGGCTGCGCAAGCCGATCACGGTGGACGACGTGCTGGCTTCACCCATGATCGCGTCGCCGCTGCGCCGGCTGGACTGCTGCGTGGTGACGGACGGCGGCGGCGCCGTCGTGATGACCAGCCGCGAGCGGGCGCGCGACCTTAAAAAGAAGCCGGTCTATCTGGCCGGCTATGGCGCCGCCGTGTCGCGCACCCAGAACAGCCAGATCCCCGACGACCTGAAAACGCCCGCCGCCCTGTCCGGCCCGCGCGCCTTCGCCATGGCCGGGGTGACGCACGACGACATCGACGTGGCGCAGATCTACGACGCCTTCACCATCACGCCGATGCTGGCGCTGGAGGATTTGGGCTTCTGCGGGCGCGGCGAAAGCGGGGCCTTCGTGGCGGACGGAAACCTGACGCTGGGCGGGCGGCTGCCGGCCAACACCGACGGCGGAGGCCTGTCCTCCAACCATCCGGGCAAGCGCGGCATCTTCACCCTGATCGAGAGCGTCCGCCAGCTTCGCGGCGAGGGGCCGGGCGTCCAGGTGCCCGACGCCAAGGTCGCGCTCGCCCACGGGCTCGGCGGCACCTTCTGCTCCGCCGCAACCGCAATCCTGACCGTGTAGGTGCCGAATGACCACCATGACCACACCGCCCGTTCAGGACGAGACCTCCGCCCCCTTCTGGGAGGCGGCGCGCCAGGGCCGCTTTCTGATCCAGCGCTGCCCGGAAACCGGAAGGTATCAGTGGTACCCGCGTGCCCACTCCGTCCACGCCCCCCACGCCCGCCCGGAGTGGGTGGAGGCGAGCGGGCGCGGCGAGTTGCTGACCTATTCCGTCGTCCACCGTGGCAACCAGCCCGGGGATCCTTACGTCTGCGCCCTGATACGGCTGGACGAAGGCGTCACCGTCTTCTCCCGCGTCGAAGGGGTGGCGGAGGCGGATCTGCGGGCCGGACTGCCGCTCGCCGTGGCCTTCCACACGCTGGACGACGCCACCAGCCTTCCCGTGTTCCGCCCGCGAACCGCTTGAGGATGCAAGAATGACCGCCATCCATCTCGACGACATCAAGCCGGGCGACCGGGCGCGCTCCTCCCGCGTCACCGTCACCGAGGCGCACATCGTCTGGTTCGCCGGGCTGACCGGCGACTTCAACCCGCTGCACATGGACGCGGAGGCGGCCAAGGCCAACGGCTTCGGGCGAACCATCGCCCACGGGATGCTGACCCACTCGCTCAGCACCGGCCTGCGCTCCGACATCGACGACTGGGCGATCCTCGCCTTCCTGGAGACGCGCCGGCGCTTCGTCGGCCCGGTCTTCGCCGGCGACACCGTCCATTACGAGGCCGAGGTGGCGGAGGTGCGGCCCAGCGCGTCCAAGCCCGACCGCGGCATCGTCCGCGTCGCGATCACCGTGAAGAACCAGCGCGGCGAGACCGTGCAGGAGGGCGAGGACGTGCTCTCCGTCGCCCGCAAGGAGGTGCAGGCATGAGCGCCGCCGTCACTCTGTCCAACCGGCTGGCCGGCCGCGTCGCCTTCGTCACCGGCGGCGGCGGCGGCATCGGCCGTGCCGTCTGCGAGCGTCTGGCGGCGGAAGGCGCCGCGGTGGTCGTCGCCGACATCGGGGTGGACGCCGCCGAAGCGGTCGCCGCCGCGCTGCGCGCCATTGGGGCGCAAGCGCATGCGGTGGCGCTGAACGTGGCCGACCGCGCGAGCTGGGAAGCCGCGGTGGCCGGCCTGCCCGACGCCTTCCGCGGCGTGGACATCATGGTCAACGTCGCCGGCATCGTGCGCGACCGCTCGCTGCCCAAGATGACCGACGCGGAATGGAGCGCGGTCATCGACGTGAACCTGCGCGGCACCTGGCTGGGCTGCCAAACGGCCTTCCAGCTCGTCGGCAACCGCGGCTGGGGGCGCATCGTCAACATCGCCTCCACCGCCATCCTCGGCACCTTCGGGCAGGCCAACTATTCGGCCTCCAAGGCCGGGGTCGTCGGGCTGACCCGCACGGCCGCGCTGGAGGGTGCGCGCCGTGGCATCCTGGTCAACGCGGTGGCGCCCGGCGTCGTCGAGACCGCCATCGTCCAGGGCGTGCCCGACGCGGTGCGGTCGCAATGGCTGGAGAAGACTCCCGTCGGACGCCTGGGCAAGCCGGAAGAGATCGCCGCCGTCGTCGCCTTCCTGGCGTCCGACGACGCGGCCTACGTCACCGGCCAGACCATCGTCGCGGACGGCGGAGCGACCACCGGCGACTACTGAACCTCTGCTTCAAAACGAAGAACGACGCCGAAACGGCGATTCCGCAACGCAAAACAGGGATTGGCAACATGATGGAATTCTCGCGTCGCCGGCTTCTCCAGACCGGCGGGCTCGTCGGCACCGCCTTGCTGTCCAGCGGCTTGGCCGGCACCGCCTTCTCCCGCATCGCCGCGGCCGCTGATGACCCTCTCTACGCCGCCGCCAAGAAGGAAGGCGCGCTGACCCTTTATTGGGGCTCTTACGAGCAGCAGACGATGGAGGCCATTCGCGACGCCTTCAAGGCGACGTATCCGGGCATCGAGGTGAACCTGCTGCGCCAGGCCTCGCAGACCGTCTACACCCGCTTGCGGATGGAGCTGCAGGGCGGCGTCAACGAGTGCGACTCGCTGGGCACCACCAACCTGCTGCACTACACCGAGCTGAAGAAGGTCGGCGCCCTGGCGCCGTTCGAGCCGGCCGACGCCGTGAACCTGCCGGACGCCTTCCGCGGCCTCGACCCGGACAAGATGTACCATGTCGGCGCCATCAGCCTGACCAGCATCAACTACGCGCCGGGCAAGGTGCCGACCCCGCCGGCGAGTTGGCAGGCGTTGCTGGAGGACCAGTGGCACGGCAAGATCACCACCGGCAGCCCGGCCTTCTCCGGCGACGTGGCGAACTGGGTGGTGGCCATCCGTCGCAAGTACGGCGACGACTTCCTGCGCGCCTTCGGCAAGCAGAAGCCGAAGGTCGGCCAGTCGAACGTCGACACCGTGACCGACATCCTGGCCGGCGAGCGGGTTGTCGGGTCTGGCGCGCCCTTCAGCTACACGCTGACGCAGAAGGCCGCCGGCAACCCGATCGACGTGGTGGCCCCGTCCGACGACGCCATCCTGAACCTGGGCGTCACCGGCATCCTGGCCAAGGCGCCGCACCCGAACGCCGCCCGCCTGTTCACCAACTTCCTCTATTCCAAGGAGGTCTCGCTGATCCTCCAGAAGAACTACTGGCCGACCCTGCGCAAGGACGTCGCCTGGGCCGAGGGGCGGTCGCTGGACAAGCTGAAGTGGACCCGCAACACCGGAGACGACCTCGGTCCGGAAGTCGCGGAAGGCATTGCCAAGTGGAAGGAATACGTGCGCTGACCCCAGAGTCCCCTCTCCCCGGAGGGGAGAGGGTTATAAAGACAAAGGAGGCGGACCCTATGGGGGTCATCTCAACGGAAAGTCCAGGGCGCACGCCCGGCGTGGCGGCCCGTCCGGCGACGGCCCGCGTGCCGCTGGTCAAGGCCGTGGCCGTGGGCATCGTCGCCCTTCTTCTCCTGCTTCTGGTGGTCCAGCCCTTCGGCTGGGTCCTTTACAACAGCTTCCACGACGACGTCAGCGGCGCCTGGACGCTTGGCAACTACGCGCGGATCGTCCAGTCTGCCGACCTTTTCGAACCGCTCGTCAACTCGCTGATCCTGGCGGTCGCGACCGCGGTGATCGCCGTCGGTGTCGGCGTGCCGCTGGCGTGGCTGGTGTCGCGCACCGACATGCCCTTCCGCCGCACCATCCGCGTGCTGACGCTGACCGCTTTCGTCACCCCCTCCTTCATCGGGGCTACCGGCTGGATCCTGCTGGCGGCGCCCAACTCGGGCTGGCTGAACGCGCTGTGGCGCATCATCGCCGGGGCGGAAGCCGGGCCGCTGCTGAACATCTATTCGATGGCCGGCGCGATCTTCATCTGCGGGCTCTACACCGTCCCCTACAGCTTCACCATGGTGTCCAGCGCGCTGGACGAGATGGCCGTGGAACTTGAGGACGCGGCCACCACCCTGGGGTCCGGCACGCTGCGCACCATGCTCAGCATCACCATTCCCCTGGCCACCCCGGCGGTGATCGCAAGC
This sequence comes from Azospirillum canadense, assembly GCF_025961225.1. Classification (GTDB taxonomy): domain Bacteria; phylum Pseudomonadota; class Alphaproteobacteria; order Azospirillales; family Azospirillaceae; genus Azospirillum; species Azospirillum canadense. The sequence continues at coordinate 844,603 of NZ_JAOQNG010000007.1, read as the reverse complement.
TTCATCCTGTCCTTCATCCAGGGGCTGACCCTGTTCGGCGTCCCGGCCTTCCTGCTGACGCCGACCGGGATTCCGGTGGTGACGACGAAGCTGGCCGAGTTCTACCAGCAGTTCCCGCCGGAGATCTTCCTGGCGGCCGCCTATTGCATGCCGCTGCTTCTGGTCACCGCGATGCTGTTCCGGATGCGCCGCCGCATCCTGGGCCGCAAGCAGTACGTCACCATTTCCGGAAAGACGCGGGCCGGGCGGCTGATTCGCCTGGGCGGCGCCCGCTGGCCGGCCTTTTTCGCCGCGCTGCTGATGCCGCTCTTCTCGGTCTTCCTGCCCTATGCGGCACTTCTGCTGGTGTCGCTGACCCGGGCCTGGGGCCAGGGCCTGACGTGGGAGAACCTGTCGCTCCACTGGTACTGGTGGGCGCTGTTCGGCAATTCCGAGACGTCCACGGCCATCGTCAATTCGCTGGTTTATTCCACGCTGGGAGCCACGCTCTGCGTCGCGCTCGGCACCGTGGTCGCTTATTTCGTCGAACGGCGGGTGGTGCCCGGCGCCGGCATCCTGGGCGCGGTGGCGACGGTGCCGATCATCGTTCCCGGCATCGTCCTGTCCGTCGGCTTCTTCGCCGCCTACACGCGGGCGCCGCTGAACCTCTACGGCACGCCGATGCTGCTGATCGCCGCCTTCGCGGCGACCTTCCTGCCCATCGCCTACGCCCACGGCGGGGCGATCCTCAAGGGCATCGGGCCGGAACTGGAGCGTGCCGCCCGCAGCCTGGGCGCCGGGGAGGGCAAGGCCTTCCTGTCCATCACCGTGCCGCTGATGGGCGGCGGGCTGGTGTCGGGCTGGTTCCTGGTCTTCATCCCGATCATCCGCGAACTGTCGGTGGCGGTCTTCCTCATCACGCCCAAGACCAACGTGATGACCACCCTGATCTACAACGCGAAGGACGGCGGCAATTACGAAGCCGTGTGCGCCATGAGCGTCCTTCTCCTTCTGCTGACACTGCTGCTGGTGGCCGCCGCCCGTCCCCTGACACGGCTGCTCAGCGCGCGTCGAACGTCCCGTAAAGCCGCCGACACGGCAGGAGTCTTCCCAGCATGAGCGGGATCCGGATCAAGAACCTTCGCAAGTCCTTCGGCAGCTACACCGCGCTGCACGGCATTGACCTCCAGGTGCCGAACGGCACGCTGCTGGCCCTGCTCGGACCATCGGGCTGCGGCAAGTCGACCACGCTCCAACTCCTCGCCGGTTTTGAGACGCCGACCGACGGCGAGATCTGGGCCGACGACGTGCTGCTGTCGTCGTCGCGCGGGGTTCTGCCGCCGGAAAAGCGCGGCATTTCCCTGGTGTTCCAAAACTACGCGGTGTGGCCGCACAAGACGGTGGCGGAGAACGTCGCCTTCGGCCTCGCCATCCGCCGGCTGCCGAAGGCGGAGTTGGTTGAGCGGCTGGACCGCGCGCTGCGCACCGTCCGGCTGGAGGCGCTGCGCGACCGTTACCCGTCGGAACTGTCGGGCGGCCAGCAGCAGCGCGTGGCGCTGGCCCGCGCGCTGGCCGTGGAGCCGCGCATCCTGCTGCTCGACGAGCCGCTGTCCAACCTCGACGCCCACCTGCGGGAGGAGATGCGGTTCGAGATCCGGCAGGTCCATGACCTGCTGGGCATCACCACGGTCTATGTCACCCATGACCAGTCGGAGGCGCTGGTCACCGCGGACCGCATCGCGGTCATGAAGTCGGGCCATCTGCAGCAGCTCGGCTCGCCGGAGGACATCTTCGAACGGCCGTCGAACGCCTTCGTCGCGACCTTCATTGGCGCCAACAATGAACTGGCCGGACGCAGCGAGGGGCAGGGCGCCATCCGCGTCGGCGACCGCGTGCTGACCGCGCCCGACCGGAGCGGCGCGGCGCGTGGAGCCCCGGTGTCCCTGTGCGTGCGGCCATCCCAGGTCCGGCTGAGCGAGGCGGGCCAGGAAGCGGGCCAGGAGGCGGGGGCAGGCGGTCCGTGCAATGTCCTGCCCGGCGTCATCCTGCGCTCCGCCTACCTCGGCGAGTACCGCGACGTGCTGGTGGACATCGGCAACGACCAGACGCTGCGCGCCTTTGTTCCGCCGGTGCGGAGCTACGGCCCGGGCATGGCGGTGACCGCGCATTGCCCGGTCGAGGCGTGCCAGATCCTGGGTCCGGCCGCCTGATCACCGCTCAATTTCCGCCGAAATTTCAAGGAAGCTCCTCGCGATGACCACCGCGACGTCCGGCGCCGCCAGCGCGCCTCCCGAGATTCTGACCGAGCGGCGCGGCGCCGTGCAATGGGTGATCTTCAACCGGCCCAAGGCGCGCAACGCCATCACGCCGTGGATGGAGGACCGGCTGATCGACATCTGCCGCGAGGTCGAGCGCAGCCCCGAGGTGAAGGCGCTGGTGCTGACCGGCGCCCCCGGCGACAAGCCCGCCTTCATGGCCGGCGCCGACCTGTCCTGCCTACAAAGCGTCAAGACTCCCGAGGATTACTCGATCCTGGAAGAGCGGGCGGAGGCCGCGGCGATGGCGCTGGAGGCCGTGCGCGTTCCCACCGTCGCCGCGCTGTCCGGCGCCTGCGTCGGCGAAGGGGCGCTGCTTGCGGCCTGCTGCGACGTGCGCATCGGCACCCCCTCCATCCGCTTCGGCTTCCCGATCGCCCGCACGGTGGGCAATTGCCTGAGCATCAAGAACCTGGCGCGGCTTGAGGCCATTCTCGGCACGGCGCGCACCAAGGAACTGATCTTCAGCGCCCGTCTGCTGGCCGCCGATGAGTTGGCGGATGCCGGCGCGCTGCGCGCCGTCGTTCCGGAGGAGGAGCTGATCGCCCGCACACAAGCCCTGGCGGAGGAGTTGGCGAGCCTTGCCCCGCTCACCCTGTGGGCGACGCGCGAAGGGTTGCGGAGGTTGCGCGACCATGGACTGCCGCCGGAGGGCGACAACGACCTGCTCCGCCGCTGCTATCTGTCGGCCGATTACCAGGAGGGCATCGCGGCGTTCCTCGAAAAGCGCGGTCCAACCTGGACAGGCCGATGAACGCCCCGCCAAGCCCACCCCGGTGATGCTGGTCTCTCTAAAGCGGATTTTCATCCGCTTTAGATTCACATGGCCTCATTTGCCGGCTCTCAGCGGATGCATGTGGCATCCGCCTGCCGCCAGCGGGAACTACGTTCCCGCGAGAGGCCGGGACTGCGGTCGCAGTCCAAAGCGGATCGCAATCCGCTTTAAAAGCAGCTTCTCATACGGCCGGCGCATGAACAGGTCCATGATCGGCCGGCCGTATGCCCGTTTCGCACATGGCTGCCCATGTGCTTTCGGTATCAGACGGAGCGAATCATGCCGCCGTCGACCCGAACGACGCTGCCAGTCACATAGGCTGCCGGTTCGCCGGCCAGGAAGGCGGCGACGGCGGCCAATTCCTCGACCTTTCCGTACCGTCCGACCGGAATGGTCGCTCGCGATTGGGCGGCAATCTCTTCGGCGGTTTTCCCCGTCCTCTTCGCGGCGGCCGCGTCCAACTCGTCCACCCGTTCGGTGTGGATGCGGCCGGGCACGATGGTGTTGACCGTCACTCCGTCCGACGCGACCTCCGCCGCCAGGGTCTTCGACCAGCCGACCAGCGCGGCGCGCAGCGTGTTGGAGATGCCCAGGTTCGGGATCGGCTGGACCACGCCGGACGAGGCGATGGTGAGCACCCGCCCCCAGCCGCGCGCCCGCATCCCCGGCACGAAGACTCCGGCGATCTCGATCAGGCGCTGCACCATCGCACCGAACTGCGCCGTCCAGGTTCCGGGCTCCACGCCGAGCACCGACCCCGGGGGCGGGCCGCCGGAGTTCAGCACGAGGATGTCGACCGTCAGGCCGAGGCGCTCCATCGCGGCACCCAGCTGGGCGGCGGCCCCGGCGTCGGCGAGATCCACCGTCACCGCAACGGCCCGGCCGCCGGCCGCCACGATGGATTCCGCCGCCGCGCGGGTGCGCTCCTCGTTGCGGCCGCACAGCACGACCTGCGCGCCCTCCGCCGCCAGGACGCTCGCGACGCTCAGCCCGAGCCCGCGCGAGGAGCCCAGCACCAGCGCGGTCTTGTTCGTCAGTCCCAAATCCATGGAGAAAGTCCTCTTCAGCGCAGGCGCGCGCAGGCGGCGCGGATGCGCTCGCAGGCGTCCCGCAACACGTCAGTATCGATCGCGTAGGCGATGCGGATGTAGGGGGAGAGGCCGAAGGCCGCGCCATGCACCACGCCCACCCCGGCCTCCGACAGCAGGTAGTCGGCAAAGTCGAGGTCGCTGGCGATGGTGCGCCCGTTGGGCGTCCGCCGGCCGATCAGATCCTCGCAGTTGGTATAGACGTAGAAGGCGCCGTCGGGTACGGAGCAGCGCAGGCCCGGCGCGGCCTCGACCGCGGCCAGCACGATGTCCCGGCGCGTGCGCAGGATCGACAGCCGTTCGCGCAGGAAGTCGGTTCCGCCGCGCAACGCCGCCACCGTCGCGGCCTGGCTGATGGAGCAGGCGTTGGTCGTGCTCTGCGACTGCAATGTCTGCATGGCGCGGACCAGCCAGGCCGGCCCGCCGGCGTAGCCGATGCGCCAGCCGGTCATGGAGAAGGCCTTCGACACGCCGTTGATCGTCAGGGTGCGCTCGAACAGGGCCGGCTCCACCGCCGCCGGCGTGGCGAAAGTCCCGCCGAGAGCATCATCAAGGATGATGTGCTCGTAGATGTCGTCGGCCATCACCAGCACATGCGGGTGCCGGACCAGCACGTCGGTCAGCCCCTTCATCTCGGCGGGCGACAGCACCGCGCCGGAGGGATTGCCGGGGGAGTTCAGGATGACCCAGCGCGTGCGGGGCGTGATCGCCGCCTCCAGATCCTCCGGGCGCAGCTTGAAGCCCTGCTTCTCCCCACAGGGGACGATGCGGGCGGTGCCGTCGGCCAGCGCGATCATGTCCGGATAGGACACCCAATAGGGCGCCGGCAGCACCACCTCGTCCCCCGGCGCCAGCGTCGCCAGCAGCGCGTTGAGGATCAGCGGCTTGGCGCCGACGCCGACGATCACCTCGTCCGGGCCGTAGGTCAGGCCGTTTTCCCGCGCGAACTTGTTGATGACCGCGGCTTTCAGCTCCGCGGTGCCGCCGACCGCCGTGTATTTCGTCTGGCCGGCGTGGATGGCCGCGATGGCGGCGTCCTTGACGTGGTCCGGCGTGTCGAAATCCAGCTCGCCCTCGCCGAGGTTGATGATGGAGCGCCCCTCGGCGGTCAGCCGGCGCACCTTGTCCGAAATCGCGGCGGTGGGCGACGGCCGCAGCGCCGCGACGCGCGGCGACAGGCGGGCCAACGGAAGGGAGGGGGGTAGCGGCATCAAGGTGTCCATGGGCAAAGCGCCTCTCGAACCGGGCCGCCGGGGCGGCCCAGTCTGTATGAGTGTCGTTAAACTGTACTTTCCTGGGCACGCCAAGGTGCGCCCAGGGGCCGCTTTCAGGCGGTCACGGTCTCGATCCGCGACCGCGCGTCGGCGGCCATGGTCGCCACCACGTCGCGCACGGCCGCGGCCTCGGCGGCGGACAGGTCGCGGAGCGGCAGGCGAACCGAGCCGCCGGTCCAGCCGCGCGCGTGCATGGCGGCCTTCACCGTCTGCGGCTGGCCGAAGCGGCGGGCGAGCTGCCGATAGGGGAACCACAGCCGGTGCAGGGCGCCTGCGGTGGTCACGTCGCCGCGCTGCATGGCGCGGTAGCTGTCCAGGATCAGCTCCGGGAAGGCGCAGCTGTTGGTCGAGCTGATGCCGTCGAAGCCGGCTGCCACCGGGCCGAGGAAGGCGAGGTCCGAGGCGCAGAACAGGCGAACGCGGCCGTGCAGCGCGCCGACCAGCTGGTCGATGACGGTCGGGGTCAGGTCGCCCTGCTTGATGGCGACCATCTCCGGGATGTCGGCCAGCCGCTCGATCAGCTTGGCCGACAGGGTGATGCCGATGCCGGGGGCGTTGTAGATCAAGGCGCCGGTGCGCGACAGCGGGGCCATGTCGCGGAAGAAGGCGACGATCTGGTCGTCGGTGATCTCCGACACGTAGGGCGGAGTGATCATCGGCACACCGCCCAGCTCGCCGGCCAGCACCGTCAGGTCGCGCACGACGCGGACGTCCGACCCGGCGCTGCACAGCATCACCGGAACCCGGCTGCCGACCTGGTCCATGACGAGGCGGAACAGGGTGGCGCGCTCCTCCACCGTCATGGTCGGGAATTCGCCGTAGGTGCCGCCGATCAGCAGGCCGTCCACACCGACGGCCAGTTCGCGCTCGATGTTCTCGGCAAGCGCGGCGGTGTCGATGGCGCCGTCGGCGGTGAAGGGCGTAACGGTGATGTTGAAGAAGCCGCGCAGGCGCTCCTTCATGTCGAGCACGCCGGACTTGGACAGGGAAGACATGACGAAACGTTCCTTATCTATGGGATCGTGAGGGGTTGCGGGAGCGGCCGGCCGCCGCCCGCAGGAAGCCGCGCAGCAACGGGTGGGCCCGGCCGGGGGCGCTGTTCAGCTCCGGATGGCCCTGCATGCCGATGAAGAAGGGATGGTCGGCGACCTCCACGGCGTCGGCGGTGCCGTGGGTGGCCGACAGGGCCGGCACGCTCACCCCCACCCGCTCCAGGTCGGGCACCAGCGCCGGGTTCAGCACATAGCGGTGGTTGTAGCGCTCGACCGTCCGGGCGCGGCCGTAGAGCTGGCCGAGGCGGCTGGCCGGCATCAAGTCCGTGGCGTCGTCGCCCAGCCGGTGCCGCCCGCCCTCGCCGTCCGGGCGGGGCACGATGCTGTGGACCGGGGCGGCGGGGTTGGCTTCGGCCAGGCAGGCCTCCTCCAGCCCCAGCCGCTCCCGCAGCGCGGCGGTCGCCATGCTCTGCATGCCGAGGCAAAGGCCGGCCGTTGGAAGGTCGCGGCGGAGCGCGAGGCGGGCCGCGGTGATCTGCCCCTCCACCTGCCCCATGTCGGAGCCGCCGGGGAGCAGGATCCCGTCCACGCGCCCCATCGTTCCTTCCACGAGGGCTCGCAGCGCCGCCAGATCGTCGGGCGCCACGAAGCGGACCACGACCGCGAGGCCCAGATCATCCGCCGCGTCGCCGAGCGCGGCGAGGGCCGCCGGATATTGGCGGCGGTGGTAGGCCTCGGTGCCGAGGATCACGATTCGCAGCGCCGGTCGGTCAGAGGCCGGAGCCGGCGTACCGGCCGGCATCGGACGGCCGAAGCCGTCGCGTTGCCAGCGCCCCACCTCCTCCGCCCCATCGATCCGGCCGTCGACCAGGGCAACCAGCCTTTCCCCATCCGGCACGACCTGGACGGTGCGCACCGGCCAGCCGCGCCGTTCGGCCTCGGCGCGGAGCGCCGCGGTGGATCCGTCGCCGGTGACCTGGGGATTCACCGCGACGGCGACGGACCGGTCCGGCAGGAGACCGTCCGCCGGTAGATCGCCGGGGCCGGCGATCTCGACCCCGGCGTCCACGGGTTGCCCGGACGCCCGCTCGGCCCACAGGAGACCGTTCGCCGCCAAGCCGCCGCCCGCCAGGACATGCTGCCGGACGTCGAGGCCGGGCAGGTCGCGCCCGCCGCGCAACCGGCGCAGCCGCGCGCCGAAGCGCACCGCCAGCAGGCCCGCGACGGCGCCGTCCAGCGCCGGCTCATCGGTCTCGTGGGTCACGAGCAGGAGCTGCGGCATGTCACGCCACCCGCAACAGGGCGCGGTCCACGCTGCCGAGCACGCGGCAGCCCGTCTCCGTCACCACCACGGTCTCGCTGACGCCCACGGTGAACTCGCCGTAGATGCGCAGGGCCGGCGGCATGTGGAAGACCATGCCCGGCTTCAGCAGGGTGGTGACGCCGGTGTAGAGGCTGAGGATGCCGCCCTCGCCCCAGTCCGGCGCGAAGGAGATGCCGACCGAATATCCCGTGCGCTTCTTGAAGGCGTCGGTGTAGCCGGCTTTGTCGATCACCTCCTGGCAGGCGGCGTGCACGCTCTCGCAGGTCTCGCCCGGGCGGATGGCGTCGATGGCCGCGGACAGCGCGTCCTGGCACACCGCCATCATGTCCACCGCCGCTTTCGGCACCGCGCCGACCCAGGCGCTGCGCATCAGCGCCGCGTGGTAGCGGTCGTGGCAGGCGGCCATCTCCAGGAAGGCCGGGTCGCCGTCCTGGATGCGGCGGCGGCGCCAAGTGCCGTGCGGAACGCCGGAGCGCGGACCGCTGGAGACCAGCGGCTCCATGCCCACATACTCCGACCCGGCGGCGATGGCGGCGCCCATCATGGCGGCGACGAGGTCGTTCTCCGTCGCCCCGGCCTTCACCGCGGCCATGCCGGCGCGCAGGCCGGCGTCGACGTAAGTGGCGGCGGTCGCCAGCTTTTCGATCTCCAGCGGCGACTTCACGGCGCGGAAGGTCTCCACCACCCCGGCTGCGTCCAGCACGTTGCCGAGCCGCGCCGACAGAGCCTCATAGACGGCGATGGGCAGGAACCAGCCGCGCTTGTCGATGGCGACCCGCTTCGACCCCCAGCCGCGCTGGCCGACCACGTCGACCAGCAGCGACACCGGGTCGGTGCCGTCGTCGTAGACGATGGCGTCGGGGATGAAGGTGTTGGCGATGAAGTTGAAGTATTCCAGCCGGCGGACGATGAAGGTTGCGTCGCCCTCCACCGGCAGCAGCAGCGCCTGGAAGGTGTAGTAGCCGGGCGTCTGCTGGCCGGTCAGGTAGAAGATGTTCTCCGGCCCGGTGACGATCATCACGTCGATGCCGCGGCGGGCGAGTTCCGCGCGGACGGCGGTCTGGCGCGCGTCGTACTCCTCGCGCGGGAAGGCCGATTCCTGTCCCTGCCGAACAGAACCAAGGGCGCTCATGCTGCGATCTCCAGAAGGTCGTTTGACGTGGAAGCGGTGAAGGTGACGCCGAGGCCGGGGCCGCCGCCGTGGGCGACCGAACCGTCGGCGTAGGTGAGGCCGGCGACCGGATCGTTGGTCAGCCCGTCGGCCCCGTAGAGTTCGGCGAAGCGCGGGCGTGTCGCGATGGCGACCTGGAGCGTGGCGGCGGTGGCCCCCGCCCCTTCGTTCATCTGCCCGATCATGAAGGGCACGCCGGCCGCCGACAGGCGGCGCGCCGCCGCGACGGTCGGGCCGATGCCGCCCATCTTGACCAGCTTCAGATGCGCCCAGATTTTTCCCTTGGCACGGCCGCCGAGCGCGATGACGCGGTCGATGGCCTCGTCCCCTGCCACGCTCTCGTCGAGCATGACAGGCACCGGGCTGGTCTCGCCCAGCCGGGCGATGGCATCCCAGTCGCCGGCGGCAATCGGCTGCTCGGCGTAGGCGACGCCATGGCGGGCGAGCGCCGCCAGCCGTTCCGGCGCCTCCTCGGCGCTCCAGGCGCCGTTGGCGTCCACCGCCAGCTTGATGCGGTCGCCGAAGCGGTCGCGCAGAGCCGCGAGCCGGCGCAGATCCTCGTCGAAGCCCGCCACCCCGACGCGCAGCTTCAGGTCGGCGAAGCCGCGGGTGACGTAGCGCTCTGCGTTGGCGAGCAGAGCGTCGTAACCCGACCAGAACAGAGTCTGGTTGGTCGGCCAAGCCGTCACGCCCGCGTCCTCCGCCCCCAGCCAGCGCGCCCCCAACCAACGAGCAATCGTGACCCCGGCCCGGCGGGCCAGCAGGTCGTGCAGCGCGCAATCGACCAGGGTCCGCACCGGGGCGATCCAGCCGCGGTCGTCCAGTTCGGCCAGCAGCAACTCCGCCGGCCGGCTCCAGTCCGTCTCCACCACCGCGACGCGGGCGGCCTCCAGCACGACCGCTTCCTCATAGCCGTTGAGGTAGGCGATGTTGGTCCGCACCTCCCCCAGCCCCTCCATCCCGTCCGGCGCCGTCAGGCGCAGGTAGAGGGCCGACAGGTGCGGGATGGCGCCGGAGGACGCCGTGTGCAGCGCCACCCCCGGCCCGTAGGTCAGGGCGGCGGTCGACAGGACGGCCTTCATGCCGCCCGTCACGCTGCCGTACTCCGCAGCATGCGCAGGGCGACGTCGCCGTAAATGCGGGCCGAGCCGACGAACTCTTCGATCGGCACGAACTCGTCTGGCTTGTGCGCCACGGCTAGCGACCCCGGCCCGAGCACCGTGCCGACCGCCCCCAGGGAGCGGAAATGGACGAGGTCGCAGCCGCCCTGGAAGCCCTGGGGCGCGTCGTGCGGGTAGCCGTTTTCCCCGGCGGAATCCATGCAGGCCTTGACGATGGGTTCCGAAATCGCAGTCTCGGTCGGGCCGCCGGTGGTCGGCTGGAAGGCGATGATCTCCGCCCGCACGCCGAACTCGTGCTTGGCGGTGTCGAGCAGGGCGTACAGCTCGCGCTTCACCGCCTCCTCGTCCTCGCCGGGCACCATGCGGCGGTCGAGCATCAGGTCGCAGGCGTCGGGCACCACATTGTCGGCGATGCCCGCGGTCATGCGCGTGACGGTCAGGCTGGCGCTGCCGACCAAGGGGTGGCAGCGCTTGCAGACGCAGGTCTCGTGATGCTGCTCGATCAGGCCCAGCAGCTTGCCGGCCTTGTAGATGGCGTTCTCGCCCAGGTGCGGCGTGCCGGAATGGGCCATGACGCCGTGCACGCGGACGATGGGACGCAGGCTGCCCTTGTGCGCGGTGAAGGTGGTGTTCGACGTCGGCTCCCCGATCACCACCTGGTCGATGCGCGGGCGGCCGGCGGCGAAGCTCTTGGCGCCGCGGCTCTCCGTCTCCTCGTCCGCCACGAAGACGCCCAGCAGCGTGCCCGACCAGGAGGAGCGCGCCGCCGCCATCATCCGCAGCGCCTCGACCATCGCGGCGATCGGCCCCTTGGCGTCGCAGGACCCGCGCCCGACTAGCCGGCCGTCGCGCTCCACCAAGCGGAACGGGTCGCTGGTCCAGCCGCCGCCGGCCGGGACCGTGTCGATGTGGGAGTTGAAGGCGAAGACCGGGCCGGGGCCGTTGTCCAGCCGCGCCACCATATTGACGCGGCCGGGCATGAATTCGCTGAGCGAGATGTCGAATCCCGCCTCATGGAGGCGGTCGGCGAGGAAGCGCGCGGCCTCGACCTCGCGCCCCGGCGGGTTTTCCGTGTTGAAGGCGACGAGGCGCTCCAGGTCGCCGGTCATGCGGGCGCGGTCGGGATGGTTCAGCATGGCGGGGGTCCGAATGATGGGGGTCAGTGCAGGATCTGGCTGAGGAACTTCTGGGACCGCGGGTTGCCGGAGCCGGAGAAGAAGACCTCCACGGGGGCGTTCTCGACGATCTCGCCCTTTTCCATGAAGACCACGCGGTCGGCGGCGCGGCGGGCGAAGCCCATCTCGTGGGTCACGACCAGGCTGGTCATGCCCTCCTGGCTCAGCTCGACCATCACGTCCAGAACCTCGCGGATCATTTCGGGATCAAGCGCGGAGGTCGGCTCGTCGAACAGCATCAGCTCCGGCTTCATGGCCAGCGCGCGGGCGATGGCGACGCGCTGCTGCTGCCCGCCCGACAGCTCGTCCGGGTAATGGTCGGCCTTGTCGGGGATGTGCACCTTCTTCAGCAGCGACAGGGCGATGTCGTGGGCGTCCGCGCGGGACAGGCCGAGCACGCGCACGGGGGCCAGCATGATGTTCTCGATGGCCGACAGGTGGCCGAACAGCTCGAAGTTCTGGAACACCATGCCGATGCGCCGGCGCAGCTTCGGCGCCTCGGCGTGGGTGTCGGCGATCTCCGCGCCGTTGAAGACGATGCGGCCGGCGTTGATCGATTCCAGCAGGTTCACGCAGCGCAGCAGCGTCGACTTGCCGGAGCCCGAGGGGCCGATCAGCACCACCGTCTCGCCGCGCGCGACCTCCAGCGAGCAGCCCTTCAGCACCGGCATGGAGCCGTAGGATTTGTCGATCGCCTCAAGGCTCAGCAGCGGCGCCGCGGTCGCAGTTTGGGCCTGAACTTGACCAGTCATGGGGATATTCCTCAACGAACGGCGGATTGCGCGCCGGTCATGCCGATCAGGCGGCGCGTCAGGGACACCGGCGGGTTTGCGGAGCGGCGGCGGGTGGCAAGGCGGCGTTCCAGCGCTGCCTGCAACACCATGAACACCGTGGTCATTGCCAGGTAGTAGATGCCGGCGGCGGTCAGCGCCTCGAAGTAATGGAAGTCGGCGCTGGCCGTCTGGTTTGCCGCCAGCAGCAGGTCCTGCACGGCGATGGCGGAGACCAGGGCGCTCAGCTTCATCATGCCGATCAGCTGGTTGCCGACCGGCGGTAGGATCACGCGCGCGGCCTGAGGCAGCACCACGAAGCGCAGCACCTGCCATTCGGTCATGCCCAGCGCGCGGCCGGCAACCTTCTGCCCGCGCTTCACGGCTTGAAGACCGGACCGCATGATCTCGGCCATGTAGGCGCCCTCGTTCAGCGACAGGGCGAGCACGCCGCTGACGAAGCCGGACAGGATGATGCCGAAGGACGGCAGCACGTTGAACACGAAGATGATCTGGAACAGAACCGGCGTCCCGCGGAACAGCCAGAGGTACAGCGTCGTCCCGCCGCGGATCGCGCCGAAGCGCGATTCCTGCATCAGGGCCAGCAGGAGACCGATGACGACCCCCGACAGAATGGACGAGACCGTGATCAGCAGGGTCGTGACCGCGCCCTGCACGAACACGGGCGACACGAGGTATTCCAGGATGAGGGACAGGGATATCGTCATCGGTGTCTCCGTCGGCCTTGCCGCTGGGGAATGGGTTACTTCAGCAGCGCCACGGTCTGGGGCAGGTCGTATTTCTTGATCAGGGTCTGGTAGGTGCCGTCCTTGACCACGGCCTGGAGTGCGGCCTCGATCGCCTGGCGCATGGCGGCGTCGCCCTTGCGCACGGCGACGCCGATCTGGGTGTCGGTGTTGAAGGAGGTGCCGACGATCTGGAAGGTGTCCGGCACCTTCTGGACCAGCATCACCGCCCCCGGCGTGCTGTCCAGATGCGCGTCCGACCGGCCCTGGCGCAGCGCCAGCGCGGAATCCTGCGCTGTCGGGAAGGTCAGGATGGTGACGGCGGGGCGGCCGGCGTCGGTGCAGCGCTTGTTGTCTTCCCGCGCGTAGGTCTCCTGGATGCCGCCCAGCGTGACCGACACCTTCTTGCCGCACAGGCTGTCGTCGCGGCCGGTGATGCCGGCGGGGTTGCCCTTGCGCACCAGCACCTCGTTGCCGACGCGCAGGTAGGGCACGAAGTCGACCTGCTTGGCGCGCTCCTCGTTGATGTACATGGCGGAGTTGATCACGTCGATCCGGCCGCCCTGGAGCGCCGGGATCAGGCCCTTGAACTCCATGTTCAGCGGCGCCACGGAGGCGCCCATCTTCGCGGCCAGCGCTTCACCCAGGTCGATGTCGAAGCCCTTGAGCGAGCCGTCCGTGCCCTGGAACTCGAAGGGCGCGAAGGTCGCGGCCACGCCGTAGGTGAGCTTCCCCGGCTGCACGAAAGAGGCCGTTGCGGTCTGCGCCTGGGCGGCGGTGCTGACGACGCCGGCGAGCAGCAGGGCGGCGGTGGCGGAGAGCAGGTGATGCATGGGGTGCGCGCTCCTACATTGTTCAGATTGACGCAACTTGTACAGTTCACAGCACGCAGACGCCGGTGTCAACCCTGGACACAATCGGTGATGCGTGCGATTGGTAGTGCAGGGTCTAAGCAAGTTCCGGGCCGAAATCGTGAAGCAGCCGAATTCAACCGTCGAAGCGAGCCCCCTTCCCGGCGCCGACACCAAGTCCGGCCAGCCCCGGGACCGCAAGGCGGCGGCGCGGTCGGTCCAACTGGCGCTCGCCAACAAGATACTCGCGGTTGCCGTCGAGGAACGCCTCAGCGTTGGGCATCACCTAAAAGAGCAGCAGTTTGCCGAAATATTAGGCGTGTCCCGCACGCCGGTGCGCGCGGCGCTGCGCCTGCTGGCCGACCGGAAGATCGTCGCCGCCATCCCGAACCGCGGCTATCGCCTGCTGAAGGACGGGCGGGAGTTGCTGGGGACCACGCTGGACGTGCCGCCCCTGATCGACGAGCAAGCCTATCTCGACATCCTGCGCGACCGCCTGTCGGGGGAGTTGCCGGCGACCGTCAACCAAGTCATGCTCACCAAGCGCTACGCCATCGGGCGCGGCTCCCTCCGGCCGGTCCTGAACCGCTTGGCCGACGAGGGGCTGATCACGCGCAAGGGCCAGAACTGGCTGTTCCTGCCCAGCCTGGATTCGGAATCCTCGCTGCGGGCGAGCTACGACCTGCGCATCACGCTGGAGCCGGCGGGCATCCTGCTGGACAGCTTCCGCATGGACCGTGGCCTGCTGCGCCAGCTGAAGGACCGGCACAGCCTTATAATTGAGCAGTCGCAGCACGAGGTGGTTCCAGGGCGGGACCTCTTCATGCTCGACTCGCAGTTCCACGAGACGATCGCGGAGGCGTCGGGGAACCCCTTCTTCCTCCAGGCGGTTCAGCAGCAGAACAAGATGCGCCGCCTGTTCGAATACCAGGGCTATTCCAACAGCACCCGCATCCGCGAATGGTGCGGCGAGCATCTGCGCGTCATCGAAGCGCTGGAGCGCGCCGACCATGCCGCCGCGGCGGAGATTTTGCGGGACCACCTCATGCGGGCATCGGCAACAGCGATGGCTCAGTCGCGCCAAAACCGCTCTATAAGCTAGAGCGGCATCGGGCGGACCACCCTGCATCGCGCGCGCTTACGTCAGAGGAGCGGGCCGCCGATCCAGCAGCGCCTCGCGGACAAGGTGCCAGCTCGTTTCATCCGGGGCACAGATAAGCCCGCCGGTGACATGGGTCGGGTGGTAGGCGGTGCCGTCGAAGTGGGCACTGTAGCCGCCGGCCTCGCGGTGGAGCAGCCAGCCCGCGGCGTGGTCCCAAGGCATCAGCTTGTTGTAGAACAAGACGTCGCAATGTCCCGCCGCAGCCATCCGGTATTCGTGCGCGGCGCACCGCAGCCACGCGCTCATGCCCAATCGCGACAGGTTGCCGTTGACGGTCGTGCGCAGGGGCTCCGGCAGGAAATTCGTTCCGATGATCGCGTGCATCTCCCGGACCGGCACCGCGGCAGCAACCTTCAGGTCGGTCCGCGCGCCGCCCTCGGCCTGGAGCCACGCCCCCTCGCCCCTGAGCGCGTAGGCGGTGTTGCGGCACACCGGATCGTGGATGGCGGCGAACACCACGTCTCCCCGCACCGTCGCCGCGATCATGACGCCGAACAGCGGCAGCCCGGACGCGAAGTTCTTGGTGCCGTCGAGCGGGTCGAGCACGAAGGCCAAGTCGGCGGTGCCGATCGCGTCGAGCAGGGCAGGGGTCTTGGCGGTGGCCTCCTCGCCGACAACGACCGCCCCAGGGTAGGCGGTCTCAAGCGCGGTGGAGATCGCGCGCTCGGCCGCCTCATCGGCGTCTGTGACGACGTCGAACCGCGACGATTTCTCACGCACCTGTCCGGCAGCCAGCTCACCAAACCGGGGCGTGATCTCGGTCAGGGATGCCTGGGACAGGATCTCACCGATCCGAAGAGCGTCAGAAAGTGTGAAGATCGTCATAGTCCCTGATCGTCGTGCAGAGTCGTCGCCTTGGCAAGCTCGCAGTTTGACCAGAAACGCCCGGAACGCGGAGTGATTGCGCGGGCAGGGGCCCACGACAAACACACTCTAAAAAAACCGTGCTCATTCGCCCGTGAACGTCGGAGGGCGTTTGGACAGCATGGCGTCGACGGCCTCGCGGTGGTCGGCCGTGGCGTGGGCCAGCGCCTGCATCGCTGCGGACATCTCCAGCAACGTGTCCATGCGGACGTGCCGGCCCTCGCGCAACAATCGCTTGGTCATGCGCACGGCGTGGACCGGATTGACGGCGATCCGCCGCGCAAGGGCGCGGGCCGCCGGCAACAGCTCGGCCGCCGGCACGACCTTGGAGACAAGGCCGCAGGCCAGCGCCTCCGCGGCGTCGATGGGGTCGCCGGTGAAGGCCATCTCGCAGGCCTTGGAGAAGCCGACGACGCGCGGCAGCAGCCAAGCCCCGCCGTCGCCCGGCACGATGCCGACCTTGACGAAGCTCTCGGCGAAGCGCGCGGATTCCGACGCGATGCGCAGGTCGCACATGCAGGCGAGATCGCAGCCGGCGCCGATCGCCGGGCCGTTCACCGCGGCGATGACCGGCACCTCCAGCCGTTCGAAGGCCAGCGGAATGCGCTGGATGCCGCGCTGGTAGTTGCGGCGCGTGCGCGCCGGCAGCGCGTCGTTGAGGCCGCCCCCTTCGCGCATGGTGTTGAGGTTGCCGCCGGAGGAGAAGGCGCTGCCGGTGCCGGTCACGATGGCGACCCGCACCGCCGGGTCGTCGTTCAGCCGGTCGAGCGCCTCCACCATCGCGTCGACCATGTCGGGGTCGGAAATGGGGTTGCGCAGCTCCGGCCGGTTCAGCGTCAGGGTGACGATGCCGTCTTCGATCTCGTATAGGATTGGAGCGCTCATCGGTGGATCCTCCGGTGTTTTCGTTCAGCGCAGGCCGAGGCCGCGCGCGATGATGCCGCGCAGGATCTCCCGCGTGCCGCCGCGCAGCGAGAAGGCCGGCGCGTTCATCACCGTGTGGGCCAGAACGGCGGAAAACTCGCGGGTGGAGTCCAGGTCCGGCTCGGCCTCGACCAGCTGGCGGGCGATTTCCGGGATCTCCTGCTCGAACAGGGCGCCGAGATCCTTGACCAGCGAGGCCTGGAGCGCCGGGTTCTCGCCCTTGTCCAGCATGTCGGCGACCGAGCGCGACAGACGGCGCAGCACGATCAGGTGGCCGACCAGCCGGCCGAGCGCGATGGCGGCGTGGCCCGACGGCGACGGTCCCAGCGCCCGCACCAGCTCGGTCAGCAGGGCCATGGAGGACAGGAAGCGCTCCGGCCCGCTGCGCTCGAAGGCCAGTTCGCTCATCACCTGGTTCCAGCCGTCGCCGCGCCGGCCGATCAGCGCGTCCTCGGGCAGCAGCACGTCCTCGAAGACCACCTCGTTGAAGTGGTGCGCGCCGGACAGGTCCAGGATGGGGCGGATGGTGATGCCGGGGGTGGACAGGTCGACCAGAAGCTGGCTGGTGCCGCCCTGGCGGTCCTCCGCCCCGCCGTCGGTGCGGCAGAACAGGATCATGTACTGGGCATGGTGGGCGTAGGTCGTCCACAGCTTGGTGCCGTTGACCCGCCAGCCGCCACCCTCGTCCTCTGCCACCGGCACCGCGCGGGTGCGCACGGCGGCGAGGTCGGAGCCGGAGTCCGGCTCGCTCATGCCGATGCAGAAGGTGCAGTCGCCGGACGCGATGCGCGGCAGGATGCTCAGCCGCTGTTCCTCGGTGCCGTTCTTCAGCAGCAGCGGGCCGCTCTGGCGGTCGGCGATCCAGTGGGCGGCGACGGGCGCGCCGGCCGCCAGCATCTCCTCCAGCACGACGTAGCGTTCCAGCGCGCTGCGCTCGTGCCCGCCGTAGCGCTTGGGCCAGGTCATAGCGATCCAGCCGCGCTCGCCCATCTTGCGGCTGAACGCCCGGTCGAAGCCGTTCCAGGAATCGGCGCGGCGGCGCGGCGGACGGTCGGCCAGCTCGGTCCTCAGGAAGTCGCGGACCTCCGCGCGCAACGCCTCGGTGGCGTCGCTGGAGGGCGGGGGCGGAAAGGCGATGCGGGGCATGGTGGTTGTCCCTGTCTCTCGGGCGGGGTCTCTCGGGCGGGCGGCGGAGGGTCAGGCGGCGGTGACGAGCGGCCAAAGCCCGTCGGCCCCGGCCGCCGCGACCTGCCGGCCGAGCCGCATTGCCCAGGAGGCCTCGTTGCCGTACTCGTCGCGCCAGGACCACAGCCGGCGGGTCAGGTGGTGCAGGGCATGCTCGTGCGTGAAGCCGATGGCGCCATGCATCTGGTGGGCGATGGATGCGGCGATTCCGGCGGCCTCTCCGCAGCGCAGCTTGGCCGCGGCGACCGGCAGCGGGCAGGGGACGCCGGAGGCCAGATCGGCAAAGGCCTCGGCGGCGCCGTCGGCGGCGGCTCCGGCAGCGGCGGCCTGCCCGGCCAGCACCGCGAGATTCTGCTGCACCGCCTGGAACTTGCCGAGCGGCCGGCCGAACTGCACGCGTTCGCCGACATACTGCACGGTCAGGTCGAGCACCCGCTCGATCGCGCCGGCCATGGCGAGGCTGCGCAGGGTGGCGCCCATGGCGTGCAGGGTGCCGGCGCCCAATCCCTTCGGCGCCGGGGCGACGCGGTCGCCGGCCAGGGCGGTGTCGAAGCGCAGGTCGTCGCGTTCCTCACCGGCGATGTTGCGGCCCGGTTCGGCGACGCGCCAGTCCCCGGCGTCAAGGCGGACGACGCAAATTTGGCCATCATACTCGGCGAGCAGGGCGACGGCGGCCGCGCTGCGGCCCCAAGGGACGCGGCGGACGGACCCGGACAGGTGCCAGCCGCCGTTGCGGCGGATCAGGACCGGCGCCGGCTCTCCCGTGTGGGGCGGGGCCACGGTCAGAGGGCCAGCGGGCACCTCCAACCCGGCGCCGGCCAGCAGCCAGCCGGCCAGCATGCTGTCGGCCAGCGGCACCGGCGCCGCGAAGGAGCCGGCGATGCGGACGAGTTCAAGCGCTTCCACCATGTCGACGCCGAAGCCGCCGGCCTCCTCCGGCACCAGGGCGAGGCCCAGCCCCATCTCCTCGATCGCGGTCCAAAGATCGGCCGGCCAGTGGCCCTCGCCGTGGCCCTCTTCGGCGCGCCGCAGGACCTCTGGCGTGACCCGGTCGGTGAAGAGCCGCCGGGCGGTGTCGGCCAGGATGCTGTCGGTCATTGGCCGGACTCCTGCGTGTGGCTCTTGATGAGGTCGCGGGCGATCACGAGCTTCTGCACCTCCGAGGCGCCCTCGTAGATGCGCATCGGCCGCACCTCGCGGTACAGCCGCTCCACCACGCTGCCGCGGGCGACGCCGGCCCCGCCGAACAGCTGGACCGCGGCGTCCACCACGCTGTGCGCGGCCTCGCTGCCGGCCAGCTTGGCCATGGAGACGTCGCGGGTGCAGCGCCCGCCGCTGCTGTCCTTGGCCCAGGCGGCGCGGTAGACGCAGAGCGCCGCCTGCTCCAGCGTGGTCGCCATGTCGGCCAGCTTGGTCTGCACGCCGTCCATGTCGGCCATGGCGCGGCCGAACAGCCTGCGGGTCGTGACGCGGGCGAGGCTCTCGTCCAGCGCCCGCCGGCCGGCGCCGATGCCCGCCGCGCCGACCGAGGCGCGGAAGACGTCGAAGGTCGCCATCGCCACCTTGAAGCCCTGGCCGGGCGCGCCGATGACCCGGTCCGGGGCGACGGGAACGGCGTCGAGGCGCAGCGGAGCGGCCGGGTGGGGAGCCATGAAGTCGATCGGCGGACCGGCGGTCAGGCCCGGCGCGTCGGCGCCGACCAGGAAGGCGGTCAGGCCGCGGGCGCCCGGTGCCTCCCCGGTGCGCGCGATGACGACGTAATGGTCGGCGAAGCCGGCGTTGGAGATGAAGGTCTTCTCGCCGGTGATGCGCCAGCCTTCGCCGTCCCGCTCGGCCCTGGTGGTGATGTTGGCGACGTCGGACCCGGTCTCCGGCTCGGTCAACGCCAGCGCCGCGATGGCCTCGCCCCGACGCACCGCGGGAAGATAACGGCGGCACAGGTCGGCCGACCCCGTCTGCCACAGCGCGGCGGTTCCGATGCCCTGCATGACGAAGACCGAATCCGCCAGATCGCCGAAGCGATAGGCCAGCACCTCGCGCGCCAGGCAAACGCTGCGCAGGTCGATGCTGGCGCTCCCCGTTTCGGCGCCGGGCGGCACGACCACGTCGAGCAGCCCCTGCGCGCCCATGGCACGGGCCAGGACGCGGCTCACGCCGCCGAGGTCGCGGCTGTCCTCGTCGATCTCCGGAAGCTCCAGATCCAGCAGCGTCCGGGCGAAGGCGCGGTGGCGGTCCTCGAAGAAGGGGGTATCCCAGAGCGGCCAGGGTTTCATGGGCGATTCCATGGGCGGTTCCTGCACGGAGGAGACGGGGCGAGGCTCAGCCCAGCCGTTCGATTATTGTGGCGGTGCCGAGCCCACCGGCGCAGCACATGGCCTGCAGGCCGAAGGTGGCGTTTCGCCGCTCCAGCTCGTGCAGCAGCGTGGTCATCAGCCGCGCCCCCGACGCCCCCAGCGGATGGCCGAGCGCGATGGCCCCGCCGTTGACGTTCAGCCGCTCCGGGTCGGCCCCGAATTCGCGCTGCCAGACCATCGGGACCGGGGCGAAAGCCTCGTTCACCTCGAACAGGTCGATGTCGCCAAGCGCCAGCCCGCTGCGCTCCAGCACCCGGCGGGTCGCCGGGATCGGACCCGTCAGCATCAGGGTCGGGTCGGAGCCCAGCGTCGTCACCGCGCGGAAGCGGGCGCGGGCTTTGAGCCCGTGCGCCTCGGCGACCTCCGCCGCCATCAGCAGCAGGGCGGCGGCGCCGTCGGCGATCTGCGAGGAGTTGCCGGCGGTGATCCGGCCGTTCTCGCGGAAACTGGTCTTCAGCGTGGAGAGCTTTTCCCGGCTGGTGTCGCGGCGGATCGTCTCATCCTGGCTGACCGTAACGCCGGTCTCCGGCAGGTCGCGCTCGCTCCAGGCGTCCACCGGCACCGGGACGATTTCGCGGTCGAAGAAACCGGCGTCGGCCGCCGCCGCCGCCTTGCGGTGGCTGGCGATGGCGTAGTCGTCGATGGCGTCGCGGGTCAGGCCCCAGGCGTCGGTGATGCGCTCCGCCGCCTCGCCCTGGGAGATCTGCGGGTGGGCCTCCAGCAGTTTCCAGCCGAAGGGCTTGCCGTGGACGTCGCGGTTGCCGCCCATCGGCACGCGGCTCATGCTCTCCACGCCGCCGGCCACCACCACGTCATACTCGCCCGACGCGATGGAGCCGAGCGCCGCGTGGACCGCCGCTTCCGAGGAGCCGCACTTGCGGTCCACCGTCATGCCGGGGATCGTCGCCGGCCAGCCGGCGCTCAGCAGGGCGGTGCGCGCCGGGTTGGTGGACTGCTCGCCGACCTGGGTGACGCAGCCGAACACCACGTCGTCCACCAGTTCCGGCGCGATTCCGGCGCGCTGGACGAGCGTCTGGAGGACGAGGGCGCCCAGATGGTCGGCGCGCACCGGGGACAGCGCGCCGCGGAAACGGCCGATGGGGGTGCGGACGGCCTCGACGATGACGACTTCGCGTGTGGGACTGGAACGCATGATCACGGACTCCCCAGCAGGCCGGACCCGGGCACCTTCGCCCCGTTCTCGTACTTGTAGACGCCGTGCCCGACCTTGCGGCCGGTGCGGCCGGACTTCACCATCTTGGCGATCAACGGGCAGGGCCGGAACTTCTCGCCGAGCGACTGGTGGAGGTATTGCAGCACGGCGAGCCGGGTGTCCCAGCCGGTCATGTCGCCCAGTTCCAGCGGCCCCATCGGGTGGCCGAGGCCGAGGCGCAGCGCGGTGTCGATGTCCTCGGCGCTGGCGACGCCGGATTCCAGCATGTACATCGCCTCGTTGCCGAGCATCGCCGACATGCGGCTGGTCGTGAAGCCCGGCGCCTCGTTGACGACGATGGAGGTCTTGCCCAGCGCGTCCGACCAGGCCTTCAGCCGGTCCACCACCGCGTCGCCGGTGGCCAGCCCGCGGATGATCTCTACCAGCTTCATCTTGTGGACGGGGTTGAAGAAATGCATGCCGGCGACGCGCTCCGGCCGGGCGGAGGCCGCGGCGATCTCGGTGATGCTGAGCGCCGAGGTGTTGGTGGCGATGATCGCGTCCGCCGCCACCACCGGGTCGATGGCCCGGATGATGTCGATCTTGACCGCCAGCTGTTCGGAGGCGGTCTCCACCACCAGCGCGGACCCGGCCGCCGCGGCGGGGAGGTCGCTGGCCGGGGTGATGAGGGAGAGCGTCTGCTCCGCCTTCTCCTCCGTCAGCTTGCCGAGCCCGACCGCGTCGGAGACGATCTTGCGGATGTTGCCCAGGGCGTCGTCCAGCGCGGCGGCCTTCACGTCGAACAGCACGGTGGGGAAGCCGCGCACCGCGAAGGCGTGGGCGATGCCGCGGCCCATGATGCCGGCGCCGACGACGGTGATTTTTGCGTCGTTTGGAATGCTTGCGTACATCGGTTGAGTCCCCTCGGGGGTTGGTTCACCTCGGGTCAGCGCCCCTTGAAGACGGGTCGGCGCTTTTCGCGAAAGGCGGCGGCGGCTTCCATCCGGTCCTCGGTGGTCAGCAGCAGCGTGAAAAGGGTCCGTTCCAGCGCGATCCCGGCCTTCAGGTCGAGGTCGGCGCCGGCGGTCACCGCTTCCTTGACGAAGGCGGCGGCGGTCGGCGGCTTGGCGGCGATGGCGTCGGCCAGCGCCAGGGCCTGCTCCGCCAGGGCGTCCCGGTTCGGTGCCAAGCGGGAGACGACGCCGAGCCGAAGCGCCTCCTCCGCGCCGAAGCGCTCTCCGGTCAACATCAGGTCGAGCGCGCGGCCGGCCCCGATCAGCCGGGGCAGGCGCTGGGTCCCGCCGGCGCCGGGGATGAGGCCGAGGTTGATCTCCGGCAGGCCGAACAGCGCGTCGGCCGAGGCGATGCGGATGTCGCAGGCCAGCGCGATCTCGAAGCCGCCGCCCAGGCAGAAGCCGTGCACGGCGGCGATCACCGGCTTGGTCAGCGCCGCCACCGCGTCGACGTAGGCGATCGACCCGTCAACCCGGCGGGCGGCGACGGCGGAGTCGACCGGCCGGAATTCCTTGATGTCGGCGCCGACGCAGAAGCCGCGGTCGCCGGCCGCCCGGATCAGGACGGCGCGGATCTCCGGATCGCTGTCCAGATCGCGGCAGGCCTGGGTCAGGCCGCGGCGCACCGCCATGTTGATGGCGTTCAGCGCCTCGGGCCGGTTGAGCGTGACGATGCCGACTCCGCCGCGCCGTTCGACAAGGACGGCGGTGTCGCCGTGGGACTCTGGGTCGGTGGTCATGGGGATATGTCCCGGAAATCCGTGAGGGGCGGCCGGATGCTGCGTCATCGTCGCTGCCATTGTCGCTCTGGGCCGCTTCTCCGCGGCTGCGACAACACTGCGTAGCGCGGACTGTCCGTACCGCCATCGTTACACTAGCTTGGCCGATCCCTGGGCACAAGCGGTTTTTTCTCCATAGAGAAAACTTTTCTTTCGGCGCAAAACAAATGGAGCGGCTGTGCCTTGCGCGACGGCGATGGCGCGGGTCCCGTCAGCAGGACAGCGCCGTGACCCGTTCGGACTGTCCGTCGTCGCCGGACCGGGTGACCTCGCGCACCGCGGCGTAGGCGTCGTGCACCGCGTCGCCGATGCGGCCGACCTCCCGGCTGTCGCCGATGACGTGGGTCGGCAAGCCGGCTGCCCGTAGCGCGTCGGCGAGGCCGTTGTCCGGCGTCCGGCCAAGCGCCAGAAGCATCTGCCCAGCGGCCCGCCGATGGTCCTTTCCCTCGCGGTCGCGGAGGATGACGTGATCGTGCCCGATGGCGGCGATTTCCACGCCGGTCTCGATGCGGATGCGCGGGTTGCTTTCCAAGCGGCCGACCAGCTGCCGGCGGTAGACGTACTGCGCCCGGCGGGCCAGCCGCCGTTCCGGAGATCGGCTCACCAGCAGCACGTCGCGCCCGCTCTCCGCCACATATTCGGCGCACTCGCACCCGGTTTCGCCGCTGCCGACGATGACCACCGGCCCGTCGCCGAGCGTTGCCGCTCCGGTCAGCACGTCGTGGGCGAAGCCGACCGGAACGGCGCCGGTTTCCGCCGCCGGAAGCCGGCGGTTGGTGGCGCCGGTGGCGATGACGGCGAGCGCCGGCCGCAGGGCGAGGATGTCGGCCACCCCGGCGTCGCTGTTCAGCCGCAAGGCGACGCCGGACCGCTCCAGCTGGCGGACGAGGTAATCGCGGTACCAGAAGAACTTGTCCTTGCCCGGCGGCGTCGCCGAGGCGACCAGACCGAGGCCAAGCCGGTCCGCTTTCTCGAACAGGGTGACGCGGAAGCCGGCGTCCTGCAGCAGCAACGCCGCCACCATGCCGCCCGGGCCGCCGCCCACCACCGCGGCAGCCCGGCCGTCGCCGGTGCGCAGGATCGGTGGTTCCGTTTCCCGCCCGGTGCGCGGATTCTCGGCGCAGCCCAGCCGCTTGTGGGCGAGCAGCTGGTCGACGCACCAGTTGCAGGAGGTGCAGGGCCGGATGTCGGCCACGGCGCCGCGCCGGGCTTTCTCCGGCCATTGCGGGTCGGCCAGCAGGGCGCGTCCGAGCGCCACGAAATCGGCGGAGCCGTCGGCGACGGCCCGCTCCGCCACCTCCGGCTGGCGGATGACGCCGACGGTCAGCACCGGGACGCCGGCCACCGCCCGCAGCCGCTTGGCCAGGGGAATGCGCCAGCCCTGCGGGGCGGACACGGGGTCGACGTTGCGGTCCATCCGCTCGGCCGTGCCGGTCGACACGTGCAGGGCGTCGGCCCCGGCGGCGACCAGCCGCGGCGCCATCTCCACCGCCTCCTCCAGGGTGGTGCCGCCCTCCACGAATTCCTCGGCGGACAGCCGGAAGATCACCGGCGCCTCGCCGGCCCCGCGGCGGACGGCGGACACCACGGCCAGCGGGAAGCGCAGGCGGTTGTCCAGCGATCCTCCGTAGCCATCCGTCCGCCGGTTGGCCGCGCCCGACAGGAAGCCGCCGATCAGGTAGCCGTGGGCGCCGTGGATCTCCACCGCGTCGTAGCCGGCGGCGATGGCGCGGGCCGCGGCCCTGCCGAATTTTTCAACGAGGTCTTCGATCTCCGCCGCGGTGATCTCCCGCGGGTCCTCCCGGTACACGCGGCAGGCGATGGCGGAGGCCGCGACCGGCGCCTGTCCTCCGGTGAAGCGGCGCAGGGTCTGGCGCCCGGCGTGGAACAGCTGGAGGCAGGACCGCGCGCCGTGCGCGGCGATGGAGGTGGTCAGGCGGCGATGGCTCTCGATCAGCGAGTCGTCGTCGATCGCCAGCTGCGGCGACCCGCCGAGGCCGAGCGGGCGGTCCACGCAGGCGTATTCGACGATCACCATCCCGACCCCACCGGCGGCGCGGGCGGCGTAGTAGGCGAGCATGGCGTCCGAGACCGCACCATCCTCGGCGGCCATGTTGGACTCCATCGGCGCCATGACCAGCCGGTTCGGCAGCAGGAGGCCGCGCAGGCGACCGGGCGAGAAGAGGTGGGGGAATGCGGGTTCCATCGTCCTGTCCGATGATGGGGGCCGGTGCTGCGGGACCGGCGGGAAATGGCGACCGGCCGGAGAGCAAACGGGCGTCCGGCGCCAAATACAATCACATATGACTTTTTTTGCCGTCAACGGTCTTGTATGAAGTGTGGTAGGATCCTGCACGTTGCGAACGGACGGCCTCGGCCGCCTGTTCATGCACGGGTCGGTTTCGGCGGGATGGAGACGGTCTGGAATGGTTCGGGTGATCCAGGACGATGCGGCGGACTCCGCCGACGAGGGGCGTCCGGGCAAGCGCAAGCCGCAGCAGGAGCGGAGCAACGCCACGCGCCGCAAGCTGGTGCGCGCCACCATCGACCTGCTGCGGGAGCGCGGCTACGCCAGCGTCACCACGCCGGACATCGCGGACCGCGCCGGCGTGTCGCGGGGGGCGCTGCAGTATCATTTCGTCAGCAAGGAGGAGATCTATTTCGCCGCCATCCAGGAAATCACCGCCTGGATGGACCGGGAAATGAACCTGGCGGACTTCGTCGGTCTGCCCATCGCCGAGCGGGTGGACCGCGTCGTCAAGCAGCACTGGGAGGTGTTCGGCAGCGACGACTATGTGGCGGCCCTGGAAATCCGCCTGTACGAGCGCTTCAGCGACTGGCTGCACCAGAGCATCCGGACCAAGCTGGGCAAGGTGACGGAAACCCGCGACCTGGAATGGGTGCGGCTGTTCGCCGATTCCTCCGCCGACACGGCGACCGTGGTGCGGCTGCGCCGTATGGTGCTCGACACGCTGCGCGGCTTCGCCCTGCGCAAAATCCAGGAGGGGCCGGAGGTGGACTTCGAGCCGCAACTCGCGCTTTTGAAGGGATTCCTGGTCAGCGTGCTTCAGCCGGCCTCGCGCGCCGCCGAGCTTGGACGGTCGTAAAAAATCACAACTGCATGATTCCTGTTGCGGGCACGCCGGGGCTCCTCTACAGTTCGTTTGACTGACAATCGATACGCATGCCGGCGCCGGGCTTTTGCACTTGGCGCCTTATCGGATCGCCGACAGACATCCGCTGCGCTTCGCGCTGTTTCGCGGCACGCCCCGAACCCGATCTACTCGGGCCCGGTTGGGCGAGACGGCGGACGAACGGTCCTTCCGACCCACCCTCATCGCCCCAACCCTCATCGCCATGAGGACATCCCCTTGACCGACATCATCCTTGAGGCGCGGAACCTGACGAAGGAGTTCAAGGGCTTCGTCGCGGTTCGGGATGTGAACCTGCAGGTTCGCCGCGGCACCATCCACGCGCTGATCGGCCCGAACGGAGCGGGCAAGAGCACGGTGTTCAACCTGCTCACCAAGTTCCTCGCTCCCACCCATGGGCAGATCCTCTACGATGGCCGCGACATCACCGCCATGAAGCCGGCGGACGTCGCGTTGATGGGGCTGGTGCGCTCCTTCCAGATCTCGGCGGTGTTCCCGCACCTCAGCGTGCTGGAGAATGTCCGGGTCGCCTTGCAGCGCCCGCTCGGCACCAGCTTCCACTTCTGGAAGTCCGGATCGACGCTCCATGACCTGCACGGCCGAGCGCTGGACCTGATCGAGGCGGTGAACTTGACGCCCTGGGCGCACCACACCGCCGCCGAGCTGCCCTACGGGCGCAAGCGCGCGCTGGAGATCGCCACCACCCTGGCGCTCGACCCGGAGGTGATGCTGCTGGACGAGCCGCTGGCCGGCATGGGGCACGAGGACATCGAGCGCACCGCCGCCCTGATCAAGCGCGTCTCGGCCGACCGCACGGTGCTGATGGTGGAGCACAACCTGTCGGTCGTGGCCCACCTGTCCGACACCATCACCGTGCTCCGCCGCGGCGAGATCCTGGCCGAAGGGCCTTACGAGGTCGTGTCGAAGAACGCCCAGGTGATGGAAGCCTACATGGGAACCGGACATGCCTGACGGCTCGATCACCAAGACCGCGATGCTGGAGGTGGGCGACCTGCACGCCTTCTACGGCGAGAGCCACGTGCTGCACGGCGTGTCGCTGGACGTGCGGCAGGGCGAGGTGGTCACGCTGCTGGGCCGCAACGGTGCCGGCAAGACCACGACCATGCGCTCCATCATGGGCATCGTCGGAAAGCGCCGCGGCTCCATCCGCTTCCAGGGGCAGCAGCTGATCGGCATGGCCCAGCACCGGATCCCGCGCCTCGGCATCGGCTATGTGCCGGAGGAGCGCGGCATCTTCTCCTCCCTCAGTGTCGACGAGAATCTGACGCTGCCGCCGGTGGTCAAGCCGGGCGGCATGACCGTACCGCAGATTTACGAGCTGTTCCCGAATTTGAAAGGCCGCGGCAGCACCCAAGGCACGCGGCTGTCGGGCGGCGAGCAGCAGATGCTGGCCATCGCGCGCATCCTGCGCACCGGCGCCACCCTGATCCTGCTGGACGAGCCGACGGAAGGTCTGGCCCCGGTGATCATCGAGCAGATCGGCGTGGCGGTGCGGGCGCTGAAGGCGCGCGGCTTCACCATCGTCCTGGTGGAGCAGAACTTCCACTTCGCCGCGACCATCGCCGACCGCCACTACGTCATGGAGGAGGGTCGGATCGTCGACATGATCCCCAACGACCAGCTCCACGCCAACATGGACAAACTCCACACCCACCTCGGTGTGTGAGCGGGAGAACGCCTCATGGTCCAACTCCTCGGCATTCCGCCGCAGGCGCTGTTCGGCCAGCTTCTGCTGGGTCTGATCAACGGCTCCTTCTACGCGCTGCTCAGCCTGGGGCTGGCGGTCATCTTCGGCATGCTGAACGTCGTCAACATGGCGCACGGCGCCCTGTACATGGTGGGCGCCTTCCTGGCGTGGCTGCTGATGACCCACGCCGGCATCGGCTATTGGCCGGCGCTGGTGCTGGCGCCGCTGATGGTCGGGGCCATCGGGCTGCTGCTGGAGCGCACCATGCTGCGCCGGCTCTACAAGGTCGACCACCTCTACGGCCTGCTGCTGACCTTCGGGCTGGCGCTGATCTTCGAGGGGATCTTCCGCCACCAGTACGGCGTGTCCGGCCAGCCCTACCCGATCCCCGACCTGCTGAAGGGCGGTTCCAACCTGGGCTTCATGTTCCTGCCGACCTACCGCGGCTGGGTGGTGGCCTTTTCGCTGCTGGTCTGCTTCGGCACCTGGTACGCGATCGAGCGGACGCGGCTGGGGGCCTATCTGCGGGCGGCGACCGAGAATCCGACCCTGGTGCAGGCTTTCGGCATCAACGTGCCGGTGATGGTGTCGCTGACCTATGGCTTCGGCGTCGCGCTGGCCGGCCTCGCCGGGGTGCTGGCCGCGCCGATTTATCAGGTCAACCCGCTGATGGGCTCCAACCTGATCATCGTGGTCTTCGCGGTGGTGGTGATCGGCGGCATGGGCTCGATCCTGGGCGCCATCGTCACCGGCCTCGGGCTGGGGCTGCTGGAGGGGCTGACCAAGGTCTTCTATCCGGAGGCCGCGAACATCGTGGTCTTCGTCATCATGGCGGTGGTGCTGATGATCAAGCCCGCCGGACTCTTCGGACGGGAGCGCTGATCCATGACGTCCCAAATTGGGGCCGAGACTGGGGTTGAGGCCGGGGTGCGGGCGCCCGCCGGAACGGGCGCGCGGACGCCGCTGCTGGTCGGGGCGGGGCTCCTGCTGGCTGTGGCCGCTCCCTTTGCGCTGTATCCGGTGTTCCTGATGAAGGTGCTGTGCTTCGCGCTGTTCGCCTGCGCCTTCAACCTGCTGATCGGCTTCGCCGGCCTGATGAGCTTCGGGCATGCCGCCTTCTTCGGAACCGCGGCCTATGTGGCGGCGCATGCGGCCAAGGCGTGGGCGCTGCCGCCGGAGCTGGCGGTGCTGGCCGCGACCCTGGTGGCGGCGGCGCTCGGGCTCGTCTTCGGCGCCATCGCCATTCGCCGGCAGGGCATCTACTTCGCCATGATCACGCTGGCGCTGTCGCAGATGATCTATTTCCTGGCGTTGCAGCTTCCCTTCACCCACGGCGAGGACGGCATCCAGGCGGTGCCGCGCGGGATGCTGTTCGGCGTGATCGACCTGATGGACCCGCTGGCGATGTACTACAGCGTGCTGGCGGTGTTCCTGGCGGGGTTCGCCCTGGTCTGGCGCGCGGTGAACTCGCCCTTCGGCCAGGTGCTGAAGGCGATCCGCGAGAACGAGCCGCGGGCCATTTCACTGGGCTACCGGACGGAGCGTTACAAGCTGCTGGCCTTCGTGCTGTCGGCGGCGCTCGCCGGGCTGGCGGGGGCGACCAAGGCACTGGTCTTCCAGCTGGCGTCGCTGACCGACGTGACGTGGCAGATGTCGGGCGAGGTCGTGCTGATGACGCTGCTCGGCGGCATGGGCACGCTGTTCGGCCCGGTGGTCGGGGCGGCGCTGGTCGTCACGCTGGAAAGCTACCTCGCGGCCACGAGCCTGCCGGTGCCGGTGGTCATCGGCTGTATCTTCGTGGTCTGCGTCCTCGTCTTCCGCCGGGGCATCGTCGGCGAACTGCTTGCGCGGTGGCCGAAGTGACGATGGCGCCGGAATGGCGCCGGTCTCCCTTTACCCAACTTCTCCACATCCGGGACAGACATCATGAAGGAATGGGCGGTCGTCACCGGCGGCAACCGGAACATCGGCGCGGGCATCGCGCGCCGGCTGACCGAGGATGGCTATCAGGTGATCGTGGCGTCGCGCACGCCGCCGGAGCATGACTTTCACGCCGCCTACGTCCCGCTGGACCTTGCCGATCCCGAGGCGGCCGCGGCGGCCCTGGCGGCGGCGGTCGGCGACCGGCCGGTCACCCGCTTCGTCCACAACGCCGCCATCGCGCCGCTGGCGCCGGGGGCGGAGGTTTCGGCGGCCGAACTCGCCCGCGTCTACGCGGTCAACGTCGGCGCCTTCGTCGCGCTGACGCAGGTGCTGCTGCCCTCCATGCGCCGGCAAGGCGTCGGGCGCATCGTCGTCATCGGCAGCCGCGCGGCGCTGGGCAAAGAGGGGCGGACGGCCTACGCGGCCAGCAAGGCGGCGCTGTCCGGGCTGGTGCGGACCTGGGCCCTGGAGCTTGGCGGCGACGGCATCACGGTCAACGTGGTGGCGCCCGGTCCGGTCCGCACCTCGCTGTTCGACGTGTCGAACCCGCCCGGCCACCCGATGACGGAAAAGCTTCTGCACGGGGTCCCGGTCGGCTTCATCGGCACGCCGGACGATGTCGCGCACGCGGTTTCCTTCTTCGCCAGCGACGCCGCGCGCTTCGTCACCGGGCAGGTGCTGTTCGTCTGCGGCGGCACCTCCATCGCCTTCAAGGACCCGGAAGGCCGCCCGCCGGTGACCCACCGCCACGCCGCCGCCTTTCCGGAGCGACCGGCGTGACGGCGGGCGTTACGGTGGACGGCCTTCCCGGCCGGATGATCGCCATCGCCATTACGGAGCCCGGCGGGCCGGAGGTGCTGCGCGCGGAGACCCGCGCCGTGCCGGTCCCGAAGGAGGGGGAGGTGCTGATCCGCGTCGCCGCCGCCGGGATGAACCGGGGCGATCTGCTGCAGCGGCAGGGGCTCTACCCGCCGCCGCCCGGCGCCTCCGACCTGCCGGGGCTGGAGGTGTCGGGGCTTGTGGCCGCCTGCGGTCCGGGTGTGGCGGGGTTGGCCGTGGGCGACCGCGTCTGCGCCCTGGTCGCCGGGGGTGGCTACGCGGAGTATTGCGCGGCGCCGGCGGCGCAGTGCCTGCCGGTGCCGGACGGCCTGGACCTCGCGACGGCGGCGGCGTTGCCGGAGGCGCTCTGCACCGTCTGGACCAACCTGGTCGAGCGTGGGCGGCTGCGGGCGGGCGACAACGTCCTGATCCATGGCGGGGCCAGCGGCATCGGCACCATCGCCATCCAGGCCGCCCGCTTCCTGAGCGCCGCCCGGGTGTTCGCGACCGCCGGAAGCCCGGACAAGCTGGCCCTGTGCGCCGAACTCGGCGCCGACCGCGCCATCGACCATCGAAACGAGGATTTCGTCGCGATCGTCAAGGACGCCACCGGCGGGCGCGGCGTCGACGTGATCCTCGACATGGTCGGCGGCGACTATCTGGAGCGCAACATCGAGGCGCTGGCGGTCGAGGGGCGCCTTGTCCACATTTCCTTCATCGCCGGCTCGCGCGTCTGCGCGGAGCTTCGCCCGGTGATGACCAAGCGGCTGACCATCACCGGATCGACCCTGCGCGGGCGCAGCCCCGCCGACAAGGCGGCCATCGTCGCCGGCGTACGCGCCGACCTGTGGCCGCGGGTCGCCGACGGTCAACTGCGCGCCGTGCTCGACCGCGGCTTCGCCCTGGCCGATGCCGCCGCCGCCCACCGCTACATGCATGAGGGCCGCCACCGTGGCAAGATCCTGCTGCACACCGGCCGGCGCCCGTCCGACAAGAAACCAGGGGAGGAACCTACGACATGACGAAGCGCGCACCAACCATGGCCGTGGCCGCCGGCTGCCTGCTGCTGGCCTGCGCCGGCGGGACCGCGCGGGCGGCCGGGGACAGCGTGATCATCGGGTTGCTCGACGACCTTTCCGGTCCCACCGCCGACCTGTCGGGCAAGGGCAAGGTGGTGGCCGCGCAGATGGCCATCGACGATTTCGGCGGCAGCGTGCTGGGCAAGCCGGTCAAGCTCCTGGCCTCCGACCACCAGAACAAGCCGGAGATCGCCAGCACCCAGGCGCGGGAATGGTATGACCGCGACGGCGTGGACATGATCACCGGCATGTCGAACTCCGCCGTCGCGCTGGCCGTCCGCGCCATCGCCCGGGAGCGCGGCAAGGTGGACGTCATCGCCGGCGGCACGGCGGACTCCCTGGTCGGCGCCGATTGCTCCCCGACCGGCATCCTGTGGACGGCGACCGCCCGCGCCATCGCCGGCACCACCGCGGCCGTGGTGTCGCAGACCGAGAAATCCTGGTTCATGCTGACCGTCGACTATTCCGGCGGCAAGTCGCTGGAAGCGGCGGCGGTCGAGGTGCTGAAGTCCAAGGGCGCCACGGTCGCCGGCATCGCCCGCCACCCCTTCAACACCGCCGACTTCTCCTCCTTCCTGCTGCAGGCGCAAAGCTCGGGCGCCAAGGTGCTGGCGCTGTCGAACACCGGCAACGACACGCTGACGGCGTTGAAGCAGGCCAACGAGTTCGGCATCCGCGAGAGCGGCATGAGCATCGTCGGGCTCTATTTCGACACCACCCAGATCCGGGCGCTGGAGGACGCCGCGGTGAAGGGGCTGATCTACACCTCCAGCTTCTTCTGGAACCGGGACGCGCAGGCCACGGCCTGGGCCAAGCGCTTCATGGACCAGCGCGGCGCGCTTCCCTCGCAGAGCCAGGCGGCGACCTACTCCAGCGTGCTGCATT
Source organism: Azospirillum canadense (assembly GCF_025961225.1). Classification (GTDB taxonomy): domain Bacteria; phylum Pseudomonadota; class Alphaproteobacteria; order Azospirillales; family Azospirillaceae; genus Azospirillum; species Azospirillum canadense. The sequence goes on along the minus strand of NZ_JAOQNG010000007.1, from coordinate 812,022 downwards.
ACCTGAAGGCGGTGAAGGCGGCGGGCACGACCGATTCGGCCAAGGTCATCGCCGAGATGCGCCGGATTCCGGTCGAGGACCCGGTCACCGGCAAGGGCTGGATCCGCGAGGACGGCCGCGTCATGTACGACATGTACGTGATGAAGGCCAAGCCGCGCGAGGCCATGACCGGGCCGCTCGACGTCGTCGAGCTGGTGAAGACCGTCCCGGCGGACGAGGCCTTCGGCCCGGTCAGCACCGAATGCCACCTGAAGAGCTGACCGAATGCGAAACGCCCTTCTCCGTGGAGAAGGGCGTTTTTTCACCACTCCCATCGGTCAGCCGGCCGACATCCCGCCAGTCGACATTCCAGTGGTCCAGGTGGACAGCGAACCGGTGAAACCGGACAGGGCGCGGCGGTGCAGGAAGTGGCCGTGCTGGACCGGGGCCAGCGCGAAGGCCGGGTCGATTCCCAATTTCTGCGCGGCGTCGATCGGCCAGTTGGGGTTGTGCAGCAATTCGCGGGCGATGGCGACCAGATCGGCCTGGCCGTCGCGCAGGATGTCCTCCGCCTGATCGGCGTGGATGATCAGGCCGACGGCCATGGTCGGCAGGGAGGCTTCGCGGCGCACCCGTTCGGCGAAGCCGACCTGATAGCCGTAGGTCAGGGAAATTCCGGTTTCGATGGGGGACGCGCCGCTGATGCCGCCCGACGAGCAGTCGAAACAGTCCACGCCCAGCGGCTTCAGGATGCGGGCGAGCGTCACGCTGTCCTCGACCGCCCAGCCGCCCTCGTCCATGGCGGAGATGCGCAGGAACAGCGGCTTGTGGTCCGGCCAGGCGGCGCGGACCCGTTCCACCACCTCCACCGCGAAGCGGATGCGGTTTTCGAACGATCCGCCATAGCCGTCCGTCCGCCGGTTGGAGGCTGGGGACAAGAATTCGTGGATCAGGTAACCGTGCGCAGCGTGCAACTCCAGCACCTCGTAGCCGGCTTGGTCGGCGCGGGAGGCGGCGCTGCCCCAGGCCGCGACGCAGCGGTCGATGTCCTCGCGCGTCATTGCGCGCGGCATCGGGTACCCCTCGCCCTGCGGGATGGCGCTGGGCGCCACCACGTCCCAGTCGTCCCAGTCGGCGATCTCCGCGCTGCGCGGCAGGGCGCCGCGGCCGTCCCAGGGAAAGCGCTGGCGCGCCTTGCGCCCCGCGTGCATCAGCTGGATCCCGGGCACGGCGCCGCAGGACTTCAGGAAATCGACGATCCGCCGCAACGGGGCGACGAAGCGGTCGTCCCACAGGCCAAGGTCGCCGACGGTGCCGCAGCCGCGCCGCTCCACCGTCGTGCCCTCCTGGAAGACCAGCCCCGCCCCGCCGGCGGCGAAGCGGCCGAGGTTCATCAGGTGCCAGTCGGTGGGAAAGCCGTCGACCCCGCAATACTGCCACATGGGCGCGGCGACGATGCGGTTCTTCAGCGTGACGCCGCGCAGGGTGATCGGCGTGAAAAGTGCGCTCTCGGTCAAGACGGCGTCCTCCGGCGGGTTGTCGTTCTCATGGAATGGCGGCTTCCCCGGCCGGCTCCCCGGCCGGGTTCATCCAGGCGGTGGCCATGTCGCGCAGGACGTTCTTCTTGACCTTGGCGCCGTTCGGCCCGTCGGTGACCGGCATGCCGTCGATGGCGAAGATCCGCGCCGGCACCTTGTAGACGGCGAGCTGCGCCCGGCAGGCGGCCAGCGCCGCCGCCTCGTCGAGGGTATGGCCGGGCGCCATCACCACGAAGGCGATGGGGCGCACGCCGGCCGGGCAGCTGGCGGCGACGGTCTGGCAGACGGTCACGCCGGGCAGGGCCAGGATGACCTCCTCGATCTCGGTCGGGCTGACCAGGTAGCCGGCGATGCGCAGCACGTCCTTGATGCGCGAGACGAAGATCATCCCGCCGTCGGGCAGCCGGTGGCCGTAGTCGCCGGTCTTGAGGTAGCCGTCGTCGGTGAACGCCTCCGCCGTCGCCTTGGGGTTGTCCAGGTAGCCGATCATGGCGTTGGGGGTCCGCACCTCGACCTCCCCGACCTCGCCGTCGGGCAGCAGCGCGCCGGTTTCCGGGTCGCGCACGCGCAGCGCGCCGTCCGGGCAGACCGGCCGGCCGCCGCCCTGGGAACGGCGCTCCAGCGGGGCGTCGGCCGGCTGGGCGGCGAACAGGGCCAGCGTCTCGGTCATGCCGAAGAAGCCACGCAGCAGCACGCCGTGCGCCTCCGCCTTGGGCGGCAGGATCGTGGTCAGGGCCGGGGTGAAGTTGGCGTGGCCGAACATGCGCAGGGTGGGGAAGGGCTTGCCCTCCGGCACCACCGACAGGATCTTGTCGAGCATGTCGTCGGTGCCGAGCATGTGGGTGATGCCGTGCTCGACCAGCAGCCGGGCGGCTTCCTCCGGCACGAAGGATTCCATCAGCACCAGCGGGCGCTGCGCCCGGATGGTGGTGATCGCCAGCGTGTAGCCGAAGGCGCCGCACATCGGGATGCCGAGCAGGAGGCTGCTCCCCGGCTCGTCCAGGCCGACTGCCACCATGGCGTCGCCGGCGTGGCGCGTGTTGCGCTCCTGCGTGTGCTGGACCAGCTTCGGCGCGCTGGTGGTGCCCGAGGTGGCGAGGATCAGGCTGACGTCCTCCGGCCGGCCGTCGGCCACCTCCGGCAGCGGCTCCGCCGGTTCGGCGATCACGTCGGCGAAGCGGGTCTGGCGCACGCCGTCGAGGATCATTTCCCCTGGGTCGCCCAGCGTGACGACCAGCGCCAGGGCGCGGCGGTCTTCGGGATCGACGCTGCGCAACACCTCGACGCAGGCCCCGTTGCGATATCCGGGGGCAAGGACGACCGCGCGGCAACGCGCGCGGGACAGCAGGAAGCCGACCTCGTGGCTGCCCAGCCGCACGTTCAGCGGCACCAGGGCCACGCCGAGCCGGGAACAGGCGAGGGCGACGGTGACCCATTCCGGGAGATTGGGCAACCACAGTGCCAAGCGGTCGCCGCGCTTCAGGCCGTGATCCTTCAGCCGCGCGGCGAGCCGGGCGGATTCGGCGCGCATCCGGCCATAGGTGACGGGGCCGGCGGCCCCGATGAGCATCGTGGCATTGTCGGGCGCGCCGTTGAACATGTCGAAGAGGCGGGTCGGGGAAGCCGTGCCGCGGTCGGTCATCAGGAGGGCTCCAAATCGGCGAAGGCCGGTCGGTGGGGCAGCGGTCGTGCCGGAGAAAAAGCCGTAGGATCCGCGACGGACCGGCGGCGCGCCGGTGCCGGCCTTGGACGCACGCGCGCCGGCCAGGGTTTGTGAACGGATATAATTCAATCACAACCGAATTGTTTTTCCCTGTCAACGCCCATTTTGGCGGCGCTATTGGGCCGCTATCTCCTTTGGACGGCCGCCATAGACCGAATTGGAGGCGATAAAAATCAATCGCCGATGATTTTTTATGTTCCATGTTTCCCGGCCTTATGATTGACTTGGCCAACAATAAAGGCGCGGACGGCGACGGGTTTCGCCGAGCCGGACGCGAAGCCCGCGCACGCGCCCGACGTTCATGAGAGGACGGTATGACGCAGACCAAGAGCGGCGCGCCCACGGCGATCCTGCCTTCCGCGGATCCGAACTGGCTCGCCCTGCGGGAAGAGGCGATCCTGGAGCCGGATCTGCCGATCATCGATCCCCACCACCATCTGTGGGGCCCGCCGCGCACGCGTTACCTGGCCGAGGAGCTGCAGCGCGACGCGCAGTCCGGCCACAACGTCATCGCCACGATCTTCACCGACTGCACGGAGGGGTACCGCAGCGACGGCCCGGAAAACATGCGGCCGGTCGGCGAGACCGAGTTCGCGACCGCCATCGCCGACCAGTGCGAGGCGGGCGTCTACCAGCCCGCCGGCCTGTGCGCCGGCATCATCAGCTACGCCGACCTGCGCGAGGGCGAAAGCGTGCGCGCGGTGCTGGAGGCCCACATCGCTGCCGGCAAGGGCCGCTTCAAGGGCATCCGGCAGTCGACCTCCTGGGATCCGAACCCGGAGGTCCGTACCACCATGCGCACCCCGCCGGAAAAGCTGCTGCGCGATCCGCAGCTGCGCCGGGGCTTCGCCTGCCTCGCGCCGCTGGGGCTGACCTTCGACGCCTGGGTCTACCATCACCAGCTGTCCGACGTCGCGGATCTGGCGGCGGCCTTCCCGGAAACGGCGATCGTCCTTGACCATGTCGGCGGCCCTATCGGCATCGGCCCCTACGCCGGGCGGCGCGACGAGGTCTTCGCGCAATGGAAGGCCGGCATCCTGGAGATCGCCCGCCATCCGAACGTGACCGTCAAGCTGGGCGGGCTGGCGATGCGGCTCGGCGGCTTCGGCTTCCACGAACGGCCGGTGCCGCCCTCTTCGGAGGAGTTGGCCGCCGCGTGGCGCCCCTACATCGAGACCTGCATCGAGGCGTTCGGCCCCGACCGCGCCATGTTCGAAAGCAACTTCCCGGTGGACCAGCTCTCCTGCAGCTACGCCATCCTGTGGAACGGCTTCAAGCGGCTGGCCGCCGGCTGCTCGAACGATGAGAAGGCCGCCCTGTTCAGCCGCACCGCGGCGCGGGTCTACAGCCTGGAGCACGTCCTGCACTGAGCGCGGCGGCGCCAAACAAAACATTGCCGCCGAAAACATCGCCAAACAAAACATCGACTTCTCGGGAGGAGGAAACCATGCCGTTCGCCAAGAGGCTCCGTGGCGCCGTGTCCCGTCTGGCGGTCGCGGCCGCCTTTTCCGCCGTCGCTTCGGCCACCGTGGTTTCGGCCGCCGGGGCGGAAACCCCGGTGAAGGAGGTGAAGATCGGCGTGCTCACGGACATGAGCAGCATCTACTCCGACCTGGTCGGCCCCGGCTCGGTGGTGGCGGCGCAGATGGCGATCGACGATTTCATCGCGGCGGAGAAGCCGGCCTTCAAGATCAGCCTGCTGTCGGCCGACCACACCAGCAAGGCGGACGTCGCCTCCAGCATCGCGCGGAAATGGATCGACGAGCAGGGGGTGAACGTCCTGACCGACGTGGCGGGTGCTTCCGTCACGCTCGCCGTGTCGAACATCGGGGCGGAGAAGAACCGGCTCGTGCTCGCCACCGCGTCGGGCCAGAACAGCCTGTCCAGCGAGGATTGCAAGCCGACCACCCTGCATTGGAGCTACAACACCCGCGCCGTCGCCGCCACCACCGCCAAGGCGGTGACCATGGATGGGGCCAAGGATTGGTATTTCGTCACCGCCGACTACGCGGGCGGGCGCTCGCTGGAAGAGGACGCGACCAAGGGCATCCTGGCGGCCGGCGGCAAGGTGCTGGGGTCGGTGAAGCACCCGTTCAACAACGCCGACTTCTCCTCCCAGATTCTGATGGGACAAAGCTCCGGCGCCAAGGCGATCGGCTTCGGCAATTCCGGCCCCGACACCATCAACGCGGTCAAGCAGGCCAACGAATACGGCCTGAACGGCAGCGTCGCGCTGACGCCGCTGCTGCCCATGATCACCGACATCGACGCCATGGGCCTGGACATGGCCAAGGGCATGTACGTCACCGAATCCTTCTACTGGGACCTGAACGACCAGACGCGGGCGTGGTCGAAGCGCTTCTTCGACCAGCGCCGGAAGATGCCGACCATGGTGCAGGCCGGGCTCTATTCCGCGGTGAACCATTACCTGAAGGCGGTGAAGGCGGCCGGTACCACCGACACCGCCCCGGTCCTGGCGGCGATGAAGGACATGACAATCAGCGACGCCGTCACCAAGCCGTCGCACCTCAGGGCCGACAACATCGTGCTGCGCGACATGTACCTGTTCAAGGTCAAGACCCCGTCGGACAGCAAGTACCCCTGGGACTACTACACGCTGCTGAAGACCATCCCGGGCGAGGAAGCCTTCGCGCCGCTGTCGGAGAGCAAGTGCCCGCTCGTCAAGAAGTGAGCCGGAAAAACTGAGCCGGTCGGCAGCCCCACCGTCGTGACGGAGTCCTCCATGCCTTCCCTTCACACCGGCGGCACGGCCGGCCGCCTGATCGCGGACGCCGTCGCCCGGTTTGCCGACCGGCCGGCGTTGGCCGACCAGCGGACGCGCTGGACCTACGCGCAGCTTGGCGATTGGATCGGGCGGTTCATCACCCGCTTTCACGCCTTGGGCCTCGGCAAGGGCGACGGCATCGCGATCCTGACCGGCAACCGGGTGGAGCCCTGGGCGGCGATCTGCGCCGCCAACCTGATGGGCATCCGCTACACGCCGCTGCACCCATTGGCCGGCGAGGACGACCATGCTTTCATCCTCGCCGATTGCGAGGCCCGCGCCCTGATCGTCGACGCCGACCGGTTCGGGCCGCGGGCGCTCGCCATCCGCGCCCGGGTGCCGGGGCTGGAGCATCTGCTGGCCATCGGTCCGCTGGACGGGGTGCCCGACCTGCTGGAGGAGCTGCCGAGGCTGGAGCCGTCGCCGCTGGACCCGCAAGCGGAGGCGGAGGACACCTCGCTGCTCTGCTACACCGGCGGCACCACCGGCCGGTCGAAGGGCATCATGCTGCCGCAGCGGGCGCTGGCGGCCATGGCCGCCACCATCGCCGCCGAATGGGAATGGCCGGCCGAGCTGCGCTACGCCGCGGTGACGCCGATCAGCCACGCCGGCGGCATCATGCTCTATCCGATCATGTTGATGGGCGGGTCCGCGCGGCTGCTGCCCGGCTTCGACCGGGAGGGCTTCTGCCGCACGGTGGCGGAGGAGCGCATCACCGCGACCTTCCTGGTGCCGACCATCGTCAACACGCTGCTGGAGGATCCGGCGATGCTGGCGCGGCACGACCTGTCGTCGCTGGCGCTGGTCGTCTATGGCGCGGCGCCGATGTCGCCCGACCTGCTGCGCCGCGCCATCGACGCCTTCGGGCCGGTCTTCCTCCAACTCTACGGCCAGTCGGAGGCGCCGCAATGCGTGACGACGTTGCGCCGGGTCGACCATGACCTGGGGAAACTGGAACGGCTCGGCTCCTGCGGGCGGGCGACGGCGCTCTGTGACGTCCGGCTGTTCGACGCCGACATGCGCGAGGTCGCGGTCGGCGAGCCGGGGGAACTGTGCGTGCGCGGGCCGCTGGTGATGAACGGCTACTGGCGCCAGCCGGACCTGACCGAGCAGGCCTTCCGCGGCGGCTGGCTGCACACCGGCGACGTCGCCCGGCGGGACGCCGAGGGGTTCCTGCACATCGTCGACCGCACCAAGGACATGATCATCTCCGGCGGGTTCAACATCTACCCGCGCGAGGTCGAGGACGCGCTGATGGCCCATCCGGCGGTGTCGCTGGCCGGGGTCATCGGCATCCCCGACACGAAATGGGGCGAGGCGGTGAAGGGCTTCGTCACGCTGCGCCCCGGCGCCACGGTCGGGACGGCGGAGCTTCAGGCCCATGTGAAGGCTCTGCGCGGCGCGCCCTGGTCGCCGAAATCCATCGACATCGTCGCCGACATGCCGCTGACCGGCCTCGGAAAGGTGGACCGCAAGGCGTTGCGCGAACCCTATTGGCGCGACCGGGCGCGCGGGGTGAACTGAGCCATGCTGGACCACGCGGCGATCATGGCGCTGAGGACGCGCGACGAGACGTCCTGGACCGAGCGGGACGTGATGCTCTACGCGCTGGGCGTCGGGATGGGCGCCGACCCGATGGACGAGCGCGAATTGCCCTTCGTGATCGAACGCGGCTTGAAGGCGCTGCCGACCTTTCCGATCGTGCCCAGCTTCGCCGGCGGGCCGCTGCTGCGGATCGGGATCGACCCGCGCTACCAGCTGCACGGCGAACAGGCGATCACCCTGCACAGGCCGATCCCGGTCCGTGGCAGCGGGTTTGTCGAAGGGCGGATGCTGGGGGCCTGGGACAAGGGCGTGGGCAAGGGCGCGGTCTTCACGCAGGAGAAGACCCTCTACCTGACCGGCGACCCGGCGCCGCTGGCGACCATCGTCACCACCGCCTTCGGCCGGGCCGAGGGCGGCTTCGGCGGGCCAGGGAGCGGACAGCCGGCCCCCCACCCAACGCCCGACCGCGCCCCGGACCGCTCGGTCGACGTGGCCACCGCACCGTCGCAAGCGCTGCTCTACCGGCATTCCGGCGACTTCAACCCGCTGCACGCCGATCCCGAAGCGGCGCGCGCCGCTGGGTTCCCACGCCCGATCCTGCACGGCTTGTGCACCTACGCGATCACCGCCCGCGCCGTGCTGGCCGCCTGCTGCGATCATGCGCCGGACCGGATGCGTCACCATCAGGCCCGTTTCTCCGCCCCCGTCTTTCCCGGCGAGACGATCACCGTCGATCTGTGGCTGGACGGCGACGACGTGTCCTTCCAGGCTCGGGTCAAGGCGCGCGACGGCATCGTCGTCGTGCGGAACGGGCTCAGCCGGCTTCGCCCGGGGACCGTTCGATGAAGGCGCTGCACTGCCTGTCCTACGGCGAGCCGCCCGAACTGCGGGTGGCCGAGGTGGCGGAGCCGGTTCCCGGTCCGGGCGAGGCGCTGATCGCCGTCGAGGCGGTCGGACTCGGCGGGTTCGACGCGGTGCTGCTGGGCGGCCGGTACCAGGAACGGCCGGAGCCGCCCTTCGTGCCCGGCCGCGAACTGGCTGGGCGCGTCCTGGCGGTGGGGGAGGGCGGCGATCCGGCGCTGGTCGGCGCGCGGGTCGCGGCGATCTCCTTCACGGGCGCCATGGCCGAGCGGGCGGTGGCGCGCCTCGCCCATTGCATGGCGACGCCGCCGGAAATGGACGCCGCCACGGCGGCCTCCATCCTGAGCGCCTACGCGACCAGCCTCTACGCGCTGGAGACCTGCGGCCGGATGGCGGCGGGCGAGACGGTGCTCGTGCTCGGCGGGGCGGGGACGGTCGGTGCGGCGGCCATCGGCATCGCCAAGGCGCTCGGCGGGCGGGTGGTCGCCGCGGCTTCCTCGGCGGAGAAGCTGGAAGCCTGCCAGGGGCACGGCGCCGACCATGTGGTGGATTACGGGGACCCGGACTGGCGGCGCGTGTTGACCGGGATGGTGGGCGGTGGGGTCGATCTGGTGCTGGATCCGGTGGGCGGGGATCTCTCCGAACCGGCCTTCCGCAGCCTCAGGCCCGGCGGTCGCCATCTGGTCGTCGGCTTCGCCTCGGGGACCATTCCGCGCATCCCGCTCAACCTGCCGCTCCTGAAGCGGGCGAGCATCGTCGGGGTGGACTGGGGCGGCTTCATGCAAAGGGAATCGGAGGCGAACCAAGCGCTGCTGGCACGTCTGCGGGCGCTGTTCGACACGGGCGTGCTGCGGCCGGAGCTGCCGACGGTCCATCCGCTCGGCGCCCTGGGGCGGCTGCTGGAGGATTTCCGCGCGCGGCGCAGCGTGGGCAAGCCGGTGATCCGGCTCGATTTCGACGCATAGGGAAGACGGTATGGGACAGGGCCAGCAGGAGAGTGGAGCGGCGACCGGGCCTCTCGCGGGGATCCGGGTCATCGAGATCGCCGGGATCGGGCCCGGGCCGTTCTGCGCGATGATGCTGTCGGACATGGGGGCGGAGGTCATCCGCATCGACCGCGGCTCCGCCCCCGACTTGGGAGTCGACATCCCGCCCCTGTGCAACGTCACCAACCGCGGCCGGCGTTCGGCGGTGCTGGATTTGAAGAGTCCGGACGGGATCGCCGCGCTCAAGCGGCTGGCGGCGCAGGCCGATGCCTTGATCGAGGGCTTCCGCCCCGGCGTGATGGAGCGGCTCGGCCTCGGCCCAGAGGAACTGCTGGCGGTCAACCCGCGCCTGGTCTATGGGCGGATCACAGGTTGGGGGCAGGACGGGCCGCTCGCCAAGGCCGCCGGCCACGACCTCAACTACATCGCGCTTGGCGGCATGCTGCACGCCATCGGTCCTGCCGACCGGCCGCTGCCGCCGCTGAACCTCATCGGCGACTATGGCGGTGGAGCCCTGTATCTGGCCTTCGGCATGGTCTGCGCGCTTCTCGAACGGAACCGGTCCGGCAAGGGGCAGGTGGTGGACGCGGCGATGGTGGACGGAACGGCGTCGCTGGGGGCGGCGCTCTACGGGCTGCTGCAGGCCGGGCTGTGGCGCGACCAGCGGGCAAGCAACCTGCTCGACGGCGGCGCGCCCTGGTACGGCACCTACGAGACCAAGGACGGCAAGCACATCGCCATCGGCCCGGTGGAGCCGCGCTTCTACGAGACGATGCTGGACCTCCTCGGCCTGGACGACGAAACCCTGCGCGACCGTGGCGAATCCAACTGGGAGCGGCTGCGCGCGGCCTTCACGGAGGTCTTCCGGACGCGGACGCGCGACGAGTGGTGCGCGCGGCTGGAGGGTACGGACGCCTGCTTCGCCCCCGTCCTGTCGATGACGGAGGCGCCGCACCACCCGCACATGGCGGCGCGCGGAGCGTTCGTGGAGGTGGGCGGCGTGGTCCAGCCGGCACCGGCGCCGCGCTTCAGCCGCAGCACCCCGGCGGTCCAGGGACCGCCGCCGATGCCGGGCGAGCACACGCGCGACATCCTGGCCGACTGGGGCTTCTCGCCGGAGGACATCGCCCGCTTGGCGCGTCCGTGACGCCGCGGCGGCCGGTCTTGCTTCCGGTCAGAGATGGGGCAGGGCGGGGGTGAGCGCGCGGCTGACCTCGGCCAGGTCGGCGGCCAGCCGCTCCGCCCGGATCGGATCGAACTGGTTGATGAACATGGTCGCGGTGCAGGCCATCAGCGGGCCGCCATGCTCGTTGAGGATGCGCACGGCGACCGACGCGGTGCCCAGCGCATAGTTTCCATTGTCCAAAGCCCAGCCGCGCCCGGCCGCTTCCTCGACCTCCGCCATGAAAGCGTCGAAGGACAGGGGATGGTCCCAGCGGATGGAGGCGAACTGTGCCTTCAAGGCGTCGCTCGACAGCCCGGAGTGGGCCGCCATCAAGCGGCCGGCAGCGCCGATCAGCAAAGGAAGCCGCTGCCCGACGCTCATCTTGATGCGCATGTTTCCCGTGCCCAGGGCTTCGAGCACGAGCATCATGCGGTCCTCGGAGATTCGGCGCCACAGGGTGACCGTGACGTTGTGCTCCCGCGCGATGCGCTCCATGATCGGGCGGACCACGTTGACGTCGCTGGCGACCGTCGCCGCGCCGCGGGCCAGTTCCATCACGCCGAGACCGATGGAGTAGAGCTTCCTGCCCGGATCGAAGCGCACGTAGTCCTCCTGCGCCAGCGTGCGTAGGATGTTGAAACAGGTGCTGGTGTTCATATCCAGCTCCTGCACGATGTGGGTCAGGCTGACCGGCGCCGGAGCACGGCTGAGAAATCTTAAAATCCGGATGCCGTTCAGGACGGCCCCGACCGACTTGCCGGAATCCTGTCCCTGGCCTGGAAGCGCTTCGTCCTCCGCCGGGACGGGCAGGGACGCCGCGCGCCGGCCAGGCGGGCGGCCGCGTTTGCGCTTGACGATCTCGGGGCTTGCCTTGGCTTCCGCTTCGTTCGCCGACACTGCAGGCTCCTTTTCCCTGTCCAGCTTATCCTGCGCCAGGAGGGCGCGTCTTCTCAACCCGCTCGTGGCGTATTTATATTTTTGCAGAAAGATTTTCGCCATAGAGAAAAACCCGTTGCGCGCCGCCGGGGGCTCCGGTAGGGTATTGTTGATGTGACGGACAGTCAGTTCTGCCGTCAGTGCCGGCGGTGTCTCCGCGCGAAGCATTGAGAGGCCATCCGACAATGCTCACCTACCCCCACTTCACGCCTCATTTTCCAAAGGACCGGTGGACTCTGCCCGCCATCCTGGAGCATCAGGCGGCCGTTCGGCCGGACCGGCCGTGCCTGTCCTGGACCGACGCCGGGCCGGCGCATTCCTTTTCCGAGGTCAACGGCATCGCCAACCGTCTGGCGCGCGGCTTTGCCAAGCGCGGCGTGGGCAAGGGCGACTTCGTCGTACTGTTCCTGCCGAATTGCCTGGAATACGTGTTCGCCTGGTACGGCCTCAGCAAACTCGGGGCCGTGGAAGTCACGGTCGGCGATTCCTACAAGGGCGACTTCCTGCGCCACCAGACGGCGCTGAGCAAGGCGAAGATCGTCGTCACCACGGCCGAATTGGCGCCGCGCCTTGCGGACATCGAAGACGCGCTGCCCCACGTCGAGCATTGCATCCTGCTGGACGGCGAGGCCGACTTCCGGCGCATCACGGTCAGCCGCTTTTCCGACCTGTACGACGATGAGGCCGGTAATCTCGGCACGGCGCTGACGCCGCGCGACCTCGCCGCGGTGCTGTTCACGTCGGGCACCACGGGGCTGTCGAAGGGCGTCCTGATGTCCCATTCGCAGTTCTATTTCTTCGCTGAGGAAGACGTGCAGCTCGTCGGGCTGACGGAAGACGACGTCTACATGACGGGCTTTCCGCTGTTCCACGGAAACGCCCAGTTCCTGACCGTCTACCCCTGCCTGATCGCCGGGGCGCATTGCGTCCTCTACCCGCGCTTCAGCGCGTCGGATTTCATCGGCCGGGCACGGCGGTCGGGTGCCACCGTGTGCAACCTGCTCGGCTCGACCATGGCCTTCATCCTGGCGCAGCCGCCGCAGCCCGACGACCGCGAACACCGGCTGTCGCGCATCTACGCCGCCCCGCTGTCGCCCGACCTGGCCGGCACCTTCACCGAACGCTTCGGCGTGTCGGAGTTCGTCGACGGCTTCGGCCAGACCGAGATCTCCAACGTGTTCCAGACGCCGCGCGGCGCGACGCGCCCGCCCGGCGCCTCGGGCGTGCTGATGGACCAGTGGTTCGAGATCCGTCTCGCCGATCCTGAGACCGACGAGGAGGTTCCGGAAGGCGAGGTCGGCGAATTGCTGGTTCGGCACAAGGCGCCGAACATCATGTGCGAGGGCTACCTCGGCATGCCTGAAAAGACGGTGGAGACGTGGCGGAACCTGTGGTTCCACACCGGCGACGCCATGCGCCGCGACGCCGAGGGCTGGTACTATTTCGTGGACCGGGTGAAGGACGCGTTGCGACGGCGCGGCGAGAATATTTCTTCGTTCGAGGTGGAGTCGGTGGTCCGCACGCACCCGGCCGTGGCCGAATGCGCGGTGGTCGGCGTCAAGGCCGACGAAGAGGGCGGGGAGAATGAGGTGATGGCCTGCGTCGTTCTCAATCCCGGTGCGACCCTGTCGTTCGAGGACCTCGTGCGCTGGTGCGACGCACGGATGCCCGCCTTCATGGTGCCGCGCTTCATCGAGGTGGTGGACGAGCTGCCGCGCACGCCGTCGCAGAAGATCCGCAAGAAGGACCTGCGCGACCGGGGCGTGACCGACGCCACCTGGGACCGCGTCCGCTCCGGCTGTGCGCTCGAGGGCGAGCGCAAGCGGGCCTGAAGACCGCTCGAATCCAACAAAGCCGACGAGAATGGGAGGAAGGGATGCTCAAGAGAGGACACCTGTGCCTGTGCGCCGGCGCATTGGCCGCTTACGCCGGGTTGACGCCCTCCGTCCAGGCCGCGGAGCCTCTGAAGATCGCCGACTATCTTCCACCGACCCACTATCTGGTCGAGGTCGGGCTGAAACCGTGGATGGAGGAGGTCACCAAGGCCACCAACGGCGCCCTGACCTTCCAGCATTTCCCGTCGCAGCAGCTTGGCAAGGGGTCGGAGATCCTGCGCGTCACCCAGACCAACGTGGCGCAGATCGGCGTGCTCGGCGTGTCGTTCGCCGCCGACAAGATGGAACTCTCCAACGTCGCCCAACTGCCCGGCATGTTCCAGAGCGGCTGCGAGGGCCTGCGCGCCTACATGAGCGGGGTGAAGGCCGGCACCATCGCCACCTACGACTTTGCCAAGAACGGCGTGCACCTGCTGTACCCGGTGGTGCTGCCGCCGTTCCAGCTGGAGACCAGGTCGAAACAGGTGACGGGGCCGGACGACCTGCACGGCCTGAAGATCGCCGTCGCGACGCGCGCCGGCGAGCTGCTGATGAGCAAGCTCGGCGCGGTCCCCATGCGGATTTCCTCGGGGCCGGACACCTACGAGCTGCTGTCGCGCGGCACGATCGACGGGTACGCCTTCGCGCTGGAAAGCGCGGTGACCTACGATCTCGTCCCGATGACGGGCTATTCGACCAGCAACGGCAGCTTCGGCGGGCAGGTGGTCGTCACGGTGATGAACGACCAGACCTGGAAGAAGCTGGACCAGCCGGCCAAGGACGCCATCACCAAGGCATCGGACGCCGCGGCCCAGCGCGTGTGCGAGCGGGTCGATCAGGGCGTCGCCAACGCCCGCGAGAAGATGGCCGCGGCCGGCACCAAGATGGTGGAGCTGTCGCCGCAGGCGATCGCCGGGTTCAACGCCGCGTCCGCCACACTCGCGGATGACTGGGCCAAGGAGCTGGACCAGCGCGGCCGGCCCGCCAGCAAGGTGCTGAAGGAGTTCCGCGATGCCCTCGGACCACGCTGAACACGGAATTTCCGTGCCTCCCCCGGCCAGCGGAACGGTGGGCCGGCTGCTCGCCCGGATCGAGCGTGTGACCGACACCGCCGCCGCGGCCGGCATGTGCGCCACCATGGTGATCGTCGCCCTGGACGTCGTCATGCGCTATGTGCTGCTCAGCCCGTTCGCCTGGGCGCCGGACCTGCTGACCCTGTACCTGATCCCGGGCATGTTCTTCCTGGGGCTGCCCGGCTCCTACGCCAACGGCGCGCACATCGCGGTCGACATCCTGGTGCCGAAGCTGCCGCCGCCGATGCGCCTGGGCATCCTGCTTCTGGGCCGCGTGATCACGCTGCTGCTCTTCGCGATCCTGGCCGTCTTCGGCACCGACCGGCTGCTCGACGCGATCGGCGAGGGCGAGGTGGTGCCGAGCGTCACGCTGAACTGGCTGGTCTGGCCGTCGGCGGCGCTGGTTCCGGTCGGCTCCCTTCTGGTGATGCTGCGCGCGGCGGAAAGGCTGGTGGTCGAAGGCTGCACCTTGCTCACCGTTGCCCGCCGGCCCGCCGCCAGCCTGCCCCTGTCGATGGACGAGGTCGCGAAATGATCGTTCCGCTTCCCCTGTTCCTGCTGTTCCTGATGCTGGCCCTGGCGGTGCCTGTCGGATTCGCCATGGCGCTGTCGGGAACGTTGGGCCTTTATCTGATGGGTGGATGGGACACCGTTCGCGGCGTTCTGACCACGACCCCGCTGTCCACGGTCAGCGGCTACGAACTGATCACCATCCCGATGTTCCTGCTGATGGCGGAGTTCATCCTGGTCAGCGGCGTGGCCGACGGCCTGTTCCGCGCCGCCGCCGCCTGGATCGGCCGGGTGCGCGGCGGGCTGGGCATGGCGACGACGCT
This sequence comes from Azospirillum canadense, assembly GCF_025961225.1. GTDB lineage: Bacteria > Pseudomonadota > Alphaproteobacteria > Azospirillales > Azospirillaceae > Azospirillum > Azospirillum canadense. The sequence goes on along the minus strand of NZ_JAOQNG010000007.1, from coordinate 796,724 downwards.
GGCCGGCGCGGGCTTCGCCGCGATCTGCGGCACCAGCACCGCCGCCGCGGCGACCCTGTCGGCGACCACGCTGCCGGCGATGATCAAGCAGGGGTACGAGCCGCGCATGGCGTCGGGCGTGGTGGCGATCTCAGGCACCTTGGCGATCCTCATCCCGCCGTCGGTCGGCTTCGTCATCTACGGGCTGATCGCCGAGGTGAACATCGGCAAGCTGCTCATCGCGGGGCTGTTGCCGGCGGTCGTTGTCACCGCGACCATCCTGCTGACCATTTATATCCTGGTCCTTCTGGATCCGACCCGCGCGCCACCGGTGGCGGGGGTGTCCTGGGCGGAAAAGGTCCGGCTGCTGCGCTTGGCGCTTCCCATCGTGCTGCTGTTCGCCTTCGTCACCGGCATGATCTACAGTGGAATCGCCACCCCGACCGAGGCCGCGGCGCTGGGTGCGTTCGGCGGCTTCGTCCTGGCGCTGGCCAGCGGGCGGCTGACCGTCTCGTCCTTCCGCTCCTGTCTGGTCAAGGCCGTTTACGGCAGCGCCATGGTCATGATGATCGTGATGGGTGCGGCCGTGTTCGGCTATTTCTTCACGCTGACGCAATGGACGCAGGATCTGGTGGCCTGGGTCGGCGCGCTGCACGTGTCGCGCTGGGCCATCATCACGGTGATCCTGCTGGGGTATCTGCTGCTGGGTTGCTTCATGGACCAGACGGCGATCCTCATTCTGACCGTGCCCATCGTTCTGCCGATCATCAAATCGCTGGGCTTCGACCCGATCTGGTTCGGCGTCGTCAAGATCGTGACGGCGGAGGTCGGCCTGATCACGCCGCCGATCGGCCTGAACTGCTTCGTCGTCGCCCGCTATTCCGGCATGCCGGTGGGCGAGGTGTTCCGCGGCTCCCTGCCGCACTTCATCGCGCACCTGTTCGCGCTTGCCATCCTCGTGGCCTTTCCGGAGATCAGCCTATGGCTGCCGAGCAAGATGTGAGAGTGCCTGATATGCGCACCGTTGCCCTGGGCCGCTCCGGCCTGAAAAGCTCGGCCCTCGGCCTCGGCTGCATGGGCATGTCGGAATTCTACGGCCAGGGGGACGAGGCGGAATCCCAACGCACGTTGGCCCGCGCGGTCGAACTCGGCATCACCATGCTCGACACGTCCGACCTCTACGGGCGCGGCGAGAACGAGCTGTTGATCGGCCGCTTCCTCAAGGGACGCCCGCGGGACAGCGTGCTGATCGCCACCAAGTTCGGCATCCTCCGCGACCCGGAAGGACCGGAAGGCAGCACGCACGACCGCGATCTCGACAATTCGCCAGAGCACATGCGCCGCTCCTGCGAGGCGTCGCTGAAGCGGCTCGGCACCGACGTCATCGACCTCTACTACGTGCACCGCCACGATCCCCGGCGGCCCATCGAGGAGGTGGTCGGCGCGTTGGCCGACCTGGTGCGCGAAGGAAAGATCCGCGCCATCGGCCTGTCGGAGGTGTCCGCGGACATCCTGCGGCGCGCCCAGGCCGTCCATCCCATCGCCGCCCTTCAGTCCGAATATTCGCTGTTCACGCGCGACGTGGAACGCGAGGTTCTGCCGGCCTGCCGCGAGCTGGGCATCGCTTTCCTGCCCTACAGCCCGCTCGGCCGGGGCATCCTGACGGGCCGGATCACCAGCACGGCCGAACTCAGCCCCAACGACCTGCGCCTTGCCTCGCCGCGCTTCTCCGGCGACAGCCTTGCGCGCAACTTGGCGCTGCTCGACCGGGTCCGATCGGTGGCGGCGGCGCACGACGCGACGCTTGGCCAGATCGCGCTGGCGTGGCTGCTGAACCAAGGCGACGACATCCTGCCGATCCCCGGCACCAAGCGGGTCAAGTACCTGGAGGAGAACGCCGGTTCCGTGGCAATCCGCCTGAGCCCGGCCGAACTGGCCCAGCTCGACCGCGCCATCGCGCCGGAGGAGGTCGCGGGTTCGCGCCATTGGGTTCCGGCCGCCCCAGTGCAGGGGCAAGGCTGACATGACGATCCGCGACCGCACCGCCATCGTCGGGCTGGGGGCAACGCCCTACTACAAGCGCGGACGCTCCGCCCCGCAGACGCTCGACGAGCTGGTCGGCAAGGCCATCATCGCGGCGGCGGCCGACGCCGGGCTGGAGGTCACGGACATCGACGGCTTCGCCTACTTCGCCGGCGGTTTCGACACCGGCGCCCTGGTCGAGACGCTGGGCATTCCCGAGGTCCGCTACACGGCGACCCTGACCGGCAGCGGCGGCGGATCGGCGGGCGCGGTGGGGCTGGCGGCGTCGGCCATCGTGTCCGGCATGGCCGACGTGGTGGTCTGCGTCGGCGGCGTGCAGCAGAGCACGCTGCGGTATGGCGCCATGCCCACCAGCTACGCCCCCTCGCCGGAAAGCGCCTTTTACCAGTCCGCGGGGCTGGTGGGTCCGGGTCACATGTTCGCCCTGTTGGCGCGGCGGCACATGCACCTCTACGGAACGACGCGCGAGCATTTCGCCGAGGTGGCGCTGTCCACCCGCGCCAACGCGATGACGCATCCCGCGGCGCTGATCCGCAAGCCGCTGACGCTGGACGAGTACATGGCGGCGCCGCTGATCGCCGACCCGCATTGCCTGTTCGATTTCTGCCTGGAATCGGACGGCGCCGTGGCGGTGATCCTGACCAGCGCCGAGCGGGCGCGCGATTTGAAGCGCAAGCCCGTTTACGTGCACGCCTCCGCCCATGGCGGGGCGGGGGAGTGGGGGCGGTCGCTCTATTGGATGAACATGCCGGACGAGACTTTCGCCTCCTCCGGTCACGCGGCGGTGGCCAAACGGCTTTATGCCGCGTCCGACGTCGGGCCAGGCGGCATCGACGTCGCGCAGATCTACGACCATTTCACGTCGCAGGTCATCATGCAGCTTGAGGACTACGGCTTCTGCGGCAAAGGGGAGGGCGGGCCGTTCGTCGCCAGCGGTGCCATCCGCTTCGATGGCGGATCGCTTCCGGTCAACACCGACGGTGGGCAGCTGTCCGGCGGCTACATCTGGGGCATGAGCCATATCCGCGAGGCTGTGGAGCAGTTGCGCGGCTGCGCCGCGAACCAAGTGCCGGGCGCCGAGTTCGCGTTGGTCACCGGCGGTCCTTCGAACATCCCGGTCAGCGGCCTGATCCTGCGGCGATAATGACGGAGACGACCATGGACCAGCGCATGGCCAAGCGCCCGCCCGAATCCCTCTTCCACCTGGTTACCGACGCCTGGACGAAGCCCTTTTGGGATGCGGCGGCCGAGGGGCGGCTTGCCATCCCGCGCTGCGCCGACTGCGGCGCCTTCCGCATGCCGCCGACGCCCTTTTGCCCACACTGCCGCTCGCAGGGTCTGGATTGGGTGGCGGTGTCCGGCCGGGGCACGCTCTACTCCTATTCGGTGGTCGAGCGGGCCATCGTCCCGGACATGGCGCAGGCCGTGCCCTATGTGACCGCGGTGGTCGAACTGCCCGACGCCGGGGGCGTGCGCCTGATCACCAACATCGTCGATGCCCAGATCGGCGACCTGACGGTCGGCGCGCCCGTCCGCGCCGTGTTCGACCGGCGCGCGGACGGAGTGGCCGTTCCGCGCTTCGTTCTGGACGACGCGGCACCGTAAAGACGCCTTTGCACCATGCGGACGCCCAGCGGATGCTTCAGCCCTTTCCCGTCCTCGTTGCCCTCATGGCCTGCTGCAAATCGCGCACAACATCCTCGGCGGATTTTCCGTCGGCATCCTCCGTATAAGCGGGAACCTCCCGCACCCGCAGGACCAGGTGAGTGGTGTCCATCAGCTGCTTGTACAGGCGGCCGCCGGGCGTCATCCGCACGTAGACGCCAAGGCGCTGGATCAACGCATCGGCCTTGGGATCCCGCTTTTTCGTCAGGCGTTCGCGCATGAAGTCGATCGCCATGGCGAGCGTCATCGGTTCGCCTGACGCCAGCTGAGCGGCAAGGTCCAGGTAAACGTCCGGGTAATCCGCCGCAAGGTCGTCGAGTGGCGTCACGCTGCCCAAAAATCCACTCAGGTTTGCCATGGCCGCCTCCCGTGCGGCGCCCGTGCGCCAGACGCACGAGCCATCGAACGCACAACAGCGGCCGTGGGCAAGCGTCTCTGTTGCCGAGCCCGATCACGAGCCCGTGTTTCGGGCGTCTGGAAGGCATCGATCTCCGCCCCGGTTTCAGTGTGCACCAAACGCCGCCGCTCCGTGCGGCGCATGTCGCGTGTCGCGTACCACGCGTGGATAGGGTGGTCCCTGAAAATCAGGAGTGGCCAAGCGGGCCGCGGTTGACGTATCATCCGTTGGGCAAACTGACCGACGTAGCGACCCGGGCCGTCGAGGCCAGAGGTACCGGCGTTGGGCTGGAGCAACGACGCTCCCTTCAGGGCTGACGACCCTGGATGGGGCTTTATTTTTGTCGGGGCGTGGTTGCAACGGCACGGCCACGCGCGCCAAGAGGTGAGCGCCCATGCATCGACCCTCCAACACAGAAGCGCCGTGGCAGGTTGGCGTGCTGTTCTCCCAGACCGGAGTCACGGCGGGGATCGAGCGCACCCAGCTCCAGGGCACCCTGCTGGCCATCGAGGAACTCAACGCTGCCGGCGGCGTGAACGGTCGGGAGATTGTGCCCGTCATCCACGATCCTGCGTCCGATCCCGGGCGCTTCGGCGCGCTCGCCGAGCGCCTGCTCGCCGAGGATCGCGTGACCGCCATTTTCGGCTGCTACATGTCCAGCACGCGCAAGGCCGTGCTGCCCGTCGTGGAGCGCCGCAACGGCCTTCTGCTATACCCCACTCTGTACGAAGGGTTCGAGTGCTCCCGCAACGTCATCTACACCGGCGCGGCGCCGAACCAGAACGGCGAGCAGCTCGCCGACTACCTGACGCGCACCTATGGCAACCGGTTCTATCTGGTGGGTTCGAATTACATTTATCCCTTGGAATCCAACCGCAGCATGCGGAACCTGGTCGAGCAGCGCGCGGGAAAAATCCTGGGCGAGAAGTACGTGCCGATCGGTGCGACTCGGAAGTCCTTCAACTCCATCATCAAGGACATCGCCAAGAAGGACCCCGACGTCATCTTCTCCACCGTGGTCGGGGCGGCGACGGCCCACTTCTACCAGGCCTACGCCGAGGCCGGCTTCGACCCCGCACGCATGCCGATCGCCAGCCTGACGACCAGCGAGGCGGAGGTTGCGGAAATGGGAGCGGCTGCCGCCCGCGGCCACATCACGGCGGCGCCTTATTTCCACTCGCTGGAGACGGAGGCGAACCGGCGGTTCGTCGCGCGATACGCGCAGCGGTTCGGCACGGATCAGCGCACGAACGCGTGTTGCGAGGCGGCTTACTTCCAGGTCCACCTCTTCGCCGAGGCGTTGCGCATCGTCAACTGCATGGACACGGACTTGCTCCGTCGCGCCATGCTGGGGCTTGAATTCGACGCGCCGCAAGGGCGCGTGCGCATCGATCCGGACAACAACCACACCTATCTCTGGCCGCGGGTCGCCCGGGTTGGCGAGGATGGCGCCTTCGTCGTCGTGGAGCAGTCCCTGGTCGCGGTCAAGCCGGACCCATACCTCGTCGAACACAATCTGGCGGACTGGTCTTCGCGACAGCTCCGCTACGCGTCGATGTGAGCGCCCATGTCGGGCAACCGAGACGACGGCAACGCGGCGGAGCGGATGAAGCATGTCGGTCGATCTGCTGCGTGATATCCGGTCCTTCCGCGTGGCGGTGATCCACCCCCAGGATCGCGAGGCGGAAGAGTTGATCCGGCAACTCCGCCGCATCGGCTGTCAGGTGACCGCGGACTGGCCGCCGCCCAAGGAGTTGCCGGCGGGCGTCGACCTCATCTTTCTCGACATCGCCCAACTGGTGTCCGGCGAAGTGCGCGTCACGTGGGCCAATGGCGGCGAGGCACCCCCCGTCGTGGCGGTGCTCGACTACGAGAACCCCACCATCCTGAAGGCTGTCGCCGATTACGGAGCGCATGGCTTCGTCAGCAAGCCCATTCGGCCCTTTGGTCTCCTGACGACCATGTTCATGGCCCAACGGGCGGCGGACGGTGAGCGTACGCTGCGCAAAAAGCTTCGCAAGGCCGAGCAGAAGCTCGACGGCCTGAAGAAAGTGTCCAAGGCCAAGGCGATCCTGATCGACACGCGCCACATGTCCGAGGAGGAGGCTTATCGGTTCATCCGCGAGCGCGCCATGGCCAAACGGACGACGATCGAGGACATAGCGGCGACGATCATCGACGCCCAGGAAATGCTGGGGCTCAATCATTCGCCACCTTAACCATCAGTGGTATTGACGGTTTCGGCAAAGCGCAGGTACTCTTCCAAACATACCGTTCGGTCCCGCCAATGATGCCGGATCGCCGAACAGGCAATGGGGCCCCAGCAGGCAGGAATGCCTGGATGGGGCTTTTTTCGTGTCTACGTGCAGACCCGAGTTCCGGCAAACCTCAACCGACACTCCAGGCCGAGGGAGGAACCGCACCGCAACGCGCTGATTGTGCGACAGGCTGACCTGGTTCTCTGAACCCAAAAATGACGCGACGCTCGACACGCGGCCGACACGCGGCGGTCTTGCGGCAGGGCCACGGCACGGACGATGTGCCGGTCCAGTGGAACGACCAAGCGGCGTCTCATCGCTGACCTTCAAACCGCTCCCGGCCACCGTGCCGGGACGACCGGATAGCTGCGGCCGTGCCACGCCGGCCCCGCCGCCGACTGACGCGCTCTTCGCGCCACGGCACGGCCTGCCCGGCGCGCAGCCAAGAACCAATGCACCAAGTTGGGAGGATTCACATGACGATCACGCGGCGCAGCTTCATCAAGTCGACGGCCATCGCCGGCGCGGCTGGGGCGGTTGGGTTCCCTCACATCTGGATCAAGGATTCCGGGCTTGCCTGGGCGGCCGGCAACGAAATCAAGGTCGGTGTTCTCTTCTCGCTCACCGGAACGACCGCCGTCGTGGAGAAGTCGCTGCACAACGCGACCCTGATGGCGATCGACGAGATCAACAAGGCCGGCGGCATCAACGGCATGAAGATCACGCCCGTGGTCGAGGATCCGGCGTCCGACCCGGCGACCTTCGCCGACAAGGCCAACAAGCTGGTGCTCAACGACCGCTGCGTGAGCGTCTTCGGCTCCTACACGTCGGCCAGCCGCAAGGCGGTGCTGCCGGTCTTCGAAAAGCGCAAGAACCTCTATTGGTACCCGACGCTCTACGAAGGCCGGGAATGCTCCAAAGACGTCATGTACACCGGCGCCGTGCCGAACCAGCAGCAGAAAGACTTCATCCCCTGGCTGGTCAAGAATCACGGCAAGAAGTTCTACCTGATCGGTTCCAACTACATCTACCCGAAGGAGGAGAACAACGTCTGCAAGATCCTCCTGCAGCAACTCGGCGGCGAGGTCGTCGGCGAAGAGTACGTGCCGCTGGGGCATTCCGAATTCGGGTCGGTGCTCAACAAGTTCCGCGAGACGAAGCCCGACGTGATCTTTTCGACCGTCGTCGGTGACAGCGTCATCGCGCTTCACAAGCAGTACAAGGCGGCCGGCTTCACGCCGGACAAGATGCCGATGGCCAGCCTCACCACCTCCGAGGTCGAGATCGCCGCGATGGGCGGGGAGTACGCGGCCGGACACTACACCTCGGCTCCCTACTTCATGAGCCACCAGTCGCCCGAGAACCAGAAGTTCGTCGAGAACTACCAGAAGCGCTACGGCAAGGACGCCGTCACCCACTTCGTGTCGGAGCCCGCATACTTCCAAATCTACCTTTTCCGCCAAGCCGTCGAGAAGCTGGGCAAAGGCGACATCACGCCGATCAACATCCGCGACGCGGCGGGCGGCCTGGAGATCATGGCGCCGCAGGGCCGCGTGAAGGTCGATCCCGACAACCTGCATTGCTATCTCTGGCCGAAGATCGCCCAAGCGCAGGCGGATGGTCAGTTCAAGGTGATCGAGCAGTCCGCCGAGTGGGTCAAGCCCGAGCCCTACTGGGCCTACCCCGGGCAATCCTGCACCAAGGACGGCCTCAAGGGCGCGTAAGCACGGAGCCGATGGCGGGCGCTCCGGCGCCCGCCTCCCCCGGAGGTCCTGCCCGGATCCTCCTTTGGAGGTCATTTATGGATATTGTCTTGGGTCAGCTGTTCACCGGACTCAGCATCGGTTCGATTCTGTTGCTGGTCGCTCTCGGTCTTGCCATTATTTACGGTTCGATGGGTGTCATCAACCTCGCCCACGGCGAGTTCGTGATGCTCGGCGCCTACAGCACGTGGCTGCTGCAAAGCGCCTTCGGGTTGCCGTTCCTGGCCTGCCTGGTGCTCGTCTTCTTCATGGTCGCCTTCGCAGGCTGGGTGGTCGAGCGCGGTGTCGTCCGCTTCCTCTATTACCGGCCGTTGGACACCATCCTGGCAACCTGGGGCATCGGCATCATCCTTCAGCAAGCGGTGCGCCTGTCCGCCGGCGCGGAGCTGCGCTACGTGCAGACGCCGGAAGCGCTCGCCGGCAGCATTGACCTGCTCGGCATCGCCATCCCGAGCTACCGCCTGTTCATCCTGGCCGTGACGGCGGGCCTGCTGCTGCTGACCTGGTTTCTCGTCCAGCATACGGAATTCGGCATGAAGCTGCGCGCGGTCACGCAGAACCGCGAGATGGCGAGCTGCTACGGCATCAACAGTTCCCGCGTGTTCAGCCTTACCTTCGCCTTCGGCTCCGGTCTGGCCGGTCTGGCGGGCGCGCTGGTGGCCCCGATCAAGAGCGTCGCGCCGGACATGGGCACCAACTTCGTCGTCGATGCCTTCATGGTCGTCGTCGTCGGCGGCGTCGGCAGTCTGCTTGGCACGGTCGCCAGCTCAGGCATACTGGGCGGCAGCACGGCCGGGCTGGCTTTCCTGCTCAACGACACGCTGGCCAAGGCGCTCGTGTTCCTGGCGGTCGTCGTGCTGATCCGCTTCCGGCCGCGTGGTCTCTTCGTCGACCGCGTCCGGCGCTAGGCGGGAGGCCAAGAGGCATGTCACGCATCAAATCTCCCAGCCACGCTTGGCCCCCGGCGAACAGCAGTGCGCCGCCGGCCGCCGCGCGCCCGTCCCTGCCGCAGCGCGCGTCCTACGTCCAGATCCTGGTCTATCTGGCCTTCTGCCTGCTGATCCTGGCGGTTCCCCTGGTCATCGACGACGCCTTCCTGCTGAACAAGTACGCGCGCTATCTCGCCCTCGGGCTGGCCGCCGCCGCGCTCAGCCTCAGCTGGGGCTACAGCGGCATCCTCAACCTGGGACAGGGCGTCAGCTTCGGCCTCGGCGCCTACGCCATCGCCATGCACCTCAAGCTCAAGACCAGCCCGGTGCACACCGGGGCGGCGGGGCTGCCGGACTTCATGGTCTGGAACAACGTGCAGACGCTGCCCTGGTTCTGGGAGCCGTTCCATTCGACGCTGTTCGCCATCCTGGCCGGCATGCTGTTGCCGGTCATCGTGGCCAGCCTGCTGGGCTGGTTCATGTTCCGGGCGCGCATCGTCGGCGTGTACGTCGCGATCATCACCCTGGCAATGCTGGTCGTGACCAACCTGCTGTTCATCGACCAGCAGCGCTACACCGGCGGCTTCAACGGACTGACCGACCTGGCGTGGCTGGAGATCGGCGGCGTCGAGTTCGACCCCTACAGCCCGACCTTCTATTACCTGACCGCCGGGTGTCTGTCGGTGTGCCTGCTCCTCGGCTTGGCGCTGACGCGCAGCAAGGCCGGCCTGATTTTGCGGGCCATCCGGAACGACGTCGACCGGGTCCGCTTCTTCGGCTACGACGTCGCCGCCTACCAGATCCTTGCCTTCGCTGTCTCCGCCGGCATGGCCGGCGTCGCGGGCATGCTCTACGCGATGGTGCTGGAGTTCGCCTCGCCGACCTTCATGGGCGTGCCGCTCAGTCTGTCGATGGTGATCTGGGCCGCGGTCGGCGGGCGGGGATCACTGCTGGGCGCCACCATCGGCGCCATCCTCGTCAACTTCATGCAGGGCAGCCTGTCGGAAACCTTCCTCGACACCTGGCAACTCATTCTCGGAGCCCTGTTCATCCTCGTCGTGCTGTTCCTGCCGAACGGGCTGGCGAGCCTGATCGACATGGCGGGCGAGCGGCTGGGGCGGGCGCCCCCCAGGGCACGGACGGAAGAGCCGGCGGCTGCGGCGCCGCGCGCCATGGGCACGTTCAACACCAAGCAGAGGGGCTGAGCCATGGCCTATCTGGAACTGCACGACCTTGAGGTCAGCTTCGACGGTTTCAAGGCGGTCAACGGCCTCTCCATGGCGGTGGAACGCGGCGAGCTTCGCTGCCTGCTGGGCGCGAACGGTGCGGGCAAGTCGACGACCATGGACCTGATCTGCGGGCGCACCCAGCCGACGGGGGGACGCATCGTCCTCGACGGCGCCGACATCACCCACGAACCGGAATACGTACGCGCCCGCCGGGGCGTCGGCCGCAAGTTCCAGGTGCCGAGCGTCTTCAAGGAACTGACCGTGCGCGAAAACCTTGAGGTGGCGCGGTCGCACCGCCCGACCCCTTGGAAGACCATGCGGTTGTTCCCCAGCGCACGTCTGGACGAGCGCACGCAGAAGGTCATCGAGATCGTCGGGCTTGAAGACGTGCTGGGCACCAAGGCGGCGTACCTGTCGCACGGGCAGACGCAATGGCTGGAACTGGCCATGCTGCTGGTCCAGAACAGCGCGCTCATCCTGATGGACGAACCGACCGCGGGCATGACCATCCAGGAAACCCGCAAGACCTCGGAAATCTTCAACCGCCTGCGCGGGCAGCACACGGTGATCGTCGTCGAGCACGACATGGGCTTCGTGCGCGAGATCGCCGAAACCATCACGGTCATGCACCAGGGAAAATTGCTGTCGGAAGGCTCCATCGCCCACGTCGAGAGCGATCCGAAGGTCATGGAAGCCTATCTCGGCAGCGGGGGGATTTCCCATGCTTGAAATGACGGACGTCACCTCCTACTACGGCAGCAGTCCCGTCCTGCAGAACATCAGCTTTTCCATCCCCGACGGCGCGCTGCTCAGCATCCTCGGGCGCAATGGGGTGGGCAAGTCGACCCTGATGCGGACGATCATGGGCCTGACCGACCGGGTGACCGGCATCATCGGGCTCGGCGGCCGGGACATCCGGCCGGAGCCGACGCACCGCCGGGCCGGGCTGGGCATCGCCTACGTCCCGCAAGGGCGCGGCATCATCGGCCGGTTCACCATCCGTGAAAACATCCTGATGGGCACCTTCGCCCGCCCGGACGGCAAGCGCGACATCCCGCCGCTGGTGTTCGAGCTGTTTCCCTACCTGCGCGACAACCTGAACCGCCGCGGCGGCGATCTGTCCGGCGGCCAGCAGCAGCAGCTGGCCATTGCGCGCGCGCTCGCCGCCGACCCCAAGGTCCTGCTGCTCGACGAGCCGACGGAAGGCATCCAGCCCAACATCGTCGAGCAGATCGAGCGCGTCATCACCACCCTGAACCGGGAGCACGGCATGACCGTGCTGCTCGTCGAACAGAACGTGCGGTTCGCTCGCAGGGCGTCGGACGGCTTCCTGATGCTCGACAAGGGGCGAGTCGCCGCCCACGGCGGCATCAACGCGCTGACTGACGACCTCGTGCAGAGACACATGACGGTCTGAAGTCCCGCCGTCCACAAGCACAACCGAACACGCGGCCGGCGCCGGGCACGTCCGGACCGCGGCCCCCAACGGGCACGACACCCTCCTTAAGCCCAATCCCTAGGAAAGGAAACGACCATGTTGCATGGTGACATCTCGAGCAGCAACGACACCGTCGGCGTTGCCGTCGTGAACTACAAGATGCCGCGCCTGCACACCAAGGCCGAGGTGTTGGACAACGCGCGCAAGATCGCGGACATGGTGCTGGGCATGAAGGTCGGCCTGCCCGGCATGGATCTCGTCATCTTCCCCGAATACAGCACCCACGGGATCATGTACGACCCGAAGGAGATGATGGAGACCGCCGCGACGGTTCCCGGTGAGGAGACCGAAATCTTCGCCGACGCCTGCCGCCGCGCCAAGGTCTGGGGCGTCTTCTCGCTGACCGGCGAGCAGCACGAGGACCATCCGCACAAGGCGCCCTACAACACGCTGATCCTGATGAACGACCAGGGCGAGATCGTTCAGAAGTACCGCAAGATCATGCCGTGGGTGCCGATCGAGGGCTGGTATCCGGGCAACTGCACCTACGTCTCGGAAGGCCCGAAGGGCCTGAAGATGAGCCTGATCATCTGCGACGACGGCAACTACCCGGAGATCTGGCGCGACTGCGCCATGAAGGGAGCGGAGCTGATCATCCGCTGCCAGGGCTACATGTATCCGGCCAAGGAGCAGCAGATCGTCATGTCCAAGGCGATGGCCTGGGCGAACAACTGCTACGTCGCGGTCGCCAACGCCGCCGGCTTCGACGGGGTCTACTCCTACTTCGGCCACTCCTCGATCATCGGCTTCGACGGGCGCACGCTGGGCGAATGCGGCACCGAGGAGATGGGCATCCAGTATGCCCAGCTGTCCAAGTCGCTGATCCGCGACGCGCGCAAGAACATGCAGTCGGAAAACCACCTGTTCAAGCTCGTGCACCGCGGCTACACGGGCAAGATCAACTCCCGCGAGGACGCCCGCGGCGAGGCCGTGTGCGCCTACGACTTCTATCGCCAGTGGATCACCGACCCGGACGGCACGCGCACCCGCGTCGAAGCGCTGACCCGCGGCACCGTCGGCACCGAGGAGTGCCCGATCGACGGCATTCCGAACAAGGAGATGGAGGCGCACCGCTGAGGCATACGGCTGAGGCGACAGGCGGGGCGGGCGTGCCCGCCCCGCGCTTCCGCCGCCGACAAGGGAGCCGCGGCCAGACAGGAGGTGAGAGAATGGTGCTGGATGAATTCCGCATCAACGAAGAGCCGTACTACCGGCCGGTGAGCGACGAGGTCGGCCTGTTCGAGGCCGCCTACGCCGCGCGCATGCCGATGATGCTCAAGGGGCCGACCGGCTGTGGCAAGACCCGGTTCATCGAACACATGGCTTGGCGGCTGGGCCGGCCGCTGATCACGGTGGCGTGCCACGAGGACATGACCGCCTCGGACCTCGTCGGTCGCTATCTGCTCGATGCCGAGGGCACGCGGTGGCACGACGGGCCGCTGACGCTGGCGGTGCGCCACGGCGCCATCTGCTACCTCGATGAAATCGTGGAAGCGCGCCAGGACACCACGGTGGTGATTCATCCGCTGACCGACGCGCGCCGTGTTCTGCCGTTGGAGAAGCGCAATGAGCTGATCACCGCCCATCCGGACTTCCAGCTCGTCATCTCCTACAACCCCGGCTACCAGAGCGTCCTCAAGGACCTCAAGGAATCAACCAAGCAGCGCTTCGCGGCGATCGAATTCGACTTCCCCGCCCCGTCCGTGGAGGCCGAGATCGTCGCGCACGAGGCCGAGGTGCCGGCGGACGTCGCCCACCTGCTGGTCCGCATCGCCGGCAGCTCGCGCAACCTCAAGGGCCAGGGCCTTCAGGAGGGCGTGTCGACGCGTATGCTCATCCACGCCGGGCGGCTGATCGCCCGCGGCATTCCCCTGGCCAAGGCCTGCGAAATCACCCTCGTGCTGCCGATCACGGACGACGCGGACGTGCGCGACGCCTTCTCCGCGGCGATCGCCGCGTCGGTGGCCTGACATGCTTGACCTCGGTTCCGCCGCGTCCGCGCTGCTCCGGGATCACCCGGACCTCGCGGACGCGGTCATTCCGGCTTGGCCGGCGATCGGGCGCCGGTTTCCGCCGGACGCCCGCGACCAATGGCTGCGCGCGTGCGCCGCGATGGCCGACGCGGCGCTCGGGCAAACCTGCGTGCTTGCCTACCTGCGTGGCGGGCTGGCCTGCGCCGAGATCATCGGGCCCGACCCGGTGATCGACCTGGGCGACACGGCGATCGCCCTGGGACGGACCGCCGGCGTCCGCGCCGCGCAGGCGTTGCTGGCGGCGGCGCCCAAGGCGGCCCGGCGTCTCGGCACGCCGTCCCGCTTCCGGGAGTGGCTGGCGGCCGTCGAGCGGTTGGCGCCGATGGCCCCGGAATCGATGGCCCCGATGCTCGACCGGACCGAAGGGCTTCTGGCCGAACTCGATCCGGCGGCCTTCGAGGCGTGGGCCCTGGCCGGCGTCCGCGCCGCGGCGGACGACCCCGGACGGCGGCTCGCCTTCTTCCTGCTGTCGACTCGGGAGTCGCTGCGCGCCCTGCATCGCGAGGCCGACGACCTTGCCTTCTCCGCGGTCGAGCGGCGCCTGAAGGCCTATCTGGCGGCCCTGTGGCGCCTGCGCGCGCCCGTGCGGCACGCCAAGGCGGACGCAGCGGGTGGCGTGCCGCGCCGGGCCAGCTTTTCCGATGGCCTGGTCTGGATGCCGGAAACCTTTCGCGGCGTGGCCGGGCAGCGGGCCGAGGATCTGTTCCGCGCGTCCTTGGTGCACATCGGCGCCCACCTGCGCCATTCCGGGCCGCGCTTTCCGGTGGGCAGCCTCAAGCCACTCCAGCTGGCGCTCGTTTCGCTGATCGAGGACGCGCGCGTGGAGCACCTCGCCATGCGCGGGTATCCAGGGCTGCGGCGCCTGTGGCTGCCGTTCCATGTGGCGGAAGCGGGCGGGGCGGGAACGGCGCCGGTGCTGATGGCCCGGCTGGCGCGGGCGCTCATCGATCCGCATTACCAGGACGACAACGCCTGGGTCGCCAAGGGACGGACGCTGTTCTTCGAACGGGAAGACAGCTGGGCTGACCCGGCGATCAGCCGGACCATTGGCGGCCTGCTCGGCAACGACCTCGGGCAGATGCGGGTGCAGTTCAACGCTAAGACCTATGTCGTGGAGCCGGCCTACCGGGACGACAATCTCGGCCTGTGGGACTTCGGCGACGCCGCGGCCGCCAACCGGGCCGAGGCCGAAACGGTCTACGAGGCTTACCGCGTCGAACACGCCGAACAGGACGGCGACCCGTCGGGCGTTCCGCCCGAACCGCGCGAGGCTGATCCCGCGGAGCGGCCGGACAGGAGCGCACCGGCCCCGGACGATCCGGAGATCGCGGCGCCGCCGGTCCGCTACCCGGAGTGGGACTATCTGATCGGGCGCGAACGGCCCGACTGGGCCCGCGTGGTGGAGCGGTTCGCCTATGAGGGCAGCGCGCGTTCCATCGACCGGATCATCGACCAGCACAAGGCGGTGGTCGATCGGCTGACCGCCCTGGTCCGCTCCGCGAAGGTGAGCCGGCCCGCGTGGTTGCGCCGCCAGCCGGAGGGCGACCGGCTCGACCTCGACGCCTGCATCGAAGCGGCGCTCAGCCGCCGCCGCGGCGAAACCCCGGACACGCGGGTCTACGCGACGCTGGCGCGGCGGCACCGCGACCTGTCCGTCCTGCTGCTGCTCGACATCTCGGCCTCGACCAACGACCTCGTCCGCGGCACCGACAAGTCCATCCTGACGCTGGAACGGCACGCAACGGCTCTCTTCGCCAACACCCTTGCGGAATTGGGGGATCCCTTCGCGATCCACGCCTTCTGCTCCAACGGGCGCGAGGAGGTCCGCTACTACCGGATCAAGGACTTCCGCCGCCCCTACGATGCAGTGGCGAAGGCCCGGCTGGCCGGACTGGCGGCGGAACTGTCCACGCGGCTGGGGACGGCGCTGAAGCACGCCGGCCGCATCCTGGCGCGCCAGTCGACCCACCGCCGGCTTCTGCTGGTCATCACGGATGGAGAGCCGTCCGACATCGACATCGCGGACCGGCGGTACCTCCTTGAGGACGCGCGCAAAGCCGTTCTCGCCCTCTCGCATCTCGGCATCGACGTGTTCGGCATCGGGTTGGACCCGAACGGTAAAGAATACCTGTCCCGCATGTTCGGGCAGCGCAACTTCCTGGTGATGGATCGGGTCGAACGCCTGCCGGAGAAGCTGCCGGCCCTCTATCTGCGGCTGTCCCACTGAGGCGGAGACGGCACGCCAACGCGTGCACCAAAGGAAAAGCATAACGGAGGAACCGCACCATGACCGTGGATTACGACCTCTATGATCTCGGCGACGTTACCCTTCAGCGCGGCGCAACGCTGCGCGGCTGCAAGCTCGCCTACAAGACCTACGGGACGCTGAACGCGGCGAAGGACAACGCCATCGTCTACCCGACCTGGTACTCCGGCCAGCATTACGACAACGAGTGGCTGATCGGCGAAGGCATGGCGCTGGATCCCGGCAAGCATTTCATCATCGTTCCCAACATGCTGGGCAATGGCCTGTCGTCCTCGCCCAACAACACGCCGGAGCCCTACAACGGCCCGCGCTTTCCCCAGGTCACCGCCTGCGACAACGTCCGCCTCCAGCACCGGCTGGTGACCGAGAAGTTCGGCATCGATCGTCTGCGCCTGGTCACGGGCTGGTCCATGGGCGCGCTGCAGACCTTCCACTGGGGTGCGCTGTATCCCGACATGGTGGAGCGGATCGCGCCTTTCTGCGGATCGGCCAAATGCTCGCGCCACAATTTCGTGTTCCTTGAAGGGGTGAAGGCCGCGCTCACCGCCGATGCGGCGTGGCAGGACGGTTGGTACCGTGAGAAGCCGGCCAAAGGTCTGCGTGCCATGGCGCGCGTCTACGCCGGCTGGGGATTCTCGCAGGCCTTCTACCGGGAACGCCTCGACATCGACGTGCTGGGATACTCCTCGCTGGAGGATTTCCTCGTCGCCTTTTGGGAAGGCTTTTTCCTGCCCAAGGATGCCAACAACCTTCTGGCCATGCTGTGGACGTGGCAGAACGGCGACATCAGCGACAATGAACTCTACCAAGGGGACTTCCGCAAGGCCTTGGGCGCCATCAAAGCGCGGGCCTTCGTCATGCCCGGCCAGACCGACCTTTACTTCCCGCCCGAGGACAGCCAGAACGAGGTGGCGCACATGCCGAACGCCGAGTTCATCCCGATCACATCGATTTGGGGGCATTTCGCCGGCGGCCCGGGGACCAGCCGCGACGATGTCGCCTTCCTCGATGCCAAGTTGAAGGAACTTCTCGCGGACTGACGTCGGACCCGCATTTGTGCAACAAGGCCCCGGCGGTTGCGCCGGGGTGAGGCCACCGTCACAAGCGTCGTGCGGTTCCACTCGCCGATAACGCGCCGGCAAGTCCGGCCGCCGTGATCAATGCCCCGCCGAGCGCCATGGACAAGGTCGGTGTTTCGTCCCACCACAGGTAGCCGATGGCCATCGAGGCGACGATGCCGAGATAGTCGATGGGTGCCAGGACAGCGGCCGGAGCCCGGCGGAAGGCAAGCACATTGAGGATGATGGCGAGGCCTGCGGCTCCTCCCAAAAGCAGAAAGGTTGGGCCGTCGGCCAAGCTCGGCGTCTTGAAGTCCACCATCGCCGCGGGAAGCGTGAGCACCGTTCCGGCCAGCACGAACACCAGCGCCGTGGCGGCCGGCCCATCGCTCCGGGCGGTTTGCCGCGTGACGAGGATGCAGACCGCGTTCAGCGCGGCCATGACCAGCGCGGCCAAGCTCCAGACCTCCAGCCGCGTCGGCGGGGCGACGACGAACACGCCGAGAAGGCCGAGCGCGATGCAAGCCCCGGACAGCGGGCTGACGCGCTCGCCGATGAGGAGACGCGACAGAAGCGCCACGAAGATCGGAGCCGAGTAGGACAAGGCCACGAGATCGGCGAAGGGCAGCCGCTGCGTCGCCGCGTAGAAGATCAGCGCGGCGGCGACCCCGGTGACCGCACGGATTGCATGGGAGTATGGCCGCTGGACCACGACGGCGCGCCGCCCCGCCATGGCCAGGGCGGCTGGCCCGACCACCGCCAGCGAGATCAGGAACCGGAGAAAGAGCACCTCCCCGGGCGCATAACGCGTGCCGAGCTCACGCGCCAAGGCTCCGGCGGTCAGGACCATGGCCAGGGATCCCGCCATCAGCAGGGCGGCAAGCATGATCTCGGCCCTGATCCACCCGGCCTTTGCCCGTCCATGCAGGGCGGCAAGGCGGTCCACGTCAGCGGGCCGCCTGCTCAAGTGTCGCGCACTCGCGCAGGAACTCGTCGCGCAGCTCCCGGAATTCCAGCATCTCCCCGTGGAAGGACGTGTTCACCATCCGACTGTCGTGGCTGGCCCGGACCCCCCGGTGTGTCTTGCACATGTGCACGGCGCTGATGCGCACCGCCAGACCGCGCGGCTTCGTCAGATCGACGATGAAGTTGCCGATCTGCTTGACCAACTCCTCCTGAATCTGGAAGCGGGCGGCGAAGTGGTCGACGATGCGGTCGTACTTGGACAGCCCCAGGATGTTGCCGTCCTTGGCCGGCAGAATGCCGATGTAGGCCGCTCCGTAGATGGGCATGAGGTGATGCGCGCAGGTGGAGCGGACCGCGATCGGTCCCGTGACGATCAGCTGGTCGAAGTTCTCGGCGTTCTTGAACTCGGTGAGGGCCGGTGGTGGCGCGAAACGGCCTCGCAGCAGCTCCCGGACGAGCATCTTGGCGACCCGCCGCGGTGTGTCGCGCGTGTTGTGGTCGTTCCGATGATCGATGAGCAGAATGTCGAGAAGTTCTTCGAGCTTGCACGCCGCAGCCTCGATCATCGCCTCCGCACCGGCTTCGTCCAGCGGCGTGTCCAGCGCCTCGTTCGAGCGACGCGCGACCAGCGCCTCTTGGACGAGCGCGAGAACACTTGCCTGGTGGGTCATATCCTGGGTCCTTTGCTGCTGCGTGTTGGTGGCCGGGTATGCGCGCATCGCCCGGCGGTTTTCCGGTGGTCTCCCGGCGGATTCATGGTGCGGCGCGCAGGCTGGGCGTCGAACCGCCGACCCGCTCCGCTGGAAAATGCATGGAGGCCCGTGTGCCCTGGCCCAGCGTGCTCTCAATGACGAGCTTTCCGCCATGGGCCTCCATCAGGGTCTTGGCGATGCTCAGGCCAAGCCCGGTGCCCTGGAAGCGGCGTGCGGAACTGCCGTCGGCTTGATAAAACGGCTGCGCCGCCTTCTCGACCTGCTCTGCGGTCATGCCGATGCCCCGGTCCTGCACGGCGATGACCAAGCCTCCGTCCGGCGTGATCCCGACGTCGACGAGGATCGGGGTTTCGGACGCGCTGAACTTCACGGCGTTGGACAGCAGATTCAGCAGCATTTGCCGCAGCGCCTGTTCGTCCACCTGCAGCACCGGCCAGACGGCCCGGCGTTCCATCGCGATCGACCGGCCTTGCCCCGACGGCGTTCCGAGCATCATCGCAATGGCGGCACGGATGGCTTTTTCCACGTCGACCGGTTCAAACCGAAGGTTGATGTGACCGGTTTCCATTTGAGCGAACGACAGGATGTCAATCACCAGGCTCAGCATGTGCTTGGCGCTGGCAAGAATGTACCCCGCGTATTGCGTGTGCTCCTGGAGCGTGACGACAGGGTTCTTCGGCCGGGCGGCCACCCGGGTCCGCGGCTGGACGTCATCCTGGATCAGTTCGGAAAAGCCGATGATGGCGTTGAGCGGCGTGCGCAGCTCGTGGCTCATGGTGGCCAGAAAGCGGGTTTTGGCCTGACTGGCCTCCTCCGCCTGGGCGGCCGCGACCCGCAGTTCGCCGGTCATGGTCTCCAGCCGGCGATGCGCCTGCCGGATGGTGCGGTTTTGCACCACCAGAAGCGTGATGAGCAGCATGCCGCAGACCGCCAAGCCCATGGCCAGAGCGGTGAAAAGCCAATGCAGGAAGAGCAACCGGTCCTGGCCAGCGTCGACCTGCTCGCCGCCGAACTGGTTCGCGGCGGACGCGAACGCGGTGAGTTCGTGGTCCACGGCGCCCAAAGCGCTGAGGGCGGTTATCGCCTTTTCCGACGCGGGGGCCTCACCGGCGAGAAGGACGGTCACCCGGTCAAGCGCCGTCTCAAGACGATCGATGGTTTTGCCGTGCTGGGGATAGCGGTCGCTGAAGGCCGACGCTTGGCCATCTCCCAACACGCCGATGCGGTTGCGAACGATGTCGATGCGCAGTTGAACTTCGTCGCCGTCGATGGCCGAGCCCGGCAGAGCGCTCGCCAGAATGCGCTGCTCCAGGCGCGACACCTCGCCGACCGCTTGGCTTGCGGCCCAGGCGAAGTTGTAGGGCGACGCGCTGCGCAGCGTGTCGCCATAGTTCAGCACCAGCAGGGACAAATACGCCGCCGCCAAGCCGAAACCGCAGATGAGAACAGCGAGCGCGGCGCTCAGGCGATGGGACGATTGCCCCGCGAACCAGCGCCGCCCGCGTTCAAGCCAAGGCATCGTCACTGGATGGCAAGTCGAACAACCTGCCAGACCGACCGGCTGTAATACTTGTTCTTCTTTGCTTCGGGGTCGTGGTCGAAATCGTAGACGATGAACAGGGGCCCCTTGTCGCTGACCGGCATATACCGTCCATCGCGCTTCAGCGCGAGGATGACTTGGCGGTTGCGGACATCTTCCATGGGAATTTCACCGCTGTAATCGTTGAGCGCGGTCGCGACGATCGTCTCGCCGCGCGCCCCGAGGCGTTCCATGAGCCGTGCCAGGGGGACGCCCTCAAACGTCACCGGCTCCTTGTACCAGGGCGTTGTCGTCGTGAACGACACGGTGCCGAGCGCCTCGAGCGACGCGCGGTCGAACTCGGCCAGGGCGCCCCGATTGGTCACGCTGATGTGGCCAGAGACGGTAAGGATTGGCTTTTCCACTGGAGTGGGGAGGGGATCAGCCCAAGCCGGTGCGGCGAGGCCGATCAGGAGCGCGCCGACGGCGCAGAGGAAAACCTTACGGGTCATGCGGGAATGGCGGTTCAGGGGCAGCATGGGGGCAGTGTTCATGATTGCATTTGAGCGCAATAATAGTGAAAATTAATTAACCGAGTGATGCTATTTTTTGACAACGGTAACGCGCGTTATGAGATCTTGAATAAAAATGAGCATCACTCCGAGCGCTTACCCGCAAAAATTGTGGGGCCTTCAAGGCGGCTTGCCATGGCCTTCAGCCACCGATGATCAAGACGCGTCGCCGACGTGGCGTCTCGTCCTGCCGCCTCGCTCCAACGCCACGGAATGATCATGGACTCTTTCCCCTCGCCGGCTCCCGGTGCGCTGCCTTCGGCCGGCTACATTCTTGGTGTCGGCACGAACCTCGACCCGGAGAAGAGTGCGGCGCGCATCGTCACGCATCTCGCGGCTGAGTTCGGACACGTCGTTCTCAGCCGCTTCTACTACACGGACCCGGTCGGGATGACGAGCCAGCATCGTTTCGTCAACTTCTGCGCGTTCGTTCCGAGTGAATTGGACCCGGACGCGTGCAAGGCAATGTGCGTCGGGATCGAAGTCGCGATGGGGCGGGATCGGGCGCATCCTGCGTGCAAGACACGCGACCGGGCGGCCGACCTTGACCTCGTCGCCCGCCTGCACACGCTCACGCCGCCGCCCGACCTCGACGCGCTGCCGGTGGATTCGTATCTAATCCCGCCCTTTCGGGAACTGCTGGCCGTTTTGACCGGGCGTCATCCGCCGGGCCCGGCCGGCACGTTGTGCCCTGTTCCCTTTCCAGACGCCGGCCTCGACACGGCCCGCCTAGGCGAGGCGCCGGCCGCCGTCCACCGGGATGACGGCACCGGTCTGATAAGGATTTTGGAGAATGGCTTCGACCGCGATCCCGATCGCTTCGACCCCGCCTTCCTCGCCGAGGAGCGTCTCTGACAGGACCTGCTTGCGCGCTTCGGGGCTGTGCCACTCCTTGAAGAGGATGGGGCCGGGCTGAACGACATTGACCTTGACCTTCGGGGCCAAGCCCTTGGCAAACGCCAACGCCAGATTCTGGAGGCCCGCCTTGGTCGCGCAATAGGCGTCGAAAAGCGGATTGGGGTTGTCCGCGTAGATGTCGGTGATGTGCAGGATGTCGGAACGCGGCTCCGGGCAGGCCCGCAGCAACGGAGCAAGGTCCCGGTTGAGCGCGAAGGGCGCGCGCAGGTGCACGGCGTAAAAGGCATCCATCTGGCGAAGGGCGTCGGTCGTGCTTGGGGCGGTCTTCTCGAAGGCCGACGCGTTGTGGATGAGCGCTCGCAGGCTGACGGCGACGTTCCGGATCGCGTCCGCCAGCCTAAGGCCGCCGTCCGGATCAGCCAAATCCGCTTGCAGGCAGACGGCCCCGGCCGCGCCCAGCCGTTCGATTTCCTCGGTGCGGGTGCGGTAATGGGCGATCACCGGTCTGCCCGACGCGAGCATGCGTTCGGCAAGATGGAATCCAACCCGGCGCCCGGCGCCGGTGATCACGACGGCGTTCTCCAAACGAGGGGCAGCGCTCATTCCCATGTCCTGTGTGGCTGGCTTGTCCGGGCACCGCTCTCGGACCTCACGAGTCCGGTGAGCATGCTCGCCTGGGAATAGTGCGGTTGACCGGCGTCCGGCAAGAGCGGCAACAAGCGGCCCGTCGGATTTCCGGGTCCGGCGGCTTTTGCGCCAGCTCGCCGGTGCACGGCCCGCACGGTCCTTCGACTGCGGCCACCGAACGCCCGGACCGGTTCGCGCACGGCTACCGGCGGTTCCGTTGCAGGGGACAAGCCCAGTGTGACGTTCGGCGCTATGCCCTCTCTTTGTACAGTTCAACGGGCTCGGCAAACCCTTTCAGCGCGTAGGTTCCGGCCAATATGGTTCGATCGGCCGGCAGCAGTTCCGCGAAGCGGCGGGACATCAGCAGCGGCTGGCTCATCCGGCTGCCCACCGTCTGAATGCGGTGGACCAAATTCACATCAGGCCCGATCAGCGTGAAGTCCAGCCGTCGGCCCGAGCCGATGTTGCCGTAACTCACCTCCCCGTAATGCAGGGCGATGGTCGCGGCGAGCGGCGGGTCGGTGGCGGCGAAAGGGGCGAGGCGGGTGCAGACCGCCTCGGCCGCCCGCAGCGCCATCGCGCAGGCCGCTTCCGGCTGGTCGCCGGGAAAAAAGGCCAGGACAGCATCGCCCATGAACTTCAGGACCTCACCCCCGGCCTCCGCCACCGCCGGCAGCGCCTGGTCGAAATAGAGGTTCAGCAACTCCAGCACGCGGACGCTCGGCAAACGGTTCGACAGGTCCGTGAAGCCGCGCATATCGCACAGCATCAGCGCTGTCCGCAGCGATTCGACTTGGCCGCGCTGGATGTGCCCGGCCAGAATGCGCCGGGCCGATCCGGGACCGACGTAGGTGTCCAGCAGCGTCAGTTCGACCTGACGCAGCGTGCGCAGTTCGCAGCTGTTGCGCAGCGCGGGGAGAATCCGGTCCAGGGCGGCGCGGTCGGCGGCGGAAAAGCCGCTCGGCCGCACCGTGCCGAAGCCGGCGGCGCTGACCGGTCCGTCGGTGGTGTGGAGCGGCATGGTCAGCAGTTCGACAAGACCCCGCCCGGCAAAGACGTCCAGGGGCCAAGGCGGGCCCGCCGAACCGTCCAGCCGCACCAGCACCGCTCTTCCCGTCTCCATCGCTTGGCGCGCCGGGCTGCCGAGGAACCCGGCGGACGCCGCGATCCCATGCTCCCGGTCGTGAATCTCCACGGGTTCGTTCGGGGCCCAGGCCACGGTGCGCCCCATGATCTCCGGATGCAGCGTGCGCAGGTGGAGCGTCAGCCGGTCGATGGGCAGCCCAATCGCCCGCAGCCGCTGGCCGAGCCCGGCGATGAATGCAGCCTCTTCCATCGCGTGGCAATCATCCCCCGTCAGCCATTCCACCACATCCAGGACCGACGCGGGAGCACGTGGCGGATGGAACCCACCCCGGTCAATCGGCCGGGCGGGAACAATCGCGAAACGGCTGAGCGTGTATTTCATGGCATCCCTCCGGATTTCCGCGCGAACACCACGCCTCAGTGCGCGCACCCGCACTCATAAGGCCGGCGCATGAACAGTTCCATGATCGGCCGGCCATATGACCCTTTCGCACATGGCTGCGCCATGTGCCTTCGGTATCAGATCAGATGCTCTGGCTTCTTGAACAACGGGGGCGCGACCGAGGCAGCGCCCAGCAGGAAGACGGCGCCAAGTGTTGCGGTCCATGGCAGGGATCCTGTCGTTCAGACGGCGATCAGATCCGGGGCCGCGCCGGCAACGGATGCGCCCGTTCCCATGCGTCCATGTAGCCGCGGGTGATTGGCACAGCGTCCACCGCCTTGGCCATCTGGATTTGGAAGACCATCATGCCGCCGACCCGGAAACTGACCTCGCACCCGGTCAGATAGAATTCCCACATCCGGCAAAAACGTTCATCGTACAACGCCTTGGCGTCATTCCAGCGGGCCATGAAACGTTCGCGCCAGTGCCTCAACGTAAATGCATAATGCAGGCGCAGAATTTCGACGTCGGTCACACACAAGCCGGCTCGCTCGACCGGTGCCAGAACCTCGGACAGCGCCGGCGCATAGCCGCCGGGGAAAATGTATTTGCGCAGCCAAGCGTTGGTGGTCCCCGGGGACTCAAAGCGGCCGATGGCGTGCGGCATGGCGACGCCATCCTTGGCGAGCAGATGATGCACCGTATTGAAAAAGGCTTGGAAGTGGCCGACACCAACATGCTCGAACATGCCCACCGAAACGATCCGGTCGTATTGGCCGGCATCCTCACGATAATCGCGCAAATGGAAGCGCACCCGATCAGCGAGGCCGGCGATCCGGGCGCGCTCCGTCGCGACCTTGTGCTGTTCGACGGAAAGCGTCAGCCCCGTCACTTCGACTCCCGTCTCCCGTGCCAAATACAATGCGAGGCCGCCCCAGCCGGAGCCAATGTCGAGCACCCGCATGCCAGGCTCCAGCCGTAGCTTGGCCGCGATGTGGCGCTTCTTGCGCAGCTGCGCCACCTCCAGGTCATCGTCAGAGTTCTCAAAATAAGCGCATGAGTACTGCCGGTCCGAGTCAAGAAACAGCGCGTAGAGATCGTCCGACAGATCGTAATGATGCGCCACGTTCCGCATGGACCGTCCGACCGGGTTGTGCTGGTGCCAACGGCGGAACAGCGTGCCGAATCCGCTCCACAGAGGAGTGAATATCGAGCGCGGAGGTGTCGCGAGATTGCTCATAGCGAGGGCCAGGAAATCATACAGCGACCCTTCTTCCACGGTGAGTGTCCCGTCCATATACGCTTCGCCGACGGCAAGCTGCGGATTCAGGAACAGCCGGCGGTGCAGCGCCTCGTCATGCAGCCTGATCGTCGCAACCGGACCCGGGCCACCACCGAAACGCCGCGTTTGCCCAAAGGCATCGATCACGGTAAGGCGGCCGCGCTGGACAAACTTTTCAAGCATGTAAGCCAGAAGCATGAGGATCTCCTGCGACGAGGCAATGTTGGCCGCCATTGTGCAGACCGCGCCCTTGCCATCAATTGGACAGGAGCGCCGCAAACGGCCAAATGACACGCGTTCTCGGCCAGCCCCGTTTGTTGGCCGGAACGGCCAGATCTTTGGCCGTATTTGACGTTCTCTCGCGATTGCCGTCGCGATGAAAATAATGAATCCTGGGTTCTCTCGCCGAACCGCAACGATGCGATCAGCGCGTGGGTGAGACGCGGCGTTCAGATCGCTCGCCGTGCCGACCTTGGGCCAGCGCCTTCCACCCCACCCCGCCCCCCGGAGGCGCTGGCCATTTTTCGCCCCCACGGATTCAAATTCGGACGGTCGCCGCGTCGCCATGGCGGCCCCGTGCCCAGCCCCTTCTGCCATGCCGCTGCGGACTTGACGCTGCCCTATGGGACGCTACATGCCATGGGACGCGGCCTGTCGCCGATCCTCGTCCGTTGTCGAAAACATCACTCAATTCACTTCGTTGATATCATCACAAGACGGGCACTGCCTTCCCGGTTTCTTTGGACATGCTTGTTCGGGGACGATCTCCAGCAAAGCGGGGCTGCGCAACAAACAACGATGTGTGGAGCGCGGGAGAGGTGAGCGATGGCGCGTCTGCTTTCGGTCAATGTGGGTCTGCCGCGCGACATCGCGTGGCAGGGAAGAACGGTCCACACCGCAGTCTGGAAGACGCCTGTTCAAGGCCGGCGCATGGTGCGGCGCCTCAACATCGACGGCGACGGTCAAGGGGACTTGAAGGGACATGGCGGCGAGCATCGGGCCGTCTTTGTCTATCAGATTGGTTCTTACCGCTATTGGCAAAGCCAGCTTGGCCGGGGCGACTTCGGTTACGGGCAGTTCGGCGAGAATTTCACCGTCGACGGACTGCCCGACGATGAGGTGTGCATCGGTGATCGCTACAGGATCGGGACGGCGGTGTTCGAGGTGACGCAGCCGCGCGTCACCTGCTATCGGGTCGGCATCCGCATGAACGAGCCGCGGATGCCCGCGCTGCTCGTCGCGCACGGCAGACCCGGCTTCTACCTTCGCGTTCTTGAGGAGGGAGAAGTCGAAGCAGGCGACGAGATTGTGCAGGTCGCCGCGGATCCCGAGCGCATGACGGTCTCCGAGATCAACGCGCTGTTGTACAAGCCCGGGCATCCCGGAAACCAGCTGGAGCGGGCGCTGCGCATTCCTGCGCTGAGCGCGGGCTGGCGCGGCTCCCTCCAGGCGCTGCTGGAGCGCGCGCAGGGGGGTGGCACGGCGACGGGCAATCCCGGGCTCGCTCCTTCCGCCGGGCCACCTCCGGCGTGGGCGGGGTTCCGCCCGTTGCGGGTATCGCGCAAGACCAGTGAAAGCAGCCGCGTGACCTCGCTGACGCTGGAACCCACCGACGGGCGGCCGCTGGCGCTGGCGCTGCCGGGCCAGTTCGTCTTGCTGCGGCTGAGGCCGGCGCCCGATGCGCCGGTTCTCCTGCGCAGCTACTCGCTGTCGGGCGAGCCGAGCGATGCCCGCTACCGTGTGAGCATCCAGCGGGCGGTGCATGGTGCGGCCGGATCCTACATCGAGAGCCAGGTCCGGGTCGGGGATGTGCTCGACGTGAGCGCGCCGCGCGGCAGCTTCACGCTGACGTCGGGCGATGGCCCCGTCGTCCTGCTGAGTGCGGGGATCGGAGCCACTCCGGTGCTCGCCATGCTCCACTCCTTGGCCGCCGCCGCTTCACCGAGGACGATCTGGTGGATTTACGGCGCCCGCGACGGCCGGGAACATCCGTTTGCCGGGGAGACGCGAACGCTCCTTGCAGCCCTTCCCGGCAGCCACAGCCACGTCCGCTACAGCTTGCCACGTCCTGCGGACCGGCCGGTTCTCGATTACGATGCCGCCGGGCGGTTGACGGTGCAGGTGCTCCAGGAACTGGGCGTGCCGCGCGACGCCGATTTCTATCTGTGCGGGCCGGCCGCCTTCCTGACCGACTTCACCACCGGCCTGCAAGCCTGGGGAGTGGCCGCCAGCCGCGTTCACAGCGAGATTTTCGGATCGGCCCCATCCATGACGCCGGGTGTGGCCGCGGCCCGCCACGTGCCGCCGCACCTGCCGGTCGGACCCGCAGGCACGGGGCCGCTGGTGTCGTTCGCACGGAGCAATCTCAGTGTCCCCTGGAATCCGGCGTTCAACAGCCTGCTCGAACTTGCCGAGGCGTGCGATGTCCCCGTCCGGTGGTCGTGCCGATCCGGGGTTTGCCACAATTGCGAGACAGGGCTCGTGACCGGGACGGTCGGCTATCTGCCCGACCCGGTCGAGCCGCCCGGCGACGGCAACGTGCTGATCTGCTGCTGCCAGCCGAAGGGCGACATCGCGCTCGACCTGTGACGAGACCCGATCGCGCCGGGCGCGGAGCACCGTCAAGCGTTCTCACCCCCACTCTTTGAGGCATGGTCGCGCAGTTCGTCGACAAGGACCCGCATGTTTTCCGAATAATCGATCGGCACCGTGATGAGGTGGACGCCGCCGTCGGCGAAGGCCGCCTCCAGCGCCGGCGCCAAGCCGTCGGCGTCCTCGACCCGGCGGCCCGGCAGGCCGTAGGCCCGGGCGTACGTGACGAAGTCGGGATTGCCGAAGGTCATGCCGAAGTCGGCATACCCGTCGACCGCCTGCTTCCAGCGGATCATCCCATAGGCGTCGTCCTGCAGGATCAGCACCACGAGGTTGAGGCCGAGGCGGACCGCCGTCTCCAGTTCCTGCGCGTTCATCATGAACCCGCCATCTCCGCACACCGCCAGGACCCGCTTGGCCGGGTGAAGCATGGCCGCCATCATGGCCGAGGGCAGACCGGCCCCCATCGTCGCCAACGCGTTGTCGAGCAGCAGCGTGTTGGCGACCCGGGTGCGGTAGTTGCGGGCGAACCAGATCTTGTACATGCCGTTGTCGAGGCAGACGATGCCGTCCTCCGGCATCACCTGCCGCACGTCGTGCACGATGCGTTGCGGGGTCAGCGGATACCGGCTCTCCTCCGCCCGGTCGGCGATCCGGGCGAGGATCCCCTCGCGCAGGCCAAGCAGCGCGCCCGCCCGGGGCAGCTTGCCTTCGAGCCGGTCGGCCAGCAGGCCGAGGCTCGGCCCGACGTCGCCCACCAGCTCGGCGTGCGGGAAAAACACCTCCTCGACCGTGGCCGGCAGATAGCCGACATGCAGGACCGTGGGGCCCTTGGGACCCATCAGGAACGGGGGCTTTTCCACCGTGTCGTGGCCGATCGACACGATCAGATCGGCCTGGTCGATCGCCCGGTGCACATAGTCGCGCTCCGAGAGGGCGGCGGTGCCAAGGTAGAGCCCGGAGCCGCCGGAGACCGCCCCCTTGCCCATCTGCGTGTTGACGAATGGGATCTGCACGCGCTTGACGAACTCCGACAGCGCCTGCGCCAGACGCGGCCGGTTCGCCGCGGCGCCCAGCATGATCAGCGGCCGCTCCGCCTTGCGGATCAAATCGGCCGCCCGATCCAGCGCTTCCCGCGGGGCGACCGGCGGGTCGATCCGGTGGGGCGGCACCGGCGCGAGCGCCGGCGCGGCCTCGCTGGCGATGTCCTCCGGCAGTTCGAGCAGGACCGGCCCCGGCCGCTCCTGCTGGGCCACCCGGAAGGCCTCGCGGACGAGCGCCGGGATGGTCGCGGGGCTGACGATCTGGCGCGCCATCTTGGTCAGCGGCGTCATCGTCGAGACCATGTCCACGACCTGGAAGCGTGCCTGCTTGCGGCTCAAAATCCCCTTCTGGCCGGTGAGCAGGATCATGGGCATCGCCCCGAGCAGACCGTAGGCGGCGCCGGTGGCAAGGTTGAGCGCGCCGGGGCCGAGCGTGGCCAGGCAGACACCGGCCCGGCCGGTCAGCCTCCCGTGCGTCGCCGCCATGAAGGCGGCCGCCTGCTCGTGGCGGGTCAGCACCAGTTTGATCGACGAACGCCGCAGCGCCTCGACGACGGCAAGGTTTTCCTCGCCGGGCACGCCGAAGACCTGCTCCACACCCTCGCACTCCAATGCCGATACCAGCAGTTCAGCGCCGTTCATGTGAATACTCCTCAAACACCTCAGTCAGAGCATGCGGCCACCAGTGATTCACGATATGGGGCCACGCCGCGGCGATGCCCATCGGAAGGCATCCACTCGACCCGGGACGCCACCGCCATGCCGGTCGAAAGCGAGGTTCGCGGTACCTTTCCCCTTGGCGTCGTTTGCCGAACATCGGTCGCGACGTCCTCGAAACGTCGGCGGTATTCGCCGGGTGTAACCTGCAACCGCCGCAAGAACGCACGGCGCAAGGCGTTGGTGTTGCCAAACCCGCATCGGGCGGCAACACGCTGCAACGGTGTGTCCGTGTCTTCGAGCATCCGCCGCGCCGCGTCGACCCGCGCCGCCTCCACGAAGTCTCCCGGAGTCATGTGTGCTTCCAGGCGGAACACCCGGGCGAAATTGCGAGCGCTCATGTTCGCCCGCTTCGCCAGCGCGTTGACGGCCAGATCGCCCGTCAGATTGTCCAGCACCCACGCCTGCACCGCCTGGATGGCCGAGCGCTCCGACGATTGAGCGGCCAAATGGGCACTGAACTGCGACTGTCCGCCGGGACGCTTCAGAAACATCACCAACTCGCGCGCAACCGCCAGTGCCAGCGGGCGCCCCCAATCTTCCTCCACCAGCGCAAGCGCCAAATCCATACCCGCCGTCACGCCGGCGGATGTGTACAGGGGGCCGTCGCACACGAAGATGCAATCGGGCTCGACCGTCGCCTCGGGAAAGGCCGTGGCGAGTTCGTCGGCAACCCGCCAGTGCGTGGTCACGCGATGGCCATCGAGAAGCCCGGCAGCCCCGAGCACGAAAGCCCCGGAACACACCGAACCGTAGCGTCGCGCCGTCGCGGCCTGCCGTTTCAACCACTTCTGCACGGTGGGTTCGCGCGGGTAATCCTGAATTGTGGGGCCACCGGCAACGAGCAGCGTGTCGATGGCGCCTTCATCGGGATCCTCGATCGTGCGGTCCGGAAGAAGCCGCAACCCCGAGGAACCGATGATGGGGGCCGGCGAGAGGCCGATCACCTGGGTCGTGTAGGCGTTCGGGTCGCCAAGCTGGCGGCCGGCTTCGGCAAACACATCGAGTGGCCCCACGACGTCCAACAGCTGAACCCCGGGAAAGGCGAGCAACGCCACGCGCATAGCATCGTTCCAAATGTTTGGCAGAAACCCGGATATCAAACCGCCACCGGCCGCACCGGCTAACGGACCCGCGGAATGAAGCCCGGCACCCCGGTCTTCACCACGGTGTTGAAGCGCACGCTTGTCGTTATGCTGTCCCGAATCTCCTGCATGGCGTCGTCCGGCAGGGTCGAAATGTCAAAGTTCTCCCGGATGTTGCGGGGCTTGGTCGAGGTGGTCAGAAAAGCGGTGCCGCGCTGCACCGCCCAGGAAAGCGCGACCTGGGCAGGCGTCTTGTGCACGCGCCGCGCGATGGACGTGATCACGGGGTCATCCAACACCTTCGGATCCAGGCCGTGCCCCAGGGCGGCAAAGGCCAGCAGCACAATCCCCTGCTCCCGACAGAACTCCAGCAGTTCCCATTCAGGGAGATACGGATGGGATTCGACTTGCACCGCGGCTGGCTTGATCCGCGCGACCGCAACGATTTCCCGAAGCTTTTCCAACGTGATGTCCGACAGGCCGATGGCCTTGCACTGCCCCTCGTCCACGAGGCGTTCCAGCGCTTGCCACGTCTCGGCCAGCGTCACTCCGGAATCGTAGATCACCTGACCATGCTCGTCCCTCGGATCTTGCTCCTCGCCGGGTTGAAAGGCGAAGGGAGTGTGGATGAGGTAGCAATCGATGTCGTCGATCTGCAGCCGGCGGCGGCTGGCCTCGAAGGCCGGCTTGACCCGCTCCGGACGATGGTTGGTGTTCCACAGCTTCGTGGTGACGAACAGGTCCTCCCGGCGAACCGTTCCCGCCTTGATCGACGCCTGCATCGCATCACCGACCGCTTCTTCGTTGCGGTAGCGTTCCGCACAGTCGAAATGCCGAAATCCCACCTCCAGCGCGGTCATGGTCGCCTGCTTCGTGGCGAGGGGATCGGGGATCAGCGTGCCGAACCCGACGGCGGGAATGGCGCCGGTTCCATGGGCGAGAGGAATCCTCGTGTGGCGAAGCGCATCGCGGGTTGTCATGCCTGTACTCCTTTGTCGGAGGCTGGTGGCCGCGTCAGCCGCGGCCGGGTTCGAAGGAGCAAAACCGCGCCAGAAAACCGCATCAGTTGGCCGGGCGGGGCTTGTGGAGAAACAGGACAAGCGGGCTCACGAACAGCATTGCGATCATCATGACCTCGAACTGGCTGATGACCCCAACGAAAGCCGCCTGCCCGGTGACCATGTGGTTGAGCGCGGCAAGCCCCGGCCCCGCGATCGATTCCGTGACATGCGCGGCGTCGCGGAAGGGCGTCAGGTTCTTTGCCAACGCCACGTGCATGGCCTGGGTGTTCTCGTGGAAAAATATCTGGACCAACGCGATGCCGATGGTGCTGCCATACAGGCGCGACAGATTGAAAAGCACCGTGCCTTCCGGCCGGAACGCCGGGTCGAGGGTGCTGAACGCCGCCTTGGTGAGCGCCGGCATCAGCATGCCGAGACCGGCGCCCTGGAGCGCGCCCGCCATGACAACCGGCCACCAGTCCATCGCGGGTGAATAGCCGAGCATCCTCCAGTTGGCATAGACGACGAGGGCCATTCCGCCGACCACGAGCAGCCGGTTGTCGACGCGCGCCGGAACGCGCCCTGCCAGGAGCATCGCCCCCACGAGCGCGACGCCGCGCGGGATCGTCATGTAGCCGGTGGTGTCGGCCGGGTAGCCGAGCAGTTCATCCAGCATCGGCGACGTCAAGGCCATGGTCGGCAGCAGGACGAAGCCGAACGCGAAGTACATGATCATGGAAAGGACGAAGTTGCGGTCCTTGAACAGCGCCTTGCTGAGGAAATGATCCTTCGTCGTCAGCACGTGCACGAGATACAGGTAGAAGCCCATCACCGAGGCAATCGCCTCCGCCCAAATCTCGACCGAATGGAACCACTCCAGGCGCTCGCCGCGATCCAGCATCATCTGCAAGCCGATCATCCCGAGTGAGAAGGTCGCCAAACCGAAGAAGTCGAAGGGCGGGTTCCGCTCATTCCTCTTCTCGGGAAGCGAGAGCGCGATCACCAGGGCGATGAACCCCGCGACGGGCAGGCCGGCATGGAAGATCGAGGGCCAGCCATAGTGTTCGCCCAGCCAGCCGCCGATGCCGGGACCGCTGACGATGCCCAGCACCAGCGTGACGGTCCACACCAGACTGATGCGGGCGTGCCGCGGCGGCGGCAGCACGTCGAGCAGAATCGCCATCGACAGCGGGGCGAGGGGGCCGCTGGCACCACCCTGGATGACGCGCGTGGCGACGAATTGCATCGAAGTCGTCGCATAGGTGCTGAGTATGAGGCCGAGAGCGAAGACGGCGATCGAGACCTGATAGACGGTCTTTCGGCCGTAGCGGCCCGCGAGCCAGCGCGTCATCGGCATGGTGATGAGGCTCGCCGCAATGTACCAGGAGAACACCCAGCCGGCCTCGTCGTCGGCCATCGACAGCGTGCCCTGGATGTGGAGCAAGGCCGCGTTGGGCAGCGAGATGTTGACCGCCTGCATGTAGGTCGCCACCAGCGCCGCGACCGTGATCGCGCGATGGCCTCCGGCCGGTGCGCCCGACGTGGGTGCGGCCATCATTTGGCGTCCTCCGTCGCACGCCACCCCACGAATTTTTGGCCCCAGGCACCGCGGTGTCCGGTGTCGACCCGCACGTTGGCGCTGATCCCGGAAAACAGCGGCCGATCCGGATCGATCTCGTCAAGCTCAAGGCGCACCGGCAGGCGCTGGACGACCTTGACCCAGTTGCCGGTCGCGTTCTCGGGCGGCAGGACCGCGAAGTCGGATCCCGTGCCCGGGCTCATGCTGACGACGTGCGCCTTGAAGGTGCGGTCCGGATAAACGTCGACATCGACGTCCGCCTCCTGCCCCGGACGCATGTGGCTCAGGCCGGTCTCCCGGAAATTCGCTTCGATCCAGATGCGCCGGCTCGACAGAAGCGAGAACACGGAGGCGCCGGGATTGACGAAGTCGCCGACCTGCAACTCGTCGACCTTGGTCACGATCCCGTCGTCGGGAGCCGTCACGGTCGCGTAGGACAGGTCGAGCTGGGCACGGTTCAGCTGGGCCCTGGCTGCACGAACCGATGGGTGGCGATCGACGTCGATGTTGGGATTGCCATTCAACGCGACCACGGTGTTGGCGACCTGCTGTTCGATCGACGCGATGCGCTGACGGGCAACCTTGAGGTCGGTCTGGGCTCGCTCATAGGCCGAGCGCGGCGCCCAATCGGAGGCGACGAGCGCCTTCTTGCGGCCATACTCGCGCTCGTTGAAATCCGCGGAATCCCTGGCGGATTGCAGGTCCGCCAGCTGCTGGCGGTAGGTGGCCTTGAGGGCATCGATCTGAAGCCGCGCGCTGCCGACCTGCGCCTCGGCATGATCGACCGCAATCTCGTACGGCGCGGGATCGAGGCGGAACAGGACCTGGCCCCGCCGGACGCGCTGGTTGTCCACGACGGCGATTTCGACCACCTGGCCGGCAACCCGGGCGTTGATCGACTCCTTCGCCGCGCGGATGAAGGCGTCGTCGGTCGAGACGTAAGGCTCCTCAGCCACGCAATACGCCGCGCCGGCGACGGCCAGAATGACCGGGAAGGCGATCATCAGCGGGCGGCGAAGGCGCTCCCGCAACGTCCTCTTTGGTACCGCGTCGCGCGCAGGACGGTTGAGCGCGCGGTTGAACTCGGATCCGAGTTCGGCGAGCCGCGTCCCATCGACGTCGTGGACTGCGCTGTCGGACGTCATCGGGCCGACGGTTGATGCGACATCGGACTGCATGGTGGGCCTCATGGCCGTTGAATTTTGTACCGATGCGTACAAATATGATCGCGCGGAATTTCCCGTCAAGGATTTTTATGCGACATGGTACAAAACACACCTCCAGGGCCGAAGGGCCGAGGCCGGCCGCGCGCCTATGACCCGGACGAAGCGTTGCAACGGGCAACGGACAAGTTCTGGAAAAGCGGATATTCCTGCACGTCGCTCGACGAGATCAGCGCCGCGACCGGCATGAACCGGCCGAGCCTCTACGCGGCGTTCGGCGACAAGCACGCGCTCTACCTCAAGGCGCTCGCGTCGTATTGGCAGCTCAGCCTTACCGCCCTGCGCGATGCGCTGGCGGACGGCGACGGGACCTTGGGCGAGGCCCTGATGCGCGCCTATGAGGGGCAGCTGGCGCTTTACTATTCGGGCGTCGCCCTGCCGCGCGGCTGCTTCGCGGTCGGAACCGCCACCACCGAGGCGGTCGACGATCCTGAAATCCGAAGCCTTCTCGCGGACGGACTCCGTGCCCTCGATGCCGATTTCGAAGCGCGTTTCCGCTTGGCGCGCGAGAAAGGAGAACTGAACGGCGATGCCGATCCCGCGGCGCTCGCGGTGTTGGCATCCGCCCTGCTTCACTCCCTCGCGATCCGCGCCCGTGCCGGTGCGCCCCGTGCCGAACTCACGGAGACCGCGCGCAAGGCGGTGGGCGTCATCTGCGGAGTATCGGCCAATGCGGGCTGACCATGCCCATCACACCAACCGATCCCCACACGGGCGCGGCCCTGCCTTGCCGGTTTTACGCCGTGCGCTCAACCCAACGCGCGCGCGAAGGTCCGGGCTCGAACGGGTCCGCGAAGTACTGGGTCTCACGGGCCACCTTGCCGTCCGCAAACTCCATGACGCTCACCGAATAGGACGGGCGGCCATCATATTCCAGGATGAATTCCGTGACCCACAGGTCGCCCGCGCCGACGATGCGGCGCACCTTGAAACGCTTTGAATTCGGCTGCGCGGCGCGCGAGGCCTGTATGTTGCGCCGGCCCCTGATCCGTTCGCCCGACTGCGGGTATTCGAGCAGCGCATCCTCCCGGTATATGTCGTGCTCAACCTCGAAGTCGTTTGCGTCCGAGGCTGCCCAATGGCGGTTCAATGCCTCTCGAATCTCATCCTCGTCCATCCTGCTGCTCCGGTTTCCGGTCGCGAACCCCGTCCTGGCGAGGGGGAGCCTCGACAAGCCTACCGGTCCAAGATGGGTGCCTGACATGAGCCCGGCGAGACCGGCGGGTCGGGATCGGCAGGTCGTCCTGTCACGCGCCGCGCGCAACCATGGGCAACCCGCCCGGCGGACGGTCGGTTTGGCGGTGGCCGTAAACCGCGTTTGGGCCATATATCTGGCCGATGCGATCTTGCTGACCGCCATGGCCGCCCCGCGCTTCTGCTACGGCAAGGATTTGGTTCGCGGCTCGACCCTGGTACGGCGCCACGATGAACCTCGCAACGGAGGGTTCGGATGGACGTTCAGTCACCAACCACGGATCCACTTCCTTCCGGACCGCCGGTTGTTTCCGGGCAACCGCCGCCCGCCACCGATCGCGGCCCCGGCACGAGATCGGCCGAGCCGCGGCATCGGGTGGGGGCCTGGCTTCTTCGGTTGGCGATCCTCGTCATCACGGGTGGCATCGTCGCGCTGTTCATCACGCGCTGGGATGTCTGGGTCGGTCAGGCGAGCCGCCAGACCACGGACAACGCTTATGTGCGCAGCGACATCACCCCCCTCAGCGCCCACGTCGAAGGCTATGTCCGCCGCGTGGCCGTGGCCGACTTCCAGCTCGTCAAGGCCGGAGACCTGCTGGTCGAGATCGACGACCAGGATTACCAGGCGCGGGTCGACCAGGCCGAGGCGGATGTGCTGGGCGCGGATGCGGCCATTCGGAATCTGAAGGCGCGCAAGGCCCTGCAACACGCCGAGATCGATCAGGCCCAAAGCGTCATCGACACGACCCGCGCCGATGTCGACCGCACCCGATTGGAGCTGAGCCGCCAGAAAACCTTGCTGGGGACCACCTACGGCACAGCCCAGAAGGTGGAGCAGGCCCTTGCCGACGAGAAGCGCTTCGAGGCCATCCTCGCGCGCAACGAGGCCGAACTTGAAGGCCAGCGCCGGCAGATGGGTGTGCTTGATACCCAGGAAGAGCAACTCCGGGCCGACGCCAAGGCCAAGAAAGCTGCGCTCGAACTTGCCAGGACCAATCTCGGTTACACCCGGATCGTCGCGCCGGTGGAAGGCATGGTGGGCGAGCGCGGCGTTCGCGCGGGACAATATCTGCGTCCCGGCACCCAGGTCATCGCCGTGGTCCCGCTGGACAATGTCTGGGTGAATGCGAACTACAAGGAAACCCAACTGACCCGCGTGGCGATCGGCCAGAAGGCGGAAGTCACCATCGACACCTTCCCCGGAACGGTCGTCACCGGTCGTGTCGACAGCGTCGCCCCGGCCAGCGGATCGCAGTTCAGCCTGCTGCCGCCGGACAACGCCACCGGCAACTTCACCAAGGTCGTGCAGCGCATTCCGGTCAAGATCCGGCTCGATCCCGGAAGCCCGCTCGCCGGCCGACTGCGTCCCGGCATGTCGGCGATCGCGACGATCCTGACCGACAGCGCGCCGGTGGCGCCATGACCGTCGCCTCGGAGTCAGCGGGAGCCCGCATCCCGAGACCCGCGGCGGCCGGATTGCCCTGCCGGCGTCCCTTGGCCGGCGTTGCGGCGGTGTTGCTGGGAGCCTTCATCTCGACGCTGAACACGCGGGCCACCACCTTCGGCCTTGCCGACATTCGTGGCGGGCTTGGCCTTGGCTTCGATGAGGGGGCCTGGTTGACGACGGCCTTCTCCGCCAGCCAAATGGTCGTCGCGCCGAGCGCGGCCTGGCTCAGCCTGGTCGTCGGCACCCGGCGTTTCCTGCTGTGGGCCAGTGCGATCTTCACTGTGTCGTCGCTGCTGCTGCCCTTCACGACCGACCGCGAGGTGATCATCGCCTTGCAGATCGTCCGCGGCCTCTCGGTTGGCACCTTCATCCCCGCCGCGCTTGGCTTCATCCTGCGCAGCCTGGCGCCGCGCTGGTGGATCTGGGGCATCGCCGCCTACGCCTTCCGTTTCGTATTCTCCCAAAACGTCGCCGCGTCTCTCGAATCCTGGTATTCGGAGACCGGCCATTGGCAGTGGATTTTCTGGCAGAACGTCGTGCTGACGCCCGTCATGGCCCTGATCATCCTGTGGGCGGTGCCGCGCGAGGGCATCAATCGCGACCTGCTGCGCCGCACCGATTGGGGCGCCGTTATGTTCGCCGGCCTGGGTTTCGGGCTGATCTATGTGGGGCTGGACCAGGCGAACCGCCTCGATTGGCTGAATTCCGGTGTCGTCGCCGGCTGCCTGGCGGGTGGCCTCGTGCTGGTCGCCGCCTTTCTCGTCAACGAGGCGACCGTCAAACACCCGCTGATCCACCTGCCGGTGCTGGCCCAGGCGAACGTCGCCGTTCCGGCCCTGCTGATCGGCATCTACGGCTTCGGTTCCCAGGCCACGGCCTTTGTTCTGCCGGACTATCTGACGCGCATCCAGGGTTTGCGGGCGTTGCAGATCGGCGACGTGCTGAACTGGATCGCCCTGCCGCAGTTCCTGATCGTTCCGCTGGTGGTGCTGGCGCTTCGCCGGATCGACTCGCGTCTCCTGCTCAGCATCGGCTTTGCCCTGATCGCGATCGGAAGCTGGATGGACACGGGCTTGACTCACGACTGGGCGAGCGGCGACTTTCTCCCTTCCCAGATCGTCGAGGCGGTGGGCTTGGCGATCGGCATCACGTCGCTCATCACCTTCGCGGTCTCGAACATCACGCCACCTCAGGCCGCGGCCATCGCGGCGACGATCCAGACCGCCCGGCTGCTGGGGATCGAGATGGGAACGGCCTTCATCCAAACCTTCTTGCGGGTGCGGGAGCAGATTTACTCGAACCTGATCGGGCAACATCTGAGTTCCGGCTCCGACATCGTGGACCGCATCGTGACCGCGCTCTCGAACATCTACGGCCAACGCGCCAACAATCTCGGGCTGGAAAACAGCCAGGGCATCGCCGCGGCCGGGCGGTTCGTGCAGCGCGAAGCCTATGTGCTCGCCTATATCGACGGCTTCTGGATCGTTGCCTGGGTGCTGGCACTGGCACCTCTGCTGGTGCTGCTGCTGCGCCGTCCACCGCCCAATCCGATGACTCCGCCGCGCATCGAGCTTTGAATGGGGCGCGGAATTGGCCAATCGTCACGACAATCAGAATGATTCCGGCAAACACCGATGGACCTCTCATACGTCGACATTCTGGCCCCGGACCTTCCGGTCGTCTTTTGCGGCATAAATCCCAGCACACAGGCGGCGGCCTCCGGCCACAATTTCGGATCGGCGTCCAATCGCTTCTGGCGCGTCCTTCACCTGTCCGGCTTCACGCCCACGAGGATTCCGGCGGAAGAAGACCGCCGTTTGCTCGCATTCGGTTGCGGCATCACCGCCGCCGTCCCGCGCCCCACGCGCAGCGCCGGCGAACTCCAGCTTCACGAGTTCCACAACTCCGGAGAGGCGCTCCGCGCCAAGATGGAGCACTTCCGCCCCGAGACCATCGCATTCCTGGGAAAGGCTGCGTACGAGGCGATCGAAGGCAACAAGGTCGGTTGGGGACCACAACCCTCCCGCTTCTGCGGTGCTGCCGTGTGGATTCTGCCAAACCCCAGCGGACTCAACCGCAGCTTCAGCCTCGACGATCTGGTTGAGGCCTACACGGACCTCAGGGTTGCATGTTCGCCCTCTCTGAAGCGGTGGATGGCCCAAGGAAGGCTCCAGAAGGTTGCGTCGGATAGCGCGCCAGGGAGCGATTGAGCACCGGCGTGCCCGCAGCACCGCAGCAAGCAACGCGGGAAGTCCTTTGGCCGTTTGAAGCATCGGATTGGCAGAAACTGGCGTTCTGGCGTCGTTGTTGTCGTGCAGGCGATAACCTCTAATAGGGCTCATCGGAGAATTGTCGGCGGCTGGGGCTTGCCCGGGGTCGATTCGGATGGGAGGTCAAGATGGTTGCGACCGCCGGTATTCTGGCCGGTGCCAGAAAGGCTGCCGCCTCGGTTGAAAAGTTGCCGGTCAATCTTTTCGGATCTGTGATGGGAATTGCCGGGCTTTCGCTTGCGTGGCGTCAGGCGCACACGGTTTTTGGCGCGCATGCCCTGATCAGTGATGCCATTGGCGTGCTAGCAATCAGCGTGTTCGCGGCGCTGGCCGTGGCCTACATCGTGAAAACCCTGCGATATCCCAGGGCTGTCATGGCTGAATTCGACCATCCGGTGATGGGTAACTTCTTCGGGACGATCACGATTGGCTTGCTGTTGCTCTCCGCCGTCGTGGCTCCGCACAACGAATATTTCGGTCAATGGGTCTGGATTGTCGGCGCCATCACCACGCTTGGGTTGTCCTACATTGGGATTCAGCGCTTTCTGACTATGAAGCAGGACGGAACCAACACTGTTCCTCCGTTGCTGATACCGGGTGTGGCCTCTCTCGACATTGCGGTGACCGGGGCCACGATGCCCTTCGATTGGGCGTATGAGGTGAATCTTTTCGCTTTGGCGATCGGCAGTGTTTTTGCCGTTACACTGTTTGTCCTCATTGCGGCGCGATTTCGTCATTTCGACCCGATGCCGGCGCCGATGACGCCGGTGTTGCTGGTCCTCATCGCGCCGTTCGAGGTCGGGTTTCTCGCCTATACGAACATGACGCACAGCATCGATATGTTCTCGGCGATGTTATTCTACTTTGGCCTGTTTTTGTTTTTGGTGCTCGTGCCGCGTGTCTTTCACCCTTCCGTACCCTTCGGCGTGCCGTGGTGGGCCGTGAGCTTTCCGATGGCGGCCCTGTCAATCGCGGCCCTCAAATACGCAAGCGCGCAGGGAGGCTGGGGCACCACAATCATTGCGGCACTCATCCTGGCGGCGCTGACGGTGCTCATTGCCGTCCTGTTCGTACGCACGTTGGTGATTGCGTTCGTACGACTAACAGAAACGCTGGCTGTGTTTGAGGGCAGCGATGGCGCAGGCTAAGGGTTGAGAAGGCCTGGGGATCTCTGCCCCTTTCCTAGCGTGCTTGGGCACAGGTGGCGGGCATGCCGAGCAGGTCATCCAAGAAGTCGGCGACTTCGCCGCCATGCCGACCGCCATGGGGTCCAAGGGCGGCCACGCCCGCTTCGATCAGCGCGCCGCGATGCTCGCCGAGAACCGGCCACGCCAGGGTGCGGTACTTCGAAACAAGCTCGTCGGCCGCCAGGGGCGTGGACGGGTCGCCGCGCGTCGTGGTCGGCTCGGAACGGAGTTCGCGGCCGTTGTTCAGGACGAAGGTCACGCGCGCCCAGCGCTCGGCGGGGAAGCGGGCGGAATAGACGGCGTCCTCCACCACCTCCATCGACCGGCTGAGGCGCAGCACCTCCGGGTCGGCGCAGCCCTCCGGCGCGATCTCGCCGGCGCCGACGGTGCCGTGGACGATGGCGGCGGCGACGGGGAAGGGCAGGCTGTACTGCGCCTCCTCCGTGCTGGACGGCGCGCGGGCGTCGAGGCGCTTGGCCTCGTGGAAGGTGGCGACGCAGACCCGTTCGATGTCGGCGGCCGGCACGCCGTGCTTCCGGCGCAGCGCCAGGGCCGCTTCGATGGCCGGTTGTGCCCAGCGGCAGACGGGGTGCGGCTTGAAATACTGCTCCAGGATGCGCCAGCGCGTGCCGAGGTCGGACCACAGCGCCGCGGTCTCGGCGCTTTCCATGAGCACGGCCGGCGCGCCGGTGAAGCCGTCCTCCGCCAG
The DNA here is from genome assembly GCF_025961225.1 of Azospirillum canadense. Classification (GTDB taxonomy): domain Bacteria; phylum Pseudomonadota; class Alphaproteobacteria; order Azospirillales; family Azospirillaceae; genus Azospirillum; species Azospirillum canadense. The sequence goes on along the minus strand of NZ_JAOQNG010000007.1, from coordinate 755,554 downwards.
GAAGGCGGCGCTGACGCCGCCGAAGGCGCCCCAGGCGGAGCCGTCCTTGACCATGGTGGGATGGTCGATGCAGCGCATCATCGGACTGCGCGGTCCGTGGAACTCGGCGATGCCCAGGGCGTGCCGGGTCGCCTCCGCGTCGAGGCCCAGGCGGCGCGCCCCCACCGCCGCGCAGGCCAGCGCGTTCCAGGCGCCGGAGGTGTGATAGTCGCAGGCCGTCGCGTGCAGGGCGATGCCGGCGCGCAGCGCCAGCTCGTAGCCGACCGCCACCGCGGCGAGCAGCTCGCCGCCGGCCGCGAAGGGCCGTGCCTCGGCGAGGGCCAGCACCGCCGGCAGCACCGCCACCCCGGCGTGGCCCTTGGTCAGGACATGGCCGTCGTGGGCGTCGAAGCTGTCGATGGTCGCGGCCCCGGCGAAGGCGGCCCCGGCCGGCGAGGCGCTGCGCCCGTCGAACAGCAGCCGCGCCGCCGGCCCGTCGCCCCCGGCGGCCATGTGGCGGGCCGCATGGTCGCGGGCGATGCGCGACAGGCGCGTCGTCGTCCCCGCCGCCGCCACGCCCAGCAGGTCCAGGATGCAGGTCCGCGTGGCGGCGACGACCGCGTCGGGCAGGTCGGCGACGGTCAGGTCGTGGATGAAATCGTTGACCGGGATGCCCATAACGTCACCGTCCCTGGAATTCGGGGGAGCGCTTCTCGAAGAAGGCCGCCATGGCCTCGCGGTGGTCGGCGGTGTGGTGCGCCATGTCCTGGAACGCGGCGGACAGTTGCAGCAGCGCCGGCAGCGTGGTGTTCATGCCCTCGCGGATCAGCCGCTTGGTCCAGCGCAGGGCCTGCGGCGGGTTGGCGGCGATGCGGGCGGCCAGCGCGCGGGCGGCCGGCAACAGTTCCCCGGCCGGCACCACGCGGGAGACGAGTCCGTAGGACAGCGCCGCCTGCGCGTCGATGGCGTCGCCGGTGAAGGCCATCTCGCAGGCGCGCGACAGCCCGACCACCCGCGGCAGCAGCCACGCGCCGCCGTCGCCGGGGATGATGCCCAGCTTGACGAAGCTCTCGGCGAACACCGCGGTTTCCGACGCGATGCGGATGTCGCACATGCAGGCCAGGTCGCAGCCGGCCCCGATGGCCGGGCCGTTCACCGCGGCGATGGTCGGCACGTCCAGTTCCCACAGCGCGCGCGGGATGCGCTGGATGCCGTGGTGGTAGTTGGCGCGCACCTCGCCGGCGCTCCCTGCGAAGATGCCCTCGCGGTCGCGCATCTGCTTGACGTTGCCGCCCGACGAGAAGCCCTTGCCGGCACCGGTCAGGATCACCGCCCGCACGGACATATCGCGGTTGATGCGGGTGCAGGCCTCCTCGAACGCCGCGAAAAGATCGTCGCCGGCCAGCGCGTTGCGGTCCTCCGGCCGGTTGATGGTCAGCGTGACGACGGCGCCGTCCTGCTCAAAAAGAAGGGGTTCGGTCATTTATGCGGCCTCCGACGTGCTGTAGCGGGCGACGAGGTCGCGCTTCAGGACCTTGCCGCTGGGGTTGGTCGGCAGGGCATCGACGAAGACGACCCGCTTCGGGCGCTTGTAGTGGGCAAGGTCGCCGCTGCCGCGGCAATGGTCGTCGATGCGCTCGGCGGTCAGGTCCGGCGCTCCCTTGACCACGAAGGCGGTCACCACGTTGCCCCATTTGGGGTCGGGCAGGCCGACGACGGCGGCCTCCTGCACACCGGGGCAGCGGTAGAGCACTTCCTCCACCTCGCGGGGGTAGATGTTCTCGCCGCCCGACACGATCATGTCGTCCACGCGGCCGTGGAAGCTGTAGAAGCCCGCCTCGTTGCGGCTGAACAGGTCGCCGGTGTGCAGCCAGCCGCCCTTGAACTTCTTCGCCGTCTCCGCCGGGTTGTTCCAATAGCCGGACGTCATCTGCGGCCCGCGCACGATCAGCTGGCCGATCTCGCCGGGGCCGACGGTGTCCTCCGGCCCGGCCTCGCGGTCCGGCTCATGGCGGATGATGCGCGCCGTGGTGATCAGCGTCGGTTTGCCGCAGGAACCGAGCTGCGCCAACGCATCCTCCGGCTGGAGCAGCAGCGTCAGGCTCGCCTCGGTCATGCCGTAGCCGTTGTAGATGTTCGGGCAGAACTCCGCGACGACGCGCGCCATGGTGGCCTTGGAGATCGCCGCCCCGCCCGTGGTGATCATGCGCAGGCTGCGCACGTCGAACTCGGCGAAACGGGGGTGGAACAGCATTTCCTGGATCTGGGTCGGCACGGCGAACAGGGTGGTGATCGCCTCGCTCTGGATCACCTCCAGCGTCTTCAGCGCCTCGTACCGGCCCAGCACCACGTTCGTGCCGCCCACCATCAGGTGCGGGATGAAGTAAGCCTGCATGCCGCCGACATGGTAGAGCGGTGCTATGTGCAGGGCCTTGTCGCGGTGGCCGAGGCCGTATTCCATGACGCAGTTCATGGCGATGGCCACGTCGTTGCCGTGGCTGTGCATCACCCCCTTGGGCCGCCCGGTGGTGCCGGAGGTGTAGACCAGCGCCGACAGGTGTTCCGGCCGGATGTCCGGGCGCAGATCGGCCCGTTCGGCGGTCTGCTCCGCCAGCGTCTCGAAATGCAGGTGCCCCGGCGGCACCTGGGCCGGGTCGTCGGCGCAGGAAATCCAGCTGTGCACCGTGCGCACCCGGTCGGCCACGGCCAACGCCGTGTCGGTCAGCTGGCGCCCATAGACCAGCACGCGGGCGCCGGAGTCCTGAAGGATGTGCGCGACCTCCCCCGCGGCGAGGCGGAAGTTCATGGGCACCGCCACGGCGCCCAGCAGCTGGCAGGCGAAATAGGTCGTCGCCGACGCTTCCGACGTGCTGACGTAGAAGGCAACGCGGTCCTGTGGGCGCACGCCCAGGTCGGACAGCGCCTGCGCGAAGCGGCTGATGCGCGCCAGCCACTGCGCGTAGGTCCAGCGCCGGTTCTCGAACACCAGGGCCGTGTGGTCCGGATAGCGCTCGGTGCTCTGCACGAGCAGGAAGGCGATGTTCATGGTGCGGACTCGCGAGCTTGCGAATTGGGGGCTACAGGTTCGGTTTCAGCGTCGGCAGGTCGGCCGAGGCGATCAGGTACTTCGCCATCTCCGTCGTGCCGCCGACGATGGGCAGGGCGCGGGCGTCGCGGAAGATCTGCTCGGCCCGCCCGTATTCCTTGGTGATGCCGTCGCCGCCCAGCACCTGCACGGTGGTGTCGGCGCAGAAGGTCGCCGTTTCCGTCGAGACGAGCTTGGCCATCGCCGCGGGCTTCATCAGCGCCTTGCCGGCGACGCCCTGGTCGTACAGCTTGGCGGCGCGGTAGGTGATCAGCTCCGCCGCGTCGATGCGCCAGCTCATCTCGGCGATCTTGTCCCAGATCAGCTGCTTGCAGCCCAGCTTCTGGCCGAACGCCTCGCGCGTCTGCGCATGCGCCGTGGCGATGTCAAAGGCGCTGCGGGCCACGCCCAGCCCCGAGCCGCCGAGGATCACGCGCTCGAAGTTGAACATGCTGATCATGATGCGCAGTGCTGCGTTTTCCTCGCCCAGCAGGTTTTCGGCGGGGATGCGGCAGTCGCGGAACTCCACCTCGCCGACGATGCAGCCGCGTCGCCCGGTGAAGGTGTAGCGGCGCGGGAAGCTCATGCCCGGCGTGCCGGCGGGCACGACGACCGCGCTCATCCCCTTGCCGGCCGGGACATCCGGGTCGGTGATGCCGTAGACGATGTAGACGTCCGCCACCGAGGCGTTGGAGATGTAGCGTTTGAAGCCGTTGATGACCCATTCCCGCCGGGCGGCGTCGAAGGTGATGCGCGTGCGCATGCCCGACGTGTCGGACCCGACGCCGGGTTCGGTCACGCAGATGGCGCCGATCTCCCGCCCTTCCACGATGCCGGGAAGGTAGCGGCCGCGGATCTCCGGCGTGGCGTAGCGGTGCAGGGGATAGGCGCAGCTCAGCGCCGTCGCGATGGTCGTCTCGAAGGCGTAGTTGATGGCCGCCGCCTCCTCCGACAGCATGGTCGCGTGGGTCAGGCCGGGGGCTGCCCCGGAGATCGCCAGGCTGCCGCGGTAGAGGTCCGGGAACATCAGCTTGAGGTATCCGGCCTCGCCCAGCGCGCGGACCACGGCCTTGACCGCGTTCCAGTCGTCGTCGTTCTCGATGGCCGGCGCGCGGGGCAGAAGCTCGCGTTCCAGGAAGCCGGCCAGTTCGGTCCGGAAGGCCCGGTCCGTGTCGTTCAAGATGAAGTCGCGCATCAGGCTCTCCAGGATGCCTTGCCCCAGGCCGGTTCCCCGGTGACGAGGCGGTCGAATTCGTCGCGCAACAGCCGCGGGTTGGCGTCGCGCAGGGTCGGCAGCAGATAGCGGGCGCGCCGCACGTCGGCGTAATCGACGGTGCCGGTGACGAGCTGTTCGCCCGTCCCCTCCGCCTGGACCACCGTGCGGCCGAAGGCGTCGAGGATGCGGGAGCCGCCCCAGAAGGTCAGATCCCCCTCCCGCCCGACGCGGTTCGCCATCGCCACCGGCAGGCCGTAGGTCATGGCGTGGAAGCGCAGGTTGACCTCCCAGCCGCCGGGGTTGTCGAAGTCCGCCCCCACCGCCTCCACCGCGGAACTGATCGGCGCCAGCATCAGGGTGGCGCCGCGCGCCGCGGCGATGTGGACCAGCGGCGGGTTCCACAGGTCGGCGCAGATCAGCAAACCGGCCCGCCAGCGGCCCTCCAGGGAAAGGGTGGCCACCCGGTCGCCCGCGGCGTAGTGCTTGCCCTCCTCCAGCCGTCCATAGGTGGCGAGGTTGATCTTGCGGTGCAGGAACTCCAGCCGGCCGTCCCGCACCACCGCCGCCGCGTTGTGGAACTGCGCGCCCGGCGCTTCCTCGATGAAGCCGAACACGGTCCGCATCGGGCCGCTGGCGTCGGCCAGTTCGCCGATCACCGGATCGTTGGCGGGCAGGGCGAGGCCAAGGGTTTCGGTTCCCGCACCATGCCCGGCGAGCGACAGTTCGGGAAACAGCAGGACATCCACCCCCGCGGCGCGGGCCTGCCGGATGAAGTCGAGATGCTTGCGGACGTTGGAGGCGGGGTCGGCGAAGATCGTCTCGACCTGGGCAAGCGCCACCCGGAGCCGTCCGTGATTGGAATCGGGCATGTCCGTCCGTCTGGTTGCTTTTGCAAAGGGGGCGGGCCGGCGCCGGTGGTCTGGAATGACCGGCCCGCGCCGGGATCAGATCAGCTTCTGGTCCTTCAGGAAGGACGCGGCCACGTCCTCGATCGTCTTCTTGTCGACGTCGATGCTGGCGTTCAGCTTCGCCATGGTGCTGTCGTCCAGCTTGGCCGCCAGCCCGTTCAGCAGGTCGGCGAGCTTCGGCGCGGCGTCCAGCGCGTCCTTGCGGACCACCGGCGTCAGCGCGTAGGACGGGAAATAGCCCTTGTCGTCCTTCAGCACGACGAAGTTGAAGGCGGGAATGCGGCCGTCCGTGGCGAAGACCAGGGCGACGTCCACCTGATGCTGTTGCAGGGCCTGATAGGTCAGGCCGGTGTCCATACGCTTCAGGTTGGCCCGGCCGAACTCGAAGCCGTAGGTCTCCTGAAGGGGCTTCAGGCCGTCCGGCCGCTCGGCGAACTCGGCGTTGCAGGCCAGCGTCAGCTTCTCGCCACCCTTCACGGCCTTGGCGAGGTCGCTGATGGTGACGATGCCGCGCTTCTGCGCGTCGTCCCGGTTCATTGCCAGCCCATAGGTGTTGTTGGCGTGCGACGGGGTCAGCCAGACGAGGCCCTTCTTGCCGTCCAATTCCTTGACCTTGTCATAGGTCTGCTCGGGCGACATGCGGTCGTTGATCTTGTTGTAGGTGATCAGCGACGTGCCCGTGTATTCCCAATACACGTCGACCTGCCCGTTCTCCTGCGCCTGCCGCAGCACGGAGCTGCCCATGCCGGCGCGCTTGTCGATGTCCATGCCGTGGGCGCGCAGAAGCTGGGCGGTCATTTCCGCCATCAACTGCTGCTCGGTGAAGTTCTTGCCACCGACGACGATGGTCTTGGCCTGGGCCGGAGAGCCGATGGCGGACATTGCGAGGATGGCGCCGGCCGCGAGGCCGAACAGGGCACGACGATGCATGGGTTTCCTCCGTAAGGTTTTTTCTTGATGATCGCAGCAAACTTGATGGCGCCGGTTACCGGTCGCCCGGCATCACGCCGCGGGACACGACGAAGCGCGCCACCAGGGCCACCACGAGGTCGGTCAGCACGGCCAGGGTCGCGGTGGGAATGGCGCCGGACAGCATCATGCCGGGCTCGTTCAGATCGATTCCGGTGAAGATCAGCTCGCCCAGGCCGCCGCCGCCGATCAGGAAGGCCAGCGGCACCGTGCCGACGTTCACCGCCAGCGCCGTGCGGATGCCGGCGAACATGACGTAGAGGGCGTTGGGGATCTCCACCCGCAGCAGGATCTGGAGCGGCGTCATGCCCATGCCGGTTGCGGCCTCAATCAGGTGGCGCGGCACTTCCAGGATGCCGGTGTAGGTGTTGCGCACGATGGGCAGCAGCGTCGCGGCCCACAGGGCGAAGATGGCGGGCCTCTCGCCGATGCCCAGCACGCTCATCGACAGCGCCAGGATGGCCAGCGTCGGGATGGTCGAGCCGATGTTCAGCACCTGCATGGCGTTTTCCGCCATGCGCCGGACCGCCGGGCGGGTCAGCAGGATGCCGAACGGCACGCCGCAGAGGATGGCGAGCCCGCCGGAGATGGCGACCAGTTCCATGTGCTGCTGCGACAGGAAGGTGATGTCCTCCCAGCGGCTCGCCAGCTCGTCGACCAGCCCGGTGGCGTGCACCAGGACGCCCAACCCGAACAGCGCGGCGGCGGCCAGCGCCGGCAGCAGCGGCGGCAGCGGGATGAAGCGCGGGACATAGCGCGCGGCCAGGGCGGTCTTCATTCGGCGGCCCCCCGGAAATGCTGGGGCGCAACCGGTCGGCCATCGTCCGCCGGAACGGCGGCGGCGTGGGCAGCGGCGCGGTAGGTGTCGCCCAGCCGGTGGGTGATGCCGCGCTGGGTGATCTGGCCCCGGAAGATGCCAGCCTCGTCGACGCAGGGCAGCCACTCCGCGTCGTGGGTGAACATCGACGACACCGCGCCGCGCAGGTCGGCGTCCAGCCGGACGGGGGAGGGGAGGGCCCGCGCGTGGTCGCCCGCGGCCCCGTGACGGCCCACCGCATCGGCCAGCAACACGCAGCCGGTGGGGCGGCCGTCCTGGTCGGTGACGACGATGTGGCCCTGGTCGTGCTCGTGCATGCGGCGGACCGCGATGTCCAGGGATTCGTCGGCGCGGACGGAGGGGGAGTCGGCGTTCAGCACGTCGCGCACCTTCAGCAGGCGCAGGCGCTTCAGCGTACGGTCGCCGCCGACGAAATCGGCGATGAAGCTGTTGGCCGGATGGGCCAGGACGTTGTCCGGGCTGTCGAACTGCTCCAGCTTGCCGCCGCGGAAGATGGCGATCTTGTCGGCCATCTTCACCGCCTCGTCGATGTCGTGGCTGACGAACAGGATCGTCTTGCGCAGCGTCTGCTGCATCTTCAGGAACTCGTCCTGGATGACCTCGCGGTTGATCGGGTCGATGGCGCCGAAGGGCTCGTCCATGATCAGCACCGGCGGGTCGGCGGCCAGCGCGCGTGCCACGCCGACGCGCTGCTGCTGGCCGCCCGACAGCTCGCGGGGGTAGCGGCGCAGGAACACGGCCGGGCTCAGCGCCATCATCTCCAGCAACTCGACCGCGCGCTTGCGGATGCGCTGGCTGTCCCACCCCAGCATGCGGGGGACGACGCCGATGTTCTCCTCAACCGTCATGTTGGGGAACAGGCCGATCTGCTGGATGACGTAGCCCATCGTGCGCCGCAGCTCCACCGCGTCGATGGTGTCGGTGTCCCGGCCGCCGACGAGGATCTTGCCGGACGTCTTCTCGATCAGGCGGTTGACCATCTTCAGGGTGGTGGTCTTGCCGCAGCCGGACGGGCCGAGCAGCACGCACACCTCGCCCTCGGCGACCTCCATGCAGACACGGTCGGCCGCCGTGACGGGACCCATGCTGGTGTTGAAGATCTTGGTCAGGTTGTCGAGCGTGATCATGGTTCTTCTGGTCCCTTCCCGTCAGAAGCGGGCAATCAGGAAAAGCGCGCCCGGAAAAAGCGCACGGTCAGGCGCGGACGCCGGCCGGCGTCAGGCGGCGCTGCGTCCACAGAAGCGCGTAGTCGGCCACGATGGCGAGCAGGCTGACCGCCAGCGCCCCGGCGACCAGCTGCCGCTGGTCCGTCTGGGAGATGCCGCGGCTGATCAGCGTGCCCAGGCCGCCCGCGCCGATGTAGGCGGCGATGGCGGTGATGCCGATGTTGATGACGACGGCCACCCGCACGCCGGCCATGATGACCGGCACCGCCAGCGGGATCTCGACCCGCCACAGGCGCTGCCAGGGCCGCATTCCCATGCCGCGGGCCGCTTCGCGCAGGGCCGGGTCCACGTTGGTGATGGCGGTGTAGGTGTTCCGGATGATCGGCAGCTGCGAGTACAGCAGCACCGCGATCACCGCGGGCAGGTAGCCGATGCCGTGGCCGGTCAGCGACAGGACCGGCATCAGGATGCCGAACAGCGCCACCGACGGGATCGTCATGATGATCGCGGCGACGTAGAGCACCGCGTCGGCCACCCGCCGGTTCTGCGTGATGGCGATGCCGATGGGGACGCCGGTCAGGATCGCCAGCCCGACGGCGACGCCGACGATGGAGATGTGCTGGACGGTCAGGTACAGGATCAGGCTGGCGTTGTCGCCGATAAAGCGGAGTGTTTCCATCGCGCTCCCTCCCTTGCGCGCACCCTCTTTTGCGGACGCCCGCGGGTGCGGGCGTCGCGTCGACCGGGGTTTGCCGCGCTTGTCTCGACGGCGCCGTTCGTGGGCGCCGCTTATGGTTTGATACTAGGACAGTTTGCTGGTCTCGTCGTCCGTTACGCCGACATGTTTTGTCGAGATTCCGACATCCTGTCCGCGGCGCGACCGGGCGGGCGTGCTCTGGAACGCCTCGCGGTAGCATTTGCCGAAATGCGACACGCTGGCGAAGCCGCAGCGCAGCGCGATCTGAAGAATCGACTGCCCGGTCTCCGCCAGCAGGCGGCGGGCCTGTTGCAGGCGCAAATCCAGGTAGAACTTCGCCGGCGTGTTGCCGAAGGTGGACAGGAACAGCCGCTCCAGCTGGCGCGACGAGATTCCGACCCGCAGGGCGATGGCCGGGGTGGGCAGCGGGTGTTCGATGTTCTGCTCCATCAGCACGATGGCGTTGGCGAGCCGCGTGTCGGTGATGTCGTAGCGGCTGAGGATGTCCATCCGCTGGTTGTCGGACGGCGGGCGGATCCGGGTGTGCAGGAACTGCTCGGCGACGGCGACGGCCAGCGCGTGGCCGTGCTGCCGCTCGATCAGGGCCAGCATCATGTCGAGGCCGGCGGTTCCGCCGGCGCAGGTGAAGCGGTCGCGGTCCACGACGAACAGGTCGCGGCTGATGTCGAGGTCCGGAAACTCCTCAGCCATGTCCGGCATCGCCTCCCAATGGATGGTCGCCCGATAGCCGTTCAGCACGCCGGCCCGCGCAAGGATCAGCGGCGCCGTGCTGGCCGCACCGACGGGGCAGCCCTGGCCGGCCAGCCGCCGCAGCCAGTCGAACACCCGCCGGTCCTGGAACTCGGCGACGTCCAGGCTGGCGATGGCCACCACCATGTCCAGCGGCCCGGCCGTTTCGATGGAGGCGTGCGGCAGCAGCGTGAAGCCGCTGCTCGACGTGATCGGTTCACCGTCGATGCTGATGAGCTTCCAGCTGTACAGCGGCTTGCCGCTCATCCGGTTGGCGGCACGGATGGGCTCGCTGACGGCGCTGAGCGCCATCAGGGAGAAGCCGGGGACCAGAAGGATGCCGACCAACACCGTGGCGTCGCCGGTCGCCATGCGCAAGCCTCCCATTCCATGAGCCGAACAACGGGACCGCGACCATATCCTGTGGGCGCCGGGATGGCACTGCCTTGTGTGGCCACGTTGAAGTGTGTGGCGACCTCGGTGGCTTGGGCTTTCCCCGAGAGGACCATTCCCCCGGGGGAAAGCTCACTCTCAGAGCATGTTCGTAGCAGGGGCGTCCCGGCCGGTGATGAGCGGGATGCTACTTTGAGATGAAGAGGGGTGTCGCCGCGGACGAGGGTTTGGTAGGGCTGTGGATGTCGTCACCAGCCACCAGGCCTGCATTCTATGGGCACTGCCGTTCGTCCTGCAAGCACCACTCCGGCGTCCTGGGACGCCTTCTCGGACGTTGACGCCTTCGTCGACGAGGTGCTGAGCGAGTTGGCCGCGATGGCGACGGACGGCACACGTCCAGCCCGTCCTGGACCCAAGGCAGCGCTCACCGGAGCAGCCCTGCGCAAGGCGATCATGGCGCTGTGGTGCGTGTGCTTCTGTGGCATGCAATGGCGCGCCATCGGCGCTCTCCCCCCCTCTCTCTCGGGCATTCTCTTCGGTACCCTGTACGCGCTGTTTGCCCGCTGGACCCGGCTGGGACTGTGGCGGCGCTTGCTCGATCGGTTGCGCCGGACATGGCGGCTGGCCTGCGGGGACGTGCCAGAGCCCAGCACGGTGGTGATCGATAGCCGGACCTGCCCCTCGGCCCCGAGCTGCTTCGCGCGGGGTGTGGATGGCGGCAAGAAGATCCGTGGCATCAAAATCCACTTGGGCGTGGAGAAGTACGGTATCCCGCTGGCCATCGACGCCTCGCCAGCCAACGTGCACGACACCAAGGGCATCATGCCGGTGCGGCGCCAGCTTGCCGGTCACGGCTTCCAGGGACCAGCCATCGGCGATCTCGGCTATTGCGGCAAGCGCTTGGCCAAAGTCGGGGCGGCGCTCGGGATCACGATCCAGCCGATCGCCCGAGGACGCGACGGCGTGTTCATCCCGACCGAAATTGCTTGGGTCGTGGAAGTAGTCTTTACGCAATTGACAAAACCGGACGTGCTCACTTTCCGTGCTGGTGGGCAGCACGTAGCGGATCTCAACATCAGCATCGGTCACAACGACACGATCGATGAGCAGCAATACGAGTTGCCGACGCTGCTCGAAGGTCGCGGCGGCAAGCCCGTGCTGGACACGCGTGCGGAACGCCTCCAGTGACGCTGCCACGCCGGCCAGATGCTGCTGGCGCGCGGCATCATTGCGCAGCAGCTGATCGTGCCCCGAGGCGTGGTGTCTGAGGGGGCCTCTGTGCTCTTCGGCGGGTTGAGGCCGCCGGTCTACTCCGCTGCGATGGACAGCGGATCAGGGGTGTGAGGGTGGCACAGCTCGGCCAGGCTTTCCATGGTCATGTAGCGCCGGGCCACCGCCCATTCATCATGCTGCTCCAGCAGCAAGGCGCCGACGAGGCGCACAACCGCCCCTTCGCCAGGGAAGATGCCGACGACGTTGGTGCGCCGCTTGATCTCGCCATTCAGCCGCTCCAGAGGATTCGTGCTGTGCAATTTGGTGCGCAGGTCCTTGGGGTACTTCATGTAGGCCAGCACGTCGAACTCCGCCTCGTCCATCAGCGCCGCCAGCTTGGAAAAGCGCGGCCGCAGGCTGTCGGCCACCCGGCGCCACTGCTCATGCGCCGCCTCAGCGGTCTCCTGGGCAAAGGCGGTGCGAATGGTGGCCGCGACCATCGTCTGGTGCGCCTTGCCGACGCAGGCGAGGAGATTCCTCATGCAATGAACACGACAGCGTTGAAGTGTGGCGCCCAGCACCTTGGAAGCGGCGGCCTTCAGCCCGAGATGCGCATCGGCGATCACCAGCTTTACGCCGCGTAGGCCCCGGCGGGTGAGGGTGCGCAGGAAATCGGTCCAGAAGGTCTCGGCTTCCGACAGCCCGAGGCCGAGCCCCAGCACCTCGCGCCGGCCATCGCTGTTGACGCCGATGGCCAGTATGGCGGCGAGCGAGACGATGCGGCCGTCCTGGCGCACTTTCACGTAGGTCGCATCCAGCCACACAAAGGGCCAGTCGCCTTCCAGCGGCCGGTTCAGGAACGCCTGCACGCGCTCGTCGATGTCCTGGCACAGGCGGCTGACCTGGCTCTTGGAGATGCCGGTCATGCCCATCGCCTTGACCAGATCATCGACGTTGCGCGTCGAGATGCCCTGCACGTAGGCCTCCTGAATCACCGCGATTAGCGCCTTCTCCGCGGTGCGGCGCGGCTCCAGGAAGGCCGGGAAGTAGGAGCCGCGCCGCAGCTTGGGGATGCGCAGGTCGATGGCCCCGGCGCGCGTCTCCCAGGTCCGCTCCCGGTAGCCGTTGCGCTTGGTCTGGCGGTCCTCGCTGCGTTCGCCATACCCGGCGCCGCACAGGCTCTCCACCTCCAGCTCCATCAGGCGCTGGGCGGCGAAGCCGACCATCTCGCGCAGAAAGTCGGCATCGGCGCTCTTCCCAATCAGCTCCTGAAGAGCGATCCTGTCCTCGGTCATCGTGGTCTCCGTCTTGGTTGATGGTCGTTAAGCAACCTCAACTTAGCCGAAGAACACGGTGACCGCCGCTCCCGAACGGCCGGCCCGCCTGCGCCAGCTATGGGGGAGCGCTCCGGCGGGCCAGCCTCACGCCTCAGACACCACGCGGTGGGACGCGATCCAGCAGGGCTCCTCCTGGCTAGCCAGGGCCTGTATCTGCTGCTCCCGGTCACGCCGCCGTCGCTCATACTCATCGAGCGGAATGACCGCCCGTAGATAGGCGTCGGTGAGCCGCTCGAGCTGCTGGCCGAGGTGGGCCTGGGCGCGGTGCAGCGTCTCGCGACGCGCGAGCAATTCCTGCGGCAGCCACGCCCCGCCATGGGCGCGTGCCACCGCGGCGGCGAGCGGTTCCGGTTCCCTCAGCAAGGCGCAGAGATCGTTCCAGACCACCTCGTCGAGCTGGTCAGCCGGGATAGAGCGAGCGGGGCAGCATGCCGCGCGGGACGCGCTGCTCCTTCGCCCCTTCCCGGTGCACACATAGTAGGAGGTCCGGCCATTGGCCACCCGCGCCGTGCAGGCCATGCCGCAGCACCCGCAGCTCACCAGCACGCGCAAGAGGTACGGGTGGGCGGTGTTGTTCCGCCGCGCGAAGGAGCGGTTGGTGGCCAGCTTCGCCTGGACCTCGTCGAAGTGCGCTTGGCTGACCACGGCGGGGACCGGTCCGACCGGGATCCAGGTGTCGGCGGGTTGCGGCACCGCCGTGTCGTGTGACCGGCCGATGGGGTGCGTCGCCGAGCGCCGGTGCGTGGGTGGGCGGCAGCGCGTGCGTTGCGCATAAACCTGCCCGGTGTAAGTCGGGTTGCACAAAATCCCCCGGATCGTCGGGCCGGACCAGCACGGTTTGCCCGAGGGGGTGGGGACGCCGCGCGCATCGAGATGGCGGGCGAGGTCCATCAGCGAGGTGCCCGGCTCGCGGTATAGGGCAAACAGCTCGGCCACGACGGCGGCCTCGGCCGGCTCGAGGGTAACACCACGCGGGTCGCGCGGCCGGTCCGGGTGCAGGCGATAGCCGTAGGGCGGATACGTCCATGGCAGCAGCAGACCGGCGCGCAGCTTGGCCAGCCGGCCGCGGCGCATGCGTTCGCCAATCAGCGTCCGCTCGTACTCCGCCACCGCCCCGCGGATCTGCAGCAGCAGATGGTCATGAGGGTCATCGCTCATCGGCCGGTCCAGAAACTCGGCGATGCAGCCAAACCGGGCCCATTCCTCCAGCAACACCATCTGGTGCACGTCGTTGCGCGCCAGACGGTCCGGCGCGGTGACGAGCACGCGGTCACACTCGCGGCTCTTCACGGCGTCACGCAGGCGGTCGAGCCCCGGGCGCGCCAACGTGGCGCCGCTGTAGCCATCGTCGCGGAAGACATGGCCCGCACCCAGCCTTCGGCCGTGTGTGCGTGCACATGCGCGGTCAGGCGCTCGAGTTGCTGCTCAATGGTCTGGTGGTCGACTTGGTGGCTGGTCGAGACGCGACCATAGATCGCTACGCGCATGACACACCTCCGGCCGGATCGGGGGCGCCCACGTCGGGGTTGGCGCCGGTGCGGTCATCGCCCACTGCAGAAGGAGTTGATCGGCCCGGTCCCAACGCTGCTGACTGGTTGGCGTCGACACACCGGTGCGCCGAACGCGCCAAGGACACCGCTTTTGCCGCCGCATCCTTCCCTCCTTGGTGAGTGACCTCACCGCAGAGGTAGGACACAACCGCCTTCCACCCGCCGCCCCGCACGTGTGACAAGCTCAGCTGAAGCTGGCCTGTGCGCGTCAGGCAGAACTTGTCATTTGTGATTAGGCCATTGAGCGCTCCTTCAGCTGGATCACGCGCTACCGTCGATTGAACACCATCGTCGAGCGGACGAAGGAGCACCTCATCGCTTTCATCGAGATTGCCTTCATCTCGATTCTCTCCAGGCGCTTGAAGCGGCTGATCGCCCAGGCTCCCAGTGCATGACGTCTACAAACATGCTCTCAACGTCAGAGTCCATGCCATCTCCCGTCACCTGATCCAAGAAAGGTATGGTGAGGCGGGCTGCTCAACCATGAGCTTTACGATGTACGCCGCTCTAGCCGACGGTTTGACGCTTGGATGTAGGAAGCGATCGGCGATCCAGAGGCGGGAGCGGATGATTTCTCCCCTGGGATTTACGGACGTAGTTTCCCGCGCGCATTGGCTGATTTCCTCGTCTCTCCCCGGTCAGAGGGACGATTGGAGGGATGCGCCGGACGCCAGGGCTGGTTCTCTCGCTTTGGGAGTATCGGAAGGACTTTCCAAGCGTCGTCATGCCCACTCCGAGGCTGAGACGCGCGCAAGCCGACACGCTATGCTGATCATCGGCCAGGGCAACAGTAAGACTTTCCTTCAGCAGCAAGATCGTCCTACGCATGGCCTTCTCCCGAGAGAGTCGCCCGCGCAACGGGCGGCTCTCTTGCGTTTCGGAGCGGTCATTGAGCGCCCCACCCGCTGAATCGTCGGCCTCACTCACCGTGTCAGGGCGGTTGCGGCGCTTCCGCCCACTGTGGTCTTGAACCGATTCAAGGTCTTATGCTTGCGAAATGCGACCCAGGATCCAGTGTTCCCACTGTCGGGTTGCCCGTCCAGCCATCGCTGTTCATCAGCCGAATGGACAGCGATCGGCACGTCGGCTGGACGAGCGACCCGATCAGGGTTTCTGATCAGGGCACACGCTCCAGTTCTTTCTTGGGCCGGATTTGCTCGTCTTTGCCCGTTTCCAGGATGGGCTCCGCACTCGGCCTGACGGTTTCGGCCTTACGGTGAACCTCGTCGTTTCGCCTCAGAGTCTCCGTCCTGTCCGCCTGCCGACGGGACCTGTACGGCCAGCGCTCACTGCTGTGGCACATGCTTTCCTCCATTGGCTGCATCAAAGATCAACAGCCGAGCGACGGAATCCGACAGGGTCTTGCATCGTTCCTCAAACGACGCCCCCGACTCGCTTGCCGATGCCGGGACACGCGAACGCTGTCCAGTCATTCCCACCACGCAGGACGCTCTCCATCCAGCGCGTCTCCCGTTGCCCACACCCCGTCCGCCCGCTGCTTTCCGGCACAAAGGCCATCCGCCTGTGCGCGATGGCAAACCACGGACAGCGAACCCTGCCAACGAGCGCGCAAACGCCGTGCCCCTGCCCGATGCCGGCCGCGGGCGGTCGCCGGGCTCGCCGGGCCGAGATGTGAAAAGCCGCCCACGGTCCGGGTCCTAGCCGCCGTTACCGGGCAAGGGCTGTGTGACAGTGCCAAGGCGCCGCGCCATCGTCCATTGCAACGAGGTGGCAAAGGCATGTCGAAGGCCTGTTCCTCCGGCGCCGCTCCTGGCCGCCGGTCGCCAAAAGGGGCCGCCGATCATGCAAAAGGAACCGGATGCGGTGCTTTGAGAGCGGATGGCGGTCGCCACCGCCAGCGTCACTTCTCAAGCACGTAAGCGCCGGGCGCATCCTCGAGCGGTGGGTGGACAACGCTGCCAAGTGACGGCGGCTTGCCCTTGCGCGGACCGTGCCGACAGCCAGGCCGTCCAGTCGGTGCACCAGCTTCCCTCGTGGCGCGTCGCCGCCTGTCGCCAGGAGGCGGCGTCCGTGACCGGCGTATCGTCCTCCAAAGTCCAGTAGGCCCCCTTGCCGCCGGGCGGGTTGACGATGCCGGCGATGTGGCCGCTCGACGCCAGCACGAAGCGCACCGCGCCCCCGATGAGCTGCGTGATGCGCCACGCCGCGCTCCACGGCACGATGTGGTCCTTCTCGGCGCCGACCGCGTAGAGGTCCTGTTCGATCCGTCCGAGAGCGATGGCGTGCCCTTTCAGGCGGATCCTGCCAGGGCGGATCAGGTTGTTCTCGACGTAGGTGTTGCGCAGGTACCAGCTGCGGGCGGCGCGGGCCATGCGCGTGCCATCGCTGTTCCAGTACAGAAGATCGAAGGCCGGCGGCTTGTTGCCCAGCAGGTGATTGTTCACCACGTTGGCCCAGATCAGGTCGTTGGAGCGCAGGAGGTTGAACATGTTGCTCATCGCCCGGCTGTCGAGATAACCGCGCTCCATCATCTGCTGCTCGATGAAATCGATGCTCGGCTCGTCCATGAAGACCGCCGTATCACCCACCCGTGCGAAATCCTGCAGCGAGACCATGAAAGTGGCGGCGCCGAAACCGCTCTCGCCTTGGGCCGCCAACCAGGCCAGGGTCAGCGCCAGCAGCGTGCCGCCGATGCAGTAGCCCATAACGTTGACCGTCTCGCTGCCGGAGATCGCGCGCACCACCGCGCCGGCCTCCAGCGGGCCGAGCTCCATGCAATCCTCGATGGTGATGCCGTCCATGCTGGCGTCCGGGTTCTTCCACGAGATGGTGAACACGGTAAAGCCCTGCTCGATCAGGTAGCGCACGAAGCTGTTCTGCGGCTGCAGGTCGAGGATGTAGTATTTGTTGATCCATGGCGGCAGGATCAGCAGCGGCACCTGGTGCACCGTCGCGGTCGCGGGCGCGTATTGGATCAACTCGATCAGGCGGTTGCGGTGAACCACCTTACCGGGGGTCAGCGCCAGGTTGCGCCCCGGCGCGAAGGCGTCGGCATCGACCATGCGGAGGCGGCCGGCCTGAAGGTCGCTCAGCAGATTGCGGGCACCGTCGGCCAGGCTCGTGCCGCCCGTCTCCATGGCCCGGCGCAGCGCGACCGGATTGGACAGCAGCAGCAGGGTCGGGCTCATCGCATCGACGAACTGGCGCAAGTGGAAGGTCAGCCGCTGCCGCTCGGCCTCGTCCAGGCCCGGCAGTTCGCTGCCATGCCGGAGCAGCCAGTCGGATGCCAGCAGATACAGGTCCCTGAGGCTGCGGTATGCAGGATTGAGGTGCCATTCGGGGGCGGCGAAGCGCTTGTCCTCCCTCCCGGCGGCCAGACTCGCGGAGGCCAGCCCGTCGCTCAGCCCCCACCACCGTCGGGCCGCGTCGTTCCAGGCGTCCATGGTGGCCCGCCAAAGGCTCACGTTGAGCTCGGCGGCCGAGCGCAGGCTCCGTTCGGGGTGGCCGAGCGATAAGACGGCCACGGTCCGCAGGGCCCGCGCGACGGCGGCCCAGTCGACCGGCACGACGGCGCGGAACGGGTTGGCGCTCCATATCCCGTCGATGGCGTGCAACAGAGGATCGCGGGCGAGCATGGCGTTGATCTGTTGACTGCTCGCCGCCAGCATGCCGCCGACGAAATCATCGCGGGTCACCTGCGACCACGGCCTCCCACCGGGCCAACCCCGTCCGGCCGCGAAGTGGTTCTCCATCCAGGACGCCCAGAGCCCCAAAGCCATGTCCGGCTGGACGGCGCGTTCTCCGCGGGGGCCGTTTCGAGGTTCGTCCTTGGCCTTCGATCGACGACGGGCCGTCCCGGATGCCCGAGGTGCGTGGGAACGTTGCAGATCGGCCTCTTGGGTGCTCATGCCGTTTCCTCCAATGGCGGCACCACCGGCAGTACTAGCGATGCGATCGGCGCCAAGAGGAAGCCGCAGTGTTGATGCTTTCAGCGTTCAACAACAGCAAAGCCAGGACATTGCGCCAATGCCGGAGGACCGAACCCAGAGCCGTTCAAGTCTTCTCTTGTGCTCCGAACGCCTCTCGGCCCGATCCCAAACTGGGCGATCGGCTGGTTGTGGACTGTTGCGGCCCGTGGTCAGCAGGCCCGGCAAGCCGGGCCCCCGCAGACCCAAACGCCGGGCCATCGTGATCCAGACCCTCTGCACGGACATCGGGAAGGGCTGTCCAGAAGTGGAAGGCGGAGACATTCTTACGCTACGTTAACCATACCGCCCCATAACTGCCCCTCCCTGACGCAGCCATTGGCCGCCCCAGTCTCTGCAACAGATGTGAGGACCGCGCCAGTGAGCATCCATTCTCTTCCCAGTCTGTCGTTGCCCAACCTCAGCACGGCCCGCATGGCCGAAGCGGTCGCCCGGGTGGCCCTGGTCGAGGCGGATGAACATTACCGGGAAGCACTGGGCTGCCGGCTGGCGGACGAGGGGTATGATGTGCGGTCCTTCGACCGTGGCGAGGCCGCGCTGGAGTACCTGACGCAAGGCGGCGAGGCCGACCTTGTGCTGCTCGACTGGCACACGCCCGGCCTGGCCGCCGCCGCGCTCCTGCGGGAAGCGAATGCCCGCGGGGTCAGCGCTCCGGTCATTTGCCTGGCCGGAGAGGCCGATGACGGCGACGAGCACATTGCACTGGCGCACGGTGCTCGCGACTACATCGGAAAGTCGCGCCGCCTGCCCATCCTGCTGAAGCGCATGGCGCTGGTGCTGGACGGCACCAAGGGCACGCCCAGCGACGTGCCTGCGCAGGCGGAGAGCGAGGCGGCGGTCCACATCCGCGGGGATCTGGAACTGCGCCTGGCCCGTGGGCGTGCTCTCTGGAAAGGGGGGCGCGTCGATCTCACGCTGACCGAGTTCAACATGATTGCGCTGCTGGCCACCCGGCCGGAGGGCGACGTGTCCTACCGTGAGCTCTACGACCTGGTGCACGGCCAAGGCTTCATGGCCGGATACGGAAACAACGGGTATCGCGCGAACGTGCGCGCCTTCATCAAGCGCATCCGGGCCAAGTTCCGCGCCGTCGATGCTGAATTCGACGGCATCGCGAATTACCCCGGCTTCGGCTATCGCTGGAACAGTGCCCTGGCTGCCCAGACCGGCGACAGCGAAGCGGCGCTCGTGGCCACCTAAGAGCGTGCTTTGAAGGTTTATTGCGCGTTGCGAGCGAGGCGGCGGAGCATGAGCTGGATCATGGCGATGCGGATCCAGGCCTCGCTGGTTTGCGGGAGGGCTTCGTAGTCCTTGCTCAGCCGGCGCGACCGGTTGAGCCACCCGAGTGATCGCTCGACAGCCCGGCGGTTCAGGTCGTGCGTTGGGCGCAGTCGCAATTCCCGGCCATCACCCCCGGCGGGGTGGTGGACTCCGCCCCATTGATGCGCCCGCCCGAGCGCAAACCGGGCTGGCGCATGGAGGACCTCGCCCGTGAAAGAAGCTGACGCGGCCGTCCTCGACGGACTCACCAAGCGCTACGGCGACCGCATTGTGGTGCACGGGGTGACCTTGGCGCTGGCCGCCGGCGAGCGGCGGCCCTGCTTGGCCACAACGGCGCGGGCAAGACGACGCTGATGAAGATGATGCTCGGCCTCGTGCGCCCGGATGGCGGGGAGGTGCGCGTGCTCGGAGGAGGGAAGAGGCCGAAAGGAAAGGCCGCAAGGCGGATTGTGTGCTATGGCCCACAGGCAATGCCGAACCCTCGGCGTCGTTGGCCGGAGGCACACGTCGTCTTCCGACGCGAACAGCACGCCCGCAACGCCATGACTGGGCGCCGCCGATACGCGGCGGCTGATCTGGATCAAAACCGCGGCGGATAGGGACTACTCCTGATATCGGGTCCGCCGGTGTCCTTCTATCCTTCGTGAAGCGCCGCATGTCGGCGGTGTTTGCGTGGGTATGGAAGCGGGAGGCCACTATGGCGGAGCCGAACGATGGGATCGTCTACATCGTCGACGACGATGAGCCGGTCCGTGACTCGATGAAGGCGCTGCTGGAAGCCTGCGCCTTCGAGGTGCGGGATTATGAATCGTGCCAGAGCTTCATCGACCAGTTCGACGGAGAACCAGCGGGTTGCCTCGTCCTCGACCTGCATCTGCCGGTGATGAGCGGCTTGGAGTTTGTCGAACACTTCGGCCCGCGCCTGCGCGGCCTGCCGGTGATCATGGTGTCAGGCCGCGGCGATCCCGCGACCTTCGCCCGCGCCCGCGAGGCCGGGGTGACCGCCTTCCTCGAAAAGCCCTTCGAGGAGGACCAGCTGCTCGACGCGGTGCAGAAGCTGCTGCCGCACGCCGCTTGAGCTTGGTTGCCTGAGCTCCGTACGGGGTTCCACGTATAGGTAGTTTTCCGTAGGGGAACTCCCTTAGGTACAAGACCGAACTGCACAGCGCCCAGCCCCCTGGCTAACTTCGGCTCATCAGGCGGTTGCGACACACCACGACAGCCGCTGCCGCAAACTGCCGAAGGCCTGATATGTCCGCTCACACCGCCATCGCCGCCGCCCAGCCGAACCGCTTCGTCCCCGGCTACCTGGCCGCCACGATGCCGCAATCGGTGGGCGGGATGCCCAAGGCCCAGCGTTCCCCCGCCGCCGACCCGCTGGCCACCATCGCCCAGGTGAAGGTCATCGACCGCGAACAGTCGATCTTTGCGGAAGGCGACGCAGCTGACGCCATTTTCCGCATCGTGGACGGTGTGATCCGGCTGTACAAACTGCTGCCCGACGGCCGCCGCCAGATCATTGGCTTTCTGCAGGCCGGCGACATGGTGGGCTTGGCCTTCGCCGAGCGCTACCTCTACTCGGCCGAGACGGTTACCGCCTGCACGGTGCAGCGCATCTCCCGCTCCCAGCTCGACGCGCTGCTGGACGCCCAGCCCTCGCTGGCCCGCAAGCTGCTGTCGGTGACCACGTCGGAGCTGGTGGCCGCCCAGGACCAGATGCTGCTGCTCGGCCGCAAGACCGCGCTGGAGAAGCTGGCCTCCTTCCTGCTGGCGCTGAGCCGCCGCACCGACGGCAACCGCGCCATCGCCCTGCCGATGAGCCGGAGCGACATCGCCGATTACCTGGGCCTGACCACCGAGACCGTGTCGCGCGGCTTCACCAAGCTGAAAACCAGCCGCCTGATCCGCATCCTCGACGGCGGCAAGGTCGAACTGCTCGACCACGACGCCCTCGCCGACCTTGCCGACTGCGCCTGACGGTCTGAGTGACGCATGCGTCCGGCTCAAAGACATACGGTACGGACACCCCACCCACCCGCGTTCCTCATCGGATTCCATGTACGTCTGCATCTGCAATGCCCTGACCGAAAACCGGGTTCGTCACGCCGTCCGCGCTCATCGACCGAACACTGTGCGCGACGTTTACGCCGCCTGCGGCGTGGCTCCCCAATGCGGCAAGTGTGCCGACACCATCGCGGACATTCTCAATGACGAATGTCCTTCGGCCCTACGACTTGCCGCGGAATAACTCGAACAGGACCGCCGGACTTCCTCCACACAGCGGCCTTGGCTTCGCTGTGGTGGCTGCCGCTCTCCTCCGGAAATAGGTGAGCCATGTGCAGGCAATGCTCCTGTAGGGGCCGCGGTCATTTGTTGCACGGAAGCCGGCGGACGCGTGGGCCGGTTCTGTCATACGGACGGCGCTTAATCCCCTCCCGTTTCCAGAGAGGCGCACAAGGTTGAAACCCAAGAGGCAGGCCGAGCCACATACCGGAACGGTTCACCCGCCCTTGGCATCAGCCCTCGCGACAGTCGTGCTTCAAGAATCCGGCCGCGCCACCGTCGCCTCGCAGCCGTCGGCGGCGCAGGGCCGCCGGGCAGGGAGTCGCTCGCGTTCCAACTCGCATCACAACAGAGACGCTCAGGCCTGGGGCGCGTGACGATGGTGCGGGTGCAACGCGAGCAGGCGGTGGATCGGTCGCGCCAGCGCGCGGAAGCCGGCGATGAGCAAGTCTCCGAGCGTCGCGTTCCCGGCGCGCCTGTTCGATGATGCGGAAGGTATTAGCGTCGGTCAGATCGCCCATGATCGTCTCAATGCTTGACGGAGGAAACGTCGTTGGTGGCGCGGCCGTGCAGCACGATGTCGTGAATCTCGCAGCGGCAAATGCCCATGTCGCGCAGGATCTCGTCGTCGAGAGCGGAGAGTTCACGCTCGGCCCGGGAGTACTCGTCGGCGCCGATCAGATGCAGGGCGTACGACGTGGCGGTGTGGATCGAGGATAGGAGCGACATAGCGCGCCTCCATGGTGTTTGCCAAATACTCTATGGTTGTTATGGATACTCGCATCGCCGCGTCCGATAATTGACGAAGATCAAGAAAGTCGATCGCCATCAAATTCGCAATAAAGCCGTCCTGACTGCAGCCGAATGCAACAAATTCTGTCGCCTTCATGGGGGTTGAGATTTCAATATTTCATCCTTCTCCGGACCACCCCGGTGTGCGGCCCATGACGGCGGTGGTGCATGAAAGCGCAACCAGATTTGGTTGGCGGGCGGAGAGCGGGT
Organism: Azospirillum canadense; assembly: GCF_025961225.1. Lineage (GTDB taxonomy): Bacteria > Pseudomonadota > Alphaproteobacteria > Azospirillales > Azospirillaceae > Azospirillum > Azospirillum canadense. The sequence goes on along the minus strand of NZ_JAOQNG010000007.1, from coordinate 732,941 downwards.
GTGGACAAGGGCCTCTCGGTGCCCTGACCACCGCGCCTGCCACGCCCTTCAAGCACAACGCTGCCCGTCACCACCGCATCCCGAAGATGCGTTTTCGGGGAACGAATTGGTCCTCTTATGACGCGGGCCTGCGCCGGTGCGGCAGCTTGGCTTTCTGGGTCGATAAGGACGCGATCGCCGGCTGGTTCGAGCTCGCCTTTACGATGTCGAACACGCCGCCGCTCCGCGCGTTTTACACGTCCATTGGGCAAGGCGATGCGAGAGACAGCGGGCGAGGCCCGCCGTTGATGGCATGGGGAGGAAGCTTTCCGAAAAGCCAACCGACCTTAGGCGGGGGCGGCCTCCACACCGGCGACAACACTGCGATTGCGGCCGCATTCCTTGGCTTGGTACAAAGCATGGTCGGCGCGACTGAGCAGGCTATCAAGGAGATCGCCCGCGCCGAGCGCGGCAATTCCCATGCTTGCCGTTACGGCAAGAGCCTGTCCATCCGGCGCGAAAATGGAAGCGGCGGCGATGCTCTGCCGCAAGCGCTCGGCCACCTCCCGGGCTTGTGAGAGCCCGGTTTCGGGCAGCAGGATGGCGAATTCCTCCCCACCCAATCGTCCAATGGCGTCATGGCGGCGCAGGCCATCCCGACACCGCCGGATCACCTCGATGAGCACGGCATCTCCAGCCGCGTGACCGTGTTCGTCGTTGACGGCCTTGAAGTGGTCGAGGTCCATCATGATGAGAGACAGTGCCCGGTGATAGCGCTGATGGCGCGCCAGTTCCCGCTCGGCCAGCGCCGTGAAAGCCCGCCGGTTCTTCGCGCCCGTCAGGACGTCGGTATCGGCCAGGTAACGCAACTCGGCGTTCGCCGTCTCCAACTCGTTGCGCGAGCGGCGGTTCCGATCGAGCAGCCAGGCGATGCCCAGGGCGCTCCCAAACAGCAGCGCTGACGCCCACCGACCGACCGACACCATGGCGGACCACCGCCCCTCGGTTCCGGCGAAGACATCCTCGTCGGCGAGGAGAACAAGCACGATCAGCGGAAACTCCCGGAGGCGGCGATAAGCCCCGATCCGCACCATGCCGTCGACCGCGCTGGTCACCCGGTACCCCGCGTCAGGTTGCTGTAAAGGAGCCTGCCGTCCCGGTCGATGATGCCGACCTGCATGAACTCGGCACCATAGGTGTTCCAGAACACGTCGCCCTGTCGGTCGTTGAAGCGCTCCGGGTTGCGCTGGTATTCGAGGCGCAGGTGGAGCAGGACCGCGTCGATGTGCTGAACCGTCCGAACGACGTGCTCGTCAAAAGCTCGGGCAAGGTTGGCGGCGGTCACCTCGGCTTCATGCCGAGTCTGCTCCCGGTCACGCTGAGAGCCGTGAAGAATGTTGGCCCACAGACCGAGCGCGAGAAGACCCGCGACACCGAAGGGAGCGAGGAACGACGGCCAGCGCGGGCGGTATTTCGGTATGGTCCGCATATCGTACAACGTTAAAATACGGGCGCCCAATACAATCAAGCTCTGCGCGGTGAAACCCGCGTCTGGGACCAACGCGCCACCGGCGTCAGCATCGGCGGAAGGACCCCGGCCAATGTACGGAGCCGGGCTCTTCATCGACCTCAGCGGGCATGGACCAGCGTTGCCGTCGCCGGACGCGGCGTGGTCCGGTGCCGGGCGATGCCCACCGCTGCTTCCAGGTTTGCGGCGAAAATGATGTTGGGGGCGTTCGTCAGCCCCATGGTGTCCAGGACCCGCTGCGGCTGCTCCTGAACACCGGAGAGGATCACCAACGCGCCCTCACGGCGGCAGTGGTCAACGAGTTCGGCCAAAGCGCCAACGCCGGTCGCGTCGATCAACGGAACCTCGCGCATGCGCAGGATCAGCACCTTCGGAGGGCGCCCGATCTGATCCAACACGTCGCTCAGCCGGTTGGCAACGCCGAAGAAGAAGGGCCCGGTGATCCGGAACACGACGACCCCCTCGGGCAGGTCGCCGCGAGGCTGGTAGACGTCGCTGGCCGGGCGGTCGAGGTCGTCGGTATCCTCGTCGAGGAGCTTGACGTGGCTCTGGATCTCCACCGCTTGCGCCATGCGGTGCATGAACGCCATGGCCGCCACCACCACGCCGACCTCGATGGCCACCGTGAGGTCGACCAACACGGTCAAGCCAAAGGTGAGCAGCAGGGCCACGCGGTCCGACAAGGGGGCGGTCAGGAGATGGCGGAAGCGCTCGACCTCGCTCATGTTCCAGGCGACCACGACCAGCACCGCGGCCAGACTGGCCAGCGGCACAAAGGACGCGAGCGGCGCCAGCGCGAGCATGAAGGCCAACAAAAAGACGGCGTGCAGCATGCCCGACAGGGGCGACCGCGCGCCGGAGCGGATGTTGGTCACGGTGCGCGCGATGGCGCCGGTTGCGGGCAGGCCGCCGAACAGGGCCGAGGCGACGTTGGCGACGCCTTGGGCGACGAGTTCGCAGTTCGAGCGGTGACGGCGGCCGGTCATCCCGTCGGCGACCACCGCGGAGAGCAGGGATTCCACGCCCGCCAGAAAGGCGATGGTGAAGGCACTCGGGAGCAGGTCGGTGACCCGCGCCCAGGACACGCTGGGCCAGGCGGGAACGGGCAGCGAACTCGGGATGCCGCCGAACCGCGAGCCGATGGTGTCGACGGGCAGACCCAACGCCCAGACCGCCAAGGCTCCCGCGCACACGGCGACCAGGAAGCCGGGCACGCGCGGGGCGACGCGGCGCAGCCCGACAATGATGGTCAGTGATCCAGCCGCGACCGCCAGGGTGGCCGGATCGATGGTGCCCCGATTTTCCCAGACGGCCCCCCACTTCGCGAGGAACTCCGCGGGCACCGTGTCGAGGCTGAGGCCGAGCAGGTCTTTCACCTGGCTGGAGAAGATGATGACGGCGATGCCCGCGGTGAAGCCGGTGATGACCGGCTGCGGGATGTACTTGACCCAGGTGCCGAGCCGCAGCAGCCCCGCGGCGACCAGCATCGCTCCGGCCATCAGTGTGGCGACCACCAGCCCGTCGAAACCGTGCTGGGCGATCACGTTGAAGACGACCACGACAAAGGCGCCGGTCGGGCCGCCGATCTGGAAGCGGCTGCCGCCCAGCGCGGAGATCAGGAACCCTGCGACGATGGCCGTGGTGAGGCCCTTGTCGGGGGTGGTGCCCGAGGCGATGGCCAGGGCCATGGCCAACGGCAGAGCGACGATGGCGACGGTCAACCCGGCGACGGCGTCGTTGCGCAGGTCCGCCGGACCGTAGCCCTGGCGGAGCACGGTGATCAGCTTGGGCACGAACAGGTGCCACTGGGGTGAGCGCTTGGTTGCGGCTCCTGACATGATCTCATCTCCAAGGCCGGTGGAGCGTGCGGGGCTATCAGTCGGCTGTCGTGCGTTTTGCCGAGCTTGGTTCTGTCGGTTCGGCCGCGGGCTTCGTGGCTGCGCTCCTGAAGCGGACTCCGCGGCCGCTGCCCTGGCTCGGGGTGTTCTCGCCGATCAGTTCGATCCCAGCGGCCTCGAAGGCGTTGACGACCTTGACCAGGGTGTCGACGACGCCCCGGACGTTGCCCTCGCTCGCCTCCATGCGCTGAATGGTCGGCAGCGACACGCCCGCCGCCTCGGCCAGGGTTTTCTGGTCGATGCCAAGCAGCGCTCGGGCGGCTCTCATTTGCGGTCCGGTGATCATAGCTGAGGTTTCATGCGTTGCGGAGGTAAATTACGATATACGACAGCATTAATGATGTATAGAACATCAGGTCCGCTGCTTCGAACGATCTGCCTTGCATGGGCGGCGTGATCCGGCCGCGGGACAAGCATCATCGGTGTTGCACTGAACCCGGCGTGGGAGAAGGGCGCGGACCGTGCAGCTCCTAAGCTGGTCTTTGCACGTTCAGGGCGGTCGGCAGGCGACGTGAATGAGGCGATCCAGGAGCTTGTTCGGGATTTCGGCGGCGTGTTGCAGGGAGGCGAGACGGGCAAGAGGTTGCCCCATCGGCGTTGCGGATCAGGCGACGCGGACGGAATTCGGGCGTCCGAGGTCGAGCATGCGGTTCAGGACCGTGACGGCGATGGCGACCTCGGTGGCCTGCGCCTCCTCGGTGTAGCGCAGCGCCTGACCGATCACGCCTTTCCAGCGCGCCCTTTGGCTCTCCACGGCGGCCCTTTTGTTGTATCCGCTGCTCCGCTGCCAAGCCATCCGCCCCCTTGCGGCGATGGTCTGGATGTGGCGGTCGCGTTGCGTGGGCGCCGTCTCGGCGGGGTCGCTGAGCACAGCGTCACGGCGCGGCGGCACCACGACCGCGGCCTCGCGATGGCGCTCCCGGATCGACGCGTAGACTCCCGTCCGGTCATACGCGCCGTCCCCGGTCACCGAGGCCACGGGTTCAAAGACCGGATCGAGCAAAGGGCCGACCTACGCGGCGTCATCGACCCCGCGGTCAGTCAGCGTGGCGGCGACAATGCGGCCGCTGCCCGCATCCAGGCCGATGGGCAGGGCGCGCCAGGAGCGCCGGTTCCTGGTGCCGTGCTTCTCGATCAGCCATTCCCCCGGGCCGCACAGCTTCAGCCCGGTGCGGTCCACCAACAGGGGCATCGGACCGCGAACCCCGCGTGGTTTGGCGGGAAGCGTGACCGTGCTGGCCCGGCGGGCGATGGTGGAATGATCGGGCACCGGCCGGTCGACGCCAAGCAGGTGAAGAATGGAGGCGAGAAGGCCCTCGGTCTGGCGCAGCGCCAAACGAAACACGGCCCTCAGCATCAGCGACGTCGTGATCGCCAGGTCGGAGTAGTGGGGCTGCCCGCCTGGCGTGGTGCGGGGCGTCGCCTGCCACCCGGCGATCGCCTCGTCCGTGACCCAGACGGTGAGACTGCCGCGCTGGCGCAGGGCGGCATCATACACCGCCCAGTTGGGCACGCGCCGCTGCGGCCGGCGGATATGGTGCCGGCGAGCGGCGTTGGCTTGTATGGGGCTTTTCGTGTCAAGCGTTTCCTTGTTCAAGCCCTCACTGTTCCTATCCCTATGTTCGATCAGCGGAACCATCCCTCCGTCCCGACCATGATCCTGGCCGGACACCGGTGGGGGTGGAGGTCAAGGATGGCCGTCAGGCCACCGCCGCAGGCGGCGCCCCGCGTCCTTGAGGTCCGCCCCCGCCGGTGTCACCCTCCCGGGATTGGGCGGAGATCCGAAGTGGCGGACTGGGTGGTACAGAAGCAGGCCGGCGGTTCCAAGGCGGAGCGCTCGCGTCGGGTGGATCCACGGAGGCCGCGCGATCCGACAAGCTTGTATTCGGTCCGGCGCCGCCGGAGACCATGATGCACCATGCGCATCGGGTGCGAGGCTCCCGGGAGGGGTGGGACCAGTCTTTGTATCGGATTGCAGCCCAGGCTAACGGCACGGTACACCACCCACCTCGGCAGGCCGTCCCACCGGGCATGCCGGTCGGCCGTGCTCGGGGATCCCCGGCTGTTGGCTCGGGGACGAAGCGCTCGGATCAGGCGGCCTTGAGCACGACGCCCTCCGGGACCACGCCAGCGGCGGCATAGCTCCACAGCGCGACCAGCAGCTTGCGCGCGAGTGCCACGATCAAGGTCTTCCGGACACTGCCCCTGGCCGCGACGGTCCGTTCGCGATACCAGCGGGCGAGCGCCGCGTCCGGCTGGACCATCAGGAACCGCCACGCCAGTTGGACCATGCCGCAGCGCACCCGCGGGTTGCCGGCCTTGCCGATCCCCTTGTCACGGCGCCTCGAGCCGCTCTCGTCCGGCGTGCCGGTCAGGCCGGGGTAGCGGGCCACGGCACGTCGGTCGCGCAGGTTGCGCGACAGCACCTCGTGTACCAACATCTGCGCCGTCTCCAGGCCACTGCCCGTGATCTTGGCCAGCAGCAGGACCAGCGCGTTGGGCCCGGTCGGGTCGCGCTCGACCGCCGGCGCGGCATCCCGCTCGATCGCCGCGATCGGCTCGCCGACCAAGCGGCGGCGCTCCAGCAGCCGATGCAGCCGGGCCAGCGTGCTGGGCGGCAGAGGCTCGCCGTCGGCGGTGCGCAGGGCCTCCAAGTGGTCCGCCGCCTTTCTCAAGCCCGGCTTGAAGCCCCGGATGCCCCAGAGCGCCAGCTCCGCCTTGATTGTGTTGGTCAGCCGGGTGCGGTCGGTGACCAGGCCGTCGCGCGCGCGGCCCGGCCGGCGGGCGTCCTCCTGGGCGACCGTCGGAATGGCGACCATCCGACAATGCCCCGGCTCGCCCCGCAGCCAGCCGAGCAGGGCACGCATCAGCATCTCGGTGTCGAGCCGGTCGGTCTTGGCCCGGCGCTGCTCGCGCGACACCGCCACGCTGCTGGCGTGGATGACATAGGCTTCGATGCCGTGCCCCTGGAGCAGCCGGGCCAGCCAGAAACCGTCGCGTCCGGATTCATACGCCACCACCGTGCGCGTGATTGGCCGCCCAGCCCGCGCCGCTTCCCTGCGCCAGCGCTCGACCTGCTCCAGCAGGCGCGCCGGGTTGACCGGCGGATTCTGCAACGGGCGCCGATCCACCCCCGGCACCGTCGCCGCCACCACCCAGGAGCTGCCGCTCATCTCAATCACGCAGACCAGGGTGCCCCCATGGTCGAGAGCGAGGCGGGGCTTGGATAGGGCGTCTGGCTTGGCCATGGGGCTTCTCCATCATTGTCAGCGCAACGATGGTGCCGCAGACCTCGTCGCTCGCCCCATAGCTTCTTTGTAGGGCATGCGGGCGACCCAGGCGGAAACGACGCCGCTGCCTACGACAACGGCCCCGTCCGTGTAGCAACGCGGCTCTGTGACCCTTTCCCACGATCGCGGTGCGTGAGGTGTTGGCTTCCCGAGCCTGGTGGACATCAATTTGGCGCACTACGCGGCCCCAGGAGCACGATGGTCACGCCGACCAGACAAATGGCTGCGCCGGTCAGGTCCCAGCGGTCCGGTCGCTGCCCCTCCACAATCCACAGCCGCGCCGGGGACGCGGCGATGCAGACGCCGCCGTAGGCCGCACACCGGCCGCTCTTGGTCTGTGTCGGCGGAGAAACCTTCAAAGGCGCGCTTTGCGGCAGTGGCCCCGCGGCGTCCGGGCGCTGATAACATGACAAGAAAAAGGACAATCCGGCGTAAAGCGGGACTGCCCCTTTTCAACCGGTGTGCCTGCATTCGGATCGAGGAGTCCGGCGCCCCGCTCAGGCGGTCTGAACCTCGCGGATGAAGCGTTCGAGGTGCTGCGCCAGAACTTCCGATTGCCGGGACAGCTGCTGCGAGGCCTGGAGCACCCGCCCGGCGGCATCGTCCGTGTGGCTGGCCGCGCCCTGGACGCCCTGGATGCTCGCCAGCACCTCCTGCGTGCCGCTCGCCGCCTGCTGAACGTTGCGGGCGATCTCACGGGTGGCGGCGTCCTGCTCCTCGACCGCCGCCGCGATGCCGGTGGCGATGTCGTTGATCTCGGTGATCGTCCGCGTGACCTCAACGATCGCCGCCACCGCTCCGCCGGTTGCCTGCTGCATGGCGGTGATCTGTGCCGCAATCTCTTCCGTCGCCCGGGCCGTCTGGGTGGCCAGCGACTTCACTTCCGAGGCGACGACGGCGAAACCCTTGCCCGCCTCGCCGGCGCGGGCGGCCTCGATGGTCGCGTTCAGGGCCAGCAGGTTGGTCTGCCCGGCGATGCTGTTGATCAGGTGCACCACCTCGCCGATGCTCTTGGCTTGCTCGGCCAGGGTCTGGATAACGGCGTTGGCCGTTCCGGCCGTTCCGGCGGCCTGTTGGGCGATGCCGGAGGAGCGGGTCACCTGCCGGGAGATCTCGCTGATGGAGGCGGCCATCTCCTCGGCGGACGCCGCCACCGTCTGCACGTTGGCCGACGTCTGCTCGGTCGCCGCCGCCACCGCATGCGCCTGGTTGCGGCTCTGTTCGGCGACCGCCGCCAGCGAGCTGGAAGCCTGCTCCATCCCTCCGGCTGAGGCATGCAGCGCCTGAATCATCCCAGCGGTCTGCTTGTTGAAGCTCTGGACCAGATCGCCGAGGCGCTTGGCGCTGTGAAGACGGGCTTCCTGCTCGGCGGCGCGCTCGGCCGCCAGCCGGTCAGCGTCGATGCCGTTCTGCCGGAAAACCTCCACCGCGCGGGCCATGTCGCCGATCTCATCCCCGCGTGCCATGCCCGGCACACTGCGCTCCTTGTCGCCCGCGGCAAGCGCCAGGGTGACCTCGGTCAGAGCCATCATCGGCCGGAAGATGCCGCGCCCGATCAGCACGGACGCCAGGATGACCACGGCCATCGACGCCAGCATGGTGGCGAGCATTACGCTCTGGGCGGAGGCTTGTGTCGAGGCCAGCCGGGCTTTTGCGGCAGCGTACTCCCCCTCGACCGAGCGGTTGATCTCGTCAAGCAGGGGTTCCAGCGTGGCATGCACCTGCGACAGCGCTTTCGTCTCCCCGCTCAGGCGCTGGTAGCCCTCGACCAGCATGGCGAAGTCTCGGTGGTAATCGGCTATGCGGGCGGTGATCTCCACGCGCCTGTCCGTGGGCACCGAGGAGGCTGCCAGGGCCGCGGCAAAGCTGGCGGCCCGCGCCTGCATGCTCTCGGCATACTTCACATCCTGCCGCGCCAGGAAGTCCTTCTCGTCGCGGCGCATTTGAAGCATAAGCACCAGCAGATGAGGCTCGTCATACTTACCGAGACTCTCCTCCACAGCGTGCACGGACGTCCGAAGCGCGCCGAGCAGGCCATCCTTTTCGGACAGCCCGACGTCCTTCTGGTGGGCGACGACGGCGTTGAACTGGCGCCCGTAGGCGGCGATGCCTTCGAGCAATTCAGCCAAGCGGCGTGCCGTGTCCACGGCGGCCACGCGCGCCAGGGCCTCCGCCCCGACCCGCGCCGCCTGAACCATGTGTGCATTGCGCGCGGCGGCGTCCTCGGAGCGGCGCAGCAGAAAGTCCTTCTCCGCCCGGCGTGCCTGGAGCAGATTGGTGCCGACCTGGCCGACCACCTCATTGGCTTCGGCGGCGCGGTCCATGGCCTGCTGCTCCCGTTGTTCGGCGGCCAGGCTGACGTAGTAGCCGATGCCGATGGCGAGCATGCCCAGCACGGCGAGAACCGACATCGCGGCGATTTGAAAACGGATCTTCAGCTTCGATTGCAGGCCGCCCATAGTCCCCTCCGACCAGCGATGGCTCGGTCGGGAGAGCCGCCGAACGACATCGTGCGTGGCATGATGTTGATGCGGTGATAGTAGCACATTCTCCTAAAATTTTACTTTCAGCCGCGTCAGACGGTCGGCACGGCGGTCCAACTCCTTGCGCAACGCCGGACCATTGACGCCGTGGCCGAATTGGCGGTCCTCCTGGGGATGACATTGGTTCTTTAATTGCGGGTACGGGAGGCAAGCTCTCACAAGAGGGATCATCGGCAACGGTGTTGATGAGGTGACCTGCCGGCTCTGTGGTTCTTTCCGAGGTCGGGACAGGCCCGCCTCACCATGGCGCCTGAAAGCTCTGGTCTTCCAAGGTGCGCAGCGAGCTCACCCCAGGGGGCAGCGGCAAGCAAAGTCACGGAATGACCAGGGCTTCGTCCCGGCAGGGACACCTCTCCGCCGCTGGGGCGGATCCCAAGGGACGATCAGGTGCTCATGCGACGGCCTCCTTGTCCGACAAGCGGAACTCACCGTCGTCCATCCAAAGCCGATGCATCAGCACCGCCAACTTGCGGGCCACCGCGACTCGCGCCTTGCGCGGCCCAACGCGCTTCGCCAGGCGTAAACCCCAGGTGCGCAACGCGCACCAGCGCCGACAGCGTGTCAGTCGGGCATTGGCCGCCTCACATAGGTCGGTGCGCAGCAGCCGGTCGCCGCACGGAGATACGTCCCGTGCTGTCCATCTCGCCGGATTGGTAGCGGCGTGGTGTCAGGCCCAGGTCGGCGCCGACGCTGCGGGATTTGGCGAACCGGTTCGGGGTGTCAATGGTCGTGGTGAAGGTCACCGCCGTCAGTGCGCCCACCGGGGATCGTCATCAGCCGCCGGCACACCGCGCTTCCGCGTGCCTGCTCGAGCAGGCGCTGCTCGATTGCGCCGATCTGCTCGCCCAGCATCTGCCACACGCTCAACAGCCCCTCGATCAGCGGCCAAAGGGCCGGCTGGTCACCGGCAAGCTCGCGCACGTTCGCCTCGAACACGCTGCCGCACCCCTTATCGAGAACCAGCCCGAAGGTCTTGAGCGTGCCGCGGATCAGGTTGCTGGTTTCGGTGCGCATGCCGACCAGCTGCGCGCGAGCGCCGACCAGGGCACGGGTTTCATGGCTGGGCAGGCTTTTGACATCGACCTGCTTGTACCAGCCGGTGCGGACCACCTGGGCCAATCCGAGGGCATAGTTGCGGTCGGTCTTGTTGAGTTGCATGGAGAGCGCTGCCTTGGCGTGGCGGGCGTCTAGGCAGAGAACCGGCAAGCCGCGCTCGTGCAGCCCGTGCCAGAGCCACGGCGTCAGGGGCCCCGTCTCTAACCCGATGCGCACCGCGTGCGCCGCCTTGGCACGCAGCGTCGTGGCGATCGTCTCCGGCGTGGTGGGGCACTTGCCTTGCCAAAGCACCTTCCCAGCTCCATCGACGACACAGATGGATGTCTGGGCCTGCGACACGTCCAACCTATGGCGCGACAATCACGGCTTGACGGTCGGTCTTTGAGCGACGACGACGCCAGCACACACACGGGCCACCTCGAAGGCGTCCCCGACCCAGCGACGATTCAGAGAAGCGCAGACGAACGGGTTGGACCCGCCGGTATGGCCGTTGCTTACTGCTTGTTCTGTTGCGTGTTCTGCTGCTGGTCGGAACCGGAGCTGCCGGAGCCATTGGATGGTGTGCCCGAACTGCCGCTCATCGCTTGCGACGGCATCCCCAACGCGGCCAGCGTCTGCTGATCAGGCTCTCCGGTCGCCTGCATGCCTTTCTGTTGCTGGAAGTTCTTCAGCGCCGCCTGGGTCTCCGGCCCCCACTCACCATCGACTTTTCCGGAATGAAAGCCCTGCTGGTCCAGCTTTTGCTGAATCTGCATCACCGTCTGCTTGTCGAGGTTTGGGTGCCCGGTCTGTTGCCCCTGGTTCTGGGCGTAGGCAGAGGAGGCGAGGAGCATGGTTGCGGCAACGGCGGCCGCAAAAGGCCCGGCCTTCATGTCAGGTCTCCTTGTTTCGAGAACGCGCCCCGCTCGTGCCGATCAGCCAGGCGGGCGCCACCCAGCCAACGACCCAGAGTTCAAAGCAGTTCCATGAAAGGCGGTGGTGTGCCGCTTCCGTTACAGCACCACCATCATCCATGCTGATCGCCGGGTTTATCATGGTCACCGCCGGAGCCTCGCTCCAGGCGAACGGCATCGCCAAAGGTCAAGCTGCCGTGCAGCTGCCGACGCCGTTTTGTCCCATGGTTGGCGCTGTAGACATGTGGCTTTTCGCGTGGGGCATCATCGGGACCGGGCTGTTGGCGGTGCCGGTCCTCTCGTGATCGGCGGCTTAGTTTCTGACCATCAAGCCGCGACGCCACAAGGCTGGGCCAACCGGCGCTCGGCCTCGACCACGTAATCGCGGGTGAGCGGCACGGCCTCGGGCGACCGCGTCAGCTGCATTTGAAACACCATGTGCCCTTGATAGCGGAAGGCAACCTCCGCCCCGGCCAAATAGAATTCCCACATGCGGCAAAAGCGCTCGTCGTACAGAGCCTTGGCGTCTTCCCACCGGGCCAGGAAGCGCTCCCGCCAGAGTCGCAACGTCTCGGCATAGTGCAGCCGCAGAATCTCGGTGTCGGTGTTCCACAGGCCCGCTCTCTCCACCGCCGGTACGACTTCGGACAGCGCTGGGGCATAGCCGCCAGGAAAGATGTGTTTCCGAATCCACGGGTTGGTGACGCCTGGCCCGTCCGCCCGCCCAATCGCATGGAGCAGCGCCACGCCGTCCTCCGCCAACAGGTCGCGGAGCGTCTCGAAGAAGCCGCGGTACTGCGGCACGCCGACGTGTTCGAACATGCCGACGGAGACGATCCGGTCGAAGCGGCCGGTCATTTCGCGATAATCGCGCCGTTCAAACCGCACACGACCGGTCAGCCGCGCCTTGGCCGCCCGCTCACGGGCCACGACGAGTTGTTCGGCGGACAAGGTGATTCCGGTGACCTGCACACCGCACGCCTCGGCGAGGTACAGCGCCAGCCCGCCCCAGCCACAGCCGATGTCGAGCACGCGCAGGCCCGGATGCAGCCGGAGTTTCGCCGCGATATGGCGCTTCTTCGCCTCTTGGGCCTCGTCCAAACTCAGATCCGGTGTCCGGAAATAGGCGCAGGAATATTGCAAATCACGGTCCAGAAACAACTCGTAGAAGGGTCGTGACAGGTCGTAGTGGTGAGCCACATTCCGGCGGGCTCGTCCCAGGGAATTGTGCTGCCGGACCAGACGCAGGACAGGCCCCAACGCCTCGCTCAACCGTCCAAGCAGCCCTTGAACATTTTCCTGGTCCTGGCAAAGCACGGTTAGGACGTCAAAAATCGATCCGCCTTCGACGGTGAGGCGGCCATCCATGTACGCTTCACCAAAGCGCAGGCGCGGGTTGAGCGCGAGTTCGCGATGGAGTGCCTTGTCATGGAGGCGCACCGCAATCGTCGGTGTTCCGCGGCCGATCTGGTGAACTCGGCCCTCGGCATCGATCAGGGAAAGGGTCCCCGTCGCCACGGCGGGATTGAGCAGGCGGGTGAGCAGCATGCAATACCTCCACACCGGTACGTGATGGTCGAAATGCGCTTCAGAGCAGTCCCTGCGCGGTCGCCGAACTGTGTGGTTCTCATGCGGATTTTGGGCATCGCTTCCCGATCCACATCCTCGATGTCGTCGCCTTGTCTGATCATGCGGTTCCGATGCGGATCATGTGCGTCATCGCATCCGGGTGATGGCATCGATGCACGTCGAACTGAACCGTCCGCGCCACCGCCAACGCACCGGCCGGGAACCGCACCTCGTACAGACCAAGGGCGCCCTTAACAGAGCTCTGCGTGCGCCGCACGTTCGCATCAAACATGACGCCGAGGTCGAAGGGGGCTTCGTCTTCGATCACCAAATCCCGGCCCGCCGGAATGCGCCCAAACGGGCAGGCGCATCGCCAGTGCCAGGTGCGAGCCGCACAAGAGTTGGCGCCGTAACGGCGGTCCACCGCGTCCAGGGTTTCCGATGCCCGGCCGGACTGCCGGGCGATCAGCAGCTTCAGGAATTCGGCATGGGCCCAGACGAGCGGCGTGGCGCTTCCGGTTGGCTGCCCTGGCCACAGTTCACGCTGGGGAAGGGGTGGCGCATCCCACACCTGTTCCGGAAGAAGGCCGTTGGGGTTGGCCAGCGAGGCCATGGCGCGCAGGTAGGGCGAGGCGTCCTCGCCGGCGAGCAGCGCGAGGTGACCGCGCTCGCCCGTCAGCAGTGGCCAGGCACGCCCCACACCCGTGCCGTCGAACGGGCGACCGTCCGCATGCTCGCCATACTGGTCGCCGTTGTAGCGATGGTAGGCGACGCCACGAGGTGTTTCGACGCGGAGAAGGCGGTCGACGATGCGCGTTGTTGAGCGCATCCGCGGATCCTGGGCAGACCGCAGGCCCAATCGGGCCAGATAGCTGAAGCCAAGCCCCACCTCGGTCGCCGCCGGAAACGGCTGAGCGTGGGTCGCGGCGCGGCGCACCATGCCGGTCACGCCCCCGTCCGCCGGGGCCGGCGCAATGCGCACGTAATACCCGCCGTCGCCCTTGGACAGCGGCCCGTGATCGACGAACGTCCAGTCTTCCAGGCGCTCGTTCCAGTAATCCGCGAGCGAGACAGCGGCCGCCGCCTCATCCGGACTGAGAAAGGTGCTGCCGGCGACGAGCGCGGCGATGTCGACACCAAGCGTGAACGGGCTGATGCCCGCGCTATCCTCCCAGCGATCCATCGGACTGACCGGGCCACGCCGGGCGAGGCAGCGCAGAGCGCGCCGCACCATGGCGACGACGGTGTCCCCAGGCTTAAGCCGTCCGGTCTCGCGCAGCTTGGCGGCCAGCAGGACGGGAAACCCCACCTCATCGAGCTGGATGCCCGTCCAGAACGGCCGGCCGTCCGGAAAGTAACTCTGCCACCAATGCCCGTCGGCATCCTGGGTGGCGATCAGGTAGGCGAGCGTCGCCTCGGCTTCTTCCGGTTTGCCGACCGCCAGGCTGGCCAGCCCGGCTTCCACAGTGTCCCGGGTCCAGACCACGTGATATCCGCCGCTGACGTCGCCGCTGAAGCCGCCCCAGGGGATGCTCAGGCTGGCGACCACCGCGCCGGGAAAGGTCCGGTCCTCATGGGCCTTGATGACCATCGCGGACCGATGGGCCTGCCAGGCCAACTCCGGTTCCACCGCAGGGATCCGCAGCGACTTGGCCCAATCCTGCCAGACGGCGGCGTAACCGGCGCGCACGGAGGCGCTGCCCGACGCCAGGCTGGAGCGGGCGAGGACACGCGCTCCCTCGGGCGTGGTCCCGAAGGCCAGGGCGAGCACGCCTTGATCGGGCTCCACCTCCGCGACCAGGGCGGCGCCGTCGCCCGCGGTGCGCGCGGTCACGGCGGTGGTGCCGTCGCGCAGCAGACGGATGAATCGGTCCGCATCGCCGATCCGGCCAACCGAGGCCAACCGAAAGGCGCGATCCCCCACCAGGCAGAGTGCGGTACCCGGGCGGCCGGCAACCAAGCCATTCTCCACCCAGACCGCGCTGTCCCGCTGCCCATCCAGCCGCGGCTCCAGGACCGTGAACAGCCGCAGCCCCTCACCCTCAAGCCGGTACTCGACCAGCGCCACGTCGCGCCGCCCGTCGGCCAGGACGCGCAGGTCCAGGCGGAAGCCGGGTCCCTCATGGGTGATCACGGACAACGGCAAGTCGGCATCCGGGCTGGACACCCGGTAGGCGTTGCCATGGGCGACATCGGTCCACGCCTCCCCCTTGCAGACGAGAAACCCCAAGCGGCGCACCTGCGGGCGGCCGGTGGAGGGCCAGAAGATCTCGGTCGGAACGCCCTGGGCGATGGTCACCCAGACCCGGCCCGAGCCGAGCGCCGTCAGAACAAAGTCCTTGGCGCTGCTCGCCCAAGGAGAGGAGAAATCGCCGGGCAATCCCGGCCGTGCAATCGCCATCGTGTTGTCCTGTTCCGCGCCGCCGCTCAGTCGGACGCCGCCTGTGTCTTGCCCCGAAGGTCCCGAACCGCATCCGCGGACACTGGCGCGGCCGCGTTGCCACCGTCGGTGCAGGCGGCGATGCGTCGCCGGGCTCCCAGGGCAGGTCGCCCCTGGTGGTGCGCCCGACCGTCGGGCGAAAGGTGTCGGCTGCGGTGGACGAACACGGCACCGGCAGCCCGAATGCGTTGGTGACTGGATCGGTCGGTGCTCAGCGGACCGTCCTGGAGGGAGGTGTGGGAAGCCGCGCGGCCTCAGGCCGGCGCGCCGACGGCGGCCCACGGCTCCGTGCGGCGGGGGGCGTTCCCGCTCCGGGGCGACGCGATCGACGCCGGTCGGGCCGTCTCCGGACCGGCCGGTGGTCGGTGCAGCGGGGGCAGCGCGAGGGGCGAGGCGACCGGAGCGGCACCGCCTGTTCCGCGGGGGCGGCCAGTGCCGGAGGGATGGGTGCCGGAGGGATAGGCGCCGGAGGGACAGGCTCCGGCGGGGCTGGCCGCGGTGCACCGAGCGAGCGGGGTGGGACCGGATTCTGCCGCGGGCATACCCGGCGCCGCCGCTCCAGATTCGCGCGAATCTGCTCGCGCGCCCGCGACAGGCGGGACCGGATGGTGCCCACGCAGATGTCCAGACGGGCGGCGACGTCTTGGTACGCCAAGCCATCGACGACGACCATCTCAACCAGAGCGCGCGGTGCCGGCGGCAACGCCTCGATGGCCTCTTCGGTCTCATGCAGGGCGACGCACCAGACCTGGGCTGGCGGAACCGCTTGATCGTTATCCCCCAGGTCGCAGAACGTGCAGAGTTGCTGGCGGCGGCGCTGGCTGAAGAAGAGGTTCTTGAGGATGGTCACCAACCACGCCTCGAGGTTGCTGTCAGGGCAGAACTTGTCGGCATTGCGCAGCGCGCGCTCCAGGCAATCCTGGACCAGGTCTTCCGCCGCCGCGCGTTCGCCGGTCAGCCTGTGGGCGTAACGCTGCAACTCGGGCATGCACCTCACCAGGTCGGCTTCGAAAGTGGTGGGCACTGGACTCCCCCGCTGGTTCGTGGTGCTTGACCGGGATCGAGAGGGTGTTGACAGACGGGGGTTCCGGCTCCGTACAGCGGCGAACGGCAGAACGCCCGTGTTCTCTGACCAACTTGCGCCCACGAAGCCGGTTCCTGAAATTGCGCACATATGTGCGCGATTTAATGTTTGGCTGTCAGAGGCTTGGGCTCTCAACGGACCGTGCGAGCGGCGTGTAGCCGGAAAAGCGGGTCAACAGGGTGCGGTCCAGAATGGTAAGCCGCCCGTCGGCGATGTGGGCTATGCCCTTGGCGCGCAGTTCGGCGAGCGAACGGCTCACATGAGTTCCCGACAGACCCGTCGCGTCGGCGAAGTGGCGGCGGCGCAGCGGGAATTCGCAGCCGTTGTCTCGGACTTCCCCGGCGAATTCCAACCGCTCGGTGAGTTCCATCAGCAAAAAGGCAATGCGTTGCGGTCCCAGGGCGCGGCCCAGCACGGCGAGCCGGCCGTCGGCGCGCCGCTTGTCCTCGATGAGCGTGTGGATCAGCGCAAGGGTCAACGCCGGAAAGCGGGTGCACAGCTCGCCTAGGGATGGTGCTCGCAGCCGGCACAGAACCACGGGCGTCAGCGCGGTGACCGCGTAATCCCAGTCACCCAGAAACGCTACCTGCAGGCCGAAGACATCGCCCGGCAGCAGAAACTCGAGGATCTGCCGGGCTCCGTCGGGCAGGCGGATGGAGCGGAACGCCCAGCCCGAGAACAGCGTGTAGAAGAAGCCATCCGCCGGCCCGGGCTGGATCAGCCGGGCGCCGACCGGTCGGGAAAGTTGCCGGTCTCGCAGCGCGTTCACCGAACGGAATGCATCATCATCAAGCTGCTGGAAGAGCCGCACTTGCCGCAGCGAGCACTCCTGGCAGGCCACATTGGGACGGCACCATGGGGCGGATGAGCGGGGCGCATCGTCGGAGCTCTGGTCCATGGACCGCTCATTCAAAGCTGGTGGGAGTGGAACAGGCGGTCGAGAGCGCAGCTTTGGTCTGGGTGGCGCGCAGGCGGGATTTCGTCGTCGGTCGAAAGCACCGTCACAGGCACAACGAGGCGTCGCCGTGGGCGTTCCAAATCACACGGGGGTGCGACAACTGTACTGAGGTTCCGTAATCGGGAGGGCAGGGGCATGGTCAGCCTTCGACCGACCGTGTGGTTGGTCCACAGTCTGTGGTACGGACCACCGGCGCCAAGCGTTGACCACGGACAGACGTTGAGCCGCTATAGGAGGGTTCTGATGGCCGATGCTCACCGCTCTTTCGTGGTCTTGCCCTGGTACCGGCGCGAGGACTGGCCCGAGTTCAAAGAACGGCTGGCCGATGGCAATCGACTTCATGCGACGTATGATGAATGGTTGCAGGCTTCGGAAGCGTTGGTCGCCGAAGTTCTTGCCACCAGGCTCGTCGCCGTCAAGGTCCACATCAACCCCGATGAGTTTGCCGTCTGGTGCGCGCGGCGCTACCTGGACATGGACGCAGAGGCGCGTGCCGCGTTCACCATCGACGCGATCGCCCGGCGGCTTGAGCACCACCGGTAAGCGGCCGACGTCCTCTAATAAGCCACGTTGCGTGCGGCTGGAGCGTTGCTGGACGGCAGGTCTTTCGCGCGGGGCAGGCGATTGGCTGCGGTCGGCGTTCCCACCACCCAGTTTGCGGATGAATTCAGGAGGTCGGGTCATGCAGGTCAGACGAATCAAGGACGGACCGGAACGGGTCTACGCCATCGTGTTCCAAACCGGCGACAACCCCATCGAAGGATTGAAGGCGGTGGCCCGGGACGAAGGGCTGGGCGGGAGCAGCGTCACAGCGATCGGGGCCTTCCAACGAGCGGTGCTCGGCTTCTTCGACTTCGAGCGCAAGGACTACCATCGCATTCCGGTGGCGGAACAGTGCGAGGTGGTGTCGCTGATGGGCAACGTCGCCGAGGGCCCCGACGGACCTGGCCTGCATCTGCACGCCGTGCTCGGCAAGTGCGACGGGCAGGCGGTGGCCGGCCACCTCCTGGAGGCCGAGGTTCATCCGACCTTGGAAGTGATGCTGTTCGGAAGCCCGGCGCACCTGGTCCGGCGCAAGGACACGGAGACGGGCCTCGCCCTGCTGGCGCCGAGCCACCCGGAGACGGCATAGGCGCGCAGGGCGGGTCGCTTCCCGCTCAGCCGGCGAAGGGGACGACGCTCAACAGCGCGTTCTCCGCCTGCCGACTGTCGAGCCGGGTCAACTGCACCACCACCGGCGCGTCCGCCTCGATCACGCTGGAATAGGGCGTGCCGAGCGGGATCGGCTCCGGGTCCTTCAGCAGGTTCATGCGGACGTGGTTGGTGCGCCGGGCGCCGACCCGGACGCGGTAAGGGCCCACCGGCTCGCGGTCGGTGAAGTAGAGGGTAATCCGCACCTCCACCTCCCGGTCGCCGGTGTTGAGGATGCTGAGCCCCTCGTGGCTGGTCATCGCCGGTTCCGGCCCGTGGCCCCAAGCCGGGATGTAGCCGTCGGGAATGGCCCAGCGCGTGTGGCCAATCGCTGTGTTGGACATGCGCACCCTCCTTTTTGCTCGCTTCGTTGCGCGGCATGCACCGCACGCTCACAGGGGGCTTGGCGGCACAGGGCGCTGCGATGAACCGCCGCCGCGGTCATCACCGCCACCCGGCATTCAGGCGTCAAACTCGCTCGTGATCGACGGTGTCGATGCTGGTCATGGGGTGAACCTCGCCGGCGTCGGCCCGCTTCAACGCGATGCCCAGGCCGGGGCGGAAGCGATCCGGGACCAGTTGCCCGTTCTCCGGCGTGATCGCGCCGTCGAACAGCATCGTCTCGATGCGGGCGTGGTCATGGAAGTATTCGATGTTCTTGAGCGTGCGGCAGGCGCAGCCGACCTGCGCGTGCAGTGTCGGGGCGGTGTGGGCCGACAAGGGCAGGCAGAAGGCCTCCGTCAGCGCCGCCGCCGCCAGGAATCCGGTGATGCCGCCACAGCGGGTGGCGTCGGCCTGGAGCACGTCCACCGCCCCGGCCTCCAGCATGCGGCGGAAATAGACCGGGGTGTAGCCGTATTCCCCGGCAGCGATCATCATGCGGCCAGGACCGCGGTCGCGCAGCAGGCGAAGGCCTTCCAGGTCGTCGGAGGACACCGGCTCCTCGAACCACGCGACTCCCCGCTCGGCGAAGCGCTCCGCCTGGGCCAGCGCCAGCTTGCGGTCGTAGGCGCCGTTGGCGTCCACATAGAGGTCCGTGCCGGGACCGAGCGCCCGGCGCGCCAGCGCCACGCGCTCCACGTCACGGGCGGCGTCGCGGCCGATCTTCATCTTGACCGCGGGCAGCCCGTCCCGCGCCCAGCCGGAGAGTTGTCCGACGAGGCGGTCGTCGGAGTATGAGGTGAAGCCGCCGCTGCCGTAGGCCGGCGTGCCGTCGCGCGCGCGGCCCAGCAGGTCGGCGACGGAGCGGCCGAGCAATTGCCCTTTTAGGTCCCACAAGGCCGTGTCCACGGCCGACACCGCCATGGCCGCGATGCCCGGCCGGCCCAGGTTGCGCACCGCCTGGGTCATCACGATCCAGGCGCGGTTGATGTCGAGCGCGTCGATGCCGCGCAACCGCTCCGCCAATGGTCCGGCGATCAGGCGCGCCGTGGCGTCGTCGGCGTAGCCGTAGCCGAGCCCGCTCCGCCCGCCGGCCTCCGCCGTGACAACGACGAGCGTCGTGTGGTCCCAGTCGAGCGTGCCGTCAGCCTCCGGCCGATCGGTCGGGATCCGGAACGTCTCGACCCCGATCCGATCGATGTCGACTGTGTCGTTGGATGCTTGCGGGTGCATGCTCCAGCCCCCTGGGTCGTGCCGCCGATGGCCGGCCAACGCACCGGCTTCGGGCGGGTTCCCATAATGTGCCGGCCGCTCAGGGCGATGGAAAACGCATGCGCTTTCCAGCGAACCGGCCTCGCCGATCACCGTTGAGGCAACAGGGCAGCCATCCCTGGCAACGACTCGAGGGGGCGAGCATGACAGACACCGTCAGCGATTTCTTCTGGAACCGGCTTTCCGGGCGATGGTATCAACGGGCTGGTCGGCGCGCTCGCGCGGGCCGGCGACCGCTTTGATTTCGTGCAGGTGCGCCACGAGGAGTTGGCAGCCTTCATGGCGAGCGCGCACGCCAAGTACACGGGCGAACTGGGCGTGTGCATGGCCACCTCCGGCCCTGGCGCCATTCACCTGCTGAACGGCCTGTACGACGCCAAGCTCGACCACCAGCCGGTGCTCGCCATCGTCGGCCAGCAGGCGAGGACGGCGCTGGGCGGCCACTACCAGCAGGAGGTCGACCTGATCTCCTTGTTCAAGGATGTGGCCGGCGACTACGTCCACATGGCCGCCACGCCGGCCCAGGTGCGTCACCTGGTTGATCGCTCGGTGCGTATCGCCAAGGCCGAGCGCACCGTCACCTGCATCATCCTGCCCAAGGACGTTCAGGAGATGGATGCGGTGGAAAAGCCGCCACGGGCGCATGGCACCGTGCATTCCGGTGTGGGCTATGCTGCCCCGGTGGTCCGTCCCACCGACGCCGACCTGCGCCGCGCGGCCGACGTGCTGAACGCTGGCACCAAAGTGGCGATGCTGGTCGGCGCAGGGGCGCTGCACGCCACCGACGTGGTGATCGAGGTGGCCGACGTCCTTGGCGCTGGCATCGCCAAGGCGCTGCTCGGCAAGGCGGCGGTGCCCGACGACCTGCCCTTCGTCACCGGCTCCATCGGCCTGCTCGGCACCAAGCCGAGCTGGGACATGATGATGAATTGCGACACGCTGCTGATGGTCGGCTCCGGCTTTCCCTATTCGGAGTTCCTGCCCAAGGAGGGCCAAGCCCGCGGCGTGCAGATCGACATCAACCCCAAGATGCTGAGCATCCGCTATCCCATGGAGGTCAACTTGGTCGGCAACAGCGCCGGCACGCTGCGCGCTCTGATTCCGCTGCTGCAACGCAAGCCGGACCGTGCTTGGCGACAATTGTCGAGGACAACATCCCACACACCGACCTGCGGCCCCGAGCGGGCCGTGCGGACCGGGATGGCCTGCATGCGGCGCAGCAGCGCCATGGCGTGCCAACCGTTGAACCGGCGGCGCAGGACCGCTCCAGAAGCGCGGCCCGGTGCCGGCCACAACGCGCACCACTGGACGCCTTCCCGCACGAAGAAGCGCAACGCCTCGACCACCGCGAGCGTCGGAACGGGCGGGCGACCCGGACCCGGTGCCCGCCTCGCGATCCGGTCGATAAGCTCCGCGACCAGCCCCGCCGCCTTCGGCCCCATGCCCACCTCCAAGCCAAAGACACGAAAACCGGAGGGCGGGCACTCGATCCCCTCTGGCGATGGGCTTCAGAGGGTTCTGAAAGCCGCGCCTTGGAGCCATCGTTCACACGCGCATGACCGCGCCTTGGCTGTCGGGGGCGGCAGGTGTGCGGGTGCCAGGGGGTGACCCGTAGCCATTGTCCGTCCGGTTGCCCGGGGCAAACAGGAGCCACAAGAAGGCGAACGTCGCCACAATGGTGGCGATTGTCCCGAGCGCGGGGGCGACCTCCAGGAGAAGGCCACCGGCGAAAGCCAAGGCGCACATCCACAGGAGATGCCAGCCACATCGGTTAAGGTCGTGCAGTCGCTTCACCACGATGGCCGCGAGCATCCAGAAGTTCAAGACTATCCCGGGGAATGCACCGATGACAGCAACGACGCCAATCACCTCTGGCGAATCCACGAGGTTGCTGAGGAGGAAGGCGGGAAGCATGCCGGCCAGCATGGCGCCGCCAGCGATGATTCCGGCGAGGTGATAGTAGAGGAAGTACGGCAGGCGAGCCAGCCGCCCATCGAAACGGAACAGGATCTGCTTGAGGGGCATACACGCCTCCGTGGGTCGGGAAAGCGAACATCCCCTATCTGCTCCTCACCGGGCGCATAGGCTGTGAACCGCGCCACACGCTGTCACACTTCGGCTTAACGGATGCCGCGGCATCGACCAACACTCCCGTGCAGTCGGCCGCCGGGAACGTCAGCTGAAGTGCGCCGACCCTGACGGACCGTTACGCGTGCAGCTGGGCAGTGACGCAGGAAGCCGCACGGTGGCACACGGGCAAACGGCACGATCCGGCGGCCTCGGCCCATCATATGCCTGGGCCATGGAAGAATGTTTTCGCCCTCCTCGCGATCTGGGCCAACTGCCCAAATTCGACAACCAGCCCAACCGAAACGCGCCACTCCTCAGGCGCGCTTTGCTGGCCTCTCAACCCGACCTCGAATGTCACGTTGCCTAAGGACGTGCAGGACGCGGCGATACAAAAGTCTCTCTCGATGGAGGCCCAGGACCGCTGTCCTTGCCAGGGCTTGTCGCACCCGCCAAGTTCTTCAAAGAAGCCGCTTAACCCATCGGCATCAGCATCGGCATACATCCACACCTCGGTCGAAGCCGAAACCAAATCACCCTTAAGTTCGACATGGAAGCGCTCGCCGCTCCAGTTGCTGAAACTGATCTCACGGCCCGACTCTGATGAGCGTATGGAAAACATCGTTCAATCCTCTCGGTTCGCTTCTTTGGGCTTGTCCAGCATAGGATCGGCCTTCAACGGGATTCGCCGTTTCGACGGCCCTGAGAGATCGATGAGTGGCCGGCGGACCTAATGAGACATTTCAAGAAGCACGATCCTTTCTTCATCCCGGCCTCGCCACTCCGATGCAAAATAGGCATACGCGCCCGGGAGTTCGTCGAGAGACAACATGGTTTTCCTCGTCACCACATTCGGCCGCACTTTCCGCCAGTGCATGAAGCAAGCGGCAATTGGGGTCCAGCGCAAAGGAAGGCCAGCTGATGCTTCGACGAAGCGGAAGGGCCCTTCGCGCAGCATGGATTTGATATCGTCGGGCTCAAGGGTGCGTATGCGATGTCCGAAACCGTTGCCATCGTCTTCCCACAGCTGATCGAGCGGCATCGTGACAACACGGCGGGGGTGAGGCATGGCGCGCATCCGAGATTGAGTGGTCAGGCACAACAGGCATCGCCCTTTGGCGGTGTGCGGCAACCGGTTTTATGGGGATGTGGCCGACGCGGAGAGCGGGCACGCTGCACCACGCCTTCATGGACCAGATCAGAGCTTGGATCGGGGCGTGGGCTGGCAGCATCAGTCCTCCTCCCTTTGCTCGGTGGCGCCAAGATCCGATCGGCCGTATTCTGCGGCGCGAGGCCATCGAAGCCCTCCGAGGACGGCCATGACGTCGCTGTCTTGGATGAACTGGGTAGACGTGCTTGCCCACCCGCACGCCGTGCGGTCGCTCTTCACGGATATGACGTCCTTTGAGACCTTTGCGCGGGTCGATCTCCACGAGATCAACATAGACCGGGAAGGTCCGGTGCTGCGCCTTCGCTTCGACATTCCGATTGTTCCTTCCTCTCCTCCGAAGCGGTGGCAGAAGGGGGTGTGTGTGACGCAGTTCGTCCTCGCCGCCTGGCGCGTGTCGAGCATCGACGTGCAGGGGTTCGGCTGGGAGGTGCCCGGCGAGCTGACGGGGGCCTGGACCTCCGAAACCCATCAGGCTTTGGCGCTTTGTTTTTCCGGACCGGCTTGCCAGCTCCGCGCGACGTGTGAGGTTTTGCGGGTGGAGCGGGTATCTGAGCACAGCAAGAGCATTGGTTCGGCAATCAACTTTCCATGAATGCCAATCGAACGCCCTTCAACGCTTCAAACTGGCGATGAACTCGACGAGATCGGCGTCGCGCGCCGCCTCCAGATGTGGCTCCAACTCGCGGGCCATCGCGGTCAAGCGCTCCAGGTCCTCGCGGTCGGACGCCTCGGCGAGGCGGCGCTGTTCGGACGCGCGGACGAGCGCGCCGGTCGGAGGACGGAAGACCGGATGCGGGTCGAGCGCGGCGTCGCCGAATTCAGCCTCCAGCATTTTGCGCATTACGATGCGCTGCTGGATGCCGGCGATGCTTTCAACGAGATCTTCGTAGGCGCGCAACGCCAGTTCGCGGGCGATGATGGTCATGTCGCTCCTCGTGGTCCAGTCGATGATCGAGCCCTCGGCGACAATCGGCTTGGCGCTCTCCCAGGCGGTGGTGCGGCCGACTCAAATCGAGGCCAGGCCCCGGGCGTCGTCACCACCCAAGCTTTGTGCGTGGAGGAAGGGATTAGGTGTGCCAGCGCTGGCGCCGCGGTGCGGGCGGCTTCGCCTCCTGCGCCTGCTGTCTCACGCCCATCATACGGAGCGCTGAACAGCCCTGGCCCTCCGGTGTGAACAGGCGCCGCCCCTACGCCGACCCGACGGAACGTTCCATGGCAGGGGCTCCCTTGTCGTCGAGTGATATTGAGGGTTCGAATTCGAAACCGACGGCGCTTGATCACTTCCATTGCGGTTGTTGCAATCCCCTGCGGCTGTGGAAATCCGGGGAGCAGACCGGAACGGTTCGAGTGCCGTCGGTGTGACAACCCGAGCTTCAATCGAGGGCTTTGGCTTCGACCCGCCGATTGAGCGCGCGCCCCTGCGCGGTTTCATTGTCCGCAATCGGCTCCATGCGGCCGTGCCCACTCGCCTTGAGGCGATCCCGCTCGATTCCGTTTCGGGCCAACCAGGTGAAAACCGTCAGGGCGCGCCGCTCGGACAGATCCTGATTGTGCCCGGCCGTCCCCGTTGCATCGGTATGCCCCACCAGCTCAAGCCGAAGGCCGGGATCGCCACGCAAAGCCTTCAGCAGATCGCGAAGCACCGGCTCCGCGTTTGGCTGGAGGTCGGCGGAATCAGTGACGAAATTGATGTACATCTGCACGTGCCCGGTTTTCTTCAGCGTTTCCGCGATCGGGGCCTGAACGGGACGTCCGGCTTTGTCGAGCAGGTCCTGAGGCGCCGTGGGCGGTGTTGCCGGCGGGTTCAGCCCAGCGACGCTGAAGGCGCCGCCCCACTTGCTGCGATCGGATTGCGAGGTGATGCCGTTGCGCGTGACGCCGGGATAAAGGGGCGGCTCCTCGCGCGGCGTGACGATGATCTCGCCACCCTGCTTCCCGACCGCCCCGGCGTGTAGCGCGGCGCGGCAGATCGGCGAGACGTCGGCGTAGACATCACTGCCGTAGACGTTGCTCGAAACCCGGAGCGCGTCCGGCGAGCATCCGCAATTCAGCGGCGCCGTCGTGCCGCGGAACGCCGTGAAGGCGTCGGGGCAGATGTCCATCCGCATGCCGGCCGGCGTCCAGGCCTCGGGTGTCTTGGGCGGCCGTATCGAACTGGCGACGCTGAAGGCGCCGCCCCATTTGCTGCGGTCGGATTGCGAGGTGATGCCGTTGCGCGTGACGCCGGGATAAAAGGGCGGCTCCTCGCGCGGCGTGACGATGATCTCGCCGCCCTGCTTCCCGACCGCCCCGGCGTGGAGCGCGGCGCGGCAAATCGGCGAGACGTCGGCGTAGACGTCGCTGCCGTAGACGTTGCTCGAAACCCGGAGCGCGTCCGGCGAGCAACCGCATCTCAGCGGCGCCGTCGTGCCGCGGAACGCCGTGAAGGCGTCGGGGCAGATGTCCATCCGCATGCCGGCCGGCGTCCAGGCCTCGGGTGTCTTGGGCGGCCGTATCGAACTGGCGACGCTGAAGGCGCCGCCCCATTTGCTGCGGTCGGATTGCGAGGTGATGCCGTTGCGCGTGACGCCGGGATAAAAGGGCGGCTCCTCGCGCGGCGTGACGATGATCTCGCCGCCCTGCTTCCCGACTGCCCCGGCGTGGAGCGCGGCGCGGCAGATCGGCGAGACGTCGGCGTAGACATCGCTGCCGTAGACGTTGCTCGAAGCCCGGAGCGCGTCCGGCGAACAACCGCAGTTCAGCGGCGCCGTCGTGCCGCGAAACGCCGTGAAGGTGTCGGGGCAGATGTCCATTGTCATCGCCTTCGCTGTCGCGGCTGGCGACGTGACGGGAGACGCTGTTGCGGGAGGCCCCGGGGACACCGCCAACGGCCGGTCCGGCTCCGGGCCGGAGACTGCGGCGTTGACGGTCGGCGGCGGCGCAGCCGGCTCCGCCGACACCTCGGCCTCGCGCGGCACGAATTCGAAGCTGCCTTCGATGGGAGAGACCGCCAACCATGGCTGCTGTCGACCGCCGGTGGCCGTCTTCACCTTAAGGCCGACCGTGTTGAACATCCGGAAGATGTCCAGGCCGGGCAGGCTCATCGCCTCCAGCAGGGCCTCCGAATAAGGGCTGTGAATGCCCTCGCCGTCATAGGCAACATTGCCGGGCTGGGTGGCGTAGCCGATCACCGTGCCGGCCGGCGCCGTGACTTGGCTCAACCCCGGCGCAACCCCGCGCAGGTTCCGGCCAGAGAAGGGATTGTTCCGGCAGGCATCCAGAATGACGATGTTGAGGCGGTTGCCGGCCCCGGACATCTCGTCGAGCACGTAGGTGGCGTCGACCAACTCGTATTTGACATCCGCGACGCTGCTCACGTTGGCTTGGCTCGGCACCAGGTAGTTGGAACCGTTCATCTGGACGCCGTGCCCGGAATAATAGAACAGGCCGACGGTGTCCCCGCTGAGGCGACGGCCGAAGTCCCGAATGAGGTTTTCCAGGCCGGCCTTGTCGGGATCAAGTTGAGGACCACCTCCGATCAGCTCGAAGCCGGTCTCGCGCAGCATCGTTGCCATATCTCGCGCGTCGTTGGCCGTGTTCGCCAAGGGTGGGATGTGGCGGTAGTTGCTGATGCCGACGACCAGCGCGATGCGCTTTTCGGCATGGGCCACGGATATCGAGCCCGCGAGCAGGAGAAGGAGGAGAAGACAGGAGCGACAGACAGACATGAGGCATCTCCAAAGTCCGCGATCGAACCCGTGACCGCCATCAAGTGGCGAGGATGAAAGCAACGGGATCATGCCGACGGCATCAGAAGACATCACCGATACGTCACTGTCGATCAATGCTAAGGCATTGATCTTCCTGACATAACGGCCGAAAAACGATCGAAACGATCATTTTCCGGGCGCATCAATCCCTTTTTGCCCTTGTTCCACAGGTGGTTAGGTTGCCCAGCAACAGTCATCCTGTCGACGTGCCGAAAGCGGCTCTATCCATAAGGTGAAATCTATCATCCGTCGCGTCACAATCTGCTATCCCGATGATCGGCCAGATCAATGTTGGGGCCTATACAAGAGAGGAAGTATCTCTCCTTTGGAACGGGCCGGGATTCCCGGAAATTGTATTCAGGTTGCCGCTGACGTCGGTTCATCGGTGCGTTTTGCGATTAGGGTGTTGAGGTAACGAGGAGCCTTCGGGCCGTAGCGATGGTCGGCAACCGCTTTGACCGTTGCACACTTCATCGATCGGGCCGCCGCGAATGCGGACGGAACCTGGACGATGCCCGATCTCGCGCCGGCACCGTTAGCTTGCGGTGGCCGATGCGTGCACGCGCAGCACGCCGTAGCCGGTTCATCCGGGCAGGGCGAGCGAGGAAGGATGTTCCACCAGCACCACCGTGCGGCCGGCGAACAGCCCGCGGCCATCCAGCCGGTCGCGGAGCGCCGGATCCATGTTGGCCATCGTTTCGTCCAGCAGGACCACCGGTCGGTTCGAGGCGACCGCCGCCGTCAGGGCCAGAAGCTGGCGCTGCCCACCGGAAAGCGTTCCGGCGCCGGGCGGCAGGGGCGTGTCGGCGCCCATCGGCAGGGCGCGGAGCCAGCCGGCGAGGCCCGTCCGTTCGGCGGCCTCCGACAGCCTGGCCGGATCGGCTTGGGAGAGCAGCGCCAGACTCTCCGCGATGGTGCCGCCGAACAGTTGAAAGGACTGCGGCAGGTAGAGCACCTGCCGCCGGCCATCCCGTGCATCCATGCCGAGGACGGACACGGAGCCACGCTCCGGCCTCGCCAGCCCGGCGATGAGGCGGAGCAGCGTGGTCTTGCCACTGCCCGATGGACCGTCCAGCCGGGCGACCTCCCCACACCGAACCAGCAGAGTCTGATCGGCGATCGTCCAGGCCGCCTCGGGATCGTAGCGGTACCACGCGTCGCGCACGGCTATGGCGGGATGGTCCGTTGCGACGCGTCGGACGGCCGGCGCTACCGGCACAGGTTCGGGATCGGGAACGACGCCGTCCACCGCGGCGGAAACGCGCTCCATATACGGCGCGCTGCTCAGCAGGACGAGAGCGGTGCGGACGATCGCCAGGGTCGGCGGGATCAGCGCCTCGACGAGCAGAAGGGCGCTCAGCACCGCGCCGACGCTGAGGCGGCCGTCGGCCGCGAGCAGGGCTCCCCCAGCCAGGACGCCCACGCGCGCCGCCTGATGCGCCCCGTCGAACAGCAGGTCGAGCCACAGTCCGGCGCGCAACCGTTCCAGCGCGGCGCCCTGGTGCGCGGTGAAGGCGAAGCGCCAGCGGCCCAGTCCGGCCTCACCGCGTCCGGCCGACAGCAGGGTCGGCGCGCCGCGAAGGAGTTCGTAGAGCCGGCCACGGTGTCGCGCCGACGCCTCCAGCTCCACGCGTTCCAGCGCCGCGTGGCGGCGCGCCAGCGGCCAGCTCAGGGTGGCGACGGCCAGCGTCCACAGCGCCAGCCCGGGCGCGAAGGCCGGCTGCACGCAGACCAGCCCGGCCACGGCGGCTAGGGCCACCAGCGCGTCCAGGGCGGGAACCAGGACGACGCGTGCGGTCAGGCCGGCGATATGCTCGGCCGAGGCCAGAGCCTGCGACGTCGCACCGACGGTGGATCCGCGCAGGCTGCTCAGCGGCGCCGCCATCAGGCGGGCGAAGACGTCGCGCAGCACGGCGCCCTTCAGCCGTGCCTCCAGGTCGCGCAGGACCGCGGCGCGCAGGGCGTCGAGCGCCGCCCGTTGTACGGCGACCAGGGCGACACCCGCGCACACCAGGGCCAGCAGCGCGCGGTCGCCCGCCGGCACCACGCGGTCGGCGACGAGGCCGGTGAGCAGCGGCAGCGCCAGCGCCGACGCCTGCATGGGGAGTGCGAGCAGGGCAAGACGGAGCAGCGCTGGCCGTTCGGCGCGGACGGCGGTCCACAGGCGTCGGAGGAACCGGTGGTCAGGGAACCGGGCTTGCATGTTGCGTCGCCTCCAGAAGAGATCGGAACGGGCCGGGTCGAGACGCCAATTCGGCGAAGCGGCCCCGCTGGACGATGACGCCCCGGTCCAGCACCAGAATGCGGTCGGCGTTCCGGACGGTGGCGAGGCGGTGGGCGATGACGATGCGGGTGCGGCGGATCCGCGCCAGGTTGGCGTGGACCCGCGCCTCCGTGGCAGCGTCGAGCGCGCTGGTCGCCTCGTCGAGCAGCAGGATGTCCGGGTCACCGGCCAGCGCGCGGGCCAGCGTCAGCCGCTGGCGTTGCCCGCCGGACAGGCGCGCGCCGCCTTCACCCAGCGGCGTGTCGATCCCCTGCGGCAGCGCCGAGACCACCTCGTCCACGGCGGCCAGCCGGCACGCGGTCCACAGCGCGGCGTCGTTGGCACCGGGGGCGAAGAGCGTCAGGTTCTCGCGCACCGTGCCGTCGAACAGGAAAGGCTCCTGCAGGACGATGCCGAAGCGGCGGCGCAACGCCTCCGGCCGGTAGGCGGCCACCGGCCGGCCGTCGATCGACACCCCTCCCGCGCGGGCGTCGAGCAGGCCCAGCATCAGCCGGCCCAGCGTCGATTTGCCAGCGCCGGACGGCCCGACGATGGCGACCATCTCGCCGGGGGCGACCGTCAGGTCGATGCCGGACAGCACCGCGGGCCCGCCCGGCGCGTGGGCGTAGCCGGCACCGGTCAGGCGGATGGCGCCTTCCAGGCGCACCGGGGCGATGCCGTCGTCGCGCTCGGGCCGGAAATCCAGGATGTCATCGATCCGCGCCCGCACAGCGCGGAGCTGGACGATGCGGTCGGCCAGAGTCGCCAACGCGTGCAGCGGCCCATCCAGCATGCCCTGCACGGCGGCGAAGGCGCCGAAGCCGCCCAGCGTCAAACCGCCGTCCAGCACCGCCAGCGTGCCCAGCCCCAGCATCAGCGCCGAAGCCGCCGCGTCGTAGCCTTGCAGCACCAGGGCGTGAACGTGCTGGACGCGGTCGCGCGCGCGCTCCGCGACGAGGCGGTCGCCGAGATGGTCGGTGTAGCGTTCGGTCAGGCGGGCGGACAGGCCGAGGCCGCGCACCGCCTCCGGCGCGGAGAGGGCATCCATGGCGGTGCCGGTCTCGCGGCCGCGCATGGCCATCTCCGCCGTTGCCGCATCGCCGCGGGCACCGCTGAACAACCCGAGCAGCGGCAGCCGAACGCCGGCGACGGCGAGCGCCAGGAGGCCCAGCCCGGCGTGGTAGGACAGCAACAGCCCGGCGAGCCCGAGCACGAAAAGCCCGTCCAGAAGCGCCATGACCACCCCGACGAGCGCCGCGCGGAGGTCGCCGGTGGCCTCGGCGCGCTGCATCAGGTCGCCGGGGGCCCGTTGCAGCAGGAAGGTGGGCGGCAGGCGCATCAGGTGGCCGATGACGCGGTCCATCAGCGCGCGCTCCGTGTGCATCTGCACCGCGTTCATGATGAGGTCGCGCGCCAGGGTGAGCAGCAGCCGCCCGGCGCCGGCGCCGGCGATCAGAGCGATTCCCGCGGCGAGCGGACCGTCCGTCGAAAGGGCGTCCACGACGCGTTGCGTCGCCGCCGGGACGGCCAGCGACAGCCCCTCCAGCAGCAACGAGGCGGCGAGCAGCGCCGCCAGGGCGGCACCCCGGCCGCGCAGCGCCTGGGCATAACGCTGCAGGCCGCCGGTCGCCTTGCAGGGGGTGAAAGCCGCGCCCGGCGTCATGCACAGGACGATTCCGGTGAAGGCGGCCTCAACCGCCGCCATGGGCAGGCGGCGCCGTCCAGACCGCGGGTCGACGATCCAAACGCGCCCGCGCGCGACCCGCTCGACCACGACGAAGTGCGAACCTTGCCAGTGCGCGACGGCCGGCAGCGACACCGTGCCCAGCGCCCCGGCGGGCAGCCGGTAGCCCTGGACCTCCAGCCCAAAGCCGGCGGCGGCCCGCGCCAGCGCAGCGGCCGACACGCCGTCGCGCGACGCACCGCAGGCGGCGCGCACCTCGTCCAGCGGAACGGCGGCGCCGTGGTGGTGGAGCAGCATCAGCAGGCAGGCGCAGCCGCACTCGGCCAGTTCCATCTGCGGCACATAGGGCACCCGTCGTCGGGTCCAGGCAACGGTGAAGGACATGCGACACCTCCCAGTCGGGCCGGGTGATAGAGCAGGAGGCCGGCCGTCGCTTTGGCCGGTCTCACACGCCGGCGCAGGCCGGGGCGGAACTGACGGCGGCGCGGTATGCGCGCAGGATCGCCTCCATGCCGCTGTGCGGGTCGAGGGCGGCGGTCATGCCGTCGATCAGGCGCCGGCGAATGTCCGGCTCCAGGCCAAGACGGTTCCAGTGGAAGAGCGCAACCATGGACAGGGCCGCCCGCCGTCCGGTCGTCAGGCGGCCGGTGCTCCAGGCGCGGGACAACGCAGAGGCCAGCCGCGCGTTCGCCGCGGCCATGGCCTGGCACGCTTCCGGCGCCAGCGCGGCGATGTCCTCCAACCCGACGACCGGCAACGGGCGTCCAGCGCCGGGGATGATGTCGTGCATGGCCGCCAGCCGGCACCAGACGTCCCACACCTCCTCCGGTCCGCTGTCGCAGCCGCGGCGGAACAGGTCGTTCAGCACCGCCAGCGTCAGCACCGCGGGCGTGACTCCGGTGCCGCCCCGGGCCAGCGAGGCCGCCTGCACCGCGGCATCGGCCAAGGCCCAGCGGTGGGCCGCCTCCATCATGGCCGGGCCGCCGAACAGATGGACCTCCGGCTCATAGACGCTGGCCGACCAGCGCCGCGCGACGCCCCGCCGGACGAGGCCGCGCAGGACCGGCGCCAGCGCCGCCGAGGCGTCCTCCTCCCGGCCCGGCCGGGCGCGAAAGCGCAGGCGCAGGCCCGGCTCCTTGCGCTGCCAGAACCACAGGTCGAGCACGCGCTCCCTCCGAAGCCGGCCCGCCGCCTCGGCGACGGAGAGCAGGATGGCGCGGTCCGCCCCGGGTGTCCCGTCAGGCGCGGCGTTGATCTGCAGCCAGCGGCGTCCGTCCGGCGCGGTCGCGCGACCAGGCGTGGTGGCGCCGATGGAAGGGCAGGGCGATTTCCGTGGCATGGCGGTCTCCGGTGGCGAAGAGCAGAAAGCCGGTCGGGTCCGGCGCGGCGACGACAAGATGAGGCAAGGTGGCCGGCAGCCCGCGCAAGGCGGCCTCGACCGCCAGCGGGCTGCCCCACCGTACGGCCAGCGGCGGCTCCCCAAGGCGAGTGACGGTGACGAGTTCGGGCACTCCGTGCGCCGCCGATCCGTGCGCCGCCATCAGCCGACACCAGCGGCGGAAGCGGACGGCGGCGTTGGGCGCCTCCAGCAGACCGGCCAGCGACGGGCCGGTCAGCGTCAGACGGCCTGGGCGGATCACCGCGCCAACGGCGAGGCGGAGGGGCCGCGACAGCACGGCGCCGGTTTGCGCGCCGTCTGCCGTCTCGGTCGCAAAGGGCAGAGCCTCGGGATCGTACCAGGGCGCCAGAACGCGCCCGCCGGTCAGCAGCAGCGCTTCAGCCGCGGCGCCGAACAACCCGAGGTCGACAGAGCAGGTGCCAACCACCGCCATCGGCCGTCCTTGGCGGCTCACGGGCATCGGCCGTCTCTGGCCGGCTTGGCGCGCGAGCACCGGCGCGTCGGGACCAGCGCGCCCGATCGTGGGAATATCAGCGGCCCTCCACGGGTCGATCAGCGGCAGCCGCATCCGCCGGGGCGTCGCCAGGGCGTTGTGGGCGACGCCAGGCGGCGGGGCGAGGCGGCGCAGGTCGATGCCGCCGGCTTCTGCGGCCTGCCTGAGACGTTCGCCGCACCACGCGGTCAACTGGCTCCAGGCCGGGCCACCGTGCAACCCGCCCAGGCGGGAAAAGGCCATGGCGCTTTCCCCGGCCAGCCCGACGACGGTCAGCGCGTCCGCACCCGCCCGCACGACGAAGGTTCCCTGCGGCGGGGGCGGGGGCAGCGGGTCACCGGCGGAAAGCGGCGGCAGACCGGTCGCCAGCCAGCGCTCCCAGCCCCGGACGCGCGCGTCCAGCACCCCGCCCGGCTCCAGCGCGCGGGCAACGGCGGCCCAGTCGGCGGCAGTCCGGCTGGGTGCGTCCACAGCCGGGGACGGGGCTGCGGCGAGGGTGCGGCGGACGTGCAGGTCGGCGCAGGCGGCGGCAAGGCCGTGCTCCAACTCGAAGCGGTCGACCTCCTCCAGCAGGGCCGTCAGGCGGTCGCGCTGATCAGCGCCCAGCGTGACCCGGGCCGGCAGGCCCGCGTCGCAGCGCAGCGCGACCGGCCCCGGATCGGGCAGGCTAAGGTCGGCGGCGAGCCGGGCGACGCGGGCGCCGACCTCGTCCTGGGCAGCGAGCACCGCTTCCGGCGTGGCTTGGTCCAGCGTGGCTTCCAGGCGGCGGCAGGTCGCGCGCAGGTCGGCGACCGCCGCCCGCCACAGCCCGCCCTCATGGCCGCCCTTTGCCCCGCCGAGGCGGCGGCCGGCGTCGGCTAGAGTTTCCCACACGGTGGTGAAGGTCTGCGGAAAGGCCAGACCGCCGGTGAGCAGCCCCGCGGCCACCAGCGCGAGGCAGAGGCGGCGGGCGCCCTCGGCGTCGCGGCCGGTGGCCTGGGCGACGCGGCGCACGCAGCGCTCGAAGCGGCGCGGGGGGCCGCCCAGAGCGGTCATCGCTTGGTCGACCACCGGGGCCGCGGTCACGGGGGGACGGCCGGAGGAGGCGGGCAGGACCCAGCAAGGCGCACTGCCGTCCTCCGACGTCACGCGGGTGAGCCCGGCGACGAGCGCGAAGCGTCCCCGCGTCCGGTGCGGCGGGCGCGCGGCCACACCGGAAAACAGCGCGGCCAGCGGCGCCACGTCGGGGGCGATGCTGTAGCGCGCACGCGCCGGGCGCACGGAGGTCCGGGAGCCCCAGGAGGCGAGAATGGTGCCGGCCCACAGGTCGCAGGGCGTGCTGCGCCAAGCGGCGCGGGCGAGCCAGCGGTAGAGCGCCTGCTCGGCCTGCCGGGACTTCTTGTCGCGCGCGGGGGACGGCGGCTTGGCCGCCAGACGCCAGTACGCCGCCGGGCTGGAAAAGGCCAGCGCGCGGGCGAAGGCCGGGTCGTCCAGGGTCTGTGCCACCAGAGTGGCCTGCTGCGCCACCATGGCCTCCGCGTAGCGTCCGGCGAAGGCCGCGTCGTCCAGGTCGGACAGCGCGTCGCGCACCAGACCGGGGGCGGCGAAGGCGTCCAGCCGCGACAGCGGGAACAGCGACGCTCGGACGACAACGCGTGGCGCCAGTTCGTGCGCGGGGCCACGGTAGTGGGGGGTCGGCGCATCCATGTCAGGCCTCTGGTGCGGCTTCCGCCGCCATGGCGAGCGCGTGCAGGGCCATCTGGCCGTGGAGCCGGCGGTCGACCTCCTCGGCGAAATGGTCCTCCAGCAGCAGGGCGGCGGCCCACTCCGTCATCATGCGGGAGAAGTCGTCGGTGGTCAGGCCGTTCGCGGCGAGCCAGGCCAGCATGTCGTCGCGGCGGGTCAGCCGCCCGCGGCGGCGCACGGTGTCGGCCACGGCCTGCACCTGCTCCGCCGTCACCTCCAGCCCGGCGGCGCGAACCGCGTCGGCGGCGAGCACGCGCAACAGCGCTTTCTTGCGCGCCAGCAGCACGGGTTCGTCGAAGGGGCCGGGTTGGGGGGTGGGCTCGGGCGCCGCGTCGTAGGGCCAGGCGTAACCGGGCCGGCGCGCCGTCGCGACGCCGGGGTCGCCGGGGTCGAAGGCGTCGCCGGGGCGGGCGATGCGCACCCGCACGGGGGAGGCCACCGCGGTGAAGTGGCTGGCGCGGCGTTCGGCGGCGGTGGTGACGACCTCCGGCGGCGGGTCGAAATGGTCGCCGGGATCGGCCAGCCGGTCGAGGACGGGGCCGAGCCCGTTCTCCCAGTACCAGGGCGCGCCGCCGTCGGCGTAGGGAACGAGAGTCCGCGCGCCCCAGCGCTCGGCGATGTCCAGCGCCTCGTCGGCGCCGTTCATGATGGTGTGGCGGACCAGCCGAAGGTCCGGTGGAACGAACAGGGCGTAGCGCGCGACGGAGGTCGCCACATACTGGACCGGATACAGCGACCACGACCGGTAGCCGCAGAACAGCGCGTCCAGCGGACCCGCGCGCCGGCGGTCTTCGGTCGCCACGTTGCGCGTGTCGCCGGCGCAATCCCGGCCGGAGTCCGCGCAGAACGCGATCCGGCGGCCATTGGCGGCGACACTCCACACGTTGCCGACGTTGCGCAGCTCGGGGTGAAGGACGGCATCGGCGGTCGGCTGCTCCCCATAGAAGGGCAGGGCGGTGATAAGGGCGTCGCCGATCCGGCGCTCCTGCCACCAGGTGACCGTCTCCACGCGGCGGAAGCCCAGTTCGCGCAGGCGATGCGCCATGTCCACGGACAACGCCGATTCCCGGTCGACCGCCGGCACCAGGATCGGAACGTCCGGGCCGAAGCGCAGCAGGGTGCCGGGATGAAAGTGATCGGGGTGGGAGTGGGTGATCAGGATGCCGTCCACCGCCCAGCGCGGGAAGGGCAGCGGCCGGTAGGCGCCGCCCGGCGAGTGGGCCAGGAAGAAGGGGTCGACGAGCACGCGCGTCCGTCCGGTGTCCACCAGGGCGGTGGCGTGGCCGAGGAACGTGACCCGGTTCCGTGGGGCCTCTTCAGGGTCGTCGGTTTCGGCGTTGGGAGGCGGCGCGAAGGCGCCGGCATCGTCGATGGCGTCGAACAGGGCGGCGGCAGCTGGATGGCGCGGGCGCCGGGCGGTGCGCTGCCAGTCGCCGATCCAGCCGGCAAGCTCCTGGACGAGGCCGGCGCCGATGGCGACGGTGCAGCCCCGGCCGGCGGCCATGTTCGTCACGTCGAGGCGGTCGGGGGCGATGGCGGCGGTGTCGGGATAGAGCCAGTCTTTGCGCAGGTGGGTCGGCGTCTCGTACAGCCCGCCGAAGGCGTCGGCGCGCATCAGGGCGGACCACGCGGCCGCCTGGTCGGCCATCAAATCCTGGGGAAGCACCGCGGCGGCGCGGCGGCGGAGTTCCGTTTCGATCCGGTCGGAGACCATGCCGCCGAAACGCGTGTCGTCGCGGTAACCGACATCGATCGCCACATGGTCCTGGAGCCGGCGGTCCGGTGTGCGTGCCATGTCCTGTCTCCCCGCGGAGGTCGTGCGCCGATCCTGGGGACGGACGCGTTGCGCGACCGGTCCTCCGACGCTTTGGTTGGGGTCCGTCGAAACCGGCCCGATTGCGCGGGCCGGCCTCGTCGAACGCTGCGGTCGGGGGCGCCGGCCGCCTTACTTCTTGAGCACGGGGTTGATGACGGGGTTGACGTTGGTGCCCGGACGCCAGCACATGGTCGACCAGCACATGGTGGTGTAGGCCTTGGTCTGGACGCTCCCGCCGACGATCTGCGACTGCGTGACGCCGACGCCGCCGACCACGGCTTCCAGATCGGCGATGTCCACCGGCTTCACGTCGGCGACGGCTTCGGACGACTTTTCCATCTTGCTCATCATGGCTCTCCTGTGTTCGAGGTTCCGGGAAGGCGGGATTGTCCTTCTCCGCGACGGCCGGCCGGATCGTCAGGGGTTTGTCCGTTCGGCGCCGTCGAGAGACATGATGTGTCGATCGCGGCCTGCGGGCTGTGAGCCGGTTCACGATTTGCCGGAGGTTGTGATCTCCATTTCCAAATCCATAGACCGTGTGTGGAAATTGGCAAACCATACGTGCACGTTGTATCGGCGGCAGCCGCTGAACCAATGTCGGGGGAGACAGCGGTTCTGTTGCAACGTCTGAGCTGGTCCTTGCACGTTTTGAGCGCTTGAGGTCAGGCGTTGATCCAGAAGAAGCTCTCGGTGGCGATGAAGTCGAGCGCCTCGTCGAGCGGCATGATGACGGACCCGAAGTCGCCGGGAGCGGCCCAGGCATCGCGACGCCACCAGAGCACCTGAACCGTATCGTCGCGTCCGGTCGGGCGTAGGCGAGCCACCGGCCCGCCGGTTCGGCGGCTGTAGAGCGTGTAGCCGCGGTTGACGCGCACCACCTCGACCCCGCCGTGCGGAAAGGCGAAGGCCGCGATGCGCTCGCGCAGCGCGTCACTTTTGGTGGCCGTCGTGATCTCCTCCCCCGGCACGGGTTGCCGTGGCGCCATCCCTCGGAGCGCCTTCATGGTCAACACGGTCCCGCGCCCTTTGGTCCAGTGGCTTTGGCCCTTCATCGGCTGCTTTTCCGCCGCGACCTGGCACCACGTCCAGGTGCTGGTCGCCGGGGCTGTGCTGTGCCCCGGCCGGCGCACCGTCACGGGCGCGCTGCGCGTCATGGGCCTGGAGCAGGTCCCAAGCTTCGCCGTCTATCACCGCGTGCTGAGCACCGCCCGCTGGTCGGCCCGGCGCGTCGCACGCGTGCTGCTGCACCTCCTCGTCAGCGCTCTGGTGCCGCATGGGCCGGTGGTCATCGCCCTCGACGACACCATCGAGCGTCGCTGGGGCAAACGGATCGCCCTACGCGGCATCTACCGTGACCCGGTGCGCTCCAGCCACGGCCACTTCGTCAAGGTCAGCGGCCTGCGCTGGCTGTGCGTCATGCTGCTCGCCCCCGTGCCGTGGGCCGGCGCTGTCTGGGCTCTGCCCTTCCTCAGCGTGCTGGCGCCCTCCGAACGCGCCGCGCAGAGCCAGGGCCGGCGGCACAAGCCGCTGCCCGACCAGGCGCGGCAGGCGTTGTTGCAGACCGCCCGCTGGCTGCCCGACCGGACCGTGATCGCCGTGGCTGACAGCGGCTTTTCGGCCATTGAGCTGTTGCGCGCCGTCGCCGCACACCTCACCGTGATCACCCGCTTGCGCCTGGATGCCGGGCTGTACGAGCCGGCCCCGGCGCGCACCGCGCGGACCCTGGGGCGACCGCGCGTGAAGGGAGCGCGGCTGCCCACGCTGAACGAGCGGCTGGTTGATCCAGCGACCGTGTGGCAGCGGGTGACGCTGCGCGGCTGGTACGGCAAGACGGAGCGGCGGCTCGACCTCGCCTCGGGCACGGCCATTTGGCATCACCCCGGCCGCCAAGTGGCGATCCGCTGGCTGCTGGTGCGTGACGGCGAAGGCGAGAAACCGCCGCAGGCGTTTCTGAGCACCGATCCCGCCGCCGCCCCGCTGGCGACCCTCGGCTGGTTCGTCCAAAGGTGGCGCGTCGAGATCGACCAGCCATGATGCCTCTCAAGTGTCACGGATTTGACGAGGGGAGCGGCCGGAAGGCCGCGAGCATTCACGGAGCTTTTTCAAACGGTCGAGTTCGGCGTCATCGACCTTGAGCAGCCATATCCGATAACTGGAAACGGTGCTCAACCGTCCTTGGACTTTTCCTTGCCGGACCCAGGCGAACAGCGTTTGATGGGGCATGCCCAGGCGCTCGGCCAGTTCCAGGATGGTCATCTCGTTCTCCTGACGCTCGATATGGTCGGCGGGAGCCAGCTGGCGGCGAGCGACCAGACCTTGTCGGCGCAGCAGATCACTGACCATTCCACGCGTGAAGCCGGGGCGGTGGCGAGCCGAGCGCCAGCCTTCCTCATTCAGCTTGGCTGCGATGACGCGTTGAATACAGCCGGCTCGGCGCAGTTCCGCGACCCGAGTCAGCAGCGCGTCATAGTCGCTGAGTTGGTTCAGACGGGCCAGGGGCCGGCGGATCTCGGTTCGCGTCCGGGAGCCGCCGGCCCAATGGCACTCGACAGTGACATGGGGTAATCGCGGACGCGTGGGGCTTCCAACCAAAGCGGTGAGTTCTGCGTTACCCGCTTCAAGGAAAGGCACTGCAAGGAGAGCCGCCATGGAGCAGTTTGTCGGGTTGGACGTGTCGCTGAACGAG
This sequence comes from Azospirillum canadense, assembly GCF_025961225.1. Lineage (GTDB taxonomy): Bacteria > Pseudomonadota > Alphaproteobacteria > Azospirillales > Azospirillaceae > Azospirillum > Azospirillum canadense. The sequence goes on along the minus strand of NZ_JAOQNG010000007.1, from coordinate 693,806 downwards.
ACCTCGGTGTGCGTTGTGACGGAAGCCGGCAAGGCGGTGTGGAAGGGGAAATGCGCCTCGACCCCGGAGGCCATTGCGGAAACGCTGCGCCGCCACGCCCCTCAGGCGGTTCGCATTGGTCTGGAGAGCGGCCCTCTGTCGACCTGGCATTGGCACGCTCTGCGCGACCTGGGCCTGCCGGTGGTTTGCCTCGATGCTCGGCAAGTCAAGGCGGCGTTATCGTTGCAGATCAACAAAACCGATGCCAACGACGCCCATGGCTTGGCCCAGGTCGTCCGCACCGGCTGGTTTCGCGCAGTCGAGGTCAAGAGCCTGGACAGCCATCTCGCGCGCGCCCAGTTGATGGCCCGCACCCAGCTGGTGGCCATGCGCCGGGACGTCGTCAACCAGATGCGCGGCATCCTGAAGACCTTCGGCCTGATCCTGGGCAAGGTCGGCGGGGCGGCGCTGCCCGCACGGGTTCGGGAGTTGACCACCGGTCAGGCCGGTGTGGCGGTCGTCACCGAGGCGCTGCTGGCCGTCTGGCAACGCCTCACCGAGCAGATCGAGGTGCTTGACCGGACGGTTCTGCGCCAGGCGCGGGACAACCTGGTCTGTCGGCGCTTGATGACCATCCCGGGGATCGGGCCGATCACCGCGCTGAGCTTCACCACGGTGATCGATGATCCCGCGCGGTTCGCCAAGTCTTCAAGCGTGGGCGCCTACTTGGGCCTGACCCCGCGGCAGTACCAGTCGGGCGAAGTGGACTGGGCGGGGCGGATCTCGAAGGCCGGCGACAAGCTGACGCGCGGTTATCTGTTCGAAGCCGCGGGAACCCTGCTGACCCGGGTGGAGAAATGGTGCGCTCTCAAGGCCTGGGGCGTTCGCCTGGCCAAACGCATCGGCCTGAAGAAGGCCAAGGTCGCGGTGGCTAGGAAACTGGCGGTGCTGATGCATCGGCTTTGGGTGGACGGCAGCGAGTTTCGCTGGGCTGGCCAGGAGGTGGCCGCCTGAACCACGTTTGAACGCGAGGTCGAAAGGGTTCCGCCCGCCGCGGAGCGAGGTCCCTGCCGGGACGAAGCGGCAGCCATCCCGTCTATGTGGATGCAAGATCGCTGGGGCATCCCGCCCGCGATCACTGCGTCAGTGACATTGGGAGGCTGCGCTCCTCACGCCATCATGCGGCGGCACCTGCCGACCGCGGAGACAACCATGGATCCGGCAGTGGTCTTGGTCCTCGGAACGGACTGCGACATCAACGAGCCTCGTCGTCTGGAACGGTCGCCCAGGTGGGTCCACAGGCCCGCCCCGTCATTGATGGAGGTGCGAGGCGGGCCTGTGGACTACCTGGACGACCTGGCACAGTGAAATGAAAACCCACATTGGGAAAGTGCTTGATCCTTGGCCCGCGATTAGACAACCACTTCGGTCGTACCGGCGACGGTCACCACAATGCGCTCCAGCACCAGGCGCACCAATTCCTGGCGCTCCACTACGGTCGTCGTTGGGGCCCGCCAGAGGGCGGGAATATCCGCGGCCAAGCGCCGGATGGCGTCCTGCTCGGCGGCGGTCAGGCGCCGTGGGGCACGGCGCTGGAAGCTCTCATAGTCCGCCGTCAGACGCTGTTCGGTTGCCAACGCCTCTTCCCATTGCCGCTCCAGCGTCCGGGCGACCAAGCGGTTCTCCGGTTCCACCGCGGCATACATCCGGGACGCCCGATCGGCCTCGTAATGGGCCCGCTCCAGGCGCAGGCGCCACTGGCGGTGCTGGTCCGCTCGTTCCAGTTCCAAATCCTCCGCCAGCTGAAGGCTGGTGTCCAAAGCCGCCGGGGTGAGCGCTCGCAAGACCAGCTCGGTGACGTGCGCATCGAGCGCGTCCCCCGCCAGCGCTTGGCAGATTGGTACCCCGTAGCAAGCGCTCTCCGCACCGCACACGTAGCGGAGGCCGCGCCCGTTGTGGTTGTGGTGGGTGAACATGCGATGGCCACAGCGCCCGCAGGCGAGCAGCCCGGACAGCAGTCCCGGCCCATGGCGGGGAATGCCCCGATGGTCGCTGCGATTGGCCGCCATTTGCTCCAGGTTCGCCATGTAGCGCTCCCAGCTGATGTAAGCCGGCAGGCGGTCGCGCAGAACAATGACCCCGTTCTCCAGGTCATGACCACGGCGGCGCCCGGTGTTCGGCTGCCCAGGCTGCTGCCGCGCCGGTTGCACCTGGCGCCGCCCATAGACATAAACACCGGCGTAGCAGGGATTGTGCAGCAGGTCGACCAGGGTTGGCCGGTTCGGCCGACGCCAGGCGAGTTCCCCCTTGGCAAGGCCGACGCGCACGCGGTCCGGCAGGTGGATGTCGTGGGTGACCAAGTGGCGGAGCACGGCGCTGATGGTGCCGTAGCGCTCAAACAGCGAGAAGACCAACCGGATCGTGGTTTGCACCTGCTCATCGGGATCGAGCCCAACGGAGCCGTCCGGACGGCGCAGATAACCGCGCGGCAGCGTCACAGCGAGTTCGCCGCGCTGTGCCTTCGCCCGACGCCCCTCGTCCATGCGCGCTTTGAGCAGATGGAGTTCCGCTTCACTGATCGTGGCCTTGAGCCCAAGCAGCAGGCGATCATTCAGGCAGTTCGGGTCGTAGATGCCTTGGGAATCGCCGAGCAACGTCCCGCGGAGCGCGCAAATTTCGATGAGCTGATGCCAATCGCAGCAGGAGCGAGCCAAGCGCGACATCTCCACGCCGAGCACCAAGCCGACGTGACCGAGCCCGACCTCGGCGAAGAGCCTCTGGAAGCCGAGCCGCCCCTGGGTGGAGGCCCCGGAGCGACCTTGGTCCTCGTCGATGACCACAACCCGCTCGCGCGCCCATCCCAAGGCGAGTGCGTGGTCGACCAGGGCATACTGAAGGCGGGTCGATTCCTGGTGGCGTTCGATCTGGTGCGGCGTCGATTGCCGGACGTAGACGATCGCCTGGCGGTCACGATGAAGGGGCTGGATCTTGTCGCTGATCGCCGCGTTCCGTGGGCTCATGGCCGGCCTCCCTCGATTCCTCGCGTTGAGGATCGGGGAGGCAGCGCCGGATCAGGCGGCCGAGGCGAACCATCACCTTGCGCCGTTGTCCGGCCGGCAGGTCCGACCAGGTTATCTGAGCCGGCCACGGCTTCTCTGTCATGGCGCTGCTCCAGCCAACGGACCACCGCCAACAAGGCTGTATGGCCCACCCGTGGATGCGGGCTCAACAGATTTGCTTCTTCAGCGGTTCCTACAATGGTCCTTCGAGGTGACGCTGTCCGAAGTCCGTCGCCACCTCGGCGTCGAGACGCAGCGGCAGTGGTCCGACCGGGCGATCCTGCGCACCACGCCGGCCCTGCTCGGGCTGTTCTCGCTCGTCACGCTGTGGGCGGACCGGCTCGCCGCCGACCGCGGGCTCCGGCCGGATAGCGTCCGCTGGTATCGCAAGGCCGAGCCCACCGTCCGTGATGCGCTCGCCCTGGTTCGCCGCGAGCTGTGGACCGCGCCGACTTTCGCAACGTCACGGCAGAACCACGGCAACGCCGAAATCCTGAACAAGCTCCTGGATCGGCTCATTCACGTCGCCTGCCGACCGCCCTAAACGTGCAAAGACCAGCTCAGGGATAGAGAGGAACTTCGTAATCGTAATAGTCAAAACTGCCGACAATGACGAACAAGCGCTCCTCGGCGGGGACATGGACCGTGAGCAGGTAAACGTTCCACCACTCCATGCGGCCGAGATAGTCGCTCGTGAAGTACGGGCTGATTGATGGAAGATCCCATGTTTTCCAATCCCAGAAGTGCCGATCGCGGCTGCTCGGCGACACGGCCTCCACCATTTCGTCAAAAAGCTTTTCCGACCCTGGCGACCCAGGCCGGTACTGGCTGTATGAAAGGGCGAGAGCAAGGCCGAACCGACCAAATACCCTCTCCGGTCGCCAGTCGAGCGGATCGCTCATTGAAAAAGCGAGGAAGTCCTCACGAGAAATCTCCCGGCCCGACAACTGGGCTATCCGTTCCAGGTTGATGAAGTCTCTGCCCCCGCACGCTTCGTTGATCGCATAGGCAAGCGCCTCACGCAGCCGCGCATCGGATCCGTCGAACTCGTCGAAAACTGAGAAACTTAGGGCGCCACCGAGCTTGCGGTAGGAATAAAGCGCCGGGGCTAGGAGATGAGCCGGTCTCATGGCGGTAGCTTAGGCCACGTTGCCAGGAATCAGAAGGTTTTCAGATCACTGCTACCGAGCAATGTCAGCAACCCGGCCGGGAGGCAGGGCACGTAGGCGCATGCGCATGCGCCCGTTGCCGATGCAATCGAAGCGGGTATCGCGCAGTTTCCGCTGTGGCAGAACGTGGGCGTAGGGGCGCAGACGCCGCTGAATATCCCAGGGCCAGTATGCGAAGCGCGTGATGAACCGGCGCTGGGCGCGACGGTGCGAGAAAGTAACGCGGCCATCGCCAACACAGAGACCAACGCGAAAGCCAGTCACGTTAGCGTTTGGGTCGGCTATGCGGATCCAGGCGGTAGCGCGTCTCCACACTCCAGGACTGTCGAACGCAACGTCGAGCGTCAGGCCGTAAGGACGGCCAATGTCCGTGACGAACAGGGTTCCGCGGCGTGCTACCACGAGGAACTCCGTGGTTGGGGCATCGGATAGTACCAGAGGAGACGTCAGCTGTCAGGGATGGTGGTGTTGTTCCGCCAGATGCGTCCGGCGGTGCAACACCTTTGTCGCAGGGCTGGCGCCTAGCCCGTCCAGGGGCCTCCCAGGAAGTGTGCTCGCTGACCACCCAACGCTCGTTCGCTGAGTAGCCCGCCTAGTTTCCTATTTCGCGCTGCTGAGCAGCGTGCTGGCTGGGTGGCGGTGGCCAAGCCAATGCTTTCTCCAGCACAACATCTTGATTCACCGAAAACGTTCCAATTACCGGAACCTACGTTTCGGTGATAGAGCCGTTGATCAACACCGTTGGAGCTGGTGCCGATAGCCGGCTGACGCTTGTTTAGGTCCGGCCTTTCATCCGAAGCGCTGCCCCCATGAGGATTTCCATGGCGATGCGCATCATCTGTTCCGGCGGCACACCGTCGTCGAGCGCGACTTGCGCCGTGGTCACGGCAACAGGCCCGGCGGCTCCGACGGCCGACATCCCCTGCTCCTTGAGATACACGTAAACGGCTCCCGCTGCGGCGGCCAGTTCCTCCTCGTCGGCCACCTCGCTGTCGTTCGCGACGTGCGCTCCGACATAGGAATTCGGCTCGTACGCGAGGATCTGACCCAATGTGTGGGCCATCACCTCCGCGTAGTCGGCGAGCCCATCGGCGGTGAGCGAAAAGGTGGTGATGTTGGTCTCGTTCGGCGCGGCGCCGCGGTCGGCCAAATCGGCTTTAATCGCTTCCAGCTCGTTCGGCGATAGCGGTCGCCGGTTGCCGTCGGCGAACATTCGGGTTGCGATCACAAAGCCCGCCGCGAGCAACGCCTTTGGTCGTGCGATCTCCTGCGGAAGGTGGCCTTCCACACGTCAATGGCAGCCCGGCGTGACATCCAACGACATTCAGCTCTCCCGTCCTGCGACCAGGCAACCGCACCTGGCTCCATCTTGACCATAGAGAGCTTGGTGGGCCGTTGCGACCCATGTGATGACGAATGTCCCGCTGCCGTCATCGGAAGATCGGGTTTCCGAAGTACACCCCTTTTGAAGTCGCATCGCACGTTCTCGGTCGATCCGCGCGTGCAAAAGAATGAAGCGTTTACGCCCATATCCGAGGCGCCGAGAAAATGCTGAGGTGACCAGAGCCACCGCTCTGCTCGTTGCCTAGAGCTGAGACCACGTCTGAGTTCTTCCTGCCCTGCACAGACACCCCGCCGCGAAAAAGGAGAGAAGGAAAGCGCCGCTATTGCAGAACGAAGTGAGAACGCCTACGGTCGCCGCCAGTGATTGATCAAGGAGAACTGGCCGATGCTCGGGGAAGCCATCCCGCTGAAACTGACCGGCTGGGCGTGGCTCCAAACTGGTATCGACCGCCGCATCATCGGCTGGGATGCGGACGCTTGCGCGTGGGTGGCGTCGCCGCCGGTGGCCACCGTCGGGTCGAGCGCGCCAGGAACGCCGCCGCGCTGGGCGATGACCGTGAGCCATCGCGCTGTCCAGCTGTCGGAACCAGCGCGCGTGCTGTCGGACGATATGCTGGGTGCCATCGACCAATTTCGAGCCGAGCATCACTTCGTCGCCAGCCAAAGCAACGCCGCGATTTCCGTCCGTCTGTGGCGGCCGCAGCCCACGGGGCGCTCAGGCCCGGTTTCGCGCCGATCCGCCTGACGCTGGCGTGTGGCGTGGCAAGCTCGCTGCTGCGCCCCCCTTTGCCAGCGGCCACGACGCGAGCGCGATCCGGATCGCACTCGAACTCCATCGGCGCGCCGAAATGGGCAGAGTTCCCTCATCAGAGCGCTCGCAATCCTGGATTGGGTCCGACGTAAGCGTCGCGATTGCGCCGACCGCGTCGGCAACCCAAGTTGGCGAGGCTCCCGAAACAGACCAGCCGGCACGGTGACCGGATGTTTCGCCACTGTGCGCGGGTGAGGCGTACCTCTGGGCGAAAGCGGATCGACCAACCCTGGCCATACCCGCCTGAATGGCCTGGAACACTTTGGTTCTGCGGGATGGTTCGCCATATGTTGGCGATGATGCCGTTCACCCCTGCCCGCCCCCGCTGATGGCCAATATGTCCTCCGCCTCCTCGGATCGTGAGCTGGTCGTCGGCGCCGTGGAGCGGGTCACCTTCCACAACGCCGAGACCGGCTTCTGCGTGCTCCGGATCAAGGTGCGTGGGCAACGCGACCCGCTGACGGTGGTCGGACGGGCCGCGGCGATTGCTCCTGGCGAATCGGTCCAGGCCACCGGCCAGTGGGTCAATGACCGTATCCACGGCCCCCAGTTCCAAGCCGACCATCTCCAATCCGCCCCACCCGTCTCCGCGGACGGCATCGAGAAGTACCTCGCGTCGGGGCTGATGCGCGGCATCGGCCCGGTCTACGCCCGCAAGCTCATCCAGGCCTTCGGCGAGCAGGTGCTCGATGTTATCGACAACGAGCCGGAGCGCCTGCGCCACGTGCCCGGCATCGGCCCCGGACGGGCTGCACACATCGTCGAGGGCTGGCGCGAGCAGCGCGCCATCCGCGACATCATGGTCTTTCTGCACGACCACGGCATTGGCACGGCGCGGGCTGTGCGCATCCACCGGCTCTATGGCGCGGATGCGGTCCGGCTGATCACCGAGAATCCTTACCGTCTCGCCAGGGACCTGCGCGGGATCGGCTTCGCCACCGCCGAGCAGATCGCGCAACGGTTTGGCATCCCGCCGGACTCGCCGTTGCGCGTTCGCGCCGGGCTGACGCACGCGCTGACCGTGGCCATGGGCGAGGGGCACTGCGGCCTGCCGCGTACCGCCCTGGTCGAGGCGGCACGGGACCTGCTCGCCGTGGACACCGCCCTGGTCGAGGCAGCGATCGAGGCGGAGGTGGCTGAAGGCACTCTGGTCGCCGACACTCTGATGGGCGAGCCGGCGCTCTTTCTCGGTTGGCTGTTTCATGCCGAGCGCAACATCGCCGACCGGCTGTCCACGCTGGCCCGCGCGCCCTTGCCTTGGGACGCCATCGACGCCGACCGGGCCCTTCCCTGGGTCGAGGTGAAGGCAGGCCTGACGCTGGCGTCCAGCCAGAAGGCGGCGCTGCGGCGCGCGCTGGGCTCCAAGGTGCTGGTGATCACCGGCGGTCCCGGGGTGGGCAAGACGACGCTGGTCAACAGCATCCTCAAGATCCTTGCGGCCAAGGGCGTGCGCCTGCGCCTCGCGGCGCCGACCGGGCGCGCCGCCAAGCGCATGACCGAGGCGACCGGCGTGGAGGCCAAGACACTGCACCGCCTGCTGGAGATCGACCCGCGCGGCGGTGGCTTTCAGCGGAACGAGGAAAACCCGTTGGACGGCGACCTGCTGGTGGTGGACGAAGCCAGCATGGTGGACGTGCCGCTGATGTACGCCCTGCTGCGCGCGATGCCCCCGACCATGGCGCTGCTGCTGGTGGGCGACGTGGATCAGCTGCCCAGCGTCGGCCCCGGCCGGGTGCTGGGCGACCTGATCGACGGCGGGCTGGTGCCGGTGGTACGCCTGACCGAGGTGTTCCGCCAAGCGGCGACCAGCCGTATCATCGGCAACGCCCACCGCATCAACGCCGGCCAGCTGCCGGAGGTGCCGCGCAAGGGTGAGGCGAGCGATTTTTTCTGGATCGATGCACCGACACCGGACGAGGCGACCCGCCGCATCGTTCATCTCGTCGCCCAGCACCTCCCGCGCAGCCAAGGCTGCGATCCGGTCCGCGACGTCCAGGTGCTCTGCCCGATGAACGTCGGACCGGCGGGCGCCCGCTCCCTGAACGTTGCCTTGCAGCAGGCCCTGAACCCGCCCACGGCCGAGCGCGTCGAGCGGTTCGGCTCGGTCTACGGGGTGGGCGACAAGGTCATGCAGGTGGTCAACAACTACGACAAGGACACCTTCAACGGCGACATCGGCCGGATCGAGAGCATCAAGCTCGATGCGGGCGAAGCGGTGATCCGGTTCGACGAACGGTCGGTCCCCTACCGCTTCGACGAATTGGATGAGATCGTTCTGGCTTACGCCACGACCATCCACAAGAGCCAGGGGTCGGAATACCCCGTAGTGATCATTCCATTGCTGCTGCAGCACCAAATCATGCTGCACCGGAACCTGCTCTACACCGGCGTCACGCGCGGCAAGCGCCTGGTCGTCCTGGTTGGCGACAAGCGGGCCTGCGCCATGGCCGTGTGGGGTACGCGGACCACGCCTCGCCACACCAAGCTGGTGGAATGGGCGCGCGTGTATGGCGGCGCGGTGTCGATCCCTGCGGCTTGATGGCCTCAACGGCTGCTTCCATCACAGCGGCCTGGGCACAGGCGGCATTGCCTCTCACCAGATCGTACGAGTTCACACCAACCCTGGTCGGCGGCTCCAGTTGCACAAAGCGACGGCTGGCGCCTTCCGTACATCAAAGTCACCGTCCAGCCTGCGCTGCAGGCGTCCTGCGGAACACCCACCACACCATGCGACGGATGCGCAGGACCGTGAACAGCGCCATCCCAACGCCCATGAGGAACGACAGCGCGCCAAAGGCAGTGGCGAAGAGCGCTCCCACCATCGCCACCGAGATCGTGCTGGCGCGTGCCACCGTCGTGAGGACCTTCTTTCCGGTGAGGCGCAACGCACCACTGGTTGGATGCCGCGCGTAGGAAGCGATACGGTTCTTTTTGTACAAACAGTGCAACAATCCCAACCCTAAACCTGGACGGTCGCCTCGTCATGCCAGCCGAGGACGGCTTCAATCCGCCCCGCGCTGGCAGACCACCGCACCGGTGAACCATGAGCGTCTCTTAAAACTTTCACTGTGGTGAAATTCGTCGTTGATTTTTTTCACGAGTGCGCGGGATGCTGTCGGAAGAGGAGAGCGTCCATGAAGCCATCGCGTGCCCACCGATCTCCACCCCCGACTAAGCCTGCGACCGCCTCCACCGTGCCGTCAGAGATCGGCGAACGGGTCGGCAGCGAAATCCGGCAACTCCGCAAGGCGCGCGGCCTGACGCTGACTGATCTGTCCGCCAAGACCGGGTTATCCATCGGCTATCTCAGCCAGGTGGAGCGGAACCTCTCCGCTCCCTCGGTGAAGAGCCTTCACGACATCAGCGGTGCCCTCGGCGTCAGCGTGAGCTGGTTCTTTCCCGCCGGGGATAGCGGCGCGGATGACGAACGCGACGTCGTCGTGCGCGCGGCTCACCGGCGTTCCCTGAGCTACGACGATCGCATTCGCGATTATCTCCTGTCGCCCAATCTGGCCGGCCAGCTTGAGCTGATCCTCAGCCGCTTCGCCCCGGGAGCCAGCAGCGGCGAGGAGCCCTACACCCACGAGGGGGAGGAGGGCGGTCTCGTGATCGCCGGTCAGTTCGAGCTGTGGGTGGGCGATCGGCACTTCTTGCTCCAGGAGGGGGACAGCTTCGCCTTTGCGAGCACCACACCGCATCGCTACCGCAACCCCGGAGACGTCGAGACTGTCGTCGTCTGGGCCATCACGCCGCCGAGCTTCTGAACCAGCAACCGGTTCCGAAGGCCAGGACGCAACCGGAGGGAGGAGCTAAGCCCGCCGAACACCGCAATACGCTCCCCGTAGCCCGGCCACTCTGGCCCGGTGCCGTCTCACAATCACAAAAAATGAGAGGGACTAGGGAATGGAAACGCTGAAGATCATGCTGTGCGCACTGGCCGCCCTGGGTGGCGCCGCCGTGGTGACCGCCCAGGCGCAGGCCCGCGACCTGACGGTGGTGTCCTGGGGAGGCGCCTATCAGGAGGCGCAGAAGAAAGTCTACTTCGAGCCGTTCAAGACGGCCACCGGCCTTCCCCTGAACGATGAATCCTGGGACGGTGGCATCGGTGTGCTAAGGGCCAAGGTCCAGGGCGGCGCCTCCACTTGGGACGTGGTGCAGGTCGAGGCCGAGGAGCTGCCGCTCGGCTGCGAGGAAGGGCTGTTCGAGACGCTCGATTACAGCAAGATCGGCGGCCGCGACGCCTACCTGTCGGAGGCGGTTCACGACTGCGGCATCGGCGCCATCGCGGTCAGCTACGTCCTCGCCTACGACAAGGACAAGCTGAAGGACCCGCCGAAGAGCTGGGCCGATTTCTTCGACACCAAGAAGTATCCCGGTAAGCGGGCGCTGCGCCTGGGGCCGAAAACCACACTGGAAATTGCCCTGATGGGCGACGGCGTGGCGCCGCAGGACGTTTACAAGGTCCTGGCCACCGAGGCCGGTGTGGACCGCGCCTTTAAGAAGCTCGACTCCATCCGCAGCGACCTGATCTGGTGGAAGGCGGGTGCCCAGCCGCCGCAGCTTCTGGCCTCGGGCGAGGTCGTCATGACCGATGTCTACAACGGCCGTATCGATGCCGCCAACCGAGACGAGAAGAAGAATTTCGGCATTGCCTGGAACGGCGCGATCTTTACCATCGATCACTGGGCCATACTGAAGAACACGCCGAATTTGAACGCGGCCTACAAATTCCTCGACTTTGCCGGCAAGCCGGAAAATCAGGCGAAGCTGCCGCAGTACATCGCCTACGGGCCGACCAATAAGCGGGCACTGTCCATGATCGACGAGGCGCGGCTGGCCGACCTGCCGACGGCGCCGGAGATCCTGGCCACCTCAGTCAACATCAACTCGGCTTTCTGGCTGGAGAACATCGACCGGCTCAACGAGCGCTTCAACAAGTGGGCGGCGAAGTGACCACCTGACTTCGCACGGCCGGCGCCGTCGGCGGCGCCGGCCCTCGCTGTCTCGCCCGGGAGCAACCGCATGACCAATCCCATCCTGTTCAAAAGAGACCAGGCGCCGTTCGAAGCCTATGGCGACGGACCCGGCACCGCGACCATTGCGCGCCTGATCGGGCCGGACATCAGCACCACCATAGGGGCCGGGCTGGCCACCTTCGACAGCACGTCGATCGCCTGGACGGTGCTGTACGACGAGGTGGTCGTCGGCATCGAGGGCGCGTTTCGCCTGCGCACCGGCGACACCGTCCACGAGGTCGGGCCCGGTGACGTGCTGTGGATCCCGAAAGGCACGGCGCTCCGCTACGAAGGCTCGGCCGCACTGGTCTTCTACGCGCTCTATCCCGTTGATTGGCGCACACGCGGCGACAGCCGGCGTGAGCACAGCGCCTGAATCTGCCCCCGCATACTCCGGCCAGGAGCCGTTCATGGACGCCAGGACATTCCCTCATCTTTTCACGCCCCTGACCATCCGCGGCGCGACGCTGCGCAACCGGATCATGTCCACCGGCCACGACACGGTGTTGCCCACCGACGGCACGGTCAACGACGCGCTGGTCGCCTACCACGAGGCACGGGCGCGCGGCGGCGCCGGCCTGATCGTCCTCCAGGTGTCGGGCGTGCATGAGACGGCGCGCTACACCACTCACATGCTGATGGCGACCGAGGATCGATCCATAGAAGGTTATCGGCGCGTCGCCGAGGCGGTGCACCAGCACGGCACCGTGCTTTTTGCCCAGTTGTTCCATCCCGGTCGTGAGATCATGGAGTCCGAAGGCGGGCTTCTCGCGGTTGCCTATGCGCCGTCGCTGGCGCCGAACGAGCGGTTCCACGTGATGCCGCGCCCGCTGAGTCGGGGGATGATCGCCGAGATCATCGCCGGCTACGGCGATGCCGCCCGCCGCATGCACGAAGCCGGACTGGACGGTGTGGAGATCGTCGCCAGCCATGGTTATCTTCCCTCGCAGTTCCTCAACCCGCGGGTCAACCGCCGCGAGGACGCCTATGGTGGCACCCCGGAGAACTGCCTCCGCTTTCTGCGCGACGTCATTGCCGACGTCCGGGCCAAGACCGACGAGCGCTTCGTCATCGGCCTGCGCATCTCCGGTGGAGAAATGGACGAGGAAGGGCTGACGGCGGGGGAGGCGTTGGATGCCATCGCTGCGCTCGACGGCGCACTGGATTACGTCCACGTGATCGCCGGGACCTCCGCCTCGCTCGGCGGCGCCATCCACATCGTGCCGCCCATGACCATCGAGAACGCCTACATGGCGCCGTTCGCCGCCACCGTGAAGGCGCGCGTCGGCATGCCCGTGTTCGTCACCGGGCGCATCAACCAGCCGCAGGATGCCGAAGGCGTTATCGCCTCCAATCAGGCCGATGTCTGCGGCATGACGCGGGCCTTGATCGCCGACCCGGAGATGCCGCGGAAAGCACGGGAGGGCCGGGCCGAGGACATCCGCGCCTGCGTCGCCTGCAACCAGGCCTGCATCGGCCACTTCCACCGCGGGTACCCGATTTCCTGCATTCAGCATCCGGTGACCGGGCGCGAGCTTCGCTACAGCACCGTCACCCCCGCGGCCGAGCCGAAGCGGGTGATGGTCGTCGGCGGCGGCCCGGCCGGTATGAAGGCGGCGGCCGTTGCCGCCTCGCGCGGCCACCGTGTCACGCTGTACGAGGCGAGCACCCGGCTCGGCGGGCAGACGTTGCTGGCGCAGCTACTGCCAGGCCGGGCGGAGTTTGGCGGACTGGTGACGAACCTGGAGCGCGAGCTGGAACTCGCACAAGTCGAGGTGCGCAAGGGCGTGCGGGTGGACAAGGCGCTGATCGAGGCCGAGGCGCCCGACGCGGTGATCGTCGCCACCGGCGCCACGCCGTTCCGGCCGCGCTTGGAGCAGGGCGACGGGATGCAGGTCGTCGATGCCTGGCAGGTCATCAAAGGGGAGGTCACAGTTGGTGCCTCTGTCCTAGTCAGCGACTGGCGCTGCGATTGGATCGGGATTGGCGTCGCCGAGATGCTGGCCCGTGCGGGCAGCGCGGTGCGGCTGGCGGTGAACGGAACCACGGCCGGCGAGGTGTTGCCGCTCTACGTGCGCGACCATTCCATCGGCCGGCTGCATCGGCTTGGCGTGACAGTGACGCCTTTTGCCCGCCTGTACGGGTGCGACGGCGACACGGTCTACCTGCAGCACACGACCAGCAGCGAGGCCATCGTCGTCGAAGGGATCGACACGCTGGTCGTGTGCCACGGGCACGCGCCGGTCATGGAGTTGAGCGAGGCCCTGGAGGACTATCTGGGCACGGTTCACGTCATCGGCGACGGCCTAGCGCCGCGCACCGCCGAGGAAGCAATTTTTGAAGGCTTCCGGACTGCGTGGACCCTGTAGAGGAGCTGGCCCGGCATGTGGGCGGACTGCCCACAGGTTCAATGGCGGGAGAGCAGGTCGTGGAGGCGGCGCACCAGACACTCGTGAATGGCAAACCGCGATCGGTCTCCGACAGCAGCGGCATGCCCCCATTCGCCGTGAGCCGCCGGTTATCGGATGTATGTCGGCGACCAATTCCGGGCCGCATAACCGGGCGGGATTAATGAAAGAACGCGTCGGTCGGCGTCCGGGGTCGACGCCGATCGACCATCACCACGGTCTCCCAACAATCAATCCGCTATTCCTTCTCGTCCTCGCCGCCCTTGTCTCGCTCCTCCAGCAGGTTCAGCGCTGCGGTCGCAGTGGCCAATTGCTTGGCCGCGTAGCGCTGCACCATGCGCTCCGACTTCCACCGTCCGGCTTGCTGGATCGTCGCGGTCGAGACGCCTTGCTTAACGAAGTATTGCGCCATGCCGACGCGCGCCGAATACGCCGAGAAGCGGGCTGGGGCCGCGCCGAGCAGCCGTGGCGGCGCGATGCCGGCCTCGCGGGCGCGTTGGTCGAGGATCTGGCCGATGGAGAAGACCAAAAGCGGCGTCGTGCCGGCGGTGTTGAGACTCACGAACAGCCGAAACACGAAGCTGTTGGAACTTCCTCTGCTCATCCTGGCCAGTGTCATCCACTACGAGTTGGTCCCGCACCGGGGTGGTCACACTGTGTCCTACTTTGGCCGGGCAGCGGGCGCGTGCCCGGCTGGGCAGAACATCGGCGAGGCGCCCTTGATTTTCTGGACGGCTACAGCTTCTTCGGACTTCCCAGCCATCGAGAACACAGACGCGTTGAGCTTTACGACCTGCTCGAAACCTATCTGGATTGCGCGATCCGGAAGGGTTGGCTGACCGTCACTCCGGCGTCTTCTCCGGGTCGTCCAGGAACACCAACTGGCTGACGTTGCGCTTCCACATCTCTGCGTCGCGGATGTAGCGGCGGGCGACGCAGGCGTTCTTGTGGCGGGTCTGCCGCATGATGTCGTGCAGTTGTGCGTCCCGATTGGCCGCCGAGGTGGCCAGCCCGGCGCGCAGGCTGTGGCCAGCGGACTTCTCCGAATCGTACCCGGCGCGGGCGGCGGCCAGCTTGACGATCCGCACCACCGGCTGCCCGGCGAGCTCGCCACGGTCGAGGCGAATGTTGCCGCCGCCGTCGGCCTGCACGTACAGTCGGCCGGGCGCGTCGCCGCGCACCGTCAGCCAGGCCTGCAGGGCCGCCACCGCGTCGATGGCCGGGTTGGGTGAGCCGTAGATGGCGACCTCCTGCCTCTCGCCGTGCTGGTCGGTTTTGGAGCGCCCGTTCAGCACCTGCACACCATTGTCGCGAAACTCCAGGTCCGCGAGGTCGAGCGCCACGATCTCCGACCGCCGCAGCGCGCCACCAAAGCCCAGTAGGATTACGGCGCGGTCGCGCACGCCCTTGGCGGTGGCCGGCAGGCTGTCCACCATGCGCAGCAGGATGTCCGGCAGGATCGGCGCGGCGACGCGGGTGGGCCGGCGGCCCTTTGTGCGGGTGATGCCCTCCAGCACCGAGCGGATGAAATAGTGTTTGCGGTTCAGCGACGCGCCCAAGGCGCGGTGTGCGGCGACAGTGGCGCTGAGGTGGACTCCCAGCGTTGGGGAGACGCCATAAAACCTCCACTTTGCGCATCCTGGGATGCCCGTCCGTTCTGGGACGGTGGTCATAAGGCTCGGCGGAATGCAGGCTTGAGACGGGCTACGGTGCGTAGCAGGCCAGATCGATGAAGCGGCGAAGGCGTGGCGGCGGGGTTTTTGTCATGTCGGTGTTTTCGAGCGACATGACGACCTGCTCAAACCACAGGTGCTGGCGCAGACGGGCGAGGGCATCGGTGACGGTCGGCGCCGGTTTGGGAAACCAGAGGGCGCGCCGCGGCGACAGGACCAGCCGCTCGGCGTTCTGATGGACATACAGCGTGATGAGCGAATACAGGCCGAACAGGAGCGGCGCCATACGGAACACCGCCTTGTCCGTCCACTGGCGCTGGGTTTCCACGCCGAGGTGGGCGCGGCTTTCCTCGTACGTCGTTTCCATCGCCCAGCGGCAATTGAACCACTCCAGCACGGTGCGCGGTGGCACCGTCGGATCGGTGCACAGAAAGGCTTCCGGGTCGCGCCGGCCATCGGGATAGCGCACCAGCACCCACCGGAGCGGCACGGCCGGCTGGCCGGGATGGGACCAGAAGGCTGTGCCGCTGGCGTACTCGATCCATCGCCCGGAGCGCCAGCGGGTTCGGTTCGAGAGTACGACCCGCCGCCAGACCGTGGTCCGATCGGTCAGGCGGGCGCGCAAGGTCAGCTGGCGATCACCCTTGAGGAGTGTTCGGATGCTCCCCGGGCCGGTCCGACGGGGGATCAAACAGACGGGCATCCAGGCGCAGCCGCGTGACCGCGATCAGGTACGGGCTCAGCGCGTCGAGCAGGTCCAGGGCGGCGAACTCGCCATCCATGACGGCGACCACCAGCCGGTCGGGAAACCAGCGGTGGACACGCAGCAGAAGGGCCCGGGCCCAAGCGGTGGTCGGCCGGTAGCGCCGCCCATTGGCTTCGCACCAGGAGCGGCTGGGCACCAGAGCGGTCAGCATCGGCAGGCCCCAAATGCGGCCGGCGAACGGCACCTCGACCAGCAGCATGGTGGTCAGCCAGCGCAGGCCGCGGCTGGTGACGGTCTGCTCCTTGGACGAGCGCGCCGCGTCGCGGTATTGGCTGGCTGGGCCGATGCAGGGGCCGCGCCGGCGTTCCAGGGTGTGATCGACGCCGACGAGGATCGGCCCGTCCGGAACGAAGGCGGCGACCAAAGCACGCGCCAAGGTGCGCGCCAGCCCCAGCCCCGACCAGGCATTGCGGTTGAGCACACGATGAAACGCCGCGAAGCCGGGCTCGTCGGCCAAGCCCAGGGTGCGCAGCGCGTTGGTAACGGTGCGCGGGCCAACCGCCAGCACCGTGCCGACGGTGAGTGCCGCCACGGTGGGGCGGGTGCGTCCGGAGAAGGCCTCCAGATACGGCCACAGCCAGGCGACGAAGCGCTTGGGGAGGACAGTCGGGCGCACCATGGTGCACCTCTGGAGTGGTCGAATGTTGACCCCTCAACAGCCTCCCGCCAGTGCGATCACGATGGTCACGAGCGACCCCGTCCTGGAGCGAATTGCCGCTTATCCCTGGCCGCGTGGTGGCATTACGGCCCACCGCCTCAATCGCGGCTACTCGCTGTTCAGCGCCCGCACGGGCGCGCCGATTGCCCGCTTGCGCCCCTTGGCCGGAAGCAGCCGCGTCGAGGTTCTGTGGTGGCGGCGCGAGGCCTGGGGGCCGGCTGGCCCCTTCGGGGCAGTGTTCGACTTGGACGACGCGCTGGACTTCATCGCCGATGAACCGGCCTTCTGGATTCGGGCATGAAGGAAGGGCTGCGGTCCCAGGATGCGCAAAGTGGAGCGCCCGTTCTATGGCATGATCCCATGGTGTTTTCGAGGTTCCGCCCGTTTCGGCCAACCCGACCCGGCGGCCGTCCATCGTGCGGCATTCTCTGCGCCGATGCAGCGGTCGTCCAGAAGGCAGAG
Organism: Azospirillum canadense; assembly: GCF_025961225.1. Taxonomy (GTDB): domain Bacteria; phylum Pseudomonadota; class Alphaproteobacteria; order Azospirillales; family Azospirillaceae; genus Azospirillum; species Azospirillum canadense. The sequence continues at coordinate 676,462 of NZ_JAOQNG010000007.1, read as the reverse complement.
TCCAATCCACCGCTCGCAGCGCCCGTAAATACATAACAGATATGCTAAATAGGCTTATTGTTCCCTTGTTGTATGGTATTTTTCTGTGTAGCGTGGCTGCAAATCGCACGGCGCCGGAAGACCAACGCGCGACGGCGATCTACGTCAATTATCCGAATCCACCATGACTGGGCATTGACCGATGAAATGGCTGAAATCGCTTCTCGTCGCTGGCCTTCTGCAGGTCACCGCCGTCTCCGCCGGCCAGGCGCAATCGGACCTGGACCGAATCAAATCGGATGGCGTCATGAAAATCGGAACCGAGGGCACCTACGCCCCCTTCACCTATCATGACCCGTCCGGTGCGCTCGTCGGCTTCGATGTCGAGATCGGGCGTGAGGTCGCCAAGCGCATCGGGGTGAAGGCGGAATTCCTGGAAGGCAAGTGGGACGGCCTGATCGCCGGCCTCGACGCCCGCCGCTATGACGCCGTGATCAACCAGGTCGGGATCACTGAGGCCCGCAAGGCCAAGTACGACTTTTCCGAGCCCTACATCGCCAGCCGTGCGGTGCTCGTTGTCCGCGGCGACAACGAGACCATCAAGAGCTTTGCGGACCTGAAGGGCAAGAAGTCGGCTCAAACGCTGACCAGCAACTTCGGCAAGCTGGCCGAGGCTTCAGGCGCACAACTCGTCGGCACGGACGGTTTCGACCAGTCGATCCAACTCGTTCTCAACGGCCGGGCCGACGCGACGGTCAACGACAACCTGTCCTTCCTCGACTTCAAGAAGCAGAAGCCAAACGCCAACGTGAAGATCGTCGCGACCCAGGATAGTGCCGACTATTCCGGCATCATCGTCCGCAAGGGGGAAGCCTCGCTGGTCGCCGCGATCAACAGCGCGCTGGAGGGGATCAAGGCTGACGGCACCTACAAGGCCATCTCGCAGAAGTATTTCGGCGAAGACGTCTCGAAGTAACATCGCGCAAGGGCAAAGCCCCCTTTCGTCCGGAAAAGAGCCGCACTCAAGGCCTCGGACGAGGCCGTCGGCGACGTTCAAAGGTTCCTTGCTCGACAGGCCCTCACGCCCCGCGCTGCGCAAGGTTTCCTTGCCCATTCCGGAGCGGGAGGAGGAGGCTCGAGCGTTGTTTCGGCACCCAAAACACGAGAGGCACCTTCCCCGTGCTGCACTGGCTTACCCTGATGGCGGGATCGCTTGCGTCGCTGCTGTGGGCGGCCCTGATTTTCACCGTGCCGTTGACGCTGGCTTCGTTCGCGCTGGGTCTCACGGTGGGGCTCGCGGCGGCGATCATCCGCCTGTTCGGGCCTGCGCCGCTGGCCGCCGCCGTCCGTTTTTACGTCTGGATCATCCGCGGCACGCCGCTGCTGGTGCAACTCTTCCTGATCTTCTACGGATTGCCGAGCGCCGGCATCGTGCTGGACGCTTTTCCCGCGGCACTCATCGGCTTTACGCTGAACGTCGGCGCCTACACGTCGGAGATCATCCGCGCGGTGATCAGTTCCGTGCCGAAGGGCCAGTGGGAGGCCGCCTATTCCATTGGCATGAGCTGGACCCAGGCGATGCGGCGCACCATTCTGCCGCAGGCGGCGCGCACCGCGGTGCCCCCTCTGTCCAACAGCTTCATCTCGCTGGTTAAGGACACCTCGCTCGCGGCCGCCATCACCGTGCCGGAGTTGTTCCAAGCCGCTCAGCGCATCGTCGCGACGACGTACGAACCGCTGATCCTGTATGTCGAGGTGGCGTTGATCTATCTGGCGCTGAGTTCCGTCCTGTCCGCACTGCAGGTCCGGCTGGAACAGCGGCTCGGGCGGTACGGCGGTTTCCTGGAGAGCAAGTCGTGATCCGGCTATCGAACATCGAAAAGCGCTTTGGCGACGTCACTGTCCTGAAGGGCGTGACGCTGACCGTCGCGGAGGGGCGCGTGACCGCCCTGATCGGTCCATCCGGCGGCGGCAAAAGCACACTGCTCCGCTGCATCAACCTGCTGGAAGTACCGACGTCCGGTTCCGTGCGCATCGGGGAGGAGGAGCTGACCTTCCATCCCGGAAGCAAGCCCAACTGGCCGGACGTTCGGCGGCTTCGCAGCCAGACCGGCATGGTGTTTCAAAATTTCCAGCTTTTTCCTCACCGCACCGCGGTCGAGAACGTGATGGAAGGGTTGGTCACGGTCCAGAAATGGCCCTTTGGCAAGGCACAGGAACGCGCCATGACCCTTTTGCAGAAAGTCGGCATGGCCCATAAGGCTGACGCCTGGCCGGCAACGCTTTCGGGTGGGCAGCAGCAGCGCGTCGCGATTGCCCGGGCGCTCGCGCCCTTTCCCCGCGTGCTGCTGTGCGACGAACCAACCTCCGCCCTCGACCCGGAACTGTCGGACGAAGTGGTGGATGTGCTCGGCAAATTGGCCGAGGAAGGAACCACGATGGTGATGGCCACCCACGATCTGCGCCTTGCGTCCAAGATCGCCCATGAGGTGGTGTTCCTGGAAAGTGGCCAAGTGGTCGAGAATGGTGCCTCGCGCGACCTGTTCAGCCGCCCAACCCGAGAGCGGACCAAACGGTTCATCGCGACGCTGACCCAGCAAGGGCAGCATTAAAGCGGATTGCAATCCGCTTCGGACCGCGACCCCGGCCGCCCGCGCGGCCGAAGCCCGGCAGGAGATCACCGGACAATCCAGCCGATAGCCGCCCGACATTGATGCACCGCCGACGCTGAGCGGCGGATCAAGCCTGTCCGGCCGAACCGTTGCGCCCAGCCGTCAGCAGGGCAATGCCGGCGGACGCCAGCGCCTCGCGCTGCTCCGCGCCGATGGCGGGGTCGGTGACTACGGCCTCGAACTGCGACAAGTCGGCGAAGAAGGCCGGCTTGACCTTGCCGAACTTGCTGGAGTCGGCGACGAGGTAGTTGTGCACCGCCGTCGCCATGGCGGCCCGCTTGATCGCCACCTCGTGGAAGTTGGAACAGCTGACCCCGCGGGTGGCGTGGATGCCGCCGGCGGACAGGAAGGCCTTGTTGATGCCGACCCTCCGCAACGTCGCCAGCGCCTCCTCCCCGGCGAAGGAGGCGGAGGAGCGGTGGTACAGCCCGCCCAGCAGAACCAGCGTGGCGTTCGGGTTGCGGGCGATGATCTCCGCCACGTTCATGGCGTAGCACACCACGGTCAAGTGCATGCCCGAGGGGATGTGGGCCGCGAGGTGCGGCGTGGTCGTGCCGCAGTCGATGAAGATAGTGTCGCCCTCCTCGATCAGCGATGCGGCGACGGCGCAGGCGGTCTGCTTGCTCTGCGCGTGGCTGTCCTTCTCCCAATCCAGGACGTAGCTGAGGCCGCCCTGCGGATCCTGCCCGTTGACGATGTAGCCGCCGAGATAAGCGAGCTGGCCGTTGCAGGCGGCCACGTCGCGGCGGACGGTCATTTCCGACACGCCGAGGATCTGGGCCGCCTCCCGCAGGCGGATGACCGAACCGCGCTGAAGGGTTTCGGCGAGGCGATTCAGGCGATCGAGCCTGTTCTTATGCATGGTGCGCCGTCCAATCCCCTCTTCCCAGTGCGGCCGAAACAAATTCTGCGCTGCAGCATGACCGCGCTCCACCCCACAGCGGTAACATCAATGAGATGTGAGTAACTCCATCAGTCTATTACTTCGGAATTCGTAACTTTTATCGTGATTTCCATCGCAATGTTTCCATCTTGACGGCAGCAACGTCAACATGAAACGATCAGATCACAAGGTGTGAAAAACATTACACGGCGACAGGGCGTCGACGCTGCGCCCCAAGCCGCCGTGACGGGAGGAAGAGCCATGGCTCAGCGCACCGCGATCGGCCGCCCGGCGGAGCTTGCCCCTTACATCGACCACACCATCCTGCGGCCCGACGCCGGGCGCGCGGACGTCCTGCGCTGGTGCGACGAAGCCCGGCATCACGGCTTCCGCTCGGTTTGCGTGAACCCGTGGCACGTGCCGCTGGTGCACGAGCGGCTGGCGGGCAGCGGCGTGCTGACCTGCTCGGTCATCGCCTTTCCCTTTGGCGCGACCCCGACCGCCGCGAAGGTCGCGGAGGCGGAGATCGTCGTGGCCGCGGGTGCCGACGAGGTGGACATGGTCATCCCGCTGGGTGCGCTGAAGGACGGCGAACTAGACGTCGTCCGCGCGGACATCGCGGCGGTGAAGCGTGCCTGCGGCAACCGTGTGCTGAAGGTCATCATCGAGACCTGCGTCCTGACCGACGAACAGAAGGTCACCGCCTGCCGCCTCAGCCAGGAGGCGGGCGCCGACTTCGTCAAGACCTCCACCGGCTCCGGCAGCGCCGGAGCGACGGCGGAGGACGTGGCGCTGATGCGCCGCACGGTCGGCGACGGCATGAGCGTAAAGGCGTCCGGCGGCATCCGCAGCACCGCCGATGCGATCCGCATGATCGAGGCCGGCGCCAGCCGCATCGGCGCCAGCGCCAGCATTGCCATCGTCTCGGGCTGACACCGCCGTCCGAGAAAAACGACCCGGGCACCAAAGCCGGGCATCCTACCCGGCCGACAAGGCGGGCATCCCAAGGACAGGAAACACACCAAGGAGCGTTCCCCAATGAAAAAGCTTCTGTCGTCGCTGGCCCTGACCGCGACGCTGGCCGTTTCGACGGTGGCTGTCGCGCTGGCGACCGGCCCCACGCTGGCCGCGTCGAACGGGCCGGTCGACACCTCCAATGTCCGCAAGGACATCTCTGCCCAGGCGACGAAGAAGACCTACACCATCGCCACGGTCGTGAAGGTGGACGGCATCGCCTGGTTCGACCGCATGCGCGAAGGCGTGGAGCAGTTCAAGAAGGACACCGGCCACGACACCTTCATGGTCGGCCCCAGCCAGGCCGACGCCGCGGCCCAGGTGCAGATCGTCGAAAACCTGATCGCGCAGGGCGTGGACGCCATCTGCATCGTGCCCTTCTCGGTCGAGGCGGTGGAGCCGGTGCTGAAGAAGGCCCGCGACCGCGGCATCCTCGTGATCTCGCACGAGGCGTCCAACATCCAGAACACCGACTTCGAGCTGGAGGCTTTCGACAACAAGGCCTACGGCGCGAAGCTGATGGAGGTGTTGGGCAAGGCGATGAACGGCGAGGGCAAATACGTCGCCACCGTCGGCAGCCTGACCTCCAAGTCGCAGAACGAGTGGATCGACGGCGCCGTCGCCTATCAGAAGGAACATTTCCCGAAGATGTCGATGGCGACGGAGCGTCTGGAGACGTACGACGACGCCAACACCGACTACAACAAGCTCAAGGAAACGCTGACCACCTACCCCGACCTGAAGGGCATCATCGGCGGGCCGATGCCGACCTCGGCCGGCGCCGGGCGCCTGATCACGGAGCGCGGGTTGAAAGGCAAGCTGTTCTTCTCCGGCACGGGCCTCGTCTCCGTCGCGGGCGAATACCTGAAGAACGGCAGCGTCAACTACATCCAGTTCTGGGATCCGGCCGTGGCCGGCTACGCCATGAACGTCATGGCCGCCATGGCGCTGTCCGGCAAGAAGGGCGACATCAAGCCGGGCCTGAACCTGGGCTTGGACGGCTACACCAACCTGACCGCCCCGGACGCTTCCAAGCCCAACTTGCTCTATGGCCAAGGCTGGGTCGGCGTCACCCAGGAGAACATGAAGGACTACAATTTCTGATGCCCGAGCCCTTCTCCCCCCTGGGGAGAAGGGTTGGGATGAGGGGGCGGCCGTAAGGCCGGACCAGCGCTGCAATGAGCCGACGTTGTCGGCCTGCGGCCACCCCCTCATCCCAACCCTCTCCCCAGGGGGAGAGGGGCCGAGAGACCCACCCGCCACCCGGCCGGACCATGACCGAACCCCTCATCGAACTCCGCAGCATCGGCAAGCGGTTTGCCGGCGTGCGCGCCCTGGAAGGCGTGTCGCTGGCGATCATGCCGGGGGAGATCCACTGCCTGGCCGGCGAGAACGGCTCCGGCAAATCGACCATCATCAAGATCATGTCCGGCGTCTACAAACCGGATGAGGGTGAGATCCGCATCGACGGCAAGACGGTGCCTGGGCTGACGACGCGGGAATCGATCCGGCACGGCGTGCAGGTGATCTACCAGGACTTCTCGCTGTTCGGGAACCTGACCGTGGCGGAAAACCTGGCGCTGAACACCGCGCTGCGCGAACGGCGGAAGTTCGTGAATTGGAGGGGCGTCCGCGCGCTCGCCCGGCGGGCGCTGGAGCGGCTGGACGTGGACCTCGACCTGGACGCGGAGGTCGGCTCGCTGCCGACCGCCGGCAAGCAGATCGTCGCCATCGCCCGCGCGCTGATGTCCGACGCGCGGCTGCTGATCATGGACGAGCCGACGACCGCGCTGACCCGGCACGAGGTGGACGCGCTGTTCCGCATCGTGCACGACATCCAGCGCCAGGGCATCGCGGTGCTGTTCGTCAGCCACAAGATGCGCGAGATGCTGGAGATCAGCGAGCGGCTGACCGTCATCCGCAACGGCCGCAAAGTGGTGGAGGGGCCAACCGGCGACTTCGACGAGGCGTCCATCACCCGCGCCATGACCGGGCAGGACATCCGCGACGAGCACTACGTCTGGATCCCGCCGGCCGGCGCCGCCCCGGCCCCACGGCTGGAGATGCGCGGGCTGACCCTGCCGGGCGCCTTCGAGGACTTGACCCTCACCCTGCGTCCCGGCGAGATCGTCGGGCTGTCGGGCCTGCTGGGGTCCGGCCGCACGGACATGGCGCTGGCGCTGTTCGGGCTGGAAACGGGTTGGACCGGGGAACTGCGCATCGACGGCGAGCCGCTGCGCCTGCGCAGCGTGCAGGAGGCGATCCGCCACGGCGTCGCCTATGTGCCGGAGGACCGGCTGACCGAGGGCCTGTTCCTCAACCAGTCGATCAACCGCAACATGCTCGCGAGTTCCTACGAGGAGCACGCGCGCCTGTCGGTGATCGACCGGCCGGTGGTGAACGACTTGGCGCAGCGCATGATTGCCGCCATGCACATCGCCACGCCGACCGGCGAGAAGCCGGTCGGCCAGCTGTCCGGCGGCAACCAGCAGCGCGTGGTGATCGCGCGCTGGCTGCTGACCGACGCGCGCGTGCTGATCCTGAACGGCCCGACCGTCGGCGTGGACGTCGGGTCCAAGGCGGAAATCCACCGCATCATCCGCGGGCTCGCCCGCGACAAGGGGCTGAGCGTGCTGATGATCTCCGACGACGTGCCGGAGCTGGTGCAGAACTGCAACCGCATCGTGCTGATGCACCGCGGTCGCTTCGTGCAGGAGCTGGACGCCGCGACCACGACCGAAGAGCAGGTCGGCGACCTGCTCAAGGGCCTGCGGTGAGGGAGGGGGCCGCCATGGCGATCCTGCAACGGTCCGAGGCCGTCATCGCGCTGATCCTGCTGACCGCGATGGTGGTGATCGGCCTGATTAACCCGGCCTTCTGGAACCTGGACAACCTGTTCGGGCTGGTGAAGAGCAACGTCGTCATCGGCATCATGGCGCTGGGCGTGCTGCTGGTGCTGCTGTCCGGCGGCATCGACGTGTCTTTCCCGGCCTTCGCCGCTGCGGCGCTTTACCTGACGATCAAGGCGATGCTGGCGACCGGCTACCAGGGGGTGGTCGGGCCCTTCGTCTTGGCGACGCTGATCGGGCTGGCCTTCGGCGCGATCAACGCGCTGTTCGTCCACCGCTTCAAAATGATCCCGCTGATCGTCACGCTGGGCACCGGGTCGATGGTGCGCGGCTTCCTGCTGGGCGTGGTCGGGACCAGCATGATCAACATCAACATGATGCCGCCGGCCCTGATCGACTTCGCCAAGACCGACCTGGTCACCATGACCCAGCCGGACGGCTCGCAGTACGGGCTGACGGCGATGGTGCTGGTCTATGGCGCGGTCGCGCTGCTGATCCACCTGCTGTTGCGCTACACCATAATCGGCCGCAGCATCTACGCCGTCGGCGGCGACGCGGAGGCGGCGCGGCGCGTCGGCTTCAACCTGCGCACCACGATGCTGGTCGTCTACTGCACCGCCGGGGCTCTGGCCGGCTTCGCCGGGTTGCTGCACAGCTCCATGATCTGGCTGGCCAACCCGCGCGACTTCGTGGGGCTGGAGCTGGACGTGATCGCCGCCGTGGTGCTCGGTGGGGCCAGCATCTTCGGCGGGCGGGGCAGCGTGCTGGGCACCATCCTCGGCGTCTTCATGCTGGTGATGGTGAAGAACAGCCTGATCATCATGAAGGTGGACACGACCTGGCAGCGCGTCGTCGTCGGCGTGATCGTCATCGTCGCCACCGCCGCCACCGTGTGGCGCGACCGCAAGCGCCGGGCCTGAGCGCCGTGGAGACCACAAGGATGAAACCCGCCCTCGACACCCGCGCGCTGATCAACCGCGAGAACAACATCGCGCAGCTGATCCTCATCACCATCCTGATCTTCGTGGCGATGAGCGCGCTGAACCCCGACAAGTTCCTGCGCTTCTACAACTTCGAATCCATTACCTACATCTTCCCGGAACTGGGGCTGCTGTCCATCGCCATGATGATCGCCATGCTGACGGGCGGCATCGATCTGTCGGTGGTGGGCATCGCCAACCTGTCGGGCATCCTGGCGGGCAGCTTCTTCCACGCCGTGCTGACGCGCCAGCAGCTGTCCGCGGACCCGGCGATTCCGCAGGTGCTGGTCGGTGTCGCCATCGCGCTCGGCACCGGGCTGGTGGCGGGGGCGCTGAACGGGCTGCTGATCGCGCGGCTGAAGATCACCCCGATCCTGGCGACCATGGGCACGGGGCAGCTCTTCACCGGTCTAGCGCTCGTCATCACCGGCGGGCCGGCCATCGCCGGCTTTCCCAAGAGTTGGGCCTTCATCGGCAACGGGGCGCTGTTCAGGCTGGCCGTGCCGTTCCTGATCTTCCTGGTGGTGGCGGGGCTGATCGCCTTCCTGCTGTCGCGCACGGTGTTCGGCATCAACCTGATGCTGATCGGCACGAACCCGAAGGCGGCGGTCTTCGCCGGGCTGCGCACGACGCGGATGATTTTCTTCTCCTATGTGGCGACGGGCGTGCTGGGCAGCCTGGCCGGCATCATCCTGTCGGGGCGCACCAACGCGGCGAAGGCGGACTACGGCACCTCCTACCTGCTGCAGGCGGTGCTGATCGCCGTGCTGGGCGGCACCAACCCGGCGGGCGGGCGCGGCACGGTGCTGGGCGTCAGCATCGCCGTTCTGGCGTTGATGCTGCTGTCCAGCGGCTTCCAGATCATGCGCTTCAGCATCCACCTGATCGACTTCATCTGGGGTGCCTTCCTGCTGCTGGTGATCGCGATCAACACCTACCTGAACCGCAAGTGAGGACGGGGGAGAAAGCCATGGCGCGCGTCACACTCCAGAAGGGCTTCTTCACCGACCGGGAGCGAGAGATCCTGTCCCACGCCGGCATGAGCGCCAGCCTGTTCCGCTACGACAGCGGGATCGAGGCGGTGCGCATCGCCAACGGGCGCGGGCACCTCGTGCTGCTGCCCTACATGGGGCAGATGGTCTGGGACGCCGTCTTCGACGGGGTGGATCTGACCATGGCGAACATGTTCAACCAGCCGCGTCCGGCCGACGTGATCGTCGGCACCTACGGCTGCTTCGCCTTCCACAGTGGCCTGCTCGCCAACGGCTGCCCCTCGCCGCAGGACACGCACCCGCTGCATGGGGAAATGCCTTGTGCCCCCATGGACGGCGCCGCGCTGAAGGTGGGGGAGGACACTGACGGCCCCTTCCTGCGCCTCACCGGGCACCGGGAATACGTCATGGGCTTCGGCGCGCATTACATGGCGCGGCCATCGGTGACGCTGCGGCCGGAGCGGACGCTGTTCGACATCGCCCTGTCGGTAGAGAACCTGGCCGGCGACCCGATGGACCTGATGTACATGTGCCACGTCAACTTTGCCTTCGCGGAGGGCGCCCGCATCGTTCAGCCCGCTCCCTATACGCCGGAGGCGACGGTGGTGCGCACGGCGGTGCCGGGCCACGTCCGCCCGACGCCGGACTACACCGCCCTTCTGGCCGAGCTGGAGCGCAACCCCGCGGCCATGGAGGTGCTGGACGAACCCCGGCGCTACAACCCGGAGCAGGTCTTCTACATCCGCGGACTGAAGACCGGACCCGACGGGCTGACCCGGATGATGATGCGCCGGCGGGAGGGCGACGGCTTCGCCATCGCCTACGACCCGGCCGTGTTCCCGCACACGGTGCGCTGGGTGCTGTGCAACGCCGACCAGAAGGTCGCGGCCTTCGCGCTGCCCGCGACCTGCGAACCGGAGGGCTACCTGGCCGAAATGCGCAAGGGCAACGTCCGCTCCCTACCGCCGGGCGGCCGGGCGGACTTCACCGTGCGGCTCGGCTACCTGACCGCGGAGGAGGCGGAGCGCACCGCCGCCCTGATCCAAAGCCTGTGATGCCGACCGAAAAGGAGCCTGTCATGTCCAAGCGCATCGCCGTTGTCGGCAGCAACATGGTGGACCTGATCACCTATGTGGCCCGCATGCCCGAACGCGGGGAGACGGTGGAGGCCCCCCGGTTTGAGATGGGCTGCGGCGGCAAGGGCGCCAATCAGGCCATCGCCGCAGCAAAGCTCGGGGCGGAGGTGCTGATGGTGACGAAGGTCGGCGACGACCCCTTCGCCGATACGACCATCCGCAATTTCCAGGACCATAGCATCGACACGCGGCATGTGGAGCGGGTGCCCGGCACCTCCAGCGGCGTCGCCCCGATTTTCGTCGAGCCGTCGGGCGAGAACAGCATCCTGATCATCAAGGGCGCCAACGCGGCGCTGAGCCCCGCCGACGTGGACCGCGCGGCGGATGACCTGAAGCGCTGCTCCCTCATCACCCTGCAGCTGGAAGTGCCGCTGGAGACGGTCTACCACACCATCGCCTTCGGCGCGGAGCACGGCGTCGAGACCCTGCTGAACCCGGCCCCGGCCTGCGCCGAGCTGGACGTGGAGCGCATCCGCAAGGTGACCTTCCTCGTCCCCAACGAGACGGAGCTGGCCATACTCTCCGGCATGCCGGTGGACACGGACGCGGCGGTCGAGGCCGCCGCCCGCTCCCTGCTCGCCAAGGGCCTGCGCACGGTGATCGTCACCATGGGAGGCCGTGGCGCCCTGCTGGTCACTGCGGAGGGTGCGACGCGCATCAACCCGGTGCGGGTGACCCCGGTGGACACCACCGGCGCCGGCGACGCCTTCATCGGCAGCTTCGCCCACTTCTACACGGAGACGCGCAATCTGACGCTCGCGCTGAACAAGGCCGTGCGCTATGCCGCCGACAGCATCACCCGCCCCGGCACGCAGAAGTCCTACGCGACCGCGAAGGAGTTTGAGGCGTTTTGCAAGGCGGTGGATGGGGCGGCGCAATAAGGGATTTCGACCATGACCCAGGCGGTTCGCGGGGTGGTTCTCGGCATCGATGTCGGCACGGGCAGCGCGCGGGCCGGGGTGTTCGATCTGGTGGGGCGGCGGCTCGGCAGTACCAGTCGGGAGATCCGCCTGTGGCACCCGGAGCCGGACTTCGCCGAGCAGTCCTCCGACGACATCTGGAACGCGGTGGTGCAGGCGGTGCGGGCGGCGCTGGCCGCCGCCGGGCCGGGGTTGCAGGTGGTCGGGATCGGGTTCGACGCCACCTGCTCGCTGGTCGCGCTGGACGCCGATGGAAAGCCGGTGTCCGTCAGCCCGACGGGAGACGACGCGCAGAACGTGATCGTCTGGATGGACCACCGGGCCATCCCACAGGCCGACCGCGTCAACGCCACCGGGCACCCGGTGCTAAGCTACGTCGGCGGGCGCATCTCGCCGGAGATGGAAACCCCCAAGCTGCTGTGGCTGAAGGAAAACCGGCCGGACGCTTGGCGCCGCGCCGCGCATTTCTTCGACCTGCCGGACTTCCTGACCTGGCGGGCGACGGGCGATGCGTCGCGGTCCCTGTGCTCGACCGTCTGCAAATGGACCTACCTGGGGCATGAGGGACGCTGGGACGAAGACTATTTCCGCAAGGTCGGCCTCGGCGACCTGGTGGAGGAGGGGTTCGCGCGCATCGGTACGGCGGTGCGGCCGATCGCCAGCCCGGTCGGGCAAGGGCTGTCGGCGCGGGCCGCGGCGGAGTTCGGGCTGCCGCCGGGCACGCCGGTCGGCACATCCATCATCGACGCGCACGCGGGCGGGGTGGGGGTGATCGGGGCGGCGCTGGCGTATGGCCCAATGGCCGATGGTCCCATAGACTTCGGCCGCCGGCTCGCCCTGATCGGCGGCACGTCCAGCTGCCACATGGCCGTGTCGGCGGAGCCACGATTCGTGCCGGGAGTCTGGGGCCCGTACTTCGCCGCGATGGTGCCGGGGCTGTGGCTGAACGAGGGCGGGCAGTCGGCGACCGGCGCGCTGATCGACCACATCATCCGCAGCCACGCCCGCGGCGCGGAGGCCGAAGCGGAGGCCGCACGCACGGGCCGGACGGTGTACGACCTGCTGAACGAGCGGCTCGATGCGCTGGCTGCGGTGACAGCGTTTCCTGCGGCGCTGACGCGGGACCTGCACGTCTTGCCGGACTTCCACGGCAACCGGTCCCCTCGCGCCGACGCGACGTTGCGCGGCATGGTGTCGGGCCTGCGGCTGTCCGACGGGCTGGACGATCTGGCGCTTCTGTATCTGGCGACCATCCAGGCTGTCGCCTACGGCACGCGCCACATCGTGGAGACGCTGAACGTCAAAGGTTACGCCATCGACACGGTGCTGGTCTGCGGCGGCGGAACCAAGAACCCGGTCTTCCTGCGGGAACACGCCGACGCCACCGGCTGCCGCGTCGTCCTGCCGGAGGAGCCGGAGGCGGTGCTGCTCGGCTCCGCCATCCTCGGCGCGGTGGCCGGAGGCGCCTACGGCTCCGTGACCGAAGCCATGGGCGCCATGACACGGGCTGGCCGGGCCATCGAGCCCGCGGGCGGAGCCGAGCGTGCCTTCCACGACGCCAAATACGCGGTCTTTCACCGCATGCACGCGGACCAGTTGGCGTATCGCTCCTTGATGGCTGGCCCATGATGGCCGGCCGCTGAAACCGGCTTTCGGCCGTCAGGCGACTTTGTTGCAGCGAGGTGAATTCGGTCGTCGAAACCCCTCCCCGCGTTCTGATTATGCGACGCGGACGGAATCCGGGCGTCCGAAGTCGAGCATGCGGTTCAGAACCCGAACCGCAATGGCGATCTCGGCGTGACGGCGATCCTCGGTGCGAAATCGCAAGCCGTTGCCGAGGACGCGTTTCCACCGGCTGAAGAACGCCTCAATGGGCTGATCACAAATGACAAAATCTGCCTGTCGCGCTCAGGGCGGCTTGTCCTGAGCTGGTGGCGGCTTGCTCTGCGCCTGCGGGGTCGCACTCAGGAGCGGGCGGGCACGGTTCCCGATCTGGACGGAGATCGGGGAGGGGCCGATGAAGCGCCACTGGCGGGTTCGCCGCGACATGCAGCCGGCGACGGATGGAGCCCGGCGGTGGGATCGGGCGTACATGCTCATCCTGGGCACGAGCCCGTCCGACCGCCAGCGGGATCAGGCGAAGGCGAGCCTCACCTCCCCACCGATACAGGAGGGGAACCATGATGACGGCGATTTACGTGCGGGTTTCGACCTCGCGACAGGCCCAAGCCCAAACCATCGAGCAGCAACTCGACCGGCTGCGCGCCCATGTCCAGGCGCACGGTGAAACCCTCGCCAGCGACGCCATCTTCCGGGATGACGGATACAGCGGGGCGACGCTCAACCGGCCGGGCCTGGACCGGCTGCGCGATGCGGTGCGGGCCGGCGAGGTCAGTCGCGTGCTGGTCACCGATCCCGATCGTCTGGCCCGCAATTACGTGCAGTTGATGGTCCTGCTGAAAGAACTGGAGCGCCACGGCTGTCAGGTCGCGTTTCTGGACCGGCCGATGGGACGCGACCCACAGGATCAGCTCCTGTTGCAGATCCGGGGCGCCGTGGCGGAATACGAGCGCACCTTGATCGCCGAACGCATGCGACTGGGGCGTCAAATGAAGCTGCGCGCCGGATGCCTGCTGCCCTGGACCCGAGCCCCTTACGGCTACCGTCTGGACCCTGACCGGCCGCGCGATCCAGCCGGCGTCACGATCGAGCCGGCGGAGGCCGCCGTGGTCCGAGAGCTGTTCGCCCGCTTCATCGAGGACCATGCCAGCCTGTTCAGCTTGGCCCAGTATCTGCGCGCCTTGGGCATCGCCTCGCCGACCGGCCGGCCGCTGTGGTCGCCGACGACGTTGCGCGGCATTCTGACCAACCCAAGCTACACCGGCCAAGTCTTCGCCGGGCGGTGGTGCAGGCGTCCGCCCCGCATCCGCCGGTCGGCCACCCATCCCATCGGCCACCCCACGGACACGGCGACCCCGGTTCCAGCGGAGCAGTGGCTGCCGGTGGCGACCATTCCGGCGCTGGTCAGCGCCGAGCAGTTCGAGCAAGCGCGCACCAAACTTGCGCAGAACCAAGCCTTAGTGGTGCATCCGGCAAGTTGATAGAAACTCCTGTGGCTGCGACTTGTTGACGGATCGAGTCCCCAGCCGAGGAGCCGGGCCATGACCATCCGCGTGCGCAGCGTGAGCGATGAGGAGCAGAACAGCCTCCTGCAACTGGCGCGTTCGCGCACCCGCGGGGCCGGCTTGGTGCGGCGGGCCCAGATCGTCGTGCACGCTCTGGAGGGGCTGTCGGCGCCCCAGATCGCGACGAGGATGGAACTGTGTGGCCATACCGTTCGCTTCTGGCTCAAACGCTTCAATGAGCGCGGGCTGCCGGGCTTGCAGGAGGACATGCGCTCCGGGCGGCCGCCGACCTACTCGGCGCAGGAGCGCAGCACGGTGATCCGTCTCGCTCTGAGCCGTCCGGCGGAGCTGGAACTGCCCTTCGCCTGCTGGACGCTGGATCGCCTGGTCGCGTACCTGAGTGAGCACGGCATCGGCATGCGCCGCAGCCGGATCAGCGAGATCCTGCTCGACGAAGGGCTCAAGTGGCGCCACGAGGAGACGTGGTTCGGTGAACGCGTCGCTCCCGACTTCGCTAAAAAAAGGGGGCGATCGAGACCCTCTATACGGCGCCACCAGCCGGCAGCGTCGTCCTCTGCCTAGACGAGATGGGCCCGCAGGCGAGCAAAAGCTATCCCGGCCAGCGGTTGGTCAAGCCGGCCGGACCGAAAGCCGAGCGGGCTCGACAGGAGATCGATTACGGCCGGCGCGATGTCGCCGGCTACGTCTTCGGCGCGTTCCAGCCGGCCACGGGAGACGCCTTCACCGCGACCTACGAGGGCCGGACCACGACGAACTGGATCGACTTCCTCAGCCAAGTCGAGGGCTGGATCGCACCGGCCGCCGAGCGCGTCTACGCCGTGGTGGACAATCTCCACCCACAAAGTGCTCGACGTGCTTCTGTTCAATCTGGCCCATCCGCGCTGGGAGTTTGTCTTCCAGCCCACATACGCCGCTTACCTGAACCTCATCGAACCCTGGTGGAAGGTGTTGCGCTCCCTAGCGCTGAAGGGGCGGCGCTTCGAGTGTTGGGCCGAGATCGAGAACGCCATCCACCGCGCCACCGAGTATTGGAACGCTCACAAGCATCCGTTCATCTGGGGCCGCCGGCGGCGGCACCGCGCACCCCGCCGCTTCGGGATCGCCACCAGACCAAACGCTACACTCTTTTAGCGGATGCACCACTTAGCCCGGCGCCACAATACTCGGCACACCTACTTGCTGCGTGCCTTGGTGAGTTGCGGTGTGTGCCAGTCGGGCACCGTCAAGTTCGGGCTGGCTGGCGGGCTGCGGGTGACGGTATAGGGCTGGGATGACGTCGCGCCCCGATTGACCTGTTGCAGCGAGGCGAGCAGGGCAAGAGGTCGCCCCAGCCCCGTTGGTGATCACGCGATGCGGACGGAGTTCGGGCGTCCGAGGTCGAGTATGCGGTTGAGGACGGCGACGCCGATGGCGACCTCGGTGGCCTGGGCTGCGTCGGTATGGAAGCGCAGCGCGTCGCCAAGGACGCCCTTCCAGCGCGCCATTTGGCTCTCCACGCCGGCCCGCGTGTTGTAACCGCTGCTCCGCTGCCAGGCCATCCGCCCTGTCTGCGCGATCATCTGGATGTGACGATCGCGTTGGGTCGGGACGCTGTCGCCGGTGTCGCTGAGCACGGCGTCGCGGCGGGGCGGCGCCACGACCGCGGCCTCGGGATGGCGCTCCCGGACCGACGCGTAGACGCCGCTCCGGTCATACGCGCCGTCCCCGGTCACCGAGGCCACCGGCCCAGAGACCTGATCGAGCAAGGGGCCGACCTGCGAGGCGTCATCGACGCCGCGCTCGGTCAGCGTGGCGGCGACGATCCGGCCGCTTCCCGCATCCATGCCGATGTGTAGCGCCCGCCAGGAGCGCCGCTTCTTGGTCCCATGCTTCTCAATCAGCCATTCGCCCGGCCCGCACAGCTTCAGCCCCGTGCTGTCGATCAGCAGGTGAATGGGCCCGCCGCTCGAGCGCGGCGCTGACGGCAGTGTCACCGTCCGGGCGCGGCGGGCGATGGTGGAGTGATCGGGCACCGGCAGCTCAAGCCCGAGCAGGTGGAGAATGGAGCCGATCAGCCCCTCGGTCTGCCGCAGCGCCAGTTGGAACACCGCGCGCAGCATGAGCGCGGTGGTGATGGCGAGATCCGAAGAGCTCGCCTGTCCACCCGGCGTCCGGCGCGGTGCCGCTTTCCACTGCTCGATCGCCTCGTCAGTGACCCAGAGGGTGAGGCTGCCACGCTGGCGTAGAGCGGCATCATACTCGGCCCAGTTGAGAACGCGTCGCTGTGGCCGGGCAATGTGGTGGCGGCGAGCAGCGTTGGCTTTATAGGGCATTGGTAACGGATCCCGCGGACGCCAGAGGGACCTTGCCTACGGCACCACCGACATCCGTGCAACATCTATGGACGCTCCCCGCCCTTGCAAGAGCGACGTTCTCCGTTCCGGCCTCTGACTTGGTTGCAGCCATCTATTCGGCCTGTTGTTGCAGCAAAGCTGCTGGCCCGGATGAAATCCGCGGATCGGCTTCCATTCAAAGTGACGAGCGGATCTGCTCAGTGTTGCACACGGATTTGGCCGATCCCGGTCTGACCAGTCATTGCCATCCCATCGTTCATCGCCGTCGCAAGCCGAGGGAGAGCTTCTTCACCGTGCCCACGCCCAAGAGGGCACAGAACCTCATGTTAATCTCTTCCTCTTTGTTCGACCCAGAAGACCTCCTCTTCGTCCCGACCTGCCGCCCCCCGGACGCCGCGCGCAGCACAGGGCAAGGTCGGCCCAGCGGGCCGCCGCGCCAGCGGCTTGACCTTGCCCGCGCGAGCACGGCGTCACACTGGCGCCAACGGGACGCATGGTCCTTCTCCTCCCGGGGCCGCCACGGCCGGACCTGGGCGCCGATAGGTTTCACCGCGGACCATCACGGCCCAGGCGATGCGCGCCGTCTTGTTGGCCAGGGCCACCGTCACGACGTTCATCGGCCGGCGCTGTAGCAGGCCGGCGAGCCACGGCGAGGTCGTGCGCCACCAGCGGACGACCGCACGAGCGCCGTGCACGAGCAGTTGGCGCACGTAGCCATCGCCGGCTTTGGTGATATGGCCGAGCCGCTCGGTGTTGCCGCTGGAGTGCTGCAGGGGCACCAGCCCCAGCCACGCCGCCAGATGCCGCCCGGAGGTGAAGGTCTTCGCGTCCCCAACGGTCGCCACCAAAGCGGTCGCGACCATCGGGCCAATCCCCGGGATCGTCATGAGGCGACGGCACACCTCATCGCCCTTGGCTTGCTCGGCCAACTGCGTCTCCAGCTCGCCGATCCGGCGCTCGGCATCGCGCAGGTGATCGACCAAGCTCTGCAGCACCGTCTTGGCCAGAGTGGGGATCCGCTCGTCGCCGGGATCGGCCAGCCGTGCGGTCAGTTCGGCCACCTTGTGGGCGCCTTGCGGGGCGATGATGCCGAACTCGGCCAGATGCCCACGCAGCGCGTTGATCAGCTGCGTCCTCTGGCGCACCAGCAGAGCCCGCACACGGTGGAGGACCAACGTGCTTTGCTGCTCCGGCGTCTTGATCGCAACAAAGCGCATGCTCGGCCGCTGGACGGCTTCGCAGATCGCTTCGGCATCGGCGCGGTCGTTCTTGTGGCGCTTGACGTAGGGTTTCACGTACTGCGGCGGCATCAATCGCACAGTGTGGCCCAGCTGGGCGAGCTCCCGAGCCCAAAAATGCGCACTGGCGCAGGCCTCCAGGCCGACCAGACAGGGCGGCAGAGTCGCGAAGAACGCCCGCACCCCGTCGCGGCGCAGGCGCTTGGTCAGCACCGTCTCCGTGATGAGAGGGACTTCCCCCATCAGATGGCGTCACCACGCCAGAAACGGGGAGCGTCCATCCCATTCAATCCGGCACCGGCGTGAAGCTGTGCGGGCCGGGCGAGTGGCTGGTCGAAAAGCACGGAACCCAGCGCTGCCGCGCCTGGAAGAAGCTGCATGTCGGCGTGGATGCGGCCAGTGGGCGGATCGTGGTGGCGACCCTCACCGATCATGATGTCGATTTCGCCTCGCAGGTCGGCCCGCTGCTGGCCCAGATCGAGGAGCCTCTCGCCGCGTTCGTGGCCGATGGCGCTTACGACCAGATCGGCGTGACCGAAGCTGTGGCGGCGCACACGCCGGATGCGGCCGTGATCGTGCCGCCCCGCTCCACCGCGGTGCCGAGCGCGCACGCCGCGACTAACCCGATGCAGCGCGATCGGCACCTCCAGCACATTACCGAACACGGGCGCATGGCGTGGCAGACATCGTCCCGGTACAATATCCGCGCCCTGGTCGAGGCCGCCTTCAGCCGCTGGAAACGTGTCGTCGGCGATGCCCTGCGGATCCGGACCGAGGATCGGCGGAACACCGAAATCGCCATCGCGGTCCGGGTCCTGAACCGCATGCTTGACCTCGGACGCCCGGACTCCGTCCGCGTCGCGTAATCAGAAGGCCGGGGAAGGGTTTCCTGCGGCCGAAGTCACCTCGCTGCACCAAGGTCGGTTGCTGCCTGAAGCTGCTCAAACTGGAACGACTTTCACCCAACCGCCGACTTTGCAACAGAACCTTAATTTCTGCCTTCGAGGCCGATGACGCTGACGTACGCTGTCGCGCCGGCTTTCGGGGCCTTGGAGTGATCACGATCAGTCCGATGCTCAGCTTGGGATAAACCAACTGGGTGAGACCTGGCTTGCCGGAACACCCATCAACTGCATGGACGACCCGTCAGAAAACGTGACCAGACTGCCCCCCAAACGCTCAGTCACACCGGTTTCCCTCAAACCCGGCGCCATCTGAAACTGGTCGCCTTCGGAGCCGTTAAAGTCGATCACCAGATCGGCGCCGCCGCCGGGCGTAACCACAAAGCGGTCAGCCCCCGGGCCACCAATCAGCGTGTCGTTGCCAGCGTCGCCTTCCAGCCAATCCGCGCTCGAACCGCCATATATCATGTCTCCCCCGTCGCCGCCGAATAGGGTGTCGCTCATATCTGCGGAACTGACCTGAGGCGTCAGTCGGAAGACGTCGCCATCGTAATCAATCAGGTACAGATTGCCGCGAGCGTCCTCGCCAAAGGACGTCGGCTGATTGATGGCACCGGCATCGGGCATGACCTGCTTTGTCCGATCGACCACCGACCAGCCGCTGCTGGTTTTCTGGAGCGTCCAAAGGCGGGCCGAGCCGAAATCGGAAAAGAAATATTGGCCTTGCAATCCGTCGCTCGGGCCACGGTAGACGTAGCCACCTGTAATCGACCTTCCGACGTCATGGTCATAGGTGTAGATCGGCGCGATCGAACTGCCGCCGGTCAGGACTCCGGCCTTATAGCTCAACCGCCCTTCCAAGACGGGCCAACCGTAATTGCCGCCCTTGGCGCCAATGTTGATCTCTTCTTCGCGGTTTTGGCCAACGTCGGCAATGTAAAGGTCGCCCGTGGCGCGGTCGAAACTTGGTCGCCAGGGGTTGCGCAGACCGTACGCCCAGACTTCTCCAGCCCCGCTTGTGCCCACGAAAGGATTGTCGGCGGGAATCGAGTAGTTCCGCGCCGGATCGGCCGGAAAGCCGTCGGCGTTGACGTCCAAGCGCAGGATTTTGCCCAGCAATCTGCCAGTGTTCTGCGCATTGTTGTCTGGATCGCCAGTTCCGCCACCGTCGCCCAGTCCGGCGTAAAGGGTCCCATCCGTCCCGAACTGGAGCCAGCCGCCCTTGTGGTTGGTGAAATTGGGTTGATCAACGCCAATGACGATCTGCCCGGTCGCCGGATCGGCCACATTACCCGCCGGCTCAGCTTGATACCGGCGGATTTCCGTGTCGCCGTTGCGGTTGACGAGATTGACGTAGAATAGGCCGTTCATGGCGAAGTCCGGGTGGAAGGCGAGACCGAGCAGGCCCTCTTCTTCCGCCGTGACGATTTGATCGGAAAGGTTCAGAAATGGTTGCGGCAAGACCTTCCCGGAATTCAGGTCAAGGATGTCGATCCGACCGGTCTTTTCGACGATGAACAGTCGTGATGCGTCGCCGGGCGGAGCCGTAACGAACAATGGTTGCTCCAGCCCGGTCGCCACGCGAGAGGCGGTGATGGAAGTGATTTGGGCCTGTGGGCCTTGTGGGTTAAAACCGTAGATCACATCGGGGCCCGCTCCGCCCCGCACTTCATTACCGCCGTCGTCGCCCACCAAGAGTTGAGTAGCCATTGTTCACGATCCGACCAGTCTTTGAATGACAGCTGACCCGGCCGCACCGAAGAGCGGCCAGCTAAAGAACATGCCATGAGTAATGCGCCGTAGGTCGTCCAGCCTCGGAAGTTCCTGAAGACCTAGGCTCATAAATACTGGCCTTTTCGGGTCGCGGTTGAAAGCCAGCGAAAGCGGCTCTGGCGGTAGAAATAGGCGCACATATTCTTCAGAAGAGCTGGGTGTAAAATGGTAATAGCTCTATCTTGTGAGGGAGTGATTAATTCTGACGAAACACTTTGTCGGATTAATAGTCTCTTCGGGCGCTTTCTGCACGCCGCAGGCTTCCCCCGGCGGCTCCCAGGAGGTGCCCGACGCTCCATTGGCACTGGTGCACGCCGATGGCGGGGTGCTGTCCTCCCACGTGACACTGCTTCTGGAGGCCTTGCCATGACGGCTCACGCCTATGGGGACGATTGGACCAGCGGTGTGGAGGCCATCGTTTTTGAGACGTGCGACACGTGCCGGTCCCATTGGTACTTCGCCCGCAACCGCTGTCCCGCATGCGGCGCGGCCACCGTGACACGGGTGCCGTCGCGCGGCGAAGGAACGGTATGTGCGGTGACCTCGGTCAGCCGCGCTCCAGCTCCGGAGTTGCGCGCTTTTGTCCCCTACCGGGTCGCGCTGATCGACCTTGACGAGGGGGTTCGCGTGATGGGCCATGCCGGCGATGGCGTGATGATCGGAAACCGAGTCCGTGGGGCCTATCGCCGGTTGGGCACTGTTCTGGTGCCCTTCTTTACGGCGTCGGGGTCGCTCAGAGATGGTCCAGAAAACTCTCGTTGATCCCCTTACGCCCCATGTGCCGGTTTCATCTCCTCCCCGTTGTTTCTCGCCCGCCTATGACGTCACCCCCACCCGCCGAGCGATCACGACTATTGCCGAATTATGGTGACTTACATAAATTATGGTTCAGCGCATAATCGCGCATAATGGGGAGCGGCGGCATGCCTGCAAGCACCAGCAAGTTCCTGTTCCACCGCCCGGACTTGGCGCGCCAGATCGTCGATCGCCTGACCGGAGACTCGCCCTTCGGGGCCGAGCCGACCCTCTGCCTGACCGCCCCCCGGCGCACCGGCAAATCGACGTTCCTGCGGCACGACCTGGCCCCCGAATTGGAGAACCGGCACATCGCGGTCGTCTACGTCGACCTTTGGTCCGACCGCAACGCGGACCCTGGGCACCTGATCGCCGAGGCGATCAAGCAGGCGCTGCGGCGCGCCGAAGGGCTGCCGGTGCGGGTCGCCCGTTCGGTGGGCCTCAGCAAGGTCGGCGTCGGCGCGACCGCCATCGACCTCGACCGGATCGGACAGCCCCAGGGCGCCACGCTGACCGACGCGCTGGGCGCGTTGATCGATCGGACCGGCAAGCGGGTGGCGCTGGTCGTGGACGAGGCGCAGCACGCCAGCGCGACCGAGGCCGGTCTGAACGCCATGTTCGCGCTCAAGGCCGCCCGTGACACGCTCAACACGCGCGAGGACAGCGCCGACGGGCCGAACCTCGTGCTGGTGCTCACCGGCTCCCACCGCGACAAGTTGGGCCGGTTGGTGCTCGGGCGCGACCAGCCCTTTTACGGCGCCAGCGTGCAGAACTTCCCGCTGCTCGGCCGCGATTACACCGACGCCTACGCCGCCTGGCTCAACGAGCGCCTGGCGGCCGACAATCGGTTCGATCCGACGGACGTGTTCGCCGCGTTCGACGTCGTGGGCCGGCGCCCCGAGATCCTCGCGCAGATCCTCAAGGACATCGCGCTCGACGACGGCGCGGGCGAACTCCGCAAGGCGCTGAGCGCCGGGGCGGAGACACTGCGCGGTCGGCTTTGGCAGGACTACGAGAGCGCCTGGTCGTCGCTCACCCCGCTCCAGCAAGCCGTTATCGCGCGTCTGGTCACCGAAGAGGCTCAGTTTACCCCGTTCTCGGCGGCCTCGCTCGCGGCCTACGCGGCGGCCGTCGGCGAGCCTGTCGAGGTGCCGTCCGTGCAGGCGGCCATCGAGGCGCTGCGCCGCGACAACCTGGTCTGGCGCTCGGCGCGTGGGCAGTATGCCCTGGAGGACCAGGGCATGGCGGAGTGGCTGAAGGCGCGGCGGCCGACGCAGCGACCGGAGCAGACGTAGGACGGCGCGAAAACTGACAAACTGCCCCGACGCTCCGGAGCCGGGGCTTCTTCGTGCCGCCCGCCGCATCAGGGCGCGCCACCGATCCGCGCGGTTGCGGGTATCCGGTCCGGCGTGACGAACGCGTGGAGAACGTTGGGCCACCCTCTGCCGCAACGTTCCAAAACCGTGTCGGCGGCGCAGAACTTGGGCCTCGAACACACCGGTGGCGTCGCGCAGCCGGACGCGCAGCGGTCGCCGTCTCGGCCCGTTGTCGTCATGGCGCCCTGCCAAGGGGGGCTCGCCCATCCCCGATGTGTTGTTTGTGGCGAAACCGGCCCGCCCGTCGGGGGCAAACCGCGCTTCTCAGCGGAAGCGGCGCCGCGGCATCTTGCCGAACGGCCTGGAAACCCGCATTCTCGGCGCGCGCCGCCACTGGCGGAGGAGGAGGATGGGGGAAGTCATGAACAAGTCCGATTTCGTTACCAAGGTCGCCGAAAAGTCCGGTTTGAGCAAGGCCGATGCCGGGAAGGCCGTCGACGCTTTCCTGGAGAGCGTCACGGACGTCCTCGCCGCCGGCGACGAGATCAAGTTCCCCGGCTTCGGCGGCTTCGAGGTCGCGGAGACCGCCGCGCGCAAGGGCGTGAACCCGGCGACGAAGCAGCCCATCGACATTCCGGCCGGCAAGGCGCCGAAGTTCCGGCCCGGCGCTTCGCTCAAGCAGGCGGTCAGCGGCAAGGTCTCCGCCTGACGCTTGGGAACCAGAGGCCCAGCCTCCGCCGGTGGACCGGTCAGCCCGGTTGTCCGGCGTGGCCAGCCGACGCCTGCGCCAGGTCGTCCAGCAGGCGCCGGGAGGCCGGATAGTCGGACGCCCCGGCGAGGGCCGCCAGGGTGCGGTGGGCCTCGGCGCAGAGACGGCGCTGCTCTTCGATGGTGTCGGCGAGATGCCACCACAGCGTCTCCTCGGGGCGCAACTCGCTCCCAGGACTTTCCGCCGCCGTGATGTGCGCCCAGCGTCGCGCCTGACCGAGCAGACCGTGCGGGCGGGGTGGGGTCAGCGTCCGGTGCCGTGGCGCAGGTTGGTGAGGACGAAGCGGGTGTCGGTGCCCTGGTCTCCGGCCTCGACCCGGGCGACGATGCGCCTCACCCGGCTTCCGGGTGCTGGCGCCGTCGTAAAACGTCTTGCAGCGGCGCACCTTATCGGCTCCGGGCGTGCCCTGGAAGCGAGCGGCGGTGCTGGGCGTTGTTGCGTAAATCGCGCTACGGACAGGCTTCGCGCCTTGCCCGCGGCCCTCAGGCCACCTTATGGGAAACCGGCATGCCGAGGCTGGTCATGCGGTTGATGACCGCGCAGGCGATGCGGGCTTCGACCTTCTGCGCGGGCAGAGTCCGAGCCCGGAGCCTGCGTCCGATCACAGTTTTGTACCGGGAGAAAGCGGTTTCGCCCAGCGCGCGCTTTCCATAGCCGGTCGCCCGCTGCCAGCCCATCCGGCCCTTTTCGGCGAGGACGTGGATATGCTGATCGCGCTGCGTCGGGGCGGTCTTGGCGGTGTCACTGAGCACCGCCGTACAGCGCGGTGGAATGATCACCGCGGCGTCGGCGTGGCGTTCGGCGATGGCCTGGTACACCGGCACGCCGTCATAGGCGCCATCGGCCAGCACGGCCCGGACCGGGCCTGGGATCTGATCGAGCAAGGGGCCGACCTGGGACGCATCGCCGTCCTCGGTCGCGGTGAGTTCGGCGGCGAGGACGTTACCGCTCTCCGGATCGACGGCCACGTGCACCCGACGCCAGCTGCGGCGTGGTTTGCCACCGTGCTTCTCCTGCCGCCATTCGCCGGTGCCAAACACCGTCAGCCCGGAGGAGACGATGGACGATGACGACGTCGACCGGCCTTGTCAGCGTCTTCAGTGCGGTGGTCAGCGGTAACCGGGCGCTGCGTCGGGCCAGCGTGGTGTCGTCGAGGACCGGCACGTCGAGCCCGAGCAACTGGACGATGGAGCGCAACAGGCCCTCGGTCTGGCGCCACGGCCGGCCCATCGCCGGGCGCAGCATGATCCCGTTTCTATGGCGAGGTCCGAGTATGCCAGCGAGCAGCCCCGCCGCCCGGTCTGGACCGGCGTCCACGTGGCCAGTGCCTCGGAGGAGACCCACATCGTCAAACGGCCGCGCTGCCGCAGAGCCCGGTTGTACTCCCGCCAGCGCCCGACTTTGTACTTGGCGTTCGGGATCGTGTGGCGACGCGGTTCTTTGTGCTTGTACGGCATGCGGGGTCTCAAATTCAGCTCCCGCCTCTATTCCCCAATCGCCCCTCAGGCCACCAGGACGGCCCCCGGCCGGGTTTGTGCAACAAGGCCCAACATGACTCCTCAAAACGGCCGCGCGGCGGTGGCGTACGGCACCACCCGGCTGAGCTGGAGATCAAGCAGGCTCACTTCGCCAAACCGGCGCATGGCCTCGGCGATGACCGCCGCGGCGTTGCTCCGGATGGTCTCGTGATCGCCGGTGGCTTCGAGCCGCTGAGCGGGCCCCGCTGCGCCAGGCAGAGCCATCACCTGGAACCGATACACGCCGCGCGGCAGACGCGTTGGCACGTGTTCATCGACCACCCGCCAAGCGACCCGCTGCGGATCTCCGGACAGATTCGGCACGCTTGGGCAACGGTGCGTGATGTAAGAGGCTGTTGAGAAGAAGCTCGAGGAAAATCAGTGCAAATGCGATGGCGGATGCGCGAGTCGCTTCACGAGAATGTGGCTCATCGCCATGTAAATGAATGTCTCCTCCGACTCTGGAAGGCGCTCGTAATCTTTTGACAAACGGCGAGATGTCGATCGCGTCCCACCGCGTGGTGTCTGAGGCGTGAGGCTGGCCCGCCGGAGCGCTCCCCCATAGCTGGCGCAGGCGGGCCGGCCGTTCGGGAGCGGCGGTCACCGTGTTCTTCGGCTAAGTTGAGGTTGCTTAACGACCATCAACCAAGACGGAGACCACGATGACCGAGGACAGGATCGCTCTTCAGGAGCTGATTGGGAAGAGCGCCGATGCCGACTTTCTGCGCGAGATGGTCGGCTTCGCCGCCCAGCGCCTGATGGAGCTGGAGGTGGAGAGCCTGTGCGGCGCCGGGTATGGCGAACGCAGCGAGGACCGCCAGACCAAGCGCAACGGCTACCGGGAGCGGACCTGGGAGACGCGCGCCGGGGCCATCGACCTGCGCATCCCCAAGCTGCGGCGCGGCTCCTACTTCCCGGCCTTCCTGGAGCCGCGCCGCACCGCGGAGAAGGCGCTAATCGCGGTGATTCAGGAGGCCTACGTGCAGGGCATCTCGACGCGCAACGTCGATGATCTGGTCAAGGCGATGGGCATGACCGGCATCTCCAAGAGCCAGGTCAGCCGCCTGTGCCAGGACATCGACGAGCGCGTGCAGGCGTTCCTGAACCGGCCGCTGGAAGGCGACTGGCCCTTTGTGTGGCTGGATGCGACCTACGTGAAAGTGCGCCAGGACGGCCGCATCGTCTCGCTCGCCGCCATACTGGCCATCGGCGTCAACAGCGATGGCCGGCGCGAGGTGCTGGGGCTCGGCCTCGGGCTGTCGGAAGCCGAGACCTTCTGGACCGATTTCCTGCGCACCCTCACCCGCCGGGGCCTACGCGGCGTAAAGCTGGTGATCGCCGATGCGCATCTCGGGCTGAAGGCCGCCGCTTCCAAGGTGCTGGGCGCCACACTTCAACGCTGTCGTGTTCATTGCATGAGGAATCTCCTCGCCTGCGTCGGCAAGGCGCACCAGACGATGGTCGCGGCCACCATTCGCACCGCCTTTGCCCAGGAGACCGCTGAGGCGGCGCATGAGCAGTGGCGCCGGGTGGCCGACAGCCTGCGGCCGCGCTTTTCCAAGCTGGCGGCGCTGATGGACGAGGCGGAGTTCGACGTGCTGGCCTACATGAAGTACCCCAAGGACCTGCGCACCAAATTGCACAGCACGAATCCTCTGGAGCGGCTGAATGGCGAGATCAAGCGGCGCACCAACGTCGTCGGCATCTTCCCTGGCGAAGGGGCGGTTGTGCGCCTCGTCGGCGCCTTGCTGCTGGAGCAGCATGATGAATGGGCGGTGGCCCGGCGCTACATGACCATGGAAAGCCTGGCCGAGCTGTGCCACCCTCACACCCCTGATCCGCTGTCCATCGCAGCGGAGTAGACCGGCGGCCTCAACCCGCCGAAGAGCACAGAGGCCCCCTCAGACACCACGCCTCGGGGCACGATCCGGCCGCGCGCGAGACTGTCGATCTGCACGGCGGGGC
Organism: Azospirillum canadense; assembly: GCF_025961225.1. Lineage (GTDB taxonomy): Bacteria > Pseudomonadota > Alphaproteobacteria > Azospirillales > Azospirillaceae > Azospirillum > Azospirillum canadense. The sequence continues at coordinate 649,283 of NZ_JAOQNG010000007.1, read as the reverse complement.
CGTCGATTTCGAAGCGCTGCAGTTCGAAGTGCGCCAGGAGATCGCGCACATCCGGCTGCTCGAGGAGCAGATCGCGGAACTGAACGCGCGGATCGCAGCGCTGTACACGCGCCTACACCCGAGCGATGTGCTGCGTTCGATCCCTGGCCTCGGAACTCGGCTTGCCGCTGTGATCTTGGGATTGGTGCAGGATGCCGGGCGGTTCCAGGGGGAACGCCATCTGCGGGGCTTCTGCGGCTTGGTTCCCAAACGCAGCGCTTCGGGCGGGGTCGAACGACCGGGGCAGAAGTTGACCAAGAGCGGTCATGACCGGATCAAGTGGGCACTTTATCTGGCGGCCGACGCCGCCCGGCGGGTCGATCCGCAACTGGCCGAGGTCTACTGGCGCTTGATGGTGCACAAGGGCCATCACCATCGCCAGGCGTTGTGTGCGGTGGCGAACCGTCTGGTCAACCGGATCCTGAGCGTGCTCCGGAGCGGCCGATCCTATGGTCTGCGTGGCCTGGAGGGCGAGCCGATCACGGTCGCCCAAGGCCGGCCGATCATCGCCGCTCGGTTCAGCGTGCCGGCGGCGATCCGAGGCAGCCGACGCCGCCAACGGGTCGCGGCATGCGGATGACCGCTCTTCCATGTCTCTTGGTTCGACCGCAAGACGACCGTCTCTTCGTCCCGACCGGCTTGCCCCAAGGCGCCGCGCGCAGACACCGGCTAGGCCGGGCCTTCAGGCCCGCCGCCTCCGGCGGCATGGCCTTGCCGGCGGCGAGCACGGTGCCAGGCTGGGGTGGTCGGGAGCTGTTGACAGTTGGTACGAGATCACTTGGCGGTCGATCCCGATGCCGGCGCGATCCTCGCGTCCGCGCTGACGACCACGCAGGACGGCGATGCTTCCCTGGTCGGCCCACTGCTCGACCAGATCGCCCGCCCAATCGGCACGGTGCTGGCGGACGGGGCTTACGACGGCGAGCCCGTGTACCGCGCCGTCGCCGCCCACAGTCCTGACGCGCAGGGGATCATCCCGCCGCGCTCAACCGCGGTGCCGAGCGCCACGACCGAAAATGCCCCCAGCCAACGCGACCGCCACATCCAGATGAGCGCCGAGCGTGGTCGGTTGGGCTGGCAGCGGGCGGTGCAGTACGGCCGCCGCTCCTTGGGCGAGGTGGCGATGATGCGCTATAAGCAACTGATCGGGCGCAGCCTCCGGGCTCGGAGTCTGCCGGCCCAGAAGGTCGAGGCCGCCGTCGGCTGCAAGGTCATGAACATCAGGACCCGCTTGGGCATGCCGGCCACCTCCAAAGTCGCCTGATCACCACTGGCCGCCCGTGGACTCCGCCCTCACGCCGATTTGCGCGCCAAAGTCACGGGAAACCGCCTCTTAAAACGTTACTGGCGTGTTGATCCAGAGTATCCGGGCCGTCTCCGTGCCGATATTACGATAACTGTGGGGAACTTCCGACGGAAAGAAGAAGGAATCGCCGGGGCCAAGTTGGTACACAATTTCGCCAAGGATCAATTCGATTTGGCCCGACAGGATATAGCCAACCTCCTCCCCGGCATGCTGGATCGCCCCGCCGTTGGACGCGCCGGGGTCGACCACGTGGATATTCCCCTCCAGCATCCGCTTGTCCGAGGGCGGAATGAGCTGCTCAAGACGAGTGGAGTTCCGCAAGACGGTAACCGGCCGCGTGCCGACCCGCTGCACGACAACCTCCTGCTCCTCCGGGACCGCCGTCAACTGGGCGATGGACGTGCCGAGGCAGGTCGCCAGTCGGTGCAGCGTCCGTAATGACGGTCTCGCCTTGTCCCGTTCGATCTTCGACAGCATGCTCTCCGAGCACCCGGCCGCTTCCGCCACATCCCGTAACCGCATCCGTCCGGCAAGTCGCGCCCTTTTGAGGCGGGCTCCGATGTTCAGCACGACGTCATCACGTTCCATGGCGCAGGGGGCTAAGCCGTCGACAGAGTCGTTTTTCGTCATCGCGCGCACGCTCCTTCGCCTCCTTCCATACCGCTGCACGAGCCTGAACACAAACCGCCGAAGAGGCGGGCCCAATGCGCGGCCACGCTTTCCCCGGTTTGCACCATCCTTGCACCACTTTCAAGTGACTTGACTGATTGTTCGCTATACGTATCAATAGGTCAACGGACCTGGGTGCGCAGCACCTCGACACGTGGGGATGAAACGCGATGGTGGACGCAAAGGGTAAAGAGGCGGCGACGGTGCGGGTCGCTTGCATTCAGATGGAGCCGCGGGTCGGCCAGAAAACGGAGAACATTCAGCACAGCCTTGAGCTTGTCAACCAAGCGGCGGATGCCGGGGCAACCTTGATCGTGCTGCCGGAGCTGGCGAATTCGGGCTATGTCTTCGAGACGCGTGAAGAAGCGTTTGCGCTTTCCGAGCCCGTTCCAGGCGGCGAAACCTATCAGGCTTGGGCCGATGTGGCGGCCCGGCGCCATCTCTATATCGTCGCCGGCATTTGCGAACGTGATGGGGAGGTTCTGTACAATTCGTCGGTCGTGATCGGCCCCTCAGGGCACATCGGGACCTTCCGGAAGGTCCATCTCTGGAACGAAGAGAATCTGTTCTTCGAACCAGGCGATCTTGGGTTCCCGGTTTTCAAGACGCCGCTCGGCCGCATCGGAACCTTCATCTGCTATGACGCATGGTTCCCTGAAAGCTATCGGCTATGCGCGCTGCAGGGCGCTGACATCGTCTGCATCCCGACCAACTGGGTGCCGATCCCCGGCCAAGAGGAAGGCCGCCAGGCCATGGCGAACATCCTGGTGATGGGGGCGGCCCACTCCAATTCGGTCTTCATCGCCGCCGCCGACCGCGTCGGTACGGAACGCGGCCAACCCTTCATCGGGCAGAGCCTGATCGCGAGCTACACCGGATGGCCCATCGCCGGCCCGGCGAGCGTCACCGACGAGCAGATCATCTACGCCGACGTCAACCTCGCCGACGCCCGGCGCAAGCGGAACTGGAACGAATACAACCAGGTCCTGCGCGACCGGCGCACCGACGTCTATGACGAGATGCTCGGCTCCGCTGTCCAGCGCGGCTGGTACTGAAAATCTTCTGAAAAAAATCCACTCGGACCAGGGGAGGAAACTATGGAGAAGACGTTCGGGAGAGTGTCTCGGCGGACGGCGTTGAAGGGAGTGGCCGGTGCGGTCGCCGCCATGGCGGCTCCTTCCGTCATCACAAAGGCCTGGGCGGCCACTCCGATCAAGGTCGGCGTTATTTCCCCCCTGACCGGAGCTTGGACCGTCTATGGCAAGGCCCATTACTCAGGCTTCGAGCTTGCGGTCGGTGAGATCAACAAGGCTGGCGGTGTCCTCGGACGGCCGATCGAAATCGTCGTCGGCGACAGCAAGACCGAACCGCGCATCGTCGTCGAGCAAGCCAACCGGCTGATCCGCCAGGAGCGTGTCGACTTCCTCGCCGGCACCTTCAGCAGCGCCGAGCGCAACGCCGCCGGTCCGGTGGTGGCGCAGAGCGGTAAGCTTCTCCTCTACCCGACCTGGTACGAAGGGCAAAGCCAGGAGTTCTACCCCGGAGTGTGCAACAAGGGCATCTTCATGTTCGGCCCGGAGCCGTCCCAGCAGGTCTGGCCCCATGTCGATTACATCATGAAGAAGCACGGCAAGCGGTTCTTCCTCATCGGCTCGGACTACGCGTGGCCGCGGGAGACCAACAAGATGTTCAAGGAGAAGTTCAAGGAACTCGGCGGCGAGGTGGTCGGCGAGGTCTACATCCCCTTCAACACGCCGCAATACGAGTCGGTGCTGCGGGATATCCGGAATGCCAAAGCGGAGGTCGTGTTCCACTCGCTGACCGGCAGCGACACCGTTAATTTCCGCCGCCAGATGCACGCCGCCGGCATGAACAAGGACATCGCCTTGTGGACGGTGGACGACGAGGAGGTTGTGACCTCGGGGCTCGGCCCGGAGGTCTCCGCGGGAACCTACGTCAGCTTCGACTACTTCATGACCATCGACCAGCCCAACAACAAGGCATTCCTGGAGAAATTCCGGGCGAAATACGGACCCGATGCCCTGGTGAACACGGTGGGTGTGGGCATGTACAACGCCGCCCATATGCTGGCGCTCGCCATCGCCAAGGCGGGGGCGACGGACACGGCCAAGGTGCGCGATGCGCTGGGTGGCCTGACGTTTGAACAGGCGCCGCAAGGGCCGGTGCGCATGCGCGCCGACGACCATCAGGCCGTGCTGCCGTCTTACCTCATGCAGGTCCGCAACAACTGGACCGGCGTGAACGACATGTTCCAGCAGGTGCAGGCTTTGCCGTCGGTCGATCCGGTGCCCGCCAAATGCAAGTTGCCGCTGTAGCGGGCGACGGACGAGGGCACGCTCATGCGGACGTGCCATCGCGCACGTCCGCTTGCCAAGGATAAGCTCATGGGGTCGTTTGCTGGCGTCTTAATCGACGCGACGCTCATCACGCTGGTGTTAGCGCTGGCGGCGACCGGCCTGGCCGTCGTCTTCGGCCTAATTGGCGTCGTCAACATGGGGCACGGGGCGTTTCTCACCCTGGGCGCGTACTTCACCTGGGCCGGGATCCAGGCCGGCTTGCCGTTCCTGATCGCGGTCGTGCTGTCGGCGCTGGGCGTCGGGTTGATCGGTCTCATCCTGGAACTCGTGCTGATCCGGCACTTCTATGACCGGCCATTCGAGACGCTGCTGCTGACCTGGGGCATGTTCCTGGTCGTCACGGAGCTGATCAAGATCGTCTTCGGCACGGATTTCCGGAACGTTCCCAGCCCTCTGCCCGGCACGCTGAGCATGGGGGACATTCAAATCCCCGCCTACAGGCTGGCGGTGTCGCTCTTCACCATCGTCCTGCTGTTCGGGTTGGCCGGGCTCCTCTTCCACACCTCCGTCGGTCTGCGCGTACGGGCGCTGGTCCAACAGCAGGAGTCCGCGGCGCTGCTGGGGCTGAACGTCGAACGGCTCTACCGCCAAGTGTTCACGCTCGGGGCCGCATTGGCGGGGCTGGCCGGCGCCCTGATCAGCCCGATGCTGAGCATCGATCCCTACATCGGCAACGTCTTCCTGGTGCGGTCCTTCTTCGTGGTGACGCTGGGCGGCCTTGGCCAGATCCTCGGCGGCACCGTCGTGGGCAGTTTCATCATCGGTGGTTCCGAGACGCTGTTCGCGCTGTTCAGCAGCCAGGTGGTCGCCCAGACGATCGTTTTCGCGCTGGCCATCGTCCTGTTGAGATTCCGGCCCACGGGCCTGCTGGGGAGTGACCGCCGATGAGCATGGCCGTCGCAGACGGGCGGGCGCGCAACCGCCGCCTTGGAGAGGAAATCGTCGCCGCTGTTCTCTTCCTGCTTCTGACGGCCATCCCGGTTGTCACCTCCGGATACGTCGTCTACATCCTTCCCCAATACATGCTCTACGGCATGCTTGCGATGTCGCTCGCCCTGCTGTGGGGCAACGTCGGGATCCTCAGCTTCGGACAGGCAGCCTTCTTTGCGCTGGGCGGTTACGCCCTGGGCATCGTCATGAAGGAACCGCTGGCCATCAACCCGGCCTACGTCGGCCTGTTGGTCGCCCTCGTGTCGGCCGCCCTCATCGCCGCCCTCGTCGGCTGGTTCCTGTTCAGCGCCGGCGTGCGGGACAGCTACTTCGTGCTGGTCACGTTGGCCCTGTCCATCATCGCGGAGCAGATCGCCGTCAGCCAGTCGCAATGGACCGGCGGCTGGAACGGGCTGTTTCTGATGCGCATGGACCTGACCTTGGGATCGGCGCTGACCTACTCGCTGACGGAAGATGCGCCCGCCTATTACGCGGTGCTGGTGGTCATGGTGATCACCTACGCCGTGCTGCGGGCCTTGACCCGCTCCCGGTTCGGCAAGCTTCTCGCCGGCATCCGGGAAAATGAATTGCGCATGACCTCGCTCGGCGTTTCCGTTCCGCTGTGCAAAACGCTGGCCTTCGCAGTGTCGGGCGCGGTGGCGAGCCTGTCCGGCGCGCTGTACGGGATGCATTCCGGTTTTGTCTCGCCGTCGCTCGGTGGTGTCCAGTTCTCCACTGAGATCGTGGTTTGGGTGGCGATCGCCGGGCGTTCGTCGCTGCTGGCGGCCCTGATCGGTGGCATCACCGTGTCGTCCATCTCGAATCTGCTGAGTTCCATCACCCCGCAATATTGGCAGCTCTGCATCGGTATCCTGTTCATTCTGGTCATCGCCTATTTCCGGGGCGGCGTCGCGGCGGCGCTGCCGTCGCTGCTCGGACGCTTTCGGAGCCATCCATGACGGAAACGCTGCTTCGCATTCGCGGATTGTCCAAGCATTTCGGCGGCGTGATCGCCAACGCCGATGTCGATTTCGAACTGCCGGCGGGAGCCATCGCCAGCATCATCGGCCCGAACGGCGCCGGGAAGACGACCTTCATCAGCATGGTTTCCGGGCACCTGAAACCGACGGCGGGCCGCATCGAGTTCGGTGGCCACGACGTCACGCGGCTGTCGGTGGAAAAGCGCGCCCGGCTCGGCATCTCCCGAAAGTTCCAAACACCAAGCGTCTTTCCCAACCTGACGGTCTGGGAGAATGTCGAACTCGCGGTGCTCGCCTCGCGAAAGCGACCCGCCGACACCGATCAGCGCGTTGCTCAGGTGATCGACCTGGTCCGGCTTGCCGAGTTTTCGGGATACCGGGCTGTGTCCCTCTCGCACGGCCAACGGCAATGGCTTGAGGTCGGGCTGCTGCTGGGCAACGACGCCAGCCTGCTGTTGCTGGACGAGCCGACAGCCGGCATGACGGCAGCCGAAACGCACGCAACGGCGGAGCTCATCCGCCGGCTGTCCCGCGAGTTGGGCCTGTCGGCGGTCATCATCGAGCACGACATCCAATTCATCCGCGACCTGCGCGCGCCCGTGACCGTGCTTCATCTCGGGCGGGTGTTTGCACAGGGCAGCTTCAAGGAGGTCTCCGCGGACGAGCGGGTTCGCAGCATCTACTTGGGAAAGGCATGATGGAACTGGACCTTCAGCATGTCAGCGCCGGATACGGCAGCATCGCCGTCCTGCGCGACCTCAGCCTGACCATTCCCGACCGGGGCATCCTCGGGATCCTGGGCCGCAACGGCATGGGCAAGTCCACCCTCGTCCGCTGCATCAGCGGGCTGAACCGGGCGACCTCAGGCCGTATCCTGGCGGATGGACGCGACATCACCTCCCTGCCGGTGCATGAGCGGGCTCGGCTGGGGATCACCGCCGTGCTCCAGGGGCGGGGGACCTTCCCGAAACTGACCGTGCGGGAGAACCTCGACATGGGGCGGGTCGGGGCCGGCGTAAAGCGGCCCAGCCGCTTCGACGAGGTGGTCGGCTACTTCCCGCGCCTCAAGGAGCGCCTCGCACAGAAGGCCGGCACCATGAGTGGCGGCGAGCAGCAGATGCTCGCGATCGGCCGGGCTTTGATGGCCCACCCGACGGTCATTCTGCTCGACGAGCCCTCCGACGGTATTTCGCCGCTGATCGTGCAGCAAATCGCGGAGATTCTGGGCCGCATCAACCGGGAGCAGGGCATCACGATCCTCATCGTCGAACAGAATGTGCCGATGGTCTTCAGCATGACGGAGGAGTGCGCGATTATGGAAAAGGGCCAGATCGTTCTGCGCGGTCACCGGGAGGACCTCGAGCGTGGCGGTGCGATGGACGAATACCTTGTGGTCTGAACCGGACAGTCGCGGATTCTCAAAAGGACGAATGCCATGACACTCTCCTCCACCGTTGCGCTGACACAGGCGCTGGTCCGGCAGAACACCATCAACCCGCCGGGCAACGAGCGCCGCTGCGCCGACCTCCTGGCCAAGCGGCTGGAGGACAACGGTTTCACCGTCACCGTGGTCGGCTTCGGCGAGGGTCGCGCCAGTCTGGTGGCGCGCATCGGCGGGCAGGAGGGCAAGCTGCCCATTGCCTTCACAGGCCACATTGACACGGTGCCGCTGGGCATGCGGGATTGGACGCAGAATCCATTCGGCGGCGACATTGACGGCGACAAGCTGTACGGCCGCGGCTCCAGCGACATGAAGGCCGGAGTCGCTGCCTTCGTCGAGGCCTGCATCGCCCACCGCGCGACGCTGGAATCCGGCCCCGGCGCCCTGCTGGTCATCACCGCGGCGGAGGAAACCGGCTGTGAGGGCGCCTTCCACCTCTGCAACCAGCCGGGCCTGCTGGGCAAGGCCGGGGCGCTGGTCGTGGCGGAGCCCACCTCCAATCACCCGCTGGTCGGCCACAAGGGCGCGTTGTGGTTGCGGGCGGTGGCGGAGGGGGTGACCGCACATGGCTCCATGCCGGAGAAGGGCGTCAACGCTGTGGCCAAGGCGGCGCGCGCCGTGGTGAAGCTGGACGACTTCGATTTCAACGAGCGCCGGCACGAGGTGCTGGGAAGCCCGACGCTGAACGTCGGCACGTTCCATGGGGGCATCAACGTCAACTCGGTGCCCGACCGCGCCGAGATCGGACTGGACATCCGCACTGTGCCCGGCCAGACGCACGCGCGAGTGAAAGAGGCGCTGGGCAGCTTTCTCGGATCGGAGGTGGCGATGGCGCCGATCATTGATGTCGAGGCGGTGTGGACCGACCCCGAGAATGCCTGGATTCGCCGCGTCTTCGCCATCATGGAACCCTTTCTGGGCGAACCGCCGGTGGTCAAGGGAGCCACCTACTTCACCGACGCCTCGGCATTGGCCCCGGCGCTGGGGGGACTGCCGACGGTGATCCTCGGCCCCGGCGAGGCGGCGATGGCGCACCAGACCGACGAGTACTGCCTCGTCTCGCGCATCGACCAGGCGGTCGAGGCGTACGGCCGCATCATCGAGGATTGGTGCACGCCATGAGCCTTGTCCCGACCGCCCTGGAGGCCGCCGGGCGCATCGCCGACGGCAGCCTGACCTGCGAAGCGCTGACCCGCGCTTGCCTGGAGCGCATCGCCGAACGCGAGCCGGCCGTGCAGGCGTGGCAGCATCTGGACCCGAACAGCGCGCTGGAGGCAGCGCGCCGCATCGACCGTTGCGGCAGGGGTCCGCTCAAGGGGCTGCCGGTCGGCGTCAAGGACATCATCGATACTGGCGATATGCCCACCGCCTACGGCTCGCCGCTGTACGCGGGCTTCCGGCCGCCGCGCGATGCCGCCTGCGTGGCGCTGGCGCGGCAGGCCGGTGCGCTGGTGCTCGGCAAGACGGTGACCACCGAGTTCGCCTATTTCCAACCGGGCAAGACCCGGAACCCGTACGCCCCCAGCCGTACACCGGGGGGGTCCTCCTCGGGCTCGGCGGCGGCTGTCGCGGATGGTATGGTGCCATTGGCTTTCGGAACCCAGACGGCCGGTTCCATCATTCGGCCGGCGAGCTTTTGTGGTTGCGTGGGCTATAAGCCGAGCTTCGGCGTGATCGAGCGCACCGGGGTCAGGCCTTTTGCCGACAGCCTGGACACGGTGGGCGTCTTCGCCCGCACGGTGGAGGACGCCGCCTTCTTCGCCTCCGTGCTTGCCGGGCGCCCGAGGCTGCGCATCACGGAAGAGGGTTTCCGTCCACGCATCGGCCTGTGCCGCACCCACGAGTGGGACGCCGCCACGCCGGCCACGCGCGCCGCGTTGGAGGAGGCAGGGCGTCGGCTGCGCGCCGCCGGCCTGGAGGTTCGGGAGATAGCGCTGCCTGAGGGCTTCCGTGACCTGTGCGAGGCGCAGAACACCGTCATGGCTTATGAGGGCGCGCGGGCCTGCGCGCCGGAAATGCTGACCGCGCCGGATGGCCTCAGCGCCAAGCTGCGTGAGATCCTCCAGGCCGGTGCGGCGACCGCTTCGGAAGACTATGACGTGGCCAGGAGACTGGCGGCGGATTGCCGGGCACAATTCGCGGATGTCCTGGGCGACTTGGATGTGCTGCTGACCCCAAGCGCCCCGGGCGAGGCGCCGGAGGGATTGGAGGCCACCGGCGACCCGGTGTTCAACCGGGTTTGGACGCTGCTGGGTGTCCCTTGCTTAAACGTGCCTGCCCTGACTGGCCCGTCGGGCTTGCCGGTCGGTGTGCAGGTGGTCGGCCGAGCCCGCGACGACCGGCGCACCCTGGCCGCCGCAGCCGTCATGGCCCTCGTGCTGTCAGCCGGGTAGGGGCGAGGGAGTTGTCGACGTGCCGGTGGGACGAGACATTGAGGGCCAAAGTTCTCGCAATCGCACTTTGGGTAACTTGGCGCATGGAGGCGAGCGGCGACGGACTGAGCGGCTGTCCAATTGAAGGTCTGATAGATTTGGGCTAAGCCGACCGCAGCATCTGTCCCGGATCGTCCATTGTCCAGCAGTCCAGCCCCTCCAGCGTCTGTACGCAGGCCGTGGCCGCTTTCCGCGACACGAACTCGCGCGGCAGACGATGCCCGGTCGCGAGGTGGGTGATGATCCGGACTTGTGCACCATCTTCCGCCGTGCGCTGGTCGACGCCGAAGACGCCGCAGACCTCATCGGCGATCGCGATCACGACCACGCGGTCCGGCGCGGCCCGGTCCGCGGCGACGGCCACGTAGGTCGCGGATGTCCAGTCCGGTTTGCCGATCAGATCGCGGTTGCGCATGTCTGGCCTGGAGTGAGGTCATTTCCCTGCTTGGAGGTTCCACCGAGCCGCCGTCGTGAGGACATCGCCCTGGCTTTGGCGCATAAATCGGGCAAGAGCTGCTGAATGGCCGAAGAGCGGGTATGAAGGCGCCTCCATTGCCGAGAGCTCGCATGCCCTACAAACATAATGAGCTGCGCCGTCATAAGATCCCGAAGGCCAAGTACCCGGTGACGAATTGATACCGTTGGCGAACTTGGCAGCGTCGGTCCGCCGTTCCTGAGCCGATCGGACCTCTGCTCCGGCTGTTAGGGGAGGTGATGCCGTTGGGGAGAACTGCCATGTCACTGCCAAAACAGCGCATTGAGTCTATTCCGGCGGAGACGGCCCGGGTGGCCCGCGCGGCGTTTCCCAAGGGCACTCTTTGCATGCGCTTACGGGATGAGTTTGGCCCAATCTTCCAAGATACGCTGTTCAGCACCCTATAGTCGCACACCGGCCAGCCGGCCGTCTCGCCATGGCGCCTGGCCCTCATCTGCGTTCTGCAGTTTGCTGAGGGGCTGTCTGACCGCCAAGCCGCGGAGGCCGTGCGCAGCCGGATTGACTGGAAATACGCCTTGGCTCTTGAGTTGACCGACCCGGGCTTCGACTTTTCCGTCCTGTGTGAGTTTCGCGCCCGCTTGGTTGCGGATCATGGTGAGCATTTGGTGTTTGACGCGCTTGTCCGACGGCTCATCGAATGTGGTCTGTTGAAGCCGCATGGCCGGTACCGGACGGATTCCACCTATGTCTTGGCGGCGGTACGGACCATCAACCGCTTGGAAGGCGTCGGCGAGATGCTCCGAGCAGCGCTCAACGATTTGGCCACTGTGGCCCCGGCATGGCTGCGCACGCAGGTCCGGGAAGACTGGAGCGACCGCTACAGTCGGCGCGTGGAGGATCATCGCCTTCCCAAAACCGAAGCCGCTCGGCGCACCTTAGCCGAGCAAATTGGCAGCGATGGGCATCAGCTTCTCGCCGCTCATTATGAGCCGACAACGCCGCCGTGGCTGCGAGAGCGCCCAGCCGTCCAGTGCCTGCGCCAATACTGGGTTCAGCAGTTCTACGTGGCCGACGACAAGGTGACGTGGCGGACACCGGCTGATCTGCCGCCAGCGGGCCTGCGCGCGCACACGCCTTATGATCCAGATTCGCGCTACGCCAACCGGCGGACGACCGGCTGGCACGGCGACAAGGTTCACCTGACGGAAACGTGTGATGAGGGCGCTCCTCATTTCATCACCCACGTGGTGACGACGTCAGCAACGGTCCCGGACCTGAGTATGACCGTGCCGATCCACGAGGCGCTCGCAACTCGGGGCCTCCTGCCGCATCGCCATTATCTGGATGCGGGGTATATCGATGCCGGCATTCGGGTCTGCTTGACACGGGATTTCCACGTCGCGCCCGTCAGTCCGGTTCGGCCCAACAGCAACTGGCAAAGCAAAGTGCCGGGCGGCTACACCATTGATGCCTTCACCATTGACTGGGAGAACCGCAAGGTGCGCTGCCCGCAAGGGCAGCTCAATACGACCTGGAAACCCGGCAAAGACATGCAGGGAAACGACGTTCTTGAAATTACCTTTGGCCATGCGATCTGCCGACGCTGCCCAAGCCGGGCTCTGTGTACTCATGCGCCCTTGGCGTCGCGCCGCATCACGGTACGCCCGCAGCCCGAACACGAGGCCATCCAGAAGGCGCGCCGCGAGCAGCAAAACGAGGGCTGGCAGGCCGACTACGCGCGGCGCGCGGGCATCGAAGGTACCCTTTCGCAGGGGACCCGAGCCTTGGAACTCCGAAAATGCCGCTACTTTGGTTTGGCAAAGATCTCTCTCCAGGAAGTCCTTGCGGCCACGGCCATGAACTTGGTCCGGGCCTACGCTTGGCTTTCCGACCAGCCACTTGCAAAAACGCGCCGCTCACGCTTCGCAACCGTGTGTAGCCCCGCTGTGACCTGAGCCACCGGGTTCGCCAACAGTGTCACCAATTGGGCCGCTTATGATGCGGCCTTGCGTCAGCGCGGCAGCCTCACCGTCTGGGTGAGCGACGAGGCGGTCGCGCAGTGGAAGGCGGTGCCCCGTACCACACCGGGTGGTCAGCCCCACGACTCGGACTTGGCGATCACGACGGCCTTGATGCTGAGGGCGGTGTTCCGTCTGGCGCTGCGCCAGACCGAGGGGCTGATCGGTTCCGTCTTGCACCTGCTCGGGCTTGATCTGCCGGTGCCGGATCACTCCACCATCGCGCGCCGCGCCCGGACGGTGACGCTGCCCTCAGCACCGCGCTCGAGCGGCGCGCCCATCCACCTGCTGGTGGACAGTACCGGGCTGAAGCTGTGTGGGCCGGGCGAATGGCTGATCGAGAAGCATGGCACCAAGAAGCGGCGCTCCTGGCACGCCTTGCACATCGGCATGGACGCGGGCAGCGGCCGGATTGTCGCCGCCACGCTGACCGGGCGCGGCGTCGATGACGCCTCCCAGGTCGGCCCCTTGCTCGATCAGGTCTCTGGGCCGGTGGCCTCGCTGACCGGGGACGGCGCGTATGACCGGAGCGGCGTCTCCGCGTCCGTGCACGAGCGCCATCCCGAGGCCGCGGTGATGGCGCCACCGCGCAGCGATGCCGTGCTCAGCGACACCGCCGAGACCGTGCCCACCCAGCGTGACCGCCACATCCAGATGATCGCGCAGCAGGGCCGAATGGCGTGGCAGCGCGCCAGCGGCTACAACAAGCGGGCGGGCGTGGAAAGCCAAATGGCGCGCTGGAAGGGTCTCCTCGGCGAGGCGCTGCCCTTCCACTGTGACGCGGCGCAGGCCACCGAGGTCGCCATCGGCGTCGCGGTCCTCAACCGCATGATCGACCTTGGACGCCCGAACTCTGCCCGCGTCGCCTGATTACCAACGGGGCTGGGGCAATCTCCTGCTCAGTTCACCTCGATGCAACACGCCGGCGCAGAGCCCGAGCGGTTGCAGTTGCGCCGCATCGTCCCCGGTGTCTATCGCTCAGCCTGGGCCATTGGTGCCGCACAGGCGTCAGTCTGCATGCCGAATGTGGACCCAGGCCGACGTGTTCCCGCTCATCGGCATACCGACACCGAAATGCTGCTGGTGCTGAAGGGCGCCTTCCGCGACGAGTACGGGCAATACGATGGCTATGCAGACCAAAGAAGGGGATGTCCTGCTCCTCAAAAGATTGTGATTCTACCCTTAGTGCATTTGACCATTGCCGAGTTCTTAACATAAGAAATGAGTCATCGCGCGCTCTAAGCGGCTGGGCGCAACAATGGGGATCATCAACTTTGACCTCCATGCTTTTGCAGCTCCGCAATTTGAGGAAGTGTATCTTCTAAATTGTTTTTGAGTGATTCTGAACATGCAACAAGCTGCGTGGTGCGCACACGCTGTGTTTTCGCGCTTTCCCTGTGCAAACTTAGTTCTTTTTGTTTGGTCGGCGTACGGCACTGTCAGACACAGCTTATGGGTGCGAGGCTCACGGATAGGATGCGCTCATGCTACAGTCCGCCGACGAAGCAATCCCCCCGCACGCCATCCAGGACGCGCTGGCGCGCGTTCTTGCCAGCCGGGAATTCCGTGGGGCGACCCGTAAATGCCGCTTTCTGCAGTTCGTTGTGCAGCAGACCCTCGAAGGGCATGCCCACTGCATCAAGGCCTACACCATTGGATTGGACGTCTTCGATCGTGACACTACGTTCGACCCTTTGATCGACCCCGTGGTCCGCATCCAGGCAGGACGCATCCGCCGTTCGTTGGAAAAGTATTACCTCACTGAAGGGGCCAACGACCCCATCCGAATAGCGATCCCGAAAGGGAGCTATGTTCCCCTATTCCAAGTCCGCGACAGGATCGCTCCAGCCGACCACTTGAGTGCTGTCGACCAAGATGACCTATCAAGCTTGCCTTCGACGTTTGCCGAACCACCCACAGACATCCCAGCCAGCGCTTCGCCTCCCCTTCCCCTGTCGTTCCGGCAGCGCATCATGGGGGTGCTGACATCGCCCAAGGTGATGACCGTCGCGGTCCTGCTGGGCATCATGGTTGCTCTTCTGGCGATCACAGGGTGGAACGCCGTGTCTGGTCCACGATCGCCGTTGCCGGAGACGCCCTTGGCCGCGGCGCGTGGCCCATCGCTGCTGGTGCAACCCCTCGCCAACGGTACCGACAACCCGGCACGAGACATTTTCGTCGAGGGCTTCACCGAAGACCTCATCGCGGCGCTGATCCGCTTCCGCAACCTCCTCGTCTTTGGCTCTGGCACCAGCTTCCGCTATCGCACAGCGTCGGAGCTGCAGGAGGCCAATCCCACTGTCACCGTTGACTATGTGCTTCAGGGCAGCGTCACCCAAGCTGGCGAGCAAGTCCAGATCACGGTTGTGCTGATGAAGGCAAAAAGCCGTCAATACCTCTGGTCCGCCAGCTATCGCCGTGATTTCACTCCGGCCACAATGATCACTCTGCGGCAGGATATCGCCGTGCAGATCGCCCGCGCTTTGGCCCAACCGCATGGCGTGATTTACACCGAGGAAGCGCGAAATACCGACGCACGGCCGACGAAAGAGCTGTCCGCCTATGAATGCATGCTGCGGACGCGCCAATATTGGCGGCAGCTGAACGCGGACTTGCACGGCCAAGTGCGGACCTGCCTCGAACGCGCAACCCGGACCGATCCTTCCTACGCCGATGCCTGGGCAGCCCGGGCGATGGTCACCATCGATGAGGCCCGGCTCGGCTTCAATCCAACCCCCGCGCGTCCCGACCCAGTGGCGGTTGGCCTCCAGTTGGCCATGCACGCTGTTGAGCTGGATCCAAACAATCCTCTTCCCCTGCAAGCCCTCGGATTGGCCTATTGGTTACGCCAGGAGCCGACGCTCAGCATTGCTGCCTACGAAAAAGCGTTGGCGCTCAATCCCAATGACAGCGATATCCTCGCCGATCTCGGCCGGTGCTACAGCCTTATCGGGGAGTGGGATAAGGGTGTTCCGATGATCCGCGAGGCCTTTGCCCGCAATCCCGCGCAACCGAGCTGGTACCACATCGTGATCGCCCTGTTCCACTACGTACACAAACGGTACGACAACGCGCTCGTCGAGGCGCGGCAGGTCGGGGTTCCCGAATCCGTCCTACCGCACATAGCTTTGGCGATGATCCACGGTCAGACCGGCAACAAGGCCGACGCCGCACAGGAAGTCGACAACATCCTGCGCATTGATCCGGAATTCGGTGCGAAGGCGATGAGCGAGCTCGCACGCCGAAACATCGCTCCGGGTACCATCGCGAGCATTGTCGAGGGGCTGCAGAAAGCTGGCTTGCCGGTTGCCCGTACGCCGTCCGCTCAAGGGTTTTGACCGCTCTCAGCCCCCTCCACCGACCGCCGGAACTGAAGCATGATACAGGACGCGTTACCGTAGCACGCCAGGGTACGTGAGCCTTGCTACTTCTGAAGAGAGCCCCATTCCGGCTCAATGGACCTGGAGCCGCCGGCAGGCCACCGTCGGAGACAACGGAATGGCACTCCGGGTGAGGTCGGCGCCCGCACGCGGGAGTGCCGGCAGAGCAGGCCCGAACGTGGGCCTGATCAGCCCAGGCAACGACTGCCTGGTGCTTCCTTGGGAGACTTCGCCCATGACGCTGATCACGCTCGCCGGCAAATGCGGCCTTTTAGCCGGTATCGCCAACGACCAGAGCATCGCCTACGGCTGCGCCACGGCCTTTCGCGCGCTTGGGGCAGACCTAGCGGTCACCTACCTCAACGAGAAGGCGGAGCCGCACGTCCGTCCGCTCGCCGAACGGCTCGGCGCCGACCTGATCCTGCCCTGCGACGTGCGGCGCGACGGCGACCTGGAGCGCGTGTTCGCGGCCATCCGCGACCGTTGGGGCCGACTGGACTTCCTGCTGCATTCCATCGCCTTCGCGCCCAAGGAGGACCTGCACGGCCGCTTCGTCGACTGCTCGCGCGAGGGCTTCCAGATGGCCATGGACGTGTCGTGCCACTCCTTCATCCGCATGGCCAAGCTGGCCGAGCCGCTGATGACTAATGGCGGCTGCCTGCTGACCGTCAGCTTCTACGGTGCGGAGCAAGTGGTCGAACACTACAACATGATGGGGCCGGTCAAGGCCGCCCTGGAAAGCGCGGTCCGCTACCTGGCGGCCGAGCTGGGGGCCAGGAAAATCCGCGTCAACACACTGTCCCCGGGTGCGCTGGCGACCCGCGCGGCCTCGGGCATCGACCGCTTCGACGAACTGCTGGAGCGCGCCGCGGCCCGGGCACCCACCCATCAGTTGGTCACCGTGGACGAGATCGGGCCGACCGCCGCCTTCCTGGCCAGCGATGCCGCTCGGCAGATCACCGGCCAGGTGGTCTACATCGACGGCGGTTATCACGTGATCGACTGATCAGCGGTGTCCCATGAGAACGCTTCTGCGGCTGTCCGCCCCGTTGCTTTGCCTACCCCTCCTGTTCGGCCCGGCGCCGGCGGCTGGGGAGCCGCCCGCCGGCGCTCCCGCCCAGACTGGGGCGCCCGAGGCGGAGGAGCCGGACGCGGCCGACGAGCCGGCCATCGACGAGCAGGCCATGGACGTGCTGAACCGGATGGCCGACACGCTGGCCCAGGCCAAGGGCTTCCGCGTGACGATCCGGTCCAACTACGACGTGGTGCAGGACACAGGCGAGATGATCGAGTTCGGCGAGCGCCGCGCCGTGACGCTGAACCGTCCCGACGCCCTGCGGGTGGAGTCCCAGCAGAGCGACGGAACGCGGCGCCAAGTGACCTTCGACGGCAAGGCGCTGACCGTGTTCGACCCCGGGCAGAAGGTCTACGGCCAGCTGGACCGGCCCGGCAGTGTGGACGACGCGGTGCGCTACCTGGTCCAGGACCTTCAGGTCCGGCTGCCGCTGGCGCTTTTGCTGGTCACGACCCTACCGGCGGAGCTGGACCAGCGCATCCAGGCCCTGGACTATGTGGAGCGTGACACGCTGACCCCGGTGCCGACCGACCATGTGGCCGGCCAGACCGAGGACGTGGATTTCCAGGTCTGGGTCGCCGCCGAGGGAGAGCCGCTGCCGCAGCGGATCACCATCACCTACAAGAACGACGAGGGCGAGCCGCAGTACCGCGCCGACCTCACGGACTGGACCCTGAACCCCGACCTGTCGGCGGCGCAGCTCGCCTTCCGCCCGCCGGAAGGGACACAGCGCATTCCCTTCCTGGTGCGCGTCCGCAAGGCCGCGGGCGACCAAACACCAGCGGCAGACAGCCCGTCCGGGGACAAGCCGGAACGTTCCGGCAGCGCAGAGGAGGCCCCGAAATGATGATGGGCGTCGCACGCTCCGGTCTCGCCATCGGCGCGGCCCTGATCCTGGTCGTCGCCTCCTTCGCGGATGCTGCGGCGCGCGGCGGTCGCGGCGGCGGCGGCCGTGGCGGCGGGGGAGGCGGCATTTCTCGCGGAGGTGGGGGTGGCGGTTTCTCGCGGTCCGGCCCGGCGGCCAGTGGCAGCTTCTCCGCGCCAAGACCATCCGGCGGGGGAGGCTATTCCCGCGCCGGTGCCGCATCGGGTGGCGGCTTTGCCGCCCAGAGATCGGCGCAGCGCCCGGCCGGCGGCGCCGCGGCGACCGGAGCCCGGCAGGCCGGCGCCACCGAGCGGTCCAGTCAGCGGACCGCCGCCGCGCAGACCGCCTCCCGCCAGTCGGGAGCGACCGAGCGTTCGGCGCAACGCAACGAGACCCAGCAGGTCCGGGCCCAAGAACGAGCCGACACCCGCGCCTCCGGCCAGGCGGAACGGACGGAGCGGCAGGGGCAACGGCAGCAGGGGCAGACCGAGCGCACCGAAGCCCGCCAGCAGGGGCAGAGCGAACGCACCCAAGCCCGCAGCAACGCGGCCCAGAACATGTCGAACAACTGGGACTACCACCACGATTACGACGACTGGGACGACGATGACTGGGGCTGGGCCCTGGCGGGCGCGGCGGTCGGGGCAACGGCCGGCTACATCGCCGGGGCGGCGACGGCGTCGCCGACCTATGTGACCGTGCTCCCCTGCTCGCCGACGGTCGTGACCGCCGGGAGCGTCAGCTATTATGGCTGCGGCGGGACCTGGTACAACCAGACCTATGTCAACGGAACCGTGTCCTACGTCACCGTGGCACCCCCGCCCGGCCATTAGGGCCCAAGGCTCATGGCGCTGCCGTTTTCGGAGGCATCGGAATGACCCGACAGACCGTCCGATGCCGCGTTGCCGGCGCGGTGCTGCTGGCCGGCGTTCTCGTTGTTGGTGGCTGCGCGACGCCGGTCAGCGTCGAGCGGGTGGATCATGCGACGGTCCATCAGTTGCTCACCCGCGATGTGCTGTCCGCGCATGTGCTCAGCGACCCGACCCACAACGTGCTGCGCCGGTGGTCTCTCACCGACCGCTTCCTGGCCCAACCCGAGACTGCCATCGCGGATCTTCAAAGGGCCGTCGCCGATGGCCGGGGCGGCGCCGATGAGGTCTTTGCCCTGGCGGAGATGTCCTTCCTGCACGCCAGTGAAGGCGGTGGGCGCCCGTATTTTCTGGCCGCCGCCCTCTGCGCCTACGCCTTCCTGTTCCCTGAGGGGATGGACCAGCCACCCAGCCCGTATGATCCGCGACTCCGACTCGCGACCGATGTGTACAACCGTGGTCTGACGTCGGGCCTGGCCACCGAGGATGGCACGGGGATGGCCATCCACGCGGCGAGCTATCCATTGCCCTCGGGCCAGCTCGACGTCGACTTTGAGCCGCGCGAGCTCGCGTGGGGCGGGCGCCAGCTGACCAACTTCTTCCCGGTGGCCGAGGTGGAGGTCCATGGGCTCGACGCCCGGTACCGCCAGCCCGGGATCGGTGCGCCGATGGCGGCGGGCACCACGCAAGGCAACCTGACGGCAGGCTTTCAGGTCGGCGCGCGCGTGAAGACGCCTGTCACCGCCCTGCTGCGCGTTCCCGACCCCCGGCGCCAGCTTGCCGGTGGACGGGTGCACGCGCGGCTCGAGCTCTATCCGTCCTCGGAGGCGGAAGCGGTGCTGATCGATCACCAGCGGATTCCCCTGGAGATCGAATACACCTCCACGCTCGCGTACATGCTGGACGGCCTGCCGGTGTGGGAATTCGAGTTCGGCGGCTTCCTGCGCGGCGGCCTGCTGGAAGGCCAGGCGAGCCGCCTGATCGCGCTGGAACCCTATCGGCCCGGGCGGATCCCGGTCGTGTTCGTCCATGGCACGGCGTCGAGCGCCGTGCGCTGGGCCGAGATGCTGAACGACCTGCGGAGCGATCCACGCATCCGCGACCATTTCCAGTTCTGGTTCTTCAGCTACGAGACGGGCAACCCCGTCCCCTATTCCGCGCTGCTGCTGCGGGAAGCCTTGCGGCAAGCGGTTTCCGCTTTGGATCCGTCCGGACAGGACTCCGCGCTGCACGAGATGGTCGTCATCGGGCACAGCCAGGGCGGATTGCTCACCAAACTGACGGCGGTCGATACGGGCGACCGGTTCTGGACCGCCGTCTTCCGCAAGCCACCCGACCAGTTGGAGGTTGCCCCGACAAGCCGCGACCTCCTGGTGCGCTCCCTGTTCGTGAAGCCGGTGCCTACGGTCAAGCGGCTCGTCTTTATCGCCACGCCACACGGTGGCAGCTACGTCGCCGGAAACCGCATCAGCCAGTTCATCGCGGGCCTGGTGCGGTTGCCGGGAAACCTCGTGGGGGCGCTCTCGGAGATCGGGCAGATGGACAGCACGACCACCGCCCTGGCCCAGGAGGCACGATTCGGCAGCGTCTACGGCATGACGCCGGGCAGCCTGCTGGTTCGCACGCTGGCAGGCACTCCCATCGCGCGCGAGGTCAAGGCGCATTCGATCATAGCCGTGCGCGGCGACGGTCCCGTCGAAACCGGTGATGACGGCGTCGTGGAGTACAAGAGCGCTCACATCGCGGGCGTCGAATCGGAGTACATCGTGCGCTCCGGCCATTCCACCCAGTCCGACCCCCACACCATCGAAGAGGTGCGGCGCATTCTTCTTCTGCACTGGACGGAATCGTGCAGCAAACGTCAGGACTGTCCGCCGGCCGGGGACGCCGCGCCGCGCATTGCGAGCCGCTTGCGATGAGGACCGGCGTGCGCCACGCTGCCGGGCTTACGGTCCTCACACTGGCCGGCCTCTTGCTGGTCCCCGCGCCGCTGCCGGCGGACGAGCCTTCGGCACTGCCGCTCTCGCAGGTCATGGCCGAACTGTCCCGGAATCCGGATTTCGTGGCGGCTGTGTCCACGCGGCTGGGACACCACCCGAAAGCCGGCGGCATTCTTGGACCGGACGAGATCAAGCGGCTGCGTGAGCTGATCCTCGGCGAGAACTTCGAAGCTCTGGACCGCTTCCCAGCCCTCACCGTGCGCGGCTTGGGGCGCTCCGTTTGGCTCGCGGGAGCGGTGCTGAACCATCCCGCGGACGCACCGTCCGGACGGCCGGCCACCGTGAAGGAGCCTCTCGACGATGAGCTCGGCATTCCAGCGGCTGGGGAGGCCCCGGCGCAAGGCGCCTTTCTGAGCCCGTTGGGCTTTGGATTGGCGATGGGTGACCGGACCGATCCGACGCTGGCCGCACGCTATGCCGATGGTCGCCGGCTTGCCGAGGTGTTGAACCGCCTCTCCCTGAACGCTCCGGATGACGGGCGGCGCTCCCGGATTATCTTCGCCGGACAAACCCTGGACAGCCCCGCCGCCCTTTTGGGTGCGCTGGCGGCGGCGGGTCACGACGTGGACGTCCGGGACGCCCGGTACTTCGCCAACTTCGGCGACCTGATCTACCAGGGCCGCGACGTCCTCACGCCGTTCTGGCTCGACACCGAACTCCCGGTTCCGGGAACCGATCGGACGCTCTTGGTGCCCGTGAGCCATTCCCAGCACGAGGTCATCGTCCGCGGTCCGGTGGTCAACGCCGACCTGTCCTTCTACTTCGGCATCGATGGAGAGGCGATGTTCCGCCCCAGCGTGACCCGCGACCAAGCCTGGGTCATGGGCCGGGTGGCACATCGGTACCGCGGTCCGGACGCCCTGGAGGTGGTCCGCCTCGCCGGGGCCATTGTCCGCGCCTACGATGCGATCAAACGGCATCATCTGGACCTGCCGTTCGGTGGCTACTACGCTCTGGGCGTCTGCAACGACATCAACGCCATGATCGAGTTGCACATGCAGGGAGCGACCACCCTGTTCCCGCTGACGCTCGACCCGGAGTTCTTTCCGGGTGAGGGCGAGGTTGACCGGCTCGCGCAGCGGCTTCCGTTGGACAGCGCACGCGGTGTGCCGCCGGATCCGAAGCGCATCCTGGGGGCGCTTCCCGTCGACGACCTGTCCGCGCTGCCGTTTCCGGCTTTGCGGCAGGACCTGGAGGCCGGCCGCGCCGCGTGGACCAGCGGCCCTCCACCCCATGGCGACCGGCCCGCGGTCGTGCTTCTGAGCACGGCGGCCGGAGCCGTCATCATCGGCCTGTGGTTCGTCCGTCGTCGCCGGGCGTGACAAGCAGGGCTTGGCCCACTGTGCCGAGTGCGGGGAGGGGCGCTGTGTTACCGTATCACGGCGTTACCGTAGCCTGGGCCGCCTAACCCTTGTGCTACTTCCGAAATAAGCCACCCGTGCGGTTCAATGCCGAAACCGATGTCGTCGTCGCCAACATGCGCGTCTTCCGCGATGTACCCAGAAATTCCGGGACACGGCTTCCGGGACACTGGGGGTCGCGCATCGGCGACACCGAGCAAAGTGGTCCCCTGGCCATGATCGAACATCGTCGAGATGCCTCAGCCCTCCACACCGTACGGCCGGCATCGCCAAGGCACTCAGGATGCCGGGCTCTGAGGCTCGCGCTGCCCTTGTTGGCGCTGGCGCTGGCGCTGGCGACTGAAACCGCGTGCGTGGTGCGTTCCGCCGACCACGATCCCATTGACGCCGCGCTTGAGCGGTATCGGGCCGCCTTCGCGGCGATGCGGCCAAGCGCTTTGCCCCCCTCAACGTCCGATCCCAACTACATCCTCTTCGCGGATGTGCTGCAGCACGTGCTGTCGTCCCATGTGAAGTCCGCTGACCCGGAGCGGCTGATCGACACGGCGGTGGCAGGATTAGGGAAGAAGAGGCAGGACGACCGCACCGCCAGCGAACGGGTTCTGACCGAGAGCGCCATCGGGGCCATGCTGGCCTCGCTCGACCCGTATTCGGGGTTTCTCGACGCCGAGCACGTGCAGGACGTTCGCGATCAGATGCATGGCGAGTTCCCTGGTCTGGGCATGGTGGTCGCGCCGGATGATGGAAGCGGCCTGCTCCGCGTCGTCAGCGCCAACGCAAACACGCCCGCGGCTCGCGCCGGAGTGCGGTCTGGCGACCTGATCGCCCGGATCGATGACCGCGAGGTGAAGGGGTTAAGCCTGCACGAGGCGGTGATGACCATGCGTGGCCCGTCCGGCGGTGGCGTGACGTTGCTGCTGCTGCGCCCGGGCAACGATGTTCCCCTGCTTGTGTCCGTGACACGGACCATGGTCCGTTCTGAGCCGGTCCTTCACCGGGTCGAGAGTGGCGTCGCTTACATCCGGATCACCCACTTCACCGAGCAAACCAGCCGTCTTGTCCACGAAGCTTTCGATACGATGAGGCACCAGACCGACCGCGAACTGGCCGGCGTCGTGTTGGATCTGCGGGATAACCCCGGCGGCCTGTTCGACCAGGGCGTGAGGGTCGCCGACGCCTTCCTCGGCGCGGTGGAGATCGTGTCCACCCGGAGCCGTGTATCGGGCGTGCAGCATTATTCCGGGGGTACGGGCGATGACGTGGTGCGGGACCTGCCATTGGCGGTGCTGATCGACAGTGGCACGACGTCCGCGGCGGAGGTTGTCGCTGGGGCGTTGCAAGACCATCACCGGGCGCTGCTGTTCGGCGGGCGCAGCTACGGCAAAGGCTCGGTCCAGACGATCTTCCAATTGGCTGGTGGCGATGGCCTTCGGCTGACCACGGCGCGCTACTTCCGACCATCCGGCGGTCCGGTGGAATGCTTCGGTATTGTGCCGAACGTCGCCATCACCCCGGCCGGCCGGCCTCCGCCGCCCGGCGCGTGGCCCAGGACCACCGCGGCGGAGGAAATGCACCCCGACCCGGCGACCTGTGATCCCGACGCTGTCGCGCCAACGCCACCGCGAACCTGGGCCATGACCGAGCTTTGCCCTGAGGTGGCGAGCACACCGCCCATGTCCGAGCTGGACCGCTCTCTGGACTGCGCCCTGGCCGCGCTCCGCACACGCCGCTTAGATAGAGCGCTGACGCCATGAGGCGGCCGCCTTGGACCTGCGCGCGCTTCCGTTACAGGCGCCTCCCCAAGATCCCCGTGACTCGCTGGACCACACCGGCGTCCGTCAGTGGACGAGCGTCATGCTCGATGAACGCTGCGAGCCCTGTAGACGATGTCCGGAACGGCCGTGCCTCTTCTCATGGGCTCACGCGCGCATTCCGGACCGTATCGTGAGCACGTCCCATCGAGGTTCGGCCGCCAGCTTGACGGACGAGAACCATGCTGCGACAGCGTCTTCTGCATTGGCTTTGTCAGCCGCGGCACCATCGCCATTGATGCCGTCGTGATGACCGCGGTCATCGGCGCTGCCCAAACTGCACCGAGGTGGCAGCAAGGGCACCCCGGTTCTGGCTTGCCGTCGCCCTGGTAGCAACCGTCGGAGTTTTGCTGGGGACGCACGACCCCGAGGTGACGAGGTTGACGCTCACCTATTCTCATCTGGACCTCGTTCCGCCGCGCGCCAATGTCCCGTATATGACGTTCGTCTAGAAGACCACCCTCAGATACGGCAACATCATGCCCGCAGAGCACTTGTTTCTGCTTGGACCGATGGCCGCCATGAGCGGTGTCGTGCGGTTCGGTTGGACGACGACGGGCAATTTCGAAGCATCGATGCAGACAATTCGCATCCGTGACCGTTGCGATGAACGGTGAGGGCAAGGAGCTCCGGCGAGAGATGTTCATATGACCTTTGGGACCATCGGCGACGGTCTGGTGTCTGCTGGGCTGGGTCATTGCCCTTCAGCGCCAACGGAAAGATTCCCTTGCCCGGTCTGACGGGGCGCTTGGCCGATGCCCGCGCACGGCGCAACCTATTCAAGGGGGCACGAAAATTATTGTTTTCCCGGGGGTTCAGGGGAACCCACCTCACCACAAGCGGGGTGGGACATCCCTGCACGGTCGTCTACTTGCGGGAGTGAGCGCGCGACAGTCGCCTTGACGTGGTGCAGGATAAGAGCACTCCGCCCCCAATGCTCTCATGGATGGCGTCGACCGGTCTGGACCGACCATGCCCGCGTCCTCCACGAGGCCCTTTTGGGGAATTCCATGCGCGCACGCTGGCTCGCAAGTTCCCACGCGTGTAGGATGTCGACAAAATGACTGGCGGATTTTGGCTTGAGAAGCCCAGCTCGGCATCGCAAATGGACACGCTTATACGGCAGCGTTGGTCATGACGGAGCCTGCGGCGTACTCGGCGGTTGAGGTGCGGCGCGATGGGCGCCTGATGGAAATACGGGCGCTCCGGCGGGACGACCGGGAGGCCCTCGTGGCCGCGGTCGGCCGTACCAGTTCCCAGTCGCTCTACCGGCGTTTCTTCGCCATGAAGCGCGGGTTTACCGAGCAGGAAATCGCCTTTTTCGAACGTCGACTTCATCAGCCATGTGGCCCTGGTCGCGGCGATGGACGAGGACGGTCAGTCAGCGATCATCGGCGGTGGCCGTTACATCATCGTACAACCGGGGCAGGCCGAGGTGGCCTTCATGGTCCTTGATCACCATCAGGGGCAAGGCGTGGGCGCCAAGCTCCCCCACCACCTCACCGTGTTGGCGCGTGAGGTGGGCTCAAGGGAACTGGTCGCCGATGTTCTGGCTGACAATGTCCCAATGATGACGGTGTTTGAGCGAAGCGGGTTTTCCCTTCATAAGAAGCACAGTCCTCAAAGCGTACACGTCACGCTTTCATTGTCGGTCTGATTCAACGCACAGCCCCTCCGCCCGGCATGCTGCCCGGGGCCCACACTCGCAAGTTGTCGCAGGACCATGCCAGAACCGATGCGTGCAAGCTCGGGAAAGTCATCCCAAGCTCGGGCAGGTCATCCAAAGTGTTCTGAACGTTTTGGAATTGACCATACACGCGATTGCCAGTGTGGTCTGCAACGCAATCTATTGCACTGACTCATTCAGAAGGTGCAGGCAAACGGCTGAGTTTATCGAGGATATCCTCGGCCGACTTGGTCCAGATGAAGGGCTTGGATGCCCTGTTGTGCTCGCGGATGTAGCGGGCGATGGCGTCCTGGAGATCGGCCACGGACTTGAACACGCCGCGCCGGATGCTCCGGCGGGTGATGATGGAGAAGAAGCCCTCGACGGCGTTGATCCAGGACGCCGAGGTCGGCGTGAAATGGAAGACCCATCGCGGATGATTGGCCAACCATTCCAGCACCTTGGGATGCTTGTGGGTGGCGTAGTTGTCGACGATGGCGTGGATCACCTTGCCGACCGGCACGACGCGCTCGACGGCGTTGAGGAACTTGATGAACTCCTTGTGGGTGTGCTTGGGCAGGCAGCGGCCGACCACGGTGCCGTCCAGGGTGGTCAGCGCGGCGAACAGCGTGGTGGTGCCGTTGCGCTTATAATCGTGCGTCATCGTCCCGCACTTGCCGGGCTTCAGCGGCAAACCCGGCTGAGTGCGGTCGAGCGCCTGGATCTGGCTCTTCTCGTCGATGGACAGCACCACCGCGTGGCAGGGCGGGTCCATATAGAGGCCGACGATGTCCTCCACCTTGGCGGCGAACGCCGGGTCGTTGGAGCGCTTGAAGGTGCGCAACCGATGCGGCTGGAGCCGGTTGGCTTCCCAGATGCGCTGCACGGCGCGCAGGCTGATGCCGACGGCCTTGGCCACCGCCCGGCCGGTCCAGTGTGTCACGGCGCCGGGTGGTTCCGAACACGTCAGCGCCAGCACCTTGGCCACGGTGGCGGTCGGCAGCGGCGCCCGGCCGGGCTTGCGCGTCTTGTCGCGCAACAGCCCATCGACGCCTTGTTCGGCGTAGCGCACTTGCCAACGCCAAACCGCCGGGCGGCTGACGCCGGCCCGACGGGCCACCTCCAGGACCGGCAGCCGCGCGGCCGAGAGCAGAATGATGTTCACCCGCTGCACATGTTTCTGCGGGCGGTTCCGGTCACCGAGGACCGCAGCCAAACGCGCGCGGTCCTCCGGTCCAACAATGATGCTGACGGTCTGGGCCATGCCGACAGAATCGCACGT
This sequence comes from Azospirillum canadense, assembly GCF_025961225.1. Taxonomy (GTDB): domain Bacteria; phylum Pseudomonadota; class Alphaproteobacteria; order Azospirillales; family Azospirillaceae; genus Azospirillum; species Azospirillum canadense. The sequence goes on along the minus strand of NZ_JAOQNG010000007.1, from coordinate 622,345 downwards.
CGGCGGCCCGTTGTGAATCCTATGTCTGCGTCAAAGCACTATGAACGGCAAGGCCGCCAAATGGGCGATGACGGTGCACCGTTGAAGCTCATGAAAACGGGACCGCGCCCAACCGCCCGCACGACGACAATGAACCTGGATGTGACGGAGAATTGATCGCTGACACGAACGTGCATGGTCTCCACCCTCAGGATCATTTGCGGCCAAGGCTCGAAGCCGTCCGATCACCTCCACAACGCTGGACCGGGTCGGGGCTGAGTGGTAGGTCCGACTATCGATCACCACCGCGTCCGGTTCCACCGTGTCGACGCAGGGCAGACCCCACGCCCGGCGGAGCCGGTCGTGCAACCAGCGCCACAGCCCGAGCCGGGGCCAGCGGGCACACAGCGTGCCCAACGCGACAAACGGGCTGCCGGTGAGATGGACGATGGCGCGCCGCTGCAGGCCACAAAAACACGCGCATAGATGGCCATGATCGCCTTGCGCCTCCGGTGAGAGGCGCTTTGGCTCATCCCACGGGAAGCTCAATAGCTACGTCGCTCGAGCCGGCTGAGGTTTCCAGGCGCAAAAGGGCGGCGCTGGTATCATTTTTCGATGTCGCCAGAGCACCCGAAGCGACCGACAATGGCGCAAACGAGTCGTGCCCGACGTTGATTGGACCGTGTCTGTTCGAGCAACCGACACGCGAAAGGCCAAGGCTCCATGACCCAAACCGCCAACACCAATGAACGCATCGCGGCGGATGACAGCGGGGCCGCCGCGCCGGAAGCAACTCGCGACCTCACGGGGCTAAGACGAATCACGCTGTTCGCGATCGCGTTTGCGGCGCTCGTGTTCGCCTACTATGTGGTGGCGGACCAGACGACGCCTTTCAGCAGCGACGCACGGGTCCAGGCGTTTGTGATCCGCATGGCGCCGGAGGTGGCCGGCCAAGTCCTGAACGTCGATGTGACCGACAACGCGCGCGTGGCCCGCGGCGCCACGCTCTTCCGGCTGGATCCGACGCCGTTCGCGATTGCCGTGGCACAGGCGCAGGCGAAGCTCGCCCAGGTGGGGCAGAGCATCGGCGCCTCGACCGCCGCCGTGGACGTGGCGGAGGCCGCCCTCGACGAGGCGCGCGCGACGGAAACCAACGTACGGGCCCAGACCGCGCGCGTGTTCGATCTCGTCAAACGCGGCGTGTATGCCGCGGCGCGCCAGGATCAGGCCACAGCCCAGCTGGATGAAGCGCACGCTCGGGTCGTCCGCGCGGAGGCGGACGTCGCCCGCGCGCGCGAGCAACTCGGCCCCGCGGGCGAGAACAACCCGCAGATCCAGGAGGCCATCGCCGCGCTCGACAAGGCGCGCTTCGATCTGTCGAAAACCACGGTGACGGCGCCGTCTGACGGGGTGGTCACCAGCCTGCAGCTGGCGGGAGGCCAGGTGATAACGGCCGGTCAGCCGGCGATGACCTTCATCAGCGTGACGGACGTCTGGCTGCTGGCGTCCATCCGGGAGAACAGCCTGGGCGTTCTCGCGCCGGGACAGCGGGCCGAAGTGGTGCTCGACGTCCTGCCCGGGCGCGTGTTCGAGGCGACGGTGTCGAGCGTCGGCTGGGGCATCGCCTCCGGCGCGGTGGATCCAGCGACGGGGTTGCCGAAACCGTCGACCGAAACCGGCTGGCTGACGGACCCCGAGCACTTCCCGGTGCAGCTCGCCTTCGACCCTCAGAACCTGCCGCGCGGCGCACGCTACGGATCGAAGGCCGCGGTCATGGTCTATGCCGACGACAACGCGCCGATGAATGCGCTTGGCTGGCTGCGCATCCGACTGATCGCGGCTCTTACCTATGTTTCGTGACCGGCCTATGTTTCGTGACCCGGCGTCGCTGGAGCGGCGCAACCATGGCTTGCGGTTGGCCTTCGCCGTGGCGCTGGGACTGGTGTTTGAGATCCTGCGCGGTGCGCTGGTGCCGCCACTCGCCGCGGTGATTGCGCTGCAGCTGCTTGCGTTGCCGGGGCCGCGGCCCACGGCGAAAATGGTCCTGGGGCTTTTTGTGGTCGTCAGTGGCGCGTCACTGTTCGCCTATGGTGTGTCGGCGCTCACGGCGGACCGGGTATTCCCCTACGCCTTGGGCGTCGGGCTGATCTACCTGTGGGGGTTCGCCCTGGCGCTGCAGCGGAAGACCGCCGCGGTGGGCACGATGACGCTGACGATGGGCATCGTGGTCACCACTCTGGCGGCCGTTTCCACAGACCTCGCTGCGGTCCTCGTCGTCCAGCTGTCGCTCTCGGTGGCCTTCGGCATCGCCCTGGTGTTCCTCGCCCACGCGGTCTTCCCGCAGCGGGCGCCGAGTCCCGGCGCGGCGGCTGCGGAAGTGGGGGCGCCCGTTGGCGTCACCTCTCGGGCGATGGTGGCGACCCTTATCATTCTTCCGTTGCATCTGGTGCTGGCGGCCGACGGTTTGGCCGCGATGGTGGTGCTGCTCACCGTGGCGACCATGCTCCGCCAAGTGCAGATTGAGCAGGCCGCGCGCTATGCGACGAGCTTCGCCGCCGGCAACCTGCTGGGCGGGCTGCTGGCCGCGGCGGCGGTTCGGGTGGTGAGCCTCCACGCGACCATTCCGGTGCTCACCACCGTGGTCGTCGCGGCCACGCTTCTCGTCGCGTGGTGGATCGAGCGGGTCCCGATGTTCGCTCACGTGCTGCTTCCCGGCTTCGTGGCGTTCACCGTGCTGTTCGGGTTGGCCTTCATGCCGGCGTCGCCATCGGCCGATGTGGAGCTTTTGAAGCGGCTGGCGCAAATCGTGGCCGCCGGGCTGTACGCACTGGGTGCCGTCAGCCTCGTCATGCCGTTCGCACGCGGGCCGCGGGCACTCGCTGACGGTTCTGTGATGTGACGAAGCGTCGGTGCGGGGGGTGCGATCAGGGCTCGAGTGGCGGGACGCGACCGGACGCGCCGAAGGGTGAAAGGGCGGCCTTGCCCTCACCGCCGCATCGTCTGGGGCGTCGGGTGTTCAATCCGCGGCCCGCCCTCACTTGGCTGCCCCCGCAGCCATTCCATGAGCAGGACATAGCCGACCGCCAGCAGCACAGGCCCCTTAAACAGTCCGAGAAGGCCGTCGGCCAGCATGCCGCCAATGACACCAATCAGAATGACCGGCATTGGCGCCTCCAGTCCCCGACCGAGCATCAATGGCTTGAGGACATTGTCGCTGAGCCCGGCGGCGAGGGTCCAGACCATGAAGATGATCGCGGGCGTCGTGGCTTCGGTCGCGAGGACGTAGCCGATCACAGGCAGCGTCAGCAGCGTCGCCGGCACCTGCACGATGCCCAGAAAAAGCGTCGCGAGCGTCAAAAGGCCGGCCGCCGGAAGGCCAATGGCGAAGAAGGCGACTCCGATGAGCAGCGACTGGATGATGGCCACGCCGACAACACCAAGGGCCACGCCACGGATCGTCGCGGCGGTCAACGCAACCAGTCGCGCCCCCCGCGTTTCGCTGCCGATCACGGTTTGCAACAGGCGCTGAGCAAAAGCGGCGGCACCCTTGCCATAGGCGACGATCACGGCGGCGATCGCGAAGGACAGAATGAACGAGAAGACGCTGGCGGCCAAGCCGCCCGTGGATGACACCAGCCACGCCGCCGGCCCCCGCAACATCTGGCCGTACTTGGCGAGCGCGACCGGCATGTTGGTGGCGATGAGGGCCCAGGCTTCTGTCAGTTTCTGGCCAACCAATGGGACGGTGGCGAGCCGTGGCGGTGGCGGCGACACGGTGAGGCTGTTGTTCTGCAGATCCGAGAAAAGTGAATATGCGGTAGACCCAACCGATGTCGCCACCATGATGAGCGGCACGAGCGTCACCACAACGCCGACCAGCCCGATCAGCAGCGCCGACCAGCGATTGCCGAGCCGGACGGCGAGACGGCGATGCAGCGGATACAGCAAGACCGCCAGGATCGCCGACCAAAGCAGTATGTCAGCAATGGGCACTATGATTCGGCCGCAGGCATAAACCAGAAAGGCGATCAGTGCAATCTGAAGGGCAACATAAAGCACGGCTGAATGCGGTGGCGCCTGATCGGAGCGTGGAGGATTCAGGTCCATTGTTTCGCCACCTTCTCTGGGGCTGTCGCAGCAAAGTTGAGTGCGGCTCCATTCCGTCATTAGTCTCGCTTGAGGCGATGTCGAAACATGGCGGCAAGAAGGCACGCTGTGTCAACGCGGAATAGAGCCAACAAAAAACTGCTCCGGCGACGCACCCTCCTTGCCGCCCACCCCGCGCACCTGAGCCACGCAATGCGCGGACGTTCCGCTCTGGGAAGCTCTGCTTTGTAGAACTGTCATAAAGTATTTCGGGGTCCGAGGTCAGTCCAGTGGGCATGCGTAGATGCAAAGCGTGGCGGTGGCCTCAAATAGGAAACCTGCCATCTGAGCGGCAGCCGGCGGACAAATGAACGTCCGTAGGGTGCGTAACCTGTGCGTAACCTGATCGCTGGAAATTCGGCTCTTGGGTCGCGGGGATGGTCTGGTGCCAAAGCCGTGCGGTTCTCATGAGGTGAAGGCAAACGCCAATCGCGGGAGATGCAGGTGTCGGGCGGCCGGACGTTATGGAAGGCGCTACCGACCGGCGCCGGCACATAGGGATCGAGCGCTACGTCAGGTTCAGGCCAATCGGAGCCCGCCCTGGTACTGGCGGGCGAACAGGTGGCTGATCGCGTAGCCACTCCAGATGTGATCCCGCTTGTCGGCACCGCCTTCCACCGTGGTGCGGTCGAACCAGCTCTCGTCCTGGAAGCGCGGACCGCTGGAATTCCAAACCCATGTCCACGTGGCCCAGCCGAGCGCCAGGGCGCCCGCCCCGAGAAGCAGGTAAAGCGCCTTGTCCTCATTGCTCTACTCCTGCTCCCAGAAGGTGACGGCAGGGCCGGCCTACTCGCCAAGCCCAGTCCAACGACCAGGGTGGAAAGAAACGCCGAAAGCCGACGCTGAAACGCCGTCGTGACGGAGGTGCCGCTGGATTTTAGAATTCGTTGATGCCATGCGATCGGTGGAGGGAGCATTAGGCCGCAACCGAGCAACGTCGCAGAAGTAGCATCGAGGACAGAATGCAGCTGTTACGGTAACAGGTCGTTTCCAGCCCAACGGGCCCCAGGTCGGGCGCACGTACATCAGGCTGTTACCGTAGCAGGGAGGAAAGTACGGCTGGATACTTCCACGTCGTTGTCGTCTGGGGTCTGATGAGCAATTGCTTTCCACAACAAGGCGACGACAATGGCGAAGCATGCGAAGGCGCGAAAGCACGGCCATGCGAACGACGACATCGTCAGGGAACGCACCCCCGAGAACGCTTCTCACGAAAAGCTGAAGCGGCGAACGTACGAGAAGGAGCTTGCCAAGCTCCACGCCGACCTTGTGACCCTGCAGGAATGGGTGGTGCACAAGGGCCTGAAGGTTTGCATCGTCTTCGAAGGGCGCGACACCGCCGGCAAGGGCGGGACCATCAAGGCGATCACCGAGCGCGTCAGCCCGCGCGTCTTCCGCACCGTCGCCCTGCCGACCCCGACGGAGCGCGAAAAGTCGCAGATGTACATCCAGCGCTACATCCCCCACTTCCCGGCGGCCGGCGAGGTCGTGATCTTCGACCGCAGCTGGTACAACCGCGCCGGGGTCGAGCGGGTCATGGGCTTCTGCACCGAGGAGCAGGCCAAGCGCTTCCTGGAGATGGTCCCGGCCGTGGAGCGGGCGATGGTCGATTCGGGGATCCTCCTGCTGAAATACTGGCTGGAGGTCGGCCCCGAGGAGCAGACCCGCCGACTGGAGGCGCGGATCCACGACGGCCGGAAGACCTGGAAGCTGTCGCCGATGGATCTGAAGTCCTACAGCCGCTGGTTCGACTATTCCCGCGCCCGCGACGACATGTTCGCCGCCACCGACACCCCCTGGGCGCCCTGGTACGTCGCGCATTCCGACGACAAGCGTCGCGCCCGCCTGAACATCATCAGCCACCTGCTGGAGCACATCCCCCACGAGAAGCTCCCCCGCGACCCGGTGAAGCTCCCCAAACGCCAGGATCCCATCGGCCACCGCGAGCCCGACTACCCGTACAAGGTGATCCGGGAACGCCCTTGGGCAAACGTATAGCGACGAACGTACGATCACGCCACCATTCCGGCCCTCACACCGCCAGCCGGATCTTTGCGGCATCAGCGCCGAGGTCGCCCACGTTGTCATCCGTCCGAACCGCCAGCGGCCCTATCAACACGGCACGACCGATCACCTCGGTACCGAGAAGTTGCGGCGGCTCGCGCCGCGCTCCGCGGTCGAACGACCGGCCTGCCCAAGGCAGGAACGCGACGGGTTCAGTCGGGATGCCAATTGGAAATGGCCAGCAATGTCCCCGTCGAGGTGCGCACTCAGGCGACTCTGACATCGGCGTGGTGCTTGGAGCGGTCTTGGTCGGCTGTGCTGCGGGCATATCGGGCCGATTCCCGGAATTCACGCAGCTTGGTGATCAACGGCGTCCACTGGTGTACAAGCAAAGCCCGTCCGCGCGGGACGATCACGGTGCTCGGTTGCTTCGATATCGTGCCTTCGACAGACCGCAGCGTCGGCCGCTGGACGCCTCCGCCAATCACTTTAGCGTTGGCGCGATCATTCTTGTGGAACTGGACGTCGGCCTTCACGAACCGAGGCTGTATCAAGCGCCCGGAGTGTTTTGGCCAAGCGAGCTCACGGGTCCGAGAGGATGCACCGGCGCGGGGGTCCAGGCCGACCAGACCGGATGGCAGCGTCATGGAAACGCTCGCTCGTCCTCGTGTCGCAGGCACTTGGTCACCACCGTCTTGCCCGGCGCGTCTATGCCGTGAACCTGGAACACCAATGTCGTCACATGCAAGCCGATGAGCGTCGCACGCATCGCACCGTCTCCGCGATAAGAGGAACATCCTCCATCGACGAGCGTCAGTCTGCCAGAAATGGGAAGGTTCATCCAATCCCCGTCGGTGCGAGCGTCACCATGCTCCGGTAACCGATCAGGGTCTCCGCGGACGGCTTCTTCCGCCCGATCCGACCGTATCGCCACCATTGGTGAATAGACAAATCATGGCCGCCATGATGCCTTAGCGTTCGCGGGCTGCGTGATGATCCTCCGCGTGCGAATGGGGTGATCGGTATGGGCGCGTCACGACAGGAGCCCCGGCCGATGTGGCATGGCGGCGCGCGGTTCCGGGCATCGTCGATCATCGCACTCCAGAACCGGCGCAAGTGTGGGGTTCACCCCGTGTGCGCTGTACTCGCATTGGCGGGCGCCTTGGCCATCATTCCAATGGCGAACGCCCAGGAGATGGAGCCGCGTGCCTTTTCCGTGTCGCCCATCGGCACCAACTTCCTGGTCGGCGGATACACCCGCTCCACCGGCGGCGTGTCGACCGACCCATCGCTCCCAATCACAAACGTCGAGGCCGTGATCAACAGCGGCATTCTCGGCTATCAACGATCCTTTTCCTTGGCCGGGCGGGCAGCCAGCGCGGCGTTGTTGGTCCCCTATGTCAGCGGCGATGTGAGCGGCGATGTCGAGGAGCAGAGCCGGCGCGTGTCCCGGACCGGGCTGGGCGACGTGAGATTGCGGTTTACGGCGAACCTTGTCGGCGGACCGGCGCTCACGCCGGCGGAGTTCGCGCGACGCACCCCGACCACGACGCTGGGTGCGAGCCTCACCGTCGTCGCGCCGACCGGGCAGTACAACCCGGCCCAGCTGATCAACATCAGTTCCAACCGCTGGGCGTTCAAGCCGGAGATCGGACTGTCGCAGCCGATCGGAAACTGGTTCATGGACGCGTCAGCCGGTGTGTGGACGTTCACCGACAATACGAACTTTTTCCGGGGCAATGTGCGCAGCCAGGACCCGCTTTGGACGTTCGAACTGCACGGCGGATACAATTTCCACCCCGGTCTGTGGTTGGCAGCTGATGCAACCTACTACACGGGCGGGGAGACCAGCGTGAACGGCATCGGCAAGCGCGACCGGCAAGCCAACGCGCGGTACGGCGTGACCCTCTCGGTCCCCATCGTCGACGGTATGTCCGTGAAATTGGCCTGGGCGGACTCGCTGATCACACGATTCGGCGGAAGTTTTCAGACGGTCGGACTGACGCTTCAGTATCGCTGGTTCGACCCTTGACCGATGCGCTACGCGGCTTCGGATCAATCCCAGGCGGCTTTGCAGCATGAAGGGAGATTCTTCGTGTATTCGGGGCCGGTGTTCTCCCCGCCCGCTGTCCCATGGCAAACGTTGCAACAGACCCTTTCGTGCAGACACGCCGCTGCGGGACCGTCTGCGCTCCGGCGCGCCCGAATATGGAAGGATATGGCTTCTGGTCGGAGCGTACCGCCGAAAGACGCTTGATCACCGTCGGGTGCTTCTGGAATGCTCCCGTGAAGGGCCACGGCGCCATGAGGTCACCATGCTCCGCTCTGGGCTTGTCCTGGCGGTGTTTGCTCTGGGGGCTCACGCGGCCCTCGCGCAAGAGAGCGGGCGCCTGCCTGCTCTTGTCGAAGGCGACGTGACGCCGGGTGTTCAGGCGATCCTCACGCTGTACCAGGCGGACGGCGCCGGCGAGGCCCTTCCCGCCCTCCGCCAATGCTACGATACGCTCGACCGCGGCGCGCCGGTCGCACGCGTCTCGCGCTGCCTGGCGATGGACGTGGCCTTATGTCTTGTACTCGACGTCCGAGCCCTCAACGGCGATGGCCCCGTCGATGACTTCTGCGAGGCGGGCCGCAGCGGCCGGCGCTTGGCGTATTGGGCCGATGAGACCATCGCCATCCGCGCCGACCGGCCGGCCTTTTTGAAAATCCTGTTCACCCTCGCGCGCGCCGGAATGGCGGGCTTCTTTCGACGCGGACCGCAAACCGGAGACCCGATGCCGTGACGAAGCCGTGGCAGGTGTGCGATGCGGAACCCTTATCATCCATCGGAAAGACAGCATGCCAGCGGTAGCGTTTGCGTCTGGGCTGGTGTGTCCGTCGTCGCGCTTTCGCTGTGTGGCTGTGCGGCCGGCATGGTGGCTGACGTCGTCTCGGTAGGGATGTCCGGCAAGTTCATTACCGACCATGGCCTGGACCTGATCACCGGGAATTCGTGCAACCTCTTTCAATCCATCTTCCGCGCGGACCACGTTGTCTGTGAGCCGCGTGGGCTCGCGCCCCCGATACGTGGCGACACGGAATTTCTGGACGCTGGCCATTCGCCTGAGACCACCGGTGCATTCTCGGAAGTCGCCCCAAGCGATGGTCTTGGCGGTGTCGGTCCAGGTTTCAACGGTGATCCTGGCGGCCTTTCCGGCAGCGAAACCTATTAACGTGCGGTTTTCAGATGGTGCTGTGATGATGACGCGGGCCGCGGCGGTTGGCAGGGGGAGACGACGACGCTGAGCGTGGCTCCCCCTCCGGTGCGGATTTTGGGCTTGCCACCACAGCCGACGCAGAGCCTTGGGAGCCAGACAGCAGAACCGGATGACGAGGCTTTGTCCGATGACGCTCCATAGCAGCTGGCCGCGGTTTGCGTGAAAAAAGATCTTATCGGACGCGGTGTATCGGCCGCGGCGACGGGACCATGTCCCGAACGGCGTTCAGCTCAAAGATACGAATTGGCTCCTGAAATCCGCGTGGCCGAACTGTGTCCACCAAGCGGAACACAAAGCGTTCGGACACGCGCTCGGCGACTTCTGCGCTCACCAGGATGTCCGTGCCGTAATCCTTGTTGAGCGGCTCCAACCGGGCGGCCAGATTGACCGTCGCGCCGAGCACGGTGTAGGCCATGCGGTCGGCGGAGCCGATGGTGCCGACCACGGCCTCGCCGGTGTGAAGCCCGAAGCGCGTCCGGTAAGCCGGCCAGCCCTCCTGTTCAAAGGCGGCGTTGAGCTGCTGGATCGCCGTCCGGCAGGCCAGCACGGCGGCGCAGGCATGGGCGACGTGATCGGGATCGTCCGCCGGCGCGTTCCAGATCGCCATGACGGCGTCGCCGATGAATTTGTCGACCGTGCCGCCATGCTCCATGATCGCGGCGGACAGCACGCCGAGGTAGCGGGATGTCTGGATCATCACCTGCTCAGGCGCCGCCTTTTCGGTGATCGCGGTGAATCCCTCGATGTCGGTGAAGAGGACCGTCACCTCCCGGCGGGTGCCGCCCAGCCGCAGCGCCGCGCCCGTCGTGACCAGCTGCTGGACCAGGCGCTTGGGCACGAACCGGGCGAAGGTCAGCACCACCGTCCGCATGGTGGCCACGGACCGCCCGAGATCATCGATTTCCCGAATCAAAGATCGGACCTCTGGTCGAGGGCTGGCCGTCTCAAAATTCTGAATGCGCTCGGTTTCCCTAGCCAAATCCTTCATGGACCGCGACAGCCGCGAGCCGATCCACCAGACCATGGGGAGCGTTCCGAGAACGACCCCGAGGGCGAGGAGGACCAGGCGACGCCGTCCGGCCTCGACCGCCGCGAAGAATTCGTCAAGCGGAGCGACGACGGCCAACCGCAGGTGGGCAGAACCCGCCGATGGAACCGACCGGAAAGCCGCCACATACGTACGGCCGTCGGTCGCCCGCGAGAAAATCTGCTCCGCGGCGCCACCGGCCATCCAGGCGTTCAAGGGAGGCGTGATGTCGACATCCAGCATCTGGTCGAGGTGCGGCAGCTCCAGTTGCCCGCCCGGGGCACGTTGGTGCAGGACCGACGCCATGCGCGGATGGGCGACGACACGCCCGTTGTCGTCGAACAGCAGCACGACCCCCGACGCGCCAAGTTGCTGGGCGCGCAAGAATGCTCCGATGTCGGCTAAGAGGATGTTTCCTGCCACGACTCCGTGCCGGTCACCTTGGAACGGCAGCCGAACCGTGTAGCCGGGCAAAGCCGTCAGTACGGACACATACGGAGCGGTGACGGCCCCGGCGGTGTCGTCGATCGCTGTGCGATACCAGGGCCGGCCGCGTGGATCATAGTCGGTCTCGCGTTCTGTCCTCGCTATGGGTGCAAGGCCGGCCGATAGATACTGCGTGACCTGAGCTCGCGTTTGCTGCTCTTGCGCTTTGCCGATGACCGCGAGCCGGAACGCGGAATCGGGCGGCGTGCCCATTTGCCCGCGTGCCGCGTCGCCGACCCGGGACAGGTCATCGAGTTCAAGGTAGGCACCGTCGTCGTAGCCGACATACAAGTTGTAAAGCTGAGCATGCCGTCGCAAGAGCGCCGCCATCACCGCGTACAATGGGGGATTGTTCGCGATGGCGCTGGACGTGATGGCGGGAAGCGTCGCCAGCACCTCCAGGGTGTCGAGAACACCCTTGAACTCGCCGTCGACGCGGTCGGCCGTGTGCTCCGCGACGCGATCGATGAACGTCAGGGCCGCGGAGCGGGTGATCGACCGCGCCCGGTCGAAGCTCAGGACGACCAACCCCAGCCCGACCCCAAGCACCAGGACGCCGACCATCGACGTGATCGAGAGTTGATAGCTGACACGAAGGCGCATGCCTCAACCCTCCGGCCTCAACCCTCCGATACGGTCGCGGCCGCGGGCCGTGGCCTCCCAGAAACCCGTCACGCGACGGACACGGCGAAGTCGAAGGGAGCCCCCTCGCCGCCGGCGACGACATGATTGTCGCCACGACGCAGAAGGGCCGTGTCCCGCATGACGTTCTGCCCGATCGCCTGCCCGTTCACCACCGTCCCGAGCGTGCTGCCGAGATCGGTGACCAGCAGGCGGTTCTGCTGGCGGGTGATCATGAAATGGTCGCGCGAGAGGCGAAAGGGCTCCTGGTCGTCGATGCACAGATCGGGTTGCCGCAGCGGCGGGGCTTCGCCGCTGGCGAGAGCCCGACCGACGACGAACGGCAAGCGCTTGATGGGGAGGGGACCTCCGCCGATCCGCGCGCGCAGGACGTCGGACTGGGCGATCAGGGTGATCGGTGCGTCGCCGGGGATCATGTCGTCGGACGGCACCCCGCCGCCCGCGGCGGAGGCGGGCCCGGCCGCCTCGGGCAGCAGGTCGCCGGCGATCTTGTCCTCGATCGTCCGCAGTCGAACGCTGAGGCGTTGGATCAGATCGCGCGCCAGCGCGGCGTCGCGGCTCACCCGATCCAGGAAGTCCTGCGCACCCAGAACCTCGGCCGCGCCGTCCGTGGAGGCCCGGGCGGTGGCGCTGCGGGGGCGGCTTTCGATCACGCCCATTTCCCCCAGCCATTCGCCGCCCCGCACTTGGCCGATCCGGATGGACGCGTCCCCATGTTCGCGCAGGACTTCGATTTCACCATGCCTGACCCAGAGCACGCAGTCGCTCGCGTCCCTCTGTCGAAACAGCACCTCGCCAGCCTTGAAACGCATTGGATTTGCCATGGCCGGTCGCTCTCCGCTGTGAGGTTCTTCAGAAGCCGGCCCCGGCGGTGGTCCGCTTGGCGGATGCCGCCCTGGCCGTCGTGGCCGGAACCGGCGGCTCCACCTGTGGTGCGGCATAGCCGGGCGGGGTCTTGGCCCAGGGATAACCGTTGGCGGCGAGGTCGTAGCCGATCTTGAACAGGTCCTTCATGTAGACCGGGTCGAACGGCTCGCGGAGCGGCGTCTTGAAGGTCTCGGGAATGTAGGCGAGATTGAAGTCGATGCCGTCGCGCTGGGCGGTGATGTAGATGCGGTACAGATCGCCGACACCTTGCGTCTGGATCAGCGAGGCGATGGCGCGGTTGGCGATGCTCAAGGTCTGGCGATCGACCTGCGCCCAGTCCGGATCGAGCCGGGCGTTGCGGATGACGTAGAGACGCCGCTGGCGCGTGATCCCCGCCCGCTGCGCTTCCGCCTTCAGGTTCAAGCCGGGCGGATAGACGAACACCTGCGCCGTGGCGCCGCCGTCCACGTGCATCTCCTCGAACCTCTTGCCGTCTGCCTCGACGCTGATCATGACCGGGGGAAAGGCCCCGGGGATGGCCGCCGAGGCCACCAGGAGGGTTTGCACCAGCTCAAGCGCCTGCGGGTGACGACTGGCCGCGATCTTGGTGACGTTCCAGATGACCGGGCGGCGGGCGTCGAGGTTGGTGGTGCCGATCAGCAGGATGCGGCCCTTCTCATGCTCGGCCGCGATCGCGTCCAGCATCGGCTGGTCGAAGATCCGCTGCACCAGCTTCCGCAGCGGCGCGGTGTCGGCCATGGCATCGTTGTTGATGGCCGCCAGGAAGCCGCGCTGTTCGAGGACGTCCTTGTTCGTGATGGTCGTGTAGACCTCCTTGAGCTTGTCGTCGTACGCGGGCCCGAGAAAGGCGAAGGGCGCGATCAGCGCTCCGGTGCTGATGCCGGTGACGCCCTTGAAGCGCGGCCGCGTTCCGGCGGCGCTCCATCCGACCAGCAGGCCGGCGCCGAAGGCGCCGTCCTCGCCACCCCCGGAGATCGCTAGGAAGTTGGCCGGGGGCAGTGGTCCGCGAAGCCCCGCTTGCTGCAACAGGACCCGCTCTCGGCGCACAGACTCCAGAGCATCACGTTGGAAGTCGCTGACTTCGTCGTCTCCCCAGTAGCGCACCTCGGGCATGCCGACAACGCTAGCCTTGGCCTCGCTGGCGACCGGCACCGCGTCGAGGCGCGTGGGCGTGCCGCAGCCCGTCGCGGTGATCAGAACGAACAGGACGCCGGCCAGGGCCGACAAGGCCCCGCGCAACGGCTGCACAGGTCGCAGAGATCGCATGGACATCCCCTCCGAAATCCGTTCTTCAACAGAGCGCCGTCAGCCCAATCCAAGGCATCAGTTTGCGAAATGACCCACATTCGGGAGTGGACAGCGCCGTCAGCGGGCGCGTGAGAGAGCCTCGCGCCGCTTCGGTGTCGAACACGCCTTTCGGTTGCGTCAGGGCACGGGCGACCTCGACGGCAATGTCCTGCCGCACCGCGATCATCGTGTCGGGTTTCGCCTCCCGGCGGATATCGTCGGCCCAAAGGTAGCGGCGGCTCTGGCCGTCGCTCAGCACAGTCGTGACCTGGACCTGTTCGCCGGACTGGCTGATGCTGCCCCGAAGCACGTAATCCATGGGAACGTCAGGCCGCGCCTTGTGCAGCGGTGATGGGGGGAGCTTGTGGTTGTCCGCTCCGAACACACGCACTCTTTGGGACCGGACGAGGGCCCCGGCCAAATCTTCGGCGAAGCCATCGGCAACGACGTCCTGGGCCGGGTCGCCGGCGCCGTTGGTGAAGGGCAGCACCATCAGCGAGGGCGCGCGCGTGGCGCTGAACGAAGGCTCCTGCACTGCCAACCTCGTCCGGACTGGACCGCCCACCACCATAAGCACAAGGAGGGCTGTCACGAACACCAGGGCTGCCGCTGTGATAAGAACCAGACGCGGATTGATCGTGCGCGCGGTGAGTTCGGACCATGGGGACGGCGTGGCGACCGGCTGGTTCGCCTTGGGAGCACCGCGCCAAAAAGCGGCAAAGGGCGGAGCAAGGTTGCGAGCCCCGCTCACACTTTGTTGGTCAAGGGCGTGAGGGGCGTTGACGTGAGGGGCATTGCTCCCCACGAGAAAGAAATGTGGGACATAGCTGCCCTTGGGGATGGTGATCCGAACCTGGGCGTCGGCCCCCTCGGTGTCGTAATAGCGCTCCAGGCTGCGTCGGACGCGGCCGGCTTGGATGCGGACGACCGGGTCGAGCATCGGATCGAAACTGGCGTTACGGTTGAACACGTCCAGCGCGATGGCGTAAGCCTTGATGTGGTCGGAGCGTCCGGCCAGAGCTTCATTCACGACAAATTGGATGAAACGCCGATTGCGGGTGGAGTTGCGGAACTCCCGGCTGGCAAGAATGCGCTCCAGGGCCGCCACGATCAGCTCGCGCGGAATGATGTTGTCCAAGGAGCATGACATGCGTGTGTTCCTTTTCGGCGCCTGACATCCGGCTGACAGGCAAATGGCCCAGGATCACAGAACGAAAGATTATCAGAAGGTGTTCGACTCTTCTCGGAACGTTATGCGTCAAAACTGAGCCAAATTGCACAAAAAGCAAGCACCGCCAAGAGCAAACACCTCCAAGAATGCCACTTCAAATGGACCCTGGTCCGCCGGTCAGATCGAAGGGTCATCATCCGAAGCGGCGAGGTTCGGATCATTCCAGAACCGGAGCTCTCGCAGAATCTCGTCCTCAAGGTCCGCAACGAGGGCGCGACAGGCCTGCAACGGCGCCGGTGTTTTGCTGCCGGTTTTGCTGCCGGCCGCCTTTTCCCACTGCCGTAGTATCTCGACCGCTTCGCCGTAGTCTTCGCACAAGCTGCTGAAAAAGCGGTTGTCCGCGCTGTACTGCTTGATCGCTTGTGCCAAGTCCGGGAAGCGTTCGACGGCGTGCCGCGTTTTCTTTGACATGGATGCCCTCGCATGGCTCGCAAGGGTGTGGGAGGCGCGCCTGGGCTCATGGCCTCGAGCCAGGGCGCGTCCTCGTCATGGATCGGCGTCGGCGACTGGGGTGCTGTGGTCGTGGTGGAACGGGTGGAACGCGCCCCATTCAACGGTAGCCGGGCGGATGCGCCCGCTCCGCAGAACGCTTCCCGCAGCGTTCCGCGACGCTCGGCGGCGCGTACGCCCCGGTTCGCCTCGCGCCGCTGCGAGGCCGTCCGATGGGTGTCCGCGCGAGCGGCACCTGGACGGCACCGCCCGCATGGTCATGCCCGCGAACCACCGCTCCGGATCACCGCTACTGCGAGCTTGACCCCGACATGGCCGCCGGAGGTCCCTCAAGCGCGATCGCGATGCCCGACGGCGCGAGCGTGAGCTGGAGTCCCTGGTTTTTCGACGTGGCCCGGATGACGACACCGTGCTGATTTTCCATGGCAGCCCCCGTGGCGCCGCCGGCGACCGTGGCTCCGGCGGCGGCGGCCATGTAGTTGCCCGGGAAATCCTCGACCTTCGTCAGATGATAGACGTTGCCCGTTGCCTCCACCGACGAGGCGCCGACGTTGACGACGCTGAAGCCGTTCGCCGTGAACGGGTAGTCTTTGCCCTGGAAGTGGAGGACGCCGTGCCCCCAGCTGTAACCGACGCCCAGCGCAACGCTGCCGCCGGAAAACTCGATGGTCGCGTCCGGCTTTTCCGCTTGGGTTCCACTCGACGCCGCCGTGTTGCCCGACGCGTTGGACGGCTGCTGCGCTGACGCGCCGTTGCCGAGAAGCAACATCGTTGCGGCGAACACAGTGGCTGTCATCCTTGAGCAAAGCATTGGCCATTCTCCCGCGTTGGATGGTCGAACTCGGAATCCGGTGAGACTGCCCCAGCGATGCGCAGACCCACAAACCGGGCGGCGTCCCAAACAGGCCGTGTCCAGCCGGAGCTGCGCGGGGCTTCACGAAGCCGCCCACATCAATCAAGCGGCTGACCACGCCCATGGTGGCGTAGCCGGGGATGATCAGTGCGGGGCGAGCTTGGCACGGCCATTGTGGCGATCCCGGCGGCTGCAACACCGATCCGGCCGTGGATGCCTATCGGTTGAGCAGATGGGCACGATCCGTTATTGTCCGCTCCTGGGGGACCGGCCCGACGGTGATGAAGAAGTCATTAAGCCTCAACCACAAGAGCCGATGGAAGTAGCAACCGTGGCTCTACGGGCGTGATACGGTAACCTTTCCGGCGCCCGCCGCTTGTTGCAGGAAGCTCGATTGCGGCGGGTGGAAAACATAACAGACAAGATACCGTAGCTGGATACGGTAGAAGCGGTGATCCACAAACCCGATGCGTGTAGAGTTGCAAATCTGGCTCATGGGCACACCCGATCGCTGCTGTGAATGCGCGGCACCCAGTCGCCAAGCGCCGCTCGCACCGTTTCGCACACTCGATTGGTGGCTGCTGCATACATGGATACTTCTCTGAAAAACAACAGACCCAATCGGGACCACGCGACGATCCCGCCGGGTCCAGGGTAAGGCATTGACCATAAAGGCAATGCCGCCGATGAGTGATCGTAACCTCAGAAACAAGCCGATCCAGCAGTGGGGCACTGTGTGGTGTTCGGGGACGCCAAGATGACGACGGCGCTGTTGGACCGGCTGACCCACCACTGCGACATCATCGAAACCGGGAACGAAAGCCGGCGCTTCAAGAACCGCGCCTGATCTCCCGGCCATCTCTCGCCCGCCACGACGATCTTCCGGGCCGCTTCAGGGGGGCAATGTTCGACGCCGATCCGGGGTCTGAGTCCGAAGCCGATTGACACTTCTCGACTATGCGTGCCAGAGCGGCCGGCCGGTTTGGAATTTCGCCGAGAAACCGCACCTCGCCGGAACGCCCTGCGCTGGCGACGCCGATGGCGATCGTCGCCTTATGAACATCCAGGCCAATGAACGTGATAGGCTCTTCCACGGTCCGTCTCCTGTGCGAGGCAAGGCGTCGGCGATGAGCCGGAGCAACCCTCGAACGGTGCACATCGCGAGGCGGACCACCATCCTCAGCCCAGCAGACATGGGGTCTTGTCGCCCCGCCGTGGCGCCCGCTGGCGCAACCGGGTGGCGATCTCAGGGCCGAACTTCCGGGCCCACTGGCGCACCGTCTCGTCGCTCACGGTGATACCGCGAGCCGCCAGCATCTCCTCGACCATCCGCAGGCTCAAGGGAAACCGGAACTACAGCCACACCGCCGTGGCAATGATCTCGCCGGGAAAGCGGAAGCCGGCGTAGCGGGCATCGGGGCGCGTCGTCATGCCCCTTCCGTACCCCGCCTGCGTCAGCCTTGGCAACCAGCCAACCGACAAGTTGATGGTGTGGACGACCGCTGCTCCCGGCATCGAGGTGCCATAGATTTGTGGTTGCTGAACTCCACCTATGAGAGGGCCGTCCACATGAGCATTGTCACCGTCGGTCTCGATCTTGCCAAGCACGTCTTCCAGGTTCATGGCGTTGATGAAGCCGGAAAGGTGGTCGGGCGCCGGCAGCTTCGCCGGGAGCAGGTGGAGGCGTTCTTTCGTGGCTTGACGCCTTGCCTGGTCGGTCTGGAGGCGTGCGCGACGGCTCATCACTGGGCGCGTCTCATCCGGGCTCTCGGCCATGAGGTCCGGCTGATCCCGCCGACCCGGGTCAAGGCCTACGTCCAGCGCGGCAAGAAGAACGACGCCGCCGATGCCGCGGCCATCGCCGAGGCGGTGACGCGGCCGCACATGGCCTTCGTTCCGATCAAGAGCGAGGACCAGCAAGGCGTTCTGGTGCTCCATCGCTCCCGTGACCTGCTGGTGCGGCAGCGCACCATGCTGCTCAATGCCCTGCGCGCCCATCTGGCGGAATTCGGCATCGTGGGGGCGCAAGGCCCTCGTAAGCTGGCCGAGTTGATCGATCGGCTGAGCGATCTGACGCTCCCCGAGTTGGTTCGCTTGGCCCTGGTGGAATTGGCCGAACAGATCGCGAGCTGCCGCGCGCGGATTGCGGCCCTGGAGAAGGCCATCCTGGCGTGGCATCGCACCACCGAGGCCAGTCGCAATCTGGCCACCATTCCCGGCATCGGGCCGATCACCGCCTCAGTGCTCGCCGCCACCGTCAGCGATCCGAGCGCGTTCAAAAATGGGCGCCATCTGGCCGCGTGGTTGGGGCTGGTGCCGCGGCAGAACTCCAGCGGTGGCAAGGACCGGCTGGGCGGCATCACCAAGGCTGGCGACCGCTCGCTCCGTCGTCTTCTGGTCATGGGCGCCACCACGGTGATCCGCTATGCCCGCCGCAAAGCGCCCGGCGAGGGCGAGTGGCTGAAGGGCCTGCTGGCCCGCAAACCGCCCCGGCTGGTCAGCATCGCGCTGGCCAACAAGATGGCCCGCGTCGCTTGGGCCGTGCTCCGCCGCGGCGACGTCTACCGCAAGACTGTCCCGGTTCCGGCGGTTCCCTGAGCGGTCAGCGCCGGGAGCATCCGGAGCGGATTGTCCGCCCGTCGGCGGCGCCTTCTCAAGCCTGGCCCTGCGGGCCACCGCCTGCGGCGGCGCTGGGCTTGACAAGGCCCCGCCGCCGAGCGGTCTGTTCCACCATCGGATGCAAGCCACCGTGTCGCTGGACCGTCCGGTTTGGTAACGCTGAAGAACAGGACCATGCTGTGTGAGGGTGCCGAGAGAGGTGATGGCGAAACGGTTCGAGCCGGGGATCGGGAAGACCCACGTACTGTCATGCGCCTCGAGCGCGGCACGTTGATCGGGACCCAATCCCGCGGAGTTCATCATGGCCCGCGGTCATCAGCACCGCATCCTTCGAGGCCGGACACAGGACCGCACCCGACCTTTTCGCCAAGCCAGATCTCTTTTCCCTTGCGCCGCAGCGGTCGTCCACACATGACGGTATCATTCAAGGCAACCGCCGCAAGCGGCTCAGGGCGCGCTCAATGCCGTCAAGAGTGTAGGGCTTGGACAGCGCGACGGCGTTCAGTCCCGCTTTGGTTTGCTCGGCGGCCAGATCGTCGCCGAAGCCTGAAGCGATGATGACCTGCAATTGCGGCGTTTGGCGAACCGCCTGTCGTGCCAGTTCCACCCCGGACCGGCCGGGCAAGCTCACATCGGTAAACAGCACGTCAAAGTTGCCGTCCGCCAGCACCCTCTGGGCTTCCTCGGCATCGGACACGGCGGTGACGGTGTGGCCAAGGGCCTCCAGCATTTCCAGCGTCGTCATCTGAATGAGCGCATCATCTTCAACCAGAAGAATGCGATAGCTCGAGGGAGACCCGTCCGTGGGCTTCTGTTGGCCCGAAAGCGACAGTTGAGGAACCGCCGGCACTTCGCGGTTGTGTAGAAGATGATGGACTTTGCGGGCCAGATCCTCTCGGCTGTAGGGCTTGCTCAGCAGATGCACGCCGGGATCCAGCCGCCCGCCGTGAATGATGGCGTTGTTCGTGTACCCCGAGGTGAACAGCACGACCACGCCCGGAATGGCCGCCTGGGCCTGACGCGCCAAGTCCGTGCTGCGCAATGGGCCGGGCATGACGACGTCGGTGAACACGAGGTCGATCGGAACCCCGCTGTTGATCACCGTTATCGCGCTCTGCGCATCATTCGCCTTCAGCACCCGATAACCGAGGTCCGTCAGCGTATCGACCACCGTGGCCTGAACCGCCGGGTCGTCCTCGACCACGAGGATCGTCTCGCTGCCGCCTTGAACCGGCGCCCGGCGAAGGTCGGGAGCAACCTCTTCCGCCTGATGAACACGGGGCAGATAGATGCGGATGGTCGTTCCCTGACCGACCTCGCTGTAGATCTTCACGTGCCCGGCGGACTGCTTGACGAAGCCATAGACCATGCTGAGGCCCAGACCGGTGCCTTTGCCTTCCGGCTTGGTGCTGAAGAACGGCTCGAACACCCGCTCGATCACCTCCGGTGGCATGCCACAGCCGGTGTCGGTGACGGCCAGCATCACGTACTGGCCTGGCGTGACGTCGGCGTGCTGGCGGGCATAGTGGTCGTCGAGCATGGCGTTGCCGGCCTCGATGGTCAGCTTGCCGACACCCTCCATCGCGTCACGAGCGTTCACCGCGAGGTTCAAAATCACATTCTCGACCTGATCGGGGTCGACGATGGTGTTCCACAGCCCGCCGGCGATGATCGTTTCGATGTCAATGGCCTCGCCCAAGGCCCGACGCAGCAGGTCGTCCATGGCGCGGACCAGACGCCCGAGGTTGATCACCCTGGGCTCAAGGGGCTGTCGGCGCGCGAAGGCGAGCAATTGCGCCGCCAGCTTGGCGCCGCGCTCCACCGCCCCCATGGCGGCGTGCAAGCGCCGCTGCGCCTCCTGGGCGTTGCTGATGTTGCGCTCGAGGAGTTGCAGGTTCCCGGCGATCACCTGAAGCAGGTTGTTGAAATCGTGCGCGACGCCGCCGGTGAGCTGGCCGATGGCTTCCAGCTTCTGCGCCCGCTGCAACGCTTGCTGCACCTGCACGCGCTCCTCCATTTCGGCACGGAGCCGACGGTTGGAGTCCTCCAGTTGGGCCGTCCGCTCGGCCACCAGACGCTGGAGCTCTTCGCCGCTTCGGGTCAGTGTCTCGCGCGCGCGGACGATCTCGGTGATGTCGGTGCCCGTGCCGAACCAGCGCACGATCTCTCCCCCGCCCTCACGCACCGGCGTCGCGCGCGCCAGAAACCATCGGTAGCGACCGTCGGCGCCACGAAGGCGGTATTCGATCTCATACGGTGCTCCCGTTGTCAGGGATCGGTCCCAATGCTGGAGAACACGGTCCAAGTCCTCCGGGTGCACCAGGCCCGCCCAGTCGTTGGCTTGCTCCGTGAGCAGCTCGACGCCCGTGTACTCCCGCCAACGCCGGTTGAAATAGTCTGGGGTTCCGTCGCCTCGGGTCATCCAGACCAGCTGCGGCAAGGCTTCCGCCAGAGTGCGGTAGAGTTGCTCGCGTTCGCGTAGCACCCGCTCGATCCGCTTGGCATCCTCGATGTCCGTCGCGGTGCCAAACCAGCGGATGATTTGCCCCTGCTCGTCGCGGAACGGCTCGGCACGGGCCAGAAACCAGCGGTGTTGGCCGTCGCCGCGTCGAACGCGGAACTCCGCCGAGTAGGACGCGCCATCCTGAACGGCGATCCGCCACGCCGCACTCGCCATGGCCCGGTCGTTGGGGTGGAGGAGGTCCGCCCAACGCCACCCCAGAGCCTGGTCACTGGCCAAGCCGGTGTAATCGGCCCAGCGAGCGTTCATGTAGTCGATCTGACCATCCGCCAAGGCGGTCCACACCATATGCGGGTTGGACTCCGCGAGAAACCGGTAACGCTCTTCGCTCTGTTCCGCCTGCCGGCGCGCCCGCAACAGTTCCTGCTCGTACCTGCGGCGGTCGGTGGCGTTGAAGACGGAAACGCGCGTGAACACCGCCCGCCCGGCGTCATCGTGCTTTTGGACGGCGTTGACCAAGACCGGAAGCCGGGTGCCGTCGGCGCAAGCGATCTCGAAGGCGATCTCGTTCAGAAAGCCCTGCATCTGCAGGAGCGGGGCATAATGTGTTTCGTAGAAGATTTTCCCCGCGACCGTCAGCAGGTCCTGAAAGCGCTTGCCCGCCAGCAGGTCTTCCCGCCGGTACCCCGTCCAGGCGAGCAGCGTCCCGTTGATCTTGACGATGGTCCCGTCCGGCCGCGTGGACACGTAGCCGCAGGGTGCGGTCTCATAGAGGTCCTCCAGGCTCTCGTCCAGGAGGTCATTGGTCGTCACGGTGCGTCACCCCCACTCTTTGCCAGAAACGCCTTGATGGCGGCGATGGTTTCCTCGGGCGCGCTCAGGTTGGGGCAATGCCCGGTCGCCCTCATTTGGACGAACGCGCTGCTGGGCAGGGCGCGATGCATGTAGGCGCCGACCGTCGTGGGGGCAATCACGTCCTCCGAGCATTGCAGGATGAGGCAACGCGTCGTCAGCTTCGGCAGATCGGCGCGGTTGTCGGACAGGAACGTGACCCGGGCGAAGCGCTTGGCAATCTCCGGGTCGGTGCGGCAGAAGCTGTTGGTCAGTTCCTCACCCAGTTCCGGGCGATCCGGGTTTCCCATGATGACCGGAGCCATGGCACTGGACCAGCCCAGATAGTTGCTGTCGAGAGAGTCCAACAGTTCCTCGACGTCCTCCCGCGCAAAACCGCCAACGTAGTCGCCGTCATTGATGTAACAAGGGGAAGGCCCGACGAGCACCAGGCTGTCGAACAGCTCGGGTTCCTGAAGGGCCGCGAGCACGCCGATCATGGCGCTGACCGAATGCCCGACGAAGATGACGTCGGTCAGCCCCGCCTCATGGCAAATTTCGAGAATGTCATCCGCGTAACCCTGCAGAGTGGCGTACTTGGCACGATCGTACGCGGACAGGTCAGAGCGCCCCGCTCCGACATGGTCGAACAGGATGACCCGGTGATCGGCCTCAAAGGCCGGAGCGATGAGGCGCCACATGTTCTGGTCGCAGCCGTAGCCGTGCGCGAAAAGGATCGGCTGGCTGCCTTGCCCAGAACTCTGCACATTGTTCCTGGTGAGCGCAGTCATGATGATCTCCCGCTTGACCCGTTTCCCGTGCTGCTGCGCTACAGTGGCGCCATTGGATGGCGCACGGTATCAACATTTGTGCACAGAACAATCCGAACCGGCACTCCTATTGCGAAAGGCCGGCTCTCCGGCATCAGCGGAGCGACAAACGCCGTCCATGCGCCACATGATTCTTGCCCACTCCAAGGTGAACGGCAACCGTCCAATGTGGTTTTCTTGGCTGCACACCAAACGGACCCCACCTCGCCGCGCGGCGAGTGATCGGGTCACGAAACCATCACAACGCCTCAGGAAAAACACTCGTCCGTTTGTTTCCACCGTCAGCGGCAGGCACGGTGCGGCTCCTCGCCTGGGAAACCCAGGCGGCGGGCGTGCAGCTATGCAGCGCAGCCGCTGTACAACCCTGCCCACGAGCGCGGGTTCCGCGTTCATCCGACCAGTGCCGATGGGGAAAATGGCGGGGCTGGAACAAGCCCGTCTCAGCCCAGGTTGTACGCCTGGCTGCGCGGATGTCCGCGCCACACGTTCGCTGGCGCTTCAGCGCAGCCACAGAATCGGAGAGCGGAGCATGGCCTTCATCAACAAGGCGACATCACGCATCAGCGAAGGCTTGCCGTTTCCGCTCGGGGCCACCTGGGACGGGCTTGGCGTCAACTTCGCCCTGTTCTCGGCCAACGCGACCAAGGTGGAGCTCTGCCTGTTCGATGAAACCGGCGAAACGGAACTGGAGCGCGTCCAACTGCCGGAATTCACCAACGAAATCTGGCACGGCTACCTGCCGGATGCGCGGCCCGGCACGGTCTACGCCTACCGGGTCCATGGCCCCTACGACCCGGAGAACGGCCACCGCTTCAACCCCAACAAGCTGCTGCTCGATCCCTACGCCAAGGGACTGATCGGCGACATCCGCTGGAACCCGGCCCATTTTGGCTATGCGACGGAATCCGGCGACGAACTGTCCTTCGACGACCGCGACAGCGCCCCCTGCATCGAAGTGCAAAGTGGTCGACCCCGCCTTCACCTGGGGCAAGGAGCGCCGGCCCTCGATCCCGTGGGAACGGACCATCTTCTACGAGACCCACATCAAGGGCTTCACCAAGCTGCACCCCGCCGTGCCGCCGCACCTGCGCGGCACCTACGCAGGCTTGGCGGTGAAAGAGGTGATCGACTACATCAAAAGCCTCGGCGTGACCTCGGTCGAACTGCTGCCCGTGCACGCCTTTGTGCAGGACCAGCACCTCATCGACAAGGGGCTGGCGAATTACTGGCGCTATAACAGCATCGGTTTCTTCGCCCCGGAGCTTCGCTACTCAGCGACAAACAAGCTGACCGAATTCAAGGAGATGGTCGCGCATCTCCACGATGCCGGGCTCGAGGTCATCCTGGACGTGGTCTACAACCACACCGCCGAGGGCAACGAGCGCGGCCCGACGCTGAGCTTCAAGGGCATCGACAACGCCAGCTACTACCGCCTCATCCCCGACCAGAAGCGCTACTACATCAACGAGACCGGCACCGGCAACACGCTGAACCTCAGCCATCCGCGCGTCCTGCAGATGGTGACCGACAGCCTGCGCTATTGGGTCACCGAGATGCACATCGACGGCTTCCGCTTCGATCTCGCCACCATTCTCGGCCGCGAGCCCTATGGCTTCGACGAGGGCGGCGGCTTTCTCGACAGCTGTCTGCAGGACCCGATCCTGTCAAGCGTGAAGCTGATCGCCGCACCATGGGACTGCGGCCCTGGCGGCTACCAGGTCGGCGGCTTCCCGCCGGGCTGGGCGGAGTGGAACGACAAGTTCCGCGACACGGTGCGGGGCTTCTGGAAGGGGGACGAGGGCAAGCTGCCCGACCTGGCGGCGCGCCTGACCGCCTCGGGCGACCTGTTCAATCGGCGCGGCCGCAAGCCGTGGGCCAGCGTCAATTTCATCAGCGCCCACGATGGCTTCACGCTGCACGATCTCGTCTCCTACAACGACAAGCACAACGAGGCGAACGGCGAGGGCAACCACGACGGTCACTCGAACAACCTCTCCTGGAACCATGGCGCCGAAGCCCCGACCGACGACCCGGACATCCTGGACCTGCGGTTCCGCCAGACATGCAACCTGCTGGCGACGCTGCTGCTGTCCCAAGGCACGCCGATGCTGCTGGCCGGTGATGAATTCGGGCATAGTCAGCAGGGCAACAACAACGCCTACTGTCAGGACAACGCGATCATTTGGCTGGACTGGGAGCGGATCGACGAGGACGGTCAGGCGCTGATCGCGTTCGTGCGCAAGGTCATCGCCTTGCGCCAGGCCTTCCCGATGCTGCGGCGCGGCCGCTTTCTGACCGGCGAGCACAACGCCGACCTGGACGTCAAGGACGTGCGGTGGCTCACGCCGGCGGCGACCGACATGGCGGAGGAGCACTGGCACGGTTGCGTCAGGTCTCGCGCCACAGCGTGCATGAGGGCATGACGCCGCCCTGAATTGGAGGAGTCGATTATGCGACGGCAAGCATGTCGCGCAGGGCGGCGCCCCTCCGGACATAGATCGTCCATCGCCGGGCGGTCGGAACATGCTGGTTGCGCCGGGTTGCCGGGCGCAGAAAGTTGCGCACCTCGTCATGGGCCCGGCAGAAAAGATGGGCGCTGTCTGGGAGCTGGAATCCGCGCATCGGCCGCGTCCTTCCTTTCATCCCGCGATGATCTTGCTCCAAATGGTTGTCCTTGAATTTGGAGGTGCGGTGCTCAGCCGCATCCCCGAACACCTGCTTGATGGCTGGCGGGTAGCCGGCGTGCTTGTCCGTCGTAACCGTCTCGGGCATGCGGCCGGTGACCGCCACCGCGGAATGGAAGAACTGTTCGGCGGCCACCTGGTCGCGGTGTTCGCTGAGGTAGACCTCGCCCAGGGCACCATCGCTGTCGATCGCCCGGTGCAAATAGCACCAGCGCCCGCCGACCTTCAGGTACGTCTCGTCGACGGACCAGCTCCGCCCCACCGTATCGCGCCGGCGGCGCCGGAGAGCATCGGTGAGCAGCGGGGCCACCTTGGCCTCCCACTCCCGCACGGCCTCGTGGGAGAAGACCAGACCACGCGACAGCAGAATTTCCGCGAGATCGCGCAGGCTGAGCTTAAACCACAACCGCCAGAGTACGATCAGGAAGACCACGTCGGTGGGGACCTGCAGCCGGTTCAGCACCGAACCCGGGCGCTCGTTGCATTGCCGGCCGCACTCCTTGCAACGGAAGCGCCGATAGCCATGCGCCGTCCGATCCGAACGCTCCGTCGATGCGGTCGAGTGGCAGTGCGGGCAGCGCATCCTCACCTCCTTCATGGAGGTGCTCCTCTACTGCGATGTTAATGCTGCGATCAAGCTGGCGCGAGCCCTGACGGAACCGGTGCTACTATTCCCATAAGCGCCGGCCACCGCCGCGGTTTCATTCAATCCGGCTTCTATGAGGTCCCAGGGAGCGTGCCCGCACCCCGAGGCGCCGCCGGGACCTCACAGAACCCTCCAGATTCCCAAACGCGGGCTGGTGTGATTCGCTGGTCTCTGCAACGGCCTGTGGGGGGAGTGATGACCTGGTGTCACGGTCGCAGCTATTCCTCGGACTTGCGGATGCGCGTGTTGGCCGCGGTGGACGGTGGGATGGCCGCCCGTGCGGTCGCCGCACTGTTCCAGGTCAGCGTGTCCTACGTCTACAAGGCGCTGCTTCGCCGCCGCAAGACCGGCGCCGTCGAGGCGAGCGCCAACCGCGGGGATCGTCCGCGCAAGCTGACGGCGAGCCAGGAGGCGGCGGTGGCCGCGTGCATCGCCGCCCAGCCGGACATCACCTTGGCGGCGCTGCGGCGTTGGCTGGCCAGCGAACACGCCGTCATCCTAAGCCATGGGGCGCTGTGAGCGGCGGTGGATCGGCTCGGCTTGAGCTTCAAAAAAAAACTTTGCGCGCCGCCGAGCAGGAGCGCCCGGCCGTCGCCGCGCGGCGCCAGAGCTGGCAAGCGGCCCGGCCGTTCATCGACCCTGACCGCTTGGTCTTTCTCGACGAAACCGGGGTCATCACCAAGATGACCCGGCTGTACGGCCGTGCCCCGCGCGGCCAGCGGCTGCTGGCCCGTGCGCCGTTCGGGCACTGGAAGAGCACGACCTTCGTCGCCGGCTTGCGGCTCACCGGGTTGACGGCCCCGATGGCGCGATGAATGGCGCCACCTTTCTGGCCTACGTCCGCGAGATCCTCGTGCCGACCTTGGCCCCCGGCGACATCGTGGTTATGGACAACCTGCCGGCCCACAAGCTCCCGGCGGTGCGCCGCGCCATTCAAGCCATCGGCGCTCAGCTCTTCCTGCTGCCGCCCTATTCACCGGACATGAACCCGATCGAGATGGCTTTCGCCAAGCTCAAAACCCTGCTCCGACAACAACCCGAACGCACCGTCGAAGGATTGTGGAAGCGCATCGGCGAGCTTCTCGGCGCCTTCCTCCCTCACGAATGCGCCAACTACTTCAAGGCCGCTGGTTATGCTCACTCAATGTGAAAATGCTCTAACGGCGAGCCGGGGTCCTGCCGCGCCAAATCGCCGTTGCCATGAGCGCGGCAAACATCAGAATCGCCACGCTGTTGCCCAGCCCAGCCCAGGCACGCGCCCCTGTCCCTTCCAGAAGATCGGCCAGGACCCGGAACGCGACGGACGCGTGTAGCACAGCGACGTGCACGTAGAAGACCGGACTGTAGCGAACCGTGACCCTGAGTAGAGCCGGCAGAATGATCGGCGCGTGGGCGAACACCATCGTCAGAACAAAGCCCAGAAACACCGCGTGCAAGGCCGCGTCGCGGAGAAAGGAAGCCGCGACGACCTCATCCCACACCACCAACACTCCCGCGGCGCCGAGCCATGCGTAGCCCGCGAGGAGGCAGACCGCCACGTAGCGGGGCAGGCCGCTCTGCCGAACGGTGCGGTGGGCGATGTCGAACCGGGCGAGCCAGAGCGCCATGGCCAGCAAGCCCGGCCCGACCGGCGCAAGGGCGCCATCGCACGGCAGCGCCGAGCGCGCGATTCCGCCGAGCAAGAGTGCCGCGGCCGCCAGGAACAACGGCGTCCGCCCGGGAAGGGGCTTCAACAGGCGGCTGAGTTCCAGCCGTTCCCCGGTGATCACCAGCACGAGAAAGCCGATCCACCATGGCACGGCCGCGCTCAGGGGAAAGCCGGCCAGCCACAAGGCGTTTCCCGCAACCCAGCACAGGCAGCTGCCCGCCAGGACCAGGGTGTGCAACTCCGGCGACACCCGCACCATGGCCAGCGTGGTGACCAACAGGATGAAGGCGGCCGCGACGAACAGCGCGACTACGGACGGCACAGGCGCGCCGGCCACGAGCATCACCCCAGCCACGCCGGACATCACCGGCGCCCAATAGGCCCATCCGCGTCCCGAAGCGACCGCGCGCTCCAGGCCAATCACCGTTCCGAACACCGTGGACACCATAAGCGGGCCGTGGTGGGCCCACAGGTCTGTGGCCTGGCCCGGCCAGTCCCACCCCAACCGGGCCAGTCCTCCGGCCATCCCGCTCACCAGCCCGGCGATCGCCAAGGCCAGGACTGGAAGGCGCGCAAGGCGGCGCATCCACGCCGCCGCGACGGGGGAACCACCATCACCACCCAAGTTGCTTGCGCGCATGACTGCTCATCATCGCAGGGGTCCAGCGCGGCTCCCAGACCAGCCGGACCGTTACGTCCGCCACGTTGGGCAGGGCTTGCGCGATCGCCGTCCGCGCGTGATCGACCACGGTTTCGCCCAACGGACAGGTGGGCGTCGTCAGGGTAATGTCGGCATGCACAGACTGGCGCGAGGCGTGAATCGCGTACACAAGGCCGAGGTCCACGATGTTCAATCCCACCTCCGGATCGTCCACCGTCCGCAACGCGCGACGGACCGTCTCACCCAAATCCGAGGCCGGCATGGGAGCCGCGGTCTCGTCCGCTTTGGCGGGCAACACCTGCCGCGGCGTTCCGCCGGTCATCCACTGAGAGAGATATCGCTTCCAAGCCATCGTCATCTCTGCCGAATCCGCGTCGCCGGTCGCTGCGCCGCCGGGAAAGGAACACGATCGGTGCAGCGCCAACATCGCGGACAACTCGTAGCCCGGATTGCGGCTGGGAGGCCTTGACCGTCGTCAAGGCTCCGCAGCGATCGTGTCCCGAGCCGTGGTGTAGCAACCGTGTTCGACGACGAACGTTCGTGGACGGAGAGCCTCCCTTCCTGTGGGCAACAACAGCGTCCCTGCACCAAACCATCAGGAGCGCGGAGGGCGCGGGCATCGGTTGCAAACCCCCCATGCCCCTGTTGAGCTGAGGGGGCTCGTCCCCCGGTCTGTCGCGAACGCGGGTTGGGCCGGGCGGGCCGACGCACGGCCTCGCATGGGAAAACCGGCGTGATGCCGGCCCGCCGTCGCATAAATCTGTCAAGCAATAACATTTAAGCGCCGACTTTCCTGAAGTCCTGATTTCGAAGCGCTGGCAGTCCCGGGCGCTTACAATGCCCTGGTGGTGATTAAGAGGCTAAACCGTTGCCTGCCCTAAGCGTTATCTACCGATAAGAACGCCGGTTCTCACGCTTTCTATGACCTAATTGATATTGTCACGCGGCGATAATTTCCAATACGGTGCGCGAGAGCCCAGCCAAACACTGGAGGAACGCCGCAATCAACAATAAAAGATCTGGCTGGGCTCGAATAAAAACACCAACGACGCATGAAGCGAACACGCGCTACTTAAATGGCTCTTGAGGAAGGCGCTTTGCCTCCTTTGGCGCGCCGGACCTCAGCGCGTCTTCTCATCGCCAGCCACCACACACAAACACAAGGTAGGGAACGTCATGGCTCGGGTTGCAGTGGTCACCGGAGGCACGCGCGGCATCGGCGCCGCGATCGCGGTCGCGTTGGACAAGGCTGGCTATCACGTGGCCGCCACTTACGCCGGCAACGACGCGGCGGCGTTTGCCTTTGCAGAAAGCACCGGCATCCGCGTGTACAAGTTTGATGTCTCGGACTTCGACGCGGTGCAGGCGGGCATCGCCAAGATCACGGCCGAGCTGGGCCCGGTCGACGTGGTGGTCAACAACGCGGGCATCACCCGCGATGGCGTGCTGCAGCGCATGACGCCGCAGCAGTGGAACGACGTCATCGCGACCAACCTAACCTCCTGTTTCAACCTGTGCCGCACCGTCATCGACGGCATGCGCGAGCGCGGCTTCGGCCGTATCGTCAACATCGGCTCGATCAACGGCCAGGCCGGCCAGTACGGCCAGGTGAACTACGCCGCCGCCAAGTCGGGCATCCATGGCTTCACCAAGGCGCTGGCCCAGGAGGGTGCGGCCAAGGGCATCACCGTCAACGCCATCGCGCCGGGCTACATCGACACCGACATGGTCCGCGCCGTTCCGCCGAACGTGCTGGAGAAGATCGTCGCCCGCATCCCGGTCGGCCGCCTCGGCAAGGCCGAGGAGATCGCCCGCGGCGTGCTGTTCCTGGTCGGCGACGACGCCGGTTTCATCACCGGCTCGACGCTGTCCATCAACGGCGGCCAGCACATGTACTGAGCGCAAGAAGCACGCCCGCGAGCGTCGTTTGCAGGCAACGGCGCTCGCGGGCCGTGCTGTGGGGGAGATGCCTATGATCCTTGACGAGAACGGGTCGCCCGACCGGTCCCCCGCCCCCTCAGGCCGAGCGCTGTGGACCGACGACCTCCTGCACCTGCTCGGAGCGGCCCACGAATGTCTGGCGGGTACCGCAGTCCCGGACTCTGACGCCGAGGGTGATCCGGCGATGGCCTGCTGCTTTTACACCCGCTGATCGAAGGCTGCCCTGCGACAGCGGCGATCGAGCCTTCGCTTCCGACGTCTGCCGCAGGAATGCTGTATGATTTCGGGAAAGGCTCGGTGGCCGGGAATGGTCGCAATCGACACTCTCCTTTGTAAGGCCTGCATGCCCCGCTTGGTGCGCCGACCACCTCACGCCGCCCGGCGGCCCGAAGCTTTGGCCACAAGGCGATGGGCAAGATCGTTGTGGGGGTGCTGCAGTATCTGCTCCGGGTCCTCAGCCGTCCAGCAACCGAGCCCTTCCATCATGGCGACACACGCGACCGCAGCGTCCCGCGACAGAAACTCGTTCGGCAAGCGGTGCCCGGTCGGCAGGTGGGGCGCGATCCAGACCGGAACGCTGTCGTCGGCTGTTCGCTGGCCCACGCCGAAGGCGCCGCGGACCTCCCCAGTGATCGCGATGACGATGACGTGGTCCCGCGTGGTCCGATCCGCGGCGACGGCTTCGTCGGTCGCGGGTGACCAGTTCAGTTTGCCGATCCAATCACGATTGCGTATGCCTTTCCTGGAGTGTGGTCGCGGTTCAGCGCGGAGACTTCACCGCTCGACTGTCGTGAGGGGGTGGCAATCGGCCCCATTTTCATAAGGTGAAGTTTACTGGGACGA
Source organism: Azospirillum canadense (assembly GCF_025961225.1). Classification (GTDB taxonomy): domain Bacteria; phylum Pseudomonadota; class Alphaproteobacteria; order Azospirillales; family Azospirillaceae; genus Azospirillum; species Azospirillum canadense. Next base: position 590,931 of record NZ_JAOQNG010000007.1, on the reverse strand, counting down.
CCCGTCCCGTGGTCGGCGCGCTGGCGGTTGCTACGAGAGCCGACCGCCACCGAACGATGCTGCGCACCGGGAATAGGGCATTGTCGTTGTCCTCAATGGAAAAGTGGCGACGCAATTCCACAACGGTGGCCCACTCGCCACCGTAATCTTAGGCGCGGCGGATGGCCGCGCGTTCCTCCCCGCTCACGGCGAACATGCCGCATTCTCCATCTTTGGTTGGGCGTTGTCCGGGACGGCCTCCACGTTCACCCCGGCCTCGGCGAAGGCGCGGCGGAGGGAGGCGAGGACCGCCATGCTGCCGGGCGTCTTCCCGCGTTCGAATGCGCCGACAACGGTCGGGCTGCGCAGGGCTCGGGGGCCAGCTCCTCAATGGACCACCCGAGCCTCCGGCGCGTGGTTCTGCACTGGATGGGGTCATGGTGCTGAGCCTCGTTCAGCAGCGTTTCCTAGTCGAACGCTTCCGCCGTCCGGGCCGAACACGATGCCGGCCTCCTCAAACGCGGTCCGTAGCAGCGACATCATTGGCTCCACGCTGGGGTGCTTGCCGCGCTCCCACAGGCCAATGGTGCGCGCCATGATGCCGGACGCCCGGGCAAGGTCACGTGTGCTCCAGTCCACCAACGCGCGGGCTTGCCGGCATTGTTCCGGGGTCATGCGGGCCACCTCGCAGATGTCTGGCCTGGGTGGCGCGACCGAAGGGTCGCCGTCTGCCGCCGGGCCGTCCTGGTCCAGGACTTCGAGCATGGCGCCATAAACCCTCCACACGGTGTGCATTGGCAGGCCAGTCGCCTTCATCGCCGCCGTCATCCGCGCGGCCGTTGGCTTGCGGGAGACATGAACGACCTGTGGCTCAGGCTTGGGTGGTCCGCCGATCATGGCCTATCTCCGTCATGCTCCCTCCACTCGCACAGCCGCGCACCCGATCCAGCGCCCGCGTCGAGCGCGACGCCGGCCGCCTCGAACGCGGCACACAGCCGGTTGCGCGTCGGTGGGGGCGGGGCCGTGGCGCCCAGTTCGACATCCTGAAGCGTGCTGTAGGCCAGCCCGGTCCGCCGTTGCGCCTCAAATCGGGACAAGCCGAGGAGCTTGCGCGCGGCGATACACTGGTCAGGGGTCATGGAGCCGTCTTCGTTCCGGGGCGGGGGATGTCGAATCTACTCCGCAGCGGCGTGGTCGTCACGCTCCAGCAAGCCGTGCACACGGGCGCGGCCGAGCGGGGCCTAGACAGACGACGCCGACCAGCCGGTGCCCTGGCGCGGCGCATGGCCTCCAGGCGCACCGCGATGGCGCGCCGACGGAAGGCCGCGATCGGCGCCCTTAACGCCACCGCGTCACCGCCGGTCACGGCTGATTGTCGCCGTCCGCGCTGTCCGCGCGGCGAGGCCGGCCGACGCGGTGGCAAGCCACGGCGCCGCGCTCGGCGTAGGCGCCACCATGACCGGCAACTTTCAGCCGCTGGCCTGCTGGATCGCTGGCAGATCGAAGCCGGCAGCGACGAGGCGTTGCGCGACACCAACGCCCGTCAAGTGGAGGGAGTAGCGCCGCGTCTTGTCCTGGACGGCGCGGACGACGCGCGCCACGGAGGTCGGGCTGAGCGGGAGCAGGCCGGCGCGGTCAACGACCGGAACGGCCGTGGCGGCTGGACGGTGTCCAGCGCCGTGGGCGCCGCCGATCTCGCGCCGCTGCGTTCGCAGATGCCAACGCACAGCAAACGCAGCTCGGATCTCCTGAGAGATCAAGATCTTCGGGGGCCGGAATGCGTCGCCCGTGCTCCCGCGATGATCCGCTCGACTGCCCCCTTCAAGACCGTCGCGCGCCCGGATGTCCCAATGATTTCAAAAAGATGGCGGCCCGGCCGCTGCGCCCACACGGAGAGACACCGCCGCCCGGCGACCGCGCCGAGAGCACACCGCCCTCGCCGCAGACCCCGGACGCTTCACCCCGTCTCCCCGTCTTTTTCACCCCGACCAATTCACGTCACCACGCCCCACACCCCCCGGAACCCCGCACTTCTCACCCCATGACGGCGATTCCAGCCAGGGTTGGCGCGGGGTCCAACTCGTATTGACTTTGGCGCACAAATCGGTGTTGTGGCGGAGTCCACCATTGGGCCGCGGTGATCAGGCAGTCTTGCGGGAGATCGGCAGACCCAAGCTGGTCATGATGTTCATGACCTTGCAGCCGACGGCGGCCTCAACCTTCTGGGCCGGCAGACTCCGAGCGCGCAGGCTGCGTCCGATCAGTTGCTTGTAGCGCATCATCGCCACCTCGCCCACGGGCGCACACGCGCCGCCGGCCGTTTTCAGACCATTCAGCTTTTCGGCGGCCTGGTTTAAGGCGGCGTGAGATCCATGGCCTCAATGACGCGTGTGTAGGGGATGTGCGCCTGGTTGTTGAGCTGGCGCACCGCCTCGGCGCTGTCGGCCTCGAACAGGCATTCGCACCGCCCCTCGCTCGGCACGAATGTGCTGCGAATATAGCGGACCGCTGTCCCGTTGGCGCTCATGTCGCGGGCCACGTCAATCGCTCGCCTTTGCGCCGCGGCAAGCTCGTCCATGCCAATCCCCGGGAGGTTCCTTTCGGCCATGAATACAGTCATGATGCCCTCCTTGATCGGTCCCGCAGAGTATCTCACGCGCGTGAGGTCACGTTGCGCGTGCATTGGAGGGGGCGATTGGTCCTTGGGGACAGCACCTTGGCCGTTCGTTACGCACCGGCATCGATCCCGCGCGCCCCCCACAGTGCTGCCGCCTTGCAAGCGGAAATTTGCCGTCCCTGGGCGGCCGCGGTTGAGACCCTGGTCAGTTTCGACCAAAGCGTGAGCTTTGCCTTGATGCAGCGCAAAGCCGCGATTCGGGAGCCTGCTAAACTGTGACCGTTACCGCCTGTCAGGTGCCGGGGGAGTCCCGCCCATCCGCCTGAAAACAGGAGGTCCGTATAGGAGGTCCGTATGCGTCTTCCACTGCAGATCTTGTTCCACAACATGGACCCGTCGCCGGCACTGGAGACCGTCATCCGCGAGCACGCGGTCAAGCTCGACCGCTTGTGCCAGGACATCATGAACTGCCGCGTGGTCGTCGAGGTACCGCACCGCCATCAACACAAGGGCAAACGCTATACGGTGCGTATCGTCCTGAGCGTTCCCCAGGCCCAACTCGCGAGCAGTCGCCAGGGGCCGGAGAACCAAGCCCACCAGAACCCCAGGGTCGCTATCCGCGACGCGTTTGACGCCATCCGCCGTGAGTTGGAGGGCTACACGCAACGCGTCCACCCGGGTGTCAGGGCGCATGCGATGTCATAGAAGGAAGTGAACGGCGGCCCCGCCGGTGGGAGATGTGCTGCCGCCGGAGCCGCCGTTATGATGTCGCGCCAGAAGGGATGCGGCTTTGTCCGTCCTCCTGGAACCCGATAGGGATCAAGCGCCCCAAATACGAACGGCCCGAGCGCTATCTGCAACTGGCCGCGATGGTGCGTGCGACGGCATCGATCGCATCCCGCGCCGACGGGAACATCCACTGATTGAGCGCAAAAGCCGCCGGCTGCGAAACGAAGAACTGAAACTCCTTATCACTGCGCGCCAGAATGCCCGTAGCTTCCTGGTTCACTTCCACAATGTACCGATCAGCGGTCAACATTGGCGTTTTCCTCAAGAACTTTCAATGCCGGCCAGTCTTGTGCTGGCCCTGTTGCGGAGTGCTTCCTACGAAAGCAATGACAGATGTTCAACGGCACTCTCGGCACACCGAATGCCGAAACCCCCGCCCATTGCTCATAGGACTCCCGGGCAACGGCGTGCCGCAATCCCCGCCCCCTGGGAGCCGCTTCCCTGCCGCGGTGTTCAACATGTTGCCAGGGCGCGTGTCGATCATGCTGCATCAGGCCTGGCCGCCGGTGGGCTCGGCGAGCGCCTTCATTGCCCTCACCCGGCCTGTGATGGGCGGCGACTCGTCCTGGAATTGTTGCCGAATCGCCGACAGCGCGGCCGGATCGGCAAGCAACGCTTCCACGCAGGCCGGGTCAAAGTGCCGCCCGGCCTGGTCGCGCAGGAACGCGATGGCCGCGTCAAGGGTCCACGCCGTCTTGTACGGCCGCTCGGAGGTCAACGCGTCGAAGACATCGGCGACAGCGACGATGCGTCCCTCCAAAGGAATAATCTCGCCTGTCAAGCCGTTCGGGTAACCCGTGCCATCCCACCACTCATGGTGACAGCCGACGATGTTGCGCAGAACGCAGGCGTACGGCAGTCCTGCGAGATCATGGTCGCGCATCATGGCTTCGACGATCTTGACGCCCTCGCGCACGTGCGTCTTCATGATGTCGAGTTCGTCCGGTGTCAGCTTGCCCGGCTTGAGCAGAATGTGGTCGGGCACTCCGACTTTGCCGATGTCGTGCAGCGGCGCGTAGCGAAACAGATATTCAACGTACTCGTCGGACAAGCCCAGGGCCGGCGCCAACCGCTGCCCGATCAGGTGCGTGTAATGCGCCATGCGATCGAGGTGGGCGCCGGTTTCCTCGTCGCGGAGCCGGCCGATCTCACGCGCGGTGTGAACAGCCCCCAGCATCGCCCGCACGCTGGTCAATTCGCTGACCACCAGAACGTCGATGAGCCGGCGGTACAGCCGCAGTGCCTCCAGCACGTCGGCCGAGAAGAAGCCTGGCTGGCGGGAGTTGAAGAACAAAAAGCCGAATAGGGTGTCCTGCCGCTGCAGACGGACCACGTAGCGTGATAGGTGGCCGTCCTGGGCCAAGGTACGGAGCGGCAGGCGACACCATTCGATGGGATCTTCGGCCAGCCCCGAGACGATGGGCTCGCCGGTCGCAGCAAGGTGCTGGAGGGCTGGGAACTCGGTCAGCTTGCCCGCGTAGCGCTCGAAGGGAGCGGGGCCTCGATTGCTCTGCGCCAGAGTGCGGACCAAGTCCGTGCGCGCGTCGTAGGTGGCAACGGAAATCCGGTCGATGCCGCTCAGCGGGGAGCACCCGAGAATCTCCTGATGAAGCGCGACGAGCTTGGCGTCCAGGCCGCCGCCGAGGGTCAGCCAATCGTCATCGCGGGTGGCTCTGCGGGCCCCGTCATTCACCGCCAGCAGACCATCAGCTTCCCGCACCATCACTGGCTCCCCCTGGCCCCGCGCAACGATGCAACAGGTTGCGACAAATCTCGTGAAAATATCGCTAACGGCGACATACCGTCGTACGCCTTATACAAGTCGCAATTTCCTCATCGACGCAATATTACGGGGCGATAAGCTAACGGCGCTGTCATGCGGCGCACTGGTGTCCTATATTGGCCAATTTCACTGACCGGCCCTTATCCGCTATTCAACAGCTATCGCGGATTGTGCTCGTCAATGGTCAAACCCAGTTTCATCGGCCGAATCCGACCCACATCCGGTGAGAGCACATCGTCCCCGAAAGCCCGAATTACGCAAGATCAAGGCCAGACTCAGGTGAATTGAACGCGCAATCATCGGGCTCAGACCGGAATGCGTGCGACGGTCCGGACTGGCTTAATCAAATCGGCGCATCGTAAGCTCTGGAGCAACTTATAGGATCACGCGGCTACAGCTCGCCCCTCCCAGAGACCGGCGACCGCTCTGCCGTACAAAGCGTATGGACGAGTCAGGCCGCGTCCAACGGCACCACGCGTAGCTTGGGAGATTGGCCCGCTGGCACGTCCACCTCGTCGTTCAAGATCGACCCAATGCGGTCCTCGCAGCGTTCGGCTGAGCTGCACACACCGCAGGGTACGGTCTTGCAATGTGCCTGACCCAGAGCCAGCACGGCACCGATCAGACAAGCCTTCGCCTCGTCCGAAACAACGTCGGATACGCGGATGCAGTGAATGGCATCCTCCAGGATCTGACCGTCGAAGGTTCTTGGCATGGCTGCGTCGGCGGGTTTCGGTTAGCCGAAGTATACGCCAGCCCGCCCCCGCGACGTAGTTTAGAATGGTTTCAAGCGTGTAACCTGTGGTGGCCCTGTGGCTGCAACGCCGGGGGCAGGTGGAACGGAAACCCGAAGGCCCGTCACACAATCAGTGAACCTGCCGAGCCAGGGTCCCCTCAACAGGGGCCCTGGCTCTCCGGCAGGCGGCACGGTGGCACCCCTCGGGTCAGATGCCGTTTCTCATCGCTCCGCCACTTGGCCATTGGTGGCGTTGATCTCGATCTCATCGGTGCTGCCGTCCGGCTTGACGACCTTCACCTCGTACTGGATGTGGTCGCTCTCCCGTTCGGCCTCGGCTTCAATAGCCTTTCCGCCGAGCCGTTGCTCAGCAATGCCGATGGCCTCGACGAGCGATGTGCGGGCATTGCGCAGGTCTTCGGGTTTCAAGCGGGTGAAAAACTTCTCGAAGTGCGCCTCCTCGGCCTCCGTAACCTGCCCGGAGTTGGCGTCGAGCTTGTATTTCATCAGCTTGTCCGACCCGAGGACCTTGATCTCGTACTGGCCGCCGCCGTCCTCGACCTCGAACTCGGCGTCGATGGCCTTACCGTTGCCCTGCTTGGTGGCCGTCTCAATGGCCTGGGTCAGGGAAACCTTGGCTTGGTTAAGCGCCTGGACGTCCTTCTTGTTAGCCGCGAACGCCGGGGCGCCCAACAGCACACCTGTCACCGCTAACAGGGCCAGTGGTCCTTGCATCCTCATGCTCGTGCTCCGATCTCCGTGGCGAAACGACAGCCGGATGGCTGCCGACCTCGACATAGGCAACTCAGGCAGGGCCGTGCGGTTCCCTGCGGCAAGGAAGGGCGCGATGCGATGCTGGCGAAGGCAAAGACATGGGCTCGGGGGGTGAAGCGCGACGTGCTCGCCATCTACTTGGCCGCGCGCGATCCGAGAACCCCCTGGTACGCCCGCGTGGCGGCGCTGATGGTGGCCGCCTACGCGCTGAGCCCCATCGACCTGATCCCCGACTTCGTGCCGGTTCTGGGTTACCTGGATGACCTGCTGATCGTGCCGCTGGGTATCCTGCTCGTCGTCCGCCTGATCCCGGCCGAGGTCCTGGAAGAACACCGGGCCACCGCCACCGCGAGACAAGCGGCGCGACCGGTTAGCTACACCGCGGCCGCCGTCATGGTCGGCCTCTGGATCGCCGCCGCCGTCGGCCTGTATTGGGGGCTGGAGCCGCATCTGGTGGCTTGGCTGCGATAGCCTCCGAGACCCACACAGGGCCGCGCAACCCTCTGCACTCTGCCCTGTTCATGAAAATGGACCGCTGCATGCAGTCGGGTTTTCCCAATGAATGTTCTTGTCCAATGGGCTGCGGGAAGGACCTTCCCGCAGCCCTTTTTGTGTGCGGGGCTGTTGCTTGGGGCAACTTCGAACGTCCCGTTGGGGTGGCCGCACGCGGGCCTCACAAGCGTCACCCGATGCGCTGGACCTGGAGCACGATTTTGTCGGCGAAGGCGACGACCGCCGCTGCCGTGACGACCACGAGGGCACCGGCGAGGCTCATGGGGCTCGGAAGCAGGCCGAAGATCAGCGCATCGAAGGCAAGTGCCCAGAGCATGGTGGTGTATTCGAACGGTGCCAGCGTCGAGGCCGGTGCGCGCGCCAAGGCCTCGGTCATGGCGATGTGCGCGAACCCTCCTGCGAAGCCGGCGCCGATGAGATAGCCGAGTGAAGACCCGACGGGTGACGCCCAGCCCAACGGCCACGTGGCCAGACCGGCCAGAGCGCAGACAACGGCGAAGTAGAAGGCGATGGTCCCGGACGCTTCCGTCGCGGTCAGCGCCTTGATCTCGACCTTGGCTGCGGCGGTGGTAACAGCCATGGCCAGACCAGCGGCCACGCCGATCACGGTGTGCCGGTCGAGCGATGGTCCGTCGAACGCCGGGGCAAGCATCAGGACGACGCCGAAGAAGCCGGCGAAAGCGGCGCCAATGACGGCGGCCCCCGGGCGTTCCCGCAAGAAGACCATCGCTGCCGGCACAGCCAGCAACGGTGCGAGGAACCCGAGGGCCGACGCCAGGGCCAGCGGCAGGTGGGCCAGCGAGACGAACGAGAAGAACATCGCCGCGCACCCGAACAGGCTGCGCTTCAGGTGCCCGCCCGGCCGTCGCGTCTTCAGGCCGGAGGGGAACTGCCCATGCCAGATCAGGTACGCGATGATCGGGAGCAGAGCATAAGCACTGCGGTAGAAGACGATCTGCCCGACCGGCGCCTCGACGGACGCCAGCCGGACGAGGAGCGACATGACCGCGAACAGCCCCGTGGCCGCGAGCCGGAGCGCGACACCGCTTCCGGCGGAGGACGGCCGCGCGGGTCGGTTATTTACCGGCAGGCTTGGCTCACATCTCGGCATGATACACCGGCGGTCGTTCTCCCCCAAAGCGCAGCGGGCATTCCGTGCTGGCATGCAGTGGCGCGATGACCGGATGGCCGCCGGATGAGTGCAGCACCTCCGCCTCCACATCGTAGACCGCGCGGATTGTCTCGGCGCGCAGCACCTCGGCGGGATGTCCCGATCCCATCAAGGTCCCCTGCCTGAGCAGCAGGAGCATCGAGGCGTAGCGCGCAGCGAGCGACAGGTCATGGAGCGCGACGAGGACGAGGGCCTGGTTCTCGCGCGCATAGGATGCGAGCATGTCAAAGACCAGCAGCTGACGGTTCAGATCCAGCGCGCTGGTCGGCTCGTCCAGCAGCAGAATGCGAGGCTTGCGCATGAGGCGCTGCGCCAACAGGACCAGCTGCTGCTGACCACCGGACAGGGTGTTGATCCGCCGTTCGGCGAGGTGGGTCAGACCGAGAGCCGCCAGAGCGTCGCCGGCTGCCGCCAAGTCGGCCTCGCGCAGCGTCCAGCCCAGCCGGTCGAGCCGGCCGAGCAAAACCACTTCCAGCACGGTGAGCGTCGAGCGGATCGCCACACACTGCGGCATGAAGGCGACGTCGGTCCGGTCGAGGTTTCGGCCATCCCAACGGATCGCGCCGTGGTGGACAGCAACACCCGCAATCGCTCCGATGAGGGTCGATTTGCCGGCCCCGTTCGGCCCGCAGATGGCCGTGACGGCACCGCCCGGAAGGGCCGCGCAGACGCGATCGACGACCTGTTTGCCGCCGCGCGCCACCGAAACGTCCTGGAGGGTCAGTGTCGCGTCCGTCATCCCCAGCCTCCCGCGCCACGGCGCATAACAAGCGTGAACAGCACCGGCACACCAACCACGGCGGTCACGATGCCCACCGGAATAACCGCTCCTTGCGCGATGATCTTCGACACGACCGACGCCCCGACCAGCAGGGCCGCCCCCATCAGCGCGGTCAGCGGCATCAGGACCCGCTGGTCCTCGCCAACCAGGGCGCGAGCGGCGTGCGGCGCGACCAGCCCGATGAAGCCGATCGTGCCGACGAAGGCGACCGCGGCGGCGGTGAGCAGGGCCACGAACCCGAAAGTCCGACGCCGCAGCGCGTCGGCGTCGAGGCCGAGACTCCGTGCGTGGGCGTCGCCCAGACGCAGCGACGTCAGCCGCCAGGCATCCCGGGCCAGCAACGGCACGGTGACGAGCAGCACACCTCCCAGGACCATGACGCTGGTCCAGTTCGCCTTCATGAGGCTGCCGAAGAGCCAGAACACGATCTGCTGGAGGACCTCCGGCGACGCCAGAAACTGGAGCAGCGACTGCAGCGCCTGGAATAGGAACATCACGGCGATCCCGCCGAGCGTCAGAATTTCCGGGTTGGCGCCGCGGGCCCGGGCCATTCCATAGATGAGGCCGCAGGACACGAGCGTCGCCGCGAAGGCTGCCAATGGAGTGAGCAGCCACGCCGCGATGGGCAGCGCCGCCCCGAACATAATCGCGAGCGCCGCGCCGAAGCCGGCTGCTGCGGAAAACCCCAGCGTAAAGGGGCTGGCCAGCGGGTTGTCGAGGATGGTCTGCATCTGGAGCCCGGCGATGCCGAGGCTGATGCCAACCAGCACCCCCATCAGCGTGATCGGCAGTCGGATCGACCAGATGATCGTCGCCGTCATTCCGTCGGGGTTCGCCGGTCCGCGGAGCAGCCCGAACAGCGCGTCGCCGACGCTGAGCGGCGACGGCCCCGTCACCAGGTCGAGAAGGATGAGTCCGGCGAGCAAGACACTCATCCACAGGGTCACGGCGACGCGCCGCCGCATGCCCTGCCGGTAGCCGGACCGCAGAAGCGGACCGGTCCGGATGTCCACGGCCGTCATGACCGCGGCTCCAGGCGGAGCATGAAGTCGCCGTCCGGGCGGATGGGCAGGTTCTCCTTGTAGTAGCCGGCCAGTTCGGCGCGCGGATCGACGTCCGCGAAGGCTATGGGGTACAGGGCCTTGGCCATGAAGCGCGCGTAGACGTAGTCGTAGAGCGTGCGCGTTCCGCCGTGGTAGATCGCGTAGACCTCACCGTTGCGCACCGCCGGCAGATTGGCCCAGCCTGCCCGGGTCAGATAGGGGCGCAGGCGCTCGCGCGTCAGGGCAGGATCAACGCCGAAGCCCATGACCACGGCGTCGGGGATGCTCATCCATTCCGACGCGGTGATGAAGATCACGTCGGGCTGCGCGGCGACGACGTATTCGGGGTTGAGCGGCCCCCAGTTGGCGATCTGCCCGTCCGCGATGTTGGCGCCGCCGACCTGGTCGATGACGCCGGCCCACATGCCCTTGCCGTAGCTGTTGCCGTACTCGTGCGGCCCCTTCTGCCCAAGCTCGACGTAGACCTTTGGCTTGGCACTCGCCTGGGCGGATTGGATGCGGTCCTGCGTATCGTTGACCGCCGCCTGGTAGGCGCGCGCCAGCCGTTCGGCCTGCTCCTCGGTGCCCATGACCTTGCCAATCACGCGTGTGCTGGCGACGTGCTTTTCGACGGTCTGGGCGTTGTAATCGACGGTGACGATCGGAATGCCAGCGGCCTCGATCTGGGCGGCGGCCGCTCCGAGGTATTGGTACTGGCCCACCGACAGGATGGCGACGTCCGGACGGGCGGCGACGATCTTCTCCACCGACATCGTTCCGTTATCGACGTCGCCGACATCGACGAGCGAGGCGATCTTCGGAAAGGCCGCGAGGTACGCCTCATACTGCCGGGGCCGGTAGCCCTTCCAGTAATGCAGCGAAACCGCGGTCAGACGATCGATGGCGGTCGGGCCGACAATCGCGATGTAATCCTCGAAGTAGAAGCCGAGCAGGACGCGCTCGGCCGGCTTGCTCAGCGTCACCGCGCGTCCAAGGACATCGGTGACACGGATCTCGGCGCGGGCCGGGGCAGAGGTCCCCAACACAGTGAGGGTTACCAGAGCGATGAGGGAGGCGAGGAAACCGCGGCGTGATGGCGCGTTCATCCGCGCGGAGTGCGTGCGTGCGCTCTCCGGCCGCTCGTTGGCAGAGTCGATCATGGGCAAACCCGTGTGCATGCACGGCGTCCGCGATCGTCACAGCGTCGCGTGTGCCGGCGTTTCGTGGGATGTGTCGGCTGGGGTGACCCGTCGCCGCTTGGCGCGCAGCGCCCTACGGCATAGGGCCGTCACACGGGATGCACGGGAGGAGCGCGAACCCAGGCGCTGGTGAAGACGTCGCTGGGACCGGACAGGTGTGGCCTTGCCGCCTGCCATGGCTCCAGGATTGGCAATGACGTCCGGGCCGCCGGCTGCTGAGACGGCGGCAGCAGCGCGGCGTCCTGGAACCGGCAGAAATGACAGGTTTGGTGGTGTAGACCGGAATTGTCGCCGCCGTTGGGCTGGCTCTCGTCCGCGCTGGGCATCTGGGTGTGATGCGCATGATGCGCATGCCCGATGTGGGTGGAGGTCCAGACCGCCTGTGGCGCGACGGCCATTGGCAGCAGACTGCGGAAGGCCAGAACGAGAAGGGCCAGCAGCGGCAACGACCGCCGCGTCCAAGACTGCCCTTCCGTTGCACGACCCATCTGCATGGCGCTGGGAATCCTCTACGGCGGCCCGGCATCGTCAGCATCAGCCCAAGGCCACTACGCGGCCGCAGGCTTCGTCCAGTTCCTGCCTACGACATGGCTTCGTCGTTAAAAGCTGGAAGTCGCATGCTGGCGAAGTATTGGTGTTTCTCCCTTGATCATCGTCAAACCAGGCGATGCCGGATCAGGTTGCCAGCTTTGGGCATCTTACTCCGACTGTCTTCCCTCACATGGGAAAGGATCCTGATTGGAGAACGCAACAGGGCAATTGGAAGTGTGGCCACGCTGACGAAAGCGAGCCAAGCGCCCGTCACCCTGTTCGGGAGCAGCTCCTTCATCATAGTTTCTCGTCTGTGCGGGCTTGCTGCCCGCGACAGCCGATGCATTCTCCTAGGAGCGGGCGGACGAGCAGATCCGGCGGAAGTGCATGCGGACGGAAGGACGAGATTGGAGCCTGATGGTTCTCCTCGTGGCATTGGGAAGTGCCGCGGCGGTCATGATCCTGGTGGGCCTCGTCGTGACCGTCAGCTGGGCTCCCGTCTCCTGGCTGCCTGGGACGCAGTGTTCGCGGATGCGGAGGGCGCCGAGATGGTCGAAATCGGGCGGCGGCTCTACGCGGCCGAGTGCGCCGGTTGCCATGGCATCGAACTTAAGGGGGAACCGAACTGGCAGGTCATGGCTCCCAGCGGCCGGGTCAAAGCTCCGCCGCAGGACGAGACCGGGCATTCCTTCGAGCACTCCGATGCCGAGCTGTTCCAAACCGTGAAATACGGCGTCCGGGAACAGAAGGGCGAGCGTGACGTGGTGTCCATGCCGGTCTTCGCCGACCGCCTCCAGGACCGGCAGATGCTCGCTGCCCTCGCCTACATCAAGAGCCGGTGGCCGGTCTCCGTACGGGCGTCCCAGGCTACCCGCAATCCGGGTTTTCGGGGCATGCCCGCCACGGAGGATTGGACGTTTCCAGGCGAATGCCGCACGGTGGACGGCCGCAAGGTCGATGCTCCCGACCCGGACCGCATCTCGACAGCGCCAAGACAAACCTCCGAGACGAGTAGCCGTTTAACACGTGATCACGGACAAGCGTCCGTGTCGCGAAGGCGGGTACCGGTGGCCCCGACGCGCGCTCCACCGCTTCCGAGTAGCCCAGTGCCATGACGAGTGTCCGCCCCATCCGCAACCGCCGTTTTGGGAGAACCGCTCCAAGCGGCTCCGCCGGAGAGCGGGAGGCTGGACGGTGCGGATGGATGTCGGTGTGGCTTGCGGTGCTAGCAATTCTGGTGCAGACCATCGTCCCGGACTTCGCCATGGCGGACCGTAACACCGCCCGGCAGACAACCGAGGCAGCCGCCGCGCATCACGCCGATCACCAGCATCATGACGGCTCGACGGAGCCGAACAAACCGGCGCCGGCGGAGCAACATCACCATGAGGAGCTGTGCGCGTTCTGCCTCGCGCTGAACACGCAAGGAACTCCGATGAACGGCGGGCTGGGGCTCGCCACCCCCGTCCATTACACCGTGGCTGTGGTGCCCGAACGACCGGGGATCCGTCCGTCGCAACTCTTTCATTTCGGCAGCAAGCCACGCGCGCCGCCGTCCACCGGACTGATCTGATCGGCCGAATCCAAGTCCGCCCGCGCCCGAGACCTGCACGGATTCCACCATGATGTACGTCCACGCCCTGGCGCTTGGCGCCGGGTTGCTGTGCTTGGCGGCCTCGGTCGGTGCCGCGTCGGCGCACATGGGTGCGGCTACCGCCATAACGGCGATCCCTGTTGCCTGACGAACAAGCGCAGGGGGTAGGGTTGGTGTCCGGCAAAGTCGGGCCCGCAATCACGAGAAGGCCTCACGCGTGCAGTCTTTGTCTCGAATTGCCTGGGCGGTGACGCTCGGCATCCTGCTTCTGGTCTGGACCGAGGGGGAGGCCTGCGCACATGCCTTTTTGCGGGACACCGTTCCGGAGGACAGCAGTAGGCTGGAGGCGTCCCCGCCGGACATTCAGCTGCGCTTCAACGAGCCGGTAACCCCAATCACCGTTCAGGTGCTCGACAGTGCCGGACAACCGGTCGCCGAGAACAGACCGGTGTCGGGGCCGGACGATACGGTTCGACTGCCGCTGCCGCACCCGCTCCCCAACGGCACCTACACGGTCAGCTACCGCGTGACATCCGCGGACGGCCATCCTGCGGTGGGCTCGATCGCCTTCGGTGTCGGTGCCGCGCCGAATAGGACGGCGGGGGATACGCCGGCCGCGCCGGAGGGCGTGGATGCGGCAGCCGTGGTCACGGTGGTTGCGCGGGCGCTGCATTACGGCTTTCTTCTCGCCGGGCTCGGGGGCGGTCTCTTCTTGGTTCTGGTCTCGGGCCATCACCCGGCGCTGAACGAGAAGCTACGGTATGAGCTGTGTTGGCTTTTGCTGGTCGCCAGCTTGACGGCCATCCTGCTCGTCGGCCTCAACGGTGTCATTTTGAACGGTAATGATCTCACCACGCTTGCATTCTCATCCGCGTGGGACACCGGCATGGCCAGCACGGCCGGAATCAGCGCGGTGATTGCCACGGTCGGGTTGTTGATCAGCGCCACCGGTTTGACCTTGGAAGCGGATCATGGCGTTGCGCAGGCTCTGCTGGTTCTGGGAGCGTTGCTAGGGACGGCATCGCTGGCCGTGACGGGGCACGCGGCGACCGCCCCGCCCCGCTGGCTGAGCGCTCCGCTGGTGGTCCTGCATGGCCTGATGGCGGCCTATTGGGTCGGCTCGTTCTGGCCACTGATCATGACCCTGCGGACCGAACCGATCGGCGAAGCCGCACGGCTGACGCGGCGCTTCTCGCGCCTGGCCATCGGAGGCGTGGCGCTCCTCATCGCCGCCGGCGCCGGACTGACGGTTCTGCAGATGCCCACGCCGACGGCGGTGCTGACCACGTCCTACGGCCAGACCTGGCTGTGCAAGATGCTCGCGGTGGGCGGCCTGCTGGCATTGGCCGCCCTCAACCGGGTGCGGTTGACGCCGGCCCTTGAGGAGGGCGGTGCCGCGGCCGCAAGAGCGTTGCGGCGGAGCATCGGCGCCGAGGTTGTGGTCGCTGCCGTCGTGCTTCTCATCACCTCTGCCTTTGCGCTCTCGCCACCGCCACGCACGTCCGTGGCACCGGAGCCCGTCGCGGAGGAGGAAGAGGTCGTCCAGGACGCCGGATATGCCACGTCGGTCACACAGGGCGACCGCACCGCCTTGATCGAGGTGATCCCGGCCCGGGCCGGAAATAACCGGGTGAACGTTCATCTGTCCCTGCCAGATGGCCGACCGCTGGTGCCCACCGAAGCCACGTTGGAACTGAGCATGCCCGGCGGCGAAGCTGCTCCGCTGCTCCGCCCGCTCTCCAGCACAACCGCGGGCGTGCTCAGCGCCGACAACGTCGCGATACCGGTGGCCGGACGCTGGTTCCTGCGTCTGGAGGCACAGGCCGGCGATACCGGGACAACCGAATTCCGGACCGAGGTCCCCATCGGGCCCGCCGACTGAAAACAAGACATGCACCATAGGAGATCCCCATGATGATGCGCACCACGACCCTTGCCGCCCTGCTGACACTCACGCTTACCGCGGGCACCGCCATCGCCCATGGCTACAAGGCAGGGGCGATCGAGGTCGAGCACCCCTGGGCGCGGGCGACCGCGCCGTCGGCTCAGAACGGAGCCGCCTACATGGTTCTGACGGACCATGGCCAGCAGCCCGACCGTCTGGTGTCCGTCAGCTCGCCGATCGCCGACAAGGCGGAACTGCACACGCACCTGATGGACAACGGCGTCATGAAGATGCGCCCGGTCAACGCCATCGAGGTGACGCCGGGCTCCCCGACGACGCTTGGTCCCAGTGGGCTGCACATCATGCTGCTCGGCCTCAAGCAGCCGCTGGTCAAAGGCAAGGCCTTCCCGCTGACCCTGATGTTTGAGAAAGCCGGCCCCGTGACCGTCGAGGTCGATGTCCAAAGCGCTGGTGCCACTGCTCCGACCCACGAGGGCATGGCGGACCGGCATACCGGAGAGCACGCCACGGGGATGCCGCACAAGACGAACTGACGGGTACCGCGCCGGCCGGTTCCGGCCGGCGCGGGAATGCGGAGGCCTGAGCCTGAGAATCCAGCTCTCCGGGATATTAGGCTCATGAGGGGCAAAACGCGCCGTAGTTTATAACGCGCCGTTGTTTATTAGGTGTAAAGGTTGATACCCCCCTCAAGCTGGACCGGAACGTGACGCACTCACCGAGGCCGATGTGAAATGAGCACGGGCAGCAGTCGGCATTACGAGGGCCGCCGTTTGCGCCCCTCACCACCGCCGTTGCAACAGGATGACCGACCACCGCAGATACGGCCGCAGCTGAAGCGATACGATAATCCTGCGCCCGGCACGACAGGGAGGCCGGTTGCCTCCCTTCCGATCTTCGCCGGGCGTTCAAGCAGCGCCGTTCAAGCAGCGCCGTTCAAGCAGCGCCGTTCAAGCAGCGCCGTTCAAGCAGCGCGTAAACAGGTCATAGGCGCGTGCCGTGGAGCATTGCGACGACATCATCCGGGAACGAACGGAGCGCGGCGCTGTTGACGCGGATGGACCTCTGAACAAGGTCCGGACCAGCGAAGTGACGTATGCCAGAGCACCTTGTTGAAGGGGCCGCCGGACTGACCACCCGGCGGCCCTGTTGCGTTGCGGTTCGCCCCCGCAACGCCAGAGTGGTTCCGAAACGGACCGAAATTCATCTGGTGCGACGAAACACGTGTTGGAAACCTTGCGTTGAGACGCTTGGACCTTTCATCGGTCCGTTTCTCTGAGCATAGGCCGATCCGCCCGAGGGCCGCCGGCGCACCACCCGGCGGCCTTCATTGCCTTTGCGGTTGGAGCGGCCAAGCCGCGCAAAAGCCGGTAGCACGTGATGCACGCTGTGTCCGACTGTTTGAACCAGGAACGGAACTCGGGCTCTTGAATCGGCCGGTCGCGGCATTCCCATTCTGGGCGCTTCTGACCGAGGACCCTCCTCGCGTGCTGGCTATCGCCGGCCCCTAGCCTCGGGGTGAGAGTCATGGAAAGCGAGCAACACAGCCAGAAGCTTGAACGCGTTCCGAGCGGCATCTCGGGGCTGGACACGATCCTGCAGGGAGGTTTCCTGAAAGGCGGCGTCTACATCGTCCAAGGCGTCCCGGGGACGGGCAAGACTGTCCTCGCCAACCATGTCTGCTTCAACCATGTCGCCCGTGGGGGGCAGGCCATCTATTTCACTCTTCTGGCGGAGTCCCACGCGCGCATGCTTCAGCATCTGCGCCCGATGGCCTTCTTCGATGACGCGGTCATCCCCGACCGGCTCTACTACGCGAGCGCCTATGTCACGCTGGAGGAGCAGGGCCTCAAGGGACTGCTCGATTTGTTCCGGCATGAGATCAGAGGGCAGAAGGCGAGCCTTCTGGTGCTCGACGGCTTCGTCGTGGCCGGTCTAACGGCGCCGTCGGAGCGCGAGTTTAAGAAATTTGTCTATGAAGTGCAGGCCTACGCCGCCGTGATGAACTGCACGGTGCTGCTCCTGACCAGCAATGAGCCGGGTCCGGTCCGGGCCGAACACACCATCGTGGACGGGGTAATCGAACTGGATGATCGGTTGTTTGATCACCGTACCGAACGGGGCGTGCAGATCCGCAAGCATCGCGGCAGCGGCTTTCTGCGGGGCGTGCATCCCTTCCGGATCACCGCGGCCGGGATCGTGGTTTACCCGCGCATCGAGGTCGCCTTCGCCTCACCGTCGCGGCGAGATCAGCCGCCCCTGGGGCGCGTCTCGACCGGCATCGCCGGTCTGGACGCGCTGATTGGGGGCGGGCTGATCGGCGCAACGACCTCGGTCGTCATGGGCCCGACCGGCATCGGGAAGACGACGTTCGGCCTGCAGTTCCTCGCCCGATCGCGCCAGGAGGAGCCCGGCTTGCTGTTCGGCTTCTACGAGACGCCGGAGCGCCTGAAGGTCAAGGCCGAGGCCTTGAGGCTGGACTTGGTGGGACTGGAGGTCAGCGGTGCGGTGGAGATCGTCTGGCAACCGCAGGGCGAGAATGTGCTGGATGAACTCGGCCATCGGCTCCTGGACTCCGTCCGACGCCGCGGTGTGCGGCGGCTGTTCGTGGACGGCTTGGGCGGCCTCATTGAGTCCGCAATCCACCCCCAGCGCATCAGCCGCTTCCTCTCGGTGCTCACGCACGAACTTCGGGCGCTTGGCGCGACAACCGTCTTCTCGGTGGAGACGCGGGACATCGTCGGGCCCACGGTGCAGGTGCCCATCGACGGGATTTCCTCGCTGGTCGAGGGCATGATGGTCCTGCGCTATGTGGAGGCTCAAGGGCGAACCCACCGGGTGTTGTCGATCACCAAAATCCGCGACAGCGCCATCGACCCGGCCCTGCAAGCCTTTTCGATCACGAGCGCAGGCCTGGAGGTCATTGGTCCGTTCCAAGGGTATGAGGCCGTCCTCAGTGGCTCGGCCCACACGCCGCCGGCGCCTCCGGAGGGGAGGTGACGCGTGAGGACGATCCTGCTGGTGGAAGACGAGTTCGGCATCGCTGGAGTGCTGACCGTACTTCTGGAGAATGCCGGCTACCGCGTGCTTTCGGCCGGCAACGGCCGCGAAGGGTTGCAACAGCTGGCCGTGAACCGGCCGAATGTCATCGTGACGGACTACATGATGCCGCTCATGGATGGAGCCGCGATGGCCCGGGCTATCCGGGCTGACCCGACCTTCCAAGATATCCCCATCATCATGATGACCTCCGTCCGCGAGGATATCGTCCGGCAGCATTTCGACGGATACACCGCGTACATGCGCAAGCCCTTCCAGACGGAAGTTTTGCTCGACCTGATCGCCCGCATTGCGGAATGAGGAGCGCAGACATGCCAATCACGACGAGAGCGTTGTACGGGAGCGCCAATGGGGACCGGTGGCTGCTGGTCCGCGATTCTGAGGTGGACCGGGTGTTCATCCGCCATGAGGCCAATGCCGCGTCGGGTGGGCATATAGCGGAGATCGATATAGGGACGTTTCTCACAAGCGGGCGTGGCCCCGAACAGCAGGAGCTGCTGCGCTTGATTGGAACGTTGGCCGAGCGCCCCGAGGCGCCTACTCGACCGTGAAAGTGGGGGATAGAGCAGGCACGGTGGGGGGCGCTTCCTGGCGAAAGGTGACAGTGGAGAGGGCGGCCGCAATTGATGCCATAGGACGAAGGCGGGCGGGCCACAGTGAGGCGATCGTTCCGCCCGGCCTCGGGCCGTATGTCCGGACCTCGCTGCCGGGCCTTCCGTCCAAGGATGATCGCGCCGGTGTAGCCGCTCCGAGTTGCGATGGCTGGTGATTGCCCAACAGCGAGATGTCGGCCGGCAGGCTCCGATCTCGCCGCATCGGATCGGCTGACGAACTCCGCGGAAGACCGCTCATCGCCACCGCGGCTTCCGACGTCCAGAATCCGTGAAAAGCCGCCCCATCATCCCGACCCAAGGCCTGCATTCCCTTTTGCCGCATCCATAGCGGTGACTTTTGACGGACCTGCGACCGTGGGCGGCCCAATCAAACACGACAACCAACAAGCCTGCGCTGCTGCCCCGCTAGAGCAGCGCCTCCAGCGCCGCGGTCAGGCCCGGCACCTGGTAGGGCTTGCCGATGAAGGCAAAGTCGCCGGGAATCAGCTCCACCCGGTCTAGCGTCTCCCGGGGGTGGCCGGACGCGAGCAGGATGCGCAGGTCCGGGCGGATGCGGCGCGCCTCCTTGGCCAGCACGACGCCGCTCATCCCCTTGGGCATCACCACGTCGGTGAACAGCACGTCCACATCCAGTCCTGCCTGAAGCATCGCCATGGCCTCCGGAGCGTCGTGCGCCTGGAAGGTGGTGTAGCCCAGCAGCTCCAGCGTCTGCACCGCGATGTGCCGCACCTCGGCGTCGTCCTCCACGACCAGGATGCGCCCGGTGCGCACGACGGGAGCGACGCTGGGGCGTGACTCGTCCGCCACGCTGTCGGACGCGCTGCGGGGCAGGTAGAGGCGCACCGCCGTTCCGGTGCCCGGCGTGCTGACGATCTCCAGCTGGCCGCCCGACTGGCGGACGAAACCGTACACCTGGCTGAGGCCAAGCCCGCTGCCCTCGCCGACGTCTTTGGTCGTAAAGAACGGCTCGATGGCACGGGCGCGCACCTCGTCGCTCATGCCGGTGCCGCTGTCACTCACCTCGACCATCACGTAGGGGCCTGGGGTCAACTCGTGGAAGGTGTCGGCGCGCTCGGGGCCGAGTTCCACGTTCGCCGTGCGGATGGTGAGCGTGCCGCCCTGCGCCATCGCGTCCTGCGCGTTGACCACCAGGTTGAGGATCGCCGCCTGGAACTGCGCCGTATCGACCTCCACGTTGCGCGACCTGGGGTCGAACTGCCGCTCGAACGCGACGCTGTCGCCGGCCGCGCGGCGCAGCAGCGTGTCGAAGGCGTCGATCAGGTCGTTGAGGTTGGCCGTCTGCGGGTTCAGCGTCTGCCGCCGGGAAAAGGCGAGGAGCTGCGCCGTCAGCTGCGCCCCGCGGTTGGTCGCCCGCTGTGCCGTGTCCACCAGGCGCCTCACGCGCTCGTCGCTGGTCAGATGCGTG
This sequence comes from Azospirillum canadense, assembly GCF_025961225.1. Taxonomy (GTDB): domain Bacteria; phylum Pseudomonadota; class Alphaproteobacteria; order Azospirillales; family Azospirillaceae; genus Azospirillum; species Azospirillum canadense. The sequence goes on along the minus strand of NZ_JAOQNG010000007.1, from coordinate 570,418 downwards.
ATCAGGTCCAGGCTGCCCAGCACCGCGGTCAGCAGGTTGTTGAAGTCGTGCGCCACCCCGCCGGTCAACTGCCCAACCGTCTCCATCTTCTGCGCCTGGAAGAGCTGCTCCTTCGCTTTGTCCAGCGCCTCCTGCGCTTGCTTGCGCTCGGTCAGATCGCGCGTCACCTTGGCGAAGCCGATCAGCGTCCCGGCGTCGTCGCGGATCGCGTCGATCACGACGTGGGCCCAGAAGGTGCTGCCGTCCTTGCGCACGCGCGGCCCTTCCATCTCGCAGCGCCCCTCGCGCAGCGCCCTGGCGAGGATGCGCTGCGGCACCCCGGCCCCCTGGTCTTCGGCCGTGTAGAAGCGGGAGAAGTGCTGGCCGCTGATCTGCTCGGTCGCGTAGCCCTTGATGCGACGGGCGCCGGCGTTCCAGCTGGCGATGCGGCCGTCCCGGTCGAGCATGAAGATGGCGTAATCGACCACGCCCTCGACCAGCAGGCGGAACCGCTCCTCGCTGCGGCGCAGCTCGTCCTGCACACGCTTACGGTCGGTCATGTCGCGGGTGATCTTGGCGAAGCCGATCAGGGTGCCGTCGGGCGCGCGGATCGCGTCGAGCACGGCGAGCGCCCAGAACCGGCTGCCGTCCTTGCGCACGCGCCAGTTCTCGTCCTCAAAGCGGCCAGTGCGCTGGGCGGTGTCGAGGGCCAGGGCCGATCGCCCGGCCGCCTGATCCTCCGGCGTGAAGAAGCGGGAGAAGTGCTGACCGATGATCTCGTCCGGGGCATAGCCCTTGATCCGCTCCGCGCCCGGGTTCCAGCTCACGATGTAGCCCTGCGGGTCCAGCATGTAGATGGCGTAGTCCACCACCGCGTCGATGAGCACCTGAAAGCGCTCAGCGCCGTTGGCCGCAGCGGGGCCGGAAAAAAGCATGGAACCTCAGCAGAGCTTCAGGAACGTCGGGTCGGGTTTCATAGCGCCGCAGGCGCGGTCGTAACAAACCCCTCCGAGGTTGTATCCAATTGGTCGCGTTTTTATGCCATCCTGTGAACACTGATAAAAGACCAAACTCTCGTACGCTTGAAGAGCGGCGGCGGTTTGCCTCCCGGCACACACCTTACAATTGCTATGCGGTGAGGGCATTCGCTCAATTTCACCTCGCCTGAGCCGCCGCCCTTTGGCAATGTTGAGAGCTATCCAGAAAGGCAGGCCCGCTGTCGGTTGTTTCACAGAACGAATGGCCCCTATATTCGCGTCATGATCACGGCCTTGCCTTTTGTCGGGAGTTCCACATTGCCCGTATCCCGCCGCCTTGTGGAACCAACGGTGGCCCCGCGCAGCGCTCATCCGCACCGCGTGCCAATCCCGGTCTTAGGGCGGTGGACAAAACCCGTCTCGAACGAGATCACCCAGGAATGACTGCCCGTCTCCCCAATCTGGCCGCCGATCATGCTTTTCTTGTGGGTGGTGGCGAGATGGGCGCGCGCATGCGCGCTCATGACTGGACCACCTCGCCTCTGGGGCCGCCCGCGGGCTGGCCAGCGGCCCTGCGAACCGTGGTCGGGCTCATGCTCACGTCGAGCTTTCCAATGTTCGTCGCGTGGGGGCCCGAACTCACCTTTCTCTACAACGACGGCTACCGCCCGGTCTTCGGCGCCAAGCACCCGACCGCGCTCGGCCGCCCGTTCGCGGAGGTGTGGGCCGACATCTGGCCCGATGTCGGCCCGCTGGTGGACCGCGCGCTTGCCGGGGAAGCCAGCTTTCACGAGAACCTGGCGCTGACGATGGAGCGCAACGGCTATCCGGAGGAGACCTACTTCACCTTCTCCTACAGCCCACTGCGCGATGACACCGGCCGGGTCATGGGCATGTTCTGCGCCTGCACCGAGACCACCCATACGGTGCTCAGCGACCGCCGGCTGCGTGCCACCGAAGCGGCGCTCCGCGCCGCCAACGCCCGACTTGCCGCCGAAGGCGAGCATCTGCGCGCATTGTTTCGCCAAGCCCCGGGCTTCATGTGTGTGCTGCGCGGACCCGAACACGTCTTCGAGTTGGCCAATGACGCCTACCACCAGCTGATCGGCCGCCAGGACATCATCGGCAAGCCTGCCCGCGAAGCACTGCCCGTGCTTGTGGGGCAGGGCTTCTACGAACTGCTGGATGGGGTCTATCAATCCGGAGAGCCGTTCGTCGGTCATGGCCAGCCGCTGATCATACAGCGCGACCCAGGCGGGCTTGTGGAGACGCGCTTCGTCACCTTCGTTTACCAGCCGATCCGCGACGCCGATGGGCACGTGACGGGCATTTTCGTCGAAGGCAGCGACATCACCGAGGCCAAGCGGGCCGAAGAGGCCCTGCGGGACAGTGAGGAGCGGCTGCTCGTCGCTCAACGCGCCGGACAGATCGGCACCTTCGAACTGCGCGCCGATGGCTCCCTTGCCGTCTCGGAAGAGTTCTGCCGCCTGTGGGGACTCCCGCCGCACCCCCTGGTGCCGCTGGAAGAGTGCGTTGCGCTCATTCATCCGGAGGACCGCCCACGTCTGTCCACGCTGCATCCGGGGCGGGTGCCAAGCAATGGACTCGGCTATGTCGAGTATCGCATACGGCGTCCGGACACCGGCGCGGAGCGCTGGATTGCGCGACGCGGCGAGTCGGTGCGTCAAGGTACCGATGACAAGCTCCGCGTGGTGGGCGTCGTCTACGACATCACCGAGCGCAAGCGGGTGGAAGAGGAACTGCGCCAGCGCACGCACGACCTGGAAATCATCAACCGTACCGGAGCGGCGATGGCCGCGGAACTCGACCTGGAACGCCTCGTGCAGACGGTGACCGACGGCGGCGTGGCGCTCACCGGCGCCGAGTTCGGGGCGTTCTTCTACAATGTCCTCCGCGAGGACGGCGAAGCCTACACGCTTTATACGCTGTCGGGCGTGCCGCGCCAGGCCTTTGCGGGCTTTCCCATGCCGCGCAATACGGCGGTGTTCGGTCCCACCTTCGCCGGAGAAGGGATCGTCCGCTCGGACGACATCACGAAGGACCCACGGTACGGCCGCAACAGCCCTTATCATGGCATGCCCAAAGGGCATTTGCCGGTGCGCAGCTACCTGGCAGTGCCGGTCAAATCGCGGTCGGGCGAGGTGCTTGGCGGTCTGTTCTTCGGTCATTCGAAACCGGGCGTCTTCACGGAGCGCTCGGAGGCGAACCTCGCACCTCTGTCGGCTCAGGCCGCTGTGGCCATCGACAACGTCCGCCTGTTCCAGGCCTCACACCGCGAGATCACCCAGCGCGCGGCCGCCGAAGAGCAACTCAGGCTGTTGAACGAGCGGCTGGAGGAGCGCGTTGCTGAGGAAATGGCGGTGCGCCGCCAAGCCGAGGCCCACCTGCAGCAGGCGCAGAAGATGGAAGCGGTCGGCCAGCTGACCGGCGGCGTGGCCCACGACTTCAACAACCTGCTGCAGGTCATCGGTGGCAACCTGCAGCTCCTGCTCCGGGACGTCGCCGGGAATGACCGCGCCGAACAGCGCGTGCGCAACGCCCTGAGCGGCGTCTCGCGCGGCGCCAAGCTGGCCGCCTCGCTGCTCGCCTTCGCCCGTCGCCAGCCGCTGGAGCCCCGGGCCGTCAACCTCGGCCGGCTCCTCCGTGGCCTCGACGACATGTTGCGCCGTGCGCTTGGCGAGGAGATCGCGATCGAGACGGTCGCCGCCGGCGGGCTGTGGAACACCATGGTGGACCCGGTCCAGGTGGAGAACGCGCTGCTCAACCTGGCGATCAACGCGCGCGATGCCATGCAGGGGCACGGCACGCTGACCATTGAGATCGGCAACGCCTGGCTCGACGACGAGTACGCCGCGCGGCATGGTGACGTGCAGCCGGGGCAGTACGTCGTGCTGGCGGTCTTCGACACCGGCTGCGGCATGCCGCCGGAGGTGGTCGAGCGCGTGTTCGAGCCGTTCTTCAGCACCAAGCCCGAAGGGCAGGGCACCGGCCTCGGGCTCAGCATGGTCTATGGCTTCGTCAAGCAGTCTGGCGGGCACATCATAATCTACAGCGAGGTGGGGCAAGGGACGACCATCCGCCTGTACCTGCCGCGCACGCACCAGGAGGAGGACGTTACTGGCATCGTCGAGGCCGGCCCGGTGCGCGGCGGCAGCGAGGCGGTGCTGGTGGTGGAGGACGACAAGGCGGTGCGGGGCACCGTGGTGGCGATGCTGGCCGACCTCGGCTACCGGGTGCTGCAGGCCAAGGATGCGCAGAGCGCACTCACCATCCTGGAGAGCGGGGCGGCCGTAGACTTGCTGTTCACCGATGTCGTCATGCCCGGCCCGCTGCGCAGCCCGGACCTGGCGCGCAAGGCGCGCGAGCGCCTGCCGCACCTGGCGGTGCTGTTCACCTCCGGCTACACGCAGAACGCTATTGTCCACGCCGGGCGGTTGGATGCCGGGGTCGAGCTGCTGAGCAAACCGTACACGCGCGAGGCCCTGGCCCGTAAAGTGCGCCACGTCCTGCGCAATCGGCAGCAACGGACCGCGGTCCAGGATCCCTTGGCCACGCCAGCATTGGTCCCCACGCCTGCAAGGAGAGACGGCCGCGATCGTGGCTTGCGTGTGCTCCTGGTGGAGGACGATGCGCTGATCCGCCTGACCACGGCGGAGATGCTGGGCAGCCTGGGGCACACCGTGGTCGAAGCTGGCGATGCCGAGGAAGCCCTGTCCGTGATCGACGGGCAACCCGTCGATGCGCTGGTGACGGACATCACGCTGCCAGGGCTCTCGGGCGACCAGCTGGCCTGCACGATGCGCAGACGCTGTCCGGGACTGCCGGTGATCTTGGCGTCGGGATATGACCTGTCCACTGGCGAAACAACGCCGGGAGCCATTCCGGACGCCATCCATCTTGCAAAACCATACGACGTCACGGCCCTGGCGGAAGCCCTGCGCGTCGCCATCGACGCGGGGCCGCACGTGCTTCCAGACGGACCAAGACGTTTCCCGGACTGAGTTGCTGAGGCAGAACGGATAGACGCCACTTCGCCATTAGCAGATTAACCGGTTCTGGCGAGACACAGACGGCCGGACGCATTCACCTCATCCATAATTCGGCCTATTGACAGCCTTTGCTCTGACGTTTGCGCGCCGACCTCGTCTCGGATCGTAACGTGACCGATGCTGACGCCGCGACTCGTCGCCACAGACCCGCCACGTCTTGCGCTGCCGTCGCGCGCGGAGGCACACTGGAGCAGTTACGGCATGATCAGGTTGGCACCTGAGGAAAGGCATCGGACCCATGCAGAAGGGACAAGGGAAGACGCTGGAAGGACGCGTCGCTCTCAAAGATGCGGCAATCCGACACGTCGCCGAGGACATGCCTTCGCCGGAACAAATGACTCAGGTTGACGCGGCGCGCCATGCGCACTTGGAGGCAAGCAGCGCCGACCTGCAAACCATAGCGTTGCTCAACGAGGATCTCCGGCGGGCCAACGCGGAATTGGAGGCGAGCCGCGCCAAGCTGCAGGCCAGCGAGGATCGGTTGCGTACGATTCTGGAGAGCGCCACCGAGTACGCCATCATCACCACCGATCCGCAGGGCCAAATTTCCGGGTGGAGCGTTGGTGCGCAGAACATTTTTGGCTGGACGGACGAGGAGGTCATCGGCCGCGACCTGACCATCCTCTTCACGCCGGAGGATCGATCGTGCCCCGAGGCGTGGTGTCTGAGGGGGCCTCTGTGCTCTTCGGCGGGTTGAGGCCGCCGGTCTACTCCGCTGCGATGGACAGCGGATCAGGGGTGTGAGGGTGGCACAGCTCGGCCAGGCTTTCCATGGTCATGTAGCGCCGGGCCACCGCCCATTCATCATGCTGCTCCAGCAGCAAGGCGCCGACGAGGCGCACAACCGCCCCTTCGCCAGGGAAGATGCCGACGACGTTGGTGCGCCGCTTGATCTCGCCATTCAGCCGCTCCAGAGGATTCGTGCTGTGCAATTTGGTGCGCAGGTCCTTGGGGTACTTCATGTAGGCCAGCACGTCGAACTCCGCCTCGTCCATCAGCGCCGCCAGCTTGGAAAAGCGCGGCCGCAGGCTGTCGGCCACCCGGCGCCACTGCTCATGCGCCGCCTCAGCGGTCTCCTGGGCAAAGGCGGTGCGAATGGTGGCCGCGACCATCGTCTGGTGCGCCTTGCCGACGCAGGCGAGGAGATTCCTCATGCAATGAACACGACAGCGTTGAAGTGTGGCGCCCAGCACCTTGGAAGCGGCGGCCTTCAGCCCGAGATGCGCATCGGCGATCACCAGCTTTACGCCGCGTAGGCCCCGGCGGGTGAGGGTGCGCAGGAAATCGGTCCAGAAGGTCTCGGCTTCCGACAGCCCGAGGCCGAGCCCCAGCACCTCGCGCCGGCCATCGCTGTTGACGCCGATGGCCAGTATGGCGGCGAGCGAGACGATGCGGCCGTCCTGGCGCACTTTCACGTAGGTCGCATCCAGCCACACAAAGGGCCAGTCGCCTTCCAGCGGCCGGTTCAGGAACGCCTGCACGCGCTCGTCGATGTCCTGGCACAGGCGGCTGACCTGGCTCTTGGAGATGCCGGTCATGCCCATCGCCTTGACCAGATCATCGACGTTGCGCGTCGAGATGCCCTGCACGTAGGCCTCCTGAATCACCGCGATTAGCGCCTTCTCCGCGGTGCGGCGCGGCTCCAGGAAGGCCGGGAAGTAGGAGCCGCGCCGCAGCTTGGGGATGCGCAGGTCGATGGCCCCGGCGCGCGTCTCCCAGGTCCGCTCCCGGTAGCCGTTGCGCTTGGTCTGGCGGTCCTCGCTGCGTTCGCCATACCCGGCGCCGCACAGGCTCTCCACCTCCAGCTCCATCAGGCGCTGGGCGGCGAAGCCGACCATCTCGCGCAGAAAGTCGGCATCGGCGCTCTTCCCAATCAGCTCCTGAAGAGCGATCCTGTCCTCGGTCATCGTGGTCTCCGTCTTGGTTGATGGTCGTTAAGCAACCTCAACTTAGCCGAAGAACACGGTGACCGCCGCTCCCGAACGGCCGGCCCGCCTGCGCCAGCTATGGGGGAGCGCTCCGGCGGGCCAGCCTCACGCCTCAGACACCACGCGGTGGGACGCGATCCTGCTGGCGCGCGGCATCATTGCGCAGCAGCTCCTCCTGGCTAGCCAGGGCCTGTATCTGCTGCTCCCGGTCACGCCGCCGTCGCTCATACTCATCGAGCGGAATGACCGCCCGTAGATAGGCGTCGGTGAGCCGCTCGAGCTGCTGGCCGAGGTGGGCCTGGGCGCGGTGCAGCGTCTCGCGACGCGCGAGCAATTCCTGCGGCAGCCACGCCCCGCCATGGGCGCGTGCCACCGCGGCGGCGAGCGGTTCCGGTTCCCTCAGCAAGGCGCAGAGATCGTTCCAGACCACCTCGTCGAGCTGGTCAGCCGGGATAGAGCGAGCGGGGCAGCATGCCGCGCGGGACGCGCTGGTCCTTCGCCCCTTCCCGGTGCACACATAGTAGGAGGTCCGGCCATTGGCCACCCGTGCCGTGCAGGCCATGCCGCAGCGCCCGCAGCTCACCAGCACGCGCAAGAGGTACGGGTGGGCGGTGTTGTTCCGCCGCGCGAAGGAGCGGTTGGTGGCCAGCTTCGCCTGGACCTCGTCGAAGTGCGCTTGGCTGACCACGGCGGGGACCGGTCCGACCGGGATCCAGGTGTCGGCGGGTTGCGGCACCGCCGTGTCGTGTGACCGGCCGATGGGGTGCGTCGCCGAGCGCCGGTGCGTGGGTGGGCGGCAGCGCGTGCGTTGCGCATAAACCTGCCCGGTGTAAGTCGGGTTGCACAAAATCCCCCGGATCGTCGGGCCGGACCAGCACGGTTTGCCCGAGGGGGTGGGGACGCCGCGCGCATCGAGATGGCGGGCGAGGTCCATCAGCGAGGTGCCCGGCTCGCGGTATAGGGCAAACAGCTCGGCCACGACGGCGGCCTCGGCCGGCTCGAGGGTAACACCACGCGGGTCGCGCGGCCGGTCCGGGTGCAGGCGATAGCCGTAGGGCGGATACGTCCATGGCAGCAGCAGACCGGCGCGCAGCTTGGCCAGCCGGCCGCGGCGCATGCGTTCGGCAATCAGCGTCCGCTCGTACTCCGCCACCGCCCCGCGGATCTGCAGCAGCAGATGGTCATGAGGGTCATCGCTCATCGGCCGGTCCAGAAACTCGGCGATGCAGCCAAACCGGGCCCATTCCTCCAGCAACACCATCTGGTGCACGTCGTTGCGCGCCAGACGGTCCGGCGCGGTGACGAGCACGCGGTCACACTCGCGGCTCTTCACGGCGTCACGCAGGCGGTCGAGCCCCGGGCGCGCCAACGTGGCGCCGCTGTAGCCATCGTCGCGGAAGACATGGCCCGGGTCGAGCACCCAGCCTTCGGCCGTGTGTGCGTGCACATGCGCGGTCAGGCGCTCGAATTGCTGCTCAATGGTCTGGTGGTCGACTTGGTGGCTGGTCGAGACGCGACCATAGATCGCTACGCGCATGACACACCTCCGGCCGGATCGGGGGCGCCCACGTCGGGGTTGGCGCCGGTGCGGTCATCGCCCACTGCAGAAGGAGTTGATCGGCCCGGTCCCACCGCTGCTGACTGGTTGGCGTCGACACACCGGTGCGCCGAACGCGCCAAGGACACCGCTTTTGCCGCCGCATCCTTCCCTCCTTGGTGAGTGACCTCACCGCAGAGGTAGGACACAACCGCCTCCCACCCGCCGCCCCGCACGTGTGACAAGCTCAGCTGAAGATGCCCTGTGCGCGTCAGGCAGAACTTGTCATTTGTGATTAGACCATTGAGCGCTCCTTCAGCTGGATCACGCGCTACCGTCGATTGAACACCATCGTCGAGCGGACGAAGGAGCACCTCATCGCTTTCATCGAGATCGCCTTCATCTCGATCCTCTCCAGGCGCTTGAAGCGGCTGATCGCCCAGGCTCCCAGTGCATGACGTCTACAAACATGCTCTCAGACACCAAGCTCGTTTTCGACGTGGTTGGTCCGATAAACGTGGCCGATGGCGTCGAGCAGGATCGCGATTTCCGGAGACGTGTCGTTCACGCGATGACTCATGAACAGCGGCGACACAGCCTGCGGCTCGTCGAGCGGCCGGTATTCGACCTTGTCGCGTCGCAGGTGCTGCACCGACGCGGTCACCAGGCTGATGCCGACGTCGGCGGCGACCAAGCCGAGCGCCGTCTGAACGTCCCGCACCTCAAGCACGGCATCCGGCTTCAACCCGCGGGCGCGGTACAGGGCGAGCACCTGGTCGGCGAAGCTCGGCCGCGGTGACTTTGGGTACACCACCAGCGTCCCTGCCGTCAGATCGTCAAGGCGCAGCGGCTCCTCCCGGTCGAGCAGGGCGTGTCCGAAGGGGATGGCGGCGATGATCGTCTCGTACCGCAGGAGATGCCGGGCGACCGCAGCGTCCTCCAGGGGAATGCGCCCGAACCCGACGTCGATCCGGCCCTCCTTCAGCGCGGCGATCTGCTCGACCGTGGTCAGTTCGAGGAGCGCCACCTCGACGTTCGGGCGGATGGACCGGTAGCGGCGGATCATCTCCGGCAGCCAGCCGTACAGGGTCGAGGCCACGAAACCTATGGTGAAACGGCTGTGCTCCGCATGGCGGAGACGGCGCGCCAACGCCTTGATTTCGTCCACACGCTCCAGGACCTGCACCGCCTGCTCGTAAATCAGCCGGCCAGCTTCGGTCAGGCGCAGCGGACGGCTTTCCCGCTCGATCAGCTGCACCCCCAATTCCTCTTCCAGCTGCTGGATCTGGCGGCTCAGCGGTGGTTGCGCCATGTGCAGCCGCTCGGCGGCCCGCGTGAAGTTCCGCTCGCTCGCGACCGCAAGGAAGTAGCGCAGGTGACGCAATTCCAACGCAAACCTCCCGTTCCAGCCGCCCGACGACGGACGCCCTGGCCGTCGGAAACCGACGCCCGAGTCAGGGGCGATACCCCATGGGTATCAAACCAGACCAACATGATCTTTCACATCGCGCGCCGCAACCGATAGCTTGGTGAAGCAACAAAAATTCTGCTGAGGACAGCCGCAGGATGACAAAAATCGACGACATCGAGACGTTCCTGGTCGATTTGCCGACCATTCGGCCGCATGTGCTCTCGATGGCGACCATGCGCCGGCAGACCGTCGTGGTTGTCCGCATCCGCTGCTCGGACGGTGCAATGGGCATCGGCGAGGGAACCACCATCGGCGGGTTGAGCTACGGCGATGAATGCCCCGAAGGTATCAAGCTGGCCATCGACACCTACATCGCGCCGATCCTGCGCGCCTGCGATCCCACCCGCGTGGCGGCGACGATGGCCCAGGTCGCGAAAGCGGTCGTCGGCAACCACTTCGCCAAGTCGGCCGTCGAGACGGCGCTGCTGGACGCGCAGGGCAAGCGCCTCGGCCTGCCGGTGTCTGAGCTTCTGGGCGGCCGCCACCGCGACGCGCTGCCGGTCGCCTGGACGCTGGCCAGCGGCAACACCGCCAAGGACATTGACGAGGCCGAGCGGATGCTCGCCCTGCGCCGTCACAACATCTTCAAGCTGAAGATCGGAAAGCGGGCGGTGCCCGACGACGTTGCCCACGTGGCGACGATCAAGCAGGCGTTGGGCGACCGGGCCAGCGTGCGCGTGGACGTGAACCAGGCCTGGGACGAGGCCAGCGCCTCGCGGGGGATGGCGATGCTGGAGGACGCGGGCGTCGATCTGGTCGAACAGCCCATCGCGCGGGGCAACCGCGCCGCCCTGGCGCGGCTGGCGGCCCGCTTCATCATCCCGATTATGGCCGACGAGAGCCTGCGCGGACCCGAAGACGCCTTCGCCCTCGCGGCCCAAGCCGCCGCCGACGTGTTCGCGGTGAAGATCGCGCAAAGCGGCGGTCTCCAGGCGGCGGCGCGCGTGGCGGCCATCGCGGATGCCGCGGGCATCGGTCTCTACGGCGGCACGATGCTGGAGGCCGGGATCGGCACCATGGCGTCGGCCCATCTCTTCGCCGCCTTCCCCCATCTCGGCTGGGGCACGGAGCTGTTCGGCCCGCTGCTGCTGACCGAGGAAATCCTCACCGAACCGCCCGCCTATGGGGACTTCGCCCTGCGGGTGCCGAACAAGCCGGGCCTCGGCATCGAACTGGACGAGGACCGCGTCGCCTTCTTCCGCCGCGACCGGCGCTGACGCCGGTCCGAACCGAGGGATCAATCCATGCTGTTCCAAGTCGAAATGGACGTCCGCCTGCCGCCCGACATGGCGCCGGAAGCGGCCGAGGAGTTGAAGCGGGTGGAACGCGAGCGCGCCCAGCGCATGCAGCGCGAGGGCAAGTGGCGCCACCTGTGGCGCGTCGCCGGCCGCTACGCGAACGTCAGCATCTTCGACGTGGAGAGCGCCGACGAACTGCACGCGCTGCTCAGCTCGCTGCCGCTCTTTCCGTACATGGCGATGAAGGTCACCGCGCTGTGCCGCCACCCGTCGTCCATCCACGAGGGCGACCGCTGACCAAGCCACAAACCACACCTTACAAGAGTCTAGGGAGAGAACGATGAACAAGACCCAGATCCAGGACTTCGCCAAGCGCATCACCGGCACCCAGAGCGCCCCCGCGAATGAACGCGTTAAGGCGGTTGTCGATCGCATGCTGCTCGACCTGTTCGTGCTGATCGAAGACATGGACGTCACGCCCGAGGAATTCTGGTCGGCCTGCAACTACGTGACCGAACTCGGCAAGTCCAACGAGGTCGGCCTGCTCGTGCCGGGTCTGGGCATCGAGCACTTCCTGGACCTGCGCCAGGACGAGAAGGAGCGCGCCGCGGGCATGGAAGTGGGCGGCACCCCGCGCACCATCGAAGGCCCGCTCTACGTCGCCGGCGCCCCGGTCTCCCAAGGCGAGGCGCGTCTGGACGACGGCACCGACGACGGGGAGATCCTCCTCATGGGAGGCCGTGTGCTCGACACGCGCGGCAACCCCGTCCCCGGCGCGAAGGTCGAGGTCTGGCACGCCAACACGCGCGGCAACTACTCCGTCTTCGACCAGTCGCAGAGCCCGTTCAACCTGCGCCGGACCATCGTGACCGACTGCGAAGGGTGCTACCGCTTCCGCAGCGTCATGCCGTCCGGGTACAGCTGCCCGCCCGACGGCCCGACGCAGACGCTGCTGACGCTGCTAGGCCGCCACGGCCACCGCCCCGCGCACATCCATTTCTTCGTGTCGGCCCCGGGCTTCCGCACCCTGACGACGCAGATCAACATCAAGGACGATCCCCACACCCACGACGACTTCGCCTTCGCGACGCGCGACGGGCTGATTCCCGACGTGGTGCACCACACCGACCCGGCCGTCCTGCGGGACATGGGCGTGGACCGTCCCTTTGCGACCATCGCCTTCGACTTCACGCTCCCGCACGCCGTCGAAGGCCTGACCAACGCCGTGGTCGAGCGGGCCCGCGCCTCGGCCGCGTGAGGCCCTTTGACGCGCTCAACCAACAAACCGGCCAACAAACCGGCCAACAAACCGGCGCGTGGCCACCGGCCGTTTGGGGAGGTGGCCCCGCCGTAAAACCTGGAGGAATACGTCATGGCCACCGATCTCAAGGAACGGCTCGACGGGGCGGTCGTGGAGGACAAGGAACAGGGGCTGTACCGCTGCCGGCGCGACATCTTTACCGACCCGGCGCTGTTCGAACTGGAGATGAAGCACATCTTCGAGGGGAACTGGATCTACCTCGCCCATGAAAGCCAGATCCCGAACAAAAACGACTACTTCACGACCCATATGGGGCGGCAGCCGATCGTCATTGCCCGCAACAAGGACGGTGCGCTGAACGCCTTCATCAACGCCTGCAGCCACCGCGGCGCGATGCTGTGCCGGCATAAGCGCGGCAACAAGGCGACCTACACCTGTCCCTTCCACGGCTGGACCTTCAACAACTCCGGCAAGCTGCTGAAGGTCAAGGATCCGGACAGCGCCGGCTACCCGGGCGGCTTCAACTGCGACGGTTCGCACAACCTCACCAAGGTCGCCCGGTTTGAATCCTACCGCGGCTTCCTGTTCGGCAGCCTGAACCCGGACGTGCCTTCCCTGGCGGAACATTTGGGCGAGGCGGCCAAGGTCATCGACATGATCGTGGACCAGTCCCCGGACGGGCTGGAGGCGCTGCGCGGCTCCTCCTCCTACATCTACGACGGCAACTGGAAGCTCCAGACGGAGAATGGCGCCGACGGCTATCACGTCACCGCCGTGCACTGGAACTACGCGGCCACCACCAACCATCGCAAGACCGCCGCGACCGGCGACGCGGTGCGCGCCATGGACGCCGGCAACTGGGCCAAGCAGGGCGGCGGCTTCTACTCCTTCGAGAACGGCCATTTGCTGCTGTGGAGCCGCTGGGCCAACCCAGAGGACCGGCCGCTTCACGAGCGGCGGGACGAACTGGTGGCGCAGTACGGTCCGGCGCGTGCCGACTGGATGATCGGCAATTCGCGTAACCTGTGCCTCTACCCGAACGTCTATCTGATGGACCAGTTCAGCTCGCAGATCCGCACCTACCGCCCGATCGCGGTCGACAAGACCGAGGTCACCATCTACTGCATCGCCCCGAAGAACGAGAGCGCGGAGGCGCGCGCGCGCCGCATCCGCCAGTACGAGGACTTCTTCAACGCCAGCGGCATGGCGACGCCCGATGACCTGGAGGAGTTCCGGTCCTGCCAGATCGGCTACATGGGCGGGGCCGCCGCCTGGAACGACCTGTCGCGCGGGGCGAACCACTGGGTCGAGGGTGCCGACGAGGCCGCCAAGGCCATCGACCTGACCCCGTTGATGAGCGGCGTGCGCACCGAGGACGAGGGCCTGTTCGTCGTGCAGCATCAATATTGGCTGGACACCATGCGCCGCGCCGTCGCCGCGGACGCGAAGACACCGGCCTGAGGGAGGATGTCATGGGCATTTCCTTTGAGACGCTCCAGGCCTTCCTCCACCGCGAGGCCCGCCTGCTCGACGACAAGCGCTGGGAAGACTGGTTGCAGCTCTACGCGCCGGACGCTGTCTTCTGGATGCCGGCCTGGGACGACGACGGCACCCTCACCACCGACCCGCAGCGCGAGATTTCGCTGATCTACTACGCGAACCGCGGCGGCCTGGAAGACCGGGTGTTCCGCATCAAGACCGAACGGTCGAGCGCCACCAGCCTGCCGGAGCCGCGCACCTCCCACAACATCAGCAACCTGGAAATCCTCGAACAGCGGGACGGCATTGCCAAGCTGCGTTTCAACTGGGTCACGCTGAGCTTCCGCTACAAAACGACCGACACCTATTTCGGCACGTCCTACTACACGCTGGATGTTTCGGGCGAGACGCCGCTGATCAAGGAAAAGACGGTGGTGCTGAAGAACGACTACATCCACCACGTCATCGACATCTATCATATCTGAATCAATCACATCTGACTGGCCAACCCTGGTTGGCCGCATCTGACCCGCCGTCTTCGGACCGGCCGCGGTCGGGGAGATGATCCATGAGCTTTCACATCGCGCTGAGCTTCGAAGACGGGCTGACCCGCTTCATCGAGTCCAATCCGGGCGAGACGGTGGCCGACGCCGCCTACCGCCAGGGCATCAACATTCCGCTCGACTGCCGCGACGGCGCCTGCGGCACCTGCAAGAGCTTTTGCGAAGCCGGCCGCTACGACGGCGGTTCCTACATCGAGGACGCGCTGACCGACGCGGAGGCGGCCGAAGGCTACTGCCTGACCTGCCAGACGCGCCCGGAGTCCGATCTCGTCCTGCGCATCGCCGCCTCCTCGGATCTGTGCAAGACGAAGGCGATGGACGTGGACGCGGAGGTCGCCTGGGTGCGGCCCTTGTCCGACAGCACCATCAGCCTGGCGCTCGTGGTGGACGGTGCCGCGCGCCTCTCCTTCTTGCCGGGACAGTACGTCAACATCCAGGTTCCGGGCACGAGCGAGACGCGGTCCTACTCCTTCAGTTCCAAACCCGGCGCGGAGCTGGCGACCTTCCTGATCCGCAACGTGCCGAACGGGCTGATGAGCGGCTATCTGAGCGATCGTGCGAAGCCGGGCGACCGGATGACGATCACCGGGCCGCTCGGCAGCTTCTACCTGCGGGATGTCAGGCGGCCGGTGCTGATGCTGGCCGGCGGAACGGGGCTAGCGCCCTTCCTGTCCATGCTCGGCCGCCTCGCGGAGGAAGGCGGGGCGGGCCACCCCGTCCACCTCGTCTACGGCGTCACGCATGACAGCGACCTCGTGGAGATGGAGACGCTGCGGGCCTATGCGGAACGCATCCCGGACTTCACCTTCGCGACCTGCGTTGCGGATGAAGGCAGCAGCCACGCCCGCAAAGGCTACGTCACGCATCATCTGGACGCCGGGCACCTGAACGCCGGCGACGTGGACGTCTATCTCTGCGGCCCGCCGGCGATGGTCGAGGCGGTGCGCGTCCACTTCCGCGACCAGGGCGTCACCCCCGTGAACTTCCACTACGAAAAATTCGCGCCGAGCGAGGGGAGCCAGCGATGAGCGGGCGCCATCGGTTTGAGGGCAAGGTCATGATCGTCACCGGCGCCGCCCAAGGCATCGGCCGGGCGGTGGCGGCGACCGCGGCGCGGGAGGGCGGACGGCTGGTGCTGGTGGACCGTTCCGAACGCGTCCACGAGGTGGCGAACGACCTTGCGGCGGAGGGCGCGTCGGCGCTGGCGGTGACCGCCGACCTGGAGACTTACGCCGGGGCCGAGACGATGGTGGCGGCGGCCATGGAGGCGTTCGGCCGCATCGACATCTCGGTGCACAACGTCGGCGGCACGATCTGGATGAAGCCCTTCTGGGAGTATCAGGAAGCGGAGATGGTCAAGGAGATCAACCGCTCCCTGTGGCCGACGCTGTGGTCCTGCCGCGCGGTGATCCCGGCCATGATCGCGCAGGGCAGCGGCAGCATCGTGAACGTCGGAAGCAACGCCACCCGGGGCATTCACCGTGTGCCCTATTCCGCGGCGAAGGGCGGCGTGCACGCCATGACGACCTGCATGGCCATGGAACTGGCCGACAAGGGCATCCGGGTGAACGCCGTGTCGCCCGGCGCGATCGACAACGGCGAGCGCGTCATCCCGCGCAACCCCAAGCCGCTGAGCGAGCAGGAGACGCTCTGGGGCAAGGAGACGTACGAGCAGGTTCTGCGCGATACGATGATGGGGCGCCTGGGGACGCAGGACGAAGTCGCCGCGGCGATCTGCTTCTTCGCTTCGGACGAGGCGTCGTACATCACCGGACAGACCTGCTTCGTCGCGGGCGGCAGCATCGGCTGACCATCTTTGGCCGGAATGCGATGTCCCCCTGGGCAGAGCCGACATCGCCAATCCGTCGTGGTTCGTCCGGCCGCAAAAAACACACATGAAGAGGGTTGGAACTGCGAAATGACGGCAGAACGAAAAAACCTGCAGGCGTACATCGACGCGGTGCCCATTGGCAGTTTCCAATGGCGGATCTTTGCCTTGTGCTTTCTGTGCGCGCTGCTCGACGGATTCGACACGCAGGCGATCGCCTACACGGGGCCGGCCATCGCGAAGGCGTTCGGGCTTGCGCCGAAGGGCGGGCTTGCGGGCATCCTCATGGCCGGCACGATTGGCATGATGGTTGGTGCCATGTCACTTGGTCCGGTCGGTGACCGGTGGGGACGGCGCCCCGCTATTCTCGGCGCCCTGTTCCTGTTCGGCATCGCCTCCCTGGCGACCGGCTTTGCGACGACGCCCGAGCACATCATGGCCTTGCGTTTCCTCGCTGGACTCGGGATGGGCGGCATGACCCCGGTGCTGCTGTCGCTGGTGGCCGAATACAGCCCGGGTTACCGCCGCGGCACGGTCATGACGGGCATCCTGCTGGGACTGCCGGCCGGAGCCATGCTCGGCGGGCTGCTTGCCTCGTCCTGGCTGCCGGTCATCGGGTGGGAAGGCATCTTCATCGCCGGCGGCGCCGCGCCTTTGGCGCTGCTGCTCGTGGCGTTGGCCCTTCTTCCGGAATCGCCGCAGTTCCTCGTGGCGCGTGACCAGGACCGCCACCGCGAGCGGATTCACGGGCTGCTTGCGCGGATCATCGGGCGGCCGGTGGCGGAGACCACGGTGTACGCCGTGCCGCAACGGATCGAGACGTCGCCGGTGTCGGCCCTGTTTGCCCCGGAATGGCGGACGCGCACGCTGGCGATCTGGGCAACCTACTTTTTCAACTGGATCGCTTGGTACATGCTGCTGCTGTGGCTGCCGACGGTGCTGATCACCGCAGGGCTGGCGACCGAAAAGGCAGCCTATGGCACGGTCACCGTCAACGGCGTCTTCATCGCCTGTGCCATTCCGCTGTCCATGATGCTTGCGCGGCTGGACGTCCGCCGCGTTCTGTTCGGCATGTTTGCGTGCGGCATCGCGGTGTGCCTTGCGCTCGCCACGGTGAGCGACAACTGGACGCTCACGTTCGTGCTGGTCGGCGCCACCGGGTTCGGCGTCGGCGGCCAGCAGATTGCCCTGAATTATCTGATCGCGACCGTGTATCCGACGAGCCTTCGTGCAACGGGGACCGGTTGGGCCATCGGCATGGGGCGGGTCGGCTCGATCATCGGATCCGCGATTGGCGGCTGGTGCCTTCAGCAGGGGGGCGTGCCCGGTTATTACATCGCCATCGCCGTCCCGCTGCTGATCGCCGCGCTGGCGGTGGGCACCATCCGCACGCAGAAAAGGCCGGCCGCGAGCGCCGAATTGTCGACAGCCCATTGAGAGCGGGCCGGGCGTAAGAAAATCCAATGAGGATCGCGTGACGGCCGTGCTGCCGTCACGCGATTTTTGTACTCGGACTCTTGGTTTGGTCAGCGGTCGCGGGCAACCGCGGCGGCCGGCATGGCAACGACGGTGTCGCTCTCCGTGTCGGTCAATTCGCGGAGATCCAGCCCCTTGGTCTCCGGCAACAGAAGGGCGGCGATGGTCACCAGCACATAGCCGGCCCCGGCCACCACAGCGATCGACAGGCCGAGCGACAGGTGTCCGGAACTGACCGTGCCCACCGCCAGCGGGAAGAAGGAGCCGATGACCCGCCCGACGTTGTAGGAGACGGCGTAGCCCGTCGCCCGCACGCTGTTCGGGTAGGATTCGGAGATGGTCGCCCCGATGCCGGAGAACATGCCCTGCATCGCGACGCCCAGCGGGAAGCCCAGGAACAGCATCGATGTGTTGGACACGGGGATGATCATATAGACCAGCGCCATGACGAAGGCGCAGGCGGCGAACAGGATGTAGGTCCAACGCCGGCCGATCCGGTCGGCCGCGTAGGCGCCCACCATGTAGCCGACCAGCGAGCCCAGGATCATGACGGCGAGGTAGGAGCTGGTGCCGAAGACCGACAGGCCGCGTTCGGTTTTCAGGTAGGTCGGCAGCCAGGTCGCCAGCGCGTAGTAGCCGCCCAGCATGCCGCCCGACAGCAGGCTGCACAGGATTGTCTTGCCGAGCAGCGGCGGGGCGCAAACCCGGCCGAGCCCGCTGAAGGCGCCGCCTGCCTGTCCGCCCGCAGCCCGCGCGGCGCGGGCCTGGGTGAAGACCTCCGGCTCCTGGATGTTGCGGCGCAGATAGATGACGACCAGCGCCGGCAGAATGCCCAGGAAGAAGCAGGCGCGCCACGCCGTCTCCGCCGGGAACAGCGAGAAGACGACGCCATAGGCGATGGCCGCGGCCCCCCAGCCGAAGGAATAGCTGCTGGCCGTGAAGCCCGAATATTTTCCGCGGTGGGCCGGGTTCCGGATCATCTCCGTCACCAGCACCATGCAGAGGGAGGATTCGCCGCCGAAGCCCAGGCCCTGCAGCATGCGGAACAGCATCAGCTGTTCCGGCGAATTGGCCAGCCCGCACAGGAAGCAGGCGACGGCGAACAGCACGATGGTCCAGCGCAGCACACGCACGCGGCCGTAGCGGTCGGCCAGCACGCCGGCCCCGATGGCGCCCACCAGGGACGCGAGCAGCGTGTAGGTGACGATGGACCCGGCCATCGTTTTGTCCATGCCCCACAGCGCGATCAGGGTGGAGATCAGGAAGGAATAGATCATGAAGTCGAAAACATCGACCGCGTGTCCCAGAAAGGCGCCATAGAAGGCTTTCCTTTCCTGCGAGGTCAGCGTGCGGAACCAGTCGAGCATTCATCCCTCCGATGAACGTGGGGTTTTTTCAGGCGGTGGCGAAGGCCTCACTCGATGACATTGGGCGCAACGGGCGGCCGGAGGGGTTCCGGCGGCACGAAGGCGTATCCGGCTTCTTCGAGCCGTTGGGCGAACCGCAATGACCGGCGGTCGTGATGGCGCGGTGCGACGATCTGAACGCCGACCGGCAGACCCTCCCGGCTGAGCCCGATGGGCGCGACGGTGGAGGGCAGATGACACAGGCCGGAATGGCCGGCCCAGAACAGCTGGGTCGTCAGCGGCTGTGGGCGGCCGTTGACGGTCAGGAAACGCCGCCAGGGCTCCCCCTCCTCGTTCAAGGGGAAGGCGGTGGTCGCCGCGGCGGGGCAGAGCAGCACGTCGACGTCGGCGAAGAAGGCGTCCCAGGCCGCCATGAAGTCGCGGCGCAGGCCCTGCAGCCGCAGCCATTCGCGGTGGGGCAGGGCGGCGCCGACGTGCTGGAGCGCCCCATAGGATAGGTCGTCCGGCGCCTGCTCCGCGGCGAACCGCTGCGTCTCTTCGAAAACCGCGTCGGGCATGTGGACGGACGTCGCGGCGCGCAGCAGCAGGACGTAGGTGCGCCACAGGGCCGCCGCGTCTATGGCCGGGCGGGCGTGCCAGGACACGGCCACGCCTTCGCGCTCCAGCCAGCGGCCAAGCGCCTCGATGGGCGCGGAGACGGCGTCGTCCACCTCCGCGAAGGGGTGGGTCGGCAGGACGGCGACACGGAAATCGGTCAGCCGCTCATGAGGGCAGTCGGGCAGATCCAGCCTGTAGACCGCCGCCTCCGCCCCGTCCGGACCGGCGATGGCGTCCAGCACCAGGGCGAGGTCGCGCGCGGAGCGCGCCACCGGGCCGGCGACGTTGATGTCCGGCACCTCCGTCCCGCCGTCGGTGCCGTGGCCAAGCATCGAAACCAGCCCGTGGCTGCTCTTGTGCGAGAAGACGCCGCAGTAATGCGCCGGATTGCGCAGGGAAGAGCCGATGTCGGAGCCCACGTCGAAGAAGGACATGCCGGCGCAGACCGCCGCGGCGCTGCCGCCGGACGATCCGCCGGGGGTGCGCTGCGGATCCCGCGGATTGCGCGTGGTGCCGTAGACCGCGTTGTAGCTCTGCCAGTCCCGCAGGTGCAGCGGCACGTTAGTCTTGCCCAGCAGCACCGCCCCGGCCTCCGCCAGGCGGCGCACCACCGTGGCGTCGCGCCGGGCGACGTTGTCCCGGAAGGCCGGGTTGCCGCAGGTCGTGGGCCAGCCGGCCACGTCGAAGGATTCCTTGATGGTGAAGGGGATGCCGTGCAGCGGCCCGCGGATGCGCCCCGCGCGCCGTTCGCGGTCCCGTTCCTCCGCCACGGTGCGGGCGCGCTCGAAGTCGGACAGCACCAGCGCGTTGATCGTGCCGTTCGTCTCCCGGACCGCCGCGCGACAGGCCTCCACCAGATCGACGCTCGTCACCGCTCCGTCGCCGATCAGTCGGGCGGCGGCCCAGACGAGCTGGAAGCGGAGCGCGGAGGAAGGGGACAGGGCCATGTCGGTTCCCGAAGATCGTTTGAGGACAAATCATAATGGCGCATCGGAACGCTCGGCGGCCATGGGTCGTGTGTAGCCTCTGGTGCGGCGGGTCGGATCGACACGGTCGCTTGCGTTCTGGCCGCGTGCGTTCTGCGGGGGATGTGCTGTTCACCGCCCGGCGCGTCCCGGCAATGCCGGCGCGGGGTCTGGTCTGTCGAACGAACTGGGCTCTATGATCGTCCTGGGAAGGGCGGCAACGGCCTGGATCGGATCCCGCCGCCCCTGAACTCCATACTGTATACAATTCATATGTAGGTCAAGCGAATTTTATGGTGCACTAACGATCTTGCTAGTCGCGCATCAGAAGGCGAGCGCGATTCCGTCCTTGCGCCGGTCGGATCCGGCTGCCCAGCCCGCGCCGCAGCGCTGGATCAGCTGCCCGCCGCCGAAATCGGCGTTGCCGACGCTGACCGCGTAGCCGGCCGCGGCGAGCGCGTCGCGCATCGCCGGGGCGATCCCCTCCTCGACCGCAACCACCTTCGGTTCCTGCACGCGGAAGCGCGGGGCGTCCAGGATCGCTTGCGGGTCGGTGGCGCCACGGGCCATGCGGCTGACCATCTGCACGTGACCCTGCGGCTGCATGTTGCCACCAACCAAGCCGAAGACCGCGAAGGGCAGCCCGTCGCGAAGCGCTGCGCCGGGAATAACCGTGTGGTAGGGCCGGCGGCCAGGCGCCACGCCGTTGGGATGGCCGGGCTCCGCGAATCCGTGCGCCCGGTTCTGCAGGACGAAGCCGCCGCCCGGCACGGCGAGGCCGGAGCCGAAGCGCTTGAAGACGCTGGACATCAGGATGCAGCACCAGCCCTGCGCGTCGACCACCGCCGTCGCGACCGTGTTCCCCGCATCGCAGACGGTGGCGCGGGCTTTCGTCAGCGCGTCGTCCACGGCCTCGACCATCCGCACCAGCCCGGCGGCTTCGTCATGGTCCACGGGATCGGGGCCAAGCGCTTCCAAGGCGTCGAGCACGGCGACGCCGTGCGTGTTGGGCGGCAGCTCGATCACCTCCAGCGCGCCGTGGCGGCGGCGCAGGGGTTCGCAGAAGAAGCCCCCTTGAACGCCGGTATGCGCCAGGATGTCCGTGCGGTCCAGCACGCCGCCCGCGGCCTGCACTGCCGCCGGCGCGCGGTCGGCGAGCCAACGGTAGAATTCTTCCGCCCCGTCCCGGGCGATGAGGTCCAGCGTCGCGGCGAGGTCCGGGTTGGCGAAGCGCTCCCCCGGCCCTGGCGGCCGGTCCGGCCGGAAGACCCGCATGGCCTCCGCATCCGCGCGCAGCACGTCGGCGAAGCGGCGCCATTCGCGGGCGACGATCGGGCCGACCGGAAAGCCGTCGCGCGCCAGCGCCGCCGCCGGCGCCACAAGGTCACGGAAGGGCAGGCGCCCGAAGCGTTCGTGCAGCGCGGCCCAGGCGCCCACCGCGCCGGGCACCGTCACCGACCACGGCCCGCGCAACGGCACGCGGGCGGAGCCGGTCGCCCGCTCCAGGGTTTCGGCCGTCAGCCCGCGCGGCGAGCGGCCGGTGCCGTTGAAGCCGGTGACCGTCCCGTCCGGCGCGATCACCAGCGCCAGAGCGTCGCCGCCGATGCCCGTGGCCATCGGCTCGCAGACGCCCAGCACCGCGTCGGCGGCGATGGCGGCATCCACGGCGTGGCCGCCGCGGCTCAAAATGTCGAAGGC
This sequence comes from Azospirillum canadense, assembly GCF_025961225.1. GTDB lineage: Bacteria > Pseudomonadota > Alphaproteobacteria > Azospirillales > Azospirillaceae > Azospirillum > Azospirillum canadense. The sequence continues at coordinate 547,984 of NZ_JAOQNG010000007.1, read as the reverse complement.
GGTCCAACTCGCCAGGGGGTGGCCTGAAGCCACGGCCCCCCGTTCCCCCCAGGCGGACCGGGGGGCGAGGGCGCTGTTCTGCGTCATGACATCTCCTCAGGCGGCGGCCGGTCGCTTGCGCCGGCGCGGCCCTGTTTTGGATGCGCTATGGGGCGTCGGCGCCGACCTTGCTGCGGATGGAGGCGCGGAAACGGCGCGGTCGCGGTTCGCTGCTTTGATCCGCGGTCGTGGTCTTGCCGGTCTTCTTGCCGGCCTTCTCTTTGATGGTGAGGGGCGCGCCGGCGTCCGGGTCGGGCACGCGGCTCTGCTGGAAGGCGCTGCCGGCGGTCACCACGTGCCGGTTCGCCAGGACCGAGGCCAACTCCCCGTCGCCGTCGATGATCGCCCGCAGGATGCCGGCGTGCTCCCGCCAAGCCTCCTTGGTGCGCCAGGACATGGAGCTGACGTACATCCAGTGGGTGCGGTGGCGCAGAATGCGCATGAATTCGGCCAGGAAGCGGTTGCGGCCGGCGTCGGCCAGGAATCCGTGGAACCAGTCGTTCAGCGCGCGCAGTTCGCCCTCGTCCTTTGCCGCGATGGCGCGTTCGCCGCGGTCCAGGATCTCGAGTACGGCGGTGCGCTGGGCCTCCGACAGGCGGCGGGCGGCGAGCTTGGCGCTCAGGGCTTCGATGGCGGCACGGACCTCGACCAGCTCGGCCAGCTCCTCCTCCGACAGGGCGGCGACGAAGGCGCCCTTGCGCGGGATCACCTCGATCATCCCCTCGGTTTCCAGGGCGCGGATGGCCTCGCGCACCGGGTTGCGGGACACGCCGAAATCGGCCGCAAGCCGATCCTCCACCAGCCGTTCCCCCGGTTTGAAGTCGCCGGACAGGATGCCCTGCCGCAGCGCGTCCATGATCATCTCCCGCAGCGAGCTGTGCGCCTGGCCCAGGCTTGGGACCGGGCGGGGGGAGGGCACGGCTTTGCGGTGTTCGTCGCTCATGATCGGGTCCTGATTGGCTGGCCTATAAAACTGTATACAGTCTGCGCGTGGTGTCAAGCGGCCGCGTGGATTCTTTGCCGGTCCATCCTGCCGATCCACCCATCTGGAGTGCCGGCACCTAGCCCAAAAAGGCGATTTTCTGGGATTGCGAGCTTGCGGAATGATTGTTGGGCCACAAATCATGTTGACAGCAGTCGTAGACTGTATACAGATTAGGAGCGACACGGCCCGCAGCGGTCCTCCATCGGACCGCCGGCCCCACCCCGGACGCCCCCGTTCCACGGCTTGGCCGTCCGCAATCTCCCTGATGCGATCTCCCCGACGCACATCTCCCCCGACGCAGAGGATGACATGACCGAGTTGATGAACCAGAGCGAGTTCCGCGCGGCGCTGGAAAAGGCCATCCAGGGCAAGAGCGCCAACCAGTCTCCCTTCAGCATCGCCTGGGCGTCCGGCAAGCTGACGCGCGCGCATCTGGCGCGCTGGGCCGAAAATCACTACCACTATGTCGGCCCGTTCGCCGACTACTTGGCCTCCATCTACGCGCGGATGCCCGACCACTTCACGGAAGCCAAGGATTTCCTGCTCGCCAACATGTATGAGGAGGAAATCGGCGGCGACCGCCACACCGACCTGCTGATCCGCTTCGCGGAGGCCTGCGGCACGACGCGGAAGCGCGTGGTGGATCCCGACAACATGTCCCCGACCACCCGCGGCCTGCAAAGCTGGTGCTACGCCGTCGCCATGCGGGAAGACCCGATCGTCGCCGTCGCCGGCCTCGTCGTCGGGCTGGAATCGCAGGTGCCGTCCATCTATCGCAAGCAGACGCCGACCCTGCGCGCGACCTACGGCTTCACGGACGAGGAGGTGGAGTTCTTCGACCTCCACATCGTCTCCGACGAAATCCACGGGGAACGCGGCTACCAGATCGTGCTGGAGCACGCCACCACGCCGGAGCTTCAGCGGCGTTGCCTGAAGATTTGCGAGATCGGCGCGCAGATGCGGCTGCTCTACACGACCGCGCTCTACAACGACTACGTCGCGCGGGAACTGCCGCTTCACGACCTCGGCCTCGCCGCCTGACCCCACGCGCGGCGCCCCGGCGCCGCCCCTTTTTCCGCAAACGGTGCCGAACATGCCGATGGTGATCTTTCACAAGGACGGGCAGACCCACCGCGACGAGGTGCAGGAGCGAACCAACCTCGTGGTGCGCGCCGGCATCCGGAAATTTCCCTTCCCGCATCTGCGCTACAGCTGCGGCATGGGGAAGTGCGGCGCCTGCGCCTGCCGCGTGATCGCGGGCGGGGAGCATCTGCCCGACCCCAACTGGAAGGAGAAGCGGCAGCTCGGCGACCGGCTGGCGCAAGGCTACCGACTGGCCTGCCAGCTGTGGGTCAGCCACGACATCGAGCTGGCCCAGGACAGTGAATCACAGACCGAACAGCCCGGCGCTGAACGGTCTGGCGCGGCCGCCTGAGGGAGCCCTTCATGTACGTCATCCTGACGAGCAAGCCGGGCCAGTTCCGGACGGAATCCGGCCCCGGCCTGCGGCCGGTCGAACGCTACGACTATCTGTTCTGCGGCACCCCGAAGGCGCGCTTCGTCATCGCGGAACTGCTGCACGACACCAAGGTCACCATTGTGGACGAGACACCGCCCGCGTGCGTGAACGTCGTCCCGTCCAAGCTTCTGGAGCGGTTCGACACGGTGGAGCGCGCGCGCGGCGCCTTGAAAAGCCTGACGGCATTCGGGCGCATGGACACCACGCTGTTGCGGCTGGAGCCGAATGGGGCGGCGCCATGATCCGCGTCACCTTCCTCGGCAACGACGGCAAGGTCGCAACCGCGCCGGAGAACAGCAACCTGCTGCGCGTGTCCCTGCGCGAGAAGGGCGGCATTCCCTTCAAATGCGGCGGCGGCCTGTGCGGCACCTGCAAATGCCGGATCGAGCAGGGCATCGAGAACACCGACGCCGTGAAGGCGAAGGAACGCAAGCACCTGACCGAGGCGGAGCTGGCCGAGGGCCGGCGCCTTGCCTGCCAGACCTTCCTGCTGGGCGACGTCAGCGTCTCCTGGTGACGGACCCCCTACATCGCGAGGAAACTACCATGACCGATGCGACGAGTCCGTGCGCAGACGGCGTGTTCGCCAACCTGATCGACGGCGCCTGGGTGCGGTCCAGCACCGGCGACCTGTTCGCCGACATCAACCCGGCCGACACCACCGACGTGGTCGGCCAATTTCAGGCTTCTTCGAAGGAGGACGCAGAGCGGGCCGTTGCCGCCGCCGCAGCAGCCTTCGAGGGTTGGCGGCGCACGCCGATCACCACCCGCGCCCGGATCCTCACCCGCGCGGCGGATCACCTGGAGGCCAACGCCGGCCGCTTCGCCGAGGAGCTGACGCGGGAAGAGGGCAAGCCCCTGCCGCAGAGCCGCGACGAGGTGCTGCGCTCCGCCCAGACGCTGCGCTTCTACGCGGTGGAAGGGCAGTCGCTGACCGGCGAGACCTTCGTGAACGACGACCCGGACATGGACGTGTTCACGGTGCGGGAGCCGCTGGGCGTCTGCACGGTCATCACGCCCTGGAACTTCCCCATCTCTATTCCCGCGCGGAAGATCGCGCCGGCGCTGATCACCGGCAACACGGTGGTGTTCAAGCCGTCTTCCGACGCGCCGCTCAGCGGCTTCCGCTTGGCGGAGGCGCTGGCCGCCGCGGGCCTGCCGAAGGGGGTGCTGAACTTCATCACCGGCAGCGCCGGCGCCATCGGCGCCGCGATCACGGAGCCGGCCGTCGTCCGTGCCGTGTCCTTCACCGGATCGACCCGGGCCGGGGAGCACATCCACCGCGCCGTCCCCTTCACGACGCGCACGCAGATGGAGTTGGGCGGCAAGAACCCCCTGATCGTCATGGAGGACGCCGACCTGGACAAGGCCGCGGACCTCGCCGTCAAGGGCGGCCTGTCGCTGAGCGGCCAGGCCTGCACCGGCACCAGTCGCATCCTGGTGATGGCGTCGGTGCGGGACGCCTTCACGGACAGGCTGCTGGAGAAGGTGCGGGCGCTGAAAATCGGCAACGGGCTGACGCCGGGCGTTGACCTCGGCCCGCTCGCCACCGCCGGCCAGCTGGACACCGTGCTGTCCTACGTCGCGCAGGGCAAGCGGGAAGCCACGCATCTTTACGGCGGGGACTGCCTGTCGGGCGACGAGTACGATCGCGGCTACTACGTGACGCCAGCGGTCTTCACCGACGTGACGCAGGACATGCGCATCGCGCGGGAGGAGATCTTCGGCCCGGTGCTGGCGATCATCGCCGTGGACGGCTACGCCGACGCCATCGCCAAGGCGAATGACACGGACTACGGCCTGGCGGCCGCCATCGCCACGCGCGATCCCCGCCTGATGCACGCCTTCGCCCGCGACATCCAGGCGGGCACGGTGAAGATCAACCGCACCACCACGGGCAACTTGATCAACGCGCCCTTCGGCGGGCTGAAGCGGTCCAGCACCTCCACCTTCCGGGAGTCCGGGCGCACCGGGCTCGACTTCTACACCCAGACCAAGACGGTCTACCGCGGCTGCTGAGCCCAGCGCTTGGCCCCATGGACCGAGGAGACGAGACGATGAAAAGTGTTCTGAAGCTGGAACTGCGCGAGGCGCGCGTGATGATCGCCGCGGCCATCAGGGAGGCCGAGACCATCGGCGTTTTGGAATCGGTCTGCGTGGTGGACGACGGCGGCTATCCCATCGCGCTGGAGCGGATGGACGGCGCGCGCATCACCGGCCCGCAGATCGCCTGGAACAAGGCCTTCACGGCTGCCGGCCACAAGCGGTCCACCCACCTGTTCAACCAAGCGCCCAACGGCCCGGCGCTGCCCGGAAACGAGGCATTCGGCATCCAGTGGAGCTTCGAGGGGCGGTTCGCGGTGTTCGTCGGCGGCTTCCCGGTGGTGGTCAACGGTGCCGTGATCGGCGGCGTCGGCCTCAGCGGCGGCAACGGGGAGCAGGACACCGCCTGCGGGCTGGCGGCGCTGAACGCGCTTCGCGACCTGCTGGCGCCGGAGGAAATCGACGTCCTCGTCCATGCCGACATCAAGAAGTAGGGGAGCCGCCATGGCCTATCGGATCGCGATCCCCGCAGCGGGGGAAAGCTTCAGCGCCGAACCGGGGGAAACGCTGCTGGCGGCGGCCGAGCGGGCGGGTGTCCGGCTGCCGCATGACTGTCAGGCGGGCGGCTGCGGCACCTGCCGGATCCGGCTGCTCGACGGGGCGGTCACCTACGACGAGTTCCCCTTTGGCCTGACGCCGGAGGAAGAGGCGGAAGGCTACGCGCTCGCTTGCCAGGGTGTGCCCGCCGGCGACCTCGTCATTGCGGTGCCGAGCGTCGCCGACGACTTGCCGGAGCCGCGGCGCCACGCGGCCACCGTGACCGCCGTCGAGTCCGCCTGCGACGGCGTTACCCGCCTGACGCTCGCCCTTCTCGACGGCGTTCCTTTCGGCTACTGGGCCGGCCAGTACCTGAACATCCGGTTGGAGGATGGGGAACCGCGCAGCTTCTCCATGGCCTCAGCTCCGGCGCGCGGGGTGCTGGACGTGCATGTGCGGCGTTTGCCGGGCGGACGCTTCACCGACGGTCTGCTGCCCCGACTGAAGCCCGGCGACCGGCTGGAGGTGGATCTGCCGCTCGGCAGCTTCGTCTATCGGGAGGCGGACTACCGACCTCTGCTGATGGTCGCGACCGGCACCGGCATCGCGCCGGTCCGCGCCATCCTGGACGCGCTGAAGGACGACCCGGACGCGCCGCCGGTCGATCTTTACTGGGGCATGCGGACCGAAGCGGACCTGTATTTGGACGCGGAGCTTCGGTCCTGGGAAGCCGCATTCGCGGAGTTCCGCTACGTCCCGGTCCTGTCGCGGGGTGGTCCGCTTTGGCGCGGCCGGCGTGGCTACGTCCAGGACGCCGTGGCTGCGGACTTCGACGACCTGTCGGAGCACGCGATCTATCTCTGCGGCTCGCCCGCGATGATCGCGGAGGCCAAACGGGCCTTCCTCGATCGCGGGGCGAGCGTCCAGCACATCTACGCCGAGGGCTTCACGACAGCCGCACGCCCGGCGATCGCTGCGGACAGCGTGTTGCACGGAGGGTGGGCCGCCTCCGCTCTTCGTTCAGGGAACGGTGCTTGATCGGGACCGGGGGCCGGATGTCGTCAGCATATGTCGTCAGCACAGCGGGCCGGCTCGGGCTCACCCGCCAAGCGCCGCGTCCCCGCCACGCCGAAGCCGATCCCTTGGCCCAGGAGGTCTTCAGGGCGCGGTTCCGCCGTCGTGTGCAGGCGCTCCCGCAGGAGGCTCACGCCCGCCGCGCACACTCGTCATCCTCCAGCGCCCGGCGAAGTTGTCGCGCCGACTCCTCGGCCCGCTGGGTGGGCAGGTTGGCGAATCCCAGAATGAGCCCGCTTTCTGGCCGGGCCTTGAGAAAGCATGCCGATAGGGGAGCCCCCGCCAGACCGCATGCGCCGAGCCGGCCGGCGGCGACGCGGTCGTCCCGGCCGTCGCGGAATCGCAGGATCAGGTGAAGGCCGCCGGCCGGGACCTCGATGCTCGCGAACGATGCCATGTGCCGTTCCAGGGCTGCGGCGAGGGCGTCGCGGCGCTGCCGGTAGAGCCGGCGCATCCGCTGAATGTGGCGGGAAAAGTGGCCCTGCGCCAGGAAATCAGCCAAGGCCATCTGGTCCAGTGGGGGCGGGTGCCCCTCCAGCAGCGTGCGCACCTGTCGGAATCGGGCCAATTCCGGGCGGGGTACCACCAGGTACCCCAGCCGCAAGGCGGGAAACAGGACTTTGCTGAAGGTGCCCACATAGAGCACCCGCCCGCCGCGGTCCAGGCCGGCCAGCGCTGGCAACGGCGGTCCACCGTAACGGTACTCGCTGTCGTAATCGTCCTCGATGATCCAAGCGTCCCGCGCCGCCCAGGCCAGCAGCTCCCAGCGCCGTTCGAGCGATAGCGGGCATCCGCGGGGGAACTGGTGGGCGGGGGTGAGCACCGCCATGGCGGCGTCGGGGCAGGAGCGCCGCGCCGCCGCCACATCCAGGCCGTGGGCATCCACCGGAACCGGAACGGGCAGGGCGCCGCAGCATTCCAGCGCGGTGCGGGTTTGCGGGAAGCCGGGATCCTCCACCCACACCGGTCGGCCGGCGACTGGCAAGGCGCGGGCGATCAGAGCGAGCGCCCCCCGGAATCCGGAGGTGACGAACACCTGTTCCGGATCGCAGGTGACGCCGCGGGCGATCCGCAGGTAGGTGGCGATCTCCTCGCGTAGGGGGCCGAAGCCTTCGGGGGGCAGATGGCCCAGGGCGGATTCGGCCAGGGACCGGACCCGGCGGGACACCAGACGGGACCACAGCTTGCGGGGAAACGCATCCAGCGCCGGCAGGCCGGGCTGGAACAGCGGCACCGCCGTCCCGTGGCCGCCGCGCAGGCTCGGCTGCGGCACCGGCGATGGAAAGTCGGCCGCCGTTCCAAGCCCCATGGCCGGCGCCACGGTGGTGCCGGCGCCGGCCCGGCCGACGATCATGCCTTCGCTGGCCAGCAGGTCATAGGCGGTCTGCACCGTGGCGCGCGACAGCGACAACTGCGCCGCCAAGCCCCGTGACGATGGGAACCGGCAGCCGGGCGCCAGCCGACCCGACAAAATGGCCCCGCGAAGGCGGCCGAAGAGCTGCCGGAACAGCGGCTCTTCGGCGGTGCGGTCGAGCCCGGCAAGGACATCGGTAAGGGGATGGTCGTGGACCATCGCGGGCTCCCGGAAAAATGGCCTGCTCAGTTTTTCAAAAACTGGGTCTCCAGCCAAGGCCATTGCGACGCTACACCGGCCGGCGGAACCGGAAGGAGGACCAGGAGTGCAACCGAGACTGAACTACGGCAAGGCGGCCCCCGAAGGACGCGCGGCTCTGCTGGGGGTCGAGGCCTACCTCGACGCCTGTGGGCTGGAAGCGTCGTTGCGCGAACTCATCAAGGTCAGGGTGTCGCAGATCAACGGCTGCGCCTACTGCATCGACCTGCACTGCCGCGACGCAAGGGCGGCGGGTGAAACCGAGCAGCGGCTGTATGCGCTCAACGCTTGGCGGGAAACCCCGTTCTTCACCCCGCGCGAACAGGCGGCGCTCGCCTGGGCGGAAGCGCTGACCCGGCTGGGGCCGGACCATGTGCCGGACGCGGTGTTCGACGCCGTCCGCGCCCGGTTCGACGACAAGGAACTGGCCGACCTGACCATCGCCGTTGCCATGATCAACGCCTGGAACCGCATCGGAGTGGGCTTCCGCCTCGTTCCCGGCGCCAATCGCGCCAAGAAGGACTGACCCGATGACCATCGTCTCCCGAAAGGCGGTCGCCGCTCCGCTGTTGGCCGTGCTCGTCGCCAGCGCCGGCCTGATCGAAGCCGGACACGCCCACGACCCGGTGCCGGCCGACGCGCAGCGCGGCGGAACCACACGGTCGCCGTTGTTTTCGATCCCCTTGCCCGACGCGCCGGGCAAGGTCATGAGCGCCGTCCTGCTGACCTACGCTCCCGGAGCCGCGACCGCCGTTCATGACCATCCGGGCACGACGGTGGTCTATGTGCTGGACGGGGCCATTCGCTCGCAGATCGAGGGGGAGCCCGCGGCCGCGACGTATCGCGCCGGGCAGGTGTTCATCGAGAAACCCCGCGCCGGACATCTGGTCAGCGAAAACGCCAGCGCCACCGAGCCTGCCAAGTTCCTGGCGATCTTCATCTCCGACGAAGGCGAGCCGGTGACCCGGATGCGGCGATGACAAGGCTTCCTGCCAGTTCCGGATGAGGACAGCCTCGGCGATTGACTGCTGACAGAAATTGTCAGCATGGGCGGCTATGGTCGGTTTCACCGGGCGGGGACGACGACAGGCGCCCCACCGAAACGAACCACCGGCCAGCCCAAAGGAACAATCCCATGCTGAACGTCGATTTCGTCCTGCTCTACGTCGCCAACCCGACCGCCAGCGTCGCTTTCTACACCGAACTGCTGGGCCGCCCGCCGGTCGAGGCGTCGCCGACCTTCGCCATGTTCGCCATGGAGTCCGGCCTGATGCTCGGCCTGTGGGCGCGCCACACCGTGGCGCCCACGGCCGCCGCCCCGACCGGCTCCGGCGAGATCGCCTTCATCGTGCCCGACGTCGACGCGGTGCGCGCCACCCACGCCGACTGGGCCGCCCGCGGCCTGCCCATCGCCCAGGAGCCCACGGCCATGGACTTCGGCTTCACCTTCGTCGCCCTGGACCCGGACGGCAACCGCCTGCGCGTCTTCGTCCCGAACGGTCACTGAGCGGCCGGCAAGGAAGGGGAGGGCGCTGCCATGTGCGGTCAGGCCCGCCCTCCGCTGAAGGGCCGTCGGCGTCAGGGAGGCGGTTCCGCGCCGGACCGCAGCATCTTGACGGCCGCCGCCGCGGCTCCGAAGCCATTGTCGATGTTGACCGTCACGACGCCCGGCGCGCAGCCGCCCAAGGCCGCATGCAACGCGACGATGCCGCCGGAGGCGACGCCGTAGCCGACGGAGGTCGGCACGGCGATCACCGGCGCGGTGACCAGGCCGGCGAGGACGCTGAACAGTGCGCCTTCCATGCCGGCAACCGCGATGACCACCCGGAACCTGGCGATCTCCTCCATCCGCTCCATCAGGCGCCAGAGGCCGGCCACGCCGACGTCGGCGACGATCGGCGCCGCGTATCCGCAGAAGGCCAAGCTGCGGGCCGCTTCCCGCGCGACGGCCCAATCGGACGTTCCGGCCGCGACGATGCCGATGCCGGGGCGCAGGGCTGCGGGGGCCGGGGCCGGCCCGGCGATGGCGGTGCCGGACGGCGCGTCGTAATCGAGGGAACGGCGCGCCTCGGCGGGCAGGGCGTCGTGCTGCGCCGGCGACAGGCGGGTCAGCAGCAGGGGGCGGTTCCGCTCCGCCGCCTCGGCGAGTATGGCGGCGATGTGCGGGATGCTCTTGCCGGCGCAGAAGACGGCTTCCGGGAAGCCGGTGCGGGCCTGCCGCGCCCAATCCAGGCGAAAGCTGCGTTCTTCACCGGACATCGCGTCACCGGCCAAGGAAGGCGGCGCCGCGACGGTAGCGGCGCAGGCCGGCGAAGGCGCGGCCGGCGTCGGCGCACAGCGATGCGGTCATGGCAGCGGCAACGGGGTGGTCGGGGTCGTCGAGTTCGACGACGATGCCGGCCTGCGTGACCCGGCAACGCAGGGTCGAGCCAGGCGAAAGAAGACTGGCCAGCGCTGCTTCCGCACGCTCGACGAAGGCCAGGTCGTCGGCTGAAATGGCGATCCCGGTCTCGACGCGGCTGGACAGGCAGGGCTGGGCGGGCAGTTCCGCCACGTCGTCCAGCCCGTGTCGCCGCGCCAGAGCGCGCACCTCGGCCTTGGTGATGCCGGCCTCGACGAAGGGATGGACGACGTTCCGCTCCGCCGCGGCGCGCAGGCCCGGCCGGTAGTCGTCGAGATCGTCCAGATTGGCGCCCGAGGCGATCACGCCGTCGGCGGGCGTCAGTCCGCGGATGCGGTCGTAGAGGTTCGCCTTGCAGAAATAGCAGCGGTCGACCGGGTTGGCGCGGTACCGCGCGTCCTCGAACTCGCCCGCTCCGGTGACGGTCAGCGCCCATCCGTCGCGCTCGGCGCGGGAGCGGACACGGTCCGTCGCCGCCTTCGGAACCGCCGGGGAGACGGCGTGGATCATCGTCACCGCCCCGGGCCGGCGCCGGTGCGCGATGGCCGCCAGCGTCATGCTGTCGACGCCGCCGCTGACGGCGACGGCGATCGCGGCGTGCCGGTCGAGGGCGCCGAGCAGCCGTTGTTCGATGGCGTCAGCGTTCATTGCGCTTGTCCCCTTCCGCAGGGTCTTCCGCGGCCCGTTGCAGGTCCCGCCGCGCGGCGAGCGGCCGGCCGGACAGGTCGTCGTTCTCGGCCTTCCGCGTCACGACGTCACCAGGCCGCGCGACCTCCTTGACGCGCAGAGTCGTGTCCTGCCGCTCGACGTCGAGGATGCGGCGCGGCAGGATTTTGCGCCGTTCGAAGCGCCAGCGCAGGCCGATGGTGGAGCTTTCCAGGAAGCACAGGTCCGCGACGCGGTCCAGCGCGTCCGGCCGCAGCAGGAGGCGGAATCCATGCATCGGCCGGCCCTTCTTCCCGGTTCCGGTAACCAGGATGAGGTCGAACACCCCGTCGGTGCTGCGCAGGCGGTCGGCTGCCGCGGCGATTTCCTCCCCAGTCATGTCGTCGATGTCGAAGCTGAGGACGGCCACGTGCTCCGTCACGGCGTCATCTTTGTCGGCCGCGCGCTCGAACACCAGCGCCCGCAGGATGTTGGGCATGCCGGGGAGTGTCCGCGTTCCGGCCCCGGTGCCGCTGGCGGCGAGGCGTCCGGCGATGCGTTCGCCATCGGCGCGCAGGTGCCGGAGAATGGCGGCGCCCGTGGGCGTCACCCGCTCCCCCGCGATTCCGTCGTCGCGCCAGTGGAAACCCGCGAGGATGTCGGCCGTCGCCGGCGCCGGGACGGGCAGCAGGCCGTGCTGGGTCCGCACCAGACCGCCGCCGGTCGGCAACTCGGACACGCTCCAGGACAGGGGGCTGAAGCGCTCCTCAAGCGCCGCGATCAGGCTGCCGGCGGCGACCACGTCCATCAGCGAGTCCCAGTCGGCGATCTCGTGGAAGTGGACGGCCTCGACCGGGACGTCGTGGATGCGGGACTCCGCTTCCGCCAGGATGGTGAGGATCCCGATCGCGTGATCGGCGGTCCGCGGCGTGGTCGTGGCGGCGATGCGGCGGCGCATGTCGACGAAGGTACCGGCCCCGTGGTGGTGCCCGTGATCATGATGGTGGTGATCATGATGGTGATCGCCGGTCGCTTGGGGGGACTCCTCCAACCCGAACCGGAGGGCGCGCACGCCGCTGCTTTGCCCGGTCGCGAGGGCGGGGCGGCCGCAGCCGGCGGGCAGGGCGGCCGCGGCCTCCGCCAGGACGCGGTCGGCGAGGTCGGGGAAGGCGTCGAGCAATGCGGCGACGAACATGTCCCCCGCGACGCCGCCGACAGCGTCGAGGTGGATGTGCCGCCCGCCTGTCTCCATTCCGCCCCGCTCCGTTCGATGATGGCCGGTCATGCGCGCGCCACGCCAGCCGCGCGCACGGGAACGACGTAGGGGCCTTCCGGGATGATGGCGATTCGGGGATCGCGGTGGCGGTGGATGCTGTCGGCGATGGCCTGCTCGATGGAGTCGATGACCTCCACCCCGGTGATCCGGCGCTCCTCGCCGTCCAGCCCCGTGGTGTAGAGCTTGACCGTGCCGATGCGCATCGGCTTCAACTGCATCTCGGTCTGCCACTCGTCGATTTCCGCCAGCGTCTTGGCGGTCAGGGTGGCGAGGAACCGCTGCGGCCCCAACTCCACCAGCCGGCGTTGCGCGTCGCGGAACTCCTCGGACCCGAAGCCTTCCGAGCATTCCGAGGCGATGATCAGCGTCCCGCCGGGCTCCAGGATGTCCAGCGGAGTCACCATGCCCTTGATCGTCTGGTAGTAGGTCTTGTCGAGCGGGTAGCCGGCCGAGGTGGTGACCACCGTCTTGAACCGCTGCGGTACCTCCACGCGCGTGGCGGACGCGATGAAGTCGACCGCGGCGAGGTGGCTGGCGATGATCTCGCCGAAGGTGACGTGGACGAGGTCGCGCTCCTCGTCCAGCACCGTGTTCAGGGCGTAGATCTCGCCGACCTTGCGGACGATCTCCAGCTGCTCCTCGTGCAGGGGGTTGCCGACGAGGTTGCACTGGACGGCGAGCGGATCCTCCATGAAGCGGGCCGAATGGAAGGTGCGGATCGTGGCGTGGCCGGCGACGCCGGGCGCCACCACCTTGCGGCCACCCGACCAGCCGGCCATGAAATGGGGCTCGACGAGGCCGGTCGCGATGCGCAGGTCGGCCTCCACGAAGCGGCGGTCGATCGACACGGGAGTCCCGCGTACCGGAGTCGGGCCGAGGTCGATATGGTCGGCCTCGTTGCGCGCGAAGTGGTTGACGACCGTCACGGTGTCCAGCACCCAGGGATCGCCGACCAGCTCGCGCAGTTCCTCGCCCTCGTTGGGACGGTGGAGGCCGGTGGCGACCAGCACCGTGATCCGGGCCGGATCGATCCCGCCCGCGATCATCGTTTCGATCATCGGCCGCAGGAACAGCCCGTTCGGCACGGGCCGGGTGATGTCGCAGATGAGGATGCAGGCGCTGCCGCGCCCTTGCACCAGCTCCCGCAGCGGCGTCGCCCCGATGGGGTGGTCGAAGGCGTCCTGGAGCGCCGCCCGCGGGTCGGGGAGCTTCGGCAGCACGGCCTTGCGGATCACCAGCGGTTCCGCGCGCTCGGGCAGGGCGATCCGCAGGTGCGAGCGCCCGAAGGGGAGGGAGATCGATCCGTCGGCGGGCAGCCCGCCGGTCGGCGTTTCATCGGTCATGGTCGGCATCCGATCGCCAGATCCTGTGCGCGCCCGCTTCGGGGCGCCGGTGATTTCGGTCAGCGGAGGGTGTCGAGAAGGCGCAGCGCCCGCCCTCCGTGGAACGCCCCGATGTTCTCAGGCGTGCCGCCAGAAATCAACAGGCTGTTACGTGTGTGAACACTCCGTATGACGTTGTTCCGTGCGACGGAATGAAACGCTATGAAACATGGGCGGTGATGGTGTTTCATGGTCGCTTTTCCGGGCCGACATAAGATTATTATCTTCCATTATTCGCATAAGGGAGGCAACAGGGCGGGGCAGGGCAATCGCCCCCGGGCGCCGCCGCCCCGTGTTGACGGGCCGGGCGGCGGGCTCGAAGATGGCCCCCGTATGGTCCTGCCATGACCGGAGCGATGGAAAAATCGGGGGGCGTGGATGCGTTTCGACCTGCTGTCGTTGAAACTGTTCGTGGCGGTGTGCGAGCAGCAGAACATCTCGCGCGTCGCCGACGCCGAGCACATCGCGGCCTCGGCGGTGAGCAAGCGCATGTCCGACATGGAACGGATGCTCGGCACGCCGCTGTTCTACCGGAGCAACAAGGGACTCGAACTCACGCCGGCCGCCCACACGCTGCTCCGTCACGCGCACGGCATCGTGCGCAACCTCATGCAGATGGAAAGCGAGTTGCTGGACCATGCCAAGGGCATGCGCGGGCAAATCCGTCTGCACGCCAGCCTGTCGACGATCGTGCAGTATCTGCCCAGCGACATCAGCCTGTTCCTCGACCAGCATCCGGCCATCCGCATCGACCTGGAGGAGGGCTTGAGCGCGGATGTCCTGCGCGCGGTGTCGGAGAACGCGGCCGACATCGGCATCTTCGGGGGAACGTCGCTGGTGGCCGGGCTGCGCGTCCTGCCCTACCGCAGCGACCGGCTTGTGGTGATCATGCCGGCGGACCACCCGCTGAGCGGTGCCCAAAGCCTCACCTTCGCCGAGGTCGCCGAGCATGACCTCGTCGGGCCGCAGAAGGGCAGTTATCTGGACTCCTTGGTCCTGAGGGCCGCCGCCGATCTCTCGCACCCGCTGCGGCTGCGCATCCGGGTCAACGGATTCGAGCCGGCGCGGAGCATGGTGGAGGCCAAGCTCGGCATCGCGCTGGTGCCGGAGCATCACGCGGCGCGCTACGTCGCGCCCAACCATATGGTCGCCGTGCCGTTGGACGAGCCCTGGGGCGTGCGCCATTGGAAGATCTGCACGCGGGACGTCGATTCCTTGCCGGTGCCGGTGCAGCTGCTGGTCACGCATCTCGGTTCGCGGGGCGCCGCCTGAAGCCTACCGGACCGCTTCCTCCATGCCGGCGGACTGCTGCGTGATCCATTGCTCGAACGCCTTGATGACCGGGGCCGAGCGCCGCGAGCGGGGGTAGGCGAGGTGGTAGGCGTTCTCGGTCCCGACCCGCAGCGCCAACGGCGCCACGAGGCGCCCGGTCCGCAAATCCTCCTCCACGAACGCCCTCTGGGCCATGACCACCCCCAGCTTGTCGATGGCGGCCTGGTAGGCTAGCGCGGAGTTTTCAAACTTCAGCCCGTTGTTGCCGTCGATGACGGTGACGCCCGCCGCCCGCAGCCAGGTGGGCCAGTGGTCGGGCCGGTGCATCGAGCAGAGCAGGGTGTGGCCGGCGAGGTCGGCCGGCGTGTCCAGCGGCGGACGGGTGCGAAAAAGCTCAGGGCTGCAGACCGGCAGGAGGATTTCGCCGAACAGGCGCTTGCAGTGGACTCCGGTCAGCGGAGTCGGCCCCCAGTGGATGCAGACGTCGACGTCGTCGCGATCGAAATCGACGTTTTGGTGCGAGGTGGTGATCTGGACGTCGATGTGCCGGTTCAGGGCGTGGAAATGGGCTAGCCGCGGGACGAACCAGCGGATGGCGAAGGTCGGGGGCAGCTTGATCCGCAGGGTGTTCTCGGACGGGCGTTCGCGGATGCGGCGGGTTTGCAGTTCGATCTGTTCAAAGGCTGCGCGCAGCGTGGTCGCGTAGGACGCGCCTTCCGGGGTCAGTTCGATGCCGCGCCGCATACGGCGGCACAAGGTGACGCCGAGCCAGCTTTCAAGCTGGGACACATGACGGCTGATCGCACCTTGGGTGACCAGCAGTTCCTGCGCCGCGCGCGTCAGGCTGCCGTTGCGGGCCGCGGATTCAAAGGCGCGCAGCGCGTTCAGCGGGGGCATCTGCCGGGTCATCTGCTCTGATCTCCCGTCAACGAAGTATGAGCAAATTATCCCTATGCGGGGGTCATGAACAGTCCTAACCTCTGATCATCGCGACGCTGCCATCCGGCGAGTTCAAGCGGATGGAGCGTCGCTCGACAAAGCCCAAAAAATCGCTCCCGCACAAGGCGGGGCCGGAGGAAATTTCATGCCTGAATGCGGCCGCGGCGGAATGCCGTGCGCGCGATCCGTGCCCATGGCACGCCACGCGCCCCAAGCACGATGACCGATCCGTCGCTTCACCCGGCGGCCGAAGCCGCCGCCGCGCGCCCCCGGACCTTGTTCGACAAGATCTGGGACGCCCACACCGTCAAAACGCTGGAGGATGGCCGCGACCTGCTGTTCGTGGACCGCCACATCCTCCAGGAAACCACCAGCGCCCAGGCTTTTGAAAATCTGGCACGGGCGGGCCGCAAGGTCCGGCACCCCGACCTGACCGTGGCGACGCAGGACCACATCGTTTCCACCCGTCCCGGGCGCGATGAGGACACCAATCCCGGCGGGCGGGAACTGCTCGGCCTGATGCGGACGAACACGGCGGCCAACGGCATTCGGCATTTCGGCGTCGATGATCCCCGCCAGGGCATCGTCCACGTCATGGGACCGGAAACCGGCTTCGCTCTTCCCGGCTGCCTGCTCACCTGCGGGGACAGCCACACCTCGACCGTCGGGGGCCTCGGGGCCGTCGGGCTCGGGGTCGGCACGAGCGAGGTCGAGCATGTCCTGGCCACGCAGACGCTCGCCATGGCGCGCCCCCTCACCATGCGCGTCACCTTCAACGGCGTCCCCGGTCCCGGCGTTTCGGCCAAGGATCTGATTTTGCACATGATCGGGGAACTCGGCTTCGCCTCCGGGCGGGGCTGCGCGGTCGAATACGCCGGCCCGGCGATCCGTGCCCTGCCCGTCGAGGGGCGGCTTACGGTCTGCAACATGTCCATTGAGTTCGGCGCCCGCCTGGGCCTCATCGCGCCGGACGAAGCCACCATCGACTATGTCCGTGGCCGCGAGTTCGCGCCGACCGGCGGGGCGTTCGACCGCGCCGTGGCCGAATGGCTCCGGCTGCACAGCGATTCGGACGCGCGGTTCGGCCGGGACTTTACGATCGACTGCTGGCGGATCGCCCCCC
The DNA here is from genome assembly GCF_025961225.1 of Azospirillum canadense. Taxonomy (GTDB): domain Bacteria; phylum Pseudomonadota; class Alphaproteobacteria; order Azospirillales; family Azospirillaceae; genus Azospirillum; species Azospirillum canadense. The sequence continues at coordinate 531,137 of NZ_JAOQNG010000007.1, read as the reverse complement.
AGGTCACCTGGGGAACCAGCCCGCAGGACGTGGCGGGCGTCGACAAGGCGGTTCCGGATCCTGCCCGCTTCGCGGACGCCAAACGGCGCGAGCTGGCGGCGGCGGCGCTGCGCTACATGGGGCTGGAGCCGGGGATGCCGCTGGAGGGGATTCCGATCGACGTCGCCTTCATCGGATCCTGCACCAACGCGCGCCTGTCCGACCTCATTGCCGCGGCGGCGGTGGCGCGCGGCCGGAAGGTTGCGCCGAACGTCCGCGCGCTTGTGGTTCCCGGCTCCATGTCCGTGAAGCGCGACGCCGAGGCGCTCGGCCTGCACCGCGTCTTCCTGGACGCCGGCTTCGAGTGGCGGGACGCCGGCTGTTCCATGTGCGTCAGCATCAACGAGGACGTCGTTCCGCCCGGCGCCCGCTGCATGGCGACCTCCAACCGGAATTTCGAAAACCGCCAGGGCCCCCGCAGCCGGACCCATCTGGCGAGCCCGGCCATGGTCGCCGCCGCGGCGATCCGCGGCCGGATCACCGACGTCCGGAAGGAGACCGCCGCATGAGGACGCCGCTGTCCACCGTCTCCGGCGTCCTGGCCGTCCTGCCGGAGACCAACGTCAACACCGACGCGATTATCCCCTCCGCCTGGCTGCGCACCGCCAAGGCCGATCTGGCGCGCGGCCTGTTCGGGGCACGCCGCTTCGACGAGGACGGGCGGGAACGGCCCGGTTTCGTCCTCAACCAGGGGCCGTTCCGGACCGCGAAATTCCTGCTCTCTGGCGAGAATTTCGGCTGCGGCTCATCTCGGGAGGCGGCGGTCTGGGCGCTCGCGCAGTTCGGCATCCGCTGCGTCTTCGCGCCGAGCTTCGCCGACATCTTCTACGAGAACGCGTTCCGCAACGGCGTGCTGGCCGGGATCGTCGACGAGGCCACCGGCGCGGCGCTGGCCGCTGCCGTGGAGCGGCATTGCGACGCGCCGGACTTTACAGTCGATCTGCCCGCCGGCGTGATCGTCGATCCGGACGGGCATCGCCACGCCTTTACGGTTCCGCCGCACCGGGCGGCGGCGCTGATCCGCGGGGACGACGACATCGACCTGACGCTGCGCCACCTGGACGACATCGACGGCTACTTCAGCGCCGCAAAGAGGGACCGGGACTGGCTCTACACGCCGACAACCGATACGAGAAGGCAGACCCCATGACGCGACCGAGCATCCGCCTGGCCCTCTCCCGCGAGACGCCGCTGATCACGCCGCTGGCCCACGACGCGCTGTCGGCCCGGCTGATCGAGCAGGCCGGCTTTCAGGCCTTCGCGATCGGGGGATCGGCCCTGCTGGCCTCCCGGCACGCCTACCCCGACATCGGCCTGATCGGGCTGACCGACATGGTCGAGGGCATCCGCGACATTTCGGCGGCGACGGCGCTGCCGTTCCTCGCCGACGCGGACGACGGCTATGGCGATGTGAAAAGCGTCGCCCGCACCGTCCTGGCCTACGAGGCCATCGGCGTCGGCGGCATGCTGTTCGAGGACCAGGACCGCGACCGCAAGCAGCAGCGTGCGGAGAAGGCCGCCGCGGTGGCCGACATGGCGGTGATCGAGGGCAAGCTCAGGGCCGCCCTGTCGGCGCGCGGCAACCCGGACACATTCATCATCGGCCGGACGGACGCCTACGGGCCGCTGGGGCTCGACGAGGCCATGCGCCGGGCCGAGCGCTTCCTGGCTCTGGGCGTCGACGGCGTCTTCGTCGCCGGCCTGAAGACGGAGGAGGACTACCGCCGGGTCGGCGCCGCCTTCAAGGGCGCCTACATCTCGGCCACGATGTTCGAGGGCGGCGACACCCCCTGGCTGGCCCCGGCCGATCTCGGGGCGATGGGCTTCACCCAGGTCTCCTTCCCCGCGAGCTTGCTGATGCGCAGCGTGGCGGCCATGCGCGACGGCCTCGCCGCTCTGCGGCGCCATGCCGACGGCGAGGAGCGGCTGGAGCCGATGGGCAACGCCGCGTCCGTGCGGGCGGCGCTCGACCAGGCGGTCAACCTGGAACGCTGGCGCGCCATCGAGCGCGGGTGACCGCGTGAGGGGATGGATCCGCACGGGAGTGCCTTGACGAACCCACAGACCACTCGCACGCTTTCACAGAGAACGAACCAAATCCGCAAGGCGGGAATAATCGGGAGGAAGCAATGAAGCTTTTAAAGTCCGCGTCGATCCGGTCGTCATCGATCCGGTCTGCGGCGCTTTGCGGGGCGCTCCTGCTCGGCATGGCGGCTCCGGCCGGCGCCGAGGAGATCGTCGTCAGCAACTACGGCGTCTCCGCCAACGGCATGCCCTTCGCGGTGGCCCTGAAAAAGGGCTTCTTCAAGGAGGAAGGGGCCGACGTGACCGGCATCCTGTCGTCCGCCGGGGGCGGCACGACCCTGCGCAACATGCTGGCGGGCAGCGCGCCCTATGCCGAGGTCAACCCCAACGCGGTGATCGCTGCCGTCCAGCAGGGCGCCGACGTCAAGATCATCAGCGACAACGTCCTGACGGTCGCCGAATTCATCTGGGCGGTCAAACCCGACTCCCCGATCCAGTCGCCCAAGGACCTGAAGGGCAAGAAGATCGGCTACACCAACCCGCGCTCCACCAGCCTGGCGCTGGCCACGCTGGTGCTGCAGGCGGGCGGGCTGAAGACCGAGGACGCCGATCTGGTCAAGACCGGCGGCTTCGGCGAGGGCATCCCCGCGCTCGACATCGGCATGATCGACGTGGCGCCGATCCCCGAGCCGCTCTGGTCGAAATACCAGTCGAAATACCGCGCGATCGCCAAGGCGGCGGACCTGCTGCCGCCGATCGCCAACGTGGTCGGGGTCGCCGCCGGCGGCGTGTCGGCGGGCAAGGGCGACTTCATCCGCGCCGTGATCCGCGCCCGCCGCAAGGCCGTCGCCTACATGAAGGAGCACCCGGACGAGTCCGGCGACATCGTCGCCGAGGTCTACAACCTGGAACCGGCGGTCGCGAGGAACGCGGTGCGCTACCTCGTCTCGGCCTCCACCTCCGGCATCGAATATTGGGGGACCGGGCAGATCCATCTGGAAGGCCTGCAACGCGCCATCGAGGTGCAGAAGATGGTCGGCGCCATCTCCGGCGACATTGACGCCAAGTCGATCGTCGACACCCAGTTCCTGCCCGACGACATCAAGGCGATGAAATGACGATGCGCGCGACGACGGCCATGCCCAGCGTGGCGACGGCGGCAAGGGCGCAGGTGCAGGTGTCCCTGCGCGCGGTCGACAAAGAGTTCAACCGGACCGGCCGGGGAGGGGAGGCCATCCACGCCCTGGGGCCGATCGACCTGGAGCTGAGGCAGGGGGAGTTCTTCGCGGTGGTCGGGCCGTCCGGCTGCGGGAAATCGACCCTGCTGGAGCTGGTCGCCGGCCTTTCGACGGCGACGCGGGGCGAGGTCGCCTTCGAGGGACGCCCCATCAAAGGCCGGATTCCGGACGGCGTGGGCGTGGTGTTCCAGGAGGATGCGTCCTTTCCCTGGCTGTCCGTCCGCGACAACATCGCCTTCGGCCTGCGCCGGATGAAGATCGACCCGCGGGAACGGGAACGGCGGATCGACTCCGCCCTCGCCATGATGGGGCTGACCGCCTTCGCGCAGAGCTACCCGGCGCAGCTGTCGGGGGGCATGCGGCAGCGGGTGTGCATCGCGCGGACGCTGGTCACCGAGCCCCGGCTGATCCTGCTGGACGAGCCGTTCGGCGCGCTCGACCAGCAGACGCGCCTGCTGATGGGCGACGAGGTGCTGAACCTGTGGCGCAAGACCGGCGCCACCGTGTTCCTGATCACCCATGCGCTGGACGAGGCGGCGATGCTGGCCGACCGGATCGGTGTCATGTCGGCGCGTCCGGGACGGCTCATCGACATCATCGAGACGGGCTGGTCCAGGGACCGCGACAGCCGCATCGTGCAGGAGGAGGCCTTCGGCGCGATCACGGCGCGGCTCTGGCGGTCCCTGCGCAGCGAGTCCCTGAAGTCCATCGGCAAGCCGGAGGCGGGACCATGACACAAGCCGGAGGCGGGATCCTGAAACGCGCGGCCCTGTGGAGAATTGCCCTGCTGGTCGTCGCCGTGGGCGGTCTGGAACTCCTCTGCCTGACGGGCCGCATCGACCGGCTGACGATGCAGCCGCCGCATCGCATCCTGGTGGATATGGTGGCGCTGCTGGCCGGCGGGCAGCTCAACACGGCCATCGCGAAAACCCTAGGGAACGCGGCGCTGGCCTTCGTGATCGCCATGGTCGTCGGCGTCACCGTGGCGGTCGTGCTGCATTACTTCCGGTCGCTGCGCCACACGCTCGATCCGCTGTTCGCGACCTACTACGCCATCCCGATGTTCGCCTTCTACCCGCTGCTGATCGTCCTGTTCGGCCTGGGCGACACGCCGCAGATCTTCATCGGTGCGATGCTGGCCGTCGTGGCGGTGATCGTGAACACGCTGAACGGGCTGGACCGGATTCCGCGCGTGCTGCTGAAGACGGCGCGGGTGAACCAGCTGTCGGCCTGGGAAACGGCCACGCAGGTGATGCTGCCCTGCGCCACCCCCTACATCCTGACCGGGGCGAAGCTCGCCGTCGCCTATTCCCTGATCGGGATCATCGGGGCGGAGTTCATCATGTCCACCGGCGGCATGGGATATGAGATCAGCTTCGCTTACACGAATTTCGACAACGCGAAGATGTACCCGCTGATCCTGCTGATCCTGGCGGTGTCCATCGCCATCAACACGCTTCTCGCCCGGTGGGAGAAGGTCCTGATGGCGCGGCGGGGGCTGTCATGAGCGCGGCGTCCATGCGGGGCTGGGGCAACACGCTGAAGCTGGTCGTGCTGCTCCTGGTGGTCTGGCAACTGATGGCGTGGTTTGTCGGCGACGTCGCCCTGCGCACGCCGCTCCAGACCGTGGTGTTCACGGCGAAGCTCGTCGCGACGCCCGTCTTCTGGGGCCATTTCGCGGAGACGGCCCAGGCCTTCGGGATGGCTTTGCTGCTGGCGGTGGCGATTGGCCTGTCGCTGGGATTCCTGCTCGGCCTCAACCGCTTCGCCAGCGAGGTGCTGGAGCCGTTGCTGGTCGCGGTCTATTCCATTCCGAAGATCACGCTGTACCCGATCCTGCTGCTGTCCTTCGGACTTGGCATCGCGTCGAAGGTCGCCTTCGGCACCATCCACGGCGTCATCCCGATCACGCTGTTCACGCTGGGCGCGGTGCGCGCGGTGCGGCCGGTGTTCATCAAGACCGGGCGCGTCATGGGGCTGGGCACGGGCCATATGATCGCCACGATCCTGCTGCCCGCCGCGATGCCGGAAATCTTCACCGGCCTGCGCGTGGGTTTCTCGCTGACCCTGATCGGGACCCTGCTGGGGGAGATGTTCGCCTCGCAGCGCGGCCTCGGCTTCCTGCTGATGAACGCGATCGGCCTGCACAACGTCGATCTCATCATGGCGCTGACGTTCCTGCTCGTCCTGTTCGCGGGCAGCGCCAGCAGCCTGCTCCTGTACCTCAACCGGCGGCTCTACGAGCGCGCCTGACGGGGTTCCGCCACGTTGGTGCGTCCGGCACACGCGCAACCCCCTCACCCTAACCCTCTCATCAGGGGGGAGAGGGGATATTAAGCGCGATGGTCCCCTGCCATCGTCATCCGCGATGGCAGGTTGCCGGATTACCACTCTGCGGGCCGGCGGCGCCGATGCAGGATGGTTGGCGAACAATCCGTCCGACAGACCATCCGGTCACAATGACGCTCCGCTGACAACCGGCGACGGGCCATCGGGTCCCGCCGGACCGGGCATCGACTGTCCGTGATGCCGCGGCTGCGGCTGCGAACAAAGGGCAACACCGTGGACCACAGCGCCAACCACACGCCAAGAACCATGCTCGACACGATCTGGGACAGCCACCGGATCCTGTCGCGCGACGACGGCCAGGATCTCCTGTTCGTCGACCGCCATTTCATTCACGACGTTACCGAACCCGCCTTCCGCATGCTGCGGGACCGTGGGCTCGCGCCGCGGTCGCCCGGGCGCATCTTCGGGACGCCCGACCATTACGTGCCCACGCACAGCCGCAAGGCGACGGCGATCAACGATCCCGAGCGCCGCACCATGATCGAGGCGCTGACGCGCGACGCCCGGGGGGCCGACATCACCGTCTTCGGCCTGGGCGACCCGCGGCAGGGGATCGTGCATGTGGTGGGGCCGGAACAGGGGCTCAGCCTGCCGGGCATGATCATCGTCTGCGCCGACAGCCACACCTCGACCCACGGGGCGGTCGGGGCGCTCGCTTTCGGCATCGGCGCGACGGAGGTCGGGCATGCGCTCGCCACCCAGTCGCTGTGGCAGCGCCGGCCGGGCCGGATGCGCGTCTCGGTGGACGGGACGCTGGGCGCCGGCGTGACCGCCAAGGACGTCATCCTGGCGATCATCGCCAAAATCGGCGTCGCCGGCGCGGTCGGGCACGCCATCGAATACGCCGGCTCCGCCATACGGGGCCTGTCGATGGAAGGCCGGCTGACCCTCTGCAACATGTCGATCGAGGCCGGCGGACGGGTCGGCTTCGTGGCACCGGACGACACGACCTTCGCCTATCTGGCCGGGCGCCCCTACGCCCCGAAGGAGGCGGCGTGGGACCGCGCCGTGGCGCGCTGGCGCCGGCTGGCCTCGGACCCCGACGCCGTCTTCGACCGCGAAGTCACGCTGGACGCGTCCGAGATCGCACCGATGGTCACCTGGGGGACGACGCCGGAGGACGCGCTGCCGATCACCGGGCGGGTGCCCGATCCGGACGCGGCGCCGACCGCCGAGCGCCGCGAGACCATGTCCCGCGCGCTCGCCTACATGGGATTGACCCCCGGCACGCCGCTGGAGGAAGTGCCGGTCGACCGCGTGTTCATCGGCTCCTGCACCAATGGCCGCATCGAGGATCTACGCAGCGCCGCCGGCATCGTGAAGGGGCGCAAGGTCGCCGCGGGCGTCGACGCCTGGGTCGTCCCCGGCTCCGAACCGGTGCGGGCGCAGGCCGAGGCCGAGGGGCTGGACCTCGTCTTCAAGACCGCGGGCTTCGAATGGCGCTACGCCGGCTGTTCCATGTGCCTGGCGACGAACGGCGACACGGTGGCCGCCGGCCAGCGCTGCGCCTCCACCTCCAACCGCAACTTCGTCGGCCGGCAGGGCGTCGGGGCGCGCACGCACCTGATGAGCCCGGCCATGGCGGCGGCGGCGGCGGTGACCGGGCGCCTCAGCGACGTGCGCCGCCTGATGGCGGGGGCCTGATCCCATGGAACCGCTTCAACGCATCGAGGCCGTGGCCCTGCCCATCGCTCAACCGAACTGCGACACCGACCAGATCACCCCGGCGCGCTTCCTGCAAAAGCCGCGCTCCGACGATTTCGGCCGCTACCTGTTCGCCGATGTCCGCTTCCGCGCCGACGGGTCGGAAATCCCGGACTTCATCCTGAACCGTCCGGAATACCGGGCCGCCCGCATCATCGCCGCGGAACGCAATTTCGGCTGCGGCTCCTCGCGCGAGCACGCGGTGTGGTCGCTCCACGACTACGGCATACGGGCGGTGATCGCGCCGAGCTTCGGCGACATCTTCCGGTCCAACTGCCTGAAGAACGGCCTGGTGCCGGTAGTCCTTCCGGAGGACGAGGTCAAGGCGCTGCTCGACGGTCTCGCCGCAAGTCCCGGAGCGCACATCGCCGTCGATGTCGTGGAACAGGTCGTGGTCTTTCCCGACGGGTCGGTCCGCGGCTTCGACATCGATCCCTTCGCCAAGCATTGCATCGTCCAGGGCTTGGACGAGCTGGACTACACCCTGTCCCAATCCTCCGCGATCGAGTCCTTCGAACGCGACTACGACGAACGCCATCGCTGAACCGAGCGCGGCGCAAGACATCCAAGGAGACGAACACGTGAAGATCGCAGTCATGGCCGGCGACGGCATCGGTCCCGAGGTCACGGCCCAGGCGGTGAAGGTGCTGCGCAAGGTGCTGCCGCAGGCGGAAACCGAGGAGGCGCCCGTCGGGCTGGCCGCCATCGACGCCCGCGGTGTCCCCCTGCCGGACGAAAGCCTGGCGCTCGCCCGGCGCGCCGACGCCATCCTGTTCGGCGCGGTCGGCGGCCCCGGCGAGGAAGCGCTGCCGCGGGACAAGCGGCCGGGCACCTCGCTTCTGCTGCTGCGCGAGTCCCTGCAGCTCTACGCCAATTTCCGCCCGGCCTTCCTGTTCCCCGAGCTGGTCGGCGCGTCGACCTTCAAACCGGAGGTCGTCGAGGGCGTCGACCTCGTTATCCTGCGGGAGCTGACCGGCGACGTCTATTTCGGCCAGCCGCGGGGGATCGAAACCGATGCGTCCGGCCAGCGCTTCGGCTTCAACACCATGCGCTACACCGAATCCGAGATCGAGCGGATCGCCCACGCCGCCTTCCGCGCCGCGCGCCAGCGCCGCCGCAAGGTCTGCTCCGTCGACAAGGCCAACGTGCTGGAGGTGATGCAGCTCTGGCGCGAGGTGATGATCCGCGTGGGCCGGGAATACCCGGACGTGGAACTCAGCCACCTGTTCATCGACGCCGCCGCCATGTCGCTGATGCGGACGCCGAAGGCCTTCGACGTCATCGTCACCGGAAACATGTTCGGCGACATCCTGTCCGACGCCGCCGCCATGCTGACGGGATCCATCGGCATGCTGCCGTCCGCGTCGCTCGGCGAAGGGGACAAGGGGCTTTACGAGCCCATCCACGGCTCCGCGCCGGACATCGCCGGCCGGAACCTGGCGAACCCGCTGGCCGCGATCCTGTCGCTGGCGATGCTGCTGCGCCACAGCTTCGGCCTCGACGACAAGGCCCGGCAGGTCGAGACCGCAGTCCGCACCGCGCTCGCCCGCGGCTTCCGCACCGCGGACATCCACCAGCCGGGAACGGAGCGGGTCGGCACCGACCAGATGGGAGATGCGGTCGTCCAGGCGCTGTGACGAAAAGCATCCCGTCCGCTTCGGCGGACGGGGAACCCGCCCGAGTTGAGGTCATAAAAACAAAGGAGGAAAGGCCATGAAGCGCTTGTTCGTGTCGACGGTGACCGCCGCGTTGCTCCTGATGGGCGGTGGGGCGGCCAACGCCCAAGGCAAACCCGAAAAGACAGAGGTCCACATCGCCGCGGCGTCGGTGGGCATGACCTACCTGCCCATGATCGTCGCGGAATCGCAGGGCTACTTCAAGGACGAGGGCCTGGACGTGACCATCGCCGCCTTTTCCGGCGGGTCTAAGGCGTTGGAAGCCCTGCTCGGCGGCAGCACGGACATCGTCGCCGGGGCCTATTCCAACACGCTGACCATGGCCATGAAGGGCCAGACGCTGGTCACCTTCGCGTCCCAGGTGAATTGCCCGGCCTGGATCTTCGGCATCGCCAAGAAGAACAAGGACACGGTCAAGTCGCCCAAGGACCTGAAGGGCAAGCGGATCGGCGTCAGCGCGCCCGGTTCCAGCACGCACATGGCCGTCAACTACATCCTGCACAAGGCCGGGCTGAAGGGGTCGGACGTCTCGATCATCGGCGTGGGCCAGGCGGCGGGCGCCGTGGCGGCCATTCGTTCCGGCCAGATCGATGCGCTGATCGTCAACGACCCGGTGGCGACCATCCTGGTCGACGGCGGCGACATGCTGGCGATGGCCGAGATGCGCACCGAGGACGGCAACCGCAAGGTCTTCGGCGCGGACTATCCGGAATCCAGCCTCTATTCGACCAAGCGCTTCATCGACGAAAACCCCAACACGGTCCAGGCGGTGACCAACGCCATCGTCCGCGCGGAACGCTGGATCGCCAAGGCGACGCCCGCCCAGGTGACCGCCGCCGTGCCCGACAAGTACCTCGTCGAGGATAAGGATCTGTACGCGCGCGCGTTCGAGAACAGCCGCCGCTGCATTTCCCAGACCGGCGTCCTCTCCGACCAGGGGGCGAAGACGGTGCGCGACGTGCTGGCCGCCTTCGACCCGGCCATCGGCACGGCGCCGATCGACCTCGCCGCCACGTACGACAACCGCTTTGCGCAAAAAGCCGCGGAGGCCAGGCCATGAACGTTCTGAAGCACAAGTTCGCCGAGCAGCGATACCCCGCCAGCCCGACGATCAACTTCGACGCGGTCACCTGCGCCTTCGCCAGCAACGAGGGCGGCGGAAAGACCTACACCGCCATCCGCGACGTGACCCTGACGGTCAACGATGGCGAGTTCCTGTCCATCGTCGGCCCCACGGGGTGCGGAAAATCGACCCTTCTGAACGTGGCGGCGGGGCTGATGCGCCCGTCCAGCGGCCACATCAGCATCTTCGGGAAGGAGCTGCAGGGCGGGCTGAACCGCGACGCGTCCTACCTGTTCCAGGCCGACGCACTGATGCCGTGGAAGAACGCGGAGGACAACGTCGCCGCCGGCCTGATCTTCCACGGCACGCCGAAGGCGGAGGCGCTGGAAGTGGCGCGGGACTGGCTGGTGCGGGTCGGCCTCGACGGGCACGGCCACAAGTACCCGCACCAGATGTCCGGCGGCATGCGCAAGCGCGCCGGGCTGGCGCAGGCGCTGGCGCTCAACCCGCGCATCCTGCTGATGGACGAGCCGTTCAGCGCGCTGGACATCCAGACGCGCCAGCTCATGGAGAACGAGCTGCTCCAGCTCTGGGCCGCCGACCGCAAGTCGGTGATGTTCGTGACCCACGACCTGGAAGAGGCGATCGCCCTGTCGGACCGGGTGGTTGTCCTGTCCGCCGGGCCGGCGACCCGCCCCATCGCCGAGTTCGACATCGACCTGGACCGGCCCCGCGAGGTCGCGGACATCCGGATGACGCAACGCTTCCTGCAACTGCACGCCGCCATCTGGGACGTGCTCAAGGGGGAGGTTCTGAAAAGCTATGCGCGCACTCGCTCTTGATCCGCGCAACCGCGGGCTCGTCCAGGCGTCGCGCCTGATCCTGCTGTCGGGCGGCGTCTTCATCTGGTGGCTCTGCACGACGATGGAGTGGCTTCCGCCCTTCTTCTTCGGCGACCCCATCGTCGTCGCGCAGCGGATGGTCGGGTGGTTCATCTCCGGCGAGATCTTCCTCCACCTCTACACCACGCTGCTGGAAACGCTGCTGGCCTTCGGCATCGGAACCGCCCTGGGGCTGGGGGTGGGGTTGTGGCTGGCGCTCAGCCCCTTCTTCGCCGAAGTGACGGACCCGTTCCTCAAGGCCTTCAACTCCATGCCGCGCCTGATCTTCGCGCCGATCTTCGCGCTGTGGTTCGGGCTGGGCATCTGGTCGAAGATCGCGCTCGGCGTCACGCTGGTGTTCTTCGTCGTGTTCTTCAACGTCTTCCAGGGTGTGCGCGAGGTCAGCCCGGTCGTGCTCGCCAACACGCGCATGCTGGGCGCCAGCTCCCGACAGCTGATGCGCCACGTCTATCTGCCCTCGGCGATGAGCTGGGTGTTCTCCAGCCTGCACAACGCGGTCGGCATCGCCTTCGTCGGCAGCGTGGTCGGCGAGTATCTCGGGTCGGAGAAGGGCGTGGGCTACGTCATCCTGTTGGCCGAAGGCGTGTTCGACATCAACTCGGTCATCGCCGGCATCCTGCTGCTCACCATCTTCGCCCTGCTGCTCGACGCCGCTGTGTCCTTCTGCGAGGACCGCTTCATGCGCTGGCGCCCCGAGGCCGGGCAGACCGTCGGCGCGACCGCCTGACGCCCGCGATAGGAAGGAACGACCAATCGTGCAGACCAACAGCATCAATCTCGACGGGCGGGTCGCCGTCGTCACCGGCGGCGCCCAGGGCATCGGCCACACGGTCGGGCAGCGCCTGATCGCGTCGGGCGCCCGCCTCGTGATCTGGGACATCAACGAGGAGGGGCTGGCGAAGGCCAGGGGCGGTCTGCTCGACGCGGGCGCGCCGGCCGTCCACACCGAGCGGGTCGACATCGCCGATTACGCCAGCGTGGAGGCGGCCGTCGCCGGCACGGTCGCGGCGTTCGGCGGCATCGACATCCTGGTGAACAACGCCGCGATCGTCGGCCCCAACGCCACGCTGGCCAACTACCCGCTGGACGCGTGGCGCAGCGTGATGGACGTCGACGTGAACGGCACCTTCCACTGCTGCCGCGCCGTCGTCCCGCTGATGACGGCGAAGAACTACGGGCGCATCGTCAACGTCGCCTCGATCGCCGGCAAGGAGGGCAACCCCAACGCCGCCGCCTACAGCGCGGCCAAGGCCGCCGTCATCGCCATGACGAAGTCGCTGGGCAAGGAACTCGCCGCGCACAACATCGCGGTAAACTGCGTCACGCCCGCCGTGGCCCGCACCCCGGGGGCGATGGAGCAGGCGCCGGAGCACATCCAGTACATGCTGAGCCGCATCCCGCGCGGGCGCTTCCTCGAACTGCCGGAAGCGGCGGCGATGATCGCTTGGCTGGCCAGCGAGGAAAACTCCTTCACCACCGCCGCGGTCTTCGACCTGTCGGGCGGCCGGGCGACCTATTGAACCCTGACGGGATGCATCATGTCCGGAAGACTTCTTGGTAAGACCGCCATCGTCACCGCCGCCGCGCAGGGCATCGGGCGGGCCACGGCGGAAGCCTTTGCACGCGAAGGCGCCCTGGTCTGGGCGCTCGACATCAACGAGGAACGGCTGGGCGACCTTCCCGACCTTCCCAACATCGTCCGCCGCCGGTTCGACGTGCTCGACGGCGCGGCCGTCGCCACGGCGTTCGCGGACATCGGGCCGGTGGACGCGCTGTTCAACTGCGCCGGCTTCGTCCACAGCGGCACCATCCTGGACTGCGACGAGGCGGCGCTCGACTTCAGTTTCGACCTGAACGTCAAGTCGATGCACCGCATGATCCGCGCCGTGCTGCCCGGCATGCTGGAGCGCGGCCGGGGCGCCATCGTCAACATGTCCTCGGTGTCGTCCAGCGTGAAGGCGGTGCCCAACCGCTACGCCTACAGCGTCACCAAGGCGGCGGTCATCGGCCTGACCAAGTCGGTCGCCGCCGACACGGTGGCGCACGGCGTCCGCTGCAACGCCATCTGCCCCGGCACGGTGGACTCGCCGTCGCTGCAGGAGCGGCTGCGCGCCCAGGGCGATTACGAGGCGACCCGCGCCGCATTCGTCGCCCGCCAGCCGGTCGGCCGGTTCGGCAGGCCGGAGGAGATCGCCGAACTGGTGGTCTATCTGGCGTCCGACGCGTCGGCCTACACCACCGGCGCCATCCACGTCATCGACGGCGGCTGGACCGCCTGAACCAAGAAAACACAACGGAACGACGGAAACAGTCCAATGAAGCTGCTTCGTTTCGGCCCCCCGGGCCAGGAAAAGCCGGGCCTCCTTGACGCCGAGGGGCGCATCCGCGACCTGTCGGGCCACGTCGCCGACATCGCGGGCGACGCCCTGCTGCCGGACGGCCTGGCCCGGCTGAAGGCCATCGACCCCTCGTCGCTGCCGGTGGTGGACGCCGGCGTGCGGCTCGGCCCCTGCGTTGCGGGGACCGGCAAGTTCATCTGCATCGGCCTGAACTACTCCGACCACGCGGCGGAGACCGGGGCCGAGGTGCCGCCGGAGCCGATCATCTTCATGAAGGCCACCAGCGCCATCGTCGGTCCGAACGACGACATCGAGATCCCGCGCGGCTCCGAGAAGACCGATTGGGAGGTCGAGTTGGGCGTGGTCATCGGCAAGACCGCCAAGTACGTCTCCGAAGACGAGGCGATGGACCACGTCGCCGGTTATTGCGTCATCAACGACGTGTCGGAGCGCGCCTTCCAGGCCGAGCGCCAGGGGCAGTGGACCAAGGGCAAGTCGGCCGACACCTTCGGCCCGACCGGGCCGTGGCTGGTCACCGCCGACGAGATCGAGGACCCGCAGAAGCTGCCGATGTGGCTGGAGGTCAACGGCCATCGCTACCAGAACGGCAGCACGGCGACGATGATCTACGGCGTGCGCTACCTCGTGGCCTACCTGTCGCAGTTCATGTCGCTGCGGCCGGGCGACATCATCTCCACCGGCACGCCGCCGGGCGTCGGGCTGGGGCAGAAGCCGCAGGTCTACCTGAAGGCCGGCGACGTGGTGACGCTCGGCATCCAGGGGCTGGGCACCCAGCGCCAAGTCGCCGTTCAGGCCTGACCCGCCGGAGGCCGCGCCCCGCCGCCACACGGCCGGGGTGCGGCAGCCCCGCGAACACCGGAGGAAACGCCATGAAAAGCGCAGCGCGCGTGCTGACGCTCGCCCTGAGTGTCATGTCATCCAGTGTCATGCCGTCCATCGCCCTTGCCCAGCAGACTCCTCAACAGGCGCCGGAGCGTCCGAACCTCCATCTTGGCGCGGCGGCGGCCGTCGTCAGCTATGTGGCGCCCTACATCGCGCAGGCGCAGGGCTACTTCAAGGACGAAGGGCTGGACGTCAGCATCGCCAATTTCCAGAGCGGCGTGAAGACCATGCAGGCCGTGCTGGGCGGCAGCGCCGACGCCGGCATCGGGTCCTACGGCCACACGATCACCTTGGCGGCGAAGGGGCAGAGGGTGCGTGCCTTCGTCAATTACCTGCGCTGCCCCGGTTATTCGCTGCTGGTGCGCAAGGGGTCCACCGTCGCGTCGATCAGGGATCTGAAGGGGGCGAAGATCGGCGTCACGTCGCCCGGTTCGTCCACGCACCAGTCCCTCAACTACCTGATGATCAAGGCCGGGCTGACGCCCACCGACTACACGCCGGTGTCGGTCGGGAATTCCGCCGGTTCGGTGGCCGCGGTGAAGAACGGCAAGATCGACGCGACGATCGTCGTCGAGCCGCTGGCCTCGCTTCTGGTGTCGGGCGGCGACGCCACGATGCTGCTGGACATGCGCACCGACAAGGGCAGCGTCGCCGCCTTCGGCGGCCCCTATCCGGAGGGCAGCCTCTACGCCACCGACGACTTCATTAAGGCGAACCCGAAGACCATCCAGGCGATGACCAACGCCGTGGTCCGCGCCAACAAGTGGCTGCAGACCGCGACCGCCCGGCAGGTGGTGGACGCGCTGCCTAAGGAGTTCGTCGGGACGGAGCCGGAAACCTTCGCGCGCAGCTTCGAGAACATCCGCTCCTGCCTGTCGCCGGACGGCCGGATGACCGAGGACGGCGCCAAGCAGGTCTTCGAGATCATGGCGACGTCGGAAGCCGATCTGCGCACGGCCTCCGTCGATCTCGCCAGCACCTACACCAACGACTTCGTGGACGTCGCGCTCCGCAAATACGGCCCGAAATGACGGCGGCAGGAAACGGGGAAAGGACCATGAGCGAGGCGAAGGCGGACATCCATCTTCCGGTGCGGCCGGACTGGCTGGCGCTGCACAGCGAGCCGGTGCTGGAGCCGGAACTGGCGATCATCGATCCGCACCATCACCTGTGGGATCGGCCGGGGGCGCGCTATCTCCTTCCGGAGCTGCTGGAGGACACCAGCGCCGGCCACCGAATCCTGGCCACGGTGTTCATCCAATGCCAGGCGATGTACCGGCGCACCGGGCCGGAGGCGTTACGGCCGGTCGGCGAGACCGAGTTCATCAACGGCATCGCCGCCATGGCGGCCAGCGGAACCTATGGCCCAACGCTGGCCTGCGCCGGCATCGTCGGCCACGCCGACCTGCGTCTGGGCGATGCGGTGGAGGAGGTGCTGCTGGCGCACATCCGCGCGGGCGGCGACCGTTTCCGCGGCATCCGGCACATCACCGCGTGGGACGCCGATCTTTCGCTGCTCAACCCGCGCAGCGTGGCGCTGCCGCGGCTGATGGAGGACCGGGCCTTCCGCGCCGGCTTCGCCCGCCTGGGCCGGTTGGGGCTGTCGTTCGACGCCTGGATCCTGCACCCGCAGATCGGCGAGTTGGCGGCGCTGGCGGATTCCGCGCCGGAAACGCAGGTCATCCTGGATCACGCCGGCGGGCCGGTCGGGCGGGGCGCCTACGCCGGCCGGCGCGAGGCGATCTTCCCGACCTGGGCAGCGTCGATCCGCGAGCTGGCGAAGCGCGACAACGTCGTGGTGAAGCTGGGCGGCATGACCATGCGGGTCAACGGCTTCGGCTTCGAGCAGCGGCCGGCGCCGCCGAATTCCGAGGAGGTCGCCGCGGCTTGGAGGCCGTATGTGGAAACCTGCATCGAGGCCTTCGGCGCCGACCGCTGCATGTTCGAAAGCAATTTTCCGGTCGACAAGGGCTCGCAGAGCTACGTGGTGATGTGGAACGCCTGCAAGCGCCTGGCCCGGGGCGCCTCGGACGACGAGAAGGCGGCCCTGTTCCGCGAGACCGCGCGCCGGGTCTACAGGCTCCAGCTGACGTGAGTTGCCCGGCGGATCGTTCGACAACAAGAGCCCGGAAGGGCAGGGGGAGGAACCGATGAGGATGCGCACAGCCATTCTGTCCGTCTGCGTGGCGGCGCTGATCGCCGGCGCCGGCGCGGGAACCGCGAACGCGCGCGGGGCGCTGGAGAAGACGGAGATCCATCTGGCCGCGGCCGGCCTGGGCTTCCCCTACCTGCCGTTCATGATCGCCAGCCAGCGCGGCTACTTCAAGGACGAGGGGCTGGACGTCAAGATCGGGGTGTTCTCCGGCGGCTCCAAGGCGCTTGAGGCGCTGCTGGGCGGCAGCGCGGACATCGTCGCCGGCGCCTATTCCAACACCATCACGATGGCCGCCAAGGGGCAGAATCTGGTGTCCTTTGCGGTGCAGGCCAACTGCCCTGATTTGGTGTTCGGAACGACCAAGGCCGGCAAGGAAACCATCGCGTCGGTCGCTGACCTTAGGGGGAAGCGCGTCGGCGTCAGCGCCCCGGGGTCGAGCTTCCACATGGTGGTGAACTATCTGCTGTCAAAGGCGGGCCTGTCGTCGAAGGACGTGTCGATCATCGGCGTCGGGGCCTCGTCCGGCGCCGTCGCGGCGGCGCGCGCCGGCCAGATCGACGCGCTGATGATCAACGACCCGGTCGCCACCATGCTGGAGGACAGCGGCGACCTGTTCGCGCTGGCGGAGATGCGCAGCGAGGACGGCAACCGTGCGGCGTTCGGCGGCGACTACACCGAGGCCAGCGTCTACGCCACCCGGTCGTTCGTCGAGAAGAATCCCAACACCGTGCAGGCGATGGCGAACGCCATCGTCCGCGCCGAACGCTGGATGGTGCAGGCGACGCCCGAGGATGTCTCCGCCAGCGTGCCGCCCGACTATTTCGTCAGCGACAAGGCGCTGTTCGTGAAGGCGTACTCCAAGCTCGGCCGCTGCCTGTCGACCGACGGGGTGATGACCCTCGACGCCGCCAAGCGGGTCTTCGACGTGCTGGCGGCGTTCGATCCCAACGTGGCGTCGGCCAAGATCGACCTGTCCGCCACCTTCGACAACCGCTTCGTCCAGGCGGTCGCGCAGAAGGTCGCCAAGCCATGACGGCGCCATCGAATCAGGAGCCGGAGATCCGCGTCGTTGCGAGCGGGCTGCTGTTCCCGGAAGGGCCGGTGGTCCAGGAGGACGGGTCCGTCATGATCGTCGAAATCCAGCGGGAGACGGTCAGCCGCGTCAATCCCGATGGCAGCGTCGATGTGGTCGCCCAGCCCGGCGGCGGGCCGAACGGCTTGGCCGTCGGGCCGGACGGCGCCGTCTACATCTGCAACAACGGCGGCTTTCTGTTCCAGACGATCGCCGGCTACACCCGCACCCGCGCCGGGGTGCACAAGGACTACACCAGCGGCCGGATCGAGCGGCTCGACGTCGTCACCGGCGCGCTGACCACGCTGTACGACCGGTGCGGGGAGCACCCGCTGTGCGGTCCGAACGACATCGTCTTCGACCGGCACGGCGGCTTCTACTTCACCGATTTCGGCAAGAACCGCGCGCGCGACCGCGACCACGGCGGGCTCTACTACGCGCTGGCCGATGGCTCGCGCATCGTGGAGGTCGCCTATCCGATGGTGACGCCGAACGGCGTCGGCCTGTCGCCGGACGGCGCAGTCGTCTACGTCTCGGAGACGGAAACCGGACGGCTGTGGGCGTTCGACCTCGCCGAGCCCGGGCGCGCCGTGCGGCACCCGTTCCCGTCGCCGCACGGCGGGCGTCTGGTGTGCGGTCTGCCCGGCTACCAGCGCTTCGACAGCATGGCGGTGGACGCCCACGGCAATGTCTGTGTCGCCACGCTGATCTCCGGCTGCATCACCGTCGTCTCGCCGAACGGGCAGCTGCTGCGTCAGGTGCCGCTGCCCGACCCGGTGGCGACCAACATCGCGTTCGGCGGCCCCGACCGGAAGACCGCCTACATCACGTTGTCCGGCACCGGTTGCCTCGTCGCCATGGATTGGCCAGACCCCGGGCTCCGCCTAGTCTATTGCCGGTGATCAAGGGGCGCCGGCCGATCAAGCTCAGGGCTGTTCGCCGGCGATCTTGTCTTGCGTTTTGGTGTCGAAATCGCCGGCGTCATGGCGCTCGTGAAGCTGACTGGACGGCGCGCCGCTGGTGCGGTTGACCTTGCGGCCGCGCGCCACAGCAGGCCGCGCGAAGACCTGCTCGGCCCAACGAACGACATTCTTGTAGTCCTGCACGGAGAGGAATTCGGCCGCATCGTACAGCCAGCCCTGCACCAACCCGCCATACCAGGGCCAGATGGCCATGTCCGCGATCGTGTACTCGTTGCCGGCGATGTATTCGTTGTCGGCCAACCGGCGGTCGAGCACGTCGAGTTGGCGCTTGGTTTCCATGGCATAGCGGTTGATCGGGTATTCGAACTTGGCCGGGGCATAGGCGTAGAAATGGCCGAAGCCTCCGCCAAGGAAGGGCGCCGACCCCATCTGCCAGAAAAGCCAGGACAGCGTTTCGGCGCGGGCGGGTTGCTCCGTGGGAAGGAAAGCGCCGAACTTCTCCGCCAGATGCATGAGGATGGCGCCGGATTCGAAGACGCGGATCGGCATTGCGCCGCTGCGGTCCAGCAATGCCGGGATCTTCGAATTGGGATTGATCTCGACGAAGCCGGAGCCGAACTGATCGCCATCGCCGATCCTGATCAGCCAGGCATCGTATTCGGCGCCCGTGTGGCCCAGCTCCAGCAGTTCCTCCAGCATGATGGTGACCTTCTGGCCGTTCGGCGTGCCCATCGAATAGAGCTGCAGCGGATGCTTGCCGACGGGCAACTCCTTCTCGTGCGTGGCGCCCGCGATCGGCCGGTTGATGTTGGCGAACTGGCCGCCGCTGGCGTTGTCCCAGGTCCAGACTTTCGGCGGCGTATAGTCGACATGATCGGTCATGATGCGCTCTCCAGAAGCGTGGCTTACAGCGGTGCCGGGCGGTTGAACGGACGGGGCGCCCGCTTGGTCTCCTCGTCAATGACGCGCTTGATGAAATGCTCCTTGCCGAACTCCCGTGCGGGAAATATTCCCGCAAAGGCGCCCGGCAAGCGGCGTTGGTCAGGTATCGATGTAATCGATCCGCTGCATCACCCGGGCGATGGATCGCGCGACCGCCGCCACCTTGGGATCGTTGACGCCGGTCCGATAGCAAATGAAAAGCCGGCCATTCTCCACCCTTGGATCGGCCGTCACCAGTTGAACCTGGCCCTGCGCGATGAAGCGCCTGGCCATGGGGATGGGAAGCAACCCCGCGCCGACCCCGCCGGCCACCAGCTCCGCGATCACGGCGACGCTTGTGCAGGTGCTGAGACGGCTGGGAACGAGACCCGCCGTTGCGAACCAGCCGCTGATCTGCCGGTGCATGGCCGAGGGGGGAGGGTTGGAGAAGATCGGCTGCGACCAGAGGTCCCGCGGCGTCAGCGGAGCGGCCAATGTCCAGGACGACGGAACAACCCAGCTCGTCGGCTGCGCGCCGAGCGGCTGGAGATGAAGCTGCTCGTCTCCGATTGGGTTGAGCAGCACCGCTACGTCCAACGCGTCGCGCAGAAGGGCGTCTTCCAATGTGGTGCTGGTGGACACCACCCATTCCGGCTGCAGCGCCGGATGATCCTCCAAAAGCCCGGCCAGCAGCGGTGAGAGGCATGTGACGGCAAACCCCTCGGCCAAGCCGACCCGGACGCGGCCCGCGATGGTCCGGGATTCGTCCTGTCCGCCGATGGCCCGCAGCTCGGTCATGATCGCGGACACCCGCGGCAGAAGCAGGCGGCCCTCCGGGGTCAGCCGCAGGCCGCGACCCGTCCGTTCCAGCACGTCGGTGCCCACGGCGTCCCGCAGATCCTTCAGGCGCAGCGACAGCGTGGGCTGGGCCAGGTTGAGGTGCTCGGCCGCGCGTTGTGCGGAGCCCAGCTGGGCGGTCCAGAAGAAGGCCTCCAGCTGCGCGATCGTGATCCGCATATCAGTCTTTCCGCATATCAGAATTTTCAATGTCAGATGTTCAGTACATCCAATTTGATTATCAATGTCAATGAATGGACACTCTCGGGCATCGGAACAAGCGTGGCGGAGTCCGCGCATTTCGGAGGAAACCAAGATGAACGAGCGATCCGACGTCATCGCCAGGGTGGGATGGCGCATCCTGCCGATTCTGATGGTCTGCTATTTCGCGGCCTTCCTGGACCGGGTGAACATCGGCTTTGCCGCGTTGACCATGAACCAGGACCTGGGCTTCTCGGCGTCGGCCTTCGGCTTCGGCGCCGGCATCTTCTTCCTCGGCTACGTGCTGTGCGAGGTTCCGAGCAACCTGCTCCTCGTGCGCTATGGCGCGCGGCTCTGGATCGCGCGGATCCTGATCACCTGGGGGTTGCTCTCGGCGGCGACGGCCTTCGTCTGGAGCCCCGGCAGCTTCTATGCCGTGCGCATCCTGCTGGGCGCTGCGGAGGCCGGCTTCTTTCCGGGCATGATCTTCTACATGACCCTGTGGTTCCCGCGGGAATACCGCGCCCGCATGTTCGGGACGTTCAACATCGCCGTGCCGCTGTCGTCGGTCATCGGCGCCCCCATTTCGGGCCTGATCATCGAGCATCTGAACGGCTGGCACGGCATGGCCGGCTGGCAGTGGATGTTCATCCTGGAAGCCACGCCCGCGGTCATCATGGGCGTCGTCGTCGCCCTCTGCCTGCCGTCCTCGCCCGAGAAGGCCGGTTTCCTGGCCGACGACGAGCGCCGCTGGCTGTCCGCCCGGCTGACCGCCGAACGCGCGGCGCAGGAGACGACGGAGCGCTTCACCGTGTCCCGTGCTGTCCGGGATCCCCGCGTGCTGCTGATGTGCCTGATCGCGGTCGGCCTTGTCATGGGCACGACGGGCATCGCCATCTGGATGCCGCAGTTCGTCAAGGCGTTCGGCCTCACCACCGTGCAGACGGGCTTCGTCGCCGCCATTCCCTCCGCCTTCATGGCGCTGGCCATGGTGCTGGTGGGCCGCCACGCCGACCGGACCGGCGAGCGCGTCTGGCACGCGGCCGGGCCCTTTCTGGTCAGCGCGGCCGGCTTCGTCCTTGCCGCCCTGAGCAGCAACCCGCTGGTCGGGCTGGTCGGATTGACCATCGGGGCAGCCGGCATCGGGGGCGCATCGCCCAACATCTGGATCTTCCCGACGACCATGCTGACCGGCACCGCCGCCGCGGCCGGCATCGCGCTGATCAATTCCGTCGGCAGCACGGGCGGTTTCTTCGGTCCCACCATCATCGGCTGGGTGCGGGACGCGACCGGCAGCTTCAGCGGGGCGCAGCTGGTTCTTGCCGGCGCCATGGCGCTGACGGCCTGCGCGATCCTGCTGCTCGGCCATCTCATGCGCGATGTGATGCGCGGCGGCATCGTCCCTACGTCCCATCCCGCACAGGAAAGCGCACAGGAAAGCAAGGCATGAGCATCGCCGCCGTCCGTCTCCATCATCTGGTCGCACCGCTGCCCGAAGTCATCGGCAACGCGCTGGTGTCTTTCGACCGCCGGGAGACCCTGTTCGTCGAGGTCGTGAGCCGCGACGGCCTGTCCGGCTGGGGCGAGGCCTGGCACACGCCCGGGGCCGATTTCGTCGTCGTCGCCTCGCGCTTGGCGCCACGCCTGCTGGGGCAGGATCCCCAGCAGATCGGCCGGCTCTGGCAGGAGATGCGGGAGGCCGCCGGCGGCGCCATGGGGGCCGTGGCCGCGGTCGACATGGCGCTGCACGACCTGACGGCGCGCCTGCGCGGCATTCCGGTCAGCACGCTGCTGGGCGGCGCCGTCCGCGATCGCGTCGCGGCCTACGCCAGCGGTCCCTTCTTCAAGCCCGGCGGCCATCCCTACCGGACGTTCGAGCGCGAGGTGGAGGGGTATCTCCGGGCGGGCTTCAAGGCGATCAAGCTGCGCAGCGGCTTCGCCCCGGCGGACGATGCGGCCATCGCCAACGCCATTCGGCGGTTGATGGGGCCGGACGGCACACTGATGCTGGACTTCAACCAGTCCTACGCGCCGCGCGCCGCCCTGGCCGCCGTGTCGGGCATGGAGGAGGCCGGCCTGCTCTGGGTGGAGGAGCCCACGGTTCCGGGGGATCTGCAAGGCTACCGCATGCTGTCCGGCCACATGAAGCCCGCGCTGGCCGGTGGAGAGACCTTCACGGACGCCCGCGCCTTCCGTCCCTTCCTGGAGGCCGGTTGCATGGACGTGCTGCAACCGGACATCGCCGTCTGCGGCGGCTTGACCGGGGTGGGCCGGGTGGCGGCCCTGGCGGAGCTGTACGACCGGCCGGTGGTTCCCCACGTCTGGGGCGGCATCGTGAACTTCCAGGCGGCCTTGCACCTGACCGCGACCCTACCGGCGATGCGCAGCGGCGGTGCAGCGGGGGGGTACCCGTTCCTCGAATTCGACGGCGGGCCGAATCCTCTTCTGGACCTGTGCGGCCGTCCCACCGTCAACGACGATGGGACTGTCACCGTGCCGGATGGCCCAGGCTTCGGCATCGATCTGAACGCCGACATCCTATCGCCCTTTGTCGTCGCACGGCAGGATGTGAGGCGCTGATCGACGGGACGCTTACGTCCGCGCTTGCCCACTGCCGACAGGGTTGAAGAGAATGCAGACGGGGCTGCCCGTGCGCGCCACGGTCCCCAGCGGGGTCAGGGTTCCCGTGTCGGGATCGACGCGGAAACCGACGATGTCGTCGCTGTCCTCGTTGGCGACGAACAGAACGTCGTCGGCCGGGCTGAGGGCGAAGAAGCGGGGGGTCCGTCCGCCGGTGGGTTGCCAGCCAGCGGGGGTGAGGCGGCCGGTGGCCTCGTCCACCGCGAAGGCCGCGACGCTCTCATGGCCGCGGTTGGAAGCGTAGACGAAGCGACCGCTCGCCGAAACCGCGATCTCGGCGGCGCGGCTGTTCCCCACGAAGCTGTCGGGCAACGCGCTCAGCACCTGGATGGGGGTCAGGCGTCCGGCCTCGGCATCGAAGCGGCAGGTGGTGACCGTCGAGTCCAGTTCGTTGACGATGTAGGCGAAGCGGTTCGACGGGTGGAACGCGATGTGGCGTGGTCCAGCGCCTTCGCGGGCTTCGGCCGCGGCTCCTTCGACCGCGGCCAGCTTGCCGGTCGCCGGATCGAGGCGGAAGACGAAGGTCCGGTCCAGCCCCTTGTCGGGAACCGCGATGAAACGCCCGGTCTGGTCGAGCATCGTCTGGTGCGGCTTCGGAAAGGGCTGCTCGACGCGGTGCGGGCCGATCTTCCCGGTCAAAGGGACGAGGTCGCAGAGCTTACCCAGCGCGCCATCCTCCCCGATCGGCAGCACGGCGAGGGACGAGGTGACGTGATTGGGCAGGATGACGAAGCGGTTCGTCGGATCGATGCAGAGGTGCACCGGGTTCTTGCCGCCCGTCGATTCCTGGTTGAGGAAGGTCAGTTCCCCCGATTTCGGGTCGATGCGGAACGCGCTGATCTCGCTGCGGTCACCGTGCACGACATAGAGGAAGCGGCGCTGCCGGTCGAAGCTGAGGAAGGATGGGTTGACGAGGTCGCGCAGGACTTGCACGGGCGTCCAGGTGGCCGCGGCCGGATCGACGCGGTAGACGCTGAGCCCGTCACCCCGCGCGTTCCGCTCCCGGGTCGTCCGCGAACCGACATAGGCGAAGTATGGAATGTTGGGCTGCGGCATGACCTTCGGCGCCTCCTGACGCCCATCGCGGTTGGTGTCGGCCGGTTGCGCCATGGCCTCCGACGCCGGCAGCGCGCCGGCGCAGACGGAGCCTGCGACCAGACCGGCCAGATCCCGGCAAAAGCGGCGACGCGGCAGTGCCGACCCCGTGTCTTTTGCGTGCGAATCCATCGGTTTTTTATCCGTATCGGTTGGTAGCATTGGTCATTTCATCCACTCTTGCGATAATATCTCTTATGCCAATACCTCTTATGATACTACGTTGTTTTCTGGATTGAAGCGGCCGCCAGGGCGCGCCGCAGGATCATCGGGATCACGCCGCCGGCCTGGATGAGCGCGACGTCGAGCGCGGTTTCCAGGAGGGCGGTGGCCTCGCATTGCTCGACGGCGCCCGACGCCCGGCGCAGCACGACCCGAACCGACGCGCGCGGCTCCAGGGCCATAGGATCGGCATGGACTTCCACCCGATCACCCGGTGCGATCTTCAGCGTGTCCGGGCGCCACGCGGACGGCAGGCGCAGGGGCAGGATGCCCATGCCGACCAGGTTGGACCGGTGGATGCGCTCGAAGCTCTGCGCCAGGACCGCGCGGACGCCCAGCAGGTGCGTGCCCTTGGCTGCCCAGTCGCGCGACGATCCGGTGCCGTAGCGTTCTCCGGCGATCAGCACGGTGGGCAGGCCGGCCTGCGCGTAACGGTCGGCGGCGATCCACACGGGCTGCACCTCGCCGGTCGGGGCGAAGACGGTGTGGCCGGCCGGGGCGTCCGGGCACAGCTGGTTGACGACCGTCCTGTTGGTGAACAGGCCGCGCAGCATCACTTCCCAGTTGCCGCGGCGGGAGGCGTAGACGTTCAGGTCCTGCGGATCCGCCCCGCGCGCGATCAGGTGCCGGCCGGCGTCGCTCCCCGCCGGAATGGCGCTGGCGGGGGAGATGTGGTCGGTCGTGATGTCGTCCACCAGCACCAGCAGCGGATGCGCGACGAAGGAGGGGACAGGCGCGTCCTGCGGGCCGAAATTCACGAAGGGCGGCCTGCGTTGGTAAGTGGACTCCGGGTCCCACGGGAATCGCTGCGTATTGGGCGCCTCCAGGTCGCGCCACAGGGGCGAGGCTTCGGTCTCCGCGTAGGCGGTCGCCACGTCGTCCGGGTCGACGGCCGCGGCCAGCGCCGCCTCGATCTCCTCCGACGTCGGCCAGAGATCGGCGAGCCGGACGACCTCTCCGTTCGTGCCGATGCCCAGCGGATCGCGGGTTACGTCCAGCACGGCCCGCCCGCTGAGCGCCCAGGCGATCACCAGCGGCGGCGACGCCAGCAGGGCGGAGGTCAGCTGCGGGTGCACGCGGCCGGGGAAGTTGCGGTTGCCCGACAGCACGACGACCGGCTTGATGCCGCGGCGCTCCATGGCCTCCGCAACCACGGGGAGGAGGGGGCCGGAGTTGCCGATGCAGGTCGCGCAGCCGTAGGCGGCGATCCCGAAGCCCAGCGCCTCCAGATCCTCCAGCAGCCCGGCCCGCGCCAAGCGGCGCGCCGTCGCCGGCGAGCCCGGCGTGAGCGAGGTCTTCACCCAGGCCGGCGGGTGCAGGCCGAGCCGCCGCGCCTTGCGCGCCAGCAGCCCGGCGGCGACCAGCAGGCCGAGGTCCGTGGTGTTGGTGCAGGAGGTGATGGCGGCGATCGCCACCGCGTCCTCCGGCACCTCATCACCCTCCGCGGGCGGTGCGGCGCCGGTGACGAGCGGCGCCATCACCGCCGGCACCTGGTCCGGCGCCAGCCGGTCGTGCGGGCGGCGCGGACCGGCCAAAGTGGGACCGAGCGAGCCCAGGTCGATCGTGATGGTCTCGGTGTAGCGTGGGCTGGCGTTCGGCGCGTACCACAGGCCGATGGCCTGGGCGTAGGCGGCGACCAGCGCCTGGTGCGTCTCGTCGCGGCCGGTGTCGCGCAGGTAGGCCAGCGTGCGCGCGTCGATGGGGAAGAAGCCGGTGCTGGCGCCGTATTCCGGGGCCATGTTGGCGACGACCGAACGCTCGCCAGCCGACAGGCTCGCCACGCCGGCGCCGAAGAACTCGACGAACTCCCCGGCGATGCCCAGCTTGCGCAGCCGCTCCGTCACGACCAGCGCGAGGTCGGTGGCCAGCGCCCCCTCCGCCAGATGTCCGTCCAGCCGCACGCCGATCACCTCCGGCACGCGAAGCGCCAGCGGCACGCCGAACATCACGGCTTCGGCCTCGATGCCGCCCACGCCCCAGCCAAGCACGCCGAGGCTGTTGATCATCGGCGTGTGGCTGTCGGTGCCGACCAGCGTGTCGGGCACCGCCCAGCGCTCGCCCCCATGTTCGCCGGTGCGCTCCTCCACGGCCACGACGGTGGCGAGGCGCTCCATGTTGATGGTGTGCATGATGCCGGTGCCGGGCGGGAAGACGCGGAAGCCGCGCACCGTGTTGGCCGCCCATTTCATGAAGCGGTAGCGCTCGGCGTTGCGCTCCATCTCGCGGGTCATGTTGTGGCGCAGCGCGTCCGGCCGGGCCGAGACGTCCACCGCGACCGAATGGTCGGTGGAGGTCGCGACAGGGCAGGCCGGGTTCAGCCGGGCCGGGTCGCCGCCGGCCTCCGCCAGGGCGTCGCGCATGGCGGCGATGTCCACCAGCGCCGGCCCGCAGGTGGTGTCGTGCATCAGGATGCGGCCGGGGGCGTAGGGGATCTCCGCCTCGCTCCGCCCGGTCTCCAGCCAGCCGAGCAGCGCCCGCCGCCCCGCCTCCGCCACCGCGGCGTCGGGCTGGCGCAGCACGTTCTCCAGCAGGACGCGGTGGCACCAGGGCATGCGCTCCAGGGCGCCACCGGCCGCCGCCCGCAGGTCGATGTGCCGCAGCGTGCCGAACGGTCCGGTCAGGGTTGAGGTGAAGGGTTGAACCATGGGTGATCCTTGGGATCCGGGGGAAACGGGCGTTCTCGGGAAGCGGTGGTCGCGGCGGGCGGTCAGGCGCGCTCTTCCAGGCGCATCAGGGCGGTCATCAGGAACGAGACGACCAGCAGGCCGCTGAGGAAGATCAGCCCGGCGGTGGCGCTGCCCGTGGAGCCCTTGACGAGGCCGATCAGGTACGGCCCGGCAAAGCCGCCGAGGTTGCCGATCGAGTTGATGACGGCGATGGACATGGCCGCGGTGGAGCGGGTCAGGAACAGCGACGGCAGGGCCCAGAAGGGCGCCTTGAAGGCGTAGAGGCCGGTCAGCGCCATGCTGATCAGCGCCATCGCAAGCCACGGCGCCCCGACGGCGCCGACCAGGGCCAGCGCGGCGCCCGCCAGCAGCAGCGGAAGCGCGGAGTGGAAGCGGCGCTCCCCCGTCCGGTCGGAGTTGCGCGACCACATAATCATCCCGACCGTGGCGATCGCGTAGGGGACCATGGCGATCAGGCCGATCTCGGTGTTGGTCAACGTGCCGGAAAAGCCCTTGATGATCTGCGGCATCCAATAGCCGATGCCCAGGCTGCCGGTCTGGTAGACGAAGTAGATCAGCGAGAGGAACAGCACCTTCGGGTTCAGCATCGTCCGCAGCGTGCTGAGATGGCGGACGTTGGTCCGCGCCTTGCGGTCCGCTTCCAGTTCCTGCACCAGCCAGGCCTTTTCCCGCGCGTCCAGCCACGGCGCCTGCTCCGGCCGGTCGACGAGGTACAGGAAGGTCGCGATGCCGCCCAGGATGGCCGGGCCGCCTTCCAGGATGATCATCCAGCGCCAGCCGCTGAGGCCCAGCCAGTTGACGTTGTCCATCAGCCAGGTGCTGAGCGGGGCGCCCATCAGGTAGGACACCGGGATGGCCGCCGTGAACAGCGCGATGGTCGTCGCCTGCTCCTTGGCACGGAACCATTGCGTCAGATAGACGATGATGCCCGGGAAGAAGCCGGCCTCCGCGACGCCCAGCAGGAAACGCAGGACGTAGAGCTGCTCGGCCGTCTGCACGAAGGCCGTCAGCACCGACACGACGCCCCAGCTGACCAGGATGCGGGCGATCCACACGCGCGCGCCGTAGCGGGCGAGCATGACGTTGCTGGGCACCTCGAACAGGAAATAGCCGAGGAAGAACACGCCGGAGGCGAAGCCGAACGCTTCGGCGCCCAGGGCCAGCTCGTGATTCATCTGGAGCGCGGCGTAGCCGATGTTCGCCCGGTCCAGATAGGAGATCACATAGAGCAGGAAGGTGAAGGGCACGATCCGCCACGTCACCTTGCGCATCACCTGCCGGCCGAAGGACTCCGCCGAGGAGTCCTGCAGACATTCCGCCGTCATGGCGTTTCTCCCTCATCATTCCGATCCCGCGGTGTCGCGCAGGCGGGTGACGGCGCGGGCATGAGGGCCCTGGCCGGCGAAGCCGTTCACGGTGCGGGATGGTGTTGCGGCCGTTTCAGCAACGGCCTTGTTGCCTCACGCTACGAAACGCGTGGCATACGGACAATTGGTCCTTCGCCAACCGAGCCTTCGTCGTTGACGAAGTCTGTGTCCGCGAGGTGATCGGGCCGTTGATGTGCCCAAGGCCAAACCGGCTGCACATCGACCCTTCTGCCCCTATGATGGCCGATTGGGCCGCGGCGGCGGAACAAAGGCCAAGCATCACCCACGGTGAAGGTTCATGCGCTTCGACCTGATCACGCTCAAGCTCTTCGTTGCTGTTGGCGAAGAAGCGAATCTCACCCGGGCGGCGGAGCGCGAGAACATCGTGCTGTCGGCGGCCAGCAAAAGGATCGCCGATCTGGAAGCCGTCGTCGGCATCGCGTTGCTTCGCCGGCATGCCCGCGGCGTCACGCTGACCCCGGCCGGCCAGACGTTCCTGCACTATTCCCGCCAGGTGCTCCAGACGTTGGCGCGCATGGAAGGCGAGCTGAGCGATTTCACCGCCGGGGTGAAGGGGCATGTGCGCATGCACGCCATCGCCTCCGCCATTTCAGAGTTTCTGCCCCGCGAGCTGAACAGCTTCCTGACGCGCTACCCCATGGTCAAGATCGACCTGGAGGAGCAGGTCGGCCCCGCGATCGTGCGGGCAGTGTCGGACCGTTCGGCCGACGTCGGCATCATCACCGAGAACACCGCCGCCGAGGGGCTTGAGCGATTGCCCTACCATGTGGACCGCTTGGTCCTTGTCGTCCCGGATGGTCACCCGCTGACCGAGCGGCCGTCCGTCCGGCTGGTGGAGACGCTGGACTACGACTTCATCGGCCCGCACCCCGACAGCTCGCTTCTGGCCGTCATCATGCGCGCCTCCATGGAGACGGGCAGCTCGATCAAGCTGCGCATCCAGGTCCGCAGTTTCGATGGAATGTGCCGGATGATCGAAGAGAATCTCGGCATCGGCATCCTGCCCTGGATGGCGATCGAGCATCAGATCGCCTCCGGCCGAATTCGTGTGATCCCGTTGGCCGAACCCTGGGCAACACGGCGCCTGTTCCTGTGCGTGCGCGACTTGGCGTCCTTGTCGGGCAGTGCCCGTCAGCTGGTCCAGCATCTCGCGGCCGCGGCTGAACCGCCAGCCTGACGCTCCGCACCCGTTTGGGCCGCCCGCACTATTTTTCTCCCGCACCACTTTTCCGATATCCGGGCAAGCAGGCAACGTCGGTGAACCCATAACCGCTGAAGCCATGGTTCCTCGTTTGGCAGCTTGTCTCCGGTACCCGCAATCCAAGAATCAATGTCAAGAGGAGCACCATGGAGGGGTGGCCAGAGGCGGCGATATCACCTATTCTGCCGCAGCCCATCTAAGTATGGGCAACAGGCGTGAGGAAACGCGCAAATATTATCATGTGGGGTCGTCTTTATACATGGTGGAATCGCGCAACGCTCTCATGATCGTGGAAGATGATCCTGTTACTCGCACAATGGTTGCAGGCTATTTCACGCGGGAAGGGTTCAGCGTCTTCGAGGCTGCTAGCGCCAGTGAATGCAAGACCCTGCTCAGGACAAAGAAGTTCGACCTGATCTTCCTCGACATCCATCTGCCCGACGGCAGCGGCCTTGTGCTTGCCCAGGAGATCCGCGCAACCAGCCCGGTCGGCATCATTTTCGTCACCCAGCAGGACGGCGACGTCGACCGCATCGTCGGGCTTGAACTGGCCGGCGACGACTATGTAACCAAGCCGGTCAACCTTCGCGAGCTTTTGGCTCGGTCACGCGCGCTGCTGCGCCGCCGGGCGCTGGAGCGCGGGTCCCGGCGCCGCGGCTCCATCGTGTCCTTGGGATCCCTGCTGCTCGATTTCACGCGGCGGGAACTCGCGCAGCGCAACGGCGAGCCGATCCGCCTGACACGGGCGGAGTTCGACCTTTTGGCCGCGCTCATCGAGGCCGACGGCCGGCCGCTGGGGCGCGATTACCTGATCGAGGTCGTGAGCAACCGCGACCAGATGGGGGATCTGCGCACCGTCGATTCCCTCATCGCGCGCCTGCGCCGCAAGATGGCGCCGGTGCATGGAAGCGCCGCCGAGGTCATCGTCACCGTCCCCGGCGTCGGCTACAAGCTCGGCGTCGTCGTGCAGGAGACCTGATACCGAAGACCCATGGCGCAGCCATGTGCGAAAGCGTCATACGGCCGGCCGATCCAGGAACCGTTCATGCGCCGGCCGTATGAGGCCCGCCGGTGGACTCCGCGGGTTCCCGCGCCGCCTCGGACAAAGCCTTGAGCGCGGCGCGGCGCAGGGTGCGAAGGGCCGCGATCCGCTGCGGGTCCAACCCCTCCAACCCCTCCAATCCCGATGCCGCCGTTCGGGCGTCGGCCTCCACAGCGGCAGCGGCGGCGGACAGCCGCGAAAGGCCGAGCGCATTGGCGGAACCGCGCAACCGGTGGACGTGCGCGCGGACGGAGGCAGCGTCCTGCGCTGCGGCCGCCGCCTCCACGGCGGTGATCGACCGCCGCGACGTCCGGCTGAACAGCCGGGTCAGCCGCACCAGCTCCGGAAATCCCAGGATGTCGAGTTGGAGGCGCAGGTAGTCGCGATCCAAGTGGTCCACCCAACATTCCGATGGGGTGCCGTTCGCGCGTGTGGCGGGCTGGGCTCCGGCGGCGCCGGACAGGGCCTGCCGGACCAGGTCGAGGCGGAGGGGCTTGTTCACCACGCGCTCCGCGCCCGCTTCCAGACAGCGCCGGCGCGTGGACTCGGTCGCGTCGGCCGTCATGGCGATGAAGCGCGTGTCTGCCCGTTGGCAGTTGGCCCCTCCGAGGTCGGCCCCTCCGAGTTTGGGCAGCGCCCGCAGGCGGCGGATCACCTCGATTCCGTCGATGTCCGGCATGTGGACGTCCATCAGGATGACGTCGAACCGCGCCGCCGCCGCCGCCTCCAGGGCCGGGAGCCCGCCACCGGCGACCGACACGCGGTGGCCGAGCGTGCCGATCAGCGCCAGCCCGACCTCCCGGTTGATCGGGTCGTCGTCGACGAGAAGGATGTCCAGGCCCGGCCCGCCATTCGTTCCGCCATTCGTTTCGTCGTCCGCCCCGCCGGCCGGCGCCCGATCCGGGGCGTGAGCGGTCTCGACCGGGACGGTCAGGCGGAAGGTGCTGCCGACGCCCGGCGCGCTTTCCACGGTCAGGCTGCCGCCCAGCATCGCGGCGATCCGGCGGCAGACCGACAGGCCGAGCCCAGTCCCGCCGAAGCGTCGGGTGATGGAATCGTCCGCCTGCACGAAATCCCGGAAGATCGCCTCGTGCAGATCCGGGGCGATGCCGATGCCGGTGTCGGCCACGACGAGGTGCAGCAGGTCCGCGCTGCCGTCGCCTTGCGGCGACAGGGCGAGCGAGACGCCGATCCGTCCTTCCGGCGTGAACTTGACCGCGTTGCCGAGCAGGTTGTGCAGGACGCGCGTGATGCGGATCCGGTCGCAGCGGATCGCCGGCGGCACCCGTGGGTCGATGGACAGGTCCAGCCGGACCCCGTTCGCCGCGGCCTGGACCGAGAACAGCTCCACCGCGCCGACGACGAGGTGGCGCGGGTCGACGATGCCCAGTTCGACCCCTTCGTCCTCCGCCTCGCAACGCCCGTATTCCAGGATGCTCTCGATCAGGCTGACCAGGACGTTGCCGGAGTTGCGGGCGATTTCCAAAAAGCGGCGCTGCTCGCTGTCCATCGGCTTCGGGTCGAGCAGCTGGAGCATGCCCAGGACGCCGTTCAGTGGCGTGCGGATCTCGTGGCTGATGACCGCCAGGAAACGCGACTTCGCCCGGTTGGCCGCCTCGGCCTCCTCCATGGAGCGGCGGGCGCTGGCCTCGCCGGCGACGGCGCGGGCGCGTTCCACCTCGACTTCGGCCGTGCGTTGGGCGACCTGCCGTTCCAACTCGCGCTGGCGGCGGCGGAGCAGGGCGGTCCGGGCGTGGACCGCGGCGACCAGCAGGCCCAGCGCCGCCGCCGCCGTGGACAGCCGGAACCAAAGCGTCTGGTACCAGGCGGGCAGGACCTGGATGCCCAGGGAGAGCGGGGTTTCGCTCCACAGGCCGTCGCGGTTCGTCCCGCGGACGGTCAGGCGGTAGGAACCGGGGGGCAGGTTCGTGTAGGTCGCCGTCCGGCCGTTGGCGTCGGCCATGGTCCAGCGCTCGTCGAAGCCTTCCAGCCGGTAGGCGTAGCGGTTGCGCTCCGGCGTCGAGAAGTCCAGGGCGGCGAACTCGACCTGGACGCTGCGGTGCTCCGGCGTGACGGTGACGGGCGCGGCGTCCGGCGACACGGTGCTGGGCGGAACCGACAGGGGCTGGCCGTCGACCCGCAGTTCCGTCACCACGACCGGCGGCTGGAAGTCCCAGTGGGGCAGTCGTCCGGGCTTGACGACGGTCATCCCGCCGAAGCCGCCGAACAGCAGCGTGCCGTCGGGAAGGCGGGCCCCGGACCCGGCCCAATGGGTCCGGATCCCGGCGCCGTCCATCGGGCCGAAGCTGCGCACGGCCAGGGTCCGGGGATCGACCGCGGCCAGCCGGTCGCCGCCGCCGACCCAGATCAGCCCGTCCGCGCCTTCCTGCAGCACGGTGACGGTGTCGTGCGGCAGGCCGTCGGCGGCGCTCAGCGTGCGGAAGGTGGCCGGTCCTTCCGCCTCCCCTCTAACCGTCGGCGTCAGGATGCCGATGCCGCCGGCGGTGCCGACCCACAGCCGTCCCTGCCGGTCTTCCAGCAGGGTGTTGACGATGTCGTTGGGCAGGCTGGCGGGGTTGTTCTGGTCGTGCAGGAAGCGGCGGAACGTCCCCCGCTCGTCGTCGAACAGGTTCAGGCCCCGCTGGGTGCCGACCCAAAGCCGTCCCCCGCGGTCGCGCAGCAGGGATTGCACGCTGTTGTCGCTGACGCTGTCGGGGCGGTCCGGGGCGTGCTGGTGGAGCCGCACCGTCGCACGCCCTGTTTCCTGGTCCCGGTCGATGCGGGCCAGCCCCATGCTGCCCCCCGCCCAGAGCGTCGCGCCGTCCGCCAGCAGGGACAGGATGTTGGTCTTGTCCAGCGGCGCGAAGGCGGAGACGGCGCCCGTGTCCGCCGCCATGCGGTGGAGCCCGCGCGTGGTTCCCAGCCAGACGTCGCCGTCCGCCGGCGCGGCGATGGCCTGGACCATCTGCCGGGGCAGGCCGCCGCCGGCTGGGCCGGCTGGGCCGGCTGGGGCGGCCGGGGTGGTCGGGGCGATCACCCGGACGATCCGGCCGGCGGCGGGATCGAGCAGGGCGATCCCTTCGTCCCGGAAGCCCAGCCAGACCGCGCCGTCGGCGCGCACCGTCATGCTGCGCACGTATTTCCCGGGCAGGCCGTCGGGCTTGGCGGGAAGGATGGTCAGGATGCCCTGGTCGCGCGGGTTGTGCCGGTCCACGCCGCCGAGGCCCCCGGCCCAGACGAGGCCGGACCGGTCGACCAGCAGGCTGAGGTTGGAATCGTCGGCGATGCTGCTGGCGACCGCCGGGTCGTTGCGGAACCGCCGCGTGGCGCCGGTCGCCGTGTCCAGCACCCGGATCCCGCCACCGAATTCGGCAATCCACAGGGTTCCGGGCTCGGGCTCGGCCAGGGCGGTGACCCGTTGGCCGGACGGGGGGAGCTGGTCGAGAAACCGCCCGCCGGTCCGGTCCGCCGTGCCGACCCGTCCGGTCGCGGTGCCGAACCAGATGGCGCCGGACGACGTTTCCAGCAGCGCCGTCGCGACCAGCGGGCCAGAGGGCAGCGGGCCGGGCAGTGGGCCAGGGGGCAGGGGGCCGGGCTCTGCCGGCACCTCCACGGGTTGGAATCGCTCCTCCCCGGCCGGGCGCCGGTGCAGCCCGGCGGTCGTGCCGACCCACAGGGTTCCCGCGCGGTCCAGAAGCACGCTCCGGATCTCGCCGGGCGGAAGACCGATGGCGGCAGGGTCGTCGCGCTGCCATTGCCCGGACGTGCCGTCGAGATGGGCCAGGCCGCCGGTTCCGACCGCCCACAGCCCGCCCCGGCCGTCCACCGCAAGCCCGCTGAGCCGGCCGAGGCCACTGCCCTGGTCGCGGTGGGTGATGAACCGCTCCCGCTGTGGGTCGTAGCGCGCGACGAGGCCCGACGCCGTCCCCAGCCAGAGCCGCCCGGTCCCGTCGGCGAGCAGATGCGTGACGATGTTCTCCGGCAGCGAGTCCGGGTCGCCGGGTCGGTGGCGGAAGACGCGCATGTGGTAGCCGTCCCAGCGGGCCAGCCCGCCGGGCGTTCCGATCCAGACGAACCCGTCGCCGTCCTGGGCCAGCGCGGACCCGATCGAATAGGGCAGCCCCTCCGCCGGCCCGAAGTGGCTGAACAGAGGGTTGGAGAGACGGTCCCAGGGATCCGGCGCGTTTGCGGCCCCGGCCTTTGCCAGCGGCACCGCGAGCATCAGCGCCGCCGCCCCCAACGCGGCTGTCAACCGAAGTGCGATCCGCATGGTCGATGATCATCCTGCGCCTGACGCCCGCCGCTGTTATGGCAGAAGGATTCCGCCCTGTCCCGTGCGATGCAGCCCAGTAGAACCTGGCGGTGCTTCGGAACAGCCCCGATGTGAACAGCCATCCACATCCTGTCCATAAGCCACAACATCCGACCTTTAGAGTAATCCATTCAAATTTTCGGATTTTTGTTGCCATCGGATGGCGAGGCCGTCCGTTCGACGGCGCAACGATACCGTATTGGTTGAATTGACAGGCGCGAGCACAGCGTGCTTTCGGAGAGGACCCATGAAGGTTTTTGGCGGATGGCGCAATCGCAACCGGGGCGCGCAGATTGGCCGGACGAAAAAATCTTCAAAGGGAGCGGGCAACGGCGCGTGCCACATCCTCGCGCTTGAGCCGCGGTTCATGTTCGATGCCGCGGGCGTCGCGGC
Source organism: Azospirillum canadense (assembly GCF_025961225.1). Lineage (GTDB taxonomy): Bacteria > Pseudomonadota > Alphaproteobacteria > Azospirillales > Azospirillaceae > Azospirillum > Azospirillum canadense. The sequence continues at coordinate 495,810 of NZ_JAOQNG010000007.1, read as the reverse complement.
CGGTGCGGAGACCGCGCACGCCACCGACGTTCCGCCGCCCAAGACAGGAACCGATACCGCCGCCGACACAGCCGACCACGCCGTGATCGACGCCCTGGCGAAGGCCGTTCCCCAGGCGTCCACTCTCCCAGCTTCCGCCCAGACCACCGAGCCTCCGGTCGCCCGTGCGGCCGATCCGGCGTCCGCAGGCGACCGGCGCGAGGTCGCCTTCGTCGAGGCGGGGGTCACCAATTACGAGGCGCTGGTGGAGGGCATCCGTTCCGGCGTCGAGGTGCGGGTCCTGGACGGCGACCAGGACGGGCTGGCGCAGATCGCGACCTGGGCCGGAACCCATGGCGGCTATGACGCCATCCACATCATCAGCCATGGCAACCAGGGAACCCTGTCGCTCGGCACCGCCTCCCTGGACGGGGACACGCTGGCCGTCCGCTCGGGCGATCTGGCCGCCATCGGCGCGGCGCTTCGGCCCGGCGGCGACCTGCTCCTCTACGGCTGCGACGTCGGAGCCGGATCGGACGGGCAAGCCTTCGTCGGCGCCCTGGCCGCCGCCACCGGCGCCGACGTGGCCGCCTCCTCCGACCCGACCGGGGCCGCCGCGGCCGGCGGCAACTGGACGCTGGAGGTCGCCAGCGGCCGGATCGACACCGTGGCGCTGGACATCGCCGGCTATCCGGACCTCCTGCCGCTGACCATCCAGACCGCGACCAGCTACGCGACCGGCTCCGGTCCGTGGAGGGTGGCCATGGGCGATTTCAACGCGGACGGCAAGGTCGATCTCCTCACGAGCAACCTCAACAGTTCCACGCTCTCGGTGCTGCTGGGCAATGGCGACGGCACCTTCCAGGCCAAGGCCGACATCGCGTGGGGCACCAGCGCTCGCGCGTTGACGGTCGGCGATCTCAACGGGGACGGCAAGCTCGACCTGATCGCGAGCAGCGGCGGCAACAGCGTCGGCGTGATGCTGGGCAAGGGCGACGGCACCTTCCAGACGAAGGTCACCTACACGACCGGCCCTAGCCCTTATGGGATCGCCACCGGCGATGTCAACGGCGACGGCAAGCTCGACCTCGTCACGTCCAACTCCGACTACAACGGGAGCGTCTCGGTGCTGCTGGGCAGGGGCGACGGCACCTTCCAGACCAAGGCCGACTACACGGTCGGGCTGTACCCAAGCGCGGTCACGGTCGGCGATTTCAACGGCGACGGCAAACTCGATCTCGTCACGAGCAACAGCAACGGCAGCAGCAGCACTGTCTCGGTGCTGCTGGGCAAGGGCGACGGCACTTTCCAGAGCAAGACCGACTACACGGTGGGGATCAATCCCAACTCGGTCGTGGCCGCCGACGTCAACGGCGACGGCAAGCTCGATCTTGTCACGTCCTACTCCTCCAACCCCGGGAGCGTCTCGGTGCTGCTGGGCAAGGGCGACGGCAGCTTCCAGAGCAAGACCGACTACACGGTCGGGCTGAACCCCAGCGGGGTTGCGGTCGGTGACATCAACGGTGACGGCAAGCTCGACCTCGTCACGTCCAACTCCGCCAACCCCGGAAGCGTCTCGGTGCTGTTGGGCAGGGGCGACGGCACTTTCCAGACCAAGACCGACTACACGGTCGGGCTGTACCCCGGCTCGGTCACGGTCGCTGACGTCAACGGCGACGGCAAGCCGGATCTTGTCGTTTCCAACAACGGCAGCGCCAGCGTCTCGGTGCTGATCAACAAGACTCCGCCAAGCCTCGCCGGCACCGCGACGGCGCTGAGCCTTGCCACCGACGCGGGGGCGACCGACGTGTCGGCGCTGCTTCACGCCGCCGATCTCTTCAGCGGCGCCACGCTGACCTGGAGCCAGGTGACCGCGCCCAGCCACGGCACGCTGACGATCAGCGGGGCGACCGCCGCGTCCGGCGCGGCCGACATCGCGCCGGGCGGCACCATCACCTACACCCCGGCCGCCGGTTACAGCGGCACGGACAGCTTCACCGTCCAGATCAGCGACGGGACCACCACCACGACCCGCACCATTAGCGTGTGGATCGGCCAGGCGCCGATCGCCGTGGACCTCCAGGCCGGCAGCGACAGCGGTGTCAGCAGCACCGACAACATCACCAACGCCAACACGCCGTCCTTCGACGGCGGCGGCGCACCGGCCAACAGCACGGTGACGGTGTTCGTCGACGCCAACGCCAACGGCGTCAAGGACGCCGGGGAACTGTCCGCGACGGCCGCCGCCGACGCCAACGGCATTTGGACCGGCGCCGTCCTGAACGTCTCCAGCCTGGGGAACGGCTCCTACGCGGTGAAAGCCTACGCCACGGAGAACGGCGTGTCGGGACCGGTCGGCACCGCGCTCACCCTCGTCCGGCAAAGCGTCGCCCCCGTGGCGACGACGGCCAACACAACGGTCACCCTGAACGCCACCGGCCCAGGCGGCACCCTGTCGCTCGGCGACACCGTGACGGTGGCCTGGAACAGCACGGCGACCGGCGACGCCAACACCGACATCGCCACGGTGACGGTGGATTTCGGCGCGTTCGGCGGCGGAATCGTCGCGGCCGTCAACAACAACGGCGTCTGGACCGCCACCTACGCCATCGCGGGTTCGCCCCGCCTTCTGGAGACGAACACCAAGAGCCTGCCGATGGTGGTGACCGACAAGGCCGGGAACATCACCACGCTGTCGCAGACCTATTCGGCGCCGACCTACGCGGCGGGCAGCAATCCCCAAATGATGGCCAGCGGCGACGTCAACGGCGACGGCAAGATCGACGTGATCGTGGCCAACGGTTCCAACCCCGGAATCGTCTCGGTGCTGCTGGGCAACGGCGACGGAACCTTTCAGGCCAAAATCGACTCCGCGACGGGCATTTATCCCAATGCCATCGCCGTCGCCGATTTCAACGGCGACGGCAAGCTGGACGTCGCCACGACCAGCGGCGGCGGCACCAACATGGTCTCGGTGCTGCTGGGCAACGGCGATGGAACCTTCCGGGCCAAGCTCGATTCCTACGACGGCTTCAACGGAGGCTGGATCTCGGTCGCCGACCTGAACGGCGACGGCAAGCTCGACCTCGTCATCACCAACAGCAGCAGCGGCAGCCTCTCGGTGCTGCTGGGCAAGGGCGACGGAACCTTCCAGGCCAGGACCGACTACTGGGCGGGGAGCAGTCCACAGCCGGCCGCGATCGGCGATGTCAACGGCGACGGCAAGCTCGACCTCCTCTCGACCGACTGGAGCGGCGGCAGCGTCTGGGTGCTGCTGGGCAAGGGCGACGGCACTTTCCAGAACGCGTCCGGCGTCTCGGTGGGCAGCTATATGCTGAGTTCCATCGCGCTTGGCGATCTCAACGGCGACGGCAAGCTCGACGTCGTCACAGCCGACACGTATGTCACCTCGGGCGGCGGCTATTCGACCAACAACACCGTCTCGGTGCTGCTGGGCAACGGCGACGGAACCTTCCAGGCCAAGACGGACTACACGACGGGCCCGAACCCTTCCATGATCGCCGTTCGCGACATCGACGGCGACGGCAAGCTGGACATCGTCACCGGCAACACCTATGGCACCGGCATGATCTCGGTGTTGCTGGGCAACGGCAACGGCACCTTCCAGGCCAGAACCGACTTCAGCCCGGCAACGTCGATCAAATCGTTCGTCCTGGCGGACGTCAACCGCGACGGCAAGCCCGATGTCGTCGTGCTTGCCAGCACCAGCGTCACGGTGCTGGCCAACATCGCGCCGCCGAGCCTCGCCGGCACCGCGACGGCGCTGAGCCTTGCCACCGACGCGGCGGCGACCGACGTCACGGGCCTGCTTCACGCCGCCGACGCCTTCAGCGGCAAGACGCTGACCTGGAGCCAGGCGACCGCGCCCAGCCACGGCACGCTGACGATCAGCGGGGCGACCGCCGCGTCCGGGGCGGTCGACATCGCGCCGGGCGGCACCATCACCTACACCCCGGCCGCCGGCTACAGCGGCACGGACAGCTTCACCGTCCAGATCAGCGACGGGGTCAACACCACCACCCGCACCATCAGCGTGTGGATCGGCCAGGCGCCGATCGCGGTGACGCTCCAGGCCGGCAGCGACAGCGGCTCCAGCAACTCCGACACGCTGACCAACGCGAACACGCTGTCCATCGACGGCAGCGGCGCCCCGGCCAACAGCACGGTGACGGTGTTCGTCGACGCCAACGGCAACGGCGTCAAGGACAGCGGGGAACTGTCCGCGACGGCAACCGCCGGCGCCGACGGGGCCTGGGCGGGGGCAGCTCTCAACGTCGCGTCCCTGGGCAGCGGCACGGTTTCGGTCAAGGCCTTTGCGACGGTGAACGGCGTGCCGGGGCCGGTCGGCACCGCGCTCAACATCTTGCGGGACGTCTCCGCCCCCAGGGTAAGCGTCGCCAACACCACCATCAGCCCGACCGCGACCGGGCCGGGTAGCCGTTTCATGATCGGCGACACCGTGACGGTGACCTGGAACAACACGGCCGGCGGCGACGCCAACGCCGACATCGCCACAGTGACGATGGACTTCGGCGCGTTCGGCGGCGGGATCGTCGTGGCGGTCAACAGCAACGGTGTCTGGACCGCCAGCCACACCATCCGGTCGTTTGCGGGCATGTTCGATCCGGCCACGAAGAGCCTGCCGGTCGTGGTGACCGACAGGGCCGGCAACAGCACGACGGTGTCGCCGACCTACGCGAGCGGCACCTTCGCAACGGACAGCTACACCCAGACGGTCGCGGCCGGCGACCTCAACGGCGACGGCAAGCTTGACCTGGTCGTCGGCAACTCCGCCAGCACCGTTTCGGTCCTGCTGGGCAAGGGCGACGGCACCTTCCAGCCGGAGACCGCCTATGCGATTGACTCCATGTCCTTTTCCGTCGCGCTTGCCGATCTCGACGGCGATGGCAAGCTCGACATCGTCGCGACCAACTACTTCAACAACACCGTTTCGGTGCTGCTGGGACGGGGGGATGGGACCTTCCAGCCCCAGGTCAGCACCGCGACAGCCTATTATCCCCGCGCCGTCGCGGTCGGCGACTTCAACAAGGACGGCAAGCAGGACATCGTCATCGCAAACACGAACGGATACTCCGTCTCGGTGTTGCTGGGGAACGGAGCCGGGGGCTTCCAGTCCAAGACCGACATCTATGTGTACAACAGTCCCTATGCCATAGCCGTCGGTGACTTCAACGGCGACGGCAAGCTGGACATCGTCACCGCCAACAACAGCAGCAACAACGTTTCGGTGCTTCTGGGCCAGGGGGACGGGACGTTCCAGAGCCAGGTCAGCACTGCGACCGGCTCCTCCCCCTACGCCGTCGCGGTCGGCGACGTGAACGGCGACGGCAAGGCGGACATCGTCACGGCCAACTACAGCGCCAACACGGTCTCGGTGCTTCTGGGCCGGGGGGACGGCACCTTCCAAGCCAAGGTCGACTGCGCGGTGGGCAGCAATCCCAATTCGATCGCGATCGGCGACGTCAACGGCGACGGCAACCCGGACCTGATCGTCGGGGACCAGAACAACGGCGGCAATATCCCCAGTTCCGTCTCGGTGCTGCTGGGCAACGGCAACGGGACGTTCCAGGCCAAAACCGACTATCTGACGGGCAACCTCATGCAGTCGATGGCGGTCGGGGATGTCAACGGTGACGGCAAACCCGACATCGTCACGACCAATTTCTACGGCCACAGCGTCTCCGTGCTGATGAACGTCCTGCCCCCGCGGATCACGGGCACCGCCGCCAGCCAGGCGGTCGGCGACAACGCGACCATTAGCCCGTTCAGCGGCGTCACCATCGCGTCCGCCGGCGGCGCGGCCCAGGTCGAAACGGTGACGGTCCAACTGGACGCGGCCGCCAAGGGCTCCTTCACCGTCCTCAACGGCTTCACCGACGCCGGCGGCGGCCGCTACACCTTCACGGGCACCGCCGCGGCCGCCACCGCCGCGATCCGCGGCCTGGTGTTCACGCCGGCCGCCAACCGCGTGGCCGCGGGAACGACCGAGACGACGACCTTCACCATTTCGGTCCAGGACAACAACGCCGCCACCGACAGCGTCACGACGGTCGTCTCGACCGCGGTCAACGACGCGCCGGCGCTGACGCCCGGCAATCCGTCCCTGACCGCGATCACCGAGGAGCAGACGTCGAGCGCCGGCCAGACCGTGGCGTCGATCCTCGGGACGTCGGTCGTGGACGGGGACGTCGGCGCCGTCCAGGGCATCGCCATCACGGCCGCCGATGCCGGGAACGGCACCTGGCAGTATTCGGTCGACAACGGGGGCAGCTGGACGGCGTTCGGCACCCTGTCGGGAACGGCGGCACTGCTGCTGCGCACGGCCGACTTTGTCCGCTTCGTTCCGAACACGGCGAACGGCACCACCGGAAGCTTCACCTTCCGGGGCTGGGACCGGACCAGCGGAAGCGCCGGATCGACGGCGGACACCACCGCCAACGGCGGAACGACCGCCTTCAGCGCGGCCAGCGACACGGCCACCATCACCGTCACCGCCGTGAACGACGCGCCGACTCTGGGCGGTGCCGGCGCCAACCAGACCGTCACCGACCAGACGACCGTGACCCCCTTCGCGGCTGTCACCATCGCCGACGTCGACCTGCCGGGCGACACGCTGGCGGTGACGGTGACGCTCGACAGCGCGGCCAAGGGCGCCTTCACCGCCGCGTCGCTCACCGCCTCGGGCTTCACGGACCAGGGCGGGGGCGTCTACGGCTTTTCCGGCACCGCGTCGGCGGCGCAGGCGGCGATCCGCCAGTTGGTCTTCCAGCCCGCCGCCAACCGCAAGGCCCCCGGCGGGACCGAGACGACGACCTTCACCATCGCCCTGGACGACGGGGCCGGCGGGACGGCCAGCAGCGCCATGACCACCGTGGTCAGCACGTCCGTGAACGACGCGCCAAGCGCCGCCGACAGGACCATCACCATCGGCGAGGACGCCAGCCGCACCTTGGTGGCGAGCGATTTCGGCTTCAACGACGCGGACATCGGCGACGCGCTCGTCACGGTCAAGATCACGCAATTGCCGGGCGCCGGAAGCCTGAAGCTCAACGGGACCGCCGTCACCCTGAACCAGGAGATCGCCAAGGCCGACCTCGACGCCAACGCGCTGGTCTTCACCCCGGCGGCGAACGGAAACGGCGCCGGCTACGCGACCATCGGGTTTGCGGTGTCCGACGGCACCGCCTATTCGGCCGGCAAGACCCTTACCATGAACGTCACCGCGGTCAACGACGTGCCGGTGCTGGGCACCACCGCGCGCAGCCTGCCCGCCATGTCCGAAGACGATGCGGCCAGCGCCGGCACGACGGTGTCCGCCATCCTGGCATCGGGCGGCGGCATGGCGAGCGACGTGGACGGCGACAGCCTCGGCATCGCGGTCACGGCGGTGTCGAACAGCAACGGCGTCTGGCAGTATTCGTTGAACGGCACGACCTGGACGGACATCCCCACCCTGTCCACGACCGCGGCGCTGCTGCTGCGCCCCACCGACAAAGTGCGCTTCGTCCCCAACGCGGATTACAACGGCACGGTCACGGGCGGCCTCACCGTCAAGGCATGGGACCAGATGGCGGGGACGGCCGGTGGAACCGGCGACACCACGGCCGGCGGCGGCACCGGGGCGAACAGCCAGTTTTCGGCCAGCAGCGCCAGCGCCGGGATCACCGTCAACCCCGGCCCGACCGTCGTCGGCATCGACCGCGCGTCGGGCGACCGGACAACCGCGGGCAGCGTGGACTACACCGTCACCTTCAGCGGCGCCGTCACCGGCGTGGACGCGGGCGACTTCACGCTCACCGCCGCCGGCCCGACTGGGGCGACGATCACCAACGTCAGCGGCAGTGGCAGCACCTATACGGTGACGGTCGCCACTGGCAGCGGCGACGGCACGCTGCGGCTCGACCTGGTCGACGACGATTCGATCCTGGACGCAACCCTGGATGCAGCGACCGGCGCGCCGCTGGGCGGCGTCGGCACGGTGTCCGGCGGTGGCTTCACCGGCGGGCAGAGCTACACCATCGACCGCACCGCGCCGACCGTGTCGTCGGTGAGCGTCCCGACCGGCAAGACCTACAAGCTGGGCGATGTCCTGACCTTCGTGGTCACGGTCTCGGAACCGGTGTCGGGCCTGGGCGGCAGCGCGCTGACCCTGACCATCGATCAGGCGGGCGGCGGAAGCGCCACGCGGCAGGCGTCGCTGCTGTCCTCCACCGGCACCACGGCGACCTACCAATACACGGTGGCCGCCACCGACCTGGACGGGGACGGCATCGCGGTGAGCGGCCTGAGCGTCGGCACGGTCACCGACGGGGCCGGAAACGCGCTGGACACCACGCTCCACGGTGTCGGCGCCGCGGCGCTGGTCAAGGCCGATGGCGTGGCCCCGGCGGTCGCTGCCGTCACCCCGCCGGCCGACCGGACCTACCGGGCCGGCGAGACGCTGGACGTCACGGTTACCTTCGACGACGCCGGGTTGGTGCTGACCAACGCCGCCGCATCCACCCTGGACTTCACCATCGGCGGGGCCGCGCGCTCGGCCGCTTTCCTCAGCCGGAGCGGTGGTGCGGTCACCTACCGCTACACCGTCGCGGCCGGCGACGACACCGCGGCCGGCATTGTCATCGGCGGCCTGACGCTGGGCACCGCCACCGTGCAGGACGCGGCGGGCAACGCCGCCAGCCTCTCCCTCGCCGGCAAGGTCGGCCCGACCACCGGCATCCGGATCGACACCACCGCCCCGACCGTCGACATTGCCGCCTCCACCCCGGCCGACGGCGCCACCGGCCAAACCACCGGCGTCCAGCCGGTGCTGGCCTTCAGCGAGCCGGTGCAGGCGGGGATGGGCGGCAGCTTCACCCTGCGCAACGTTACCGACAACACGGTGGTGGAGACCTTCGCCGTCACCTCCAGCCGGATCACCGGCTGGGGCACCAACCGGCTGACCATCGCCCCCACCGCCGCCCTGGCCCGCGGCAAGACGTTCGCGATCACCTGGGACGGCGCTGCGGTGACTGACGCCGCCGGCAACGCGCTGGCCGCCAACGGCACCACCACGCTGTATGATTTCGCCACCGCCGCCAACCTCGCGCCGGTCAACACCGTGGTGCCGACCGTCACCGGCACGGCGGCGGTCGGTGGCACGCTGAGCGCCGGGACCGGCGTCTGGAGCGATGGCGACGGCGACGCGCTGACCTACGCCACCCAATGGTACCGCGCCGACGACGCGAACGGGAGCAACGAGACCGCCATCACTGGGGCGACAGACGGCAGCTACACCCTGACCGCGGCGGACAGCGGCAAGCGGATCCGCGCCGTGGTCACCGCCTCCGACGGAAACGGCGCCTCGCCGTCCGCGACGTCGGTCTGGACGGTGGTGACCAACTCGGCACCGGTGCTGGGCGGCATCGCCGCAACCGCGCAGACCATCACGGACACGGCAACGGTGCTGCCCTTCGCTACGGTCACCCTGGCGGACGCCGACGCGCTGCAGAGCCAGACCGTCACGGTGGCGCTGGACGCGGCGGCCAAGGGGACGCTGTCCGGCGCCCAGGGCAGCTACGACGCCGCCACCGGACTGTGGAGCTTCACCGGCACGGCCGCCCAGGCGCAGGCCGCGCTGCGCGCGCTGGTCTTCACCCCGGCCGCCAATCGCGCGATCCTTGGCGGCAGCGAAACCACGACCTTCACGCTGACCGTCAATGACAGCGTCGCCGCCGCGCTGGTCGACAGCCAGACCAAGGTCACCGCCACCTCCGTCAACGACGCGGTGGTCATCGGCGGCACCCAGGCCGGGCGGGCCTTCCTGTACGGCGGCACCATCGCGCCCTTCGCCGCGGTGACGGTGACCGACGCCGACCTCCAGACCGGCGGCCTGCGCGTGGTCATCGCCGACGGGGCGGGCAAGGGCGACTTCACGGCAGCCTCGACCGTGGGCTGGACGCGCACGGTGGCCGGCGGCGACATCGTCTACGAGAAGAGCTACGCGACGGCCGTCGCCAACATCGGGGCGGCCGCGCAGGCCGACCTGCGCGCCCTGGTCTTCGCGCCGCGCAGCAACGCCGACGCCATGTTGGGGTCATCGGGGACCACGGCCTTCCGGATCGAGGTGGCCGACAACGGGGGTTGGGTCGGCACCCTGGACGGTGCCGTCACGGTGACCGAGGCGCCGGGCAACGTCCAGACGGGCAGCGGCGGGGGTGTCGTGGACACGAACGCGCCGACGAACCTGACCACGCCGACCTTGCGGGTCAGCCTGCTGGGCAGCAACGCCGCGGTGGGCGACCGGGTGGAGTTGCTGCTGGACGGCGGTCCGCTCGGCCACCCGACCATCCGGACGCTGACCGCGCAGGACATCGCCGACGGCTTTGTCCAGCTGACGGTGACCGGCGGCGACCTGGGCGGCGATGGCAGCAAGACCCTGACCGCCCGGCTGAGCAATGCGGGCGGCGTGGTCGGCCTGCTGGGCGGTCCGCTGACCATCCGGCTGGACACCACGGCACCGCTCGCGGCCATCGCCTCCCTGGCCTTGTCGTCCGACACGGCGGCCAACGGTGGCGGCAACGGCGACTTCGTCACCCGCACGGCGTCGCAGACGATCAGCGGCACGTTGTCGGCCGATCTGGCGGTGGGGGAGACGGTCCGCCTGTCGCTGGACGGTGGTGCCACCTGGGCCGCCGCCACGGCCACGGCCGGCGAGAAGAGTTGGCAGCTGGCGGGGGTGACGCTGTCGGGCCGCGGCACGATCCTGGTGAAGGTGACCGACACCGCCGGCAACGACGGCCCGGTGCGCGCCCAGGCGTTCATCGTCGATACCGCAGCCCCGACGACGACCATCGCCACGGCCGCCTTTTCCGACGACACGGGGATCAGCGGTTCCGACTTCATCACCAGGACGGCCGCGCAGACGATCGGCGGCACGCTGTCTTCGGCCCTCTCGTCCGACGAGACGGTCTACGTCTCGCTCGACGACGGCGCCAGCTGGACGGCCGCGGCCACGACCGTCGGGCAGACCGGCTGGAGCGTGTCCGGCGTTACCCTGGCCGGCAGCGGCACGCTGAAGGTCAAGGTGAGCGACGCCGCCGGCAACGACGGCCCGGCCGTCAGTCAGTCCTACCGGCTGGATCAGGCGGCAGCGGCGGTGACGTCGGTGAGCGTGCCCGCGGACGGCACCCGCAGGCCCGGCGACACGCTGAGCTTCACGGTCAGCCTGTCCGAAGCGGTGACGGGCCTGACCGGCAGCACCCTGGCGATCCTGGTCGATCAGGCCGACGACATCACGGCGACCCGGCAGGCCACGCTGGTCTCCGCCACCGGAACCTCGGCCACCTACGCCTACACGGTGCAAGCGGGCGACCTGGACGCCGACGGCGTTGCGCTGGGCGCGCTGACCGTCGGCGTGGTCACCGACAGCGCCGGCAACGCGCTGGACAGCACGCTCAACGGCGTGGGTGCGACCACCGGCGTGACGGTCGACGGCGTCGCCCCAGTGGTAGCGGCGGTTACGCTGCCCGAGGCCAAGGTCTACAGGGAGGGCGAGAGCCTGACCTTCGTGGTCGCCTTCGACGACCCTGGCTTGGTGGTCGGCGGTGCCGACACGGCGACCCTGGACTTCACCATCGGTGGCTCCATTGGAGGTGGCGGCCGCTCGGCGGCCTTCCTGTCGCGGAGCGGCGGTGCGCTCACCTTCCGCTACACGCTGGTGTCGGGCGACGACACGGCCGCTGGCATCGGCGTGACCGGGCTGACCCTGCACGGCGCCCGCATCACGGACGGCACCGGCAACGAGGCCGCCCTGTCGCTGGCCGGCCGGGTGGGCGACGGCTCCGGCATCCGGGTGGACACCGTGGCCCCGACCGTCGCGTCGGTGACCCTGCCCGCCGACAGGACCTACCGGCTGGGCGACCAGTTGGACGTCACGGTCACCTGGTCGGAGGCGGTGCCGGCCGGCGGCGCCGGCACGGCGCTGGCGCTCGGCATCGGCGGGCGGACGGTCTTGGCGGCTTTCGATGCCGCCGGCAGCACCGGCACGGCTTTCCGTTACCGCTACACGGTGGCCGCGGGCGATCTCGCGACCGGCGGCATCGCGGTGATCGGGCTGCGGCTCGACGGTGCCGTGCTCCGCGACGGCGTTGGGCACGCCGCCGCGCCGGACCTGCCCAGCCTAGCCACCACCGGCATCTTGGTGGACGGGGTGGTCCCGACGGTCACGGGCATCACCGCCGCGACCGCGAACGGCGCCTACAAGGCCGGCGACACCATCGTCCTCCAGGTCGGCTTCTCCAAGGCGGTGACGGTGGCCGGCACGCCGACCCTGGCGCTGAACACCGGGCGCAACGCGGTCTACAGCGGCGGCTCCGGCACCGGCACGCTGACCTTCACCTACACGGTGCAGGACGGCGACGGCGCGGCGGACCTGGATGTCGCGGGCGCCGCGGCGCTGGCCGGCACCATCAGGGACGCCGCCGGCAACACCGCCCGGACGACGCTGCCGGCGCCGGGTTCCACCGGCTCGCTAGGGCGCGCCACGGACATCGTCGTCGACACCGCCGCGCCGACGGTGGCGGGCGTCGCGATGCCGTCCGCGCGCACCTACCTCCCCGGCGAGACGCTGAGCTTCACCATGGAGGTCGGCAAGGCGGTGACCGTCGACGGCAGCCCGGTGCTGCGGCTGTCGGTCGGCGGGCAGGCGCGCGAGGCGGTTTTCAACGCCGCGGGCAGCACGGTCACGCGGTTGCGCTTCGACTATGTCGTGCCGGTGGGCGACAACGCCCCCGGCGGCGTCGCGGTCCTGGGGCTGGCGCTGAACGGCGGCACCATCCGCGACGGCGCCGGCAACGCGCTGGCGACCACCATCAACACCGTGGGCGACGTCGGCGCGGTGGTGGTCGAAACGCCGGTTCCCGCCAAGCCGTCCGCCACGGACCTGCTCGGCGGGGCCGGCCTGTCCGTCGGCGGCGGGCCGACCAACGTGGCGCAGCCGACGCTGGCCGGTACGGCGGCGATCGGCAGTACGATGACCGTGCTGGTGGACGGCAAGGCCGTGGGCACCGCCACGACCGATGCGTCGGGCCGCTGGAGCTACCGCGTCGCCACGCCGCTGAGCGACGGCACGCACAGCATCGCCGTAGTGGAAACCAACCGCTACGGCGTCTCCGGCGAGCCCTCCGCCGCGCTGACGGTGACGGTCGACACGACCAGGCCAGGCGTGCCGTCCCTGCCGGTGGCGGCGGGCTCCGTCGCCGCGGGAACGGTGAACCTCTCCGCCAACGCCAGGCCGACCTTCTCGGGCACCGCCGAGGCCGGCAGCACGGTGGCCGTGCTTGTGGACGGCGCGGTGGCCGGCCGCGCCGTTGCCGACGCCTCCGGCGCCTGGAGCGTCAGCGTCGCCAACGCCTTGACCGACGGCACCCACCGGGTGCAGGTGCAGGCGACCGACCGTGCCGGCAACGTCGGGGACCTGTCCGCGGCGACGGTCCTGACCATCGACACCACCGCCCCGGCGGCGCCGACGGTGACGCAGGTCGACGGCACAGGCGCCACGCCGGTGGTGCGCGGCACCGCCGAGGCGAACAGCCTCGTCGTCGTGGCGGTGGACGGCGCCGAGGCCGGCACGGCGCGGGCGAGCGGCGGCGGTGCCTGGCAGCTGGCGCTGCCGGCGGCGCTTGGGTTCGGCAGCCACACCATTGCGGCGCGTGCCCGCGACGCGGTGGGCAACCAGGGCGCGGCGGGCTCGACCGGCTACACGGTGCTCCCGCCACCGCCGGTTCCGGCGTCGGCTCCGGTCGCCCAGGGGAGCGCCAACACGACGACCGTGCTGTCGTCTTCCGACGGCGGTCTGCCGGCGGGGTTGGGGAGCGGCCTCGGCCTGTCGGGCGCCGGGCCGACGCTGGGCACGGTGCGGACGCTGGCCGGCAGCCCGACCGGCAGCGACACCGGCCGCGTCATCACCAGCGCCTCCATCAGCAGGGGGGGCGCGGGGGGCGACTCCGGGCGCGCGATCACCATCGATGCCATCGCCAATCCGACCGTCGGCAACGCCGGACGGGCCATCACCTTCACGGCGATCGCCGGTTCCTCGTCGGCCGGCGGTGGTGCTGGCGGCGGAAATGGCTCCAGCCTGACCACCGGCTTCGGCCTGGGCGGAAACCCGGGCGGTACGGCGCCGAATGGGATCGGCGGGGTGACGGGAATGGGCGTGGGTGGCGAGGAGCTTGGCATTGGCGTGATGCCGGGCGGACGCATCGGGCGGTCGAACGGGCCGGCTGGGGACCAGGATGTGCCGGCCGGGGACCAAGGAGGGCAGGGTGCGGCGCCGCGGGGGCTTCAGCCCAATGGTGAGGGCCGGTCCGACGGCGGGCAGGGCAACCGCGCGGACGCGGGCGACGCCCCGGCGCCGAAGCCCGCCTTCACGCGGCAGGTCGCCCAGGTCCACGGGGCGGCCGACGCCCGCACCGCGGCCCTGCTCGCCGCGCTTGCCACGCACACCCCACCGGGCAGCAGGGCGGCCTAGCGCCGCCTTCAGACAGGCGGGCGGCCTGAGGCCGCCCGCGCTCCCACCCCTTCACCGCTTTCGCACCCGCCTTCTCCTTTCTTGATGGATTGCCGACGAGAATGACCTGCCTTCCTCCGACCTTCCGGGCGCGGTCCACGATGGCCTGCGCGACCGTCGCCCTGCTTGCCGCCTCCCTGCTCGCCAGCGGCTGCTCGCTGTCGCCGCAGCCCCTGACGTCCGAGGAGAACCTGTCGCGGGTGCGCGCCGACATGGCGGTGGTGATGTCCCCGCAGGAGCCCATCGCCGGCCCCGTCTCCATGCACGAGGCGATGGCCCGCGCCATCAAATACAACCTCGACGAGCGCGTGAAGCTGATGGAGATGGCCGTCGCCAACCAGCAGCTCGACCTCTTGCGCTTCGACATGCTGCCGCGCGTCGTCGCCGGCGCCGGCTACGCGGGACGCAACAACGAGGCCGGCTCGGAAAGCCTGAACCTCGCCACCGGGCGGCGCACCGGCGAGAGCACCACCGCCACCGACCGCAACCGCCGCACCGCCGACCTCGGCTTCACCTGGAACATCCTCGACTTCGGCGTCAGCTACCTGCGCGCGCGCCAGAACGCCAACCTCGTGCTGGTCGCCGACGAGCGCCGCCGCCGCGTCGTCCAGGGCATCCTGCAGGACGTGCGCACCGCCTATTGGCGCGCCGTGGCCGCCGAGCGGCTGCTGAAGCGCATCGAGCCGCTGGAAAAGCGCATCGAGGCGGCGCGCCGGAACGCCGGCGCGCTGGAGACGCAGCGCGTGCAGGCGCCGCTGCAGACGCTGACCTACCAGCGCTCGCTGGTCGACACGCTGCGCCAGCTGCAGACGCTGCGCCGCGAGCTGGTCGCCGCCAAGTCGCAGCTGGGCGCCCTGATGGGCCTGCCGCCGGGCGAGAGCTTCACGCTGGCCATCCCGGCGGAGGCGACGGCGAAGGACGCGCCGGCCATCGCCACCCCGGTGGAGGCGCTGGAATCCTACGCGCTGCTGAACCGGCCGGAACTGGTCGAGGAGACCTACAACGCCCGCATCACCGCCGACGAGACGCGGCGCGCGCTGCTGAAGCTGCTGCCGGGCATCGACCTGAACGCCGGGCTGCACTACGACAGCAACAGCTTCCTGCTGAACCAGCAGTGGGCGGACTATGGCGCGCGGCTGTCGTGGAACATCCTGAACCTGGCCTCGGCGTGGGACACGCAGTCCTATTCGAAGGCGCAGGAGGAGCTGGTGGCCTTCCGCCGGCAGGCGCTGAGCGTGGCGGTGCTGAGCCAGGTGCGGGTGGCGATGGTGCAGTACCGCGAGCTGGCGCAGGAGTTCGCGCTGACCGCCGACCAAGCGGCGATCGACCAGCGCATCCGGCAGCAGTACGTGAACAGCAGCACGGTCGGCCAGCAGGGCGACCTGGGGGTGATCCAGGCGGAGGTGTCGGTGCTGGTGTCCGACCTGCGCCGCGACCTGGTGTTCGCCGACCTGCAGAACGCCTACGCCCGCGTGATGGTGTCGGCGGGCGTCGACCCGCTGCCCGAGGCGGTGCCGGCGCAGGACATGGCGACCCTGCGGCGCGCCGTCGCCGACGGCCTGTCCAGCTGGGAACAGCGCGCCGGCGGCACCACCCGCCTGCCCGACCTGCTGACCCCGGCCGCCGCCACCTCGGAAAAGTCGGCCTCTGAAAAACCGATGCCCGCGCCGTTCAAGCCACCGGCACGCGGATGAGCATCAGCGGGACGTGATGCTGGCAGCCGTACATGTCGCCGTCGCCGCTGGAACCCTGGGCGCGCGGGCGCCGGATGGTGATCTTGATCGCGTTGGCCATGTCGATCTCGAAGAAGGACGACACCTCCGACACGGCGATGCCGTAGGCCGCGGCAACCGTTTCCGGGCGGATGGCCCCGGTGCCGCGGACGGCCTCGTAGCGCTCGCGGTCCTTGAACAGGATGTCGAAGGTGATGCGGTAGGGGCCGGCGTTCTTGCTGCGCACGATGTCGGCCAAGTCCTTGAGGAGGCGGTCGGTCATCTCAGAGATCCTCATACTGGATGGGGAACAGCTCCGTCGGGCTGTCGGCCTTCATCAGGTGGTAGGCGCTGAACTCGTAGACCGGGCCGAGGTCCAGGTCGGACGGCGAATAGGGGAAGGCGAGGTTTCCCGACGTGTTGACCACGCCCGGATAGTGGTAGTGCAGCATGGCGCCGCTGATCTGGTGACAGGCGGCGTGGGCCAGCTCCTGGTCGCCGGCGGTCACCTCGATCACCAGCCCGACCTCGCGCTGCGCCGCCGTCTCCGGCTCCAGTTCCTTCATCACGCCGTCGCGGCCGTAGACGTGGAAGACCACGCCGAGCGGGGCCGGGGCGAAATAGGCCAGCGCCTTTTCCCGCACGTCGGCGAGGATGCCGTCGAGCGCCCGGATGGTGGTGGGGCAGCGGATTCCGGCGATCGCGATGGACCGGTATCCGGCGAGCCGCGCCCCTTCCAGCTTCACGCAATAGTCAGGCGTCTCGGCCAGCCGCGCCCCGCGCACCCGAACCTGCCGGTCGCCGACCTGCTCGAAACGGCAGCCGGAGAGGTCGATCTCGTGTCCCGGACCCGATTGCCGGAAGGGATTCTCACGCTCGTACAGCGAATGGGCGGCCACCGACTTGACCGAGGCACGCCGCGCCAAGCTGCCGGGCTCCAGCAGGAAGCCGTCGCTGTCCAAGGTGCCGAGCATCACGTCCATGGCGAAGGGCTCGGCCGAGAAGGCGCCGCATTCGAGGATCTTGCCCATGTGGATCGCCAGGGCCGGGTCGGCGCCGCGCCAGATCGGGAAGGCGGCGATCACCGAATCGTCGCAGGCCCGGCCGGCGATGATGACGTCGGCACCGCCCTCCAGCGCCGCGCAGATCGGTTCGTGGCCCATCTGCGCGACCAACGCGACGGTCTCGTCCAGAATCTTCCCGGTCAATGGGGTGCCGGCCTCAAAATCGACGATCTCGCCGGCGGCGACGGCCCGCTTGGCGCGCTCGATCGGGATGTCCGAGCGGATGGTCGCCAGCCGGAAGCGCAGGCCCTGCTCGCGGGCGATGGCGCGGACCAGCGCGGCCGTCCGGTCGACCTGCACGCCGGATCCGGCCCCGCCGGCGCTGCCGACGATCACCGGGATGCCCGCCCGACGGCCGGCGCGGATGAGCGCGGTCAGCTCGCGCTTGATGCTGACGTCCGACACCAGCGGCTTGCCGGAGCCGAGATAATAGGGTCCAGGGTCGGTCGATCCGGCGTCGACCGCGATGACGGCCGGCCCCAGCGCCATGCCGCGGGCCAGAGCCTCGTCACCGAACCCGTATCCGAGCGTCCCCGTGGGGGTGAGCACTGTGATGGCGGCCATTGCTTCTCTCGCGTGGTCCAGGAACCGGCGAATTTGACGGGCAGGCCGCCGCCCCGGTCAAATCGCTTGTCGGCCGCCTGCCATAACCGGCGGTTATGGGCCCTGCGTTTGGCCTTGGATTCCGCGCTCCAGCTCGGCGATGCGCTCCGTCAGGAGGCTTCGGACATGCGCGATCATGGCCCGCGCGCTCAGCGGTATGTCGCGGAAGCTCGGCGTGACGACCCAGATGTCGTAGGTCACCCGCGGCCGGAAAGGGCGCACCGCCAGCCGCTCCGGGGCGAAATCGACCGTGCTCAGCGGGTCCACCACGGCGACGCCCATGCCGGCCGCGACGAAGGAGCAGCAGGCCTCGGTCAGCTGCGCCTTCAGCACGATGTCGCGTGTGGCGCCGCAGGCGGCGAACGCCTGATCGACCTTCAACCGGGCGCGGTCCTCGTCGGTCATCGCGACGAAGCGCTCGCCGTCCAGGTCGCGGGCGTCGATCACCGAGCGGTCGGCCAGGGGATGGCCGGGCGGCAGGACGCAGACCGCGTCCATGGTGCACAGCCGCTCGAACCGGACGCCCGGCCGGTCCGTGGCGACCATGCCGAACCCGATGTCCACGCCCTGGGTCGCCACGCGCTCCACCAGGAGCCAGGAATTGCGGCTGGACAGGGTGACCCGCAGGCCCGGCCGGGGCCGGAGGAACGCCGCCAGGATCGGTGGCAGGAGGCGGGTGGCGAGCGACGGGAAGGCCACGACCTCGATCTCCCCATGTTCGAACTGGCGGATCGCCCGCGCCCGCGCCGCCACGGACTCGACGCTGAGGAACACCCGTTCCACCTCGGCGTAGAGCATGGTCCCTTCCGCCGTCGGGACGACGCCGTTCTTCTGCCGGTGGAACAGGGGAAAGCCGCAGGCGCGCTCCAGAAGCTGGACCAGCTTGCTGACCGCGGGCTGCGACAGGTGCAGCCGTTCGGCCGCCTTGGTGAAGCTGCCCAGTTCGACGATGGCCCTGAAGGCCTCAAGCTGCCGGATGTTCATGACCCCAGGCTATCGCGGCGCGCCCCGCCCGTCAGCCTCCGTTCAGCGACGCGGCGAAGCGGTCGAGCCGTTCCAGCGTGTAGGCGACGAAATTGTCGACGAGGTTGAAGGACCGCGCCGCCTTCGGCCGGATCAGCCAGATGTCGAACTGGACGGCGGGTTCGAAGCGGCGGACGACGATCTGCGGGTCCACGTTGTTGAAGGCGCTGATCGGATCGACCACGGCGACGCCGGCCCGCGCTGCCACGAAGGAAAAGGCGGTCTCCGACTGCCCCGCCTCGATCCGGCTGCGCCGGGACACCTTCAGCTCGTCGAACACACGGTCGATCATGTAGCGCGAATGGTCCTGCGGGCCGAGCGACACGAAATCCTCGTCGGCGAGGTCGCGGGCATAGATGGTCGGCTGGTCGGCCAGGTGATGGCCGACCGGCAGGATGCACACGCCGCGCAGCCGGTGCAGCAGGGCGCTGACCACCTCCGGCCGGTCGCCCGGCAGGATGCTCAGGCCGAAATCGACGTGCTGGGCGGCCACCGCGTCGATCAGGCTGCGCGAGCGCATGCTTTCCAGGCGGAAGCGCGTGTCGGGATGCGCCTTGCAGAAGCTCCAGACGATGTCCGGCAGGACGCGGCGGGTGATCGCCGGAAAGGCGGCGAGGCTGACGGAACCCCAGTTCTGCTCGCGCAGGGCCGTCGCCACCCGCGCGATCTGGCCCACGCCGATGAACATGCGCTGGACCTCGTTGTAGAGCGCCTCCGCCTCGCGGGTCGGGGTGATCTTGCCGCCTTGCCGGTGGAACAGCGGAAAGCCGCAGCTGCGTTCCAGCTGGGCGATCAACTGGCTGACGGCCGGCTGCGAGATGCTCAGGCGTTCGCCGGCGCGCGTCACGCTTCCGGTCGCCATCACCGCCTGGAAGGCCTCGATCTGACGCACGTTCATCGGCAGACCATAAGCTCCGCTTATTGTGAGAGGCGAATTATCTATTATGAAATTATGAGATTCAACGCGATCATGACCGCCAGAGCGCCACAAACCATGAAAAGACGCGCGCTCACACGACAGGGGGTTCTTCATGAAGCAGCGATTTGCCAAGCCTTTCGCCGTCCTCTCTCTCCTGGCGGCGGGCGTCGCCTTCTGCGCGCAGGCGCAGGCCGACCAGCTCGATCGCGTCAAGGAACGCGGCAAGCTGATCGTCGGCATCCGGAACGACTACGTGCCCTTCGGCTATCTGGACTCCGCCAGCCAGCTCACCGGCTTCGAGGTCGATCTGGCGCGGGCCGTCGCCAAAGACCTTCTCGGGTCCGAGACGGCCATCGAAATGGTGCCAGTCGTCGCGTCGAACCGCATCGAACTGCTGAACGCCGGGCGCATCGACGTGATCTTCGCGACGCTGGGCAAGACGGCGGAGCGCGAGAAGGTCCTCGACTACACCGAACCCTATTACATGATGGCCGGCATGGTCCTGATGGCGCCCAAGGACGCGACCTACGCGTCGTGGGACGACATCCGCGGCCGCAAGATCTGCGGTAGCCAAGGCAACCTGTACAACCGGATGCTGATCGAGAAATACGGCGCCCAGCTCGTCCTCTTCACCGGGACCGCCGAGATTTACAAGGCGTTCCAGGACAACCGGTGCGACGCCGTCGCCTACGACGGGCCGAACATCGCCATGAAGGTGACCGAGGAGGGGTGGAAGGACAAGTACAAGGTGGCGCTCGGCGCCTTCGAGTACGTGCCCATCGGCGGCGGCGTGCGCAAGAACGAGCCGGCCTTCCTGGCCGCCGTGAACAAGGCCATCATCCGCGCCGAGGCCGCGGGCTTGATGACGGGCGGCGAGGTGAAGTACAACCTCGGCGTCAGCGATTACGTGACGAAGCGGGCCGAGGAGGCCAAGGTGAAAGTGGCCGCCAAGTGATGCCGCTGCCGCCAACCGTCTTCGCGTGATCGGACCTTCATCATGCACGAACGTGAGGTCACCCCGCGGCGCCTGCCGCGGGTGATGGAGCAGGCGCTGTGCCTGAACGACTTCGAACCGATGGCCGAACGGACGCTGCCGCGGGCGATCTTCAAATACGTGTCCGGCTATTCCGAAGACGGGGCGACCCACCGCCGCAACCTGCGCGCCTTCGCCGAGCGCGCCTTCGTCCCGAACGTGCTGGTCGACGTGTCGGGCGTCGACACGACGACCCGCCTGTTCGGGGTCGACTACGCAAGCCCGTTCGGCATCGCGCCGATGGGGTTCAGCAGGCTGGTGGCGCCGGACTGCGACGTCCTGTTCGCCCGCTCCGCGGCGCAGGCCGGGCTTCCCTTCATCCTCAGCGGCGCGTCGCTGACCCGGCTGGAGGAGGTGCGGCAGGCCGGCCCGACCAGCTGGTTCCAGGCCTACATCCCCGGCGACGAGGACCGCATCCGCCCGATGATCGAGCGGGTGGAGCGGGCCGGGTTCGACACGCTGGTGGTGACCGTCGACACGGCGGTGCACGGCCAGCACGAGCTGGCCGCCCGCCACGGCTTCCGCTCCCCGGTCCAGCCGAGCCTCGATCTGGCGTGGCAGGGGGCGACCCGGCCGGGGTGGCTGTGGCGGGTGCTGCTGCGCAGCCTGCTGGCGGGCAACGCACCGCATTTCGAGAACATGGACGCGGAGCGCGGGCCGCCGGTCTTCTCCCGGACGCTCGTCCGCGACATCGGCCGGCGGGCGGGCCTGTCCTGGACGCACATCGAGCGGATCCGCAAGCGCTGGACCGGGCGGCTGGTCCTGAAGGGCGTGATGTCGGCCGCCGACGCGCGGATGGCGGAAAAGGCGGGCGTGGATGGCATCATCGTGTCCAACCACGGTGGCCGGCAGATCGACTGCGCCGCCGGCGCGCTCGACCTGCTGGAGCGGATCGCCGACCAGGTCAACGGCCTGACCGTGATGTACGACGGCGGGGTGCGCCGCGGCAGCGATGTGCTGAAGGCGCTCAAGCTCGGTGCCCGCTTCGTCTTCGTCGGCCGGCCGCTTCTCCTCGCCGCGGCGGCGGGCGAGAAGGTGGCGCTGGACCACGCCCTGTCGCTGATGAAGGACGACATCGGCCGGACCATGGCGCTTCTGGGCATCACCCGGCTCGACGAGTTCGACAAGGTCGCCCTTATTCACGACGGTCGAGGCTGACGCGATGCAATTTCCTTCATCGCAATTTCCTTCATCGACAGGGCGGCCGGTATGACCTTGGATTTCGCTTGGCTGTTCGACCCGCTGTACCAGCGGTGGCTGCTGAACGGAATCGGCACGACAATCCTTCTCAGCCTCTTCGGAATCGTGCTGATGTTCGTCATCGGCATCGTCGGCGCCGCCTTCCTCCATCTCAACGTACGCTACCTGCAAACGCCGACGACCATCTTCGTCGAGCTGTTCCGCAACACGCCGCCGCTGGTCCAGCTGTTCTTCCTGTACTTCATGCTGTCGGACATCGGTCTGACGCTCACCGACCCGGCGACGGGGCGGAGCATTCCGCTGTTCACCGGCTTCACCTGCGTGGTGCTCTCGCTCGGCCTCTACAACGGGGCGATCGCGGTGGAGATCATCCGGTCGGGCCTGCTCGCCGTGCCGTCGCAGACCGTGGAGGGCGCTCGCGCCCTCGGCTACACGCGGTTGCAGACCTTCCGCCACGTCGAGCTGCCGATCGGCCTGCGGCTGTGCATCCCGCCGATGGCGAGCAACATCGTCAGCCTGATCAAGACCTCGTCCCAGGCGGTGCTCGTCGCCGTGGCGGACGTGATGTACGGAGCCACGCAAATCATGCTGGAGACGTTCCGCAACCTTGAGGTCATGCTGCTGATCTGGGTGGTCTACCTGATGATCACCGGCTTGGCCGTGCTGATCGTCCGCCGGATCGCCACCACCGTCCGCATCCCCGGCTACGGGTCGTGACGGCCATGAACGCACACGTCAAAATCTTCCTGGTCGGTGTGCTGGGTGTCACGCTGGTCCTGGTGGCGCTGTTCGTCGCGGTCTACGGCGCGGACAGCGGCGCCATCCTGCGCGGCGTGGCGGGGCGGACGCCGTTGCTGCTCAGCGGGTCGGCCGATTTCTCCGCCTTCGAAGGGGGCTTCGCCGCCAACATCGTCATCAGCCTGTGGGCGATGGCGCTGGCCGCGGTCGCCGGCACGGCGCTCGGCGTCGGGATGATCTCGCAGTCGGCGGTGATCCGCGGACCGTCGGTCCTGGTCATGAACGTGCTGCGGAATTCGCCCTGGCTGGTCGTGCTCTATGCGATGCTCTACCTTTTGCCCTTCGAGGTGCGGATCTTCGGCCGGTTCGTCGAGATCTCGCCGATGATCAAGGCGACCATCGGCCTGGCGCTGCCGGTCACGGCCAACATCGCGGAGGTGTTCCGCGGCGGCGTGGGATCCGTGCCCACCGGCCAGTGGGAGTCGGCGCGCGCCCTCGGCTACCGCCGGCTCCAGATCCTGCGGCGCGTGGTGGTCCCCCAGGCGATCCCGATCATGACGCCGAACCTGATGACGACCTACGCGATGCTGTTCATCGGCTCCAGCCTGGTCGTGGTGACGGGGACTCACGACGTGCTGTCGGTCGCCCGCACGGTCATCGCCAGCGACGGCGACCACGTGGCGACCGCGGTCTACCTCTACATCCTCTACCTCTTCTTTCTCTTCTGCTTTCCCATCGCCATCCTGACGCGTTGGCTGGAGCAACGGGTGCGAGTGCGCAAATGACAGACGTCCAGCCGATCCAAGGCCAACCGGCCCCGAAACCACAGACCCAAGACCAGTCATCCGCCCCGCTCATCGAACTGCGGGACGTCCACAAGTCCTTCGGCTCCATCGAGGTGCTCAAGGGCGTGTCGATGTCCGTCCGCGACGGCGGCGTGGTGTGCATCATCGGGCCGTCGGGCTCGGGCAAGTCGACGATCCTGCGCTGCATCAACGGCCTGATCACCATCGACCGCGGCACCGTCCGGGTCGGCTCCTTCGCGGTGGAGACGCTGAAGAAGGACAAGGAACTCGTGCCGCTCCGGCATGAGGTCGCCATGGTGTTCCAGCAGTACAACCTCTTCCCGCACCGCACGGTCCTGCAGAACCTGACCATGGCGCCGGTCCAGGTGTTGGGCGAAAAGCCGGCGGTGGTGCGCGAACGCGCGCTGGCCCTGCTCGCCAAGGTGCGGCTGACCGGGAAGGAGAACGCCTATCCGGGCGAGCTGTCCGGCGGGCAGCAGCAGCGCGTCGCCATCGCCCGCGCGCTGGCCATGCAGCCGCGCGTCATCCTGTTCGACGAGGTGACCGCCGCCCTCGACCCGGAAATGGTCAGCGAGGTCCTGAACGTCATCCGCGACCTCGCCCGCGAAGGCATGACCTGCGTGCTGGTCACGCACGAGATGCGCTTCGCCCAGGAGGTCGCGGACGAGATCTTCTTCACCGACAAGGGCGTGATCGTGGAGCACGGCCCGCCCGGCCGGCTCTTCAAATGCCCGAACGACCCACGCCTGAAGGCCTTCCTCGACAAGGTCCTGTGACCGGCCGACCTGGAACGCCAACCGGACAGGCAAACCCACCAAGGAACACCATGACGAAGCCCCTCAAGGTTCTGGTGCCCGACGCCCATCTGCGCGACCTCGACGTCGAGCGCGGCGTCACGGGCGACCGGATCGACTACATGGTCTTCGACGAGACCGACCCGGCGGCCATTCCCGACGACGCCTGGCGGTCGTGCGACGCCATCCTGGTCTGGCACCGCATGCGGATTACGCCGGAGGTCGTCGCGAAGCTCGACAACTGCCGCCTGATCGTCCGCGTCGGTGTCGGCTTCGACAACGTGGACGGCGCGGCCTGCCGCGCCCGCGGCATCCCGCTGTCCAACGTGCCGAACTACGGCACCACGGAGGTGGCCGACCATGCCCTGGCGATGCTCCTGCACCTCGTGCGCGGGCTCGGCACCTACCAGGCGCGGCTGAAGGCCGACCTTGCGGCCGGCTTCCGGGCGGAGGACGTGCCCGTCGTCCGCCGGATCCGGGGCGCCACCTTCGGGGCCATCGGCATGGGGCGCATCGGCACCGCGATCATGCGCCGCGCCGCGGCCTTCGACATGAAGGTGATCTACGTCGACCCCTACCTGCCGGAAGGCCACGACCTGGGGCTGGGGATCGAGCGGGTGAGGACGCTGCCCGAGCTGCTCTCCCGCTCCGACGTCGTCAGCCTGCATGTGCCCCTGTCGGCGGAGACCCGCAACATGATCGGCCGGGACGAGCTGGCGCAAATGAAGCCCGGCGGCATCCTGCTCAACATCGCCCGCGGCGGGCTGGTCGACGTGGACGCCGTCCACGACGCGCTGAAGAGCGGCCACCTCGCCGCCGCCGGCCTCGACGTGCTGCCCAAGGAACCGCCGGTGCCGGCGCCGCCGTTGCTCGCCGCCTGGCAGCGGGACGAGGCGTGGCTCGCCGGGCGGTTCGTCGTGACGCCGCACGCGGCCTTTTACTCCGAGGCCGGCTACCTCGACATGCGGACCTTCTCCGCGGAAATCCTGCTCGACTACCTCTTCGAGGGGCGGCTGCGGAACAACGTCAACCCCGGCTGGGACGCCCAGGCTCGCTGAAACTGCGGCCCCGCAACACGGGCCCCCAACACAAGAATCAGGAACACGCCATGGCCCTCCTTCAACAGGACACCCCGTTCCGGGTCCTCAGCGACGAGGAACTCGACGCTTGGCGGGCGATCCCGCCGGCGGTCGCGTCGGACTGCATGAACCGCACCCAGGTGATGAGCGCCGCGATCAAGCCGATCCGCGAAGGCCAAAGCCTGTGCGGCCAAGCCCGCACGGTGACGACCATGGTCGGCGATTGCGGGCCGATCTGCGCCCTCATCAGCGCCGCCCGCCCCGGTGAGATCGTGATCGTCGACGCCGGCGGGGTCGAGGACACCGCGGTGTGGGGCGGCGTGATGACGGAGGAGGCCGTCCACCGCCGTCTGGGCGGGGCCGTGATCGACGGCGCCGTCCGCGACGTGGCCGACATGCGCAAGGCGGGCTTCGCTATGTTCTGCCGGTCGGTGGTCCCACGCGGCCCTCACCACGGCTTCGGCGGCACGGTGGACGGTCTGGTTTCGGTGGCCGGCGTTCCGGTGCGGTCGGGCGACCTCGTGCTCGGCAACGACGACGGGGTGGTCGTCGTCCCTCTGGAACAGGCCGATGCGGTGCTGGCCGCGGCGCAGGCCCACCTGCTCAAGGAGGAAGGCTGGGTCCGGGACATCCGGCGCGGCGTTCCGATCCCGACGATCTTCGAGTTTCCGAGCGTCAAGTGATCAGAATATGTTTGTAGGGTTCCGGGCCAGGACTGCCGGGTCGGACATGGACCGTTCCTTACCTGCCCTGGCGGAGCAGGCGCAGCGCGTTCAGGGTGACGATGATGGTGGCGCCGGTGTCGGCCAGGATCGCCAGCCAGAGGTCCGTCACGCCGCTCAGCGTGGTCACCAGAAAGACCGCCTTCAGCCCCAGGGCGATGGCGACGTTCTGGTGGATGTTGGCCATCGTCGCGCGCGACAGGCGGACCAGTGCGGCAACATCGGCGACCCGGTTGCCCAGCAGCGCGGCGTCGGCGGTCTCCAGCGCCACGTCCGTGCCGCCGCCCATGGCGATGCCGACGTCGGCCGCCGCCAGGGCGGGAGCGTCGTTGATGCCGTCGCCGACCATGGCGACCGGGCCCCGCGCCCGCAGCGCCGCGATCTCCCGGAGCTTGTCCTCCGGCAGCAGGTCGGCCTTCACGTCGATGCCGAGCCCACGGCCGATGGCCTGTCCGGTCCGGCCGTTGTCGCCGGTCAGCATGGCGCTGCGGACGCCGAGCCCGCGCAGTAGGGCCACTCCCTCGGCGGCATCGGGCCGCGGCTCGTCGCGAAGGGCGACAAGGCCGACCGGTTGGGCATCGGCGAGAACGACCACCACGGTCTTGCCCTCGTCCTCCAGAGCCGCGATGCGGTCGGAGGGAATGCCCTGCGGGCCGCAGCGCTCGACGGCATGGCGCGGCGAGGCCACTTCGATGAGCTTCCCGGTGACCACGCCCTGCACCGCCTTTCCGGGGATGGCTTTCTGGCCGCGGGCCGGACGGAGCGGCACGCCGTCGGCCGCGGTGCGGTCCAGGATGGCCTTGGCGATCGGGTGGCTGGAGCCGTTCTCCACGGCCGCCGCGAGGCCGAGCAGGGAGCGTTCGGTTCCGACCAGCGGAACGAGGTCGGTCACCTGCGGGCGTCCCTGCGTCAGCGTGCCGGTCTTGTCGAAGGCGATGGTCCGAACGCGCCCGATCGCCTCCAGCGCGGCGCCGCTCTTGATCAGGAGACCGCGCCGGGCGCCGGCGGCGATGCCCGAGGCAATGGCGGCCGGGGTGGACAGAACCAGGGCGCAGGGGCAGCCGATCAGCAGCAGGGCGAGGCCGCGGTAAATCCAGGTGTGCCAGTCGGCTTCGAAGGCGAGCGGCGGCACCAGGACGGTGAGGACCGACACCGCGATCACCGCGGGCGTGTAGCGCGCGCTGAACCGCTCGATCCAGCGCGCCGTGGGCGACTTGCTGGCCTGCGCCTCCTCGACGAGGTGGATGATCCGCGCGATGGTGTTGTCGGTCGCCGTCCGCGTAACCCGGATCCGCAGCGCGCCGGTGGCGTTGATGCCGCCCGCGAAGACGGACGAGCCGACTTGCTTGGGAACAGGGACGGACTCGCCGGTGACCGGGGACTCGTCCACGTCGGACTCGCCCTCGATAACCTCACCGTCGGCGGCGACCCGGTCGCCCGGGCGGACCAGGACGACGTGGCCGATTTCGAGGCGCGCGGCTGGAACCGCGCGGGCGGACTCCCCGTCGACGAGCAGCGCGGTCCTGGGAACCAGGCTCGACAGCGCTTTGATGCCGGATCGGGCGGTGCCCGCCGCCACGCCTTCCAGAAGTTCGCCGACGGCGAAGAGCAGCACGACGACGGCCGCTTCGGCGGTTTCGCCGATCAACAGGGCGCCCAGGGTGGCCACCGACATCAGCATCTCGATGCTGAAGGGGGACCCCACACGGGCCAGCGAGAGGGCGCGGCGGCCGAACACCGTCAAACCGACCAGCGCGGCCGGGGCGAGGGCGTAGGCGTCCAGAACGGGGGCAAGCCACGACGCCAGATAGCCTGCCGCGACGAGAATGCCGATGAGGATGGCCAGCCGGCCCTTGGGCGTGCTCCACCAGGGCCGTTCCTCGGACGCGGCCGTCTCGTCCACCTCACCGGCGGGACGATCGGCTACGACGCGCAGATCGCCCTGGGGCTCGACTCCGTAGCCGAGATTGCGGATCGTGTCCTCAAGCTTCGCCCGGGACGTCGTCGCCTCGTCCAGCGTCAGCCGCAGGATCTGCGTATGGTAGTTGAGGCCGATGTCATCGGCGCCCGGAACGCGGCGCAACGCGGTTTCGACCTTGGTGACGCAGCTGGGGCAGTCCATGCCCGCCACCTTGTAGCGCAGAGATTGCTTGCCCGCGTCCGCGACCAGAGCGGAGGTCTTCTCCTGCATGACGAACTCCAACCGACTCATACCAATTCCCGCTGATCGTAACCGATCAGCGGGCCTCAATCGCCGGCACCGCCCGCTCGCTTTGAACGGGCCGCCGGCTTGGCTCCGCGGGCATGTGCCCGCGCGGCGGCAGTCGCCGCCGATGCCATGCCCCGATGAGTTGATCTCATCGGGGCATGCATCAGTGTGTGGCACGCGGCATCGGATGCTGCGGTCGCGCCGTCCGTTCGGTAAGATGGACCTTCTAGCAACTAGAGGGTCAAGGGGACATGGAGGGAAAATCGGAGCTGACGATCGGGGCGCTGGGCAAGGCGACCGGCACGAAGCCGGAGACTATTCGCTTCTACGAACAGATCGGCATCCTGCCGGAACCCGCGCGCACAGCGGGGAACTACCGGTCCTACGGCGCGGAGCACGTCCGGCGGCTGAGCTTCGTCCGGCGCGTCCGGGACCTTGGGTTCCCGCTTGAGACCGTGCGCTCCATGCTCGCCCTTGCCGACCAGCCGGACCGGCCCTGCGGCGAGGTCGATGCGCTCGTGCTCCAGCAGCTGCACGAGGTCGACCGCAAGATCGCGGACCTTCAGCGCCTGCGCGAGGAACTCGATCGCTTGGCCCACCAGTGCCGCGGCGGGCACCGCATGGCCGAGTGTCGGATCATCGAGGCGCTGTCACCGTGAAATCCGACCTGACGATTGCCGTCGCGCGATCGCCATGCGGGAAGACTACCGGACGCCGGGTGTGATAATGGGGTGTGGCACCGGTCCCGCGCTGCGGCGCGGGCCGGACTCCGGGGCGGAGGGGAGCATGATGCGGAATGCCGGGCGACAGGAAGTGCAGGCAGCGTCCGGTGTTCCGGAGACCGGGAACCGTGCGGCCGGCCGGGGGAGAACGTCATGGCATACCGGCTGCCGCCACTGAATTCGTTGCGCCTGTTCGAGGCGGCGGGGCGGCATCTGAGCTTCAAGCTGGCCGCCAAGGAACTGCACCTCACGCCCAGCGCCGTGAGCCACGGCATCCAATCGCTGGAATGCTGGCTGGGCATCCCGCTGTTCGTGCGGGCCGCGCGGGGATTGGCGCTGACCGAGGCGGGCGTCATTTATTTGCGCCATGTCCACGACGCCATCGAGCAACTCGCGGTCGTGACCGACAGCCTTCCCGGTCGGCGTCCGAGCGGCCGCCTGTCGGTCAGCGTTCCGCCCACCTTCGGTTTGCGCTGGCTGATCCCGAACCTGCCCGCCTTCAACGCCCGGCATCCCGACATCGAGGTGTCGGTCCACACCGGGCACCACCATGTGCGTTTCCCGCGCGACGGCTTTGATCTGGCCATCCGCATGGGACGGGGCGACTGGCCGGACCTGCACGCCGAATGCTTGGTGATGGAGGATCTGGTCCCGGTCTGCGCGCCGGCGCTCGCCGGTTCGCTGCGCGCGCCGGAGGACCTCGCCGACGCCACCCTCCTGCATGTGGTGGAGGTGTCGGAGGATTGGGCGGCGTGGGCACGGCTCGCCGGGGTGGAAACTCCGCCGTCGGATCGCGGCATGCGGTTCGACACCGTCCACATGGCGCTGGAAAGCGCGGCGCTGGGATTGGGCGTGGCAATCGGCCGACTGCCGGTGGTGGCCCAGGACATCGCCGCCGGTCGTCTCGTCCCCGTCCTCGGGCCACCGGTCCGCTGCTCAACCGGCTATTGGCTGGTGACCAGTGCCGATCTGCTGGTGCGGCGGGAAGTTGTGGAATTCCGCAAATGGATTCACGGGTTGATGCGAGCGTCGGCGCCGTCTGCGCTCTTCGCGGAAGCTGAGTGAATAAAATTCACGCATAGGTGAAATCGCCGCGTTTGCCAGGCGAAGGCTGCCATCGGACACTCCACGTCCGCCATCGCCGACGAATGGGGCGAGCGCTGGGGAGCACCTACGCCTCGGCGTGAAGGATCGGACACGCCAGGGAATCTTGCAGGAGTGAATGATGACGGACACCCCAACCAAATGGTGGGCGAAAGGCCTGCTGTTCGAGAACTGCAATTGCCAAATCGTCTGTCCCGGACATTTTCACTTCAGCCAGCTGTGCACGCATGAGCGCTGCCTCGGCTACTGGGGGATCAATTTTCGTGAGGGGGAATTCGGCGGTGTGCCGCTGGAGGGGCTGAACGCGATCATCATCTACGACACGCCGCAGCACATGGCGTCCGGAAACTGGATCATCACCACCTACATCGACCACAACGCCACCCCGGACCAGCAGCGCGCGATCGAGCGGATCGTCAGCGGCGAGGTCAACGGGCCATGGAAGATCCTGGCGCAGTTCGTCGCCGAGCGGAAAGAGACGCGGCTGGTGCCCATCGCGTTCGGCGACGAAGGCAAAGTCAAGACCTTGACGGCGGGCACGTTCTTCAAAAGCGTCATCTCCTGGCTGAAAGGTCGTGATCGGGAGAGCGCGGTGCGCCTGGTGAATTCCTACAACCAGATCCACGATTCGACCCAGGTTCTGGACATGGGCAGCACCGAGTACACGGACGCTCCCTACAATCTCATCACCAGGAACACGCACTCCCTGCATTCGCAGTTCTCCTGGAGCGGGCAGTTCTAAGGCCGGGAGGATCCAACGCGATGAGCATGGATGTGGCGGTTGCCGTACCGAAGCGGCGCGCGCTGTTGCTGAAGGCGCTGCTGACCGCGCTCGTGGTGATCGCCTGGGTCGCCATAAGCCTGGAGGTGCTGGAGACTGCCAGCGCACCGGCGGGGAACGCGGGGGCGCATCACCACCACATCGCGCATGGGGGTGCCCTGGCGTTCTGGGGCACCCTGTCCATGTGGATGGTGATGATGGTCGCCATGATGGTCCCCGTGGTGTTCCCCTGGGTTGCGGCCCTGGCCCGCCTTGGTCACGGCCCGCCGTCGGGCGCCCGCCGTCCGGTAATCCGCCGTCCGGTAATGGCGGCGGCCTTTCTCGCCGGGTACTTCGCGGCATGGCTGGGCTTCTCGACAGGAGCCACGGTGCTGCAATGGTGTCTGTCCGTCACCGGGGCGCTGTCGTCGCACATGATGGAGAACGGCTTGGTGCGGGGCGCGGCGTTCGTTCTGCTCGGTGCTTACCAGTGGAGCCCTTTGAAGAATTCCTGCCTCACACACTGCGAATCGCCCTTCACCTTCTTCCTGTCCCGTTGGCGCGACGGCGCATGGGGAGCCCTTCTCATGGGAGCACACCATGGCCTGTACTGCATCGGCTGCTGCTGGCTGTTGATGCTGGGCATGATCGCCATCGGCGCCATGAGCTTCGCGTGGATGGTCGGCGTCACGCTGTTCATCCTGCTGGAGATGTACGTGGCGGAGCTGCGCTGGGTATCGCGGGCCGCCGGCGCGGTGCTGATCGTCGCGGGATTGGCTTCGGCGGCCGTTGCACTGTGACGGCGGCATGGCGCCGTGATGCGGGATTGGCGGCGCTTCCGGTTTTGCAACAACAGAATTGACGCGCGTCAATGTGTTCCACCCCGAAACGGTGAACCATGCAGGGGGTCGAACGGATGGAGCGCGCTATGCCGGATGTCTTTGGTCCTGAATCGGTGACGGTCGTGGGCATTCTGCTTTCCGCCTCGATGGCCGTGATCCTCCTGACGTTGAGCATGCGGGTGTTCCTGCCGCTGCGCGCCAGCAACGCCGCCGCGCACCGGCAGTCCATTCAACGACCGACCATTCGGCAGCGCCTTGCCGGCAAAGCCCGCCGCGTCTGCGCCATGGCCGGCGTATCACGCATGGCCTCGTCCCTCCGGACCTGATCGCCCGCGCTTATCCCGCAGGCTGCCCATGCGCGTCCGGCCCGGTCACCCCCGGCCCGGCCCATAGGCGGTGGACGCCTGCACCCCGGGCAGCCGCCCCCCGAGGGAGACGGAGCCGGCCGCGGCCACGACCAGGGGCGAGAACCGCTCCTCGGCCTCCTGGGCGGTGAAGCGCGACCGGGACACCGCGATGTTGATCGCTCCGACCGGAACGCCGGTTGGGCCGAGGACGGCCGCGGCGACCGACAGGTCGCCGTGGTAATACTCCTCGAACGCCGTGGCGTAGCCCCGGGCGGCGGCCCGTTCGAGCTTCGCCTGCAAATCCTCCCGCCGCCACGTCGTGTGCGGCGTGTAGGGGCGCAGGTCCGTGCGGTCCAGCAGCGCCATGGCGTCGTCGATCGGCAGCCGCGACAGGATCGCGATGCCCGGCGCCGTGCAATAGGCCGGCATCCGCGTGCCGACGCTGACGTCCGTGTTCAGCACGTGGCGGCTCATGAAGCGTGACACGAAGACGATTTCCGTGCCGTCCAGCACGGTCAGGTTGATCGTCTCCTCGGTTTCCTTGCTGAGATGCATCAGGTAGGGCATCGCGCGTTCCAGCAGCGCGTTGCTCCGCATGTAATGGTGGCCGAGGTCGAGCGTCCGCACCGTCAGCTCGAACCGCTTGGTTTCCGGGTCCTTGCGCAGATAGCCCAGCTTTTCCAGCGTGTAGGTGAAGCGCTGCGCGGCGCTCTTGTCCATGCCGACCACCTGGGCGACCTGCGTCAGGCTCATCGTCGGGCGTGTGGCGTCGAACGCGTGCAGCACGCGGAACGCCTTTTCCACGGACATCACCAGCAACGGATCGGACGCGCGGCCACCCCCGCCCTTCGCGGAGTCGCTGTCGTTTTCGGCCATGTCTGACACGGGGGAAGAAGCGGAGGCGGAGGGGCGGCGCGGTGCCATGGTCGTCGGTCCTGGACGTTTGCGCTGAGAGATACCGTTGACAGCCCGATCGAAGCAAGCCAAGCTATTCAATATCAAGTATTGCATTGCAATACAAGCCTGCGGCGCGGTGGTCGCCCGGGGCTGCGGATCGACCTTCGACAGGAGCGGAACGTGTCCAATTTCATCCTCACCGAGGTGCGGGGCCCGGTTGGTCTCATCACGCTGAACCGGCCGGAAATCCTGAACGCCTGGAATCAGGCGATGCGCAACGACCTCGTCGCCGCGTTCGACCGCTTCGAAGGGGAAGCCGCGGTGCGCGCGATCATCCTCACCGGCGCCGGCGACCGCGCTTTCGGCGCCGGGCAGGACCTCAACGAGACCAAGAGCTTCGACGCCGACCGGGCGGAGGAGTGGGTCGGCGAGTGGGAGCGGCTGTACCACCGGATGCGCACCCTGTCGAAACCGCTGGTCGTCGCGCTGAACGGCATCGCCGCCGGGTCGGCCTTCCAGGTCGCGCTGCTCGGCGACTTCCGCATTGGCCATCCGGGCGTGCGCATGGGCCAGCCGGAAATCAACTCCGGCATCGCCAGCACGACCGGCCCCTGGATCATGAAGGAAATGATCGGGCTCGCCCGCACCATGGACCTGACCCTGACCGGCCGCCTGATGGACGCCGAGGAGTGCCACACCATCGGCCTGATCAACCGCATCGTCCCGCAGGACCGCGTGATGGCCGAATCCCTGGCGCTGGCCGAGGAGCTGGCCGCCAAGCCGCCGGTCGCCATGCGCCTGGACAAGCAGCGGTTCCGCGAGATGACCGAAGCCGGTTTCCGCGACTGCCTGGCCGCGGGCGTGCGCATCCAGCGCGAGGCCTACGCCTCGGGCGAGCCGGCTCGGATGATGGAGGAATTCCTCGCCAAGCGTGCCGCCAAGCGCGCCTGACCCGGGCGCCTGGCTTGGAAGACCGCCGGGAACAGGCGGCGGTTCGCGACGCACAACGAAAACCGGGTCAAGAGACGCCCGGTCAACGAACAGGGGGCTCGATATGCGCAAGACGTCCGGCTTTTCCATGAACCGCCGCAGCTTGATGAAGGGGGCCGCCGGCATCGCGCTCGGCGCCTCGCTGCCGGCCGGGCTGCTCCGTCCGGCCTCGGCCGCCGCGACCCAGATCACCGTCGCCGATCCCGGCGGCCCGTACAGCCCGGCTTTCCGCAAGGCCTTCTACGACCCGTTCGAGAAAGCCACCGGGATCAAGGTGATCAACGTCGCCCGCGAGGCGGAGCCGACCGCCCAGTTCAAGGCCATCGTGGAGACCAAGTCCTACACCTGGGACGTCTGCACGCTGACCCTGTCCGCCCGCGACATCCTGAACAAGCAGAACCTGCTGGAACCGCTGAACTTCACCGCCGCCGACGTCCCCGGCCTGATGCCCGAGGCGCTGACCCCGCTGTGGATGGGCACCGACGTCTATTCGACGATCCTCGGCTACCGCGCCGACAAGTTCGCCGCCAACGCGCCGCAGAGCTGGGCCGACTTCTGGAACGTCGAGAAATTCCCCGGCCGCCGGTCGCTGCGCAAGAACCCCATCGACACGCTGGAGCAGGCGCTGCTCGCCGACGGCGTGCCGCTCGACAAGCTCTACCCGCTGGACGTGGAGCGTGCCTTCAAGAGCCTGGATCGCATCAAGTCGCACATCGACGTGTGGTGGACCGGCGGCGCCCAGTCCAGCCAGCTGCTGCAAAGCGGCGAGGTGGACATGATCGCCCTGTGGAACGCGCGCGCCCAGGCGGCCATCGACGGCGGCGCGCCGGTCAAGATATCCTGGAACCAGGGCCTCTATTCCATCGAAGGCTGGGGCATCCCCAAGGGCAATCCGCGCGCCGACGCCGCGCGCCAGTTCATCAAGTTCTGCGCCGACGCCGCCCGTCAGGCCGTCTTCACCGAGGTGCTGGCCTATGGCCCGACCAACCTCGACGCCTACAAATCCATCCCGAAGGAACGCGCGGTGGCCCTGCCGACCTTCGAGGCCAATCTGAAGACCATGGCCATCGCCAAGGAAGATTGGTGGAGCGTCAACCGCGCCAAGATGAACGAGCGCTTCAACGCCTGGATCCTCGGCTGACGCCAGCCCGTTTGACCAGCCCGTTCGAAAGGAGACCCGTCGTCATGCTCGCAACGCACGGCACGGCGCAATCCATCCAATCCCGGTCGGCGGCGCCGGTCGCCGCGCCGAAGCTGCAGGTCGACGACCTGACGAAGCGGTACGGCAGCTTCACCGCCCTGCAGCCCACCCGGCTGGACGTCCCGGCCGGGGAGTTCCTAACCCTGCTCGGCCCGTCCGGATCGGGCAAGACAACGTTGCTGCAGATGATCTGCGGCCTGGTCGAGCCGAGCGGCGGGCGCATCCTGATCGACGGCAAGGACGAGACGCGTACCCCCGTCCACAAGCGCGACATAGGTCTCGTCTTCCAGCACTACGCGCTGTTCCCGCACCTGACGGTGGCCGAGAACATCGGCTTTCCGCTGCGCATGCGGGGCATGGCGGCGGCGGAGGTCGAGGCCCGGACGCGGGGCGCGCTCGACATGGTGCATCTCGGCCACCTCGGCGGGCGGTTCCCGAAGGAGCTGTCCGGCGGGCAGCAGCAGCGCGTCGCCCTGGCGCGCTGCTTCGTCTACCAGCCCTCCATCATCCTGATGGACGAGCCCCTGGGCGCGCTCGACAAAAAGCTGCGCGAGCACATGCAGCAGGAGATCAAGCGCCTGCACCGGGAAACCGGCGCCACCATCGTCTACGTGACGCACGACCAGGAGGAGGCGCTGGCGATGTCGGACCGCATCTGCCTGATGAACCACGCGCGCATCGAGCAGATCGGCACCCCGCATGAGATCTACGCGCGGCCGAAGACCGCCTTCGCCGCGGACTTCATCGGCGTGTCGAACATCTTCCGCGGGCGCGTGCAGCGCGACGCCCACGGCACCCCCGTGCTGGTCACCAGCGACGGCAGCTTCCGCCTGACCGGGGAGGCCTTGCCCGACCAGGACGAGGCGTCGCTGGTCGTCCGTCCCGAACAGCTCGACCTCGACGGGGAGGGCGACAACGAGGTGTCGGGGGAGGTCGTCGACACCGTCTACGCCGGATCGGAGACGCGGGTGCTGGTGGCGCTGGGCGGCGGGACGACCGTCACCGTCCGGCTGCGCCGGGGCTTGGCCCCGCCGCTTCCGGGCGACCGGGTCGCCGTGCGCTGGCGGGCCGAAGCCGGAGTGCTCGTGTCATGAGCGCCGCGACCTTCCAGGGGGCGGCCGACACCGAGCCGCGGCGCTGGCGCTTCGGGCCGCTGTGGCTGGCCGCACCCGGCTTGGCCTTCCTCACCGTCTTCTTCGTGGTCCCGGTGGCGCGGCTGCTCGGCCTCAGCGTCCAGGACCTCGACGCCGGGACCTGGAGCGGGGAACATTACGCCCGCATCGTCGACACCAGCGTCTATTTCCGGGTGCTGCTCGGCACCTTCCGGATTTCCGGCCTGACGGCGCTGCTGTCCCTGCTGTTCGGCTATCCGCTGGCGTACTGGCTGGCGCAGCTGCCGGAACGGACGCGCGGCAAGGCGGTCCTGTTCGTCATGGTGCCCTTCTGGACCAGCTATCTGGTCAAGACCTTCGCCTGGATGGTGATCCTGGGCCAGAAGGGCGTCATCAACCAGATCCTGGCCGGGACCGGCCTGCCGTCGCTGCCGCTGCTGCACAACGAGTTCGGGGTGATGGCCGGCATGGTGCACGCCATGCTGCCGCTGGCCGTGCTGACCATGCTGCCGGTGATGACCACCATCGACCGCCGGCTGGTGGACGCGGCGGGGACGCTCGGCGCCTCCCCCGTCAACAGCTTCTGGCTGGTCTATTTCCAGTTGTCGCTGCCCGGCGTGGCGGCGGCCGGCCTGCTGACCTTCATCTCCTCGCTGGGCTTCTTCATCGTGCCGGCGCTGCTCGGAGGGCCGCAGCAGACCATGCTGGCGCAGCTGATCATCGCGCAGATCCAGGAGATGCTGAACTGGGCCTTCGCCGGCGCGCTCTCCACCTTCATGCTGGTGGCGGCGCTGGTCACCTGCTGGGTCTACGACCGGATGTTCGGCCTGTCCACCCTGTCGGGCGAAGGCTCCGGCCGGGCCGGGAGCGCCCAGGGCCGGCTGCGCGCCGCGGGCATGCGTCTGCTGGCCGCACTCGCCAAAGGGTCGACCACGCTGGGTGGTGCCGCCGGCCGTGTCGTCGGCCCCCGCGCCATGGCCTGGCTGCTGCCGCTCTATTCCGCCGCCGTCATCGTCTTTCTCGTCGCCCCGGCGCTGGTGGTCGTGCCGATCGCCTTCACCAGCTCTCCCTTCCTGGACTTTCCGCCGCCGGGCTACAGCCTGAACTGGTTCCGGGTCTATTTCGAATCCGACGTCTGGGTGGGCGCCACGGTGCGGTCCTTCGGCGTGGCCTTCGCCACCGCGATCCTGGCGACGGTGGTCGCGGGGCTGGCGGCGCTGGCGCTGGCGCGCTCCACCTCGCGCTGGCGGGGGGCGATCTTCGCCTTCTTCCTGGCGCCCATGATCGTGCCGCGCATCGTGTTCGCCGTGGGGCTGTTCTACCTGTTCGCCCAGATCGGGCTGGTCGCCACCGACATCGGCCTCGTCATCGGGCACACGGTCCTGGCCCTGCCCTTCGCCTTCATCGCCATCTCCGCCGTGGTGAAGGGCCACGACTGGCGCCTGGATCAGGCGGCGGCGACGCTGGGGGCAAACCGGTTCAAGACGCTGATGCTGGTCACCGTTCCGCTGATCCGGGGCGGGCTGGTGGCGGCCTTCCTGTTCGCCTTCATCACCTCCTTCGACGAGCTGTCGGTGGCCATCTTCGTCGGCGGCGGCGTCAAGACCACGCTGCCCAAGCAGATGTGGGACGACATGATCCTGCAGCTGAACCCGACGCTGGCCGCGGTCTCCTTCGTCGTCTTCGTCATCGTAATGGCCCTTCTCCTGATCGCCGAGCGGCTGCGCCGCCCGGCGCGCTGATCGGGCCAAACCAACCCCGGCCCAACCGACCAAACGCATTCGAGAACACCAACCATGTCCGATTTCGACGAAGGGTTCGTCCGCCTGTTCGCGCAGGCGGCCCGGACCGACCGTGACCGTGTGTTCGCCCGCTTCAACGGCGAGGCCATGACCTTCGGCGCGCTCGACCGCCGGTCCGACGGCGTGGCGGCGGAACTGCGCCGGCTGGGCCTGGCGCCCGGCGACCGTGTGGCGGTGATGATGCGCAACAGCCCGGCGGTGCTGGCGACGCTGTTCGGCCTCGCCAAGGCCGGGCTGGTGTGGGTGCCGATCAACGCCCAGCAGCGCGGCGAGGGGCTGCGCTACATCATCGAGCATTCGGAGCCCGGCGTCATCATCGCGGAGGCGGAGTTCGTCCCGGTCATCGCCGCCACTGGGGCTGCCAACGGAGCCGCCTTGGCCGGCACGCCTATGGTGGTGCATGGCGACCCAACCGCCGCCCTGCGGCTGGAAGACCTGCTGGACTCCGGCGCCCGGTTCGAGGAGGAACCGCCCGCCCCCGACGCGACCTTCGCCATCGTGTACACCTCCGGCACCACCGGCCGGCCGAAGGGCGTGCTGGTGTCGCACCGCATGATGCGGCTGGCCGGCGAGGCCGTGGCCCGCGTGTCCGCCGCGAAGGACGGCGACAACCTGTTCGTGTGGGAGCCGCTGTACCACATCGGCGGCGCGCAGCTGATCGTGCTGCCGCTGATCCGTGGCGTGTCGCTGGCGATGGTGGACCGTTTCAGCGCCAGCCGGTTCTGGGACCAGGTGCGCGACTATGGCGCCACCCACATCCATTACCTCGGCGGCATCCTCCAGATCCTGCTGAAGCAGCCGCCGTCGCCGCGCGACCGCGATCATCCCGTGCGCATCGCCTGGGGCGGCGGCTGCCCCAAAGAAACCTGGACACCGTTCGAGGAGCGTTTCGGCGTCCAGATCCGCGAATGCTACGGCATGACCGAGGCGTCGAGCATCACCACCTGCAACGACGAAGGCATCGTCGGCGCCGTGGGACGCCCCATGCCCTGGTTCACCGTCGACCTGCTGGACGCCGAGGGCAAGCCCGTTCCGCAGGGGCAGCGCGGGGAGATCGTGGTGCGCACCAACCGGCCCGGCGCCATCTTCGCCGGCTATTTCCGCAATCCGGAGGCAACCGCCCGCGCGTTGAAGGACGGTGCGCTGCACACCGGCGATCTGGGGTCGCTGGACGGGACTGGCACGCTGCATTTCCACGGGCGGATGACCGACAGCGTCCGCTGCAAGGGCGAGAACGTCTCCGCCTGGGAGGTGGAGCACATTGCCGCCACCCACCCGGCCATCGAGGATTGCGCCATCATCGGCGTCGCCGCGGAGATCGGCGAACAGGACATCAAGCTGTTCGTGAAGCCCAAAGCCGGCGCCACCGTGGACATCCCGGCCCTGTCGGCCTGGCTCGGCCAGCGGCTCGCACCCTACCAGAATCCGCGCTACATCGCGCTGGTCGAGGAGTTCGAGCGCACTCCCAGCCTGCGCATCATGAAGCACAAGCTGTCGCCGGCGGTGATCGGCTGCTGGGACCGGCAGGCCGGCTGACCGGGATCGCTTGTCCCCTGGACACTCCGCAGGGGACGGCACTGTGGGACGCTGGTGCCATGGGGTGGGCTTGCTGCGGTTGCGCCCATCATGGTGAAAAAGAAGCCGGGCAGTGAACGCCCGGCTCAAGTTTCGCACTCCGCCGAAGGAGAGCGGAGTGCGGAGGAACATGGGAATGATCAAACGGCGCTTGTCAGCTCCGGCACCGCCTT
Source organism: Azospirillum canadense (assembly GCF_025961225.1). Taxonomy (GTDB): domain Bacteria; phylum Pseudomonadota; class Alphaproteobacteria; order Azospirillales; family Azospirillaceae; genus Azospirillum; species Azospirillum canadense. The sequence continues at coordinate 455,814 of NZ_JAOQNG010000007.1, read as the reverse complement.
GAAGAGGTCGGCGACCAGACCGTAGTCCGCCACTTGGAAGATGGGCGCTTCCTCATCCTTGTTGATCGCGACGATGACCTCGCTGTCCTTCATGCCGGCGAGGTGCTGGATGGCCCCCGAGATGCCGACGGCGATGTACAGCTCCGGCGCCACGATCTTGCCGGTTTGCCCGACCTGGTAGTCGTTGGGAACGAAGCCCGCGTCGACCGCCGCGCGGCTGGCGCCGACCGCGGCGCCGAGCTTGTCGGCCAGGGCTTCCAGCAGCTTGAAGTTCTCACCCGACTGCATGCCGCGGCCGCCCGAGACGACGATCTTGGCCTGCGTCAGCTCCGGACGCTCCGACTTCGTCAGCTCCTGGCCGACGAACTTGGCGGAACCGGCATCGCCCGTCCCGGCGACGCTCTCAACGGCGGCCGAACCGCCGGTCGCCGCCGCCTCAAAGGCGGTGGTGCGGACCGTGATCACCTTGATGGCGTCCGAGGACTGCACCGTGGCGATCGCGTTGCCGGCGTAGATCGGCCGCTCGAAGGTGTCGGCGGAGACCACCCCGGTGATGTCGGAGATCGCCGCCACGTCGAGCAGGGCCGCCACGCGCGGCAGAAGGTTCTTGCCCTCCGACGTCGCCGCGGCCAGCACGTGCCCGTAGCTCTTGGCGAGGCCGACGACCAGCGGGGCGAGGTTCTCCGGCAGGGCGTGCGCGTAGGCCGCGTCGTCGGCCAGCAGCACCTTGGAGACGCCCGCCACCTTGGAAGCGGCGTCGGCGACCGCCTCGGCCCCCTGGCCGGCGACCAGCAGGTGGATGTCGCCCCCAAGAGAGTTTGCAATCTTGGCGGCGGCGGTGACCGCGTTCAGCGTGGCGGGCTTCAGCGCGGCGTTGTCGTGTTCGGCAATGACGAGAATGGCCCCAGAGACATTGGACATATCAGATCACCCCCCTAGATCGCTCGGGCATCGTTCTTCAGCTTGTCGACCAGGGCGGCGACATCCGCCACCTTCACGCCGGCCTTGCGCTTGGCGGGCTCGGCCACCTTCAGCGTCTTCAGCCGGGGCGCCACGTCCACGCCGAGCGCGTCGGGCGTCAGCGTGTCGATCGGCTTCTTCTTGGCCTTCATGATGTTGGGCAGCGAAGCGTAGCGCGGCTCGTTCAGGCGCAGGTCGGCGGTGACCACGGCCGGGAGCTTCAGCTCCACCGTCTCCAGGCCGCCGTCGATCTCGCGGGTGACGGTCACCGCGCCCTCGCCGGGCACGACCTTGGAGGCGAAGGTGCCCTGCGGCCAGCCGAGCAGTGCGGCGAGCATCTGGCCGGTCTGGTTGCAGTCGTCGTCGATCGCCTGCTTGCCCAGGATGACCAGCCCAGAACCATTTCGATTCAGGCCTTCCTTGTCGACCAGCGCCTTCAGCACCTTGGCGACGGCCAGCGGCTGGGTCTCGGCGTCGGTCTGCACCAGGATGCCGCGGTCGGCGCCCATGGCGAGGGCCGTGCGCAGGGCTTCCTGGGATGCTGCCGGGCCGACGGTGACCACGATGACCTCGGTGGCCTTGCCGGCTTCCTTGCACCGTACGGCCTCTTCGACGGCGATCTCGTCGAAGGGGTTCATGCTCATCTTCACGTTGGCGGTCTCAACGCCCGAGCCGTCCGCCTTCACGCGGATCTTGACGTTGTAATCGACCACCCGCTTCACCGGGACGAGGATTTTCATGGGGTTTAATCCTGGCTCTCGTGACGTTCAGGCGGCGCGTTCAAGGATGCTGACGTAGTTGGCGACCGCCGCCCCGCCCATGTTGAAGATGCCGGCGAACTGCGGATTTCTCACCTGCATGTCCCCGGCCTCACCGCACAGCTGCATGGCGGCGAGTGCGTGCATCGACACGCCGGTGGCGCCGATAGGGTGGCCTTTCGCCTTCAGGCCGCCGGATGGATTGACCGGCAGCTTGCCGTCCTTGTGCGTCCATCCCTCCAGCACCGCGACGGCTCCTTGCCCTTCCCCCACGAGGCCCATGGCCTCGTACTCGATCAGTTCGGCGATGGTGAAGCAGTCGTGTGTTTCGACGAAGGACAAGTCGGAGAGCCAGAGACCGGCCTGCATCAGCGCGCGGTTCCACGCCCTGGCGCATCCTTCGAAGCGGATGATGTCGCGTTTCGACATCGGCAGGAAGTCCTGCACGTGCACGGCCGCCCGGAAGGCGACGGCGCGCGGCATGCGGGCGGCGAGATCGTCGCCAGCGATGACCAGCGCGGCCGCCCCGTCGGACACGAGCGAGCAGTCGGTCCGCTTCAGCGGCCCGGCGACGTGGGGGTTCTTCTCGCTTTCCCGGCGGCAGAATTCGAAGCCGAGATCCTTGCGCATCTGCGCGTAGGGGTTGGCAACGCCGTTGGCGTGATTCTTGGCCGCGATGCTCGCCAGCGCATCGGATTGGTCGCCGTGACGCTGGAAATACAGATCGGCGATCCGGCCGAACACGCCTGCAAAGCCGGCCGGCGTGTTGCCATCCTCCGGCAGGTAGGAGGCCTTCAGCAGGTTCTGGCCGACCTCGGCGCCGGGCGTCGTCGTCATCTGCTCGACTCCGACCACCAGGACGGTGCGGGCGCGCTTGGACTGCACGGCGTGGATGGCCTGGTGCACGGCGGCTGAGCCGGTGGCGCAGGCGTTCTCGACCCGGGTGGCGGGCTTGAAGCGGAACGCATCGCTCGCCTGCAGGACCAGCGATGCGGTGAAATCCTGTTGCGAGAAGCCGGCGTTGAAATGGCCGATGAAAATCTCGTCGACGTCCTGTGCCGCGATCCCGGCGTGGGCAAGGGCGTCGGAGGCGACGCGAACGATCAGGCTTTCCAAAGTTTCGCCGTCCAGCTTTCCGAATGGCGTGTGAGCCCAACCGACGATGCAAGCGCTCATGGGTACTGTTCTCCTTGTCACCGGATGGGAGCGCTCTATACCCGAACCTCGGGCTTTGTTCAAACGGTTGTTTGGTAGAAGCGCGACGGCGCGCGGTCCAGTGGGGCGCCGACGCGGACGGCCACCGCGCGATCAGCCCTGATACCCCGCCATAATGCGCCGTATCTGCCCGATTTCCCCGTCTTTCAGAGTTTGCTTCATCAACAAATCATCCCCGTTGACCACGGGGTGCAATTTGAACTATCGTTTGGTTGCTGAGCCGCGACGCCTGCGGCGCCACGAATCATCAATAAGGGGGGGAGCATGCTCGATCGAGCCGCAATTCCGCGTCGTCCGTCGCGGCGCGCCGTTCTCAAGGGGGGCGTTCTCGGGGCCGGGGCCCTGGCGGTCGGGGTCGCTCTGCCGCGCATTGCCGGCGCGGCGGGCGGCGCCGACGGCGTCGTCCACATCGGGGCTTCGCTGCCGCTCACCGGCCCCTATGAGAAGGTGTCCCGAATCTGCAAGGACGCCTTCGATTTCTGGACCCGCACCTACGACGGCAAAATGGTCGTCGCCGGGCGCGAGCGCGCGGTGAAGTGGACCATCTACGACGACGAGAACAACGCCTCGCGCGCCGCGCAGCTCACGGAAAAGCTGATCAGCGACGACAAGGTCGACCTCGTGGTCGGCACCTACGGAACCGACACCGTGCTTGCCCAGGGCGCCATCGTCCGCAAGCACGGCCGCGTCTTCGTGCAGGCCGGCGCGTCGTCGATCCGCGTTGACGAGGAACTCGGCGGCCACACCGCCTTCACCGCCAACGGCCGCGTGGGAACCTACTGCGCCGGCGCCATGGACTTCCTGGCGTCCCGGACGCCCAAGCCGAAAAAGCTCGGCCTCGTGATCATGGACGACCCCGTCTACCACGAGATCGGGCAGGGCGTGAAAGACAAGTGCAAGCAGCACGGCATCGACGTGGTGACCGAGGTCGTGCTGCCGATGAACGTGCAGGACCTGCGGCCAACGGCGCTGAAGCTGCGCGGGGCGGGCCAACTCGACATCGTCTACAACACCGGATGGGACGTCATCTGCATCAAGCTGGCCGAGGAGATGTCGGCCATCGGCGTGAACCCGAAGGCGTTCGTCGGCGGGCACCTGACCACCAGCCCGGTGGTGAAGGAGACGCTGGGATCCAAGATGCAGGGCATCATCGGCTCCACGGTGTGGCTGCCGCAGTTCAAGTACCGCGACGACAAATACGCCTCGGCGCAAGAGTTCGCGGAGAAATTCAAGGCGACCTACGGCTACCTGCCGACCTACCAGGCGGCCTTCTCCTACATCCTGCCCTACATCTACCAGCAGGCCCTGCGCGAGGCCGATCCGCAGGACCCGTTCAACCCCAAGACGCTGCGCGATCGGCTGAGCCGGCTTGACCTGAAGGACACCATCTGGGGGCCGGTGTCGTTCGACGAGCGCGGGCGCATCCGCCGCGACGCCGCCCCCGCCGTGCAATGGACGGGAGACCCTGCCGCCGCCGTCATCGTGGCGCCGGCCGACATGGCGGAATCGGCCGGCGTCTATCCCAAGCCGGCGTGGTGAGCAGCCGCGGCGCGCCGGCCGGTTTGGGGTCTTGACCTCGGCTGCGGGCGCGCCGCGCACAGATGGGATCAGGTCATGGAAGACGTACTCGTGTACGGGTTGCTGCGGGGCGGCATCTACGCCCTGGCGGCCTTCGGTTTCAGTCTGGTGCTGGGGGTGATCGGCATCGTTAACTTCGCGCACGGCGCCCTGGTGGTGTTCGGCGGCCTGCTCACGCAATACCTCGCCGTCAAGTTCGGGGTGCCGTACGCCGCCGCGATGATCGGCGGCGCGCTGGGGACCGGCCTGCTCGGCGCGGTCATCCAGCGCCTGTTCGTGGCGCGGACCTTCACGCTCGAACCGCTGATGGTGCTGGTGCAGACCTTCGGCATCGCCACCGTGGTGACCGAATTGGGCACGCTCGGCTGGGGCAGCGAGGAGCGCATGCTGCGGCTGAAGACCGGCCTGCCGCCGGGCTTCATGCTTGGCGACACCTTCGTGCCCTCCTTCGACCTCGTGGTCTTCGCGGTCAGCCTGGTGTCGGCCGCCGTGCTGTTCGTCGTGCTCGGCCGGACGGAGTTCGGGCGGGCCATCCGCGCCTGCCGCGACAACCGGGAATCGGCGCAGCTCAGCGGCATCAACCTGGGGCGGACGTTCGAGAAGACGATGTTCCTGTCGGGCACTTGGGCGGGCCTGGCCGGCGCCATGTTCGTGACGCTCAGCCCCGTCGCCCCGTACATGCATTTCTCGTGGACGGTGGATTCCTTCCTCGTCATCACCATCGGCGGTCTGGGCAGCATGCTGGGCGCGCTCGTCGGCGGGCTGGTCTTCGGCGTGCTCAGCTTCGGGGCGTCCTTCTACGCGCCGACCATCGCGCCGGCGATCACCTTCGGCGTGCTGCTGGTCTTCCTCGTCTTCCGGCCGCAAGGCCTGCTCGGGGCCGGCCCCGCCATCAGGAAGTGAGCATTCCCATGAACTTCGTTTCCATGGCTTACGCCATCCGCACCGGGCCGGTGCGCAACCAGCTGCTCTGCCTGGCGGTGTTCCTGCTGGTGGTGGCCCTTTGCCCGCTGGTCATGAACGACTACTGGCTGCGTTTGATGGTCTTCGTGTTCGTCAACATCGGGTTGGCGAGTTCGTGGAACCTGATCGGCGGCTTCGGCGGCTACGCGAGCTTCGGGCACGGCGTTTTCTTCGGCGTCGGCGCCTTCGCGGGCGCCGTGGGCATGGTGCGCTTCGGCCTGCCGCTGCCTGCCGTCATGGTGATCGGCGGCGCGCTGTCGGCGGCGCTGGCGGCGCTCTTCGTCCCGGTGTTCCGGCAGAAGGGGCTGTATTTCGCGCTGTCCACGCTGGCCGTCATGCTGGTGTTCGAGACGGTCTTGCAGCGCTGGACCTTCACCCGCGGCCTGCGCTCCTACGACCTCGGCTGGACGCTGGCGCCGTCGCTGCCGCTGGAAGGATTCTTCTACCTGTTCCTCGGGCTGCTCGGCCTGATCGTCGGGTCGATCATCGTGGTCGTCCGTTCGAAGATCGGCTACGCGCTGCACGCCATCCGCAAGGACGAGGTGCTGGCCTCCAGCATCGGCGTCCGCACCACCAAATACAAGGCCATCACCTTCATGATCAGCGCGGCGTGGCCAGGCGTGCTGGGCGCGGCCTTCGCGCCGTTCCTCGCCTATGTCTCGGTGCAGAGCGTGTTCGACGTCTCGATCACGCTGAACATGATCCTGATCACCATCTTCGGCGGCGCCGGCACGGTGATCGGCCCGATCGTCGGCGGCATCGCGCTCAGCATCATCGACCAGATCGCCTGGGGCAACTTCCTGGAATACCACCGGCTGATCTACGGCGCGCTGATCGTCGCGATCACCACGCTGCACCCCGGCGGGCTGGCCAGCGTCTTCTGGGGCTGGGTCGAGCGCCGACGCTCCGCCGCAAAGCCGGTGCCCCGGCCGTCCGCCCCCGGCCATCCTCCCACGTCCGCGCCTAGGAGAGCATGATGGCAACCGCATCCCCCCTGCCGGCCCCCCTTCTGCGTGTGGAGAACCTGTCCAAGGTCTTCGGCGGCGTCACCGCGCTGAACGGCGTCGGCTTCGACGTCCATCCGGGCGAGGTGGTCGGACTGATCGGCCCGAACGGCGCCGGCAAGACCACGCTGTTCAACGTCATCTCCGGGCTGCTGCCACCGTCCGGAGGCACCATTGCCTTCTGCGGCCGTTCCATCGGCGGGCTGCGGCCGGACGAGATCTGCGCGCTGGGCGCCGTACGGACCTTCCAGTCCGCCTCGCTGCTGTCCGGCATGACGGTGTGGGACAATGTCCACGTCGCCAGCCTGTTCCGCCCGGCCGAGCGCGCGCGCGTCGAATCCGCCGCGGCCTGCACCCGCCGCGCATTGGCCTTCTGCGGCCTGGAGGACTGCCGCGACGAGATCGCCGAGACGCTGTCCATCGGCGACCAGAAGCGGGTTGAGATCGCCCGCGCCATGGCGACCGGGCCGAAGCTGCTGATGACCGACGAGATCCTCGCCGGTCTCAACGCGGCGGACAGCGAGGGCATCCTGCACATGCTCCAGGGGCTCAAGCGGGAGGGCATCAGCATCATCTTCGTGGAGCACGACGTGCGCTCGGTGATGCGGCTCAGCGACCGCGTGGTGGTCATTGCCCAGGGCCGCAAGCTCGCCGAGGGCGAGCCCGACGCCGTGGCGCGCATGCCCGAGGTCATCTCCGTCTATCTCGGAGGGCGCTATGCTCAAGGTGTCTAACTTCCGCGGCGGCTACCGCAAGGGCGTGGCCGTGGTCGACGGGTTGCAGATCGACCTGCGCCAGAGCGCCGTGACCAGCATCCTCGGCTCCAACGGCGCCGGCAAGACCAGCTTCCTGCGCGGCATCTGCGGCCTGCTGCCCTGGCGCACCGGCGAGGTGGAACTGAACGGCGAGCGCCTCGACCGCTTGGCGCCGCACGACATCGCGCGGCTCGGCGTGCGCATGGTGTCGGAGGGGCGGGGAACCTTCCCGACCCTGACGGTGGAGGAAAACCTGAAGGTCGGCGGCTACGGCCTGTCCGCCCCGGTGCTAGCGACGCGCATGGAGCGCGAGTTCAACCGCTTCCCGCGCCTGTACGAGCGGCGCGGCCAGATCGCCGGCATGATGTCGGGCGGCGAGCAGCAGATGCTGGCCATCGCGCGGGCGATGATGAGCGATCCGCGCGTGCTGATTCTCGACGAACCGTCGCAGGGGCTGGCGCCGATCATCGTCGACCAGATCTTCGACCTGATCCCCCGGCTGACCCAGGAAGGCGTTCAGGTGCTGCTGGTCGAGCAGGACGTCGGCCGCGGTCTGGAGGTCAGCGAGCAGGCGGTGGTCATCGAGAAGGGCCGCGCAACGCTGTCCGGCCCCAGCCGTGAGCTGTTGGCGGATCCGCGCGTGCGCGAGTCCTTCCTTGGGCTTTCCTGATTTTTTGGAGGCAACACGTGGATTGCGCACAGAGGAACGAAGATGCCGGCGGTGAAGAAAGTGGTCCGGCGCTGCTCTGGCGGCCGCTGACCCTGCGCGGACTCACCCTGAAGAACCGCGTCATGGTCTCGCCCATGGCGATGTACAGCGCGCATGAGGGCTTTGCCGACGACTTCCACCTCGTGCATCTCGGGCGCTTCGCGCTCGGCGGTGCCGGCCTGGTGTTCATGGAGTCGACCGCGGTCAGCCGGCAGGGGCGGATCACCGAAGGCTGCGCCGGCCTGTGGCTCGACGCGCAGATCCCCGGCGCGCGGCGGGTCACCGAGTTCCTGCACCGCTTCGGCGCCGCCGCCGGGATCCAGCTCTGCCACAGCGGCCACAAGGGTTCCTCGCAACGCCCGTGGGAGGGTGGAAAGCCGTTGTCCGGGCCGCAGGCCTGGGAAACCGCCAGCGTGACGGCGGAGCCGTTCGACGCCGGCTGGCCCGCGCCGCACGCCTTGACGGACGCGGACCTGGACGCGGTGGAAGCGGACTTCGTGGCGGCCGCGCGCCGGGCGGACGAGGCCGGGTTCGACGTGGTGGAACTGCATTGCGCGCACGGTTACCTGCTGCACTCCTTCCTGTCGCCGATCACCAACACGCGCACCGACGCTTGGGGCGGCGACCTGGAAGGCCGGATGCGCTTCCCCTTGCACGTCGCCGAGGCCGTGCGCCGGGCGTGGCCGGCGGACAAGCCGCTGTTCGTGCGCGTGTCGGCGGTGGACGGCGTGGACGTCGGCTGGGGGATGGACGACACCGTCGCCTTCGCCAAGGAGCTGCGCAAGCGCGGGATCGACGCGGTCGATTGCTCGTCGGGCGGCCAACGGCTGACCCGCCAGCAAATGCTCATCTCGCGGGTTCCCGGCTTTCAGGTGCCCTTCGCCGCACGCGTGCGGCGGGAGGCGGGGATCGCGACGGTGGCGGTCGGCCTGATCCGCGACGCGGCGCACGCCGACGCCGTGCTGAGGGCCGGCGACGCCGACCTGATCGCCGTCGCCCGCGAGGCGCTGGTGCAGCCGAACTGGGCGGCGCAGGCGGCGCTGACGCTCGGCGGCGACGCCGGGTGGGCGGACTGGCCGGAGCAGTTCGGCTGGTGGCTGATGCGCCGCGCCAGACAGCAGGGCGAGAGCTTCAACAAGCCGGTGCCGCAGCATCAGGGTTGACAGGTAGGAGGGAACGACAATGGTGAAGCTGGTGTCGCTCTACAAGCGGCGTCCCGACGTGACGGTGGAGGCGTTCCACGCCCACCTGCTCGGGCTGGCCGATGCGGTGCAGGGGGCGGGCGGGGCGGTGCGCTACGTGCAGTCGCACACGTTGCTGCAGGGCTACAAGCGTGGCGAGCTGCTGTTCGACGGCGTGAGCGAATGGACCTTCGACACGCCGGAGGCCGCCCGCGACGCCCGCCGGAACGCGGTCGACGTGCCGCTGGCCGACCCGGTGCGCACCGTGCACATGCTGGTCGACGTCCACGTCGTCAAACCCGGCGCGGTCCCGGCGGGGGCGGTGAAGAACATCGAGTTCGTCAACCGCCGCCCGGGCATGGCGTTGGAGCCGTTCCGCCACTACTGGCGCGAGGTGCACGGCCCGATCGGCGCGAAAATTTCCACCATCCTGCGCTACGAGCAGAACCATCTGCACGCCGGCGAGTATGCGGACGACGCGGTGCCACTATTCGACGGACTGGCGATCACCTGGTTCGCGTCGACGGCCGAGATGCGCCGCGGCGCCGGGACGCCGGAATACGAGGTGACCCGCGCGGACGAGGTGAACTTCCTCCCCGACGGGCATCTGCCGATCATCATCACGCGCGAAGTGGTGGATACGGGCGCCGCCTGACGACCCCGCCGGAGGTCCGTCGCCCCGGCTCCGGTTCGCATCGAACCGGAGCCGATCGGTTACGACCAGTCCGGATCCTGGGTGAAGCGAACGAATTCCGACACCGGCATCCGCTCGGTGTCGAACCGGTTCTCCACCGCCGCGGGCTCGGCGTGGCCGAGCGCCATGCCGCAGATCAGCACTTCATCATCCGGGATGGCCAGATGCCGGCGGATGATCCGGTGGTATTTCGCGAAAGCCTGCTGTGAGCATGTGTCCAGCCCGAAGCCGCGCGCCGCCAGCATGACGGATTGCAGGAACATCCCGTAATCGAGCCAACTCCCCACCTCCAGCCGGCGGTCGATGGTGAACATCAGCCCGACCGGCGCGTCGAAGAACAGGTAGTTGCGGGCGAGCTGGCGCGTCATGGCGTCCTTGTCACCCCGTTGAATGCCCAACGCCCCGTACAGGTCCCACCCGACCTTGCGGCGGCGGGCCAGGTAGGGCTCCCGCCACTCCGTGGGGTAGTAGGCGTATTCCTCCTCGCCCGGATCGCCGGCGGCGTGTGCGTCCATCAGGTCGCGCGACAGCGCCCGCTTCGCCGCACCGGTGGTCGCGTAGACCCGCCATGGCTGGATGTTCGACCCGCTCGGCGCACGGGCGGCGGTGGTCAGAATGCGCGCGACGAGGCCCCGCGGCACGGGGGTGTCGCGGAAGGCACGGACGCTGCGGCGTGTCCGCAGCGCCTCCTCGACGGTGATCATCGCTTCCATACAATCGACTCCAGGCGGGCGGCGAACCGAGTGGATGCCCGGCCGCCATCCCAAACCTTCGCATCCTTGCGGACGTTGCGGTCACATTTTCCGGATCGCGCCGGACTTCCAGTCGCGGGCGTAGAGAATGTGGTCGGCGCTGTGAGGCCTGAGGAATTGCTTCTGGATCTTGCCGTTGGCGGTCTTCGGCATGGCATCGCGGAACTCCAGGAAGCTGGGCACCCAGAAGCGCGGCATGGTCCGGTCGCAGAAGGACCAGAACGCCTCGGCGGTGACGTCGCTGCCGGGTTTCGGCACGATCACCACCTTCACTTCGTCCTCGCCAAGGTCGGACACCACCGACACGGCGGCGCATTCCAGCACGTCGGGATGCTGGTTGACCGCGAATTCGAGTTCGTAGGAGGAAATGTTCTCGCCGCGCCGGCGGATCGCGTCCTTCTTGCGGTCGATGAAGTACAGGTAGCCGTCCCCGTCGATCTTGCCGTTGTCGCCGGTGTGGAACCAGAGGTTGCGGAAGGCCTCGCGCGTCGCGTCCGGACGGGCATGATACTCCTTGAACATGCAGAAGGGCTCCTTCGGGCGGACGACGATCTCGCCGACCGTGCCCGGCGGCACCGGCCGGTCCAGATCGTCGACGATGGCGACCTCGAAGGTCTCGGTGTTGGGGCGGCCGCAGGATTTCGGCACGCGCGGCTCGCCGACCGCCGTGGAGGCGACGATCCCGGTCTCCGTCGCGCCGTAGGCCTCGACGATGCGGCAGCGGAACCGGCTCTCGAACGCGGGGTTCTCGTTGCCGTTGTAGAAGGCGCGGGCCGGCTGGTCGGCGTCGTCGGGCCGCGGCGGTTGCTTCAGCAGGATTGGCACCATGGAGAAGATGCCATGGGCGATGTCCGCCTTCGCCGCGCGCACCTCGTCCCAATAGGTCGAGGCGGAAAAGCGCGGCGCGATGGCGATGCGGGCGCCGTTGAGCAGGGTGGGGATCACACCCAGCCAAGCGGCGATGGCGTGGAACAGGGGCAGGGGCGTGTAGACCGCCTCGTGCGGCTGGTAGGCCAGCGAGCGGCCCCAGTCGTGGCCGAACCGCACGACGTGCGCGTTGAGCGCCAGCACCCCCTTGGACGGGCCGGTGGTGCCCGAGGTGAAGCTGATGGCGTGCGGGTCGTCGAAGGCGACGGTGACGCCGGGGTCGCGCCGGTCGCCGGCGCGCAGGACGTCAAAGGGCTGGACCGCGGTGAGCCGCGCCAGCCGTTCCGGCGCCTCGGCGGCTTGCGTGACCAGCACGTGTCGGAGGCGGGGCAGGGTGTCTATCACCTCGTCGAGGCGGTCGAGATAGCCGGGATCGACGACGATGTGCGTGACCTCGGCGTTGTCGAGCTGGTGGCGCAGCACCTCGCCGCGGTATTCCGTGTTGATCGGCACATACAGCGCGCCGAGCTTTGCCGCGCTGAACCACGCCTCCAGGAATTCCGGCGAATTGCGCCCGAAGATGGCGAGCCTGCCGCCCTTGCCCAGGCCGAGTTCGGCCATGGCGTTGGCGATGCTGTTGGTGCGCAGCTCGAAGCCGCCGTAGGTGAACGACGTCGATGGGAACTGCAGAAAGACGGAGTCCGGTGTCCGTTCGGCCGCCCGCCGAAGCTGAAGGCTGACGACGCGGTCTTCCAAGGCGATGTCCTGCACGGCGTTTCCCTCCCTTTACATCGCGCCGGTTGTGCGCAGGTCTTCGATGTCCGCGGCCGTGTAGCCGGCCTCCCGCAGCAGGGCCTCGCCGTCGGCGCCGAGCCGCGGGACCGGGGCCAGGGCGTTGAAGGCGTGGCCGTCGAAGCGCAGCGGGTTGCCGACGTGGTGCAGCCGACCCTCGACCGGATCGTCCACGGTGACGACGGCGCCGCGCGCCTTGGCGTGCGGGCTCTGCAGGGCTTCCCGGGTCGTCAGCACGGGGGTGACGCAGGCCTCGCGTTCGGCGAAGACGGCGAGCCATTCGTCGAGCGTCTTGCGTTTGAGGGCGGCGGCGATGGCCGCGCGCATGCGGTCCTCTTCCTCACCCTCGCACCATTGCCGGTCGAGCCACTCCGGCAGGTCCAGCGCGGCGCAGAGCGCCTGCCAGAACTTCTCCTCGTAGGCGCCGACGACCAGATGCCGGCCGTCGGCCGTCTCGTAGACGCTGTAGAAGGGCTTGTCGAACGGGGCGTCGAACGGCACGTCGACGGTTTCCATGCCCGGGACGTTCCAGCACGCCGTCATGAAGCCGATCCAGGAATAGAGCCCGTCGGCCACCGAGACGTCGACGAACCGGCCGCGCCCGGACCCGCGCGCGTCGACCAGCGCGGCGAGGATGCCGCCGATGGCCATCAGCGCGCCGGCGCCGATGTCGCCGATCGGCAGCCCTGTGGCCCGTGGCGCGGCGGAACGGCCGTTCACCAGCTGCAGCAGGCCGGTCATGCCGACGTAGTTCAGGTCATGGGCCGCGACCTGGGCCCAGGGGCCGTCCTGGCCGAAGCCGGTCAGCGCGCAGATCACCAGCTTCGGGTTGCGGGCGTGCAGCACCTCGGGGATCAGCCCGAGCCGGCCCATGACCCCGGGCCGGAACCCCTCGATCAGGACATCCGCGGTGGCGCACAGCCGCAGCAGGGCTTCGCGTCCACCGTCGGTCTTCAGGTCCAGCGTGATGCTGCGCTTGCCGCGGTTGAGCGCCAGGAACTGTGCGCCGTGCGTGCGCACAGCGGGCGGCGACCAGCGCCAGTAGTCACCGCGGCCGGGCTGCTCGATCTTGATGACGTCGGCGCCGAGGTCGGCGAGCATCTGCGTGCAGTACGCACCGGGCAGCAGGCGCGTCAAATCCAGCACCCGGACTCCTTTCAAGGGTCCGGTTGGGCCCGTGGTGTTGGGCACGGCGGTGCTGCGGTCTTCCGCGGTCGTGGTCCTCGCGTCGTGCAGGGTCATGGGCATCTCGTCCCTTCCGAACAAACGTGTGTTTGGTATCTCGGCCTGCCGCGGCCCGTTGGGCATGCGCCGGCTTCGGCATTTCGTCGAGCAGTACTTGCACACCCCTGGAACCCTCTCCCAGCGGGGCTGGGAAAGGGGAAGCCTGCGCTTGAAGAATTAGGAGTCGGCCTGTGCGGTGTCGTTCCTCAGCATCTTGACCATGGTCTGCGCAATGACCTTCGGCGGATCGCCGCCCGGACGGTACCAGACATAGGTCCAGGCCAGCATTCCAAGCAGCGCCAGACGCCAATAGCTTCGGTCGACCCCGTCCTTCAGCGGCAGTTCTTCGACGATGTCTGCGAACAGGCGTTCGAAACGTTGGCGATGGCCGATCAGCTGTTCGCGCAGGTTGCGCGAGCGGCGGCGCGGAAATTCGGTGACGATGATGCCCGCATACACTGAATCGTGCATCAGCATGCTTTCCAGGTACCCGGTCGCCGCCTGCTCCAAACGGGTCCATGGGTCGGCCGCCGGATCAATGGCGCGGACCACGCTGTCGCAGATCTTCTGGATCGCTTCCTCGTGCACCGCCGCGAACAGCTCTTCCTTCGAACGGAAATGGTAATAGAGCGAACCAGGGAGCATGCCCGTCAGCGACGCAATGTCACGCATGGTCGTGGCGTCGTAGCCAGCCTTGGCGAATTGCCGCGCGGCGGCCTCGATGATGGTATCCCGGCGGCTGCCGGGATCGGCCTTGGTGTATGCCATGCTTCCTGTTTCTCCAACGCTCAACCGACACTCTATAACGGTTCGAGCCCGCGCCGGGTGATGCGCAGGCCCGCTTGTTCACAATCCCACGTGCTGCCGGTCCGGCCTTCGGTCCGCAGTTCAATTTTGCGGACCTTCATGGTTGGCGTGCGCGGCAGTTCGGCGCGGAACTCGATGAACCGGGGTACCATGAAGTAAGGCATGGTCTCCACGGCGAATCGCAGCAGCGCTTCCGGGGTCAGTGACGAGCCTTTGTGCAACACGACGATGGCCTTCACCTCGTCCTCCCCGACCTCCGAAGGCACCGGCACGACGGCCGACTCCGCAACATCCGGGTGGGCGTTCAGCATGCGCTCGACCTCAAAGGACGAGATGTTCTCGCCACGGCGCCGGATGGCATCCTTCATGCGGTCGAGAAAGAAGATATAGCCGTCCTCGTTCATATAGGCACGGTCGCCGGTGTGGATCCAGCAGCCGTCGAACGCCTCCAGCGTTTTCTCAGGTAACCCCAGATAGCCGGTCATCACGGTGCGCGGGTGGCGCGGGCGAATGCAGATTTCGCCGGCCTCGCCGCATGGAACCTCGCATCCGTCCTCATCGAGGATGGCGACGTCGAAGTGGTCGCTTGGCCGCCCGCAGGAACCGCGAGGGGTGTTCTCGCCCCGGCGGCTGTAGACCACCAGGTTGCTCTCGGTCCCGCCATAGGCCTCCACAAGTTCGAGGCCGAAGCGCGCCTCAAAGCGTTCCTTGAACTCCCACGGAATGGGCACCGCATAGATCAGCCGCAGCGGATTCTCGGCGTCGGTCGGGCGTTCCGGGGCGCTGTTCAGCAGGTGGCAGAGCCCGCCCACCGCAACGCACACCGTGGCGCCGTACTCGTGCACGTCGCTCCAGAAACGTGACAGGCTGAACACCGGCCGCAACGCCATCCGTCCACCGGCCAGCATGGTCCCGAGGGCGAGAAACTTGGCGGCGATGTGAAAGAAGGGCAGGTAGTTGTAGGCGACGTCGTCGGCCCTGAACTCCGTGATCTCGGAAAAGAACAGCCCGAACGACATCTGATGGCGGTGGCTGATCACCACGCCCTTCGACGGGCCGGTGGTGCCCGAGGTGAAGATGACGCAGGCCGGATCTCCGGCGGCCACATCGGCGTTGTCGGTGGCGCCGGCGAACGGACCGTCGTCGTCGGCTTCGGTGAACAGGGCGTCGGGATCCAGCACGTCCCCGGGAGCGATCAGCGCATCCGACGCCTCAAGGAACACGGCGCGGTGGGCCTCCTCGACGATGGCGAGCCGGACCTGTGCGGTTTGGAGCACGTGTTGCAGCATGGCGCCGCGGTAGGCGCTGTTCACCGGAACCTCGACGGCGCCGAGCTTGGACACGGCGAACCACAGGGCAAGATAGGTGGGCGATCCGGCCATCATCAGCAGGACGTGATCGCCCTTGCCGACGCCGCGCCGCTTCAGCCCGTGGGCTAGGCGGTTTGCGTGCCGGTCGAGTTCGGCGAAGGTCCAACTCTGCCCAGACGCCATCAGGAACGGATGGTCCGGGCGCTCGCTGGCCCGCATCTCCAACAGACCGTGCAGCGTGGGCGGCAAGCTGCGGACCCGGTTCTGGTTGAACATCCCCCCTCCTTATCGAACGCTTGTTTGCTTGCTTGGCCATCAATAAGCCCAGCCCGGGCGTATTGCAACGGCTTTCCGCGATCCAGCCGGTCCGCGCGCAGAAAATTCAAACAACCATTTGATTGAAGCGTTCCGCTGTGTATGATGGGTGCAGATCGCATACGGGAGAAGGCGCGCGAGGCTTTGGCTTGACCAGGGTGAAGCGCGCGCCGGTTTGATGCGGTCCGCGTGACCCTGCGCCGGCAATACGCCTGTCTCGGTCCCAATCCGCCCCAGAGGGCACACATTCACCCATGCACCAAACGAACGTTTGGCCATGGTCCATCGCAAGAAGAGGGATGGGAAAGATGGACTTCGAACTTGCTTCCGAGCAGATCGAGTTGCAGCGCATGGTGCGCGACTTCGCGCAGGCGGAAGTCGCACCGGTGCAGGCCCGCATGGAGAGCGACCACGAGTTCCCTTACGAACTGTGGCGCAAGTGGAGCGACCTCGGCATGGCCGGGATCATGATCCCGCCGGAATACGGCGGCAGCGGCCTCGACTCGCTCAGCTACATCATCGCGATGGAGGAGATGGGGACGGTCAGCCAGACCTTCTCCCTGATCTGGCAGGTGCATGTGCTGGTCGCCAACATGTACGTGCAGCTCGGCACGCCGGAGCAGAAGGAGCGCTGGCTGCCGCCCTTCGCCCGCGGCGACAAGCTGGGCGCCATTGCGCTGACCGAGCCGGGCGCCGGGTCGGACGCTGGCGGCCTGCGCACCCGCGCCGTGCGCGACGGCAGCGGCTGGGTGATCAACGGCAACAAGATCTTCATCAGCAACGCCGGGACGGAGATCAGCGACGGCACCGTGCTGATGGCGGTGACCGGCGAACAGCCGAACGGCCGCAAGGCGATCTCCTCCTTCATCATCCCGACCGGCACGCCCGGCTACCAGCTCGGCCAGTCCTTCGACAAGATGGCGTGGCACGGCATGGACAACCGGGAGCTGGTGTTCGAGGACTGCCGGGTGCCGGCCGACCACCTGCTGGGCCGGGAAGGCGCCGGGCTGAAACAGGCGCTGGGCGGGCTGAACCTCGGGCGCATCGTCTTCGGCACGCTCGGCTGCGCGCTGATCCGGGCCTGCCTCGACGAGGCGCTGGCCTACTCCAAGGACCGCAAGCAGTTCGGCCAGCCGCTAAGCACCTTCCAACTCACCCAGGCCAAGCTCGCCAACATGGCGACGCACGCCGAGGGGGTGCGCCGCTTCGCCCACTACGTCGCCTGGCTGCACGCGCAGGGGCGTGAGTGCCACACCGAGGCGGCGATGGTGAAGCTGATGGGCACGCGTCTGGCCGTCCAGGCCGCGCAGGACGCCTACCAGATTCACGGCGGCTACGGCTTCATGCACGACTACCGCGTCAACCGCCTCTACCGCGAGGCGCAGATCCTGGAGATCGGCGAGGGCACCAGCGAGATCCAGCAGATCCTCATCGCCCGCGCGCTCGGCTGCTGACTGGGGGGATGGACGACATGACCGTCTCGACCGAACTGGCCGCCCGGCTGTACCGCCTCATGTGGGAGGTGCGGGCGTTCGAAGTGATCGCCGCCGACCGCTACCGGCAGGGGGACCTGCCCGGCTTCATCCACCTCTCGCTCGGGCAGGAGGCGTGCGCCGTCGGCGCCTGCGCCGCGCTCGGCCAGGGCGACCTCATCACCAGCACCCACCGCGGCCACGGCCATTGCCTCGCCAAGGGCGCCGATCCCGGCCTCATGATGGCGGAGCTGTTCGCCAAGTCGGCCGGCTACGGCAAGGGGCGCGGCGGCTCGATGCACATCGCCGACGTGTCCATGGGCGTGCTCGGCGCCAACGGCATCGTCGGGCAGTCGCTCGGGCTCGGCGTCGGCGCGGCGCTGTCGCTTCAGATACGCCGGCAGCCCCATTGCGTCGTTGCCTTCTTCGGGGAAGGGGCATCAGGCACCGGCATCGCGCACGAGGCGATGAACATGGCGGCGATCTGGAAGCTGCCCATCGTCTTCTTCTGCGAGGCCAACCGCTACGCGGAGCTGTCGCCCTACGCGGTGCATGTCTCGGTCGAGCGGATCGCCGACCGCGCCGCGGCCTACGGCTTCCCCGGCGTGACGGTGGACGGCGAGGATGTGCTGGCGGTGCACGCCGCCGTCACCGATGCCGCGGCGCGCGCGCGCGCCTGCGGCGGGCCGACGCTGATCGAGGCCAGGACTTACCGCTGGCACGGCCACTATGAGGGCGATCCGCAGGTCTACAAGACGCAGGCGGAGCGCGACACGGGCACGGACTTCGACCCGATCCTGCGCTTCGAGCGGCAGGGTGCGGGCGGGCTGCCGGCCGACGCGCTGGCCGGCCTCCGCGCGGAGGCGGAGGCGCGCATCCGCGACGCCGCGGAGTGGGCCGCCGGCCTGCAGAGCCCGCCGGCCTCGGCCATCGGCGAAGACGTCTACGCGGGGGAGTGACATGGCTCGCATCAAATATTACCAAGCCCTGACCCGCGCGCTGCGCGAGGAGATGGCGCGCGACGAGCGGGTCATCCTGATGGGCGAGGACGTGGGCGCCAGCGGCGGCATCTTCGCCCAGACACGGGGGTTGTATCAGCAGTTCGGCGCCGACCGCGTGCGCGACACGCCGATCGCCGAGAACGGGTTCGTCTCGGCGGCGGTGGGGGCCGCCATGACCGGCCTGCGGCCGGTGGTGGAGATCGGCTTCGAGGACTTTCTGACTTGCTGCATGGATCCGCTGGTCAACCAGGCGGCCAAGCTGCGCTACATGCTCGGCGGGCAGGTCGGCGTCCCGCTGCTGCTCTACACCTTCGGCGGGGGCGGCGTGAACGCCGGGCCGCAGCATTCGCAAAGTTTTGCCGCGTGGTTCGCCCATGTGCCGGGGCTGAAGGTCGTCACGCCGGCGACGCCGGCCGATGTGCTGGGGCTCGTCAAGGCCGGCATCCGCGACGACAACCCGGTGCTCTGCCTGCTCAGCAAGAAGCTGATCGGCTCGTCCGGCGAAGTGCCGGACGGCGAGGACGCCCTGCTGCCGCTGGGCACGGCGGAGGTGAAGCGGCCCGGCCGCGACGTCACGATCGTCGCGCTGGGGCAGATGGTCGGTGCGGCGCTCCAGGCCGCGACCCTGCTCGCCGAGCAGCGCATCGACGCGGAGGTGGTCGATCCCCGGACGGTGAGCCCGCTGGACGTTGCCACCATCCTGTCCTCCGTGGAGCGGACCGGACGGCTGTGCGTCGTCCATGAGGGGCACGGCCCTTGCGGCCTTGGCGCGGAGATCATCACGTCGGTGGTCGAGCGTGGTCTGCCGCTGCTGAAGGCCCCACCGTGCCGCGTCACGCCGCCCTTCGCGCCGAGCCCCTTCGCCCCGGGGCTGGAATCGCTCTACCTGCCCACCCCCGCCTCCATCGCCGAGGCCGTGCAGGGGATGCTGGCGTCATGAGCGGGCCGGCTTATGAGACTATTGCCGTGGACACCCACGCCAGCGCGCGCTGGATCACGCTGTCGCGCCCGCGCGTCCACAACGCGATGAACAGCCTGTGCATCCGCGAATGTCGGCAGGCGGTGGAGGAGGC
This sequence comes from Azospirillum canadense, assembly GCF_025961225.1. Lineage (GTDB taxonomy): Bacteria > Pseudomonadota > Alphaproteobacteria > Azospirillales > Azospirillaceae > Azospirillum > Azospirillum canadense. Next base: position 436,384 of record NZ_JAOQNG010000007.1, on the reverse strand, counting down.
CGGGGCCGACCCGGCGGTGCGCAGCATCGTCTTCACCGGCGCCGGCGACCGCGCCTTCACCGCCGGGGCGGACATCTCCGAGATGGTGGCCTATGGCCCCAACGAGATGCTGTTGTACAACCGAGGATGGCTCGGCCTGTTCCGCGACATCGAGATGTGCCGGAAGCCGGTCATCGCCGCGGTCCACGGCTGGGCCACCGGCGGCGGCACGGAGCTGTCGCTCGCCTGCGACTTCGTGCTGTGCACGGACGCCGCCCGCTTCGGGCTGGCGGAGATCAACATCGGGGTCATACCGGGGGCGGGGGCGGCGGTGCGGCTGACCCGCTGGGTCGGTCGGCTCAAGGCCAAGGAACTGCTGATGCTCGGCCGGCTCGTCGAGGGGCGGGAGGCGGTGGAGCTTCATCTGGCGAACCGCTGCGTGCCGCCGGACGAACTCCGCGACGCGGCCCAGGCGCTGGCGGACGAGCTGGGCGCGAAGGCTCCGCTGGCCCTCGGCGCGGCCAAAGCCAGCGTCAATGTCGGTGCGGATTCCGGCTTCGACGCGGCGCTTGAATACGAACTCCAGGAGTTCCTGCGTCTGTTCGCGACCGCGGACCAGAAGGAAGGCATGCGCGCCTTCCTGGAAAAGCGCAATCCAATCTATCACGGGATGTAAGGGGAAAGTCATGAAGGTGCGTGTCAAGGTCCCGAAGCTCGGGCTGACCATTGAAGAGGTGACGCTTGCGGCGTGGGAAGCCGAGTTGGGCGCAACCGTCGAAGCGGGCGCCGTCATCGCGACCGTCGAGGCCGACAAGGCGACCTACGAAATCGTCGCTCCGGCCACCGGGCGCCTGATTGCCCGCGCGGCCGAACCGGGAACCGTGCTTCCCATCGGGGCCGAACTCGCGGTCATCGATGCCTGAGGCGACAACGGGAGAAGCGGCGATGAGCCGTGGCATGTTCTTCGAGGAGCTTGAGGAGGGCGCCCACTACCGGTCCGCCGGCGTGACGGTGACGGAGGAGTCCATCATCCGCTTTGCGCTGGAATGGGACGCGCAGCCGTTCCATGTGGACAGGGAAGCGGCGGCCACGTCGATGTTCGGGTCGCTGATTTCCAGCGGCCTTCAGACGATCCTGCTCACCTACCGGATGTACTTCCAGCTCGGGCTGCTGGACGGAACGGCGATGGCCGGGCTCGGGATCGACGGTGTCCGGTTTCTGAAGCCGGTCCGGCCGGGCGATACCCTGTATGTCGGGGTGACCATCGCCAATCTGAAGCCATCGAGCCGACCGGATCGTGGGATCGTCACCTGCCGCCTGGAAACCACGAACCATCGCGGCGAAACGGTGCTCACCATGGGGTTGTCGGCTCTTGTCGCCCGACGCCCCGATGGGCCGGCCGAGGGCGGAGCCGGCGCGCGCGGAGTCCGACGGCCATGACAACGACGACCACGACACCATTCGCCGCCGGTTCACCGGCAAAGCGTCGCCATCCCGAAAAGGCCCACAAGCCGGACAACCCCATCCAGCGCAAGCCGGGCTGGATACGGGTGAAGGCGCCGACGAGCCAGGAGTACAACGAGACCCGCGAGCTGATGCGCGGGCTGAAGCTGAACACCGTGTGCGAGGAGGCGGCCTGCCCGAACATCGGGGAGTGCTGGAAGCACAAGCACGCCACCTTCATGATCCTGGGCTCGATCTGCACCCGCGGCTGTGCCTTCTGCAACGTCGAGACCGGCCGGCCGGACCAGCTGGACCCGCACGAGCCCGACAACGTCGGCGAGGCGGTCGCCCAGCTGAAGCTCAGCCACGTCGTGGTGACCTCCGTCGACCGCGACGACCTCGCGGACGGCGGGGCCGAGCACTTCGCGCGCACGATCCGCGCCATCCGCGCGGCGTCGCCGGGCACGACCATCGAGATCCTCACCCCCGACTTCCAGAAGAAGAAGGGCGCGCTTGAGGTCGTGGTCGAGGCCAAGCCCGACGTCTTCAACCACAATCTGGAAACGGCGCCGCGGCTCTACCCGACGATCCGCCCGGGTGCGCGCTATTTCACCTCGCTGCAGCTGCTGTCGCGGGTGAAGGAGTTGGATCCGACGATCTTCACCAAGTCCGGCGTCATGGTCGGATTGGGCGAGACGAAGGAGGAGGTCGGCCAAGTCATGGACGATCTGCGCGCCGCCGACGTTGACTTTATGACGATCGGACAGTACCTCCAGCCAACGCCCAAGCACGCGGCGGTGGACCGGTTCGTGACTCCCGACGAATTCGAGAGCTACGCAACACTTGGCCGCGGCAAGGGTTTCCTGATGGTGGCCTCGACGCCGCTGACCCGCTCGTCCTACCACGCGGGCGCGGATTTCGAGAGGCTGCGGCGGCTGCGGCGCGCCGACCGAAGCCAATACTGATCCTCAAAGCGGATTGCGATCTCTGGGCCCGGACATTTGGACCAGCGATCGCCGGCAATCCACCGACTGCCAGCCTCCGATCAATTTTCGCGCCAACGTCGTGGCGGGAGCCATTCGCCGAATTCACCCACACTCAGTGCGGGAATTTTTGCGTTGGATGCGCCAACGCCAATGTCGCCGCTGACTCATTTTGTCGGAAATCGAAAAATATTGCCGTGCATTAGGCCATTTGGCGCATTTCACCGCGGTCAACAAAATAAATTTTGAATTTAGGCAAACCGAGTTCTACCCCTTTGTGGGTAACCGATGATAGAAATATCCGGCGAATTAGGGGGTGAAAACACAACCAATTCGTTAAGGGAATGCTAATAACAGCATACTGCCTGGGGATTTTCCGTTCATCATGCTGACCGCCAAGAACGCCCGCCGCCGCAACCGCAAGTTCCCGAACGCATCGTCGTACCGGTCGCGAGGGTCGGCGCTCGTGGCAGTCCTGATGGTGGGCGCCATGGCTGGCCCGGCCTTGGCCCAGCAGGAACCGAGGCAGCTCCCGACCGGTGCGGAGCCGCGGCTGGAAACGCCCCGCCCGGTGATGCCGCTGCCCGCCGTGCCCGGCGGCGCGATCGTGGTTCCCAAGGCGTCGGCGGTGGAGGCTCCGGCCGGGGCGGAGAACTACCGGCTGACCCTGAAGGGCGTGACCATCGAGGGTGCCACCGCCTACGGCCAGGACGCGCTGCGGTCGAGCTACCAGGATCTGATCGGCCGCGAGGTCTCGGTGGCCGACCTGTTCAAGGTCGCGAACGACATCGAACTCCGCTACCGCAACGACGGCTACATCACCAGCCGGGTCATCGTGCCGGCCCAGACCATCGAGGATGGCGTCTTCCGCCTCCAGGTGGTCGAGGGCTTCGTGTCGGAGATCACATACCCCGACGACATCGGGCCGGCGCTCGCGGCGGTGAAGCGCCTCGTCGACCCGCTGCGGGGCGTGACCCCGATCAACGTCGCGGACGTCGAGCGCCGCCTTCTTCTGGCGAACGACCTCGCCGGCCTGACCGTGCGCGCGAGCCTGGAGCCGTCGCCGACCACGCTCGGCGCCTCGGTGGTCGTGGTGAAGACGGAGCGCAAGGCGCTGGACGCCCTGGCGTCGGTCAACAACCGCAACTCGCGCTATCTCGGCACCAACCAGTTCATCGCCTCGACGTCGCTCAATTCCTTCGGCGCGAACGCGGACACGGTGAACCTCAGCGCCCGGCTCTCCGCGCCGCTCAAGCGGGCCTGGGCCGTCGGCGCCGGCTACCAGGCGCTGCTCACCGGGGACGGCCTGACCTTCAGCGCGAACGGCTCCTACTCCCGGTCCAAGCCGGGCCTGACGCTCGATCCGCTGGATGTGAAGAGCTGGGTGGCGTCCGGCACCGGAACCCTGACCTACCCGGTCATCCGCTCCCGCCTGGAAAATCTGCGGGTGGTCGGCGAGTTCGAATACCGGGACGTGGCCACCGACTTGGCCAATGACAAGTTCAACCGCGACAAGCTGCGCATCCTGCGCGGCGGCGTCAGCTACGACCGCACCGACACCTGGGACGGCATCACCGCGGTGCGCGCCCTGGTGCACCAGGGCCTGGACATCCTGGATGCCACCCCGCTCGGCTCGACACTGGCGTCGCGCGAGCGCGGCCGCAGCGACTTCACCAAGTTCACGGCCGACGTGACGCGCGTGCAGCAACTGCCGGGGAACTTCAGCGTGATGGCGACGGCCACCGCGCAGGCGGCGAGCACGCCCCTGCTGGCCAGCGAGCAGATCGCGCTGGGCGGCCCCAGCTATGGGCGCGCCTACGATGAGGGCGAGATCGCCAACGACAGCGGCTGGGCCGGGTCGCTGGAGCTGCGCTACACGCCGGTGCTGCCGGAAAACACCGTGCTGAAGGGCCTGCAACTTTACACCTTCGTGGACGGCGGGCAGGTCTGGGCCCACTCCGGCTTCGAGCAGAACAGCCGGTCGTCGCTGCTGTCGGTCGGCGGTGGCGTGCGCGCCAGCCTTCTGGATCATCTCTTCGCGACATTCGAAGTCGACAAGCCGCTGAACCGCCGTGTGGCCACTGAAGGCGACAAGGACACGCGGTTCTTCTTCAACATCACGGCGCAATACTAAGCGGGTCAGGGGCGAGCAGACATGGGCACGGTCATGGGCAAGATCATTTCCGGCAACACTCCCCACGGCACCGATCTCGCCGGCCTGCGGACGGCACCGCCGTCACTGCGCCAGCGGCTGTTGGCCTCGGCGACCGGGCTGCTGGCGTCGGCGGGTGGCATGGTCCGGCTGGCGTCGCGTCGGCTGCGCCGCGCCGCCAAGGCGCGCCGCGTGGACTTCGGCGCCATGGCGCTGCGCGCGGTGATCGCCGTCGCCCTGTCCACCCTGTTCGCCGGCGCCTCCTACGCCAACCCGCAGGGCGGCACCGTGACCGCCGGTGCGGCCAGCATCAAGGAGGTGACGCCGAAGTCGCTGGAGGTGACCCAGACCAGCGACAAGGCCATCATCAACTGGAAGTCCTTCAGCGTCGGCGCCGATGAATCGGTGCGCATCCAGCAGCCCTCCTCCAGCAGCGTGATCCTGAACCGGGTGACCGGCACCGATCCGTCCGCGATCATGGGCAGCCTGTCGGCCAACGGCACGGTCATGCTGGTCAACCCCAACGGCGTGGTGATCGGCAAGGGGGCGAAGGTCGACGTGGGCGGGCTGGTCGCCACCACCGCCAACATCTCCGACGCCAACTTCATGGCCGGCAACTACGCCTTCGACAAGGCGTCGCCAAAGCCCGACGCGTCGGTGGTGAACGAGGGCACCATCACCGTCAAGGACACGGGCCTCGCCGCCCTGGTCGCCCCGCACGTCCGCAATTCCGGCGTCATCAACGCCAAGCTCGGCAAGGTGGCGCTGGGCGGCGCACAGACCTTCACGCTGGACTTCCACGGCGACGGGCTGATCAGCTTCGACGCCGGCTCCGCCGTCACCACGGTCGCCAAGGATGCCGACGGCAAGCCCGTCAAGGCGCTGGTCGTCAACTCCGGCGAGATCGCGGCGGAGGGTGGCACGGTCACCCTGTCGGCCCGCGCCGTGAAGGGCGTGATCGACAACGTCATCAACACCAAGGGCGTCATCAAGGCGACCTCGGTCGGCAGCAGCAACGGCAAGATCGTCCTGTCCGGCGGCGACAACGGCAAGGTCGTCATCGGCGGCACCGTCGATGCCGGCGGTGTCGGCCAGGGTCAGGGCCAGACCGGCCAGACCGGCGGCACCGTGGTCGCCACCGGCGAGAAGATCACCGTGGCGAAGAACGCGGTGGTCAACGCCTCCGGCAACGCCGGCGGCGGCACCATCGCCATCGGCAGCGGGCCGGACCGTGCAGGATCCTGGTCGGACAAGGTCACCGTCAAGACGGGCGCCCGGCTGTCCGCCGACGCGTTGAAGACCGGCAAGGGCGGCAGCGTCACCGTCCTGTCGGAGAAGACCACCAAGCACGCCGGTTCCATCACCGCCCGCGGCGGTGCGGAGGGCGGCGACGGCGGCTTCGCCGAGGTGTCCAGCCGCAAGGACATTTCGCTGACCGGCAACATCGACCTGTCGGCGGCCAAGGGCAGGGCAGGCACCTTCCTGCTCGACCCGGCGACGCTCCGCATCATCGCGGGCTCCGGCGGCAGCCAGAACGGTGCGGCGGCGGGCGGCACCATCGCCGCCGGCGGCGCGGACCAAGGCAGCGGCAACAACGTCAACACCGTGTCGAAGAGCGTGCTGGAGGGGATCGCCGGCAACGCCAACATCGTGCTGGAATCGACCGGCCAGATCACGGTGGAGACCAGCCTCGCCCTGCAGACGGGCGTCAGCAACGGCTTCACCCTGCGATCCACCGGAAGCGGCGGGATCGCCTTCACCGACAAGTCCTTCGAGATCAGCACCAACGGCGGCTCGATCACGCTGGAGGCGCAGGGCGTCGGCAGCACGCTGACCAACATCGGCAAGCTGACCACCCGCGGCGGCGCCGTGAACCTCACCGCCAACGCCGGCATCCAGCTCGCCAACGTCATCGACACCACCCCGGCCAGCGGTGCCGCGGGCGCCGTCACCGTGCGGTCGCAGAGCGGCGCCATCAGCGCGCTCGACGGCGCCAAGATCACCGGCGGCGCCACGACTCTGTCCGCAGCCGGCGGCATCGGCGCGTCCGGCGCGGCGGTCGCCACCAGCACCAGCCAGCTGACGCTGGAAACGGGCGGCAGCTTCTACGTCACGAACGACCGCACGCTGACCGACCTGTCGATCACCAGCACCCACCTTCAGCCGGGCGCCACCAACCAGTTCCAGCTGACCTCGACCGGCCTGGCCTTCTCGGTCACCGACGGGCCGTCGGGCTACGCGCTGACCACCATCAACCAGACCGGCGGGCTGAACAGCCTCAGCTTCGCCGGTGACCGCGACCTCCAGGTCGGCACGGTGAACGCCGGCACCGGCGCGGTGGCGCTGACCAGCACCGCCGGGAACATCACCGGCACCCCCTCCAGCCTGATCACCGGCGGGGCGCTGACCCTGACGGCGAAGGGCTCGTCGGGCACGAACGGCTCCGTCGGCACCTCTTCCAGCCTGCTCCGCACCGAGGCGTCCAGCCTGACGGCCACGGCGGGCACCGGCGGCGTCAACGTCATCAACACCGGCGCGCTGAACCTCGCCAGCCTGTCCGCCGCCGGCGCGTCCGCGGTGTCCGCCACCGGCACCCTGACGGTCGGGGCGGTGTCGCTGACCAGCGGCGCGATGACCCTGAATTCCTTCAACGGCGACGTGCTGAAGAGCAGCGATCCCAACGCGACGATCAAGGCCGGCACCCTGTGGCTGAGCGCCGGCGGCAGCGTGGGCACGGCCGGCACGTCGCTGACCACCAACGCCAGCACGATCAACGCCACCTCCACCAACGGCGGCATCTACCTGACCGCGGCCGGCGGCGCCACGCTCGGCACCATCCTGTCGACGAACGGTAAGGTCGCGATCACCACCAACGGCGACACGTCCGTCACCTCGCTGACCAGCGCCAACGGCACGAGCGACGTGGTGCTCACGGCGGGCGGGTCCATCACCGTCGGCACGCTGAACGCCGGGACGTCGGGCAACGTCAACCTGACCAGTTCCGGCAACATCATCAGCGGCGGCTCCAACCGCATCACCGGCAACAACGTCACGCTGACGGCGTCAGGCAGCAGCAGCCTGGTGTCGGTCAACACCGCCGCAAACCGGCTGACCGTCACGGGCGGCTCCGTCATCTCGGTCTCGCAGTACGGCAGCGTGATCCTCGACAGCGTGATCACTGCCGGCGGCGCCGTCACGGTGACCAACGCGTCCGGCGACATCACCGTCGGCACCATCACCACCCCGAACCCGGTGCAGTCGGTGGTCGGCCCCATGCCCGGCCTGGGCTATTCCGTGACGCTGACGGCGACGGCCGGTTCCATCCTGGGCAAGGACGCGGGGAATCTCGTCACGTCCAACAACGTGACGATGTCGGCGAGCGGCGCGATCGGCACCGGTTCCACGCACCTGCGCACCGACGCCGGAACCCTGGCGCTGGCCAGCGGCGGCGACCTCTACATCGACAACACCAAGACCCAGCTGACCTCGCTGACCGTCGCCAACAGCCACAGCGGCACCACGCCCAACACGCTGCAGCTGACCTCCGGCAACTTCACCTTCACGGCCAGCGACGACGGGCAGAAGACGACGCTCTCCGAGATCAGCGGCGCGGCGCTCAGCGCCCTCAGCTACACCAGCGACAAGTCGCTGACGGTCGGGGAGATCCGTACCCAGAACCTCGGCGGCACGGTCACGCTGAAGTCGCTCAACGGCGACATCCTGGACGACGGCAACGCCAACACGCGGGTCAACGGCGGGTCGATCGCCCTATCCGCGGCCAACGGCAGCATCGGCGCCGCCGGCACCCCGCTCGGCCTCAACGGCAGCGTTCTGGATCTGACGACCAAGGGGAACCTGCACGTCGCCGACATCGCCGACCTGTCGTCGCTGACCATCACCAGCGGCCACACCGACGCCACCGTCACCAACACCTACACGATCACCGCGCCGGAGTTCGTGCTCAACCTCACGGACAGCACCACCAACGGCTACAGCCTGAACACCCTGACGGACGCCACCGGCCTGACCGTCAGCTTCAAGGGCGACCGCGACATCCGCCTGGGCAAGCTGGACGTGACCTACGCCAGCAGCGCGACGCTGGAGACGACCAACGGCTCGATCCTCGACGACGGGTCGAAGGTCACCAGCGCGCTCGCCAACACCATCACGCTGAAGGCCAGCGGTGCGATCGGCAGCGGCACCGGGACCGACTACCTCGACATCGTCGCCGGCACCATCGACGCCAAGGCGTCGAACGGCGGCATCTACATCGACGTGCCGATGCCGACCGGCACCAGCAACACCCTGAGCGCGGTGACGCTGGGCAGCAGCACTTTCAACGCCAGCAACGGTCCGATCTGGGTAAGGGCGGAGCAGGGCGACATCACGCTTGGCACCAACGTCAGCACGTCCGGCAGCGGCGCCATCACCCTGGCGGCGGCCACCGGGTCGATCCTGAACCCGAACGGGTACAGCCTGTCGGCGGGCGCCGGCAACATCACGTTGACCGCGGGCCAGGCGCTGGGCACCGCCGACAAGGCGCTGAACGTGGGCGGCAGCGCGGTCACGGCGACGGCCGGCACCTCGATGTGGCTCAACGCCAGCGGCAGCACGATGCTGACCAGCCTGACCGCCGGCAACGATGTCACCGTCTCCCAGACCTCCGGCTCGCTCTCGGTCGGCGCGATCCAGGCCAACGCCGGCACCGGCACGGTCAGCCTCAACTCCAGCTCCGGCTCGATCCAGGGCGACAACAACAGCTCCACCGTCATCGCCGCGGGCAAGGTGCTGCTGAGCGCGGTGAACGGCAGCATCAACGGCGGCGGCGGCCTGAACCTGACGACGCCGTACCTGTCGCTGACCACCTCCGGCGGGGTCAGCATCACCGACACGGTGGCCCTGACCGATCTGTCGCTGACGCGGGCGTCCTCGCCGTCCGGCTCCATTTCCATCAGCACGGTTGTGGGGCAGAGCTTCGCGCTGTCGGACAGCAGCAGCCAGTCCACCCTGCAGACGGTCACCAGCACCACCCCGCTGAACTTCAGCTACAGCGCCGGCCGCACTGTCAAGATCGGCACGATCAACGTCGGCAGCGGCGGCAGCGTCACGGTCGCCAGCACCTCCTCCAGCGGCGCCATCACCAACGACGGCAACAGCGGGTCGAAGATCACCGCGGGCACGGTGTCTCTGACCGCCGGATCCTCGGCGTCGGTCGGCTCCACCGCCACCGGCGGCGCGATCAGCCTGGACACGGCCAACCTGATCCTGTCGGCCGGGCAGGACTTCGCCGTCAACAACAACGGCCGGGCGCTGAGCAGCCTGTCGATCACCAGCACCAACTTCACCACCGCCGACGCGACCAAGAGCCTCTTCTCCATCGCCGGCACCGGGGCCCAGGCCATCACGATCACCGACGCCGGCACCAAGCAGACGCTCGACGTCGCGGGCAGCGGCATCGGCGATTTCAGCTTCACCAACGTCAAGGCCATCGAGGTCAGCGAGATCGTCGCGACCGGAACCGTGTCGCTGACCACCGCCGGCGGCGGCGCCAACTCCAGCATCACCAGCGTCAGCTCCGGCGGCCGCATCACCGCGAACTCGGTGATCCTGGCGGCGACCGGCACGGTGGCCGGCAGCGGCTCCATCGGGACGAACACGCTGGCGCTGAGCCTGAGCACGCCGTCGCTGAAGATCACCAACAACGGCAACATCTACGTCAACAACAACAACACGGCGCTGACCACGCTGGACGTGACGTCGGCCCACAAGTCCACGTCGGCGTCCACCACGAACAGCTACCAGTTCAGCAACATCGGGTCCGGGCGCAGCTTCTCCGTGTCCGACAGCGGCGGCGTGCAGACGCTCGCGCTGTCGAGCGGCAGCGGCACCATGAATTTCGCCTACAGCACCGACCGGGCGATCGAGACCGGCACCATGGACGCCGGCACCAGCACGACCGGCTCCATCGCGCTGACCTCCACCGGCGGCAGCACCGGCACGGTGGTCGCGGCGTCGATCAACAAGGACAACGGGACGATCACCGCCGGCTCCGTGTCGCTGTTCGCCACGGGAAGTAACAGCAACATCGGCGGCACCAGCCAGCTGTCGACCAGCACGGGCAAGCTGGCGATCACGTCGGGCGGCAACGTGTCGGTGGCCAACAGCGCCACGCTGACCGACCTGACGCTGGACGCCCGGCACAGCAGCAGCGGCTCCAAGACCTACTCGATCACCTCGACCGGGCTGACCTTCTCCGTCACCGACAACACGTCGGGCAGCAACGGCTTCAACCTCACCAACATCATCCAGTCCGGCCTGAACCTGTCGGTCACCGCCGACAAGTCGATGACGGTGACCAACGTCGACGTCGGCGCCGGCGCCGTCACCCTGACGGCGGGCAGCACGGGCAACAGCTCGCTGAACGCCACCAAGACGAGCACCGTGCTGACGGCCGGCAGCCTGACCATGAACGCCTCGTCGATCGGCAACACGTCCACCAGCAGCAACGAGAAGTTCTACACCAAGGTCGGGACGCTGACCGTCAACGGGCAGAGCAGCCTGCGCCTCGTCAACGACGGGACGCTGACGCTGAAGGGCGTGACGATGAAGCCGACCTCGGTCGGTGGGTCCACCAGCGCCGAGATCACGGCCACCAACAACGGTTCCATCCTGCAGAGCGGCGCGGTCCCGCTCACCGCGAACATCGTGAAGCTGTCGGCGACCGGCGGTTCCATCGGGGCGTCCGGCACGCCGCTGCTGACCGCCGCGCAGCAGCTCACCCTGTCCTCGGGCAAGAACGTCTACCTGACCAACGCCGGCGACCTGTTCTCCCTGGACCTGACCGCCACCCACGCGACGCCCACGACGAAGAGCAACTTCGACATCCAGGCGACCGGGCTGAGCTTCGCGCTGACCGACACCGTCACGGGCAGCCAGTACACGCTGTCCAACCTCGTCGACGCCACAGGCCTCGACTTCACCTTCAGCGGCGACGTCGCCATCGCGCTTGGCACGGTGAAGGCGCAGCCCGGCCACAAGCTGAGCATCACGACCACCGGCACGAACGCAAACATCACCAGCACCGGCTCCTCGCTGCTCACCGCCGGGTCGGTGACGCTGACCGCGACCGGATCGATCGGTGCCGCCGGCAGTTCCGCGAACCACATCCAGACCGTCGCCGACAGCCTGACGCTGACCACCGGCGGCAACGTGTTCGTCGACAACGCCCTGGATCTGGCCAAGCTGTCGCTGACCAGCAAGCAGAGCAGCGGGTCCGCCACCTACGAGATCACGGCGCCCCAGCTCGCCTTCACGCTGACCGACGACGGGACGACGACGACGGTCGGCACGCTGACCGACGCGACGGGCATCGACATCACGCTCGACACCCAGCACGCCCAGTCGATCGGCACCATCGACGCCAAGGCCTGGGGCAAGGTCGCGCTGACCAGCGCCGGCAACATCACCGGCACCGCGTCGGCGGCGGCGAACGGCACGGCGAACCGGATCACGGCCGGGTCCGTGACGCTGACCTCGGCCGGCGGGAACATCGGCTCGACCTCCAACAAGATCCACCTGTCGGCGCCCGTGGCGACCTTCAACGTCACCGGCGACCTCATCGTCGAGTCCGACACCCACATCGAGCAGCTGGGCATCGCCAGCACCCACACGTCCAACGCCGCCCGGACCTACGCCATCGATTCGGTCGGCCTGACGGGCGGGGTTGCCAACCTGCTGGCGACGGACAACGGCACGCAGACGACGCTGACCACCCTGGCCGACAGCACGGGCCAGATCTTCTCCTTCACCAGCGACCGCGGGATGGTCGTGGGCAGCCTGGAGGCCGGAACGGTCGGTTCGGTCACCCTGTCGGCAAACAGCGGGAACATCGACGGCGACGGCAACACGACCACCAAGATCAACGCCGGCGCGGTCACCCTGTCGGCCTCGTCGGGCGCCGTGGGTACCAGCGGCGCCGGCAACGGCATCGAGGTCACCACCGGAGGCCTGACCGTCGCGGCGAACAACGGTGCGAATCTCGCCCTTCAGGGGGCGACGAAGATCGCGTCGATGACGCTCGGCGGCCCGCTGACCCTGACCAACACCACGGGCGACATCGCGCTCGGCACCATCGACGCCGGCGGCGGCGCCGTCTCGATCACCAACAACGGCGGCTCGATCCTCAGCGGCGGGATCAGCAACACCACGACGGTGTCGCTGACCGCGACCGGGTCGATCGGCAACAGCAGCGCCATTACCACCTCGGCGAACAACGGCGGCACCACCACCCTGACGGCCAGCGCGGCCGGCAGCATCGCGGTCACGGAAGGCTACAAGCTGAACGCCTCCAGCGTGGTGAGCAGCGGCGGCGGCAACATCACGCTGTCCGGCGGCTCCAGCAGCGGCGGCTACACCTTCTCGGTCGGGACGATCTCCACCACCGGGGCGGTGTCGCTGACCAGCAGCGGGAACAGCATCGTCGGCAACAATGGCAGCAACCTGGTGACCGGCGGCAGCGTGTCGGTGTCCACCGGGTCCGGCAGCATCGGCGCCTCGGGCACAAACCTCAACGTGGCGACAACCGACCTGACGCTGAAGTCCTCCGCCAACGTCTATGTCGCCGATACGCTCGACTTGGCGAAGCTGACGATCGACCGCAGCCCGACCAGCGGCACGACCAGCAGCGGCACGCTGAACCTCAGCGCGCTCAACCTGACCTGGAACGTCACCGACGCCAGCAACACCACCACCTTCACCAACCTGACCGACACGACCGGCCTGAACTTCTCCTACAAGGCCATGGGGTCGATCGTCGTCGGCACGATCAACGCCGGGAACTCCGGCAGCGTCGTCCTCCAGGCGTCGCCGAGTTCGGGCAACGGCAACATCACGGCCGTCAACTCCAGCTCGACCATCACGGCGGGCTCGGTCACCCTGTCGGCCAGCGGCACCGGCAGCGCCATCGGCTCCAGCGGCACGGCGCTTGGCCTCAACACCGGCAGCCTGACGGCCAGCAGCGGCACCGGCGGCCTCTACATCAAGAACGCGGGTGCGCTCAGCCTCAACTCCGTCAGCACCAGTGGTGATCTGTCGGCGACGGCCAGCACCGGCGACCTGACCATCAGCGGCCTCAGCTATGGGACCGGCAAGGCGCTGATCCTGACCGCGACAACGGGCCGGATCGTCAGCGGCACGGGGGCGTCCCTGTACCTGTCCGGCAGCGGCGTCCTGACCGCCGGAGCGGGCATCGGCACGGTCAACGCGCCGCTGAAGGTCACGGCGGGCAGCGTATCGCCGCTGACCGCCACCGTCACCGGCACGGGCGGGCTCTATCTCGACATCAGCAGCTACCTGAGCGGCGGCGTGACGGCCACGGCCGCCAACGGCCCCATCGCCATCACCGGCAACGCCAACCTGGTCCTGAACAACGTCGGCATCACCACCGACGCCGCGGGCAACGACATCTCCGTCACCACCTCGCTCGGCGACATCACCGTCGACACGGTGACGGCGGGGGCGACGGCCGGCAAGGTGTCGCTGACCACGCTGTCCGGAAGCGGCAAGATCCTGGCGGCGTCGGGCACCTCCGCGGTCAGTGGCAGCACCATCACGCTGAACGGCGCGGGCGGCATCGGGTCCTCGGCGGCCCGGCTCGGCGTCAACGGCGACCTGGTGCAGGCGACCAGCAGCAACACCGACATCTACCTGAAGACGACGGGCGCCACGTCGCTCGGCTACGCCGCGTCGGGCACCGGCAAGATCGACGTGCTGGCCGGCGACAAGCTGTCGGTGGTCAACGCCACGACCAGCGGCGGCGCGATCACCATCGCCTCCACCGCGACCGGCGCCGACATCATCGCCGGCACGATCAACGCCGGCACGGGCGCGGTCAGCCTCACGTCCGGCGCGGGCGCGGTCATCGACGACGGCGCGTCAGCCACGCGCATCACCGGCGGGGCGGTCAGCCTCTCCGGCGCGAACGGCGTCGGCATCGCCGCGACGGCCATGCAGACCACGGCGAGCAGCCTGACCCTGTCGAGCAGCGGCGTCGGCGGCACCGGCATCTTCGTCAGCGATGGCAACACGAACGGCGTCACCCTGGCCAGCGCCACCGCGACGAGCGGCCCGGTCACCGTCAGCTCCGCCGGCACGATGACCGTCGGGACGGTGTCGGCCAACACCAGCAGCGGTGCCGTCAGCCTGACTGCGGCCGGGTCGATCCTCGGCACCGGCGCCGGCCCGCACGTGACGGCGAAGTCCGCCACGCTGACCGCCACCGGCGGCAGCATCGGCGCGGTGACCGACGCCGCCACCGGCGCCGGCACGCCGATCAAGCTGAACGTCGCACAGATCCTCGGGCTGACCGCGACGGGCACGACGCCGGTCATCTCGGTCGACAACAGCAACACCGCCGCGCTGTCGCTGACCAACAACCTCGTCACGCTGGGCGCCGGCGGGTCCGCCTACATCAAGACGGCCGGCGACCTGGACGCCAGCGCCGGCATCACCCTGACCAACGGCAACCTGCTGCTGCAGTCGGGCGGCACGCTGACCCTGCCGACCGCCGCGATCAACCTGGGCAGCGGCGCGCTGACGCTGAAGGGCACGACGGACGTGATCGCCAGCGGCGCCACGCCGCGTTCGCTGTCGGTCACCGCCGGCTCGCTGACCTTCTCCAGCGGCTCGGCGGGCGGCAACACGACGCTGAACACCACCGTTGGCACCCTCAACGCCACGCTGACCGGCACCTCGAAGAACCTGACGGTCAACAACACCGGCGCGCTGACGGCGACGCTGGCGGCGAACGGCGACATCACCGCCACCAACAGCACCGCCATGACGGTCAGCGCGGCGACGGCGAGCGGCACCGGCCGCACCGTCCGCCTGACCACCACCACGGGCGACCTGACGGTCGGCGCGATCAACGCCGGCGCCACCGGCTCGATCGTGCTGTCGGCCGCGGCGGGCAGCATCCTGTCGGGCGTGGGATCCTCCCTCACCGGCAACAGCCTCGACCTGACGACCTTCACCGGTGTCGGCACGGCGCTCAACCCGTTCACCAGCTCCATCGCCAACATCGCGGCCAAGGTTACGGGGACCGGCGGCATTTACCTGTCGGGGACCAGCTTCACGCTGGGCGACCTGACGACCGCCAACGGCGACATCGCCGTCACCACGACCGGCGCCATCTCCGACGCCAACACCGTCAACGGCATCACCGCCGGAAGCGGTGGCACCATCAGCGTGATCTCCACGGGCGGTGCCGTCAGCCTGTCCAAACCGGCGACCACCACCGGCGGGGACGGCAGCCGGTCCAGCGTGACCGTGCAGGGCACCTCCGTCAGCCTGGGCACCGTCACCAGCGCCGGCACGCAGAGCTACACCGGCGCCACGACCCTGAACGGGAACCTGACCGGCAAGGCCATCACCATCACCGGCAACGCCACGCTGGCCGGCGGCGCCCGCACGCTGAGCACCAGTGCCGCCAACGGCAACATCTCCATCACTGGCACGCTGGCCGGCGGCAGCAACGCGGCCACCCTGACCGCCGGCACGGGCACCGTGACGCTGGGCGGGGCGGCGAGCGGCCTGAGCACGCTGAACGTCACGGCCGGGACCATCAACCTGAAGAGCGTGACCTCGACCGGCATCCAGTCCTACACCGGCGCCATCCACCTGGACGGCACCTACACGACGACGACCGGCGTCTTCAGCGCCAACGGCGCCACGACCCTGGACGGGGCGACCACGGTCAGCACGGGCGCCAACGCCGCGCTGTTCAGCGGCACGGTGGACGGCGCCCAGGCGCTGACCGTCAACAGCACCGCCGCCACGCAGTTCAACGGCGTCGTCGGCGGCACCACTGCGCTGGCCAGCCTGACCACCAACGCCGGCGGCACCCTCACCGCGAAGTCGGTGACCACCACGGGCGCGCAGAGCTACGGCGACACCAGCGCCACGCTGGACGGCACCTACACCACCGGCAACGGCGCCTTCAGCATCGACGGGACCTCCACCCTGGCCGGTGACACGGTGGTGAGCACCGGCAGCGGCGCTGTCACCTTCACGGGCACGGTGAACGGGGCCAAGGCGCTGACCGTCAACAGCACCGGCGCCACGCAGTTCAACGGTGCCGTTGGCGGCAGCACCGC
Organism: Azospirillum canadense; assembly: GCF_025961225.1. Lineage (GTDB taxonomy): Bacteria > Pseudomonadota > Alphaproteobacteria > Azospirillales > Azospirillaceae > Azospirillum > Azospirillum canadense. Next base: position 419,675 of record NZ_JAOQNG010000007.1, on the reverse strand, counting down.
GCTGGCCAGCCTGACCACCAACGCGGGCGGCACGCTCAGCCTGAAGTCGGTGACCACCACGGGCGCCCAGAGCTATGGCGAGGCCGCGACGCTGAACGGCACCTACGTGACCAGCAACGCCGCGGTGAGCTTCGGTGGGGCCGTCACCTTGGCCGGCGACGTGGTGGTGAACAGCGGCAGCGGCAACGTCACCTTCACGGGCACGGTGAACGGGGCCAAGGCGCTGACCGTCAATAGCACCGGCGCCACGCAGTTCAACGGCGCGGTCGGCGGCAGCACCGCGCTGACCAGCCTGACCACCGACGCCGGCGGGACCACCAGCCTGCTGTCGGTGACGACCATGGGGGCGCAGGGCTACGGCGACGCGACCACCCTGAACGGCACCTACGCGACCACCAACGGCGCCTTCTCGGTCGGTGGGGCGGCGACCCTGGCCGGTGACACGGTGGTGAACGCCGGCAGCGGCGCCGTGACCTTCGGCGGGACGGTGAACGGCGCCCAGGCGCTGACCGTCAACAGCACCGGTGCCACGCAGTTCAACGGGGTCGTCGGCGGCACGACGGCGCTGAGCAGCCTGACCACCAACGCCGGCGGCACGCTGGGCCTGAAGTCGGTGACCACCACGGGCGCGCAGAGCTACGGCGAGGCGGCCACGCTGAACGGCACCTACAGCGCCGGCACCTTCACCGCCTCCGGCCCGGTCACCCTAGCCGGCGACAGCACCGTCACGGCGACGGGGATCGGCTTCGCCTCGACCATCGACGGCGCGCAGGCGCTGACGCTGAACGGCGGCACCGGCGCCGTCATGGTGGGCGGCGCCGTCGGCGGCGCGACCCGCCTCGGCGCGGTCTCGGTGACCGGCAGCGGGACCACGACGCTGGGCAGCGCGGTCAAGGCGGCGTCGGTCACCACCGACGCCGGTGGTAGCACCGTGCTGAACGGCGGGGCCGTGGACACGACGGGGGCGCAGAGCTACGGCGACGCGGTGACGCTGGGCGCGGACACGGTGCTGACCGGCAGCACGGTCACGCTGGCCGGTGGGGCCGACGCGGCGACCGTGGGCACCCAGGGCCTGACCATCGCCGGCAACGCGGCGCTGACCGGCGGCTTCGGCGCGGCCCGCGCGCTGAAGAGCCTGAGCGTCAGCGGCGCCACCACCCTGAACGGCGGCAACGTCGCGACCAGCGGGGCGCAGAGCTTCGGCGGCGCGGTCCTGCTGGCCGGGGCGGCGGAGACGCTGACCAGCGGCACGGGCGGCATCGCCTTCGCCGCAACGCTGGACGGCGGCCAGGGCCTGACGCTGAGCAGCGGCACGGGCGACGTCACCTTCGGTGGGGCGATCGGCTCGACCAGCCGCCTGGGCGCGCTGTCGGTGAACAGCGGCGGGCAGACCCGCTTTGCCGGGTCGGTCAAGGCCGCCTCGGTCACCACCGACGCGGCGGGCACGCTGGCGCTCGACGGCGGGCTGGTCGACACCACGGGTGCGCAGGGCTATGGCGAGCGCGCCGTGCTCGGCGCCGACACCGTCCTGACCGGCACCACGGTCACGCTGGCCGCCGGGGCGGACGCCAAGACGGCCGGGACGCAGGGCCTCACGGTCACCGGCGCCCTGACCCTGGGCGGTTCGCTGGGCGGCACCACGGCGCTGAAGTCGGTCATTGTCACCGGCGCCACGACGCTGGGGGCGGATGTGGTGGTGAACGCCGGCAACGGCGCCGTCACCTTCGGCGGCGCGGTGGACGGTGCCAAGGCGCTGACCGTCAACAGCAGCGGCGCGACCGGCTTCCTCGGCGCGGTTGGCGGCACGACGGCGCTGACCAGCCTGACGACCAACGCCGGCGGCACCGTCAGCCTGCTGTCCGTGACCACCACGGGCGCGCAGAGCTACGGCGAGGCCGCCACGCTGAACGGCACCTACACGACCGGCAACGCGACCCTGGCTTTCGCCGGGCCGGTGACGCTGGCCGGCGACACGGTGGTGAATTCGGGCAGCGGCAACGTCACCTTCTCCGGCACGGTGGACGGCGCCAAGGCGCTGACCGTCAACAGCACCGGCACCACGCTGTTCGACGGCACCGTGGGCGGCACGACGGCGCTGGTCAGCCTGACCACGGACGCCGGCGGCACCGTCGGCCTGTGGAACGTCACCACCACCGGCGCGCAGAGCTACGGCGAGGCCGCGACGATTGGCGGCACCTTCACCGCCGGCAACGCCGCCGTCACCTTCGGCGGCCCGGTCACCCTGGCCGGGGACACAACCGTCAACGCCGGCTTCGGGACCATCACCTTCAACGGGGCGGTCGACGGCGCCAAGGCGCTGACGGCCAACTCCACCGGCGCGATGCTGCTCAACGCGTCGGTCGGCGGCACGACGGCGCTGACCAGCCTGACCACTGGCACCGGCTACACCAGCCTGACCAACGTCACCACCACGGGCGCGCAGAGCTACGGCGGAGAGGCCAGCCTGACCGGCACCTACACCGCCGGCAACGCCGCCGTCACCATCGCCGGCCCGGTCACTTTGGCCGGGGACGTGGTGGTGAACGCCGGCAGCGGCCCCGTGACCTTCGGCGGGGCGGTGGACGGCGCCCAGGCGCTGACCGTCAACAGCACGGGGGCCACGCAGTTCAACGGGGTTGTCGGCGGCACGACGGCGCTGAGCAGCCTGACCACCAACGCCGGCGGCACGCTGGGCCTGAAGTCGGTGACCACCACCGGCGCGCAGAGCTACGGCGAGGCGACCACGCTGAACGGCACCTACACCGCCGGCACCTTCACCGCTTCCGGTCCGGTGACCCTGGCCGGCGGCAGCACCGTCACCGCGACGGGGATCGGCTTCGCCTCGACCATCGACGGCGCGCAGGCGCTGACGCTGAACGGCGGCACCGGCGTCGTCACGCTGGGCGGCGCCGTCGGCGGCGCGACCCGCCTCGGCGCGGTCTCGGTGACCGGAAGCGGGACCACGACGCTGGCCGGCGCGGTCAAGGCGGCGTCGGTCACCACCGACGCCGGCGGTGCCACGGTGCTGAACGGCGGCGGCGTGGACACGACGGCTGCGCAGAGCTACGGCGATGCGGTGGTGCTGGGCGCGGACACGGTGCTGACCGGCAGCACGGTGACGCTGGCCGGTGGGGCCGACGCGGCCACGGTGGGCGGGCAGGGCCTGACCATCGCCAGCAACGCGGCGCTGACCGGCGGCTTCGGCACGGCCCGCGCGTTGAAGAGCCTGAGCGTCAGTGGCATCACCACCCTGAACGGCGGCAGCGTCGTCACCACGGGCGCGCAGAGCTTCGGCGGCGCGGTCCTGCTGGCCGGCGCGGCGGAGACGCTGACCAGCGGCACCGGCGGCATCGCCTTCGCCGCAACGCTGGACGGCGGCCAGGGCCTGACGCTGAGCAGCGGCACGGGCGACGTCACCTTCGGTGGGGCGATCGGCTCGACCAGCCGCCTGGGCGCGCTGTCGGTGAACAGCGGCGGGCAGACCGGCTTTGCCGGGGCGGTCAAGGCCGCCTCGGTCACCACCGACGCGGCGGGCACGCTGGCGCTCGACGGCGGCTCGGTCGACACCACCGGTGCGCAGAGCTACGGCGAGCGCGCCGTGCTCGGCGCCGACACGGTGCTGACCGGCACCGGCGTCACGCTGGCCGCCGGGGCGGACGCCAAGACCGCTGGGGCGCAGAGCCTCACGGTCACCGGCGACGCCGTGCTCAACGGCGCCGTCGGCGGAAGCCAGGCGCTGCGCAGCCTGTCGATCAGCGGCCGCAGCACCCTGAACGGCGGCACGGTCACCACCACCGCGGCCCAGACCTACGGCGGGGCCGTCACGCTGGGGGCCGATGCGATCCTGACCGGCGGCACGGTGTCCCTGCTGGGCGGCGGCGACGCCGCCACCGCCGGGACGCCGGGGCTGACCGTTAACGGCGATGCTGTCCTGACCGGCGCCTTCGGGTCGGCCCGCAGCCTGCGGTCCGTCTCCGTCACCGGAACGGCGCGTCTGAACGGCGGCATCACCACCGCCGGAACCCAGAGCTACGGCGGGGCGACGGTGCTGGGCGGTGACACGGTGCTGACCAGCGGCGGCGGCGACCTCGTCTTCGGCAGCACACTCGACGCGGCCAACCGGTCGTCGCTGACGCTGGCGGCCGGCGGCTCCGTCCGCGTGGCGGGCAACGTCGGCGGGACCGGACTGATCGGCGGCATGACGCTCCAGGCCGGCAACGCCACCCTGTTCAACGGGTCGGTGGCGGCCCGCTCGCTGCGGCAGACCGCGGCCGGAGGGACGACCCGCTTCGCCGGCGCCGTGACTGTGGACGGCACCGACGGCATCCAGTTGACCGGCGCCGGCTTCACCTTCGACGCGCCGGTGACCGCCAGCGCCGGCAGCCTGTCCATCACCAACAGCGACGTGGCCGGCACGGTGACCTTTGCCGAGGGCGCCAACCTTGTCACCGCCACCGGCTTTACCCAAGCGGGCGGATCGGGCATTGTTCTTCCCGGCAGCGTTGTCGTGACGCGGGGCCCCATCACGCTCGGCGCGGTGGCGACCCTGCCGAACGGGAAGGCGACGATCACCACCGACGGCTCCATCACCATGGCGGGGCTGCAGGGGGCGACCACCACGCTGACCATGGCGTCCGGCTCCGGCGGGGCGATGGCCATCGGCCTGGAGGGCGGAAGCGCGTTGCAGAAGATCAACCTGGCGGGCCTGACGGTCCCCACCGCCGGTTCGGCCAAGATGTTCGGCAGCATCGCCGGCAAGGCGGACGCCCTGGCGGCCAGCCTGATCGACAGCCCGCTGCGCTCGGCGCCCTACTTCATCAACAACACCCCGTGGGGGCCGACGCAGACCGTCAGCCGCGTCGTCGCCACGATCGTCGTCGAAGTCCCCGTGCCCAGCACACCGGGCGTCACCAGCCTGTTCACCGGCACCATGACCAGCGCCGGCCTCACCCCGAACGCGCTGGACGCCTTCGCCTCGCCGCAGGTCCTGACCACCTCGGGCACCACCCCGAACCTGATCGGGACCGGCGCCCAGCCGTCGGTCCTGTCCACCGGGACGGCCCCGAGCGGCAAGACCGAAGGAGACAAGAAGGAGGAGGCGCGGTAAGGGGCGCCTCAGCCCCACGCCGCTCCGCCAGCCCGCAGTTTTGGCCAGCTCGCAGTTTTAATTGGATCGCTTGATTATGACCGACCAGACGCTTCCCTTGTTCTACGCCAATCCCCGTCCGCTGCAGGCCGACCGTCATGGCGCCTGGTCGCTGCGGACGGACGCCGGCCATGGCTTCACCGCCGGCACCAACTCCGTTCCCCTGATGGCGGCGGAGTTCGTGGCGGCGTGCAAGCACGTCCCCATCCTGTTCACCGATGGCGCCGTGGTGCAGCCAGTGGCCCTCCTAGGCCTGCGCACGGGGGACAACCTGTTCGTCGACGCGGAGGGCGTGTGGGAGGAGGGGGCCTACGTTCCCGCCTACATCCGCCGCTATCCGTTCATCTTCATGGAAAACGCGGACAAGTCGGAATTCACGCTCTGCATCGACGAGGACGCGGAGTCGGTGGTCGAGGGCACCGACAACCCGTTCTTCGTGGACGGCAAGCCCTCCGCCCTGACCGACAACGCCCTGGCCTTCGCCAAGGAATTCCAGGCGCAGAGCGCCTTCACCGCGGAATTCACCGACGCGGTGGTCGCCGCGAACCTGCTGGTCGACAAGCGTGCGGACGTGACGCTGGTCAACGGCGAGCGGCTGAGCCTTGCCGGCTTCAAGGTCATCGACGAGGAGTTGTTCAACCAGCTGCCCGCGGACGTGGTGCTCGCGTGGCGTGCGCGGGGCTGGCTTGCCCTGGTCTACGCGCATCTGATCTCGGTCAGCAGCTGGACCGGGCTGATCGACAGGCTCGCCAAGCGCGCCTGATCCAGCGGAAGCCGCCGCACACTCGGGGGAGGAGACCCGGCGCGCTCGGGTTTCCGTGAACCGGGGGCGGCGGCCGGCCGGCGACGCACGGGTTGGACTTGGCCGGGGGCACGTCGGACCCCGGCCGGTCCCGGCGCCAGTCTGGAAGCCACCAGTTGCCCTCCGGCGCGTTGCAAAGACGTCCGGACAAGTGCCCCGCGCGGAAGGAAAGCGCGCCCGGTCGGCGATTATCGATGCCGACAACCAACTCCATCGCCTAGTACTTCGGTGTGCCTGGTGACCATCAGGCCGTAAAATGGCGCGCCCGTTATCGACGCGGTTCGGCGGATTTATTTCGCTCCCGAAATACTGCGGCCATAATTTCAACGCGCGGCCACGCCGTCCGTGCCTCACCTTAGGCACAAGGCACGCCATCAACTTTGAAACTAGGAACGGCCCTTTCGGCCTATGGCAACCAAATTGGTTCAATTTTTGAGCGAATTAGCCTTTAAAGTGGTTACGGGGCCAAGCGCTCATCGCCAAACGATTGTAGAAAACACGAACAAATTTGTGCGACGTAGTTCTCGCAAGCCAAGAACGAAACCGGCTCTGCACAATAATCTCATAGCATAAAATCTGTTTTTATAGGTGAGGTCATCATCATGGCTGCCACTCGCAGAGTGCTGCTGTACGCCTCCATCGGCATGTTTGTCACCTTTTCAAACGGCTCCCACCCTGCGTTTGCGCAGAGCGCAAGCCAGGATTGGAACGGGAACCGGCAGTTTCGGTCGAGCACGGACCGCGCGGTCGACATCAGCCGCGCCGATCTCCAGAAGAAGGCTCAAGGCGGCTATTACTCGAACATGTCGCCGAATTACTACGTCAACAATTACAACATGAGCACCACGTCGATCGGTTCCTGGAACCAGGTCAGCGTCGGAAACAACGTCTCGGGCGTGAGTCTGAACGCCTCGGCGCAGAACACGGGGTGCGGCGACGCCTCGATCGGCTTGGCGCAGAACAACAGCCCGACCACCAATTCCGGCAAAGCCTGCGGAGGGCCCTGACCATGCCCCGTGTCCGGTCGCTCCTGATCGCTCTCACCGTTGCTCTCGGCGGGTGCGCCAACGCCGTCGGTCCGATGGACCGCCACGCCCCGCTGGTGGCCGGCCCGCCGGTCCAGGATGTGGTCACGCCCTACGACCGGGCGGTGGCCTGCCTCGGCGGCCTGGCGCGGACGCCGGTGACCATCAGCGTCGGCGAGATCGCCGACAGCACCGGCAAGGACTCGATCTCCGACGGCGGCCAGGGCAAATACATCACGCAAGGGGCCGGCGATATGGTGCAGACCGCTTTGGTGAAATTCGGAGCGGTGCGGGTGGTCAACCGGCGCGACCCGCGCGTCCTCATCACCGAGATGCAGTGGGGCATCCGCGCGCCGTCCAACATCGCGCCGACGGACTACTTCATCACCGGCAGCATCAACACCTTGGACTTCCTGCCGGGAGCGTCTGCGGAAATCAACGTGGGCGGCATCGGCCCGCGCTACCGCCAGTACCGCGCCCTGGTCGGCCTGGATCTCGCCCTCACCAAGGCCGCGACCAGCGAAGTCGAGGCGGTCTCCGCCATCAACAAACAAATCTTCGCCGATGAGGTCGGCTTCAATGTCGGCCGCTTCTTCGGCGAAACCCTGGTTCAGATCGATTCGTCGTCGCAACAGCGCGAGGCGCTGCAGTTCGCCCTGCGCGGCATGCTCTACTACGCGACGTACGAATTGTTGTCGAAGCTTTTCGGCGGCGACGCTTGCCGCCATGAACTCGATCGGGTCGCCACACCGCTCACCACAGAGCCGGCGCGCCCCGACGTGGCGGGGCTGCCCTCCCCGTAAACAAAGTCCGCACCCTAGGCAGACGGGCGGATCATTCAATTTCACGAGGATAACATGCGCAAAATTGCTTTGGCTTCGTTCGCCGTCCTGGCTCTGTGCGCCGGTGCCGCCCAGGCGGGCAGCTACACGCCGGAAATCCAGTTCGACCAATTCAAGCAGTCGGGCCAGTTCTACAAGGGTTATTGGAGCGTCTGGGCCGAGAACAACGCCGACCTCTTCGGCGGCATCCAGGTGATGGGCACCAACGGCATCACCGAGCAGTTGAAGGCGGCCACCCAGGTGGTCGGCGCGGTCAACGACGGCAAGATCGACTCCACCTTCTTGGTCAACCTGGGCGCCGGCGCGCTGATCACCCAGACGGGCACCAACACCGGCACGAACACCGGCTCCAACACCGCCGGCGAGCTGTCGCAGAGCCTCGGCCTGCAGGGCAATCTCCAGGGCAACCTGCAACTCGCCGGCATTTCGTGAACAACGGCGGCGGCGCCCTGCCCAACCTGACCGCCTTTGCCGTCAACAACGCCAACCTGTACGGCGACATCAAGATCGGTGCGACCAACGCCATCGCCGGCACCGACCTGAAGACAACGGTCGCCGGCGCGGTGAACACCGGCCAGATCAAGTCGAGCGTTTCCACCATCATGGGCGCCGTCGCGCCCTGAACAGGCGTGCGCAATCAGGCTGCGGGGGAGGCATCGCCTCCCCCCATCCGCTGCAGGATATCCCCCCGATGCTGCTCTCTCGCTGCTTTCCCGCGGTTGCCATCGTCCTCACGTTGCTGGCGCCGCTGCCGGCGTGGGCCGCCGCCCAGGACGCCACGGCACGTGTCGAACAATTCTCGCGCCAAGTGACGGCCCAAGCCAAAATCTATGGCATCCAAGACCGTTGCTTTCAAAAGAAGCAGCCGGCCTTGGAGCTTCGGCCGCTCCTCACCTCGCTGAAGGCGAAGAAAGCTCCGGACGCGCTCGTTGAGCTGGTGCGCGTCAGTTACGTCGAGGGCATCAAAAACGCCGGCAACGTCAACTGCCAGTTCGCGCCCGCCCTGCTCAAGGACATTGCCAAGGAGTACGAGGCGCTCGCCACGGCCGCACCCTCGCACGCCGGCGCCGCGAAACCAGCCCGGAAGTGAGGGACGGCACAGGGTTTGTTCACTGGGTCAGTCGCTGTAGTAGCGCGGGCTGTAGAAGCCGGTGCCTCCGTAGACGCCGCCGTGTGTGGGATAGACCGCGCCAGCCGTGATCAGTGATGGGGACGTCACCGTGCGCGGCCCCGCCACGAAGGTCCAGTCCGTGCTGCCCCAGCCGGCTTGCGGGTTGGCCGTCGCGCCGTTGCGCAAGACGAGCGTGGTGCTGACCTGCGGCACGACGACGGACAGCGGAATGTTGAGGGACCGGTTCTGCAAACGCGAGGGAAGGGCGATCACGCGCGTGTTCGGCGGCGCGATGACGACAGCCTTCGGTTGGGCGGGCACCAAAATGACATCTCCGGCCTTAGCAGAATGAACCAGGCTCCCGAGGACCAGAACAGAGTGTGCCAGAACCAGCATAGGACGCATGGGTGCACTCCAGCGAAAGGTCCTATCCAGTATGGGGCGAATTCTACAAAAATTGACGAGCGGAAAAGAGCTTACTCCCAGAGAAAGCCGTTGCCCGGTTCCCCATCGGCCGGTTCCCCATCGGCCGGTTCCCCATCGCCCGGTTCCCCATCGCCCAATTCTGTTGCAAGTTTGGACGCCCGTCCGGGATCGGATCGGGTGATATCGCCGTGTCTGAGCATTGATCCCGAGGGTCCGTGCAATGGACAGCCCGCCACAGCGCATCGACGGTGACGCCGACGACCGCGCTTGGGGCTTTGAGCGAACCGGACCGACCACAGGACAAGACGCTGCCGAACCGACAGGCGTCTTCGACCGCCGAGCAAGGCTGGACACGCCGTTGCAAGGTGGCGGCTTCCACCCGCCGTTTCGCAGGTTCCCACCCGGCGGATTTCCGCAACTTTCCGGACAAGCCGGCGGATTGCCGGATACCGCCCGTCGCACGGCCGGTTCAGGCTGACAAACGGAAAGCGGGACAAACGGACGGAAAGGGAAGCCGCGGGCATGTACCATGACCATGTGCGCCGAGACAAACTGACGAGCAAGGCGTGGTTCCTGGGCGTGCTGGCGCTTGTCATCATGGCGGCCGGCGTCATGGGCGGCGTCGGACACACCGGCCTCGGCGCGTTGGTTGCGCCGATTGCCGCGATCCTGCCGGGCGGCGAGGGTTTCGTGAACGTCTGGGTCGCCCTTGGCCTTGCGCTGTTCCTGACGCTGAACGTCTATCTCCTCGGCCGGCTCGGCATGCGGTTGCAGATCGCCGCCGTCTGGCTGGAGGTGTTCGGCCTGTTCCTGCTGTTCTTCTACAGCTTCGACCTGTCCTACAGCTTCATCCTGGGCAAGCTGGCCTTCCTGGTCACCCAGGGCGTCGTCACGACCCTGTACATCTCGGCGATGTCCATCGCCATCGCCTTCGTGCTGGCGATGATCGGTGCCATCGCAAAGCTGTCGGACAATGGCTTTGCCGTCGCCATCGCGTCCTTTTACACGTCCTTTTTCCGCGGCGTGCCGCTGCTGATCCAGATTTACCTGATCTATCTCGGCATCCCGCAGCTCGGCTACGTCATCGGGGCGATCCCGGCGGGCGTGGCGGCGTTGTCGCTCTGCTACGGCGCCTACATGACGGAGATCTTCCGCGCCGGCATCATGAGCATCCCCCGGGGGCAATGGGAGGCCGCGCGCTCCCTCGGCCTCGGGCCGATGCACACGCTGGGGCTGATCATCCTGCCGCAGTCGTTGCGCCTGATCATCCCGCCGACCGGCAACCAATTCATCGCCATGCTGAAGGACAGCTCGCTTGTCTCGGTGATCGGCGTGTGGGAGCTGATGTTCCTGGCCCGCACCCAGGGACGCGAAGAGTTCCGGCACCTGGAGATGCTGATCACCGCCGCCGCCCTCTACTGGTTGCTCTCCATCGTTCTGGAGCGGGTGCAGGCCCGGCTGGAACGCCGCCTGGCGCGCGGCTACCGCCACTGACGCGCGCCTGTGCGCGCCAAAAAACCCACGCATTCAAAACCCTTAAGGCTTCCCCTCACGTCAGGAGACGATGCATGACTCCGCTCAAGTCCTTGTGCCTCGGCGCGGCCGCCCTTGGCGCGCTCGCCCTCTCCACCGGCGTCGCCGACGCGGGCGCCACGCTGGACCGCATCACGCAGAAGAAGGAAATGGTGGTCGCGACCGCCGCCAACTGGCCGCCCCAGTCCTTCATGAACAAGGACAACCAGCTCGACGGCTTCGACGTGGAGGTGGCCAAGGACATCGCCAAGCGGCTGGGTGCCACGGCCAAGTTCATCACGCCGGAATGGGGCATCATCACCGCCGGCAACTGGAACGGCCGCTGGGACATCTCCGTCGGTTCCATGACGCCGACGACCGGGCGGACCCGCGTGCTCGACTTCCCGGCGATCTATTACTACACGCCCTATGTCTTCGCCGTGCACAAGACGTCCAAGCTGGACAGCCGGGCGGCGCTGAACGGCAAGACCATCGGGGTCGAGGGCGGCACGACGTCCGAGGATTACATCAACGGCAAGCTGAAGATCGACGCCGTGGGCGTGCCCGACTTCATGGTCGACGTGAAGCCGGGCGAGGTCAAGACCTACGGCGACAGCGTCGGTCCGCTGGACGACCTGCGGCTGGGCGACGGCGTGCGGGTGGACGCCATCGTCTCCGCCCTGCCGACCGTCGAAGCGGCGGTGAAGCGCGGCTATCCGATCCGCGCCATCAACGACAAGCCGGCCTATCACGAGCCGCTGGCCATCGCCATCGACAAGGGCGACGCGGAACTGAAGGCCAAGCTGGCCGAGGTCGTGAACGCCATGAAGGCCGACGGCACGCTGAAGTCCCTGTCCGTGAAGTGGTACGGGATCGACTACACCGTCGCCAAGTAAAGGAACGGGAGGTTTCTCCACCATGGCGCCCTTGGTGGAGAAACCTCCCTCAAGCAAGAATCCGATCCGGCAAACGGGGCCTTCCGGGCATGCGTGACTACCCGAACACCTATTACAGCGCCACCCGCGTTCCGGCGCCCAATCGCCCCCCCTTGCGCGGCGCGGCGACGGCCGATGTCTGCGTGATCGGCGGCGGGTTGGCCGGCCTGTCCGCGGCCTGGGAGCTGATCCGGCGCGGCCGATCGGTCGTGTTGCTGGAGGCGCAGAGGGTCGGCTGGGGTGCGTCGGGCCGCAACGGCGGATTCGTCCTGCAGGGCTGGTCGGAAGGGCTGCGGAACATCGAGAAGCGGTGCGGCCTGGACCACGCCCGCGCGCTGTTCGGCCTTTCGGTGGAGGGGGTGGACATTGTCCGCGACACCATCGCCACGCACGCCGTGCCCGGCTGCAACCCGACCACCGGAAAGCTCAGCGTCACCCGCTACGAGGCCGCCGACCAGTTGCAACGGCACCGCGACCACATGGCGCGAAACTACGGCTACGACTTCACCTACATCGATCGGCCGACTCTGCGCGGACTGCTGAAAAGCGACATTTATTCCCAAGCCCTGCGCGACCCGGCCGGTTTCCATTTTCATCCGCTGAATTACTGTCTGGGGCTGGCCGGCCTGATCGAGGGGGCGGGTGGTCGCCTGTTCGAAGGCACAGCCATGACCGGCATCCATCGAAACGGCGCGCCCGGCGAGGGCGCGCGCTGGCGCGTGGACACGGCGGACGGCTCCGTGGCGTGCCGCGACGTGGTCATGTGCTGCGGCGGTTATGGTGGGCGCGAGTTCGGCCCTTTGCACCGCGCTTTCCTGCCGATCGCCACCTATGTCGTGCTGACGGAGCGGCTCGGCGACCGGCTCTCGGACTGTGTCGCGACCACCGACGCGGTTGGCGACGATCGCCGCTCCTCCGACTATTATCGCATCGTCGATGGCGACCGGCTGCTGTGGGGTGGGCGCATCACAACCCGCGACGAGCAGGACGAAACGCGTCTGGCCGCCCTGCTGCGCGGGGACATGAGCGAGGTCTTCCCCGGCCTTTCCAACGTGCGGATCGAAAAAGCATGGTCGGGGCTGATGGGCTACGCGCGTCACAAGATGCCGCACATTGCGCAAGTTGAAAAAGGCCTGTGGACCTCTTCGTCTTTCGGCGGTCATGGCATGAACAGCGCGCCCATCGGTGGGCGGGTCATTGCGGAAGCGATCACCGGGGAAAGCGACCGGATTCGTCTTTTCGCCCCTTACCGTTTGACCTGGAATGGCGGTATCTTCGGCGCCCCTGCCGCGGATTTGGTCTATGCGGGACTGCGTCTGATGGATTTCTGGCAGGAATCGCGGTCCCGGCGGCGAAGCGCTTGAAGGGCCGGCCATTGTTGCGAGGGTATGACGGCATGTCCGGGTCGGTCCATGAGCAAGGTTTCCGTCTGACGGAGAAGGACAAGCAACTCCTCGCCCTGCTGCAAAAGAACGCGCGGGAGCCGACCTCCTCGCTCGCCCGCAAGCTCGGCGTCTCGCGGACCGCCTTGCAGGAACGCATCCAGCGGCTGGAAAGCGCCGGCGTGATCGACGGCTATTCGGTCCGCGTCAACCAGAGCAAGCTGATCTACACGGTCAACTGCTTCACGCTGGCGGTCTGCAACAACAAAACCTATTCGGACGTCATCGCGCACCTGCGGACGATGGACTCGGTTCAGGCCGTCTACGCCATTTCCGGCGACTGGGACTTCGTCATCCACGTCGCGACGGAGACGCTGGAGAAGCTGAACGCCGAGCTGACCCGCATCAACATGATCAAGGGCGTCGTTCGCACCACGTCTTGCATCGTCATGGAAACGAAGTTCGACCGCCGGCTCGCCTTCATGGGCAGGACCGGCCCGAATTTGCTTCAGGAAGCCGACGACCACATGGCATCGGGGGAGTGAGGATCGCCGCCGGAGATACCGAAGGCGAGGTGAAGCGAGGTGGCGCGCTGCGGTGGGCATTGCCTTACCCTCTCATACCGAAGGCGTTTGATGGCTTCCACTGGAGTTTCCAGTCAGGAGAAGTCCGGGCTGAACGTCACGAACTCGCACAGGCGGGTTTGTGGGCGTGGATTTGGGCGGGGAATAGGGTTGGGCAGCCGGATCAGGCCGCCGGAATGTCGACAGGCGGTCCGGTCGGGTTCAGCGGTCAGCTTTTTCGAGCCGGTTGCCTGTCGGCGCCGAGCAGCGGCAAAGGCGCGTGATAGCGGAAAGCGCCGAGCAGCGCGGCCTTGACTAAACCTGGGGTGGAGGGGCGTTTTTCCTTCCGCCATCCGCCGATGTGCGCCAAGGCATTGAGTTGCGGGTCGGCCCGGGCCGACTGCATGATCACGAGAGCCGCACCGGTCTGCACGATATGGAGCCAGCGCAGCAGGGGTTTGCGGGTCTGCATCCACAGTTCCTGGAAGCCTTCCGTGTCTTTCAGATCGCGGAACAGCGGCTCGGTTGCGGACCTCCGGGAAGAGTTGATGAGGATCGCCTCATCGGACAACGCGGTGTCGGTGGACAGCAGCAAGCGGTTGGGAGACCAGTTGTGTTTGACCGTGTCGTACATCGACACCCGGACGATGCGGGCCGGAACGCCACGGAGGATGCGAGGGCGGCAGGTAATCCCGCACCAGCGTGCTCGCACACCGCCATACGCCGCCAGGACGGCTTCCCGTGCCGGCAAAGCGTTCCAGTCCTCCCGGGTGATCTGGCTTCCGTACTTCTTGGGCGGCCCGCGTTTGCCCGGCGCGGCCGGCGCCGGAAAGCGGAACAGCGCGCTGTCGTGCCGAACCCGCCCGATGACGGTGATGCCGCGCTGCGCGGCCCAGAGGACCAAAGGCCCCTTAATGAACCACAGGTCCATGACGACGCCAACCGCGGGGAACTGGCGGGCCACGGCGCCGAGTAGGGCATTGGCAAGCGAGAGCCGGCCGGGATGGCCGTCAGCTTTCACCATGAGCGAGAGGAGCGGGACGGCGCGGAACCGGCCCGTCTCGTCGACGATGCTGGCCGAGAGGGTGACGATCTGCTGGCAGAGCACGACACGCAGGCGATTGGCGCGCTTGACATGGTCGAATCGAAGCGCGGCGTCGGGGGCTTTCTTCGAACTGCGGAAGAGCAGGGTGTCGTCGATGATCAGAGAGCGGCGGGCTTCCGGAAACTCGCGCTGGACGATGGCGCACAGAGCGCGGACTAGGGAAATCCACGGGAACCGAGCGTGCTCCACGAACCAATAGTAGGCTTGCCAGCCCCGGCGCGGGGGGATCGCCAGAAGCGCTTGGCTGATCATCCCGCGCGGCGTCAACATCGTTCCCAGCAACAGCTCAAGTAGCGTCCCCGAACCTCGCGACGGGATTGAAGCGACGAGATCATTCAGCCATGTCTTCAGTGTCGCCGGGAAGACGCTTCCAGGTCCTGGGCTCATCGGAGCCTCCAAGCACCGGGTGGAGTAGCACCCAGATACCTGGACGTCTCCCGACAGCGTCTACACCGACTTACCCTTTATCGTGCGGCACCGCTGCCGCTGGCGCGTCGCAGACGACCTCGTCCCCTAGAAAGTTCAGTGGCTTCCATCAAACGCCTTCGGTCAAACCCGACAGCACATGGCGCAGCCATGTGCGAAAGGGGCATACGGCCGGCCGTTCATGGAACTGTTCATGCGCCGGCCGTATCATCCACGGTTCGGCTTTACCGTCAGCACCGCGGGCCGTGCAATCCTGGGTGTAGCGTTGGGCATGGCCATGGTCGCCTTGGTGCGAGCCAAACCGGCGTAGGGCTGCTTGAATGGCGTTCCTTCCCGCGACACCGGATTCGCCGTCTTGTCTCAGAGCCGGTTTGACCTGAATTCCTCCTGCACTGTTGGGGTGGACAGGAGGATGTGGTGATGTGGACCGACGAGCACCGGGAGAAGTACAAGTACGACGACCGACGCTATCCAAGCGATCTGACGGATACGGAGTGGGAGACTATTCGCCCGTTGTTCGTTGGCTACGAGACGTTAACGGTCGACCTGCGGGAGATGGTGAACGCCTGCTTCTATTTGCAGAAGACCGGCTGCCAATGGCGCTATCTGCCGAAGGACTTCGGCCCATGGCCGACGGTTCGCACGTGGCATGACCGTTTCCGCGCTGACGGGATTTGGGCGCAAGCGGCCGCACTCTTGACGCGCGCCGTGCGCCAGCACAAAGGGCGTGCGGCGGAGCCGTCCACTGGGATCGTGGATTCACAGAGCGTCGTGTCAGGGCCGCAGCCGGGTGAGCGCGGCGTCGATGGCAACAAGAAGATCAAGGGCATCAAGCGGCACGTGCTGACCTGTTCGCTCGGCTTCGCGCTCGCGGTCCTGGTCACAGCGGCCAACGTCCACGACACCAAAGCCGCGGGCCTGCTGCTCGACCGTGCCGCCGAGGACGGCTGGCACTTGGCGCGGCTCAAGGTTGACGGGATCTACATCGGCGCGCGGATGGATGCCGCGGCCGCGCGGCATGGCTTGGATGTTCAGGTTTCCAGCCGCGATCCACAGGCCGATGGCTTTACTCCGCTACCCGTCCGCTGGCGCATCGAGGCGACCTTCGGAATCCAGTCAAATCGCTACCGCCGCTTGACCAGAAACCTCGAGCAGGACGACGCCGCTGCCGAGGATGCCTTCGAACTCGCAAACTTCCAACGCCTGCTACGCCTGTACAGCCGAGAAATCGCCGCCGCGGCATAGTCAAACCGGCTCTCAAAGCAGCGCGTCACAAAGCAGCCTGTCTTCCGATGCCGCCGCCGCCGCTCCTGTGATGCCGCCGGTCCAGACACTGGTCGGGCTGGGGCTTGCGGTGGCGGGGGTGGTGGCCTTTTCGCTGCGGCCGGTCATCATCAAGCTGGCCTACCGCTACAATGTCGATCCGGTGACGCTGATCATGCTGCGCATGGTCTTCGCGCTGCCCTTCTTCCTGGGCATGGCCCTGTGGTCGGGCGCGCGGGGGGAGCGGGCGCCCATAGCGGGCCGTGATCTGGCGCTGACCGTCGGGCTGGGCATCACCGGCTACTACGCCGCCAGCTTCTGCGATTTCCTGGGGCTGCGCTATGTCTCGGCCGGGATGGGGCGGTTGCTGCTGTTCCTCTACCCGACCATCGTGGTGGTTCTGTCGGCCCTGTTCCTCGGCAAACGGATCGGCCTGCGCGAGGTGGTGGCGCTGGTCGTCTCTTACGCCGGCGTCGCGCTGGTGGTGTGGTCGGAGGTCGGGACCGGCCATCCGAACTTCATGGCCGGCGCCGGGCTGGTCTTCTTGGGGGCGTTCCTCTATTCGATCTATCTGGTCGGCAGCAGCCGGGTGGTGCAACGGATCGGCTCCATGCGCTTCACCGCCTACGCGATGACGGCGGCCTGCCTGTGCTGCATCCTGCAATTCGTTGTGCTGCGGCCGCTTTCGGCCCTGGATCTGCCGATGCCGGTCTATGGCCTGTCGGCGGTGATGGCGGTGGTCTGCACCGTATTGCCGGTTCTGATGACGGCGGAGGCGCTGCGGCGGGTCGGGCCCAATCTGGTGGCGCTGAGCGGCGCCATCGGCCCGGTCGCCGCCGCGGTCTTCGGCTATCTGGTGCTGGCGGAGCCGATGGGCTGGCTGCAATTGGCCGGTGCGGCCCTGACGGTGGCCGGCGTCATGATCATCACGCTCTGGAAGACCGCCTGACCCGGCTTTTCGGCCATCAAGCGGTTCAGCAGAGCTCTAATACTACTGTGTCATAAGTGTCGTCCCATATAGGGTCTATGGCACAGACGAGTTTGGATCGGCAGGACGCGGCGGAGCGTCGGTTTGAGGAGTATCTGGAGGCGATCGGAAGCGTGCTCGGGCATGCGGATCGACGCGCCCCGATGCACGACTACTGCACGGGGCTTCTGCTCCCCGGACCGCGCAAGAGCGTGGAACCGATGGCCGCGCGCGTCGCCCCGCAACGTGTGCAGGCGGCCCATCAGTCGCTGCATCACTTTGTCGCCAAGGCCGAGTGGAACGACGAGGCGATTTTGGACGCCGTGCGCGAGCGCGTGCTGCCCCCCATCGAGCGCCACGGTCCGATCCGACACTGGATCATCGACGACACCGGCGTGCCGAAGAAGGGCAAGCTCTCGGTCGGCGTGGCCCGGCAGTACTGCGGCCAATTGGGCAAGCAGGACAACTGTCAGGTCGCCGTGACGCTGTCGGTCGCCAACGAGCAGGCCAGCTTGCCGATTGCGTACCGCCTTTACTTGCCGCAGAGCTGGGCGGACGATCTGGAGCGGCGGCGCACCGCTGGCGTGCCCGAGGCGATCGGGTTCGAAACCAAACCGCAGATCGCGCTTGGCCAAGTGCGTGCGGCTCTGGCCAAGGGCGTGTCCCGTGGGCTCGTGCTGAGCGATGCCGGCTACGGCATCGACACGGGCTTCCGCACGGGGCTCACTGAGCTTGGTCTGCGTTATGTCGTCGGTGTCCAATCCTCGATCAGCCTGTGGCCCCCTGGCCAGGAGCCGCTGCCTCCGAAGCCCTGGAGTGGGGTGGGCCGGCCTCCCAAGCTGAGGCGCCGGGATGAGGAGCACAAACCCGTTTCGGCCCTGGAGCTGGCCAAGAGCCTCTCGGCTCAGGCATGGCGCGCGATCACCTGGCGCGAGGGCACGAACGCGCCTTTGGCCTCGCGCTTTGCCGCGGTGCGCGTCCGGCCGGCGCATCGGGACGACTGGAGAAGCGAACCGCACGCCGAGGAATGGCTGCTGATCGAATGGCCCAAGGGGGAAAAAGAGCCGACCAAGTATTGGCTGTCCACCCTGCCCAAGAGGACCACGCGGACTGAGTTGGTGGCCGCCGCCAAGGGGCGGTGGCGCATCGAGATCGACCAGACATGATGCCTCCATAATTACATGGAATCGTCCTCGACGGAGCCTGGGGAACCCGGTTCCCACACTCGTGGTGCCGCGTGCAGAGCCCGCAGCCGGGTCAGTTCCACGTCGTCGGCCTGGATCATCCAGACTGACTTGCCCACCCCGGTGACCAGGTGGCCAGTGATTGCGCCCTTGCGCAGCCATGCGTAGAGGGTCGGCTTGGGGATGTTCAGGTGGCGGGCCAGGGCCTCCAGTGTCCAATCGTGCGGGGATGCCGTCATGGCACGCCGGGCCCGCTCGTTGGGCCAACGTTTCAGCCCCTGCCGGTAGAGCAGGCCCCGGACCGTAGCCGCCGAGAAGGGACCACGGCGCTTGGGCGGGACCCAGCCCTCCGCGTTCAGCGTGTCGGCGATCGCCGACGCCGTCCGGCCGTCGGCATGCAAGGCGGCGACCCGCTCCAGCAACGCCGGGTAGGTGCTCAGTTGCTCGAGGCGGGCGACCGGTCGGGCCAGCGTCGTGCGAGTGCTGTGGCCGCCTGCCCACCGACAGTCCAGCGTGACGGTCTCGCTGTTGTTCTCGACGCTGATCACCACCCGGTCGAGGATCTGACGGACAACCGCCTGCCGGTCGGCCATGGTCGTCGTCGGAGCGTGCCAGAGCGCCGGCAGGTCCACGGCCAGGCGGCGGATCTCCGCCTGTTCCTCGGCACTTAGGGCGGCGGGCTGATGTGCCAGGAACTGCTCGTACTCGGCCCGCACGTCGGCCTCGGCCACCAGCGTCGCCTCCCATTGCTGTTCCAGCGTGCGGGCGACCAAGCGGTTCTCCGGCTCGACCGCGTTGTACTGCCGGAACGCGCGCTGGGCCTCGTAATGAGCCCGCTCCAGCCGCTGCGCCCAGTGCCGGTGCAGTGCGGCGCGTTCGGCGGCGAGGTCCTCGGCGGCGCGCAGGCTGACCTCGAGGGCAGCCGGTTGCAGCGCGCGCAGCACCAGGGCTGAGATCGCCTCGTCCACGGTCGCGGCGACCAGGGATTGGCACAGCGGCGCGGCGTAGCTGGATGCCGCCCGGTTGCAGACGTAGCGCGCGGCGTGGCCGTTGCTCTTGTACTGGGTGGTCATTCGCTGGCCGCAGCGGCCGCAGACCACCAAGCCCGACAGCAGCGCCGTCCCGCCGCGGCTCACCCCCGTGGCCTGCGCCATATTGGCCTCGAGTTGGCGAAGATTGGCCTCATAGTGCTCCCAAGTGATGTAGGCGGGGAAGCGGTCCTTGAGCAGCACCGCCCAGTCGCCCAGAGCGGCCACCCGGCGGCCGGTCCCGGGCCGCCCGGCCTTCTGACGGCGTGGATCGGTCGGTCGCCGGCCGTAGGCGTAGGCGCCGGCGTAGATCGGGTTGTGGAAGAGGTTGCTCAACGTGGCCCGGTTCGGACGGTGCCAGGCGAGCGGCTCGCCGGGCCGGCCCCCGGTCCGGTCCGGCAGCTCGATCCCGTGCTCGACTAGGTAGCGCAGGACGCCGCTCAGCGTCCGGTGGCGGTCGAAGAGGTCGAAGAGCAGGGCGACAACGGCGCGCGCCTGCTCGTCGGGATCCTGGATGACAGTTCCGTCGGGCTGTCGGACATAGCCGCGCGGGAGGCAGAGATGGAGGTCGCCCCGGTCGGCCTTGGCCTGCTTACCGTGCAGCATGCGCGTCTTCAGAATGTGCAGTTCCGCCTCGCTCATGGTGCCCTTTAGGCCCAGAAGGAGTCGGTCGTTGAAGTTCTTCGCGTCGTAAATGCCTTCGGTGTCGCCGAGCAACGTCCCGAAGATCGCGCAGATCTCAAGCAGCTGGTGCCAATCGCGGCAGGACCGGGCGAGCCGCGACATCTCGATGCCCAGCACGATGCCGACATGGCCCAGGCCAACCTCGGCCACCATGTGCTGGAACCCAGGCCGGCCTTCGGCCGAGCTTGCGGAGCGGCCCAGGTCGTCGTCGATCACGAGGATTTGGCGGCGCGCCCATCCCAGCGCCACGGCGCGCTCGACCAGTGCGTATTGCAGGCGGGTGGATTCCTGGTGCCGCTCAACCTGCTGGAGGGTCGATTGCCGGACATAGACGACGGCCGACCGGGTCAGGTGATCCGCTGTCAGCTTGCCGCCGTCGCGTCCGGCAACCACAGCCGTGACCGTGCTCATGAGGCGCCTCCGTCGACGGTTCGGGCACCGCCAAAGGGCGGCAGGCCATGCCGGCGAGGAGGCGGATCAGGTGGGTTTTCCGATCCGTTGGAACGGTCGGCCAGATCTCCGGGTTCGCCAGCCGTTGATCGCTCATGGCGACCTGCCAACCATCGTGCCAGCGACAGCAATGCGTCGCAGCCCACTCTGGGCGCCGGTTCCGAAGCAGTCAAACTTACAGAGGTATTAGCGGTGGCAGGTTGAACGCGATTATCGCGAACTCAAGCAGGAGGTCGGGCTCGGCCACTTCGAGGGGCGGGGCTGGCGCGGCTTTCATCATCACGCCAGCCTGTGCATCGCCGCCTACGGCTTTCTGGTCACCGAGCGGTGTCTTTTCCCCCCTGAGCACCGCTTCCAGCCCGGGCCGCGCCCGGCACCTGCCGTTCCCGCGGAGTACAAGCCCCGAGGGGCTCGTGCGTCCTGAACGCCACGTGCCAACCTCCATCGCCTCCATCCGGCGCCAGATCGCCGTCCGCTTGGCCCGCCGGCTGCCAAGATGCCCGTGCTGCCTTCAGACCTGTCCTCTTCAGAAACGCAGCTTATGACACAGTAGTACTAACAGGCTGCGGAAAAAGTCGGGCAAAGGAGGTAGAGGCCCTTTATGTTGCGGCCTGATTGCCAAGGCGAACACCGCATATTGTGGCTCTTGGCCTCCGACAAGACTTTTTCCGCACACTGCTAAAGCAGATTTCCATCTGCTTTAGATCCACATGGCCTCATTTGCCGGCTCTCAGCGGATGCCTGTGGCATCCGCCTGCCGCCAGCGGGAACGAAGTTCCCGCGAGAGGCAGGACTTCGGCCGCCAATGTCTGAACAAAAGGCTGGCGGCCGGGACTGCGGTCGCAGTCCAAAGTGGATTGCAATCGGCTTTAAGGATCGTTGCGGCCATGGGCGACGCGAAACCAATGTTCGGCGTGTTGGCGGCACGTTTCGGCTTCGACGGCATCGCCGGCTCGCTCGGCATCGGCGGCGCGGGCAAGCCATTGCGCGTGCTTTTGCTCGGCCGAACCATTCACCTTTGGGTGGGCTCGCGCCGGGGCTCCATGTGCGGCCTGCTGCGGGGCTGCTTTGCCGAATCGCGGCTGCCGACGGGCTCGACCGCTTGCCGGGTTGTCAAAAGGCATGAATGCTGTCCTTGGGTGGTCGGCAGGCCGCGATCAGGAGCAATGAACCATTCTCGAAGGCCTAATCCTGGCTCTCGCGCGTCACGCCGGAGAAGGCCCGGAACGCGTCGGCCACATCATTCATGACCTGCGGGAAGAACGCAACCCGACCGACAAGCGGACCCTCGGCAATCGGCGTGGGCCGGGGTAGACCACGGGGCGGGGGAGGCGTTTTGCCACCGTCCCGTTCGTCCGCGCGCGGAGGTTCGTAAAAGTGGAGCGCGAGTTGCCCATCAGGTTCGGCGGCGTAGGGGCGTCCGGGCACAGTCCGGCGCTCCGCACCCGGAAGAACATATTGCTCGCCTTGGGCGGTCCGTTCCGTCAGCGGCATCCAAAACACCCGGTTACCGGTCACACTCACGCTCAACCTATCAGGTTTCCACCAATCCGCGTCAGAAAAAGTGGCTAGTCGCGCCCGTCGCGACAAGCCGAAACGCCCATTCCATTATACCGTAAAGCCGGATCAACGCGTCCGTCAGGTTCCTTTCCAATGCGGGAGACGCTTGTTGAGGAACGCATCCATTCCTTCCCGAAAGTCTTCGCTCATGTAGCACATCAGGATGAGGTCTTCGCCGGCGTCAACGCCGGCGCCGCTGCCGGTGGAGGCCCCGGCCTGCAGGCGGCGCAGGGCTTCCTTGGTCGCGCGCAGGGTCAGCGGGGCGTGGGCGGCCACCGTGCGCGCGAGATCCTCCGCGCGGGGAAGCAGGTCGGCGGTGTCGGGAACGACCTCGCCCAGCAGGCCGATGGCCTTGGCCTCCTCGGCCTCGATCAGCCTTGCCGTGAAAATCAGGTCCTTCACGCGGGCGGGACCGATCAAGGCGGACAGGCGCGCGTAGTTCGCCATCGACAGGCAGTTGCCGAGCGTCCGGGCGATGGGAAAGCCGAACTTCGCGTTCGCCGCCCCGATCCGCAGGTCGCAGACCGCGGCGATGCCGGCCCCACCGCCGGTGCAGGCCCCGGCGATGGCGGCGATGGTCGGCACCCGGCACCGCTCCAACGCAGACAACACGCGGTCGATGCGCGCCTCGTAAGCGAGCGCGTCCTCGGGCGTTTCGAAGGCACGGAACTGGGAAATGTCGGTGCCGGCGGCAAAGGCCTTGTCGCCCGACCCGGTCAGCAGCATCACCCGAACCGTCGGGGAGGCGTCGACCTCCGCGCAGATGTCGGCGAGCCGTTCGTACATGGCGAAGGTCAGGGCGTTGCGCGCCTGCGGCCGGTTGAAGGTGACGCGCGCGATGCCGTCGCGCACCTCGAACAGCAGCTCATCGCCCATTGGATTGCTGGTCGTGTTCATGCCACCACCTTGGCGTCGGCGAGGGCGTCGATGGCGGCCGCGTCGTAGCCCAACTCGGCGAGGATGACGCGGCTGTGCTCTCCGAACGTGGGGGCGGCGCTGCGCACGCCGCCGGGGGTGCGGGAGAACTTGATGGGCAGGCCGATCGCCTGCACGGGACCGGCCCGGCTGTGTTCCACCTCCACCACCATGCCGCGGGCCGTGGTGTGCGGATGCTCGTGCATCTCGGCGATGCTCAGCACGGGGCCGGCGGGGACGCCGGCCTTCTCCAACGCGCACAGCCAGTCGGCGGTCGTGCGGTGGCGCAGGATGTCGGACAGCAGGGCTTCCAGTTCGCCGAGGTGGCTCATGCGGTGCGCGTTGTCGGCGAAGCGCGGGTCGTCCTGGAGGTGGCGTGCCTCCAGCGCCTCGGTTAGGCGCAGCCAGTTGGTCTGGTTCGCGGCGCCGATGTTGATCCAGCCGTCGGCGGTCGGAAAGGCCTGGTACGGGCCGTTCAGCGGGTGTGCGGACCCCATCGGCCCCGGGCTGACGCCGGTGGCGAAGCGGATGGCCGACTGCCAATAGGTGTGGATGATGCCGGCCTCGAACAGGGAGGTGTCCACCCGCTGCCCCTGGCCGGTCCGCTGCCGCTCGACCAGCGCCGCCATGACGCCCATGGCGCCCAGCAGGCCGGCGGTGATGTCGGTCACGGGGGCACCGACCTTCACGGGCGGGCGACCGGGCCCCTCGCCGGTGATGCTCATCAGCCCGCTCATTCCTTGGGCGATCAGGTCGAAGCCTCCCTGGTCGGCGAGCGGACCGCTGCGGCCGAAGCCGGAGATTTCGCAGAACACGATGCCCGGGTTGATGGCGCGCATGGCCTCATAGCCGAAGCCCAGCTTCTCCATGGTGCCGCGCCGGTAGTTCTCGATCACCACGTCGGCCCCGGCGATCAGGCGCCGCAGCACCTCCTTGCCCTCCGCGGCCTTCAGGTCGAGCGCCACGCCGCGCTTGTTGCGGTTCATCATCATGTAGGCGGCGGATTCCCCGTCGATGGCCGGCGGGACCATGCGGCGGCTGTCGTCGCCGCCGGGGATCTTCTCCACCTTCACCACGTCGGCTCCCATGTCCGCCAGCATCAGCCCGCAGACCGGCCCGGCCATGATGTGCGCCAGTTCCACCACCTTGATGCCGGCGAGCGGTCCGCCCACCGGTTTGCCGTCTGTGTGCAGCATGAAAGCGTGTCCTTGGGATGTCGGAAGGGGGGCGACGGTCCGGTGAATGCGTCTCAATAGAACAGGTTGACCAGCCCCAGCGACAGCGCCGGCACGTACGTGCACAGCAGAAGGACCAGCACCAGGACGCCGATGAACCACAGGTTCACGCGGGTCGTGGACCAGATGTCCGCCCGGGCGATGGAGCAGGCGGCCATCAGCACGCTGGCGACCGGGGGCGTCTGCTGGCCAATGGCGAGGTTCAGCGTGACGATCAGGCCGAAGTGGATCGGGTCGATTCCGGACTGGACCACCAGCGGCATGACGATGGGCACGACCAGGATGATCGCCGCGGCCGAGTGCAGGAACATGCCGAGGATCAGGAAGGCCACGTTCAGCAGCGCCAGCACCGCGTAGGTGTTGGTCGTCAGTCCGGTGATGGCGTGGGCCAGAGCCTGCGGCAGCTGCGCCTCGGTCAAAAAGGTGCTGATCAGCGCCGAGGCGGCGACCAGCAGCATCACCACCGCTGTCTGGATGCCACCCTCGATGCAGGCGCGGTACAGTTCGCGCAGGTTCAGCTCGCGGTAGATGACGACGCCGACGAACAGCGCCGCCAGCACGGCCAGCGCCGCCCCTTCGGTGGCGGTGACGAAGCCGCCGAAGATGCCGCCGAGGATGATCAGCGGCAGCAGGAACGCCCAGATCGCGTCCTTGAAGGTTTCGACCACGCGCTTCACCTGGAAGCGCTCCTCCACCGGGAAGCCGTTGCGCACCGCAAGGTAATAGGCGGTGCCGGCCAACCCCACGGCGCCGAGCAGGCCGGGCACGATGCCCGCGACGAACAGCTTGACGACCGAGGTGCCGGACATCACCGCGTAGAGGATCATCGGGATGGACGGCGGAATGATGACGGCCAGGCTGGCGGAGGAGGAGCAGACCGCCGCCGCATACTCCTTGGAATAGCCGCGCCGCTTCATGGCCGGGATCAGGATGCTGCCCAGCGCCGCGATGTCCGCCACCGCCGAGCCGGAGATTTCGGCGAAGAACAGCGAGGCGCCGATGGAAACCATGGACAGGCCGCCGCGCACGAAGCCGACCAGCGCCGTGGCGAAGGCCACCAGCCGGCGCGAGATGCTGGACGCGTTCATGATGGCGCCGGCCAGGATGAACAGCGGCACCGCCAGCAGGGGGAAGTTGGTGGCCCCCTCGAACATGACCAGCGCCACGTTGGGCAGCATGTCCGGCCCCTGGGCGATCAGGATGGTGACGGTCGCCACCAAGCCCAGCGCCACGGCGATCGGGACGTTCAGCAGCACCAGCGCCAGCATCCCGGAGAGCATGAAGCCCATGGTCATCGCGGCGCACTCCCGCCCAGGGCGCCCGGCGCCGTTGAGGTGGTGGCCGTGCGGTTGGCGTTGGCCGCGTGCATCTGCGCCTCCTTGGTCTCGGCGTCGGCAAAGCCGGCCCCGCGGGCCTCGGCAAGGGCCTGGGGCAGCCGCAACGCCTCGGCCAGGATCACCAGCGCCGCCCCGACGGGGATGACCGACTGCGTGACGCGCAGCGGGACCCAGGGCAAGCTGACCATGCGGTCGTTCTCCAGGATCGCCAGCACCTCCATGCCGGTCCAGGCGAGGGTGCCGAAGAAGGCGAAGACGCACAGCTCGGCAACGACGGTGGCGACGACCCGCCAGCGCGGCGGCATCAGGTTGACCACCTCCGGGCAGCCGATGTGCGCGCCCTTCAGGGCCGCCAGCGCGGAGCCGTAGTAGGTAAGCCAGCACAGGCCGATGCTCGCCACCTCGTCGTACCAGACGAGCGATTGGCCGGCGGCGCGGAAGAGAAAGCCGGCGCAGACGATCAGCGACAGGCCGACGACGAGGAGAACGACGACGACTTCCAAAAGCCGTTCGAATCCAGTGCGGATGGTGTCCATGCGGCGTGTTCCAGGCAGGAGGGCCGGGGCCAAGCAGGTTTGCCCGGATCGGGCCAGAAATGGCCCGGCCCGGGCGAACCTGCGGACTCTATGGATTTGCAGGATTTGCGAGCCCGCCCCTGTGTGGGCGGAGTTCGGAAATCCTGCTTAGTACTACAGCGGGGATTTACCGGTTTGGGTACGGCGCCTCCAATGGAACTGGCGTGCGCGTTGCTGGTGTTGGCGCCGCCAGACGGACCAAGCGATAACGACGGTGGGTTCGGGCCGCGGCAGGCCGATCCAGGATGCAAGCAGGCGGCGGATTTCCGGCACGGTGAGGGGCAGCAAATCGGCCGACAGATCGACGCGCTCCTCGCCCCCCGATAGCCGCCGCTCGGGCGACGGTGAGAAAGGCCAAGGCGAACATGGCCAGCGTGACGTGGCGGTGCCACGCCGTCCAGGTGCGCACCTCGTACTGGTCCAGCCCCACCTCGCCCTTGGCGGCTTCGAAACACGCCTCCACCGTCCAGCGTGTGCCCGCGATCCGCACCAGTGTCAGCAACGGCGTGCCCTCCGGCGCAAAGGTCAAATAGTAGGTCAGCTTGTCCGGTTCC
The DNA here is from genome assembly GCF_025961225.1 of Azospirillum canadense. Taxonomy (GTDB): domain Bacteria; phylum Pseudomonadota; class Alphaproteobacteria; order Azospirillales; family Azospirillaceae; genus Azospirillum; species Azospirillum canadense. Next base: position 392,648 of record NZ_JAOQNG010000007.1, on the reverse strand, counting down.
GCGATCGAGCGGCGCACCAGCAGGCCACGGCTCCAGCCCGCGCGCAGTGACGGATAGCTCTTGTACGCCCAGTCGTAGAGCCGCGGGCCCTTGGCCCCATCGCCGGCGCTCAGTCGCTGCCAGTCGCAAGCCCCTACGCGGGCGACGGCCCGCTCCTTGACCGTATCAAAACCGAGCGGCGCCCGTTGTTTGCTGGTGACCGCCAGGACATAGCCAATCGGTTGCCGTTCCAACCACAGCCGCAGCGCGTAGTCGCCGCCGTACACGCTGTCGGCCGTCACCCAGGCGCAGGGCACCCCCGCCGCAACGGCGCGCTCCAGCATCGCCCGGCCCTGCTTCGGTTTGGTGGCAAAGCCCACCTCCTCCGGCACCCCGGCCAGACGCCGGCGTTCGGCATCCGCCGTCCACTCCTCCGGCAAGTACAGCGCGCGATCAATCAACGCCCGGCCGCGGCGGCTGGCATAGCTCAGGAACACGGCGACCTGACAGTTCTCGGTACGCCCGGCGGTGCCGCAGTACTGGCGTTTGACGCCGACCGAGCGGGTGCCCTTCTTGAGAAAACCGGTCTCGTCGAGCACCAGGACAGCGTCGGCATCCCCCAGGTGCTCAACCACATAAGCTTGCAGGTCATCGCGCACCGCCTCGGCGTCCCAGCGGGCGCGACCAAGGAAGTCGTGCAGGGCGTCCGGCGTGCGATCGCCGGCGGCTTCCGCCAGATGCCAGCCGTTCTTGCGCTCCAGAGGGGCCAGAAGACCGCGCAAATACGTCAGTGCCCGCTGACGCGCCTCCAGGCGACGAAAGCGGGGCGCAAGCTGCTCCACCAGATGCTCCAGCGCGCTCGCCCATCGTTCCGCTTCAGCAATGGTCGTCATCCGTGGACCCTCCCTACTGATCCACGCTTAACAGTCGGCGCCGCTCAAACTCACCTTCGGATAATCCCCGCTGTAGTATTAGGACTTATTTGCCAGCGACAGCGCGCGGTCGATCAGCGCCTTGCCGTCGGGAACTTCCTTGGCGAACTCGTCGTAGATCGGGGCGCTGGCCTTGATGAAGGCGTCCTTGTCCGCCTCGTTCACCTGCATTCCGGCGTCCTTCAGCTTCTTCAGCAGGTCGTCGTCGAGCTGCGCGGCGATGCGGTAGACCTCCGGTTCGGTTTCGCGGGCGGCCTCGGTCAGCGCCTTCTGGATTTCGGGCGAGAACTTGCTCCAGCTGCGGCCGGCGGTGAGGTAGGCCGGGGTGTAGACGTGCCCGGTCAGCGACAGGTACTTCTGCACCTCCTGGAAGCGCGCCGGGTAGATCTGCGACAGCGGGTTCTCCTGCCCGTCCATGACGCCGGTCTGCAGCGCCACGAACACCTCGGAAAAGGCGAGCGGGCTGGGGTTGGCGCCATAGGCCTGGAACATCTTCACGCGCCACGTCCCTTGCGGCACGCGCAGCTTGATGCCCTTGAGGTCGTCGGGCTTGACGATGGGTTGGCGGTTGTTGGTGATGTGGCGGAAGCCATTCTCCCACACCGCCAGGATGCGGTAGCCCTCCTTCTCGCCCGCGGGGGCGAGGACGGGCATGACGATCTCGTCGCGGATCCGCTTCATGTGCTCGCGGTCCTTGACGAGATACGGCATCTCGAACAGGCCGAAGACCGGCGCCACCGACGACATGACGGTGGAGGGCAGCGACAGGTCGATGGTGCCCAGCTTCAGCTTCTTCAGCATGTCGGAGTCGCCGCCGAGCTGGCTGGACCCGTAGATGACGACCTTGGCCTTGTCGCCCAGCTTGGCGTTGACCTTCTCGGCGAAGATCTTGGCCGACTGCTCGAACAGCGATCCCGGCTCGCCCACATGGCCCAGCTTGATTTCGGTCTGCGCCTGCGCCGCGGACGCCAGCAAAGAGCCCGCGAACAGCACCGACGCGACCAGCGCCCTGGTGTGGCTCATCATGCAGCTCATCTTGGTCCCTCCCTCGTGCGTGCCGTTTTTGTTGGCCGCTTTTGTGTCGTTGGAGTTGTCGGACGATAGGCTCTCAGGCCGTGGCGGCCTCCTGTCCGGCCGCGGCCGTCTGCAGGAACCGCATCGCGGCGTCGACGCCGCCCTTGCGGTGGGGAACGCCGGCAAGCTCCAGTCCCATTTCGACGCCGGTCAGCGTGCCGGTCAGCGTGAGGTCGTTGAAGTCGCCGAGATGCCCGATGCGGAACACCGTGCCGGCCACCTTGCCGAGCCCGGCGCCCAGCGATAGGTCGAAGCGGTCCAGGATGATGCGGCGCAGCCGGTCGGCGTCCTGCCCGTCCGGCAGCAGCACGGCGGTCAGGGCACTGGAATATTCGGACGGATCGAGCGCCAGAAGCTCCAGACCCCAGGCCTCGACGGCGCGGCGGGTGGCCTCCGCGTGGCGGTCGTGGCGCGCGAAGACGTTGGCCAGCCCCTCCTCATGCAGCATCGCGACGGCTTCGCGCAGGCCGTAGAGCAGGTTGGTGGCGGGCGTGTAGGGAAAGAAGCCGGCCTGGTTGGGCTTCAGCATCTCCGCCCAGTCCCAATAGGAGCGGGGCATGCAGTTGGCGCGGCTGGCGGCCTGCGCCTTTTCGGACACGGCGTTGAAGCTCAGCCCCGGTGGAAGCATCAGCCCCTTCTGCGAGCCGCTGACCGTGACGTCCACGCCCCATTCGTCGTGGCGGTAGTCGATGGAGGCCAGCGACGAGATGGTGTCGACCAGCAGCAGGGCGGGGTGCCCGGCGCGGTCGATGGCGCGGCGCACCAGCGGGATGCGGCTGGTGACTCCGGTCGATGTCTCGTTGTGCACGACCATGACCGCTTTGATGGCGTGTTCCCGGTCTTCGGACAGGCGCGCCTCGACCGCGTCCGGATCGACGCCGTGTCGCCAGTCGCCGGGCACGAAGTCGCATCGGATGCCGAAGCGGTCGGCCAGATTGCGCCACAGCGTCGCGAAGTGCCCGGTCTCGAACATCAGGACCCGGTCACCCGGCGACAGCGTGTTGACGATGGCCGCCTCCCACGCGCCGGTGCCGGAGGCCGGGTAGATCACCACCGGCTGCTCGGTCCGGAAGATGGTTTTGATGCCGGCCAGGACCTCCCGTCCCAGCGCGGCGAACTCCGGCCCGCGGTGGTCGATGGTCGGGCGGTCCATGGCCCGCAGGATGCGGTCGGGCACGTTGGTCGGCCCCGGGATCTGAAGGAAGTGGCGTCCGCTGCGATGGGCCATGACGGCGTTTCCCTCCCGCCTTTCCGGCGTTCGCTGTTTTGTTCGTATGGCAAACAAGTTTTGCATGCAAAATGCGCTTTGCGCAAACAGCAATTGCACAACCACGGTTGGCGCTTTCGGGGTGGTGCGATCCACAAAGGGCGTATGGCCCCGCCGTCTCTCGACAGGAGTGCCCGGGATCCGTAAGGATTTTGCGTGGATTTGCCAACAGTGGGCGCTTCGATGGAACACGACGGCCCACTCCACGCCGAGGCTGAATTTTGAATACAATTTGAGCCGGAGGACACGCCCCATGCCGCTGGACCACCGCACCGCTCCGGCCGCCCCGTCCCGCAAGCGCGTGCCCGTCGGCGATGGCGCCCTGGCCGGGCGATTGCGCCGTGCCCTGAAGGGAGACGTGCTGTTCGACCGCTTCTCGCGCGGGCGCTACAGCACCGACGCGTCGATCTACCAGATCGAGCCGGTGGGCGTGGTTATCCCGCGCGACGCGGAGGATGTGGCCGCGGCGGTCGCGATCGCGGTGGAGGAAGGCGTGCCGGTCCTGCCGCGCGGCGGCGGCACCTCGCAATGCGGGCAGACGGTGAACGAGGCGCTGGCCCTGGACTGCTCCCGCCACCTGAACCGCATCCTGGCAGTGGACGCCGGTGCCCGGACCGCGGTGGTGGAGCCGGGCATCGTGCTGGACCACCTGAACAAGGCGCTGAAGCCGCTCGGCCTGTGGTTCCCGGTCGATGTCTCGACCTCGGCGCAGGCGACCATCGGCGGCATGACCGGCAACAACAGCTGCGGCACGCGCTCGCTGCGCTACGGCAACATGGTGCACAATGTCCGCGCCATCGAGGCGGTGCTGCCCGACGGGACGCCGGTCCGCTTCGACGCCACGCCCCCGGCGCCCGGGCGCCATCGGGAGCTTGAGGACGCGCTGAAGGCGCTGCACGCCCGCGAGGCCGACGAGATCGCCGCCCGCTTTCCCGCCGTCCAGCGCAAGGTCGGCGGCTACAACATCGAGCGGCTGGGGGGCGCACACCCGAACCTTGCCAAGCTGCTGGTCGGATCGGAAGGCACGCTGGCCTTCTTCCAGAAAATCGAATTGGCGTTGGCGCCGCTGCCCCGGCACAAGGTGCTGGGCGTCTGCCACTTCCCGACCTTCCGCAAGGCCATGGAGTCGGCAAGGGACATCGTCGCGCTGAAACCCGCTGCGGTGGAACTGGTGGACCGCACTATGATCGCGCTCGGCCGCGACATCCCCCTGTTCCGCGCGACCATGGACCGCTTCATCAAGGGTGAGCCGGACGCCCTGCTGCTGGTGGAGTTCGCCGGCGAGGATCGCGAGGAGGAGATCGCCAACCTGAAGCGGCTGGTCGAACTGATGGGCGACCTGGGCCTGCCGGACGCGGTTGTGGAGGCGATCGATCCGGCCTTCCAGTCGGCCATCTGGGAGGTGCGCAAGGCCGGCCTGAACATCATGATGTCGATGAAGACCGAGGGCAAGCCGGTGTCCTTCATCGAGGACTGCGCTGTGCCGCTGGAGCGTTTGGCCGACTACACGGAACGGCTGACCACGGTCTTCCACAAGCACGGCACCACCGGCACCTGGTACGCCCACGCGTCGGAAGGCTGCCTGCACGTCCGCCCCGTTCTGAACCTGAAGCAGGAGCTTGATGTCCGGAAGATGCGCGCCATCGCGGAGGAGGCCTTCGCCTTGGTGCGGGAATACAAAGGATCCCATTCCGGCGAGCATGGCGACGGGCTCGTCCGCTCCGAATTCCACGAGGCCATGTACGGCACGCGCCTGGTGAACGCCTTCCGCGAGGTGAAGACCCTGTTCGACCCCGCCGGCCTGTTCAACCCCGGCAAGATCGTCGATCCGCCGCGCATGGACGACCGCAGCCTGTTCCGTTTCAAGCCCGGCTACGCCGGCGTGTCCATCGACACCGCCCTCGACTGGTCGGAGTGGAACGGGTTCCTTGGTGCGGTGGAGATGTGCAACAACAACGGCGCCTGCCGGAAATCCGACCCCGGCGTGATGTGCCCCTCCTTCCGCGCGACGCAGGACGAGCAGCACGTCACCCGCGGGCGCGCCAACACGCTGAGGCTGGCGGTGACCGGACAACTCGGCCCCGACGCCCTGACCTCCGACGGGGTGATGGAGGCGCTGGACCTCTGCGTCGGCTGCAAGGGCTGCAAGCGCGAATGCCCGACCGGCGTGGACATGGCCCGGATGAAGATCGAGGTGCTGGCGCAACGCCGCAAACGCATGCCCCTGCCTCTGCGGGAGCGGCTGATCGCGTGGCTGCCGCGCTACGCCCCGCTGGCGTCGCGCCTGGGGCCGCTGCTGAACCTGCAGAGCCGCATCCCCGGACTGCCCGCGCTGACGGAACGGCTTTTGGGCTTCAGCCGGCATCGCCCCTTGCCGCTCTGGCACGCACGCCCGTTCCGGGAGACGGGACGAAAGGCGGCGGGGCGGGTGGGGGAGGTCGTGCTGTTCGCCGACACCTTCAACCGCTGGTTCGAGGCGGACAACGCCCGCGCGGCGGTCCGCGTGCTGGAGGCGGCGGGCTATGCGGTCCACGTCGCGGCCCCGGCCGATGCGCAAGCCGCCGATGGCGGCCGTCCGCTGTGCTGCGGCCGGACCTTCCTGGCCGCCGGCCTTGTGGAGGAGGCCCGTGCCGAACAGCGGCGGCTCGTCGCGGCGCTGCTGCCCCATGTGGAGCGCGGGCGTCCCATCATCGGGCTGGAGCCTTCCTGTCTCCTGACGCTGCGCGACGAGTCGACGGCGGTGCTGCCCGGTCCCGACGCCGCGCGGATCGCCGGGCACGCCCTGCTGTTCGAGGAGTTCATCGACCGCGAACGGGCCGCCGGGCGGCTGGACCTGCGCCTGAAGCCGTTGCCGGTGCGCCGGGCCCTGGTGCACGGCCATTGCCACCAGAAGGCCATGGGCGCGATGCCGCCGGTGGAGCGCGTGCTGAAGCTTGTGCCTGACCTTGACGTGTCGGTGGTACAATCCACCTGTTGCGGGATGGCCGGCGCCTTCGGCTATCAGGCGGAACACCACGAGGTGTCGATGAGGATCGGGGAACTCGACCTGCTGCCGGCCGTGCGGGCCGCCGATGCGGACACCATCCTGGTGGCCGACGGGACGAGTTGCCGGCACCAGATCCGGGACGGCGCCGGCCGCGAAGCGGTGCATGTCGCCGTCGTTCTGGCGCGGGCGTTGGTGGGAGGCGCCGGATGACGCCGATCGACCGCAGCAGCCTGCACGCGGAGGTCGTCTCCCGCCTGCGCGCCGCCATCGTCGACGGCGAGCTGGCCCCCGGGGCGCGCGTCAACGAGCGCGAACTGTGCGAGCGGTTCGGCGTCTCCCGCACCCCTCTGCGCGAGGCGCTGAAGGTCATGGCCAGCGAGGGGCTGGTGGTCCTGCTGCCCAACCGCGGCGCCCGCGTCGCCACGCTGACCCGCGCCGACATCGAGAACACCTTCAAGGTGATGGCCTGCCTGGAGGCTCTGTCCGGCGAACTCGCCTGCGCCCGCATCACCGACGAGGAGATCGCCGAATTGCGCGCGCTCCACTACGAGATGCTGGCCCAGCACGCCCGGCGTGACCTGCCGGCCTATTACCGGCTGAACGAGCGCATCCACCACATGATCCTCATGGCCTCGGGAAACCCGGTGCTGATCGCCACCCACGCCGGCCTGGCGTTGCGCATCCGCCGCGCCCGCTACGTGGCGGACATGCCGCATGGCTGGTGGGATCAGGCCGTGCGCGAGCACGAGCGGATTCTGGATGCCTTGACCCGGCGCGATGGGGCGGCCATCGCCGTGCTGCTGCGGCAGCATCTGGAGCGAAAGATCGACCTGATGGCCCGCTCCGCGGACGATGTCCCGGAGACGTCGACGGCGGCCTGAGCGTTCGACGCCGGTTGCGGCGCGGTGCAACCGGGAACGCGGAGGTTCAAGCCGATCCGTTGGACGACGGAGCGCAACGGCCCTTCAGCCCGGCCGCCAGCGCCTCCAACTCCCTTGCCACGGACGCAACCACGGGCGCCCAGCTGCCGGGTTCGGGCTGGTGGAAGAGGCGAAGCGTCGGGTACCAGGGGCTGTCGTCGCGATTGGTCAGCCAGCGCCAACAGCCTCCGAAACGCGACAGCACCCACACCGGCTTGCCCAACCCGCCGGCCAGATGCGCGACGGATGTGTCCACCGTGGTGACCAAATCGAGCCCGGTGATCAGCGCCGCGGTGTCGGCGAAATCGCCGATCTCGTCCATCCGGTCAATCAGCGCCAATCCGTTTGGCGGGTCTTCGGCCTGGGCGGCGGAGCCTTTTTGCAGGCTGTCGAAGGCGATGCGCTCGGCAGCCCCGTCGATCGCGCCCAGCGGCGCGAAATCGTCCAGCGTCAGGCTGCGGCGCCGGTCGACCGCGTTGGCCTTGGGGCTGTGCGGCCGTGGATCGCCCGACCACACCAGCCCGACCCTGAGCCGTCCGTCGGCGGGCAGCCGGGTGCGCCAGCGCTCGACGTCGGCGGGATCGGCGGTCAGGTACGGCATGTGCGCCGGGATGCTGTCGAGCCCCGTGCGGAAGGCGCGCGGCAGGCTGAGCAGCGGGCAATGCAGGTCGGTGACGGGCAACGGGTCGTGCAGGTTGTGCACCGACAGCAATCCGGGAATGCGCTCCATCAACCGGCGCAAGCCGCTGTGCACGGCCAGGCGGACTTGGCCGCCGCGCTGCGCCACCAGGGGAGCGTAGCGCACGAAGTGCAGCACGTCGCCGTTTCCCTGCTCGGCGTGCAGCAGGATGCTGCGGCCCTCCAGCGGTTCGCCGTTCCACAGCGGGCCCGGGGCCTTGGGCACGGGGAACTCGCCGATCTGCCAACGTGCCTCGTAATAGGCCCAGGCCTCGCTCAGCCGCCCCGCTTTGAGCAGCGCCAGCGACAGGTTGAAGCGCGCCGTCGGGTTGCGCCGATCCCGACAGCGGCACGCTGACGGTGACGCTGGCCCCGACCCAGGCGGCCCTGGGGACCACGGCGGCGGGGCAAGCGACCGTCGCGACGGCCATCGACGGCACCGTGACCATCACCGGCTCGGTCGGCAACGTGAACGCAACCCTGGCCAACTTGCGGATCACCGGCGGCACCTCCTCAACGGCGACGATCGCGGTGACGGTGAGCGACGGCGCCACCACGCCGGCGACCGGCACGCTGACGCTGCCGATGGTGGACACCACGCTACCGGGCAGCCCGACGATCACCGCGGCCAGCACCGACGCCGGCACGCTTCCGGTGACGCTCACCGACCGTAACCGGCTGTACGTCCGCGGCAACGCCGAGGCCAACAGCCGCGTCGTCCTGTCCGATGGCGGAACCGAAGTGGCGACCGTCACCGCCGACGCCCGGAGGGCCTGGGTCGTGGACCTCAGCGCGGCGCCTCTGGTGGACGGCACCCACGCCTTCACCGCGCGGGCGGCCGACGCGGCGGGCAACACCGGTTCGGTGTCCACCGCCCTGTCGGTCGTCGTCGACACCGTTGCCCCGTCGACGCCGTCGGTCGCCTTCACCGGCGGCACCATCGACCGCGCCAAGCAGACCAGCGTCGGCTTCGTCCTCTCCAGCGCGGAGGTCGGGACGACCTACCGCTGGACGCTCGCCTCCTCGGGCGGCGGCAGCCCTCTTTCGGGGACGGGAACGGTCGGCAACGCGAGCGACACGGTCGGCGGGATCAACGTCTCGGCCTTGGCTGACGGCACCCTGTCCCTGTCGGTCACGCTGACCGATGCGGCGGGCAACGCCTCGGCGGTCGGGGCGGCGACCGTGACGAAGGCCGCAGGCACGCTGGTGGACGGTGCCCAGGTCCAGACATCCGCCGGGCAGGCCAACGGAAAGTCCGTCAGCACGGTGATGGTCCAGGCGACCACCGACGGCCGCGCGGAGGATCCCGGCACCCCGAACGCCGGACTGGCCGATGTGCCGTTGCTTCAGGAAACGGTGACCGATCCGACCAGCGGCCTGCCGGTGGTGACGACCACGCTGCAGGTCGGCCTGCCGACCGGCGTCGGCGTGACGGCGAGCGGCCCGACGAACCGCGAGGCGCCGTCCCCGACGCTGGCCGACCTGATCCGTGAGATCGAGGCGCACACGGCGGCCGGATCAGCGTCGCGCACCGATCTGGAAGGGGGTGGCGCCAGCTTCCTGAACGCCCTGCCGCAGCAGGCTTCCCTGCTGCTGCGCACGCTCGCCTTCACCGCGCCCGGCACGCCGGGGGCGGCGGTCCGCGTCACCGGCGCCACGCAGGCGACCACCACCCCGACGGCCCTGGTCATGGACACCACCGGCGCCACCGGGCCGCTGACCATCCAGCTCGACCGGGTGGAGTTCGCCGCGGTGATCGGTTCGGCGACGCTGACCGGCGGCGAGGGCAACAACGTGGTCTATGGCGACTCCAGCAGCCAGTCGCTCATCCTCGGCCCCGGCGACGACCTGTTGTCGGGCCCCGGCGACGACCTGTTGTCGGGCCCCCGCGACGACCTGTTGTCGGGCGGCGGCAACGACACGGTGGCCAGCACGCTCGGCAACGACACGCTGTACGGCGACGCCGGCGACGACCTGATGAACGGCGGTGACGGCGACGACCTGATGGACGGCGGCGCCGACAATGACCTGATGGGCGGCGGCGCCGGCCGGGACACCATGGGCGGCGGGGCCGGCAACGATGTCCTGATCGGCGAGGGCGGCGATGACGCGCTGTTTGGCGGGACCGGCAGCGACAGCCTGTTCGGCGGTGCCGGGCACGAAGCGCTGTTCGGCGAGGACGGCAACGACACGCTCTTCGGCGGCGTCGGGGACGACGTGATGTCCGGCGGGGCTGGGGACGACCTGCTGTTCCTCGACCAGGGGGCCGACACGGTGTGGGGCGGCGCGGGGGCGGACACCTTCGCGCTGGGCGGCTCGTCCGGTGGTGCGATGGTGATGGATTTTATCGCCGGCACCGACCGGCTGGCGCTGTTCGATCCCACGCTCGACCTCAAGAGCGTGATCGCCTCGGCGCGCGTCGTAAACGGCAACACCGTGATCGATCTGCGTCCGGGCGCGAGCGTCACCATCGTTGGTCAGGCCGGCGTTGGTCAGGCCGGCGTTGGTCAGGCCGGCGATGTCTCTCGCTGGTTTGCCTGACGTGGAGCGGGCCATCCGCCGTGACCAGCGTTCCGCTTCCCGTTAAAGCGAACTTCCGTTCGCTTTCGATTCAAATGGCCTCGCCTGCTGGCCGGGACCGCAGGCGCGATCCAAAGCGGATGGCAATCCGCTTTAGCGCGTCCTTTGGAAGGCCCCACGCTCCTTTCGCGCTCTTCGTGGCCAGGGCGGCGGTGTTATCATCGGGGATGGCCGCAAGCGTGTTGAGGCTCTTCCCCGGACCGCCGGAAGAGGTCGCGTTGACGGGCCTGTGCCTGGCGGACGCCGTGCACAGGCTGGGCAGCCCGGCCGCGCCCTTCGTGTACGCAAGCTTCGTCGGCAGCCTGGACGGGCGCATCGCCTTGCGGGATCCGCAGTCCGGGACCAGCAGCCTGCCGGTCGAGATCACCAGCGAGGCCGATTTTCGTCTCTTCCTCGAATTGCAGGCGCAGGCCGATTGCCTGATCACCCACGGCGGTTACCTGCGCGATCTGGCGGCGGGCCGGCTCGACGACGTCCTGCACATCGGGACACAGGACGCGGGCCGCGGCCTGGGGCGTTGGCGGGCGGAGAACGGCCTGGCCCCCCAGCCCGCCGTGGTGATCGCCAGCGCAAGCCTCGACTTCCCGATCCCGGACTCCTTGGCGCGGGCGTCGCAGCGGGTCCTGATCGCGACGGGCCGGCAGGCGCCGCCCGAGCGGGTCGAGGCGCTGCGGGCGCGCGGTTACCCGGTCATCATCGCCGGTGACGGCGCGTGGGTGGAAGGTGCGCCTCTGGTCCGGGAGCTTGGCGCCCTCGGCTTTCGCAGCCTGTACCTGCTGGCCGGCCCCCGCATGCTGTCGACCATGCTGCGGGACGGAGTGCTGTCGCGGCTCTACCTCACCGTTGCGCATCGCCTGCTGGGCGGCGAGAGCTTCCACACCATGACGGTGGGGCCGGGGTTGGGAAATGCCGGCCGCCTGCGCCTGTCGTCGCTCCATTACGACGCCGCCGCGCCGGACGGCACGGGCCAGTGGTTCGCCCGGTTCGAGCCGCGGCAGCCCGCCTGACCTCAGCGCCCAACCTCAGCGCAGGCCGTAGCCGTAGTCGGGCTGGTCCGGATAGGCGTCCAGCTCCTTGTTGACGTACCGCGAACCGTCCTTGGTGACGACCCGCAGATAGACGGTCTGGCGGATGTGCCGGGACTGGGGATCGATGCTGACCGGACCGCGCGGGCTGATCCAGCTGGCGCCCTTGACCGCGGCCAGCGCCTGTTCGGGATCGTGGGTGGCGCCGTTGCGTTCGATCATGGCGTAGATCAGGCGTGCCCCGTCGTAGGCGCCGACCGTGGCCATGGTGACCTCCTCGATCCGCCCGCCGGCCTTCTCGACGCTCGCCAGGAAATCCTTGTTCTCCGCCGACTCGTGCGACGAGGCGTAGTGGTAGGTGGAGTAGACGCCGAGACTGGCGTCGCCCAGCGCCGGCAGGTCCGGTTCGGGCACCACGTCGCCCGTGGTCAGCAACTTGACGCCGCGCGCCTTCAGCCCGGTCTCGTGAAAGGCCTTCACGAAGGCGAAGGTCGCGGGGCCGCTCGGCAGGAAGGCGAAGGTCGTGTCGGCGCCGGAGTCGCGGATCCTCTGCATCACCGGGGCGAAATCGGTGGCGCTCAGCGGCACCCGGACGCTGTCGGCGATCGTGCCGCCCAGCGATTCGAAGGTGGTCTTGAAGGCCTTCTCCGCGTCGAGGCCCGGCGCGTAGTCGCTGACCACGATCGCCACCTTCCGCGCGCCGAGCGTCCGGGCGGCGGCCTGCGCGGCCGGCACCGTGTTCTGCCAGATCGTGAAGGAGGTGCGGACGATGTGGGGGCTTTTCTCGGTGATCGCCGACGCCGCGGCGTTGAACACGACGAGCGGCACCTTCGCCTCGTCCAGCAGGGGGGCGATGGCCAGGGCGTCCGGCGTGAAATACACACCACCCAGATACCGGACATCGTCCTTGACGATCAGCTCCTGCGCGATGGCCTTCGCCCGCGCCGGGTTGGGCGCGTCGAGGTCGCGGTAGATGAACTTCACCTCGTGTTGGCCGGCGCGGTCGCCGTGCGCCGCCGTGTAGGCACCGATGCCCACTTGGAAGCTCCGGCCGAACAGTGCGTAGGGGCCGGAGAAGGGGCCGATGATCCCGACCTTGACCACATCGGCCGTTGCCGGCGCGACCGCCGAAACGGACAAGGCGAGCGCGAGGGCGGCGGCTTTCATCATCGTCGGCGTGATCATCGCGGTCGCCCTCTTCGTTCCGGGTGTGACGCGATGATACGCCAAAACGGCGACGGTTTTCTTGCGGCGATCTTGGCCTAGCGAATTTGGAATCGCTACGAATGGCGCCGATACACAAAAGGCTCGTCGCCTTGTGCCGCCTCGCGCTCCGCAAGCGCCGCGACCTGCGCGTGGTCCGGCGCCAGTTCGCACACGGGATCGGTGGCGGCCGCGTCCCCGGACAGGGCGAGCGCCTGGCAGCGGCAGCCGCCCCAGTCGATTTCCCGGCGGTCGCAGTCCCGGCAGGGCGGCGGCATCCAGCCCGTCCCGCGGAACCGCTCGAAGGCCGGCGAATCCCGCCAGATGGCGCCGAGCGGGCGGTCGCGCACCGTCTCGAACGTCAGGCCGGGGATCGTCTCGGCGGCGTGGCAGGGCAGGACCTTGCCGGACGGCGTGATGTTGATGAAGCGCCGCCCCCACCCACCCATGCAGGCCTTGGGCCGGTGGGCGTAATAGTCGGGAACGACGTAGTCGACGACCAGCCGTCCCTTGAGCCCGGGGATCCGGTCGCGGACCACGGCATCCATGCGCAGCAGCTGGTCGCGTGTCGGCATGAGCGCCGCGCGGTTCAGCAGCCCCCAGCCGTAATACTGCACGTTGGCCACCTCGATGCGGCCGGCGCCCAGGTCGAGGGCGAGGTCGAAGAACTCGTCCGCATGGTCGATGTTGTGCCGGTGCACCACGGCGTTCACCGTCAGAGCCAAGCCCGCCGCGACCACGTCGCGGGCGGCGCGGCGCTTGCGCTCATGAGCGCCGGGGAAGCCGGCGACGCGGTCGTTCCCCTCCGGTCGCGTGTCCTGGAAGCTGATCTGCACATGCTGGAGGCCCGCCGCCTTCAGCCGATCCAGCCGGCGGCGGTCGAGCGTGACGGCCGACGTGATGAGGTTGCTGTAGAGCCCGGCCTGCGTGGCGTGTTCCACCAGCGCTTCCAGGTCGGTGCGCGCGCAGGGCTCTCCGCCGGAGAAATGGATTTGCAGGACCCCGATGTCGGCGGCCTCAGTCAGCACCCGTTTCCAGCTGTCGGTGTCGAGTTCACCGGCTTTGGCCTCCAGCGCCAGCGGGTTGGAGCAGTAGGGACAGGCCAAGGGACAGCGGTGGGTCAGTTCGGCCAGAACGGCGTAGGGCGGTTCAGGCGCCGTCATGACGTCTGGGATCCTCCATGACGCTTGTGGCATGACGCTTGGGGCATGGCGCACGTGGCGTGGCGCATGCGGCGGCAGCGGGCCGGTTCGATCCCGCCGCCGCCCTGTGCGTCCTTGCGTAAAAGCCGTTACAGCTGGGCGCAGGCGTAGGCGTTGATTTCGGTGCCGACGGCGATCTCGCGGATTTTCGGTTTGCGCCAGGTCTTCATGGTGCGTTCCCTCCGATGGATGGCGAGGACCATCTGGGGTGTCGGCCCTCTTGAGGAAAGCCTATCGGCACGCCCAGGACGCGACCATGATACTTATGGAGAGTGGCGTGGAAAATACGGATATAATTGCTGCAATGCAAAAATAAAAACAGCGCGTTCACGGGTTTGTAATTGGAAAAATTAAAAAAACACGGCGTTGATTTGGCATGGATATCGAATCAAGGGCGAATGCAGCGATTGTTTTAGTCTTGTGCTTCGTTCATCGTCGACGATTTCGGCGGTGACGGTCCAGCGCAAAATGGGTTTGGAATCGCGGGCTTTGCTCCTCCTCCTTGGGAACGCGCCGGCGGAGCGTAGTCCTGCGGCCGTCTCCGAACGCGCGTCTCCGAATGCGTGCTTGAGGCGAAACGCGGGATCGCCACACCATGACCGGACGCCCATTGGCAGAACAGCGTGGACTCATTCCATGACGAGGCCCATGACGAGACTTGCCGTTCCGGTTGCGCTGGTTGCGCTTCTCGCTGGTGTCGGCACGGCGCGCGCCGACGATGGTTATCCCACCTACGCCCGCGTCGATTACGTGCTCGGCTGCATGATGTCCAACGGCCAGGGGCCGGACGTCGTGCGCAAATGCTCCTGCAGCATTGACGAGATCGCCGCGCATTTCCCCTACGACAGCTATGTGGCGGTGGAGACCGCGCGGACGCTGCAGGACATGCCCGGAGAGCGTGCCTCCTTGATGCGCGGCGTGGGGTGGGTCAAGGATTTGCTGGACGAGTTCCGGCAGGTCCAGGTCGCCGCCGACCTGAAGTGCTTCTGAGCATCCCGTCTTTGCAGGGCTGTCCGCCTACGATCCCGGAAGGGCCTTGATCGGCCAGCTGTCCTTGAAGATGCGCCCGTTCGAATCCTCGGCCGTGACCTCCAGCGTGCCCTGCTCCTCCGGAACCAGGGAGAAGTGGACGCTGGGATCCTCGCTCAACGAGATGTCCGACTGTACGGAGAGCACAGACGCCCCATTGTAGCGGACGTTGATCGTTTTCACGTAGTGGGCTGGAATGAAATAATAGTTGAGCTGGTCGTACTGCATCCCCGTGTAGTTGGGATGGCTGATCAGCAGCTGTGCGGTCACCGGCCTGCCCGCGACGATGCCGTCGGGCAGGTTCAGCTTCATCTTGCCCATGCGGGCGACGGTAAGCTGCGCGTTTTTCAGGGCCGGCGCCGAACAGCCCCCGGACGCCTTGACGAACTGCGTGGTGCGGAGCAGCCGCCCGTCGCTGGTTTCGGCGACGGCGGTGACGTTGGTGTAGGCGTTGACGCGCACGCGGGTTTCGATCGCCTGCGGGCTGCCCCCCTGGGCGAACCGGAAAGTGGCGGCCAGTGGCACCGGATTCTGATCGACGATCAGGTGGACCGCGTTCACCTGGACTCCTGACTCGGGAGCCGTCGCGATCCGGATCGGCACGATCGCCGCGTCGTTGGCGCGCGTCGGCGCCTCCAGGCTGAGGAGCGGTCCGGCATCCTCGACCGCCCGTCCGGAGAAATACATGTCGCGCAGCATGTCCCAGCGCTCGTCCTGAGGGGCCGCCGACGCCGTTCCGGCGCTGAGGCACAGCCATGCCGCCAGCGCCGTGCCGGCCCATGGACCCAAGCTCCGCTGCGGTGTCGTCATTGCATCCTCCCCTCTCATTCCCATTCCAGTTCGGCGAAGGCCGCGGTCACGTTGCGCGGGTTGTAGCCGTCGAACAGCCGCCAGCGCGGCGCCTCGTCGGTGGCGACCGTGTCGGCCGCCTGCTGGATGGTGCCGTGCGCGGCCTGGATGGCACGGACGCCGGTGACCACGCGGTCCAGGTAGCGGCGCAAGTCCCGTGCCGCTTCCGGCCACGGCGCCGATAGCGGCCCATGGCCGGGGACGACGCGCGCTGCCGGCTCCGCCGCAAGGCCGTCGAGCAGGCGGATCCAGCCGAGCACGGACCCGTCGATGGCCGGCGCCCGCTCCATGAACAACAGGTCGCCGGTCCAGAGCGTCGCCGTCTGCCGGTCGAACACCGTCAGGTCGTTGTCCGTGTGCGCCACCGGGCGCGCGACCAGTTCCACCACGCGCCGGCCCAGGTCCAACTCCAGCCGGTCGGACACGGTGACCGTCGGCGGAATGATCCGCGCCTCCGCGCCTGCCTCGGCGCCGACCGCGGCGTCGAAGGCGTGAAGGTAATGGTTGCCGCGCGCCATCAGCGCCGCCTGGAAATTGCGATGCGCCACGAAGTCCGGCTGGTCGGGCAGAAAGGCCGCGTTTCCCAGCACATGATCCGGGTGCATGTGGGTGTTGACGACGTAGCGGACGGGCCGGTCGGTGTGGGCCCGGATCGCCTCGCGCAGCCGCTGGCCGACCGCCGGAGACCCGCCGGTGTCGATCACGGCGACGGCGTCGTCCCCCACGATGAACCCGCAATTGGCGATGTCGCCGGCGTTGGCGGTGTCGGTTTCCTCGTAAAGGCCCGCATGCACGAAGACCCCGGGGGCGACCTCGGACACGGGCAAGGGATCGGCCGACACCGGTGCCGCCCAGAAAATCCAAACGCCCAACAGACAGATGCCCAGCAGCCAGCCCCCAAGCATGGCCGCGCCCGCCATCGTCCGTTCCTGCGTCCTGTCCATTCCGGCGAGTATGGGGCGGTGCCAAAGGGCGCGGCAACCGAGCAAAAGTGTTTGTGCGGCGCAACCGCCGTGGCGCTCCGGGGGTCTCAGGTCCGGGGGTCGCGGTGCGCGGCCAGCCAGCCGACACTGACGGCCGGCGCGAACCAGCCGACGCGCTCGCGTAAGTCCGGCGCGATGGGCAGGTGCGCCTCGAAATCATGGTAGGGCAGGTCCCGGCGCTCCGCCAAGCGGCGCACCAAGCCGCGGCCGACCCCGGCGCCCACCAGTGCTGCGGCGTCCGCCGCCGTGCCCCGCGACAGCACTTGGTCGAGCGCGTCCTCGATCTGCCGCAGTTGGCGTTCGGCGAGATGACGGGCGAGCCGGCGCGCCGCCGCAAGGCCATCCGACCCCAGATCGTCGCCCACCATGCGCAGCAGCCGCCGTGCGCTGGCGATCTCGCCGTGGTCGCGCCCGTCCGCCGTCGGGTGCTGGTCGACGCCGTCCGGCAGCGTTCCCGTCAGGCGGTGCACGTCGGCCATGGTGGCGAACAACTCCGCCATCAGCGTCCGCCAGCCTCCGGCGTGGGGAACGGCGCGGGCCACGGCCATGACCGGGGTGCGCACGATGCCCGTGTAGACCAGTTCCCCGCTCTCCAGCCGTTCCGCGTCGGAATAGCCGGCGTGGCGCGGGCCACCGTCGCCGAGCGGGACGATGTCGGTCGTCGTGCTGCCGACATCGACCAGGATTCCGTCCCCAGCCTCGGCCGCCACCAGCGCCGTGGCGTACCAGTTGGCCGAGGCCACCGCGTCCGCGCAGTCCGCAACGGCCTCCTCCGGCACCAGCCCACGCGGACCGGCGAAGAAAGCGAGGGTCGTGCCGGGGAGGGCTGTGCGCAGCGTCGCTGCGATGTGGCGGACACCGTCCGCCCGATCGTCGAACAGGTCCGCCAACTCGCCGGTCATGGTCGCGGCGACGCGCCGGGGGCGGCCCCAGCGATTGAGCGCCGTCGCGATGGCGGTCTCCAGCCGGTCGAGGCCTTGCCAGAGCGGGCAGGGCCATTGATCGAGGTCGCGCAGCGTGCCCGCCTCGTCGAACCGGGCCGCTTTCAGGTGGGCGCCGCCGATGTCCAGCCCGATCAATCCGCCGCGTTCCATGCCTTACCCCTCAAGGTTCAGAAGGACGGGTTCCACCCGCTCCACCGGCCTCGGCGGGACCGGTGGGGCGCGCGCCAAGTCCAGCACCGCCGCGGCGCCGTTCAGCCCGGTCGCGCGCCGCAGGCCCACATAGGAGGTGGTGAGGCGCGGGTTGACCTCCAGGATCGTCGGGCCGTCCGGTCCGGCGATGAAATCCACGCCCACATAGCCGAACAGGCCCGGCAGCGCCGCGGCGACGCCTTGGGCGAGGCCGGCCAGGGGCGGCGTTGACGGCATACCGCCGACGATCCCCCCGCCATAGGCGAAGGACTGCCCAGACAGGGAAACATCCTGGCGGTTGACGGTCAGCAGCCAAGCGCGCCCATCGCGGCACAGCATCGACAGGCTGGCGGGCGTGCCGGGCTGGAAAGGCTGCGCCACGAAGCCGGCGCGGTTGACCTCTCCCCGCCACGCGATCCAGTCGCCGCGGTCACGGAGCAGCCGGGTGTCGACGCATCCCGCCCCGTCGTCGGGCTTGACGACCCAGGGGCCATCCCCCGGCGGTCGGTCAGCGCCGAGGGCGCCGACGTGCCAGACCGGTGCTACAGGCAATCCGGCGGCGGATAGGGCGTCGGCGGTCGCCGCCTTGCTGGACGCGACAGCCACCGCATCGGCCGGGCTGTTGAGCAGACGGCGACCGGCGGACTCGACCATGCGGCTGAAGCGTTCCAGCGCGCCCTCCGTCTCCGGTGCGATGGGCCAGACGGCGTCCGCCTCCCGGGCGAGATCCTCCCAAAGGGCCCAGGACTCGCGGGGGTCGTCGATGGTTATGCTGCGCACGGGCGGCCGGAGCGGTGGGAGGCGGGCGTCGCGCGTGACCATGACCTCGACCTCTGGAATCTCCAGCAGGTCGTCGACCAGGGCGCGGAGCATCAGGTCGCCCTCGCGGGCAAGGCTGGAGGGGATGGGGGCGTCCGG
Source organism: Azospirillum canadense (assembly GCF_025961225.1). Lineage (GTDB taxonomy): Bacteria > Pseudomonadota > Alphaproteobacteria > Azospirillales > Azospirillaceae > Azospirillum > Azospirillum canadense. The sequence continues at coordinate 373,890 of NZ_JAOQNG010000007.1, read as the reverse complement.
GGGCATGCCGCCGCCGGTCACGAACTCACAGACCAGGATGCGCATGTCGTCCGTCCGTAAGAAAGCCGAGGGAGGAGAGATGTTCCAAGTCGTTCCGGTGATCGACCTGCGGGATGGCGGCGTGGTGCACGCCCGGCGCGGCGACCGGGGCCGGTACGCGCCGCTGCGCTCCCCGCTGTGCAGCGGCAACGATCCGGTGGCGGTGGTCGGCGGCCTTCTCGGCCTGCACCCGTTCCAGGTCGTCTATGTGGCCGATCTCGACGCCATCGAAGGGACAGGGGACAACCAGCCGGTCCTGGCGCGGTTGCGGGCGGCCTTTTCGGGAACGGGATTCTGGGTCGACGCCGGCTTTCGCAGCGCGGACGTGGTGCGCCGCTTCGTTGCGTCGGGCGTCGGCGACGCGGTGCTCGGCAGCGAGAGCCTGTCGGGGATCGAGCCGCTGGAACAACTGAGAGGCGATGCCGCGTGGGAGGGCGTCGTCCTGTCGCTCGATTTCCGCGACCGGTTTGTCGGGCCGGCCGAATTGCTGGACCGCACCGACCTGTGGCCGCGGCGGATCATCGCCATGACGCTCGCTCGCGTGGGATCCGGGGAGGGACCGGACTGGGGTCGCCTCGCGGAAATCGGTGCAAAGATTCGAGGGGCCGAGCCGGACGCGCGCCTGTTCGCCGCCGGGGGCGTGCGCGGCGGCGACGACCTCCGGGAACTGGCCGCGCGTGGCAGCGCCGGTGCCCTGGTGGCGACGGCGCTGCACGACGGCCGCATTGGACTCGCGGATTTGCAGGCCCTGTGAAGGGATCACGCGGCGAAGGGGTGCTTCACCTTGTCCTTCTGGCTCATAAGGTCCTGCGCGCTTGGGAAGCTGGCGACCGCGCGTTCGATGGCTTCCTTGGTGGCGCGGTAGTTGTAGTCCTGGATCTTGGCGTTGTCCTTGGCTTCCCAATGGATGAAGACGCCGACGCAGATGAAGATGTTGTCGATCTCCTCCTGCGGGATCGTGCCTTCCGCCACGCAGTCGGCCACGGCCTTGGCGACGGCGTGCTGGGCGGGGCCGAACATCTGCACCGCCTGCTCCGCGCCCTTGATCGTGACCTTGTTGAACAGGATGGTGGCCGGCTTGCACATCAGGTTGGGCGCGACCACGGCGAGAAGGGACGTGAAGCCGTCCTTGTTGTTGGTCAACGCGTTGCAAAAAGCCGTTTCCACGGCGCTGCCGCGCGGCCCCATGATCAGATCGATGTGGGCGACCTCGTTCCCATCACCGACCAGCGACTCACCGACAAGAACGCGGTTGATCTTCGCGGATTGTCCTCCCCACATCGGCATGTCCTTTCTCCCTAGCTTTCAGGCGTTATTTGCGCGGCGCGTCTTTCTCGACGAGCCCCCGTTATTATGGACTGCTATGGCGATTGCATGATCCAGTGCGCAAGCAGGCAGCCCACAACAATATCCGCGGTCGTCCCCGGATTGACGCCATTGTATTTGAGTTCGCGGTCCAGTTCCCCCAAGCGCGATCGCGTTAGCGTGAATGCACGATCCGGGGCCTTGTTTTCCCTCAATTCCGATGCCCGCCCGCGTAACCATTCAGCGCGTTCTAACCCGTACTTGCGGGCGACATGGCTGTCGAGCACGGTGGAAAGAAGATGGATGTACAGCCGTTCCGTCGCTTGTTCATAACTCTCCCCGGCGTCCAGCCAGTGCCGGAGGCACGGCACGCCCGTCTCGAACACGTCCGCGAAGTTGGTTGCGTACTGCCAAGCGATCCGGTCGCGGTCTTGCGCCTCCTGCATGGCGGCGAGCAGGGTCACCCGCGCCGGGGCGTGGACGTCCGCCCCGTCCACCCGCCCGAGCCCGGCGGGTTCGGCCAGCGCGATGGCGCGGAACGCCAGATCCGCGTCGTCCACCGTCAGGTTGGCGAGAACACGGCCCAGCCGGTCGCGCAGGGGACCGCCGCCGGTCAGTGCGGCTTGGGCCAGGGGTGCTGCGAGTAGCAGGATGCCGAGGTTCGTGTTGCAGCCGACGGCCGCCCGCGTGGCGGCGACCGCCTCAAAGATCCGTTCCCCGACGCTCAGGTCCGGCCGGGCGAGGATCGGCGCGGTGATGTCGGCGCTGGCGAGGAACTGGCCGACGCTCATCCCATGCCCGTCCGCGTGTATGTGAACGTTGCCGGGCTTCAGCGCCCGCAGTTCCAGGTGGCAGGCGGCGCGGTAGGCGCCGGCGATGCCGGAGCTACGGTCAGGGGGGATAGGCGCCCAGTCAGTCATTTGCGTGGCTGGTCATGCGTGTTCACCCGCTCCACGAAGTCGGCGGCCAGGGCGTCGGCGATGTCCACCGCGCTGACGCGTTGCAATCCCTGCCAGGCTGGCATGCTGTTGACCTCCAGCACCAGCCAGCGTCCCGCCCGGTCCTGGATCAGGTCGACCCCGGCGTAGCCCGCCCCGACCGCCCGCGCGGCGCGGACGGCGAGGTCGGCGGGTTCGTCGTCGGCAGAGGCGGCCTCGCACGCCGCACCCTGGTGGACGTTGGTGACCCAGCTCTTGCCGTGCCGGGTCATCGCGGCGACCGCCCGTCCGCCGGCCACGAACACCCGCCGGTCGTGCCACGCGCCCTCCGTCCGCGGCGGGATGAAGGGCTGGAGGTAGTAGACCCCGGCCACGCTGTCGGCGTCGGGCAGAGCCTCCGGACCGTCCAGCCGCAGCAAGCCGCGTCCCTGCGCGCCGAACAGCGGCTTCAGCACCTGGTCGGGTGTGCGCTCCAGAACGCGGCGGGCGGGCTCGGCGTCCTGGGCGGCCAGCGCGGGCGGGGTCGGCAGGCCGGCGCGGGTGAGGAGAAAGCTCGTCATGCTCTTGTCCACACAGCGCTCAATGGCCCGCGCGTCGTTGTAGACTGGCACGCCGAGGTCGCGCAGCGCGTGGAGGACGCCGAGCCGCAGCGTCACCTGCTCGAAGCTGCCCTGGCCCACCGCCCGGACGAACACGCCGGCCGGCAGTTCGTCCTCGAAGCCGGGGATCAGCAGCCCGGTGGCGGTATGTCCGGCGGCGATCCCGCAGCGCCGCGGCGAGACGCAACGGCAGGGCAGGCCGCGCGCCTCGATGGCGCGGACGAGGCGCGGCGTGTGCCAGTCCGGCCGTTCGGTGAGGATCAGGGCGGTGCGCTCACCGGACATCGCGGAACGAGCGCTCCACAAGGTCGGGCGTCAGCTCGCCCGCTTGGAAACTGCGTCCGCTGTCGATGGCGGTGACGGTCACGCGCGCCGGGCTGAACAGCATGGAGTCGATGGCGTAGAAGTCGCCCTTCACCGCCGCGAAGACCTCCGCGAAGGGCTGCCCATGGTCGCGCGAGGCGGAGGAGGGCAGGCGCTTGGCCAGATCCTCCGCCTCGTCGTCCGGGCCTGTGACGTGCAGGTGCACCGTGCCGCCGTAGAGGATCGCGTCGTTGGTGCGGCCCATGGCCGTCAGGAATCCGCCGCCCGGCGGAGGCAGCGGCGCCATGCCGATCCCGTCGACGACGTGGCCGAGCGGGAAGCCCAGGGCGTGCAGCTTGTGCAACGCCACCTCCAGCACTCGGGCGACCACCTGGGTGGTACCGGCGAGGCTCTGGGTCGGGGTGAGGACCAGGGTCAGACGGTCCGCGGCGATCCCGCAGGTGGACGCGATGTGGGCGACCAGCTCGGCCGGAGGCACCGTCCCCACCTCCAGCACGAAGGCGGCGCTGTCGGCGGTGTCCTGGTAGCCGAGTTCGTCGAACAACGTCTCCTGCCGCGCCAGCGCGCGGCCGGGACCGGAGCCCAGCGCGAAGAAGGCGCTCTTGCCGCTGCCATGGCTGAGGCTCCACCCGGCGTATTGGCTGCCGAGGCACGCCAGCACCGGCTGGGCGCTGTGGACCGTGACGCCGAACGGCCAAGCCGGCACGCCGGGCACCGGGCCGAGCGCAACCCGGCCGAGGCCGCCCATGCACAGCTCCGCGATGCGCCGCCCGGCCTCCAGGCCGCCGGGATGGCGGATGCCGGCGTCGATGACGCAGGCCTCCCCGACGCGCTGGATGCCGAGGCGCAGCACCGCCGCATCGGCCACCAGCCGCTCCACCAGCGGCGACGAAAGCTCCGCAAGGCTTGGGCGCTGGTCGGAAGGCGTTTCCGTGGTCATGCTTGCAACTCCATCATGGCGGAGGCGGCCAGTTGCCGCCGTCGCCGCTCGACGTGGCGCCGTGCCGCGCGGACGCCGTCGCCGTCGCCCAGCACCGTGCAGACCGGCTGGCCAGCCGCGAGTGCGGCGGGCGTCACGGGGCGATCCGCGGTCCAGTCCGGCCAGCGCAGGTCGGCGCCGATCGAGGTGGGGGCGTCGGCGTAGACCACCTCCGCCGCCCGGCAGTCCGGCAGCGCCGGCAAGCGGTCGGGGAGGCGGCCGGCGCAGGCCTCCAGGTGCAAGGTGAACAGCGGCGGCATCGGGTCGCGGTCGAAGACATCCATGGTCGCCCCCGGCCGCGGATTGATCTCCAACAGGTGAAAGCCCTGTCCGTTCAGCAGGAAGTCCGCGCTGTTCAGCCCGACCAGTCCGAACGCTGTGGTGAGGCGGTTCATCATGTCGGCCAAGGCCTGGGCGATGCGCTTCGGACAGCGCCACGGCCCGGCGGCGCCACCGTAACGGTAGGGGCTTTCCGCGGTCGGCGAGGACCACTGCCGGCTGAGCCCGACAATGACCGCCCGCCGACCGTCGGCGAGGAAGAGGACCGACACCGCATGGCCGCTGACGCGGCGCTGGAAGTACCAGCCCGGTTGGGCTGTCGCGGCCGATGCGGGCGCGATGTGCCCGCCCCCGCTGCCTCCGATCCGCTTGAGCAGGTGGTTGCTTGGCGGGCCGCCCAGCGACCGCGCGACGGGGGGATGGGGAATGCCCAGCCGGTCCAGGGTCTCAGCAAAGCGAAACGGGTCCTTCACGCGCGCCACCACATCGGCGCGGTTGCCGAACAGCGGCCGGTCTTCCGCGATGCGCGCCAGAAGGGCCGGAGCCTCCTCGAACCCGGCGCCGTAGACCAGCGGCAGGCCGCGTAACTCCGGCCTCGCCAGGGCGTCCAGCAGGGCGGTAATGTCCAGGCGCAGGGCGTCGGAGGGCAGGCGGATGCAGGGTTCCGCAAGCTGGCGGGTGTCATGGTCGGCGAACAGGTCGATGGCCGCCGGGCGCCGGCCCGCCCGGCGCGCCGCGGCGGCCAGCGCACGCGCCGACAGGGCGACGACAACGACGTCCGGGGCGACGTCCGGTCCCTCAGCCGGCGATCTGGCGGGCGGCATCGTAGGCATCGCGGAAGTCCAGGTACACGGCCTTGTCCGCGTCGGCGAGGCGCTTCAGCAGGGCGTGCTGCACCCGGAACTTGACGTTGCCGACCGCGAGCGCACCGATGCCGACCCCGCGCCCGCCGGGCAGCGGCGCGCCGTCATCCTTGGCGGCGACGCCCTCGATTCCCGATGGCGGGACGGCATTGATGTCCGCCGCCGCCAGCAGGCGCCCCGCCGCGGCGAGGTTGCGCGCCGACAGGATCTGCATCCCGGCGCGCCCGCAGGCGAACACGACCTCCGCGTCCGTCAGCAGCTTTTCCTTGGTTGCATCGTCGGGGGCGTCGGCGCAGGCAAGTTCCACGCCGAAGCGGCGGCGGAATTCGGCGGCCTTGGGTTCCACACCGGACAGGCCGCGGTGGCTGACCATCGTGACCCGCGCACCGGCCAGGGCGGCGATGACCGCGGCGGTGCCGCCGACCACTCCGGTGGCGCCATAGACCTGCACGGACAGGCCTTTGATCCCCTCTGGACGGGTGCGGCGCAACGCGCGCTCGACCACGGCGACCATGGCGCCGGCCGTGGTAAAGGCGCCGGACGGGTCGACCATGACGGAGATGGTGAAGGGCGGGAACATCGCCTTGCGCGCCGCGTCCATCATGTCCAGCGCCACCAGCGCGTCCCGTCCGCCGATGAACAGCCCGGTGCGCGCCGCGTTGGCCGGATCGCGGGAAAACATAGCGTCCTGGGTGATGCCGGTGACCTCCTCCGGCGCAACCTCGGTGTAGGGGAACAGGGTCGCCATGCCGGCGTCGGCCGCCATGTTGACGTCGAAGGCGCTGACGTGCTTCAGCGGTGTCAGCATGTGCAGGACGTAGGGTGCAGCCATCGTGCTCTTCCCTATCGTGTGGGGTTGGTTCAGGAGACCCGCAGCGTTGCCCGATGCAGGGCGGACTCAAGGGTCGCGCCGTCGTTGCGGCCGCGGAACAGGTGGAACTCCAGCGGGGAACCGGCCCAGCGGCGCCGAGCTTCCGCCAGCAGGGCCTCGGCGCGCCGGGCGTCGCCGACGATGGCGAAGCCGGTCGGTCCCCACGAGCTTTGCCCGACGCCGGGAATGCCCTCCGCCTCCAGCCAGGACAGCGCGTCGGCCACCGCGGGGCTGGTGAAGCGCCCGCCCTGGACGGGGGCGAAATGGTCGCCCACCGTGCGTTGCAGCTCGCCCACCGCCTGCCCGAAGCGGTCGGCGTCGCCGTCGATCAGCGCCGGCAGGGCCGCCATGACCATCAGGCGGCACAGATGCCCGGCCCGCTCCGCCGGAAAGGGCGGCAGCGTCTTGAAGGCCTGCACTTCCGCGGTGCCGTGCAGCCCCTGGCCGTCGCGGTGCAGGATCAGCAGGACGCGCCAGGACTCCGGAAAGGGCAGGCGTGCGACGATGGGTGGTGGATCGTCGCTCGCTCCCCGGCCGCCGTCCAGGATCACGCCGCCCTTCTCGAAGGCGCCGATCCCGATGCCGGAACGCGCACCGCGCTCAAGCTCCGCGGCGAGCTTGCGGACGGGCAGGGGCCGCCCGTAAAGCTGTGCCAGCGCGGTACCGACCGCCAAGCCCATCTGCGTGCCGGACCCCAGCCCGACATGCTCCGGAATGGCCTCCTCCACCGTCAGTTCGGCGCAGGCCGGCCAGCGGAAGCGGTCGCACACCGCCCGCGCGGCCTTCAATGCACGTTCCGCCGACGGGCCGGCCGCGCGCAGGCGTTCGGACGGGCGGGCCCGGACGGTCGTCGCCATTCCGTCGAGCGTCAGGCCGAGGCTGCCGAAGCGACGCCCCAGGCCACCGTTCATGTCGAGAAATCCCAGATGCAACCGCGCGGGCGCCGTGACCCGCACCTCCCCCACATCGTCGACGCCAAGAGGCATGAGAACCTCATGTGTTCAAGGAAAGTTGCGTCGTTTTTTCGATCATGATAATCTTGTGTCAAAAAAACACCCCGATCCAATAGTATATACCTCTTTCGGGGTGAAGACTGTTCGGTCACTTCGGGGAGGAAGACATGGCCGCGGTTCAGGAATCCACCTATTCCGATGCTGAAGTCGCAGAGCGGCTGCAGCAAATATTGCCGCGTTGGCGTTTTGAGGACGGCTGGATTCGTCGGAAGTACAAGACGAACAGCTGGAAGGGCACCCTGATGGTGGTCAACACGGTCGGCCATCTGGCCGAGGCCGCGTGGCACCACCCGGACCTGACCGTGTCCTACGCCTGGGTCGAGGTGCGGCTGAAGACCCACACGGCCAAGGGCATCACCGACAAGGACTTCGAACTCGCCCGCAAGATCGAGGAGGTCGTGCAGTGGCAGCCGGCCAAGGAGGGCGGCGCGCTGGAGGGCACGCCCAAGGACGACATGCGCTTCGCCTACATCAAGTACGATTGACGGCGCCCTTATGGCGAGCAATCCGGCGATTCATCAAGACGTCCTGTGCCCCTTCTGCGGCCTCGGCTGCGACGACCTCACGGTTGAGGCGGAGACTGGCGGGCTGGCGGTGCGCTCCACCGACTGCCCGATCGCGCGCGACCGCTTCGCCCGCACCCCGCCGGCCGAACCGCCGCGCGTGGCGGGAACTCCCGTGCCGCTGCAAGACGCGACGCGCGCGGCGGCCACGGCGCTGGGTGGATCTGGTGCGCCGCTGGTCGCCGGGCTCGGTACCGACGTCGGTGGGGTGCGGGCGGCGCTGGCGCTGGCCCAGCGGCTGGGCGCGGTGGTCGACCACGCTTTGTCCGACGGGCTGTACCGCAATCTGGCGGTGCTGCAACGCACGGGCTGGATCGCAACGACGCTGGCGGAATTGCGCAACCGCTGCGACCTGCTGCTGGTGGCGGGGCCGGACCCGGCGGCGTTCCACCCGCGCCTCTACGAGCGCTGGGTAGCGCCGACCCCGGCCTTCCAGAACCCGCCGTCGCGGGAGGTGGTGTTCCTGTGCGGCGAACCGCTGGACTCGCCGCGGGCTGCGCTGGTGAATCTTCCCGTCACGGTCCTGCCCGGCGACCCCGCGCGGATCGGGGACGTGGCGGCGGCGTTGACGGCGGCGCTGCCCGATCCCTCCCGCGCGGTCGGCGCAGCGGGCATCCCGGCGGCAGACATCGCTGCGCTGGCGGAGCGGCTGCTGAAGGCGCGCTACGCCGTGGTGGCCTGGGCGGCCTCCGCCTTCCAAGCGCCGCACGCCGACCTGACGGTGGAGCGGCTGGTCCGCCTCGTCCACGACGTCAACCGGCACACCCGCTGCGCCGGCCTGCCGCTTGCCGGGCACGACAACGTGGTCGGCGCCAACCAGGTCTGCACGTGGCAACTCGGGGTTCCGCTGCGCGCTTCGCTCGGCGGAGGGGCGCCGCTGCACGATCCCTACCGCTTCGCCTGGGACCGGTACCTGGACACGGCGGACGCCGTCCTGTGGATTTCGTCCTTCCGGCCGGAGGTCCCAATCTTTCCGCCGGGCAAGCCGGTCATCGTCCTGGCCCCGCCGGGAACCCCCTTTGCCACTGAGCCGGCCGTCTTCATCCCCGTCGGCACGCCGGGCATCGACCATCCCGGCCATGTCTTCCGCAGCGACACGGTGGTCGCGCTGCGCGCGCGGGGCCTGATCGACCGCGGCTTGCCCGATGTCGCGACCGTGTTGACGGCCATCACCGCCGCGCTGCCGCAGGAGGCCGCCGCATGCTGATGAAACTCGCCGGTGGGCGCATTTACGACCCGGCCAACGGGCGCGACAGCGCGGTCGGCGACCTGTTCGTCCAGGACGGCCGGATCGTCGCCGATCCGGGACCCGGCGCCGCGCCGGACGAGGTCCACGACCTGACCGGCCGGGTGGTGATGGCCGGGGCCATCGACATCCACAGCCACATCGCTGGCGGGAAGGTCAACATCGCGCGGCTGCTGATGGCGGAGGAGCATCGCGCGGCGGCGCTTGCATCGGAAGAACCTTGCGGCTGCGGGGGCGCCATCGCCACCCCCTCCACCCACGTCACCGGCTGCCGCTACGCCCAGATGGGCTACACCGCGGCCTTCGAGCCGGCGATGCTGCCCAGCAACGCCCGCCACGCGCACTTGGAGATGGCGGACATCCCGCTGATCGACACCGGCGGCTACCTCGTGCTGGGCAACGACGACCTGCTGCTGGAGCTTCTCGCCTCCGGCGCTGGGGAGGAGGCGGTGGCCGATTACGTCGGCTGCATGCTGAACGCCACCCGCAGCCTCGCCATCAAGGCGGTGAACCCCGGCGGCATCAACGCCTTCAAGTATAACCAGCGCCGCCTGAACGTGGACGAGGCCGGGCCCTTCCACGCCATAACGCCGCGCCGCATCCTCACCGCGCTGGCGGCGGCAGTGCATCGGCTCGGCATCCCGCACCCGCTGCACCTGCACGGCTTCAACCTGGGCGTTCCGGGCAACGCGGAGGCGACGCTGGACAGCATCGAGGCGGTGGAGGGCCTGCGCCTCCACCTCACCCACGTGCAGTTCCACGCCTACGGCGTGGAGGGCGACCGGAAATTCTCCTCCGCCGCCGCGCGGATCGCGGAGGCGGTCAACCGCCGGCCGAACATCTCCGTGGACGTCGGGCAGATCATGTTCGGCCAGACGGTGACCGCGTCGGCCGACACCATGGCGCAGATGGGCAACGCCGGGCTCGCTCACCCCAAGAAATGGGTGATGATGGACATCGAGTGCGACGCCGGCTGCGGCGTCGTGCCCTTCCGCTACCGCGACAAGGCCTTCGTCAACGCGCTGCAATGGGCCATCGGGCTGGAGCTGTTCCTGCTGATCGAGGATCCCTGGCGCATCTTCCTGACCACCGACCACCCCAACGGTGCGCCCTTCACCAGCTATCCGGAGCTGATCCGCCTGCTGATGGACCGCGACCACCGCCTCGCCCGGATGGCCGAGCTTCATCCGGACCTGCCGCAGCACACCATCCTCGGCTCTCTGACGCGCGAATACACACTGGGGGAGATCGCCACCATGACCCGCGCCGCACCCGCGCGGATCCTCGGGCTGGCCGACCGTGGGCATCTTGGGCCGGGGGCGGCGGCGGACATCACCGTCTACACCGACCGGCCGGACCGCCGCGCCATGTTCGAGAAGCCGGACCTGGTCTTCAAGGACGGCCGGCTGATCGTCCGCAACGGCGTGGTGATTGCCCTGGGCGCGGGGCGCACCCATGTGGTCGAGCCCGCCTACGACCCGACGATCGAAGCCTGGATGGGCCGCCGCTTCGACAAACGCATGGGCCAGCGGCTGGCGCATTTCCGCATCGCGGAGGAGGAAATCCGCGGCGGAAACGGCCTGGTCCGCCACGCGTGCACGCCGGGAGCTTTTTGATGCGGCTGAACGGCGTCCACATCGACGACACCTTCGCCGAGGCCTTCCCCATGCTCGGCACGCGGCTGGTGATCACCGCCGACACGCCGGCCTGGGTGCAGGCGGCGGTGCTCAGCATGACGGGCTTCGCCACCTCGGTCATCGCCTGCGGCTGTGAGGCGGCGGTGGAGCGGCTGTTGCCGCCGGACGAGACGCCGGACGCCCGGCCGGGTGCCGCGGTGCTGCTGTTCGCGATGAACAAGGCGGAACTCGCGAAGCAGGTGGGGCGTCGCGTCGGGCAGTGCGTGATGACCTCGCCGGGGTCGGCCTGCTACGCGGGCCTGCACGATGGTCCGACGATTCCGCTCGGCAACGCGCTGCGCTACTTCGGCGATGGCTGGCAGATCGCCAAGCGGGTGGGCAACCGGCGCTATTGGCGCGTCCCGGTCATGGACGGGGAGTTCCTGTGCGAGGCGGCCACCGCGGTGGTGGAGGGCGTGGGCGGCGGCAATTTCATCCTGCTGGCGGTCGACCGCCGCGCCGGGCTGGCGGCGGCGCAGGCCGCGGTCATGGCGATCCGCGAGGTGCCCGGCGCTATTCTGCCGTTCCCCGGCGGGGTGGTCCGCTCCGGCTCCAAGATCGGAGGCAAGTACAAGGGGATGATCGCCTCCACCAACACGGCCTTCTGCCCGACCCTGCGGGGCACGGTGCCCGCGTCGCTGGTGCCGGAGGGGGTGGAGTCCATCCTGGAACTGGTGATCGACGGGGTGAGCGCGGACGCGGTCGCCGCCGCCATGCGGGCGGGCATCGGTGCGGTGGTCGGGTTGGGGGCGGCCGGCGGGGTGGTGTCGGTCACCGCCGGCAACTATGGCGGCAAACTCGGCCGCTACCAATTCCGCCTGCACGAGGTGATGGCATGAGCGGTGTCATCCTCACCCCCGTCGAGGCCGCCGGGCCGCCGATCGACATGACCGGCGTTCTGCCGGATCGACTGGCGGATGGTGGCCGGGCCGCGCTGGCCGGGCTGATGCTGGTCCGTGGAAAGGGGCGCCACCGGCTGGACGCGCTGTTCGACCTCCAGGACGGCGGCCCGGCGGGAGCGCTGGTGCTGCGTCCTGGCGCCGCCGCGCTCGACGGGGTGGGGGCGGGCATGGCGGCCGGGGAGATCCTGGTCGAAGGGGATTGCGGAGCCTACGCCGGCAGCGGCATGCGCGGCGGCACGCTGATCGTGGAGGGGGACTGCGGAGCCTTCGCCGCCGCCGAGATGGCCGGCGGACGCCTGCGCGTTGCCGGCGACGCCGGCGACTTCCTGGGCGCGCCGCTGGCCGGCGGCACGCGCGGCATGAGCGGCGGGGCGGTCGTCGTTGCGGGCAACGCGGGGGATCGCATCGGCGAACGGATGCGGCGGGGCCTGATCACTGTTCACGGGCGGGCGGGCAGCCTATGCGGCGCCCGGATGATCGCCGGGACCATCGCCGTCGGCGCCGCCTGCGGCCCGGAACTGGGGCTCGCGATGCGCCGCGGAACCATCCTCCTGTCCCAGGCGCCGGAGGCGCTACCGACCGGCTTCGTGGACGGTGGCGCGAACGACTGGCTGTTCCTGGAGCTGATGCGGCGGGAATTGACGGATGGCGGGGCGTGGCCCGTGGGCTTCCCGACCGTCGGCACCCGCGCCCGACGGCTGGTCGGCGACCGTTCGGTTCAGGGCATCGGCGAAGTGCTTATCCTTTCGAAGGCGTAGCGTGACGCACGCCGCCCAACCACATCCTGACAACGTCTCGCAAGAACGCGGCGATGCTGCCGACCGCGCCGGAGGGTCTGTATGAGGATCGCCTCCCTTCTGATCGTCGCCGGAGTCCTCCTGCTTGGCGGCCCAGCCCGGGCGGCTGATCCCGGCGCCGGGCCGATGGTGATCCGCATCGGCTACCTGACCCGCGCGGAGGAGCCACGGATCCCCCAGACCTTCCTCGAACCGGTGTCGGAGGACGAAGGGGTGCAGGGAGCCCGCCTCGCCATTGCCGACAACAACACGACCGGGCGCTTCCTCAACCAGCGCTTCGAACTGGTTGAGGCGGTCGTGCCGGAGGATGGTCGCGTAGAGGACGCCGTCCGCGACCTAGCCGGCCAGGGCGTCCGGCTGCTGGTCGCCGATCTGAGGGAGGACGCGCTGCTCGCCGCTGCTGCGGCGCCGGAGGCGCGCGACATGCTGGTCTTCAACACCCGCGCGCCGGACGACGACCTGCGTAACGAACGCTGCCGCACCAACCTGCTGCACGTGACGCCCAGCCGCCGGATGCTGGCCGACGCGCTGTCCCAGTATCTGGTGTCGCGCAAGTGGATGAACTGGCTGCTGGTGGTCGGCCGCACGCCGGAGGACGCCGCCTACGCCGACGCGATCCGCGCCGCCGCCAAGCGCTACCGCGCCAAGATCGTGGAGGAGAAGCGCTGGGCGTTCGAGGACGCCAACCGCCGCGTCGACACCGGCCATGTGACGGTGCAGTCGGAAATCCTGACCTTCACGCAAGCGCCCGAGCACGACGTGCTGGTCGTCGCCGACGAGGCGGACGGGTTCGGCGAGTATCTCCTCTACCAGACGTGGCTTCCCCGCCCGGTCGTCGGCACCCATGGGCTCGTACCCACGGCGTGGTCGCGCGTGAACGAGCAGTGGGGGGCGACGCAGCTGCACAGCCGCTTCGAACGGCAGGCCGGCCGCTGGATGCGCCCGCGCGACTACACCGCCTGGATGGCCGTCCGCGCGGTGGGGGAGGCGGCGACGCGCACCAAGTCGGCCGATCCCGCGGCGCTCGCCGCCTTCGTGCGCGGCCCCGACTTCACCTTGCCGGCCTTCAAGGGGCAGGGGCTGAGCTTCCGCGATTGGGACGGGCAGCTCCGCCAACCCGTGCTGCTCGCCGGGCCGCGGGTGCTCGTCTCGGTGTCACCGCAGGCGGGGTTTCTGCACCAATACTCGGAACTCGACACGCTCGGCGACGACCGGCCGGAGAGCCGCTGCAAGCGAAGCCAGTGAACACAGCCAGTAAACACAAGGCCTTGCCAAGCGGGCCGACAACGGGAGGACACGCATGTCGTTTGATGGAGGGGCGGCCCGCTTGGGCCTGTTAGCGCTGCTGGGCTTTATGATTGCGCCGTCCGCGCAGGCGGATACGATTTTTGTCTCCAACGAGAAGAGCAACACCGTCTCCGTGGTGGACGGCGGCAAGATGCAGGTGCTCGCCACCATCAAGGTCGGGCGCCGGCCGCGCGGCATCACCTTCAACCGGGACATGACGCAGATCTTCGTCTGCGTCGGCGACGACAACCGCATCGACGTGATCGACGTGGCGACCCAGAAGGTGGTCGACCGGCTGCCGTCCGGTCCCGATCCGGAGCTGTTCGTGCTCGATCCGAAGGGGCGTCTGCTCTACGTCGCCAACGAGGACGACAACATGGTCTCGGTGGTCGACACCGAGACGAAGAAGATCGTCGGCGAGATCCAGGTGGGGGTGGAGCCGGAAGGCATGGGCATCAGCCCGGACGGCAAGTTCCTGGTGAACACGTCCGAGACGACGAACATGGCGCATTTCATCGACACGGAGTCGCACCAGATCGTCGACAACGTGCTGGTCGACGCCCGTCCCCGTGTCGCGCGCTTCACCGGAGATGGAAAGTTCGTCTGGGTGTCGTCGGAGGTCGGCGGGACCGTCAGCATCATCGACACCGCGTCGCGCAAGGTCGTCCACAAGATCACCTTCGCCGTCCAGGGCGTCCCGCGCGAGGCGATCCAGCCCGTCGGCATCCAGATCACCAGCGACGAGCAGCGGGCCTTTGTCGCCCTCGGCCCCGCCAACCGGGTGGCCGAGATCGACGCCAAGACCTTCGAGGTCAAGCGCTACCACCTCGTCGGCCAGCGCGTCTGGAACCTCGCCCTGTCCCCGGACGAGAAGCGCCTCTACACGACGAATGGCGTCAGCAACGACATGTCGGTGATGGATCTGGAGCGCGGCCGGGTCGTGAAGTCCGTCTCGGTCGGCGGCGCCCCGTGGGGCGTGATCGTGAAGCCGTAGTGTGCAGCCATTGTTCCCTCTCCCCTCCGCTCACGCGCAAACGAAGTTTGCGCTGACGCGACAGGCGGACCTTTGGTCCGCTGAAAGCGGGGAGAGGGTTAGGGTGAGGGGGTTGCGCTTGCGCCGGACGTACCAAAGTCGCGGGACCCCCTCACCCTCCCCTCTCCCCAGGGGGGAGAGGGTTTCATCGCGATTGGGGGGTGACATGGCCTGTTACGAAACCGCTCCGCCCGACCAGCGTGCCATGTCAGGCACCGTCGCGGAGCCGGTGCTGGCGGTGGAGGGGTTGAGCCACAGCTTCGGAAACCGGACGGTCCTGGATGACGTGTCCTTCGGCATCCCGGCGGGGCGGTTCGCCGTGCTGCTGGGGCTCAACGGCGCCGGCAAGACCACGCTCTTTTCGCTGATCACGCGGATCTACAACACCCGCCGGGGCAGCATCCGGGTGTTCGGCTTCGACATGCGCCGGCAACCAACCCAGGCGCTGGCGCGCATCGGGGTGGTGTTCCAACAGCCGACGCTCGACCCGGACCTGACCGTCCTGCAGAACCTGCGCTACCACGGCGGCCTGCACGGCCTAGCGCCGGCCGTCATCGAGCAGCGCGCGGCGGAGGAGTTGACGCGCATCGGCCTGTTGGAGCGTGGGGACGAGCGCGTGCGCACCCTGTCCGGCGGGCAGCGGCGGCGGGTGGAGATCGCCCGCGCGCTGCTCCACCAGCCGAGCCTGCTTCTGCTCGACGAGCCGACGGTGGGGCTGGACATCGAACTGCGCCGGCAGGTGCTCGACCATGTGCACGACCTCTGCCGGGAGCGTGGCTTGGCTGTGCTGTGGGCGACCCACCTCATCGACGAGGCGCGGGATGGCGACGGCGTGGTGGTCCTGCACCGCGGGCGGGTGCTGGCCGAGGGGCTGGTGGACGAGGTGTGCGCCGCCGCCGGCGCCCCGGCCCTGGGCCCAGCCTTCGCCCGCCTGACGGAAAGGGCGACCCAAAAGGGGACGGGGCAATGACCGCATCGCTCTACTGGCGCTGCCTGCGCGCGGTGATCATCCGCGAAGGGCTGCGCTTCGTGCACCAGCGCGAACGCTTCTTCGCCGCCCTGGTGCGGCCGCTGGTCTGGCTGGCCATCTTCGCGGTGGGATTCCGCGCGGTGCTCGGCCTGTCGATCATCCCGCCCTACGAGACCTACATCCTTTACGAGGATTACGTGACGCCGGGGCTGGTGGGCATGATCCAGCTGTTCAACGGGATGCAAAGCTCGTTGTCCATGGTCTACGACCGGGAGATGGGCAGCATGAAGACCCTGCTGGTCAGCCCGCTGCCGCGCTGGTACCTGCTGGTGTGCAAGCTGCTGGCCGGCGTGCTGGTGTCCATCGCCCAGGCCTACGTCTTCTTCGCCATTGCCTGGTTCTGGGAGGTGCAGCCACCGCCGCTCGGCTACCTCGCTGTACTGCCGGCCCTGGTGCTGAGCGGGCTGATGCTGGGGGCGCTGGGCCTGCTGCTGTCGTCCTTCATCCGGCAGCTGGAGAATTTCGCGGGCGTGATGAACTTCGTCATCTTCCCGATGTTCTTCGCCTCCTCCGCGCTCTACCCGCTGTGGCGCATCCGCGAGGGCAGCCCAACCCTGGCCTGGATCGCCGGGATCAACCCCTTCACGCAAGCGGTCGAGCTGATCCGTTTCGCGCTGTACCTGCAATTCAACGCCACGGCCTTCCTCGCCGTGGCGGCCTGCCTGGTCCTTTTCCTGGGGGGTGCGATCCTCGCCTACGATCCCGGACGTGGCTTCTGGGCGCGCCGGGGCGGCCCCGCGGAACAGGGGTGACGGGGCCGGGAGGCGGAACCGCGCGGGCGCCCTCCGGTTGACGGATCAGAAGACCGTCCGGTCATCCCGCCGGGCGGGCATGAGTGGAGGAACCGTCATGACCGGAACATCCGACAAGGGCCAGAAGCAGCCCCGCGGCGAGAAGAGCGTCCTCGGCGACAAGCAGGCCTTCAAGAAGGACCAGCCGCAGGACGCCGGCCGGGACGAGAAGGCGAAGGACGAGATCGGCCACATGGGCGAAGCGTCCCGCGAGAACCGCAGCGCCAAGGACGAGCGGTGAAGGCACCCCCTCCTCGCCGTGGCCCGGTGGGTCACGGCGGGGGGACGAGCGGGCGTTTCGACGGTTGGTTGTTGATGAGGTTCGTGCACCGGGCCTCCCACCACCAAACCGGAGGAAATGTCCGATGAAACACCTGCAGATTGCGGCTGGCGCATCGTTGCTGGCCCTGGCCGCAGCCACGTTCGCGCTTCCGGCATCGGCCCAGTCCACGGGCGGCACGATGCCCCAGAATTCCGGGTCCCAAAGCTCGGGCAGCCAGGGCGCAAGCCCATCGACCGGCGCCCTGCCGGACAATTCCCTGGCCGGACAGCGGCAGGGAACCGTCGGTGGCGCGGTGACCCAAGGCGGTGGCGGGCAGAGCGGAACGTCCGGATCCTCGGGAACCACGACCTATGGCTCACCGGGGGCCGGCTCCACGGGCAACAGCTCGGGGGCGGCGACGTCCGGCTCTTCGGGCGGCGCTACGGGCGGCACCGGCGCGTTGCCGGACAACTCCCTGGCTGGGCAGCGGCAGGGCGCCATCGGTGGCGGCTCGGTGTCGCAGGGCGGCAACAACTCCGGCCCGCCGAAGCAGGGCTCCGGGCAGTAACGGCCTGATCAGCCGGCGTGGGTCGGGACGGCGGAGCGGACGGCGGCCAGGGCGGCCGGGTCCAGCGCGCCGCCCCGGTCCGCACCGGCGCACAGGGCCGTGCGGAAGCCCAGGTAATCGGGGCCGAGCGGCAGCAGCGCCGGTATGTCCCCCACAGCCAGTGAACCGGCCAGCCCGGTGAGCAGGTTGAGGGCGCGCGCCTGCTCCACGAAGCGCGCCAGCTGGCCGATGTCCTTGTGCCGCAGCAAGCCGCCGGAGCCCTTGCCGGCGGTGTCGAGCATGGCCCCGGCGAAGCCCGCCCGCGCGATGTCGGGAAGCGGTTGGTTGGCATTATCCCAAAAATCGGCGAACAGCACCGCGACGATCCGCGCGCCCCGCCGCGCGTCGGGCGCCAGCGCGGCCAAGCAGCCGGCCGGGTCGCCGGATGGGACCAGACCGATCTTCACGTAATCCACGCCACAGGCCCAGGTCCGCGCCACGCGGTCCGCCACCGCCGCGGGCTCCATCGGCAGATCGCCGACGGTTGCGCTCAGTGGCAGATTTTGTGGCGGGTGGACGGGGCAGGATCGGGTCATATCCACGGCGCGGGCGATGTCGTCCAGCGCCCAGGCGCCGAGCGCGCCGCTCCGGGGGTCCTTCAAATCCAGGATGTCCGCACCGCCCTGTGCGGCGAGCGCCAGTTCATCCAGGTTGGCGACGCTCGCCAGCAGGCGGGTCATGCGGCACTCTCCGCGCCCGCCCGGTGCTGGGCGATGCGGTCGAGCAGCCAGCCCCAGGCCTCCAGTTCCACGGGGCCGGCGGTCTTGCCGACGGCGATGGACAGGTACTCGATCTCGCGGTCGATCTTCTCGGGCGGCAGGAGGTGCAGGCGGCTGACCAGGATCGCCCCTTCGACCACCGCCGCCTGCGCCCGGTTGAAGCCGCGGAACGGGTGGTGGGTGACGAGGTGCACCGGCCGGCAATGCAGGCGCGGGCGCTGGCCGTCGTCTTCGACGGCGACAACCTCCACCTCCTCGTGCGCCAACGCACCGGCGAGGACCGCGCCGCGGATGCGCTCCGCCGGGACGGTCGGCCAGTCGCGCCGACACCCGGTGACGCAGCCGGCGAACACCCGGACGTCGTCAGCGAAATTTACCACCGCGCAGCGCGTGGCGAGCAGGTTGTCGAGCGTGCGCGACGGGCGGAACGGCGCCAGGATGTAGCCGCCCTCCGTCACCGTGGCGCCCATGGGGGCGACGTGGACGGCACCAATCGCATCGCAGCTGGTGATGATCGTCTCGCGGATGAAGCTCACGGCTTTCGGCTCCCGGCTTTGGTCGTGCCAACGGCGTGGAACCCGGACGGATCCTCGTCCGGCGCATCGACCGCCACGCCCCAGCGCAGCGCGTTGTCCTGGCTGTAGCGCTTGCCGAGCTGCCAGGCGATCTGCGCGCGCGCCAATTCCGCCCCCAGGTAGAAGGCGTGGCCCGCATCGCCGCGGGTGTCGATGTGCGGGAACAGGGCGAAGGGGTCGTCGGCCACGTGGTGGCCGTCGCGGTTGTAGAGGTGGATGCCTTGCTCCGTCACTTCGATCCGGTAGTTCGGGTCGCGGATTTTCGTGGCGAGATCCGCGACCTGCTCCGGCGTGCTGACGAAGGGCTTGCGGTCGCGCAGGCAGAGCAGGGCGTCACCGACGTTGCGGGGCAGGGCGCCGGCTTCCTTGGCGGCGAAGAACTGGCGGCGCGCCGCGTCGAACTCCCGGATGGTCCGGCGGCAATGGGGGCTGACCTGCACGGCCAGGACATGGTCGATCCGCAGTTCGGAAATGATGCCCATCAGCAGCGCGTTCATGCCGGGCGTGTCGGCGTCGGTCAGTTCGGTCACGTTGCCGATGCCCATCAGGATCTCCAACTCCGGATAGCGCGCCCGAACCTCGCGGTAGCGGAGCAGGGAGTCGGTGAAGCCGTAATGGATCGGCTCCAGGATCGGGTCGGCGATGCAGCGCCGGCCTTCCGCGCCGATCGCCTCCAGCGCGCGGTAGAGGGACGGCAGGTCGTCCGGCGTGGTCGGGATGACGACGGGCACCGCGTCGGTTTCGCGCGCGACCCAGGCGGTTGTCTCCGTCAGGCTCAGCAGGTAGGAAGCGCCCGCGGATGCACCGCGCAGAAGCTCCCTCGGCTCCAGGGAATCCACGCTGACCGTGTGGCCGGCGTCGCGCAGCGCCGTCACCGCGTCTTCCAGATGTGGGAAAGGGTGGTCGGGCAGCCCGCCGAGGTCGATCACGTCGGCCCCGTCCGCCCGGAACCGGGCGGCGCGCTCCAGGATGGCCGGCACGTCGAGCAGCGGCGCCTCGACGATCTCCGCGAAGATTTTCGTGTGGTAGCGGCTGAGGTCGAGCGGGGCGGCCTGCCGACGGAAATGCTGGGGCAGGTCTTCCAGCTCGTCGGGGCCACGCTCGAACGGCACGCCGAAATGCGCCGACAGCCGGTCGAGGTCGCCGCGGAACCGCCCCGGCAGAAGGACGCGGTCGGCGCCTTGTGTCGAGGAGAGGCGGCGCAGCACGATCTCGGTCGTCGCGAGCGCCGCGACCTTGATGCCGAGGTTGACGACCGTGGTCCGAAACTCCAACGGTTCCAGCGCGGCGAGCACGCGGCGCAGGCGCGGTTCGGCCAACTCGCCCGTCAGCAGCAGGACATGCCCTGGCGTGTCAGGCATTGGGATCACCGGTCAGGCGGGTGCCGCAGGGGCTGCCCTGGTCCAGCGCCTCCGCGAACCGCCGGTGTTCGTCCCGCGACACGCACCAGACGGTCCCGTCGAAGCGGGCCATCCGGTCCGGCAACGCCGGGTCGACGACGCCGTCCGCGACGAGGCCGTGCACGGGCGAGGCTCCGTCCGGCAAGGGGGCGGACTTGACCAGCACCGCGCAGGAGGCGGCGAGCGCGCCGGCCAGCCAGACCGCCAGCGTGTCCGACGTGACGTCCCAGCTTTCGGCGACATCGGCGCTTTCCGCCAGGGGGAGCGGCATCCAAACGGTCGGGCTGGGTTGGCCGCGCAGATCGGCGATGGTGCGGGCGGGGTTCAGCCGTGGTTCCAAATCAGCCAGCGCGGTGCCGTACTGCTCCATCGCCAGCAGGGCCATGCGGTGCGCCGCGCGGTCGCCGAAGCCGAGCGCCGGTTGGGCCTCGCGCACGGCGTCGGCGAAGGGGCCGCCGCCCGGGACGATCACGACCCGAACGCGCCGCGCCGCCGCCAGGATTTCAAGCCAGCGGCGCAACTCCGGGGCGCGCCACAGGCTGCCGCCCAGCTTCACGACCCACAGCGGGGCGCTGCTCATGAGCCCCCCTTCATGCCCCGTCAGCTCGGGAACGCTCGATGACCACGCCCACGCCGCCGGATTCCGGCACCACGTCCAGCTTCTCCACCTGGACGCGCGCCTTGGTCACCTCCGGGATCGAAAAGCACAAGGCGAGGATGCGGTCGCCCAGCGTTTCAACGAGGTGCACATGCTCGCCGTCGCGCAGCGCGCGGATGCCGTCGATCAGGAAATCGTAGGACAGCACCTCGTCCAGATTGTCCGTCATGGACTGATCTGGCCAGGGCAGCGTCAGCGTGACGTTGATGCGGACGCGCTGCGTGCGCCCCTTCTCCCGCTCCCAGACCCCGATCTTGAACTGGTCGACATAGTCGCGGAGCGTGATGTCGTAATACCGGGTGCGGCTCGCCGCCGGCCGGTACGGCACATAAGACAGCAGTGCGTCGTCGGCCAAGCCATCCTCCTCCCCGCAATGGGCAGGGGCGAAGCTCCCCCGCCTCGGCGTTGTTCAGGGCTCTTCGGCGGTCATAAGACGATGGCGCAGCAGCCATTCGACGCCGCGCCGCCACGACCGCTCGTTGTCGC
The DNA here is from genome assembly GCF_025961225.1 of Azospirillum canadense. Lineage (GTDB taxonomy): Bacteria > Pseudomonadota > Alphaproteobacteria > Azospirillales > Azospirillaceae > Azospirillum > Azospirillum canadense. The sequence continues at coordinate 352,648 of NZ_JAOQNG010000007.1, read as the reverse complement.
CGCGGATGTCCGCGTTTCCGACGGCGACGATGTCGTTGGTGCTGACACGGCGCATTGTAATCTGGATGTTCAGGATCAGGGTGCTGATCTTATGGATGAATCCCGTCACCACGATGTCCGCGCCCGCCCGCCGCCCCAGGTCGACCTCGCAGCCGTTGCAGGACTGGAGCGACGGCGGAACCTCCGCCGCGACGGCGCTGTCGCGCACAGCGGTCACCGCGTAGCGCCCGCCCTCCTTCAGCCCGTCGCGCAGCAGCGCGGTCACCCGTTCCAGGCGCCCGGGATGGTCCGGCTGCTGCCCCTCCTGGCTGGTGTCCACCAGTTCCAGCTCGAAGACGAGCACCTTGGGCGGCGCGTCGGCCATGGCCGGTGCGAACGGCACTGCCAGGACGATGAAGGCGGCGACGCAAATCCTCATGAAGCCCCTGCCTTATTGGTCGAGCTTATCCGAATGCGCGGATGGGCAAGCCTGCGGTCCTCGATCAGAATCCGGTCATGCGTCACCGCACCACTCTCCTCGCCGCCGCATTCCTCGCCCTGGCGCCGGCCTTGGCCCAGGCGGCCGAGCGCGATCCGGACTGGCCCTGCGTTCAAATCCTGGTTCCGACGCTGTCGCCCGGCCAGATCTGGTCCGGCGATGCCATCGACGGAAAAACGGACGATTGGCGCGACATCCCCGGCGTCGAGCCGGTGCTGAAGCGCATCCTCAACCGCCGGACCGAGGCCGAGCAGGAAGAGGAGGCCATCGACCGCTTCGCCGACGGCCTGGGACCGGACCGCAACGCGACCCTGACCGCTCTGTTCGCCGGGGCGTTCGACGCGCTCAACCGCGACCGTGGTGCTGCGATCGCCGCCATCCACCGCTACGCCCACCAGCAGCGCGAACTGCTGGACAGCATTGACAAGGCGTTGACCCGCTTGCAGGAACTGCCGGCCGACGCGCCGGAAGCGGCACCGTTGAGGGAGGAGATCGCGTGGCGGCGGCGCATCCTCGACGAGCGGCGGCGCTACCAGTCGGCGCTCTGCGACCAGCCGGTCCAGCTGGAGCAGAAGGCCGGCCGCATCGCGCGGGAGATCGCCGCCCGATTGGATTGACCAGTGCCTCTTTTAAAGGTCAATTCGACGCGCCGCCGGCGAAGGGCTGCACCGTCTCCAGCGCGTAGCCCGCCTCCTGCCAGCGGGTCGCGCCGTCGGCGTACCAATAGACGTTGCTATAACCCCATTCCACGGCGCGCTTGGCCGCGTTCCACGACATCCAGCAGTCCGGCTCGCAGAAGAAGACCAGCTTCGGTGGGCGCTCCGCCTTGCTCATGGCATCCAGCCCGGCGCGGAAATAGCGTTCCTGGTCGGCGGACAGGGTGCCGTAGCCGACGTTGGGCAGCCAGACCGCGCCCGGCAGGCTGCGGCGGGGCGGGGGCGCCCACACGGCCGGCGGCGCACGGTCCGCCGGGCGCGGCGGCATCGGCATCACGTCGACCAGCCGCGTGTCCGGATGGCGTTCGATCAGCCCGCGCAATTCCCCCAACGTCACGGTGGACGCGCCGGACAGGCCGGCCGGCGTCGGCGCGCGGTAATTGTCCATGCGGTAGCCGGGCGGCGCCGACGCGTCGGCGGCCTTCAGCGTCCCGTCCGGGCCGATAATCGGCACGTGATAGCGCAGCAGGATGCGGTCGATGTCGTCCTGGCGGCGCTTGATGAAATCGTTCAGCCAGTGCTTCCATTCCGGCTCGTCGCCGCGGATGCCCATGGAGATGTTGAACTGAAGGTGGGCGGCCGCCGGTTCCTTCATCAGCGGCACGACGGTCAGCGGTTCCGACTGCTGGGCCGCGAAGTAGCCGGCGATCGGCCCCCAGATCACCGCCGCGTCGGTCTTCCCGGTCGCCACGTCCTCGATGGCGTCGCGGGCCGGGTTGTTCACGCGCGTGTCGGTGTTGAGCTGGTATGGCTCGGTCTTGGTGAGGCCGTAGCGGCGCAGGAGGTTCACGGCCGGCGTCCGCTCCACCACGCCGATGCGGGCGTCCTTCAGCGCGGGATCGCCCACGGACTCCGCCCGGATGCCGGATTTGGTGCGGTAGACCAGGGCGTAGACGGTGCGGTAATAGGGATTGGTGTTCTGCATCAGCTCTTCGCCGGACGCCGTGCCCATCACGAGGTCGCATTTCCGGGAGCCCAGAGTGTTGCGGACGAAGCCGATGGTCTGGGGCCACCAGGTGTAGGTCACCGGCCTTTTCAAATCCTCGCCGATGAGCCGGGCGATCTCGTTCTCAAACCCCTCCATCTTCTCGTTGGAAAAGGGCAGCAGGTTCCCGTCGGCGCAGACGCGCACGGCCTCGCGCTCCGTCACCTCGACGGCGAACGCCGGGGAAGTCGCGGCGCCCGCCAGAAGAGCCGCCATGCAAATGCGTGTCGCTGGATGTGCCATTGGCCTTCCCCAGGTCGGTCGCCAGAACTTCAGCCGTCAAGACTTCAGCCGCCGATGCGTTGCGGGCGTCCTCCGGGCAGCGCGCCGTCCGCCCGTGCCTTCAGGTAGCGGTAGATGTCGTCCAGGTTGTTCATGATGTTCGGGTCCAGGCCGAAGGACGGCATCACCTTGTCGCCGGTGGCGCCCTGGTTCTGGCGGCCGTTGACGACGACCTCCTTGAAGTCGTCATAGCTCAGGCGCTTCAGCGAGTCCGCCAGACTGGGGGCGAAGGACGATCCCGACGCGTCGAAGCCGTGGCACACGTGGCAGGTCGCGTGGAACCGCCGGTAACCGTTGTAGGTCCCCTTGTCCACCTGACCGTCCTTGACGATGTAGGCCGGCGTTCCGTCGGGGGTGACGGGCGCGTCGTCCTCCGCGAAGGCGGTGGCGCAGGCAAGCGCGCCGATGCCCGCCGCGAGGATGCCGGTCAAAATACCAAATCTGCGCTTCATCAACATGGAATTCCTTGCTCGGATCAGGTCGCAATCGGAAGGCGAAAAAGCAAAGCCCCCGGTGCGTTGTCGCACCGGGGGCAGTTTGCCGATCACTTCTGGTCCGGAACGTGGAACACCGTCAGGACGCCGCCGAGCTGGGTGTACTCGCCCAGCGACTGGTGGGCGCCGACCGCTCCGAGGCCGGCCGTGGCCACCCCCGTTCCTTCGGCATGGCCGGGATGGACCGCGTTGTGCCACGCCTGGGCCCCGGCTTCCTGGGTCAGGCCCGCGGCAAGGCCGATGCCCGCCCAGCCGCCGACACCCGAGAGAACGGCCACATACTGCTTGCCGTTGTGGGTGTAGGTGTTGATGTTGCCGATGATGCCGGACGGCGTCTTGAACCGCCACAGCTCCTTGCCGTCCTTCATGTCGACGGCGACGAGGTAGCCTTCCAGCGTGCCGTAGTAGGCGACGCCGCCCTTGGTCGACAGGGCGCCGCTCCACACCGCGAACCGCTCCGGCCGCGACCAGACGATCTTGCCGGCCGCCGCGTCCCAGGCGATGAAGTTGCCCATGCCGCCGTGGGAGTTCGGCGTCGGGTACATGGACACGGTCGATCCGACGTAGGCTTGCCCGGCCGTGTAGGAGACCGAGAAGGGCTCGTAGTCCATGCAGATGTGGTTCGTCGGGACATAGAACAGGCCGGTGTCCGGCGAGAAGGACGCCGGCTGCTGGTCCTTGCTGCCCAGCGCCGCCGGGCAGACCGCGGTGGTGTTCTTGTCCTCGCCGTTGGCGAAGGTGCTGTATTTGTCGACGACGTTCGGACGCCCGGTCTTCATGTCGACGTCGGTTGCCCAGTTGACCGTCGGATCGAACTTCTGCGCGACGAGCAGTTCGCCGGTCGCCCGGTCGAGCGTGTAGGCGAAGCCGTTGCGGTCGAAGTTGACCAGGACCTTGCGCTGCTGGCCGTTCATGTTGATGTTGGCCAGGATGTTTTCGTTCACGCCGTCAAAGTCCCACTCGTCGAACGGCGTCTTCTGGTAGACCCACTTCGCCTCGCCGGTGTCGGGGTCACGGGCGAAGATGGTCATCGACCATTTGTTGTCGCTCTTGCTCCGGTCCTTGTCGACGGCGCGCTGCGTCGGGTTCCAGGTGCCGGGGTTGCCGGTGCCGTAGTAGATGAGGTTCAGTTCGGGATCGTAGGTGTACCAGCCCCACGTCGTCCCGCCGCCCCGCTTCCACTCCTCGCCCGGCCATGTGGAAACGCCGAGGTCCTTCTGGCCGATGGGCTTGCCCATCATCGTCGTCTTCGACGGGTCGATCTTCACGTCCGCGTCGGGGCCGGTGGAGAAGGCCCGCCAGACCATCTTGCCAGTGTTCGTGTCGTAGGCGGTCAGGTGGCCGCGCACGCCGAACTCGCCGCCGCTGATGCCGACGAAGACCTTGTCCTTCACGACCAGCGGGGCCGCCGTCAGCGATTCGCCCTTGGTGTGATCGCCGTTCTTGGCTTTCCAGATCTCCTTGCCGGTGTTCGCGTCCAGTGCGACCAACGTGTTGTCCGCCTGCGCCAGGAACACCTTGCCGTCCGCGACGGCGACGCCGCGGTTGACCGTGTCGCAGCACATGATCGGGATCACGGTCGGATCCTGGACGGATTCATACTTCCAGATCACGCGCCCGGGATTGTTCAGGTCCAACGCAAAGACCTTGTTCGGGAACGGCGTGTGAATGTACATTACGTCCCCGACGACGATCGGCCCCCCTTCATGGCCGCGCAGGACGCCGGTCGAGAACGACCATGCGACTTGCATGTTCTTGACGTTGTTTGTGTTGATCTGTTCGAGCGGGCTGTACCGTTGCCCGGCGTAGTTGCCGAGCTGGGACGCCCAGTTGTTGGGGTTCGCCTGGTTTTTAAGAATGCTGTCGTTCGCAGAGGCGGAACCGGCTGCGAGTACAGCGACTGACGCCAGAAGCCATCGAGACAAGACCTTCATGACGCTTCCTCCCGTGGTGGCCCTTATTGTTACCCAATAACCAATGGGTACCCAGAGACCGATGGGTTCGTTCTTATGGTCGTGGGACTGAATGCACAGCGGTTTTGTCGCGCAAAACGTCTCATTCCGAATTGAAAGCTCAGAATGATCGGCGCCAAATTAGGACTTAATGCTATGTTGGGGCGGCGTTTTCGTCAAGACGTTGCTGAAATAGAAAACGGCCAGAGGGGCAATCCTGACAATTTGCGCCGGGTATGATCACGAATAGGTGGTAAATCGCGAATCCTTTGAAATTCATTTTTTCGTCGTATTTCTTTTCAGTGCCGCGCGATCATTGTGCGGAGCAGCAATTTTTGCTGCACAGCAGCGCGAAATTATGGTCGATCTTTGAAGGCGATCTATATCGCGATATGCAGTTGGCAAACTGCGCCCGCGCCTGTTGATGCAATGATCCCGACACTCACCCGCTTTGGCAGTCTTTGCGGGAAGTGCGGTATCAATCACAATCATTTCAGGAATAGACGTCCATGTTCGAACTCGTTTTGGTGGTTTGCCTGGCGGCACAGCCGGACCAATGCACAATCGAACGCCCACCCTCGATCGAGCGTTTCGCGACGGCGATGGATTGCACCCACGGCGGCTACTTCCACGTCGTGCGTTGGCTCATGGAGCATCCGAACTGGAACGTCCGACGGTGGCAATGCGAACAGCCCTCGGCCTGACCTCCGCCAGGGGGCTCCCTCACGGGTGCTGGTGAATCAGGCTGCGAAATTCGCGCCGCAGGTCAGCGTCGCTGCGGAAGATGCCGAGCGTTCGGCTGGTGGTCACGATTGCGGCTTGGTGCGCCACCTCGACCGTGACGGCGACGCCCAGCGGGCGCAGCGTTCGATCCACCGCACCGGCGATCCGCACCGTCAGCCGTTCCTGCATGGGGAACAGGCGGGCGTTGGCGTCGACGATTTGCACGATCGTTGAAACACCGGTCACGCTCCGGTCCGGCACAAAAGCGATGTGGACGACGCCGGTGCGCCACAGCGCATGGCTGGGGCGGATAACGATGCCGCGCAGTAGGATCATGCCGTCGCAGCCGTGAATCTCCGCGGGCGCGCGTTCGAACGAATGGTCGTGCTCGTCGTCGCGCGCACCCGATGCCCAGCCGTCCGGCGGCGCCACGGCGGGGGCATCCGTGCCCATGGGTTCGTCCATGTCGAGACCTCTGGCGTCGAAACCTCCGGCGGGCGCCATCCGTATCAGGCTAACGCAAGCGCACTGAGGCCGTGCGCCGCTCTTCCGGCTAGCCACCTTCGGCCGCCGGAATTGGACGGCCACACCGTTTAGGCATTGTTAACCTTTGATGCCTAATGATTCGGCAGCAATGTGGCCTGACTCATTTTTAGGCGGCTGGTGGAGGGGCATGATGCCCCCCGTGCGCAGGCTGTGCGCGGGCGTGGCATGCGGCTTGCGTGCGCCGGTCCATTCCGAGTCGGCACATGAGTGCTGTTGCACGTTGGAGCGTTTGATGTTCGTCACACTGTCGATGATTTTTTGCCTGGCGTCCGACCCAACCCAATGCCGGACGGTGAGTCCGATGATCCCGGACGACGAGCCCTTGACCATGTCCAGCTGCCCGATCGCCGGCCAGATCGAAGGCGCGAAGTGGATCAACGACAATCCCAAGTACCAGCTGCAGCGGATCCAGTGCTCCGTCGGCAAGCGGATCAAGCAGCAGGGCGCGTAAGGGCAAGCGTTAAAGCGGATTGCGATCCGCTTTGGACCGCGACGGCGGTCCCGGTCGCACGTGCGGCCGAAGCCCGACCGGCACATGAGGTCATATGAATCTAAAGCGAATGCAAATTCGCTTTAGCAGCCCGTGCACCGGCCTCGGTCGCTTCCCTGGTTTGCCGTCGGGAAAAGCGAAAAGGTCATGTCGCTGATCAGCGATTTGAATCCCGGATCGGTCGGTCCCTGAGGGCTGTCGAGCCAGCCGGTCGCCGAGGTCAGGGCGCCTCCGGACAGCAGGCCTGCGAAGCCGCTTCCACGGCAGAAGGCGCCCTGCACCACGATGGGTCCGCCGGGTGGGCGCGTCGGGATCGGTTGGCCGCTGCACACGTAGGAAGTCAGCATGGTCTGGGACGGGTTGAAGGCCAACGCCACCCAGTAGCCGGGCCTCGCGGTCTCGTTGGGCGTGGTGGTGAACCGGGTCTTCACGCCGACGATCCGGTTCTGCATGTTGTCGGTGACCAGCTGGCCGAAACTCTGCGGATCCATGCCGAAGGGATTGCCGTAGATGACCACGCGCAGGTCGCGGTCGGACGCCGCGTAGGCAACCTCGCTCACGGTGTAGGCCGAGGACGGCAGGTCGGAGACGACGCGCCCGTAGGCGCACGCCGTAGCGGCCATGCAGAGGGCCAGGATCGGGAGACGGGGAAGGCGAACCATGGGGAAGCCCTCCGTACGATTGCCGTGGCAGGAACGTAGAACGCGCGCGGGCCGGGGCAAGGAGATCGCCCCGGCCCGCGCGGTTCGTTACTGGGCCGGCACCGTCCAGGGCTCCAGCGCGCCGATCTTCTTCGACCGCTTCTCGTCGGCCGACAATTTGAAGTTGTGCCCGTAGGGCGCGCTTTCGAAGGATCCGTAGCCGGGATTGGCCAGCATCAGCCAGTCGCGCCCGAAATGCGCCTTCGCTTCCTCGAAGGCTTTCAGCCGTTCGGCATCGCTGCCGTTGTAAGCGTCGCTGAAGTCACCGAGATTGTCGCCGAGCAGAAGCAGGATTCGATAGTCTTTGGCGACGTAGCTGCGGCGGGTGCTCTTGGCCGAGCCCCAGTCCGGCTTTTCCTTCGACATCAGGAAGGTGTCGACGTTTCCGCCCATGGGAAAGCCGAGCGCCTGGGCGTTTTTGCGCGTCGGCTCCTCCTGGTCGGCGGTGCGGTTGGTGACGTAGAAGACCTTGACGCCTTTCGATTCCGCATGCTGCGTGAACTCCACGGCGCCCGGCACCGCGGTCGCCTTTTCCGCCTTCACCCAGACATCCCAGGTCTTGGGCGAGAAGTCGGCGCCGGTGGCGGCCAGCCCGGCCTGATAAGCCGAATTGTCCATCGCCGTCTCGTCCAAATCCAACACGACGGCCGGCGGCAACTCCTGGTAATTGCCGGTCTGCTCGGTTGCCGCGGTCCAGGTCTTGTCGGCCAGCGCCTGATCCAGCCGGACCTTCGCCAGCGCATAGACGGCGAGCGAGTTGGCCTTGTATTCGACCGAGCGCTGCATCCACAGTTCGGCGTTCAGCAGGTCGTTCTGCGGCACGGGATCGGCCGCCATCGCCGAACCGGCCAGGAAAGCAAGGAAAACTGCACCGGACAGCAGCGGCCAGCGTCCGGACTCAGCAGAACTGCGCATCTATTCACCCACCGATCAGCGTCATGAGAGTGTCATCGAAGCACAGTCGCCGCCGTTTGGCGATGAGACAGAACGCAACCGTCGCCGGAACGCGCCGGGATCGGCTTTTCTCAACCCGGAATTGCTGACGCAAAACGGACTTCAAACCTTCATTGAAACACCGGCCGATAACGAACGGATTATTAACGATATTGATTCTAAACTATCGACTGTCCCATCATAACGGTGTTAGGCCGATATGTTTTCCATTCACCGCGCCACCATACGCACACGCCTGGTTCTCGGGTTCGGTGTGGTGCTTCTGCTGCTGATCAGCCTCACCGCCATCGGCGTCCGCGAGGTGCGGAAGATCGACTCCGATCTCAACCGCATCAACGACGTGAACAGCGTCAAGCAGCGTTACGCCATCAATTTCCGCGGCAGCGTGCACGACCGCGCCATCGCGTTGCGCGACGTGGTGCTGACCGGCGATCCTGCCGTGCTGGCCGGCGTGCTGGCCGACATCGACCGCCTCGCGGCCTTCTACGCGGACTCGGCAAAACCCTTGGACGCGATGTTCGCCCAGATGGCCGACATCGACCCGGAAGAGCGGTCGCTGCTCGCCGCCATCAAGGAGACGGAGGCGCGCACCCTGCCCATGATCAAGGCGGTGGTCGCGGCGAAGAAGGCGAACGACAGCGCCGGTGCCGAACGTGGGCTGATGACCGACGCCCGTCCCGCCTTCACCGAATGGCTGGGGCGCATCAATGCCTTCATCGACCACCAGGAGCGCAAGAACCAGACGATCGCGGCACGCGCCCGCGCGGTGGCGAGCGGCTTCCAGACGCTCATGGTGTCGCTCTGCGCCGTCGCCTTGCTGTTGGGCGCCGGCTTCGGGCTGTGGACGGTCAACGCGCTGCGCCCCTTGCGCCGGCTGACGGACGCCATGCTCGTGCTGGCGCGCGGCGATCTCAGCGTCGTGCTGCCGCATTCGGACGCCAAGGACGAAATCGGGCAGATCACCGGCGCGGTCGAAGTGTTCAAGGCGAACGCGGTGGACGCCGATGCCTTCCGTCGTCGTCAGGCCGAAGCCGAGCAGGCCGCGGAATCGCGCAAGCGGACCGAGATGGCGGCGCTCGCGGACCGGTTCGAAAACGAGGTCAAGGGCGTGGTCGACAGCGTGTCGGCCGCCTCGGGCGAGGTGCGGACGCTCGCCCAGGCGCTGAACACCAACGCCGACCACACCGAACGCCGCGCGACGACCGTGGCCGGGGCGTCGGAAAAGGCGTCGGTCAACGTCCAGACTGTCGCCGCGGCCGCCGAGGAACTGGCCGTCTCCATCGCCGAGATCGGGCGCCAGATCAGCGATAGCACCAGCAAGGCCAAGCAGGCGGCCGAGCAGGCGGAAGGCACGAACGCCATCGTCGACGGGCTGTCGTCCAAGGCCAACCAGATCGGCGACGTCGTGAACCTCATCAACGACATCGCGGGCCAGACCAACCTGCTGGCGTTGAACGCCACCATCGAGGCCGCGCGCGCCGGCGAGGCGGGCAAGGGCTTCGCCGTGGTGGCCAGCGAGGTGAAGAGCCTGGCCAACCAGACGGCCAAGGCCACGGGAGACATCTCGCAGCAGATCACCGAAATTCAGGCCGCGACCGCCGACGCGGTGCAGGCGATCAAGACCATCGCCGCCACCATTGGCGAGGTGAACAGCATCGTCGGCACCATCGCCCAGGCGGTCGACGGGCAGAACGCCGCCACCATGGAAATCGCGCGGAACGTCCAGCAGGCCGCCGCGGGCACCAACGAGGTGTCGTCCTCCATCGCGGACGTGCTGCACGCGGCGTCGGAAACCGGGGACGGCGCGGCGCGGCTGCTCGACTCGTCCGGGAAGCTGGCGCATCTGGCGGATGATCTCAACGCCCAGGTCGAGCGCTTCCTGACCGGCGTGCGAACCGGCGGGGCGTGACCGTACCATCGGATGCCGGCACGCAAGAACGGGCGCCCAGCCACCCTGGGCGCCCGTTGCCATTTCGGCCGGCGGTGGATTCCGATGGTCGTGATGAATTGCGCGTCCGGTGTGGACCGGCTCACAGCCGGGCTGGGCGGCTGCGGGTAGGGTCTGGTCATCGACAACGCCGGGGCGCGGGCCCTGGCCTCACACCCAGGAGACCACCATGATCCGCACCTCGCTGCTCGCCGGTTTCGCCACGCTGGCCCTGCTGTCCGCCCCGGCCATGGCGCAGAACATCACCAGCCTGAACAACACCGCCGCGGGCGTCGGCAACGTCGCGGTGCAGAACGCCTTCACCAAGCAGAAGGGTGGCGGCTTGCTCGGCGGCCCGAACATCATCAACATGAACAACACCGCGGCCGGCGTCGGCAACCTCGCGGTCCAGAACGGCACCGTGATCCAGAAGACCCCGAAGGTCGGTCCTCTCGGCGTGCCCTTCGGCGGCGGCAACCAGTTCCAGGCCAACAACCTGGCCGCCGGCATCGGCAACTTCGCCAAGCAGAACGCCTTCGGCATCCAGAAGTAACGCCTCGCCCCTTTTCCCCTGGAGCCCCGACCGGATCCCCGCCGGTCGGGGCTTTCGCATTTTTCCGGTGCCACAGCCCCGTGGCGTCGGGTGGAACCAACCGGCGTCGGTGGAAGTTGTCGGGCCATGTCCGCCGCTTCCGCAACACACCCGTCGCCCACGCCCGTCCCGTCCGGGCTTTCGTGGGCCGGATACCTGTTGGGCTTCGGCCTGGGCGGCTTTTTCGACGGGATTCTGCTGCACCAGGTGCTGCAATGGCACCATCTGCTGACCGGCCTGGAGGCTCCGGCCTTCCGGGACATCCGCGTCCAAATCCTGGCGGACGGGCTGTTTCACGCGCTCATGTACGTCATCGCGATGGGGGGCCTGCTGCTGTTGTGGCGCAGCCGCCGGGTCTTCGCGGAACCAGGGGCGGACCGCCGGCTGTTTGCCAACGCTCTGATCGGCTTCGGCGCTTGGCACATGCTCGACGGCGTGCTGTCCCATTGGATCCTGGGCATCCACCGCATCCGCATGGACGTGGAGAACAAGCTGGTCTGGGACCTGCTGTGGTTCGTCGTTTTCGGCGTGGCGGTCGCGGCGGCGGGGTGGTGGCTGCGGCGCGGCGGTAGCGATGGCGGCGCTGGTGGGGTGCGGAAGGTCGTCACGCCGGTCGCCCTGGCTTTGGCCGTTCTGGTTGCCGGTCCCACTGCGGCGCTGCCGCCGCCCGGCGTTACCACGGTGATGGTGCTGTTCAAACCGGGCACGACGCTGCCCGCGGTGCTGGAGGCTGTGGTCGCCGTGGATGGACGGACCGTCTGGAACGACCCCTCGGGTCAGCTCTGGGCCATCGACCTGGGCGCGGGCGGGAATCCTATGCCGTTGTACCGGCATGGCGCCATGCTGGTGAGCAACGCGTTGCTGCCGGTCGGCTGCTTCAACTGGTTCAGGTCTTGATTTGTCGGAAGCGGGGCGGCGTGGCGCCGCCCCGTGTCCTGCCGGCTCAGGCCTCGTCCGGCTTCGGGGTTTCGGTGTCGCCGGCCTCGTCCGGCTTCGCGGGAATGATGGTCGCGTAGGCGGCCGAGCCCGCGTGGGCGAAGATCACCGTGGTTTCGGCGGTGGAGGTCGGCTTGTCGTTGTTGTTCTTAGACATCGTCATGGGTCTGTCGTCACCGATTGATCAGGTTGCGGTGCAACAACACTCCCCGTCGCCGTTTGTTTCGATCCCTCCGCGGCCGGTCAGCCTTTCAGCCGCAGAGTCAGGCGTTTCAGGCCTATCAGGTGGTTGCGGACGAAGTCGCGGGTGGCCTCGTCGGTCAGCCGACCCTGCGCGTCGAACTTGGACGCCGCACCTCCGACCAGAACCTCCGGCCCGTTCAGCATGTGGGCGTTCAGATACACCAGGATCTGCCGCAGGTGATGGTTGGCAAAGGCGGTGCCGAGCGCGCTCATGCTCGCCCCCATGATGGCGACCGGCTTGTCGTCGAAGGGCTGGTCGGGCGCGCGGGAGGCCCAGTCGATGGCGTTCTTCAGCACCCCCGGAACGGACCGGTTGTATTCGGGCGTGACGAACAGCAGGGCGTCGGCCTGCCGGATCCTGGTGCGGAGGTCCTCGACGCTCGGCGGGTAGCCCTGGAGGCGGACGTCGTCGTTGTAGAAGGGGATGGGCGCGAGGTCGAATTCCTCGATCGTCATGCCTTGCGGAGCCAGCTCCTTGGCCGCGCGCAGCAGCGCCGTGTTGTAGGAGCCCTGGCGCAGGCTTCCGGAAATTCCAAGCACGTTCACGGTCATGTCGCTTCCCATCTGGTCTCGCGTTCCCCAGTCGAAGTGGTGCCACGGGGCGGGTTTCCCAGCCCCACCCCGCGGGAAGCACGGCGATTGGAGACAGGGCTGTCAGTGCACGACCGTCGCGCCGGCCGCCGCCGGGGCGATGTCCTGCCGGACCAGCCAGATGCGGCGCATCGGCTTCAGGACGCACAGGGCGAGCGCCGCGGTGCAGAAGTCCAGCACGCTGACCAGCGTGAAGACCAGCGGCCAGGACTGGGTCTGCTCGTAGACGAAGGCCGCCAGAGGCCCGCCGAGGATGGAGCCCACCGCCGTCGCGATCAGCAGGAAGCCGAAGTTGTTCGCGGCGTGGCGCGGGCCGAACAGGTCGCCGAGCAGCGACGGGAACAGGGAGTAGATCTCGCCCCAGCCGAAGAATACCACGCCGGTCAGCAGGACGAAGGCCAGCGGGTCGGTGCCGAACTTAAGCAGCAGCAGGATGGCCAGGCCCTCCAGCGCGAAGGCGACGACCATCGTGTTCTCACGGCCCAGATGGTCGGACACCCAGCCGAAGAAGGGGCGCGTCAGCCCGTTGGCGACGCGGTCGACGGTCAGCGCCAGCGGCAGCGCCGCCATGCCGAACACCATCACGTCCTTGGTGATGCCGAAGTCCTTGGCGAAGGCACCGATCTGCGAGATGACCATCAGGCCGCCCGTCGCCACCATCGTCATCATGACGAACAGCAGCCAGAAGATCGGCGTCCGCAGCATCTCCCGAGGGGTGTAGCTGCGCAGGCCCGCCATCTTCGCCTCGGCCGCGGCGCGGAAATCGGCCATGTAGCCCTTGGGCGGCCGGGCCATGCCCTGCGCGGTCACCACGCAGATCGCCCCGAGGATCGCGCCGAAGATCAGCAGCGTGTTCTGGTAGCCCATCGACTTGATGGCCATGTCGATCGGGAAGGTGGTGACGATGGCGCCGAAACCGTAGCTGCCGGCCACCATGCCGATGGCGAAGCCGCGGCGGTCCGGGAACCACTGGGTCATCAGCTCGACGGCGGCGACGTAGATCATGCCGGTGCCGATGCCGCTGAGGACGCCGTAGGTGACATAGAGCACCGGCAGGCTGGTCACGTAGGCCGACGACATCCAGCTCGCCGCGACGAACAGGCCGCCGACGGTGGCGAACTGGCGCGGCGTGAACTTCTCGGCCAGATAGCCGTGCATCGGGCCGAAGCCGCATTGGAAGATGCTGAACAGCGCGATGGTCACCTGGAGCGCCGACAGGGAGACCTTGAAGCTGCCCAGCATCGGCTGCACGAACAGCGCCCAGACATACTGCGGGCTGGAGATCGCCATCATCGCGATGACGCCCAGAACGAGTTGGCGCCAGCGCTGGCTGGTCTCCGTGCTGGCTGCCGAATGCGCCGACGGTGTTGGGCCGAGCCGGGAACCGGGATGCGTCTCGCGGGACATGGCGTTCCTCCTTGATCCGGTGCTGTTTTGGGCGTTCTTTGGTTTTGGGGGCGCTTAATGGGCCGAGGCCGCCGCGTGGCGTTCGCGGTCGAAGGCGCGGGCGAGCAGCGACGGGTCCTGCTTCAGCCGGTACTTCTCCACCCGGTGGGAGGAGGTGTGCGGCAGCGCGTTCACGTAGACGACGAAGCGCGGAATCTTCATTGCCGCCATCCGGCCATTGCACCATTCGACGATGGTCTCGGCGGGCGGGGGATCGTCGCGGGGGACGAGCACCGCCATGATCTCCTCCTCACCCAACTCCGACGGCACGCCGATGGTCGCGGCCTCCAGGATGCCGGGATGCTCCGACAGGATGCGGTCGAGTTCCGCGCCGGAGATGTTCTCGCCGCGGCGGCGGATGATGTCCCTCTTGCGGGCGACGAAGTAGAAATAGCCGTCCTCGTCGCGCCGGACATAGTCGCCGGTGCGGAACCAGCCGTCCTGCATGGCCGCGCGCGTCTGTTCCGGATCGTCGAGGTAATGCAGCGCCATGATCGGCGTCTTGACCAGCAGCTCGCCCATTTCGCCGACCGGCACCTCGCGCCCGTCGTCGTCGTCGACGCGCAGCTCGACGAAGGTGTCGTCGAAGCGCGGGTGGCGCGCCGGCCGGCCGATGCTGCCGATCTTGTGCGGCCCTTCGAAGGGGTTGTTGCAGGCGCCGGGGATTTCCGACATCCCGTAGCCTTCGATCAGGGTGGGGACGTGGAAGTCCTGCTGGAAGACCCGCATCATCTCGGCACTGATCGGGCCGCCGTAGATCTTGGTGATGCGGTGGGTGGGGTCGAACTCGCTGCGCGGCCGGTTGGCCAGGATGTTGCCGAGCGCCGCCAGGATGTTGAACACCGTGGCCCCGGTCTCCGCTGCCAGCTGCCACAGGCGCGACGCGCTGAAGCGGGGTGCGGTGATCATCGCGGCCCCCGCCGCCAGCGCGCCGCCCCAGGAGTAGAAGAGGGCGTTGATGTGGAAGAAGGGCAGCACCGTCAGAAGCCGGTCGGAAGGCTGGAGGTGCATGCGCTCCACGAAGGCCTCCCCGGCCCACACGTAGTTCTTCTGGCTGTGGACCACGCCCTTGGGAAAACCTGTGGTGCCGGAGGTGTAGATCACCACGGCGGGGTCGTCGGGCAGCGGCTCGGGCAGGCCGATGGGGCCGTTGTCGCCCGCATAGCGCCCGATCCGCGCGGTGATGGCGGCGACATCCCGGTCGGCGGCGCCGATTTCGTCGAGCGGGAGCAGCCAGGGCACCTCCGCGAAGGCGCCGGTGATTCGCTCCACCCGCTCCAGGTCGGCGGTCTGGCTGGCGACGACGGTGGGTCGGGAGTGTTTCAGGATGTAGGACAGCTCGGCGTCGGTCAGGCCGGGGTTCATCGGCACGAAGACCGCGCCCACCTTGGCCGTGGCGAGGAAGACCAGCAGCGACACGTCGCTGTTGGGCGAGACCAGCCCGACGCGGTCGCCCTT
Organism: Azospirillum canadense; assembly: GCF_025961225.1. Lineage (GTDB taxonomy): Bacteria > Pseudomonadota > Alphaproteobacteria > Azospirillales > Azospirillaceae > Azospirillum > Azospirillum canadense. The sequence continues at coordinate 337,134 of NZ_JAOQNG010000007.1, read as the reverse complement.
GCGGATGCCGCGCAGCACCAGCGCGCGGGCCAACTGGCCGCTGGTCTCGTCGATCTGCGCGTAGCTCCAGGTCCGGCCTTCGAACAGCAGGACCGGCCGGTCGGGCCCCGTGGCGCGGCGGGAGGCCAGCAGGGACGGTATCGTGTCCCCGTGCGGCGGGTAGAGGTTCAGGACGTCGCGTGGCTTCAGGTCGGTCGGCATGGGTGCCCCCTGGGGAATGGGTGTCGCGTGAGGGAAGCTGGGCCGCGTTACGGGGCCTCCTGCGCCTCGTGCTCCGTGCGCAGCCAAAGCTCCCGGGCGAGGGGGGAGCGGATTTCCTCCAGCAGGTGGGCGACCAGCCCGATGGTGCGGGCGATCAGGCCGATCCCGCGGCACACGCGCCAGTCCATGCCGAGCTCGCTGGCGATTGCGCCGATTGCGCCGGACACGTTAATGGGCAGGTGACGCTCCAACGACCGCTCGGCCTCCGCCGCCACCAGTTCCAGCAGCCGGACATGGTTGCCGCGGAAGCCGTTCTCCGCGGCGATGGCGAGAAGGCACGCGGTGCGCGGGTCGGTCTGCTTGTGGATGGGGTGGCCGAGGCCGGGGATGATGCGCTTCTCGGCCCGGAAGCGGGCGACGATGTCGCGGGCGAGGGCTTGCAGCTGCTCCTCCGACGCGTCCGCCGGCTTGGCCTCCTGGAGCAGCCGGGCCGCGCCCTCGATGCTGCCGACGAACACCGTGCCGACGCCGCTGAGGCCAGCCGCCACCGCCGCCTGGAGCGAATCCGGCGCGCCGAGGTAGGTCAGCCGGGCGGCCAGCACGCTGGGCGTCAGGCCGTGTTCGACCAGGGCGACGACCAGCGCGTTGAAGACGGCGTCCTCCTGCGGGTTGGGCAGCCGCCCCCAGATTTCCAGGAAGGCCATTTGGCCGAGGTCGACCTTGCCGAGGATGTCGGTGGTCAGGTCGAGCCCATGGATACGGATACTGTCCGCATCGCTGCGGCAGATCGCGCTGCGCATCGCAACTCTCCGATTTTTATCGTGCGGTTCGGGTGACTGGGGGCCGCCGTGGCGGCCCCGCGGGCATCAGTCCTGAAGCGCCGGTTCCGTCACCGGGCAGAGCACGAAGTCGTACTCGGCCGTGTAGAAGGGGGTGTCCATGGCCTCGCCGGTCGGGGCGGTGCCGGGCTCGTGCCGTTGGAAGTCGATGACCAGCGAATCCTTGACGCCGAACACGGCGTCGGAGTCGAGGTAGGCGTCGCCGGACACGAACAGCTGGGTCGTGACCGTCTGGTAGCCGGGGGCCGAGACGATCATGTGGATGTGGCCGGGCCGGAAGGGATGGCGCCCCATCCGGTTCAGCATCGTGCCGACCGGGCCGTCCGTCGGCACCGGGTAGGAGGCCGGGCGGATGGAGCGGAACCAGTAGCGGCCCTCCGCGTTGGTGCGCAGCTTGCCGCGCGCCCGCATCTCCGTCTGGCCGGGCAGCTGCATGTCGTAGTTGCCCTCGCCGTCGCCCGACCAGACGTCGAGCAGGGCGCCCGCCACCGGGGTGCCGCCCAGCGTCACGACGCGGCCGGAATAGAAGGTCGGCTCCCCCTTAACGTCCACCGCAAGGTCGCTGCCGAGCGGCCGTTCCGGGGCGCCTTCCCAATAGTATGGGCCCTGCACCGCGGACTGGAGCGCGCCGGCCGGCTTCCGGTTGTTGATCGCGTCCACCAGCATCGAGACGCCCAACGTGTCGGACAGCAGGATGAACTCCTGCCGCATGTCGGTGCAGGTCTGGCCGGTCGCGGTCAGGAACTGGATGCCGGCCATCCACTCCGCCTCTGTCAGGTTCACCTCGCGGACGAAGTCGTGCATGTGGCGGACGAGCGCCGTCATGATGGTCTTGAAGCGCGGATCCTCGCATTCCGCGAACCGTTCGAGCACCGCGCCGGTGATGCTGGCTTCGCTGAACTCGCGCATCGTTCCCCCCTGGGTGCGCCGCCGTCGAACGGCGGTCGTCGTTTGCGTCGCGGACGAACAGGCGCAAAACCTGCGTCGTTCGCGCTCCGGAATGTTTGTAGATCTACCGTTTCCCCGGTCAGCGGTGAAATGATAGATTTTCATCGTAACGATCGATGCCATCGATGGATGGCGCCGGCAGGGGAGGGGCTGAGGATTGGAGCTGAGACACCTGCGGTACTTCGCGGCGCTGGCGGAACGCCTGAACTTCACCCACGCGGCGGAGAAGGTGCACGTCACGCAGTCCACCCTGTCCCACCAGATCAAGCAGCTGGAGGACGAGGTCGGGCAGCGCCTGTTCGACCGGGTCGGCAAGCGGGTGGTCATGACGGAAGCGGGGGAGCTGCTGCTCCCCGCCGTCACCAAGGCCTTGCGGGAGATCGACGATGGCCTCCGGACGCTGAAGGGGACGGGGCGGCCGTTGAGCGGCATGGTCCGCATCGGCGCCACCCACACCTTCAACATCAGCCTGATCCCGACCTGCCTTGCGACCTTCCTCACCAACAACCCCTCGGTCCGCGTGACGGTGGAAGAGCTGTCGGCCGCGGAGATCGAGGAGCGGATCGAGACCGACGAGCTGGACATCGGCATCGCCTACCGGCCCGTTGACCTGCGCGACCTGTGGTTCGAGCCGCTCTACAACGAGGAGATGGTGCTGGCGGTCGGGCCGGAGCATCCCTTCGCCCACCGCAAGCGCATCCGGATCATCGAACTGCACCGGCAGAAGCTGGTCCTGTTGCCGAAGGAGTTCTCGACGCGGCAGATGCTCGACGGCTGCTTCCAGTCGGTGGGCGCGGAGCCGGTCGTGGTGGCGGAGACGAACACCATCGCCGCCATGCTGAGCCTTGTGCGCCGCATGGAGATCGCCGCCATCGTGTCGGAGCAGGCGGTGTCGGAACTGGCGGACGTGCGCATCGTCGCCCTGGAAAGCCCGACGCCCATGCGCACCCCCGGCATCCTGTGGAAGCGCGACGGCGAACGGGCGGCGGCCGTCCGCTCCTTCGCCGCCATCGTGCGGCGGGCTGTGTCGAGCGCCAAGCTGAAGCGCCCACTGGAGTAACGCCGGCGGCGCCCTTGCCGGCACGAATCTTTCGGTCCGTTCGCAATAAAATGAGATTGCAAATCATTATCATTGCGTGGTCGGATTCGCGGGCAATTCGCGTCGATCAGGTCAGAGGGTGATGATGGGCAAGACAGGCGACTTTGCGCCCGATCCGGATCCGGAAGCGTTCGGTTCCGGAAAGGTCCGGGACCGCTTGGGCTGGGGACGGCTGGTCATCGCGCTGGACGCCCTGCTCGCCAAACGGAACGTCACGTCGGCGGCCAAGGATCTCGGGATCCAGACGCCGGCGCTCAGCCGGCTCCTCGGCCAGTTGCGGGACGAGTTCGGCGATCCGCTCTTCGTCCGGTCGGGCCGCGGCCTCGTCCCCACACCCTTCGTCGAGGCCTTGCGGCCGAAGATCTGGGCGATCGCGGTGGACATCGACGCGCTGTTCAAGCCCGGGACGGACCCCGTGCCATCGGAGATAACGTTCGATCCGCGCTGGAACGTGCCAATCGACAGTCACGCCCCGCCGCTGCGGGTCCGGCCGGCCGATCCGCCGGACGCTTCCGGTCCCGACGTCATCAATCCGGGCGACACGCCCAGCGACCGGCTGGCCCGGCACATCGGGGTGCTCGGCATCGGGGGCGGCGGGCACGGCCGGCCGCTGACCGTGGAGGAAGCCGAGGACGCCATGGCGGTCATCCTGGCCGGGGAGGCGGACCCGGTGCAGATCGGCGCGCTGCTGGGCATGATGCGCATGCGCGGATCCACCGCGCCGGAAATCGCCGGCTTCGTGCGGGCGATGGGCGCCCATGTCGCCGGCCGGCTGGGCCGGACGATCGAAGTCGATGTGGACTGGCCCTGCTTCACCTCGCCCAACTATCACAACCCGCCGTGGTTCTTCCACGCGGCCATCCTGGTGGCGCAGGCCGGGCACCGCGTGCTGCTGCACGGCAGCACCGGCGTCGGCCCTTCGTCGGTGCGGCACGAGGTCGTCGCGTCGGCCCTGGCAATTCCGGTCTGCAAGACGACGGACGACATCCCCTTGGCCCTGGCCCGCAGCCGCATCGCCTACGCCTCCCTGGCTGCGCTGGCCCCGCAGATCCACCAGTTGGTCGGGCTGTACCGGTTGATGCAGACGCGCTCCGCCGTGATGGAGGCGGTGCATCTGCTCAAGCCCGCGGGCGGCAGAATCACCCTGCTTGGCGCGGCGAAGCCGTCCTACCGGGACCTGCACCGCGACGCCGCCCGGCTTCTCGGATGGAAGAACCTCGCGGTGCTGGGCAGCGCGCGCGACGTCGCCCAGTTCACGCCGTTCCGCCCGACCACCGTCCACCGCCTTGTCGATGGCGACGCCGACGATCGGACGCTGCCGGCTTTGATGCGCGAGCCGCCGGCGACACCGCGGCCGCGCGGCACCAACCTGGACTATTGGGAAGGGGTATGGACCGGAGCCATCCGCGACCCGCGAGCAGAGCGGATCATCGTCAGCACCGCGGCCTTCGCGCTCTTCTCCATTCCGGGCGGCAAGGGCATGAGCTTCGACGAGGCCATGGGCCAAGCCGAAGCCCTGTGGAAGGCCCGCCGCACGGTTTGACGGCGCGGTGAATTGCCCACAATCCGAACTCCTACGCAATGAGAGTGATTGTCATTAGCGATATAACAATTGAGCAACACAGGCCGGATTTGCCCTGGTCCTGCCGTCCGGGAAGCATCGGCGAACATCAGAAACGGCATGCGAAGGCATTGAAACGAAAGGAGAAAAAATCGAGATGCGCCGCCCCGGTCACGGTTGGCCGGACAACCCGGCGCCGTCGTACGGCAACCCGCTTCCACTTAAGAACGAGTCGCAACAACTACGATTTTGCAAATTAGAATGATTCTGAATCTTAACAATTGAAGCCGGGAACCCCCCCATTGGTACATAGCCCCACCGATCGTTTCATTCGCCCACGCCGCATTTTGAGAGAGCCCGATGCCGCAGAACACCGTTCCCGACCGCCTGAGACCCATCATCGCCGGCGCCGCCGCGACGGCCGGCCTTGCCATGACCTTTTCCTCCCTGACCACGGCGGCGGACGCGCAGACGGCCGGCACGGGCAAAGCCCCAGCGCCCGGCGCGTCGTCCGGCGACGCCCTGGTGCTGGACCCCGTTCGCGTCGATGCCAACCGGCCGGCCGAGACGGGCAACGTCAACGCAGCGCCCACCGGCATCTCCCGCCTGCCTGAAACGGTGAAGGACACGCCGCGCGTCGTCAACGTTGTGCCGGAAGAGATCATCGAGCAGCAGAAGGCCACCACGCTGGAACAGGTCCTGCGGAACGTGCCGGGCATTACCATATCGGCCGGCGAAGGCAACGGCGGGCAGACCGGCGACCAGTTCCGCATCCGCGGCCTGAGCGCGCGCGGCGACATCTACACGGACGGCCTGAAGGACTTCGGCGTCTACACCCACGACACCTTCAACACCGAATCCGTGCAGGTCTTCAAAGGCCCATCGGGCAACGGCTTCGGCGTTGGCAACTCCGGCGGCGTCATCAACCAGGGCACCAAGAAGGCCAGGCTGGATTCGCGGTACAACGTGGAGCAGTCGGTCGGCAGCGGCCCGACCTACCGCACCACCGTCGACGTGAACCAGAAGATCAGCGACACGGCGGCGCTGCGGGTGAACGGCCTGTACCAGAAGTCGACGATCCCCGACCGCGACGAGGGCAAGGCCGACCGCAAGGGCATCGCCGCCGACCTCGGCCTTGGTCTCGGCACCGACACGACGTGGCACCTGAACTACTCTTTCCTGAAAGGCGAAAAGACGCCGGACCAGGGCCAGCCTATGCTGCTCGGGCGCGACGGCGTCTACCGGCCGATCGGGGAGTACGGGCTCGACCGCTCCACCTCCTACATCCGCAACCTCGACCGCGACGACACCACGAACCACGTCGTGACCTCGACCTTCGCGCACGAGGTGAACAAGAGCCTGTCCGTCTACAACGACTCCCGCTACAGCCATTACGAGCGCGATCTCGCCGTCACCACCCCCGGCCCCTTGAATGGTGCCACGGCCACCAGCTTCCTGAACGGCGGCAACCCGACGCTGCCTTACGGCGCCGGCGGCGGCAGCGCCTACAAGCAGGAGGGCTGGGGCGTGCAGAACGTCGCTGGCGCCAAGGTGCAGGGCGAACTGTTCGGGCTGCTGCACAAGTTCAACGGCGGCGTGGACGTCAGCTACCAGAGCGACAAGCGGCGGAACGGCACCTGGGTCAACCGGGTCAACAATCAGACGGTCCGGACCCCGATCCACAACTACACCGCCAACGCCTTCGTGACCTATCCGACCACTGGCGGCCGTGAAGCGAGCGTCGCCAACACGGGCCTGTTCGCGACCGACCGCATGTGGCTGTTTGACCAGCTGTCGGTTCAGGGCGGCGTGCGCTGGGATTACTTCCGCACCAGCTTCAGCGCCAACGACCCTGCGGTCGGCAGCGGCACCGCGACCACCCGCACCTGGAGCCCGTCGGTCAGCCTGCTCTACGAGCCGACCAAGGACTCCTCCCTGTACTTCTCCTACGCGCGGTCCGCCAAGCCGATCGGCACCGACATCGCGGCGGCGGTGGCCAACGGTACGGCGGAAAACCCGCGCAATGGCCGGAACTTCGACCCGGAAAAGACCGACCTCTGCGAGGTTGGCGGAAAGGCGGACTTCCTGAACGGCCGCCTGGGCGTCAACGCCGCCCTGTTCCGCCTGGAGAAGAGCAACACCTACGCCGTGGACCCCGCCACCGGGGCCGTGACCGACGGCTTCTCGGAAGCCGGTCTCGGCACCCGCGTCCAGGGCTTCGAGGCGGGCATCAGCGGCAAGGTGCTGCCGGGCCTCAGCGTCTACGGCAGCTACGCTTTCCTGGACGGGGAGGTGACCGAATCCCGCACCAACCCCGCGGTCGTCGGCCGCAACGCCCCGAACGTGCCGAAGCACAACGCCAGCCTGTGGACGACCTATGAGTTCGAGGCCGGGGTCCCGGGCAAGTTCGCGGTCGGCGGCGGCGTCCAGTACGCGTCGGACTATTGGGCGGACAGCGCGAACACCGGCCGCATGCCGGAGACCGTCTCGCTGGACGCTTTGGTGTCCTACGAGTACCGCAACCTGTCGCTTCAGCTGAACGCCTACAACTTGACCGACCACCGCAACTACACGGCCGCCTTCAACGCCTCGCGCGCCGTGCCGGCGGCTGGGCGGACGTTCCTGCTGACGGCCGGCCTGACGTTCTGACCGCTGTGGCTGGGCCGCCCGAAGGGGCGGCCCAGCCATTTTCTTGAGAGGAAGCCCCCGTTGCTGCTGCAAATCCCCAATATCCTCACCGCCGACGAGGTCGCCCATTGCCGGGCCGTGCTGGAGGCGTCGCCCTGGGTGGACGGCCGCGTCACCGCAGGCGGTCAGGCGGTGCAGGCCAAGCGGAACCTGCAGATCCCGGAGGAGAGCGAGACCGCCCGCGAATTGGGCGTGGTCATTTTGAAAGCGCTTGGACGCAACCCGGCCTTCAACTCCGCCGCCCTGCCGCTGCGCGTGCTGCCGCCCATGTTCAACCGGTACGACCAGGACATGACCTACGGCTGCCACGTGGACAACGCCATCCGAACCATTCCCGGCAGCGGCGGTCTGCGCATGCGCGCCGACGTGTCGACCACGATCTTCCTCAGCGATCCCGCCGACTACGACAGCGGCGAGCTGGTGGTCGAGGACACCTACGGCATGAAGGCGGTGAAGCTGCCGGCCGGGCACGGGGTGGTCTACCCGTCCAGCAGCCTGCATCAGGTCACACCGGTGACGCGGGGGTCGCGCTGGGCGTCCTTCTTCTTCACGCAGTCTCTGGTCAAGGACGACGGCCTGCGGGCCATGCTCTACGACCTGGACGTCGCCATCATCGCGTTGCGCGGGGAGCTGGGGGACGGGCACCAGGCCGTGCTGTCGCTGGTGAACCACTATCACAACCTTCTCCGCCGCTGGGCCGAGGTGTGATGGCCACCGGACGCGCAGGCGCCGCGGTGGCGCCGGGCATCATCGACGTGCAACTGGCGCTGGGGCAGATCTGCCTCGACCGCGGCGGGGCGGCGCAGGCGGCGGAATGGTTCCGCATCGCCGCGCGCGGCGGCGACGCGCGCGCGATCAACATGCTGGGGCGCTGCTTCGAGCGGGGCTGGGGCGTCCTGGCCGATCCCGGACAGGCCGCCGCCTGCTACCGCAAGGCCGCGGACCGCGGCGATGTCTGGGCCCTGTTCAACCTGGCCGACCTGCATTGCCGGGGGGAGGGCGTCCCGGCCGACGACGAGGCCGCCTACCGGCTCTACGCCGCGGCGGCGCGCAGGGGGCACGCGAAGGCGCTCAACATGCTGGGCCTGTTCCACGAATGCGGGCGGGCGGTGCCGGTGGACGGCGGCGCCGCGCGTGCTTTCTTCCAGGCGGCGGCGGAGGGCGGGGACTGCTGGGGCCGCTTCAACCACGCGCGCATGCTGACCCTCGACGGCCGGCTGGAGGAGGCGCTGCCGTGGTTCCGGCGCGCGCTCGCCGCCGGTTTCTCCGATTTCCACCGCTGCATGGCCGACGCCCTGGCCGGCCACCCCGATTCCAGGCTGCGCGCGCTGTCGCGCGAAGCCGAGGCTCTGGCCAACACCGGACATATTCCATGATCGTTCCGCCCGACACCGTGTCGCTGTCCGACTACGAGCAGCACTTCACCGACCGGGTCGATCCGGCGATCCGCGCCTACATCGCCGGCGCCGGGGCGGACGGCATCACCCAGCGCGCCAACCGCGAGGCCTTCGACCGCCTGCGCCTGATGCCGCGCGCCCTGCGCGACCTGTCCCGGGCGAGCGCCCGCGCGACCCTGCTGGGTGAGGCGATGGCCTACCCGATCGTCGTGGCGCCCATGGCCTATCACCGGCTGGTCCATCCGGACGGCGAGCGGGCGACGGCCACCGCGGCGGCGCTGACCGGCACCTGGATGACCGTCAGCACGCAGGCGAGCGTCACACTGGAGGAGGTCGCCGCCACGGCGCCCAACAATCCACTGGGCAACCAGCTGTGGTTCCAGCTCTACCTGCGGCCTCGGCCGGAGGACACACTTGCCCTGGTCCGCCGGGCGGAGGACGCCGGGTATCGCGCGCTGGTGCTGACGGTCGACGCGCCGGTGAACGGCCTGCGCAACATGGAGCAGCGCGCTGGCTTCCGCCTGCCGGCCGACGTCTCGCCGGTCAACCTCGTCGGCATGGCCCTGGACGAGGTTGTGGCGTCGCGGCCGGGCAGCCTGGTCTTCCAGGGCATGCTCCACAATGCGCCGACCTGGGAGAGCGTGGCGTGGCTGTGCGCACAAACGCGGATGCCCGTCCTGCTGAAGGGACTCCTGAATCCGGAGGACGTGGATCCGGCGATCGCGGCGGGGGCGGCCGGTCTCATCGTGTCCAACCACGGTGGGCGGACTCTCGACACGCTGCCAGCGACGATCGAGGCACTGCCGTTTGTGGCGGCGAAGGCGGCCCGGCGCCTTCCCATTCTGATGGACGGCGGCATCCGCCGCGGCACGGACATCCTCAAGGCCCTTGCGCTGGGCGCCGACGCGGTGATGGTGGGTGTGTCCGTGCTCTACGCCCTGGCGGTCGGCGGCGTCGCGGGCGTCGCCCACGCGCTGACGATCCTGCAGACCGAACTGGAGGTCGCCATGGCGCTGACCGGGCGGGCACGACTGGCCGACATCGACCGGTCGGTGATCTTCGACCCGCCCCGGTCCTGAAAGCTCAGGCGGGTGGTGTGTCCGGGGTGCCGGCCGCCCCGTTCAGCGTGCGCAGCATGCGCGCGAAGGAGGTCGCTCCGGCGCTGCGCATCGGCACGAAGGGCTTGCCCATGCGCCGGCAGAGCCCCTTCACGCGCAGGCAGGCGTTGTGGCTGACGCAGTCGATGGGGCAGACCACCACATCCGCCTGCTCCACGAGGCACACGAGGCCGTGGGTCGTCTGCTCGATGCCGCCGTCATGGTGCAGCAGCGAGCCGTTGCGGGTCTCCACCGCGGCGCGGAGGTGGGGAAGGGTGCCCGGCCGCCCGCCGACGTAGAGGATGGCTTGGCCGTTGAGATCGGCGGGCACTTCCGCTTCCGCCTCGTCCGTCCGGGTCGCGGGAACCGGTTGGGGCCGGAGGGCGGACAGCCCGTCGAGAAGAGGGCGCAGCCGGTCCAGTTCTGCCTCCGCGCTGCGGGCGCGCATCCGCTCCGCGGCGAGACGGCGGCGCAACACGTCCACCTCGCGCTGCAAGCGGTCGCCGGTCCGATGCGCTGGCGCCAGTACCTCGCGCGCCGGGTTCACCACGCTGCGCCGCTTGGCCAGCTGCGCCTCCAGGTCGCGGATGCGCGCGTCGCGTTCCGCCAGATGGTCGGCCGCAGCGCGCTCGTTCCGGGCCAGCCGCTCCTCCAACTCGGCGCAGCGCCGCGCCAGTCCCTGGTTGTCGCGCAGCTGGCGGCGGCTTTCGCCCCCCATGATGTGGGACAGCATGTGAACGTCGGAGAAGGCGCGCGCCCGCACCGCGTCGGGAATGCCGGCGTGGCTGAGGATCGCCCAATAGGCTTGGGCGACCGCTCCCGACGCGACCGAGGCTTCCCATTGGGCCAGCCAGCCCTCCTCGGTGGTCTCCTTGGCGAAGCGGCGGATGGCGCCGGCCGCCGCCTCGTCCAGGCGCCGCTGCATGAGGCGCGCCTCCGGGCCGTTGGTGCCCGCCCGTTCCACGAAGTAGCGGTGGATGTCGTACGGCCGCACGTCCGCGGACATTGTCAGGCGCAGGCGGCGGCACAGCCACGCGACATCGTCCGACGACAGGCAGGTGCCCACGATGGAACAGTGGAATTCGCCGGGGATGGTCCAAAGCTTTCGCCGTCCGCCGCGGCTCAGCGGCGGCAGGGCGTCCTTGGTTCGGCAGCGTTCACACATCGTCCAGGCTCCCGCCTATTTCGTGGTTTCGGATGCGTCGCGCGGTCGCGACCGTACGTGCCCGAATAATAGTGCAAATCATTCTCACTTGCAAATCGTGGAGATGCGGGAGGGGTCGCGCTGAATCCAAACCGCGCGCAATAGAAAGCCTAAGCTGTGCCATACAAAAGAAACAGCACAAATCATGAACATTGTGCTAGTGTCCAAGCATGTGCGCTGCGCCGGCTGGTTCGGACTGGTCCTTCGGCGAGGCAAACCGTTCACCGATGCGAGGTTTTTTCTATGGCGTTCAAGCGCGTCAGCCAGACGACGTTGCCGCCCCGCCGCTGGGCCTTGAAGGGCTATTATGGCGACGGCAAGTCAACCTTCATCCTGGCCATGCAGCAGCCCACGCTGATGATCGACGCCGACGGGCGCCGGCATGAGCTGAAGGGCGGCGAACTGTACGAGTTGAGCGAGGAGGCCGCCGACCACCGCTCCGTCGAGCGCATCCAGGACCTGCTGGACGCGAACATGCCCGGTTCCGACATCCGGACCATCGCCATCGACAGCGTGACGTCGCTGATCGGCGTTTCGATCGCCCGGGCCATGCTGGACAACGCGGCCGACCGCAACCGGAACAAGAACCAGGCCTGGGTCGACAAGGCGGAAAAGATGCGCCTTTTGCAGGATGCGGTGACCGCGCATGGCACGCATGTGCTGTGGATCTGGCACCTGGAGGACGCGCAGCTCAACGGCAAGGCCCAGATCCGGGAAACCCTGCCGGAAACCGAACGCGAGCGCCTGTACCGCTCGCTCAACGCCTCCCTGCGCATCGTGCGCGAGGAGGAGCGCCGCGGCGTGCTGGTCGAATGGTCGCGCGAGGGCCCCGCGGGCATGATCGTGTGGGACGAGGAGGGGCATTGGAAGGGCGTGCCGGAGCGCATCGAGGCGGCGATCTACGGACAGGATGGCGATTCCAAACCCACATCTTCTGCACCCAAGGAGGGCGAGGCCGAGAGCGTCCTGACCTTCTACACGCCGGCGGAAGCCGTGGCCTGGGGTGTCGACCAGGGCGCCTACCCGACGGTCGAGGCGGCCCAGGCCGCCTATGATCAGCTGAAGGCCGAACGCGGGCCGCGCAACGCGCGCGAGATGTATCGGGCCTGGATCGACCTGATCCAGCAGCGGGGTCCGCAGCGCCGCCGGGCGTGACGTCGGGCCACCGCGCCCCGTCGCGTGTATAGTCTTTTCCGGGGTGAAAAGACGCGGCGACGGAAAATGACAACCTTTCTGCACTCGGTCTTCCGGAAAGACCGGTTGTGGCTGTGGGGGGAAACCACCCTGGCCGGCGCGGCACCATTGCCGCGTCCGCGCGGGCGGAAAGCAAAGGCGCCGCAGCGCGATCCCAATCCCTTCGACGCTGGGGCGGGCACGCTGGGCCAGATGGTCGAAGCGATCGGGCTCGGCACCGGCATCGCGGCTGGGACCGTGACGCTCTGGCTTCCCACCGAGCGCGGGCGGCCGGTTCCCTCCAGCCCCATCCTGGACGACGCTGCGGACGAGGCGCAGACCGGCCCGATGTCGCTGGCCGCGTGGGAGACGGCGGCCCTCGGGCTGGACCCGCGGAACGCCGTTGCCCTCCTCACCCGCGTGCTGTCGGACGCGTCGCTGGCGCCCGGCCTGTTCGCCGGCGCGGACCTCGCCTATTGGGCGGCGGCCCTTCGCTTCGCCGGGGCGCTGGTCGCGCGGGGGCGCCTGCTGCCGGACCTCGTGCGCGAGGACGGTCGCGCCTTTGCCCGCTGGAGTCCCACCTATCTCGGCCGCGACGCCCAGGCCCTGGCACGCCTGTCCCAAGCCATGCCGGACGCCGCGCGCGCCGTCGGCGAGGCCGGCGCCCCTCCTGAGGATCCGCCGCCGGCCATACTGACCGCCTTCCTCGCCTGGATCGCCGACGCGCTGATGCGGCCCCCGCTGTGGGATGAGGCAACCCCGGCCAGCACGACGATGACGCTGGCGAAGGCGGCGAGCGCGGACGACGCGTGGCTCGCCGCCCTCACCGGTCCCGTCGCCGCGATCAAGGGCGATGCAGCCGCGCTCGCCGGGTTGGAACAACGCCTCGCCGACTGGCGCCGGCCCATCGCGGTGATGGCCGTCAGCCCGGTGCGCCTTTGCTTCCGGCTGGAGGAGCCGGAGAGAGACCCGGACGCGGAGGAGGACGCCACTGCGGTCACCGTTCCGGAGGGGGCCTGGACGGTCCGCTACCTGCTGCAATCGCACGAAGACCCCAGCCTGCTCGTCCCCGTGCCCGACGCCTGGGCAAAGGGCGGAAACGGCGAGGCCGCCCGGCTTCTGAAGGGGGTTTCGGGCGGTGGCGACCTGCGGGAGTTCCTGCTGCTGTCCTTTGCCCAGGCGGGGCGGCTGAGCCCGGCCGTCGAGGCCAGCCTGAAGCGCGGCGTTCCCGCCGGCTTCGACACCGACGCAACGGGCGCCGTGGACTTCCTCACCCAAACCGCCCCGGCCCTGGAGCAGGCGGGCTTCGGCGTGCTGCTGCCGGCTTGGTGGGCGGGGCGGGGCACCCGGACTCGGCTCGCCAACCGGGCCAAGGTGCGCGCGCCGAAGATGCAGGGTGGCGCCGCGCTGAGCCTGGAGGACCTCGTCACCTTTGATTGGGAGGTGGCGCTAGGCGACCAGGTTCTGTCGGCGCGCGACCTGTCGGCGCTTGCCCGGCTGAAGACGCCGCTGGTGCGCGTGCGCGGGCAGTGGGTGCTGCTCGACGCCGCGGAGATCAAGGCGGCGGCCGAGCGGCTGAAGCGGCGCGGCCAGGAGATGTCGGCCCGCGACCTCGTCCGCATGGCGCTGGGCGGAAGCGGGGACATGACCGTCGACGGCATCGACGTGGCGGGCTGGGTCAAGGACCTGCTGGACCGGCTGACCGGCGCCCGTCCCTTCGACGAGTTGCCGGTGCCGCCGGGTGTGTCGGCGACGCTGCGCCCGTACCAGCGCCGCGGTTATTCCTGGCTGGCCTTCCTGCGGCGCTGGGGGCTGGGCGCCTGCCTCGCCGACGACATGGGTCTCGGCAAGACCGTGCAGACGCTGACCCTGCTCCAGCGCGAGAAGGACGCGTCGGAGGAGGAGGGGCGGGCGCGGCCGACCACGCTGCTGGTCTGTCCCACCTCGGTCGTCGCCAACTGGAAACGCGAGGCGGCGCGCTTCACGCCGGACCTCGCCGTCATGGTCCATCACGGGGCCGGGCGCACCCGCACCGCCGCCGCGCTGCGCCGCGACTGCAAGGCGCACGATCTCGTGGTGACCAGCTACGCCCTGCTGCAGCGCGACGCGGAGGCGTTGAAGGCGGTGCCCTGGGCCGGGGTGATCCTGGACGAGGCACAGAACATCAAGAACTCGGAGACCAAGCAGGCCAAGGCGGCCCGCGCGCTGCCCGCCGATTACCGCGTGGCGCTGACCGGCACCCCGGTGGAGAACAACGTCGGCGATCTGTGGTCGGTGATGGAGTTCCTCAACCCCGGCTTCCTCGGCAGCGCGGCGGCCTTCAAACGCAACTATTTCATGCCCATTCAGACGCAGCGCGACGCCGACGCCACCGCCCGGCTGAAGGCGCTGACCGGGCCCTTCGTCCTGCGCCGGCTGAAGACCGAC
>NZ_JAOQNG010000007.1:20000-315000 GCF_025961225.1 Azospirillum canadense | reverse complement strand
CGTGAAGTCGTCGCCGGCCAAAAACGCTTGGTCGGTGAGCCGCGCGTTCGCGATGTCCAGTTTTCTGCCGAGCAGTGCAACCGCCTGAGCGATGGCGTCGCCGTCGCGGACCTTTGGCGGGGTCCGCACCACCCGCCAAAAGATCGGGGCGGTGAAGTTGAGCGCGATGTTGATCTTCGACCATTCCGCCCATTGGTCGACACAGGTTCTCTGCGCCAATCCCGCTGGCCAGAACGGTTCGTTCCCGTACCGGTTTCCAAGATAGCGAAGGATCGCGCCAGTTTCCCAAATCGGTTCACCGTCTCCGTCCCGAAGGACCGGAACCGTGCCATTGGGATTCATGGCCAAGAATTCCGGCGTGTCGTTGCCGCCGTACCGGTGGCCAACGTCAAACCGCTGGAAGGGAAGTCCGAGTTCGCCGATGCACCACATCAACGCTTAGACATTGGACGAACTTTTCCGACCCCAGACCGTCAGCATCGCTTCGCTCTTGTCCGCTGGTTTGAAGAAGGGTAACGGCGCCGCACCGCCGAGTAAACAGCCTGTCCGCCACGGGCGGGATCGTCAGCGTGGCAATCTGTTCGTAACCCCCTCACAAAGCGCTTGCCTGGGGTGCCGTATCTGGTATACCGTATGATCCATGCCAATGAGCGTTGCCACAGAGCGTTGGATGCAGGAACGTCATGCAGCGAACCATCACCGGCGGGGCGGAGTGACCCGATGAGCGGCCCGATCGACTTCGAGCAGCTCGCCCGCGTGGCCGGCGATGCGGTCATCATCTCCGACGCGAAAGGCGCCATCACCTTCTGGAACGCGGCGGCCGAGCGCATCTTCGGTTTCACGGAACAGGATGCGCTGGGCCAGTCGCTTGACCTGATCATCCCGGAGCGCCAGCGCCAGCGGCACTGGGATGGTTACGAGAAGACCATGCAGACCGGGATCACGCGGTACGGCGCCGACGTGCTGCGCGTTCCCGCGGTGCACAAGGACGGCCGCGCGTTGTCCATCGCCTTCACGGTGGCCTTGCTCACCGCGGCGGATGGTGGCGTGACCGGGATTGTCGCCATCGTCCGCGATGAAACCAGCCGTTGGACGGAGGAACGCAAATTGCGCCGCCGTCTCGCGGAGTTGGAAGCCGCAGCAGCCCACTAACCCCTCACCGCAATTCCATCAGTCCGCAAATCGGGTCTTTTGCGCCGGTGTACCCACGACCGGCACGGGGCCGTGCGTTGCAACAATTCAAACGGGAGTGAACGAGCCATGAGCAAGCCGCTCGAAGGGATCAAAATCATCGACTTCACGCACGTTCAGGCCGGCCCGGCCTGCACGCAGCTTCTGGCCTGGTACGGCGCCGACGTGATCAAGGTCGAGCGCCCCGGTGCCGGCGACGTGACGCGCAACCAGCTGCGCGACATCCCCGACGCGGACGCCCTGTACTTCACGATGCTGAACAGCAACAAGCGCTCGCTGACGCTGGACACCAAGACCCAGGCGGGCAAGGAAGTCCTGGAGAAGCTGATCCGCGAGTCCGACGTGCTGGTCGAGAACTTCGGGCCGGGCGCGCTCGATCGCATGGGCTTTTCCTGGGCGCGCATCAACGAGCTGAACCCGGGCATGATCGTGGCCTCGGTGAAGGGCTTCAGCGATGGCCATCACTATGAGGACCTGAAGGTCTACGAGAACGTCGCGCAGTGCGCCGGCGGCGCCGCGTCGACCACCGGCTTCTGGGACGGCCCGCCGACCGTCAGCGCCGCCGCTCTCGGCGACAGCAACACCGGCATGCACCTGGCCATCGGCATCCTGACTGCCCTGATGGGCCGCGCCAAGACCGGCAAGGGCCAGAAGGTCGCCGTGTCGATGCAGGACGCCGTGATCAACCTCTGCCGCGTCAAGCTGCGCGACCAGCAGCGCCTCGACCGCGTCGGCTACCTGGAAGAATACCCGCAGTACCCGCACGGCGAGTTCTCCGATGTGGTTCCGCGCGGCGGCAACGCCGGCGGTGGTGGCCAGCCGGGCTGGGTCCTGAAGTGCAAGGGCTGGGAGACCGATCCCAACGCCTACATCTACTTCACCATCCAGGGCCACGCCTGGGCGCCGATCTGCAAGGCGTTGGGCAAGCCGGAGTGGATCGAAGACCCGGCCTACAACACCGCCCAGGCGCGCCAGGACAAGATCTTCGACATCTTCGCCTTCATCGAGAACTGGCTGGCCGACAAGACGAAGTACGAAGCGGTCGACATCCTGCGCAAGTTCGACATCCCGTGTGCGCCGGTGCTGACCATGAAGGAGATCGCCGAAGACGCGTCGCTCCGCAAGAGCGGCACCATCGTCGAGGTCGAGCACAAGCAGCGTGGCAAGTACCTGACGGTCGGCAGCCCGGTCAAGTTCTCGGACATGACGGTCGAGATCACCGGTTCCCCGCTGCTCGGCGAGCACAGCGACGAGATCCTCGCGAGCCTCGGCTACACGAAGGAGCAGATCGCGGACATGCACGCCAACAAGGTGGTTTGATCCCCACCACTGGTGTGATCGGATCCGGTCCAACCTTATAGTCGACGGAAGACGGCGCTCGCTTCGGGCGCCGTTTTTCGTTTTTCCACGATCCGCGGCTACCGCAGCCACTCCCGGACCTCGAGGATTCGTTGGTTGCCCTGCGGGGTGCGGGCGTAAGCCTTGCCGTACTGGGTCTGGTATTCGCGGACATAGCCCTGGCGCAGCAGGATCTCCATCGCCGGCCGGACGACGGCCGGTTTCAGCTTTGCGGCGCGGGTGATCGCCAGAAGCGAGGCGGGCAGGGCCGTCACTTCCGGACCGGGCGTGGCCCGGAGTGTGTTGATGGAGGTCCAATCGACGGACGTCGGTGACATCATGCGGGGTTCCCCCTGCTCGACAAACGGGTGGCTTCCGACCCATCATTTCGCGCCTTTCGGCGTTGCGCAATGATCAGGATCAGCGTACAACCTCAACTGAACTTGAGGTCAAGAGGTTCCGCACATCCGGAGGGCCGACGATGGGGATTCTCGAACCGGGCCAACTTGGCAAGGATCTTTCCGTCGGGGAGGTGGCCGAACGATCCGGTGTGGCGGTGTCCACCATCCATTTCTACGAATCGAAGGGCCTGATCCGGAGCTGGCGCAGCAACGGCAACCAGCGGCGTTTCCCACGTGAGGTGTTGCGCCGCGTCGCGGTTATCAAGGTCGCGCAACGCCTGGGCGTTTCGCTGGCCTCCATCGCCGAGGCGCTGAAAGCCCTGCCGGAGGAACGGTCCCCGACGACGGAGGATTGGAAGGCCCTCTCCGCGTCCTGGAAGCGGGAGCTGGACGAGCGCATCGCCACCATGACGCGCCTGCGCGACGAACTAGACCAGTGCATCGGCTGCGGATGCCTGTCGGTCAGCGAGTGCCCGCTGCGCAATCCCTGGGACGAGCTGTCGGAGGAGGGGCCCGGCCCACGGTTGCTGGATCCGCGTTGAGGGATTGGCGCACGGGTGCCGCTGTCGCTATGCTCGCGCCGAACGCGACCATCGGCTGTCCGATGCCGAGCCGACCCACCGCGCCATGACCGCTCCCGAACACCTTGATCCGACCGTTTCGGGCGCGCCGACGCAGGGCGGCGCGTTGGCCACCCTGCTCGCCGATGGCATGACGCATCACGAAGCCGGGCGACTCGAGCAGGCCGGGGCGGCTTACCGGCGGCTGCTCGACCAGGATCCGGGAAGCAGCGACGCCTGGAACCTGCTCGGCGTCGTTCACGCGCAGCAGGGGAACGCGGGGCAGGGCGTGCGCTGCATCCGTTCGGCCCTGGCGATCCGCGAGGCTCCGGAATATCTCTACAACCTGGGAACGGCGCTGCGTGACCTTGGGCGACTCGACGAGGCGGCGACGGCCTACGAACAGGTTGTCCGGCTGGCGCCGGACCGGGCGGACGCCCATGTGGCGGTCGGTGCGCTGCACCAGCTTCGGCGCCGGCCGGGGGATGCCATCGCCGCCTACCGTCGGGCGATCGCCATCCGGCCCGACAGCGCGGAGGCGCATTCGAACCTGGGCATGGTGCTGCAGGAGATTGGGCCGCGGGAGGAGGCCATCGCGGCCTTCAGCGCGGCGATCCTGCACAAGCCGTCCCACGCCGAAGGGCATTGCAACCTCGGCTTCGCCTTGCAGGGCATGGGGCGGCTCGGCGAATCGGCGGCGGCCTTCGCGGTGGCGCTCGCCTTCCGCCCGGAGTTTCCGGAAGCCTGGTCGAACCTGGGAAACACCTTCAAGGAAATGGGGCTGCTGGACCGGGCCATCGCCGCCTACCGTACCGCCCTCGCGCAACGGCCACAATTCGCTGAGGCCGCCGGCAACCTCGCCATGACGCAGCACTACGCGTCGGAGTGCGGCAACGCCGATTTCCTCACGACTGCGAAGGAGAGCGCCGCGCGACTGGGCGCGGCGGTGAAAGGTGGAACGGCGGCGCGGGCTTTCCCCAACACGGCGGACCCGGACCGGGCGCTGCGGATCGGCTATGTGTCGGGCGATCTCAACAGTCACCCCGTCGGCTATTTCCTGGAAAGCGTTCTGGCCGCGCACGACCGGGCGGCCGTCACGGTCCATTGCTACGCCAACAACGTCCGTCGCGACGCATTGACCGACCGGCTGCGCGCGCAGGCCGACGTCTGGCGCGACATCGTCGGCCTGGACGACGGCACGGTGGAGGGCTTGGTGCGGGGCGACGGGATCGACCTGCTGGTGGACCTGTCCGGCCACACGGCGGGGAACCGCCTGCCGCTGTTCGCGCGCAAGCCGGCACCTGTGCAGGTCTCCTGGCTCGGGTATTTCGGCACGACCGGGCTCCCGGCCATGGACCACATCATCGCCGACCGGCATGTGGTGCCACCGGGGGAGGAGCGGTTCTTCACCGAGGCCATTTGCCGCCTGCCGGGCAGCTATCTCTGCTTCACGCCCCCGTCCGACTCCATCGTTGTGACGCCGCCGCCGATGCTGGAGACGGGCGTGGTCACGCTCGGCTGCTTCCAGAACCGCGCGAAGATCACCCTGGCCACCGTGGCGCTGTGGGCGGGGGTGCTGGCCGCCATGCCGCAGGCGCGGTTGCTGGTGAAGGCGCGGCAGATTGGCGATGCCGGTGTGCGGCAGACTCTGAGGGAGCAGTTCGCGGCCCATGGCATCGCCGCAAACCGTGTGCGAATGGAGGGCGAGTCGCCGCGGGCGGATTATCTGGCCGGGTACAGCCGAATCGACATTGCCGTCGACACCACGCCCTTCGGTGGTGGGACGACCACGGCGGAATGTCTGTGGATGGGTGTGCCGCTGGTGACCCTGCGCGGTGACCGCTGGGCCGGGCGCATCGGGGAAAGCCTGCTGCACACGCTGGGCCTCGCCGACCGTCTGGTCGCCGACAGCCCCGCCGACTATGTGGCGAAGGTGGCGGCCCTGGCCCGGGATCTCGGCGGCTTGGCCGAGCTTCGCGCGGGGTTGCGCGGGCGGCTGGAGCGCTCCCCCCTGTGCGATGGGCCGGGCTTCGCCCGCGGGCTGGAGGCGGCCTACCGGGCGATGTGGCGGGAGTGGTGCCGCAAAGGGTGAGCCCGAAAAATGTCCCAGCGGAGCGGCTTGGAGCGTGAGCTTGGGCGCACAATCTGTGTGCTAAGGTTGCCCCAACACTTCGCAAGAAAGGATTACGGGGATGTTCGCCAAGGTTGCCATGCATGGGTTCGGCGTTGCCGTGGGAAGCATGGCGCTCGCTCTCGCCCTGGCGGGCCCGGCCGCGGCCGACGGCCACGGGCGTGGGCATCACAAGCACCATCACGACCACGGCTATTATCACGGCGGCCCGCGGGTCGTCGTCGTGGAGGAGCCGCGCCCGGTCGTGGTCGTGCGCCGCCCGCCGCCGGTCTACTACGCCCCGGCGCCACGGGTCGTCTACGCGCCACCGGCCTACTACGCTCCGGCCCCCGCCCCGGGTGTGAGCGTCCAGATGAACATTCCACTGCGCTGATCCGGCGGCTTTGCCACGCGAACGGACCCATCGCCGACCTGCCGTGCGGCCGTCGCCTGCGCCCGGAAGGTGCGTAGAGTGCGGCGGACGATCGGACGGCGCTGGAGGTTGATACAACCAGATCGCACGTTGGATGACGGTGGGCGGGATTTGGTGGCGGGCACACGGGAACGGCGACATCCGAGCGGGATGCCGTCATGACCGGTGCACCGCCACCCTTCCTGTCAATTCCGGCCGTTGCGTTCAAAGCTTGGGCCAGGCTTCCGTCGGAGCGGGTTCGCGTCAGGGGTTGATGACGGCGTCGGCTGGAACGGTGACCTTCCGCACCTCGGCCGAGGACTTGGACACGATGAGCTTCGGCGTCGGCAGGATCACGGGCATGGTGCGGGCGTCCGCCCCGTTCAGCACCTTGCTGATCATTTCGGCGGCCGTGCCACCCATGTCCTCGACCAGCGGGGTGTAGGCGGCCAGCCACTTGTTCAACACGAAGGTCTGGGTGCCGCCGAACAGATTGACCCGGTCGCCGATGGCCTTCTGGATGTCCTCGGCCTTCGATCCCAGGTAGCTGTCGGCACCGGCGTAGACGGTGTCCGCCGTCAGCTTGCCGGACTTGACCTCGGCAAGCACCTCGTCCAGCGCGTCGGTCTCGGGGGCGACCCGGCGGGACACCAGCTCGATTCCGTTCTTCGTGGTCCACTCGGTGACTTGCGCCTCGATGATCTTGGCGTTCGTCTCACGGGCATTGAACAGGACGAGCAACTTCTTCAGCGGAGCCAGCTTGTTGAACGCGGACAACTGCTGATCGATGGGAACGCCGTTGGTCACGCCGGTCGTGTTGACGCCGGGCGCATCCATCGCCCGCACCAGCTTGCCGCCCACCGGATCGAAGACGATGTTGAAGACGATGGGAATGCGATCCTGGATGATCTGCTGCGCCACCTGTGACGTCGTCGTGCCGAACGAGTAGACGACGTCAAACTTCTTGGCGGCGATATCGTCTTCCAGCGCGCGCAGACGGCTGGCCATGACGCCGCGGTCCTGGTTGCCGACCACCTCCGTGTATTTGGCCTGAACGCCCAGCGCGGCAAGCTTTGCCTTGAGCGCGACCTCCGGTTCCGTGATGCCGCGCCACAAGATCAGCAGGACGTTCTTTTCCTGCGCCATCGCCGGCGTAGCGGCCATGACTGCCATTGCGACCGAAAGTGCGGCAAGCAAAGTTTTGCTGGCCCAACGGGTCGACTTACGAACAGTTTGTGTCCCGAAAAGGGTGAACTTCGGATTCATCGGCTTCCTCTCTGGCTCCGCTACAGCAAGCGATGCTCGTACCGGTGGATGTATAATTTAGATTGGTTGCATATTGCGGGCAATTGACAATTTTGCCATACTCACAACGAGAATGGACGATGGAAATATAACCGAAATACGCTAAATCAGAGCGGGTTGTTCGCGTGCCAGAGGCGCGGACCGGTTGGCAAATCCGGAGGTTAGCGAGACGCCATGACCCGTTTTGGAACGCTCATCCGCGCTGTCTGCACACTGTTCATCATCGTTGCCGGGCCCGTGCCCGCGGTCGAGGCCGCCGGCACGGTGCAGGAGTTGAGCCTGCCGTCGCGGGTCCTCGACAGGGACTACCGGTACACAATTTACCTTCCCGATGGATACGCTGAAGGCTGCAGCACGTATCCGGTCGTCTATCTGCTGCACGGTTCCAGTGGAAACGAGCGCGATTGGCTGGACAAGGGCGACGTTAAGCCGGTCCTCGACCAGCTGATTGCCGAGAAGCGCATCCCGCCGACCGTCGTCGTCATGCCCGGCCATCGTGGCATGTGGTGGGTCGACGGCGACGGTGAAAAGTCCGAAACCGTTCTGCTGACCGAATTGCTTCCCGACGTCGAACACCGCTTTCGCGTGTATGCGGAGCGCGACGGCCGTGCCTTCGGTGGCCTGTCGGCAGGCGGGTACGCGACAATTCGCCTCGCTTTCACCCGGCCGGAGTTGTTCGCGGTCGGCTTGGCGCTCAGCCCGGCGATCTACGGCCCGTTGCCGCCGCCCAACTCTGCGGCAATGAAGGATCCGGCCTTCTTGAAAAATGGCGCTTTGGACGCCGATCTGTGGATCCGGCTGAACTGGCCGTCGCTGTTCGACGCCTACCGTGCCCAGCCGTTGCGGGTTCCACTTTACCTCAACGCCGGTGACCGCGACCGCTTCGAGATCGCCTACCACACCGCCGTCCTGCATCGGGAGCTGATGCGTTTGCAGCCGGAAGCGACGGAATTCCGCGTCGTGCAGGGCGATCACGAATGGCGGATCTGGCATGAGACCATCGGCGACGCGCTGATCTACGGGCTGGCGCGGATGAAGGCGCCGCGCCCGGGTCCGGCTCCCGCCGCCGCTGGTAAGGACGGGGCGTCATGCGGCTGAACGACCCGCGGCTCGCCTTGTTTCTGATGGTTGCCGGAGACGCGACCGGCAACTCCTTCATGCCGGTCTATGCCCGCGGCCTGTACGCGTCCGGAGCACCGGTGCTGAACGGGTTCGTCTCGGAGGCGGTGGCGACCGGTTTGCCGGTGTCGATCTTCTGGCTGGCCGTTGCCGTCACCCAGTTGACCACCGGGCTGTGGGAGCGGGGCCGCGACCATCGGACGCTGTTCGGTGTCGCGATCCTGCTGTCGACCGTCGCGGTCGGCATGTGCGGGCTGGCCGGCAGCGTCGCCGAACTGGTCGTCTGGCGGGCGATCGGCGGTTTGGGATACGGCGCCGCCATGATCCTGGCGCAGGACGCCATCATTCGCGCCATGGGGCCGCAGGCGCGGACCCTGGCGTCCGGGGCGTATCTGAGCGCGTTCTTTTCCGGCGCCATCATCGGAACGCTCGCCGGCAGCACCCTGGCCGAGCCGCTGGGCTTCGGCGGCACGCTGATCGCCGGGGCGTTCGTATCGGCCGTGGGCGCGGCGCTGACCCGGAGCTTCGCGTCTCACCGGGAATCGCTGCCGCCGCAGCGGTTGCGGCCGGGCGTCCTGCTGCGCAACCGCCCGCTTCTCGGGCTCCTGCTGCTGGCGGCGCTGCCGTCGCGCCTCATCAACGGTGGCTTCGTCTTCTGCCTGCTGCCGCTTTATCTGCACCAGCTGGGCACGCCGCCCGCGACCATCGGCTGGATCGTGATGATCTACGCGCTGATCCAGGCAACCACCACCACCTTCTGGTCGCGGCTGATCGACCGCACCGGGCGGTCCTTCCTGTTCACCGTCGTCGGGGTGACCCTGTCCGGTCTGGCGATGCTGGTGATTCCGGGCGGCTGGTCCGGCGTGTGGGGGGTCGTGGCCGCCGTGACGCTGCTCGGGATCGCCCAATCCATCGGGATGTCTCCGCAGATTACGGTGCTGTTCGCGATCGCCCGGACGGACATGGAGCGGTTCGGCCGCACCACCATCCTTGGCATCTACCGGGTGTGCGAACGCGCCGGCCTTTTCATCGGGCCGATGGCGATGGCCTGGTGCGCCGACCGCTGGGGCAACGACACGGCCCTGGCAATCTTCGGTTCCGTGGCCCTCACCGCCGCCCTGGCTTTGACGGTGGCGGCGCTGCTTGGGGCCTATCCGGAAGGCGGCCCAATACCGGTTCGTGAGCAGGAGGAAGCGCTGTAAGCGGCGGCGGTCGCGCGCCCGGTCTCCAGATCACGCCCAAGGCGATGCGCATGGCCCGCACCGGCTGGTGCAGGACGTCCTCCCGACCAAGCCGGCGGAGTCATTGTGCGGAGATATTCACTGTTCGACGGTGCAGTCCTTCACGATCAGCATGTCGGCGGGAATTTCCGGCGAGGGTGTCTTGGGCATGTCTTCGTGCGTGGGGACCAGCAGGCACCCTTCGGCGCCGCGCGCCATTACGCTCTTCACCTTGAACCGCATGGTCTTCGGGTTGCTGCCGAAAGTCACGTCGAAGGTATCGCCGACGGCGATGCGCGGCGGGATGTCGATGTGGCCGTATTCCCGGCAGTCGTGGGTGACCAGCCAGTCCCGGCACAGTTTCAGCGTCGCCTCGCCGCTGGTCGAAACGACGGAAGCCGCGGAACCGGACACGCTGTGCGCCCCATTCGCGGCATGCTCGCCCCCGGCAGCTTGGTCCTGGGCCTGGGCTTGGGCCAAGGCCACCCCGGAACCGGCAAGCACGGTGCCGCCAAACACCGGGCCTGCCAGCCACATCCCGACGAGCACCGTCGCCGCGGTCTTCATCCCAATCACCGACACCTGCCGTTTCTGCACACGACGATAGCGCACAGCAATATGGGGTGGCGCGACCCTTTTGGAGCGCCTCGGGGCCTTTCGATCAGGCAGGGCGGCGCGGAAATCTGGAATGCACGTCCGTGTGCATATTCCGCTGGACAAGGGGCGTGGTTCTTTCTATAAGGCAGCCCCCGCACGTTGCGGCGCCCAGGTAGCTCAGTTGGTAGAGCAGGGGACTGAAAATCCCCGTGTCGGCGGTTCGACTCCGTCCCTGGGCACCACTTTCCTTCCGCATCAGCGGCACAGCGGAAAGTGGTGCGAGGCGGCGGCCTCCCCAGACGCTTTCTTCAAACAGCCTTGGTCCGTTCTCAGCCGTTGCGGTAGCGCGATGCGGCGTGGACCTGCATGACGTTCGGGACCATCGCGCGCCGGGCGGCGTCATAGGCCTCCCACTGGTCCGCGTCGTGCAGCGGCGGGATGGTCACCGTCTCTCGCCGGTCGTATCCCGCCAGCGCCGCATCGACCAGTTCGCCGGTGTCCATCACCGCCGGAAGCGCGTCGACGTCGCGGCCGGACCGCTCCCAGATTTCGGTGCGCGTCGCCGACGGCAGCACCGCCTGCACATACACCCCCCGGGGGCCAAGCTCCAGATGCAGCCCCTGGCTGAGGAACAGGACGAAGGCCTTGGTCGCCCCATAGACGGTCAGCCCGATTTCCGGCGCGAACCCCACGACCGATGCCACGTTGATGATCGCGCCCGTGCCGGTGGCGGCGAAGCGCGGTGCCGCGACACGGGCGAGGCGGGTAAGGGCGGTTGCGTTCAGCGCGATCAGGGCGGAGATGTCCTCTAGGCTCTGGTCGAGGAAGTTGCCCTTGAGCGCGGCCCCCGCATTGTTGACCAGCACGCCGATGCGCTCGTCCTCGCGCAGTCGCGCCTCCACGGACGCGAGATCGGCCGGATCGGTGAGGTCCGCCCGGATGGTGTCGACGCCAACCTTGGCCTCCCGGCGGAGGCGTTCCGCCAGGGCATCGAGGCGCGCGGTGTCGCGGGCCACCAGCACCAGATCATGGCCGCGCCGCGCGAAGCGGTCGGCGTAGACCGCTCCGATGCCCGAGGAGGCTCCGGTGATCAGAACGGTCGGTTTGGTGACGGATGTCATCGTTCGTTCCTGTCGTGGCGTTGAATGTTCGGGCGGCGGTCCCCGGGGGCGTGGGACCCGTTCCCGGACTCAGTGGTAGCCTATGTTGCTGATGGCCCGAAGGACACTTATCCAACCTTTTCGGACATCAGGCGTCTCGGGCATCGGCGCGCGGTCGCCGCCCAGCCGATGTCCGAGCACGCCAATTAGGCCGCCAAAGCGTCGATTTATAGAACCGCCGTCCTGTCGGAGCGGGGCGGCTTGATGTCCTCCATCGGCGGAATGTCGGACTGGTGGCCAACGTCTTCTGATGGCCGCGTCCCGATGGCGCGGCACAGTCGGCAAATGAGGATCAATTGACCTGTGCGGGGTTTTTATCGACGTACAGTTGATTTTTATGAATTCCGCGGCAGCACGACCAATGTCTCTACCGCCGCTGGACGGAATCGGGCTTTTTATTAGGCATTGTTGTGGGTACCATCTTCTCTGCGTGCAGCATTCGGACATCCGGACGGTTCGGTCACGCGCTTTTCCGTGGGGTTGACGTGCAAGCCACCCTCCGCCGCTCGCTGGTCCTGCTCTCGCTGATCATGCTGCCCCTGCTGGGGGTCGAGCTGGCGATGCAGTTCAACCTGCGCCGCGAACGGATGGCCGAGATGCACGATCAGGCGATGCGGCTGCTCGACGGCGTGGAGACCGAGCAGCAGCGCCTGATCGACGACGTCCACCACGTTCTCGGAACGCTGGCCACCGCCGCGGCTCCGCAGTTGGCCGGGGCCGGTTGTCAGGCGACCCTGGACCGGGTGCACACGCAGATGCCCCCCTATCTGGTCATCGAAGTGATGGGGATGGACGGGCATGTCCGCTGCGCGACCGACCAGCGCGCCGTCGGCGCCTACATCGGCGAACGGGAGAACGTCCAGCGGGCGTTAGCGGCCGGGGACTTCGTCCTCGGCAACTATGCCACCGCACGGCGGCTTGGCCACGCCGTCCTGACCTTCGGGCAACCCTTCGACGGGACGGACGGAGCCACCGCGGGCGTCGTCACCGCCCTTCTCGACATCGACTGGCTGCACGAGTTCCTGGCGCGCAAGCCCCTGCCGCAGAACGCGACCATCCTGATCGCCGATCGTTCCGGCCGGGTGTTCGCCCGGACGCCCGCGCAGCCCGACTTGGTCGGGCAGCATCTGCCGGAACGGCTGCGCTACATGCTCAGCGGCAGCCGGCGCGCGACGGTGGAGGCGACGGGCCTCGACGGCGTCAAGCGGATCATGGCCTATTCGAGCACCGAGGTCGGCGCCGAAGGCATCCTGGTCATGGCGGGAATCGACAAGGCCGAGGCCATGGGGTCGATCGACCGCAGCCTCTGGCGCACGATGGCGATGTTCGTCGGCGTGCTGGTCCTATGCTACGCCGGCGTCGCCTGGGGGGCGAGCCGACTCGTCCGCGTCCAGGAACAGCTGGTCCTGGCGCTGCAGGCTGCCCGGGCCGGAACCTTCGGGATCAAGCTCCGCTCCCGCCGGGCCGAATGGTCGGACGAAACCTATCGGATCTTCGGCCTGGATCCGCGACGCGCCGCGCCGGGCTACCAGACCTGGGCGGCCAGCCTGCACCCGGCGGACCGCGACCGGGTGCTGCAGGAGCGTAGGGCCGCGCTGGCCGATCAAACGCCGACCATCAGTCAGGAATACCGGATCCTGCGGCGGGACGGCAGCGTCCGTTGGGTGGAGTCGGTGGCCAACGCCACCTACGCCGCGGACGGCACGCCGCTGCGGCTGTCCGGGCTGCACATCGACATCACGCACCGCAAGGAAACGGAGGGAGCCCTGCGCGCCGCCAAGGAGGAGGCGGAACAGGCCAACCTGTCGAAGAGCAAGTTCCTGGCGGCGGCCAGCCACGACCTTCGCCAGCCCATGCAGTCCATGTTCCTGTTCGCATCCGCGCTACGCCCGCATGTGGCGAGCGAGCGCGGGCGCAGCGCCCTGACCATGCTGGAACGGGGGTTGGACACCATGAAGGGGCTGCTGGAGAGCCTGCTGGACGTGTCGCGGTTTGACGCCGGGGGCATCAGCCCGGCCATCGAGGATGTCCAGCTTCGGCCGGTGCTCGACCACATCGCCGAGGCCTACCTGCCGGTGGCGGCCGCGAAGGGGCTGGAGCTTCGCGTGCGCAAGGGCCCGGACCTCGTCGTCCGCAGCGACCGCAACCTGCTGGGCCGGATGATCCGCAACCTGGTCGAGAACGCCATCCGCTACACCGAGGCGGGCTACGTCGAGCTGGGCTGCCGCGAGGCCGACGGCCGCGTCCACATCGACGTGCAGGACACCGGGATCGGCATTCCCGCCGGGCAGCTCGACCGGATTTTCGAAGAATTCCACCAGCTCGCCAACCCAGAGCGGGACCGCGGCCAGGGCCTGGGGCTCGGGCTGTCCATCGTGCAGCGGCTGTCGATTCTCCTCCACCATCCGGTGTCGGTGCGGTCGGAACCGGGGCGGGGATCCGTCTTCTCCATTGTCGCGTTACCCGGCGATACCGACGGATCCCAGGAGAATCCGGGGACGCAGCCGGTCCTGGAGGATGGCGATGGCCGCCTCGCGCTGCTGATCGACGACGACTCCATCGTCCTGCTGGCGCTTCAGACCGTGTTCCGGGGCTGGAGGTACGACACGCTGATCGCCGCGTCGGCGGAGGAAGCGATCGAAAAACTGCGCGCCGACGGGCGGGAACCGGACGTGATCGTCGCCGATTACCGGCTGCGCGGCGGCGAGCGGGGAACGGACACCGTGCGGCGCGTCTTCGACTTTCTCGGTTCCGCCGTTCCCGCGATCATCCTGACCGGCGAGACCAGCCCGGAATGGCAGAAGGAGGCGGCCGACCTGGGCTTCGGCGTCGCCTTCAAGCCGGTGACGCCGCGCCAGTTGCAAGAGGCGCTGCAACGCTGCATGGGCGCCGTGGCGTGACCTCAGTCCGAAATGACGATCTGCCGTTCCTTGCCGCCCTTGCCGACGATTTTCAGCACGCGGCGGCCGCGCTCGTCCTTGGAGGATTCGGTCAGGACGATCCGGCCGAGCGTGGCGAGCAGATGCAGCAGGTCGCTGTTCGACTTGGCTCCGAAGCCCTGGCGCAGTTCGGCCAGGAGGGCTTCCGTTTCCTCGCGTTTTGTCACGGCCCTGGGACTTTCGCTGTGGGACTCTGAAGGCTGGCGTCCTACGCCGGCCGCGCAACAGCCTGCCCGACAATCCGGCACCTGTCGAGGCGTCCGGCGGTGGACGTGCCACAAAGGGAAGGCCGGGGTGTTATCCCTGCGCCACGGGGCAGCGCCGAGGGTTGAAACCATGGAAGAGAAGTTGATCGCCTACATCGACCGCGTGAAGGAACGCATCGCCATGCTGCGGTCCGGCACCTTCGAATCCGCTGACGACCGCATCTCCTGCGAAGCGGTGGCGGACAGCCTGGAGTTGGTGGTGCGCGAGCTGACCGACCTGATCGAGATCCGCTGACCGCGTCCGCCAAGTGGATGGTCACCCGGCCATCCTGGCTCCCATTTTGCCGCCCAATTGGGACGGCGGCTCCGGCTGCCGCGCCTTGCCCTTCGCCGCCTCCCGGTCGCGGACGGGCGGCAGGCCGAACATGCGGCCGTATTCCCGGGTGAACTGGGGCACGCTTTCGTAGCCGACCGCGAAGGCCGCGCTGCTCGCGGTCATCCCCTCCGACAGCATCAGCCGGCGCGCCTCGATCAGCCGCAACCGCTTCTGGAATTGCAACGGGGATAGGGAGGTCACGGTGCGGAAGTGCTGGTGGAAGGACGACACGCTCATCCCCGCCACCGCCGCCAAGCGCTTGACGGGCAAGGGCTGCGTGAATTCCGCCCGAAGCACCGTGACCGCGCGCGCCACGCGTTGCGCGTGCCCGTCCAGCCAGCCCAGACGCCGGATCGCCGGCCCGTGCCGGCCGGCCAGCAGCCAGTAGTGCAACTCGCGCACCAGCTGGGCCTGCAGGACCGGCACCGATTCCGGGCGGTCGAGCAGCCGCATCAGCCGCAGCGCCGCGTCGGCGACCTCCGCGTCGGTCGGCTCGACCCGCACGGGCGCGGGGTCGGCCACGAGTGCCGCCCCCATCTCAGCCGCAAGATCCGCGATGACCGCCGGGTCGAGTTCCAGGGCGAGGCAGAGGTAGGGGGCGGCGACGCTGGCGCGCGTGACCTCGCTGACGATTGGCAGGTCGGCCGTGACCAGCAGGGAATCGCCCGCGGTGAAGGCGAAGGTCTGCGCCCCCATCGTGACCTGCTTGCTTCCCTGGAGGACAAGGCAGACCAGCGGGCGGGAGATGGCGTGGACCACGCCGCTGGGCGCGGTCGCGCGCACGGTGGTGAGGCCCGGAATCGGCGTCTGTGCCAGGCCGGACGCGTCGGCGTGGATCTCCGCGTAGCGGCGGACGGCATCGAGCAGGGTGGTCATGGGGCAAGACTACCCCAACCGCCTCCGCTCGCGCGACATCTTGGAGGATCAGGCAAAGAACGGCGAGCATCGGGCAACAACGGCCGGCGTCGCCGCGCGATACTGGGGGCCATGAGCATGGCGTGTGAGGCGGAGCGTGCGGCGCAGGCCGGCGTTGGAGGGCTGACTTCCGATGTAGGTCCCTTGACTTGTGGCCGGCCGGTACGAACTTGAGCGCACGCTCCGCCAGGGAGCGGCTCCGTGATCGGGTGGGGGCGCCCGGTTCCGGTTGCCTGGTCGAGGCGCGGCCGTCGCCGCGCGGACCATTCCGACACAAAAAGATCCGACGGGAAGACAGAGACAGGAATCATCCCATGATTCGTTTGAACATCAACGGGCAGGACCGCGACGTCGACGTGCCGCCCGACATGCCCCTCCTTTGGGTCCTGCGCGACGAACTGAACATGACCGGCACGAAGTTCGGCTGCGGCATCGCCCAGTGCGGCGCCTGCACCGTCCACATCGACGGCACCGCGACCCGTGCCTGCCAGACGCCCGCGGAATCCGCCGTGGGCACCAAGATCACCACCATCGAAGGCATCTCCGGCAAGGCCGCGGAGGCGATCCAGGCCGCCTGGCAGAAGCTGGACGTGGTGCAGTGCGGCTACTGCCAGTCCGGCCAGATCATGAGCGCGGTGGCGTTGCTGACCGACAACCACAACCCGTCGGACAGCGACATCGACGCGGCCATGGACGGCAACGTCTGCCGCTGCGCCACCTACCCGCGCATCCGCGCGGCGATCAAGGACGCCGCCAAGGCGATGGGGGCCTGATCCATGCTGCATCATCTCATCAAGCAGGCGGCCGGCGACGTGGCCGTGGCCGCCGAACCGGTGACCGCGTCCCGCCGATCCTTCCTGAAGGGCGCCGGCGCCGTTGGCGGCGGCCTCGTGATCGGCGCCATGCTGCCGCGGGGTGCTTTCGCCGCGGAGGCCAAGGCGCCGACCATCATCGGCCCGGCCGACCCGCGCCCGCAGGCCTTCGTCCGCATCGCGCCGGACAACACGGTGACCGTGCTGGTCAAGCACCTGGACAAGGGCCAGGGCATCATGACCGGCCTGACCACCATCGTTGCGGAGGAGCTTGACGCCGACTGGGAGCAGATGCGCGGCGCCTTCGCTCCGGCCGACAGCACGCTCTACGCCAACCACTTCTTCGGCATCCAGGGCACCGGCGGTTCCACCGCTGTCGCCAACAGCTGGGACGAGCTGCGCATGGCCGGTGCGGCCGCCCGCGCCATGCTGGTCGCCACGGCGTCCGCGCGCTGGAACGTCCCGGTGTCGGAGATCACGGTGGAGAAGGGCGTGGTCCGCCACGCCAAGTCCAACCGCACGGCGAATTTCGGCGCGTTGGCGGAGGACGCGGCGAAGCTGCCCGTCCCGCAGAAGGTCGCGCTGAAGGACGCCAAGGACTACAAGCTCGTCGGCAACCCGTCGCTGCACCGTCTCGACCATGTGTCCAAGACCAACGGCACGGCCATCTTCGCCATGGACATCCGCCGTCCCGGCCAGGTGACCGCGGTGCTGGCGCGCTCCCCCCGCTTCGGCGGCACGGTGAAGTCGGTCGACGCGGCGGCGGCCAAGCAGGTGCCGGGCGTGATCGACGTGCTGACCCTGCCGGTCGGCGTCGCGGTCGTCGCCAAGAACACCTGGGCGGCCATCAAAGGCCGCGAGGCGTTGAAGGTGGAGTGGGACGACGCCAAGGCGGAGACCCGCGGTACCGAGGAGATCCTGGCCGACTACCGCAATCTGGCGGAGAAGCAGGGCAACGTCGCCGCCAACAAGGGTGACGCCGAAAAGGCGCTGGCCGGGGCGGCCAAGGTGGTGGAGGCGGAGTTCGTCTTCCCCTACCTCGCCCACGCGCCGATGGAGCCGCTGAACGCCACGGTGGAGCTGAAGCCCGACGGCGGCTGCACCATCTACGCCGGGTCGCAGTTCCAGGGTGTGGAGCAGAAGGTCGTCGCCTCCATCCTCGGCTGCAAGCCGGAGCAGGTGGCGATCGAAACCCAATGGGCCGGCGGCAGCTTCGGCCGGCGCGCCACCCCGAACGCCGACTACATCGCCGAGGCGGCGATCATCGCCAAGGCCTACGGCAAGGCGCCGGTCCATTTGGTCTGGACGCGCGAGGACGACATCCAGGGCGGCCGGTACCGCCCGCTGTTCCTGCACAAGATCAAGGCCGGCGTGGACGCGCAGGGCAAGCTGGTCGCGTGGCAGCAGCGCATCGTCGGCCAGAGCTTCATGACCGGCACCCCGTTCGAGGCCGTGATGGTCAAGAACGGCGTCGATGAGACCTCGGTCGAGGGCGCGTCGGACATGGCCTACGCGGTGCCGAACCTGGCGGTGGACCTGCACTCCCCGGTGTCGCCGGTGACGACGCTGTGGTGGCGTTCGGTCGGGCACACCCACACCGCCTACGCCAAGGAGGTCATGATCGACGAGCTGGCCGCTGCGGCCGGCAAGGACCCGGTGGCCTTCCGCATGGATTTGCTGAAGGACAGCCCGCGTCTCCAGGGCGTGCTGAAGCTGGCGGCCGAGAAGGCCGACTGGGGCAAGCCGCTGCCAAAGGGTCGGGCGCGCGGCGTCGCCGTGCACGAAAGCTTCGACACCTTCGTGGCGCACGTGGCGGAGGTCTCGGTCAACGACAAGGGGCAGGTGAAGGTGGAACGGGTGGTCTGCGCGGTCGATTGCGGCCAGGCGGTCAACCCGAACATCATCGAGGCGCAGATCTCCGGCGGCACCGGATGGGGCATCGGCCACGCGCTGCGTGACGAGATCACCATGACCGGCGGCGTCGTGGACCAGGCGAACTTCGACACCTACCAGCCGCTGCGCAACTCGGAGATGCCGCCGGTGGAGGTGCACATCCTGCCGTCTACGATCCGCCCGACCGGCGTCGGCGAGCCCGGCGTGCCGACCGCCGCCCCGGCGGTGGCCAACGCGGTGTTCGCCGCAACCGGCAAGCGGCTGCACCATCTGCCCTTCACCAAGTCGGGCATGGTCTGATCGACGACGCTGGCCGGCGAAGGCCGACAGCATGGGAAGCCGGGGCGCCTTGCCCCGGCTTCTTTCTTTTGGGCCCCCGGCCCCTGCCATGACGCTTGTGTGACGATTTTGCTGCAAAGCCGCCGCGCATGGGGTTATTAGGGAGCGTTCGAACCGACCGAGAGACCAGCTCCCATGCTGCTGCTGCGCGCCATCCGTTCCATGATGCCGAAAGAAGAGCGGGTCATTGAGCAATTCGTCGAGCAGGCCCGCTACATCGTCACGGCGGCCGATGCCCTGGAGGCTGTCATGGCCGCCGAACCGGAGGAGCGGGGCGAGCGGACGGCGGCCCTGAAGCGCATCGAGAAGGACGCCGACCGCGTGGCGAAGGAAGCCGGGCGCGGCTTGCACCGCACCTTCATCACGCCCTTCGACCGGTCGGAGATCCAGGCGCTGATCAACGCGCTGGACGACTGCATCGACCTGATGGACGAGGTGCCGCGCCACGCGGCGCTCTACGGCATCGACAGCTTCGACACGCCGATGCGGCGCATGGCGTCGATCATCCGCCGGCAGGCGGCGCTGCTGGTGGACGTGATGCCGCTGCTGGCGACCATCACCGGCAACGCCGAACGCATCCTGAACGTCTGCAGCCAGATCTCCGACCTGGAGGACGAGGCCGACGAGATCCTGCGTGACGCCCTGAAGGCGCTGATCGCCGAAAAGCCGGAAATGATCGCCTTCCTCGGCCGCCGCGAGGTGTACGAGCTTCTGGAAGCGGTCACCGACCGCTGCGACGACGTCGGCGACCTGATCGAAGGAATCACGCTGGACCAGGCGTGAGCGTCCATAATCCCCTCTCCCCCCTGGGGAGAGGGTTAGGGTGAGGGGGCGCCCGCAGGGCGGAAACGCAGCCTCATTGCAGCGCTTTTCCGGCCTGCGGCCGCCCCCTCATCCCAACCCTTCTCCCCAGAGGGGAGAAGGACTACGCCAACGCCCGTTCCAAATCCTCCCGCAGATCCTCCGCGTCCTCGATTCCCACCGACAGGCGGATCAGCCCGTCGCCGATGCCGAGCGCGCGGCGCTGCTCCGCGGGGATGGAGGCGTGGGTCATGATCGCCGGGTGCTCGATCAGGCTTTCCACGCCGCCCAGGCTTTCGGCCAGCGCGAAGAGCTGGCAGCGTTCCAGCACGCGCTTGGTGTCCTCCAGGCCCGCGTCCAACTCCACCGTGACGATGCCGCCGAAGCCGCGCATCTGGCGCTTGGCGAGATCGTGCTGCGGGTGGCTTTCCAGCCCCGGGTAGACGACGCGGCGCACGCGCGGGTGACGCTCCAGCCAGCGGGCGATCTCCAGGGCGCTGGTGCAGTGCCGCTCCATGCGCAGCGCCAGCGTCTTCAGCCCGCGCAGCGCCAGGAAGCTGTCGAAGGGGCCGGAGATGGCGCCGACCGCGTTCTGGAGGAAGGCCAGCTTCTCTGCCAATTCCGCGTTGTCGCCGACGACCGCGACTCCGCCGACCATGTCGGAATGGCCGTTCAGGTACTTGGTCGCCGAGTGCACGACCGCGTCGACGCCCAGCTCCAGCGGGCGCTGGATCCAGGGGCTGGCGAAGGTGTTGTCCACCACGGTCCAGATCCCGCGTGCCTTGGCAAAGCGGACCACCGCCTCGATGTCCACCAGCTTCAGCATCGGGTTGGTCGGCGTTTCGATCCAGATCAGCCGCGTGTCCGGCTGCACGGCGGCGGCCAAGGCGTCGAGGTCGCTCATGTCCACATAGCTGGCGCGCAAGCCCATGGAGCGTTTGCGCACCCGCTCGAACAGGCGGAAGCTGCCGCCGTAGAGGTCGTCCGACGCGACGATGTGCGTTCCCGCGTCCAGCGTTTCCAGCAGCGTGGAAATGGCCGCCAACCCGGACGCGAAGGCGAAGCCGCGCGTGCCGCTCTCCAGGTCGGCGATGCAGCGTTCGAAGGCCATGCGCGTCGGGTTCTGGCTGCGCGCGTACTCGTAGCCCTTGTGGACGCCGGGGCTCTCCTGCACGAAGGTGGAGGTGGCGTAGATCGGCACCATGACGGCACCGGTGGACGGGTCGGGAGACTGCCCGCCATGGATGGTCCGCGTGGCGAAGGCCAGGCGGTTCTTGCCCTTGCTGCTGTCCGTCATGATGCTCACGCGCTCTCAAGCCGAAGGTGGTTGATCAGGTCGACCCGTGTGACCAGGCCGAGGAAGCGGTCGCCCTCCACCACGATGGCCACGCGGTCCTGGGCGAACAGCGGGTTCAGCGCCGCGATGGGCGCGTCCGCCGGAGTGGTGACGAGGTCGCGCACCATGGCCTCCCGCACCGGCCTGTCGAAGGATCCGGAGACCACCGCGTGCAGGATGTCGCTCTCGTCCAGCAGCCCGACCAGCTTCCCGCCGTCGGTCACCGGTAGCTGCGACACGTCGGCCACGCGCATGCGGCTGAAGGCGGTGCGCAGTGTGTCCGCGGGGCTGACCGTGATGGTGCCGCCGGAATCGAAGCGCCGGGTGACGAGGTCGCGCACCGCGCCGGTGTGGGCGCGCGGGGTGAAGCCCTCGTCCAGCAGCCAGAAGTCGTTGAACATCTTGGACAGGTATTTGTTGCCGCTGTCGCAGATGAAGGTGACGACTCGCTTCGGCGTGGTCTGCTCCCGGCAATAGCGCAGCGCCGCCGCGACCAGCGTGCCGGAGGAGGAGCCCGCCAGGATGCCTTCCTTCACCAGCAGGTCGCGCGCCGTCTCGAAGCTCTCCGCGTCCGACACGGTGTAGGCCTTGGAGACGAGGTCGAGGTTGGCGATGGGCGGCACGAAGTCCTCCCCGATGCCCTCCACCTTCCAGGAACCGGCCTCGACCAGCTCGCCCGTGGCGATATAGTGGGCCAGCACCGATCCCTCTGGATCGGCCAGCACCATCTCCGTGTTCGGATTGACCGACTTCAGGAAGCGCCCGACGCCGGTGATCGTGCCGCCGGAGCCCACGCCGGCCACCACGGCGTCGACGTCGTGGCCCATCTGCTCCCAGATCTCGGGGCCGGTGGTCGTCTCGTGGGCATGGGGGTTGGCGGGGTTGCCGAACTGGTTGACGTAGAAGGAGCCGGGGATCTCCGCCGCCAGCCGCTCCGCCAAATCCTGGTAGTATTCCGGGTGCCCTTTCGGGACGTCGGA
The DNA here is from genome assembly GCF_025961225.1 of Azospirillum canadense. Lineage (GTDB taxonomy): Bacteria > Pseudomonadota > Alphaproteobacteria > Azospirillales > Azospirillaceae > Azospirillum > Azospirillum canadense. Next base: position 292,990 of record NZ_JAOQNG010000007.1, on the reverse strand, counting down.
GCGGGTGATGCGCACCTCCGCCCCCAGCGCCTTCAGGTGCAACACCTTCTCCCGCGCCATCTTGTCCGGCACGATCAGGACCAGCCGGTAGCCCTTTTGTGCTGAGACCAGCGCCAGCCCCAGGCCGGTGTTGCCGGCGGTCGCCTCGATGATGGTGGCGCCGGGCGTCAGGCGGCCGTCGCGCTCCGCCGCCTCGACCATCGACAGGGCGATGCGATCCTTGATGGAGCCGCCGGGATTCTGGCTTTCCAGCTTCACGAACAGGCGGCAGGGACCGGTGTCCAGCCGCGAGATTTCGACAATGGGCGTGTTTCCAACCAGGGACAGCACGCCGGACCGCGGGTCGGGTGCGCGGCGGGTGTTCATGGGTGTCCTCCCTTCAACGGACGGGGCAGGCCGTATTTTTGGCCCTTCACCGTAAACAGGAACGCGGCACGGACGCTGACGGACCATCCGTACGGGTCAGTATGTCCATGCCGTCGCGGAACTCGACATTATAGTCTATTATTTTTATAGATATATAGCACAATTCAACACAGAACTGCTCTGCGTGATCGGCAGTGATCAACGCCAGAAGGCTGTCGTATGGATGCGTGATGCAGCCTGTTTGAAAAAACCAAAGTCCAAGAATCAGCCCAAGAGGAATCCCATGCAAGACCATGTCACTTCCCGACGCAATTGGCTCCGCCGCGCCGGCTTGGCCGGCGGCATCGCGTTGGCGCTGCTCGCGTCGGGCGCCGCCTCCGCCGCGGAGAAGATCAAGCTGGGCGTCATGGGCGGCGCCGAGGAGGAGATCGCCGAGGTCGCCAAGAAGGTCGCCGCCCGCAACGGGCTGGAGGTGGAGTTGATCACCTTCTCCGACTACGCCATCCCCAACGCGGCGCTGGACGCCGGCGAACTCGACGCCAACGCCTTCCAGCACAAGCCGTACCTGGACGCGCAGATCGCCGCGCGCGGCTACAAGATCATTCCCATCGGCTACACGATCGTGGAACCCATCGGCCTCTACTCCCGCAAGGTGAAGGCGATCGGCGACCTGAAGCCGGGCGCCAAGATCGGCATCCCGAACGACCCCAGCAACGGCGGCCGCGCGCTGAACCTGTTGGCGGCGAACGGCCTGCTGACGCTGAAGGACGGCAAAGGCCTGACGCCGAGCGTGCTCGACATCGCCACGAACCCGAAGAAGCTGGAGCTGATCGAGCTTGAGGCCGCGCAGCTGCCGCGCGCGCTGGATGACTTCGACGGGGCCATCATCAACACGGACTACGCGGTGAACGCCGGCCTGACCCCGGCCAAGGACGCGTTGATCCAGGAACCGCGCGACGGCAACCCCTACGGCAACTTCATCGCCGCGCGCGCGAAGGACAAGGACCGCCCGGCGCTGAAGACTCTGGTCTCTGCCTACCAGTCGCAGGAGGTGAAGGACTTCCTGCAAACCCGCTTCAAGGGCGCGATCCTGCCGGCTTGGTGAAGTCGTCTCCAGGATGTTGACCACAGAGGCACGGAGACACGGAGATTATAAGGGTTCTTGGTCGCGTCGCACGGCCGGCTGAAACCCCTCTGTGTCTCCGTGTCTCTGTGGTTCAGATTTACTCTACGGCCCCAAAAACACCGTCGCGGCGGTCTGTACTCCGCCCTCGGCCGTGTTGGTCAGCGTGAAGGTGATGGGGGTCGACACCGCGGCGACCGCGCTACGCGGAACCCGCACGTGGACCCGGTAGGTCTGCACCGTGTCGGGCGCCGCGGTCAGCTCCAGTTCGGCCCCCTCCGCACCGTTGACGCCGGCCCCGTTCAGCACCGCACCCGCGATCCCCGACAGGGTCAGGCGGTAGGCCTGCGGCTGGCGGGTCATGTTGGCGATCTTCACCGTGTAGCTGTTCTGCAGCTCGCCGCCGGACAACGCCACATACAACGGCGCTCGGTCGCGCAGCACGGACAGGCCGGACGCCGGCTTCAGCGCGAGGCTCCAGGCCATCACGCCGCTCACCACCACCATCAGCAACGTGTAGACGATGGTGCGCGGACGGACGAGCCGGTAGGGCTCCGGCTTGCGGGCCGCTGCCTTGGCGGCCTGGGCCGATTGGGTGTCGTAGCGGATCAGGTCGCCCGGCCGGCCGATGCGGGCCATGACGTCGTTGCAGGCGTCGATGCACAGGCCGCAGCTGATGCAATCCATCTGGATGCCGTCGCGGATGTCGATCCCCGTCGGGCAGACATGGACGCAGGCGTTGCAGTCAATGCAGTCACCAAGGCCCGTGCTCTTGCGCGCCTCCCATCCCTGGTCCTTTCGCAGGGGCGCCCGGCCCTCGCCGCGCCAATCCTGGTAGGTGACGACGAGGCTCTCCTCGTCCAGCAGGGCCGCCTGGATGCGCGGCCAGGGGCAGACGTAGACGCACATCTGCTCCCGCATGAAGCCGGCCATGGCGTAGGTGCAGGCGGCCATGAACAGCATCCAGCCCGAGGCGAGCGTGGACGGCTCCAGCCGTGCCAAGTCACGGGCATAGCCCGGCGCGTCCACGAAGTAGAAGATCGCCGTGGCGCCGGTCGCCAGCGCGATCAGCAGCCACACGGCGTGCTTGGCCGCCTTCCTGGCGAGCCAGCGGGCGTCGCGCGGGCCGTTGTCCAGCCGGATGCGGGCTCCGCGGTCGCCCTCGATCCGCTCCTCGACCCACACATAGAGGTCGGTCCAGACCGTCTGCGGGCAGCTGTAGCCGCACCAGACGCGCCCGGCCAGCGCGGTCGCCAGGAACAGCCCGATGGCCGCCAGGATCATCGCCCCGGTGAAGTAATAGATGTGCTGCGGCCACAGCTCCACGGCGAACAGGTAGAAGCGCTGGGCGTCGAGGTCGAGCAGCACCGCCTGGTCCGGCACGCCGGCCCCGCGGTCCCAGCGCAGCCAGGGGAGGATGAGAAACAGCGCGAGCAGGGCCGTCGTCAGCGCCCACTTGATCCGGCGGAACCGTCCGCGGGCCGCCTTCGGGTAAATCTTTTTGTGGGATGCATAGAGCGGCGGCAGGGAAGGTGGATTGGGCGGTGGAGTGACGGCCCCGGATTCTCCGACCGGAGAGCGGGCGAGTTTCTGCATGACGAGCCTCTGCACGAAGTATCGTGGCCGAAGACCCGCCGAAGCGCCGGCCTTGCGGCAATGCGGGCATTGTATGCGCGCATTGTAGGGGTCGCAAGACGGATTGAATGTATTGCAAAGACGGAAAAATGCCGTGTTTCGGGCATAATCCTATCAATGCGTCACTTTGTAGCACCCTGTATGGAGGCCCGCCCCGTCAGATGCGCCCGTCAGATGACGACGCCCGCGGCGGCCGGGATCAGGTCCAGCGCCTCCGCCAGGACATGCAGCACCTGGCGGGTGTCCTCTCGGGTGGCCGGGGCGCCCAGGCAGACGCGCAGGGCCTGCGGCACGTCGGGTGTCGTCGCGAAGGCGTCGGCCGTCACCGCGGCGATGCCGCGGGCGCGCAGATGGGCCGCGAACTCGCCCCGCGTCCAGCTCTCCGGCAGGCTGAGCCAGAGGTGGAACGCCTCCCGCTTGGTGATGGCGCTGCCCGGCGGCAGGAGGGACTCGGCGAGCGCCCGGCGCTCCACCGCCTCCGCGCGGATGCCGTCGCGGATGGCGGCGGCGGTGCCGTCCTCGACCCAGCGCCGCGCGATCCCCGCGGCGAGAGGGGAGGCCATCAGCGTCGTGCCGCGCTGGGCGGCCGACACCCGCAACGCCTGCCGCGCGTCGGGCACGGCCACATAGGCGACGCGCAGCATCGGCGACACGCACTTCGCCAAGCCGGCGATGTGGAAGGTGATCTCGGGCGCCAGGGCGGCCAGTGGCGGGGGGGAGTCCTCCGGCAGGGTGCCGTAGATGTCGTCCTCGATGATTGGCACGCCATGGTCGCGCGCGGCCGCAACGACCGCCGCGCGCCGGTCCGGCGGCATGGTCGCGGTGGTCGGGTTGTGGAAGGTCGGGATGCAGTAGAGCGCCTTCGGCCGGTGCTGCGCCAGGACCGCGCGCAGGGCGTCCGGGTCGATCCCGTCGGCGTCCATGGGCACGCCGACCACCCGCAGACCCAGTTGCGCGGCGACGGCGCGGAAGCCGGGGTAGGTCAGCGCTTCCGTACAGACGGTGTCGCCGGGGCGGGCCAGCGTGGTCAGCAGGGCCAGCAGCGCGCCCTGCGTGCCCGGCGTCACCAGAACCCGTTCGACGGGCAGGTTCGGCAAACGGTCGCGCAGCCACTGAGCGCCCGCCGCGCGCTCCTCCCGCGGGCCGCCGGCCTCCGGATAATGCAGCAGGTCGGGCAGGGCAAGGCCGGAGACGACCTCCGCCATGCTTTGGCGCAGCCGCTGGAGCAACGCCGGCGAATCCGGCAGTGGCGGCTGGTTCATGGTCATGTCCATCAGCGATCCGGCCGCAGATCCAGAGTGTGCGGTGGAGTGGCCGGAGGCAGCGGGAAGGGGCGGCGCCATGGTCACGACCGGGCTGGGCCGGACACCGGGACGAACAAAGGTGCCCTGGCCGACGCGCGCGTCGACCAGCCCGCGGGCGCGGGCCTCGCCATAGGCGCGGCTGACGGTGGTGAAGTCGATGCCGATCCGTTCGGCCAGGGTCCGCTGCGGCGGAAGCCGTTGGCCGGGCGCCAGCCGGCCGGCGCGGATGTCGTCGCCGATCGCGTCGGCGATGGCGAGATAGACCGGCTTGGACCGGTCCTCGATGTCCGGGACCCATTCGGTCTTACCGAGTTCGGTCTTACCCGGGGCCTTGTCGTCCATCGGCTTGCCTGTTCCCGTGGCTTATGGCGTCGTGCCACCGTCCACCATAAGGCCCGGCATTGTATGGATTGTCAATACGCCGCTCCGGCGCCGATTGCCGGCCGACCCAGATCTGCGCGCGCGAGGGCGCCCGCCTGTCAGCCGCCGGGGATTGACGCGCCGGGGTTTGACGCATGGACATAATGCGAATGGTCCGATGTCGGTTTCTCACGCCGAGATGTTGTTCTGTTTGTTGTGACCGGGGAGTCCCATGCACGGCTACAGCGTCCATCGGCGGCGTGGCATTCTGATAAGGCTTCGCAGGATCGTGGAAGGCTACGAGCGTCAGGGCCAGGACAGCGTCGTCCTCATGCGCGGCCTTCGCTACGACCTGGCCGTGCGGGCCACCGAGGTGAATGGCGACGCGTGCGCTTTTCCAGCCTGTCCGTGCGTGAAAGCCGATTGCGGCAGCTGTCCACGGCCTCTTCCCACGGACGCAAGGGAAGACATCCGGCGGCCATAGCCCCGTCGCACTCCAAAAATCAGCAGGCTGCGCCGCATCAGTCCGCGGGCGCTTCGCCGCGCTCCGATCCGCCGCTCCATTCGCGGGTCAGGCTGTAGGCGACGGCGAGCAGCGTGGGGCCGAGAAAGACGCCGATCAGGCCGAAGGCAACGAGTCCGCCGACGATGCCCAGGAAGATGACGATGAAGGGCAGGTCGCTGCCGCGCCCGATCAGGATCGGGCGCAGCACGTTGTCCAGGCTGCCGACCACAAGGCCGACCCACACGGCGATGAACAGCGCCATGCCTGTCTCCCCCCGCCCGGCCAGCCAGATCGTCACCGGCACCCAGATGACCGCCGGGCCCATGGGGATCAGCGTCAGGAAGAAGGTCGCGAAGCCCAGCAGGAAGGCGCCTGGAACCCCGGCGACCCAATAGCCGAAGGCGGCGGCGATGGCCTGCACCAGCGCCGTGCCGAGGACGCCGTGCACGACCCCGATGATGGTGGTCGCCGCCACGTCCAGCGACTGCCGCGCCCGCGAACCGGCGATTTGCCCCATGACGCTGCGCAGCCGTTCCACCGCCGCGCGGCCGTCGCGATAGAGGAAGAAGGCGATGAAAACGCTGATCGCGATCAGCGAGGTGCCGGACAGCAAAGCGCCTCCGCTCGCCAGGACGAAGTCGCGGATCCGCCCCAGATAGGGCTGAAGCACGGTGCGGAGGTCCGCCTGGCCGGTCGCCAGCGCGGTCCAGACCTCCTGCATCGTCGCGCCCGCGATGGGGATCCGGGCCATCCAGTCGGGCAGCGGCCCCAATCCCTGCTCGACGCCGGTGTTGATGAGTTCGAAGAGACGCAGCACGTTCTCGGACAACTTTAGCCCCAGAAGAACCAGCGGGCCGACGAACAGGGTCATCACCACCAGCGTCATGATCGCGGCCGACAGCGTGGTGCGGCCGCCCAGCGCGCGTTCCAGCCGCCAATGGAGCGGCCAGGTGCTGAAGGTCAGGATGACCGCCCACAAAATCGCCGCGATGAAGGGCCGCAGCACCACGAAACAGCCGCCCAGCAGCACCAGGATCAGCGCGAGGACGAGCGCCTTGCGGACGTAGCTCATCTCAAACCGATCGGCCGTGTCCAACGCACCGGCCTGCGGCATCCGTTCGTCGTGGAAGACATCGGCCATGGCTCTGCTCCCGGGAAGGGCGTGCGCGCGCGGCGGGCCATGATGGGCCATGACGGGGGTCATCGCCGCCTTCTCGCGCCATGGTCTTTCTTATCGAAAACTTCCGCGCCGCGAACGCGCGATACGGTATGTCGTCCACCCCCCCCCCGGAAGACACCGCCGCGTGGAAGCCGCCGCGTGGAAGCGCCTGTATACGGTAACACGATGCGGCCGTGGTACCGTATCAACCAACGGAAGGCACGCCGGGGATCGCGCGTCTTCCATCTCCGCCCAGGGCCATAGGCGCGCTGTCATCGGCACAGGAGCGCCGTGCGAATCCGCGCCGGCCATGTCCTTCCTTCATAGGGTTAGCCTACCTTTGGGTTAGCCTACCTTTTTTGTCATACAATCCGTTGCCTTCGATCAAGACTACCCAGAGACATTCCGTCGGTCGGTAATCCTGGTCTGAAAATCCGATCCAATGCACCGTCGGCTTCAAAGGGTTCCGACAATAGGAGATAGCCCGGTCACGCTTGAGGAATGCTGTTCGTCGTTCGAACGATTGGTGCGCTTCGAGGGAAAGTGGAGGCATAGCTTCTGCTGTAAGCTATGAGTATGTACGCCTTCCGCTGTTGTTTCAATTGCGCCCTGCCGGCGATAAACAGGGCTTGCAAGAGCGGGCAAGCAAAGAGACTTCTTTAGAAATTCACCCAAAACAAAAGAGACCGTTCTCGCGCTGGCACGGCTTCTCCACGTTCCGTGGAAGAGGCGTGTTCTTTCAAAGCGTTGTGCAAAAACATTGTGGGGGTGCCGTCGATTATCGCGTGCCGGGCTGTTCGTGTCCAAACCAGTGGCCGGAACCAGTGGATGGTGAGAGCATGGATGGAGGGGGCATGCCGCAATCCTCTGGTGAGGCGATTCCGCCTGCGCTCATTGATGAGGCGCTGGAGCGGGTTCTCGCCAGCCGGGGGTTCCGCGGGTCCGCTCGCAAGCAGCGGTTCCTGCGGTTCATCGTTCAGGAAACCCTGGCCGGCCACGCCGACCGGATCAAGGCTTACGCCATCGCGATCGATGTGTTCGACCGCGATGCCAGCTTCGACCCGCTGCTTGACCCGGTGGTCCGCATCCATGCGGGCCGTGTCCGCCGTTGCCTGGAGCAGTACTACCTGACCGACGGGGCTTCCGACGCGGTCCGCATCACCATTCCAAAAGGCAGTTACGTTCCCCAATTCACCGGCATGCCGGCCGTGGCCCCGTTTGCTGCCCTGCACTCCCGGGCGGAGCACCAAGCCGACGGCAACGCCGCGGCTGGCGGTCGCGGCCCGGGCGAGCCGGCCGGTGACCCGGCACAACTCTCCACGCCGCCATGGCGCCCGCGTTTCCGCTTCGCCGCCAAGCCGCGCACGGCCGTTCTCGCGTCGGCGGTGCTGCTGGCCGTCGCCGCGCTGCTTTTCACCCTGTGGGGCGTGGATTCGATCCGGCGGGAGCCGTCGGGCGGGGTGCCGCCGGCCTTCGTGGAGCGTGGCCCGGCGCTGCTGGTGGTGCCGTTCGCCAACGGCAGCACCGACCCATCGCAGGACATTTTCGCCGAAGGCTACACCGAGGAGCTTATCGGCGCGCTGGTCCGCTTCAAGAATGTGCTCGTCTTCGGGGCCGAGACCAGCTTTCGCTACAAGTCGGCGGCGGCCCTGCGGCAGGCCGAACCGAACCTTCCCATCGACTATGTCCTGAAGGGCAGCGTCGCCCAGGTCGGCGGGCAGATCCAGGTCACCGCCGTGCTGATCGACGCGAAAACCCGCCGTTATCTGTGGTCCGACAACGTCCGCCGCGACTTGACGGCCGCCACCATGGTCGATTTGCGCCAGGACATCGCCGTCCGGGTGGCCCGCGCGCTGGTGCAGCCGAACGGCGTGATCGAGGAGGAGGAGGCGCGCCACGCGGCCGACCGGCCGCCGACGGCCCTGTCCTCCTACGAATGCCTGTTGCGGACCCGGCAGTACTGGCGCCACCTGGACGCGGACCTGCATGGCCAGGTGCGCACCTGCCTGGAACGCGCGGTGCAGACCGATCCGCTCTACGCGGACGCGTGGGCTGCGTTGGCCATGGTCACCATCGACGAGACCCGGCTTGGCTTCAACCCGCGGTCCGCCGACCCCGACCCGTTGGCCACCGGCCTGGAACTGGCGCAGCGCGCCGTCGCCCTGGCGCCCGACAGCCCGTTGCCGCACCAGGCGCTCGGGCTGGCCTATTGGCTGCGGCGCGAGCCGCAGCTGAGCATCGCCGCCTACGAGCGGGCGCGTGCGCTCAATCCCCACGGTCCCGACATTCTCGCCGATCTCGGACGCTGCTACAGCCTCGTTGGGGACTGGCAGACGGGCATACCCCTGATCCAGGAGGCGTACGCGCGCAACCCGGCGCAACCGAGCTGGTACCGCATCGTCATCGCCACCTATCACTATGTGAACGGACGGTATGACGAGGCTCTTGCCGAGGCCCAGCGCGTCGACGTGCCGGAGTTCGTTCTTTCCCACGTCGCCCTGGCGATGATCCACGCGCAGGCTGGGCACAAAAGCGACGCCGCGCGGGAGGTGCGGGAAATCCTCCGTCTCGATCCGGACTTCGGCGCGAAGATCGTGCCCGAACTGGAGCGGCGGAACATCGCCCCGCCCACCATCGCCAAAATCCTCGACGGCGTCCGGAAAGCCGGCCTTGCCGTCCCGTCCGGCTGATGCCGGCAGCCATCGCCCGCGCTGCTTGATACCCGCCCCGCTTGATACGGTGAGATGTTACCGTAGCACGCCCGCGTTTCTCCCGCTTGCTACTTCTGGACGCCCCGCGGTTGCGTCTCAATGGACGTCGGAACCGAAGTCACCGGAACCGAAGTCACGCGTGCCCCCATTCGTTGTCGTCCAGCGGGGCGCGCCGCCGGTGGCCAGGAAAAGTTGTCGGGGAAAAATCGTCGGGAGTGATCGATGACACACCAGCCCAAACGCGCTCTGGCGGCCATCCCGGTGGCCATCGCCATGGCCATGGCGGCCGCCACGGCGCAGGCGCAAACCGCGCAGGCCCCTTCAGAAACCAATTTCCAGGTTCGGACCACCGGCGATCTCGTGCAACTGTGCGAGGCTGCGCCGACCGACCCGACGGGGATCGCGGCCCTGCATTTCTGCCAGGGTTTCGCCGTCGGGGCCTATCAATACCACCAGATCGTCACCGCGGCCGAGGGCAAGCGCCAACTGGTGTGTGCGCCGAACCCGCCGCCGTCGCGCAACGAGGCCGTGGCGGCCTTCATCGCCTGGGCGAAGCAGAATCCCCAGCAGATGAACACGCCGCCGGTGGAAGGGCTGTTCCGCTTCCTCAGCCAACGCTACCCGTGCCGCGTCTGACCTCTGCGCCAAAACCGCAGGCTCATTCCGATGGGGCATTTTGACAAGGGCACAGCCATGACACCCAACCATCTTCTCATCGTCGCGGCCGTCGCGTTCCCGCTCACCGCGTGCAGCGACATGTCCCCAACCCAGCAGCGCGCGCTCACCGGGACGACCGGCGGCGCGGCCGGCGGCGCCCTGATCGGCGCCATCGCCGGAAACGCCGGCATGGGGGCCGCGATCGGCGCCGGCGCCGGCTTGGCCGGTGGCCTGCTCTACGACTATCACAAACGGACGGAGCAATCCGCCTATCAGCGCGGCGTGCAGACGGGGCAGAGCCAGAAGGGCAGCTGACCCACACTGGCAGCACGGCCCGTCGGCACCGATCCGAAATACGGGAGCTTCCCGCCATGACGTTGATCTCGCTCGACGGCAAGCGCGGCCTCGTGGCCGGCATCGCCAACGACCAGAGCATCGCCTACGGCTGCGCCAAGGCCTTTCGTGCGCTTGGGGCGGATCTGGCGATCACCTACCTGAACGAGAAGGCGCAGCCGCACGTCCGCCCGCTCGCCGAACGGCTCGGCGCGGACCTCATCCTGCCCTGCGACGTGCAGCGCGACGGCGATCTGGAGCGGGTGTTCGTGGCCATCCGCGACCGCTGGGGCCGGCTGGACTTCCTGCTCCATTCGATCGCCTTCGCCCCGCGGGAGGATCTGCACGCGCGCGTGGTCGACTGCTCCAAGGACGGCTTCTCGCTGGCCATGGAGGTGTCGTGCCACTCCTTCATCCGCATGGCGAAGCTGGCGGAGCCGCTGATGACCAACGGCGGATGCCTGATGACGGTCAGCTTCTACGGCGCGGGGCAGGTGGTCGAGCACTACAACATGATGGGCCCGGTCAAGGCCGCCCTGGAAAGCGCGGTCCGCTACATGGCGGCCGAGCTGGGGTCCAAGAAGATCCGCGTCAACACCTTGTCCCCGGGCGCGCTGGCGACCCGCGCGGCTTCGGGCATCGACCGCTTTGACGAACTGCTGGAACGCGCCGCGGCCCGGGCGCCCACCCATCATCTGGTCACCGTGGACGAGATCGGGCCGACCGCCGCCTTCCTGGCCAGCGACGCCGCGCGGCAGATCACCGGCCAGGTGGTCTACATCGACGGCGGCTATCACGTGATCGATTGATTGCTCGGGGGAGGATGATGCGACGCCATGACGGCATCCGTGCGCCTTGAGAGGATTGACGGCCAATCCAGCGACGGCCAAACCCTGGAGTTCCGCTGTTCCGGGGACTGGACCGTGCGGCACGGCATGCCCGCCGTCGCGGAGGTCGCGGCGGGTCTGGCCGGCGATCCGGCGCCGGGCCGGGTGATCGTGCAGGCGCGCGAGCTGGGGCGTTGGGACTCCTCCCTGGTGGCCTACGTCGCGGCGGTGGAGGAGCTGTGCCGGTCGCGGTCGATCGCCTTCGACAAGGGCGACCTGCCGCCGGGCGTCCGGCGCCTCGTCGATCTTGCGCTCGCCGTACCGGAACGGGCGGGAACGCGCCGGGCCGGGGGGGCCAAGCCGGTGTTGGTCCTGGTGGGGGAGGGGACGCTGCGCTCCTGGTCGGGGTTCCAGGACACGCTGTCCTTCCTGGGGGAAGCCACCCTGTCCTTCCTGCGGCTGGTCGCCGGGCGGGCGCGCTTCCGCCGCTCCGACCTGATGCTGACGGTGCAGGAATGCGGGGCGCAGGCGCTGGGCATCGCCTTCATCATTTCGCTGCTGGTCGGGCTGATCCTGGCCTTCGTCGGCGCGGTGCAGCTGCGCACCTTCGGGGCGGAGATCTACGTCGCCAACCTCGTCACCGTGGCGATGACCCGCGAGATGGCGGCCATCATGACCGCCATCGTGCTGGCCGGGCGGACCGGTGCGGCCTTCGCCGCCCAGCTCGGCACCATGCAGGCGAACGAGGAGATCGACGCGCTGACCACGCTGGGCGTGTCGCCGATCGACTTCCTGGTGCTGCCGCGCATGCTGGCGCTGATGCTGATGATGCCGCTGCTGTATCTCTATTCGGCCTTCGCCGGAATGCTGGGCGGCCTGCTGGTCGGCACGGGCATGCTGGACCTGACCGGCACCACCTACCTGACGCAAACCCAGGCCAGCTTCTCCTTCACCGACTTCTTCGTCGGCTGGGGCAAGAGCGTCCTGTTCGGCGCGCTGGTCGCCATCGCCGGCTGCATGCGCGGCATCCAGTCCGGGCGCAGCGCCGCGGCGGTGGGCAACGCCGCGACCTCGGCCGTGGTGACGGCGCTGGTCTACATCATCATCAGCGACGCGATCCTCGCCGTCCTGCTGAACATCGTCGGGCTGTGAGGGGGAGGGCGGCATGGAACCGGCGCCCCCCACCAGTTACCTGGCCAACGAGCCGCGGATCGCCGTGCGGACCCTGGACATGGCCTTCGGCGGCTTCGTGGTGCAGCGCGACGTCAGCTTCACGGTCCGGCGCGGCGAGATCTTCGTCATCATGGGCGACAGCGGCTGCGGCAAGAGCACGATGCTGAAGCACATGATCGGGCTGATCCGTCCGGCCCGCGGCGACGTGCTCTACGACGGCGAGAGCTTCTGGGGCGGCAGCGCCGGGAGCGACGGGACCGACCACCGCATGGCGATCAGCCGGCGCTTCGGCGTCCTGTTCCAGAGCGGCGCGCTGTGGAGTTCCATGACGCTGGCCGAGAACGTCGCCCTGCCGATGACGCTCTACACCGATCTCGACGCGCGCGAGGTGGCGGAGATGGTGGCGCTGAAGCTGGCGCTGGTCGGCTTGCGCGGCTTCGAGGAGTACTACCCGTCGGAGATCAGCGGCGGCATGCGCAAGCGCGCGGGGCTGGCGCGGGCCATGGCGCTCGACCCCGACATCCTGTTCCTGGACGAGCCGTCGGCCGGGCTGGACCCGCTCAGCTCCCGCCGGCTGGACGACCTGATCCTGGAATTGCGCGACAACCTGGGCAGCACGGTGGTCATCGTCACGCACGAGCTGGCGAGCATCTTCGCCATCGCCGACGACGCGGTCTTCCTGGACGCGGAAAGCCGCACGGCGATCGCGCACGGAAACCCGCGCGACCTGATCGACCACGCCGAAAGCCCGAAGGTGCGGGAATTCCTGCATCGCGGTGAGATGGGCGGTGAGATGGCCGCAACGCCCGCCTGACGGGGCGGCCGGAAAGGGAGGTGCGCCATGGCAGCCAAGGCCAATCCGAAGGTGGTCGGCGGCTTCGTCGTCGGGGCCGTGGCGCTGCTGGTCCTTGTGGTGGCGCTGTTCGGCGGCGGCAATCTGCTGGTCAAGCGCCCGCGCGCCGGCACCTATTTCGAGGGCTCGGTCGCCGGGCTGGAGGTGGGGGCGCCGGTCACCTACCGCGGCGTGCGGGTCGGCGAGGTGAAGGCGATCCGGCTGGAGGTGGACAGCAAGACGCTGACGCCCCGCATGCCGGTGGAGTTCGAATTCATCCCCGGCGTCGTCCAATGGACCGACCACCCGTTGCAGCCGGAGGAGTTTCGCCGCCTGATCGACCGGGGGCTGCGCGCCAAGCTGGTGTCGCAGAGCCTGGTGACCGGCCTGCTGGCGATCGAGCTGAACTACTACCCGGACGCGCCGGCCACGGTGGTCGGCGGGCTGCCGCAGGGCGTTACCGAAATTCCGTCCGTCCGCTCGGACATGGAGACGCTGCGGTCGACCTTGAGCAACCTGCCGCTGGACGAGATCGCCACCACCCTGGTGCAGGTCCTGACGCGCGTGGATGCGCTGCTGTCCGGGCCTGAGTGGAAGACCGCCATGGTCTCGCTCGCCGGCGGTCTGCAGCAGTTCGAAGCGCTGATGGAAACGGCGAACACGCAGAGCCGCCCGTTGCTGAGCGACGTCGAGCGCACCGCCAAGGAGGCGCAGGAGGCCATCGTCGAACTCCAGCAGGATGTGCACGCGCTGGTCGGCGACCTGCGCGGCGTGGTCGGCAAGGTGGACGGGGAGGTTCAGCCGCTCAGCGCCCGCGTCCAGGCGGCGGCGGTGGCGGCCGAACGGGCCTTCCAGCAGGCCGACGGCGCGCTGCGGGCGGTCAACGGTGTGATTGATCCGCGAAGCCCCTTGCGCGGCAACCTGGAGCAGACGATGAGCAACCTGTCCTCCGCCTCGAAATCGCTGCGGTCCTTCGCCGACCAGCTCGACCGGCGCCCCAACGTCATCATCACGGGACGGTGAACGTCATGAGATTGTCCGGGGTTCGGCGTCGGGGGATCCTCAAGGGAATCGCGGCCGTGGGCATTCTGGCCGGCTGCGCCGGCGCACCGCCGCGCCTCTACGTCCTGACCCCGCTGCCGCCGGGCGCGCCGAATGGAAGCGGGGGGACGAGCGAACGACGCCACGGCGGCCGGTCGATCGGCGTCCAGCCGGTCACGATGCCGGAGTATCTCGACCGGCCGGAGATCGTCGCCCACACCAGCGCGCACGAGCTGTCCGCCAACCGCGACGACCAGTGGGCCGAGCGGTTGCCGACCAACGCCACGCGCGTCCTGGCGGAGAACCTGTCCGTCCTGCTGGTCACCGACCGCGTGCGCGTGTTGCCGGCGCGGGACGGCGACCGCTTCGACTATGAGGTCACGGTCGATGTCGACCGGTTTGAGCGGACGGTGTCGGGCGACAGCGCGCTTGCCGCCCACTGGGCGATCCGCGACGGCGCGACCGGCAAGGTTCTGGTCCGCGACGAGACGCGCCTGTCCACCCCCGTCCAGGCGAGCGGCTATCCCGCGTTGGTTGCGGCCATGAACGACAATCTGACGGCGCTGAGCCGCGACATTGCGGTGGCCATCGGGAAGCTGCCGCCGAAGGGCGGCGCCCGCGCCCGGACCTGACGCGGATGGCAATCCGCTTCAGGAGGGCCGCCCCGATCCGGCGGGAGCATCCATGCCCAGGCGAGGACAGCCATGCCGGACAGGGTAAGATATGCGGTAACGCGCTTTCCCGACCTGGCCCCGGCGATCAAGCAGTGCTGCGCCGACAACCGCTTCTTCCGCAGCCTGTGCGAGGATTATGGGGAAGCCGTCGAGGTGCTGCGCGGTTGGGAGGGTGAGAACGACCCGGAACGGCTGGAGCGCTGCAACGCGTGCCGCGAACTCATCGCGGATCTGGAGCGCGAGATCCTGCGGGAACTCGAACATTGGATCGGCGAATGAGGCGGCATCGTGCTGTCGAAGCCTCCGTTTCAGGGTGCGGTGGGAAAATCGGTCGAAAGGTCTTTGGGAATGCCGACGATGGCGATCATCCACCGCCCGACGCTTCATTTTGCCGTGCTGGCCTGTCTGGCGCTGGCCTGTCTGGCGCTGGCCTGTTTGGCGCTGGCATGTTCGGCCGGCGCTCCCGCGCTGGCGCGCGAGGGCGGCATTCGGATCGTCTACGCCGTGCCGAAGGATGCGGCGCACGAACCGCTCTACCGGTCCCTGCGCGACAAGCGGGTGCTCGAACGCATACGCGACCGTCTGGTGGGCCTGCGGCTGCCGCGCGTGCTGACCCTGACGGTGAAGGGTTGCGACGGCGAGGTCGACGCCTCGTACGAGGCGTCCGACACGACTCTCACCATCTGCTACGAATACCTCGCCTACATCCAGGATCTGGGCCGGTCGATCCCGCCCGCGGGTGTCGCCGAGGGACTCACGCCCGCCAACTACATCGTCGGTCCGTTCCTGGAAGTCGTCCTGCACGAGCTGGCGCACGCCATCTTCGACTTGAAGAAGGTGCCTATCCTCGGGCGTGAGGAAGACGCGGCTGACCAAGTGGCGGCCTACACGCTGCTGCGCCTCGGCAAGGATGAGGCCCGCCGGGTGATCGCGAGCGTGGCGGTCATGTACGCCAGCGAGGCGAAGGAGGCTCCGCCGGAGCTGAAGGACTTCGCGAACGAACACAGCCTGCCGGCCCAGCGCTTCTACAACCTGATGTGCATCGCCTATGGGTCCGACCGCAAGACGTTCGGTGATTTCGTGGAGAAGGGCTATCTGCCCGCCGAGCGGGCCAAGCTGTGCGAAGAGGAATACCGGCAGGTCAAATACGCCTTCGACCGGCTCGTAATGCCCCACCTGACGGAAGCGGGAACGCCCAGCCGATAACCGGCAACACGGCGTACCCGGCGGCATCGCCACGTTCCAGCCGCAGACGCAAGCGACTGGAACGTGGCGTCCAAAGCCTCAGAAAAGGCCCTTCTTCGCCGGCTGGATGTCCACGGCCAGCGCTTCGTTGACCACGGCGGTGATCGTGTCACCGACCTTCAGCGACGGCAGTCGCGCCTGCCGCTCGGGGTCCGTGACGTTGACGGTGTAGATCTCGCCGCCCTTAGGATTGACGAGGTCGACGCTGTGGGTGTTGAGGTCGATGCCGACGACCAGCCCGCTGACCTGCGTGACCTGCATGCCGATGCCGCCCGGCGCCTCGACCGGCCGCGCGACCACCTGCTGGATCTCGTCGTCGGGCACGGTGGCGCCGGGCTGGGACACCAGAAAGGCCACGGACCGGTAATATTGCGCGTCGACGGTGTCGCCCACCTTCAGCATCTCCAGGCGCACGTTGGGTCCGGCCATGACGGTGACCCGCCGGCCCGACTCCCCGGTCAGCGTCACGTGCCGGCTGTTCGGGTCGATCGCCGTGATCTTGGCGCGGATCGACACCGCCGCGGCGTCCGGCACGACGTTGGTCAGGACGGGCCGGCCCTGCGCCGCCGCGGGCTGCGCCAGGGTGACCGGCACCAGGACAACAGCGCCGAGGATGAGCGCCACGGCCGTCGGGATGGCTGCACGAGTGTTCATGGTGTCCTCCTATTGCGATGGGGTCCGGCCTCTTGGCGTGGACGCTGCCTTACGTGTGCGCAGGCTGCGTGAGGGAGGCGGCGTAGGGCGCGGTTCCGCCTTCCAGGATCTCCTGCGGGGTGGTGGTGGCGAAGACGTGCATCAGACGGGCGACGACGCCCGTCCAGCCGGTCTGGTGGCTGGCGCCGATGCCGGCACCGTTGTCCCCGTGGAAGTACTCGTAGAACAGCAAGCAGTCCTGCCAATGGGGATCGCGCTGGAACGTCTCCGACCCCCCGAAGACGGGCCGGCGACCCTGCTCGTCGCGCAGGAAGATGCCGGCCAGGCGGCGCGAGATCTCCTCCGCCACTTGGTACAGGGTCATCATCCGGCCGGAGCCGGTGGGGCATTCGACGGTGAAGTTGTCGCCGTAATATATGTAATATTGCAGCAGGGCGCGGACGATCAGCACGTTCACCGGCATCCAGACGGGCCCGCGCCAGTTCGAATTGCCGCCAAACATCCCGGTGTCGGACTCCGCCGGCAGGTAGTCGACGCGGAATTCCCGGCCGTCGACGGTGAAGACGTAGGGGTGCTCCGCGTGGACGCGGGAGATGGAGCGGATTCCGTACGGGCTGAGGAATTCGCGCTCGTCCAGCATGCGCGCCAGCACCCGGTGCAGCCGCGCCTCCGTCAGGATCGCGCCCATGCGCCGTCCGTTGCATCCCGGGCGCCGCGGGTCGTGCATGGCGGCCACCATGTCCGGGCGGTCCGCGACGAAATCCCGGAAGTGCCGGGCGAGGTGCGGGAAGCCGGCCAGGAGGTCGCCGTCGAACACGCACACCGCGCACAGCGGCAGCAGCCCGACCAGGGAACGGACCTTCAGCCGCTCCGACCGACCGTCCGGACGGCGCAGCACGTCGTAGAAGAAGCCGTCCTCCTCGTCCCACAGGCCGGTGTCGTCGCCGACGCGGGTCATGGCCGAGGCGATCCACAGGAAATGCTCCGCGAACTTCATGGTCATGTCCGCGTAGATCGGCTTTTCCTTCATCAGCTCGGCGGCGATCTCCAGCATGTTCAGGCTGAACAGCCCCATCCAGGCGGTGCCGTCCGCCTGCTCCAGATGGCCGCCGGTCGGCAGCGGCGCGCTGCGGTCGAACACGCCGATGTTGTCGAGCCCGAGGAAGCCGCCCTCGAAAACGTTCTTGCCCTCCCGGTCCTTGCGGTTCAGCCACCAGGTGAAGTTCAGAAGCAGCTTCTGGAAGATCTGCTCCAGCCAGACCAGGTCGTCCGCATGGTCGCGGGACTTGAGGTGGCGGTAGGTGAAGATGCTGGCCCAGGCGTGGACCGGCGGGTTCACGTCGCCGAAGTTCCATTCATAGGCCGGGATCTGGCCGTTGGGGTGCAGGTAGCGCTCCCGCAGCATCAGATCCAGCTGGTGCTTGCCGAAGTCCGGATCGACCAGCGTCAGGGCCACGACGTGGAAGGCGAGGTCCCAGGCGGCGTACCAGGGATATTCCCACTTGTCCGGCATCGAGATGATGTCGGCGTTGTCCATGTGGTGCCAATGGAAGTTGCGCGGCGGCGCCCGGTGCATGGCGCGGAAGGGGCTCGCGCCGCGCTCCTCCAGCCAGGTGGTCAGGTCGTAGTCGTAGAACTGCTTGCTCCACAGCATGCCGGCCAGCGCCTGGCGGAAGACCATGGCCGCGTCGGCGCTGAAGGAGGCCGGGGTGACGGCCGCGTAGAAGGCGTCGGCCTCGCGGCGGCGCGTCTCCATCACCTCCGCGAAGGCGTTCCCGAAGACATCGCCGTCCGCCGCTCCTTGCCCGTCCGCGTCCAGGCGCAGGCGGATGGTCCGGCTCTCGCCGGGGCCGAGCGTCAGGCGGTAATGCACCGCCATCTTGGTGCCGGTCTTCTCCGGGTTGACGGCATCCCCGCGGCCCTGGACGACACAGGCGTCGATGCCGTCCTTCACGTAAGGCGTGCGGTTCGGCGCGCCGAACAGGCGCCAGCTGTTGGTCTCGTTCTCCGTGAAGAGCAGGTCGGGGTCGCCGTCGCAATGCAGCGCCTTCTCGCCCTCTTCGGGGTCGGTCGCTGCGACGGTCCGATGCCCGGACCCGCCGCCGGCGTCCCGCAGGGACGGCCGGTGCGCGGCCTCGTCGGGGCGGTCGCCCCAGGACCAGCGGTTGCGCCACCACAGGGTGGGGAGGAGGTGCAGCTCCGCCGCGTCCGGCCCGCGGTTGCAGGCGGTGATCTGGACGAGGATTTGCCCCGGCGACGCCTTGGCGTATTCGACGAAGACATCGAAGTAGCGGTTGTCCGCGAACACGCCGGTGTCGAGCAGTTCGTATTCCATCTCGTGCCGGCCGCGCCGGCGGTTCGTCTCGATCAGGTCGGTGTAGGGGAAGGCCGCCTGCGGATACTTATACAGATACTTCATGTACGCGTGGGTCGGCGTGCTGTCGAGGTAGAAGTAGTATTCCTTCACGTCCTCGCCGTGGTTGCCCTCGTTGTTGGTCAGGCCGAACAGCCGTTCCTTCAGGATCGGGTCGCGGCCGTTCCACAGGGCGAGCGCGAAGCACAGCCGCTGCCGCTCGTCGGAGATGCCGGCCAGCCCATCCTCGCCCCAGCGATAGGCGCGGGAGCGGGCCTGGTCGTGGGGAAAATAGTTCCAGCTGTCGCCGGACTCGCTGTAATCCTCCCGCACCGTGCCCCATTGGCGCTCGCTGAGGTAGGGGCCCCAGGCCTTCCAGGCCACGCCCAGGTCGCGCGCCTCGTTCAGCCGGGCATGCTCGGCCGTCATGCCGGTTCCCGACCGGTCATCCGCATCTGGCATTGGAACCTCCCTCGCTGGAACTCCCCAGGGGAAAGGGCGCGGTCTTCTCACGGCAGGGGCGGCTCACGCCCCGCTGGGCACGCCCTTGGTCGGCGTCTCGTCCTTGGTGGATGGCGGCGGACGGACTTGCGCCGCGGGCCCGGCGGTCGCCGGCGCCGGCTCCTTGATGCGGAACCAGGCGACGTAGAGCGCCGGCAGGAACAGCAGGGTCAGCACCGTCGCCACGATCAGGCCGCCGATGATCGCGTAGGCCATGGGCCCCCAGAAGACCTCCGGCGCGATCGGGATCATGCCCAGGCTGGCGGCGGCGGCGGTCAGCAGGATCGGCCGCACGCGGTGCATGGTGGCGTTGATCACCGCGTCCCAGGGATGCTCGCCCATGGCCAGATGCTCGTCGATCTGGGCGATCATGATGACCGAGTTGCGCACGATCATGCCGATCAGCGCGACGACGCCGAGGATGGCGACGAAGCCCAGCGGCGTGCCGGTCGGCAGCAGCGCCGCGACCACGCCGATCAGGCCCAGCGGCGCCACGCTGATGACCAGGAACAGCTTCTGGAAGCTTTGCAGCTGGATCATCAGCACGGTCAGCATGACGAAGACCATGATCGGGAAGACCGCGATGATGGAGGCCATGCCTTTGGCGCTGTTCTCCACCGTGCCGCCGGCCTCGATCAGGTAGCCGGGCGGCAGGCTGCGTTGCAGCTCCGCCACCGCCGGGGCCAGCTGGTTCACGACCGTCGCAGCCTGGAGCGGCGGGACGAGGTCGGCCTGCACCGTGATCGTCGGGTTGCGGGACCGCCGCCAGACCACCGGCTGCTCCAGGTCGTAGCGCAGCGTCGCCACCTCCTTCAACGGCACGGTGCGCCCCTCGGGAATGGCGACCTGGAGGTTGCGCAGCGTCTCGATGGAGCTGCGCTCCGCGTTCGTTGCCTGCGCCACCACGTCGATCAGGTAGATGTTGTCGCGCACCTGCGTGAAGGCGGCGCCCGACACGGTGGCGTTCAGCGCCGCGTTCAAGGACTTGGAGCTGATGCCGAGCAGGCGCGCCTTGTCCTGGTCCACGTCGACGCGCACGACCTTCGACGGCTCGTTCCAGTCGTAGTTGATCAGCAGCGTGTAGGGGTTGGTGCCGATGGTGTCGGCCATCTTCGCCGCGATGGCGCGCACTTCGCCCACGTCGGGGCCGGAGACGCGGTATTGGATCGGCCAGCCGACCGGCGGCCCCATCTCCAGCGGGCTGACCCGCGTGTTCAGGTCGGAGAAGTCCTCGTTCAGCACCCGCTCCAGCCGCGCGCGGACGGCGTCGCGGACCGCGTAGCCCTTGGTCACCACCACGGCCTGCGCGAAATAATCGTTGGAGAGCTGGACGTCGAGCGGCAGGTAGAAGCGGATGGCGCCCTGGCCCACGTAGAAGCTCCAATGATCGACATCGGGGTCGGCGGCCAGCACCTTCTCGAACCGGTCCACCGTCTCGCGCGTCGCGTTGATGGACGCGGTCTGCGGCAGCGTCAGATTCACCAGCAGCTCCGGCCGGTCTGACGCCGGGAAGAACTGCTGCTGCACGAATTTCATGCCGAAGACCGACAGGGCGAACAGCGCCAGCGTGCCGGCGATGACCAGATAGCGGGCGCGCATGGCGGTGCGCAGGGCCGTCCGGAACATGCGCATCAGGCGGCCGGGTTCGTGCGCACCGTGGGCGTGCTTGGCCGCCTTCGGCTCGCGCAGGACGTTCACCCCGATCAGCGGGGCGAACAGCACCGCGACGATCCAGGAGAACAGCAGGGCCATTGCCACCACGGCGAACAGCGAGAAGCAGTATTCCGCCGCCCCGCCCTGGGCGAAGCCGATGGGAATGAAGCCGGCGACCGTGACCAGCGTCCCGGTCAGCATGGGAAAGGCCGTGGAGGTGTAGGCGAAGGTCGCCGCCTTATCCAGGCTGAAGCCTTCCTCCAGCTTGGTGATCATCATCTCCACGGTGATCATGGCGTCGTCGACCAGCAGGCCGAGCGCGATGATCAGGGCGCCGAGCGAGATGCGCTGCAGCTCGATCCCGAAATAGACCATACCCATGAAGGTCATGGCCAGCACCAGCGGGATCGAGGTCGCCACCACCATGCCGGCCCGCAGGCCGAGGCTGACGAAGCTGACCGCCATGACGATGATGACGGCCTCCTTCAGCGCCTTGGTGAAGCCGGCGATGGACTCCTCGACGACCACCGACTGGTTGGCCACAAGGTGGACGTTGATGCCCACGGGCAGGTTGGCCTCCACCTGCCGCATCTTCTCGTGGATGCCTTCGCCGAAGGCCAGCATGTTGCCGCCGGCCGCCATGGAGATGATCAGGCCGATGGCGGGCTGGCCGTTGTAGCGGAACAGCGGGGTGGGCGGGTCGGCGTAGCCGCGGCGAACCTGCGCCACGTCGGCCAGCCGGTAGAACTTGCCATTGGCGCGCAGGCTGATGGCGCGCAGGCTGTCCTCCGACGCGAAGGCGCCGCTGACCCGCACGGTGATCTTCTCGTCGCCGGCCTGGACCACGCCGGCCGGGGCTACGGCGTTCTGCGCCTGGAGGTCGGCGATGACCTGCTCGCGGTCGATGCCCATGGCGGCGAGTTGGCGGGTTGAGAAGTCTAGGTAGATCTTTTCGTTCTGGATGCCGACGAACTGCACCTTGCCGACGTTCGGCACGCGCATCAGCTCCGCACGCGCGGTCTCTGCATAGTCCTTCAGCTCGCGGTAGCTGAACCCGTCGGCGGTGAAGGCGTAGACGGTGCCGAAGGTGTCGCCGAACTCGTCGTTGAAGGCCGGCCCCTGCACGCCCGCGGGCAGGGTGCTTTTCATGTCGGCGATCTTCTTGCGCGTCTGGTACCACAGGTCGGGCACCGCCTCGGCCGGCGTGTAGTCCTTCAGGTTGACGTAGACGACGGAGATTCCGGGCTTGGTGTAGCTCTTGACGTAGTCGAGATAGGGGATCTCCTCCAGCTTCTTCTCGATGGGGTCGGTCACCAGGTTCATGGTGTCCTCGATCGTGGCGCCGGGCCAGTTCGTCTGGACGACCATGGTCTTGATGGTGAAGGCCGGATCCTCCTCCCGCCCCAGCCGCATGTAGGCGAGCGCGCCCGCCACGGTCAGCGACAGGATCAGGTACCAGGTGAAGGAACGGTGCCGCAGCGCCCATTCCGACAGATTGAAGCTGGTGATCATGGTGCCGCCGCCGTTTCAATGGTCTTGTTGAACCGCACGCGCTGACCTTCGGTGAGGCTGTGCACACCGGTGGTGACCACGACGTCGCCCTTGGACAGGCCGTCGGTGACGATGACCGGGCCATCAGGACCCCTGGCGCCATCCCTGGGCCGGATGGCGACGATACGACGCCGCACGGTCTGGCTTTGCGGATCCACAACCCAGACGAGGGTGCGCGTGGACCCGTCCGTTGCCGTTTCCTCCAGCAGCGCCGTCGCCGGCAGCTCGATCACCGGGGCCGGCGGTTGCTTGAGGCGGCCCGTGACGGTGGCGCCGAGGCGCAGGGCGTCGGGCGGGTTCTCCAAGGCGATCCGCACGGTGTGGGTGCGCGTGACGGGGTCGGCCTGGGGCGAGATCTCGCGGACGCGGCCAAGCGCCGCGACGTCCGGCGCGCCGGCCAGCGTCACCTCGATCACCGGATCCTTGGGCGCCCCCCGGATTCCAGCCTCGGCCACATTGAAGACCGCCTCGCGCTCCTCCGGCTGGGCGACCCGGACCACCATCGCGCCGGCCTCGACCACCTGTCCGGGCTCGGCGCCCACCGTGGTCACCACGCCGTCGCGGTCGGCCATCAGCTCGGTGTAGCCGACCTTGTCGCGCGCCGACTGGAGAGCGGCCTGAGCCGCCACCACTTTGGCGTCCGCCGTGCGCATGGAGAGTAGGGCCGCGTCGTAGATGGCCCGGGACGTGTTGCCGTTGGCCAGAAGCTCCCGCTTGCGGCCCTCCTCGTTGCGGGCCTGCACCTGCTCCGCCTGGGCGGAAGCCAGGTTGGACTCGGCCGTGCGCAGCGCGTTGCGCTGGTCCTGGTCGTCCAGCTGGGCGAGCAAGTCGCCGGCGCGGACCCGGTCCCCCACATCGACCTTGCGCTCGACCAGCTTGCCGGCGATGCGGAAACCCAGGTCGGCGTCGGCGCGCGCCTCGATCGTTCCGGTCGCCGTCTCGGACAGGCGGAAGCTCTGCGGCTGGACGGTGATGGTCCGGACCGGTCGGATCACCGGCCCGGCATCGGCTTGGTGATGCGACTGCTCCTGGCACCCGGCGAGCATCGCCGCGGTCAGCAGCAGGGCGGCGGACAAGGCTTGTCTCGGCATGGCGCGCGTCATGACCCGCTCCCCTGCTTGATGGTCACCGCCTGACCGGGCCGCAGCTTCTGGACGCCGCCGATCACCACGAGGTCGCCGGCGCTGAGGCCCCGCTCCACCGTGACCACGCCGGTGTCGTACTGGAGGACGGAGACGGGCCGCAGGCTGACGGTGTTGGCCGCCTTGGCATCGGGCTTGGACTCGGGAGAGCGGGCGACGACCCAGACCGCCGGGTCGCCCTGATCGGTCTGGTACAGGGCGGAGGAGGGCAGGGTGACGACCGGCCGGGCCGGCAGCTTGGCCCGCCCGGTGACGGCGGCGCCCAGCAGGAAGGCTGGCGGCGCGTCGGGCAGGGAGACCTTGACGGTGTAGGTGCGGGTGACCGGGTCGACGCCCGGCGACACCTCCCGGATCGTGCCGTCGGCGACGATCTTCGGGTCGCTGACCAGCCGCACCTCGACCGCCGGCAGCTTCGTCTGGCCTTCCAGCCGGGTGCTGGCGCCGGGAACCTGGAACACCGCCTCACGCTCCCCGGGGTCGGCCAGCCGCAGCACCATCTGGCCGGCGGCCACGACCTGCCCCGGCTCGGCCGCCTTGGCGGTGATGACCCCGTCGCGGTCGGCCCGCAGCTCGGTGTAGGACAGCGTGTCCTTGGCCGTTTGCAGCTTGGCCTGCGCGGCTTTCATCTCCGCCTGCGCCTGGGTGTAGCGTTTCTGCGCGTTGTCGTACTGCACCCGCGTGGTGAAGCCCTGGGCGAGCAGGGTGCGCTGGCGTTCCTCCTGGGTGCGGCTCTGTTCCACGAAGGCTTGCGCGGCGGCCACGTCGGATTCCGCGGAGCGCACGGCGTTCTGCTGGTCCTGGTCGTCCAGCCGGGCCAGCAGGTCGCCGTCGGCGACCGTCTGCCCGACGTCCACGAGCCGTTCGACCACCTTGCCGCCGACGCGGAAGCCCAGGTTGCTCTCATGACGGGCCTGGATGTCGCCGGTCAGCGCCGTGGTCTGGTCGAAGGCCGTTTCCTGCACGGCGAGCGCGCGGATCAGCGTTGCCTCCGCGGGAGGCGCTTCCGGTTGCTCGCACCCCAGGAGAAGGAGGCTGGCGACGACCGCCGCGCTTGCCGTTCGTGTCGTCATGGCGCGCCACCCTCCCTAATGATGCCGGCCGAGGATGTCGCGCGTGTGCAGCGCGATCATCCGTTCCTCGTCGGTCGGCACGACGTAGGCTTTGACCCGGCTGCCGGGCGTGCTGATGCGGGTCTCCCCCGCCCCGTTGGCCGCTTCATTGGCCGGTCCGTCGAGGTCGAGCCCGAGCCAGCGCGCCCGCTCCGCGATGCCCTTGCGGATCGACGGCGCCCGCTCCCCGATGCCGGCGGTGAAGACCAGGGCGTCGATGCCGCCCATCGCCGCGGCGAGCGACCCGATGGCAAGGCCGGCCCGGTAGACGAAGTAATCGAGCGCGAAGCGGGCGCGCGGGTCGGCGCTGGCCAGCAGGTCGCGGACGTCGTTGCTGACGCCGGACAGGCCCTTCAGCCCGCAGTCGTGGTACAGCAGGTGCTCGATGGCGCGGACGTCCATGCCCTGGTCCATCAGGTAGAGCACCACGCCCGGGTCCAACTGACCCGGCCGGGTTCCCATGGGAAGCCCGTCCATGGCGGTGAAGCCCATGGTGCTGTCGACGCTGCGGCCCGCCTGGATGGCGCACATGCTGGCCCCGCTGCCGAGATGGGCCGCGACGACGCGCCCGTTTGCAATGTCCGGGGCGACCTCCGGGGCGATCTCGGCCAGGCGGCGCGCGATGTATTCGTAGGACAGGCCGTGGAAGCCGTAGCGGCGCACGCCGTCCTGGTAGAGGCGTTCCGGCAGGGCGTAGCGGTCGGCCAGTTCCGGATGGCGGCGGTGGAACGCCGTGTCGAAGCACGCAACCTGTACCACGTCAGGCATGATCCGGCGGATCGCGCGGATCGGCGCCAGATTGTTCGGCTGGTGCAGCGGGGCGAGCGGGATGTAGGTTTCCAGCGTCGCGATCACCGCTTCGTCCACGACCACGTGGGTGTCGAAAGCCGGCCCGCCATGCACCACCCGGTGGCCGATGGCGACCGGCAGCCCGCCCGCGCCGGCATGCTCCCGCAGCCAAGCGCCAAGGAAGGCCAGCGCCCCGGGCACGCCCTCCGCCTCGGCCGGAAGGTGGAGGGTTTCGCCGCCTTTCACGACCAGCCGCGGGTGCGTGCCGATCCCCTCGATCTGGCCACGCAGGAGCGCCGGCAAGGCGTCGTCGTCCAGATCGAAGAGCTGGAACTTGATGCTGGACGATCCGGCGTTGACGACCAGGATGGTATCGCGGGGCGTGGATTGGGCCATGGGCCTCACCCCTTCACCGGTTGCGCCCGCCGCAGGTGGTCGGCGTAGAGCGCCGCCACCGCGCAGGAGGCCATGCGGGTCATCACGCTGTCGGCGCGGCTGGTCAACACGATCGGCACCCGCGCGCCGAGCACGAGGCCCGCGGCGTCGGCGTTGGCGAGGAAGGTCAGGTTCTTGGCGAGCATGTTGCCCGCCTCCAGGTCCGGCACCACGAGGATGTCGGCGTAGCCGGCGACGGGAGAGGCGATGCCCTTGATGCGCGCGGCCTCTGGGCTGATGGCGTTGTCGAGCGCCAGGGGGCCGTCGAGCACGCCGCCGGTGATCTGGCCGCGGTCGGCCATCTTGCACAGCGCCGCCGCCTCGACCGTGGAGGGGATCTTCGGATTGACCGTCTCCACCGCCGACAGGATCGCCACCTTGGGCAGATCGTTGCCGAGCGCCTTGGCAAGATCGATGGCGTTCTGAATGATGTCGCGCTTGTCCTCCAGCGTCGGCGCGATGTTCACAGCGGCGTCGGTGATGAACAGGGCCTTCGGGTAGGTGGGCACGTCCATGATGAAGACGTGGCTGATCCGCCGCTCCGTGCGCAGGCCGCTGTCCCGCTTCGCCACCTCGTGCAGCAGCTCGTCGGTGTGCAGGCTGCCCTTCATCAGCAGCTGCGCGCGCCCCTGCCGCACGAGGTCCACCGCCGCCGCGGCCGCCGCGTGGCTGTGCGGCACGTCGACGATCTGGTAGGGGGCGAGGTTCAGCCCGGCCTCCTCCGCGACGGCCTGGATGCGCGCCGCCGGGCCGACCAGGATGGGGGCGATGAAGCCCTGTTCCGCCGCGTCCACCGCCCCGCTGAGCGAGGTTACGTCGCAGGGGTGCGCCACCGCGGTCGACACCGGGGCAACCGAGCGGCAGGCCGCGACCAGCTGCTCGTACTTCTCATGCCGCCGGGCGGGGGCACCGCTTGGTGGCGCGGCCAGCGACGCATCGGTGTGGGCCTGGACGTCCGTCATGCCGCACCCCCGGTTACCAGCGCAGGAAAAGACCGATGTCGCCCGGCATCCCGCCGGGGTAGTCGAGGACCTGCGCGCGCAGCTTGTAGCCCTTGGCGCGCAACGTCTTGTCGAAGATCTCGTAGACTTCGCGGGCAAAGCCGGTCAGGGAGTTCGGCCAGTCCGGCTCGAAGTTGTTGATGGCCCGCCCCCCGTCGGTGCAATAGCTGCTGGGAAAGCGGGTGATCTGGATTTCGTTCACGCCGCGCTCCGCCGCCGCGCGCACGGCGCGGGTGAATCGCTCCTTGGCGTCCGGGCGGATGTGCTGGTTCATGAAGGCGTCGCGGACGCCGCTCTGCTCCTCCTGGAGCTTCTTTTCGTGCTCCAACGCCTCCTTGAGCTTCGCCATCTCGCGCTCTTCGGCGATCCGGCGGAGGTCTTCGGGGCTAATCAGGTCGTCACCGATGGAGGAGGTTTTAATCGTTTCGTCCGTCATGGTGCGGTCCTCCTTTTGATTGGCCTGCGGTGGACGCCCGGGGCGTCACTTGGCGCGTTCGGTCCGGGTGGGACGCCGCTGCTTGGCGGCCTGGCTGATCTCGGCGGCGGCCTTGGCCACGGAGGAGCCGGCACCCCGCGACACGACGCGGAGCGCGGTCTCCGCGCCGGCCTCGGCCCGGTCGCGCTCCAGGATGGCGGAGACCTCGCGCAGGCGGGCGCGCTGCTCCGCGGTCAGGGGGGCGGCGGCCGACAGGACGCGTTCGGCAAGCTCCAGGACGGTCTTGCGGTCCTTGTCCTCGGGCAGCAGGACGGGCAGGGCGGCCATCGCCGCCTCCTCGTCGATCAGCAGCAGGAAGACCTGTTCCCGGAACACCGCGCGCACCTCGTCCAGGCTCTGCTGCTTCGCCTCGGGGAATTCGTCGCGGATCCGCCGGAGCGTCTGGAAGGCGCGCTCGTCGATGGCCCCCTCGGCGCGCCGGGCGAAGACGAGGATGCGGAACAGCGCCTCGCGCAGGCCGCCGTCGGCGACGCGCGCCTCGATCTCGGCCATCCGCTTCTCGACCAGGGCCTCGAAGGCCTCGTCGCGGACACGCGGCGGCCGCACCTCCGCGTCGGGCGCGGCCAGCCCGACCAGCGCCTGGAGCAGCGGTGCGTTGTAAGTGGTCAGGAACAGCTGTTCCACGGCGGCGTCGCGCCGGTCGCGGTAGCTGTCGAGCGCCTGGGCGATGGCGTCCGAGACGCGCGTTTGCGCCTCCAGGAACGGGTTGTCCTTGCCGATCGGCCGGCGGTGCTCGCGCGCCCAGTGGGCCATCGCCTCCACCGGCGCCAGGAAGGGATTCAGGTGGGAGAACAGGTAGTATTGCGCCCGCGCCGGGTTGGTCAGCCGCAACCATTCGGCCATGGGTTCCGTCATCATGGCGCGGATCCAGGGGCGGGCGAAGCTGTCGTACAGGCCCTTGTTCACGTCGGAGATGCGGGAAACCGTCGCGAAGCGCCGGTCATCCTCCGGCGTGTTGCCGCCGAGCGCCCGGATGTCGTCCAGCGTGCGCGGTTCGAAACGCGTGACGTAGGCTCCGGCGACGAGGTCGGCGCCCGGCGCGTTCGGGTCTTTCGGCTCGATCACCATTTCGTAAAGGCCGGGCGGCAGCAGGTCGACCAGCTCGATGTTCTCGACGAACTCCGCCGTTTCCTTCCGGGCGACGCGGCCGGACACGAAGATGCCCAGGTGGCCGATATCGTGGTGCAGGTTGTAGACGATGGTCTGCTCGTGCGACCGGATGTCCTCCACGCTGTCATACAGATCGAGGATCCAGCCCAGCGCCTGTTGCGGCGGCGTGATGTTGTCGCCGAAGGAAGCGAAGACCAGGATGGGCGAGCGGATGTTGCGCAGGTCGAGCCGGCGGCCGTCCTTGCTAACGATCCCGCCGCTGCTGAGCTTGTTGCCGACGAACAGCTCGTCGGTGATGGACTCGATTTCTTCTGTGTTGAGCAGGAAGAAGCCGCTCCACCACTTCTCGAATTCCAGGTAACGCGCGCCTTCCGTGTCGATGGAGGCGTACAGGTTGTACGCCTTCTTCCAGTAGGTGTTGGCGGGGTCCAGCTTTTCGAAGTTGCCGACCAGATGCGCGCCGTCGAAGCGCCCATTGCCGAGGTCGCCGGCCAGCGCCGCCAGCCACGCGCCGCCGTACAGCCCGCCGAGGTAGCGCATCGGGTTCTTGCCCTTGACGCCGGCCCAGTAGGACAACGGCGAGCCCGCGATGATCAGCGGCCCCATCAGCTCGGGGTGCACGGCGCTCAGCGCCATCACCGCCCAGCCGGCCTGGCAGTTGCCGATGACGCAGGGCTTGCCGTCGGCCCGGGCGTGCCGCTTGCCCACATGCTCGATAAAGGCGGCCTCGGCCGCACCCACGTCGGCCAGGGTCTGGCCGGGCACGGGGTCGGGGGTGAAGCCGATGAAGTAGCAGGGATGGCCGGCGCGTAGCGCGGTGCCGATCTGGCTGTCCGGTTTGAAGCCGCCGATGCCCGGCCCATGGCCGGCGCGGGGATCGACGATGACGAAGGGGCGCTTCGTCGGGTCGGTCCCGACCGCGGGGTCCGGCAGGATGTGCAGCAGCATGTAGTTGCAGGGGCGCTTCAGCTTGCGCCCGTCCATCACCACCTCGTGCGGGAAGGTGAGGACCGGGGGCTTGCCATGCTGCGCGTGTTCCAGGAACTGGTCGCCACGGCGGCGCATCACGTCGAGGAACAGG
This sequence comes from Azospirillum canadense, assembly GCF_025961225.1. Lineage (GTDB taxonomy): Bacteria > Pseudomonadota > Alphaproteobacteria > Azospirillales > Azospirillaceae > Azospirillum > Azospirillum canadense. The sequence goes on along the minus strand of NZ_JAOQNG010000007.1, from coordinate 263,170 downwards.
ATCCAGCGCTGCATCGCGTCCACGCCATAGTCGATGGCGTCCTGGACGGGGTTGGGGAAGGACGGAAGCGGCGTGCCTTGCTGTCTGTCCTTGCCCGACCGCTCGCCGGAGCCCTTCGCTGTGGGACCGTTGTTGTGGGCCGCAGTGAAAGGGGCCGCGGTGAAGGGAAAGGCAACCGGATTGAAGGCGCTCCAGGCCGAAAGCCAAGTCGTGAAGGGCTGCATCATTAGGGGCTGTTCCGACCGGACAGGCATCAGGATTCCTCTCTTCGCTGTACGCTCGTCAGGAATGGCCGGTTGGGCGGGGACCGGCCGGGGACGTACACAACCGGCACGGCGGTGGATCGCATCAAGGCATCGGCCCAGCCCCCATCGGCGCCCCATTGGCGCCTCCGCCAACGCCCTATGCGCCGCAGGCTGGTGCGCTGGGACGCAACCGGGACGGAAGCGATCATGAAGGCGACGCTACCCTGTCGGGGCGCGCCTCTGTAAGGGCGCAACAGTTGACTTTGATACCGTAACGAATCCGGTGACTCGGGCCGTCGGCGGCGTGAGCACGGCGGCTTCAACCTTGGTGGCTGTTCAGGGTTGGCCGTTCACGGATTGCTACCGGACGATACGTCCCGTCGCCAGTCCGTTACCGTATCCAAGTCAACTGTTGCACGGTTCAAAGCGCCAAGCGGCTTGGGCCACAGTGACCGATCACCACCCGACCGTGCCCGACCGTGGACGAGATCGGCCCGCACCGACGCCTTCCGCCTTCCTGGCCAACGACTCCGCGCGTCAGATCATCGGCCGAGTGATAGGCCACGTCGCTTCGGTGGCAGCGAAGGCGTCATCAACTGATCGGCGGTGTTCCATGAGAACGCTTCTGTGGCTCTCCGGTCCCCTGCTCTGCCTTCCCCTCCTGTTCGGCCCCGCGCCGGCCGCTGCCCAGGCGGAACAGCCGGACGCGGAGGACGATCAGGCCATCGATGAACCAAGCATCGACCAGCACGCCATGGATGTCCTGAACCGGATGGCCGACACGCTGGCCCAGGCCAAGGGCTTCCGCGTGACGATCCGGTCCAACTACGATGTGGTGCAGGACACGGGGGAGAAGATCGAGTTCGGCGAGCGCCGCACCGTGACGCTGAACCGGCCCGACGCCCTGCGGGTGGAATCCCAGCAGAGCGACGGGACGCAGCGCCAGGTGACCTTCGACGGCAAGGCGCTGACCGTGTTCGACCCCGGACAGAAGGTCTATGGCCAACTGGACCGGCCCGGCAGCGTGGACGACGCGGTGCGCTATCTGGTCCAGGAGCTTCAAATCCGGCTGCCGCTGGCGCTGTTGCTGGTCACGACGCTGCCGGCGGAGCTGGACCAGCGCATCCAGGCCCTGGACTATGTGGAACGTGACACGCTGACGCCGGTGCCGACGGACCATGTGGCCGGCCAGACCGAGGATGTGGACTTCCAGGTCTGGGTCGCGGCCGACGGCACGCCCCTGCCGCAGCGGATCACCATCACCTACAAGAACGATGACGGCGAGCCGCAGTACCGCGCCGACCTCACGGACTGGACCCTGAACCCCGACCTGTCGGCGGAGCAGCTCGCCTTCCACCCGCCGGAAGGGACGCAGCGCATTCCCTTCCTGGTGCGCGTCCGCAAGGCCGCGGGCGGCCAGCCAGGGGCTCAGGACAAGCCGGAACGGTCCGGCAGCGCAGAGGAGGCCCCGAAATGATTATGGCCTTCACACAGTCGGGCTTCGCACGGTCCGGTCTCGCCGTCGGCACGGCCCTGGTCCTGGTCGTCGCATCCGTCGCGGCGGACGCGGCGCGCGGCGGACGCGGCGGCGGCGGGGGAGGTGGCCGCGGGGGTGGGGGAGGCGGCTTCTCCCGCTCCGGCCCGGCGGCGGGGGGCAGTTTGTCCGCGTCGCGGCCATCGGGCGGTGGCGGCGGGGGCTATGCCCGTGCCGGCGCCGCGTCGGGCGGCGGCTTTTCCGCCGCCCAGCGGCCGGCGCAGCGCCCGGCCGGTGGCGCCGCCGCGACCGGAGCCCGGCAGGCCGGGGCCACCGAGCGGTCCGGCCAACGCACCGCCGCCGCGCAGACCGCTTCCCGCCAGTCGGGAGCGACCGAGCGTTCGGCGCAGCGCAACGAGACGCAGCAGACCCGGACCCAGGCGCGGGCCGACACCCGCACCTCCGGCCAGGCGGAACGGACGGAGCGGCAGGGGCAGCGGCAACAGGGGCAGACCGAGCGCACCGAAGCCCGCCAGCAGGGTCAGACCGAACGCACCGAAGCCCGATCCTACGCGGCGCAGAACATGTCGAACAACTGGGACTCCCACCACGACGACTGGGACGGCGACGACGATTGGGGCTGGGCCTTGGCGGGTGCGGCGATCGGGGCGACGGCCGGCTACATCGCGGGGGCCGCGACGGCGTCGCCGACCTATGTGACCGTGCTCCCCTGCTCACCGACGGTCGTGAGCGCGGGGAGCGTGAGCTACTACGGCTGCGGCGGCACTTGGTACAACCAGACCTACGTCAACGGCGCCGTCTCCTACGTCACGGTCGCTCCGCCGCCCGGCTATTAGGGCGAACGGCTCATGATGGACCTTGCACGCTCCGTCCTGCAGAGCTGGAGCGTGGCGGCGTGCCGCTGGCCCAAGGTCACCGTGTTGGTGTCGCTGCTTCTGTCGGTGCTGGCCGGCTGGTATTCGGCGGAGGTGCTGCGCATCAGCACCAGCACCTCCGACATGATCGCGCCCGACGTGCCGTTCCGGCGCGATGCGGAGCGATACCGGCAGGCCTTCCCCTTCGCCGACGACCAGATCGTGGTGGTGGTCGACTCTCCCGCCGCCGACCGGTCCGACGCGGCGGCGCTGCGCTTGGCCGAGTTGATGCGCGCGCATCCGGAGGCCCTGGCCGAGGTGGAGGTCCCATCGGCCGATCCCTATTTCCGGCGCAACGGGCTGCTGTTCCTGGATGCATCCGCGCTTCAGGATCTCGCCACGCGGCTGGCGGGGGCGCAGGCCGCGCTGGGCGCGCTGAACGAGGCGCCGAACCTGCGCGGGCTGGCCGGCATGGTCGACCTCGTTTTGGGCCACGCGGGCGAGAACGCCCCGGCGGCCCTGTCGGACCTGATCGGCCGCCTTGCCGACGCAGCCACTGGCGTCGCGGACGGCAAGCCGGAGCCGGTGTCCTGGACCGGACTGGTCAAGCTGAACGACGACGAGCGGTTCGGCAACCAGCGCTTCGTCACCGCGCGGCCGGTGCTCGGCGAGGCGTCCTTCGGGCGCGGGCGCCCGGCAATGGATGCAGTGCGCGGTGCCATCGCGGCCATCAAGCAGGAGTCGGCGGGGCTGGGCGTGGAGGCCCGCGTCACCGGAGCCGTCGCGCTGCGCCAGACGGAGCTGGACACGGTGGAGGACACGGCGGGTCTCGCAACCATCCTGTCCTTCGTGCTGGTCGTGGCGGTGCTGACCGTTGGGATGCGGTCCTGGCGGATGATCCTGTGCATGATGGTCACGCTGATCCTTGGCCTGACTCTGAACGCCGGGCTGGCGGCGCTGACCGTGGGGCGGCTGAACCTGATCTCCGTCACCTGCGCCGTCATGTTCTTCGGGCTGGGCGACGATTTCGGCAGCCACCTCGGCCTGCGCTACCAGGAGGAGCGGCAGCGGGGCCGTCCGGTGCGCGCCGCGGTGCTGGAGGCCGCGCGCGGAGTCGGACCGCCGCTGGCGCTCAGCACGGTCTGCGCGATCTTCGGCTTCCTGTCCTTCGTGCCGACCGACTATCGCGGGCTGGCGGAATTCGGCGTGATTTCCGGCCTTGGCATGGTGATAGCGTTGGTCATCAGCCTGACGCTGCTGCCAGCCCTGTTCATCCTGTTGCCACCCGGCCCGGGCGTGGTGCGGGTCGCGCGGGAGGACCGCGGCTTCGCCGCCTGGATGACCCGTCACAACAGCGCGCTGCTGGCGCTGACCGTGCTGACCGTGCTGGGCTCGCTGGCGGCGCTGCCGCTGGTGCGGCTGGATGTGAACCCGCTGAACCTCCAGGACCGCCGGACGGAGGCCGTGCGCACCTACCGCGATCTGGCGACCGCGCCGCGCACCTCGCCCTACGCGATCAACATCCTGGAGCCGGACCTCGCCGCGGCGCAGGCCGTGGCCGACCACCTGCGCGGGAACGCTGAAGTGGGCGGGGTGCGGACCTTCGCCGGCTTCATTCCCAAGAATCAGGACGCCAAGCTGCCGATCATCGCCGACATGGCCCTGCTGCTGGGGCCGAGCCTCGCCACCCCGACCGATGTGGAGCCCCTGTCCACGGAGGAGCGGGCGGAAGCGGTGGCGGTGCTGCACGCGGCGTTGGGCCGGTTCTCGACCGAGAAAGGCGGCGCGCCGGAGGCCCGCGCCGCCGCACAGCGCTTCGCCGCGGCGCTGGAGCGCGTCTCCCCGAAGGACGCGCCGGCGCTGGCGGCGCTCGACCAGACGCTGACCGGCGGCGTCCCGCCCCTGCTGGAGCGGCTGCGCGAGGGGCTGGAGGTGGAGCGGCCGGTGACCGCGGCGGACGTGCCGGACACCATCCGCCGCCGCTGGATCTCGCCGGACGGGCTGGCGCGCGTGGAAGTGCTGCCGACCCACGACATCTCCGACAGCCGCGACATGGCCCGCTTCGCCGAAGCGGTGCTGACCGTGGCGCCGCACGCGACCGGTGCGCCGGTGACCGTGACCCAGGCCGGGTGGATTGTGCTGCGCGCCTTCGCCGAGGCGACGGGGCTGACCCTGCTGCTGATCGTCCTGCTGCTGCTGGTCGTGCAGCGCAGCCTGAAGGGCATCGTGCTGATCCTGGCGCCGCTCGTGGTCGCGGCGCTGTGGACCATGGCGGCGGCCGGGCTGCTGGACATTCCCTTCAACTTCGCCAACGTGATTGTCATTCCGCTGCTGTTCGCGCTGGGCGTGTCCAGCAGCATCCACATGGTCGCCCGCGGGCAGGAGTTGGAACGCGCGGGCGCCCGCGGCGTTGATCATGGCGGTGCCGATTACGGCATGGATCTGCTGGTCACCAGCACGCCGCTCGCCGTGCTGGTCAGCACGCTGACCACCAGCACGGCCTTTGCGACGCTGGCCATCTCCTCCCACCGTGGCCTCGCCAGCATGGGGATGCTTCTGGCCATCGCCATCACTTTCACGGTGGTGTCGGCGCTGATCGTGCTGCCCAGCCTGATGATCGGCTGGCATCGCTGGTCGCGGCGCCGCACAGCAGAAGGCGCGCGGACATCACCGATCCGGCAATGAGCTGGCCATCCCAGGCCGCCGCCACAGTCGCGGCCGAGAAGAGGTGTCCGTTGTCGTCGAACAACGTGTCCACCCCCTCCGGGCCGAGCGCGACGATGCGGGCCGGCGCGGTGGCTCCGCCCGGCAGGCTGTGACGGTGCAGCGCCAGCGCCGACAGCGACGGATGCACCGCCGCCAGCACCCGGCCTTCCATCGGGTCACCAACCACCCCCCGGCTGAGGTTGTCGGGGCCGCCCGGCACGGGGATGCGGGCGATGGGGGCCGTGTCGTCGCCGCCGAGCAGAGCCGACAGACGGTAGATCAGCACCGCCCGCTCCCGCGTCGCCGCGACGTACAGGCGGTCGGCCTCGATGTCCGGCAGCAAGCCGTTGGGAAAGCCGATGCCGCCGGTCAGCACGCGCGCGCCACCGTCCTCGACCAGGCCAACGACGCCGCGGCGAAGGTCCAGCGCATCCTCCAGGGCCGCTGCAACCCGGCCGCAGCCGCCATGGTCGCCGGTGAACAGGAAGCGCTCCCCGTCCAGAAAGGCCACGTCGTTGGCGCGGCAGAGCAGGGGGCTCTCGACCGTTCCCCGGTGGTGCAGGGTCATCCCGTCCAGCGTGAAGCGCTCGACGGTCGTGGTCCCGTCGCGGCGGCGGTTGACCACCAGGACCGATCGCGTGCCGTCCGGCTCCGCACGCAGGTCGATGCCGTGCGGCCGGAAGCCGCCGTCGGGGCGGAAGGCGGCGGTCAGCTCGACCGCCTCTGCACGGTCCGCATCCAGGGCGTCGAGCGGTACGGCGAACAGCCCACCCCGGGCGGCGTCCGGATCCGCCAACCGGTCGTAGGCGGAAAGCAGCGCGCGCCGGGATGCGACGTCCACGGCCAGATCCTCGATCCCGACCACCGGGTGCCCGCCGGCCGTGATCTCCACCGTCCGGCATTGGGCAAGCGCGGACATCGTCCAGCCCAGCACCAGCAGGCCGGCCGGCAGCACCGCGCGCATCACGGGGCGGCGGCCGGTTGTCCCCAGCGGGCGAGGAAGGGCGCCCAGTGGCGCTCCACCCGCCGCCGCCCGGCGTCGGACAGCTGGTGCCGGTTCTTGGAATAGCCGCGCACCTCGGCCAGGTAAGCCTCGAACCCGGGTTTCGCGGCCTCGAACCCCGGAAGTTCGATGGTTCGGTAGACGCGTTCGGCCTCAGCCAGCGGGGCCCGCTCGAAATCCTCGAAGGCCAGCTCGACGAAGCGGTTCGGCGGCAGGTCGGCCGCGTCGTCCACAAGCGCCTGCATGATTCGCGGGTAGTGGTCGAGCACGACCTGCTCCACGTCGATGCCCGCGTGGGGCTGAAGCGCCAGCTGGTTCAGGAGCGTGCGGTAGAAGCCGACGGTGGAGACGTACACCGCCATCGGGTCCCGGTGGATGTGGATGAAGCGCGCGTCCGGCCACATCTCCCGCAGCATGGCGATGCGGGCGCTGTAGACCGGATTTTTGATCAGCAGGCGCCGCCCATCCTGAGACAGGGCGACCTTGTCCAGGAAGTGCAGGAAGCGGCCGCGCCAGCGCCGGATCTCGTCCGGGCCGCAGCCCTCGAAATAAAGGCCCCGGCGCAGGTTCTCGTCCAAGTGCCGGGGGAAGTAGAGCCCGTGGTAGAAGGACAGCGGCGACATGTTGGCCAGCGCGATCTCGTCCTCCTGCGGGGAGTCCGGGCGGACCGCCACGTTGTCGATGTAGCGGCGCTCCGGCAAGGCCCGTTCCAGCAGCGGGCGCAGGGCCGCGCCGAGCCCGAGCATGTCCCACGGCAGGCCCACCGCGACGGGCGCGATGAAGCCGAACTGCGGATCACGGCTGAGCAGGTTGTAGAGGTGCGTGGTGCCGCTGCGCCAGTGGCCGACGATGAAGACCGGCGCCGGCAGCGGTTCGCCGCCCCGCCGTTTCCACGCCACCCACGCCCGCTCCGCCAGGGAGAAGGGCGCGCGCAGCAGGGCGGAGGCGACGGCCGCGGCCAGGGTCGCCGCGTGGGCTGCGTCCGGCGGCCCGTTCCGCCGCATCACCGTCAGCAGGGTCAGCGCGTCGCAGCCGTAAAGCGGGTGGTCGGCCGCGGGAAGCCAGCGTCCCATGGGGAGCCTCCTGTCGTGCTGCAGGCACCCAAGAGCATAGCCCACCGGTGCCCCCGGCGGCATCCCACACGGATGGTTGACCCCCTCCTACACCGGGCGGCACCCTATGGGCGGATCATCGACGGAGATCGTCATGGCTGGTTCCTCCACGCGGATGCGCCACGTGCTTGCCTTGCTGCTCTCCGTCCTCGCGGCGTTGCCGCTTGCCATTGCGCCGGCCACGCAGGCGCAGAACCCATCCCGGAGCCTATCCGAGGCCGCCACCGGGGCGACGGCGCCGGTGGGCCGGCTGAACGAGGCGTTGCTGGACCTGATGCGCCGGGGCGGGCAGGAGTCCAACAGCGCTCGCCTTCGGCGCTTTCTGCCCGTGATGCAGGACGTCTTCGACCTGGACGCCGCCTTGCAGATCGCCGCCGCCCCCTATTTCGAGCAGGCCGGCGAGGCCGAACGGCGCCAGGCCCTTGACGCCTTTACCCGGCGCAGCGCCGCGCAATACCTGGACCGCTTCGCCTCCTACAACGGCGAGGGCTTCACCATCGACGGGGAGCGGGCAGGGCCGCGCGGCACGACGCTGGTGGACACCACCCTGTCCAGGCCGCGCAAAGCCCCGGTGCGCCTGACCTACGTGCTGCATCCGGTGGGAAAGGATTGGAGAATCCTCGACGTGCTCGCCAAGGGGACGGTCAGCCAGCTCGCCGCTCAACGGTCGGAGTTCCAGGCCCCTTTGCGCAGTGAGGGGCTCGCGGGCCTGACACGCGATCTCAACGCCAACGCCGACCGGCTGCTCGGCGGGGCCTGATACCGTATCTTGGCAACGGTTGCGCCATTGGAGGCCGGTGACGGCCCGCCGCAGGATTCCCGTCATGTCAAAGAGGCGGGGGCCGAACGCCATGGCGCTGTCGCTCGTCACGGGAGGATGCGGCTTCATTGGGAGCCACCTCGTCGCGCATCTGGTCGCCGGCGGCGAGCGCGTGCGCGTTCTCGACACCTGCGTCTCCGACGACTTGCCGCGGGGCGTGGAGGTGATGCCGGGCTCGATCCTCGACCCGGCGGCGGTGGACGCGGCGCTGGAGGGCGTCCAGGTGCTGTATCATGTCGCCGGCCTGCCGCAACTGTGGCTGCCCGACAAGGGGGCGTTCGACCGCATCAATTGGCGCGGGACGGAATGCGTCCTGGAACGCGCCAGGGGGCATCGGTTGCAGCGGATCGTCCATTGCTCGACGGAGGCCGTCCTGCTTGGCCGCCGCCCGGTCGGGCGAGTTGCCGAATCCGCCGACCGGGCTCTGGCGGAGATGGCCGGATCCTACTGCCGGTCGAAATACCGGGCCGAACAGGCAGCGCTGGCAGCGGCGGCGGCCGGGCTGCCCGTGGTGATCGCCAATCCCACGGCCGTCATTGGCCCCGGCGGCGGCCCGACACCCCCGATGGCCATGCTGAGCCTGTTCCTGCGTGGGGGCCCGCGCTTCATCCTCGACTGCACGCTGAATCTGGTCGACGTCCGCGACGTGGCCGCCGGCTTGGCGCTCGCAGCCGCGCACGGCGCCGTCGGCGAGCGCTACCTGATCGGCGGGACCAACATCCGGCTGTCCGCCCTGGTGCGGCGGCTCGACCTGCTGAGCGGCCGCAGGCCCCTTCGGCGGTGGGGCATCCCCGGCTGGCTGGCGCTGGGCTTCGCCCAAGTCGACGAATGGATCAGCGACCATGTCTCCGGCAAGCCGCCCACCGCGCCGGTCACCGGCGTGCGGCTGGCCATCGCGTCCGGCTGGTTCGACACGGCCAAGGCCGTGGCGCAGCTGCATTTCCAGACGAGGCCGTTCGCCGAGACCCTGGCCGACGCCGTGGCGTGGCTTGCCGAGGAGAGCCGCCGGCAGGACCGGCCGACGCGGCGTCCGCCGGTAGCGATCGGAGCGAACGCGCAGAAGGCCCTGTAATCAGAAGGCGGTGTGATCAGCGCTCGGCTCCGATGAGCCGGGACACACCGCCGTCCGCCCGGACCGCCTTCAGGACGTCGTCCTGAATGTCGGAATGGTTCCCCACCGCCCGGGCGATCACGATCGCGCCGACCAGGGTCGCGAGGAGACGTAGCGCCTCGGAGCGGCTTTCCTCCTTCGCCCCGCCGAGCGCTTCGGCCACACGGTCGATGGTGCGCGCAACCCCGTCGTGGAAGACACGGGACACGTCGCCGCCGATGTGGGCGGCTTCGCTGCCGACCGCCGCGACCGGGCAACCGGCCGCGGGGTGGTCAAGATGATCCTTGGAGAGGTAAAGGTCGATGTAGTTGCGCAACAGATCCGAACCGGCCTCCCCATGGTCCGGCGCCAACGGCGAAGCCCGGTCGGTGAAGGCCTCGGTCATGGCTTCGGCGATCAGGGCCTCCTTGGAGGGGAAGTGGCGGTAGAATCCGCCGTGGGTCATGCCGGCCGCTTCCATGATGTCGGTGACGCCGACGCCGGAGAAGCCCTTCTCGCGGTAGAGCCTTGCCGCCTCCTTCAGGATCCTGCGGCGGCTCTCCGCCGTCTCTTCCTTGTTCTTGCGCATGCCCTTGCCTCCTTTTCCTGCAAAATAGATTTCGTCCATCATCTTTACAAGCGACGGATCACTCCGCCGCGATTGCCTGGGCGGCAATCACCGGGGACGACGCGCCGCCGGGCGCGCGCTCCACCCGGAACCACGCGGCGTACAGGGCAGGCAGGAAGAAGAGGGTGAGGAAGGTGCCGACCAACGTCCCCCCGATCAGGACGATCGCCATCGGGCCCCAAAAGCTCGTGAGCGTCAGCGGCAGGAAGGCGAGCACGGCGGCGAGCGCCGTCAGAACCACGGGGCGCGCGCGCCGCACCGTCGTTTCGATGATTGCCTCGCGCATGGTCAGCCCGTGGGCCATGTCCGTGTCGATCTGGTCGACGAGGATCAGGGTGTTGCGCACGATGATCCCGCCGAGCGCGAGGATGCCGAGCAGAGCGACGAAGCCGAAGGGCTTGCCCGTCACCGCCAGCGCGAAGCTGGCACCGATGAAGCCCAGCGGGAAGGTCAGGAACACCACGAACAGCCGGCTGAAACTGCGGACCTGCAGCATGATCAGCGTGAGCATGATCAGGAACATCACCGGCAGGACCTTGAAGAGCGCGGCGTTCGCCTTGGCGCTTTCTTCGATCGCGCCGCCCAGGTCGATGTGGTAGCCGGGCGGCAGCGCGTCCATGATCGGCTTCAGCCGGGGCACGATCGCGTTGGTCACGTCCGGCCCCTGCACCCCGTCCACCACGTCGGAGCGCACGGAGAGCACGACATCGCCGTTGCGCCGCCACAGGATCGGCTCCTCGGCCGCCACCTCCAGGTGGGCAATTTGGGAAAGCGGGACCGCAGCCCCGGACCGCGTCGTGATCGTGATGTCGCCGAGCCGGTCGAGCCCCGCCCGCTCCGCCGCCGCGGCGCGGATCACAACGTCCGTGAGGCGGTTGTTCTCGCGCAGCTGCGTCGCCGGGGCGCCCGACAGCACGACCTGCAGCATCTGCGCGACCTCCGCGGTGGAGAGGCCCAGCTGCTTGACCCGATCCTGGTCCAGCACGAAGCGGACGGACTTGGCCTGCTCGCTCCACTGCAGTTCGACGTCGCGGGTGTTCTCGTCGGCGCGCACGACGTCACGGACCTTCTCCGCGATGGACTTTACCGTGCCGACGTCGGGACCGGCGACCCGGAACTGCACCACGTGCCCCGTCGGCGGCCCGAAGTCGAGCCGCAGCACGCGGCCGCGGACCAGCCCTTCCTCCGCGGCGAAGTGGCGGATCAGGTCGGCGCGCAGCGCCTCGCGTTCCTTGTTGCCGCGCGTCATGATCACGAGCAGGGCGAAGTTCTCGTCGGGCAGGACCGGATTGAGGGCGAGGTAGAAGCGCGGGGCGCCCTGGCCGATGTAGGTGGCGAAATGTTCGATCTCGGGACGCCCGGCGAGCAGCGATTCCACCTTCGTGACCTCGGCCTGCGAAAGGGCGAAGCTGGAGCCTTCCGCACCGCGCAGCTCGACCAGAAGCTCGTGGCGTTCGGATTGCGGGAAGAACTGCTTCGGCACCGTGGTGAAGGCGGCACCGGCGGCGGCGAAGGCGAGCAGCGTCAGCGCGATGGCCGCCCAGCGCCAGCGCAGGACGAGGTCCACGGCTTGGCGGAACCGGTCGTAGAAGGGTGTGTGGTAGGGATCGTGCGCGCCGCGCGCCGCGGCCCGCTCCTCCAGGCGCCGGGGAAGCAGGGTGACGCCGAGATAGGGCGTGAACAGGACGGCCACGATCCAGGACACGGAGAGCGCGATCAGCAGGACCCAGAAGATCCCGCCCGCGTATTCGCCCGCCGTCGACCGCGCGAACCCCACCGGCAGAAACCCCGCGACCGTGACGAGCGTCCCGATCAGCATCGGCATGGCGGTCGATGTCCAGGCGAAGGTCGCCGCCGTCACGCGGTCGACCCCTTCCTCGATCTTCACCAGCATCATCTCAATGGCGATGATGGCGTCGTCGACGAGAAGGCCGAGGGCGAGGATCAGCGATCCCAGGGTGATGCGCTGGAACTGCATGCCCGCGGCCTCCATCACCACGAAGGTGATGGCGAGCGTCAGGGGCACCGACAGGGCGACGATGACGCCGGCGGACAGGCCGAGCGCCACGAAGGAGATGAGCAGGACGACGCCGATGGCGACGACGAACTTCAGCAGGAACTCGTCCACGGCCTCGGCGATGACCTCCGCCTGGTTCGTCGCCTGGTGCACGTCGACGCCCAGCGGCAGCGTCGCCCGGATGTCGCGGACGGCCTCGTCGAGCGCCTTGCCGAGGGCGAGGCCGTTGGCGCCGGCCTTCATCCGGACGGAAAGCGCCAGCGCCTCCTCGCCGTTGAAGAGCGCGATGAAGGACGGGGGATCCTCGTACCCGCGGGATACCGACGCGACGTCGGCGATGCGGAAGGTGCGTCCGTTGACGGCGACCGGCGCGTCGGCCACCGCGTCCGCGTCGGCGAAGGCGCCGTCGACCTTCACGGTGACCCGTTCCGTCGGTGTGTCGACGGAGCCGGCCGGCACCATCCCGTTCTGCTGCTGCAGGGCCTGGAAGATGGCCGAGGCGGGAATGCCCAGCGTCGCGAGCTTGGTGTAGGAGATGTCGACGAAGATCCGGCGGGGGCGTTCCCCGACGATCTCGACCTTGTCGACGTCGGCGATCCGCAGCAGCCGCTGCCGGAACCGTTCTGCGTAGGGCAGGAGGTCCGCCTGCGGGAGTTCGGGCGCGGTCAGCATGAAGACGGCGGCGTAGACGTCCGAGTACTCGTCGTTGAAGAACGGCCCCCGCAGGTCCTGGGGCAGGTTGGCCCGGATGTCGCCGATCTTCTTGCGGATTTCGTAGAAGAGGTTGGCGACCTCGCGGGGCGGCGTGTCGTCGCGCAACTGCACCTGCACGACGGTGACGTTCTGCCGGGAATAGCTCTGCACCCAGTCGAGGCGGGGCAGCGTGCGGATCTTGGTTTCGATGGGATCGGCGACCTGGCGCTGCATCTCGTCCGCGGTCGCGCCCGGCCACACCGCCGTGACCACCATGGTTTTGATGGTGAAGGACGGATCCTCGGCGCGGCCGAGGTTGAGGTAGGAAAATCCGCCGGCGACCAGCGACATCAGGATCAGGAACAGCACGACGGCGCGGTTGCGGACGGCCCATTCCGAAAGGTTGAAGCGGCTCATGACCGGCCTCCCCGGGCGTGCGCCTCGGACGCTGTGGCCGAAGCCGGTGCCATGGCCCGTGGACCCTCGACCACGCGCACGCGGACACCTTCGTCCAGCCGGTGCACCCCGAGCGTCACGACGCGGTCGCCGGCCGACAGGCCGCTCACATCGGCGCTGTCGGAGCCGAGCCGGTGGATCGAAACCGGTGCGGCCTGGACGCGGTCGCCGGCCGGGTCGATCCGCCAGACGATCGGGTTGCCGTCCCGGAAGACAATCGCCGAGGCAGGGATCGTCGTGGCGCCGCCTGTCATCGCGCGGCTGAGGTGGACGGTGACCGTGCTGCCAAGCTCCGCGGTGCCGGCGCTGGCCGGCAGCGAGAAGCGGACCGCGTAGGTCCGGCTGGCCGCGTCGGCCTGCGGCGCAATCTCGCGCAGGACGGCCGGCTCGGCGCCGGAGGCGCGACCCCAGAAGCTCGCCGTCGCCGACCAGGAGCGGATGTCCGCGACCTGGCCCTCGGGAACGGTCACCAGCGCCTCCCGGTCGCTGGGCCGGACCAGGGTCAGTACGGGCTGGCCGGCGGGAACGACCTGCCCCGCCTCGGCCTTCACGGCCGTCACGATCCCGTCGTGGGGCGCCCGCAGTTCCGCATAGGAGAGGTCGTTGCGCGCCAGGGTCAGGCGGTCCGCGGCCGCCTGGGCTTGGTTCGTCGCCGCCTCGGCCGCGGCCTTGTAGCGGTCGTAGGCCGCCTGGGTCGCCCACCCTTGCGTGAGGAGCCGGGCCTGTCGGCGCTCGTCCGCGGCGGTTTGGACCGCCTGTGCCTGCGCGGCGGCCAGCGTCGCCTTGGCGGCGGACACCGCCGCGCGATAGTCGGCGGGATCGAGGCCGAAGAGCAGGTCGCCGGCCCGGACGGCCTGCCCGACATCGACGGCCCGGCTCAGGATCTTGCCGGCGACGCGGAAGCCAATCGCGGTCTCATAGCGGGCGGCGACCGTGCCGGTGAAGTTCCTCTCCAGGGTGGTGCCGGCCTCCGCCACGGCGATCACGCGCACCCCGCGGACCGGATCGGGCTTGGCCATGACGGGATCGCCGGCGAAGCGGTCCCTCACCGTCTCCACGACCGCCGCGGCCGGGCTGAGCAGAGCCGAGCACGCTGTGGAAACCGACAGGATCGCGCCGACCGCAACCGTGGCGGCGAGCGAGGACACCACGATCGTGCGACGCCGGCGGTGGCGCAAGGCCCCTTTGAAATGAGCCTCTCCGGCGGACCGACCCGTTCCGGCTGCCTGCGATTCCTGCACCATGCTCCCGCTCCCGTCGGTTTAGATGACGATCAGTCTCTAAGAGCAATAGATGTCTTTCATCATCTAAACAGTCAACGGGCTTTTATCGTCGGCTTGGGCCGACGCGGTTCAGGACTGTGGCTTGCGGGGAGAACCGGGAGCGGCTTGCCAGCTTGGTGCAACGAACCGCCTGTGGGCGCGCCGGTGTCCGACGCGCCCGTTCCGTCATGCCGTGGCGGTGGCGAGGGTCTTGAGCAGCGCCGTGGCGCCGGGACCGGAAGAGGCCGGATTCTGGCCCGTGATCAGCAGGCCGTCGGTCACGACGTAGGGAGCCCAGTCCGGCGCCTTGGAGAAGATCCCGCCGAGGCGCTTCAACTCGTCCTCGACCAGGAACGGCACAACCTTCGTGAGGCCCATGGCCTCCTCCTCGCTGTTCGCGAAGCCCGTCACCTTCTTGCCCTCGACCAGCGGGCGGCCGTCGGGCCTGCGGGCGCGGTGAAGCGCGCAGGGAGCGTGGCAGACCAGGGCGAGCGGCTTGCCGGCCTTATGGAAGCTCTCGATCAGGCGGATGGAATCCGCGTCCTCCGCCAAGTCCCACATGGGGCCATGGCCGCCCGGGTAGAAGACGGTGTCGAAGTCGGCCGCCGAGACGGAGCGCAGCGGGACCGACGCGGCCAGCGCGGCGATGGCCGCCGGGTCGGCCTCGAAACGATGGGTCAGCTCGGTCTGGAAACGCGGCTCGTTGCTCTTGGGATCGAGCGGCGGCTGGCCCCCCTTGGGCGAGGCGATGACGATCTCCGCCTTCGCATCCTTGAACACGTAATAGGGGGCGGCGAACTCTTCGAGCCAGAAGCCGGTCTTGCGGCCGGTGTCGCCAAGCTGGTCGTGAGACGTCAATACCATCAGGATTTTCATGGCCGAAATCCTTCGATCACGTGGGTGCGAGGCGCATCCGCTTGGACACGCAGGGAATCGGAGCCGCGATGTCGTTCCAGGTCGGCCCACTGCATCGCTTCGGCGCTGCGGATCGGGCCGTGAAGGCGGTTTTGCGACCCCCCTGGGGTGCGCCGCCCGGTCGTGGAACGACTCAACAGTGAGGACGCCCCGACATCCTGCAAGCTTTCGCGCGTCGGGGTGACGGCGCAATTGAACTTAGGTGTCGATCCGGTGGCCGCGCTTCATATTGGTCGGGTGAGCCATGCGCTTGCGGGCGTGGCGGGCGCGCCGATGCTTTCGTACTGTCATGGTCCGTGGCGAGCGGGATCGCCTTCTGGACCGGACAGCCGACATGACCGAAAAGCTGCACAGGATTGGCGACGCGGTGGCGACGGAGGGCTTCTCCTTCGTCGAATCAGCCGACATGCAGGGCCTGCTCGACGTGGCGGGCCTGCGCGATTGGGAAGGTTTCAGCGCCAGTTGGGACGATCTCGGCCTGGACGCCTTCATGGCGGACGGCGGGCGTTACCGGCGCCGACGGCACGCCGCCTTCGCCCTGTCCGCGGACGGCATCCGGCGCAAGCCGCACCAGCCCCATTACCAGAGCCGGGACTACAACCCCCTGAACGGCGGCCTCGAACGCTGGTTCGAGCCGATCACGGAGGCGACCGGGACCCACCCCGCGCTGGAGGCGGTCCTGAAGACCTGCTTCGCGCTGTTCGACCCGCTCACCCCCGCCGGCACGAAGCCGGAGGTCTGGCACACGGAAGTCCACCAATTCCGAATCGAGGCCCGTGCGGACGAGGCCGGGCGGCCCACCCCGGAGGGGATGCACCGCGACGGCGTGGACTGGGTCCTGGTGATGCTGGTCCGGCGCGAGAACGTCTCCAGCGGCACGACAAACATCCACGATCTCGCCGGCCGGCCGCTGGGCAGCTTCACCCTGCGCCAGCCGCTGGAATCGGCGGTGGTGGACGACGCCCGCGTGTTCCACGGCGTGACGCCCGTCGAACCCATCGACCCGGCGCGTCCGGCCTTCCGGGACGTGCTGGTCGTGACGATGCGGCGCCCCTGACGGAGCGTTCCCTTTACAAAGCCAAATCCAACATCCGGCCTTCGAACACCCGGTCGCGGGAGCCTTCCAGATGGCGCCGCATCGTCAGGCGGGCGCGCTCGGCGTCGCGGCTGCGGATCGCCTCGAAGATGCCGCGATGCTCGTCGAGGACGCCGGCCAGCCCCTCCTTCGGCCCCATCAGCGACGCGCCGTGGAACTTCATGCCGACGGCGATGTGGTCGCGGAGCGCCTTGTAGGACGACAGGTAATAGTGGTTGTTCGCCGCCTCGGCGATGGCGCAGTGGAAGGCGAAGTCGGCGTCCTCCCGATGCCGGTGCGCTTGGGTCGCCGCCTGCATGAGGTCGAGCGCCGCGGCGATTCCGTCCAGCGCCGGCTTGTTCCAGCGCAACGCCGCGTAATAGGCGTAGTCGGGCTCGATGCTCAGGCGGAACTCGTAGCAGCGCTGGATATCGGCGATCGTCTCGACCGGGGCGAAGCCGACCAGCGCGCGGGTTTCCGCCGGCTTGCCCTTCACGAAACTGCCGGCTCCGCGCCGTGAATGGATCAGCCCCTCGTCCCGCAGGCGGCTCAGCGCCTCGCGGACCACGGGGCGGGAGACGAGGAACTGCTCCGCCAGTTCATGCTCGCCCGGCAGCCGCTGGTCGGGCTGGTACGCCCCCGCGCTGATCTGCGCCAGAAGTCCCTGATAGACCCGTTGGACCAGCGGCGTCGCGCGCGGACGCACGGTGCCCTCAAAGCTGGTGCCATCCGTGTCCAAGGCGTCGGAGGCGAACTCTCCTTTGTCCATGGTGTCGTCTCTCAGGGCTGTGCGTGCGTCGTTCCATCAAACCTGTAACCCCGACCTGACAACTTGTAAACATGTAAAGTGACCAAAGCGCCTGAAGCGGCCCATTGTGAGTATGCAACATGACAACATGTTGACATGCTTGCAGCGCTGTGATGAAGTGGCTCCAGATCGGGCCGAGGAAGCGCCCGGTCATGGCCCTTCGGTCACGGCGCAGCGGGATGGAACGCACCATGGACGGCATGGTCCAGCACCTCACATCGGGACCCAACGCACAGGCGAAGGCGGCCCTGCGCGTGCGGCTGATCGCCGACGACCTGACCGGGGCGCTCGACACCGCGGCGCAGCTGACCGCCGCCACCGGTCCGATACCCGTTCACTGGCGCGGCCTGCCGCGCTCCAACGTCGCCGGGAGCATCGCCATCGATAGCGGCACCCGCGAGGTGGGGCGCGACGTGGCGCGGGCAACGGTCGCCGCGTTGGCCGCCGGGCTGGGCTGGACCTCCGACACGATCCTCTACGCCAAGCTGGACAGCCTTCTGCGCGGCCATGCCGGGGCGGAGATCGGCGCCTGGATGAGCGCTGTCGCGCCGACCCATTGCATCGTGGCACCCGCCTTTCCCTATCAGGGCCGGGTCACCCGCGGCGGCGTACAGCTCGCCCGCACGGCGGAGGGCTGGCGCCCAGTGGCGAGCGACCTGCGCGCCGACCTGGAGCGCGAGGGGCTGGCGGTCCACCTCTGCCGCCCCGGCGATGCGGTCCCCGCCGGCGTCAGCCTGTGGGACGCCGAAACGGACGCCGACCTCGCGGCCATCGCCGCCGTGGGTCGCGCGCTCGACGGGCCGGTCCTGTGGTGCGGCAGCGGCGGGCTGGCCGGCGCGCTGGCGCAGCAGGCCGGGTGCCCCGCCGGTTCCCAGGACGACGCCACGCTGCCGGGGCCGGTGCTTGGGTTGTTCGGTACAAACCATCCCGTGACCGCGGCGCAGCTCGCCGCCTGTTCGGAGCATACGCTGGCCCTGCCGAACGGTGGCGAGGCGAGTGCGTCCGCGCTGTCGCGACGGCTGATGGAACGGGGCGTCGCGCTGGCTGGGCTGGCGCTGCCCGACGGGCTGTCCTGCGCCGACGCCGCGAACCGCATCGAGCGGGAATTCGCGACGCTGGTTCGCCGCCTCGACCCGCCCGGCACGCTGTTGGTCGCCGGTGGGGAGACGCTCCGCGGCCTCTGCGCGGCGCTGGAGGCGGAGCGGCTGGATCTGGACGGGCATGTCTGGCCGGGGGTTCCGCGCTCCGTCCTGCGCGGCGGGCGCTTCGACGGCGTCCGCGTGGTTTCAAAATCGGGCGCGTTCGGCGACCCGGCGCTTCTGCGCCGGCTGGTCAGCCTCAATGAGTCTCAGGGGGCCGCGCCGCATCATCACCAGGGAGAGGAAGCATGACACCGCATCTGGCCATCACCATGGGCGATCCCGCCGGCGTCGGGCCGGAGATCATCGTGAAGGCCTGCGCGCGTCTGAAGGACCGGCTGGAAGCCGGGAAGCTGCGCCTGCTGGTCATCGGCAGCAACCCGGCGCTCCAGGCCGCGCGCGCCGCGCTGGGCAGCGATCTCGCTTTCCCGGAGGTGAGCGAGACCGACGGCGACTGGCCGGCGCTGGCCTGCCTGCAGGCCGGGCCGGAGGGCGAGCCGATCCGTCCGGGCGTGCTGTCGGTGGACGGCGGGCGCTTCGCCTATCTGGCGGTGGAACGCGCGGTGCGGCTGGCCCAGGCCGGGCGCATCCAGGGCATCGTCACGGCGCCGCTGAACAAGGAGGCGCTGAACAAGGCCGGCTACCATTTCGCCGGCCACACCGACATGCTGGCGGAGCTGACAGGGGCGCGCGGCTCCGTGATGATGCTGGCGCACGGCAACATGCGCGTCAGCCACGTCACCACCCACATCGCGCTGGAGGACGTGCCGAAGCGCCTGACGCCGGAGCGGCTGCGCTACGTCATCGACCTGACGCACGAGACGCTGAGCGGCCTGCGGCTGCCGCGCCGTCGCATCGCGGTCGCCGCGCTGAACCCGCACGCAGGCGAGGGCGGGCTGTTCGGCCGCCAGGACATCGACGTGACGGAGCCGGTGATCGCGCGCTGCGTCGCCGACGGGCTGGACGTGGTCGGCCCCGTGCCCGGCGACACGGTCTTCGTCAAGCTGCGCGCCGGCCAGTTCGACGCGGTGGTCGCCATGTACCACGACCAGGGCCACATCCCGGTGAAGCTGCTGGGCTTCAACGTCAACCCGGAAACCGGGACCTGGGACGCGCTGAGCGGCGTCAACATCACGCTCGGCCTGCCGATCATCCGCACCTCCGTCGACCACGGCACCGCCTTCGACATCGCCGGAAAGGGCATCGCCAACGAGCTGAGCCTGATCGAGGCCATCGAATACGCCGAAACGCTCGCCGCCGCCCGCGCGCCGGCGACCAGCGCCGCGGCTTGAGGAACAGGGACATGATCCAGAACGACCTGACCCGCCCCATCGAGCTGCTCCGCCCGCCGCGCGTCGCCTTCGGCGGCGGCACGGTCGCGGAGGTCGGCCGCTGGGTGCGGGAGCACGGATTCACCCGCACACTGGTGGTCGCCGACGCCTTCAACGCCCAGCGGGTCGATCGGCTGGCGCTGGAGGGCTCCGTCACCGTCTTCGCCGACATCAAGCCGGAACCGGACGTCCCCAATCTGGAGGCCCTGCTCGCCGTCGCGGAGCGGGCGGAGGCGCAGGTGGTCGTCGGCTTCGGCGGCGGCAGCGCCATGGATCTCGCCAAGCTGGCGGCGGTCCTGCCCGGCAGTGGGCAGACCATCCACGAGGTGGTCGGGCCGGAGAAGGTCGCGGCCAAGCGCGCCGCCCTGGTCCAGGTACCGACCACCGCCGGCACGGGCAGCGAGGCCGGCACCCGCGCGCTGGTTACCGACCCGGCGACCCTGAACAAGCTGGCGGTGCAGAGCGTGCACATGCTGGCCGACCTCGCGGTGGTCGATCCCGATCTGACGCTGAGCGTGCCGCGGGCCGTCACCGCCGCTACGGGCGTGGACGCGCTGGCCCATTGCGTGGAGGCCTACACCAACCGCAAGGCGCACCCGTCCATCGACCTCTACGCGCTTGAAGGCATCCGGCTGGTCGGCCGCTTCCTGCCGCGCGCCGTGGCCGACGGCGAGGACCGGGAGGCGCGGGCCGGCTTGGCGCTGGCCTCCTATTACGGCGGCATCTGCCTGGGGCCGGTCAACACGGCGGCGGGGCACGCGGTCGCCTATCCGCTGGGCACCCGCCACCACGTCGCGCACGGGGCGGCCAACGCGCTGGTCTTCCCGCACGTCCTGGCCTTCAACGCCCCCGTGGTGCCGGAGCGCACCGCCGCCATCCTGGCGGCCCTCGGCTTGCCCCCGGCGACCGAGCCGGCGGCGGTGTTCGACGCGGCCTACCAATGGTGCCGGGCCCTGGGCTGCGAGATGCGGCTGTCGGCGCTGGGCGTGCCGGAGGACGACCTGCCGCGCATGGCGGACGAGGCGCACGCCATCCGCCGCCTGCTCGACAACAACCCGCGCGACGTTGGGCGCGACGACATCCTGGGCATGTACCGCGCCGCCTACTGACGGCGCGACCCCACACACTTCAAATCCGGGCAAAGGCACAGGCCATGAGCAAGATCACGGGTCCTTTCGTCGCCATCGTCACGCCCTTCGACGGCGACGAGCGCGTTGCGGTCGCAGCGCTGCGACGCCAGGTGGAGCGCCAGGCGTCCGCCGGCAACGGCGTGTTCTGCGCCGGCACCAACGGCGAGTTCTACGCCCTGTCCTTCGAGGAGAAGGTGCAGGTCGCCGAGGTCAGCGTGGAGGCCGCCGCCGGCCGTGTCCCGGTGCTGGCCCACATCGGCGAGGTCTCCACCCACCAAACCATCGCACTCGGCAAGGCCATCCAGGGGCTGGGCGTCAAGGCGGTGTCGGCCATCACGCCGTCCTTCATCGCCTGCTCGCAGGCCGAGCTGGTCGACCATTACCGGCGCGTCGCCGACGCGCTGACGGTGCCGCTTTACCTCTACAACATCCCGGCGCGCACCGGGAACACGCTGGACCCGCAGACCGCGCGGGTGCTGGCCGAGCATCCCAACATCATCGGCATCAAGGACAGCGCCGGCTCGCAGGACAGCCTGGACGGCTTCCTGGCCGTGGCGCGGGAGCGGGACGGCTTCGACGTTCTGGTCGGGCCGGACTCGCTGGTCCTGCACGGCCTGCGCAACGGGGCCGTGGGCTGCGTCTCCGGCCTCGGCAACCTCTGCCCGGTGACGCTGAACGCCATCCACGCCGCCTTCCTGCGCGGCGACCTGGACGCGGCGGAAACCTATCAGGCGCGTTTCAGCGCGCTTCGCAAGGAGCTGTACGCCCTGGGCTTCCCGCCGGCGATGGTCAAGCGCGCGCTCTGCCACGCCATGCCGGAGGTCGGCTGGAGCCGCGGCCCGACGCTGATCGCCGAGGACGTGAACCGGAGCATCAAGGAGATCGCCGCGCGCTACGCCGAAGCGGTGTGAGGCCGCACAGGCCCGGAGACACCGGCCATACGACAACGACACAGAAAGGCGGAGCCATCCGCCCGCTAGGGAGCCGTCCATGAACCACTTCACCAGTGCGGAAAGCGCGTTGATCCTGGGGATCGTCGCGGCCTACATCCTCTTCACCTCGTGGCTGACGGTGCGGCTGCGCAGCCGGACCACCGGGGAATTCATGAACGCGGCGCGCTCCATGCCGGCGGCGGTCGTCGGCGTGCTGCTGATGTCGGAGTTCATCGGCGCCAAGTCGACGGTCGGTACCGCGCAGGAGGCCTTCTCCTCCGGCATGGCCGCCTCCTGGTCGGTGCTGGGCGCGTCGATCGGCTTCCTGCTGTTCGGCCTGTTCTTCGCTCGGCGGATCTACGGGTCCGGCGAGTACACGATCTCCGCCGCCATCGCGAAGCACTACGGCACCTCCACCATGCGGACGGTGTCGATCATCATGATGTACGCGCTCCTGCTGGTGAACGTGGGCAACTACGTCAGCGGTGCCGCGGCCCTGTCCACGGTGATGAACCTGAACCTGACCTGGGCCATGGTGATCATCGCGGTGGTCAGCACCTTCTACTACGTGTTCGGCGGGCTGAAGGGGATTGCCTACGTTACCATCCTGCACAGCGCGCTGAAGGTCGTCGGCATCGCCCTGATCCTCGGCGTCGCGCTGTCGGCGAGCGGCGGCATCGCGCCGGTGATGGAGAAGCTGCCCGGCTACTACTTCACCTGGGACGGCACCATCGGCTTGCCGACCGTCTTCGCCTGGGTCATCGGCACCGTCGGCGCCATCTTCTCCACCCAGTTCATCATCCAGGCGATCTCCTCCAACCGCAGCGCCAAGGAGGCCCAGCACTCCGCCTTCTACGCCGCCGCCTTCTGCCTGCCCCTCGGCATCATGCTGGCGCTGATCGGCGTGACAGCCCACTACCTGCATCCGGACATGAAGAGCCTCTACGCTCTGCCGGTATTTCTCGACTCCATGCACCCGCTGATGGCCGCTGTGGTGACCACCTCGCTCGTCGCGTCGGTCTTCGTCAGCGTCAGCAC
The DNA here is from genome assembly GCF_025961225.1 of Azospirillum canadense. Lineage (GTDB taxonomy): Bacteria > Pseudomonadota > Alphaproteobacteria > Azospirillales > Azospirillaceae > Azospirillum > Azospirillum canadense. The sequence goes on along the minus strand of NZ_JAOQNG010000007.1, from coordinate 240,421 downwards.
CGTGGCCCTCGCCATCGCCTCGCTGATGGTCCGCGACTTCTACGTGCCCTGGAAGAAGCCGACGCCGGAGCAGGAGTTCCGCACCACCCGCATCCTGTCGCTGGTCATCGGCTTCCTGCCGCTGATCTTCGTCTTCTTCGTGCCGGAAATCCTGAAGCTGTCCTTTTTCACCCGGGCGCTACGCCTGTCCATCACCGTCATCGCCGTGATCGGCTTCTTCCTGCCCTTCTTCGCCAGCAACATGGGTGCCACGCTCGGCCTGCTGGGCGCCACGGTCACCACGACCCTCTGGTACGTCCTCGGCAACCCCTACGGCATCGACAACATGTACGTGGCGCTGCTGACGCCCATGGCCGTGATGGGGCTGGAGCGCCTGTTCCGCTGGAAGAGCGCGCCGTCCGTCCTGGCCGCCCCGCCGCAGGCCGACGCCTCCTGATCGCCCAGCCTTCTCTCATTCCTGACATGTGACGCCATGACCGACACCGCCACCCTCCCCACCGACCGCGGGCGCGTCGCGCCCGTCGCCGGCGACCCGCAGCGCCGCGACAGCTACCTGCCGTCGCCCTGCGTCCAGAACCACGCCGCCAACATCACCGTGCTCGGCAACGGCGACCTCGCCTGCGTCTGGTTCGGCGGCACGCAGGAGGGCATTCCGGACATCTCCATCTATTTCTCGCGGCTGGCCGCCGGCTCCGACCGCTGGACCGACCCGGTCCGGCTGTCCGACGACCCGTCGCGGTCGGAGCAGAACCCCGTCCTGTTCCTGGCCCCCGATGGCACGCTGTGGCTGTTCTACACCGCGCAGGTGTCCGGCAACCAGGATACCGCCATCGTCCGGTGCCGGACCTCGGCCGACGACGGGCGGAGCTGGGGTCCGATCCGCACCCTGTTCGAGGCGGGGGCCGGCGACGGCATCTTCATCCGCCAGCCGTTGGTCGTGCTGCCGAACGGCGACTGGCTGCTGCCGGTCTTCCTCTGCCACGGCACGCCGGGCGAAAAGTGGGTGGGCGACAACGACACCAGCGCCGTGAAGATCTCCACCGACCAGGGCCGGACCTGGACGGAGCACCCGGTGCCGGACAGCACGGGCTGCGTCCATATGAGCATTGTGCCCCTAGCCGACGGCACCCTGGCCGCCTTCTTCCGCAGCCGGTGGGCCGACCATGTCTACCGAAGCACCTCCACCGACAACGGGCGGAGCTGGAGCAAGCCGGTGCCGACGGAGTTGCCCAACAACAACTCCTCCATCCAGGTGACGGCGCTCCGCGACGGGCGGCTGGCCATCGTCTGCAACCCGTCCAGCGCGGAGCAGGCGACCGAACGGCGCGCGTCGCTGTACGACGAGATCGAGGACGACGCGACGGTTCCGGTCGCCGCGGCGGCGGTGGCGGTCGCGCCCGCCCCGGCGCAGGCGCAGGGCCGCAAGGCTTTCTGGGGTGCACCCCGCGCGCCGCTGACGCTCGCCCTGTCGAGCGACGGCGGAATCACCTGGCCGGTGCGCCGGAACCTGGAGGTTGGGGACGGCTACTGCATGACCAACAACTCCAAGGACAGCCTGAACCGGGAGTTCTCCTACCCCTCGGTCACGCAGACGGCGGACGGCGACCTGCACGTCGCCTTCACCTACTTCCGCCAAGCGATCAAGTACAGCCGCGTTCCCTTGGATTGGCCGGCCAAGGACGCATGAGCATGGCGGATCACCCATCCGCGGGGGACGGCCAGGGCCTCCCCCGCCGCGCGCTGGTCACCGGGGTGAGTTCCGGGATCGGTGCGGCCATTGCCCAGCATCTCCTGCGCGAGGGCTGGGCGGTGGAGGGGATGAGCCGGACGCCGCCCGCCTTCGCGCATCCCCACCTGCGCGTCACGCCGGTGGACCTGCTGGACGCTACGGCCGTGGCGGACGTCCTGTCCGGACTGCCGGCGGTGGATGCCCTCGTGCACGCCGCCGGCGTCATGCGGGTCGGCACGCTGGGCGAGTTGGACGCCGAGGGCGCGCGGGTGATGTGGCGCCTGCACGTGGAGGCGGCGACTCAGCTGGTGGAGCATGCCGCTGCCCGGATGCCCGATGCGGGGCGGATCGTCCTGATCGGCAGCCGCACCGCGGAGGGCGCCGCCGGTCGCAGCCAGTACGCGGCGACCAAGGCGGCCATGGTGGCGCTCGCCCGCTCCTGGGCGCTGGAGCTGGCGCCGCGCGGCATCACGGTCAACGTGGTGGCGCCGGGCGCGACGGACACGCCGATGCTGAAGGACCCCAACCGCGCCGGCCTTCCGCCGAAGTTGCCCCCGATCGGACGCTTCATCAAGCCGGAGGAGGTCGCCGCGCTGACCGCCTTCCTCCTGTCCGACGCGGCGGCGGGCATCACCGGGCAGCGGATCTTCGTGTGCGGCGGCGCGTCCCTGTGAAGCCACGCCGGTCATGAGCATCAGGACGGTAGGGTGGGAACCGCGTCGATCAGGCCGCGCGTGTAGGGGTGCCGCGGGGCGGCGAACAGCCGCTCGCACGGGCCTTCCTCGACGATGGCGCCGGCGGCCATGACGACGATGCGGTCGGCGACGGCCTGCACCACGGCGAGGTCGTGGCTGATGAACAGGTAGGTCAGGCCGTGCCGCGCCTTCAACTCGGCCAGCAGGCGGAGCACTTGTGCCTGCACCGACACGTCCAGCGCGGACACGGCCTCGTCCAGCACGATGATCCGGGCCCCGGCGGCGAGCGCCCGCGCGATGGCGATGCGCTGGGCCTGCCCGCCGGAGAACTCGTGCGGGTAGCGGTCGAGCACGGCGGGGTCGAGATCGACCGAGCGCATCAGCTCCACCATGCGCGCCTCCCACGCGCCAGTGTCGAGACCGGCCAGGAAGCGCAAGGGGGCCGCCAGGACGTTCCGGATGGACTTGCGCGGGTTGAGGGACGACAGCGGGTCCTGGAAAACGTACTGCACCGTGCGGCCCAGCGTCCTCGGCCCGGCGGCGGCAAGCTCGTCCGCGGTCCGCCCGTCCAGCCGGATGGTCCCCGCGGTCGGGCGCGTCAGCCCGACGAGGCAGCGGGCGAGCGTCGATTTCCCGCAGCCGGATTCCCCGACGATGCCCAGCGTCTCGCCCTCAGCGACCCGCAGCGACACGGAGTCCAGCGCCCGCACCGCCGGGCGCGACCGCCCGAACAGGGAGCGGCGCGCGGGGTAGGTCTTGGACAGGGCGCGGACCTCGACCGCAAGCCCGGCCCCCGCGACCGTTGGCGCGGCCGGGACCAAGCGCCGGGGCTGCCCGAGGACCGGCACGGCGGCGAGCAGGCGCCGGGTGTAGTCGTGCCGCGGGTCGGCGAGGACGGCGCGCGCGTCGCCCTCCTCCACGACCACGCCCCGGTGCATCACGGCCACCCGGTCACACAGTCGGGCGATCACGCCGAAATCGTGGCTGATGAAGAGGATGGCGAGGTTGCGCTGCTGCCGCAGCTCGTCCAGCAGGTCCAGCACCTCCGCCTGCACGGTGACGTCCAGCGCGGTGGTCGGCTCGTCCGCGACGATCAGCTCCGGATCGTTGGCGAGCGCCATGGCGATGGACACCCGCTGGCGCTGCCCGCCGGAGAGTTCATGCGGGTAGGCGTGGGCGATGCCGGCGGGGTCGGGCAGCTTCACCGCGGCGAACAGGTCCACGGTGCGGCGCCACGCCTCGGCCCCCGGCACGGGCTGGTGGGCGCGGATCGCCTCCACCACCTGCGCGCCGACGCGCATCAGCGGGTGGAGCGTGGTCAGCGGATCCTGGAAGACGTAGGCGATCCGCCCGCCGCGCAGCCGGCGCAGCGCGCCGACCGGCAGGGCCAGCAGGTCGTCGCCGCCGAAGCGGACCGCGCCGCCGCGCACGACGCCCGGCGGCGAGGCGACGAGCCGCGCGATGGACAGCGCCGTGACCGACTTGCCCGATCCCGACTCCCCGATGATGCCCAGGCATTCGCCGGGCGCCACCCGCAGGCTGATGCCCTTGACCGCGTCCACCGTCCCGGTGTCCGTTTCGAAGGCGGTGCGGAGGTTGGAGATGGCCAGGAGGGCGCCGTCTGTCGGATGCGCGTCGCCGCTGTGCCGCTCCACGCGCGTGGCCACGCTCGGCCGGGCGGGCAGGCCGGAGCGCAGGCGGGGGTCCAGCGCGTCGCGCAACCCGTCGCCGATCAGGTTCATGCTCATGACGATCAGGAAGACGACGAGGCCGGGCAAGGCGGCGACGTGCGGCGCGGTGATCAGCGCCTTGCGCCCTTCCCCCAGCATGGAGCCGAGGTCGGCTTGCGGCGGCTGCGACCCCAGACCGAGGAAGGACAGGCCGGCCGTTTCCAGGATCATCCAGCCGACCGTGGTGGACGCGGTGATGACGATCACCGGCAGGACGTTCGGCAGCACCTCCGTCAACAGGATGCGTGGCCCGCCCATGCCGGACAGGCGCGCGGCGTCCACGAACTCCCGGTGGCGCAAACCCGCGGTGACGCCGCGGACGTTGCGGGCGAAGAAGGGGATGTTGGCGACGACGACGGCGTACAGCGCGTTCAGCAGCCCTGGCCCCAGCGCCGCGACGATGGCGAGCGCCAGCAGCAAGTAGGGAAACGCCATCAGCACGTCGACGCCGCGCATCAGCAGGCTGTCCGCCCGCCCGCCCGCGTAGCCGGCGACAAGCCCGATCGCCGACCCGACCAGCGCCGCCAGCGCCGAAGCGGCGACGCCCACCGCCAAACTCAGCCGCGTGCCCCAGACCAGCCGCGCCAGCAGGTCGCGCCCCAGCGTGTCGGTGCCGAGCCACGCGCCCGGGCTGAAGGGCGGCAACAGGCGCCGCGCCGGCGCGGTCGCGTCCGGATCGGCCAGCGGCAGAATCGGCGCCACCACTGCGACCACGACGATCAGCGCCAGCAGCACGAGGCCCAGCGCCGCCAGCCGGTTGCGCATCACGCGGCGCAGCAGCGCGAAACCAGCGCTCATGGCGCGATCCTCGGGTCGAGCAGGCGTTGAAGGACGTCGGCCAAAAGGTTGAAAAGGACGTAGCTGGCCGCGACCACCAGCACCCCGCCCTGGACCAGCAGCACGTCCCGCGTGGCGATGGCGTTCACCAGCATGCGGCCGATGCCCGGCCACTGGAACACCGTCTCGATGTAGACCGCACCGCCCAGCACGAAGCCGGCCTGGATGCCGATCACCGGGATCACCGTGACCATGGCCGCTCGCAGCGCGTGGCCGAACACCACGCGGCGCTCCGTCAGGCCCTTGGCGCGGGCGGTGCGGACGAAGTCCTGGCGCAGCACGTCCAGCATGGCCGACCGCGTCAGCCGCGCGATCACCCCGGCGGCCACCACGGCCAGCGTCGCGGCGGGCAGAGCCAGATGCCGCAGCAGGTCGGGCAGGTCGCCGCCGCCGTAGATCGAAAACATCCCGCTCACCGGCAGCAGGCGCAGGCGGACGGCGAAGGCCAGGATCAGCAGCAGGCCCAGCCAGAAGGTCGGCATGGAGATGCCGACCAGCACCGCCAGCGTCACCAGCTTGTCGGCCAGCCCGAACTGCCGCACGGCGGAGACAATCCCGGCCAGCAGCCCCAGGATCGAGGCCAAAACCAGCGCCGCGCCGGCCAACACCAGTGTGGCGGAGAAGCGCTCCGCCACCTCGTCCAGCACCGGCCGGTTGAGGCTGGAAGATCGCCCCAAGTCGCCGGCCAAAACGTGGCCGAGCCAAGTCGTGTAGCGCACCGGCAGGCTGCGGTCGAGGCCCAGGTCGTGGTTGATCCGGGCGACGTTCTCCGGCGTCGCGTAGGGGCCGAGGATCGCGGTCGCCGGGTCCCCGGGGATCAACGCCATGATCAGGAAGACGATGACGCTGAGCCCGAACAGCACGGGCACCAGCGCCAGGATCCGGCCGAGGATGTAGGAAGCCACGGGCGCGTCCCTCAGTCCTTCGACACGCGGTCGAGCAGCAGGAAGAAGGACGGCTGCAAGGCGAAGCCCCGCACCGCCGCCGTGGTGACCGCGTTCTGCTTCCAGTGCGCGACGAAGGCCCAGGGAGCGTCCTCCACGACGATCCACTCCGCACGCCGGTAGAGGTCACCACGCTCGCTCCGGTCATTGCTGCGCCGTGCCTGCTCCAGAAGGTGGTCGAGCGCCGGGTTCGCGTAGTAGCCGGAATTGAAGCCGCCCTTTTCCGGCAGCGCGTCGGACCGCAGCGTCAGGTAGGGCAGGGTGTCGGGATCATTGGTCATCCAGGCCATCTCCGCCATGTCCGCCGTGTCGCTGAGCCCGCCGTTCACGCGCGCGAGGTAGCTGTTCCACTCGTAGGTCTGGATGGTCACTTTGAGGCCTACCGCGGCGAGGTTCGCCTGGATGGCCGTCCCCATGGCGACCGGGTCGAGCATGCCGGACCCGCCCTCCGCCACCAGGAAGGCCAGCGACGCGCCCTCCGCCCCGGCCTCCTTCAACAGCGCCCGCGCCCGGTCAGGGTCGTAGGGATAGCCTTGAATGGCCGGGTCAGCCGCCCAGTCAAAGGCCGGGGCGACGGGACCCCGGGCCGGGATGGCCGTGCCCTGCAGGATGCTGTCGGCGATGGCCCGCTTGTCGATGGCATGGTTCACCGCCTGCCGGACGCGCCGGTCCTTCAACGGCCCGTGCCGGGTGTTCAGGATCAGGAACCACAAATGCGGGCCGGCCTGCTCGTAAACGCGGAACCCGTCCTCGTCGCGGAACTGCGACAGGGCGTCTGCCGGAACCTCCACCATCACATCCAGGCCGCCGGCCAGCATCTCCATGGCGCGGGTGTTCGGGTCGGTGACCGGGCGGAAGATCACCGAGCGCAGCGTGGCGGGCGGGCCCCAATAGCCCGGGTTCCGCTCGATGACCACGCGCCGGCTGGCCTGCCACTCCACGAAACGGAAGGGGCCGGTGCCGACCGGTTGGCGGCCGAATCCCTTGCGCTCCTTCATCACCGCGGTGGGGGAGACCATCAGGCCCGTGGGGTAGGCGAGGTTGGACAGGAAGGGCGCGAAGGGCTCCTTCAACGTGATGCGGACAGTGCGCGGGTCCACCGCTTCGACGCGGTCGATGGCGGAGAAGAAGAAGGCGAGGGGGAAAGGCCCGGTGTCGGCCGCCGGATGGGTCTTGTCCAGCAGGCGGTCGAAATTGAATTTCACGGCCTGCGCGTCGAAGGGCGTGCCGTCGTGGAAGGTGACGCCGTCGCGCAGCGTGAACCGATAGGTCAGCCCGTCGTCGGACACCGTCCAGCGCTCGGCCAGCGCGGGTTCGACCTCCAGCGTTCCGGGCTTGTAGCGGACCAGCCCCTCATACAGGTTGACCAGGATGCGAAAATCGTTGGTCGCGGTGCTGACCGCCGGGTCGAGCGACGCCGGCTCCGCGATCTGCCCGACGACGAGCACGTCCTTCGGCACCGGATCCGCCCGAAGGGGCGCACCCTCCAGGGCGAGCGGCGCGGCAACGACCAAACCCGCAAGCGCGCGTCGAAATCCGGTCATCAGCATCCCCGGCCAGCGATTGGCGACGAGGCTTTCAATGCCCGGCGGTGCCAAAGGGTTGCGGGCTGGTCGGGCCTTGATTGCCCGGGCCAGCCCGCGCATCCGACTACGCGGCCTTGAAGGCGCGCTGGTTGACCTCGCCTTCGGCGAGTTGGTTGAGCTTCTGGTCGGTCGCCTTTTCCTCCTCCAGCGTTTCCTCCAGCAGCTTGGCGACGTCGGTCATGCCGCAGGTCTCGGCCAGGGTGCGGAGCGACCCGTAGCTGGCGATCTCGTAATGCTCGACCTTCTGGGCGGCCATGATCAGGGCGACGTCCAGCACTTCGGCGGGGAGGCCTTCCTCCATGATCTCCTCGGCTTCCTCGACCAACCCTTGCGTCGCCTCGCAGGTGTTGCCGCCCGGATCGGCCTTAAGCATCTGGAAGATGCGGTCCAGGCGCTTGATCTGGCCGTCGGTCTCCTTGAGGTGGGTCTGGAACGCCTGCTTGAGCTGGGGCGAGGAGGCCGCATCCGCCATCGCCGGCAGGGCTTCCAAAATCTGCGTCTCAGAGCTGTAGGTGTCCTGCAATTCCTTGATGAAGAGGTCTTTCAACGCCTGTTCCGACATGATGGACGTCCTTGCGGGTGGAAAGGGGTGGCCGGGGCCGAAGCACCGCGGGCATCCCACCGACAACAGGGCCCCGTCCCGTTCCTCGCATCGATTTCTTGCCTCATCCGAGGATCTTTTTCCGAGCCGGCCCATTGATAGGACAGGGCAACGGACACGGGGGCGGAGCGGCGGACATGGGCCCTGGCGGAGCGATATCGTGGTGGGCGGCGCGGCGGAAGCGGGCGGCGGCGCGGATCCTGGACCTGTTCGCCCGGCCGGTGCGGCGGGCCCACGGGGCGGAGGGCGTCGTGCTTCAGCCCTACCGCGGTTATGGTTCGCGGACGGAGGCTTTCCTGATCGGGCGGGTGTTTCGCCAGTCGGCGTCGCATGGCGCTTCCGGGCGGGAGGATCTCGCCGCCCACCTGCGCGACATCGCCCGGCGCATCGCCCGCCGTGCCGTGCGCGGCGCCGAGGTCACGGCCCGGTGCCACGGGGCGGAGCAGCGCGTCGCGACCGACCGCGACGGCTATTTCCGCATCCACCTGACATTCCCGGAACCGCCGCCCGCCGCCCGGCCCTGGTTGACCGTGGATCTTCGTCTGGAGGGGGCGCATCCGGTCGAGGCGGAGGCGGATGTTTTCATCGCGCCGGAACGCAGCCGCTTCGTGGTCATCAGCGACATTGACGACACCGTCATGCGCACGGGCGTCGCCAACAAGCTCGCGATGCTCTGGCGACTGTTCGTCGAGGACGCCGAAGACCGCAGCCCGTTTCCCGGCGTGGCGGCGCTCTACCGGGCGCTGCACGACGGCGTGTCGGAGCGCGAATGCAACCCCATGCTCTACGTCTCGCGCGCGCCGTGGGGCATCTACGACGTGCTGGACGAGTTCTTCCGGCTTCACCGCATTCCCATCGGTCCGATCTTGTTCCTGCGCGAATGGGGGCTGCGCTGGACAAGCCCGCTGCCGCGCCGGGCGGAGGACCACAAGCAGATCCTGATCCGCAACATGCTGGACCTCTACCACGACCTCCCCTTCGTCCTGATCGGCGACAGCGGGCAGCATGACCCGGAGATTTACCGGCAGATCGTCGACGAGCATCCGGGGCGGGTCCTCGCCGTGCTGATCCGCAACGTGTCCCGAGGGGAGGACCGCGTCCGGGAGATCGAAGGGCTGGCCGCGGCGGTGGCGAGCGCGGGCAGCACGCTGGTGCTCGCCGCCGACAGCGTGGCCATGGCGGAGCACGCCTCTCGGCTCGGCCTCGTTCTTCCGTCCAGCATCGCGGCGGTGGAAGCCGACATGGCCGCGGCGGGCGCACAGGGGGCCCGGCCCGGCACGCTGCGCGTCGAACGTCCCACCGCGGCCGGCACCGCCGAGGCGATCGCCCAGGGCGCTTTACGGGGCGCGCTGCGGGACGCGATCGGGGGCGAACCGGAATCGGCCCCCCCGAACGTCGTCGTTCAGCCCAGGGACGCGCCCCATCCCGACGCGCGGAAGGGCGGCCGCGCGGCGCCTTGATCCAAGGTTGCGGCTGCCTACATAAGGCGTCGTCCCCGACATCGCTGATGAACGACGGCTGGCCCTGGGCCACACGCTGGCCGCGCGTCGCTGCCCCGGTTTCGCGGCTGACCGGAGCGGCGGGCGGCAGCCTTGCAGGGCAAAGGACCGATGCCGGGGCGAGGAGCCACTCATGCAGGAGCATTTCCGTTCCGCCGAGCCTCTGACCTTGTATTTGAAGGATCTGCGGAAATACGATTACCTGACTCCGGAGGAGGAGCAGGATTTGGCCCGCCGCTGGCGCGACGACGGCGACGCGCGGGCGCTCGACCGGCTGGTTGGCAGCCATCTGCGGCTTTCGGTGAAGGTGGCGAAGGACCATCGGCGCTACGGGTTGCCGCTGGCCGACCTCGTCGCCGAGGGCAACATGGGCCTCATGCAGGCCGCGCGGAAGTTCGACCCGGACAAGGGTTACCGCTTCGCGACCTACGCGTTCTGGTGGATCAGGGCGGCCATCCAGGAATATGTGCTGCACAACTGGTCCGTCGTGAAGATCGGCACGACGGTGGCCCAGCGCACCCTGTTCTTCAGCCTGCGCCGCCTGAAGGCGCGCATGCGGGAACTGGAAGACAACTTTTCCGGGGGCGATCTGTCGCCGGAAGCGGCGGCGGAGATCGCGGGCGAACTGGGGCTTCCGGAAAGCGAGGTTGTGGAGATGAACCGGCGTCTGTCCATCGACCGGTCCCTGAACGCCCCGTTGAGCGAGGATGGGGAGGCGGAATGGCAGGATCTTCTGGCCGACGAGCGGACCAACCAGGAGGCTCGTCTGGCCGAATCGGAAGAGCGGTTCCAGCAACGGCAGTTGATCAAGCTGGGCCTTGAAAAGTTGACCGACCGCGACCGCCAGATTCTGATCGCCCGGCGCCTGCTCGACGAGCCGGTCCCGGCCGACGAGTTGAGCCGGCGCTTCAATCTGTCGCGCCAGCGCATCGGCCAGATCGAGGCCAAGGCGTTCAAGACCGTGCAGAAGGCCATCATCGCCAACCGGGCCGAGCGTCGCGTCAAGGCCCCGTCGCCGGAGAACGGCCCCCGCCCGGGACGGGACCGGCGAGGTCGTGGGGGAGGTCGGTGATTTCGGAGGCTCGGTGCGGCGTTCGCGTGATCCGCCGCACCGTCCATTACCTAAGGCTGTCTTACTTTGGCTTCAGCACAAGATTGTTCATGCCGGCGGGCACCTCATCGATCACGAGGATTTTCGCCGGGGCGGAACTCGTGTTGCCGCCGGTGTGCCAGACGTCGACGGCTTCGACGACGAAGCTGCCCGCGGGATATGTGCGCGGCGGCTTGCCCTCTTCCGTGACCGTGAAGGTTCCCTCGACGATGTAGAGGCGGCGGGGGTAGGGATGCTTGTGCATCGGCGTTTCCGACCCGGTCGCGAACTCGCCGACCCCGGCGACGATTTCGACCTTGCCGGTTGGAAACTGAAGCTCCTGTACGGTTGCCGTCTTGCCGGATCGGAACACCTCGTTCAGTTTGAAGCCGCCCTGCTGGGCGGAGGCCGCCAGGGAAGCGACGCAGGCGAAGGCAGTCAAGGCATACACGACGTTTGCGCGCATGGCACCCTCCCTTCTGGGGGGGCGTTATATTGCCACAACGATCGCTATTTCGCAATATTATTGCCGGCTTCGTCCTTTTCGGCGCGACGTTACAGACCCCAATCCATCTGGCTATCGCCAACGCTCTGCGGGCCCTTGGGACGGATGCCGTAGCCGCTCTCGTAGGAGGTGCTGCTGAGGCTCCGGTCGGAAGGCGCGTCGGCCTTCGGCGGGAAGCCGGCGCAAGCCGTTCCGAGCAGAAGGGCGGTGAGGGCGAACGCGTGTTTCAACGTCATGGAATGACCATGGGGCCCCGTCCGCGGACGACAAGCGCAGGACTGCCGAAGCGCCCATTTTTAAACCGATGCTGACGGTCCCGCCCGTTCGCCGGTTTCCTCCGGCCTGGAAAGGGAGCGGGCGCGGGCGATGATCCGCCCGAATATCTGCGATCCTTCCCATCGCTCGCGCCGCTCCGGCGGCACATCCTGCAATAAGCCGACGATCAGCGCGGCTGTCAGTCGGTCGAGGTCTTGGCGAGCGTCGCGGCGCATCCGGGGAAGTCCTTTCCGTTCCATCCACCACGCCGTGCCGACGGGCATCGGCGTGCGTTTCCTGCGTGAACCAACGACGGTGACGCCCCGGAGACGTGCCCGAACAGAGGGGTTATGGCACGCGGGGTATGGCGTTCGGATCGGATCTGTCGGGTCGCTCCTGCCCGGGCGGCCGGTGAAGGTCACGCTTCGGCCACGGGGCGGCACGCCGGTGCCGGGCTACGATCCCGCGAACGAAAAACGACAAACGCCATGCCATGACGTCCCGGTCCTCCGCTCATCCGTTACTTCTGCCCGTCACGCTGCGGTTCTGCCTGATGGCCGTCGGGGCCCTTGGCTTGGGCGGCTGTTCCGGCGTCGGGTCCGCCGTGACCGGCGTGACCACCGCGGGCGTCGCCGCAACGGTCGGTTCGGCCACGGGAAATCCTTTCCTGGGCCTGCTGGCCGGCGCGGGCGCGAGCTACGGCATCGACCAAGGGGTGAAGTATGTGGAGCGGCGCATCACCGACAACGTCCATCACGCGGTCGCCGCGGCGGCCGGCCCGCTGGACGTCGGCCAGGCGGCGCCCTGGCGCGTGGAGGAGGCGTTGCCGCTGAGCGGGAAGATCGGGACTGTCCAAGTCGCCCGAACCTTCGGCGCGGCGATTCCCTGCAAGGACGTCGTGTTCACCCTGGACGACGCCCCCGATCTTACCGTGACGACGGTCTGCCGCGGCAAGGACGGCCAATGGCAGTGGGCGCTCGCGGAACCGGCCACCCGCCGCTGGGGCAGCCTGCAATAGGGCAGGGCGCCGATCACCATTCACCGTGCGTCACCGGGCGGTCCCATCGAGCATCGTGCGAACCGTGCTTTGCAGGGAATCCACGCCGACCGGCTTGCTGAGCATCCGCGTGCCGAGTTGAAGGCTTTCCGGTTCGAGCGCGGCGTAATGGGCGTAGCCGGTCACGAACAGCACCTTCAGGCCGGGCCGAAGCGTCCGGGCGACGCTGGCCAACTCGCGGCCTGTCATTCCCGGAAGCCCCACGTCGGTCACCAGCAGGTCGATCGGCGTGTCCGACTCCAGAATGGCGATCGCCGCCTCGGGCTCCCCGGCTTGCAGGACGTGGTAGCCCTGGCTTTCCAGCGCCTCCGTCCACAGCATCAGCACGAGCGCCTCGTCCTCGACCACCAGGATGGTTTCATCGCTCCGATGGTGGGCCGGCGGCGCCGGCTGTGGGAAGGCGGCGGGCTCGCCCGCCCCGACGGTACCGTCGTGCCGCGGCAGATACAGGCTGACGGTCGTGCCGCGCCCCGGTTCCGAATCGATGGTCGCGTGCCCGTCCGATTGACGCGCGAAGCCGTAGAGCTGGCTGAGGCCGAGGCCGGTGCCCTTGCCGATCGGCTTCGTCGTGAAGAACGGCTCGAACGCCCGCTTCAGGACGTCCGGCGGCATGCCGATGCCGGTGTCGGTGACACGCAGCATGACGTACTGGCCGGGGAGGATGTCCATGTCCGTGGCGGGGAAGGTCTCGTCCAGGACGGCGTTGCCGGTCTCGACGCGGAGAAGCCCGCCGTTCGGCATGGCGTCGCGGGCGTTGATGGCCAGGTTGAGCAGCGCGCTTTCCACCTGGTTGGCATCCGCCCAGGTCCGCCACAGGCCGGCGGCCAGCACCGTCTCCACCTGGATCGTCTCGCCGACGGAGCGTTGCAGCAGCCCGGTCATGGCGGTGACCAGCGCGTTCAGGTCCAGGTTCCGGGGGGCCAGCGGCTGGCGGCGCGCGAAGGCCAGCAGGTGCCGGGTGAGCGCTGCGGCGCGGTCGCCGGCCGAGATGGCCATGGCGACGTAGCGCCGCAGCGTTTCGTCGCCGGACAGCTTGCCCTGCACCATGTGGAGGTTGCCGAGCATGACCTGGAGCAGGTTGTTGAAGTCATGGGCGATCCCGCCGGTCAGCTGGCCCACGGCCTCCATCTTCTGCGCCTGGTGCAACGCCTCTTCCGCCCGCTGGCGTTCCAGCATCTCGGCCTGAAGGGCGCGGGTCCGTTCCTCGACCCGGCGCTCCAGCTCGTCGTTGGCCTGCTCGATGTGCGCGAGGTGCGATCGGGTGCGGTACTGGCGCAGGCGGGTCCGCGCGGCGGACTGCGCCGCGCTCTGCAAGGTCTCGGCGTGCAGGGGCCGGTCCAGCAGCGTCACGTTGCCGAGCCGCTGGAACAGGGCCCATCGCGTCCTGGTGGCCGCACGCTGGCCGCGCGCCGTCAGGACCAGGACCGGCAGGTCGGACCAGGGCGGCTGTGCCTCCAGGCAGGCGATCAGCTCGTCCATGCCCGACGCCAGCGCGATTTCGGAGAGGATCACGGCCGTGACGTCCTCCGCCAAGCCGTGGCACAGCGCCCGCAGGTCCGGGCAGACGCGAGACTTCAGGCCGACCTCGTCCAGGACGAGGCGGATCACCTCCGCATCCCGGCCGTCCGGGGAGAGCACGAGGAATGGGGCGGCCATGGGGCTCCGGTCAGCCGGTTTGGTCACGGTTGCGCAGCAACGGGTCGGGCGATCCGCCGTAGGTCGGCACTCCGGTCAGGACGCCGTGGAAATCCAGCAGCTTCGGGCCGACCTGCATGCCGTCGGGGAACAGGCGGAACTCCCGGATCGCCAGTTCGTGGATGCCGGTGCGCTTCTTGACCACCGAAATCGCCTTGCGCACCTCCCCGCCCGCTTCGAAGAAGCGCAGCAGGACGACGGCGTCGCTCATGAAGGACAGATCCACCGGGTTCTGCACATCGGCGATGATGCCCTGCTGGGCCAGGATCAGGATGGTCACGACACCCTGGTTGTTCAGGTAGGTCAGCAGCTCGTGCATTTGCAGGGTGAGCGCCTGCTCCTCCGGCATCGTGCTGAGGTAGGAGTTCAGGCTGTCGATCACCACGACGCGGGCCTTCTGGTCCTCGACCTGACGGCGGACCTGCCAGACGAATTCCCCCGGCGACAGGCGCGACGGGTTCGCCCGTTCCCACCCCATCTGGCCCTGGCGCACCGCTTCCTCAATGTCGATGCCCAGCGCGGTGCTGCGCAGCTTCAGCGTCTCGAACGTCTCGTCGAAGGAGAAGTAGGCGGCGTGCTCGCCGCGTTTCACCGCCGCCATGACATATTGCAGGGCGAGCGACGACTTGCCCGCGCCCGAGGGGCCGACCAGCATGGTCGTCGTGCCGCGGGTCAGCCCGCCGCCCATCAGCTCGTCCAGTCCCGTAAGGCCGCTCGACACCGTCGTCGGTTCGAAATCGACCTTGTGTTCCTCGGCGATCAGGCTCGGGAAGATCAGCACGTTGCCGGGCGTGATGGCGAAATCGTGCCAGCCGCTCTGGTATTCCGTGCCGCGCATCTTGGAGATGCGCAGGCGTCGGCGCGCGGCGCCGTAGGTGCGCTCGATCTGCTCCAGCGAGATCACGCCGTGCATCAGGCTGTGCAGCTCCATCGTGCCCGTCTGGCTGGTGAGGTCATCGAGGGCAAGCGTGGTGCAGCGGCGGCCTTGCAGGAATTGCTTCAGCGCCAAGATTTGCCGCCGGTAGCGGAGCTGGTCCTGGGCCAGCAGCCGCAGCTCCGACAGGGAATCGATCACCACCAGATCGGGGTTGTCCGCCTCGATGCGGTCGGTGATCAGGCGCATCGTCTCGCCGAGTTCGACCTCGGACGGATAAAGAACGCTCTGCTGGCGGTCGAGTTGGGCCTCCAGGGGCACCAGCTCGAAAATTCCAATGGCGTCCAGCGACCAGCCGTGGCTGGCGGCCGACGCGCGCAACTCCGCCTCGGTTTCCGAGAGCGAGACATAAAGGCCGCGCTTGCCGTCGACGCGCCCTTGCAGCAGGAACTGCAGGGCAATCGTCGTCTTGCCGGTTCCCGGCGTGCCTTCCAGCAGATGAAGCCGCTCGCGCGGCAAGCCGCCCCTCAAAACGAGGTCGAACTCCGGAATTCCGGTCAGGATCTTCTCTGTCTTCCCCGGCTCGGACACATATTTCTCCTCTCGGGCCGGCCCGTTCGCGACAACCGCGCGGGTCGGTACGATCTCGTTCGCGGTTGAAACACCCAGCAAAGCGCTTGCAACACCGCCTGGAACAACCCCAAGCCGGAGGCCCTGTTCCGCAGCCGTACGGGGCGGGACGCCGGCATGACCTGGATTTACGGTTCCCGACAGCCGCTTGGATCTGCCGCACGTCCTGTGGCAGGAATTATTAATGGACCGCAGCCCGTCCGCCTCAGGGCAGCAAGGCGCGGATTTCGGCGAGAAGCTGTTCGGGCTTGAAAGGCTTGCTCAGCACGCACGCGCCGGGCACCAGCGGTGCGGCGCCGTTCAGCAACGGTTCCGCATAGCCCGACATTAGCAGGACCGGCAGGGTCGGGCGCCGGGCGCGGGCGGAAGCGGCCAGCTGAAAGCCGTTCATCCCCGGCATGGCGATGTCGGAGATTATCAGGTCGATGGGGGCGTCGCTCGCCAGCACGGCCAGGGCTTGCGCCGTATCCGACGCCTCGGTGACGCGCAGTCCGGCCTGGAGGAGCAGCGCCGTCACGGCTTGCCGGACGAGAACGTCGTCGTCCACCAGCAGCACCTGGACGTCCGGCGTCCCGGCGGTCACATCGTCCGCGTTGTCCGACTTGCGGGGCGCACTGGAGGGCGCCTCGGCACGCGGCAGATAGATCGTGACGGTCGTACCGAGCCCGGGCCGGCTGTCGAGGCGCACGCCGCCGCCCGACTGCACGGACAGCCCATGCACCATGCTCAACCCCAGGCCGGTGCCGCGGCCGATCTCCTTGGTCGTGAAGAACGGCTCGAAGGCGCGTGCCGCCACCTCCTCGTCCATGCCCGTCCCGCTGTCGCGGACCGACACCCCGACATAGTCCCCCGGCGGAAGATCCCCGGGCGGGGCGGGAACGCCCGTCGCCGGCGGGGCATCCGCCGGGGATTTTGGCCCAGCCGCGGGCGCATGCAGGTTGGCGGTCGCGATGCACAGGCTGCCCCCGCCGGGCATGGCGTCGCGCGCGTTCACGGACAGGTTGAGAAGCGCCATTTCCAGCTGGGTCGGGTCGACCAGGGCCGGCCAGAGATCGTCCTGAAGGGCGGTGCTGACCGCGACCGTGCCGCCGAGGGTGCGGCCCAGCAGCCCGCTCATGCCGGCGATCAGGGCGTTCACGTCGACGGGCCGCGGTTCCAGGTGCTGGCGCCGGGAAAAGGCCAGGAGATGCTGGGTCAGCGCCGAGCCGCGCTCGACCGCTTCCGTCGCCAGCCGCACGGACGTCGCCAGCACGTTCCGGGCGCCGTCCTTCGGGACCTTCTGCTCGATCAGGTACAGGGCCGATCCGATGGCCTGGAGCAGGTTGTTGAAGTCGTGGGCGATGCCTCCGGTCAACTGGCCCAGAGTCTCCATCTTCTGCGACTGGTTCAGCCGCGCCTCGGCCTCCCGGCGGGCCTCGATGGCCTGGTTGCGCTCGGCAAGGGCGGTGGTGAAGGCCTCATAGGCGCCGAACTGGCGCGCAAGGCCCCACAGAAAGGCGATAAGGGCCAGTTCGCACAGGATGCCGGCCGCGATGGTGATCCAGGCCTGATGATGCCAGTCGTCGAGAGCCTGCCCCTTTGTCCTGGTCACGTTGACGACGACGGGATAGTCGCGCAGCAGGCGGGTGGCGACGATCCGGGCGGGGCCGTCGATGGCCGCGGGCGTCTCGTACACGCCGGAGTCGGATTGGCGCAGGATTTCCGTGAAGGTCTTGATCGGCAGCTTTTCGCCGATCAGCGGCAGCGTCGGGTAGCGGGCCAGCAGCGTGCCGTCGCGCCGCCACAGGCTGATGGCGCTGCCCTGGCTGATTTGCAGGGATTCGTAAAGGTTCTGGAAGTAGTCGAGGCTGATCGCACCCAGCACGAGTCCGACGAATTCCCCCGATGGGCCGCTGACGCGATGGGCCAGATAGACCGTCCATTCCCCGTTTCCGCGGTTCTGCACCGGGGTGCTGAGATAGGAGCGCCCGCCGGGGTCGTTCTTCAGGACGCCGTAATAGTCCCGGTCGGCGACGTTGACCGGCGGGATCGGGAAATAGCGTGAGAAGTTGATCAGCCGGCCGTCGGCCGCGATCATGGTGATGGCGTCGAGCTGGGGCACGCCGGTCGCCTTGGCCTTGAGCATCTCGTAGGTGTTGTAGCCGGATCGTGACCTCTCGTACTCGGCGGAGGTGGTCACGCCCTCGGCCGCCAGCTGGTCGACGATGCTGGCCAGGATCAGGTCAACGGTCTGGAAGGAGCGCGACGTCGTTTCGGCGAGCAGAAGGTCCAGCGTTTCCAGTTCGCTCTTGACCCGCTGGAGTGTGGAGTCGTGGGCTTGGACGACGATCAGCGCCGTGGCGCCCGCGACCGCCAGGACGGCGAGGATGCCGCCGGCCAGAAGCCGCCGCAGCGGCCGGCTGCTGCGCAGGAGTTGGGTCCATCGCATACCGGAGGGGCGCGCGGACTCCAGGGCCGGCGCGGACGATGGGGGTGCCGTTGGAGCGGTCACGCGGCCCTGTTCGGTGCTGTTCATCCCCGTCCCCCAGCGGCGGCGGCTGTTCGGCCGTGCCGCCAGCGTTCGCGCGATGCCCGGCCATGGAACGTCAGGATTTCCAGCCGATCTTGAACAAAATCAAGGTGATGTGACCGCGCGCGGGCGCGGCTCGCCGTCACGGAGAGCCCGTCAGGCGCTTGCGGGCGATGGCGCGGTGCAGCCTCATGCGGTCGGCGACCGTGCGGAGGTGGCCCCGCACGCCCGGGGCGAAGAGGTGGCTCAGGTCCCGGCCGAACAGCTCCCAGCTCCGCACGGGCCCCGTGTCGATGTGCAGGAAGAAGGACCGCGGGTACCAGCCCACGCCGCCGCGCTTCATGTCCAGCGCCTTGCGGTGCGCGTCGGGCAGCCGCGACGGGAAGGTGACGTCGAGCGCCTTGCCCAGAAGGTGCTGGCTGTGCTCCGCCACCCCCAGGCCGGCGCGCGCCAGCTTGGCGTTGGTCTCCGGCGTGCGGAAGGCGGAGAGAAGGGTCGCCTTGCTCTGCCCCACGGCCTCCATGAGGTCGGCCAGCAGGTCGAGCGTGCCGATGTCCACCGGGCCTTCCTTGTTGGCGTGGTGGTCGCGCAGAAACTTCGCCAGGTCGGCCATCGCGTCGGGCAACGGACCGTCGGCGTCGCGGTAGGGGCCGCTGAAGCTTTCCCCCGTGTTCTGGTTGCGCAGGTTGAGCCGGCGCGCGGTCGTCGTCGCCTGGGCCAGCGCCCCGGACGGCACCAGCAGCAGCACCCCGCACCCGGCCAGAAGTTCGCGACGCTTTAAGGTCATCAAGGACATGGTGGCGACATTCCATGCGGCGGGCCGGGGGTGGTGTCAACCAAATTGGGTGTAATCAAACGATTTCCACGGGGGGCTTCCTGCGTCACAATCCGCCGATGGCGGCGGACGGCGTTGATGGAGGGGACCATGCAGAGCTTCGTGTACACGGGTCTTCCCGCGCGGGTGATCTTCGGGCACGGAACGCTGGCCCAATTGGCCGGCGAGATTGAGCGGCTGGGCTGCCGCCGGGCGCTTCTTCTCGTTGGCGAACGATTGCAGGACCGCGTGACCGTGGCGGCGGGCGGCTTTGCCGCCGGTGTCTTCGGCGAGGCGGTCATGCACACGCCGGTGGCCATCACGGAGCGCGCGCTGGCCGCGTTGGGCGACCTGCGGGCGGATGGCATCGTGGCCGTCGGCGGCGGGTCCGCCATCGGGCTGGGCAAGGCGCTGGCGCTGCGCACCGACCTGCCGCAGATCGCCATTCCCACCACCTACGCGGGTTCGGAGATGACGCCGATCCTCGGCCAGACCGAGGGCGGCGTGAAGACCACGCTGCGTTCCCCCAAAGTCCTGCCGGAGGTGGTGCTCTACGACGTCGAGCTGACCCGGTCGCTGCCGCCGGGTCTGTCCGCGACCTCCGGCCTGAACGCCATCGCGCACGCGGTGGAGGCGCTCTACGCACAGGACCGCAACCCCATCACCTCGCTGATGGCGGAGGACGCGATCCGGGCGCTGGCGCGCGCCTTGCCGCGCCTCCTGGCTGATCCGTCCGATATGGAGGCCCGATCGGACGCGCTGTACGGCGCGTGGCTGTGCGGCGTCTGCCTCGGCGCCGTGGGCATGGCCCTGCACCACAAGCTGTGCCACACGCTGGGCGGCACCTTCGACCTGCCGCACGCGGAAACGCACGCTGTCGTCCTGCCGCACGCCGTCGCCTACAACGCCGCCGCCGCGCCCGACGCCATGGAGCGCATCGCCAGGGCGCTGGGCAGCGACGATGCTGCGCGGGGGCTGGCCGACCTGTCCCGGCGGCTCGGCGTCCCGCAGTCCTTGCGGGACCTGGGCATGCCGCAGGAGGGGATCGCGCGCGCCGCAGATCTGGCGTTGCGCACGCCCTACTGGAACCCGCGCCCGCTTGACCCGGCGGCGATCCGCGACCTGATCGCCCGCGCCTGGGCCGGTGTGCAAGTATAGATGGCCTGATTGCAACCTTTTGTCTTGAGCAATCCTATGGGACGCTTGAGTAGTCGTGTTTGTGAAAAGAAAAATATCAAATTATTATTGCATAAACGCGTCTCCATTCCCCATTCTTGACGTGTCCTGCACGTCGCGCATCGTCTCACCCGCTCGGGGTCCGCCCGACGGGCCGTTGCTTGCTGGCAGGTCTTCTCGCGATACGACGCGGCGCAGCCGGGAATTCCCTAAATTCCCGGGCGGGGCCGCCGTTGCCTCCAGCACGGGGATTACGATGCTGACAGTCCTTCCCAAACGCGGAATTACGGCCGACAACCGCCGCGCGTCGCTGCGCCACCTGTTGCAGCGCAAGTCATGCCTGCGGATCATGGAGGCACACAGCCCAAACTCGGCCCTGCTGGCCGAAACGCTGGTCCTCGATTCCGGAACGGCCGGGCATCCGGTCGAGTTCGACGGATTCTGGTCCAGTTCGTTGACGGACTCCACCGAACGCGGCAAGCCGGACATCGAAGCGCTGGGCATCCCGAGCCGCATCCCGAACATCAACGAGATCTTCGAGGTGACCCCCAAGCCGCTGATCATGGACGGCGACACCGGGGGCCAGCCCGAGCATTTCGCCATGAACGTCCGCACCTTGGAACGGACGGGCGTGTCCGCGGTGATCATCGAGGACAAGACCGGGCTCAAGAAGAATTCCCTGCTCGGCAACGAGGTCGCGCAGCAGCAGGAAAGCATCCCGGCCTTCCGCCACAAGATCGCCACCGGCAAGGCGGCGCAGATGACCGACGATTTCATGATCATCGCGCGCGTCGAGAGCCTGATCCTCGACGCCCGCATCGAGGACGCGCTGGCGCGCTCGCTCGCCTATGTCGAAGCCGGCGCCGACGGGATCATGATCCACAGCCGGAAAAAACGGTCGGACGAGGTGTTCGAGTTCGCGCAGCGCTTCCGGTCGCACCATCCCGACGTGCCGCTCGTCTGTGTGCCGACCAGCTACGGCCAGACGCCATTCGAAGAGCTGGAGCGCGCCGGCTTCAACATCGTCATCTACGCCAACCACATGCTGCGCTCCTCCTATCTGGCGATGCGCGACGTGGCGACGGAGATCCTGAGAAACGGCCGGTCGCTGGAGGTGGAGGACAAGTGCCTTTCCATGAACGACATCCTGACTCTCATCCCGGGGACGCGGTGATGGCCGGCAACACCACACAAACCAGCGGCGAAACCACGGCGAGGCCGCTCGCCGGCCGCACCGCGCTCATCACCCCGCCGGGCACGTCGCGCATGCGCGTCATCGCCAACGAGCTGAAGGAGGCCGGCGTCCACGTCGTCAACTTCGCCGCCGGCGAGTTGGACGTGGACACCAGCGACCTGATCAAGGACGCCGCCAAGGCGGCCGTCGACGGAAAGCGGAACGTCTACACGCCGACTCTCGGCCTGATGCCGTTGCGCGAGCGCATCGCCGCCGAGATATCGGAGCGGTGCGGCACGCCCCACACGGCTGCGGAGGTCGGGGTGACGGCCGGCGCCAAGCAGGCGCTGTTCAACGCGGCCATGGTGCTGCTCGACCCTGGCGACGAGGTGATCATCCCGCAGCCCTATTGGGTGACGTTCCCGACGCAGGTGGAAATCGCCGGCGCCCGGCCGGTCTTCGTCGACACGCGCGAGACCGGCTACCGGCTGGACGTGGCCTCCATCGAACGCGCGGTGACTCCGCGGACCAAGGCCATCGTCATCAACAGCCCGAACAACCCGACCGGCGTGGTCTACAACCGCGACGCCATCATCGGCATCGCCAAACTGGCGATCCGGCACGACCTCTGGATCATTTTCGACGAGTGCTATTCGGAACTGGTGCGTCCCGGGCACACGCACACGAACATCGTCGCCGCCTGCCAGGCCGTGAAGGACCGCACGGTCATCGTCAATTCCTTCTCCAAGAGCCACGCGCTGACCGGCTGGCGGATCGGCTACGCCGCGGGCCCGAGCCGCGTCATCAAGGCCATGGAGAACCTGCAAGGCCACACGACGTCCAACCCCTGCAGCATCGCCCAATACGCGGTGCTTGAGGCGTTGCGCAGCGGGGACAGCGCCTTCATCGCGGACGTCAACCGGCGGCTGGATGAGCGGCTGGACCGCGCGCTGGCCATTGTCAGCCGCATGGACGGCATCGGCTGCGCCCCGGCGGAGGGGGCCTTCTACCTGTTCCTCGACATCCGCTCGACCATCGGCAAGCGGCACGGCGGGCAGCTCATCCCCAACGTCGGCGCGCTCTGTGAACGGATCCTGGGCGAGGCCAAGGTGGCCGTCGTGCCGGGCTCCGCCTTCGGCGACCCGACCGGCATCCGCCTGTCCTATGCCATCGCCGACGAGGACGTGCACACCGTGCGCCGCAGCCTCGGCAACCGGCTGAAGACCCTGGCCAACAGCATCACTGGGCGCCTTGCCGCGGTGTCCGCGGCGGCGATCGCCGGCATGGTCCTCATCGGGGGGATCGGCCTGTTCGGCATGAACGCCTCCAACCAGGCGCTGATGCCGGTCTATGAGGACGACACGATCCACGCGAACCGGATCGCCGGCCTCCTCGGCCCCATGCGCGACACCCTTCAGCAGATCACCTTCCTGTCTTTTGATCTCCGCAGCGGGGATCGGGCGGCCGTGGAGCAGCGCATCGCGGCCGTTCGTGCCAATCGGGCGTCGATCGCGGAGCAATGGCAGACGATTCTGGCCGCGACGGCGCCCGGCGAGGAGATGGCCGTGGCGACCCGCGTCGCGGACCGGCGTGCGGACGCGGCGCGGCAGACCTACGACATGGCGGAGCAAAGCTTCCACAGCCGGGTGTTCTGGGCCTCCGCCTTGCTTCTGGTCTGCATCGGCTTGGCGGTGGCCTCCTGCTTCGGCATCCTGGCGTCGATCCGCCGGCCGCAGCGGATGGTGGAGCGGCATCTGGACGCCATCGCGAACGGCGACCTGACGTCGCGCCTTCCCTACCCGGATGTGGCGGAGTTCATTCGCATCGGCGCGCAGATTCGGATGGTGAAGGCCAAGATCGGCTACGCCGGCCAGGAGCGCGAGGAACGCCAGCGCCTGTCCGAGGAGGAGCGGGTCAACGCCCTCCAGGGCATGGCGGAGACGGTGGAGCGTGAAGCCGGCAGCGCCGTGGAGCAGGTGGTGCTGCGCACCGGCACCATGGCGCAGGACGCCAACGGCATGGCCGGGTCGGCGGAGCGCGTCAGC
The DNA here is from genome assembly GCF_025961225.1 of Azospirillum canadense. Taxonomy (GTDB): domain Bacteria; phylum Pseudomonadota; class Alphaproteobacteria; order Azospirillales; family Azospirillaceae; genus Azospirillum; species Azospirillum canadense. The sequence continues at coordinate 216,976 of NZ_JAOQNG010000007.1, read as the reverse complement.
GTCAACGCGCAGAACGTCGCCGCGGCGGCGGAACAGGCCCTGGCGAACGCGCAGACCGTGGCCGCCGCCGCGAAGGAACTGGCGGCGTCGATCAGCGAGATCGCGTCCCAGATCGCCCATTCCAACACGGTGGCGCGCCGCGCGGTGGACACCGGCCGGCGCACCCAGGACACCATCCAATCGCTGTCGAACGCGGTCGGGCGCATCGGCGACGTGGCGCAGCTGATCCAGAACATTGCGAACCAGACCAACCTGCTGGCGCTCAACGCGATCATCGAGGCGGCGCGTGCCGGCGAGGCGGGCAAGGGCTTCGCCGTCGTCGCCCAGGAGGTGAAGAACCTGGCGAACCAGACCGCCCGTTCCACCGACGAGATCACCCGCCAGATCGCGGAAATTCAGGACGTGACCCGCACCGCCGTCGCCGCCGTGGCGGAGATCGGCGGGACCATCGGAGAGATGGACGAGATCTCGGCCGCCATCGCCGTCGCGATGGAGGAACAGTCCGCGGCCACGCAGGAGATCAGCCGCAACGTGGCGGAAACCTCCAACGCCGCGCGGGAAGTGTCGGCGCGCATCGCGCTGGTGTCCCAGGACGCCGACCAGACCGGATCCCAGGCCGTGCAGATGCGCCAGGGCTCGTCCGCGGTGGCGGCCAGCATCGCGGAACTCCGGCGGGTCCTGGTCCGCGTGGTGGCACCTCCACCAGCGACGCCGACCGTCGTCGCCAGCCGCGCTACCGGGTGGACGAGCCCTGCATGGTGACCATCGGCGGGCGTTCGCAGGCCGCCCGGGTGCTGGACCTCTCGGCAAGCGGCGCGAAGATCGGCGGGCTGGAGGGCATGGCGGCGGCCGGTCGTGGCACGCTGCGCCTGGACCGCCACGGCGCCCAGGTCTCGTTCGACATCCGGGACCTGGACGCCGGGGCGGCCCGTGTCGCGTTCGCCGAGGCCGACCCGCAGTTGGGTACCTTCCGCACCGTCGTCGATCGCCTGACCCAGGGAAGCCGTCCGATCGGCAAGGCGGCCTGATCCGTCCACACCGATCCGCCCTGCCGACGGGGAATTCCCGGTCGGCAGGGCGGCGCCTTGCTCCGGCCCTTCAGCCCATGGTCGGGTCGATGACCTTGCCGGGGTTGAGAAGCCCGTTCGGATCGAGGGCCGCCTTGACGGTCCGCATCAGCGCGAGCGCTTCCGGGCTGACCGAATGCGGAAGGAACTCCTTCTTCAGCACGCCGATGCCATGCTCCGCAGAGATGGAGCCTTGGAACTCCCGAACGGCGTCGTAGACCACCACGTCGATGGCGTGGACCGGCAGCGGCTCCTCCGCCACCTTGACGCCGATGTGGATGTTGCCGTCGGCCACATGGCCGAAGAACACCGACTCCGCCTCCGGCCAGCGCGCCGCCAGGCGTTCCTGGCAAAGCTCGACGAACTCCCCGATGCGGCCGACCGGCAGGCTGACATCGAAACCCACGGCGGGCCAGAGAACCTCGCCGAAGTCGCCGCAGGCGTCGCGGAGGGTCCAGAAGGCCGCGGTCTGCTCCCCGGATTGCGCGATGACGGCGTCCGTGACGATCCCGTCCTCGAAGCCCTGCTGCATGATCGCCTCGAAGCGCTCCTGGTCCGGCATCTGGTCGGTGCCCATCGCCTCAACCAGCACATAGGCGCCGTGCCCGTGCGGCAGGGGCGCCGGGCGGCCCAAGGTCGCCTCCACCCGGCGGTAGACCTCCGGCCACATCACCTCGAAGGCCGACAGCGTGCCGCCGAGCCTTTCGCGCGCCAGCCGCAGCAGGCGGAGGACGGCGGCATAGTCCGCCACCGCGCAGAGGGCGGTGCAGACGCTGCGCGGCTTCGGGTGCAAGCGCAGGACCGCGCGCGTGACGACCCCCAGCGTTCCCTCCGTGCCGATGAACAGGTGCTTGAGGTCGTAGCCGGCGTTGTTCTTGATCATCTTGTTGAGCGACGTCACCACCGTGCCGTCGGCCAGCACGACCTCGAGCCCCAGCACGAGGTCGCGCATCATGCCGTAGCGCAGGACGCGGTTGCCGCCCGCGTTGGTCGACAGGTTGCCGCCGATCAGGCAGGAGCCGCGCGCGCCGAGGTCGAGCGGGAACAGAAGCCCCGCGGTGTCCGCCGTCTCCTGCACGGTTTGCAGGGTGACGCCGGCCTGGACCGTCATGGTGCCTGCGTCGGTGTCGACCTCCTCGATCCCGCGCATCCGTTCCATGGAGAGCACGACGCAGCCGTCCACCGGGGTGGCGCCGCCGGCCAACCCGGTCAGCCCGCCCTGCACGACGACCGGGTGCCGGTGCGCCTGACAGAGGCGCAGCACCGTCGAGACCTCCTCGGCGTTGCGGGGGTAGACCACGGCAAGCGGGCCGTCACCGGACGGCATCTCGACCGTCCAGTCATGGCGGTGCCGGGGCTCGACCTCGGCCCCGATCCGGACGCCGCCCGGACCGATCCGCGCCAGCAACTCCTCCGCAAAGTTCGACATCGCCATTCCCTGTCTCGTCTCACTTCTCGACTATCAAGAGTTCGGATCGCCGGATCAGTCCGGCAGGTCGACCAGGATAGCATCGCCTTCGATCATGGTCGCGTAGACGGGCAGGGGGCTCTTGGTCGGCCCGTCCACGACGGCGCCGGTTCGGATGTCGAAAAGTGCTTGGTGGAGCGGGCATTCGATGCAGCCGTCGTCCACATAGCCGTCGGACATGTAGGCGTGCTGGTGCGTGCAGATGTTCCCGGTGGCGTAGAAGGCGCCGTCGAGCTTGTAGAGCGCGATGTCCAGGCCGTTGATCTCGACGCCGATCACGCCGCCGTCCTGCACGGCGTCGGTGGATGCGGCCCTGTGCCAAGCCATTCTGGTCTCCATGTCTGTGGTGGTGGGTGTTGCGGGTTTGGATGAGGCCGTTGGTCACGGCTCCGTGAAAAACGGGGGGTAGGTGCGTTCCTCGATTGTCTTGGCCGCCACGACCTCCCGCATCTGCGCGATGAAGGCGTTTTCGATGCGGGTCAGCTGGGCTTTCTGGTTGGTCACCAGATAGACGTCGATGGGGGTTGGGCGGTGGTAGGGCGGCAGTTGCCACAGCAGGCCGTCGCGCACGTCGCGCTGCATCACGTGGATGGGCATCGCGCCGATGCCGACGCCGGCAATGATCATGCGCCGCAGTTCCTCCAGGTTGTCCGACAGGCCGGAGAAAGGCATGCCCATGTTCGCCTGCCGGTACATGGCAGTGATGGTCTGGATCACCTCCGACGACGCGAACACCTTGAAGGTGACGGCGCGCTCCCCTTGCAAGTCGGCGAGTGTCAGGTCGCGGCGGCCGAAATAGCGATGACGCGGGCCGCAGAAGAAGCCGAAATGCTCCTTGTACAGGTGCAGGTACTCGATGCCCGGCACATGGCTGCAGGCCAGGCAGATCCCGACGTTGATGGAGCGGTTCATCACCTGCTCGATCACCACGGCGCTGGTGACGAGCGAGACGTCGACGGTCACGTTGGGGTGCCGCTCGTGGAACAGCGCCAAGGACTCGTCGATCAGCTCGCTCACCATGTGGCTCGCCATGGTCAGCGACAGGGTTCCGGCCAGGGATTCGGTGGTCTCCGCGATCAGGCTCGGGATGTGGCCGATGGTGTTGAAGACCTCCTTGCACTCGCGATGCAGCAACCTTCCGTTGTCGGTCAGCTGGAACATCGTGGCGTTCCGCAACACGAGCTGGGTGTTCAGTTGCTCCTCAAGGCGCTTCAACGCCGTGCTGACGGCGGGCTGGGTGCGGTTAAGCGCATCCGCGGCCTTGGAAATGCTGCGCTCTTCCGCGATGACGAGAAAAACCCGGAGAAGATTCCAGTCGAGCGAGCGAACCAGAGGATTGCTCATCAGCATGACTCACCCCCTCCATGCATAAACCCCGTTTATGGGGTAATAACAACAATCTATTTGATTTATAGTGTCACACCACAGCAAGCTTGTCCAGGTCGTCAGAGAGCGAGGGGTCTGTGAGAAGAAATGAAAATCTTCTTTTCCCCCAGGCAAAGGGGGCATAGGCCGGGAAAATTCCTGGTCTCCGGCCGATTGCGCCAAATTCCGGATGTGCCGGAGCGTGTCGAAAGCCTGCTTATGGGGGCTGCTTCTTGCGGTCATTCGATCGATGAGCCGGAAGACTTCGGTATTTCTTGCATCGAAAAAGTGCACGCCGCCGAATATATAGCCTTTCTGGAAACAGCTTATGACCGGTGGAGCGCGCTGTCCGACGCGTCTTCGGACGTCGTGCCGAACGTCCATCCGCGTCATCCCGGCCGCGGCTACCCGCGATCGATCGTCGGGCGCGCCGGCTATCACCTCTATGACCTTGCCTGCCCGATCACGCCGGACACCTGGACCTCGGCCTTGTGGGGCGCCCATTCGGCAACGGCCGCGGCGTTGCAGGTCCGCGACGGCGAGGCGCGCAGCGCCTACGCCATCTGCCGCCCGCCCGGCCACCACGCCGGCCGCGATTTCGCGGGCGGATTCTGCTACCTGAACAACGCCGCGATCGCTGCGGCGGTGCTGCGCGACACGTACCAACGTGTCGCCATCGTGGACATCGACGTCCACCACGGCAACGGTACGCAGGACATCTTCTATGACCGTGGCGACGTCATGACGATTTCGCTGCACGGGGACCCCGCGGAATTCTATCCGTTCTACTGGGGCTATGAGACGGAGCGCGGCGACGGCGACGGGCTGGGCGCCAACGTCAACCTGGCCCTGCCGCGGAACGCCGGCGACAACCAGTATCTGGACGCGCTGCACATCGGCCTCAGCCATCTGCGGGACTTCCGGCCGCAGGCGCTGGTCGTGGCGCTCGGCCTCGATTCCTACAAGAACGATCCTCTCGCCTTCCTGCAGATCACCACCACCGGGTTCGAACGGATCGCGCGCGTCCTGTCGTCGCTGCGCCTGCCGACCGTGCTGGTCCAGGAAGGGGGATACCTCTGCGAAGACCTCGGCATGAACCTCGCGTCCTTCCTGACCGGGTTCGAAGCCGAGCAGCTGCAACAAGCCTAACGTCCAGATCTTGGAGTGAGCATGTCCGACACACCCGACACCATGTTCCGGAAGACCTTCCTGGACGTGAAGCAGGCCAGCCATGCTCCGGGTCTTCTCTACAACGACCCGGAGGTTCTCCAGCAGGAGATCGAGAACATCTTCAAGCGCGACTGGCTGTACATGGCCCGCGCGGAGGAGTTGCCGAACCCCGGCGACTACAAGACCTTCCGGATCGCCAACGAGCCGCTCATCCTGTGCCGGGATGAGGCCGGCGCCGTCCGCGCCTACGCCAACATGTGCCTGCACCGCGGCGTGGAGATCGCTACGGGCGAGGGCAACGCGACCGAGTTCACCTGTCCCTATCACGGCTGGCTCTACAACCTCGACGGCCAGCTGATGGGCGCCAGCTACATGCGGGACTCCGAAGGCTTCGACCGCAAGGCCTGCCGCCTTCCCGAACTGCACGTCGGCCAGTGGGGTGGATTCATCTTCGTGACGCTCGCCAAGGATCCGGTGCCCTTCGAGACCTTCATCAAGGATTTCGACGAGAAGTTCGGCTACCTGAACCTGGAGACGCTGAAGATCGGCCTGCGCATCGACTCCGAGCTTCAGTGCAACTGGAAGCTCATGGTCGAGAACTTCGTGGACTTCTACCACGTCGGCGTCCTGCACAAGGACTCCATCGGGCGCTTCATGAAGTCCGTGGACCTGATCTACGACCTGCGGCCGAACGGGCAGGTGTTCGTCGACGAATACGACGCCGGCACGCTGTCCAAGACGGGCGACCTGACGGCCAAGCGCATCGCCGCGCTGGAAGGCAAGTCGCCGCGCTTCTCCTCCGCCGGCCTGCTGACGCCGAACCTGAACTTCTTCGTGCGGCCGGACTACGTGTCCGTCTACACCAGCTGGCCGCTCGGCGTGGACCGCATGCGGATGACCGGCACCATCCTGTGGTCGGCGGAGACCATCGACGGCCCGGCCCGCGACGCCGTGGTGTCCGAGTTCAAGGTCATGCTGGACAAGGTGCTGAGCGAAGACTTCGCCATGGTGGAATCGCTGCAGAACGTCACGCGCGCCTCGCGCTTCGTGCCGGGCCGGATGTCGCGCCTGGAAAAGGGCGTCCAGCACTTCATCAAGCACAGCGTTGAGCGTCTGTACGGCCCGCAAGTGGAGGCCGAAACCGCCGATCGCGTCGCGGACCCGGTGAAGTGAGGGACGGCGCGATGGCCGCATCCCCGATCCAGTACCTGCTGCACCCCCTGGGCTTCGGCGTCCGGGTGATGCAATGGGGCGGCGAAGGCCCGGCGGTGCTGTTCGTGCACGGGCTGGGCTCCCACGCGGAAATCTGGGCGCCGGTCGCGTCGGCGCTGGCCGCGCGGGGCCGCCGCTGCTTCGCCATCGACCTGCCGGGGCACGGCCTGTCGCAGAAGGGGGATGGGTTCTCCTACACCGCGGCCGGCCACGCGGAGCTGTTCGCCGCCCTGCTGCCCGAGCTGGGGGAGGAGCGGATCGACGTGGTCGGATCCTCCCTGGGCGGTCTGTTCGCGGCGGCCTTCGCCACCCGGACGCCGAAACTGGTTCGCACGCTGACCCTCATCGGCAGCGTCGGCTTGCAGCCGCTGGCGCCGGAGCGCCGGCGCTGGACGTCGGAGTATCTGGCCAAGATGGACCGCGACAGCGTCGCGACCCGCCTGCGCAACGGCGTGTTCGACCCGGCGGCGATCAGCGACTCCTTCGTCGAGGAGGCCTGGCGGATGAACAACTCGCGGGGTGCGGCGGAGTCCTTCGCCGCCATCGGCCGCTACTACGCCGAGGGCATCAACGACGACATGCAGGTTGAACGGCTGGCGGCGCTCGACGGGCGCGTCCCGCTGCTTCTGGTCTGGGGCAAGCAGGACGTCACGGTCGCCTACCAGGGTGCCGTGGAGGCGCTGCCGCGCCTGCCCGGCGCCGCGCTGCTGGCGCTCGACGACACCCGGCACATCCCGCATGTGGAGCGGCCGGACGTCGTGGGAAAGGCCATCGCGCTGCATCTGGAGGGCGGCGACGTCGGGGTTCTGCGCGGTCCCGGTGTGGAGGTGACGGCGCAACAGTGAGTTGGCGTGCGTGCGCCCGTCCTCCGCAAACAACAACAGGGCGGCAAAACCGCCGGCGGAAGGGCGGGTGAAGAGTTTTCGGGGGCTTTCAGGGATCTGAGGAGGGACAATGAAGACGAACGGATTCGGCACGGGTTTTGACGGGTTGGGCCTGACCGGCGACATCGGGCGCCGGCAGCTTTTGAAGACGGGTGCTGCGGTCGGCCTCGGCATCGGGGCGTCGGCCCTGCTGCCCGGCGCCTCGGCGTTCGCGGCGGACGTGCCGAAGAAGGGCGGGCGGCTCAAGCTCGGCCTGGCGGGCGGCCAGACGACCAACACGCTGGACCAGGCGCGCGGCGGTTTCGGCTCCCCGGTGGAGCGCACGGTCAACTACACGCTCTACAACACGCTGGTCGAGATCGCGCCGAACGGGCAGGCGGTTCCGGAGATTGCGGAAAGTTGGGACATCGGCCCCGGCGCCAAGTCCTGGGTCTTCAACATCCGCAAGGACGTCACCTTCCATAACGGGAAGGAGATGACCGCGGACGACGTCGTCCACTCGCTGCGCCGCCACATGGGTGCCGACACGAAGTCGGGCGCCGCCGGCCTGCTGAAAGAGATCGAGTCCATCGAGAAGCTGGACAAGCATCAGGTCCGCGTCCAGCACGCCACCGGCAACGCCGACCTGCACTACCTGCTGTCCGACTACCACCTCGCCATCGTCCCGGCGGAAACCACGACCGTGGACGGCGTGGGCACCGGCGGCTACGTCCTGCAAACCTACGAGCCCGGCGTCCGCTTCGTCGCCAAGCGCAACCCGAACTATTGGAAGGAGGGCCGCGCCCACGTCGACGAGGTGGAATTCGTTGTGGTCAACGACGACGCGGCCCGCCTCAGCGCCCTCCAGTCCGGTGAGGTGCACGGCATCAACCGCCTGGACCCGAAGACGGTCGCCCTGCTCGGCCGGGCGCCGGGCCTGCGCATCATCAACTCAGCCGGCACGGCCTACTACGTCATCAACATGCGCGCCGACCGCGCGCCCTTCGACAACAAGGACCTGCGGCTGGCGCTGAAATACGCGATCAACCGCGAGCAGATGCTGGACCGCCTGCTGCGCGGCTACGGCACGGTCGGCAACGACCATCCCATCGCCAAGAGCATGCCCTTCTTTGACGCGAAGCTGCCGCAGCGCACGCAGGACCTGGACAAGGCGAAGTTCCACTTCAAGAAGTCCGGGCACAGCGGGGCGCTGGATCTGCGCACCTCCACCGCGGCCTTCTCCAGCGCCATCGACATGGCGGTGCTGCTGAAGATGCAGGCGGCGGAGGCCGGCATCGACATCAACGTCGTGCGCGAGCCGCAGGACGGCTATTGGGAGAATGTCTGGCGGTCCAAGGAGTTCATGATCTCCTACTGGACCGGCCGCGCGGTGCCCGACCAGATCTTCACCACCGCCTACTATTCCAAGGCGGCCTGGAACGACACCCACTGGCGCAACGACAGCTTCGACGCCCTGCTGCTGGCCGCGCGGACGGAGCTGGACAGCGCCAAGCGGACGCAGATGTACGCCGAGATGCAGGCCATCATGCAGGACGACAGCGGCGCCATCGTGCCGATGTTCAACAACTTCCTGGACGGCATGCGCGACGCGGTGAAGGGCGACCTGACCGCGTCGAACATGGAGCTGGCCGGCTGCCGCATCGCCGAACGTTGCTGGCTCGCCTGACGCGCGGACCGGCCGGGGGACGGGGTTCGCCTCCGTTCCCCGGCCGTGCAGCCTGTATCTTTTGCCAAAGGCGGTGGTCCGCATGGTCTTGACCCGATTGATCGCAAAACGGCTCTTCGGGGCCCTGGTCACGCTGTGGTTCGTCACGGTGCTCATCTTCCTGGCCGTCGAATGCCTCCCCGGCGACGCCGCGGAGGCCCTGCTCGGCAAGGACGCCACGCCGGTGGCGGTGGAGAACCTGCGGGCGGAGCTGCATCTGAACGACCCGCCGCTGGAGCGCTACGTCGGCTGGCTCAGCCGGGTCGCCGTCGGCGATCTCGGCAAGTCGCTGACGACCAACCGGCCAATCGCGCCGATGCTGGCGACGCGGCTGTCCAACACGCTGTTCCTCGCCGCCACGGCCGCGGCCATCGCCGTGCCGCTGGCGATCATCCTGGGGCTGGTATCGGCGCTGTATCGCGGGACGCGGCTGGACCGGATCATCTCGGTCCTGTCGCTGGCCTCCATCTCCTTCCCGGAATTCTTCGTCGGCTACATCCTGTTGGTCGTGTTCGCCCTGAACCTCGGCTGGTTCCCGGTGCTCTCGGGCATCAACGCGGACATGGGGCTGGGCGAGCAGCTGCACCGGATCGTGTTGCCGGCGCTGACGCTGGTCTGCCTGGTGCTGGCCTACATGATGCGCATGACGCGGGCGGCGGTCATCAACGTGCTGTCCAACCCCTACATCGAAATGGCGGAGCTGAAGGGCTGCTCCCGACGGGAGATCATCGTCCGCCACGCCTTCGTCAACGCCATCGGGCCGGTCGCCAACGTGGTGGCGCTCAGCCTCGCCTACCTCGTGGTCGGCGTGGTGGTGGTGGAGGTGGTGTTCACCTACCCGGGCCTCGGCCAGTGGATGGTGGATTCGGTCAGCAAGCAGGACATCCTGGTCGTGCAGATTTGCGGCCTCATCTTCGGCGCGACTTACATCGGCCTGAACCTGACGGCCGACATCGTCGCCGTGCTCTTCAACCCGAAGCTGAGGCATCCGCGATGACCCGGTTCACCAGTCTGCGGGGCGTTCCGCTGTCGACCTGGCTGCCGCTCGGCGTTCTGATCGTCATCACGCTGGCCGTCGCCGTCGGCCCGGCCGTCCTGCCCTACCGCGCAGAGGAGATCGTCGGCGACCTGTGGGAGCCGATGAGCTGGGCGCACCCGCTGGGCACCGACCAGCTCGGCCGCGACATGCTGGCCCGCGTGCTGGAAGGCGGGCGCACCAGCCTGTCGCTCGCCGCGGTGATCGCCGGGCTGGCCTTCCTGTTCGGCAGCGGCGCCGGCCTGACCGCCGCCTTCCTCGGCGGCTGGGTGGACACCGCCCTGTCGCGGGCGGTTGACCTGCTGATGGCTTTCCCGCCGCTGATCTTCGCGTTGCTGGCCATTGCGGTGCTGGGCAACTCCATCCCCGTGCTGGTCACCGTCCTGACGCTGTTCGAGGCGCTGCGCATCTTCCGCCTGACGCGCTCGCTGGCCATGGAGATCGCGGTGCAGGAGTTCGTGGCGGTGGCCCGGCTGCGCGGGGAGGGGATCGGCTGGATCCTGTTCCGCGAGATCCTGCCCAACGGCATGGTGCCGCTGATGGCGGAACTGGCCATCCGCTTCGTCTTCGGGCTGCTGTTCCTCAGCTCGCTCAGCTTCCTCGGGCTGGGCGTCCCTCCGCCGGCGCCGGACTGGGGCGGCATGGTGCGCGACAACGCCCCCGCCGTCGGCTTCGGCCTGACGGCGCCGCTGGTTCCCGCCGCCATGATCGCCATCGTCGCGGTCTGCGTGAACCTGGTGGCCGACAGCCTGCTTCACACGCGGGGCCGGTCCCGCAGCGCGGAAGGATGACACCCATGGAAACGACGAACGCCGCGCAGCCCATCCTGCAAGTCCGCGACCTGCGGGTCCAGGCCGGTTCCCAGCCGATCTTGAAGGGCGTCAGCTTCGACCTGTACCCAGGGGAGGTGCTGGGCCTTATCGGCGAGTCCGGGGCCGGAAAATCGACGCTCGGCCTCGCGGCGCTCGGCCACATGCGCGGCGGCTGCGCCTGCGTGGGCGGGGAGGTGCTGTTCCGCGGCCAGGACGTGTTCAGCCTGCCGCCGCGTCAGGCCGGGATGCTGCGGGGGCGCAAAATCACCTACGTCGCCCAGTCGGCGGCGGCCTCCTTCAACCCTGCCTACACGCTGCAAAGCCAGATTGCGGAGCCGCTGCGGCGTGGCGGCGGCGCCTCCGCCCCCATCGCGCGGACGATCCGCAACCTGTTCCGGCGGCTGGGCCTGCCGCAGCCGGACATCTTCGGCGCCCGCTACCCGCACCAGGTCTCCGGCGGGCAGTTGCAGCGCGCCATGACCGCCATGGCGCTGGCGCCGGAGCCGGACATCGTCGTCTTTGACGAGCCGACCACCGCGCTCGACGTCACGACGCAGCTCGAAGTGCTCGCCGCGATCAAGCAGGCCATCCGGGAGGAGGGGAGTGCTGCCCTCTACATCAGCCACGACCTGGCCGTGGTGTCGCAGATCTCCGACCGCATCATGGTGCTGCGCCACGGCCAGACGGTGGAGGAGGGCACGACGCGGGAGCTGATCGACACGCCCAAGCAGGACTACACGCGCCGCTTGCTCAACGTCAGCCACGCGGTGGTTCCCGCTGCGGTGCGGGAGGAGGCCGAGGACGAGGTGCTGTCCATCCGCGGCCTGTCCGCCCGCTACGGCTCCGTCCCCGTGCTGGAGGACGTCACGCTGGGCGTGCGGCGCGGCACGACGCTGGCCGTGGTGGGGGAGTCCGGCAGCGGCAAGTCGACGCTCGCCAAGGTCGTCACCGGGCTGGTCCCCGCGGCCGGGGGAACGCTGACCTTCGCCGGGAAGGCTCTGCGCCCCACGCTGAAGGCGCGCGACAAGGACACGCTGCGGCGCATGCAGATGATCTTCCAGATTCCGGACACGGCGCTGAACCCGCGCCAGACCGTGGGGGAGATCATTGGCCGGCCGCTGTCCTTCTACTTCGGTCTGCCGCGCGCCGCGGTGGAACGGCGTGTCGCCAACCTGCTGCGCGACATCGAGCTGGGGCCGGAGTTCGCCCGGCGCTATCCGTCGGAGCTGTCGGGCGGCCAGAAGCAGCGCGTGTGCATCGCCCGCGCGCTCGCCGCCGACCCGGACCTGATCATCTGCGACGAGGTGACCTCCGCGCTCGACCCGCTGGTGGCAGAGGGCATCATCAAGCTGCTGCGCCGCCTCCAGCAGGAGAAGGGGGTGTCCTACATCTTCATCACCCACGACCTTGGCACGGTGAAGGCCATCGCGCACGACATCGCGGTGATGCGGCGCGGCCGGGTGGTGGACTGCGGCGCGCGCGACGCGGTGCTGTCGCCGCCCTTCCACCCCTACACGGAACTGCTGTTCACCTCCCTCCCCACCACCCGCGAGGGCTGGCTGGAGGAGGCACTGGCGAAACAGCCTGACCCGGACGCGTTGGACGGGACGGTCCCGGGTGCGGGCCAGGAAGCGGGCCAAGCGAACGCCCGGACAGGTCACCGGCGCGGCGCGGACCGGCCGGTCGCGTCAGGCCTGGGGGGCTGATGGCGGGCAGGACGTAGAAAGAAGGCCCTCTCCCTTGAGTGGAGAGGGCCTTTTTGGTGCCGTTTAGCGGCTCACTTCGGCCGTTCGAGTTGGAAAACGGAATCGGTCACGGCGTAATCCATGTAGCCGAGGCGCGACAGGGGGCGGAGCAGTTCGGCGCGGACCATGCCGTCGACGATGACCTCGTCGCGGATGTGGATGCCCAGCACGCGGCCGAGCACCATGCGGCCGGACCGCTTGTCGTCGCTGGTGGGCAGCTCCAGGATGTCCACGACCGCGCATTCCAGGTTCACCGGCGATTCCTTCAGCCGCGGCGCGCGGACCAGCGTCGACGCCTCCTTGGTCAACCCGGCAAGCTCGAACTCGTCCACGCCCCGCGGGACCGAGGCGGCGGAGGTGTTCATCGCGTCGCGCTGATCGTAGCTGGCGAGGTTGACGACGAATTCCCCGGTGTCGCGGGCGTTCTTGACGGAATCCTTCTCACCGCCGTCGCGGTGCTCCCCATTGGGGCAGTACATCACCATTGGCGGGCGTTCGTTGATCGCGTTGAAGAAGCTGAACGGGCTGAGGTTGGGCACGCCGCCCACGCTGACCGTAGAGATCCAGCCGATCGGCCGCGGGATGACGCAGGCCTTGAAGGGGTTGTAGGGCAGGCCGTGGTCGTTGACGTCGCAGCGATAGAACACAGTCGAACCTCCGAAGCGGGGAAGGGGGGCGGCGTCAGCCGGCCACCCGTTGTGCCAGGTTGCGCAGGGGAACGGACTCGTCTGCCAATTGGGTGGCCAGCTCGGCCGGGTTCACCAGCACCCCGCGCTCCATGATGCCGGTGAGCGGACGGCGCTCGCGCCCCATGTTGACCAGGACGGCGGACGTGACCCGGCCGCCGTTCAGCGCCAGGGTGATGAAGCGGCCGCTCGCCGGATCGCCGCGCACGACCTCCACCTCGCAGGGGCCGGGAAGGCCGAGCATCTGGAGGTTCATGCCGAACTGGTCGGTCCACATCCAGGGAACGGCGTCGTACCGCTCCTCCCGGCCCAGCATTGCGCGACAGGCGACCGCCGTCTGGCGCTCGGCGTTGTCCCAGGTCTCCAGGCGGATGGAGCGGCCGTGGAATGCGCTGGGATGGCGCGCGACGTCGCCGACCGCATAGATCCCCTCCGCGGAGCTGCGGCCCCGCCCGTCGACGACGATGCCGTCGTTGCACTCCAGCCCGGCCGCCGCCGCGACCTCCGCATTCGGCACGGCGCCGACGCCGACGACCAGGACGTCGGCCGCGATCCGCGGGCCGTCTGCGCACTGGACCGTCGCTCCGCCAGGCCGCACCTCGATCCGGTCGATCCGTACGCCGGTCTGGATGGTGACGCCCTGGGCGCGGTGCAGCGCCTCAACGTGGCGCCCGATAGCCTCCCCGCCGACAACCCGCGCCAGAAGGGCGGGGGCGGCCTCCAGCACGGTGACCTCACAACCGAGCGTCCGGGCGCTGGCCGCCACCTCCAGCCCGATGAAGCCGCCGCCGATCAGGACGACGCGGGTGCCCGGCAACAGGCGTGGTTTCAGCCGGAGCGCGTCGGCAGCGCTGCGCAGGGTGTGGACGACCTCTCCGTCCACCGGCACGCCGTCGAGCGTACGGGCGCGGGTGCCGGTGGCGATCAGCAGCGCGTCGAAGGTGACCGCCTTCCCGCCCTCCGTGATGAGGCGGCGGTCGCGGGCGTCGATGGCCGACACGCGCGACCCCAGCAGCAGGTCGGTCCGCCCGTCCCCATAGACGTCCGCCGCGTTGATCAGGCACTTGTCCAGGCCATGGTCACCGCGCAGGAATTCCTTCGACAGGGCGGGCCGTTCGTAGGGCGGGTCCCGCTCCTCCCCGACCACGAGGATCCGTCCGTCGAATCCCTCGTCCCGCAGCACGCGCACGGCGCGCCCCGCCGCGTGTCCCCCACCTGCAATGGCAATGGTCCGGTGCATACGCCGCCCTCCGTCTCCGTTGCGGTAATTTTATACGATAGTATAAAGTGATGGCAACGACGCACTTTGCCGACCGCAGCGATGGCCCTATCCTGTGTGGCCGGCACCGAACAGCGGACCAGGACTCGTGGCAAAAAAGTTTGGGGCAGAAACAGACGACACGCAGAAGCTTGCGCAGCCCCCGCGCCGCAGCTTCTCCAAGAAGGCGCCCGACGTCCGCCGGCAGGAGCTGATCGACGCCACCTTCCGCTGCCTGGTCCGCTTTGGGGAGGCGGAAACCAGCGTGCGGACCATCGCGGACGAGGCCGGCCTGTCGCTCGGCATGGTGCGCCACCACTTCCGCAGCAAGGACGAGCTGCTGGCGGAAACCTACCGGCACCTGTCGGCGCAGTTGCAGGAGCAGACGGCCAGGGCGCTCGCCGAATCCGGACCGTCGCCCGGCGAGCAACTGCACGCCCTGGTCATGGCTGGGCTCCGCCCGCCCATCCTCGACCGCGACTACATCCGGGTGCGCTTCCTGTTCTGGGGCCTGACCCACACGAACGAGGCGGTGCGCCGCGTCCACGAGGAGATCTACGGGCGGTTCCAGCAGCAGCTCCACGACCTGATCGACCAGACGGCCAGGGCCAACGGCGCGACGGTCGACGCGGCGGCGGTGACCCTGGCGGTCATGGCCCTGCTGAAGGGCGCTTGGCTGGAATGGAGCTTGGCGCCGGACGCCGTCGACCCCCAGGCTCTGGTCGCCCAGATCCTGCCGGTCCTGCGGCAGTCCCTATCGTGACGCGTCCTCAGTAGAAGCGGGGCGTCAGCCGCTCGTAAAGACCCAGCAGCTCGGTCGGGCCGACCAGCCGGCCCTGGTCGAGGATCGGTTCGCCGCCGATCCACAGCGACTGGTCGAAGACGACGCCGTCCGGGTGGTTCTCCCCGCCGCCCGCTTCCCACCAGGGCAGGCCCATGCCGATGGCGTTGGTGCCGGGCACGCGGATGTCCTCGATGAAGTGCCGGCCGGTCATCCGCGTCGCGGGGTGGAAGCCCAGGGTGAAGTGGATGAAATAGCCGTAGGCGCCGTTGCTGGCGCGCCGCAGGGCGCGCTCGAACCGCGGCTGGTCCTCGGCCCCGGCGCCGGAAAAGCCTTGGATCCGGCCGTCAACCTCGATGGTGATCGGGCGGCGGAGCGGTCGGTAAATCTCGTCGAACAGGGCCTGGAGGACGATCCGCCCGCGCACGGAGTCCATCACCGGGTACAGGCTCTGCGCGCCGGGGACCGTGTGCATGCCCGGCGACGTCGCCACGCGCTGACGCTTCAGCTTGACCTTGTCCAGCGTGAAGGTGACGTCGGTGCCGAGCGGGCAGGTGAAGCGCGCCTCCTTGCCGGCCTGGCGGTCCACCCAGTCGGCGACCGCCACCTGGAAGTCCATCAGCGCCGCAAAGTCGGCCCCGCCGTAGAGCCGCGCCAGACTGTCCGCGCCGGCGGTGGCGAGCAGGGCGTAGCGCGCCCGTCCGGCCTTCATCGCCCCGTCATGCATCCGCGAGCCGGCCATGTACGGAAAGCAGAAATCCAGCCACACGTCGGTGGCTGCCGCCGCCGCGACCAGCGCGTCGGGCACGTAGGCGTCCGCCAAGGCGCCCTGGAAGGGCAGCTGCGGAATCATGGCGACCAGCGGGCGCCCGCCGGCCTGCGCTACCGCCGCGAACACCGCGTCCACCAGCGCCGAGTCCGTTCCCGGATCGACCGTCAGCAGCACGCTCTCCCCAGCCTGCACCGCGAAATGGTCGCGGACGAGCGTGTTGGCCGCCTGCACCAGCCGATGATCGTTGCGAATCAGCATTGGACCTCCCTGCACTCGGAGGTCGCAATATAATACGACTGTATAAAGCTCGGCAAGCGGCGTCTGCGGTTCAGTCCGGCAGTTCCGGAGGCGACGCGGCAGCCGTCGTGTTCAGCAGGATGCCCGACCGGCGCTGCGCGAACATCGCCGTGAGCAGCGCCGCCGCCTGCTCCGCGGCGGCGGCGGGGGCGAGGCCGCCGGCGCGGACGTTGGAGATGCAGTTGCGCTCGCTGTCCACCCGGCCGGGCCGCGGTTCCCAAGTCAGGTAGAGGCCCAGCGAATCCGCGGCGCTCAGCCCCGGCCGCTCGCCGATCAGCACGACGGCGGCCCGTGCCTGGAGCAGGGCGCCGACTGGATCGCCCAGCGCCACCCGCGCCTGTTCGGCCACCACGATCGGCCCGACGCGGAGCCCGGCCGCGTGCAGCCGCGGAACCAGTGCGTCCAGCACAAGCAGGGCGTTGGTTTGCACCGCGGTTCCGCTCAGCCCGTCGCCAACCACCAGCACCACGTCGGGCGCGGTAATCGGCTCCGACAGGCAGCGTTGCGACTCCTCCGACAGCAGGCGGCCGAGGTCCGGGCGCGTCAGGTAGGTGGTCCGGTCCGGCGCCGCGCTGGCGACCGCCACGGCCGGCCAGCCGCGCTCGTTCAGAGCCGCCATCAAGGCCGCGACGTCCAGTGGCGTGTGCACCGCGTCGCGCGCCTGAGCGTGCGCCGCCTGGAAGGCGAGGTGCGCCGTCGTCGGCAGGCCGCTGCCGGCGTGGCCCAGCGCAATCCGCGCGTCGGTGAAGCGGCGTAGATGCTCCCAGCGGTCGGACCGGGCCGGGGAGGGGAAGCGCTCAGACTCGGTCATGACGGCTCCTGCGGCAGGGGCAAGGCGGGCGGAAGGGCGGTGGCGGCGGGGTCGAAGCGCAGCCTCCCCCCAGTGTCGGCGATGCCCGCGGCGCCCAGCCACGCCTCGAACTCTGGTGCTGGGCGGCGGCCGAGCACCTGGCGGACGTACAGCGCGTCGTGGAAGGAGGTGCTCTGGTAGTTCAGCATGATGTCGTCCGCCCCCGGCACGCCCATGATGAAGGTGCAGCCGGCCACGCCCAGCAGGGTCAGCAGCGTGTCCATGTCGTCCTGGTCGGCGTCGGCGTGGTTGGTGTAGCAGACGTCGCTGCCCATCGGCAGACCGAGCAGCTTGGCGCAGAAGTGATCCTCCAGCCCGGCGCGGATGATCTGCTTGCCGTCGAACAGGTATTCCGGCCCGATGAAGCCCACCACCGTGTTGACGAGCAGCGGGCGATAGCGGCGGGCCACCGCGTAGCAGCGCGCCTCGACCGTCTGCTGGTCCACCCCCTCATGCGCGCCGGACGACAGCTCGCTGCCCTGGCCGGTCTCGAAATACATCAGGTTGTCGCCAAGCGTGCCGCGCTTCAGCCCCCGGCCCGCCTCCCACGCCTCGTCCAGCACGGACAGGGAGACGCCGAAGGCGCGGTTGGCGGCCTCCGTCCCCGCGATGGACTGGAAGACGAGGTCGACCGGCGCCCCGCGCTCCATGGCCTTCAGCGCCGTGGTCACATGGGCCAGCACGCAGGACTGGATCGGCGCGCCGGTGCGCAGCCGCAACTCCTCCAACATCGCCAGCAGGGCGGTCATGGACTCCACGCTGTCGGTCGCCGGGTTGATGCCGATGACGGCGTCGCCGCTGCCGTACATCAGCCCGTCCAGGATGCTGGCCGCGATGCCGCGCGGGTCGTCCACGGGGTGGTTGGGCTGCAACCGGGTGGACAGCCGGCCCGGCAGTCCGATGGTGTTGCGGAAGCGCGTGACGACGCGGCATTTGGCGGCGACGGCGATCAGATCCTGCACGCGCATGATCTTGGACACCGCCGCCGCCATCTCCGGCGTCAGGCCGGGGGCGAGCGCCGTGAGGGCTGCTGCGTCCGCCTCTTCAGACAGAAGCCAGTCGCGAAAGCCGCCGACGGTCAGGTGGGCGATGCGGGCGAAGGCGGCGCCGTCGTGGCTGTCGACGATCAGCCGCGTCACCTCGTCGGTCTCGTAGGGGACCACAGCCTCGGTCAGGAAATGGCGCAGCGGCAGGTCGGCCAGCGCCATCTGCGCCGCCACCCGCTCCGCCGCACTTGCGGCGATCAGTCCGGCCAGGGCGTCCCCTGACCGTGGCGGCGACGCCCGCGCCAGCAGCGTCCTCAGGTCGGGGAAAACGTACCGTGTTCCGGCCAGCGTGTGGGCGAATGCCATGGCTCCCCTTCCCCCTCCGTCGATCGGCCGCCGGCAGACTCGCTGGGCCGGAGCCGTCGACAGAGAGGGTAGGGGTGTCCGTGCGTCCCGTCCAGCCCAGGGGAAAGCAGCGCCTACCGGAAGCGCCCGCCGCCGTCCATGTCGACCACGGTGCCCGACAGGTAGGCGACGCGCGGCGCGCTGAGCATGGCGACCAGCGCCGCGACCTCCGACGGTTCGGCGATCCGGCCGAAGGGGAGGTCGCCAAGCACCTCCGCCCAACGCTCCGCGTCGCCGAAGCGCGTCTCGGCCCGCTTGCGGTAGAGGGTCGTGGCGCGGTCCGTCCGCGTTGCCGACGGGTTGACGCCGAACACGCGCACGTTCCAGTCGACCGACCGCGCCCCCACCGCCTGGGTGAAGGCGATCAGCGCCGCGTTGCCGGTGGAGCCGCAGACATAGTCCCAGCGCGGCGCCATCCCGGCCATGCCGATCACGTTGACGATCGTGCCGCCGCCGCGCCCGCGCATGGCCTCCACGAACAGCTTCGTCATGTGGATGTAGCCGAAGACCTTCAGTTGCCAGGCGGCCTCCCAGGACGCCATGTCCATATCGAGGATGCTGCCGCCGGGAATGGCGCCGGCGTTGTTGACCAGCACGTCGATGGCGCCGACGCTGGCGACCAGCCGTTCCCGCGCCGCGCCGTCGGACAGGTCGGCGGGCAGCGCCTCGGCCGCCACGCCGTACCGCGCGCGGATGCCCTCGGCGGCGGTCTCCAGCGCCGCCGCGTCGCGTGCGACGAGGACCGGCACGGCGCCCTCCGCCGCGAAGGCCTCCGCGCAGGCGAGCCCGATCCCCTTGGATGCCCCGGTCACCAGGGCCCGTTTTCCGGCCAGTTCCAGATCCATTCGTCAGCCCTCAGCAGGTTCCGCCGCCGCGTACCAGTCCGCGATCGCGGGCCCGGTCGCGAAGGCGACATGGGGGGAGGCTTGCAGCAGGTCCAGCATGGCCTCCAGCTCGTGCGCGCGGTGCGGCACGCCGATCAGGTGCGGGTGCAGGCCGATGGCGAGCACGCGCGGGTTGGCCGCGCATTCCCGCTCGAACAGGCGCAGCGTGTGGGACAGGCGGCTCAGCATCTCGCCCGTCGCGTGCTTCTCGATGGCGTAGACGATGCTGTCGTTGATCTCCAAATTGTAGGGCATGGCGAGCAGCGGCCCATGCGCGGTGCGCATCCAGCTCGGCAGATCGTCCACCACCCAGTCGAACACATGGTCCACGCCCTGGTGGCGCAGCAGGTCGGGCGTCCGCTCCGTCTCGCGCAGGCCGGGGCTCAGCCAACCGCGCGGGCGCGTGCCGGTGAAGCGCGCGATGCGGTCCAGCGCCGCCTCGATCAGCGCCTCCTCCCCCTCGCCGGCGTGGTTGATGGCCTTCTGGTGCATGCCGTGGCCGATGAACTCCCAGCCGGCTTCCAGCATGGACTCCGCGGCCTGGGGGTAGGCGTCGATGACGCCCGCGTTGATGCTGGTGGAGGCGGGCAGGCCGCGGTCGCGGAACAGGCGCAGGATGCGCGGCAGCCCGGCGCGCATGCCGTAGTCGGCCCAGCTGAAGTTCGGCACGTCGGGCACCGTCTCCCGCCCGTGCGGGGGCGTGATGATGGTGCGGGGCATCGCCTCGTCGAAGCGCCAGTTCTCCACGTTGACGACGAGGTGGACGATGATCCGCCGGCCCTGGAAGTCGGGCAGCGGCGGGCGCGCGTCGGACAGGCGGTAGGGAATCCGGGGATTGCTCATGCGTGTTCCTTTTGCGCCGCGCGCATTTCGGCCATGATCTCCGCCTTGTGGCGGATGAAGGCCGGGTCGGTCAGCTGGTCGACGGAGCGGGGGCGCCGCAACTCCACGGCGATCTCGTGGGTGATCCGCCCCGGCCGGGCCGACATGATGCAGATCCGGTCGGCGAGCAGGATCGCCTCGTCGATGTCGTGCGTGACGAACAGCACGGTGGTGCCCAGCGACTGCCAGACGTCGAGCAGCAGCTGGTGCATGCTCATGCGCGTCTGGGCATCGAGCGCGCCGAAGGGCTCGTCCATCAGCAGCGCCTTCGGATCCATGACCAGCGCGCGGGCGATGCCCACCCGTTGGCGCATGCCGCCGGACAGCTGCGAGGGCAGGGCGTCGGCGAACCGCTCCAGCCCGACGAGGCGCAGAAGCTCGCGGATCTTCGGCTCATACTCGGCGCGGGCCTTGCGCTGGACGCTCGGCCCGAAGGCGATGTTCTGCGCGACCGTCAGCCAGGGCAGCAGGGCCGCCTCCTGGAAGACGACGGCGCGTTCCGGCCCGGGGCTGGAGACCGCGCCGCCGTTGAAGGACAGCGTCCCCGACGTCATGTCCTCGAACCCGGCGACGAGATTCAGCAGGGTCGATTTCCCGCAGCCGGACGGGCCGAGCAGGGCCACGAACTCGCCCTCGCCGATCTCCAGGTTGACGCGGTCCAGTGCGACGACCGGTTCCTTTCCGGGGTAGGTCTTGCCGACCTCGCGGAAGCGTATGGTTCCCATGATGCTCCCCGTCCTCAGCGCGTTGCGGTCTGGAGCCGGCGCCAGCGCAGGACCCAGTGTTCGACGGTGACGATCAGCCGGTCGCTCAGCAGGCCCATGGCCCCGATCGACAGCATGTCGGCGATGACCACGTCCATGCGGCCGACGTAGTAGGCGTCCCACAGCACGTAGCCGAGCCCCGACTTGACCGCGACCATCTCCGACACGATCACCGCCGTCCAGGCGATGCCGAGGCCGATGCGCAGGCCGGTGAAGATGGCGGGCAGGGCCGCCGGCAGCACCACGCGGCGCAGCACGTCGAAGCGGCTCGCCCCCATCATGCGGGCGGCGCGGATCCAGTTGCGGTCCACGTCGCGGGCGCCGTGCGTGGCGTTCACCACGATGGGGTAGAAGCCGCCCAGCGCGATCAGGAACACCGCCCCCATGTCCTGGATGCCGAACACCGCGATGGAGAAGGGCAGCCAGGCCGTGATCGGGATGGGGCGGAGCAGCTGGATGGTGGGGTCCACCGCCCCCGACACCGCCCGGCTCCAGCCGATCATGATGCCGGCCGGGATGCCGGCCACCATGGCCAGCAGGAAGCCCTGCGCGACCCGGCCGGCGGAGAACAGGACGTTGTCGAGCCAGGTGCCGCTGTAGGGGTTCAGCCCCATGCCCTTCGGCCCGAAGGCCCACATCACCCAGGCGTCCCAGACGCGGTCGGGGGTGGGCAGCACCCCGCCGGCCAGCGAGCCGTTCCTGCCGGCCAGCTGCCAGGCCGCGATGATGACGATCGGCAGCAGCACGGCGCGGAGCGCGGCGCGGGAGCGGCCCGCGGCAAACCCCGCGCTCCGGCCCATCACCTTCGCCGGGGCCGGACGCGGGGCCGCGGCCATCGTTCTTGCGGGCGCGTCGTTCATGTCCTCAGTCCTCCGCGGTTGCCGGAACCCTGGTTGCCGGAACGCTGGCCGGGCCCGTCGCTTTCGCGACGGGTGGCGCTGCGCCCGGTCACTGTGCCTGCGCCTGCTTGACGAACGAGGCGTCCCAGTACTTGTCGATCTCGCCCGAGACGTCCTTCGGAATGACGCCCAGCTCGTTGAACGCCTTGGCCTGCCGCTTGATCTGGTCGGGCGTGACGACGGAGCCCAGCTCGATGACCTTCGACGCTTCGCCGGCGAGCTTCGGGTCGAGGCCGGTCAGCGAGGCGTAGGCCTTGGCGAAGGCCTCCGGCGAGTCCGCCAGCGACTTCTGGACCTGAAGATAGGACCAGACGAAGCGTTCCATGGCTGGGCGCTTCTCCGCCATCGCCTTGCGGTTGGCGACCAGCATGCCGAGTTCGGAGCCGACCGACTTGGACTGGCTGTATTCCAGATTCTTCGCGAAGTAGCCGTAGCCCTCCATGACGGGGATGGACTCGAACGGCTCCCACGTCACGATGGCGTCCACCTCGCCGCGCTGCAGCGCCTGGTCGAAGTTGGCGCCGCCGCCCTGGATGTTCACGGCCTGGAAGCTGTTGTAAGGGATGCCCTTCTCGGTCAGCGTCGCCGCGAACTGGAACCACACGGCGGAGCCCGGCGCGATCGCGACCTTCTTGCCCTTCAGGTCGTTCCAGCTGTCGAGCGTCACTCCCTTGCGCCCGATCACGTATTTGGGGGAGCTGCCGACGCCCATGATGCCGACCATGTCCGTGGCCCCCTGGGCCAGCGAGATGGCGAGGTCGGCCGGACCCACCGTCGCCATGTCCAGCGACCCGGCCAGCAGCGCCGTCCGCGCGTCGGCGTAGCGGGCGAACTCGATCGTCTTCAGCTCAACGCCCAATGCCTTCAGCGTGTCGGCGATCATCACGACGGGGGCGAGATGGCCCACCTTCTGATAACCCACCGTCAGCTCCACGGGCTTCGGCAGCGGGGCGGGATCAGCCGCGCGGACCGTCGGCGAGAACGCAAGGCACCCGGCGATGAAGACGCCGACGGCGCTGAGACCCAAGTTTTTCCAACTCATCCCTTGTCTCCCTGTTCGTGTTTGGCCACCCCTGCCGGACGATTCTTGTCCTTATTCTCCCCTGAAGTCCGGTTCTCGTTTTTGCGCGAAGGCGGCACGCCCCTCCGCGTAATCCCTGCTGGCGAAGCAACGCGCGACGAGCGCGTCGACCCCCGCCACGTTCGGCGGGCCGTCCGTTCGCACCGCTTCCAGCATCGCCCGCTTGGCGGCACGCAGGGTCAGCGGGGCGTTGGCGGCGATACCACCCAGATAGGCCTCCACCGCACCGTCGAAGGACGCGGCGGGCTCGACCCGCTGGAGGATACCGAGGCTTGCTGCGTCGGCCGCCGACAGCACGCGGGCGCTGAACAGCAGGTCGGCCGCCGCCGTCGCCCCCACCCGTTGCACGATCAGTTGAACCAGCGGGAAAGCGTAGCCGAGCCCGAGCCGGGCGCCCGGCATGCGGAACCGCGCCGTGTCGTCGCCGAGCCGCAGATCGCAGCACAGCGCCAGCTCCAGCCCGCCGCCGTAGCAGACGCCGCGGACGGCCGCGACCGTGGGCACCGGCGCCTGGACCAGCGCGTCGGTTGCCGCGGACACCGCCTCCTCATAAGCGGCGGCCTGGGCCGCGTCGGCGCGGACGGTCGCGAATTCCGAGATGTCGGCGCCGGCGGAGAAGGCCCGCTCCCCCGCCCCGCGCAGCAACAGGACGCGGGCATCGGCCGCCTGCACCGCGCGGTCGACCAGACCGGGGATGGACCGCCACATGCCCAGCGTCATGGCGTTCAGCCGGCGCGGCTGGTCGAGCGTCAGACGGGCGATTCCGCCGGATATCTCCAGGCCCACACATCCTTCGGCGCGGTCCTGCATCACACGATTCCTTCCGCCTTCAGCGTCGCCACCTCGGCGGCCGACAGCCCGATCATGCCCAGGATGTCCGCCGTGTGCTCGCCAGCATCCGGCGCCGGGCGGTCGATGCGGGCCGGGGTGCGCGACAGGCCGATCGGCTGGCCGACTAGGCGCATGGCGCCGCGGGCCGGGTGATCGGTGGGGACCGCGATGCCCAGGTGCTCCACCTGCGGGTCGGCGAAGACCTCATCCACCCGGTAGATCGGGCCGGCCGGGACTCCCGCCGCCTCCAGAAGATCCAGCCACTCGGCGGTGCTGCGGGTGAGGAACAACGCCTCCAGCAGCGGCTTCAGCCGGGGGCGGTTGCGGAACCGGTCCTCCTGCGTGGCGAAGTCCGGGTCGCTGCCCAGGTCGTCGCGCCCGACGGCGCGGCAGAAGGCCTGCCACTGCCCGTCGCCGCCGACGCCGATGTTCAGGTGGCCGTCAGCGGTCGCCATCACGCCCATGGGGGTGGAGTAGGGATGGTCGTTGCCCGCTGGCTCCGGCACCACGCCGTCCACCAGATAGCGCGCCGCCTGGAAGTCCATCAGCGCGATCTGCGCCTCCAGAAGAGAGGTCTGCACCCACTGTCCCTGCCCCGACCGGTCCCGCTCCGCCAAGGCTACGAAAATCCCCAAGGCCGCGTACAGCCCCGCGGAGCTGTCGGCCACCGCGATACCCGCCCGGACCGGCCCCTGGCCGGGCAGCCCGGTGACGCTCATCAGCCCGCCCATGCCCTGGGCGATCTGGTCGAAGCCGGCGCGGTCGCGGTAGGGCCCAGACTGGCCGTAGCCGGAAATGGAGGCCAGGATGATTCGCGGATTGACGGCCCGCAGCGCCTCGTAGCTGATGCCGAGCCGGTCCTTCACGTCGGGCCGGAAATTCTCGACCACCACGTCGGCCTTGCGCACCAGTTCCAGGAACAGCTCCCGCCCGCGCGGGGTGCGGAGGTTCAGGGACAAGGAGCGCTTGTTGCGGTGGAGGTTCAGCATGTCGTAGCCGTGGCGCGGGCCGCTCATGCCCTCGTTCCGGTCGACCCCCGGCGGCGCTTCCACCTTGATCACGTCCGCCCCGAAGTCGGCGAGCACGCGGCAGCAGGTCGGGCCGGCGCGCACGCGCGTCAGGTCGAGGACGCGGATGTGCGAGAGGGCCTTGGACGGTTCGGGTCGGGTCATGTGCCACGCTCCACAAGGGGGCTGGAAAGAAGGGGGCTGGGAAGGTTGGTGAGTTCGGCCGGCCGGCGCCGGTGCCAGCCCGTGCGCGCCTGCATCGCCGCGGCGAGGTCCAGCAGGCCGGCATCCGTCCCCGGACGGCCGACGATCTGGAGGGCGACCGGCATGCCGCGGTCGTCCCCGCCGACCGGCACGGCCACGGCCGGCAGGCCGAGCGCGTTGACAAAGCGGGTGTAGGCGCTGAGCCGGTAGAGCGCCGCCGCGCGGAAGGCGGGCGACGCCGGGTCCGCCTCCGCCACCATCGGCGTGCGGATCGGCATGACCGGCAGAAGCAGGGCGTCAGCACTGCCGAACACGGTGTCCAGGAAGGAGGGCAGGGCGTCGGTGAGCACCGTCCGGGCCGCGGCCAATTGCTCCGGCCCGATGTCGTTGCCCTTGGCCAGCCGTCGGGCCAGCGTCGGATCGCCCGCGGCGAGGTCGAGGCCACGGTTCACGGCGGCGGCCTCCGCCTGGAGAACGAGGAAGAGCGGGGCGGACAGCGCGTCGATCGCCGCAAGACCCGCCCGTTTGTCAATGGAAGGCCCGCAGGCGGCGATGGCCTCGACCCCCTCGGCGCAGGCCGCGCGGACCGGCGCTTCAGCCTCGGCCAGCGCATCGGACAGCACGGCCAGCCGGGACGGGGCCGGGAACGGGGAACGCGACGGCGCGGCTGCGGTTCCCCGCAGCACGGGCTCGACCAGCCGGATGTCGCGGGCGCTGCGGGCCAGCAGGCCGACGCTGTCAAGGCTGGGGGCCAGCGGCATCGCGCCGGCAGTCGGGACGGCGCCGTGCGTGGGCTTCCAGGCGGTGACGCCGCAGGCCTGCGCCGGAATGCGCAGCGACCCCGCCGTGTCCGACCCCAGCGCCACGAAGACGGCGCCCGCCGCCACCGCGCGACGGCCGAACCGGAGGAGGATCCCCCCGTCACGAAATCCCGGTTCCAAGGGTTTCGCGCCGTCCCGACGCCCGAGGGCTCGTACGCCAGCGCGGTCATCGTCGTGAAGCCGATCAGCCGCGCCCCGGCGCCGTCCAGCCGCTCCAGAACCGCCGCCGTCCCGGCCGGCGCGGGGCGCAGGGCGTTGGGAAGGCCACAGCCGGGCGCCCGGTCGGACGTGTCGAACATGTCCTTGGCGGCGTAGGGCAGCCCGGCCAGGGGGCTGGGATTGTCCGACCCCTTATTATTCCGGAGGCCAACGGCTTGCAATTCCGAGAAAGCGCCGAAGCGGGCCTGCACCTCCGCAGCCCAGGCGACGCAGGCCTCGCCGGCCGCCGCGCGCCCCGCCGGGGGCAGGGCGCTCCAGTCCGTGAGGACCGGGGGATCATGAACGTCGGAGTCGTGACCGGTGCCGGACATGCTGCCCACCCGCATCGTTTCTGCGGATGATGATGCGGGTACGAACGGCCGCGCAGAATGACAATTGCGCTACAGCTGATTTCGCAAAATTCGAAATCAGGCCTTGGTCGGGGTCTGGACCTGTTCCCTCAGGAACTCCAGCAGGCGGCGGCTGGGCGCGTCCAACTCGTCTGGGGAGCGGATGCAGATCTCGAAGCTGCGCTCCGCCCACTCCTCGTCCAGGGGGACCAGCGCGACGCCCAGCGCGTCGGACAGGGGCTGCACGGCCCGCTTGGGCAGGATGCCGATACCCAGACCCAGGCTGATCATCTGGCACATCACCTCGAAGCTGCGGACCTGCACCCGCGCCTTGATGAAGCGCCCTTCGGCCCGCGCGCGCTGCGCCAGCAGGCCGTGCACGGCGGTGCCGCCTTCCAGCGCGACATGCTCCTCGTCCAGCAGTTCGGCGAAGCGCAGGCTCGGCCGCTCAGCCAGGCGGTGCCCGCGCGGCAGCGCCACCGCCAAATGGTCCTTGGCGTAGGGATAGCGGACCAGGCCCTCCGTCTCCTGCCCGCCGACGATGACGCCGATGTCCGCCTTCTTGTGGTAGAGGGCGTCCAGCGTGTCGGCGCTGGGCCGTTCCTCAAGCTCCAGCTTGATGCCTGGATTGCCGGCGGCGAAGCGCGACAGGTCGGCGGCCAGGCATTCGACCAGCGCGGAGGAGGACGCGTAGACGCGCACGTGGCCGCGCACGCCCGACCGGTATTCGGCCAGCGACGCCTCCAGCTGCGCGCCCAGATACACCATGTCGTGGGCGTAGCGCAGCACGAGCAGGCCGGCCGGCGTCGGTTCGATCCCGTGCGGGCGCCGGATCAGCAGCGGCGTGCCGGCCTCGTGCTCCAGCAGCCGGATGCGCCGGCTGGCGGCGGACACGGCGAGGTTCAGGGCCTCGCTGGCGCGGCTCAAACTTTTCAGCTCGCAGGCTTTCACGAACAGCCGAAGCGTCGCCAAATTGTGGTGAAGCATGGTCCCTGCAGCTCGTCCCGTCAGCCCAGCGCATACCCCAGAATGCCATCATGGGCGGGGCAGGGCGAGCGCGACGACCGGGGCGGAACCTGAGACTGCGCGGGGGTGTTGCAGGACCACACACGGAACAACAGAACCGAAGGTCGGGGGCCATGGAAACAGCGAACGTCAACGATCCCGCGAGCCTGGAGAAGGTTTATTCGAAAGCCGACTTCGAGGCGGATGCGCGGCTCAACGCGCAGGACAAAACGACGGTGCTGCACGGGCTGATGATCCTGTCCACTCCCGGCGGCGACGGCAGCTTTTCGATCATGCGCGCCAACCGGCAGGTCGGCGAGGTCGAGGGCACCACCCATTCCATCTTCGTCAGCCCCACGCTGAGCAGTGCGGAGTCCGACGCGTTCTTTCAAAACGATACCGACTATGGCGGCCCCGTCGAGCAGCGTGATGCACCCGACGAACGGACGGACCCCTACCGGTCTTTCCTGCGCGATGTCCTGGAGACGGCCCGCTCCGCCCGGTTTCCTCCGGCTGTGCCCGCCGAACGACTGAAAGGCTTCCGCGGCGGGTGAGGAGGGCGATCACGCGTCCCGCGGGCTGGCGAGGACATCCCTGACGACCGCTTGCAGCGTCGCGGGCGAAACCGGCTTTTGCAGCACCGGGCAGCCGGCGTCCTCGAAGGCCTGCATCGGCCGCGTGGACAGCTCGCCGGTGACGACGATGGCGGGGATGTGCCGCCGGAACAGACTGCGGATGCGGCCGACCGCGTCGGCGCCGGTGCGGCCGCCCGGCAGCCGCCAGTCGACGACCATCAGAGCCGGAATCACGCTTCCGGTGAGCTTCGTCGTCGCTTCTTCCTCCGACCCCGCCGCAACGACGTGAAAGCCCCAGTCGGCCATAAGCCATTCCAAGGCCATACGGATCAGAGGATCGTCATCGATGAGCAGGACCGTGATCATGATGGCTGCCCCGACCGCTGGATTGCGCGATTGGAGCAGCATGCGCAACAGGGCACCCGCGACGCAATCAGACCATTTGAGTACGAATTGACCACGGCGTTGGCAAGGCGCTTGCAATAAAAGGCCGCCACCGACGCACACTCGTCCTGTTGTCATCGTGAGGGCTCCGCCGGTTCCGGTCCGGGGCCGCACCACATGTTCATCATGCCACATGAGGGAGGTGAAGAATGCGTCCGCTTGAAGGAGTGCGCGTGCTTGATTTCAGCACACTGGTGCCGGGCCCGCTGGCGACCTTGCTGCTGGTCGACGCGGGCGCGGACGTGATCAAGGTCGAGCGTCCCGGCCGGGGTGACGAGATGCGCAGCTACGAGCCGAAGGCCGGCCCGGACAGCATCGGCTTCGCCCTTCTCAACCGCGGCAAGCGCAGCATCACCCTGGATCTCAAGGTGCCCGACGCCGTGGAGCGCCTCATGCCGCTGCTGCGCACCACCGACGTGCTGGTCGAGCAGTATCGGCCGGGCGTGATGGATCGGTTCGGGCTGGGGTACAAAGCGTTGGCGGCCATCAACCCGGGCCTGATCTACTGCTCAATCACGGGATACGGGCAAACGGGACCCAAGGCGAAGGCGGCTGGGCACGACCTCAACTTCGTTGCCGATTCCGGCATGCTTTCGCTCGCCGCGGGAGCCGACGGGGCACCGGTGCTGCCGGCCGTGCAGGTCGGGGACATCGGCGGCGGCGCCTACCCGGCGGTGGTGAACATTCTCCTCGCCCTCCTGGAGCGCAATCGCTCCGGAAAGGGGTGCCATCTCGACATCGCGATGGCGGAAAACCTTTTTGCCTTCCAGTATTGGGCCCTCGGCAGCGCGGTCGCCGAAGGGCAGGGACCCCGCCCCGGCGGCGAACTGCTGACGGGAGGGTCGCCGCGCTACCAGATCTACCGGACGGCCGACGGGCGTTTCATCGCCGCAGCCCCGCTCGAAGACAAGTTCTGGGAAACCTTCTGCACGATCATCGGCCTGCCGGAGGATCTGCGGGACGATGGCAGAGACCCGGCCGCCACGCTCCAGGCGGTGGCCGCGGCCATAGCCAGCCGCGACGCCGCCCATTGGCGCGCCGCGTTCGCCGGCAAGGACGTGTGCTGTTCCATCGTCAGCACCATGCAGGACGCCATGGCGGACGACCATTTCACGGCGCGCGGCCTGTTCGCGCGCGGCCTCGTCGTGGAGGACGGGCGAACCGTCCCGGCGGTTCCCACGCCCATAGCGGCCAGCCTGCGCGTGGACAAGGCCGATGCCGGGTATCCGGCGCTGGGCGAAGCGAACCATCTTCTTGACCCACCGTCCTGACCCATTGCCTTGACTGGAAAAACCCAGACGAGCCAGGATGGCCGCCGGGTTGACAGACAGGAACGATCGTGACGACGACATCGGCCCACGGGGCGGCCAACGGGGCATCGGCCAACGGATTGACGCCCGACGCCATCACGGGGGTGTTGCAGGACTCCATCGAGCCCCTGTCGTACGAGCAGTACCTGCTTCCGACCGCGTCCGATGACGCCCCCTATCACTTCACCGTCGGCCGCGACGACCGCGGCCGGCTCGTCCGCTTCACGGCGGATGGCGATGGCTTCTGTCAAGGGCTCGACACGGCGTGGCGCACGGGGGATGGAAGCTGGTTCGGGCGGTGGCGCCAGGCAACGGCGCCGCGCGGAACCTTCGCCACGACGGTCGGACCACTCACCCCACGCGACGTCCGGCGGATCGAGGCCGAGATCCGTCGCTTGCGCAGCCGGGAAACCGAAGCCGCCTCATGTTGATGTGACCGCACCTGTCGCGGCATCGTGGTGCCTGAAGTCTATCCGGCCGGGCTGGAAAGGGAATGGCGAGGAACCCTCGCCCAACCAAGCTGTTAATAGCCCAACTGGCAACCACGTAGAGAGATCAGATCATGAAGCGTCTGCGTCTGATCGCGACCGCGCTTTTCGTCGTTACGACGTTGGCCGCTTGCAACACTGGTACGGTCCTTGGCGGAGCCGGTGGAGCAGCCGGCGGTTATGCGCTTGGCGGCAAACGGGGCGCCGTGATTGGCGGCCTTGGCGGAGCGGCTGTCGGCACCGCGCTCGACCACTGATCGGGGAGCCCTGAAAGAACCGCGGAAGGATGATGCCTTCCGCGGTTCTTTTTGTGATGCACATTTTCCATAACAAACCTTATGGGAGTTATGGGCAGGGCCAGATGGGCTCTATCCTGAAGTGCAACTCTTGGATCAGTCTAAGGGCTTACCGGCTCCAGGGGTCGGAACCGCCTCCCGCCCTGCCCTGCCCACCGCGCCATCGTCGCCGGGGGGCGCCAGTTCCTTCAGCGTGACCTTGAGCTGGAAGTTCCGGGTGCTGTCCACATCGCCCGCCACGTTGTGCACGAGGTCGCGTCCCCGGTCGGAGTGGTCGTCTGAAGCAACAATGAAAACAAAATTAGACAGGGATTTAGACACAGATTGCACGGATCAAGCCGCGTTCGAGGAGCCACGCATCGCTACGGATGCGCTCTGAACCGGGCGAGTCCGTGAAATCCGGTTTGATCCGTGTCATCCGCGTCGATTTTTGCCCGCTGTTCCCGCGCGTCGCGCTCAACCGATCGCAACGGCGTCTGTGCGCCGATGGCGCAATTCGGTGTGGGAGGAACGATCTTTTCGCCCCGCACCCCGTCCTTCCGACGCCTTTACGGCCAAGCGGGACCGTAACATAGTTTCCCTAGCCACTCTTACGTGGACATGTTCGTTCGACTGCGGCGCCACGCGAAGCTCCTCACTTGAAGAAGCTCCTCACTTGAAAGTGGGTGACCATGGATGCGACACACGGTCCGGTCCCGCGCCGGAGGGTGCTCCAGTTGGGCGGCGGTCTGGCGCTGCTCTGCCTCCCGCTTCCGGCACTCGGGCAGACGCCGCCCGCCGCGCCAAGCGAGACGGCACCAAGCGAGACAGCAGACGGGTGGCCGCACCAAGTCACTGCCGAGGGGGCCAGCGCCACCGTCTATCAGCCGCAGGTCATCTCCTGGCCCGGCCAGACCACGTTGAACGCCCGCGCCGCGGTGGCGATCACCCGCCCAAGCGGCGGGGAGCCGGTGCTCGGCACCCTGGAATTCACCGCACAGACCAGCACGGACCTTGCGACGCGGACAGTGACCCTGACGGATCCGCGCCTCGTCGCTTCCCACTTCCCGTCGCTCGACACCGCTCAAGCGGCGCAGCTCGACGCCCACATCCGCACGGTGCTGCCACAGGTCGCGCGCCACAGCGTGCCCCTCGACACCGTCCTCCTGAGCCTGCGGGACCAGACCAAGGCGCCCGACGAGGCCCCGGCGGTGAACAACGACCCGCCGGTGATCGTCTACAGCGCCCGCCCGGCCAGTCTGGTCGTGTTCGACGGGGAGCCGGTGCTGGCGCCCATTCCAAAATCCCCCCTCTCGCTCGCAGTCAACACCAACTGGGACGTGTTCGTCGATCCCGCCGGCGGCGGCGCCTGGTTCCTGCTGAACAACGACAGCTGGTTCACCGCGCCTAAGGCCACCGGCCCGTGGCATCCGACGGGGTCCCTGCCGCAGGCGCTGCGCTCCCTTCCGGACGAGCCGAACCTGGCCGAGGCCCGCAAAGCCATCCCCGGCCGTCCCCTCGCCCCGGACGCCGCACCGACCATCGTCGTCAGCTTGAAGCCGGCGGAGATCATCGTCACCGACGGTCCGCCCGCCTACACCGCCATTCCGGGAACCCGGATCCAGGTCGTCAGCAACAGCAACAGCTCCCTGTTCCGGCAGGAGGACACGAAGCAATTCTACTATCTGGTCTCCGGCCGCTGGTTCAGCGCCGCGTCGCTGGAAGGCCCATGGAGCTTCGCCACCCCCAACCTGCCGCCCGATTTCGCCCAGATCCCGCCGGACGGCCCGGCCGGGCATGTGCTGTCCTCGGTGCCCGGCACGGCGCAGGCGCAGGAGGCGGTGTTGCAGGCGCAGATTCCGCAGCAGGCGACGCTGCGCCGCGACGCGGCGACGCTTCAGGTCACCTATGTCGGCAAGCCGGAGTTCAAGCCGATCCCGGGGACCAACATCACCTACGCGGTCAACACCAGCTTCGAGGTGCTGGACGTCGGCGGCAAATACTACTGCTGCCACCAGGGCGCATGGTTCGTCGCCCCGGCGCCGACCGGCCCCTGGGCGCTGGCCGACAGCGTGCCGTCGGAGATCCACCGCATCCCGCCGAGCCACCCGCTGCACAACGTCACCTACGTGAACGTCTACTCCACGACGCCGGAGGCGGTGACCTTCGGCTTCACCGCCGGCTATCTCAGCGCGCAGATCAGCTCCGGCGTGCTGGTCTACGGCACCGGCTACTGGTACCCGCCGGTGGTGCTGCCGGGGCCAATGCCGGTCTACCTGCCCTACCCCTACACCTACGCCGGCAACGTCACCTACAACGCCGCGACCGGCGCCTGGGCGCGCGGTGGCGCGGTGTACGGCCCCTACGGCGGTGTCGCGCAGGGCGGCACGGCCTACAATCCCGCGACGGGGGCTTGGGCGCAGGGCGGTGCCGTCTACGGCCCCTACGGCGGCGCCGGGGCTTGGTCGGCCTACAACCCGCAGACAGGCGGCTACGCGCACGGCAGCGGCGCCTGGAATTCCGGCACCGGCTGGGCGAACGCCAGCTTCGCCAACCCGACCACCGGCCGGTCCGGGAGCACGAACCAGAACTGGAACCCGTACAGCCGTTGGGGATCGAGCACGGTCAGCGGCCCGAACCAGACCGTGAACACGGAAAGCGGCAGCAACGCGCGGGGCTCGGCCGGCGCCTTCAGCTCCTCCACCGGGGCGGAGGGGGTGGGTGCGCGCGGCGCTGCCGGAAACCAGGGCGGTGCTGTGAAGACGCAGAGCGGCAACGTCTACGCCGGCGCCGACGGCAACGTGTACCGACGCACCGACGACGGCTGGTCGAAGTGGAACGACAACTCCTGGCAACCGGTGCAGACGCCGTCGCACGAGACCCGCGGTAGCGCGGGCTCAACCGCTGGAGCCGGCACGGGAACGGGCGCCAGCGCGCCCCAGCCCGCGGCCCGCACCGCCGCCCAGCCATCGCCTTCCGGGACTGGCAGCGGTGGGGGCGGCTTCGGCGAGCGTTTCGGCCAAGGCGGCCAGGGCAGCACGGCCGGCCGCTTCGGCCAGGGCGGCACCGGGGAGGGGTTCGGCCAGCGGTTCGGGGGCCAAGGCCAGGGTCTCGGCCAGCTTGAACAGGACCATCAGGCCCGCCAGTTCGGCGAGATGCGCCAGCGCGCCATGGCCGGCGGCGGTATGGGCGGTGGCATGGGCGGTGGCGGCTTCGGCGAGCGCTTTGGCGGCGGCGGAATGGGAGGAGGCTTCGGCGGCTTCCACCGGCGCTGACGGGAGTCCCCCCTCGCCCGCCTCCGGCGGGCGAGGGTTATTCCGCCGAGGCCAGATCCGGCGCCGCCGCCTTGCCGCGCACCGCCCACCATTCTTCGACCCGCTGCACGACCACGAAGAAGGTGGGCACGAACACCACGGCCAGGCAGGTCGAGGCGATCATGCCGCTGAAGACTGTGATGCCGATCGACTTGCGCGCGCTGGCGCCGGCGCCGGTCGCCAGCACCAGCGGCAGGACGCCGAGGATGAAGGCGAAGGAGGTCATCAGGATGGGGCGCAGCCGCGCCCGCGCCGCGTTGACGGCGGCGTCCAGGATCGGCATGCGGTCGCGCAGCCGCCGCTCCCGCGCCACCTCGACGATCAGGATGGCGTTCTTTGCCGACAGCGCGATCAGCAGGATCAGGCCGATCTGGATGTAGAGGTTGTTGGCGATGCCAAGCGCGAGCAGCACCGCCACCGGCCCCAGCAGCGACAGCGGCACCGCGAGGATCACGGACACCGGCGCGAACCAGCTCTCATACTGCCCGGCCAGCACCAAGTAGACGAGCAGGAGCGCCAGGGCGAAGGTGACGTAGATCTGGTTGCCGACCGCCTTCTCCTGGTAGGAGATGGCGCTCCATTCAAAGCCGGCGCCCCTGGGCAGCGTGCGCTCCGCGATCTGCTCCATCATCGCCATGGCCTCGCCGGAGCTGAAGCCCGCCGCGGGCAGGCCGATGATGGTGGAGGACGGGTAGAGGTTGTAAAGGCTGATCAGCGACGGCCCCACCGTGGGCCTGATGGTGATGACGGTGCCCAGCGGCACCATCTCGCCCTGCTGGTTGCGCACGGCGAAATTCCCGATGTCCTGGGGCTGCAAACGGAAGGCCGCGTCGGCCTGCGCGTAGATCTGGAACACCCGCCCGAACTTGTTGAACTGCGTGATGTAGCTGGAGCCGAGGTAGGAGGCGAGCGCGTCGAACACCTGGTCCACAGTCAGGTGCAGCGTCTCGGCCTTCGCCCGGTCGACCTCGATCGCGATCTGCGGCACGCTGGACCGGAAGGAGGATGCGACGCGTTGCAGGCCCGACTGGCCCTGGCCGTTCGCCACCATGGCGTCGGTGACCGCCTGGAGCTTGTCGAGGTCGAAGCTCGCGTCGCGCAGTTCCACCTGCATGACGAAGCCGGCGGCGTTGCCGATGCCCTGGATGGGCGGCGGCGGCAGCACGGTGACGCGCGCCTCCTCAATCGCGCCCATCGCTTGGTTCAGGCTGGTGAAGAGGGAGGCCAGGTCCTGTCCCCTGCCCCGCTGCTTCCAGTCCTTCAGCACGATGTAGCCGATGCCGGCGTTGGCCAGCGATGAACTGTTGTCGAGCGCGGAGATCCCGGCGACGCTCACCACCTTGGCCACCCCCGGCGTCTTGCCGGCGATGTCGGTGACGCGGTCGAGCACGGCCTGCGTGCGCGCGAGCGATGCGCCGTCCGGCAGTTGGACGACCGCCAGCAGATAGCCCTGGTCCTCGATCGGCAGGAATCCGGTCGGCACGCGCGTCAGGCCATAGCCGGCGGCGGCCATGGCCAGGACCGCCAGCGCCGCCATCAGGCCGCTGGCGCCGACCATGCGGGCGATCAGCGCGCCATAAGCGCGGTCCAGCCGCGCGTAGGCGGTGTTGAAGGCGCGGTAAACAATGTTGCGCCGCTCCGGCGGCACGGCCGGGCGCAGCCACAGCGCGCTCTGCGTCGGCTTCAGCGTTGCGG
Source organism: Azospirillum canadense (assembly GCF_025961225.1). Taxonomy (GTDB): domain Bacteria; phylum Pseudomonadota; class Alphaproteobacteria; order Azospirillales; family Azospirillaceae; genus Azospirillum; species Azospirillum canadense. Next base: position 181,450 of record NZ_JAOQNG010000007.1, on the reverse strand, counting down.
CGTTGATGGCGCTCAACAGCGCCGTTGCCGCGATCACCAGCGCAAACTGCGCGTAGATGCGCCCGGTCAGGCCGGGCAGGAAGGCCGCCGGCAGGAAGACGGACATCAGCACCAGCGTGATGCCGATGATCGGCCCGAACAGCTCGGCCATCGCGCGCTCGGCTGCCTGACGGGGGGCCAAGCCGCGCTCGATGTGGTGGGCCGCACCCTCCACCACGACGATCGCGTCGTCCACCACGATGCCGATGGCCAGCACGATGGCGAACAGGGTGGACAGGTTGATGGAAAAGCCCAGCGCGTACATCGCGGCAAAGGCGCCGACGATGGTCACCGGCACCGTCGTCGCCGGCACCAGCGTCGCCCGCCAGTCCTGCAAAAAGACGAGGATCACCACCAGCACCAGCACCGCCGCCGCGACCAGGGTGCGGTACACCTCGTCCACCGCCGCGCGCACGAAAGCCGTCGTGTCGAAGGGCACGTCGTAGCTCAGCCCCGGCGGGAACTCGCGGACAAGCTCCGCCATGCGGGCCTTGACCGCGGCCTGCACGTCCAGCGCGTTGGCGCCGGGCGCCAGGAAGATCCCGATTCCGGCCGCCGGCTTCCCGCCCACCGTGAAGGACTGGCTGTAGGTCTGGGCGCCCAGCTCGACCCGCCCCACGTCGCGCAGCCGGGTCAGGTCACCGGCGCTGCCGCTCTTGACGATGACGTTCTCGAACTCGGCGGGGTCGGCGAGCCGCCCGGCGATGTTGACCGTGTACTGGAAGGCCTGGGCGGACGGCGTCGGCGGCATCCCGACCTGCCCGGCCGCGACCGGCTGGCTCTGCTGCTGGACCGCCTGGATGACGTCCTGGGCCATCAGGCCGCGCGACTTCAGCTTCTCCGGATCGAGCCAGAGGCGCATGGAATACTGGCCGGCGCCGAACACCGTGACGTTGCCCACCCCCGGCAGCCGCGCCAGCTCGTCCTTCAGCCGGATGGTGGCGTAGTTGCTCATGTACAGGCTGTCGTACCGGCCGTCGGGCGATCCCAGCGTGACGAACATCAGGACGGATGTGGACTGCTTGTCGACCGTCACGCCCTGGGCCTGCACGGCGTCCGGCAGGGAGGACAGCGCTGATGACACGCGGTTCTGCACCAGCACCTGGGCGAAGTTCAGGTCCGTGCCGATGTTGAAGGTCACCAGCAGCTTGTAGGTGCCGTCGGCGCCGCTGTAGGACTGCATGTAGATCATGTCCTCGACGCCGTTCACGCGTTGCTCGATGGGCAGCGCCACGGTGTCGACGACGGTGCGGGCGCTGGCGCCCGGATAGCGGGTGGTGACCTGGACGGTGGGCGGCACCACGTTCGGGTATTGCGCGACCGGAAGCCCGACCAGCGCGACGCCGCCGATCAGCAGCATGAGGATGGCGAGCACGTTGGCGAGGACCGGCCGTTCGATGAAGAAGGACGAGATCATCGCCGCCGCCTCCTGTTTGACGGGAATTATTTGACGGGAATCGCCGCCGCTGCGGTCTGCACCTGCGGGTCGACCTTCTGGCCGGGGATCGCCCGCACAGCACCCGCGACGATGACGCGGTCGTCGGGCTTCAGCCCGCTGTCGATGACGCGCAAGCCGCCGTCGCTCGGTCCAACCTCGACCTTGCGCTGCTCCACAACGTTGTCCTGGTTGACGACCAGCACGTAGCGGCTGCCCTGGTCGCTCCCCAGCGCCGCGTCCGGCACCATGAGCGCCGTCTCATCCTCGCCGATCGGCACGCGCACGCGCAGGAAGAGGCCGGGCAGCAGCGCCCGGTCGGCGTTCTGGAAGACGGCGCGCACCGGCAGCGTTCCGGTGGCCGCGTTGACGATGGGCGCTGCGTAGTCGAACAGCCCCTTGTGCGGGTAGCCCGTCTCGCTTTGTAAACCGACCTCGACCGGCACCTTCTTCAGGTCGCCCGGCGTCAGGCCGCGCCGCTTCATCAGCGCGCGCACGCGCAGCAGGTCCGGTTCGCTGATGTTGAAGGTCACGTAGACGGGGTCGAGCTGGACGATGGTCGCCAGTTGCGTCGGCGAGGTTCCGACGAGTTCCCCGACCGACACCAGCCGCGCGGTGACGATGCCGTCGAAGGGCGCCGTCACCTGCGTGTAGCCGAGGTTGATTTGGGCAAGGCGCGTGTTCGTCTTGGCCTGGGTCAGGTTGGCCTGGTCCAGCGCGCGGGTGGCAAGCGCCTGGTCGAGCGCCGATTTCGAGGTGTTGTCGCGAAGGGCCAGTTCCGCCTGCCGCTTGTACTCGGCATCGGCCTGCTTCAGCGTGGCCGTCGCCCCGTCCTCCGTTGCCTGGGCCTGAGTCACCCGCACTTGGTAGGGTTCGGGCTCGATGGTGAAGAGAGGCGCACCCTGCTTGACGACGTCGCCATCCTTGTAATGAATCTCCTGGACGAAGCCCTGGACGCGCGCCACCAGATCAACGGAGTTGACGGCCGCGGCGTTGCCGGTCGCTTCCAGGTAGCGCGTGAAGGGCTGCTGGACGGGGTGCGCGACGGTGACCTTGACCGGCGGCGGTGCGACGTAGTGGTTCTTTTCACCGCAGGCGGCCAACAGCAGGAGGCTGACCAGGATCACGAGCCCTGCACGGCGCGCCGGTCGATGGCAGCCTAACGCGCCGCATGGATCGTTTCCCATCGGTGCCCCCCAGCGATGGTCCCCGGCGATGGCCCCGGCGATATGGTTGCCAGGATAACCCGCGCCGCCGCCCATCCGCCAATCCGCTTGCGGGAGGGCGGGTTACCCCTTTGTAAGGTCACTCAAGCTCTAGTTGAGGGAGTTGTCCGCCGCCCGATCAGTCCGACCGGAACGCCGAATCCGGCAGCGTCACGATCCAGTCGTGCGAACGCCGCAGGTGGGTCCGCATCGCCGCCTCCGCCCGGTCCGGGTCGCCGGCAAGGATGGCTTCCGCCACGTGGATGTGGTCCTGGTGGGAGAGTTCGGCGTTCTCCATCGGCATGGCTTGGCCGATCTGGAGCATGACGAGGGGCAGCTGAAGCTGCTGGATGAGTTCCATCAACTGGTCGTTGCCGCCGATCGCCACGATGGTGCGGTGGTACAGGCGGTTGCGTTCGATGAAGACCCGCCAGGGCAGTTCGCGGCCCGTCGGGCGCACCTGCTCCCACACCTCGGTGAAGACGCGGCGATGGTCGCCCTCGCCGATCCGCTCCGCCGCCAGCCGGGCCGCCAGCCCTTCCAGGGTCTCGCGAATGCGGAACAAGTCGCGGATCTGCTTGCGCGACAGGCGCCGGATCGTGGCGCCGCGGTTCGGGATCAGATCGACCAGCCCCTCCGCCGCCAGCCGCCGGAAGGCCTCGCGCAGCGGACCGCGGCTGATGCCGATGTCGTCGGTGAGGTCGCGCGCGATCAGGCGCTGACCGGGCACGAAGCGCCCTTCCATGATGCCCTGCCGCAGCTTCTCCACCACGAAGTCGACGGTCATGCCCCGAGGCTGGTCGGCCGCCGTCGCGGCGCTGTCGGTGCTGAGCATTGTTGGCCCTCCCATCAATCAGAGTATCCAACTTTCCTGCTTGACGCGCAAGCGTGGAGGCAATATTGTCCTACAATACTGGCGGCAAAAAAAGATGCAAAAGTCCCGGCGACCGCGGCAAATCGCCGCACGGGGCAGCGCCGCCTCCCACGGAAGCAGACCGGGAACAGGTCGCTTCCGCCCATGGGAGAGGGAGGATGCCATGGAGCCAAAGGGGGATTCCCCGTTGGACGAATCCGAACCCACTGACCAAAGCGAGCGTGCCGGCACCTCAATTCGCCTGCACGCCGCCGACGGCCACGCGCTGAACGCCTACAGGGTCCACCCGCGGGAGCCGGCGAGCGGCGCGCTGGTGGTCCTTCACGAAATCTTCGGCGTGACCGCGCACATCCGCAACGTGTGCGACCGCTTCGCAGCGGATGGCTACAGCGTGGTAGCGCCGGCCCTGTTCGACCGCGTGCGGCCCGGTGTCGAACTCGGCTACGACGCGGATGGCATCGCCGCCGGTCGCGTCCTGCGGGACGCCATCGGTTGGGACGCCTCGCTCCGCGATGTGCAGGCGGCCATCGATGCGGCCGCGGTGGATGGCCCGGTGGCCGTGCTCGGCTTCTGCTTGGGCGGCACGCTGGCTTTCCTCGCCGCGGCCCGGCTGACCGGCCTTTACGGCGCGGTCGGCTACTACGGCGGGCAGATCGCGCAATTCATCGACAAAACACCGCGGGTGCCGCTGCTGCTGCATTTCGGGGACTTCGACCCACGGGTCGGCGCGGAGGATCGGGAGCGGATCCGGCGGCGCCACCCGGAGGCCGAAATCCACAGCCACCCGGCCGACCACGGCTTCAACTGCGACCACCGGAAGGAATGGCACGCCCCCAGCGCCGCCAAAGCCTTGGCGATCACGCTGGACTTTCTGGACCGCCACCGACCTCCGGCCTGAACGGGGAACGGCCGTCCGGCCGCACTTCCCACGCCTCGAACGCCCCGGCGCCAGCCGCCGAACGGATCCGTGTCCATCGGTATCCGGGGCGGAGTCCATCAGAACGCGAAAAAACACCACCAGGAGGAAACAGCATGGATCTCGGCATTCAAGGGCGGGTCGCCATCGTCTCCGGCGGCAGCCGCGGAATCGGCCGCGAGACGGTGCGCGAACTGCTCGAAGCCGGCAGCAAGGTCATGACCTGTTCGCGCAACGGCGACGAGGTCGCGGCGACCTGCCGGGAATTGGCCGAACAGACCGGCGGCGAGGTGCGCCACATCGTCGCCGACATGACCAAGGCTGACGACATCCAGCGGCTGGTCGACGCCACGCTGGAAAGCTTCGGGACTGTCGACATCCTCGTCAACAACGCCGGCACCATGTATTCCGGTCGCTTCGACGAGCTGACCGAGGAAGGCCTGCAAACCCAGCTCGACACCAAGCTGTTCGGCTGGATGCGCGCGATCCGCGCCGTGTGGCCGGTGATGCGCGAAAAGCGCTGGGGCCGCATCGTCAGCCTGATCGGCGGTGCCGGGAAGGAGCCGGACCCCTACATGTTCGGCTCCGGCATGACGAACAGCGCGCTGCTCAACATGACGAAGTCGCTGTCGACCGAGTTCGCCCCCCACAACGTGCTGGTCAACGCCGTCTGCCCCGGCTGGGTCGCCACCGACCTGTGGCGCCGCAACGCCCAGGGGCTGCAAAAGGAACTCGGCGTCTCGTCCGAGGAGGAGGCCCGGCGCCTCGCCACCCGGAAGAACGCGCTCGGGCGTTTCGGCCGGCCGGAGGAGCTGGCCAACGCCATCGCCTTCCTGTGCTCGGAACGGGCCAGCTACATCACCGGCGTCTCGCTGAACACCGACGGCGGCCGGCTGAAGGGCCTCTGGTAGGAGACGGGCCATGGACTTGGCACTGGCCGGCAAGGTCGCCATCGTCACCGGCGGATCGCGCGGGATCGGCCTCGCCACGGCGCGGCGGCTGCTGGTCGAAGGCGCCAGCGTGGCGATCTGCGCCCGCGGCGCGGAACGCCTCGCCGAGGCCGAGGCCGACCTGCGCGACGGCGGCGGCCGGGTGATGGCGGTGCCGGCCGACATGGCCGACCCCGCGTCGCGGGCCGCCTTCGTCGCGGCGGTCCTCGACCGCATGGGTCGCGTCGACATCCTCGTCAACAGCGCGGGCACGCATGTGCGTGCCTCGCTCGACGACCTCACCGAGGAGCAGTTGCAACGCCAGCTCAACGACAAGCTGTTCGGTTTCCTGGGCATGATCCGCCTGGTGCTGCCGACCATGCGCCGCCAGGGCGGTGGGCGGATCGTCAACGTCGTCGGGCAGGCGGCACGCCATCCCCACCCTGACCGGCTGCCGTCGGGCATCGCGAACGCCGCGGCGATGGCGATGAGCAAGTCGGTCGCCGACGCCGTCGCCCGCGAGAACATCCGCGTGAACTGCGTCTGCCCGCAATACATCGAGACCGACATCATCACCGGCGTGATCGCGCGGGAGATGCGGGACCGCGGCGTGGACCGGGCGACCGCCATGGCCGGCTTCACGCGGTCCAACGTGCTGAAGCGGCTGGGAACGCCGGACGAGGTCGCCGACCTCATCGCCTTCCTGGTCTCGGACCGGGCGGACTTCGTCACCGGCAGTTCGATCTCGGTCGACGGCGGCTACAACCGCTATGTCTTCGGTTAGGAGGGGACGATGGAATTGGGCATCGAGGGCAAGGTCGCCCTGGTGACGGGCGGGACCAGCGGCATCGGGCTGGCCATCGCCCGGCGCCTCCTCCGCGAAGGGGGGCGCGTGTTCGTCTGCGGCCGGGAGCCGGCGCGGCTGGAGGAGGCGCTCGGGGAGCTGCGCGGCGACGGCGAAGTGCAGAGGGAGGTGCGCGGCACGCTCGCCCACGTCGACCGCCCGGCCGAAGCCGGCCGGCTGGTGGAGGAGGCGGTGGCGGCCTTCGGCCGGCTCGACATCGTCGTCAGCAACGCCGGGACGCACCTCCGCGGCCATTGCGAGGAGCTTTCGCCGGAGCAGGTGGAGGCGCATTTCCGGACCAAGGTTCTCGGCCCCTGGGAGCTGGCCCGGCACGCCGCCCCGCACCTGCGCCGCCAGGGCGGCGGGCGCCTGATCCTGGTTATCGGGCAGGCCGGCAAGGTCCCGGGGGCCGCCGTCCTGGGGTCGGCGGTGGTCAACGCCGCCCAGCACGCGCTCGTCAAGTCGCTGTCCGACGATCTCGGCCGCGACGGCATCCTGGTGAACGCCGTCTGCCCCAGCCGCATCTCCAGCCCGCTGACCGCCGATCTGGTGATCGACGAGGAGCGCTACCTGGGGCGCAGCCTGGAACAGCAGGAGAGCGGCTGGGGCGACACCGTCCCGCTCGGCCGCTGGGGCACGCCGGAGGACATCGCGGACGCGGTCGCCTTCCTGGCGTCCGAGCGCGCCAGCTACCTGTGCGGCACCAACATCGACGTGGATGGAGGTCATCAGCGGATGATCTTCTGATCACCCTTTCGATCAATGCCAACGCATTGGCCTCTCGGACATTGCCGTTGGCAATGTCCTGCCGGCCCAAGGGATCTGTCGGGATCAACGGTCGGCAGGCACTGGGCGTGTTGATCCGCCGACCGTATGAGAGGAGCGTCCATTGATTGAGTTGCAGGACATCGGAAAGACGTTCAGCAAGGGCGCCCAGACGTTCCGGGCGGTGCAGAACGTCAACGTGCGGGTCGATCCGCAGTCGGTCGTCGCCTTCATCGGGCCGTCGGGCTGCGGGAAGTCCACGCTGTTGAACATGATCGCTGGCCTGTACCCGCCGAGCGAAGGGCGGGTGCGCTACAACGGCCGGACGGTTGGCGACGTCAACACCGACGTCGGCTACATGACGCAGAAGGACAACCTGCTGCCCTGGCGGACGGTGCTCGACAACGTCGCCCTGCCGCTGGAACTGGCGGGGTGGCCGCCCGCCAAGCGGTACGACGCGGCGCGAGCGATGCTCGCCCATGTCGGGCTCGACGGGTTCGAGCAGAAGTTCTCCAGCGAACTGTCCGGCGGCATGCGCAAGCGCGTCTGCCTGGCCCGCATGCTCCTGCACGGCCCGCAAGTGCTGCTGCTGGACGAGCCGTTCGCCGCGCTCGACCCGCAGCTGCGGATCGCGATGCACGACCTGCTCCTGAAGCTGTGGGCGGAGAACCGCCAGACCATCATCCTGGTGACCCACGACCTGATGGAGGCGATCACGCTGGCCGACCGCATCGTGGTGTTCAGCAAGCGCCCGGCCCGCGTCGCCTTCGAAGGGGTCGTCGACCTGCCCCGGCCCCGCGACGTCGACTCCATCCGCTTCACCAGCCGGTTCCACGAGATCTACACGGCCTTCTGGGAGCGGCTGCGCCAGGAATACGACGAGGTCACGCCATGAACAGCGATCACCTGCTCGACCGGGTTGACCAACCCGCCGGCACCGCCGGAGCCAAGCCGCGGCGGCGGCGGCGCCTGGAGGACGTGGGCACGCCGGTGATGCTGCTGCTCCAAGCCGCCGTCGGTGTGGCGTTCCTGGCCCTCTGGCAGCTGCTCTCCGGCCGCGTGGTCAGCGAGTTCCTGATCAGCACGCCGCTGGCGATCCTGGGGCGGCTGTGGGGCTGGATCGTCACCGGCAGCATCTTCCCCCACCTGTGGGCGACGGTGGAGGCGACCCTGCTCGGCTTCGCGATCGGGTCGGTGCTCGGCGTGTTCGGGGGGGTGTGGCTCGGCCTGTCGCCCTTCCTCAGCCGTCTGTTCAACCCCTACATCTGGGCCTTCAACGCCCTGCCGAAGGTGGCGCTCGCCCCGCTGTTCATCCTGTGGCTCGGCCTCGGCATCGGCTCCAAGGTCGCGCTCGCCGCGGCGCTGGTCGTCTTCCTGGTGTTCGTGAACACCTTCGCCGGGGTGCGGGAGGTCGACAACGACCTTGTCGACGTGCTGCGCCTGATGAAGGCGACGCGCCGGCAGATCCTGGCCAAGGTGGTGCTGCCCTCGGCGACCTCGTGGATCTTCACCGGGCTGAAGACCGCCCTGCCCTACGCGCTGATCGGCACCATCATGGGCGAGATGATCGCGTCCAGCCGCGGGCTCGGCTACCTCATCCAGCGCTCGGGCAGCGAATTCGACACGGCGGGCGTGTTCGCCGCCCTGACCGTGATCGCGGCCCTGGCGGTCGTCTTCAACGAGGCGGTCAACCTCGTCCAATCACGACTGGAGGGATGGAAGGTCGTCAGCCGCTGAACGGCGGCCCGAGAGAAAGACGAGAGAAAGAACATCCAAAAATGACAGGAGGGAGGACCACAGCATGAAAGCGATGGGCCTTAAAACGATGTGTCTGGCCGTTCTGGCCGTCTGGTCCGGTCTGGCGCTCGGCGCGCCGGCCATGGCGCAGGAGGCGGTGCGGATCGCCAACATCGGGCACGGCTATTTTTCCGGCCCCCTGTACGTCGCGGTCCGCGAGAAGCTGTTCGAGAAGCACGGGCTGAAGCCGGAAATCACCTTTGTCAACGGCGGTCCGCTGGCGCTGCAGGCGGTCACCACCGGCGGCGTCGATTTCGGTGTCCTCAGCTACGAGCACATCCTGACGGCGGCGGCCCGCGGCCAGAAGATGGTCGCGATCTTCAACGTCGCCGACCGCCCGCTCAACAACATCGTCGCGTCCAACGCGCTGGTCGAGGCGAGCAAGGGCAAGACCCTGGCGGAGCGCGTGCAGGCGCTGAAGGGCAAGCGGATCGGCGTTCCGTCGGCCGCCGGATCGGGCGAAAAGATGCTGGGCGTGCTCGCCAAGAGCTACGGCCTGGCGCTTCCCGGCGACATCGAGCTGGTCTATCTCGGCAGCGAGCCGGCCTCCTACATCGGCGCCCTGAAGGGCAAGGTCATCGACGCCGCCCTGCCGGTCGAACCCGCGGGCGCCATGGTCCAGCAGGAGGGCGTCGGCGACATCATGGTCAACATCATGGACGGCGAGGTCCCCATCTTCACCGACCTGATCTTCATGACCGTCGCCACGCTGCCCGAGACGATCCGCGACAAGCCGGACCTCGCGCGCAAGGTCGCCGCGGTGTTTTCCGAAGCGCAGGCCATCCTTCTCGATCCCAAGCGCGGGCCGGCCATCATGGCCGCGGAGTTCCCGGCCATGAATCCGGACACCAACGCCCGCGCCTACCGCCTCGTCAGCCAGATCTGGAGCAAGAACGGGCGCATGACGATGGAAGGGGCGAAGAAGGTCTACGACTTCCTCCAGCCCGGCGGCCAGCCCGTCGACTTCGCCACCACCTTCACCAACGAGCTGCTGCCGAACAATGCAACACAATAACCCTTTCCAGAGCGTGCGCGGCGAGGAGCATTGGGCCCGCAAGGGCGCGGTCTCGCTGTTCCTGTGGCGCAAGCGCGGCCCCGTCGGGGCGGACGCCGCCCGCCCGCCGGTGCTGCTGATCCACGGTTCGTCCATGTCGGCGCTGCCGACCTTCGACCTGACGGTTCCCGGCAAGCCGGACTATTCCTTCATGGACTGGCTGGCCGCCCGCGGCCACGACGTGTGGACGCTGGACCACGAGGGCTACGGCCGCTCGACGGTCACCGACGGCAACTCCGACATCGCCAGCGGGGTGGAGGACATCAAAGCGGCCATGGAGGTGATCCGGCGCGAGACCGGCGCCTCCTCCGTCCTGCTCTACGGCATGTCCTCGGGCGCGCTGCGGGCGGCCGGCTTCGCCCAGGCGGCGCCGGACGCGGTGTCCCGCCTCGTGCTCGACGCCTTCGTGTGGACCGGCGAGGGATCACCGACGCTCGCCAAGCGGCGCGACGGGGTGGACTACTTCCGCACCCACAACCGCCGCCCGATCGACCGCGCCTTTATCACCAGCATCTTCACCCGCGACCTGCCGGGAACCAGCGACCCTGCCGTCATCGAGGCTTGCGCCGACGCGCAGCTGTCCTACGGCGATTCCGTCCCGACCGGCACCTACCTCGACATGACCACGCGCCTGCCTCTCATCGATCCGGAACGCGTCACGGCGCCAACCCTGATCGTGCGTGGCGAGCACGACGGCATCGCCACGCTGGACGACTTGCTGGCCTTCTTCCGCCGCCTGCCCAGCGGCGACAAGCGCATCGCCGTTCTGCCCGGGCTCGCCCACTGCACGCCCCTGGGACTGCGCCGCCACCTGCTCTGGGAAACCGTTGGCAATTTCCTGGAAGCGGGGTGACGCGGGTCGTCCCCCGCTTGGCGAGGAACGAACGGATGCGTGCGGCGACCTCGTCGCACGCCTCGTCCGGCGCGAAATCACCCGCGCGTGGAGGCTGTTCCCGGCGCGTCATCCGTGTCCACCCGTCCGGGCAGCCGTTCGGTCACCTCCTGCAGCACCCAGCCGTTGCCGTCCGGGTCGCTGAACGAGGCGAAGGAGGCGTAGCTGCGCCGTTCCGGGTCCGGGCCGTCGACGCGGCCGTCCTTGCCGGCGCGGTGGAACACCCCGCCAGCGTCGTGGAACGGCGCGCTCACCTCGGCCCCGCGGCGGGCGAGGTCGGCGCACGCCGCCTCGATGTCGGTCACGACGAGATGGAGCCCCTGGACCGAGCCCGGCACGGCCGACGTGACTCCCCGGCCGAAGATGACCGAACAGGGCGAACCGGGCGGGGTGAATTGGATGACACGGAACCCGTCGCCCGTCGCGAAATCCGCGTCGAGCCTCCAGCCCAATCCTTCGTAGAACCGCTTGGCACGGTCGACGTCGGACACCGGGATGACGATGACCTCAAGCTTCAGGTGGGATGCCGGCGGCCTTGCGGTTTCCGGTGTGCTCATGGCGAGTTCCTCAAGCGTTGGGTTGCGCCCTATCGTCAGTGGCCGAGCTGGCCCACGTAATGGCCGAGCCGCCGCTCGACGTCGCCCGCCCTGTGGAAGCCGCGTTCCATCAGCGCCTTGATCCGCGCCTTCGCCGCGGGCCGGCCGACCGAGGTGATGAAGGCGTCCCACTCCGGCGCGATTTCGGAATCGGACGGCAGGCTCGCCACGTCGACCAGACGCTTGGTGTCCGCGATGGCCTGCTTGTCGAAGGACGCGATCCGTTGCGCCAACGCGTCGACGAATCCGTCCAGCTCAGCGTCCGGAAGGGCGCGGTTGACATACCCATAAAGCTCGGCGAGTTCGCCGCCGATGTCGTCGGCGCTGAGCAGCACCTCCAGCGCGCGGCCGCGGCCCATCAAGCGGGGCAACCGGGCCATCGGCCCGCCGCCCGGGACCAGCCCCGCGCCGACCTCCCACTGCGAAAGGATCGCCTTCTCGCGGCTGGCGAAGCGCATGTCGCTGGCGAGCGCCAACTCGCTTCCCACGCCGGTGGCTCGTCCGCGGATCGAGGCGATCGACACCACCGGCGCGCGGCTGAGGCGCACCAGCATGTCGGGCAAGGGTGGCAGGCCCGTCGTCCCCGGCGGCAGGCTGGTCGTGTCCTCCGGATCGGCGAGGAAGTCGTAGTGCGTCAGGAAGAAGCCTTCGACGGCGCTGTCGAAGACCACCACCGTCACGTCGGCGTCGGTCTCCAGCGCGGTGACGATCTCCTCCAGCTGGGGGATGGTCTCCGGCCCGAAGATGTTCAGGGGCGGATGATCGAAGGTAACGCGCCAATACTGCGGCGAGCGCCGGTCGAGGCGGATTTGCCGCGCGGCTTGCGGGTCGTGCATGTTTGCCTCCGGACTGTGAACCTTTTCCATTGGTTTGGCCGGCACAGCTTGGCGCGCGGCGCGGCCGCGCATAAATCGGACGAAGGTATCGCCGATACCATGGTGTCGCCCGCGCCCGCCGGTCCCCGCTTGCCTAATTCGGAATGCGCAGCTTCGCGGCGATGTTGACGAGGTCGGCGAAGGAGCCGGCCTGCATCTTGCGCATGACCCGGCCGCGGTGGGCCTTCACGGTGATCTCGCTGATGCCCAGGGAGCCGCCGACCTGCTTGTTCATCAGGCCCGAGACGACCAGCGCCATGACCTCCCGCTCGCGCCCGCTGAGCGTGGCGTAGCGGTCCTGCAGCCGGCGCAGCTCGCTCACTTGGCCGAAGGCGCCCTCGCTGCGCCCGAGCGCGCTGCGGATGGCCTCCAGCAGCACGTCGTCGCCGAACGGCTTGGTCAGGAACTCCATGGCGCCCGCCTTCATCGCCCGCACCGTCATCGGCACGTCGCCATAGCCCGTGATGAAGATGATGGGCATGTCGGCCCGCTCGGCGGCGACGCGCTGCTGAAGGTCGAGCCCGTTGAGGTCCGGCAGGGTGACGTCGAGCACCAAGCAGCTGGGGCATGGCGCCGGCGGCTGCGACAGGAAGTCCTGCGCCGACGCGAAAACCTCCGGATGCCAGCCCGCGTGCCGGATCAGCGCTTCCAGCGACTCCCGCACCGAGATGTCGTCGTCGACGACGTAGACGATCGGCGTGGCATCCGGCACGGCCGAAACCCGCGCGCCGCCGACCGCCAAGTCCGGCCGGTCCGTTCCAAGCCCTTCGATTCCCAGGTTGTTCATTGTTGGGTCCCTCCCATTCCGGGGCGCAGGGCCGACGCCCGTGCGCCCGATCCGACCGCCGCGTCCAGCGCTTCCAGCAGGGCCGTGTCGCTGAACGGCTTCAACAGGCATTCGACGGCGCCGCCCTCGCGCAGTCGCACGCGCACGCTCTCATCCCCGTGGGCGGTGATGAACACGATCGGGACCGCCTGCCCGCGGCGGACCAGTTCGCGTTGCAGATCCAGCCCGGACATGCCGAGCATGGCGATGTCGAGCAGGAGGCAGCGGGTCCGCGGAAGGCAGCCCGACGTCAGGAATTCCTCCGCCGACGCGAAGGCCGCGGCCTCGTAGCCGAACTCGCGAACCAGATCGGGTAGCGCCTCCCGGACGGACTCGTCGTCGTCGACGACGGCTACGAACGCGCGATCCTGCATCACGGATGCCCCGCTGGCAGCGACAGCCGGAAGGTCGCCCCCGCCCCCTCGTTGGGCTCCGCCCAGAGGCGTCCCTGGTGGTTCTGGACGATCGACCGGCTGACCGACAGCCCGATCCCCATGCCGTCGCTCTTGGTGGTGTAGAACGGGTTGAAGAGCGTTTCGACAGTGGCCGGGTCGAACCCTACCCCGCTGTCTGTCACCGTCAGACCGACGCCGCCCGCCTCCATGCGGCCGGTCGCGATCCGAAGCTCCCGCAACCGCTCGTCCACGTCGCGCATCGCCTCCGTGGCGTTGAGGATCAGGTTCAGAATGACCTGCTGAAGCTGGACGCGGTCCCCGGTCACCGGCGGGAGATCGCCCGCCAGTTCCATCCGCAGGCTCACGCCGCACCGCTGAATCTCCGTCGATGTCAGGGCGATCACCTCCTCCGTCGCCCGGTTCAGGTCCACGGCCTCGGCCGCCGTGCCCCGCTTGCCGAAGAGTTCCCGCAGCCGCGCGATCACGTCCGACGCGCGCTTTCCGTCCCGGATCGTCCGGCGCGCGGTCTCAAGAGCGCCCGCCACGTTGGGCGGATCGGTGGCGAGCATGCGCAGGCAGGTGCTGGCGTTGGTCATGATGCCCGACAGGGGCTGGTTGATCTCGTGCGCAATGGAGGCGGTGAGCTGCCCCATGGTCATCACGCGCGTGACGCGCGCCAGTTCCGCCTGCGTGTCGCGCAGCTCGTCCTGCGCTTCCTTCCAGTCCTCGATGTCGGTGTTGATGCCGAACCAGCGGACGACGGCACCGCCTTCGTCGTGGAACGGGTTGACGCGGAGCAGGAACCGGCGATACGTCCCGTCGACGCGGCGCAGCCGGGCCTCGGCCTCTCCGGTGCATCCCTGCGCCCTGATCGATTGCCAGGCGTCCATCAGGCCGGGCAGATCGTTCGGATGGACGGCGGCGATCCAGCCCCAGCCCTGCATGGCGTCCGACGGCCGGCCTACATAGTCGAGGTAGTGCTGGTTGAAGAACTCGGCGGTTCCGTCCGTGCGCGTCGACCACACCAGCCCGGGGATCGAGTTGATGGTCTGGTCGAGGTTCCGCTCGTTCGCCGCCAACGCCTCCTCGGCCTGCCGTCGCTCGGCCATCTGCCGCCGCAGTTCGGAGTTGGCCGCCGCAAGCTCGGCGGTGCGCTGCGCGACGCGCCGGTCGAGTTCCTCGGCAACCCGTTTCTGCTCGCTGAGGTGCCGGGCGCCCTGCAAGCCGACCGTCGCCTGGTTCGCCATGACGCTGACCAGCAGCCGTTCCGTCTCCCGCGGAAAGCCCTTGCGCGTCGCGCCGGCGACCAGCAGGCCGATCTCGCCATGGAGCCCAAGGCGCTGCGGCAGGATCGCGAGGTCTGTGCCTCCCACGGCAAGCCGCGCCGGCCACGCCTGCGGATCGGCGTCCAGCCAGGGGGCGAGCAGCCGCCCGACCTCCTGCGGCCGTGGCCCGTCCCTTCCCGATCGGTCGAACCGGACCAGCTCGCACGGCGCGTCGCCGACCGGATCCGTCATCCGCAGATAGACGAGGTCGAGGTCCACCATGCGCATCAGCGAGTCCAGCAGGCTCTGGACGATCGTCTGCGGTTCGCCGCGGACCCAGGTCGCCGGCAGGGCGAGGATGCCGACCAGATCGTTGATGCAGAGTTGGAGCCGCTGGATCTCCGCCCCAAGCTGTTCCGGTTCCATGGTCGGACGGCGGTCCCGGGTGGCGAACCCTTGTGGCGGACCCTTGTGGCGGTCCCCTGTGGCGGTCCTGGCGGTCCCGGGCGGTGGTGCCTACCTGGCGCGCCGCTCCCTGATCTCGCGCAGGAAATCCTGCGGGGGCACGAAGAAGGGATTTTCCTGGAGAATGCCGCCAATGATGATCATGGGATGGGTCCGCATGATGTCGATCACCGTCGCTCCGCCGAACTTCGCCAGATCGTAGACGCAGATCACCGCGTCGTCGTGCCGGCTCCACACGCCGTTCACGCGGGCTTCGAACTCGACCAGGTCGTCGAGATGGGATCGGTCCTCGGTCGCCCACTCCATCTGGCAGATGATGCGGCTGGGCCCGTAGGCTCCCCCGGCGTTCCCGCTGGCCATCCGTTCGAAGGCGGCGAGCATGCGGTCCTGGTCGAAGCGGCCGTCGCTGAGATAGACCTCGTCGGTCGTACGCAGCTCCAGCTGGTCGCGGCGCTGCGCGTCCGCCACGTCGATCCCGACGGAGGTCAGGCGCCGGAGATGGTCGTGGTGTCGGCCGGGATGGACGATGTGGACCGCCTTGTCGCCGCACGCGAAGCCGTCCCTGATGAACGGCAGGAGCACGCGGTATTCCTCGTCCTCGCTGTTGAAGAACGCGCAGACGTGCCGCGTCCGGTCGAGCGTCGATCCCGCGAAGGGAATGGGCGCCGGGGGCTTCCTCATCCAGGACACCTCCTGTGCGGAGCGCGCCCGCGGCACGGTCGGCCGATCCGCGGGCCGATTGCTGTGTGGCGGAGGAGGATACGCCCCGTGGCACCCCTTACCCATTATACCTTGGTGTCGGTTCGCCCCAGCGTGGACCGGGGCTCAATAATCCTCGCTCTGCTCCAGCTTCACCACGCCGACGGTGAGCAGCAGGTTCGCGAAGCGGCGGGTCTCGCCCGTCGCGATGACGAGCGACGTCAGCGGGGAGCGGACGGCCTCGTAGAAGGCGGCGCGCTCCAGGCGGGTCACCTCGGCGCCCTCCGGCAGCATCCCGGCGTATTCGCCGTGGATGGCCGGCGTCTCTCCGGTCGGGACCTGCATGAGCGCGGCGGCCTGGATCGGAATGGCGTCGACGAGGACCCGCAGCACGTCGGTGGTCTTCAGCAGGCCCGGCGCCAAGTTGAGGTGCACCTTCGCGGCGTTCGGCCCGGCGTGCGTCGCGACGGGGTAGTTCCCGTCCGCGATCAACACCTGCGAGAAGTGTCCGGAACTGGCGAGTGCGCGCAGAATCTCCGGGTGGAGGAGCTTGGTCTTGAGCATTAGAGGACTCGTGGAAGGGGGGACCGGATGGCTCTCCGCCGCCCCGGGGGTGTCCTCTTGGGAACCCCCAAGGCGGCGGGGAGCGGCGAACCGTCATCGCGGGGTCAGGCGCAGTACACGCCGCCGTTGATGTCGATCGTCTCGCCGGTGATGAAGCCATCGTATTCGGAGGCCAGGAAGACGATCGGTCGGGCGACGTCGTTGACGTCGCCGGCGCGCGCCAGCGGAATCCCTCGGACAGTCTCGTCGGCGGACTCCTTGGTCGTGTGCGTGTTGTGGAAGCGCGTGCCGAGGATGAGGCCTGGTGCCACGGCGTTCACGCGGATGCCGCGCGGCGCCAGTTCGGCGGCCAACGCGCGGGTGAGGGTCAGGATCGCGCCCTTGGTCATGGAGTAGACGAGCGACCCGCCGTGCCCGCCCTTGCGTCCGGCGAGCGACGAGAGATTGATGATTGAGGCCCCATTCGCGTCGGCGAGGTGCGGCACCGCCTCGCGCGTGATCAGCATCGTCGTGGTCATGTTGATGTCGATGACCTTCTGCCAGAACGGTAGGTCCACCTGCTCCAGGTGGCGCCGCTCGACCAGGCCGCCGGCGTTGTTGACGAGGACGTCGAGCCCGCCGAGGAAGCCGACCGCATCCTTCACCAGGGCGGCCGCCGCGGTCTCATCGGTCAGGTTGGCCCGGAAGTGGCTGGCCCGGCGGCCGAGCGACTCCGCCAGGGCGACAAGTTCCAGCGGCCCTTCGTCCCCCGAGTGATAGTGGATCGCCAGATCGCAGCCCGCCCGGAGGAGACCCTCCGCGACCGCCTTGCCGATGCCATGCCCGGCTCCCGTGACGAGAGCGCGCTTGCCAACCAGTGAACCCATGGCTTGCTCCTTCGAATGATGTTTGCAGTCGTTCTGTCGTTGTCCGCGGGCAGACGCCTCCCGTCGGCGCCGCGATCGCGCGCGCCGGGGGATGTCCGTTCCGCTGTGTGTGCTGTCTTCGGGCGTTACCGCGCCGGGCGCGGCGGCCCGACCGATCCGCGTGGGACCAGCGCCGGCGCGAACAGGAATTCAGCCGGTGCGATGCCGGGATCGGCAAGGCGCTGGACCACGCGGTCGATCATGGTGTCCGCCATGTCCGTCAGCGGTCCGCCGATTGAGGTGAGCGGCGGGCTGACCAGGGTCGCGAGGAGGATGTTGTCCATGCCGACGACGGAGACGTCGTCCGGCACCTTCAGGCCGCGCTCGGCAAGCCCGGCGATGAAGCCGATGGCCAGCATGTCGTTGATGGTGACGACGCCGGTCGGAAGCGCTTCGGCCGCCATCACCTCGGCGGCCAGGGCGCGGCCGACCTCGGCCATTTCCGCGTCGCCGTATTCCGAGCAGGTCCGGCCGGACAGCACCTGGACGCTGTCCGCGATTCCGGCCTCCTCCGCCGCAGCCAGGAAGCCGGCGATCTTCTCCCGGCGGCTGGTCGTCTGCCCGCTGGCGCTGAGGAAGGCCAGCCGGCTGTGGCCGAAGCCGCGGAGGTGATCGACGGCGAGCCGGCCCGCCACGAAGTTGTCCATCGACACGTAATCGACCAGCGGCGTCCGGTCATGCCCCGGCCGGCTGTCGAAGCTCACCACCACCAGCCCGCGCTCGACATATTGCTGGAAGTAGCTGTCGTCGAGCAGGGACGAGAAGACGATCACGCCGCGCGCCCCGTGCGACAGCAGGTCGGCGAAGAACTCCATCTCGTTTTCGGGGCTGCGGTGGGTGTTGCCCATCAGCACCCGGTGGCCGTGGCGGCGCGCGGCGGTCTCGACCTCCTGCCCAAGGGCGGCGTAGCTGGGGTTGGCGATGGACGGCACCAGCAGCCCGATCAGCGGCGTGTGCCCGGTCTTCAGCAGGCGCGCCGCGCGGTTCGGCTGGAAGCCGAGTTCCTCGATGGCGGCCTCGATGCGGGCGAGCGTGTCGCCGCGCATGCGGTTGGTGCGGCCGTTCAGCACGTTCGACACCGTGCTGTTGGAAACCCCCGCACGCCGGGCGACGTCCTGTATGGTGCTCATGGCGCTTCCTCCGCGTCTCGGCCGGTCCGCATTCTAGAATCCCCACAGGCGCGGCAGAAGCAATGAGAAGGTCGGCACGAAGATCAGAACCAAAAGGGCGAGGAACAGCACCGCCAGGTACTTGCCCATCGGCCGGACGACGTCCTTCAGCTGGGTCCCCGTGATGGTGCAGGTGGCAAACAGGCCGAGCCCCACCGGCGGCGAGAACAGCCCAAGGCCCATGGAAATGACCATGATCGTGCCGAAATGCAGCGGGTCGACGCCCAACTGCGCGGCGATCGGCGTCAGCAGCGGGCCGAAGATGATCAGCGCCGGCGCGCCTTCCAGCACCGCGCCGAAGGCGATCATCATCAGCGACGCGGCGACCAGGAACACGTCCTTGCCGTAGCTGGCGCCGAAGGCCACGAGGTGCGCCGACAGCTGCTGCGGGATCTGCTCGATGGTCAGCGCGAAGGAGACGCTGGACGCCGCGGCGACGATGAACAGGATCGCCCCGGTCAGCGACGACGCACGGACGAACAGGGCGACGACCGACGACCAGGTGAGTTCACGGAAGGCCATGCCGCCGATGACCAGGGCGTAGACCACGGCGAAGGCGGAAATCTCGGTGGAGGTGGCGATGCCAGCCATGACGCCGCGCCCGATCATCACGATCATGACGAGCCCGACCAGCGCGCCGGCGATCAGCGACGGCCACGGCGTGCGGACCTCGAACGCCTCGTCGGGATTGACGCGCTTGCCGCAATAGACCGCCACCACCGCCAGCGCCACCAGCAGCACGCCGGCGGGCAGCAGGCCGGCGGCAAAGAGCCCGCCGATCGAGATGTTCGCGACGAAGCCGAAGATGATCATGTTCACGCAGGGCGGGATCGTCTCCGACATGATCGCGGTGCAGGCCAGCAGGCCGGCCGCGTCGTTGGGGTCCTGGCGGGTCTTGCGGATGGCGGGCATCAGGATGCCGCCGACCGCCGCGACGTCCGCCAGCTTCGACCCGGAGATGCCGGAGAAGATCGCCGTCGCGATGATCAGGATCAGGTTGAACCCGCCGCGCACCCGCCCCATCAGCCGCAGCAGCAGCTCGATGAGCCGCAGCGACATCCCGTTGACCTCCATGGCCAAGCCGGCCAGGACGAAGAAGGGAATGGCCAGCAGGACGAAATGCTCCGACCCCGACAGCACCTGCTGGGCGTAGATCAGCATCGGCAGGCTCGGGTTCGTCAGGAAGTAGAGCAGCGACGCGAAGGCCAGCGCGAAGGCGATGGGCACGCCCATCAACAGCGTGACGACGAAGCCGCCGCAGAGCAGGAAGCCGGGCGTGACGGCGTGGTCGGGGACGGCGCCGTTCCACGCCCACACCCCGGCCACGAGGACGACCGCCCCGGCCAGCGTCGCCCACACCGTCCGCGCCGGCCCGGCCAGCGCGTTCGCCGTGGCGAAGACCGCCATGAACAGGCTGCCGACCAGCGCCGGGTAGGTGAAGATCCCGGTCGACAGCCCGAACGGGGTGGTGTCCTCGATGGTGTCGAGCGTGAGGTCGGCCATCGACAGGAACAGGCCGACGGAGACCGCCAGGACGATCCAGTAGCAGAGCTGCACGATCGAGGCCTGCCAGGAGGCCGGCAAATGCCCGCGAAAGACGTCGATGCCGGAATGCCCGCCGCGCGCCAGCGTCGTCGCGGCGCCGAGGAAGACCTGCACGACCATCAGGGCGCTCGCTACCTCCTCCGCCCAGCTGACCGGCGAATGAAGGAAGTAGCGCAGGACCACGGACACGAAGACGATAACGACGTCCACGGCGAGGGCCACGGCGGAGAACAGCTCCGTGGCCCGGACCACCTTGGCCAGGAGGTCGCCGGCCCTGCCGGAAAAGGGGCCGGACAGGGATAGCGCGGGCGGCACGGTCGCGAGGTCGACCGTGGACGCGTTGTGGGTGGGGGTGCTCGGAGCCATGGCTCACCTCTCGCGCGGGCTTCACGCGCACCCCCGGGGCACGGACCGGAATCCGCGACCCGAGGGCGCCTCGGAGTCGGTCGGCGTTCGCCGGAGCGTCAAAGCGGACAGAGATCCGCTTTGGACCGCGACGGCGGGCCCGGTCGCACGTGCGACCGAAGCCCGGCCGGCGAATGAGGCCGTTTGAATCTAAAGCGAATGCAAATTCGCTTTAGATGCTGCGCGTCTGGTCGATGACGGCGAAGGCGGGCTTGGTGGCCGGGTACTGCTCCCCGAACTTGGCCCACAGCTGTTCCGCGATGACCTTCTGCGCGGCCTTGCGCTCGTCCGGGCTGACCGGCGTGATCGCCACGCCGAGCTGCGCCAGCTTGTCGAGGGTCTCCTTGGCCTTGCCGACAGCGTAGTCGCGCTGGCCGATGGTCGCGTCGCGCGCCGCCTGGAGGAAGGCCGGCTGCAGGTCGGCCGGGATCTTGGCCAGGGCGCGCTTGCCGATGATCGCGCACATCGGGCTGAACAGGTGCTCGGTCAGCAGGCAGTTCTTGGCGACCTCGTAGAACTTGCCGTCGATGGCGGTTCCCGGGTCATGCTCGAACCCATCCACCACGCCGGTCTGCAGGGCGGTGTAGAGTTCGTTGACCGGCACCGGGGTGGGGATGGCGTCGAGCAGCGAGAAGGTCTGCAGGAAGGCCGGGGCCGGGAGGACGCGCAGCTTCACGCCCTTCAGCTCGGCCATCGTGGCCAGCTTGTTCTTGGTGTAGACGCTGCGCGCGCCGAAATGGAAGCCCCAGCCGACGACGCTCACGCCGGTCTTGTCGCGGATGATTTTGCCGAGCTGCTCGCTGACGCCGGAATCCAGGGCCTTGGCCGCATGCTGGTAGCTGTCGAACACGTAGCCGTAATCGAGCATGCCGAACTCGGGACAGATCGTCGCCAAGTTGGACGAGCCGGTGACCGCCATGTCGACGCCCCCCGACTTGACCTGCTGGATGACATCCGCCTCCTTGCCCAACTGGCCGTTGGGGAAGTAGGTCAGCTCGACCTTGTCGCCGAGGCTGGCCTGGACGTTCGACGCGAACCGCTCGAACCACGCGTAGTGCGCGCTCGTCTGGGCGTCCTTCTGCATCGACGACGACACCAGCAGCTTGACGGCCGGTGCAGCCTGCGCGGTCTTCAGTGCCGGACCCAACGCAAGGGCCGCCCCGATGGTCGCTCCGGTGGCGACGAACTGGCGGCGTGACAAGCTCTTCATGGACCTTCCTCCGATCTGGTTCATTCATGCGAAACCATTTGGTGCATCGTTACACCAACGCCGCGCGCTTGAAAAGCGGTTTAGTGTAACGTTGCACCAATGACGGAAGGGCATGGCGGAACGCATAGCCATGCGGCGGAAGCCGGGTGCTCCCAGGTGGAATCCACAGGTGGAATCGTGGCCGGTCAGGCGCCGCGCTGGAACGCCTCGAAGCGTTGGAGTTCCCGGTCGATCCGGCCCTTCAGCGATGGGCTGGGGTCGACCAGCCACGACCACTTCTGGATCAGCAGGGTCTTCGACGGCCGGTCCATCTTCAGGTCCAGGACCGCCACCGGGCGCTGGCCGGCGATCACCGGCAGGGTGAAATAGCCGTAGACCCGCTGCGCGGGCGGCACGTAGGCCTCGAAGCGGTGCTCGTGACCAAAGAACAGCTTGAAGCGCTTGCGCTGGATCACCAGCGGGTCGAAGGGCGACAGGATGTGGACGCGTCGGGCGACGGTGCGGTCCCGGCTGTCCTCCAAAGCCTCCGGCGTGGTCCAGTGCCGCAGTTTCTCCTGCCCGTCGGGATGGACCGGGACGAGCGCGCCCGCCGCGACACGGGCGTCGATGATCCGGGACAGGGCGGCCTTCGCCCGCGTGACGCCGTAGCTGGCGGAGTCCAGGCTGACCAGCCCCTGTGACCGCAGGGCGCGGTCCAGCAGATAGGCCGCGACCTCCTCTTCCGTGGCCGTCTGTGGGGATTGTGGCCAGCCGAAATGGCGGTCCGTCAAATCGTAGGTCTTCTCGATGCCGGTCCGCTTGCTGACGACCAGGTCACCGGCGAAGAAGCCGTAGCGCAGCGCCCGCCGCGACGGCTTGCGGCTGCCCCAGGGGTGGGTCTTCTCCACCAGCACATCGTCATCGATGTCGCGGATCGCGATCGGCCCCTCCGTCTCGATCCGCCTCAGCATCGCGGCGTAGTCGGCCGGGTCCAGGGATTCGAAGGACTTGGGCGGCGCGGCCCGGAACGCGGCCATCGCCGGCCGGAAGAAGCGGAAATCGCCGACGGAGACATAGGACAGGGCGTGGGTCCAGTATTCGAACACCGTCTTGTCGGCGGCCTGCGCCCGGTCGAGGTCCGACGGCCGGTAGTCGGGGATGCGGGTGAAGAGGATATGGTGGTGGCTGCGCTTGATGACGTTGATGGCGTCGATCTGGACATAGCCGAGATGCTCCACCGCCCGACGCGCCGCCTCCGCGCCGGAACCGAACGGCGCCGCCTCGTCCAGGCGCTGCGCGCGCAGCCAGATCGCCCGCGCCTGTTGCCCAGTGATCGAAAAGGAGGAAGTGATCGGAAAGGAGGAAAGGCTCACGTCGCTGTCCCTTTCGTTACCGGTCGTCATTGTTCCCGGCCCTATTGTTAACGGACGCCCTTGAACGCCTCCCACCGCGCCTCGCGTTCGGCCCGGTATGCAGGGCTCGGCTCAGCGACGAGGTCCGCGCGGCGCAGGGGGTGGCCGCAGGACTCGCACACGGTGCCGACCCCGGCCGGTTGGCCGCAAGGCCGGTGGGTGTAGTGCACGGCAACACCCTCGTCCGGCGATTTACACCACATTTCCCCCCAGGCGCGCAGCGCCAGAAGCACGGGGTGAAAGGCTTCGCCCTTCTCCGTCAGGTGATACTCGTGCCGCAGCGGCCGCTTGTTGTAGACGCGGCGCTCCACAAGGCCGTCGGCCTCCAGCGTCTTCAGGCGCGCCGCGATCATCTGCGGCGTGGCTCCGGTCTGGGCCTGGATTTCCTCGAAGCGGTGCCCGCCCATGAACAGCTCACGCAGGATCAGCACCGTCCAGCGATCGCCCACGACCGCCTCGGTTCGGGCCACCGGACACAGGGTTTCGGCGGCAGGGCTTTTCCCGGTCATTATCACTTTCCTTTTCATAGGGACTTGACACTATGATTTTCATAGGTAGTGTGGGGCGCCGTTGACGCAAACGCAAGGGCCGCGTAGCGGCCGAAGGAGTTGGCCAATGGCCGAAACCACCTACCCGCGCGGGCGGACCGCGCTTCTCCTCGTCGACCCCTACAACGATTTCCTCTCCGAGGGTGGAAAGGTCCACCCCCACATCAAGCCGATCGCTGACGAGGTCGGGCTTCTCGACAACCTGCGCCGGATCGACGGCGCGGTGCGGGCGGCCGGCGTCCAGGTCGTGATCGTCCCGCACCGGCGCTGGGAGCCCGGCGACTATGAACAGTGGGACCACCCCAACCCCACGCACCGGAAGATCATGCAGATGCACCACTTCGCGCGCGGCGAATGGGGCGGGGAATGGCACCCTGACTTCGCGCCCAAGCCCGGCGACATCGTCGCGCAGGAGCACTGGGCGCAGAGCGGATTCGCCAACACCGACCTGGATTTCCAGCTGAAGCAGAAGGGGATCACCCACGTGATCCTGGTCGGGCTGCTGGCCAACACCTGCATCGAATCCACCGCCCGCTTCGCCATGGAGCTGGGCTATCACGTCACCCTGGTGCGCGACGCGACGGCCGCCTTCTCGCACGAGATGATGCACGCCGCGCACGCGCTGAACGGTCCCACCTTCGCCCACGCCATCCTGACGACGGACGAGGTGATCGCGGCCCTGCCCGGGGCGTGACCGGCACGCCATTTGTGAAAGCGAAACGCACATGACACTGACCGGAATGCTTCCCATCGGCGCCGCGGACATCGCGGCCACCGAGGGGACGATGAAGGCGCTCAACCCCGCCACCAACCGGGAGATCGAACCGGACTTCACGCTCGGCGGGCGGGCGGAGGTCGATCTGGCCGCCCGCCTCGCCGACGAGGCGTTCGACGCCTACAGCCACACGACGCTCGCGGCGCGCGCGGCGTTCCTGGAGCGCATCGCCGACAATCTCGACGCCGTGCGCGCGGAGTTGGCCGGGCGCGCCGCGCTGGAAACGGGGCTGCCCGCGGCGCAGCTGGAAGTCGAGGCCGCCAAGGCGGCGACCCAGTTCCGGCAATTCGCCGAGGTGGTGCGCCGCGGGCGCTTCCTGCAGGCGACCATCGATCCGGCCCAGCCCGAACGGCAGCCCCGCCCGCGCATGGACCACCGCATGCAGAAGATCGCGATCGGGCCGGTCGCCATCTTCGGCGCCAGCAACTTCCCGATCTCCTACTCCGTCGCTGGCGGCGACACCGCCTCGGCGCTGGCGGCGGGTTGCACCGTGGTGCTGAAGGCGCACAACGCCCACCCCGGCGCGTCGGAGATCATGGCCCGCGCCATCCGCAAGGTGGTCCAGGAGTGCGGACTGCCCCAGGGCGTGTTCTCGATGGTGCGCGGGGCGGGCAACGCGGTGGGCGAGGCGCTGGTCGATCATCCGCTGATCAAGGCCGTCACCTTCACCGGGTCGGAAGGCGGCGGCATGGCGCTGTACCGGCGCGCCCAGCGTCGGCCGGATCCGATCCCCGTCTTTACCGAGATGACCAGCGTCAACCCCACCTTCGTCCTGCCGCACGCCCTGTCGGTGCGCGGCGGCGCGATCGGCGACGGCTTCGCTGAACGGATGCTGGTCAACGTCGGGCAGGCGTGCCTGAAGCCCGCCATCCTCCTGGCGGTCGAGGGCCCGGGCTTCGACGCCCTGCGGGAAGGCCTGTCGGCGCGCATCGCGTCCGCCCCGGCGCGCACCATGCTGACGCCGGACATCCACGGCGCCTATCGGACCGGCCTGGAACGGCTGGAGGCGGGCGGCGCCGCGCGCATCACCGAGGGCGCCTCACCGTCGGCGGACCTCGATGGCCGCGCGGCGCTGTTCGAGGTCGACGGCACAGGCTTCCTGGCCGACTCCACCCTGTCGGAGGAGGTGTTCGGCCCGGCCGCCCTGCTCGTGAAGGTCCGCGACGAGGAGGAGTTGATCGCCGTCGCCAAGTCCTTCCGCGGTCAGCTTTCGGCGGCCATGCACATGGAGGACGCCGACGCCGCCCTGGCGCGGCGCCTGCTGCCCATCCTGGAGCGGCGCACCGGCCGCATCGTCGTGAACGCCTTCGCCCATCCCCAGGAGGTGTCCCACGCCTCGATCCACGGCGGCCCGTTCCCGGCGACCTCGGACAGCCGCTTCACCTCGGTCGGCATGAGCGCCATCGACCGGTTCCTGCGCCCGGTCTCCTACCAGGGCTTCCCGGACGCGCTGCTGCCGGAGGCGCTGCGCCAGGACAACCCGCTCGGCGTTCCAAGGATCGTCGACGGGGCGTGACCGTCGACGCCGGTGTGCTGCCGCATGGAGGTCATCGACCGCCGTGCGGCGCCCGCTGCTCGTACCAGGGCCGCGTCGCCTTGACGATGCGCACCACGGACAGCATCACCGGCACCTCGACCAGCACGCCGACCACGGTGGCGAGCGCCGCGCCCGATCCCAGGCCGAACAGGCTGATCGCCGCGGCGACGGCCAGCTCGAAGAAGTTCGACGCGCCGATCAGCGCCGCCGGGGCGGCCACGCACCAGGCCACGCCGAACCGGCGCGACAGCCAGTAGGCCAGCCCGGCGTTGGCGTAGACCTGGATGAGGATCGGCACCGCCAGCAGCAGGATGACCAGCGGCTGCCCCAGGATCGCCTCGCCCTGGAAGCCGAACAGCAGCACCAGTGTCGCGAGCAGCGCCACCAGCGAGACCGGCTGGAGCACGCCCAGCGTACTCGTCAACGCACCCTCGCCGCCCGTTGCCAGCAGGTGGCGGCGCCACAGCTGGGCCGCGGCCACGGGAATGACGATGTAGAGCACCACCGACAGCAGCAGCGTGTCCCACGGCACGGTGATGGAGGCGACGCCGAGCAGAAGCCCGACCAGCGGCGCGAAGGCGAAGACCATGATCAGGTCGTTCAGCGCCACTTGGCTCAGCGTGTAGTGCGGCTCCCCCTCGCACAGGTTCGACCAGACGAAGACCATCGCGGTGCAGGGTGCCGCGGCCAGCAGGACCAGGCCGGCGATGTATGACGGGATCTGGTCCGGTGGCAGCAGCGGCGCAAACAGGTGGCCGATGAACAGGCTGCCGAGCAGGGCCATGGAGAAGGGCTTGACCGCCCAGTTGATGAACAGCGTGACGCCGACGCCGCGCCAATGCTCCCGCACCCGGCCCAGGGCGGCGAGGTCGATCTTCAGCAGCATCGGCACGATCATCAGCCAGATCAGCACCGCGACCGGAAGGTTGACCTTGGCCAGCTCGGCCGCGGCGACGGCGCGGAAGAGGCCGGGGATCAGGTGGCCCAGCGCGATGCCCGCGACGATGCACAGCGCCACCCAGACGCTCAGGTAACGCTCGAAGGTGCCCATGGCCGGGCGGGCCGGCGGGGCTGCCCCTTCGTCTTCAAGAGGGGCGGCGGTCATGGCGCCGTGTCCTGGTCCTTGGCGATCCGCTCTCCCGCCGCGTCGACGACCGGCTCGCCGTCTTCCTTGGCGAAGGCGCCGCGCTGCCGGTCGGGCAGGATGTCGAGCACCGCTTCCGACGGGCGGCACAGGCGCACCCCCAGCGGAGTCACGACAATGGGCCGGTTGATCAGGATGGGGTGCGCCATCATGGCGTCGAGCAGCCGGTCATCGGTGAGCGACGGGTCGTCCAGGCCAAGCTCCGCATAGGGCGTGCCCTTCTCGCGCAGCACGGCGCGGACCGGCACGCCCATCCGGCGGATCAGGTCGGCCAACTGCTCGCGGCCGGGCGGCGTCTTCAGGTATTCCACGACCGTCGGCTCGACCCCGGCGTTGCGGATCAGCGCCAGCGTGTTGCGGGAGGTGCCGCAATCGGGGTTGTGGTAGATGGTGACCGCGGTCATCGGAGTTCTCCCTGGGGGCAATTCTGCATCGCGACCGCTCAGCCGCAGCAGGAGCCCTTAGCCGCTGGGGCCGCTGCTGAGGCGGCCGGGGCGACGGCGGCGAAGTCCGGCTTCGGGCCGCAGCAGGCGGTGACCGCGGCGGCATTGGCGCCCTTGATGAGGGCGCTGTCGCCGTAGGTCGTGTGCTCGCCGGTGGTCAGGAACGTCTCCCACGCGATGCCGGTCGGGTCGGCGATCCACGCCTTGGTGGATTGGGCGTAGCAGCAGGTGGTGGCGCCCTCGTCCAGGATCGGGCCTTCGGCCTGCTGCAGGCGGGCGTGGACCTCGGCCAGCTCGGCCTCGTCCTCCACCTGGATGCCGAGATGCTCGATGCCCGCCGCGGCGCCGCGCGCGCTGATGGCGAAGTTCACGCGCGGATCCTCCAGCATCCACTTGGCGTAATCGTCCTTGAGGACGGTCGGCTCGGCGGCGAACAGGGTCGAGTAGAAGCGTACGGACTGCTGGAGGTCAGCAACCGCGACGTGGACGTGCAGGCGCTTCATGGCTGTTTTCCTCGATGTTGGCGGCCTTGGTGTTGGCGGCCGGCAGGGCCGGAGCGCAGACCGGGCCGCAGGCGGCGTTGGCCGGAAGGCCGCAGCAGTTCTCGGACAGGAAGCCGAGGACCGCATTCATGCGGTCGTAATCGGCGGAGTAGATGAGCGAACGGCTCTCGCGCCGTTGCACGATCAACCCGGCGTTGGTCAGGTTGGACAGGTGGAAGGACAGAGTCGCCGGGGCGACGCCCAGCGCCTCCGCAATGGCGCCAGCGGAGCGCCCTTCGGGACCGGCCTGGACCAGCAGGCGGAACACGTCCAGCCGCGTCTCCTGCGACAGCGCGGTCAACGCGGCCAGGACCGCCTTCTTCTCCATCGGATCGCCCCCGTGACGAACGCGGCCTTTCGACCCCGTTCATTCTTCGATGATTTGACGATCATGGAATAGTCGAAATGAGTGTGCCTGTCAACCGCCGGCCGCCATGCCCATCGGCCCGCCCCGCCTTTTGCGCCGTGGCGGGCTGGCACCGGCAAAGCGACAATGGGGCTGGCAAGAGTGAGGACGACCGCCTTGACCACCCTCTTCCACGACGAATTGCACCAGGAATTCGGCACTTGGCCCGTCGCCTACATTCCCTACGGCGGTGCCGACTTCGGTGAGATCGCGGCGGTGGCGGAGGCCATCGGCGACGGCGACGATGGCGCCTACTACGACGCATGGACCGCGGCGGGCGACCGGCTGCGGAAAGAGGCCGACGCGGCGCTGGCCAGGGGGCGCACGGCCAGCGCCCGCGCCCTCTACCTGCGGGCGAGCGCCTTCTATGGCGCGTCTTTCCACCCGATCTACGGCGCGCCCGTCGACCCGCGCCTGATCGCCGCGTTCCACAAGGAAACCTTGGCGCTCGACAAGGGGTTGTCGCTCGGCCCCCACCCGGCCACCCCGCTCGCCATTCCGTTCAGCGGAACGTCCTTGCCCGGCTGGTTCATTCCGGCGGAGGGCTTCCCGACCAAGGTTCGCCCCCTGATCATTTTCACCAACGGCTACGACGGCACCATCACGGACATGTATTTCGCGTCCGCGGTGGCGGCCTCCCGGCGCGGCTACCACAGCCTTCTGTTCGACGGCCCCGGCCAGGGAGCGATGCTCTACGAACGCGGCGTTCCCCTGCGGCCGGATTGGGAGGTGGTGATCAAGGCGGTGGTGGACGTCGCCGAAACGCTGCCGCTCGTCGATCCGGCGCGCATCGCGCTCAACGGCTGGAGCCTCGGCGGGTATCTGGCCCCGCGCGGCGCGTCAGGCGAACCACGCATCGCGGCGCTGATCGCCGATCCCGGCACCTGGAGCATCGCGGACGGCTTTCGCGACGTGGCGGTGCGCATGTTCGGCGTTCCGCCGGACGCGGCAGCGGATCTCGGCGCCCTGGACCAAGCCGTCATCGGCCGGATGGACGAATTCATCAGAAGCCATCGCGCGCTGAACTGGAAGGTCGTGCAGCGCGGATTCTGGGTTCATGGCGTCAGCGACCTGCGCGCCTACCTCGCCTCGGCGGAGCTGTTCACCATGCGCGGGCGGGCGGATCGCATCGCCTGCCCCACCCTGATCACCCAGGCGGAGAACGATAGCCTTTCGGCCGGCGCGGGCGCGTTCTTCGACGCGCTCACCGGGCCGAAGACCTTGATGCGCTTCGCCGCCGCCGAGGGTGCCGGCGGGCATTGCGAGATGGGGAACCGCTCCCTGCTGAACCTCCGCGTCCTCGACTGGCTCGACGAGAAATTTGAGCGCGGACGCTAACGGCCGCGCGCCTCCTCCATGATCCAGTCGACGAAGGCACGGAGGTTGGCCCGCGCCGCGACCTGGGGCGGGTGCACCAGGTAATAGCCGAACCCCGCGGGGCAAGATTCCGCGAAGGGGCGCACCAGCCGCCCGGCCGCGAGGTCGTCGGCGACGATCAGGCTGCGCCCCAGCAGCACCCCGTGCCCGTCGACCGCGGCCTGGGTCGCCGTCACCGTGGCGGTGAAGCGCAGGCCGCGGGTGAGGTCGACGGCCTGCTCAAGCCCGACCCGTTGCAGCCACATCCGCCATGACGGGATCGGCCCTGCGTAGTTGATCGTCTCGTCGTGCAGCAGCGTCTGCTGCTTCAGGTCGGCCAGGCTGCGCAACGGCGTCGGCCCGGACAGAAGCCGCGGGCTGCACACCGGGAACAGCTCCTCCTCGAACAGCAGCACGCTGTCCAGGCCCGGATAGCGGCCGGGGCCATAGCGGATGACGATGTCGACCTCGTTCGCGGCGAAGTCCACCAGCCGCACGTCCGCGTCGATGCGCAGGTCGATGTCCGGATGGCGCGCCCGGAACCGCTCGATGCGCGGCATCAGCCATTTGGCCGCGAAGGATGGCGACATGCTGACCGTCAGGATGCCGCCCGCCGCAAGCCGCTTGGCCTGCGCCATGGCCGCCTCCATCAGGTCGAAGCTGCGCCGCAGGTCCGGCAGCATGATCTGCCCCGCCTCCGTCAGCAGCACGCGCCGGCCGCTTCGCCGGAACAGCGCGACGCCGAGGTAGTCCTCCAGCGTCCGCACTTGGTGGCTGATCGCCGCCGGGGTGACGCGCAGTTCCTCCGCCGCGCGGGCGAAGCTCAGGTGGCGGGCGGCGGCCTCGAAGGCGCGGAAGCCGCCGAGCGGAAGCAAAGGTCGTGACATCGACAAATCCACCTTGTCGATTCGATGAGGAAAGCTCGTTTGCCGTTCTACGCGTTCCGGCGCATTTTTCAACGGGAAAGCGGGGTGGTTCCAAGGCTTCGGCGGCAAGGTTCCGACGGTCCTGCGGCCCCCGCAAACGCAAGAACAGTTCATCGTTCTGTTCCAAATCGAGGATCCATCATGAGCACGCAGAAGGTTGCGCTGATTACCGGCGCGTCGCAGGGCATCGGGGCCGGTCTGGTGGCGGGCTTCCGCCAGCGCGGCTTCGCCGTCGTCGCCACGTCGCGCTCCATCCAGCCGAGCGGCGACCCGGGCGTCCTGGCCGTCGCCGGCGACATCGCCGACCCGGACACCGCCAAGCGCGTCGTCGCGGCGGCCCAGGAGCGCTTCGGCCGCATCGACACGCTGGTCAACAACGCCGGCATCTTCGTCGCCAAGCCCTTCACCGAATACACCGCGGCCGATTTCGCGGCGGTCATGGCTACCAACGTGGCCGGCTTCTTCCACGTCTCGCAGCTGGCCGCCGCGCAGATGCTGACCCAGGGCAGCGGGCACATCGTCAACATCACCACCACGCTGGTCGACCAGCCCCTGACCGGCGTGCCGGCGGCGCTCGCCTCCCTGTCGAAGGGCGGCCTGGACGCGGTGGTGCGGTCGCTCGCCATCGAATACGCCGGCAAGGGCATCCGCGTGAACGCCGTGGCGCCCGGCATCATCAAGACGCCGATGCACGCCCCGGAGACGCACGAGTTCCTGTCCTCCCTGCACCCGGTCGGCCACATGGGCTCGATCCAGGACATCGTGGACGCGGTCCTCTACCTCGACGCGGCGAGCTTCGTCACCGGCGAGACGCTGCATGTCGACGGCGGCCAGCACGCCGGTCGCTGGTAAAAAAGCCACGAACGGACAGGACAACGCCGATGCCCTACGTGAACATCCAGATCACCCGCGAGGGTGCGACCCCCGACCAGACCGCCGCGACGCCGGAGCAGAAGGCGGCCCTGATCAAGGGCGTCAGCGACCTGCTGTACGAGGTGCTGAACAAGCCCCCCGAAGTGACCTTCGTCGTGATCGACGAGGTTCCCCTGGAAAACTGGGGCCAGGGCGGCCTGCCGGTGGCCGAATACCGGCGCCGGCTGGCGGCTGGGGTCAAACCAGCGAGCCGCAGCGAAGGATAAAATCGCCCGCGCTGACGATGTCCCCGGCGAGCGCCGCCCGCGCCGCCGGGCCGTCACGGCGGCCCAGCGCGTCGAGCAGGTCCCCGTGGTGGTGCAGGGCCACCCGTTCCGACAGGCGCTTCGACTTGGACCGCAGGTCGAAGTTCAGCACCGGCCCGATCTGCAGCCACAGCCCCTCGATGATCTGCAACAGCGCCGGCATCGCCGCGGCCTCGTAGATGCGGAAGTGGAAGTCCTTGTTGATGCGGATCAGCGCCGCCGGGTCGGGATCGCCGGTGTTGTGCTCCGCCGTGAATTCCTCGTGCAGCGCGCCGATGCGCGCCAGCGCCTCGTCCGTGACGATGGCAGCGGCGGTCTCCACCGCGTGGCCTTCCAACATCAGGCGGATGGTCCGCACCTCCTCGAACCGTGCGCGGGTCATGATCGGCACGCGAACCGTGCGGTTCGGCAGCACCTCCAGCGCCTGCTCCGCGGCCAGCCGGGTGATGGCGTCGCGCACCGGCATCATGCTGGTGCCTAGCGCGGCGGCCAGCGTCCGGATGGTCAGCCGGTCGCCCGGCGACACCTGCCCGGCCATGATGAGGTTGCGCAGGTCGCGGTAGACCCGCGCGCCCATCGTCTCCCGGTCGACCTTGTCCAGGGCGCCGATCCCGGTCCCGCTCGCGCCGACTCCGCTTATGCCCATCGTCCTCGGCCTATGGTCCTTGGCCCATCGTCGTAACCCTTCGCCCGATTGCGCGGCTTGACGCCGCGGCGCCGGGCTGGAACTGTGATAACATATCGCGGCTGCACCGGACAAAGACAACCGGAAAAACGGCAGGAACCGCCCGTCCCTAGAAACGGGGCGGATTCAGGCTTCCAACGAGAAGCCGCACGGACTCCATGGGAGGAGACAGGTTCAATGACCACCACAACAGGCCCAAACACCACGGGACTCACGCGCCGCACCCTTCTGACATCCACCGCCGGCCTTGCCGTCGTCGGCACGCTCGGCGCCCCGGCCATCGTCCGGGCGCAATCCGACGTGATCCGCGTCGGGCACCTGACGCCGCGCACCGGCTTCCTCGGGCCACTGGGCGAATACGCCGTCATGGGCGTGACCCTGGCGGTGGAGGAGATCAACGCGGCCGGCGGCGTGCTGGGCCGCAAGGTCGAGTTGCTGGCCGAGGACAGCGTCAACCCGTCCACCGCCGCCACCAAGGCGGAGCGCATGATCGAGCGCGAGAAGGTCGCGGCGATCCTAGGCGAGATCAGCTCCGCCTCCGGCCTATCGATCGCGCAGGTGGCCGGCCGCAACAAGACGCTGTTCATCCAGACCGGCTGCAATTCGGATGAGCTGCGCGGGAAGTCCTGCAACCGCTACATGTTCCACATCGAGGGGTCCAACACCGCCTACGTCAAGGCGGTCGGGCAGGCCCTGCTGCGCGACGGCATGGTGAAGGGGAAAAAGTGGTTCGGCCTGACCGCCGACTACGCCTTCGGCCACGACCTGCTGCGCGTCACCAAGAAGTTCGCGGAGGACAATGGCGGCAGCTTCGTCGGCAGCGAACTGGTGCCGACCGACGCCAGCGACTTCAGCCCCTTCATCCTGAAGATCCGGCAGGCCAAGCCCGACCTCGTCGTCTCCAACCTCGCCGGCAACCAGATCACCAATTTCATCAAGCAGTACAACGAATACGGCCTACCCTTCCCCATCGCCGGCGGCGGCTTCGACACGGCCGCAGCTTGGGGCGCCGGGCCGGACGCCTTCACCGGCACCTGGCCGTGCATCTGGCACCACACCGTGCAGTCGCCCAGCGCGCAGGCCTTCACGCAGGCCTTCACCAAGCGCTGGGGCAAGCCGCCGGAAAACCAGGCCTGGGGCGACTACCTGTCGGCCAAGGTGCTGGCCCAGGCGATGGCCGAGACCAAATCGACCGAAAGCGACAAGATCATCGCCCACCTGGAATCCCAGGCCAAGTTCGACGTGCTGAAGGGCCGCGAGGGTTATTTCCGCAACTGGGACCACCAGCTGATCGCGGAGATGTACACCATCACGCCCAAGCCGAAGGCCGAGCAGAAGGACAAGTGGGACATGCTGCTGCTCGGCACCGCGGTTCCCGGCCCGAACGAAGACCTGGAAACCATCCAGCCCACGAAGCAGGAGAACGCCTGCACCTTCAGCTGAGCTACCTGAAACCCTCTCCCGCCCCCGGCTCTCAGCGAATGCCAAGGCATTCGCCTGGCGCCGTCAGCGCAAGCTTCGCTTGCGCGAGAGGCGGGAGAGGGAAACTCAAGGCCCGTTGCTGAGAGGTGCCCGTGGAACTGCTGTTCATTCTGGAGCAGGTGCTGAACGGTCTCGTCGTCAGCGCTTACTACCTGCTCATCGCGCTTGGCCTGTCGCTGATCTTCAGCCTGGGCGGCGTCGTCAACCTCGCCCATGGCGCCTTCTACGCGCTGGGCGCCTATTTCGCGATCGAGCTGGAGCAGCGGCTGGGCTTCGGTGGCGCTTTCGTCCTGTCGCCGCTGCTGGTGGCCGCCATCGGCATCGTGATCGAGCGCACCATGCTGCGCCGCTTCTACCGCACCGACCCGATCTACAGCCTGCTGCTGACCTTCGGCCTCGCCATGGTGCTGGAGCAGGCGATCCGCATCATTTGGGGCGCCGCCCCCCTGCCCTTCCCGATGCCCGGCTTCATCAAGGGGCAGGTCTTCGTCGGCGACTTCATCTACTCCAAATACCGGCTGGCCATGCTGGCGGTCGCCGCGGCGGCGGTCGGCGGGACGTGGCTGCTGCTGAACAAGACATCGTTCGGGCGGGTGGTGAAGGCCGGGGTGCAGAACCCGGACATGGTCGCGGTGCTGGGCATCTCGCTGGCGCCGGTCATGACGGCGGTGGTGGCGCTGGGCATCGGGCTGGCGGCGCTGGCCGGCGTGCTGCTGGCGCCCATCGCCGGGGTGCACCCGGCCATGGGGACGGAGATCATCACCGCCGCCTTTGTCGTCGTCGTCATCGGCGGGCTGGGCAGCTTCTGGGGCGTGGTGATCGCCGCCGTGCTGGTCGGCATCGTACGCGGCCTTGCGGTCTACTTCATGCCGCCGGCCGCCGAGGCGTCGATGTACCTGCTGATGCTGACCGTCCTGCTGCTGCGCCCGCGCGGCCTGCTGGGCGAGCGCATCCAGCGCTTCGAGTGAGGACCGGCCGATGGTCGCCAAGAAACTCGCCCGCGAGGGCTCCCACCCAATGCCCGGCGGGCGCACGGCGCCGGGCGCCGGTGCCGCCGGCCCGCTGCAACGTCCGGTTCCCGACGCTGCGCAACGGCAATTCCCCTGGCCGCTGGTTATCGCCACGGCCGGCATCCTGGCCCTGCCCTTCCTGTTCGAGGGGATCGGGCTGACCATCACCTCGGCGACGGACTGCCTGATCTTTGCCATCGCGGCGCTGGGGCTGAACCTGCTGGTCGGCTACACCGGGCTGGTGTCCTTCGGGCACGGCGCGTGGCTGGGCATCGGCGCCTACGCGGCGGCGCTGATCCAGCTGAACTGGGCGCCGAAGGGGCTTCTGCTGCCGGTGCTCGGGACCGTCGTCCTGGTCACGGCGATGGCGGTCGTGCTGGGATTCCTGTTCCTGCGGCGGCGCGGAGTCTATTTCTCCCTGCTGACGCTGGCCTTCACCGCGATGACCTACGCCGTCGCCTTCCGCTGGACCGCGCTGACCGGCGGTGAAAGCGGCCTCGGCGGCATCGAGCGGCCGGTGATCCTGGGCCTGGACCTCAACAACCGCGTGGCCTTCTACACGCTGGTCGGCGTGCTGGCCTTCTGCGTGACGGCTTTGCTCTGGACGCTGATCCGCTCCCCCCTCGGCCGCACGCTGGTGGCGATCCGCGAGAACGAGCAGCGGTCGGCCTTTGTCGGCTACGCCACGCGCCGGTACAAGCTGGTAGCCTTCGTCATCTCCTCGGCCATCACCGGCTTCGCCGGCGCGCTGTTCGTGCTGCACCACCGCTTCGCCTCAGCCGACCCGACCAGCGTGTCCTTCTCCGGCGAACTGCTGGCGATGGTCGTCATCGGCGGCATGCGGACCTTCCTGGGGCCGGCGCTGGGCGTGGTGTTCTACGTGCTGTTCCGCGAGTTCCTGTCGATGTGGACGGAGAACTGGCTGCTCTATTTCGGCCTGCTGTTCGTCGGCTTCATCCTGTTCTCCCCCACCGGGCTGGTCGGCATCGGGTGGCGCCTGCTGGGCCTCGTGCGGAAGGAAGCGACTGAAGAGGCGGCGATGGCCAACCGCGTTTCCGCCCGCTCCGCCGCACCCACCGCCGTGCCGCCCTTCCTGGCCGCGGCGGCGGCCGGCGCCGG
The DNA here is from genome assembly GCF_025961225.1 of Azospirillum canadense. Taxonomy (GTDB): domain Bacteria; phylum Pseudomonadota; class Alphaproteobacteria; order Azospirillales; family Azospirillaceae; genus Azospirillum; species Azospirillum canadense. The sequence continues at coordinate 145,239 of NZ_JAOQNG010000007.1, read as the reverse complement.
AACGGAACTCGCCTGCAATGGCATCGCCAAGAATTTCGGCGGCATCCAGGCGGTCGGCGGCGTGACCTTCACGGTGCGCAACCGCAGCCTGCACGCGCTGATCGGGCCGAACGGGGCCGGCAAGACCACGGTGTTCAACCTGATCTCCGGCATGTTTCCGCCGAATCAGGGCACGGTGCAGCTGAACGGCCGGACCATCGCCGGTCTCGACCCCGCACGCATCTGCCAGGCGGGGCTCGCTCGCTCCTTCCAGATCACCAACCTGTTCCCGGATCTCAGCGTGGAGGAGAACATCCGCCTGTCGGCGCAGGCCCGGCACGCCTCGCGCTTCAACGCGTGGCGCAGCGCCGACCGCTTCGCCGACATTAACGCGGAGACGCGCGCGGTCATCGACTTCATGGGTCTGACCGGGACGGAGCGGGCGCTGGCCGGCAGCCTGTCTTACGGCGGGCAGCGGCTGGTCGACATGGGCATCGCGCTGGCCTCCAAGCCGTCGATCCTGCTGCTGGACGAACCGCTGGCCGGCCTCGCCGCGGCGGAGCGGGAGCGCATCTCCGCCCTGATCCAGCGCATCGCCGGCCACATCCCCGTGCTGATCGTGGAGCACGACATCGACCGCGTCTTCGGCTTCGCCGACGCCGTCACCGTCATGAACCAGGGCCGCGTGCTGGTCGACGGCACGGTGGAGGACGCGCGCAGCGACCCCCGCGTGCAGGAGGTCTACATCGGCTCCGGAACCTCGGCCATCGCGGCGCGCCCGCGCGAGACTGCCGCCACGCCGGAGGTGGTGCTGTCGCTCGACAAGCTGAACGTCCTCTACGGCAAGAGCCACATCATCAACGACGTGTCCATGGACGTGCACAAGGGGGAGATCGTCGCCCTGCTTGGCCGCAACGGGGCGGGCAAATCGACGCTGCTGAAGGGCATCATCGGCACGGCCCCGCCGGCCAGCGGCTCGCTGCGCTACGAGGGGCGCGACCTCGCCGGGCTCAGCGCGCCGCAGATCGCCCGGCTCGGCATCGGCTACGTCCCACAGGGGCGCGGGCTGTTCGCCGGCATGACGGTGGCGGAGAACCTGATGCTCGGCCGCCTGAAACGGCGCACCGGGGCCGGTGTCCATTGGGATGAGGAACGCATCTTCGACTTCTTCCCCCGCCTGCGGGAGCGGCTGAACACCCCCGCCGATTATCTGTCGGGCGGCGAGCAGCAGATGGTCGCCGTCGCCCGCGCGCTGCACGGCGACGTGCGGGTGCTTCTGCTCGACGAGCCGTTCGAAGGCCTGTCCCCCGCCGTGACGGAGGAGCTGTTCACCGTCTTCGACCGGCTGCGCCGGGAAATTTCCATCATCATCGTCGATCACAACCTCGACCTTGTCCTGGCCCTGTCCGACCGCACCTACGCGCTGGAGCGTGGCCGCGTCGTCCACAGCGGGCCGAGCCGCCCGCTGCTGGAGGACTTCGACCTGCGGCGGAAGGTTCTGTGGCTGTGACGCGCGAAACGCAGGGAGTGCCTTCATGACCAGAGTGGGTATCGTCGGCGCCGGCCTGATCGGCCGCGCCTGGGCCATCGTCTTCGCGCGGGGCGGTTGCGAGGTCCGGCTGGTCGACACCAGCTATGACACCGCGCAAGCCGCACTCGGCCTGATCCGCACGGGCCTGCGCGACCTCGCCGACGCCGGCCTGCTGGACGAGCCGCCGGAGCGCATTCTCAGCCGCATCGCCATGGGCGCCGACCTCGCCGAGACGGTTGGCACGGCGGATTACGTGCAGGAGAACCTGCCGGAGCGGCTGGACCTCAAGCGCACGATCTTCGCGGAGCTGGACCGGCTGGCCCCCGCCGGCGCGATCCTCGCCAGCTCCACCTCCGCCATTCCCGGCTCCTCCTTCACGGAGGATCTGGCCGGGCGCGGGCGCTGCCTCGTGGCGCATCCGGTCAACCCGCCGCACCTCGTGCCGCTGGTGGAGCTGTGCCGCACGCCCTGGACCTCCGACGAGGCGGTCGCGCGCGCCCGCGCGCTGATGGAGCAGGTCGGGCAGGTTCCCGTGACAGTGGAGCGGGAGGTGGAGGGCTTCGTCCTGAACCGGCTGCAAGGCGCGCTGCTGAACGAGGCGCTGCGGCTGGTCGCGCACGGCTACGTCTCGCCGGAGGATCTGGACCGCACGGTGCGCGACGGGCTGGGGCTGCGCTGGTCCTTCATGGGGCCGTTCGAGACCATCGACCTCAACGCGCCGCAGGGGGTGGCCGACTACGCCGCCCGCTACGGCGGCTTCTACGACCGGCTGGCCGCGCAACCGCTGCCGGACGCGGGATGGGGTCACCCGGTGGTGGCGCGCATCGACGCCGACCGCCGCGCCGCCCTGCCCACCGACGCGCTGACCGCCCGCCAACTGTGGCGCGACCGCCGCCTGATGGGCCTGCTCGCCCACAAGAAGGACCGCGCCGCGCACGACGAATGAGTGCGGCGAATGAATAAGGAGAATTTGATGCTGGGAGCACAGGGAATGGATTTCGGCCTGTCCGGGCGGCGCGTGCTGGTCACCGCCGGGGCGGCGGGCATCGGGCGCGCGATCGCCGACGGCTTCATCGCCGCGGGTGCGCGCGTCCATGTCTGCGACATCTCCGACGAGGCGCTGGGCGACTTCCGCGCCACGCACCCGGACCACAGCGCCACCCGCACCGACGTCGCCGACCGCGCCTCGATCGACGCGCTGTTCGACGAGGTGTACGGCCTGTGGGGCGGGCTGGACGTGCTGATCAACAACGCCGGCATCGCCGGCCCGACCGCCCCGGTGGAGGAGATCGCCGACCCCGACTGGCACCGTACCATCGCCGTCAACCTCGACAGCCATTTCTATGCGCTGACCCGCGCCGTGCCGATGCTGAAGGCGACGAACGACGGCTGCATCGTCGCACTGTCCTCCATCGCCGGGCGGCTCGGTTACGCCTACCGCCTGCCTTACGCCGCAACGAAGTGGGCGGTGGTCGGCATGGTGAAGAGCCTCGCCATCGAATTGGGCTCGGCCGGAATCCGGGTGAACGCGGTGCTGCCGGGCGTGGTGCAGGGCCCGCGCATCCAAGCGGTAATCGCCGCCCGCGCCGCCACGCTGGGCGTCACCCACGAGACCATGGAGGCGGAATACCGCGGCAAGGCCTCGCTCGACCGCATGGTGACGGCCGAGGACATCGCCAACACCATCCTGTTCCTGTGCTCCAACGCGGGCCGAAACATCAGCGGGCAGGCCATCAGCGTCGACGGCAACGTCGTCGCGCTCTGACGAAAAATCCAGGGAAGGAAACAGCCATGGCTTCGAAAAGCGGCCGCAAGGTCATCGTCACCTGTGCGGTGACCGGCGCCATCCACACCCCCTCCATGTCGCCGCACCTGCCGGTCACCCCGGACGAGATCGCGGAGAACGCCATCGCCGCGGCGGAGGCCGGCGCCACGGTCATCCACCTGCACGCCCGCGACCCGCAGACCGGCCGGCCCACGCAGGATCCGGCGGCCTTCCAGGAGTTCCTGCCGCGCATCAAGCAGAACACGGCGGCGGTGATCAACCTGACCACCGGCGGCAGCCCGCACATGAGCATCGAGGAGCGCCTGCGCCCCGCCTCCCACTTCAAGCCGGAGGTGGCGTCGCTCAACATGGGCTCCATGAACTTCGGCCTGTTCCCCATGCTGGACCGCTTCCAGACCTTCCAGCACGAGTGGGAGCGCCAGCACCTGGAGAACAGCCGCGACCTGGTCTTCAAGAACACCTTCAAGGACATCGAGCACATCTTGAAGACCTGCTCCGGCAACGGCACGCGCTTCGAGTTCGAGTGCTACGACATCTCGCACCTCTACAACCTCGCGCACTTCCTGGATCGCAAGCTGGTGACGCCGCCGCTGTTCGTGCAGTCGGTGTTCGGCATCCTCGGCGGCATCGGCCCTCATCCGGAGGATGTGATGCACATGAGGCGCACCGCCGACCGCCTGTTCGGCGACCAGTATGTCTGGTCGGTGCTCGGCGCCGGGCGCAACCAGATGCCGGTGGCCTCCATGTCGCTGGCGCTGGGCGGCAACGTGCGCGTCGGGCTGGAGGACAGCCTGTGGGCCGGCCCAGGGCGCCTCGCCACCTCCAACGCGGAGCAGGTGCGCATCGTCCGCTCCCTCATCGAAGGCCTGTCACTGGAGGTCGCGACACCGGAGGAAGCCCGCGCCATGCTCAGCCTGAAGGGTGGGCACAACGTGAATTTCTAAAGCGAACTAACGTTCGCTTTAGAATCACATGGCCTCACTTGCCGGCCGGGCTTCGGCCGCACGTGCGGCCGGGACCGCCGTCGCGGTCCAAAGCGGATTGTAATCCGCTTTGACGCTTCAGGCAGGCGCAGCGGCGCACCAGTCGCGCCACAGGTCGCGATAGGCCGCCTCCAGGTTACGGGCGAAGCGCGGCCCGTCGCACAGGGGCGAGGCGGACATCCGGCCGCGCAGCCCCGCGCGCAGCGCCGCCAGCGCGGGCAGGTCGCCCGCCAGCCCCGCCGCGATGTCGAGATAGGCGTCCGGGGTCGGCGCGATCAACGCCGCCAGCCCCGCCGCGGTCAGATGCCCAACGGAATGCCGGGCGCAGAACCGGTCACCGCCGCCCCGCGTCACCACGGGCACGCCCATCCAGAGCGCCTCCAGCGTCGTCAGCCCGCCGGAATAGGGGAAGGGGTCGAGCGCCACGTCGACGCGGTTGTACCAGGCCGGGAAATCGAAATGCGGCGCGCTGCCCGACAGATCCACGCGCGCCGGGTCTCCGCCCAGCGCCGCGAACTCCGCCAGCAGGCCGGCCCGCACTCCCGCGTCGTCGAACTGGTGCGTCTTCAGCAGCAGGCGGGCCTGCGGAACGCGGTCGAGCAGCCGCGCCCACAGGGCCAGCACCGGCCCGGACAGCTTGATCCGGTTGTTGAAGCAGCCGAAGGTGACGAAGCCGTTGGCGAGCGCCGGCAGCGGCCCAACCTCCGGCGCCTGCTCGCGCGGCAGGACGCAGACATAATCGTCGGGCAGGCGCACCACCCGTTCCACCGCCGTGTCCTCGCTGCCGGGCGGCATGTGGCGCGCGCAGGCGATCAGCGCGTCCATGGCCGACAGCCCGGTCGTGCCGACATAGCCGGCCCAGGTCGCCTGCACCGGCGCCGGCTTGCGCGCGAACAGCGGCAGCCGGTTGCCGCTGGTGTGGCCGGCCAGATCGACCAGGATGTCGATGCCGTCGGCGGCGACCAGCGCCGCGGCCGCGTCGTCGTCCATGCCGAGGATCGACCGCCACTGGTCGGCCGCCGCGCGCAGCCGCCGCGTCATCCCGTCCTCGCGCGCCTTGGCGGAATAGCAGAACACCTCCACCGCCGCCCGGTCGTGGGCCGGCAGGACGGGCGCCAGGAAATAGCCGACGGGATGGTAGCCGAAATCGGCTGACACATAGCCGATCCGCAGCCGCCGCTCCGGATCGGGCGCGTTGGGGTGGCACCAGCCCGGCCGCGGCGCCCAGGGCCGCCCGTGCCGCGCGTCCCACGCCCGGTGCTCCGCCAGGAGGTCGGCGGGCCCGACGCGGTCACTGTACTGCAGGGACAGCAGCAGGTTGGAATGCAGGTCAGCGCGGGCCGGAGCGAGTGCTGCGGAGCGCCGGTTCTGGCGGACGCCGTCCTCCACCGCCCCGAAATCCTGCAGGACGATCGCGCGGTTGACCAAGGCGTTGAGCAGCGCGGGGTCGAGCGCCATCGCGCGGTCGCAGGCGTCCCGCCCCGCGGCGATGCGCCCCGTCCGCCGCAGCATGCCGCCGAGGAACGACCACGCCTCGGCGTCGCCGGGAACCACGCGGACCACCCGACGCAGCGCGGCCACGGCCTCCCCCGGCCGGTCGAGCGTTTCCAGCGCCGCCGCCAGATTGTACAGCGCGTCCGGCCGCTCCGGGGCGAGCGCCACCGCGGCGCGGGCGTGCCGCAGCGCCGCATCCGGTTGGCCGAGGTCGCGCAGCGCCAGCGCCAGATTGCCATGGGCCTCGACCTGCGCCGGCCGCAGTGCCGCCGCGCGGCGGAACGCGTCGGCGCTGTCCGCATGCCGGGCCGCGCGCCGCAGGCGCAGGCCATGCTCAATCCAAGCCTCGACGTCGTCCGAGTTCAGCCACAAAAGCCGTTGATAAAGCCGCAACGCCTCCTCCCCTCGGCCGAGCCCCGCCATGGAAAGCCCCAGTCCGTTCCAGGCGTCGGCGCGCTCCGGCGCCACCATGACGGCCCGGCGATAGGCTTCCACCGCGTCCGCGCCTTGGCCGGCCGCACGGAAGGCGTTGGCGAGGTTGACCTGGAAATCGGGGACTAACGGATTCTGCCGGACCGCCCGCCGCAGCAGCGGCACGGCCTCATCCAGCCGACCGGTCTGGGCGCACAGGACGCCGTGAAGGTGAAGCGCGTGCGGGTTGTCGGCGTCGACGTCGAGGATGCGGCCATAGAGAATGTCCGCTTCCGCGAAACGCCCGGCCATATGGTGGTCGAGCGCAAGGGCCAGCGCTTCCTCAACCGTCGCCATCGGGCCGTCCTTGTCCTGTAGGCACGGCCCCTCTTATCGGCTGCCGCCAAGCAAGGCAAGCGGCTGTTTAACCCTCTCCCCGGAGGGGAGAGGGAACTACTCCGCGCCTACCCGCCGCTCTCCAGCCGTTTCGGGTTGCTCACCGCCAAACGCGCCCGCGTGATCTCCATCAGCACCGGCCGCAGGGCCGCCTGCCGGTCGGGCGCGTCGAAGGCCCCCGCGTCGATGGACGCGCACAGGCGCGGCAGCAGCGTGGCCAAATCGCCCTGCTCATTCAGCAACGCGCCGACCGCGGCGGCCAGCGCCGGCTCCTTCGCTGTGCCAGCCTCCAATTCCCGCTCCGCGATGCCCAGCGCGCTGGCGATCATCAGCGCGGCGAAGCGCTGCTCCGCCGGCACCGCCGGCAGGACCGTCTCGCGGAAGGTGCGGAGCGCGATGGCGACAAGGTCGCGGGCGTCGGGATCGTCGTTGATCATGCGTGGCCTCCCGCCTCCGCCACGGCGTCCAAATGCCGCAGCAGGTCCATCTCGATCTCCGGCAGCATCCGGCCGGTGAGTGCCAGTTCCAGCGACGGCTCGGCGCCCGAACTGTGCCGTTCCCCCTGCTGCACCGCCACCGCGGCCCAGCGCAGGATCCCCGCCGCCTCCCAATAGGCGACGGCGGTCGGATCAACCCGGCGTCCGGATACCTCTTCATAGCCGGCGTAGAAATCGGCCCGGTCGGCGATGCCGCCCGCCTCGCGGTCGGGGCGCCCGAACCGCCAGCAGGCGGCGCAGAACCAGCCGATATCCTCCATCGGATCGGACCAGCCCGCGAACTCCCAGTCGATGATCGCGGTCAGCCGCTCACCATCGACCATGTAGTTGCCGGTGCGGAAGTCGCGGTGGCACAGCACCAGTTCCCCGGCGGGCGGGGCGTTCAGTGTCAGCCAGCGCAGGCCCAGCGCCAGCACCGGATCGGTGGCAGCGCGCTCCCCCATCCAGGCCCGGCAATCGGCGACGAGCTGGAGCGCGGGGCTCGGCGCCGGCGTCGGCAGGAAGCCCAGGTCCGCCCGCCCCGGCCGCACCGAGTGGATCAGGCCGAGCTGCCGGCCGAGCTTGCGGGCGAGATCCCGGCGCGGCGCCTCGCTCTTCACCATGCGGTGCCCCGCGGCCACGCCGCCGACCCGCCGCATGACGTAGAAGGGCGCGCCGAGGATCGCCGGGTCGTCCCCGACGAACAGCGGTTCCGGCACCGCCACGCCCGCGTCGAACACCGCGCGCAGCACCGCCGCCTCCTCCGCCTTGCCCAGGCTGGCCGACACGCCGGACGGCGCACCGGTGCGCAGCACGCAGGCATGGCGCCCGGCCAGCGGACCGCCGTCGATGTCCAGCGTGACGGCGAGGTTCAGGGAGATGGCGCCGCCGCTCAGCCGCCCCTCGTCGGTCACCGTCACGCCCCGCGCATCGGCCTGCCCAGCCAGCCACCGTTCCAGGGCGTCCTTGCGCTCGGCGGAAAGACCGGACGCGCCGCTCACGACCAGCTCCAGAAGCCGTCGCCCTCGGCCAGGTAGTTGCGGCTCAGCACCATCTTGTGCACCTCCGACGCGCCGTCGACCAGCTTGGCCTGACGGGCGTAGCGGTAGATCCACTCCAGCACCGTGTCCTTGGAATAGCCGCGCGCGCCGCACAGCTGGATGGCCGTGTCCACCGCCTTGAACAGCGTGTCGGCCACCTGCACCTTAGCCATCGAGACTTCCTTGCGGGCGTAGCTGCCGTGGTCGAGCGCGTGAGCGGCCTTCATGGTCAGCAGCCGGCCGATCTCGATCTGCATCGCCGCCTCGCCCAGCATCCACTGCACGCCCTCATGCTCGGCCAGCGGGATGCCGAAGCTTTCACGCTCCTTCACATAGGCGCCGGCGATCTCCAGGCAGCGCTTGGCCAGCCCGGTCCAGCGCATGCAGTGGGTCAGCCGCGCCGGGCCGAGGCGAATCTGGGTGACCTTCAGCCCGTCGCCAACGTTCATCACCACGTTCTCGTCGGGGATTTCCAGCCCGTCGAAGATCAGTTCGCAGTGGCCGCCGTGCTCCTCCGGCCCCATGATCGGGATGCGGCGCTCGATGCGCCAGCCCGGCTGGTCCCGGTCGAACAGGAAGGCGGTCAGCCCCTTGCGCTTGTCGTCCGACGTGCGCGCCATCAGGATGAAGTGCTGCGCCGCGTCCGCCCCAGTGATGAACCACTTCCTGCCCGTGACCACCCAGCGGTCGCCCTTGCGCTCTGCTTTCGTCTTCATCATCGAGGGGTCGGAGCCGCCGCCGGGGTGCGGCTCCGTCATCGCGAAGGCGCTGCGCACGCGCCCCTCCACGATCGGCATCAGCCAGCGTTCCTTCTGCGCCGGCGTGCCGACCATGCTGAGCAGGCGCATGTTGCCGTCGTCCGGAGCGGCGCCGTTGAAGCAGACCGGCCCGAAGATGGAGCGGTTCATCTCCTCGTAGCAGGCGGCGACACCGACCATCGGCAGCCCGTGCCCGCCCAGCTCCTTTGGCACCTGAAGCGACCAGAGCCCGGCGGCCTTCACCTTGGCGCGGAGGGTCTCCAGCGCCGCGTCGGTGATGTTCTCGTGCTCGTCCCAGTTGGCACGGTCGGCCTCGACGGGAAGGATCTCCTCCTCGACGAAGGCGCGGACGCGGCGCCGGTAATCCTCGATCTCCGGGGACAGGGTGAAGTCCATGGGGTGTGCCTTTATTCTCGGGGGCGGTTTGTTCTTACAGCGACGACACCATGTGCCCGCCGTCCACGGTCAGCATCGACCCGGTCATGTAGGACCCGGCGTCGGAGCACAGCAGGAGGAGCGGCACGTCCAACTCGTCCAACCGGCCGAGGCGGCGCTGCGGGATGCGCTTGATCAAGGTCTTGCCGGCGTCGGTGGCGAAGAAGTCCGAGTTCAACTCGGTTTCCAGATAGCCCGGGCACAGCGCGTTGACGCGGATGTTGTGGCGCGCCAGCTCCAGCGCCATTGCGCGGGTCAGCTGAACCAGCCCGCCCTTGGACGCGATGTAGGACGACACCTGCCCCGCCACCCGCAGCCCGAGGATGGAGGCGATGTTGACGATCGCCCCGCCGGTTCCGTCGTCGCGCATGCGCCGGGCCACGGCGCGGGCAACGCGGGCGCAGCCGGTCAGGTTGGTGTCGACCACGCGCTCCCACTCCTCCTCCTCCATGTCGAGGAAGGGGCGGGTGATGGTGACGCCGGCGTTGTTGACCAGGATGTCGATCCGGCCCAGCGCCGCGGCCGCCTCCGCGACGCCGTCGCGCACGGAGTCCGGGTCGGTGACGTCCATGGCGACGGTGACGGCGCTGCCGCCCGCCACCCCGATGGATGCTTCGATGGCCGCGCGCGTGTCCGCCAGCGCGTCGGTTCGCCGGGCGGCCAGCGCCACCCGCGCGCCGGCCCGCGCCAGCACGCCCGCGAAATGCCGGCCCAGCCCGCTGGACGCCCCGGTGACGAGCGCGGTCTTCCCGTTGAGGTCGATGGTGACGCTCATGCCCCCTCCCTTGGAATTCTTGCTTTGCCGCGTTGTGCGTCGACCATCATACGCCAGGATCGCGTCCTGACGTCACGCCCCGGCCACCTGATCGCGCAGCACCCGCTTGGTGACCTTGCCGTTGGCGTTGCGCGGCAGCGACTCGCCGAGCATCGTCACATAGTCGGGCACCTTGTATTCGGCGAGGCTGGCCCGGCAGAAGTCCCGCACCTCCCCCTCCGTCAGGGCGCCCGACTTCGAGATCACGAAGACGTGGATCTTCTCACCCAGCACCGGGTCGGGGTGGGCGACCACCGCGGCCTCCACCACGTCGGGGTGGCGGACCAGCAGGTTCTCGACCTCGACGCTGTAGATCTTGTGGCCGCCGCGGTTGATGACGTCGTTCTTGCGGTCGAACAGCCGCAGATAGCCCTGGGCGTCCAGCGCGCCGATGTCGCCGGACCGCCAATAGCCGTCGACGAAGCTGTCGCGCGTCGCTTCCTCGCGGTTCCAATAACCGCGGATCGTCATGGGGCCGCGGATCCACACCTCCCCGCTCACGCCGGGCGGGCATTCGCGGCCCTGCTCGTCGACGATCCGCAGGTCGCCGCAAGGCACGCACATGCCGACCGAATCCAGGCAGGCGCGGGTGTGGCCGATCGGAACCACGGAGATGATCGTGGCGCATTCGGTGGCACCGTAGGCGTTCAGCAGGTGCAGGTCCGGCAGCCGCTGCGCCATCGCCTCCACCGTCGCCTCGGGCATCGGCGCGCCGCCGAAGCCGCCGATCCGCCAGGCCGACAGGTCGTAGCGGGTGAAGTCGCCGCGCAGCAGGCAGAGGTTGTACATGGCCGGCACCAGGATGGTGGTGGTCATGCGCTCCCGGCTCGCTAGGGTGAGGAACCCGTCGACATCGAAGGCCGGCATCAGGACGATGCAGCCGGCGACGCGGATCATCGACATGACGACGGCGACCAGCCCCGTGACGTGGGAGGCCGGAACCGCAAGCACCGTCCGCTCACCCTCGCCGTAATCCCAGCATTCCTCGAAATGCATGGCGGAATGGACGATGTTCACATGGGCCAGCAGGGCACCCTTCGGCTTGCCGGTGGTGCCGGAGGTGTAGAGCATGACGGCGGTGTCTTCCTCCCGCTGCGGCGCCGTGGCGACCGGCGCGTCGCTCTCGCCGTCCAGCAGGGCTTCGAGGGATTGGTTGCCCTCCGCACCGCCGCCGACCGACAGACGCAGTGCCAGCGACGGCACCTCCTCCGCCGAGGGCATGCGCTCGGCCAGCGACGCCTCGAACACCAGCCCGGAGGCACCGCAGTCCTGGAGTATGGCCGCGATGCCCGGCCGCTGTTCCCGCGCGCCGACCGGCACCGCGACGATGCCGGCGCGCGCCGCGGCCAGCAGCGCCAGCAGGAACTCCGCCCGGTTGTGCAGGATGATCGCCATGCGATCGCCCGGCCGCAGGCCGCGCGCCAGCAGCGCGCCGGCCACGCGCGTCACCTGGGCGTCGAGGTCGCGATAGGTGAACCGCCGCTCGCCGTCCACCACCGCCTCCCCATCGGGGCGGCGGGCGACCGCCGCGCGGAACATCGCGTCGATGGTGGGCGGACGCTCGCTGTAGCACGGCACGAAACGCGTTCCAAAAAGCAGCTCACGCCGTTTGGCGGCGCCCGATCCGTCCGGCCAAGCCATGCCGATCCTCCCCCACTGCTTTGTTGCTGATTTGGTTGGCGACCGCTGCCGCATTGCACTTGTCGCTCTTCCAAAAATAATGTCATCCTGTGAACTGAGTGTCAACAGACGTCACAGTTTGCCACCACAACAATGGTTGGCAACAATAGCCGGCGGCGGCCGCCCGACCGGCCCGATCCAGGGAGCAGACGCATGCCCACCCCCCATTACGTCACCACCGCAGAGGGCCAGTTGCGCGTCTGGCGCAGCGGTTCCGGCCCCGATCTCCTGGTCCTGCCGGGCCTGATCACCGCCGCCTCCGTCTGCGCGGACACGCTGTCCCGCGCCCTGCCTGGCTGGACGGTCACCGCGGTGGAACTGCCGGGCACCGGCGGGTCCGCGGCGGTGTGGGCGGAGGATGTGCCCGCGCTCGCCCGGCGGATCGCCGACGCGGCGAACGCGCTCGGTCTGCCCCCCTGCCCGCTGCTGGCCTTCGACCTCGCCGCCCCGTTGGCCTTGGCCGTGACGGAACCATGGACGCCCGATGGCGTCCTGCTGGTCGGCGTGGAGGTCGCGGAGGGCTGGGCCGTGCGCGGCCTGCGCCCGGCGCCGCTCACGGTGCGCGACGACGGCACCCATCTGGCCGTGCTGTGGGCCCATCTGCGCGACGCCCATGTGCTCGACCCGCGCGATCCCCACCGTCCGGCCGCGCAAGGCGCGCCCCTGCCCGATCCGGCGGCGCTCGACGCCATGCTCCGCACCGCCGCCACGGCGCCAGAGCGCTACGAGGCGCTGTGGAGCCTGTGCATCGACGCCATGCCCACGGTCACGGCCGTCGGCAACGCGCAACGGTTCACCGGTGTGGAAGCGCTCGGCGACGCGCTGGCTCCCGCCGCATCCGGCCGTCCGGCGAGCCGGCCGCTGCCGCCAACCCGTCCCTTCGCGGACCCCGCGGCGGTCTGGCACGACTACGTCGATACGCCGCAGGGGCGCGTCCATCTGCGCCGCGCCGGGCGCGGTCGGCCGCTGCTCGCCCTGCAATCCGCGCCGGGCTCGTCGGCGCCGCTGCTTCCGCTGCTGCACGGGCTGGCGGATGGACGAGAGGTCATCGCCCCCGACTATCTCGGCAACGGCGATTCCGACAAGCCGGAGCGGGAGGTCGACATCGGCGTGCTTGCCGACGACGCACTCGCCGTCGCCGACGCGCTGGGCCTCGAATCGTTTGATCTGTGGGGCACCCATACCGGGGCGCTGGTGGCGCTGGAACTGACCGTGCGCCATCCCGAACGGATCGGCCGCGTGGTGCTGGAAGCCCCCGTGCTGATCCCGCCGAGCTTCAGCGCGGACATCCTCGACCATTACTTCCCCGCCCTCCGCCCGGACCGCTGGGGCCTGCACCTGCTGCACGCCTGGAACATGCGGCGCGACATGTTCCTGTTCTGGCCGTGGTACCGGCAGCAGCGCGACGCCGTCCGCTCCATCGGCGTGCCCGACGCGGCGGTGCTGCACGCCTGGACGATGGGGCTACTGTCCAGCGGGTCGCATTACGACCGCTCCTACCGTGCCGCCTTCCGCTACGACACGCGCGCGCGCCTGCCGCGGCTGACCCGCCCAGCCCTGATCTGCGCCGGCCCGGCCGACATGCTGGTCGAAGGTCTGGCCGAAGCGAAGCAACTGGCTCCCGCCGGCACCCAGGTGACCGGCACTCCGGCGACCGTCTGGTACCCCGCGCAAGGCGACAAGGCTGTGCGCCAGACGATCGCCCTCTATGACGCCTTCCTGCGCGGCAACCCGGTTGCGCCGGCCTGAGCCCCCAAAACGAACCGCGTGCCACAGCGTGACACGCGGGTTCCGTTTCACCGTTGCTTCAGTCCCCCAGCGCCGACTGCGCGCGGGCGGCCCGGTGCAGCGGCGGGACGGAATGGGAGTAGAGGCTGGCGGAAATCTCCCGCACCGCGCCGCGCAGTTCCTCCAGGAAGGCGGGCTGGCCATTGCGCACGATGTGCGGAGTCAGGCCGGTCAGGCTGACCGCAGCGATCATCCGGCCGTCCGGGTCGAACAGCGGCATGGCGATGGCCGCCAGCCCTTCGATGACGTCGTCGACCGCGATCGACCAGCCGCGCTCCCGCACCTCCGCCAACTCCTTCATCAGGGCGCCGGGGTCGGTGGTGGTGAAGGGGGTCAGGCGCGTGGTGCCGCGGTCCAGCACCCGCCCCACCTCGTCCTCCGGCAGGTAGGCCAGCAGCACGCGCGGCGCCGCCCCGCAATTCATCGGCAGTTGCCCGCCGACGATCCACCAGCGCACCTCCACCGAGCGGTCGCTGTGGAACTGGTCCAGGCAGACCGCCGAACCGTCGTGGTAGACCGACAGGAACACCGTGCTGCCCGTGGCCTTGGCCAGCCGCGACAGGATGCCGGAGGCGAGTTGGCGCAGATCGCGCCGCTCCGGCACGGCGCCGGCCAGCTTCAGGATCTCCAGCCCCAGGCTGTATTTCTGGCTCTGCGCGTCGAACACCGCGAACCCGTCCTGCACCAGGGTGAGGAGGATGCGCCGCGCCGTCCCCTTGTCGAGCTTCGCAGCCCCCGCGACCTCGGTCAGCGAGAGCGAGGGACCCTCCTGGTAAAAGCTGCGCAGCACCGCCAGAGCGCGCGACACGGCGCGGACGCTGAGGCCGTTCTTCTCCGTTCCCTGGTCCGTTCCCTGCCCCGATCCCTGGAAGTCGTCCTGTTCGCTGTCCATACGTCAAAGCCCCTTGTGAATGTCCCCGTTTTCGTGCCCCGGCAGGGGAGCAACCGACCGGGCTCTTCCCGCCCCGGTAGGATGAGGGTTCGACACGCCGTCCCGCAAGCTGAACCCAATCTACCCGCAGCACGCGTGTCCGTCGAGCGCGTCGTGTCAAACCATGACACCTATTTTGCCTGTTGACACGATGCCGGGCAAATGGTTTCCTTTGCCAACAAACAAAATAAAGCGGCCGCACTGCCGCGGCGCTCCCTGACCAGTCGCACTGAGCAGGAACGAGGGGAAGAGACATGCACACCATCGCCATGGGTGCGTTCACGGTCACGCGGATCGAGGAAATGCTGACGCCGGGCTTCGACCCCGCGTTCCTCTTTCCCGCCTACGACGAGGCGATCTTCGCCGAGAATCCCGATCTGGCCGAACCGAATTTCCTCGACCCGGCGTCGCGGCGCCTGATGTCGAGCATGCATTCCTGGCTGATCCGCACCGACCGCCACGTGATCCTGATCGACACCGGCTGCGGCAACGGCAAGGAACGGCACACGCCGGGCTTCGAGCGCTTCCACATGCTGGACAAGCCCTACCTCCAGCGCCTCGCCGAAGCCGGCGTCCGGCCGGAGGAGGTGACGCTGGTCATCAACACCCACCTGCACATCGACCATGTCGGCTGGAACACGCAGCTGGTGGACGGCCGCTGGGTCCCGACCTTCCCCAACGCGCGCTACATCTACGGCGCGCAGGAGTGGGAGCACTGGCGCTCGCCCACCGGCGGGCTCGTCGGCATGCCGGGCAACGGGCCGGTGATGGAGGACAGCGTGCTTCCGGTCTGGGAGGCCGGGCAGGTCGAACTGATCGACGACGGCGACCGCATCCTGGACGGGCTGTCCGTGGAGCTGGCGCCGGGCCACACCGCCGGGCAGATGTTCGTCCGGCTGGAGTCCGACCGCCACGCCGCCTACTTCACCGGCGACTGCCTGCACCAGCCGATGCAGGTGCGCCGGCCGGACTGGAACAGCCGCTTCTGCGAGGACCAGGCGCAGGCCGTGGCGACGCGCCGCCGCCTGCTGGACCACGCCGCCGACCGCGGCGCGCTGGTCTTCCCCGCCCATTTCGGCGCGCCCCACACGGGCCATGTGCGCCGCCGCGGCGAGGAGTTCGTGTTCGAGCCGCTGACCGAAACGGTCTGACGGCCAGCGATTGACGGCCACCGATTGACGGGCGGTCCACCGCCCCAGACGCAGAGAGACACGCCATGAGCATCGCCGCCCTCGAAGGCACGGCCACCCTGCTGGACGCCCTGCGCGCAGCGCTCGGCCCCGACGGTCTGCTGGATGACGAGAAGAGCCGCAACTACTACGCCAACGACGTCTTCTGGCAGCCGGGCATCCCGCCGCTCGCCATCGCCCTGCCCCGCAGCCGGGAGGAGGTCGCCGCCACCGTCCGCGCCGCGCACCAGGCCGGGGTGGCGGTCGTGCCGCGCGGCGGTGGCATGTCCTACACCAAGGGGTACCTGCCGAAGCGGCCGGACTCGGTCGTCATCGACGGGCGCCGCCTGAACCGCATCCTCGACCTCAACACCGACAGCATGTACGTGACGGTGGAGACCGGCTGCACCTGGGCCGCGCTGAACGAGGCGCTGGAGGGCACCGGCCTGCGCACCGGCTATTGGGGGCCGCTGTCCGGCATCAACGCCACCATCGGCGGCGCCCTGTCGCAGGGCAGCGCCTTCTTCGGCTCCGCGCTGAACGGCACGGTGGCGGAAACGGTGCTGGGCGTCACGGTGGTGCTGGCCGACGGGCGCGTGGTCACCACCGGGTCGGGCGGCCGCGTCGGCACCAAGCCCTTCACGCGCTCCGGCGGCCCCGACCTGACCGGGCTGTTCCTGGGCGACAACGGGGCGATGGGCATGAAGGTCGCGGCGACGCTGCGCCTCAACCCGCGCCCGGAGCATGTCGACTTCCTGTCCTTCGGCTTCGCCACCATGCAGGCGATGGCCGCGGCGCAAACTGAGATGGCCCGCACCCGTTGCGTGTCGGAAGGCTTCGGCATCGACCGCACGAAGGTCGAGCATTCGGCCAGCGTCAACAAGCTGTCCGACGGGCTGAAGACGCTGGGCAACGTCGCCAAGGCGGGCAAGTCGCTGTTCCAGGGCGCCAAGGACGCGCTGAGCGTCGCGACCAGCGGCACCGCCTTCCTGAAGGCGCACAATTTCACCCTGCACCTCGTCGTGGAGGGCCGCAGCCCCACCCAGCTGCGGGAATCCATGGAGACGCTGCGCGCCATCGGTGCCCGCCACGGCACGGAGATCGAGAACAGCGTGCCGAAGGTGATGCGCTCCAAGCCCTTCGGGCCGGTGCGCGGCATGCTGGGGCGGGAGGGCCAGCGCTGGGTCCCCATCCACGCCCTGTTCCCGCTGGGCGAGGCCGATAAGGTCGTTGCCGCCAACGACGCCTTCTTCGCGGAGAAGCGCGCCTTCATGGAGCAGCACGGCATCGTCTACTCCGTCATGACCATGACGGTCGGCAACGACTTCTTCCTGGAGCCGGCCTTCTATTGGGAGGACGAGATCACCCCGCTGCACGCCGCCAGCTTGGGCGAGGAGGTGGTGCGCCCCTGGATGGGACGACCGGCCAACCCCGCCGCGCGCAACGCGGTGGCGGAGCTGCGCCGCGGCACGCAGGAACTCTACGCGAGCCTCGGCGGCGTCAGCTGGCAGGTCGCCCGCGACTATCCCTTCCGCGAAATCCTGACCCCTGAGACCTGGTCGCTGCTGGAAGACGTGAAGCGCGCCGTCGATCCGCAGGGCCTGATGAACCCCGGTTCGCTCGGCCTCGGCGCCTGATCGCCGGCCGCCCCGGAACGGAGACTGACCCCCATGGGCTATACCATCACCGAGAAGATCCTGGCGCGCGCCGCCGGCCTGCCGTCGGTCCGCGCCGGCCAGGACATCAAGGCGAAGCCGGACTTCGTGCTCGCCTACGACTTTCCCGGCTACACCGACGTCTATTTCAAGACGATGAAGGAGGATTTCGGCATCGAGCGCGTCGCCGAGCCGGAACGCTTCGGCATCTTCATCGACCACATGGTGCCGACCGCCACCGCCAAGGAAGAGGAGCTGCACATCAACACCCGCACCTGGTGCGCGGAAAACAATGTGCCCCTGTTCGAACGCCGCGGCATCGGCCACCAGGTCTCGGCGGAGGTCGGCTACGCCACGCCGGGCGCCTTCGTCGTGCATTTCGACGGCCACGTCAGCCAGCTCGGCACCTTCGGCACGCTCGCCATCGGCCTGCGCCGCAACGTGATGGAAGCCTTCGTCAGCGACACCGTGTCCATCCGCGTGCCGCACACCGTGCGGGTCAACCTGCACGGCACCCTGCGGCCCGGCGTGATGGCGCGCGACGTCTTCCACCATCTGGTCCGCACGCTCGGCCCCAGCTCCTGCCGGTTCCAGGTTCTGGAGATCGGCGGGCCGGCGGTGGCGGCGATGTCGACGGAGGGGCTGCAGACCATCACCGGGCTCGCCATGTTCACCGGCGCGCTGACCGCCATCGTCAACCCCGACCCGGTGCGGCTCGACTACGCCCTGCCCCGCGCCCGCAAGAAGCTCGACCCGGTGACGAGCGACCCGGACGCGCAATACTCCGCGGTCCACGACATCGACCTGTCGCAGCTTGAACCCATCGTCGTCGTCCCGCCGACCCCGGCCGACACCCGCGATTTGACGGAGTTCCTGGGGCTGGAAATCAACGCCGGCTATCTGGGATCCTGCGCGTCGGGCCGGCTGGAGGACATGCGCGCTGCGGCGCGGGTGCTGAGCGGCCGTCAGGTCAAGAGCGGCGTGTCCCTGCACATTGTCCCGACCAGCCAGGAACTGATGGCCGCGGCGGCGCGCGAGGGGCTGATCGCCACGCTGGTGGAAGCCGGCGCCTTCGTGTCCTCCCCCAGCTGCGACTACTGCTTCGGCCGCATCGCGACGATGACCGCCAACCAGCGCGCGGTGTCCACCGGCACGCTGAACGTGCGCGGCCGCATGGGCAGCCCGGATTCGGAGATTTACCTCTGCAACGCTGCGGTCGTCGCCGCCTCCGCCATCGAGGGCCGGATCGCCGATCCGCGCCCCTACCTCTGAGGTCCGCCATGGCGCTGAAAAATCTGCGCGGCCGCGTCGCCTTCATCTTCGAGCAGGTCGACTTCGACGTCGACCAGATCGTCGGCGTCAAGAACATCAAGATCACCGACGTGGAGGAACTGGCCAAGGTCGCCATGCAGGAATACGACCTGGATTTCGCCGCCCAGGTGCGGCCGGGCGACCTGCTGGTGGGGGCCGGCAACTTCGGCTACGGGCACCCGCACTACCCGCCGATGAAGGCCATGCGCCATCTCGGCATCACCGGGGTCATCGCCGAATCCTTCTCCCCCGGCTATTGGCGCGGCGAAGTGAGCATGGGCTTCCCGCAGGTGAGCTGCCCGGGGATCCTCGGTTTCGTCCGGCGCTGGGACGAGGTGGAGGTGGACTGGGCCGCTGGCGTGGTCCGCAACCACAGCCAGGGCACCGAAATCCCCTTCGAATCGCTGCCGCAGGCGGACGCCGAGATGATCGAGGCCGGCGGCCTCGTTCCTTTCTTGAAGCGCCAGGCGGCCCAACAACACGAGCAAAAGGAACACGCGCATGTCCGTTCGGGGTCCTGAGTTCCGCAACCGGGTTCTGGCGCAGAAGACCGTCTGGTCGGCCGGCGCCTACGACGCCCTGTCCGCCCGCTTCATCGAGGCGGCCGGCTTCGACGCGCTGATGACGTCGGGCTTCGGCGTCTCCGCCTCCTTCCTCGGGCAGCCGGACGCCGAGCTGTACACCATGTCGGAAAACCTGACGGTGGTGCGCAACGTCGTCTCCGCCGTCAAGGTGCCGGTCATCGCCGATATCGACACCGGCTACGGCAACGCCATCAACGTCATGCGCACGATCCGCGAGTTCGAGGCGGCCGGCGTGTCCGCGGTCATCATGGAAGACCAGGTGGCGCCCAAGCGCTGCCCGATCTGCGTCGGCGGGGTCGAGGTGATCCCGATGGACGAGGGCATCGCCAAGATCGAGGCGGCGGTCGCCGCCCGGCGCGATCCCAACATGCTGATCATCGCCCGCACCGACGTGGTCGACCCGGCCGCGGCGATGGAGCGCGGGCGCGCCTACGTTGCGGCCGGCGCCGACATGATCCAACCGATCAGCAAATGCTTCAAGGACATCGACGGGCTGCGCGCGATGCGCGAGGCCTGCGGCGTTCCGCTGTCGCTGCAGCTTCTGGGCTGGCTGGAGCGCTTGTCCGCGGCCGAGGTCGAGGAGGTGGCCGGCATGGCGACCTACGCGCTGGTGCCGCTGATGACCGTCACGGCGGCGCTGAAGGAGAATCTGGCCGCGCTGGCCGAACGCCGCTCCACCCGCGACCTGCCGCGCCCGGTCACCGATCACAACCAGTTCGTCGATTTCATCGGCTTCCCGGAAATCGAGGAGCTGCAAAAGCGTTACCTGAAGACCGCGTGACAAAACCAACCATAAACAAAGATCGGAGGAGGAAACCATGTTCGGAAGGCGCACACTTCTCGCCACGGCGGCGGCTCTGGCCCTGGCCATTCCCATGTTCGGCGGCCTCGGCGGCGCCAAGGCGCAGCAGCCGCCGGTTCGCATCGCCGTCATCGGCCCGATGAGCGGGACGGGCGCCTTCGACGGCCAGCTCGGCCTGGAGGGCGCACAGGCGATGGCGGCGGTGATCAACGCCAAGGGCGGCGTCGCCGGCGGCCGCAAGATCGAGCTGCTGACCTACGACGACAAGGGCTCGCCGGAAGAAGGCGTCAGCGCGGCCAAGCGCGCGATGGAGCAGGACAACGTCGACCTGATCATCGGCGGCTGGTTCAGTGCGGTCGCGCTGTCGCTGAAGGAAGCGACGCGGGACAAGATCGTCACCGTGATGACCAGCTCCCAGCACCCGAAGGTGACGGAGGAAGGGCACAAGTACCTGTTCCGCCTCAACGCCACCTCGGCCATGATGTCGGACTTCTACTCCAAGGCGATCTGCGAGCGGATTAAGCCGAAGTCGGTCGCCTTCATGAACGTCAACGACGACTGGGGCCGGCTGGATCTGGAGAACTACACCAAGCTGCTGACCAACTGCGGGATCGAGATCAAGGGTCACGAGTTCTACAACCGGACCGACACGGACTTCAACACGGCGCTGACCAAGCTGAAGGCGCTGAACCCCGACGCGATCTACGTCGCGGCGATCAACACCTCGCAGGGTGCGACCATCTACCGGCAGATCCGGCAGATCGGCTACCGCGGCAAGGTCATCGCGTCGGCCGGCAACATGAACCCGAAGCTGGTGGAACTGTCCGGCAATTCGCTTGAGAACGTCTATTCCGCCACCCCCTTCACCGAGGACAACGGCGCGCCGACGATGAAGCCGTGGCTGGAGGAATACCGCAAGTCCTTCAAGAACGAGCCGTCCTTCATCGCCTCGCTGGGCGCTCAGGCGGTCGAGGTGCTGGCCTTCGGCGTCAATGCCGCCGGCGATCCGCGCGCCTACGACAAGATCGCCGCCGCCATGAAGGCGCAGCCCGTCCCGACGGTGTTGGGCGAGGTGCGCTTCTCCGATCAGGGCCAGGCGACCCAGACGATCCATCTGGTCCAGGTCCAGAAGAAGCAGATCGTCAGCGTCCGCGACTGACGGGTTCCGTTCCTCCGCCAGTCCCCTCTCCCCCCCTGGGGAGAGGGTTAGGGTGAGGGGGATGCGTTGCGATGCTTCGACAAAGGTCCGGCCCGTGCCCCCTCACCCCGACCCTCTCCCCGGGGGGAGAGGGGGATATCGGCCACCCGTTAAAGGTTGAACCTCCATGGATGTCACCGTCTTCGCCCAGCAGATCGCGAACGGCCTGGTCAACGGGATGGCCTATGTGCTCATCGCCACCGGGCTGACGCTGGTCTTCGGGGTGCTGCGCATCGTGAACTTCGCCCATGGCGAGTTCTACATGCTCGGCGCCTACATCACCTATTTCGTCGGCACCCTGCTCGGCATCGACTATCTGGCCGCGGCGGCCATCGCTGCCGTCGTTGTGGCAGCGCTCGGCATCGCGGCGAACAAGCTGATCTTCTGGCCGCTGCGCCGCGACCACGAGTTCACCATTCTGCTGTCCAGCCTCGGGCTGGCGCTGCTGATCTCCAACGGCGGCGAGCTGCTGTTCGGCGCGGACCCGAAATACGTCGACAGCCCCTTCGCGGACGAGGTGCTGGACATCGGCGCAATCACCCTGACGCAGCAGCGCGTGCTGGTCTTCGCGGCGGCCGTGGTGGCGCTGATCGGGGTGTATCTGTTCCTGCGCTACTCGCGCTTCGGCAAGATGATGCGGGCGACGGCGCAGAATCCGGACGGCGCGGCGCTGACCGGCATCAACATCAAGCTGGTGCACGGCTACACCTTCGCGCTGGCCTGCGGGCTGGCGGCGCTGGCCGGCGCGCTGGTCGGCCCGACCGTGATGATCTTCCCGACCATCGGCAACTGGGCGGTGCTGAAGGGCTTCATTGTGGTCATCATGGGCGGTCTCGGCAGCGTCACCGGCGCGCTGTTCGCCGGCTTGCTGCTCGGCGTCATCGAATCGCTGGGCGGCGGCTACATCTCGCTGGGCTTCATGGAGGCGATCGGCTACGCGATGATCATCGTGGTCCTGCTGTGGCGCCCCAACGGCCTGTTCAGCACGGCGCGGGGGCTGCGATGAGCACGAATTCCATGGGACACACTGTTGGTATGGCGGGCGGCGTCGCGGCGCTGTGCGTCCTGCCCTTCCTGGCGGGCAACGCCTATCTGGAACACCTGCTGGCGCTGTGGATGCTCTACGCGCTGCTGGCGCTCAGCCTCAACATCGTCATCGGCTACCTGGGCGAGCTGACCTTCGGCCACGCCGCCTTCGTCGGCGTCGGCGCCTACACCTCCGCCCTGCTCAGCACGCAGCTCGGTCTGCCGCCGCTGTTGGGACTGCCGCTGGCGGCGGTCGCGGCGGCCCTGTTCGGGCTGGTGATCGGCTACGCCGCGCTGCGCGTGGTCGGGCCGCAGTTCACCATCCTGACGCTGGGCTTCGGCTCCATCCTCTACACCATCACCAACAACTGGGTGGACCTGACGCGCGGGCCCATGGGCATCTCCGACATCCCGCCCATGGCAATCGGTCCGATGACCTTCACCAGCGCGCGGGAGACCTATTTCCTGATCCTGGCGCTGGTTCTGGCCGTGGGCTTCCTCTGCCACGCGCTGGTCAACAGCCGCACCGGCCGCGCCTTCCTGGCGGTGCGGGAGAACGCGCCGCTGGCCGCCTCGCTCGGCATCAACGTCTTCCACACCAAGCTTCTGGGCTTCGTCGTCGCCACCGCCATCGCCGGCCTCGGCGGCGCCATCTACGCCCACTACATCAAGGTCATCACGCCGGACATCATGGGCGTGCAGAACGTCGCGGCGCTGATCATCGTCGTGATCATCGGCGGGCGCGGCACCATCGTCGGCCCGATCCTCGGCGCGCTCGTCTACATCGGCCTGCTGGAGGCGCTGCGCGTCGCCGGGCCGCTGCGCATGGTGATCTTCGCCGCCTTGCTGACGGGCACCGTGGTCTTCCTGCCCGGCGGGCTGGTCAGCCTGTGGCAGCGCTGGCGCACCACCCACAAGGCGGACAACAACCTGCCCGCTGGCAACGGCGTCCCGAGCGCCGAGGGAGGAGCGGAATGAACGGAACCTCGATGAACGCAACCTCCATGAACGGCGCCGAAATCCTCGCGGTGCAGGGCCTGACCCGCATCTTCGGCGGCCTGACCGCGGTGCGCGACGTCGACATGACCGTGCGGACCGGGGAGGTGGTCGGGCTGATCGGGCCGAACGGGGCCGGCAAGACCACCCTGTTCAACATGCTCGGCGGGTCAATGCCACCGTCCTCCGGGACCATCCGCTTCGACGGGACCGACTGCACCGGCGCCCCGCCGCACGTCATGGGCCAGCGCGGCGTGTCGCGCACCTTCCAGATCACCAGCCTGTTCCCCAGCCTGACGGTGCTGGACAACGTGCGCAGCGCCGCCTACCGCACCACGACCGCCGGCTGGGGAGCCGCCATCCTGCGCACCGCCGCCTTCCGCCGGCAGGAGGCGGAGCTGAAGCGCAAGGCGCTTGACCTGCTGGCCTTCTGCGACCTGGAAGACCGGGCCGACACGCTGGCCGACGCGCTGTCTTACGGCGAACAGCGCCGGCTGGAGATCGCCATCGCGCTGGCGGCTGAGCCGCGGCTCCTCCTGCTGGACGAGCCCGCCGCCGGCATGAACCCGGAGGAAGGCCAGCGGCTGGTCGAGATGATCCGCCGCATCCGGGAGCGCGGCGTCACCGTGCTTCTGGTGGAGCACCACATGCGCATCGTCGCCAGCGTCTGCGACCGTCTGGTCGTGCTCGACCACGGGGTGAAGATCGCCGAAGGGCCGCCGGCCCAGGTGCTGAACGACCCCGAGGTGATCCGCGTGTATCTGGGACGGGAGCCGGTCGATGCTTAAGGTCGAGAATCTGAAGGTCCGCTACGGCCACCGGGAGGCGGTCCATTCCGTGTCGCTGACCGTCGCGGACGGCGAGATCGTCACGCTGGTCGGCTCCAACGGCGCCGGCAAGACGACGACGCTGAAGGCGATTTCCGGCCTGCTGCGCGCGTCGGGCGGCACGATCACCTTCAATGGGGAGCGCATCGACCATCTGGCGCCGCACCAGATCATCGAGCGCGGCCTCGTCCATGTGCCGGAAGGCCGCAAGCTGTTCGCGGACATGACGGTGCTGGAGCATCTGGAACTGGGCGCCCTGCGCGGCCGGTCCGGCAGCACCGGCTTCAACGAGCGCCTGCGCTGGGTGTACGAGCTGTTCCCGATCCTCGCCGAACGCCGCACCCAGAAGGCCGGCACCATGAGCGGCGGGCAGCAGCAGCTGGTGGCGATCGCGCGCGGGCTGATGGCCAACCCGAAATGCCTGATGCTGGACGAACCGACGCTGGGGCTGGCGCCGATCATCGTCGACCAGCTGGCCGACACCATCAAGCAGCTGCACGGCTCCGGCATCACCATCCTGCTGGTGGAACAGCGGGTCGACCTCGCCCTGCGGCTGGCCGACCGGGCCTATGTGCTGGAAACCGGACGGGTGGTGATGGAGGACGCGGCCCACACGCTGGCCGCCGACCCGCGCGTCAAGTCCGCCTATCTCGGGCTTTGATCCGTGGCGGACATCGTCGCGGATCTCGAATCCGTCGTCGGCGCCGCGCAAGTCCTGCGCGACGCCGGCGACACCGAACCGTTCCTGGCGGACTGGCGCGGCCGCTACCGCGGCACGGCGCTCTGCGTCGTGCGCCCGGCCAGCACGGCGGAGGTGGCCGCCGTCGTCCGCCTCTGCGCCGAACACCGCGTGCCGCTGGTGCCCCAGGGCGGCAACACCGGGGTTGTCGGCGGCGCCATCCCGGACGCGTCCGGGCGTTCCGTCGTTCTGTCCCTGTCCCGAATGAACCAAATCCGCGCGCTGGACCGGCATGACGGCGCCATCACCGTCGACGCCGGCTGCACGCTCGCCCAGGTGCAGCGCGCCGCGGAGGACGCCGACCGGCTGTTCCCCATGAGCCTGGGCAGCGAGGGCAGCTGCCAGATCGGCGGCAACATCGCGACCAACGCCGGCGGCACCGCCGTCCTGCGCTATGGCACCATGCGCGAACTTGTCCTGGGTCTGGAGGTGGTTCTGCCCGACGGAACGGTGTGGGATGGCCTGCGCACCCTGCGCAAGGACAACACCGGCTACGCGCTGAAGCATTTGTTCATCGGTGCCGAGGGGACGCTCGGCATCATCACCGGCGCCGCACTGAAGCTGTTCGCCCGGCCGAAGGCGTCGGCGACGGCGCTGCTGGCCCTGCCGGAACTCGACGCGGCGCTGGAGGTCTTCGCACGCCTGCGCGAAACCTTCGGGGAGCGCGTCACCACGGCGGAGATCCTGTCGGAAAGCCAGTTGGCCGGCGTGCTCGCCCATGTGCCGGGCACCGTCCGTCCACTGCACACAGCCGCCCCCTGGTACCTGCTGGTCGAGGTCACCGACACGCTCGCTGATTCGAACTTGAGCGAGGCCCTGGAAGGCGCGCTGGAAGAGGCCATGACCACCGGTCTCATCACCGACGCGACCGTCGCCCGCAGCGGCGCCCAGGCCGCCGCGCTGTGGAAGCTGCGCCACAGCGTGTCGGAGGCGAACCGCAAGAGCGGGGTCGTCATCGGCCACGACACAGCGGTGCCCATTTCCAAAATCCCCGACTTCGTGACGCGGGCAACGGCGGAGGTCGAGGCGTTGCGGCCAGACGCGCGGATCGTCGCCGTGGGCCACATCGGCGATGGCAACATCCATCTCGTGGTCATCCTGCCCGAGGCCCTGCGGACGGCGGGGGAACCGCTGGAACCCATCGCGCGCGCGATCAACGACGCCGTGCACCGGCAGGCCGTCGCGCTCGGCGGCACCATCAGCGCGGAGCACGGCATCGGCCAGAGCCTCCGCGCCCCACTCGCCGCGTTCAAGGGACCGGCGGAGATGGAGCTGATGCGGGGCATCAAGCGCCTCTTCGACCCGCTGGGCATCCTGAACCCGGGCAAGGTGCTGTAGGGCGGACGGGCCGTATCCGGGCAACGAAACGCGCCGGCTGCTGTTCTCCGGGCATACGTCTCGGAGACATTCATGGACAAGGACGAGCGCAGCGCGTGGTCCCGCCGACAGGTGGTCGGCGGGACCGGCGCCGGCGTGACCGCGGCGGCGGCCGGACCGGCCTTCGCGCAGCAGAGCCAGCAGCAGCAAGCCCAAATCACCCAACGCGCCCAAATCACCCAACACAACGAGCCGACCATGCAGGACCCGCGCACCCAGTACCCGAAGCCCCCGTTCCGCGCGCAGCCGCAGCCATGGCCGGGTCTGGCGCGCGACATGGACCCCAAGCCGGACCATGGCGAGACCAGCTATCGCGGCTCCGGACGCCTCGCCGGCCGCAAGGCGCTGATCACGGGTGGCGATTCCGGCATGGGCAGGGCCGCGGCCATCGCCTACGCCCGCGAAGGTGCCGACGTGGTGATCAACTACTTCCCCACGGAGGAGCCGGACGCCCAGGAGGTCATCCAGCTGATCAAGGAGGCCGGGCGGAAAGGCATCGCCATCCCCGGCGACCTGCGCGACGAGGCCTTCTGCCAGAAGCTGGTGGCGGACGCGGTGCAGGGTCTGGGCGGGCTCGACATCGTCGTCTGCAACGCCGCCCGGCAGCAGGCCAAGCAATCAATCCTCGACATCACGTCCGAGGAGTTCGACGCAACGATGAAGACCAACATCTACGCCCCGTTCTGGATCATCAAGGCCGCCCTGCCCCACCTCCAGCCGGGTTCCTGCATCATCGGCACCACGTCGGAACAGGCCTACGACCCCTCGCCCGACCTCTACGACTACGCACAGACCAAGGCGGCGACGATGAACTACGTCAAGTCGCTGGCGAAGCAGCTCGGGCCCAAGGGCATCCGGGTCAACGGCGTGGCGCCGGGGCCGATCTGGACCCCCTTGCAGATCAGCGGTGGCGCGTCGGAGGAGAAGTACAAGCAGTTCGGCAGCGCGACGGTCTTCGGCCGCCCCGGCCAGCCGGCCGAACTCGCCGGCCTCTACGTCCAGCTCGCCGACGCCAACGCCGGCTTCGCCACCGGCAACGTCTACGGCTCCGCCGGCGGCCAGGGCCAGCCCTGACCATAATACTGCTCTACCAACGTCGAGCGACGGCAAAGCTCTGCAAGCCCTTCTCCCCTTGGGGGAGAAGGGTTGGGATGAGGGGTATGCAGCGAAGCCGCACGTGCATATCGATTTGTTTTCCAGGCGACAGCCTGTAATCCGACCCCTCACCCCACCCCCTCTCCCACAAGGGGAGAGGGGCTTTCCGCAATCTCCCCTGTACCTCCAAACGACTTCGCGCCCAATCTCCGCAATCCCGGGGAACCGAACCGGCTTTCACCGTTTGTATGGGCGGATGCTGGAACGGAGCGAGCCATGACGCCGAGCGCTCAAGCTGCCGGTTTGCCGTTCGTGCCCTATTGCGGAGCGCCCCCGCTTCCCGAGGGGCTGTGGCAGGCGTGGAACTGGGACCCGGTCCTCCTCGCCGCGTTCGCCGCCGCCGCGGTCGCTTACGCCGGGATCGAAGTTCGGCACGGGCGGACGGATGGACGTTGGCAGCGGGTGTCCTGCTTCTCCGGAGCGTGGCTGGTGCTGTTCGCCGCACTCGTCTCGCCCTTCTGCAATTTGACCTCCGCGCTCTTCTCGGCGCGCGTCGCCCAGCATCTCCTGATGATTCAGCTGGCCGCTCCGCTCCTGGTGCTGGCGTGGCCGGGCGCGCCGGGGCGGGCGGTGAAGCATCCGGAGGTCGCGTGGATTCTCCACGGGGTGGCCATCTGGACCTGGCATCTCCCCGGCCCCTACATGGCGGCACTCGCCGACAGCACCGTGCTCTGGGCGATGCACCTGTCCATGCTCGCCACCGCGGTCGTGGCGTGGCGCACCCTGCTGTGCAGCGAGGGCGCGGCGTCGGGCCGCCCCGCCTTCGCCGCCTTCGGGACCTCCATGCACCTGGTCCTGCTGTCCTTCCTGCTCGTCTTCGCTCGGGGGACGCTGTTCCCCTACCACCTGACGACGACCCAGCCCTGGGGGCTCTCTCCCTTGGAGGACCAGCAGCTCGGCGGCCTGATCATGTGGCTTCCGGGAGGTCTGGCCTATCTCGCCGCCGCCCTGTGGGCGATGGCCCGCTGGTTGTCGGCCTCCGGCCGGAGCCGGATGGCGGAGCACACCTGACCGCAGCCCCGAGATTCAAAAATCCATGATCCAGAACGATCACGCCCGCGACTCCGGCGCCGAACCGGCCGCGCCGGACCTCGGAGCCACCTCCCGGACCGCGGTGCTCGTGCGCTATGGGACGGGGCTGCTGATCCTGGCGCTGCTCGCCGGTGCCCTGCTGATCCTCAACCGCTGGCTCGAACACACCAGCGTGGAGGACATCCGCCAAGCCATCCGGCGGATCGACACCCGCCAACTGCTGATGGCCGTCGCCGCCGCCGCGGTCAGCTATTGGCTGCTGACGTTGTACGACCTGCTGGCCCTGCGCCACCTGCGGCGCGCCGTGCCCTACCGCTGGGTCGCCTTCACCGCCTTCACCAGCTACGCCTTCAGCCACAGCCTGGGCTTCGCCAGCATCATCGGCGCCACCGTGCGCTACCGTCTCTACGCGCCGCGCGGCCTTGGCGCGGTGGAGGTCGCGCAGGTCACGCTGTTCGTGGTCACCACCTTCACGCTGGGTCTGGCGGCGGTGCTGCCGGTCGTGATGCTGGTCGACCCGACGGCCCTGAAGGCGCTGCATGTTCCCCCGCAGGGCGGCACCATCCTCGGCGTCGCCGCCCTGGCGATTCTGGCGGCATACGCGGCGGCGGGATTCTGGCTGCGGCGGCCCTTGCGGATCTTCGGCCACGCCATCGCCTTTCCGCGCCCATCCATCGCGGTCGGGCAGCTCCTGCTCGGGCTATGCGACCTCGCGCTCGCCTCTTCGGTGCTCTATTTCTGCCTGCCGGCGTCGGACGCGGTGACCTACATGGACGTGGTCGTCGCCTTCGGGCTTGCGCTGGTCGCGGGCATCATCAGCCACGTGCCGGGTGGGCTCGGCGTGTTCGACGCCATCGTGCTGGTCAGCCTTACGCCGGAGATGCCGGGCAACGACGTGATGGCGGGGCTGCTGGTGTTCCGGCTGATCTACTACCTGGCCCCGCTGATCCTCGCCGGCCTGATGTTCGGGGCGCTGGAGGCGTTCCAAGCGCGGCACCGCATCTCGCGGGTGTCGCGCAGCCTGTCCGCGCCGGTCAGCCCCGTGGTGCCGCTGGTGCTGGCCGCCTGCACCTTCATCACCGGGGCCTTCCTGCTGTTCTCGCGCGCCACGCCCGAGGAAAGCCTGCCCGCCCCCTTCGACGCGGCGGCCCTGCCGTTGGTGGAGATGTCGCACTTCACGGGCAGCGTGGTCGGCGTCCTGCTGATCCTGCTGGCGCACGCGATCCAGCGCCGGCTGCACGCCGCCTGGGTGCTGTCGCTGGTTCTGCTGGCGGTCGGCTGCGTGTCGTCGCTGCTGAAGGGGGGCGACTGGCAGGAGGCGATCGTGCCGGGGCTGATCTTCCTCGCCCTGCTTCCGGCCCGCGGGGAGTTCCACCGGCGGGGCAACCTCCTGGGCCACCCCCTGCCGTCGAGCTGGTTTGTCGCCATCGGCGTCGCGCTGGGCAGCGCCTTCTGGCTCGGCCTCTTTTCCTACAAGCACGTCGCGTTCAACGACGAACTGTGGTGGCACTTCGCTCTGCATGGCGATGCCTCGCGGTTCCTGCGCGCGTCGGTGGCGGTCGGCGTCATCGCCTTGTGCGCGGCGGTCGTCCACCTCGTTCGGGCCGCCACCCGGGCGCGACATCCCGAACAGACCCGGACACCGCCGGAGGGGCGCGGCCATCCTCACTATGGACTGCGACGACTTGCCGCGGGGAAACAGCGAACGACATTGTGAAGCCCATGGTGGGGGCACCCGAGGGAGGATCGCTTGTTCAACGCACAGCGTCGCACGCGCGGCGAACC
This sequence comes from Azospirillum canadense, assembly GCF_025961225.1. Classification (GTDB taxonomy): domain Bacteria; phylum Pseudomonadota; class Alphaproteobacteria; order Azospirillales; family Azospirillaceae; genus Azospirillum; species Azospirillum canadense. Next base: position 115,081 of record NZ_JAOQNG010000007.1, on the reverse strand, counting down.
GGAGATTGAGAACTCCAGCTTCCGCACCGACGTCCTTCGCGGCCTGACGGCCCGGCGGAAGTCGCTGCCCGCCAAGTATTTCTACGACGCCGCGGGCTCGCGCCTGTTCGAGGCGATCTGCGAGCTTCCCGAATACTACGTCACCCGAACGGAGACGGCGCTGCTGACGCGCATCGTCCCGGAGATTTCGGCGCTCATCCCCCAGCGGGCCGCGCTGGTCGAATTCGGCAGCGGCGCCAGCGTCAAGACGCGGCTTCTGCTCGACGCCGCACCGCAGCTCGATGTCTACGTGCCCATCGACATCAGCGAGACGGCGCTCGCCGACGCGGCGCGGTCGCTCAACGCCACCTACCCCGCGCTGACGGTGCTTCCGCTCCTCGGTGATTTCACCGCCCCGATCACGCTGCCGAAGCTGGTGCGGGAGCGCCCAGTGGTCGGCTTCTTCCCGGGCTCGACCATCGGCAACTTCGCCCCGGCGGCGGCGGTCGACCTGCTGCGCAGTGCGCGGACGCTGCTTGGGCAAGGCGCGCAGTTCCTCGTTGGGGCCGATCTGGTCAAGCCGCCGTCCGTCCTGGTGCCGGCCTACGACGACGCGCAGGGCGTCACCGCGGCCTTCAACAAGAACCTGCTGGTCCGCATCAACCGGGAACTCGGCGCCGCCATCGACCCGGACCGCTTCCGGCACCGCGCGGTGTGGAACGCCACCGACAGCCGGATCGAGATGCATCTGGTCAGCCTTCAGGACCAGACCGTGGAGATCGCCGGGCGCAGCATCACGTTCGCCGCCGGCGAATCGATCCACACCGAGAATTCCTACAAGTTCACCGTGGACGGTTTCACGGCGCTCGCCGAGCAGGCGGGATGGCGCGTCCAGGCGTCCTGGGCGGACAGCGATTTCCCCTTCGGCGTCTTCCTCCTCGCCGCCCCCGATGCGTGACCCGCGGCCGCCGCACCGGCTCCACAACGAGAGCGAAAGCCCCAGCATGCCCACCGCACCAACCGCCCGCCGGCCTGCGGATCCCCTGGACCTGCTCCACCTGTACCGGCGTGTCCGCGCGGACACGGCGGGCCTCGCGGCCCCGCTCAGCGACGCGGACGCCACCGTGCAGTCGATGCCCGACGCCAGCCCGGCGAAATGGCATCTGGCGCACACGACCTGGTTCTTCGAAACCATGGTGGCGGTCCCCAACAGGCCCCGCTACCGCCTGTTCGACGACCGCTACGGCTTCCTGTTCAACTCCTATTACGAGACGGTCGGGGCGCGCCAGCCCCGGCCGCTGCGTGGGATGCTCACCCGTCCGACGCTGGAGGAGGTGGCCGCCTACCGCCGCCACGTCGACTCCGCGGTCGAGACGTTGCTGGAATCCGGCCCGTCCGCCGAGGTCCTGGACTTGATCGAACTGGGCTGCCACCACGAGCAGCAGCATCAGGAACTGCTGCTGACCGACATCCTCCACCTCTTCGCGCAGAACCCCCTGCGACCGGCCTACGATCCTTCAGAACCGGCGGGCGCCGCCCGCAACACCCCCGTGGAAGCGGCGCGCTTCCACATGTTCGACGGCGGCATTGTCGAGATCGGGCACGGCGGAAACGGCTTCGCCTTCGATTGCGAGGGCCCACGCCACCGCACCCTGGTGGACCCCTACGCCCTGGCCGACCGGCTGGTCACCAACGGGGAATGGATCGCCTTCATCCAGGACGGCGGCTACCGCAACCCGCTGCTCTGGCTATCCGAGGGCTGGGCGACGGTCCAGGCGGAGGGCTGGTGGGCTCCGCTCTATTGGGAAGAGCGCGACGGGGAATACTGGACGATGACGCTGCGCGGCATGCAGCCGGTCGACCGCGCCGCGCCGGTGGTCCATGTCAGCTATTTCGAGGCCGACGCCTTCGCCCACTGGGCCGGCGCCCGCCTGCCCGGCGAGGCGGAGTGGGAGCACGCCGCCACCGCCCCCAACCGCGGACTGCGCCAGTTGTCCGGCGATGCCTGGCAATGGACGCGCAGCGCCTTCGCCCCCTACCCGCGCTTCGCCCCTGGCCCCGGCGCGGTCGGCGAATACAACGGCAAGTTCATGTGCGGGCAATTCGTGCTGCGCGGCGGCTCCTGCGTCACCCCGGCGGGGCATGCGCGGCCCAGCTACCGCAACTTCTTCCCGCCGTCTGCGCGGTGGCAGTTCTCCGGCCTCCGTCTGGCCAAGGACGCGTGATGCCCGACCCCGACAGCGCGATGTTCACGCTCGATCCCGCACCGAAGGTCATCACCTTCGACTGCTACGGCACGCTCGTGCAGTGGTACGAGGTGCTTCTGCGCGAGATCGGCGCGACTCTGGTGAAGCACGGCGCGAGCGGCGTCAGCGCATCCGCGATCCTCGACAGCTTCTCCGCGCAGGGGCGGCGCCTGACGGCGGAGAGGCCGCACCGCCTCTACAAGGACATCCTGCGGATCGGCTTTGCCGCTGCGTTCGCCGAACACGGCCTGACCCCGGGCGCGGACGAGATCGAGCGTATTGCGTCGTCGCCCATGACGATGGGTCCGCATCCCGAGGTCCCGGATGCCCTGCGGCGGCTGCGAGAGCGCTACAAGCTCGCGATCTTCACCAACTCCGACGACGATCTTATCGCGCCCACCGTCGCGCGCATCGGCATACCGTTCGATTACGTCATCACCGCCGAACAGGCGCAGGCCTACAAGCCGTCACGGCACCTCTTCGAATACGCCTACCGCACCATGGGCGTGACGCCGAACGAGACGGTGCACGTGGCGATGGGCATGTACTGGGACATGAAGGCCCGTCACGAACTGGGCCTGCGTGGAATCTGGGTGAACCGGCGGGGTGAGACCGGCAACCCGGACTGGCTGCCCTACGCGGAGGTGCCGGACCTGGACGGAGCGGCGGCACTGCTCATGCCGGCCTGTGCAAAGACAAACCCTAGGGCGGTCAGGGCGCCAGAAAAGGCCGGGCGATGAGGTCGCCGACGTCGTCGTCGGTGTTCTCGTCGCCGTTCATCATCAGCACCGTCAGCGTGTCGCGCTGGGGATAGTACCAAAGCTCCGACCGGAAGCCGGCGTAGCGGCCGGAATGGCCCCAGCGCGGCCCCCAGTCGGAATGCTCCACCACCACGCCGTAGCCATAGCCCTCCTCGTCCTCCGCGGACCGGTCCTCGACCATGGCGCCCACCATCTCCGGGGCGAGCAGGCGGCCGGGCTGGCGGAACAGGGCGAAGGCGAAGCGTTCCAGGTCGGCGGCCGTGGTGGTCACCGGCGCGTCGCCGAGCGGGCTGGAATAGGCGTACAGGCTGGCGTCGGCCCGATTGCCGGCCGCGTCCGGCGACCGATAGCCGCGGGCCACCCGCGGGTCGTTCGGGTCGGCCCCGACGCTGGTGCTGTCCATGCCCGCCGGCTCCAGCACGCGCCGGGCGAGCGCGTCGGCGAAGGGACGCCCGTCCACACGTTCCAGGATGTGGCCCAGCAGGATGTAGTTCGTGTTGGAATAGGCGTAGCGCCCCGGCGGCGTCGGCCCCCGGCATGGGGCAAGGCGGATCACCTCCTCGGCAGTCCAGCGCGGGCCTGGGTGCCGCTGCGTGACCGTCGCGCTGTTGCGCAGGCAGTCCGGCACTCCGGATTGGTGGTCCAGCAGGTCGGCGACGGTGGCGCGGCCCAGGTTGGCCAACCTTCCCGCGTCAGAGTGGCCGACCAGCGGCAGGGCCGGGTCGGAGAGCGCGATGCGCCCGTCCTGCACGAGGCTGAGCGCGGCGACCGCGGTCAGCATCTTGCCTGTGGAGGCGATGTGGAACCGCGTGTCCGGGGTGACGGGCCGGCCGCTGCGGCGATCCGCGACCCCGGCCACCGCCAGTTCCCTGCGGTCGGGACCGGAGAGCAGCAAAACGCCGCCGGGCGCGCCGTACCGCTGCAAAATCCCCTGAAGGATCTGGTCCGCAACCGTCTCGGCCCGGACCGGCACGGCGGCGAGCAGCAACAGCAGGGATGGAACGATCAAGGACGCCACCCGGGTCATCATGCCACGGCCGCCACACGGTTATTTCGAATATCTCTCCAATGTCATACAAATAATCCGCAAATCGCAAGGAAAACGCCGGCCCCGCTTACCGGGCGCTACCCGAACGGTCCTCGCTCAACAGCGGCGCGTCCTCATCCTTCAATCCGGCCTTGAAGGACTTCACGCCCTTCGCAAGGTCGCCCATGACCTTCGGCAGCTTCCCGGCCCCGAACAGGAGCAGGACGAGCAGCAGAACGATCGCCCAGTGCATGACGCTGAAACTACCCATGTGGTCCTCCGAAGGAAACTTGATCAGGCCCGCAGCGCGACAACCGTGCCGTCGCGTCGGGTGAAGCGGGCGGCGACGCCCGGAAAGCGGTTCAGGATGGTGCGCGCCCGATCCTCCGGGACCACGGACAGGGCGGTGGACAGCGCGTCCGCCGTGGTGGCGTCCGGCGCCATGACGGTGACGGCCAGCCACTCCCGCGCGCAACCGCCGCTCGCGGGGTCGAACAGGTGGGTGAAGCGCCCGGCCGGGTCGAACAGCGTGCCATAGCCGCCGGACGTGGCGACCGCCCGGTCGGCGACCTCCAGCGTCTCCACCGTGCGCCCCTCATCGACCGGGTCTTTCAGCCCCACGGTCCAGGGCCGGCCGGCGGGGTGGTGGCCCATCGCGCGGATCTCCCCCATGTCCACCAGCACGTCGCCCATGCCTTCGCCCCGCAGTCGCTCCGCCACGCGGTCTGTGACGTAGCCCTGGGCGATGCCGTTCAGCGTCGCCGCCATGCCCCGGCGGGCGAAGCCCACCCGGCCGGGCTCGACCCGCAGGCTCCGGTAATCCACCAGCCCCAGCGCCGCGCGGACCACGGCGGCCGGCGGCCCGTCGGGATCGGCGCCCGGCCGCCCGAAATGCCCGGCGTAGAGCTGCCACAGCGGCTGCACCGTCGGATCGAAGGCGCCGTCCGTGCGGTGGCCGACGTCCACCGTCTCCGCCAACAGCCGGACGAGGTCGGCCGGCGGTGCCTCCAGCGCACCGTCCCGGTTCAGCCGCGACAGGGCGGAGTCCGGCCGATACAGGCTGAACACCCGCTCCAGCCGCGCGACCTCCTCCAGGCAAATCCCGATCAGCCGGTCTGCCTCGGCGGGGTCCGGATGGGCGAATTGCAGGCAGGCGTCGGCGCCCAGCGCCACGCCCCGCCATGTGCGAATCGGCACGCCTTGCGCTCGCAGCGCCCCCGGCAGCAGCGCCAGCCCGGCGGCGGCCGCGGCGATGCCCAGAAAGCGTCGGCGGGTCAGTGGATGCGTCGTCATTGGCCACCCCCATGCCCGCTGTGCCCACCCTGCCCGCCCCCATTTTCCCCACTATGGTCCATCGCTTCGGTGTGGGCGATGTGATCCTCGGACGGAGTCGGCGGGGTGAGGATCTCGTCCTCCTTCACCTCGGCGAAGCGCTTGACCGTGCCGCCGTTGGCGGCGGCGAAGGCGCGGGCGGCGGCCTCGTCGGCGAAGGGGAAGGGCTCCGCCTCGCCCATGCCGCCGCGCTGGCGGCTGTTCAGAACGTACCAGGCCTTGCGCGCCTCGACCCAGACGGACAGGTCCGGCTTCTGCGGGTCGGCGGCCTTGCCGACGTCGGTGACGTAGATGGCGCGGACGTCCTTCGTTTCCTCCGGCAGCATGGTGAAGGCGAAGGTGTCGCGGACGGAGGACAGCCAGACCGGCCGCTCCTGCCCCTTCACCAGCACCTGCCCCTTGGGGCCGGGATGGTCGGCGAGGTTCATGCCGCAGTAATGGCCGATGGCGTCGGCGGTGATGGCGACGGGCGCCGGCGGGGCGGTCTCCGCGCGCTCATCCTTGCAGGCGGATAGCGGCAGGAGCAGGGTCGCCGCCAGCAGGGCGGCCTTCAGGGAAGTGCGCATCAGATCTGCTTCCTTGAAAAGAGGGTGGCGGCCAGCGCCAGCGGCGCCACGACCCAGCCGGCCAGCACGCCCAGCAGCACGGGGGCGGACACCTGCACATGGGCGGCGAGCCCGGCGGTGCCGGCGAACAGGCTGACGTTCTTGAAGCCGGTCAGGTTGAACAGCCGGTAGGCGTCCGCCGGGTTGGCGAGCAGCGCCCAGTTCAGCACGTCGGCGTTCAGGGTCTTGCCGCCGTCGGCGACCAGCAGACCCAGCAGCCCCATGTCGTACAGCAGGACGAAGGCCAGCCAGACCGCCACCGCGATGCCCGCCGCCGTGCCGCGGTCGCGGACCAGCGACGACGCCAGATAGCCCATGGCGGTGAAGGCCGCACCCAGCAGGACGCTCGACCCGATCATGGCGGCGAAGGCGCGCCAGCTCTCCGCATCGATCGGCGTGCCGCCCATCGACAGCGCCACGCCGGCGGCGCCGTAGCCCAGCACCGTGGCGAAGGCGATGATCGACGCGTGGCCGAGGAACTTGCCCAGCAGCACCTGCCAGCGCGCCACGGGGTAGGACAGCAGCAGCGTCATGGTGCCCCGGTCGATCTCCCCCACCACCGCGTCGAAGGACAGCAGCAGCGCGATCAGCGGCAGCAGGAAGATGGTCAGGCTGGACAGGCTGACGATGGTCACCTCCACCGGGCCGACGCCGACCGTGCCGGTCGGGGCCGCCCCCAGGAAGCTCATGGTCAGGGCCAGCGCCGCCATCAGCAGGGTGGTGGCGACGACCCAGCGGTTGCGCAGGCCGTCCCGGACCTCCTTGCCCGCGATGATCAGAAGCGTGTTCATTCCGCAGCCTCCCGGCGCAGGAAGTGGGCGTACATGTCGTCCAGGCTGGGCTGGACGATCTCGATGTCGGTGACCTCGGGGCCGTCGCACGCGATGCGGCGGACCATCCCCACCTTGTCGTCGTTGGCGCAAGTCAGCTCGTTGACGCTGCCGTCCGGCATCGTTAGGCGGATGCGCACCGGCAGCTGGGCGAGGCTGCGCAGCGTGGACAGCGAGCCGTCGGCGACCTTGCGCCCGCGGCTCATCACCACCACGCGGTCGGCCTGCCCCTCCAGCTCCGTCAGGGCGTGGCTGCACAGCAGGACGGTGGTGCCAGCGTCGCGCAGGTCCCGCACGATCTCGTAGAAGCTCTGGCGCAGCGCGGGGTCGAGGCCGGTGGTCGGCTCGTCCAGGAACAGCACCTTCGGCCCGCCGAGCAGGGCCTGCGCCAGCGCCAGCCGCTGCCGCATGCCCTTGGAATAGGTTCCGACGCGGCGCTTCACGGCGGCGGGCTCCAGCCCCACGCGGTCGAACAGCGCGTCGTTGCCGGTGCGCGCGACGCCCTTCAGCTTGGCGTAGAAGTCCAGCGTCTCCCGCCCGGTCATGCTGGGGTGGAAGGCCACGCTCTCCGGCAGGAATCCCACCTGACGGCGGATGTGGGAGGCGGCGGCGCTGGCCGGATCGCCGCCCAGGACGCGGATGCGCCCCTCGGTCGGCGTGGTCAGGCCCAGCATCAGCTTGATCAGCGAGCTTTTTCCGGCGCCGTTGTGGCCGACCATCGCCACGCATTCGCCGGGGGCCATGGTCAGATCCACCGCGCGCACGGCGAAAGCGTCGCCGTACTGCTTGGAGACTCCCTCCACGACAATGGTCGCCCCATCGCTGGTGAGCGTGTCGGTCATGGCGCTTTCCTTTCCGCCGTTTGCCCGGCTTCTATCCGAGGGCTTGCCGTTCGCGGCGGCGGGTTCATCAGGGGGGCGCTGTCGATCACCCCGCCGGGGTGCAGCGCCGGGAACTGCTTCTGCGCCCAGCGGATCACCTGCACGCCGGGGCTGTTCATCAGCAACTTGGCCGACGGGTAGGCCCACATCACGCGGTCGATCACGTCGTTGGGGCGGTAGGCTTCGTCGGCGACGCCGTCGCCGTTCAGGTCGAAGGCCGCGTTGTCGGACCAGTAGTTGCCGCGCCCGTTCTCCGACCAGTCGAGAAAGCGGGTGCCGACATACTTCACCTGGGTGCGGTTGTTGATGAAGGCGTTGTTGGTCAGGGTGTTGCGCTCCGACCCGGCGGTGAAGTGCACGCCGATCTCGCAGCCCTCGAACCGGTTGTTGGTGAAGCGGTTCTTGTTGGCGTTGTAGATGAAGACGCACTTCCAGGTGCCGGTCCGCTTGCCCTCCGTCGGGCCGTCGCTCGCCACCGGCATATCCTTATCGGCGGCCATTTCTACGGGGGCGGCCTGCTCGTCCGACAGACGACCGTCGATCACGTTGCCGTCGATGATCGCGCTGTTGGCGTAGTTCAGCAGCAGCCCATGCTCCCGGTCGCCCTGGGAGCGGTTGTTCCGGATCACGAGGTTGTTCGAATACATGATCGCGTAGCCGACGCCGTTGCCGACCGACACGTTGTCCGAGATTTCGGAGTCGTTGGTGTACATGTAGTGGACGGCGAAGCGGACCCGCTCGAACCGGTTGCGGGCGAACAGGTTCTTCTTCGACGTCGTGGTGAAGATGCCGTCGCGCCCGTCGCGGACCGTGTTGTCCACCACCTGCGTGCCCGGCGCGTTCCACAGCTGGATGCCGTTGCCCCGTTCGGAGACGCGCAGATCGGTGCGCCCGACCACGTCGTTGCGCCGGACCATCACGTCGTTGGCGCCCCAGACATAGATGCCGATCAAGTTGTCGCGCAGCCGGTTGTCCTCGATCACGGCCCGGTGCGCCTCCTTGCCCAGGAAGATGCCGGCGTTCTGGTCGAAGAGCGACAGGCCGGAGCTGCGGATTTCCACGTTCCGGACCGTCACGTCCGGGGCGAAGATGGTCAGCGCGTTGCCTTGGCCGCGCCCTTCGATCACCGCACCCGGCTGGCCGACCAGCGTGACCGGCGTCTTGACGGCCAGCCCCCCCGGATGCGTGCCGGAGGCCAGCACCAGCGTGTCACCCGGAGCGGCCGTCGCGAGCGCGCTTTCCAACTCGCCCGGCATCACCGTCACCGTGGCCGACCATGCCGGAGCGGCGAAGGCGAGGAACGCGGTGGTGAGGAGAAGCGGGAAGCGGTGGGGCATAGGTCTACCTTGTTTCTGTGCGGAGTGTTTCCCCCACCCCGACCCTCCCCCGCTCTCGGCGGACCAAAGGTCCGCCTGCCGCGTCAGCGCAAGCTTCGCTTGCGCGTGAGCTGGGCGGGGGAGGGAGATAGGGTGCCCTTGTCCCCTCCCCCGCTCAGCGGGGGAGGGTTAGGGTGGGGGTCAACCGCCTTACGCCGCGCGCGGCTCGACGATCATGCGGCCGCCCATTTCCATGTGCAGCGCGTGGCAGAACCACTGGCAATAGTACCAGTGCACGCCCGGACGATCGGCGGTGAAGGTGACCGAGCTGGTCTGCTGCGGGCCGATCTCCATGGCGATGCCGTGGTTGGACAGGGTAAAACCGTGGGTCAGGTCGTCCACGTCATCCATGTTGGTGACATAGACGGTGACCTCGTCACCCTGCTTGACCTTGAACTCCTCCAGCCCATAGGCCGGAGCGCGCTGCCACATGTAGACGCGGACCTTGTTGCCGTCGCGGATGACCTTGGCGTCTTCCTCCAGGTTCACGCCGTCCTTCTTGGCCTGCTGGCGCGCCTCTTCCCACATCGGGTCGTCGCGGGTGAAGACGCTCTTCGGGTTCACCTTGGAGCGGTGGACGATCAGCGTGTCGTGCGGCTCGGCGTAGGTCGGGCCGTCGTGCACCAGCTTCATCTCGTCGCCCGAGATGTCGATCAGCTGGTCGTTCTCCGGCTTGCTTGGGCCGACGTTCAGGAAGCGGTCCTTGGAGAACTTGTTCAGCACCATCAGCCACTTGCCATCGGCCTCCTTGGTCTGGCCCATGGAGGAGTGCGTGTGGCCCGGCTGGTAGTGCACGTCCAGCTTCTGGATGATCGGATCGACCTTCTCGCCGGCAAAGGCGCGCTTGGCCTTGTCGATGTTCCACTTCACGATCTGGCTGTCGAGGAACAGCGTGGTGTAGGCGTTGCCGCGGCCGTCATAGGCCGTGTGCAATGGCCCGAGGCCCAGCTGCGGCTCAGCCACGATGACGTCCCGCGGCTTGATCTTGTCGTCGAACAGGTCGTCCAGCTTGCGCACGTCCATCACCGACACGGTCGGCGACAGCTTGCCGTTGACCGTGACGTGGATGCCGTCGGGCGCGGCGTTGATGCCGTGCGGGCTGTTGGGGATCGGGACGTAGCGGGTGTAGGCCGAACCATGGCGGCCATCGACCACCGGAACGCCGTTCATCACCTGAACCTTGCCAGCCTTCACCGCCTCTTCGATGCGCTTCAGGTTGAAGATGACGATCCAGTCCTGCTCGTTCGCCGTCATCTCGGCGGTGGTGACGCCCATCTCCGAGTTGTAGCAGGTCGAGAAGGCGTACTTGCCCTGGTAGTCGGCCTCGGTGTTGTCGAGGTTGCCGTCCACCCACACCTGCCACGCGACCTTCATGCTGTCGCCGTCGATGGCGGAGAAGTGCGTGCGGTAGTTCTTCGGGTCCGTGTTCTTGCCGTCGTTCGGCATCGGCACAAGCTGCTCGGCGTTCGCGAAGACGTAGCCGGTGCGCGGGTACTTCTGCAGGCGCAGGCCGTGGATCGCCGAGACGTTCGGGATCTCGATGACCTTGTCCACCTTCATGATGTCGCAGCGGATGCGGGCGACGCGGGTGTTCGCCTTGTCGTTCACGAAGATGTAGCGCCCGTCGTAGGTGCCGTCGGAGAACGACATGTGCGGGTGGTGCAGGTCGCCGTTCAGCCAGGCGCCGCCGCGGCTCTCCAGGAACGTCTTCGTCTCGGCCGACAGACCCTCGTTCAGGATCTTGCGGCTCTCGTTGGTTAGGCCCCAGCCGGAGGCGGAGCAGCGGTTGAACACCGGGATGCGGTGCAGTTCGCGCATGCTGGGCAGGCCGAGGATGCGCAGCTCGCCCGATTGGCCGCCGGAGTGGAAGACGTAGTATTCATCGAGGTCGCCCGGCTTGACCTCGTATTTCTGACTGCCCGCCGCCCCCGCGGCCTGGGCCGGCGTCGCGTTGAACAGCGCGTTGCTCGCCGCACCGCCACCGACCGCGCCGGCGATGCCCGCCAGCGCCGCCGCCTTCGCCGTTCCGCCCAAAAGATCGCGGCGATTCACGCCCGCCCGCTCAGCCTTCTCGTTCGACATGCTCTGCTCCTTTGTCCCTTTTGGGGCTCTTCTGTGACCCGGTTGAGGTCAGGTTCCTTCCGGCCGGATGGACAGGTGTCCGGTCGCAGGATCGGTGGTCAGCACGGCGGCGCGGGGCTTGGCCTCGGCAACCGCATCGGCGAATGGGGTGGTGCCGCCGCGGCGCTCGCGCTTCTCGCGCTTCCTGATCAGCACCGGGCACTTGTGGTCGTGGTGGTAGAGCATCTGGCAGTGCAGGCACTGGATGCATTCGTTGACGTTGATCGACCCGTCGGGGTGGATCGCCTGCACCGGGCATTCGTTGGCGCAGCGCCGGCAGGGGTTGCCGCAGTCCCGGTAGCGGCGCAGCCAGTCGAACATCCGCAGCTTGCCCGGAATGGCCAGCGCAGCGCCCAGCGGGCACAGGTAGCGGCAGAAGAAGCGTTCGATGAACAGCCCGGCGGCGAGCAGTGCTGCGGCGAACAGGACGAACCACCAGTCGCGGACGAAGTGCAGGATGATCGCGGTCTTGAAGGGCTCCACCTCCGCCGTCTTCTCCGCGAAGGACAGCGAATAGAAGGACAGGCCGAACAGGACCAGGAAGATCATGTACTTGATCGGCCACAGCCGCTGGTGCAGCCCGAAGGGCACGTCGATCTGCCGGACGCCCAGCCGCTTCGCCGCCTTGGACGCCAGTTCCTGCAGCGCGCCGAACGGGCACAGCCAGCCGCAGAAGGCGCCCCGGCCCCAGAACAGCAGCGACGCGGCGACCGAAAACCACAGGATGAACACCAGCGGGTCCATCAGGAAATAGTCCCAGCGGAAGCCGGTGCGCAGCGAGTTGGCGAAGGTCAGCACGTTGACCACCGACAGCTGGGCCGACGCGTACCAGCCGAGCCAGACCAGCGTGAAGACCAGGAACCCGGTCCGCACCCGCTCGTACAGGGCCGGCCGCTTGGTCAGCTGGTCCTGGAAGAAGAAGATGCCGGTCAGCAGGGCGATGGCGGTCGTCAGCACGGCGATGTCGACCAGCCGGTTCTGCCAGATGCGCTGCCAAAGCGGCGTCTCGCCGGTCGCCTCCGGCTCCACCGGGTCGGCCTTGTGCTCCGCCAGGGGCGTGATGGCGGGGGCGGGAGCGGCGGCGCGCTCGACCTTCAGGAACTTCTCCGGCGGCTGGTAGCCGAGGTCGAAGGTGACGAAGGCCTTGTCCAGCGCGGCCGTCGCCCGCTGCACCAGCAGCTGCAGGCGCCAGGGCTCGGCCGGGTCGAACTCCGTCCCTTCGGGGATGACGAACAGCCCGATCTCCGGGAAGTCCGGCGCCCCCGCCGCGGCGAGCGAGCCCAGGCGCTTGTGCGTCTTGTCGCGGAACCGGACGGAGCCCTCGTGCTGCACCAGCTCGATGCGGTCGAAGATGCCGCCGCGCACATAGCCCGAGCCCTTGAAGGAATAGCGCCCCTGCCCCGCCACGACGATGGCCTGCTGGCCGGGCTTCAGGCGCTGCACCAGCGACTCGTACTCCGCGTCGCCCAGCAGGGAGCGGCCGACCGCGGGAATGGTGGCAAGCGCGGCGTACAGGTCGATGAAAGCGTCGTTCGGCTCGCCGGGCTCCGCGCGGGCGATGGCCTCGGCCTTGCCCGTGCGCTCAAAGGCGGCGTTCACCTCGCCCACCGTCAGCGTCAGGCGGCGGACCGACCCGTCGCCGACCAGAGTCGCCCAGTCCTCAACGACAGTCTTCGACAGGTCGATGCTCTTGGTCACCGTGGGCGCCGCTGCGGCGGCGCCTCCAGCTCCCGAGCCGGCGCCCAGCGCCTGCATGACCTTCTTGCCGGAGCGGATGATGGAATCGCCGATGACCATCACGGTCACCGTGGCCCCGGACACGATGTCCACCGGCGGGGTGGCGGCGCTCTGAGACGCCAGCGCCAGCACGTTCTTGCCGACGTAGCCGTTGATGAAGGCGTTGATCTTGGCCGGCGGGATGCCGACCAGGACGATCGGCTCGTGGTGGTCCACCAGCTTGGCGCCCGTCACCGTTCCGTCCGGCGCCAGCCCGACCAGCACATGGATGGGACGGCCCGAGTAGCCCGTGGTGTTGACGAAGTCGGAGGTTAGGTAGGCGTGCCCGACCAGCGCGTCGCCCTTGTAGACGGGCACCAGCGGCGCGTTCGCCTGGATGGCGCCAAACCGGTCGGCCCCGGCGACGAGGTCGCCCGGCTTGACCGTGCCGATATACTGGCCCAGCTTCGCCTCAACGGCGGCGTTGGCGACACCGCCCATGACGCCGCCCATAACGCCGAAGCCCGCCAGCAGCACCAGCAACCCGGCAACCGCCGCCAGCACTCCTCGCCTGATGTGTGCGATCATCACCGTCGCCTTGCGCTCTTGCCCATCGCCCGTGGGGCGGCCGACAACCGCCGGCCGGGTGATGAAAGCGCAGGCGCCCTGCCCAGTTCTTGACCACCGTCAAGTCGCGCACAAAAGACTTCCGGAGACAGGAGAGCAGGCTCAGCTCCCGGCCCGCAGACCCTCCGCAAGGTCCCGCACCCGCCTCAGGTCGGCGACGAAGTCGCCGTAGGCACCGCGCGCCCCTTCGCCGTCCGGCAGGCGCAGCAGGTAGGAGGGGTGGACGGTCACGAAGCCGTCCCAGTCGCCGAAGCCGGCCGGCCCGCGCTCGCGCAGCACTGAAACGCTGCGCCCGGTCAGCGCCAGCGCCGCCGTCGCGCCCAGCGCCACGACGAGGCGCGGGCGGACGAAGCGCAGTTCCTCCATCAGCCACCAGCGGTAATGCTTCACCTCGCCCGCGGTTGGTGACTGGTGGATGCGGCGCTTGCCCTGCGGCTTGAACTTGAAGTGCTTGACCGCGTTGGTCATGTAGGCGGCGTCGCGGTCGATGCCCGCCTCCGCCATCGCCCGGGTCAGCAGTTGCCCGGCCGGCCCGACGAAGGGGCGGCCCTGCACATCCTCCTGGTCGCCCGGCTGCTCTCCGACGAAGGCGATGGCCGCCTCTTCCGGCCCCTCCCCCAGCACGGCCTGCGTCGCCCCCGGCACCAGCGGCGGCGACCGCCGGATCAGCGCGTTGAGGTCCGCCAGGGTCGCCGGGCGGCTCGTCGCCATGGCGGCCACCGCCTTGTCCGGGCTGCGGCGGATGGGAGCGGCGGCCTCCTGCTCCACCATCGCGCGGACGCGCGCCGGCGCTTCCTGGATCATGCGGGGGATGGAGGCCGTTTCCGGCATGTTGGCCCAATATTTCTTGGGCATTTCGGCCCGCATCGCCGTCGGGTTGACGCGCGCCGGGTTGAAGGTGCTCTCGTAATAGCGCCGCCAGCCGGCCAGCACGGCGTCGCCTTCCATACCCTCGGACATCACCGCGGGCGGCCCGACGGTCAGTTCGCGGCGGTTCCAGTGCAGGGATCCGACCGGGGTCAGGATCGACCAGATCATGCTCTGGAACCGCTCGACGAAGAAGGGGGCTGCAGCCTCAACGATGAAGTGGTCGGGCTCGAAGAAGGCAACGAAGCGCTCGCCGCCGTCCGGGTCGGGCACGTCCCGGAAACGCACGAAGGCGTGCATCTTGTGCAGGTCGCGGCGCACCGCCTTGTTCAGCAGGGCCAGACGGTGCACGAGCGGGTCGCCGTGGTGGCCCAGCAGATACCGTTCACCATGCAGCACCCGCCAGATCAGTTGGTAGAGCAATGCGTAGCGTTCCGGCTCCCGGTGGCAGACCACGGCTTCGACCAGTTCGCCCACCGCGCGCGGGAGCGACAACGGTGGGGCCGCGTCGCCGTCAGGCAGCATGGTGGGCAACGTGGACCCGCCGAACAGCGACGGTGCGTCGCCCGCTGTCCACAGCACATCGTCCGGCGCGGCCCCGGCGGCAACGAGACCGCGCACCGCCCGGCGGAATCCGGCATGGTCCGCCCCTTCGACCAGTTCGACGCGGTGGAGCGCCATCAGAACAGGCTCAGTTGCTGCGCCGGCGGAACCAGCCGCCGGCGGAGGTCCAGCCGGTCGGTCAGGCCGCCCGGATGGTGGTCGGCGGTGATCAGGAAGGGCCGCGCCCGCTTCAGCCCGGCGGACAGCCGTCCCAGATCCTCCATGCGCAGCCGGGTGTGCCGCCGCGCCTCCAGGATCTTGTCCACGGCGCGGGCGCCTAGGCCGGGCACGCGCAGCAGCAGTTCCCGGTCGGCACGGTTGACGTCCACCGGGAAGCGGTGGCGGTTCTTCAGCGCCCAGGCCAGCTTCGGGTCGATGCCGAGGTCGAGCATCCCGCCCTCCCCGCCCTCGGCGATCTCCTCCACCGTGAAGCCGTAGTAGCGCAGCAGCCAGTCGGCCTGGTACAGCCGGTTCTCGCGCTGGAGCGGCGGCGGCTTCACCGGCAGCACGGCGCTCGCCTCCGGGATCGGGCTGAAGGCGGAGTAATAAACCCGCCGCAGCCCATAGCGCCGGTACAGCGTGTGGCTGGTATGGAGCACGGACTGGTCCGTCGCCGCGTCCGCCCCGACGATCATCTGCGTGCTCTGCCCGGCGGGGGAAAATCGCCGCCGCTCCTCCTTCGCTTCGGTGATGCGCTCGTTCACCTGCCCCATCACCGCCTTGATGTTGGCGCCGTCCTTCTCCGGGGCCAGCTGCTCCAGGCTGCTTTCCGATGGCAGTTCCAGGTTGATCGACAGGCGGTCGGCCCACAGCCCCGCCTGCTCGATCAGCCAGGGGCTGGCCTCCGGGATCGTCTTCAGGTGGATGTAGCCGGCGAACCCGTGCTCCTGCCGCAGGGTCTTCGCCACCAGCATCATCTGCTCCATCGTGTGGTCGGGCGAGCGGATGATGCCCGACGACAGGAACAGCCCCTCGATGCAGTTGCGCTTGTAGAAGCCGATGGTCAGCGCCACCACCTCCGCCACGCTGAACCGCGCCCGCCGCACGTTGGACGAACGGCGGTTGATGCAATAGGCGCAGTCGAAAAGGCAGTAGTTGGTCAGCAGGATCTTGAGCAGCGACACGCAACGCCCGTCCGGCGTGTAGGCGTGGCAGATCCCAGCCCCGGTCGTGGAGCCCAGCCCCGCCGCCCCGCCCTTGCGCCCCTTGGCCCCCGACGAGGCGCAGGACGCGTCGTACTTCGCCGCGTCGGCCAGGATGGCCAGCTTGTCGAGCAGCGCGTCATCCACCGGAATTGCCCCTGATTGCGGAAATGTTCTCTATATGTTCTTTTTTGCCAAAAAAGCAAGCGCGATCCGTGCGCAAAAAACCCTCTCCCCTCCGGGGAAAGGGAAGGGGCCCGCGCGAAGCGTGGGAAGGGTGAGGGGGCCGCCGCGCTTCGCGCGCCGCCAAGGGGCATTCTGCCCCTTGGCAATCCCCTGGCACAGGCGATGCCTGTGCTGCCCCCTCACCCTAACCCAGGCGCTCGCAAGTCTCGCGCCCTCGCTCCGCCTCTGGTCGCCTTCGGCGCCCAGCTGGCCTGCGGCCGTCGGCTCCGCGCCCCGGAGGGGAGAGGGAACGTCAGGCGCCCCCTTCCTCCGTTTCGGCGGAGACAATTTGTCGCACCCTCCGTCCTCCCGGAGGAAGATGGCCGGGTTCGACCCGCGTAGCCTTTCCCTTGTTACGGAAGGGAGGTCGACGTGACATTCTCCGCGAATGAACCATCGCCCATCAATGAACGGGAACTCCGCAGCGCTTTCGGTACGTTCCTGACCGGTATCACGGTCGTCACCATGATCGACGGGGACGGCAATCCCCGTGGGATCACCGCGAATTCCTTCACATCCGTGTCCCTCGACCCGCCTTTGCTTCTGGTGTGCGTGGGAAACCGGTCTTTCAGCTTTCCCGCCTTTTGCGACACCCAATCCTTCGCTGTGAACCTGCTGCACGAAGGGCAGGCTGACGTCTCCAGCCTCTTCGCGTCGAAATCGTCGGACAAGTTCCAGTCCGTCCCCTTCGGTCCGGGCATCACCGGCGCGCCGATCCTGGCCGACTGCCTGACCTGGTTCGACTGCACGGTCCATGACCGGGTCATGGCCGGCGACCATCTGATCCTGATCGGCCGCGTGCAGGCCTTCGGCACCACCCCGTCAGCGCCGCTCGGCTTCTGCCGTGGCCGCTACACGGCGGCGCGCGAGCCGCTGGCCGCCGGCAGGCAGACCGAGCACGGCGTTCAGGTCGGCTATCTCGTCGAGGCCGACGACGGCATCCTCCTGCAATCCGACGGAACGGGCGGCTGGCGCCTGCCGGGCGGCCGCAGCCGCAAGGCCGAAAGCGCGCTGTCCCTGGGCGACGGCGGCCTGCTCCCACTCCGGCCGGACGACACCTTCCTCTATTCGGTGTTCGACATCCCCGGCCAGGACGCCGGCTGTCTGGTCTACCGCGCCCGCTTGGCACCGGAGGCGTCGGCCGCCGGCCTGCCGCCGGACGTCCGTGTCTTCGCGCTCGACGCCCTGCCCTTCGAGGCGATCCCGACACGGGAGGCCCGCGCGATGCTGCGCCGCTACGTCCGGGAACGGCAGGCCGACCGCTTCGGCATCTACATCGACTCCGGCGACGGGGGACGGCTGGCGATGGTCGACGGCCGCGCATCCCGCTGGTCACACGTCGTCACCGAAAACGCTTGAGCCGAAATCGCCTGACCTCCCCGGACCGCCCGTCCCGCCCCTTTTCAAAGGACACGAGACCGCGATGCAAACCACCTGCAGGTCGCTTGAAGGCACCCGCCGCGCCCTCTACATCGGCGGACGGTTCGTCGAGCCGAAAAGCGGCCGCTACATCCCCAGTTACGACCCCACCACCGCCGAGCCCTGGTACGAGTTGGCGGACGCCGGACCGGAGGACGTCGACGACGCCGTCGCCGCGGCGCGGGCCGCCTTCACCGACCCGGCCTGGCGACGGATGACCCAGAGCGACCGCGGCAAGCTGGTGCGCCGGCTGGCGGAGCTGATCCTCGCCAACGCCGAGGAACTAGCGCTGATGGAAACCCGCGACAACGGCAAGCTGATCAAGGAGATGCGCGCCCAGATGCGCGCCATGCCGGACAGCTACACCTACTTCGCGGGTATGGCCGACAAGCTCCAGGGCGACACCATCCCAGTGAACAAGCTGGACATGCTGAACTTCAACCTGCGGGAACCGCTGGGCGTCGTCGGCATGATCACGCCGTGGAACTCGCCCCTGATGCTGCTGACCGGCACGCTGGCGCCCTGCCTCGCCATCGGCAACACGGTGGTCATCAAGCCGTCGGAGCACGCCACCGCCTCCACCCTGGCGCTGGCCGAACTGGTCGCGGAGGCCGGCTTCCCGGCCGGCGTGGTCAATGTGGTGACCGGCGCCGGCAGCACCGCCGGGGAGGCGCTGACCCGCCACCCGGGCATCGCCAAGTTCGTCTTCACCGGCAGCACCGAAACCGGCAGCCGCATCGCCGCCAACGCCGCGAAGAACCTCATCCCCTGCCAGATGGAGCTGGGCGGCAAGTCGCCCCACGTGGTGTTCGGCGACGTCGACATCGAGCGCACGGTGAACGGCGTGGTCGCCGGGGTCTTCGCCGCCGCCGGTCAGACCTGCGTCGCCGGCTCGCGCTGCTTCGTCGAGGCCAGCGTCTACGATCGCTTCGTGGAGGCGCTGGTCGCCCGCACCGGCCGCATCGCCGTCGGTCACCCGATGGAGGAGGCGACCGACATCGGCCCGCTCGCCCTGTCGGCGCAGCTGGCGAAGGTGGAGGGCTACGTGGCGTCCGGCCTGCGCGACGGCGCCCGGCTGGCGGCCGGCGGCAAGCGGCCCCAGGCGGCCGGGCTGGACAAGGGCTGGTACTTCGAGCCGACCGTGCTGGCCGACGCCCGCAACGACATGGGCTTCATGCGCGACGAGATCTTCGGGCCCGTGGTCGGCGTCGTGCCCTTCGCGTCGGAAGACGAGATGATCGCCATGGCGAACGACACCCGCTACGGCCTGGCCTCCGGCGTCTGGACCAGCGACATCGACCGCGCCATGCGCTTCGCAACGAAGATCGACGCGGGCACCGTCTGGATCAACACCTACCGCGCCGCCGCCTACATGTCGTCGAACGGCGGCTTCAAGCAGAGCGGCTACGGCCGGCGCGGCGGCTTCGACGTGATGCGCGAGTTCTCGCGGTCGAAGAACGTGGTCATCGACTATTCCGGCGCCATGCAGGACCCCTTCGTCATCCGGCTGCGCTGACCGCCCTGACGGGCTTCGCCTCCCCCCGAGAAAGGACCAGGACATGAAGTTCGCCGTCGCGCTCGCCATGGAGCGCTTCTCGCCGGACACGCCGATGAGCGAGGTAACCGGCAACATGCTGGACCTCGCGAAGATGGCCGACCAGGGCGGTTTCGAAACCCTGTGGACCGCCGAGCACCACACGATCGAGTGCACGATCTCCCCCAACCCCTTCACCATCCTGACCTGGCTCGGCCAGCACACCGAACGCATCCGGCTCGGCACCGCCACGGTGGTCGCCCCCTACTGGAGCCCGATCCGGCTGGCTGGAGAGGCGGCGCTGTGCGACCACCTGACCGGCGGCCGGCTGGAGTTCGGCATCGCCCGCGGCGCCTACCAGTACGAGTTCGACCGCATGGCCGGCGGCATGCCCCAGCAGGAGGGCGTCGCCTACATGAAGGAGCTGGTCCCCGCGGTGCAGAAGCTGTGGGCCGGCGACTACGCCCACGACGGCCATTACTGGAAGTTTCCGCTCGCCACCTCCGTGCCGAAGCCGCTTCAACAGCCGCACCCGCGCATCTGGGTGGCGGCGCGCGACCCCGGCACCTTCGACTGGGCGGTCGGCATCGGCGCCAGCATCCTGTCCACGCCGCTGGCCGCCCCGGCGTCCGAGATCGCCGTGCTGGGCGAGAAGTTCCGCAAGGCGGTGGCCGACCATCCGGAGGTGCCGCGCCCGCGCTTCATGATGCAGCGCCGCACCTGCT
This sequence comes from Azospirillum canadense, assembly GCF_025961225.1. Lineage (GTDB taxonomy): Bacteria > Pseudomonadota > Alphaproteobacteria > Azospirillales > Azospirillaceae > Azospirillum > Azospirillum canadense. The sequence goes on along the minus strand of NZ_JAOQNG010000007.1, from coordinate 95,065 downwards.
GCTACGACCGGCCGGAGGAAGCGGACTTGGCCGTCCAGCACAGCATCGACTACGGCCGCAGCTTCGAGAACCTGTTCCAGAACATCGGCACTGTGACCAACGGCTTCCCCACCGCCGTGTCCTACGAAAGCGTCGCCGGCCGCGACAACTACAAGCCAGAGAATGTCCGCAAGAACCTGATGTTCGGCACCCCGGACGAGATCATCGAGAAGCTGCTGGATTACGAGGCCGCCGGCGTCGACCAGTTCTCGCTCGGCCTGTCCTTCAACCTGCCCGTCGCGCTTCAGCGCAAGACGCTCGACCTCTTCACTCGCGAGGTGCTGCCCGTCTTCGCCGCCCGCGAACGTGACCGCGAGCGCGAGGAGGAGCGCCGCCTTGCCGCAGCCCCACTGCGCATGGCCGCGACGGGACGGTGACCATGGCCGACTCCCATCGCTTCACCATCGGCCCGGTCACCCTGAACTACCGCCTCGACGGCCGGGGGCCGGAACCGCTGGTCTGCGTCCACGGCGTCGGCTCCTACCTGGAAGCTTGGAGCGGCGTGGTGGAACGGCTCGCCGACCGCTTCACCATCCTGACCTTCGACCTGCGCGGCCACGGCGGCTCCACGCGCGTGAAGGGCCGCTACGAGATCGACGATTTCGTGCGCGAGACGCTGTCGCTCGCCGACCACGTCGGCTTCGACGGCTTCAACCTCGCGGGCTTCTCTCTCGGCGGGCTGATCGCCCAGCGCCTGACCCTGACCCACCCGGAGCGGGTGAAGCGCCTCGTCCTGCTGTCCACCGTCGCCGGCCGCAATCCGGAGGAGCGGCGGCGGGTGCTCGACCGGCTGGCAGCACTCCAGGCCGGGCAGCCGGGTTCGCACTACGACGCCTCCCTGTCGCGCTGGCTGACGGAAGGCTTTCAGGAGCGCAATCCCGACCTGATCCAGGTTCTGCGCCGGCGCAACGCGGAGAACGACCCGGACTGCTACGCCGCCGCTTATCGTGTGCTGGCGGAAACGGATTTCGGCGGCTTCCTCGACCAGATCCGCTGCCCGACCCTGATCGCCACGGGGGAGGAGGACATCGGCTCCAACCCGCGCATGGCGCGCACCATGCACGACAGCATTCCGGGGTCGGAGCTGCACATCCTGCCCGGCCTGCGCCATTCGATCCTGATCGAGGCGCCGGACGCCGTGGCCGGCCTGATGGGGCGCTTCCTGACCGAATCCTCCCAGCCGACGGAGATCGCACGCCATGGATGAAGACCTACAACGGGCCGGGGAGCGCGTGCGGCGCGACGTGCTCGGCGACGCCTACGTCGACCGCGCGATGGCCGCGGCGGACGACTTCTCCCGCCCTTTCCAGCAGATGGTCAACGAGTACTGCTGGGGCCAGTGCTGGGCCGACGACGCGCTCGACCGCCGCCAGCGCAGCCTGCTCAACCTGGGCATGATCGCCGCACTCGGCCGCATGCACGAGTTCGAACTGCACCTGCGCGGCGCCATCCGCAACGGCCTGACCGACGCGGAGCTTCAGGCGGCGCTGATCCAGATCGCCGTCTATTGCGGCATCCCCGCAGGCGTGGAGTGCTTCCGCATCGCCCGCAAGGTCAGGCAGGAAATCGCCGAAGACAAGGCAAAGGGCACGCCATGATCGTCGAGGAACGCATCTACCGCATCCGCTCCGGCAAGCTGCGCGAGTACCTGGCGCTGGTGCAGAACGAAGGGCTGGCGATCCAGCAGCCGATCCTCGGCAACCTGATCGGCTATTTCGTCAGCGAGATCGGCCCGCTCAACCACGTCGTCCACATGTGGGGCTACGCCGACTTCGAGGACCGCACCACCCGCCGCCAGCGGCTGTCCGAGGATCCGCGCTGGCAGGAGTTCATCCCGAAGCTGACCGCGCTGATCGAGACGGCGGAAAACCGCATCCTGCTGCCCACCGCCTTCTCGCCCCTGAAGTGACAGGCCCTTGCTACGATTCGTAGGAACGATGATCTTACGATTCCTACGTTCCGACCGAAGACAGGAAGACGCACAAGGCGTCCTAATGGCAGGAAGTAAAAATATAAAAGCACAGGGACAGCCCACCGAACACAACGATGGGAGACGGTTGTGACCGAACGACTGAGGGTAGAGAATCTCTATAAAGTCTTCTCCAAATCTCCCGAACCGGCCCTGCGGATGCTGGCCCAGGGCGCCAAAAAGGCCGAAGTGCTCGTAAAGACCGGAATCGTCGTAGGGTTGAACGACGTTTCACTGTCGGTGCCGACCGGCGCCATCTACATGGTGATGGGTCTGTCGGGGTCGGGCAAGTCGACCCTGGCGCGCTGCATCAACCGCCTGAACGAACCGAGCGCCGGCCGCATCCTGCTGGACGGCCAGGACATCGTCACCGCCGGGGAGGCGGAACTGCGCGACATCCGCCGCACGCGCATCTCCATGGTGTTCCAGCATTTCGCCCTGCTGCCCAACCGCACCGTCGCCGAGAACACGGAGTTCGGCCTGAAGCTCCAGGGGGTATCCCCGCGCGTCCGGCGGCAGCGGGCGGAGGAGGTGCTGTCCATCGTCGGGCTCGCCCGCTGGGGCAACCACTACCCGCATGAGTTGAGCGGCGGCATGCGCCAGCGCGTCGGGCTGGCCCGCGCGCTCGCCACCGACGCCGACGTGCTGATCATGGACGAGGCCTTCAGCGCGCTCGACCCACTGATCCGGACGGAGATGCAGGACGAGCTTCTGCGCCTCCAGCGCTCGCTGAAAAAGACCATCCTGTTCATCACCCACGATTTCCAGGAGGCGCTGAAGCTCGGCACCCGCATCGCCATCATGGCCGACGGGGAACTGGTCCGCGAAGGCACGCCGCAGTCGATCGTGCTCGAACCCGGCAGCGACTACGTCGCCGCCTTCACCCGCGAGGTCGACCGCTCCCGCCTGTTCGACGCCCGCTCGGCGATGAACCCCGTCCAACCCGTCCCGCTCGCCGCCGGCCTGTCCCTGGCGGAAACCGGCGATGGCGGCGGGCTGGTGCTGGACGACGCCGGCCTCGTCGTCGGGGCGCTGGACGCCGACACGCTGCGGGCCTTGCGCACCGGCGGCACCAGCCTCGGCAACCTGCTGCGCAAGGACTTCGTCACGGTCCACGAATGCGACAGCCTGCTCGACGTCGCCCGCGCCCACCGCGCCGGCCGGCCGATGGCGGTGGTCGACGGGGCGGGGCGGCTGACCGGCACGCTCGCCGCCGACCGCATCCTGGCGGGCATCGCCTCCACCCCTCCACAAGCCGCGGGAGGCCCGCATGCTTGACGCCGACGACTTGGCCGTCTTCCCGGTCGACAGCTGGATCCAGGACGGGGTGGCGTGGGTCGCGCTGAACCTGCGCCCGCTCTTCCTCGCCATCAAATGGCCGGTCGAGTATGTCCTGAACCTGAACATCTACCTGCTGCACGAGATCCCCTTCCTCGCCTTCGTGGCGGTGGCCGTGCTGCTGGCCTGGCGCCTCGCCAGCCTGGGGGTCGCGGCCTTCACCGCCATCGCGCTGGTCGCCATCGCCGCGCTGGGCGTCTGGTCGGAGGCGATGACGACCCTGTCGCTGATCACCACCGCCATCGTCATCTGCGCCGCCGTCGGCATCCCCATCGGTATCGGCTGCGCGCGCAGCGACCGCATGTGGGGCGTTGTCCGCCCGGTCCTGGACATCATGCAGACCACCCCGACCTTCGTGTATCTGGTGCCGGTGGTGATGCTGTTCGGCGTCGGCACGGTGCCGGGCGAGGTTGCCGTGGTGACGGCGGCGGCCCCGCCGCTGATCCGCTTCACCAACCTCGGCATCCGCATGGTGGAGACCGAGATGGTGGAGGCCGGCCTCGCCTTCGGCGCCACCAAGCGGCAGCTGCTGTGGGAGGTTCAGCTTCCGCTGGCCGTGCCGACCATCCTCGGCGGCCTGAACCAGACCGTGCTGACCGCCATGGTCATGTCCGTCGTCGTCGCCATGATCGGCGCGGAGGGTCTCGGCCTCGTGGTGCTCCAGGGCCTGGGCCGGCTCGACGTCGGCCGCGCCGCTGTGGGCGGCATCGCCATCGTGCTGCTGGCCATGGTGCTCGACCGCATCACGCAAAAGCTCGCCCAGCCCGGCGGCCCCGGCGGACGCCCGCTGCTGCGCAGCCTGCGAGGCCTCTTTCGCGCCGACCGGCCGGTAGAGAACCAAGCGGTCGCCGGCAAAACCGTCGGCGGCCCGGCCATCGCCAACCCGGATCAGTAACGCCTTCCTCCCCGCTTCCGCTCCGATCCCGTTCGAGGAGTCCGCCATGTCCTTCCTGATGCCCAAGTCGCTCGTGAAGACCCTCTCCGCCGCCGCGATCCTCGCCGCGGCCTGCGTCCAGCCGGCGCTGGCCGCCGACCAGCCCGGCAAGGGCAAGACCATCCGCTACGCCCAGTCCGACAGTCTGGGCGCCAACTACGTCACCGCCCAGATCGTCTCCGCCGCCTTCAAGGAGCTGGGCTACTCGGTCAAGCTCAGCACGCTCAGCACCACGCTGTTCTTCCAGGCGGCGGCGCAGGGCGACCTGGACATCGCCACCGACATCAACTTCCCGCAGCGCGAGCCCGCCTTCCGCAAGGTGGAGCAGCAGGCGATGATCGTCGGCGGCGGCCTGATCAAGGAGGGCGGCGTCAACGGCTACCTGATCGACAAGAAGACGGCCGACGCCTACAAGATCACGTCGCTGGAGCAGATGAAGGACCCGAAGATCGCCGCGCTGTTCGGCAAGGGCGGCAAGGCCGACCTGGTCAACTGCGATCCGGGCTGGAGCTGCGGCGACGTGGTCGACTTCCAGCTCGACAAGTTCGGGCTGAAGGACACGGTGAACTCCGTCCGTGGCAAGTACGAGCCGCTGATGGTGGAGGCTGTCGCCCGCGTCCGCCGGGGCGAGCCCGCCTTCTTCTACGCCTGGAGCCCGTCCTGGGTGACCAACACGCTGGTCCCCGGCAAGGACGTGGTCTGGCTGCCCACCCCCTTCGACGCCCTGCCCCCGTCGGTCCCCAACAAGGGCACCGCGCTGGTCAACGGCGTGTCGGGCTGCGCCGGCGGCGCCGACCCCTGCCGCATGGCCATGGCCTCCTGGAACTGGAACACTGTCGCCAACCGCGACTTCATCGCCGCCAACCCCGCGGTGAAGGCGCTGGTCGAAAACATCGGCTTCCCGCTCCAGACCTGGGCCGGCTGGGAACGCAGCATCAGTGAAAAGGGCGCCAGTGACAGCCACATCCGCGCGCTCGCCCAGGAATGGCTCTCCGCCAACAAGCCCACCTTCGAGCAATGGGTCGCCAGCGCCAAGGCCGCGAGCTGAAGCATTTCTCCCCTCTCCCTGCTCCGCAGGGAGAGGGGTTTGAAGGAACCAACACAATCGGACGGGACATGATGGACATCGGACTGCGCAAGATCTCCACCTTCATCGAGGAAACCATCGTCGAGGGCGGCAAGGCCGCGGAACGGCCGATCACGTCGGTCGTGGTCGCCGCCGTGCTGCGCAACCCCTGGGCCGGCCAGGGCTTCGTCGAGAATCTGCGGCCGGAGATCCTGCGCATCGCCCCGGTGCTGGGGGCGGAAATGACGCGGCGCCTCACCGCCCTGATGCCGGCCGAGCGCATCGAGGCCTACGGCAAGGCCGCTTCCGTCGGCGTGAACGGGGAGATCGAGCACGCCTCGGCCATCATCCACACGCTGCGCTTCGGCAACATGTTCCGCGAAGCGGCGCAGGGAACCACCTTCCTCAGCTTCACCAACACGCGCAACGCCGCGGGCGCGCTGCTCGCCCTGCCGATGATCCACAAGACGGAAACCGGCAAGCGCGCGCATTTCCTGACGGCCAACTTCCAGGTCCCCGACGCCCCCGGCCCGGACGAGCTGCTGGTCGCCATCGGCGCGTCGGACGGCAGCCGCGCCCACCCGCGCATCGGAGACCGCTTCCTCGACATGGCCGAAATGGAGGCCGAAAAGGTCCTCACCCAGGCGTGAACCCAGCCATGACGCTGCTCTTCTGTTCGAACATCGACAACGCCGGCCTGTGGCGCGACGCCCTGGGCCGCCGTCTTCCGGGCCTGTCAATGCGGGTCTGGCCGGACATCGGAGGTCCGGACGGCGACCCGGACGACATCGACATGGCGTTGGTCTGGCAGCCGCCGCAGGGTGTCTTCGCCGGCCTGTCGAATCTGCGGCTGGTGATGTCGCTGGGCGCCGGGGTCGAGACGCTGCTGCGCGACCCGACCCTGCCCGACGTGCCGCTCGTCCGCATGGTGTCGGACAGCCTGAGCGACGACATGGCCGGCTTCGTGGCGCTCCAGGTGCTGCGCTGGCACCGCCATTCCGACGCGTTCGACGCCGCGCAGAAGGCCGGCGTCTGGCAATGGCTGCCCTACCGGCCGGCCCGCGAGGTCAGCGTCGGGCTTCTCGGACTGGGGGAGCTGGGCAGCGCCGCCGCCCGCGTCCTCACCGCGCTGGGCTACCGCGTGCTGGGCTGGAGCCGGTCGCCCAAGCAGTTGCCCGGCGTGGAGGGGTTCGCGGGCGCGGACGGGCTGGCGGCGATGCTGCCGCGGTGCGACCTGCTGGTCTGCCTGCTGCCGCTGACCGCCGACACCCAGGGCATCCTGGACCGGGACCTGTTCGCCCGCCTGCCGGCCGGGGCGGTGGTCATCAACGCCGGGCGCGGCGGCCATCTGGTCGAGGCCGACCTGCTCGACGCGCTCGACCGCGGCCACCTGGCCGGGGCCAGCCTGGACGTGTTCAGCGAGGAACCCTTGCCGCCCGCCCATCCCTTCTGGCGGCACCCGCGCGTCCGCGTGTCCCCGCACAGCGCGGCGGCCACCCACCCGTCCCAGGCGGTGGAGCAGGTGGTGGCGACCGTGACGGCCTTCCGCGAGGGACGGCCGCTGGCCAACGTAATCGACCGGAGGCGCGGCTATTGATGCCACCGCTGCTGCCGGTGATGTCGGCCGCCGTCCTGCTGCAGGCGGGCAACGGGCTGCTCCAGGCCCTGCTGCCTCTGCGCATGCAGGCGCAGGGGCTGTCGGCCGCCGACATCGGCATGGTCGCGTCGGCCTACGGCGTCGGCTTCGCCGCCGGCTGTCTGGCGGCGCCCCGGGTGGTGCGCCGGCTCGGCTTCGTCCGGGCCTACGCCGGGCTGGCCGCGCTGATGGCGATCCTGGCGCTCGCCTTGCCGATGGCCGGCGGCGAAGCCGGCTGGATTCTGCTGCGCGGGCTGACCGGCGTCGGCTTCGCCGGGCTGTTCACGGTGGTGGAGGGCTGGATCGGCTCCGGCTCGCAGGACGGCAACCGCGGGCGCGTCCTGGCGGTCTACATGGTCACCACCAAGCTGGCGCTGATGTCCGGCCCCCTTCTGATCGAACCCGGCGGCGACCAGCCGTTCCGCGCCCTGATCCTGCTGGTCCTGCTGTCCATCCTGCCCGTCGCCGTCGCCCGGCCGGTCACCCCGGCGCTTCCGACCGCCGTCACGCTGGATTTGCGCGGGCTGTTCAGGCTGGCGCCGTCCGCCCTGGTCGGCTGCTTCGCGGTCGGGGTGGTGACCGGCACGGTGCTGGCGCTGGCCCCGCTGTACGGGCTGCGCGTGGGAATGTCCGAATCCGCGGCCGCCGCCTTGCTCGTTGCCCTCCAGGGCGGCAGCCTGCTCGCGCAATGGCCGCTCGGCTGGCTGTCGGACCGGCGGGACCGGCGCGTCGTGATCGCCGCCGTTGCCGGGAATGGGGCCGTCCTGTCCGTCGGCTTGGCGCTGTTGCCGGCCGGATACCCGGCCTGGGCCGTGTTGACGGGCTTCGCGCTGTGGGGCAGCCAAGCCCTGTGCCTTTACGCCCTGTGCGTCGCGCACGCCTGCGACGTGGTTCCGCCGGGCCGGATCGTGCCCACCGTCAGCGGCCTGCTGATCGTCTGGGCCGCCGGCGCGATGGCCGGCCCCGTCCCAGGCGCCCTGCTGATGGACCGGTTCGGCCCGCCGGGCCTGTTCGCCTTCGCCGCCATCGGCTTCGCCGCGCTGGCCGGCTTCGTCCTGATCCGCCGCGCGGTCCGGACCCGGTCCCCCGAACCCGACCGCCTGCCTTTCCGCCCGCTGCGCCCCGACGGCCTGACAGGCGCGGCGATCCCCGACCCGCGCACGGCACCAACGCCGGACGAGGGACACTGATAACCTTCTCCCCTCTGGAGAGAGGGGATTTTTTGGCCGCTTGACGGCCCCACCATCGGGCGTGATAGGATTGCAGTCATAGGAACCGGGTGCATCCGCCCGTGCGACATCCGCGAAAAAAGCGTTGCACGATGTTTCATTCGGCAACGCGCGTGGGCGAAACGGGGTGCGGACGAAACGGGCCTCTGGCGGAGGAAACGTGGTCGAGACGTCGCGAATCCAGTCTCTGCGGGTGGTGGCAAGCCTGATCAACTCGGGCGGGGATCTGGCGACGGTGCTCCAGCGGCTGGTCCTCGCCGCCTGCCGGCACGCCAATTGGTCGATGGGGTCGATCATGGCGGTGGACGTGGAGCACGGCTACGGCCTCGTGGTCGTGCGCCACGACCCGACGCTGATCCAGCGCCCGCTGTCCGACCGGTGGGAGCTGGCGACCAGCCCGTCGCTGGTGGCCCTGCGGCGGAACGAGCCGGTTTTCATCCGCGACGCCCGCGTGTCGGAGGAGTTCCCCGGCTACCGCCGCGAGGCGTTCGAGCGCGACTATCACAGCGTGCTGGTCGTGCCGATGAACGGCACCGACGACGAGGGCCGGCCCCTGGTGCTCAGCGTCGTGTCGCGCAGCATCGTCGACGTGACCGAGGAGGATTTGACCTTCATCGGCATGATCGTCCAGCTGGGCGAGATCGCCGTGGAGCGCCAGCATCGGCTGCGCGCCGAGACCCTGGCCGCGGAACGCCTGCAACGGGCGCTGGAGGTCAACACCTCGCTGCTGCTCCAGGCGCTGGAGGACGGGGCGATGGACACGCTCCTGCCGCGCATCCGCGACCTGCTGCCCTACTCCCTCGTCATCGTGGACTTCACCGCCAACCTCGTCACCGCCGACCGCGCGCCCAGCGGCAGCGGCATCACCGACGCCGCGTGGCAGGCGGCGGCAGCGTCCGGCCTCGGCCCCGCCATCATGAAGGCGGCGCGCGACGCCATCGACCATCCCACGGCGACAGCCCCGACTCTGTTCTGGGAGGTCGGCGGCACGCGCATCCGCACCGCGCCGCGCATCGACCCGCTGACCGCCGACGGCGAGGCGGTCGGGGCGCTGATGATCTTCCCCGGCCCGCAGCCCTACGGGCAGGCCGACCAGCTGCTGCTCGACGGCATCAAGCACGCGCTCAGCATCCAGATGCTGCGCAACGTCATCCGCTTCCGCTACGAGAACCGGACGCTCACCGACCTGTTCCTGGAACTGGTGGAGCGGCGCTGGCGCGATCACCGCGACATCGGTCAGCGGGCGCTCCGGCTCGGGCTCAACCTCGACCGGCCGACCCAGATGATCGTGGTGGGCTTGCCTGACCGCGGACGCAAGACGGTCAGTGCGGCGGCCGACCTGCACCCGACGGTGCAGCGGCTGCTGCCGCTGAACGGCGTCGCCGGCACGCTGGTCACCGTCCCAACCGGTCTGGTCTGCATCCTGCCCTTCGAAGCGGGCGAGCGCAGCCCGGGACCGGTGAAGCGGCTGATGGCGCAGATCGCGCGGGCGGTCGGCGACATACTCCACGCCGAGCCCTTCGTCGTGCTGACCAACCGCTGCAACGCGCCCCCGGACTATGCCGACGCGTGGGAACGCTCCTGGCGAATGATCCGCATCGCGCAGGAGTTCGGCCGGTCCGGCATCCTCGACGCCCAGCAGTTCGGCCCCCTGCCGATGCTGCTGGCCGCCGCCAACACCGAGGAAGTGCGCGGCTATGTGGCCGACAGCATCGGCGCGCTGATCGACTACGACCGGCGCCACGGCACGCCCTACATGGAGACGCTGGCCGCCTACCTGAAGACCGGCTGCCGGACCAAGGCCTGTTCCGACCAGCTCGGCCTGCACGTGACGACCCTGCGTTACCGCCTGGCCCGCATCGCCGAGCTGTTCGGCATCGACGTGGAGAACCCGGAGCGCCGCTTCTCCGTCGAACTCGCCGTGCACCTCAGCGGGGTCATCGACCGGACCTCCTCGTGACGCCCGGCCGACCGCCTCACTTCATGGACGGAAAGGCGAACTGCGCGCCCTCGCGCACCCCGCCAGTCGGCCAGCGCTGGGTGATGGTCTTGCGCCGGGTGTAGAAGCGCACGCCGTCTGGCCCATAGGCCGCAAGGTCGCCGAACAGCGACCGCTTCCAACCGCCGAAGCTGTGATAGGCGACCGGGACCGGCAGCGGCACGTTGATGCCGACCATGCCGACCTTGATCATGTCGCTGAAATAGCGGGCGGCCTCGCCGTCGCGGGTGAATAGGCAGGTGCCGTTGCCGTATTCGTGCGCGTCGATCAGGTCCATGCCCTCCTGCATGGTCTTGACCCGGACGAGGCAGAGGACCGGGCCGAAGATCTCCTCCCGGTAGATGGTCATCTCCGGGGTGACGCGGTCGAACAGGCAACCGCCCACGAAGTTGCCGTTCTCATGCCCCGGTACCACGAGGCTGCGGCCGTCCACCACCAGCTCCGCCCCTTCGGCCACGCCCTGGTCGACGTAGGCCTTCACCTTCTCGTAATGGGTGCGGGTGACCAGCGGCCCCATCTCGCAGCCGGCCGCCGTGCCGGCCCCGACCTTCAGCGCGCGCAGCGCCGTGGACAGCCGCTCCGCCAGCCGGTCGGCCACCTCGTCACCGACCGCAACCACCACGGAGATCGCCATGCAGCGCTCCCCGCAGGAGCCGTAGGCGGCACCCATCAGCGCGCCGACCGCGTTGTCCAGGTCGGCGTCGGGCATAACGATGGCGTGGTTCTTGGCCCCGCCCAGCGCCTGCACCCGCTTCCCATGCGCGGTGGCGGTCGCGTAGACGTATTCGGCGATCGGGGTGGATCCGACGAAGCTGACGGCCTGCACGCGCGGGTCGGTCAGCAGCGTGTCCACCGCCTCCTTGTCGCCATTGACGACGTTCAGCACGCCCGGCGGCAGGCCGGCTTCTTCGGCCAGCTGCGCGATCAGCAGTGCGGCGCTGGGGTCGCGCTCCGATGGCTTGAGGACGAAGGTGTTCCCGCAGGCGATGGCGATGGGGTACATCCACAAGGGGACCATCGCCGGGAAGTTGAAGGGCGTGATGCCGGCGACGACGCCCACCGGCTGGAACTCCGACCAGCTGTCGATGCCCGGCCCGACGTTCTTGGAGAACTCTCCCTTCAACAGCTCCGGCACGCCGCAGGCGTACTCGACGTTCTCGATGCCGCGCCCAAGCTCGCCCAGCGCGTCGTCCAGGACCTTGCCGTGCTCCCGCGTGATCAGCGCGCAGACGCGCTCGGCGTTCTCCTCCAGCAACTGCTTGAAGCGGAACATGACGCGCGCCCGCTTGGCCGGCGGGGTGGCGCGCCAGGCGGGGAAGGCGGCCTCGGCGGCGGCGATCGCCTCCTCGACCGTCGCGCGGCCGGCGAGCGCCACCTGGCCGGCGACCTCCCCGGTCGCGGGGTTGACGACGTCGGCGGTGCGGCTGCCGGCGGGGGCGTCGGTCTTGCCGCCGATCAGGTGGGGGATGAGAGTCATATCAGGGGCTTCCCGGTGTCCTTCGGTCAGGCGGTGGCCTGGATGGCGTCGGCGACCACGTTGAACAGGCGGTCGAGGTCAGCGGGATCGCTGTGGAAATGCGGCCCGAACTGCAGCGTATCGCCGCCGAAGCGCACGTAGTAGCCGGCGTCCCAGCACTTCGCCCCGATCTCGTAGGGGCGGCGGGCCGGCTCGCCGGGCAGCGGCGCGATGGTCACGGCGCCGGTCAGGCCGTAGTTGCGGATGTCGGCAACGTTCTTCAGCCCCTTCAGCCCGTGGATCAGGTTTTCGAAATGCGGGGCCAGGGCGGCGGCCTTGCCGGGCAGGTCCTCCCGCACGAAGATGTCGAGCGCCGCGAGGCCGGCCGCGCAGGCGACGGGGTGGGCGGAGTAGGTGTAGCCGTGCGGGAACTCCACCATGTACTCCGGCCCGCCGTTGTCCATGAAAGCCTGGTAGATGTCGTGCTTAGCGACCACCGCGCCCATCGGGATGGCGCCGTTGGTCAGGCCCTTGGCGACGTTCATGATGTCCGGCACCACGCCGAAAGCGTCGGCGCCGAAGGCCGCCCCCATGCGGCCGAAGCCGGTGATCACCTCGTCGAAGATCAGCAGGATGTCGTGCTTCGTGCAGATGTCGCGCAGCCGCTGGAGATAGCCCTTGGGCGGCGGCAGCACGCCGGCCGAGCCGGCCAGCGGCTCCACGATCACCGCGGCGATGTTGGAGGCGTCGTGCAGCGCCACCAGCTCCTCCAGCGCGTCGGCGAGGAAGGCGCCCTCCTCCGGCATGCCCTTCACGAACAGGTTCTGCGGCAGCAGCGTGTGCGGCAGGTGGTCGGTGTCGATGCCAGTTCCGAACAGCTTGCGGTTGCCGCCGATGCCGCCCAGGCTGGTGCCGCCGAAGTTGACGCCATGATAGCCCTTCGCCCGGCCGATCAGTTTGGTCTTGGCCGGCTGGCCCCTCAATCGCCAGTAGGCGCGCGCCATCTTCAACGCGGTGTCGGTGGCCTCGGAGCCCGAGCCGACGAAGAAGACGTGGTCGAGCCCCGCCGGCGTCATGGAGGCCAGCTTGTGCGCCAGCTTGAAGGCGGCCGGATGGCCGTGCTGGAAGCCCGGGCTGTAGTCCAGCTCGGCCACCTGCCGGGCGACCGCCTCGGAGATCTCGCGGCGGCCATGGCCGGCGCCGCAGCACCACAGGCCCGACAGGCTGTCGTAGATCTTGCGCCCCTCGGCGTCCCAATACCAGCAGCCCTCGGCCTTCACCATCATGCGCGGGTTGTTCTTGAACTGGCGGTTGCCGGTGAAGGGCATCCAGTGCGCGTCGAGTTCCTCGCGCGTCAGGCCGGCGGCCTTGTCGCGAAGCCGGGCTTGGTCGTTGTCGAGGGGGGCCATCCGCTGTTCTCCCGCACAAGGTGAAGGGACCTTTTCTGAAAAACAGTGTGCCGGGCTGACGGCCATGGTTAAATCCAAACCATCCAAACTTCACGCAAGCCTTTGCTTACCTATCGCGGACCCATGACGACCAAGCCGGCGCGCCCGCTGTCCCCCATCACCGACGTCGACATCCGGCTGCTGCGCGTGTTCCGGACCGTGGTGGAGTGCGGCGGCTTCTCCGCGGCGGAGGTGGAGCTGAACATCAGCCGGGCCGCCATCAGCCTGCACATGGCCGACCTGGAACGGCGGCTCGGCCTGACGCTGTGCCGTCGGGGCCGGGCGGGGTTCCGGCTGACCGACGAGGGGCGATTGGCCTACGAGGCGGCGATGCGCCTCCTGGCCGGGCTGGAGAGCTTCCGCGGGGAGATCGCCACGGTGCACGGCCGCCTGCGCGGCGAGTTGAACATCGGCATCACCGACAACCTTGTCACCATGCCGCGCATGCGCGTGACCCACGCGCTCCGCGGCCTGAAACGGATGGCGCCGGAGGTGCGCGTCAACATCCGCATGATCCCGCCCAACGAGATCGAGCGCGGCGTCCTGGACGGGCGCCTGCACATCGGCGTCGTGCCGGCGCGGCGCGCCCTGCCCGGCCTCGACGGCTTTCCGCTCTATGAAGAGGAATCGCTGCTCTACTGCGGCCGGGGGCATCCGCTGTTCGAACGGCCGTCCGAGACGGTGACGCGTGCGGAGGTGGAGGCGGCGGACGCCGTGGCGCCAACCCAGGCGCAGCCGCGGCACGAGTTGAACAACACCGCGACCGCGACCGACCGCGAAGGCGTGGCGTTCCTGATCCTGACCGGCTGCTACGTCGGGTTCCTGCCCACCCATTACGCCCGGCAGTGGGTCGAGCGCGGCATGATGCGATCCATGCGGCCGGACGACTACCGCCACTCCCTGGAGTTCCACGCCGTGACGAAGAAGGGCGCCCAGCCCAACCTCGTCCTGGAACGCTTCATGGAGATCCTGAGCGGTGAGGAAGAAATGGCGGCGGACGCGCCGGCTTGACCGGTGTCCGCCGCCGGTTCTTACCAGGCGGCGACCGCGCCGTCGCTCCGGGGGTCGGTCGCCCCTTCCAGCATCCCGTCGGGGTGGCGCACGATAGCGCCCGCGTGACCCATGGTGCTGGTGAAGGACTCCAGGACCTCGACCTCGTGCCCGGCGTCGCGCAACGCGGCGACCAGGGCGGGGTCGAAGCGGCTTTCCAGCTTCAGCGAGACGCTGGCGTCGCCCCAGGTCTTGCCGAGCAGCCAGCGCGGCGCCGTTACCGCCGCCTGGAGGCCCTGCCCGAACATGGCGTAGCGGGAGAAGACGGCGGCCTGCGTCTGCGGCTGCCCCTCCCCGCCCATGGTGCCGTAGACCATGCTGCGGCCGTCGTCAAAGCGGGCGAAGGCCGGGTTCAGCGTGTGGAAGGGCTTGCGGCCGGGCGACAGCGCGTTCCAGCCGTCCTCCGCCAGCCGGAAGGAGGCGCCGCGGTTCTGCCAGGTAATCCCCGTGTCCGGCAGCACGACGCCGGACCCGAACTCGAAGTAGACGCTCTGGATCATGGAAACCGAGCGGCCCTGCCCGTCCACGACGCCGAGCCAGACCGTGTCCCCGGGCTGCGCCACGTATGGCCAGGGCAACGCGCGGGCCGGGTCGATGCGCGCCGCCAGATCGTCAAGCAGCCCGGAGTCCAAGTAGGTCTGCGCCTCGGCCGCCATGAAGGCGGGATCGCCGACGTCGCGGTCGCGCACCAGGAAGGCCTGTTTGGTCGCCTCGACCAGCCCGTGGATGTGGGCGAAGCCTTCCGCCTCCGACACGCCCAACCGGTCGAACAGGGCCAGGATCATCAAGGAGGCCAGCCCCTGCGAGGGCGGCGGGTGGTTGAACAGCCGGGCGCCGCGGATGCCGACCGACAGCGGCGTGCGCTGACGCGCCGCGTGTTTGGCGAGGTCGGCCGCCGTGATCGGGCTGCCGGCGCGCTCCAGATCGGCGGCGATGCTGGCGGCGAGCGCCCCCTGGTAGAAGCTGTCCAGCCCCTCCGCCGCCAGCCGCCGCAGCGTCCGACCGAGCGCCGCCTGTTTCAGGAGGCTGCCCTCCCGCGGCGGCTCGCCGCCCGACAGGAAGGTGTCGGCGTAGCCCGGAACGTCCTTCAACTCCGGCAGCTTCTCGCGGGTCAGCGCCTCCTGGCTCGCGGTCACCGGGATGCCGCCCTCGGCGTGGGCGACCGCCTCCTCCAGGATGCGGGCAAGCGGCAGCGGCTCTTGCCAGCGCGCGCTGATGGCCAGCGCCTCGCGCCAGCCGTCGATGGTGCCGGCCACGGTGTTGGCGGCCAGCGGCCCGCGCCACGGCACCGTCGCGTGCCCATGGCGGCGATAGAGGTCCAGCGACACGCCATGGCCGGCGCCGCCGCAGGCGTCGATGGCGATCGGTTCCTGCCCCGGTTCGGCGATCAGCCAGAATCCGTCGCCGCCAATGCCGGTCATGTGCGGGTAGACCACGGCCAGGGCCGCCGCCGTGGCGACGGCCGCCTCGACCGCGGTGCCGCCGTCCCGCAGGACGTGCAGCCCCGCCTGGCTGGCGAGATGGTGCGGGGAGGTGACCATGCCCCGGCGGCTGCGCGGCGTATTCAGCATCATTGAGCCCTCAAGCGTCCAATCCCTATGCCGGCATGGTAACCGATCGGCCGCAACGGTCATCCTTTTCGATGCGGAACCGCCTGATCGCCATTCGCCGCGCGACGAAACTCCCCAATTGGAACGATTGGCAACCTCCGGTGGATGACTTAGCATGCCGGCCGGAATCCACCTGGTCCTGAGCCCCTGCGGCGACACCCCTATTCAGAGAAAAACATTTTTCTTCGGCAACTAACCTCTAATCTTGGCAACAACATTTGCAAACATGTTCAGAATTTCTTCAACAGATCACAGGCAAAATAGGTCGACTCCGCTTACGGCCGCCGCAAAGGCGAAAGGGACGACGTGCCTGACCTTCACGACACTGCCTCCCAGACCCCGCTTCTGAACATTCCCGAAGCGTTGACCTCCGAGGCGGCGGCGATGCTGCTGGGTGGCAACGTCGGCGGGCTGAAGGCCGTCCAAGCGAAGCTCGCGGCGGCGCTCGCCGACCAGGGGTTGCCGGGAAGCGACGCCGGCCGGGCGGCCGAGGGCTGGGTGCGCAGCTTCGCTGCCGGTATGGAAAACGCCGCCTCGCCCGACGCAGCCATCGCGGAGGCCAACCGGATCACCGCCGGCGCGGCGGCGCGGATGGCGCAGGCGCTTCAGGATTCCAGCGCCATGACCGGCGAGCAGCGTCTGGCCACCGCCCTGGCGCAGGGGCAAGGGGTTGAGCAGGCCGCGGCCGGCGCCCGTGGATCGACTGACCTGAAGTCTGATCTGAGCCGGGCTCTGTTCGACGGTGTGATGGCTCCCCCCGCCGGGCCGGCCGGATCGGCTCACCCCACGGAAACGCTGTCGCGCGCGCTGACGCAGCCCGTCGACCATGGCCTCGTCCCTCCGCAGTCGGTCGAACCGTCCCCCATCGAGAAGTTGACCGCGGCCCTGGCTTCCGGCGTGGCGGTGCCCGAGGCCGTCAAGGCCGTTGCGCCGGACGGCGCCGGGCTGTTCGCCGCCACCCTGGAGCGGGCGCTGTCCAGCGGCGAGGACGCCGCCAGCGCCGTTGCCGCCGCGACGGAGCGAACGGCCCAGGGCGGCGTGCAGAGCCAGGCCGCCACGGTCGAGCAGTCGGACGGCGACCGCCTGCTGTCGTCGCTGGCTGTCGGTGGATCGGCAGCCGCGCGCGGAGTCGGCGACGGCGCCGCCTTCTCGACGGTCCTGGGCGACACGCTGGCGCATGGCAGTTCTCCGGACGCGGCGCTGGGCGCCTCCGCTCGGGCGCAGGCCGACATGACCGCGCGGGTGAGCGCAGCCGGCGTGGCGCCAAAGCCGGCGGACACGCTGCTGGCATCGCTCGCCTCCGGCCGCGACGTCGCCGAGACGGTCAAGTCCTTCGCCGTGGCGACGGGCATTGACCCCAAGGCGGCCGGCGGCTTCAGCCAAGCGCTGGGCAACGCCCTGTCGTCCGGCCAGGAGGCGACCGGCGCGCTCAGCGCTGCACACCAGGATGCGTTTGCGGCGACCGCCATCGCGTCGGCTGCGGCGCAGGGCGTCAAGGGCAACAGCCTCGTGGCGGCGCTCGCCAGCGGACAGAACGTGCAGCAGGCCGTGCAGGCCCTCGGCGGCTCCGGCGGCGCGTTCAGCGCGGCCCTGGGCCAAGCGCTCGCGGAGGGCCGCTCGCCGGGGCAGGCACTCGCCGCCGCGCGCCAGTCGGCCGACACCGTCCAGCGGAACAGCCAGAGCAGCGAAGTCCCCATCTCCCCCGAAAACAAAGCCCTTGCCGATCTGGCGACGCCCGGCGCCGCCGAAAAGGCCGCGGCGGCGGATGGCGCGAAAACGGACAAGACCGCGGACGCCGACTCGGCGTCCAAGGAAAGCGCCAAGGACGGGGCCAAGGATGGGGGAGACGGCAAGGACGCCAAGGCCGAAGGCGGTGCCGACACCAAGGGCGCCGAACAGGTGGCCGACAACGGGGAAAAGGGCGCCGACAAAAGCGCCGACAAGGACGGCGCGAAAGACGACGCCAAGGACGGCAAGGACGCCGCGGGTGGCAAGGCTGCCGATGGCTCCGCACCCTCCGATTCCCCGGCGCCGGACGCGCCATCCCCCAACTCCGCGTCGGCAAGCAAGTCCGCCGGCATGGCCAGCGCCGCGCTGACGCCCGTCACCATCGCCCCGCCCGACAGTGGCAGCAAAAGCGGTTCTCCGGCCGACAGCGGTGGCCGGAGCACGGCCACGTCCGCCGCCCAGCCGGCAAGCACCAGCCCGATCAGCAAGGTCGGAACAACCGACCCCTTCACCACGACCGCTCAGACCCAGCAGCGGGTCGCGCAGTCCCTCGCGCGGCTGGCCGAGACCACGACGCCCCCCGTTGCCGAACACCATGTGCCGGCCCCGACCGTGGCGGCCGGCTTCGACGCGGCGACCCTCGCCAAGGCCTTGGCGGTGGCGGAGGACACGGCCGCGCCCGCCGGCTTCACGGTGTTCCACCTGATCGAGGCGATGTTCCGGCCGGGCGAGACCGGCAGCAACGTGGTCGGCGTCGCGGTGGTGGCGAACGCTGGCTCGTCCCTCGGCGTCTGGCAGTACAGCGTCGATGGCGCCACTTGGGTCGCGGTCGGAGCGGTCAGCGATGCGGCGGCGCTGCTGCTTCCCGGCACCGCCCTGCTCCGCTTCCTCCCGGCCGCCGACGCCTTCGGCACCGCCCCGGCGCTCGGCCTGCGCGCGGTGAACGAGGGTTGGACCGAGGGATTCAGCGACTCCGCGCACCGGCTGTTCGCCTTGGGCGCGACCGGGGGCACCTCTCCCCTGTCGGCGGAGATCGCCCAGGTGTCGCTGGACGTGACGCCGGTCAACGACGCGCCGGTGGCGACCGGCACGGCCGTTTCCATGGCCGCCAGCGCCGAGGACGCGACCGACCCGGCCGGTGCCACGGTCACCGCGCTGGTCGGCGCCCTGTTTTCCGACGCGGCCGACGCGGGAAGCGGCGGTTCGTCCGCCAACGGCTTTGCGGGTGTCGCCGTCGTCGGCAACGCGGCGAGCGCCGCGCAGGGCGCGTGGCAGTACTGGACCGGATCGGCCTGGACGGCCGTTGGGAGCGTGTCGGAGGGCTCCGCCCTGCTGCTGAGCGCCGACGCCAAGCTGCGCTTCGTCCCGGCCGGTGACTGGAACGGCACCACCCCGGCGCTCACCGTGCGGCTGGTCGACGACTCGCAAGGCACACTGTCCAGCGGCGGACGGGTGAACCTCGGCACGGGGGTCGGCGGGGCGACCGCCTACAGCGCGGGGACCATCGCCCTCACGGGGACCATCGCCGCCGTCAACGACGCCCCCGTGGCGACCGGAACGACCGCCACGATGGCGGCCATCGCCGAAGACACAGCGAACCCGGCCGGGGCAACCGTCACCACGCTGTTCGGCACCCTGTTCTCCGACGCCGTGGACGCTGTGAGCGGCGGATCCGTCGCCAACCGCTTTGCCGGAATCGCGGTCGTCGCAAATGCGGCGAGCGCAGCGCAGGGCGTCTGGCAGTACTGGACCGGGTCGACTTGGGCCACCATCGGGGCTGTGTCGAACGGCAACGCCCTGCTGCTCGCGGCCGACGCAAAGCTGCGCTTCGTCCCGGCGGCTGATTGGAACGGCACGACCCCAGCGCTCACCGTGCGGCTGGTGGACGATTCGGCCGGCGTGATCGCCAGCGGCAATCGGGTCGACCTGACAGCCGGTGTCGGCGGAACGACCGCCTACAGTGCCGAGACGGTTGCCCTCACGGGAACGGTGTCCGCCGTCAACGACGCCCCGGTGGCGACCGGCACCGCCGTTGCCATGGCCGCCATCGCCGAGGATGCGGCGGACCCAGCCGGGGCGGCGGTCAGCACCCTGTTCAGTTCTCTGTTCTCCGACACAGCCGACGCGGTTACCGGCGGTTCGTCCGTCAACGGCTTCGCCGGAGTCGCCATCGTCGGCAACATGGCGACTGCGGCCCAAGGCGAGTGGCAATACTGGACGGGCTCCGCCTGGGTGTCCGTCGGGACCGTGTCGGAGGGCTCCGCCCTGGTCGTCGCGGCGGCGGACAAGCTGCGCTTCGTGCCGGCGGCGAATTGGAACGGCACCACCCCGGCCCTCACCGTGCGCTTGATCGACGACTCGCAGGGAACGCTGTCCAGCGGGGACCGCGTGAACCTCAGCGCCAGTGCCGGCGGGACGACCGCCTACAGCGCCGAAACCATCGCCCTCACCGGAGCCGTCATCGCGGTCAACGACGCTCCCGTGGCGACCGGCACGGCCGCCACCTTGCCGACCATTGCCGAGGACACCGCGAACCCCGCCGGGGCAACGGTCACCGCCCTGTTCGGTGCCCTGTTCTCCGACGCCGCGGACGCGGTGAGTGGTGGATCCGTCGCCAACGGCTTTGCCGGAATCGCGGTGATCGCGAATGCGGCGAGCGCGGCGCAGGGCGTCTGGCAATACTGGACCGGATCGGCGTGGGCTGCCGTTGGAAGCGTGTCGGGCGGCAACGCCCTGCTGCTCGCGGCCGATGCCAAGCTGCGCTTCGTCCCGGCGGCTGATTGGAACGGCACGACCCCGGCGCTCACCGCGCGGCTGGTGGACGATTCGGCCGGAGGGATCACCAGCGGAGACCAAGTCGACCTGACCACCGGTGTCGGCGGAACGACCGCCTCCAGCGCCGGGACGGTGGACCTCACCGGAGCCGTCGCCGCTGTCAACGACGCCCCGGTAGCGACCGGCACCGCCGTTTCCAAGGCCGCGATCTCCGAGGATGCGGCGGACCCGGCCGGAGCGACGATCGGCGTTCTGTTCGGCGCCCTGTTCTCCGACGCCGCGGATGCGGTCAGTGGCGGTTCCGCGGCCAATGGCTTTGCCGGCGTCGCCATCGTCGGCAACGCGGCGACCGCGGCGCAGGGTGTCTGGCAGTACTGGACCGGATCCAATTGGGTCGCCGTTGGCGCCGTGTCGGACGGCTCCGCCCTGCTGCTTGCGGCCGACACCAAGCTGCGCTTCGTGCCGGCCGCGAACTGGAACGGCACCACCCCCGCACTCACCGCGCGGCTGGTCGACGCCTCTCACGGAGCGCTGTCCAGCGGCGACCGGACGGATCTCAGCACCGGCGTCGGCGGGACGACCCCTTACAGCGCCGGCACGATCGCCCTGACCGGAACCATCACCGCCGTGAACGACGCCCCTGTGGCGCTCGGTACCTCCGCGACCATGGCGGCCATCGCGGAAGACGCGGCCAACCCGGCGGGCGCCATGGTTTCCAGCCTGTTCGGATCCCTCTTCTCCGACGCGGCGGACGCGGTGAGCGGCGGCTCCGCTGCCAATGGCTTCGCTGGGGTCGCCATCGTCGGCAACGCGGCGAGCGCCGCGCAAGGTGTCTGGCAATACTGGATCGGCTCCGCCTGGACCGCGGTGGGCGCTGTGTCGAACGGTTCCGCCCTGCTGCTGGCCGCGGACGCCAAGCTGCGTTTCGTTCCTGCTTCCAATTGGAACGGCACCACCCCGGCGCTCACCGTGCGGCTGGTGGACGATTCGGCTGGGGACGTCATCAACGGTGGCCGGGTCAATCTGGTGAGTCTGGGTGTCGGCGGGGCGACCGCCTACAGCGCCGGGACCATCGCCCTGACCGGATCCGTCACCGCCGTCAACGACGCCCCGGTGGCCACCGGCGCCTTCGCGACGATGGCGGCCGTCGCTGAGGATACGGCCAATCCGGCCGGGGCAACCGTCTCCGCCCTGTTCGGCTCTCTTTTCTCCGACACGGCCGATGCGGTCGCCGGCGGTTCGGTCACCAACGGCTTCGCGGGGATCGCCATCGTCGGCAACGCCGCGAGCACGGCGCAAGGCACGTGGCAGTACTGGACCGGCTCCGCCTGGACGGCCGTCGGAAGCGTGTCGAACGGTTCCGCCCTGCTGCTGAGCACCGATGCCAAGCTGCGCTTCGTCCCGGCCGCGAATTGGAACGGCACGACCCCGGCGCTCACCGTGCGGCTGGTGGATGATTCCCAGGGAACGCCGTCGAGTGGGGATCGCGTGGACCTCGGCGCCGGGATCGGCGGGACGAGCGCCTACAGCGCGGGGACCATTGCCCTCACCGGGGCCGTCACGGCCGTGAACGACGCTCCCGTAGCCACCGGCACGACCGCGACGATGACGGCCATCGCCGAGGACACGGCGAACCCGGCCGGGGCGACGATCACCACGCTGTTCGGCGCCTTGTTCTCGGACACCGCGGATGCGGTCGCCGGCGGCTCGTCCGCCAACGGCTTCGCCGGCGTCGCCATCGTAGGCAACGCGGCGAGCACGGCGCAGGGCGTCTGGCAGTATTGGACCGGCACGGCCTGGGCGGCCGTCGGGACTGTGTCGGAAGGCTTCGCCCTGGTTGTCGCGGCGGCGGACAAGCTGCGCTTCGTCCCGGCGGCCAACTGGAACGGCACCACCCCGGCGCTCACCGTGCGGCTGGTCGAGCAGTCCGCGGCATCGGTGGCCTCCGGCGCCCACCTGGACCTGACCGGCGGTGTCGGCGGCTCCACGCCCTACAGCGCCGGGACCATCGCCCTGACCGGATCCGTCACCGCCGTCAACGACGCACCCCAACTGACCGTCTCCACGGCCTCGCTGACGACCCTGAAGGGCAACGCGGTGGCTGTTACCGGCCTGTCGGTGTCGGACATCGATGCGGGATCGACGCCGTTGCTGGTCACGCTGACGGCCGCGCACGGCGCGCTGACGCTGACCAACACCGCGTCCGATGCCGTCATTACCGGCAACGGCACCGGCAGCGTAACCATCCTGGCGACGCTGGCTACCCTCAACAGCCTGCTGGCCGCGGCCGATGGCCTGCTCTACTTCGCCGGTCCCTACTCGGGTCCCGACACGATCTCGATTGTGGTGAACGACCAGGCCGGCGGCGGGGCCGGCGGGGCGCTGACGGCCAGCGGCACGATCGGCGTCACCGTGGTTCCGCCCAACGCCTCCCCGGTGCTGAAGGACACCGACCTGCAACTGACCGTCGCGGCGGAGGCGCTGGCCGCGCCGGTGGCCGGAACGGCCGGGTTCGCGGTGTCGAAGCTGGTCGGGCTGAACGGCGGCGGGGTGGCGAACGTCACCGACAACGACAAGGAGGCCGTGACCGGCATCGCGCTGATCGGCACCAACGAGAGTTACGGCCACTGGTGGTATTCGACCGACAACGGCGCCACCTGGAAACTGGTCGGCGCGGTGAACGACAGCGATTCCGCCCTGCTGCTGCGCCCGACGGACCGGCTTTATTTCCAGCCCAACGCCTCGGTGCCCGGCACCGTCAGCGGCGCCCTGACCATCCGGGCCTGGGACCAGACGAGCGGGACTTACGGCACCAAGGTGGCGGTCGACCACACGGACGGCAGCGCCTTTTCCGCCGCCACCGACAGCCTGACGCTGCACCCCGGCGTGCTGCTGCCGAACGGGTCCTTCGATTCCGGGTTGACCGGCTGGACCTCGACCGGCGGCGCGTCCGTCGGCACGACCGGCGACGGGCATGAGGGAACGCTCACCTCGGCCACCGGCCAGACGCCGACGCAGCTGGAGGATTTCCTCGGCGTCGCCCATGGCTCCATCGCCGCGGCGACCGGGACGATACCGTCCTACGGCAACGCCATGAAGCTGACCAGCACCGTCACCGTGACGAAGGACACGGTGCTGACCTTCGACTGGAACTTCACCTTCAGCGACCCCGGCTATCACGACTTCTCCTTCGTCAGCGTGAACGGAGTCGTGAAGCTGCTGGCGAAGGACGCGAGCGCCAGCGGCACCTTCACCATGGTGATCCCGGCCAACACCACCCTGTCGCTGGGCTTCGGCGCGTCGGACACCAGCGACAACTCGGTGAACCCGATCCTGAGGGTCGACAACATCAAGCTGACCACCGTCGCCAGCGACCCGATCGTGCTGGACCTGACCGGCAACGGGTTGTCGCTGCGCCCGCTGTCCGACGACGTCCATTTCGACGTGACCGGCGACGGCGTGGCCGACCAGACGGGCTGGATCGGGGCGGGCAACGCCCTGCTGGTGCGCGACGAGAACCAGAACGGCCGGATCGACGACGCGCGGGAGCTGGTGTCGGAGCAGTTCGGCAAGGGCTTCGGCAGCAGCCTGGAGGCGCTGGCCTCGCTCGACGACAACCACGATGGCCGGATCGACGCGGCCGACCTGTCCTTCGCGACGCTGAAGGTCTGGCAGGACGCCAACGCCGACGGGGTGAGCCAGGGCGGGGAGCTGCGGACGCTGGCGGAGGCCGGCGTCCAGTCGATCGCCACCACCGCCACGCCGAGCAACGCGACGGTCGCCGGCAACCGCATCCTCGGCACCACCAGCGTCACGATGGCCGACGGCAGCACCCACACGGCGGCCGGAGTCGCCTTCGACGTCAAGGCCGCGGTGTCGGGGCAGGTGCAGAGCCAGCCGACCCCCGGAACCACCTCCGGGGGCACCGACTTCGCCGCCATGCTGGCCTCCGGGCTGGGCCTTCCGGCGCAGCCCCACGCTCAGGTTGTGCAATCCGAGGTAGATATCCACGGAACGGCGTCGGAGTGGACGAGCCACGACCCCAATCTGCATCATCCGCAACTGAGCGAAACGAATGGGACGCACCCATCAATACATTCTTAAGCTCTTTATTTCACTGGAACTTTTCCCTGGCAATCAAGACGCGGATTTGTCTTAAATGCAGGCCTATACCGTCAGCTATATTCGCCGAATTGGCGAAAAGCAGCGCCTGAGCTGACGGCAAGATTAGGGCCTTCATGTATAAACTTCCCCTTATCGCTGCGATCACGCTTCCGTTCCTGGTCGGGGCGGCACAACCCGTGCTGGCGTCGCCGCGCGACGACGTTGTGTCGCTGATCACCAAGGCGACGGAATCCCATGACCGGCTGAGGGGGGCGGAGGCCGCCGCCGACGCGGCCCGCAACGCGCTGCGCATCAGCTACGGCGGCTGGTACCCGACCGTCAGTCTGTCGACCAACGGCGGTCGGGAGAACACGACCAAGCCCGCCGGCCTGCCCAACACCGACATGAACGCCGCCCAGGTCTCGGTGCGCGCCACCCAGCTGATCTGGGATTTCGACGCCACCAACGCCGATATCCGCCGCTCCCAGATCACGGTGGTCCGCTCCGACATCGCGGTCGAGCGCACCCGGCAGGAGCTGCTGGTCGAGGGGCTGACCGCCTACGCAAACCTCGTCCGCGCACACCGGCTGCTCGCCTTTGCCCGCCAGTCCGAGGACAACATCCGGCGCCAGACCGGGCTGGAGGAGGTCCGGCTGCAGGAAGGTTTCGGCTTCACCACCGACGTTTTGCAGGCCAAGAGCCAGCTGGCCGGCGCGCAGGCCCGCCGGGTCGCGGCGGCGGAGGCGATGCAGAACGCGCTGAACCGCTTCCAGGCCTATTTCGGCCATGTGCCCTTCCAGATCGACGGGTCGCAGATTCTGGCGACGGCGCGCACCACGCTGCCGCCGACGCTGGAGGCCGCGGTGGACGAGGCGCGGCGCCACAATCCGCGCCTTCAGGAGCTGGCGCTGAACACCGCCGCCGCCCAGGAATCCATCACGGCGGTGCGCGGCCGCACGCTGTACCCGCGCATCGAGGGCTATGTGGAGCGCAACCACAAGCGCGACGTGGCTGGCCAGCCCGGCGTCCAGAACGAGCTTCTGTTCAAGCTCCAGGTCACCTTCTCGCTGAACACCGGCCTGACCGCCATCAACAGCATCCGGCTGGCCGAGGCCGACCTGCGCGCCGCCGACGCCACCTGGGCCGACCAGGAGCGCACGGTGCTGGAGACGGTCCGCAACAGTTGGAGCCGGCTGGAAAGCGCCCGCGCCCAGGTGGCGCTGCTGAACGACCAGGCGAGCCTCGCCGCCGGCTTCCTCGACGTGGCCCGGTCAGAGCGCGAGCTTGGCACCCGCTCCCTGATTGACATCCTGACCGGCGAGACCACGCTGATCAACGCCCGCAGCGACGCTACCGCGGCGGAGACGGAGCTGGTGCTGGCCGGCTATCGCCTGCTGGCGGCGATGGGGCGGCTGAGCAGCGCGGATATCCAGACGAGGCCGGCGCCGAAGCTGACGACCATGGGCCGCGGATCCTTCGATTCTCTGGGCAAGCCGGAGCCCACCCCGCCCGCAAGGCGCGGTTCCGGCTCTCGTTCCGGTTCCGGGAGGCAGCCATGAGCGGCGGCGCCATCGGGCTGCTGACCCTGCGGCTGCGGGCCAACCTGCGGCTGACCGGGCGCGTCTTCGCGGCGTCGCTGGCGGCGAACCTGCTGGGGCTTGCCTCGTCCTTCTACACGATGCTGGTGCTGAACCGGTACGTGACGCACGGCGTCGATTCCACGCTGGCGGCGCTGACCGTCGGCGTCGTGCTGTCCATCGCCTTCGAGCATCTGTTCCGCCACGTCCGGCTGCGCATCGCCGGCCGCATCGGCCGCGCCGAGCATGAGCGCCTGTCCACCGGCGCCTTCGGCATTCTGCTGACCGCCCGATCCGGTGCGGACTCGGCCGAGGGCGACACGGCGCGGCGTGAGGCGGTGCGCGCGGCGGAGCAGATCGACGCCGCGTTCGGCTCCGCCAACCTCGCCACTCTGTTCGACCTGCCCTTCGCCCTGGGGTTCATCCTGGTGGTGGCGCTGATCTCCTGGCCGCTGGCGGCGATCTGCGTCCTCTTCACGGTTCTGTCCATCGGCGCCGGACTGCTGGCCCAGGCTGACATGCGCGCGGTCGGGCGCGACCTGGCGCAGGCCGGCGCCAACGCCCAGAGCCTTGTCACCTCGGCCATCGTCGGGCGCGACGCGGTGGCGCTGTTTGGCGGCGCCAAGCCTCTGCTCGGCGACTGGCAGGCAGCGGCGAAGGCGTTGCGCGCCCTGCGGGAGCGGATGTCCATGCGCCAGGGCCGCGCCCAGTCGGCGGCGCAGAGCCTGCAAACCCTGCAAGGCGTCGCGGTCATCGCCACCGGTGCGGTCCTGGTCGTGCGCGGCGAGCTGGATGTCGGCTCGTTGATCGGCGTCAACCTGCTGGTCGGCCGCGCGCTGGCCCCCTTCACGCGGCTGGCGCAGGTCGGCGAGTCCTGGGCGATGGCCCGGCAGGCCCAGGCCCGGCTGGAGCAGTTCGCCCGCACCGCCGTGGAGGCGCCGACCGGCACCACCCTGCCGCGCTACGCCGGCACGCTGGAGCTGCGCGACCTGACCTACACCCCGCCGGGCGGCGTGACGCCGCTGCTGCGGCGCCTGAACCTGTCGGTTCCCGCCGGCAACATCCTGGTGCTGAAGGGGCGCAACGGGTCGGGCAAGACGACGCTGATCCGCCTGATCGCCGGCCTCGCCGACCCGCAGGAGGGCGCGGTGCTCGCCGACGGTGTCGAGATCCGCAAGTTCGCGCCAAGCTGGTGGCGCCAGCAGATCGGCCTGCTGCCGCAGGAACCGACCTTCCTCAACCGGACCATCCGCGACAACCTGCTGCTCGCCAACCCGCGCCTGTCGGAGACGGAGCTGCACGCCCTGCTGCACCGCGCCGGCGCCGACCGCGCGGTGGCCGACTGCGCCCAGGGGCTCGACACGCCGCTGCGCAACTTCGGGCACGAGCTGCCGGTGGGGCACCGCCGCCGGCTGGCGCTGGCCCGCGCGCTGGCCGTGGGCGGCCGGCTGATCCTGCTGGACGAACCGACCGACGGGCTGGATTCCGAAGGCACGGCGGTCGTCTACCGCACGCTGATCGAGCTGGCGCGCACCGGCCACACGGTGGTCATCGCCTCCCACGATCCGCGCATTCTCCAGGGCGCCTCGCTGGTGCTGGACCTCGACCAGCCGCAGGCCGCAGCCCGGGCTGAACCGGGGCCGGGGCTGGGAATGGTGATGTCATGAAGCCGTTTCCCCGGATCTCCACGAAAACCCCGGTTAAGGTTCCAATGCCGTCGCCGGTCGCCGCCCCGGCGCTGCCGGTTCCCGGCACACTCACGGACGAACCCGAAGGCCGCTTCGGCGACGGGCTGTTCGCGGTCGGTCTCGCGGCGCTCGCCGCGGCGGTCGGCTGGGGGGCCTTCGCCGAGCTGAACGTGACCAGCAGCGCGCCCGGCGACGTGGTGCCGCTCGCCTACAACCAGAGCGTCCAGCATTTCGAGGGCGGCATCGTCCGCGACATCCTGGTGCAGGAAGGCGATTCCGTGAAGGCCGGGCAGGTGCTGGTCGAATTGGACCAGACCAAGACCCGCGCCGACCTGGAGGAGCTGAAGCTGCGGCTGGGCTCGCTCGCCGCCGACATCGCGCGGCTGGAGGCCGAGGTGGCGCGCCGCGACGCTATTGATTTCCCCGGCGCCTTCCCCGAGGCGCTGCTGCGCGACCGGCCGGACCTGGTCGCCCAGACCCGCGACCTGTTCCGCGCCCGGCGCGACCGCCTCGCCTCCGACCTCGACATCCAGCGGCAGGACATCCTCCAGCGCGAGCAGCAGGTCGCCGCCGTGCGGGCGCGCGTCGCCGGGTCGCAGGTGGCGCAGGGGCTGATCCGCGAGCAGCTGTCCATCAGCGAGACGCTGCTGAAGCGCGAGATCACCAACCGCATGAAGCACCTGGAACTGCTGCGCGACGACGCCCGCGTCACCGGCGCCATTGCGGAGGACCGCGCGACGCTCGCCCAAGCCGAGGCGGCGCTGGCCGAGGCGCGCAGCAAGCTCGTCTGGATCGGCCGCAAGTACGAGGAAGAGAGCCGCAACGCGCTGGACGAGGCGCGGCGCAACCACAGCGAACTGTCGCAGCGCCTGACCCGCTACCAGGACAGCCTGGACCGCAGCAGCCTGCGCGCGCCGATGGACGGCATCGTCAAGACGCTGGCCGTGTCCACCAAGGGCGCCGTGGTCAAGGCGGGCGAGACGGTGGTGGAGCTGGTGCCGCGCGACGGCAAGCTGGTGGTCGACGCCCGGCTGCCGGTGCAGGACATCGGCTACGTCCGTGCCGACCAGCCGGTGGTGGTGACGCTCGCCGGCAGCGACGCCTCCCGCTTCGGCCACATCGAGGGCCGGGTGCGGACGATCAGCCCCGACACGCTGCTCGATGCCAACAAGCAGTCCTACTACAAGGTCCGCGTGGAGCTGCCGGTGACCCGCTTCGACTACGGCGGCAAGACCTACGAGCTGTTCCCCGGAGTGCGCGTGACCTGCAGCATCCTGACCGGACGGCGCACCATCCTCGACTACGTCTTCTCGCCGGTCCTCAACGGCCTCCAGCACGCCATGCAGGAGCGCTGAGGATGGCCGTCTTTAACTCCGCCACCACCGCCCTCTCCCGCCCGAGGCCCATTCCATGCTGAGTTCGCTCCAGCCCCGCTCCCGGCCGCCGCTGCGCTGGTCGCACCTGACCAAGAAGGCGCGCTTCGCGCTGATCCTGGCGTCGGCGGTGCTCGTCGCGGTGCTGGTGTCGCTGGTGGTGCGCGCCGGCTTCCTTGGCGACCGCAACCGGGAACCGCTGACGCTGGCCGTCGTCGGGCCGCTCAGCGGGCCGGACGCGTCGCTGGGACTGGCCCTGCGCAAGGGGGCGGCGCTGCGGGCCGACGCCATCAACGCGGCCGGCGGCATCGGCGGCCGGCCGGTGGTGCTGAAGCCGTTCGACGACGAGGGCGACAAGGGCAAGTCGCTGGAGATCGCCCAGCGCATCGCCAACGATCCCGCCGTCATCGCGGTGCTCGGCCATTCCCCCGACGCGACCGACAGCGCGACGGCGATCTACACGCAAAAGCGCATCCCGCTGGTCGCCCCGCGCCCGCTGGTCCGCCCGGCCGACGCAGCACCCAGCCCCTGGCTGTTCAGCATCAACCTCGACCGCGCCAACGAGACGCGCTTCCTCGCCAACTACGTTCGCAACGTGGTGGGGGAGCCGACCGTTGCGGTGGTGCGCGAGGACAGCGAGCAGGCGGCAGCACTCGCCGGCCAGTTCGACACCATCCTCCAGCGCTTCGGCACCAAGCTGGTCAGCCAATGGACCTTCGCGCCGGGCCGCGGCGGGGCAGGATCCCTGCCGGCGCTCGCCCAGACGGTGAAGGAGAAGATGCCGACCGGCGCGGTGGTGGTCATCGGCTCGGCGGTGGACAGCGCGCGCGTGGTGGTGGCGCTGCGCGACGCCGGCGTGCGCAACCTGATTGCCGGCACGTCGGAGATGGCGACGGCCGCCTTCCGCGCGGAGATCGTCGCGCAGGCGCAGGCCAATCCAAAGGCGCTGACGCCGGAGGCCTACGGGCACGGACTGCTGGTGTCCTCGCCTGTGCTGTTCGACACGGCGAACGAGCGGGCGCAGCGCTTCTACGGCCAATACGTCAAGCACTTCAACGCCGTGCCCGATTGGGCGGCGGCGCTGGGTGCGGACGGCGTGGACCTGATCGCCGGCGCCATCGGCAAGACGCTTCCCGCCAGCGGCAAGCCTGACGGCGACGCCCTGCGCCGCGCCATGGGCGACCATGGCCGGGCCGAGACCGCCTTCCAGGGCACGGTCGGCACCTGGACCTTCGACGCCAAGAGTCAGGCGACCTTGCCGGTGATGATGGCGACCTACAACGGCCTGAACCCGGTGGCGGCGCTGACCCAGCTCCAGCCGATCCGCGAGGCCGGCGTCTCCAACTTCCTGGAGGAGGTCACGCGCGGCCGGGCGCTCTACGTCAACGACCGCTTCATGTACAAGACGGACGTCATCTACACCGGCGTCCAGCTGCACGAGATCCGCGACCTCAATCCGGACAAGAACGAGGCGACGCTGAACGCCACGGTGTGGTTCCGCTTCCGCGGCGCCTTCAACCCGGCCGACGTCGTCTTTACCAACGCGGTCAAGCCGATCGAGCTGGGCAAGCCCTACCGCGAGGAGCGCGGGGAGGTCACGACCTACGTCGCCTACAAGGTCGAGGGGCGCTTCGCCCTGAACTTCTCCGACCAGCGGCCGCCCTATGGAAGCCACGCGGTCGGGGTCAGCTTCCGGCACCGGACGCAGAACCGGAACAACGTGATGTTCGTCACCGACGTGCTGGGCATGTCGCTGGTGGACACCAACGACTTCGCGGAGAAGCTGAAGGCGATGGCCGCCGCCGAGGCCGCCTCGATCGCTGAGCCCGGGCTGATGGACCGCATCGGCCACGCGCTTGAGGGGGAGAGCGAAAGCTCCACCCTGCTCGACCAGCTGCGGGCGCGGCGGGTGCTGGCGCCGTCGCCCGGCTGGCGGCTGTCGCGCGCCTGGATTTCCCAGGACGTCACCACGGTCAGCAGCGAGGGCGATCCGAACTATGTCGGCTTCGGCCGGCCGCAGCCGGACTTCTCCCGCGTCGACTTCGGCGTGGTGGCGACCCCCGACGCCCCGGCGGCGCGCGACTTCATCCACCGCGACTTCTTCGTCTACATCGCCATCTTCAGCGTCGTGCTGGCGGTCTTCGCAGCGTTCATGGACCGGCGCGACCGCGGCCAGTTCTGGAAGATTCAGACACTGTTCATGCGCATCCTGTCCTGGCCGCTGCTGCTGATGTCGGTCGGCAACATCGCGCTGGACCAGGCGGTGGCGGCGCTGCCGGCCAGCGGCATCGCCATGGTGGTGAACGGCGTCGACGTGCTGTGGTGGATCGTGCCGGCCATCCTGGTCGACCGCACGATGGAGCGCTTTGTCTGGACGCCGCTGGAGATCCGCACCCAGCGCAAGATCCCCGGCATCGTCCGCCGCTTCTCCAGCCTGATCGTCTTCGGCTTCGCCGGCTGCGGCATCATGGCCTTTGTGCTGAAGCAGCCGATCACCAGCCTGCTCGCCGCCTCCGGCCTCGTCGGCATGGTCGTGGGCCTCGCCATCCAGGCCAACATCGCCAACGTCTTCTCCGGCATCATCCTGAACATCGAGCGGCCCTTCAAGATCGGCGACAGCATCCAGATCACCGACGTCGTGCGCGGCGTGGTGGTGGACATGACGTGGCGCACGGTGCGGGTGCGCAACGTCGCCGGCTTCATCGTCGCCATGCCCAACGCCAAGGTGTCGGAGGCGACGGTCGTCAACTTCAGCGCGGTCGAGCGCGTGTCGATGCGGCTGGAGTATTTCGCCGACGCCCGCCACGACCCCGGCCGCATGGGCGGCCTGCTGACCAGCGCGCTGCGCAACACGGACAAGGCGATGCCCAGCGCCACCGGTGCCCTGCCCTTCGTCCGCTACGACGGGTTCCGCGGCGTCAACGGCCAGTGGCTGTGCAAGTACAACCTGTTCTTCTGGGTCCAGGACCACGACGCCAGCTTCGCCGTGCCGGAGCTGGTCTGGCGGTCCGTCTACCGCACGCTGGCCGAGGCCGGCATCGACCCGACCCCGCCCGACCTGATGGAGGCCGGCGGCGCCCCCGCCGCCGCCATCGCCGCCACCGGCCAGCCCACCCCGATCCCGGCATGAGCGAGACCCGTCCGATGAACCGCCCCATCCGTGCGTCCTTCGCCCTGGCCCTGCTGCCGGTCCTGCTCGGCGCATCGGGCTGCGCGCCGCTGGGCTCCACCGACCCGTCGGGGGTGCTGGAGCGTATGGCCGACGGCGACTACGACGTCGGCATCCGCTACCCGTCCAAGCGCACCCGCTACGTGATGATCGTGGACAGCGACGACGAAACGCTGGCCCTGACCAACCGCCCGGCCGGACGAGGCCAGGAGGATGTTTCTCCCGAAACGGCGCCGCCGGCGGCTCCGCAGCGAAACGACCGCGTCCTGGCGCCCTGCGGCGAGGGGACCGGCAACTGGTACCGCCACACGCCGGCCGGCTACGTCTGCGCCGCGACACCCGGCGCGGGGGGCTGACGGTGAAGCGTGCCGCGATGGTCATGGCATTGCTGCTCGGCGGCTGCGCCTTCAGCGTTCCGGGGGGCACTCCGGGGGGCGCTCCGGACCGTGCCCCCGCCGGGGCGGCGGACAAGCCGGCGTTGCGCATCCTGGCCGACGCCGACGCCAACGGGCGCCGGCCGGTCGCACTCGACGTGGTGCGGGTCGCTGATCCGGAGATGGCCCGGCGCCTCGACGGGCTGGACGCAGCGGCTTGGTTCCGCACGCGGACCGCGCTGGTCAAGGAGAGCGCGGGGCGCCTCGCCGTCACCTCCTGGGAGATGGTGCCGGGCCAGACCGTCCAGCTGCACAGCCTGCCGCCCTTCGCCGCCACGCCGGCCGCCACCCCAGTCGCCACAGTGATCTTCGCGCACTACGCCACACCGGGGCTGCACCGGCGGGCGGTCCCCGGCGCTCCGGCCCTGGAGATCCGGCTGGAGCGCGACGGCTTCACGGCACAACCAAACGCCACGGGGGAAACGCCGTGACCGCCATGCTCACCTCCCGGCCCGCCGTGTCCATGAACGCGGCGCAGCCGGGCATCCTGGCGCAGTTCCGCGCCTTCCTCGCCGACCTGAACGCCTGCTGCGCACCGGCCCAGAACCCGACCGCGGCACCGGCGGCCGACCGGCTGGTCGCGGCGCTGCACGGGATGACCAACGCGGCGACTTCCCACGGACCCGCCGCCCACGGCGCGGTGGTGAAGGCGGCCTTCGCCATGGCGATGCTGGCCGACCGCGCGTTGGCCCCGGTCAAGCCGCCCGAGGCGGTGGTCGCGTCCCGGCTGTTCGGCGCCAACGCCACCCTGCAGACCCTGTTCGTGCAGACCGACGACCTGATCCGCCTGGGCAGCAAGGCCGACCGCGAGCTGGTCACCGTCTACCTCGCCGTTCTGTCGCTGGGCTTTCCCGAGGACGCGGAGGCCGCGGCGCGGCGCCCGGCGCTCCACCGCATCGCCACTGGAAACCGCGGCGAAGCGCAGCAGGCGAGTCCCCACGCAAGTCCAGGCGCCTACGCACCGCCGGCCGGCGCGGTGTCCGGCCTGTCGTGGCCGACGGCGCGGCGCTGGTGGTGGGCGCTGGGCGGGACGGTGGCGGTGTTCCTGGTCGCCTCGCACCTGCTGTGGACCGGTGCCGTCGACGGCATCCAGCGTGACCTGCGCGGCGCCCGCGCCGCGGTCGAGGATATGGGGCTGTCATGGTCCTACTGATGCTGGCGCTGGAGCTGCTGATCTCCTCCATCGGGGCGGCGATCGCCGCCGTCGCGTCCTTCGCCGTTTTCATCCTGCCCTACGCCCTGGCGGCGCTGCCGCTCTACATCCTCTACCGCGTCATCCGCGCGCGCTGGCCCAAGCTGACCCGGCGGCTGCGGCGCAAGCCCAAGGCCAAGCCGTCCATCCGTCAGGCCGCGGCCTCTCACCGGCCCCGCCCGGCGACCGCGTTGCAGGTGCGGGCGGAGGCTCCGCCCTCGGCGCGCGCGGACAACGGCAAGCCGCCGCTCGCCCGCACCTATGGCGAGGGGCTGGCCATCCTGAAGCGGCAGATGCGCGGCCCCCTGCTGCGCGGCGAGATCCCGTGGTTCCTGGCTTTCGGAGTCGGCGGGTCGGCGCTGCTCGCCACCGACCCCACCCACGTCCGCTGGCCGGAGGACGGGAACGGCGAGTTCGGCGCCTGGTGGTTCTGCGAGGGGGCGGCGATCCTGCACGCCGGCACCGATTCCTCCGACGGGGCGAAACTGTCCGAATCCTGGCCGTCCCTGGTGTCGGCGATGCGCGCCCGGCCGATGCGCCGGCCGCTGGACGGCATCCTGCTGATGGTCGGCGCCGACGAGCTGCGCGCCGCCGCGGAGCGTGAGGCGCCGCGCGCAGCGCTCGCCAAGCGCGCGGCGGCCCTGCGCGAGCGGTTGCGCACCTTGCGCGACGACCTCGGCGTCATCTGCCCGGTGCATGTGGTGGTCGTGCGGGCCGAGGCGCTGGACGGCTTCGCGGAGCTGTGCGCGACGATGCCCTCGGCCATGCTGGACAGCGTGCTGGGCTGGACGAACCAGCAGGATTGGACGCTGCCCTTCGATCCGCGCCGGGTGGACGAGGCCTTCGAGTCCCTGCGTTCCGACCTGGCGCTGCTGGAGGCCGACGCGCTCACCGCCGGCACCGCCGGAATGCGGCTGCCGATGCTGCCGGCCAGCCTGGACACGCTGCGCCACCCGCTGGCGCTGTTCCTCGACGGGGCGCTGGGCGGTGAGGAGGGGGCGGAGCCCTTCCCGCTGCGCGGCATCGCCCTGACCGGCGCCCACACGACGATCACCGGCGGGCGCCGCCCCGCCTTCGCGCGGGACCTGCTGCCCGGCCGCGCCTTCGCGGAATCCGGCTTTGGGCGCCCGTCGGAAGTCGCCTTCCTGCGCGCCCGCGCGCGCCGCCGGCAGGCGCAGGGCGCGCTGGCCGCCTCCGTCGTCGGGCTGTCGCTCGCGGCGTGGCAGGGTGTGTCCGGCGTATCGGCCGGCGTGCCCGCCGTTGCCGGTGCGACCAGCGACCTGCGCCGGGCGCTGCTGTCGCGCGACGCCGCCCCCGACGCGGAGACGGTTGGCCGGGTGGTTGCCGCCACCGTGCGCATGGAGCGCGACCGGCTCGCCACGCCGTTGCTGCCGACCTCGCTGCTCAGCGGCTTCGACGAGGATAAGCGGCGCCTCGCCTCGGTGACCGTGCGCCGCGCGGTGTTGCGGCCGATCCGCGACGCGCTGCTGCCCAGCCCCGTGCTGGCCGACCTGCCCCCCTCGGCCGACGCGCACCAAGTGGAGGATCTGCCGAGCTTCCGCCGGCTGGCCGCCCAGTTCGACCGCATCGGCGGCCGGCGCGACGCGCTGGAACGCTACGACCGGTTCCGCCGGTCGAGCGGCTTCGACGAACTGCTGGCCTTGTCGGAGAGCGTGTTCGGCGCTGTGCCCAAGCCGGCGACGGCGGCGACCGACGGATTCATCACCCGCATCGCGGCGGGCGCCGATTTGCCGAACCTGGACGCCCGGACCATCGCGGCGGCGGTGCGCGCGGAGTCCGTGCGGCTCGCCACGCCGGTGGCCGAGGATCTCTACGCCCGCAACCCGCTGCGCGTCCGGGCGCAGGCCCTGGCCGACCGATTGCGCGACCTGCCGCAACCACCCTCCGCCGACGACGTCGCCGAAATCCGCCGGCTGGTCGAGGCGGTGATGGACGCTGCCGGCTGGCCCATCGCCGCGGCGCTGCGGGCGCCGTCGCACGGGCTGCCGGATGCGGTCAAACTCGCCTTGCAGAAGGCCGCCATCGCCGAGCTGCCGGGACGCGACGCCGCCGACCGGATCACCGAGGCCTTGACCACCGCCGCGACCGACTCCCGTGCCGCCCTGGCCGCGCTGGAGGCGCCGCCGGTCGGTCGCCTGTTCACGCTGCGGGACGATGGCGGGACCCCGGTGCCGGTTCTGGCCCTCGCCGAACTGCCCACCGTCCTCGCCGCACTGGTCCCGCCGGAACCGGTCGCCGCTCCGGTCGCAGAAGCGCCGGCCAAGGCGGAGACGCCCAAGCCTCCCAAGGCAGAGCCGGTCAAGACCGAAGCCCCGGCGCCGGAACCGGCCAAGCCAGCGCCCGCTCCCGCAAAACCCGTGGCGGAAGCTCCGGCACCCGCACCGGTCCTCCCTCCCCCGCCTTCCGCCAGGATCGCACCGCCCCCCGCGGTGGCGATGCTGCCGGCCCCGACCGTTCCGGCCATCCCGGACAGCGAGGCGGCGGTGGCGAAGCTCGCGGCGAGCTTTTCGCAGACGCTTGCCGGGCGCTTCCCCTTCGTGCGCGCGGACCTCGCGCGCGGCGCGCCCGACGCCGACCCGCAGGACGTTCGCCGCTTCTACCAGACGCTCGACGAGAACCGGGCGGCCCTCGCCCGGCATGCCGGGGCCGAGCTGACCGGCTTCCTGGAGCGGATGGAGGCGGCGCGTCCACTGCTGGAGGCGGTCGCCAAGGCGGCGCCGGTCAGCGTCTCCCTCGCCTACGGCGTCAACCGCGGGCAGGAGGTCGGGGCGGAGCACATCATCGACTGGTCCGTCCGCTCCGGGAACAGCGCGGTGGGCGCGACGACCGACGCCGAGCCGCTGGTCTGGAAGGCCGGACAGCCCGTGCTGCTCAGCTTCCGCTGGGCCGCGGGCTCGCCCTACCGCCCGAAGAGCGCCGCCGCCAACGCGGCCGAGGCCGCCGCCGGCGACACGCTGACCGTGGTGGAGCGCGGTCCGTGGGCGCTCCTGCGCCTGCTGAAGGGCCGGACCGCGGCGTCGGTTGCGGGCCGGGACGGCTCGGTCCTGCGCATCGCGCTGCCCACGCAGACCATCGGCGGCGCGCCCGCACGCGACACGGTGCTGTTCATGGCAGCCTCGGTCCGGGTCGGCGCGCGCTCCTCCACGCCCCTGGTGCTGCCCGATCCGCCGGCCCGATTCCCGTCATGGTAGCAGAAACTCTTTCATGAAGAAAAACTACTGAAATAGAATGTTACAAACCGCTACAAAATACTGTTTCGTTGCGCATGGCGCCGTGCTTTTGAAGAATCGTTTAATTCGTTGTTAAACAGTTGGCCTATATCAATGAGTTAGATTTCCGGACTGGGCCTGGCAGAGTCATTCGATCCGATTTGCAACACAATGAGGACGAAGTTCTTCGCTCGCACATCGGTTCTGGAAAAGGCAACTCTTTTGCTGATCGATCGATGTTTGATTGACGGTTGGCAAGGCGTTTCCCGCCGGCGTCCCACGGCGCCGGCGGGCACAGCGCAATACGTGTAATTTGTCTCGCTTTTGTCTCATATCGCAACCACCAACCGTTCCTTGAAAGGCTTCGGATCATGGTAGATCGCAAGAAACGCGCCCAGGACCTGATCAAGTACCACAGCTACGCCTCCGGCGCGTTCGGCCTCATCCCCGTGCCCGGCGCCGACGTCGCCGCGGTCAGCGCGGCGCAGCTCAACATGATCCACAAGCTGGCCAAGCTGTACGAGGTCGAGTTCGCTCAGGAGCGCACCCGCGCCATCGTCAGCGCCCTGCTGGGCGGCGTGATGCCCGGCGCGCTCAGCTCCAGCGTGCTCGGCTCCGCCGTGAAGGCCGTGCCGTTCGTCGGCTCCGTCCTCGGCATGGCGGTGATGCCGGCCCTGTCGCTGGCGGCGACCCAGGCGCTCGGCCGCGTGTTCGCCCAGCATTTCGAGACCGGCGGCACGCTGCTGGACTTCGACGTCGACACCATGCGCGAGCATTTCCGCAAGGAATACGAGGCCGCCAAGGCTGAGAACGTCGACGCCGCGGTCGATGCGCCGCAGATGGACGAGCAGCCCGCCCAGAAGGCCGGCTGATCCTTCATAAGGTAGGCCAAGGCAGGACGCCGGGCGAATAAGGAACCATCACCGTGTTCGAGCTGATCTACATCGGACTCTGCCTGCTGGTCGGGTTTCTGGGAATCGGCCGTTGGGGCGGGTTCCTGCTCTACGCCTTCCTGGCGGTGGTGCTGACCCCGCCCGGCGCCCTCCTTGTCATGATCCTGACCTACCGCCGCAAGAAGCCGGCCAAGCTGGCGAAGGCGTAACGGCGGGCATGGCCAAGGCATCCATTCTTTCCAGGGCGGTCCGGCTGCTGCTTCCGGCACTGCTGCTGGTCCTGCTCGGCACGGCCTTCCAGGCGCGCGCCGAATATTGGACCATCGCGTCCGAGGACCATTTCCCGCCCTACAACTACTCCTTCAACGGCAACCGCACGGGCATTGACACCGAGATCGTCAATGCCTTGCTGAAGGAGCTGGGTGTCACCCCGGTCCACCGGCCGCTGGCCTGGACCGAGGTCGTGCAGTCGATGGACGAGAACACCGCCGACGTCGGCTTCCAGTTCGTGGCGTCGCCGGCCCGCTTCGCGCAATACAACATGACCGGCCCCTTCCGCACCGGCACGACCGTCTTCATGGTGCGCAAGGACTCGCCCATCACCTTCGAGCGGCTGGAGGACCTGGCGCCCTACCGCATCGGCGTGGTCGACGGCTTCTCCTACGCGCCGGACTTCGACGCCGCCACCTATCTGGAGAAGGTCCCGGCCAGCAGCAACGTGGTCAATTTCCGCCGCCTCATGCTCGGCCTCGTGGACGTGATCGTCGGCGACCTGCACGTGCTGAACTACATGGCCAAGCAGGACGGCCGGCTGAAGAACGTGCGTGTCCTGCCGAAGCCGGTCGGCCTGATCCCCCGCTACATCGCCCTGCCGAAGGCGCGCAAGGAGAAGGCCGAGCGCTTGCAGGCCGCCTTCGTCAAGCTGCGCGACAACGGCACGATCACCCGCATCGTCGACTCCTGGCTGGCGCAATGAGCAAGCCGAAGTCTCCCCCCAAAATGCCCAACGCCAGCAAACCCGCGTCGGCGCTTCTGCCGCTGATCGGGCTGGCCGACCGGCCCGTCCTGACCCGGCTGTTCGTGACCGGCTGCACCGCCGCGGCGGCCAACCTGATCAGCCTGATGAGCCTCAGCGCGGAGCTGAGCGGCTGGATGCGCGGGGAGGTGCTGGACACCCCCTTTCTGATCTTCTGCCTGTCGCTGCTGGTCGGTTACGCGTTCAGCAAGCGCTTCGTCGGGCTGCTGCTGACCACCGCCTTCAGCGCGCTGGCCGAGGTGCGGCGGCGCTTCCTGCGCCACGTGGCGCTGGGCAGCCACGCCGAGATCCTGGATCTCCAGGCCAAGCGCTCCTTCGACCTTGGCAACTACCATCTGGAGCGGATCGCCGCGCTTCTGCCGAACCTGTCCATCGCCGCCAACATGATGCTGGTGGCCGGCGTCGCCTACCTCTACCTGTGGACGCTGTCGACCGTCGGCGCCACGCTGCTGCTGGTCGCCGCCGTCTTTGTCGGCAGCTGGTACGTGCGCGAGGCGCAGCGGACCCGCGCGCTGCTGGGCGATGCCAAGGACCGCGAGCTGCGCATGCTCCAGGGCTTTTCGGAGCTGGTGGGCGGCAACGCCGAGATCAAGCTGGGCAAGGCCCGGCGCGACGAGCTGACCCACGCGGTGGAGACCGACATCGCGGGTTGGGAGGAGCTGAAGCGCCGCCACGGCCGCAACCTGGGCGAGCTGTTCTCCTGGATCGCGACGATCATCATCGGCTTCTCCGCCGTCTTTGTCTTCATCTTCCCGCGCATGGGCGCGATGTCGGTGGCGGAGCTGCCGCTGGTGACCTCGGTCATCCTGTTCCTGGCGCGCCCGCTGTCGAAGTTCCTGAACGCCGTGCCCGACTATGTGGCGGCGGAGGATGCGGCCGGCCAGCTGACCACCCTGCTCGCC
This sequence comes from Azospirillum canadense, assembly GCF_025961225.1. Lineage (GTDB taxonomy): Bacteria > Pseudomonadota > Alphaproteobacteria > Azospirillales > Azospirillaceae > Azospirillum > Azospirillum canadense. Next base: position 55,190 of record NZ_JAOQNG010000007.1, on the reverse strand, counting down.
ACCATGCCGGCGGCGGAGTATGAGCCGTCGCGCCATGCCCGCGCGCCGCGCCGCTTCGCCAGCATCGAGCTGCGCGGCGTCCGCTTCACCTACCCCGCCGGCCTGCGGCCGGAGCCCTTCACCATCGGCCCGGTCGACCTGACGATCCCGGCCGGCAGCGTCGTCGGCATCATGGGGTCCAACGGGTCGGGCAAGTCCACCCTGCTGCGGGTCATCCCGCTGCTGTTCCGCCCGGAGGAGGGGCAGGTGCTGCTCGACGGGCAAACGGTGGAGACCGACCGGCTGGAGGCCTACCGCGACCTGTTCTGCGCCGTGTTCCAGGACCACCACATCTTCACCCGGCTGCCGCAGGGCAACGGCTTCGACGAGGAGCTGTTCCGCGAGATGCTGGTCTACCTGAAGATCGACCGGCTGGTGCCGGACACCGGCGACGGCCTGCTGAACCGCGACCTGTCCAAGGGGCAGCGCCGGCGCCTGGCGCTCGCCATCGCGGTGGCGGAAGGGCGGCCGGTCATCATCCTGGACGAATGGACGTCCGACCAGGACGCCGAGTTCCGCACCCGCTTCACCAACGAGATCATCGGCAAGCTCCAGTCGCTGGGCCGCACCGTGATCTTCGTGTCGCACGACGGCGACGTCTCGTCCGTCTGCGACGTCACCATCCGCATGATCAACGGGCGGATGAGCCTGCCGGCCGAAACCGCCGCGCTCCGCCCCGACACGACGCGCTCCATGGATCCGTCCGCGGCCCTGGAGTTGGCATGTTCGCAGGAGACCGCCTGACATGGCTGCCCAGGCCTTCGTTACCGACGACGAGACCGATGCCTTGCCGAAGCCGAAATCGCGCCTGCGGTCGCTGATGGCCCATTGGTACGACGAGCACCGCCGGTCCCTGCTCTGCACGCTGCTGGTCGGCATCCTGATCTTCCTCTACTTCGCCCCGTCGATCGTGGTCTTCATCCCGGCCGGCCATGGCGGCGTGCTGTGGAAGCGCTTCCACCAGGGCACCCAGATGGGGCCGGCCCTGGCCGAGGGCGTGCACGTCATCTTCCCCTGGGACAAGATCGAGGTCTACGACCTGCGCCTCCAGGAGGACACCCGCTCCTACTCGGCCATCGCCAACGACGGACTGAACGTCAGCATCGAGATCACAGTGCGCTACCGCCCCTACGCGGAGATGCTGGCCGCCCTGCACAAGAACGTCGGGCCGAACTACCTGGAGGTGCTGCTGGTGCCGGAGGTCGGCTCGGTCTCGCGTGAGATCGTGTCGCGCTTCAAGGCGGACGAGCTGTACGCCCACCGACGCCTGCGCGTGCAGACGGAGGCGTTCGAGCAGGTCGCCGACCGCGTCATGTACGCCCAGATCGTCGGCGCGGAGGACACGCCGAAGCCCGACGGGCGGACCAAGACCGGCTACCTGCTGATCCAGGACATCCTGATCCGCAACGTCTCGCTGCCCGACGCGATCATGGCGTCGATCGAACGCAAGATTCAGCAGGACCAGGCCGCGCAGGAGTACCAGTTCCGCCTGCAGCGCGAGCTGTTCGAAAGCCAGCGCAAGCAGCTGGAAGGCCAGGGCATCCGCGCCTTCCAGGAAACGGTGCAGGCCAACCTGACGGAGAATTACCTGCGCTGGCGCGGCATCGAGGCGACGCTGGAGCTGGCCCACTCGCCCAACGCCAAGATCGTCGTGATCGGCAACGCCGCGAGCGGCGGCCTGCCGCTGATCCTCGACGCCGCCGGCCAGAACGGCGCCATGGCGGCCGCTCCGGGCACGGGCCCGGCGGAGCTGTCCGCGCTGACCCCCGGCGCCCCGAAGGCGACGCCCGGCGTCCATCCGGCGATCCCCGGCACCGCGATGGCCGCCGTGCCGACCAGCGTCCCGGTGCCGCCGGCCGCCCAGCTGCCCTCGCTGAGCGGGGACGGCAACCCCAACCAGACCCCGCCCAGCCAGATGCCCAGCCTGAACACCGGCGCCGCGGCCCCGGCCGGCAGCCATCCGGCCACCGCGCCCACGCCGGCCGCCAAGCCGGAGCCCCCAAAGGACGGCGCCAAGGACGGGAAGGCCGCGGCGGCGCCGATCCTGTCGAAGATGTCGCCGTCCCGCCTGCTCGACCTCATCCAGCCGAAGTGAGCCGGCGATGGACCTCTGGCGCCTCCTGAGACGCGACGCCCTGCGCAACCTCCAGCCGCTGATGCTGCTGGCGGTGCTGGCCGCCGCGCTCAACCTCGCCCTGCTGACCTCGCTGAACGACGCGCTGCTGCTGCTGGACGACCCGAACGGGCTGCAACGGCTGCTGATCATCTTCCTGCTGTCGTCCTTCCTGTGGCGGCTGGCCCAGGGCTGGATGATGAACGCGGCGTCCAAGCGCCTCCAAGCGGCGCTGGCCGTGCTGCGCGTCGACCTGCTGCGCCGCGCGCTGGCCGCCGACCTGCCGGACTCCGCGGCGGTCGGCACCAGCCGTCTCGCCCAGGTGGCCGGGCCGGAGCTTCAACTGCTGGCCCAGGCGGTGCCGACGCTGGTGATCAGCTTCCAGTCGGTCGCGGCGATCCTGCTGTGCCTGCTCTACCTCGCCACGCTGTCGCAGGCCGCGGTGGCGATCGTGCTGGCCTTCCTGGCGGTCGGCGGCATCCTGATCGGCCGCTCGGTAATCCGGCTGGAGACGCTGTCCGAGACGATCTACGAGGCCGAGGGCGCGCTGTCGGAACGGTCGGACCACATCCTGCGGACCCTGCGGGAGTGCAAGCTGAACCGCCGGCGCAGCACCAACGCGCTCGCCGACGCCACCGCCTGCGCCGAGGATCTCCGCCGCGAACGCCACAAGTTCGGCGCGGAGTACAGCCACTATTTCACGATCTGCGAGCTGACCTACTACATGTCGCTGGCCGGGATCGTCTTCCTGCTGCCGGCGATCACCTCCACCGACGTGGCGACCGTCGTGCTGTCCGGCCACGCCGCGGCCTTCATCGCCTATCCGGTCATCACCATCGTCGCCTCCTACCCCTCCTACATCGCCGCCGAAACGGCGGCCCGCTCCTTCCTGGCGGTGGAGGCCGACCTGAAGGCGCCCCCGCAGCTTCCCCGGCGCAAGGGCACGCCGACCGTGGACTACACCGGCTTCGCCACCCTCGGGCTGGACGGCGCGACCTTCCGGCACGCCGGGCGCGACGGCACCGGGTCCTTCACGGTCGGCCCGGTCGACCTGACGGTGGAGCGCGGCAGCACCGTCTTCATCACCGGCCACAACGGAGCGGGCAAGAGCACGCTGATCCACATGCTGCTCGGCCTTTACCCGGCGCAGCGCGGGTCCCTGCTGGTGGACGGCGCGGCCGTATCGGCCGACGCGCTGGCCTCCTACCGCGACCTGTTCGCCGTCGTCTTCTCCGACAGCGACATCACCCGCCAACTCTACGGCGCGGTGTCGACGGAGGACGGCTTCGCGGAAGAGCTGCTGGACCTGCTGGAGATGTCCGACAAGGTCGCCGTCGACGGCCGCGCCTTCACCACGGTGGAGCTGTCGCAGGGCCAGCGCAAGCGCCTCGCCCTGGTGGCGGCGCTGCTGGAACGCAAGCCGGTGCTGGTGCTGGACGAGTGGGCGGCCGACCAGTCCCCCTACTTCCGCCGCAAGTTCTACCGGGAAATTCTTCCCTGGATGAAGGCGCGCGGCATCACCGTGATCGCGGTGACCCACGACGACGCCTACTTCGACGCGGCCGACGTCCAGCTCCAGGTGGAGCGCGGCGGTCTGCGCCCGACCGATTCGCCGGACGTTCCGGCCCCCGACCTGATCCCCGCTCACTAGGGCCAGCCCACTGAGGCGGCACCCCCACCCCATTCTCATCCCCCAGACGCGAGACAGAGGCTCACCATGATCCTTCTCACCGGCGGCACCGGCTTCCTCGGCGGTTCCTTCTATCTCGACGCCGTCAAGAACGGGACCGCGGCCGACTGCCTGCTGCTGATCCGCGGCGCGGACGAAGCGGCCTGCCGCGCCCGCCTCGCCGGCAACCTCGCCCGCTGCGTCGACCGCGCGACGGCAGAGGCCTACGCCAGCCTGTGCCAGATCCTGCCGGGCGACCTGCAGTCGCTGGCGACCAGCACCGACCCGCGGCTGGACGCGGTGACCCACATCGTCCACGTCGCCGCCGACACCTCTTTCGACAGCCGCCATTCGGTGTGGCAGATCAACGTGGACGGCACGCTGGCGCTGGCCGGCCGCGCCCGCCGGATGAAGCACCTGCAGCGCTTCCTGCACATCGGCACCGCCTTCTGCTGCGGCGAGACGCCCTGGCTGGAGATGGTCGAGGAAGCCCCGGCCCCCGGCCACGACACGCCGCACATCGTCGAATACACCCGCAGCAAGGCCGCGGCGGAGCGGGCGCTGGCCGCCGGCTTCCCGGAGCTGCCGATCGTCGTCTGCCGCCCGTCCATCGTGGTCGGCCACACCACGCTGGGCGTGCGGCCGAGCGCCAGCATCTTCTGGTTCTTCCGGCTGGTCGACCGCACCGGCGTGCTGCCCTGCTCGCCCGACGGCTTCATCGACATCGTGCCGGTGGACTGGGCGTCCGCGCGCCTGCACGACCTGCTGCGTAAGCCCGACCTAAAGCACAACCTCTACCACATCTCCGCCGGCATCGGCAGCCGGACCACCTGGGCCGACTTCGAAGAGGCCTTCGCCGCGCACGGGCACGAGGGCACCCGCCCCTACAGCTTCTTCGACCCCAAGGGTCCGGAGGGCTGGCGGCCCTTCGACCGCGCCTTCCGCGCCGCCTTCCCGCAGCGCGACATCCTGCACCGGACCATGGCCGCGGGCGGGCGCAAGTACCACCGCTTCACCGCGCAGGACATCGCCTTCGACAACAGCCGCCTGCTCTCCGAGGGCTTCGCCCCGCCGCCGCGCTTCGCCGACTACATTGGCGTCTGCCTGACGAAGCCGAACACGACCATCGCCGAGCAGTTCGTCGACGACGCCGCCAGCTTCGAGTTCGACGAGGCGCTCACCTCCGCTCCGGCGGCCGCCTGACGGTTGGAAGGACGGACGCCATGCCCCTGCTGATCGCGACCCGCGTCGGCTCCAGCCCAATCCACGGGCTGGGGCTGTTCGCCGAGGAGGCGGTGCCGGCCGGCACGCCGATGTGGGCGTTCGACGCCCGCATCGACCGGCTGCTGGCCCCCGACGACTCCGTGCTGGCCGACTATCCGCAGGTCGACCGGCTGATCGACTTCCACGGCTGCGTGATCGAGGGGGTCGGCATCCTGCTGCCCGGCGACGACGCCCGCTTCCTCAACCACGCCGACGACGCGTCGGTCGGCCGGGCTGACCCGGCCGACTGGCGTCTGTTCGTCACCCGCCGCGCCATCGCCGCGGGCGAGGAGATCACCTGCAACTACGAGGACATCTGCGCCGACGTCCGCGACGCGGGGGCAGCCGCCTACTTGTCCTGCGGAGCCGCCGGATGAATTCACGCCCCCTGGTCACCAGCGTCGTCGGCCCCGCCGCCCTGACGCCCGAACTGCGTTCGGCGCTGTTCGTCCTGCTCAGCGTGTGGTTCGAGGGCTACGGCGAGGACTATTTCAACGAGGAGCTGGCCGACCTCGACCACTGCGTCCTGCAGCGGGACGCGGAAACCGGGGAACTGGTCGGCTTCGCCACCATCTACCGGCAGGAGTCGGACTTCGACGGCCGGGCGGTCGGCGTCTATCACACCGCCCACTGCATCCTCCAGCGCCGCTACTGGGGGTCGAACGGGCTCGTCCGGTCGATGGTCGCCGAGCTTCTGGACCGTGCGCGCGCCGACCGCTCGGGGCGCGTCTGGTACTGGAGCTACAGCGCGGTCGGCTACCGCTCCTACCGCTACATGCCGATGCTGTTCGTCCGCCACACGCCGCACGCCGAGGCGCCGCTGGGCGACTTCGACCGGGTGGTGCGCGACTGGGTCGGACGCGAATGCTTCGCCCAGTATTACGACACCGAAACCGGGACCGTGGACTGGAACTGGCAGGGCTACGGCCTGACCGAGGAGGCCCGCGCGATCAGCGAGGCCAAGCTGGACAGCCCGGCACTCGCCCTGTTCCGCCGCCTCAACCCGCGCTGGGCCGACAGCGTGGAGATTCTCTGCCAAGCCCAGTTGCACGACGACAACCTGACCCCCTTCGCCCGCCGCTGGTTCCCCGCGCGCCAAGCCGCCTGACATTCACACCACTCTATATCTTGGAATGACCGCTCCCATGCGCCCGACCGCTCCCGTCACCGCCGCCCTCGCCTGTCTCGCGCTGTCCGCCCCGGCCGCCGCGCAATCCGCCTTCGACGTCACCATCGGCGGCGATGCCTATGCGCAGGGCGCCTACGTCAACCAGAAGCAGGACAGCGGCCTGCGGTCGACCGAGTTCGCCAACCGCTTCCGCCTCGTCATCACGCCGTCGGCCACCGCCGACAACGGCCTGACCTACGGCGCGCGCGTGCGCATCGTGGCTGGCAACGGCAATCCGGCGGTGTCGAGCACGCGGCTGGAAAACGACCGCGCCTTCGTCTACGTCAGCGGCGGGTTCGGCACGGTGCAGGCGGGCATGATCAACGGCCTGTCGGACGAATACGGCATGATCGGCCCGAACGTGGAAGGAATCGCGGGCAGCCCCGACAGCAACGGGATCCTGTTCCTCAACGGCTCCTCCACGCTGGGCGCCCTGCCGCTTCCGGCGACCAGCCTGCGCACGCTCGTGTCCTACGACACCGGCACCAAGATCATCTACATCACCCCGTCCATCGCCGGCCTGTCGGCGGCGGTGTCCTACACGCCGCGCCTGGGCGACGCCAACAACAACGTCAACCGCCTGAAGCGGGATCCGCTGGGCAACGCCCCGTCCTTCCACGACATCGTGGAGTTCGGCGCCGCCTACCTGCGCAACGTCGACGAGCTGACGATCGAGGCCAGCGCCTTCTACCAGACCGGCCAGGCCAATGGGCAGACGGACGGCGTGCTGAGCCAGGAGTTCGAGGATCTGCGGTCCGTTCATGTCGGGGCCAACGTCGGCTACGGCCCCGTGAAGGTCGGCGCCAGCTACGCCTACAGCGGCGACAGCGGCTACGCCAAGGGCCTCGCCCAGTCCCGCGCGCAGCAGAACCTGATCATCGGTGCGCAATACTCCTATGGGCCGCTGCTGTTCGCCGCAAACTACCTGCGGGCGCTCGGCAACGACAGCGCGACCATGACGACCCCGGCCAAGGCCGACATTTGGCAGGGCGGCATCACCTGGACCGTCGCCCCCGGCCTGACCACCGGCCTGGAGTACGACTACGTCCGCTCCACCCTGTCCGGCGGAGCGCCGAGCGGCGGCGACCTGACCGACCGCGCCCACATCCTGATGCTCGACACGCGCATCGCGTTCTGAGGCGGGCCGCGCATGGCGCCGAGTCCCCTCTCCCGTCCCGGGAGAGGGGACTGCGTGTTGACGCTCCCCCGGCGCGTCGGCTAAGGTCCGTCATCGCCGGATGATGCCCGTCGGGGCGTTCCGGCCGTAAGCGTTCACGTCAATCAACGCACCCATTGACCCTCGTTCGGGGGGAGCGGGTGCGTGTGTCCGCGCACCGCGCATTCCACCGAGCGACGGTCCTCATGCGGAGTGCGTGAACGTGCCTTCCATCAATGCGTCGGCCGCTGATCGGCCCGATGTGGCCCAGCGCCGTGTCGTTGCCCTGACGGGGACGCTGTTCCTCTCCTATCTTGCGGTTGCCATGGCGTTGCCGGCGGTGCCGGTGCATGTCGTGCAGGGGCTGGGCCTCAGCAACGCTTTCGGCGGCTTGACGGTCGGCATCGCTTTCCTGTCGACGATCCTGACGCGCAACCTCGCCGGCGCGCGCGCCGACCGGATCGGCGGCAAGACCTGCATGCGGCAGGGTCTGGTCGTCTATGCCGTGGCCGGGCTGATCTGCCTTCTGGCGAGCTGGCCCCAACTGCCCGTGGCGGGCGCCTACGCCGTGTTGATTGTCGGGCGACTCCTCCTCGGCCTGGGCGAAAGCCTGGCCATGGTGGGGATGATCAGCTGGGCCATCGGCCTGATGGGCCACGCGCGGTCCGGCAAGGTGATGTCGCTGGTCGGTGCGGGAATGTACGGGGCCTTCGCGGCCGGCGGCCCGCTTGGCCTCGCGCTGCTGGACCGGGTGGGCTTCGGCGGCCTCATGGCCGTGTGCACGCTGTTGCCGTTGCTGGGACTGGCGGCCATTCATCCGATCCCGGCCGTGGCGCCCCACGCCGGCCAGCGCGAGTCCTTCTGGCGGATCATCGGCCGGATTTGGCGGGCGGGCGCCGCCGTCGGGCTTCAGGGGGTCGGCTTCGCCGCCCTGGGCGCCTTCTTTTCCCTCTACTTCCTCAGCCGCGGCTGGCCCTACGCGGGGCTGGGGCTGACCTTTTTTGGCGTCGGGTTCGTCCTGGTCCGGCTGCTTTGCGGCCATCTGCCCGACCGGATCGGCGGAGCGCCCGTGGCCATCGCCTCGCTGGCCGTGGAGGCCTGCGGCCAGTACCTGTTGTGGCTGGCCCCCGGTCCCGGGTGGGCGTTGGCCGGCGCCCTGCTGACGGGGCTCGGCTGCTCGATGGTGTTTCCGGCCATGGGCTCCGACATCGTCAAGCGGGTGCCGCCGCACCTGCGCGGCACGGCGGTCGGCGGGTTCGCCGCCTTCCAGGACCTCGCCTATGGAGCGACGGGACCGCTGGTCGGCTTGCTGGCCGATTCCTCCGGCTATGCGGCTGTGTTCCTGATCGGCGGCCTCGCGGCGACACTCGGGCTGGGCATGGCGGTGTCGGTGCACCGGATGGCGCGCGCCGCGGTGGCATGACGTCGCGTTGGCCGGCTATGGAGCCTTTTGACCGCGGTCAAGGACGCGCGGCCGGCCTGCGCCGAGCTTTCCCGCGCTGGCCACACGGGAGACGGGCGCCATGAACCAGGCTCAACTCGGATTGCTGATCGTCACCCCGATGCTGATTGGGACGGCGCTGCTGATGCACCGTCAGGGCGTGATGTCGCGCGGCGGCGTGGTGCTCGCCACGTTGGCGTCGCTCGGCGCCGCCGCCTGGATGTTCCTCACCCAATAGTCGCCCCGCTTGTCCGTCAGGCCGGCCAACTGCGCCGGCTTGACCGCCGTCAAGGATAGTCTGACCAAATCAGTCAACTTTTGGCGGGCAAGGACGGACCATCGGGACGAAAACCATGTCAGCGGGCACCATGTCAGCGGCAGACAGCGCCTTCACCGGCGACGCGCAGAGCGGGAGCGACCCTCTGGAGGGCCTTCCGGGCCACCCGATGATGTGGATCCTGATCCTCAGCGAACTGGCGGTGTTCGCCATCGCCTTCATCGGCTTCGCCGTGGCCCGTCTGCTCAACCCCGCCGGCTTCGCCGCGGGCCAAGGACATTTGGACCCGACGCTGGGCGGCCTGAACACCATCGTCCTGGTGTCCAGCGGAGCGCTGGCCGCGGTCGGCGTGGCCGCGGCGCATGAGAAGGCATGGCGACGCGCGCGGTGCCTGTTCGTGACGGCCGCTGCCGTTGGCCTGCTCTTCCTGATCGTCAAGGGCACGGAGTATTCGGCGATGATGGACGCCGGCTTCACGCTCGACAGCGGCGGGTTCTATTCCCTCTATTACCTGTTGACCGGCTTTCACGCGCTGCACGTCGTCATGGGCATGATCCTGCTGGTCATCGTGGCCTTTCAGGACAGCGCGGAAACCTTCGAGACCGGGGCCGCCTTCTGGCACATGGTCGATCTGGTCTGGATCGTCCTCTACCCCCTCCTGTACCTGCTGCGCTGAGGAGAACGGCGATGAACGCACGCACGGGCTTGCTCCTGCGCACTTGGGGCGTCCTGACCGCCCTGACGCTCGCCACGATGCTCCTGGGCAAGGCCGGGCACGGCGCCATTCCCGGCGCCATTCCCGGCATCGCGGGCGCCGCCGCCGTGATGGCCATCACCATGGTCAAGGGGCGGCAGATCCTCGTGCACTACGTGGGCCTGCACGGTCCCGGCAACCGCTGGAGGCCGGTCCTGATCGGCTATCTGCTGGTGCTGGGCCTCGCGATCTTGGGCGCCTACGCCGCCGGCCTCCTTCGCTGAGGCGGCAATTCCTTCTTCCTCCTTCAATCCTTCCACCATCCCCAACAGAGGACACCATGCAAGCCACTTCTGCCACCGACCGGACCGAGCCCGTCATCGACGTCCAGGCCATCGCGCCCTACCAGCGCCATCAGGTCATCATCGAGGCGGTCCACGGCCTTGCGCCGGGGGATTCCTTCACGCTGGTCAACGACCACGACCCGCGCCCCCTGCACCTGCAGCTGCGGACGCTGTTCGGGAACGCCTTCACCTGGGAGTATCAGGAGCAGGGGCCGGAGGTGTGGCGGGTCCGGATCGTGAAGTCGGCGCAGGCCACTCCCGTGGAGGACCGCAGCGGCTCCTGCTGCGGCGGCATGTGCGGCGGCTGAGTCACAGGGCAGACACGCAAAAGCAAGGGGACCGGCCTTCGCCGGTCCCCATTTTCGTGTTTGGGTTTTCGTGTTTCGGCTTACCCCACCACCTGCCGGTACAGCGCGGGCAGCGCCTTGGTCAGGTGCGCCACGTGGGGGAAGATGGCGTAGCCGCCGCGGCCGAACAGATAGGGGAAATAGTCGCGCGCCTCGGCGTCCACCGTGATGCCGAACAGCGCCAGCCCCTGCCGACGGGCCTCCTGGATGGCGACGCGCGTGTCCTCGATGCCGTAGCGGCCCTCGTAATGGTCGACGTCGTTCGGCTTGCCGTCGGACAGCAGGATCAGCAGCCGGTGGCGGTTCGGCCGCTCGGCCAGCCGCGCGGTGGCGTGGCGGATCGCCGCCCCCATCCGCGTGTAGTGGCCGGGCTTCAGCGCCTGGACCCGGCGCTGCACCGTGGACGACAGCGGCTCGTCGAAGCCCTTCACGGTCTGCACCCGCACCCAGCTGCGCTTGTTGGAAGTGAAGGTGAAGATCGCATGGTCGTCGCCGCAGGCTTCCAACCCGTAGGATAGGGCGAGCAGCGCCTCCTTCTCCACGTCCAGCACGCGCCGGCCGTCGATCCAGCCATCGGTCGACAGCGAGGCATCGACCAGCACCGCCACGGCGAGGTCGCGGGCCGCCGTGCGCACCGACTGGTAAACGCGGTCGCTGCCCACCCCGCCCGCGCGATGGTCGGCACGGCTGCGCACCAGGGCGGAGAGGTCCAACTCATCCCCGTCCGGCTGGGCGGTGAAGACCATCCGCTTCGGCCGCAGCGCCTCGAACTGCCGGCGCACCTGCCGGATGCGGCGCAGGGCTGCGTCGTCGGGCACCCAGTCCTCGCCGTCCGCGGAGGCCGGTTCGGTGATCACCCGGCAGTGGGCGGGGTGGTAGGCGCGGCGGCGGTGGTCCCATTCCGGGTAGCTGTGCTCGGCGACCAACGGCGTCGCGTCCACCGTCGCGGCGGCGAGGTCCAGGTCCATCTTCAGGCGCGTGGAGGGTTTGCGCTGGTGCTGGGCCAGCGCGATCTCCTCCATGTCGTCGGCGGCCTGCTTGGCGCCGTCCTCGTCGTCGTCCTCGACCGAGCGCGGGATGTTCATCATCTCCGCAAGGCCGAGCAGCTTCTCGAACCGGTTCAGGATCAGCGGATCCTCCCGCTGGGTCCGGTCGCTGTCGCGGCGCTTGGCCTTGCGGCGCTGGCCGTCGCCCTCGGCCGCCTCCGCAGAGTCGCTTTCGGGGCCGTCTCCAACTGCTGCGGCCGCGCCGGTCACGGCCGCACCGGCGACTTCGCCCCACAGAGGCACGGGCAGGAACGGCTTGTAGCCGACGGGCGCGGAGAACCGGTCGAGCGGCACGGTGCCGTTCAAGACCGCCCCGCCCTCCCCGGCGCCCAGCAGAGCCAAAACGGCCGCTTCCACCCGAGCCTCGTCCTTCGGCAGAGCGCGCTTCGGTCGCACGGCGCGCAAAGCCGCGCACAGCTCCCCATGGAGGCGCACCAGCCCCGGCCAGCGCGCCAGCACGTGCGCCGTCGTCGCGTTGGCCTGCCGCAGCGCCCGGACGTCGGCCTGCAAAGGATCGGCGGGCGGCTCGCCCGCGGGTTCCGCGTGGGCGAAGTAGGCGGCCAGCCATTCGTAAAGGCGCTCGTTCAGCGCGGCGTCGGGGAAGACGTCCAGCACCGCGGGCAGCGCCAGGACATCACCGTCCAGCGCCGGCCGCTCCATGGACTCGGCGCCGAGGCCGATGCGCTCCAGCAGGGCCAGCCGGTGGCCGGAGCTGCTGCGCGCCGCGGCTGCCAGCCGCACTCCGCGGTCACCGCCCAGCCCGCGGAAGAACACGCCCAGCCGCGGCCGGATCGTCTCCAGCGCCACGGCGGCGTCGGGATGGCGCGGGTAGCTCGCCCGGCCGCCCATCAGGCGGTGCCAGTGGCGGCCGATGGTCTCTTCGGGTTCGAACAGCGACAGCAGCATGACGGATCCTTCCGGCTTCTCAGCCCAGCGCGATGTCGGCGACGCGCAGCAGCGCCTGGCGCACGTCGGCGTCGTCGGTCAGCGGCTCGATCAGCGCGGTGCGGATCGCGCGCTCCGGCCGAATGCCGGACCGGATCAGCGTCGCGCAGTAGACGAGCAGGCGGGTCGAGACGCCCTCTTCCAGGTCCTGGCCCTTCAGGTCACGCAGCGCGCCGGCCAGACGGACCAGCGGGGCGATGCGGCCTTCCGGCAGGCCGCTCTCGCGGGCGACGATCGCAATCTCCGCCTCCGGCGCCGGGAAGTCGAATTCGATGGCCAGGAAGCGCTGGCGGGTGCTGGGCTTCAGCGCCTTCAGGACGTTCTGGTAGCCGGGGTTGTAGGACACCACCAGCATGAAGCCCTCCGGCGCTTCCAGCAGCTCGCCCGTGCGGTCGAGCGGCAGCAGGCGGCGGTCGTCGGTCAGCGGGTGCAGCACGACGGTGACGTCCTTGCGCGCCTCCACCACCTCGTCCAGGTAGCAGATGGCGCCCTCGCGCACTGCGCGGGTCAGCGGGCCGTCCACCCACACTGTGTCGCCGCCCTTCAGCAGGTAGCGGCCGGTCAGGTCGGCGGCGGTCAGGTCGTCGTGGCACGACACGGTGTAGAGCGGCCGCCCAAGCCGGGCCGCCATGTGCGACACGAAGCGGGTCTTGCCGCAGCCGGTCGGGCCCTTCAGCAAAAGCGGAAGGCGGTGGCGGAAGGCGTGCTCGAACAGCTCGCACTCGTCGCCGACCGCCTGGTAGTAGGGAATGTCGAGGTCGTCCGCGACGGCCTTCAGGGCGCTGAGAGGCATGGAATTCTCCTGGGTGTGATCCCCTCTCCCGGAACGGGAGAGGGGTCTTCAGGTCACGTCACTCGGCCGGCTGGACGGCGCCGCCGAGCGGGGCCTTGCCGGTGGCGCGGACCGGGCCGAGCAGGGCGTAGAGGTAGAGGCAGGCGCCGATGAACACCGCCACGCCGGCGGCCAGACGCACCCAGAAGAACGGGGCGATCTGCTCCTGCACGCTCATGTAGTCCATGCCCAGCACGCGCTGCAGGTGGACCTGCACGACGCCGGCGAAGGTCAGCGCGAAGGTCATCACCGTCATGCCGCCGCACATCAGCCAGAAGCTCAGCTTGTTCAGCGCCTGATGGTACGGCGCCACCCCGCGCAGGTGCGGCATGGCGTAGCTGAAGATCGCCAGGTTGATCATCGCGTAGGCGCCGAAGAAGGCCAGGTGGCCGTGCGCCGCGGTGACCTGCGTGCCGTGCGTGTAGTAGTTCACCGCCGACAGCGTGTGCAGGAAGCCCCACACGCCGGCGCCCAGGAAGGCGAACACCGCGCAGCCCACCGACCACAGCAGGGCCGCCTTGTTCGGGTGGTTGCGCCCGCCCTTCAGCACCATCTGGATGGCGAACACCACCATGGCGAAGAACGGCGCCACCTCCAGCGTGGAGAACAGCGAGCCGATCCACTGCCAGTAGCCCGGCGTGCCGATCCAGTAGTAGTGGTGCCCGGTGCCCAGCAGCCCGGAGAACAGGGCCATGCCGACGATGGCGTACAGCCACTTCTCGACGATCTCGCGGTCGACGCCGGTCATCTTGATCATCAGGAAGGCCAGGATGGAGGCCATCACCAGCTCCCACACCCCCTCGACCCACAGGTGGACGACGTACCACCAGTACATCTTGTCCAGCGCCAGGTTGGTCGGGTTGTAGAAGGAGAACAGGAAGAAGATGGCGATGCCCCACAGCCCCATCACCAGGATGTTGGTGATGACCGTGCGCCGGCCCTTCAGCACCGTCATGGAGATGTTGTAGAGGAACATCAGCGCCACGACGACGATGGCGGCCTTGATCCACAGCGGCTGCTCCAGGAACTCGCGCCCCTCATGGATGCGGAAGACGTAGCCGACGACCGCGGCGAGCGCCCCGAACATGAACAGGCCGAACTGGAGGTAGGCGAGCTTCGGGCTGTGCAGCTCGCGCTCGGCCTCCTCGGGGATCAGGTAGTAGGCGGCGCCGAAGAAGCCCATCAGCAGCCAGACGATCAGCGCGTTGGTGTGGATCATGCGCAGGATGTTGAAGGGCAGCAGCTCCGACAGCGTGTTGGGCAGCACGTAGACGGTGCCGGCGAGCAGGCCGACGAGCAGCTGCACCGCGAACAGGAGCAGCGCGCCGTAGAAGAAGGGCAGCGCCACCTTCTGGGATTCGTATTTCATGGCAGAGGTCCTTCCCGTCAGCCCGAGACCTTGGGCGGCCAGTTCTGGGTGTTGATGCGGCTGGTCCAGGCGAAGAAGTCGGCCAGGTCCTCGACCTGCTGGTCGGTGAGGTGGAACTGCGGCATCTGGCGGCGGCCCTCGATGCCGCTGGGCTGGGCGGCGAACCAGGCCTTCAGCGCGTCGCGCGCGCCCTGCGGGTCCTTGTCGCCGCCGTAGCGGATCCACACGTTGCCGAGTTCCGGCGCGAAGTAGGCGCCCTCGCCGAGCAGGGTGTGGCAGTTGATGCAGGAGTTCTTCTCCCACACCGCCTTGCCGCGGGCGACGCTCTCGGTCAGGCCGGCGGCGTCGGTGCCGGTGGTGACGACATACTTGTGGCTGGCCGCCGTCAGCGAGACGAAGGCGGCGAAGAAGAACAGCGAACCGCCGTAGAAGATGTTTCGGGCGGCCGCCTTGGTGAAGCGTTCCGTCATGCGTTGGTTCCCCTGGAACTGGATCAGGGCCCAGCGGGCCGGTCCTGGCTATCGATCGGGGCGAGCGGTCGGGCGGGAGAGCCGGCCCTCCGGTCGCCGTGCCGCCATCCATGAGGGAAGTTGACTGATTTGGTCTGGCTATCCTTGACGGCGGTCAAGCGGTGAGCGCGCCGACCGTCAAAACAGAAGGGGCCCGGCGTCATCCGCCGGGCCCCTGCCTTGAGACCTATGCACCGCTCTCCGCGGTCAGGTGAAGCCCAGACGGCGCGGCAGCCACAGGGCGAGGTCCGGCCAGACCACGACGGCCGCCAGCGTCAGGAACAGGGTCAGGATCAGCCACAGGACCCAGGGCACCGTGCTCTCGATGGAGCAGCCGGTCAGGCGGCAGGTGACCATCAGGTTGACGGCCATGGGCGGCGTGAACTGGCCGATGGCGATCTTCAACGTCAGCAGCACGCCGAACCACACCAGATCCCAATGATAGGTTTCCGCGATGGGGATCAGCAGCGGCAGCAGGATGATGAAGGTCGACACGCCGTCCAGGAAGGTGCCGATGATGATCAGCATGACCATCAGCAGCGCCATCACCCCGTACTCGCCGATGCCCAGGTTCACGATCCCCTTGGCGATCGGGTCGATGATGGACAGCGTGCTCATCGCCCAGCCGAACACGCTGGCGAGTGCCACGACGCTCAGAATCACCGCGGAGATCTCCGCCGCCTCGACCATCATGTCGTAGAGGTCGCGCAGCTTGACCGTGCGATAGACGACCATGCCCAGCAGCAGGCCGTAGACCACCGCGACCACCGCGGCCTCGGTCGGCGTGAAGGCGCCGAAGCGCAGGCCGCCGAGGATCAGCACCTTGGCGAACAGGCCGAGGAAGGCGTCCTTGAAGCTGGCCCAGAAGGGCGGGCGCTTTTCCTTGGCATGCTCGCGCCCCAGGTCGTGGCGGATGGCGAGCCAGAGCGTGGGGATGATCAGCGCCAGCCCGGCCAGCGTGCCGGGAATGATGCCGGCGGCGAACATCGCCGTCACCGGCGCGCTCGGCACCAGCACGCTGTAGATGATCAGCGCGACCGATGGCGGGATCAGGATGTCTGTGGCCGCAGCGGCGGCGATCACTCCGGCGATGTAGGGGCGCGGGTAGCCGGCGCGGATCATGCTGGGCGCCATGACGCCGCACACCGCCGCCGCGATGGCCGGACCGGAGCCGGAGATGCCGCCCATCATCATCGCCACGATGACCGCGATGACGGCGAGCGAGCCGCGCCCGTGGCCGATGATCGCGGTGGCGAAGCGCACCAGCTTCTGCGCCACGCCGGACCGGTCGAAGATGGTGCCGGCCAGCACGAACATCGGGATGGTCAGCAGCGGGTACTTGGCGATGCCCGAATAGACGTTGGTCGGCACCGCCAGCACGCCCAGATGCGCGAGCGCGATGGTGCCCGTGCCGGCCAGCCCCAGCGCCACGGCGATGGGAACCCCCATCAGCAGCATGAAGCCGAAGGTGCCGAACAGCAGCGCGGTGATCATGCCCGTTCTCCCGGCACCGGGTCGCTGGACACGGGAACCGGCGCCGGCACGGCCGCCGGCCCCTCCCTCAACGGTTCCCTGGCGGTCCGCAGCAATCGTCCCAGGGCTCGCAGCACCACGACCACGGCCAGCAGCGGCAGCCAGACCGTGTAGATCCACTGCGGCACGCCGAGCGCCGGCGAGGTCACCTCGAACCGGTAGTCGTCCCAGGTCGCCTGCGTGCCGTACACGGCGAGGATCCCGAACATCGCCATGATGCAGACCGTGGCGAACTGTTCGGCCAGGCGCCGCCGGCGCGGCGACAGCTTGTCGGCCAGGAAGGTGATGCGCATGTGGCGGTCCTTCACCACGGCGACGGAAGCGCCGAGCATGGTCAGGATCACCATCAGGGCGATCGAATATTCCTCGGTGAAGGCCAGCGAGATGTCCGTGAAATAGCGCGCCAGCACGTTGGCGAAGGTGATCAGGGCGATCACCGTCATCACCGCCGCGGCCAGGAACTCTTCAATAGCGATGGGAACCCGCGTCTTCGGGATCGGCGCCGGGGCGGTTGGGTCTCGTTCTGCACTCATTGCCCACATCCAGGTCAAGGGTGGGCAATAATCCCGACGATGCACGCCGCCCGCAAGCAACTTTGCTCGCGCCGGACGCGGGTTCGCTTCAACTTCCTGCCGGTCGGCCCGACGGCGGGAACCCAGGACACACCCGCCGTCAGGCGGAGAGGTTCCTGGATTCCAGCCCCCGTGCCCCATCCGTCACTTCACGAGGGGGCAGCCGCTGTCCTTCGGGTTGATGTAGGCCTGCTCGCCCGGGATGGTCTTCAGGATCTTGAAGTAATCCCAGGCCGCCTTCGACTCGGCGGGCGTCTTCACCTGCGCCAGGTACATGTCGTCGAAGACGCGGCCGTTGTCGGCGATCTTCGCGTTCTTCATCATCATGTCGGTGACCGGCGTGCTGCGCATCTTGGCGGCCACCTTGTCGGGATCGTCGGTGCCGATCTCCTGCACGGCCTTCAGGTAGTGCTTCACCGCCGAGTACACGCCGGCCTGGTTCATCGACGGCTTGCGGCCGGTCTTCTCCTCGAACTTCTTCGACCAGGCGCGGGTCTCGTCGTTCATGTCCCAGTAAAAGGAATTCGCCAGCATCAGGCCTTGCGAGGTCTCAAGGCCCAAGGCGTGGACGTCGTTGATGTTCAGCAGAAGGCCGGCCAGCGTCTGCCCGCCCTGGGGAATGCCGAACTCCGCGGCCTGCTTCACCGCGTTGATGGTGTCGCCGCCGGCGTTGGCGAAGGCGACCACCTGCGCGCCGGAGGCCTGCGCCTGCAGCAGGAAGGAGGAGAAGTCCGACGCGCCCAGCGGATGGCGTACGCTGCCCTTGATGGTGCCGCCCAGCTGCTTGACCGTGTTGGCGGCCTCGGCTTCCAGTGAATGGCCGAAGGCGTAGTCGGCGGTGATGAAGAACCAGCTCTTCCGGCCCTGCTCCATCAGCGCGCGGGCGGTGGAGGAGGCGACGGCGTGGTTGTCCCAGGTCCACAGGAAGCCGTAGGGGCTGCACTCCTTGCCCGTCAGGTCGGTGGAGCCGGGCCCGGACATCAGGAACAGGCGCTTCTTGTCCCGCGTGATGGCCTGGACGGCCAGCGCCGCGGCGGAGTTCGGCACGTCGGCGATCACGTCCACCTTCTCGGTGTCGATCCACTGGCGCGCCAGGTTGGCCGCGATGTCCGCCTTGTTCTGGTGGTCGCCGACGATGATCTCGACCTTGGTGCCGTTGATGGCGTTGCCGAACTCCTCGGCGGCCAGCCGTGCGGCCACGGCGGAGCCCTCACCGTTGATGTCGGCGTAGATGCCCGATCGGTCGGACAGCATGCCGATTTTGATGACGCTGTCCGACATCTGGGCCTGGGCCGCGCCGGAGGCCAGAGCGGAAAAGGCGGCACCGGCGAGGAGGCCGGCGAGAAGCTTCGTGCGCATGTTTCGCTCCCTAATGCTGATTCTTGGTGGTTGGGATTGTCGCCGTTTGAAGGATCAGTGAGTCGTGTAGCCGCCGTCCACGGGAATGACGGCGCCGGTGATCGACGCAGCGGCGTCGGAGCACAGGAAGACGATGGCGGCGGCGATCTCCTCCGGCGGGATCAGCCGGCCGGTCGGCATCTTGTCGAGGAACACCGCCTTCAGCACGCCCTCCTCCGGCAGGCCTGTGACCTGTGCCTGCTGGGCGATCTGCTTTTCGATGATGGGGGTCAGCACCGTGCCGGGGCACACCGCGTTGCAGGTGATGCCGTGCTCCGCGACCTCGATCGCCACGGACTTGGTCAGGCCGATGATCCCGTGCTTCGTGGCGACGTAAGCGGGCTTGTGCGGGGCGCCTACCATGCCGAGGACCGACGCCGTGTTGACGATGCGCCCCCAGCCCCGCTCCCGCATTGCGGGGAGGGCCGCCTTGATGGTGTGGAAGGCGGCGCTCAGGTTGACGGCGAGCAGCAGGTCCCACTTGTCGTCGGGGAACTCGTGCACCGCCGCGACATGCTGCACCCCGGCGTTGTTCACCAGGATGTCGATCGGACCAAGTTTCTCGGCCGCTTGGGCCATCATGGCGCGGGCCTCCTCCGGCCGGCTGAGGTCGGCCCCCGAATAGAGGACCGTCGTGCCGCTCTGTTCGGCAATCCCGGCGCACAGCCGGTCGATCTCCGCACGGTCGCCGAAACCGTTGAGCATCACATGGCAGCCGCGGCTGGCGAGTTCGCGGGCGGTCGCCAGACCGATGCCGGTGGTGGAGCCGGTGACGACAGCGTTCCTGTTTCGCATCTCTGTTTCCTTCCCTTTGGATCTCTTGGCGCGCCGCTCAGAACGCCACTTGGTCGGCGCCCTTCAGGGCGAGCATGGCGCGCGCCTCGGCGGGGGTAGCAACCTCCAGCGACAGTTCCTCCAGGATCCGGCGGATCTTCGCCACCTGCTCCGCGCTGTTCCGGGCGAGCCGGCCCTTGCTGAGGTACAGGCTGTCCTCAAGCCCGACGCGGACGTTGCCGCCCATGACGGCGGCCATGGTCGTGAACGGGATCTGGTGACGGCCGGCGGCCAGCACCGACCATTCGTAGTCCTTGCCGAACAGACGGTCGGCGGTTTCGCGCATGAAGACGAGGTTGCGCTGCTCCGCGCCGATGCCGCCGAGAATGCCGAAGATCGTCTGGACGAAGAAGGGTGGCTTTACCAGCCCGCGGTCGGCGAAGTGCGCAAGGTTGTAGAGGTGCCCGACATCGTAGCACTCGAACTCGAAGCGCGTGCCGCAGCCCTCGCCCAGATGCTCCAGGATGTAGGCGATGTCGCGGAAGGTGTTGCGGAAGATGAAGTCGTCCGTGCTGCGCAGGTACGGCTCCTCCCACTCGTGCTTCCAATCCTTGTAGCGGTCGGCCAGCGGGAAGATGCCGAAGTTCATCGAGCCCATGTTGAGGGAACACATCTCCGGCTGGGCCCGGAGGGGGGCGGCGAGGCGCTCCTGCACCGTCATGTTGAGCGAGCCGCCGGTGGTGATGTTGAGCACCGCGTCGGTCGCCTGCTTGAGGCGCGGCAGGAATTGCATGAACACCGCCGGATCCGGCGTCGGTTGCCCGGTGCGCGGATCGCGGGCGTGCAGGTGCAGGATCGCAGCACCGGCCTCGGCGGCGCCAACCCCTTGTTCGACGATCTCATCCGGCGTCACCGGCAGCGCGTCCGACATGGTCGGGGTGTGGATCGACCCCGTCAACGCGCAGCTGATGATGACCTTCTTCGATGGTGCGGCCATATGACGTTTTCCTATGTGTCCGGCCCAACGGGCCGCTGAAGATTGAGTTCGCGCGATCACTCGCGCTCGATGTCGTCCAGCCGTCGGAGATGGGCCGCCAAGCGGGCGTGGGTCTCGGTCCGCTGCGCCTCCGTCCAGGTCCGGAAACCGGCCCCGGACTTCATGCCGAGCCGCCCGGACGCGACGAGGTCACGCAGCAGGGGCAGCGGTCCGGGCGTGCGGTCGAGGTCCGGCAGGACATGCTCGTGCACCGCGAGCGCCAGGTCGGTGCCGACGAGGTCGGCGTTCTCCAGCGGCCCCAGAACGGCAAGGCGCCGGCCGAAGCTGGCCTTGACCACGGTGTCCACCGTCTCGGCGTCGCACACCCCGTTCTGGACCAGCGCGATCGCCTCGCGCCAGAGCGCGTGCTGCAAGCGGTTGCCGATGAAGCCGGGAACGTCCTTGCGCACATGCACCGGCATCTTGCCGATGGCGGTCAGCAGGTCGATCATCGCGGCGACCGCCGCATCGGCGGTGTCGGCCGTCTGGATGACCTCGACGAGCGGGATCTGGTAGGGCGGGTTCCACCAGTGTGTGCCCATGGCGCGGGTCTTGTCGCGCAGCCGCTCCATGATCCGGGTGATCGGGATCACCGACGTGTTGCTCGCCAAAAGCGCGTGGGCCGGCGCCGCGGCCTCGACCGCCGCGAAAATCCGTTGCTTCAGCTCCAGGTCCTCAGGGACCGCCTCAATGACAATGTCGGCGTGCCCGACGGCGTCCTCCAGTGTTTCGCAGGGCCGGATCCAGTCCGCGGCAGCGGCGTCCATGCCCAGCCCCTGGAGGTTGCGGCGGACATGGCCGAGGATCCCGGCCCGGCGGCCGGGATCGGGCTCCTGGATGTCGACGCGGTGACCGGCGACGGCAAAGGCCTGCGCGATTCCGTGCCCCATCAGTCCGGCGCCGATGATTCCGATACGCTGCTGCGTCATGCCTTGCGCTTTCCCCCCTGTGCAGGTCGTTCGGCCGATTGTTCGCAACGCCCACGTTTTTCTTGAGCGCTAAGTAGCAACAGGCGTGCCAGCGGAAAAATTCGTTGCAATGCAGGGGCTTGATCCATCCGGGCCGGTGATCGGCGCGAGGATTGTTTGCGATTCCGGACATCGCGCCACGGTGTGCGGCGCACGGCCCAGCAAATCAGCGCTTTCGCCGTGTGCCAATTTTTGACAGACAGTGTTCAGATTTTTGACAGGGCGGCGGGAGGCGGGCCATGACGGCGGAACGGGTGACGGCGGAACGCGATGGGCACTTTGCAGCGGCGCGCGCCCTGATGGTGATGATCGACGAAATGATCGACGGTGCCATCCTGGTCGACAAGGACGCGCGCATCGTCTGGTCCAACGACAAGCACGTCTGGTTCGACGACAAGCGGATGGAGGCGCTGGGCATCCGGTCCGTGGCGGACGTGGTCGGGCAGCCCGTCGAACGCCTCATCCCGCACAGCCGGATGCGCGACGTGGTCGAAACCGGTCGCTCCATGCCGCTCGACATCATGCGCTACGGGGAGCACACGCTGTTGGTCAGCCGCCTGCCCCTGCGTGACGAGCGTGGGGAAATCATCGGCGCCATCGCCTTCGCGCTCAAGAACAGCCTCACCTACCTGCGGCCCATCGCGGAGCGCTTCAACAAGCTGCAATCGCGTCTCGCGCGCATGGAAAAGGAACTCGCCGCCAGCCGGGTGCCGAAATACACGGTCGAGAACCTGATCGGCTTCAGCCCGGCGATGCTCCAGGTGAAACGGCTGGTGCGCAAGGCTGGCCAGATCCAGTCGGCGGTGCTTCTGCTGGGCGAGACCGGAACCGGCAAGGAACTGGTGGCGCACGCGATCCATGCGGCCTCGGACCGGGCCGATCGTCCCTTCGTGGGCCTCAACGTCGCGGCCATTCCCGAAAACCTGCTGGAGGCGGAGTTCTTCGGCGTCGCGCCGGGGGCCTACACCGGCGCCGGGCGGCAACCGCGCCCGGGAAAGTTCCAGCTCGCGCACGGCGGCACGCTGTTCCTCGACGAGATCGGCGACATGCCGCTGCCGCTCCAGGCCAAGCTGCTGCGCGTGCTGCAGGAGTGGGAGGTCGAGCCGCTGGGGTCCAACCAAGTCATCAAGGTCGACGTTCGCATCATCGCCGCGACCAGCCGGCCACTGGCGGACATGGCGCGCAACGGCGCGTTCCGGTCGGACCTCTACTACCGCCTCAACGTCTTTCCGATCGAACTCCCGGCGCTCCGCGACCGCCGGGAGGATCTGGAGATCCTCGCCTCCCTCTTTTCGGAACGGACAGCCGCGAGCCTCGATCAGCCGATGCGCGACCTCACGACCTCGGCGCTGGACGCGCTGCGCGGGCACGACTGGCCCGGCAACGTCCGTGAACTGGCCAACGTCATCGAGCAGGTCTATGTGCGCACCGACGGGGAGCGCATTCTGGCCGAGGATTTCGCCGACGTGCTTCCGAGAACCGCCGTCCAACGCTCCGCCCCGCCAACCAGAAAACGTCCGCTCGCCGAAGCGATGGATGAGCTGGAGCGGTCACTCATCCTCGCAGCACTCGACGAGGCGAAGGGCAACAAGCTGGAAGCGGCACGGAGCCTCGGCCTGTCGCGCACCAACCTGTATGCGAAATTGCGCAAGCACGGCATCACCGCGGATGCCGACGCGTAGGCGCCCTCAGGCGCCCTCCTCCTGGTCCACGAAGCTGTCGTTGTCGGTCAGGCGGTGGGCGGTGTTCTCCACATGCCGTCTTGCGGCGGCACGGGCGGCCTCGGGATCGCGGGCGAGAATGGCCTCGTAGATCGCCAGATGCTCCGCCTGGGCGAGCGCCCCGCGGTCGGCCTTCTTCGCCGAACGCTTGCGCGAGATCATGATGTTCTCATGCAGGAACTGGCCGAGGAAGGTGGTGAAGGTCAGATAGTGCGGGTTGCGGGTCGCGGCGCAGATGGCGCGGTGGAAGCGCACGTCCGCATCGACGCCGGCCTCGACCTTCCCGCTTTCGATCGCCTCGGCCACCTTGTCCAGCGCTTTGCGCATGTCGAGGAGGTCGCGTTCGGTGCGCCGTTCCGCGGCCAGGCCGGCGGCCTCCGTCTCGATCCCCATGCGCAGTTCGGCCAGCTTGACGATCTGCTCCGCCGGTTCCAGTTCGCCGTGGTCGATCTGGAACGACGACTGGCGCCGGTTCGACACGACGAACACGCCGAGCCCCTGGCGGGTGCCCAGCAAGCCCGAGGTCTTCAGGCGCGCCACCGCCTCCCGCACCACAGTGCGGCTGACGCCGAAGCTGGGGCCGCTGATCAACGCCCAGGCCGTGTCCAAGGTGCAGGAACTGGTGGACGACGCCATCGCCAAAGGTGCCACGCTGACCGCCGGCGGCAAGCGCCACGCCTTCGGGCCGAATCACTTCGAGCCGACCGTGCTGACCGGCGTCACCACCGACATGCGGGTGGCGCGCGAGGAGATTTTCGGGCCGGTCACCCCCCTCTTCCGCTTTGATACGGAGGACGAGGCCGTGCGCATCGCGAACAACACGGAATACGGCCTCGCCGCCTATTTCTACCGCCGCGAACTCGGCCGGGTGTGGCGCGTCGCCGAACGCCTGGAATACGGCATGGTCGGCATCAACGAAAGCCTGCTCGCCACCGAGGTAGCGCCCTTCGGCGGCATCAAGGAAAGCGGCATCGGCCGGGAAGGCTCCAAGTACGGCATGGATGACTTCCTGGAGATCAAATACATGTGCGTCGGCCTGTAATGGACCGGGTGATCAACCAGAGCAATGCACCACAAGCAGGAAGATCGGGGATGAGCACGCTCACCGTCATCGAAAACACGGCCGGCGCGGATATCGTCACCTCCTCCAAGATCTACCCGACGGCCATCGCGCCAACGGCGCCGGAGGTGCGCGTCCACGTCGTCCACCGCAGCGAGGACACGGGCCGCACCGCCGGCGTGTGGGAACTGACCGTCGGCAAGTGCCGGCTGGAGCGCACCGTCGACGAGGTGTTCGTCCTGCTCTCTGGCGTCTGGGTCCTCACCGCCGACGGCACGGTGACGACCTTGCGGGCCGGCGACACGGCCTTGCTTCCCAAGGGATGGAAAGGCATCGGCGAGGTCGTCGAGACCGTGCGCAAGGTCTACGCGACCTTCCCGTCCCCGGCGTGATGTGTTGGGCGTGATCTATTTGGCCAGGAACTCCAGGAAAGGAAAATTCTCGAAATCGAACCAGACGACGGCCGGCGTCGTCCCGGATCGCGCCAGCCAGTCGTGAATGCAGTAGGGCGCGGCCTGATCCAGACCCCAGTAGGCCCGCCCTTCGTCGAAGTGCCAGCCGATGTAGGAAACGGCCAAATCGAGGAACGCGGCGGCTTTGGGTGTGCGGTTGAACGCCATGAAGCCGGCCAGGACGTCGCGCGTCGGCCCGCGTCCGCTCCGGTCCTTCATCATGGCGATGTCCCAGGATGGGCATACGCCCATCGCGGCGCCGGGATCGTCCAGGAACAACGTATCGACGTCCACCTGAACGACCGGTCCCTTTCCGTCCCGGATCAGGTCCCTTGCCACGGCAAAGCGCGCGGAAGCGAAATAGGTCAGGCGTGCGGGATCGGAAAGATGGCTCAGATCGATGGCCTCGCAAGAACAGGACAGCCTGCCGCTGGAGGTTCCACCCAGCCGCTCCAAGGCATCCATTGTTTCCGCGGATGGGTTGACGACGTGGACGTGCAGGGCGCAGGATCCCGCACGCTCAAGGAACGACGCCATGAAGTCCGAACCGAAGCGCCGCCAATACACCTCATCGCATCCCACCAGCACGATGGGCCGGCCATCGGACACGGGCGGCGCGAGCGTCCGGCGGGCCGCCGACCTGAACAGGCGCGGCGCAAACCCGCTCAAACGCTCGTAAAACCGCGGATCGCCTTGGACCTGGGACCAGACCAGCAGTTCGAAATCGCCGGCCACCTCCTCCGGGGAAAAGAGTCGGGCATGCTTGCGGAAGAAACGACACGCCACGTCCATCCGCTTCTGGCGGTAGAGATTGTAGCAGACGACCGCCAGCGCCGCGGTGTGGCGCGGGCCGTTCTTCAGGACCGCCCGCGCGAAGCGCGCGGTCAGCGCCAAGGTCGGATCATCGAGGATACCGTTTTGCAGCGCGAGCATGGCGGTGCCGAAGCTGTTTTTCAACGCGTCGGCGTGGCCACCCTGCGCCGCCCGCAGGAAAAGCGCGATCGCATCGCGCATCCTGGCCGGGTCAACCACGTGGCGGCTGTTCCCCGGGTTGGCCGCCAGAAGCCCGCTGGTGGAAAGCTTGCAAACCCCCAGCCGATACAGGTGGGCGGGGTGGCTCGGCTCACCGTTCCCGAGCCGTTCGTAAACCACTTCCGCATCCGCCGCCTTCCCTTGCGACAGCAGGCAATCGCCAAGCCGTAGGAGAAGAGCCTCCTGGTCCGGAGCAAGCCGACAGGCCCGCCGAAGCGCGGCGGTGGCGGCCTCCACCCCACCGGCATCCAGCAGCACACCGGCCAGATTGCCGAACGCCTTCGCCCAGGCCGGATCGAGCGCGGCGGCGCGCCGATGGCAGGCCACCGCGCGCTCGCCCTGCCCTTTCGCCCGAAACGCGGCGCCAAGGTTATCGTGGTAGGTTGCGCAGAACGGATCGTGGCCGATGGCGGTTCCGATCAGGTCGACCGCGCGCGCGTGGTCGCCGGCCTGATGGTGAAGCACGCCGAGAAGATGCCAGGCGTCGGCCACCGACGGGTCCGCGTCGAGTATCCTGCCGTAAATCTCCGCGGCTTCCTGAAGGCGGTTGCTCTGGTGCAAACCGACGGCGATCCGCAGAGCTTCGGGAATGGTGGTCATCAACGAAAGGCTCCGCCGCACGACAAGGCGCGCCTGATCGCATCATCATGCCACCATCGCACGTCAACCCCATATTAAATACGCCATCTTTTAGATGTTACCTATAAATTCTAAAATACCAATGCATGTTTTTCATGGACAACGGCCTGTTTGAAGACGTGCCGCGGGAGAAGGGACAAACCGACGGAAGCAGTCGGACGACCATACCCACGGCGGATCGACATGCCGCAGGGTGGAAAGCTCTGCAACCACTAGCCGTGCTTTGGGCGAGGCGCTACTGTTCCCCGTGCCGCAGCAGCAGGATTAACCCGTGCCTTTCCGCGCCATCGTCGCCGCTTTCCGCAAACGGCCCGCCTCGGACATCGCGAATGCCGAGGATGCCCTTGCCGAAGCGCTGGCTGGAACGTTGGCCGAAACACTGGCCCGAACGCTGTACATCGATGTCGAAGCGGACCGCGCCGGACAACCGCGCTTGGTGGGTGCGGTGCTCGGGGATCGCTCACCCTTCCGCTGGGAGGGCCGGGGCAAATCGGACCTCGCCGGGCTGGATGAGTTGGCGGCTCTGGCCCTTCGCGCCGGCCACATCGCCGGCCACAACATGCTGGCGCATGACCTGCCGATTCTGCGCGACGCGGTGCCCGGCCTGGGCGCCCTGGCCCTGCCGGTGATCGACACGCTGCTGTTGTCGCCGCTGGCCTATCCGGCCAACCCCTATCACCGGCTGGTCAAGGACTACAAGCTGGCGAAGGAGACGCTGAACGATCCGGTGGCCGATGCCCGCCTGTGCCGCACGCTTCTGCACGACATCGCGGATGCCCTCACCCGTCTGGCCCGGGAACAGCCGGACGTCGCCGGCTTCCATCGCTTCGCCCTGTCCCATCCGGAGCATGCGGGAATGGCCGACCTGCTCGGCCGGCTGGGTGCGGCGCTTCCCCCCTCGCCCGCCGCCGCGCTGGCCACCTGGAGGCGCGCCGCCGGCGATGCGGTCTGCGCCACAGCCGCCGCCCGCCTGACTCCAGCCCGGATCGCGGCGCCGGAGGCGCGGCTGCCTTTCGCCTACGCGCTGGCATGGCTGACGGTCGCCGGTGGCAGTTCCGTCCTGCCGGCCTGGGTCTGGCACCGTCACCCGGACACCGCGCGGATCCTGGCGGACCTGCGCGATACACCCTGCGGCGACGCCGCCTGCCCCTGGTGCGGAGGGGCCTTCGACGCGGTAGGCTGGCTGGCGCAGACCTTCGGCTTCGACTCTTACCGGGCCGAGCCCGCCGCCCCGGACGGCGGAAGCCTCCAGCAGCGGATCGTCGAGGCCGGGCTGACCGGCCGCCCGCACTTGGCCGTGCTCGCCACCGGCGGCGGCAAGTCGCTGTGCTTCCAGGTGCCGGCGCTGGCCCGCCATCACCGCACCGGGGCGCTGACCGTGGTGATCTCGCCCCTGCAGGCCCTGATGAAGGACCAGGTGGACAACCTGGAAGCCAAGACCAAGCGCCCGGTCGCCGCCGCGCTGTACGGCGCCCTGACCCAGCCAGAGCGCCTGGCGGTGATGGAGCGGGTGCGCCGCGGCGAGGTGGCGATCCTCTACGTCTCGCCGGAGCAGCTGCGCAACCCTTCTGTCACCCGCACGCTGGAGGCGCGGCAGATCGGCGCCTGGGTCTTCGACGAGGCCCATTGCCTGTCCAAATGGGGGCACGATTTCCGCCCGGACTATCTCTACACCGCACGCTTCATTGCCGAGCTCGCCCGGCGGCAGAGCACCGCGCCGCCGCCCATCTGTTGTTTCACCGCCACGGCGAAGCACGAGGTGGTGGAGGAGATCCGCGCCCTGTTCCGCGACCGGCTGGGGCAGGACCTGACCCCCTTCGCCGCTGGCGTGGACCGCGCCAACCTGACCTTTGCCATCGAATCGGTCTGCGCCGACGACAAAGAGGAGCGGATCGACGAGCTGCTCGCCGAGCATCTGCCGAGCCGCGACCCGACCGCCTGCGCCGTGGTCTACGCCGCCACCCGCCGCCGCACGGAGGAGCTGCGCGACGCCCTGGCCGGACGTGGCTGGGCGGCGGCGGCCTTTCACGCCGGCATGAAGGTGCCCGCCAAGCAGGAGGTGCAGGCGGGCTTCGTCGACGGCTTGATCAAGGTGGTCTGCGCGACCAACGCCTTCGGCATGGGCATCGACAAGGACACGGTGCGGCTGGTCGTCCACGCCGACGTGCCGGGGTCCCTGGAAGCTTATCTTCAGGAGGCCGGCCGCGCCGGCCGGGATCGCCAGCCGGCCGCCTGCGTCCTCCTCTACGACCCCGCCGACCTGGAAACGCAGTTCCGACTGTCCGCCGCGTCGGAGCTTACCCGGCGCGACGTCACCCAGGTGCTGCGCGGGGTGCGCAAGCTCTCCCGCACACTCGGCCGGGACGAGGTGGTGACGACCACCGGCGAGCTGATGGCCGACCCCGAGCTGCGGTTCGGCTTCGACGCGGAGGACATGGACGCCGACACCAAGGTGAAGACGGCCCTGTCCTGGCTGGAGCGCGCCGGCTTGGTGGAGCGCAACGAGAACCGCACCTGGGTCGTAACCGCCCGACCCCGCCTGTCCTCGACCGAAGAGGCGCGCCGGCGCATCGCGGCACTCGGCCTGCCGGATGTCGGCATCGCCCGCTGGACGTCGATCTACCGCGCGCTGGTGGCGCACGCCATTGATCCCGAAGACGAAACCCTGCTGACGGTGGATTCCCTGGCGCGTCTGCCGGCGCTGGAGCCCGCTGCTCCTTCCCCGCCGCAGGAGACGACCGGGCGCGTGCTGTCCATCCTGGGCGCGATGGCCACGCATGGGCTGATCGAAAGCGGCCCGGTGCTGACGGCGCTGGTGCGGCCGACGGGAAGCAACGCCTCATGCCGGGTGTCGGGGCAGCTGGCCGCGATCGGCCGCGACCTGATCGACCTGATGCGGGAGGAGGCGCCGGACGGCACTCCCTCCATCCTGACGCTCAACGCCTGCACCCAGCGCCTGCGCGACCTCGGCCGCGCGGAGGCACAGCCGGACGTCGCCCTGCGCCTGTTGAAGAGCCTGGGCGAGCTGGACCGCGCGGCGCGCCTGCGGCTGATCCCGCTCGCCCGCGGGCGCTACCGGGTCTGGCCGTCCGGTCCCTGGGACGCGCTCGCCGAGGCGTTCCGGCACCGCACCGCGGTGGCCGGGGTCGTGCTCGACCGCTTGCTCCCCAAGGTCAAGCAAGCGGACACAGGCGGCAAGAGCGTCGTCAGCTTCACCATGGAGGAACTGGCGGAGGCCGTCCGCGGCGACGCGCTGTTGGCTGCCGATCCGCAGGATGCCTTCGCCGCGGCGGAGGCGGCGCTGCTCCTGCTGCACGATTGGAAGGCGATCGTCCTGCAGAGCGGCCTTTCGGTGTTCCGCCAGGGGCTGACCCTGCGCCTGCCGGCCGATGCCAGGGGCCGGCGCTACACCAAGGACGACCACGCGCCACTGGCGCGCCATTACCAGGGGCGCACCTTCCAAATCCACGCGATGGGCGAATTCGCCACGCTGGGCCTAAAGGAGCCGGGCCAGGCGCTGGCCTTTGCCGCCGACTACTTTTCCCTGCCGGAGGACCGTCTGGTCGAGCGCCATTTCCGCAACCGCCGGGCCGAACTGGGCCGGCCGGTGACCGGGGACTTGTACGACCGCATCGTCACCAGCCTTGGAAACCCGGCGCAGCAGGCCATCGTCACCGCGGGCGTCGGGCGCAACCTGCTGGTCCTGGCCGGGCCGGGCTCCGGCAAGACGCGGGTCATCGTGCACCGCTGCGCTTGGCTGATGCGGGTGCAGCGCGTGCCGGCGCAGGCGATCCTGGTGCTGTGCTTCAACCTTTCCGCCGCCCTGTCGGTGCGCCGGCGGCTGCGCGCGCTGATCGGGGACGAGGCGGCGTGGGTGGATGCCCACACCTACCACGCGCTTGCCATGCGGCTGGTCGGGGCGACTTTCGCCGGGCGGGTGGAGCGCGCCGCCGATGGGGCCGCAACGCGCGCCGCCTTCGATGACGTGATCCGCGACGCCACCGCCCTTCTGCGCGGCGAGCGCGACTTCCCCGGCCTGGACGCCGAGGACGTGCGCGAACGGCTGCTTGCCCGCTACCGCTACATCCTGATCGACGAGTATCAGGACATCGACGAGGACCAGTACAATCTGGTCAGCGCCATCGCCGGCCGGCAGGAAAAGGACCCGGAGGCGCGCATCGCCCTGATGGCAGTCGGCGACGACGATCAGGCGGTGTACGGCTTCCGCGGTGCCGACGTGGCTTTCATCCGCCGCTTCCGGGACGACTACAACGCCGACGTCCACCACCTGCTGGAAAATTATCGGTCCAGCGAGGCCATCGTCCAGGCGGCCGCGACGGTGATTGCCGCCAACCGCGGGCGCATGAAGGAGGGGCAATCCCTGGGCGTGAACAAGGCCCGCGCCCGCCTGTATCCCGGCGGGCGGTGGCACGCGCTCGACCCGGCTGGCCGGGGGCGCGTCCGGGTGCTGGCGGTGGAAGGCGCCGCCCACCAGATCGGAGCCGCCTTGGCGGAGGTGCGGCGGCTGCGCGCGCTGGCTCCCGAAACGGATTGGGCGGACTTTGCCGTGCTTGCCCACAACCGCGCTGAGTTGGCCCCTTTCCAAGCTCTGTGCGAGCGCGATGGCGTCCCGGCCGATCCGGCGTTCGAAGAGAACGGGAAGGCCTTTCCCCTCCATCGCCTGCGTGAGGTGGTGGCGATGTTCGACCGGCTGCGCGACCGGAGTTCGCGGGTGGACGGGGCATGGCTGCGGGCGCAGGCCAACGCGGCGCGGGCGGCGCTGGGGCCCTCGCCCTGGTGGGCGGTGGTGGATCATCTGCTCGAAGCTTGGGATCGCAAATACGCAAATGCCGCGGCGGAGCCCGAAGCTTCCCGCGAGACTTTCTACGAGGCGCTGGTCCAGATGCGCCGCGAGCGCCCACCGGTCGGCGGCCTGTTCATCGGCACGCTGCACGGCGCCAAGGGGATGGAGTTCCGCCACGTCGTGATCCTGGACGGCGGCTGGAACCGGTCCAAGGGGGACGCGAACCAGGAAGAGGAGCGGCGGCTGTTCTACGTCGGCATGACCCGCGCGCGCGAGACGCTGTGCCTGGTGCGGCGCGCCGACGTGCGGAACCCGCACCTGCCCCTGTTGGACGGGCTGGACCTCGACCGCGCAACGGCGGGCGGCGATGGACGGGCGGAGCAGGCTTTGCTGAACCGCAGCCGCAGCGTGCTCGGACTTGGCCATCTGTTCATCGACTTCTCCGGCCGACGTGGTCCCGACGATCCGCTGCACTGTGCGCTGGCCACCCTCCGCCCCGGCGACCCGGTGCGCCTGGAGGCGGTGCAGGATGGCCAAGCCGTGGTGCGGGTGCGCGCGACGGGCGGCACCGAGATCGCCCGATTGGCGACGGACGCCGCGGCGATGACGTGGTTCCGCCTGGTGCCATCGGTGGAAGAGGCCCGCGTCCTGGCCGTGGTGCGCCGATACCGGTCCGACGCGTCGGCGGAATGGCGCGACAAGCTTCGCGTGGACAGCTGGGAGGTTCCCATCATCGAGGTGTGGACGAGAGCCGCGCGTTGAGGCAAGTGCAGGCGCACAACAAAAAGCCGGCGCTCCTCGTGGGGAGCGCCGGCTTTTGGTGTGTTCGTGAAGACGTGCAAGTGACGTGCGAGCGTTGTCCAACCGGCTGGGTGTTGGCGTGTGCCGTGGTGACCTGGCGGCGACCTACTCTCCCACGTCTTGAGACGCAGTACCATCGGCGCTGAGGCGTTTCACGGCCGAGTTCGGAATGGGATCGGGTGTTGGGAGCCTCGCCATGACCACCAGGTCACCAAGGCACACGCGAGCCATCCAACCGGACGGGCTGTCTTGTAAGTGAGGACGTTTGCTTCTTGCGGCGGAGTTGCGGTGTTTTGTGTGTGGGCTGGCCGCTGCGCGTGGCGCGGCGGCGATGGGATCAAGCCGATCGAGCGATTAGTAAGGCTCAGCTTCGGGCGTTGCCGCCCGTCCACATGCCTCCTATCGACGTGATGGTCTGTCACGGCTCTCAAGGGAGTTCTGGTTTAGAGGTGGGTTTCCCGCTTAGATGCTTTCAGCGGTTATCCCGTCCATACTTAGCCACCCGGCGATGCGACTGGCGTCACAACCGGTCCACCAGAGGTATGTCCATCCCGGTCCTCTCGTACTAGGGACAGATCCTCGCAAAACTCCGACACCCACGGCAGATAGGGACCGAACTGTCTCACGACGTTCTAAACCCAGCTCACGTACCACTTTAATCGGCGAACAGCCGAACCCTTGGGACCTGCTCCAGCCCCAGGATGTGATGAGCCGACATCGAGGTGCCAAACGACTCCGTCGATATGGACTCTTGGGAGTCATCAGCCTGTTATCCCCGGCGTACCTTTTATCCGTTGAGCGATGGCCCGTCCACGTGGGACCACCGGATCACTATGGCCGACTTTCGTCTCTGCTCGACTTGTCGGTCTTGCAGTCAGGCTGGCTTATGCCATTGCACTCGTCGAGCGATTTCCGACCGCTCTGAGCCAACCATCGCGCGCCTCCGTTACACTTTGGGAGGCGACCGCCCCAGTCAAACTACCCGCCATGCAGGGTCCCGAACCCGGATCACGGGTTGCGGTTAGATGCCAGAGACCTCAAGGGTGGTATTTCAAGGGTGGCTCCACCCGAGCTGGCGCCCGGGCTTCCTAGCCTCCCACCTATCCTACACATGAGATCCCTAGCACCACTGCAAAGCTGTAGTAAAGGTGCACGGGGTCTTTCCGTCTGACCGCGGGTACTCCGCATCTTCACGGAGAGTTCAATTTCGCTGAGTTGGTATTGGAGACAGCGGGGAAGTCGTTACGCCATTCGTGCAGGTCGGAACTTACCCGACAAGGAATTTCGCTACCTTAGGACCGTTATAGTTACGGCCGCCGTTTACCGGGGCTTCGGTTCGAAGCTTGCACCTCTCCCCTTAACCTTCCGGCACCGGGCAGGCGTCAGACCCTATACGTCGCCTTGTGTGGCTTCGCAGAGCCCTGTGTTTTTAGTAAACAGTCGCTACCCCCTGGTCTGTGCCCCCCGCCCGCGCTTGCGCACGAACGGGGCCCTCTTCTTCCGAAGTTACGAGGGCAATTTGCCGAGTTCCTTCAACACCATTCTCTCAAGCGCCTGGGTATGCTCTACCAGTCCACCTGTGTCGGTTTCGGGTACGGTCTATACGGTGGGGCTGTTTCCTGGAACCCCTCTACAGCATGTCCAATCCGATCAGGACATACACGCGTTGGAATTCGTCACACACCACCAGGCCCAGGACTATTAACCTGGTTCCCATCGACTACGCCTCTCGGCCTCGCCTTAGGGGCCGGCTCACCCTGCGTGGATTAACCTTGCGCAGGAACCCTTGGACTTTCGGCGACAGTGTTTCTCACACTGTTTGTCGCTACTCATGTCAGCATTCTCACTTCCGATACCTCCAGGCACCCTCGCGGGGGCCCTTCGCAGGCTTACGGAACGCTCCGCTACCACGTATCTTGCGATACATCCGCAGCTTCGGTACACGGCTTGAGCCCCGATACATTTTCGGCGCAGGCCGGCTTCACTAGACCAGTGAGCTATTACGCTTTCTTTAAAGGATGGCTGCTTCTAAGCCAACCTCCTGGTTGTCATGGCCTTCCCACATCCTTTCCCACTTAGCCGTGATTTGGGGACCTTAGCTGGCGGTCTGGGCTGTTTCCCTCTCGACGATGGACCTTAGCACCCACCGTCTGTCTGCCGGACTGTGCTCCACGGTATTCGGAGTTTGGTTAGGTTTGGTAAGGCTCGCGCCCCCCTAGCCCATCCAGTGCTCTACCCCCGTGGGCAATCGTCCGACGCGCTACCTAAATAGCTTTCGCGGAGAACCAGCTATTTCCCGGTTTGATTGGCCTTTCACCCCTAGCCACAGGTCATCTCCGACTTTTTCAACAGGCGTGAGTTCGGTCCTCCAGTGCGTGTTACCGCACCTTCAACCTGCCCATGGCTAGATCACCGGGTTTCGGGTCTGAAGCCTGCAACTCTGACGCCCTGTTCAGACTCGCTTTCGCTGCGCCTTCGCCTACCGGCTTAAGCTCGCTGCAGACTCCAAGTCGCTGACCCATTATACAAAAGGTACGCCGTCACGGCGCAAGGCCGCTCCGACTGCTTGTAGGCATCCGGTTTCAGGAACTGTTTCACTCCCCTCGTCGGGGTGCTTTTCACCTTTCCCTCACGGTACTGGTGCACTATCGGTCACTGAGGAGTACTTAGGCTTGGAGGGTGGTCCCCCCATGTTCGGACAGGGTTTCACGTGCCCCGCCCTACTCGAAGACCTCTTCCGGTTTACCCGTACGGGGCTATCACCCGCTCTGGCCCGCCTTTCCAGACGGTTCCGGTTATGTAGAAGAGGCCATTGGCCTGGTCCGCGTTCGCTCGCCACTACTAGCGGAGTCTCGGTTGATGTCCTTTCCTCCGGCTACTTAGATGTTTCAGTTCGCCGGGTTCGCCTCCCCACCCTATGGATTCAGGTGAGGATACCGCAAAAGCGGTGGGTTGCCCCATTCGGAGATTCACGGATCAAAACCTGCTCGCGGTTCCCCGTGACTTATCGCAGCGTGCTACGTCCTTCATCGCCTCTCAGTGCCAAGGCATCCACCAGATGCCCTTCAGACGCTTGATCCTCATCAGCGGTTGCGCCACGCGCAGGGGCAAGCCCACACCACGCACACAACATCGCCGCAAGATGCTTGGACCATCGAACCAACCCCACCAGGGGCCGGCCCGAGGTC
>NZ_JAOQNG010000007.1:0-17500 GCF_025961225.1 Azospirillum canadense | reverse complement strand
TCTTCGGCACCTGCTGGATCGGTCGGACATCGCAGCGTCCGTTCGCGGCAACCACGCGGAAGAGCATGGCGGCGGCGTGTCGCGGATTCTGGCTGCTGTTCATCCCAAACATTCCCTCTTGTGAGAGCACCGGCCCTGGGGAGCCTGCGCCACGATCCTGATTTTAATTGAATGTGATGTTTTTGCCATAGGTTTTCATCCCCCGGCGCCAAGATCGTTGAGTCACGCTTAAGTGGCTGGAATCAAAGGAAAATAAATGAGTACAGCGTCAGCTGGGCTTGTGAAAAGAAAAGGACAGGCGCCGCCGCGTCGCGACGCCTGTCCTGACAGGGCAAGGCGATGTCAGGCCTTTGGGGTGGTCAGGCCTTCGGGATTGCGGTCGGCAGGGCGACACCGTGCCGCACCGCGATTTCCCGCAGGCTCTCCCACGTTGTCAGGTCAACGGGAACACCGTTGGCGCGGCGGTCCGCCTGGGCATCCCGCTCCGGATCGCCGGGGGCCATGACGCGGGCGCCGGGCTTGGCCGGTTGGGCGCGCAGGTCGGCCAGGAAGGCAGCCACCCGCGCGTCAAACAGGGCGAGCGGCTGGAACAGCTCCGGCCGCAGAACGATGAAGAAGTGGCCGAGCGACACCGGCTGCGACTCCTCCGTCCCGGTGAAGGCCGGCAGCGCCGCGCCATGTGCCATGCCGGTGAAGGCGGAGCAGAGGATGTCCACCATGGCGGCCAGCCCCGCGCCCTTGTAGCCGTAGGCCGTGCCGCCCAGCGGCATCAGGGCAGCCGCTTGGTGCGGATCCGTGGTGACCGCGCCGTCCTTGTCGACCGCGACCTCCGGCGGCAGGGGCTGGCCAGTGGCTCGGCGCAGGAAGACGCGGTTCAGCGGGATGCTGCTGGTCGCCATGTCCAGCAGCATCGGCTCCTCCCCCGCCACCGGCAGGGCGAAGCTAATCGGGTTGGTGCCGTTGAAGGGCTTCAGCCCGTCGTACGGCACGACGATCGCGTCGGAGTGAGTCATGCCGATGGCGGCGAAGCCCTGCCGCGCCGCCGCCAGCGTGTAGCAGCCCGTCGCC
The DNA here is from genome assembly GCF_025961225.1 of Azospirillum canadense. Taxonomy (GTDB): domain Bacteria; phylum Pseudomonadota; class Alphaproteobacteria; order Azospirillales; family Azospirillaceae; genus Azospirillum; species Azospirillum canadense. The sequence continues at coordinate 16,432 of NZ_JAOQNG010000007.1, read as the reverse complement.
CCGTGGTGGGAAGAGCGGGCCACCGCCACCGCGGCGATGCCCGTCTCCCGCGCCATGGCGACGCCCTCCTCCACCGCGCGGTAGCTTGCAAGGTGGCCAAGACTGTCGTCGGCGTCGAGATGCCCGACAGCCGCGGCCTGCCGGGTGAAGCGCAGGTCCGGCGCGCCGTTTACCCGGCCCGAGACCAGCGATTCGACGTAGTGCGGCACCAGCCGCACCCCGTGCGTGTCGAAGGCGCGGGCGGAGGCGTCGACGACGGCGCGCGCCGTCGCCTCAGCCCCATCCCGGCGGGCGCCGGCCTTTTCCATCAGGTCGGCCACGAAGCCTTCAAGCTCCGTGCGGTGGATACGGACGTCCTCGAACGATTCCATCGGTCAGACCGGCAGTTGGCGCATGGAGGCGACCGCGGTCATCACGCCGCGGATCTCGGCGAGGCCACGCAGCCGGCCGATGGCCGGGTAGCCGGGGTGGGTCTTCTTGCCGACATCGTCCAGCAGCTCGTGCCCGTGATCCGGCCGGAAGGGGATGCGCCAGTTCGGGTTGCCTGCGTCCTGGCGGACTTTCTGCTCCTCCAGCAGGGTGGTGACGACCGACACCATGTCGACGTCGCCGCCCAGATGCTCGGCCTCCTGGAAGGAGCCGTCGGCCTCCTTCTTCACGTTGCGCAGGTGGGCGAAGGTGACCTTGGGAGCGAAGCGCTTGGCCATGGCCGGCACGTCGTTCTGCGCCCCGGCGCCCAGCGAGCCCGTGCAGAAGGTGATGCCGTTGGCCTCCGAATCGATCACGTTTACGATGAAGTCCAGGTCGTCCGCGCCGCTGACGATGCGCGGCAGGCCCATCAGCGGGCGCGGCGGGTCGTCGGGGTGGATGCACATGCGCACGCCCACCTCCTCCGCCGTCGGGATCACCTCGCGCAGGAATTGCGCCAGCGTCTCGCGCAAGCCGTCGCGGGTCATGCCCTTGTAGCGGTCGAGCATCTTGCGCAAGCCGGGGATGTCGTAGCGGTCAAAGGCGCCCGGCAGGCCGGCCATGATGTTGGCGAGCAGCTTTTTCTTGTCGACCTCCGACGCCTTGTCGAACCAGGCGCGGGCGCGGGCGAGCACGTCGGGCGCGTGGTCGTTCTCCGCCCCCGGGCGCTGGAGCATGAAGACGTCGAAGGCCGCGTGCTCGTGCGCGTTGAAGCGCAGCGACGTGCCGCCGCCCGGCACCGCGGCGGCGAGGTCGGTGCGCGTCCAGTCGAGCACCGGCATGAAGTTGTAGCAGACCGTCGTCACGCCGCAGGCCGCGAGGTTGCGCAGCGACTGGCGGTAGTTGTCGAACAGGGCCTTCAGGTCCCCCTCGCCGATCTTGATGGATTCGTGAACCGGCAGGCTTTCCACCACGCTCCAGCGCAGGCCGAGCGACGGGTCGGCGGCGATCATCGCCTTGCGCTTCTCGATCTCCTCCACCGACCAGACCACGCCGTAGGGGATCTGGTGGAGCGCCGTGACGATGCCCGTGGCTCCCGTCTGCCGGATGTGGTTCAGCCGGATCACGTCGTCCGGACCGAACCAGCGCCAGGTCTGTTCCATAACTTGTCTCCCTCGAAAAAACGCGTCCGCGGTCAGCGGAACAGAAGGTTCGGCAGCCAGAGCGACAGCGCCGGGATGTAGGACACCAGGAAAAGAATGATGATGTTGCAGACCAGGAACGGCCAGATGGCCTTGCTGATCTCGCCCAACGAAATCTTGGCGATGTTCGCCGCGACGAACAGGCAGACGCCGACCGGCGGGGTGGTCAGGCCGATCATCAGGTTCAGCACCGCGAAGGTGGCGAAGTGGATGGGGTCGATGCCCACCTGGGTCGCCACCGCCAGCAGCGGCGGGAACAGGATGATCAGCGCCGCGATCGTCTCCATGAAGGTGCCGACGATCAGCAGCAGGATGTTGATCAGCAGGATGATGACGTACTTGTTGGTCGTCATCGACAGCATGGCCGCGGCGATCGACTGCGGGATCTGCTCGCTGGTCAGGATCCAGCCGAAGACGTTGGCGAGGCCCACCAGCAGGATCAACCCGCCGGAGCCGATGGCGCTCTCCAGCATGATGCCGGGCAGGTCGCGCACACGGAAGCCCTTGTAGACGAACAGGCCGATGACGAAGGCGTAGAGCGCCGCGACGACGGAGGCCTCGGTGGGCGTGAAGACGCCGCCGACGATGCCGTAGAGGATGATCGCCGTCATCAGCAGCGCCCAGAAGGCGGCGCGGCTGGAGCGGAACAGCTCCCGGAAGCCCACCCACTTGCCCTTGGGATAGCCGCGCTTGCGGGCCATGATGTAGACCGTGATCATCATCCCGATGCCGAGCAGCAGGCCCGGCACCGCGCCGGCCATGAACATCTTCCCCACCGACAGGCCGGTCAGCGTGCCGACGATGATCATGGGGACGCTGGGCGGGATGATCGGCCCGACGGTGGAGGCCGCCGCGGTGACCGCCGCGGAAAAGGCCTTGTCGTAGCCGGACTTGCTCATGGCCGGGATCATCACGGCGCCGATGGAGGCCGTCTCGGCCACCGCCGTGCCGGAGATGCCGGCGAAGATCATGGAGCCGGTGACGTTGGCGAGCCCCAGGCCGCCACGGATGTGGCCGACGAGGCCGTTGCCGAAACGGACAATCTGGTCGGTGATGCCACCGCCGTTCATCAGGTTGCCGGCCAACACGAAGCCGGGGATGCAGAGCAGCACGAAGCTGTCCATGCCCGCGTACATGAACTGCGGCACGACCGTCAGGTCGATGTCCGCGAGGATGAGATAAACCGCCGAGGACAGCCCCAGCGCGATGCCGACCGGCACGCCAAGGATCAGCGCGATGGCGAAACTGCCGAACAAGGCCGCGATCAGCATCAGACCAGTTCCCCGCGTTCCATGGTGTAGTGCTCCGCACGGGCGAAGCCGAGCAGCCGTGCGATGGAGAAGAAGGCCAGCGACACCGGGATGATCAGCGCCACCACGTAGACCCCGATCATCGGCAGGTCGATGGACCGCGCGCGCTCGCCGAAGCTGCCGACGACGTAGTCCCAGGCGCCGGGGATGATCGCCAACGCGAAGACCAGGATGATGACGTCCACGAACCGGTCCACGACGCGGCGCGCCGATTCCGGCAGGGGCGCCACGAACAGGTCGACGTTGACCAGCTCCCCGCGCAGCAGGGCCAGCCCGCAGGAGAAGGCCACGAGATAGACGAGGGCGAAGCGCGCCACCTCCTCGGTCCAGGCCGGGGACCGGATGCCCGGCACGCGGCCGAGCACCTGAAGCAGCACGACGCCGATCAGCACGGCGAAGGCCGCGAGCGTGCCGTACCGGCACAACGCGCTCGCCCCCGCGACGAGAACCGCCAGGATTCTGCGCATTGGAACTCTCCGGGATCGGGAAAATCCCCCTCTCCGCTCCGGGGAGAGGGATGGGGTGAGGGGGTTGCGCTTTTGCCGGACGTACCCGCACCGCGGGACCCCCTCATCCTAACCCTCTCCCCAGAGGGGAGAGGGGACTTGGGACCTACACCGCGACGATCTCGTCGTAGAGCGGCTTGATGGACGGGTCGAGGGCGGCGATGACGGCGTCGCGGCCCTTCTTGGCGAAGGCGTCCTTGTCGACCGTCACGAACTCCATCCCCTTGGCCTTCAGGTCGGCGGCGAGCTGCTTCTCGTCGGCGAGGAACAGCTGGCGCTCGTGCGCCTGGGCGGCCTTGGCGGCATCCATGATCGCCTTCTGCTGGTCGGCCGGCAGGCGGCCCAGCTTCTTGGCGCCGCCAACCAGATAGATCCAGCTGATCACGTGCTCGGTCAGGTTTAGGTACTTCTGCACCTCGAAGAAGCTGGCCGACTTGACCAGGGCCAGCGGGTTCTCCTGCGCCTCGATGGTGTTGCTCTGCAACGCGGTGAAGACCTCGGAGAAGGCCATCGGCGTCGGCTTGGCGCCCAGCGAGTCCCAGAACTTCACGAACAGCGGCACGTTAGGCACGCGCATCTTCAGGCCGTTCAGGTCGTCCGGCGACTTGATCGGGCGGTTGGAGGTCAGGTTGCGCGGACCGCGGGCGAAGTAGGTCAGCGGGCGGAGCTGCGTCTTCTCCTCGATGTTCTGGGCGATCTTCTGGCCGGTCGGGCCGGCGACGACCTTGTCCAGGTGGTCGAGGTCGCGGATCGCGTAGGGCACGGCCAGCAGGGCGGCGCTCGGCGCCCAGTTCTGCAGGGACTCGCCGGTGATGGTGAAGTCCACGGTGCCGAGCTGGATGCCCTTGATGAGGTCCGTTTCCTTGCCCAGCTGCTCGTTCGGGAAGACGCGGACCTCGACGGCGCCGTTGGTGCGCTGCGCCACCTCCTCCGCGAACTTCAGCGAGGCCTTGTGCCAGACGTTGTCCTCGTTGCCGAGGTGGCCGAGCTTCAGCGTCGTCTTCGACTGCGCGCGGACGATCGACGGGGCGAAGACCGACCCCGCGGCGGCGGCGCCGAGGCCGGCCGCACCCAGACCGGTGGCGAAGGCGCGGCGGGAGATGGGAGCTTTGAAGTCCATGGGGTGTTCCCTCCTGTATTCGTCTCTTGTTTGTTCCGCGTCAGTCGAAGCTGAGCTGGACCTTGATCGTGCTGGACGGGTCGGTTTCGATCAGCTTGAAGGCGTCGGCGGCCTGGTCGGCCGCGAAGGTCTGGGTGATCATGCCGGCGGGGTTCAGCTTGCCGCTCTCCAGCCAGCCGATGACCTGCGGCAGCAGGCGCCGGTTCAGGCGGGAGCCGACGAGCGTCAACTCCTTCTTCACAATCTCCTGCTGGCTGATGTTGCAAGGGGCTGGGGAGAAGCCGAGCAGCCCGATGCGCCCGGCCGGACTGGCGACGCGGCAGGCCTCCTCCAGCAGGGCCGGCACGCCGGCGCCGTCGATCACGATGGTGGGGCCGAGCCCGTCATTCTCGTCGCGCACGGCGTCGGGGACGGAGGTGGTGCGGGAGTTGATGACGACGTCAGCGCCGAAGCCGCGGGCACGCTCCAGCCGGGCCTCGTCCAGGTCCGCGACGATGCAGCGGGCGCCGTGCAGCTTGACCACCTGGGTCACCGTCAGCCCAACCGTGCCGGCACCGTAGACCAGCACCGTGTCGCCCGCGTCGATGCCCGTGCGCGACAGCACGTTGGCGGCGATGGAGAAGGGCTCGGCCAGCGCGGCGATGGCGTAGGGCAGGTTCGGGTCGACCTTGACGGCGTTGGCCGCCGGCACGGCCAGCCGGTTGCGGAAGCCTCCGTCGCGGTGGACGCCGAACACCTCCAGGTTGGCGCAGACGTTGGTGCGGCCGACGCGGCAGGCGTAGCAGCGCCCGCAGGACACCACGGGATCGACCACCACATGGTCGCCGGGCGCCAGATGGGTCACGCCCTCCCCGACCGCCTCGACCTCGCCGCTGAACTCGTGGCCGATGACGCGCGGGTAGACCGCGAAGGGGTTGGAGCCGTGGTAGATGTGCAGGTCGGAACCGCAGATGCCGGCCCGGTGCACCCGCAGCAGCACCTCGCCCGCCGCAGGGCCGGTTGCGGCCTCCGGCTTCAGGGCGAGGACGTGCGGTTTTTCAACGGTCAGGGCAACCAAGGGTGTCTCCTGGTGTGGCGTGTGTGTGGGGTGGCGGCGTTTTCCCCCACCCCGACCCTCCCCCGCTGGGCGGGGGAGGGAGTTTGTGCGAAGCGGCGGCAGTCCCCTCCCCCGCCCAGCGGGGGAGGGTTAGGGTGGGGGGCCCGGTGAAGAGGCGCTTACACCCCCGCCGCCGCCGCCCGCGCCCCCTCAGCAAACAGCCGCTTCAGCGCGTTCGTCACCGGGCCGGTGAAGCGGGGGTCGCGCGGCAGGTCGTCGCCGAAGACGGCGTTCAGGGCGAACAGGGCGGGCGCCAGGCGCTCCGCGACCGGGCCGGCGTCGGCGGCCAGCTCGGCCAGCCGCGCGGCCATGGGATCGCGGACGTCGATCGGCCGGCCGGCCTCGTCCGTGCCGGAGACGTAGCGCATCCAGCCCGCGACGCCGAGCGCCAGCCGGTCGATCGGCGCGCCCGCCACCAGCCGGTCGCGGATGGTGCCCAACAGGCGCTGCGGCAGCTTCTGCGTGCCGTCCATGGCGATCTGCCACGTGCGGTGCCGGAGCGCCGGGTTGCGGAAGCGCTCGATCAGCGCGTCCTTGTACCGGCCAAGGTCGGCGCCGGGCGGCACGCGCAGGGTGGGCGTGACCTCCTCGTCCATCAGGCCGCGGACCAGCCGGGCGATGCCGGCGTCGGCCATGGCGTCGGACACCGTCTCGTAGCCGGCCAGATAGCCGAGGTAGGCGAGCGTGGAGTGGCTGCCGTTCAGCAGACGCAGCTTCATCGTCTCGTAGGGGTGGACGTCGGCGACCAGCTCCGCCCCTTCCGTTTCCCAGGCCGGGCGGCCGGTGGGGAAGCGGTCCTCAATGACCCACTGGGTGAAGGGCTCCGTCACCACCGGCCAGGCGTCGCGCAGGCCGAGCAGTCCCGAGACGCGGTCACGATCGGCGTCGGTGGTGGCCGGCACGATGCGGTCGACCATGCTGTTGGGGCAGCCCACCGTGTCGGCGAACCAGTTCCCCAGCCCCGGATCGCGCAAGGAGGCGTAGCGGCGCAGGATGCCGGCCGCCGTGTCGCCGTTGCTCGGCAGGTTGTCGCAGCTCAGCACCGTGAAGGGCTCCACCCCGGCGGCGCGGCGGCGGGCCAGCGCCTCCACCAGGAAGCCGGGCACGCTGCGCGGGCGGTCGGGGTTGGCGAGGTCGTGGACGATGTCCGGATGGTCCTCGTTCAGGGCGCCGGTCGCCGGGTCGTGGCAATAGCCCTTCTCCGTCACCGTCAGGGACACCACCCGGACCGACGGGCGGGTCAGCCGCTCCAGCACCGCCGCGGGATCCTCCGGCGCCACCAGAAGCTCCGTCACCGAGCCGACCACGCGCAGCCGCTCGCCCGACGCGTCGCGGACCGCCACGGTGTAGAGGCCACCCTGCGGCGCCAGCGCGTCGCGCGTGTCGGGACTCCGCAGGCTGACGCCGGCGATGCCCCAAGGGCCGAAGTCGCGGGCCAGCACGCCGTCGGTGTAGACCGCCTGATGCGCCCGGTGGAAGGCGCCGATTCCCAGGTGGACGATCCCGGTCGTCAGCGCCCCGCGGTCGTAGCCCGGCAGGGAAACGCCGGGACGCAGCGAGGACAACGTGTCGGGGCTCAAACGCATGAAGGACTCCGCATGACGGCTATTTTTCGAAGAAGTGGCTGTTGGCTTGGGCGATGTCGTCGACCGCGGCGAAGACGGTGCGCAGATGCTCCCGCATGGCGTCCTCCGCCCCGGCGACGTCGCGGGCGGCGACCCGGTCGACGATGCGTTCGTGCTGGGTCAGGATCATGGTCGCCCAGCCCTCGCTGTGCAGCGACAGGACGCGCACGCGGTCGAGCTGCGCCTTCACGGTGACCAGCAAGTCCCACACCGCCGGGCGGCCGGCGATGCGGATCAACTCCGCGTGCAGCGCCTCGTCCAGCGCGAAGAAGTCGTCGTGCCGGGCGGACGCCATGGCCGCGCGCTGGCGGTCCATCAGGCCGGCGAGCGCCGCGACGTCCGCCTCCCCCGCCCGCTCCGCGGCCAAGCGCACGGTCCGGCACTCCAGAGTCTCGCGGATGAACTGGCTGTCGGCGACAGCGCTCAGCTGGATCGGCGCCACGAAGGTGCCGACCTGCGGCACGATTCGCAGCAGCCCCTCATCCGCCAGCCGACGGAAGGCCTCACGCACCGGCGTGCGGCTGACACCGAACCGGGCGGCCACGCGCGTTTCCGAAATCCCTTCCCCCGGACGCATGTCGCCGGACAGCACCGCCGCGCGCAGGGCGTCGTAGACGCCGTGCTGCCGGGGGCCAGGCCGGTCGAAAGCGGAGACAGGAGAGGTCGGCGGGGTTGCGGGCATCGGGCTCGTGTCGTCTTGCACACTTGTATACTAGTGTGTCATGCGTACGAAAGATTGGCAACTCCCACCATGGGCATAACCAGCAACCTTCGGGGCACTCCCACCAGTTCCCCGGCCAGCGCCCCGGCCGCAAACCGCGGCTTTCCGCGGGCTCGCATAAAATGTTTGCTACGCCCCCAAATTCAGGCTTGCGCTGCACGCTGATATATTAATATCCTTCCTGCAACGAACGATCCGGCCCCCAGCGGGAAGAGGGGGCACGGACCGACACAGGGGGAAATCTATGGATGCCACCGCCCGGCCGGAGCCGGCGGCGCGCAGCGGGACGCGCGTCGCGAAGGCGCCGCGTGTGCCATCGCGGGCCAACACCACGCAGACCATCTACCGCACGTTGCGCGCTGACATCATCGCCATGCGCCGCACGCCGGGCGAGCCGATCGTCGAGAAGCACCTCGCCGAAAGCTATGGCGTCAGCCGCACGCCGGTGCGCGAGGCTCTGCTTCGGCTGTCCGACGACGGCCTGATCGAGATTTTTCCGCAGTCCGGCACCTTCGTCGCGCGCATCCCCATGAACGCGCTGCCGGAGGCCGTGGTGATCCGCACCGCCCTGGAAGGCACCGCCGTGCGCCACGCCGCCCAGCGCGCCACGCGCAGCCAGGTTGCCGTCCTGCGCGCCAACCTGATGCTGCAGCAGGAGATGGACGCGGCGGGCGATTTCGACGGCTTCCACGAGGCCGACGAGCAGTTCCATTCCCTGATCGCGGAGATCGCCGGCTATCCGGGCCTGTGGGGCCTCGCCCAGCAGGTGAAGGTGCATGTCGACCGCTACCGCCGCTTGACCCTGCCGGCGCCGGGCCGCATCGCCCAGGTGATCGCCCAGCACACGGCCGTCGCCGACGCCATCGCCGAGCGCGATCCCGTGCTGGCCGAACAGCGCATGTCCGCGCACCTGGACGAGCTTCTGTCCGCCATTCCCAACACCCAGGGGGCCAACCCCTTCTACTTCACCGGCGCCGAGATGGCGCCGGCCACCAAGAATTCGTGAGGAGCCCGACCATGGAGATCACCGTTCGGCACGCGTCCCATCCCGACGCTGTCCGCAACTTCGACACCGAGGAACTGCGCGATCATTTCCTGGTCCCGACGATCTTCAAGGCCAACGATGTCGTCCTGACCTACAGCCACATCGACCGCTTCGTGGTCGGCGGCGCGATGCCGGTGGCCGGCCCGCTGAAGCTCGAATCCGCCAAGGCCATCGGCTCCCCCAACTTCCTCGACCGCCGCGAACTGGGCGTCGTCAACGTCGGCGGCCCCGGCCGCGTGACGGTGGATGGTGCTGCGTACGACCTGGACCCGCGCGACTGCCTCTATGTCACCATGGGCAGCGTGGACGTTCGCTTCGAGAGCCTGGACCGCGCGAACCCGGCCAAGTTCTACCTGAACAGCGCCCCGGCCCACGCCCGCTTCGAGACCATGAAGATCTCCATCGCGCAGGCGAAGGCGGTCCACCTCGGCGACCTGGCCCAGTCCAACGAGCGGACCATCTACCAGATGATCCACCCGGACGTCTGCCGGACGGCGCAGCTCGTGCTCGGCATGACGGTGCTGAAGCCGAACAACATGTGGAACACCATGCCGTGCCACACGCACGACCGGCGCTGCGAGGTCTATTTCTACTTCGACCTGCCCGACCCGGCGCGCGTCTTCCACTTCATGGGCGAGCCGGACCAGACCCGGCACATCGTCGTCGCCAACGAGCAGGCAGTGATCTCGCCCAGCTGGTCGATCCACAGCGGCGTCGGCACGCGCAACTACACCTTCATCTGGGCCATGGCCGGTGACAACCAGGACTTCACCGACATGGACATGATCCCCATGGAAACGCTGCGGTGACGGGGGAAGCCTTGATGAGCAACCCCTTCGACCTCAACGGAAAGGTGGCGCTGGTCACCGGCGCCAACACGGGCATCGGGCAGGCGATCGCCGTGGCGCTGGCCAATGCTGGCGCCGACATCGCGGCCGCCGGGCGCACCGCGCCGGACGAGACGCGCGCGCTGGTGGAAGGGCTGGGGCGGCGCTTCACCGCCTTGCCCGCCGACTTCTCCAGCACCGCCCCGATCCACACGCTGGTGGAGGAGACGGTCGGCACGCTGGGCGGGCTGGACATCCTGGTGAACAACGCCGGCATCATCCGCCGCGCCGACGCGGTGGACTTCACCGAGGCCGACTGGGACGCGGTGATGGACGTCAACCTGAAGTCCGTCTTCTTCCTCTGCCAGGCCTTTGGGCGCTACGTCATCAACAACGGGCGCCGGGGGAAGATCATCAACATCGCGTCGATGCTGTCCTTCCAGGGCGGCATCCGCGTGCCCTCCTACACCGCGTCGAAGAGCGGCGTCGCCGGCCTGACCAAGCTGCTCGCCAACGAATGGGCCGGCAAGGGCATCAACGTGAACGCCATCGCGCCGGGCTACGTGGAAACCAACAACACCACGGCGCTGCGCGCCGACGAGAAGCGCAACGCCGAGATCCTGGCCCGCATCCCGGCCGGCCGTTGGAGCGCGCCCGGCGATATGGGCGGCCCCGCGGTCTTCCTGGCCTCGGCGGCGTCCGACTATGTCCACGGCACCATCCTGCCGGTCGACGGCGGCTGGCTGGCCCGCTGACGCAAGGAGAATTTGCGATGAGCACCGACGTCTTCGTGATGGACGAGGCCGTGGCCTGGCAGGATCTGGGCGACGGCGTGCGCCGCAAGATCCTCGGCCACAACGACGCGATGATGATGGTCCGGGTCGAGTTCGAGACCGGCGCCATCGGCCCGCTGCACCGCCACCCGCACGTCCAGTGCGCGGTGGTGGAAAAGGGCTCCTTCGACGTGACCATCGAGGGCCGCACCCAGCGGCTCGGCGTGGGCGACGGCTACATGGTGCCGTCGAACGCCCTGCATGGAGTCGTGGCGCTGGAGCCCGGCACCCTGCTCGACATCTTCACCCCGCCCCGCGAGGACTTCCTCAGCTAAGGGCCCCTTTCATCAACTCGCCTTTCTTTAACGCACAAGTACAGCCGAAAGAGCTGGCTTCAGGAACAGGAGGATACGCAATGCACCTTTCCCTTCGCGGCGTCCGCGCCGCCCTTCTCGCGGCCTGCGCGGCCTGCACCATGCTGGCGACCCCGGTCATGGCGCGCGACTTCCGCTCCGCCGACATCCACCCGACCGATTACCCGACCGTCGAGGCGGTGCGCTACGTCGGCAAGCTGGTCGCCGAGCGCTCCAACGGCAAGCTGGGCGTCAAGGTGTTCCCGAACGGCGCGCTGGGCACCGAGAAGGACACCATCGAGCAGCTGAAGATCGGCGGGCTCGACATGATGCGCATCAACGTGGCGCCGCTGAACAACGTCGTGCCGGAGACGATGGTCACCGCCCTGCCCTTCATCTTCCGCTCGACCGAGCACATGCGCGCGGTGCTGGACGGCCCGATCGGCGACGAGATCCTGGCCGCCATGGAAGCCCAGGGCATGGTCGGACTTGCCTTCTACGACAGCGGCTCGCGCAGCATGTATTCGGCCGCCAAGCCCTACAAGACGCTGGCCGACATGAAGGGCGCCAAGATCCGCGTGCAGCAGTCCGACCTGTTCGTCGCAATGATCCAGGCGCTGGGCGCCAACGCCACCCCGATGCCCTTCGGCGAGGTCTACACCGCGCTGAAAACCGGCATCGTCGACGCGGCGGAGAACAACTACCCGTCCTACGAATCCTCCCGCCACTTCGAGGCGGCGAAGTACTTCACGCTGACCGAGCACGCCATGGCGCCGGAAGTGCTGGTCTTCTCCAAGGTCGTGTGGGACCGCCTGTCGAAGGACGACCAGGCGATGATCCGCAAGGCCGCCAAGGAGTCCGTCCCCTACATGCGCAAGCTGTGGGACGAGCGTGAGAAGCAGTCCAAGGACGTGGTGGTCAAGGCCGGCGCGCAGATCGTCGAGGTCGCGAACAAGCAGGAATTCATCGATGCGATGAAGCCCGTCTACGACAAGTTCGCGAACACGCCGAAGCTGCAGGGCCTCGTCCAGCGCATCCAGGAAACGAAGTAAGCACGGGCGACGCGCGGCGGCGTCCGCCTTTTTGATAAGGCAACGGCGCCCCCGCGCTTCCTTGGGGAGCAGTGCGGCATGGATATTGAGCTGCAAGCAATGGACGTCAGCCCGCCGCACAGCGCCGGCTTGCTGACCCGCATCAACGCGCCGCTGGCCCGCGGCGGCATGTACATCGCCATCGCCGGTCTGCTGATGATTGTCGCGGTGGTGTTCTATCAGGTGTTCGGCCGCTACGTGCTGAACAACTCCCCGACCTGGGCGGAGAGCCTGGCGATCCTGCTGGTCCTCTACGTCACGCTGATCGGGGCGGCCGTGGGCGTGCGCGACGCCGGCCACATCGGGCTGGAAAGCCTGCTGGTGCTGCTGCCCGACGGGCCGCGGCGCAAGCTGGAGATCGTCATCCACGCGCTGGTCGCAGTCTTCGGCGCCGCCATGGCCTACAACGGCTGGCTTCTCGGCAGTTCGGTCCTGTCCTACTACATCCCGAACCTGCACGTGTCGGAAGCGGTGCGCTACGTGCCGCTGGTCCTGTCCGGCGTCCTCATCGTGCTGTTCTCCATCGAGCACATCATCGCCATCCTGAAGGGCGAGGAGGTCGAGCCGTCATGGAACTGACCATTCTGAGCGTCACCTTTTTCGGCTTCCTCATTCTCGGCATTCCGGTGGCCTTCGCCATCGGCCTGTCGGCGCTGTGCACCATCCTCTACGAAGGCTTGCCGGTCGCGGTCGTCTTCCAGCAGATGATGTCGGGGATGAACGTCTTCTCGTTCCTGGCCATCCCCTTCTTCGTCTTCTCCGGCGAGTTGATGCTGCACGGCGGTGTCGCCGACAAGATCGTGAGCGCGGCCAAGAGCATGGTCGGCCACATCCGCGGTGGCCTCGGCATGTCAAACGTGGTCGCCTGCACGCTGTTCGGCGGCGTCGCCGGCTCCCCGGTCGCCGACGTGTCGGCCATGGGTGCGGTGATGATCCCGATGATGAAGCGGGAAGGCTACCACGCCGACTACGCCGTCAACGTGACGACGCACGCGGCGCTGGTCGGCGCGCTGATGCCGACCAGCCACAACATGATCATCTACGCGCTGGCCGCGGGCGGCAAGGCGTCGATCGGATCGCTGATCGCGGCGGGCATCATGCCGGCGATCCTGCTGATGGTCTGCAACCTGGGTGCGGCCTATTTCGTGGCGGTCAAGCGCGGCTATCCGGCCGGGAGCTTCCCGGGCTGGGAAATCGCCGCCCGTTCGCTGGCCGCCGCTGCGCCGGGCCTGCTGATCGTCGTCATCATCCTGGGCGGCATCACCACGGGCATCTTCACGGCGACCGAGTCCGCCTCCATCGCGGTGATCTACGCCCTGCTGCTGACGACCTTCGTCTACCGCACGATGACCTGGAGCCGCTTCAAGGCCGCCGCGGCCAAGACGGTGAAGACCACCGGCGTGGTCCTGCTGCTGATCGGCGTGTCGACGATGTTCCAGTACCTGATGGGCCTCTACGAGGTGGCGGACCTGACGGGCGAGTTGCTGGCCGGCGTGTCGACCAACCCGCTGATGATCTTCCTGCTGATCAACATCATCCTGTTCCTGCTCGGCACCTTCATGGACATGGCGAGCACGATCCTGATCTGCACGCCGATCTTCCTGCCCATCGCCATGCAGTACGGGATGGATCCGGTGCAGTTCGGCATCGTCATGCTGATCAACTGCGCGCTGGGCCTGAACACGCCGCCGGTCGGCACCACCCAGTTCATCGGCTGCGCCATCGGTGAAGTGTCGGTGGGCGAGGTCATGCGCTCCATCACGCCCTTCTACGGGGCTCTGTTCGTGGCGCTTTTGCTGGTCACCTACGTGCCGGCCTTCTCGCTCTGGCTGCCGCGCCTGCTGATGCACTGAGACGGACGCTTTAGGAATTCACCACCAAGACACCCTGGGCATCAAGAGTTCACGCCAAGTCGGGAGCGAGGATTCTTGGTGTCTTGGTGCCTTGGTGGTGAAAATCCATTTCAGGCCCTTACCCCGCCTCGGCGACCGAAGAGTTCCGCCACAGGTTGATGTCGCTGTCGACGGCGTGACGGTCGATCTCCGCCAGTTCCTCCGGCGAGAAGGCCGCGTTCTGCAACGCGTCGAGCGAGTTGTCCAACTGCTCCACGTTGCGGGCGCCGATCAGGGCGGAGGTCACGCGCGGGTCGCGCAGCACCCAGGCGATGGCCATCTGAGCCAAGGTTTGGCCGCGCCGCTCGGCGATGGCGTTCAGCGCCCGCACCCGCTCCAGGTTCTCCGGCGACAGGAAATGCGCCCGCAAACTGCCGCCCTTGGCGGCGCGCGCGTCGACAGGCTTGTCGCCCAGGTACTTGGCGGTCAACATGCCCTGCGCCAGCGGCGAGAAGGCGATGCAGCCGATCCCCAGATCCTCCAGCGTGTCGAGCAGCCCGCCCTCCACCCAGCGGTTCAGCATGGAGTAGGAGGGCTGGTGGATCAGGCACGGCGTGCCGAGATCCTTCAGGATCGCCGCCGCCCGCCGCGTCATCTCCGGCGAGTAGGAGGAGATGCCGACATACAGCGCCTTGCCCTGCCGCACCGCGCGGTCGAGCGCGCCCATCGTCTCCTCCAGCGGGGTGCGCGGGTCGACCCGGTGGGAATAGAAGATGTCCACATAGTCCAGGCCCATGCGCGTCAGGCTCTGGTCCAGGCTGGCGGTCAGGTACTTGCGGGAGCCCCAGCTGCCGTAGGGGCCCGGCCACATGTCGTAGCCGGCCTTGGTGGACACGACAATCTCGTCCCGGTGGGCCTTGAAGTCGGTCGCCAGGATGCGGCCGAAATTCTCCTCCGCCGAGCCCGGCGGCGGGCCATAGTTGTTGGCGAGGTCGAAATGGGTGACGCCGCGGTCGAAGGCCCGGCGCAGCACGGCGCGGCCTGTCTCGAACACGTCGGTGCCGCCGAAATTCTGCCAGAGCCCCAGCGAAATGGCCGGCAGGTCGAGCCCGCTCCGCCCGCTCCGGCGGTAGCTCATGCGATCATAGCGGGCCGGCTCGGCCCGATAGAGCGACTGCATCGCGTTCTCCTGGCTCTTCTGTGCATGCACGACGAAAGGTGCGCACCACCTGATATATCAGATGGCCGCAGGCTTCCATTGCCCATTGGTCAGTGCGCGCATGCGGCAGAGCGGAAGAACCACGAAGGGGTCAGGCCGGCGCCTTGTCGTCCAGGGGGGCGGTGAAGTACAGCGGGTTCGCCTTCTGCGCGTCGGAGATGGTGACTTGGAGATAGTCCAGGTGCACGTCCAGCGCCTTCGCCGCGGCATCCGGGTCGTGGTTGGCGATGGCCTCCACGATGACCGTGTGCTCGGCGATGACCGCCGGCACGCGGCCGAGCACCGGCAGGGTCAGCAGCCGGAAACGGTCCACCTGCACCTTAACCTGCTGGGTCAGCGCCCAGAAGCCGGGATAGCCCGCCGTTTCGGCGATCAGCGCGTGGAAGGACTCGTCCGCCTGGTGAAAGCCGTTGAAGTCGCCGGCCGCCTCCAGCTCCCGCTGGAGTTCCAGGTTGGCGCGCAGCTTCGCGACCTGGCTGCGGGTGGCGCGTTGCGCGGCGTAGCGAACGGTCGCCTCCTCCAGCGCCTTGCGGATGGCAATGGCTTCGGGCAGGGCGCCCAGCGGGATGCGGGCGACGAAGGTGCCGGACTGCGGGAAGATCTCGATCAGCCCCTCGTCGGCCAGCCGCAGCACAGCCTCCCGCACCGGGGTCCGGCTGACGCCATAATCCTGGGCAATCACCTTCTCGGCGATGGGCTCGCCGGGCTTCCGGCGCAGGGAGACGATCTCGTTGCGCAGGTCGCGGTAAATGGTCGCAGCCACCGTCGTGCCGCGCTGGACCGGCCGGGCGGTCGCCGCGGTCGCACGCCGCCGGGACCGCGTCGGAGCGGCGGGGGCCGGATCCTTCTCCGCCACCGGGGTCCCCGGAATTGCTGCCGGAACCGCCGTGCTCTGCGCTGCCTTCTTCAACACCCGCTCCGCCAGAAAAAATACCGATTCACTATACCGAGCCCGCTTGGCGGCGGTCAAACGCCTTGGAACGAGGCGAACGCCGTCTTGCGATCTCCATTGCGCTCCTCACTGATATATCAGTATGATTGCGCAAGCGCACCACCGACTCTTCCATGGAAAGACCAACCGCCGTGGACTGCAAACGCATCGCCCTCGTCGCCCATGACGCCCGCAAGCGGGACCTGATCGCCTGGATCGGGGCCAACATCGCGGCGCTGGACGGCCACCTCTTCTGGGCCACCGGCACGACCGGCCGGCTGGTCCGGGAGGCCCACCCCGCCCTCGACGTCACCTCGCTGAAAAGCGGCCCGCTCGGCGGCGACCAGCAGATCGGCGCCATGATCGCCGAAGG
>NZ_JAOQNG010000006.1:247500-255522 GCF_025961225.1 Azospirillum canadense | reverse complement strand
CACGAAGCTATCGTTGCCGTCGCCGCCGAACAGCGTGTCGTTGCCGACGCCGCCGACCAGGGTGTCATTGCCGGCGAAGCCACCCAGGACCGCGTTGCCGGTCTTGGAGGTGCTGCCGATCAGCAGGTCGTTGCCCGCGCCGCCGGCGATCGTGGTGTTGCCCGAGCCGCCGAACAGGGTGTTGTTGCCGGCCGCGGCCGCGATGGTCGAGTTGCCCGAGCCACCGATGACCAGGTTGGAGCCGCCGACGACGTTGATCACGGCGTTGCCCGCACCGGCGCCGATGGTGGCGTTGCCGCCGCCCGCGATGACGGTGTCGTTGCCGGCCGCGAAGACCCTGGTTGTTGCCACCGACGAGACCGATGAGGTTGTTGCCCTCACCAGCGGTCAGCACGTTGTTGCCGGCCGCAGCCACGACGGTGTCGGCACCGGCGCCGCCGAGGATGGTGGCCGAGCCGCCGGCGACCGTCGAGGTGCCGAGCAGCTGGCCACCGGCGCCGCCGACCAGGGTCTGGTTGGCGCCCGTGCCGGCCTGGAGGATCGAGCCGGCCTTGTCGTTGCCGACGAGCAGCTGGTTGTTGCCGGCGCCGCCGATCAGCGTGACCGTGGAGGTGTTATCGGAGGCGATCACCGCGCCGCCCGAAACGGTGGACAGGGCGTAGGTGCCGCCGGCGCTCGCGTTGACGATCGCGCCGCTGTTCAGCTTGGTGGAGTCCACCAGGCTGGTGTTCTTGAGGATCGCGCCCGCCAGCGTGGAGGGAGCGGTGGCGTTGGAGATACCACCCGTGACCGTAGTGACCGTCGACATCTTGGAAACCCCTGCAAAAGCGAATAAAACTTATGCCGAAGGGTCGGATATCATTGGTAACCCCTTTTTGCAAGTGCGGAATGGAACATGTCGCTGGGGTGACCACCGTGGGGTTACCCATGCCACAGGACAGTGCTCTCTGTGGATAATGTTTCATTTCAGAAACGTTAATGGATGGTTGCGTGAAACCCTGGCGGAGGCTGGGAACTCGCGCATTCGGACATCCTGCGGTTCATGTCGGAATTGCAATTTTTGGGTCTGGCGGTGCCGAAGGGCTTTCCTTGCTCTCGCCTTCGCGTCTCGGGATGCGTTCAGGGGCATGATTCGCGCCCCCCGCCGGCCGGTCCCAGGGGCGTCCGGCCGCCGATCGGGGCAACCCGCTTTTGCGGTCCCCTGACCGGCCCGGCGCGGCGCGGCCATTCCGGTCAGGTTGACAGATCCGCCACCCCCGCCTAGCTCCGGACAACGCCGCCGGGGACGCCGGGCGGCGTTGTCCGGACGACACGGGATAAGGAAGTGCCCAGCATGCTCGACCAACCGGCGGCTCCGCGCCGCGTCCTGGTGACCGGAGGCGCCGGCTACATCGGCAGCCACGTCCTCCATGCCCTGACCGACGCCGGCATCCCCGCGGTGACCATCGACAACCTGTCGACCGGTCGGCGCGCTGCCGTACCGGAAGCCGTGCCCTTGGTCGAAGGGGACGTCGGGTCAGCCGACCTGCTGGAAAAGGTGATTCGCGGGCACAGCGTCGACGCGGTCATGCATTTCGCCGGCTCCATCGTCGTGCCGGAGTCGGTGGAGAAGCCGCTTGCCTATTACCGGAACAACACCGTCAACAGCCTGACCCTGCTCGACACCTGCGTGCGACTGGGGATCGACAAGGTTGTCTTCTCCTCCACTGCAGCTGTCTATGGCGCCACGGACCGTGTTCCGATCAACGAGGACACGCCGACTGCCCCAATCAACCCGTATGGCGCCTCCAAGCTGATGACGGAGCAGATGCTGCGCGATGCCGGGGCTGCGCACGGCCTGCGCAGCGTCATCCTACGCTACTTCAACGTGGCCGGCGCCGATTCGGCGGGTCGCACCGGCCAGGCGACCCCGACCGCGACCCACCTGATCAAGGTCGCCTGCCAGGCGCTGCTCGGCCGGCGGCCGGCGCTGTCGATCTTCGGCACCGACTACCCGACGCCGGACGGCACCTGCATCCGCGACTACATCCACGTCAGCGACCTCGCCGAGGCGCATGTCCTGGCGTTGCTCCACCTGCGCCGTGGCGGCGAGAGCCTGACGCTGAACTGCGGCTACGGGCGCGGCGCCTCGGTCCTGGAGGTCGTGCGCACGCTGGAGGAGGTCAGCGGCGAAAAGGTCCCTGCCACCGTCGCCGACCGGCGTGCCGGCGATCCGCCCCAGCTAGTCGCGGGCGCTGACCGGATCCGTGAGCGGCTCGGCTGGGTTCCCAAGCACGACCGGCTCGACGAGATTGTGCGAAGTGCGCTCGCCTGGGAGCGCTCGCTCCCGGGTTAGAAGGCTCCGAGTTTAAGGGCCGCTTCAGCTGCCCCAGCGCCACACGGCGGTCGAGCAGGCCCTTGACGTCCACACCAACCTAGCCGTCCTTCAGCAGCCCGGTTGTCAGGGCTCAGCCCTCGGTCCGGTAGGCGGCGTTGGGGACGGCCAGCACCACGGCGTCGGCCGGTGGCAATGCGCCACGGTGGTCCGAATTCCGGTATCCCTGTCCACTGTGATTGGGTGCTGCGCCAGTAGGTGCGGGCGATGGGATCTGGAGCGGCCCGATATGTCGGCGTCTTCACGGCGACCAGCGTCTGGGGGGCGCTGCAGTTGCACGATATCCGACACAAACACTCGAGGCCAACGGCGGTTTTTCGTGTCCACCGCGACCAGCAGACCGGCGTCCGCAACGGCGCTTCGAACACCTGATCGGGCCGCCCCAACAGCGGAACCGGGCGGTTGGTTCGAACCTCCTCCGTCAGTAGCAGGCGCCCACGGACCAGCTCCGCGGGCATGTTCTGCGCCCGCATCCACCGAAGACGGTCCGCCTCCTCGCGCTCGCCGACCCGCTCTTGAACCTTGCCGATCGCCAAGCCGTGCATCGCTGCCTTCTATCCAGGGCCTCCCATCCAAGGGGCGCTAACGCGCCGCTATGAACCGGCGCGCATCCCGATCGAACTGCTCATGCTCGGCCATGCCGGCTTTCCGACGATCCTCGCTCGCCAGCACCGTCGGTGGGCCGCCCCGACCATCTTGGCGAGTTTGGTCGCGGAGGCTGTTCGCGATTCTTCGGCCCTTTGAAGCCAATGCGAACCCACCGGATGGTGGGTGTGATGTGCCCGGTGACGACGCGAACTGTGTAGCGGGCGTGCTCCTTTGCCGGCCGGTTGGCGCGGATTTCGTTGGCCTCCTCGTAAAATCTCTCGGCCACAGCCTGTGCTTCGGCCTGCACCAACTGGCCTTCGTCCTCAGCGAGCGCTCGGAGGACGTCAAAGAACGTTGCTCCGGTGCGCTCGCGCAGGCTTCGAATCTCATCGGCTAAAGTCATTTTCACCCCTCATTTTCGTCCCCCAGGTTTTGCCCATTCCTACTCATGGGCAAAACTCACTCGCATATGCCCCTACAGTATTGCTGGCGTTTCACCATGATACCCATGAGGGGTTTTGCCAATGTATATGGGCAAAACTACCCCTAGATTCGCCCATGCTAATTGAAACGCCGAATGGGACACAACTGTCATTCGCTTCGTGCCGTTTTCAGCGTTCTATGGGGGACATTGCGCCTATTAATATGGGCATAACCTGCCAAGTTATGCCCATAGAAATCGAAGCGTCGAATGAAAAGGAACCGTCATTCGCTCCGTGCCGCTTTCAGCGTTCTATGGGGGACAATGTGCCCATTAATATGGGCATAACCTGCCAAGTTATGCCAATACAGAACACCGCTCCAAATGTGCCCAAGGCATTCGTGACTTTGGTCCACGTCGCACCGGCTTAGGATCGCGGGTCCGTAAAGAGTCCTCAATCCCCGGGGCTCCGGCCGTGCTGGTCACCGCGAGATCACCGGCAGGTCACCTAACCCTCCGATGCCGCCGAAAACGGTGTCTTTCGGCGGCGCGAAAAAGGCGCCCAATTTCCTATCCTCACCTCCAGATCACCGCTGGGTGACCTCGCGGTCACCCAGCGCGCGAAATCCGCAGTCGGTCACTGGGGGCTGATTGCTCAGGTCACCCACAGGTCACCCACAGGTTACCAGAGAGGATTTAGAGGTAGTTTCCCGTACCTTCAGCGCGGGGATCATCGACCGGATCGAGTATCGGCCTGCCGGCGCCGGATGCCCGCTGGTGCCCACCGTGGCCGCCATTGATACGGGCGGCGCCTGTAGGCGTCTCCGTATCACCCGCTCAATCAATGCTAAAGCATTGATCTGTCGGGTTTGACGGTCTGCGGACACTGGAGGTGTTCATCCGCCGACCGTATGAAACGTTTCGCTTCATTGTGCCCGGGTGTCCAATGGCGGGCATCGCCGCGGACCAGAAACAGATCCAACCGTGCGCATTGATCGTCCTGATGACATCGGAGCCGCAGTAGCGATCCGCCGCGGACGAAAACGGATGTCTGCAGCGCATAATTTTCCATAATTAACCTTATAAGGCTACATCGGCAGGTTCGGGTAGATTCTATCCTGAAGTGAAAATCTTGTGTCAGTGCAAGGGCTTACCGGCTTCAGGGGGTCAGGATGGGCACGCAGTATTCCCACATCGATCGGGCGGAACGGCGGCGCCTTCAGACGATGCGTGACGCCAAGGTGCCGGTGGTGGTGATAGTGGCGGATCTGGGTCGGCACCGCTCGACTAGTCGCCGCGAGATCAGGCGCAACTTTTACTACGATCCCTTTCGCGACCGCTGGGGCCAGAAATACCGGGGCTACTCTTGCCCACGGCCGACTACGACGCCTGCAAGCAGCGGGCGGCGCCGGCGCGACCCCCCTGCCCTGCGGTACGGTCTCGCACGAGACCATCGACTGTTTCATCGATGGCCCCGACGGTCGCGGTCTGGACTTTTCCGCGCTGCTGGCCGTGGCGCGGTGTCGGCACCGGCAACGCTCGGGGCGCAAGCCGCGCAGCGGCCCGATCCCGGCGGAGCACTGAGTCGCCAACCGGCCGAGGTGGTCGCCCGACAGAGCCTCGGGCATTGGGAAGGTGATCTGGTTATCGTTGCGCGTCCGTTCGGCAAGGCTACCCTGACCTCGCTGCGGGAGCGGCACAGCCGCTTTCACATCCTGCTGGACGTGCGCGCAACCCCCCTTCTATTTCCATGGCCATATCCGTCGTAGATACAGAAGGTGCGCATCACGCTTTTGATCGTCCACTCATAGGAAAAGTGGCCGTATCATTAGAAGAAAGCATCATTGATAAAAGATTCTCCTCGTGTAAACCTAATGCGTCCTCCAAGATCTATTTGGAGTGAAGCGCGGCGGAGAGTGTCTAGGCCAAAGGCTCCCCGCACAGGATGATGTCTGCTTTGTGCCGAACGCGCATGCGGTGTGCGGCACATCAATGACGTGAGGCATCTGATCCCGACGAAGCGGAGACGGGCATGCGAGTGACCATACGCCGGCTTACGACGCTCCAGGTGTTGCGCCTGCTGCTTGTTGCCGGCGTGCTCTGCTCCGTTGTGGCGTACGCAGCGTGGGCTTGGGTCATGTACAGAGAGGCGCTGCGAGACGGCGAGACGGCCGCCGGCGGTCAGGCTGACCGCGTCCGCGCCGAAGCGCTGCACGGGTTTGAGCGGCAACGCTTGCTCGCGGAACGCGCGCTGGATGCGGTCTCCCGCACCCGTTCTCTCGGGGGGACAAAAGCCGAGAGGCCGCTCCATGAGGCGTTGCGGGCGATCGTCCAGCGGCACCCCGGTCAAGCGCTCTGGGTGTTTGACAGCTCCGGCCATGCTCTGGCCAGCAGCGCCGTGTTTCCCGCACCACGCGACCTCGACATTTCCGACCAGGACGTCTTCGCGACGGTGCGCAACACCCCCCCCGCAAGCGGTCTCGCCTTGCTGACTTTTGGCGGCGAACCCAGCGTTGGGGTGGCCTTGCGCATGCCCGACACCGCCGGCGGGTTCTCCGGTCTGGCCGTCGCTCTCGTGCCCATGGGCCAGTTTCTGCCTCCGCAAGCGCCCGCGGTGAGCGGCACAGAGTCCGAGGTTGCCCTGATCAACAGCAATGGTTTCTACCTGTTGGACCTGCCATTGGGCAGGCAAGATTGGTCTACACCCCCACGGCTGAGCACCGGGACTGGGTTGTTCCGGGCGGTTCGTGATGGGGTGGACGGCGTGTATCGGGCCCCTGGAACACGCGACAACGCGGAGCGGATGGTGGCCACGCGCCGGCTGGCTGGGCTGCCGCTGACCGCCCTCGTGTCTGTGCCGGTGAGCGACGTCACGGCCACCTGGAGGGCCGCCCTGACCGGCGGAGCCCTGGTCATTGCGCCGATCGCCGCGCTGTTGATTGGCATCACCGCGCTCGCGTACCGCCGGGCCACACGCGAACACGCCGCTCAGGCCCAAATTCGCGAAGCGCTACAACGGGGCGAAGTGGCCGAAGAAGCGCTCCGTCGGGCGCAGCGCATCGAAGCCATGGGACAGTTGACCGGCGGCGTGGCTCATGATTTCAACAACTTGCTCCAGATCATGGCCAGCAGTCTGGTTCTGGTGCGCATGGGGCCTCTCGACGCCCGCCAGCAGCGCGCCCTGGACGCGATCGAAAACGCCGCCTCCCGCGGCGAAAGCCTCACGCGCCACCTGCTCACCTTCTCGCGCCGCCAGACCGTCGCTCCGACGCCGCTGGAACTGCGCGAGCAATTGCCGCGGTTCCTCGATCTCATGCGACACTCTCTGCGCGGCGACATCGTCGTGACGTCGTACGTAGCCCCGGACCTCTGGCCCGTTCACGTCGACGCCAGCGAATTGGAGCTGGCGGTGTTGAACTTGGGCGTGAATGCCCGCGACGCTATGCCCAACGGTGGCGCGCTCGCGATCGAAGCGCGCAACATCGTGCTCAACGGCACCGCCCAAAGCCATGAGCTGCGCGGCGACTTCGTGGTCTTCACGGTGTCCGACACGGGATGCGGTATCCCGCCGGACATCCTGCCTAAGGTCTTTGAACCGTTTGTCACCACCAAGGACATCGGCAAGGGCACCGGGTTGGGCCTGAGCCAAGTCTACGGCTTCGCGCAGCAGGCGGGGGGCCTGGCAACCATCGCCAGCACACTGGGCCAGGGCACGGCGGTGACGTTGTTTCTGCCCCGCAGCCACGTGCCCGTGGCCCGGGCGGCGGGGGGCGAGCCGTCACCGGGTGTCGAGCCCGTCGTCGTGCAGGGCACGCGCGCGACCATTTTGCTGGTTGAGGACAACCTGCAAATCGCGGAAGCGACGTCGTTGGTCATTGAGCACCTCGGCTTTAACGTGGTGCACGCCGCCGACGCGAACGCCGCCTTGGAGGTGTTGGACCGTGGCGTGCCCGTCGACCTGCTCTTTTCCGACATCATCATGCCGGGCGGCATGACCGGATTGGAGCTGGCGCAGTTGGTCCGGCAGCATCTGCCACGTTTGCCCATCGTGCTCACCACGGGCTACAGCGGGTCGGCCCGCGACGCCGGCGCTGAGGATTTCATCATTCTCCGCAAGCCCTACAACTTCTCGGACTTTTCCGACATCGTGCATCGATTGCTGCCGCCCGACACGGATCAAGCGGCGCGCCATGCCGCCGCATCCCTCTCCGTTTAGGGACGGTTTTCAGAATGCGCTGAGGCGGTTGGCGATGATGAAGATCGCCGCGGCGGTGAGCAGCGCGAGTATGATCCGCCCCAACCTGTCCTGCCGTCGATCTAGGCGTTTGTTTGCGAGCAGCCAAGCGCAGCCGTGCTCGACGACGCAGCGGACTTTGCCGAGCCCCGAGCCGTGGGGCTCGCCGATCTTGCGGATGTGCGGCTGGATGCCGTCGCGCAAGCAGAGCCAGCGGTTATCGGCGCTGTCGTAACCCGCGTCCGCGTAGAGCCTGCTGATGGCGGCGCAGACAACCTGGGCCAGGCGCAGCAGATCCGGAAAGAGCTTGGTGTCATGCACATTGGCGGGCGAAGGGACGACCGCCAGCGGCAGGCCATCGGTCGAGACGACCACGTGGTACTTGGTCCCGGGCTTACCGCGGTC
>NZ_JAOQNG010000006.1:0-242500 GCF_025961225.1 Azospirillum canadense | reverse complement strand
CGGGTGGAGCCATCCTTGAAATACCACCCTTGAGGTCTCTGGCATCTAACCGCGACCCGTGATCCGGGTTCGGGACCCTGCATGGCGGGTAGTTTGACTGGGGCGGTCGCCTCCCAAAGTGTAACGGAGGCGCGCGATGGTTGGCTCAGAGCGGTCGGAAATCGCTCGACGAGTGCAATGGCATAAGCCAGCCTGACTGCGAGACCGACAAGTCGAGCAGAGACGAAAGTCGGCCATAGTGATCCGGTGGTCCCACGTGGACGGGCCATCGCTCAACGGATAAAAGGTACGCCGGGGATAACAGGCTGATGACTCCCAAGAGTCCATATCGACGGAGTCGTTTGGCACCTCGATGTCGGCTCATCACATCCTGGGGCTGGAGCAGGTCCCAAGGGTTCGGCTGTTCGCCGATTAAAGTGGTACGTGAGCTGGGTTTAGAACGTCGTGAGACAGTTCGGTCCCTATCTGCCGTGGGTGTCGGAGTTTTGCGAGGATCTGTCCCTAGTACGAGAGGACCGGGATGGACATACCTCTGGTGGACCGGTTGTGACGCCAGTCGCATCGCCGGGTGGCTAAGTATGGACGGGATAACCGCTGAAAGCATCTAAGCGGGAAACCCACCTCTAAACCAGAACTCCCTTGAGAGCCGTGACAGACCATCACGTCGATAGGAGGCATGTGGACGGGCGGCAACGCCCGAAGCTGAGCCTTACTAATCGCTCGATCGGCTTGATCCCACCGCGCGTGCCCACGCGCAGCGGCCAGCCCACACACAAAACACCGCAACTCCGCCGCAAGAGCAAACGTCCTCAACGATCAAACAAGCCCGTCCGGTTGGATGGCTCGCGTGTGCCTTGGTGACCTGGTGGTCATGGCGAGGCTCCCAACACCCGATCCCATGCCGAACTCGGCCGTGAAACGCCTCAGCGCCGATGGTACTGCGTCTCAAGACGTGGGAGAGTAGGTCGCCGCCAGGTCACCACGGCACACGCCAAGCCAACCCGCCCGGACAGGCCGAACCCGTCACTTGCATGTCTTCACGAACACATCAAAAGCCGGCGCTCCCCACAGGAGCGCCGGCTTTGTCGTGTTCGGAAAGGACAAGGTAAGTCGCGAGAACCAGGCGACGTTCCGCTGTGGATATTGCGGGCACACGGCAAACGCCGACACGAACGCCGCCCGCAACATCCTGAGGGCTGGAACACAGCCCGCGCCGAGGGCCGCCGTTGGGCGCCCGTCGAAGCGCGAACTGAAAAGGGTGGCCAAGGCTCCTTTTGGAAATCCCTTGGCTTTAGCCGTGGGGAAGATGTTAAAGCCGCCACAACTCCACGTCGTTCGGCACCGCGCCGCGGTCGAGCAGCCCCTTCACGTCCATCACGAGGCCACGGCCGTCCTTCAGCAGGCCGGTGACCAGCCCCCAGCCCTCGGCCCGGTAGGCGGCGTGGGGAACGGCCAACACCACGGCGTCGGCCGGCGGCAATGCGCCGCGCGGGGTCAGCGCGAGGCCGTATTCGTGCGCGACCTCGTCGGCTGAGGCCAGCGGGTCGTGCACCGCCACCTCCACGCCGAAGCTTTTCAGCTCCGCCACGATGTCCACGACGCGGGTGTTGCGGATGTCGGGCACGTCCTCCTTGAAGGTGAGCCCCAGCACCGTGGCGCGCAGCGGACCGGTCTGCCCGCCGCGGGCGCGCAGCAGCCGCTTAACTGTTTCCTGAGCCACGTACTGGCCCATGGTGTCGTTGATGCGCCGGCCGGCCAGGATGACCTCCGGGTTGTGGCCCAGCTGCTCGGCCCGGTGGGTCAGGTAATAGGGGTCGACGCCGATGCAGTGGCCGCCGACCAAGCCCGGCTGGAACTTCAGGAAGTTCCACTTGGTGCCGGCGGCGGCCAGCACGTCGCGGGTGTCGATGCCCAAGCGGTGGAAGATCACCGCCAGCTCGTTCATCAGCGCGATGTTGACGTCACGCTGCGTGTTCTCGATCACCTTGGCGGCCTCCGCCACGGCGATGGAGGCGGCCTCGTGTACACCGGCCTTCACCACGCTGCCGTAAACCGCGGCGACGAGTTCCCGCGTCGCCGGGTCAGATCCGGAGACGACCTTGGTGATCGTCTCGAACCGGTGCTCCTTGTCGCCGGGGTTGATGCGCTCCGGCGAGTAGCCGACGGTGAAGTCCCGCCCGTAGACCAAGCCCGACTCCGCCTCAAGGACCGGCACGCAGTCCATCTCGGTGGCGCCGGGATAGACGGTGGATTCGTAGACCACCACATCGCCGCGCTTCAGGTGCCGGCCGACGGTGCGGCTGGCGGAGAGCAGCGGACGCAGATCCGGGCGCCGCGCGTCGTCGATCGGAGTCGGCACAGTGACGATGTGGAAGTCGGCTTGCGCCAAATCGGCCGGGTCGGCGGTCAGGTGCAAGCGGGCGTCCGCCAGATCCGCGTCCGGCACCTCGCCTGTGTGGTCATGCCCCTCCCTCAACGCGGCGATGCGCCGCGCGTCGATGTCGAAAGCGATGACGGGAACGCCCGTCTGGCCGAACGCGACAGCCACCGGCAGGCCGACGTAGCCGAGTCCAATCACCGAGATGCGGCGCGAGTGAGTCATAGCAGGAAAGCTTCCTTAAGGAGCACCAAAGAGAGCAAAGCAACCGTCAACGTGTCCGGGATGCAGCGCCGATTGATGATTGGGCGCCTCGCCAAACAGCCGACAAGCCACATCGCTTTGCGGTTGGCATTATGCACTGCCGGGCGTCAACATCACTGCAACGATATCAGCGCCCGACACGGCTTGCATTTCGCGATGCGCCCAGGTGGTGCGCTTACTTCTTTTTTCCCAAGACATGCCACCCACAATTGTGTGGTTCGTGCTTGTTGAGAACTACAATATCTTCGAATCCCGCCTTGCGATACCAATCCGTCACGACTTCCTCAGGAATAGTCCAATTGTAGAAGGTGTTCAGCATATCAAGAAGATTGATGGCGTTTTCAGGAACATCGGAAAGTTTATAGGCAAACGCCAGTTTTTCTTCGTTGCTACGCGCCTCTTGATGGAAACGTCGACGCGCATTCAGAACAAACTCTGATGAGTGATAGGTCGGCGCATAAACCATCGTGTAGAAATGGCCGCCCGGCCGCACTGTTGATGCCACGTTGCGGAATGCCAGGTAAGGATCATGAGTGCACATGAGGACGCCCCAGCACAGCGTGAAATCAAAAGCGCTCTGCAGGTTTGGCTTTTTCTCGAGGATATCAAAAAGGTTCAATTCATCGACATCGTCGTTGATACGCCGTGTCGACAAAAGCCCATGTTGCGAGACGTCCGTTGACTTGACCTTTGCTCCCAGCGCCATCAAGGTCTTAGTCCACCGGCCGGCTCCGCAGCCGACATCCAGGCAGTGTTTGCCAGCGAAGAAATCAATCGGGAACTTTGGTTCGAGGAACAGCCGCCCCCCAATATCGCGGTTTTTGTCGGGGCGCGTTTCTCCCTTGCGGGATGCAAGATAACTGCTCACGCCAGTCAGCTCGTAAATCCGGTCGTCGATAAAATCGTCGGATATTTCGACGCCGGTATGATCACAAAAGCCGACCGTTCGCTCCAGGAATAAGCGCCACTGATCGTCAAACTGGACGTCATAGGGAATCGGCTCGTACAGGCCGCTGAACTCATCAGACCAGACGACGCGGTTGTCATCAAAATGCGGATTGCGCGGGGTGGACATCTCGGAGCTCCGTGAGGGCGGGAGTGTTATCGCTTGATGATGAAGGCGCCGCCAGACGGCAAGTTTACGATGGCTTCCGGCCGATCGGCAAACCAGGTGTCCATCGCCTTGGTCGCGCCGGGGCAGGTCGCAAAGCCGTAATCATCGCACACCAGAAGCCCACCAGGCGCCAGCCGGGGATAGAAGAACTCCAGGGACTGCCACGTCGGTTCGTACAGGTCGACGTCGATGTGCACAAAGGCGAATTGCCGGTCGGCAACTTCAGGGAACCGCTCTGGGATCCAGCCCGCGTGGAGATGCACCCCAGAGAAGCCGGTCAGGTTGCGTTGCACCACCTCAATCCCAACCGCCAAATCGCCCTCTCGCCAGCACGCTCCGTCCTCCTGCGTGGGAGGCGACAGACCCTGGAAGGAGTCGAACAGGTGGAGGTCGCGGGGTTGACCACGTTCGCGAATGAAATGTGCCAAGTGGATTGCGCTAGCACCGGCATGGACACCGCATTCCGCAAAGGCGCCTGGCACGCCATCCGTCAGCTTCGCCAACTCCTTGAGCGCATAGCGTCGATCGAACACCATGGCGCTGTCCCCGGAGGACCGGAATTGAGCAACCCGATCTAGGAAAGGCTCGTCCGACTCCATCCGGCGCCCATGATCCGGGATCAGGAATTGGGGGTCGACAGCCATCGCGAAGCGGCGAATGCAGTGATGCAGGGCCACTCGGTCGTCTGGAGCGACATCGGACAGGGAGGCGGAAATGCCGAAAAGCCGGGCGAGGCGCTCGTCGGGCTCCGCCAGGATATGGTAGACGCGACCGTTCTGCCGTGGGTCCGAGTTATCGGAGGCGGAAAACCAGAGCTCGCTGCCCCAGTGGCTGTAGCGCCCCATGCCTTCGCTCCGAATCGAGTCATGCGGCGCATGACCAGGCCCGAGCTCCTGCCCGTTCTCGAACAGGCGCAGACCTGACCCGGTCGGCCACTCGACACTATCCGGCGAGCCGACCAAAGCCGGCAGGGGGGCCCGCCATCCGTGGCCGGAGTCCTCGAAAAAGCGCGTGAGCTGCACCAGCCGAGCGGAAGGCTTGATCATGGTTGGTTGAGGTCCTTACTGCATCGCATAGACAAAGGGCGATGCGCGTTCGGACCGCACCCCATCTTCCCGCCGGCCGCAAGCCAAAAAATGCTCCATCATATGCGTGAAGTAAAACGATGAATGTGGAAGGTCGCGTGCGATGCTCTCCGCTCGACACGCGGAGAACAAATCCAGCAACTCCCCTTCTTCAGGCATTTTCCCCATAAACATTCTCCGGATTATGATTTGGTTGCCGTAGGGTGTTCCAAGTCCAAAAGAACTTCAACATAGTGCCTTGCCAGCAGATCGTCACCATCGGCGTTCAGGTGCACCATGTCCGCCATGACGGTGTTTTCCGCACCCAGGGACCCGAAGCGTTCATCGAAATCGACGGCGTGGTCGGCTCCCATGCTGGCCAAGCGCGGGCGCAGCAAGTCGAACATCGCCCGCACCACGCGGAATTCGTGTGCATAGGCGATGGGGCCATCGTTCTTGCCGTAAATCCGCGACCGCTCCGCAGGCGACAGAGCGCTTTTGCTCCAGGCAAACGGCTGAGTGGCCCAGATGAACCGGCTGCCAAAAGCCCGGCAGAGGGTCATGAACTCGCGCTTCCGACGCACATAGGCCTTCAACATAAGGCCCGGAGAGGTGTCGGTCGGCTGCCCAATCGGCCCACCGAGGTTGGGATCCTTGTCGAAGTCCGGCTGATGCAGCATCGCCGCCCACAGCTCCAGTTGCTGCTGGTAGGTGATCGCATGGTTCTCCAAAAGCCAAGGATCGGACGTGCATGAGTAGAAAAGGTCGTTCACCCCGTCATGGGCGATCACATAATCCGGCCTCAACGCGGCGGCGAACAGCATGAACTGCTGGATGGAGTTCAGAACCACCGCCCCAGGGACGCCAAAATTCAGAACGGTGTAAGATCGATTGCTGCCAGCCTGCTTGGCATGGGCGTTGAGTTCCCGCTCAAGCACGGCCGGGAAGGATTGCTCATACGTGGTGCAGATGCTCCAGACCGTTGACCCGCCGAAGCAGGCGATGACGCGATGGTCGGGGTTCCGGTTCTCGAGGGCTCGCAAGTCGGCCATGATGCGATGGCCGAAGGCATTGATCGGGCCGAGCCCGACCAGCCGATACAAATAGCCATATGGAAAATAATGGAAACAAGCGAAATCCAGGTCGCTACGGCCACGTGGGCCGTTGCGATTGAAGGGGTGCGTTTCCAGATCGGGATAATCGTCCAGACTAACGGCAACGCCTTTTGCGGGCAGAACCTGACCAACGCTGGTCACCCGGACGCATCGGTGCGGGTTACTATCCAACGTCCTGTCGTCTTCTGCGAAACAGGCAATCCGCTCGTACCGGCTAAGATCACGGGCCTCTTCCAACGTCAGCACATCGATCGTTGCGTTGGGAAACCGGGTGCGCAGTCCTGAAAGCCTCTGGTTTAGGGCCTCTTGACCAGAGGAATTCACGGGCACGATCAGCGCGATATTCATGATGGCTTTCGGCGTTGGAGAGGCTGGGTCAGAGCTGGAGAGCCTTGGACAGTATCCGGTTTTCGATGCAGAGATAGTCCAGCCCACTGGTCGCGAACGTCTTCACCGCGTCCGCCGGGCTCTCGACAATCGGCTCGCCGTTCAGGTTGAAGGAGGTGTTGAGAAGAATTGGAACGCCTGTGCGGCGCTCCACGGCGCTTAGCAGGCTATAGAAGCGTGGGCTATGCCGGTGATGAACGATTTGGACCCTGGCCGTTCCGTCCACATGGGTGATGGCCGGAAGCCGGGATGCCCATTCGCGACGCACCGGGTGGACAGCCAGCATGAAGTTTTCCGGCCGGCTCTGGTCAACCGAGCCGGGAAACTCAAAGAATTCGGCAACCCGATCCCCGTGGATGGCAGGGGCAAAAGGCCGGAACGGCTCGCGGAACTTGACCTTTTCATTGACGATCCGCTGCATGTCGGAGCGACGCGGATCCGCCAGGATGCTGCGCTGCCCGAGTGACCGCGGTCCCCACTCCGACCTTCCGTCGAACCATCCGACAACGTGGCCGGCCGCGATTAGTTCGGCGACATTGTTCAGGAACAGGTCGTCATCCTCGGTAGCGAGCAGGATGTCGAACCCCGACCGCGCGAGCGCGTGGTCAACTGCGTGTCGGCCATAGCGGGGACCAAGCGCCGCCGTATTCACGGAACTCATCCGGGGGCCGTTCAACGTATGGTGCCAATGGTAGGCTGCGGCGCCCAGGCTTCCTCCGGCATCCCCTGCGGCGGGCTGAACATACAGAGACAGTCCATCGTCGCGCAGAAGACGGCCATTGGCCAAAGAATTGAGAGCCACGCCGCCCGCCATGCAAACGCGGTCTGTCCCCATTTCGCGCACTGCCGACGTTACGACGTGGCGGATGACCTCTTCGGTGACAGCCTGCACACTTGCGGCCAAGTCGGCATAACGCTGCGACTGCTCCAGAAGCTCGGGTTGGGCCACCTCTGGAACACTGCTGGGCATGTGGTTCAGACTGACCGAAAACGGGGCTCCCGGAACCCGCGGTGAGCCGAAGGTCTGCACCAAGCCGTTGCGGTAGGGGTGTTTCTCTGGGACGGCGAACTCAAACCAATCCTGGTCCAGGCTAAACCGACCATCCGGATGAAACGTGAACAACTCGAGCAGCTTATCCTTCCAAATTGGCCGTCCGAAGGCGGCCATGCCCATGACCTTGTATTCCCCTTCGTTGACGGTAAAACCGAGAAAAGCTGTGAATGCGCTATAGAAGAGGCCGATAGAATGCGGCAGATCGATGGACCGCTTCCGTTCCAGCCGGGTGCCGCTGCCCCAAGAAATGCTGGCTGTTTCATACTCGCCAACACCATCAAGCGTGACCACCGCGGCTTGGTCGAAGGGTGATGGGAAAAACGCCGACGCCGCATGGGAAGCGTGGTGAGGCGTCGTCATGATGCGATCCAACGGAATCGACAGATGCTTTGCGAGGCGCTCACGCACCTGAAAGCGGCCGCCTTGGATCCAGCGTGTGACGGCCTCGTCGAGGTATTGAGAAGACGCCGGGAAGTTGTTGATCGATGCCTGCACTATTCGATCAAATTTGACCAACGGCTCCTCGTAATAAGCAACGAGAGACAAGGCATCCGCCGTAATTCCCGCGCTCGACAAGCAGAAGTCAATCGCCTCGGCCGGGAAGCCGGCGTCGTTCTTGACACGGGAAAACCGCTCCTGCTGCGCAGCGGCAACGACTTGGCCATCGCTGATGATCGCGGCGGCAGCGTCATGAAAGCCATACGAAACGCCAAGGACATGCATTCGAGTCACCTTCAATCCGCTATCCTGTCCGCGGGGAGCCCTACTGCGGTCAATGTGTTCTCAACCAGCTTCGCGATGGAGAAATGGTCGAAAAGCCAAGCCCTTGCCGGGCGGGCGGCTGCGGTCGCGGATTCACGATCTTGCAGAAGAGTGAGAGTTGCCGCCGCCAAGCACTCGGGCGCATCGCTCTCAACGATGCGAATGGCGGTCGATGGGCAAAGGCACTCGGCTGTTCCATGCGATGCGGTGCATATGATGGGGCGGCCCAGCAGTTGCGCCTCCATCAGCACGTTCGGATGCCCTTCCGCCCAGGCCGTATGCAGGACCAAGTCGCCGGCCGCGATGATGTCGGTCGCGTCTGAACGTGCCCCGGTCATGTGGAGCCTGCCTTCATCGGCGAGCCGCCGTCCTGCGGTCACGATGTCATCGCGAAGCGGTCCATCGCCGACCAACACCACATGCACATCGGGGGCTGCGGCAGCCACCAACTGTGCAGCGTCGAGAAACAGAAACGGGCGCTTCTCGTCTGCCAAGCGGAAGACGCCGACAATCATCGGAGCGTTGAGGGGAACCCCGATCTCGCGACGGATACGCTCACGCTCCCCTTTCGCCAAGGGAGGCAGGGCGCCTTCCAAAAGCCCGTTTGGAATTGCGGTGACTTGCTTACGCGGCAGGCCAAGCCACTCCTGATAGCTCGCCGCACCGGCGACACTGTTTGCCGTCAGATGCACTTCCGGGAAGCACAGAATGGCCTCATAGCACGGTTTGATCCAGCCTTCGGCGAAGGCGTAGTGGTTGGGAAAGTGCATGGGGTTGAGGTTGCGCCCGGACACCAGAACGTGGGGAATCCCGGCGAGCAAGGCGGCGATACCGACCCCAATGTTGAAAATGTCGAGGTAGCTGACCACCAGTTCCGGACGGTCGCGTATAAGCTCCCGGTAGGCCATCGCCACATAGTGCACGAGATCCATCGGCAGCCGCCGCAAGACCGGAGCAATGGCCTCGATGTCCAATGGCAGGCCGTCGGGCGTCTGTTCCGGAGAGAAGACATCCCTGACGGATGGCAGGACACGGTGCTCAAAACCTGACTGCCCAAGGCCCGCCAGATACCCCTCCGCACCCGCCAGGGGCGGAGCGAAGGTCCGAATGCCGGCGTCCCATCCGCGTGCCGCCAAACCCTGAGCCAGGTACGTCAGTTGCCGTTCCGCCCCGCCGGGCTGGAGCCGCCCGATGAACAGGCGCGCGCGCTTGCGGACAGTCGTCGGGGCCGCGGGAATGGTGGCTCTCGCCTCCCGGATGGAGCGGACCAAGTCCTTGGGCGTGAGATCCACCAGCAAGTCGGCCCGCTCGATCGCCAACCGCACCCGTCCGTGGAGGAGGGTCGTGCCGCTGTGCCGATAGGGAGCCAGTTGGCGCTCCAGCTGACCCAGATTGATTTGCGCACGAAACGGCGGAACGGCGGAAAATCCGCCAAGTTCTTCCAACTGGCGCAGAATCTGGCTCAAGACTTTCGGATCGTAGTCCGGATAGACCATGACAACGATCTTTCCCGGATCCAGAGAGGACAGATCCTGAGGACGGATGATGGGCAACCCGCAGAGGCGCCGACCCCATTTTTGCGGGTCAGCATCAACCATACGCTCCGGTATGAGGGGGCTGTTGAGGTAATAATAGGGGAACAGGGCGATGCACCCCCACCCGATCAGAGTCTTCCGTCCAGAAAGAACATCGGCATAGGCCTGCTCAAGATCGTGCCCTTGAAGGAACACCATCACGCCGCTTCCCTGTCATCATTGCACGGCCAATGTTTGAGTGTGACGCCAAGACTTCCCATTGCGCCGCCTCGTAGACCTAACCTCTTCTCGGCACCGCTGAAACCCTCTTTGCCGTGCGCGAACGGCCCCGAAGACGCAGCCAAGTCACAGGAATGACGGCCGGGACGAGACACCGGTGTCACCGTTGGGTGTCGGCGAACGAGCAAGAAAGTCTGAGCCATGGCATTCTCACGCCCGCTGTCGATAGCGCTTCACCATGGCTGGGTGAAGGTTATAGACATTGTGGAAGCCCTGAGCGTGCAAGGCCTTGAGGATGGAGCCAAACGCTTGGCTCGCCACGAGGATGGGAGCGTCGCGATCGGCGGCCGCGAACAACTCCTCCGCCACCATAATACGCTTACCGCCGATCTCCCCGCGGCGGCTGCGGTCGACGTAACCGGCGACCGTATGGAGGCCGGCTTGGTCGATCTCTGCCTTCAGCAGATCACCAAGAATTCCCATGCCGTACAGGTAAACCGGCCGGTCGCTCGGCACCTGATCCGGCGAGGACGGCACACGCATGGTTTCCATCAAGTCCTTGCCGGATGGAACCCTTGCCCCGCGTCCAAATAGATATTCTGTGTTCGCCTGCCCGGTGCTGAGATTGAGCAGGGACAGACCGTTCTGACGGCAGCACAGATCGAGCGTGTCGCCCATATCCGAGAACTCCATCGGCCAGCCGCCAAGCCAATCCTTGACGTCGACATAGAGCGACATCCCGCGCTCCTTGCGGTAGCTTTGGTAGGAGCGGATCAATTGTCCCAGGTTGGACAGCCGGCGCCCCATGAGCGTGGCCCAGATATAATGCGCCTCCATGAGGCGACGGCGCATCGCGGACCCACGGTTGTAGCGGCGCTTCACGTCCAGCCAGTAGTCCGGGCCTGGGGAGACGTACATGGCGTCGTCATAAAGGGCCAAGTAGAAGAGCGCGTCAGGAGCCATGGTGCGCAAAGCGTTGCGCAACGCGAGGTCCATGTTGCCGGTGTGATGCAAGACGCCCCAAGAATACACGACGTCAAAGGTGCCCAGGCTGGCAATGAATGACTCATCCAGGACCGAGCCCTGCAAGATGGTCCAGTTCGACGGGGAACCGGCGTTCTGGTGGAGCAACCGGGTGGCGGCAACCGAATCGGGATCGTAGTCGAAGCTGACAACCCGCTTGGCGCCGGCGCGCCATGCACCGAATGAGTGGATGCCGCTCCCCGACCCTATGTCGATGAAGCTGGCCCCTTCCAGCGACGGCAAACCCAAAAAGTCCAGGAGACAGTTCTGCGCAATGGCCAGCCGACCTTCGTCGAAATGGTTTTTCAGGTAACCTTGCCAATTCTTGCCGAATTGGAAACGAGGCTCAGCTTCAACGGTCATTGGTAATCTCCAGACTGCTCTAACACGGGCCGCCTGCAATGCACAGCGGGACAAACAACGGGGCGCTCTTCTCTAAGCTGAATGCCGGCGAACTCTGGCGGCGTAAGGCTCTTTGAGCAACGATTTTCACCGCACGGCCACCACGATGGCCGCGAACGCCGTCATGTGACCGACCTCGGCGGCCCGCACGAGCGCGCAGCCGCAGTTCAAGCGCATGACCGTCTCAGGATCCTTGGCGGGGAGCGCGTTTCTCGCCCTGATCATACCAAGTCCTCGAGTTTGTCCTGTCCGCCGGCCAGCACGGTCGTTTGGAAGCCCACTCCATCGAACCAGTAGCAGTGGAGCGGACGGTTCTCGCCCCGCACGCCCTCTTTCAGAGCGTCGATGATGGCAGCACCGTAGCCAACGCTGATGACGGCGACATGCCGGCAGTCGGCCCGCGCTGCGTCCGCGAGCGGGAGGGTTGGCACGCCCGCAAACAAATCCCCTTGCTCGGGCACCAGCAGGTCTGCGTAGCCCGCGAGAGCGATTTCAGCCTCGCGCGCCGTCTCGATAAAGGTGGGGCCCATGCCGGCGCTGCCGCCGGCGGCGCAAACAATCAGACGTTTGCTCCCCGCTGTTCGCACGATGTCGATGAGTTGACG
Organism: Azospirillum canadense; assembly: GCF_025961225.1. Lineage (GTDB taxonomy): Bacteria > Pseudomonadota > Alphaproteobacteria > Azospirillales > Azospirillaceae > Azospirillum > Azospirillum canadense. Next base: position 230,579 of record NZ_JAOQNG010000006.1, on the reverse strand, counting down.
GCTGATAGCCCGATGCCCGAAATCCCCGCGTGCTCCGTCGATCAGGTCTTCGAGGTGGCCAGGCTGTTCCAGTGTCAGGGCTCCTTGCGGCCAGGGAACCTCCGATGGCCGCGTCTGCAGCGCAAAGCTCAGCCACAGAGCCGGCCGGATGGTCTCACACAAGGCCGCAACTGTGCGCCGTGCCGTAGCGCCACACAGAGTGTGGGTGGCGCGAGTGGCGTCATTCACGTCGTACGTCAGGCCACCAAGGCGCTCCGCCTCCTCGGGGGTTGGGAGATGGATGGCACGGAAGAGGATGCCGAGCACCACCTCTGGATCAATTTCGCTCTCCCAGCCCGCGCCCAAGCGCCCGCAAACATCGGCGTAGTGCCGGATCCCCGCGTGACAAGCGCGCAGAGCCAATCGCTGCCACTCGGGAATGGCGGATGGCTCGGTCTGCGGGATCACCCGTCCATCGGCGGCACGGCGGTAACTCACCGTCGTCTCGGCCTCGCCGTTGAGCAACACTTCAAGAAAGTGTGGACTGCGGTAGATCACCCGGGCTCGTTCGAGCTGGTCGGCCAGCAGCGGCATGTAAGCACGGATGTGCACACCGCTGGCCATACGATGCAATGCAGCGGGCGTTGCGTAGAACAAATAGCCCGATTGGCCGTAGCGCTCGCTCAGGTCGCCGACGCGGGCGATGCGCTCGAACATAGTCCCCCGCGCGCCGATGTCGACCAGCGCAACCCGCTCGGCGCTTCCCAATTCCTGGAGCATATAATCAACAAACACGCCGCGCGCGTCATCGATGCGCTCGCGAATTCCGGCCCGTTGCTTTGGGGCAAGCAACCAGTTCCGTAGCGCGGCGAATGCGCCAGCACCGTCGCGCCGGTGCGCACCCAGCAAGTCAATCAGGGGCACTCCGGCGTGCGCGGCCAGCACGTCTGGCAGCGGCTCCGCCCCGAGCAGTTCAACGAGGTCCCCTACGGTGCGATAGACACTATCGGCGCTGATCGCTTCCAACTCCGCCAGTCCGAACTCGTCGAAACTGGGGAGCAGAAGTGCCGCGCGCGACACATGCAGCGGCGCGACGTCAATGTTCAGGCCGAGGCGTCGGACCTCCCCCGCCATCAGTTCTGCCAGCAGGCCGCCTTCTCGCATCAGAGGGGCAATCCGCCGAATGCCGCGCTCTGCGGTATCCCGCACCACCCATTGGGCGAAATGGACGGCAACCGGCCCCATGACCGAGGCGCCGTAATCAAACCAGAAGCGGCTCTCCCCTTCACAGTCACCAGCGCGGACAGCCATGCTTCGCAGTGTCATCAATGGCCCCTGCTGAACCAGACCGAGCCGCCGTTCGCGGGCAGTGATAGCGGTCCACCGGGGTGGCGCGGCGTACAGAATGGCTGGGATCCCAGCAGCCTGTGCCCCAGCCTGATCGGCCATCGGATTGTCTCCGACGTGCAGCACTCGTGCGGGATCAATGGTCGGATGATCGGCCAGTAGGCGCCGGAACAACTCACCGCCGAGCTTTGTCGCGCCGCTCTCGCACGAGACATAGAGCCGGTCGTAAGCCTCGCCGCAAGGCAAACCGGCTGCTTCCAGCATGCTGGTGATGTCCTTAGCGGGCAAATACATGTCCGATAGCAGGACCACCGGCATCCCGCGGCGGCGCAGATGCCGCAAGAAGTCGGCGACATAGGGGTTGGCGGCAGTCTCTTGCCGTTCAATGGTGCGTTCGAGCCCAGCCAGCGTTGCCGCATCACTGCCAGGTAGGCGCAGGTTTTCATAGATGTCGGCAAGCGCAATGTCGGCTCGATCTCCAGACGCTTTCAGGCGCCCTCGCGCCCGGGCTTCCGCCTCGCGGCGTAGCAAGGTGAAGGCATCGTCGGTGATCGTTTTGTCCAGCAGCTCGCGCGTCCGAGCCGTGCGCGCGACCAGCGGGAAAATGGCTTCCGGCGGCCCACAGCGGCGCAGCAGCAACGTATCAAAAACGTCGAGCGAAACGAGATCGACATCGGTGAGATCGATTGCTGCCAGAGCGGCATCCTGGCGCCAAACGCCGTCCTCGTCGCCCGACCAGGCGCTCGACTCAAGAAGCGATGCCGAAGGATAATTCATCAGGCTGCACTCTCGCCTCGTTCGAAAAACCGGAACTCGTCAGCGTGCTGCTGACCAGAGAATTGATAGGAGAGACGCTGATTACTCACGCCGCGTCGCCTGTGAAGAGCCATTTGGCTTCCCCGATGCTCCGCAGACGGCATGGCAATCATCATCGGTCCGCGACCAGTGCCATCGGTGCGGCATCGGTACGACTGATGACCAGGAACACCGATTGACGGACGAAGAATTCAATAAGGAAGGGGTGCTTCATCGCACGATGAAACAAGTTCGCTATGGTCTTCTGCTCTGCGATTTCCACCTGATCTCTGAAAACCACATCGTTGGTTGGTTCAAAGTCATTGCTGATCAAGGGCGCCATTGAGAACCTGCAATTCAGGGAATGGGGATCATGCCCGGAACGCGGGCACAGCCGGGTGGGTGCGCAGCCAATGCTCCAGAATTTGGAGAGCCCAGAGCTGATAGACAGAGACCGCATCCCCGCGTTGGTCGAAAAACGATCGGATTGTTTCTAGCGGGAGCCATTGTGGCAGGCGCGCGTCCGGTTCCGACAACAGCGCCAGTGTCCGGGCACGCAGGCTTCCTTCGGCCCAGTTGGTCATCGGCAGTCCAAAGCCCATTTTCGGCCGTGCCATCCAATCCGCCGGGAGATAGCGCGAAGCCAGACGCTTGAGCACCAGTTTGCCGTTATGTCCGGCGCTGACCTGAGATGCTGGTAACCGCGCCCCAAAATCCGCCACTTCGACCGACAGATAGGGCGTTCGCACCTCCAGGCTGTGCTGCATGCTCATGCGGTCAACCTTTGCCAGGACCGCACCGGGCAGGTAGTTGGCGGCGTCAAGCTCGCGCAGCACATTCACCAGCGGCCGGCCATCGTCGTCAATGAACCGACGCAGTGGCGTCAGTTCAGTCGCCGAGGCGGCCGGCATACCGCCATAAAGGAGGGCAAGATCACGGTCGTCGAAGGTTAAAATGCGAGATGAGTAATAGTCGCGCCCCGCATGCCAAGTGCCGGCCGCAATGCGCTCTTGGTTCTGGGCAACGGCAGCTTCGCAATAGAAATAGCGGTCATAGCCGCCAAATACTTCGTCGCCGCCGTCTCCGGAGATTGCTACGGTGACATGACGGCGAGCCAACTCGGACAGCAGAAAGGTCGGCAGACAGGAACTGTCACCATTCGGTTCATCAAGACGGCTGGCGATGAAGGATGACATCTCCGCCACATCCCTCGGTGCCACAAGCTGGTCGCGGTGGTCCGTACCCAAATGCTCCGCAATGGCACGGGCGGCCTCATGTTCCGTGCTGGCTGTTCCTTCGAAGCCGATGGAAAAGGTCTGGATTGGGCTGTTGAGCTTGCGGGTGATGAGCGCCACGGCGGCCGAGGAGTCGACGCCGCCCGATAGGAAAGCTCCCAACGGCACATCGCTCAGCAGCCGGCGACGCAGCGAACGCACCAGGATTTCTTCCAGAGCATCCGCCTGATCATCAAGCGAAACAGCGGCCTCGGTCGCATTCCCTGTGGTGAAACGGTAGTAGCGCACCGGCTCGCCAACGCCAGCCGGGCCGGCTTCCAAGTAGCTCCCCGGCGGCAGCTTCCGACAAGAGCGGTAAATTGTCCTCGGCGCGGGAACGTATTGGAACGACAGGTACAGCGCGACAGCGTCGTCGTCTATTGTGGGATTGAAGCCGGGGATGCGGGTCAGCGCCTGAAGCTCTGACGCGAAAGCCAGAAACCCATTCTGGACGGTGTAATAGAGGGGTTTCTCGCCAAATGCGTCGCGGGCCAGGATCAAGCGGTCGCGCCGCGCGTCGAAGACCCCCAGCGCAAACATGGCATCCACTTTTGGAAACCACTCAGCGCCATAACGTGCCAATCCGGCGAGAAACACCTCGGTATCGGAGCGGGTCTGGAAAACCACGCCATCCCGGGCAAGTTCCTCGCGCAATTCCAAATAGTTGTAGAGTTCGCCGTTGTATGTGAGCACCGTCCCCGCGCTGTCCGCCATTGGCTGGTGAGCAGCGGCCGAGGTATCGATGATGCTCAGGCGGCGGTGACCCAAAGCGCAGCGCCGATCAGGCGCAACCCAAATGCCTTGGTCGTCTGGCCCGCGGTGCGGCATGCTATCCGTCATCGCACGCACAATGTCGGACAAGGCCTCGGCGGAAAGCCGTCCGTCCAAGTTCAACACCCCTGCTATGCCGCACATGGACCGCACCTCACATCAATGCGATGCGCTCGCAGGAAACACTCTCCCGTTCGGCATCGGTGGAAGCTCCCGGCCGTAAATGCACGGTCTGGCCTCCGCTGCGCATGTAAGCTGGCTAAGCCTTCAAAATCCTTAATTTGACGCTTTGCCGGACCACACCGGCTTCGGAATTGATCCCGGAGTTGGGCACTCCGCCCCCCTTGCCTCCCGAGACGGAGGCCGCGGTATCGCGGCAAACTCAGCGCGTTTCACCAGAGGCGCCCGCTTCCTCCTCGGCCTTGAGGCCGAGGAGGAAGCGGGCGGTTTCCCATCGACCGTGACCCTGCGGTGGGACGACCACCGTTGGACACGCTCGAGCAATCCGGTTGAAGGGACGGCGCCGCTGCGCGCGGCCGCCTGAACGGAAACCAGGTCCGATCCCGAAGCGGGACTGCCGCACGGGACCGGAACCCTCGGCCTTTAGGCCGAGGAGGAAGTCAGATGGAGCCAACCGTGCTCCGCGGTGGACGATGCTCATTCCGCGTCCGGCCCGGCCGGCCTGGATAGTCCCATCCGATCATAGACGTTCAGAAGGAAATCCTCGGTGTAGGGCCGCAGGCGGGCGTGGAAATGGACCAGAGACCGGGTGACAGCGGAATCACCGACCAAAGTCGCCTCACTTACGACGGCTTCGGCCGCTTGCCTATCCCCAGTCAGCAGCAGCGCAACGCCTTCCGCCGTCTTTCCCCATTCGGTAAGGGGAGCGGCTCTGTTCGCGGCCCGAATTTCTGCCAAGCCGGCGACCGCTTGACCGTCAAGGGCCAGGGCCGTTCCAAGGGCAATCCGGGCCAGAGCATCCTCCGCATCCAGAGCGGCAGCGCGACGCGCAGCCGACCCAGCGGCAGCCGGGTTACCAGCCGCCGCCTGCACAACGGACAGGAACGTCCAAGCCAGCGATGCGTCTGGGTGGGTATCCCTCACGGTTTGGGCAGCGTCCACTGCATCGCCTGTACGCCGGAGCGCGAGCAAGATAAGGCTCCTGGTGACGAGGTTATGCACATCGTCAGGAGTCTCGATGGCCAACCGGTCGCTGAGGACGAGCGCTTCTTGAAGGCAGAGGTTCGCCCGCAGAATTTCTATGGCTTCTTTGGCAATCGACAGCCAAGCCCGGTCTTCAGCATAGGACAGGGCGGTGCGAATCGCGTCGACGGACTCGGTCAAGCGGCCTTCGCATCGGCACACGGCTGCCCAGCATCGGTGGGTTTGGGGGTTCGTCGAACCCAACGCAACGGCTGCAGCCAAATGCGTCCGGTACGCTGCGTCGTCACCAGCTTGATGGGCTATCAGAGCGGAAGCCAGCTGCATTTCCGCAAGGGCCGCGCCAGCTTTGTTTCGGATCTCCACCGATGTTGATTCTGAGAGAGTCCGATGAAGCTCGTTTTTTGAGAGTTCCGGGGTAAATGGATGCGCCTCTTCCGCCCTGGCGATCCTACCGAGCCACTCATACTCAGAATCGACCGCTCGTCCTGCTTGGTCCAGCGTGCCCGCTTCCGTTGTCCGACCCAATGATCGGAGCACATCAACCAGTTCAAAGCGCACCCGCGCGGAATCCGGTTCCAAAGCCAAAGCTTGTTGAAGATGCTGCTCCGCCGTCGCCGCATCTCCCTGCCGAACCAACGCTCTTGCCATGCAGTAGTGGTAGTTGACCGCTATGTCCCGCCGGATCCGCGCGCGCCAGTTGTCGAAGTCGATTGGATCAACAGAAGAGACAATGGGCATTGTAGACCATTTTGTTATGGGCATGCGCTTTCCGGGGGAGCCTACGACGCCATGCTTGGATCGTCAAATTGGGCTTAGTGACAACTCCGTCGCCTGACGGCGACGGCTTCTCGGAGCTATGCGGCAACCCGCTGACTTGACGATCGAAGGCCGTGTCCCGGCCCCGAGCAATTGCTCGATGCAGCATGACCTGCGCCGCCGCTACGTTCCCGATCCAGCACGCATCCTCAGTCGCAGCGATGCGTGCGGTCGGGCAGCATCTTGGCAACGACGGTCCCGCAGTCCGGGCAGGTTTGCAAGGTTTCGCGCGGATCGACGGCGACCAGCATCGCACCGGCACGTGCAGTCTTGTCCGTGATAAATTGCCGAAGTTGGCCCCACGCGGCGTTGTGAACAGCCTTGGCGAGCATTGACCGGGCCAGCTTGTGCAGGAAATCGCGGCGTCGGCTGGCCGCCGCTTCTGAGCCGGACGTTCAGTCCACGGCGGGGCTGCGACCGTCTCCCCGTCCAACGTGGCGACCAGCGACGCCTAGCCATTTAGGGGGCGTCGTGACGTTCAGGATGGTCCCGTAGACCGAGAGCTGAACGATGGTCCGACACGAACACCGGATCGAGCCGCCCCAACAGCGGAACCTGGCGGTTGGTTCGAACCTCCTCCGACAGCAGCAGGCACCCACGGATCAGCTCCGCCGGCATGTTCTGTGCCTGCATCACCGAAGACGGTCCGCCTCCTCGCGCTCGCGGGCCCGCTCTTGAACCTTGCCGATCGTCAAGCCGTGCATCGCCGCCTCCTGTCCAGGGCCTCCCATCCAAGGGGCGCTACCGCGCCGCCATGAACTGGCGCGCCTCGCGATCCGGGCATCAGGGGAGCTTGGGGATCGATGCCAGAAAGGCCTCCTTACGCGTTCAATCGATCACCTGCTGATAGGTGGCTCCGGCCATGGCCATCCGCGCCAGCATCCCGAACCGCGTCAACCTCCTAACAGAACTGTTCCGTCACCGTCCGCGCTTCCTCTTCCGCCAGATGGATTTCGTCCTGCACGAGGGCTCGCGGCACCTCCGAAAAGCTCGCTCCCGAGCGCTCCCTCAGGCTTCTGACTTCATCCACCAAGGCCATTTTATCCCCGCCCTGGGTCAGGCACATTCCTACCCATGTGCTTGACCCATCCCCCCTAGGCACATAGAGCGGATTCGCGCTCCGCGGCTTCGGTAACCGATGGGTCAGGCACATGTTATGTGCCTGACCCATATCGAGTAAGCTCGGCTTTGCGCGATCTGGGACGGCATTCCTTCCCTCATGCCCGGATCCAGAAGGCCGGTTCATCGGCGATGAAGGCGAGAGCGTCCTCAAGGTCGAACACCGCCCCGAAGGGTCCAGCCGGTCCCCAGGCCTCGCGCCGCCACCACAGAACTTCGACGCGGTTGGTCTCGCCCAGTGGCCGCAAGCGGGCAACTGGCGCGCCGGTGCGGGCGCTGAACAGTGAGTAGCCGCGGTTGATCCGGCGGACGGTGAGGCCGCCGCGCGGCCAGGGATAGGTGGCAATCCGCTCCAGGACGGGGTCGGTCGTGGGCATCGCGATCACGCGTGCGCAAGTCTGTTGGGTGGTCATACATCCGGCGCCGCCAGAGGTGTACCATGGTACGCCCCATTGTCCTCCCCAAAAGCTTCGTCGCGTGGCTCTGGCCGTACCTGGAGGCCTTCTCCGGACGCACCCGCGCCACGGTGGCGGCACTCGCCGTCGGCGCCGTGCTGGCGGTCGGCCCGCGCACGGTCGCCAATGCGCTGCGCGCCCTCGGTCTGGCCGATGAGCCGGGGTTCGCGACGTTTCACCGCGTGCTCAACCGCAACGCCTGGTCGGGGTTGGTGCTGGCCCGCACGCTGCTGCACGCCCTGGTCGGCGCCTTCGTTCCGGACGGACCGGTCGTCATCGGCGTCGATCACACTCTGGAGCGCCGGCGCGGCCCGTGCATCCGCCCGGCCAGCCAGTATTATGACGCGGTGCGGTCGTCCAAGAAGAGACGGGTCACCAGCCACGGCCTGCGCTGGCTGACCGCCATGCTGCTGGTCGAGGTGCCGTTCGCCGGCCGCATCTGGGGCCTGCCGGTGCTCACCGCGCTGACGCCCAGCCGCTCCTGGTGCCAGGAGCACGGACGACATTACCGGTCGGTCAACGACTGGGCACGCGCCGTCCTGCGGCGCCTGCACCGCTGGCTGCCGGAGCGGCTGGTGGTCGCCGTTATGGACGGCGGGTTCGCCGCGCTGGATTTGCTCGACGCGCTGAGCCCATCCATCATTGTCGTCACGCGCTTGCGCTTGGATGCCGCCCTGTTCGATCCCCCGCCGGCCGAGCAACACTATGGCCGCCCGGCGGTCAAGGGAGCCCGGCAGCCGAGCTTGCGCGCTCGGCTGAGCGACCCGGAGACGGTCTGGCGGCGCGCTGTCCAGGCCAGCCGCACCCAGTGGCGCACCGGTGGCTGGATCGAGTACGCCAGCGGCACGGCGCTGTGGTATCATGCGGGTAAGCCGGTCGTGCCGATCCTGTGGGTGCTGGTCCGCTATCCCGACGGCCGGCGCGAGCCCGAAGCCTTCCTGTGTACCGATCCGACGGTGCCGCCGCGCACGGTGCTGGAATGGTTCAATCGTCGCTGGTCCATGGAAACCACTTACGAAGAAAGTCGCGCCCACATCGGGATCGCGACGCAGCGCCAGTGGACCGATCCGGCGGTGTTCCGCACGACGCCGCTGCTGTTCGGGCTGTATTCGCTGATCACGTTGTACGTGCACCAACATGCCGACCGGCTGGCGCTGTCGCCGCGGCGCGCCCTGTGGTACCCCAAGCCGGCGCCGACCTTCGCTGATGCGTTGGCCCGCCTGCGCCGGCACCTGTGGTTCGAACAGGTTTTCGCCATCTCGTCCGAAACCACCGAGATGACGAAAACCGCCCCTCCGCTCCTGCGCCGCCTCATCGAATCCGTCTGCTACGCTCCATGAGCCACGTCAATCCCGCACTCCGCTTGGCCGGATGACCACCGTCCCAGAACGGACGGATGTCCCACGATGCGCAAAGCCGAGGTAAGCACATAGCGGAAACTCGTGCGAAGGATCGTTCCGTTTAGGACATGGGCCAAGCACATATTATGTGCCTGACCCATATTGGTCAGGCACATACAAACTTGACCTGAGCAGGATTTCCACCTCAATTATTGCTCCCGTCTCCGCACATTGCGAAATGGGGACCGGGGGTGAGCACATAATATGTGCCTGACCCATATGCTACGGGCACATATGGAAACGTCTCAAAACGTTTCCGCCGCACTGTGCTTGTTGCAGATCGTATCTTTAGAGCCCCCCAAACCGTGGGTTTCTGGCGCTCCTGAGCCACTCGTTACTTCCCGATCACCTGCCGGTCACCTTCAGGTTCGATACCGCCGAAAACCGGTGTCTTTCGGCGGCGCGAACAGACCGTCCGATCTCCTATCCTCACCTCCAGATTACCGCAGGGTGACCTCATGGTCACCCTACGCGCGAACTCCGCAGTCGGCCCTCGGTGGCTGATCGCCCAGGTCACCCGCAGGTTACCCGCAGGTCACCAGAGAGGATTTGGCCCACCATGCCATTCGTCCGAGGTCTCGATAGCGGCTATTCAAATTTGAAGCTGGCCTCCGGCGATCTAACGGATTCCGGCAAGCCAGGCCCGGCGGTGACCCGCATTCTGCCGGCCGGCGCCGGTCCTTCGTCCGATCTGCCGCTCAAAATGGGCCGGGCGGAGGGAGATGCCGACGCCCTGGTGGTCAACGTGAACGGCGAGAAATGGGTCGTCGGCGTCGATCAGGCACGGCTGGAGACCTCCGTCCGCGAGTTGCATGCCACTCTCATTGAAGCTCGGAGAGGCCAAATCGCCATAGCAACGCGCACGGCTTATTGCCGCTCCTCCCATTAATTAAAATTATCCATAAACATTCAAATTTTGTGACCAATTGCCCCTGTGGCCATTTTGGGACCCTTGTCACACATCCAATCGATAGTGGTAGGTCAACTTTGGGACATGGGAAGTTGGTCCACAACCTTCCCGATGAAGCATCCCCACGCCCGCATGGCTCAGGTTGATCATGGCCGCCTCCACCGACAAGACCCTCGCCGTACCAATCATTGTGAACGCCTGGGGCGTGTCGGCGGGGCAAGCGCCGCATTTCAAGCTGCTGGTCGACGACGTGGTCGTGGGCGAGGCCTGGGTAGCCGCCACCACCAGCGCCGCCTACAGCTTCCAAGTCGCGGTCAACCCCGACGAGGGGCACCGCATCACGGTCTGGTACGACAACGACGCTGTGGTGAACGGCGTGGACCGCAACCTGTTCGTCGGCTCCATAACCGTCGACGGTCAGGAGATCAAGGCGACCGACCCGCGCGCCACCTACGACAAGGGCGCCTACGACGGCAAAGACGTGGTCAAGGGCCAGGAGGGGCTGTACTGGGGCGGCGCGCTTTCCTTCGGGCTCGGCGAGGAGGTCTTCGGCGGACCGATGGTCAAGCCGCTCCCCGCCCCGGAGCCGGTCATCACCCGGACGGTGCCGATCACCGTCCAAGCCGCCCTCCCCTCCTCCGCCAGCACGGCGGCGCGCTTCACGGTGCTGGTCGACGGCGTCGTGGTGGGCCAGGGCGAGGTCACGGGGACAGCCACAACACCCTTTACCTTTGCGGCGCCCCTGGACCCGTCCGTCGCCCACACGGTGCAGGTCCTGCCGGCCGCCGGCACCGCCGCGAACGCCCTGTCCATCTCCGGCCTGTCGGTGAACGGCCGCAGTCTCGCCGCGACGCCCGCCGCAGACGGATCCGTTACCCAGACGGTCGTAGCCCCGGTTTTCCAGGGCACGGCCTCCACGGCCGAGGCGCCCTCGGGTGCGGCCTACTACGTGGCCAAGAACGGCAAGGACACGTGGTCCGGCCGACTGGCCGAGCCGAACGCCGACGGTACAGACGGGCCCTTTGCCAGCCTGGAACGGGCGCAGGCGGCCATGCGCGGCAGCGCCGTCAAGACCACCTACGTCCGCGAAGGCACCTACGCGCTGTCGCAAACGCTGGACCTGACCAGCGCGGACAGCGGCGTGCGTATCCTGGGCTACCCGGGCGAGCAGGTGGTGATCAGCGGCGGCCAGACGGTCTCAAGTTTCGTCAGCGAAGGCAACGGCGTCTATTCCGCCACCCTGGCCTCCGCGCCGGGCTTCGACGTCACGGTCAACGGGGTGCGCTACGCGCTCGCCTCCAAGGCAGCCTATGACCCCAGCGACCCGACGACCGGCTGGTTCGTCGCCGACGCGGTGGCGGCCGGCGCCAGCAGCCGGTCGCTGCGCTATCACACCGGCGACGTCACCGCCGCCGACCTCGTGCCCGGCCTGAGGATCCAGGTCTTTGACACGGAGCGGCTGCAGGACGCCATCCTGACGGTGGCGGGCATCGACACCACGACGCGGACGATCACTTTCACATCGGACGCGCCTTTCACCTTGCGCGACGGCTCCACCTTCCGCCTGCTCGGTAACGCCGCCTACGTGGACCAAGCCGGCGAGTTCGCCTACCGGGCTTCAGACGGGCGGCTGGTCATCGATGTGGGGGCTGGTGCCAGCTTCGACGGCTCCGGCGTCTCGGTGGCGCGGCTCGGGACGTTGCTGCGCCTGAACGGCGCGGCCGGCGTCACTCTCCAGGGGCTGACCTTCACCGACACGACGACCGACGGCTACGCGCTCGACGTGGTCGGCGGCGGCGTGAACCAGATCGTCGGCAACAGCTTCGTGAACGTCGGCACCGGTGTCCACGTCACCCAGGGCTCCGACCGCAACCTCGTCAGCGGCAACTACCTGGACCATCTTGGCATCAGCGGCGTCCTGCTGGACGGCCAGTCCGACGGCAACACGGTGACCGGCAACCGGATCCAGCACATCGGCGAGGTCCGCTCCTACGCCGGCGGCATCATGGGTGCCGGCATCAACGACACGGTGATCTCCTACAACGACATCGACCACAGCTCCCGCTACGGCATCTCGATCAAGAACTGGAACGCCGCCACCGTCAGCCTGAACAATTCCATCCTCTACAACCGCGTCCGTAACACCGGCGAGAAAACGGCCGATTCCGGCGCCATCGAGCTGCTCGGGCGGTCTGGCCTGATCACCAACACGCTGGTCAAGGGCAACTGGATCGAGCACGCTGGCGGCATCGCCACCACCAGCACCGGCGCGTGGCTGCGCGACTACAAGGGCTTCGGCGTCTATCTGGACGACATGACCAGCGGCGTCACCGTCCAGGACAATTTCCTGAAGGACACGTCCTGGGCCAGCGTGATGATTCACGGCGGCCACGACAACACGGTGACCAACAACATCGGCGTGCTGGGGTCGAACAACGAGAGCTTCCTGCGGATCGAGTGGGTAACCTCGGGCAGCAGCCCCATCATTCCCGCCAACAACACCATCACCCGCAACATCATCGAAGGTGTGGTCCCGCTGGGCAGCTACGTCACACTGCTGTCCGCCGGCGCCAACGCCATCGATTACAACGTCGTGCACCGCGTCACGGCCTACGGCGCCCACGACCTGGCCGCCGACCCGCTGTTCGCCGATCCCTATGACAACGACTACAGCCTGCTCGCCCCGTCGCCGGCGCTCACCGCGGGCATCCACGACCTCACCTGGATGCTGATGGGGATGCCCCCGGGCAGCACGCCGGTGCCCGACCCATCCGGCGGCGGAGGCAGTGCGCTGCCACCCGCAGTTCCCGAGGCCACCGCGCCTCCGACAACGGTGCCGGATCCCTCCCCCACCTCATCGGCACCCGTTTCGGATCCGACGCCCACGCCTGTGTCCGCCCCGCCGCTCACGGCACTAGCACCCCCGTCCGTCCAGCTCAGCCGGATCGAGAACGGCATCGCGGGCGAGGCGACGGCCTACGCCTACGACGGGCCGATTGCGTCCCTGACATGGAGCTTCCTCGGCAACGACCGCAACGAGGTCGTCCGAGGGTCGGGGGACAGCGACTTCCTGAACCTGCTCGGCGGCGACGACGCGGCGGACGGTTCTGCGGGCGACGACGTGCTCGACGGCGGCGCGGGATCGAACTTTCTCACCGGCGGAGCGGGCAAGGACACCTTCTTCGTCGACGCGCGCAACGGACAGACGACCTGGTCCACCGTCACCGACCTGGACAAGGGCGAATGGGCGACGGTGTGGGGCTATCGTCCGGGCACCTCCCGGCTGACCTGGGAGGAGATGGGGGGAACCGCCGGCTACAAGGGGGCCACGGTGCACGTTGACATCGACGGCAACGGCACCATCGACGCCAGCATGACCTTCACCGGCAAGGCTGTGGGCGCCATGACCCTTACCGCCGGCACCAGCGGCGCCGATAGCTACCTCGCCTTCATCTCCCTTTAAGGTCTCAGGTGTTCCTGGGAGCCGGCTTTTTGGCCGGCTGGGGGACGACGCTGTTCCGGGCCGGGGCCGCAGGGGTAGCCGCGGCGGCCTTTGCGGGCTGCGCCGAGGGCTTCGCGGCGACGGTGAGCGGCTGCGTTTCCACCGCGGGCGCTTGGGCCGCGGGGACCTGGGCGAGCCGCGCCTGCGTGCCGGCCTTCGACGGGAAGGCGAGCGGCAGGAACATGGCGGTGAAGGTGAGCACGGCGACGAGCGTCTTCGTCGCCTCCCACGCGAAGACCGGGCCGCCGGAGCGGGCGCGGACGAGTTCCGCCGGGACGGCGGCCAGGGTCGGGCCAACCAGGGACGGGGCTTCGGTCAGGGACATGGCGGTCGCTCGCGTTTGAGGGGCGCCGGAGTGGCGGGACCCATCAGGCAAGGCCTATGCCAGAGGGCCGGAAGCCATCCATTCGTTCAAAAATTGGTTCAAAATCAATACACCTTTAACGACTTGCCCCCCCGAAATTCCCGCCCCGGCGGCGCCTCAAGCGTGAACTGGGCAAATTCGTCCCGGTGACCGGCGGTTTCTGCCGCCTGACCGGGGAAATTCTGCCGCTCGAAGTGTGGTTTTCCCCAATGGGGACCGCGCCCCGTCAGCGTCCGGCCGTCTCGTGGATCAGCGCGATCTGCCGGTCCAGGCAGCGGGCGAGGTCGAAGCGCTCCACCGCCGTCTCGCGCGCCGCACGGCCGAGATGGGCGAAGGCGCCGGGGTCCGCCAGCACGGCGATCGTCTGGTCGGCAATGGCCCGGGGTGAGAAGAAGTCGACCAGCAACCCGTTCTCGCTGTGCTGCAGGACCTCGCGGACCGGCGGCGTGTCGGACCCGATCAGCACGCAGCCAAGCGCCATCGCCTCCGTCATCGACCAGGACAGGACGAAGGGATAGGTGAGGTAGACGTGCGCCCGCGACACTTTCAGCGCGGCGAGATAGCGGTCGTAGGGCAAATGCCCCAGGAAATGGACGCGCGCCGGATCGACCGGCACCTCGGCCAGCATGGCCTCGCGCCAGGTCCTGGCCTGGCCTTCGCCCGGGGCGGTTTCCCCCGGGGGCGGCGGCGCGCCGTAGCTGATTTCGTCGCCGCCGACGATCAGCACCCGTGCTTTGGGCCGGGCCTCCAGGATGGCGGGCAGCGCCCGCATGAAGCTGGGAAAGCCGCGGTAGGGCTCCAGATTGCGCACGGCGTAGGTCAGCACCTCGTCGTCGCGCGTCAGGACCGTGCCGTCCGGCAGTTCGAACCGGGCGGCGGGGTCGGCCTGCAGGACCCCGGTGTCGATGCCGTCGTGGACGACGTCGATCTTGGACCGGAACGCCTCCGGGTGGCTGTCGCGTTGCCAGACCGTTGGCGAGATGCCGCGGTCGCAGGCCTCCAGCGCCAGGAGCAGCGGCGTGCTGCGCATGCGCAGCCGCAGCACCGTGTCGATGTTGACCGGGGCGGCCGGGTCGAAGCCCACGTCCAGCCCCTGCGCGCGGTAGAAGAACTCGCAGTAGTTCAGGTAGGGGACGGTGGGGAAGGCGTCCTTGACGAACAGCGTCTCGCCCCAGCCCGGATGCCCGACGATGATGTCCGGCACGAAGCCCTCCCCGCGCAGTCCCATCAGCAGGCGGGCCACGCCCTGCCCGTGCAGGACCGCGTTCTCGGTCGAGACCAGGTAGGGGTGGGCGTCCTTCCGCGCCGCCCGGCTGGGCTGGTAGGTCAGGCGGCGGACGTTCGGGATGTCCCGGTCCGTGCGCTTGGTGATGAAGACGACCCGGTTCGCCGGATCCGCGGCGAGCCGTGCGGCCAGATGCTTGTACTGGCCGGGCATGTTCTGGTGGATGAAGACGATGTTCATGCGTATTCCCGGCTGGGTGTCGTGACCGGCTGCGGCAGCGCCCCTCAGGAACGCTGGCTTCAGGAACGTCCGAGGCCGCATTTGCCCCACAGCTTCGGCCCGACCTTCGGCAGGGCGGTCGCCGCCACCAGCAGGGCGGCGCCGACCACGGTCGGCACAACCCAGTCGGGCTTGCCGGCCATCGCGTGGTCGCCGGCGGCGCCGAACTGGACGAAGGCGACGGTCATCGGCAGCTGGCCCACCAACGAGCCAAAGGCGTAGGCGCCGAGCCGGACGCGCGTCAGGCCGAGCGCGTAGTTGACCCCCGAGTGCGGCAGCACCGGGATCAGCCGCAGCATGGCGATGGCCTTCCACCCGCCCTGCTCGATCCGCCGCAGGGTATCGCCCCAGCGCACCGTCATGCCGGCGGGAACGAAGCCGTCGCTGACGTAGCGGGCGATCAGAAATCCGGTCGAGGCGCCGATCACGCTGCCGGCCGCGGCCAGGACGCCGCCCCACCAGGTCCCGAACACCAGCCCGGCCACCATGGCCAGGATGGAGCGTGGGAAGAACAGCAGGCTGGCCAGGATGTGGACCAGCAGGAACAGGACGGGCGCCGCTGGATGGTGGCGGAGCATGTCCTGCAGCGCCTCGATCCCGAAGGCGCCGTGCCACGTCCACCAGGCGGCCCCGCCGCAGAGCAGCAGCACCACCAGCAGGACGCGCCCCAGAGTGCGGAGGGAGGACAGCGAAGGCAAACGGCGCTCGGCCATGGGTCCAGTCCCGGATGGCATCGGAAAGAATCGAACTTCCATAACACGGGCGCCTGCCCGCCGCGAGTGACGATGTCGCAAGGGGCCCCGGCGCGGCGCCGGATGCCTACACCGGCATCGTTCCCCGCTCCAAGACAGAGGAAACCACGCCGACCACTGGCACATGGCCCTTTTTTCGTACCCTGTTTGAACGGTTTTTCGGTTGAACAGCCTTGAGCAATTTTTCTAAATTGTACCGCATATCACCAAAGGCTGGAAAGTTCTATGGCCAAGCTCAACTACGTCTTCACCAGCGAGTCCGTGTCCGAGGGTCATCCGGACAAGGTGTGCGACCGCATTTCCGACGCGATCGTGGACCTGTACCTGTCGCACGACCCCTACGCCCGCGTGGCGGTGGAGACTCTGGCCACGACCAACCAGGTGGTGCTGGCCGGCGAGGTGCGCGGTCCGGAAAGCATCACGCCGGAGATGCTGGTGCAGGTCGCCCGCGCGGCGGTAAAGGACATCGGCTACGAGCAGGACGGCTTCCACTGGGAGACGATGGACGTCAAGTGCTTCGTCCACTCGCAGTCGGCCGACATCGCGGTGGGCGTCGACGCCGCCGGCGAGAAGGACGAGGGGGCGGGCGACCAGGGCATCATGTTCGGCTACGCCTGCACCGAGACCCCGGCGCTGATGCCGGCGCCGATCTACTACTCCCACGCCATCCTGAAGTCGCTGGCCGAGGCGCGCCACTCAGGATCCGCCCCGCAGCTCGGCCCCGACGCCAAGAGCCAGGTGACGCTGCAGTACGAGAACGGCCGGCCGGTGCGCGCCACCGCCATCGTCGTCTCCACCCAGCACGCCGACGGCCTGACCCAGGAGGAGGTGCGCGCGATCGTCCGCCCGCACGTGCTCAACGTGCTGCCGCAGGGCTGGATGTGCGACGAGGCGCACTTCTACGTCAACCCGACCGGGCGCTTCGTGATCGGCGGGCCGGACGGCGACGCCGGGCTGACCGGGCGCAAGATCATCGTCGACACCTACGGCGGGGCCGCCCCGCACGGCGGCGGCGCGTTTTCCGGCAAGGACCCGACCAAGGTCGACCGCTCGGCCGCCTACGCGGCGCGCTATCTCGCCAAGAACGTGGTGGCCGCCGGCCTGGCCGAGCGCTGCACGATCCAGCTGTCCTACGCCATCGGCGTGTCCAAGCCGCTGTCGGTCTACGTCGACACCCACGGCACCGGCCAGGTCGACGAGGACCAGCTCTCCGCCGTGCTGCAGAAGCTGGTCGACCTCAGCCCGCGCGGCATCCGCACCCACCTCGGCCTGAACAAGCCGATCTACGCGCGCACCGCCGCCTACGGCCACTTCGGCCGCGACGCCGAGCCCGACGGCGGCTTCGCCTGGGAAAAGACCGACCTCGTCGGCGACCTCCGCGCCGCCTTCTTCTAATCGGTTGCGTCTGACAGCTCGCTGTGACGGATCAGGCCGGTCGCCCGCATTGACTGGGCGGCCGGCCTTTTTCGTGCCTGCGGCTTGGTGCCCCACTTGGCGCCTGGGGGGCGCGGACAAAGAAAAAGGCCGCAGCCAGTGCGGCGCGGCCCTTAAGTCTAGGGAGGAAACGCCCAAAGGGCATCCGGGGAACAATCTATGTTGCGTTGCAGCAAGGATCAAGCCCCCTCCGCGCAATTTTGGATCGGTCTAACGGGACGGACCCAGCCGCAGGCCTCCGGATGGCAGGCTCGCAGCGGCCGGAAAAAAGAAAAGGCTGCAGCCGGAACGGCGCAGCCTAGTTCTGGGAGGGAGGAAACCAAGAAAACTTGGTGAGTTCCGTTATGAGCCGATTTGCTTAACATCATGTAAATGAGCTCTACACCCAAAAGACATACCCAAATTTTGAAATCTTCGGGAGAACATACGTCAATAATACTCAAGCTGAAGGTTGGCGCGCCTGCCTGGACGACGACCAAAGGCCGTGCCGAGCTCGCCAACCTTCTCGACTTCGTCCGTTCCGGCGACGTGCTGGTGGTCACCCGCGTCAACCGCCTGGCGCGCAGCATCGGCGACCTGCAGGACATCATGCGGGATCTGGGATCTGACGACCAAGGCCGCCTCGCTCCGCGCGACCGAAGTCGGGTGATCGGGCGCGACGAAGCGGCAGCTTTGGTCATGCTGCGTGTCGGACTGAAACAACTTGGTCGGGAACCGGCTTGGGCCGCGAGGCCCGAAACGCCAGCCAGAGCCGCCTAGGCTCGGCTGGCGTAGTTCATCGTACTCTGCCCTAGAACCCGCTCAAGGGGGAGTCCGGCAGAGTCTGGTAAATGTTGGCATTCAGGTCGTAGGGATCATAGATCGGCCCCAGACCCGGATCGTAGATCGACCCCGAGGATGGGCCGACATAGCCGTAGGGATCCCAAATCGGCAGGTAACTGACGCCGGTGTTGTACGGGTCGAAGAGAGGCTCGGGCGCGGGCACGTCAGCGAGCCCGGAGATGCTGTGCAGTAGGGCGGCGAAGTTGTCTTTGACCATGGTGACCTCCCTGTGGTCGGGGTTGGCAACACCACGACCGTAGGGCGGTTCGCGACCGTGGCCTGTGAGGAACACCACCGGACGGTGCACGAGTGAGCAGCATTCGATCCGGCCCACGCGGCCATCGCCCACGGCCCCCTACCCCAGCCGCCGGTTTTGAGGGAGAACGCAGAAAAACGGAGCGTCCCCACGGCCTGCAGGGCACCAGCGAGCGCGGTGCAACACCAAGGCAAAAAATGCCCCCACCTGTTTCCAGGTGGGGGCGAGAGCCGGCGGGTTATGCTCTCCCGCCGGATGTCGGTCCTGACGCCGGCGAGGAAGGGCGCCGGTCAAATTCCATGATTGAAGGCACTGGCGGACGGGCTGTGCTCAGCCGCCGTCGGTTGGGTCTGGACCTCAGGTGAACGAGGATGCGCCGGTCGGGTCGAAGATGGCGAAGTCACTGGGATCGAGCTGGGCCATGTGGACGCCGTCCAGCAGAATGGCGTTGCCGCCGCTGAGGTCCACGAGGGCGCCATACTGCGTGTCGGAGATCACGAGTTGTTCGACCGACTGCAGCCCCGACCCGTTCACATCGCCCGCGATGGCGATCAGGTCGCCGGAGTCGGACGGATCGAAGCCGTACACGATGTCGAGCCCGTTGCCGTCGCCGAAGAGGAGCAGGTCGTGGTTCGGGCCGCAGTACAGATCGGTGTCTCCGGGCAGATCGATCACAGCATCGACGCCCGGCGTCTGGGTGGCCACCGGCGTGACCTCCGGAATGCTGGGCTGCGACGGCCCCGGATCACTGGGCACGGTCCCCAGGCCTGGCGGCTCGGTGGCCACGGGCGGCATCACGGAGGTGTCGTGATGAGAAAGGTCCGAAGAATTGGCGTGGACATCGGAAGGCGCGTTCACGTTGAAAGCGTTCATTGTACTCTCCGTTACATGGGTTGATCGGGCGTCTATCTTGATCGCCTGAGCCCAACTATGCCTTTTCTCTGCCTCACCGTCGGTGGCCAAGATCATCGACCAGTCCTAACTTCGGCAAGATTATTGCTTTTTCTCCAGCTTGCTGCTTTTCGCGGAATTGCGGCCAGCGATGCGTTGACCTGACGCATTGTGGAGTGATGTCATAGAACGGGAGCCTGCCCCAATTGAATCCGACTGCGCGGACCGGCAGAAAAGCCTGGGGGTTTGCTCTGTCCCAAATAGCCTCTCGTTCAAATGGGGCAAAGGCACTCAGCAAGTGATCCCGAACGTGAACAAGTCTGATCCGACTGGACCAAGACCAACTTGACCACTTGTTCCGGCGCTGTGCCGCTTAGCGTAGTTTTTCGCCCGTTCTTGTATGCTCTGTGCCCGCAGTGCGGATCAGACTGGACACGCTGCACTGTTCGCCGAGCTTGAGCGGCTGGCGCCAGTCCAGCTCATGGTTTTGGAAGCCACCGGACACTACTGGAAAAACCTCGCCGCCGCCTTGGTCGCCCGTGGCCTTCCGGCGGCCGTCCTCACCCCGCTGCAGTCCGCCCGCTTCCAGCAGGAAGCGCTGGTGCGCACCAAGGCCGATGCGCTCGAAGCCGCCCTGGAGCTCGCCCGCCTCGGCCAGCAGAAGCGGCCGCTGCCGGCGACCTTGCCCGATCACGCCACCGAGCAGCTTCGCGAACTGATCCGCCACCGCGACCGTCTCGTCCAGGACTGCGGCGACCGCGTGCGGCAACTTCACCGCCTGCTGGACCTCACCTTCCCCGAGTTCAAGCAGCACATTGCCCTCCTGGCCACGGCGCTTGCCCTCACGATCCTGAAGGCGTGCCCGACCGCGGCGGACATTGCCTCCTCGACGCCCCGGCGCTTGGCCAAGCTACGCCACGGACCGCGGCACGTCGTCGGCGACGAGTTGGCGCGTCGGCTCATTGCCCCCGCCAAGCAGACCATCGCCGCCCAGAGCGGCGAAGTCTATCGGGCGCGCATCCGGCATGCCTGCGAGAACCTGGCGCTCTGGCGCGCCCGCCTTCTCGGCATCGACGCGATGATCGAGAAGCTGCTCGAAGATCACCAGGCCGGCCGTCTGCTGACCTTGATCAAGGGGATCGGCACGACGGCGGCGGCGCGACTGGTGGCCGAGCTCGACGACCCCGCGCGCTTCCGCTCACCGGAGGCGTTGGCCTCCTACATCGGCTTGGTGCCGGCCCTCAAACACTCCGGCAAGCAGGCGCCGAAGCGGGCCGGGCTGTTGCCGATCGGTAAGGCCGCCTTGCGGCGGGCGCTGTGGATACCGACGCTTCACGCGGTCCACGCCAGTCCCTGGCTGCGCGCCTTCTATGACAGCCTGCGCGCCCGCGGCAAGCCGGGGAAGGTCGCACTGATCGTGGCGCTGCGCAAGCTGATGGCCGCCATCAGGACCGTGACCAAACAGCGGCGCGCTTGGTCGCCCTCACAACCTCAGGAGACGACCGCCTGAGACCCAGCGGTCGTCCCGACCGACCCATGCCGAACCACCGCGAGATCGGCCGCCCCGGATCAAGGCCGCAGCCGCCGCAGGCGGGGACGCGTCAGCCCCCGCCTTGGCCCGGGGTAGCCGGTCTGGCCCCCCAACCCGCTTTTCCGCTTCACAAACGCCACAGTATCTATGATGTGCCCTCGTGCGTACGGTGGAGCGTCGGATGGAGGAGCACAACGATGAGACGGCGAGCGTGATCACCGTCTTTTCCGGACATCGTCTCGCCGCTATTGACCGCCGGCAATGGTAGGCTTTGCGCAAGACTCTGGAGGTACGGCGCCAAGCCTGTGCGTGCCGAACGCGGTTTCGCAGAAATCAGGACGTCTACCTTGCTGATCTCGAACGTCTTGCCAGAAAGCCACGCTTGCCGACCTGGAATAAACAGTCTCTCTACAAACAAGTCCGACCTTAGCATTCGCGCAAAAAAGAAGTATGCCTTCGGTGTACGGTTGCCCTTCATAATCCATTAACTGCCGCAAGCTATACCTGAATTCACCAAGTTCACTTGGTTTTCTCCTCCCTGAGACTTCGAGGCCGCGCCGCACTGGCCGCGGCCTTTTCTTTTCTGGCGCTCTGTCGTCGCGTCCGTCCATGTAATACTACTGAGGTAATCACCAGGAGACATAGGCACAAAAGGCTATATTAACATCTCATTAACCGCCTGAGTGGCTGAATAGTCTCACCGAACACGAGAAAACCTGGAGTTATCGATCATGAAGGCGGTCTCTTTCTCTGACGATGTACTTGAAGCTGCCACGGTTCACCTGGGCGTTCTGGACGATTTCATTGCTATCGCGCAGACAAAGCTGAACGAGACGCCGAACGTCTTTGCTCGCGACAGCCTGAGCGATTTGCTGGCTAGCCTGCGCGAACAGCGCGACAGCTACGCCGCGTTCGCCTTGCCGGTCACCATGGCGGCCTGATGTCGCTGGCCCACGCTCATCCGTTCTCTTTTCGGGCCGGAGAAACACGAAAGCCTCGACCGGAGGATGTCCGGTCGAGGCTAAGTGGTTCCAAGGGTGAGGAACGGGGCTAAAGGCGCGGCATCACTTCTGGATCGCAAATACCTTCTGCTTGGCCACGTTGCCGATGCCGGCAGCCAGGTTGTTGGCATTGAAGGCGTTCGTGCCACCGAATGGCCCTGAGGGGGTCTGCTGGAACACCATACCCTTCTGCTTCGCCACGTTGCCGATGCCGGCCGCCGTATTGCTCATGTCAATGTAGTTCGGGCCACTACCCTGCTGCATCGTGAAGGTATTCTGCTTCGCCAGGTTGCCGATGCCAGCTGCGGTGTTGTTCAGGCTGGTGACGTTCTGGGCCATGGCCGGGGCGGACAGCAGGGCCAGGGTGGCGAAACCGGCGAGCAGGGAATGACGGATCATGAGCGTCTCCTGGGGGCTAAAGGATGGGCTTTTGAGGCCAGGGTTCATGCCCCGGCGTTGTCGATGCCTAGAAGCTATCCAAAGCCGCCGTTGCCGACTGTGAGCCGCCTCACAAACGCATGGCCATTTCCCTCGGTAGGCCGCAGAACGGGTTTTCTGGAAAACGGCGGGCAGTCGCGCCCATTCCCTCGTCATCTTTGGCCATTTTTGCACAGCTATGTGTAGTGGCCTGCACTCATCGGCGGCCCGACCCGATTTCATCGGCCGTTTCCGGTCCACATTCGGTGAGACGATCGCTCCCGGCAAACCCGGATTACGTGAGATCGAACCCGTGCTCGGTGAGACGAACCCGCAATCATCGGGCTCAGACCGAATTCCGTGAGACGCTTCGACCGACGCTGGTCGCTGTTCGTCACTTGCCGAAAGTTGATCACCAGAGGAACTCTCGGCGGTCTCTGGAAGGTCCATGTCTGTCTGGGGAAAAAAGATGGCCACCCGCGGGGGTTGTGGGGTGGCCATCAGGACAGGGAGGATACGGTTTGAAAACAGGAGCGCCTGGAAGGAAAGAGCAAGGCGCGGCGGGGGTCGGTACGTTACCGTACCGGAGGAGCGGCTTTCGTCGTTCCTCCACCAATGCGCAGCCATTCTATCCAAGCAACTGCTCGTACTGCCGGTGAACCGCGCCATAGCACTCGCAGGCGGCGGCCTCCAGGCCGGAGCGGTCGAGGATGGTCATGTGGCCGTTCGTGTAGCTGATCAGGCCGGCCTGCTTCAGGGCGCCCGCGGTGACGGTCACGCCGGAGCGCCGCACCCCCAACATCGTCGCCATGAACTCGTGCGTCATCGGGAATTGGTTGGCCTTGGCCCGATCATGGGCCATGAGCAGCCAGCGGGCCAGCCGCTCTTGCAGCGTGTGACAGCCGTTGCACACCGCCGTCTGCGAGACCTGCGCGTGCAGCGCCTGCATGTAGCGCAACAGCCGGGTCCGGATCGCCTCACTGTCGTTGCACGCCTGCCGCAGCGCCGCCGGGCTGATCCGCAGGGCGGTGCCGCTCATCTGCACCATGGCCCCGACCGCGGCGCGGTCCACGCCGAGGACCAGCGGCAAACCAACCATCCCCTCGCAGCCAATCAGCCCGACCTCCAGCGCCTCCCCGTCGGCCAGATAGGCCAGATAGGACACCATGGCGGTTTCGATGAAGTAGGCGGCCGCGATGGGCTCGTTCGCTTCCACGAGGAACTGCTTGAGCGACAGGGTGACCGGGGTGAGGGCCGCGGCCAAGCGCCCGAAGTCGGTGGCCGGCAAGGCGGCGAGAAGCCGGTTGCGAACGGCGGATTGCTCGATCTGAGGCATGATGCGTGCCCCCCTTGTTCAGCGGGAGTACACGCCTCTCTCAGTCGTCCGCGGCCAGGATCGTGGCGGGCAATGGACCCAACATGGGACGGCGGACGGCCCCGGCAAGGGGCAGCAACGAAGGAGACACAGCGGCTCTCAGCCGGGCTTGCGCTCGACAGCGCTCTCCAACGCCGCGGCCGGTTGGGTGGCTGTTTCGGATGTGGGCTGCGGCGCAAGGCCGTCCGGCTCACCCGGCGCCGTTTGGCGTCTGAGCACCATCGCCTCCTGCAAAGCCCGGGACCGTTCGACCGTGCGGCGGGATCGCTCGACCGTGCGCCGCGCCCACTCGATCAGGGCCAGGCGCCGCGCCCGCAGCGCGCGAAGATCGTCGTCCATCACCCATTCTCCTCCGCTGACGGCGGGAGCAGCTATGAACGAACCGAGCGCGGCGGTCTGTACGGCAGCGCACATGCACCGGGCGGGCTTTCCGCGCCACCGGAGCGCGGCGATGGATCAGCCGGACCTTTCTGGTCCTGGATCGGGGTGACCACTGGGCGCCGGCTGATCCGGGAACGATGCCCGTTGGTCAATCCGCATCCGGAGGTCGGCGATCCGTGCAAGGGTCTTCGTCGCCCGCTGCCGGAGCCAGCGGGAGCGCCAGAGCAGGGCTTCGGTGTTCTCGTCCATCCCCACAATGAACCGGAGCAAGTTTGTCCGGTCCAGGTATCCTTCGGGGACGGGCGCCGATAACGCTGAAGCGAAATGCTGATGAATGCGCACCCTCATCACCCCGTCCCGCGCTTTGACGGCCTTGTCCCATTGCATCAGCACGAGCGCGAACAATTCCTCCGCGCCGAGGCGCAACTCCACCGAGCGTGCTTTCAGAGTGCGCGACCGCTGCTGAAGAGTGCGAGCCCGCTCGCACGCCGCCTGAGCCGAGTCCAAAAGGTTCGTCATAGCCCCGTCCTGTTTCACGTCAGCGGGCCTCGGCGCGCCGCAGGGTTGTCCGCATCTCCTCCACGATTTGCCGCTGCTCTTCGGCCATGGTGCGAATGTGCTCCGCATCCGCCCGCGCTTGCTCGGCCCATCCCCGCGCTTCCTCGGCAGCCTTGCGGGTTTCCTCGCGGTGTTGCCGAACCAGTTCCGCGTCCTGACGAGTCCGCTCCGCGGCGTGCCGCGCTTCTTCGGCGGCGTGCCGCCCTTTCTCAGTGGATTGACGAACCTCTTCCCTGTGCTGCCTCTGCGCCTCGTCCGTAAGCCGCGCTTCCTCGGCAATCACCCGGTCACCCTCAGCGGCCATCTGCCGCTGGAACGCGGCCTCACGCCTCTGCTCCGCCTGGCCGCGTCGCGACTCGCCGCGCTGCACGGACGTTTCAACGTCGGACCTGCGCTGGTCAACTCGGCGTGGAATTTCGGCCATCTCGCCCTCCCTGCTCCGTTCAACAAGCCACGCCCATCAGTCGTCCCGAGGACGGTCCATGGCGATCAGGGGATCGGCTTCACAAAAAACGAGCGTTTTCTTTGCCGTTGGGTTCCGTGTCCGCGGGGGCGCAGCAGGCGACCAAAAACTCGTTCCGAAATCAGCGTCCGAATTCCCCCTTTCCATCATCTTTCTGGTCGTCTGACAGGCGCTCTGCCAAGCTATTGCTGTGGCGTGGAAATCGGCGGTCTCAAGGAATGTGGGCCAGCGGCGACGATTGCAGGTCTGTCTCGAATATCTTGGGCTGGATCTCACTGATTTCGGGTTTGCGTCCCTTTACAGTCTCACCGAATGTGGGCCGGAAAAGCCCGATGAAATCGGGTCGGGCCGCCGATGATTGCAGGCCGCTACAGCTATGTGGTTGTCTAATCGCGGGCCAAGGATCAAGCACTTTCCCAATGTGGGTTTTCATTTCACTGTGCCAGGTCGTCCAGGTAGTCCACAGGCCCGCCTCGCACCTCCATCAATGACGGGGCGGGCCTGTGGACCCACCTGGGCGACCGTTCCAGACGACGAGGCTCGTTGATGTCGCAGTCCGTTCCGAGGACCAAGACCACTGCCGGATCCATGGTTGTCTCCGCGGTCGGCAGGTGCCGCCGCATGATGGCGTGAGGAGCGCAGCCTCCCAATGTCACTGACGCAGTGATCGCGGGCGGGATGCCCCAGCGATCTTGCATCCACATAGACGGGATGGCTGCCGCTTCGTCCCGGCAGGGACCTCGCTCCGCGGCGGGCGGAACCCTTTCGACCTCGCGTTCAAACGTGGTTCAGGCGGCCACCTCCTGGCCCGCCCAGCGAAACTCGCTGCCGTCCACCCAAAGCCGATGCATCAGCACCGCCAGTTTCCTAGCCACCGCGACCTTGGCCTTCTTCAGGCCGATGCGTTTGGCCAGGCGAACGCCCCAGGCCTTGAGAGCGCACCATTTCTCCACCCGGGTCAGCAGGGTTCCCGCGGCTTCGAACAGATAACCGCGCGTCAGCTTGTCGCCGGCCTTCGAGATCCGCCCCGCCCAGTCCACTTCGCCCGACTGGTACTGCCGCGGGGTCAGGCCCAAGTAGGCGCCCACGCTTGAAGACTTGACAAACCGCGCGGGATCATCGATCACCGTGGTGAAGCTCAGCGCGGTGATCGGCCCGATCCCCGGGATGGTCATCAAGCGCCGACAGACCAGGTTGTCCCGCGCCTGGCGCAGAACCGTCCGGTCAAGCACCTCGATCTGCTCGGTGAGGCGTTGCCAGACGGCCAGCAGCGCCTCGGTGACGACCGCCACACCGGCCTGACCGGTGGTCAACTCCCGAACCCGTGCGGGCAGCGCCGCCCCGCCGACCTTGCCCAGGATCAGGCCGAAGGTCTTCAGGATGCCGGGCATCTGGTTGACGACGTCCCGGCGCATGGCCACCAGCTGGGTGCGGACCATCAACTGGGCGCGCGCGAGATGGCTGTCCAGGCTCTTGACCTCGACTGCGCGAAACCAGCCGGTGCGGACGACCTGGGCCAAGCCATGGGCGTCGTTGGCATCGGTTTTGTTGATCTGCAACGATAACGCCGCCTTGACTTGCCGAGCATCGAGGCAAACCACCGGCAGGCCCAGGTCGCGCAGAGCGTGCCAATGCCAGGTCGACAGAGGGCCGCTCTCCAGACCAATGCGAACCGCCTGAGGGGCGTGGCGGCGCAGCGTTTCCGCAATGGCCTCCGGGGTCGAGGCGCATTTCCCCTTCCACACCGCCTTGCCGGCTTCCGTCACAACGCACACCGAGGTCTCGTTCAGCGACACGTCCAACCCGACAAACTGCTCCATGGCGGCTCTCCTTGCAGTGCCTTTCCTTGAAGCGGGTAACGCAGAACTCACCGCTTTGGTTGGAAGCCCCACGCGTCCGCGATTACCCCATGTCACTGGGCCTTTTACCAAGCGCTCCGGCGGAGCCCGATCACCCGGCTGGTTTGGGCCCACACACCAAGCCCTGTTCTTTGGCGCGGTCGAGCAGGTTCTTCACCGACGAGCGGCTCCAGCGCAGCCCGCCGCGCGGGGTGCGCTGCCCCATGTCCTGCAGCCGGCGCGCGATGGCGTCCAGCGTGACGCCGGGCTCCGCGCGTGCCAACCCCGCGACCATCAGGACGAGGTCGTCGCTGTCCACCCGCTTGGGCGCCGGGTCGAGCACATCCCCACGCACCAGCCCTGTCGCGGCCGGCCGGCGCACGGCGCGGATTAGGCTATTGGGCGTCTACGGCTTGCCGTCCCAGGGCCGGTCCCTGCCCTGCCCTTTCAACGCGCGCACCACCTGGTCCCACGGCGCCGTCGGCCGCAGCGCTTCCACGGTCGGCAGGAAGTTCTGGGCATGTGCGATGACCAAATCGTCGCGGGCGCTTTCCCGGCCGCGCCGCGCCTTCTCCAGCGCCGCCGGGTCGCGGCGCCGAAGCCCCGGATTGCCGGGCGTCCTGCCCCGGGCCACCGCCGCCTTGAGGCCGGCGATGGGACGCTCGCGGATCAGCGCCCGCTCCAGTTCGGCCGCCGCGCCGAGGACCTGGAGGGCGAAGCGCCCTTGCGGGCTGGTGGTGTCGATCGGGTCGCCCAGCGACTTGAAGGCGATGCCGCGCTGCTCCAGCCCGTCGATCACCTCCAGAAGGTGGAACAGCGAGCGCGCCAGCCGGTCGATGCGCGCCACCACCAGCGTGTCGCCCTTCTTCAGGCTGGCGAGCGCCTTGGCCAGCACCGGGCGGTCGCGGTCGCCGCCTGAAGCGTGCTCCTCGAAGATAATCACGCATCCAGCCTGCCGTAGGACGAGCAGTTGCGAGTCCGTGGACTGGTCCTCGGTGGAGACGCGGGCGTAGGCGACAAGGGCTATGGGATATCCTGTGTGTTGCCGCAGGGTAGTTCATGCGAAAAGTGAGTCAGGGATTCCGCGGATCTCCGGCTCTTTCCTCAGAGCAGTTCGTGCGAAAAGCAGAGCTATTCTGGTGAAAAGCGGAGAGTGGATCGGGTGAAAAGTGCAGAACCATCCACGTGGGAACAAGCTGTTGATGAGCGCGTCCGGCCCTGAGTTCGTTCAGGAAACCGGACCACCGCTGTCGCTCCGGCTTTATGACTGGACTCGGGAATGAGGATTTCTGCGGCGGGGTTCCGGCTTGATGGGTGGACTCTCCGGCTTCAAGACCGACGAAAAACGCTCGGTCACGTCCGTCAAGGTGGTGGAAATTGGAAGGTGGTCATGTGCATCCGTCGGTCAGGCCGCCTTTGCTGAGGGAAGCGGTGTGATGGCGGGCTCGTCGGATGCGGCGATCCCCGCCATGGTTTCGAGTGTCAAGTAACGGTGCTGGAGCTGCCAGTCATCGTTTTGCTCCAGCAAGATCGCACCGGCCAACCGTCGCACGCTTTCCTCGTTCGGGAATATCCCAACAACATCGGTGCGGCGTTTCACTTCCTTGTTGAGACGCTCAAGAGGATTCGTCGAGTGTAGTTTGGTGCGGTGCGCTTCGGGATAGTCCATGTAAGCGAGCACGTCGTGCTCAGCGTCGTCGAGCAGTGCTGCCACCTTGGGAAAGCGCGCCCGCAGCTGATCGGCAACATGGCGCCAGACCTCCCCGGCGCTCTTGCGGTCGGGCTGCACGAAGACTTGGCGCACGGCGGCCGACACCACGGTCTGCTGCCCCTTGGGCACGTGGCAGAGCAGCGAACGAAGGAAATGCACGATCCGAACGCAATCGACCGAATCCACTTCACGGTCACGCTGGCGTTTGCTTGGCCGCACCTGGCCAAATCGCGACACCGTCGCCAGTGACCACCGGGGCCGACTGTTTGGCGGACACCTCCACTACGGAGATGTCTGCCCATGCCGCATCATCGACAGCCCCCGACGCCAGCGATTTGGACCATCCACTCCGTCTTCGTCCGGACCCGCGACGGGCCGGATCGGTTGGCCGACACCTACCGCCGCCTTCTCGTCCCCGTTGCGGAATCACGGCCAGCGGCGACCGCCGGCTTGACCGAGGGAGAAGCATCATGCGCGCCGCCATCTATGCCCGCGTCTCCACCGAGCGTCAGGAACGCCAGCAGACCATCGACAGCCAGCTCACCGCCCTGCGCGCCTGGGCCGGCGCCAACGATCATGACTTGAGCGACCGCCACGTCTTTCGCGACGAAGGCTACAGCGGCTCTCGCCTCGATCGGCCGGGGCTGGATGCTCTGCGCGATGCGGTGCGCGACGGCGAGGTGGAGATCGTGGCCGTCCTGGCCCCGGATCGTCTGGCCCGGCGCTATGTCTACCAGGCACTGCTTCTGGAAGAGTTCCGCCGGGCGGGCTGCGCGGTGGCCTTTCTCAACCATGCGATCTCCGACGATCCCGGCGATCAGCTCCTCCTGCAGATCCAGGGCGCCGTGGCCGAGTATGAGCGCGCCCTGCTGGGCGAGCGGTTCCGCCGCGGCAAGCTCCAGAAGGCGCGGGCTGGCCAATTCGTCGGGGGCCGTGCCCCCTACGGCTACCGCTACCTGCCGCGGCACGAGGGGGCGCCCGGGCGTCTGGTCATCGATGACGCCGAAGCGGACCTCGTCCGTCTGCTCTATGGCTGGCTGACCGAGGAGCGGATGAGCCTGCGCCAGATCCTCAAGCGCCTGAACTTCGGTCCCTGGTTTCCGCGCTGCGGCCGACGTCCCTGGTCGCCCTCGACCGTTCATCACATCCTGTCCGACCCGGTCTACACGGGCACCGCCTACTCGAACCGCTATGAGTACGTGCCGGCCACGAAACCCCGCACGCGCAAGCCCAGTTACTCAGGCGTCGGGTGCCGCCGGCTCCGGCCAAAGGAGGAGTGGATTCCGATCGCCGTGCCGGCCCTCATCGACCAGGAGACCTGGGACCGGGCGCAAGCCCAGTTGGCGCGCAATGCCACGCTGTCGTTCCGCAACAACACCAAGCACACTTACCTTCTGCGCTGCTTGCTGACGTGTAGCGCCTGCGGCCTCACCATGTTCGGCACCGTCCGCCCCGGCGGGCGCCGCTACTACCGGTGCGCCGGCAAGGACTGGTTGGAAACCGCCCGTGCACAGCCCTGTCCGCGCGCCTGCGTGAACGCCGACGATCTCGAACGCGCGGTCTGGGAGCATGTCCGCGGCCTGCTCGAAGCGCCCGATCAGCTGGTGGCCCAATTCCAGCAGTTTGCTGACGAGGCCGACCACCATGCAGCCCAGGAGCAGCGGGCCGAGCAGCGGATCGCCGGGCGCCTTGGCGGGCTTGCCCGCGCCGACCAACGCCTGCTTGATGCCTATCAGGCGGCGGTGATCAGCTTGGAGGAGTTGACCGAGCGGCGCCAGCAGGTCGCCGACCAACGGCGCGCGCTGGAACACCAACAGCAGCAACAGCGCGTTCTACGTGGCCAACGCGCCAAGGCGCAAGAGGTCGTGGGCGAGCTGACGGCCTTCTGCGCGCGTGTTCGGGAACGGCTGGACGACGCCTCTCTTGCTGACAAGCAGGCCATCTTGCAACTCGTCATCGAGCGCATCATCGTCCATGACGACAGCTTGGAGATCCGCCATGTCATCCCGCTGCACAGCCCGCCACCCGGCCGGGACCCGACAGCTGAGCCGATTGGTGGATTGCGTTCGGATCGTGTGAACACGGCACCTCTGCCAGGTGGCGCTCAGCACCTGACTGATCGCCGCCTTCAGCCCCTCATGGGCATCGGAGATCACCAGCTTCACCCCCTTCAGCCCGCGGCGCACCAGCGAGCGCAGGAACGCGATCCAGAAGGTCGCCGCCTCTGATTGCCCCAGTCCGAGGCCGAGGATTTCACGGCGGCCATCCTGATTGACGCCGGTGGCGATTATCGCGGCGATCGAGACGATGCGGCCGTCCTGGCGGACCTTCAGGTAGGTGGCATCGAGCCAGAGGTACGGCCACTCGCCCTCCAGCGGGCGCTCCAGGAAGGACTGCACGCGGGTGTCGATGTCCTGGCACAGCGCCGAGACCTGGGACTTGGAGATGCCGGTCATGCCGAGTGCCTGCACCAGGTCATCGACCTTGCGCGTGGAGACGCCCTGAATCCAGGCTTCCTGGATGACCGCGGTGAGCGCCTTCTCGGCGGTCTTGCGCGGCTCCAGAAAGGCCGGAAAGTAGGAGCCCTGGCGCAGCTTGGGGATCTTCAGGTCGAGCGTGCCGAGCCGGGTGTCGAGCTGGCGCGGCCGCGAGCCGTTGCGGTAGGTGGTGCGCGTGTCGCTGCGCTCGTGGCGCGCCGCGCCGATCAGCGCCTCGACCTCGAAGTCCATCAGCCGGTGTAACGTGTGCTCGGCGACGGCGCGCAGAAAATCGCCGTCTGTGCTCTTCTGGATTTGCTCGATCAGTGCCATTCTGTCGTCGGTCATCGTCGTGTCCTTGGTCGGGATCGCGTGTCGCAACTCGACCTTACCAAAGATGCGCGATGACCACCTCCTGCCGCCGAACACACCGCCTGCGAGGCGGAGGATCGGGCTGGGGCCGGGCTACGCTGTGTGGGAGCTTCGCCCGGCCCCAGCCCGATCCTTCATGCGCGCTTTTTCCACCACGCCCCTGGACGTTACCGAACGCGCCCGAACGCCTCCGGCTTCATGAGCGAACAAAACGGCAGCATGTTTTCACGTTGCTGGTGGGTCAGCGGTTGGCCTTCGGCATCACGAGACCGAACCGCTCGGCGCGGTCGAGCAGCGCTTTGACCGAAGACGCCGACCAGGTCGTGCCACGGCGTGGCGTGCGGATGCGCATCTCCTCCAGCCGCGCGGCGATGGCGCGCAGGCTGATGGTCGGGTCGGCCCCTCTGATACCGGCAATGACCAGCAGGAGGTCGTCCTTGGGCGGCTTGCGCGGCGCCGGCGCGATCAGGTCCGGCTCGGCCAGCCCTTCCGCGACGAGCCGGTGGACCGCCCGCGACAGCCGGTCCGCCGTCCAGGGCCGGTCGGTCGACCCAAGCCGACCGAGCGCTTTGGCCACCTTCCCCCAGGAGTTCCCCGGGCGCAGGGCACGCACCTTGGGCAGCCAAGCCTCCATGGTCGCCAAGAGGTCGGCGACATACTGGCGGTCGCGGATGGCGGCGAGCTGGGCGATGGCGTCGGGATCGCGGCGCTTGAGGGCGGGATTGCCGCCCACCCGCCCGCGCGCCTTGGCGGCGTTCAAGCCGGCCTTGGTCCGCTCGCGGATCAGGGCACGCTCCAGCTCCGCCGCCGCCCCCAACACCTGCAAGGCGAACTTGCCCTGCGGCGTGGAGGTGTCGATCGGGTCGCGCAGCGACTTGAAGTGGGCGCCAACCGCCTCCAGGCCCTCAATCACGGCGAGCAGATGGGAAAGCGAACGGGCCAAGCGGTCGATGCGCGCCACCACCAGGATGTCGCCCCGTCTCACCTGGGCGATGGCCTTGGCCAGTTCCGGCCGCGCCCGGCTGCCGCCCGATGCCTTCTCCTCGAAGATCACCGCGCAGCCGGCGGCCTTCAGCTCGTCGAGCTGACTGAAGGTGGCCTGATCCTCAGTGGACACGCGGGCGTAGCCGATCAGGGCCATCGCCGGCCTCGTCGGTCCGGCGCGCCCGTGTGCTGCTTGGTCGTCATCAGAGGACCAACCAGTCGACCGAGGTGTCCAGGGCCTCGGCAAGCGCCTTGTACGCCTCCACCGACCCGGGCTTTTTGCCCGCCTCGATCTCCGACACATAGCCCGCGCTCACCCCGGCCTTCCCGGCGAGCGCCCGCAGGGACAGCCCGCGAAACTCGCGCCACACGCGGACCGCGTTCTCCCCCTCCACAATGCGCTTGGCCCACTCCAGCGGCATCGGTTGTCCGCCGCGCGCCTGCATGGCGGTGAGGATGTCCTCCAGGTCTTCGAGCCGCGCGGTGAGGGCCTCATACTCAGCCCGGGGAATGGTGACGGTCTCAGTCATAGGCTTCTCTCCGATGGCGAACGCGATGCACCAGCATGATCGTCACAGTGCCCGCGGCATCGACGGTGAACAGCACACGGTAGTCGCCAACGCGCAGCCGGAACAGATCGGAGCCCTGCAGGGCTTTGACGTTGTTGGCTTGCGAGGCCGGGTCGGCGGCGTATTGCTCGACCTTCTTGAGAATGCGGGCGCGATCCGGCGGCGTCAGCGCCTTGAGGTCTTTCGCCGCTTTCGCCAGGATCTGAACCTGCATCATCATCTCCGCGAGAACGGTCGCAACGTTCTCTTAAAGAGAACGCTGTGTCAAGCGCCTTGTTCTCTATTGGCGTACACTCGCCGCCATTGTACAATTTTATTGGTTGCCAGGAAACGATCGTTTGGCCACCTGTACAGGTCATCTGAACAGCCGGACGCGCACGGCGGCGTCGCTCGCAAGGTGGGGCGAGAGGGTGGTCATGGGATGGGTGGGAGTCCGGTCATGAAGCCGGAAAAACGTTCGGTCTTAAAGCCGGAAGACGGGCCAAAACGGCCGAAAACCGCGAGAGTCCGCTCATAAAGCCGGAGCGACAGCGGCGGAAAAGTGCCCGCCCGCCCCCTTTGTACAAAATGTCTGTCAGCCTTATCCACCCGGATGAACATGGAGGCATCGCCCGGAACGAAGGCATGCCGACGCGCGACAAAAGGCCAGTCGCCGGCGGCAGGGCCACAGCCGTGCGGAGCAGGCTTCCATCCGGATCCATTCGACAAGGACAAACCGGAAGCGCCACGAGCAAAGGCCCTGTGTCGGTAGGGAGCGCCGGCTTTGGTATCATCGTTGGCAAAGCCTTGGGCCAAGCGGCGCTTCCGGTCGGTGCGGGCAAGAAAAAGGCCGGCCTCCACCGGAGATCGGCCTTTTTTCCCGGTCCGTCGGGTGGCGTTACGCAGCCGTTTGCGCCGCGTGTGTCGCTTTCTCCTGAAAACTTTCTTTGAAAGTTTTGAACGTTAAACTCGACGACTCTGCGAGGAGTGACCGATCGGAGTGAATTCATAAGCTGCTGGTACGAAAAGATATTTTTGAGGAAAGCGTCCAACTGCAAACCATGCACGCTGGTTGATGCAATCGCACCCGCAGGAAAGGGTCTGCCCAGCCCCGCCGGGATGCAGACGGTCCTGGTGCTCCAGCACCGATCAGGGCATCGTCAACCTCGCCCGACCGACTCCGTTGCGTGCCTTCGGAATATGGTGGCGGTGGTTCGCGTTGGCCCTATGCGGCAAGTGGTTTCGGCGTCAGAGAAAAACGCCAATACAAGCCCCATATCGAGACGATTGTCCGGCAATCGAATTACGCATGGCCGCCCACCGGCATTTTTTGCTTGCAAGATATCAGGCCACACCCCACTCTCGGTTGGTCGACGTTGCTCTGGGCTTTGTTATTCCGATCCCGTCCAAGGGTTTGAGTTTCTTCCCGAAGTGAAATTGATGACCTGCGCAATATTGTGCAGGGCAACGCCAGGAAGGGAACTGACCCATGGCCATCGGAACAGTCAAGTTTTTCAATTCGACCAAGGGCTACGGCTTCATCCAGCCGGAAGACGGCACGGCTGACGTGTTCGTCCACATCTCCGCCGTCGAGCGCGCCGGGATCAGCAACCTCGGAGAGGGCAAGAAGCTGTCCTTCGACGCGGTTCGCGACCCTCGCCGTGGCAAGGTTGCCGCCGAGAACCTGCGCGCACTCTGAGTGCAGCAGGTTCGGGAAAGAAGGGTGGCTCCGGCCGCCCTTTTTTGTACCGGGATCCAGAAACGACGCCGCCGCCCCCTCCCCATAGCCGGTGCAGCATCGCCGCCTTAGGCGACCGTGACCGATACAAGATTTGCCTGACGGCCTGCCCCGGGGCGCGGCCGGATTCACGAAATGGAAAAACATGAACGGCTTTAAAAACGCAGGGCTTTCCGAGCGTCTGAGCACGGCTGCGGGCGCGAAAAAGGCCCTGCTCGAGAAGTTCAAGGCGCAATCGAATGTGAACGATCTGGCCTTCGCGGAGCGGGAAGAGGCCCGGCGGGCCGTGCGCATCGCCCGTGAGGCTCGCGAGGCCGAGCGCAACGCGGCGCGCGACGCCCGCAAGGCTGCCGAGCAGGAGGCCCTGCAAGCGGAACAGGCCGAGCGGGCCGCCCGCGAGGCGCTGGAGGCCCAGGAAACCGCCGAGCAGGCCGCGCGCCAAGTGGCCATGGCCGTGGAGGCGAAGGCTGCCCGCGACGCCCGCTATGCAGCCCGAAAGGCAAGGAAGCGCTGACGGTCCGCAGTGTCCAGAAGGCGGTGTCCAGGCGGCACCGCCAAAGCCGTCCGGTCCAGACGCCGAACGGCTCCGGACCGGATGGAGGGAGATGAAAAACAGACGATGAGGAAAGCCGTGATCATCGGGTTCCAAGTCGTCACCACCTATGCGGAAAAGCCTGTGCATGGCTGACAAGCGTCTGGTTTCGCGCCTGATTGCCGAATGATCTTGATATTATCGCGTCACGTCTTATTCTATAGACATTGATCGCTGGAGGCTTAACACGTCTCTTGAGAGAGACGCGGTAGGTTTCTTGGCGTGGCACCCTGCCGCGCTCCTCAGCAAGTCGCAACTCCCTCTTTCGACCTCCTCCTGGCGAGATCGCCGGCGCTTGACCGTTCCCCAACCGGGGGCGTGGTCCGCTTTGCGCCGTCATGCTTGTGGAAGGTCCCACTCCTTGTCCGAAGATTTCGTTTCCGAACAGACGTTTGCTGATCTCGGCATTCATTCCAAAATCGCCCAGGTTCTGGGTGAGCATGGCTATACCACGCCGACACCCGTTCAGGCGGCGGCCATCCCTCCGGCGTTGGCCGGCCGCGACATTCTCGCCACCGCCGAAACCGGCACCGGCAAGACAGCGGCCTTCATGCTGCCGGCCCTGACCCGCGTGGCCGACCTGCCCCCTCCCGCCGTCGCCGCTCCGCGCATCCTCGTGCTTGCCCCGACGCGTGAACTGGCCAGCCAGGTCACCCAAGCGGCGCGCAAATACGCCAAGCCGCTGCGCATGAACATCATCGATGTGGTCGGCGGCATGCCGTACGGCGAGCAGCTTCGCATGCTGTCGCGCCCGGTGCACGTCGTGGTGGCGACCCCCGGCCGCCTGATCGACCACATCGAACGCCAGCGCATCGACCTCAGCGCCGTCGAGGTGCTGATCCTCGACGAGGCGGATCGCATGCTGGACATGGGCTTCCTCGATGACGTCGAGCGGATCGCCGACGCCTGCAAGGCCAGTCGCCAGACGCTGCTGTTCACGGCCACGCTGGACCGCCGCATGAGCCAACTCGCCGGCAAGCTGCTGCGCAACCCGGAACGCGTCGCCGTCCAAAGCCAGGCGACCGCGATCAACGTCGAACAGCGCCTGCACCACACCGACGATATGGACCACAAACGCCGGCTGCTGATGCACTTCGCCGGCCAGGATGAGGTCGGCAAAGCGATCATCTTCGCCGCGACCAAGCGCGACGCCGACGCACTGGCGGAGGAGCTGAGCGCCGCCGGCCATGCCGCCGCCGCCCTGCACGGCGACATGGACCAGTCCAAGCGCAACCGCACCCTTCAGCGGCTGCGCACCGGCCAGGTCCGTCTGCTGGTCGCGACCGACGTGGCCGCCCGCGGCATCGACGTGCGCGACATCACCCACGTCATCAACTTCGACCTGCCGCGCTCGGCCGAGGATTATGTCCACCGCATCGGCCGCACCGGCCGGGCCGGTGCCTCAGGCATCGCGGTGTCCTTCGCCTCCCGCGCCGACCGCGAGACCCTGTCCCGCATCGAACGCTTCACCGGGGCGACGCTGGCGATCCATACGATCTCCGGCATGGAGCCGCAACGTTCCTTCTCCGGCGGCACCGGACGGCCGGCGGGCCGCCCGGCCATTCGCGGCGGAGCGAGGCCGTGGCAGCGCGACGGCGGCCAGGGCAGACCGCAGGCCCGCGCCGGACGCTGGTAAACGCGTTCGGGCAAGACAACCAGATCAGGCGCGGCCCTTCGGGACCGCGCCTTTTTTCTTGGGGAACCCAAGCGGGCACCGGGCGCCCATCTGCGGAAATTGTAGGGCAACGGCTTGAAGCCTCTTCGCGGCTTGTCCGGCCAGTTCCTGGGCGAACTGCCGTGCCTGCGATCCCGCGCATCGCGAGCCGCAACGTACAGCGCAGCCTTCGGCGCAACGGTGACCGAAAGCCCGCGCAGTGCCTCGTTGGTTCGTCCAACATGCTTCTGAAAGCGCCGCTCCGCGTCCGTAATATCCCTGGCGCTCGGCGACCTCATGAAGGTGGTGTTGCCGTGGATCAGGACGCTGACGTGATCGGCGAGCCCGCCCAGGGGCTCAAGCCCAAGCAGCTTCACCAGAGCGGCAATTTCGTTCTCGTTCGCGTTCACGCCGATGAACGGGATGCGGTTGGGCATCATCACGGCGATCTCGACGGCGATGTCAGGGACGCCCAGTGCGGTGAAGTCCGGCTCTTCCATGACGCCGTCTTCGGAAAGAGAGCGGTGGAGTTCCGTCGTATTGCCGGCGTCGTCCGTGAAGGTCACAATCACCTCGGCTCGGCCTTTGACCGCGGTGATGTCCTCGGACGGGATGTTCCATGGATACGCGATTACCGGCGGCCAGCGGCGCGCCACCTTGAGGCGGGTGTCCTTGAGTTGCCCTTCGGGGGCGGCCGGCTCATAAAGCGGATGGGTGTCGTTGACATCCTTGACCGGGCCGGCCTGGGGAATGAGCTGGTGGCCGGTCAAGGCCCACACGATGGCGCTGACCAGTGACGTCTTGCCCCCGCCGTTGCAACCCTCGACTCACCCCCCTTCGCGGCTGATGTCGAGAATGAAGGACGCGCAGGCTGTGCCCGGTGAAACCGGCGGCCAGCGGGTCGTCGGCGGCGGCGGCCCGCGCCGCGCTGTGCGGGGCCGAGCAGTCGAGGATGCGGTCGAGGTGCGTGGCCAGCCGTTCGGCCTCGACCCAGCGCGCGTTGCCGAGCGGATCCTCGTCGCGATCGCCCATGGCGCCGGGCTCCTTCCGGGAAAGCTTTCGGCTGCAAGAAAGTTTTCAGCCGAAAGCCTTTCGCGGAACCCTATGGGTTGTCGATACAACTTTCCTCAGATGTGGGGAAAATTTTCAGGAGGAAGCGACATGAGGGGCGGCTGTTTCTCGGACAAGTCAGTGGGGGGCGTTGGATAGGGGGCACGTTCTACAAAGGCTGTTGGCACGCATGCAGGGGCTTGGATGTCTCTCGCTGGATCATTGACCTGAAGCTCGCTCCGACCAATGTCGGCTGGAGAATTTTGTCAGTAACAGGAATACCCCGCGGAAGCTGGTGCCCTGCGCTCGGATCGCTCTGCTGAGTAAACGGCACCCACCCGAACGGGCAGATTGCACGCGATGTCAAACCGGTGAGGAAGCGCAGTGCGGTGTCTGCGCCCTTGGCGTTGTTCCCAACCATCGGTAAGAACCGACGCAACACGGCGCCAACCGCCCATTGGCCGCCTTCGTCATAAACATAGCGAGACGCCGCGCGCTTTGCCTCGCTTACGGTGAACGCGACGGATCATCCGTTTCCAATCGGGCGAGAGCGATTTCAAGGACAGACATGATGCGCTGCGCGCCCTTACCACCATGGATGAACGAACCGCGCTCCAACGCACTGACGAGCGACTGAGTGACGTCCGCAGCGCGCGCAACCTTGTCCTGGGTCCATCCAAGCTTCGCCCGTGCCGCCTTACACTGCATCGCGATTGTGGCGCAGTCACCGGTTCGCCGCACTGATCCGTTCTTTCGGAACTCAATGCCATCCGCCTCCAGCGCGGCCTGTATCCGTCGAACCGTCCGGTTCCATGTCAGACCTTTGTCGGTCTCATACCCGGCCACCGTCGCTGCATCCACGCAGGCCAATTGGGCGAGGTGGGCCTGCGACCGTCCCAAGAGCTTCCGGGCGATTTTGCACTTCTCCGGTGTTATACGACCGCCGGGCGCCGGAATCCCACTGAGGGTGCCGTCGTTGTTGCGTAGCATGACGACGGCCCGCTCACCGCCGTCTGGAACCAACACGACGCCGGCCTCTTCAAAAGCGCGCCGCACCATTGAAACCATGCGCTCCAGGCTGGGATGCGTGCCGCATTCCCAAGAATCAAGGGTACGCGCCATGACCCCCGAGAACCGCGCGAGGTCGCGCTTGCTCCAGCCCAGCAGCTTGCGCGCGGTCTTGCACTGTTCAGGGGTCATTGTTGCTCAGTCTTCAACAAGAAGTAACCGCGTTTGGTTAGCCATGACCGCGCAATCCGCTCAACGAGGTTCGACATGGACTGTCGTCGTCCTTTGTAGCGCGCTCTAGCGCCTTCTTTATCTCAGAGCCAAGCCGCGCGCTCGTGGCTGGGCCTTTCATGGCTGTCCCGATTGCTTAGTTAACAAGGCACGCGTTATGCTTGTGACTTCTGTTATAGGTATTTTGCATAAATGCAAGAAATTCGGCAAGCAAAAGGTCGGTGGATGCGGGAACCGCTCGTCGTCGACCGAATGCGAAACTTCCCGGTTCACAAACTTTCGTCGTTGGGCATGGCTGCTCCACTCCATGGGCGCGGCCCCCGTCGTAAGACAGGGCTGTTCAACGCTACATGACGCGGCATCGTAGGAGTGCGTCCAGGCCGCCGATGGCGAGGCGGTATCGCGCATCGCGAACATTTTCGGCGCCGTTGGCGCGCAGGATATTGGTGGCGAACGACCGGATGCGCGCCAGGATGCCGGGGTTTTTGCGAACGCGGGAGGCGTCCTCGGCCATGGAGACATCGCGGACATAGTGGGCGCGGTTCTCGATCCCCCAATGCCCGCGGATGGCGGCGGCGGCCACGGACGCCGTGACGGGAGCGCTGCTGACATGGAATGCCGTCTCGTCGGCGGGCGAGGCCCACAGACCGGAGCGCGACGACCGGTCCATCCGCTCGCGGCGAACGCGGATGATGGTGGTCAACAGGCCCTGCCAGTCCGGGTCGAGAGCGTTTTCGGGCGACGCGAAGATCTCCACGGTGCGGATTTCCTGCCGTCCACGGTGACGGTCCCTCGTCGCGACGCCGTCGGTCGGGGCGACGCTGTCGCACAGCGCCCGAACCGCTGTGAGCAGGCCGGGCTGGTTGCCCTTCACCTGGGCGATGAGGATCGCTCCACCATCACGAGCATTCTCAAAGGTTTTTTTGACAATGCATGGCATCGGCCGTGACGATCCGGTTGGTCAGGCCGAGGGCGGCGAGCAGGGTCTGAACCGCCGGGATCTCATTCTCCTTCTCCCCCACCTCGATGTGGCCGAGGATCAGGCCGGAGGTCACGTCGAACGCGCTCACCAGGTGGACGGCGGCCCGGTCGGCAAAGTGGTCGAAACTTCCCCGCAGAGTCTTGCCGTCGAAGGCGACGACTCGCACGCCTTCGCAACCGATCTGATCAGCCAGAACGGCGGCGTGGATGCGGAAGACACGCTCGACGTCAGCCGGATCGAGGGTCTGCAACACCAGTCGGATCGAGGTGTAGGCGGGCGCCCGCCGCCAGCGTAGGCCAAACGCTGCCTTCAGGCGGTCGAGATGGACGTCGATGAAGGAGTGGATGCCCCGGTAGGAGTTCGCCCCCGCGACCACCGCCAGGAGGGAGAACAACAGGAGGTGTGGCAGCGTGTACATCCGGCCTTGGCGACGACGCGGGTCCGGGATGGTTCCAAGCAGATCGAGCAGGTGGGCGAAGGTCGTCATGGCAACCCCGATTGGCTGGGTTGCCGAGGAAAGAATCATGCAAAGGGGGCGGCGCGAATCCGGAAAATCCGTCCCGCCATCACGGCGGCGTCAGGCGTGGCAAATCCGACTCACCCGCTCCATCAGAGCGCTGAACAGCCCTGCGTCGTAAGAATGCAGGCGGTCCTAAGACAAAATGGATAATGAAAAATCTCATGTTGAGCTGTTCGAGAAACACACTTATAATCGTTCCATGACCAACCTTGCGATACTTCCAAAGCAGTGCTTGGCGGCTCGAGCCCTTCTCGGATGGGATCAGGGGGATCTTGCTGAGCGTGCAGGTATTGCTCGATGCTCGGTAGTTTATTTTGAGCGTGCGGTGTGTAAGCCGCGTTTGAAGACCGTGCTCGGAATCAAAATGGCGTTGGAAAGGGCCGGCATTCGATTTCTTAATGAACCCGGCCCTGGTGTTGTTCTGGTCACAGCCGAACTTTCATAACGTCTATAACGCCATGGCCGATGGCGCTGCTTCGGCTTCAGCGGTCGCTCCGTGGCAGATCGCGCC
Organism: Azospirillum canadense; assembly: GCF_025961225.1. GTDB lineage: Bacteria > Pseudomonadota > Alphaproteobacteria > Azospirillales > Azospirillaceae > Azospirillum > Azospirillum canadense. Next base: position 189,082 of record NZ_JAOQNG010000006.1, on the reverse strand, counting down.
GGCTCTGGTGCAATTGGACCGTCCATTTCCAGTCGCGATCAATCTGCGCAGGTATCGGCGGCGATGACGGGCACGGCCGCGGATGATTGCAAGCACCAACAGCGACCGGACGCGGTGCCTGAGGGTGACCGGCGCGGATGGGGCGTTGAGGAGCGCTGCGCTGTGGTGCAGTCATAGGGGGGTATGCCGGCCGAAATTATCCGAAATTGCGAGCCTTGAGTCCAACGTGCGAATTGTAAGCCGTGAATGCAACCTCCAAAGTGTGCGGACTTCGCATGGCGGGCTTCCGGCCGGTCCGAGCAAACCAAGCTCTGTCCCGACGGAGGAAGAGGGCGGGAAACAGAGTGCGGCCGGAATGGTGGGTGCACAAAATGGCGGCGTTGCGGACAACAGTCGAACTGCCAAGATCCTTGAATTCGGGAGGTGAGGCAGCGTCGGCCCGCAACGCCGTCGTACACCGCGATTGAGGAGGGTGTCACGCGGTAACGCTGGCCTTTAGGCGATTGCCGCTTGTTGGACGGCAATGCTTGGGAAGGCGATGCATTTCGGGGCGGGCGTCATCATTGACATGGAGGTTGGCGAAGAGCGCCATGCGGCGGTTCACCATGGCTTTGCTCCTGGAGACATAAAGGATGTGTGCCGGAGATCGCTCCACGCCTCATTCCAAATTCAGTACAGCCTTCTGCCGGTGGACGCCATCCGTTACCGTCCCTTGCTGATTGCCAGGCCAAAGGGGCTGGCCCCTACATCAACCGTCTTCTGCTCGCCTGAACGACACAGATTTTTGCCGTTCCTTGGACGACGCAAGACCATCCATGACAAAATGTGCTCGATGCGCTGAAGCCGATCAACGGTTTCGGTGTATCACGCACGCCTATTCCACATTCCATGCCAGTCATCTCTAAGCGATTCCATAGCCGAAATCATATTGCATTGCAGCCACAAGCCGAAACGCGATGCGATCCAGGTCTGCACACCGCACCGCGTGCCTCGGCGCATCCACAACGAAAAGTTTTCTATGTTGATGTTACCGAAATCAAGCAGGGGCAATTCATGCGCGTGGCGATCTCTTTTGATTTGGGGCCGGCTGAAAGAAATGAAAATGGTTCTCAAACAGAATGGCTGCTGACCATCCGGTGGTGTGCCCGCTTCGTTGATCAGAGATCTTTACACATCGATTTTTCGAAGCGAAAAAAAGTTAATGTTTTCATACTTTTGCAGTAATTGGCACGGGGATTGCTGATATTGAGGACAGGCAGCGATGGCGTTGTCCTATCCGAACGGATCCAGGAAAAGGGGGAATCAATATGAACACGCTGAAATTGAACTGTGTGCGGTCCGCGGCCCTGGCGGCTCTTGTTGTCGCGGCTCCGATGCTGCTGACCGAAAAAGCCGAAGCCGCCGCGTGTATGACCTCGGATGTGAGCCTGACGATCAACGGAACGACATACGCGCCCACAAAGTGCGGCGACGGTGTTGCCCAAGGCGGTGGGCCGACCACTGAGACGGACAGCATGAACACCATTCTGGGGACCTCGGGGTTTGTCTATCTCGACAAGTCGGACGACTCCGGCACGCCGACCGGCATCGGCGGCGTGACCTTCACCGTCACCGCGTCCGCTGGGAACAGCGGGACATGGACGGTGACCTGGGCCGAGGCGGCGGGCACGCCCAACCTGCCGCTCCTGATCGACCTCGGCGTCGGCCTGTTCGGCGGCAACAACGCGTCTGCCTACCTGTTCGACGACGTGCTCCTGACGAATGGCCCGTACACCGGCAGCGGCACCTTCGACATCAATTTCACGAACAACGGTGGGCAGCAGCCGACCCTCTCCCACCTGCTGCTCACCGGCGGCAACTACTCGTCGCCGCCGACCCAGGTGCCGGAACCCGCGTCGCTGGCGCTGCTCGGCTCCGGCCTGATCGGCCTGGGCTTCCTGCGGCGGCGTAAGTCCGCCTGAGCGCGCCCTCCGAGGCACCGCGCGACGAGCGGCGGTCCGGCAGAGCCACCGCTCGTCGTTTCGGGAAGGCCGGTCAGCCCACTACCGCCCAGTCGTGGTGCGTCAGCGCCACGTCTGTGTGGCCGAGGTCCAACGTATGGGCGAGGGTGTGGGCAACGGTGTGGGGCAGGACGTCCTCTGTAGGGCCGAAGGCGATCTCCGCCGCATGACCGGAGGCGGCCGGCCGCGCCAGCAGGTGCTGATAGACATCCTGCTGCCCGTCGAGGGAAAGGGCCGTCGCGGTGGCGGTCGTGGCGGGGAAGAAGCTCTTGTCGGCGCTGACAACAAGCGTGCCGTTCCACCACAGGCCGGACTGGCCCTTGACCACGTCCTTGCCGTCCAAGGCACCCTTGTCGTAGGTGACGATGCCGTCGGTCGGGGACACGGCGTGGCCGTTGATCGTCACCTTGTTGACATAGAGCGAGCGGTCCTGGCCGTTGATGACCGTGTCGTTGTCGTACTGCACTTGGACCTTGTGCGCCTGGTCGGCCGTCAGGTTCGTCGCGAAGCTGAAGTCCTTCGACGCCGTGCCGACGGTCGCCTCGCCGATCTTCTGGCCGTCCACCAGAAGCTTGAAATGCGCGTTCACCCCGCCTGCCGGGCTGCCCGAGGCGTTTACCGTGATTGTCGTGGCCGCATGGCCGAGCGACGAGGATTGCCACGGGCTGGAGCTGTCGAGCGTCACCGGCTGGCTCAGGGTGCTGGTGCCCGACACGCTTCCGGGCCCCGACAGCAGCGTGCCCAGATTGTAGGTGCTGTTGCCGGAGACCACCGCCGACACGCCGCTGGCGTTCATCACGCCGGTGGCGCCGGAATGGAAGTTTTCGATGGTGTTGCCGGTCACCGAGAGCGTGCTGTTGCCATGCAGGCCGCCTTCCTCGCCGTAGGCGATGATCGCGGGGTTCTGACTCGTGGCGCTCTGCACGATGGTGTTGCCGCGGATCGTGGTGGCGCCGCCGTTCGGCACGTCGATGCTGTAGCTGGCGGTGCCACCGTCGCCGTCGACGATGCGGTTGTTCTGGATGTCGGTGACCTCGGCGCGGCTCTTGATGTGGTGGCCGACCGCGGTGTCGTGGAAGTAGGAGTTGGTCACCGTCAGCCGCGCGATGTCACCGACGTAGATGCCGTGCGTGTATCCCGAGCCGCTGCCGTTGTGGGCGAACTCCGACCCGTTGATGGTGATGGTGCCGGTGGCCGACGGATTGGCCAGAATGCCGTTCTGGTTGTCGTGGAAATAGGAGTTCTGGATCGACAAATTGCCCGCCTGATAGCGGACTCCCGCTCCGTTGGCGTCGGCCACCGCGGCGCCAGAAAACTCGATGTGGTCGAGCGTCAGGTCGGCGTTGGCGACCAGGATGCCTTTGCCGTTGGCAATGTTCCCCGTCGTCTGCAGGTGCGCCATGCCACCCACGCCTTGGATGGTCAGTTTGTGATTGATGGTCGCCGTATCGTTGGTGTAGGTGCCCGCCTGCACCTGGATCACGTCGCCGTCCTTGGAGGCGGCGATCGCGTCGCTCAGCCGGCTGTACATCTTGCCGGAACCGACAGTGAGAGTGCTCATGGCTTTCCTATGCTCACTTCAGACTAGTGACATTCCTTCGAACGGCCGCACGTTAGGTCCCACACGGGAAAAGCATGAGAGTCAAATCAATGATAAAATTTAATAAATTTTTATTATACTGTGCGCGCGGAAGCTTGCCGCGTGTCGTGGCGCAACGGTAGGTGGAGACGCAGTGAGCCCATCGGCGGCTCATCGCAATAGTTTGTATGCTAATTTTCTTGGCGTAGCTAGCCTCTTATACCGAAAGAAAATGGCCGCCCAATGCTGAGACGGCCATGAGATCAAGGGATCCATAAACATTACGATCTTTGGAAATCGATGGATGCGAAATTCTCCTCACGAGCGACCTGCGGCCTTGTGACTGGAGATTCCCAAAAACGCTGCAGCGTGTCTATTCCAATAATCGTGATATGAGATTGCCCATTGGTGCGATTCGGCATTCAAGTGATGCTATTACTACGGGCAGAATTATTAGAATGCGAACGTATGAGCCGGTGACCGTGGCGGATGCCAACGGCACCGACACGGGCGAAGGCAGCGGAGCGGTGTGCCGTTTGGACCATTTGGCGCAGCGGCGTGCCCGACGGTTCAATCGCGTAAAGGCACGCTAACCTGAGGGGCGCGCCAGTATGTGGGCGGTCTCTTGGCGCCCTTGGGGTGCGAAGCCGGCGGGCCATCGGTAGGGCGACCAGCCGTGCCCATTGGATCACGTGCCGGACTCGTGGTCCGCATGCGCCACCTTGACAGACTTGGGTCAAATTTCTTCGTTCCACCGGCACCCACTGCAGACGGGGCAGTGTTCACGACGAGGTCAGGGCGCCGAAAAGGAGTACTCATAATCGGAATATTACATTTTTCAGGAGAATGGCCAATCATATCCGACGTAATTGGCGTTGCCAGCTATTCGCGTACAAATAAATGCCGCACACATATCGTCCCAACCATCGCTCCCGCTGAGCGCGTCTTTTGATGGAGGTGCCAATGGAGCCATTTAGGATCATTCTCGTCGCAGACATAAATGGAAGTATTGTATTCGCCGATCCCAAGGCTGAACAATTTTCTGGGCTGAAACAAGCGGACTTTCTTGGCGATGGCTGGTTATGGGGAGTCCATCCAAGGGATAGACTTCTCGCCAAGACGCAATGGCGCAAATCCGTTTTATACAAGAATGTGTATGAAGAATTTTACCGATATAGGAAGTATGATGGGACATACCACTGGCTTCTCACGAGGAGTATCCCATTGAGTAACTTTAGAATTCCTGCAATGCATTGGGCGATTGTTTTGGAATTTCTGGGCGCAGAAAACATCGGTGGGGTCGCAATGAAAGAAAATCATTTTCATGAATAAGAGAAATCTGGATTGCTTAGTGCTCTTGCGATCTAAAAAGACCGCATCGACCTCTGCTGCCCTGCCCATGACATAGGTCCCGCTTCGTGACCGCCGCTCCCAGATGCGAGGGATGGAGGACGAAAGAGGATTGATCCAACGCCCGACGTGAGTTCGTGGTCTGGACAGACACTTTTGATTCCGCTGATTTTTCGGCAGCTTCCGGCGGGCGGATTTCGGGCGTGTGTCTAGCAGTCCGTTGAGAAACTGAAGCTTGGCTGAAGCGTTACCCGTCTGTCGTGTGTGGATGGGGAGGCGCGGCATGGCGATGGGGCGATTGAGCAATCGCCGGACCTCCGGTGGGACGGGCAGCCGCTTGGCGGTGGCGCTCGCTCCGCGGCATGCTTTCTACGATCACTGCAACGAGGTGCTGGCGGCGGCGGAGTTCGACGAAACGGTCGAGATGCTCTGCCAGCCCTACTACGCCGACGGGGTCGGCCGCCCGTCGATCCCGCCCGGGCGCTACTTCCGCATGCTCTTCGTTGGCCAGTTCGAGGGGCTGGCGTCGGAACGCGAGATCGCCTGGCGTTGCGCCGCCTCACTGTCGCTGCACCGCTTCTTGCGGCTGGGCACGGACGAGGCGGCGCCCGACCATACGACGCTGAGCCTGACGCGCTCGCGCCTGCCGCTGGAGATCCATCATGCCGTCTTCGGCCTCATCCTGGAGATCGCCGACAAGCACGATCTGATGAAAGGCAAGCGGCTGGGCATCGACGCCTCCACCCAAGCAGCCAACGCCGCGCTGCGCCGTCTGGTGCGCCGCGACACCGGTGAGGATTACCGGCGGATGCTGGAGCGCCTGGCCCGGGAGAGCGGCATCGCGACGCCGACGACGGAGGACCTCATCCGCCTCGATCGCACCCGCAAGGGCAAGTGCCTGTCCAACGCCGACTGGGCGTCGCCGACCGACCCTGAGGCCCGCATCGCCAAGATGAAGGACGGCACCACGCACCTCGCTTACAAGCCGGAGCATGCGGTCGATCTCGACAGCGGGGTGATCGTCGCGGCCAAGATCCATGCCGCCGACCACGGCGACACGCGCACACTGGCGGGCACGCTGGAGCAGGCCGAAGTCATGCTCGGCCTGCTCGACGCCGCGCCCAGTCCGAAGCGGCCAAGCGAGGTCGTGGCCGACAAAGGCTACCATTCGCGCGAGGTGCTCAAAGGGCTGGAGGACAGCGCCTGGAAAAGCCGGATCGCGGAGAAGCGGAGCACGGACTTTGCCCGCTGGCATGGCGACACGGCGCGCCGTCTACAACAATCGCGCCCGGCTGCTGAGCGGCGTCGCCCACCACGCCTTCAAGCTGCGCGCCGAGAAGGTGGAGCGCAGCTTCGCGCTCATCCTGGACATCGGCGGTCTGCGCCGGACCTGGCTGCGCGGTGTGGCCAACGTGGAAAAACGCTACTCGCTTCAGGTCGCCGCCGACAATCTCGGATTGGTGATCCGGCGCCGCTTCGGGGTTGGCACGCCACGGCAGGCGACAATGGCCTTTTGGCTCATCCTTCGCGAGTCTTGGGCCGGTGGGTGTGCGATCTGCGCGATTCTGCTCATCCAAGCACCAGACGCCACGCGCTCCGACGAACCAGTCCAGATCGTGGCGGCCTTCCTCGGTACTTTCTCAATCTAAGGTCGGTAAATCGACGGGCTGCTAGGGATTTCCTGAGGGGGCGTCGGTGACGCTCAGAATATACGTTGGGAAAGATCAGGCTGAAAACGCGGCCTCCAGCAGGAGATTGGCTGAACGAATTGGATTCGTTAGGACAGCCCCAAAATGCACAGGAACACCATCCCCCACAGCGTTACGCTGAGGGCCACGATGACGGTGACGCAGGTCGGCGCTCGCAGCGGCTCCGATGATCGGGAGGCGTCGCTGGTCACAATCCTGGCCGCAAGATCATTCATCAAGGGATAGCTCCTGGGGACGCATGCCGTCACTACGGTAAATGCGCCAGCCAGACCTGTTGTTCACGGAACAAATGAGGAAGGCAGATAGAGGTGCCCCGATTTCACTGTTACGGAGGCGCCGGACACGCGTGCGCGGGGGTGTCACTTTCTCGTCAGCAGAACGGCTTTGACGTACCGCACGAGCTCGACCGCGCGAGCAAGATAGGCCCTCGGCAGAAGAAGGAGATCAACCATGGCGTCCGTGGGCTGGGCAAGGCGGGGCTTATGGCTGCTCTCGCCAGCCATAAAGTCGTAGAGCGTGTCGCCACGGGCAAGCGCGTTCTCAATGGCCAGATAGTGGCTGACCATGCCTGGCTTTAGGCGATTGTCGGTGGGGAAGTGGAAGCCGCTTTGGTAATTGTATACCCGGCCCTTCCAAGCGAAGTTGTAAAGATAGCCGATAATCTCTGTTCCGGCTGAGACACGGCACAGGCGCACAGCACCTGTGGGCACGCCTCGGGCGATCAGGCGCCGATGGAAAGCGTCTATCGCCGGCATGGTGAAGGCGCCTGGCCAGCCACGCGCGACCCAGCGGGCAGTGTGCCACGCCTTCAGCGCTTCGTAGAAAGCCATCGCCTCCGCGACGGTTTGGGCCTCGTATAGAGTTGGCGCGCCCCGCTCGGCGTACAGCCGCAGCGACCGCCGTAGGGCGGCACGCGTGTTGGTGCCAAGCGTCGCCAGGTAGGCCGGTCCGGCGCCGTGCCAGAACGGGCGAAGATCAACCTGGTAGACGACCACCGTCCGGCGCGTCACCGCACCACCCCCAACACCAACGGTGGCGGCGCTCATGGCGCGGGCCATCGGTTCGGTCAAGTTGGATAGCCGCACCGCCCGCGCTGGACCGATCCAGCGCAGCAAGCAGGACAAGCACGTGCTCAACGCCGCTCCAGTCCAGTGACGGTCGGTGAGGAGGCCGTTGTATTCGATGGTTAGGCCATCGTATCCGGTGTCGCCCGTTTCATGCAGGAAGAGCTGGCGGCCCGCCAGCCCTCCCCCTCGCTTCGGCAGGAACAGGCCCAGCGCAACGGTTCGCCCACCCACCGCACCCCGTAGGACCAGCGGTGTGGTGTCGGTTGGCAAGCCTTCCAGCCACGTCCCGATCCACAGCCACGACAGAAAGAACGAGCCGTTCGCCCGTTCCTCCAAGTCGCGCCATTCGCGTTCCAGGGCCGCGACATCCCGCAAGGGGGTGATGGTTGGCTCAACGCGTTCCGGCCGCACCGTGTCCAGAGTGGACAGGGTGAAAACGCCCGGTGCCGGCTCAAAAGGTGTGGGAAGCAGGGTCAATCTCCGATTTTGGCCAGCAGAACGCGCGCCTCATCCCGTTCGGCAAAGGGCGTTTCCGAGGCCAGAATGGCTTTCAGCACCGTACGCGCCTCTCCCTTCCTCCCTGCCATTTCCAGAGCGGTGGCCAGATGGTACTGGATTTCCGGCCGCTTTGGTGCAGCCATGGCGGCGCGGCGCAACAGGTCCAGCCCCTCGTCCAGCTTGCCAGAGTTGGCGATGATCCAGCCCGCGGTGTCGGTGATGTCGACCGACGTGGGCGCGAGCGCCAAGGCTTGGCGCGCCACGCTTTGAGCGTCGGGATCCTTCAGCTTGAATTTCGCCCACGCCAAGTTGTTGAGGAGCATCGCCTCGTCCGGCGCTTGACGGACCAATTGCTCGTAATGAGTCACGGCCGTCCGGAAGTCGCCCTCAGCGATTGCCTGTTCGGCGAGGGCGGTGCGCACCGGGGCGTCGGCCGGCCGCACCTTCAGCCAGTCGGTCAGCTCGGCCCTCCCCTGGACCAGATCACCATCGGCCCGGCGCACGTTGAAGCGGGCCAGCTGCAGCGCGGGATCGGGCGTCCGCGCCAAGGCCTGGCTCAGAAAGGCGGCCGCCTCCTTGCGCTTGCCGGTGGAAGCCAGAACCTCTGCTTCCAGAATTGCCGCGGTGACCGGAGCGGCCAGCGCCATGCGCCGGGCCACCGCCAGAGCCTCTTCCGCCCGACCGGCTTTCAGTTCCAGTTCGACAAGGCCCCTCGCCGCCGGCGCGTTTTTCGCATCGACACGCAGCACATCGGCGAATGCAGCGCGCGCCTCGTCCGTCCGTTTCAGGCGGGCAGCCAGACGGGCGAGCAACAGACGAGACCGGAGGTCGGTGCCATCGAGGGCGCTCCAGGCCCGCGCTGCGTCCAACGCGCGCTCTTCAGCCCCGGCCTCGGCTAAGCCGCGCACAACCATGTCCAGCGCCGCCGCATCGCGCGGGTAGCGCGCCCGCACCCCGTCCAGCAGGGCGATGGCGTCAATCTTGCGGTTGTCGGCCAGATACTGGGTGGCGAGGATGATCGACAGATCGCGGGTCGTGGTGGCGGTTCCGGTGGGGCCCGCGACCGCACGCTCAAGCTGGGTGATGGCCTCCGCTCTCCGGCCCTGGTCCACCAGGAATTGGGTGTAAAGCCGAACCATCATCTCCGTGTTTGGGGCCCTCACGTCCGGATCGGCGGCGAGCCGCTCCTTCAGAAAGGCTTCCGCTTCACCGGGCTTGCCCAAGCGGACATAGGCGCGGACCAGATTGGAGGTAGCCGGCGGTGAACCGGGCGAGAGCTGGAACGCGCGCTTAAAGCTCTCGACCGCCGCCGACACGTCACCCTGCGCCATCTGAACCGAGGCCAGCAGAGTGACGGCCTCGGCGCTGTCGGGCGCTGCGGTGGTCAGAGCGCGGGCTTTCTCCAACGCCGCCTTGTAGTGGTGCGAGACCAGCAGGTCATTGACCAGCAGCGTGTCGAGTGCGTTGGGAACGGTCTTGTCACCGTCGGAAGACGCCGTCCCGGACACCGATGCGAATTCCAGCACCGACAATGCCTGGCGCGCTTCCGTCGCCAATTGGCCTGGCCGTTGCGTCAGAGATCGGAACTCGGTGGCGGCTTTGCCGTGGTCACCGGCTTGCAAATAAGCGCTCGCGAGTTGCCGCCGCAGCGCAGCGTCGTCCGGTGCCACCTCCAGCATGGCGGTCAGCAGGTCGATGGCCCCCTGGTAATTGCCGATCGTGAGCCGGAGCGTGGCGACGAGCCGGCGAATGTCCTGACGCCACGGGTTGGAGCTGATGAAGCGCGACAGCAGGATTTCCGCCTGCGCGGTTTGGCCGCGCTGCGCCTTGATCAAGCCGCCGATCAGCTCCGCGTGGGCATTGCCCCGCAACTGGCTCTCGGCCGAGCCATACAAGCGCTCGGCCTCCTCGAGGTTGCCCCGGGAGAAGGCCCGCGCCGCCTGCAAAAGAGCCGTCAGGGGGCTCTTGGGCGCGAGGGCGACGACACGCTGCACGTCACCGTCGGCCTCGTCTTGCCGACCGGTCTGGATCAGCATCATGGCACGAACCAGCGGCAGGCGCGCGTCTTTGGGGGCCGCCTTGCCGCCCTCCTCCAGAACGCCAAGCCCGCCGGGAACATCACCACTTCGGAACAGCAGGTCGCTCTTCAGCAACCAGGCGTCGGCCAAGCTGGAATCGCTGGCCAGCGCCATGTCCAGGTGCTTGGCGGCAGCGTCCCGGCGGTCGCGCAGAAGGTCCACGCGCGCGGTTTCCAGATAGGTGTCAGCGTTTGGGGCCAGCCGGATCGCTTCTGTCAGCATCGGCTCAGCCTCGTCCACGCGCTTCAGCCCGACCAGGGCTTGGGCGCGCACGGTCAGCTTCCCGCCCCGCAGAGCGTCCGTGGAGGCGTCCATGCCGACGACGGTCAACGCCTCCTCCAGCTTGCCCTCGCGGACCAGCACACGGCCAAGCGCAATCTCCGTGCGCTCGGTGCGCCGCAGTTCCAGGGCGCGGCGCAGTTCCTTCTCGGCGGTCGCCAAATCGCCCTGCCGCACGCCCAGCTCGCCCAGCAGCTCGCGCGCCTCCGCGAAGTCAGGGTCGCGCTGCAGCGCGTTGCGAAGTTGGATGACAGCGGCGTTGACGTTGCCTTCCTTCAGCTGGCTTCCGGCGTCGATGAAGAACTTCTCCGCCGCTGTGTCGCGCGCGGCGTGAGCAGCGCCGGGATCCCCCGCGGCGGCCAAGGCGATCAGGGCGGCCCCCAAGCCGGCCCGCGCCAGTGAGGTGTGCTTCATGCTGCAGCTCCTTGGGTGACTCGGGTGGCGTCCTTGGGAGCCTCCGCGTCGGCCTGGTCGACGCCGTGCTCCTTGAGCAGGCTGTAAATGGTCGGGCGGCTGATCCCCAAGAGCTTGGCCGCTTCCGATAGATTGCCGCGCGCCATCAGCAGGGCATCCTGGAGTGCCGCGCGCTCCGCCGCGTCGCGCGCCGCGCGCAGCGTGCGCGGCCCTGACTCGGCCGTGGGCGCCATGGCGAGGCCCAAATCTTCGGCGGTGATGCCGGTGCCGTCGGCGAGGACGACGGCCCGCTGCATGCGGTTTTCCAACTCTCGTACGTTGCCGGGCCAGGCGTGGCGGCGCAACGCCGCGACGGCATCCGGCGTAAAGCGCAGGCGCGGGCGGCCCTGTTCGCGGCAAAACCGCTCGGTGAAGTAGTTGGCGAGCACGATCGGGTCGTCGTCGCGCTCGCGCAGGGGCGGGATGTGCACGCCGATGCCCAGCAAACGGAAATACAGGTCCTCTCGGAACTGCCCCTGTTTGATGGCCGCCTCCAGGTCGCGATTGGTGGCGGAGATGACGCGCACGTCCACCGCGATGGACTCGCGCCCTCCCAGCCGCTCGATCCGCCGATCCTGAAGGAAGCGCAGCAACTTTGCCTGGATCGACGCCGGCATATCCCCGATCTCGTCCAGGAACAAGGTGCCGCCGCTGGCCAGCTCGACCTTGCCCTTGACCTGCCGGACCGCGCCGGTGAAAGCGCCCCTCTCGTGACCGAACAGCTCCGATTCCAGCAGAGTCTCGGGAATGGCCGCACAGTTCAGCGCAATGAAGGGTTTGCGCGTGCGCCGGCTCAGTTCGTGCGTGGCGCGGGCGAACAGCTCCTTGCCGGTGCCGCTCTCGCCCAGGAGAAGCACGTTGACGTCGGTGGGGGCCACCTTCTCCACCGTGCGGCAAGCCTGGCGCATGGCGGCGCTCGCCGTCACGATCCCGGACAGACCGGAGCGGCTGACGGCGCGCAGCGCGCGGTTTTCCTCTTCCAGCCGATGGACGTGGAAGGCCCGTTGCACGATCAGCGACAGCGTTTCGCTTTCGATGGGCTTCTGATAAAAATCGTAGGCCCCCATGCCCACGGCGGCTATGGCGTTGGCGCGGTCCCCGTTGCCGGACACCATGATGACCTTGGTTTCTGGCGCGCGGGCCAGGATTTCCTCCAGTGTGCGCAGCCCTTCTGTGGCGCCATCGGGATCGGGGGGCAGGCCGAGGTCGAGCGTCACCACGGCCGGCTTGTGCCGCTCGACCATCTCCAGCGCCGCGGCGCGGCAGTGCGCGGTCACCACCCGGTACGGCTTGAACAGCCAACGCAGGCCGGTGACGATGCCCGGATCGTCATCGACGATCAGCAACACTCCGGGTTCGGCGCTCGTCGGATCGCAGCTGTTGGTCATGGATCGTCTCTTGGGTGGTTGCGGCAGAGGACAAGGAGAGGGAAGCGTCGCAAGCGAGCGGCAGTTCGATCCGGATCGTCGTGCCGGCGCCCGGCCGGCTGTCGATGATGAGGCGGCCGCCGGCTTGCTCCACCAGGTCACGGCTCTGATACAGCCCAATACCGTAGCCGCCGAGCTTGCCGGACTGGAACGGCGTGGCCAGACGGCTGCGGACAAAGGTGTCGCTCATGCCCGGGCCATCGTCGCGGATCTCCAGAAGAGCGTGGTCGCCGGCGCGCGCGCAGCGGATGCGCACCGGCACGGTCGGTCCCGCCGCCTCGAACGCGTTCTGCACCAGGTTCTCCAGAACCGCGGAGAAGCCCAACGGCTCCACAGCAACGGGCAGGCCCGCGTCCAGGCCAGTGATGGTCACGGTGGGGAACAGCGCCCGCTTGATGTCGATGGTGCCGCGCACGAGGGCCGCAAGGTCCACCGGTTCGGCTGCCCGACCAGTTCCACTGCGCTGCTCATTCAACCGTTGCAGCATCCGCTGCATCTTCTCAGCGCTGTGCCGAACGATGGCGATCAGGTCGCGGCGGAATTCCGGGTCATCGGCGTGCTGGTCGGCCTGTTGTGTGATCAGGTGCAACTGGCTGACCAAGTTCTTCAGATCGTGGGCGATGAACGTGACGCCCTTGGTGACCTGCTCAAACCGGCGCGCCTCGCCGAGGGCCTGAGTCGTCTGCTGCTCGGCGATGTAGCCGCCAAGCTGCACGCACAGCACCGCCAGAAGCTCCTCGTCTTCCCAGGTGAGGCGGCGCGGCACACGCGGGCGGCCGAGCAACACGGCCCCCAGAACCGTCTCCCCGACGGCCAGCGGCACCACCAGCCAAGGCCGATCCACGGCTTCCAAATGCGGCACCCCGTCACCGCTCAGGGCCGACACCTCCAGAGCTTTGCACTCGCCCTTCACCCGCGCGGCCACCGCTTCGGGCAGCGAGACCATGCCGGCCGCGCTCGGCCAGTTCCAGCGCTGGACCAACGCGAACACATCGCCGCGACTGCGCAGGAACAGGGCGCCGGAGGTGCATTCGAAAATGTCGGCGACGGCGCGGATGGCCCGTTCATGGAGGTCATCACGGTCCGCGGAGGAGGCGCTCATCGTGGCGATGAAGCGCAGCCATTCGCGGCGGTAATCGTGCATCAGCGGCAGGTAATTGCGGCAAATGGTCAGCCGCAGCCACACCCGCACCTGACGGGACGCCAGGACCGTTGCCAGCAGCAGCAGGGCACCGAACAGCAGCGCAACTTGCAACGCCGGTCCCCAGGCCAGACCAGTCTCCCGCAGCAGATAGCCGAACACGGCCATGCACATCAGGTAGACGCCGCTGCCGAGGAGCATGGTGGAATGAACGATCAGCGCCGGGCTGGCGGCCGCGCGCCCGGTCACGCCCTGTCGCTTCAGGCGCGGCAGTGACACCAGGACCAACGGCACCGACGCCCCATCCACCAACGGTCGCGCCGTCCACAGCACGGGGTCCACGGCGGGCAACATCAACACCTGGGCGGAAAAGAACAGGTCGTAGCAAAGAATGCCCCCAACACCAATCAGCAGGTGCTTGCAGGCCCACCGCACGGCTTCGCCGGACTGGCGGAACACGTTGTCCACGATCAGCAGCCCGATGACGTCCAGCACAAGACGGATCATGACGTCCACCTTGATGCCAGCCAGCCGGCTAACGGCCAAATCAGCGATCGTCAAGTCGGCCGAGGATACAGTGGCGGCGGGAAGATTGGTGGAGATCATCTGCCCCGCCACCTGGATCGCCACCTGCGCCATGGTGAGGACAGCCACGGCCAGCACCAGCGGGTGCCAATAACGCGCGCGCCCTCTGGTGTCGTGCAGCCGCCACAACAGAGACAGCAGCACAAGTGTCCAGCCGGCCATGCGCAACGGATCGGCCAGCAGCGTGATCCACAAAGCCGGCTCTCCGAGCAACGGCATCAAAGCCGCCGCCGCCGCCCAAACCCCGCCGACCACGGCCGTGGTGAAAAGCCAGCCGGTTCCCCTGATGCCGCCCGTTGCCGTTGCGAGCATCAGCAAAGCATAGACCAGGAACGCGATGACGTCGCCGAAGTCCATGATGGTGCCGTCAGCCGGTCGATGCGGCGTCGGCAGCATCCCCCTGCCCTGGCCATGGGGTTCGCGCTCCTGTCCCCGGTGTTTCTCCCGCCTGAACAATTCGGGTGAACAGGTCAATCTGGTCGCGCGTCGTCTGGTCCCAGGAGAAGCGCTCGGCATAAGCGCGCGTGGCGGCACGACCCGGATGCGTTTGCGCAAGCTGCTCGAGCGCCTCGACCACCGCGTCGGCCGAGCGGTCGCGCATCAACACGCCGGCCTCGGGGCCACTGACGACCTCAGGCGTTCCCCAGACCGCGGTGGCGATCACCGGCGTGCCGCAGGCCATGGCCTCCAGAAGGACGTTGGCCCAGCCCTCACGGCTGGAAGCCAGGACCAGCGCATCGGCGGCGGTGTACAGGGCCGGTAGGGCATCGTGCGACACCGCGCCAAGCAACCGCACGCGTTCGCCAACGCCCAGCCGCTCGGCAAGGGTGGTCAGCATGGCGTGGTCGGGGCCATGGCCAGCGATGATCAGCTCCCAGTCCGGCAGCCGGGTCAGCGCCTCAATGGCGTAGCGGTGCCCCTTGCGCTCGATCAGCTGGCCGACCGACAGCAGCAGCTTGCGCCGCACGCCGAAACGGTTGCGGGCCGCGTCGCGGCCGTCCGGTTCCGGGGCCGGATGGAAGGTCCGCAAATCCACGCCGTTGCGGATGACGCGAATCTTGCCGGGCTCCACCTCCAAATCGATCAGGGCGTCCTTCAGAGCGCTGCACACGGTGATCAGCCCCGCCGCCTGCCGCGCCGCCCATTGGATCTGCCGGCGCGGCAGAGCGTGGCGCGGGATCAGGTTGACGTCGGTGCCACGCGCGGTGATGACCACCGGAACGCCGAGTTTGCGCCCCAGCATCGCCGCCGCCACACCGTCCGGATAGACGTAATGAGCATCGATCAAATCGATCGGCCCTGGCGGGGTCCGCTTGAGCGCGCGCCGCAGCGCGGCATAAAGCAAAGATGGGGCCACGGTCATCCCAACCCGCGGGATTGCCGGATAGCGCGGGTGGCTGACCGCAATGCCGTGCCGGATCTCCGCCGCGGGCACGCGGGCGTGCGTCGCATAATGGCCAAACAGAGGGTTGGCCGAGGGAAACCAGGGGACCGGGGCCACCACCTTTAGGTCCACCGCCCCGCTGGCGGCCAGCGCCCGCAGGCGGTTCTCGACGAAGACACCATGGCTGGGCGTGACGGCGTTGGGATACAGCGTGGTGATGGTTAAAACGCGCAAAGGACGGCCCGTTGCCGAAGACCGGTCTGCCAAAGACCGGGCCGATGTGTCGTTCGTCATGGATGCTCCTCAGCGCCTGGTTTCCATCGCGTGGTCGGTGCGCTGCGATGGGGGCGAAGAACCCTGATGCTTCTGGGCTAAAGGTAACCCTTATTTGAGCAATGTTCTTTGCCTCTTCTGGCAACCGGATGTACCCGAAAATAGTACGCCGGATGACGCCATCCCCCCGGAAGATTATCTGCGGTAATGCTCGATCGGACGTGATGCGTGCGGAGATCCGGGCATGGCCATGACGGTGGTCGGGAATGGAGTAAGGCACGGGGTAACCGGCCGCGGGCCGACCGCCATCGAAAGCGGAAGCGGCGGAGATGGCGCCCCGCGCACCCTGCTGCACATCTTCTCCAGCTTCGGCAGCGGCGGTGCGGCGGTGCGCTTTGTGCGGCTCGCCAACCGCCTCGGCCCTCGTTACCGGCACCGGATTTTGGCGCTCGATCACCGCCGCGACAGCGCCAGCCTGCTGGCGCCGGAGCTTGACGTCGGCTTCCTCGATCTGGAGATGCGCCCCGGCAAGACCGGCGTGGCGGCCAATCTGGCCATCGCACGGCGCGTGCTGAGCCGCCTGCGCCCCGATTTGCTGCTGAGCTACAATTGGGGTGCCGTCGAATGGCCGCTCGCCAACCGTTTGGCGCCGCTCTGCCCCTCGATCCATTTCGAAGACGGGTTTGGCCCGGAGGAGGCCGATGGCCGCCAAATCCGCCGCCGCGTTTGGATGCGCCGGCTGGCTCTGGGCGGCGCACGCGTTGTGGTGCCATCCCGCGCGCTGTGGTCCATCGCCACCGGCGTTTGGCGGCTGCCGACGCCGCGCGTGCTTCACATCCCCAACGGCATCGACGCCGGCGCGGTGACGCCCGTCACCGTGCGTGACGCCCCGCTCTCAGAACTGACTGTTGGCTACGTTGGTGCCTTGCGGGCGGAAAAGAACGTCGCCCGCTTGGTCCGCGCTCTCGCCCTTCTTCCGCCGCAGCGGCGGCCATGGTTGCGCGTGATTGGGGATGGCCCGGAGCGGCCGCATTTGGAGCGTTTGGCGGGTGAGTTGGCGGTGGCGGAGCGCGTTGTCTTCACCGGGCACGTTGCCGACCCCATGCGCCTGCTGGTCGGGTGCGACGTCCTCGCTTTGTCTTCGGACACCGAGCAGATGCCGCTCAGTGTCTTGGAAGGAATGGCCGCCGGGCTGCCCGTGGTCTCCACCGACGTCGGCGATGTGCGCGAGATGGTGGCCGCGGCGAACCAGGCGCTGATTGTGCCGAAGGCCGAGCAGCCGCTGGCGGCGGCCTTGGAGACGGTTCTGGGGGCGCCGGCGTTGCGCCGCGCGCTGGGGCAAGCCAATCGGGCGCGCGTCGAGGCGGTCTACAACGAGGACCACATGGTTGCCACCTACGACCGGCTGTTTGCCGGTGGCGCTCTACCCAGCCATCTGCCGACCTGAGCCACCGCGCCGCCCTGCCATGCTCAATCCGGCGCGCAACGAGCCATACCGTCGCCCCGGCTTATGGTTCGCCGGCGCGGCGGTGGCAACGGTTGTGCTGCTCGCTGTCCCAGCGCTGTCTTTCCGGCTTATCGACGCGTTGCAGAGCGATCCCCCCCTCTCCGCCGCTGATCTTAGCGCGGTGCGGGCGAATGTCATCGTCGTCCTCTCCGCCGGCCGCAATCCGAACGCCCCCGAGTACGAGGCCGGCGTCGCGCCGGACGCGCTCTATTTGGAGCGGCTGCGGTACGGCGCTTTTCTGGCGCGTCGTACCAAATTGCCGGTGCTGGTGTCCGGCGGCTTTGGCAATGGACACGCCCCATCACTGGCCGCTATCGGTGGCGAGGTGTTGAAACACGATTTCCAAATTCCTACCGTGCTTATGGAAGAGCACTCGCGCACGACTGCAGAGAATGCGCAACAATCTTCGGCAATTCTGCAGACAGCCGGCTGGCGGCGGGTGCTTTTGGTGACGCACGCGTGGCACATGCCGCGTGCTAAAGCAGCCTTCGAGGCAGCTGGGCTTGAGGTCGTTCCAGCACCAACGGCCTTTGCGCATTACGGCGACACCCTCAGCTTAGACAGCCTAACCCCCAGCCCGCGCGGCCTTGCCCAGTCATATTATGCATTGCATGAATGGTTGGGCCGTCTTTGGTACGCGTTGCGTTACGGCCATAACTTTTGATACGCGGCCAGGTTCTAACGTGCGCACCTCCGGAGGAGTGTGCCGTGATATCAAAACGGCGATCCGAATGGACCGCCGTTCAGTGCAAGGTCTTTCAGGAGGGTTTAGGTCACCGCTTCAGAGTCTTCCTTGCGCCGACGCAGGAACCCAAGACCAAGAAGGCCTGCGCCAAGCACGGCGAGGCTGGCCGGTTCCGGCACAGGAACCGCCGTCAGAGTAACGTTGGCACCATTCGTGATGCTGCCGGTGCTGTTGAAATACATGTCACCAACATCAAGAACGAACTCCCCTCCAGTGCCAAAGCTAATCGTCACTGGGCTGAAGTCGATATAGTAGTCGGTAACCGGTTTTCCAAACAGAGTGTCACCATTCACGGGGCCAGAAAAAGCGCCAGTCACTGCCACAGATTGAACCAACTGTGAAACCGGGCTGGTGAACGTGAAATTAGCAGTAACGTCGAGGTTATCAAGTTCACTGTTGAGGAAATCAGACGCGCCGCACGCAAAGAAGCCATTGTTAATGCAGGTCTCGTTCAGCGTGGCTCGCCCAAACAAAAATGACTGGGTTTGGTTCAGATCAAGACTGAACGACTGAGGTTGGGTGAAGAGATTTGTGAATGTCACGTCGAGTTGGCCGTTGCTGTTGCCATACCCCGACCCGGTTGTGAAGTACCCGCTGGAAATATTAAAGTTAACAGCTCCTGCAGAGGCGGACGTCGCCACCCCAATCACAGCCAACGCACCA
This sequence comes from Azospirillum canadense, assembly GCF_025961225.1. GTDB lineage: Bacteria > Pseudomonadota > Alphaproteobacteria > Azospirillales > Azospirillaceae > Azospirillum > Azospirillum canadense. Next base: position 170,344 of record NZ_JAOQNG010000006.1, on the reverse strand, counting down.
ACCGCAGCGGCGACGAACTTGTTGGTCATTTTTATCTCCAGAAAGAGTTTTCCAGCAATGCTGCTGATGAAAGGAATAGTAGCAATATCAATGCCAATCCAAAAATTTGTTGTTTCTCAAGCGTTTGGCGTTATGGGGTGGTTTGAAATGTAAAGTTTATTGAAACGCGCTTCCGGCGCCATTTTCAATTCTGATGCGTGAGTCTACGCAAGAATGGGAATATTTTTACTTACGAATTACCCATTGCGCATATCGGGAGCCAGCCCGTCGCGGTGGGCGATGGCGCCGTTGATCATCGGGCGGCCCTAAACGGCGTATTCTGTCGAATCAATGGCCAGTGCTCCATCCAAACCGCGCAGCGGTTGGCGGATGGAAGGCGGCCGCAATCGTGCTTCCCGCCGCTCCTGCTGTTCGATGCGCGGTCTGATGGTCGGCAACGGAGCGCCACCGCAAGATGGAGCGCGGTCCGTGCCACCGCACCGGGCGAATTCCTGGCGAGGCTCACTTGGAAAGGGGAAGAGGCTGCTCGCGGGCTGCTGTCGTGGCCCCCGCAAGCACCGGCCACGCAATCGTGCCCGTGCTGCGAGGTTGTCCCGGAAAAAGAGTCGGTCTGAGCGGAAGCCCGTTGCGATGGCCGCGTCCGTACCACACGCAGTCAGGGCGCAGCCCTCGCTCTGCTCACCGCCGGCCTGGAATTAAAGCCTGGGAACCAGACTGGGCCGCAAGGCCTGAAACGCCAGAAAAATCTCTAACAAAGCAGCAGTCGGTTGATGTACATGTCAAGATTTTCAGACACAGGTAAGGTCATGGGCCTGTACATGAAGGCATAGATCGGCAAAAGAGAATATTGGATTTGCAGCATGAGGCGCGGCCGGTTGATCGGAACCGCGCCGCAATGGATTCCGTGCACGTCCGCGAGGAAGGTTGTGCCGTGCGGGCCGAGAATGCTTCGCAAGCTGTCTGGGCCATATTGCTGCAGAAGTTCCGCTTGGTTGTACGAACGGGCGAAGATTGAGCCCGGCGTGCGGTGAGAGCCCGCAACGTAGGTGTGTGGACCTGACTCCTCATCCACATCCGTAAGGTAGACAAACAGCTTGAGCGTCCGCCAGTCATCGACATCACGATGGAAACGTTGCACGTCTGTTCCAGGGTGCTCCGTTGGAAACGTCCAACGGATGCCAATGCTCGACAGCGTCGGCTTGCAGCCCAAGTAGGCCTTCGCAATGCTGAGCACCATCGGATGGTTTGCTAGAGCCAAAACGTGCGGACAACGTAGAACGGTCTCCAAAGGGTACGGAGCGACGCATGTTCCGCTGGGTAGGTCTGAGAGAAAGTATTGCTGGCCGTCCGGCCCGAGGACTTCTTTTTTTTGAAGAAATTGTTCGATATCAAAAAGTGCTTTGTCGTCTGCAAGCCGATTGATCACAGCATAGCCATTCCGCTCTATATCGACGACAGTGCTCGTTGGGTATGATTGACTTTTGCTGCCATGCGCTTCCATGGGGTGGAAAGCGTTGACAAACCGCGCAATCGCTTTCGCTATGGCGCTTCGAATGCGCCGCTGTTGAACAAGCCGCTGTGAGTAATACAGAGCGGCGTTCACTGGCGAAAAGCCGGCACCTGGGGTGAGCTTGGCGTATTCTATCATGTGGGGACAATCCAAAGTCTGATATTTAGACCAGATTGCTGCGGCTTACAGGAGCAGCTTTTCTTTATGATGGCGTTTGGGAAAGCGATCCGACTACACCCATGGTGCTGCCAGCGAACGCATTAAGCCATTGTTTTTTGCGATCGACACTAGACTAAAAAGTCGTGTGACGATTCGAGTAGAACCAATATGACGTGGTGCGGAAGACGCCGCTCCTGCTCGCCTAGCCAGGGTGCGGTGGCCGCAGGCGCCAATGTTCACATTGGGGCGGGGCCGTAATACCAAGACTCGCGGATCATGACCGATGAGCCCCGTCGCGCAGTCCGATGGATAAGATGGTCCAGGGCTGCTCGACGAGGGCGTTCCAGGCGAAGCAGCCGTGATCGAGGATGTCCTGGTCGGGGGCGAAAATCCGGTTGGAGAGCCAGTTGTCGCGCATATCCTGCCAGATGTTCTCCACCGGGTTCAGCTCGGGCGATTTCGGCGGCAACGGCAGCAAGGTGATGGTGCCGAGGATCGGCAGCTTGGCCGAGGTGTGCCAGCCGGCATGATCGAGCAGCACGATGGCATGCGCGCCAGGCGCTACGGCGCAGACGATCTCCTGCAGATGCAGCGCCATCGCCGCGCTCGTGCAGCGCGGCAGCACCAAAGCCGCGCCCTTGTCCTGGGACAGGCAGATCGCCCCGAACAGAGAGGCCGAGCGCGTGCGCTGATCCCGCGGCGCGCCCAGCGGCGGGCGATCGTGTTCTTCTGGCCGGCGCGGCCGCGTCCTGCCACCCGATCTCTATGGGCTTGCCAGCCGCCTCGTGCGCCGCGACCTGCACCAGCAAGATGGGGAACTTTTTTGAACGCCGCGACGGCGTTGAAGCCGTCGCGCAATCCGGTGGGCCCTCGGCCCTCGGGCCAGGATATTTCGTGAAATTTTGGCTAGCGCGTTTGTTCGCATTTCCGGAAGCGGCTAAGACTTCTACCACGAAATTTCGGCTAGAGCGTTTGTTCGAATTTCCGAAAATTGCCAAGGCTCTTACCCTGTGTGCATTCTGGTAGGGGACAGGGCGATGCTGCACGACCTCAAAAAGCTTCAAGCTTTTCTGCAAAGGAAGAAAATAAAAAATTTCCAGAGGCGGTTGCCCTTCGGTGATTTGCTCACCGATCGCTGGGAAAACGCCAAAGAATGTGGCTTTGGCGAGGGAACATCATGCTACGACGGCGTCCTTATTTTGGGCGATGTCAAAGTTGGTAAGAACACGTGGATAGGTCCTGGCGTTGTTCTCGACGGCACGGCCGGTCTTATTATCGGTGATCATTGTGATATTTCTGCCGGTGTCCATATATATACGCACAACACGGTCCAGCGATGCATCACCATGGGGCAGCGCGACATGGAAAAAAAGCCGACGACCATTGGTAGCGGCGTTTACATCGGGCCGAACAGCGTCATAGAAATGGGAGTCACCATAGGCGACTCGGTAATTATTGGCGCAATGTCTCTTGTGAACAGAAATATTCCGTCAGGGAAAAAGGCTTGGGGTTGCCCTGCACGAATTGTTGGTGAAGAGATAAACCTCGAATTTGAAGCGGGCGACGAGGAGAGAGTCTCGTTCCTATAAGAGTCTGCCCCGAAAGATTATTTCCTGGTGGCGCGAAACGAACAGGGGGTTACGTTCTACAAGGGACGTTGGCGCGCTGCGGGGGATGGATGTCTCTCCTGGGCCATTGACCTGAAGCTCGCTCGGGCCGACCGGCGTTGGCTGGAGGAGCTCGCCCATGCGCTCCCGCTCCCCCTTGTCCCGGATGGTCGCATCATACATCAGAGCCCAAGTTGTCAGTGGTGGGTGAGTGCTGGGCCATCCGCAAACTCGGTGCACAGGCACAGCTTGAGTGGCTCCAATCAGGCGGCTTGGAGGACGCGATGCCGTCGCAGGTCGAAGTCGCCGCGGCCGTTCATCGCGCGCTTGGTCGTGTTCAGTTTGCTGATCTGCTGCTCGACCGGCCCGGTGCTCCAGGGCAACGACAACGCCGCGCACACCGCCGCCAGATCGCGCTTGAGGGCCGCAACGAAGGCGCATTCGGTCGCCTCGATCGCGTCGTCATCGGCCACCACCAGCCATGCCGCCCTCCGCCGTGAGGGTGTTCGCCAGGAGGCCGTCCCGCCGGATGGCGCCGCGGCGATTGCCTGACGCCGTGGGCGGGCCCAGTCCCGCACCACGCTGCGCTGCCCGGCGAAACCATGGACGCGGGCCTCCCGCCACAGCCGCGCGGCGTTGTGGCAACCCTCGTCCCCGTGCCGGGACAGGTAGTCGCTGAACGGAGCGAGCACACTGTCTTTGGCCGGCTGATTCCAGGACGGCGGTTGTCCGGCACTGACAGCCAGAGCCGCCCCGTCTTGCGGTCGAGATCAAGCGTCTGGCGATGCGCGTCTGCGACCAGCCGCGGGCGTTCAGCGCGGCGACCTCGTCGTATTGGGCGAGCCGGGCGGCCCGGGTTGCCGCCCGCCGCCGCTCGCTGTGGGTTGCTGGTCGAGTTTTTGCAGCCGGTGGCCGCGCCGGCCTGTCGGTGGCGGCCGGGGCAACGGCCCGTTGGGCGGCGGCCCGAAGGTCGCGCTGGTGACCGGTGAGCACCTCGCCCAGCGCATCGCCGAGATTGCGCAACAGATGCCAACGGCCTGCGACCTGGATCGCGTCCGGCGCACCCTGGCGAATGCCAACGGCGTAGGCGCCGGCCCGGTCACGGGCAACGATCTCCACGCCGGGGTGCGCCTTGAGCCACGCGGCAGTATCGGCCTGACGGTCGGGCAGCAGATCAATGGGGCGTTGCGTTCGAGATCGACAACGATGGTGCCGTAGCGCTTGCCCCGGCGCCACGCTCAGTCATCGATCCCGATGATCCGGGCGTCGGGGCCGGCACTACGGGCACCGCGCGGATCAAGCGCAGCAGCGTGTCGCCGCTGACCGGCATGGCGAGCCGGGTGGCCAACCGAGCGCCGGGCTCGCTGCCGGCGCGCAGCGGAAACGGCGGACCTGCAGATGGATTTCGCCGACCCGGCCCGGCCACGGCAGGTCGCTCAAGTGCCGGGTGTACCGGCTGTGGACGCGCACGGAGGGGCGACGGCACAGCGGACAGGTCGCCTTTGGGGCCCGCATCGCCTCAAGGGAAACCCGATCGACGACAAGGCCGGCTGGGAGCAACAAAACCAGCGATTTCGACACGGAAACTGGCGCTCTGAAGGGAAGATTGTCCCTTCCATGTGCTTGTATGACTTCCACTCATCGGGCCGTCTCCTGGGAGGATGGTTGGCCTGATGGCCGGGAGAGGGTCGCCGCGTTGTGCTCGAAGCGCTGTCTTCGGGAATGAGATTGGCGCCCTCGCCCGGTGCTTCTTGCCCGGACGGTATCCGGCGGTGTCGTGACGCGGGGGCGGATGACCGCCCCGATCGGGGCGGTCATCCGCGCATGGACAAGCAGGGGCACGAGCACCGGCTCCGAGGCTTCCGGCCGAACCGCGAGGGGAGTGCCATGCAATGTGTCGGCATTGACATCGCGTCGGAAACCCACGTCTTCGCCGTACTGGGCGAGGATGGCACGGTCCTGGTCAAGCCCAAGCCGATTGCCGAAGACGCCGCCGGCCATGGCGCGTTGCTGGCCGCACTGGCCCCGCCGGGTGAGGCGCTGGTGGTCATGGAGGCGACCGGGCATTATTGGAAGACCCTGTTCGCCGTGCTGGCGGCCCAGGGCTACGACGTCGCTCTGATCAACCCGCTGCGCACCCACCGCTTCCACGGCGAGAGCCTGGAGCGCACCAAGACCGATGCCATCGACGCCGTCGGCCTGGCCCGCTTTGGGCGGGAAAAACGCCCGTCGCCGACCCGATTGGGAAGCCGGGCCAGCGAGGAGCTGCGGGAGTTGGTTCGCCATCGCGACCGGCTGCGCCAGGACTTCGACGACCGCGTCCGCCAGCTCCACCGGCTGGTCGACCTTGGTTTCCCGGAATTGCGCCGTTACGTCCGCAGCCTCGACAGCATGCTGGCCACCGCCATCCTGGCGGAATACCCCACCGCCGAAGCCGTCGCCAAGGCCACGCCCCGCCGTCTCGCCACGCTGCGCTACGATGGCCGCCATGCCGTCGGAAACGAGTTGGCTGACCAGCTCATCGCCGCGGCCAAGCGCTCGGTCGGCCAGCACCACGGCCCCGCCGACCGCGTCCAGGTCCGCGACATCGGTCAGGATCTCGACCTGCGGCGCCGCCGCTTGGCCGAGCGTGACGATGACATCGCCCGCCTGCTCGACGAGCACGAGGTCGGCACGCTGCTGACCTCCATCGACGGCATCGGCCCCGGCACCGCCGCCCGCCTCATCGCCGAACTCGGCGACCCCGCCCGCTTCGCCAGTGCGGCGGCCCTGGCCGCCTATGTCGGCGTGATCCCGGCGCTGCGCCAGTCCGGCAAGCGCCGCCCCACCCGCGCCGGCATCACCCCCATCGGCAACGCCCGCCTGCGCACCGCCTTGTGGATGCCAACCCTCACCGCCGTCCGACGCAACCCTTGGCTCAAAGCCTTCAACGACCGCCGGCGCGCGCAGGGAAAGCCGCCCAAGCTCGCCCTCGTCGCCGCCATGCGAAAGCTCCTCGTCGCCATCTACGCCGTTGCCAAGGCTTGAAAACCCTTCGAGCCAAAGCTTGCCGCCTGAAAAAAGCGCTTGCTCAGCGTGACGGTATCTCATTCCGGCGCTGATCCGCATCCGCCATGCATCGAGTTTGCGGATGGCCCCAGTCGGACCAAGCGCAGCACCGATGCCCTGGCGCTGCTCGACCTCCTCGACCGGTCATGCGAGCCTCCGTGTCCAGACGGCCCATGCCCCCATCAAAGCGCTAAGCTTGCGGTGAAGATATGTTGACCGGAGGCGTCACCTCGTAAATCTAGGTGTCGCCGCGAGCGAAAACTGACCTCTTGCTTTACAGGCCCGAAACGCCAGCCAAAGCCGCATAGGCTTGGCTGGCACTGTTCATCCGGAGAACTGCGTGGCTCTGGAATTGGCGGTGCGCGCTTCGTGCAGCAGCTGACGGACCAGACGGCGGTACATGCCGCGTGGTCGTAGCCCGATAAAGTGAACGACCATTGGCGAATGCCAGACCCAGCCGGTCGGCAGGCGGCCGAATAGGAAGCGGTTGAACTTGCGCAGCGAAAAGCGAACCGATCCGGCATCATACCGAAAGCCGCAGGCCCGCCACGTTGTCACCATCCACGACCGATCGTTGACTTTATGTAGTGGCTGCAGCCCCAAGAGGCCCATGGTGACGCCCAGAATCGGTTCGTCTGCATACTGCCCCGAAGCACCTTTGTGGATGTAAGACACACGGTCCCGGTCGTGCAGGTACAACTCATTGGCACGAGCAAAGAAGGAAGCGGCCGTTGGGGTCTTCTTGAAGAAAAACACGCCACTGTTCATCTGCACGATATAGTCGATTTCGAAGCGCGCGCAGACGGCGGCTATGTCGAGCTGATTCCAAAAACCATTGCGCCGACGCTCTCCGGCAACGGTGAAGTCATAGCCCTGCAAAGCGTCCCAGTAGAGATCGATGTCATGGCTGAGCAGCAGGCAATCAGCGTCCACGAACATTGTCTGATCGTACGGGCTCAAGGAGTAAACGCGCAACTTGTTGGCGCAACCGCTGTAGCGATCATCGTCGGGCAGCAGCACGCAATCATCGAAGAGCGCGCGCAGTTCCGCCGGCGGCGTGGTGCCGTGATCATGCATAAGACAGATGCGCCTTTTGGGATCGAAGCGTCGCAAGGACACCGCCAGGTTTGCCGCCATCGCCAAGTATTTCGGGTGACCGGTAGCAATGGTCAGATATCCTTGCGTGATCATAATCCAGTGTCTCCAGTTCCACTTCGGCGTTCAGGAAAAGATTAACCCTATCGATTTCTCAATGCAGACAAGCAGGCGGATTAACGCCAATGACGTCTGGCAGCCAGGCTGCCCCTACCCTCCCGACCCGCGATGCGCGCCCAGGCCGGCCGAAACGCGCCTTCTGCCGTGATTCAGGCGCTCCAACCTTTCGATCACGCCCGACCCATACTCCCGCCAATCACGGGTTGCCAACGTGCGCGCAACAACGCCCGTTGTTCCACCGCCGTCACCAGCTTGGGGATTCATGTTTCAGCTTAGGAAATCATGTTTTAGCTTGAGGTATTTGAGATAGACCGTGTCGCGGGCATACTTGCTCAGGATTCGGCCCACTTCTCCGTCGCGCCAAGCGCCATTTACGAGGAACCATTTGATCCACAGAAGCCAAGGATAAACATTCACCTTGACCCATGACGCCCGAATTCCATTGGCGGCCATGTCAGCCGCAGCCAGACGAGTGTAGAGATCTATTTTCCCGTAAAGCTCCTCAACGCTGTCACAGCTGTAATGAAAGATAGGTTCATGAATATTCGCAATTGTACCGCCATTGCACTGAATGGATTCATGAATAATTCGGCTTCCGCTGTGGCCCATTTTGGCACGCTGGAACAGCTTAATGGTGTAATCCGGAGCTTTGACGGGATAAAACGTGCGCACTCGTTTTCCAAGAAAGAACCATTCACGGCGGATGCTGTAGCCGTCCGGGGAACGGCCATCCAACATGAAATCGACAGCCTTCAGCTGGCGAATTTTCGCGAGCAGCGCAGGGGACAGAACCTCATCGGAGTCCAATGCAAGCACCCAGGGGTGAACACAACTTTTCTCAGCGAAAACACGTTGGTTGCAGAAATTGTCAAACGTGCGAACCAGAACTCTTGCTCCAAAGGAGTGAGCGATCGCGTGCGTCCGATCAGCACTTCCGGAGTCTACAATGACAATTTCATCAGCCACGCTCTGAACAGATTCCAGAACTTGCGCCAGTCGACGCTCGCTATTGAGTGTAAGAATGTACACGGAAAGCATATCAGTCATAACATTTCCCCTCGCAACACCCGTAGTCGTCAGCGGAACGCAGACATACAGCAAAATGGGCCAGTCTGTGTGGCGCGGCGCCGCATATCCGCGGGAAGAGAATGGCACCCTGCAATCACCCCGTCGGATCGATAATCTTTGAGGAGTTTAACAATCTTGTCCGCGGACTGCGATTTCCAAATCGATGCCCCTCCAACCTGGGAAATAAAGAATATATGGAACGGCTGTACAGACTTCTGGAACACGGGATAGGTCATGTCATCGATCACAAGATGGTTCATGGGCAGTTCTGGTCTGATGCCGCAGGCCGATGCCGCTTCTGCGATGTCTGGGCGCGCTTTGTCGTAGTTAATGAATGACACCGATTTTTCCTGCTCGGCCAGATACCCTGGAGAGGTCGCATTAACGGCCGTGGGTGCAAGGCTCCACCAAAGAACGCATTGGCTCACGAAGGACACCGCCAACAACGACGCTCCGAAAATCTTCCATGCCTTTGCGGAAATCGGACCTTCGCTATTGATATTTACGATCATTATCAACCCGATGAGCGGGATGATCAGCCCGGACTCGTAGAAATGCTTGAATCCTTGGACGGTGCCCAATGCACCGATGGACAGCAAACAGGCCAGCGTGATGGCGTTTCGTCGCACATCGCACCCGCTGACTTGTTTGCCCCGCAGCATTGTCACAACGGAGGAGGAAACCCCCACCAGCATGAAAACCAGGAACGCGGCGAAGAAAGCAAAGATGGCGATGTTTACCGCCATGAGCACCCAGCCAGGCACATCATTCGGTGGCAGCCATCGTTCTCCGCCATAAATGTTTTGATGGCGCAGATTCCAAAAATACGCGGCCGTCTTGATCGCGTTGTGAGCGTACGTGGCGAGGGTTTGTGCCGGGTTTGTGAACAGGTCCGACAGCGGCACCAATTGAAGCCGGCTGGCCTGCTCAAACGCGACATCACTTGGACAGGTGTTGCGCGCCATCCAGTAGGAATAGCCCGATGCGGCAAAATACAGGAGCGCGGATCCGCCCACCAGCCGCAGCTTTGTCGATTGAACAGCAACGAGAAAACTGGTCAGAATTAAAGGAAAGAAAAGCAAACTTTTGGGATGTTGCGCTATGGCCACGGATGCGATCAGCACAAATCCGGCTGTCAACGCACCTTGGCGCAGCAGGCTTTCCTGGCGTCCGAAATACAACGGAATCACCAACAAGAGAGAAAAGCACCACAGCAGCATGATCTCTGGGCGGCTGAGACTGACGATGTACGGCAGCACTCCAAGACCGAGATAGCCAAAGAATACAGATGCCAGAAGAAAGCGATCGATGCGGATCGACAGGCATTTTGGCAACGCCACGAGCATAACCGCGCACCAAGCCAGGAAACCGGCAATCCCATAGATGCGCAGCTTCATCGGCGAGCTGAGATCCTGAAAAAGAAATGCATCAAGCAGCCTGCTCGGAACCATAAAATACGGCACTTCCGTAACGAACGATGCTCCGCACTGCGGAAGCAGCGTAATATTCACAAAGCCGTCAATCAGATAGCGCGATTGCAGCAGCTTCCACGTCACTTCATCCGCATACACAGGAAGGAAGTAGCCAAGCGCCATGGTGGCGGTGAACGCGGTCAGTACGGACGCTGCGGCAATCTTTATCCAGATCCCTTTCAATGCCGTTGGTCGCGAGGCACGGGAATAAGTCGGCACAATGTCAGACATGATGGGGGTGCCTATGGAGTTGGTGATGGCCTTTCAGACTGACCTGCAGCGATGCGCGGGATGAGGCTTCTCGTTCTCGTTATCAGTGATTGGCAGGCGCGCTGGACACGGCGATGATGCCGCCAATGATGAGGATAAGCCCCAGCGCCTTTCGCAGCGTGAACGGTTCGCCGAACAGCAGTGATGCCGCGCAGGAGACGAGAATGAACGTAGAACTGACGAGTATGGGATAGGCGATGCTGAGAGGTTCTGAGGCGACAACCCGGAACCAGACCAACGCGGCCGCGAAATAAGTCACAAAGCCAATGGCAAAAAGGGGCTGGAACAGCAGGTTAACAAAATCCATAAAAACGGCCTGCATCGATGTTGGATGGAAGCCACCGCCGCGATCAATGCCGATGCGCATAAGCAGGTTTGCGCAAAGGGTAAAGAACGCGGTCGCAATGATGAGGTAAAAGCCAGTCACTGACATGACGTCTCCTTGGCTTCTTTTTGGCGGACATCACCGACGATTCGAGCCGGAACACCAGCGACGATGGCAAAGTCCGGCACATCGCGAGTCACCACGGCGCCGGCGCCAACCAGTGCGGACGTCCCGATGGTCACACCGGCGATAATGGTCGCGTTCGACCCGATCGACGCCCGAGCCTTGATGTGCGTGCGCTCCAGAGTCCAATCCTGCTCAGTTTGCGGGCGTCCGTCGTCGTTTGTGGCTCGCGGATAAAGGTCATTTGTGAACATGACCCCGTGTCCGATGAACACCTCATCATCAATCTCAACGCCTTCACAAATGAAGCTGTGAGATGAAATTTTGCAGCGTTCCCCAATGGACGCGTTCTTCTGGATCTCGACAAACGCCCCAATCTTGGTGCCGGCGCCGACCGTGCAGCCGTAGAGGTTCACCAGGTTTGGATGAAAGATTTTGACGGTGTCGTCGAGAGAAACATCGTCTTTGATGGGCATGGGAACCTCGTGCTTCAATGCGGGAAGGGGGACCGGATGTCCGGTCCGGGCGGCGGCGATTGTGGCCCCCTGGATGCGTGGCGGAGCATGGGACGGTCCGGCGGTATCTCGTGGATGCCGTCTGCGGTTCGCGCGTCGTGGAACGTGCCTTCCGCGACGCGGCTCTTGCGCTCGTTCTCGATGAGGTAGCGGGGGCGTTGGCGGGCTTCATCGAGTGCGCGCCACAGATACTCGCCCAGCATCCCGAGCATCAGCATCTGAACCCCGCCAACCACCAGAACGATGACCATAAGCGAGGACCAGCCTTCGGCGGGATGGCCGAAAACGGCGTTCATGACGATGACCATGGCGTAGATCAGGCCAAGGAGGGCCGTTGCCACGCCCACGGACAGCATCAGGCGGATGGGAAGAAAGCTGAACGCCGCCACAGAATCGACGACGAGCTTGACCTTCTTCGCCAAGCTCCACCCCGACGTTCCGTGCAGGCGTGCTTCCTTATCGTAATGGATTTGCGTCTGCCGGAAGCCCATCCAGGTGATCAGGGCCAAAAGGCTGGTGTTGCGTTCATTGAACTGACGCAAGGCATCGGCCACGGCGCGGTCCAACAAGAAAAAGTCCGCGCCGTTCGGCGGCATATCGGCAAGGCCAACGACCCGGCGCATGAGCCAATAGTAGAGGCGAGAGAACGCCAACCTGGATCGGTTCTCGCCCTTGCGTTGGCTGCGAACCGCCCAAACGACTTGGGCCCCATCGCGCCAGCGGTCGACCAAGGCGGGAATGGTCTCCGGAGGATCCTGCAGGTCCGCCGCCATGATGATGACGCACTGCCCCTGGGCTCGATCCAACCCACAGGCGATGGCGGTGTGCGATCCAAAGTTGCGGGACAGGCGGAGGACGTGGACGTTGGCGGACGTATCCGCGAGCTCCGAGGCAACGCGGAAGGTGTCGTCGGATGAATGATCATCGACAATCACCAGCTCCCACGTCAGGGCCGTGGCCGCGAAGGCGTTGCGCAGCCTGTGATAAGCAACGGGGAGGTTGCGCTGCTCATTGTACGCCGGCATGACGATGGACACCATGGGGGGCGGCGCGCCGTCGCGCGCAGTGGGGAGGCAAGGCGGGCTCATATCCATGGCAGCACCTCCCTTTTGCAGGCATCATACAGCGCCTCAGCCACCCGATGCTGGTCACGGGTCTCCATTTGTGCGTAGAGCGGCAGCAGAATGCAGCGGTCCTGCGCGCGCTCCGACTCACCAAGGGGCAGCCGCAGCGCCGTTTGCGCATAAGGCGCCTCGCGGTGTGCGCAGACAATTCCGCGCCGCGTGGCGACGCCGTGGTCGAGCAGCTTCTGCATGGTGGTCCGCTGATCAACGCCGTCCGGAAGGCGGACGCAGTAACTTTGCCAGTTCGAGCGGGCCCACGACGGCTCGGTCGGCAACACCAAACCGGGAATGACGGCCAAAACCTCTTGGTACGCAGCGGCGCGCTCGCGGCGTTTGTCCACGATGTCCGGCAGGCGCTCGAGTTGCTTGCGGCCAATAGCCGCCTGCACATCGGTCATGCGGTAGTTGTACCCGAGAACCGGGTAGCTTTCGAAAACGACCTCCTGCGCGCCGTGCCGGGCAACATCGGACACGCTCATGCCGTGTTGGCGCCAGAGGCGAAACATTTTGTCCCATTCGGGATTGTCAGTGACGATCATCCCGCCGTCGCCGGTCGTGATCACCTTACGCGGATGGAAGGAAAAGCAGGCGATGTCGCCGTGCGGCCGCCCAATCCGCTGCCACTCGTCGTTGATCAGGATTTCCGATCCGGCCGCGCAGGCGGCATCTTCGATGAGGGCAAGGCCGCGCTCCCGTGCGATCGCCCCCAGGCGCGAGAGGTCGCAGGGCATGCCCATCTGGTGCACGCACAAGATGGCGCGCGTTCGGGGACCAATGCTGGCCTCGACCAGCGCCGGGTCAAGGTTGAAGGTGGCCGGATCGATGTCGACGAAGACCGGCTCCGCGCCGCAGTAGCGCACGGCGTTGGCCGTCGCCACAAACGAGTGGCTCGGCACGATGACTTCATCGCCCGCGGTGACGCCGACGGCCAAGAGAGCGAGATGGAGTGCCGTCGTGCAGTTCGATACGGCGCACGCGTGCGTGGCTCCCATCGCCGCGGCGAACGCCTGCTCAAAGGCGGCCACCTGCGGGCCTTGCGTGAGCCAGCCCGACAGCACCACCTCGCGCGCCGCCTCGGCCTCCGCGTCTCCCAGGACGGGCTTGGCGATCGGGATCATGGCGCGGCCTCAGCCAGCACCGAAAGCCGCTCGCGGCCCCACCATTCCACGAGCGCGCGCAGACCTTTATCAAGGTCGACACTGGCTTCAAACCCGAGAAGACGTGCCGCGTTGTGCGTTCCCGCCTGGCGGCGCGGAACTGGATTGATTTTGCGCTCCGCGGCAAACTCCAAGTCAAGCTCCGGCTTGCCCATCACGACGGCCAGCCTCTTCGCGAGCTGCGCGAGGCTGACTTCCGTGCCGCTGCCCACGTTGAACACGTCGTCGTGCGCGGGGCTTTTGGCGGCCAGGATGTTGGCTCGAGCAACGTCTGTGACGTGGATGAGATCCATGGTCTGGCTGCCGTCTCCGAAGATGATGGGCGACTGTCCGGCCGCGATGCGCTCCATCCAGCGGATGAGGACCTCAGTGTATTTCCCATGAATATCCATGCGCGGCCCATAAACATTGAAGTAACGCAACGCCACGTAATTCAAGCCATACATGTCGTTGAACGACCGCAAAAGCCCCTCGTTGAACAGCTTCGCGGCGCCATACAGGGTGCGATTGTCGTAGGGGTGATGATTCTCATCGGTTGGAAACGCGGTCGCCATGCCATAGATCGAGGCCGAGGACGCCGCCACGACCTTTTCGATACCATGCTCCGCACACATGGTCAGAAGGTCGAAAGACGCTTCCGCCATGACCTCGAAAGCAAGGCGAGGTTCGGCGGCACAATGCGTGATCCGCAAAGCCGCTTGGTGGAAAACGATGTCGGCTTCGGCAACCAACCGCCCCATCGTGGTCCGGTCCCGGATGTCGCCCTCGACGAGTTCGACGGGCCCTTGAGCGATGGCGCGCGCCAGATTCTGCGGGCAACCGCGCACCATGTTGTCGACGACGACAATCTTGTGGCAGCGCTCCTCAACCAGCAAGTCGACAATGTGCGACCCGACGAACCCGGCGCCACCCGTCACGAGGATGGATTTGCCTTCGAGATTTGCCATAAGCCGTTCTCCTTTGTTGACGTTGGCGGAGGCGCCTGCACGGTGCGCCTCCGCCAACGTTGCCCCCTGCATGCACTTTTTGATGACCGGCGAACGGTGGACGCCCCGCGTCAGGCCGGCTGTTCCACGCAGACGTCGAAAAGAGCGTCACAAACACGGACAAGCTGCTCGCGAGCCAGCTCGGGATACAGAGGCAAGGACAGAGTTTGCGCCGCGAATTGCTCCGTCACCGACAAATCGCCAACGACTTTGACGGCCTCGGCGTAGGCGGGCTGGCGATGCACCGGCACTGGGTAATGAACGCCGGTGGCGATCCCCGCCTTGAGAAGCCGGTCGCGAACATCATCGCGCTCCGCGACGCGGATTGCGTACACGTAATACACGTGACGCCGGCCAGGCGCCTCCTCAGGAGTGCGCACCCCTGCGGTCCCAAGCCTGGCGTTGTAGAAGGCGGCGTGCTGGCGCCGCGCGTCGTTCCACGCATCCAGATGCCTGAGTTTCACGCGCAGCACCGCACCTTGAATGCCTTCCATCCGGTAATTGTAGCCTTGCAGAACGTGGTTGTAGCGCCCCATCTGGCCCCAGTCTCGAAGCATCTTGATCTTGTCGGCGAGCGCGCTGTCGCTGGTGACAATGGCGCCGGCCTCACCACACGCGCCAAGATTTTTGCTTGGGTAAAAGCTGAAGCACGCCATGTCCCCGAGGCCGCCGGCGCGGGCGCCGTAGTACTCCGCGCCCTGCGCCTGGGCGGCATCCTCGATCACCAAAAGGCCATGCGCGCGGGCAATCGCACGAATGGCGTCCATTTCGGCGGTCTGGCCATGCAAATGAACGGGCAGAATGGCGCGCGTGCGCGGCGTAATGGCCTTCTCAAGAAGCGCCGGATCGAGGGTGCCGGTGCGCGGATCGACGTCGATGAGAACCGGTGTGGCGCCCGTGTAGAGGATGGCGGCGACGGTCGCCACGAACGTCATGGAAACCGTAATGACTTCCGTCCCCGGCCCCGCGCCAGCGGCGAGCAAAGCCAAATGGAGCGCCGAGGTTCCGGAGTTCACGGCGATGGCGTGCTGAGCACCGCAGTAGGCGGCAAACTCGTTTTCAAACGCCGTCACCTCATCACCGAGGGTGTATTGCGCGCTCGCCAATACGTTCAGAACCGCTTGATCGATATCGTCCTTGATGGAGCGATACTGAGCGAGGAGATCGATCAGGGGAATCATGATGCAATCCTGGTGAGTTGGAGATCAATTGGCTGACCGCGCTGTGCCATGGACCACGAGGCGGCCTCGAGCAGGCGCACGATCCGCAGTCCGGTAGGCCCATCCGTGATGGGCGTGTTTTGCGTTTCGATGCAGTCGATGAAATGCTGCGCTTCGATGCGCAGTGCCTCCTGAGCCGGAAGTTGCGGGGCCCACATGTCCCCGCTCCGGTAGCCGATCAGAAGCTGGTGCAGCTGGTCAGTGTCTTCGGCGACGGTGACGCCTTTGTCGTACACCTTGACCTTTTCACTGATCTGCAGATCGTCGTACACGATCATCTTCTTGCTGCCGCCAATGTGCAGCTGGCGGACTTTAACGGGAGCGAGCCAATTCACGTTGACATGGGCAATTGTGCCTTGATCAAAAAACAGCGTGAGGGTCGCCATGCTTTCGGGGCTGCCACGGACATGCGAGGCGCCGCTGGCGGAAAGGGCCGTCACTGAAGGGCCCAACAGATGGTCGATGATGGTCAGATCATGGACGGCCAGGTCCCAAATGACGTTTACGTCTCTTTGAAACAGACCCAGATTTACTCGCAAAGAGTCGTAATAATGGATATGCCCAATATCCCCGCCTGCGATAAGCTGTTTGATTTTTCTGACCGCAGGGGTGTAAATAAACGTGTGATCGACCATAAGGATCAAGTTGCGTTTCGCCGCTTCATCGATCAGCCGCGCCGCCTGGTCGGATGTCTCGGTCATGGGCTTTTCGACTAGGACGTGCTTGCCATTTTGCAAAGCGGCGAGGGCAATGGGGTAGTGCGATGACACCGGCGTTGCGACGACAACCGCATCGATGGCGGGGTTGCGCACAAGCTCTCGATAGTTCGTGGTTGTATCCACGGTGGGCATCCGGCGGCTTATTCCCTGCAACCGGTCTTGCGACAAGTCGCATACGGCGGCAACCCGCGCGCCATCCACATCGGAAAAATTTCTGATGAGGTTAGGCCCCCAATAGCCGCATCCGACAATTCCGACGTTAATCATGATGCGAACAATCCCCTCGGCAAGAGTTAATAGACAGTTATGGCGAATTGTCGGCGTGTTGTTATCCGGTGACGACACCTCTGTTCCTTGAAGGACAGAGGCGCGGACTTCGGCAGACGCCAATCTTCACCTGGAAGAGTCTTTGGTAAGCAACAGCCGGCACGAATCACGCGCTTCGAAAACGTCGAAGCACAGCAGACAAAAGGCACAATGCGGTCTAAGCTCTTTCTATGCTGAACTTAGTCTAGCGCGCATGCGGCGCCGACGAAGCGGGCACGGCCGAGGATGATCTCAATCACAAGAGCAACATCCCCAGAAACCATGTGTAGCAGTGTCGCAAAGTTGTTCCCATGCAGCTACCCCATTTTTGGGGTTAATCCAGTGGACAGAATCGAAGAGAGGTTGCAGGCCTTGGCGAGCCGGAAGGTCAATAACTATCGTCAGAAGTCCCAGAGGCTTTGGGCCTATTGGGCGCATCCAGCCGACCGTTGGCAATCTTTGCCCCAGCATCGATACGGAAAGGCTCCCCTCCGACGGGATGTTTCCGGCTTCTGATGGCGTCCCCGGGCACCTCCGGGCATTCCATGGCGCGCGCCTAACGCTTGGCTGAAGTGTCTGCGACGCCATCAGCATCTGCCAGGCGGTGGTTCCATAGATGCTGTGCGGCCTCGCCTGAAGGTTGGCGGGCACTCGATGCAGAGTGTGCGCAGCTGGCGGAAGCGACACCCCACACAGGCTGCTGAGACAGCGACGGCCTGCTCCTTCTCGGGCAAGAAGGATGGCCTCGCTGCCGGAAATTTATCGAAGACACGCTTCCATCGGAGCCCGGGAACCGCCTGCGCCCCCTGCGGGTGTCCGATTTTTTGAGGCGGCCATTGGAAACCCGGCGCTATGCCCTTGCCGAGGGCTGTTCGGCAAACGCGCGGACGGCGGACCGCGTCGCCCGGTGGACGCCGGTGGTGGCCTGTGTCCGTCAACGGCCGTCCATCGCGGAGTGCCCGCTCGCAACGGGAAGCGCCGCAGCTAGCCGCCTTTATGCACCGGAGTGAGGCGCGGCCAGGCCACCGAGCGGAGATGTTCAGCGTGGGGTTGCAGGGGCATGCGCCCTCAGTCGCCGCGCTGCTGGCGGCGTGAGGTCGGTGGAGTTGGCGGTGGACGGGAGTGGGTGACGGCTGGGGCACGCTGCCCCGGTGTTCAAGTGATCAGCCGCGGCAGACGGCCGAGGGCGAGATGGATGATCGCCTGATCGGGGGCGCTGGTCGGCAGGTGGACCTTGATCTGCGTCTTCATCTCCACGATCCGCGCGGCGATCTTCACCAAACGCAGACGCAAGGTGTCGAACTGCACCGTGCGCCAGCGGGAGCGTTTGGGCATCAGTGAGCGCAGGCTCCACAGCAGCCAGTACGCCCCGGCGTGCAGAAAGAGGCGGAACTGGTTGGCCATCGCCTTGGTGCAGGAGGTGCGGTCGGCGGCGAGGTGGGCCTTCCACGCTTTGATGTGGTTCTCGGCCTGTCCCCTCGCGCAGTACAAAACCTCGTACAGCCAGCGTCCCGTGCCATGGCGCAGGTTGGTGACGATGAAGCGGGTGTCGGTGCCCTGGCCTCCGGCCTCGACGCGCGCGACGATGCGCCTCACCCGGCTCCAGGTGCTGGCGCCGTCATAGAATTCCTTGAAGCGGCGCACCTTGTCGGCTCCGGGCGTGGCCTGGAAGCGGGCGGCGGTGCTGGCCTCCAACGTGGTGACGTGACGGCGCAAGGTGCGGCTGGTCGGCAGGCCCAGCACGTAGTCGATCCTCTCGGCCTCGCACCAGTCCAGCACCTCCGGGCAGGCGTAGTGGCCGTCGGCGCGCAGCAGGATCTCGGTGTGCGGCCAGTTCGCCCGAATGGCGCGCAGCAGGCGGCGCAGGAAGGCCCGGACCTCGGTGCCTTTGGGCCGCTTGGCCGGGCGCAGCACGGCGGTGACGAAGCGGCCGTCGCCATCGAACACGACGAAGGGCTGGAAGCCATACTCGTCGTAATAGGCGTTGAACAGGCGCAACTGCTGGCCGCCATGCACCGCGTCGAAGGTGTCGTCCACATCCAGCACGATGCGCTTGGGCACGTGGCGGAACGACGCGCAGTAGAGATCAACCATGGCCCGGCCCATGCGCAGCAAGGCACGGGTATCCGGCAGGTTCTCCAGGCGCGAGATGGTGGCTTGCGAGCACAGGTCGCGCTCGGACGGCAGCCGCTCCAGGGCCATTTTGAACAGCGGATCGGAGCGCAGACTGTCGGCATCGTTGCCGTCCTCGTAGCCCGCCGCGATGGCCAGCAGGCGGAAGCCGATGATGTCAGCCAACGGATGCACGGTGCGCGCGGGATCGCGCGGATGATCGTGCCCCGAGGCGTGGTGTCTGAGGGGGCCTCTGTGCTCTTCGGCGGGTTGAGGCCGCCGGTCTACTCCGCTGCGATGGACAGCGGATCAGGGGTGTGAGGGTGGCACAGCTCGGCCAGGCTTTCCATGGTCATGTAGCGCCGGGCCACCGCCCATTCATCATGCTGCTCCAGCAGCAAGGCGCCGACGAGGCGCACAACCGCCCCTTCGCCAGGGAAGATGCCGACGACGTTGGTGCGCCGCTTGATCTCGCCATTCAGCCGCTCCAGAGGATTCGTGCTGTGCAATTTGGTGCGCAGGTCCTTGGGGTACTTCATGTAGGCCAGCACGTCGAACTCCGCCTCGTCCATCAGCGCCGCCAGCTTGGAAAAGCGCGGCCGCAGGCTGTCGGCCACCCGGCGCCACTGCTCATGCGCCGCCTCAGCGGTCTCCTGGGCAAAGGCGGTGCGAATGGTGGCCGCGACCATCGTCTGGTGCGCCTTGCCGACGCAGGCGAGGAGATTCCTCATGCAATGAACACGACAGCGTTGAAGTGTGGCGCCCAGCACCTTGGAAGCGGCGGCCTTCAGCCCGAGATGCGCATCGGCGATCACCAGCTTTACGCCGCGTAGGCCCCGGCGGGTGAGGGTGCGCAGGAAATCGGTCCAGAAGGTCTCGGCTTCCGACAGCCCGAGGCCGAGCCCCAGCACCTCGCGCCGGCCATCGCTGTTGACGCCGATGGCCAGTATGGCGGCGAGCGAGACGATGCGGCCGTCCTGGCGCACTTTCACGTAGGTCGCATCCAGCCACACAAAGGGCCAGTCGCCTTCCAGCGGCCGGTTCAGGAACGCCTGCACGCGCTCGTCGATGTCCTGGCACAGGCGGCTGACCTGGCTCTTGGAGATGCCGGTCATGCCCATCGCCTTGACCAGATCATCGACGTTGCGCGTCGAGATGCCCTGCACGTAGGCCTCCTGAATCACCGCGATTAGCGCCTTCTCCGCGGTGCGGCGCGGCTCCAGGAAGGCCGGGAAGTAGGAGCCGCGCCGCAGCTTGGGGATGCGCAGGTCGATGGCCCCGGCGCGCGTCTCCCAGGTCCGCTCCCGGTAGCCGTTGCGCTTGGTCTGGCGGTCCTCGCTGCGTTCGCCATACCCGGCGCCGCACAGGCTCTCCACCTCCAGCTCCATCAGGCGCTGGGCGGCGAAGCCGACCATCTCGCGCAGAAAGTCGGCATCGGCGCTCTTCCCAATCAGCTCCTGAAGAGCGATCCTGTCCTCGGTCATCGTGGTCTCCGTCTTGGTTGATGGTCGTTAAGCAACCTCAACTTAGCCGAAGAACACGGTGACCGCCGCTCCCGAACGGCCGGCCCGCCTGCGCCAGCTATGGGGGAGCGCTCCGGCGGGCCAGCCTCACGCCTCAGACACCACGCGGTGGGACGCGATCGCGCGGATCCTCGATACAGGCGGCCAGCCGTTCGGCCACGCGTAGCCGCTGTTCGACCTCGCGCAGAACCAGCAGCCCACCATCGGAGGACAAGCGGCCGCCATCAAAGCGCCCGATCACCGGCTTTCCAGCCAGGGGTGACAGACCGGGCAGCGTCGGCGTAGGATCAACCATGGCGGGTGGGCGCTCCGAAAACGGCAGGAGTTGGCGTCAGCACCCAAATCCTACGGCCGCTCATCGGATACCGCTACACCCGCCAACCCTCGTGAATTTTCCCGGCTAGGGCGCGGGGCTCTCCACGCGGCGCGGTGTCCAACGATTGCGGACCGCGCGAATGAGGGTTGCCTCCGGCCCTGCGGGCCGGCCCGCGAGAAGCCACAGAGCCAACAGGACAATGGCGAACACCACCGCCCCGAAGCCGACGTTGCCGAACAGCAGGGCGGCCGAAGCCACCGCGTCGGTGCCAGCCAAAATGGGGCCGCCGTTGATGATCAGCAACGCTCCTGTCATGGCAACGCTGGCCAACGCCGTGCGCCCAACAGAAGCGGCAATGCCCGGGAGAACGCCGGGCAAATGCCGTTCCATCTGAAAGAGAAAGACAATCCCCTCCAGTCCGGCACCGATCCCAAGCGCCCATGCTCCCCCCGCAAGACCGAACGTCCCGATGCCCACCATGAGACACGCCAGCCGCATCGGTGTTGCGGCCACCGCGATCCACGCCGTAACGTCTGGGCGGCCCAGCGTGAGCAGCGCCACCGCGCCGATTTCGCTCGCCACATGGAAAATGACAAACATCCCGAGAATCCGGATGACCGGCACGGCTTCGGACCAATTCGGGCCAAGGGCCAAGTGAACAAGAGGGGCAGCCACCAAACTCAGACCAAGGGCGGCCGGCAACACGAGAAGGCAAACCGCCGAGAAGGATTCCACGACGCTGTCCGACACGTTCCGGCCTGCATTGTGCATGGCTGAGAAGCCTGGCAGCAAGGCGCGGCAGATAGGCTGAACCAACTCGCTGGTGGTGAGGCTGGAGATTTCCGTGCCAAGCCGAAAGACGCCGACCTGCGTCATTCCCAAGCAACGTCCGATGACGAAGGCATCGGCCTGATCACGCAGAAAGCCGGCAACACTGGCAACCCAGATCCACACGGAAAAGTTAATCAGTCTCCTCCACGCTATCAGCGTAAAGCGCGGGCGATAGGGATGCATCCTGTAGCTCATGACCACACGAACCACGCGCGAGGCGGAGATGCCGGCCACCAGCGCCCAATGGCTGTGGGTTGCCAGAGCGCAGACAAGCGTCACGAGGAAGGTTGACACGCGGGCTGTCATGAACAGGACCACCTCGCGGTCGAACGCCAGGTCTTTGCGGAAAGCGACGGTGCCGATGTTCTCAAAACCTTGCAGCGCCGCCCCCGCGGCGATCACGAAGAGAACGGCCGTCAGCCGGTCGTCGGCGAAGAAGCTCGCGACGACGGGGGCGCTCGCCGCAACGATCAGTCCCGTCAAAACGCCGCGAATCACTGTCATGGTAAACGCCGTATCGTAAAGATCACGATTCACGCCGTTTTCGCGGATGAGCGCCAGCTGCAGTCCGATCATTCCAAGCGCTTCGACCGCGCCCGCGATGGTCGTGGCGAGGGCGACCAGGCCAAAATCATCCGGCAGCAGCAATCGCGCCATCACGAGCATGCTGACGATGCCAACACCGCGGCTGGCCAAGCGCAGGAAAATCATCCAGCCAGCACCGATTGCAACCTTCTGTTTCAGCTTGCTGTCAGACACGGGGTCAAACCTCTCGAAACGTTGCGATTCTCTGACACGCGTCGCACAGCCCGCGCGCGAAAGGTTGCGTTCTGCCGTGAGGGCCCAAGGATGCGGATCAAAGCGTTAGGCAAGGCGAGGTTTTATCCGCCCGCTCTTCGTGCCGTTGTGCCGAGTTTGCGCATCAACACAGCTTCCGCAAGCAGGATGAAAGTCGGACTGACAAAAACCTGAGCATCGTGTTTTGGTGCTATTACGTGTATTACGTGTATGACAACGCACAATGCGGACGCGCCGTATGACCGTTACGTCCTGGCCGGCGCCGCTGCCAAGGGCTTGCCCGGGCTGCGGGCGGTGACTGGCTGTCCCTCCACGATGCAGCGCAGCGATGCCGCTGCCGCGCAGAGCACGTAAAAGAACTCGAAGTAAGCAAGGCTGAGCGCCGCGCCCGTGACGGTGTACACCAGCACGCTCAAGCGCAGAGCGCCGGCCAAATGAAAGGCCCAGGCAAGCTCTGGCTGCCCCCTCGTGAGGCCCCGCACCCTAGACAAGCTCCGCACTACCGTGACGATGACGCCAACGAAAAGGAAAAGCCCAGTGAAACCCAAGTCGCCCAGAACCTCAAAAAAGATACTGTGCGCGGCCATCGCCCTGGACAGTGGCTCCGGAGTGGGGATGAAATCAAGAAGATGGAATTTCTGGCTGTACATATGCCAGAAATAACCGGTCTGGACGGCCCGAAATCCGCCGCCAGCCAGGGGGTGATCAAGCGCAATCAGTGTGCTGATCTTCCACGCGACCACCCGCCCCATAAAGGACGAGTCCTCGCCGGCGTCCTGAATCGTGTTCATGCGCTCGAACCAAGAGTCGGGAGTGATCAGCAGCAACAGCCCGGCGAGCGCGGCCAAGGCGACCAAGTTGGCAATCTTGCGCCGGGTTGTCATGATGTAGCTGAACGTGATCACCAGCAGACCGATGAAGCCCCCTCGTGAGTAGGTGCCGATGACGGACACCGTGCACAGCAGCAGGGTGCCGAAAAGCGCCAGTTTGACGCACTTTTCCTCACTGTAGCGATAGAGGTAACCGATCACCGGGATCACCATCAAGATTGCGCCGGCGAAATGGTTGTTGTCGCCAAGAAGCGGGACTTCGGGCTTGTACGCCCCCCCAGACACGATGACCTTCAAACCTTCATTGAGGCCGTTGTACCCGATGCTGAGCGCTATGATCAAAAGCAACATGTGCAAGCGCAGCCGTGTGTTGATGAGTGCGGTCAGCACCAGGAACAGCAGCACCGTCTTGACCAGTCGATCGTAGATCTCCCAGCCGGCGTCAGGCACGACGCCTCCGCTCATCATGGACACCCCGCCGAGCAGCACGAGCCCGATCAGCATATAGGCTGTGCTGCCCAGGCGGATGACGGCGCCTTGTCGATTGAGCAACAGGGCAAGCACGGTGATGCCCGCCGCAAGCTTATTGAGCGGCACCCCGCCCATGAAGCTGTACAGATAGGTCGACGGCGTCAGCAGGGCCGTCCACGTCCACAGCAAGCTCCCAATGTACGCGTGCGCAAACGCCCAGGGCAGCGTGGCAACCATACAGCACAAAAAGACAATATCACGCATCGACTCAATCCATTGCGGGCGCGGGCAGAGGGCAACCGGCGGGTCAGGGGCGGCCTTTCCGGGGTGGGCCGCTCCGCCGCGTGGACCGTGGGCGCTCGGTTTCGGTCTGGACGGTGGCGTTGGCAACGGTGAAGCGGAACAGCCCCACCGTTCCGGCCTCCTTGTCACGGCGGTCGTTGCGGCCAAACCAGTAGATGCAAACGACAAGGGCGGAGAAGTTAGCGAACAGCGGCATCCACTCCATGCGGGCCTCCAGAGTCAGTGGACTGGCGTGGTACGATCGCCCACGTGGGATCGGTGGCGAAGGTCATGGCGGTGTCCTGGCGCAGCCGGTTATAGGCCGCCGCGGCGCCGTCCACGCCCTGGTCCGCGGCGACCGCCAACATCGCCAATGAGACGGCGACGTAGCCCGTTGGCGCATTCGGGAATCCTTCGGTGATGGCGCCTGAGCAGCCACGCACCTCGGGCCAATTCAGCCGGTGCAGCTCTCCCCAGTCGGCAATGAACCGGTTGTCGGGCCCGCGAATTTTGATGTAGTAGGCCGGAGCCTGCGCCCGGCAATACCCGTGCGCTTCGTGCGTCCACCGCCCCACCGTGGCGCGGCTCAGCCATCGAAAATACTCCGCGGCCAGCGGTTCGCCGGTCTCGGCCAGCCAACCGATCACGATCGCGAGGAAGTCGTTTTGCCACGGGCCGGTGACGCCAATGGCGTCGTTCTTTTCCACCCAGCCAAGCGGAGAGGTCGCAAGCCGGTCCGGATTGCGGGGGTAGGTGTTCACATACCATCCGAGATTGTTGGCCAGAATGCGCGCGAAATATCCCTTCATGGGATGACGATCGGGCAGCGCATGCGCCGCTTCGCCCAGTCCGCGCAGCCCCCAGGCTTGACCTCGGATTTGCTCATCGGTGAGCAGCCCCAAGCCGCCTCCACGATACTCCGGTCGGTGGACGCCTACGGTCCAGTTGGCCCAGAACATCAGCTCATCAAGGTAGTATTTGTCGCCTGTGACCAAGTAGGGAACGTAAGCAAGCGAGGGCTGGTGCGACACATCGGGCGCCCACGGCGTGTCCGCGTTGCTCATCGCAGGGATGGCATCCGGGCCTGGCTGGCCCGGCACCAGGAACAGATTAGGGTGCCTTTCCAAGCTGATGGGCTGATCGGTCTGGCGATCGCGGAAATGGATGGGCGCGCCGCCGCCGGCGTCGGCGTTGGCCAGCATCAAGGCCTTGGCTCGACGGTCTTGGGTCAGGAGGTACAGCGCCGTCCAGCGCGGCAGCGGGCCGATGTCGCTGCGCCCACCGGTCATCGGCATGTAGGTCGTGATGGTTGCGGCGCCCATTGGGCCGGTGTCGGCGCGCGCCAGAGCTTGCTCCTCGGCAGCCAGCACCGCTTCTGGAATGGCAACCCGTGTGTTGTAGTTCCAGACCGCCCGGCTTTTGAACAGGTAGGGGGCGTTGTGCCGAACATGGACGGTCGGGGCCTCTCCCGCCCAACGAACCGTGTGCCATCGCGCGTGGTGATAGTGCGTCACGTTCCGGATGCGGAACGCTTCGGCACCGTCCAGCAGAAGCGCCATGTCGTAGGAGAGATTGCCGGCGCCCGGTTCGTGGGTCCAGGCGTTCTCAACCGTCGTGTCGACACGGACCGCCCGGACGCCGGCGTACGCACGGACGGCAAAGCGCGCCGTGAGCTGCGGATGGGGAGTGCCCGTAGCCTCCTCGACAAATGGCACCGTCTGCGTGGTTTCCGACACGACCGAACCGCTGAGCCACGCGTGTGCGGTGTCGCCCGCCTTGGCCGACGCGACGAAACGGCGTGACGGCTGCCATTCCTGCAAAACGGATGCGCGCAGGTGCGCTTGACCGGTGTAGAGAAAACGCACCCGGAAGGCTCGCCCGGGCTGTTCGCGGGTTGTGACCCACAGGTTTTCGTAACCGCCGCCCTCTCCGAGCTTGTAAGCGCGGAAGCTGCGGCCTTGATTGATGAGAGTGAGAAAGGTTTCGGCAATCCGGCGCAGGGTCGGATGGGCCCCACCCGCCATATCGGGCGAAATGGTCAATGTGTAGCGGTCCTCCGGCGCGTCACCGAGCGCGATGGTCACTTGTTCTCCGGTCAAGAACGGGACGCCCGGTGTGAGACCGGCTCGGTTGCCGAAGGTGATCAGGCTCACTTGTGCGGCGTAGACACTGGCCACCGCCTCAATCTTGGTGTCCGGTGTCGGTACCGCTGTGCCCGTGCCGCCGGCCGGCGTGCCCACGAAGAAATTGACGATTTCTCGTCCGTGCGCCGGCAGAGAGGGGAGCACGGTGGAGAGCACGGCAAAGCGCAGCGACTCATCAGCAAAAGTGGCCGGTTGATCGATCTGCACCGGCAGCGATCCACCGCGGCTGTCCTCCGCGATGAGAGACGCTCCCTTGGGGACGTCGCCCGCGCGAAAGGGCTGCCCGACCGTGAGCGGTACGTGGCGCTGTGCTTGGGAACCTCCCACCGCTTCGATGCACGTCAAGGCCTTTGGCGCACACACAGGAGGCGTGGCATAAACGG
The DNA here is from genome assembly GCF_025961225.1 of Azospirillum canadense. Taxonomy (GTDB): domain Bacteria; phylum Pseudomonadota; class Alphaproteobacteria; order Azospirillales; family Azospirillaceae; genus Azospirillum; species Azospirillum canadense. The sequence goes on along the minus strand of NZ_JAOQNG010000006.1, from coordinate 143,830 downwards.
GCGGCGCTTCGGCCGCCGGAAGGGCTGCGGGTTGTGCTTTCACCTGGGGTGCCGCCGTTATCTTGGGGGGCGGCAGGACAACAATCTCTCCATCCGCGTTGCGCCGCACCACCGGCGGCTTTCCTGGGGCGGGCGGCAACTGCTGCGCCGACACCCCGCTCGCCACCAGCATGGCGAGACCAACGGCAAGCCCCAGCACACTCAGAAGGCGGACGTGCCGACGCTCGGTCGTAGAGGTGGTCGCGGTGCCCAAAGGCGCGATCTTTCGCGGTCGCGCGCCGTGGGCTTCCGGTGGTCGACGACGGGCACACCCATACCAGAGGGTCAGCAGGCTGTCCCAAGAGGTGCCGTGATCGTGATCGATGGCGGTCATAACACAGCGACGCCTTTCCTTGCGGAATCCCCCGCTCCGTGGACAGGCGGGAGCGCAGCGGAGTTCGCCGCGGATCAGCATGCTGCCGCGCACTACCTCGATCATTCGGTAATGTGGTAAGGATTTCTGCTAATTTGTGTTAATCCATTTGCTGAAAGCCGCCCCAGACGGCTTAGTGGGCAAGGAGGGGAACGTCGGCAAACCTCAGGGCCCGCGAATGGCCGCGCCTTCGTCCGTTTTTCCCTTTTTGGGTAACTCTTTTTGCGCAATCTACCCAAAAAGAGGGCAGGCGGACGCGACGTCGACAACGCCGTCTGTGCTTTGCATTACTGGGCGTATATTGACCAGCCGGCTCGCACAAACAACGAGTGGTTAGCCCCAAACCCGTGCTGCAACAGGTGATGGGTATGTGCCCACAACCCTCGGCGCTGAGAGGGGCCGAGAGTGAAACGCCGTCGCTGAGTCCACAGAGCACAGTCTTTCCGCGCGGGCTGAAGCAAAACCAGAAAGGCGGGAACAGGATGGATGGGACGGAACGCGCCGACCACCGGGAGGGTGGGATGCTTGAAGACCTGGTGGCGGAAGTGCGTCGGCGCTTGAGCCAGGTCTCATGGTGCGGCGAGGAGCCCCAAAGCGCACGGATTCAGAACACTGCCTTGCTCGAAGAGGTCCGGCAGACACTGAACCTTTGGACAAGCCATGCGATGCCGCTTCAGCGGAACACCGAGCAGACCGCCACGGCGCTCGCCCGGATCAGCGACACGCTCGAGCGGCTGACCACAGCCGTGGAGGCGAACCAGGCCGCGCAGTCGGTTCTGCTGGAGCGTCTTTCCTTTCTGGAAAACCGAATCGCCGCCCGCAGGGCCGCCATCACCACGCCCACGGAGCAGGCCCCGCACCGCCGGAAGCCCCGGCCAGCGTGGGGCGCCGTGGCCACGACGGGCGTCGCCGCGGGGCTAATGCTGCTTGCGTTCTGGGTTCATGCTTCCCAGGATGCCCTGCGCCCGATGCTCGACCGCATCCTTGCCAGCCTGTGAAAGGCCACGAGGCATGCTGCCATGAGCTTCCAACTCGTGAGCGCGGTTGGCGAGGCTTCTCTCCTCTCCTCCCCCTTCAGCCGGACGACGCCCCTGTTCCCGGCATCCACGGCCGTCGCTCCCCCAGACGGGCCGCCAATCCTCTGCGTCATCATCGACGCCGAAGAAGACTTCAACTGGGCCAAATCCTTCTCGCGCCAGAACACCAGCGTCGCCTCAATCGGCGCGCAGCACCGGGCCCACGGAATCTTTGAAAAGTACGGGGTCTGTCCCGCCTACCTGCTGACCTGTCCGGTGGTGGACGACACGACCGCGTCAGGCATCCTTTTGGAATTGCTGCAGGACGGCCGCTGCACAATCGGCGCGCAACTCCATCCTTGGGTCACGCCGCCCTATCGCGAGCCCCTGAACCCGTCCGCCTCGTTTGCCGGCAATCTGCCTCCTGGAATCGAGCGGCAAAAGGTCCAGACGCTCGTCGACCGCATCACCAAGCGCTTCGGCAGCGCGCCCAAGGTTTACAAGGCGGGACGCTACGGCATCGGGCCAAACACGGCGGGGATCCTGGCCGACCTGGGCTTTCTGGTCGACACCAGCTTGATGCCCCGCAGCAACTATCGGGCTCAGGGTGGACCGGACTTCTCCGACTTCGATTACCAACCCTTCTGGTTTGGCACAGGGCACCGCATGCTCGAGCTGCCCGTGACCCGTGCCCTGGTTGGCGGCTTGGCGGCGAAGTGCCCGACATTGTTCAAGTTCGCCAGCCGATCGGCACTCGCGCGCCTGCATCTGCCCGCGGTCCTGGCGCGCAGCAATCTGATTGAGCGCATCACACTGTCGCCGGAAGGCGTCAGCCTGGAGGCGATGCGCCGGTTGACGCGCGGTCTTTTGGCGCGTGGGCAGCGGCTGTTCACCTTGAGCTATCACAGCCCATCATTGCAGCCCGGGAACACGCCGTATGTGAGCAACAACCGGGAGCTGGAGGCGTTCTTGCGCACCCTGGACGGCTTTTTGGCCTTCTTCACCGAAGACCTGGGCGGCCGGTGCGCAACCCCGTTGGAGATCTTTGATCTGCTGAAAGCCGGCGACGGTGGCCCCCCAACCACGCACACCGCTTCGCCAATCGCACCGAGGGGGATGTGAGTGATGCAGCTTATTAGCGTTGTCATTCCGGCTCACAACGCCGCCACGACCATCGCAAGGGCGCTTGATTCGATTTTTGCCCAGGGTTACGACGCGCTGGACATCATCGTCGTTGACGACTGCAGCACGGATGCTACGACTGCCGTGGTGGAGCGCTACGCCGGGCGTGGCGTGCGGCTGATCTCGCTGAAGCCCGGCCGGGGCGCGGCCGGGGCGCGCAACGCGGGGATTGGCGCGGCACGCGGCGATCTCATCGCCTTTCTCGACGCGGACGACGAGTGGCTGCCCGGCAAGCTGCACAAGCAAGTGGCCGAGCTCGCCAAACGCCCGCGAACCATCTTGGTGTCCTGCCGGTCCAGCCTCATTGCCCCGAACGGCGCGAACTTGGGAAATGTGTATGGCAGTCTCAAGCCAGCCACCGGCATTGACGCTTGGCGCACCTTGCTGGCCTACAACTTCATCACGACCCCGAGCGTTCTGACCTACCGCGAAGCGCTGCGCGATGCCGGCTGCTTCAATCCGGCGCTCAAGGTCGCCGAGGATCAGGACATGTGGCTCAAACTCGCCATGAAGGGTGAGGTGGCCTACGTGGATGAATGCCTCGTGCTGGTCCACATGATGCCGAACAGCCTGTCGAGCGGGGACAACGTCACCGATCAGCTGACCTACACGCTGCCGATGATCATGCAGCACCTGCGGACCAGGCAGAGCGACCTGCCCCGGCGCGAGTACAATCGGATCATTGGGCGTCGGCTAGGTCATGTTGGCCGGCAAGCCTGCGGGCGTGGGATGTATCGGGTCGGCATCACGTTGACGCTGCGCTCCGTCCTTGCTGGCTATGAGCCCGTGGGAGGCCTGCTGTTCTTGGCCAAGAGCCTGCCGCCAATGCGCTGGTTGAAGAATTGGATGGTGAAAATGCCCATCCGCCGCGCTTCCTCGGCACACCAATGACCGCAATACGCCAAGCCATTCGGAACGCTGCGTACGCGTCGGGCGCGTTGGCGGCCTATCATCGGCGGCGCAACGCCGCGACCCTGACCGTTGTGATGTTCCATCGCGTCCTGCCGGCGGACCGGCTGGTGGGCGCGGACCCGGAATACACGGTATCGGCCGATTTGTTTGCGGCCTGCCTGCGCTTCTTCCGGCAACACTACAATGTGGTCGACTTGGCCGAAGTCCTGGCCGCACGCTCCAGTCGGCGGCGCCTGAAGGAGCGCGCGCTCCTTATCACGTTCGACGATGGGTGGGCTGATAACGCTTGCGTTGCGCTGCCCTTGCTGCGCCAGGAAGGGCTGCCTGCGACGGTTTTCGTCGCAACGGACGCCGTGGCCGACCCGTCGCCGTGCTGGTGGCAAGAAACGCTGTTGCGTCCCTTGCGCGAGGGGCACGTGTCCTACGAGGCCTTGTGGCGCTTGCTGCCCGGCCCTTCCGCACCGATACCGGCTGGGCCCGATCGCGAATTGCGTCTGCTGCTGCGTTTTCATGACTGCGATGCCGCGGCACGCGCCCGCGCGCTTGCCCCGTTCGTTGACACGGCGGCACAACGCCACATGATGACGCTCGACATGGTGCGGCGCCTGCCGAGCGACGGAATCGCGGTGGGGGCGCACGGGGCTTCGCACATGCCGTTGTCCTTTCTGCCCTCCCCTTTCGCGGACTTGGCGCGGGCGCGAACGGCTCTGGCCGGGCTGTGGAACGACGGTGCGGGACGACCGCAAACCCTCGCCTGTCCGCATGGCCGCTGGTCGGCGGAGGTCGCCCAAGCCGCACGAGCCGTCGGCTTTCAGCTGATCTTTACCAGCGAGCCTTGGCTCAACGCCACGGTGGACGGTGCCCTTTCTGGCGACGTGCTCGGGCGCGTTGACATTCCGGCCCACCAAATCGTCGCTGCGGATGGCTCGTTGAGTCCCGATCGCCTGGCCACGTGGTTGTTCACCCGGCCGCAGCGCCCCCCGGGCATCACGGCCGCATCGTTCCCCGGTCGTCTGGCCGCCGCACAGCAGGAGGCGTCATGACTCACGTCAAAATCGGCGATGGCATCAGAACGGCAAACGCCGCCTTCGCCGCTCGCCCTCTGGGGGCGCACGTTGTGTCCCCTGCCGACCTGACCCCCTCGGAAGTCGCCCGGTGGAACGAACTGTGCGTCGCCAACCCGCTGTTGGCCAGCCCCTTCCTCACCTTCGCCTACGCGCGCGTTTGCGCCGAGGTGTTCCATGCGGTGCGCGTGTGCGTTCTGACGCGCGGAAACGAGGCGCTGGGCTTCTTCCCCTTTCAGTTCCGCAGCCCGACACACCGCTTGCTCGGTTTGGCGGAGCGGCTTGGCGGCGAGCTGAGCGACTATTTTGGCCTGTTGGCGGCCCCCCAGCTTGTGCTGACCGCGTCCGAACTCCTTCGGTCGTGCCGCCTCAACGCCTTGTTCTTCACGCATCTTGACGAGGCGCAGGCTGTCCACGGCCTGCAAGGCGAGCAGCCGGAAACCGGCCTGCGCATCCGCATGCCAGCGGGCGGCGAACCCTATTGGGAGGAGCTCCGCCGCTCCGACAAGCGCTTTGTGAATGATACGGAACGGCGCGAACGCAAACTCGTGGCCGCCAATGGTGAACTGCGCTTTGTCTTTCGCCACGCCACCCCCCTGCCCCATCTGGAGTTCCTGCTGGCCCGCAAGCGCGAGCAGTATGAGCGGACCAACGCGAAGGATTCGCTAGCGACGCCCTCGGCACGGAAGCTGCTGGCCCAGCTGGCCCAGTCCGACGACGCCTTGTGCCGCGGTGTGGTCAGCACGCTGCACGCGGGCGACACATGGGTGGCGTCGCATTTCGGGCTGATGTGTGGGGGGACGCTGCACTACTGGTTCCCGGTCTACAATCCGGAGCTGCAATCGTTCTCGCCAGGCCGCTTGCTCCTGAAATCCATCATTCAGATGGCGCCGGATCTTGGCATCACCTTGATCGACCGCGGCGCCGGCGACACCCAGGCCAAACGGGACTTTGCCAACGAGTGCCACACATTCACCCGCGGCCTGTGGACGCGCGCCACGCCGCAAGCCACCGCCTTTCAGGTTGCGTTGGCGGCGGGGTGGCGTCTGGAGCGTCTCCGCGGCCGGCTGTTTGCCGCAAGCCGCTGATCCCCGCGTTCGGGCGATTGCCCTGGGTTGGGAGCGCAAACACGGAGTTTTTGAAGCCGTGGCGCTTCGTTGACGGAAGGTTCGCGAAGCGCCTTTAAGAACGACGGACCACGTGCGGGAGCAGGTTGGTCGCGGCGAGCGCCATGCCTGCCAGGGTGGCCGGATCGTAGGCGGCGACGCCCCAGGTCTGGCGACGGTGTGCCGCCCATTGGCGCTTGTAGGGGTCATCGCCACGACCGAGGTCGATCTCCCGAACCGCGGGGTCAGACAAAATCCGCTCCAGCATCAACTTGGTCAGCACGGAGCCGGGGGAATGCTGCTTCTGGCGCTCGTCATGAGCCAGCTTGAAGAGGGTGGCGCCGCCCCCGCCAACCAACCAAATTTGCGCCGCCGCCGGACGGCCGGCGATCGACAACGCCCCGACAAGACCAGCACCGTGCGTCAGCAGCGCAGAAATCAGTGCCGGAATGAAATCCGGATAGGGTTCCGGTTCCTTCCAACTCGCCCCATAAACGGCTTGGTAGGCGGTGATCGCCTCGCCGGTGCCCTCGGGCCTTGCCCAAACCCGCAGGTCATAGCCAGGGCCACGCCGCAAAGAGCGCTCGCGCCGTTCCACGGTGTTGCGCAGGCGGCTGTCGCGCGCCGCCCAATAGGTCTCGAAGCCCTCGTCGATCAGCTCGTGCCAGTTGCCAAAATTGCGAAAGCTTTCCACGACCATACCGCCGCGCCGGAGGCCGGCCTGCAAAGTGGCGACCTCGTCCAAGGAATGCAGAGCCTCAAAAAGAAGGCGGTGGGGACGGGACCGTTCCCGACGCAACGCGCGCACTTCGGTGGCCAGATCGTCCTCGGCAACCCCGGTCACGACGTAGCGCGTGCTGTAGCAGGTCGTCAGACTGGCGAGAGTCCGCACCGATAGGACACCGTGCCGCGCGGTCCGTTCCCGCATGAACAGCGGAGCGTCAGGCCGTTGCCCGGGCAGAGCCAAGCGGCGCAGCCGATCCCCCGGATCAAGGCAGGTCGCGGCGAGCACGGAGAACCATGGCGGAGAGGTCTCGAACGGAGGATTATTCTCGCTCTCCGCGATCTCTGCGGTCGACCCTCCACGCTGGGCCGCGTGGTCCATCATCGCTGAAGCCGCAGCGGCGCAGGGGCAAAGGACGAAACACCCGTGTGGTCGGCCGCGTGCTGCTGAATCATCTGGACGATCCGTTCGGCGTTCCGATCCCACGTGAATGCACACCGATCAATGGTGGCGGAGGCTTGCTCCGCGATCCGCTGGCGCAGGTCCGCATCGGCACAGAGGCGCCGGATGGCGGCGGCCCGCGTGTCCGGGCGCTCCGGATCGAACAGGAGAGCGTCCTGGCCGTCGGTCAGCACTTCCCGGATGTTCGGTGTGTCAGGGGCCAGAATGGCACGGCCGAGCGCCATGTATTCGAACAGTTTCAGGGGCGAGGCGTAGGGTGTAACCGCCGGCTGCAGAGCGATATCAAACGCGGCGATGTGATCGGTCACCTCATCGCGGTCGATCACCCCCGTTACGGTCAGCCGATGCCGCACCCCGAGCGCGTCGGCGCAGCGTTCCAAGTCCTCGCGCGCCGGGCCGTCGCCGACGAGCAGGAGATGAGCGTTGTGCCGTTCGCCCAACTCGCCGAGCAGAGCGACGACCTCCTCCAGCCCATGCCACGCGCGGACGAAGCCGGTGAAACCCAGCACCAGCCGCCCTTCCAATCCCAGCTTCCGCTTGGCCGCGCTGCCGTCCACGTTGGACGGAAAGCGGTGTCGGTCGATTCCGTTGGGCACAACCGAGATTCGCTCGGCCGGAACGCCCCGGGCTCGGACCTCCCCGGCCAGCACGTGCGTGACCGGCAAAGCCACGTTGGCGGCGTGCCATATCCAGCGTTCGCAAAAACGGGCCAGACGTTTCAAAGAGAGCCCAGCGTGGCGGGCGCGCTCCTCGCACAAGGGAGCGTTCACCTCCAGCAGCAACGGAAGACCGAACCGGCGGGCGACCCACGGACCACACAGCAAAAACAGATTGTAGCGCTCGTAGATGGCATCGGGCCGATGCTCACGCACCGCCCGCGCCAGGCGGCGCCAGGCGACCAGGTTATAGCCCACCTCCAACAGTTCATAGGCCCAGCGGGGCAGCAGGCGCTTGAGCAGCTCGACAGACCCGGCGCCACAACCGAACCGCTCGTTGGCGATGCGCGCGGGGCCGACGATGATGGTCTCGTGCCCTTGGCGCCGAAGCGCTGCGATCAGCTCGTCCATGTGCACAGACTGCCCGTCGCGCGACGCAATACGATGATGGAATAGAATTTTCATGACCGCCGGAAGCCTCTGTGGAGATCCCGCCTGCGGAGGGCCGCGGACCGACAGCCCTGCGCCTCCAGCCTGTCTTGCCATTAAGGCGCACCCCATCCCCTTTGTCGAACCCCTCCTTGGTCTCCTTTCTTTCGAGTGGTTGCTCAACAAAATGGGTACAACTTTTTTCTGGATCTAAAAAAACACCGTGAAATTGGTACGCCATAGGTCGTCATATGGCATCCGACCGAACCTCCTTATTTCGGCGAATCTTCTTAATTCTTTCTCTAAATTCGGGATATTGAGATAGCGCAACTACCCACATTTTGCAACATGGGGTAAGCAGGGTGTCGCAAACCGCGATCGTCGAGCACTCGGAGGGCACCGTGTTGCGCAAAGGGATTGACACTCGGATCCACGCCCTGGCGGGGGCCATCGCCTGGGGAGCCGTTCTGGGCCTCACCGGATGTGGCGGTAACCTGCCGGAGGCCCCGCTCACCGTAAGCATGAACGGCGCCGCTGTGGACCAGACGCATTATCGCATTGGCCCGCTCGACGCGATCCAGATCGTGGTCTGGCAGGCGCCGGAATTCTCGGTGTCTGTCCCGATTCGTCCGGACGGCAAAATCTCCATGCCGCTCATCGAAGACATTCAGGCCGCGGGCAAAACGCCCACCGAGTTGGGCCGCACCATTGAGGAGCGGTTGAAAAAATACATCGAGAATCCGGTCGCGACGGTGATGGTCAACAGCTTTGTCGGCAACGTCCAGCAAGTGCGCGTCGTTGGGCAGGCGACCAAGCCGCGGGCCATCCCCTACCGCGCCGACATGACGGTGCTCGACCTGATGATCGAGGTGGGCGGGCTGACCGAGTTCGCCGACGGAAACCGCGCCGTCCTGGTGCGGCATACCGCCGAGGGGGAGAAAAGCTACAACGTGCGCATCGACAGTCTGCTCAAGAACGGTGACATCCGCAGCAACGTCCCGGTCCAGCCCGGCGATGTCCTGATCATTCCGGAAACGTGGTTCTGATCATGATGGATATGGGAAAAATCCGGGATTTGCTGCGCGTCTACCTGGACGAGCTGTGGCGCCGGCGATGGCTGGCGCTGCTCCTGGCCTGGGCGGTGTGCGGCATCGGCTGGGTCGCGGTGATGCTGATGCCGGATCGCTATGAGTCCAACGCGCGCATTTATGTGGACACGGACACCCTGATCACGCCGCTGATGCGCGGCCTGACGGTGCAGACCGATCCGGACCGCCAGATCGACATCATGCGCAAAACCCTGCTGACCCGTCCCAACCTGGAGCAGGTGATCCGCAAAACCGACCTGGACCTTCGGGCCAAGACGCCGGCCGATCTGGAGCGTCTCATCGACACGATGCAGCGCAAGCTGAAGGTTGTTGCCGACGGTAAGGGTCTGTTCCAGATCAGTTATTGGGACGCGGACGCGCTGCTGACGCAACGCGTCGTACAAATCATCCTCAATCAATTTGTTGAGCAGAATGTTGGCAAAAGCCGGGCCGACATGGACAACGCCCAGCGTTTTCTCGACAACCAGATCAACGCTTTTGAAAAGCGCCTGCGTGAGACCGAGGAACGCGTCGCCGAATTCCGCCGCACCCACGCCAACGAACTGGGCGGTCGTCAAGGCCTTCAATCCGCGTTGGAAATGGCGTCGGTTCAACTGCGTCAACTCCAGCAGGAGCGCGACGCCGCTGTTTGGAACCGCGACCAGATTCGGCTGGAGCTGGCCCGTACGCCGCAGCAGACCAGCCAGGAGCGCGGCCCTGGCGGCGCTCCCCTTAGCCGCACCGCAGAGATGGAGCGGCAGTTGGCCTTGCTGCGCGCGACACGCACGGACGACCACCCGGATGTTGTGAACCTGCGCCGGCAGATCGCGGCCGCCAAATCCGACCCGGCCAGGCCGCAGTCCGGCGGCACCGTCCGCACCGTCAGCGCCGACAACCCCGCTTGGAACCAGTTGAACCTTGAACTGCGCAAGATGGACGGCTCCATCGCCACGCTGGAGCGCCGAATCAAGGACAGCGCCACCCTGATCGGCGACCTGCGCAAGCAAATCGACGAGGTGCCAGGAGCCGAGACGGAATTGCAGCAGCTCCAGCGCGACTACGATGTGGTGAAGACGAACTACACCGAGCTTCTGGTCCGTCGCGAGTCCGCCCGGATGGCGCGGAGCCTGGAAGACCAGACCAAAACGGTGCAGTTCCGCATCATCGAACCGCCGGTCTTGGCTCGCATCCCCGAGGGACCGCCGCGCGTTGCTCTGTTCGCCGCGGTGCTGGCCGCCGCGATCGGGGCCGGCGTCGGGCTGGTGGTTCTTCTATATCTGATGCGCAATCCCTTTTCCAATCCTGCCAGCCTGAGCGAAGCCTATGGACTTCGCGTTCTGGGGGCCATCTCCGAGCTGCCAAACCCGGGGGCCCGGGTTCGGACGGTCACCCGCCTGTCCACGTTCGGCAGTGCCACCGCCTGCCTGATCGGGGCCTTTCTGATGCTGGCTTTCGTCTACTCCTCCGTCGACCACCGCCCCGATCTGCGCGGCACCTTGAACTGGCTCAAGGGCTCCATCCAGGCGCAACTCCTTTAGACCGCCCCGCCGAAGGACGGATCAACGCCCATGTCCATCATCGTCAGAGCCACGCAAGGATTGCGCCCCACCGCCGGTCGCGATGAGCGGCGTCGGGCGCCTTCCGCAGGCGCGGCCCTCGATCAAAGCCCCGCGCCCGAGCCGGCCGACGCCCCGGCCGTCGGGGAGCCCTTTGCGCGGGAAAGCGCGGGAAGTGGCCGACGGGTTCCAAGCTTCCCCCTTGATTTCACGGCGCTGAAACGCGCCGGCGTTGCCTATCCGGAAGGCCTCAAATCGCGCCTCGCCGAGGAGCTGCGCCTGATCAAACGTCGGCTGTTCCGAGATGTCGGCGCCACCGCCGAAGAAGCGTCCGTGGAGCGGCCCAACAACACGATCGTGGTGACCAGCGCACGCAGCAACGAAGGCAAAACCTTCACCTCCGTCAATCTCGCCTTGAGCATTGCTATGGGAGAGCGGCGCAAGGTGGTCCTGATCGACGGTGACCCGATCCGGCGGTCGCTGTCGACCCTGCTCGGCGTCGCCGACCGGCCCGGCCTGACCGATGCCCTCCGCCACGAGGGGCGACGCGATCCTCTGGACTCCCTGCTGGATTGCTACGAGCAGGCTCTGTTCGTGCTGCCGGCGGGAACGGCGCAAAACTCCGCCGCCGACATCTTCAGCGGGGAACGAATGGCCTCTCTGCTCATCCGGGCCGCGTCCATGGTTGGCGACGGGCTGGTCATCATCGACGCACCACCCGTGTTGACCACGTCCGAATCGCTGGCGCTCGCGCATCAGGCCGGGCGGGTGCTGATGGTGGTCGCGGCCGGGCGGACCTCGCGCTCGGCCATCGGGGCCGCGCTCGACCGCCTGGAAATGGACGAGCGCATCAGCCTCGTCCTGAACCGCCAGCCACCGCATCTGTCCCCGGCCGACCTGAACTATTAACCGCATCGCAGCGAGGACTCCATGGATCACGCGACTGTCCCCAGGCGGTGTTCTCCGCGGCGCTGCTGGCCGGCGGCCAAGATGCGAGTCTCTGCATGATACGGCGGCGTTCTGTGCCCCGGCCATCCGTATGCCGACCGCCGCACTGGCTGGCGCTCGGCGCCGGCCTCGCCGTGGGCGGGCTTGCGGCCCCGGCTTTGGCGAAGCCGCACCTGACGCCCTACGCCGGTGCCGAGGTCACCCTGACCGACAACATTGACCTGGCGCCGCGCGACCGCCGCGAGAGCGCGGTGGTGTTTACGGAGTTCGGTGGCCTGTCGCTGCGCGAGACCAACCGGCACACCAACTATGCCCTCGATGGTCGGCTGAACCTCGACACCACGGTCGGGAACGGCACCGACGTGAGCTTGCGTCCAGACGTGACCGGCACCGGTCGGGTCGAGTTGGTCGAGGGACGCTTGTACGTCGATGGGCGGCTGCTTAGCCAACGCGAGTTGATCGATGCGCGGGGCCGCATCGGCTCGTCGCCGACGGTCGGCCGGGGCAACCAGACCAGCGTCACCACCGTCGCCGTTTCGCCCTTTCTCACCGGACACATCGGCCCCTACGCCGACACCGAGCTGCGCTACACCCACGAGGATACGCTGGTGGATGCGCGCGATGTCGGCAATTCCATGACGAATGCGTTGTCCTGGCGGACCACAAGTGGCCGGGCGTTGCCGCGGCTGCGGCTCACCGGCACCCTGGAATACAGCGCCACCCGCGCCTCACCGAGTGAGGACAACCTGGACCGCGAAACGGCGCTGCTGTCGGGCGAGTACGCGGTGACGCGGCAGGTCTTCCTGATCGGGTCCGCCGGCTGGGAGCGGATCGCCAGCCCGGGGCTGAGCTACACCCGCAACGGTCTGATCGGCCTCGGCGGCTTCCGATACCGGCCGAGCCCTCGGCTTGAGCTGGAACTCACCGCGGGCCAACGCTACGGGGGGCCGACCTACAATGGCCACCTGTCCTACCTCGTTACCAGCCGCTGGACGGCGGGCGTGAACTACGCGGAGACGCTGGAGACACCGCAGACGCGGCTGGGCCGACCGGCCAACCGCATCACGCTGGACCCGCAGACCGGCGGGCTCGTTGTCTCCGACACGCGCAATCTCGGCATTCCGCGTTCTGCCTCCGTGGTCGGCACGTTGCGCTTCGACCTGAAGGGGCGTTACACGGTGGACGACGTTGACCTGTGGTTCACGCGTGAGACGCGCGACTACGACGTCGGTCCCGATGAAACCATCGTGACGAGCGGCGCGCAGTGGCGGCACCGGCTGTCCGAGCGCCTGGCGCTCAGCGCACAGGCGCAGTACCGGCATGTCGCGACGGCTGGCCCGGAAGGGGACTCGGACACGGCCATCGGCACAGCCAGCCTCGTTTACACCGTCTTCCGTGACGTCACCGGCAGTGTCTCGCTGTCCCGGTCGCAGCGTTTTTCCTCTCGTCCTGAGCAGCGCTACACGGAAAACACCATCCTTTTTGGCCTTATGGCGAGGTTCTAGATGTACGAAGACTTCTACGGCCTGAAAGGTAATGCCTTTCGATTGAGCCCCGATCATCGCTTCTTCTTCAAGAGCCGAAGCCACAACAAGGCGATTGCATACCTGAATTTCGGCCTCGAGCAGGGGGAAGGGTTCATCGTCATCACCGGCCCAGTGGGCGCGGGAAAGTCGACGTTGATGGGGCAGCTTGCCTCACAGCTCGACACCTCCCGCTTTGTCGCCGCCCAGATCGTCACCACCCAGATCGACGCCGACGACGCCATTCGCTTGATCCTCGCGGCCTTCCGGATCCAGCCCGCCGGTTCCGACAAAGCGAGCGCCATTGGCGCGCTGCAGGACTTTTTGCGCCAGCAGCACCGCGCGCAGCGGCGTGTCTTGATGATGGTGGACGAGGCGCAGAACCTGCCACTGCGCACGCTGGAGGAGCTGCGCATGCTGTCCAATTTCACCGTTGGGGGGCAGGCGCTGTTCCAGTGCTTCCTGCTGGGACAGCCGCAGTTTGTCGACATCATGAACGCTCCGGAGTTGGAGCAGCTCCGCCAGCGGGTGATCGCGTCCTACCATTTGGAGCCGATGTCGGCGGCGGAGACGCGGCAATACATTGAGCACCGGTTGGCTCTGGTCGGCTGGCGCAACGATCCGGCCATCGCGGATGAGGCTTACCCTCTCATTCACCAGGAAACCGGAGGCGTGCCGCGCCTGATCAATCTTCTGTGCAACCGGCTGCTGCTGTTCGGTGCTCTCGAAGGGCTGCACGAGCTGGATGCCCAAGCCGTCCAGCAAGTCATTGAGGACATGCGCGGTGAGCTGACCGGCCCCCCTCGCAACGAGGCCCTCGCCGCCCCCCAGGCCGCACCGTCCGTCACCGCGCCCACGGGCCACGGTGTGGCCCCCGACGCGGCCCGCCTCACCCTCCTGGAGAAGCGCGTCGTGCAGCAGGAGCGCGTGCTGCGCAGCCTGCTGGAGGCGACGCTGGGCGTTCTCCCCTCCGTTCCGCCGGTTCCCGCCGACGCGCCGGAGACCGTTCCGGATCGGGAGGTGGTCCATGACTGATGCCCCGCCGATCGACCATCCCATAACCGACGCTTCCACGACCATTCGGTTCATGGTGGACAGCCGGGTGGCTGTGGTCGCGAACGCGCTGTCGGTGGATGTGGAAGATTATTATCACGCCTCCCTTCTCGGCCCCGTTGCCCCCCGGGCGCGGTGGGACGCGTTTCCCGCGCGCGTCGATGGAATGACGCGGCGTGTCCTTGACATGCTGGCCGAGACCGAAGCGCGGGCAACCTTCTTTGTTCTGGGCTGCGTGGCCGCCCGTCACCCCGATCTGGTGCGCGCGATCGTCGCCGGTGGGCACGAGCTGGCCAGCCATGGGGCGCTGCATTACCGCGTGACCGAACAATCGCCGCAGGCCTTCCGCCGGGACGTGGCCGATACCCGCAAACTGTTGGAAGACCTGGGGGGCGTGCCCGTGCTGGGCTATCGCGCGCCCAGCTTTTCGATTGACCGTGACACCTGGTGGGCCTTCCAGGAACTGACCGAGGCTGGCTACCGGTACAGCTCATCCATAAACCCGATCCGGCATGACCATTATGGCGTGCCGGACGCGCCACGCTTTCCCTTCGATCCGATCGAGGGCTTCCGCGAAATCCCGGTGGGCACGGTCGACCTGTTTGGCCAGCGGTGGCCATGCGGCGGCGGCGGCTATTTTCGACTGCTGCCCTACGCGCTGTCATGCCGCGCCATCGGCGCCGTGAACCGGCGTGAGGGCAAGCCCGTCGTCTTTTACTTCCATCCCTGGGAGATGGACCCTGGCCAGCCGCGCTTGCCCGTGCCATCGCGGCGCTCGCGTTTTCGCCATTACGTCAACGTGGGCGTCATGGAGGCCAAGCTACGCCGTCTGCTGGACGATTTCGTCTGGCGGCGGATTGATGAGGTCCACCCGGTCAAACCGTGAGGGGCGCCATGTCAGGAGTGATCAACATTCGGCTTCTGGACGAGAGCGGTGAGGGGGCGTGGGACGCCTTCGTCGACCGCAGTCCGGAGGCGACCTTCTTCCACCGTGCCAGCTGGCGCCGCGTCATCCATGCGGCCTACGGTCACCGCCCGCATTATTTGATGGCGTGGCGTGGCGGTGAGGTGGTGGGCGTGCTCCCGCTTGTCCACGTCAGAAGCCCTTTGTTTGGAAACGGTTTGATCTCCACGGCCTTTTTCGCCTACGGCGGCATCGCCGCCGACGACACCGAGGTGGCCTGGGAGCTGGCCGAACGGGCGAAGCGGCTGGGCGCTGAACTCGGCGTGGGCCATGTGGAGCTGCGCCATCGCACGCCGCGGGACAACCTCGGTTGGACCGCCAAGACCGACCTCTACGCCACCTTCCGCCGGCCGATCACCGCCGACGAGGCGAGCAACTTGAAGGCTATTCCGCGCAAGAAGCGCGCCGACGTGCGCAAGAGCCTCGGCAATGGCCTGACGGTGGACACCGCCGCCGACGTGGCGACCTTCCACCGGATTTACGCGCACAGCGTCCACACTCTGGGCACACCGGTGTTCCCCCGCCACTTCTTCGCGCGGCTTCAGCGCGAGTTCGGCCCCGCGGTGGAGATTTCCGCCGTGCATGGTCCTACGGGGCCGGTGGCGGCGCTGGTCAGCTTCTTTTTCCGGGGCGAGGTGCTGCCCTATTATGGCGGCGCGCTGCCCGCCGCGCGCGGCTTGCACGCCTACGACCACATGTACTGGACGCTGATGTGCCGGGCGGCGGAGCGCGGCTGCACGGTCTTCGATTTCGGCCGCAGCAAACGCGGCACCGGCGCCTTCGACTACAAAACCTACTGGGGCTTCGAGCCGGAGGCGTTGCATTACCAGTACCATCTGGTGCGCCGTCGCGACCTGCCGAACGTCAACCCGCTCAACCCGAAGTACCGGCTGATGGTGGAGGCTTGGAAGCGGTTGCCGCTGTCGTTTGCCACCGCGCTCGGCCCGCACATCGCCCGCCAGTTGGGATGAGGCCGGCCATGAGAGAGATTCTGTTCCTGGCGCACCGCATCCCCTACCCCCCTCACAAGGGCGACAAGATCCGCTCCTGGCACGTTTTGAAGCATGTGGCCGAACGGGTGCCGGTGCACGTGGGCTGCTTCGTCGACGATCCGAACGACCGCCAATACATCCCGGTGCTGGAGCGCCTCTGCGCCGGCTGTCACGTGGTGCCGCTTGACCGGCGCAGGGCATTGCTGAGCAGCCTGGCCGGGTTCGCGACGGGCGAGGCCCTGTCGGTGCGTTACTTCCAGCACCGCACCATGGCGGAGTGGGTGCGGAAGACGCTGCGCGACCGGCCCATCGACGCGGTTTTCGCTTTTTCCTCGCAGATGTTCCCCTATGCCCTGGACACGAGTTTCTCCGGCACGCGGGTGTTCGACTTCGTGGACGTGGACTCGATCAAATGGGCGGAGTATGGCCGCACCGGCCGCTGGCCAAAATCGTGGGTTTACAGGCGCGAGGGTGTGCGTCTGGCGCAAGCCGAGCGCGCCGCCGCCGCCGCCGCAGACGCCAGCCTCTTCGTCTCGAACGCTGAGGCCGCGCTGTTCCGGCGGATGGCACCGGAGGCGGCGCACAAGGTCTTTGCGGTGCCGAACGGCGTTGATCTTGAGCACTTCCAGCCCAACACCCTGAACGATGGCGCGTCCGCCTCACCCTACGAGCCCGGGGGGCCGGTGGTCGTCTTCGTGGGCGCCATGGATTACTGGCCCAACATCGACGGCGTGTCTTGGTTCGTTGATCGTGTCTGGCCCGCCTTTCGCGCCCGCCACCCCTCAGCTCGCTTCTGCATCGTCGGCAGCAACCCGACGCCGCGGGTGCGCGCGTTGGGCGGCGCTCCGGGCGTGACGGTCACCGGCCGCGTGCCGGACGTGCGCCCCTATCTGGCTCACGCCACCGTGGCCGTAGCGCCGCTACGCATCGCCCGGGGCATCCAGAACAAAGTGCTGGAGGCCATGGCTATGGGCATGCCCGTCGTTTCACACCCGGCCGCCTTCGAGGGGCTGGACGCCCAGCCCGGTCACGATCTGCTGCTGGCTGAGACGGAGGATGAGTTCCTGGGCACGCTGAGCAGAGTGATGGAGGACGCGGCGCTGCGCGAGGCGCTGGGCCGCCGGGCCCGGGCCTGTGTGGAGGCGGGCTACACCTGGGCTGGCAACTTGACGACGCTGGACCGGCTGCTTGGCCTGGAACGCGCCCCGGCGGCCCGCGCCGAAGCGCTCGAGGCGGGCCTGGAGTCGGGGAGAATCGCATGAGTCAGGCCAGTTTGGAGCTTGATGCCCGCGCCGTTGAGCGCGGCTGGCCACAGGCGCTTGGCTGGCTGGCGCTCTACGTGGGGCTGTGTGTCGCGCTGTTCCGCGGCACCGTTCTGGATATGGCCCGAACGTGGCTCGACACCGCCGCTTTCAACCATGGCTTTGTGATCCTGCCGATCTCTCTGGCGCTCGTTTGGCGGCGGCGGGGCGCGCTCGCGGCATTGCGTCCGGAGCGGGAGTCCTGGGCTCTCGTCCCGCTGGCGCTCGGCTCGGCCGGTTGGCTCCTCGGCTCCGTGTCCGAGGCGAAGCTGGCGATGCAGCTTTGCTTCGTTGGCATGCTGATCGCCGCAACGGTGGCCGCGCTGGGATTCCGCGTGGCGCGCCACCTCGCCTTTCCGCTGCTGTTTCTGTTCGCCATGGTGCCCTTCGGGGATTTCCTGGTGCCCTCCCTGCAGGACTTTACGGCGCGCTTCGCGGTGGCCCTGCTGCGGCTGCTCCAGATTCCGGTGTTCCTCGATGGGGTGATGATCGACCTGCCAAACGGTCGCTTCCACGTGGCGGAGGCTTGCGCGGGCCTACGCTTCATGATCGCCAACGTGGTGATGGCGGCGCTGTTCGCCCACTTGTCCTTCCGCCGCTGGTGGAAAAGCGCGGTCTTCATGGCCCTGAGTGTGGCGGTGCCGCTTGTCGCCAACGGCCTGCGCGCTTTCGGAATCATCCTAATCGGCCAGCTGACCGATGACCGCGCCGCCATCGAGGCGGACCACATCGTCTACGGCTGGGGGTTCTTCGTCGTCATTATGCTGCTGCTGCTGGCCGTCGGCAACCGCTTCGCCGATGCCCCCGCCGCCATGGAGGTCCGCGCGCCGACGGTCACAGAGCCGGGCGCCCGGATCCGTTCGCGGTGGAGCGTGGCGCTCGCCCCGACGCTCGCCATCGCCGCCGGCCCGGTCTACGCCTCGGTGATTGAGCACGAGCCGGCAATTGTGACGCCTTTCGCCCTTCTGGCGCCACCGGCCCCGGCGGGCTGGCATGAGAGCGCTGCCGGCCCCTCAAACTGGCGGCCAAGTTTCTTCGACGCCGACGCTCGGCGCCTCACCGTCTTTCAGCGGGGCGGGCAGCGGGTGGAAATGTTCGTCGCCTACTACACGCACGAACGGCCGGACGCGAAGCTGCTCCGTTACGAAAATCGCTTCGACAACGACCCGTGGACGCGCATTGGCCTTGGCCGGCACACACCACCGGGCGCGGACGCGGCGGCTGTTTATGAACGACTGGCCGGCCGAGGGCAGCAGCGCGCCGTGCTCGCCTGGTACTGGGTTGACGGTCGACTGGTCGGCAACCCGACGATCGCCAAGCTGTTGCGCGTCGCCGCGACGCTCGGCGGCGGCCCACGCGAAGCGGCCGTGATCGCGCTGTCGGCCGAGGCTGATGAGTCCGGCGCGGCGCTTGCCACGCTGGACGCGTTCTCGGCGAGCCTGCCGTCGCTGGTGCCGGCGTTCGCTGGGGCTCTCCCAGCCCCCCCTCCAGCCGCCGCGCACCGTGTCGGCGGCTCGCCTTCGGGAAGGAACTGATGCATGTGCGGAATCAGCGGAATCGTCGATGTTGTGGGACGGCGCGCCATTGATCAGGACCGGCTCGCCCGTATCAACGGGCGTCTCGCGCACCGGGGACCGGACGGTGAGGGGTTC
This sequence comes from Azospirillum canadense, assembly GCF_025961225.1. GTDB lineage: Bacteria > Pseudomonadota > Alphaproteobacteria > Azospirillales > Azospirillaceae > Azospirillum > Azospirillum canadense. The sequence goes on along the minus strand of NZ_JAOQNG010000006.1, from coordinate 124,790 downwards.
CACCACGCGCCGGGAATCGGGCTGGGGCACCGGCGGCTCGCCATCATCGACCTGGAGGGCGGCAAGCAGCCGCTCTACAACGAGACCGGAGACGTGGTCGTCGTCTACAACGGCGAACTCTACAATTTCGCCAGCCTGCGCGATGAACTGGTGCGCCGGGGACACCGCTTCACCACCCGTTCCGATACGGAAGTCATTGTCCACGCCTGGGAGGAGTGGCAGGAGGACTGTGTCCACCGCTTTCGCGGCATGTTCGCCTTTGCCATTTGGGACGAGACCCGGCAAACCCTGTTCGCCGCGCGTGACCGGCTGGGTGAAAAACCCTTCTATTACACGTACAGCCGGGACGGGTTGTTCCTGTTTGCATCCGAACTGGGAGCGCTGACGGCGGGCTTGGGTGAGACCCCGGCGCTCGACCTGGAGGCCGTGGAGGAATACTTTGCCTTCGGTTATGTTCCCGACCCCAAATCCATTTTTGCCGGCGTCCACAAGTTGCCACCAGCCCATCACCTAACCCTGCGGCGCGGGAAGCCGCCGGCCAAGCCGGTGCCTTATTGGGACGTCACACTTTCCAGCCAGGGAGGGATTGGCGGGGGAGACGAGGGCCGCGTGGCGGTGGAACTGGCGGAGCGGCTGGCCGACGCGACGCGCATGCGCATGGTCTCCGATGTGCCCATCGGCGCCTTCCTGTCGGGCGGCGTGGATTCAAGCGGCGTGGTTGCCTTTATGGCGCAAAGCTCCCTCGGGCCAGTGCGCACTTGCTCCATGGGCTCTCCCGACCCGGTGTTCGATGAACGTGAGTTCGCTTTGCAAGTGGCGAACCGTTACGCCACCGACCACCGCGAGGAGATCGTGTCCGTGGACGCTGTGGGCATGATTGATCGCCTTGCCCGCGCCTATTCGGAGCCGTTTGCTGACAGCTCAGCCCTGCCCACCTTCCTGGTCAGCCAACTGGCTCGCCGGCACGTCACCGTGGCCCTGTCGGGTGATGGGGGCGACGAGGTGTTCGGTGGTTATCGCCGCCACGCCTTCCACATGAAGGAGGAGGCGGTGAAGGCGGTCGTGCCGGCCACGCTGCGCGGTCCGCTGTTCGGTGCCTTGGCCCATTTCTATCCCAAATTGGACCGGGCGCCGCGTTGGTTGCGCGCCAAGGCGACGTTTGAAAGCCTGGCGGCGGATGCGGTGGGCGGGTATTTCCGTGCTGTCACGCTGTTGCCCGAGGCGCGGCGCTCCCAACTCCTGGTCCGGGACTTCGATCAGGCGCTCGGCGGCTACCGCGCGGTGGAGGTGCTGCGCGGTCACGCGGCGCGCGCCGGCGTGGCTGACCCACTCGCCCGCGCCCTTTATATCGACCTGAAAACGTGGCTGCCCGGTGGCATGCTGACCAAGGTGGATCGGGCCAGCATGGCCAATGGGCTTGAGGTGCGCGCTCCCTTTGTCGATCACGAGCTGGTGGAATGGGCGGCCAGCTTGCCCTCCGCGTTGAAGGTGCGGGGTCTGGAAGGCAAGTTCATTTTGAAGAAGGCGTTGGAGCCCCACCTGCCGCATCCGGTGCTTTATCGACCGAAAAAGGGCTTTTCCATCCCGATGGCCCGCTGGATGCGTGGGGCGCTGAGAGAACGCTTGGACACCCTCGCCACCAGCCCGGCCCTAACCGGGACCCACTTCTTCAACCGGCGCGGCCTGGAACAAATGGTTGCTGACCACAAGCGCGGCGTAGCCGACCACAGCCGGATTCTGTGGGCGACAATGATGTTTGAAGCCTTTCTTGAAACCACGCGCGCATCCGCCTGACGGCGCCTGTCCAAGGGAGCGGACCGCGTAACAATTGCATTGGAGACATTATGCGTATTGCGATGATCGGCACAGGTTACGTCGGGCTGGTGTCCGGGGCCTGCTTTTCGGAATTCGGCGTTCACGTCTGCTGCGTCGACAAGGACGCCGGCAAGATCGAGCGCCTGAAGCGCGGCGAGATCCCGATCTACGAACCGGGGCTGGACGACCTGGTGGCGCGCAACGTCGCCGCGGGGCGCCTGTCCTTCACCATGGACCTCAAGGAGGCGATGCAGGGCGTCGACGCCGTGTTCATCGCCGTGGGCACGCCGTCGCGGCGCGGCGATGGCCACGCCGACCTGTCCTACGTCTACGGCGCCGCCGAGGAGATCGCCGCCAACCTCGACCACTACACCGTGGTCGTCACCAAGTCGACCGTCCCGGTCGGCACCGGCCGCGAGGTCGCGGCGATCATCCGCCGCGTCCGCCCCGACGCCGACTTCGACGTGGCCAGCAACCCGGAGTTCCTGCGCGAAGGCTCGGCCATCGGCGACTTCATGCGCCCCGACCGCGTCGTCATCGGCGCCACCTCGGAGCGCGCGGGCGAGGTGATGCGCCGGCTCTACCGGCCGCTGTACCTGATCGAGACGCCGATCGTGGTGACCTCGCTGGAGACGGCGGAGCTGACGAAGTACGCGGCCAACACCTTTCTGGCGGCCAAGATCACCTTCATCAACGAGATCGCCGACCTGTGCGAGAAAGTCGGGGCGGACGTGCACGACGTCGCCCGCGGCATCGGGCTGGACGGGCGCATCGGCAAGAAGTTCCTGCACCCCGGCCCGGGCTACGGCGGCTCCTGCTTCCCCAAGGACACGCTGGCGCTGGTCCGCACCGCCCAGCAGGTGGGCAGCCCGCTGCGCATCATCGAGACGGTGGTGGACATCAACGACAAGCGCAAAAAGCAGATGGCCGAGCGCATCATCGCCGCCTGCGGCGGCGTGGTGGACGGCAAGACCATCGGCGTGCTGGGCGTCACCTTCAAGCCCAACACCGACGACATGCGCGACGCGCCCTCGCTCGACATCATCCCGGCGCTGCAGGCGGCCGGCGCCCACGTACGTGCCTTCGACCCGGCGGGCATGGAAGAGGCCGGGAAGCTGCTGCCCGGCGTGGAGTGGACGAAGGATGCCTACGCCGCGCTCGACGGCGCGGACTGCGTCGCCATCCTCACGGAATGGAACGAGTTCCGCGCGCTGGATCTGAAGCGGGTCAAGAAGCTGCTGAAGCGGCCGGTCATGATCGACCTGCGCAACATCTACAATCCCGGCGACATGACGAAGGCGGGCTTCAGCTACAGCTCCATCGGCCGGCCTGGTGTGTAAGGGCAGCCCTTGTCGCCCAGGACCGGCGAAAGGTTAGGTTGTGACACCCATTTCCAGCGTGCGTCTCCAATCCCCCCTCCCCGCTTTTTGCGCCGCCTTAAAGGCGGCGAAAACGCGGGGCATTTGTTGGGAAGGACTGTCCGCAGTTGGCTCTGCCGCATTCGTGTTGTCTAGACAACCCGGCCGTCGAGCGGTTCTCCACCAATTAACGCGGAGTGCAATTTACCTTAACTCCCACATGCAGCGGAAGCTCATCTGGCGACTTCGACCGTTTGCATCGAAGGTGAGCGGAGATTTGCTTGGGGCCATTTAGCTACCCTGAAGGGTATTGGTTGAAAATTTGCCTCTGTATTCTTGTTTTTGTTTTGTTGTTCTGCGGGCGCGGAGATTCATGGGGCGTGCAGCCCGTGACCTCGGCTACGGACACTGCTCAGCCCTTGATGATCAGAAGGTACGGCTGCTGTGCCGCGCCTATGAGGGGCGGACTCAATTCACCGGCCTCAGGGCGCTCGGATAAGCGAGTCTTCAATGACGCAACAGAAGTGTTCAGTCGTCGACGCGTATGAGGCGTTGGATGGTGTCTCAGAAAATATTCGTAACCTGTTCTGCATAATGTTAATGTTAACACCACAGTTATGGGAAAGGCTCAGCATTCAGTCATGCGCGGTTCTATGACCTTGTGATTGATGCGTCACCGGATAATTGCTTATGACAGGGGCATAGTATAGGTGCTATATCGACGCCGGCCCAGTGCTTCTGTGTTGAATTTGCCTGTATACGTACGGTGTTTGTTTGTAATCTTTACAAGTTGATTTTGCGTTGATCGCCACACCAAGATTTTGCAATGACTTCATCCTGTTGGCACGGCCGTTGCTTTCATTGAGGTCTGGTTGCGGCAAGGCCTCGAAATCCCAATGGATTAGCCGAAGAGAGTAAATATGAGTGTGCCAAAGTTCGATCGCAGGCGGTCGGTCGCAGTTGCCGCTGTCGTTACGGCAATTCCAACGCTGACGCTTCAAAAGGCCGAGGCTGCTGCGCGCTTGGCTTCAAAGCTGAGTTTGGCCATCAATGGCGTGACCTATGCGCCCACAAAATGCGCGAAAAACGCCGCTCAAGGCGGTGGCGCGAGTGCTGAAACGGACAATATGGACGAGGCTTTTGGTGCTTCGGGTCTCGGTCATCTCGAAAAATTGGACGATAGCAGCGCCCTGACAGGCATTGGCGGTATGGCTTTTGAAGTCACCGCCGACGGCGGAAGCAGTGAATTGTGGAGCGCGCACTGGACGGATGTTGTTGGAACTCCAGACCTTCCGCTCGCGATTGATCTTGGCGCTAACTTATTTGGCGGAAACGCCGATTCCACTTGCTCACTCGGCGATGTGCTTCTGACGAATGGGCCGTTTACCAGCTCCGGCACCTTCGGTATCAATTTCACCAACAGGGGCGGCCAGCGGCCGGCTATTGCTCATCTGATGCTCATTGGCAGCCATCACACTCAGCCACCCACTCCAGTTCCGGAACCCGCCTCGCTCGCGCTGTTCAGCCCTGCCTTGCTTGGTCTTGGCTTCCTGCGTCGGCGTAAAGAGAGTTCCGGAGCCGCCGTCCCGGCCGTGTCTCAAAAGTTTACAGCGGACGGGGACCTCTACGGTGCGCAATCGTGAGCCGAGCCAAAGGCTCCACTTGGGGATGGAGCTCGTCGCCATGGGTGGCGATGTGAAGAGGCGCGCATCAACCCGCACAGTCTCGGATGTTTCAACGAAATTTTCGGCATCCCTTTGGTCCGCCGCGCAAATATTCGTATACGTTGGAATATGGCCTATCTTTTGAGTTCGCCGAAAGGGTAATCCCTCACTGATTACGCCGTATTCATTGCAAATCTGAACTAATTGTTAAGTGATTTGTTTCTGCGCAATGATAGGATTTATCCATCTTTTCCTGCTCTTAAAGGTTAGTTGCGTCCCCGTTTTTCAAAGGGGCTAGCCGCTTAGAGCGCACACCATAAAAATGGGTGATCCATGATTAGGATTTTCAGCATACCCATACCAGCATCTCTGATTGTGCTCGGCGCCATCGATTTGGCGGTGCTCTTCGCAACGGTTGCCGTAGGAATGAGTATTCATGTTCTGGCAACAGGCGGTGCGCTTGTTGATGCCCAGTATTCATTGCCATGGCAGGCGATATTTTATGCAATGTCTGTGCTGCTTGGCCTCTACATTATGGGTTGCTATGATCGAAATTTCCTTGTGAGGCCGAGGCTCGCTGTTTTGCGCATGCTGGCCAGCTTCGCGCTCGCGGTTCTTACGCTGATGCTGGCCACTTGGGCTTTTCCCCAGGCGCAGATGCCGGGAGATGCGCAGGCGGTCTGTATGGCGCTAAGCCTCTTGATGCTGGGTATATCGCGTGAGGTTCTGAAGCGCATCGCCGATCTCCCCTTCTGGAAGTCGCGTGTGGTGGTGCTCGGCACCGGAGAGGAGGCTCGGCGGATTGAGGCGCTGGAGCATGCCAACGGGGCCGCCAGTTTCATCTGCCTCGGGTTCGTCCCGGCCGGAGACGAGCGTGAGAGCACTGGCGACAGCAGGACCGGAGGCCAGCCCGACCGCGTCATTCAGACGAGAGATTTCGCCTCCCTCTACAGGCGCCTGAAAGCGGATGGAATCGTTTTGGCGGGTGACGCCCGCAAGGATGTGCGGCTGCGGGAGATGCTGCGGCAGGCCCGTCTTGAAGGTTTGCCCGTGATCGATGTGGAGACACTGCTGGAGCGGGAACTCGGTCAGCTCAACATCGACAACGCCTATCCGGATTGGCTGCTGTTTTCGCAGGGGTCTTATAAAGGGTGGCTGAGCCGGGCGAGCAAACGGATTTTCGACATCGTGGCCAGTTTGCTGCTGGTGGTGCTCACCGCGCCGCTTATGGCGCTGACGGCCGTCGGCATCTGGTTGGAAGACCGTGGCCCCATCCTCTACCGCCAAGAACGCGTAGGGCTCAACGGCACGACCTTCCGCGTGCTGAAGTTCCGCAGCATGCGAATAGACGCGGAAAAAGATGGCATTGCGCGGTGGGCGGCCATCAAGGATACACGCGTGACACGGGTCGGCTCCTTTATCCGCAAAGTTCGCATCGACGAGCTGCCGCAAGCCTTCAACGTGTTGCGCGGCGAAATGAGCTTCGTCGGGCCTCGGCCGGAACGCCCCTCCATCGTTGCCGACTTGGCACACGAAATCCAGAGCTATCCGTACCGTCACATCGTCAAACCTGGGATCACTGGCTGGGCCCAAGTCAACTATCCTTACGGCGCCTCGATCGAAGACGCCAAACAAAAACTCAAGTTCGATCTCTATTACATCAAAAACCAAAGCGTCTTTCTGGATGTGATCATCATGCTCCAAACCGTTCGCGTGATCCTTTGGCCGGAAGGCGCGCGCTGACCCGCGTGTCCCCGCTTCCTTCTCCGCAGTTTTTGCGACGTTTTCGGTCACCGCGTGGGCTGGCCAGGCCGGGCCACGTCGGATTCCCGAATTCCGCCCGTGGCAGCACGTAACTCAGGAGCACCGGAATGGCCACGCGACCTCAATGGAAAATTGATCTCGACCGCAACATAGCCGAGTCCGATGCTGGAATGGTCCGGTTCTGCCATGTCGGTCGACACCGGCAGGTTCTGTCGATGAGCATCAAGAAAGAATTCGTCGGAGCCTACGTTCGTCTTTGCCATGACGCGCTCCAAGCCATTCGCGTTGCGGAATACAACGCCCGGCTGGAAGCGGTCAGCCGATTGGATAGTGTGGGCTTTGCGCAAGCCTCTGGCTCAGATTGACGCCTCTCGCAAACACTTGCAAAACATTGGAAGCATGGGAGACGGAACGTGTCTTTTTATCCTAATAGAGCGGATACTATAGACCTCCTTCCGAAGGAGGAGGTCAGAGCAGATTCGGAAAATAGCCGCGAAATTCCGCAGAAAATCAACGACGATCCGGGCGTGGTTTTTCAGAATTCTGATCGACGACCGTCAACCGAAAAATATTCGCTGCGTTTGCGCGCTATGATTTGGGTCGCTTCTGGCGTTTTCCCTTGGATCATCCTGCACATGGTTTTTTGGATGCTGTTGTAATCCAGGCTGGTTTGGGGGCGGGGTTTCCTCTCTAACGACGAGAAGCTGAGCGGGGAAAGGGCCGGTCTCCCATCAGAGACCGGCCCTTTCCCCGCGCCTCTGGCTGGCTTTACGCGGCGGTCATATGTGCCGCCTGATCCGTCGCGTGGCCTTGCGTCTGGCCGACATGAAGGTCCTCCAGAGCCTGCATGAAGTGGTCGACCGCGGAGGTCAGCTCGGTGGTCAGGGTCGGGGCCGTCGCGCCCTGGTCCGCGCCATCCTGATGGCCGCTCTGGGCAGCAAAATGATGCCATTCGGCGGTGGTGCCGTCAGAGGTCGCCGCCGTCCCGTTCCCCGGCATTCCGTGGGTGGGAGTCGGCGTGCCGCTGTCCTGCTGGACCAAGCGGTCATGCCACAGATGGCCGTCCGCCAGGTTGTGACCGGCGTCCGCGCCCTTGGTGGCGTTGCCCTTCGCGGCATCGTCCTTGGCCGTGTCGGTGTTGGCGCCGGTGGAGGTGGTGTCCGTCGCCGATCCCGCGGACTCCTTCATGTCGGTGCCCGCGGCGGTCTGCGTCGTGGTACCGGTTCCAGTTCCGGTCCCGGCCGTGGTCTTCGTCGCGGCGGTCGTGTCGGTCGCGGTGTGGTCCTGCTGCGCCAAGCGGTCGTGCCAGAAGCTGCCCGTGCCGTTGGCCTGGTCGCCGGCCTGGTCGCCGGATTGCGCCGTGTGCTCCTGGCGGAGCACGGCGTGAACCTGCTGCAGCACCTCGCGGACGGTGCCGGCGTTTTCACCGGTGGCCTCGGTCAGGGCCTTGACCAGCGGGCTGCCGCCCTGGCCCGCCCCTGTGCCGTGCGTCGTCAGATCGGTGCCGGCGTCGCTAAGCGCCGTCTTCACCTCGGAGTAGGCTGCCTTCAACTCGATGAGGGCGCTGTCGGAAAGGGTGCCATTCGGCAACGAGGGGAAGGCAGGGGCGGCCGTGGAGCCGGACGTGGCGTCGGATGCGGTGTGGGGTCCGTCCGTGCCGCCGCCCTGCTGCGTGCTCTGGGTGTCGGTACCCTGGGTGCCGGTGGCCTGAGTGTGGGTGTCTTGGCCGTCGGTGGTCTGCGTCAGAGTCTGCGTATCCTGGGCCTTGAACTTGGCGACTGCGCTGTCGGACGTCGTCACGTCGGAGGCCGTGGAAACCACACCTTTCGAAATGATGGCCTTCAGCGTCTCAGTTGCGAAGTTAATAGCCATGAGATGTCTCCAAACATTTCAGCCGATTACCTGGACACGAGTCTCACCGGATTTTCCGGTGATATCGCCCGTTCCGGCGTCATCATGCATGATGACTTTCGGCTCTCGTCGGCGGCTTTGATCAAGCCGTCGGAAACCCTAAGCGCGGCTTTCGCGTTGAAAACACCGAAAAGTGCATCCACCCCCTTTTTTGCCACCAGTTGTGATGATGGATGGGACGAAAGGGGGGCATTCTTAGGCCTGTGGCCGTTCAATGGCCCCGGAACGAGCGTTCGAACGGAGCGCAGTGTACCTCGAACGGGTCGGCACCCCGTCCGGATCTCAGCCATACGCCACCGTACCACCTTCGCAAATGCGGAGTGGTGATGCCGCCCGCCCTTGACGGCCATGCCAACTACCCCAAAGCCGTAAGTGAAGACAAAAGCATAAACCTGAAGAAATCATCTTTTTTAAGCACTCGATACCTGTTGTGAAATTCATCTGACGCGTGCCGGGGTATTTCTTCTTAGGCAATTGCGAACAAGTGCCCAGAAATATCATGTCATGGGGGTCGCAGGCTTCCTCATGGCCGCGAACGATGCGACCGGGTGCCGCCAACGACCGCAAGACATCTCGATCACTTGCACATCTCAGACACACAACGACCCAAGACATAAAACAACCCAAGGAGTGTTTCCCTTGACCGAAGTCATCATCGCGGATGCCGGGCTTGAGGATCTCGACCAACTGCTCACCCATGGGCGTCCGGAGCTTCGCACCCTGCTGGTCTCCGCCGCCGAGGATGCCCACACCGTTCTGGCCGCGGTGCTGGCCGACCGGCCGTCGGCCGTGCATCTGGTGGCCCATGGCGAACCCGGGCGGATCCGGCTGGGCGCCACGCCGCTGGACGCCGGCTCGCTCCTCGACCGGTCCTGGCCGGACGCGCAGGGCACCGAAATCCACATCCACGCCTGCCGCGTCGCCGACGGCGAGACCGGCCGGGCCTTCCTGAACCGCCTTGCGGCGGCCACCGGCGCCACCGTCGCCGCCTCGTCGCGGCCGGTCGGTTCTGCCGAGCAGGGCGGTTCCTGGCAGCTCGATGTGCGGACGGCGCCGGTCCTGGCTGCCTCTCCCTTCGTCGGGGCGGAGACTTGGGCGCACGTCCTTGCGGTCGTGCCGGGCACGCCCGGTAACGACTCCCTGGTCAGCGGGGCCGACGCGGACTCGCTGGTCGGCGGGGCCGGCAACGACACGCTGATCGGCGGCGGCGGCAACGACACGCTGAACGGCGGCCTCGGCGCCGACCAGATCGACGGCGGCGACGGCTTCGACTCCGTCACCTACGAGGACTCCACCACCCCGATCCGGCTCGACCTGCTGAACCCGGGCACCAGCACCGGCGAGGCGGCCGGCGACACCTTCACCAACGTCGAGCATTGGATCGGCGGTGCCTTCAACGACACGATGGTGGCCGGCAACGATCCGGTCTGGTTCTGGGGCCACGGCGGCGACGACCTGGAGTACGGTGGGGCCGGCAACGACACGCTGGAGAGCGGTGACGGCAACGACACTATTTACGGCGGGGCCGGCAACGATCACATCTTCGGCCGTGCGGACCTGGACACGCTGTTCGGCGATGCCGGCGACGACCTGATCGGCGGCGGCGGCGGTGCGGACTCCATGGAGGGCGGTGCCGGCAACGACACGCTGGTCGGCGATTGGGACGCCGACACGATGATCGGCGGCGACGGCGACGACACCTTCTATTCCGGTGAGCACAGCCTTGCCGACGGCACCACCTACGACGAGGCCGACAGCATTTCCGGCGGGGCCGGCAACGATACCTACATCATCGCCGGCCAGAGCGACGCGGGCACCGTCACCTTCGACGGCGGGACGGGCACCGACACGCTGCGCATCAGCTCGGTCGCCGTGAAGGATACGGAGGCGGAGCTTTACCCCACGACGACCAAGATGGACACCGTCGCCACGCCGGTGATCGACATCTCCGGCATGAGGCTGACCAGCGTCGAGCGGCTGGATCTGGTCGGGACGCCGCTCCACACCATCACCATGACCGCGGCGCAGGCCAACGGCTTCACCGAGGGCGTGTCCGGGGCCCGGGTCGGTGATGTCTTCAAGATCGCCGGCACCGCGATGAGCGGCACCGTCGGCTCCGGCAACGGCGCGACCCTGACCGCCGGGCAGGCCCAGGCGGAGACGGTGAACGGCGTCACCCTGCTGCACATCGGCACGGACGCGACCGCCGGCGGCGACGTCACGCTGCGCTTCGCCGGCAGCTTCACGGCGGGCCAGTTCCAGGTGAGCGGCGACACCATCACGCTGGCGACCGCCACGACCACGCCGCCGCCGGACACCACCCCGCCGACGACCACCCCGCCGGACACCACTCCGCCGACGACCACGCCGCCCACCACCACCCCGCCGACGGACAGCACCCCATCCACCGACATGCAGCGCACGGTAGGCGGCGTCGCCGAGACGGTGAAGGCCAGTGCCTACAGCGGGCCGGTGTCGTCGCTGAAGTGGAGCTTCATGGGCGACGATCGCGGCGAAGCCCTGAGCGGGTCGGTCGACAACGACTTCATCAACATGCTCGGTGGCGACGACGCGGCCAACGGCCAGGCGGGCGACGACGTGCTGGACGGCGGGGCGGGCTCCAACTTCCTGACCGGCGGGGCGGGCAACGACACCTTCTTCGTCGATGCGCGCGGCGGGCTGACCACCTGGTCCACCGTCACCGACCTGGACAAAGGCGAATGGGCGACGCTGTGGGGCTACAACCCCGGCACGTCCAAGCTGACCTGGGAGGAGATGGGCGGCGCCGACGGCTACAAGGGCGCCACGGCCCACGTCGACATCGATGGCAACGGCACCATCGACGCCAGCATGACCTTCACCGGCAAGAGCGTCGGGTCCATGACCTTCACCACCGGCAACTCGGACGGCAATAACTACATCGCCTTCATCAATCTCTGAGCCGCCGAGAAGCCTCCATCTGACTTTGCCGAACCTCCGGCTCCAGGGCACTGCGCCCCGGGGCCGGAGGCCTTTTTGCATCACTCCGTTGTTGATGATCCGTGTTGATGCACCAGAGGGGACCGTCAACCTTGACCGAGTCGGGCGTCCATCGTATCGGTTGAACACGGCAAGCGCATTCGCTGTGGAGGTTGACCGTGCGTGGCGAAGACATGAGGCTCCTGCGCGAGGAGCGCAAACTCTCACAGCCGGATTTCGCGGCTTGGCTGAACGAGCGGCTGGAGCGGCGCTACGATCGCTCCAAGATTTCCCGTTGGGAAAGCAACAGCGAGAAGATCCCCGACGCGGTCGTCCGCTTCCTGCTGAAGGAGACGGCGGTCGTGGACGGCCGGCACGGCCCGGCGCTCGTCGTCTGCCTCGCCAACCAGAAGGGCGGCGTCGGCAAGACCACCTGCACGGTCAACACCGCCAGCATCCTGGCGCGCGAAGGCTACCGCGTGCTGATCATCGACGCCGACCCGCAGGCGAACGCCACCGCGCACTTGGGCATCGACCTGATCGAGTATGAGGAGGGGCGCCGCAAGTCGCTCGCCCACGTGCTGCGCGAGGAGGTCGCCATCGAGGACATCACCGTCCCGGTCGGCGACATCGGCCTGGAGATCGCGCCGTCCAGCATCGAGCTGGCCTCCGTCGAGGTGGAGCTCACCGCCGATCCCAGCGGTCCGATGGCGCTCCGTGAACGGTTGCAGGAGGCGCGGCAGGTCTACGACTTCATCTTCGTCGACTGCCCGCCGAACCTTGGCCAGTGCACGGCCAATGGACTGGTGGCGTCGGACGTCATCGTCATCCCCTGCCAGACCGAATACCTGTCCTCCATCGGCGTGAACCACCTGCTGAAGACGATTAATAAGTTGAAGCGGCGCTGCCACCCCAGCCTCGCGGTGCTGGGCATCCTGCCGACCATGCACAACGCCCGCCTGAACCAGCACCAGGTGACGCTGGAGCAGCTGCATTCGGCGCTGGGCAGCACGCTGCGCATCTTCCCGCCGGTGCCGCGGGCGACGATCTACGGAGATGCAGCGCTTGCCGGCCGCGCCGCGCTGGAGGCGGTGCCGGACGCGCCGGGGGCGGCCTCTTACCGCACGCTCGCCGACGCCATCGCCGCAGAACGTCGCAAGCGCGTGGAGGTGGCCCATGTCGCGTAAGCTCGGGACTGGGAACCTCGCCCGGCTGAACGCCATGAGCCGCGGCGCGCTCGCCGTCTTTGCGGAGCCGGAGCAGGGCGTCCGCATGGTCTATCCGGACGTGGACTGGATCGAGGCCAACCCCGACCAGCCGCGCCGCCGCTTCGACCCGGCGGAGCTGGACGCACTGACGGAGTCCATCCGCAAGTACGGCCTCCAGCAGCCGATTGGCGTTCGGGAACTGGGGCCGAGCCGATTCCAGCTGGTGTTCGGGGAGCGGCGCTTGCGCGCGGTCCGTGCCCTCGGCCAGCAGACGGTGCCTTGCATCCTGGTGCCCGACGGAGTGGACACGGCCGAGGTCGCGGTCGTGGAGAACGTGCTGCGCGCCGACCTGACCCCCTTCGAAGAGGCCGACGCCTTCGTGGCGCTCGTGGAGAAGCACGGCTACTCCCACGCCGATCTCGGGCAGATCATGGGGCGCGACCGGGCGGAGATCACCAAGACCATCGCGCTGACCAAGGTCTCGGCCGCGGTGCGGGAGCGCTACGAGGGGGCGCCCAAGAAGGTCGCGCGCTACAAGCTCTACCAGATCGCGGCGCTTGACGCTCCTGAGGAGCAGATGCGCCTGTGGGAGTCGCTGTCCAGCGACCAGTCGGCGACTGAACCCCCTGCCCTCGGCGACACCCCGGCGTGTGGTTCGGCCCGCGCAACGGCCCCGAGGGACGAGCCCGAGGCGGTGCTGAGCGCCTTCAGCCTGCGGGTCTCGCGCAACATCCTGCGCACGCGGGAGGCGCTGCACGCCTTCCAGGAAAAGCCCAAGCGGCTGGAGGACGTGGACCGCGAGGTGCTGCGTGACCTGCGGTCCGCCATCGACACGATCCTCGACGGTGAGCCAGCCTGACGGTGAGAATTCTCACCGCCCTGTTGTCCGGCGGTGCGTGGTGAGAGTGGTGAGAATTCTCACCATTCTGTCGTCCGGTGAAGAACGGTGAGAATTCTCACCAGCCCGAGGCCAAGAAAAAGCCCTCTCCCACCGGCCGTGGGAGAGGGCTTTTCCATTTGCCCCGAAGCGGCGGGTCAGTGCGCGCTGCCGCCGTCCTCGAAGGAGGGGGCCGGCAGGCCGGAGTTTTCCAGCTGCTCGACAACCATGGCCTTCAGCCGCTCCAGCCCTTCGGGCGTGCCGGACTCCGCACGGGCGACCAGCACGTCCTGGGTGTTGGAGGCGCGCAGCAGCCACCAGCCATCCGGCGTGCTCACGCGCACGCCGTCGATGGCGTTGACGGTGGCCCCCGCGGCGGTCAGGCGCTCCTTGACCTCCTGCACAACCTGGAACTTGCGTTCCTCGCTGACCTGGAAACGGGTTTCCGGCGTGTTGACCACCGGCGGCAGACGGTCGCGCAGGTCCGCCAGCGTCACGCCCAGCTTGCTGACCAGCCCGATCAGGCGCACCGCGCAGTACAGCGCGTCGTCGAAGCCGTACCACTTGTCGGCAAAGAAGATGTGCCCGGACATCTCGCCGGCGAGCGGCGAGCCCACCTCGGCCATCTTGGCCTTCAGGAGCGAGTGGCCAGTCTTCCACATCAGCGGCTTGCCGCCCTGCCGTGCGATCTCGTCGAACAGCGTCTGGCTGGCCTTCACGTCGGCGATGATGGTGGCCCCGGGGTGGCTCTTCAGCACGTCGCTGGCGTAGATCGCCACCAGCTGGTCGCCCCACACGACGCGGCCCTGGTGGTCGATGGCGCCGATGCGGTCGCCGTCGCCGTCGAAGCCGATGCCGATGTCGCAGCCGTGCTCCGCGACCGCCTTCTTCAGGTCCACCAGGTTCCGCTCGACCGTCGGGTCGGGGTGGTGGTTGGGGAAGGTGCCGTCGATCTCGTCGAACAGGCGGATGTGGGTGCCCGGCAGCCGGGCGGTCAGGCGGCGCAGGATCTCGCCGGTGGCGCCGTTGCCGGCATCCCAGACGACCTTCAGGTCGCGCACCCCATCATAGTCCTTCAGCAGGCGCTCGACGTAGGCGTCCTTGACGTCGACCTGTTCGGACGAGCCCTGGCCCGACGCGTAATCGGCTTTGGCCGCGATGGCGCCGATATCGAGGATCTGCTGGCCGTAGACCGGTCCCTTGCCCAGCATCATCTTGATGCCGTTGTACTCCGGCGGGTTGTGCGAACCGGTGATCATGACGCCGGCCGCGGCCTCGCGGTCGCGGGTGGCAAAGTACAGCATCGGCGTCGGGCCCAGCCCGATGCGCAGGACGTGCAGCCCGCAGGCGACCAGCCCGTCCACCAGGGCGGCTTCCAGGTCCGGCGAGGACAGGCGCCCGTCATAGCCCACGCACACGGTCTTTCCACCACCCCGAGCGACCATGGTGCCGAAGGCACGGCCGACGGCGCGGGCGTCGGCGGGGGTGAGCGTCTCGCCGACGATGCCGCGGATGTCGTATTCCCGCAGGACGGTCGGGTGGAAAATGTGCACGTCGCTCATGGATGTCTTGTCCTTTGGTTTGGAACGCCCCTGAAACTGCGACGCCCGCCGCCCCGGGGTCAACGGGAACGGCGGGCGCGGGTCGTAGCCCGGTCGTGGTGCGTCAGGCATACTTCCGAAGCATCTCGCGAACCTTGCCGGCCATGTCCGGGCGCTTCAGCGCGTGGGCCAGCGTGGCCTCAATGAAGCCGACCTTGTCGCCGCAGTCGTAGCGGGTGCCCTCGAAGCGCAGGCCGTGGAACGGCTGGTTGCCAATCAGCTTGGCCATCGCGTCGGTCAGCTGGATCTCGTTGCCGGCGCCGCGCTGCTGCTTTTCCAGGTGGTCGAACACCTCCGGCTGCAGGATGTAGCGGCCGATGATCGACAGCGTCGAGGGCGCCTCCTCCGGCTTGGGCTTCTCCACCAGCCCGCGCACCGTCGCCAGGCGGCCGTCGTCCTTCTCCACGTCCAGGATGCCGTAGCTGCTGGTCCGCTCGCGCGGCACGTCGACGACGGCGACGACGTTGCCGCCGACCTCGTTGTAGGCCTCGACCATCTGCTTCAGGCAGGGCGTGTCGCCCTGCACGAAGTCGTCGGGCAGGACGATGGCGAAGGGTTCATTGCCGATCACCGCGCGCGCGCACCACACCGCGTGGCCGAGGCCGAGCGGCACCTGCTGGCGGGTGTAGAAGCAGCGCCCGGGGGCGATCTCGCTGTCGTGCACCACCTCCAGGGCGTCGGCCTTGCCGCGCTCCTCCAGCGTGCGGTTCAGTTCGGTGTCGGCGTCGAAGTGGTCCTCGATGGCGCGTTTGCTGCGGCCCGTGACGAACACGAAGTCCTCGATGCCGGCGGCCCGCGCCTCTTCCACGGCGTGCTGCAAGAGCGGACGGTCGACCAGCGGCAGCATCTCTTTCGGGATCGCCTTGGTGGCCGGCAGGAAGCGCGTGCCAAGACCGGCAACGGGGAACACCACCTTGCGCACAGGTTTCTTCATCGGGAGGCTTTCTTGTGGACCGGTTCTGAATGGGAAAGGCGTCGTGCGTGGCTTATTGCCCCATGCAAGCGGGGAGGCGCCGATTGGGACACGCTGGTGCGCCGCCCCCGTCTGGCGGCGGGCCATGGCGGGTGAGGCCGCGAGGAGCGGCATCCCACCGGCCTGGGAAAGAGTCCCCCCGCCCCGGGCCGCCGGGGGAAGGGGCCGGGCAAGGGGACTGGGCCGCGTGCGTCAGATCGCCTGGAGGTAGGCCGGATCGAGGGCGCCGTGGCGGAAGGGGATCCAGTCCTTGTGGTCGGCGCGGTATTGCAGGCCGTAGGGATTCTTGAAGAAGATTTTCTGGAGCGGCTGCCCGCCTTCGGCGCGGGTGCGCTCCAGGTCGATCAGCGGGGATGTGGCAAACAGCTTTTCCCAAAGCTCGGCGTTGTCCACGTCGCGGCCAGCGTTCTTGACGTAGTCGCGGGCTGCGTCGCTCAGCTGCCAGGCCTCTTCGACCATCGCGTAATAGTCCACAGTACCCTCGGCCATGACTCTGCTCCGAAGCGTTCCAGATGCCGCTGGAATAGCGCATTTTCGCCAGGGAGGAAACCTCCGCGCGGTCCCTTATTCAACCGGGCTTCGCGGATGGGGGAATGCCCAGCGCCTCGGCCAGGGCGGCCACCACCCGGTCCACGTCGGCGTCGGCCATCGCCGGGAACAGCGGCAACGACAGGGTCTGCGCGTAGTGCTCCTCGGCGCCGCCCAAGGCGAGGGCGCCGTACCGGCGGCGCCAGTAGGGCTGGCGGTGCACGGGGATGTAATGGACCTGCGTGCCGATGCCGCGCGCCCGCAGTTCCGCCATCACCCGCGCTCGCGGCCGGCCGGCGGCGGCGAAGTCGATGCGGACCGCGCACAGGTGCCAGGCCGGCCGGCACCAGGGCACGCGGGCGGCGGGCCGGACCAGGGGCGAGAGCGGGGCCAGCCGCGACGCGTAGAGGTCCATCAGATGCCGGCGGCGCGCCACGAAGGTGTCCAGCCGCGCCAGTTGGCTGAGCGCCAGGGCCGATTGGATGTCGGTCAGCCGGTGATTGAAGCCCGGCTCGGCCATCTCGTAGTACCAGGGGTTGGCGGTGCCGTCGTTGTCGAAGGCGGCCCCGTGATCCTCGAACCCGGCCGGGTCGCGCTCCATCCCGTGGTTGCGGAAGCGGCGCAGGCGCGCGGCCAGACCCGGGTCGTTGGTCGTGACCGCACCGCCCTCGCCGGCCGCGATGGTCTTCACGGGGTGGAAGGAGAAGGCGGTCATCGCGGCGGAAGGACCGAAGGCGCCGGACCCGACCGGCACGACCCGACCGTCCGCCGTGACGTCCGCGCTGCCGATGGCGTGGCAGGCGTCCTCGATGATGGCGAGGCCGCGGGCCACGGCGAGCGCGCCGAGGGCTGCCCTGTCGGCGGTCTGCCCGGCGAAATGCACGGGGGCCAGGGCGCGCACCCGCCAGCCGGCGGCCTCAGCGCGCGCGATCGCGGCTTCGGCCTGCTCCGGCCCCATCAGGCTGGTGGCGGGGTCGACGTCGGCGAAGGCGACCTCCGCCCCGACGTAGCGCGCGGCGTTGGCGGTGGCCAGGAAGGTCACGCTTGGCACCACCACCGCGTCACCCGGCCCGAGGCCGAGCGCCAGGCAGGCCAAGTGCAGAGCGGCGGTGCCGTTGGCGCAGGCGACGGCGTGGGTCGCCTGCGTGCGCCCGGCCAGGGCGCGTTCGAAGGCCTCGACCGTGGGGCCTTGGGTCAGCCAGTCGCCGCGCAGCACCGCGGTCACCGCGTCGATGTCGGCTTGGTCGATGTCCTGCCGGCCGTAAGGCAGGAAGGGAAGCGGGCTCACGGGGCCTCGGCGATCAGGCGGACCAGCCCGTCGCTGTCGAGCCAGTCGTCGTTGATATCACTGGCGTAGCGGAACCCGTCGGCGACCGGCCGGGCGCCCAGGCGCTGGTAGGGCTCGTGCGTCCAGAAAGCGAAGGTCGGCTCGATCACGTAGCGGTCGGCCAGCTCGAAGGTCTGGCGGGAGTCGTCCTCGGTGATCATCACCTCGTGCAGCTTCTCGCCCGGCCGGATGCCGATGAGCTTGTGCGGCAGGCCGGGCGCCAGGGCGCGCGCCACGTCGACGATGCGCATGCTGGGGATCTTGGGCACGAAGATCTCGCCACCCTGCATCATCGCCACGCAGGACGCGACGAAGTCGACGCCGTGCTGCAGCGTGATCCAAAAGCGGGTCATCCGCTCGTCGGTGACCGGCAGGAAAGCCGCCCCCTCCGCAATCATCCGGCGGTACAGCGGGATGACCGACCCGCGCGAGCCCACCACGTTGCCGTAGCGCACCACCGAGAAGCGCGTGCCGAGCGAGCCCGACAGGTTGTTGGCGGCGATGAAGATCTTGTCGGACGCCAGCTTGCTGGCGCCGTACAGGTTGACCGGATTGGCCGCCTTGTCGGTGGACAGGGCAACGACCCGCTGCACGCCGGTGTTCAGCGCGGCGCGCACCACGTTCTCCGCCCCATAGACGTTGGTGTGGATGCATTCCATGGGGTTGTATTCGGCGGCCGGCACATGCTTCAGCGCGGCGGCGTGGATGCAGACGTCCACCTCGCGCATGGCCAGCTCCAGCCGCTCGCGGTCGCGCACGTCGCCGATGAAGAAGCGCAGCGTCGCAGCCCAGTCGGGACCGAGCTGCTGCTGCATCTCGTACTGCTTAAACTCGTCGCGGGAGAAGACGATGACCCGACGCGGCTTGGCGCGGCGCAGCACCGTCTCCACGAAGCGGCGCCCGAAGGATCCGGTGCCGCCGGTGACTAGGATGGAACGGCCGTCCAGCAGGTCGAAGCCGGCTTGCGGGCCCCCGGTCGGCGTTTCATTCACACGGTCGCGCGGCATGGTCACGGCGGTCGCACCTGTCGTCTTCTGAAGCCAATCCGACCGACCTTAGCCCGATACCCCTATCAGTCGGTTAAAATTTGGGAAACGGGCCGGCGGGGTTGGGGCTCCGATCGACTCAGGCCAGCCGTGCCGTCACCGCGTCGGCGATGGCCAAGCAGGAGGTCAGGCCCGGCGATTCGATGCCGAACAGGTTGACGAGCCCGGGCAGGCCGTGCGCCTCCGGCCCCTGGATCAGGAAGTCAGCCTGGGGCTGGCCCGGTCCGCTCAGCTTGGGCCGGACGCCCGCGTAGGCGGGGACCAGCGCGCCGTCGGGCAGGCCTGGCCAGTAGCGCCGCACCTCGCCGTAGAAGGCGTCGGCCCGCCGAGGATCGACGGCGTAGTCGATGCGGTCGTACGCCTCCGGCGCCAGCCATTCAACGTCTGGCCCGAAACGGGCCTGTCCGGCGAGGTCGAGCGTCAGGTGGACGCCCAGGCCTCCCTCCACGGGGACCGGGTAGACCAGCCGGGAGAAGGGCGAGCGGCCCTGGCCCAGCGCGTAATAATTTCCCTTGGCCAGCACCCGCGGTGGGGTGTGGTCGGTCGGAAAGCCCTCCAGTCCGCGTGCCACGGCCCAGGCGCTTAAGCCCGCGGCGTTGACCAGGGTGGAACAGGCGATCCGCATCGGCTCCGCCCCGCCGACCTCCAGCTCGAAGCCATCACTGGTCCGGTGGGTGCGCTCCAGCGGGCTCAGCAGGGCCAGCATGGCGCCGGCCTCCTCCGCATCGCCTTGCAGGGCCAGCATCAGCCCGTGGCTGTCGATGATCCCGGTCGACGGCGACAGCAGCGCGCCGACGCAGCGCAGCGCGGGCTCCATGGCCATGGCCTCGGCGGCGGTGATGGCGCGCAGGTCGTCGACCCCGTTGGCGGCCGCTTGGGCCCGGATGGCATCCAGCCGGGGCAACTGCGCGTCTTCGGTGGCGACGATCAGCTTGCCGATGCGGCTGTGCGCGACCCCGTGCTCCCGGCAGAACGCGTAGAGAGCGTCCCGCCCGGCGACGCACAGCCGGGCGCGCAGGCTGCCCGTGGGGTAGTAGATGCCGGCGTGGATGACCTCGGAATTGCGTGAGCTGGTGCTGGTGCCGATGGCGTCCGCCGCTTCCAGGATCACCACCTCGCGGCCGGCCCTGGCTAGACGCCTGGCGATCGCCAGCCCGACCACCCCGGCCCCGACCACCACGCAGTCCACCCGCTCCATGCTGTCCCTCCGGCCTTGCTGTCCGTTGCTTCCCGTCCACGCCATAAAAGACGCAGGACGCCCGCCGCACAAGAGACGAGCCGGAAAGAAGCAATCCGGACGGCCTCCGCCGTCTTGCGGGGCTCTTGCGACCGGCGGTGCCGGAGGCCGGGCCAAGGATGCCCAAGGCTAAGCATGAAAGGGGAATGTGCGCTTCGTGAGAATGGAGCGGGCGAAGGGATTCGAACCCTCGACCCCAACCTTGGCAAGGTTGTGCTCTACCCCTGAGCTACGCCCGCGCCGCTCCAACGAAGGAGGCAGGGAGATACCTCAGGCGGGCGGTGCAATGCAAGCCTCTGTTTGCCCCCACGCTCAAGTTTTTTTGCGTTTGGCCCGAATGGTTGGGCTCGGACGGGCTCCGAACGATGGGGATGAACCGGACTGGCGCATCGGAAGAGGTCCGTAGGCTTAAAGTTATACTCCGCTCAATACAATTGACTTCGGTTGGCCGTCTGTGGAACTTTCCTCCCACAAAACAAAGGCCTTGAGGTCTGGGGAGGAAACCAAAAACATCATAATGCTCCAAGAGCATTAGGCTGCCGCGCCGACCTCGTGTCTGGCCGCGGCATTTTTTTTGCCCATAATTGGTAATACCAGCTGTGAGCGACGGCGCCATCTTCAGGACGCGGGGCGTGGACTTCGAGAGGTCAGCGCGACGAAGGCGCGGTCTCGAAACCGGAGGACTTCCGGGGGTGGTCTGTAGATCGAACCGCTCTGGCGGTCGGAAGCAGGGACGCCGCGTTGCGAAGCGCGGAAGCTCGGCTCTTCAGGGCTGACTGTTGCCCGGATTCCGGCTGTTTCGTGGAATCGTGGCAGGGGATGCAATCACCAGGGACCATCGGCCGTCCACGCTGTCGACTCTGAAGCGGAGCGATGGAGGCAGCGATGGTGGACCTGAATGATCCGGCGGCCTGGGCGCAGCGGCAATACGGGGCGGTCGATCTCGGGGATCGGCGGCTCAACCGACGAGCCGTGCTCGTCGGCGAGGCCATGGCGCGGCGGGGCGGTTGTCTGACGGGCGTCCGCGACGATGCGGCTGCGAGCAAAGCGTTTTATCGTTTGGTGACAACTCCGCCCGCTGAAGCAGGCGGCTTCTGAGGCAAGCTACGCCGCAACCGGCCCGCTTCGCGCTCCAAGGCCGTGTCCCGGCCCCATACATGGGATCGCTGCTCATGGAGGCTACCGTGAGGTTGCCCTTAGAGTTGCCTCAGGTGACGTTTTGCACCCGGTTGATCATGCGCCCGAAGAATTGTTCCAAATGAAATCACCATTTCATAAAATCCATTCAATGAAGAAAAGCTTCTGAATTCCGTGGGACGCACGGGGAGGCGCCTCTATGAACGTCGCCAACATTGCCCGGCGCTTCGCCGCCGGAGAGCTTCATTATGCGCTTGGGCGCTTTGAAAGCATCCGGCTCGGGTACAGCGCGCTTCGCCGGCTCGTTCCCAAACGAAACGGCTCATTCTGGCCCTCGGCCCCGATCGGGATACGGCCAGAGACCTTGTTCCCGAGGGTGAAGCCTGGGGCGGTGGTCACCGCGCTGCGGCGGCACTCCATCGCCTTCGGCTTCGACCTTCCCGCCGACACGGTGCGGGACATCCTAGACTTCGCCGAGACCACGCCGGTCAAGGCGCGCGGCGACGACCGGCTGTTCCGGAAGTCGGACGTGCGCGACGGCCGGTTGCCCGACGGCACTCCCGTGGTACTGGCGATGGTCCCAGAGCCAGTGGACTGCGCTATCATCCGTCGCGTGTGCCGCGACCCGGCGCTGCTGAGCGCGGTGGCCGCATTCCTCGGCTACGCGCCGACGAAGATCATCCCGCGGCTGTTCTGGAGCTTCGTCACCGACGCGACGGACGAGGAGCGCCGCCGGTTGGGCCAGACCATCGACTGGCATTTCGACGTGCACGACTTCCACTTCTGCTCCGCGTCCTTCTACCTGACGGACGTGACCGCCGGGGCCGGAGCGCACGCGCTGGTCTGCGGGTCGCACCGCGGCAAGTCGCTCCGCATGCTGCTGGGCTCCGCCAACGCTCCGGAGGAGGAGGTCGTCGCCCGCTTCGGCCAGGAGCGGATGCTGGTGGTCGAAGGGCCGGCCGGCACCGGCTTCCTGGAGGACACGTCCTGCTATCACCGGGCGATGCCGCCGACGGACCGCGACCGGCTGATGTTCCAGATCTGGTTCAGCTAGGGCGGGGCCTGATCAGGTTGAGCATTCAAACCTGACACCTCAACATTCCGAGCCCCATGAGCAGACCGGATCAACCTGAACGAATACTGCTCTAGCCAACAAACTTGATGCCGCAGAATGGTCAAACTGGCCCGAACCGCCCCACGACGAGCGAGGGGCGCCAGAAGGGAGGTTGCGTCGACATGCGCGTGATGGTCCGGCAAATATTCCGCGACAAGCACAAGATGGCCTCAACCATGCTTCCGGTTGCTTTTGACCTGATACTGCTGCTCGCCATTGCGGCGATTGACTTCCTTGCGTACACCGCAGGTCTTTCAACGATCCTGTGGTAGGGCGTGCCGGCGCGACGATGTCCGGGGCGGGAAGACAGGCCCGCTCATCCCGCTCATCAGGGCCTCGGCATGGAGACTGCCGGCTTCAGCCGGCAGAAGAAATGCGGTTCCGCGACAGCGGAACAAAACTTGAACATGGAGGTCACTCCTAGTACATACAAGGCATGGTGACGCCGGTGGAATGCGCCTACCGCTTTCGCTTCTACCCAACGCCGGAGCAGGCCGATCTGCTGAACCGGACGTTCGGGTGCGTGCGCGTGGTCTACAACCGGGCCCGCGCGATGCGGGAGGCGGCGTGGACGGAGCGCACAGAACGGTGCGGCTTTCCCCAGACGAACGCGATGCTGACGGCGCTGAAGAGGCTGCCGGAGTTCGTCTGGCTGAACGACGTGTCCAGCGTCCCGCTTCAGCAGGCGTTGCGCCATTTGGACACCGCTTACCGCAACTTCTTCCAGCGCCGTGCGCGGTACCCGCAGGTCCGCCGCAAGGACGGGCCGCAGTCCGCCGAATTCACCAAGTCGGCGTTCACCTACCGGGACGGAAAACTGAAGCTGGCGAAAATGACCGAACCGCTGATCGTGGTGTGGTCGCGCGCGCTGCCCAGCGAGCCGAGCACGGTCACTGTGACGCGGGAAGCGGACGGCCGTTGGTACGTGGCCTGCCGCGTCGTCGCCCTTGCCGAGCGGTTGGAAGGCGGGGGCGCGATTGGCATCGACCTTGGCCTGACGGACTTGGCCGTCCTCAGCACCGGGGAGACGATCGCCAACCCGCGCCATCTGGCGAAGCGGCACAAGCGGCTGGTCCGCGAACAGCGCCGCCTCGCGCGCAAACAGAAAGGCTCGAAGAACCGGGCGAAGGCCCGCCTCAAGGTGGCCCGCGCCCATGCCGCCGTGCGCCATGCACGGCAAAGCTTCCTGCACCACCTCAGCACGCGGCTGATCCGTGACAACCAAACGATCTGCGTCGAGGACCTGTCGGTGACGGGCCTGCTGAGAGCCAAGCGGCACAGCCGGTCGATCGCCGATGCGGGATGGGGTGAGTTAATCCGCCAGTTGACCTACAAAGCCGCGTGGTATGGGCGGACGCTGGTCAAGGTGGGCCGCTTCTTCCCGTCCACGAAGACGTGCAGCGTGTGCGGGACCACGGGACATGCGCTCACCTTGGCGGATCGCGACTGGGCGTGCCCGGACTGCGGCGCGCACCACGACCGCGACCACAACGCCGCGCGCAACATTTTGGCCGCCGGACTGGCGGTGACCGCCTGTCGAGAGGGTGTCAGTCTCGGGGTGCTTCGGCATTCTGGGCAGTCCTCGGTGAAGCAGGAACCTGCGCCGTGAGGCTCGGGAATCCGCCGCCTTCAGGCGGCGGAGGATGTCAACTACTCTGCGGCGACACGGTAGCCGGGTGTGGCCGGAGCTGGCCAAGGCCATTGCCCAGGTGAAGCGCGGCGCCATCCTCGTGGTGGCGCGCATCGATCGTCTGGCAGGCTCGCTCTCCACCTGCTCAATGTGATTGAGGAGCTCGAGGCGGTCGGCGCCCACTTCAAGTCGTTGCGCGACCCGATCGACACCTCCACGCCGCAGGGCAAGTTTGCCCTGCGGGTGCTGGGCGCCGCGACGGAGCTGGAGCGCGCGCTGATCCGCGAGCACACCAAGGCCGGATTGCGGGCGGCCAAGGCGCGTGGGCGGGTGAGGAGGCAGGTCAGTGGGCTAACCAGGATGAAATCGTGTGCAAGCTGAACAACCCCATGGAGTGAGTAGCCCAGGCCGGCTAAACTGCCGCGGCCGCGAGGGGCCGGAAGGGATAATTATGGACTCAAAAATCAGCAACCTTATCAGAGACATTGAAGCGCAATACGTAGAAATTGCTGAGCATGCAAAAACATCTCTGACGCCCGATGAACAAAACAGTTTGTGCCAAAAACTCTTGTTTGCCGCTGCGCGTGTATCGTTTGCCAACGGCGATGCACGAGTACGCATCTTTTCAGACGCGGAAAAATTCGGCGCCCATTTTCTGCCGGTACATTTCTATAGCCCAATTCCGTCCATTAACGAAATCGACAAGACCGTCTACGATCGCCGGTACGACACCATTCCAGGGCTTGAGATCAGCCGAGAGCGGCACCTCGACACGCTGGCACTCCTGTCGGCGTACGCCCACGAGATGGCCGATTTCCCAGCCGACTACAATGGCGACGAGCCTGTCTACTTCTGGAACAACACAGCGTTTTCCTACGGCGACGCTGTACTCTACTATTGCCTGATCCGCCATCTGAAACCGGCGCGGATTATAGAGATTGGGAGTGGCTTTTCGACCTTCCTTGCCGCGCAAGCACTTTCCCGCAACGGGTTCGGGGAGATGGTTTGCGTTGAGCCCTATCCCATGCCCAAACTGCTGAAGCTGGTTGAAAGATCGGCCGGCGTCGTGCGCCTAGTTGAAAGCAAGGTGCAGGACGCCGACCCAACGATCTTCGCCGCGCTTGCCGCGAACGATATTTTGTTTATTGATTCCAGCCATGTGTCGAAGGTCGGCTCGGATGTCAATCACGAGGTTTTCACCATTCTTCCGAAGGTGAGTACTGGTGTCTGGTGCCATGTGCACGATATCTTCTTCCCATGGGATTACGCTAGAGAATGGGTCGAGAGGCACCAAATCTTCTGGAACGAGCAGTACTTAATTATGGCGTTTCTGGCATTCAATAACTCCTTCCAGATTGAGATCGCCAACCAGTTCGTGGATCGCGAACTTCAGGGGGAGTGCGCTCGCTTGTTCGCGGGGACCGGGCGGAGCGTGTTCGGCGGCAGCAGCCTTTGGTTCCGCCGTGTGTGAGGAGAAGCAGGGCGCTTGGTGCCCTGCTCTTCACTCGCTTTCATGGGGGCGTGAAAACGCGCCCCACGGGCGCCATTTACGGACCGTTTAGAAGCTTGGGCTACTTCACCAAGCACCGCAGATAACAGTCGGACCGCTTCGCCCCTCAGTTTCGGGAGGTGAGGAGGAGTCGGCCCGCAGCATTCGGCACACTGGCGTAATCCGCGCAAGGGGGACCAAGTGGCGATCTTCGCGGAGGACACGCTGGAAGCCCTGATCCGGGCGTTGCGCCCCGACGTGCTGATGAAAGGGGCCGACTACACCCGACGGTGCTGGCCTCCAGCGCGGTCCCATGGTGGGGCAATGTGCGGCTGGTCGGTAGGTCGAGCACGTCGTCGGCCCCCTCGGCCTTCGCACCAGTCCAGCACCTCCGGGCAGACGTAATCGGCGACTGGGGGCCGATTTCGCTCAACGACAGCCCGGCGGCCCACTCCTTGATAATCCGGGCCACTGCGGTCGCGTGCAGGGGCTTTGCCGCCAGGCTCCCGGTCGGTTCGATCTTGCAGAAGACCAGTCCGCCGACGGTGCCGATGCTGGATTGCGTTAGACACTCCTGGATGGCGCGCACCGGGCACGGCTCCGGGAGCCGCCACAAAGACGTGCAGCGCGCGGAACCACGGGACATGCGCTCAGATCGCGCATGGATGTGCCCGGATTGCGGCACGCACCGCGACCACAACGCCACCCGCAACACACTGGCCCGTGGACAGCGGATCGCCGCCTGTGGAGAGGCGGTCCGTCCTGGAGCGCTTCGGCACGTTGGCCCGTTCTCGATGACGCTGGAACCCGGACTGCGGCGTCTGCGAATCCCGGTCCTTCAGTGCCGGGAAGATGTCAATCGATGCGCACGTTAACCCCTCCCGCGCGGACGCGAAGCTTGCCGCCGTCCTGCTCCACGGTGACGTCCTGATCGAGGCTGCCCTTCAGATCGGGCGGGAGTTGGGGCATGGCCTCCGGTCCAGGGGCGCCCTTGGGATCGGACGAGCAGACGGTGCGCTTGTTGACGGTCTGGCAGGTCAGGGAGCCGGACCCTTGCTGGCATATGGTCTGGCCGTTGACCGTCTGGCAGCTCATCGACCCTGAGCCGCGCATACACATGGTTTGCCCGTTGACCGTCTGGCAGCTCAGGCTTTCGGCATGGGCGCCGAACGACAGCAGCGCGGCAACGGCGACGGGAAGGAGAGCGGCAATCCTGGGCATGGACGCCTCCTGGTTCGGGATAGGAACAAGACTAGCGCGGCGACCGGCCCCTTGCCTTGGGACCGGTCGGCCATCTGCCGGGAGGTTAGCGTTGGACACCGAGGTTCCGCTGTTGGGCGACGTTGCCGAGGCCGGCGGCGACGTTGGCAGCGGTGCTCACGTCGGTGCTGACCAGCGGCCCCCGGCCCGTGAAGTTCAGCCCGACATGGACGCCGTTGCCCTGGATGCCCGTGGTCTTCTGCTTGGCGGTGTTGCCGATGCCGGCGGCGACATTGGTGGAGTTGGCCACGTTGGTGTTGACCAGGGACCCGAACGGCGACGCCTGCAGGCTCGTGGTCTTCTGCTTGGCGGTGTTGCCGATGCCGGCGGCCAGGTTCATGGAATTGGTCACGTTGGTGCCGACCAGGCCGTTGGGGATGTTCTGGGCCATGGCTGGGGCGGACAGCAGGGCAAGCACGGCGACGGCTGCGCCCAGGGAACGGTAGAGCATGCGAAACCTCCTTGTGCGGCCGGAGCCCGACGCTCCAGCATGGTTCATGCACCCCACGCTAGTCGGGCCGGCAACGGGCCGCTGTGGCCCGCCTCACAGGTGACGGTATAAAGGGATGGCCGGTGAGGCACCGTGAAGCATGGCTGTTCCCCACACACGGTGGCCCCCCGGCCGGAGGGTCCGGTCGGGGGGCCTGGGGGAGACGGTAGGGGAGGGGAAGGAGCGCGGGTCTCCTTATTTCTGGATGCCGAAGGCGTTCTGCTTGGCGAAGTTGCCGACGCCAGCGGCCAGGTTGTTGGCCTGGAACTGGTTGCCGCCGCCGAAGGGCACGCCGAGTGGGCCGACCTTCGGCGTCTTCTGGATCACCGTCCCATTCTGCACCGCCAGGTTGCCGACGCCGGCCGCGGTGTTGCCCATCGTGATCACGTTCGGGCCGCCGAAGAACCCGCCACCCTTCTGCACCGTGAAGGCGTTCTGCTTGGCGACGTTGCCCACACCGGCCGCGGTGTTGTTCAGGCTGGTGATGTTCTGCGCCATGGCCGGGGCCGACAGCAGAGCGAGCGTGGCAAAACCGGCGAGCAGCGAGGTGCGGATCATGGGGGGCTCCTGGGGCTGAGGGAGGAAGGCTGGGGGTGGGGGCCGGGGCTCTCGGCCGCGGCGTCCGTCGATGACCAGACCTTACCCAAAGCCGGAAACCACGGCTGTGAACCGCCCCACACCAGCCCGCGCTTTCCGCAAAGCCCTTTCCAAACGCCCCGTCAGGACGCCGGTCACGGGACCGGCGTCACCCGCCCGGCGCCGTCAGGACAGGTGCGGGATCAGGTCTGCGGGACGGGCAATCGTCAGGGTCGCTGCCGTTCCCTGGGGAACGCGGCCGGCCTCCGCCAGGAGGACACGCCGCTCCACGCCGGCTGCCAACGCCGCGGCCATGTCGGTCGGCTGGTCGCCCAGGAACACCGAACTGGGCAAGGCAAGGTCGTGCCGGCGGGCCGCCTCCAGGATCATTCCGGGATTGGGCTTGCGCCAGAAGCTGTCTCGGGCGTAGCGCTCCACCACGCCGTCGGGATGGTACGGGCAGTGGAACACCCCGGCGAGGTCCACCCCCTGGCTCTTGAAGACGTCCCGCATCCAACCGCTCAGGTCCAGGAACTCGGTCTCGGTGTAGTAGCCGCGGGCGATGCCGGCCTGGTTGGTGATCACGACGACGCGGAACCCACGGTCCACCGCGTGCCTAGTCAAAGGAAAGATACCGTCCACGAACTCAAATCGGTCGCGATGGCCGACATAGCCGTGATCGATGTTCACCACGCCATCACGGTCGAGCAGCAAAGCGCGATAAGGCATGCCCTTGTTTTCTCCACCTTTGAACGCGGATCTTTTATGTGACTATGAAGCCATAATGGGAGAGAGCAGGTAAAACCGCGATTGATTGCCCACCCACCAGTCGGCTACCTTCGACCATCCGAAGAGGTTCGACTGAGCACCTCATATCCACACCGCGATACACTTTCAATGATAAACACTTCCATCATACCGCCCACCATTACCGGGCCCGCAAGCGCTGAATCTTCGAGAGGCGCCGCCTCGGCAACGGCGCCGGTCCAGGCCGTGTTGCCGGGCTCGGCGCCCGCGGTGGCGGTGCTGATCCCCTGCTACAACGAGGAGGCGGCGATCGCCTCGGTCATGCGCGACTTCCGGGCGGCGCTGCCCGACGCCACGCTCTACGTGTATGACAACAACCCCTCCGACCGCACGGTGAAGGTGGCGAAGGCCGCCGGCGCGGTGGTCCGCCGCGAGCCGCTGTACCTGACCTGCGGCCTCATCCTCGACACCGTCACCTTGGGCCGCCGCAAGGCCAAGCGCATGGGCTACCTCGCCATCCCCGTCCCGGGTACGTCTCCGACCCGCGACACCGTCCGTTGATGGAACGCCTTTCATGAGATTCTTGGGTCGCGCTTCTCCAAGCCGCCTTTTCGTCGCCCTCGTCCTGGGGCTATCGGCGTTGTACGCCGCGCTTGCCTGGACGCCGTCGTCCTACGGCGTGGCGCTCACGCAGATGGGAGCAACGGATCGGCCGGGCCTCGTAGCTGGCAAGCCCCGCGAGATCCGCAGCGACGAATGGGCCGTCTGGACCCCGTATGTCCAGATCGCCGTAAACAACCACTTTGCCCGGCACAACGTCAACGCGCCTTACTATGAAGACTTGCGCAATTTTAATGCGCTGCCTCTATGGGACTGGGCACTCCCTTTCAAGCCGCAGTACTGGGCCTTCTTCCTGGTCGACCCGGCACATGCATATGCGATCTATCACGTTGCCTTTGCCGCGCTGTTCCTGATCGGTTACCAGCGGCTGGCTCGAGCGTTTGGTGTATCGCCGGGACTGTCAATATGTTTTTCGCTGATGATGTTTTTCACCGGCTACACACAATTCGCCTGGACGACAACGGGGCCTCTGCTCGCCATTTTTCCTTGGATGCTGCTGATATTGTTCTCTCGCCTGCCACTCGCGGCGAAAGGGCCGCTGCTGTATTGGATCGCAACGGTGTGGCTGCTGTCGCACTTCTATCCGCCCATTATTCTGTCGCTGGGCTTCGCCGGAGTGGTCCTCGTGCTGGCGCTACGCCGGGACGTCTTGCGCTGGTCTGAACTCGCTGTGGCGGCCGTGGCGGCCGGCTTGGCTGCGGGCACGACCTACGCCTACCTCGCTGAGCCGCTGCAGGTAATGGCCGCCACCGTTTATCCGGGACAGCGGCACAGCGACGGCGGCAGCGGCGACTGGCGCATCTGGTTGTCCACCGTTCTGCCCTTCATCACAACGCGTGGCTTCGACAGCTTGATTGTGCACAACTTAGTTGAAACCGGAGCGATGAGCAGCTATTGGCCTCTGCTCCTTCTGGTCTTCGCCGACTGGCGGAGCGTGGCCCGCAACACCAATCCGCAACTGAGCGTGGCACTGGGCGTTCTCCTGGCCGGGATTGCCTTGGCAACAGCCTGGATGTTGCTGCCCATCCCGTCGTGGGTCGGCATGCCCTTGCTGTGGGACCGGGTGTTCCCACCCCGCATGATCGTCATTATCGGTTTGATGGCCCTGGTTGCCACGGCCGTGCTCGCCAAAACGGTGGATTGGCGCATCACCCACCTGCGCGTCGGGCTGTTCACCGCCACAGTTCTCATGGCTTGGCTCATCTCCAAATGGCTCGGTGGCGTGGCGCCCTGGACAAGCCCCTTCGATGGCGTGATCCTCGTAGTGTTGGCCGGCGCTTTGGCGTTGCGGCGTTGGGCGCCGGCGTTGCCGGCCGGCACCCTGTTGGCCAGTGCCGCCGCGGCGACCAACCTGTTCACCTTTGGGCAGTTCAATCCGATCCAGTCGGCCAAACCGATCTTCGACCGGCCACAGACCGCCTTTTCCCAGCACCTCCGCAATCTCCAGGAGCAGCATGAGAAGGGCTGGCTGGTCGAAAAACTCCCCCTGTTCACCGGCGCGGTCCTCGCAGGCTGGGGTTATCATGCAATCACGCACACGCTGATCGCCCCTCAAATGGACTTCTTCCGGGCCCAGTTCCCGGACATGCCGGAGGAGCGGTTTCGGTGGGTGTTCAACCGCTACGCCCACATCACGCCGAACTCAGTGGCGGAGCCCATGGTTCCTTATCTCGACCAAATCCACCTGCCGCGCGACGCCGTCGCCCAACCACCGCAGGCGCGGAAAGTGGAGGTCCTTCTCAAGCCCGGCCCCGGCGCCCCCTTCGCACCCGGCGGAAGTTTGGATGAGGTCCGGGTCGAGGGCGGATTGGTGCGGCTGCGCGGCTGGGCGCCTTGGACTGGCGTCACACCGGGGCAGGGCATTGAAGTGCTGAGCGGCACGCCGTTAGACGTCGTGGACAGCGAGACCGAAACGCGCGACGACCTGCTGGCCGCTTTCCCGGCGAACGACCGCATGCTGGCCGGGTTCAGGGTCACGCTGCGCTCCCCGGTTCCGCTGGAGAAGACGCCGCTGTTGTGTGTGCTGGCGCACGGCACGGATGGCGGAACGATCATTTTGAACGATGCCCGCCCCGACACGGGCTGCAGCAAACTGGGGGCCATATTCGCGCGGTGAGTCCGCGGAGTTCAGACCAAATGCGGGGGGCACTGCCCCCCGCTC
The DNA here is from genome assembly GCF_025961225.1 of Azospirillum canadense. Lineage (GTDB taxonomy): Bacteria > Pseudomonadota > Alphaproteobacteria > Azospirillales > Azospirillaceae > Azospirillum > Azospirillum canadense. Next base: position 93,298 of record NZ_JAOQNG010000006.1, on the reverse strand, counting down.
TCAAAGGCCCATGTTCAGAGGGATGAGGTCTCCAAGCTCTCAGCCGATGGCTGGCTTGTCATTTTCTGGCGGACGCGGTTGCGGAGGGCCAGCATCGGATGCAGGGCGCGCGCGGGCATGGAGGCGATGTCGTAGGACACGAACGCCAGCAGGAATTGCAGCCCGACGATGATCGGCAGGGACGCCAACATGACGGTCCCGGCGGTGGTCTCCACCCCCGCGGACGCCGAGCGGATCCACGACAGCCCGCCGAAGACCGTACCGGACACCAGCAGAGCGAGCCCGAGCAGCAGCTCGATGGACGCAACCGTGAAATTTCTCAGGAAATAATTGTAGAAGACCCTCTTGATGATGTTCCGGAGATGGTTGGTCAGGAACTCGCGCAGAATCTTTTTGATTTTGAGGTTGCTTTCCTCGTCGCCGTAGACGGCGTCCATCGGCACATCGACGACACGGGCCCGCACCGTGTTCAGCCGGAACAGCATGTCGGACTCGAAGAAATAGCGCCGGCTGATCTTCGACAGGGGCAGAATGCCGGCAACCCGCGCGTGGATGGCCGTGTAGCCGTTGGTCGGGTCGAAGATGTCCCAATAGCCGCTCGACAGCTTCGACATGAAGGAGAGCACGGCGTTGCCGAAAATCCGGACGGGCGGCATGCTCGAGATGTTGGTCAGGTCGAAGAAGCGGTTGCCCTTCGTGTAATCGGCCGTGCCGTCGAGAATGGGAGCGACGAACAGGGGGATCAGCGCCGGGTCCATCTGCCCGTCACCGTCCACCTTCACGATGGCGTCGGCCCCGTCGGCGATCGCCGCCTCGTAGCCGGTGATGACCGCTCCCCCGACACCTTGGTTGACGGGGTGGAAGAGGACGCGGACACGGGGATCCTTACAGGTGTCAAGGACAAACTGGCCGGACTGGTCGGGGCACTTGTCGTCGACGACATAGATCGCCCGGACCTCGGGCCCGATGCGCTCGATCACCGACAAGATGTGGCGCTTCACCCGATAACAGGGAATAACCACGGCGACGGCAAAGTCTCCACCTTGCTCCATGGGCTTCGGCATCGCAGTCATGGTCAAAGTTCCCACAATCCAAGTGGACCTACACCGGCATCCGGCGCTTTTCGCGATCGAACAAATTCCTTCGATCCGAGCGCATCTATAGCGAGCCCTCTCCCCAAATGCAAACCGTAGGGCTTCTGGTCCGTCGCTTCTGGGCCGTCCAGCGCCTGCCCGTGGGCTGGTAGTGGTTGTCATCGCAAGGGCCGCGCAGTAGAGTGCCGCGCCCGCACGCCCGGTGCGGCATGAGGATTTCTCGACCTTGTTGAGCGGACAATCATTGGAAGCCACGGCAGCCGGCCATGACATCGGTGCGTTCGCCCAAGCCCAGAGCCAGGAATGGCAAGCCAAGCTGCGGTGGGCGCATGTTTCCCGGACCGGCGGCCAGCGGATCGACGGCACCCGTTTCCTGAAGACGCGCGAGGGTTTCGCCGATGCCGCCTGAGACCAACATTCCCGGGGCCACTCCCGAAACCGCCCCCGAGATCGCCATCCAGGCCGTTGGCCTCGGCAAGGCCTACCCCATCTTCCGCAAGCCGCAGGACCGCCTGAAGCAGATGATCTGCCGCGGGCGGCGCAAGTATTACGATGAATACTGGGCGCTGCGGAACATCGACCTGACCGTGACCAGGGGCGAGACGATCGGGGTCATCGGCCGCAACGGTTCGGGCAAGTCGACCTTCCTGCAACTCGTGTGCGGCACCTTGACGCCGACCCATGGCTCGATCACCGTCAACGGGCGGATCGCGGCCCTACTGGAGCTGGGCGCCGGCTTCAATCCGGAATTCTCCGGCCGCGAGAACGTTTATCTCGCCGCCTCCGTGCTCGGCCTGTCCAACGAGCAGATCAACGAGCGCTATGACTCGATCGCCGCCTTCGCCGGCATCGGAGATTTCATCGAACAGCCGGTGAAGCTCTACTCCAGCGGCATGTACGCGCGGCTTGCCTTCGCCGTGGCGGCGCACGTCGACGCCGACATCATGATCGTCGACGAAATCCTCGCCGTCGGCGACGCCGCCTTCACGCAGAAATGCATGCGCTTCATCCACAAGTTCCGGGAAACCGGCACGCTGTTCTTCGTGTCGCACGACACGTCCCAGGTGGTCAGTCTGTGCGACCGCGCCGTGTGGCTGGAGAACGGCGAGGTGCGCGAGGTCGGCGCGGCCAAGGATGTCTGCTACCACTACATCGCCGACCTGCACAGCGAACGCGACACCTCCAACAGCTTCCGCATCGGCGGCAGCCGCGCGGCGCCGGCCGCCACGACGCCGGTCCAGGACCCGCGCGACGAGCTTCTGAAGTCCTCCCAGCATCGCAACAGCATCGAAATCTTTGAGTTCAACGACGCGAGCCCCTGGTACGGCGTGCAGGGAGCCCGGATCGTCGGCGTCCATCTCCTGGATTTGGCCGGAAACCTCCTGCCTTCGCTGGATGGCGGGGAACAGGTTGTCCTGAAGGTCGTCTGCCGGGCGGAAAAGCCGATCCACGGTCCGATCATCGGCTTCTACATCAAGGACCGGCTGGGGCAGAACCTGTTCGGGGACAACACCTATCTCTCCTACAGCGACCGCCCGCTGATAGTGGAGCCGGGGCAGGAGTTCTCGGCAAGCTTCCGCTTCCAGATGCCTTATCTGCCGGTCGGCGACTTCGCGGTCGTGGCCGCCATCGCCGAGGGCACGCAGCACGACCACGTCCAGCATCACTGGGTGGACGACGCGCTGTTCTTCCGCGTCCACTCCAGCCACGTCGCCCGCGGTCTCGTCGGCATTCCCATGCTCGACATCGCGCTCGAGGTGGAAAGCGCGCGCCAGCCGGGGCATGTCCCGTGAGCGGGGCGGAGACAGGCATCGGGCGCATCGCCGCTCGGACCTGACGCCCGGCGGACCGTCTCGCCTCCATCCCCTGAGCCGCCCCACTGGCCACTCCACGGAACGCCGGCATGATGATCACCAACGACGCCGACACGCACGCCCCCGCCCTGCGCAACCGGATGGCGGGGCAGATGATCGGGGTGGGAACGGCGGGCATCGCCGCCCTGAGCCTCGGCCTGCTGGTCTACGGATTTCTCCAGACCGGTCTCACCCCCCGCTCGTTCTGGAGCGACGCCGGACTGACGCGTTTCCTGATCTTTGCCGGCTTGTCTGGGATTGTCGCCGCCGGTGCCGCCTGCGCGGGAGCACCGCGCCGGCTGCTTGCCATCGGCGCGGCCGGGGGGCTGTGGCTCGTGGCGGCCTTCGGCGTCGGCCCCGTGGCATCGGTCACAATCGTCGGGCTCGCCTGCCTGACGGTGGGCGACCTCCTGTTCGGTCCGCTCTGGCGCGCACGCTTCGGCTTGGCGACTGCCGGCCTGTTGGCGACCTGCGTCGGGCTGGCCTTACTTATGCTTGTCATCGGGCTCGTGGCGGCCCTGCCGGTCCACACCACGGCCAGTTATGCCGCGGCCCTAGGCCTGCTGCTGCTGGCAGGGCGGCGCCGGCTCCGGCTTTATGCGGCGGGCGCGGCCTCGTGGCTGGCGCGGTCCGGAAGCATGGGCCTGCGCGAATACGCAGCCTGCGCGCTGCTGGTCTTCGCGCTCGCCACCCAGAGCGTGTACGCGGCCCTGCCCGAACAATACCATGACGCCCTCGGCGTTCACCTGCTGGTCGCTACGACCATGGCCCAGCATGGCGCCTGGACCCCGGATCCGGCCCAGCTCATCAACGCGGTCTGGCCGCAAGGCGCCAACTGGCTCTTCGCGGTGTGCTACATCCTTGCCGGGGAGAGTGGCGCCAAGCTCGCGAACTTCGCTCTTCTGGCCCTGCTCTGCGGCCTGCTCGGCAACGCGGTCGCGTGGCGGCATGGCCGGGCATGCGGCTTTCTTGCGGCGGCCCTCCTGGTGAGCACGCCGCTGGCCTTCATCGAGACCGCCAGCCTGTTCGCCGAAAACGCCCTGGCGGTCTTCTTCCTGGCCGCCACGCTCCTGCTCGTGCGGTCCCACCGGGATTTGGGGCTACGCGACGGTGCGGCCGTCGCGGTCCTGCTCGCCGGCGGCGCCTTGGTGAAGCTGCACGCCGCCTTCTTCATCCTGGCCTTCGGGCTGATCTTCACGGCGGTGCTGCTGCGCAGCCACGCGCCCCGGCGCGCCCTGACGATCCTGGCGGTGTCGGCCGTCCTCACCGCACTGCTAGCCTGCCAGCCGTATCTGCACGCCTACTTGGTGACCGGAAACCCGATTTTTCCCTGGTTCAACGCCGTCTTCAAATCGCCACTCTTCGACAGCACGGCGAACTTCGCCGACACAAACTGGACCGGCAAGCTGTCCCCATTCCTACCCTATCTGTGGACCTTCCACTCCAGCCGCTTCATGGAAGGCCACGACGGCGCGCTCGGCTTCGCGGTGCTCGGGCTGCTGCTGCCGGGCCTCGCCGTCGCGGCCGCGCGGCGCGACCGCATGGCGCTGACCGCTGCGGCCGCGGGGCTCGGCTATGCAGTGCTGCTGGCCCCGGTCACCCAGTATCTCCGTTATTTCTACCCGGCCCTTCCACTGATTCTCGTGGCGTGCGCCAGCGGACTTCGTGCCTTTGAACGCCCGTTCGACAACAAAGGCAGGCACACAACTCCAGCAAGACCGCGATCCGACCTGACCTTCGGCTCACTGGCTCTCGGCTCCCTCATCATCGGATCGGGCATCGCCTTTCTGCCGTCGGCCGGCTGGATCCTGTCCAGCTTCGATACCAACATCGTCGTCACCGCTCGGGATCGCGAGTCCTTCGTCGAAGGCCGCGTTCCCTATCGCGGCCTGATCAAGGCGGTGAACGCTCTGGCTGGCCCCGAGGCGCGCGTCCTGATCCTTGGCCAGCCGGTGGGGGCGGGTCTGGCCGGCACGCCCGTTTACGGAAACTGGTACAACCCAAAGGTCAGCCTGGAATTGGCGTTCGCCAACACCGTCGAAAAGGCGGCTGCGGCCCTCCACCGGAACGGGATCACCCACGTTTTCTGGAGGCCGGGCGCCGTGCCCCCAGACACACCGGTCGCTCGGCTGCTCCAGAAGACCGGCACACCTGTGGCGAAGGTCGGGGACGCCGTATTGTATGGCGTCTCCATCACGATGGAGGGTGGCCTCAACCTGCTGGCCAACTCCGATTTCGCTGAAGGCTTGGCGCAATGGGACAACGCCGGCTTCGCCGGGCCGGTGGGACCGGGACCCCTCGTCGTTCCTCCCGGAGGGATCATCGCTCAGGCAACGCCTGTGGAGTCTGGGGAAACCCTAGTCTACGCGGCAACATTCGCCTGCGCGGGCGAACCGGCAACGGCCCGCCTGCAAGTCAACTGGCTCGACGCCTCGGGACGGATCATCGACGTGTTCATTCGTCCGGACGACTGCACGGGACCGGAGGCTAAGACCAGCACGGTCAGCTTGGCCGCCCCTGCGGCAGCGCGCACAGCCTTCGTGTTCTTCAATGGCGATCCGATCAGGCCGGTCTCCCTTCGACGGCTCGCGTTCATGCGCCCATAAAGGTCCCTCGGTGCGGATTGCGATCCGTCCGCAAGGACGGCTAATCTGCACCGGAGGCACGTTTTCCGCGAATCCATCCTGCCGAGTTCCGCCATGCTCACCCGACTGCTCGCTCTGCCGGATGTCGCCGACATCAACGTCGATTCCGACGACCGTATCGTCCGCCACGCCGCCGTCCTGGCGCGTAAACCGATGCTGCGGGAGGTTTTTACCGAGTTCCATCACCTGTTCCGGACGCTGGACGAGCGTTATTTCGGCACGACGGACGGCCTACGCGTCGAGATCGGGGCCGGGGTCGCGCCGGTGCGGGACAGCTACCCGGATGTCCTGGCCACCGACGTGGTGGACGCGCCCTACCTCGACCGCGTTCTCGACGCGCAGGCCATGGACCTGCCGGACAACAGCGTGCGTGCGCTGTATGGACAGAACTGCTTCCACCATTTCCCGGAGCCCCGCCGGTTCTTCGCCGAGGTGGAGCGGGTGGTGGCACCGGGCGGCGGCGTCATTCTGATCGAGCCCTACTACGGTCCGGTCGCCAGCCAGCTCTACAAGCGCCTGTTCGCCTCAGAAGGCTTCGACAAGGCCATGCCGGGCTGGGAGGCGCCGAGCGAAGGCCCGATGAACGGCGCCAACCAAGCCCTCAGCCACATCGTTTTCGTCCGGGACCGGGCGGCCTTCGAAGGCAGCTTTCCAGGCCTGGAGATCGTCCACGAAGAGCCGCTGGGCAATCTGCTGCGCTACCTGCTGTCGGGCGGGCTGAACTTCCGGCAGCTCGTGCCGGACGCCGGCGTTCCCGCCATCAAGGCGGTGGAGCGGCTCATCCGCCCCATCCTCCCGATCCTGGCGCTCCACCACATCGTCGTCCTGCGGCGCCGGGCGTGAACCGCTGAAACGACCTGACCACGGTCAGCCGAACCAAGCACCCGTGACGCCGCTCACGCCGACCATGGTGACGGTGCTCTTGTCCGAGAGCGTCAGCACCGTGCTGCCGCCGACCGCCCGTGCGCTCGCGATCACCTGCTCGACGGTGAGGCCGGGGACCGAGAGGACCAGCCGGTCCTCATCCGGGTTGAACCCGAACACGGTGTCGTTGCCGCTGCCGGACGTGATGACGAACAGGTCGCGCCCGGCCCCGCCGATCAGTCAGTCGTCGCCAGCCCCACCGAACAGCGTGTCGTTGCCCGCATCGCCGGTCAGGAGGTCGGCCCCGCCCATTCCGAAGACACGATCGTCGCCGAGGCCCCCAATGACCGTGTCATTGCCGTCCTCCCCGACCAGGACATCGTTCCCGGCGTCCCCGCTGACCAGGTCGTCGCCGCCCCCGCCACCGAGCAGATCGTTGCCATCGTCGATGAAGGTTGCGCCCAGCCTCGACAGGTCGATGCGGTCGCCGACGGTAAAGTCCGCAATCTGCGGTGTAGGGGCGCCCGGAGGTTGTGGACAGGCGGAAGGTGTCGTTGCCTGCCCCGCCGGTCAGGGAGTCGTTCCCCACGGACCTCACCAAATAGGCCGTCCACCACTCCTTACAGTCACCTTGTGGTTCTCAGCACCCCTGAAAATTGCATGTTCATGCGAGAACTACCCATAAAGTTCTCGTTTTCCAGAAGCCTTCTTGCTCCGTTACCCATCAAAGCTGCCGATGAGACACCCCGGCGGGAACGTCGTTCGCGTTACAGGATCGGCGCGGGCGATGCCGGCCGGGACGCATCCCCGTTCGCCAGGGATCGGGCGACTAGGCGGGTGATGCGGTCCGCGTTGGCCATCATCGTGAAGGTGTGCGGCTTAGCCGGCAGCCGGGGGAAGGCCGCCGCGTCGACGACGTGCACGCCCGGCAACCCTTCGACGCGCCCGTCGGGCCAAGCTTCGCCGACCTGCGGGGCGCTGCGCATCGGAACGGTTCCGCCGTAATGCACGTCCGCTCCGGGAATCGTGGGCTTGTAGCTGCCCGGCAGCATCACCGCCCCACAGCGCCGGAACGCCCGGGCCAAGCCCTTGCGGACACGCGCCAGCTTCGCCGGGAAACCGTCCTCGTCGTAGCGGCCGACAACGTCGATCCCCCCGTCGGCCCGGATCTCCAGCCGATGCGCCCCGTGGTCGGAGGGCATGAAGAGGTTAGCGACCAGAAGGGACGGCATCAGCCCGCGGATGAGCCGGATCGCGGCTGGGCGCGACAGCGGCACGTGGCGCACCAGTTCCGAAGCGGGCAGGGCGTCGGTGCCAAAGATGTTCCCGAACACGTAGCCATCGGCCCGTTCAGGATCGGTCAACCGGAAGGAGAGCTGGGCCAAGCCGAAGGGCTGGGGCTCGGCGGCGGCGCCGAACCGCTCCGGCATCCAGAGGGCGAAGCCGACCGCCGGGGTCGTCAGCAGCGGAATCGGGCGGCCGCGCCGCCCCAGCGAGTCATGGACGATCCGTCCCGTACCGATCGCGCCGCCGGCGACCAGGATGCGCGCGCCACGCACGACCAGCGCAGAGCCCGTCGAGCGCACCCGCCCGACCGCCCGGCACATCCCGTCATCCTCCGACCGGGGCAGCACACGCTCGATGAAGGCGTCCCCGATGTAGCGGAAGCCGGCTCTCCCATGAAGACGCTCCAGGTCATAGCGCGCCGAGTAGATGGACTTCCGGCCGCAGCCCCAGAGACACCAGCCGCACCGGTTGCAGCCCTGCCGCCCGGCGTGGTCCCGCGTCAGAATCGCGTTGCGCGACCGCCCCAGGCGCAGGCCGGGTGGCGGCCGGCGGCCATAGCGAGCCAACAGCCGGCGTGCGTTCTCGTTCAGGTCCGGCGCCGGCTGTACATCCACGGCCGTGCCGAAGAAAGCCGCCATCGCATCGTCCGGCTCGACGCAGCCGCTGATCCCGATACGGGCCGCGACGGTGCGGAAGGAGGGCTCCAGTTCGGCCAAGGCGACGGGAAATCCGGCGAGGTCGTCCGCGTCGTAGCAGGCGACGCCGGCACCCCAAGCGTTCGACAATCCGCCGCCGGACAGCGACCCCAGGGCAAGGAAATCGTCCTCGCGCAGCCCATAGGCGTCGGCATAGCCGGCGAAGACATGGCGGTTCGTCGGCGCGCGCAGTTTCGGCGTTGCCGCGCCGTCTCCCCGCAAGGCGTGGAAGTCGGTACCGACCAGGACGCGCCACTGTTCGGGATCGCGGCTCCGGACCTCAACCAGCCCACGGTCGGGAACGGCTTCGATCCCCGGCCCGCCGCCATCCACCAGGACAACCGACAAGCCGGCGTCTAGGCCGGCGCACGCCGCCGCCACGCCGGCCGGCCCGGCGCCGATGACGACGATGTCGGCCGAGACTCCGTCCGGAAGGGAGATGAGGGTACGATCAGCGCACACGATGCGTTCCATCCGGGCCGGCCCGTTTCGCCCAGACCCATTTCGCGAGAGGAGAAAGGACCAGGGCCAGACCGTCCGCGACCAGCGTGAGGCCGATGTCGATCGCGGTCGGGAGGATGCCCCGTGGGCGTCGGGCCACGAACAGCGCGTCGCCCGCGGGCGTGGCCTCCAGCAGGGTGGCCGCCATGTTCAGGCGGAGCCGAAGCCAGCCGGTCGCGCCAGGAAAGGCGTCAATGGGCCGCAGCAGGGCCGGCATTGCGAGCATGGGCGCCGGCAGGCCCAAGGGGACGCCGTCGTCCACCGACTCGATGGCCCGGACATAACGGCGCACCAGCCCCTTCCCCGGTGCGGCGGCGCCAAGGTATCGGAACAGGGCGGCCCCTTCGGCAGCGAGGCGGCGGCGGGAACGCCCGCTCGGGCGCATGCCGTCGGCCAGCGGGCGGGGGATCAGGCCGAGCGCCACCATGGATGGTCGGGTGTCCATGGCGGGCAGACGCCGCAACGCCTCAACCCGGCCCAAATCGAGCGTGGGCAGGAAGGGCACGCGCGCCGCGATGCGGGCCGCGGCCACCAGGAGCGCGTAGGGCACCGGCACGAGCAGGGGTGACCGCCTCACCCGATGCCGGGCGATGGCGGCCAGGAAACGGTCGAACGGAACTGGGTCGGGATCGGCGATGTCATAGCGCCCGGGCGGCGGAGCCGACACCCCGGCCAACGTCAGCATCCCGTCGCACAGGTCGGCGACGTGAATGGGCTGGACCTGCGGCGCTGGGCGAAGCGCCGGGATGACCGGAGACCGCGCAACCAGCCCGCACAGGATCCCGAAGAGGCCAGCCGCCTGCGGGCCACCGTAGACCATGCCGGGGCGGACGACATAACCGCCGGCGCCGGTGACCACTTCCTCGATGCGCCGCTTCACGCGGCTGTAGCGCGTCTCCGCGCCCGCACCGGCAGACTGGCTGGACACGAAGATGAAACGCGCACCCCCGGCTGACGCGACCGCCAGCAGGGCGCGGGCCGCCGCGACCTCGTCCTCCTCGGAAAGCCCGGGACCCTGCTCGTCGATCCGGGTGTCCGCCGCCAGATGGACGACCGCATCCACCTTGCCGGCCCCGTCCAGGGCCGCCGCGTCGATCGGCCGCGCCAGATCGTAGGGGATGAAACGGCAGCGCCGTCCCGCCGCCCCGCCCGGCGCCGTGCGCGACAGCGCCGTGACGCGCCAGCCGGCGGCGAGCGCGCGGGCGACCAGGACACGGCCGATATAACCGGCCGCGCCCGTCACCAGAAGGTGGCCGTTTTCCGGCTCATTCCCGGATGCTGACGACAGGGCCATGATCTTTGAACACGAAAACCTTGGTGAGGACGAAGGTCACGGCCATGCACAGCACATCGGCGACCGGCTTTGCGGCCAGGGGCGGCAGGAACGCCGTCAAAACGCCCAGAAGGGCCGTCGCCGTTGCAGTGTTGAGCCCCAGAAGCGCGAAGTACAGGGCCAGCTCCTTGATGATACGCTGGGTGCCGCGCTTTTGGAACGTGACGTATTTGTGCAGGACGAAGGCGAAGATGCCGGCCGCAAGCTTGGAGGCCATGTTCGCCGTGACGAGCTGACCCGGAGCGAGCGCCAGGACCAGCCAGAAGACGCCATAATCCAAGCCGTAGGCAAGAACCTGGACCAGGTTGTAGCGCGCCAGGGCCATCAGCATGGCAGGCTCCTCAACGTTCCATACCGGTGCTTCTCACAGCGACTTCTTGGCCGCACGTTCGGCCAGCAGGGCGTCCCGCTCCCCGATCAGCGCGGCCACCTCACCCTGGAGGGCGGTCGCTTGTGCGAACACGGCTTGGTACTGGGCCATGGCTAGGTCGATCTGCTCCGCTGCGGAGGTCTTGTAGCCTTCATAGACCTTCTGCATCTGCAGCCCCTGCTCCAGGTAGGTCGCGGCGTGGCGGTTGGCTTCCTGGAATTCGTGGAGCAGCCGGACGCGGTCGCCGAGCGCCTCGAACAAGGCGTAGAGTGCCGCCTTGTCCGCCCCCGGCAGACGGCAGAGCGCGAGCAGGGCGTCTGGCACCGCCTCGCCGACCGCGACGACGCCCAGGCCGTAGCCGAAGGGGAAGTTCAGGGTGGGATAGCGGGCCTGCACCTCCTCCCAAAAGCGCCAGACACCGAAATCGCCGGTGCGCACCTCGGTGTCGTGCATCAGGATGACGCCGGACCGGCTGACCTTCGGCAGCCAAGTCTCGAAGTCGTGACGCACCGCCTCGTAGGTGTGCAGACCGTCGATGTGCAGCAGGTCGACTGAGCCGTCCTCGAAGCGCGGGCGCGCGTCGTCAAAGGACTCCCGCAGCAAGGTCGAGAAGCCGCCGTAGAGCGGGTCGTGGTGCGCCCGCAGGACGTCGTAAGTGTCGCGGGCGTAGGCGCCGGTCTGGTGGTCGCCGTCCCAATGGTCGACCGCGGACAGGCGGGTGCCGGTGCCGAAGGCTGCCGCCCCCTCGCAGAAGGCGCAGTAGGAAGCGCCCTTCTGCGTTCCCAACTCGACCAGCCGGCCGGGGCGCAGCAGGTCCATCAGCAGGAAGGCGAAGGGGATGTGCATGTGCCATGTGCTTTCCGGCAGCCAGCCGGGCGTCCGGTAGATCGACGACCGGCCAAGCAGGTCCGCGACGGCGCTGGAGACGGGATGAGACATGCTGTTCCTCAGATGACGGTGCCGGTCGGGCCGCTCAGAGCGCCAGGAAGCGGGCCTTGATGGCGTCCACGATGCGCTCGCTGGCGTGCCCGTCCCCATATGGGGACTCGCCCCGGGCCATGCGGCGGTAGGCATTGGAGTCGCGCAGCAGCTCCCGGCCGTGCCGGAGGATGACGTCGGCGTCGGTGCCGATCAGCCGGACCACGCCGGCCTCGATCGCCTCCGGCCGCTCCGTCTCGCGCCGCAGGACCAGGACCGGGCGCGCCAGGGCCGGCGCCTCCTCCTGCACGCCGCCGGAATCGCTGAGGATGAGGTGGGCCCGCTTCATGGCCGCGACGAACCCGCCGTAGGGCTGCGGCTTGACGAGGTGGATGCGCGGGTTGGAGCCGAGCGTCTCGTGCGCGACGCCCGTCACGTTCGGGTTGGGGTGGACCGGCCACAGCACCTCGATGTCGTCGTGCTCTTCGACCAGTGTGCGGATCGCCCGGCAGATGCCCTGGATCGGCTCGCCGAAATTCTCGCGGCGGTGGACCGTCACCAGCACCAGCCGGCGGCCGGGGTCGATGTCGACGGGCAGGGGCAGGTCCTGGGCCGCCACCATGTGCAGCGCGTCGATCACGGTGTTGCCGGTGACGACGATGTCGCCATCGGGCACCTTCTCGTCCAGCAGGTGCCGGCGCGCGCTCGCCGTCGGGGCGAAGTGCAGCGTGGCGATCCGGCTGGCGACGATCCGGTTGAACTCCTCCGGGAAGGGATTCTGCATGTCGAAGCTGCGCAGCCCCGCCTCGACGTGCAGGAAGGGCACCTGGCGGTAGAAGCAGGCGGTCGCCGCGGCCATCACCGACGTCGTGTCGCCCTGGGCGATCACCATGTCCGGGGACGTGTCGCCGATCACCCGGTCCAGCCCCACCAGGGCGCGGGCCGTCAGGTCGGCCAGCTTCTGGTTGGGCTGCATCAGATCGAGATCGACGTCGGGCTCGATCCCGAACAGGCTCAGCACCTCGTCGGCCAGTTCCCGGTGCTGGGCGGTCGCGACCACCACCACCTTGGCCCAGGGCTCCCGGCGCAGCGCAAGGATCACGGGCGCCATCTTGATGGCTTCCGGCCGGGTGCCGACGATGCAGAGGATGGTCTTGGTCATGGGGTCGCTTCGATCCGGGAAAGGCTGGGGCAAGGTCTGGGACGGCTCAGACGGATTGCGGGGTTTCGGGTTCGCGGTACTTGTGCGGGACCCAGGCGCCCCACTTCTGTTCGTAGAGGCGCTTGTTCTCCTCGAACAGCTTCTGCCGCCGCTCCAGCCCCAGGGCGTTGAGGCTGGCCGACAGCTCGTGGTGGACGAAGACGTCGTCCGCGATCACCACCTTGAAGCCGGCATCGCGCGTCCGGCGGCAATAGTCGTCGTCCTCGAACATGCCGATGCCGAAGATCTCGTCAAGCTCGCCGACCGCCTCGAACACCGCGCGGCTGAACATCACGCAGAAGAAGGCCACCGTGTCGGAGGGCAAGGTCCGGCCGCGCCGGGCCTCCACATAGGGGCGCGAGGCGGCGCACATCGCCTCGTGGCCGTCGTAGGACAGCTCGATCTTCGCCTCGTTGCCGATGTTGTTCGTCACCGGCCCGACCATGCCGATCGCCGAGTCGCGGCGGAAGTGCCGCAGCAGGTCGAAGATCCAGCCGCGCGTGACCTGGGTGTCGTTGTTGAGCAGGACCAGGTAATCGCCGGTGGCGACGCGCAGCCCCGCGTTGTTGCCGCCGGAGAAGCCGAGGTTGCGCTCGTTCAGCACCAGCTTGACCCAGGGCCGGTCCTTGGCGAAGTCGACGAGAAGGTCGCGCACCTCGGTCTCGGGCGAGGCGTTGTCGACCAGGATCAGTTCCAGGTTGGGGTAGTGGCTGTTGGCCGCGATGCTGTCCAGGCAGCGGCGGGTCAGCTCCAGCCCGTTGTAGACCAGAACGACGGCGCTGACCTTCGGGAAGAAGGGGGCGAGCGCCTCGTCGAACTGGGCGATGCGGGCCGACCAGGTCTGCGCCGTGGCGTAGGCGACGCGCTCCTCGACCAGCCGGGGATCGTCGTGCACCGCCATGGCCTGGCCCAGCTTGGCGATGAAGTCCTGATGATCCTCGCCGACGAAGACCAGCCCGTCGCGGTCGATCCGGATCTCCGGCATCGCCGTCCCGACCATCGGCCGCCCGGTGGCGAGGTACTCGTACATCTTCACCGGGTTGGTGTTCAGCGTCAGCTCGGTGATCAGGAAGGGGATGATGCAGACGTCGAAGCCGTGCGCGTATTCCGGCAGGACGGCGTAGGGGATCTCCCCCAGGAACCGGACGTTGGACAGCGCCCGCGCCGGGGAGATGTCGGAGCCGTGGGAATTGCCGATCAGCACGAAGTCCCAGTCCGGGTAAGCACGGGCGGAGGCCACCAGCAGGTCCACGTCGAACCAGTGGTCGATCGCCCCGAAATAGCCGACGACCGGCCGCTCGCTCAGCCGGCGCACGGGGCGGCCCGGCCGGCGCAGGAAATGGGTCACGTCGCAGGCGTTGCGGATCAGCGCGTTCTCGCGCAGGCGCCCGACGATCTCCGACAGCCCCGCCGCGGTGGTCAGCACGAGGTCCGCCTCGTGGATCAGCCGGTCCTCCTCGACCAGCATGGAGGCGTCGTTGTTGAGGAAGCCCGGATGGTAGTCCATGCAGTCGTAGACGACGAGGTTGCCCTGCATCGCCATGGCGATCGGCCGCCAGAAGGGCAGGTCCACGATGGACACCGTCGTGCCGACGCCGCAGTTGCGGCGCAGCGCGTCGATGGCGTCGAGCAGGGCCGCGGTCTGCTCCGGCGTCGGCATCTGCTTGTAGATCGACGGCGGCTCGCCGGGGCAGCGGAGCTGCACGACGAAGACGTTCTCCTCCGGCTGGTCCCAGAAAAGATAGGGGCGCGCGGTGTCGGCCGGCGCGAAGTCCACCGTCAGATAGAAGATGCGGTGCCCGCGGCGGGCCAGTTCCAGGGCGAGCTGCTGCGGCCGCTGGTGCCGGAAGGTCCAGTCGATGACGGGGAACACGAAGACGTCGTACGGAGGCATCGGGCTCGGGCTCATCTGCTGGCTCGGCTTCATCGGTCGGCCCCGGCGCGCTGACGGGCCATGGCTTCGATCTGGTCGCTGATCGTGTGGGTGGGCGGAATCTTGGCCCGCGTCATGAGGTGGCGCAGCGTGGCGAGCCCCCGCTCCGGCGACCAGTGCCGGGCCACGAAGTCCCGGCCGTTGCGCGCCACGTCCGTCCACAGCGCGTCGTCCTCGTAGAGCCGCGCGACGGCCTCCACGAAGGCGTCGTCCAGTTCCGCGATCAGCGCGTCGCGGCCGTCGACCAGCCCCATGCTTTCCGCGGCGATCGGGCTGATGACGGAGGGCAGGCCGAAGGCCATGGCCGTCGCCACCTTGCCCTTCAGCCCGGCGCCCCAGCGCAGCGGCGCGATCGAGACGCGCGCGCGGTCCATCTCCGCCCGCAGGTCCTCGACATGGCCGAGCACCAGCACGTCCTCCTGCTTCAGCGCGTGAACCGCGGCCCCGGCGTGGCTGCCGGCGATGCGCAGCCGCGCCCCGGGCAGGCGGGCGCGCAGGCGCGGCCACAGGTTGACCACGAAGGCGACCATCGCGTCCACGTTCGGGGCGTGGCCGAAGCCGCCCACGAACAGGATGTCCCGGCGGCCGGCCGGGCCGGGGGCGTCCTCGACCGGGCGGGCGATCCAGGGCAGCACCTCGACCAGCGTGCCCGGCGCCTCGACGCGCAGGATCTCGCGCTCCACGTCGCTGTGGGTGATGGTCGCGTCCACGGCGCGCAAGGTCGCCAGCTCGGCCGCCTTCTCCTCCACGGCCGCCACGGCGAGAGCCGCGTCGTTGTAGAGCGCCGCCTGGCGCTCGGCCCGCAGGTAGTGCAGGTCAGCGTTCAGGAGGATCGTCTTCGGCCGCACGGCGAGCCGGCCGATGTGCGGCAGGATCATCGCCGCGACCACGTAGCGCACCATGAAGACCAGGTCGCAGGAGTCGCCGTAACCTTCGACATAGTCGGCCGCGGAGGTGAAGTAGGGCGCGCGCACCACTTCCACGCCCAGGCGCTCCAGCGCGCGGACGTCGTCGCCGCGGCCCTGCGGCATGCGGACCGCCGCGAAGACCACCGCGTAGCCGAGACGCTGGAACAGCCGGATCATCTCCATGGTGACGACGGAGCCGGCGTCGGCGTTGGGGTGGGGCAGGTCGTGGTCGATGACCAGCACGCGGCGCTGCCCGGGGCGCTTCAGGCGGTGGGCGTCGATGGGGTGCGAAGCCGGCAGGGTGGCCAGCAGCGGCGCCCACCGCTCGGCGAAGGTCGCGCGGTTGACGGCCTGGAACCGCTTCATCCCCTGCGACGGGTCGGTGCCCGCGGTCCCGCCCTCGATGTGGACGACGGCCGACAGCGGCT
Source organism: Azospirillum canadense (assembly GCF_025961225.1). GTDB lineage: Bacteria > Pseudomonadota > Alphaproteobacteria > Azospirillales > Azospirillaceae > Azospirillum > Azospirillum canadense. The sequence continues at coordinate 77,268 of NZ_JAOQNG010000006.1, read as the reverse complement.
GGCAGTAGACACGGAACCCGGCCTCGCGGATGCGCAGGCAGAGGTCGCTGTCCTCGTAGTAGGCCGGGGCGTAGCGTCGGTCGAAGCCGCCCAGCCGCCGGAACAGGTCGGCGGGCACCATCAGGCTGGCCCCCGAGCAGTAGTCGACCTCCCGCGCGTGGCAAAAGGCCGGGTTCTGCGGGTCCCGGTTGCGGCCCAGGTTGGCGGCGGTGCCGTCGCGCCAGACGACGGCGCCGGCCTCCTGCAGGCGGCCCGAGGGATAGATCAGCGCCGACCCGACGGCGCCGGCCTGGGGCAGGACCGCGAAGGCGTCGACCAGTTCGTCCAGCCAGCCGTCCAGCACCACCGTGTCGTTGTTCAGGAACAGCAGGTAGCGCCCGGAGGCCAGCTCCGCCCCGCGGTTGCAGGCCTCGATGAAGCCGCCCGCCTGCTCGTTCCGGTGCAGGACCAGGCCGTCGATCCGCGCCAGCCCGTCCCGGGTCTCCGCGTCGGAGCCGTCGTCGACCACCACCACCTCGAACCCGTGCCGGGACCGGTGGCGGCTCAGCGCGTGCAGGCAGCGCACGGTCAGGTCCAGCTTGCCGTGGACGGGCACGATGACCGACACCTCGGGGACCGACACCTCCGGCGCGGCCGGGCGCGGCAGCGCGAAGGGCAGGAGGTCGGCGGCGGTCTCCCGGTCGGAGAAGCCGGCGACCGGGGCGATGCGGGTCGCCGTCCGCTCCTCGCGGCGGCCGAAGAAGGCGTAATGGACGAGCGGGTTGACGCCTTCCGCCGCCACGTCCGGGTTGGCCCCCCGGTAGACGTCCGTCTCGAACAGCGGGTGCGGGTCGCGCCCTTCCTTCCAGCCGGACGCCAGGTAATGGCCGAGCGGCTCGACGCCGGCGGCGGCCACGTCCGGGTTGCTGTCCTGGTAGAAGCGGACGCTGAACAGCGGGTGCGGGTCGCGCCCTTCCTTCCAGCCGGAGGTCAGGTAATGGCCGAACGGCTCGACGTCGGCCGCGGCCACGTCCGGGTTGGACTCCCGGTAGAAGGCGACGTCGAACAGCGGGTGCGGGTTGCGCCCTTCCTTCCAGCCGGAGGTCAGGTAATGCTCCAGGGGATCCGCGTCCGCTGCGGCGACATCCGGGTTGGCGCCCCGGTAGAAGGCGAGGTCGAACAGCGGGTGCGGGTTGCGGTTCTCCCTCCAGCCGAACAGCCGGTAATGCTCCAGGGGATCCGTGCCCGCCGCGGCGACGTCGGGATTGGACGCCCGGTAGAAGTCCACGTCGAACAGAGCCGCGATCCCGGGCGTCTCCTTGGTCTTGCCCGTTCCGGCGGCGGAGGCGACGACCGCGGACCGGCCCAGCCAGGAAGGAAGCAGAGCGCGCATAGAGTCAACGTTCCGTTCTGTTGCGACGTTTCAAACCGACCACCGGACGCCGTGCCACGGGGAAAGGCTTGGAAAGAAAAGACGCCCGCGGGCGTCCTGCGGCCGGCGCATGGATCGCTTGCGCGATCGGCGGCCCGCATGCCCCTCTCCCCCATGGCGGTGCCATGCGCCGACACGCTTTTACCGAAGGCGCCCGATGGATTCCACCAAACGCTTTCGTCATGGGCCGGAAGCCGTGCCGGATCCTGGGCCGGGGTGGGAGCGGGGATGGGGAAGAGGGCGGGGATGGCGCGGAAGCCCGCGCCGTTCCTATTCGGTCAGGCTCAGCAGGTAACGGCCGTACTCGTTCTTCTTCAGCGGCTCGGCGAGGCGGCGCACCTGATCGGCGTCGATCCAGCCGGAGATGAAGGCGATCTCCTCCGGGCAGGCGATCTGCAGGCCCTGGCGGTGCTGGATGGTGCGGACGAACTCCGCCGCTTCCAGCAGGCTGTCGTGCGTGCCGGTGTCGAACCAGCCGTAGCCGCGGCCCATCTGCTCGACCGACAGCCGGCCGGCCTCCAGGTAGGCGGCGTTGACCGAGGTGATCTCCAGCTCGCCGCGCGGCGACGGCTTCACCGCCGCGGCGATGTCCAGAACGTCGTTGTCGTAGAAGTACAGCCCGGTGACCGCCCACTTGGACCGCGGGTTGACCGGTTTCTCCTCGATGCTGAGCGCGCGGCCCTGCTCGTCGAACTCGACCACGCCGTAGCGTTCCGGGTCGCGGACGCCGTAGGCGAAGACGCGGGCGCCCTGGGTGTTTTCGCCGGCGGCGCGCAGCAGGTTGGTCAGGCCGTGGCCGTAGAAGATGTTGTCGCCCAGCACGAGCGCGCAGCTGTCGTTGCCGACGAACGCGCGGCCGATGATGAAGGCCTGCGCCAGCCCGTCGGGGGAGGGCTGCACCGCGTAGCTCAGGTTGATGCCCCACTGCGACCCGTCGCCGAGCACGGTCTGGAACAGCGCCTGGTCGTGCGGCGTGGTGATGATCAGGATGTCCTGAATCCCCGCCAGCATCAGCGTGCTGAGCGGGAAGTAGATCATCGGCTTGTCGTAGATCGGCAGGAGCTGCTTGCTGACCGCCCGCGTCACCGGATAAAGCCGGGTGCCGGACCCGCCGGCCAGGATGATGCCCTTCATGATCGCGCCGCCTGTCGTGAAGTCTTCTTAGGATGCCGGGGAGGAAAGCAACACGTCGAGCACACGGTCCAGGCTGTCTTCCCAGCGCGGGGCCTCGATGCCGAACGCGGTCCGGATGCGCGCGCAGTCCAGCCGGGAATTGGCCGGGCGGCGGGCGGGGGTGGGGTAGTCGGCCGTGGTGATGGCCTGCAGGCGCGGGCGCCGGCCGGTGGCCGCCTCCAGCCGCTGGAAGATGCGCTCGGCAAAACCGTGCCAGGTCGTCTCGCCCGTTCCGGTGAAGTGGTAGGTGCCCCAGGGCACGTCGGCCCCTTCGTTCCTGCCCGCGGCGATCCGCCCGGCGATGGCCACGATCGCGGCGGCGATGTCGGCCGCCGCCGTCGGCGCGCCGTGCTGGTCGGCGACCACGCGCATCTCGTCGCGCTCGCGCCCGAAGCGCAGCATGGTCTTGACGAAGTTGGCCCCGTGCGCGGCGTAGACCCAGGAGGTGCGCAGGATGACGTGCTGCGGCAGCGCGGCGCGCACCGCCGCCTCGCCGGCCTCCTTGCTGGCGCCGTAAGCGCCGAGCGGGGCGACCGGGTCGTCTTCCGTGTAGGGCGCCGGCTTGGTGCCGTCGAACACGTAGTCGGTGGAGATGTGGATCAGCGGCACGCCGCGCGCGGCGCAGGCCGCGGCCAGCCGGGCCGGGCCGTCGCGGTTGACGGCGAAGGCCGCGTCGCGATCGCTCTCGGCCTTGTCCACGGCGGTGTAGGCGGTGGCGTTGACGACGAGGTCGGGGGCGTGCTCCGCCACCGCGGCCTCCACCGTCTCCAGCCGGGCCATGTCGACGTCCGGCCGGGCCAGCCCGACCAGCTCCGTGCCCTGCGGCCAAGCGGCCCGCATCAGCTCGGTGCCGACCTGCCCGCTGGTGCCGAGGATCAGGATCTTCATGCCGCGTCGAGCCCCAGGCGCTCGCCGCGGTAGGAGCCGTTCAGGATGGCTTCCCACCAGGACCGGTTCTCCAGGTACCATTCCACCGTCTTGCGCAGGCCGGTCTCGAAGGTCTCCTGCGGCGTCCAGCCCAGCTCGCGGGTGATCTTGGAGGCGTCGATGGCGTAGCGCTTGTCGTGGCCCGGGCGGTCGGCGACGAAGGTGATCAGCCGGTCGTGCGGCGCGCCGGCCGGGGCCAGCTCGTCCAGCAGCGCGCACAGCGTCCGCACCACGTCCAGGTTGGTGCGCTCGTTGTAGCCGCCGACGTTGTAGCTCTCGCCGATCACGCCCTTCTCAAGCACCAGCCGCAGGGCGCGGGCGTGGTCCTCGACGTAGAGCCAGTCACGGACGTTGTCGCCCTTGCCGTAGACCGGCAGCGGCTCCCCCTTCAGACCCTTCAGGATCATCAGCGGGATCAGCTTCTCCGGGAAATGGTAGGGGCCGTAGTTGTTCGAGCAATTGGTCAGGACCACGGGCAAGCCGTAGGTCTCGTGCCACGCCCGGACGAGATGGTCGGAGGACGCCTTGCTGGCCGAGTAGGGCGAGTTCGGGCTGTAGGCCGTTGTCTCGGTGAAGAAGCCCTCGTCGCCCAGCGTGCCGAACACCTCGTCGGTGGAGATGTGGTGGAAGCGGAAGGCCGCGCGCTCGTCGGCCGGCAGCCCCATCCAGTAGCCGCGCGCCGCCTCGAGCAGGCGGAAGGTGCCCACGACGTTGGTCTGGATGAACTCGCCCGGCCCGTCGATGGAGCGGTCCACGTGGGACTCCGCGGCCAGGTGCATGACGGCGTCCGGCCGGTGCTGCGCGAAGACGCGGCGCAGCTCCTCGCCGTCGCAGATGTCGACCTTCTCGAACGCGTAGCGCGGGTTGTCGGCCGCCCCCGGCAGCGAGGACAGGTTGGCGGCGTAGGTCAGCTTGTCGACGTTGACGACGAAGGCGTCGGTCTCGGCCAGGAGTTGGCGGACGACGGCCGAGCCAATGAACCCGGCCCCACCCGTGACGAGGATACGCTTCATCAAAACACCTGCCCCCTTTGCCAACAAGTCGTCAACACCGCGTCAAAAACACTCGCTCAATTCCGCCAGCCGCGGATGCTTGAGATCCTTGTCCGAAAGCAGGGCCTTGTCCGCCGTGACCGGCCACGCGATGCCCAAATCCGGATCGTTCCACAGCAGACCGCGGTCATGCGCGGCCGAATAGAAGTTCGTGACCTTGTATACCACTTCGGTATTAGGTTCCAGTGTGCAAAATCCGTGCGCAAAGCCGATGGGAACGAGAATCTGGTTCCATTCCTCGGCGCTGATGATCGCGCTGACGTGCTGGCCGAAGGTGGGCGAGCCCCGGCGGATGTCCACGGCCACGTCCAGGATGGCGCCCCGGACGACGCGCACCAGCTTGTCCTGCGCGAAGGGCGGCAGCTGGAAATGCAGGCCGCGCACCGTGCCTACCTCCGCCGAGAGGGACTGGTTGTCCTGCACGAATTCGTAGTGCAGCCCGGCCGCCTCGAACGCCTTCTTGCTGTAGGTTTCCGAGAAGAAGCCGCGATGATCGCCGAATTTCTTCGGCCGGATGATCTTCACGTCGGGGATGGCGAGAGCGGTGACATCCATCGGTCAGGTGCTTTCCTTGTCGAGCCAGGGCTTGAGGACGCGGGGAGGAAAGGCCAGTCCGAAATCCTCGGCGTCCAAGGACAAATTTGGGTTGTAGTACGGGTCCTGCGCCAGACGATCGCCCCAGCGCCGGCGCATGTAATTGACCTCGCTCAGGAAACGCTGGACTTTGTCGGGCGCCGTGTCGGGACCGCGCGAGGCGGATTCCAGATGGTACAGCTCGGCGAAGGGCGTCCAGACGACCAGATAGCCCCGGTTGCGGATGCGCAGGCAGAAGTCCACGTCGTTGAAGGCGACGGCCAGGTTCGCCTCGTCCAGGCCGCCGACCTCGTCGAACACCGACCGGCGCATGATCAGACAGGCCGCGGTCACGCAGGACAGGTCCTGCGTCAGCTGGGCGCGGCTGAAATAGCCGTGCCCGTCGCGGGGCAGCCCCTTGTGCCCATGCCCGGCCACGCCGCAGATCCCGGTGATCACGCCGGCGTGCTGGATGGTTCCGTCGGCGTAGTAGAGCTTGGCGCCGACCGCCCCCACCTCGGGGCGCAGCGCGTGGCTCACCATCTCCTTCAGCCAGTCGGCCCCGATCACCTCGATGTCGTTGTTGATCAGGCCGATCACCGAACCGGTTGCCTGCGCCGCGGCGAAGTTGTTGATGGAGGAGTAGTTGAAGGGCGCCTCGTAGCGCAGGATGCGCACCCGCGGCTCGTCCTTCAGCGTGTCGAAGTAGGCGAAGGTCTTCGCCTCCTCGCTGTTGTTGTCGACGATGATGATTTCGAGGTCGGGGTAGTCGGTGCGCTGGAGCAGCCCGTCCACGCAGCCCTTCAGAAGGCCGACCTTGTCGCGCGTCGGCACGATCAACGACACGCGGGGCAACGGGTCGGGCAAGGCGTAACGGATGCGGGTGAAACGGTGGGTGGAGGGCGATGCCTCAACGCTGGCCTGGACGCCGCGCCGCTGGAAATGCTCGGTCAGCGCGCGGTGGGCCGCCGCCGTGGCCCGCGACAGGTCGACCGTGGAGAAGGCGGCGGACTCCGCAAAGACCCGCCAGTGGTACAGGATCGCCGGGATGTGGCGGATGCGCTCCGGCGTGGTGGCCTCCACCACCCGCAGAGTCAGGTCGTAGTCCTGGCTGCCCTCGAACCCCTCGCGGAAGCCGCCGACCCGCTCGATCAGGGAGCGGCGGAACACGCCGAGGTGGTTGACCATGTTCTGGCCGTGCAGCAGGTCGAGGTTGAAGTCCGACTTGAAATGCGGGTCGTGACGCCGCCCCTCAGCGTCGATCTTGTCCTCGTCGGAATAGAGGATGTCGGCGTCGGGATGGCGGTTCAGCTCGACCGCGATCATGTAGAGCGCGTGCGGGGTCAGGCGGTCGTCGTGGTCCATGAGGGCCACGAACTCCCCGGCCGCCAGCTCCAGGGCGCTGTTGCTGGCGGCCGAGATGTGGCCGTTCCGGGGGCGCCGGACCACCTTGATGCGGCGGTCCCGAGCCTGGTATTCGGCGAGCAGCGGGGCGATGTGCGGCGCCGTGGAGGCGTCGTCGGCGATGCACAGCTCCCAGTCGGGATAGAGTTGCGCCAGCACGGAGTCCAGCGCCTCGCGCAGGTAGGCTTCCGGCGTGTTGTAGACCGGCATCACCACGGAGATCAGCGGGCGCCGCGCCAGCCGCGCCGCGTCGGCCCGGATCGCCGCAAGCTCCTCGGGATCCAGCGTGTCGTACAGCCGTACCCAGGTTTCGTAATCGGCGGCCCGGCGGGCCGGCAGCAAATCCTGGGCGACCTGCTGCTTGGTCGCCTGCCAGCCGTGCCGCACGAGGTGTGCCAGCAGCCGCCGTGGGTTGCGCCGGGCGTAATCCAGCAGCAGGTGGGTCCGCCCGATCTCCCGGATCGTGAAATCGGCGATTTCGAAGGACATCGGCCGGGTGGCCGGGTCGAAGCGCAACGCGAGGGTCTTCGGCGGCAGCAGGGCGAGTTGTTTGACCTCCCCGATGGTGTCCACCGGCAGGCGGATCGCCGTCCGCTCGTCGAAACCCTGCCCGCCGTCCGCGTAGAGAAGGGGCGTGAGCGGGGCGGAGGCGTGCCGCACCTTGTAGGAGATCACACACCAGCGGCTGGGCAGCCACCCGAGGCTGGACTGCAGCAGGAAGGCGGGATCGCCGCCGGTGCTCTCGTAGCCGCCGTCGGCGGTCGGCTTGACGTCGCTGTGCGGCACCAGCGTCATCCGGTGGACGCAGCGGCGGTAGGCGCGGTTCACCTCGTGGTAGACGCGGCCGCACTGGCGTACGGGGGCCGACAGCCTCCAGGACGTCGAGGCGAGGAGGGTGCCGATCTGCTGTTCCCGTTGCGCAAGGAGATCGCGCAGTTCGTCGATCGTCCGCTCCTGCATCGCCAGGTCACGCTCCTGCCGGCGCAGGCAGCCTTCGGCTTCGGCGATGGCGCGGTCCCGGTTGGCGGCCTCCTCGCGGAGCGACGCGATCATGGCGTGCAGCGACGCGGTCTCGGCCTGGAAGGCCGTGTGATCGGCCGCGGCGTCGGCGCGCAGCCGCCGTCCCTGCTCCTCCATCTCCTGGATGGTCTCGGCCCGGACCACGCGTTCGCCCAGCCGCTGGAACAGCAGCCGGGTCGCTTCCAGCGCTTCGCCGCCCTCCACCTGCACCGCAAACAGCGCGCGAACCGCCTCGGGCAGGTCGTCCCCGACGCCGAGCACGCCGAGCCCATGGGAGTGCAGAAAGGTGAAGGAGGGATGCGCCGCCGACAACTCGTCCCACAGCCGCCAGACGCCGAAGTCGTCGCGGCGTTCGGCAATGTCGTGGAACAGCACCACGCCGCGGCGGCTCATCTTCGGCCGCCAGGCCTCGAAATCATGGCGCACCGCCTCGTAGGTGTGCAGCCCGTCGATGTGCAGCAGGTCGATCGAACCGTCGGCGAAGTCCGCCAGGGCCTCGTCGAAGGTCATGCGCATCAGGCGCGAGAAGGCGCCGTAGCGGGCGTCATGGTGCGCGGCGAAGGTCCGGTAGACCTCCTCGCCGTAATGGCCGGCCTGCGGATCGCCGGCCCAGGTGTCGACGGCGGCGCAGGCCGTCGGCAGGCCAAGACGCCGCACCGCCTGGCAGAAGGCGGCGTAGGAGTTGCCGCTGTGGGTCCCAAGCTCGACGAAACGTGCCGGGCGCAGCGCGTCCATAATCCAGAAAGCGAAAGGCGTATGACCAAGCCAAGGCGGAGGGGCTGTGACGAGATCAGGATCAAGCAGGCTGATCGGTCGGAACAGGCGGCCCGGATTATCAGATCCCGGAGCCTTCACGTACAAATCCACAGTCGCCTCTTGTCTTGCCTCGTCCGACACCGCCGCCGGAACTCCATGGCTTGTCTGGAAATGACGAACAGATATCCTTTATGAAGAGGCGCGCTGTCAAACCCGATTGCCCCGGGCCATGCCCTCCGTCCCGAGATCGGCGGCAGAGATACGCTGGCACACTTGGGAATGCAAGGCGGCCGCCCGCGTTCTTGCCGTGGCGCGACGCTGCCCGATCGTCCCCACGGGTGCGGCGCCTCAGGGACCGGTCACGTCGAAGGGAACGGGTTCCGTCCGCAGGCCGGCCGCCGGATCCACCACCTCCAGCCAATGCCGCCCCGGTGCGGCGATCCGGTCGGCCGGAACCAGGGCCGACACCACGTCGCCGGCCACCGCGCTCGCCAGCGGCGCGCCGTCGAACCGCACCTGGGCCGCGCCGCTGAGGCCGGGCATCGACAACCAGAGCGCCGAACTGCCGTCGGGCTGCCGGTTGAACGGCACGCCGGCCGGGGTCGCGGTCGGGCCGTAGGCCTTGATCTGGGCGATCCGAGCCTGCCCCGCCGCCTGCTCCAGGATGTAAGCCGTGCCCCCGGGAATTGGGACGACGGTGTGGTAGCGCTCGCGCACGAAGTCCATGTAGCGCGCCGCCCAGACGACGAAACGCGAGGCATCCGTCTCGTTGGGCGCCCAGTCCTGGACGATGATGACCGGCGGCCGCACCGACGCCGTCAGGTCAATCGCCTGGTCGATCCAGCCCGGACGGATGTTCGGCGTGTTGTCGTCGACGTAATGCTCTTTGAACAGCATTCGCCGCTCTGCCATGAACGCGTAGCCGGGGCAGTAGGGAACGCAGACAATGCGGTCGTCCGGTCCCGAATTGGCGCGGATGATGCGGTTGATCGCCTCGTACTGCTGCTTTTCCGCCGCGGACACCATGACGTCGATGCCCGGGCCGACGCTCATCCGCGCGTCGCGGCCCTGGCGCTGCGCCAGGACGCCGACCCCCGGCACCTGGACGCCGTGCAGAACGAACAGCCCGGCCTGCGCCGCCAGGACGAGCAAGGCAGCCCCGGCCGCCGCCCGCGCAGCGCCGAATGTGCGAAGCCTCGACACGGACAGCAACCGGACAGCGGCAACCGCGGCCAGCAGCAGGTAAGCGTGCATGAAGGTCGCGAAATGGATCCAGCCCGGTCGGAAGAGGGCGAAGATCGGCCACTGGCTGCCGGCGATCATCAGGACCGCCACGTTCACGAGGTTTTCCCGCGCGTCACCCGGACGCCGGATCCAGCGCCATGCGGCGTAGGCCGCGAAAGCGGCGAGGCCGAGCATGGTCGAGTAGATCAGGAAGGCGAAGACCCGGTCGCCGGCGTCGCTCCCGAACAGCGCCGACACCGGCAGGATGCGCAGGAAGCCCGCGTCGGAGGTCTTGCCGCCGGCCATGTTCGACAGGCTGGGGGATTCCAGGATGAAATAAAGGATGCGACGCGGGTAGGTCAGGTAGTCGTCGAGGATGGCCGGCAGGTACCCGCGCAGGCGGGCGTGGATGAAAAGGGGCGCCATGGTCGCGGCGATGGCCGCCGCCATCAGAAGGCTGGAGCGGAGAAGGCCAAGCAGGCGGCCGCCGGCCGTCGGGTGCTCGTACCAACTCCGCACCACCACCAGCCCCCCGAGGCAGAGCGCGAAGAAATAGCCGAAATCCGGCCTGAGCATGAACGTGACGCCGACCAGCACCCCGGCCAGGATCAACGCCCGCCCGCCGTGCTGGAGGGGCGCCCGCGCCAGCACCACGAGTCCGACCAGGTTGAGGCCAAGCGCCAGGGAGCGCACCGCCGATGCCGTGAAGGGGGGCACGAGGATGAAGAGCAGCGCCACCAGGAAGGCCGCCCAGATCCGCTTGGTCGCCAGATACGTCCCGAGGAAAAGGAGCCCGGCCACGGCCAGGATCACGCCGTACAGCGTCAGGATCACGACCGTGTAGCTCATCCCGAACAGCTTCGCGGCACCGACCCCGAGGGCGTACCAGAGCACCCCGTAGCCGATGAAATCGGCCGGTGTCCCGCCGCGGTACAGTTCGGCGACAATCTGCGCGTAGGACCCGACGTCCCCCCACTCGAACCCATAGTCGAAGACGCTTCCAAGGAAGGCGGCTGCGATGGCCGTCAGCAGGGCGGCCGCGAGGACAAGGGTGTTCTTCCGGGCTCCCTCATCGACCCGCCCAGACACGAATTGCAGCATGACTTCCCCTGTTTCTTCATCGCGGGTTCCGAACGCCCGAACCGTTGCGACGGCCTCCGAGACGGTCCAGCCCCGGGGCAGGCCCCCTCACTCCTCCAGGATCGCCAGGCCGAAGCCCTCGCGCCCGTAGCCGTTGCCGTTGTACAGCATGTAGCGGCGGCCCGCGTGGTCGAAGACGCAGGGGTAGGTCCGTTCCGTGTCCTCCCAGGGCTCGGGCGTGCCGACAAAGCGCAGGCCGTCGTCGTGCCGCTCCCAGGTCTCCCCGTCGGTGGAGCGGGCGAAGCCGAGGGCATAGCCGGGCCGACGCCGCGCGTACCACATCGACAGCGTGCCGTCCGGCTCGCGCAGCACGCAGGGACGGGAAACCGCGAACTCCCGGGGGTCGGCGGAACCGGCGAGCCCGACGACCACCCGGTCCGACGGCGTCCAGGTCATCAGGTCGGCGGAGCGCGCCTCCTTCACCACATGGACCATCTGCAGCCCCTCCGCTCCCCAGGAGAGGTGCGAGCCGAACCACATGCGCCAGCCGTCGCCGTCGCGGATCACCCAGGGATAGCCGATGGTGAGCGGGTTCTCCCGGCTGCGCCCGACGACCGGGACCGGCGAGGCGCGCTCGAAGCTCCCGCCCCCCTCCGGATCGCCCACGGCGGCACCGCCGATGGCCAGACCGATGAAGTTGGTGAACGGCACGGTCCGGAGCACCGTCCAGCCGAGATAGAAGCCGTACAGCCGACCGTCCCACGGAACGACGCAGCCCATGGTGACGCCGTCCGCGTCGAAGGCGCCCCGCGCGCCCGGCGACAGCAGCGGGCCAGGCGGCGAGCCGAGGGGCTCGACATGGTCGCCGTCCAGGCCGATGTCGATCGCCGCGACGGAGGAATGGTTGTCCGCGTCGCGCACGGAAAAGAAGACCCGGATCCGCTGACCGGACAGCGGCAGAACCGTGGGGTAGCTGGCGTGGCTGACGGCCCAAGGGACCTGCTGGGAACCGATGGCAGACCCGCCCTGCACCCGCCCCAGTGGCCGCCAGACGTTCCGGAAGGGAAGGTTCGTCATGCCTGTTCGATGCCCCCGGCCTGGACGCGGCGTCAGATGGACTTGAGGCGCGTGCTTTTGACGCGCCGCTCCTGCGTGTGGTCGGCCACCATGTGGACGCTTTCAGGCGCGGTGTCCTTGATGATCAGGCCGCCGGCGCCGACCAGCGTGAAGTCTCCCAGCGTGACGTGGTCCCGGATCGTCGCGTTCACCCCGACAAAGCAGTTCGCGCCGACCCGCACGCCGCCGGACACCACCACGTGGGACGTGATGAAGCTGTTGTCGCCGATGCTGCTGTGGTGCCCGATGTGGTTTCCGCTCCACAGGGTGACGTTGTCGCCGATCGTCACGAAGGGCTGGATGGTGTTGTCCTCAAGGATGAAGGCGTTTTCCCCGATGCGGTCGGTGTAGACCGTCGCCCGCGGGCTGATGTAGCTGGCAAGCCGGTAGCCGAGCGCCTTCAGGGCCGCGCATTTGGCGGCCCGCAGCCGGTTCATCGACTGGTAGGACAGCGCCACGAAGGCGTCGTGGCGGTCGGGCGGGAAACGCGCGGCCACCTCCTCCAGGGCGACGAGAGGACGGCCGAACCGTTCATCCCCGTCGCGGTAGGCGGCATCCACGACGAAGGCCACGACCTCCCGGCCGGCTTCCCGTGCGAAGTAGAAGTCGGCGAGTTCGGCGATGTCGCCGGCACCGAAGACGACGATGGGCCTCATGGGGTCTCCTCCGGGGCGGTGCGGACCAGCACCGTGAACTCGTACAGGCCGTAGTCGTGCCGCAGGGCCACATGGCGCCCGAACCGCCCGATGCACCAGTCGAGCATCTCCGACGGCGAGGCGTAGTAGAGCCTCGGGTCCATGCGGTCGCGGTCCGAATAGGCGGTCAGGACGTTGAAGGCGATGCCACGCCGGGCCCGTCCCGCCATGGTTTCGATGGTGGCGCGGACGAACGCGCGCCAGTCGTCGTCCGCGACGTCGAAGCGGACGTTGAAGATGCCGCTGGCGACGACGTAGTCGGCCTCGGCCGGGGCATCGCCCTCGTCGAACCGCACGCCGTCCAGGCCGGCCTGGACGGTGCGGGCGGTCCGGACCATCTCGGCGGAGATGTCGTAGCCATGGTACGGGTTCGCCCGCCCGGTGCGGCGCAGGTAGGCCGCCAGGGCCCCGTAACCGCATCCAAGCTCCGCGATGGTCCCCGAGGGATCGTCGCCGACCAGATCCAGGAGGCGGGCGAAGCGCAGTTCCTGGCTGCGCTCGTCCCTCCAGTCCACGCCACGGGCCGTGGCGCCGTGCGTCGCCAGCTTGCCGTCGTAATAGTCCGCGATGCGGTGGAGCAGGGGGGAGCGCGTCATGACCGGACCTCTTCCAAAGCAGGGCTGACCCGATGGACCGAGGCCACGATGGCGCGCGGCCGCCGTTTCACCTCCAGGAAGATCGTCCCGATGTAGATGGCCAGCAGGCCGTTGACGAAGGTCAGGAAGCCGCAGAACAGGACCAGCGCCACCATCACCGACGTCCAGCCCGGCACCCCGATCCCGGTGATGAAGTAGCGCGCGATCAGGGCGACGATGGCAACCAGGGCGCCGGCACTGACCAGGATACCCGCCAGGAACACCCCGATCAGCGGTGCGATGGAAAAGGACGTGATCGACATCAGGAAGAGGCGCAGCAGCTTCTTGACGGTGTAGGAGGTCGGCGAGCGCGAATCCTTGTGGATCGGAAACGGGATCTGGCGGAATCCCGCCACGTGCATGATGCCGACCAGGAAGATCTCCCGCTCCTCGAAGGAGAGCAGCGCATCGACATACCGTCGCGTCATCAGCCGGGCCGTCGCGACGTCGCGCGGGAAATCGAGGTCGCTGAGGATGTTGAGCAGGCGGTAGAAACCGTTGCGGCAGGCTTGGTAGAACGGATTGCCCTTCGGCCGGATCTGAATCCCGTAGACCACCTCCGCCCGCTTCCCGGTCAGCACCCGATGGAAGTCCACGGCCCAGAGCGGATCCTCCTCGAGGTCGCCGTCCATGACCATGACCAGGTCGCCCGTGGCGATGCCGAGCCCCGTCCACAGGGCCTTGTGCTGCCCGAAGTTCCGCGACAGGTCGACGACGACGACGTGGGGGTCGCGCTCGGCCAGGGCGAGGGCGACGTCGAGCCCGTCGTCGGGCGACCCGTCGTTGACGAACACGACCTCGTGCTCGAAGCCCAGCCGGAGAGCCGCTTCCGCGGCCCGTGCGGCGAAAGGCTCGATGTCGCCGGCGGTGCGGTAGATTGTCGTGACAAAGGAAAGCTTCACGGAGACGCGACCTCGGCAAGGGGGCGGCAGTGGGCGGCGGCATCGGGGCCGAGCGCAAAGAGGACGTCGATCACCGAAACGGCGTGGTCGAAGGCGGGACCGCGCTGCGGATAAACCGGATAGGGACCGTAGCCCATCCAGTCCACCGCGATCCCGGCCTCCTCGAAGGGAGCCTCGTCCAGATAGTCGCGCGCCGACGGCCCGGACAGGTAGCGGGTGGCGCCCACCTTGCGGCAGATGTCCAGGAGCCGATCCCCGCGCCGCCCCTGCGCGTCAAGCGCACGATCGCGGACGATCTTCGTCGCAAGGCCGAGCCGGCGCACCAGCGCGGTGAGGAACAGCTCGTTCACCTCGGTCAGGAGCGTGAGACGGTCCGCCTGCTCGTACAAGGCCTTCAGAGCGGGCGCCTCTTCGGCGAAGAAGGGCGCGCGCCGGTAGGCAAGTTCGATGGAACGCCAGTGCTTCTCGGCCCAGGGCTCGGCAAAACCGACCTCCTCGATCGGCTGCTCGAAGCGCGACTTCGTCACGACCGGAATGGTCAGCCAGATCGGCCCTCCCGGCGTCATGATGCGGTTGCGGTTGTGCCAGTGCCTCTTGGCGTACTGGGCGCCGTCCAGGATGACGTGGAGATCGGTCCGACCGACCAGGTCGAAGAAGCCCTTCCATGGAATGTAGCAGGACTGGATGATCGAAACCTTCATCGGCTCCCCGTTGACTGGCGCGTGGCGTCGCTCTGGCGGTGTCCGCGGCTCCAATGGTATGAAGCCGACGTTTCCGGGCGGGTGGACCGATCCGTCCGACGGCAAACCCTGACCATCTCCCAGGCCATCTCCCGGTCACCCTCCCAGGTCAACCTCATGCCCCATTATCTCTTCATCGCCGGTACGCTGCTCTTCACCCTGTACGGCCAACTGATCATTAAAGCCCGTGCGGGGGTGCTGGCAAGCAACGAGAGCGGGCACGCCGGTTCTTATCTCCTGCGCATGCTGCTCGATCCGCTGGTGATCAGCGGCTTTGCGGCGGCCGGTCTGGCGGCCCTGTGCTGGATGCTCGCCGTGCGTTCGCTCCCCGTCGCCCACGCCTATCCCTTCATGGCCCTGAGCTTCGTTCTGGTGCCGGGCGGGGCCGTCCTGTTCCTGGGCGAGACGATCAACGCGATGCAGGCGGTCGGCTTGGTCCTGATCGTGGCCGGCGTGGCCATCAACACGGTGTTCCGTTGACCGCGCCGCCCGTGCCGGGGGGAGGGCCGGCCCAGGGACACCGCGTGTGCCCGGCCTGCGGCGCGCCGGTTCCCATCCTGCGCGGGGAACCCCTGTGGCCGGCGGGCTGGCGCTGCCCCGACTGCGGCCATGGCGTTGCGGTGGCTGACGGCATCCCGCTGTTCGCCCCGGAACTGGCCGATACCGTGTCGGGAATCGATCCGGCCGGCTTCGAGGCGCTCCGGGTTCAGGAGGGCCGGCACTTCTGGTTCCGCACCCGCAACCGCCTTCTGACCGGGTTGGTCGACCGCTTTTTCCCGCAGGCGCGGAGCTTCCTGGAGGTTGGTTGCGGCAACGGCGCCGTTCTGGAAGCCGTGGGCCGGCTGCGGTCCTGGGAGCGGCTGGTGGGGAGCGAGCTGCACCCGTCCGGGCTGGTGTACGCTCGCCCGCGCCTCGGCGCCGCGACCGAGTTCCTGCAGATGGACGCCCGGCGGATTCCGGTTCGGCACACCTTCGATCTGGTGGGCGCCTTCGACGTGATCGAGCATGTGGAGGAGGATGAGGCCGTGCTGGCCGAAATGGCCGGCGCCGCCGTTCCGGGGGGCGGCGCGATCGTCACCGTCCCCCAGCATCCTTTCCTGTGGAGCGAGACCGATGCGGTCGCGCACCACGTGCGCCGCTACCGGCGCGGTGAGCTTGAACGGAAGCTGGGCAAGGCCGGCTTCGAGATCGTCTTCTCGACGTCCTTCGTGGCCCTGCTGCTGCCGCTTCTGCTCGCATCCCGCCTGATGTCCGGCCTGCGCCCGGCCGGGCGCGCCGCCCACACGGCGGAATTCGCGATTTCGCCGGGCATGAATCGCCTGCTAGGCGCCGTCACCGATGCCGAAGTGGCCCTGTCGCTGCGCGGTGCCCCCTGGCCCGCCGGCGGAAGCCGCGTGGTGGTTGCCCGCAAGCGCGCCTGAGCGGGGCGTCACGGCCATCCGGCCGTCAGAGGCCGGCCGTCAGAGGATCGCCTCAAGGTGGTGGCTGACGCGTTCGATGACGCGGTCCACGGCGTCGCCCATCTTCGGGTAGAGAGGCAGCCGGAACAGCCGCGCGCTGACATCCTGCGTCACCGGCAGGTCGCCGCACGCCCGGCCGAAGCGTTGCCCGGCGGGGGCGGAATGAAGCGGGACATAATGGAAAGGCGCGTGGATCCGGTCGTCCAGCAGGCGGGCGATCATCTCCTGGCGGGCCTCCAGGCTCGGCATCAGGAGGTAGTAAAGATGCGCGTTGTGCGTGCAGTGCGGCGGAATGAAGGGGAGCCCAACACCGCGATGCCGGTAGCCGGCGAAAGCGGCGTCGTAGCGCATCCAGTTCGCCATCCGCTCCGCCTGGATCGCGTCGGCCCGCTCCAGCTGGCCATAGAGGAACGACGCGATCAACTCGCCCGGCAGGTAGGAGGAGCCCGTGTCGACCCAGGTGTATTTGTCGACCTGACCACGGAAGAACTGCTTCCGGTTGGTGCCCTTGTCGCGGATGATCTCCGCCCGGTCGGCGTAGGTCCGGTCCCGCAGAAGCAGGGCGCCGCCCTCTCCCGCGATGATGTTCTTCGTCTCGTGGAAGCTGAAGGTCGCCAGATCGCCGATCGCCCCGGCCGATTGCCCCCGGTATTTGGAGCCGAAGGCGTGCGCCGCGTCCTCGACCACGGCCAGCCCCTGGCGCCGGGCGATGGCGCAGATCGCGTCCATCTCGGCCACCACGCCGGCATAATGGACCACGCAGATGGCCTTGGTCCGAGGAGTGATCGCGTCGGCGATCAAAGCCTCGTCGATGTTCAGGGTGTCGGGCCGGATGTCCACGAACACCGGCACCCCGCCCCGCAGCACGACCGCGTTCGCGGTCGAGACGAAGGTGAAGGACGGCATGATGACCTCATCGCCCGGCCCGACGTCGAGGAGGATCGCGGCCATTTCCAACGCGGCCGTGCAGGAATGGGTCAGCAGGGCGGCCTGGGTACCGGTGAATTCCGATAGCCATCCGTGGCACAGACGCGTGTAATGCCCATCTCCGGCCAATTGGCCCCGGTCGATGGCATCCCGGATCAGGTCGAGTTCCCGGCCGGCGGCAACCGGCAGATTGAAGGGAACCTTCATCCGAGCCTCCGCATGGAAACCCAGCCGTTCACGTGTGGGGGGAAATACGGTTCCGCACCAACGGAACAAAAGATGAACATATCTGTGAATCCCCCTGCATGAAAGGAATGCCGATGGAATGCGCCTACCGCTTCCGCTTCTACCCGACGCCGGAGCAGGCTGATCTGCTGAACCGGACATTCGGCTGCGTGCGCGTGGTCTACAACCGCGCCCGCGCCCTGCGGGAGGCGGCGTGGGCCGAGCGCAAGGAGCGGTGCGGCTTCAAGCAGACCAACGCCATGCTGACGGCGCTGAAAAAGCTGCCGGGGTTCGCGTGGTTGAACGCGGTGTCCAGCGTCCCGCTTCAGCAGGCGCTTCGCCATCTCGACACGGCGTACCGCAACTTCTTCCAGCGGCACGCCCGCTCCCCGCAGTTCCGCCGCAAGGACGGGCCGCAGTCGGCAGAGTTCACCAAGTCGGCGTTCCGGTACCGGGATGGCACGCTGACGCTGGCGAAGATGGCCGAGCCGTTGGCCGTGGTGTGGTCCCGCGCGCTTCCCAGCGCGCCCAGCACGGTCACGGTGACGCGCGAGGCGGATGGACGCTGGTACGTGTCCTGCCGTGTCATAACTCACGCCGAACCGCTGACCGGTGGGGCCGAAGTCGGCATAGACTTGGGGCTGAAGGACTTGGCCGTCCTCAGCACTGGAGAAAAAATCGCCAACCCGCGCCACCTCGCCAAGCGCCGGAAGCGGCTGATCCGTGAGCAACGTCGTCTCGCGCGCAAACAGAAAGGATCCAAGAACCGGGCGAAGGCGCGCCTCAAGGTCGCCCGCGCTTATGCCGCCGTGCGCCATGCGCGGCATGACTTCCTGCACAAGCTGTCGCGACGGCTGGTCAACGAAAACCAAGTGATCGCTGTTGAAAATCTGTCGGTGAGGGGAATGCTGAAGGCCAAGCGCCACAGCCGCTCCATCGCCGATGCGGGATGGGGGGAACTGATCCGTATGCTGACGTACAAGGCCGCGTGGTACGGACGGACGCTGGTCAAGATCGACCGCTTCTATCCGTCCACAAAAACCTGCGGCACGTGCGGGACGACCGGGCATACATTGACGCTGGCGGATCGCGACTGGACGTGCCCCGACTGCGGCGCGCACCACGACCGCGACCACAACGCCGCGCGCAACATACTGGCCGCCGGACTGGCGGTTGCAGCCTGTGGAGAGGGTGTCAGTCTCGGGGTGCTTCGGCATTCTGGGCAGTCCTCGGTGAAGCAGGAACCCGCGCCGTGAAGCTCGGGAATCCCGGCCCTTCGGGGCCGGGAGGATGTCAACGGTCGAACATCCTCATCGCTGCCGAGCAGCAAACGGGACCAATCGCGTTCACCTGGCCGGCTCCGTTGCTTTCACGCACTCCGCGGCCCTTCCGCGTGCCCCGTGTATAGCTTGTCCTTGGAGGCGTTCCCACCTTTTCAGAAGGGCCGCGCCATGCCCTGTCCGGCCGTATCAGACGACATCGGCAAAGCCCCTGCGGGTCTTCGTGAACCAAGCATAGCCAAGCCAGGCGATGACCCAGGCCGCCAGCGTGACCAGGCCCCAGTCGACCAAGGACGGGATCCGGCCCCAGAACAGCAGGTCCTTCGACTGCTCCAGGATCGGGGTCAGCGGATTGAGATGAATGAACAGGCGGAACCGCTCCGGCACCGCGGAGACCGGGTAGAAGATCGGGCTGAGGAACATCAGCACCGTGATGCCGACGCCCACCACCTGCCGGATGTCGCGCAGGAAAACGCCCGCCGAGGACAGGAACCAGGACAATCCCAAAGCCATCAGGGACAGCGGCAGGATGACCAGCGGCAGCAGCAGCACCGTTGCCGGAGGCAGGCCCAGGAACAGCAGGTGGAACAGCAGCAGGATGACCAGCCCGATCCCGGCGTTGGCGAGCGCCACCGTCAGCACGACCACCGGCAGGATCTCCAACGGGAAGACCACCTTCTTGATGTAGCTGGCGTTTTCCAGCAGCAGCCCGGGCGCGCGGCTCACGCAGTCGGACAGGATCGTGAACAGGATCAGCCCGGAGAAGAGCAGGAGGGCGAACTGCGGGCTGCCGCCCTCGCCGGTTCCCCAGCGGGCCTGGAAGACGGTGGTGAAGACGAAGGTGTAGACGCCCAGCATCAACAGCGGGTTGATGACCGCCCACAGCATCCCCAGCAGGGACCCTTGGTAGCGGGCGACCAGTTCCCGTTTGGCCAGACGCGCGATCAGGCTCCGGTGGTGCCAGACGGTGCGGAACATGGCGGACGGACCGGCGCCGAACCCCGCGCCCAGAGGATTCGCAGAGGGCGTGATCAGCAAGCTTCAGGATTCCCTTCTTTCAGTGGCGCGACCATAGCGACCGTCGCCCCGGGGTTCAAGGTCGGGGGCCGGCCCCATCCCGCAAGGCGGCGGCCAGCTGCGGCGCGGTGACCGGAAGGGCGTAGCGTTCCTCCACCAGCCGCCGGCCGGCCGCCCCCATGCGGGCGCGCAACTCCGAGTCGGCGGCCAGCCGGCCGAGGGCGTCGGCCCAGGCGTCCTCGCCTTCGGCCAGGAAGCCATTCACCCCATGCCGCACCAGGCTGGTGTTGACGCCGACCGGAGAGGCGACGACCGGCCGGCCTGCCGCCATGTACTGGATCAGCTTGTAGCCGCACTTGCCGCGTTCCCACGGGCTGTCCGGCAGGGGCATGATGCCGATGTCGACGTGGCCCAGCTCCTCGGTCTCGCTCTCCTCGCGCCAGGGCACGCAGGCCGCCGGCACGGGCAGGGGCGCCGGCAGAGTGGCTTCGGACGCCCCGATGACCCGCAGCCGCACCGCCGTCCCGAGCCGGGCGAGCGCCCCGCCGACCATGCCGAGATAGCGCGCCGTGGACGGCGAACCGATCCACCCCACGGTCGCCGGGCCGTCAGACGTGCCGGGGAAGGGAAGCAGCGGGTAGCGCGCGGGATCCACCACCGTCGGCAGCAAGCGGACGTCGGGGCAGCCGGCGCCGCGCGCCCAGTCGGCCAGATAAGGGTTGCCGGCCAGCACGATCCGCGCGTTGCGGGCGAGCGTCGCGAACTTGCCGCCAAGCAGCGCCCGCACCGGCGCCAGCCGGTGGCCGGCGTAGCGTTCGAACCAGGCGTCGTCGATGTCCATGACGTAGGGAACGCGGCCGAGCCCCGCCGCGGCTTCGGCCGCGAAGGGCAGCCAGGGCAGGGCCTCCTTCTCCAGCCAGACCAGGTCGTGGCGCCGCGACGCCCGCAGCGCCGCGACGCGCCGGGCGTAGGCGGCGGCGATCCGGCGCCGGTCGGCCGGTCCCCCGCCATAGAGTCTGCGCAGGTACTCGTCGTCGAGCAGCGGGGCTTCGGTCACCCGGAAGCCCGCGTCGCGCAAGGCCGGCAGGTAGGCGAGGAAGCGCAGCCGGCTGCTCGCTCCAAGCCGGCCGTAGCGGCTCAGCATCAGGACCGAGAGACCGGTCACCGCGACCGATTCCGGTACCGTCCGTTCCGTTGGGCGCGGTGTTTGGCCGTCATGGAGACTGGGTGGAGTTTCCGTTGGGGAGGTGGTGGGACCGGTGGTCTGGGCGGGCGGGCTGGAATGTTGTCGCGACCGGGCAGGGGAAAGCGCTTGGAGTCTTGTCGCGTCCCCCCACGGTGATGGTCAGCGCATGAGCTGCGCCATCTTGCGCTCCGGAATCGGCGGCGGCGAGGGGTGCAGGAGAAGGCCATGCTCCTCCACATCCACCCGCGCGTCGGGGTAGACGGCAAGCGCCAGTTGCAGAGCCTCGATGAAGCGCTTCCGGAAATCGCGCAACCGGGCATAGCCGGCGCCGAACTGTTCGAACACCGCCGGCCAGGTGATGGTCGTCGATTTGCTCAGGCTGTGCAGCCGGTAAGCCAGCCAGATGTAAATATCGATGCTCGTGCTGTTGTTCTGGATGTGCCGCAGCGCCGGTTCCCAAATGGGCACCGGATGAGCCTTCAGTTCGCGGAAGAAAGCCTCGGAGAGCAGGACGCGGTCTTCCCACAGCGAGCCTTGCGGAGAATTGTGCTCCGACGAGAAATGGATGCCGCCCTTGACGATCGAGTCCTTCTCGAAGCCCAGGCTGTTGGCATCTTCCCAGGCGAAGGTCAGGTTGCAGGCGGCGATGCGCGAGGCTTGTTCCCGGATGTCGCGGTAGGTCTGGCCGCCCACGGACAGGCCCATGCGGTCCAGCCAGTCGTGCATGCTGCGGCCCAGTTCGACTTCGCGGCTGTCGGTCTGGAGCGCGCGGGTCTGCAGATAAAGCAGGATCATCCGTGCGCGGCTTCCATAAGGAACGCCGTAGAGCTTGAAACCGCCGCCGCGGACTGGCAGTCGACCGGGCTCGATCAGCAGACGAATCCGGTGGCCTCGCCTTTCCCAAGGCTGGTCGTCGGGCAGGCGGCGATGCGGAAGAGCGGTCAAGGCAAAGCCTGAATAGGTAATGCCCAGCTCTTGCCGTTCTTCCTCCAAGACCGCCGCAGCGATGTCGATCAGCGAGCGCTGCTCCGGATCGGTCTGGAGTGCTTTCGCCTGCTCGCGACCCACCTGACTGATCAGGCGATGCAACTGGCCCATAGCGCGCTGTTCTCGCCGTTTGTTCCAGGTCAACTTAGGTTTCGATCCATAACACGGCAGGTAGACGGCGGCAATTTGGAATCTTGTCGCGCAGACTATTTGTAAGGTTATTAGATTCACCTATTTGTTTGAGCGACAAGACTCCAGTAGAGAATCGCGAGTCGCGCGACAAGAGTCCAGGAATCCCGCGACAAAACTCCAGGGGATAACCCGTTCCACCTGTGGACGCTTGGGGTGACGCGACAAAACTCCAGATTTAGCCTTGCGAATCGCGGGTTTGCGGCGAATCGGGCGCTCCGGCGATTCGCCGCGCGACTCGCCGGAGCGGGAAGTGGGCCGGAAAGCGGTCTTGTCGGGCGGAACATTCCGCGCCGGCGGTTCCGCCGGGCGGGGGAGGCGGGGCCGGGGGCGCGACAAGACTCCAACCCTCTCAGGCCCCCCTCCAACCCCGGCCCAGCCCCGGTGACGGCCGGCGTCAGGCGAAGAAGCGGCGCCGGAAATCGTCGATCGTGCGCGCCAGCCCCTCGCGCAGCGGCACCGTCGGCTCCCAGTCCAGCAGGTTCTTGGCCTTGGTGATGTCCGGGCGGCGCTGCCGGGGATCGTCCTGGGGCAGCGGGCGGTGCTCGATCACCGAGCGCGAGCCGGTCAGCGCGATCACCTGCTCGGCCAACTCCAGCATGGTGAATTCGCCGGGGTTGCCGATGTTGATGGGGCCGGTGATCGCGGGGTCGCTGTCCATCAGCCGCACCATGCCGTCGATCAGGTCGTCGACGTAGCAGAAGGAGCGGGTCTGCGCGCCGTCGCCGTAGACCGTGATCGGTTCGCCCCGCAGCGCCTGCATGATGAAGTTGGAGACGACGCGGCCGTCGTTGGGGTGCATGCGCGGCCCGTAGGTGTTGAAGATGCGCATCACCTTGATCGCCAGCCGGTGCTGGCGGTGGTAGTCGAAGAACAGCGTCTCGGCGCAGCGCTTGCCCTCGTCGTAGCAGGAGCGCGGGCCGATCGGGTTGACGTTGCCCCAGTATTCCTCCGGCTGCGGGTGGACGACGGGGTCGCCGTAGACCTCGCTGGTCGAGGCCTGGAGGATGCGGGCGTTCAGGCGCTTGGCCAGTCCCAGCATGTTGATGGCGCCGTGGACGCTGGTCTTGGTCGTCTGCACGGGGTCGTGCTGGTAGTGCACCGGGGAGGCCGGGCAGGCGAGGTTGTAGATCTCGTCCACCTCCACATAGAGCGGGAAGGTGACGTCGTGCCGGATCGCCTCGAAATGCGGGTTGCCCAGCAGGTGCGTGATGTTGCTCCGCGACCCGGTGAAATAGTTGTCGGCGCACAGCACCTCGTCGCCGCGCGCCAGCAGGCGTTCGCACAGGTGCGAGCCGAGGAAGCCGGCGCCGCCGGTCACCAGGACGCGTCGATTGTAGCTGCGAATTCCGGCCATGGGGCCCCTCTCGGCAACGGTTTGGACCATTCCGGCGGCGCCGTCGTCGGGGGTGGCGGCCGGGACTCCGAGGGGGAGGAATGCGCGCGCCTGCGGCCGGATGTCCAGATTTTTGGGCCGCGATATTTTGCGGGCGGGTCAGGCGTCCAGGATGCCCCGGGCGCGCAGGTCCTCAACCACCCGCAGAGCGAGCGTGTCGGCGTCCTCCGCCGTGGTGTCGAGCCGCAGGTCCGGCGCGTCTGGCCGCTCGTAGGGGGAGTCGACGCCGGTAAAGTCGCGCAAGCTCCCGGACCGCGCCTTGGCATAGAGCCCCTTAGGGTCGCGCCGCATACACTCCTCCAGCGGCGTGTCCACGAACACCTCCAGGAACAGGCCGTCCGGGAACAGGGCGCGCAGGGCCTCCCGCTCGGCTCGGAAGGGGGTGATGAAGGCGCACAGCACGATCAGCCTGGCCTCCGTCATCAGCTTTGCCACCTCGCCCACGCGCCGGATGTTCTCGACCCGGTCGGCGACGGTGAAGCCCAGGTCGCGGTTGAGCCCCAGCCGGACGTTGTCGCCGTCCAGCATCATGGTGTGGTGGCCGAGCGCGTGCAGCCGCCGCTCCACCCGGTTGGCGATGGTGGACTTGCCGGCGCCGGACAGGCCGGTGAACCACAGGACCGCTGGGCGCTGCCGCTTGGCCGCGGCGCGCTCCGCCGCCGCTACGGCCAGCTCCTGGCGGTGCACGTTGGCGGTGCGGCGCAGCGGGTGCAGGATCATCCCGGCGCCGACCGTCCGGTTGGAGAAGCGGTCCACCAGGATGAAGGAGCCGGTGCGGCGGTTCGCCGCATAGACGTCGAAAGCGAGCGGCGCCGCTGTGGACAGGTTGCACAGCCCGACCGCGTTCATTGCCAGCGTCGCGGCGGCGGTGTGCTCCAGCGACTCCACATTCACCGCGTGGCGGAGCGCGGTGACGGTCGCCGGCACCCAGCGGGCCCCGGCCCGCAGTAGCTAGGAGCGGCCGGGGATCAGCGGCTCCTCCGCCATCCACAGCAGGTGCGCGGCGAACTGGTCGGCCACCTCCGGCTCTTCTTCCGGGGCGGCCAGCAGGTCGCCGCGCGCGGCGTCCACCGCCGCCTCCAACGTCACGGTCACCGCGTCGCCGGCCCGCGCCAGCGGCCGATCGCCGTCGAAGGTTACGATGCGGGCGACCCGCGCGCGCAGTTCCGCGACAGCGGAACAAAACTTGAACATGGAGGTCACTCCTAGTACATACAAGGCATGGTGACACCGGTGGAATGCGCCTACCGCTTTCGCTTCTATCCAACGCCGGAGCAGGCCGATCTGCTGAACCGGACGTTCGGGTGCGTGCGCGTGGTCTACAACCGGGCCCGCGCGATGCGGGAGGCGGCGTGGACGGAGCGCACAGAACGGTGCGGCTTTCCCCAGACGAACGCGATGCTGACGGCGCTGAAGAGGCTGCCGGAGTTCGTCTGGCTGAACGACGTGTCCAGCGTCCCGCTTCAGCAGGCGTTGCGCCATTTGGACACCGCTTACCGCAACTTCTTCCAGCGCCGTGCGCGGTACCCGCAGGTCCGCCGCAAGGACGGGCCGCAGTCCGCCGAATTCACGAAGTCGGCGTTCACCTACCGGGACGGAAAACTGAAGCTGGCGAAAATGACCGAACCGCTGATCGTGGTGTGGTCGCGCGCGCTGCCCAGCGAGCCGAGCACGGTCACTGTGACGCGGGAAGCGGACGGCCGTTGGTACGTGGCCTGCCGCGTCGTCGTCCTTGCCGAGCGGTTGGAAGGCGGGGGCGCGATTGGCATCGACCTTGGCCTGACGAACTTGGCCGTCCTCAGCACCGGGGAGACGATCACCAACCCGCGCCATCTGGCGAAGCGGCACAAGCGGCTGGTCCGCGAACAGCGCCGCCTCGCGCGCAAACGGAAAGGCTCGAAGAACCGGGCGAAGGCACGCTTCAGGGTTGCCCGCGCCCATGCCGCCGTGCGCCATGCACGGCAAGACTTCCTGCACCACCTCAGCACGCGGCTGATCCGTGACAACCAAACGATCTGCATCGAGGACCTGTCGGTGACGGGCCTGCTGAGAGCTAAGCGGCACAGCCGGGCGATCGCCGATGCGGGATGGGGTGAGTTAATTCGCCAGTTGACCTACAAAGCCGCGTGGTATGGGCGGACGCTGGTCAAGGTGGGCCGCTTCTTCCCGTCCACGAAGACGTGCAGCGTGTGCGGGACCACGGGACATGCGCTCACCTTGGCGGATCGCGACTGGGCGTGCCCGGACTGCGGCGCGCACCACGACCGCGACCACAACGCCGCGCGCAACATTTTGGCCGCCGGACTGGCGGTGACCGCCTGTGGAGAGGGTGTCAGTCTCGGGGTGCTTCGGCATTCTGGGCAGTCCTCGGTGAAGCAGGAACCTGCGCCGTGAGGCTCGGGAATCCGCCGCCTTCAGGCGGCGGAGGATGTCAAGTCGCGGAACTTCCACCCGGTGTCCACGTGCAATAGCGGGAAAGGCACCGGTCCGGGGTGAAAGGCCTTGCGCGCCAAGTGCAGCAGCACGCCGCTGTCCTTGCCGATGGAATAGAGCAGGACCGGCCGGGCGAAGGCCGCCGCGACCTCGCGCAGGATAGCGATCGATTCCGCTTCGAGAAGCCGGAGGTCGTCAGGCAGGTTCGGCATCGCGTTCCCGCACCTCATGGTGCAATCCGGTAGTGCGCTCCGCAGGCGCGTTCGTCCCGGTTCACAGCCTGCCGGCGATCAACCAGGACGCGAGCGGGCTTACCGCAACTCCGGTCGCTGTGCCAAGCCCCTCGGTCGGGCCGCTCAGCTTTGTTCCCGCGCCGAGCCGGTGTGGCTGGCCGGCGGCGGGTGCAGCCGGGCCAGAAGGCCCGTCAGCCGCCCGATGGCGAGGCCGGTGAAAAGGCGTGCGGCAACCCCGCGGAAGGCCCGGCCGCGCGGCCCGCGCCGGACCAGGGCGGCCAGCAGGCGGCGGCCCGGGTGCGGGCCGGGCAGGAAAGTGGCCGTCGCCGTCCGCCGTGCCTCGTCGTCCCGGTCCCGGCCGTCGCCGCAGGGCGGGACGCGTTGGCGCAGCGTTTCGGCGAAGGCGGCGCGGCAGACCAGCTCGGCATCGGGCAGGCCGACCAGCAGGTGCAGCGGACCGGCCAGCCGCCGCCGGGTCGTCGTCGACTGGGCGGCGAGCGCCAGGGCCGGGGCGAGGGCGAGCGAGGCCGCCAGCTTGGCCGCCAGCCGCAGGCCGGGCCGCCGCCGGTAGCCCAGGCTGTTGGACCCGTGCTGGACATAGTCGCCCAGCGACTGTGGCAGGTAGGCGATCCTGCCCTCCGCCGCAGCGCAGCAGGCGATCCAGTGGTCGTGGTAGGCGATCCGGCCGAGCGCCGGGAAGGGCAATGCCAGCCGCAGCAGCGAAGCCCGGAACAGGCAGGCACAGCCGGTGACGGCGTTGGCCATCAGCAGTGCGTCGAGGCTGTCGTGGCGGCTGTCCAGGCCGGGCCAGAAGGTTTCCGACACGACCCGCCCCGTGCCGTCCACCACCCGCATGTTGCCGAAAGCCAGGACGGCGTCGCCTTGAACGGCAGCGATCAGGGCGGCAAGCCGGCCGGGCGCCCAGCGGTCGTCCTGGTCGGCCAGGGCGACAAACTCCGCCTCCGCCGGGACGCGGCCCAGCGCGCGCTCGAAGTTGCGGTAGAAGCCGAGGTTAACGCCGTTGCGCACCGGGCGAAAGCGGCCGTCGTCGGAGGTCGCCTCCAGGATGTCCCGCCAGTGGGCGTCGTTGGAGCCATCGTCCTCGATCAGGCAGATCCAGCGTTCGTGCGTCTGGGAGCGGATGGAATCCACCTGCGCCCGGAACAGCGCCGGGTCGGGGTTGTAGGTGGCCATGGCGATGGCGACGAGCGGGCCGTCGCCCGGTGGTGCATCGCCGTGTGGCAGCGCGTCATTGGATGCCGCCGCCGGCTCTTCCACGGCGACCGTTCCCGCCGGCCACTCCTCCCGCGTGCCGTCCGTCCACTCCAGAACTAGCACGGGCCGCAGTGCCTCCCCCGCGCGCGCGCCCGGAAGCGTGGCCGGGAGCGTGGCCAGCCCCCAGAAACCGCAGGCGAGATCCGGGGTCAGGCCGTGGCGGTTCTGCGCGGCTTCGGCGTCGAGGCGGACGGTGTTCAGCCCCGTGGCCGGGAAGCGCGTCCCGGCGACCGTCACCACGGCGGCGCGCAGCCGGGCGCCCGGACGGCAGGCCCAGCCGGAAAAGCCCCAGACCAGATCGTGGCCCGGTGTGTCGCAGCGGGGCGCGACGCGGGAAGGGAGGCCGGGATCGAGATGCAGGAGGGTGGAGGGCATTCCTCGGCCTTTGGCCTTCGGCGGGACCGGTGCGGCGTTGACGGGGTGTGCGGGCGGGGTGAGCGGGGCGCGCACTGTAACAGCCCTCCGGCGGCGTGGCGAGGACGCTTCGCCATTCCGCCATTCCCAACGGAGCCCGCCTTGTGGTTCTGTCCGCCCTGGCCCGCCCCGGATCGCGGCCGCCCATGGAAAAACGGAACAGGGATCGGCGGATGTCCAGCCGTAAGCTCATCGGCCGCGGCTTTGTCGAGCGAGTCTCCATGACCCCCGCCGGCGCGGCCTTCCGGCCGGAGCCGCTCCTGATCGCGATCCTGGCCGCCGCCTACTTTGCGCTGTTCGGCGGGCTGCTCCTGGCCCGGACGCCGCCCTTCGCCGCCCAGGACGAGGCCTTCCACTGGCAGCGCGTGCTGCAGATCGCCGACGGCCATCTCCTGGCCGAAACGCTGGGCCCCAATTCCTGGGGCGGGCCGATCGACCGGGCCGGCTACCTCCAGATGCTCTACCACATCGACCGCATCCAGAAGCACGGGCCGGTCGACCCCGTGGAGGCCCACGCCCTGTCCGACCACCTCGCCGCCCAGCCGCCGGCCGTCGAGGTGGTGCCCTTTCCCAGCTCGGCCAGCTTCGCGCCGCTCGCCTACCTGCCGCAGGCGGCGGGCGTCGCCGCAGCGCGCGCCGCCGGGCTGGGGCCGCTCGGCCAGATGCGGGCGGGGCGCGTCGGCAACCTGGCCGTCTACGGCCTGATGGTCGCGGCGATCCTGCGGGCGCTGCCGGGCGGGCGGGTGGCCGTTCTGGCCCTGGCGCTGTCACCGGTGGCGCTGCAGAGCGCCTGCTCGCTGAGCGCTGATCCCCTGAACCTGACTCTGCCCGTCCTGATGCTGGCCCTGGTCTGGCGCCTGCGCGACCGCGGCACGCCGCTCGGCCGGGGGGAAGGTGCTGGGCTGGTCGCCCTATCAGCGGCGCTCGGCCTGCTCAAGCTCACCATGGCCCCCTTCGCCGGCGCAGCGCTCTATCTGCCCGCGGCGGTGGCCGGCAGCAGCTTGCGGTCGCGCTTCGCGCTAGGCGGCCTTTGCCTCGCCGTCGCGCTGGGCATTGCCGTCCTGTGGAACGCGGCCTATCCCTTCGTCCCCGGGCCCTACTGGGGCACCGGGGCCGATCCGGCGGCGCAGATTGCCCGCCTGCGGACCGACCCGCTGGAGGCCCTGCGGGTGTTTGCCGACACGGTGCGCGACTGGGCGGTAATGTGGTGGCGCGACGGCTACGGGCGCTACGGCGGCCATCCCCCGCCCTGGCACGGCTACGCGTCCGACCGCTGGGTGCTGCCGGCCTTCTGGGTGCTGCTGGCCCTGGCGCTGTGCGACGGCCCGCGCCGGCGCGACGCCGGCTTCGCGGCCGGCTGCCTCGTCCCGGCGCCGGCCTACGCTCTGCTGGTCCTGGCGGCTTTCTGGGTCGGCTTCACGCCGGTGGGATCCGCCACCGTGGACGGCGTCCAGGGCCGCTATTTCCTGCCCATGCACGCGCTGGTCCTGCTGGGGCTTGCCGCCGCGGCCGGCGCATGGCGTCCCGCCGGGCTGCGCCGGGGCCTGCGGCTTGCCCTCTTCGCCGCCGCCCTGGCCCTGGGCGGGGCCGTGCTGGTGGAGGTCCTGGGCGTTTGGAAGGGGCTGTGGCCCGTTTATGGCTGATCCCAGAGGCTGATGACTCCCGGCGCCGCGCGGCCGATGGCGGGAAGACGTTTCGAAAGGCGGTGGAAAATCGATTCCCGCGGGCATCCTGCGGCGGTGTGTGACGTCAGCGCGGTTGCCTGTCCGGCGATTATTCTGCTATTGCGGCGGTACTTTCCTCGCCGTTCGGTAGGATCGTCGGACGGCCCCCTTTCAGGTTGTGAGCAGGATGCACATCGACTGGAACACCAGCAGCGCCGCGCCCATCGACGCGGTTTGTCCCGCCTGCGCCGATGCCAGCCCGAAGTCCGTCCGCCTGAACGTCCGCTCGGCCGTTCCGCCCAACCCGCTGCTGCCCCTGGCCCTGTGCGGCCGCTGCGGCACCGCCTTCTTCCCGACGCTCCAGCAGCCGGAGTACGAGAGCGCGCAGGCGACTGACGCCGCGCTCGCCTTCTACCTGGAGCAGGGTGCCGGCATCGACGTGATGGCCGAGCCGCTGTCCGCCATCGACCCGTCCAAGGTCCGCCGCTACCTGGAGATCGGCTGCGGCTTCGGCTTCTCGCTCGACGTGGCGCGCACAGTCTTCGGCTGGTCGGTCCAGGGCATCGACCCCGGCTTCGCCGCCCGCGCCGGGCGCGAGCTGCTGGGGCTGGACATCTCGTCCATCTACCTGCGCACCCCGGCCGACGCCGGGCCCGAGCCGTTCGACCTCGTCCTCTGTTCCGAGGTGGTCGAGCACATCTTCGAGCCGTTGGGCTTCCTGTCCATCCTGCGCGGCGTCCTGGCGCCGGGCGGCACGCTGCTGCTGACCACGCCCAACGCCGGCGAGATCAAGCCCGAGACGTCGGCCGGCGTCCTGGTGCCTCTGCTCAGCCCCGGCTACCACGTCACGCTCTACAGCCGCGAGGGCTTCGAGGCGCTGCTGCGCCGGGCTGGCTTCACCGCCGTCTCGGTGGTCGAGCACGGGCCGACGCTGCGCGCGGCCGCGTCGATGACGGAGGGGACGGCGGACCTGTCACGCCGGCTCGACCGGGCGCGCTATCTTGATTATCTCGCCGAACGGTCAGGGACCGTTGCCGCCGGCACTCCCCTGGGCCTCGGCCTGCGCTACCGCCGCTTCAAGGAGCTGACCCACGCTGGGCGCTTCGCCGAGGCACGCGAGGCGGCCGTCCCGGTGATCGAGGCCTGCCGCGCACGCTGGGGCCTGGAGCTGGACAAGCCGGAGTCCCTGCCGTCCATGGCCGACTGGCCGGCCGACATCGCGGGCTTCCACGCCCGCGCCCCGTTCAGCCTGTGCGGCATCCTGTATTGCCTGGGTATGGCCGTGTGGCTGCAGGACGACGATCGCGAGCGGGCCCGCCTCTACTTCCAGGCGGCGGGGGAGGCCGGCGAACGCGCGCGCGCTGCGCTGCAGGCGGCCGGCGCCGACGACGGCGAAACCGACGACCTCGCCTGGCGCGCCCGCAGCTACGCCGCACAGATCCTATCCTGGAGCAACCCCATGGGGGCGGCTGACGGTGTCGAGCGCCTGGCGCGAGACCCCAGCCCCATCCTGGGCGAGCGCATCCCGTCGACCATTCTGGCTGGCCTGCGCCGGCAAACCTTCACGGATTTGGTCAACTTGGGACATTACGCCGCAGCCGACCGGCTCGCCCAAGGCGTCGAGGACGACCTTGCTAAGCAGGAGGACGGGCAGGGGCTGGAGGAGACAGCTTCGGCGGGCTTCGCGCTCGGCATACTCTGCGTCAACCACCGCAAGGCGCTGAAGTCGGCCGCCGGCTGGTTCGGCAAGGCCTATGAGGCGAGCCGCGATCTGGGGGAGGCGACGGGCGGGCGTTATGGCGCGCTGTTGTGGCCGGCGCTCTATCACCAGGCCGAGGTGCTTGCCGCGTCCGGGCAGAAGTCGGCGGCAGCCGACGCGCTGCGCGGGCTCCTCACCCCCGCGGCCGGCTTGCCGGCGGTGCCGGCCGACCTGCGCGCTCGGGCGGAGCAACTGGCACGTTCCCAGCGGCTTCCCGTGTGACCCTGTCCCCGTTTGATCGCGTTCCCCGTTTGATTGCGCCAAGGATGGCACCGCCCCAATGACAAGCATTCTGGCCCGCCTTCTTGTGCGCCTGCGCATCGGCTTTTTCTGGCTGGTCGCGCAGACCAAGCTGCTCGGGGGTTATCTCTCCTACGCGGCCAGCGTCTTCCGCAAGGAAAGCTATGTGCGCGAGCGCTGGGACGGGCACCGGCCGCTGGCCGGCGCGCGGCGGGTGGCGGTGTTCGTCCATTACGACCGCCAGGGCGTGGTCCACGACTTCGTGCGGCATTACCTGCGCCAGCTTCACGACCTCGGCTTCGCCATCGTCTTCGTGAGCAACGCGCCGCGGCTGGTCCAGGTCGAGGCTCTGCAGGAGCTCTGCGCCCTGATCGTCCGGCGCGACAACGTCGGCTACGACTTCGGCGCCTACAAGGAAGGGATCGCGGCCGTTCCTGAACTGGGCGCTCTGGACATGCTGCTGCTCGCCAACGACAGCGTCTATGGCCCCTTGTACCATCTGGCCGGCCTGCTGGACCGGATGAGCCCGGAGGAGGCGGATGTCTGGGGGGCGTCCGACAGTTGGGAGCGGTCCTTCCATCTGCAGAGCTATTTCCTGCTGTTCCACAAGGCGGCCCTGACCGCGCCGGCCTTCGCCG
Organism: Azospirillum canadense; assembly: GCF_025961225.1. Taxonomy (GTDB): domain Bacteria; phylum Pseudomonadota; class Alphaproteobacteria; order Azospirillales; family Azospirillaceae; genus Azospirillum; species Azospirillum canadense. The sequence continues at coordinate 45,237 of NZ_JAOQNG010000006.1, read as the reverse complement.
CGTTCTGGCGCCAGCTGCGCTACGTCCAGTCCAAGATGTGGATCGTGCGCAAGTACGAGATCGGGCTGACCCGCGCTCTGCGCCGGGCCGGCCTGCACTGCCGCGCCGCCTTCCCCTACCGGCAGGCCGCCGCCGCCCTAATTGAGGCGGTGGTAGAGGGAAACGTCACGGGCGACGACGCCCTTCAGGATCCCGTGCGCAAGCGCTTCATCCAGCAGGTCTTCCACACGATCAACGCGGGCGTGCCGCTGAACGGGACGCATTTTTTCTGGGATTACCTGATCGCCCGGATGGAGTTCCCGTTCATCAAGCGCGACCTTCTGCAGAAGAATCCGGCCCGCATCCCGCTGCTGAACTACTGGGAGCGGGTGGTCCGGACCTCCACCGACTACGACACCAACCTTATCCTGCGCCATTTGGAAATGTCGCTGAAGAACCGGAGCGTCTAAAAACGACTCAACGTTAGTCGGAGAGGCGAAAGGGGGCTCCATTTTGGCCAAGTTGACAGGGGGTGGATACCTCCCGTAGTCACAAAGGATTGCTGCCGCACGGCAAGCCGAGCGGTGGTCCCTTGCGACGCACACCATCGGCGGCCATGACCAACACTGCGCAGAACGCCCGCATCGTCCCCGTCATCCTGTCCGGCGGTTCCGGGGTCAGGCTTTGGCCGATGTCGCGGGAACAGTATCCCAAGCAGTTCCTGCCGCTCAGCTCGGATCGCTCCATGCTGCAGGAGACGGCCCTGCGGGTTGCCGACCCGGCCCGCTTCGCGCCGCCGCTCGTCGTCTGCAATCAGGAGCACCGCTTCGTCATCGCGGAGCAGATGCGCCAGATCGGCCAGGACGCTGGGCCAGCCGGGGCGCGGATCGTGCTGGAGCCGATTGGCCGGAACACCGCCGCCGCCGCCGCCATCGCGGCGCTGATCATCGCGGAGCAGGACCCCGACGGGCGTCTGCTGCTGCTGCCGGCCGACCACGTCATCCAGGACCGGACGGCCTTCCTGCAGGCGGTGTCCGCCGCTGCCCGGGCCGCGGACGCCGGCCAGCTCACCACCTTCGGGATCGTGCCGACCGCGCCGGAGACCGGCTACGGCTACATCCGCCGGGGCCTGCCCCTGGACGGGCAGGAGGGCGCCTACCGCGTCGCCGCCTTCGTGGAGAAGCCGCCGCGCGCGGAGGCCGAACGGTACCTGGCCGAGGGAGACGTCTTCTGGAACAGCGGCATGTTCCTGCTGCCCGCGCGCCGCTACCTGGAGGAGCTGGAGCGCTGGGAGCCGGCCGTGCTCGCCGCCTGCCGCGCCGCGCTCGCCGGTGGGCGCGCCGACCTCGACTTCTTCCGGCTGGAGGAGGAAGCCTTCGCCGCCGCCCCGTCCATTTCCATCGACCACGCCGTGATGGAGCGCACCGACGCCGCCGCCGTGGTGCCCTGCGCCATCGGCTGGACCGACGTCGGCGCTTGGTCGGCGCTGTGGGACATCGGCGCCAAGGACGAGGGTGGGAACGTCTGCCACGGCGACGCAATCGCCTGGGATAGCCGCGGCTGTTACGTCCGCAGCGAGGACGGCGCGCTCGTCGCCCTGCTTGGCATGGAAGACGCGGTGGTGGTCGCCACCGAGGACGCCGTCCTGGTCGCCGCGAAAGACCGAGCGCAGGACATCAAGCCGCTGGTCGAGCATCTGAAAGCGCAGGGGCGCGACGAGCCGCGCCAGCACCGCCGCGTTCATCGGCCCTGGGGCTACTACCAGTCGCTGCATGCCGGCGACCGCTTCCAGGTGAAGCGGCTGACCGTGGCGCCCGGCGCCCGCCTGTCGCTGCAGAAGCATTATCACCGCGCCGAGCACTGGGTCGTGGTGAACGGCACGGCCCTGGTCACCCGCGGGGAGGATCAGATCCTGCTGCGCGAGAACGAGTCCGTCTACATCCCGCTCGGCACGCTGCACCGCCTGGAAAACCCGGGCAAGGTTCCGCTGAACCTGATCGAGGTGCAGTCCGGCGCCTATCTGGGCGAGGACGACATTGTCCGCATCGACGACCATTACGGCCGACCGTAAAGGAGGGACGGCCACGCCCGCGTCATTCGGCCTTCGCCCAATCTTTGCATAATTTTTTAACGTTGGGACGCCATAGGATGGGGCTTCCGCCACGGAAGGCCCATCCAGAAGCCCCTGCATGCCACCGACACCGATCAGCCTGCCCGACGACGCGGTTATTCTGACCATGACCTCGCCGGGGTTCGACGCCGCCTATCCGCGCGTGGTCAACAAGGAGCTGATTCCCGAGCCCATCTTGCAGTCCATGGAATGGGCCTGGAACACGACACGTTTCCCTGAGCGGCCGGTCCGTGTCCTGCGCCTCGCCGACGTGTGGGTGGCCAAGGAAGGGCTGGTGTTCGACCGCGACGGCAATCTCTACCGCGAGACCATCACCCAGCATTCCGAGGGGGAGATCGACCAAGCCCACGCGGCCGTGCTGGCGGCCATCGGGCGGGGCGGACCGGAGGCCGAGCCGGACGCGAGTGGTCCGGTCCTCCTGTGTAAGAAGCGCGGCATCGGCAACTACGGCCACTGGATGATGGAGATGCTGCCCAAGGCGCGGCTCGTCCACCACCACCTGCGGGATCTGGAGGCCCGCTTCCTCGTCGCACACGTGCCGGGGCACCTGAACGATTCCATGGCCCAGTCGCTGTCCATGCTGGGGATCGACCTGGCCCGAACCATCGTTGCCGACGACACGCCCCGGCGCTTTGCCGACCTGCTGCTGGTGGATGGGCTCAGCGAGCATGGCGGGTACATGTCGCCGTTCGTCTTCGACAGCGTGAACGCCCTGGCCGGCTGCATTCCGGCGGCGGGGGCAGAGCGGCTGTTCGTCACCCGCCGGGCAACCGGCTTCCGCCGAGTCGTCGGCGAGGATGACCTGATCGCCCACGCCCAGGCTTGCGGGTACACGCTGGTCGAGCCGGACGTCCTGACGCTGCCCCAGCAGGTGTCCCTCTTCAAGGGGGCCACGCGGATCGTCGGCGTCATGGGGGCGGCGATGACCAACATCGCCTTCGCCCCACCCGGTGCGCAAGTCGTGACCCTGACACCCGCCGGTATGCCCGACACTTTCTTCTGGTTCATCGTAACGCTGCGCGGCCTCGACTACACGGAGGTCCGTTGCCCGCAGAGCGGACCCATCCAGGGCGTCATGCCCTGGGACACCGACCTGGTCCTGTCCCCGGAGGACCGGGAACGGATTTTCGCGGAATGAAAGCGGATTTGAAGGCGGATTGGGGCAGGAGCAGGATGCGATGACCACGCATGGAACGTTCGCGTTTTTCATTGAGCGTATCGAGGTCGGCGCCGAATTGCGGGTCGAGGGCTGGGCCTTCCACGACCGGCACGGCCCCTGCCACTTCGACATGGTCATCGACAATGGCAACCGTCCGCCCGCCATCCACGTCCAGCGGGAGATTGGCCGGCGGGACGTCGCCCTGGCCCGCGGCACGCCGATGGCGGAACGGTCGGGCTTCGTCGTGGTGGCGGCGCTGCCTCCCGACACCTCCGCCGTCGTCCTGCGGCTGACCGCCGGCGGCGAGCAGGAGGTCATCCCGCTGATGCTGCGCACCGGCCTGTCGTCGCGCAGCTGGGAGGTGGGCTGCGAGCGCGGGCCGGCGGCGGTGGAGCACCGCTTCCTGACCGAACGCGGCCTGCGCTACGCCGCCGCCCTTCCGACGCCGCTGACCCGGGCGTGCGCGGCACTCGGCCTGTTCGCGAGCGCCCCGCGGGACGTTGCGCCGCTCGCCGCGCCCGTGTCCATCGTGGTGCCGGTCTACGGCGGCAAGCAGTTCCTGACTCCACTCGTTCACGCCTTGATCGAAACGGTGGAACCGCGGCACCGCATCGTCTTCGTCGACGACGGCAACCCGGACCGCAGCGTTACGGCCTTCCTGGTGGCACTCGGCGTTTCGCTCGACCATGTGACGGTCGTCGCTAAGCCGCGCAACGAAGGTTACCTGAAGGCCGTGATCGACGGGGTGGAGACGGCGACCCGCCTCAATCCCGATGGTCATGTTGTCCTGCTGAACACCGACGTGGAGGTGCCGGCCGGCTGGCTGGAGCGGCTGGTCGGGGCGATCGAGCGGAGCCCATCGATCGCCAGCACCACCCCCTTCACCAACGCCGGCACCATCTGCGGCTTTCCCGCGATGCCGGAGGACAACGCGCCCTTCCTGGACGCCCCGGTCGGGGAGATCGACGCCGCCTTCGCGGCCATGGCCGGCCTGCCGCCGGTCGAGGCGCCGACCGGCGTCGGCTTCTGCATGGCCCTGAACCGCCGGGCGCTGCGGGAGATCGGCTTCTTCGACGAGGTGGCCTTCGGGCGCGGCTATGGCGAGGAGGTGGACTGGTGCCGGCGCGCCATGCGGCGGGGCTTCACGAATGTGATCGTGCCCAACCTCTACGTCCATCACCGCCACGGCGGCAGTTTTCCCAGCGCGGAGAAGGCAGCCCTGATCGAGGCGGCCGGCGCCGTCATTCGGGAGCGCTATCCGGAGTTCGACGCGGAGGTGCAGGACTTTATCCGCGCCGATCCGCTGCGCCCCGCCCGGGCTGCCGCAGCCCTCCGCATCCTGTCGGCGCGGGACCTGCCCGGCCGGCCGCGGACGGTGCTGCTGTTCGACCACCCGGGCACGGGCGGGGCCGCCACCTTCCGCACCAAGGAGATCGCGCGCCTGCAGGCGCAGGGACAGACCGTCCTGCTGGTGCGGCCGACGGTGCAGCCGGTCCTCGGCATGCCCGAGGGAGCGCTGGACGTCGAGCTTCTGCACCGGGAGGCCGCCTTCCGCTTCCCTGTGAACGACCTCGCCGACCTCGCTGCTCTGGTGGCTGCCCTACCGTTGGCGGAGGTCGTGGTCAGCTCCCTGGTCGGCTACGCGGATATGGGCAAGGTCATGGCCTTCATCCGGGAGCTCCGGCAAGGTGGGAATGCCGGCAGGGAGGTGCCCCTGCGCCTGCTGCACCACGACTATTTCTCCGTCTGCCCGTCCCTGAACCTGATCGACGCGGAGGACCGCTTCTGCGGCGTTCCGGCGCTGGAGCGTTGCCGGACCTGCGCCCCAGCGAACGTACATGTCCGGTGGCGGGACGGAAGCGCCGCCGGGACGGCGATCGGGGCCGCCGACGTCGATGTGGCCGGCCACCGCCGGGCGTGGCAGGACCTGTTCGACTTGGCCGACCGCCATGTCGTCTTTTCGCGCAGCGCGCTTGCCGTCCTGCGCCGTGCCTTCACGTTGCGCGACGACCGGGTGCGGATCATCCCGCATCTGGCCGACCACGCGACCGTAGCGCCTCTGCCTTTGCCGGTGCCGGGCCTGGTCGCCCGCGTGGCCGTCGTCGGCGGGATCAACGTCGCCAAGGGCGCGCGGATCCTGGAGGACATGGTGCGCTTGGCCGAGGCGCACCGGCTGCCGATCCACTTCGAACTGTTCGGCAACATCGACCGGCTGTTGACCTCAGCGCATTTCCACGACAATGGCTGCTACGAGCCGGAGCAGCTTTCCCGGCTCCTGGCCGAGCGGGGGTGCCATGCGGTTTTCCTGCCCTCGATCTGGCCGGAAACCCACTGCTACGTGCTGGACGAGGTCATCGGGTTGGGGTTGCCGGTGGGGGCCTTCGACATCGGCGCCCCGGCCGAGCGGCTGCGCTGCTGGTCGAACGGCTTCGTCGTCGCGCCGGTCACGCCCGAAGCGGCGCTGTCGGCCTTGCTGCGCGTGGTTGGTGGGGTGGGCGGAGCGGCCCGCTGCTGACTTTGTGTGGATAGGGACGGGAGACATCGTCGAGATGTATCCTCGCGCCTTTCACAGGAGGGCCACAGGAGGGAGAGTGATTTTGCCGTGAAAAGCGCAGTTCTCTATTCTGCTTTCGGGCAGACGTTAAGACGATTGAATAGAATTTTAACCTTTTAGCCTTAAAGGATGTAACCTCCTAACATTTCGATCCGCTCCGTGGAACTGAAGAGGAAAATATGCTCGGTCAAATAGACTACTGTGATGGAGTGGTTGTCCTTGGCTGGGCGGCTGGAGGGGAGAGCGAAGATGTTTGGCCAGTCGACATTTTTGTGGACGGAAATTGTGTGGCTTCTGCTGTGCCGAACAAAGAGCGGCCAGATATTCAATCTTTGGACGTTCATCAGAAAAGCGGATTTTCTGTCGATCTGCCATGTCGTTTGTCCGGACGACATATCATTGAAGCAAAGTTTCGCAACGGCACGAGTTTGGGGAACTCGCCGATGCTGTTTGACGACCAGTCTCTTAATCTAGATTTTGAAAATATTCTGTATTTGCGCCGAAAGATTGCTGATTTCTATCTTTCTGGAACTGGGATCGAAGTTGGTGGGTTGAATTCACCTCTGCAACTCCGTACAGGCGTTGATGTTCGTTATTATGATCGATACTCCATAGAAGAACTTCGCCGTATTTACCCTGAACTTCAAGGAAAGAACATCAAAGCTCCGGATATTGTTGGCAATGCTCAATATATGGAGAATGTTGATGATTCAAGTCAGGATTTTGTCATTGCCAATCATGTTATCGAGCATCTTCCTGACCCGATTGGGTTTGTAAAATCATGCGCACGTGTGATCAAGCCAGGGGGTGTTCTCTTCCTGACCATTCCCGATATGCGCAACACGTTTGATCGAACGAGACGGATGACGCCGTTCGAACATACTCAGCTTGACCATATCAGCGGACATCCCGTAAAGGATTACGAGCATTTTTATGAAACGGCCTTGTCGCAGAGCGCGACTGCTGAGGAGGCCGCCGATCGTGTCCGTGGCATGATTGAAAACAATGTATCAATTCACTTCCATGTTTGGTCTGACGTTGGGATACTCGAGTTCCTGTCACGCAGCATCAACTCTTTCTTGATTCCCTTTGAGGTTGCCCTGTTCGTTCACAATGACAGCGAGAATATTGCGGTTTTGAAAAAGGCAAATTCTTGAAGCGGGTTGCGATTCGCTTTAGCCCTGCTCTGCCACGCCCCTTTATGGAGAGGGGCTTGGTGGTTGTCGAAAGCCCCTCTCCCCTCGTGGGGTGAAGGGCTTTGCACCAAGCCACCCCGCCTTCAGGCGTGGCAAACTATTGGGTGCGCCGGAGATTGTTGCGAAATGGGGCCGAGCCGCAAGTGGTCCGGCCCAAGCGCTTCAACGAACCTGCCTTGCGGGACCTCTACGAAGCTTTCCCCAGCCGCTCCGCCGAGGAGCGCCGCAATACGCCATCGACCGCGGTGATACCGAAGGCGTTTGATGACTTCCACCTTCGTTTCAAACCCGACAGCACATGGCTGCGCCATGTGCGAAAGGGTCATACGGCCGGCCGATCATAGAACTCTTCATGCGCCGGCCGTATGACACTGTGGGCGCTCCGAAGCTCCGCAACCAGCCTGCACCGGTCGTCGCCTGACCGCTTTCCCCTCCGTCAGCCCCGTGAGCAATCACCCCATCAGGGACGGCACGCATCCGCCCCGTAAAAGCGGTGACAATCTCTGCTTGTTGACAAAGCTTCCACCGTTTTTCGTATATCCATGAATGGTCGCGGTTGTGCGGTAATCGGATCCGTATGGCGGAGAATGGAGGCAAAAATGCTTGTTGGTTATGTCGATTCAGCATCCAGCATTGTCAGTGGGTGGGCTGGTAACAGTGAAGATGCAGCTGAAATTGTACCTTTGGACATTTATGTGGGTGGAAGTCATTGTCTGACGATTCCGTGCGCTCACGAGCGTCCGGATCTGAAATCGACCTTCGGCAATACAAAGCACGGTTTTATCTGCGACATCTCTCCATTCTTGATTGACGGCGAGAACGAAGTCGAAATCACCTACAGTGGAACTCGAGACATCCTTCCCAACGGAAAGTTCAAGTTGAACAATATTCCCGAAGGCGCCAAGTGTTTTGGAGGCCTGGATGGCTGGTTGTTCCTCGACAACGACTACAACCAGGTGATGGACCAACTCAACGGAACCGTTGTTCCTGATCATGGAGCGGTCATCCGTAAGCTGAGAAATTTGCGTCTACGCCAGAAATACTGCCTGTCCTACGGAATCCCTCATATTTCGCTGATCGCTCCGGAACGTGGCGTCTTGTATCCGGAGAAGATCGACAAGGATTTTTATGTTACAGAGGCGCGCTACGCGGTTGAGTTGAGCCGCCACAGTGCACAGTTCGGGGTGGACTCGCTCCTTTACCCGGTGCAGGAGCTTTTTGAAAGCAAGCAAAGCTTCGACGTCTGCTGGCCGAACGATACCCATTTGAGCGAGGAATCGCTTTTCCTGCTCTACACGCTGATGATGGAAGCAACCCGGACCTTTGCGCCCGTTCCCCGTCATGCGCTGAAGGAGGTGGCGGACGAGATCACCGGAGACCTGGGGGTGAAGGTCCGTCCCATCGCTATGGCCAAGGTCAAACGGCTCTGCCATCCCGACCAGGCACCGAAGGTGGTTTTCTCCAACCAGCGCCAGTCCCTCAAGGTGATGTCGACCGCCACCGGCCGCGTAACCTGCACGGAGAACAGCAAGGCTGAGTATGGAAGCTGCGTTCTTTTCGGTACGTCCTCGGCCCACGTCATGTCAAAGTTTCTGGCAATGTCCTTCCGCAAGGTAATCCATGTCTGGTCGAATGACTTCGACTTCGATCTGGTCGACATCGTCAGGCCGGACTTCGCTTGCTCCGTCTTCACGGAGAGAATGCTGTCGTCCGGCTGGGAAGACGTCAACTTTGCGGCGTTCAACTACGAGACGATCTCGGCGGCGATGATACGCAACATGCTGAAGATCGCGCCGGGAAGCGGAGCGGCGTCCAAGGACGACGAGGCGATGATGCGTCTGGTGGGATGACGGACGCACGGCCGGCCGCTGAATGCAATCAGCGCCGGGCCTTGAACGGCATTTCATCACCGGGATGGACACGGCTTTCAGCGTCCGACAGGGACCGTCCGGAAGCCTGTCCGAGGGCGCCTTGCCGGAACGGCGAACTGCGGCGCTGAAGGCGGGATCGGCCGCCCGCCGGCATCATCGCTCCCGCCGCGCCGCCGTCGGAACGGCCGTCAATTGAATGCCGGCCGCCCCATCGACGCGGCGATCACCGTGCCGATCGCGAGCACGCCGCATTCCCCGACGATGCGCGTTGGGGAATGCGGCCATGTGAATCGGAAGCGAATGCAAATCCGCGTCAGGCGGATACCAGTGCGTCGTACAGAATTCCCGCCTTGCTGTGCAGCGTCCATTCCCTGTGCACGAATTTCTGGGCCTGCAAACCAAGGCTCATGATCTGCTCCGGCCGCGCAACCAAGCTGCTCACGGTTTCGGTCCACTGGTCCACGGCACCCAGCACCTTGAGGCCGTTAATGTTGTGGTCGATGATGTGATCATAGGGCGCAAGCTTGCTGACCACGGGCGCCATGCCGAGAGCCGCGTATTCAAGATACTTCAAGTGGCTCTTGGCGCGGTTGAAGTGATTGTTCACCAGCGGTGCTACACCGATGTGCCAGCGGTTCTGGCTCTGCAGCCACTTGACGAACCTCGGATAGGAGGTGGCGATGCCCGGCGGCAATTCGACCATGTTCAGCCAAGGATAGCGCTTGAAGTTGTTCGACACGCCGATCACGTCGAAGGCCACGCGGCCGGGGGCGTTCGCCAGGACATGCTGGAGCGCCGGCGCGATCATGTCCAAATCCGCGGCGTGGGTGAGGGTCCCCATGTAGAGGATGCGGATCGGGTTCCCGCTGGTGATTTCGGGCTGCGTTATGTCCTTTCGCCACAGGTTCTCATCCAGCGCGTTGGGCACGAGATGGATGTTCCTGCACCGCGCGCGATAGCGATCCAGCAGAACTTCGGTCGACACCGTCATGAAGTCGCAATTGTCGATGACGTACAGCAGCGCGTCCCGAGTCTTGTCATGCTCGGCGGCGTCGATATGGCTGGTTTCCATGGCCGGCAAATCGTCATCGAGGTCGAAGCCGACCTTCATGCCGATGCGGCGCGCCCGCGCCATGACGCGTTCCGCCTGCTCCAGGTTCTTGAGCGCGTTCCGCTGCAGCCATAGGATGTCGCTGACGACGTCCATCGCCGCTTCAGCGGGCAGGAATTGGCTGGAGATCCTGTGCTGGAACGGAGGATGGTTGAGCGGACGGACCATGCGGATGAAGCCACAGGCGTCGATCAGCGTCGGCCGCAAGCGCGACGGGACCGCCGCGACGTTGAGACGACGGCGCAGGTGTGGAGCGAGCTTGACGGGCGCCTGGCGCGGAGTTTCCTCCACGGGCGGCGGCGAGAGATAGGTGCTGTAGAAGTTGCTGGCCAGTCGCAGGGGCGCCCCCCCTTCATTAGACGGGCTGTTCAGGAAGACGTCGCGAATGCGGTCGATCAGGCCCGCCATCTCCTGCGCGGACGCGGCCACCGGAATCTGCCACGACAGCAACGTGCCGACCATCCGTTCCGGGAACGCGCCGATGTTGGGGCTGATCACCGGCAAGCCGCGGGCCAACGCGTGGTTGAGCGCGTACGAGTAGGTTTCGGGAACCTGGCTGGGGAACCACGCGACATGAGGCCGGAACTCGTCCAGCAGGGCCGGGAGCTCACCTTCCTTGAACTCGCCGCGCACCTCCAGGCTTTCGGAATCGCCGGCTTCGAGGGTGCCGAACACTACCACCTTGGCGTCGATTCCCTTCCGGTCGATTTCCCGGCAGGTGTCCAACAGAAGCTGCTGGCCTTTATGCAGGGCCATATGGCCGATTACGGCGACCCGCAGCTTCTCGTGCGGCAGCAGATGCTGGACGCGCTGCGCCGTCCAATTCGACTCGATCAGCTCGTCATGGGAGGCCAGGACGAGCTTCGCTTGCGGGAAGTAGCCGGAAAGGCGGCGCATCGCGTCCATGCTGGGGCAGAGCACGCGTTCGGCCCTGTCGAGCAGCAGCTTGTGCGCGCCGCGCCACGCCTCGATCGTGTTGGTCTCGAACATCTGGCGGCGATCCAGGCACTCGTTGCAGCCCTGGGCGTCAGGCTCCCCGCAATAGGTGCCGCGCTCGCTCATTAGGAACAGGAACGGACACACAAAGAAATAGTCGTGGATAGTGACGTCGTAGGGAAGGCCGATGGTGCGGATGAGCCGTTGGGCGTCGATGGGCTGATGCAGAAGGCTGTGCACATGCAGCCGCGACACCCCGAACTGCCGAAGCAGATCGGCAAGATCTTCGAGCGCCACGTTGGACGGCAGGGCAATCTCCAGGCCGGAGAATGGAGTCAGCGTCTTGATCGAAAGCCCGTTAGCCTGCGGGGCGAGAATTAGGAAGTTGGCCGCGCGGCCGAACCGCTTCTCAAGGTCGTTGATGTGGCGCGCGATGCCGCCGCCCAGGTGGTGCGTGATGATCAGGATGCAGGGCTTGCCGGACCGCCGGTACAGTTCGGCCGCGGCGGTCACGCGGAACGGCAGACCCTCGTCCGCGGCAACGAAATAGGCGACTTCCCGTTCGTATTGCGCGTGCGTGCTGCGCATAATCTCGGCCGCGGCCGAACGCTGCTTGGCGCCGTCGGCGCCGAAGCTGACCTCGCCAACATGGTGGACGAACACGTCCGCAGCCTGGATGTGCTTCCAGCCGAGATTGCCGGCGCGCACGCAGAAATCGGTTTCCTCGCCGTAGCCCTTATGGAAGCGCTCGTGGTCGAACACGCCGGTTTCGGACAAGCAGGTGCGCTTGATGAACATGCAGAAGCCGTGGCCTGTCGGCAGATCCAGCTGTCGGCCGCGGTTGGCCGTGGCGAAAACCTGGTCGATTTCGGTCACCGACAGTCCTTCCGGCAACTCGCTGCCACCGGGGAAATGCGGGAAACTGCAGATCGTGGCGTTGTTGGAGAACGGCGTGACGGTGCCGACCTCCGGCCTTGAGTAAGCGTGCCACAGCATCCGGTCGACCCAATCGTTGGCGACCTCCGTGTCACTGTTCAGGATGATGAGATCGAGGCCCTCCGCCAGGGCGAAGCCGAGGTTCGCCGTCTCGACGAAGCCCTTGTTGACCTCGTTCCGGTAGAGAAGGAACTCGCTGACGGACGACCGGTCACGCTGGCGCAGCCACTCTTCGCCAGCCAGTTGCAGCTGGGCGGCCATGTCCGGCTCGGGCGAACAGTCGTTGATGACGATGAGCTTGATCCGTGTGCGGGAGGGCGCCGCGATGATCGAGCGCAGACAGTTGAGGGTGATCTGAACGTCGCGGTAAACTGGCACGATCACGGCGATGGCGGCCGGCAGGGATGCGGGCACCGGCGTTGCCGCCGAGGTCACGAACAGTTCCTGCGTCGTAAGCTTCCGGGTCGGCGACGCGCCCTCGTAGCGGCCCTTCAGCAGGAAATGCTCCAGCGGGGAGAACAGAACCTGCGTGGCCTCGTCATGCTGCATGAACTTCCGAAAATACCATCCAACATTGAACTTGTTGGAGATTTTTCGGGATTCCAGATAGCCCCAGGAAAGATAATGGAACAGAGGATTGATGCTGTTTCCCGCAACATCTCCATAGGTCGACCAATAGAAATTGGTGTCAAAATATTCGTTCGGATTGCGCTTCTCGATCAAGCCATGATTGAGGAAATGCTCGAGCGGCTCGACTGAGGAAAGGGCGACATCGGTGTAATGTTCGGTGTAATATTCCTCATCGAAAACCATCGTGAGGCGAACGACAAAACCGGGATCGTCGGAATGGACGCCCTTCAACTCGGTGGCCAGCTTCGCGGACAAAGCATGGAGGAGGGCCAGGGTGCCCGTGTGGCGCAGCTTCTCACGATGCTTGAGAATGCAGCCGGCAACGGCCATCCACTTTGCGGAAAGGGCGTGTTTGATCAGCGCCGCTTCGAATAGCGGCTTCTCTTTGAACATCTGGCCGCTGGACAAGGCGTCCAGCAGATCCGAAACGACCTTGCTATCGCCGTTGCTGGCACTGGCTCGGACGCAGCTGGCCTGGTGACGCAGGAAATGCAGATTGTCGCCGAAGACGTTGCCCAAATGCTCCTGCGCCGACAGCGCTTCGTCGACCTTGCCCTGGCTCTCCAGCTGGACGGCATGGCGGAAATCGTCGAAAAGCGCGTTCGCGCTGGTGTCGACGTCGGTCGTGAACTTGAGGTCGCCATTCCCCGACGGCGCGATCTCGACCTTGTGGCGACCGCCCTCGGGGGGCAGCACGTTGGTAAACTGGACGCGGAAACCGCAGCGGACGTCGGAATCCATCTTGGCGCTGACGTCCGGCCGGCTCTCGTCAGCCACCACCTGCTTCACCAACTCCCCATCGACCCACACGTCCAAGGCGACCGGTTCCTGCCGCTTGCGGGGGAAAAAGATCCAGCCGACCAGATCCGTGTCGGTCTTGGATTCCAGGCAGCCGATCGCCGCGTTGGGCGATGCGGTGAACATGAGTTCGGCAAAGACGATGTCGAACTGGTGCTTGGGCCTTATCTGGATGGTGTGCTGCTTACCGTCATAGCAATCCAAAGGCATTGGCCAGGAGAAGCCGTGATAGCCATGCTTCAATCCGCCATGAAGAAGGTCGGCCCGAAACTCGTTGGCAACGACGCTTCCGGTGAGGACGCCATCAACGAAGAGGTCGATTTCGACGCTATCTGTTGAATCTGGACAGGAAATCCATCCCCGGATGAAACCGAATTGATGTTCATCAACTTGGCCAATCAGCTGGTTTCTCATGAGAGACTCACGGGTTCCCTGGTTCCAATTCACGTACGCATTACGAAAACAAGCGGTTGCTGCTTTGCAAATATTTTCGCTGTGCTTTCTATTTCGTCTTTGCGATTTTTATCCGACGAAGTTCTTGAAATATTCGATGGTCTTGCGGAGGCCTTCCTCAAGCTTGATTTGCGGCTCCCAGTTCAGCAGGGTCTTGGCCTTGGCGATGTCCGGGCGGCGCTGCCGGGGATCGTCCTGGGGCAGCGGGCGGTGCTCGATCACCGAGCGCGAGCCGGTCAGCGCGATCACCTGCTCGGCCAGTTCCAGCATGGTGAATTCGCCGGGGTTGCCGATGTTGATGGGGCCGGTGATCGCGGGGTCGCTGTCCATCAGCCGCACCATGCCGTCGATCAGGTCGTCGACGTAGCAGAAGGAGCGGGTCTGCGCGCCGTCGCCGTAGACCGTGATCGGTTCGCCCCGCAGCGCCTGCATGATGAAGTTGGAGACGACGCGGCCGTCGTTGGGGTGCATGCGCGGCCCGTAGGTGTTGAAGATGCGCATCACCTTGATCGCCAGCCGGTGCTGGCGGTGGTAGTCGAAGAACAGCGTCTCGGCGCAGCGCTTGCCCTCGTCGTAGCAGGAGCGCGGGCCGATCGGGTTGACGTTGCCCCAGTATTCCTCCGGCTGCGGGTGGACGACGGGGTCGCCGTAGACCTCGCTGGTCGAGGCCTGGAGGATGCGGGCGTTCAGGCGCTTGGCCAGTCCCAGCATGTTGATGGCGCCGTGGACGCTGGTCTTGGTCGTCTGCACGGGGTCGTGCTGGTAGTGCACCGGGGAGGCCGGGCAGGCGAGGTTGTAGATCTCGTCCACCTCCACATAGAGCGGGAAGGTGACGTCGTGCCGGATCACCTCGAAATGCGGATTGCCCAGCAGGTGCGTGATGTTCCTGCGCGCACCGGTGAAGTAATTATCGACGCAAATGACCTCGCAGCCTTTCTGGAGCAGCCGTTCGCACAGGTGTGAGCCGAGGAATCCGGCGCCGCCGGTCACCAGAACACGCTTGTTGTATCCACGGAAAGTCGACATGCTGTCTCCAGAAAGGCTGAACGTGCCAGAGAAAAGTTGGCTGCGTGAGGAGGCTAGAGGGCGGAAGCCTTGGTGGGCCGGCCAATGCAGGTGTAGGAAAAGCCGGCCGCAACCATCTCAGCCGGTTCGTAGACGTTGCGAAGGTCAACCATGACGGGCTGCTTCAGCAGGGCCTTCACGCGCGTCAGGTTGAGCGCGCGGAACTCGTTCCATTCCGTCAGGATGACGACGCAGTCGGCGCCATCCAGCACGCCGTAAGCGTCGGAGCACCACGACACGTTCGTCAGCAGCTTCTCCGCCTCATGCATGCCGGCCGGATCATAGGCGCGCACGGTGGCGCCGGCTTCCTGGAGCGCCGGAATGATGTCCAGGGCAGGGGCGTCCCGCATGTCGTCGGTGTTCGGCTTGAACGTCACGCCCAGGATGGCGATGGTCTTGCCGGCCACGGAACCGCCGCAGGATGCCACGATGCGTGTGGCCATGTCCTTCTTGCGGCGGTGGTTGATGTTGATCACCGCCTCCACGATGCGCACCGGGCTGTCGTACTTCCGGGCGGTCTGAGCCAACGCCAGCGTGTCCTTTGGGAAGCAGGACCCGCCATAGCCGGGGCCGGCATGCAGGAACTTTTTCCCAATGCGGCCGTCAAGCCCAATGCCCTTGGCAACGTCGTGCACGTCGCCGCCGACCATTTCGCACAGGTTGGCGATTTCGTTAATGAAGGTGATCTTGGTGGCCAGGAACGCGTTGGCGGCGTATTTGGTCAGCTCCGCCGTCTCCAGCGTGGTCACCAGAATCGGGGTTTCGATCAGGTAAAGCGGCCGGTACAACTGCCGCAGGACATTGCGCGCACGCTCCGACTGCGCACCGATGACCACGCGGTCAGGCCGCATGAAGTCGCCGATGGCCGAACCCTCGCGCAGGAACTCCGGGTTGCTCGCCACGTCGAAATCGGCGTCGGGGCGGACGCGGCGGATGATCGCCTCGACTTCGCGGCCGGTGCCGACCGGCACGGTCGACTTGGTTACCACCACGGCGTAGTGATCCAGATGCTGGGCAATCTCTTCGGCGGCGGCATAGACGTAGCTGAGGTCCGCGTGGCCATCCCCGCGCCGGGTGGGCGTTCCGACGGCGATGAACACCGCGTCCACGTTCTCCATGGCCTGGGCCAGGCTTGTGGTGAAGGTCAGCCGTCCCGCACGGACATTCTTGGCGACCAGTTCATCCAAGCCGGGTTCATAGATCGGGATTTCACCCCGCTGCAACTGCGCGATCTTGTCCGCGTCCTTGTCCACGCATGTCACATGGACGCCGAATTCCGAGAAACAGGTTCCGGATACCAGACCGACATAGCCTGTACCGATCATCGCTATGCGCATAACGTTTCCTATGAAAAGAGCGGCTGTCCAGCTTCGCGAACGGAGGCCGGAGGTCTAATGGTGGCGCGAAATCCGATGTAGCATTGATGCAATCCTGCCGAGTGTCATACGTTAATAGCTATATACCGAAGCGAAGCCCAACGCGCCTATTTACCCCAATCACTGTATGGTGTCAGCCTTAAATTTAAACAAAAATCTCAACAAATCCGTGCGTGAGGGAACTGAGCCGCGAGGCCGCTTAATACGACGCTCCGGATAAGATTAAGGTTATCTTAAAAATGTGATTAATGCCGGCTCCCGGACGAGCCGCACTATTGTTCATCCGAAGAGACGGGTGTTGTAGAAAAATACAGACACTGGGGAGCCGCCGCCCAGAACGATCTGGGGCCAGAACCATCGTGGTGTTGCGGTGGCGGCTCACATTTCGGAGCGGGCGGGCGGGCCGCCAGCCTCAACCACGCTCGCAGTGTTAGCGCCCATGGGTTTGGCGGTGGCGCTCTCGGCGGACCAGAGTCCGCGGTTTCGCACGCTCAAGCCTTCCGGGCGCCGCCGCCGATAGCGGCGCGATGGGCTCGTCTTGCGCGCCCTTCAGCGCGCGGAGCGTGCATCGGAAATAAGGGGAGCAACGAACTCCATCAGCCGATCGATGTCGCACGTGTATGTGGACTCATGCTCATTCCTTGAGACTTCCTCCCCACTGCAGATAAAGGCGTGATACGTGTGACCGGAGGCCGCGGCCAGACGATAGTAGCAAGGATTGATCCAGTTGTTCATGTGCAGTTCGACGATGTTTGCCGGCTTCTGCGTAAACATGATGTTCGTCAGGCCGGCGCCGTGCGGCGCGATGATCAGGCGCACGTCTTCCACCAGCTTGATTTGCTGCTCCAGGGGGACGCCGGTCATGCGCAGGATTTCCACCCCTTGCGCCTCGAGCCGCTGCTCCAGCTCCCGTTCGTTGGTCATGCGCCGCTTTGTCGCATCGGCCCGCGAGATGTAAACGCACCGTTCCGAAGGCTGCGCCGTGCACTCCTCTCGGGCCATCATCGGAAACAGATCCGGACTCCGCAAGGTCGCGACAAGCGTCTCCTCCGGCGCATCGTAATAAGCGCCGACCCCACCATATTGGTGCAAAAGCGATGAGACGTAATAAAGCTCACTGCAATGAAGAATATCGCGGCTTCGGCAGAAAATAACCCTGTCCATCGGAATGCCCATGAGCGCCAAGCTTTCGCTCTGGAAGCGATGCTCAATATACGGCAGAATAATTTTACAATTTTTGCCTGCGAGCAACTTTAGACCGATAGAAAGGCGCGGAAGAATATCGACCATCCAATGGTAATATCCTTCATGGCCACCGGAAAGGACGGCGAGAACCGGGCCAGCGTGATGATAGACCTGCCGCTTTCCTTCATCAAACATCATTGTTGTGCCATCCTGGGAGACGAATATCCCAGGGGCGTCGAAGTGTGGATGGACCAGGTATAGGCTGTCGCCGATGATGCGGTCGCCCTTGAGCAGGCAACCCTTCGAACCCAGGACGAAACAGTTCTCCAAGCGGCAAAGCGCCGCGCCAACATTGATGATCTCGGGTGGGAAGGCTTGTTCAGCCGCCTTCCGGTCATCGTCGCCGAGCGCGCTCCCGAACGCCAGGGGCGGTGCCGGCAGCTCGGTTGCCTTGGCTGGAAAGAGGTCAGTGCGGTCGGCGGCGTCGCACACCTCGGTGTACCCGCCCATCTGCACATACGGCACACGAATAATCTTGAGTTCTTCTCCGGATGCGAGCCGCACGCTCACCTGCGGCACTTCCTCGACGGACAAAGGGCGCGGGAAAAAATACTCGAAGCCGACGCGATCCGTCTTCCATTGGTATTGCGCGCTGACGTCATGCCTGTCGATTTCCAGAGACAATCTGGCTAAAATCTTGTCACCAAGAAAAACATCGACCATCTGATATTCAGAATTGATCACCCATCCGGTAACTCGCGTGACGGACAGAAAGTCAACTGCTCCGGGCATAGCGTTTCTCTTATATGTAATTTAAAGCGTCTTGGGTGGCTTCGGTGCGGGATCGCTTCGTTTCCGAGGCTTGTTATTGGTTTTGGTCTATAGGGCCATTGCTTGGCTTTTATGCCAAAAGCGGATTCATGGAGCTGGGCATCGGCCTTTGGAGGCGCGGGGAATGGGGGGGGAGCATACCAGCCTTCCAAACGCTTGTCCGCATGGTTGCGATGGGTGGAAGTCCGCCTGCGGCCCGGATGGTCCGGCGTGATGCCGTCGGGCCGTCGGCGTGGCCGCTCAAACGTGTCCATCGCGGGCATGGTGCATGGCGCCTCTGCTTGGTCCTGCGTCAAAGAGCGTTTCTAGGCTCCAACCTTCGGGCATCCTGTAATCCAACGCCCGACAGCGTGTCTACCGACCTCGGCCGGCGCGGGAAAAAAGACACACCCGTCCGAACCCGCAGCGCCGGGGTGCGGTTTGCGGCGCCTTGTCCTGTGGGCTTTCGGCCGTGGGATGCCGCCTTGGAATGCCACCGTTCACGCCCAGAGCGGGTGATAAATCGATGGGCGCCGACCGGCACGCTCAGCAAATATGTTGAAGTCCACCGTTCCACGGTGCACTTGTGCACGGCTTTGGGAGGGGATGCGGACGCGCGTTCCCGCCATGGCGGCGTTGCCGGGGGCGCAGCACCGCTGCAGCCTCATGGGCAGGGCCCGACCGGCCGGACGAAGGTGTGGCCGGGCCTCGGAAACAGGAGCAAGCGTTGAGCAAGGTTGCGTTGATCACCGGCGTTACGGGACAGGATGGCGCCTTTCTGGCCGAGCTTCTGCTGGCAAAGGGCTATGTGGTCCATGGGGTCAAGCGCCGTTCGTCCTCTTTCAACACGGAACGGGTGGAGCATCTGTACCGCGACGTTCACGAGGAGGACGTGCGCTTCCGGATGCATTACGGCGACCTGACCGACGCGACCAACCTGATCCGCATCGTCCAGGAGGTCCAGCCGGACGAAATCTACAACCTTGCCGCCCAAAGCCATGTGCAGGTGAGCTTCGAAACGTCGGAATACACGGCGAACTCCGACGGACTGGGCACCCTGCGCCTGCTGGAAGCCATCCGGATCCTGAAGCTGGAGAGCAAGACGCGCTTCTACCAGGCCTCCACCTCCGAGCTGTTCGGCAAGGCGCGGGAGATCCCGCAGACGGAAACGACCCCCTTTTACCCGCGCAGCCCCTACGCAGCGGCCAAGCTCTACGCCTACTGGATCACGGTGAATTACCGGGAGGCGTACGGCATGCACGCCTCCAACGGAATCCTGTTCAACCACGAAGGCCCGACCCGCGGCGAGACCTTCGTGACCCGCAAGATCACCCGCGCGGTCGCCGCCATCCAGTTCGGTCTGCAGAAGACGCTGTACCTCGGCAATCTGGACGCCAAGCGCGACTGGGGGCACGCCCGCGACTACGTCGAGGGGATGTGGCGCATCGTCCAGCAGGACCGGCCGGACGACTATGTGCTCGCCACCGGCGAGACCCACTCCATCCGCGAATTCGTGGAGTTGGCCTTCGGCCATGTCGGGCGCCGGATCGAATGGCGGGGCACGGGCGTGGACGAGCAGGGCGTCGACGCCGAGAGCGGCGACGTACTGGTCGAGGTCGATCCGCGCTACTTCCGTCCGACCGAGGTGGACGTGCTTCTGGGCGATCCGTCCAAGGCCCGCGCCAGGCTGGGCTGGGCGCACACCACCAGCTTTCCCGACCTCGTCCGCGAGATGATGGACAGTGACCTTGCCCGCCTTGGGCGGGACGCCGGATGCCGCGCCTGAAGGACTCCCTACCTCGGGAGGACTGGCATCCGCGCGTTAAGGCTGTGAAGCCACTGACGAACGGAGTATACAAACCGCCGTTCGGTTTGTTTCGCCCCGGAGTTCGCGTGGTGTTGTCCAGAGCCTCTTCGCCGTGGCATCGCCTGTGTGCGGTCGCGGCTTGCAACCAGAGCGCCTGCAATGACGAGTGAGAGCATGACCGGCACCCTGTTCCGCCGGCAAAGCAAGGACGTCTACGATTCCGGCGACCGCAGCCAGGTAGATCGGGCCTGGGACGACCTGCTGGAAGGCGGCCGGCGTTGGCGGCTGTGGAGCAAGCTCGGCTGGCACGACATCCGCAAGCGCTACCGCCGTTCGGTGCTCGGGCCCTTCTGGCTGACGCTCAGCATGGCGGTCATGGTCGCCAGCCTCGGCCTCATCTACGGGACGCTGTTCCGGCTCGACCTGGAAAACTACCTGCCGTTCCTCGCCATCGGCCTGGCCACCTGGAACTTCGTCGCGTCCTTCCTGAACGAAGGCTGCACGAGCTTCATCGACCTGGAGCCGCTGATCAAGAATGTGCGCATCCCGATGTCGCTGCACATCCTGCGCGCGCTGTGGCGGAACCTGATCATCTACGCCCACAACATAGTTATCTTCGCGGTGGTGGCGGTGATCTTCGGGGTGTGGCCGGGGGTGACGGGCGTTCTGCTGGCCCTTGCGGGGCTCGGGCTCCTGCTGGTGAACGCCGGCTGGATCATGCTCCTGTGCGGCATGATCTGCACGCGCTTCCGCGACGTGCCGCCCATCGTCGCCAGCGTGATCCAACTGCTGTTCTTCGTGACGCCGGTCATGTGGAAGCCGGAGCTGCTGGGGGACCGGCGCTACCTGATGATGCTCAACCCCTTCTACCACCTGATCGAGGCCATCCGGGCGCCGCTGCTCGGCCAGCTTCCCCATTGGGAGAACTGGGCGGTCGGCCTGCTGTTCGCCGTGGCCGGCTGGGCGTTCACCTTCGCCTTCTTCGCCCGTTTCCGCAAACGCATCGCCTACTGGCTCTGATGGCTTCGATCCACCTGAACGACGTTTCGGTCGATTTCGTCCTTTACCAGGGAAGCGCGCGCTCCCTGAAGAAGACCCTGCTGCGCACCTCCACCAGCGGCGTGCTGAAGCACGACGCCCATCACCGCGTCACCGTGAAGGCGTTGAGCAACTTTTCGTTGACCCTGGAGCACGGCGACCGGGTGGGGCTGATCGGGGGCAACGGCGCCGGCAAGACGACGCTGCTGCGCGTGCTGGCCGGCGTGTACGAGCCGACGGCCGGGCGGATCCGCGTCGAAGGGCGCGTCACGCCGCTGTTCGACCTCGGCCTCGGCCTCGACATGGACGCGTCGGGCTACGACAACATCCGGATGCGCGCCGCCTATTTCGGCATCGACGCCAATGAGGTGGAGCGGAAGATGGACGACATCGCCGCCTTCACCGAGCTTGGCGACTACCTCGACCTGCCGGTCCGCACCTATTCGGCGGGCATGACGCTCCGTCTCGCCTTCGCTGCGGCGACCTCGGTCGACCCGGAGATCCTGCTGATGGACGAATGGCTCGCCGTCAGCGACAACAAGTTCCTCGAAAAGGCCCAGCGCCGGGCCGAGGGCTTCGTGAACCGCTCCAGCATCATGGTCGTCGCCTCCCACGTCGAGGACGTGCTGCGGCGCCTGTGCAACAAGGTTCTCTGGCTCGAACGGGGCACGGTGCAGCGGTTTGGGCCGGTGGACGAGGTGCTGGACGAATACCATGCACAGACCCTGGACGCTCCGCTCCGCTGAGGGGCATCCTGGCGCGATGGTAGTGGAGGGACGCATGACGGCCGAGACGGCATTTTCCTTGGACGGCAAGCGCGTTTGGGTCGCAGGACACCGCGGCATGGCGGGATCGGCGATTGTCCGCCGGCTCGAACGGGAGCCGTGCGAGATCCTCACGGTCGGCCGCGAGAGCGTCGACCTGCGCCGGCAGGCGGAGGTGGAGGACTGGATGGCCGAGGCCCGGCCGGACGTCGTGTTCCTCGCCGCGGCGTTGGTCGGCGGCATCCACGCCAACAACAGCCGCCCGGCCGAATTCCTGTACGAGAACCTGGCGATCGAGACCAACGTCATCCACGCCGCCCACCGCGTGGGCGTGCACAAGCTGGTGTTCCTGGGCTCCTCCTGCATCTACCCGCGGCTGGCGCCGCAGCCGATGCGCGAGGAGGCGCTGTTGACCGGCCCGCTGGAACCGACCAACGAGTGGTACGCCGTCGCCAAGATCGCCGGCATCAAGATGTGCCAGGCCTACCGCCGGCAGTACGGCTGCGACTTCATCGCAGCGATGCCGACCAACCTCTACGGCTATGGCGACAACTTCGACGTCCAGCAGGGGCATGTCGCCGCCGCGCTGATGGTCCGGATCCACCGGGCCAAGGAGGAGGGGACCGACAGCGTTGAACTGTGGGGCGACGGCAGCCCGCTGCGTGAGTTCCTGTTCGTCGACGATCTGGCGGACGGGCTGGTCTTCCTGGCGAAGGCCTATTCGGGCGAGCCCCACGTCAACCTCGGCTCCGGCCATGAGATCTCCATCCGCAACCTTGCCGAGCTGCTGGCCGGCGTGATCGGCTACCGGGGCGGATTCCGCTTCGACACCTCCAAACCCAATGGGACGCCGCGCAAGATCATGGACAACAGCCGGCTCGCCGCCATGGGATGGACCGCGCAGACCCCGCTGCGCGAGGGGTTCGCGCGGACCTACCGCTGGTATGTGGACAAGCTGGGTTCCGGCTCCTTGCGCGGCCTGGGGTAACCCTTCCGGGTGCATGGGCCCGGGCGCCAGGCCGCTGGCGCACGCCTGCCGCGTGGCGGCCTCGGGAAGGGTTATTTTTTCGGAGTACCCACAATACGTCACAACTGATACCGTCGCTCCAATGACCTTTTAAAGCTCGCCCAAATTGAGGCTCCCCGGCGTGGCGCTTGTGTCCGATGAAGGTAGTAACGTACAGTCGCGCCATTGGGACGCCACCGGAAGAGCGACTGGAACACAGGGGCCAGATGCAGAGCAAGACCGCCACAGATCCGCAAAATGCCTCTGCCGAGGCCGCACGGACCACCAGCCTCCATGCGCTTGCCGTTGTTGCGCGCCACCATGGGCTTCATCTTTCGGTCGAGCAGCTGAAGCGTGACTATGCCGTTGAGTCCGGCGAGCCACCGGTAAGCCTGCTCCTGAAGATCGCCGACGACAACGGCCTGACCGCCCGGTCGGCGAAGCTGCGCTGGAAGCATCTGTCGCGCATGGGCAAGGCCCTGCCGCTCCTGATCCGCCTGCGCGACGGAAGCACCATGGTGCTGGTCGCCTTCCGCCAAGACGGCGGGGCGCCCGCCGCGATGCTGCAGGATCCGCTGAGCCCCGACCAGGCTTGCATCGCCGTGGACGAACTGCGCCTTACCTCCGTCTGGGACGGTGAGGCGATCTTCGTCAAGCGGCGCTACCGCGTCAACGACGAGGAGCGGCCGTTCGGCTTCGGCTGGGTAGTGGGGCAGATCCTGCGCGAGAAGCGGATCTTCCGCGACGTCGGCGTCTCCGCCCTCATCCTCAGCCTGTTCGCCCTGGTCCCGCCGATGGTCTACATGATCATCCTGGACCGCGTGCTCGTCCACCAGCGCCTGTCCACGCTTTACGTGCTGATCGGGGCCATCGGGTTCTTCCTGCTGTTCGACACCATCTTCGGCTATCTGCGGCGCTATCTGGTCGCGGTCGGCACGGCGAAGGTGGATGCGCGGATCAACACCTACATCTTCGATCGCATGATCGGCCTGCCGATCGACTTCTTCGAACGCACGCCGACCGGCGTGATCGCCCACAAGATCAACGAAGTCTGGCGCATCCGCGGTTTCCTGACCGGCCAGCTGTTCGGGACCGTGCTCGACAGCATGACGCTCGTCGTGCTGATCCCGGCGATGTTCGTGATGAGCCCGATCCTCGCCTTCCTGGTGCTGGGCGTGGCCCTGCTGATGTGCGTGGTGGTGGCCGTCTACATCGGCCCGCTGTCGCGGGCTTACGGCAAGGTCGTCGCGGCGGAGCAGCGCAAGGGGTCCTTCCTCATTGAGGTCCTGCACGGCGCCCGCACGGTCAAGTCGCTGGCGCTCGAAGGGCGCAAGCGGCTTGACTGGGACATCCGCGTGGCCGACGCCGTGCGGGCCAACACCGCCATGCAGCACCTGTCCAACCAGCCGCAGACCATCCTGCAGCCGTTGGAGAAGTCGATCTACGCCGGCACCCTGGTGGTCGGCGCCTACCTCGCTCTGAGCGATGGCGGGTCCGCCTACAGCGGCATGCTGGTCGCCTTCAGCATGATCGCCAGCCGCGCGACGGCGCCCTTCGTCCAGATCGCCGCCCTGATGCAGCAGTTCCAGGAAGTCCGCGGCGCCGTCGCGCAGGTGGCCTCCGTGGTCAACCAGGCGCCGGAGCAGGGGCTGGGCCGCCACGGCGTGCGCCCGGAGATCAAGGGCGACATCGCCTTCAACGAGGTGCGTTTCCGCTATTCGGGCTCGCAGAACCCGGCGCTCGACAACATCTCCTTCTCCATTAAGGCCGGCAACGTCATCGGCATCATGGGGCGGTCCGGCTCGGGCAAGACCACCGTCACGCGCGTGCTGCAGGGCCTCCATCAGAACTACGAGGGCCTGATCAAGATCGACGGCGTCGACCTGCGCGAGATCGACCTCAGCCACCTGCGCTCCAACCTGGGCGTCGTGCTGCAGGATAACTTCCTGTTCAACGGCACCATCCGCGAGAACATCATGGCGGCCAACCGCAGCGCCTCCCTGGAGGAGGTGATGCGGGCGGCCCGGCTCGCGGGTGCCGAGGAATTCATCGAGCGCCTGCCGCGCGGCTACGAGACGATGATCGAGGAAGGCTCGGCCAACCTGTCGGGCGGCCAGCGTCAGCGCATCGCCATCGCCCGCGCCCTGCTGGTCGATCCCAGCGTCCTGATCCTGGACGAGGCGACCAGCGCGCTCGACCCCGACAGCGAAGCCATCATCAACAACAACCTGACGCGCATCGCCCAGGGCCGGACGATGATCGTCATTTCCCACCGCCTCGCCTCGCTGGTGAACTGCGACCAGATCATCGTGATGGAACGCGGCAAGCTCTACGACATGGGCAAGCATGACGAGCTGCTCCAGCGTTGCGACGTCTATCGGCATCTCTGGTTCCAGCAGAACCGCCACCTTTCCCCGGGAAGCACTCATGAGCGCGCTCCTCTTACGCCGGCAGCAAACACCTGATCAGGCCGCCGAGCAGGCCATCAACGATTTCCAGGGCGAAACCGCGGAGATCACCGGCCAGCCCGAGCCCGTCCTGGCGCGGGCCGTCGTCTGGACCCTGGCGGGCATGCTGGCCCTGTTCA
Source organism: Azospirillum canadense (assembly GCF_025961225.1). Classification (GTDB taxonomy): domain Bacteria; phylum Pseudomonadota; class Alphaproteobacteria; order Azospirillales; family Azospirillaceae; genus Azospirillum; species Azospirillum canadense. Next base: position 19,845 of record NZ_JAOQNG010000006.1, on the reverse strand, counting down.
TCGTGCTGGCCTCGGTGACCAAGCTCGACCGGGTGGTGAGCACGACGGGACGTGTGGTGTCCCAGTCGCCCACCATCGTCGTGCAGCCGCTGGAGATCTCGATCATCCGCAACATGAACGTGCGGGCGGGTGACACCGTGCGCCGCGGGCAGGTTCTGGCGACGCTCGACCCGACCTTCTCGTCGGCCGACGTCGCCCAACTCGGGCGACAGGTCGGCAAGCTGACGGCCGAGATCGCCCGCATGCAGGCGGAGTCCCGGAACGAGGCCTTTGCGGCCGGCGGCAACGATCCGGACCGGCTGCTGCAGGAATCGATCTGGCGCTACCGCCAGGCGGAGTACACGGCCAAGCTGGCGAACTTCGAGCAGCGCATGGCCACCCTCCAGGCGACGATCAAGAGCAACCAGACGGACGCCGAGCATTACCGCTCGCGCCTGAAGATCGTCGGCGAGATCGAGACGATGCGGCAGACGCTGGAGAAGAACCAGACCGGCAGCCGCCTCAACTCGCTCATCGCCAGCGACACCCGCGTGGAGACCGAGCGCAACCTCGGCAACAGCGAGAACACCATCCGCACCGCCACCCACGACCTGGAGGCGCTGCGCGCCGAACGCGAGGTCTACATCCAGCAATGGCGCAGCACGCTGCTGACCGATCTGTCGACCCGGCAGATCGACCTGGAGCGCGCCCGCGAAGAGCTGGCCAAGGCTCAGAAGCGCCGGGATCTGGTCGAGCTGCGCGCTGTGGATGACGCCGTGGTCCTGGAAGTCGGGAAGTACTCCGTCGGTTCGGTGGTCGAGCAGGCCCAGCCGATCTACACTCTGATGCCGCTGAACGCGACGCTGGAAGTGGAGGCGGAGATCGCCGGCATCGATCAGGGCTTCGTCAAGCCGGGCGACCAAGTGCAGATCAAGTTCGACGCCTACCGTTTCGTCGAGCACGGAATGGCGAAGGGCGTGGTGAAGACGATCAGCGAGGATTCCTTCACCAAGCGCGAGGACCAGACCCAGGCGCAGCGTCCCTTCTTCCGGGCGCGGATCCAGATGACCGACGTGAAGCTGCGGGATGTGCCGAGCGATTTCCGGTTGGTTCCCGGCATGCCGCTGACGGCCGACATCGTGGTCGGCGAAAGGACCATCATGGCCTATCTGGTCGAAGGGGCCTTGAGGAATGGTTCGGAAGGCATGCGCGAACCGTAAGACGCCGGCGGGGTTCCGACACCGGACCGGAGGACGTGGTCCGGTGCTTCCCCGAAGGCCGCTGGTTGGCTGGTTCCGGCAAGAGTTAAGGAAAGGGTGTTGATGCCGATGCGCAAGCTCATCAAGGCAGCCGGGCGGCTGTTCGGCGCCGCTTCGCCGGACGACGAGTACGCCAGGGGCTTGAAGGCGCACGAGCGCGAGGACCACAAGGCGGCCCTGGAATCCTGGCTTTCGGCGGCGCGCGCCGGCCATGCCGGTGCCCAGTACCAGATCGGCCGCCTGTACGACCAAGGCAAGGGCGTGGTGCGCAACGCGGTCGACGCGGTCGGCTGGTACCGACAGGCGGCCGAGAACGGCCATGGCGACGCGCAGGCGCGGCTAGCCGAAATCTATTATTACGGTTGCGACGCGCCGAAGGGCATCACGCCGACCGACGAGGCCCTGTCGGTCCTCTTCCCCAACGGCCTGAAGATCGAGCAGGACTACAAGGAAGCGCTGCGCTGGGCGCGTGCCGCCGCCGAACAGGGCGTCGTCGGCGCGCAGGCCATGCTCGGCTACATGCACGCGTCCGGCTTCGGGATCACTCCCGACTACGCCGAGGCGAAGCGCTGGTACTGCGTCGCCGCCGAACAGGGCAATGCAGCGGCCCAGCTCGGGCTGGGGACGCTGCTCGCCGGCGGCTACGGGGGCACGTCCGACCCGGAAGCCGCGCACCAGTGGTTCTGCAAGGCGGCCGAGCAGAAGAACGTCATGGCCTGGTACTATCTCGGCACCCAGTACGCCTCCGGGGTAGGGGTGGCGCAGGACCAGGCCGAGGCGCTCGCCTGCTTCCACCGCGCCGCCGAGGCCGGCGCCGCCGCCGCTCAGCGGGCGCTCGGCCTGATGCACGCGCGGGGCATCGGCGTGGCGGCCGACCCGCACACCGCCGAAACTTGGCTGCGCAAGGCGGCGGTCCAGGGCGACACCGAGGCCATGATGCAGCTCGGCCACCTGAACAGCCGGGGGGCCGGGATGCAGCCCAACCTGTTCGACGCCGCGACCTGGTACCGGGCGGCGGCCGAGATGGGCCACCGCGAGGCGCAGAAGATCATCGCTCAGATGTATTTCGCCGGATCCGGCGTGCCGCGCGACGAGATGGAGGCGGTCCGCTGGTTGGAGCGGGCGGCCGGCCAGGGCGACCCGCAGGCCCAGCTGCGCATCGGCGCGCTGTACGCCGAGGGGCGCGGGGTGACCCGCGACTACGACCGGGCGCTCGACTGGTTCCGCCGCGCGGCTGAGCAGGGCAACAGCGACGCGGTCTACAACATCGGCACGCTGCACAGCCTCGGCCTCGGCGTGCCGCGCGACCCGGCGGGCGCCCTGACCTGGTACGAGCGGGCGGCCGAGCAGGGCAGCGTGCTGGCCCAGTTCCGGCTCGGCACCATGCTCGCCGCCGGCGACGGAGTGCCGCAGGACTACGCCCGCGCCGCTTTCTGGTCGCGCAAGGCCGCCGAGCAGGGGCATGTCGGCGCCATGATCAATCTCGGCCGCTTCTGCATGCAGGGGCTGGGCGTGGAAAAGAACATCGAGGAGGCGCTCCGCTGGCTGACCGCCGCGGCGGAGCATAAGGAGCCGTCGGCCATGACGGCGCTCGGCGAGCTGCACGGCCATTGGAGCGACCAGAAGGATTTCGCCCGCGCCCGCAACTGGCTGGAGCGCGCGGCGGCCCTCGGCGACGAGCGGGCCAAGATGCTGCTGCAGCGGGTGGCGCCCGCCCAGCCGCCCGGCGCGCTCGACGACCAGCCTCCCAGCCAACTCCGCGCGGCTGGGGAGGGGTGAAGCCCGCCCGGCGGGTTCAGCTCACCAGAGTGACTGCCCGGTCGGGCCCGCACATCCCGGGCAGCTTTATGCCCATGCGGCGGTGGATTTCTCCCGTTTCGGGCAGGGCGGCCGGACCCAGGTCGACGTAGCCCAAACCGCGGTAGAGTGCCAGGGCGTGCGCGTTGTGCGGCAGGACCGCCAGCTCCAGCCGCGCGCAGCGTCCGGTGGCCCAGCGGTGCGCCGCCAGCATGAGCTGCCGGCCCAGCCCGAGTCCGCGGACGTCCGGGTGCAGCTCGATGCCGAGGGCGAGGGTCCCCGAGCCGGGGCGCGCGGGCCAGTCCGGGTCGATCCGGCAGTGCCCGACGATGTGGCCGTCCCGCTCCGCGACCAGCCAGCAGCGATCCTCTCCGGCCAGCCAAGCGCGGAGGTCCGCCGCGGCGGGAACAGCAGTGTCGGCGGAACCGTCGTTCAGCTGGACCATGCCGACCAGGAACGCGCGCAAGCGTTCCACATCCGCATCCGTCGGGTGGACGGCGCGCAGGGTGACGAGGCCGAGCGTGACGATGGCCCGCCGCGGGGTGCCCCGCAGCCGGACATCGGGAAAGTCCGGCAGGCGCACGTCCACCACATGCTCCCGCTCGGCCAAGGCTGCGGGGACCGGCACGGCGAAGCCGCAGCGCCCATCGCCCTTGCCGGCGGCCTCCAGGTCGGAGCGGTGCCGGTCGGCCAGTGTCTCCACCGGCTTGGCCCGCCGCATAGAGGAGGCGCCGAACAGGACCTCGACGCGCAGCCGCCGGCCCGGATCCGCCGGCAACCAGGCCCAGCCCGTCACCATGCGGCCGACCGTGTCGAGGAAGCCTTCCGGGTCGGTTGTCATGCGAAGGCGCTCTCCGGGATGCCCGACGTCAAACCTCTCGGACGGCGAGCGGGTCGACCGTGCGGATGAGGCCAAACTTCATCAGGTGGACGAGGCTGCGCAGCAGCAGCAGCCGGCGTTCCTCCGGCACCAGGGCGATGAGATCCCCCACCGCGCGCCCGGGAGGGTCCAGGGCGTCCAGCGCCAGGACGAGGTCGGCGCCCGGCGACAGGATGCCGCGCGCCGGGGAGTTCAGCGCGTCGGCCTGCAGCGCCGCCAGGGCGTTGCCGACGGCCGCCCGCGTGGCGCCGTCGGCGCGCACCAGCCGGAGCCCCGGTTCCAGCACGCGCGTCGGGTAGGCCTGGAACATCCGCAGCGGGTCGGGGCGCAGCGGGTTGCCGTCCTCCCCGGGCGCGCGCGGCGCGCGCTCCTGCGCGTGGCGGCGGATGTCGGCCAGCTGGCGCCAGATCTCCAGGTACTGCGGGATGATCGCCCGCCAGTCGAACAGGGCGGCGCGGGCGCGCCCGGATTCGCCCATCCGGCGACGCAGGCTCTCGTCGGCAACCAGCCGGGCGTAGGCCTCGGCCGCCGCCTGCACGTCCACGGCGGTGACCTGGGAGGTGCGGCCGATGTAGTGGTCGTAGTTGTCCAGCCCGGCGGCGTAGCGGTCGGCGAAGTCGGCGGCGGCGCCCGGCGGCGGCAGGACGGTGGGCACGCGGAAACCGTCCACGCCGTGGCGCACGGTCTCGCGGTAGCCGTTCCAGTCGGTTACGACGCAGGGCAAGCCGGCGGCCATCGCCTCCACCGGGGTGATGCCGAAGGTTTCCTGGATGTTGTCCACCAGCGAGGTGAACAGGTCGGCTGCGGCCCAGACACGGGTCCGCACCTCGGGCTTGCGACCGTCCAGGAAGATCGCGTTGACGCTGGGGCAGTAGCGCCGGGCCCCTTCGGTGAAGGCGGCGGCGATGGCGTCGTTGCCGAACCAGCCCGCCTGGATCAGGTGGATGCGCTTGCCCGTCAGGCGGGCGGCGCGTTCCAGCGCCAAATACATGGGAAGCGGGTGCGCCTTGGCGTGGAAGCTGAGGCGGCCCATGAACAGCACCGCCACCTCGCCCTCGCCGATGCCGAGCGCCGCGCGCTCCGCCGCGCGTACCGCCGGGTCGAAGCGGAAGACGTCTGTGTCCACGCCGAGCGGCACCACCGGCAGGTTCGGCAGCGGCACCTCGGCGGCGCCCAGCCGGTCGCGCAGATACTCCGCGTAGGGGTGCAGGACCGCCTCCACCGACGCGCGCGCCGCCTGGGAGGTGCAGATCACCGCGTCCCACGGCTGCAGCGGCGCAGTCGCCAAGGCGCCTAGGTTGTCCGGGGATTCTGACGTGGTGTGGGTGATGCCACACAGGCTGTAGCCACGCTGATCGCGGGAGCGCCTGCGCCAGGCGAAATGGTCGATGCTCGGCCCCGGCACGAACAGGCACCCCACCGCGGCGAGCTTCGACGGCTCGGACGTGGGGTAGAGCGCGACCTGCCGCCCCGGCGCGTGGCGGGCGGCGAGATCCGCGAACAGGCGCGCCAGCTCCGGCTGGTCGACGTGGCAGGCGAAGCGATCCAGGCCCGAATGCCGGAAGAAGCCGATGAGAAAGGACTCGCCGGCCACGTGGCGGCCTTTCAGGTCCGTCCGTGCGGTTTCATAGCCTTCGGGGTGGAAATAGATCGCGGCGTTGGGCACGGGCGGCGGACGTCCTGGACGTTGCAAGAGGGCGGGAGCGCGGGCCGGAGAGTAGCGGGACCGCCCGTCCCGGGCAACGCGTCTGAATGTCCCGTGCCGCGGTTATCCTTGCAGCCAAAGCCCGAGATAGCCGTTGCCCTGCACGGTGCCAGGCAGCGCCGCGACCGCGCCGACCGCCTTGCCGGCCAGCGTCAGGCTGGCGTCGATGCGCCCGTCCCCGTCGATGTCAATCTGGGCGGTGGCGCCCTTGTAGCCGTCGGCCCCGTTCATCTCCGCCCAGGAGAGGGTCGACCGGCCGTCCTGCCAGCCCCAGACGGTGACCGTCTCGCCCGCCTCCAGGTCCGTCACGGTGGACCAGACCGGCAGCCCGGTGCGGCCGTCGACGAAGAAGGTGTCCTTGCCCGCGCCGCCGGTGAGGAAGTTCGACCCCGTGCCGCCGTCGAGCACGTCGTCGCCGGCCCCGCCGTCGATGGCGTCGTCGCCACCCAGGCCGTTGATAAAGTCGTTGCCGGCGCTGCCGGCGATCACCTCGCCGGCGCCGCTGCCGATCCATTGCCATTGCAGGGACGACAGGGGACCGGAATAGGACGAGGCTTCCTGCAGGATGCCCTTGCCGGTCGCGCCGTCGGCCACCGCGTAGAAGGTGGTGGGCACGGTCCCGGCCTGGGCGTCGGGGTTGAGGGCGAGTGTCATGTCGCCGAAGGACAGCCGCTCGATGCTGCGCAGGGTGACCGTGCCCTGCGAATTCGCGACGGTCACCTCGCCGGCGCCGTTATGCATAATGCTGTAGGCCTCGGGCGGGTTTTCGAACACGGCCATGTCGATCCCGTCGCCGCCGTCCAGCGTGTCGTTGCCGCCGCCGCCGGTCAGCGTGTCGTTGCCGGCGCCGCCGACCAGGAGGTTGTCGCGCTCGTTGCCGATCAGGAGGTCGTCGCCCGCTCCGCCGACCGCGTTCTCGATCCAGCAATCGTAGGCGATGCCGAGCGTCCTCGGCTCCAGGAGGAATCCCGACGACCAAGCGGGTCCTAAGTCGCTGTAATGGCCGGGGCGCAGGTCGATCTGGGCGGCGGTCGTCTGGTTGGCCCAGCTGATGGTGTCGTTCCCGCCGCCGTCCCAGATGGTCTCGAAGATCGCCTGGCCCGGCGCCCAGGAATAGACGGTGTCGCCGGCGTTGGTCGCCATGTTGGCGCCGTACAGGTATTGCATCGCCTGGATGTCGTCGATCATCGGCGTGGTGGCGAAGCGGTCCTGCCAATAACCCGTTGTCGGCGACGCCCCGACGAAGGACTTGTAGCTCATCACACTGTAGAGCTGGCTGTCGATGGCCGTGGGGGCCGCTGGAAAGGCGGCCCCGCCGTCCTCGTGCGTGTGCTTCAGGCCGAGCGCGTGCCCGACCTCGTGCAGGGCGGTGAGGTAGGCGTAGGAGCCGCCGCTCCAGGACAGAGAAGGATCGGCGAAGGTGGTGCCGAACCAGACGTCCCCCCCTTCGGGCAGGTCGGCTCCCGGCATGACCGTGTAGGCGACTGCCGGCGACGCGCTGCCGCCGATGCGGAGATCGCCGCAGGAGGTGGCCGTGTCGGCGACCTCGGTGCAGTTGATGTTCGCCACCGTGCTCCAGGCGCCGATCGCCTGGCGGATTGCCGCCTCGGCCGCGCCGGACAAGGTCCAAGCGCTGCTGGGATCCGGCGTGGCGTAGCCGTCGCGGTAGGCGGAGAGCCCGGCCACGCCGAAAGAATAGGTCAGGGAAACGCCCGTGCCGGGGGTGCCGTCTGTCCCCCATTTGTAGCCCGACAACAAGGAATCGCTTGTGATGTTGCCGCTCGCGGTAACCCCGGATACGGGATACGTGTAATCAATTGCGCTCATCGCTCGGTATTCCGAAACAAAGATGGGCCGCGCGGAGCGGATGGCTCTTTATTTCAGAATGAATTCGAGGAGAACAATTATTCGAGAGAAAGGCTATCCGGAAGCATTCGCCTCCAGATGGGAGTGTTTAAGGGGGTTCGGTTTCTATTCTTTTGGAAAGAGCGCCAGTTTGCGGGCGTAACTCTGCCGGATTCCGAAAGCCATAGGGGTGCGCCGGGTTGTCTGTGGGCGCAACCGGCCGGGCATTGGGGCGCAAACGGAACAGCGGATCGGATGAGTTGCGCATGAAGGCGGCGCCCCGGTCGGAGCCGGGACGTCTCCCTTATTCATCATCCGCTTGGCATTCCACCCGGATTTTCGCGGTGCCCTGGCCGTTGCGCCCGGGCGGGTGGCGAGTCCGCGTCAGACGAAGGCGTTCTCGACCAACTCGCACAGCATGTGGCCGGCGGCGATGTGCATTTCCTGGATGCGCGGGGTGTCGGAGGAGGGCACGCACAGGCAGACGTCGCACAGTTCCTTCATCCGCCCACCGCCGGCGCCGGTCAGTCCGATGGTGCGCAGGCCGATGGCGCGCGCCGCCTCCAGGGCGGCAACCACGTTGCGGCTGTTGCCGCTGGTCGAGATGCCGACGAGGACGTCGCCCGCCCGGCCGAGCCCGCGCACCTGCCGCGCGAACACCTCGTCATAGGAGTAGTCGTTGGCAATCGCCGTCAGGGCGGAGGTGTCGACCGTCAGCGCCACCGCCGCCAGCGGGGGGCGGTCGCGCAGGTAGCGCCCGGTCAACTCCGCTGCGAGGTGCTGGGAATCAGCAGCCGAACCGCCGTTGCCGCAGAACAGCACCTTGCCGCCCGCCCTGAGGCCGTCGATCATCAGCGCGGCCGCGGCCGCGACGGAGTCTGCCTGCTCGGCGAAGGCGGCAAAGTTGCGGGACGCCTCAAGCAGGGCGTCGCGGACGCGGGCAGCGGGATGGGTCATAGAGGCTTCCTGGAAACGTCGAGAAGGCGGGTCCTTTGGCCCGCACCATACGATGGCGGCACCCGGCGAAGCCATCAAATCCTCCGCGTGGGGACCGCCGCCTTGAGGCGGCGGAGGAAACGCGGTTGGCCGCAGGCCAAGACTGCTTGTGTTATGTGTCTGCCAGATGCATGCTTCTTCGTATGACAACGCGCTACGCCAAAAACGCCGGAGCGGTGTTTTCCTTGAAGTACCACATCGTGTGGTGCCCGAAGTACCGCCGCTCCGTCCTGACACCGCCGGTCGATGATCGGCTGAAGGAGGTTCTTTGCGACGTTGCCGAAGAGTACGGTATGACGCTCCACGCCTTGGACGTCAGGCCGGATCACGTTCATGTCTTTGTTGAAGCCGATCCGACGCTTGGCGTTGCAGAGATGGTCAATCGCCTGAAGGGGAAATCCAGTCGAGCCCTTCGTGACGAGTTCCCGGCGCTCCGCTCCCGGCTGCCGACACTGTGGTCCCGCAGCTACTTCGCGGCAACGGTCGGAGGCGTCTCGGACGAGACGATCCGCCGCTACATCGAAAGCCAGAAGGGCAAGTGACCGATGCCGGTCCTGAGCGACAAGCACCGCCTTTACCCCAACCGCGCGCAAGTCGCCGGGCTGGAGGCGATGCTTGGCGCGTTCTGCGACCTGTACAACGCCGGCCTCCAGCAGCGCATCGAGGCGTACCGCCGGCAAGGAAGGACGCTGCGGTATGTCGATCAGGCGGCCGAACTGAAGGCGGTGCGCGCCGGTGACGAGCGGCTGTCCAGCTACAGCTACTCCGCCGAACAGCAGGTGTTGCGTCGGTTGGACAAGGCGTTCGCCGCCTTCTTCCGTCGCCGGAAGACCAACGCGAAAGCCGGGTTCCCGCGCTTTCGCGCCAAGAGCATGTTCGACAGCGCGGAGTTCCGCGTCGGCGACGGCCTGACCCTCCGCAAGAGCAAGCGCCTCGGCATCGTTGGCATTCCGGGCGACATCAAGGTGACGTGGCACCGCGACCTTCCGGCCGGCGCGACGGTCGGCGCCGCCGTGCTGTCCCGTTCCGCCGGCAAGTGGTTCGCCTGCTTCCAGGTCACGCTTCCCGATGCGGCAATCCCGCACAAGGACGGCGCGTCGGTCGGTATTGACGTTGGCCTGTCCTCGCTCATCGCCACGTTGGATGGCGAGGCGGTCGAGACGCCGCAGTGGACGAAGCGTGCGGCCCGGAAACAGCGCCGCCTTCAGCGGGCGCTCGCTCGGGGCAAACGCAGCTCCAAGCGCCGCGCGACGGTGCGGCGGAACTTAGCGCGCCACAGTGCGGCCACGGCCAACCGGCGCCGCGACTTCCTGCACAAGCTCTCGCGGTCGTTGGTGGACCGCTACGCCGTCATCGCCCTGGAAGACCTGAGCGTGGAGCGTCTGGCCCGGTCGATGCTCGCCAAGGCTGTTCACAACGCCGCGTGGGGGGCGGATTCAAGCGGTCGTCGCAACAGCCTCTTGGTGCTCTCCCTTATCGATGGATTGGAACAGTTCGTCCAGCGCCTCGGCCGGAGTTTTCCAGCCGAGGGTTTTGCGCGGTCTTGTGTTCAGGGCGAGGGCAACGGCCGCCAGGGTATCGGCGTCATGCACGGTGAGGTCGGTCCCCTTGGGGAAGTACTGGCGTAACAGGCCGTTGGTATTCTCGTTCGTGCCGCGCTGCCACGGACTGCGCGGATCGCAGAAGTAGACGCAAAGCCCGGTGTCGATCCGGATATGGGCGTGTTGGGCCATCTCCGCCCCCTGATCCCAGGTCAGCGACCGGCGGAGCTGGGCGGGCAAGGTTGCGATGGTGCGCGCAATGGCGTCGCGGACGGCCTCGGCACCATGGCCGGCCAGCGCCGGCCCGTTCTTGACACGCGGTCCGCTGGCGTGCCCCGGCATCGGGGGCAGATGAAGCAGCATCGTGAACCGCGTCGTCCGCTCCACAAGGGTGCCGATCGCCGACCCGCCCAAGCCGATGATGAGATCCCCCTCCCAGTGCCCCGGCACCGCCCGGTCCGCCACCTCCGCCGGGCGTTGGCTGATCATGACTTCCGGGGTGATGAAGGACTTGCCCCGCTTGCGGGTCCGCGCCATCGGAACGCGCAGCGTCCGCCCGGTCCGCAGGCAGGCGGTCAACTCGCGGCGCAACGCTCCGCGGCCCTGAATGAACAGCGCCTGATAGATGGCCTCATGGCTGATGCGCATCGTCGGGTCCTCCGGGAAGTCGAGCCGCAGGCGCCGCGCGATCTGCTCGGGGCTCCACGCCTTGCCCCACCGCCGGTCCTGCCGAGGTCCGTGTCGGCGAGCCTTCCAGGCCACGGCCGGTCCGGGGATCGCCGCTCCGTTCGGAGCAACCACCGTGCCGGCCAGACGCTCCTGCACGTAGGCGCGCAGAACCGGATTGACCACCAGCTTGGCCGGCTTGGGCCGGCGCGCCGAGCGGTCGGCGTGCCACTGCGCGGTCGTTGCCCGATACTCCAACCCGCCCGAGCGAGTGGCGGCATTGCGCCGCAGCTCGCGGGAAATGGTCGAGGCCGCCCGCCCCAGCTGGCGAGCGATCTCCCGCACGCCGAGCCCCTGGGCCCGCCGCAGCGCGATCTCCTCCCGCTCCGCAAACTGCAAGTACCGTCCCGACGGCGGCTTCGCCGATGACGCAAACTTCGCTGGTGGCATACCCCCGGCCTCTCGGAACCAACGTCCCCCCACCGCGGGCGACACGCCTGCTATGGATGCCGCATCCTCGCTCGATTGTCCCGTTGCAATCGCCGACCAGAACTGCCGACGATCCTCACGCTGTGCTGAGGGAGGCCGGCCAGGTGACCGCAGAGGAGCTCGTCCAGATCGATCCGATTGCCGCTTCCATATCTTCATCGCAGCCTCCTTCGGCAGGCTGTTGCGACGACCGCTTGAATCCGCCGGGCCAACTTCGGCCGTTCATCGCGTACAAGGCTGAAAGCGCCGGTACGATGCTGGTCGCCGTCGATCCGCGCGGAACCTCGCAAACCTGCCCGGACTGCGGGGCCGTCGTTGCCAAAACGCTGTCCAACCGCACGCACCGCTGTGACTGCGGCTGCGTGCTGGATCGGGATGTGGCGGCGGCGAAGGTCATTCTGCATCGGGCAGTCCACGGAAAGGGGCCGGGACACGGCCTTCGGTCGCCAAGCCAGCGGGTTGCCGCATAGCTTGACCGAGAAGCCGCCTGCTTCAGCGGGCGGAGTTGTCACCGTGCTCTTCTGAAGTCCCTTCCGACAGCCCCGGGGTCAAAGAATTCCGGTGCGCCGCCACGCGGGCAGCTTCCGGTCCAGCAGGTCCGGCAACACCACGGCGAGCCGGTCCCGCATGGCCGCAAAGTCGGTGACCGGGCTGCCGTCCTCGGCCAGCACGGACCGCCCAAATCCCGTGAGCGCCTTCGCTACAAAACCGCTGAGCGCCTGAGCGTCCGTCGGCTGCCCGTTCCGGTCGCCGGTCAGCAAGCCGGCCAGGACGAGGCGATCCAACGAGTCCGCCGCCACACCCTGCCCGATGGCTGGTGCGGCCAGATAGAACAGCGATTCATCGAGTTCCATGCGCCTGGCCACGGCCCGGTTCAGCCGGCCGGTCGCCGCGCGGCCCTCCTCCGACGAGTCCACCAGGGGGTGCGCCTGGTTGGAGGCCACCAGCAATGCCAGGAAGCGCGATAGCGTGCCGAAGTCATGCCGGGCCATCTCCGGCATCGCGGCGATCTCGCCCAAGCTCGGTGCGCCGGCGGCGAGCGCGTCGAGGATCGGCAGGCCGAGCCCCGGATCGTGGCGCAACTCGCCCAGTGGAACCGGGACGGCCAAGCTGGCGTCCTCGCGCGGGACCAGCAGGGTGAAGCGCAGCCGCCTCATCTCTGCTTCCGCCTCCGCCTGGGGCATCGTTTCCGGACCGCGCACGAAGACGTCGCGGCGGAACACCTGGTTCACCGCGAAGTCGCGCACCGTCTCGGCCAGCGTGGGGTCGGCGATCTCCGTCAGGATAGGGCGCAGCTCCGCGCGCACCGCGAGGTCGTCGAAATTCTGCGGGATGGTCGCCGAGCCGGCGTAGCCGAGCTTGGCCCGCGCCAGATCCTTCGCCACCTGGGCGTGGCCCAGCGGCTCCCAATGGGTGTTCAGGTATTCGTGGCTCAGATAGCGGCGGTCCTGCGTCGCCATCATGCCGAGATGCTGCCCGGCCGCGCTGTTCACCGCGAAATAGCCGGCACCGGCCTCGTTCAGCCGGTGGAGGAAGCCCAGCGCCGCGTCGAACTGGCGATCGCTGCGCGCCGGGTTGGCCGCCGCGTGGGCCAGGATCAGCTTCTGCAAGGGCATCAGCGGCGCCCAGCCCGGCTGGCTGTTGTAACTGAGGTAGACCAGCCCGCCCGGCTTCAGCATCCGTTCCAGGATGTCCACGACCGCCCGGCGGTTCTCCGGACTGATCCAGCTGTAGACGCCGTGCAGGGCGATGATGTCGAACCCGTCCCCGGCGTCCTCGGCGGGCAACCCGTCCGCAGCGACCTGCTGAAAGCTGCGCTCGTGGAAGGCGACGTTGGGAAGCTCTGCCTCCTCGGCCAGCCGGCGGGCGCCCGCGATGTGCAGCGGATTGAAGTCGATGCCGGTGAAGCGCCCCTGCGGGTGCGTCGCGGCCAGGATGTTCAGGGTCATCCCCTGGCCGCAACCCAGCTCGCAATAGCGGAAAGGCCGGTCGGTGCGCGGCGGCCGGATGCCCTTCAGCAGACAGACGTAGGAGAGATAGCCGGGAGCCAATTCCCGGTAGGCACCGTGGGTGTAGGCGATGTCGGCGTTGTAGCCGTCGCTCCACGCGCTCATGCCGGGGTCCTTTCGACAAGTCTTTCGTTCGCCAACGTTCCCTGGGCCGGCGTCCGGCCGGCGATCAGGTCGTCGGTCAGGGCGAGGAAGCGGGGCAGGGTGACGGTGCGCAGGTCGTAGTTCTCCACTGCCGTCTGTCGCGCCCGGTCGCGCAGCGCCTGCATGCGGTTGGGATGCTCGAACACCTCGTCGATGCGGTCAGTCAGCCCGGCGCCATCGAAGAAGTCGACCAGCAGCCCGTTCTGCCGATCGCGCAGCACCTCCTCGACCGGGATGGTCGAGGAGCCAATGACCAGGCAGCCGGCCGCCATCGCCTCTAGGAAGGACCAGGACAGCACGAAGGGGTAGGTGAGATAGATGTGGGCCGAGGAGATCCGCAGGATCGTCAGGAAGCTGGAGTAGGGCACCTTGCCAAGGAAATGCACCCGCTCCCGGTCGATACCCGCCCCGACCTCGTCCAGCATGATGTCGCGGAAGGGCCGGCCGCCGGGGGCCGCCTGGCCGTAGCTGACCTCGTCGCCGCCGACGACCAGCACATGGGCCTTGGGGCGTCGCTTCAGGATGTCCGGCAGGGCGCGCATGAAGACGTGGAAGCCGCGGTAGGGCTCCAGGTTGCGGGCGACGTAGGTAATCACCTCGTCCTTGCGCGTCAGCGTCAGGCCCGAGGGCAGGCGCAGCCAGGCGTCCGGCTCCGGCCGTACGATGGTGGTGTCCACGCCTTCGTGGACGACGCTGATGCGGGAGCGCATGTAGTCGGGGTAGAGCGACCACTGCCAGCCGGTCGGGGTGTGGCCCCAGTCGGCAGCGTCAAAGCCCAGCGTGTTGATCGCGTTCTTGGTCCGCACCCGCGGGCCGTCGTTCAGGTTGACCGGCAGCGACGGGTCGAATCCGATGTCGGCCCCGGTCAGGTGGTAGAAGAACTCGAAGTAGGCGAGCAGCGGTACGTCCGGCCAGACGTCCTTCATGTACAGCGTCTCGCCCCAGCCGTTATGGCCGATCATGATGTCGGGGCGGAAGCCCTCAGCCTTCAAGCGCCGGCAGACCTCGTAGACGCCCTGCCCGTAGACGACTGCCTGCTCCAGCTCCTGGAGATAGTGGTGGGTCGACGGCCGCGCTGTGCGGAAGGGCTGGTAGGTCGCGCGCTCCACCCCGGGGATCTGGACGGGGTTGTCGTGCGAGATGAAGACCACGCGGTTGTCGGGCTGCGCCGCCAGATGCTGGACGATGTGCTGGTACTGGCCCGGGAAGTTCTGATGGACGAAAAGGTAATTCATTGCGCGTCGTCGCTTCCGCAGGGGGCCCGCTGCGGGCCGTGTCGTCGTTTGTCAGCGGCCCGTCAGGCCGTGGGGAATTCCCGGGCGATTCCGTCCAGGGCGTTGGCGGGCGCCGGCGGCCGGTATGCTCTGACCTGCAGCTCGTACGCTTCGGCCCGGCGCCAGATCGCGGCGGGTTTGAAGCCCGCCTCCTGCAGCAGCGCTCCTAGCATCCGCGGCGTGAAGCCGGTGCGGTGGGCCATGAAGCGGTTGCCGGCGGCAAGCGCCGGCCCAAAGCCGTAGAGGACGTCCAGAGGGTAGATCGGGCCGACGCCGGACTGGTAAAGCGGCTCGTCGACCCGGTCCTCTGCCACCAGCTTCGCCACCGTCTGGATATCGGGTACGGCCAGCAGGAGATGGCCGCCCGGCCGCAGCACACGCAGGAACTCCCGCAGCGCCCGCGGCACCTCGTGCGGGTCGAGGTGCTCCAAGTTGTGTGACGACCACACGGCGTCCACCGACCCGTCGGGGACGGCAGGCATGTCGGTCATCGACGCGACAATGTCGGGCCTGGCCGCCGGGTCGATGTCGAGCCGCAGCTCCTGCCACTCCTCCGCTGGGAAGACCGTGCCGATGACGGTGATGGTCCGCGGACCGCACCCGACGTTGAGCACAGTCCTGCGAGGGGGCATGGGCGCCGCCGGCCGTCCGGCGGCTTCCAGGCCGGTCAGGTCCGCGGAAGGCTGGGGCATCGGCCTGGATCCGTCCTGGATCAGAAGGAGCGCGGCTGGGCGAAGGCGCCCTGCTTCTCGACCAGGCGCAGCAGGATGCCTTCCAGCGGATCACCAATGGCATCCGACCGGCAGGGGCTGCCGTTCTGCCCCGCGGGCGAGCGGTACCCGCTGACGAAAGCGCCCTCGTAGACGCAGTCGAACCGCTCGGCCGCCGCGCCGCGCAGGCGGATCGAGAAGCCGATCAGCGGCGTGCCGAGGCCGCGGCTACCACACATGTTGCCGCCGGTGATCCAAGGGGTTTCCCAGCCGTTGGCGGTCAGGCCTTTGTACTCGATGTCCTCGGGCGACAGGCCTTCCACTGGAGTGATGGAGAACGCCTCGATCCACAGACGCTGCCCGACGGCGCCGGCCCAGTTGGAATCCGCAAAGCGCAGGTCGCCCTGGCGCTGGACGTGGGCCAGGAGCTCCGCGCGCGGCGCACGGACGGCGGCGGCCGGTGCGGGGGCCATAGCCACGGGAGCGGCGACGGGAACTCCAACAACGGGGGCCGCGACCGACGGCTGGGCGGCTCCGGCCGGCACATCGTCGATGCGAGCGAACTGGAGCGACAGCAGCGCGTTCGTCCGGTCGATGTGCTTGTAGGAGCTGAGAATCACGTTGGCGGTACCGCCCGCGACCTTGATGATGATCGTGTCGCCCGGCTTGGCCAGCCAGTTGCCCGGGACGCTGGACATCATCTCAACGGTGACGCCGGCCGGGCTGTTGGGCGCGGCGGCCAGCTGCACGCTCGGCAGCGGGAACTCGCCCGGCGCCGCGGTAGCACCGCCAGCGGTGACCATGAGGGAATAGAAGCCGGGCGCCAGAGGCAGGGTCTGCGCCGTGGCCTTGATTTGGCTGGACTGAGTGGCTTCTGCGGACGCAACGCTACCGATCATCGACGACCCCCCGCGGGCGTGAAAGGTTGAAAAATCGTGAACAGGCGCTTCCAAATCCGTCATCGGACCGGAAGGCCTGTAATCAGGCCGAAAGGAAGTAGGCCTTTCGATTGCTACGCTATGCACTGTGTGAGCGTCAAGGATACCCAGGAGCGTGTCGTTGATTGTCGCAGGCTCAAGTTCGGATGGCAGCAGATGACCGCCACCCGCACGGCGGATCCGCTCGCCCAGCGCGCCCAGGTCGAAGGCGGCGACCTCCAGTCCGGCGCGCCAAGCGGTGGACAGCGCGTAGCACCAAGTCTCCGGCGAGATGGAGGGCAGGAAGGCGAGATGGGCCTGCTGCGCCCGCACCAAGTCGACGGCTTCATCTTCCGCAAAACGGCCGGTCACGAAGATGCGCCCGGTCTCGAAGAGCGGTGGATCCTCTTCGCTGAAGCCGACGACCACGAACTCCAGCGGCAGGTCGCGCGCGGCGGCGTCCCGCGCGCAGGCGAGCAGGACCTCGTAGCCCTTCTGGATGCCGACGGCGCCAATGATGCAGACGCGCCAGCAGCGTCCCGGCAGGCGCGTCGGCCGGGGTTGACGGGGTGGCTCTACCGCTTCCCAGGGCCGGACGTCGATGGGGCGCGGGTCCGTGTGGCGGGCCAGGCGGGCGGCCACGTCCTGCGTCGGGGCCGTCACTCGGCGGGCGCCGGCGACCAAGGCGCGTGTGCGCCGACGCAGCGCAGTCACCGTCAGGTCCGGGTCGGCGCGGTCGTCCGGGTCGGCGGTGCAGCGCTCGCAGGCGGCCAGGTCCGGCTCTCCGCAATAGCGTCCTGCCCCGTCTACCAGATTCACGCGCGGGCAGATCAGCCCGTAGTCGTGGACGGTGACGTCATAGGGCACGCCGAGCCGCCCCGCTAGGTCGAGCACAGCGGGATCGTGGCCGAGCGTGTGGTGGATCTCCACCGCCGCCGTCCCGGCTTGCCGCAGCACCGCGACCAGCTCGTCGAACTCGGCCCGCGTGCGGAACACCAGGTCGCGCAGCTCGGGCCGGTCCGCCACCTCGATCCGGCAGCGCCGCTCCGGCGGTTCCGCCGCGGCGCCGGTCTGACCGTCCTTGTCGCCGCCGTCCTCATCGTCCTCGTCGTCGGGCGGGGCGTCCGGATCCTCGCCGGTCTCCGGGGTAAGGCGCAGGACGCGCCAGCCCTCCGCGCGCAATGTCGCGATGCGCTCGGCGACGAAGCGCGCGACGCCGCCCCGGCCGGATAGCGTAACCAGCAGGAGGGCCGGAGGGCGCGGCTCCGGTTCACTGGCCATCCAACGGGAGAGATCCAGTCGCCGCCGTGCCGCCAGCAGCGGGTCGGCGGCGATGAAATCCTGCACCAGCGCGTCGTAGCCGGGGTGCAGCCGTTCCAGCAGGCGGCCGTTGCGCGCGGCCAGGATGGCCTTCTGCCGGCCGAAGGACCGGCCGCCGACATGGGCGACGAAGACGTCGGCCGCTCCCAGGTGGCGCCAGCCCAAGCGGCGCGCGCGCAGGCAGAAGTCGTTCTCCTCGCCGTAGCCGCGGCCGAACAGGCGTTCCTCGAAGGGGCCGGTTTCCTCCAGGCAGTCGCGGCGGATGTACATGCAAAAGCCGACGGCCACCGGCAGGTCGACTCGGCCGCCGGCGTTCACCGCGCGGGCCGTCCGGTCGAGACGCGCGGTCTCGTCGAGGGTCGGGGCGAGCGAGCGGGCGTTGCCGGAGGGGTAGCTGAGGATGGTGGCGTCGTTGGACAGGGGCGTGACCGTGCCGGCGTCGTGCGAACTGTGGGCGGCGGCGCGCAGGCGGGCCAGCCAGTCCCCGGCGACCAGAGTGTCGGCGTTCAGCAGGACCACGTCACGGTCCGGGTTCAGGCTGAGGCCCCGGTTGACCGTCGCCGGGAAGCCGCGGTTGCGTTCGTTGCGCAGCAGGGTGATGCGCCCCTCGGCGGCAAGCGCCGCGAGGTCGCGGGCCAGCTCCGGCTCCGGGCCGGCGTCGTCGATGACGATGATCTCATGTGGCGTGCGGTCCTCCCGCGCGGCCGCGAAGACCGAGCGCAGGCAGGCCAGCGTTTCCTCCCGGCCGCGGTAGACCGGGACGATGACGTCCACGACGGGGGAAGGAATCCTCTGTTCCGGCCGACGGGCCGGCGGGGGCTCGACCGGTGTTGTCCGGCGCTCTGGACGGCCCGGCCCGGGCCAGGGCAGAGGGCTGCCGGCGAGCGGCACGTCCCCCGGTCCGGCGGTCACCCACAGGGGGCCGGGTTCGAACCCGCTGCCGTCCAGGTCGAACGCGAAGGCATAGTCGCCGTCCTCGATCCCGAAGGCCTGGGCGGCCTCCATGGGTTGATCGGTGGCCAGCGTGACAGAGCGGCCGGCGGAGTCGCTGACCCGCACCGTCACCCGCTGCGGCGGGTCGCCCGGGCACCAAGCCCAGCCGGACAGGCGCGAGCCCCCGTCCACGATACCCTCGATGACGGCGCTGCCCTCGACAGCGGCGTGACGGCGCGGGTGCAGCGGCGTGCCGAGCAAAGGGCGGCCGTCCAGCGTGACGGACAGAGTCTCGCTTTCCACCTCCGGTCCCAGGGGCAGGGCGAAGCGGACGATGCCGGCCGCCGGGTCGGGCTGGCCGTAGCGGTGCAGAAAGGACGGGCCGTCGAGGGCGAGGAGGGCCCCTCGGCCGGACTCCACGTGCAGGATGCTGTCCGCCCGGACCCGGTCCGGGCGCAGGGCGCCGACGATTCGTAGGCCGAGGTCGGCCGATGCCCATCCCGTGGCGTCGCCGGACCGCAAGGCGTGGTCGGCGAGGTCCGCCAGCAGCGGCGCCACACCCACGGGGAAACGGTGCAGCAGCTGTTCGACGAGCGGGACGAAGCGGTCCATCGCGCCGAGCCGCCCCAGAGCCTGGCCGAGCACGATCGACGCGGTCGGGGTGGCCGCCCGCTCGGCCATCGTCTCCAGCAGGGGTGGCACGTCACCGGGGCGGTCCGCCGCGATTAGCAGGGCGCCGAAAAAGGCTTTGAGCGCGATGTCATTGGGTGCGAAGCGGGCGCTGCGTTCGGCCCAGCGCAGGGCCTCGTCGAGGTCGCCGCGGGCGACGGCGCAGCGGGCCAGGCCAGTGGCGCCGTGTATGTGGCTGCGGTCATCGCGCAGCAGGGCGCGGGCTTCGCGCTCCGCCTCAGCCCAGCGGCCGTCGGCGATGGCGCGCTCCAGAGGTCCCGGATCGGGTTTCGGCTTTTTCGAGGAACTCATGCGTGCGGATCACCCTTACGGGCACGGGATGGGCCGTGGCCGGGCAGCCGGGTCGTGTCGGCGGGCTGCGCCTGCCGTGCCCCCTCGGGGCGCCCCATGATGGAGAAGCCCGAGGGAAATGCACGGCATAAAAATAGACCTGCCGATCGCTCGGCAGGTCTATCCGGGTGTTGCAGGGGCTGCCTGATCAGACAGCGAAGTTGCTGGAGGTCAGGTTGGTGACGCCGGCAACCGTGATCTGCGTGCCATCCGACAGGGAGATGACCGAGCTGCCGCCCGACACCGTGACCTTCGCCGCCGCCTGGGCCGCGGTGAGGCCGTAGCCCTGGACCGCGATGAGGTCGGTGCCGGACTTGAAGTCACCGATGACGTGCTTGCCGCCGCCGAAAACGGTGCTGAA
>NZ_JAOQNG010000005.1 GCF_025961225.1 Azospirillum canadense | reverse complement strand
GCAGGGACATCGGATCGGTGCCGTCTGAAGGATGTGCGCGAGAATGGCTCGGCGCACGGCGGGCAGCGTCGGTTGCGGCGGCGGTCCGCTGTTGCGCTTTGGCCTTTTTTCCCCACTCCGGGGCGGCCGCGAGCCGGAGGTGCTGGAGGAACGCCAAGGCGATCATCACCAGAAGCGCATGATGGTGCAAGCCGGGCCAGCTGCGGCCCTCGAAGTGATCCAGCCCCAGTTCCTCCTTCATTTGCTGGTGCCCTTGTTCACACACCCAGCGCGCCTTGATCCAAGACGCCAGGGTGCGGAGCGGCGTGTCCGGGGGCAAGTTGCTCAAATAATACTTGCGCTCGCCCGAGTTCCGCAGTTCGCCCACCAGCCAGACCTCGTCACCCGGCAGCGGGGTGCCCCCGCGCTGACGCGGCCCATCAGCGACGCGGACGCGCACGGCGGCGAAATGGGCCGTGAGGGGCCCCTTCGTGCCGGTGCGCCACGTGATGCGACGCCACGCGGCGGTCTTCAGCATGGCCTGCGCGGTGACCGGCTTCTCGCTGGCGACGGCCCGCTTGCGCGGCCGACCGGTCTTGGCGACCGGCCAGGTCAGGGACACCGTGGTGGCGTACACCGCTTGCGTGCTCGTCACCCCCACCGCCCAGGCCAATCCGCGCTGGCTGAGAGCGTGACGGAACGGGGCACCATGGCCGTAGCCGGCATCGGCAACGACACAGCCAAAACGCACCCCCAGGGCCAGGACCCGATCCACTTCCTCGATCGCCAGCTCCGGCTTGGTCCGCGGCTTCTGCTGGGCTTCCGGTACCTGCGCGCGCCGGCACCGATCGGGCTTGCTCGTCCACTCCTCGGGCAGGAACAGGCGCATGACCATCGGAACCGGCACCTCGCGGCGGGCCAGGGTCAGGGTGACCAGGACCTGACAGTTGGCGGTCTTGCCCACGACGCCGGCATACTGCGAGGCGACCCCGACGGAATGCTCGCCCTTCTTCAGCACGGCGGTGTCGTCAATGGCCAGGATCGCATCCGGACCGCCGACCAGCTGATCCGCCGTTCGCGCCAGGATCGGTTCGAGTGGAGCCGTGTCCCAGGAGCGGCTGGCGATGAAGTTGTGCAGCTGGTCGTAGTCGCCGGGCGTCAACGCCGCGGCGATCGGCTGAACGCTCTTGCGTTCGGTGCGGCCGTACAGACCGCGGATGTACACCGGGGCCCAGCGCCGTCGGGCCTTGTGGCCCAGAGCGTCCAGAAATGGCTCCAGCCAAGCGTCCAACTCGGCTTCCCAGGTCCGCACCGCCAGCATGATCGCCTCCAGCGCCGGTCACCCCCTGAGCGGTACAACAGCCCTCACCTCGCGTCCTCACGCGGGAACTGCCAAAGTAGTGTTAGAGATATTGAAGGACGATTATCGCGTCAGGTTTGCTAATGTACTTAAGATGGACGTTCACGGGCAAGCCGCATTCTTTTTTGGTTCACCAGTACACAACGAATCAGTTTCTGCGGCGATTGATCGACAAGAAGATAACAACCAACTTATGCACATCCCGGAAAGCGCCCTTTCCGTTATATACGAATTTGCAAGATATCCAGCCGATTATAACGAACCTCTGCCGTCAAAATTCTCAAACGAGCAATTGAAATCATTAAAGATGTTGTATCCGAGCCTGTTTACATTCGTGGCGTACCTGCGTCGCTCTCCAAAAGCCCGCATCTCCGGAATGACCACTTGGGAGCATGACGAGGTGGAAATGCAGCTTGAGGAGGAGATCAACAAGCAATGATTGGCTGGTGTCAATTAGTCTCTCACCGCTGCGCACCACAGGGACATCTTCGATCCGTGCGGCACGTTGAGCGCCACTGATCAGCAGGCCTGACACGAGCAAGAGGAGCAAGATAAATGAGCGACGCTCTCCGCCGTATAGCCGTAGGACTTCGCGTCCACGGCCACGCCCGGCTCGCGGAGCAGATTGAACGCGAAGCGGCGAAGTTGGAGGCGGAGAACGCGGAATTGCGCGCGGCACTCGCCAAGCACGCCAAGTCCGGCCTCCGCCACCTCATGGAAGAGATCAGCGAGGACTGCTGGTGCGCTGGTTGGCTCAGTGGCATGGAATACGATCTGTGGAGCATGGTCCAAGGCGGGCCGCGTGACTACGGGGTGAGTGAGGTGTCGCAAGGTGAAGTTGGGCAGTTGATCGCACTGTCGCAGCAGACCGGAGGCTGGTGGCATCGGCCGAAGGGGGCCGACGACGCCGTGTCCATCAGCCTGGACGACTGGAAGGCGCTTTTTGCCAGCCGGTCACAAGCGTCTATCTGAGCAGCGGTTGGTGGAGTGGCGCGCGTCGCCGTCGCGGGCGGACGGAACACGCGGGGCCGGTGGCGGCCGGTGCCGGAGGCGGGGACGGACCGGGGGTCGTGCGCAAGGCGGCGGTGGCGGCCGAGGCGTTGCCGCCGGCGCAGGTCGCAGCCGATCTGGTCGCCAAGGACCGGGCGTCAGGCCGCGGCGCGACGGTCCGGGGCCCCGCAGGTGGGCAGCTTGGCGGTGGCCATGCTGGGGCCGCGGCGGGCGCGCTGCGTGAGTCAGGCGACCTAGCGACGGGACCGGGGGGCGCGGCGGGCGGTCTGGTCGTGGTCGATGCGGCCCGGAGGGTGGTGGCCAAGCCCGGCGACGGGGCGCCGTGGCAGGACGCCGGGCACCGGGCGGCGATCGTCGCCTTGGCACCGCGATGGACGATGCGGGCCGCCTGAAGCGACCGTGAGGGTGAGATGGGAGCAAAGCAGGCGGCCGGGAGAGGGGCGTTTGCTCGTTGGGGACGATAGCCGCAGCCTCGTTGTCCCCTTCAGGACATTGGCAGGGCGTTGGCTCACAAATCGGGCGACTGGTGATCGAGGAGGACTGCGGGCAAAGGAGCGGGCTCCGCTGGAGCCGGAGGCGGTGAGCGGCGCCGTGCTGACGGCGCGAGCGAACCTGCACAGCGAGTTCATGCGGTTTCATCGGCGCCTGCTGGCGATCGTCCGCGAGGACGCGGTCTGCCGACGGCTGATGACGGTGCCGGGGGTCGGCGCTGTGGTTGCCTTGACCGTCACGTCGGTGATCGACGACCCAGCCCGTTTCGCCTCGTCCAAAGCGGTGGGGCCGCATTTCGGCCTAACGCCGATGACGTACCAGTCGGGCGAGACTGATGTCACCGGCGCCATCAGCAAAACCGACGATGCCCTGGTGCGAGCTGCTCTTTGTGAGGCGGGCCAGGTGATGCTGACCCGGACCAAGAGATTCTCCACCCTGAAACGCTGGGCGCTGGAGGTAGCCAACCGCCGCGGCGTGATGCGCGCAAAGGTCGCCCTGCCGCGCAAGCTCGCCTGTGGTCTGCATCGTCTGTGGGTGGACGGCACCTACCTCCGTTTCGGGAAGGAGACTGCCGCCGCATAATAACCGAACCGTTTCCGGCCGGGCCGCTCACCAGCCCAGCCGCCCGAGGTCCCGTCGCCGGGACGCGGGATCTGATGAGGCCGGGTAACTCCAGATGAACCTGCTTTGTCGGCGGGGATTACGCTTTGTGAGATCGGCTCGCGGGTTCCCTGTGATCTCATGGTCTGGCGGCCGGCGGGCCGACCACGGGCGGAAGCATGAAATCGGCGGCGTGATCCATCCGGGGACTTGACGCCCAACGGCCCATTACGGACGGAGTTATAGATGGAGAGCCTATGTCGAATAATGATATTTGATATCCGCGATCCAGCAACCGTCATTTCTGTGTAGCTATATTTAAAACGGCCTACAGCGACAAAGTCGATTGCTAATCGCTCGCAATCGCCGGCAGCCAGCCCGCTCAAAAAGATAGATGCATCTTCGTGATCTATGCGAAATCGGCAGAACCGGTGTATACGGACGTGATACGTGCTTAGTACCACTTGATAACGGGATCGCACGGTCTAACAATAAACTTCCATTATTGGAATACTGTGTCTTTGTACTGCGTCTACCGCGGACGCCACAGCAGGCAGCACAACCACAGTAGGCCACAGCTGGCGCCGCAGCCTCAATGGACAGCATAGAAATCGATCGGCCGGCGGAGGACTACTTGCTGACCGAGGTGGAGGTGCCGCCGTTGTGGCTGAGCAGTGTTCCGAACATTGTGAACGTCATATATTCGTACATCGGAAGGAAGACTGACGTTACCAAAAAGTACTTTTTCCGTGCTGATGCGAATGAGTAACTCCCGTTCATTGTCACCAAGCTGTTACCATTCTATTGGAGCTAGATGACTGTTAGGTCCGATACTTCATCGTTAGAGTTCGATCGCCTGTTGAAAGTCGTGATTCACGACCTTCGGAGGGCGGTGCGATAGCGCGGATGGGGGGCTTGCCAAGTGGGGTGTGGCTCAGCGATCACGTGACGCTTGGGGTATCGACGACCGCGGTGCCCTGGCGCTGATCGATGCGGTTCTGGCGGACACAAATGGTGATGCTTTTTTTGGAGGGCCGGATGAAGAAGTTATCAACATTGATCATCCTGGGACACATCCTGTTTGTGTGCGCGGGACATCCCGTTTTCGCCCGGTCTCTGGAATTCACCCATCTGACAAATCTGTCAAATCTCGGGTTTCCCGGGTGGATCGCTCAAACGCCGACTGACGTCACATTTTCCCATATAAACCGTGTCGTGAACGGCGGTAATGCATCCGTCCTTGTTGTAGATGCTGGAATTTTTGAGCCTTGGGTCGACATTCGCTTCATCAGACTCTTTGGAATCGTCGACTTCCGAACCTCAATGGACTTAATAATACGAAACACGGGAGCAGCCTCTTGGCAGGGCTTTCTGATCAACATCATACAACCCGTTCTGCCTATCCCGAACGCGCTCGCCGATTCCGTCTTCGGTCCCGAAGATCCCAAAGTCCCTCGTCCCAACGCTTTCACACACACGAATTACGCTCACTTTCATCCCAGCGAGGGAGTGACCCAATTCCCGGGGCCAATCAATAACAATGTTGCGTGGGCACAAAGCTTTACAAACCAGGGAGCAGCCGGTTTTACGCCATACGACCAGACAGCCGTCTTCGGATACGACGCGAGCATACCGATGGGGCCGCCAACGGGGTTCAATGTTGTCTGGAGTGTTCCGTCTCTCTCCCCGGCAATTCTAGTTAAAGGCTTACGGATCCATCTTACTAATCCGGGACCACGAGACCTAGGTGGCTTTGCCACTTTGGCCGAAGACCCTCATGTTGTGCTTCGGATAACTCCGATTCGCCAATAGTGAACGCCTACATCCCGGCATCGGCTGGACCTGTAGTGCTTCGCCCCAGATGCCGTAATGAGCCCCACAGTGTCGTTGATGATAACGTGCCACACCGGCGGGGCGAAAAGCCCCGTCAGCGCGCTGAGCAGCGCCTCCCAGACCCGCAGCGAGAACCAGCGGCCGCGTTGCAGCAGCAAGGCGATTGAGGTCCAGGGCCACGACAGGCCGACCGCCAGTCTCGCGTCGGTGACATTGCCGCCCTTGGTGACGGCAGGGCCGATCAGCACCTCGGTGAAGGTGGTGCAGGCACGGCCGAGCACCGCCGCGGCGAGAGGGCTTATCAGGGTGGCTAGGATCAGCGAAATGGAGGCAGTGGGCGTTGGGTGAAGCGGCAGACGTTGGGGGCTGTTTCCCAAACTGTTCGCTCCCGACGAGGGTATTATGCTCGCTAACCCCGCTATGCTCAAACGCATGCGCCGCTGCTCCTTTGCCCAAGCCGGCGCGTGGTGATCTGCTTTCGCGCCAACGGTCACAGCCTTTCGCCAGACGCTCCGGGATGCCGCTGGTGCACTTGCGGCTGACCGGCGAGGGCGATGACGTAATCCAGCTCTATTCCTCGCATCACGGCGCCTGGGAGCCACCGGGGGGGGGCGCCGTCGCATGCCCCTCGAACTTGTCCTCAAGCGTCTCAGCTGGTCTTTGCACGTTTAGGGCGGTCGGCAGGCGATGTGAATGAGGCGATCCAGGAGCTTGTTCGGGATATCGGGGTTGTCGCGGTCCTGCCGGGACGTTGCGAAAGTCGGCGCGGTCCACAGCTCGCGGCGAACCAGGGCGAGCGCATCGCTGAAGGTGGGCTCGGCCTTGCGATACCAGCGCGCGCCGTCCGGCTGAACACCGCGGTCGGCGGCGAGCCGGTCCGCCCACAGCGTGACGAGCGAGAACAGGCCGAGCAGGGCCGGCGTGGTGCGTAGGATCGCGAGGTCGGACCATTGCCGCTGTGTCTCGACGCCGAGGTGGCGACGGACTTCCGACAGCGTCACCTCGACGCGCCACCTTTGGACAAACCAGCCGAGGATCGCCACCGGATCGGCGGTGGAATCGGTGCTGAGAAACGCCTGCGGCGGTTTCTCGCCTTCACCATCGCGCACCAGCACCCAGCGGATCACCACTTGGCGGCCGGGGTGATGCCAGAGCGCCGTGCCCGAGGCGAGGTCCAGCCGTCGGTCCGTCTTGCCGTACCAGCCTTGCAGCGTTACTCGCTGCCACGCGGTCGCCGGATCGGCCAGCCGCTCGTGCAGCGTGGGCAGCCGCGCCCCCTTCACCCGCGGTCGCCCCATGGTCCGAGCGGTGCGCGCCGGCGCCGGCTCATACAGCCCGGCATCCAGGCGCAGGCGGGTGACCACGGTGAGGTACGCGGCAACCGCGCGCAACAGCTCGATCGCTGAAAAGCCGCTGTCGGCCACGGCGATCACGGTCCGACCGGGCAGCCAGCGAGCGGTTTGCAGCAGCACTTGGCGCGCCCAGTCGGTCAGCTTCTTGTGCCGCCGTCCGCGGGTCTGAGCGGCGCGTTCGGAGGGCGCTAGCACGCTGAGGAAGGGCAGAGCCCAGACGGCGCCGGCCCACGGCACGGGGGCGAGCAGCATAACGCACAGCCAGCGCAGGCCGCTGACCTTGACGAAGTGGCCGTGGCTGGAGCGCACCGGGTCACGGTAGATGCCGCGTAGGGCGATCCGTTTGCCCCAGCGGCGCTCGATGGTGTCATCAAGGGCGATGACCACTGGCCCGTGCGGCACCAGAGCGCTGACGAGCAGGCGCAGCAGCACGCGCGCGACGCGCCGAGCCGACCAGCGGGCGGTGCTCAGCACGCGGTGGTAGACGGCGAAGCCGCTGGCCTGCTCCAGGCCCATGACGCGCAGCGCGCCCGTGACGGTGCGCCGGCCGGGGCACAGCACGGCCCCGGCGACCAGCACCTGCACGTGCTGCCAGTTCGCAGCGGAAAAGCAACCCACAAAGGGCCAGAGCCACTGGACCAAAGGGCGCGGGACCGTGTTGACCATGAAGGCGCTCCGAGGGATGGCGCCACGGCAACCCGTGCCGGTGGAGGAGATCACGACGGCCGCCAAAAGTGACGCGCTGCGCGAGCGCATCGCGGCCTTCGCGTTTCCGCGTGGCGGGATCGAGGTGGTGCGTGCCAACCGCGGCTACACGCTCTACAGCCGCCGCACCGGCGGGCCGGTGGCTCGCCTACGCCCGACCGGACGCGACGACGCGGTTCAGGTGCTCTGGTGGCGCAGCACGGCCTGGGCTGCTCCCGGCGACTTCGGGCCGGTCATCATGCCGCTCGACGAGGCGCTCGACTTCATCGCCACCGAGGGCTTCTTCTGGATCAACGCCTGACCTCAAGCGCTCAAATCGTGCAAAGCCCAGCTCAGGGCCACCCTTCTTTCCCTTGAACTCCCGCAGACCTACAGCTGAGCGGGAACGCCTCCTCAATGCTCAAGACAGAGCTCGGTCGCTGCAAACCACAAAATCCAATCGAAAAGCAGTTGTGGCGCGATCGCGGCAATGAGTGTAGCCGGACGCCGCGCGAGATGTGAGTGCGAAGATCGCTTGTGTTCGGAATTCATAACCCAATAATCCGCACCCAAAGATAAATAAAAACATTATCATCCATCACTTTGACTATTCACAGTCGCCGCTATTTCCTCAATCATTCCAGCAATCGCCTCGGCGCCGGGCGCCAACCAAGTCGCGAAAAATCCAGAATCATCAACCGCCACGGCACCAGGAGTTCCATAGCACTCGTACATTTTGGCCACTTCATACTCTTTTTGAACTAAAATTTTCAATGCTTTGTATTTGCCGAACTGTACTCCACCTTTGTCGGAAGTTTGTGTGCTAACGACGATAAATTTGAGTGCTGGGTCGTAAGTTTGCTGCCATTTTTGGATAGTCGGCATCAAAGCTTCGCAAGGGCCACAACGCGGGTCGACAAATATCAGAATTGTGATATCTCCTTTCTTGTATTCATTGGAAAAGGCCACTGACTCACCGTTTACGACGGGCAAGCTGAAGTTTGGCGCAGGAGTTCCGGGTGGTAGGCCTAACTTGGTGGGAGTCGAAGGCTTAGTAGGAGGTTCGATAAAATTCCCATTGTTTTCCCGAGGTTTTTGTTTGCGCTCTTCAATGGCCTCAAGTCTGAGCACAACGCGACCGTACTGCGCCAGCATGTTGGTGAATAACCATGCCACAAACAATAGAAGCGCTGTGTTGATAATCGTCAGTGAGGA
The DNA here is from genome assembly GCF_025961225.1 of Azospirillum canadense. Classification (GTDB taxonomy): domain Bacteria; phylum Pseudomonadota; class Alphaproteobacteria; order Azospirillales; family Azospirillaceae; genus Azospirillum; species Azospirillum canadense. The sequence continues at coordinate 490,628 of NZ_JAOQNG010000005.1, read as the reverse complement.
GACGATAAACTTAAAAGATAAAATTTTGTCCGTAAAGGCAAGCTGCGCAACTTGGAGCAGGGTGGCAGGGCCACTAGAAAGAAAAGCTAAGGCGCTGATTGTCGCCATTATAGCAGTGTTTCTGAGAACGGTAGTCCACCCAACGCTTTTCATGCTTGTTGATCCGAAGCAATGGCACCTTGGTCGCTGCCCCTTGACAAGAAGGTAAATTAAAACGCATGTTACTGAGGAGACAAATGCTATGGCGACCATGAATCCATAGAATCGAGTGTCGTGGTAAAGCATCAATATGGCGGCTATGAGTTCGATGGACACGACCGTAACTGCTGCCCAATTCCGCACCCGATCGGGAACCCCGAAATCTGACAGGCTCCTGGCGAAACTTTCAAAATGAAAGCTTTTGCTTACCCCCGAAAATAGGAATAAGCCAGCCATGTATATGCACATCATGTCTACTATATAGAGCATAGTACATCTCCTAACTGGCGCGCCAAAAGGCACCTATTCACTCTTCACGAAGCTGCGCCTGACAAGTACCATCGCAAACAAGAACCGCTGAAACAAGTAGACTCTGGGATGGTGCGGGTTGGGTCCGACATACGGATGTCATAATCAGCAGTGTGATACATGAAAAGAGAAAATTTTGACGAAATTTCTGTTAGATTAGCAGGGGGACTCTCGCGGCGCAAAGCATTGACGGGGTTGTTCTACGTCTTTACGCTGTCCGCAATGTCAACCATATTTGCAACTTTTCGCCCAGGACGTTCACAAGCGCTTACTCTAGATCAATGTAACAAATTTTGCGATCCCAAGTGCACTATTACCTTTGGGTTCGGATTTCAGATGGTGTGGACCCCCTGTAAAAGACGTTGTGTAGGAACATGCCGTTCATGCACGACTGACAATATTTGTCCATTTACGGGACTTTTTTCGAACATTGACGCGGCGTGGGTGTGTACTGATTTTAACAAAGACGCCTTAAATTGTGGTGGCTGCTTTGTCCAGTGCCATCAGATGGGGGGCGATGCGTGCTGTGGAGGACAATGCTTAGAGCTCAATCAGGTATGCTGTGGGCATGAAGTTGTTTGTGATCAGGATACCCATTTTTGCTGCGGCGATAATTGTTGCCCAAAATCCAATGAATGCTGCAGCGGAACATGCTGTTCAGATGCCTGCTCTCACTGTGAAAACGGCCAATGTGTGGGCTGCCCGGAAGGAACCGTCTGCCAAGGATCAACATGCTGTCCATCAGGAAAGCGTGCATGCGGCAGTGAATGTTGTGAACCATGGATGAGATGTACAACAAAAGGATGCGTACCTTGGTGCAGCCCTGATAAATGCGAGTACTACGATGAGCAATCAGAAACGTGCGCGGAAATGTGTGGTGACTGCCAGGTATGTGAAAACAGATCTTGTCGCGGATGTAGCCAAGTATGCGAAGAGTGCGTAAGTGGAGAATGTAAGCAAACATGCTGGTCATGCATGCATTGTTCTAACGATGTGTGTATAGACGGCTGCAAACATTGCGAAACCTGCAATACAGATGGCTGCAGTTCGTATTATCCTCCCTGGAACGGCAGCCGATTTGAATGTGGTGCCGTTTGCTGCTTCCAAACATATCAATGCTGCGCATATGGAGGGGGGAAGATTATTGCTGCGATCCTGTTCACCGTTGCGGTAGCTCGCCAGGGTGCCAAATTTAGATCGCGGTGTTAAATGATGGTAATTTAGGGTCTGTTAGCTGCGATTATGCACCGGGGTTGGCCGGTGTAGCGGCATCCGTTGAGCGGCCGTAGGATTTGGGTGCTGACGCCAACTCCTGCCGTTTCCGGAGCGCCCACCCGCCATGGTTGATCCTACGCCGACGCTGCCCGGTCTGTCACCCCTGGCTGGAAAGCCGGTGATCGGGCGCTTTGATGGCGGCCGCTTGTCCTCCGATGGTGGGCTGCTGGTCCTGCGCGAGGTCGAACAGCGGCTGCGCGTGGCCGAACGGTTGGCCGCCTGCCTCAAGGATCCGCGCGATCCTACGCGCACCGTGCATCCGTTGGCCGACATCATCGGCTTCCGCCTGCTGGCCATCGCCGCGGGCTACGAGGACGGCAACGATGCCGACAGTCTGCGCTCCGATCCGCTGTTCAAAATAGCCCTGGAGCGGCTGCCGTCCGAGCGCGACCTATGCTCGCAAGCCACCATCTCGCGCCTGGACCCGAGTTCGCGGTCACTGGGCACACGTGAGCGGCCCTGCAGCGCTCAAGTGCTTGATTTGACGTGAAGCTGAGTCGGCGCGCGGCGGCATCGGCGCGCAATGCCTAGACACACGACTAGCCAGAAGAGGCGTTGGGCAACACGGCGCAACGGCTTATCCTCTGGGCATGTACCTGCGGATCACCGAACGCCGGAACAAGGACGGCTCGACCGTCACCTACTACGCACTCGCGGAGAATACCTGGAACGCCCAGGCCCGGCGAGCCGAGGCGCGCGTTGTCCACAACTTCGGCCGCGCCGACCAAGTCGACTGCGAGGCGCTGAAGCGGCTGGTGAAGAGCATCAACCGCGTCCTCGACGAAGGCGAGGCCGTGGTCACCGGGGCGACCGCGGTTCCGGACATCGCGATCGACGCCGTTTTCGATCTCGGTGTGGTGCTCGCCGCGCGCACGCTGTGGGAGGAGCTCGGCATAGGCGAGGCGATCCGGCAGCGCGCCGCCAAGGTCGGGCTGAGCGCCCCGCACGAGATCGCGCTGTTCGCCATGGCCGCCAACCGGCTGGAGGACCCTGGTTCCAAACTGGCCTGCGCCGAACGTTGGCTGCCAAACGTCGCCTGGATGCCGGAGGCCCGCGGGCTCAAGGTCGATCAGCTTTATCGCGCTCTCGACTTTTTGGCTGTCTGGGCCGACGAGATCGAGCGCGACGTCTTCCTCAAGGCTGCCGACCTGTTCCGCCTCGATGTCGACCTGATCTTCTACGACACCACCACCGCCTATTTCGAGATCGCCGAGGCGGACGAGGACGAGCAGGAGTGGGCCGGACGGCTGTTCGCGCCGCTGCGCCGCCGCGGCCACTCCAAAGAGGGTCGTGATACCCACCCGCAGGTGATCATTGCCATGGCGGTGACGCGCGACGGCATGCCGGTGCGCTCCTGGGTGCTGCCGGGCGACACCGCCGACGTGACGACGGTCGCGCGCATCAAGGACGACCTGCGGGCTTGGCGGCTTGGGCGCTGCGTGTTCGTCGGCGATGCCGGAATGTACTCGGCCGAAAACCTGGCGACGCTTAGCCGTGGGCTGGGGCGCTACATCCTGGCGGTGCCGATGCGCAAGGTTCGCGACATCGAGACCGAGGTGCTGACCCGGCCAGGGCGTTACAAGACGGTGGCGGCGAACCTGCAGGTGAAGGAGGTTTGGGTCGGTGACGGCGAGCGGCGGCGGCGCTACGTGCTGTGCGTGAACCCGCAAGAGGCCGAGCGGCAGCGCCAGCACCGCGAGCAGATCCTGGCCGAGCTCGAGGCGGAGATCACGCGGCTCAACGAGCGGGACGTCGATCACCCCAAGGCGGCTTGCCAGCTGATGGCCTCGCGCCGGTATGGCCGCTACCTCAGCGCCGACTGGCGCGGTCGCCCGAAGCTGGACACGGCGAAGGTGAAGGCGGCGGAGAAGTTCGACGGCAAGTTCGTGGTGATCACCAACGACGACACGCTGTCAGCCGAGGATGTCGCCTTGGGCTACAAAGGCGCCTGGATCATTGAGGCCTGTTTCCGCCGCATGAAGCAAAGCGGGCTGGAAGTGCGGCCAATGTTTCACTGGACAGCGCGGCGCATCGAGGCACACGTCAAGCTGTGCGTGCTGGCCTTGCAGATGCAGCGGGCCGCCGAGATCCGCTGCGCGCTGCCGTGGGCGCGTATCGCCCATGCACTCGCCGCGCTGAAGGCGGTGCGCTACCGGACGGAAAGTCGGACTATTGTTCAGCGCACCCGGATCGCCTCCGAGCTCGCCGAGCTGCTGAAAAAGCTCGGCGTTTCAACGCCGAAGCTCGTTCTGAGCGTTGCCGAGGCCACTCCAACCTCGGAGAACTCCTAGACACACGCCCGGAATCCGCCCGGCGCAAGCCCCTGAAAAACCGAAGGAACTCGGCGCGTCTGTCCATCGACCGCGAACAGGGGCTGGAGAACCTGCCGGATACCCGTGCCTTGCTGCGCATGGGCCGGGCAGCCAGATGATCTGCAGATGCGAACGCTGCGTCCCGTCCTTCTCTTCCCGATAGAGCCGATACAGTTCCGCTTCATCGAGGTGACGGACCAAATGAACCTTGCTTCCCATGCCCAGGAACATGGGATGGCCAGCGGCTCATTGAAACCATTCACTTGCGGTCGGTATGACACGACGAGACGGGTGCGCACGGACGATAAAGGCGGCCCAGAATGGCGACCTTTGCGTTGGGGTTGGCAAAACCTGCGGGCCGGTGCGCCATCGAGGAGCGCGTATCGTGGAGGGGGTGATGGCGCTCGGCGACGTGCCTCGCCGCGCACTGGAACAGAGGGCCCCGCGCGCGGCGGTATGGTTATTTGATGGCGAAAGCGAGATAGGCCGAGTCGCCAACCTGCCCGGGCGAGGTGAAGATCGCTCCCGACGTTTTGCCGGCGATGGTCATCGACATGTCGATGCTGCCGTTGCCGTTGAGGTCGATGCGCGCCGTCGCCCCCTTGGCCCCCTCGGCGCCCGCCATTTCTTCCCAGGTCATCTTGGACACACCTGGCCGCCACCCCCAGGCGGTGACCCACTCGCCCTTCTCCAGGTCGGTCACGGTCGACCATGTCACGCCGCCGCCGCGGCCGTCGACGAAGAAGGTGTCCCAGCCGGCGCCTCCGGTGAGGAAGTTCGACTCCGTCCCGCCGTCGAGGACGTCGTCGCCGGCGCCGCCGTCGATCGCGTCCATGCCGCCCCTGGAGTTGATGAAATCGGCGTTGGGGGTGCCGGCGATCGCCTCGACGTCGTCGCTGCCGACGAAGCTGTTCTGCAAGTAGCCCACCGGGCCGACGTAGCGATCCATCGCAAACTCTTTGGCCACGCCTCCGACGGTGATCGCCAGCCGTCGGCCGGGGTCGATCACCACCGGCTGGGGCGTTGTCGGCGTTGATGGCGTCGTTGGCGGCGTCGGGGTCGTCGGCGCGAGCAGCGTCGGAGCGTCCGCGGCAGTGATGGTGCGGTCGGTGAAACCCAAATGCTCGATGCCGCGCATCCGGTCGACGAATCCGGCACCCGTGACGATCAGGTCCGTGCCCTCGACCGCCACCGTGACGGCGGTGGAGGCGACGCCGAACAGCGTCGTGTCGTCGCCGGCGCCGCCGTCGAGCAGGTTGTTGCCCGAGCCGCCGATCAGTGTGTCGTCGCCGCCCAGGCCCAGGATCGTGTCGTCGCCGGCCCCTCCGTCCAGACGGTTGTTGCCGGAGGTCGTCGTCGTGGTGCCGTCTCCCGCCGTCAGGACGCCGGGGTCAGTGCCGGTGATGCGGTCGTGCCCACGGCTGCCGATCGCGTTCTCGATCGCCGTCCCGAAGGCAATGGCGACATGCGGGGTGATCTGCCCCGGCCGCAGGTCAAGGTCGATGCCCGACCACGTGGTGAAATAAGTGGCGCCGGCGGGGAGCGGGTCGCCCGGGCGCCGAAGAACGGCGCCCGTCCCCTGTTCGCCGGGCAACGTGACGGCCGCCTGCGAGGCATCGATGGTGTCGGTCCCCCCGGCGTCCCACAGTGCGGCGGCGGGGTAGCGGCCGTCCAGGTGGTACACGTCGTCGCCGGTGCGCGTGGTCCGGTTGGCGCCGTAGTACGCCTGCAGCACGGCCACATCGGCGATCATCGGTCCGATCGGATCATGGCGTTGGCCACTGGGCAGCAGGTCGGCGCCCGGCCGGGTGTAGGCCATCATCGTCCAGCCGGTATGCCACTGTCCGGAAGTCGCGCGAGGGTCGCCGGCGCTCGGCTTCACGTCGTCGGCGTCAAAGGAATGGGTGAGGCCGAGCGCGTGGCCGATCTCATGCACCATCATCCCGTACACCAGGCCCCCGCGGCTGACGTCGTCGGTGACGCCAAACCGATCCACATCGAAGGCAACGAGGCCGCTCTCGGCGTCGCCGATCAGTGGCATCGACGTGTAAGCGGCGGTGAAGGTGTTGTTGTCAAGCGCCCGGTCGTCGATGAACCGCAATTGGCCGATGGTCTGCGCGGTCTCCGCAACCTCCACAAACGTCAGGTTGGTAATGTCGGCGAAGGCGGCGAAGCCGCTGCGGATGGCGTTGCGGTGGGCGGCGTCCAGTGGCGCCGCCTGACTGGCCGAGCCGATGGCCGGGCTGCCGGTCTCGTAGAAGCTGTAGGTCAGCGTGACCGGCGCAGCGGCGCTGCTGGAGCCCCATTTGCCGAAGAGGAACGGCGTTTCCCAAGCCGGTTGGCTCGGCTCGATCAACGCCAGCGACGGATCGGACAGGGTCACCGGCACGGTGATCACGCCGGCCGCCAGCGACGCCGGGTCCCGACCCAGCGGCCCTCCATCGACGTCCGTGGTCGGGCGATTCGCCGAGGACAGGGCGAAGACCGTCGGACTGGTTGTGGGAACCCAGGTGGTGATGGACATTAACCAATCTCCCATTGATCAATTTGTTCCGGCGCGAGTGTAATCGTAGGATGTCTTTCGGCGTTCTGGTGTGCAGTATAGGGGAAATTCCGGGAATGCGAAGGGAGAACAGGGTGTGGCGTCATGCGCTCGGCGCATAGGCTCCGACGAAAGCTCGGCAACATAGAGTTGCCGTCGCGCCGGTGGCGGAGGGCTTGGGGCGGCTGTCCGCGGGCCCGTCAGACGGCACCGCACGCGAGGTGCGGTGTGGTGAGCGACCGAAGCGATGGTCCGGCAGCGGGGAGCCGGAGGAGGCCGTACAAGGCGGTGACCGCCGCGTGAAAGGGCGGAAGGGCGGCCTCGATCTCGCTGTCGCTCAAAGCGCGGCTGCGCAAAGCGGCGCGATCCAGATCCAGGCCAATGCCCCAGGCCCGAAGCGCCGGACCGAGAGGGTGGAGCGCGGCGGCAATCGCGCGGTGGTCGCGCAAATCACCGAAGCGGACTTCGAGCGCGAGGACAATCATGTGGTCCTCGAGCACATGACGCGTGGACGCCCGGAACAGCGCGGCATCATGCTCCGGCAGCACCAGGATGACGTCGGGAGTCGGCACCGGAGAACCGTCGGGGCTTACGGCTTCCGTGAGATGCAGGCGGTACCCGCCGTTGGGCAAGGGGCGACGGTGGCACGACATGAGACTGGCAACGCGCTCCATCCTGCATTCCTTCTGCGATGGCTCCCCCGCGGAGCGCCGTCCCCGCGAGGACTGGCACGCAGCGGCAATCGTCAGCATCCCGTCAGCCATCCGCGGGTTCCCGGACACGCTGCCGATGCGGTTGACGGGGATCAGTGACCGAGGTCGGCGCACGCCTGCGCAACGCCGCCGTTCGCCATATATATGTTGAAGCAGTTGCCGGCAGAGACATAGCCCGATACCCCGTTCCCGGCGCTACCCGCGTATCCGGCACTGCCCGCGTACCCAGAACTCCCCGAATAGCCCGAATTGTCCGAGTAACCGGAGGTTCCAACCTTGAGGTTGCTGGCGTAATCATACGCGCCCGTGTAGTTGTTGTACAAGGTGACAGCGCGGGTTGCCTGATCCGCAGCGCTGGCCACGCCGACTCTCAAGTTGCTCGCCCAATCGTAGCCGCCCGTGTAGTTGTTATACAACTGGTTGGCTTGCGCCGCTGTGCCGGAATTGTCGGAATAACCGGACACGCCCACCCGAAGATTGCTCGCCCAGTCGTAGGCGCCCGTATAATTGTTGTACAGCTGATTGGCCTGCGTCGCTGTGCCGGCGGTGCCGGCGCTCGTGGCGTAGCCAGAACTCCCGGCGTAATTGGCGTTCAGAGCGGAGGCCACGCTGCCGGTGACCATCGAGCCGTCGATCGTCGCGCCGCTGGCGAGGCCTTTCGCCTCGTTGGCCGTGGTCGCCTTGCTGGCGTTGATCGCGTTGATCGCGTTGGTCGCGTTGGTCGCGTTGTCCGCGGTGGCGGCGCTGTTGACGCGGAGGTTGGCCGCGATTTGGCCGCCAAGTTTGCCCGCGTTGTCGGCGTAGCCGGCCGCCGTTGCGTTGTCGGCGGTGGTCGCGGTGTCGGCGTGCTTCGCGTCTGGTTTGGTGTAACCGGCGGGCATGGTGACCGTGAGGCCCTGACCGGCGGGAAGGACGGAGGACTGGCTCTGCTGGGCGAAGGAGGCCGCCGGCAGCGCGACGAGGACGAAGGCCGCGGAGCAAGTCGTGAGAAGAAGCCGTTTGCGCATGGCGGTGCTCTCTAGCTGCAATAAGGAAAGACGCTGAGGCGGGCGTAGCTGGGATCGGAGGGCGCGATTTCGCCATTTTGCGTGGCAAACCGGATGCGGGCGGTCCAGGTGGTGGCGCTGGTGTCTTCAAGCCAGGAGCGGGGGCCGGCGTTGGGCGTTCCGAGACTGTCGGGCACCGCGCGTTCGAGGGCGGTCACGGCTTGCGGCGACGTGCCGGTCGGGCAGGTCGGCTTGGTCAGCACGGCGCCGTCGGCGGCGGGGTAGGGCTTGAAGACCGCGCCCGCCAAGGACTGGCCGGTGGCGAGGGTAACGTCGCCGGCGTTGGTGATCTTGCAGCCGGCGGTCGTTTCAACGGCGGGAGTGCTGGGATCGTCGCAGCCGGCGAAGTCCTGGCTGGCGTGCCATTTGTTCCGGGTGGGGTGGGGATAACGGGAGGGGGTGGTGATGTCGGTGTTCGCGCCACCGATGACGACGCGGGCGACCGGGTGGCCGGGGGTGGGCCAGGGGGCGGCGCCGAACGCGCCGCGGGGGACGGCCCAGGCGTCGCTACCGGCGTAGTCGTGCGGGGCGGTGGAGCTGACCTTGCCGATGACGTCGTAAACGCCGCCGCCGCGGGATTGGGTGACGCGGTTGGCGATGGCGGCCAAACGGGCGTCCGGGACGGTGGAGCCGCCGCTGGTGACGACGTAGGCGTCGATGGGGCAGGGCTCCGCCGGGTCGGACTCGCAGGCGATGCCGTTGCCGTCCATGTCGAAGCCGGTCTTGCCGAGGAGCACGACGGACAGGGACTGGCCCAAGCGGTTGGTCGCGGATGGGGCGTCGGGAACGGCGGCTGTGATGGTGGACCACGCAATCGTGCCGACGCCGCCCGCTTTCAGGGTGAACTGGGTCGTGTAGTAGGCTTGCCGGGGGGCGAGGAAGGTGGAGAGCGCGTCGGCGGCCGCCGAGAGGTCGTCGCCGATCTGGGCGTCGAATTGGACGTCCTCGGCCTCTTGCGCCCGGTTGGCGCCGTCCATGGCGTACAGGACCGAGAGCGACCCGGCGAGAGCGGCAGCGATGATGGGAGCGTTGGACATGGAACCGAACCCGCCGAGTCGCGAATACAAATGGCGGAGACAGAATAGCGTGAACGTGAGCGAAAGAAAAGAGGCCGCGGTCGCGGCCTCGTGGTGGGGCAAACGGTGCGACGGTGGGGATCAGGCCGCCGCGTCCGGCACGGCGTTGGGCGATGCGCCAACGGTGGACGCCCAGCGTCCCGCGGTCTGCGGCGGCGGGCTGGCCGGTTGGCTCAGGGCGACGGGAGTCGTGGATAGGATCGCCGCCGACTGGAGGTAGGGGCCGGGGGCGGGCGGAAGGGGGTGAACGTTCGGGAGCGGCGCCGCGCTGTGGACGGTGCCACCGTCGCCGGCGCCGCCGAGGCCGTGGTTGGCCGAGGTGTGGGGCGGAGCGGGGTGGCCCGGGCCGGTGGTGAGATAGGTTTGGGAGGGAAGGGGCTGGGTGTGCAGCAACGGTTGCGGTCGGGGAGCCGTGGCGGCGTCGGTCGGAGCGGCCGTCATCGTCGGGTCGACGGACGCCGGGGCGGCGTCGGTGACAAGACTCTCGTCGCGTGCCTCCTGCGCCGCGGGTGGAGCGGCGTCCAGGGCGTCGGTCAGCATCGGCGTGGCGTCGAGCGGCTCCGGACCTGGGGAGGCGGCGAGGGAGGGAGCCTGGGTCAGGCTCGCCAGCAGGGGGATGTGGTCGAAGGCCGCCGCGGTGCGGCCCAGCCAACGGCGCACGATGGACTGGCGGGCGAACGACGGCGGTGTGTCACCGGTGCGCGGGTGGTTGACGTACTCGCCGAAGCCGCAGCGGAAGTTCGCGGCCTCCTGCGCGGCCTCCTCATCCAGGCGCGGGAAGTGGACGAGCGGGAGGTCGGCGGCCGCCGTGGAGGCGGTGACGAAATCGAAACGGCTGCCCTGGCCCTCGTTGGCAACGATGGTGAGGTCGACCAGGTCCGTCAGGCCCGCGTCGTCCCAGGCCGTGAGGGCGTCGGACAGGTGCTCCATCGAGCGCGGCGTGCTGCCGACGACCCACAGGGCGGCGATCCTCAGAAAGCCGGATTCGGCGGCGTAGAGCGGGCCGGCTTCGATCAGGAAGCGGTCGATGGCCTCGCCGGCCGGGGCGCCGACGTCGACGACCGCGATCTCGACGCCGGAGGCGGGATTCGTCAGGTCGTCGATGATGGAACCGAAGGCGTCAACGCTGGTGGCGGACACCGGCGCCGTCATGCCGGGGTAGCGGCGGAACAGGTCGCCCCGGATGCCGTCGAGGTCATAGGCGCGCAGCGCGGCGTACGGGACCGCGCCCATCAGGTACTCGACAGCGGCCATGGCGACGGTGGTCTTGCCGGTGCCGCCCTTGCGGCCGTCGCAGAGGAGGAGAGTTTTGGGCGGGACCGAGAGCTGTGCGTGCATGGAGGGATCCTTGGCTGGGCTGAAACGTGGACGACGAGGGTCGGGACCGGCAGCGTTCGACCGATGGGGGGCCGCAGGGTGTGCGCCGGGGGCGCCGCGGTGGGTGCGGCGGCGGGGGCTGACGGTCAGGGTAAAGCGGCCATGGCCGGCCGGCGCGCGGTGCGCGTGGCGGGGGCGACGGCGGGCGTTGGGGCAAGGTCCGGTGGGGCGGGTGCGGCGAGGAGGGTGGCAAGGATGGCGCCGGCGGCGTCTGGCACGGTCTGCGCGGAGCCGTCCGGTGTACGGGCGCAGGCGGTGGTCGCGGCGAGCAAGGCGACGGCGAGCGTCCGGCGGGTGACGGGTGGAAGCATGTCGGGGGCTCCGGGGTGACGAGGGGCAAGGGAGGAGGGTCGGACGGCGCCCGTGCTGGTGTCGGTGGCGTGATGCTGGCTGGCGACAGCGCCTGGGCTTTCTCCGCCTCCGCTACTCGGGCGCGACGGCGTCGCCGGGGGCGTGGATGATGGAGGCGGGGAGCCAGCGGCCTTCGACGCAGCGCGCCCTGTTGCGGTCATCCGTGACACCGCGGATGTGCACGGGCATGGCGACGATGCCGCCGGGCGACGTGAGCGCGTAATTGTACTCGCACAGGTTCATGGCGGCCTTGACGACGTCATCGACCACGACATTGACGGTCGTTGTCCCGTGCGGTCCGTTCGTGCCGGCGACCGTGACCTCCGCGGCGAACGCCGTGGCGGTCGCGGCGCTGAGCAGCAGGGCGGCGGCCAAGCTGGCCGGAAGTCGCTTCATGGTGTGGCTCCGTGATCATGAGGACCGGGCTGGAGAGGCGAGAGGGAGCGCCGTCGGTTCCTGGACGTGACGTCTGGTGCGGTGTGCCGCTGTGTCGCGCAGGGCGTCGACGCGCGCCACGATAGCACAACCCGGCGGCGACGAAGGGGCCGCGCGCGTGGGCGTCATGCGGCTACGACAGGACTCGCGGGTACGCGCAAGCACGGCGCGGCGCGCCTTCGGCCGGTCGGTCGCGCGACCAAACTCACCGCGCTGGAACGAGAGGGGGTGGGGCGTTGCGCGGGCCGGCGGGCGTTGCGGCGGAGCCGGCGATGGGGCGGGCCGTTGCGGATTGTGGCGGCCGGGCGGCGGGCGGGCGCGGTCGCGCGGGGACTTGAGCGCCAGGTGGGGCGCCGGTTGGCCGGGGCTGGAGCGGTGGCGCAACCGGCGGCCGGTGCAGGGCGGCCGGGCGGCAGGGAACGGCCTGCTGAGCGGGAGCGGTGGGGGCGGTGGCTGTGACCGGGGCGGACGGCTGGAGCGGCGGCGAAGCACCCGCCGGCGGGGCGGCGAGGGGGTGCGGCGGGGCGTGCGTCGGGGGCTGGACCGGGAGCGGCGGTTGGTGGCGGGCGTCGTAGACGGTGATCGCGTGGTTGGGCTCGACGGTGGGCATGCTCACCCAGGCGGCGACGGGGACGTTGCCGGTGGTCAGCGCGTGATAGACGACGGTGGTGCCGAACTCTTCGATGACCTTTGCGGCGTCCGGCGGGAGAGACGGCGTGGCGGAGTTCAGGGCGCGCAAGCCGTCCAGGTAACTGGCGGGGTGTGAGATGAGGAGCTTCAGGGGCGCTTTGGCGGGGCCGACGCGGCGGGGCAGCGGGAGGGTCGCCGTCGGCGCGGCCAGCGTGGGACGGCGGGCCTCGGCGGGCGCGCCGGGCGCGGTGGCGTCGATGTCGTCGAACGCGCGCGCGGCCGCTTCGAACAGGACGGGCCAGCCACCGGACAGAGCGCCGGCGGCGTAGGTCGGGCGGCCGATCAGCTCGGGGTACCAGCCGGCGGCCCAGGCGGCGTGGGCAAGGTCGGCCCAGTCGGCGGCCCAGACGCGGAGCACCGGGAGGGGAAGGCTGGCAAAGGCGGCCTGAACGGTGGGAACGGCCTGGACATCGACGTAAAGGCGGGCGAGCAGGGCCGCCGTGGTGGCCTCCGGCAGAGATGCGTCGTGCGCCATGGCGGCGGTGATGGCGGGCAGGGGGAGGAGCGGCGGTGTGGCGGCCGCGGTGGCCATGGGGGAGGGGGGCGCGCTGACGAGGCGGAACAGATGGCTGAGGCCGGTGGCGATGGACCGCTCCAGCGCGGACTGGTCCAGGGTGCCGGGGGCATGGGGAAGCGGGGTGGTATCCCAGCAGCCAACGGCCGTGCCGATGGCGGTGTAGTAGTCGGGCGATGAGAGGACGGGGCGAGGCGGCAGGGACATAGCGTCGGCTCCGGGCGGCGATGGGGTGCGGCCGAGTCGGGGGTGGGCCGTGGGCAGGATGGCGATCAGGATGGTCGAAAGTGGATGGAGAATAGCCGGGCAAACGAGCGCGCGCAAGAAGTGGATGGCGGTGGGGAGGAGGCCGCCGAGGCGCGGCGGCTCCGGACACCGGGACACGGGCGATGGCGCGGCGCGTGGCGACGCGGAGGTGGTGATGTGAGCGGACGGCCCGAGGGCATGACGAGGGCCGTCCGGGTGCCGTGGCCAGCCGGTCGCGACCGCGGCGCGTTGGGCCTGTCGTGAGGTGAGCCTGGAGAACCGCTTAGGGGCACGATGAGGCGCAGGTCAGGCGCCGCCGAGGAGCGCTGCCAAGCTTGTGGATGCGGGGTGACGGGCATACACTCGCGGCCGGTGGTGAGGCCGGTCTGGCCGTGCGGCGGTATCGCGCAGACGCAAGGGGGTGCCATGCGCGGACTCGTGATTGTGGCGATCGTTTGGGCGGTGCTCGGCAGCGGGGCGTTTGGCCGCATGGCCAAAGCGCCGGTCGGGGCGGCCGCATGGGCGGCGGCGGCGCGGTGACGGCGTCGGCGGCCGGCGCTTTTGGGGACGGGCGTGCGGGCGTGCGGGGCGGGCGGAGCGCGGTTGGCCGGTTCGGCTGGTGACCGAGGTGGCACCGCACGCGAATATGTCTGTGCGCGAAGTCGAATGTTGCATGGCGGGCGCGCAACGCTATATGGTGACCGAACAAAAGCGCGGTGGCGCGCTGGAGGGAGTTCTGGACCTGGCGCGGTGCCCTTGGGGCGTGGCTGCTGCCGGGGGTGAACCGGAGGACGCAGGATGGACATGGAAACGGGGCATCGCGTGGCGCCGGTGCCGTTGGAGGGGGACGAGAAAGCGGTCAAGCTGGCGACGTTCCATCGTGAGAACGGCGAGGCGATTCCGCTGTCGGGCTGCTGGGCGGTGATCGATCCGCCGTTCGCCGAGGCCGCGCTGTCACGGGCGGTGTCGATCAAGCCGGTCAATGAGCGTGTCGTGGAGCAGATGGCCGGCGATATGGCCGCGCTGCGGTGGAAACCGACCGGCGAGGCGATCGTGTTCGATGCCGATGGCGGTCTGGTGAAGGGGCGGCACCGCCTGCAGGCGTGCATCAAGGCCGACCGGCCGTTCGTCAGCCTCGTGCTGGCGGGCATCGACCCGGGCAGCGTGGAGACCTCGGACAACCTGCGCGGACGCCGTCTGGCCGACATCCTGCACATTCAGGGCGAACCGAATTACCGGTCGTTCGCGACGATGCTGCAGATCCTGTGGCGGATGCGCGACGGTGGATACGACCGCGACGGCACGCTGGGGTCGGATGAACAGCTGCTCGGCATGCTGGAGCGGATGCCCAAAATGCGCGAGAGCCTGGCGTTTGCGGCGGGCAAAGGCCGGACGATGCGGCTTCAGCTTTACGCGGCGCTTCACTTCTTGCTGCACCACGTGGACGACGCCAAGGCGCGCGACTTCTTCCGGGCCATGATGGACGACGGCGCGGCGCTCGCGCAGAAGAAGGCGGACAAGCGGTTGCGCGAAGGGCATCCGGCGCGGGTCCTTAACGATTTCATCATGCATGAACGGTCGATCGGCCACGGCCTGGACCGGAACCGCATGGTCGGGGCCGCGGCCATGATCCTGGCGTGGAATGCCTTCGTGTCGGGGGAGGCCGTCAAGACGCTGCGCTGGAAACCGACCGACTCCGAGGACAATCCGAACGGGTTTCCCAAGATCGCAGGCTGGGACCAGAAGCGCCACGCGCTGGCGCCTGCCAAGATGCTGACGCCGGTCCAGTTGGGCTCCCGGCAACGGGCGCTCGCCGCAGCGGCGACGCCGGCCAAGGCCTCCGCGCGCAAGGGGGCCGGGCGCACGAAGGTGGGCAAGGCGGTCTCGGCCATGCTCAAAGTCGCTGGCGGTGGCGCCGTTCATCCGCTGGCCGCGGAGGTCTGGCAGGCGGCGTTCCCGAACGGCGCCGTGCCAGCCATCGTCCTGCGCATGGTAGGCCCGGACGAGGCGCGGACGCTGCTGGAGCGGAACACCTCGAACCGCGGCAAAGTGGAGCCGATCACGGCGCGCTACGCCCGCGACATGGAGGCCGGTGAGTTCCGTTCGCTGAACGGCCAGACCGTTAAGATGGCGGAGACGGGGCGGCTGCTCGATGCGCAGCATCGGATGGAAGCGATCCTTCGGTCGGGGGAATCGCTGCCCTTCGTCTTCGTCGAGGGCTTGCCGGAAACCGTGTTCGTCGCCATGGACCGCACGGACACGCGGACGTTCAAGGACGTGCTGCTGGACCGCAAGGTCAGCAACGCGGGGACCATCGCGGCGGCGACGAAGTTGGAGTATCTGTGGGAGCAGAGCCGCTTCAAGAAGGTGCACGGCGTGTCGCCGTCGAACCCCGAGCTGACGGCGGTGCTGGCGCGGAATCCGGGGCTTGAGGACGGCCACTGGTACAACGACGACAAGATGCGCCAGCGGATGGTGCCGGCGGCCTGCTGCTGGATCGAGTACCGGCTGAAGCAGGCGGACGCCGCCCTCGCCGCGGAGTTTCTGGCGAAGCTGAAAAGCGGCGCCGGGCTGGAGGAAGGGGATCCGATCCTTGTGCTGCGTGAGCGGCTGACGGACTTGCGCGAAGAACGCAAGAATGCGCGGGCCGGCAAGGGCGGTGAGACGGGCGCCGCGATGGGCGGCACCGAGCTTCAGATCTATCAGGCGGCGCTGACGATCCTGGCCTGGAACGCCTGGGTGAAGGGCAAGGCCATCACGGCCCGCACGCTGGCGTGGAAAGGCGTCGAGAAGGCAGGCTTCCCGGAGGTGGTCGTGCCGGAGGCGCAGGCGTCGCTGCTCGACGTCGTGGCCGACGCCGGCACCAAGAAACGGCGGCGCAAGGCGGCGGCGACCGTCGGCCGCGCGTAGGCTGCTGGAACGGAATGCCGTGGTGAACGGGAGGCGCGGCGAGCGCGCCCGTCCACCACGGTAGGGTGGAGATGGAGGCCTGGCGGGCTCCATCTCCTGGCGAGGGACGAGGGGGCGAGGTCAGGGGTGGCCTCGCCCCCTCTCTCTTTGTCGGGATCAAGGGGCAAGGCGCCCCCCGTGTCCGGCGCCAGGGCGCCGAGTGGCCAGCCCGCCGGACGCGCGGCGTCCGCGTCCAGGCGCTTTGCCCGTGTGCGTGGCCACAGGATGAGAGGCCACGGGACGAGCTGGCCGCCCCCGTGCCACGCGGCGCGCGGCGGACTCACGCGGCGTCGGCGGGAATGTCGGGGGCGATGGGGTCGGTGATGGCGGGGTGGCGGAGCAGGTCGTGCGGGGCAAACATGCCGACCAGGTGATCGCCCAAAGCCGACTGAGCGACGGCGTCCTTGGCGACGAAGAGACGGGCGACGCGGGCCTCGATCGTGCCGTTGATGATCGGCCAGCGGATGCGGCAGACGCGGGTCTGCCCGCGTCGGTGAATGCGATCGATGGCCTGCTTCATCAGAGCGGGGGTGTAATCCAATTCGTAGACGAAGAAATCGCAGGCGCGGATCATCGTGTAGCCGACGCCGGCGCCGTCCAGACTGCCGACGATGACGTCGCTGTGACCGGCCTGGAAATGGTCGACACGCTTCTGGCGCGACCCGGCGGTGACGTCGCCGGTGGCAAGGTCGACCGTGTAGCCCGCGGCGGTGAGGTCGGCGTGCATGCGACGCAGGAGGTGACGGTGGCGGCCGAAGATCACGGCGGGCCGGGCGCGGACTCCGCCCGGTGGCACCGGCTCCTGCCGCAGGAAGGCGAGGACCATCCCGAGGACGTGATCGTATTTCGCCTCGCCGGCTTCCTTGCGCAGCCGGGCGATCTCCGAGAAGAGGGTGCGGTGCCTGGCCTTCGCGGCGTTGCCCGAGGCGTCCGACGCCGCGTGCTGGGCCTCCTCCACCTTGGCGTCGCGCTCCCGGATCCGCTGCAGAACGTCCGGGTCGAGCGGGACGTCGATCATGTCATGCTCTTTGGGCGGCAAATCCAGGACGTCTTCCTTCAAGCGGCGGATCATGATGCCGCTCTTGAGAAGGTTGGCGAGGAAGTCCAGACGTTGACGCTGTGCGGGGGTGATCTTTTCCGGGTCGTTGACCTTGTAGAGCCGGTGAAAGTTGGCCTTGTGGGGGAACACGTCGGGGGCGAGGGCGTGCAGCGGGGCCCAGAGATCCTGGGGTCGGTTCCAGACGGGGGTGCCGGTCATCCAGATCAGCTTGCCGGCGCGCGGGGCGATCTGGGTGTAAACGACGCGGCCCGCCTTGGTGTCTTCGGATTTGATCTCTTGAGCCTCGTCGCAGATGAGGATGTCGAAGGCGATGTCGTGCAGGGCCGTGAGCTTGGCCAGCAGTTCGTAGGAGACGATCAGGACGTTGGTGCCGGGCGGCAAGGTCGAGCGGTCGGGGGGCGGGGCGCCCTTCTTCCGGCGCGCGGCGGTGCCGAAAATGGCGGCGACGTTGGGCGGGGCCAGCCATTTGCCGCACTCCGCGAGCCAGTTCTTGAGCAGGCCGGCGGGGGCGAGGATGAGGGCGAGGCGCGGTTGTTCGACGTTGATGACGCCGAGGGCCTGGGCGGTCTTGCCGGTGCCCATGTCGTCGGCGATCAGGGCGCCGCGGCGGGTGCCGGCGAAGCGGATGCCGTCCTTCTGATCGGGGCCGAACGGGAAAGGGGCGGTGGGCGATTCCGGGATCGGGCGCGGGTCGGGGGTGTTGGGGTCGGGAACGCACCGGATCATCGCCTCGGCCTGGAGGCGAAGCTCGGCGGCGTCGGTGGCGTAGGCGCGCAGCTGCTGGGCCTGCTCGAAGTCGTTGCTGACGTGGGTTCCGGCGCGGGGCCGGAAGCCGGCGCCCTTGGCGGCGGGGTGGCGGCAGGTGTAGAGGCCGGAGTCCGGGTCGAACTCAAGGACGGGATCGCTGCCGGGATTGGGGGCGCCGTCGGCGCCGTCATCCCCCGCGCCGTCGCCGTCGCTGGCGTCGGGCGGGGGCAGTTGGACGAGGTCGGCGACGGCCACGTCGGCAAGGCGATCGAACGGCAAGGCGGCGATGACCTGGAGGCGGCGGTGCAGGTCGTCCTCCGCGATGTCGTGCAGGGTGATCGCGTGGCGCAGGTCGTGGGTCTGCCAGAGCTGGTGATGCTCGTTCCAGGTGAATCCGGCGGCCTTGGGAAGGTGGTGGCTGTCGGGGCCGGTCAGGCAGATGATGCGGTCGTTGGTCGCCATGACGAAGGGGACATGACGGGGACGCGCGGGGCGGCTGAAGCGGGGGAACAGGTCCTTGAGGGCCTGGTCGGCAGCCGCGTCCGCGTAGCACCAGAGGAGCCGGGCGTGGTAGGGCGTCGGGCAGCGGTACTGGGTGCGGGTGCGGTCGAGGATGAGGCCAGTGCGGGAGGCGAGCGCGCGAGTGTCGCCGGTGCCACTGAGCCAGAAGGTCGGGACCGGGGCAAAGAGGTCGCGCTCGGCGGTCAGGACGTAGGGCTGGGGGTGGCCGGATGTGGCGGTTGTGAGCGGCGCCGGGGACGTCTCTGAAGCGGCGGAGGGGGAGGCGACCGCGGTGAGGGCAACCGCAGGACCGGCGTGGGCCGACGCGGCGATGGTGGCGGAACCGTCCATGAGGCGGGGTGGCTCTGGTTGAAGGGGGCGCCGTGCGGGCGGGCAGCGGTGGAGCGGATAATAGCGGACGAAAATGGACGGCGGAAGGGCAATATCGGTTTTCGAGTGGCGGCGAGTGGGCTATGGTGGCACGGATGAAAACGAACAGAGGGTGGGTAGAGCCCTTACGGTTCACGAGACCGTCCACCCGCGGTGAAACCGCCCGCGAACACCCGACTCTTGGAGACGCTATGAGCAACGTGTACCGCGGCACGCCCGACGACGTGTCGGCGTTTGCGAAGGAGCTGCGCGCCGAACTGACGGCTGTGATGGCGGAGGGCGGGCCGCCGCCGGGTCTGTGGGATCTGGCGTTCATGATCAATCATGTGGTCGGCTCCCCCTGCTGGGACATTCTGCCCGGGGTTGAGGCCGTCGGAGCGCTGAGGATTGTCTGGCGGGGGGAAAACGTGCCGCTTGCTGATGCCCGTTACCTGTGGGTCATCGGTGCGGACGTGTTTGTCGAAGGCGAACTTCCCGAAGACCCGCGTCAGCGCAGCGTGTACCTGGAGATCCGTCGCCGGTATCGGGACCATTGCGCTTCGGGCAGTAGCCCCCGTCCAGGTTCCCCCGAGGTTCGCGCCGCACACGCGTTCAGCGATGATTTGGCTCAGAGGGTCGCAACGGCCTCGGCCGCCCTCCGCGAGCTTTCCGCCGAAACCGGCAGCGCCACACGGCATTGAGCCACGCCCGCAAGCAACGGCACCGCATGAGCCAACAGACAGGAGGACGCCGTGGGAGAAGGTTTCAGGGGAACACCGGACGAAGCGGCCACCATTTCCGCCGAACTCGGGACGGCATTGGGTCAAGTCCGCGGGGATCTGGGCAGACCGCTGACCCAAGACGAGACCTTTGCGGCGATGGCGGGGATCGCCGGCACGCGATGCTGGGACGCCATGCCCGTGTGCGCGTCGGTCGGCGTTGTGCGTCTCATGTGGCGCGGTGCCGGTGTGGCGTCGAGCGATGCGCGCTATCTTCTGGTGACGCCGGACGGGCACTGCTTCGTGGAGGGGCACGTCCCCAGCGATCGTGTCTCCGCGGCGGAATATCTCGCCATTCGGCAGCGGTTCCTCATCGCCCATCCTCCGGTCGACCGGCCGCTTCCAGGATCGCCCGAAGCGGTGGCGGCCAAAGAGGCCTATCAGGCCCTGGTCGACCGGGTTGCGGACGCGATCGCCAAGCTGACGGCAGAAGCGGGGGGCGATACGACGACCATTCACTGATGGACAGGAACCCCGATAACCGACCGCAAAAAGGTAAGGGCCTGGCTTCGTTGACCGTCGGTGCGGTGACTAGGGCGCGCTCACGGGTGTACTGTGATCCGGGTGGAATGGGGAGGCGTCATCATGGAACCGAAACAGGTCGATCGGCTGGTGCTCTGCACCGTCAACGCGCCGTGGAAACGGCACCTGAGTGCCGTCGAGTTGGCGGACGCGGTGGTCACGGTCGACCGGGGTTTGCTCCCGCACCTGGCGAACTTCTTCGGTGAGGTCGATGGAGGCCTGATCGTGGCGTTTGCCACGCTGCATGGGATTGACCAAGCCACGTTGTACCAGAGTTACCGGATGGTCGAGCAGCTAACGGCCACAACGAACAAAGACCTGGAGGTGGCTTTTGCCGGTATGGGAGTCTCTGCTTAAGCGGGCAATGGCGGCGATCGCCGCGACCGAGCGACTTGGCGTTCGGGTGCCCGGCTGGACGTTCGGCGGTGGCACGGCGCTGATGGCGCAGCACCAACACCGGGAGAGCCAGGACATCGACATCTTCCTTCCCGATCCTCAGCTGCTGCCCTTTCTCAGCCCACGACTCAATGATGCGGTCGATGCCGGCGCGTATCGCGAAGCGGCTCATTACCTCAAGCTCAGTTTTGATGAGGGCGCCGTCGATTTCATTGCCGCGGGATCGTTCACGGACATTCCACCGGTCATGGCGGAAATTGGCGCGCACACGGTTCCTCTGGAGCATCCCGTCGAGATCGCGTTGAAGAAGCTGTATCACCGGGGCGAACATCTGTCGCCGCGCGATGTTTTCGACGTTGCGGTCGTCCTCCATGAACATGAGGCGGCGCTGGTCAACCAACTGCCGAAGCTGGCTGAGATGAAGACGCCCCTCATCAAGCGTCTGAACGCGCTGCCGGAACCCTACTTGGCCGCGGCCCTCGACGAACTCGTCATTTTTGAGCGGTGGGAGCCGCTGCGCCGCACCGCGCTGCCCGCCGTCAAGGCCCTCGTCGATGCCGTGCCCGAACCGGCCGCCAAGAGCAGCAGGGCGCCAGTTTCGGGTCCAAGTTTCCGCGACGCCGGGTGGTGGAGGTCTGAGACGCCGACGCCGTCACGGCCGCTTCGCGCATACCTGGACATCGCGGCCGCGGAACCGTCACCAGCGCGGCGGCTTTTGGCGCTCATGCAGGCCGTGTCCGTCGCACATGCGCTGGAAACCGCCGCCAAGACGGCACACGCACCGTTCTTGCGGCGCTGTCGGGCCACTACAGAGGTCATGCGCGCAGACCTCCGGCGGGCACACGCGGAAAGACACCTTCGGACCGCCGCTGGGCCGGTGTACATGACTCCCGAAGCCATGGTCGCCCGAGTCACGCACGACCTCACGACAACGGCGGCCGATGCCATTCTGGCGGACGTGGTGCGTTCGCCGGAACGCTTTGGGGATCTGCGGGGGGCCGGGGTCCTGCTGTGGCAAAGCGGCGAACGACGGCAAGCGTTGAGCAAGGTGGGGGAGGTGGCGACGGCGGCGTTGCAGTGGAGCAAAGCGCACGGGGCATTGGTCCTCGCCGAAGACGCCCTCGCGAAGACCCGCATCCCAGACCCCGACCGCCTAAGTGCGGCCCAAGCGATTTCGGCAACCGAGTTGTCGGCAATCAGCGCGTCGCCGTACAAGTCTCTTCCTGGGGTCATCGCGGCAATCACTGGCCTGCAGAAGGATTTGACGATAAAGTCCGTGCAAACCGACTGTGATTTACCGGCCTGGTGGCGTGATCATTTGTGCACGTATCTTCCTGGGGCCGATCAAGACCAAGAACCCGACGAGTGGGGCATGGCATAAATTCGCGGCGCAGGAGCAACCCGCCTGTGTCGAGGGTGACACAAGGCCATTGCCCCGAACACATTGATCGGAATGCGACGTCAAAGCCGATCCTCAGGCGGAGGCTCCGTTTTTTGCGCGCGGCGTCCCTGGACCGCGGCGAGGCGGGTGGATGCTCCGGTGATGGAGGCGAGATCGATGCCAGAAGCGGCCATGGCTTGGACCATGCCGACACGGGTGCTGTGGCCGGAGATGCCGCGGACCTGCTCGCTTGCAGCGTCAGCCTGTTTGGGCACCGTGGCGCGCCGTTGGGCGGGACGGCATGGCGCGCGGCGCAACGTGTGGGTGAACGCCGGAGATAAAGACAATTATTGCCTCGCAGCGTTAGCGGATGCAGTTCTTAAGCGTCAAGTCGAGGGCTTCCGATGGCACCTCGGACTGAAACTCGCTGATCAGGAAGCCGGCGTACTGGAACGGGAAATCGAAGCGAACGCGGGTAATCGCGTTTTTGCGAATGGCCTTGGTCACTTCCGCTGAAAGCGCCACCAGCATCGTGAACCGACGGTTCTTGTCGATGGAGGCCCCAACGATCGCCTTCGTATCCAGCGTCGTCTTCCAACCCCGTCCCGACAGTTCAATCTGGTCCAGTGAACCCGCAACCTCCTCCGCCGACAACGGCTGCGGCACGCCGTATCCCTCCTTGAGCCAGCGGTCGAGGTAGGCCATTGAAGAGGAAATGCCGAGAAAGGTGCCTCCTTTGCCGGCCCGACAGAATAGGGCAAAATGGACGGGCGGCCGTGGTACATACGTCACCTCGTTTGTCAGCACCGCGCCGCCGCCTTTCGCCTCAATGCGCCACCCTGTGTCGCTGGAGCCGGTGTTGTCGACGAGGAGCTTTTTTGCCTCGGCTTCCGACAGGAAGCGCACCTCTGTGGGCGGGGTGGAACCCGCGAGCGCCACGAGGCCCGGGGACGCCCCCATGCGCTGCACGTACTCAAGGACAATCCCACCGAGCACCTGGTTCAGCGACACGTCGACGGCCGAGAACGTCTTCCTCGTCGGTTCATCGAGGGACTTAGCATCGTAGAACTGGTGGACCCCGTAGCGGTCGTCTTTGTCGAGAAAGCGCGTGACGCCGCCCAGAAAGGCATAGGCACAGGCCGAAATGCAGATACCTGGCGACCTCGCAGACCAGCTCTGACCGTCCTCGCGGAAGGTCGTCCGGCCAATGCCGGTGTCGAGCTTTGCGTCACGAATCATTTCCCCGAGCTTGAGGGCGGCCAGCAGATTGCCGCCGGGCGAATTGAATTGCACCGTCGTATCGGTGGCGCCGTGCTGCTTCATGAACTCGGTGAAGCGTTTCGGGGTGTCGGCCGTGATCATGCCCTCGGCCGCGATCCAGTCCGACCCTTTCATGTTCCCGCCGTTCCCGGTGTAGGTGAAGGTCATCGGCGCGTTGGGATCGATGCGCCGGTTCG
This sequence comes from Azospirillum canadense, assembly GCF_025961225.1. Taxonomy (GTDB): domain Bacteria; phylum Pseudomonadota; class Alphaproteobacteria; order Azospirillales; family Azospirillaceae; genus Azospirillum; species Azospirillum canadense. Next base: position 467,383 of record NZ_JAOQNG010000005.1, on the reverse strand, counting down.
GCTGCTGATCCTCAGCGGCGACGGCGCCCACCGAACTGAGCACCAAAGCCGCCAACGACATCCAGAAGCTCGCTTTCATCATTGTTCCCATGTTCGTGTGTCTGCGGCCTCCAATAGTATAAGCAGCGTGGTGGAGCGAGCGCAGTGGAGCTTTCGTGCGAGTTTGTCGCTTATTGCGAATAACCCCTGTTTCCACGCGCGTGCGATGACGATGGCAATGGTTACATCGAGTGAGACGCGCATGGCGGATCTGTCGTTCTCCATACAAGCGTCCGTCTGGCACATGCCACTCAGTACGCCTTATCGCCATTTTCGCCTGCGAATGTGACAACACGACGAGATCCGCTTCATGCGGAATTTGTCTCATTGCCGACATATCTCAGCCAGCCCACTTCTCTTGTCTTTGGTTGAGAAGAAGCTCGAGATCATCGCGCGAGGCTTTGGCATTTCAGTACTGCTCAACAACAATTTAGCAGAACGTGGGTCGCAGTTTCCGAATTCATGTAGAAAAAGCTCACATTGTGTTCCCTGCACAGCGTCATCACGGCGTCGATACCTGAGAGTAGCATCCGCTCTTTTTCCGAGGGGGCTGTGTCAACGATTATCATGGCAGTTTCCGGACGAGCGTTGAATCGGACGACCTCACGGCGACTGTCGATGAGCTTGCGGATGTCGCGGGCAATCTCGGAATAGCCTAGACGCCCGCCGTCACGCTCTGACACCTTGACCTCGGCGATTAGCAGCATGTGGCGCAAGGTCTCGGTACAGTTCCGGCCTCTCCAGTCACCATTCACCAACGGGTGGAAGATGACGATGTCCGGGATGGTTTCGGCCACGGTCAGGCACGGCCCGCGTACAATAACCTGTCCTTGGAAGTGGCACGTGGACGGTTCCGGGATGCGCTGCCGCACGTTCATGCCAAGCTGCTGGGCCTGAATGGAAGTCATTCTCAGGGCATGGTAGATCATGGCTTGGTAGTGCAGCTCGGAGCCGAGGACCTGCCGGCACTCGGCAACGATGGTGGGCCATGCCCGTGCGAGTGCGTTCAAAGCTTGCGTCGGTGTCAGAATCATGATCTCACGCGGATCAAAGCGATTGGCGGGGCGGCCCAGGACGTCATTGTCCTGGGCCATAGTGGGTACAACTGGCACCTGATCAACTTGCGTCTGGGTCTTGTCCGTTCGGCTGGGCATCCTTGATGGCCTTTTCCAGACATTCGACCACGGTGCTCTGCCATTGGGTATGAATGTTCGCGCGGACCTGCTCAACCATCTCAGTGAAATGTGGGCAATGCTCAAGCCAGTCGTCGAAGCGCGTTTGGACGCGCCCCTTGTAGCCCGTGCCGCGGCCATATTCGTCCTGGATGCGCTTCCACCACTCCGTGCCCTTTTCGCCCGTAAAGAAGTTTTCGAAAAGACGACGAGCGTGATCTTCGACAAAGAAAAGAAACATGGTTTGGGCGTCGTCAAAATCGCTGCCCATAGCCTCCAGGCTTACATGGACGGGGGCAAAATCACCGAACAGGCCATTCATTTGCCGAATGGCTTCCTCGATGCTCTTTATGGCGGGGCCTGACGCGTCATTGGCGATAGTGCGGCATTCGGTGGCGATGAGCAATGGAACGGAAAACCCGGCGTAGAGGCCCTGACGGCGCATAGACGCGGCCAGAGAGCTTGCGTGAGCACGCCGGAAGCCCTTTAGAAACCCGGCGCGGGGATCCCGAGTGATCGCTGGAAGGCTCCTGACCCTTTTGACCAGTTCGGTTAGGTGTTGGGCAATGACTCTGTTTCCCTCTTCGACGCGGACCAAATCCGTGTCCTGTTCCAAGCGATCGACGAGAGACACGTATGCGGTGGCGGCCCGACGCTTCGGTTCGCGCAGGGTCTCGATGAAGGTGAGAAGCTCTGCCCAAAGCGTCGCGGGTTTGTCCTTGCGGGCGTTGAAGAGGGAAATCGGAACGTCGCTGACCTTTCCACTGGTGAGGGAACGTTGGATTTGCACCCGTTTGACCTCGTATCCCTCTTCGGCGTCCTCCACAGGCAGTTGATCGTCACCGAGGACCTGCAGGGCTTCATCCCACTTTGCGAGCAGCAACACGCACAGGCGCTGGTCCCGAGCGGCCTTGGTGCCCCGCTCCTCGTCTTCGCGGATAACGTCCAGCACGGCGGTGTCGACCGACGTAAAGGCCGAGCAGAGGACCGACAGCGTTCGTGCGTCCTCGACCAGGGTGAAGAGGTCCTGGCGCTTGGTGGTGCCGTCGATTCCCTTGGTGTCGACGATGGAGATTTGGAACGGGAGGTCCGGCGCAAGCTCCCGAGGCAGAGTGATGGTGATCTTCAGCGGGATCGTGACATCGGGATGGCTGCCGTTGTTGATGCGCGTGACCGTGCTGCAGATCCATTCCGTGGGATCAGCGCCGTCCGGGCAGACCATTCGCACCGTCTTACGTCCCGGAAGGTTCACCCGCCGCATGACTTCCTGGAAACGTTCATCAGGATCCGCAAAACTCTGACACAGCGCTTCGAGCGGCGACGGTGCCGGGCTTCCCCCTGACGTTTTCAACCTGGCCCGCTTCTCCCGGTCGGCCAGGTCGGACATGTTGAGGAGCGCCTTGGCGATCTCCGCCGTGACCGGTGTTTCATTGAGACTGCATTTGGAATCCAGCCACTGTCTGACCCATGTGGCAACGTCCTCATCTGGGCAGGGCACGATATCGACGGCGGGCTCCACTCCTGAGCAAAACGCCATCTCGCACAGGGTGGTGAGCCCAGCGCTCGTGGGCAACCCGGTCCTGTCGTCCAGCATCAGGCCGATCAGGGAACAGATGACGGTCGTCTTGCCCCGGCCGGCCTCTCCCATGAAGGCAATAGTGTGCTCGCGGTTGGCCAGGAATTTGGCCACACCGACCATCTGTTCGCGCAGGCGCTTGACGCGCGGAATCAGGATTACATCGCATTTGGTGCTGCTGGTAAAAAGGTCGAGGCGTTCCACAGCACGGACAAGGTCATAGAGGTAGTCGCGGTCAGGATGCCTCCAGCTTACTCGGTCCAAGCCGAGTTTTTCCCATCGGGAGTTCTGAAAATTAAGGAACCTGTCGGGGTGGGGGAATCCGCAGGCCGTCAAGAAGCGGTACGCTTCGGTCAGGCCCACTTCACTCTTTTTCAAAACCCTGGAAAAGCTGGAATCGGTCATGCCCATGGCGGCGGCCACAGCGCTGTTTCGGCAGCCCAACTCGTCGCGGACGGACAGGAGTTCGCCCATCAGAACGTGATGCTCCATGGTAATCCTCCACAGAAGATTGAATGCGGGACAGAACGCAGGTATGCGCTCGTTGTCCTCGAAAGAGCGAAGTCGTTCGGAAAAAAACCGGGCGAGGCCGGTAAAGGTCGTTGCAACGCGCCTTTCATGAGACACAACAAGTCGCGTAGTGGCGTGTTTCGCCGCAACGCTCAAAACAAATGAGATCTTATGTAGTAACATGATCGATGTAATCCGACAGACGAACGGCCGGGAAAACGACGCAAAACAAATGGCAATGAGGTTTCGGCTATAGACTCAACGCGTCTCGCTTATGATAGTTCCTGAAATGGCATTGCCCTTATCCGACTCATTGCCCTTATCCGACTCATTGCCCTTAAGTGCCATATTGTCTGGCTTTTGGACTCGGAAACCCGTTGCCATGTTAATTGAGAAAGGGGTTTGTTGTCAGAAACTCCAGTTGGCTTGGGTAAGGGACTCAGGAGCCCGATGCCATCTTACCCGAGAGATTGGCCTAGGGTCTGAAAGAGCAGTTGGCCAGCATGAGGGTCCGTAGAGTCAGTGCTTTATGTGAACAGGGGGATGGCCAACGGTTCGGAGAGAAAGCACAAGCTGTTTTCTCGCCCTTGTCCTGTTTCCCCGATGATCAGCTTTGTCCCCTGGCTCAGAGATCCATTCATGGGCAACCATGCTTGCGGTGGGGGCAGGGGCCGTCGGCGGACAACACCGGCGTTATGGCACGAATGCCGTTCGCGAAAAACGGATGACGGGATATAATGCCAAAAATGGAGACACTGCCCGTCGAGGAGCCTCGTCATGGTTGAGTTGCGCGTGAAGCGGAAAGCCGTTGTAATCCTCGATCCTCTGGCGTTGAACGGTGGAGTCGTCGTGGTGCCGAGGGCGACGTTTGTGGCCGGGCGCCTGGACGTGGAGACGACCGAAGACCGGGTGACCATCGTGTGGCGGCGGGGCGGCGGGCTCGCCGACGTGGCGCTGCTGGCCTATGAGGCGCACCGGCACGGTGTGGCACAGGAGGCGATGGTGACACTCGCGGAACTGCTCGTCGACACGGTTCTGCGGGCGGAGAGCGGCAGCGGGAGAAGCAGCTGGAAAGTGGCCGCGGTAGTGTCGTGGATGGCGATCGCGGGGTTGGGCGGGGTGCTCAGTGGGGCGGCAGCCATGGGCGGCGAGGAATCATGGTCCCGGCTGGGAACGATGGCGGCGGCGAAGGTCTGGCCGTCGACCTGTTCGACGCCGGGCCAGGGAGCGGGAATGGGCGTGGCGCCGGCGCCGGGCTCGGCCGGGGTGGTGTTGGGCGGGGCGGCGGGTTGGGGCGGCCCTGGGCCGTTGCCGCCGCGCCCGGCGGCCGCCGCGGCGGCGGATGGGGCGGGCCGAGGAGGTGGAGGCTCGGGATTGGCCGCTCCGGACGGGATGCGACGGCGGGTGCAAGAGGCGGAGCGGGCGCTGCAGGCCCAGGTGGAGCGTCTGAGCCGCGAACAGGCCGAACAGGGCGAGCGGGCGGCGAACGCCGGCGACGGCAGCGGAGGCTTTGCAGCGGGGCCGACGGTGAAAACAGGAGTGTTCGTGCCGCTGGCCGAGTAGGCGATCCGGGTGCAGGACCCGCGCGGTGCGTGGCGCGTCTAAGGGCAGGCGGCGTCGAGGCGGGCGAGAGGCCGTGCGGACGCCCGGTAGGGGATGAAACCCGCTTTCGGCGCAGACGTTACGGCGGCCGGCGGCGGGCTTTGCCGCGTCAAGCGCCGACGAAGCGGGCGGCCGGGGTGGTGGGGAGGGGCGGGCGATTGAGCGCAGCCTTCCCGCTGCGGACGCGCGGGCGGGGGTCGCCGGCGAGCCGGGCGGTCGCCAAGGCGTGCTTCAGGGCGGCCAGTTCCGCGGCGGCGGATTCGGCGGCATGGCGGTAGTAATTGGCAATGTGGACACGGATCGCGCTGGTCAGATTGGCGGACGATCCGGTGGCCGCGATCTCCGTCTCGACGGCGGACAGTATGGCGCTGGGGGTCGTGCCTTCGCGCAGCGCAATGTCGCGGAGGTTTTCAATCAGCGCGTCCTCCAAGGCGAGCGAGGTGCGGCGGCCGTTGATCCTGAAAATTGTGGGGCCCGCGGTGCGGGCGGCGTGCGAGGTGCGAGGCATGGCTGGCGTTCGTGCTGAGGAATGGAAGCGTGGAATGCCTCGGACCATACCGATGTATGAGGCGTTCGGAATGTGAGATACTTCACATCGCGAGACGGGCGTTGTGTGGAGCAAGAAGGGGACAGGCGCCCGGGCGGGTGGGCCTACGCAAAACCCGCCCTGGCGAACCGGGGCGGGGGCTGGCGAAACGGGGGCGTGGTGACGCGTCGCGGGCCGGAGAGCGCGGGAACGCGCTCAGCGGCCGGTGTGGAGTGGGCCGAGCGACGTGACCAGGGCGGGGACGTCGGACGCGTTGATGCCCAGACGATAGCCGATCTGGCCATCCTTGGTGCGGTAGAACAGGAAGGGGACGCCCGACAGGCCGTTGGCGTCGAGCATGGTCATGCGCATCTGGTCGTTGGCCGCGACCTCGGCGCGGGCGGTGGACTGGGCCGCAGCGTCGGACGGCTTGGCGGGCCGGCGTTCGGCGTGGTCAATCCAGGCGGCGGAGCGGTCGGCCGCCGGAGCGGACAGAATGTTGGTCGCGGACACAAAGCTCTTGCCGCCGTTGCCGGCAGCGAGCGGGGCGGTGACGAGCCAGCGGACGCGGACGCGGCCGGCGTCGAGTTCCGGGAGAATGGCCGCGGTAAAATTGGCGCAGTACGGGCATTCGGGGTCGACCACCGCGTAGATCAGCGGCGCGGTGGGGTTGGTGCCGGACTCGATCCAGGTGGCGGCGTCGAAGGCGGCGAGCATGGCACTTCCCTTCAACGGCGGGCGGGATTGGACGGCTTGGGGGCTGGCGGTGGAGGGGCGGGATGTGGATGGGGTGACGGGCGTGGCCGCCGTTTGGTCGGGCCCCGCCGCGGCGGAGGGGGGCGGGAGCTTGCCTTCGCTGGCGAGGACGGCAATAGCGGCGATGGTGTGCTGGCCGAGCAGGTAGACGAGGTCGCCGCCGGGATTGGTGGGGTTCACCGCGAACAGCTTGCCGCCGATGATCGCGGTGCCGGCCGGGTTCGTGTAGACGATGCGGACGTCGTTGTCCTTGGTGGCCATGAACCACACGTCGAGACCGGAATGCGGATCGTTGGTGAGGAAACGCGGCTTGGAGTAACGGTTCGGGTCGTTGGCGGCGGTCAGGCGGTCGCTGTCGGCGATGAGTGGCGCCAGGACGGGAGCGGCGGTGGGATCCTTGCTGTCGACGCCCGCGGTATGCTCGGGAGTGGCGACGGCCGAACTGGTGCCCGAGCCAGGCTTCACCGAAGCGGCGACCGGGCCCGGAGACGCGGGCGCGACGGTCGTCGGTGTGGACACCGGCTGAGCCTGGGCGGCGAGAGCCGTCGTCAGAAGGGCGGCGGCGACACTGGCGGCGAGCGTTCGGCGGCGGGACATGGCGACGGGCCTCACGTTGTCAGAAGCGGATATCGGATGGCGGATTAGCGCACGCGGGGTCGGGCGGGTCAAGGGGAACGGTGGCGTGGCGGTGACACGGACCATAGGGAGACCCCCCTGAACCACACACGAATTGACCCTGAAACCACGGTAAAACTGGCACGGCATGCGGAACCACGGCCCGAGCGCCGAGCCAGGCTGCGGTCGAACCGACATCTTCGGGCATGGTTCCCACCAAGACGGGGCGAACCGTGATGTGGATCCGCGCAGCAAACTTTGTCGTCACAAGCCTGCAAGAGCGGTCCCATCGTGGAAGGCCTCGCATCGGGGTCAGGTGTCATGGGGATTCTGAGTCACGATGCAAGGCGCGTTTCGGAGCCGTTCAATGGCGTGGGTGGGTCAGTCGCAGCGTGGCCCAACACGGTGGCCACGCGAGTCGGTGGAGGGCGGATCCGTCCAAGTGGAGAGCGAGCGTGGTCAGAGAGGCGGAGGAGGGACGTCGTGGCGGGAGCGAGGCATGGGCGGCGGGCCGCAGGCATGGCGGGAACGGCGAGCCACGGTGGCGCACGACGAGGCGGCAAGCGCGCGCGGCGTGGCGGGGCGGCGAGCCGTGGCCGCAGAGCGCGGGCCGTGCACCGCGGAGGCGCGAGACGGGTCGTTTCCACGGCAACGATGGTCGACGGTCGTCGGGCCCAATCGCCGCATTGCGCAGCGGCGGCGGTACCGACGGGGAGGCCCGGCGCGGGAGGAGAACCGGTGAGGGGGCGTCGGGGGAGCGGGAAAGCGGTACCGACCGGGTGACGGTAACGAGGCGGGCCGGGCCGCCTCGTCCATCCTGTTGATCACGCCATCTCTGGCTCCACCGCGTCGGCGGCCTGGTCGTGCTCTGGCGACCGGTGGTCGGACTGGGGGGGAGCATCCGGAGCACGATGGGTGGTGAGCGAGTACTCGGCTCCGTGGGCGAGGGCGTGTTGGAGGCTGGCTGGGTCGGCTTGGATGAGCCGCGCCGCCTGGTGGGCGAGCGCGTGCGCGGCCGCCTGGAAATCGCCGAGGGCCACGTGAAACGCGCGGTTCGTGGGCGTGGCGCCCAGCTGCTGGGTGGCGATGGCGACTTCCAGGATGGCGTTCTCGGCGGTCGTGAGCGCCTGCAGGCGGACGGCTGGCGCGGCGGTGGGGGACCGCGCGGCGGTCTGGGCTTCGGAGGCCTGGGATAGGGTGTCGTCCAGGTGCAGCCAGGTCACGAGGGTGTCGCGATCGGCCGGAGAGAGGGTCGGGTCGCGGGCCAGGTCGGCGGCGCTAAGGCTGTGCGACGCCGGGGCGGCGGCGTGATAGAGGACAGCCGCCGCGGCATCGAGGTCGGTGGTCGTGCCGACGACGGAGAGGCGGACGTCGGACGTGGTGGTGCCGGAGGCGGACGGGAGACTGGACCACGGAATGGCGTCGCGGATGGCGGCGCGGATCTCCTGCGCGGCCGGGGCGTTCGGGGTCTCGGCGACGGCGGCGCGGGCCTGGGTGGCGGCGTGGGCGGCGGCGGCGTGGGCGACGGAGGCTTGCGCACACGCGCGCACGGCGTCGGGGAAGATCGCGTGGGCTTCGGCGAACTGGCTGGCGTGGTGGTCGGCGTGTGGCGCGGTCTCGTCAACGGTGAGCCGCGGGCCGAGGTCCGCCACGGCCGGAGGGGTGGCGATCCACGCGGCGCGGGCGGCGGCCGGCGTCGCGTCGAGCGCGGCCAGCACGGCGGCCGGGTCGGCGTACAGGGCCGTGACCGCGTCGCGCAGGTTGACCGCGCGGAATTTCAGGTCGGACGCGGCGTTCCTTTCCTCCCGCTCGGCGGCGGCGAGCGGCGCCAGGAGGGAGGTTTCGAGCGACGCGACGGTGGGGCGGGTTTCGACGAGCAGGTCGAGGAGGGTGGCGGCGGCCAGAGCGCGCTGGGCCGACGTCGCGGCCGCCAGGAAGGCGCGGGCGGTCGCGTGGATGGCAACGGCGGTCGGGTCGGTCGGGCGCGGGAGCGGTGCGGGCGCCATGATCAGGGCGGCGACGATGCCGTCCGCGGTGGCGATGCGCTGGTCCGCGCCCTGGCGGAGGTGGTCGGGTGTGATGGTGGAATCGGCGGCGAGAAGAGCGCGGTTGGCACGGCCGGCGGCCTCGGCGGCGGCCTGGATGTCGGCGCGGGCCGGGCCGTCGAGGAAGGGCAGGCCGTTGGCCAGCAGGGTCTGACGGGCCAGCCCGGCGTCGCGGTAACCCGGGAGGTGGGCATCGATGGTCCAGTCAAGCAGGCTGGTGGCTTGCAGGGCGGCGACCACCGGCGTCACGCGGGCGGCGTAGGCCTCGGTCGGTGCGTCGTGGATGCCGTAATCGAGGTCGACGGTGGCCAGGTGCTTCAGTTCAGCCGTGCGCAGGGCGTCGTGGCCGGGGGCCTCGGCGAGGGCGATGGACAGGGAGGCGATGCGTTCCTCGCGGGCCACGCCCGCCGGGTCGAGGGCCGGGGGTTGCTGTGCCTGCAGGGCGGCCGGGTCGGCGTCGATGGTGTCGGCGAGGCGGGACAGGAAGGCGGTGGTTTCCGGTTCCGCGACGCCATTGATGGCGCCGTTCGGGTCGAAGCGCAGGGCGGCGGTCAGCGCGGCGGGGGCGTTGCCGTAACGGGCGGCGGTCATGGACAGCCACTGACGGCCGATGGCCACCGTGTCGAAGGCCTCGAGCAGGGTGGCGTCGAGCCGCGCGAGGGCCGGAGGCGTGGCGGCGGTGATGGCGGCGTCGGTTTGGGCGGCAAACAGGGCGGCTTCGATTTGGGTGCGGGCCTCGGCGGCGCTCATGGCGGCGTGGGCGCGAACCACTTCGGGGGCCTGGGGGGTGGCGAGGGTGGCGAGAGCGGAGTGAAGATCCGCGACGGGGTCGGGGGGCATGAGGGCAGGACTGGAAGCCACGGATATCGCGCTTTGCGCGGCGGCATCGGCGTCGCCGACGGGGGAGGCCGCGGTGGGTTGAGGGGCGGTGATGGGTGGGGTTTGGTCCGCCGGGGCGCGGAAGGCCTCGTAGGTGGCCTGGACGGAGGCGTCGGTTGCGGGTAGGCCGTTGGCGCGGAGGGCGTCCACGATGGCGGTCTGGAGGTCCCAGGCGCTCGACTCCGTGTCCCTGCGCTCGTCGCTGAAGTCGCTCCAGGACATGGACGTGAATGCGGTGCGATCAATGTCCTGGAGGTTCGCGGACACCAGGCTGGCGATGACCTGCGGGTCGGGTGGGAGCGGATCGGTGCCGGTCTGCGGGGTGGCGGACGTGCTCTCGGGAACCGGCGGCGTGGTCGGCGCGGCGGCGTCGTCCTGGCTCCAACGTTCGTGCGCGGCGGCCAGGGCGGCGTCGCTCAGGGTGGCGGCGAGGGACTTGCCGAGGGCAGCCTCCGGCGGGTTGGTCATGGCGGCCGCGGCGGTCAGGATGTCGGCGTCCGTGACGCCCCGCAGGGCGTCGATGCGGCGGGCCTCCGTGTCGTCGTTGGCGGATGTGACGAGCGGGGCGAGGGTGGCGATTTCGGCGTCGATGACCGTGCGCGTGGCGGCGAGCAGGGCCGCGGCGGGGGAGGTCGTGGCGATCTCGCGGATGGTGTCGCGGGCGTTGGTGGCGCGGGCCAGGTCGGCGCGTGCGGCGTCCACGGCGGCTTGGGTCGGGCCGGCGTCCTCGGCGTCGCTGAGGACGGCTGCGGCGCGGGTGACCCCCTCGTCGGCGAGGGCGACGGCGAGGGTGGCGAGGGGGTGGGACCGAGCGATCCGGGGCGCGGTGGCGGGCGGAGTGGCGTTGGCGCGGTCTGTGGCGAGGGTGACTTCGTCCGCGATCCACAGGCGCAGGGCGTCGTCTTCGGCGAGGGCCGCGGTGATGATCGGGTCGTCGTGGAGGGTGCCGGCGCGGATCGCGGCGATGCGCTCGGCTTTGGTCAGGGCTGCGCGCGCGGCGGCCAGGGCTTCGGTCGCGGCGTCCACGGCGGGTTGGTCCAGCGAGGCGGACAGGGCGGCCAGGGACGCTTCGGCGCGCGCAACACGGGCAGCGGTCAGGTCGATGAGACGCTTGGCCAGCGGATCGGTGGCGAGGGTCGGGGTGGCGGCGCCGGGACCCGCCTCGGGCGTCGCGGTGGCGGAGGCGGGGGACGGAAGTGGCCCGCTGGGGGCGGGGCTGGTCGGGGACGGATCGGCGGCGGGGGGCGGGTTGTCGGGCGGGGTGGTGGCCCGCTGGTTGGTGGCGGCGTGCGGATCCTCGAAATTTGACTCCCTTGCGTGAATGCCGGCGCGCTCGGGGAAGCGGTCGGCGAGAAGGCGCATGTAGTCCTGGAGTTCCGGGTTGAGGACCTCGATGCCGTGCTCGTAGCAGGCCTTGGCGAGGTCCATCTTGAACTCCCGGCTGCCCTTCAGGCGCACCGAGGACATGCCCTTGGCGGCGGCGATTTCGATCAGGAGTTCGGCCTTTTGCGGCGTGCCCTTGCTGTCCAGCATGATGCTGCGGCCGTCGTCGCGGATGTAGGACCCGTCGCGGAATTCCACCTTCACATCGTCGGCGTACTGGCCGGGGCGGATGCGGACGTGAGCGATCTCCTGCTCGTGCTTGGCCGCGAAGTGGGTGCGATAGAACTCGCCCAGGTCCTTGAGGAAAGCGTGGCGCTGCTTCTCGGGGGCATGATCGACGCCAAACTCTTCACCGAGGGCGGTGTCCTTGCCCGGACCGCTGGCGGTGGTCTTGGGCGGACGGACCGTGGTGTCGGAGGCGATGCCTTCGCGGCGGTTGTGGGCGTCTTCGGCGCGAAGGCGGCGGGCGTCGGAGTCGGCCCGGGCGCGGGTGGCCGCGGTGCTGGCGGCCTGGAGTTCGGCGGCGCGGTCGGCGGCCTCGCGTTGCCCGGCGACGAGGATGTCGGCGGCGGACAAGGGGGACGGGGTCAGGGTGTCCATGATGGCGTCATCCTCGTGGTCGGTCGTGATGAGGAGGTCGTCGATGTCGCGAACCATGTCGGCGGCTGCGTCGTCCTGCGTCAGACGGCGGGCGAGGTCGAGGGCGATCTCGTCCTCGGTCGGGGGGCGGTCTTCGTCGTCGAACGACGGCATGGCGCGGGCGTCGTCATCGATGCCTTGGGTGTGTGCGGACGGGGCGTCGTCGGCCATAGCGTCGAGCGGGGGCATCGTGCCGGCGGCGGACAGCGCGTCCGTGTCCAGCGGTTCGGCCGGGCGGCGTTGGCTCGGGTGGGTGATGGCCGCGACGGCGGCGCGGATGACCGCCTCGGAATGGCCGGCGAGATGCGCCCTGGCCCAGGCACGGTTCTCGGCGCGCTGGGCGCCTTCGAGCTTGTAGCGGGCGGCGGTGCGGTCGTCCGCGAACGCGGCGGCGCGGTCCGCCGCGCGGTGGGACAGGATGGCCTGCTGGAGCGCGACCAGGTCGTTGTTGTCCTCGGCCGGGAGGAGCAAGCCCGGGCGGCCACCCCACGCGGGCAGGCCGGCGGCGATGCTGTAGGCGGCCAAAGGGATGTTCAGCGCGGCGGCGGCAATGTCGGCGTCGGTGTGGCCGGCGCGCCGGGCGGCGTGTTGGGCCTGGCGCTCCGCGCTGTCCTCGGGGATATGGTCGCCGGCTGGCGCGCGTTGGTCGGCGGCGTCCCACGCCTGACGGGCGGCGTGCACCGCCGCGAGCGCCGGCGGCAGGGCCGCGGGCGCGATGGTGGGGGTGTCGGGTGCGGCGTCAGAGGATGCGGGTGATGACGGGGATGGAGAGGATTGGGACGCGGGGGAGACGGCGGGGCCTGGACTTGCCCCGACCGTGGTCGCGGGAACCGCGAAAGGGCGGGAGGCGGGGTCCTCCGTCGTTGCGGAGGTTGCCGCGGTTTGGGCGGCGGCGCGGGCGTCCGCGACGGGATCGTGCGCGGGCTCGGTCGGCCGCCATGTGGCGGGGTCGGGCAGCGGGGCCGGGGTGGCGGCGAGCCGCTGGGCCATGGCGCTCAGGCTGGCGAGGGTGGGGTGGAGGGGAACGCTGGCCGGGGGGAGCGTGACATCGTCGGGGTGGGCGACCATGTGGGCGCGCAGGCGCAGCAGGGCGTCGCGAGCGGCGGTCCGGTCGGGCGGCGGCTCGCCACGGCCGCTGCGGGACGCCTTGAGGGCGGCGCCGTCCTGGGCGTCGATCGCGGCAACGGCGGCGGCGATGGCGCGGTCGAGGGGGAGGGCTTGGGCGAGGATTTCCGCGCGGATGGCGGTCAGGTAGTCGGTGGCGCCACCGCGGGCGAGGCGCACGCGATCGACGCGCTCCCGCTCCGGATCCCAGGCGAGGGTGCGGCCCAGTTGCTCGGCGAGGCGGCTGTACGCGTCCGCTTGCGCGTACCACGCGTGCCAGGCCGGCAGGATGGCGGACACGGCGGCGTCGATGGCGGCCGGGAGGGGGGGTGTCGGCGGAGATGCCCGTGTGGATGGCGTTCCACAGGTCGCGGGCGAGCGGGGCGTCGGCGAACTTGCGGTCGTCGATGACGCCCTTCTGGTCGTTCCAGGCGTCAACGCTGCGGGCGATGGATTCGAGCACGCCGGCAAGGTGCGGCCGGGCCGCCTCGTAGGCTTGCCAATGCGGCAGCAGGTCGGGCCGGGCGGTGGGCGGAGGCGGCAGGGACGGGGCCGCCTTGCAGAGGTCCTTGCGGTAGGAGTCCGCGGACAGGAGGGCCGGGTTGGGCAAGCGCAGCTGGTTGTTCCAGTCGTTCGTGTGGGATGGCACACGGCGCCGGAGCCCGCCGGGGTGGTCGGCGAGGAGGGCGGCCCAGCCGGTGGCCTGCGTGTTGCCGCCGCGGTCACGGTCGGTGGCCAGCTCGATGACGGCGGTCGGGTGACGGCGGGCCAGGGCGACGATGTGTTCGGCGGCGAAATGGGTGCCCCACTCGCCATCGAGCCTCGCGTTGCTGTTGCCGCCCGTCGAGAGGTAGAGCGCGTCGTCGGGGCAGCCGTCGGCCTGAGCGGCGGAGACGGCGTCAACGCCCGTCTCGGTGAGAACGATGCGGGTGATGGCGGTGTTTGGGTCGCCGAAGACGGCGAGAGCCTTGCCGCCCGGGCCGGTGGTGAACTTGTTGAAGCCGCCGTCGCCCTTGCGCTCGAAACCGGTGATGGATCCGTCGACGGCCGTGTGCTTGAAGGCGACGAACTGGCCGCGCGGGTCGAAGCGGATGGTATCGGCGTAGGTGTTCTGGGTGCTGCGGGCGATGCCGCGGCGTTCCAGCAGGTTGCCGGCGGAGGTTGCGGCGGGGGGTGGCAAGCTTCGGCCAGCCTTCAGCGGCGTGGGTGTGGGTGTCGGCGACGGCGTCGCGGTGGGCGGCTTCGGCTTGGAGGCGCTCGGCGTCACGGCGCTCGGTGCGCTCCTGGCGGATGCGCTCGCGTTCCTGGCGCTGCTCCTCGGTCAACGGCGTCTGGTTGGCGAGCGGCTCGGCACCGGGCAGGTATTCGCGCAAGGCCAGCCATGCGTCGATGTAGCCGCGGCCCTTGGTCTCCCAGCCGAGATACTCCGAGCACCAGGAGAGGATGTTGCCGCGGCGTGATCCGTCTTTGCTCGTCCAGAGCCAGCCCTTGGATTTCTGGATGATGCTGACCGTGTTGACCGGGTCGAGGTTGTCCTTCGGCCCCGAGGTCCAGAAGCAGTTGACCTTCGGGCTGTTGGTCGAAACGGGCACCCAGCCGTTGTCCTTCAGCAGGTCGCGGAAATCGACCTCGCCGGACAGGATGTCGTCCATTTCGCGGCGGACCTGCGCGCTGTCGTACCGGTGACGCCCGACGCCGTTCACCGGGGTGTAGGTTCGAAAGCCGCGACGGTTGCGGGGAGCGATGACGGGATTATCGTCGCGCGGCATGGGGCCTCCAGGGCGGAGATGGGGGATGCGGGCCGCAAACAGGTGGCGGGCAACGCGGGAGATGGACGCGCGGCCAGAGACCGCGGTGCGAACAGAGTTTAACGGCTCGCTGACAAGTTGCCAATTCGGAAGAGCAACTGACGGGAACGCGGGGGTGGCGGAGGTGGGAGCAGGCGCGGAGGCGTGGGGCGTGGGGAGTGCGGGCAGGGAAACGGGCTCAGGCGAGGGCCAGGGGCGCTGCAGGATGAGGGGCAGGGTCGATGGGTGGAAGGGGGTGTCGTGGAGCGTCGTCGAGGGCGCGCCAGGGGCGCGCGGACCGTTGCTTCGCTCCGGGAGGGTGAGGCCGAGCGGTACGGCGGGGGAGGAGACGAGCGCTTCGCTTGGCGTCGACTGGTGGGATGCCGCGGACGAAGGGGCTTCGGTGCGTGAGCGTTCGCAGAGCGTGGCGGCAATGGCTTGGGCCGGATCCGGGTTGGCGCCGGTTGGGAGGGACAGCGGGGCGCGATCGGCACGTGTGGATGCCTTGGCCGGGAACAGCGGGAGATGTGGCGGCGGAGGGGACCGCATGGGGGGAGGGATGTCGTAGCGGTCGAGCCACTCTTGAGTCGGGGCGTCGAGGGCGTCGGGGTCGAAAACCGGAGCGTCGGAATCATCGGGAAGCGGAGCGGTGTGGGCGTTGGTCATCTCCTGGATCACGGCGGCAAGGTCTTCGTCGGAGAGCGCCAGCCATTCGATGTCCTTGTGCCGGAAGTAGTCTTCCGGGCGGATGGTCTGAATCTTGGCTTTCCAGGTCGGGTCAAAGGCGTCGAGGACGGCGGACTGCATTTGGCCGCGGGCGATGAACCGGCTGAGACTGCGGAGCCGGTCGCGTTCGCCGAACGTGGCATGGAGCTTCTGACGGAGCGGCAACTCGGCGGCGAGGAAATTGTTTTCGGTCTGAACGGACGCGAAAAGCTTGGTGAGGCTCTTGCCACGCGACATGGCGACGTAAACGCTGTTCGATTTCTGCGATGAGTCGATCTGCGCGAAGGCGGCGGCGGTCGTCATGCCCTGCGCGGAGAAGGCCGTGACGGCGTAGGAGTGCTCGATGAACGCGCGGCCCGAGGACTCGTCCGCATAATCCGCCGTATCGAAGGTGATGGTGCGCGTGCCGTCGCCGCTGCCCAGTTGCACGGTCAGCACGGCGTGGCCGTTCCTCGCGGATGGCGTGATGTGTGTGACGCAGCCGATGGTACCGTTCACGACGTCAAGGGCGGCGTTGCGTTCGGTGAAGAGGATCTGTTCGCCGATGGCGATGGGCAGGTCTACGTCCAGGTGGCGGTGCCCGATGCGTTGGCGCGCCTGGGTCTTGATGATGGTGTCGGACGGACCGAGCAGGCCACGTTCGCGGAGGTGATTGCGCATCAGCGCGTTTTGGGTGCGGACGGCTTCGTTGGATTTCGCGATGACGACGGCGAACTTGCGGCTCCGGGCGGGGGTGGACAGGATGTCGTCGGCGTCGGGAATGGCGGCCATGTAAGCCTTCCACGCCTCAACGGCGGCGACGAGGGCGTCTTCCGGGGTTTCAAGCCAGACGAGGTGGCCGCGGGCGGCGTAGGCTTGCAGAGCCTTCATGGCGCCGGCCGGGTCGCCGGGCGCGTAACTAACGTCCGTGGCCGCCTGGCGGGCCCAGATCTGGCCGGCGTCGCGGACGGTGGTGTGGTGGACGTCGAGGTCGACCATCTTCCGGCGCTGCTGCGGCGACATGGCTGCGGCGCGGGCTTCGGCATCGGGTCGGGTGAAGCCGTAGACGTGCACGAGGACGTCGGCCGCGGTGACGAACTCCGTGGGCATAGTGGCCCAATCCTCGGCCTTGGCGATGGCGTCGGCTTCGGCGGCGTTGTAGTCGCGGTCGAACGGGCTGGACAGGAGGGCGGCCCGTTCGTTCGGCGTCATGCCATCGATGCGCTTGAAAGCGTCGGGCCACGAGAGGCCAAAGACGTGGTGCAAGACGTCCTCGGCTTTGGACCGGGCGGAGTCCGCGCGTCTGGCCCAGGCACGGGCGGCGGCCTTCGCGGCGGAGGCGCGTGGTGGCGACGGGGTGGTGGACCCGGCCTCGGCGGCGCGCGCCTCGGCGGTGCGGCGGTCATGGCCTTCGAGCCAGCGGAGTTCGTCGGCGTGGGTGACGGGAGAGGAGTCGTCCTCCGCCCACGCGAGCACGGCGGCGCGCACCGCGGTGTCGTGTCCGTTGAGGAGCGCGTCGACCTCTTCGATCGTGAGGAGCGAGGCGCGCTTTTCCGCGATTTGCCAGGGAAGGCCGTGCAGGTAGTGGTAGACCATCGCGGGGGAGATCGTGGCGGCGGAGTCGGCAGCCCAAGCGAGTGCGTTAGCGCGCGCGGCCTCGCTCAGGGGCCCTCGGACCAGTGAGGCCAGGGCTCTTTGGTTATCCCGCAGCGAGGCAGCGGCCTTGACAGCATCCAGCGGGGGCAGGTTCTCGCCCCAGATCAGGACGTCTTCGGGCGAGAGTTTGTAGTGCGGATCGCGGAAGCGGGCACGGATCTCCTCGCGCAGGACGTGGGTAGCGCCCTTCACCAAAATGCGCTGTTGTTCCGTCGATAGGCCATGGACACGGATAATGGCTTCTTCGCGGGAGATGCCGTCGCGGTGGACGATGATGTCATCGGCCTGGGGCCGCATGCGCTGAGTACGCTCCAGGCGGAAGCTGCCGACAGCGGAGGCGACGATGTCGAGGGCAGGGCCGGCACCGACGCTTCGCTGCTGGGCGCGGTCGCCCGTCAAAATGACCTTGGCGCCAGCGTCGGTGAAAGGCTTCAGGAGATCGTAGAGGTCGCGGTCACCCAGCTGGCCCGCTTCGTCCACGAGGAGGACGGTGCGCTCGTCGATGGTCTCCTTGCCCAGGCCGATGTCCGCGATCCACTTGGCGGCGGCGCGGGCATCCTCGTCGGCGAGGTCGGCGTCCTTGATCATGGCTTTCGCAGTAAGCCACTTCGCCGAGCATCCGATGACGCGGTAGGGGACGCCGAGCGCGGGCCCGAGGATGTCACGGTAGAGCGCGGTTATCTGCTTCAAAGTCACCGATTTGCCGGCACCGGCCGCACCTTCGAGCGAAGCGACAAGGCCTGCCCTGGTGGTGGCGTGGCGAAGCGCGTGCTCCTGCTCCTCGGTCGGAGCGAGATCCGGCTCCTCGCCGGGCGATGGGGCTTCCGCGGCTTTGCGGTGGAGATCCTTGATGAAGGCTTCGACGGCGTGACTCGGGATGACGTGGCGGGTGTCATGCCGATGGCGGTCGCAGGCCTGCCAAATGCCGCGTTCCGCTCGGATGAGGTCGGGGGCTGTGTAAAGGCGGCGTCCAGCGTTGTCGGTCAGGGTGGAGGGGAGGGCGACCAGCTTGCCGGAGGCGATCTTGTCCTCGACGAAGGCGTCGAAACGGGCGTCGTCCCAGGACAGAAGGTCGTCCGGGAGAGGGATGGGATCGATCAAGGTGGCAACAATGCGCTCTACGTCGTCGGCGCCGCGGCCGTGTTCGGCGCAGATGGCGGCCACGGCCCGGTGGACGTCACTCAGCTCGAGGGTAGCCTCCGTTTCCGTGATGTCTTTTGCCAACGTCTTGAGACGGTCGTCGAAGGCGAGGTCCCGGAGGTGTTCCTCCTCCGCGCTGAAGGGGTGGTTGAAGCAGGCCAGCACCTCGGTGGCGGTGAAGCCGAGTTCAAGAGCTTCACGGGCCCAGCGGTCGAACCGGGTCTGCGCGCTTTCCGCGTCCTCGACGGCAGGCTTGGCCTCACGGGACAGGCGGGTGATGGCGGCGGCAAGTTCGGGGGCTTCGGCAGAGGTCAGTCCGTAGGCTTTGAGCGTTTCATTGACGAGCGTCCGGCGGCGGGAGAAGCGTGCGAGGACGTCGTCGGGCACGCCGATCACTTCAAACTCGCCGTTCCGGCCAACGGTGCGGATCCGGCACCCAAGGCTTTCTTCGAGCAGCCGCGCCAGTTCGGCGTGGTGCGTAGCGCCGAGGGCCATCTTCCAGTCCATGATGACCTGAGCGTGGATCGCGTACCATTCGCCGCGATCGTCCTGTCCGAGGTTCATCAGCACGCAGTGCTGGTGCAGGTTCATATCGGACAGGAGTTCGCCCTTCCCATTGTCCATCGGGCGCGCGTCGCCGTGCTGGAAGATGGCGCCGAATAGACGGGTCGGCTGAATGTCCGTGCCGTTTCGGCCACGCCGAATAAACGCGGTGTGGGCCTGCGCGGTCTGGAGGGTGCGGCGGACGGCATCGTCGACGAGGCGTTCGACGCGGTGCCGCATTTGGCTGTCACTGATCGCCCAGAGGACGGAAACGGACTTCGGGACGGAGAAGGTGAGGTCGTAGGAGCTGACGCGCTTCTTGCGCGGATCCTTCGGCGGGCGGCCGATGACGTTGGTGCCGGGATCCGGGTTGGTCGGATCAATGCCGGTCATGAGCGTGCGGAAGACCTCGTTGTCGATCTGGGCGCCGTCTTTGAGCCCGAATTGGCCGTCCGGCATGTACCAGCGGCCGATGGGCTCGCTGCCGCCCGTGTAGTAGTCGGCCTGGTGACCCAGGTAATAGTCGGCGTCGCCGTCGGTGCCGATGGAAAGGACCATGGGGAGGGACTCGGGAGGTGGGGGCGAGGCTCGGGGCGGAGGCGCCATGGCGCCGGGCCGCCGCTGCGCGTCGGTGAGGATCACCGAGGTGGATGCGGCGGCGGGGCGATGGGAGGGGCGGAATGCTCAGCGGAGAGGCTGGTGGCGGCTGTTGGGAGCGGGACGGTGAGGATTGTTTGTACCAGTGCGTCGACGAGGCCGTTCAGGTAGGTCGCGGCGTCCTCGATCTTCTGAAGGGCGGAGACGGAGAGGGCGTTGGCGTCGAGGGCTTGCTGCTGCGCGGCGGATGTCGAGCTTATGGCGTCGATCAGGGTGCCACGGACGACAGCGACCTCGGCGGCGATGGTCCGGGCGTCGCGGGCTGTGCCCTGCTGGACGTCCGTCAGCCGTTGCAGGAACGCGACCATGCCGTCGTGACTCTTCTGGAGGGCAATGAAGACGTCCCGCATGGCTTCGAGGGAGTCGGCCATACGGGTGAGGTCGGCGGTCAGGGCACTTTCGCGCGCGGCAAGTGCGCGGTGCGCAGTATCGAGCGTGAAATGGTCGGCGAGGAGGCGGCGCACGGTGTCCATGGGTGTGTCGCCGTCGCGGGAGGCCGCGCGGAGGAAGTCCGCGTCGGGGCCGGTCAGACGACCGTCGAGGCGGATAAATGTGCCGGTGGCCCTGGCCCATGGAATCGACACGGCAGCGGATGGCGCTTCGGTGGTCGGCGTCGGCACAGAAACGGCGGCTGGGTGCACATCCGAAGCGGTGGCGGGCGCGGCGGGGAGGCCGGTGCGTTTGCGAGTGGGGGCCATAGCCTGAACATCCGAGGTTTGACACCGGCTCCGCCGCCGGTTTTCGAATGACGAGCATAGCCGACCGGCCGTGCGGCTGTAAATGCCGACGGCGGGAGCGCATAAGGTATTGAAAATTCAAGGATACAGGCGGGGATGGCTATCAGATCCGGAGTTTCCGTGCATATTGATGCACAGGTGTGTTGACCAATGCCGTAGGCCGCCACCTTCCGCTGCCTGTCCGCTGCCGCACAACTCCGAGTAGCCAACGCGCCGCCGAAACGGTGCCTGCCCAGCTGCTGCGCGCTGCCCGTGAGCCGTGACCGTGACCGTGCTGAGCGAGCCCCTTCCGCTGCTGATGCGTTCTCCGCGCTGCGTGCCCTGATCGACTGGCGCTGCCACTGGCTTGCTGTGCCGCGGACGAGCGAGCGCTGCCGATGCGTTGCCTGCCCAGCTGCTGCGCGCTGCTCGTGCGCCGAGACCAGGCCGAGCGCGCGTTGGCGCTGACGCGCTGAGAATCGCGCGCTTCCGAGTGAGCGCCGCCGCGACCTGACGTGCCGTGACTGCGCGTCTGTGCTGGCTGGCTGTGAAGAAGGCGATCTGCGATCTGGCGACGCTGCGAAGATGCAGGCTGATCAAAGCGTTGACGCGCGCTGTGGAGACGCTGGCGCCTCTGCTTCTCTGCCCCCTCTGACATGCTGTGCAGCGTGCTGAGATGCCGCGGAAGTGAACTGTCCATGGCGTCGTGCTGGAGCCAGGCCGAGGTTGTTCGCTGTCGAGGCGCTGCGCGTGCCCGTGCCCTGATGATCTGGACGAAGGCGTTGATCTGGCTGCGTATGCGCGTGGCTGGCTGGATGGTGATGGCGGTCGCTGTCCAGGCGCTGGTGGTCGTGCTGGGAGCGCGGCGTGGCGTCGTGAGGTGTGGTGGCGTGGCTGGCGCTGGGCTGGAGGCTTGACGTGGGCGTCCAAACGCGGTGCCGAAGGCGCCGCGCGCGGGCGATTCTTGGGGTGGGGTTGGTGCACGCGGGGGTGGAGGAAGTGTGGCGTGGGGCTGGTGGCGGCGTGGATGATTGGCGAGACTGGAGCCGAGGTGGGCCGCCGAGCGACGGAGCGCAGCATCAGAGCGGCAACGCAGCAGCACCATTACCGCAACGGGCGCGGCGGAGAGTGGCACGAGAGCGGCAACAGGGGCAGGCAGGGCGCAACAGACGCGGCACCAAGGCGGCGCGGAGGGCGACAGAAGCGCAGCACCAGAGGGCGCAACGGCGTGACAGGGAGTGGCAACGGCGCAGCAACACACGCTGCGCGGGCGAGCGGCAACAGGACGAAAAATGGTTGCAGCGGGTGGGCGGGTGGCGTAGTGCTTAAAACGAATGACGGGATCAAGAGACGCCGCAGACTGGACGTCGCTGGGTGTCAAAAACTCTGGAAGTGGTGGGGCAGGCATGGCGGAGCGGGGCGAAGACGAGGACTTTGTCGAGCGCTATATCGCCTGTTCGAGGCTGCACACGCCGCAGCCAAAGAGGCGTGCTGGCGCCGTTCATGGCGACGACACGGACGCTGCGCGGATGAGCAAACTCTTCGATGTCATCAAGAAGCAGCGCGAAGAGGCGGGCTGGTGTTGGGCGGACGTCATCGCGATGCTGGAGCAGTCGCGCGTACATCGCAAAAGCGGGAAGGCGTGGACGCTCAACTATGTGCGCAAGCTGTACCAGCGGGAGGTCGATCGTCGGATTGGACGCGGATCGTGGCGCGCGATCAAAAAGGGGCGGGAGGCTGGCGATGGTGCTGGTGGACTGAATGGGGCCTGGGGCGGATCCCCTGGGGGTACGGGTGGCGTCGGCGGGACGGGGGCGGACGCGGGACGGGCGGCGGAAGGGGGTGGCGCGGCCGTGGCGGCGAGCCCTGGGGGTACGGGCTTGGGGGCTGGGCGGGATGGCGGGGAGTTGGCGGGTGGGGAGGTGGCGCGCGCGGAGCGCGCGCCGGCGGGTATGAGAGGGGAGATCGGTGGGGGAGGGGATCGGGGGGTGGCGTTGCGGCCGGTTGAGGAGCGCATGTCGCTGCGGCCGAGGCCGAGGACCCAGCGTGGTGTGAACGAACGGGAAGCGGCGCTGGGCAATGGTGGGCAGGAGGCGTCGCCGTTGCCGGAGCCGAAACGGTCAGAGAAGCCGCGGCGGGAATGGACGGTCATGGACGATTTCGAGTTTTGGGGCGCCTCGCCGTCGGGCGGGGTGCTTCGTGGACCGCCGCCGGATTGGGATGGCGAGTCCGTCTGGGACCCGGACACGAAGGCGTGGAAACCGCCTGACGGGATCGTGTTGCTCAACTGAAACCATGAAGGAGTGATGACGTCATGACTGCGACGACTGGGATGAACACGGCCGATGCGAAAGCGGCGGCGGGGACGGCGGCGAGTGGTGAGGGCGGCGGGAAGGCCGCTACGGGTAAGGACGGGGCGGGCAAGGAGGTGGTGACGCTGCGGCATGGGATCGTGGCGAACCGGGTGGGGGGCGTGGGCAAGACGACCACGACCATGCTTCTCGCCGATGCGCTGCGCGGTGCCGAGGTGTTCGCGAAGGCGAAGCCGGCCGTGCGGGGGAAGCCGGCGGTGCAGCAGTTCGAGGAGCAGCTGCGGGCGGTGGCCGTGCCGAGCGTCAGTCTGCTCGACGTAGACGTCCAGCCGGGTGGTGATCGGAACGGGTCGAACCTGGCGCGGCGCTTCGACAAGGTGATGCCGTTCGAGTTGGCGCCGACGGCCAGCGATCTCGCGCAGGACCCGACGCTCGCCTACAGCCACTTCGACAACTTGGGCGCCACGCTGCTGCAGCGGCGGTGCCTCGTGGACTTCGGGGCGAACGTCATCGATCCGTTCCTGGAATGGGCGGCCATGGGCGAGGTCGGGATCGACTGGGCGCGGCGGGGAATCGGGATCGACTTCCTCGTGCCGACGACGGCCGATGACCGCGCCCTGACCGCGACGGCCGATGCCATCGAGGCGATGCGGAAGCTGTGCGCCCCGCATGGCGTCGACCTGCGCTGCTTCGTCGTGCTGAACTGGCGGGACGGGCCGTTCACCAAATACGAGCACAGCGAGCACTGGCGAAAGGTGCTGGCTCTGGGCGAGACGACGGCGTCCAAGACGATCCACGTGAAGAAGTGCACGTCCGAACTCTGGCAACTCATGGATCAAGCGCGTCTGACGCCCGTCAAGCTGCTCGCCATGACGGAGGACGAGATCGCGGAGACCTGGCCGACGCTGTCCACCGTGGCCATGCGGCGTGGTTACAACCAGATGCTAGCGTGGTACCGCGAGGTCGTGGACGAGATGATCGACAGCGGTCTGCTGCGTGGCGGGGTGCCGAGGATCCCGGAGCGGGACGCGGCAGGGTAAGGCGGCGATCTGCGGCGGCGCTGCCCGGGCGGCGTGCTTGGGTGGTGATGGCGGCGGGGGCTTGGAGCGATCCAGGCCCCCGTTGCTTTTTGCGGCGAGGAGAGGGGGCGTGCGTGGGAGCAAAGGCGCGCCGGAGGCGCGCCCGGCGTGGGGCGCCGGGGGCTTTGAGAAGGTGCCGAAGGCATGAAAGGCAGCGCCTTTCAAGTCGAGAAGGCCACCCGAGGCTTGCGAGGGTGGCTGGCCGAGGGGGTGAGGGGTCGGCGGGGGTGGAGGGAGAAGCAAAAAGCCCGGCGCTGGGGCCGGGCTTGGGGAGGAGGCGGGAGGGTGGAGGTGGATGGTCAGGACGGGTAGGCGTCGGGGGCGTCTTCGAGGTTGGGGTCGATCAGGGTGGCGGCGCGCGGGGCGGCGGAAGGCGGCGGCGTGGTGGGCGCGGTCGGAAGGGGGAGGGCGAAGTGGGTGGCGAGGGGGGTGAGGTCGAGGGTGGCGGATTCGATGGCGTTGCCGCTGCCCTTGCGGTGGCAGGAGAGCCAGAAGCTGTCCGGGCCGATGTTGAGGCTCACGAGTTCGACGGTGGCTTCGATCTGGTCGTCCTCATCGTCCAGCCAGAGGGCGCCAGAGTAGGCGCGTTCGATGCGCAGCAGGGTGTGGGTGCGGGCGATGGCGGCCAAGTTGAGGATGGTCTGGGCGGTCGCGCGGTCAATGGCGAATTCGACGACGTCGGGGGCGCCGTTCGCTCCTCCGCCGCTGCAGGGGAGGGTGTAGTGTTTTAGGCGCGATTGGACGTCCATCATGGCCTCGATCTGGGTCAACGCGTCCGCCGCGGAAACAGCGTCGGCGGGAGTGATGATGACGGTGTCGGGGGTGGGGTGCAGCATGGTGGCGAGGCTCCTGGGGACTGGGGATCGATGGCTTTGAACCGCGCTTCCGGGTGACCGGCGGGGCTGGAGCGGTGGGGGACTGGATCAGGTGCAGTGGGGGCTGCGCGTCCATTCGTCCATGGTCATGCTCCGTGCCGCGGCGGCGGCCTTGAGGCCATTGATGAGGAGGTCGTGCGGGGAATTGGCGTCAGTCGGGCTGGTGAATTCGCGGCCCCAGTTCGCGAGTGCTTCGAGGGCGCGCACGACAGCCGCCAGACCCTGCGGGCCGAGGCTTTCCGCCATGGTGGTGGCGTCGATCCCGAGGGCGCGGCCCGCACCGTCGAAAGCCGTGTAGCTGGCGGCGAGAAGGCGGGCGGTGTGTGGGGCTTCGGCCTGCAGAGAGGCCGTGTCCGTGCTGCAGTCAGCGATGAAGACGTCCACAGCACTGGAAGCGATGCTGGTCTCCTCAGCGACGAACAGCGGGCCGAGGGTCTGCTGGTTGATGGCGGTGAGGGTGGTTGGTTGGGTGGCGATCTGCATCTCCTGGTTCCAGTGCGCTTCGCCGACGCGATACTTCTCGTCATTGAAGCGGGCGAGTTCGGTGGCGGAGACGCAGGTGATGCCACCGGGGACGCGGACGTCCACCATGCCGGCAAGCTGGCCGTCGCCGATCGTGGTGACGGTGCCGTCGTAGCCGTTGCAGATGACCGTCTGGCCGACGGTGAAGTTGGTGCTCATGGTGGCCTCCGTAGTCTTGATGGTTTGATTGTAGCGGATGGCGGGCGGCGCGGGGCGGCGGCGCGGGTGGGCGGTATGCAGGTGGGACAGAGGTGAAAACGAAACCGTGCCCTGGTGGACGCTGGCGCTGTGCGGCGGTGGGTGCCGTGGCGGGGGATGGAGGGATTAGGCATACCCGGCGCGGGCGTTGCGGAACCAGCGGAGGGCCATGCTCCAGTTGTAGCGGTGGGAGATGGACTTGCGGTCGATGACGGAGAAATGGCCGGCGGTGCCGATGGCGAGGAGGGCGGCCTTCAGGGTGGCGGCGGTGGGGATGGAGACGTGCCAGAGACCGGTGCGGTCGCGGTAGACGACGCGATCGTCTCGGCCGTGCTTCGCGAGGTGGCGTGCCCGGGCGAAGGCGTCGGCGTTGGTGAGGAAGGTTTCGTCCAGCTGACGGTGGCGGCGTTGGGAGGAGGTGGAGGTCATGGGGGTGGAGTCCTGGTGGGGGTAGGATGGGATGTGACGGGGCAACTGGATCAGGCGGCGAAGAGGTCGAACGGCTGGGCCGGCGGCGTGACCGGTGCGGCGCCGGGCGGCAGCGGGTTCAAGGCGGCTTTGATGGCGGCTTCGTGGGAGTCGTAGACCTTGGGGCCGAGGGTGCGGGGGAGGCCGGCGAAGCAACCGTCGTTGTGGTTGTAGGTCGGCCAGTGGCGGGCAGGGTGCCAGATGGTGTCACCAATGCGGCGGTACTCGTAAGCGGTCACGCGGCAGGGAACCTGGGTCCAGGTGCCGTTCACGAGTTCAAGCGTGGTGCTGGGCGTCACGATCAGGCGCCACTCGTGCTTGCCAATCAGGGCGACGGGGGTGGCGTAGAGGACGTCAGCAGTGGTGGTCATGGCCGGAGCTTTCAGTGTGGGTGGTGGGGGGAGTTTAGCGGGTTCGGGCGGCGCTGCGCCGGCGGGCGGGTGGGCGGCATGCGTTGGGGTCAGTCCAAGGCGTCGAAAGCGGAAAGCCTTGGCCGCGCCGAAGGCGTGGGCTGCTACGCGGCGGTGGGGACCGAGGGGTGGAAGGATGCGGGGGGAGGCATCCGTCCTGGTGGCGGAGGAGGTGGTCAGGCGATGGCCAGGGTGAGGACGGCGTTGTCGGCGAGGACGAATTCCTTGAGGTGGGAGACGAGGTGGGAGAGGGTGTCGTCGTCGCGGAAGCGGCCGGAGATCGGGGAGACCTTCTTGCCGTCGCGGATGCAGGGGGTGACGCAACCGGTGGCCGGGGAGCGGCGGAGGATCAAGGGGAACTCGGCGTCGTCCAGGCGGATCGTGCCGACGGTGCGGGAGGTTTGGCCGGCGAGGGCGCCGCGGCAGGTCGTCTCGGCCTGGGCGGCGGGTTGGGTGACGGGCGTGGTGGTCGCGGTGGCCTGCGGGACGGGGACGGTCCAGGCGGCGAACAGCGTGCGGGCGGCGTCCTCGGATTGGAAACGGCGGCCGTGGATGGCGCCGTCGTTGGCGGTGAAGCGCACGCCGTAGTAGCCGTTGGTCCAGCGCAACATGGAGCCGGCGATTTCCCAGCCGGGGGAGGACCAGAGCAGGGTGACGGTGCTGCGGATCGCGGGCTGGTCGGAGTGCTTGGACGCGAGGGTTTCGACGATGGCCATGTCCTCGCGGCGGGCGTCGCGGTATTCGCAGAGCAGCACCTTGCCGGCCGGGATGTCGCGGGGAGCGGGGTGGTTCATGGCGGCGGTCCTTCGTGGGGTGAATGGTGACTGGTGATGGGGGCAGTGTAGCGGGTTGAGGAAGATCTGGGGCGGCGGCGGGAGGTGGGCGGCATGCAGTGGCGACGGGTCGGGTGGTTGGGCCTGGCTAGGAGCGTGAGGCTTCGAGGTGCAACGGGGTGCCCCTGATCGCAACCCATCCGGCGTGAACCTGAGCCAGAGGGATAGGGCTGAGCGCGTTGTCGGCTATATACGCCGTCAGGCCGCGCAGCATCGACCGGGCGCCTTCGTAGTGAGAGCGGCCGAGGAACTGGTCGTTGACCTGCGGGGATGGCGGGCGGCGTCCCTCGGTGTTGGGCGTCTGGCCGAGGAAGCAATCGCGCTTGAAGCGCTCGACGCTTGCCCGGCCAAGGTGATCGACCCGGGCCAGCAGCCAAAGACCGTCTGCCCGCACCACTTTGATGTCGGCCTTGGATTGCTCGCCCGTGAGGTCGAGGTCGATGTATTCTACTTCCCAACCGGCGGTGCGCATGACGGACGCAAGCCGCGCGATAGACGGCGGTGTTTCGTGCGGGATGAT
This sequence comes from Azospirillum canadense, assembly GCF_025961225.1. GTDB lineage: Bacteria > Pseudomonadota > Alphaproteobacteria > Azospirillales > Azospirillaceae > Azospirillum > Azospirillum canadense. The sequence goes on along the minus strand of NZ_JAOQNG010000005.1, from coordinate 440,116 downwards.
GCACGGGCAGGGTGGTTCCTGGCGGCTGTCCTCTGGATGGTCGCTGGTGTTAAAGGCAGTGTCGAGGGTCGGAAGAGGGCCGGCGGCGGCGGCGGGGCTAGGCGGCATGATGTGGCGGCAGGGGGGAAGAGGTCAGCGGCGGAGTGCGATCCACCGCTCGCCGAAGGGCTGTTCCGCGCCGTCCAGGATGGCCAGAACAACGCGCTCCGGAAAAGAAAACCGGGCCTTTTTCGCGTCGAACAGGAAATGGTCGCCATCGCGGCGAACAAACACGAGGCGTTCGTCGGTGCGACTGTTCATCCCTTTGCAAAGGCGTATGTCAGCCTTGGCAATGCGATACGTGATGTCGGTCGGCGACTGGGCCTTCGTTACCATTTCGCACTCGACAGCGGTGGTCGCCGTGCCTGGGGTTGACGATGGCTGGGGGTCCATGAAGAAGAAGGAGGACTGCTGGGCGGGCGTCAGGTGGGTCAGCATCGCGGGGCCTCGGGGCGGGGTGGGCGTTTTCTTGATGGGCCTAGTTTAGCGGCCAGGAAGGATAGCTGGGGGCGGGGCTGGCCGGGCAGCATGCCGCGATGGCAAGGCTTGGAAACGGGGCCACACCCGAGTGGGCGTGGGCGCTGCGCGCGGGCCGTCGCTGCGCTTGGCCTGGGGGTGGCCGAGGTGGATGGGGGGAGGTCAGGTGGGTTGGGCTTCGACGCGATAGGTGAGGTTGGGTTGGGCGTCGCTGCGCGGTTGCTCGGCGTCGATGGTGTCGGGGAGGAAGCGGCGGGCGTCGAGGTCGGGACCGTTGTTGATGCCGTACTCGATGCACTCGGTCACCCGGTCGGGGGCGATGCCGCGGGCCAGGGTCCAGCCGGTCGCGAGATGGGAGCCGATGTTGACCATGCCTTCGACGGCGGTCATGGGGACGGAAAGGGTCTCGCCCTTGCGTGGGCCGGCAATCCAGTCGATGCGGCAGACGACGCGAATGGTGTCGAGCTTGCCCACGAGCTTGTCGTCGGTGTGGTCGACCGGGCCGGTGTCGTCGCCGTCGAAGGTGAGGTCGCACAGGCCGGCGGCGAGGCTGTCGCGCCAAACGCCGTCCAGGTGGAACAGGGGCCAGCCGTCGGGGGTGGTGAAGCGGGGGATGGTGGTGTGCGTCTGCATGGGTTCGCCTGGGGTGTCTGGGGTGGTGACTGAGGGGAGTCTACTGTTCTTGGGCGGCGCTGGGGCGGCGGTGGAGAGGCGGCGGCATGCGAATGGTGAAGGGGTGAGGTGGCAGGCCCCGGACAGCAGAAAGCCCGGCGCTGGGCCGGGCTGCTGGGAGGGGTTATTTCGGCGGGCAGGGACCAAGTGATGCCAACGTCAAAAGCAGAAGGCCATCTGTGACGCCTCACAAGGGGTTTGCGGTACCAGCGGGAGAACCGGCAGATCGTTGTCACTGTCGGCGACGTCCATGTTCAACGTCCGACCGTCAACGATCTCGTCCAGAAATCGACGTTTGCCGCCGGCGGGCATCATCATTGTCTGATCAATTTCGCGTTCCATACGGACATACCGCTCATAGAGCGCAGGCTTGAGACTGGCTGCAGTCTTCAGATCGCGCTGCGAACTCATAACGCAAAAGCAGCAAGACAGGCGGGACATCCCAGCAGTGTATGCCCAATGGGGCTTCTGACCAGCGGCGGCAATCCCTGCAAACACCTCCTCAGTCGTCAATTCATGAATTGGAAGCCAATCGTACCACGCGCGTCCGGCAATGCTGTTCCGTTCATTGCGACGAAACGGAATCTGCTTGGCGCGTCCGGGGCTTTCCTCGGCCCGAATGCCGGTGCAGTTCAACACCAAGCCACCAAAGCGGGGGTTGGCCTTGAGGTGGCGGCGGATTTCGCGCTCGATCGGGCCGCGTTTGAGGTCGGAGGTGCACTGACGGGTGGTTGGCGAAGGCCACATTTGCCGATGCTTCACCATCTCAAAGAAGGTCTTCCCCGCCTGGGTCCAGATCAGCGCGGTGTTACCTATTGTGGACTTGATGTGCTCATCAATGCCCTCCCAATCGACCTCCGGAAGGTGCGCGTGGATCACGAGCAATTGCTCGTGGGGGACGATGTCGCGCAGCATCAAATACATACGCTGGCTGTCCTTCCCGCCGCTATGGTTACAGACAACCAAAGCCCCGCGCACAATGAAGGCCTTAGCAGCCTCCAGCGGGTCAGTCATAGCGGTGCTGGTCGAAGCATTGAAAAGGTCCATCAGCGTGCCTCCAGTTAGCGAGCAACTCCGTGCCTTACCCGCCGCCGTTTATCGTGATGGACATATTGTAGCGATTGGAGAGGGTTACGGATGGCGGGCGTGGTGGGGCGGCATGCGCTGAGAACAGGGTGCCTTGGTGGGTGGGCGCGCTTCACGCTGGAAAGCCCGTAGGGCGGAAACGAGCGAGGTTAGGGGGAAGACGAAACCCCGCATCGGTTCATCGCGCGGGGTTTGGTGTGGGGTCAGGCGGCAAGCGGGAGGCGCTCGGTGTTGTCCATGCCGGAGGACATGATCTCGCCGGCAAGTTCGAAGACGTAGCGGTCGGTGATCTGGTCGTATTCCAGTTCGCCGTCGGCCACCAGCTGGCGGAGTTCCTCCTGGGCCTGCGCGATGGCGGCGTCCCACGGTGACAGGCGCGGGGCCGGGGGTTCGAGGGCGAGGCTGCCCTGGAAGGTGAAGGCGGGCTTGGCAAGGCGTTCCTGCTGGCGGGCGAGCCAGTCCGTCATCGTGTCGGCGCAGAAGGCGTCGGTCTTGGAGATGCCGGCCTTCAGGGCGTCCCAGCGGGCGGCGGTGCCCCATGCCTGACTGTCGACCGACGCCACCCGGGGGTGCTGGCGCACCGCTTCGGCGGCTTGGGACTTGAGGCCGAACAGGTGCAGGCGCACGTTGGGCGGCAGGATGGCGTCCAGGACCGAGAGGACGTGCAGGACGCCGTTGGGGCCGTGGACGGCGCGCCTGCACATAGATCCAACTCCAAGAAGGGAGTAATCCGAAAGCCAGGGCATACCTTCGACGCAGGCGGCGTAATCGCGCGCTTCCCAGCCCTGAATGACAGGCGCGAAGTTGTGGTGGATGCCGCGCTCGATGGCGCGGTTGCGGCACAGGACATTGAGGCGGATCGTCGAGGCGATGCGGTCAAGCACGACGGCGCGGTTGGCGGCGATCTCCGGCTCAACACAGTGGTCCATCGAGAACCACCTCACGAACGGGTAGGAAGCAGCTAGGTGGAGGTAGGCATCTACTCCCCATTCGAAGCCACCATAAATGGAGGCTGCCACGAACCCTGCACTATCGAGGTATACGGCGCGCAGGCCTTTCGCGTTGTTGAGAGGCTTGGTGTTGAAGCCGGTCCAGCGGCGCAGGCCTTCGGCGTCGGTCGTCCATGTGGAGAAGCAGTTGGCGCTGACCAGGACGGGAACGTCGAGGTCGCGGGCGCGGGACAGCACGGCGCCTTTGCGGAGGTTCGGCAGGCCGAGGATCATTTCGACGGTGGGCATGGCGGGTGTCCGGTTGGGGCGTCGTGATGGGCCTAGTGGGTCACTTGACCTGCTGATCGCCATTGCTGGAGGACGGTCGGGCGCGGCCGGGGCAATGGCCGGCGGGTGCAAGCGCCGGAACCGCCCAGAGCATGCTGGCGTTGGCGACGACGGTGGCGGCGATCGGACCGTCGCCCGCCCCAAACGAAGGGCGTCGGTGCTGCGTTCCAGCCCTGCGCGGCGGCTTCGAGCGCGGCGATGATCGCGTCCGGTGTCGTCGGGTGTTGCCCGGCCAGCCCCCGTCGCTTGAGAATGCGCTGCACGCTCTCGGTCATGTTCAGCCAGGAACCACCCAGCGGCGTGTACAGCGGCATGATGCCGTGATCGAACAGCCAGCACACGAAGCTTGGCGTCTTGTGGCCGGTCAGATTGTCCATGACCAGGAGCAGGCGCAGGGGCGGCAACGCGGCACTCAGGGTGATGGGCTGCGACAGCCCCTCTTGCCACCGCTCCCAGCAGGCCCGGTTTGCCGCAACGCTGACCGGCTCCGGTGGGGCGGGCCGTGCCGCCAGGATGGCGCACAATTCCGCTTTCAGCCATCCGTGCAGGACCGGATTGCGGCAGGAGGTGACGCCCTGAACACGCACCGCTCCGCTGGCCGGATGGAACAGCGTCAGCAGCTTGGCCGTGCCATTGCGCACGTGCTCGTGCGGGTAGCGCGCCGGGTGCCCGGCCGGGCCCCAGTGCTGCCCGGGATGGGGGATCGTCTGGAAGGGGCCGGCTTCGTCCTCGCCCCACACCGCCAGACCGAGCCGCTCGCCCTGAGTGTAGGCGGTCTCGATCAGCTTTTTTTGGGTTCCGCGTCGGGGTCGGTCACCTCGACCGTGCCGGCCTTGCGTTTGCGCAGGACCCGGCCGGTGGCGCACCAGCTGCGGTCGCGTTGCCAGCTCAGCCCCGCATCGTGCAGCACCCGCCAGATCGTGAAGGTGCTCACGTGCGGCAAGCCGTCCGGGGCGCGCCGCAGCGCCCGCTGCAACGTGGTGAGCGACCACGTGGCCGTACCGTCCAGCACCCGATTGGGTGGCCGCTTGGCTTCGCTCAGGATGCGCGCCTGCTCGGGCCGGGTGTAGACGGGAGGGGGCCCGCCCGCGTGCCGCGGCTCCACGGCCGCCAGCCCCTCGCGATTGAAGCGGCTGACCAGGTGGGCCACGGCATCACCGGAGCAGCGCCCGGCTCCGCGCGCCGCCGCGGTGTACGACTGGCCGGCGGCGACGGCGAGCACCGCCTTGGCCCGGGCGACATGGGCCGCGGGCTCGGAATGGGACCGGCTGATCCGCGTCAGCCAATGCTGCTCTTCGGCCGTGAGCGGACGCAGCGGATCAATCTGACGGCGGGACATGAGAGCCTCCCAACACGACTTCATGATCAACAGCCCGCGATCCAGCATGTGACGGGGCAGCGGCCGCCAGGAATGGCTATGCCCGCGGCAAATGACCCACTAGAGCAATTGCTGAAGGCCCCACCGTGCTGGGACAGGCCAGACCGATGATCCTGACGAACTGGGTGTGGCTCCGCACGGGGATTGACCGGCGCGTGCTCGGCTGGAACGCCGAGCGGGCAGCCTGGGACGTGTCCGGCCCGCTCGCCGCGGTCGCGTCCAGCCAACCGGGAACGCCGCCCTCGTGGGCCACAACGGTCGGTCATCGGGCGGTGCACTTGTCCGAGCCGGCCGTTGCGCTCACCGATGACATGCTGGACGCCATCGATCGCTTTCGCTCCGGCCATCCGTGCGGCACCGCCCAGGCCGCCGGGGCGATCTCTGTCCGTGTCTGGCGGCCGCAGCCGCCGAGGTCTGTCGCCGCAGCGCGGTGCCTCGCGTGACCTGCACCGAAGGAGCGTTGTCGCGCATGGCGCCTCTGGCGCATAGTCCGCCGCCCTGTTGCGAGGTGGTGCTGTGTTCATGCTCAGCGAAGACGATGCCGACGTGATTCGGCGGACTTATGAGGCGCGTGGCGAATGGGCAGCGGTCGTGGAACTGCGGCGGCTCTACAAGGGTGTCAAGGACAACGCCGACGCGTTGCGCTTGGTGCGCACCATCGTCGCGCAGCCGAGGGGCGGCTAAGGTCCTCCGGCGGCCAGCGGAGGGCGGCATGACGCTGAGCGTTGTCTGCCGGGACTGCGCGGCGGCCCTGCCAGCGGGCAACGAGCGCTGTCCGAAATGCGGCAGCCGCCGGCTGTTTGCTCACCCGGAACTGCACGAGCTGACCATCGGGCACATCGACTGCGACAGCTTCGGCGGATTCAAGCGGTCGTCGCAACAGCCTCTTCCCGTCCTCCCTTATCGATGGATTGGAGCAGTTCGTCCAGCGCCTCGGCTGGAGTTTTCCAGCCAAGGGCTTTGCGGGGTCTGGTGTTCAGGGCAAGTGCGATGGCCGCCAGGGTGTCGGCGTCATGCACGGCGAGGTCGGTGCCCTTGGGGAAGTACTGACGCAGCAGCCCATTGGTGTTCTCGTTCGTGCCGCGCTGCCACGGACTGCGCGGATCGCAGAAGTAGACGCAAAGCCCGGTGTCGATCCGGATATGGGCGTGTTGGGCCATCTCCGCCCCCTGATCCCAAGTCAGCGACCGGCGGAGCTGTGCGGGCAAGGTTGCGATCGTGCGCGCGATGGCGTCGCGGACGGCCTCGGCACCATGGCCGGCAAGCGCCGGCCCATTCTTGACCCGTGGTCCACTGGCGTGCCCCGGCATCGGGGGCAGATGCAGCAGCATCGTGAACCGTGTCGTCCGTTCCACCAAGGTGCCGATCGCCGAGCCGCCCAGGCCGATGATGAGATCGCCCTCCCAGTGTCCCGGCACCGCCCGATCCGCCACCTCCGTCGGGCGTTGGCTGATCATGATCTCCGGCGTGATGAAGGATTTGCCCCGTTTGCGGGTCCGCGCCATCGGAACGCGCAGGGTCCGTCCGGTCCGCAGGCAGGCGGTAAGCTCGCGACGCAATGCTCCTCGGCCTTGAATGAACAGCGCCTGATAAATGGCCTCATGGCTGATGCGCATCGTCGGGTCCTCCGGAAAATCGAGCCGCAGGCGTCGGGCGATCTGTTCGGGGCTCCACGCCTTGGCCCACCGCCGGTCCTGCCGACGCCCATGGCGGCGAGCTTTCCAGGTCACGGCCGGCCCAGGGATCGCCACGCCGTCCGGGGCAACCACCGCGCCGGCCAGACGCTCTTGCACGTAGTCGCGCAGGACTGGATTGACTACGAGCTTGGCCGGTTTGGGCCGGCGCGCCGAACGGTCGGCGTGCCACTGCGCGGTCGTCGCCCGATACTCCAACCCGCCCGAGCGGGTGGCGGCATTGCGCCGCAGTTCCCGGGAAATGGTCGAGGCCGCTCGCCCCAGCTGGCGAGCGATCTCCCGCACGCCGAGCCCCTGGGCACGCCGCAACGCGATCTCCTCCCGCTCCGCAAACTGCAAGTACCGTCCCGACGGCGGCTTCGCCGATGACGCAAACTTCGCTGGTGGCATACCCCCGGCCTCTCGGAACCACCGTGTTCCCACCACGGGCGACACGCTTGCCAGAGATGCCGCATCCTCGCTCGCTTGTCCCGTCGCGATCGCCGCCCAGAACCGCCGACAATCCTCCCGCCGTGCCGAAGGGGGCCGGCCGGGTGACCGCTGAGGAGCCCGCCCAGATCGATCCGATCGCCGCTTCCGTGTCTTCATCGCAACCTCCTGCATCAGGCTGTTGCGACGACCGCTTGAATCCGCCTTCTACGCCACCGTCGAAAAGCGCGACCGACCGGAGTTGGCCAACCAAGCCGTTATCGTCGGGGGTGGCGACCACCGCGGGGTCGTCGCGGCCTGCTGCTACATCGCGCGTTTGTCCGGTGTCCGCTCGGCCATGTCGATCCGGGAAGCCCTGGAGCGCTGCCCGGACGCTGTCGTCATTCCGCCGAACATGGCGACGTACAAGGAGGTCGGCCACCGCGCCCGCGAGATCATGGCGGCGTTCACCGACCTGGTGGAGCCGATCTCCATCGACGAGGCCTATCTCGACCTGTCCGGCGTGCGGGATCGGCTCAGCATCAGTCCCGCCCAGGCCCTGGTTGAGATCGTCCGGCGGTTCGAGGCGGAATTACGCATCACCGCGTCGATCGGCCTTGGCCCCAACAAACTGCTGGCCAAGATTGCAAGCGACCTGGACAAACCGAAGGGCTTTGCCGTGATCGGGCGGGCGGAGGCCGCGGCCTTTCTAGCGCCCAAGCGGGTCACGATTCTCTGGGGCGTCGGGCCGGCGCTCGAACACAAGCTGTGGACCGATGGCATCACGAAGGTCGGTGACCTCCAGGACAAGGAGGAGGTCTGGCTCGTGCGAAAATACGGCACCATGGGCCGGGCCCTCTTCCGCTACGCGCGCGGGCTCGACAATCGCGCCGTGGAGCCGGAGGCGCCCAGCAAGTCGATCAGCGCCGAGGAAACCTTCGATTGGGACATCTCCGCGCCGGCAACCCTCCAGCAGGAACTGCAGCCGCTGGCCGCGAAGGTCGCCCGGCGCATGGAGCGCGAAGGCGTGCTCGGCCGCAGTGTCATCGTGAAATTCAAGACGGTCGACTTCCAGCAGTTCACGCGCTCCCGCCGCGTCGCGCCGACCCGCTCGGCCGAGGCCATCCTGGCGACGGCGGCGGACATCGTTGCTCAGGAAGCCGACGGACGGGCGTTCCGATTGATCGGTGTCGGTTGCGCCGACCTCACCGACCCGTCCACAGACCCCGAGCCGGACTTGTTCGGCTTTTTGAGTGGCGCTCGGGGAGCAGGTCCAAAACCGTAGCGAGGAACGGCACCCCGGGATGATATGAAAGATCTGGCTGAAACGGGTTGTCAGCGTAACAAGCGGACGTGGCCGAGCCATCCGGGATGATAGCAGTGGCGCGGGAGTTCGCTCAGATAGGGGCTGAACTCCATCGGCCGGCCGTGGCGGAAGCGGGTGTGAGTGATGGTGCAGAGGCGCTTGGCGCGGGTGATCGCGACATAGGCCAAGCGACGCTCTTCCGCTTCCAGGCCCTGGGCAACGGACTTCGCGCTCGGGAGGATGCCGTCCTCCCAGCCGGGAAGGTAGACGAGGGGAAATTCGAGCCCCTTCGCGGCGTGAATCGTCATCAGAGTGACGCGATCCTTGGCGTCTTCATCGCTGGCGCGGGCGCTCGCCAGGGCCGCGTGTTCGAAGAGGGTGACGGCGTCCGGGAACGAACCAGTGAGAGCGACGAATTCCTGCAGGCTTTCGACGCGGGACTGGGCGTCGTCAGAGCGGGCGTTGCGCCAGTGGTTGAGGTAGCCGGTGTTGTGCAGGACCCGGTGCAGCTGGTCGGACAAGGACTCGCCGGGTTGGGCGGCGCACAGGCGGATGGTCGCGGCGAACATCTGGGCGGCTTGGCGCTGGGCGCGCTTCAGCGGTGGGTCCTCGCACGCCTGGAGCATGGTGCGGCCGGTGGCGCGGGCGTGGTCGGCGATGGTCTCCTCGGCCTTCGGGCCAAGGCCGCGCATGGGCGTGTTGAGCATACGGCGGCAGGAGTCGTCGCTGGCGTGGTCGTCGGGGAAAAGAGAGAGGCGGAGAAGGGCGAGAGCATCCTTGATTTCGGCCTTATGATAATAGGCTTGGTCGCCGACAAGAACGTACCCCACGGAGTTGCGGATCAACGCGTCCTCGACGGCGCGGCTGATGTGGGAACTGCGGTAAAGACAGGCCATGTCGCCCCAGGGCACGCCGCGGGCGTTCTGGCGGCGCATGTCGGCGACGATGGCGTGAGCCTCCTCGTCGGGGCTGTCGAATTCCAGGATCTGGATCGGCAAGCCGAGCCCGGCGTTGGTGTAGAGGGTCTTGCCGAGACGGTTGCGGTCGCCCGCGATGATGGCGTTCGCCGCCGTGAGGATGTGACCGGTGGAGCGGAAGTTTTCCTCCAGGCGGACCACCGTGGCGTCAGAGTAATCGTTACGGAACCGCCGAATGTAGCGGATATCAGAACCGCGGAACGAAAAGATTGACTGATCATCATCGCCCACCACAAAGATGTTGCGGTGGTCTTTCGCGAGAAGGTAGAGCCAGTAATATAGTGCCAAACTAATGTCCTGGTATTCGTCAACCCAGATGCCTGCGAAGAGGTTGGCAAAGCGACGGCGGGTGTTTTCGTCGTCGAGCATGGCGCCTGTGGTCCAGAGAAGGAGGTCCCCATAATCCGCACTGTTCGTCTCGATCAATTCCCGCTGATAGGCCGGGTAGACCGTGGCAACGAGACGGAGGGTATCAACGTCGACGCGGCGGCCGGCGGCCTGAGCGGCGGCGATCCAGGCTTCGATGGCCGATGCGGCGTGATCGGGGTGGACGAGGTTGTCCTTCAGGCGGGAGATCGCGTTGCCAACGGTCTTCAGCGGGTCCACACCTTCGGCGCGTTTGGTCAGCATGGAGAGGGCGTCCATCGTGCGCTTCAGGACGCGCTTGCTGTCGTCGGCGTCAAGGACCTGGAAGTTGTCGCGCAAGCCGGCCAGGCTGGGCTCCATGCGGAGCATGCGGGCGGCGAGACTGTGGAAGGTGCCAACCCAGCTTGGCAGCTGATCGGCGCCGAGTACGTCGGTCAGACGGACGCGGAGTTGCCGGGCGGTCTTGTTGGTAAAGGTGACCGCGAGGATGTTCCTGGGAGCGACACCGGCGATGATGCGAAGCGCGATCGAGGCGGTCAGCGTCGTCGTTTTGCCGGTACCGGCGCCAGCGAGGGCCAGAACCGGGCCGGTGGCGAGCGCGGCTTCGCGCTGGGTGGGGGTGAGGGACGACAGGATGTCGTCGGATGGAAACGACGGGAAGTGGACGGCCGGCAAGGCGGCGAGCGGGTCGAGCGCGGCGATCATGGCGCGGGATCCTGGAATGGGTAATGGGAGTGGCGCGCCATTGGCGCAGGCCTGGCGTCGCTCGGCGGGAATGACCGGGTGGATGTGGATAGACGGAATGGCGGAGGCGACAATGGTGAATGGGTCGTGCGTCGAAGTATAGCGCGGGTGGCCGTCTCGGCGGAAGTCTTCGCCTTATGAAAGGCACTGTCGAGGGTTTGCGGACCGGTGCGCGCGTTGACGCGGATCAAGGCGGGCCAGGGCAGGAGGCGGTCGACCTGCCGAAGGGAAAGGCTGTGGTGCGCGGCCCAAGCGATCCACGGAAACCGCTGGTCACCGCGAAGCAACGGCACCGACAGGGATCGATACAACGGCGGCGTGACACCGCATCGGACGTCGATGGCAACCCACCGATCCAGCACGCGGCGATCATCCAGGTTGCATGGCGGATTGGGCATCATGCTTGATGGCGCGCATGGCGCGCATGGCGCACGCCCATAATCCTGCGATTGAATACAGGGGCGCCGCGCTGTTTCGCGGACGGCAAGGGTGCCAACGGTCAGGGCGTCGTCATGTCTTCTGTTGTCGACGCGGCCCTCGGCTTGCGGAGGAGTCGGCAGCGCTCGATCAGCAAGACCACGCCACCGGCACGCCGGGTCGGAATCGGCCCAGCGCGGTCGAGAGGGGACGAACAAAGGATGCGGCAAAAGCGACGGCGAGCGTGGAGACGTCATTGGCGATGGTAACGACAGCGGATGCGGCGACGGATTAGGACATGAGCGCGTTGACGATGCAGCCGACGATGATGCCGGCGGGAATCGCACGGGCATTGGAGGCAGAGGCGTGGACGAAAATGGCCGTCCCGATGCCGATGATCCACGAGACGACCATGGCAACGTCGGAACCGCCGCCGGCGTGCGGGGCGGCGCTGGTAGCGGCGGAGGCGACGGCCGGGGAGAAGGAAGCGCTGGACAGGGCGGTGGATAGGGCAGCGGTCCGCACGGAAAGAAAGATGTTCATGGTGGGGCCCCGAAGACGAATGGCGTGGAAGAGTTTGCTGTCAGTTTGGCGCAAGCGCGGCGTCGTGAGTGGGGCGTCTTAGGTGGGCGATATGTGGCTGGCTCGGGGCTCGGGATCGGCATCGAGGTCGTCGTTGCCGGCGGCATCGTGCCAGGAGTGGGTGTCTGCATCGTAGATGTCGCCGGAAAGGCTTTCCCAGAAACCGGTGTGCGGGTCGACGAAGCGGCCGCGCCAGTCAAAGGTGTCAAGCCAAGCGGCGTGGTCGGCGCGGGCGAGAGTGCTGCGGGCGGTGGACAGGGCCTGCTGGGCGGGAGTGTCGGCCACGCAACGGGTGTAGCCGCAGCCGTCGCGCGTGATGAAGTGGGTGCGGACGTCGGCGCGCAGGCGGTGATGAGCGACACGTTCAGCGGCAAACTGGGCGGCCAGGCCGTCGTGGTCGCGGGCGGAGACGAGGCCGAAGAAGCGGAGGAGGCGACGCATGGTGGGGGCCAGCCTTGGGAAGGTCATGAGGAGGCGGTGTCGTCAACGGTACCGGGCGTTCGTCCGGCGTTGGTGGCCGGGGGGCGCGGCGCGCTGTGGAGCCAGAGGCGGGATCAGCGGGTGTACCCGGGAAAGAGGGGGAGGAGTGGCGCAGGGCCTGACTGCGCGTGCTGGTACGAGGCCCGGTAGCGCGCGGCGCGTAGGTGGCGTAGCGCGGTTCGGGCGGCGGCATGGGTGTCGTCCAGGGCGGCGCGCTTGGTGGCTGGTGGGAGGTCGCTGGAATCGCTTCGGTCGACGAGGGTGTGGAAACGCCGCGTGATGCGGCGCGTGAAGTGGATGCGACGTTCGGCGGCTTCGGCGCGGCGGCGGAAGGTGGCGGCAAGGCGGGCGGCAAAGGTGTGGGCACGGTGGAGAAGGTTGTGGAGCATCGGCGTGTACTTTCAGGACGGGGGTGATTCGGACGGAATGCCGGCGTAGGCGGTCAGGAACTCCTCGCGGACGTCGCGCCAGGGACGTTCGACAACCGACAAGGGAAGCGGGGCACCATAGCGGGCGGCCCACGCGGCGGGATCGGATTTGGGGAACAGCACGGGCCCTTCCGTGCCGCGAACAAGAAGGTCGATCTCCTTGATTACCGGAGGGCAGCGCCAGGGGAGGTCGAACGCTTCGGACAGGCTTTGGTCGATAGCCTCGTCCAGGCGGCAAAGGTCGGAACAGACCCTCTTCACCGGAGCGGGAATTTCACCAATAGCGGTCTCGCCCGCGTCATGGAGGAGGACGGCCCGTTGGAGGGTGGGCGTGGCGTCGGCGTGCAAGAGGCGGAGGGCCTGCAGACACAGGAGGCTGTGCTGGGCCACGGACCACGGGACGATGGTTTGACCGCCGTACCGGTTGAGCGTCGCCAAGCCGTGCGCGAAGTCCTCAATGTGCCACTGATCGGGCGCGGGGACGGGACGCGCGATGCGGCGGCCGGTGACCGTGGTGACGGGGTCCGCTGGCTCGAGGGTGCAGGATGGTGGCGCCGCATGGGAGTCCATGACGAGGGGCCTTTGAAAATGGTGCGAGGTTTGCGGAAGTGTCGGCGAGAAGCCTCGCCGCTCGCAAGGGCGAAGTGAAGCAGGCGGCATGCACTGGCCGCATAACGCGTGACGGCGGCAAGAGCCACGTTCTTTTTGGATGGCGGGAGAGTGCTGGCGCGGTTAGAGTTGGGCCGATCTTGGTCTAGCTTGGGGGTCGCCATGCGGTTGCCGGATGGGCGGTCGGCGTTTGGATTTGTCCTCGCGCCGGTGGAGATGACCGATTTCCGGAATCTGGGCGCGCAGTGGCAGGAGGTCGCGCGGGGCGTGGCCTTGGGCATGGTGCAGGCCGGGCTCCTCAGTGATGATGATCCGGCGGTGCGGGACGGGCGCGGCGGCGTGAAGGGTGTGCTGGTCCGGGCAACCGACCGATGGCGGGAAAAGTGGGCGCCGCGGTTTGTGGCGGGATGGCGCGCAGCGGCACCAGAGGAGGGGATCGTCGGGCAAGTCGGCGGTGTCGTCGAGGTGACGTGGGCCGGCCGGCACGAGTTTCTTCGCGAAACGGCGGCGGTCGGGATCGGATGGTCGCTCCTGCTCGCGGTGTGGTTCGGCATGGCATGGGCCTTCCTGGTATTCGGCGTCACGCCGGCATACGCCGCGGTGACGAACGCCGACCTGGCGCGGCAGGCGCTCGGCGACCTGCTGCCGTTTCTGGGGTCGGGCGGCACGCTGCTGTCGCAGGGGCTCGGGTCCATTGTCGGTGCGTTGTCGGCGATGGCCTGCCTGGTGGCGGCGTTGGCGGCGCTGCTGAGCCTGGTGGTGATGGTCGTAGACACGGCGACGTCATCGGACTTCGCGCGGGGCAAATACCAATGGACGATGTTTGCCCTGCGGGTGGGGGTGGCCATGATGCTGCTTTGGCCGATTAACGGATCATGGGGTTTAGGGTCGCAGTTGGTTGGATTCGTCGCGGCCTATGGGTCGGACAAGGCATCCGAGGCGTGGGATGGGATGACGAGTTATCTGGCGAACAAGGACAAATGGGTGAGCAAGCCCGGGGTCGGAGATATGGAAGTCATGACCACGGTGGTCGGCGTGGTCACCGCAGAGGCGTGCAAGGCAGCGATCAACCTTGATCCAAAGCGGAATGACATGGAGCGAGTCGTTGCGGTACCGGCAAACGGAACGGTCATTCGATGGGATTACCAACTGAACCACTGGTATGGCTGGACAACGGAATCGTCCGCAGGATGCGGGGCGGTCAAGTTTCCGGAGGTTAGTGCAAGCGCCGTAGGGTCAGGGGCCGCCACCGCGGTGTCGAGCGCCCACAAAGAAGCGTTCGAAACTATGAGGGCCACCGCCGAGGCCGAAGTGACGACGCTTATCAAGGCTCGGTTGGCGTGCCGCGATGTTCCCGCAAACTGCAAGGAGGACCCAAAAAGTTCAACGATCGCTGGGTTGCCAGCCTCGTATAAGGCGAATGTGCAAAGCTTGATTTCAGACCGTTGGCAGACGATCAACAGTGACATAACCGCCAAGCTCAGCAAGGGGGTGAGCGGGAAAGGGTGGATCGGCGCCGGGGAATGGGCTCAAGCCATGACCAACCTGCAGGGTAGTCTCGGCGCGGCGGGAAACGCGGTTCCGCAAGTCAGCGGGCCGCTGCTCGACTCTGTGGCGGACGGCGTCACGGCGGTCCATAATTGGTTCGGCGACGGCCTGATCGCGTCAGGAAACCCAATTGTTTTGGCGCAAATGGCGGCATCGTCGGGAAACTCCAACGCGGGAGACAGCTTTCTCGAAGCGTGGGGCACAGGCATCTGGCAGACCGTTGCAGAGGTTCCACAGATGAACGCGCTCGCAGGTCTGTCGAGTGTTGGGCATAAGGTATATTTGTTCGGTGGTGCAACGCTGATTCTGACGAAAATGGTCGGTGGCTCAGGTGGTGGCGTCCAGGGCTCCGACATTCTGCCATGGTACGAGCGGGCATCAAACGCGGTGGTGGACGGCGTGGTCAAGGTGGGCCTCAAGCTTATGCCAGGGCCTGCGAAATGGATCGGCAAGATCGCTGGCTTTGCCGGGGAGACAATACGAGGTCTGGAGCCGATCCTGGTGGGTGCGGGCATGGCGCTGTTCGTCACCGGGTTGGGGTTGGCCTATCTAGTGCCGGCATTGCCCTTCATCCGGTTTCTCTTCGCGGTGGTGAGCTGGCTCATCGCGGTCCTGGAAACGGTGATCATGGTAATCATTGCACTGGTGTTGGTGGTGACACCGGAATCAGGAGGGTTCCTTGGGCCGCACGCGCGGTCGGCCTTCATGAACCTAGTGGCGTTGTTCGTGCGGCCCCTGTTGACGTTGGCCGGTTTTGTTGCTGGGCTGGCCCTGACCAGCGTATCCGTGGGACTTCTAAACGCGCTTATGCTGCCGATGATGCGGGACGCGACCGGCGGCGGAGTCATGTTCATCAGCTTTGTCGTCTACATGTTTGTCTATCTGGGAATCGCCTATGCGTTGGTGAACATGTGCACGAAGACTCCGGATACGCTGGCCGTGGCGGCGTACCGCTGGGCTGGAGCGAACGGCGGCGGCGGCGGTGACGAGGGAGGGGGCGTTGGCGGGTCCGTGTCGAACGTGGCACAGAATGTCCTACGCGAGATCGCGATGCGTGCGCGGCCAAAGAAATAGGCCAACGGGGACCATAAAGGTCCACAAGAGCACCCCTCAATTCTCGCCGATGGCGACCGTATATTTGTTCGCGTGTGGTTCAATGCGCCACTCTTGACTGAAACGATGAAAGTAACAGCTGGCGAATTCTGCACGCTTCACCGGATTTTCCGAACAAACATGATTGCATGGGGGTGGCGTTGGCCTCCGGCGATTGGAACAAGCTTCAATTCGCGAAGGAACCGGGGACGGTTGGGCGCGCCACGTGTTCGCCGGCGGGTGCGACCAGAAGGTGAGCCTCCGTGCGCCGTCGCCGCAGGCCTCGTTGGGTGCGGCGAGCTGTCGCGATGGACGTCAGCAACGCGTGAGAAGGCGTGGACGGCAACAGAGTGAAGCGCCGTCAACATGGCGTTACGTGCAATGTTGCAGAACCGCAGCCGCTATGATTTTCATGGTTCGATTGGCGCGCGACGGGTGTCGGAGGCGCGGGCGTGGAGGTGCAAAATGATGAACGGCGTTCCCGCTATGACAACTGAGGCAACGATCCGGAAGCGACTTGGTGGCGATCCGGCGTTGGAGGCAATCGGAATGTTCGTGATCCTCGCAACACTAGGGCCTGCGGCCACGATCGCCCTGTGGTGGGCCGCCCGTCTCACGGGCGTGGATATGCTGGTGGCGCTCGTCTGGGTCTTTGCGCTCGTGGTGGCGATCACGTTGCCGGCCCTGCTGTTGCGCATCCCGGGAGCGATCATCAACAGGATGCGGTGGTTTCGGCCGGCGGTGGAAGCCGTGATGCGGGGGAAGATCGGCGCCAGCTGGGCGGTGCAGGGGCGGAACGGTGCCGGCGTCGTGGTGGTGGACGAGCCGGAGCGGCGCTTGTGGGTGTCGGGGGACGTGGTCGGGTTCGAAGAGGTGCGGGAAGTCGACTGGTCGACCACGGGCAAACGCGCTTTTTTCCGGATCGTTCTGACCAACGGGAAAGCGCCTGTCATGGAGGTCCAAATGGACAACCATGCGGCAGCGATGCAGGCGGGGCAAAGGCTAATCAATGCGCTAGAGCAGAAGTCTGGAGGGAACTCTGGAGGTCTTCTGGAGGGAACCATAAAGCCTCACGAGAGCACCCATAAAACCCCATCGCAGGTACCATAACTTTGTTTGCGGGCTTTCCCGAGCTCCCGAGGCATGCCGTAACCGATGGATGTTGGCCCTCTTCGTCTGGACGGCATTGTCCAAGCGGTCGCTGCCGCGCGTCGATGCGCGTCCGGAAACTGCACGCCCTGATTGCCAAGGCCGAGTAGCACGTTATAATTGCCGCGAACGGATGGGGAATAGTGATGGGTTGGCGGAAAAAGGCGGGGAGTGTTGTCGGGGCGGTGTTCATGCTCGCCGGGTGCAACCAGCAGCCCTCTCCCTACGAGCAGGTGGCCGGGCGTTGGCTCGTCGCCCCGTCGTCCGCCGGACAGGCGGAGTGCGCGGCGATGGACCCCATCGATTTCCGCGAGAAGTCCGTGGACGCAAACGGCACGCTGTCCAAGGCCGTGTATGACCGCGAGGGGGAGCGCATTCTCGTCTCGCTGGAAGGCGGCAAGGCCGGGCCGCTGCTGGCGGTCTCGGTGAAGGGCTCCGAGATGACGATCGTATCTCCGCGCCAGTGTGCCTTCCTGCGCGAGGCCGCCGCGAAAGAAGCCGTGCTCAACGCGCTTCAGGGGACATGGACAATCCGGTTCGACAAGCCGGGCGGCACCAACCGCGATGAGCGGGACACCTATGAGACGGTGATTTCCGGAGAGGGCTTCGAGGACACCTACAAAGGTCCCTCTCATACGGTTAGGACCACGCTCACGCTGCAGCGACTGGAGCATGGATTCGCCGTTTACACCTTCGCCAAAGGCTCCGTGGACAACAAGCCCTTACCCCAGAGCGACGAGGACAAAGCGAATTATCCCATCATGAACGGGGAGATTCGAATCAGGCCGATCGATGGGAGCATTGCGGAGGTCTGGCTGAAGGCCGACAAGTTCGATGAGCGGGCCAAACTGATCCGCCTGAAGTGAGTTTAACCCGTCTGCCGAATGGCCTTGCGCAGGGCGACGATGAAAACCGAGCACATTGAGATCGCGGGCGATGGTCTCAATGCGATTAGCATCTGCAGCACCATCTGGAGGAATGATCATGCGGGCCTATATTGAGTCGATCCTGGTTTTCGGCCTCCTTGTGGTTGCCCTCCGCGCGGCAGTCGCAGTTGTCGCGTTCGCCGTCGGACTCCCCGTCGACCTTGTCGCAATGGTTTTCGGCCTGACCGTGGGTGGTGGCAGCATCCTGCTGACCGGCGGCGCGATGCTCACGGGCGACGGTCGCCCTGGTCCGGCTCGCTGCGTCGCTCTCGCCACCGGGCTGTGGGCGGCCGCGATTCCGGTGCTGGACGAGCTGGCGCGGCGCGAAGCGCACGTCGATCCGGACGTTGGTTGGATGCCTTATGACATCATGCCTCTCTATGGAGAACCGTGGTTCCAGGCGTCCGTCTTTGCGGCCCTGGCCGCCGCAACGGCTGTCCTGGCGGTCCGCTGGTACCGAGAGGAGTGGTAACGTCAAGTCGGGCCAGCGGAATACCGCGGCGTCCCGCGCCACCGAGCAGAACAAAGCCGTTGTGACCGAGACCCCAACGGTCAGAGCAACGGGTGCGCGATGGAGACGCGGCGGGCAGCTGTCGCCATGACAATGCCGATGTACTTGTCACCCTTGGCGCACTGTGTCGGGGTCCAGATCACGCGGCTATCAGCGCCAATGGCCAAATCCGGCTCGTAGGCTCTGATGCCATGCACGAGATTGCGCGCGAGATAGGTGCGGCTCGAATAAGGGTTCTTGCCGGGCCTGTCGAGCGCTTCGATTAGGACCTTGACCGGAACAGGGCCACACTCGGCAATCAGAATGCGGACTTCGGTCATCATCCGCTGATACGGGGTCTCGCGATATGCCCAGCGTTCACCTGCCTCGGCGGCCTGCATCGGGTCGGTGAGCGAATCCTGAATGCGGGCGACATTGCGCAGGTGATGACGCAGAAGCTTTGGACGCCGGTCCCAGACAATGTTGCCGTTCCCCGCATCACGGCACAAACCGAGGCCAAAGTGCTGGCAAAGGTGGTCGCGGAGCGCATGCCGTGTGCTGTGGGCGGAGCCGGGGAGCGCCATCACAACCAGCGGAACGAAGCGGGTCCATTCGGCGGCCTGTTCAATCAGGGTCAGGGAAAAGCTCCGCTTGACCTCCACCACCATGGCCAGCCCATGAGAAACCGCCACGATATCAGCGATACCGGTCGGAGCGTCTGGAAGCCACGTGCGCAGCGGTACCTCGGTGTAAATCGCCCATCCCTCGTGGCCCAAGCCCCTGGCGACATTACGCGCGAGCGCAGACTCCGAGCGATCTGTTTTGATCGCGTCGTCGAAGCTGGAGAGAAGCGGGTCTTCGGTGGTCATAGGGTGCCTCGACGGTGATGGGAGGTGCCCGCCAGCTGCTTTCATCCCATCGCGCAAGCGACGGGCACGGAACGTGGCGCGGCGGGCGGCTCCGGCTCGAAAAGGCCACCGGGCGAGTGCCTGGCGGCGGGGTGGTCGATTAAGAGCGGTCGCGCGGGTCAGCGGGGCAGCGGATCAGCGTTGACACGTGGTCGGGAAGGTGGTTGCGGAAGGACGGGTCGCGGTCCAGGCGGACGCGTTGGCCCTCGACGTAGGCCAGCATGGGCTCGCTGACGATAGCGCGGCGGCCGAGGGCTTGGGCGACCTCAGCGACGGTCGCCGACCCGGCCATCGGATCATAGCAGAGGTCGCCAGGGTCGGTGGTTTGCAGGATCACGCGCTCCGCGAGTGCTTTGGGAAAGCGCGCGGGATGGATCGGCAGGCCGGCGGCGCGGCAACGGCGGGAGTAGGTGTCGGAGGCCGGCACCCCTCCGGCGATGAGGAGGTTGTTGGGAATGGCTTCATCGTTGGCGTGGAAGGCGGCGGAATTGATGTCATAGCCGGAGGGGCGGCGTTCCTTGGAGCGGACGCGGTCGGCCGCGACCCGGTCGGGCGTGGACTTGCGCGGGACGAGGATGTTGTCGACCGTGCGCTTCGGAAAGGGCGAGCGGCTGAGGAACTTGACGTGCTCGATCGCGCCTTTCGGGATGTAGCGGGACTTGGCGGTCCACTGGATGTTGCCGAGCTTTGTCGGGTTGAGCCAATAGTCGGGTTGCTGCTCGTACAGGCCGATGTTCTCGATGGCATCCAACATGTACCGGTACAGATATGGCGACATGGCCGGAATGCCGGGAATGTGGACGTCGGCGACGTTGAGGACGATGATGCCGTCGTCCGTTATCAGGTCAGCCCAGAGGCGTGTCAGGCGTGACATCCAATCGAGCCAGATCGCCGGAGTCATCGCTCCGTACTGACGGCCGGACTGGATCGGGTAGACGGGCGAGCTTAACACCAGCTGCACGGAGCCCGGCGCGATTTCGGAGGCGGCGTCTTCGGCGTGCGCCCAGAGGCCGATGCCAAGGTCCGTACTCCAGGCCAGGTAGACGGCACCGCGACGGATGCGGCCCAGTTTGGCGTAGGCGGGGTCGGCCAACTGCCACAGGCCGCGGCCGGCGTCGACGATCAGGCCCCGGGCCTTGGCGGTCTGGCGGGTCCAGCGGATTTGCTGCTGTAGATGATTGTAGGCACGGCCGTTCGCGCAGGTGCGGGTGGCGCTGCGGGCCTCCGTCGGCATGGCGAGGCGGTCGGCGATCTGCTCGTAGATGTCGCAAGGGCGTGCTGTGCCTCCGGCGTCGTCGAGGGCCTGAAGGAGCGGGAAGGCCAGCAACGACTGGAGACCGCGGGGGCGGCTGGGCAGGGCATCGCGGGCGGCGGTTTCCTGGTTTTGACCTCGCTGGATACGGCGGCGCCGGGCGGCGATGGCGGCGGCGCTTGGGGCGGCGGGTTGGGAGGCGGGCGGGACGTCGTCACGTGGCATAGTGGGGTGGCTCCGGGTGGCGGCCTGGGCGCTGTGCGCCGGGTCTGTGCGCCGTTTGGGCGGGGGAAGACGGAGGTGGGGCTTCACATCGCGTGTTGCGGTGGTCGGATAGTGCGAGGCGCGTGGCGAATCATCCGCAACGACGAAGGTAGGCGGGGATCTCCTCGTCCCACGCGGTCGGGACCGGGGGCTGGGCAATGACCGCAACGCCTGGACCCGGCGTCGGGGATTGGGTCACGGTGTGGTTGGTTCGGGCCGGCGCAGGGCTTGGCGGGGCGGTGGCGGAGCGCGGCGCGCGGAGGATGGAGGCGAGATAGAGGGGCGGGAAAATTGGATAAAGCGCTGTGGTCGCCAGGGTGGTCAGGGCAAGGCGGAGCGTGATCGGCGTGGCCTCCTGCGTGCCGGACAACACGGCCAGAGTGGCGGTCCAGACGGACAGCCAGGACCAGACATAGGTGATAACGATCAAGATGGCGGGGTCCATGGGGTTGGCTCCGGACAGGTGGGGTTAGTCGGTGGGCACGCGCTTGGCGGCGGGGTACGGACGGGCTGGGTGCTTTGTCGTGTGGTAGCGGTCAATGAGGAGCTGCAAAGCCCGGTCAGGGCCATCGCGGACGAAGGGTGGGCGTAATGCGTGTGAGGGCGGCGTCGCCGCGGAAGGCGGTGACGCGGACGCTCTGCCCGGCCCGGGGCATCAGCGGCGAAACCGACCGGTGACAGACTAACAGTCGAAGGCTGCCGGGGCATGGACGGTGAAGGCGGGCACTATGCGCCAGACGCGGGCCTCGGCCTTGGATGGGCGGAGGCGGCCGCGGAAACGCGCGGCACCGCGTCGGCGGCGCGGCGACACCGGGGAAGCCGCACGGAAGGGAGCGGCGCGGAAAGCCGGTCATCCCCCCGGTGACGGCACGGGACGCAGGTCGAAGGCCTCCGGGGTGAGGTGCTGGGTCAGCCCCAGGTCGGCGAGGCTGGACAAACCGCCGGGGAGGTGGAGGATTGGGCGGGGACGGTTGGGGCCGGTGGCGCGTCCCAGGGTGATGAGGACGTTGTCGGCGACGACGTCGAGGTACGGGGCCGTGTTCAGGAGGGTGGGATCAATGCCGCCCGCCGTCGCGGCCACGAGGGTCAGCCAATTGCCGGCCGGGTTGACCAGCGACCGGTAAATTTCGGTCCCCGCCGCGTCAAGGAGTGTGACGCGCCACGGGGTGCACGCGTCGCCGCCCCCGTCCACGCGGAGGGTGAAGACCGGTGTCGGTGCGGCCACGGCCATGGGAGCGGGGGCCGGGAGGGGCGGCGTCGCCGCAACAACGGGTCCGGGCGCGGCGAAAGGCGACGGGGCGGGCAGGTCGAGGGGGGGCACAGCCATGGGCGGCGCGAGCGGGGGCCAGGGCGCGCCGGAAATTCGCGGCGGCACTGGCGGCGGAGCGACCGGGTGGGGCCCAGCGGCATAGGCCGGCATGGGTGAGGAGGGCGGTGGCGCCGGCGGTGGGGCGCTCGGCCGGGCGGATGGCGCGACCGAGGCGGGCGGGAGTGGCCGGGGTGCCGTGCGGGTCTGGTTGGGTGAATTGGCGGAGTGCGGGCCGCGGCGGGTGCTGGCCGCCTCCAGGGCGTCGAGGTCGAGGGCCGTGGCGGGGCTGCTGGCGTCGGCGTAGTCGGTCCAGGCGATTCCGGGCGTGCCGAACAGAGCTTCCTCGATGTAGACGCTGGGCTTGGCCGGGTACCGGTCGCCGGCGCGGTGGTTGGCGTGGCTCACCGTCAAGGTGTCGCGGGCGCGGGTCATCGCAACATAGGCGAGCCGGCGTTCCTCCTCGTTGGCGGCGTCGCCGTTTTGGGGACAGGTGTCGTTTTCAACACCGGGGAGGAAAACATGGTCGAACTCCAAGCCCTTGCTGCCGTGGATGGTACCGAGGGTGGAGACGGTGATGCCCGGCGTTTCGGCGCCGTTGCTGGTGGCCGGGGCACCCGCGCCGCGGGACGTCGGGGCGGGCGAGACGGAGGCAGCGGCGCACCAGGCCTCGTAGCTGCCGGCTGTGACGGCGGCCTGCACGGCGGACAGGATGCGGGCCTGCGTGCGGGAGAGCGCCGGGGCCGGCGCTTGCGCCTCTCCGGAGGCGTGGGGCGGAGCGGCGCTGCCAGGCGCTTGGTCCACGGCGTCCTGGGCGAAGGCAGCGAACAGGAGATTTTGGACGGCGAGGCAGAGGTCGGTCCAGGTGGCGAGGGCGCCGGAGCCGCGGGCGTCCTTGAGGCGGGCGGCCGCATCCTTCATGGCGTCGAAGGTCCCGCCGGCGCTCAGAAGGCGCTTCAGCGTGTCGGCGTCGGTGTAGCCAAGACCGGCCGCGGGGTAGTGGGCACCACGCAGGAGGCCGTCGACGAGCTGGGACTCCTCGGGCTCGCTGCTCTCGCTGCCGCGCAGAATACGGAGGGGAATGCCCTGGCCACGCAGGGCCTGAGTGACGTGGTAGGCGCGGTAGCTGGCGCGCCACAGCACGGCGATCTGCTCCGGCGGGACGCCGGCGTCGAGGAGGCCGCGGACCTTGCGGGCGGTGTCCTGGGCCTCGGTGAGGTCGTCCGGGTATGTGACCACCTCGATGGCGACCGCGCGGGCGGGGCCGGGGGACCCGTGCCGGCTGGGCGTGGCGAGGGCGTGGCCGATGGGGTCGGGGAGGACAACGTCCGCGCGGGTCGCGGTCAGGGCGGTCTCGTAGCGGTCCTTGTTGTGGCGGATCAAGCGGTTGGCAGCGGCCACGATGGTCGGGCGGCACCGGTAATTTTCGGTCAGGGCGATGATCTGTGCGTCGGGCCAGCGGTCCTGGAACTGCAGGATGTAGTTGGGGTCGGATCCGCGAAAACCGTACAGAGTTTGATCAGGGTCGCCGACGCACCAGAGATGTCGATGGCCGCCAGCCAGGAGGTCAACGAGGGCGCCGAGGGCTGTGTTCACGTCCTGGTACTCGTCGATCAGAAGGGCTTTCCAGCGGTTCTGGAAGGCGGTGAGGTACCTTGGGGTCTCGCGCAGCAGCAGGACAGGGAGCGCGATCTGGTCGCTGAAGTCGATCACTTGGGAGTCGCGCTGAGCGGCGACGTAGCGGTCGTAGTCGCGAGCGAGCGCGGCGAGGGCCTCGTCGGCCGTGGCGCCGCTGCCGGACGCACCGGTGGCGATCCGGAGGGCCTCCTGCGGGGTGATGAGCTTTTCCTTCCAGCGCGCGACGACGTCCAGGAAGGGGAGGTCATGGACCGGGCCGAGGAGGATGGCGGCGGGCGTTTTGCCGCACAGGAGGGATTGCAGGACCTGGGCGCCCCGGCTGGGTACGGCCGGGGGAGTGCCGAAGGTGAGGTCGTCGCTGCCGCCGAACCCGGCCCCAAACCAGCCCAGGTCCGAGGCCGGCGGCGCAACGCGGGAGGCAGGGTTGGGCGGCGTGCCGAGTGCGGGATGCGGGGGCGCGGCCTGGCTATCAGCGGCGGAGCGGCGCTTGCGGTTGCCGTAGCGCAGGTCGATGCCCAGGCGGCGGCACAGGTCGCGCGCGTCGGTTCCGCGCATCAGCGTGTTCGCCTTGAGGGCGCCGTTGCGCTCCAGGGCGCGGAGAATGCGGAGGCCGAGCGCGTTGAGAGTGCCAACCATAAGTTGGTCGTTGGGATTCTTGGGACGGAAACGACCGCCGTGGGCGGCGTTTACGCGGCCCGTGATCTCGATGGCCGAGGCTTGGGTGAAGGTGCCGATGAACAGGCTGTCGGGGGTGATGCCGTGGTCGAGCAGGTGGCCGATGCGGTCGGTGGCGGATTTGGTCTTGCCCGTGCCCGGGGGGCCGAGGACGAGGGTGGGGGACAGGGGGGCATAGACGGCGGCGGCTTGGGCACGGTTGAGCGTGCCGGCGGCGATGGCGGCCTCGGCCTGCGGGGGAAGGGCGAGGGCGGCGACGTCGAGGGGTTTGCGGAGAGGGGCGGAACGGGCAGGCATGATGGGGGTCCTCAAACCGAGGCGACGGCCACGCGACCCGCAGGGGTGATCCAGCGCGCCATGGCGGGCTGCCCGTGAGGACGGAAGTGGATGCCGTCGAAAATAGCACGGCGGGACTCGCGGCGGAAGGGGCGGCGCGTTGCGTGGGCTCACGCCACCGGCGTGCCGCGGAGCCCGCGATGTCGCGCGTACCGCAGAGACCTAAGGGCAGGGAGGGTCATAGCGCGCTGGGCTGCGGGGCGGGCGGGGCGGCGACTTGGCCAGCGGCCCGGTGGAGGACGGCGTTGAGGAAGCCGGCGTACCAGAGAACGGCCTCCTCCTCTTGGGTGTAGAGGCCATACGGGCAATCCTCCCAGGCAAGCCCGTTGTAGAACGCGGCGCCACCGTCGGCGTAGGGGAGCAATGCGGCGGGGGGCCATGGCGCGCCGGCGGCAGGGCGGTAGAGAACGCGCTCGCGACGGTCAAGGCGAATCACGGCCAGCCCACGCGATGGGGCGCGGCGGGTGGTCTCGCTGGCGACGCGACGGGTGCGGGCGTCGGTGATGGTGACGACGCCCTTCAAGGCCGGACCGGACCGGGCGAGGTCGCAGATGCGGACGATGAGGGTGTCGGCGAGGGCGACCAACGGGTCGGGCGTGGACTCGGTGTCGGGCATGGCGGCGGTCCTTGGCGACGGATGAGAAGTCAACGCCGCGGACGCGGCGGGGCCGCGCCACCATGCGGGCGGTGTGGCAGGGCAGACCGTGCGCCGCTGCGCGTCTTGGGGCGGCGGTGCCGGTGGGCATGGAGGCGGGCGCCGGGGTGAGGGGCGGGCGGGGACCTCGGGCCGGCGCGCGGCGTGTTGGATGCCGCTGGACGGGGCCCGCCGGGTCAGCCCATGCCGGGCCCGTCGAAGGCAAGGTCGGCGACATGTGGGGCGAGGGTTTGCGCCGGGTCGGGGGACGCTTGGCCCTGTTGGACGGCGATGACGTAGGGCATGAGGCCACGC
This sequence comes from Azospirillum canadense, assembly GCF_025961225.1. GTDB lineage: Bacteria > Pseudomonadota > Alphaproteobacteria > Azospirillales > Azospirillaceae > Azospirillum > Azospirillum canadense. The sequence goes on along the minus strand of NZ_JAOQNG010000005.1, from coordinate 414,643 downwards.
TGCTGGGCGTCGGCGGTGTGGTCATAGCTGCCCATAATCGCCTTGGCGGCCTCGCGCATGGTCGTGTCCGCGATGGTGGCCCATTCCGCCGCGCGTTGGGCGGGGTAGATCTGGCCTTCCTGCTGGAGGCGCTTGGCGGCGTCGATGTTCGCGTCCTTGATGTGAGCGGCCGCGTGGAAGGTGTCGACGGCGCGGGCCGGGGTATTGCCCGCGAGCAGCGCCTGCAAGTCGCCCATGCGCTGCATCTGGTCGGCGAGGCGGGCGCGAAAGGCCGGGTGGAGGCCGGTGACGGCCGGGTCGGCGAGGTCGGCCGGCGATACGCGCTCGGACAGCGTTTGCGACAGATCGAGCAGGACCATCGTTGTGAGGCCATCCGGATAATCGGAGGCGATTTCCGGTGGAATGGCGGCCTGCACGGCGGTCAGGTGGCGGAACGCCTTCAGGGCGTCGGCAAGGTTCGCGTCGCGCGAGGGAGCGGCTTTGTGGTCCGCCAAGGCGTCGCGGTCTTTGCCGCAGTCGGCTTGCGCGCGGCCACGCTGCTCGATGGCGGCGACGAGCTTGCCGACCGCCGCGAGCGCATCTCTGCGCTCGGCGCGTTTGAACAGGAAGCCGCCGCGGAGGTCGCCGAGGAGAGCGGGCTCGTCGCGAACCTCCTGCGCGACGGTGCCAGGGCCGGGGCGCATTTCAAGATGCTTGCGAAGGTTCGCGGCGGCGGCGGCGGGGTCACGATAGACCGCGGCAAGGAGAGCGACCACCTCGGCGTTGGCGGCGTTGAACCGGGCGGTCGACGCGGCGAGTTGCTTGGTCTGGGCCTCTTCGAGGCGCAGGTGGGTGTTGGCCTGGAAGGCGCGGCCCTCGATCTCGTTCAAGGCGTAAGCGGCGCGGGCGGCGGCTTCGGCGCGAACGGCGGGGTTGGTGTCGTTGCCGGTCATCAGGACCAGGAGGCGGCCAAGGGCGGGCGGGATGAGCCCCGCTTTCACCCCGGCGCGGAGATTCTGGTGGAACGGATTGGGCGGCGGCTTTTGCTGGCGCGCGGGCGCCGGTGGGTCGGCCAGCGGTGCGGTGGCCCGCGGGGCCGTGGGGCGGCGTGCGGCCTGAGCGCGCCGCCGCTCCTCGAACAGGTCGAGGAACCGGCCGGTGGCGTGGACAACGTTCCGGAGGTCAAAAACGGAGCCGCGGGTGCGCATGGCGTTGCCATCGCCAGCGTCCGCCGCACGGCCGTTGGGCTGGCCGGGAGCGGTGGCGCTGGATGTCAGGCGCGGGTCGGAAGCGGCGGCATCAGCGAAGGTCATCGTAGGGCGCCACAGATACGAGTTGCGGCTCGGTCAGCGAAAGGCCGTCGAGGTCGTAGACCATGATAGTCGCTTTTCCAGCCGCGGACAAGCTGGACAGGGTGGCGGCGGGGATGTCGCTGACGATGACGCGGACCCCGTCGTCACGGTCGATCATCACGGCGCCGGTCGGCGCTGCCGGAGGGCGAAAAACAAGCAGCGGGCCGGGGTGGGCGGCGGGCGCGGGCGCCATGTAGCCAATGGACGGGAGGTCTTCGGGGGGAAGGGCGACGACGCCGGCGGCGACGTAGGGCTGTGGGGGGCGGGCGTCCGGGACGGGTGGCGTGAGGGAGGGCGACGCGACGGAAGGCCCGCGTCGGGTGGTGGGCCCAGCGGACGGCAAGGCCACGTGGGCGGTCTCCTTGGTCGCATCAGCGCCCGGAAGGACGGGCGCGAACGGCCCGATGGAGCGCGCTGCGCGGGGAAAGGAGGCGCGGCGGGCCGGGTCGTGCCAGGCGGCGCGGACGGCGGCGGCTTCGCGGTGCAGAGCGGTGATGGTGGGAGTGAGGAGCGGGACGAGGTCGGTGGCGGCACGGGCGATGGCGCCGTTCAGGGCGATGGTGTACGCGGCGGGGTCTGGGGTGGGCGGGAGCGGAAAGCGCGACAGGGCCTCATGGCCGTAGGGGAGATCGGCGAACGTAGCAAGGGCGGCGGCCCGGACGGTGGGGTCGGGCAGGGCGCGGAGGACCTCCACCAACAGGATCCAGGCGCGAGCGGCTTCGGCGGCGGCGGCGCTGCATTCCGCGGCGAGCTCGGGCAGAGACGTGGCCGGGTGCAGAAGGCTGGCGGCGAGGCGGCCGACCGTCGATTGGCCGGAGAGGCTGACGTGCGCGTGATACAGGCCGGCGGCGAGATAGGCGACGTCGAGGGAAGGCGGGAGGTCTGGCGACAGAAAGAGGGTGCGGGCGTGCGGGCTCCACCCGCAGGGAGGCGGAGCCGGGAACGTGGCGTAGACGCCGGCGTCGGGCGTCACGCGGGACGGCGGCGCGGTGGGGGCGGACCAGTGGACGGACAAGGCCCAGTCCAGGACGCCGGAGAGCCCAGCGCCGACGGGTTGTCCGTTGAGAACAACGGCCCTGAGGGATTCGATCGCAGCGGCAAGGCGGGCGGAGGTGGCCGGTGATGGAGGCAGGGGAGCGGCGACGGCGCCGGCGAAGGCGCCGGCCGGTGGGTAGGGCAGGACGGCAACGGGGGACAGGGCAGCGTGGGCCGCGGCGATCCCGGGCGGCACGGGGGACGGCGCCCGATGCTGAGCGCCCGGGGGCCAGCTGTGCGGGGAGGCGACGCTGTGGATGCCGTCGGCGAGGGCGATGGCATAGGAGGACGCGCGGGGGCCGGCGGCGACCGCGGGCGAGGTGGGGCTGGCGGCAAGGCGCGCGAGGGCGGCCTGCTGGGCGGGCGCCGGCAGGAGGGCGAGGACGGCGTCGGGCGCCTGGCCGGGGTTGCAGGCGGGCCACTCGGCGAGAACGAGGCCGGTGGGATCGGTGGCGACGCACCAGACACCGGGGAGCGTGCGGAGATGGGCCAGGACTTCGGGGGGGAAGCCGGGGGCGGCGATGACTGGGGCTACGGCGGCAGCGGTGGAAGCGACGGCTTGGGGAAACAGGTCCGGGGGGACGGAAAGAGTCAGCGTGCCGCGGGCGGCGTCGAGGGCCAGCGTGCCCGGCGGCGCGATGGGCGTCGGACTGGGCGGCGCGTCCGGAACGGCTTGGCTGGAAATGACCAGAAGCGGAGTGCCGTGGTGGGTGACGAGGACGTTCATGGCGGCGGCGATGTGGTCGTGAGGGGGGCGGCTGGCCGGAGCCCGGAGCCGCCCGTGGAGTTTAGGGCAGGACGGGGCGGCGGGGAAGGATGGAAAAGGACGCTGGGCCGGAGCGGCGAACACAGGACCTGGTGCGCCCCCAGCCCCCCTTAGGCGCGCTTGCCCGCAACGTGCGTGGCGTCGCACCCGGACGGCCACGCGGCGCAAGACCGGGTGATTGGAGGATCCCTTGGCGCGCAGGGCGGACCTGGAAACGGGCGCAGCGATGGACGCTGCGCCCGTTGCGTGGAGGGCCCCGGCGCGTGCGGGACGGGTAAGGGCAAAGACGTGGGATGGGTCAGGCGGCCGTGCCGGTGTTGATGGCGTCCTTGAGGGCCTTGCCGGCGGAGAATTTCGGGGCCTTGGACGCGGCGATCTTGATCTCGGCGCCGGTCTGCGGGTTGCGGCCGGTGCGCTCGCCGCGCTCGGCAATCTCGAACTGACCGAAGCCCGGCAGTTTGACGGTTTCGCCCTTGACCAGAGCGTCTTGCAGGCAGTCGAGGACGGCGTCCAGCGCCTTGCCAGCATCGGCCTTGGTGCCGCCCAACTTGGCGGCGATCGCGTCGATGACGTCAGATTTGGTCATGGTGATGAGACCCCTGTGATGGTTGCGGTTGGAGTGGAGCAGAGAGTGGGCAGTGTACGGCGGCGCTCCCGGTGGCGCACGGGATTTCGCACGGGCCGTCTGGGTTGAGCGCAACGGCGTGTGGTCCCGTTGATACGACGGGTGCCCATTACGGCGTCGGGGCGATGATCGGAGCGTCCGACGGTTTGGCCATGCTTGTCGTGAGGTCGAACAGGCGCCGACGGACCGTCGGATCGGCGATCCGGTAGTAGGCGCGGACCAGTTCCAGGGTCTCGCGCTTGGCCAGCGGGTTGGGCTCGTGGGCGGCGCTCGGTGTGTTCGCGGTGTCCGTGGCGGCACTCACCGGAATGCGGTCGGCGATGACGCTGTTGGCGGTGGCGGACGGCATATCGTCGAAAAAGAAGCTCACCGGAACGTCGAGAATATGGGACAGGAGAAAGAGCTTGGAGGCGCTGATGCGATTGGCGCCGCGCTCATATTTCTGCACCTGCTGAAACGTCAGGCCGATAATTTTGCCGAGGTTCCCCTGACTCAGGCCAAGCAGCGTGCGGCGCAGACGAACGCGGGAGCCGACGTGGACGTCGACGGGGTTGAAGGCGACGGTGTCCTGATCGGGACGACCGCGACGGCGGGTGGCGGGGTTGGAGCGCGAGGTGGTGGTCGACACGGATCGGTCCTTTGCTGGTGGTGGGAGGGGATGTTCCGGATCAGGGCGGGTGAGCGGCACGGGGACGGTGGACGACATCGCTGGGCAGCCTATGCGTGAGGGCCATTACCGCTTCCAGGTGATCCTGTTCAACCGGCTTTGGCGGACGCTTGCAGAAACCTGAACCTAGAACAGCCGAACAGTTGCGATGCCGCTTGGTGTGGTCATGGTCAGTGATGAAGAACAAGGTCTCTTCTGTGCGACCAGTGGCGGCATCCAAGGATCAGGTGACGCGGCCATCCGCTCCATCAGCGCTCGTCACATCGAACTCGGTGGTGGCGGGTTTCATGGTCGCGGCAACGTTGCGTCTGGCCACTCCATTTTCGCAAAGAGCGCGTCTTTGTCGCTGTCGAAAATGATCTCCCACGGAGTCATGGTCTTCCGGTCAGTCCAACGGCCGGGGTGCCAGTCCGATATCTGTGAGTTATTTTTCAGCTCATTCAGGCGCTTCGCTAACTGGTTGGCGCCAATCACACCCGGTTGAGACACCGTGATGAGAAGGCGAGGCGGCATTCAAACTTCCAAGCGGTTGGGATTATCGGAATAACGGCACCGGGGCCTCAGGTTGGGCCCAGCGCTTCGTTAAGCAGCGGCTGTGGGCTTTCGACAAACGGATTGATGATGGTCACCCCGCCCAGCGTGCGGCCGGCCTGACCATCTTCCGACAGCAGGAGTCGGCACCCGTGGCGCTTTGCTGTTGCCCAGATCATGGCATCCCAAAAGGACCATCCATGATGGGTGACCGCATCCATCGCGTCGGTCAGACAGGCGTCATCGGCGGCCACGACGGGCAGCGTATCGCGCCACTGCTGGACGATGTCGGCCGCACGGGCCGGCGGGATGCCGTGCTTGGCGCCGGTAAGCGTGCGGAAGAGTTCCGCGAGAGACTGCAGCGTCAGCACACAATCCCGACCAGGAAGGCGATGGATCAAGGCGACAGCCTGCCGGTGACGGTCGCCAGCAGACCGATCGACCGCGTAGACCAAAATGTTGGTATCGAGCGTGAAGCGCATGCCGCTCACCGGTCATACAGGGCGTCACGGTCGAACCGCTCGCCTCCGAGATCCACACCGTCCTCCAGCGTCTGGAACAGACGGGTCCAGGCTGTGCCGCCCCCCGTTTTCTTGGGGGCTTGGTCATAAGGCACAAGCTGCGCCACGGGCTGTCCACGCTTGGTGATAATGACCGTTTGGCCCTGGGTGGCCTGCCCGAGGATCGCAGAAAACTGCCGATTCGCGTCGGCCGCGGAAACGGTACAAGGCATGGCGGACCTCCGGTAGTGAGGTCACTACTTTACGCTCCGGGCTGCCCCTCGTCAACGGAAAGTAGGTAGATCACTACCGAAATGTGAGAGTTATGGGATGCGCCAAGCCGGGAGTCACCGGCGCACCCTGACGGACTCTGATGAGCGCCCGCGGCACCGGCGGCGGATGCGAAGACAGAAGCCCCGTCTCTGTGGCGGGGCTTCTTTGCGTGTGCGCTGGTGCGAGGGATGATGGTCAGGCGTCGGCCATGTCGTGGTCAACGGACTGATCGTCGGGGCGGAGCGTGCCGGAACGGTGCGGAAGAGAGTGCGGCAGCGGGGGCGTCTGCGCGGTCTGCTGGATGGTTGGAAGGAGGCCGGCGGCGAGGGCGGCTTCGCGGGCGGCGGGCACCCGGAGCACCTGGGAGGCGGCGGCGTGGCGGAGAAGGTCCAGGACCAGCAGGGCCTCGCCGGAGCGGGCGGCGTCCTCGTGCTTGCCGGCCAGCCGCTCGACGCGGAGGGCGGCTTCGTTGTCGTCGAACTGGATGACGGCCTCCTGGTAGATCGGGAGCGGGTTGCGCAGGGCCTCGGCCGTTTGTGCGCGCTGGTGGAGGTCGAACGCGCGGTCTTCGCGGCAATGGAGCGATAGGTCGCGGGCGGGCGGTGTCGCGGGCTGGGCTTCTGGGGTGGGGAGGGTACGGACGGGCTGGCCCATGTCCTCAATGTGGGCGACGTGGATGGTGCCGTTGTCGGTGACGGTGAGGACGCCGTGCTGAGGGTTCTCGGCCATATAGGCGTTGGCGGCGTGGGTGGAGGTGAAGGTCACGGTGGCGAAACGGCGTCCGTCCAGGATGTGGGTGCCGGATGGGGGCGGGTTCGCGGGATCGGCGGTGGTCGGCATGGCGAGTTGCTCCTTGGCGGCTTGGATGGCCGCGAGCAGGGGATGGAGGTGCTCGGCCGCGGTGGCGGGCTTGAACAGGGTGGCGACGAAGGCCTGCAGATCCGCGGCGTATTGCGGATCGGCGAGGGCCGGCGTCTGGGCGAGGTCGTAGGCGGTGTCGCGGGCGAGGCGGACCAGCAGGAGCGTCGGGTCGGTGCCGGCGGACAAGGCGGCGTGGATGGACGCCAGGGCCTGGGGGTTGGCGAGGATGGTGGACTGGAGGTCGGCGGCGAAGGTGACGGGGGCGGACGTGGCGGCCGGAGTGATGGCCTGGGGCGCCGCTGGCGCGGCGGGGTGGTCCTCGCTGCGCTCGGACCGGGGAGCGGTAGGGGCGGTCGGGATGGGCGTCTCCTGGGCTGACGGGGCGATCAGGGCGCGCAGCGTGTCGAGGACGCCTTCGCCGGCGGCGGCGACGGGCGGCGGGGCGGCGTAGGCCGAGGCGCCCCCGTAGCGGTAGTCCCGGCGCTTGTTGGCCATGTCGCGGCCGTGAGCGGCGTGGCGGGTGTCGTAGTCGGCGCGCATGGCGTCGGTCGGCAGGGCGTCGTAGAGGGCGCGCTGAATGGCCGAGGGCATGCCGAAGTAGCTCTGCATCTGCCAGGCGGCCTTCTGAGCGACGCTCTCCTGGTACTGGCGGGCGAGGTCATCGACGGCGCGGGTGGCGAAGGCGAGGACGGCGGCGTGGATGTCAGCGGGGCTGCGGTCGTGGCGGTGGGCGGCGGGGAGGCGGTTGGCGGCGGCGATCACCTCGGCGGCGAAGCCATCCTCGCGGATGACGGCGTAGAGGTCGCGGTCGTGGATGTCGGCGGCGGGTTCGGCGGCGAAGCGCTGGGCGGCGATTTCCGCGGTCAGGGCGGACTGCCACGTGGGCCAGCCGGCCTCGGTGAGGGCTTCGTGGGGCTCCATGCTGCGGCCCCAGCCGTTCACGGCGGCGGCGGCGATCAGGTACTCGCGAGCCTCGGCCTTGCCGCGGAAGTCGTCGCGGGAGCCATAGCCCTTGCGGGCAAGCTCGTCGATGGCGGCTTTCAGGCGGTCGATGCCGAGGTCGGCGACGGCGTGGGCGAGGCCGAGGGCCCGGGCGCGGTTGGCCGGGCCGTTGGTGGGGTCCGCGGCGCGGCCGAGTTCGCGGGCGAAGGACGAGGCGTCGAAATAGGTGACCGCGCCGTCGGCGGCGTGGCGGACGAAGTTGGCGGCCTTGCCGAAGCCGGCCTGGTAGGAGCGCTTTTCGACGTTGTCGAGGTCAGCGCGTTCATCGTAGGCCGGTTCCAGGGAGGCGACTTGGTCCTGGTCGGGCTGCACGTCGTCGCCGGCGGTGCCGTCGGCGGTGTTGCCGTCGGCGTCGAGGCCGGTGACGGGCATGGTGTCGGCGAGCTGGGCGTCGATTTCGGCTTGGCGGATCAGGAGGGCTTCCAGGCGGGCGGCGTGCTCAAACGGCTTGCCCATGGCGGCTTCGGCTTGGGCGATGTCCTGGTGGGCGTTCTCGATGGAGCGGCGGTCATGGGCAATGTCGAAGGCGATGCCGCGCACCGTGGACGAGAGGTCCTGCAGGAACCCGGAACCACTGGGCTGCTTGCCGAGCTTCGTCATGTCCGTGCTGAAGGCGCGGAGGCGGATGTCGGTGTCGGGGACGGCGAGGCCGACGGCGACGGTGTCGTTGCCGTGGGGGCCGCCGGTTTCGACGACGATGTCGAGGCCGGCGTACTGGCCGACGGTGGCGCGGTGGAAGCCGCGGGCGGTCGTGCGGCCGTCCATCCACTCCTTGGACATGGCGCGGAGCAGCGCCTTGCCGGCCGCTTCGCGGATCGCCCAGATGTGGTTCTCCGCAGCCTCGATCATCTTGGTGTCGGGGGCGAGGGCCAGTTCCTCGTCCGTGGCGCGGCGGCGCGGGATGGGAACGGCCGTGGCGTCAAAGCCCGGCAGCACGGCGGGGACGCGCTCGGTGACGGCGGCGGTCTCGGGCGGCAGGCGGAGGGCGGCGAGGGCGGCCTCGTAACGGGGAATGCGGGCTTCGGCGTCGGCGATGGTGCTGCGGGCCTGGGTGACGGTGCGGCGAAGGGTGGTTTCGTCGTCCTCGTGGTTGCGGTAGGCGCGCTGGAGTTTGGCGACTTCGGCGTCGATGCCGGCCTTTTCCATGAGGATGGGATTGCCGGTCAGAATGGCTTTCGCTTCGGCGTAGGACAGGGCCTGGCTGTCGATCTCCTCCATCTCGCGCTGTTCCAGGTTGCCCGTCATGACCTGGCTGATGAACTCCTGTTTGCGCTGGGCGGTCTGCCACATGTAGACGTCGAAGGTGCCTTCCGTGCCGAAAATCAGGATTTCGACAGGAATCTTCAGGTCATAGTGAAGATTGGATTGACGAACCAGTCTGCCGTCTCGTTGCTCGATATCGACTGGGCGCCACGGGCAGTCAGCGTGCAACACAGCGTAAAGACGATCCTGAATATTGGTGCCAACACCCATTTTGTCCGTGCTGCCGATCAGGACGGACACGCGACCGGCACGGCAATCCTTGAACAGGCGAGCTTTCGCTTCGTCAGTGGAATAATCATGGATGTACTTGATGCGATCCGCCGGGACGCCGTTGGCGACGGCCGCGTCGCGGATGGCGTCGTACATGTTGAAGCTGCCGTCCGCCTTCGGGGTGCCGAGGTCGCAGAAGACGGCTTGCATGGCGCCTTTGTTGGGCGACATGCGTGCGCCGCCCCAGATGGGGAATTCGCGGTCCTTGGTGTCGTGGTAGATGCGGGCGACTTCCCGGCCGATGGCGCCGGCCTTGCCCCCCTCAGGATCGGCGGGGAAGCCCAGGAGGCGCATGTCGGCGGCGGCTTTGCGGCCGTCGCTGGTGACCTTCAGCATGTTGTCCTCGGTCGGGAGAACGTCGCCGGCTTTGATCGCCTCGATGCGCTCCTTGATGCTCTCGATGTAGGCCTTCTGCATCGGAGAGGCGGGGACGGAGACGACGCGGGGCTTGCCGCCCAGGAGGGCGGGGACGGGCAGGGCCAGCATGTCGGCGGTCTGGACGTCCGTGAACTGACGGAAGTGGGTCAGGAGTTCGGGGACGTTGACGTATTTGGCAAAGCGGGTGTTCATGCGGAAGGAGGCGCCGTCGGGGGCGAGTTCGATGCTCGTCACATCCTGGCCGAAGTTGGCGGCCCAGGCGTCAAAATGCGCGATGCCGCGGGCTACGAGGCCGGGCTTGTCGAAGTATTTCTGCATGACGAACATTTCCGCCACGCGGTTGGCGATCGGGGTGCCGGTCATGCCGACGAGGCTGCGGCCTGGATTTCGTTTTTCGAGAATCTCCTTCTTCAGGAACAAATCCTCAGCCCGCTGACTAGCGGGGGCAGATACGCCCGCGCGCGAGGTCTGGAACGAGAGATTTTTATAGAGGTGGCAATTGGAGACAAGAACGCCGGCCGCAAAGTAGTTGTGATGGTCAGCTACTTCGAGGTCGTAAACCGTCGAACAATCTCCGCACAGCGGTTGACGTCCTCCATCACTTCCTGGTTCGTAAACCTCAACACGGACCACCCGAGAGCATTCAACACTGCGGTCTTGCGCTTGTCCAAAAAGCGCCACCGGCGAAGACGGTGTGTCAAGCCATCCACCTCGATAGCCAGCATCCGAGATGGACCCGCTATGTCCACCTTGTAGCAGTGTGGCAGCGATTCGAACTGGTCCTTGACCGGCGCCGTCGGTATGGCGAGTTCCATTGGCAGGCCCAGCACGCCTGCCAACAACTTCTGTGGCTCGGTCAGTTGACCGTTCCCGCCACGAGCCAAAAAGGTTCTGCCTTTCATGGCCTCCGAAATCTTGGCGCGAATCGCCGGGTCCTTGTTCGGATTGTTCTCCTTCATACGCGCCGATGCGCCCGGATGCTTCCGTCCCTTCCAGTATTTGCCGCGCGTTGGCCCGATGGTCTCCTCGAAACGCTCCGCGCGACCGGGGAGACGATTGCGGTAGATGGCCGCGCATGGATTCGAACAAAACCGCCGTTTCGCGTTGTTCGCCTCTCCCGAAGAGACGAACTGGAACTCTGTTCCGCAGATTTCGCAGGTCTTGACGACCATCTTGCGCGGCTGCGCCTTCCGCCAAGCGTACCTGCATTCCGGTGAACAGTAGCGCCGCAGATCCCAGCGCCGCTTCGCGTGGAAGGTCCTGCCGCAGTGGGGGCAAACCCGCTCCGCTTGGTCCAGCCGAGCAAAATTTGCTGCTTCCTGACAGTCCTTCGAGCAAAAATGCTGCGGTATTTCCGCGCTCGGGACGAATGTCTTCTGGCAGTGAATACAGTGGCGTTCCCGGATCGAGGTCTTGGGCGGCAACGTATCCGGCGCCGGTCGCGATCTTGTGCTTGTCGGTGCAGATGAATTCGCCGCGCTCATGGATGACCTTCACCATTGGCGTTTTACGCTCGCGCGGCAGCCAGCGGATGATGGGCTTCCACTCCAGCGAACCCGTCGCGCGGTCCATAGACAGGACATTCGCTTTCAGGCGAGATTCTACCACGAAGCCAATCGGGAGCCAACCACGATCGGTTAGAATAGGTGTCTCGTAAGGGAAGCACTCATCAACAAACAGGCGGTCAATGCCCGTTTTCTCGAACGTGATGCCGTCGTCTTTGACGTCTTCGTTGATGAGACCTTTGAGGCGTTCCGTAAGATTCTTCTTCGCGGTCTCGAGCCGTTTCACCGTGAGGCTACCGCGCTCGTCGTTGCCGCTCTTAGCCGCGACAATGGAGGCCTCCAGGTCGTCGACCTGTTCGCGGATGAAGTCTGCCGTCGCTTCGACAGAAACCGGAATTTTGCTGAATGTCGAATGAGTGAAGATCACAGCATCCCAGTCGCCGAGCGCGCAGCGGGCCACGAACTCCTTGCGGTACTCGGGGCTGACGCTCTCCTTGTCCGCGATGAGCAGGCGCGCAGCGGGGTATGCCTGCTTATATTCACGCGCAAACTGCTCCAACATGTGATTTGGAACCGCAAAGGCCGGCTTGGTGGTGAGGCCGAGGCGCTTTTCCTCCATGGCGGCGATGATGCTGGCGAAGGTTTTGCCCGCGCCAACGGTGTGGGCCATCAGCGTGTTGCCGTCCTGGACGACGCGCCAGGCGACGTTGCGCTGGTGCGGGCGCGGGTTGATGGCGGTGCTGAGGCCGGGCAGCGTCAGGTGGCTGCCGTCAAAGCTTCGGAGGACGGTGTTGTTGAAGTGCTCGTTGTAATAAGCGGCGAGGCGGGTGGCGCGGTCCGGGTCCTGCCAGATCCAGCGGCCGAAGGTCTCCTCGATTTTCTCGCGCTTTTCGCAGGCGGCGAGCGTGGCCTTCGCGTTCTTTTGGCGCTTGCCGTCGCTGTCGACGTCGTAGACCTCGGTGGGGCGGCCGGTGAGGGCGTCTTCCAGGAGGGTCAGGGCGTCGCGGCGGCGGGTGCCCCATTCGGTGCGGGATGCTACGGAGCGCTGGACGTCGCGGAAGGCGTGGACGCTCCAGGCGTTGATGATCGGCGCGTAGGCCACGCTGACGGAGTCGGTGCCGAGGATCGCGTTGGCGAAGGCCTGGATGTCGCCGGCGGGAATCCAGGGGGCGCCGAGGCGGGCTTTGATGTCGCGAGGGTGGAGGTCACGGGGTTGGACGCGCTGCAGGGCGGCGACGTTGTCGGCGTAGGTGGCCGGGTCGTCCTGGGCGGCGGCCTCGGCGGCGCGGAGCTTCACGCGGACGTTGCCGCTGAGGTAGGCGTCGGCGGTGACCCAAGCAGGCTGGCCAGCGGCGTCGAGCGTGGGGTCCTTGTAGATGGCGCCCTTGAGTTCGGCGATGACGGACGGCTCGTCGGTACCGAGCAAGGCGGCCATACGGGACAAGTCCACGCGGCCGGTCTGTTCCAGGACGGCGAGCAGGGCGCCGTGGGCGTCGTCGGCGCCGCGGATTTCGCGGGGGGCGTTGAGGACGCGCTTGCTGAAGATCGGCGCCTTGCTGGCCTGCTGGGTTTCGTCGTCGAAGTTTTCGAGCGCGATGACGCTGGCGAAGTCGGGGTCGCGACGGAAGCCGCCGAACTTTGGGTAGCGGCGGGCGATCACATCCTCGCCGTCCTCGTCCTTGCCGCGGTTGATCGCGGAGAAGCGGTTGATGGCGCCGTAGGTGGACTTGTAGTCGTCGTAGAGGGCGTTCAGGCGGGCTTGGGCGGGAGCCCAGAGGGGGGCCTGAGACATGGTGTCCTGGTCTGCCGCTTCCGCGGCGGGGGCGGCGCCTTCGGCGCCGGAGGTGGCCGAGGGGGATTGGGACGGGAGGGGTGTGGTGTCGCGGGACTGGAGGTCGAGGATGTCGTGGACGGTGTCGCGCAGCTGGATCAGCAGCGCCACTTCCGCCTGCTCCTTTGCCGGGACGTTGGCGGGCTCGCCGTAGCCATGGCGGCGGATGCGGATGGTGCCGGCGTCGTCAAGGTAGAAGGCGCCTTCCTTGATGTCGGCGGGGGCGGTGGACGGTTCGAGGTCGCCCGCGGTGGCGGCGGTGGTCGGCGTCGCGTGGGCGGGGGCGGCCCAGAGTCGGTCGCTGGTGCGGGCGTGCTCGACGATGTCGGAGACCGCGGCGGCGATCTGGGCGGCGAGGGGGCCGGGGTTGGGTTTTACGGTGAGGGTGTTGGCGTTGTACATGCCGCTTTCGACGGCGAAGGTGCCCAGGACGTGGGACGGATGGTCGACGAAGTAGCGGTTGATGTGGACCGGGTCGGCGCCGTCGGTTTGCGCGGGGAGGTCGAGGGTGGTGGTGCCGATCCAGGACTGGTCCAGCGGCTGCTCGTGGGCGTGGCGCTTGCGCAGGAACAGGATGTCCGTCACGGCGTCCGTGCCGGCGTTGGCGCGGAAAGCGGTCTCGGGCAGGCGGACCGCTCCGAGGAGGTCGGCGCCGAGCGCGATGTCGCGGCGGGCCGATGGGTTGCGGGCGTCGAGCGTGTAGCGGCTGGTGACGAGGGCCATGACCGCGCCCGGCTTCGCGAAGGCGAGTGATTTGATGATGAAGTGGTTGTGGATGCTGTGCCCGGCCTTGTTGTGCCTGGGGTCGTGCAGCGCGATCTTACCGAAGGGCACGTTGCCGATGACCAGATCCATGCTGGCCGGGGGCAGGTTGGTGGTCTCGAAGCTTTCGGCGCGGATTTCGACCATGGGGTAGAGGTGCCGGGCGATGGCGGCGGTCGTGGGGTCGAGTTCCACGCCGACCATGCGGGTGTTGGCGGCCAGGCCGGCGGGCAGGGCACCCATGAAGTTGCCGATGCCGCAACCGGGCTCCAGCACGCGGCCGCCGGGGAAGCCGAGGTCCTCGGTGGCCTGCCAGACGGAGGCGATCACCTCATGGCTGGTGTAGTGGGCGTTGATCGTCGTCAGGCGGGCGGCGGCGTAAGCGTCGTCGCTGAGGAGGCTGCGGAGGTCGGCGCGCAGGGCGGCCCAATCGCCGGCTTTGGCGTCGTCGAAGATCTGCGGGCTGTGGCCCCAGCCGCTGTAGCGGGCAAGCGTGCGCTGCTCATCCGCGGTGGCCGGGCGGGCTTCGGCGGTGAGGGTGTTCAGGAGGCGGAGCGCGGTGAGGTTGGCGTCGACTTTGGCGCGTTGGCCGGTGGGGGCGAGGTCGGATTGTGAGGTGATGGTGAAGGCAGTGGGGGTGGCGGGTTGTGCTGGGACCTCCGCTCCGGCGGCAAAAGCGGGAGCTGGGGCCGCGCCGGTGGCGCGGGGGGCCGCGCTGCGCTCGGCGGGGGTGGCCGGGGTGGGGTGGGCTGGCTGGACGTGGTCGACCAGCGGCAGGAGGGTCGCGGCAGCGATTGAGGCCGATGCGACGAAAGAACGGCTGTTCTCGTTCGACAGGCGCTCGACGTCGTCACGCGCGATGTCTTCGATGACGAATGCCTCGCCGACCATGGTGTCGAGCAAGCCCTCGCGGGTCAGAATGCCGCGGGCGTCCAGATAGGTGCCATCGGGCAAGGCGACGGCCACATGGTCGATCAGCGAAGACATCGGATTGCTGTACGCCCGAACGCCGACAAGCGACAGGCCGGTGGCGTCATGAATGGCAAGAGCCAACGGGAAGCACCCGCCATTCATCAAGTCATCTTGCGTTTCCGTGTCGAGCGGAGACGGCGTCAGAACGCTGCCACGCGGGGCAACGTGAATGCCGTCGTCGTTGAGATTGGCGCGGATCGCAGACGCAGGATAAGTCCCCTGGAGCGGAACACCGCGGAGCGCCGCGTCGAGCCATGCCGCCTGTTCGTGCGTGGGTGAGGCGGCAGAGCGACGCATATCCGTCGTGTCGCCACCGTCGTGGACGATGGTGAAGCCTTGGCGCTCATACCAGCCAATCAGGCGGCTCTGTGAGGACTCGTCATAGCCGACCAGTTCGTCCTCGTCTCCATGGTCGTCGGGGAGCATGGCGTGGGCCTGGACGAAGAGAGACGCGCCGTGGCGGTCGGCCAACGCGGTGACGAGGCGGATGGCGGTCGTGCCCCAGCCGTTGCCGGGCGTGGCCGCCTCGATGGCGTCCAGGTCGATGTCGGCCGGCGCGCCTTCCGGATAGCCGATGCGCGTCTCCTGCGCGCGGGACATAGAGAGGGTCCCGTTGGCGAAGAAATCTGGCTGGGTATCCTCCAACGCGGCCAGATCGGCGAGGAGGTGGTCGACGCGATCGGTCTGAGGGGCCGTCGTGGAGGCGGCGAAGAGGGGCATGTCAGCCTGGGCGCGCTGGGCGGCGGCTTCGGACTGGCGGCGGGCGTGGGCGTCGCGGATGTGGGCTTCGAACCGGGCCGCGGCGTCGTGGCCGAACTGCGCGGCGTATTCGGCGAGGGTGTCGCGGATGGCAACGGTCTCGCCGGCGCGCGCGGCGTTGACGTAGCGGGCGGTGTCCGCCGCCTCGTCCGGCCCGCGGGGGCGGCGGCCGGTGCGGGGATCGATGCCGGCGGTCGCGGCGTCGGCGAGCCCGTCCAAGGCGGTGAGGCGGGCGCTCAGATCCAGGGCGATGGCGTCGTGGAGGGCCGCCTGCTCCGCGGTGTCGGCTGGGTCACCGAGGTAAGGCGGTTGACGGTCGGGGGTCCGAACCGGTGGCGGGAAGGACGCGAGGAAGTCGGGGGTTCGGTCGGGGGCGGCGGCCCCGGCCGGGGAGGGGATGGTCTCAGCGGTGGTGGTGCGGTCGGCCTGGACGTCCGCGATCTCCTGCGCAAGGTCCGGGCGGGCGGTCCTCAGCCAGACGGCGAAGGCGTCGAGGGCGCCGGCGTCGTGCGCGTAGCCCATCACGCGGTCAACGTCGATGCGGCGCAGCGAGGCCACGTCGGCGGCGGCGGTGCGGATCCACGTGGTGAAGGCGAAGTCGCGGTCGGTGCCGGGCGGGGTGGCCGCGGCGTCCTGCTGCGGAGCGGCGATGGGGGTGACGGAGAGGTCGGTGTTCACGGCGTAGCCGACGTCGGCGAGGGCGGTGCGCAGGGCGTCGGTGAGGATCGGGTAATCGGCCAGCGTCGGGCTGGGCTGGCTGCGCCAGACGGTGCGATCGGCCGGGTCGAGGTGCTGGTCCTCGACCTCGAAGGCGCGGTTGGAGGCGGTGCGGGCGTCAGCGGCGTCCACGCCGTAGGCCGCCATGATCTGGCGGTCGAGCAGGTCTTTCGGCGTGGCGTTGCTGACGACGAGCGCGGCGCGACCCCGGGCGCCGGTGGCCAGCACGGCGGCTTCGACCTTGAGGGCGAGCCAACGCATCGCGGTCACGTCACGGCGGGCGGCGGCGTAGGTGGCGTCGGTGAAGCGAGGGGTGGGGGCGTGTGTCACGGCTGCCGCAGTGGTCGCTGTGGCCGCGCCGATGGCCCGGGGAGCCTCGCTCTGCTCGGCGGGGGAGACCGAGGTGGGTTGGGCGACCTCCGTCTCGTTCGTGGCGGGGGTGTCGTCGGGAGTGGGCGCGTGGTCGAAACTGCCCAAAGCGGCCATTTCGGCGTAGTGGCCGGGCGTTGGGGTAACGTAACCGCGCGCGATAGCGGCGAGAAGCGCCTCGTCCTGGGTGGCGTGGTTGGACTGGGTCTTGATGCCGTAGCCATCAAACTCGACAAGGATGAAGCGAGCGTCGACGGGTGATGTGTCGGCGGTGGCCGGGGCGACCATCGCGCCACCTCCATAGCCATCGGGATCGCGGGGCGTCAGTTCGAAGCGGTCGTGCGTGGCGGCCGGCGTGGCGGCGGTGGCGAACTCCGAGGCGTAGGCGGCGCGCAGGGCGGCGAGGCGGGCGGCCGGAGAGACGGGGGCCAGTTCGAGGCGGCTCAGCGTGGAGACCGGGAGCGGGGCTTCCGTCAGGAGGACGCGGGCGGCGTCGGTGGTGGGCAGCAGGGCCGCGGTGTCGAACGGCAGGCCGCGGACCGGGAGGCCGAAGCCGACGGGGCGGTAGACAGACAGGTAGAGGTGGCCGGCGTTGAGGGACGGGTCTGCGGTCACGTCTGGGCGGGTGAGGGCAGAGGCAAGCCAGCGGAGGTCGGTCGGAGTGACGGGCTCCGGCGGCGCGGGTTCGGCGGCCAGCTGCGGGGTGGCGGGCGTGTCGGCTTGGGCGGGGGCCTGACCCACGGCGGCAGGGGTGGTGGCCGGGGCCTCCTCCGCGCTGTGCGTGGCGGAGGGGACCGCGACGCGGTCGGCGGTGCCGTCGACGCTGGAGGGGGCCGAGGTGGTCTGAGACGGGGTGGGTTGCGGGGTGGGCGCGGCCCAGGCGAAGAGGTCGAGCGTCTTGGTGTCGCGGGACGGGCGGCGGGCGGCCGGCGGGGTGAGGGGGGCGTAGAGGCTGGAGGTGGGAGCGAGGCCGCCGGCCGTCAGACGGTCGGACGGGGTAAAGAGGCGGGGATCGTTGAGACCCGACAGGCCCATGTCGAGCAGGGACGCGGCGCGTGTCTCGGCGGAGGCCGCGCGGGAGCCGATGGTGCCGTCGATCAGGGAATTGAGGACCTGGATCAGGTCCTCGGGGAGCCGAACGACCGTCCCGAGCCGGGGCCGAAGAGCGGGCGCGTCGCCGGAGCGCTGGTCACCGTCGCGGTCGGGTTCGGCGGCGGCGCGGGACGAGGCCCAGTCGCCGGCCAGGTGACAGGCAAGTTCCTCAAGGAGTCGTCCAGGAGAATTTGAGGGTGGGTAGCGGTCGAGGTCGTAGCGGGCGGCGAGGTCGTTGAAGAGGGCGTCGTGGGCGGGGTCTGTGAAGACGGCGAGTTCGTGGTCATCAAAGCGTCCTTCGCGCAGATGTACGTGGCCAGCCTCATGATAGAGGATGTCGACAGGATCGTCCGCAGTCATCGCGACGAGCGGTATGTGTTTTACGTGGCCCTCGGCGTCGCGCATTGGAATCGTGAGGCCGTCGGCGGCGGTGAAGGCGTCCTGCCCGTCGGGGGTGCGGGCTCGGAGATAGATGGCGCCCGTGACCAGGATGTCGCCGTTGGCGGCTTCCTGCGGCAGCACGCGAGCGGCGTGCGGGGCGAGAGCGGCTTCCAGGGCGTCGCGGCGGGCGAGTGACGAGTCGTCGGTGGGCCAGCCGTGGACGATGCCCGGCAGAAGCGATTGCCAGGACCAGCCGTCGACGGTGAGAGTTTCGCCGGGAGCGGGCAGGCGCGGCGGCGGCGGCGGGTACGGGATGGGCTGGTGGGTGGAGAAGACGGTTGGGACAGCGGCCGGCTGCAGGGCCGCGGGCGGGTCGAGGTCGCGCACGTCGAGGGTTCCTTCGAAATCGAAGTCCGTGGTGAGGGCGTCGGCGGCGCGGACGTCCACGCCTTTCACGAGCGCGCCCATCTCGGCCATGCGGCGGCCGACCTTGGGCGCCAGCTTTTCGGCTTCCCACGGAATGTTGCTTGCGAACAGCCAGCCGACGACGGCCTTGGACTGGAGGCCGTAGCGGGCGCAGCGGGCGGAGACCTGTTCGACCGCGGTGGCCGTCCAGGGGAGCGTGAGGTTCAGCTGGACCGTCGGCTTATCGCCGTCGGTGTCGTGCAGGGACAGGCCGGTGCCGCCCTTGGCCATGGTCAGCACCATCAGCTTTTTCTCGCCGGCGCGGAAGGCCTCCTTGGCCTTCGTCGCCTGACCGGCGGAGACGGCGCCGGTGTAGACGGCGACCGCGTCCTTGCCGAAGGCGGCGACGATTTCGTCGGCCGGGCTGGGGAGGTCGAAGCGGATGGTGCGGTTGTCGAACGCGACGGCGAGGTCTTCGATGAACTCGGCGAAGGGTGGGGGCGGGACATCGCCGTCGCCGTAGATCCGGGCCATGGCCGCTTCCTGGCGCCACTCCTGCATCATGGCGACGACTTCGTCGGCGGAGTAGGTCCGCTCCGTGGGCTTGGCGTCGAGCATGCGCCAACGGCCGAGTTCGCGATCGGACTTGGTTTCCGTGAAGAGGGCGACGCGCTTGCCGTCGGCGAGGTGGGTGCGGGCCTGCTCGATGGCGCCGGGGAGCTTGGCGGCTTCCAGGATGCGCTTCAGCGTGTTCTCGCGGTGGCGGAGCATATCGGCGGCGCGGCCGGCGGCAACGACGTTGCCGTCACGGTCGCGATACGAATCCAGGGCGTCGTCGTAGGCGGCGTTGACCTGATTGTAGAGGTCGACGTACTCCTGGGAGACGGCGAAACGGTTGAACCGCACGTCGACCAGGGCGGGGTCGATCTGCATGGCGCGCTGGGTCATGATGCCGCGCGCCATGAACCAGTCGCGGGCGGCCTTGCCGTCGGCCTTGCTGGCGTTGGACGGCCAGTAGGCGATGGTTTCCGTCTGCTCGCGGCCGGTGCGGGCGTTGATGAAGGTGCGCGACTTCTGGGCGGCGCCGTACATCTTGGCCCAGGTCTCGAAGCCCCCCACGCTGTCGAACACGCCGGTGGCGGCGAGGTAGCGGGCTTCGATGGGGTTCTCGAACGGGGTGGCCGAGGCGGCGATGGTCATGCGGGCCGCGCGGAGGAGGTCCTGGCCCTTCTGGCCGCGGGATGCTGCCACGTTCTTCAGGTTGTGGGCCTCGTCGGCGAGCACGACGGTGTCGTGGACGTCGATGGGGGCGGACTTGGCGTTGCTGAGTTCGGCGTAGGTGTGGAAGGAGACGCCGTCCAGGCCGTAAGGGGCGAGGTCGCGCTTGATCTGCTCGATCAGGTCCGTGTTCAGCGTCAAGTAGACGAAGCGCTCCTGGCCGGCTTCGCGCAGTTCGCGGATCGCGCCACCGAGGACGAAGGTCTTTCCGGTGCCGGCGGCGTTGGCGAGGATGAAGAGCGGGTTCTGGCGCTCGTAGGCGCGGTGGATGAGGGCGATGTCCTCGATCTGGTCGCGGGCGACGGGGGCGGGAATGCCGAACTGCAGGCCGCGCTCGATCAGGGCGCGGGTGGTGTCACTGACAGATTCGGCAGCAGGTCGGTCAAGCTGACGCTCGTCGGGTCGTCCTCGCTCTCGCTCGCGGAGTTCGAGGAGGACTCGAGCTTCCTCAGCGTCAATGCCGCGTCCGGCGTCTCCTCCATCAAGCGCTGCAACGCTTCCTCGGGCGTCAAGGTCGGCAAGAGCCGCGCCGAGGTGGCCGGTCGGGTCGGCGGCGAAACGGTATCCTTTGATGCTTCCATCCCAGGTTCCTCCGATGTCGTTGAGAATGCTACGGTGGTCGTACGTCTTGCCCGTGACGACGAAGCCATTGCCCTTTGGGTCGGCGTCGACGTGCAGGCGGTTCGAGGCGATCAGACGCTGGGCGCGCGGGGTGTCGATGCTTGGCCGGTTGGCCGTGTCGTCCTGGGCGGGCAGCGAGGCGCCGGACAGGGCGGCGCGCAGGGCTTCCGTGGGGTCGCCCTTGAAGAAGGCGCGGGTGGCGGTGCCGCTGAAGGTCGAGGGGGCGGCGGCGCCCAGGCGGTCGAGCAGGGTGGCGTTCGTCGTGAGGTCGCCGCGGACGGTCCAGAAGTCCTTGCCGGTGCTTCGGCTGGTGCGCTTTTCAAGGATCAGGCCGGCGGCGTCCAGTGGGTCCGTGGGGGCCTTGCTCGGGTCGTTGGCGGCGGCAAAGGCGGCGAGGATGCGGTCGGTGGGGTCGGCGTCGAAGAAGCTGCGGCCCCAGGCGTTCTTGAGCTTGAAGGGGCTGGCAGCGCCCAAGCGGTCGAGGAGGGCCTGGTGTTCGTCGATACGGCCCGTGACGAACCAGTAGGGCTTGCCGGCGCGGGTCTCCAGGGGCTTGACCTTGAGGCCATAGGCGGAGAGCGGCGTCGCGACGGTGGACGGGGCGTTGCGGTCGTAGGCCGAGGCCGTGGCTGTGGTCGTGGATTGGGGGCCGGATTGGCGGGCGGTGCGGAGGGCGGCGGTTTCGGGGGCGCTGGAGAGGTCGCGCAGCAGGGTGGCCGAGCGGGAGCGGTCGTCCGTGGCGGCGGGGGCGTCCATCTCGTCGCGCGCGCCGATGGGGCGCCGGTCGGGTTCGGCGGTGTGGAGGGCCGGGATCGGCTGGCCGGCGGGGGTGTGCGCGGCGAGGTAGATACGCGCCTTCTGGACGGCGTCGTCGAAGTCTTCGCCGAAGGTGCGGACGTGGCGGTCGTCGTCGCGGCCGGGGGTGGTCGCGTGGTAGCGCAGCGTGTAGCGGACGGCTTGCTCGCCCTTCGAGAGATAGTACCAGAAGCGGTCGCCCGGGGCGTGGACATCGCGGACCTGGACGCCGTCGGCGGCGGCCGTCGCGGCGTCGATCCGCTGCTGACGCTCGTCCGGCGTCATGAGCTGGATGTCGACGTCTGCGACACTGGCGAGGCGGAGCAGGGCGACGGTGGTGGGGTCGAGGAAAGGCGCGGCGTTGAGAGTGTCGTGGGCTCCGGTGGCGGGGGTGGGCGTCTGTTGCTTGGCGGCGGGCTTGGTGGCCGTGGCCGCGCTGGTGGCGCGGGGGGCCTCGCTTCGCTCGGTGGGAGAAACCGGAGTGGGCTGGAGGTCTTGTTCGGTCTGGGTGGTGGCGGCGCTCGCGGTGGGATCGGCGGGGGTCGGCACGAGGCCGGACGCGATGGCGCGGGCGTGCTGGCGCTCGAAACGGGCGATCGCGGCGCGGGCGGTCTGCTCCTGGCGGTCAATGTCGGCGGCGATCTGGGCAACCGTCATGCCGGGCGTGTCGCCATAGCCCATGATCCGGGACACCTCGCCGGCGGACAGGACCCCGTTGCGGTCGGCGACGGCGGCGAGGCGTTCGCGCCGGCCCGCGATCGGCTTCAGGTCGTCCTCATACATGCGGAGCGCGTTGGCCAGCACGTCGGGCGTGGTGACGGTCCAATCGCCCCAGAACACGTAGCCCTGAGCGGCCTGCTCGATCATGCGCGGATTGAGGCGGCCTTCGCGGGCGGACGCGATTTCGCTGTCCGTGAAGCCGGCATCACGCAGGAGATCGAGGTCGGGCGCGGGGGCGCCGGGCGCAGGCGCGGCCGGCGCGAACGGGGTCCCGCGCGTGCCGGCGTGGGTGGCGGCGTTGATGCGGGCGATCTCGTCGGTCGCGGCGTTGCCGGCGTGGAATTCGGAAGTCTGCATCAGGTCGCGCAGCAGGGTCGGCGCGGGGATGCGATAACCTTCGCGGAAGGCTTCGAGGAAGGCCTCCTGCGGGGTGGCGCGCGTGGTGTCGCCGCTGAATCCGTTGCGGTCGAACCACGTCACCTGCCACTGGCCCGGATGCCGGGACGAGCGGGCGACGGTGGCGCCGCGGAGGCGGCTGTCGCCGGTGGGCATCTGCAGGACGTAGCCGCGCTCGCTGCCGTGCTCGGCGTCGTAGTGGACACGCATGACCGCAGCGGCTGTGTCGACGGCGGCTGGCAGGAGTCCCAGTGTGTGGAGGGTGGCGTTGGGGATCGGGGTGGAGGACCAGGCGAAGTTCCCCGCGGACTGGACGTTGGGCGTTGCGACGGCAAGGGACGCCGGGACCGGGGCCGCGGGGGAGTGGTAGACGAAGGCGCCAGCCGGGATGTCGTGCTCGCCGAGGGCGTCGAACAGGGCGCCGGTGTCGACGTCGAGGGCCATGGCGCGGATGAGCCATGACGACATGGGCTCGGAGGTGGTGGTCTGTTCGAGGGACTGCGTGCCGAAGAGGTCGGGGTGTGTGGCACGGAGGTAGGCTTCGACATCGGAGACGTAAGCCGGGTCTTCGTCGCGAAGGATGCGGGCGATGTCATCTCGCGTCAGACTGGCGATGAGGGCGGGGCCTTCGAGGTCGACACGGTCGAGAGTGGTGGCAATGCCGAACTCGATCTGGGTCGGCGTGAGGCGGTCCTGGGTGTCGTCGCGGGTGTCCGCCTGCGGCATGGCGGCGGCCCGGGCGGCGCTGCGGTCGAAGCTGGTGGGGAGGCCGAGGCCGTGGGCGAGACTGTCGATGCTCTGACCGTAGGGGCCGAGGTCGATCCAGTGCTCGCGGCCCTGGCGGCGGCCCTCATAGGCCTGAATGCGACCATCGTGAAAGCGAAGAGCGTCCCGGTTTTTGGGGGCAATGACCGTCGTGCGCAGGCTGGTGCCGTAGACGACCGAGTGGCCGGCGTTCCAGCGGTCGTTCGCGGCGGCCCAGATGGCGCCTTCCCAGGTGCTGCGGTCCGCGGTAAGGGCGGTGGCGGGGGACGCGACGGTGCGGATCGCGACGTCGGGGTCGGGGTCGGTTGTTTTCCCACCGGCCGGCGGGGACGCTGAGGCCTCGTCCACGCCTTGCGCGGACGAGGAGACACCGGCGTGGTCGGCGGAGGATTCGGTGTCACCGGAGTGAGATGGGGTGGACTGGGAGGGGGTGATCGGGTTCCGGTCCGGGGCGGCGGACTCGTCCGGCAGGACGTGCAGCGTCGGCGGGATGGAGCGGTTCAGGCCGACGAGGTAGACGCGGGCACGGAGCAGCGCGGCGTCGCGGTCGGGCCCGAGATGGCGAACGGTGCGGGTAACGGCGCGGCTTTCGTCCGTGCCGGGCGTGTGGTGGCGCAGGACGTACTGGCCACTGCGCACCAGGCTCAGCGCGTAACCGGCGGGAATGGCGGCGGAGACGGTCGCGGGTGGGGCGTCGGAGCGGGCCGGCGTGGTCAGGACCGTGATGCGATCGATGGCGCTCAGCGCGGTCACGATGCGGTGCATGCGCTCGCCGGATGGCATGTCGCGGACGTCGTCGCCGGTCACGCCGAGCAGAGACAGGAGGCTGAGGGTTTCCTTGCCGCCGGGCGTCAGGGTCGCGGCGTCGAGGCCGGGGGGGAGGATGCGGCGGCGGGAGGGGTCGGGGTCGCGGTAAAAGGCGTCGGTCACGTAGTCCTTGCCGACCAGGTCCGGGCGCTGGGTCTCGCCGAGGTTGATCTCAAAGCCGAACCGCCGGAGGAACCGCTGTCCAGCCGGCATGTTGCCGTTGGCATCGCCAAGCAGGTTTGGCACCGTCAGCAGAAAGCCGTTGGCGTCGGCAAAGTCGATGATGCGGGCCATCGCGCGCGTGCCGTGTCCCTGATTGCGGAGGGCCTCTGGCAGGCTGAAGCGGAGGATGCGGTACTGGCGCGTCGTCGCCGCATGGCCGGCGCCTTCGAAATCAACAACAAGGCGCGGGAAGTCGCGGCGCAGGCCGGCGCGCAGATCGTCCAAGCGCAGAGCGGCGGGCGGGGCGGCGCGCGACGGGGCCGCGCTGTCCGAAGCGGCCGGATCGGCGGCGCCGTCCGTGGCCGCGGTGGACGCTTGGGGCTGATCGCCGACGGGGCTGGCGGCGGCCCGCGTGGGATACGCGGCGGTCTCGGCGGCGAGGGCCAGGAGGGCGCGCGCGGCGGTGCGGGCGCTGTCGAGGTCCTCGGGGGCCACGCGGGCGCCGAACAGGTGCTCCTGGAGGGTCAGGATGGCGTCGTGGCCGGCTTCCGCGGTGGCGTGGATCACCGCCGGAACGGTCGCCGGCACCTCCCGTGTGGTCAGCGCGGCGCGGGCGGCACGCAGCGCCGTGCGCGCGTCGTCGAGCAGGGCGCGGTCGGCGGCGGTGTTGGCGGCAAAGTCGGCGGCGTCCGCCGCGGCGGCGAAGATGGCGGCGGCGAACGGGGGCGACTGCAGGGCGTGGGCGGCGAGCAAGGCGTCGCGCGCGGGCAGCCAGCCCAGGCTGCGAAAGTTCTGGGCGGCGGCGTGGGCGTGGAGCGAGAGGATGACGTGCGCCGGGGCAAGGTCGGGAAAGACCTTGGACGCGGCGGCCAGCAGGGCGTCGTCGGGCTGGGCGAGGTGCTGGCGGATGTGGAGGAATTGCGTGGCGGGGCTCAGGGCGGCGTCGGCCGGAGCGTCGCGGCCGGCAGCGGCGTCGCTGGCGCTCCGGTGCGTGGCGGTGATCGTGGCGGCGGCCGCGGCGGCGGCGGCGAGGGTGTCGGCCGAGAGGGCGGTCAGCGGAGACAGAGCGCCGGTGAGCGCGGCCTCGATGGCGTGCGCGATGGCTTCGCCCTGGCGGGCGGCGCGGGCGGCCGCCTGGTCGAAGAGATCGGTCGGCAGGTGCGGGGCCGCGATGGGGATCAGGGCGGCGGCGAGGGCATCGGGGGTGAGAGCGGTAACGTCCGTGACAATGATGCGCGCGCCGTCCAAAGCCTGCACGGGGGCGGCGGACAGGCGCGCGCGCTCGTCGTCCGGCAGCGTGGCGATCACGTCGTCGGCGAGCCAACCGATGGGCGTTTGCGTGACGATGAGCAAACGCCGAGCCTCGGGCGGAAGGCCGGCGACCGCGGCGCGCACGGCGGCGTGGTGGGCCTCCGGGAAGGTGTCCAGGCCGGGGACGGAAATGAGCGGCGTGAGGACGGCCGCGTCCCGGTCGCGAGCGGCGGAGCCGTCGGCTCCGCCGGACATGGCCGCGGTGGGGGCGCTGGAGGCTTGAGCGGCCGTGGCGGGCGTTACGTCCGGTTGCTGATCACCAGGTCGGCGAGCGGCGAGTCCATCCGCAGCGGCTGCGTCGGGTCCGGGTTGAGCGCTTTCGCTTCCTGGACCTTCGACGCCAGCAGCTGGAGCGTCGAGGCGGTGAGATCCTGCGGGTTGGCCGGGGGCGTGGCCTTCGGCGCGGTGGTCGGCGGCGTGCTGGAGGCGGTCGGCGGGCTGGTCGGCGGCATCGCGGGTGTCCTGGCTGGGGAAGGAGGCGGGTTGGGAAGCGTGGTGGGCATCTTCGACGGAGGCGTGGCCGGAATCAAGGGCGGCGGTGGCAGGGCGCGATGCGGGCTCCACAAACAACGGCGTGGGCGGGGCGTCGACGAGAGGAACGGGGGCCGGGTCGGGGTCAAGGCCGAACAGGGACAGGGTGCGACGGTCGTGCTTGTCGCGGGCGTGCAGGGCACCCGCAACGGTGACGGCGGCGTCGGTGCGGATGATCGTGCCGGCGGGGGTGGCGGATGCGGCGGCGCTGGAGGGGACGGCGCGGGCGGCGGCAAGGCCCTGCTCGATGCGGGCGAACCAAGCGCGGGCGGCGTCAAGGGGGCGTCTGGCCGCCGCCGCGGCCTCCGCGGCGCCCGATCGGGCGAGCGGGGAGCGGAGGGTGGTGAAGGGCTGCTGGATGGTGTCGCGGACGGCGCCGAAGAAGCGATGCATCAGGGTGAAGCCGCGGCGGGTCGGCGGGTTGGGAGCGTCCAGGCGTTCGGCGGCCCATTCGGCGTAGGCCGTGGCGGTGGCTTCCTCGTCGAGTTGGGCGTCGGTGAGGTTGGCGTCCTGGTACAGGGCGTCGATGCCGTAGCGCCGGCGCCAGTGCGCGGCGTTGGCGGCGAAAGCGGTCCAGGCGGCCGGGTCGATGAGACCATGGTCGCGGAGGAAGTGAATGACCTCGTGGCGGGTGTCCTTGAGGAGGTCGCGGGTCGGGCGGGGGGTGCCGGTGGCGTCGTAGAGGCTGACGGCGATGATGTCCTGGCCGAGCGTGCCGCCGTAGGCGCCGGGGCGGTAGGACCCGGTCTCGTCGAACAGTTGGTTGGCGGCCAGGACCCGGGCGCGGTTGCCGGTTGTGCGGTTGACCAGACGGGCGACCTCGGCCAAGGCGTCGTCGAAGAGGCGGCGGTCGGCGGGCGGCATCGTCTGGGCGGCCATGCGGCGAATCCTTGCTGGGGCGCCGCAGAGGGCACCGGAGCCTTCAGTATAAAATGAGTGGCGGGGACGAGCAAGCGGAGGGTTGGCGTGGGCGACGGTGTGGCGGAACGTCACGGGCCGTTGATCGGACGACAGCGCTCTTAAAGCGGGAGACAGCGCTCTTAAAGAGACCGCAAACGAAAACGGCGTCGTGTCGGCGCCGAGGCGCCGGTCGACTCAGAACGCGACGCGTGGCGGACGGGAGCATGCATAAGATCGGGGCCTGGGAATGCGTGTCGCGACCATCACGATTGCGGCGCTCTTCTTATCCTTGGCAAAATGCCCGACGCGGAGTCCCCGGCGCTTCCCGGTCGCCGAAGGATAAGGCCGGACGACGTCGAGGGGGCGGTGATCAAGACACGGCCCGAGACGAAGCCGCCGGTCAGGGCCGGGGGCCGGCGGCGGTCAGGGCCGGCGACGATGGCGCTGGACAGGGTCCGGAAATGGATGCAGAGGAGTGACTGGTTGGGATGGTGGTGTCGGTGATGCGGCGTGCTTGCTCCGGCAAGCGGTGGCCAAGAGGGCGAACCGACGGTTAAGGCAGAAGAAGAGCGGTCTGGGGTCGGCGTCTGGTGGGAGCGAGCATGGGTGGCACGGACAATGTGTCCAGAATGGCGGCGACGGCATGGCAGCTGGTCGACGCATACCTCCGAGCAAAGGAGGACGGGGCGGCTGGGGATGGCCGTGTGGTGGGGAGCGCGGGGGGTGACGCGATGCTTGGGGTGTTGCGGCGCTTCAACCGCCCGGGGTTGCCGCTGACGCTGCCGTTGCCTGTGATCGCTGCGGCTCGCGTGATCCTCGTGGAGTGGGGGTATGACCCGGCGCGCGTCGATTCGCTGCTGGCTGAGGTGTACGGCAAGCCGTACGTGCCCAGAGGTGCGGTGGCGGCGATCTGTCCGGACGCGTGCCGGTCGCTGCGAAGCTGTCAGCTTTACGGGTGCCGGCTGGCCAAAGTCGACGAGTTGGTCAACGCCGTGATGGAGCGGATGCTGTCGCGCCGCCAATAGAGCGTCACCATGGCGGACGTTTCTCCGAACACGCAGGACGTCCGGCCATCGGGCGCACCAAGGGCGGCCTGGACGGTGCTCCCGGATGAGTGGCAAAGCACGCACGGTGCGCGTACCCCACGGACGCCACGGCTGCCGTCGGCGGCGCCGACACGGCAAGGCCTGGTCGGCGGTACGACGGTCCCGGAGCTCCTGTGGGGCGATGCGGTGGCGCGGTGGAGGTCGCGCGGACGCCTCAATTGGCCGGTCCGGTCGGTGGAAGGGAGGGTCCGGCGACGAGACGGAGTTGCTCGGCCCACATGTCCTCGGGCATGAGGACCTGCCAGCCCTCCCCGACGAACGGGAAGTCGGCGGCGACCATCGGGCCGCTGCAGGCCCCGTCGTCATAAACCTCTTCAATCCGCCAGAAGCGGACGCCATCCGGATACACGAAGATGTCGCCTTCCTGGTACGTTTCCTCCGGGTCAACCGGAATCGCGTGGGACAGGTCGAACATCGCGGTGCCTTGCGGAATCGGCGGGCGGCCAGCCTTGGCCGAGCGGTCAGGGGGGGTGCTCATGAGGAGGGCGTCGTCGTCGTCGAAGGAGTTGGTCATGGTCCGCACCTCTGGAGCGAGCGCGTTCACGGAGGCGAGAGGCCCGGCCGACCGGGGCACGCGGCGTATGTGCATGAGGGGGTCCCGCTTCAGTTGGGCCGTTACCGGCAAATCCCGGCGATCGATGTCACCTGTCCGACAAGACGCGCGAGGTCACGCTGGCTGGTCACGCCCATGTTCAAGCCGAGCTTGCGGTACGTGTTGGCGAGGTGGCAGCGGATCGTGTTGACGGCCTGTCCCGTGGTGGCGCTGATCGACTTCGGGGTCTCGCCGCGTCCCACCGACGCGGCGATCCGGCGCTCCGTGCGCGTCAGGCCGAGGGCCGCGAGCGCCTCATCGAGCTGAGCGTCGGTGGGATCGTCCGGCGCGAAGAGGACCATCGCTTCGCCGGGATACGGCGCGGCGGTCACGGACAGGAGGCGGTGCTGATCACGGTGCGGCACCGCGACATAGGCGGGGGCGCCGCCGGACAGAACGCCGTCAACGGCGGCGAAGAACGTGGTCCCCACCGCCCGGTCGGCAAACTGCAGACGCTGCGCCGGCGCGCTGACGCTGGTGCCGTCCGCGAGCAAGGTGGAGGCCGTGTCGTTCATCCAGCGCACACGGCCGCGCCGGTCGGTGAACAGCACGCCGACCGGCAGGTGGTTCAGCGCCGCCGCAAGGCGGGCGGTTTCGCGCGACCGGTCAATCGCATCGAACACGGACAGTGGCGCAGCCCCGGCCGCGCGAACGGCGTCGAGGGCGAGGCGCAGGTGGACCGTCCAGCCATTGGGAAGCCGCCGGCGCTGACACAGGATCCGCGTCGTCCGGGACGGCGTCTGAACATCGAGGACGTCAACGGTGCGACGGACGCCAAGCGCCAGCTGGAACCAATCGTCCGGCGCCACGCGCAGGTCGGTCGACCGCAGCAGGCCATGCGCGATGGCTCCCCAGTAAAGATCAGAGTAGGTCATTGCGCCCAGGAAGGCGCAGAACGCGGACCCGTGCGGGACCAGCGGGGCGGCGTAGGCGACCACGTCGTCCGGCCCGGAAATGACGAGATCCCCGTGGAACGCGTTCGACAGATGGACCAGATCGCGCATCGCGGCAGGGACAATGGCGGGCATGGTTAACAAAGCATTACTCCCTGGGCGCAAATCACAAACGAGGTTCCATCGGAATTCGAAGCGATACCTACATCAAATGGACTAGAAACGGAAGCGCAAACGTGGCTCTTGGCAAGTATAGCAACGCCATACAGGTGTATGGCCATTTGTAATTGTTGCAGTCCAGGCGAGGCCGGCCCGGCAAAGCACAACGAGTTCTTCCAGACGTCGCGCCCATCGGGCATCGTTAAAAGCTAGTATTTTATTCAAATGCGGATCCGGCAACGGCGTGGGGATGGGGTGCGGAAGGCGTGGCTGGCGCCGTCCACCGTCGGCAGGGCGGGGGGGCGGATCACAAGGTCGGCGGCAGGAGGAGGATGGTCGCGGGGCCCGTGTTGAAGGCGAGGGCGACGACCGTGTCGTTGGGGGCGACGGAGAGGCTGGTGGCGTAGCGGGTGATGGCGCGGCCGGTCCGGTCCCGTGCGGCGTCGGTGTCGTCGGTGGTGAACCGGACGTCGTCGGCGACGCCGAGGCGCCCATCGTTGGTCAGGGCTGGGGTACCGGTGGCGAGGAGGTCATGCCCCGGCGCCTGATCGTCTCCGCTGGCCGTCTCGCCCGACGTGCCGGTGAGGGTGGCGGTGGTCTGGACGAGCGTGGACCCGAACGGGTCCAGGCGCGTCACGATGCCCGCCGGCGCAACCGTCCTCAGCGCGCCCAGGGTGGTTTCCGGCGTGGCGGTCTGGCCGTTGTTGAGAGCCGTGAAGACCGCCGCGACGTCCGCGGCCTGGACCGTGATGACGTGGATGGTCGTGGTGATGGGGTGCGGGCGCGCGTCGCGGGCGTGGCGGGCGGCGCCATCCGCCACCCCCGCGGCGGCGACGGTGGCCGTAGAACCGCACGGCGCTGGCTCAAGGGGGGTGATGCGGGCGATCGGCTGCGCCTCGAGCCACACGTTGGCAGCGGCGCGGTCGTGGTCGCCGGCGGCCCGGTGCCGGGCGAGGTGGTCCCAGGCGCCGGCCAAGCGGCCCGCGCTTCGCGGCGGGTGGCTTGCGATCTCCGTCGCGGCCGCAGCGGTCTCGGTGGCGTGGGCCGACGTGGCAAGCGTGGCGACGAGACCGGCGCTCAGGACCAAGGCGGCGTGGAGGACGGCAAGGTGTCCGTGACGAAGCATGACGGGGGACCCTTTGGGTGGCGACGATCGCCAAACGGTATTGATTTGCGGTTGGCGGGTCTATGGCGCCTGGAATGGGTCATCATGCACCGGCGGTATAGCGCCGTGTTGCGCGGTGGTTGGGAGGCCCGCAAAGCGCCGGGGCTTTCGGACCGAGCTGGGGCGGATCACGGCGAAAGCGCCGGCGCTTGCCGTGTGGCCCGCTGCCTCGGCGAGCCGGGCGCCGGCCGCGCGACCGTCGCGACGCTCCGATCGGACGGCGTCAGACGGGAACGGAAGACGTGGGGATCGCCTTCGCTGGCATCGCCCGGCCGTGGCGTCCTTGGCGAAGCGGGGCTGGAGCGATGTGTGCCGTGCCTTCAGACCACGGGGCCCGGTTCGCCGCGATGGCCCGCCGTCTCAAAGGGTGGAGGCCGACGGTGGGATCGACCGGTTCGCCGGCGCCGGTGGCCCGCTCGGGGCGCGGGGTCGGCGCGGCCAACCCGGATGCGGCCGAAAAGCCGAGGTCGGGATCGGCCAAAGCGCCTCGCGCAGGGAACCTGGGTGGCCCTGCGCAACGGCCCTCGACAGCGCGCGCCGTCCTGATGACGGACGCGCGGCCCTAAGGCCGTGCTCCGCAGCCCCGGTGGCGGACACGCGGTGCGGACGCGGGCGCCCACGCGGTCACCCCATACCGTGCCCCATGTCGAGGTCGTGATCGTTCGTGGCGTCGGCGGCGTCGGACTGGGGCGGTCTCGTGCCGAGCTGCTCCAGAGCGGCGGGTTGGGCGTTCTGGGCGACGGTGTGCAGGGTGGGGTACTGGTTGGTGGCGAGCAGGCCACGGTGGAGTTCGGGGTCGTTGCGGACGGCGAGCAGCGTCTGGGCGGCGCAGAGGGGGCGTACGGCGTCGGCGGCGGTGGCGATCTGATGGGCGTGCGTCGTCGTGAGGGGGTCGCTGGCGGCATCCGCCGTCTGAGCCACGGCGAACAGGGTGGTCGCGAGGTGGGTCGCGCGGTGATACGTGAAGAGCCAAGCCGGGCCGGGGCGGGCGGCCGACACGGCGGCGGACACGGCGGCGTCGAGGGCGGCGCGGCGCTCGTTACGCCCCTGCCAGGCGCGGGCGGCGTCCACGGCGTCGCGCGGGACGCTCGGCGGGTTGCCCGGGGTCGGGTGCGTGATGGCGGCGAGGTGCCGCTTCCAGTCCAACGCCGCCACGCGGTCGAAACGCTCCGCGGCCAGCCACAGGAGGCGATGGCAAAGGGTTTCCGGTCGGGGGCCGTCGGACGGGCGAGCGTCGGTGGCGGTTTGGCTCGTGGCGGCCGAGGTGGGCGGCAGGCCCAGGGCGGCGATGCTCGGCGGGGGCGCCGCAGGCAGCCGGGCGGCGGCCGGGATCTGGGCGGCGTCCTGGAGAGTCGCGGCGGCGGCGTGCCGAGCGGCGACGGTCGGGTCGGCGAGCGCCGCTTCCCGCGCCTCGACGGCGGCTTCGGCGTCGCGGACCGCGCTGCGCGTGGCGCTTGCCGCGCGGACGCGCTCCGGCAGAGCGGCGATGGCGGCGAGCGCGGCGGCGCGGGTCTCGCGGCCGAACAGTTTGCCACCGCGCAGAACGCCGAGTTCGGTGGGGTCCGCCTGGAGACGGGCGAGGATGTCGCCCTGAGCGCCGCCGCCGGCCGCGCTCAGCGCGGTGCGCAGGCGGGCGGCGGCGGCGTCGGGAGAAAGGAAGGCCGTGCCGAGCGTGGCGGCGAGGGCGTTTCGGGCGTCGTGGAAGGCGGTTCGTGTGTCGGCGAGGCCCTGGCGGAGGGTGTCGAGGGCCGGTGGGGGCGGCTGGAGCAAGGCGTCGCCGGCGCGGTCCATGAGGTTGGCGGCCCAGCGAGCGGCTTCACCGGCCAACCAGCCGGCGCGGACCGGGTCGGGGTCGGAGACGGCGGCCTCGATGGTGGCGGCCAAGGTTGGCGGCACGGTGGGCGGTGTCGTCGGGGTGGGTG
The DNA here is from genome assembly GCF_025961225.1 of Azospirillum canadense. GTDB lineage: Bacteria > Pseudomonadota > Alphaproteobacteria > Azospirillales > Azospirillaceae > Azospirillum > Azospirillum canadense. Next base: position 382,225 of record NZ_JAOQNG010000005.1, on the reverse strand, counting down.
CGACGGCGCGTAAAGACGGCTGGGAAGGGGCTGCCGTGGAGGGCTTCTTGCTGTTGGTGTCGGACACGGGAGCCTCGGAGCGGGGGAACGGGAGAGTGTTGTCGGGAATGGGGGACGGGCTTGGGGTCGGGGCCGCCGCGGGGGCGGCTGGCGCTGCGCGTGGCCGGGTGGAGGCCGAGGGGGATGGGGTGGAGGGCTGAACGGGTTGGGCGAGGGGGGCTTCGGCCATGGCGGTCATGGTGGTCCTGAGGGGGGCGGCCGGCGTGGGGCGGGCCATGGTCAGGAAGGCGGGGAGGTCCTGTTCCCAGCTTGGGTCTGCGCTGGGCAGGCGGCGGCCGATCTCGCCGGAGACGAGCTTGCGGAAGAGGGTGGCCGTGGCCGGGGTGAAGGCGGCGCTGGTGCTGTCGATGGTGTAGGGAGCCTCGGCGTGGACGCTTACAGGAAGTCCAGGCCGGTCGGGGCGGCGTCCGGCAGCAGCGTTGCCTGCGTGCTGGTCGGGTCGAGCGTCGGCGGCTGCGGGGAGGGCGCCGATGCGTCGAGCGACGTGAGATGATCCCGCAAAGCCCCAGGCGGCAGCTTCCTCTGCCCGTGCAGGAGTTGACATGCGCCCGTAAGTTGGGTGGCTGTCGAGGCCGGCGCGGAGGGCGGCGACGGCGGGGTCGGCGGTGAGAGCGGTGTATTCGGCATGGGTGATGCGTCCGGTCCTGGTGTTGTGGTGGAAGGCCTCGTGGGCGAGGGTGGCCGAGGGATGAGGGCCGTTCACGTCCACGAGGATGGGGTGCTGCGGGGTGCCGTCCGTCTGGTAGGCGGTGAGCAGCGCGCCGTTCCAAAGGCTGAGCACGCGCTGCGTCGTGGGGTCGATGGTGAGGATGCCATCGACCAGAAGCAAGGGGGCCGTGGGCGCCAGGTCGTCGCGGAGCGGCTTCAGGCGGTCGGCCCAGGCGGCGCGGCGCGCCACGGCGGCGGGATCGGTGTCGATCACGGCGACGACCGAGGCCTCCACGCGTGTCAACTTCAGCGTGCCGACGTCAGCGGTGCGACCCACGGGGAGGTCGGCGGGGAGTTGGAGGGCGGTGAGGGGCAGGCGGGCCGTGGCGGGGGCGGCCGGCGTGGGGGCGGGGGCTTCCTGCATGGCGGTGATGGTGACGAGGCTGTCGTCGAAGAGGACGTAGTTGTAGGAGCCTTCGCCGTTGGCGCGGCTGGTGCCGTCCAGGTACTTGATGCCGGGGATGCCGGCGGCGCGGAGGGCCGTGCTGGCGGCCTCGGGGGAGCCGAGGTGGCGGCAGAGGTCGGTATAGAACGCGGCGCCGGTGGTGCGGTAACGACTCCAGTCGCGGAGGTCGGGGTGGTGGGCGCGGAGTTCGTCGATGCGGGCTTCGGCGTCTGCGCGGTCCTCGAAGCCGGAATAGAAACTCTCCACGCGGTCCGTTGCCGGATCGACCCAGGCCGGGGTGAAGTCGGTCCAGGTCATGGTGCCGCGGCCACGTTGGCGCTCCACCACGCGGAGTTCCGGCGGGGCGGCCATCAGGTTGGCGGCGATCAGGGCGTCGCGGACGTGGCGGGACTGGGCGTGGAGGGGCTGGTCGTGGAGGAGGTAGGCGTCCTCCGGCGGCGTGAGGTCGACCGTGTAGAGGCGGCCGGCGTTGAGAGAGACGCGATCCGCCGTCATGGCTTCGATGGCGGCCAACCGTGCGTCGAGGTCCGCTTTGGTGGCGGCAAACTGGCGCTCCCGTGCGGAAAGCTCCTCGTCCGTGACAACGAGGTCGCCCCACCCCTCCTGACGAACACCGAGGAGGTCGCGCATGGTGGCGAGGGAGGCAATCGCGTCAGCGACGATCTGGCGGACTTCGGCGGCGGCGTTGCGCTTGGCGTCGTCAAACCCTTGGCCGCGTTGGACGCGCTGCAGGATGGCGAACGCGGCCATGTCGTCCACGCTCGCTAGGGCGGTCAGCGGTTCCCCGTCGAGCATCATCTGGCCGGACAATGCCTGGCGGTAGTGGCGCGCAACGGCCTCGTTGCCGGCAAAGTAGAGGCCGTGGCCGAAGAGTTGGCCCCCTTCGCCGCTGCCGATGGCCGACAACGAGAACTTGTCGAAGGTGTGCGGGCTGCCGTGAAAGGCGGTCTCGGGCAGGGTGTCGGGCATGGGATCGACGAGCGCGCCTGCGGCGCGCGGGGCCGCGCGGCGCTCGGTGGCGCTCCGAGACGGTGCCGTGGGCATGGGAGGCGAATCCTCCCATGGCGAGGAGGCCTCCCGAGACGTGCGAGGGAGGCTCGCCGAGGGGGTTGTGAGGTGGTGGGCGAGGTGGTCGAGGGCCGCGGTGGCGCGGGGGTCGGGGCTGGTGGAGGATTGGAGGGAGAGGCGGGCGGTGGCGAGGTCGGTGTCGAGGACGAGGGACAGCGCGGCGAAGCCGGGGCGGCCGAAACGGTCGAGGACGTCCTGCTCGATGGCGGCAACGCTGGTGTCGTCGATGGGCTGGCCGTCCCAGAGGTGGCGGCGGTGGGTGGGCGGCGGGCGATGGGCGGCGGGGCGGCGGCCGATGGCGCCGGCGACGATGCTTTCGAAAACCGATTCGGTGGAGAGGCTGAGGCCCAGACGCGCGGTGCTTATGCGGTACGGGGCTTGGGCCCGAGCCACGTCATCGCGGTTGGGTCGATCGGTTCCGGGTCGGAGAGGATCAGGCGGCCCGTCTGCGGGTCGCGCGGGCCGCTGTCCAGCGAGGGGGGTGGTACGGGCGTGGGCGCTGACCGCAGAAGCGACGGCAGCGGACCCTGCAAAGGTCCAGGCGGCAAGCTCTTCAGCGCGTGTCGGGCCAGGGAGGGTCGGGAAGGTGGCGTCGATGTGCCGGAGGACGGGTTCGACGGCGGGGTCGCTTGTGATGGCATGGGCTTCCTCGGGAGTAAGGCGGTTGGTGGCGGAGAGGTAATGATACTGCTCGTGCAGCAGTGTGGGAACCGGATGGTTGGCGGACAGGCTGATCGCGATGGCGAAGCCTTCCTCCGTGGTGGGCGCCGGGTAGAGGGCGCCGTTCAGGCCGGCGGTCAAGCGCGACGTCGTGGGGTCGACGATGTAGAGGGCGTCGTGCAGGCCGATCGGGGCGGTGGGGGTGATGGCGTCGGACAGGGGCTGCAAGTAGGCCATCCAGTCCTGGCGGCGCTCCAGGGCGGCCGGGGCGGTGTCGGAGACGGCGACCACATCGTCGGCGAGACGGGCAATGCGCAGGGTGCCGATGCGCAGCTGGCGGCCGGTGGGGAGGGACGAGAGGTCCAAGGCAGCGAGGTCGCGGGGGATGGGGGCCGATGGGGGAGCGGCGGGCGTCGGCGGCAGCGCCGCGGACGATGCCGAGGGGGTGAGGGGGGCCGGGGTGACGGTGGCGATGGCGTCGTGCTTGGCGGTGATCGTGACGAGGGTGGCGTCGAAGATCACGTAGTTGTGCGAGCCGTCGCCCTGCGAGCGGGACGTTCCGTCGAGGTACTTGATGCCCGGGATGCCGGCGGCGTGGAGCGCCTTGCTGGCGGCGGCGTGGTCCTGCACCGTTCCGCCGCCAAGGTGCAAGGCCAGACGAAGATACAGGATGGAACCGGGGTCGGAGTCACGCGTCCACTCCGGCGGAACCGCCGTCCATTCCGGGCAAGCGGCGAGCGCCGCTTTCACCGTCTCGGACTGCTCCGACAGGGACTTGTCCCACACGAGGTATTCGTCCTCGGCCGGGCTGAGGTCAACCTGATACAGGCGTCCACGGCGCTGCGTGTTGTCGATCAGGATGGTGTCGTCGCTCGCGAGAATGGCTTCGGCGGCCATGTATTCGCGGTCCAGCCACTCGCTGTTGTGGAGGTCCATCCGCGCGCGAAAGAGAGCGTCCTCGTCGTCGCCGTCCAGCGCCCTGGCAAGGCGGTCCTCCTGGCGTGTGCGGTACGAGGCGCGATGGATATTGGCCTGCCGAAGTTCCTCCAGGGCAATGTGACGGGCGTCGTCGATGCCCACGCCCAGCGTGCGCATGTGGAACGCGATGTCCGTGCCGGCCTTGGCGGCTCCGAGAGACTCGTCCGTCGTTAACGTGTGGCGCATCCGGCCGCCGGGGAAAACCAGCACCTTTCCCTGGTCCACTTCGCCCAAGCGCTCGATGGTGGTGGCGACCAGACGAATGGCGTCGCCGTCCTGCCGGTGCGCGGCGTTGCGCAACACGTCGTCCACGCCGTAGCCGCTGGTCAACAGGTACTGGACGTGATCCGCGACGGCGGCAGCCTCCGGGCCAAGCTCCTCTTCGACAACCTTGGGGAGGTCGCCGATGCTGGCGACACGGTTGCCGACGCGCCAGCTCGTCCCGGCCAGACGGTCGCGGTACCATTCCGCGACCGTCTGGCTGCTGGCGAAGTACAGGCCATGCCCGAAGGCCTGCACGCCTTCGCCGGTGCCGAGGTGGTCAAGGCTGAAGCGGTCGAAGTCGTGCGGGCTGCCGTGGTAGGCGACGTCGTAGAGCGTGGGCAGGCCCTGGTCGTTGGTGCGTTCCCGCATGGTGGCGAAGAGGGTGTCGAGGGCGGCGTTGATGGCGGTGCGCTCGGGGCCGGTGGGGTAGGGGTTGCCCTTGTAGGCCGGGCTGGCAAAGCGGTCGGACTCGACGCCCTGGACGAGGTACGGGCTGGAGTCGCCGCGGGCCTGGATGCGGTCGAAGACGTAGCTCTCCAGCGCGCGGGCCAGCATCTCGGTCGGGCGGGTCCAGTAGTCGCCCGACTTGCCGGAGAGCTTACCGGCTTCCGTGGCATAGTCGGTGGCGACCGGGCGGTTGGGTGTGGTGTCGGCGCCGCTCCGAAGGCGGTCGAGGCTGGCGCGCAGGTCGGGGAGTTCGCGGGATTCGGCGGCTTGGATGTAATCCTTGGCGGAGCGCAGGAACGTGGCGTTGTTCACGCGCAGGGCGGCGGAGGCTTCAACCTTGGCGATGTCGGCGCGGTACTTGGCGACGCGGGCCTCCATGGCGGCGATGCTCTCCTCGCGGCGGGCGATCGCCTCATCGAGGGTTTGCGGGCGGGTGAAGAGGCTGTTCAGGACGGTGGCCCAGGCGGCGGCGACCTCCGGGCGGAGATTCGGGCGCCAGGGGGTGACGGCTGGCTTGCCGGTCGTGCGGTCGATGCGCGTCGTCGCCTTGCCGTAGGCGGTGTCGTTCGTGCGCGAGGAGACGTAGACGGACGCCCCGGTATTGGCGGCGTCGTTGTCCAGTTCGCCAAAATGATGGTCGAGCGCGTGCGCCCATTCGTGGGCGAGGGCTCCGGCGCCGCGGATCTTCGTCAGATTGACGACGCGGCGGGAGGGCTCGTAGTGGGCGGCGAAAGCCCCGTTGCCGCGGGCGCCGAACGCGACGGCGAGGGAGCCGCCCAGGCTCAGGGCCTTGGGGCTGACGTTGAGGATGTCGGCGAGGTCGTGCAGGGCGTCAAAGGCGTGGTTGACGGCCTTCTGTCGCTCGTCGGATGCGACCCAGTTGCCGAACTCGACGCCGCGGAAGCCAAACTCCGTGCGGAAGTCCTCCGAGGTGATGTCGCGGCCCTGACGGCGGTCGGGGCCGGTGCGGAGAATGCCGTCGAGGTGGGGACGGTGCGGGGTGGTCGGCGTGGGGTTGGCGTCTGTCCGGGCGGCGGTGTTGGCGGCAAGGGTTTCGGCGTGTGCTGTGCACCAGGCGATGGCGGCCTCGCGGTCGGCGAAGTCGTCGGCGACGATGGCGCGTTGGCCCTTGTTCGTGACGAAGAGGCCGCCGCGGTGGTCGGTGTGGACGTCGAAGAGGCGCTGCCAGGGTTCGGGCGCGGGCCAGCCGGACGCTACGTCCTGTTGGGCCTTGCGGATCTCCGTCGCGGTGATGAACAGGGGCTTGTCGCTGGACTTGAGGGCGGAGAAGTAGACCCGGCGGGCTTCCGCTTGCGCGGCGGAGGGGGCGGCGCGGCCGATGATCGAGGCGTTGGCGTTGAAACCGACGGCGGACTGGACGCGGGTGCGGACACCCTGCAGGTCGCCGGTCGATCGGGCGCCGTCCACGGCGGCGCGGACGGCGGCGATCATGCGGAGGTAGTCGCGGCGACCGTCCGGGGTGTCGTGGCGGGGCTTGGTGGCCAGGCCGTCGTAGAGGGTCTTCTTGAGGCGGACCACGATGGGGTCCTCGCCGGCGGCGATCAGGGCGCCGTAGTCGGGGCGCGGCCACACCTGCTCCTTGGTGACGAATTTGGACTCCTCGGCCGCGGTCATGCCGTCGAGATCCGAGAGCGTCAGTCCGCCGCGCTGCGCCCAGAGATCCTTGCGGGCGCCGCCGATCTTCGTGCCGGCGTCCAGGAGCATGGGGGACGACGGGGAGGGGGATGAGGGGTGGGTGGGCTCGGGGCGGGTGGCGGGTGGGGTGAGGGGGGCTGGTTGCTCCGGCGCGGCGGCTTGCGCGGTGGCATGGCCCTCCTCCGCGCGTGGCGCGGAGGAGGGGACCGCTGCGCGGTCGGCGGTGCTTTCGGCCCCGCTGGGAATGGCCAAGGTGGCTGTGGGCGGGCGGGATGCGGGCGGCTCGGTGGCGGGCGAGTCGCTTCGCATAGCGCGGCGGGGCGGGTCGAGCTTCAGCGATGAGGCGGGGGGGTGGCCGAAGGTGGCGATGAAGGCTTGGGCGGCGGCGGCGGAGCGGAACTGGAAGCCGGGGACGGCGCCCTTGCCTTTGTCGCTGGAATACCAGCCGCGATGGGACTTGGCGTTGTCCATCATGGCGGCGAACAGGGTGCTGTCGACGCGGACAGTGGGCTGGACAACCCACAGGTCCATGCGCCTGATGGGGTGCTTCGTCTCAATGACGGTGAAGCGGAGCGGGGAGGCCGGAGGGGTTGGCGGCTCGGCGTTGCCCAGTCCGGCGGGCGCGGCGATGGAGGCGGAAGGGTGGGCGTCGGCGCGGGTTTGCTGTTCGGCGGCGGCGGTCGCGGCGATGAAGTGGGTGGCGGCCCAGTCGGGATCGTGGGTGGCGAGCGAGGCAGTGACCGTGGCGGCGAGGTCCGGAAAGGGGACGGAGGGGCGGCCGGCGGCGTAGGCCTGGGCAATGGCCGTGTAGAGGAGCGCGGCGTCGGGGTCGATGCCGGGCAGGACCGTGGCGGCGAGGGCCGTGACCTCGGGTGGCGGCGGGGACAGGAGGTCAAGCAGGTGTGACGGGTCGCGGTTCAGGCGGCGGAGAAGCGGGCGCGCCGCCACGGCGACGGGGTCGGACTGGTCGGGAGCGGTGGCCGCGAGCATGCGTTGCCCGAGGGCGGCGGCGCGGGAGAGGGCGGCGCTGTCGGCGGTCGCGGGGGCGTGGAAATGGGCGGTCCAGGCGATGGCGTGCAGAAAGGCGGTGGGGTCGGGGGTCGCGGCCGGGCAGCAGGTGGATGCCCTGCTTCAGGTAGGGGAGGACGCCGTCGGCCTGGATGGCGCGGCGGTGCGGGCGCGGGAGGGTGTCGAGCGCGGCGGCGTCGATCGGGAGGAGTGGCAGTTTGCGGGTGTGGATGTAGGACCGGGCGGCGGGCGGAGCGGCGTTCAGGGCGGCGATGACGCGGGCGCGGTCACCGGGCTGCCAGTGTTCGGCGCCGGGGAAGGCGTCGGGGCCGGGGGCGGCTGGTGCAGCGGTGGGAGGGGCGACAGGAGCGGCGTCCCGGGCGGGGAGCCCAGAAGCGTCGTCAGGAGCGGTGACGAGGGGGGGAGTTCCCGGCCCCGTCGGCGCTCCAAGGTGGCGACCTCGGCGGCGGTCGTTTGCATCGGGTCCAGAGGCAGCTGCGGCACGGGGAGACTCCTGGGGTGCGGCCGGTTGGGGGCGGGCACTGGTGGTGTCGGAAATGGATGGGGGTGATTGGAGCGGCGGGGCGGCGAGAAGTTGCTCAAGAAAACTCATCTGCGCGGGGTTGCCGCGCGATGGCCGCCAGCCCATTGGGACTCTCCCTTCATTCCGGCGGTCAGACTACTACGGAGCCGACGGGTTTGCCAAGATGTGATGGCGGGCCTACCCGGAGTGAGCCCCGAGGCCGCTTGGGGCGACGGTGGGGCTCCTCGTGTGGGTGCTCAATGGTTTGCACGGCGCGCGGTGGCCAACAACAAATGGCCGCGGCCGATGGGGCGGGACGCGGAATGCTTGATCGCTGACACCAATCCACCTAAACCTGAACCATGCTTCCGCCCAGCCACACCGCCGCGCCCGCATCACCGCTCGATCGCCATTGGGATTTGATGCGGGTCTTCCTGGCCGTGGCCCGGGAGGGCGCGCTTCTGCACGGCGCCAAGGCGCTGGGAGAGCCGCTGTCGTCGGTGCACCGTCAGATCGGCGCGCTGGAATCCGCCCTGGGCACCCAGTTGTTCACCCGGTCGTCCGTCGGCCTGAAGCTGACCCCGGCCGGCCGCGCGCTGCTGACGGCCGCGGAGGCGATGGACGCGGCCGCCGCGACCGCCCTTCAGGCCGTGACGGCGCTTCGCACCGGCGAGCGTCTGCCCCACAAGCCCGCCCCGACGCTCAATGGGCAGTGGGATGGGGTGCGGGTCTTCCTGGCCTACGGCCGCACCGGCACCTTCGTGAAGGCGGCGGGCGACGCCGGCATGAGCTTCGAAACGGCGCGGCGGCACCTGTACAGCCTTGAGCACGCGCTCGGCCTCGGCCTCAGCACACGGTCGCGCGGGACCATCCACTTGACTCCGGCCGGGGAGGCGCTGCGCACCGCCGCTCTGGTCATGGAGGCCGCGGTTGCCGACGCCAACCGCAGCCTCATCGGCCTCAATCACCGGCCCGAAGGTCTGGTCCGCATCGCCACCACGGACGGCTTGGGTGCGTTCTGGGTCACGCCCCGCCTAGAGCGCCTGTACGAGCGGTTCCCCGGCCTCGCCGTGCAGCTGCAATACCGCCCCCATCAGCCCGACCTCGCCAACGGCGAGGCCGATCTCTGGATCGGCTACAGCGAGCCGCAGGCCAAGGCGCTCATCCGCCTGCCCCTCGGGCGGATCGACTTCCGTCCGGTGGCGTCACGCGGCTACCTCGCCCGGCACGGCGTGCCGCAGCGTTGGGAGGAGTTGGCGAGCGAGCACTGGTTGCTCACCCACACCTACTACACGGAGCACAGCGACGACCCCGATTTCGCGCGCTGGGGCCGCATCTGCCGGGGCTCGCCGCGCGTGCGTTTGGAAACCGACCTGTCCATGTCCCTTTTGGCGGCCACGGTGGCGGGGCATGGCATTTCTCTCCAGCCCAGCGGTGTTCTCGACCAGCACGACACGCTCGTCCTGATCGATCTCCCGTGCACCGCCACCGCGCCCTTCTGGCTCGTTTACCACGAGCACCTGCGGCACATCGCCCGGTATCGGGCCGTCATTCAGGAATGCATCGAAATCATGAGTCAGGCCGGCTTGCGCTGAACGGCCGCTGGCTGGCGACGCTGCCGGTGTTCGCGCAGCGCGCCGATGATCAGCGCCGCCATGCAGAACAGGTCGGCGGCCAGGCCGTACTGGCTGCCGGTGATGACGTCGTGGCAAATCCAGGCGATGCCGGACGCGAAAAAGCCCAACCGCAGGCCCAAGGCGGTCCCCTGCCACCGCCCGGCGGTGGCCAGCAGCAAGCCGGCGGCCGCGCACACCGAGGACCAGCCGTGCCAGGTCAGGCCAACCAGCCCAAGCATGGCCGGCACGGTGGCCGCGAACACAACAGTCCGCACCCGCGACCGGCCGGAGGGCAGCGCCGACAGGCCCTGGATCAGAGACAGCGCCGTCATCGCCGCGCCGGTGTGCGCCTTCAGCAGCAGGTAATGCACACCGAACGCGACGGCGCTTGCCGCTTGTCCGAGCAGCATGGCCCGGCGGCCCTTCAGCAGGGGCCAGAGCGCGACCAGGCTGAAGGCAACCGCACCGGCGAGGTCTGCGGCGGGCATCGCCGGGAGTAGGTCAGCCGGCACGGGAATCGGCCGCCGCGAACGGGACAAGCGCCTCCAGAACGCGTCCCGCGATGCCATCCTGCCCGCTCTGCCACGGCGCGTCACCACCCCACGCCGCGCGAACCTGGGCCGCGAACGCGCCAAGATCGACGCGTGACTGCGCCGCGATCATCTCGACCCGGCCCGGCGTGAGGTGCGGGGCGAGGGTGTCCTGCAGGCGGATGATCACCCCGTCCATCTGGTCCTGCGGCGGTGCCCCGAGGTGCCACAGCACCGCCCGGACCCGCGCCTCGGCGTCCACATGGGGCATCTCCGCGGCCGAGCGCCAATAGCGCAGGATGAATTCGCGGATCGCGGCCGTCGGACCATAGACGCCGGCGGTGCGCGCCACAATCCGACGGGCAAGTTCACTCGGGGACGCTTTGATGGCCGCACTGATGTGCTCGAAATCATCCCACCGATGTTGCTCCATGCGAACCGACACGTCGCGCCCGATGACCCGCAGCTTGCGCGGCGTCGGCGCAAGGCGGCGCGAGGGAACGGGGACTCGCAGACCGTCATGCCGCTCGGTATACGGCTTAACGTCTGGCGCAGAGGGGCGGACGTCGATCGACTGAAGCATGGTCATCTTCGGCAGGCCTTTTGGTCTGGAAGTCTTGACGGGGTCTGGGCGGGCACAATCACGCGGTACGACGCAACCGTAGGGCATCGCGCGGCTCGGGGGAACGCCAAGAAAACGGAAAACGCCAACACGAATACGGGAAGCGAACACGAAACGGACGCGGGGACGCCAGGCCACGTGAACGAAGGCGTGATCCGGCGTCGGTGGCGCGGTCCGGCTGCGCCGGGCCGCGGCGATGGGCAGCCCCTCCTACACGTCCCAGCCTTCGTTGGCGAGAAACGCGCCGATCACGCTGACGGTGCCCGTCTCCACCGCCTTGGATCGCAGAAGGAGTTCCGCGGGAAGCCGCAAGGTCCACATCCTTTCGCTCTAGAGCGGCCACAGTGCGATGACAAAGGCCGGAAGAATGGCAAATGGCAGAAGGTAGGTTGCCGCCGCCGCCGTCAGGCTGGATCGGCCGATGGCAATGTCATCCTCGCTGAAGACGCCGGCCTGCTCCATCAAGGTGAGGGCCAGGGGGAATGAGGTGCGCCATTCATCGGACGCGACAATGGCGAACAGGGCCGTGGCCGCGGCGGTGCTGATACCGAGAGTTACGGACGATGCAGCCGCCTCGAGTGCGGCCGCGCCCGTCCATTTCGAAAGGTAAACGAACGCCTCTACATCAAAGACCCTTGCGGCAAGCGCGAGTGCCGCCACGGTTAACGCCGCCGCGGGCGCCCATAAGCCGAGCTTTGCATACAGCACCGTAAGGGGACGGCAATCATGATAGCGGATGGCATGCCCGACCTCATGGCTGACAGTCGCGTAGGCGCGACCGTCTCGCCGATTGGCAACATCCTGTGTCAAATGAACCGTGTCGGTTTTCGGATCAAACTTGTTCCGGCGCCCTCCAACAGCCACTCGCGTCGACAATCGGTAGCGGGCAATGGTCATTTCGGCGAATTCGACCGGCGTGAAAGGCCGATTGCCAGCATAGTCGTCGGGTCGCAACACCCGGCGTGCCAAAACCAGCCGGGCAGCGAGAAGCAAAAGGCAGGACAGCGCCAGCCAAAGCCAAGCCGCAACGTTTGTGTCAGTCATAGGTCCGGTGAGCATGATTGTTCCTTGTTGGGAAGCGCGACCGGCGGGCGAGGCGCTCCTCACGGCGTGAGAAGCGCCACTGTGCCGTGCTATCGTTCGATTTCAGCGTTTGGGACGCCAACGAAGGACCGTCCGCAGCGGCTCATCGGTTTGGCGCCAGAGCACCCACCAGCCATGAAGCGTCTTCACGATGGTCATGGGGGATTCCGTCCTTTTTGGCAGACTGGCCGGCGCGCTGAGCGCTCCTCGTGGCCTGAGGAGCGCCGCGGTGCCGCGCTATTGTTCGAATGCGGCTTCGGGCAGAGTGCTGAGATAGGTGAAATACTGGGCCCTTGATGCGCTGGTCAGCGCTTGAACGGGACCGAGCGAGAAAAGTGTCCGACACGCGGCCTCGGGCGATCGAGCCGCGGTGAACGGAGCACGCTCGTCGGCGAAAGACGCCTTGCCGGTGTCCTGGAGAGCGTCAAGAAGGTCTCGAACTTCCGCGTAACGGGCACGCCGTTGGGCAGTAAGGAAGAGGCCGTCAAACACGGTGACGTCGCCGTTGGCAAACGTCACCATCGCGGCAAGCAACGGAAAGTTGGTCGCGGGACCGTCGGCGGGCGAAGCGTCGGGTGTCATCGCGGTGGGCGAGGCAAACAGTCGGACCGATGCGACGTTCCGATCAACGGCGGCGGTGAGAAGCGACGCCAGATTGGCCGTTGTTGAGGTGTTGTCGTGACGCGTTACAATCATCGTATTTCCTTTGATGCCGACCAACCGTCCTTGGCGCTGCGCACCCTACCACCAAAAGGAGGCTGGTTGTGACTGGCGCCACCATAACACGCCGTCGTAACGCACCGGTGGCTGACAGGCCGGGGCGCTATGCGTTCTGCGAACACCCCGAGCGAAATAGGGTGGCGGGGCGCCGCGACCGTCCGGTTTCGACAATAAAGCCCCATTTCCGACGGACGAGCGGTGGCGCGTTCCGCGGGTCTCACCGGATCGCCCGACGAGAGCGGGTCCAAATGCCGCGACCGGGGGCTCGCCCGCGCCGGCAACGCCCGGGGCCGCCGAGGCATTATTCCCGCTGGCTTGGCGCTCCTGCTCTTTCAGAAAGACAACGCCCTGGCGCGCTGGTACTGGCGAAGCACCGAGACCGCCCGCGGCACCCGCAAGTCCATGATCGTCGCGCTCGCCGGCAAGTTACTGATTGTGCTCTGGCAATTCGCGACCACTGGCGCGCCGCCCGAGGGCATGGCCTTACGGGGCGCCTCATGAGCATCGATCCCGCCCGGAACACACCGCTTCAGCACCCGCGCGGGCAACCGTAGCTGGGTGCCGACGCCGATCCGAGGTGGCGGGGCCCCGCGTAATTGCATGGCCCCTGTACCGACCGTGAGACTGCGTCCGCCGCCCCGAAGCTTGGCCGCTTGATGCGCATGGCCGTACGATGGTTCGGACCCTTGGGGCCCACCAGATGCAAGGATGTGGCGCGCTGTCCGCGGCCGATGGCGGGCTCCTCTTGGAGCGACGGCCGCAAGACCGCTCGCCGCGGGGCAACTTCCAAAGCCATGGCTTTCGAGGCGCACGGCAGCATGGAGCGGGGCGTTGTCCGCCTCACAGGCGCGCCGCACCACGCTGCGCTGAAGCGCCGACCGGACGCGCGCTTGACCCGGTCACCGCCCCAAACAGAAATAACGAGACGACAATGACCGACTTGCCTCTCACATTCCATACAAGTGATTACTCACAAACTATGAGTTCACCCTGTTTTCTCCAATGACTTTCGCACAGAATGCTTTGAAGCCCGCAAAAGGTGATTGCTCGGGGATGCGGCCTCGACGCCCTCCTGAGCAACTTGCTGACCCCCAGAATGCCTGAGGTAGAGGGATAAGTCACTCATTCTGATTAAATAGGCACGAGTGGCATTGCGTGAAGGTAGATCCGGCATTTTGAAGTGTGTACAGTGGTCTTGATGCAGCCCATGCTATCGTCGTCGGGATGTTCACCCCCCAATAAGACGGGTGCGTCGTTGAGCTTGCTTGACACACGTTAGCTAGCATTGTCTTGTCTTTAATCACGTTGGAACAACACATTAATTAAATGGCTAATCGTCCAGTTCGTGTTTCGGCGCAAATACCGGAAATAAGCAGGTTTTTCCCCGCCACATTCCGGCTGACCATACTGGCTGATGCGCCGGTCGCCTTGGTCTAACGTAATTGTCTACAGACGATAGATTACAATTATCGTGATTCATGACGACTAATCCCTGAGTTGCCGCACAGGAGGTAATTGGGAACGGCGTTGAGATCACCTTTTAACTTCCGCGACCTTGATGTCAGAGCTTTTCTTTGGAACTGTTTATTTGGTTTTCTTGAGAAAGTCATTGGCTTTGCGACTACAGCAAGGTCTTTACACGATACTTCTGTGCGCCCCCCTTCTAATGGGCCAATTTTATCATACGGAGGAGTCATGACCGACACCACTGAAACTAAGACTGAAACTGCGCAAGACGCGAATGGTGACGTAGAGCTCTTCAAGCTCGCCGCCGTTCGCGCGCCCAAGCTCTTCCTAGAGGATTCGCGTGTTATTAAAGTTGCCGGCAGAAGAAATATCGATGTTGATGGCGGAGAAGCTGTCGATGGCGAAGGGCACGCGGACGGCAACGTGCTTTTATCGGGCGACGCTGTGAGTGGCCATCTCTCTGCACTAGCCGTTAGAATAATTGCGGAAGATGACGAGAAGCAGGTCCTGCTAGGCGAGTTTGATCTTGAGATTGCTGGAAGAAATGAAGCATGGGAATCTCCCGAAGTGAGCGAGTGGTTTAAGAAAAAAACAGGCCTTAACATTGACGCTATAGTGGCAGCTGAGGAATGGGGCAAGTTGAAGGAATCGGTACATCGGAGCCTCATCAACGCTCTTTTTCCTAGTGGTGCCGAGTCGACGCGCAATCTTGTTCTTGCGACGGCAATGCTCCGCGCTTGCCGTCTCATGGCCCTGGTTGAGACTATTTCGCGCGCTCCGGCGCCTTTAAGCGCTTTGGATGTCCAGCGGTTTTTGCATTATGCAACAGTTCAGCTGCCCTTGGAGGCGACGCCAACAAACCAGAACCCGCTGGCTCGCCCGCCCGCCATAGCAGATCTCACTAAAGTGTGTCTGGGATCGGCGCGCTATGTTCCTGGTCCCATCGCGCACATCGAGAACGTGATGGCGAGCGAAAAGCGCGAGCGCACCCATCGGATACGAGAGGAGAACGAAGAGACCACTACCCGTGAGACCGAACGGTCCCAAGAAACCCTCAAGGACCTGACCACGGCGTCCAACGTTGAGATGCAGCAGGAAGCGGTTCAGGCGCTTAGCTCCAGCACCGACATTGAGGCTGGACTCAAGGCGAGTGCATCCTATGGACCTACGGTTAGTATTGAAACAGACGCCCGCTTGGCGCGGCACGATAGCAACGAGTCTGTAACCCACGCAGCCGCGAGCATTGCGAACTCCGTCACGCAGCAGGCCAAGCAACGGGTCATGGATCGAATTCGGGAAACCCGTACTGTCCGACACCTGCTTGAGACGGAAGAGACGAATCTCCACGGTTTTGACAACTCCGGCCCTAACACGGAGCACATCGTAGGTATTTACCGGTACGTGGAGCAGGTCCAAGAAGCGTGGATGGAGAATTACGGAAAGCGCGTGATGTTGGAGTTCATCGTGCCTGAACCGGCGGCGATATTTCAGTGGGCGATCGCCAGCATGACGCATGCGGAGGACGATCCTGAGCCGTCCAAGCCCAACAATCCGGCGAATGCCGCAGAGGATCTGAGCCCAGAGCACATCAACGAGAACAACTATCTCCAACTCGTCGGTCTGTATGGTGCCCGCGGCGTCAAAGCGCCTCCCCAAACAAGCGTCGACATTTCGGTGAGCTTCCAGCCGGCGACTCGATCCGATCTTTTCGTGTTCCAAGACAGCAAGACGCTGAAGGTTCCGTCCGGTTACCGCGCAGTGAGTTGGGCAGCACAGTGCGTAACGTGGGGGGATAAGGGGACGCCTGAACACGTGTGGATGGTTGGCGTTGGCGAAAGTGCTCAGCCACAGGTAAATAACGACCCAGACCAATTAAACAAGTTCTTGTCCGGCAATATCAGCGCGGAGCAAGATTCCACCATCTCTGTCGTGATGCTGGGCCGTGGCCTGATCGATATGTCCGCGTCGGTGCGCGTGCACTGTGATCGCACAGTCGATGAACTGAACAGGTGGAAGCTCGAGGTATATGATAAAGTGTTGAGCGCTTGGGATGTTACACATCAGGATTGGATGGCGCGAAAGGCACGCGCCGATTCGCTCGCCCGTGGTGACGCGGCATCCTCGCCCCTGCGAGGCACCAGCCCGGAAGAGAACCGGGTCGTAGAGCGTCGAGAGCTTCGCCGCTCGGTGATCCACATGCTACTCGGCGACTCTCAGGATAAGGGGAAGTTCGCAGGCAGGGCGGTCACGCGACCCGACCACGATCGACCCACCCTCGATCTTGGGATAGTGGCCAAAGAACGGGATGACATTCAGTTTTTTGAGCAGTCATTCGAGTGGCCAGACATGACATGGGTGCATTATCCATATTATTGGGCAGATACCACTCAGTGGGCCGACAGCATTCGTCGTAGAGAGAATGATCCGCAATGGGCAGCTTTCCTCTCGGCTGGAGCTACCCGGGTCTCAGTGCCCGTACGGCCTGGCTTCGAAGCAGCTATCTGTCTCTACTTGGCTACCGGTGTTATCTGGAATGGTGGCCAGGTTCCAACTGTAGGGGATCCTGCCTACCTCGGCATCGCCGAGGAAATCGCCGAAAGCCTCGGTACGGGTCAGGTGGCCCCGCAGAAGAGGCCCCTGGATCCTGTGCGGCTCCCCACTCAGCTCATCCGCCTGCAGCCGACGAGCGAGTTGAATCCAAGTATACCTCTGTTTGCGGAGCCCGAAACATGAGCGATAAACTACAACCGCCAGAAACATCGTCGACACGACTACTTCAGGAGATTGTCGATCAAGCCCTGCTGATGAGCCGCATTCCCGGATCACTAGAACCGACGTCGGGCGGGATTGAGCCATCCAGGCAGCTGAGCGAACTGCTCACTGCTGGCCTAGATGCCCTGTACGAAGCGACAGGCTCTGGCACGAGCGTCGAGGCATGGTTGGCATCTGCTTTGGCCGTGGATGACGTCAATCAGCTTGCGGCGAGAGGGCCGCTCGCTCTCGCTAACATGCTCAATGGTGCGGCCTTCAGACCCAAAAGAAAGGTCACTCCTATGTCTGACCAAGAAGACGAAATAGATGCTCGCACTGCGCTGCTGGCTATGGAGAAGTTCGGTGTGATCCCGGACAACAAGGAGGAAGGAGGGCGGCCGTGACCAAGACGATCAAGCCACCACGCCCGTACAACTGCCGCCGACCACCTCCGCTGCCGATCTCTACCATGGAACCATTCGAGAACGAGCGTGACTACCGGCTCGCGTTTCATCGTCTCGCCGACACGTGGTTAAAAGAAATAAAACCGCCTCCCGACCGCGTCCACTACCCACCTAGTCACCGGCTTTATACGGGGAACTATCGCAAGCCTTCAAATAATGCGCAAGCAAGGGATCGCAGCATCAAGGATTGGGGGGTCCGCTGGCTTTACGCACGGGCTGCGGACGCCAATTACTTGTCGCTGTCATCTACCCTTCTATATGCGATCGGAGTTCCACAGCTTTGCCGTGACCGGAAGCGCGATCCCATAAGCCGGCTTGCATTTGAGGTCGGCCGCATGGTTCATAAAATAATCGGGGAGAGATACCTGGAATGTTACTTGGATAATAATCGGACCTCCGCGGTCGCCTGCGACGGCCGTGTGTTCTTCCAAGATGGAACTGACGAGTTATTGTCTAGGCTCGCCTTGAATGACATTCAAAGTGTATATGGCGGCCTTAACTATTGTCTCGCAGGTCAGCGCTGCGACATCATCGATATTGATCAGCGCGAATTCTGGGAAGTAAAGCCGGCGTCACTCTCCTCAGCCAATTTGCTTCAGCTTTGGGGGTACTTAGACAATTACGAGATGGCGCGGGTGATGGCGCACTACCGTTCAGAAAGGCCACTGCCGCGTATGGACGCTGGCGACCCCGCGATGCTGGATCAACGAGTGATACTACCATTTGAAATAACGATCCCGGACGGAACTGAATTTCTCATCACACCTATCGTCAAGAGTGAACTTCCGGGGATAATTGCGTACAATATGACACTGCGGAGCAAGCAACGGAGGCCTCGCAAGGCGATGGCCCGCCGGATCGCAGAGGTAACTGCAGCAGATGTGGAGTCGGTTCTAGTGCTTGCAATTCAAAGGCGGCGAGATCTGCTATATTTTTCCGAACAACAAGATGAAGAAGCCAAAAAGTTAGTGATATATTGCGGGCTCCTAATCCTTGCCACGGCCGCAGCTGTTGCTGCGGTGGGGCTTGGGGTTGCGATCGGCGCGGCTGTCGGTGCTGCTGCAGGTTCGGCTGGGGCTGCAGCAGTTATCACTGGACCTGAGGCGGCGGCAGCATCAGGTCAACTCGTTTCGCTTGCGGCAGTTCGAGCAGCCTCGTCTGCTTCTGTTCCCGCTATAGTGGAAGCGGCCTCCAAAATTGCCGCCTCCGTCACGATCACTTATGTCGGCACCCGCCAATTCAAGGTGACTCCTGAACTGGCCGGGCTCTGCGTCGGAGCCGGATGCGAGATTGGTGAAGCGTTAATTGGGGAATTGTCTGTCCAGAAGTGAGGGGTGGAAGCCGAGTGTCGGTGGCCTCGAAGATGATCCGGACCATGGTCAGGTGGTCGGTGTGTTGAACTTTGACCCTTGGGATGGCTTTGGCGCATAGACCCAGCGTGAATGGGATGGACGCTCCCCGTTTCTGGCGTGGTGACGCCATCTGATGGGGGAAGTCCCTCTCATCACGGAGACGGTGCGATGCGTGCGACGATCATCGGCTTGGATGTGGCGAAGTTGGTGTTCCAGGTTCACGGCGTAGACGCGCAGGGCAAGACGGTGCTGACCAAGCGCCTGCGCCGCGACGGGGTGCGGGCGTTCTTCGCGACTCTGCCGCCCTGTCTGGTCGGCCTGGAGGCCTGCGCCAGTG
This sequence comes from Azospirillum canadense, assembly GCF_025961225.1. GTDB lineage: Bacteria > Pseudomonadota > Alphaproteobacteria > Azospirillales > Azospirillaceae > Azospirillum > Azospirillum canadense. The sequence goes on along the minus strand of NZ_JAOQNG010000005.1, from coordinate 363,505 downwards.
CGCATTTTTGGGCTCGGGAGCTCGCCCAGCTGGGCCACACTGTGCGATTGATGCCGCCGCAGTACGTGAAACCCTACGTCAAGCGCCACAAGAACGACCGCGCCGATGCCGAAGCGATCTGCGAAGCCGTCCAGCGGCCGAGCATGCGCTTTGTTGCGATCAAGACGCCGGAGCAGCAAAGCACGTTGGTCCTCCACCGTGTGCGGGCTCTGCTGGTGCGCCAGAGGACGCAGCTGATCAACGCGCTGCGTGGGCATCTGGCCGAGTTCGGCATCATCGCCCCGCAAGGCGCCCACAAGGTGGCCGAACTGACCGCACGGCTGGCCGATCCCGGCGACGAGCGGATCCCCACTCTGGCCAAGACGGTGCTGCAGAGCTTGGTCGATCACCTGCGCGATGCCGAGCGCCGGATCGGCGAGCTGGAGACGCAGTTGGCCGAGCAAGCCAAGGGCGATGAGGTGTGCCGTCGCCTCATGACGATCCCGGGGATTGGCCCGATGGTCGCGACCGCTTTGGTGGCGACCGTTGGGGACGCGAAGACCTTCACCTCCGGGCGGCATCTGGCGGCGTGGCTGGGGCTGGTGCCCCTGCAGCACTCCAGCGGCAACACCGAGCGGCTCGGCCATATCACCAAAGCCGGCGATGGCTACGTGCGCCAACTGCTCGTGCACGGCGCTCGTGCGGTCGTCCGCTGGTGGCGCACGACCTCGCCGTGGCTCGCCGGCCTGCTACAGCGCCGGCCGATGAACGTCGTGACGGTGGCCCTGGCCAACAAGACGGCGCGCATCGCCTGGGCCGTGATGGTCCGCGGTGAAACCTATCGGCGCCCAGGTCCGGCCGTGGCGGCCCCGGGAGGAGAAGGACCATGCGTCCCGTTGGCGCCAGTGTGACGCCGTGCTCGCGCGGGCAAGGTCAAGCCGCTGGCGCGGCGGCCCGCTGGGCCGACCTTGCCCTGTGCTGCGCGCGGCGTCCGGGGGGCGGCAGGTCGGGACGAAGAGGAGGTCTTCTGGGTCGAACAAAGAGGAAGAGATTAACATGAGGTTCTGTGCCCTCTTGGGCGTGGGCACGGTGAAGAAGCTCTCCCTCGGCTTGCGACGGCGATGAACGATGGGATGGCAATGACTGGTCAGACCGGGATCGGCCAAATCCGTGTGCAACACTGAGCAGATCCGCTCGTCACTTTGAATGGAAGCCGATCCGCGGATTTCATCCGGGCCAGCAGCTTTGCTGCAACAACAGGCCGAATAGATGGCTGCAACCAAGTCAGAGGCCGGAACGGAGAACGTCGCTCTTGCAAGGGCGGGGAGCGTCCATAGATGGTGCATGGATGCCGGTCTGGCAGGGGCAAGGTCTCCGGCGGCACCCAGTCCGATCCGGGGCGTGACGGTCGGGATGCCTTCGCCGGCCTGCTGCTGACCTGCGCCAAGCTCGGCGTCTCCTTCTGGGACTTTCTCGGCCACCGTCTCGGCGTGGCCGGAGCGGAGGCCCCGTACTTGCCCGGCCTCGTCAGAATGCGCTCAGCAACGACCTGAACGCCCGGCCTTGGCTGACGACGGTGCCCGGCGTTGGCCCGATCGTCGCCGCCTCCTTCGTGGCGGCCATGGAAACCCCGGAGGCCTTCCAGAGATCCCGTGATGTTGGGGCGTGACTCGGCCTCACCCCCGGCGATACCAATCCGGTGAAGTCGATTACGACGGGCACATCTCATGACGCGGTGATACCCGGCTGCGCACCCTGCGCGATGAGGCGGCCATCGTGCTGCTCACGCGCGTGCGCGCACACCAGCGTGCTATCATGCTCCAGAGCAACGAGGGGCTTGGACAGGTCGTACGGCTTGGCTATCGGGCGTCTCCATCGGTGTCAGCGCAACGATGGTGCACCACCCTCGTCGCTCGCCCCATAGCGGCTTTTGCCCCACGTACCTTCAGGGCCGCTCACGTGTGCCCAGTGGTCGCGAACTCGGGCATTACGGAAGCAATCACTGGGACAACGTCTCCTCTTTCCAAACCACTGTATTTGTAATATGCGCCGAAATGACGTATTCCTTTATTATCGCGCAACCTCTACCATGTGGCCTTTCCACTTCTCTGTGCTTCGTTCGAGATAGGGTGATAAATACATTTATAACCTCTCTAAAGGACGATTGAAGTTCGAGTATATTATGTCTCCGTATGCTGTGCTTACGGTAATCACATGCTATAATTATAAGGATTGTTACGAGGCTTTCGGCGCCGGGCTTTGTGACGTAGTCTGTCGTCGGATACATTATTTAACCTTTCCAGCCAGGAACATTACGGAGAACAAAGATGGATTAGACGAGACCATTCACTAGATAATACGCATGAACCCTGACGTCGTTCCACTAAACGAGGTCAGAATGCTGAGCCAACTCGATATACCGGAGCATGGAGGAGTTCACAACCCGGTCAGAGTTCTTACTGAACGACTCAATCTCCACGCTGAAAACGGAATGACGACGAATCTGGGCGCCCTTGGACGGACCAAGAGAGTCTCCATACTCTCAAGGTTCCCTCTGAGCCAAACTAAGATGCACCTGCACCACGGCAACTTGCCCCTGGGCAACTGGGGAACGCTCGAATCCATAGGCCACATCACCATACAATCAAGGAGGAATGAAGAGCATGGAACGCGATATATGCAAGGTGCTGGAAAATTGGGTAATAGACAGAATTGCGAATGGTGAAATTGCAGACCTTAAAGATTTTGACGCCGAAGTTGGAGAACTTGATCCGCGGCGTCCGCAGCTATGGGGTGCACGGAGAAAACTCAAGTCCGGCTTTATCATAGAACTTCTGACGCACAAATCGAACATGTTGCTTTGTTCGGCAAGGGGTGTACGGATCGTGGGGGCACTTATTGATGGGCCGCTTAAAGTGACATACGGCCGCCTGGAGGCTCCACTGTGGCTAGATGCGTGCCGCTTCACTGGGCCGATCGACTTTGAAGGACTACAGAGCGAAAGGCGGCTGTCTCTCAGGAATTCGGCCGTTTTGGAGAGCGTAAATCTTCGCGGGGCCGCGTTCGGCAACGATCTGTTGCTGGATGGGATTTTTATAAAAGATACTTTGGACATGACCGGCCTACGAGTGGCAAGAAGTCTCTTCTTGAACTCTACAAAATCGCATCGGGCAGCCTTCACGCACATATGCCTCGATGGCGCCGACATCACCGGCAACCTCTTTTTGCAAGGCGCCTTGGTAACGGGAATATTGAGCATGGAAGGAATTAGCGTGGGAAGAAGTTTAGACATGAAGGCCACGCAAACCAAACGCTCCGTGTTCAATAAAATTGCTCTCAATGGCGCAAAGATCGGCGAAAACGTGTTTATGACCGGAGCCGGAGTCACGGGCAGTCTTACACTGGATGGACTACATGCTGGCAAAAGTGTTTGGATGCAGTCTGAAGGAAGTTACAGGTCAACCTTCAAAGATGTTAGCATCAAAGGAGCGGAAATTAAAGATAATATTTTCTTAGACGACGCTGTAATAGATGGTCAATTGAATATGATGGGCCTCCGGCTCGGAGAAAGCCTGTTTATGAGATCCATCAAATCCTCCGTCCGCGAGGACCCATCTGCGACTTTCGAATCGGTAAACTTGCAGGCTTCCGTCATCAAAGGCGAATTTCATCTAAACGGCGCCCAGATTAAGGGAATCTTAGATGCAAAGGGAATGCAGGTTGGCAAGAATATGTCCATCCGGAATGCAGCAGTAAAAGATCCAATTCCAGCTAATGGCATAAACATTGGAGGAAGCCTTGACCTCTCTGGTGCGAGCCTGAGTGGCCTAAACATCGCGGGCGGGCGCATAGGGAGCGAAATTTTACTGGGCTCTTCTACTCAATCACCGCTCATCTGGTCAGACGATGCTGAACTCGTTTTGTCCAATACCAGCGCTGGAGCCCTGTTAGACCGCGGTAATAGCGTCTGTTCGGCCATTGGGAATACTCCCGATACTTGGCCGGCGCAAGGTAAACTGAAACTTGGCGGATTTTCTTACGGACGGCTGGGCAGTACCGACAGGGATGCCGGCTCAGCAATACTCAACCGCTCATCGAACTGGTTTACAAACTGGCTTGCGCGAGACAGCACTTATGCTCCTCAGTCATACGTGCAATTAGCCAACGCTCTCCGAGCAGCTGGCGAGCCGGACAAGGCGAATTGGGTGCTTTACGCAGGTCGCGAACGAGCACGCAAGGAAACCTATCATTCACGCTGGAGGGAACCTAATCTACGGTGGTGGGGGCTAAGTTTGCTCAAATGGAGCATCGGCTACGGCATTGGTCTGCGCTATTTCCGTTCACTGGGTTGGGTCGCGGTGCTGGCTGTAATTGGTGCCATAATCTTGTGGTACTTTAAACAACCTCCGTGTGGTGGTCCATCTAGGATATTTTACAGCTTGGATCAGCTTCTACCGATCGTCCAGCTCGATGATTGGAAGGAAGAAAGAGCCAGACAGATATCGTGCGTCAGATATGTTTTCTATTGCTATAACTTCATTGGGATCGCGATCGGGTCCTTCATTGTTGCTGGCCTGTCCGGCCTGACACAGAAGTAGATCGGGTGGTCGGCCGAACCGGAGCCAGGGCCGATGATCCAGAAGCAGGGCGCCAACTGAAGGCCGAAGACGCTGCGGTTCCGCTGCACCGGGTGTGGGGCCGTTGGACCGGAAGCAGTGGCGGGAGGGAGGAAGAGGCGCCGTGGTTGGCATCGCGGCAAGGAAAACGGCGAGAAGCCGAGCAACCCCTCGCCGGCGAAAAACGGTCAGCCGCGCTTGAGCTCGGCGAAGACGTCGTTCAGCGGGTTCAGCGAGGCAAGACACGGAGAGGAGGTGCCAAGGCCGATGTTGAACTCAAGGTGCCACGCTGCGGCCGTGGCGCACGGCAGCCGGGTCAATCCAGGTGCCGGACCAAAGGCCGCGCTTTTGGAAGCGGGCGGCGGCGGCAAGGAGGACATAGTCTTGGGCGTAGGAGGCGCGGGCGTAGCCGCGGACCACCAACTCCCGGGCGACGTCGGTCGGGCCGAGGAAGCAACGGGCGACCGGGCGACCCCAGCGGCGGTCCAGGTCCAGGACCTCACACGAGATCGGCACGCCGGACCCCGCGAGACAGGTACCATGCATGTGGCCGGACGGGCAGGCGGCTGCGGTGGCGTGCAGAATGTCGACCATCTGGGCGGTGGCTTCGGCGCCGCATTGGAAGGAAACGCCGGTCGGGCGCGCACAGGTCTGATTCGCCTCCGGGGCGTCGAGTGCGTGCAGGCGGACGTCGGCCAACCCGCCTCCGCTGCGGACGCGCAGGGTGTCACCATCGATCACCTGGATCACGGCGCCGGTGACGGTGGCGCCGATCCTCCACTCGGGCGGGGCGCGGTCGAGGGCCAGGGCGGGGGCGACGACCGTGGCGACGGTCAGAAGAATGGCGGCAAGCGGGGTGGTGCTTGCGGCGGTGAGGAAACGGCGGGACATGGTTCGCTCCAGTGTTGGTGCGGTGCGGAAACACAGGGCGGTTGGGCCGCCGGATGCGCAGAGGCGAGGATTCGGGAATTCGGGGCGATGCGGGGTGCTGGGGGTGGGTGCTCCTGCGGCGCCTCTGTCTGGGGTCAGAAGGGCGACGGAGCGTCGCGCATGAGGTCAGCGCTGACCCAGCCGGTCGTGGCCCGGCCCTTGGTGTCGGTGATGGCGATCTGCAGGACATCGCCCTGGCTTGCGGTGACGGGATACCGGGCACCGGGGTTGATGGTCGGCGTCCGCCCAGGGTCGATCTTGGACAGGCGTGCATCTTCCGGTGTGAGGTAGACCGGAACCAGCGCCTTGTAGGCTGGGACGACGTAGCGGGTCTGGGGCGGGGCCGCCAGCAGCCACGAGGGTGGGGCCTGGTAGACGCGCCAGCCAAAAATGCCAGCCGTGCCGATGGCGATGAAAAAGGTGGTGTAGACGACGACGCGCAGGAGCGAGCCGACGGCGGTGGAGTTTGGCTGCGTGGCTAGAGGGGGTGGGCACGGGCGACGAGCGGCGCGCTTGATCTCGGCAGCTTTGCGGCGGGTGCGGAGGCAAGTGACGATGAGGTCGATCGCCGCGGCCGCCGGAACGAGGAAGACGCGCAGCGAGGGCAGGACAAGGCGGCGGGTTGGGGCGGCCGTCGAAGGCGGCATGGAGGCCAGGGGGGTGGCGCGACCGGAGGCTTTGCGCGGCGCCGCGGTCGGCGAGAGCGGGCCGGCGGTCAAGGAGGGAGGAGGCGCGGCGAGCGGCGGGCCGAGCGGGTGGCGCGGAGCGCCCGGGAACGGCGGTGGGGGGTCGGGGAAGGCGGTGCCAGGCGAGGTCGTGGGGATCAGGATGGGGGTGGGCGGCGGAAAGGGAGTGGGTGGTGTGGGCGCGGCGGCGGCGACCGGCGTGTGGGGATGCAAAACCGCGGGACCTGGGTGAGCGGCGGGGAGTGCCGACGGGGGGCGCGGCTTCCGAAACGGCCGCGACGCTGGAAGCCGGTGGCGAGGGTGGGGCGGGATTGGTCGCCGTCGCCCGAACCGTGGCGATGGCTGCGGACGGCGTTGCGGGAGGGTTCGGAGGCGAGGGCGGTTGCGCAACGGTGTCGGGTTGAGGCGACGGTGTGACCTCGAGCGGGGACGCGGCATGGGCGGGCGCGGCGGCGGTGGCGGGCGTAGGGGTGAGGATAGGGATTGTGCGACCGGAGTCGGCGGTCAGGCGGGCGTGCAGATCGCGAAGGCCCGTGGCCAGGTGCGGGGCGATGTCCGGGCGGTCGAGAAGGGTGGTGGCGATGGTGACGCGGTTGGCGAGCGCGCGCGCGTAGGACTTGCCGAGAGGGTGCGTGATGACCGGCAGAAGGCTCGCGTTGGCAGGATCGCCAAGGACGCCGAAGGGGACGTCGGGGAGATCCGCGCGAAGCCGAGCCTCGATGGCATCGGTCAGTTGAAGGAGCGTGCCGTAACTGGTAACCAGCTCCGCGGTCTTCATGGCTTTGGGGTGGGGAACGGCATCCGCAACGCGATCGATCACGTCCATGGCGACCACAGCCTGGCCCATGGTCACGGTGGTCGAAAAGGGACGACGGGGCGCCGGCGGCGTCGTGGAGGTCGGCAGGGAGGGGGCGGCCGCCACGATCGGTGCGGCGGGGGCGGCCGAGCCGGTGGTGGATGGGGAGGGCTGCGGGCGGGAGTCCGGGGCCGCTGGCGTGGCCGCGAAGGTCCCAAGCGCGGTGGGCAAGCCGCTGGTGCGCGGCGACGCCGCGGGCAGCGGGCTGGAGGACACGGCGGCAGCGGCGTCGCCGTTTGCCGGGGCCGGTCGAGGTTGAGGCGAGGGGGACGGGGCGTCAAACGCCCGCGCCGCGTGGTGACTGGCGGCCTGACGCCGGATCTGCTCCGGATCGATGCCCATGCCGTCGAGGATGATGGCGTAGTCGTCGAGGAACGGGGCGATGACGTGCGAGAGGAACCAGCGCGACCAAATGTTGGACGACATGAGCTTATGCAGTTCGTCGCGGTCACGGTTGGTCAGCGCTGTGCGCAGCTTGCGGCGCAAAGTCTCGCCCGCTTCTTCAACGACGGCCAGGGTTTCAACGAGGACGGCAGCCGCGTCATCGTCCGACAGCGGCGGGCTCGCCAAGTCGGCAAGGTCGGGGCGGGCCACCGAGGCCGGAGTGCGGCGGTCGGGGATGCGGTCGGCGGTGTCGAACCGGCCGATGCTTGCCATGACGGTGTCCCGGTCCTCGGGCAGGAGACAGCGCAGGAACTCCGGGAAATGGCTGAACAGGTGGCGCTTGACGTCGTCGTCCAGGCGGCAGAGCTCCTGAGCCTGCGCGTTCGACAGCGCGACGGCGTCCGGATTGATGCGGAAGTAGTCCCAGGTGTCACGGCGCGAGGTAGGGGACAGGCGGGAGGACATGGAAAGGCGATCCGGGCATGGGGCGGCGGGGGGTGGCGGAACTCTACGATAAAAACGGAATGCGGGGAAGTATCGGCGAACGGGGCGCCGTTGGAGCGGTGCGCTGCGTGCCGGCGCCCCCGCCGTGCGGAACGGACCCGAGGCGCACCACCGACGACAAACAGTCTCCAGCTTGCTGGGGGTGGGCCGGACGCGGCGCGGGCATGAGGCGCAAACGTGTGACGGCGGAGAGGGGTGTCGGACCGTGGGCGGCGACGAGAAGACGGGCGGCTTCTTGGGAATCCGTGATCGCGGTCGTGTGCGGCATGATAAGCCCGGTGCGGCGGTGGGGTGGTTACAGCGGCAGGGTCGGCCAGACGGGAGGGCGGGCGTGGCGATCGGTGGCGGAGACGGCTTGGTGCTGACGGCGGGCCCTGGCGGCGCTGTCGATGGCGGCGAGGCGGGCGACGAAGGCGCGGACGGAGGCGGGGGGACGGGTGGGGTTCGTCCACGACTGACAAGCCAGGCCGTGCTCCAAGACAGCCATACGGCCCTCCTCGTAGCGGGTTTGGGCCAGCTGGATGGCGCCGGCGGTGAAAATCCCTTCGATTTTTCGGCGGCGGGTTTGGGCATCGGCCGGCGCCTGCGGTCGGGCGAGGCGGGTGAGGAGGTTGTCGGCATCGAAGGGGCGGCCGGACAAGGCGTCGAGCACGCCGAGGCGGAAGGCGGGGTGGCGGACGATCGCGCGCCAGCCGGCGAGGGCCGGCGTGGTGGGGCGTCGGGAGTGGAGGGGCATGGCGGGGCGGCCTGGGTCAGTGGGGTTGCAACAAACCAGGGGGCGTGTGTGCCGCGAGATCGGCCAGGCTTTGGCTGGCATGCTCGTTGAGAACGCGGGAGAGGACGGCCGCGTCGTTGGCGGCGTCGACCGGGTCGCGGGTCAACGCGCTTCGCAACGCAGCCTTCAGCCAGTCGGAGGCGGCTGGGTCGGCCAGGAGCGCGTGCGGCGTGGGTGGTTTCATGACGGGAGACCCTCGGAGAGATGTGGAGCGACAGGGTAACACAGCGCCGTGATGAGGGCAGGGGCGAGGGCGCCGGGCCGCATGATGTCGTCGCATAGCTTGGACGGTGCCGTCGCGGGAATGGAGTGGGCACGACACGCCGACCGCCCCGGCTGCCGCTTTTGTCCGGCGGGGACGAGCGTCGCCCCAAGGAGACTTCTGGGAAACAACCAAAGGACGAACGGTCGGACGCAGGTCCGCGCTCAAGTAAAAGCGGAGGACGGCGACCGTCACACAAGATGGTGTGACGGGGTTAGGGCGTACAGTATCGCCGCGACGCTGGAAAAGTCTGCGCCCGAAGGGGCGGTGGGTCGGCCGAAAGCGCGCCTTGCTTGGCGATGACAGGCCCTGTATAGGCGGACACAGGCCATCAGAACGCGATTGCCTCTTACGCTGGCCTGGCGTGCGGGCCATGTATGCTGATGCAAGGCCTTGGCGGGCGAGTGGGGACGGGGATGGTGACGGTGGACAACGTTCCGGCAAATGTGCTGGACGCGCTTGAGCGGCTCGGTGTCGGGCGGGGGCCTCGGGACGTGTTGGGCAGCTGGACCTCGGAACGTGGTCGGATCGGCACAGCGGCGGTGCGACTCCTCTGCGATGCGGAGAGTTCGGCTGCCGGAGACGGTGGTGAGGCGGATGGCGAGACGGCGGCCACGGTCCGGGCGCGGGTCGTGGTGGAGGGGCGCATCGTGTCGCCGTCCTATCGGGCGGGAATGACGGCGGACCAAGTGCGGGTAGCGTTGGGAGGGCTCGGGTGGTCGGCGGCGACCGTGGGACGCGAGGTCGGGGTGCTGCTCAACGACGGCGGGGCGGCGATCCCGGCGGCGGTGGTCGAGGCGTGGGCGGACGATGGCGTTGAGGCGGAGCGGGGCGGTTCCCTGCTGTGGGCGCTGCTGGCCGAGTTCGCGCCGGCCACGCTGCGGAGGCTGCAGCCCCCCGCGATGGTCCTGCCCGTCGTTGTGCCCCTGGTGCCGATGTCGAGCGCGCGGGGGCGGCATGCCGCGGCGCGGCGCGAGATCGACGCGGTGTGGCCGGATCTGTGTGGCCCCAGTGGCACCAGCATTCTCGACGGACGAGGCACCTCGGTGGCCGCGGCGGGGCGGATCGGAGACGCGGAGGTCGTCGTTCGCGCGGAGGGCGCCGTCGTCGTCGAGCGGACGTTTGTGTTCGCGGCGATGGCCGGGGGCGTGGGGATGGTCGCGCCGGCGGTTGCGTACGAGGTTGGGGCTGGTGGCAGCCGAACTGGCAGCGGATCGGCGCCCGGCCGGGGGAAGTCCCGGCACGATGAGGATGCCCCGGCGGTTAAGGCGGAGGCTGCGCCGGAACCGGCAAAGCCGCGGCTGACCGAGCCCGTGGTGACGCTGGATGTGACCGAAGCGGACCAGCTGGTGGTGCGCATGCTCGTGGAGGGGCGCGGGCCGCGGTCGACGCGGGAGGTGGCGGCGTGTCTGCGCGCCCTCCACATGGACGGCCGCGAGGTGCTGGCCGACCTGTGCCGGACGGTGCCGGAGGAGTTTCGCGACGCCGTTGAGGGTCGCTGGAGCGCGTGGCTGTCCGGGGAGGCGCCGGTGGTCGGGCCGATGGCCGATGCGCTGATCGATGCCCTGGCGAAGCGGGTCGGCTGGTTCTTTGCCGCGCGGGTTGAAGCCGAGCGCGTGCGGGTCGGCGGACCGGCGTTCGCCAAAGCGGCGGTGGGGCGCGGTCACGGCAGCGGCTATGGCCCGCGCGGTGAGTCGGGCGAGGACGCCGTCGTCAAGCCGTGGTGGCTTGCGGCGGTTGGGCCGGAGGGCGTCGCAGCGCAGGGCGGTGGTCGGTCGGGCCGCGGCCGCGGCGGTCGGGGCGGCCTGGTGATCACGGCCGATTTGACCGTGCGCATGCCCAACGGGTCGAGCGAATGGTTTGATCTCGGCGTCGGCGTGAAGGTGGGGGGGCGGTACGTGTCCCTGCTGCCGATCCTCGTTTCGTTGATCGAGGCCGGAGGGTTGGAGGCTGCGGTCGTCGTGGACAACCATGTGCGGATCGCGCTCGACACCGGGCACGGGGACGTGCTGGCGTTGCCGGTCGCGCGGGTCGAGGCCATGCTGTCCGCGCTGGATTACATGCTGGACGGCGCCGTGCGGCGGCGGGACACGGTCCGTGTGCCGGCCCGCTTTGTGGACGCCATGGTCGACATCGCCGACATGGTCGACACCGACACGGCGAGCCGCGATGCCGCGGCGCTTCTGGCGACAAGCCTGGAGTCGGCGCGGGACGCGACCGGAGCGGTGAGGCCGAGCCGGACGGTCGCGGTGCCGGCGGCGTTCCTGGGGGACTTGCGCCGGTACCAGCGTGAGGGGTTGGAGTGGCTTCAGGCGCTGCGCGAGCGAGGCGAGGGCGGCGTGCTGGCCGACGATATGGGGTTGGGAAAGACGATCCAAACGCTGGTGCATGTGGCGGTGGAGAAGCAGGAAAAGCGTTTGACGACCCCGGTCCTGGTCGTCGTGCCGACCTCGCTGGTGCCGAACTGGCTGGATGAGGCCAAGCGGTTCACGCCCGACCTGCGCGTCGTCGTGCGGCACGGGGTGTTGCGAAGCCCGCGGCTGGCGCTGGAGGACGTGGACGTCGTGGTGACGACGTACGGGGTTGCGGCGCGGGAGGTGGCGCTCCTCAAGCCGGTCGCGTGGCACGCGATCATTCTGGACGAGGCGCAGGCGATCAAAAATCCGGACAGCCAAGCGGCGCAAGCGATGCGGAGTTTGCGGGCGCGGCATCGGGTGTGCCTCACCGGAACGCCGGTGGAGAACAATCTGGAGGAGTTGTGGAGCCAGTTCGCTTTCCTCATGCCCGGGTTTCTGGACGACCGGGCGGCGTTCGGGCGGCTCTACCGTGGTCCGATCGAGCGACGCCAGGACGGGCATCGGATGGCGTTGCTCAAGCGCCGGATCGGGCCGTACATGCTGCGCCGGACGAAGGAACAGGTGGCCACAGAGTTGCCGCCCAAAACCGAGGTGGCGGTGCGGGTCGAGCTTGGGCAGGGACAACGCGACCTCTACGAGACCATTCGCATGTCAGTCCATAAGCAGGTGCGCGCCGCAGTCGAGACGAAGGGACTGGCCCGGAGCGCGATCACGGTCCTGGATGCGCTGCTCCGGTTGCGGCAGGTGTGCTGCGATCCGCGCTTGGCACGCATGGGAGTGGCCGACAGCGAGGGCGGCGATGACCGGGCGGCTTTGGATGAGCCGGCCGTTGAACAGGATCACGGCGCCGCCACCGCCGTGGCGGGCACAGCGGCAACGCCGGACACGGCCGCGGCGGACGGGGGCGGCACGGGCCGCCAGGACGCTGCGACGGAGCGGACGGACGTGCAGAGTGCCAAGTTGGACGCACTGATCGACATGGTGGTGGAGATGGTGCCGGAAGGGCGGCGCATTCTGCTGTTCTCGCAGTTCACCTCCATGCTCGACCTGATCAAGCCGAGGCTTGCGGCGGAAGGGGTGCGGTACGTGGAGCTGACGGGCAAGACGCAGGATCGGGAGACGCCGGTGCGGCGGTTCCAAGCCGGCGAGGTGCCCGTGTTCCTGCTCAGCCTCAAAGCCGGCGGGCGTGGGTTGAACCTGACCGCGGCGGACACCGTCATCCACTACGATCCGTGGTGGAATCCCGCCGTGGAGAGCCAGGCAACGGACCGCGCCTATCGCATCGGGCAGGACAAGCCGGTCTTCGTCTACAAACTCATCGCCACGGACACGGTCGAGGAGCGAATCCTCGATCTGCAGGCGCGAAAGGGCTCGCTGGCGGCGGCGGTCGTTGGAGATGCGGGCGCCATCGGCCCCTTGGATGGACGGGACTTGGATTACCTGTTCGGGGCGGCCGACGTGAGCGGCGGGGCAGCGGAAAGGAGTGACCGCCCGATAGCGCCGTATGAGGCGGCCCGCGGTGGCGGCGTGGAGACCCCGTCGGTGCGAGCGCTGACGCACCGGGCCAGAGCGGCCCGGCGGAAGATTGCCGGAAAGGGTGGGGTAGGAATCGAGGAAGTCGCGCCTTCGACGGAGGCAAAGGCGGAGATCGAGGCGCAGAATGTGGGGCCGGCAGCGAGCGAGGTCGACGGTACAGGGATATCATCATTCAACGCCATTGAGGCATCGACCCACACACGGGTGGACACCACGGAGACGGTGTCGAGCGGTGATAAAGGCAGCGTAGACGCTGAGGGGGCGGGCCGCGGCCCTGGGGTGGGGCGCGGACCGGTGCCGCTAACAGGGCGCGAAGCGTTGTCAATAATCGAGGCTCTGGGGATCGATGGCGAACAGGCCGTGGAGGCGCTACGACAGGTCGTAGGGGAAGGGTGGCGCGACCGACTGGGCGCTTACTGGGCGGCTTGGGAAGAGGAACGGACACGGGTGCCTCGGCCACTCGGCGAGGCAATCCGGGATCTTCCGAGGATGTTGGACGACGGTGCGGTCGTGCTCGCGCCGTTCATTGTGGTCGGCAGCCGCGGGCTGGCACAGCGGTTGCTGACCCGGCGACAGGCCCCTGCAACCTGGGAAGAGGTCGCGGCCCTGGCGGTCTTCGGCGAGGTGCCGGCGGTGGAATTGGTCGCGGCTATGGCGAGGCGAATGGGCGCTGACCGGCAGACGGTTGCAGCGACGTGGAACAAAGGCATGCGCAAGGAAGGGGATGTGCCGGCGCCGCTCGGGCAATCGCTGCTGGCGGAGGTGCTGGAGCGGCCAGTTTAAGGCACGGTTTCCAAAATCAGAACGCGGGGCTCGCATGACGAGCATCATGGGGCGACAGCGCGTCAGCCATGGCCTTTCACCCCCACCTTAGGTGAGAATGCCGTGATGACCTTCCGACGCCGCTCCTTCCCGGGCCTCGAGATCGCGTTCCTCGACTGCACCGGCCGCTCCTTCGCGAAGCACGCCCACGACGAGTTCGTCATCGGCGCGAACTTCTCCGGGCGCGAGCGCATCTGGCTGGACCGGCGGACCCATGAGGCCGCGACCGCGGAGGTCACCCTCTACAATCCCGGGCAGGTGCAAGCCTCCAGTGCGGGCGACGCGTCATGGTCGTTCACGAGCGTCTACCTCGACCCGTCCGCCATGGTGCGGCTGGCGGGCCTGCCGTCGGAGGTGGTGTTCGAGAGGCCCATATTGTGGAACGAGGGACTTGCCCGACGGTTACGTTCCCTCGGCCTGCGGGCTCTCGACCGGGTGGTCGGTGACGCGGAGGTCCTGGAGGGGGCGATCGATCTCGTCGCCGAGCTCCTGGACGCCGCTGGGAGCAAGCCGCCGGAAAGGGCGGAGCGGGCGGAGCCGGAGGTACGCCGCGTGGCCGAGCGGCTGCGCGACGAGATGGCGGCCCCGCCGTGCCTGGATGACCTCGCGACCGACGTGGGTCTCACGCCCGTCCAACTGGTGCGCGCCTTCACGCGGTCCCGTGGCCTGCCTCCCTTCGCTTGGCTGATGGTGGAGCGGCTGAAGACGGCGCGCGAGGCGGTCTCGCGTGGGGAGCGCCTGTCCGGCGTGGCAGCGGAACTGGGCTTCGCCGACCAAGCCCACCTGACGCGCAGGTTCAAAGCCATGTACGGCGTGCCGCCGGGGGTGTGGGCCAAGGGCGTCGGGTGAAACCACGTTCAAGACGGGACCTGCACCGTCGATCCATCATGGCGGACCACCGCAAGGGAGCCCCGCCGTGATCGAGCTGTTCGCCTCCGCCTTCGTCCTCGGCCTCGCCTTCAACGCCGCGCCAGGCTCGATCTTCGCGGAGAGCCTGCGACGCGGCCTGCGGGGCGGGTTCGGTTCGGCGCTCGCGGTCCAGGTCGGCTCGCTGGTCGGGGACTTCACTTGGGCCGTGCTCGGGCTGCTCGGGGCCGCGGCGCTGTTCACCCTTTCCCACGTGGAGGTCCCGCTCGCCTTGGCGGGCGCGGCGCTCCTCGCCTGGATGGCTTGGCAAGCCATCGCCGACGGACTCGGGCCCATGCCGGCCTTCGATGAGCGCGCGGGTAGCCGGCTCGATCGCTCGGCGCTCGTGTCGGGTGCGGCCCTCTCGCTTTCGAACCCGATGAACGTCACCTACTGGGCGGCCCTGGGCGGCACGATCACGGCGCTCGGCGTGGACCGCCCCGGTTGGGAAGCCTTCACGGTGTTCCTGGCCGGGTTCATGGCCTCGTCCTTGTTGTGGTGCTTCCTGTGCGCGGGGCTGATCGCCTGGACGCGCCGGCATCTCGGTCCGACCACCTGGAGGCTGATCAACCTGGGTTGCGCCCTCGGGCTGGCCTTCTTCTCGGCGCTCGTGGTCTGGCGGATCGCAAGCGCGTGAGCTCCGAGGGGCTCGGGACGGATCGGGCCACTGACGGCGAGGCCTCACGGGGGCAGGCCGCTCAAGCCGCGACGAGCCGCTGCGCGACGACGAAGATGGCCGCGGCGGTGAGCAAGGCGAGGACGATTCGCCCGAGCCTGTCTTGCCGCCGATCCAATCTCTTGTTGGCCAAGATCCAGGAGCAGCCGTGTTCGACCACGCACCGGACCCTCCCGAGCCCCGAGCCGTGGGGCTCGCCGATCTTTCGGATGTACGGCCGGATGCCGTCGCGCAGGCAGAGCCAACGGTTATCGGCGCTGTCGTAGCCCGCGTCCGCATAAACCTTGCCGGCTTTGGCACAGACGACCTGAGCCAGACGAAGCAGTTCCGGGAAGAGCTTGGTGTCGTGGACGTTCGCTGCCGAGGGAATGACGGCTAACGGCAAGCCGTCTGTCGCGACGGCCAGATGGGACTTGGTGCCCGGCTTGCCGCGGTCGGTCGGGTTCGGGCCGGTCAGCTCGCCACCCCGCTTGGCTCGGACCGAGCAGCTGTCCACCGCAACGTCCCAAGCTCCGGCCTCGGGGCTGGAGCGCGCCATGCGGACCAGGACGGCGTGGACGCGACGCAGCACCCCCGTCGCGTGCCAGTCGTCCAGGCGGCGACGGAGGGTGGAGCCGGAGGCACGCCCATCCGTCGCCCGCAGCTCGCGCCACTGGATGCCCTCGCGCACCAAGAAGCGCAGTGTCCGGATGGTGCGCAGATAGTCGCTCTGCAATCGACGAAGCAAAAGTTGAACCTAGTGGAGCGAGTCGAACAGGGGATTACGTTCTACAAGGGATGGCGGCACGCTGAGGGGCATGGATGTCTCTCGCTGGGCCATTGACCTGAAACTCGCTCCCGCCGACCGGCGTCGACTGGAGGATCTCGTCCGCAGCGGCAACACCCCGCAGAAGCTGGTGCCACGCGCCCGCATCGCTCTGCTGAGCGACGGCACGCGTCTGAACGAAACGCTTTCGCGGGAGGGCGTCTGGGGTATGGGACGGCGATCCGACGATCCACCCGATGACCCACGCTGGTCCGAGGCCGAGCGCTTGGCCACACAGCTCGACCGCATTCTGGACAGCACCTCTCTGAAGAGCGAGGCACGTGCTGCCGCTATCAATGATCTTGCCGCCCGTCTCAAACGGACGCCTCAGACGATCCGCAACCACCTGCGCAAATACGGCCGGCGCCGTCTGGTCCGCGACCTGCTGCGCGACGATTCGGGGCGCGGTCCCAGGCTGCTGTCGGAAGCCGAGACCATCGTCCGGACCGTCCTCGACGACAAGTATCTGACCCTGAAGAGTGCTTCCTCTCGCGTGTCAGCCGGACCATGTCCTCGGCGATGCGCCTAAACTCCTCGCCCTTGCCGGGATGAATGGCGAAGCGGACCACCGCCTGAAACCAGATCATGCCTGAACTCCTTTCCGGCTGGCCTTCAGCGTCGGGAAGTCGGTATATCCTGCGGCGGCACCCTCGGGCTGGTTTCCGAAAAAGACCCTATGGTCGGCCGTGTTGAGCGGCGCATGCAAGACGACCCGTTCGATGAAGTCCGGATTGGCAAGCACGTGCGCACCATAGGACTCAAGGTCGGCGAGCCCTGAAGCGATGTCCTTGCCGATGTCCTCGCGGGGGCGCGCAGGCCGGTTGAGGATGATCGCTTGGTGCCAGATCCTGCGGAAGTCGTGCAGGATGTTGTCCTCGCCGTAATGGACGATGTGGATGTAGGCGAGGCCGAGCTTGTCCAGCTCGGCGACAAGGTAGCGGAACAGGTCCGGTCCCTCCGGGCCGACGTCCAGGCCCATGCCGGTAAAGCCGGGCGAGAGCCTGATGCCGGTCCGGTCAGCACCGATCTCGGCGATAATCGCCTGCGCGACCGCGATCGCGAAGCGGGCGCGGTTCTCGATCGAACCGCCATAGCGATCGGTGCGCTTGTTGGAGCTGATCGCGAGGAACTGGTGAACGAGATAGGCGACGCCGTGGATCTCGACGCCATCGGCGCCGGACTCGATCGCGCGCCGAGCGGCATAGGCATAGTCCTTGACCGTCGCCTCCACCTCATCGGTCGTCAGAGCGCGGGGGACGGGAATATCCTTCATGCCGTCCAGCGTGTAGATTTGTTCGCCCGGCGCGATCGCGGAGGGGGCGACGCCCTGCCGGTGATGCGGCGTGTTGTCGGGATGCGACATGCGCCCCGCGTGCATGAGCTGATAGAAGACATGGCCGCCCTGCGCGTGAATGGAGTCGTTCACCTCGCGCCAGCCGGCGACATGGGCATCGGTGTATATGCCGGGGGTCATGGGATAGCCCTGCCCGTCGTCAGACGGCTGCGTTCCTTCGGTGATGATGAGGCCGACGCTGGCGCGCTGGCCATAATATTCCGCAGCGAGCGGTCCCGGCGTACCGTCGTCGTTTGCGCGCGCACGGGTCATCGGCGCCATCACAAAACGGTTCTGAAGCTCGATCCTCCCGAGCGTAAAAGGTGAATGGATATCGGTCATAGAGTAGTTCCATCATGCTGTTGTCGTGTGCGAACCGAAGCCTCTGCTCCTCCTCCATGGGAGGGGAGGATCTGGGTGTGCCGTGCCGCAGTACGGTCACGGCACACCGGCGCTGGGTGCGACCCGAAGGCCAAAAGCTCGCGAAGATGGCCTGGCCGTCTGCGCGAGCTTCTTCAGAATGGTAGAGGGCTGTCGATCTTCACGAGATCATGGGCGATAAGCGGACCGCCGGGGGACTGGAACAGGCGGCTGCCATGTTCAACATCGCCCAGGTCGAGCCCGAAGAAGCCGAGCTGATCGATCAGCTTCGCAACCTCGGCTTTCGCCGCCTCGTCGTCGCCGGCGTAGAAGAGGACGCGCCGCCCGCCATCGGCGTCGGGGGACTTCTCCAGATTCATGAAAAAATGATGGTTGAACGCCTTCACCACGCGCGCTCCAGGCGCCCATTCCTGAACGATTGATGTGGAAGCGCGCCCGGCGATATCGATCGGCGGCAGCGGCGGCTTTTGCATGTTGTTGTTGGTGTCGATCAGGATACGGCCGTTCCAGTCGAGCCCGGCGAGCGCGCCCTGCAGCTTGGGCCAGTTCACCGATACGAACACGATGTCCTTAGCGGCCGCTTCCTCGCGGGTGCCCGCCGTGATCGATGGTCCCGCCTTGGCGACGAGATCAGAGAGAGTTGCCGGGCCGCGGCTGTTAGCGACGGTCGCGGCGATACCTTTGGCACCGAGACGCTGGGCGATGGCACCGCCGATCATTCCGGTGCCGATGATTCCTATGGAAGGCATGTATGGTCTCCAAATTCATTCGGAAGAAGGGGGCAGCCAGGACCGAAACGGACCCTGGCTGCGGTTGTGGCTAGGACGGGGGAAGCCTAGCTACAGGCGCAAGGTCGGGGTCAGCCCCGATAGATCGGGGTCGAACCAGACGCGCGCTGGCGATTCCCGAGCGAGAAAAGCTGCTCCTTAAGCGCCGCGATGTTGCGCTCGCCCGTCACCAGCCCTTCCGCGGTGGCGTGGACCGAATAGTAGCCAAGGTGCAGGTCGTGCGGATGCGGGATGGCCGAGCCGAGGACGAACGTCGCCCCTTCGGGGCCGCCCTGAAGGGCGATCGTGCCATCATCTTCCGAGAAGATGAGCAGTTCGCCGTTCGAGGCGTTGGCAGGACCGGACAGGCTGCCCTTCGAGAGGGCAAGCCAACCGACAGTATGTCCGGCAGGGGGCGTGTAATCCCAGCGCTGACCGGGTGCGAGCGTCACGAGGAGATAGTTCACGCCGGCCGGAGCCCTGACCGGGCTGGTGACGCCGCCATGCGTCCCGACGATGACGTAGGCAGGGCCGACCTGGTGCATGTCGGAGGCCTCGACATACTGGCTGTCGACCGGAGCAAGCTCCAGTTCGGCCGGCAGCGCCAACCAGAGCTGGAAGCCATGGATGCGCTCGGACTTGCCGGAAGACAGTTCCTTGCCGTGCCAGACACCGCCACCAGCGCGCATCCATTCAACGCCGCCGTAGCCGATATAGCCTGAGCCCGCCTCGGGA
This sequence comes from Azospirillum canadense, assembly GCF_025961225.1. Lineage (GTDB taxonomy): Bacteria > Pseudomonadota > Alphaproteobacteria > Azospirillales > Azospirillaceae > Azospirillum > Azospirillum canadense. The sequence continues at coordinate 344,195 of NZ_JAOQNG010000005.1, read as the reverse complement.
TCGTCGAAATGCACGTCGCCTCGGGTGAAGACGGTGACGGTGCCGATGCCGGAATGAGGGTGCATGCCGCCTGCGGCGGCAAATTCGCTCATCACGCCGCCGAAGCTGTCGAGGAACACGAACGGCTTGAGCTGTTCACCCAGGTCGCTGGGGCTCATGAGCCGGAACACCTCGCCATGACCGCGACCACGGGTGCGGTAGATGACATCGCGGCCGGCGGTGGTGGCGGTGGTGCTGCTTTTGCTATCGCGGGTGACGTCGATGGTGGACACGAGCTTTCTCCTTCGAGGAGCCGTTGCCAGCCACCCCGTCATGATGTTGCGGTTGGGATCGGGATTGCGCGGTCAGGCGGCTTCGGTACGGGCGGCCGTCTCGGCGCGGGCGGCCATGGTGGCCTTGGCCCACCAGACCAGTTCGTCGAGTGCGGTGGTCGCGGATGGGAGCAAATTCTGTTCGATTGTCTCGATCGGCTGATTGACGACGGCCGGGAAGATCGTGAAGAAGTCGCTGCCGCCGATATGCACGGCCGCATGGGTCGAGACCATGTGCATCTCGATGCCGATCAGGCGCAAATGCTCGATGGCGCGGGCCGCGCCGACACCGCCATAGCCGATCGCCGTGAAGGGCTTGTGGCTCCACTCTTTGTAGGCATGATCCAGCGCATTCTTGAGCGAAGCGGTGAGCGAGTGGTTGTATTCGGCGACGACGAAGATGAAGCCGTCGAAGCCAGCGAGCGTCTGCTGCCAGCGAACTGCTTCCGGGCTCTGGCTCGGCACCCAGGCGCTCGACGCAACCTCGTCGAAGAAGGGCAGGTTGAAATCGCGCAGGTCGAGCAGCTCGACTTCCATGTCATCGCGGGCCTGGGCCTGCTTGAGCATCCACTGCGCGGGAACGTCGGCAAAGCGCGCTGCGCGCGTTGAACCGATAATGAGGGCGATCTTGGGCTTGGCGGTGACGGTCGACATCGGGTTTTCCTTCGCTCGTTTGGGGAGAATGTCGGGGGCAATCTCGTTCTTGCTGAAGCCAATTTGGCGCAGGCCCGGGGGTATCACTAGACAGCCAGATCGTTCTGCGGGGTCGCACTTTCAGGAACACTTGGCGGCTGTGCAGGCCTAAAAATGCAGCAAAGCCGGGCACACGGAACCGTGTGCCCGGCTTGAAGCGCCAGTTGCGAGGGGACCGGTTATTGCGCGGTGGCGACCCGGTCCGAATATGCGCGACGATTGCTCAGATATTCGTCCAGGCTGAATGCGCCGGCGCCGAAGGCGGCGATCTGCAGCAGGCCGCCCGTCATCATCACGTTCTTGAAGAAGTGAACGAAGGTATTTTGGTCGGCCAGATTGCTGTGGAAGTAGGAGGCCGTGACCATCGAGAAGATGGCGAGCAGAGCGGCGACCGGACGAACCTTGTAGCCTGCGACCAGAAGCGCACCACCAACAATCTCAAGCGTCACCGCCCCGAGAAACGAAAGCGGAGGAAGAGGTAGACCGACGGCCTCGATCATGGCGGCTGTCGCTCCATAGGTCGTCGCCTTCCCGAGACCGAAGAGAATGAACGGAAGACCGATCAGAAGCCGGCCGGCGAACGGGACATAACGGACGTTATTCATGGGATATCTCCGGTTTGAAGCAGGATGATTGGTCATCCGCTTGCCTTAGAAATGCGGCAATCGGTGGATCGACACTAGACAGCGAAGATGCTACCCTCTGTCCCTGAAATGGGAACACCATCCAACCTGGGAGGCGCCCACGGACACAAGGAGGAAGCATGGAGATTGAGGATCTGAGAACGTTTGTTGAGGTGGCCGATGCCGGGGGCATCAATTCCGCGGCTCGCCGCCTGGGCCTTGCAAAGTCGATCGTTAGCCGGCGCCTACTGCGGCTCGAGGAGGAACTCGGTGCGGAGCTGCTTGCGCGGACCACGCGCGGCGCAGTCCTGACCGAAGCGGGCATATCGTTCCGGGACCAGGCGGCGGAAATCTGCGCAAAGATCGACGCAGCACGCGAGGAAATGTCTCCCAACGGCGATATCCGGGGATTGCTCCGGATCGCCGGGCCAGCCTCTGTCGGCACCTATTTCGCATCTGTGCTCGCGGATTTTGCCCGCCGACATCCAGCGTTGAATGTTCACACACGGTTTTCGGATCACTATGTCGATCTCGCCGCAGAAGGTTTCGATTGCGCCATCCGCGTCGGCTACATGCCTGATTCGAGCCTCATCGCCCGAAAGATCGGGTCGCTGCCGATGCGGCTCTATGCCAGCCCGGACTATATCGCGGAAAACGGTGCGCCTGAGTATCCCAGCGACATATTGAAACACGCCGCTATCACCGCCGGCACTAACAGCTGGGTCTTCAGCGACGGTGACCAGAGCTTCACGGTGAACCCGCAAGGGCGCTTCAGGGCCGACAATGCTTATGTCCTTGCGGAAGCTGCGGCAGCAGGCTTGGGCATCCTTGCCATGGGGGCTATGATCGCCGCCCCCTATGTCGAGGATGGAAGGCTGGTGCCGATCATGACTCGGTTCACGCTGCCCGACGTCGGCATTTTCGTCGTTCGCCCGCCAAGTCAGCACACGCCGAGAAAAGTGAGAGTTCTGATCGATCTGATGGCAGAGCGGTTTGCCTCGGGTCATTTCTGATCAGGCGCGTGGCTATCGGAGGGAGAGAGCGCCAGCGTATTGCTTCTGTTTTAGCTACATACAGAAAGCTCTGTCTCGCTTACATCGCTTGTGGAGTGCGCCAGTCGGAACGTTACGAATGTAGCTCGATGTAGGCCGCAGAGCGCCTCGGATCGGTCGGCGTGCAAACCAAACTTCTGTCTGGTGCGGTCCACTAGTGGTGTGCGCCAGACAAACCGTTATGTATGTAGTGGTGCGCACCAAACAGATCGTTACGTATGTAGCTTGGGTTTGCCGGCGTACAAACAATACGATCCGTCTGGTTCAGCCCACTAGCGGTGAGCGACAAATGATCATTGCGGCAATCCCCCATAGTGAAAGATCCCTACGGCTTGTGGCACTCCTTATCCGCGGCAATCCAGCTATTGCCACATTTTTTTCCGACGTGCTCTATCGGCTGATCAACATGGCAGTGTTTATCAGCAGAAATGTAAGAATTTCCACATTTCTTCCCTACGCCTCCCACTGCTGCCGCGTAGCTTGCATTAGCCGAGCTGCCTGCCGATGCTCCTTCTGAGGACCAATCGCCTGATAATGTATTTGAAGGGGGAGAAAATATACCCAGAGCAATCACTGCTGCTACTAAGCAGGCTAAGGCTATGCCAGTCAACTTAATCCTCCTGCCATATAATATCCAAAATTCAGCCGCAAGCTGACGTAACAAACGCCACATGGCAGCGGCGATCCAAGCTAGAGCCCGTTTCAGTAAGCGCTGTAGCACCATGCCTCCAAAATACAAAAAGATATCCACCGCCAACCTAAACTTTTTTTACGAATACGACGCTATGGTTGAATAATCAGTTAACTTTGCTAACGAACTCGGTTGCTTAAATACCCGTTTTGGTGCGCTGCCCTCTGGCACGTCAGCTACGGCGCAGGAGAATGCATGCGCGTATATCTGCTTCTCCCCAAATGGCGCATCCGCGAGGCACGGAAACGCGAACTATCGGGTAGGGACTAGTGGCGTGCACCAGACGGTTCTCTACGTATGTAGAACAACACGATCTGTCTGGTTCGCCCCACTCTCAAGTCTCGTTTCAAGGGCTGTGGGCGCGAGTGGTCGTCTCCGGTTTGCGGCCGGCTCGGCAGGTGGTGAGGCTGGCGCGCATGGCAGGAGGCGGAGCGGTCGAGACGACGGCTGATCAAACTCTGATGCGCGGGTTGGCGACCGCAGGACCGTGTTCCGTCTCGGGGCTGCCTCGGTCTAGCAGCGGGCGTCGCAAAGCGGCCACAGAGTGGGTCACGAGGGTTCCCCTGGCGAGCTCCGCCCCCAGCCATGCGCGACAGTCAATGTCGCTGAGCCGATCGGTCCTCCTCTGCGCGTTTTCTCTTCACTTCCAGGTGTTTAGACGGCCCCGGCCGGCTGCACTTCGCGGGCGATCGCCCAGGCAAAGGCCGCCATCTCCCGCGCGATCGCCGTGATCACCACGTTGCGGTTCTTGCCCGTGGCGGTGAGCCGGCGATACCGCGCGCACAATCGTGTCTGAGCCTTCCACGCGATGGCCCGCACCGCCTGCGGTAAGCCCTCCAGGCGCGCGCGGAGTTCGTTAGTGACCCGGGCTGGCCAGCGATAGCTCCATGCGCTTTCGACCAGGATACGCCGCGCTCGGGTATTGCCGGCCTTGGTGATGCCCTCGCGCTGCACCTTGCGGCCACTCGACGGTTCGGACGGCACCAGGCCGAGATAGGCCATCAGTTGGCGGGGATTGGCGAAGCGGCGGAAGTCGCCGATTTCCGCCACCAGCACCACGGCCGAGAGAAACGCGACGCCGCGCATCGCCTGCAGAGCCTCGACCAGCGGCCGCAGCGCCCAGCTCCGGGCCAGCTCCTCGATTTGCCCGTTCAGCCGATCGCGCCGCGTCTCGGCATCGGCGACGGTGTCGATCAGCTCCTGCAGAACGATCTGCTGGGCCGGATGCTCGAACCGCTGATCGGCCAGCCAGCGCCGATGCGCCGTCGTCCACGCGCAGCGCCCGGTGAAGAGGCGGTTGTGGCGCAGCAGAAAGCCCTGCAACTGCTGCCGCGCCCGGCGCACCGCCTCCATCGCCGCGGTCCGCGCCCGCACCAGGTCGCGCATCGCCTCGTGGGCCGCGTCGGGAACCCAGACCGCGGTGAGCTCGCCGGCGCGATGCAGCCGCGCCAGGGTCAGAGCGTCCCGCCGGTCGGTCTTGACGCGATCGCCGCGGCGCACCGGAATGAGCGAGGGCGCCACCACCACGCACTCCTGCCCGAGCTCGGTAATTTGCCGGTGCAGACTATAGCCGCACGGCCCGGCCTCGTAGCACACGCTCAGCTTTCCATACTTGCTGGCCAGCTTCTCGATGAGCCGGCGCACGGCGTCGGCCCGGTTGGGGATCTCGCCCAGAAAGCGCACCTCGCCCGAGCGCCCGGCCTCGGCCACTGCGACAGCGATCGTCTCTTTGTGCGTGTCCATGGCGACAAACACCCCGCTCTTCGGCTCCACGGCTCGTCTCCTGTGTCTGAGGCAAGGCGCCGGCCCACCCGGCGCAATCCTCGTTCGCGACATAACGTGAGACGAGCCACCGTCAGCTCAGCAGGGACATGGGGTCTAGTAACCTTTCTCTGCCTAGGCACACTTTATACGTAATTCCTCGTGCTTAGCGATTCGTATGGGCAGCCTATCGCTATCGATCAGGCGGTAACGATCGTTTGTGGCGGCGTTGCCTATCAAGGGCCGCGGCGGGTGAAAATCGAGTTTGGCACAGGAACCGCTCGTGGGGGAGAAGGTAGGAATTCAGCCGGAGTGCGGCGCTTGGGAAAGGCGGGGTGCTGCTGGTCAGTTGGTGTGGTCAGCCGCGATTGCCCGAACGGTAGGGAAGGAGGCATTGAGGAGCCGAATGGAGGCGTGGTCGGGACGAAGGGGCGCGGGTGGACCGGACGCTGGAACAAGAACGGGTGCGCCTGTGGGGAGGGTCCAACGATGACCACCCCTGCCCTGGGCGTTTGGCCGAAGGAGCGGTTAGCAGAAACGGTGGACGGTGCGGTCGTCAGGACGCCGGCGATGACGATGGCTGTGGTTGTGGCGCGCATGGTGGCAGCCTCCAAGCAGGCGGTAGTGAACATTACCGCCCGCCCGACGGCAGACCATCAGGCGGAGACGGGGTACTGCGACGGAAAAGCGTCGGCGCTTTTTCTAGGATGCCCTCCGGTGTGGGGCAAAGCGTCGTATCATTGGAGGCGGCGCACCTCTTGCCAAGCGAGCACTGACTGTGACGAGTGCTCCGACGCCGTGGCTGCGATAGGAATTCGGGAATTTTGCAGGAGAGCTCCGTGAGCGGGGCTGAGGGCAAGCGGGGCGCGCCTCATCAGCCCATGTGGCTTCACCTCCCAATCGCCGAGTTTCAGAACCTGTTCGCGAAATGAGGAGTTGACGGTGCGGTGTGCTGTCGGGGGAGGCGCGTGGGGGCAGTCAATCAGGCGGTTCATTCACATCTTAGGTCAGCGCCGGCGCGCCAATCCCTCCAGTTTGGAGCAGTGTCAGCTTCGCATGCCATCGAGCCGCCGATACCCTTCGCACCAAAAAGGAGGGGTACATATGATCGGCAAAACCTATCCGAGCGCTCTCACGAACAAGTCGTGGCAGAAGGCCAAGGGGTTGCTGGCCAAAGCCGCGCCGGAATCCGGCCTGGGCGCGGCCCTGGCCAAGTGCGAAAAGTCCTTCCCCGGCGACTACGTGGCTCGCTTCAACGGACTCGTTGCCCTCGTGAAAAAGTACGAGGACGCAAAGGATGAGATCCGCAAGAGCGAATGCAAGAAGGACCACGCCACTCTGAAGTCCGAGGGCAAGGCGCTGGCCGGTGAGCTGCAAGCCTATCGCACCGACGTGGTCGCGGCGAAGAAGGTCGCGGAGCGGACCGCACTGGCCTACAAAGCGCTCAAGACCATTCCGGCCTCGGCGACCAAGGCCGCTTCGGACGTCGCCGCGGCATTGACGGAGGAGATCGGTAAGATCGACGACACGCGCGACACGATCAAGATCGCGGATGCGGGCGTGCAGGCCGTCGAGGGACACCGGCTGAGGATCGCCACCATCCGATTGAAGGACATACCGCCGCAGCCCACCACCGTGAAGCAGGTGGCGAAGATCATGAACCACGCATACTGGGGCCCCATCTATCTCAAGAAGGCAAAGGCCATGATCCTCATGGACTTGATAGGCTTTCTCGGCGCCATGTCTCGCCTGGAGCTGAACCAAGACACGTACGACACCTACGTTGCGCCGAACGCCCCGAAGCAGATCAATGTTGGATCGGTCAGGAAAAAGTTTGTGGCAACCAACGCGAGTCCGAACAAGGACTGGTCAACAGCGCCGTGGGACGCGTTGGTCAACATCCAGCTCAATGATTTCCACCAGGGCATCACGATGCTGATGACGGCGGAGGATCTGCTCTAGACGCCGTGTCGTGGAGAGCACGATTCCTTGTGATGGAAGACTGCGCGCTCCGTTCGTTGCTCGGCGCTTCTTCGGGTGACGCAGGATTTCACGTTCGAGGTCGGCCCGGTGATCCTCGTACCAGGGTAAGCGGAGTGACAGGGGCACGGGATCAAGCGTTGGCCGCTGTGCCGTAGGTTTCCTTCAAGGCCCATGGCAAGAGGGAGGGAAGATCGGGCGTCTTCACCGCGCCTCATTTGCCCGCGGACACTGGAAGGCCTATAGCAGTACATTGATCGACGCTGTCACATTAGCGGGGAGCGTAGACGCTCAGGGCCGGCGGCGTCTCAGTCTTCGCCATGCAGAACGTCAAAGCGATGGACGCGACCGTCACCGGCACATCGCCCTCAAGCAACGAGCCGACACCGGAAATAGATACGGATGTTTGGGCCCCGCCCCAGGAGCGTGGATCAGCAGCCATGATTGCACCTTGTTAATCAGGTGATCGGATCAGGCCGCTCCGACGGTGGATTGGGTGATGCCGCAGGGGGCGATGAACCATTGGCCGACGTCGCCGGTCGCGTAGTCCGTGGCCGTGAGGCTCAACAGCGATGGAAGCGGACCGTCGAGAATATGCTGCGGCACTTGGGACAGCGTCACAGCATTTGCGGCCATTGTGGCGGCCGCCGCGCGCAGGACGGCAATCAGGCGCTCAGGGTCATAATGGCCAATCTGCACTGGGGCCGCTATGGCCGGAGGGGCAGTCGTTAGTGTGATCGGGACGTGCTCCGGTCCCCCCTCGGCACCACGAGAATCACGGGCGGACACGGCCAGAGTGGCGCCGACCGAAACCACACGCGGCGTCCCCGTTGGTTGCCCAGTGGCGCGGTCTTCGAGAGCGTTGATGAACAAGGAAGCCGGTTCTTGCTGCTGGATGGCTAGAGCGACAGTGTGCGGTAGGTCGAGGAAGGATTGAATTGCCGAGGCGAAGGCATGGATCGGAGCGGTCGCAATGATCGTTTCGGCCGAGGGTTGCGCCATCCGGCGCCAGTCGGGATAGGCGGGGCCGGGCAGCAGACGGACCATGAACGGCGGTCCATGGCGGAGCAGATGAACATGGAGGGCGCGTTCATTGGCGATCGTTGTCGTGGTGACGGTGATTGGGTCGTAGATGGCCTCGCGAGACGCGTCCGCCTGCACCCCGAGGAGTGCGGCGGCGTCCTCAGCGTGCAGGTACCAGGAAGCCGATGGTGGTCGAGCTGCCGATGGCATGGCATCTGGGAGTGTGACCGCGGGGCCCAGGTCCAGGCCGTCCTGATCCGAACGTGGCGCAAGGGTGATCGCCGCGAGCGTTGCGGCATCGGTGGACGCGGCCGTCCAAGTGCCGTCAGCGGCGTGAGCGAGCAGCAGTGAGTTCAAAGGCGACGGCAGCCAATCGCCGGGCATGGCGGCGTTCAGCGTGCCCACGAGAAGGCGACGCAGCGTCGCCGCCGGGATGGTGTGCAAGGTCATCGTCATGATCGCGGCTTCACAGGTGTGCCCAAGCCTGGCGCGAACGGCCGTGGGCGGTGTCGGCGGTTGGGAGGATCGTCGAGGAGGGCGTTGTCGAGGCGGGTGTCGGTCAGGATGGCCCCTGCAAGATTGGCCCCCCGCAGGTCGGCGCCGCGCAAGTCGGCGCCCGTCAGATTCGCGTCACGGAGGTCGGCGTCGCGAAGGTCGGCCGTACGGAGAAGCGCGCCCGACAAATCGGTGCAGAATGTGCGGCCGGGATGAATCACAAGCGGCGCGCAGCGGGCCCCGCGGAGATCGGCCCCGCTCAGACACGCCGCGGTCAGACGGGCTCCCAGCAGGCGAGCCCCGGGTAAGCGGCCCGCGCGCAAGTCGGCGTAAGAAAGGTCAGCGCCGTGCAGGAGCGCGTGGTCAAGGCGCGTGCCCGTGAGGATCGAGCACCGAGCGAGCATCATCACCAGCGTCCGGCCAATCAGGACATCGGACAGATGACTGAGGTCGAGCCCGTGCCAGTCGAGGCGAACACCCTGCCGGCACTCGCTGTGCACCCAGACGTCGTGCTCGCGCAGGGCGTCGACTACGGCCGCCAGATCTGGCTGGTGGGCACGGGGTGGTGTGGGGGCAGGGCTGGTCATGGCGATGCGGCCGGGGCATGTGGTTGAAAAAGCGACGGCGCCGTCGGCAAAACTCCGGGTCAGGCGGCATGCGCGGCCGGAGTTAGGCCGACGCCGTGCGTGTCGGCGTCCCTGTCAGCTAGAGGAGCGACGAGCGGGGCAACGGCGTGAAGCGTGGCGAGCAACGGACCCCAAAACTGAAGGCTGCAGTGCTGGATGGCCAGGCCGCCTGGACCGCGCAGGATTGCGAGGGCATCGGCGGTGATGGAAACGGGCGCAAGGATGTGCTGATCCACCGCCAGTGCGTGGTTGGACGCGAGGGACGGGATGGGGGTGACAGGCTGGCCAGCGGGAAGCGGAACGTAGTGCTCGCGGAGCATGGCCCAAGCGTGCGGGGCGGCGTGTGCGGTGGTGTGGACCGCAAAGAGGCTCGGCCGGGCAGCCAGGGTACGGCTGCTGTTGCCCCGGGGCGCGATGCCGAGGAACAGGTCATCGTGGACGAACTGGCCGTGTACGAGCGGCGTCGGGGTGCTGGCGATGGAAAGGGACAGGGTCAGAAGAGGAGCTTGGCAGGCGGGGCAGGCGCCGAAATGCGCCGTCGTCTCATGCCGGGCGCCCGACGGGAACCCGGCCGGCGGGAGCGGGGCGCCGTCGAGCGGGAACGGGCTCGGGATCCAGACCGTATCGGTGGAGAGAGGGTGAGCCGCAGACTCGGACAGGCGGCGGCCGGTGAAGAGCGCCGCGGCCGTCGCATTGCAGACGGGGCAGAGAAGCGGAAAACGGGCCGCGGGGGCCAGCGTGACGGCCGCGGTGGTGGCTAAGGTGGTCAGCATGGCGGCATGTCCTGGTGGGCTTGGGTAAGGCGCTCGGCACCCGCGGACAAAGCCGAGGCGCGTGCATCGTCCGGCCACGGGCGGATCATGGCCGCAACGCCGTGCCGTGCGGCGCGTTCCCGTAAATTCAAGGCGATCGCCTCGACCTTGGATGGGCTTTCTTTCAGCACCAAACCATGCACGGCACCGTCCGGAGCGAACGTCAAACCGGTAATGACCGCGTCCGCGGAGAGCCCGGTCAATCCGCTGGCAACCACCGCCGCGTCCAAGCCGAAGGTTTCCGGCATGGTGTTCTTCCGACGGAACCAGATCACGCAACCGCCATTCGGAGAGAGGGAGCTTTGCATAAAGGACTCCAGCGGTGATGGTCCTGATGGAGCGACCGGCCGGCGGTGTAAGGGCGCTGGGCGCGTCGGCTGTGCATGAGATGACTACGCCCATTTTCAGTGGCGGGCAATCGCGGCTTGGGCCTGGCGTCATGCTGTGCGGGCATAGGCGTCGGGCCGAGGACCGGTGCGGGGCTACGCCGGGGGATGCGTCAGGACATCGTCGCGGTGCACGCGGTCAGTTGCGTCAGCGCCTGGGCCGTGCCGGACGGCAGGGTGAACGCGGCGCGGTCGGTGGCGGAGTCGATCGTCAGCGTCTTGGCGGCGGACAGACGGGTTTGGGGCTCGGCGATGGTGTCGAGAGGAATGGCCACGATGGTTCCGCCGGCGGAAGCGTCGACGACACTCGCTTTCAGTTCCGTCACGACATCGCCGTTGGAATTGTCCAGCGTGACGGTGACCGACCACGAGCCGGCGCCGGAGGAGCGTAGGTTCGGGATCAGCATGGCCATCGTGACGGCGCCGGCGCGGGAGCGGGCTACGGACAGCGTGATGCCGTTGCTGAACTCTGCTTCCACCGCGCAGTAGGCGGTCTTCGCGTCGCCCCCGGGGACCGGGCCGCCGCGCCAGGCGGAGGTGGCGTGAGCCGGGCCACGCGGGGGTGTTTGCGGCGTTGATGCCAGAGACGGCTTCGTCTTGCCGGCGGCAGGGGTGGCGGCCAGCAGCAGGATCGCGCCGAGTATGGCCAGAAGGCGCGCCGGAGCGTCGCCCAGGCGGACGCGAGTGAAGAGAGTGGACCGGCGGGAGGGAAGAGGCATAGCGGCGTTCCAGAGTTGGATGGCGGGGCAAATTATCACAGCGGGCCTCGGCCCGGGAGGGCGGTCAGGGGGAGCCATGCAGCCCGATGGTTGTGAGGAGGTCGGCGATGGTGGGCACCCAGCGGGTCATGTCGGCGAGGTCCTCGCGGGTGAGGTTCGGGTCGCGGCTGCGAGCGCGGTTCTTCCAGGTGGTGATGGTGCCGATCCCGGCGGCGCGGAGGGTGGCGATGCAGTCGTCGACGGTCTTGGGAGGCCTCAACGGGGCCGGTCGACCGGGTGAGGCGATTGAAGCATGGGCCGACGACGACGGGAGCGCGGTGCCGGAGGCGGGCGCCGGTGACACGTGCGGTCCAGCGAGATCGGTGTCGATGACGGCGCAGAAGTCGCCGGCCGTCGGCATGCGACGATAAGCCCAGGTTTCCCAAAGCCTGCGATAGGCCTTGCACCAAAGGTCGGCGGGCCAGCGGGCGATGACTTCGCCGTCGATGAGCAGAGCCTCGTCGGACGGTGTCGGCAGGGCGTGGCGTTCGGCGAACAGGATGAGGTCGAGGACGATTCGTGTGGCCTGAGCGGCGACATCGGCGGACTCGGCGGCGTTCGGTGTGTGGCCGGACGTCGCAGGGGCGGTGTGGAGACGGAGGATGGCCGCGGTCATGCGTGGGCTCCGGGGATGGCGGACGTGAGACGGGTGGCAATCAGGGCGGCAATCCTGGCCGCCCGCGCGATGGAGTCGGGGTTGGGGGCGGGGAGCGCGTCTGGAGCTGTGGCCAGAGCCGCCGAAGGGGCACGGTATGGGAAGGCGGGGCGCGTCGGAGCCGCGGGCAACGCCGCGGTCCGGCGGGCGGTCGCCGCGGTCGGGCGTGGACACGGGCGTGGCGTTGCGCGCTCCTCGACCAGCCAGAGGCGCCAGCGTTTCGCGAGGTCGCGGGCGTCCGGAGCGAGGATAGCCTGCTTGGCGAGAAACTTCCGGGTGAACGCGACGGAGTCGATGTCGGGGCGGTGCTCGGCGGCCCAGGACAGGTCGTCGGCCGACGGATGCCAAGCGCTGGGCGGCGTGGTTGTGACGGGAACGGCGGCGTCCGAAGGCGTGGACGAAGCGGTGGCCACGGTGCCCAGCGCGCGGTCGGCGTGGGGGGCGCGGGGCGCCGAGCCGTCGGAATGCTCCGGCGGGAGGGTGCCACGGTGGGCCGTGGGCCGTTCACTCGAAGCGGTGGGCGGTTCGGCGGTTGGCCCAGGCTGGGCGGTCATCGGTTCATGATCATCGATCCCGCTGTGCTGCTCCGCTCTCGCGCCCGCCCAGGCGAAGAGAGGAGGGTCTTTTTGTTGGAGTGAATCCAGGTTCATGGTGACGCTGGACGGACAGGGGGTGTCCGTACGCAGACCGCGGGGCATGGGGGGCGACGGCGAGCGGTCCAGCAGGACGGCGGCCGCGGTGTGGTTGACCACGTCGAGCGTCGGCAGGTGGTAGCGGCAGCTGGTCTCCCCGCCCTTCGGGAGGTGATGGCGGTGCTTTTCCAGCAGGCCCAGGTCCGCGAGGATTTTGAGGCGCGCGTTGACCCAGGGACGGCTGCGGCGCAGGTGTCTGGCGATGGTGGACTGGCTGGGGTGACAGGCGCCGCGGTCGTCGCTGTAGCGGGCGAGTGCGACGAAGACGGCGATCTCGTCGGCGCCGAGGTCAGGATGGTCGAGCAGATACGCCAGAGTGGAGGCTAGGGCGAGAAGGCGCGAGGGTTTACGACGCCGCGGCGGTCTGCTGGTTGAGGCCGGGACGGTGGTTGCGTGGTGGCCGGCGTGTGCCTGGCAGGCGGACCGCGGCGGTGTGCCTGCGGCGGCCGGGACCTGAGGGGACAAAAAGGTGGGCATGCGGATGGCTTCCGGATCGGGCGGCGCGCGCAGTGATCCTGGTCGATCCACTTGGCGGGTGGTCGGGCCGGGGGCGTACGCCGCGGACAAGCCTCAGTAAGCCGAAAACAGGTTTTTCGGTTGGCGGGGCTTGCGTTGCGGAGAGACCGAGCGTATTGTCCCACGTGCATGAGGGTCGTGGTTGGCACCCGGCCTGGGGCTCTGGAAGTCCGGATCGTTCGCGCGGTCCGGACTTTCGCGTTTTTGGGCTACGGCATGGGCTGATGTCCTGGGTGGGTGGGGCCCGCGACCGCCGCGGCGAGGGCAGCGGGGAATGGCGAGGCCGACGGGAGCGCCCCGACCTGCGGAGCGTTGAGGAAACGGCGCACCGAACGGCGGCGCTGCTTGGGCGCGGCTGTGATGTCCATGCTGGGCGGAACCTGCACAAAGGCTTGGCGCAGAGCGGCGGGATCGGAGCGGCGGAGGGTCAGTCCCTCATCCGTGACCTCAATGTCGGCTTCGGGGTAGGCGTCGCGGGCCGCCCGCAGAGACGCCATGAACTTCGCCCTGAACTTGCTCGGTGCGATGCCGTCGCCGAACCGGCGGGCCAACACCTTGATCGGCAGGTGTTCGTCGTCCTTAAGGAACGGCAGACGGTAGCACATGTAGAGAAAGAGATCTGTTGCCATGGGGTTCTCGGCGACCTTGCTCAGGCGTTGGGTCGGGATCGGCACGGCGTGGCGACGGAAGGTGGCGGCCATCTTCGCGTTAACGCCCAAAACCTGCGGCCACTGGATGTCGGCAAAGCGGCCGTCGCGGTAGGCGCGCAAGGTACCGGGCGGCAGCAGCGTGGCATCAAACAGCGAAACGTCCATCACGGCGTCAGCCGTGGCGCCTTCGTTGACCATCGTCATGCGCGTATAGGCAAGGCGCAGCAGTTGGTCCTTGGTGCGCTGGAGCGCTTGGCCGGACCAGGACGTGCCGAGCGCGGTGAAGAAGTCGCGGATGGGCCCGAGTTCGAGCAGGTTGTCGTCGCCGCCGCGGGCGGGGTCAAGCAGCTGGGTGACGACCCACGCCGTCAGAAGCCGCGGTTTGGCGCCGTACGGCACGCCGAAGCGGACAATGGCGTTGTCCTCGCCCGGCAGGGCGATGGAGACGGGGGTGATCGTCATGGCGAACTTGCCGTTGCGCCGATTGATCTGCCGGAATTCGTCGCCGGGTTTGCCTTGCGGGAACGCCGAGTGGCAAAAGCTGACGTGGTTGAACATGAAGTCGTAGGCGTCCGCCGGGGCGGCGGCGGACGGCGGGACAATGGACGCCGGGGCCGGCGCGGCGGGCGGCAGCGGGCACGGCGGCGCACTGGACATCGGAAAGACGTCGAACGGCAGACCGAGTTGCAACGCGTACTGCTGGGTTTGGCGCATGGGGCCTCCTGGTCGTCGGCGTCAGTATAGGAAGGAGGGACGGGTGGTCACGCCGAATCTTGATGGCGTGACCAGGGCCGCTGCAGAAATTTTCCCCAACGGTCGCCATAAGCAGGGCGGAACTGCCCCAACGATCGCCATAACGCCGAGGCCCCCGCCCCGTCGATCACCAGAACGCCGGACGCGTTGACGCGCGGGACGGAAGGGCGACGTTTATGGTGATCGTTGGGGCAGGTGGCTGCGCCGGATCGGCGATGGGGTGCGGCGCCTTGTGGTGATCGTTGGGGCAGGTCGCGACCACACGGCGACCGTGGATGACGGTGGGGGTGACGCGCAACCGACGCTGCGCGCCTGCCCAAACGGTCGCCATAAGCGGCGGTGGATGGCGCGGCGAAGCAGGTCATGGCTGGGGCCGGCCCTGCGCTTGGGTAAGGACGGGAGCGTTGTGGTGATCGTTGGGGCAGGCTCATGGGCATGGTCCCCCAAGATGGCGGAGCCGAGAGGGGCTCAGCGGACGGTGGCGGCGCGGCGCGTTGAACGCAGCGGAGCGATTATGCGGTGGTGCGGTCGCCGATGGACCAGCCGTTGTTGGCGGCGATGGTGTTGAGGATCTTGAGGCTGCCGGCGCCGATGCGCGTGGCACGAAGGAGCGCGGCTGGCGGGACCTCGCGCAGCGTTTCGAACGGAAGGTCGTCCGGCGCGGCCGTGGTGTTCAACGCAATGCGCACCGCGTCCACGACGGAGTTGGCCTGTGTGGGGCGTAAAAGACCGGTCCGGGACAGGTCGGCGAGGTTGGCAATAGTGCCGCTGGCGGGAATCATGGTGGCGGGCTCCCAGGTGAAAGGGGGGCGGAGTGGGTTGGACGTTGACACGCGACAACGGCGGCCGGGGTGGTGGCCAGGCGGTGTCGAAAGTGGATGGCGACATTATTAGGACGGCGGGAACGTCCGCGTCCAGAGGTTCGTTGTGCCAAAATGTCGCAGGCCACGCTGTGTCACCGGACGTGGAGGCCGGAAATGGCGGAAAATCAGAGAGTTCAGGGCAGAAAAAGCGACGGCGCTTTTTGTCGGAGGCGGGGTCCGGGACAACGGAAAGCGACGGCGCTTTCTTGACGATTACGGCTGGCGGGAGTTAGGGTGAGGAGTCTCTACAGAGGAGTGCGCCATGCCGAAATCGACTTTCCCGGACCGCATTGATTTTGGAACGCCGCTTGGGACGAAAGCGCGTCTGTATCGCGTGCTGGGCATCGATCCGTCCCTGCTGAAGTCCGGCCAGGCCGGTGCCGGGCCCCGTCTGAGGACGTGGCTTGTGGCCTGGCTGGACAAGGCGGAGAGCAGCGGGGCAGCCGATCCTGTGGTGGCCTGCGAGAACGTCGCAATGCTCGATGTCGCCGCGTCGCTGCTCAGCGATCCGGACGAGGAGGTGCGCAAGCGCGTCATCTGCACCATCGAAAACTGCCGCGATTTCCAGGACCGGCGACGGCGCAAGGCGTCGGGTGAGACGGTCATGAAGCTGGACGACCTCCGCATGCGGCCGGAGGATCTGCGGGCGCTGGTGAAGAATCCCGGCACACAGCGACAGACCAAGGCGGCATTATGAGGCGGCAAGGCCCCTACCCCAGGCCCTGTTCAGGTATTTTCCATAACCGAACTTATGGGAATTGTGAGCCATCCGCGAGAAGGATTTATCCTGACGTGCAAACCTTGTATCAGTACCATGGCTTAGCGGCTTAAGCGGTCCAGGACGGGCACGCCGTGTTCCCACACTCCGTGGCAAACGTTCACAATGCTGGGCTCTTCCCTGACCTGCTCCGGTCGGCCATGGTGGTCTGCGCCAGCGTCGCTCCTCTGGACGCGGACGCCGGACACGATAGCGCCGACAACCGCTGGCTGGACTCATCGGTGACCGCCTTACGGCGCTGCAGGGCGGCCATCACGCGGCGCAGTCAGGCGTTCTCACGCTCCAGCTCGACCACCCGGCGCTCCACCGCCCCGCGTTCGGCCGAAGATGAAGATGCTCATGCTGCATCTCCGTCGAACCTCAGTCCCGTCAAGAGTCGGCGCTGTTGTCCGTGGCTCTGAAGTTGGCAATGCAGGCTGCGCGCCGTTCCTTAGGAGCGGTCGGCCAAAGCAAGCTTCGCCAAGTTCAACTCGCCCTCTGCACCCCACCCGGCAGTGCCAGCCTTTACTTCCGGCCGGAACGCCTCGTACAGCCGGAACGCCTGCCGGGCTAGATCCGCTGCTGCTAATGAGTGGGCAAGCACTGTCATTGCTTGGCGCACATCCTCCAGATCATCTCCGAACTTGCTGGCCAAGTACCGGTCCACGCTCGCCGGCGTGATAGGCTTGCCTTGGCGCACCGCGCGCAGGCCGTCCTTCGTGTACACGACGGGGATCGACCGTCCCATGAGGTCGATGTGGATCTCCTCACCATGCTGGAGCGCCTTGCGTTTATCGCTCACCGTCTCTGGTGTCGGCTCATAGATTCCCAGCCGGACACCTTTGGCATGCGCTGTGAGACCCGACAGAGCCTTGCCGACGGTGAGGGCCTCATCCCGATCCAGGCCCAGCCGTTCCGCGACCACCGCGGCCCACAGCGTTAGCACGGGAGCCCGGTTGATCATGATCTTGCGCTGCGCAAACGACATAGTCTCACCCCGGAGTTGATTCCCTTTCCTGAACGGGGCCTCAGGCCAGCGGTTCCTCAAGGGACGGTTTTCGGAATGGGCTGAGGCGGCAGGCAATAGGCACGGAAACCTGCATGCGACTATCCAATTGCGCTCGGACCCGACCTCGACGAGTTCTGGCAACCGGACTTAAGTAAACCTGCTCACTTGCAACGTTGAGGCCTGGGCGTGGTGCCGCACAACGCTGCGGTGCTCGCCCGGTCGCCGGAGCCACCGCGGCTGAACAGTTAACCTTCGCGTCTCCAGCCGCGTGGGTCGAACGTTCAAGAACGGCTATCCTCGTCTTTGGCTTTCCGGCCCTTGACTGATGCATCGGTGGAAGGGGTAGGCAGGTATTGTTTTCGGAACGCCAGCAGGTCCATCGCGCAATAGGACGACGCCACAACCGTCAGCGACGCGACTTCGACGCAGGCACCAGCCGGCTGGTGGAACGGTTCGGGGCTGACCCGGTCGAACTGGCTCACGTTGCTGGCGCTGTCCTTGACGGTGTAGCGGAAGCGGAAAGACCGCTGAGCCGGGCGGTCCATCGACGTGCCGATCATCGACCCCAGCACGACGGCGCCGAGATGGCTGGTGGCGGAGTAGTTGACGCTTGGTCCCTTAAAGGCGTTGTCGACGTACATCGCCGACCCGAGTGCTCCACCCAATGCAGAACCGCTGGCCGTGCCCGATGTCGACTCATCGACGCCTTGCACGTCGATGATCGTGCCGTAGTTCACGCGCTCGCTGACGTCCACATCAAAGCGATCGCGCACCATCGCCCGCTCTCTGTCGGTCAAGGCAAACCAGATGGCGGTACTGACGGTCAACGGCGTTCCGCGTCCCGCCATTGCGGTCTGTGTGGCCGTCGCGGCGCCATTCCCGCCGCCAACGGCCGCGGTTGCGCTCTGCGGCGCCGGAGCGTACCGGCTGCTCACCGCGGGGCCGGTCACGACGCCGTCGGCACAGGCCCCGCAAACCAGGGTTGCCAGAACCACGCCGCGATGGAGCGCCTTCATCATCACACCTTTTTCAGCAGTGGAGAGGCGAGTTTGACAAACTCCGTTGCGGTCGCCCGGCGCGCCTCTCGCTCAGCATCCTCGGCGGACCCAAGGCCCCACGTGTTCCAGCGGAAAGCATGCGCGGCCGGCTCGACGACGCCAAGCAGTTCGGCTTGCGGATTCAGCATCTTTACCCGAAGGCTGATCACGGAATGCCACTGGGGGGCTGCAAAGTAGGTCCTGAACTCGTTGACCTCCACGAGGAATTTGTACTTCTTGCCGCCCGATGCGGGGGAGGCCGACAGCACCGAGGCCATATCGCGGCGCACGACGTTCAGTGCGTTCGGCGCTGCCTGCCGGTCCATCCGGAGGTCGATGAACTCAAAGTCCACATCGCTGGCGGATACGTCGCTGATCTGGACACCCTCCATGCTTTGCTGCGAGGGCGTTGTGTCCCGGTAGGCGCACGCCGCGACCGACAGCGCGGCCGTGACCAGGAACGCGCGAGCCCAAGAGACGCAAGCCATTGTCCTCTCCACACATCCAAAATTGCTAAAATGCAAACAAGACGGTCGCATTTTGCGTGCATGGCGGCAAGGGGAAGATGGGTGCTCACGCCCCGCAATCTTGGACGTGCGCAACACGGTTCAGCGCCGACCGCCGGGACGGCACAGGCCCGGCGGAGGTGTGCCGCGACCTTGCTGGGCGCTCTACGCGAGCACGGAGGAGGCAATGGCCGCGGTTGGGTCGGTGCTCGCGCGCACCTCGGCGTCGTAGCCGCGACACCAGTATACGGCGCCGACCGTTCCGGGCCTGTATGGACAAGCGCTGCGCGGTGTGCCGGCGTGGGCGGCGTCCGCTCCTTCGCGTTCCCAAAAACCAGTGTTGTCGTGGGCAGACATGGGTCAAGCCTTTTGGTGCAGGGGCGCGGATTGTCGCAACTCTTCACTAACGAACTCTTCACGAAGCGCCGCGATCGCGCGTTCCGTGGCCGTGAGGCACCACACGCGCAATCCGGCCTGCGCGTAGTTGGCTTCGGCCTCGGGGGCGGACAGGATCGGCACCCCCAGCGCGGCCAAGGTGGTGGCGTTGTTGTCTTGGCCAGGGCTGTCGTCGAGAAGCGCAAGGCGCACAGTCGGCGCGCTCGGTTCCGCGCCGGCCACGAACAACCACGCCCCCCCTTCGGGCGGGCGGGCGAGAAAGGCCCCGGTCAGACGGTAGGACAACCGGCGGGCCGCATGCTGGGACGGTCCGGTCTCGTGAAGATGATCCTCCACACGTTCAAGAACTTTGCCAGCAAAGACAATCGGATTGGACGTCGCCATGCGCGGATACGTTCCCTGGAAAGCCATCACAGCCAGAGTTGTGGGCAAATTAAGAAAAATTCTAGATAACCGGCCCGGCGCAAGCGCTTTCTCGCTCCGGGGCGAGGTGCCGCAGTGGCGCCGCGTCGCTCGGATGCCCGGACGAACTGGAGAAGCCCATGCGGTGAACCGTGCGGCGGCGCTACGCTGCGTTGGACATCTGAGGCATCGCAACCTGGATCGGCGTCCCTGGTCTGGCGGACCGCGCCGCACGAGGCACGGAGCCTAAGACTCTCCCCTGCCCCACCCCGCTACCTTTTCCCCCGGCCGCCATTCCGGCCCAGTCCGGTGGCCTTTGCCAAGCTTGAACGCCGTGCCGCGTAACTCGGAGCGACCATTGGGTATTCCGGAGGCAGGCCCCAACGCGCGCGGTAGTCGTCGGGGGTCATGTTGTAGGTGCTGGCCAGATGCCTTTTGAGCAGCTTCATCTTCTTGCCGTCCTCCAGGCAGACGATGTAATCCGGCGTGACCGACTTCTTGATCGGGACCGCCGGCGTCGGACGATCTGGAACCGCCGATGGCTGCGGCTGACCCAGGGTGGCAAACGCGCTGTAGACGGCGGAAATCACCGCCGACACGTCGCCTGCAGCGACGGTGTTGTTGCGGAGAAATGCGGCGGCAACAGTGGCGGTCAGTTCCGTCAGGGAGGAAGTCTTTGCGTCCATGGCACTCACCAGTGGGCCGTTTACGGCACCATAATATTGTCACGTTTCGGAAAAGCTAGTCTCAAGCGGTGTCTTAAAACAAATTCATCTGGACGATTCCGTCACACGCGGCATGCTGTTTGGCGACCCGCACCGCTTCGTCTTGAGCAGCCTGCATCGTTCGCGCCACACCGTTCCCGATGTGATGGTCAGCCACCGTGACGAGCCAGATCCACTGGTCGGGCCCGCGCCACGTCACCGCCAGCGTGCACCCATAGGCTTGCCCGGTGAGGTGGCGGACGGCCCAGGTCGGAGCGACGGTGTTCATCGAAGAGGATCTTTGGGGTGTTGGTGGAGACGCAGGTCTGTCGGTGGTGGAGGTCCATCACACCGCGTCGTGATCGTCCGGCCATCCCGATGTTGCATCACGCCGGTTCGACCCACACCGCGTATGGACCGTCGTCACCAGAGACGGCAATGAACCGAACATCCTCGCCATCGGCCAGCAGTTCCAGACCGGACCCAGACTGACGCAGCACAGCGCGGTCGAAATAAACGCCACCCCCAGTCTCATCGTCCCAGGGATCAATGAGGCCCGACTGGCTGATCAGATTGTACCAGCGCACCGTGCCGACCGTCATTTCTCCGGTCGTTGTGGAGGGAATGGACGGTCCGGAGCCCTGCGGGCGGTCCTCCCTGGCGGACACGGGAAGTCGCTGCTGTGGCTCAGAGGCCTTGGGTGAACGCGAGCGCCGCGGTTTGGAAGCCGCCGGCGCCGCGGGCGTCACCGCGTGAATGGCAGCAACCTGCAGGCCTTTTGGGGTTTCTGCGATGTCGCAGACCAGGACAGTGCCTTCGGTCAGTGTTCCAGCGTCCACACCCACCAGAACTCGAGAATGCAAAAACGCTTCGCCGCTTCCATCGGCAAAACGGACAAAACCAAAACCTTTGTCGTTCTTGTACCACTTAACGGTGGCTGTAACCGACTTTTGCTCTTCACTCACTCAGGACACTCAATGATCGGACGGGGCTTTGGCGGAAAATGACCGGTCACACCGGACGTTGCAACTCACCCGAACGTGACGGGCCATTTGTCACAGGGGAGGTGGGAGTGGTCCGTCGGAAGTTCAACCAAATTCAACGCTTCTGAGGCGGACCCTGCAGTTGCGCGCGCCAGACGGACACCTGTTCATGCAGCGTTTCCGAATCACGTGGCCGATCGGGCTGCTTGATCTCGGCCCGATGTGCGCGCAGGACGGCCCAGGGTGCAATCGCTTCATCCTGCGCGGCCGGAACATCGGCATGGGGCCTAGCCGGATCGTGGCATTGGCCCCTCTCGCAGTCATGTCAACGACTCTTTGTTCTTGAAAAGTTCCGGCGCCGCGCCATCCTCGCCTGAGAGTGTCGTTGGTGGAGGGGAGCATGCGGGCGCCGGAGCCGGTGTTGATGACGTCATGTCCGGTGGTGGCGGTCGAGGCGGTCGTGTCGGCGGGATTTCCAAGCCCGGCGGCCGACTATGTGGAAGGCCGAATCGACCTCGCCGAGATCCTGGTCCCGCATCCGTCGGCCACATTCACCCTGCGCATTGCCGGGCACTCCATGCACCGTGCCGGCATATTCGACGGCGACTTGGCCATCGTTGACCGGTCGCTGACCGCGCGCCACGATGACGTTGTGGTCGCCGTGCTTGATGGAGAACTGGTGTGCAAGCGGCTGCTGAAGCGACGAGGACGCGTTTACCTCGCGCCGGACAGCGATGATCCGGCCTTCCTGCCGACCGACGTCACCGACCGCCCGGGCTTCGAGATCTGGGGCGTTGTGAGCGCCACGATTCGCGTCCATCGCCGGTAACGACCATGCCGCCGCGGGTCTATGGTCTGGTCGACTGCAACAACTTCTACGTGTCTTGCGAGCGGGTGTTCGATCCCCGGCTGGAGGGCGTGCCGGTCGGCGTGCTGAGCAACAACGACGGATGCTTTGTCGCCCGCTCGGCCGAACTGAAGGCGCTGGGCGTGACGATGGGGCAGCCCTTGTTCGAGGTGCGCGATTTGATTCGGCGCCACAACGTCCGGGTCCTGTCGAGCAACTATGCCCTGTACGGGGACCTGTCCGCCCGCGTGACCGACTGCCTGCGCGGTTTCACGCCCCGGCTTGAGGTCTACTCAATCGACGAGTCGTTCCTGGACCTGTCGGGCTTCGACGGCCGAGACCTGCGCGCTTACGCCACAAACATTCGCGACACGGTGCGGCGCTGGACCGGGATCCCGACCTGCGTCGGCATGGGCCCGTCCAAAACGCTGGCCAAGATCAGCAATCACGCGGCCAAGAAGGCCCTGCTCGATGACAGTGGTGTGTGCGACCTGGGCGGCGCAGAGGAACGCGGGAGCACGTCCTGCGGATCGTCCCGGTGGAGGATGTCTGGGGCATCGGCCGGCGCAGCGCGGAGAAACTGGGCATGCTCGGCATCAAGACCGCGGCGGACCTGCGGGACATGGAGCCTCGGCGCGCACGCCAGGTGCTCACCGTGGTTGGCGAGCGCATCGTCTACGAACTGCGAGGATTGTCCTGCCTACCGCTTGATCTGGCGCCGGCACCGCGCAAAACGACAGCGGTCACCCGCTCGTTCGGTCAGCCGGTCATGGAATGGGAGGCGATGCGGGAGGCGGTCTCGGCCTACGCAACCCGTGCCACGGAAAAACTGCGCACCGAAGGGCTGGCGGCCGAAGCGCTGCAGGTCTTCATGCACACCAGTCCGTTCCGGCCGGGCCCGAGTTACTCCAATGCCTGCACTGTCGAGTTGCGGCCGGCCACCGACGACACCTTCGCCACGATTGCTGCCGCAACGGCCGGCGCTCGCCGCATCTGGCGTGATGGATTCGCCTACTCCAAAGCCGGCGTGATCCTGGCCGGACTGGTTCCGATCGCCAAGGTGCAGCCCGACCTGCTGAACGCGGCGGACCGAGCGCGCGGGGCGCGTTTGATGGCGGCCATGGACGCGATCAACCGGACCATGGGGCGGGACACGCTGGTGCCGGCGTCCACCGTCGGCCGGGCATGGCGCATGCGCCAGGAGCAGCGCTCGCCCAGTTACACGACCGAACTGGCGGACGTTCCTGTCGTGCGTGCATGACGGAGAGGCTCGCCGGTTACAACCCGGGGTGCCGTTCCTCATAGTGTCGCAACATTCCGTCTTTGGTGGAAACGAGTCGGCCGCATTTGGGGCACAGGATGTTGTTCGACATCTCGGCGGATGGTTCTCCAGTGGGGCTATGGTCCAATGGGGAAATCATCTGGCGCAACATGCGGTTGCCGATCACCGGGACTCTTTCACGGCCGGATCGAGAACGCCGTACCGCTCCACATAGACGCACAAGCGTTCGACGGGCTTGGGGACGTCGGCGCGGCCTTTCAGCCAGTTCCGGTAGGTTTGGAGAGGGGCGTTGAGTGCGGCGGCAGCCTCCACCTGATCTTTGAAGAGGCGATCTTGCCACTCCTGCAATTCTTCCTTTGTCATTGGCTCACAGCGGTCGGCACCGTTCTTGACAGCTCGGCGGAATGCCGCGCGCCCTGGTCTGATAGCGAAGCAATGTCAAAGAACCAAGCTTCGTTCAACGGTGATCGACACGCGGGGCCGGACAAATCAGCGCACGGACGGTTCCCTTAACAGGGGCGGCGGTGAGCAAGATGGATCAGCAACGATTGGCGGCAGCTTGTGGCGACGCGCGCGAGATCGCCAAGCGTTCGGCCATCGTCGAGGTCCGGGGCGCTGGGATCAAGGACGCGGGCGGTTTCTGTGGTCACACAAAGAGCGGTCGCAAGCGCCTTGCTTGGATCGTGAAGGACAATAGCGATGAGCGGACCCGTTCCGCTCCCGTCCTCCGCCTGGCCGGCCGGCTTGCCGACG
This sequence comes from Azospirillum canadense, assembly GCF_025961225.1. GTDB lineage: Bacteria > Pseudomonadota > Alphaproteobacteria > Azospirillales > Azospirillaceae > Azospirillum > Azospirillum canadense. The sequence goes on along the minus strand of NZ_JAOQNG010000005.1, from coordinate 320,179 downwards.
ATCGCGGTCATGGCATCGGCCCATGCGATGCTGCGTCCGTCGACGGATCCAATGTCGACAGGGCCGGAGAAGCCGGCCGCGTAGAAGGCGGCAGCGGCGAAGCCACTCGATGCAAGCCCCCTGGCATGGGCAAGAGACAGGGGATCGTCGTAGGAACCGCACAGGACCACGGGACGGCCTCCGACCAGCACAGCGGCGTGCGTGCCGCTCCGCACGTCATCAGAAGGCCGATAGGCACCCGGCGTTAAGGGTGATGCCTTGAGAAGCATCCTGATTTCGGTGCGGTACGCGGCGAGTTCGATCGATTGCGGCATGATGGGCGTCCTCTGCTCTGGAACTGGGCCTGACAGGGGCAATGTATCCAAGTTGGACACTGCCAGCAAGAAAGATGTCCAACTTGGATAGCGAAGGGTGCGCGGCCATTTCACCCGTTTAGCTGCTAAAGATGGTCAGGAAGGAACCTGCCGCCCTGCGGCAAAATGGCCTGACAACTCACAATGCTTGCGTCGTCAAATGGCTTGGCTGAGCGCGAAGTGCACTGCGGCGGATTGGGGCGGATGAGGGAGAAGGTGTTTGAACAGGGTCGGCCGCGTCATCCCCTGCCCTGCTTACCGGCGAGTTGGGCCATGGCCCCTTGCTTGGGGACGATCTTTTCGGCGTAGCGCGCCGGCATGTTGCGACTTTTCCACCGGCCTGCCTGCTGGATGGCCGGCAGGCCGAAGCCGGCGGCGGTCAGATCCTGGGCCGCCCCGACCCGCAAGGAATGCCCCGAAACGAGGGCTGGGTCGAGCCCAGCGGCTTCGGCACGGCGTTTGAAGATCTCCGAGATGCGGCGGCCCGGGTCGGGGCCGCGCACCGCGAGCGGCCCGAGCACGGTTCCCGTCTTGCCGACCTGCAGCCAAAGGACCTCGGCGGAGGCATCCAGGCGGGCCAGGGTGCGCTCCAGCGCGGTCCGCCGGCGCTCTCCAGTAAGCACTTTGCCCTCGCGCATGACGGACAGCGTGCGCAATGCGTCACGGGCCCTTTCCTCTCGGTTTGCAGGGCGTCGGCGTCGATCCAGGTGCGCAGACAGCACACGATGTTGGGAGTCAGACCATGAGTCCCCTGCCCTCCCCAGGCCCAGCGCGGTATCCGTGCCGCTGGCGCTGACGATCACCCGGATGGCGGCCGACGCGAAGAACGGGAACGGCACGGTAAAGGTGGATTGCGCTGCGTCGCCGACCGCGTAGACGCGCCGCGGCCTGTCGTCTCCGATGATGATCGCCATGCCCTGCCCTCCTCTGCGGCGGCAGGATCGGGGCGGGGGCGATCCGGGGCCAACGCACCCACGAACCAAAATGCGCTGTTCGACTTCAGATGGGATTTCGGGTCTTGGCTATTTGGCGCGCTCGAATACCAGCTTTACATTGCCACCGCCCGATCCGGCGGGGTTCTCCCAAATCAACTGATTTCCGGCAAGGTGGACCGTGCGGGCCTGGTCGGTATCGGTCCAATTTGGATAGCTGCTGCCTATGATATGGAACTTCAGCGTGTCGTTCGTCAGCGTATAGGTTCCGAAGTACGCAATACTGCCTTTCACCACGGCGGTGTCTTCTTCCGGGGTTCCGAGCAGGCGGTTGTTCTTGGCGAATTTTGCGAGGTCGGAGCGGAGCAGGATGTCGGAGAACTGTCCGTCTGCGCCGAATATGACTTGGCCGAGCGGATGTGGTCCGAGATAATCTTGCTGCTGCCCGTTCTCGGTTTGCGTGGCGGAGACCAGGGTCCACGCCCCCACCAGCCAGTTCTGATTTTGAGCCATGGTCGGGGTGGCCAGAAGCATCGAACCGGCCAGTGCTACGGCAATTGATTGCTGCATCGTTGTCCTCCCTTGTCGAGTGGCGACGCCGCCACCCGTCCCGCCGGGACCTGCGTGTTGGTCGTGGCGGCTAAGACTGCGCCGTTTTCCGTCCCGTGCTCAGCACAACGGCGTGTTCAGCATGCTACGTGCCCTGCGGGTGATCCCGCTCGGCCTGCTGCACCGAGACGCTGTCCCAGGTTGGAACTAGCAGGACGCGGAAAAAGGCTTTGCCCGGCCGGGCGGTCGTGATTCCCTCCGGTCGTGGAGAAAGCGGCCGGCGAGGGGACGATGCGGGGTTCGGACGAACGCAGCGAGGGTCTGTTCAGCTACGTAAGTTGCGAGGCGCGGGTTCCGGCCACCCACCCGCTGCGAGCGATCCGGGCCATCGTGGATGAAGCGCTGGAGGTGATGTGGCCAGCCTTCGAGGGTCTGTACTCGAAGATCGGACGGCCTTCGATCCCACCGGAGAAGCTGCTGCGTGCGCTGCTGCTCCAGGCCTTCTACTCGGTGCGTTCGGAACGCCAGTTGATGGAGCAGTTGGACTACAATCTGCTGTTCCGCTGGTTCGTCGGCCTGTCGATGGATGCCCCGGTGTGGGACGTGACGGTCTTCACCAAGAACCGTGAGCGTCTGCTGGCCGGCGATGTGGCGGCCAAGTTCCTGGCCACCGTGCTGGGCCAGCCGAAGGTCAAGGCGTTGTTGTCGGACGAGCACTTCTCGGTGGACGGCACGTTGATCGAAGCGTGGGCCTCGGTGAAGAGCTTCCGGCCCAAGGACGGCAGCGGCGAGCCGCCGGGCCCGGGGCGCAACGGTGAACGCGACTTCCATGGCGAGAAGCGGTCCAACGAAACGCACGCCTCGACCAGCGATCCCGAGGCGCGGCTGTACCGCAAGGGCCACGGGCAGCCGGCGAAACTGGCCTTCATGGGCCACGCGCTGATGGAGAACCGCCACGCCCTGGTGGTCGATGTCCGGCTCACCGCGGCCACCGGCTTGGTCGAACGCGAGGCGGCGGTCTCCATGGTCGAGGCCATTCCCGGGCGCCACCGCATCACGGTGGCCGCCGACAAGGCCTATGACACCAAGGATTTCGTGGCGAACCTGCGCGAGTTGGGCGCCGCCCCGCACGTCGCGCAGAACACCAGCAACCGCCGCTCGGCGATCGACGGCCGGACCACCCGTCACCCCGGCTACGCCGTCAGCCTTCGGATCCGCAAGCGGATTGAAGAGGTGTTCGGTTGGATCAAAGCGGCCGGGCTGCGCAAGACCCGTCACCGAGGCACGGCTCGCGTCGGCTGGATGTTCACCCTGACCGCTGCCGCCTACAACCTGATCCGCCTGCCCAAGCTGCTGGCTGCGGCGTAATCGTGCCCGGAGTCCGCCTGAACGGCGGCTCCGGGAGCCTCGGAGCGAGGAAAAACGCTCCATCCCGACCAAAACGGGCGTTCAAAACGCCATCTTCAAGCCTCAGCGGAGGCGAAGGCGCTGCATCGGCCCGTTTTTCCGCATCCTGCTCTCATGTTTGCCGTCAAGGGATTTGGACGCGCGTGCCCGCCCTGGCTGCGCCCAGGCGCTGGTTTTAGGGATGCCCACGGCAGGAGGCGGGGCCAAAGACGACGGTTGAGCAAGCTCTCATGCGCGGGTTGGCTACCGCATGACCGTGGTTTCGTCCCGGGGCTGCCTCGGTCTAGGAGCGAGCGTCGGTCAGGCCGGCTCATAACAGAACGCGAGGGTTCCCCTACCGCGCCCCGCCTCCAGCCGTGGGCACCGGCTGCGACATCCGGTGTCGTCAGGAAGCCGGACGCGGCTGGACCTCACGCGCGATCGCCCACAGAAAGCCGACCATCTCGCGCGCAATGGCCGTGGTGACCACCACCTTGGCCTTTCCAGCGGCCGTTAGACGACGATAGCGCGCGCACAGCCGGGCCTGCGCCTTCCAGGCGATGTCGCGGACGGACTGCGGCAGGGCTTCGAGGCGATCGTACAGCTTGCGGCTGACCCGGGCCGGCATCCGGTAGCTCCAGGCGCCCTCGATCAGGATCCGCCGTGCCAAGCCGCTGCCGGCCTTGGTGATGCCACCACGGCGCACGCTGGCGCCACTGGAATGCTCCGAGGGCACCAAGCCGAGATAGGCCATCAACTGGCGGGGGTTGGCAACGCGCGAGAAGTCGCCCACCTCGGCGACCACCGTGACCGCCACGAGGAAAGCAACGCCGCGCATGGCCTGGAGGGCAGCTACGACCGGCGCCATCGACCACTCCGCGACCAGTCCCTCGATTTGCCGGGTCAGACGTGCCACGCGGGCCTCGGAGTCCGTTACGGCGTGGATGTAGTCCTGCAGCACCGCCTGCTGAGCCGGATGGTCGAAGCGCACCGTCGTCAGCCAGCGTCGGTAGGCCTGGGTCCAGCCCCGCTTGCCAGAATAGACGCGGGCGTGGCGCAGGAGAAAGCCTTGCAGGTGCTGGCGGGCCTTGCCCAGCACCTGCACCGCCGTCGCCCGAGCCCGGATCAAATCACGCATCGCCTCGTGAGCCCCGTCGGGCACCCACACGGCCGTCAGCTCGCCGGCCCGATGTAGCTTGGCGAGCATGACAGCGTCGCGCCGGTCAGTCTTCACCCGGTCGCCCGCCCGGACCGGGATCAGCGACGGCGCCACGACCACGCACTCATGCCCGAGCGCGGTGAGCTGACGATACAGGCCGTACCCGCACGGGCCCGCCTCATAGCAAAAGCACAGGCGATACCCGTCCCGGGCGAGCCGGGCCACCAGCTTTTCGATCGCCTCGGCCCGGTTCGCCACCGTGCCGAACGAGCGGACCTCGCCGCCGCGCGTTCCTTCGGCAACGGCCACGGACACCGTCGCCTTATGCACATCCAGACCCACGAAAATGGTAGAGTTCATCGGCCCGTCCCCCATGTCTGAGGCTCGGCGCCGGACCGCCCGGCGCAATCCTCGATGGGGACATGCCGTGGGACGGGCCGCTACTCGCCTTTCGGCTGGCAAACATATGGTCTAGATCAGTCTGCCCGCCGAGCAAGACGGTCGGACTTCCACATCCAAGTCGAACAGCGCAAGCAGAAAGGCCGCCCGGTGAGGGGCGGCCTTGGTGCTGGCAGAACAGCGACGGTCAGCCGGCCTTCATGCGCCCCTTGATCGCGGCGAGGTTCTCCAACACCGCGGCCTCGTCCTCGGTGCGGGCCTTCCGCTCGTTCCGCACCTCCCAGCCCAACAGCGCGTTGATGAGCAGGTGCCCATCGATGTCACCGGCCGCTTGGTAGGCGCGGGCAACCTCCACCACCGGCGGCGTGCAGCCGCCCGCCTGCCGCGGGGCCTTATTGATCGCTTCCAGCAACTCTGCGTAGGTCAATCCCTCTTCCCCTCTCCTCCAGCATGGCCACGGACCACCTGCGCCGGCCGCCCGCACTCTCGGCACGTCACCTTTTTCAGCGCCGTCAGCGTCGAGCAGTCTGGCCCAAGCCGCGCGATCAGAACGGCCTTGTCCACCTCGAAGGTCCGCTGACAGTGGAAGCAGCCACCGTACAGCTTGTGGGTTTCCGGAAGGTTGCCGAGGGTGTCGAGGACAGGCTTGGGCATGGCCGCATGCTAAAAGGAGAACAAGGCAAGAACAAGCCTCGCCCCGCTTGGTCCATGTTAATTTTCTGGCCCGGAGATGAGGGCGCGCGGAAGCGGTGTCGTAAGCTCCGGCGGGAAAGCGAAAGGCCCCCGCACCGGGAGGCCTTTCGTGGCGCTGCGACATTTCCGCTGTTACCGGCGACAAGCGCTTTCCTGACGGCACGGATGTCGCTTTGTTTGCCGGGACTCGCCCTGCCCCCGCGGGTAGCCGTCGCAGTGACCCTATCCGCAGACGCCACACGCCACAAATGACATTACCGCGTCAGCGCCGCCCCAGGTCCGGTGCCCTGTCGGGCTCGTGCCCAGGCCGCCACCAGAACCGCTGGCCGTATTCCTGCCGGGCCTTGTTCTCTACCCGCGCGACGGAGTCCCGAAAGCCGGGATCAGGTAGCGCCTGGACGTTGTCCATGATGGCGCGGTCGGTGACCAAACGACTGTACCAGAGGTTCGAGCCCGGCAGGTTGCCGTGGATGAACCGGGGCACCTCTGCGCCGTAGTGGCTGGGCTGCCCGTCCATGATCTTGCGATAATCGAGGATCGCCAACCGGGCCGTATCGTCAGCGAGGCCGAACACCGGGCCGGCCATGGTGATCGCCAGCCCTTTCATGTTGCGGTCGAGGCCGGCTTGCAGGAAGTCGCCGAAGATGCCGGCGCCGCCAGCCTGCATGTAGGCCGCTCCCCAGAACCGCAGGTCATCCATCCGGCGCGGATCCGTGCCGGTGATGATCTGCCTGGCCTGGATGGACATCGCGCCGGCCACGGTCAGCAGGGTGGACATCGCGGCGAAGCTCGCAACCTTGCCGGGCGTGGCGTTGATGGAAGTGCGGGCAAGGTGAGTGGTCGCCATCGTCATCGAGAACGACTTGAACAGCCAGAAGGACCGCGCGACCTCCCCCCAGAAGGTGCCGCGGGGAAGGCCGCCGCTGGTCAGCTGGCGAACCCGGGCGTCCGGCGCCAGCACGGCGAAGGCGCGTTCCTGGAGGATCGCCTCCATCAGCATTTCCCCGAAGGAGCGGTCGGACACGTTGGCCGGGTCGAAGAGGCGCGCGCCGCCGGCCTCGACCAGCGGCGCGGATCACGTCCCATTCCGCGGCGCTGATGCCGTAGCGCTTCAGCATGCGCTGGAGCGGCTTTGAAACGCCCTCCAGGGGCCGGGCGGCTTGGTCGGCGACGTGCCCCATCATCTCCAGTGCCCAGGCGTTCTTGATGCCGTTCGTCCACGCGGACATGCCCTGCACGCGGGTGATGAAGAATGCCATGCGCTCCATGATCGTCGGCCCGACGGTCTCGTCGTTGAAACGACAAACGCCCAGGGCGGCGTCCATCACGGCGTGCAGGACGATGCCCATGCGCAGGGCACGCTGACGGTCGCCATTCTTCGCGATCTGCGTCACCGTCGAGGCGATGAAGCGCGTGACCAGCATGCCGTTCGCCGCCGCCCACCCCGCCGTGACGGCATCGGCGGGAATGGACGAGACGAGCGCGGAACCCAGCCGGGCGCCCGTCCGCCAGGACCGGAGCCCACCGAACAGCCCAGCCCAGAACTCCGACCGCGCCTTGCCCAGCCGGCCGGACAGGGCGTCTTTTGCTGTTTGTTGGTGGCCGGGCATGCCCGCATCGCCCGGCGGTCTCACGGTGTGGTGTGTAGGCTGAGCGTTGAGGCGCCGCGCCGCGCCGCCGGGAAATGCATGGAAGTCCGCGTGCCCTCGCCCACCGCACTCTCGATGACGAGCTTTCCACCATGGGCCTCCATCAGGCTCTTGGCGATGCTCAGGCCAAGCCCGGTGCCCTGGAAGCGGCGTGCGAAGCTGTTGTCGGCTTGATAGAACGGCTGCGTCGCCTTCTCGACCTGCTCGGTGGTCATGCCGACGCCGCGGTCCTGCACCGAAATGACCAAGCCTCCGTCTGGTACGACCTGGGCGTCGACCAGGATCGGGGTTTCGGGCGCGCTGAACTTCACGGCGTTGGACAGCAGGTTCAGCAGCATTTGCCGCAGCGCCTGTTCGTCCACCTGCAGCACCGGCCAGACGGCCCGCCGTTCCATCACGATCGACCGGCCTTGCCCGGACGGCGTCCCGAGCATCATGGCAATGGCGGTACGGATGGCCTTTTCCGCCTCGACCGGCTCAAACCTGAGGTTGGTGTGACCGGTCTCCATTTGAGCAAACGACAGGATATCGATCACCAGGCTCAGCATGTGCCTGGCACTGGCAAGAATGTACCCCGCGTATTGAGCGTGCTCCTGGAGCGTAGCGGCGGGGTTTTTCGGCCGAGCGGCCACCCGGGCTCGTGGTTGGACGTCATCCTGGATCAGTTCGGAAAAGCCGATGATGGCATGGAGCGGCGTGCGCAGCTCATGGCTCATGGTGGCCAGAAAGCGCGTCTTGGCCTGACTGGCTTCCTCCGCCTGGGCGGCCGCGACCCGCAGTTCGCCGGTCATGGTCTCCAGCCGGCGATGCGCCTGCCGGATCGTGCGGTTTTGAATCACCAGAAGCGTGATGAGCAGCATGCCGCAGAGCGCCAAGCCCATGGCCAGAGCGGTGAAAAGCCAATGCAGGAAGAGCAACCGATCCTGGCCCTGGTCGACCTGCTCGCCGCCGAACTGGTTCGCGGCCGATGCAAACGCGTTGAGTTCGCGGTCCACGGCGCCCAAAACGCTGAGGGCGGTGATTGCCTTTTCCGCCGCGGGGGCCGGACCGGCGAGCAGGGCCGTCACCCGGTCAAGCGCCGCCTCAAGACGATCGATGGACTTTCCGTGCTGAGGATAGCGGTCGATGAAGGCCGACGCTTGGCCATCTCCCAACACGCTGATGCGGTTGCGAACGATGTCGATGCGCAGTTGAACTTCGTCGCCGTCAATGGCCGAGCCCGGCAGAGCGCTCGCCAGAATGCGCTGCTCCAGGCGCGACACCTCGCCGACCGCCTGGCTCGCGGCCCAGGCGAAGTTGTAGGGCGCCGCGCTGCGCAGCGTGGCGCCATAGTTCAACACCAGCAGCGACAAATACGCCGCCGCCAGCCCAAATCCACAGATGAGAACAGCGAGCGCTGCGCTCAGGCGATGGGACGATCGGCCCGCGAACCAGCGCCGACCGCGTTCAAGCCACGGCATCGTCACTGGATGGTCAGTCGAACAACCTGCCAGACCGACCGGCTGTAAAACTTGTGCTTTTTGGCTTCGGGGTCGTGGTCGAAATCGTAGACGATGAACAGGGGCCCCTTGTCGCTGACCGGCATATACCGCCCGTCGCGCTTCAGCGCGAGGATGACCTGGCGGTTGCGGACGTCCTCCATGGGGAGTTCACCGCTGTAATCGTTGAGCGCGGTCGCGACAATCGTCTCGCCGCGCGCGCCGAGGCGTTCCATGAGCCGTGCCAGGGGGACGCCCACAAACGTCACCGGCTCCTTGTACCAGGGCGTTGTCGTCGTGAACGACACGGTGCCGAGCGCCTCCAGCGACGCGCGGTCGAACTCGGCCAGGTCGCCCCGATTGGTCACGCTGATGTGGCCCGAGACGGTAAGGATTGGCTTTTCCACCGGAGTGGGGAGGGGATCAGCCCAAGCCGGAGCGGCAAGGCCGATCAGGAGCGCGCCGACGACGCGGAGAAAAACCTTACGGGTCATGCGGAAATGGTGGTTCAAGGACAGCATGGGGGCCGTGTTCATGATTGCATACGAGCGCAATAATACTGAAAAATAATTAACCGAGTGGCGCCTTTTTTGACAGTGGTGACGCGCGATATAAAACCTGAACCGAGCATGAGCAACACTCCGGGCAGTTACCCGCAACATTTGTTGGATTTTAGGATTACTCGTCACAAAGTTCAGATAGCGACGATCACGAGATGGCGCCTCGTCCGGTGAAGTGAAGGCATGCTTCGTTCCGTTTCGCTTATCATCGAAAACGCGGTGATTGATGCGCAGCGGCTCGCAAGTTCTCAGCCCTGTCGGCTAAAGAGAATCGTCGGCGTGGGCGGTTTCGGGCGGGTCACGGAGAACGCCGTACCGCTCCACATAGGCGCACAAACGCTCAACAGACTTGAGGACGTCGGCGCGGCCCTTCAGCCAGTTCCGGTAGGTCTGGAGCGAGGTCGGCCGCGTCATCCCCTGCCCTGCTTGCCGGCGAGTTGAGCCATGGCGCCCTGCTTCGGGACGATCTTTTCGGCATAGCGGGCCGGCATGTTGGGACTTTTCCAGCGGCCCGCCTGCTGGATGGCCGGCAGACCGAACCCCGCTGCGGTCAGGTCCTGGGCGGCCCCGACCCGCAGGGAATGGCCCGAGACGAGAGCCGGGTCGATGCCGGCGGCCTCGGTGCGGCGTTTAGGGGCGGTTTCCAGAACTCTCACTCGATGATCTCCCTCACGGGCACTGTGGAGGGAGCCTGGCGCGGATCGTTGCCGCGGAGTGCGCAGACATATCCTGTCCCAATGATCCGATACCCAATGGTTGCCACACCATGCCATGCTGGGCGATGCAGGGGACCCCGCCGCAGCCGATCCCGCACCGAGGCCGTGGCCCCAGCCGGGCGACAAGCGGATGGAGCCGGCCGTGATCACGCTGTACACCTACCCCCACCTGTTCGGCCTCGCGGACAACAACCCGTACGGCCTGAAGATTGTGGCGTTCCTGCGCCTGTGTGGGCTGTCCTATCGGCAAGAGCACATCATCGACACCCGTGACGCCCCTCGCGGGCAACTGCCGTACATCATGGATGGCGGCACTGTGATCGGAGACAGCGATCTCATCATCGCGCACCTAATCCGACAGCATCGTCTGGCGATCGACGATGACCTCAGCGCGGCCGAACGCCGCATCGACCACATGGTCCGGCGCACGCTTGATGACCTGTATTGGGTGATGTCCTACTCGCGGTGGGCCGACGCGCGGTTCTGGCCCTTGTTTCGGGACCAATTGCTCAACACGCACCCAGACCTCACCGAGACATTGCTCGAGGCGGCACGGGAGTACAACCTGAAACGCTACCATTTCCAGGGCATTGGTCGTTACGAGCCCGACCAAGTTTACAGCCGCGGTCTCGCTGACTTGAGCGCCGTCGCCGGCACCCTGGCGGAGCGGCCGTTCCTGTTCGGCGACACGCCGCACAGCATCGACACGGCACTGATGGGCTTCCTGCCCAACATTTACCGGTACGAAATCGACACGCCGCTTCGCGCGTATGTCGCGGCGCAGCCCAATCTGGTCGACTTCTGCCGCCGCACGGTTCCGCTGGTGAGTGTGGCACCGCCCGCTTAAAAGTCGACCTTGGCGGGCGAGTCCGGACGGGAACCAGCATCGCCTCGGCGTGGCCATTTGAGATGCGGGAGGCAATCCGTGCCGTTCACTCGTGCCTTGGCAGAAGTGACGGAGCCGGCACGCCTTGTGAACACGATAATGAGCGGGTGCGGGCAGGTGGGCGCCGACGCCGGAGCGACCGTCTGGAAACACGGCGTCGCTATGTCATGATTGAGGGATAGCCCTCATTGCAGAGAATGGGCGGCGGAGTAATTGTATTCAGTAGAAAGGAGACTCGCTGATGAGCATACTCCCACTGAGCAAGAAACCGCAGCCGGACGAGGCTGAGTTCAACGCGTTCTTTCCGTCCCCTTTGTCGCTTTCTCAGTTCACGAGCTCGAAGTCCGATCTCGATGGCGCGGACTATCCGCAGCCGTACCGGGGAAACCGCAAGATCCTGCTGATCGGTACCGACGAACGCTATCTGCCGACCGACAACGGCACCCTCTTCTCGACTGGCAACCACCCGGTCGAGACGCTGCTGCCGATGTACCACCTGCACAAGGCGGGCTTCGAATTCGACATCGCGACCGTGTCGGGTAACGCAGTCAAGTTCGAGTTCTGGGCAATGCCGAAAGAGGACAAGGAGGTAACGGGGCTACACGAGGCGTATCTCGAGAAGTTCCGCCAGCCGCTCAAGCTGGCCGACGTGGTTGCGGAACTCGGCCCCGATTCCGACTACATCGGCGTATTCATCCCCGGCGGACACGGGCCGTTGATCGGCCTGCCGTTCAGCGCCGACATGGCCTCGACGCTGCGCTGGGCTCTCGACAACGACCGCTACATCATCTCAATCTGCCACGGACCGGCGGCCTTTCTGTCGTGCGCCGCGAAGGATGGCGAACCGTTCCCGTTCGACGGTTACTCGATCGTCGCGTTCCCCGATGACATCGATCGGCAGACGCCCGACATCGGCTACATGCCCGGCCAATTGAAATGGCATTTTGGCGAGAAACTGAAGGCGCTCGGCGTGACGATCCTCAATAAGGAGCCGACCGGCGCGACGCATCAAGACCGCAAGGTGCTGACCGGCGACAGCCCGTTCGCAGGCAACAATCTCGGCAAGCTCGCCGCGAAAACACTGCTCGCCGCGGTTGCGGGACCCGCCAAACGGGCGAGCACCTGACCGTGCAGCGCGCGCCCCTCGAAGATGCAGCCAGGGTGGTCGCGGCGATCGAGGGGAGCGACGCCCCGGAGACGCTGCAGGCGCTGGTCCGCGAGTGCGCACTGCCGCTCGGCTATGACCGATTCGTGCTCTACTCTGCGGATATTGAGCGGGACGAGGTTATTGCCCAGCTGTTCTGGCTTGAGGGCGACTGGTTCGGCGAGGGCGGCGAGGTGGACGCCAAGACGTACCTTGCCAGGTGTCCGGTGACCCGGCACGTCCTTGAGACCGATGAGCCGTTCTTCTGGTCGAAGACGGGAAACCCCGGCGCAGAGACCTACCGCGTGGTCGTCGTGCCGCGCGGACGAGGCATCCACGGGCTGCAGGTCCCGATTTTCGCACCCGCCGGCCTCGTCGGCGCGATGTCGTTCGGCGGCAAGCGCATCGACAGCTCGACGGCCGCCCGGCTGTTGCTGACGCTTGTCGGCACCGCGGCGCTGCGCACCGCAAAGCGGCTTGCGGGTCTCGGAGGCGCCGCTGCGCCACACCGGCTGTCACCCCGCGAACGCGAGGTGATCCGCTGGATCGCCTCAGGTCGCAAGCAGTCGGACACTGCCCTGTTGCTGGGCCTGTCCGAGCGGACTGTCGAGAATCATCTGCGCCGCATCCGCAACCGGCTCGGAGCGAGCAGCACCGCCCAGGCGGTCCTAATGGCCGTGCAGACGGGCGAGATCGAGAGTTAGGCGTCGTCTTCAGAACTCATACCAATGGCGTTTGAAGAGTTCCGATAAGCGGCTTTCAGGCGAAAGCCGGCCACCAGTGAAAGAGGGTTTCGGCTCGGAGGTGGTCTGGATCGTCGGTTAAGGTGCAACAGTGATCGGCAAGCGCCTCGTCGAGATCAGCCAGCCTGCCGAAATACCGGTTGGCCAGGGGCTCGTTGGTGAGCGGCCATAAACGTTCGGCGGGCTGCAATTCGGGGGAATACGGGGGGAAGAATTCCGGCGTGATGCCCTCAGGGATTTCCAAGGCCCCCGACACGTGCCAGCCCGCACCGACAAGCACCAGAAGAACGCGCTTGCCCGCGCCGGCGCCAACCTCCCGGGCGAAGGCCGCGAGCGGCGCGCTGAACAAAGCGGTGCTGACGGTGTCCGCCAGGAACCAGATGACCTGCCCTGTGCTCGGTCGGACGAAGCCCGCGACATACAGCCAATCGAAGCGGTGATGACCAAGTGCCACCGGGCGACACCACACCTTCTGCCTCAGCTTCCGCGATGTGGAGCTGCTGCTGACCGAGCGCGGCGTGGTGGTCTCCTACGAGACGATCCGGCGCTGGTGCCGCAAGTTCCGTGTCGCCGCGCGCGATGCGGGCGAGAGCCCAAGGCCAGCCCCGGCCGCGCCCGAGAAGCGCTCGACGCTTTCTCCTCGAAGGCCTCCGTGCAGCTGGTGGCGTGCAGCGCGTCCGGTTGGCCGGCGGTGGTTGTTGCCGCAGTGGAGGGCGGGCTTCAGCCCGCCCCTTTGCTTCTGGGCCGCGCGTCAGGCGACCCGACGCCACTCGCCATCCAGGACCGGCGGGGAAGATGGGTGGTCATGGCCGAGATGCTCGGCCAAAATCGCCATGTTCTTCCGGTTGGCCTTCCAAAAGACGTCGGCCACGTTGCCGACGACTGGGACGGCGCTAATGGCGCTGTCCAGCGCGATGTTGCCGATCATGCGCGCGAGCGTTCGACGAGGAACGCCAAGGCGCCACGCTTCGTGAACCAGATATCCCGATACGGCGGTGGTCACGAGATTGCCGACGCCGGGCACGAGCCCGAGCACCGCGTCGGCGCCGAGAGTAATGGACGTGCCGGGAATGCGCACAGCGCTGTCCATCACCCGGGCAAGCCACTCAAGCCGCACCCATGCATTCTGACGCGCCCTCCCGGCATTGGCGGTATGCCGGGTGGCAAAGGCGGAGAAAAAAGACGTGGTGGTCAAGTGAACCCTCCAGATGTGGGGCGGAGTGCCGCCCGCGCAGGTGAAGGGCTCCGACATCGCGATTCGTAGCCGGTGAATCGCCAGAGGGGCCCGGAGCCATCACCGCACAGATGGTCCGGACTTGTCGCCGCTGCAAGGCCTCCGTCATAGGACGTCCGGCAAGGGGCGGTGAACTCCTTCGCAGCGGGGCGATCAGGTTCGCTCACGCCCCGTCCGCGCGGTGCGATGGCGTAGCGTGGCCGGGGCCGCGCTTCCGGTCGGCCTCCTCCGGGAGTGCTGTGCCGGGAACAGGGTTCTTCCGCATCACCAGCCACATGACGCTCACGATGGCGACCGCATAAAGGATGGCGGCGAGGGCGTTCTTGTACTGTCCGGCTCCGGCGGCCATGCCGATGGCGCTGGTCATCCAGAGGCTCGCGGCTGTGGTCGGACCGCGCACGCTGCCCAGCGCGACAAAGTTCACGCCGGCGCACAAGAAACCGATCGCTTGCGCCAGCCCTTGAATGGCTCGCGTTGGATCGGGATCGCTTTCTCCCCGCACGGAGAGTTCTTCGAACAACTCGAGCGCGAACAGCATCGTAACAGCCGAACTGAGGGCCACCAATATGTCCCGGCACTGGCCGTTCCGTGGGAACACCCAGAGTTTGGTCGTCGTGGGCTGCAACGGCTCTCAGGATCCCGCTTGAATCGCTGGCGGTTCCGCAATCGTCCGGATCCATGGGCGATGCCTGTTCGGAAGTGTAGGATGAAGGACATTTTTACGCCGCGTTAACCATGCCGTCCCAGAAATGCCCCTCCCTGACGCGGCTTATGACCGCCCAATTCCCTGCAACGGCAGCGAGGACCGGACCAGTGAGCGTTCACTCTCTTCCCAGCGTTTCGTCGGTCAATCACAGCACGGCGCGCATGGCCGAGGTCATTGCCCGGGTGGCTCTGGTCGAAGCGGATGATGGCCGCCGTGAATCGTTGGCCCGCAGCTTGGCGGACGAGGGGTATGATGTCCGGTCGTTCGACCGTGGCGAGGCCGCGCTGGAGTATCTGACGCGAGATGGCGAGGCCGATCTCCTCCTGTTCGACTGGAACGCGCCCGGCATGGCGGCCGCCACGCTCCTGCGGCAGGTGAACTCCCGCGGGATCAGCGCCTCGGTCATTTGCCTGGCCGAAGAGGCTGAAGACGGTGACGGAGAGATCGCACTGGCGCACGGCGCTCTCGATTACATCGACAAGTCGCGCCGGCTGCCGATCCTCCTGAAGCGGATGGCGCTGATCCTCGATGGCACCAAGTGCAGCACCAGCGACGTGCCCGAGCAGGTTGAGAGCGAGGCGCAGGTCCAAATCCACGGAGATCTGGAACTGCGCGTGGCCCAGGGGCGTGCCTTCTGGAAAGGAACGCGCGTCGATCTTACGCTGACCGAGTTCAACATGGTCGCCCTGCTGGTGAACCGGCTGGAGAGCGACGTGTCCTACCGTGAAATCTACGACCTCGTGCACGGCCAGGGTTTCATGGCCGGGTACGGAAGCAACGGTTATCGGGCGAACGTGCGCGCCTTCATCAAGCGCATCCGGGCAAAGTTCCGCGCGGTCGATGCTGAATTCGACGGCATCTCCAATTACCCCGGCTTCGGCTATCGCTGGAACAGCACTCCGGTTGCCGGACCCGGTGACGGCGAAGCGGCGCCCGCCGCCGCCTGACAGACTGGGAGAGCGGCGCCCAACAATGAAGACGCCTCCTGATTAGACGGGAAACCGCGCGTCGGGTCAGTTCCCGTGACCGAACCGCGTCACCGTCTCAGCGTCGCGAAGATCGGCATGGCGACGTGGTGGACCAGCGGGATCAGCATTGCGCCGAGGATAAGGCCAACCACACCGGCCACCGCCGCAGCGGCCAGCCACTCCACCACTGCGGCGCCCGCCGGCATGGCATCGCCGACCGCCGCGGCGGCATTCTGAACCGCGTGGCCGATCTCCGACAGCCCGTAGCCCTCAAGGCCATGGATGATGATGCCGCCGCCGACCCAGAGCATCGCGGCGGTGCCGACGAGGCTAAGCAGCTTCAGGAACAAGGGCATACCGTAGACAAGACCACGGCCCAGCCCCTGCGTCAGCGGGCGCAGCGTCCGATCGGCCCCGCTCGGCGCACCGGTGGCCAACCGCCGTAGCCCGAAGAGGCTGGAGACGGGCCGGTCGTTCTGCGCCAGGGAAACGCCAGCGTCGTCAGCTTTCACGATCAGGGCCACCGCGCCGTAGACCGCGACGGTGATGCCGGTTCCGACAATGCCCAGGATCAGCGCCTGTATCCAGAAGGAGGAGGTCTCCGCAGCGACCGTGGACAAGGTGATCGCCATGATTTCGGCGGACAGGATCAGGTCTGTCTTGATTGCACTGCTCACCTTCGCGTCTTCGAACTGCCGGGTCGTCTGCTGGGCGGCCGTAACCTCGCCACCAGGACGATGATGGGCCGCGTGCGGCCAAGCGGCCTCGTAGACCTTTTCCGCCCCTTCATAACAGAGGAAGGCACCGCCCAGCATCAACAGCGGCGTAATGGCCCAGGGCGCTACAAGGCTCAGCGTCAAAGCCGCCGGCAACAGCAGCACCAGCTTGTTCTTCAAGGAGCCCAGAGCGATCTTGCCGATGATCGGCAGCTCCCGATCCGCGGTGAAGCCGACGACGTAGCGCGGCGTGACCGCAGCGTCATCGACCACCACACCGGCGGCTTTGGCTCCCGCCCGCGCGGCCTGCCCGGCGGCATCGTCCAGAGAAGCGGCGGCGACTTTCGTCAAGCCAACCACATCGTCAAGCAGTGCGATCAGTCCTGTGCTCAAGGAAGTGGCTCCTTATAGTCCTTGCACCACTCCAACAAACACGGAGCCGCGACGTTGTTGCGTCGAGGGACCTTGTTGCAGCCAAATGAACTCGGGCGTAGGGACCCCTTTCCCGGCCTTCGGATTGCGCAACGCGGATGGAGTCCGGGCGTCCGAGGTCGAGCATGCGGTTCAGGATCCGGACCAAGATGGCGATCTCGGCTTCCCGCCGATCCTCAGTGCGGAATCGCAAGCTGTCGCCAATGACGCGCTTCCCTGAAAAATCACCTTTCCGGAACCCTCCACGCGCCGATCGTATCACAGAGGCGGTTGGCGACGATGAAGATGGCCGCCGCGGTCAGCAGGGCCAGGACGATCCGGCCCAGCCTGTCGTGGCGCCGATCCAGGCGCTTGTTCGCCAGGAGCCAGGCGCATCCATGCTCGACGATGCAGAGGATTTTGCCGAGCCTGGAGCCGTGTGGCTCGCCCTTCTTGCGGATGCGGGGCTGGATACCGTCCCGGAGGCAGAGCCAGCGGTTGTCAGCGCTGTGTACCCGGCATCCGCGGAGAGCTTGCCGATGGCCGCGCAGACGACCTGGGCCAAGCGCAGTAGCTCGGGGAAGAGCCGGGTGTCGTGGACTACGGGGAACCGGCCGACCGTATTACAGCACCAGCCCGGCGACGTTGTCCTGCCAAGCTCGGCCTCGCGGATGTAGCCGCGCGCGACGTCGGCGCTCTTGTGCCGGGTCTACTTCATGATCTGGTGCAGCTGGGCGCCCTGCGCGGCGGCGGCGGTGGCCAGCCCGGCGCGCAAGGAGTGCCCGGAGAGCAGCGCCGGGTCGAGGCCGATGCGCCCGGCCGCCGCCTTGACGACGTCCCCCACCGTGCCGGGGTGCAGGCCGCGCACCAACACCCGTCCCGCTTCGAGACCGCGCGCAGCAGCGGGCCCGGTCAACGGAATGCTCGCGCGCGTCAGCCACCGTCGGCAGCGGCGCCAGGCGTTGCCGAACTCATCGTCAAGTGAGCCTACGGCACAACGTGGCTAAGCGCTTTGGATGCCACCGCGACCGCTAAAAATGCCGCTCCCGGTAGAACTCAGCCAGTAAGTCATTCTACAGGCTTCAACGAATCTTGCCTCTTCGTGACACTGCACCTCGTTCCCAGAATTCTTCCATCAGCATCCATTGTAGAAATGCCGGCCGTTGACCTCTCGTTCCGGATCGGCCATGGTAACGCCAAATCATCGTGACAGGTGTGGTGAGACATGGACGACGCTCTTAAGGAAATGACGACCAAGGTGGTCACCGCTTACGTCGGCAACAACGCTGTGTTGGCGACCGATTTGCCGGCTCTCATCAACGGCGTGTATGGCGCACTCACCAACCTCGGCAAGCCCGTGGCGCCGACCGAACCGGTCAAAGCTCCCGCGGTTCCGATCAAGAAGTCGGTCACCCCGGACTACATCATCTGCCTGGAAGACGGCAAGAAGTTGAAGATGCTGAAGCGGCATCTGCACAGCGTCTACGGCTTGAGTCCCGATGAGTACCGCGCCAAGTGGGGTTTGCCGCACGATTATCCGATGGTCGCGCCGCACTACGCTCAGGCCCGATCGGCAATGGCGCTGAAAATCGGCCTCGGCCGGAAAAAGGAAGAGCCGCCGGCACCGGCGGAGCCCGCGGCAAAGGGGAAGACCCGCCGCAAGAAAGCCACGGCCTGACCACCGGGCATCCCGGTGGGGCGCACCAGCGGGATGCCACTCCGCCTCGGTCGTCATGTCGAACCTGACCAGGGCCGGAACGCGCCTCTCAAACGGCGACGACGTCGGAGACGTCGTCGCATTGCGCATTAAGCACCAACGAGTCCGCCCTGCGCTGCGCAGGCGTCCTTGGTCGCCTGGACTTGGGAGCCGTCCGGCAGATAACAGGTCCCCGTCCCGACGGAGGCGGTGGGCGCGGCGGAAGCAGCCGTCGACGTGGACGCCGGGGCGGGCGGCGGCGTCATGGCCGCGGCGCCGGCCGGAGAGGGCGCCGTGGTCGCCGCCGGCTGGACGGCGGCGGTGCTCCTGACCGAGCCGACGTTCTTGCTGACCCACCAGACTCGCATGTGCTGACTCGGGTACGGGACCAGCAGCGCCTGCAGAGCGTCAGGGCTGTTTTCCCCTCGCCCAGCCGGACGCTCCACCGGATATCATCGCGTGCGGCGGAGGCCCCTCACGGGACCGGGCGCCAATGTTTGCGGTCGCCCAGTGCGTCGACGCTGACGAGGAGTTCCTCGCTGGGCAGGCCGTCCTCCAGGAGCAGGCGGGCGTGCGGGAGGTGGCCCGGTCTGTCGACGAGGGCGGTGACGACATAGACCTTGGGCGATCCGGCCGCCCGGGTGAAGCGGTCCCCCACCTGAACGGAAGTGCGTGCCATCTCCCCTCCCCTCACGGCAGGCCGGCGAGCTCGTCGAGCAGCTGCTGGTACTGGCGGGGCGGCAGCGCCCTCTGGTCCGCGGCCATGCGGCGCAACGCCTGGAGGCCCGCCGGCGTGAAGGTTGCCTTCAGCCAGTGCGCGCCGTCGTCCACCAGGGACAACAGGCCACGCTCGATCATGCTTTGCACCGCGGCGCCCGGCTTCGGCTGACCCTTGTGCGGGCCGGTCGCCCAGCGCTTGACCAGAATGCCGTCATGGATGGAACGGGCGCTGCTGAGCCGGAGCATGAATTCGCGCCGGATCAGGTCGCGCTCCTTGGGCAGAAACTCAGGGGTGTCGGTCATGGCATCTCACGGAATGGGCAAAGCGCCACCGAGGTGTAGCGCGCCAGTCCGCGGGTGAGAAGAGGCCCAAGTGGATCGGATGCTCCGCCAGACGGGAGAGTCCGACTCCGGTGCTGCCCCGCGTTCGACCCCAGCCCACGCCGATCATCGACGGTCCTCTGGTCGGTAGTGTTGCCTTCATCCCGCCGTTACGTGCCGTCTGAGAGTTTGGTAAAATAACCCGGCCGGGGACTACCACTTTTGACAAAGCTCTTTTGGATGAGCCGGCTGCTGCCGATGGAGACAATGCCATGGCCTTGATCGGGTACGCCCGCGTGTCGACCGACGAGCAGACCACCGATCCACAGATCGACGCGCTGAAGACCGCCGGCTGCGCGACCATTCTGCGCGAGCACGCCTCCGGTAGCGATCGATCGCGCCCGGAATTAAAGCGCGCCATCGAGCGCTGCCGCAAGGGCGACGTGCTGGTCGTCGTGCGCATCGACCGGTTGGCGCGTTCGCTCGCCCACCTGCTGGAGATCCTCGCGGCCCTCGACGCCAAAGGCGCCGGCTTCCGCTCGCTCGGCGATCCGATCGACACCACCAGCCCGCAGGGCCGCTTCACCCTGCAAATCCTCGGCGCCGTCGCCGAGTTCGAGCGCGCCCTCATCCGCGAGCGCACCAAGGCCGGGTTGAAGGCGGCCCGGGAGCGCGGCCGCATCGGCGGCAATCCGGGACTGCGCTTCCGCTCCGCCGCGGCGGTGCGCGCCGTCAATGACGCGCGTGAGGCGCGGCGCGACGCCGACGTGCTGCGCGTGGCCGACGCCATTCTGCCCCATGTGCGGGCGATGCGGCCCGCGTATCCGTGGGAGACCGTGGCCCGCAGTCTGGCCAAGAGCGGCTCGCGGCGGCCCGACGGTGGTTCGTGGACTGGCCCGGCCTTGGCGCGGGCCGTGCGCCGCCTCGCCCGGGATGGCTTCGTGGACGAAGTGGTGCTGGAGCGCACGCCCCGCCGCCGGGACAGCGACGATCTCGTCACCCTGGTCGCCATGGCGGTGAACACGTTGGAGAACCCGACGCTCACCAACATAGCCCGGCATCTGGAGGGCATTCATTGCCGGACGCCGCGCGGTGAGACGCGTTGGTCGGTGTCGTCGGTGCAGAACTTGCTGGGCCAAGCCGTCGCGCAAGGGCTTCTCGAAGATCGGCCCCTTCCCAAGCCGGAGGCGCCGCGCCGGCGTGGTCGCCCCCCGAAGTCACTGAAGGCGGGAGGTACGGACCCCTGATTGGAAGCGGTAGAGGATGGAAACGGTAGGGAGACTGGAAGTGGGGCTCGTTTCCGCAGTCTTATGGGAGTTTGGGCTCGCCCACCTGTTTTCTGATTGTCCCACGAACAGCCCGCAAAGGCGGGCGAAGGAGGCCATCATGCGCCTTCGATATGCGCTACCGCAGCATCCCTAGCGCTTTTGCTCACCGGCTCGGCATGGGCTCAGAATGCGGGGCACGGTCGCCGTTGCCATTCAGCGGAGTCGCCGCGCCGACCCAAATGAACCAGAACGACATTCCCACCGCAGCGGCCGCTCCGCCAGCACCCTCGACGGCCATGGGAATGGAGATGAACGGTGCGGCCCTGCTTGGCCGGACCGTCTACGGTGAGGGCGAGGAGACGATTGGAACGGTGGTCGACATCGTCCTTGACCCGCGCACCAATGGGATTCACCAGCTGGTGATCGAGAGCGCCAATCTGCCCAACGGTGGGCATAAGACGGTGGCGGTCGACATGAATCGGGTCCGAGTCCGGCCAGAGCAGGGCGTCCGTCTCACCGGGCTGACCCGCGACGGCATCGCGGCCATGCCGGACTTCGCTCCGGATGACGCGAGCATTGCGCTCGGCCGCTCGTCCTCAAAGGTGAGGGCCAGCGACCCAATCCCACACGCGCCGCAGCCGTCACCGGATCGGTGAGCGGGCTCGCACGCGTCTCGCGGCCAGTGGTCGCTGGTGCCCGCCGGCGGTTGCGACGCTGGCGTTGCGCATCGACCGCCCGCATGCTGTTCGCTGCCAAGTCGGCATTCCGCGAAATGCGCGGCCGGTGTCTCGCTGGGCAAGATCGACACCACCGGCCGCAGGGCCGCCTTGCCCTTCAGGTCTGCATCGCCGTGGCCGAGCAGGAACGGGCATTGCGCGATCGGGCCCGCGCGCAAGGCTCGCTGGGGCGTGACGACCGCGCCGCTGGGAAGTAGCTTCCAAGCAACACAGGATCAGGGGCCGACATGTTCATGGTGAGCGAGGAGGAACGCATGGCCATCTGCCGCGCCTATGATGCGGGTGGCGAGTGGGCGGCTGTGGTCGAGCTGCGCCGCTTCTTTCCCATCGAGGACAACGACAACGCCCTGTTCGCGGTGCGCAGCATCGTGCGGTGGCGGACGGCTCCCGGCTCCCCACCGCCGCGCCGCCCACCGAACGGAACCTCGCGGTAAGATTCGCCTGACGAACATGGAACCAAGGGCGATGTCCTCACGACGGCGGCTCGGCGGAATCTCCAAGCAGAGCAACGACCTCACTCCAGGCCAGACATGCGCAACCGCGATCTGATCGGCAAACCAGACTGGACACCGGCGACCTATGAGGCGGTCGCCGCTGACCGGGCCACGCCGGACCAAGTCGTTGCCATCACAATCACTGGCGAGGTCCGCGGCGTCTTCGGGTTGGACCAGCGTACGGCCGACGACGGCGTTCCGGTCTGGATCATCACCCACCTGGCGACTGGGCACCGCTTGCCGCGCGAGTTCCTGTCGCGGGACGCCGCCGGGGCCTGCGTCCAGACACTGGCGGGGCTGGACTGCTGGACCATGGACGATCCGGGACAGATGCTGCAGCATCCCGACGCCCTCTATGCCCGCCGCCTGCTGGCGAGCGCCCCCGGCAGTCGCACGGGCGCTGTCGTGCCGGTGGGCAAATCCCCCCGGAGTGACGTGGAGCCGGGATGACCCGTTTGCCGACCGCAACGTTCACGGGGGATTTCGCCCCAACCACTGGCGCGTGGTATTCTCATTCCGTCTTCGTGCACGCATCCGAGGGGAGACTGTATGATGGACTGGGACAAGCTGCGGGTGTTCCACGCGGTTGCCGAAGCCGGCAGCTTCACTCATGCGGGAGAAGCCCTCAACCTGAGCCAATCGGCGGTCAGCCGGCAGATCAGCGCCCTGGAAGACAGCCTTGGCGTCGCGCTGTTCCACCGGCATGCCCGCGGGCTGAGCCTGACCGAGCATGGCCAGGTGCTGCACCACACAGCGCACGATGTCTTCGCCAAGCTGGCGACGACCGAGACCCAGCTCATCGCGAGCAAGGAGATCGCCAAGGGCCCCCTGAAAGTCACGGCCACGGCGGCGTTCGGCGCCACTTGGCTGACGCCGCGCGTCGGCGAGTTTCTGGCACTCTACCCCGAGATCCAGCTCACTCTGCTGATCGACGACACCGAATTGGACCTCGGCATGCGCGAGGCCGATGTCGCCATCCGGGTGAGCCCGCCCCGGCAACCGGACCTCATCCAGCGGCACCTGATGGCCTTCCACTCGCATCTCTACGCGCACCAACGCTATCTTCAGCGGCACGGGGCACCACAGGCGGTTTCCGATTTGGCGGCGCACGACCTCATCACCTACCCTCCGGACGTCCGGGGACCGTTCGCCACGATCCATTGGCTCCGCAGCTTGGTCACCGAGCCGATCGCCCGCGATCGGACGGTGCTGCAGGTCAACAACCTCTACGCCATCTTCCGAGCGGTGGAGAGCGGGCTCGGCATCGGCGCCCTGCCCGATTATCTGGCCAAGGACCGCCCTGAGCTGGTGCGCGTGTTGCCCGCCCACTCCGGCGCACAGGTGGACGCCTTCTTCGTCTATCCGGAGGAGCTGCGGAATTCCAGGCGCATCGCGGTGTTTCGCGACTTCCTCGTCCACAAGGTGGCGGAGAGCCAATTCTAAGAGCATGTTTGTAGCAGGGGCATCCCGGCCGGCGCGGAGCGAGATGCTACTTTAAGCTGAAGAGGGGATTTGCGCCGGGCGAATGGTCTGGTAGGGCTGTGACCTTCGTCAACAACTGTCGGACCAGCAGCTTATGGGCACCGCCGTTCGTCCCGCAAGCACCACGCCGGCGGCGTGGGACGCGTTTACCGACGTGGACGCCTTCGTGGATGAGGTGCTGACCGAACTGGCGGCGATGGCCGCGGACGGCAGGCGGCCGACGCGACCCGGGCCGAAGCCGCCGTTGACCGGAGCGGCGTTGCGCAAGGCGATTATGGCGGTCTGGTGCGTGTGCTATTGCGGCATGCAATGGCGGGCCATCGGCCAGCTCTCGGGCATCCCCTTCGGCACGCTCTTCGCCCTGTTTGCCCGCTGGACCCGCCTTGGGCTGTGGCGCCGCTTGCTCGACCGGCTGCGCCGGACCTGGTGTGTGGCGTGCGGCGACACGCCCGAGCCGAGCACCGTCGTGATCGACAGCCGGACCTGCCGCTCGGCCCCAAGCTGCTTCGCGCGGGGCGTCGACGGCGGCAAGAAGATCCGTGGGGTGAAGGTCCATATCGCGGTCGAGAAATACGGCCTCCCGCTGGCGGTTGATGCCTCCCCGGCCAATGTACACGATACCAAGGGCATCGTGCCGGTGCTGCGCCAGCTCGTCGGGAAAGGCTTCCAAGGACCAGCCATTGGCGATCTCGGCTATCGCGGCGAGCGCCTGGCCAAGGTCGGCGAAGACCTCGGCATCACCATCCAGCCGATCGCGCGAGGCCGCGACGGCGTGTTCATTCCCACCGAAATTGCGTGGGTCGTGGAGCGTTCGTTCGCCTGGGCCGCTCGCTACCGGCGATTGAACATCATCGTCGAGCGGACGAAGGAGCACCTCGTCGCTTTCGTCGAGATCGCCTTCGTCTCAATCCTCGCACGGCGCCTGAAGCGCCTCACCGCCCACGCCGTCAGCGCATGACATCTACAAACAGCTTCTGAACGCCCCCAGCACTTTGGCGGCCGCGTCGGCGGAACGCTCGTCCTTCGGCTTCGACCAGATGGCCGTGGCCTGGGCGCGCGCGGTCGCCAGTTTCATGCGCAGATCGCTCAGCTTGGTCGCCGCCGGCGTGCCGGCGGCGCTCGCCTGCAGGGCCTCGAAGGCGTCCTCGCTGGCCTTCAGATCGGCGTCCAGCTCCTGCTGAACCTTCGCGGAGATCGTTGAGCCGCGCAGCGCCTGGTTGATGGGGCCACGCTCGACACTGAGTGCGCCCGCCAGTTCCAACTCCCGTTGCACGAGCTGCTCGAGGTGGACCGCTTCCTCGGCCCGGCTGAAGGTATCCCAGCGCTCACCGAGGTTTACCGCGGCGGCCACGAAGACCATTCCGGAAAGGAGGCTGATCACCCCGATCCCGCGGTTTCTGATGGACACGGCGCCTCTGTTCCTTTCTGGGCGTCGGTCCCGGTTCACGCACGCGGAATGCGGACGAGGACTCGTTTATGAATGGGGTGCCGTCAACGCCGTGGTCGGCTGACGGCACCAAGCGTGACCAACTTGCTCGTTCACTGGTTCAGGTGGTCCGGGCGAGGCCGGTCGCCGTGAGCCAGGGGGTGAAAGCGCGGGCGACAGGCGGCTCGGCGGCGGCGATCAAACGGCGGCGGAGTTGGCAATGTTTGACGCGTTGCCACAGCCGTACCGTGCCGTCACTGCCAATCACCCTCACCCGCTTGGCGGTGTCCAGGGGCTGCCACGATAGGGTCGTCCACGCGGCCGACACATCCACCAAGCTTCCATTGCGCTCGATCGCCATGTGCACGGTGGCCAGCACGGCGGAGAAGTGCACCCGATCGGACCGCCTTAAGGTTGCGGCGAACGTGGCGTCTGTGAGCGTCGCCATCACGCCGGTCCGAGCCACTGCCAGAAATGCCGGAAACACACCAAATCGGGAAGTAGAATGGGGCTGCATAAACCGGCTCCACCCGCACGTTTTCCATCATAGGCACACGTTGTACGCTAATTCGCATTTGCAAACAAATGGTAAACCGGGATGTCGAAAACGTAAAGCAGCTAATTTGGATGCGACATATCCGAGTATTCTTCGTCTGCTGGTGATGGCGACGAAAAACCAACTTGGCGCATTTATAAATTATTTTAAGCTTCTCAAAGCGGAGCCTTGCACGTTCATGCTACTGGAAATTTCAAGAAGGTGCGGCCGCCGGGGCCTGTACGGCGGAAGGTTCGTGCGGTAAATGAGCTGCACCAAGCCGGCTCATCTCCGGAGCGGGTCCGCCCATGCCGCTCAACGCCCACGCCACTCGACGGCATCGAGTTCCCAACAGCGGGATCGGGCTCGCAACTGGGCGGGGTCCGAGGCGGGGCGGCAAGCTTGGGGCAGCTTGACCATCTGGTTCACAGCCGAGGCGGCTGAGCGCTGGACGGCGGGGACGCGGACGGTACTTGGCGGACAGCGGACCTACTCGGACCTGACGGCCCTGTCCTGCGTGGACGATCACGGCTTCGCGGTCAGTTGACGCACTGAGGGTATAAACAACCTGCCTGTCCACTGGTTCTGGTGGTCTGTCTTGGCCGGCGCCCACGCCGCGATCGCTGCGGGCGTCCGGAGTCTTGTGACGGGGGCACTCGTTGGCTTTGCGGGGCATCGGGGACTCGGCTCGAGCGGGGTCGCGTCGCGACCGAACCAGACGACCTGCACGAGCCACCAACCGCTTTGTGCAGCAAAGTCTCGCTGTGATGTATTATCACCCCCGCACGTCGCCCATGCGTTGAGGCTGCCGGGCTCCTACACCGTCACACCGCCGCCAGGAAGTGATCCACGGCCTCCTTGAGGGCGCCGGCCTGCCGGCCCAAGTCGTCGGCGGTCGCCAGCACCTGCGTGGCGGCGGCTCCGGAAACGTCGGCCGCCCGGTTGACGCCAATAATGCTGCTGGTCACCTCGCTCGTACCGCGGGCGGCTTCCTGAGTGTTCCGCGTGATCTCCTGGGTGGCCGCCACCTGCTGCTCCATCGCGGCGGCGACGCCGGTGGAGATGGTGTCCATCGTGGCGATGGTGCCGCCGATCTCCTGGATCGCCTGCACCATGTCGCCGGTCGCCGTCTGCATCGCCGAAACGTGCCCGGCGATCTCCTCTGTCGCCCGCGCGGTCTGGATGGCGAGATGCTTCACCTCCTGCGCGACCACGGCGAAGCCCTTGCCGGCCTCCCCGGCCCGCGATGCCTCGATGGTGGCGTTCAGCGCCAGCAGGTTGGTCTGGCTGGCGATAGTGTTGATCAGACTGACCACGTCGCCGATGCGCCGGGCTGCGTCGGCCAGCCCCTGCACCTTTTCATTGACCCGCCGGGTCTCCCCGACCGCGCTGCGCGCGATGTCCGCCGACTGGGCGATCTGCCGCCCGGCCTCGATGATGGACGAGGAAAGCTCCTCCGTCGCTGTGGCCATGGTTTGCACGTTGGCGGCCGCCTGCTCGGCCCCGGCGGCGACGCTGGCCGCCTGGCGGCTGGTCTCTTTGGTTGCGGCCGCCATGCTCTCCGAGGCCGACCGCATCTGCGTCGCTGCCCCGCCAAGGGCGTCGAGCGAGGTCCGGATTGATGCGTCGAACGCGGCGATGGCCGCGTCGGTCTCCGCCGCGTGCAGCAACCGCCGCTCGGTTTCCTGCCGCTGCGCGGTTTCCAGCTTCGTCCGTTCCACGGCGGTTTCCTTGAAGACCTGCACGGCCGCTGCCATCGCGCCGACTTCGTCGCGCCGGCCCTGGGCTGGGATGTCGACGGACAGGTCCCCGCCGGCAAGGCGCGTCATTGCCGCAGTCATGGCCCGAATTGTGCGGGAGATGCCGCCGCCAATCAGCAGCGCCATGGAGATGCCGAGCAGCACTGCGACGACCGACACGATCCGCAAGGTCGTCTGGGCCACGTCGACCGTGGTGTTGGCCTGCTGGCGCACCTGGGCCAAGTCGGCGCGGATTCCCGACCGGATGTCCCTGGCCTTGGCGCCGATGCTCTCCGTCAACTCGCGCAGGGTCTGCCGCAGTCTCTCGGTGTCGCCCGTGGTGTCGCGAAGCTGCGCGACGGCCTGCTGGTAGCCGGGAAGGGCCGCCCGGACAGTGGCGATGGCCGTGCGGCGCCGGGGCTCCTCGACCACCTCTGCGGCCTCCTGCAAGCGCCGTTGCGCCTCCTGCAGCGCCGCCAGAGCGTCGTCGCCTTCCTGTGTGGCGTTGGTGAGCAGAAGACGGACCGTATGGAGCCGGCCGGTCAAGAGGCTGACGTTGCTTCGGCTCGCCGCCAGGGTCGAAACCGGATCGCCGTCCTTCACGGCCTCATCGAAAAGGTCCGTGAGCGTCTTGGTGGTGACGCCCCCGATGCGGCTCAACGTCCCGGCGACGATCTCTCCCCGGCGGTCCAGCCCGTTAACCAGCTTGCGCGTCGTCTCGTCGTAGTGCCGCACCAACACGGCGGTATCGGCCATCAGCGCGGCTTTATCCGTGCCGGCCAGGGCCGTGCTGGCGCGCGCGACGCGCTCCTGGAGCGCCTTGAGGGCGTCCTCCAGGACGCCACGGCTTTTCGCGTTGTTGGCGAGCAGGATACCCCGCACGGCACCCTGAGCGGCGCTGATGGCCTGCTCCAACTCGCTGACAATCAACGCGTTTTCGGAATACTCATTGTACCGGTCGAAATTGGCATCGACTTCATGCAATTGGTACCCGCCGATCCCCGATACCGCGACGAGCAAGGACAGCAAGGCGCCGAACCCGATGCCAATCTTCCACGACACACGCAAATGCTTGAACAACTTGGTCATTTTTACCTCTGAATGGCACTTTATCGGCCATGGCGACTGGGTGTGTTCTCTTTTGCAACCGGGCCTAGCACAGCCATGCCACTCGGCGCTCGGAGGCGCCGGTAAGGCCCAGCACCTTCAGCGCACCGAGGTTATGCATTGGGACGCCCGACACGCACGCTGCCCCGGATTTGCGCGATCAGCGCCTTCTCTGTCATGCGCCGCGGTTCCAGTAGTGCCGGAAGGGCGAGCAGTCGCTGCATGCGGATGAACTGGACACCGTGCCGTCTCAGGACAGGGCTTGCGACAACGTTCGCGCCAGAAGTCTTGTTTCGCATTGTGCCGTTTGCAAAAGCGACAACACCGCGTCCAGAACCACCTCGCAATCCGGTCGGGCGGGGTCGAGCGCCTGCATGATCCGCCCCATCGACTGCCAGAAGCTGATCAGCCTCGGGATGTCCGGATGTGCGTGCACCGCGCCGAGCGACCGCAGGTTGGCGATCGAGTCAGCTACGACGGCTTGAAACTCCGCCTGGGCCGCGGCGTACGCGCCGCGGCGGGCGGCGTCGACCGCGACGCGACGCGCCCTGATGCGAGGGTGCATGTCCATCACTGACCCTGACCGAAACGAGCCGCACAACCGGCAACGTCACTCCCACAGCCGCCCGCCGTGCGCCGTGCCCAACGAAGGCGCAATCCGGAGGACCCTCGGTGCCCGTCCGGCGGCCGCGCGTTGGGCGACGCGAACGCCGGCTTCGGCGGGGCACAAGACATGCGCATCTCAGGCGAGCTTGACGTCATTAAGGAAGCCCTCGATCTCCGTGCGCAAGCGCGTGGACTGCTCGGCCAGGTGAGAAGCGGCTTCGCGCACCTCGCCGGCCGCCTGGCCGGTCTTCCCGGCCGCACTGGTCACGCCGGCGATGGTGCTGGTTACCGCCTCGGTGCCGTGGGCGGCCTCCTGCACGTTGCGGCTGATCTCCTTGGTCGCCGTCGCCTGCTCCTCCACCGCCGCGGCGATGGCCGCGGCGATCTGGCGGATCTCGCCGATCACCCGGCTGATCGCCGCGATGGCGTCGACCGCCTCGCGCGTGGCGCCCTGGATCGCGCCGATCCGCTGCGTGATGTCCTCCGTCGCCTGGGCCGTCTGAGTGGCCAGGCTCTTCACCTCGCTCGCCACCACCGCGAAGCCCTTGCCGGCCGCGCCGGCGCGCGCCGCCTCGATCGTGGCGTTCAGCGCCAGCAGGTTGGTCTGGCCGGCGATGGTGGTGATTAGGTCGACCACCTGCCCGATGCGCTGCGCGCCCTCGGCCAGGCCGGACACCACGGTGCTCGCCCGGCCGGCGCCGGCCACGGCGCGCTCGGCCACCTGGGAGGACTGGGCCACCTGGCGGCCGATCTCGCCGATCGAGGCGGCGAGCTCGTCGGCCGCCGCCGCGACGGTCTGCACGTTGGCGCTCGCCTGCTCGGAGGCGTACGCGACGGTGCCGCTCAGCTGGGTGCCGGTGTCCGCCGTCCGGGTCAGCGTGCCGGCGGCCTGCTGCATCTGGGTGGCCGAGCCGGCCAGGCTCTGCACCACGCCGGTGATCGCGCCCTCGAAGCCGCGCATGAGCTCGTCCAGGCGCTCGACACGGCGGGCCTTGGCCGCCTCCTCCGCGCGCCGGGCGGCGGCGAGGCGCTCGGCCTCAAGGGCGTTGCGCTGGAAGACCGCGACCGCCTCGGCCATGGCGCCGATCTCGTCGCCGCGGCCGACGCCGGGGATCGCCCCCGTCCTGTCGCCGCTGGCCAGCCGGGTCATGCAGCCGGTCAGCGCGATGATGCCGCCGCTGATCGTGCGGCGGAGCAGCAGCCCCATCAGACCGGCCACCGCGAGGGTCAGCAGGCCGCCGACGAGGATCGTGGAGTAGGCGGTGTTGAAGGCCGCCTCCTCGTCGGCGCGGCGCGCGCCGAGCAGCCCGCGCTCCACGGCGTCGATCTCAGCGACCAGCTTGCGGATGGCGTCCATGTGCGCCTTGCTGGTGCCGGAGGCGACCAGCCGGGTGACCGCCTCGCGGCCGCCCGGTTGCCGCAGCAAAGCGATCTCCGCCTCGGCGATCTCAGTGCGCCACCGCTCGGCAGCGGCTTTGAGGGGATCGAGGCGGGCCTGCTGCGCCGGGTTGTCGCCGGTCAGCCGCTTGAGGTTGGTGAAGGCGGCCTCGAACGCGGCGCGCCCGCGCTGGTAGGGCTCCAGGAAGGTCGCGTCGGCCGTGAGCAGGAAGCCGCGCAGGCCGGTCTCCTGATCGACCATGGCGGCCATCAGGCGGCTGGCCTCCTCCAGCACTTCATGGCTGTGCGTGGTCCAGCCGTTGCTGGTCTG
Source organism: Azospirillum canadense (assembly GCF_025961225.1). Lineage (GTDB taxonomy): Bacteria > Pseudomonadota > Alphaproteobacteria > Azospirillales > Azospirillaceae > Azospirillum > Azospirillum canadense. The sequence goes on along the minus strand of NZ_JAOQNG010000005.1, from coordinate 289,658 downwards.
CAGGAAACTCAGGGTGCGGAAACTCATCGCGCTGACGCCCGCCGCCACCACAATGATGGCGGCGAAGGCGACGGCCTGCTTGCGCGCGATGCGCAGGTTGGTGAACCAAACCATGTCCCCGATCACCTAAATTTTGTCGCACAAGATAGGCCGACGTGCGTCCACTGCGTCGGCCGGATTATCGCGGAATGTCTGTCGGGCAGAAGCCTGCCCTTGGCCGTGGACGTCGGTTGGGTCGGGGCTACACCCTCCCCCCCGCTTGCGATGCGTTGGCGGCGACCTCGGTGTGGCATCTGGACCACAGCCAAACACTGGACCGATGATAAAGGCTGGACTTCATAAGGCCCAAGCCGCCGCGCGGCCCGACAAGCCGCGCACCGACCTTCCCGCTGTTCCCAATAACCGGGCCGACGTCGACCTGATGGCCAGCTGCAGATCAGCGACGGTGAACGGCATTTCCAAGCACGCCACCGCCTCACGTTCATCTTTGCCCAGAAAGCGTGCCGCCATAACGACAACCGCCGTTGAATAGGCGCGCGACAGGCCTTCAACGCCCTCGATTCCCCCCGCCAGGTCGATGTTGACCAGCAGCACGTCCGGCAACGCACTCTGCAGGGCCACGTGCAACTCGGCTGACGAGCGAACCGTCCGACAGCTTCCGCCCCATTGCTCAATGATGGCCCGAAGACCAGAAGCGACCGACGCGTAAGGTTCCGCGATCAGCACGGTCGCCCCAGCAAAGTTAGTCATTGCTGCCTCCTGGGTGATCGACGACCACCCTTGCTCTGGATGTTGATGACCGACGCGCCAGCGCCAATGGCTCCACGGCGAGCGCAGGTGACAGAAGCAGGCCGTGATTGTGCGTCGCTTACTCCGTGCAAAAGCCAATTAAGTTTCTCCCGCCCTCCGTTCGGCTGCGGAGTTTCCATGGCCAGTTGATTGCCGTGGTGGCGTGCAAGTCACAACCCTTATCACAGAATATTCAGAAGACAAGGCATGCAGTACCGTTATGGCCAGATAACGCAGCCTAATTGATTTGCAGCATACGAGAGCAGATGGGTCAAAGCGTCATCAATTCGTGTGATCTAGACACTTATTCCGCATTCATAAATGGTAACGTTATTAAATACAGCCGATCATAGCGCTTCTTCTTTGCCTAGCTGACGACCACGCCCCTACGGCGAGGCAGCTTCGGCGGTATCCTGGACCCGCGGGCCACCATCCACCACTACATCGCCGAGCGTGACAGGACGGCCAAGCGCTTCATCTAGACCGCCGATACCGACCGCATCGTCGAGAACGTCAATAAAGCGGAACGGGTGTCAGACTCGCGCCGCTAGGTCCGCTCGCGCCAGCTGGCATGCCCCACGAGGCGGCTCATCTCCGCACGATAGCAGTCTTCTGAAGTTGACCAACGGAGCCTGGTATATTCTTCAGTATCGGGGCCGATCGGGTAGCGAAGCTGCGAGGAGCAGTCGGTTGCCGCTCGGAGGATTGTCTCTACAACAAGCTCTTCCTCCGTTGCCGGGAATGGATAGTTCACCATCGCCTGGATCGCGTTGTCGAAATAGGCGCGATAACTCTCCGGAACGGAGACGCTCTCAGAGGTCGACATGGTGTTGGCCGCAAAGTTGGTCGTCCGGATCGCGCCCGGCTCGATCAATTTGACATTGATGCCCTGTGACTCAAGCTCATATGCCAAGGCTTCGGAGAGCCCTTCGATCGCATGCTTCGAGGCAACATAGAGCGCAAGCAGCGGCACCGCTACCAGACCCACGCCCGAACTGATGTTGACGATCGTTCCTCCACCGCCCGCCCGCAGATGCGGCAGAGCCGATCTCAGGACGTTCATCACGCCAAACAGGTTGGTTTCGAATACAGTCCGGACAACGTCATGTGGTGTTGCCTCGAAGACTGAGACAACACTGACCGCCGCGTTGTTCACGACGACATCCAGCCCGCCGAAATGCTCGACGCCAGCCTCAACGGATCGGTCGACGCTAGTTTGGTCTGTAACGTCGAGCGCCTGGACAAGCACGCGGTCGGGATACAGTTCCGCCAGCCTTGGATCCGGCTTTCGCATGGTGGCAATGACATTCCAACCCTCACTCGCGAAGCGAAGGGCGGTCGATCTTCCGAGACCTGAAGAGCAGCCAGTTATCAGAGCGGTCCCAACCACACGGATCTCCTTTAGAGATAACGAGCACCTTTTGTGACGAAACATACTATGAAGCCGTATCGAAGTGATCTATAATGATTCGTCCCTGTGTCATTATCGATCGTCCTATTATGGATCCGCTTACAGACATCATCCGGCTGCTCCGGCCCAAGAGCGCGCTTCTCGGTGCGATGTCGGCGTCTGGGCGCTGGGGAATTCGCATGCCGCCCCAGCCCGGCCCGACGTTTTATCTGGTCACGGAGGGGCGCTGCTGGTTCAAGGCCGATGGCGGCGAGCCCCTCGAACTCAAATGCGGTGACTACATCTTATCCGCCAAGCCTCTTTCAGACGCATTCCTTAGCAGTCCGGAAGTCAATGCCGTCGTTGCAGATGCAGCCTTCAAGGCGTGCCACACGATCGAAGGTGAACTCAGGATCGGCGATGCGAACCAGGTTCCAAAGACAAAAGTCTTAGGCGGGCTGATTCTTTGCGACCGTGCCAATGCCGACATGCTCATTGAATTGCTGCCTCGCTACATCCATGTCTGCGCGTCACGTAATCGCAGCGCGATGATCGAGGCCTTGATCACCATGATCCGCGATGAAGCAAGCGCTTCTCGTCCCGGTCATGACGCGGTTTTGTCCCGCCTTCTTGAAGTGATGCTCATCAAAACATTGCGAAACGATATGTCAACATTCGCTATGGACCATGGCACGCTCAGAGCGCTATCAGATGAAAGGCTGAATCGCGCCCTCTCCTACATCCACGCCAATGTTAGCCGCGATTGGACGATCGCCATATTGGCTCGACACGCTGGCATGTCACGTTCCGTCTTTGCACGCAAATTTTCGCAAGTACTTGGGATGGCGCCGATTGAATACCTCCTACGCTGGCGAATGGCACTAGCAAAGGACTCACTCCTTCGCAACGCTGGGACGCTGGAGCAAATCGCGGCCTCCGTGGGCTATCAATCAGCAAGTGCATTCAGCACCGCTTTCAGGCAAAAGGTTGGATGTTCACCGAGCCAATATGCATTACGTTTTGCTCAAGACAACAGCACTGTCCCGCAATCACGGTAGCCGATGGCTTACGGATAGATGATCTCTCAGAGACTGTCCGAGAGAAGGCTTTTTGGATTTAAAGCCTGGTTGACCGAAAACGTATCTGCTTCCGTAATGGGCCATTGGGCGTCAAGCCCCCGGATGGATCACGTCGCCGGTTTCATGCTTCCGTCCGTGGTCGGCACTCGGCCGCCACACCATGCGATCAGAAAGGAACCCGAGAGCCGATCTCACAGAGCGTGATCCTTGCCCCAAAGGGCGCGTTCACCAGCAGATACCCGGCTTCATCGGATCCCGCGTCCCGGCGACGGGACCTCAGGCGGCTGGGTCGGTGATCGGCCCGGCCGGAAGACGGTTTGGTTGTTATGCGGCGGCGGCCTCCTTGCCGAATCGGAACTCGGTGCCGTCCACCCACATGCCCGAGTTCGCGGTCACTGGGCACACGTGAGCGGCCCTGCAGCGCTCAAGTGCTTGATTTGACGTGAAGCTGAGTCGGCGCGCGGCGGCATCGGCGCGCAATGCCTAGACACACGACTAGCCAGAAGAGGCGTTGGGCAACACGGCGCAACGGCTTATCCTCTGGGCATGTACCTGCGGATCACCGAACGCCGGAACAAGGACGGCTCGACCGTCACCTACTACGCACTCGCGGAGAATACCTGGAACGCCCAGGCCCGGCGAGCCGAGGCGCGCGTTGTCCACAACTTCGGCCGCGCCGACCAAGTCGACTGCGAGGCGCTGAAGCGGCTGGTGAAGAGCATCAACCGCGTCCTCGACGAAGGCGAGGCCGTGGTCACCGGGGCGACCGCGGTTCCGGACATCGCGATCGACGCCGTTTTCGATCTCGGTGTGGTGCTCGCCGCGCGCACGCTGTGGGAGGAGCTCGGCATAGGCGAGGCGATCCGGCAGCGCGCCGCCAAGGTCGGGCTGAGCGCCCCGCACGAGATCGCGCTGTTCGCCATGGCCGCCAACCGGCTGGAGGACCCTGGTTCCAAACTGGCCTGCGCCGAACGTTGGCTGCCAAACGTCGCCTGGATGCCGGAGGCCCGCGGGCTCAAGGTCGATCAGCTTTATCGCGCTCTCGACTTTTTGGCTGTCTGGGCCGACGAGATCGAGCGCGACGTCTTCCTCAAGGCTGCCGACCTGTTCCGCCTCGATGTCGACCTGATCTTCTACGACACCACCACCGCCTATTTCGAGATCGCCGAGGCGGACGAGGACGAGCAGGAGTGGGCCGGACGGCTGTTCGCGCCGCTGCGCCGCCGCGGCCACTCCAAAGAGGGTCGTGATACCCACCCGCAGGTGATCATTGCCATGGCGGTGACGCGCGACGGCATGCCGGTGCGCTCCTGGGTGCTGCCGGGCGACACCGCCGACGTGACGACGGTCGCGCGCATCAAGGACGACCTGCGGGCTTGGCGGCTTGGGCGCTGCGTGTTCGTCGGCGATGCCGGAATGTACTCGGCCGAAAACCTGGCGACGCTTAGCCGTGGGCTGGGGCGCTACATCCTGGCGGTGCCGATGCGCAAGGTTCGCGACATCGAGACCGAGGTGCTGACCCGGCCAGGGCGTTACAAGACGGTGGCGGCGAACCTGCAGGTGAAGGAGGTTTGGGTCGGTGACGGCGAGCGGCGGCGGCGCTACGTGCTGTGCGTGAACCCGCAAGAGGCCGAGCGGCAGCGCCAGCACCGCGAGCAGATCCTGGCCGAGCTCGAGGCGGAGATCACGCGGCTCAACGAGCGGGACGTCGATCACCCCAAGGCGGCTTGCCAGCTGATGGCCTCGCGCCGGTATGGCCGCTACCTCAGCGCCGACTGGCGCGGTCGCCCGAAGCTGGACACGGCGAAGGTGAAGGCGGCGGAGAAGTTCGACGGCAAGTTCGTGGTGATCACCAACGACGACACGCTGTCAGCCGAGGATGTCGCCTTGGGCTACAAAGGCGCCTGGATCATTGAGGCCTGTTTCCGCCGCATGAAGCAAAGCGGGCTGGAAGTGCGGCCAATGTTTCACTGGACAGCGCGGCGCATCGAGGCACACGTCAAGCTGTGCGTGCTGGCCTTGCAGATGCAGCGGGCCGCCGAGATCCGCTGCGCGCTGCCGTGGGCGCGTATCGCCCATGCACTCGCCGCGCTGAAGGCGGTGCGCTACCGGACGGAAAGTCGGACTATTGTTCAGCGCACCCGGATCGCCTCCGAGCTCGCCGAGCTGCTGAAAAAGCTCGGCGTTTCAACGCCGAAGCTCGTTCTGAGCGTTGCCGAGGCCACTCCAACCTCGGAGAACTCCTAGACACACGCCCGGAATCCGCCCGGCGCAAGCCCCTGAAAAACCGAAGGAACTCGGCGCGTCTGTCCATCGACCGCGAACAGGGGACATGCGATGCAGGACAATGATGCTGCGCCTGGCCTTTGGTCGGCCGTGGCGTCAGACGGAGGGTCTGCTGGGCTCGCTCATGCGCCTGCTTGGCCTGACGCTGCCGGTCCCGGACCACACGACCTTCTCTTGGCGCAGCACCGACCTGGAGGTGGCAACGGCGTTGCGGAAGGCGGATGGGCCGCTCACCCTGGTGATCGACTCCACCGGGCTGAAGATGTTTGGCAAAGGCGAGTGGCACCTGGAAAAGCATGGCGGCCAAGCGCGCCGGAGTTGGCGAAAACTCCACCTGGCGGTTGATCCCAGTACCGGCGAGATCCTCGCCTCGGACCTGACGACCACGGAGGAGGGCGATGCCTCCCTGGTTGCCCCATTGCTCGACCAGATCGCCCGCCCGCTCGGCACGGTGCTGGCGGACGGCGCCTACGACGGTGAACCGGTCTATCGCTCCGTCGCCGCCCACAGCCCCGAAGCGGCGGTGATCATCCCACCGCGCGCAACCGCGGTGCCGAGCGACACGGCCGAGAGCGCGCCCACGCAGCGCGACCGGCACATCCAAATGATCGTGGAACGCGGGCGGCTCGGCTGGCAGCGGGCGGTCGGCTACGGACGCCGGTCCCTGGGAGAGGTGGCGATATTGCGGTACAAGACCCTGATCGGGCGAAGCCTGCGCGCTCGGACTCTGCCGACGCAGAAGGCCGAGGCCGCTGCTGGCTGCGCGGTCCTCAACATCATGGGAAGTCTCGGGATGCCGGTCTCCCGCAAGGTCGCCTGAACGCCAACTTTCTCGGGCGGAGTCCGTCAACGCACCGAGTTTTGCACCAACGTCCTCGCGTCCCCTAACCAACACGGAACCGATGAACGGTCTTTGTACGCACACTCGCTTACCTTGACACGAGACCTGACAGAACCCTTCTGAGTGGCGGGCAGCCACCGCTTGGTAGGCACGGTTGGCGTAGACAAACCGGTGTTCAGGCCCCTCCACGACGGCGATGCCGACCGAGGAGTGCTCCACGGCATGGCTGAGGACGTTTTCCCCCAGCAGATTGGCGAGCCGAGACAGAGCGAGAGTGCCGGCCATTGCCGCCGGCTCGATCTCGGGGACGGGTCCAAACATGGCAAGCCGGCGTTGGTGCAGCGAGGTTCGGGATTGCCGGTCCTGGGTCATCGTGTAGAAGGGCGCGTCTCTTGATTCCCGGATTGGTCAGCCTCGGCATGCCGAACAAACACAACGACGCGCGGCGCCATCACATCCCGAAGATGCGGTTCAAAGTAACGAATTGGGCGTCGTACGAAGCCGGACTGCGCCGGCGCGGCAGTCTGACGCTGTGGGTCAGCGACGCGGCGATCGCCGCCTGGCGAGCGGCGCCGCGGACGACGCCCGGTGGGCAAGCGCGCTACTCGCAGACGGCTATCGAAACAGCCCTCATGGTCCGCTTGGTGTTTCATCAGCCGCTGCGCCAGACCGAGGGGCTGCTCGGCTCGTTGCTGGACCTCCTGGGCGTGGACCTGCCGCTTCCCGACCACACCACGATCAGTCGCCGGGCGGCGCGCTTGACGCCAGTGTTGGCCACGGCCCTGCCGGCGGGCCCGGTCACGCTGGTGATCGACAGCACCGGCTTGAAGGTCTACGGGGCCGGCGAGTGGCACCGCGACAAGCATGGCGTGCGCGGGCCGCGGACCTGGCGCAAACTCCATCTCGCGGTGGATGCCGCCAGCAACGCCATCGTCGCGGCCACGCTGACCATCACCAGCGACGGGGACGCCTCCCAGGTCGGACCGCTGCTCGACCAGACCAGCGGCCCCATCGACACCGTCATGGCTGACGGCGCGTACGACGGCGAACCGATGTACCAGACCATCGCCGTCCGGGATGCCGGGGCTCGGGTGATCATCCCACCGCGCGCCACGGCGGTCGTGAGCGAGGCCGCCACAACCGCCCCGACCCAGCGGGACCGCCACATCCAGAGCCTGGCCGAGCACGGGCGCTCAGGCTGGCAAAAGCAGACCGACTATGGCGAGCGGGCGAAGGCGGAAACCGCGATGGCGCGTTTCAAGCGCATCCTCGGCGACCAGCTGCGTGCACGCACGTTGCCCGGCCAACGAACTGAAGCCGCCACCGGCGTCATCATCCTGAACCGGATGATCGATCAAGCACGCCCGAACTCCGTCCGCATCGCCTGATCAAAGGTCGTGTCAGGCTTAACTGCGTCTGTGCGGACCTCGCTGCACCAACACCCCGCGAAGGCGCTCCGTCGCCGAGGGCGTCGGGCGCCTCGACGACCGCTAGCACGGGCGCACGATCTCCGACGCGCCGTCCATCTCACTCGGGCTGTCGCGGATCGACGGCGCGTCGACGTACAGGTGGGGAACCGGGCGCCAGCGCCCCACGGAGAGCCCGCCGTTGTTCGTTGAGACCGCGCCCGTAGACCGGCCGCGCCGGCGACCCGGCGGGCGGAGGGGATGTTGACCTGATGCAGCGGGTCGTCGTCCGCGGCGCAGGTCAGGCCGGCGCCCAACCGTGGGCGCGGGTCCACCAGACCCACGTCAGCCGGAGCCCCTCGGTTGCCAGCCCGTCCCTGACAACGGCGCGCACCGCCCGGCGGCGACTCCGGCCTCGACACACGGCCTTGTTGCAGCGAGGTGAATTCGGCCGCAGGAACTCCTTTCCCGGCCTTCTGATTACGCGACGCGGACGGAGTCCGGGCGTCCGAAGTTGAGCATGTGGTTGAGGACCCGAACCGCGATAGCGATTTCGGCGTTCCGCCGATCCTCGGTGCGGAATCGCCATCGCGGTCCGCGTTCTGAACCACATGCTCGACCTCGGACGCCCGGATTCCGTCCGCGTCGCGTAACCGGAAGGCCGGGAAAAGGGTTCCTGCGGCTGAATTCACCTCGCTGCAACAAGGCCGCGGGGCGCATGGCGCTTTAGGACAGGCGCAGGAATAACCGGCCCGGCTATGGAGCTGATCGACTGAGGGATTTCCGGCTCGGTGGCAGCCAATATGTTTGGCTGGATGATCGACGAACGAGCCATCGAGACGCGATACGCGGCGTTGCGCGACCAGCTGGATGAGCGGGGGCGACGTCTCTTTGCGGCGGCCGAGGTGCGGGCCATCGGCTACGGTGGTCTGGCCGCAGTGGCCCGGGCAACCGGCCTGTCGCGTGGAGCCATCGGCCGCGGCCTGAAGGACCTCGACCGAGCCCCGCTGCCCAAGGGCCGGGTGCGGCGCGCCGGCGGTGGGCGGCGCGCGCTGAGCGCCAGCGATCCCACGCTGCTGGAGGACCTGCGGCAGATCGTCGAGCCGGTCACGCTGGGCGACCCCGTGCGGCCGCTGCAGTGGGTGTCCAAGAGCCATCAGAAGCTCGCCTGTGCAACGACAATTTCGACGTCCGGCAGGCGTCAACTACGATGGCCTGTCCGGTCGGGGCTGATCACTCGTAGCGCATCAGTGCAGCGCGTCGTTTCGCGGCACGCACAGCGGAGCGGACAGCACGATCGGTTTTCGCGAGGTCAAATTTTTCGGGATGGAACGCACGTCCGGCCCAGCGTCTCATATCGGCATGTTCGGGGTGGCTCGGGTCGTGAAAAGCTTCCAGGAAATCGGCGTAGCCGTAGACACCCCCGACATCTTCCGGTGGCCGTGAGCGCGCACCATCAATGCAGGCGGGGTATTTGCGATCGGTCTCGGGCAGCCGCAACGTTTCGGCCTCGATGCGGTGATGCCAATCGTCGCCGAAGTCATAGAGGTAGATGAACGGCGGCGGATTGGGCAGGAAGTCGAACAGGCGCACATCGTCCTCCGGCAGAGCCTGTGCGTCGTCATCGAAGGCATCCGCGTTGAGCATGTCGGGAGCGCCAAAGCGCAGGCCGCCGATCTCGAACTGATGCAGGTGGTAGTCCAGCCACCCGAACGCGGCTTGGATGATGTGGTGCAACTCGCCCAGCGTGGTCCGCCGCGGCACCAGCAGCCGCCGCCAGACCGGCGGCTCGATGTCCAGGATCGTGATCTTCAGCTGGGCGATGGTCGGGGGCTCGAACATGCCCGCCATCATGCCGGCATGCGCGCCCGGCGACAATTACGCCGTTGCGGCGTCAATTACCCCTCGGGACTCATCGCGCTCTGGGCCGCGGCCATAGCGGAGCGCCGGCGATAACTTTCCGTGTTCAGCTCCAGGATGATGGCGTGGTGCACCAGCCGGTCAATCGCGGCTACGGTCATCGCGGGATCGGGAAAGATCGCGTTCCAGGCGCTGAAGGGCTGGTTACAGGTCAAGATCAAGCTGCGCCGCTCGTAGCGTTCGGCAATCAATTCAAACAGCACCGCCGTTTCCGCTTGGTCCTTACGGACGTAGCCGAGGTCATCGAGGATCAGGCCGTCGAAGCGGTCGAGCCGGCTGAGCAGGCCGGGCAAGGCCAGATCACGCCGCGCGGCCTGGAGCTTTTGCACAAGGTCGGTGGTGCGGGTGAACAGGACGCGCCGTCCGCCTTCGATGAGCGCCGTGCCAATGGCGGACGCGATATGCGTCTTGCCGACGCCGCTGGGGCCGAAGATCAGCACATTGGCGCCACGCTCGATCCAGCCGTCGCCATGCCCCAACGCCTCGACATGCGGTTTGCGGAGGGTCGGCACGGCGGCGAAGTCGAAGGTGGCCAGCGTCTTGCCCTCCGGCAGGTCCGACTCGGCCATGTGGCGGGCGATGCGCCGCTCGGTGCGCTCAGCCAATTCGTGCTCGCACAGAACGGCCAGAAAACGGGCGGCGCCCCAGCCTTCCCGATCCGCCCGCTCGGCGAAGCCCGGCCATAAGCGGCTGATCGTCGGCAGGCGCAGAGACGAGAGCATCACCGGCAGCTTGGTGGCGTCGATGTCGGTCATGTCGGCTCCGGATCGGGGGTGGGAGGCGCCGGCCGCAGGAGACGGTCGTATCCCGCCAAGTCGGGCAGCGGCACGGCGATCAGCGGGATCGCCGCCGGCTGGGGTGGGGCTACGGCGGCCCGGGCGGTTTCAAGGTCGGGCAATTCGCCGCGGTCGAGCACGGCATCGAGATGGTCGGCCAGAGCGGCCTCACAAGCGCCGGTGGCGGCCAGGTGCAGCAGGCCGACATAGACGCGACAGGCCTTGCGATCGTCGAGGCCGTCGTCGAGGACCTCCCAGGCGCGGCGAAAGGCGGGGCGTGGGAAGAGCTCCTCGCGGAACACCGAACGGCGGAACGCCTGCGGCTTGCGCACCAGTGAAGCGGCCAAGTGGCGGTAATCGACGACGCGATCGCGCCGCTTGCCTTTGGGATGCTTGCGGGGGAGCGTCAGCACCTGGGTGGTGCCCAGCCAGCAGACGAGCCGATCATCGTAGATATGCACCTTGAGCCGGCATCCCACGAGCCGGGATGGCACGGTGTAGAGCACCTTGCGCACGGAAATGGAGCCGGTCCGGACCACGGTGACGGTGGTGGTGGAGAAATCGGTGGTGCGGTGTCGGGGCAGCGGCTTCAGCTCCGGCAGCTCGACCTCCAGGGCCTTGCGCCGGCGGGCATTCTTGCGGGCGACGGTGTCCTGCAGAAAAGCCTGGTAGGCGGCCAGATCGGAGAAATCGCGCGAGCCGCGCAGGTCGAGAGCCTCGCGCAGTGCCGTTTTGAGATGGCCATGCGCCGCTTCGACACTGCCGTTCTCGTGGGCGACGCCGCAGTTGTTGCGGGTCGGGGCCATGGCGTAATGGCGGCAGAAGGCTGCGTAATCGGCAGCCTCATCGTCTTCGCTGGCGAGATTGCGGTAGGCGGCGGACAGCCGGTCGGTGCGGTGGGTGTGGGGCACGCCACCGAGCTGCCAAAGCGCCTCCTGGAGCCCCTCGGTGAGCGCCGTGAAGCTCTCGCCACCCTGGACGACCTTGACGAACTCCCAGCCGCTGTAGGCCAGCCAGAAATGATAGAGGAGGTGATCGAAAGGAGCGCCGTCGATGGTGACGCCGAGGCTGGCGGCCTCGGTGAAATCGGAGAGGGCCTGATGCCCAGGCGGGTGCTCCTGGCGGAAAATCAATTCCCGCTCCGGGCCTTCCGTCGCCCGCCACCGAGCGACCCGTCGCTGCAGGGACCGCAGCAGGCGGTCCGGGTAGGCGCTGGGATGGCGCCGCTGGAGTTCCTCCAGCAGCGTCGTCGCCCGGATGTGCGGCACGGATCGCAAAACGGGGACCAGCTCTTCCTCCCAGACGCCAGTGAAGGGGTCATCCCGCGTGCGCCAGGTTCGTTCACACGACCGTTGGCTGGGCAGAACCGGGTCAGTGTCGATCCGCCGCGCCGTTCGTTCGCTGAACCCGGCCTTTGCTGCGGCCCCGACTTGGGTCTGTCCTCGCCTGCGCTCGTCCATGTACCGCCTGACCTGCCGGTCGGTGATCCGTGCTCCCGTCATCAGCCTGTCCCCGCAATTGCGGGGACAGGCTGATGACGCAACCGTCAACCGGCCATTCCAATCGTCGTTAGGCGGTCAGTGTAATTGGCGCTGTGCACTCGCCGCCGCCTTGCAGGCGCACGGCCACGCGGTCAGCCCGAACACGGTGCGCAAGCTGTTGCCAGAACTCGGCTACAGCCGCCAAGCCAACCGCAAGGCCAACGACGGTCGCCAGCACGCCGATCGCGATGCCCAGTTCGAGCACATCAACGCCCAGGTCCGTGCCTTCCAAGCCGAGGGTCAGCCGGTGCTCTCGGTGGACACCAAGAAGAAGGAGCTGGTTGGCAACTTTGCCAACAAAGGCACGGACTACCGTCCGGAAAGGCGGCCCCGGCGCACCGAGGTGCACGACTTCGAAAAGCCGCAGCTCGGCAAGGTGGTGCCTTACGGCGTCTACGACGTGGCCGACAACAGCGGCTGGGTGAGTGTCGGTATCACCAGCGACACCGCGCAGTTCGCCGTGAACGCGATCCGGTGCTGGTACGCCAAGATGGGCCGGGAGCGCTATCCCGCCGCTCAGCGGGTGCTGATCACCGCCGACTGCGGTGGCTCCAACGGGGCCCGCGTGCGGCTGTGGAAGCGGGAATTGCAAGCCTTGGCCGACGAGACCGGGCTGAGCCTGACCGTGTGCCATTACCCGCCGGGCACCTCGAAGTGGAACAAGATCGAGCACCGGCTCTTCTGTCACATCACCCAGACCTGGCGGGCCACCCCGCTGACCAGCCGCCTCGCCGTCGTTGAACTGATCGCCGCGACGACCACAACAACCGGGCTTACCGTGGCCTGCGAGCTGGACACCAACACCTACGAGAAAGGGATCAAGGTGACGCAGGCCGACATGGCCGCTCTCAACCTACACCGCGATCCCTTCCACCCGGAGTGGAACTACACCATCAAACCGCGGCCATCGACCTGATCCGGTTATTCCTGCGCGTGTCCTTAGCGGTTGGCAGCTACATTGTTCGTTAGCAGAACAATCAGTCCTTCGACGGCTCGTTCGTATGGGGTCGTCGAGTTGGCCGCACGAGCCAAGACATATCCGCCCTGACGCACAGCGAGCACGGTAGCGGCAAGATCCTGTGGATCGCATCCTACTGGCAACCGGCTATCGGTCTGGGCATCACGCAGCAGCGCCGCCAAACGCTCGGTGACCCAAGCAAATGTGTCCTCAAGCGGTTTGCGCAACGCATCATCGGCCACCACTTCTGGGTCTGCGGCCAGACGGCCAATGCGGCAGCCCTTGAGGATATCGCGCTCGCGTCGAAGATAGGCCAGCACTCGATCAAGCGGGCTGCCTGGGCCATCGAGGAGTTGCCTGACCTCCTCGATCAATTCAGCGGCTGATCGCTCTTCAGCGGCCTGGGCAAGTGCGGCCTTGCTGCGGAAATGGTGATACATGCTGCCTTGACCGATCCCTGCGCGATCCTGAATCGCACGCGGGCTCGTGCCAACGTAGCCCCGCTCCCAGAGCAGGGCTTGGGTCGTCTCAATCAGCTTGTCGATGGATGTGCTCATAAAATCATTGTACCTACTAGTACGTTTATGTGCTACATCAAAAACATACTAGTAGGTACAGGACCACTCATGACTTCCCAAAAATTGCCGGCCCCCACCGTTCCCCTGGCCAGCCGTCATAGCTCGCGCTACCGATGGGTAATCCTGTCCATCGGCGTTGCAGCACAGGCGAGTTTCGCGGCGGCGTTCTCTGGCCTACCCGTCACCGGCGTACTGATGCGTAGTGCTTATCAGATGACGACCGAGCAACTCGGCCTTGTACTCGGATGCATGGCCTTGGGCGTGACGTTCTCGGAGGTGATCTGGGGGCTGCTGACCGATCGGTTTGGAGACCGTAAAGTCCTATTGACGGGGTTACTTTCGACTGGAATCGCCTTGCTATCTCTGGCAACGCTGGTGGTGCCCACTGAATCGAAGGTGCCAAGCTATCTTCTGCTGGGGGCGGGCCTGGTGCTGGTGGGCGTACTGGGCGGCAGCGTCAATTCGTCCTCGGGAAGAGCCATCATGGGGTGGTTCACCGACGGCAAACGTGGATTGGCGATGAGCATTCGCCAGACAGCGATTCCTGCCGGCGGTGCTATTGGCGCAGCTCTATTGCCTTGGCTCGCTCAGCATTTTGGTTTTCAAGCGGTATTCGGCACATTGGCCGTGTTCTGTGTCCTGAGTGCGCTGGCAACATGGTTCTGGCTACACGAGCAACCATTGCCCAACGTACCCGGATCGACATCGGTTGCGAATGACCCTTCGCCGCTGTACCGCTTCGATGTCTGGCGTCTGGCCATTGCCAGCGGTCTGCTGACGGCACCGCAGATCGCGGTTCTCACCTTTGGCGGAGTTTTCCTGCATGACCATAAGGCGGCCGGATTGACCTTGATTGCAGGTGTGATCGTTGTCGTCCAAGTCACGGGGTCAATCGCCCGTATCGTGATCGGCCACTACTCCGACCGTGGGGCTAATCGCCGAACCCTGGTGCGAGGTATTGGCTTGCTCGCTGCCGCGTCTACAGCAACCCTGGCAATTTTCGCGGATGCAGGCACTTATTGGGTTGCATTGCTGGTGTGCCTCAGCGGGTTGACGGCCAGCGCCTGGCACGGTGTGGCCTACACGGAGATTGCGACTATGGCCGGTGCGGCGCGTGCGGGGACGGCATTGGGCGTCATCGGCATGACCATCTTCGCCTCAGCGTTCATCACTCCGGTTTTGATCCCGTTCCTGCTGTCTGCAAGCTCATGGCCGATCACGTGGGGCGCCATCGCTCTTGCAGCCTTGTTGGCTGTGCCCACATCGCCCAAGCGCAGCAGCAAGGGCTGATAACGACGTTGGTTCTTTGATTGCGGGCACGGGAGGCAAGCCCTCAAAAGAGGGATCATCGGCAACGGCGTTGATGAGGTTCTCTGCCGGCTCTGTGGTTCTTTCCGAGGTCGGGACGGGCCCGCCTCATCATGGTGTCTGAAAGCTCTGGTACTCCAAGGTGCAAAGCGAGCTCACCCGAAGGGCGGCGTCAAGCAACGTCGCGAAATGACCAGGGCTTCGTCCCGGCAGGGACACCTCTCCGCCGCTGGGGCGGATCCCGAGGAACGATCAGGTGCTCATGCGACGGCCTCCTTGTCCGACCAGCGGAACTCGCCGCCGTTCACCCAGAGCCGATGCATCAGCACCGCCAACGTCCTGGCCAGCGCGACCTTCGCCTTTTTGAGGCCCACGCGCTTGGCCAGCCGCAGGCCCCAGGCGCGCAGCGCGCACCACCGTGTACAGCGCATCAGCAGCGCATTGGCCGCTTCGAACAGGTAGGTCCGCAGCAGCCGGTCGCCGCATTTGGAAATGCGTCCTGGGCTGTCCATCTCACCGGACTGGTAGCGCCTTGGTGTCAGGCCCAGGTAGGCACCGACGCTGCGGGACTTGGCAAACCGGTTGGGCGTGTCGATGGCCGTGGTGAAGGTCACCGCCGTCAACGCGCCCACCCCTGGAATGGTCATCAGCCGCCGGCACACCTCGCTGCGGCGAGCCTGGTCAATCAGGCACCGCTCGATCACGCTGATCTGTTCACCGAGCGTTTTCCAGACGGTCAGCAGCGCCTCGACCAACGGCCAGAGGGTGGGCTGGTCGCCAGCCAACGCGCGCACGTTTGCCTCGAACACGCTGCCGCGGCCTTTGTCGAGGACCAGACCGAAGGTCTTGAGCGTGCCGCGGATCAGGTTGCTGGTTTCGGTGCGCATGCCGACCAGCTGCGCTCGGGCTCCGACCAAGGCGCGGGTTTCGTGGCTGGGCAGGCTTTTGACGTCAACCTGCTTGTACCAGCCGGTGCGCACCACCTGGGCCAGCCCGAAAGCATCGTTGCGGTCGGTCTTGTTGAGCTGCATGGAAAGCGCCGCCTTGGCATGGCGGGCGTCCAGGCAGAGCACCGGCAGGCCGCGCTCGTGCAGTCCGTGCCAGAGCCAGGGCGTCAGCGGCCCCGTTTCCAAGCCGATGCGCGCCGCGTGCGGCGCCTTGGTGCGCAGTGTCGCGGCGATCGTCTCCGGTGCGGTGGGGCACTTGCCCTGCCAGAGCACTTTGCCGGCTTCTGAACCGCGCCGGGTTTCCCGGAGGCCGATTTGGTTGAGTCACGCCGCCATTGCGATGTCCTCAGCTTGGGCATAGTAGCGCGCTTCGGCCTCGGCGGGAGGTATATTGCCGATGGGTTCGAGCAGGCGTCGGTGATTGAACCAGTCCACCCATTCCAGAGTGGCGAACTCGACGGCTTCCGGGGTGCGCCATGGTCCGCGGCGGCGGATCACCTCGGTCTTGTAGAGACCGTTGATCGTCTCGGCCAAGGCGTTGTCGTACGAATCGCCGACGCTGCCCACGGAGGGTTCGACGCCCGCCTCGGTGAGACGTTCGGTGTACTTGATGGCAACGTATTGGGCGGATTCAAGCGGTCGTCGCAACAGCCTGATGCAGGAGGTTGCGATGAAGACACGGAAGCGGCGATCGGATCGATCTGGGCGGGCTCCTCAGCGGTCACCCGGCCGGCCCCCTTCGGCACGGCGGGAGGATTGTCGGCGGTTCTGGGCGGCGATCGCGACGGGACAAGCGAGCGAGGATGCGGCATCTCTGGCAAGCGTGTCGCCCGTGGTGGGAACACGGTGGTTCCGAGAGGCCGGGGGTATGCCACCAGCGAAGTTTGCGTCATCGGCGAAGCCGCCGTCGGGACGGTACTTGCAGTTTGCGGAGCGGGAGGAGATCGCGTTGCGGCGTGCCCAGGGGCTCGGCGTGCGGGAGATCGCTCGCCAGCTGGGGCGAGCGGCCTCGACCATTTCCCGGGAACTGCGGCGCAATGCCGCCACCCGCTCGGGCGGGTTGGAGTATCGGGCGACGACCGCGCAGTGGCACGCCGACCGTTCGGCGCGCCGGCCCAAACCGGCCAAGCTCGTAGTCAATCCAGTCCTGCGCGACTACGTGCAAGAGCGTCTGGCCGGCGCGGTGGTTGCCCCGGACGGCGTGGCGATCCCTGGGCCGGCCGTGACCTGGAAAGCTCGCCGCCATGGGCGTCGGCAGGACCGGCGGTGGGCCAAGGCGTGGAGCCCCGAACAGATCGCCCGACGCCTGCGGCTCGATTTTCCGGAGGACCCGACGATGCGCATCAGCCATGAGGCCATTTATCAGGCGCTGTTCATTCAAGGCCGAGGAGCATTGCGTCGCGAGCTTACCGCCTGCCTGCGGACCGGACGGACCCTGCGCGTTCCGATGGCGCGGACCCGCAAACGGGGCAAATCCTTCATCACGCCGGAGATCATGATCAGCCAACGCCCGACGGAGGTGGCGGATCGGGCGGTGCCGGGACACTGGGAGGGCGATCTCATCATCGGCCTGGGCGGCTCGGCGATCGGCACCTTGGTGGAACGGACGACACGGTTCACGATGCTGCTGCATCTGCCCCCGATGCCGGGGCACGCCAGTGGACCACGGGTCAAGAATGGGCCGGCGCTTGCCGGCCATGGTGCCGAGGCCGTCCGCGACGCCATCGCGCGCACGATCGCAACCTTGCCCGCACAGCTCCGCCGGTCGCTGACTTGGGATCAGGGGGCGGAGATGGCCCAACACGCCCATATCCGGATCGACACCGGGCTTTGCGTCTACTTCTGCGATCCGCGCAGTCCGTGGCAGCGCGGCACGAACGAGAACACCAATGGGCTGCTGCGTCAGTACTTCCCCAAGGGCACCGACCTCGCCGTGCATGACGCCGACACCCTGGCGGCCATCGCACTTGCCCTGAACACCAGACCCCGCAAAGCCCTTGGCTGGAAAACTCCAGCCGAGGCGCTGGACGAACTGCTCCAATCCATCGATAAGGGAGGACGGGAAGAGGCTGTTGCGACGACCGCTTGAATCCGCCCAATATGCCGCGGCGGAGTACCGCAAAGCCTTGAAGGCCCACGGCATCGTGCCGTCGATGAGCCGTAAGGGAAACTGTTGGGACAACGCGCCCATGGAAAGCTTTTTCGGAACGGCCAAGGCGGAGCTTGTCCACCAGCGGCGCTACCCAACACGCGAGGCCGCCAAACGGGACCTGTTCGCCTACATGGAAGGCTACTACAACCGCCAGTGGATCCACTCGGCTCTCGGCTACATCACCCCAGAGCAGGCCGAGCTTCGGGCCGCATAACCCGGTGTCCATTCTCCCGGGGGAAGCTCACCACGCTGCAACACGCCGCCACGCCGATACCGGCGAGGCCTTCCAGCGGCCCGTAACCGGCACGATGACCTTCAACAACAACGACGCGGTGATCGAGGCCGGACTGGCGGGGGCAGGACTGGAGCAACTCCACACCTACATGGCCGAACCGCATCTGAAATCAGGTGCGCTTACACAGGTGCTCAGCTCGACTTTGGCCATTTAGGCAGGGAAGCAGACGGCCTGGATGAGGCGGTTGAGGACGTCGGCGGGGAATTTCCCGCTCTCTGGGATCGGCGGTGAGGGCGGGAAAATCATATCGCTCCAGAGCCGGAATCGGACTTCGGCCAGCGCATCACTGAAGGTTGGTTCGGCCTTCGAGTACCATGACGCGCCGCGCGGCACGATGGCCGTGTCGCTCCGGATCGCGTCGGCCCACAGCGTCACGAGCGAGAACAGGCCGAGAAGTGCCGGAGTGGTGCGGGCGATGGCCGGATCCGACCATTGCCGCTGCGTCTCGACGCCGAGGTGGCGGCGCACCTCGGAGAAGGTCACCTCCACCGCCCAACGCCGCACAAACCAGCGCAGCACGTCCAGCGGATCGGCCTGCTGATCGGTGCACACAAAGCCCTGCGGGTCGAACGCGCCTTGGACATCGCGCACCAACACCCACCGGATCGGCAGTGGCGGCTTGCCGGGGTGATACCACACCGCGGTGCCGGACGTGATGTCCAGCTGGCGCTCGTCACCGCCATACCAGCAGCTGACCTGCACGCGCTGCCAGGCGGTCTTGGCATCGCCGACGCGCTGCTCCAGCGTGGGCAGCCGGGGCCCGGTGAGTGGTGCACGCCCACGCCGCCCCGGCGGGCGCGCCGAGGCGGGCTCGAACAGGCGGGCGTCCAAGCGCAAGCGGGTGATCACGGTGAGGTGCGCGCGCAGCTCGGCGAGCAACTCGATGACCGCGTCGCTGCTGTCCGCCACCGCGATGAGCTGCCGCTCGGGCGTCCAGCGGGCGACTTGGCGCAAGAGCTGACGCGCCCAGTTGGTGAGCGTCTTGTGACGCCGTCCGGTGTCCTTGGCAAAGCGCTCCGAGGGCGCCAGAGCGCTCAAGAACGGCAGAGCCCAGACGCGCCCCGCCCAGGGAATGGGGGTGAGCAGCATGACCACCACCCAGCGCAACCCGCTGGCTTTGACGAAGTGCCCATGGCTGGAGCGCACCGGGTCCCGGTAAATGCCGCGCGCCTTGATCTTTGTTCCCCAGCGGCGCTCGATCGTCTCGTCGATGCCGATCACCACCGGCCCCTGCGGCACGAAGCGGGCGAGCAGAAGCGCGAACAGCTGGCGGGCCAGCGCCCGGCTTGACCAGCGGTTCCGGTTGAGCACGCGATGGAAGGTGCTGAAGTTCGGGGCGTCCCGTCGCCCCATGATGCTCAAGGCGGCGGTAACGGTGCGCCGCCCCGGGGTGAGGATGGCGCCGCTGATCAGGACCAGCACATGCGGCCAGGTCGGTCGGGTGAAGTGGATAGCGAACGCGGCCATCCAGTGGGCCAGGCTGTTGGGAACGGGAGGGGTGGACATGCGGGCGGCTCGCGCGGAGGACACCCTCGGGCAACCCGGCTCCGGCGAGAGGATCACGATGAGCGGCGATGCCCTGCTCGAGCGCATCGAGGCGTTCAACCGAACGCGCGGTGGTGGCGTGGTCGTGCGCAAGATGACGCGCGGCTACACGCTGCTCAGCGAGCGCACTGGCGCGCCGGTGGCACGCTTCCGCCCAACCGGCGACACCGATAAGGTCCAGGTGCTCTGGTGGAACGGCGAACGCTGGGGCCCTTCAGGCCCCTTCGGCATCATGGCAATGCCACTCGACCGTGCCCTCGATTACGTCGCCAATGAACCGAATTTCTGGATCCACGCCTGACGCTCCACCACCCCAAATGGCCAAAGTCGAGCTCAGTGCCTATGCGGTCGATGGGCCTCCCATTTCCGTCCTGTTTCCGTCCACCAAACAACTTCCTCCCAAGGTCCGCGCCTTTATCGAGTTCGTGTCCGAAACACTGACTGAGGCGGTCCCCGTTTTCCGGAAAGTCCGATAAGCTTGCTTCGCCCGACGGAAAGGTCGATGCCCGTATGGTCGAAGGCAACGGTGCCGTTCATCGACTTTGTGAACCTGGAAAACCGACTTGACCGGATCAAGGCCGATGATCGTGGGCTGCTGACAACACCCCGGTAACGACTGTTTGCGCGACATCGCCGAGCGTAAGTTGCATCGGCTGAATGGCTTCGGGGGCTCGCTGCTGGTCGGGTCGGGGGCCTGTGTTTGGGCATTTGCATAAAAAAAGCCGCAGGCAGCGCCGCGCTTTTGCCGGTTCGGTACGAAGATCGCCGGCACGGCCACGTGTATGGTTCTTTGCGTCCGGCGGTGCTGCCCGCCTTGGAGAGAATGCCATGAAAGTCGTGATTGCCCCCGACTCCTATAAGGAAAGCCTGTCGGCGCTCGACGTTGCCACCCACATCGAAGCGGGCTTCCGGGAGGTCTTTCCGGACGCAACCTACCTCAAGGTTCCGGTCGCCGATGGCGGGGAGGGAACAGTCGAGGCCATGGTGGCGGCAACCGGCGGCACGCTCATCCGCAAGACGGTGACGGGACCGCTCGGCGAGCCGGTGGAAGCCTTCTACGGCATGACTGGCGACGGCAAGACGGCGGTCATCGAAATGGCGGCGGCAAGCGGCCTGATGCTCGTCGAACCGGCTCGGCGCAATCCGCTCGTCACCACGACCTACGGCATGGGTGAACTGATTCTCGCGGCGTTGGATCAGGGAGCGCGGCGCTTCATCCTCGGGATCGGCGGCAGCGCGACCAACGACGGCGGCGCCGGCATGGTCCAGGCGCTCGGAGGGCGGCTGATCGACGCCACCGGACGCGAGCTGGGGCGCGGTGGCGGCGCGCTGTCGGACCTCGCCCGCATCGACGTCAGCGGCCTGGATCCGCGAATCAGTGAGGTCCGGATCGACGTTGCCTGCGACGTCGACAACCCGCTGATCGGACCGAATGGCGCCTCTGCCGTGTTCGGCCCGCAAAAGGGCGCTACGCCGGCGATGGTGGCGCAGCTCGACGCGAACCTCGCCCATTACGCAGCAATCACCCGCGAGCAGTTGGGCATCGACATGGCGCAACGGCCGGGCGGCGGCGCGGCCGGCGGTCTGGGCGCCTCGATGTTCGCTTTCCTCGGCGCCGACTTGTGTCCCGGCGTGGAGATCGTCACCAACGCCGTCGGGCTGGACGCCATCGTGGCCGGCGCCGACCTGGTGATCACCGGCGAGGGCCGCATCGACAGCCAGACCGTCCACGGAAAGACGCCGATCGGCGTTGCGCGGGTGGCTAGGCGTCACGGCAAGCCGGTGATCGGCATCGCCGGCAGCCTCGGCCCCGATGCCGATGCCGTCCATGACCATGGGATCGACGCGGTCTTCAGCGTCCTCAACCGCGTCTGCACGATCGAGCAGGCGTTGGGCGGTGGGGAGGAAAACCTGCGGCAGGCCGCGCGGAACGTGGCGGCGGCGCTGCAACTCGGCATGATCCTCTCCACCCGCTTGTCCGTCAGGTAAACGCCTTGCCGAGGCGGCCGGGCATCGTTGCGGCCGCACCGCGTGATCCGTCGACAGCCGGAACGATCAATCACAGGAGGTGACCCATGCCCACGCTGCCGCCCATGCCGTCACCGGGAGCCATGTTCGAGGGGTACTGCCGCACCAAAGCCGCGGCGATCTACAGCGAGCTGCGCGGCGAAATCATCTCTCTGAAGCGCCGGCCCGGCGACACCCTGACGCCGAAGCGGATCGCCAAAGCCTACGGTGTCAGCCTTATGCCGGTCCGCGAGGCGATGTGGAAGCTGGAAACCGATGGGCTGATCACATCGGTGGTTGCGCGCGGCACCGTCGTCGCCCGCATCCCACTGAACACGCTGCCGACCGCCTTCGAGGCGCGCAAGGTGCTGGAGCAGAAGGCCGTACGCACCGCGGCCGAGCGCGCCACATCCGCGGACATCGCCCGGTTGCGCCTCAGCCTTGAACTCCAGCGCGAAGCGATCCAGGACGGCGACGATGACGCCTTCTTCCGGGCCGACGAGGACTTCCATGCCCTGATCACCCAGGTCTCCGGCTATCCCGCCTTCTGGCCGGTGGTGCAGAAAACCAGGATGCAGATCGACCGCTGCCTTCGTCTGGCCAGGTCGGAGCACAAGAAGACCAAGACATTCCTGGCCGGCCACGAGGCCATCGTCGGGGCCATCGCCGCATGCGACCCGGACAAGGCGGTGCGAGCCCTGGCCGGGCATTTCGGCGGCATCAAGTCCGGCGTGCAGGAAGCCATCAGCCGCAACCCGGACTGTTTCGACGGGGAGGACAACCACTTGGCCCTGCGGTGTGGCTGGCCGTGATGCGGGAGCGCGGCGCCATCCTTCCATCCCGCAAGGGCGCTACCGCCCACCCCGCCCGTGGATTACCATTCGACGGCCGAGTTGTTCTTCGTTCGCCTGAGGACAGGAAAGTCACGGATGCTTCAGATCGAACGCTCGCTGGCACAGGCCATCGTCGACCGGACGATGGATATCATCGACTGCAACGTCAACGTGATGGACAGCAACGGCGTGATCGTCGCGAGCGGTGACCGGTCGCGCGTCGGCCAGATCCACCAGGGGGCGTTGCTGGTCCTGTCGAAGCAGGGCTCGGTGGAAATCGACGCCGGCTTGGCGGGCAAGCTCGACGGGGCGCGAACCGGGATGAACCTGCCGCTGCGGTCGGAGGGCCGGATCGTCGGTTGCGTCGGCCTGACCGGCAACCCGGACGAGATCCGCCAGCACGCCGAGCTGGTGCGGATGGCGGCAGAGACGATGCTGGAGCAGGCGCACCTGCTCAGTCTGCTCGCCCACGACGCCCGCCTGCGCGAAGAGCTGGTGCTCAGCCTGATCCGCGACACGGTACCGCCTCCGGCCCTTGCCGACTGGGCGAAGCGGCTCGGCATCGACATCACACTGCCGCGCGTCGCCGCGGTCGTCGAGGTCGATAGCGGGACGATGGACGTCGATGAGGTGCTGGTCGAGTTGCAGCGTCTGCATCATCTGCTCAGCACGACGGCGCGGGAGAACCTGATCGCGACGGTGTCGCTCAACGAGTTGGTGGTCCTGAAACCGGCGCTGAACGGCAAGGGGCAATGGGACCTCTCCGCACAGCGGCAACGGGCGGAAAGCCTGCTGGCGCGCATGCGCGAAGGCAGCGCGCTCGACGTCCGCTTGGCGCTCGGCCAGTATTTTCCGAACGGGGGTGGGCTGGCGCGCTCCTATCAGGTCGCCCGCGCGACCCTGGCCATCGGCAAGACGCTCCACCCGGACGCCCGCGCCCACGTCTACGCGGACATGGTGCTGCCCGTCCTTCTGGACGGCCTGCGCCAGGGCTGGCAGGCGGAGGAACTGATGGCGCCGCTTACCCCCGTGATGCGGCACGACCGCCATGGCCAGCTGGTCCGCACCCTGTTCACCTGGTTCGACAGCGGCATGCAGATGACGGCTACAGCGAAGGCGCTGAACATCCATCGCAACACGCTCGACTACCGCATGCAGCGCATCCAGGAGATCAGCGGCCTCGACCTTGCCAACACCGAGGATTGCGTGCGCCTGTACCTCGGTCTGCAGATGATCCCGGCGGGAAAGGGCAAGCCGACGCAGGGCGGCGGAATCGCAATCGCGGCGCAGGGGAACCGGAACGCGGCCCGGACATGACGGATGATGTTGGGCCGGGCCGCCACCTATACCGGCACCACCGCGGTGTGGTTCGCCACACTGGACGGTGCCGGCGTATCGTCAGACAGCCTAATGTCAGACGGCGGAGCGGCAACGCGAGAGGCACGTATCGAGCACCTCGTCCATGGGCCGGGCCCACCAGTGCTCGGAAAAGATTTCGACTTCGATGTGACCGATGCCGGCTTCGGCTTCAACCCAGCCCCGGATCTTGGGGATGTCGATGACGCCGTCACCCATCATGCCGCGGTCCTGCAACAGGTCGATGGTTGGCACCAGCCAATCGCACACATGAAAGGCCAGCAGCCGCTTCTTGCCCGCGCGTTGGATCTGCGTCTCCAACTCCGGGTCCCACCACACGTGGTAGACATCCACCGCCACCCCAAGCAGCCCCGTGCGCCCGGAATCCAGGCGGTCACAGAGATCAAGCGCGTGACGCATCGTATTCACGCAAGAACGGTCAGCCGCATACATCGGGTGGAGCGGCTCGATAGCCAGCGGCAGATTGGCATCACGGGCATACTCCAGCAGCTCGGATAGTCCATCCTCCACTTGCGTCTGCGCCTGCATCAGGTTCTTCGTCGGTGCAGAACCGGGCCGGGAAAATTGCGGCAGCCCGCCGACCACCAGCACGAGGCAGGGCGCGCCCAGCGCCGCCGCCTCGTCCACCGCACGACGGTTGTCGTCGCGCACCTCCGCACGGCGGTCGGGGTTGGCAGGGAACATGCCGCCGCGGCAGTAGCCGGACAGGGCGAGGTCGTTCTCCCGCACCGCCCGTACCGCCCGCTCCAACCCCACCGCGGCGACTTGATCGCGCCACGGAGCGACCGCGCGGATGCCGTGTCGGGCACAAGCCTCCATGATCTGGACAAGGTCACCCTGTTTGCGCACCGTCGCGGTGTTGATCGACAGTCGGGTCTCAATGTTCTGGTGCATCAGTCGATCCCCCGCACCGCGAGCACGGCCTGCATGCGTTTGACAGCGCGCGCGGGGTCCGCGAGCAGGCCTGCCCGATCCGCAAGCCGGAAGAGGTCGGCTAGATGCAGGGTCGACCGGGCGCTCTCTTGCCCGGCAACCATGGTGAAGTGATCCTGATGACCGTTCAGGTAGGCCATGAAGACAACACCCGTTTTGTAGAAGCGGGTCGGCGCCTTGAAGATGTGGCGCGACAGCGGAACGGTTGGCTCCAGAATGGCGTGGAACCGGGCCTCGTTGCCGTCCGCAAGCGCGCTCAACGCCGCCGAGGCGGCCGGAGCGATGGCGTCGAAGATGCCGAGAAGCGCATGGGAATAGCCCTGTGCGTCACCGGCAATCATCTCCGCGTAGTTGAAGTCATCGCCCGTATACATGCGCACGCCCACCGGCAGACGGCTGCGCAGCGCAATTTCCTTGTTCTTGTCGAGCAGCGAGATCTTGATGCCGTCGATTTTGGCCGCGCAATCGTTGATGAGGCCAACCACCACATTCATGGCCTCATCCGTGTTGGCGCTGCCCCAATACCCGACGAGCGCCGGATCAAACATATCGCCGAGCCAATGCAGAATCACCGGCTGATGAACCTGCGCCAGGATGTGGCTGTAGACGCGGATGTAGTCCTCCGGGGAACGGGCCACGCGAGCGAGCGCTCGGGACGCCATCAGGATGATCCGCCCGCCCAACGCCTCGACCGCGCCGACCTGTTCTTCATAGGCGCGGATGACGTCGTCGACGCTGCGGGCCTCTTCGGGCGCGAGGTGATCGGTGCCAGCGCCGCTGAACACCAGCGCGCCGCCACGCGCTTTGGCGGCGGCCACCGTGCGACGGATCAGGTCCAACGAGTCCGGCCAGCTCATGCCCATGCCGCGCTGCGCGGTGTCCATCGCTTCCGCAACGCCGAAGCCGAGATCCCAAAGGTGCTCACGGAAGGCCATGGTCCGATCCCAGTCGATGGCCGGAGCCAGCCACGGATCGCTGTCCGCCAATGGGTCGACCACCATGTGAGCGGCGGCAAAAGCCACACGATTGAACGGAGCGTGCGCCCGCTGCGGGAATCCATCCGACTGTTGTACGGTGTAGGTCTCAATAGAACGATCAGAATTCGGCAGGCGAATGGAAATGTTCATTGCACAGATCCTTCAGTTGGCATGCGCTCGCATTCTTCGATGCTGCCGTCATACTCGATGGGACGATCCGGTCCCTGCAGTGATGCCTCTGCTGCCATCACTTGAACGACTGCATGGGCATTGTTGCGACGTTTTCCACAATTGGACGGAACGGCATGCCGGCCAGGACGTCCCGCTCCACGTCAATGCCGGGGGCAACCTCCATAAGCTGCAACCCACGGGTCGTCAGCTTGAACACCGCGCGCTCGGTGATGTAGAGGACCTCCTGCCCGTGCTGGCGTGCGAACTCCGCGCTGAAGGTGACCCGCTCAACGCGTTCGACGAATTTTCGAACGCGCCCGGGCTGGAGGACCCGCAACGTTCCATCCGTGAAGTCGAGCCGACTTCCCTGGGCATCAAATGCACCGCAGAAGACGACCTTTTTGGCGTTCTGCGCGATCTCGATGAACCCGCCTGGCCCGATCAGGTTGCCGCCGAGATGGGACACGTTGACATTGCCTTCGGCATCGATCTCGCCCATTCCCAAGAACGCGATGTCGATCCCTCCGCCGCTGTAATAGTCGAACTGCTCGATCGACGGCAGAATGGCGTCCATGTTGCGTGCCGCCCCGAACAACGCATCATCGAGCATGGAGCCGTTGTGCACGCCCTGTTCGACGCTCATCCACAAGCGGTCGCGGGAGCCTTCCTCGGCGATGACCCCGAAGATGCCGCCGGGCATGCCAAAGCCGAAATTGAGAGACGCTCCGGCCTTGAGTTCGAGTGCGGCGCGGCGCGCGATGATCCGCCTTTCCAGCTTCTCCGGGATTTCAGGCCGATCGTTGACGAGAAGCGCGCGTCGTGCGCCGCTGACGGTCGTGTCGTACCCACGACCGTAAAAGAGAGTTTGATCGGGATCCTGGACAATGGCATCCACCATGATCCCGGGTATTCGGACGCTCCGCGGATGCAATCCTCCAGCTTCAACCAACTGGCGGACCTGGGCCAGGACAACACCGCCGCTGTTATGGGCCGCCAGCGCCACGGTGTGAATATCCAGGTCAACGGCCTCTTCCTCAGGACTGATGTTGCCACGCGCGTCGGCATATGTGCCGCGAACGATCGCAACGTCGACTTTGAAAGGCCTGTAGTGCAAGACTTCCTTACCATCGACGATCAACAAATTGACCAGCTCGTCTTTGCTGCGGGAGTTGCATCGCCCGCCGTCCTGCCGGGGATCGACGAAGGTGTTCAAGCCTGAGTGGGTAAACAGGCCGGGGCGCCCGGCTCCGATCTCGCGGAGAAGATGTTGGATCACACCACCGGGAAAGCAGTAGGCCTCGACCTTCTCCTCTCGGATCAACTCCTGCATCCGCCGAGACCAGGTGAAGTGCGCTGCGATCACCCTGCGGATCATTCCCTCATGGGCGAAGCGGTTTGTGCCAAGTTCGCCGCGGTCGCCAATGCCCAGGGAATGAACGAGGGTCAAATCCCGCGGGTGCCCCGTGGTCAGGAAGCGCTCTTCGATGGCCGCAAAGATCGCTTCGCCGGAAACCATACCGGCGCCGTTCCCCGAGATGGCCACAGTGTCGCCATCCTTGACCAGCATCGCCGCTTCCGCAGCGCTGACAAACTTGCTCATGGTTAGGGTCCTTTGATGTCGAGAAGCGGCGTATCAGCGATTGCGAAAAACCGGCTTTCGCTTTTCGATGAAAGCGTTCACGCCTTCCTTGCAATCATCGGTGCCGGCCGCCTGCGCGACAGCGCTCGCATGATGGTGCCGGAGGTCCTGGTGCATCGTTCCGAGCAGGCCTTTGACGAGCGCCAGGGCGGAAGGTCCGTTGGAGGTCAACCGGTCGATCCAGTCCGTGACCTGCTGGTCCAGGCTTTCCTCATTCTCGACGACCGCCGTCACCAGGCCCCACTCGTATGCCACGTCCGCGGTGATGGGTGACCCGAGCAGCAGCATGTGCCGCGCTCTGGAGGGACCTATGAGTTCGGCCAACTTGCTGGTTCCCTGCCATCCGGGGATCATGCCAAGCGTTACTTCCGGGGAACCGAGTTTGGCGTTCTTCACGGCCACGCGCAGGTCGGCCGCCATCGCCAGCTCCAGCCCCCCTCCAAGTGTGTGCCCCGACAGCCCAGCGATCACTGGCTGCGGCATTGCCGCCAGGCGCTCAAAAACGTCGATTCCACGCAGGATCCAGTCACGCCCCATATCATGAGGGTTTAGGCGCCCCCAGGCCTCAATATCGCCGCCGGTGCAGAAGAAGCGGCCTTTGGCACGGAGCACGACGGCGCGAATGTTTCTATCGGCTGCCACGTGGCGGAGGATTTCGTCGATCCGCTCCAACATTGGCATCGTCAGAGCATTGCCTTTGTCAGGCCGATTGAGGGTGATCAGCGCCCACTCAACCTCATTTCTTGGAAGCCGTTCGAACAGCACATGTTCGTCCATCGTCTCAGTATTCCTTAACAAGCGGTCTTATTTGACCGAACGCAGACGTCAGAAGGCTCTTCTTCGGGATGCAGTCACAGCTTGTGGGCATGGAGCGTGTCGACTTCGACAGTCCCGGTGCGCGCACCATGCCTGGCAAGCTGCGTGTGGGCGATACGGCGAATTTTCATAAAGCGTCCCCCTCCGCAGGCGGCACCCTTGGGGACCTTGCTAGATCGATCTAGAGAAGGCGTGCGCCTAAGGTGGCGTACTGCCTCTGCTCGTATAGTTGATCGATCTAGTATCGCGGTCAACAAAAGCACATCGGAGGAAGACGCTATCAGCGTGGCAAACGGCGGTCAAGGCCGATCGAAACTCTCTTCAACGGCCCCAGTTGCCGTATGCAATCTAACGGTCCGGCTCTGCTTTCGCTCCCCCAGGACGACGAGGATCACAATGAAAGCGGTCATGTCGAAGAGCGACAAGCACACAAACAGCGGCTCGTAACCGATCACACTGGCCAATTGACCAATGACCAGCGAGAAACACATCCCGCCCAGCCATCCGACCATCCCCGCGGAACCAGTTGCGGTCGCAACATCGCGCTTCTCGAACGTGTCCGTCGTGAGGGCGTACAGAAGGCTGGAGATCATCTGATGGGCAAATCCACCGATCGAGAAGAGGATGATAGCCATGATGGGGCTGGAGAACAGCCCGATCAGCCCTGGTCCGATCATGCATATCGCACCGACACCGACACCCGCGATTCGTGAATTCACGCGCGTCATTTTGAACTTGCCATTGAAGAAGGCCGCCATGTAGCCGCTTAGGATCGACCCAACATCAGCGAGAAGAAACGGAAGCCAAGCAAACAATGCAAATTGCTTGATGTCCATTCCCTTTGAATTGATCATGTACAAGGGGATCCAGAAGCTGAAGGTTTGCCACGCCGGCTCCGTGAGGAAGCGAGCCGCCGCAATTCCCCAAAATTTGCGCTTAGCGATCACCCGCTTCACCGACGGCTTCTCGCGTTTTTGCTCAGGCGCTTGACCATCCAGAATATAAGCCCGCTCCTCAGCGCCCAGACGGGGATGGTGTTCCGGATTGTTGTACCATCGCAGCCAAATGAAGGAGAGGATGACGCCCAACAAGCCCGTCACGACGAAAGCGGCTTTCCAACCCCAGGTCAAAGACAGCCAAATGACCAAGGGAGGAGCGATCATCGCTCCGATGGATGTGCCGGTGGTGACCCAACCGGTGGCGATCGCTCGCTCGTGGGACGGAAACCAAAGGGACGCCGTTTTGACCCCGGACGGCAGGGCCGCCGCTTCACTGATCCCCAAAAGGCCGCGAAAAAACGCCATCGCTTGCCAATTACCGGCAAACCCGTGCAGGGCAGCCGCAATGCCCCACACCAATGCGAAGAAAGCGTATCCGGCTTTAAGGCCGATCAGGTCCGTCACATAGCCGGCGAGTGGCTGCATCAGGGCATAGCAGAATTGAAATGCCCCAACCACATAGGAATATTGCTCAGTGGTGAAGTTCAATTCGGTCTTGAGCTGAGGCGCCAACACGCCCAACGCATTGCGGTCAATATAGTTGATGACCGTTCCCAATACGATGAATGCCAGGATCATCCATCGTGTACCGATTTTGCGCTTCATGGTTTCCCCCTAGAGTGTAAGCGCTGCACAAGGCATGCGTAAGGACGCCCTGCCAGTTGAGGAGGTGGTCAGCTATGCCTTTGATGGTGGAGGTGAGTGCAGACTGGAATGATGATCGACGACACCGATCGCGGGACGCTCCGCTCAGCGGTGCGGTTGCTGCAGTTCCCCATGTTTGGGTGGGATGAACGCCGTGGCGCGCTCACGACGCGCCTCGAGGTCAGCGTTGACGGACTCCACAGCCAGGCACCCGCCGCGTTGCGAGCCAAGCAATTGCTTGGCCTGCGCGCACCGGCCTTCCGGCTCCGCCAGCGTGTTTCGTGATGCTCAATTCGGTGTCCTCCTGCCTGCGCAGCGGGGATTTGGCCACTGATCGCTATAACGATCTAGAAAGCTGTACTGCTGGCCTCGTCTCACGTCTCTCGCGACTTTACTAGATCGATCTAGAAAACGCTTGATCAGAAAGGGCGGTGCGGGTAGGGTCTTATCAGCCCCACAAACCGGTGTCAACGGCGATTGCGGACCCGGTCAACGAATTCCTTTGAAGGAGCCGCCTTTGATCAACATCGCCGAGCCATTATCAACGTTCACGGCACCGCCTGGACGCCGGTGCGCGCCCTCCCGAGCACCGTTCCGTCGCCAAGCGCTTCTCAGGTGACGCGGCGGTGGAGCGCACCGCCACAGCCGTCCCAGACAGAACCACGGCCTTCCACCAAATTCGACGCATGATCATGGTCTGGCGCCCGCTGACCACACAAGGAGGCGTACAATGACTTCTCCCCTTTGCTCCCGCCCCGCCGCGCTGGTGACCGGCGGACGCCGTGGCATCGGCCGCGCCATTGCCGTGGCGCTCGCCGGGCATGGCTTTGACGTGGTGCTGAACGACCTCGAACACGACTCTGATGTCGATGCCACGCTGGCGCAATTGGAAGCCGCCGGCGCACGCAGCACCTTTGTTGCTGGCGATATCTCCGACCTGAGTGGTCATACCGCCCTGGTCGAGAAGGCATGGTCTGCCTTTGACGGCCTGGAATGCTTGGTCAACAACGCCGGTGTTTCGGTCGCCCAACGCGGTGACCTGCTGGATGCGACCCCCGAAAGCTTTGATCGGCTGATCCGGATCAATCTGCGTGGCCCGTACTTTCTGACCCAGGCGGTGGCACGACGCATGCTGGACGCCGAAGGTGGACGTAGTCCTCGTTCCATTGTCAACGTCACCTCGGCCAACGCCTTCGCAGCCTCGCCCGATCGCGGGGAGTACTGCGTTTCCAAAATCAGCCTGTCGATGATGACCAAGCTCTATGCCCTGCGCCTCGCGGGCCATGGAATCGCCGTGCACGAGGTTCGCCCGGGCGTCATCCGCACCGCGATGACAGCCGTTGCACAGGAACGCTACGACCGCTTGATTGGCGACGGCCTGACCCCGATCGCTCGCTGGGGCGAGCCGGAGGACGTCGGACGGACCGTGGCCACCCTGGCCAGCGGCGCTTTGCCGTTCTCGACCGGCGATGCCTTCCATGTCGACGGCGGGCTGCACATTCCGAAACTTTGATCGTGGCCGCCACGGGTTCGGCCATGGCATCCTGTCGAATGCTCAGGACCATGGCCGGATACCGAGGAACGACGCCCCAATGAACGACCAGCACCGCCGTGACAACATTCCGGAGAACGAGGAGATGCCGGACACCGTGGCCCACCGCGCGCCCTCCGGGCGCCGTGTAACGCTGGTCGATATTGCTCAGGACGCCAAGGTGTCACGCGCCACCGTCTCGCTGGTGCTGCGCAACAGCACGCAGATACCCGAGGCCACCAGCGAACGTGTGCGTGCCTCAATGGCGCGGCTCGGGTACGTTTACAACCGCGGCGCGGCCAGCCTGCGCACCGAACTGTCACACACCGTCGGGATCGTGGTGCCCGACATCACCAACCCCTACTTTGCCGAGAAAGTCGCCGCCATCGAAACGGCGTTGCGCCCGCTCGACCGTATTCCTTTTCTCAACAACTCCCGCGAAGACGCAGCGCTGCAGGATCGCTTTCTCGACACGCTGCGCGAACACAATGTCGAAGGCATACTCCTCTGCCCCAGCCGCGATAGCACGGCCGATTCCCTGCAGCGCGTGCTCAAATGGCGCCTGCCGCTGATCCAGTTTTCGCGCTATGTCCCAGGCGTCGAAGCCGACTACGTCGGCGCCGACAACGATCGCGGCGTGCGCCATGCCGTTGAACATCTGATCGGGCTCGGTCACCGGCGCATCGCCTTCATAGGGGCCAATCCCGACACGTCGACCGGCCGCGAGCGCGAGGCCGGCTGGCGCGCCGCGCTGAACGCGGCCGGGCTCACGCCCGACCCGGACTTGGTGATCGCTTGCCCGGCCACGCGCGACGACGGAATGAACACCGTCCTGCGCCTGCTCGGCCGTCCGAACCCGCCGACCGCGGCCATGTGCTTCAACGACGTTCTGGCGATCGGCGTTATGCTCGGCCTTCGCTACATCGACCGGGAGCCCGGACGCGACTTCAGCGTGATCGGATGCGACAACATCGCGGAGACGGCGCTTTGGCGTCCTGCGCTGACCACGATCGCCATCCCTTATCTCGACATCGGCACCACGGCCACGAACCAATTGATGAGGCGTATCGCTGACCCCGATCGTCCGGCGGAACGAATCATTCTGGATACCGGTCTCGTCATACGCGCCAGCACCGCTCCACCACCGGCCCCCCCGAAAAGGAAGCGAACCTGAGCTGGTCTTTGCACGTTTTGAGCGTTTAAGGTCAGGCGTTGATCCAGAAGAAGCCCTCGGTGGCGATGAAGTCGAGCGCCTCGTCGAGCGGCATGATGACCCGCCCGAAGTCGCCGGGAGTAGCCCAGGCATCGCTGCGCCACCAGAGCACCTGAACCGTGTCGTCGCGTCCGGTCGGGCGCAGCCGAGCGACCGGCTCGCCGGTGCGGTGGCTGTCGAGCGTAGAGCCACGGTTGGCGCGCACCACCTCGACCCCGCCACGCGGAAAGGCGAAGGCCGCGATGCGCTCGCGCAGCGCGTCGGGTTTGCCCGCCATCGTGATCTCCTCCACCGGCCCGGGTTGCCCTCGTGCCCTCAACAGGCCGGAACGCCCCCATGGTCAGCACGGTGCCGCGCCCTTTGGTCCAGTGGCTTTGGCCCTTCATCGGCGGCTTTTCCGCCGCGAACTGGCAACACGTCCAGGTGCTGGTCGCCGGGGCCGTGCTGTGTCCCGGCCGGCGCACCGTCACGGGTGCGCTGCGCGTCATGGGCCTGGAGCAGGCCAGCGGCTTCGCCGTCGATCACCGCGTGCTGAGCACCGCCCGCTGGTCGGCTCGGCTCGTCGCGCGCGTGCTGCGGCACCTTCTCGTCAACGCCTTCGTCCCGCACGGGCCGGTGGTCATCGCCCTCGACGACACCATCGAGCGCCGCTGGGGCAAACGGATCGCGATGCGGGGCATCGATCGCGACCCGGTGCGTTCCAGCCACGGCCAGTTCGTCACGGTCAGCGGCCTGCGCTGGCTGTGCGTCATGCGGCTCGCCCCCGTGCCCTGGGCCGGCGCTGTCTGGGCTCTGCCCTTCCTCAGCGTGCTGGCGCCCTCCGAACGCGCCGCGCAGAGCCAGGGCCGGCGGCACAAGCCGCTGACCGACCAGGCGCGGCAGGCGTTGTTGCAGACCGCGCGCTGGCTGCCCGACCGGACCGTAATCGCGGTGGCCGACCGCCGCTTTTCGGCCATTGAGCTGTTGCGCGCCGTCGCCGCACACCTCACCGTGATCACCCGCTTGCGCCTGGATGCCGGGCTGTACGAGCCGGCCCCGGCGCGCACCGCGCGGACCATGGGGCGACCGCGGGTGAAGGGAGCGCGGCTGCCCACGCTGAACGAGCGGCTGGCCGATCCGGCGACCGCGTGGCAGCGGGTGACGCTGCGCGGCTGGTACGGCCAGAGCGAGCGGCGACTGGACCTCGCCTCGGGCACGGCGCTCTGGCACCACCCCGGCCGTCCGGTGGCGATCCGCTGGGTGCTGGTGCGTGACGGCGGAGGCGAGAAACCGCCGCAGGCGTTTCTCAGCACCGATCCCGCCGCCGACCCGGTGGCGATCCTCGGCTGGTTCGTCCAAAGGTGGCGCGTCGAGGTGACGCTGTCCGAAGTCCGCCGCCACCTCGGCGTCGAGACGCAGCGGCAATGGTCCGACCGGGCGATCCTGCGCACCACGCCGGTGCTGCTCGGCCTGTTCTCGCTCGTCACGCTGTGGGCGGACCGCCTCGCCGCCGACCGCGGGCTCCGGCCGGATAGCGTCCGCTGGTATCGCAAGGCCGAGCCCACCGTCCGTGATGCGCTCGCCCTGGTTCGCCGCGAGATGTGGACGGCGCCGACTTTCGCAACGTCACGGCAGAACCCCGACAACGCCGAAATCCAGGCCAAGCTTCTGGACCGCCTCATCCTCGTCGCCTGCCGACCGCCCTAAACGTGCAAAGACCAGCTGAGAAGGCACTTTGAAAGTGTATTTCGCGAGCCTTGTGAGGCGAAACCGTCGCGCCCCTGGGGGAGGAAGGTGAACCGCGCCGGTTTGATCGGCGGGCGGCGTGTTGCAGCGAGGCGAGCCGTGCAAGAGACGCCCCAGCTCCGTTGGTGATCAAGCGACGCGGACGGAGTTCGGGCGTCCGAGATCGAGCATGCGGTTGAGGACCATGACGCCAATGGCGACTTCGGTGGCCTGCGCTTGATCGGAATGGAAGCGCAGCGCCTCGCCGAGGACGCCCTTCCAGCGCGCCACTTGGCTCTCCACGCCAGCCCTCTTGTTGTAGCCGCTGGCCCGTTGCCAAGCCATCCGTCCGGTCTCGGCGATCATCTGGATGAGGACATCGCGACATTTGTTCGCTCGGCTTTGCGCATCGTGGGACATCCGTCCGTTCTGGGACGGTGGTCATCAGGCCAAGCGGAGTGCGGGATTGACGTGGCTCATGGAGCGTAGCAGACGGATTCGATGAGGCGGCGCAGGAGCGGAGGGGCGGTTTTCGTCATCTCGGTGGTTTCGGACGAGATGGCGAAAACCTGTTCGAACCACAGGTGCCGGCGCAGGCGGGCCAACGCATCGGCGAAGGTCGGCGCCGGCTTGGGGTACCACAGGGCGCGCCGCGGCGACAGCGCCAGCCGGTCGGCATGTTGGTGCACGTACAACGTGATCAGCGAATACAGCCCGAACAGCAGCGGCGTCGTGCGGAAAATCGCCGGATCGGTCCACTGGCGCTGCGTCGCGATCCCGATGTGGGCGCGACTTTCTTCGTAAGTGGTTTCCAACAGCCTTCAGTGCAGGAATGGCCGGCTTGCGCCGACCGGAGACGCGCTGCCTCCTTATCGGCGTTGAGGGACGAGCCACCGGAGCGCAGAGTGCACTGGGGCTCGGACGGAGCCTTCGGGCGCAAAGCACGCGCGGTGGCGCAAGGCTTGCCCGAGAAGCCGCTCCCTCCAGGAAGCGGAGTCGTCACTCCAGCACCGTGCGCGGGGGCACCGTTGGGTCGGTGCACAGGAAGGCCTCCGGCTCGCGCCGGCCGTCGGGATAGCGGACCAGCACCCACAGGATCGGCACGACCGGCTTACCCGCATGATACCACAGCGCCGTGCCGCTGGCGTACTCGATCCAGCCACCGGTGCGCCACTGGGTGCGGCTGGCCTGGACGGCGCGCCGCCAGACCGTCTCCGGGTCGCTCAGCCGAGCGCGCAGGCTCGGCTGCCGGGCTCCCTTGACCGCCGGGCGGCCATAGTGTTGCTCGGCCGGCGGGGGATCGAACAGGGCGGCATCCAAGCGCAAGCGCGTGACGACAATGATGGATGGGCTCAGCGCGTCGAGCAAATCCAGAGCGGCGAACCCGCCGTCCATAACGGCGACCACCAGCCGCTCCGGCAGCCAGCGGTGCAGGCGCCGCAGGACGGCGCGTGCCCAGTCGTTGACCGACCGGTAATGTCGTCCGTGCTCCTGGCACCAGGAGCGGCTGGGGGTCAGCGCGGTGAGCACCGGCAGGCCCCAGATGCGGCCGGCGAACGGCACCTCGACCAGCAGCATGGCGGTCAGCCAGCGCAGGCCGTGGCTGGTGACCCGTCTCTTCTTGGACGACCGCACCGCGTCGTAATACTGGCTGGCCGGGCGGATGCACGGGCCGCGCCGGCGCTCCAGAGTGTGATCGACGCCGATGACGACCGGTCCGTCCGGAACGAAGGCGCCGACCAGGGCGTGCAGCAGCGTGCGGGCCAGCACCAACCCCGACCAGGCGTTGCGGTTGAGCACGCGGTGAAACGTCGCGAACCCCGGCTCATCGGCCAGACCGAGGGCGCGCAGCGCATTGGCGACCGTGCGCGGGCCGACCGCCAGCACGGCGCCGACGGCGAGTGCCGCCACCGTGGCGCGGGTGCGTCCGGAGAAGGCCTCCAGGTACGGCCAGAGCCACGCGACGAAGCTTTTGGGGAGGACAATGGGGCGTACCATGGTACACCTCTGGCGGCGCCGGATGTTTGACCACCCAACAGACTTGCGCACGCGTGATCGCGATGCCCACGACCGACCCCGTCCTGGAGCGGATTGCCGCCTATCCCTGGCCGCGCGGCGGTCTCACCGTCCGCCGGATCAACCGCGGCTACTCACTGTTCAGCGCCCGCACCGGCGCGCCAGTTGCCCGCTTGCGGCCACTGGGCGAGACCAACCGCGTCGAAGTTCTGTGGTGGCGGCGCGAGGCCTGGGGACCGGCTGGACCCTTCGGGGCGGTGTTCGACCTTGAGGACGCTCTCGCCTTCATCGCCGATGAACCGGCCTTCTGGATCCGGGCATGAGGGAAGGAATGCCGTCCCAGATCGCGCAAAGCCGAGCGAACAAATGTCGCGATGCCCTCTGGATTCCGTGCTCAGCGACACCGCCGAAACCGCGCCCACGCAACGTGACCGCCACATCCAGACCATCGTCGAGAAGGGCCGGTTAGCCTGGCCGCGGAGCAGCGGGTACAACAAAAGGGCCGCCGTGGAGAGCCAAAGGGCGCGCTGGAAAGGCCTCATCGGTCAGGCGCTGGGCGCCCACACCGATGTGGCGCAGGCTACCGAGGTTGCCATCGCCGTCGAGGTTCTGAACCGCATGCTCGACCTGGGACGCCCGAACGCCGTCCGCGTCGCCTGATCAGCAACGGCAATGCTGCGACCTCCTGCCCGTCTCGCCTCCCTGCAACACGTCGGCATAGCTGATCACCTCTGCAGGGAACCGAAAGCCGGCATACATCGGATCGGGATGCGTCGTCATGCCCGCCCTATAACGTCACCCTGGCGCTCCGGCCAGCCCAAACTTGACGGTTCCCCACGGAATCGCCCGTCGGCTAGCGCTCGCAGTCGCGGTGAGATCGCGAACGGCCGCATTGCGGTTAAGAACAACGCTAAAGCTATGTTATTATGATCGGTTTAACCTCGCATCCGCTTTTTACCCACCATACATATAGACAATAAGGTGAAAGCACCGTAGCTTTCCGTCCAAAGCTGACTGAACGCAGCCGAAAGAGCGTTTTTGTTCTGTTAATAACGGGAGGTCCTGACGATGCTCAGCCCATCGACCAGCGCCGGTCGGGTGATTGCTGAAGGGATGGCGACATGACACCCTTGTCCACCTCCCGGCTCCGTACGACGCCCGTTCAGGCCCAGCCCGCTTCGGACGGGACGGCAATCGCACCCGTCCTGGCGTCGACCAGGGTGGTCGACCTCGACTTGGTCGACCCGACGACCACCGGCGCCGTTCCTGCGCAACGCCCCGCAGTGCCACGTTGGCTGCAACGGCTTGCCGGCCCCGTTCTCCTGGTCCTGCTGTGGCAGGTCTTATCGATAACAGGCCTTTTCGATCCGCGCACCACACCGGCTCCCGTGACCGTGCTGAACACAGCCGCCGGTGTTCTCGGGTCAGGCGAGTTGCAGGCGCATCTGCAAGCGTCGCTGGCACGGGTCCTGCTAGGACTGGCGATCGGCACCGCGCTGGGGACCGTCTGCGCCCTGGCCGCCGGCCTCTCACGCTGGGGCGAGAACCTGATCGACGCCAACATGGAGGTGCTGCACGCGGTGCCGAAGTTCGCGTTCCTGCCCGTGCTCATCGCCTGGTTCGGAATCGGCGAGGAGCCCAAGGTGGCGCTGATCGCGCTCGCCGTCTGGATCTCCATCTACATCAACACCTACAGCGCCATCCGGAACGTCGATGCGTCGCTGGTCGAGGCCGCCCGGACCTTCGGCGTGGGACGGCGCGAGCTGATCACCTCGATCATCCTTCCTGGGGCGTTGCCGGGCTTTCTGGTGGGGCTGCGCCTGGCGCTGACCTCGGCGTGGCTCGCCCTGATCTTCGCGGAAACCGTCAACGCGCCGGCGGGATTGGGCCGGATGATGAGCGATGCCCGGGAGTATTTCCGCATCGACGTCATCTTCGTTCTTCTGGGCGTCTATGCCGGGCTTGGGCTTCTGTCGCTGGCCCTGGTGCGCTTCCTGGAAGCCCGGCTCCTCGGCTGGCGGAGGGCGTTCGATGCGGCATGAGCCGGCACAGTCACCCCATGTGTTGCGCGGCCTTGCCGTGGAGGCGCGAAACGTCACCAAAGCCTACGGCGATCGCGTCGTCCTCAACGACTTCTCCCTCGACATGCGGCCCAGCGAGTTCGTCGCCCTGCTTGGGCGCAGCGGGTCGGGGAAAAGCACCTTCCTGCGGGTGCTCGGGGCGCTGGACGGCGACGTGGAGGGCCGTGTCTGGGTGCCGCGCCGGCGCGCCATCGTCTTCCAGGAACCGCGCCTGATGCCGTGGTTGTCGGTGCTGCGCAACGTCACCCTCGGCTTGCCGCAAACTCGCGCGGTCAAGGATCATGGCCTCACCACCCTGGCGGAAGTCGGGCTGGAGAGCCGCGCCGACGCATGGCCGCGGACCCTGTCCGGGGGCGAGGCCCAGCGGGTCGCGCTCGCCCGCGCCATGGTGCGCGATCCGCATCTGCTGCTGCTCGACGAGCCGTTCGGCGCGCTGGACGCGCTGACCCGCATCCGCATGCATGGGCTGTTACGGGCGCTTTATCAGCGGCATCGGCCGGCGGTGCTGCTCGTCACCCATGACGTGGACGAGGCCATCCTGCTGGCCGACCGCATCCTCGTCCTGACCGACGGACGGATCTCGCTGAACGCGCCCGTCGATCTCGCCGCGCCGCGCGGCCTCTCCGATCCCCGGTTCGGCGCCCTGCGCCGCCGCCTGCTGACGGAACTGGGCGTCGACGCGGCCTGACCGGAATTCCGCGGTTTGCCGGATCATCCCAATCAAGGACATTGCCGTGATCAAGCGTTCCTCGCCTGCTCTCCCCCTGCCCCGGCGTGCCCTGGCCGGCCTTGCCGGTGCGGCCTTGCTGACGTTGTGCGGCTCCGCCATGCCGGCGCTCGCCCAATCGGGCGACGCCGCAAGCCGCCTCGCCGCCGCCGTTCCCGCCGGCACGAGCCTCGTCGTCGCCGAACAGAACGACCAGGCCTCCATCGCCTGGAAGCGGTCCGGCGCCTCGGAGGGGGCCCCCTACCGCATCACCTTCGCCAACTTCAACGGCGGTCCGGCGGTTCTGGAAGCCGTGATCGCCGGGGGCGCCGACATCGGCTATGTCGGCGAGGCGCCCTTGCCCATTGCCCTGGGCTCCGGTGTCGACAGCGTCGTCGCTGTCGCGCTCTTCGCCAACCCGGGTAGCCCCGGCAACTACTTCCTGGTCGCGCAGCCCAACAGCGGGATCACGAAAGTCGAAGACCTGCGCGGGCGGACCGTGGCCTATCCGCCGGGAACCGGGCGCCACATGGCCCTGTCCGGCATTCTGCACCAGCACGGCCTCGACCTCGGCACGTCGGTGAAGGGGGTGCAGCTGGCCGGCACCGAGGTCGCGCCGACCTTTTCCTCCCGCGGGGTCGACGCGGCCATCGTGCTGGGCCAGCAGCTCTTTCGACTGGGCAAGCCGCCGGTGTTGGCCGACGGGCGCGGCCACAACTGGGGCCTGAACGCCCTGGTGGTCCGCAAGAGCCTGCTGGACGATCCGGGCAAGTCCGCCGCCGTGGCCGACTACCTGCGCCGGGCGGTCGCCCTCTACAACTGGCAGGGCGCCAAGCCGGACGACTGGATCAAGGCAAGCTACGTCGAGAAGCAGGGTCTGAGCGTCGAGCAGGGCAAGTTCCTGTACGAGTCGGAAGGCCAGGGCGCCTTCTACCCGATCGACCAGCGGGCGGTCGCGGTCTTCCAGGAGATCGCCGACGGGCTGCGCGTGACCGGTGCCCTCAAGCGTGACGTCGCCGTCGCGCCCTACCTGACCGACCGCTTCAACGAGGTCGTCATCGCGCAGAACAAGGCCGACGGCGTGACGCCGCGTCCCCTGGTCCAGCCGACCCCCGCCCCCGCGTCCCAGTGACCGGCCCCCACCCCGCCCGTCCAACTCCGGCACAGCCCGTGCCCGGCAAACGAGGAATGACATGACCGCTACCATTGTGACCGCCGCGTCCCGGCATCGTGCGTCCACCGACACCCATCCGCAGCACATCGGCGTGCATCCGCTGACCGGCCACATCGGCGCCGAGATCGACGGGGTCGATCTGCGCCAGCCGCTCCAACCCGCCGTGGTTGCCGAGATTAAGGCGGCGCTGCTGACGTGGAAGGTCGTCTTCTTCCGCGACCAGCCGCTGAGCCATGAGCAGCACGTGGCGTTCGCTAGCGCCTTCGGCGCGCCGACCATAGGCCACGCCGTCTACGGCTTCGTCGACGGGCACCCGCAGGTCTATTCGGTGGCCCGCGACCGCTTCGACGACCGGCACAAAGGAGAGCTGCTGATCCGTCCATGGACCGGTTGGCACTCGGACGTAACGGCGGCGGTGAACCCGCCGGCGGCCTCGATCCTGCGCGGCGTCGACATTCCTCCCTACGGCGGCGACACGCAGTGGACCAATCTGGTCGAGGCCTACAATGGCCTGTCGGACACCTTGCGCGGCTTCGTCGACACCCTGCGCGGCGTTCATTACTTCACGCCGCCGGAGGGCCAGGACGCGACCGAGAATTTCGTCAAGCGGAACGCCGACCGGCCGCTGGTCAGCGAGCACCCGCTGGTGCGCGTCATTCCGGAAAACGGTGAGCGGGCGCTGTTCGTCAGCCCGTCCTTCCTGAAGCGGATCACCGGCCTGAAGCCGCGTGAGAGCCAGCAGCTCCTGGAACTGCTGTTCGAGCATGTGACCCGGCCGGAATACACGGTGCGCTTCCGCTGGCAGCCGGGCAGCATCGCCTTCTGGGACAACCGCACGACGGCTCACCTGGCGCCGCGTGACATCTTCAGCCTGGATTTTGACCGGCAACTCTACCGCATTACCCTGCGCGGCGATGTTCCGGTGGGCGTCGATGGCCGCCCTTCCACCGCCATCACGGGCGCCCCCATCGACGCGTATGCTCCCCCATAAGGTGTCATTTCGGGCGTGCCTGATCCGCCGGCACGCCCGACCCACCAACACTCCCACTCCCGATGTCACCGCATGAGTGCCGCGCGCCCACCGGGCCGAGGCAGTTCGCGGTTGCTCGACCACATTGCAGGGCTTGTCGACCAGCGCGGCAACCCACCGTCGGCGCCGGTGGGGGCAACGAGCGAGCAACCGGGATGGCATTGTCACAGGAAGGGTAGCGGTCCACCGGTCATGACGGTATTGTCCTTGAATGTCGCCGCTCTCGTATGCCCGCCACCAGTTTCCGCCCACCGTCATCCAGCACGCGATC
The DNA here is from genome assembly GCF_025961225.1 of Azospirillum canadense. Classification (GTDB taxonomy): domain Bacteria; phylum Pseudomonadota; class Alphaproteobacteria; order Azospirillales; family Azospirillaceae; genus Azospirillum; species Azospirillum canadense. The sequence continues at coordinate 247,725 of NZ_JAOQNG010000005.1, read as the reverse complement.
TGGCTGTATCTGCGGTTCACGCTGAGTTACCGGGATGTCGAGGAGCTGCTGGCCGAACGCGGCGTTAACGTGTCCTACGAGACCGTCCGCCGCTGGGTCGTGAAGTTCGGGCCGGCGATCGCCGGTAATCTGCGGCGCCAGCGGCCGAGGCCCAGCCCGCGCTGGCATCTGGACGAGATGGTCGTAAAAATCGGCGGCCGGCTGATGTCCCTGTGGCGGGCGGTCGATGATGAGGGGGAGGTGTTGGAGGTGCTTGTCCAGCGCCGACGGGGCAAAGCTGCGGCCCTCAAGCTGATGCGCAAGCTGCTCAAGAAGCACGGCTTCGCGCCCACCCAGGTCACCACCGATAAGCTTCGGTCCTATGGGGCCGCCTTCCGGGAGATCGGTTTGACGGACCGCCATGAGCAAGGCCGGCGGCAGAACAACCGGGCCGAGGTCTCGCACCAGCCGATCCGGCGACGCGAAAGGAAGATGCAGCGCTTCAAATCACCTGGCTCCGCCCAGCGCTTCGTCTCCCTGCATTCCGCCACCTACAACACTTTCAACCTTCAGCGCCATCTGATCTCTCGTCGCACCCTGCGCACCTTCCGGGCGCAGGCGATGGCCGAGTGGCACGCCGCCACCGCCACGGCGTGAGCCAGCCGGGGACTTCGGGCGATCTGCGCGTCAGTTCAGTTCGTGTGACAATGCCCGCGCGGCTTGTTCGTATTCTGCGGCGCGGCGTCTGCGGGACTGGCGCTGTATGTCGTGGTGCGCATGGTGATGAACCGTCGGCCGCGCGCCGCGCCTTTGTCGCCTTGCTGCCCAACAGCCCGGCCAGCGGCACCTTGACCCCCCAGGCGGCGCGGTACGACGAGCACCAGGGAACGCGGCCGACGGCGCGCGATCTGCCCGCTTACCCACCTCATCGCGCGTCGGACACGAACGCAGAACACGGCCCCGCAACGTTCCAACGCCAAGCACGGTCAAGCGAAGAGTCCTGATCCGCAAAGCCGGCGCCGCCGGAATTCGGGACCGAGACCGCCGAGCCAAAGGACACGCGCAGGAATAACCAAGGCGTCCGGAGGGCTGATCGCGGGAGGAGTTTCCGGACCAGCCGGCCCCCTTCTGTTTAGGGCCTGTTAGCGCTTGATGTCTGTGCCCATCTTTTCGGGATGGCAGTTGAGTACGGACACGAGGTTCTGAAGGACGCGGACTGGGAGGTTCTGCATCCCCTGATCGAAGTATGCCGCCCGCGCGGCAAGACACCTCCCCAGCATCTACGTCGCACGGTTATGGCGATCCTCTGGCGGCATACGAACGGAGCGAAGTGGCGCGCCATTCCGCCCGACTTGGGGCCGTGGTGGATGGCGGCGCTGTGTTTCAGCGAGCAAGATTGACCCCTCTCCGGGGGTAGGCAGCTTCGAACTTTGACCCCGCCCCCTCCGTCTGGCATGGCGCCCGCAGCGAACAGATTGCGGGGCCGGATCGAGGATGCTCGTCGTGGAAACCATCGGAAAAGTCCGCACGGACTACTTCGTCAAAAAGAAGGCCATCAAGGAGATCGCCCGCGACCGGAAACTGTCCCGCAACACGATCCGCAAGATCATCCGCAGTGGGGCCACCGAGTTCCGGTACACCCCACGCAAGCACCAGCCGATGCCGCAGTTGGAGAGCCACAAGGACCGGCTGGAGACTTTGCTGAAGCAGGACGCCGAGGGGCACCGTCAACTTGATGGTGGTTTGTCAAGCGGGAGCGGAGTGATGGTGCAGACGCCGAGGTGCTGCCCGATCACGCGGCCAAGCGGGCGCCGGCAACGTCCGCCCAGTCCTGAAAGGCTTGGACCCGGGCGGCTCGGTATTCGGAGGCTGTAAGGTGATCGCGGTGGAGGTGGAGGAGGTTGTTGATGGGATCGTGAATCGACAAGAAGCGTTGGACCTGGCGCGGTGATTTGAAGCGTTTCATTTGCCGCTCCCGCCGTCGCGTGGGTTGGTGTGAGTTCTCAGCGCGGTTGTTGAGGCCTTTGTGCTGGCGGTGCTCGCAGCGCAGCTTCAGGTCCTTCTTGGCCGCGGCATAAGATTTCAGCTTGTCCGTGATCAGCACCCGCGGTGCCCGGCCCTGCTTCTTGAGCAGCTTGCGCAGCAAGCGCTTGGCCGCCCGCTTGTCGCGCCGGCTTTGCACGAGCACGTCGAGAACGAAGCCGTCCTGATCAACCGCGCGCCAGAGATAATGCTTCTTGCCCGCGATGCTGAGGACGACTTCATCCAAGTGCCACTTGTCGCCGCGGGCAAGACGTCGTTGTCGGATCCGGGTGGCGATTGCGCGTCCGAACTTCAGACCCCACTGGCGCACGGTTTCATGGCTCACTGTGATGCCGCGCAGCGCCAGCATCTCCTCGACCATGCGTAGGCTCAAAGGAGGGACTATCCGGAATTTCGTGCTCGGCGGGGGTATAGTGAGACGGAAGGAGCCCCCTTATGGCACGACGCAAAGACCCTGTTATCCCTGACGCGATCCTTGACCAGCTGCTGGCGGGAGCTGATGCCAAGACGGCGTTTGAGCAGAACGGCTTGCTCGATCAGCTGAAGAAAGCACTGACGGAGCGGGCGCTGAAGGCGGAGCTGGATCATCATCTGGCCAGCGATGAGAGCGACAACCGCCGCAATGGCTATGGCCGCAAGACGGTGCTGACCGATGGGGGAAAGCTTGATCTGGCCATTCCCCGCGACCGGACAGGGACGTTCGATCCAGCGCTGATCGGCAAGTACCAGCGGCGTTTCCCCGGCTTCGACGAGAAGATCATCTCGATGTACGCGCGGGGCATGTCGACGCGGGAGATCACCGGGCACCTGCGGGAGCTCTATGGCATCGAGGTCTCGGCCGACCTGATCTCCACGGTGACGGACGCGGTGATCGAAGAGGTGACGACCTGGCAGAACCGGCCCCTAGTGGGTCACTTGACCTGCTGATCGCCATTGCTGGAGGACGGTCGGGCGCGGCCGGGGCAATGGCCGGCGGGTGCAAGCGCCGGAACCGCCCAGAGCATGCTGGCGTTGGCGACGACGGTGGCGGCGATCGGACCGTCGCCCGCCCCAAACGAAGGGCGTCGGTGCTGCGTTCCAGCCCTGCGCGGCGGCTTCGAGCGCGGCGATGATCGCGTCCGGTGTCGTCGGGTGTTGCCCGGCCAGCCCCCGTCGCTTGAGAATGCGCTGCACGCTCTCGGTCATGTTCAGCCAGGAACCACCCAGCGGCGTGTACAGCGGCATGATGCCGTGATCGAACAGCCAGCACACGAAGCTTGGCGTCTTGTGGCCGGTCAGATTGTCCATGACCAGGAGCAGGCGCAGGGGCGGCAACGCGGCACTCAGGGTGATGGGCTGCGACAGCCCCTCTTGCCACCGCTCCCAGCAGGCCCGGTTTGCCGCAACGCTGACCGGCTCCGGTGGGGCGGGCCGTGCCGCCAGGATGGCGCACAATTCCGCTTTCAGCCATCCGTGCAGGACCGGATTGCGGCAGGAGGTGACGCCCTGAACACGCACCGCTCCGCTGGCCGGATGGAACAGCGTCAGCAGCTTGGCCGTGCCATTGCGCACGTGCTCGTGCGGGTAGCGCGCCGGGTGCCCGGCCGGGCCCCAGTGCTGCCCGGGATGGGGGATCGTCTGGAAGGGGCCGGCTTCGTCCTCGCCCCACACCGCCAGACCGAGCCGCTCGCCCTGAGTGTAGGCGGTCTCGATCAGCTTTTTTTGGGTTCCGCGTCGGGGTCGGTCACCTCGACCGTGCCGGCCTTGCGTTTGCGCAGGACCCGGCCGGTGGCGCACCAGCTGCGGTCGCGTTGCCAGCTCAGCCCCGCATCGTGCAGCACCCGCCAGATCGTGAAGGTGCTCACGTGCGGCAAGCCGTCCGGGGCGCGCCGCAGCGCCCGCTGCAACGTGGTGAGCGACCACGTGGCCGTACCGTCCAGCACCCGATTGGGTGGCCGCTTGGCTTCGCTCAGGATGCGCGCCTGCTCGGGCCGGGTGTAGACGGGAGGGGGCCCGCCCGCGTGCCGCGGCTCCACGGCCGCCAGCCCCTCGCGATTGAAGCGGCTGACCAGGTGGGCCACGGCATCACCGGAGCAGCGCCCGGCTCCGCGCGCCGCCGCGGTGTACGACTGGCCGGCGGCGACGGCGAGCACCGCCTTGGCCCGGGCGACATGGGCCGCGGGCTCGGAATGGGACCGGCTGATCCGCGTCAGCCAATGCTGCTCTTCGGCCGTGAGCGGACGCAGCGGATCAATCTGACGGCGGGACATGAGAGCCTCCCAACACGACTTCATGATCAACAGCCCGCGATCCAGCATGTGACGGGGCAGCGGCCGCCAGGAATGGCTATGCCCGCGGCAAATGACCCACTAGAAGCAATCTACCCGCTGGTGTTCCTGGATGCCATCCGGGTCAAGATCCGGGACGAAGGCCTGGTCCGCAACAAGGCCATCCATGTGGCCATCGGCGTACGGGCCGACGGCGCCAAGGAGGTGCTGGGCCTGTGGATCGAGCAGAACGAAGGCGCCAAGTTCTGGCTGCGCGTCCTGAACGAGCTGAAGAACCGCGGCGTGGAGGACATCCTGCTGGCCGTGGTCGACGGCCTGAAGGGGTTTCCCGAGGCGATCGCGGCGGCCTATCCCGAGACGATCGTACAAACCTGCATCGTTCATCTATTGCGCCACAGCATGGAATTTGCGTCTTGGAAGGACCGCAGGGCCATCGCAGCCGCCTTAAAGACGGTCTACGACGCTGTCGACGACAAAGCCGCCGAGGCCGCCCTGACCGCTTTCGAGGACGGACCCTGGGGTGAAAAATACGCAGCCATCGGCAAGGCGTGGCGCCGGGCCTGGCAGGAGGTCATTCCCTTCTTCGCCTTCCCGCGCGAGGTTCGGCGTATTCTATACACGACGGATGAGATTGACAAGTTCCGATGTGACTTGATCTGCCGACAGCGTTTTTCACCCGTGACCGTGGTACAGGCCCTCGCAAGCATCGGCTCGCTCCCCGGCATTCGGGACATGAATGCCCCTCTGCGCGGCGCGGTGCCGCGGTCAAGCCCCGCAGCCGCGCAGCGGTGCGCCTTCGGCGCAGGGCTTGACGGCAAGCCGTGCCGCGCGACCCTTTCTTCGTCCCGAAGGCGGGCTGATCTTGCACTCAGTTCGCCGGTGGCATCGGTGGCGGTCCGCCGTCACGGCTCTCCCGCGGGTGCGGCTTGCGTTGGCGCCGACGCCGCTTTAGGGCGGCGTGGCTGCCAGTGGCTGACGAACGCCTCGTAAGCCTGCTGGGCCTGTTGCGCCATGACGATCTCATGATCGCGCAGGACCTTGATGTTGTAGGCGTGGGCCGCACCAGGCCGATTGCCTTTCTTCAGCGGCGCTCCCGCCTGCAATTCCATCGCGCGGGTCTTGTGGGCGACCAGAGCCGGCCGTGCCCACTGGTAATCCGTGCCCTTGGACAAGAGATGCCAGCAGAGCACCGCCAGCTTGCGAGCCACGGCGACGGCGGCGACTTGGTGGCCACGGCGGGCGCGAATGCGCAGGAAGAACGCCCGCAGCGGTCCCGGCGCCTTGGACGCCGCCCAGGCCGCCTCGACCAGCAGGGCGCGGGCGTGGGAGCGTCCCCGCTTGCTGATGCGGCCATATTGGGCGAGCCCAAGCCCGGACTGGTGAACCCGAGGATTGAGCCCGACGTAGCTCACCAGCTTCTGCGGGCTGTCGAAGCGATGGATATCACCAATCGCGGCAACCAGCCCGGCGGCGACGGTGAGGTTGACGCCGGAGATCGTCAGAAGCCGTCTGACCGCAGGATCATCACAGACGGATTGGGCAATCTCACGGTCGAGCCCCTGCAAGTCCTCGCCCAAGCGATCAAGTTCGCGCAGGTGGCGCTCAATGGCCGCCCGTTCGTCATCGGGAAGTGGTTGACGCGCCAGCCAGGCCCGCCCCCGGTGGCCGAACAGATCAGCGTGCGGGCATGGCGGGATCAGATGGGCGTGCAGGATCGCGTGGACCTCGTTCTTGATCCGGGTGCGGTGCCGGACCACTTGGTTGCGCCGCGTCACCAGACGGCGGCGCCGTTCGGTTTCGGCGTCCGGCAGCCAGACCTCGGGCAGGAAATCGGCCGCCCGCAAAGACGCCAGCACGCCGGCGTCGATTTTGTCGGTCTTGACGTGGGCGTGGGCGATCGCCTTGACCTCCAGCGGGTTGGCAATGATCACGCGCGCCACGAAGGGCGAGAGAACGCGGACGACGGCCATGCTGTTGCCGGTCGCCTCGACGACGACCTCGTCCTCCGTGGTCAGCAGGCGGCCGAAGCCTTCCAGGCCCGAGCGGGTCATGTCGACCCGGCCGGCCGGTCGCAGCCGGCCGTCCTCCCAGAACACGACCTCGGCAAAGGTGCGATGGATGTCCATTCCGACGATGCGTCGCATGATGGCTCTCCCTCATGAACGGCGGGAGCGGCGGGCAACACGACAACTACGGATCCGCGCTCGCAGCGCAACCGGGTGGGTCGCAGGGGCGGCCAGCTACTAACACGAGCTCGCAGCTCATCGTATACATCGGCCTGCCCACCTTACGCGCTCCCGATGCCCCTTGTCCCGGATGGTCGCACCATACATCAGAGCCCAAGAGGCCCCAACCGGACGAGGGCGGCATCGGGCATCATCATACCAGTTACCAATGCGATCGAGGCCTTGAACTCCAAGCTGCGCCGGGCGGTGCGGGCGAGGGGGCATTTCCCCAACGACGAGGCCGCGCTGAAACTCCTGTTTCTCGTCTTGAACCGCGCCGAGAAAGACTGGAAAATGCCGCCGCGGGAATGGACGGCCGCCAAGGCACAGATGGCCGTCATCTTCGGCGAGCGATTCTCTAAGGCGATGAGCGCCTGAAAGTGAAACCCGCCCCCGCCGAGCACGAAATTCCTGATAGTCCCTCAAAGGAAAGCGGAAGTACAGGTACACGGCATAGCTAATCACCTCAGCAGGGAAGCGGTAGCCGGCGTACATCGGATCGGGGCGCGTCGTCATCCCAGCCCTATACCGTCACCCCCAGCCCGCCAGCCAGCCCGAACTTGACGGTGCCGGCTGGCGGGCTTGGCCTAAGCTTCCGCCGACCTCCGTGCAACAAATCACCGCATGCTCGACCTCGGACGCCCGGATTCCGTCCGTATCGCCTGATCAACTGCAGGGGGGCGGTCTCTTGCCTCGCTCGCCTCGATGCAGCACGCTGTTTCACTCCTGAACCGCTTCATCAAAGGAGGCGGACTCTCGTAAATTCCGGAAGCCGCTCATCCTCAAGCTGCGCTGTCAAAACGCCGAGCCGCTCCGGCGAAGGCGGACTGGGCTCCCACTGCCCCAGGTCGTCCGTGAAAGGGTTCGCCATCGCTGTGCCATCCAAGTGAGGCGCTTCGCTTCCCGCCTCCGCGGACAAATGGGCGCTCAACGCTTCATGTACGTTATCCGGAAGGCGCATCGCCTCCTCTCTAAGGCACCGAAAAACATCGTAGTATACCGCAGGAATATTGGGTAAACCGCCATGAGCTCCCCTGACGTACCGGACAGGAACGTTATCGAGCATTGTTGAGGCCAGTGGTACCCGCCCGTCACCTTCGCGGTGCATGTCGTTCTCGACCCGCTCGGTCACCTTGGCCGCATGCTCCCACACTCCGAAAAATCTTCGTTCGTATTCCAACCGGAATAGGGTTTTATAGCCGACTCCGGCGATTACCATCATGCGATCCCGGAAGTTCTGGTCCAACATTTGGTGGGCCTCGTGCATACGACGGTGGAAATCAGCGGCGCCGTCGAGCACCTTTTGCAGCTGCGTGGATTGCTCAGGTGTGAGTTCAAGTTTCCAGTCCTCGACCCGGTACATGTCGAAGTTTGCACAAGGATGGGCGTAGACTTCTGCACCCCTGTCTTGTTGCCACGGTGTGGGATCGCCCGGCCGAGTCCCCGGATAGATGCCCCTCGGCGCCGGCAGCATCCCAAGCACACCCCATAGCGAGCGAAGCGTCTGTCGGCTAAGATACTGGCCCAGCAGCACCATCAGATCGAAGCCCCAGAGGTGGTTCTTCAGGTACCCTGCGATCGCCGGTGAACCGTAGTGGGGAGTTCCGATGAAGATGACCCGTCCGAGCTTGGGCCACAGCTCCGGTCCGTAATCCATCAGCGCCGCCCGCACCATTAAGCCTCCCATGCTGTGCGCCACGAGATGGACCGGCGATCCGCCGTTTTCAGTATAGAGCTTGAAAACGAGGTCCCGTAGTGCCGCCGTGCTAAGCTTCAGCGGCTTGCGCCAGTCGTAGGCGAACAACTCGTGCGCGAAGTCGGGCTGCTCCAGAACGGCGGCCAAAAAGGGATCATAGGACGGATCCGTTGTGGTCGGTACGATGTCAATGGCGAGGTCGGCATCTTGTGTGCCATCGGGGGACAGGCCGAGCTGGTCGATGCGCTTGCGAGTGCGCACATCAATCCACCAGATGCCACCGCGGGTTCTGCTCTGCAGCAGGCTGCCCATAACACCAGGGACAAAGATCAGGTTCTTGGGGGCGCCGAACGCCAGATGTGCGGTGTCGAATTTCTCCTCGGCGAGCCTACGGTACTCACCGTACGCGGCGTCACCGAGATAGTTCCGCAATATTGCGGCATAACGATCATCGCAGGAAAGCTTCAACCGCTCCGGCGTTGCAGCCCCCAGGAAGTCTTCAATTGTAAAGTCTTGCATGCCGCTTTCTCCTATCTTGGCGCGCGGAGGGCGAGTACCTCCGCATCCCGTGCCATGAAAAGCTCGTATTGATTGACATAGGTATAGAAGAGACCTCCAAAGTTGCGATAGTGAGTCCAGAGGAACAGCCGCGTCTGCGCGACAGCTTCCCCAGCCGCCAGGGGCGCTTTTTCGGGATCTGCAATCCGGTAGAAGAAATGGAAAAAAATAGACGCAAAACGGCTCGCGAACTGGATTGGGACCTTTGTCTCTGTGCCGAGATACGCCCGGCAGCCACGGGCGAAAAAAGCCTCCTCAAGCAAGTTGGCAATGTAGGGGTCGGAAGCTGCGGTCGTACACGCGTTGGCGAACACCAATGGGCGGTCCGCCAGGAGCTTCGTCCCAAGCTCGGTCCGCCGCACCATGTCCGTCAATTGCGCGGTGCCGCCGAAGCGCAGGATTGGGTCGTTCCCGTCCCCGACGTTGCATTGGCAGAACAGGTACAGAACCGATACTGGTGTCGGCTTGGGCTCATTCAGTAGCTGCACAAGTTCGGCCTTAGGGTCGAGTCCTCGTGGCGTGGTGGGGACGAACACCTGGTTGCTCCAGGCTGCCCATTGCTGCTGCTGCCAACGTGACTCCTGCCCGGTGGCGTCCTTTGGGTCGTCGCCCCAATAGAGAAAATGGGCGCGGTGAGTGTCTTGTAGGCCGCCCAGTGCCTTGGAGCCAGCCTGCACGGCATGGGCCGTGTATCCGAGGCGAAAACGCAACGCCAGAAATCCCATAGGGTCTATGGACTGCCCCGGCGCGGGAACATCTGGGAGGTACATCAAGCCCCACGGCACGTGAGGGATCCATCCCTCCTGGGGCTTCCACGAGATGTCAAGCCGGTGTCCTGGCGAGAGTGCATCGATCCATGAGCGTAGATTGGAACCTGCAGGAAAGAACGCCTCGTAAAGGCGATGCCCATCGAAGGCCAGATCACGGAGTTCTTGGCTAACCCGCAGCGTATCGTCCCAACGCCGTCGATGGTCGTCGTCGGCATGGTCCCGAAGCATTGCCCAGTTATACTCGGGCGTCCAGTTACGTAGCCGATTCGCAAGGTCGTCGGGGTCGATATCATTCAGGTCGGCTTCCCATCGAGCGCGGAAGCGCTCGGCGGCGGCGCGCACGTTTTGTATGTTCCCCGCAACTTTCGCCTGAACACCGGACCAGAACGTTACATCATCAACAAATTGCGAACCGACATCGCCCCGGACGGAGGCCATCGACCCGATTACCGTGACGACGAGCTCGCCCGGCGGAGTTGTCCATTCGTGGGGCTTTCCTAAATTGAGGTGCGCTATCGGCGAATATAGCAAATCATCCTGGACACTGACTGCGACAGTATTCGGGGCCACTGCACTGTCGGCAATGGCCAGCCGGACGGTAAACTGGCGATAGATCTCTCTATGTGCGTAGACGACCACGTCAAACCGAGCCGCCTCCGCGGCTCGCGGTCTGATCTGGAGCTGGGGAATAAAGCTGTCGCCTTTTTCCGGGATCAGCAAAGGGAAGCGCGCCGTCCACGCCGTCGCACGCTCAAGTAGGGAGGTCGTGACCGACGTGCCGGGCGTCCCGGCCATGAATTCAACGGTCTGGGACGCAATTACCCACTCGGTGGCGAGGCCGCCAGGCGGCACATCGGAAAAAGGCACCTCTGTGTCGGAACCGCCGACGAGACTGCCCTCGACCGGACGCCCCACCTTGAAGTTTAGGGTATAGATCTCATTGACCCGTAGTGGCTCCGACAAACCCTCCGGGCGTTCGCTGAGCCAAATGCCAATATGCCTCTCGGCTTCTGGCACCGGTTCGGTCTTCGGTGCCGCGCCGCCTGCTTGAGGCGCAGTTAGGCTGTCCCCAATTGCTTCTTCGATCCTTTGGATTCTCACAGTAACCTCAGCGCGGTCAAGAGGTGGTGCGCCATATCCAGCTCTGCTGTGGTATTCACGTTCGGCTTGTGCCTCTGACAGTGGCTCCGTTGTCGGGCTGTCCTCGTACCATGATTGTGGCGGCGTAGAGCCTGCGAACGCCGACACTAGATTATCGGCCCGCTCAACACGGAGCTTCTCGGCGAAAGGGGACCCGAACATGCTTTTGGGCATTCCCAATTCCATTGAGGAGCCGGCGGGAGCATAGAATTCAGGTACAATTCCGAGGCCCCATCTTGAACGGCTGCCGAGCACGCTAGCACCGGCAGCATCGCCGATGTCACCCAACAGCGGTCGGGCACGCGCCTCAGCGGTGCAGTAAAGGCCGGGGTGCTGGCGGGCGACCGGGCCGAACGCCTCAGTCACGCGATGCTGGAAGTCCTCGTTGGAAAGGCCGGCATCGCCGCCAGCAAGCAGGCGCGTGGCCCGCAAAGTGAAATCGCCCTGCCCGGCGCTCTCGTACGCCATCTCGGTGGACAAGCAGGCGGCGAACAGAACCTCGCGCATGGTGTCGCGCCCGCGCACTCCGGTCGGTGTGGAGCGGCGTTCCCCGATCTGCCGGTAGCGGCGGTGAGCCTCGACCATCTCTGGTGTGGCGATGACGAAGCGCGGTCTATCGCCGGCCCCCGTGTGTCCGGACAGGCCCGGCCCGACGCCGAAGCGCGAGATCGTCCCCGAATGGCAGCAATCGATGAAGCTGGTGACGTTCACGCCGGCCGGAATGCGCCCGAAGATCGCCCCGATGTCATCATCGATGACGAAGGCGCCCGTCGGGTAATCGATCGGGCACAGCGCCTCGTCCTGGGCCGCAGAGTCGCCACCCGCCTCGTCGCCATCTAGGTCCGGGAGCTGTGTGCCGTGGCCGGAGTACTGGAAAACCAGCACATCACCCGGCCGGCTCGTGTCGATGAGCCACCCCAGCGCGCGCAGAATGCCCTGCCGGGTGGCTTGGCTGTCCAGCAGCAGCGTGGCCTCAAAGCCCAGTGCTTGCAGTGTCCGCGCCCACAGCTTGGCGTCGGCGACACAGCCGTACAGCGGGCTTGTCAAATAGCGATCGATCCCGACGCACAGCGCTCGGCGAGCGCCGGCGGCGACAGGGCCAGCGGCCACCAAGGGCGATGTGACCGGCGCCGCGGCGCCCGGAGCTGGCATGATACCGCCGGCGGGCGGGCGTGGAGAAGGCCATCCCGCTGTTTTGCCAAACTGCATCTCCTCCGGCCAGTCGACCTGTTCTTGCCAGTCTGGCGCTCCGCGCTCCTGCGCCTCCGGCGGGAACTCGTCGATTGCGCCGACCGGCCGGTCCAGCACCCGGCGGAGCACGCTGTTCATCGTGGCGGCGTCGTTGGCGAACCCGCCGTGCGTGGTCGCCAACGAAGCGTTGGGGCCGCTGGTCTCCTCTGTGATGGACCACACCACGTCGGCGGCGGACACCGCCGTGCCGGACAGGCCGAGCAGCGCACGGAGCGCGGGGTCGGCCCGGAGGCTGGCTTCGAGGCCGAGGATTGGAGTCCGCCCCTCCGGTTCGAGGGCGTAATGGATGAGGTAGAGCAGGGACTTGCGGTAGAGCTGCGCGCAGCTGTCATCCAGCTCGAGGTCCTTGCGCATCGTGAAGATGCCGAGGTGCTCGATGCCCCCGCCGACGAGCGGCGCGAGGCGTTGCTGGAAGGCATCGATGCGCAACGCCGGGGCAAGAAACGACACCGTCCGGAACGTCGGCGTGCCGAGATCCAGGCAGGCGGGCAGAAAATGCGCGTGAAAGATCGCGCCGGCGCTATGGCCGACAGCGTGCAGTTCGACATCCTCCGGGTTGGCCTGGCAGAACGCCGCCAGCCTCGCGGCCGCGTAGCTTGCGCCGCCTTGCGCATCGCTGGCCCGTTCGGCGCTGCGCTTCATGCCGGACCAGATCAGCGGTCCGCCGAGCGCCCGCGCGGCCGCTTCAATGAGCGGGTCGGAAGTGTAATCGGCGAGATCACGCGCGCCCCGGTCCCGCACGGCGGAACGCGAGCGCGCGAGCAGCTGTCCGATGCTTTCGAACAGACCGGTTTCCCACACGAAGAACAGGGGGTAGACATGGTTGCGTCGCCACCAGCCAAGCTGCGCATGGGCCATGGCCAGCGCGTTGCGCTCCGACACCAGGCCACCATGCGCGTAGATCACGATGCGCAGCTTATCCTGTCGCGCGCGCGCCGCCACCAAAGCCGCCACCAAGTGCTGGTCGACGATCGCGTCGACATCGCCCTGCGCTGTCGTGAAGCGCCCGTCGTCGGAGAACCGCCCCTGCACGAGATTGATGACATGCGGCCGCAGGGCCGCGAGATCGCGGGCCCCGAGGTCCTGGCGTGTCTCCAACACGCGCACCATCGATTGATCCTCCCGCGGCTCGGCGTTGGGCGGGTCGTGGAAGGCCGGCGCTTCCGTCTCGAAGCGCCGGAGGATTTCCACGAGACGGGAGGCATCCTGGCCAAAGGGCCCGCCACGGGCTGCGCTGCGTGCGCTGTCGGTGGCTTCCTTCTTGAGCCGCGTGTGTATGCCGCGCACGGCCGCCACGGTTTCCTGATAATCGATGGCCCCGCCAGGGCAACTCTTGCTCGACATTTGATTGTGGAAACGCAATGTTTCCGGCGGCAGACCGAAGCGCTGCTGTACGCGGGCAATCACCTCCAAGGCCACGCTGCGTTGCGGGTCATCGAACGGATCCTGGCCGACATCGAAGTCGCCGATCATCTCGAACATGAACGGCCCGGCCTCGGTATTGCCGTTGTGCCCGCTTGCACTGGCCGGTGGCAGGTTCCAATTGCGGCCTAGCCAAATCGTTCCGTCGGGAGCGATCGTGAGGTGCTGTGCGATGTCGCTCCACCCCTGTTCCTGCGTGTGATAGCGCCACATAGCAACGATGGTCTCGTGCCCGCGGTATTGCGCGTGGCTGGGGCGCCACGTGTGGTGCATGTGAACGGCGTTTATCCTTCGCCTGAATCGGAATTGATTCAGCATGTCAGCGAAATCGTCGAGCGTCATCCGTTCAAACACGCGGGCCATGGCGCATCTTTCGAGGTTAGGCTCGGCATACCACAGTATGTATGAATCTCCGATTCATCAGGCTCGGCCACGATTATTCTACATGCGTGGAATAAATACGCTATAAGCCCGAATGTGGTGCTTCGATGTACGGCTGCGGCGGCTCCAATAGTCAAATTTGCTTACGTCGCGAGGGCCATTGGTCCCGAGGCGCAGTCGGTGAGAGCACGGCAAGCCGCCGCCGCTGAGCAACCGGCAGTCGGCGCCAGACCAGGACTGGGCTCGGACCCTTGTGCAGGCTGGGATCTCTCAAGCCAGTGGGCCAGAGCCCAGCAAATTCCGGGCCCCGACACGTGGCTTCGAGTCCAACAGCTCTTTGTCTTCAGACGTACCCATGCGCGGGGATGGAGGGAGCGCTGAGCCGGTACAAACTGATTATCAGCGACACCTTCCACGCCCACACTCGGCCGGCGCAGAAGGTCGAAACCCGGATCGTCGTCAACCTACTCATACCAACAGCGTTTGAACAGTTCCGGCTTGCGGCCAAGAAGCCAACTGTTTCAGGGCGTTGCGCCGATCTCAATGGAAGTGATCAAGCGCCGTTGGTGTCAGAGGCTGTTCTTGGATGTCATGCGCGGACTGGCCGGGCGAGGAGCCGCTTCAAGTGCCGCACGATGATTGAGACGAAGGCGAACGCGACGAGGTGTGCCTTCGTTCGTCCAACGATGGTGTTCTATTGGCGGCAGCGGCTCAACCATCCAAAGGAGCGCTCCACCACCCAAGCAATTTCGGTTAGGACAAATACGCTGGCGCGGCCGCGGGCGATGGGCTGGACGGTGATGCCGGGGCTCTTCGCCGGCTTAGGCCAAGCGTTCGCCGCGATAGCCGAGGTCGCCAATGGTTGCCCCCTTGAAGTCGTGACCAGCGAGCTCACGCAGGACCGGCACGACGCCCGTGGTGTCGTCCAGGTTCGCCGGCGAGGCATCGATCGCCGGGAGAATGCCGGACTTCTCCACGCCGAGATGCATTTTGATGCCCCGGATCTTCGTGCCGCCATTGACGCCGCGGGCGAAGCAGCTCGGCGTCGGGGACCGGTGCGGCTGTCGATCACCATCGTGCTCGGTTCGGCCGTATCGCCGCAGGCCAGCCGCCATGTTCGACGTAGCCGATCGAGCAAATGCGCCACTCGCCAAGCCGGGTCCCGCGGGCGAACAGCGTGCACACCATGCAAAGGGCATGCGGGACAGCTGGCCGATGGCCCGCCGCAAAAGCAGACACACCACACCGCCATGACCGCCTTGCGTAAGGGGGCGCCAGTCAGCGCCGGCTTTGACCTGGAGCGCGTCGGCCGCGTTCCATCCGCCGCCATGGCGGCCAACTCCGTCAGGACCTCGTCCCCGAAGGCATCGACATCAGCCAAGGCATCCCAAGAGGCCGGAGCGGTACTTGCGGGGCGACCGCCGGTGCCCATACCGGTGCCCATAGATGTTGGCTCATGTGGTCCTGACGATGGGCCGCAGACCTACCAGACTGCACCCCCGGCGCAACGCCCTTCTTCGCCTTCAAGTAGCATCCCGTCCGGTACCGGTCAGGACGGCCCGTCACGAACAAGCTCTGACGGTGCCCATCATGAGGCAGGCCCGTTCTGACCCTGGAGAGTACTATGGAACCGGCAAGTGCATCCAACTACCGCTTCCAAGGGCCTGTGCCGGCGCTCGCGTTGAGAGAACAGACACTGACTGCGGATGCGGCACACGTCATTTCACCGGGGGCGCGCTGCTCAGGAACCGGGCACAGCCTGGATAGTCGCTCGGTTCGTCCGGCGGTTCGTTCTTCTTTGGACTGACGACCTCGGCAGTCATGAAGCGCACGATGAAGTCGATGAAATTCTCATTGAAGATGTCATTGTGGTCGCGGATCACCGCTTTTTCAGCGGTCGCGACGAGGTACGGATAGTTGGCTCTGAGCGGTCGTGCTGGTTCGAGATAAGCGTTGCCGTAGTACACAGATGTCTTGGAAATCGCTCCGCCGGTTTGGCGGTTCATTTCCGCCGTCGCTGCGTCAGCCATGGCTTCGGCGCGCTTTTCGTTGGTCGGAATTACCGTTTTCGGTTCGGAAACCGGCTGGTCATTCTCGGTCCTTTGGATGCGCAGATGGTGGGTCCGATAACGGTTGAGGTGGCCAACCGCTTTGAGCACGGTTTCCCGCTCGCCGTCCTGGGGTGCCGATTGGGTAAAGGTGTATAGGCGGCCAATCGGGAACGCGATGCCCGTTGCCCAGTCTCCTTCGGACGTCACGATCATCATCACCGGGCGCTGCTTGGGCGAATAGCAGCGGTTCACCGCAAAATTGTGGATCGGTTCGTAGATCGAACCCTCGAAGGCCGGATTGACCAAAAGAACGAAGTCTCCGAAGCTTTGCGCGATTCCATAGTACGCCTCCTCTCCGTCGATCCGCAGCCTCGTCGCCCTTTCCAGGATTTGCGAGTGAAGCGCCGTATAGACCAGATAGCCGCCGAAGCTGTGGCCAACAACGATCAACTGGGTTTCATTCGGCCCTCCCAAATCATCATTGCCGCGGTCCTTATTCGAAACTCTCTTAAAATTTTTCAACTCCGGCAGCAGGTCTTTTGCCCCGGCGCTGCCGACCCTCTCGGCCGCGTTCTTGCGCGTCCAGAACGTCGCTTCCTGCAGAAGCGGAAGCGAGATGGAGTTGCCGCGCCATCCCATATAGACACCGACGATCTTTCGCCGTTTGATCTCAGGACTCCCGGCACCCGCCGCGGCGCGGGCTCCTTCCATCACATCGATCCGTTCGAGAAGCTTCTGAAACTCGCTCACGTCGGGGTCGTCGGCCCGCGCGTTATGTTTCCAGCCATGGGCATAGACGATGATGAGGAACTTTTCCCCTTGATCGGCGTCCATAGCCTTCAGCCTGGAAAGAAGCAGCTGCTTTTGCCGGATGTCATGGTACCAGCCCTGGTCGTCGAACTCGACGAAGCCAAGCAGGTAATCGCCCTTGACCCGGTCCTTGGTGACATAAGTCCGGTGCTCGAGGGAGGCATCGCCCCGGCATTGCGCGCATGTGGGCCAGTCAGCCCCGTTCACCGCCGGATCCAGCGCCGCGCTGCGATAGGCTCTGTCCGGCGCGCATCCCGCAATCATCCCCATGACGAGCAGGATCAACCCCAGGTTGGCCGACCGGGCGAGCAACGGCACTCGTTCCTCCATGATGGTCCGTGGAAGCGCGGGAAGCCCCTTGCCTGGAGGCATGCTGGCCAAGCCTTCGGCATCACAGCGTCTTCAGGTATTCGATCAGGGCACGCCTTTCCGCGGGCGTCAGTCCCCGGCCGATCACACCCTTGCCTTTGGGGCCATCCTTGAACTCATGTCCGGTGTTCAGGTTGCCCGGGATTGAGGTGATCACCTCGAACCCGCCCTCGATGGGGGCCGTCGTGTAGCCGACGTTGACCGGATCGAACTCGCGACTGCCTAGATAGAAGGTTTTGGGTCGTTCCGCCACCGGCGATAGAATGTCGTAGAGGGTGGGTACGGAGCCATTGTGCAGATAGGGCGGCGTCGCCCAGATTCCATCGAGCGGCCGTGCTTTGTAGCCGAGCGGTGCCTGGATGCCGTTCGGTCGGTTGCCATTCATCCGCGCCCGTAGCTCGGTCGGTACGGGCGGAGTCGCGGAGGCGTAAGCGGTGACGACGATCTTCTCGACCAGTTGCCCCAGGGCAGGGCCGAAGGAATAGGTGCCGTCAGTCGGGGGACCGGCGCCCCCGTCTGTGAGCCCCAGGTAAGCGGGGACTTTGACCCTTCGCGTCCTCAGATCGGCCGCCTGCGCGGGGTCGGTGCCAATCTCGTCGATCGGGATGACCGGCATGCGCAGGTAGCGCTCGCCGGCCTTGTTCGGCGGCGTCCAGCGGCGCGTATTCCAGAAGGCGGCGCTCGTCACCGGCGCCATGTGGCAGCCTTCGCAAAGTTCGCGATAGAGGCCGCGCCCCTGCTCGGCCATCCTGGCGTCGACGGGCGGCAGCACGTCGGCCGGCCAGGCCGGAGCCTTCAGTCCCCGGAATCCGGTGTTCCTGTTCGGCCGTTCGCCACCGATCTGATGCTCGATCGCATGCAGGTCGCGCACGGGCACCGTGGATGCGAAGAGCTGGCTATTCCGGTTCGTCAAGTTCGCCAACGCCCGCACGCCCATGGCCTCGCCGGCGTTGCGCACCATCGGTTGCTCGATGGAGGCGTTGTACTGCACCCAGTCGAACCAGGGCGTGCCCCACAGATGCGGATAGGCGACCGGCGCGCTCTTCGGGGCGTAGTTCGACAGTTCCTCCAACTGCAGGGCGAACACCTCATTCCCGATGCGGTTGAGCGCGTCGAGCCGGCCGAAGCCCTCGGCCACGCTACGCGACGCAACCTGATCCTCCAGTGTGCGGAGTTTCTTTCCCCTTTCCACGATTTCCTTGAGTTGCCGCTTCAACGCCTGCTCGGCCTCGGCGCCGTGGTCCGGACCCAGCACCCGGTCGGCGAAGCGAGCGAAGCGGATCGGCAGCGCCTCGGTGAAGCCCATCGCGATGCCGAGCGCGTCGCGGAACTTGCCCAAGTCGGTCAGGGCCGGTCCGCCCTCGATCAGGATGCTCGTACCCCGATAGTCGATCTGGCCGGTATGGCAGGCGGCGCACGTCAGGCCGATGTCGTGCATCGGCCGTCCGGTCGCCGGGTTCGTCCAGGCTTGGCCATTGACCGGGTTGACCTTCTCGGGACCTTTGGCGAAGCCGATGGGCAGCCGATCAGGGTTCATCCTGGCGTCGCGGGGGCTCGTGAGAAAGCCGAAACGTGCCAGATAGTCGGGGTCGCTCAGCAGGCCCGGCGAAGCCAAGGAGAATTCGGGGCGCTCGACCGCCAGGAACCATTCGTAGGGAATCCCGAAGGTCGCGGTCCCTTGAGAGACGTGATGGAACCAGACCCGCTGGTCCGGCGTCCATTGCTGATCGATTGACACGGTTCGGGCTGCCGGCGGATAGGTTGGCAGGTCCGGGGCACGTGGAACCGGCTGCGAGCATCCCAGGAGCGCGCCTGCTGCAAGGCCCACGGCGACGCGGCCGGCGCGTGCGGAGAGCGGGCGTGGATCACCGATGACGGAATCGTTTACGGTCACGGTCCTTCGTTCGCGACGTTGCATCATCATAAAGCCTCCGACAGATAGCCGAGGGCGCGTTTTCCGGGCATGAAGAAGTACTCGCCCCCGCGCGTGCTCACGAAGGCCGGCAGGCCCTTCACGATCCTGAACCCGCCCTTCCGCGGGACTTTGAAGGTTCCGGTGCCGTCGTTGTTTCCGATCAGCGGATCCTTTGCCGATCCCAGCCCCGCGAAGTTCCCGTCGTTCATCCAAACCCGTTGAACGAATTCGAACTGGTTGGCGATGTCGGCGTTGATCAGGATGATTATGGCCCCACGGTCTTGGCCGTCGTCCGCCGCGTCCGGCGGAAGGCGTGCCCCATAAGGCAGGCCTTGCCGCAGGACGCGGTGCCGGTTGATGGTGTCGGCGGAAGGGCCCGCAAGACCGGCGCGGGGGTTCATGCGACGGATGTGCGCCCCGACCGGACATGCCCATCCCTTGAGGTCGTCGTCGTAATTGAAGTCGTTGTTCCGGTTTCTGTCCTCGGCAAGGGCGGAATCGTCGCGTTCCGGCGCGAGGGCCAGTGGCGCGCCGCTGCGCCAGCGCCCCATGAGCTTGGCGGCAAGCCGCTCCCGCCCACCGTCATCGGCTGCGGCTTCCTTCAGGAAGGCTCGGAACCGTGCGACGTGCTGGTGCAGCTTGCGAAACACGAGATAGGTGCCGTTCCGGGCCAGGATCTCCGGCTGGGGTGACGTCGCGACATTCCCGAACTCATCCGGGTAGCCCATAACGAACTCACCGAGCTTCAGGGGGCGCCAGTCGCCACCGACACCCGCCGTGCCCTGCCCGGGGATCGACGCGAGGCCGCTCCCCTCGATGGCCGGTTGGCCGATGCCGTCACGATAACCGAAATGTTCGACGGGCACCGGCGTCCCGTCCGGTCCGGGCAACAGGGAGGTCGCCTCCGTATGCACGATGGTCGGCCGCGCGGTCCCTTCCAGGGTCGCGCGGAAGGCATCATCGGCTTCGACGAGGATTTCCGCGGACGCGGCAGATACCGTGACCAAGATATGGAGGTCGCCGTCCCGCAGCGGCGAGTTCCAGCAGTCAGGCGAGCTGTCGCCGGAATCGCCCAGCTTTCCGGCTCGCGCACGTTCCACCATTCCCTGCCGGAAGGCCTCGGGGAAGCTCTCCAAGACGTCCGGCGCCAGTCCAAGCGCCTTCAGCCCGCGCCAAGACAAAGAAACGTTAAGGGCACGATCCGGAGCCCCGTCGACAATCGGCACGGTGGTCACCCGATCGGCGATCTGCCCCAGCCATTCCCGGGCCGAGGCTTGATCGGCGATGCGCAGGAAGTGGTGGAGCGCCATTGGAAAGCGATAGGCGCGCAACGCCATGCCCTGGATGTCGTCGAGCTCCGGTGCATGCTCCATGGCCGTGGCCCCGGTCATGGCGTTCAACTGACCTCACTGACGAACTCTTCAAATTTCCTTTGCAAGTTGAGTGCCTTCAGGATTTCCTGAACGGTGGCGTCCGGGTAAGCGACGAAATACCCGGTGGTGTCAATGGCGCAACCCAGGATGTAATCTCTCAACTTTTCGTAATTTTTCGCCCCCGGATAACCCTCGCAGTTGCCCCAGATCGCATCGATTCCTTCCGGCGCCTTGAGAGCGAAGTCGCGCATGTAGTCCTCGACATCACCGTCGAAATTGGTTGCGAAGAGCAGCCGGGTATCGTTGTCAAAAATTACCCAGCGGACCATATGAATGGTGCCAAGCTCGGATATCTTGCCACCATGGGCACTGGTTAGCTTTTCTAGAGTTGCCCGTAGCTGAGGGGCTTGCCCTTCCTTGATCTTCGAAATAGCCGTTAGGGCGCTGATCTTCCCAATCGTCTTAATTGTCATGATTGTCTCCCTTGAGCGTGGACGGATTTTTCCACAAGACGCCAGTGGGTACTGGCGCCGACATGTAGTTCCAAAACGGCGACGGATTCAGAGGGGGCGGAGGTAGAGGATGTTTATCTGGGATTTCCAGTGAGGTTTGGGGATCTCGAATGAGAAAAATTTATTGCCATTCACAATCTACAGCCCCGATGAATGTGCCAATACATCATCGAGCGGCCGTAATATCGCTAAACAGCCTCATCATTGTAGCCAAAGTCATGCATAATGTCACTTGCGCTCCTGTGTTATCCAGCTACTACGAAAGCTTTATCGCCACGTCGGCGCACGAATAGCCTATTTTTACTCAAACGCTTGCGTTTCAGCTGCAATGATATTTGCATCAACGAGATTGTTACATAATGGACTGTCGCCCATTCGCGGCGGAACGCCACGCCGCGACGTAGTTGCATCGAGACGGCGGCTGCCCGGGGGGCTGTGCTCAGGGCAGGCGCAGCAGCCTGAGCGGAATCTGTGCCGACCTCGCTCGGTCGTATCGATCCGGCGTCAGCGGATTCGGTGCGGCGCAGAGGCTGTCGCTGGTGGTCCCCGCGTTGCAAACAATGGCCTCGGGAATCGTGGCACCACCATCCTGCACCCGGATCGGAAAGTGTCAGGTGGTCAGTTCGCGGCCAATGGCGGTGAGGCTCGCGGCGTTGAGGCCGAACACGCCGCCGCTCCTCGTAGCCCTGTTCCAGTTCCCTCATGTTCATGGCCGTATGTGGCGTCGCAAGGCGAACCCGCGGCTTTCGCGGCGACGGCTGTCCCAAGCTGGCATTTCGTGCGATGGGCATGGAGGTGACCGATGCCGCTCCCAGGAGTTGCTCTGCGAGGTTGGTCTTCCGCATCGGCGGAGCACCCTCAAACCTCCCGCTCAAAGACGAGCGCTCCGTTCGCGGGGATCCGGACGCGGGCTGTGTGCGGGTAGGTAGCCCCCGGGGGAGCGTTGGCCTGGACGGAACCGGCGTTTCCGATGACGGCCGGGTTGGGAAAGTCGTCATAAAAATCGCTGTTGAAGATCTCATGCCAGCGCCCAGGCCAGGGCAGGTCGATTCGATAATCTTCGAGCGTGTTTTCGTTCAGGCTGGCAACAACGACGATGTCTTTCCCCTCGCCGTTGACCCAACGATGCATCGCAATAACGCGATCCTGTTCGTGGACCTGCGGTATGCGAACGCCTTCTCCTTGGAGCGCCGGATGGCGGCGGCGGAGATGGACAAGGTCCCTTGTGAAGCGCAGAAAATCAGCCATCACCCGATCCTGCGCAAGGCCGTCCCACCAAATCAGAAACTGCGACCAGAAGCGGACATCGTCGTGCCATGGCTTATCCTCCAGGAACTCCTGGCCCATAAAGAGTGTCGGAATTCCGGGAGCGGTCATCAGAAGCGTCGTCGCAACCCGACTGCGGCTCCGCGCATACCATGATCGAGCATTCGTTGGGTCCGCCACGGCCGGGATCCGCGGTTCACGCGGCGCGTGATTGTCGTAGTCCCACCGGACAATGTCGTGGTTTTCAAGACATTGATTGGCCCGCCACGCGGCGGGAAAGGCTGGTGGAGAATAGAGCGCGTCACGGACTCGATTCAGGCTGATGTGCGCGCTCTGACCGCCTGCCGCCTGGTGAAGAACGTCGCGAAGCGCAATGCGCAACCCGTCCGCCAGCGCTGCGTCGAAGCCGAGCCCATCCGGCGTTGGGGTCACGGCCTTGGCACGGTCCCAATTCCAATATTCAGCGATCTGGACCGCGTTTGGACGGTGGTAACGTACTGTGTCGGCCAAGTCGCGGCAGAACCGGTCACCACCGAAATTGCTCGCTACG
The DNA here is from genome assembly GCF_025961225.1 of Azospirillum canadense. Taxonomy (GTDB): domain Bacteria; phylum Pseudomonadota; class Alphaproteobacteria; order Azospirillales; family Azospirillaceae; genus Azospirillum; species Azospirillum canadense. Next base: position 225,147 of record NZ_JAOQNG010000005.1, on the reverse strand, counting down.
CTAATCTCGTCATAGCGAAAGCCGTCTGCATGAAACTCGTCGAGGTAAAATGTCGCGTTGTCGATCAGGAATTGCCGGACCGGAGCTTGCCCGTATGCGAAAACCTTTCCGCCGGCCCACCCTGGATGGCCAAAGTAGAGGCTACGCTCATCATCCCCCTGCCACTGCCGATCGTAAAAATAGAGGCTTCGATCGCCGAAATCGCCTCCCGCATGGTTGTAAACCACGTCAAGAATTACGGCAATGCCGTGGATGTGGCACAGGTCAACGAGGCATTTCAGTTGGTTTGGGCCCGACATGAGGTCCTTGCCGGATACCGCGGTCTGACCGGCCACTGCCAGCAGACGGTTCACCGTTGCCAAATGGCGGTCCAATTCCGTCGGGTCCTCAACGACGTAAGACATCTCGGGAGAGAAGTAGTCTAAGCCACTGTAGCCAAGTCCAACGTCGCCATCGTATTCCTGCACGGGGAGGGGCTGGATGGCATTGATGCCGAGGTCTTGGAGGTAAGGGATCTTCTCAACCACATCCAAGAACCGACCGTAGCTTTTCCGACGATCTTTGCCGAAAGCATCAACCGCCCAGAATACGCCAACGTGCAATTGATAAATTATTAGTTCGTGAAAGGCCGGCGGGCGCCAGCCGGCGTCATGCCAAGGATAATTTGCAGCGTTGCGGGCCACACAAGGAGAGTTTGGAAAAGGCGGGTTCGTCCCGAGTTCTCGGGCGTAAGGGTCGCGCTTGAAGCCGGACGTTCCTCTGCCGCGAATCCAGAACAGGTACGGCGCCCCATCGGCAAGAAACGGGACGAAACCCGTCCAGGTGCCGTCGCCCAGTGGGATGAGCCGATCCGTCGGATCCGGGGTCCAATGTGCGGAAGGGCTGGAGAGAACTCCCTGATCACAGACAACAAACACGTCATGCGCGTGCGGTGCCCACGTCCGGAACGCAACGCCACCGTCGACCACCGTTGCGCCCATCCGTGTGTCGCGTCCGATGAACTGGTTCAGCACTGGCATGGTTAGGCTCCCTTCCGTTGCTGCTTGTCCAGATTGAAGTCCTGTTGGTAAGGTCGTGATGGCGCTAGAAGAGCTCATCCCATAAGATGCCTATAGTTCCAATAGACCGTCACTTTTCGTTGGCAAAACCAGCCGGTTTCTGATGTTGCTGTGGAGGTATGGACGGACATGGTATTTGTGAAAGGGTGCCGACCGTGCTCAGTTCTACCTTAGTGGTGGGTCGGCTGCCGCTTCCAGAACCGCTTTGGAACAGACATCGAGCGGTCGTAAGCGCATCCAGCCCTCATCCGTTTGTGCCCGATCCAAGCGACGGCGCAAACACGGCAACCGATCCTCTCACCCCTTCCCTTCGCCTGTCGTGCGCGAGCACTCACCTGGCCGACCTGAGCCCATGTCAAAACCGCAGAGCCCCGCGAAGCGCTAGGAACTCAGGGACGCCTTACGGTTTGCGCGCATCGTCATGGTCACGGCATTCCGACGTTGGAAATGGGCGGCCTGTCGCGCATGGAACGGAGCGCCTGCTCCAGCAAGCCTGCTTGCTTAAGGTTAAATCCTGTCTCTGGAGCGATGTTGATCAGAAAATTGGCGGCTGTTGGATTGAGGACCCAGTTCATTGGTGCGGCTTCCTTGCCCCGTCGTGGCGCGGGCAAGGCGATGTGCATGAGCCGCGGATCGGCGCCCGGTTCCGTCGAGCAATTCTGCCGCCGCAGCGAATACAGCGCCTCCTGGCCATGGGCTCCGCGCGTCGCCGCCAGGCCCAACATCGGGATGAGGAGCTCCGGTGTATTCCGGCTGTCCTTGCGGATTCGTCCGACTGCCGTTTCCACGGGCAGCGGCCGGAGCCCCGGCGCCGCAGCAAGCACCTCACTCGGCATCGGGCAGGCGATGGTAACCTCGCCCAAGCTCGGCAGGTCCCACTCATCGGGTTCCCGAGGGTTGCGGGCGGCGTCCGCGTCGTTGCTGACCACGACGACTACGGGCACCACATTCAACGTCCGCCCATCCGAAGCTGGCTTGCGCGCGATGCGTTCCACCGCGTGGACCAGTTCGGCGGCGGTCCGCGCGCCGTAATTCTCGAAATAGCCGCCGTCCAGCACCTGGCGGTCTTTCGCCTCCCACTCGACCTGGTGGACGGCCGTGCTGGCGCTTGACGCTGGATGACGTTTCTCCTCCCAATCGACAAAGCGGCCGGCTGGGGAAACGTAGGGAAAACGCGCGGAGTTGGTGACGGCGGTGGAACTGGGCACGTCGCGGCAAAGGATGGTCAGGAGATCATCGCTGCCCGCGAACACGTCATCCTCCGGGTTGAAACGGAACGTGGAGGTGATCAGCCGCCGCCCGGTTTCCCGGTCGGTTCCGTTGAGCACAAGGTGTGGCATGCCCTTCGGGCCAGCATTGCGCAGCGCCACGAGGCCCATTCGCGCCTGCGCCTCCGGTACGTGGAATGCGGCGGGCCCAGACCAATGCCGTTCGAATGCCCTTTCCAAGGCTACGCCTCGATCCGGCGCCGGCCACACGGTGCCGAGCAGCCGTCCGAGCGAGTCGTTGAGAAAATAGGTCGCGATGGTGGCGGCCAGCAAATCACCGCTGCCCAGCTGCCTCAAGCCGTTCTGAACTTCCGGGCGGTCCCAGTCCAGCTCGCCCTTTCCTTTGCCGTAAAGCCGGAGCGCCTGCAGGTAGGTCACGGCCCCGAGGCTTCCCCCCGACACGCCGCTGATCGCGAAAAGCTGCCGTCCGAACGCTCCGTCAGTGCGCGCGTCCAGCGTTCGCATGGCCGAGAGCAGCCAGACCGCGGCGCGGCTCGCCCCGCCTTCGGCGGTGACGATGATGAGCGGCATTGGGCGATTGCCTGGATAGCCGGCAGCGAGCCGGGCGTCGTACCATTCCCACAAGGCTTCGGCCACCGTGGGCCGACGCAGCGTGCCGGGAAGTGCCGTTCCGCTCGTCAGGCGTCCGTCGGGGCCGATCCGACAAGACACCACGGCCTGTTCGTTCAGAGGATCGCCGGTCGTTCGCACCGCGTAATGGCCAGACGGCTCTCCCAGAAACGGACGGTAGAACACAGTGCAGAGCAGCATCAGCGTTCCGAGAACCCGGCTGAGGCCCGCCAGGTCAACGCGGCCGACGACGCTTGCCCGGCCGCGACCGATGGCGTCACGAAGCGCCGTTACCGCGGCGACCAATCCAAGCAGAACGAGGGTGGCGATGTCACGGAACAGAGCCAGGGCGACGACCAAGGGGCCAATCAGCAGGGCCAACGCCAGAAGCGCTGCGGTTGGTGTGGACAAGCGCTCCTCAATGATTTCCGGAAACACGCCGGTCACGATGCCACCCGCCACACTGAGCAGCAGCAGGAGCAGAGCGACGGGCCAACCAAACGGGGCGGCGGCGAGCACCGCCGTCGGCCTGGCCCGCCACATCCACAGGGGCGCCTGCGTCCGCATGGTCAATCCCAGACGGCGGCGCATTACGGCGGCGGGAAACAAGGCCAACAGGAACGCCGGGCCGGCCAGCACGGTTCCCCACCGCACGTCGGCCAGACTCACCTCCTCACTCCGCACCACCCAAATAAGCGGAGCCAACGCCACTGCCGCAGCGAACAGAATAGCAATGCGCGGAGCCCAGTCGTGCGACCATCCGACCAACGTGGCGTGTGGGAGACGCCCCTCGTCGAGCCATTGCGCCATCTGCATGCGGTCGGACGGCAGCACCGATTGAGCACCCCGAATTCGGTCGAAGAACATCACCCGGTGGGCATAGGTGCAGGACTCCCACAGCGCCGCTCGGGTCCAGTACCACGCCATCACTCCGAGAGCGGCAGCGGCTAAGCCAAGCCCCAGAGCCGCCTTCCACCAAACCTCTTCCGACTGCCCCGTTCGGCTCGTGCCCACGACCATCCCGGCGAACATATCGGGCATCTGTGGAGCGAACAGCATGAGAAGCGCGGCGAAGAGTGGGACAAAGACGCCTACAGGTTCCTCCAGCCAGCGCCGCAGAATGAGCCCGGCTTTGCGCAGCCAAAGGGGAATGCGTCCCGGAACTGTCTGAACCATGGTGCGGTTTTCCTGTGTGTGCGTGGCGGAAGGCGCCGGCCGTGCGGCATCACGGCCGCATCGCGGGAGCCAGGGCGGTGGCGACGGCGTTGTCGCTCAGGCAGTCATCGCGTTCCAGTTCATCTGCCAAGGCCGCATCCCGGTCGCTCCCACACTGCAGGAGGTCGCCAAAGGCGAGCCGGAACTCGTCGGTGGCGCACATCTTCCGGAACGACAGAAAGGTGGCGAGCTTGGCGGCGTAACGGACACATTGCAGGTCCTTTTCTCCGGGAATCGCGCTGAGCAGACTGCCGAGCTTGGCGATCCGGGGCAGCAGCTTGCCGTTGCCGGAATAGGCCCGGCACAGGTCGAGGGTGGTCGGCGACGCGCCTGCGGCGGCGGGCGGCCCCCAGTCGCTCTCGTCGCAGGCCAGAGCCTTGACCAAAGCAATTTTCTCCCGTTTGTGCGCTGGCACAAGGCGGGCGAGCAAAGGCACCGCGTCGATGTCCGCGGGCTCAAAGGCGCCCTTGACCGGCCGGCCAGACGAGAGCGTTCTCGCCGCCGTTGCGTAGGAGGCGCCAACGGCCATCAGGCGCTCCGTCGTGATGTCGGTGCAGGGGACGTCATGCAAAGAGAGCTTGGCGAGGAAGCGCATCAGCCGCTCCGGCGCGATGGGCTTGCCGGCCGGAATGCCGGCCGCAACGGTGCCAATCCACGCCTGCCGCGCTCTGTACCCCCGGGGATCGCCACGGCTTCGGTCGCCAAGCTCGCGTTGAATGCGGTCACGGAGCATTGCTCGGGCTTGGGTGGTCAGCGCGCAGAGCCGCTGGTCGAACTGCTCCTCGCGCGGTTCGTAGCCGGCGAACATGAAGGTGTCGATGGCTTTCAGTGCGTTGCCGTTCAGCAGGATATGATCCAGAAAGTGGCGCGTTTCGGCGTCCTCCGGCTCATACCCGTCGACGCCCACTCCGGCGTGCACCTGCAGCACCAAGATCCGGTCCGGCAGTACGAAAGGGTGCCCGTTCTCAGGGGCCAAGCTATGAAATGCGGTGCGCAAGCCCGTCAGCCCCAGATTGTCGCCGGTGCCGCCGTCCATGAGCTGCCGAAACCGCGGCGGCTCGCCCGCCCGGAAATCGCGCAGCGTGACATTGGCGAGCAGGCCGGGGATGGCGGCCGACGCCATAGCGGCGTAGGCCAGCGGATAGCGCCCGAGGTCGGAGCCGAGACAATCGAACTGCTCGCGTGTGAACCCAAAATTGAGCGCGTTTTCCAAGCCGTACTGGCGCACGTGCCCCGCCGGATCAATGTCCATACAGGCGATGCGGCTGGCGCCGTCGGTCGGCCACCAGAGGGCGCGATTCGATGGAAGCAGGCGCGCGGTCTGCGTCGCGTTGATGATCAGCGTGGGCCGCGCCGGGTTCAAATCCGCCATCACCGCACCCTTCTCCCTGTCCGGCGCAGCGCCGAACAGATCACGAGCCAGCAGTTCGGCACCGAAGTCGCTGCGGTCATAGCTGGTCGTCAGGAAGGCGGCGAGGCGATCCGGACGCAGGGCGCCCAACGCCTGCCCCGTTGTGATGGTGGCGATCCGCTCGTGCACGCACGTCCGCCGCCAGACCAGCGGCACCGGCCCATTGGCGGGGGCCGCCCGGGCGCAGGGGGCATCGTCCGGACCGTCCACGCTGTAGGCGTACAGGGCGGCTGCCAGAGAACCGCCGGACACCGATGAGATCACATCGACGGATGGCAAAACCCCGCGATCCTGGAGCTGAAACATGACCTCGCTGGCAAAGGCGGTCGCCTTCAGGCCGCCGCCCGACAGGGCCAAGGCGACGAGATCGGTGTCGGAGCGGGTGCCCGACGGTCCGCAAAGGGTGACAGCCATCGGGGTGTCGGGCCCGCCGGCGCGACAGCCAGGGGTCGCCTGCCAGTTGGACCGGTAGGTCGCGATCCGCGCCCCGTCGTCCAGCCGCTCGGCCCCCGTTTGCGCCTCGTTCTGATAGAGATAGCGCTGAGGTCCGGCGCAGGCGTCCAGGAGAAGGAGCGCGCCGCCGAGCAGGAAAAGACCCGGTCCACCGAAGATTGCTCGTTCCCGCATGATGGGCCTCCCTCCATGGCACCGCTGGCGACCGCAGCGCCTGTCAGCGTCAGGAATCGCCGTTGGTATCCGGACGGCAGAGCAGCACGTGATTGGCGTAGGTCGCTCCGATGAGAAGCCGCCGGCGTCCCCGTCCATCGTCGTAGAGCACCGCAACGCTGGCCGCCGACAGCGCACCGCCGTCATCGTCCCGGATGCGGATCACCTCGGGTCCCGCTGGTCCGTCAGGCACCACGCGCAGAATTTGGGTCGGCGCGCTGTCCGTCCATCCCGCCGCGTACAGGGCGAACCGCAGAGGGTTTGGGTGCGCGGCCGCCAGGAGGGACCCGTCCGGCAGCTGGCGCAGGTTGTCGACGCCCACACCCGTGCGGATCGGCGCCAACTCCGCCATAGGACGCGCCGGGTGCCCGGCCTCCCAGGAGTAGCTCCGAATGTCACCGCGCAACGTTGAGGCAACAAAAAGCCGCCGGGCCGCGAGGTCGGCGATAATCCCGTTCGCGAGCGGCACATCGCCGTCGACCCGGTGAAAGCGTGTGCCGTCGTAGTAGAGGACATGCCCGCCGGTGACGTCGAAGAGGTCGCCCAGCTTTTGCCCGAGGCACGACCCGGTGTCGTTGGAATTGGTGACGTAAAAGGCGTTGGGCCCCACCGCGGCAATGCTATTGGGGTTGCGCAGCTGGCGCGCGTCCTCGATGGGCGGGCGCTCCGGCTGGAGCCGGTCGCCGTCGACCGTCAGAATGTCCACCGTGGTGCCGCCACACAGCATCACGCCGCCGCCCGCGGGGCGATGTTGATCCACGACGAAGAGGCGACGCACCGAGCCCACGGTGAAGAGGCTGAGACCCAGGGGGTGGAAATCCCGCGCCTGGAAGGCTTCCGGCGTGACATCGGTGACCGTTGGCGGCTCGACCGTCAGATTGATGCGGAAGAGGTGGCCCGGGCGACCGTCGGCGGTTGCCGGTCTTGTACCGTGCTCGACGGCCCAACGATCGGTGGACGAGACGTAAGCCATTCCGCCCTTATCGAGCACGATGTCTTCCGGACCAGGGATGCCCGCGATGGCATCGCACCGCCAATTCCACAGCGCGTTGCGGATGTCACCACCCGCCGGCGGCAAAAGCCCGCACGCCGAAAGCGCCAAGGCGCCGATTGCCCCGACCCCCGACGCGACACCGGTCACCGCGGAACGCCTGCGTCCCATGGTTTTTCTCTCCTCGCTCGACGCCTTCCCCGGTTCTTCCGCGCTCCGCTCCGCGTGGCCGACAAACGGCCTGCGGCGGCGCCGATCATTGCCGCATCGGCCGCGGTTTGGTCGCCGCTGTTGGTTGGAAAGCCGGTGCGTCGATCAGAGCAACCGATCGGGCAAAGATCCTTTGCAGGTAATCACTGCAGTGCCCGGACAGTGGATGGGATTGCGAGTACAAGGGGCGCGTCGGGTCGAGGATGTTGGCGCACAGCACCATCATCGGCCCGGTGAGATTGTGAACGAGATAGTTCTGCTGCATCGCCAGAATGGCGTCGGTCGGGATGGTTTTGTCCGGTGCATCCGCGACCTTGGCTGTTCTCGCGCCACCCGGCGTGTTCTCGGTGGTCGCGGCTAAGGCCACCATGCCGGTTCCGGTCCCTGGGGGGGCGGGCACCATCAGCGCATGGCCGGTGGGGCTGGCGTCCAGTGTGCCGTCGATGCTCGCCGCCGCCAAAACGGGCGCCAAACTGGCCGACGGAGCGGATTTGGTGGGCGGCTTCGATTCAGGTTGGCTGTTCTGATTGTTCTTCTTCGTCGAGTCGGTCTGGAGCGATTGCCCGGCCAGCAGGGCGAGCTGGCGACCGTAGCTGCCTGCCGCGCTTTCCCCCAGCAGCAACGTCACCAGAATATCGCCGTAGCGGCTTAGGATCAAAGAATAGGCGGAATCGCCGATGGACCCGTTCGCATAGGCCTCGCAGGCCCGGAAGAGACCGTCGCGGAGCGCTTGGATGGAGGGGACGCGTTCCGTGAGTTGGGCAAGCTGCTCGGCGGTTGCCAAATCGGGGTTGACGTTTCCGCTTAGAGCGGTGCCGCCGGTCGGCGGCGTCACGCTTGCATTGGCGGCCAAGGAAAAGGCTGTCGATAAAGCTTTGGCCACGTCGGGGCTCGGCTCCACACACACGACGTGTTGGGGAGGCAAATCGAGGCCTCCTCTTTGACCTTGTGGGCGCATCCGCTCCGTCACCAGGCGAAGATCAGCGGTGGTCAAAAGCGTTTGCGTCGCGCCAATGGATCTGAGCTCCGAATAGGTATCGCTCGTTTGGCAGGCGCCAAACATCAAGACGGCAAACAGAAGCAGAACTGCTTTTCCCCGCATGTTTCTCTCCACCGTGTTGGATGGTCGGTCCATGCCCTCCGGGCGTCATTGGTCCACATCGATCGCGAACGCGTGCTTAGCACAGGATTCTCTTGCCTATCGCTCGATGCGGAAAATGGCATCAATGCATGCATCTGTTTCCGCGCAAGCGGCCGGCGAGAATTTCCCGACACAAGCGACTCATCGCATTGTGGTTTAGATGAACACATGGCATCAGACATTGAAATTACTCGTGCCAAGGCGCGGCATTACGGCGATGTTTCCGCACCTAAGACTTAGCGGCAGTGCTCGGCAATAACGATCGCCATATGCCGTCATGTGAGTGCCCATTTGACCGGCCTGCAGCTACTGTTGCGCTCGCGTCAGGAATTCGGCGGGGCTGCATCCCTCACCATCTTGGAAGGTGCCGTTTGGCACCGGCGTTCATATTTACGCAATAGCATATTGCCAGGGCTAACGGCAGGTGTTGCCTTTCCCCATTGCAAAAAGTACTTGGGTCCTCTGTGTGTGTAAATAGGCAATTTGGATAAACCCGCTTTCGGCAGTCTCTTATATTCACCGCCGCTACATACTCGGATATGCAGGAGGTGAAAAGCGGCCACAATCGTCGCGCCGCAAAAGGCAAGAACAGAGTGATGCCGGCGGCGCTTGATCATTTCCATCAAGAATATGTTTGTAGCAGGGGCGCCCGCAGGGCCATGCAGGTCTCATGAGGCACCGAGGGCGAGTCCCAGTTCCCGGTTGCGACCGTTGGCGTCAAGGGCTTGGCCAACGTTCTCGACACTGTCGGCGCGCAGAATGTTGAGTGCGAAGGAGCGGACGTGGGCCATCTTGCCTGGCCGCTGTCAGATGAAGCGCAAACAGCGCGTTTCAGCAACTTGGCGACGGAGGATGTGTGCCCAGAGGGTCGCCGGCCTGGGCCACGTGTCGCGTGATCGACGACGCTCACCGGCAAGGGGCTTCTCTATTCACGTTCCGGTGTTGTCGGAGATTTGATGGAACTTCGCGATCAACATACAATAGTATGTTAGCCATTAATAGGGCTAAGTCAATAACACAGCAGGGCCAGTGACTTGTGAAACGTGTTTATGGAATATAGAGAAGTTGACACCGAAATCATGGTCGCCGCCGCGCGCGCATTGAATCTTTGCAACCGCAACACCCTTCCCGTTTGATCGGCGCCTTCAGATCGCGGAAAAGCTTAAGGAGAGAACGTCCCGCTTATTTGTGTCAATTTTACCAACAACCTGCCAAGTTTTACGTTGCATTCCAGCTGCGGTAATGAAGAATGATGAGATGAATAAATCAAAATGGGGCCTAAAGCGCCCGACAGCTGTGTTGTTCGCGGAATGAGGATCCGATCTTGCTTGCGTACCATTGCATTGCCTGGACTGTGTTCTTTGAACGCTTACGCCGATAACCGCAATTCTTCCGGAGGTCATGCAGACTGCTTTTTTGAGGAGCCTCGCTCTACGCGATTACTTCCTGGCATCACCACCACCAGCTCGACAAGTTCGGTGTGTGTGCAGAAGTGCGATTGTGGCAAGGGATTGAGCTCATCAAACCAATGTCTCTGCAACAGTTCGGGTGACGGTTATGACTGGCAGAACCCGTCCGATCCGACGGATCCAACTGCTGCTGCATGACGCATGCCGCACCGATGAGGCGCGGGCAGAAGTCAAACGCGTGGCGCAGGACATCGGCATGAACCTCTCCGGCGAGGGGCACGCAACGTTGTCGGCACGCATGCCTGATGCCGAGTTCAAGAAGCTTTTCCCCAATCCATCCGGTACCGACAATGCTCTCGCGGTTCCGGAAAAACTTAAACCCTATATCGCCTCGATCAGCGAGGCCCCGGAGCATCTATCATTCAAGTAAGGGGAGGAAGACATGAAGGCGTACGAGCCAAACGACCGCAATGTCAGGGATTCCCGAAACGGCGGAGAGGATCAACAGCTCCGTGTCGCTGTCACATTCAACCGGCCCGGCGACCAGACCGGCCCGACGAAGTTCGCCGCGCGGATGTCGACTGACACGGTCACCGCCTTCGTCCCCGATCCCATCCAAGCTGATCTGGCGCTCGCCGAGCTCGCGCGGCGAGGCTTTCGGCTGACCGGCCGCGGGGCCCTCACCGCGTCAATGCGTTGTTCACGGTCCGACTTTGAGGCGATGTTCCACACGAAACTCGAACTCGTGAGCGTGCCCGGTGGTTCGGCGGCCCAGTTCGGCGCGGTTTTGTACCCGCCCGATGGCGCTTCATGGAGCCCGGACCCCGCTGTACAATCCTTACTTGATGATGTCTATATCCAATGGCCACACATCTATATGGCGAAAGCGGCGAGTGCGGTCAAAGCCTCAGGAAAGCGCACGTCGGGCCCGCCAGCGGCAGCCCCTCCCTCAGCGTCTCCCCCGATGGTTCCCTATTTTCATCTCACCGCGCCCGCTGATATCGCCCGCCATCTCAATGCGGCACCGGCGCATCTCCAGGGGCTCACTGGCAAGGGTGTCCGCGTCGCCATGATCGACAGCGGCTTCGCCCACAGTCATCCCTATTTCAAGGCACACGGTTATTCCTCCTCAATCGTTCTGGCGCCGGGCGCCAGTGGCCGGAGCACCGACGGCAACGGCCATGGCACAGGTGAGTCGGCCAACGTCTTCGCCATCGCACCAGCCGCAACCTTTATTGGTGTGAAGCTCGACAACGAAACCAACCCGAGCTTAGGTGCCTCAATGCTTGAGGGCCTCCAGGAGGCACTTAAGCACGATCCTCACGTGATCTCCGTGAGCTTGGGTTATGATCTGCGCGGGTTGGGCAACGCGCCGTTGGCGCGCCTGCCCAACAGTCTGGTCGCGCTCGAGGCCGAAATCCAGGCGGCGGTCAAACGCGGTGTTGTGATCGTTTTCTCCGCCGGCAACGGCCATTATTCCTTTCCGGGACAGATGCCCGACGTCATCTCGGCAGGCGGCGTCTATGTCGACCAGACCGGTGCCATGCGCGCCGCAGATTATGCCAGCGCCTTTATGAGTCGGATTTATTCCGGGCGAAGTGTTCCTGACGTCTGCGGCCTTGTCGGCCTGCTGCCACACGCCAACTATTTGGCGCTCCCGGTTCCACCGGATTGCGAACTCGACCGCGATTGCGCCAACTACGATGGCACGCAGCCGACAGACGGATGGGGCGTGTTCAGCGGCACCTCGGCCGCGGCGCCGCAACTGGCCGGACTGTGCGCTTTGCTGCTCCAGGCTGACCCGTCGCTCTCTCCTGCCGACGTCAAGGCGATCCTACGCCGCACCGCACGAGACGTAACGACCGGGCACGCCAACCCTGCCAGTGATCCGACGGGGAATGGCCTCGCAGCCGAGGGCGGTGAGGATGGGGCAACCGGCGCCGGCTTGGTCGATGCGTTCGCCGCGGTGAAGCAACTCCTCTGATTGGATCATGACGCGCCGTAGCCGTCGTCCACCCATGACAGAGCCGGCTCATCAGCTTCCGGAGAACGCCGGGAACTGTTAGCTGGCCCTTGTTTCAGCGCCGTGTACCTGTTCCGCTTGATCTTGGCATGAATTACCGAGTGGCCGGCGATGCCCTTCTCTAGGCGCGCCAGGGCGGTCTGCTCGTCTTCCCGCGGCCGGCCAGAGCCGGTTCCGGCGCAGCGCATATTGCCGATCGCTCGGCCGCGCCCATCGCCAATGTCGTGACGCTAAAATGCGACCAAGCCGATAAGGGAATGTTAGCCGAGGAAGAACCGCCATGGCAACGAACACCGATACTGTCACATCCCAGGCGAAGCCGAACGAGCCTATCGTCGCCATCCGCGATGCGGATTTTGTTCCGGGACAAAGAGTTACCTTCCACATCGAGGAATTCAAAGCGTTGAAGACGGAGATCGGCGAGCTCGTAAAAGCCTCGTTAGCCAACGTTCAGTATGCCTTGCTCATGTCCGGGGGGATTTTCACTTGGCTCATCACGCACAAGGACTCCGCGGAAAAAAGCGGTCTCGAGCTGGCCTGGTATCTCCCTGCGGTTATCTCCGTATTCTTCGGCGTTTTATCAGCAGTCGGGTATGTCCGTATCGGTACAATGGCCGTATACCTCTTGGAGCTGGAAAGGAATATGGCGTGCGGCCGGCGTGGCTGGGAAAGCTATTTCCAGCCGCAGACCTCTTGGTTCGGCGGAATTTACGGCCTTGCCTGGCTCGCCCTGATCGTCGTCGACGCTTTCATCGGCTGGCGGTTGGCGACATAAGCCGCGCCCCTGCGGGCTGATTCGGGGTGGGAGAGAGCTGGGATCTGAATGGCAGGCGATTCCCCTCCCCCGCCAGCCATTCGGCAGCGTCCAAAGGCGTGATGTAGGAGCCCGAAAGTGCCTTAACCCGCTGACTGCAGGAGCGGCTGGCACCTCAAAAGAACGCCTACGCCGCGTGCTCACCATGGCGTTGGCGCGCAAGCTTCTGATCGCCTTGTGGCGGCTCGACATGGACGGCATCGTGCCGGACGACTGCGCGCTCAGGGCGGCGTGACGCTCGCCATGAATGGTGTTGGGAGCGGCGCTGAGGGTTCATCTTGGAATTGGTGCCGGATTGCCGACAGTGCCGCCGGATCGGCAAACAACGCATCCACGCAGGCTGGGTCGAAGTGCCGGCCGGCTTGGTCGCGGAGAAAGGCGGCCGCCGCCTCAAAGGTCCATGCTTTCTTGTACGGCCGGTCGGACGTCAGTGCATCCCAAACATCGGCGACGGCGACGATGCGCCCTTCCAAAGGAATGCTCTCGCCCGCCAGCCCATTGGGGTAACCGGTACCATCCCATCGCTCATGTAAAGGCCGGATGAAGCTTCCTCAGATCGGGCGGACGAAAACTCCCCAGATGGTTTGTGTGGCTATGGAGTGATGGTGCTCTCGGTTGGCCTCACTTTCGGTGGTCGGCCGCGCCGGCGTGGTGGGGGTGGAAGTGGGCCTATCGGCCGGGTGCGGGCGTTCTCCGGGATCAGCTCGGCGTGGCGGCGCAGGCGGTAGCTGGCCCCCTCGATCTGAACGACGACGGCGTGGTGGAGCAGGCGGTCCAGCAGGGCCGTGGCGACCACGGTCCCACCGAAGACGTCGCCCCATTCGGAAAAGCCGCGGTTCGAGGTCAGGATCATGGCCCCGCGCTCGTAGCGGGCGAAACACCGTTATCCATATTGCTCTGTTCCATGGTGATCTCCGCGAATGGCTCGGGCCGAAGCGATTTCCGCGGCGGCCGGACGTTCCTTTAGGTGCCACTCCCACTGGCCTCGCCCGCGCGGGGTTCGGAAAGCGATGTAGTCGCCCTGCCGAACACGGGCCCAGACGGCATCACGCTCCAGTCCCGTTTCCTCGACCACCGCGGTGAGCGTTGGCAATCCGCTCACGTCGGCGGATCCGTCGAGTCGCGCGATGTCCGCGTCCGTCAGCCGGATCCACTGCTTCGAACAGCGACAACGTTGATCGCACGCGACGACACCGTGCTGCACCCAGACCTGCACCAGAGACGGCGTGACACCTAACCGCTTCGCCGCCGCCTTGGCGGAGATGCACCCATCGCCCCGGGGTCGCAGTGCCCCGGTTCGGACCGGGCAGCCGGTTGGAATGTTGTGTTGCTTGCGCATGGAAAAGACGCGCTCGTAGGTCCACTCCTTTCCAGTCCGGGTGCGCAGGCCCAACGCGTTGAGTGCGCCGGCAACCACGTGATCGGGCAACCGGGCGGACAGGTCCCGGATGCGGGCGATCACCGCGGCGTCGGTGGTGGCGTGCAGGCCGATCGGCGGCAGGGGCACCGTGTGCGTTGAGGTGGCGCCACCCGTCCACAGAAGGACCACATCGACGCGACGTGCGATCCGATCGACCGTCACGGTCACAGCGGCAACGGCCAAGCGCAGAAGCCGCTTGCGATCGACGGCCGTCGTCGTGTCCGCCCGCCACAAGCCGGGGAGATTGCCGGCAATCCGGCGCACCTCCTCCCGCTCGGCAGCGGTCAGCGGCATCAGATCGGTTCGTTGCATCAAGGCGTATTCGCTGTCCAACGTCTCCAGCGCGAGCAACGCTGCGTTCCACCGCCGTTCCAGCTCCCGGGCCACCAAGCGGTTGTCCGGATCGACGGCGTCGTATTGACGTTGGGCCAAGACCACCTCGTACCGGGCGCGTTCCAAGCGCAGCTGCCAGTGCCGGTTGACAACCTCCCGCTCGCGCTCCAGCGTTTCCAGGGCCGCCAGGGTGGCCTCGAGGCCAACCGGGGCCACCGCCTCAAGGAAAGCGGCAGCGACAACGCCGTCCAGCAGGCCCACCGGACAGGACTGGCATTGCCGCTCGCCGTAATCGACCTGGGCCCGGCGGCAATGATAGCTGTGGTACACGGAGCCGTAGTTCACGGCCATCCGGCGGCCGCAGCGGCCACAGATGACCAGCCCGGTGAGCAAGGCAAGCCCTTCGCGCGGGGCGCCGCGGCCTTTCCGGGCGAAGTTGTAGAGGTTGTCCTGCAGCGCCTGCCGGTTGGCCAGGTAGGCGTCGTAGGTCAGGTAACCGGGGTAGACATCGGGCACCACGATGTCCCACTCCGTCACGCCGATCCGGTGGTCGATCACCGTTGGCGGGTCTCCTGGCACGGCTTGGCGCCGCCGCCGCCCATAGACGAAGACGCCGGCGTAAGCGGGGTTGGTGAGGATCTGCTGGATCATCTGGTAGGTCGGTCGCACCCACGTGATCGTGCCGGCGGTAGCCCCGGTTTGCGCGCATCGCGGCAAGGCCAGCCGGTTTTCCAGAAAGTGGCGCTGAACGGCCCTAGCGTTGCGCAACACGGCGAAGCGCTCGAATACCGTGGCGATGGCCAGACGCACAGCGTCATCCGGGTCCTGCACCACCACTCCGTCGGGGCGGCGCCGGAACCCGACCGGCAGGCGCAAAGCGAGTTCACCGCGGCGCGCCTTGTTCAGCAGATTGCCGCGCATCCGACCACGCAGAATGTGCAGCTCGGCGGCGAACAGCGTGCCTTTGACGCCCAACAAAAGCAGATCGTTAGGGTCCCGCGCGTCGTAGACGCCATCTTCGTCAGCGATGAGGGTGCGAAAGACCCCGCACAGTTCGATGACGCGGTGCCAATCGCTGTTGCGCCGGGACAGGCGCGACACTTCGGTGACGAGGATGATGCCGACCTCGCCCAAACCGATGGCGGCGACCAGCTTTTGGAAGCCCGTCCGTTGCCGGCTGCTCGCGCCAGAGAGGCCGAGATCCTCATCAATGACCCGGATCTGGGAGGTTGGCCACCCCATCTGGCGGGCGCGCTCGGCCAAGGCGTACTGACGACGGGTGCTCTCCTGGTTGCTCTGCACCTGCTTGGGCGTGGACTGGCGGATGTAGACGACCGCCTGCAGTTGCTGATGACGGGCTTCGATCTTGGGCGAGAGGATCATGGAGCGTCTCCTTGCGGGCCATCCGGCCCGTCAGCCGGCGCCGCAGCAGGTCGCTCCACAGCGCCACCATCGGCCTCTGGGCCTCGAGCGGCAGAATGCTCCACAGGATCGGGGTCGGGGTTGGCATGGCGAGCCTCCGCGCGCGGGAATGTGCGGCAGGCTTCGACCAGTCGGATGAGGGCGCGCAGGCTTCCAGGCGTGAAGCGCAGGACCGGCATGACAGGCTCCTCGACACGGGCAGCTTCGGTCCACGCCAGCGGCATCATCTGCCGGTGGCCATCCTCTCCTTCAACGACCAGATCCGTGCCGGCGTCGCGTCGCAGCCGCCGTATGACCCGTACAACCCGCCCCAGCCACGGATGATGCGGTGCGGTTACCCGAATCCATTGGACATGAGCGGAATTGCCCGACGCAATGTGTTGGCCGATGTTTGACCAGCTGGAAGAACAGGTTGCCGCCGCCGGGGATGACGGGCAGATAGCCGATCTCATCGACGATCAGGAGCTGTGGCCGACAGAGGAAGCGCAGGCGTTCGCGCAGCGTCCCCTCCCGCTCGGCCTTGGCCAGCGAGCCGACGATGTCGGCCAAGGTGGCGAAGTAGACGGAGCGGCCGGCCTTGACCGCCTCGACGCCCAGCGCAAGCGCCAAGTGCGTTTTGCCGCAACCGGGCTGGCCGAGAAAATGGACCACCTCATGGCGGTCGACGAAGTCGAGCTGCGCCAGAGCCATGATGCGGTCGCGATCGAGCGAGGGCTGGAAGGCGAAGTCGAAGCCGGCCAAGGTCTTGATATTGAGCAGGCGGCCCATCTTCAGGGCGGACTTGACGCGCCGTCCCTCGCGCAACGTCAGTTCCTCGCCGAGCAGGCTGTCGATGGCTTCCAGGGCGGAGATCTCGCCGCGCTCAATCCGGCGCAGGATGTGCTCCAGGACCTCCAAGGCACGCGGCATCTTCAGGCCGACCAGAGAGTGGCGGATGCGGTCCAGGGTGGCCGGGCCAGTCTCGAGGGAGGACGCGGTCATCGGGCGCTCTCCTGGTTGGCGAGGCGGCGGCCGATGGTGTCGTAGATGGCCAGCGAGCGGGGCGTGACCGTGTCGCCGCACGGCCGGGGGGCTGGCGTGGACGTCTCCCGCGGCGTCCGACTGTTGGCCGGTGGCGGCTGGGTGCGGTGGCCCGGGGCAACGCGGCGCTGCCCGCGCCCCTCCAGCGCCGGGTGGGAGGCGATGAGCGCGCCGTCCTCCAGGAGGTTCACCGCGTCCGCCGTGACCTGCACCTCCACGATGCGCCGACGGGTGCTGTCCGGCACGGAGTAGAGGTTGCCGCCCACCGAGACCATGCCATCGCGGGTGATGCGCCGTTCCAGCCCGAGCACCGTGTTGAACGGGCCGGCCGGCAGCTCCTTGAGACGGCCACACTCCTCGGCGAAATGCTCGATGACGACGCGCTGAGTGGTGGCGTGCCGCCGGACGTTGGCGACCTGGTCCAGCCACTGGGTGAACTGGGCGTTCAGGTCATCGAGGTTGCGGAAGGTGCGGGCGAGGAAGAAGTCCTCGCGCACGTAGCGGAACGGCCGCTCCACCTTGCCCTTGGTCTGCGCCCGGTAGGGCCGGCAGGCTTTCGGCAGGAAGCGGTAGTGGGCCGCCAGGTCGAGGAGCTTGGCGTTATAGGCGATGCCCTTGGCCGGCTGATCCGGGTCCTCGAGCTCACCGAGGATGGCGGTCTTCATGCGGTCGTACAGAATCTGCTCGGGCACGCCGCCGAACGCCTCGAAGGCGGCGATGTGGCAGCGCAGGACGGTCTGCAGGTCCTGGCGGGCGACGAAGCGGGCCCACATCATGCGGCTGTGGCCGAGCACCATGGAGAACAGCCAGACCACCCGCTCGACCTCCGGCTGGTCGGTGAAGGTGGTTTTGAAGAAGGCGAAGTCGACCTGGGCCTGTTTGCCGGCCGGGGTCTCGAAGCGGCGTTCGAACCGGGCCACGGCTTTCGGCCGGACGGTGCGTAGGAAGTCCTTCAGGATGGTGTAGCCGCCCGTGTAGCCGAGCTCCCGGATTTCCCGGAGCAAGCGTCGCCCGCTGAGTTCGGGGAAGGACTGCAGGCGCTCCCGCAGGTAGGGCTCAAAGGGCCCGACCAGGGTCGGCTGAGGTGGCCGTGGCGTGTAGGCGGGAGGCTCCAGGCCCCTGGCGATGTATTTGCGGATCGTTTTGCGGTCCAGGCCGGTCCGGCGCGCGATCGCCGACACGCTCATGCCCTCACGGGCGAGATCGAGAATCATGACGAGTTCCCCAAGTGTGACCACCCTCGCTCTCCCTCAGACGACCGAGGGAAGAATGAACGACCGGTGGCCGCACGGCGTCGGGGCGTACGCCCCGACGCCGTGCCGTGGCATCAGCCTGGGGAAATTTCACCCGCCCGATCTGGGGAGCATACAACCGGCACTGACAGCAGATCCAAGCGGTCGGAACGAAGGCCGCAGACTTACCAGACCGCGCCCCCGCCGCAACACCCCTGTTCAGCTTAAAGTAGCATCCCGCTCAGCACCGGCCGGGACACGCCCGCTACAAACAGATTCTGAAGGGGAAATCGTCCCTTCTATGTGCACATTCCGGCGCCGATCCGCATCCGTCATGCACCGGGAATGCGGATGGGCCAGTTCCAGGTGTCGCCTGACATGGCCGCTAACTTCCGCTTGGCGCCCGTCACGAACAGCGTAATATACGCAACGGCTTTGCTTAAGAAATAAGCAGGGAAGGGAAATGATGTTTGATGACATGGGAATAAGTCTTCGCATCGCCCGTGAAGAAGACGCTGTGGAAATAGCGGACCTCGTGAATCGGGCTTACAGGCCGTTGCCGCAACAGGCAGGATGGACACACGAAGCAGACTTGATTGATGGGAAAAGAACATCCGCCGCTAAAGTGCTTTCCCTCTTCAGAGATGGATCGGTTATACTGCTACTGACCCATGACGACAGGATCGTTTCCTGCGTGCATGTCCAACGCGCCGACTCGAGCGCCTATATTGGCATGCTGGCGACTGCTCCTGCGATGCAGGGGCGGGACTTGGGCAAAAGGATGCTTCTTCACGCGGAGCAATATGCAACAGAGTGCTTCGGTGCGTCCGTCATCAGGATGTCGGTGCTCTCAACGCGGCCAGAGCTTTTGGCGTTTTATGAGAGGCGCGGCTATACACTGACCGATGAAATTGGAGAGTATCCGTTATCATTGGGTGTTGGCCGGCCCAAGGTCGACGGCATCCACGTTCTATCGCTGATTAAATTTCCGGCCACCTCTTCATGAACTGAGGGCATCGCTTGAGGGCCTCTGCGTCAAGGCGTTCGTGAACAGGCTCCCACTACATCTTTTTCTCGGTTCCTGATGGCGCCAACTCGTTCCCGCTATCCATGGAGGGGACCCGGACCCGCCCGCCGCGCTCTCTAAGTAAGCAGGCGGCGGGCGGGGCCGGGGAGGCGCTGTGGATTGCGGGGGCGAGCGTCCCAACGGGTCCCGTCAGCTTGTTGCAGCGAGGCGCCTGCAGCGATAGGGAGGGCAGCCGTTCCGCGGCTCCGATGGTTTCCCGATGCCGCATATGGCCAATGCCGCTTGTCGCCATCATATTCCGCGGCGGATCGGCGCTTCTTGGAGCCATGCTTCTCCACCACCCATTCTCCCGGCCCACTGAGCTTGAGGCCAGTGCTGTCGACCAGCAGGTGCAGCGGGCCGACGGTCAGCGCGCGTGGCGTGATCGCCAAGCTCTGGGCCTGGCGGCTCAGTGTCGTGTGGTAGCTGCGCTGGCCCTCGCGGGCTCCGGAACCGGAAGATCGAGCCGGAGCAGCGGCATCAGCGAGCCGATCAGCCCCTCGGTCTGCCGGAAGGCGAGGCGAACCAGCGCTCGCCGCGTCAGTGCCGTCTCGATCGCCACAGCGGAGTAGCGCGGCTGCCCGCCGCGCGTGGTGCGCGGGGCGGCGCGCCAGGCCTGAATGGCCTCTTCGTTGAACCAAACGGTCAAACGGCCGCGCTGCCGGAGACCGGACTCATAAGCCCCTCAGTTCGTCACATGATACTTGGCGCGAGGAAACTGGTGGCGGTGGGCAGCGTGTTGTTTGAACGGCATCGGGCGACGGTGGGGGCAAGCATCAACGGGCCATGGCTTCTACGCCGATCCGTAGGCCGCCGCCAGTCCCCCATCCCTGCACCACGCTGGGGACACGGGCTCATTCCGCCCACACTCGCCTCGATGCACCACGCTGCTGAACGTGGGAGCTTCAGATCGCTTCGAAACCCGGTGTTCGCGCGTGAACTTTGTTCCCTTTCCCCAATATTTCGGTTTAACGGTTCTGCGTGATGCAATGGCCTCTACGGTTCAGTAATTGAGCGATGATGAATCTTCCTTCGCTATTTCCTGGATGAAGTCCAGGAACGCCCTGACTTTCGCGGGCGGAAAGTGGCGTGAAGGATGATAAGCATAGAGTGGATAAAGCTCTTCCGACCAGTCGGGCAGAACCCGCACGAGTTCGCCCCGTGACAAGAAGGGCGCCAAACTGATGGCCACGCTCTGGAAGATGCCCTGGCCGGCCAGACAGGCGGAAACCGCGACGGAAGGGTCGTCCAAGACCAGTCGGCTTGAGACCTTAATCTCGATGACATTCCCACCCCGGCGGAATTCCCAGGGAAAAGGGAGACCGGTCTGCGGATCCCGAAAGAGAAGCGTCTCGTGATGAACAAGGTCGTGCGGTGACTGTGGCTCTCCGTGCCGGTCGAGGTAGGCTGGCGCGGCAACCGTCAGCACAGGGGTTTCCAACAGCTTGCGTGTGATGAGGGACGAGGCGTCGGGTGGCCCGAAGCGGACCGCCACGTCCACGCCGGTCATCATCTCCTCGCGGTAGTTGCTGGTGGTGACGTCCACCGATAGCAGCGGGTAGCGGGTGAGGAACCGCTGCAATTCGGGCGCAAGCACCATGCGCGCGAACCATGGATCCACCGATACGCGCAGACGGCCGCGCACCACTGCCGCGGCTCCCGCCGCCTCGGCGGCGGCTTCGTCCAGGCTGGCCAGCAGCGGCATCACTCGCGCGTGGAAGCGCCGGCCCTCCTCGGTAAGGCTCACTTCGCGCGGGTTGCGATCGAACAGCCGGACACCGACCCGGGCCTCCAGCCGCGCCACGGCGCGGCTCACGCCCGACGGCGTCAAGCCGAGAATCTCGGCCGCACGGGCGAAATTCCCCGCTTCCGTGACGGCTGCCAGCACGCCAACGCCGGTCAGAAGCCGCGTGTCGAATGCCATGTCGCCCTCTTTTTTCGTACCACGCTGACGGCGCCACGCACCCGCCCGGAGGCCAATCACAGTGATTTTTGATCACTATAAAGCTGACCTTATTGCGCGTCCATCAGGCCGGGATACGGCTTAAACGACGTCATCGCAAACGGCGCCGGTCCAGACCGGCCGAGGGAGCCGGCTTTCCCGCCACCCGCATGTCCTGTGATCCGAAAAGGAGCGAGCCATGAACGACATCTCCCGTCGAACGATGCTTCAGCGCGGCGGCATGCTGGGGGCCATCCTGGCCCTTGACACGGTCAGCCCGGCTTTGGCGCGGACGGCGCCCACGCCCATGCTGCACAGCGCCAAGCGAATCGACTCCGCCCTGCGCGCCGGCGTCGCACACAACGACGTGGCCGGCGTGGTCGCTCTCGCCGCCCAGGCGACGGGCATTGTGTACGAGGGCGCGTTCGGCAAGGCCAACGTCGCGACCGGCACCCCGATGACGACCGACACGGTGTTCTGGCTGCTGTCGATGACCAAGGCCTTCACCGCGACAGCCTGCATGCAACTCGTCGAACAGGGCCGGCTGCGGCTGGACGACGACGCGGCAAAATACCTGCCGGAGCTCGCCGCACCAAAGATCCTGGAGGGCTATGCCGCGGACGGGACGCCGCGGCTGCGCCCGGCCAAGCGCACGATCAAGGTGCACCACCTGCTGACCCACACCTCCGGCTTCACCTATTCGATCTGGAGCGAGGCGCTGACCCGCTACGAACAGGTGACGGGCATGCCCGACGTTGCAACTTGCAAAAACGCCGCCTTCACGGCCCCGCTCGAATTCGAGCCGGGCGAGCGGTGGGAATACGGCATCAGCATGGATTGGGTCGGCAAGCTGATCGAAGCGGTGACCGACCAGTCGCTTGAAGTCTACTTCCGAGAGAACATTTTCGCGCCGCTCGGCATGACGGATTCAGGCTTCCTGATCGGCTCTGAGCAGAAGCGGCGGGTCGCCACCTTCCACAACCGCCGCGCCGACGGCGAGCTGGAGCCCACTCCCTTCGAGATGCCGCAGCGGCCAGAGTTCTTCATGGGCGGCGGTGGCACCTTCAGCACGCCGCGCGACTACATGACGTTTCTCCAGGCGCTGCTGAACGGCGGCGCGCTACACGGCGTTCGCATCCTGCGTCCGGAGACGGTCACGATGATGATGCGGAACCAGATCGGCGAGTTGAACGTGCACGAGATGCGGTCGGCGCAGCCGCCCTACTCCCACAGCTTCGATCAGTTCCCCGGCCAGCCGCACAAGTGGGGCCTGTCTTTCGACATCAACACGCAGCCGGGGCCGAACGGGCGCTCCGCCGGCAGCATCTCCTGGGCCGGCCTGCTCAACTGCTATTTCTGGCTCGACCCGGTGAAGGCGGTCACCGGCGCGTTCTTCACGCAGATCCTGCCCTTTTACGACGACCGGGTCGTCGGCCTTTACGGCGACTTCGAGCGCGGCGTCTACGCCGGCCTCGCCTGAGCCCACGCCACGCCCCTTTCACATTCTGGAGACCGATCATGTACGCAATCACTGGAATCACCGGCAAGGTCGGCGGTGCGCTCGCCCGCCGCCTGCTCGACGACCAGCAGCCCGTCCGCGCCGTTCTACGCGATCCGGGCAAGGCGGCGGAGTGGACCGTTCAGGGCTGCGATGTGGCCTTCGCCACCATGGACAACGCCGCTGCCCTTGCCGCGGCTTTTCGCGGTGCGGCGGGCGTCTTCATCCTGCCACCCTCCGAGTTCGATCCAGAGCCCGGCTTCCCCGAAGCGCGGCGAGTTATCGAGGCCCTCACATCGGCCTTGGCGGAGGCCCGCCCCGGCAAGGTGGTCTGCCTGTCGACCATCGGCGCCGATGCGCCGCACGAGAACCTGCTGACCCAGCGCTCGCTGCTGGAGCAGGCGCTCGGTACCCTTGACTTGCCGGTCACCTTCTTGAGGCCCGGCTGGTTCATGGAGAACGCGCTTTGGGACGTTCCGGCGGCGCGGGACGTGGGCGTGCTGCGCAGCTTCCTGCAGCCGGCGGACAAACCGTTCCCGATGATCGCCACAAAGGATGTCGGACACCTCGCCGCCAAGCTCCTGCGCGAGATCTGGAGCGGGACGCGGGTGGTCGAGCTGGAAGGCCCGGCGCGCGTCTCGCCGAACGATCTCGCCCGGTCCTTCGCCAAGGCGCTTGGTCACACGGTTCGTGTCGAAACCGTGCCACGGGAGCGTTGGGAAGGGATCTTCCACGCCCAAGGCTCGCGGAACCCCTTGCCGCGGATGCGGATGCTCGACGGCTTCAATGAGGGCTGGATCGAGTTCCACGACCGGGGCCGGTCAGTCGTGAAAGGCGCGACTACGCTCGATAGCGTCATCGCCGATCTCGTCGGGGCGGGAGCCCCTAAGACCGCCTGACGGAATCGAACCTTGCCGCAGGCGTCACGGTGACGGAGGGGGCACGGCGTTCCCGCGCATCCCGCCGGCACCCCTACCAAGGAAAGGACCCGACATGGAAACCATCACCACGCAGGGAGTCGCAATACCTCGCCTCGGCTTCGGCACGTTCCGCATGCCGGGCGCCGACGCCCAGCCGGTTGTCGAGAGCGCGCTCGCGCTCGGCTACCGCCACATCGACACCGCGGCGATGTATGAGAACGAAGCCGCAGTCGGCGCCGCCATCGCGGCATCCGGGGTGGACCGGAGCGAGCTGTTCGTCACCACCAAGGTCTGGCACGACCAACTCGCGCCGGATACGCTCCGCCGTGCCTTCGACAGCAGCCTGCGCAAGCTGGGGCTCGACCATGTCGATCTCTACATGATCCACTGGCCATCGAAGGAAATGGACATGGGGGCGACGCTGGACGCGTTGACGGCGTTGCGGGACTGCGGTTTGACACGCGCCATTGGGGTTTGCAACTTCAACCTTCCGATGATCCGCCATGCGGTGGAGGCGATCGGCGCGCCGATCGCCAATGTCCAGCTCGAATACCACCCGTTCCTGTCGCAGGGGCCGATGCTGGCCTATCTTCGTAGCAAGGGGATACCGCTGACCGCCTACGCGCCGCTCGCCCAGGGCCGGGCGGCGAGCGATCCGACGCTTGCCGCCCTTGGCCGTGCGCATGGCTGCAGTGCCGCCCAGATAGCTGTCGCTTGGCTGCTCAATCAGCCGGATGTGATCGTGATCCCGAAGGCCGCCCGTCGTGAAAGCCAGAGGGCTAATCTCGAGGCGCTCGGAGTCCGGCTCGGCGACGACGATCGCGCCGCGATTGCCGCCTTGCCAAAGAACCAGCGTTTCGTTCGACCGCCATTCGCACCGGATTGGGACGCCGCGGATTCGTAATGTGCGCGAAGCGAGGGCTATGACGATTCGATGTCGGTTCAGCGCCAATGGTGGTGGCCAGGACACGCGCAATCCGGGGTAACAGTCCATTCGGCGCCGGAAAGCGGCGCTGATCGATGGCGAGGCTTATGCCACAGCACGCGGGGCTCAGATCAGGAGCCTGAAAATGGACTGATTCCGCGTGCGGGTGCAACGGGCGCATTGACCGTCCGGGACCGGAAAGGGATTAACGGAGCTAAGCATCAAAGGGAAGGCGGAAGCCGAATTGACGTTAATTGCATCTGGGATCACCTGTATTCAAAGCGGAAATCCAGCGCAAATACGATGCTTGTCGAAACAGCGGCAATGCTCACACATCATTCTCCAATCGATTGGCGCCAGCAGAGCTGGATCGGTGCCGATCTAACTTGGAGGAGCTTGTGGCGTGCGTGCGTATGTCATCAACATCCTGAGCGCGGGTGGTCACCGATCATCCAGGAGGCAGCAATGACCAATCTTGCTGGGACGACCGTGCTGATTGCGGAACCTTACGCGTCAGTCGCTTCTGGCCTTCGCATGATCATCGAGCAATGGGGCGGATCCTGCCGGACAGTGCTGTCGTCCGACGAGCTGCACGCGGCTCTGCAGAGCACGTTGCCCGACGTGCTGCTGGTCAACATCGACCTGGCCGGGGGACGCGAGGGCATCGAAGCGCTGTCGCGGGCCTGTTCCGCTGTGGTCGTTGCTATGGCGGCGCGTTTTCTGCACTCGAACGAATGTGACACGGTAACCTGCTTGGAAATGCCGTTCACCATAGCGGACCTGCAGCTCGCGATCGCGTCGATGTCGGCCCGGTTATGGGGAAGGACGGCAAGATCGCTGCGCGGTGTGCCGGACCGCGAGGCGGCTTGGGCGTTATGAGGACTGGCCGTCCTGATCGGTCCAATGCTTGACCGCGTTCCAGACGGAACACCGGGATCGCCGCAATCGCATCGCAAGCGGGGGCGGGTGCCGCCGCGACCCAACCGGCCCTTACAACCGACAGCGGGCCTTCACGCAGCACACCGGCCGCGCATACCCGGCGGAAGTGTTGGGTCCATGCTGGCCCAGCTCACGCGACAGATTTTAGGTGTCCAGGGACATGACTTGGTTCATGAGGCTGCGCATTGCGCAGAAGTCGACGATCGCGTTTGCCGCCATCATCCTGGTCGCGGCGGGCGTCAGCGTTATCAGTTTCCGCACCCTGAGCTTCCTCCAGACCAGCAACGGCTGGACCACGCACAGCTATGAGGTGCTGGAGGACGCCAGCCGCCTGATGGCCGCCATGGTCGATCAGGAGACCGGCCTGCGCGGCTTCCTGCTCACCGCCGACGCCGCCTTTCTCGAGCCCTACACGGGCGGTCTCGCCGCGTTCGAGACCGCCTTCGCCACCCTCAAGCGGCTGACCGGCGACAACCCCGGGCAGCAGGCCCGCCTCGACCGGCTCAAGGCCGCCGCCGAGCGCTGGCGCACCGAAATCGCCGAGGCGGAGATCGCCCTGATGCGGCAACCGGGCGGCCGCGAGGCGGCCGCCCGCCTGGTCGCCTCCGGCGTCAGCAAGACGCACATGGACGCCATCCGCAAGCTGGTCGCTGAGATCGACGCCGTGGAGCGCGGGCTGCTCGGCGCGCGCCGCGCCGACGAGGAGGCGGCCTTCAACACCGCCTACTCCACGATCCTCGTCGGCGGCCTGCTGACCCTCGCGGTGGCCGGTCTGATGGGGCTGCTGCTCCGCCGCACGATCAGCGGCGGCATCATCGCGCTGACCGGCTGCATGACCCGGCTGGCCAGCGGCGACAGGACGGGGGCGATCCCCGGCGTCGGCCGCGGCGACGAGATCGGCGCCATGGCCGAGGCGGTCGCGGTCTTCCAGCGCAACGCCCTTGAGGCCGAGCGCCTCGCCGCCGCCCGGCGCGCGGAGGAGGCGGCCAAGGCCCGCCGTGTCGAGCGCCTGGACGAGCTCATGCGCGGCTTCGAGGGCGCGATCACCGGCGTGGTGCAGAGCCTGGCCGGCTCGGCCACCCAGATGCAGCAGGCCGCCGGCACGCTGACCCGGACGGCGGACACCGGCACCCAGCTGAGCGGCACCGTCGCGTATGCCTCCGAGCAGGCGAGCGCCAACGTGCAGACCGTCGCGGCGGCGGCCGACGAGCTCGCCGCCTCGATCGGCGAGATCGGCCGCCAGGTGACCCAGTCCTCCCAGGTGGCCGAGCGCGCGGTGGCCGGCGCCGGCCGGGCGAGCACCGTGGTGTCCGGCCTGGCCGAGGGCGCGCAGCGCATCGGTCGGGTGGTCGACCTGATCACCACCATCGCCGGCCAGACCAACCTGCTGGCGCTGAACGCCACGATCGAGGCGGCGCGCGCCGGTGCAGCCGGCAAGGGCTTCGCGGTGGTGGCGAGCGAGGTCAAGCACCTGGCCACCCAGACGGCCAAGGCGACGGAGGACATCACCGAGCAGATCGGCGCGATCCAGGGCGCCACGCGCGAGGCGGTGGGGGCGATCGCGGAGATCAGCCGGGTGATCGGCGAGATCAGCCAGATCTCCGCGGCCATCGCCACGGCGGTGGAGGAGCAGTTCGCGGCGACGCAGGAGATCAGCCGCAGCGTGCAGGAGGCCGCCCACGGCACTCTGGCGGTGAGCAGCACCATCGCCGGCGTGACCCGCGCCGCCGGGCAGACCGGTCAGGCGGCGGGCGCGGTGCACGACGTCGCGGCTCACCTGGCCGACCAGTCGGCGCGCCTGCGCGTGGACGTCGAGACCTTCCTTGAGGATGTCAAACGCGCCTGAGAGGCGCCTCCCTTCGTGCCCGGCCAAGGCGGCGTTCCGCCCAACCGGCCAGGGAGGCGTTTTCGCGCGCCGCCTGCCAAGGGCACAACGTGGGACGCGCAAGCGTCAGCGACTGTGCGGGTTGCGTTGCTTGTGTTTGGTCAGGGACAGTGATGGACATGCACCCACGCATCAAGGGGCGTCGCATGGCGGTCGAGGCCGCTCACCGCGCCGAGTATGCCGCAGCCCAGACGGAGTTTCAGAGAGTGGTCGCCAATGCGATAGCCGACCTGCAGTGTCTCGGCGCCAGGCATGCGCATCCGGACATCCCGAGGCTGATCAGTTTTTGGCAATCGATGGGGCGGATCATGCAATCGCTCGACCCCATGCGCCCGGATTGCGAGGTGGTTCTGACAACTGTGTCTTCGCTGTTACAAATAGCACGGAGCGAAACAAAACTTCTGGCGCGCAAACTGTTGGGGCATGCGTCGTGAGCCTTCTCAGAGGCTGTTGAGATGAAGACCGATGAAATACGGCATCAATGCTGATTTGCAACGCACGCCCCAATGGAGCCATTGATTCAGCATGCAATGTCGTCGCCTTGAGAGGTGATCGCATGTCCCCGAACCGGTATCCGTCCGATTTGACCGATGACGAGTGGGCGGTCATTTCGAAACTTTTCACGAAGAGTGAGCATCGCGGAGCACAACGCAAACACGACCTGAGGCGCATCCTTGACGGATGCTTGTATGTCCTGCGTGGCGGCATCGCTTGGCGCATGATGCCCCACGATCTGCCACCCTGGACCGACGTGTACGATCACTTCCGCCGTTGGCGCAAAAGCGGGAAGTGGGAACAGGTCAATGCGGCGCTGCGCGAGCCGTATCGAACCCGGCGTGGCCGCAAAGCTCAACCAACCGCCGCGGCGATCGACAGTCAATCGGTGAAAACAACCGAATCCGGTGGGCCGCGCGGCTATGATGGCGGCAAGAAGGTGAGCGGGCGAAAGCGGCAGACCTTAGTCGATACGGAAGGCGATCTCCTGAAGGTGCGGGTGCATCCGGCCGATCTTCATGACAAGGCCGGGGGCATGCTCCTGCTGGCAGGCTTGCACCTGTGGTTTCCCGCGATCCAGCTCGTCTGGGCGGACACGCATTATCAAGGGCTGAAGACCTGGGCCAAAGATCGGCTCGGCTGGACCATCGAAGTCGTCAAGCACTGGTGGACCGGTGTTCAGGGCTTTTGGCTCGCCCCTGGCCAGGAACCTCCAGAAATTCCCAAGGGGTTTCATGTTCTACCGCGCCGCTGGGTCGCGGAAAGGACATTCGCATGGCTTGGCCGACATCGCCGCTTGTCAAAAGATTACGAACGCCTTCCAGAGTCGGAAGAAACATTCATTTACATGGCGATGAGCCACATTCTCGTGAAGCGACTCGCGCGGTCGCCATCGCATTTGCACTGAATCTTCTCGGCCTTCTTCTCAACAGGCTCTCATACCGACGGCATGAGAATGCTTCTGCTGATGGGATTTGCCGAAGTTTTCAGGCGAACGCCGGCCACCAGTGGAACAGGGTGCGGCCGCGGAGGCACTGTCAACTTGGTCTCGGTTATGGCTTGCCAACGCAATAATGAGACGAAGTGGTGTCTCTTACGGCCGTGATTGATGCGCCCACAGGACGTGTTCGCGCATGAGCATTGTGCGAATGACTCGCTACGGAAGCCAAGTTGACAGTGCCCTCCAGGATCTTGGCCCGCTCATACTCGGCCACGATGCCCGGACCCTGCCGCAGCAGATCGTCGTCCGCCGACACGCCGATCGCGCGATTGAGAAAGACCACCTCCGTTCCAGCCCGCCGAACTTCATCCATCAGAACAACCTGGTAGGCATAGCGCCGGGCCAGGCGATCGGGCGAATGAACATAAAGACGGTCCACCAAGCCGGTGGCCACCGCATCGCGGAGGCGCTCCAGCGCGGGGCGCAGCACGGTGTTGCCACTGTCGCGGTCATCAATGAACCGATGCTCCGATAGGACGCGAACACCATCCTGTGCGAGACGCGCGTCAAGGGCCGCGATCTGGCTGGCGATCGTGGCATCCGTCACTTGCTGGCCGGACGAGACACGGGCGTCGAGGGCAACACGAAGAGGCTGCATGGCTCTCTCTCCGGCAGAGCAGAGGCGGGACCAACCGGCATGGCTGGCGGCTGTTGGGCCCGCTCGGGATAGGGACACCGCCAGGGAAGCAGGTGCTCGTAGCGATCGCTCAAACATTGTTCGCCGACCCGGGAGGTTTCAAAGCTCACGCGAACCTCCCTGTCCGGACGACCCGAGTTGCGCCGTTCCATTGGCGCCTCCTCCGGCCCTTGCACCGTCGCAGCTTGGCTGCTGCGCCATCAACGGCGCTCCCCGGTATCCATCACGCATCCGTTTCGACGCGTGACGCTGGAATTTCACCGATAGCTCAAAAAGGGATTTTGCCAGATTGTCCACAGCGCTAACCCGGCTTCGATCGCGATGTCGGCGTAGCGCGCTGGCCGGCCACGCCGTCCCGTGGCGGGCGGCGTCCAGGCGGCGATCGCTTCCGGCGTCACCCAGACGGTCAGATCGCCACGCCGACGCAGCGCCGCATCATAGGCCGACCAGTTCTCGACCCGGTCGCGGGCGCGCGGGATCTTATGGCGGCGGCTCTCGTTGGCCTTGTCGGGCATCGGGCTCTCGGCTTCAGCGGGACGCCTCTA
The DNA here is from genome assembly GCF_025961225.1 of Azospirillum canadense. Classification (GTDB taxonomy): domain Bacteria; phylum Pseudomonadota; class Alphaproteobacteria; order Azospirillales; family Azospirillaceae; genus Azospirillum; species Azospirillum canadense. Next base: position 195,092 of record NZ_JAOQNG010000005.1, on the reverse strand, counting down.
TACCCGCCAAAACCATAACACCGCCAGCTTCCGACGATTTATGCGCCAATGTCGGTGACCGTCGCACACATCGCACCGTCTCCATGATGAGAGGGACTTCCCCCTCAGATGGCGTCACCACGCCAGAAACGGGGAGCGTCCATCCCATTCACGCTGGCTTAGCGCCCTTGGTTCACGACGAGCGTTGCTTCTCCGAGCGAATTGGCCTTGGTGAAGAAGCCGACGAGAGCAGGGGGCGCATTCTGAGTCACGGCGTCTGGCAGTTTATCGACCTTCAGGGCCGTCAAGGTGATAACGTAGTTGTGAGTGGAACCCTGCGGTGGGCAGGGTCCGCCATACCCCGGAACGCCGAAATCGGTGCGTGTCTGAAGAGAACCGGCGGGCAGTCCGACACCGTCGGAAGTGATCCCGCGGGCGATCTCGATGGCGTTGCCCGGTATGTTCGCCACGACCCAGTGTACCCAGCCGAAGCCGGTCGGTGCGTCCTTGTCATACACGGTCAGCACGAAGCTCCGGGTTCCTGCGGGAGCACCGCTCCAGGTCAGACGTGGAGATGCATTGTCACCCGAGCAACCAAAGCCATAAGTTTCACTGAGAAACTGCTCATTGGTGAATTTTCCAGCCTTCAGATCAGGGATGGAAAGACTGAAGTTTTGCGCCGAAGCTGCACCAGACATCACAGCAACGGTAGCCAGTGCGGAGGTAAACGCTATTTTGTTTAGCATTATCGGTACGCTCCATAGATGATCACCGATATGAGCCTAACATTGTGGTTGAGCTCTTGCTGTGCGCGGCCGCTCAATGAATGTGCTGATCCGATCACCGCCCACGGTCCGCCACCACGCCGCCTCGGCTGAATTTCCCTGTGTGAAACCCTTCGGTGCCATGGCATCGCCGTCGACCGCGATAGCGGCCCATGGCATCCGCAATGCTCAGCTTTTGATTTTCCGGTTGAACCGTGGATCGCGCTCAGGTTCAGAGCAGATCAGCGGATCCCGCATTCACGCCGTCCGGCGTCCGAACCGCCGAGGGGCAGTAGCCAAAGCGCTCCCGAAAACGGACCGAAAAGCGAGACGGACTCTCATAGCCCGTTTCGAAGGCGATCTGGATGATCGGCCAGTCGGTGACCTGAAGAAGAGTCAGCGCACGCGACATCCGCGTATCGATCAGCAGCCTGCTGAAGGATGTTCCTTCCTCGGCAAGGCGCCGGCGAAGGGAGGCTTCACTGATGCCGAGTTGTTCCGCAACGCCGGGCGCCGTCCATTTCGTGCCAAGATTCTCCGACAACGTGAGCCGGACCCGGCGCGAGACCGATGCATTGCCTTCGCATCGGAAATACCCGCCGCTCCGGTCCAGCCATGCCAGCATCTCCACGATCCTCGCGATGGCGGCCGCCCTGGGCACCTCGTCCTCGTCAAAGATGCCTTGGCGGGCACGCATAAAGGCATCGCTGAATGCCCTGGTCGCGCTGGGCAGAACATGGACGTCGCAAATGGGCTTGCCGGTAACGCCCCCTGTGGCAAAGCGCGTGACGATCTCTGGCGCGCAGGCCAGCCAGTCGGCTTCATAGACGCCGGTCTCGGCATCCGGCGTGTTCACCACGTCGAACCTCTGATCCTCGGCCAGGGCCACCGCCATCCCCGGCTCGACATGCCATTCCTGGCCGATACCGCGGAGCAGCTTCCGGCCCTGGCGAACCACGATCAGGGTCGGATGCTCGATCAGGATCTGGGCCATGAGCAGTTTGCGGCGCTGGGTGATGTGGGCCGTAGCGCCGACCGCTTCCCTATTGACAATCGTACGCTCCACCGGTTCGCCCTTTCCTCGTTCGATGCGCCAAGATGACTAGGCCAATCCGCTGCTTTGGTGCAGGGATGGGGTGGTTGTCAGCATGGACGTGGTCGGGTAGGAGGCGTGCCCCCTTTCCTGACCGATCCGCCCGAGTATGCCGCACAAGCACAATGCCGACCGTCGCCACCGGATTCCGAGAACCCGCCACAGGGTGACGAACTGGTCGGCCTAGGAAGCCGGGCTGCGTCAGCGCGGCCCCTGGACCATCCGGTTTTCGCAAGAGGCCATTGCGGCGTGGCGGGCACCGCCGCGGTCCACGCCGGGGGGCCAGGCGCGCTCCTCGGACCTCGCGATCAAGCCGCTCTCATCCTGAGGGCGGTGTTTCGCCAACCGCTGCGGCAGACCGAAGGGCTGGTCCGCTCGCTGCGCGGGCTGAGGGAACGGGACCTGCCGGTGCCGAATCACTCCACGCTGAGCCGGCGGGCCGGAACGCTGGTGAAAGCGCCGGCGGCGCGGACGGTGAACGGCCCGGTATGCTTGCTGGTCGACAGCGCCGGTGTGAAGCTGAGCGGGGCGGGCGAATGGCTGGTCGAAAAGCATGGGACGCAGCGGCGTCGGGCTTGGCGGACGCTGCACCTGGGCGTCGATGCCGAGACCGACACGATCGTGGCATCGGCCCTGAGCGCCAAGGAGGGTGACGATGCCGCCGAACTCGGCTCCTTGCTTGACCAAGTCGACGAGCCGATCGCTGCGGTCATTGCCGACGGTGCCGACGACCAGGACCGCGTCGACGAGACCGTGACCGAACGCCATGCCTCAGCCGTGGTGGTCGTCCCGCCGCGGTCCACGGCCGTACTCCGCCCCTCCGCCCGACGCAACGCGCCCGCCATATCCAGCTTATCGCCGAGCAGGGCCGGATGAGGTGGCTAAAAGTTCGGGAGATAACGCGAGGGCCGGGGCCGAGGGGGCGATGAGCGGATAGAAACGAGTCATCGGCGACACCTTGAACTCCCGCACCCGACCGACACAGCGGATCGAAACCCAGATTGCCGTCAACCTTCGCAACCGAATGCTTGACCTCGGACGCCCGGAATCCGTTCGCATCGCCTGACGATCACGCACACAGAGCAGCACTCCGCCCTCCCGCCTCCGTGCACCAGAGCAGCGCCCAAGTCAACACCGTGGTCGTGGCGCTCGCCAACAAGCTGGCCCGGATCGCCTGGGCGGTGCTGGTGCGCCAGACCACCTATGAGGCGCACCATGCACATGCCTGAACGGAGCCGTCTTCAGCCCATCAGGCATCCGCGAGCGAGGATTCGCCTTCGGCCGCTCCTCCTCAAGCCTGGCCCTCTCGGGCCATCGCCTGCGGCGGCTGCGGACTTGACACGGGCCGGTCTTCAGGCGGCTCGTTCCACCATCGGATGCCAGGCTTGGTGTCGCTGACCACGACCGCATCGGATCCCCCCAACACGATCCCGGCTTAGCCGTGGACGACGCCGGGCGGAGTTGGACCTTGCCGGGTGACGAGGAGATGGCGTAATCGATCGATCCGAGACGTGAGCAAACCCGTAGATGCCAGTGGCCCCCAGTGGTCGCATCGGTGTTTGGGACCCATGTCGCGGAAACCATCTTGTGCAGCGCTCATGTGCGGGCGCACGAACAGGCCGGACATATGAGCGCAAGCGATCCGACCACGATCTTCAACCTCTTCAGCTTGCAAGCAGAGGGCCGTCCCCATATGGCATTTGGACGACAGCCAAACACTGGACCGATGATAAAGGCTGATTCTCATAAGGCCCAAGCCGCCGCGCGGCCCGGCAAGCCGCGCACCGACCTTCCCGCTCCTCCCAATAACCGGGCCGACGCCGACCTGATGGCGAGCTGCAGATCAGCAATGGTGAACGGCATTTCCAAGCACGCCACCGCCTCACGTTCATCTTTGCCCAGAAAGCGTGCCGCCATAACGACAACCGCCGTTGAATAGGCGCGCGACAGCGCTTCGACGCCCTCGCTTCCCCCCACCAGGTCGATGTTGACCAGCAGCACGTCGGGCAACGCGCACTGCAGAGCGACGTGCAGCTCACCTGCCGACAGGACCGTCCGGCAGCATCCGCCCCATTGCTCGATGATCAAGCGAAGGCCAGAAGCGACTGACGCGTAAGGTTCCGCAATCAGCACGGTCGACCCAGCAAGACTGGTCATTGCTGCCTCCTGGGTGATTGGTGATCACCCGCGCTCAGGACGTTGATGACATACGCACGCACGCTACAAGTTCCTTCAAATTAGCTCGTCGCCAATCCAGTTCTGCGACGGCATATGATTCGAGAATGATGGACACGTATTGGTGCAGCTCCGGAAAGCATTGAATTTGCGTTAGTATTACGTTTTCAATACGGGCGAACCCCGATGCAATTAACGTCAATTCGGCTTCCGCTTGCCCTTCGATGCATGGCTCCGTTCGACCGCTCCCGATCCCGGGCCATCGTTGCGCACGTTGCACCAGCGCGCGGCATCAATCCATTTTCAGGCTCCTGATCTAAGCCCCGCGTGCATAAGGCGCGCCATCGATCAGCACTGCCTTCCGGCACAAATTGTGCTTTGCACCGTTGACACTGCGCTCGCTCGATGACTGTGCGTTCGCTCGAGCGGCATGGGGCGACAATCTCGCCCGAAACGGCGTGTGTCCCCCGGATCGATCACCCGCTGTTTACCGTCGCGTTCACCGGATCGGAACTCCGATGCATTCGATCAGATGTACTTGGCGGCAATGCGCAGCAGCGTGCCATCTGTCCTGGCCTGCATCACTGCCTTGTCATAGCGGGCGAGCAAATCGTCCTATCCCGGAACGTTCTTCCAGATGCTGACGTAGAACTCTAATCGCTTTTCGTACCATTGAATGCGTTTCGGCAAACCCGTTCCCGGAATAGTCGCCCTGAACAAAGTTTGAGGGCCTGTTTGACCTGGATGGCCTCCCGTCTGAAACACGGCTCAACGACGTAGCGTCGCCAAGGGAACTAGTAGCCAAGGGAACTAGTAAGTGTGAGGGGCGATAGGCATCCCGCCAGATGGTCTGCCGGGCCACACGCATGTGGGTGTGTCGGCCCAGCGGCTCACCCGTGTTCGGGTTAACGTCGTATTCCGGCACGCTAGAGCTGGTGATGTCCAGGCGGATCCGGTGCTCGCGCTTGAAGACGTTGCTAGTCGGTCCTAGTTCGACGGCAATGGCATAGGTCCTGCCGGGAACAATCAGCGCACCGGTTGGCCGATCGCCGCGATAGCGCATCCGCACCACCCCCTCCGCAATCAGCAACTCGCTTCCGCCATCCGGATAAACGTCGATAAGCCGCACCATGAAATCCGTGTCGGGTGCGCTCGATGCCACCCATAGGCGGGCTTCAAGATCACCGGTGACCTCGGTGTCCTCCGCCAGCGGCTCCGTCTGATACACGAGCACATCCGGGCGTTCCGCGAGCGGCCGGTCGCTGCCGCGGCACGCTGCGAAGCCTGAGCGGCAGCGTTGGTCGCGCGGCCCAGGAAGCACGAACTCCGGAAACTCAGTCGACTGCAGGTTAGTGGCCCCGATGCCCGGGCAAGGATCGGCCGGATCGAAGTCATAGGTGTCCTGCGCGGCGTGCTTCTTTGGCGCATGGCTCGCGAGCACCCCGCCATCATGAAGATAAAATGGGGTGGGTGTGGTACCGGCTGGTGGCCAAGCGTCAGCGTGGCGCCATTCGCCACCATGAAATACGCGGCCCTCGGGCGTCTTGTGACCGTCACCGGTCCCCATAACGAAGTAGGTGAGCGGCGGCACCGCTGGTCCCGGTACGTCGAGAACGAAGCGGTCGAACCAGTCGAGGCGCAGATCGTGCAGCGGTCCCTGATCCGCAGCAGCAACCCCGAAATCCGCTTCGCCGGCGTGGGTGGCCTCTATCATGTCCGGTCCGTGGATCCACGGTCCGATGACAAGGCGCACGGGCCGCGTCAAGCGGTGCCCAAGTTCGCGCAGCTTGTCCACGTTGGCAGCGGCGTGGTGGGCAAACCAGCCGGAAATGAGCAGGATGGCGACGTCGGTCGGGTACTCGTCCCAACGCCCCTCCAGGCGCGCGGTGGGGTTATGCCAGTACGGTACGTCATCCGACGTCTCCAGCATGGTGAAATAGATATCCTCGTAGGCGGGCACGAGCGCCAGCGGCGTCTCGCCCCGGCGGAGCGGAAGCCGCCCGATCCACTCGCTCAGGTTGCCGCGCATCTCGGCGAGCGCGGCCGCAACGTGCGGATCGGTGGCCGCCTCGGGACTGTCGAGCGCCTGATTCAGCACCCAGGGCAAAACCATGCCGACGTTGAACGCCCCATGTGTGCGTAGCATGCGGCGGTAGTAGTTGGTGCCGGCGTCGCGCAGCACCTGCGCGCGCAGGCCGCGCGGGCGGTGGAGCGCCAGGGCCTGCTGGTTCGCGGCGCTGAACGAGCCCCCCACTGTGCCGATCCGCCCATCGCACCAGGGCTGGAGGTGCAACCACGCCACGGTGTCCGCGCCGTCCGCGCCCTCGTCCGGAGTGTTGGTGAGCATGTGGAAGTGCCCCCCGGACTCCCCGCGTCCCCGAACGTCCTGGGCGACGAAGACGTAGCCGCGCTCCGCCGCCCGTTCCGCCAAACCGGCAACGCGCGGCGACGCCCGGCCGTAGGGGGTGCGCTCCAGCAGCACCGGAAAGGCGCCGGGGAGTGGCACGCCTGCCACGGCGGGCCGGTACACGTCCATCATCAAGATAGTGCCGTCACCGGCGGCCATCGCGACGCCGCGATCGACAATAAACCCACAGCAGGTCATCGGACACGCTCCTCAACGAGAGTCGGCCGGCCGGCGCGCGATCCCGGGAACCGGCCTTCGGAGCGCATCGTCCGCCTCGAAGAGACGCTCAAGGGACTGGGCAACGCCCAAGGTGAAGCGGTCCGCGAAGTTGGGGCCGATGACCTGGATGCCGAATGGCGCGCCCGTCGGGTCCAGGCCGCAGGGCAACGCGGTGATGGGGTGCCCAGTGATGGTCAGGGCCGAGGTCATGCCCACCCAATCGACGTAAGTGTTGGATGGCATGCCGTCGATTGCTTTGGGAAACAGGTCACGCCACGGAAACGGCGGAATCGACACGCCGGGGCACAGCAGCACGTCGAAGGATTCGAACAGGTTCTGGAGGTCCTGGTAAAGCTCCATTTGGCGGCGGTGCGCCACCGCCACCTCCTTCAGGTCCATCTTCAGCGCGGATTGGTAGTTGCTGCGGATGTTCGGGTTGAAGTCGGCGTCATAGCCATCGATCTCCCTGTAATACTGTGCGATGAAAACAATGGAGCGCAGCTTCCAAAACACGTCCATAGCGTCGGCGAACGCGGGGCTGCGCCATTCGCACACCTTGAACGCACCCTGGAAGCGCTCGACCCGTTCGGCAAAGGTGCGCCGGACCACGTCGGACACCGGGACGCCGCCGAGGTCCGGTGAGACGGCCACCCGCAGGCCGCTTAGATCGATCTCGTCCAGCTGGAGGAACTGGTCCGGGTCGAGCGGGTACGCCATGGGGTCACGGCGCGACCGCCGCGCCATCGCCGCCAGCAACAGCGCCGCGTCGCCGGCGGTGCGCGCCATGGGGCCCTGCGTGTTGTAATAGGACTGGGCAAGCGCCCGTCCGCCGTGCGCGACGACCCCAGCGCTCGGGCGGTGTGCGACCACGCCGCAGAAGCAGGCGGGCAGCCGCAGGCTGCCGCCGGTGTCAGACCCGGAAGCGAGCGGGGCCATGTTCGCAGCCAGTGCCGCGGCCGAGCCGCCAGACGAGCCGCCACAGGTGCGCTCGAGGCCGAACGGGTTGCCCGTGGCGCCGAACAGTCGGTTGACCGTGTTCCCGCCGATGCCCAGTTCCGGCACGTTGGTCTTCGCATGCACGATGCCGCCAGCCGCGCGGATCGACTCCACCACATGATCGTCGCGCTCCGGCACGTTGTCCTTGTAGTGGGGTGAGCCGTAGGTGGTCCGCACGCCGGCCGTGATGTGCGTGTCCTTGATGGCGACGGGCAGACCGTGCAACGGCGGCAGCGGGTCGCCACGCATCACGGCCGCCTCGGCGGCCCGCGCCTCCATCCGGGCACGATCAAAGGCTGTGGTCACCACCGCATTGACCGCGGGGTTCACGCGCTCGATCTGGGCGATGCAGGAGTCCAGCAGTTCCACTGGAGACAGTCGCTTCTCGCCGATCAGGCGGCGCGCATCCACGGCGGACAGTTCACAGGCATCGGTCATGGTTGGGGGGCTCCCGAGAAAAGGGGCAGCGGCGGTGCGCGCCGCTCACCGGAGGTCGGTGGTTTTGGGGTCCAACGCGATCCGCAGGCCGTCCTGGAACAGGTTCAGGCCGAAAACGAGCAGCACGATCGCCAGGCCAGGAAAGATGACCAGATGAGGCGCGATCAGGATGTAGTTCCGGCCACTGGCCAGCATGGCGCCCCATTCCGGGCTCGGCGGCTGCGCGCCCAGCCCGAGAAAGCTGAGGCTCGACGCGGTCAGGATGGAGATCGCCACGCGCAGCGCGGCGATGACCAGGATCGGCGCCGCTATGTTGGGCAGGACGTGCCGCCACAGCGTGCGCAGGTGCGGTACGCCGAGCGCGCGGCAGGCCTCGATGTAGGGCTCCTCCTTAACCGACAGGGTCGCCCCGCGCGCCAGCCGCGCGAAAATCGGAATGGTGTAGAGCGCGACGGCCAGTATCACATTGAAGAGGCTCGGGCCCAGCACACTGATGATGGCGATCGCGAGGAGGACGCCTGGGAAGGCCATCAGCACGTCAATCAGGCGCATGATGATCATGTCGGTACGGCCCCCGACGTAGCCCGCGACGACCCCGATCGGCACCCCGGCCGCCAGCGCCAGCAACACGGCCACTAGCCCCTCGCTGAGGGACAACCGCGCACCGTAGACCACCCGCGATAACACGTCCCGCCCCAATTCGTCGGTGCCGAACCAGTTCTCCGCGCCGGGCGGCATCAGCGTCCGCGCGAGGTCGTTCTTCAGCGGGTCGTGAGTGGCGATGAGCGGCGCGAAGCAGGCGACCAGCACAAAGGCGAGCACGAGCAGCCCGCCTGGAAGCGCCAGTTGCGAACGGCGAAACTGCCGCCAGAAAATGGCCAAGCCGTTGCGGCGCGCAGTGCCTTCGGCCGCGTTGGCACCCGCAACCACGTGAGCCGCGGCCGTAAAGGAGGGAATATCGTTCATGACAGCGTCACTCGCGGATCGAGAATGCTGTAGACAAGATCGGTCAGCAGGTTGACCAGGACGAACGTTGCCGCCAGGACGAGCACCGCTGCCTGCACGACCGGGAAGTCCCGAGCCGCGATGGCCTGGACTGTAAGGCGGCCGAGACCTGGCCAGGCGAAGACCGTCTCGACAATGACAGCACCGCCCAGCAGGTACCCCATCTGCAAGCCGACGACAGTGACCACGGGCATCAGGGCGTTGCGTAGCGCGTGCCGGCCTACCACAAGCCATTCCGGAAGGCCCTTGGCGCGAGCGGTGCGGATATAGTCGTTACCCAGAATCTCGATCAGGCTCGACCGCATGATGCGGGCGATCACCGCGGCGCTCGGCAAGCCCAGCGTGACCGCCGGGAGCACGACGTGCCATGCCGTGTCGGCCCCAGTCAGCGGGAACAGCTGAAGCCACACGGAAAAGCCGAGCATGAGCAGCAGGCCGAGGAAGAAATTGGGCACAGAGACACCCACCAACGATACCAGTAGGCAGACGTTGTCCACCCAACTGTGCTTGAAAACGGCGGCGACCACGCCGACCAGAATGCCGACAGCAACCGCGAACGCGATGGCCGCCGCCCCGAGAAGCAGCGTGTACCCGTATCGATCGCCGATCTCGTCGATCACCGGGCGCTTGGTCCGAAAAGAGGTCCCAAAATCACCCACGACTGCCCGCGACAGGAACCGCGCGTACTGCACCGCGAGGGGCTGGTCGAGACCGAACGAGTGGCGGACCTGCGCCACATCCTCCACGGAGGCCTCCTGGCCGGCGATGATCTGCGCCGGGTCGCCTGGTACGGCGTGCAGCATCAGGAAGACGGCGACCGATACGCCGAGGATCACGGGAACGAGCGCGGCAAGGCGCCTCACCAAAAGGGTGCCCATGGCTGCGTTCCCCCTAGTTCTTCCGCACGTGGGTGAACGTGACCGTCTCGTTCGGCTGGACCCGCACCCCGGTGACGTTTGACCGCGCGGCGTAGAGCTGAGCATCGTAGAAGAGAACGATGGCCGGAACCTCGTCGTAGAAGCTCTGCTGAATCTCCGAGAGCAGGGCGTAGCGCTGTTCACGGTCGGTGGTACCACGCTGCGTTTCGATCAGCTGGTCGGCCTTCGGATTCTTCCAGTTATAGAAGTTCATCTGGCCCGCGGAATGGGCAACGAGATGCATTGTGAGGTCGAGGTCACCAGTGGGATTGCCCTTGGTCGACAGGAAGAGGGGAACCTCCCTCTTGTTGAGCAGTGTGTTGTAGGTTGCCCACTCCGGCGCTTCGATTTTGATGTCAATGCCGACCTCGCGCGCTTGCGCCTGGATCGCTTCCGCCAGTTGGCGGTCGTTCATGAAGCGGCCGGTCGGAGTCATAAGCGTCGTGCTGAAGCCGTTTGGATAACCGGCCTCCGCAAGTAGCCTGCGGGCCTTCGCTGTGTCGTGCGCATAGGGTGGCAGGTCCTTGCGGGCACCGGGGATATCGGGCGCTTCGATGCCGCCGCCGTGCTTGGGAATACCGCGCAGCACACCCTTCACCAGACTGGAGGTGTCGATGGCGTGTGCCAGCGCCTGGCGCACGCGGAGGTCGTCAAACGGCTTAATTTTGTTGTTCACGCCCAGCAGGACGGTGCGAAAGCTGGTCTCCTGGATGACCTTGACCGCGCTGGAGGATTTGAGCTGGGGCAGCATGGCCGGCGGGACGTTGGCGATCACGTCGGCCTCGCCCGACATCAGTTGCAACACGCGGGCGGAGTCCTCCGGCACCACGCGGAACTCGATGCGCTCGATGGCCGGCTTGGGCCCCCAGTATGCCTCATTTCGGACGAGCGTGATCTTCTCGCCAACCTGCCAGGCCGCGAATTTGAAGGGGCCAGTCCCGACCGGCTTGCGGGCGTAGTCCGCGCCAGGCGTCTTCGCTGCCGGGCCGACGATCGCTAGGTTGAACATGGAGACCTGCGACGGAAGCGGCGCGAAGGGCTTGTCGGTGATCAGTGCGACCGTGTACTCGTCGATCACCTTAACGGCGCTGATGACGCTGGCGATAGAGCGGCGCGGTGAGGCCGTCGCGGGGTCAAGGATGCGCTCGAAACTCTGCTTGACCGCCTCCGCATTGAAGGGCGTCCCATCGTGGAAGGTGACGCCCTTCCGGAGGTTAAACGTCCAGGTCAGCCGGTCATCGGAGACCGACCAGGATTCCGCCAGCTCTGGTTTCAACTCGCCGTTCTGGTCGAAATTGACCAGGTTCTCGTGGATGTGCATAGACACCCGCACGTCCGGACGCTCGAGGATGAAGTGCGGGTCGAGTGTGTCGGCGTCGCCGCCCGAGGCGAAGACCAGCGTCCCCTTCGGCGTCTGGGCGGCAACCGGTGTGATTCCCAGCGCCAGCGCAGCGAGAACGGCGACGCAGCGGCATGTCCCAAGCATTATGAACTCCTCCCTGGGGTTAGCCCCCACCCGGTCGTGGCGGTGAAAGATGTTTCGGTTCGACGTTCCTGCGGTTTCCGGTCCGCAGATCAGCCAGCCTGCCCCTGGTGAAGATGGCAGGCGACGACGCGGCCCGGTCGAACCTCCGTATTCGGCGGCACCATCCGGCAGATCGGCATGCGCAGGTCGCATCGGGCGCGGAACGGGCACCCGCCCCCTCCCCGCTCTCCGTCAGTGTCGTCACGCGCGGGTCTGGCTCGGCGCGGAGCGCGGGGACGGAGCGACGGCACTGAATCCAGCAGCGCGCGGGTATAGGGATGGAGCGGGTCGGCGATCACTTCCTCCGTGCGCCCCCGCTCGACGATGCGACCCCGGTACATGACCGCGATCTCCTCGCTGACGTGCTCCACGACGGCCATGTCGTGGGCGATAAAGACGGCGGTAAGGCCGAACTCCTCTTGAATCTCAGCGAGCAGGTTGAGCACCTGGGCCTGCACGGAGACGTCCAATGCCGAAACCGGCTCGTCCGCGACGATCAGCCGCGGGCGCAGGACCAGCGCCCTCGCGATGCCGATCCGCTGCCGCTGGCCGCCGGAGAACTCATTGGGGTACCGGCCCATGTACTCCGGGCGGATACCGACGCGGCGCAGCACCGCGGCCACCCGGTCCTCCCGTTCTCCACGGTTGCGCACGCCGTGGACGATTAGCCCCTCCTCGATCAAGCCGCCGATCGTCAGCCGCGGGTTCAGGGAAGAATAGGGGTCTTGGAAAATGAGCTGCATGTCCCGGCGCAGCGTGCGCATCCTCGCCGGGGCGGCTGCCCTGATGTCGACTCCGTCGAACCGCACGTCGCCTGCATCGGCCTCGATGAGGCGGAGCACCAGCCGGCCCGTTGTGGACTTCCCGCAGCCACTCTCGCCGACAAGCCCGAGTGTCCGCCCGCGCGCCACATCGAATCCGACGTCGGCGACGGCCGGGATGTGCCGGATGACGCGTCCGCACCAGTTCCGGTGCACGAAGCTTTTGCTCAAGCCACGCACCGATAGCAGCGGGAGTGGAAGGGCGGTGGTCATTGCGCGGAAACTCCGGTGACATGGCAGCGGACGCGGTGCCCGGGGGCGACGGCGGCAAGCGGAGGACGCTCGCGCAAGCAAGCTTCGACGCGCAGTGCGCAGCGGTCCGCAAACGCGCAGCCCGGCGCTGGTCTGGCGAGGTTTGGGACCATGCCGGGTATCTCGGACAGCGGATGCGGGCGCATGCCGTCCCGCCGACGGCCAAGCTGCGGCACGGCGGCGAGTAGCCCATGGGTGTAGGGGTGACGTGGCTGCTCGAAGAGCTGCTCCGTCGAGGCCTCCTCGACCACCACGCCGCCGTACATCACCGCGACGCGTGCGGCGCGCTCGGCCACGATGCCGAAGTTGTGGGTGATCAGCAGGACCGCGACGCCGTCCTCTGCCTTTAGGTCGTCCATCAAGTCGAGCACCTGCGCCTGGATGGTGACGTCGAGCGCGGTCGTCGGCTCGTCGGCGATGAGGAGTTTCGGCCGGCACGCCATAGCCATGGCGATCATGACGCGTTGCCGCATGCCGCCCGAGAGGCGGTGCGGAAAATCATGCGCACGGTGCCGCGCGTCGGCGATGCCGACGCGTTCGAGTAGGTGGATTGCCTGCGCCAGGGCGTCGCGTCGCGACAGGCCGCGGTGGATCACCAATGCCTCTGCGACTTGGTCACCGATCCCCAGGACCGGGTTGAGCGAGGTCATGGGTTCCTGGAAGATCATCGCGATCCGGTTCCCACGGATCCGGCGCAGGTCGCGTTCGTCCAACCGCGCAAGGTCCTGGTCCTCGAAACGGATGCTGCCGGACCGGATCCGCCCCTGCGGGCGCGGCAACAGGCCGAGGATCGAAAGCGCGGTCAGGCTCTTCCCGCAGCCGCTCTCACCGACCACGCCGAAGATTTCTCCCGCTTCGATGCGCAGGTCGACGCCGTCGACCGGACGGACCGGCCCCTGGAGCGTATCGATCTCCACGACAAGGCGAGACACATCCAAAAGTGGCGAAACGGGAAGTTCGCTGGCGCTTGGATCGGCGTGGACGGCCATGATGGCAGGTCCCTTGTGTTGCTTGTGGAGACAATAACGTATTCAGTGAAGTATGCAAAGAGATATTTGTAAGCGCGGGAGCGTTGGCCGCCATCTGTCGGCCGGAGCCGTTCTGTACCGCACGTTCGGCAGGAACGCAGCTAGACCACGCCGCGCAGTAGGCTAAGTGGGGATAGGCTCCCGCACCGAGGATCGGACGTGGCCCGCCCGTCCAGTCCGGCGGCGTTCGGATCATTGGCCAATTTACGAAAGGCGTCGATTGTGCACAGTGTTTCAAACGCCTCCGGATCACCCACATCGTGCGAGAGGGCCACACAGTCGTCGAAGGTCAGCATAGGTTTACTCCGCTCATGGAAAAGATCGACAGGGCGCGATGACGATGCGCGTCACCGGGTCGGGACGGGCGGGTTCTTGGAGTAGTCGTAGAAGCCGCGGCCGACCTTGCGGCCGACCCAGCCGGCCTCGACGTACTTCACCAGCAGCGGGCAGGGGCGATACTTGCTGTCGGCCAGGCCCTCGTAGAGGACCTGCATGACCGCCAGGCAGGTGTCCAGGCCGATGAAGTCGGCCAGCTCCAGCGGGCCCATCGGGTGGTTGGCGCCCAGCTTCAGCGCGGTGTCGATGGCGTGCACGCCGCCCACGCCCTCATAGAGGGTGTAGACCGCCTCGTTGATCATCGGCAGCAGGATGCGGTTGACGATGAAGGCCGGGAAGTCCTCGGCCACCGCCGCCGTCTTGCCGATCTTGGCGGTGAACTCGGCAATCGCCGCAAAGGTCGCCTCCTCGGTCGCGATGCCGCGGATCAGCTCGACCAGCTGCATCACCGGCACCGGGTTCATGAAGTGCATGCCCATGAACTTCGACGGCCGGTCGGTCGAGGCCGCGAGGCGGGTGATCGAGATCGACGAGGTGTTCGTCGCGATCAGCGCCTCGGGCTTCAGATTGGGGACCAGCTTCTTGAAGATCTCGCGCTTCAGCGCCTCGTTCTCGGTTGCCGCCTCGATGACGAGGTCGGCGTCGGCGAAGACCGACAGGTCGGAGCCGGTGGAAATGCGGGCCAGGGCAGCGGCCTTGTCGGCCTGGCCCAGCTTCCCCTTCTGGACCTGACGGTCCATGTTCTTGCCGATACCGGCGACTGCCTTGGCAAGGACCTCCTCGCTGATGTCAGAGATGATGACGTCGAAACCGGACTGCGCGCAGATGTGCGCAATGCCGCCGCCCATTTGGCCGGCGCCGATGATGCCCACCGCCCGGATTTCATGAGAATGACCCGCGGCCACTAGCCCCTCCGTAAATGGATAGGTTTGGATTTTTCGGCGCCGCCACGCGCTCGCACATTCCTGCGGAAGGTGCTGCCCGGGCAATGAAGCGGTGTGAGCTCCTCCGGGGCGCGGCTGTTTCGGCACCGTGCATAAAGCATGTGATGTGCTTCGCGCCGGTCGCCCTTAAGGCCGGCGCATCCATGCGCCGGCGGCTTGCCTCTGCCGCGGCGTGAATTGCGCGATGCGCCCTCTTTGGTTCAGTCCGGCGAAGCGACCGGCGCCGGTCTCGGCACGGAAGCTGCGTTCACCAGCACGACGCCGGCCAGAATGGGCAGTATTGCGCCGACCTGAACCCAAGTGAACGCGACGCTGAAGCCAATGTGGCCGAGCATGATCGCCGACGCCGGGCCGAGGGCCCCGACCAGCGCCACATGACTCGCGCCGATGCGCTTTAAGGCTTCACCGCGGCGACAGCCGTGAACAGACCGCCAAGCCAGTGAAGTTGTGCCGCAACGGTGTGGACCGCTGGACGACGTCAATCATGCGACTCACACCTCCGCACTGTCAGCGGCCATCCGTTCCAGCTGAGGGAATCGCCCACGGTGAGAGCGCCGCCCCGGTCCCACTGGGCACGGCCCTTGGGCGGGCGCCAACTCCGGACTTCGGCAATGTCCCGGACGCGTTCGGCGATGGCACCCGCATCGAGATTGGCACGGCAGCAGACGTCCATGCGATCGCGTCCTCCATTGAGAAGCCATCGCCGCGCGGTGCGCACGAACGGCGACCGCTCCGCACCGACGGCGTCGAGAACCGCCTGGCGCAGGGCCGAAATCCACAGGGAGACGATCGCGTCCAACGGCGGCCTTTCGAGCACCAGTTGGCTGAGCATTTTCCTTTTCCGCATCGCGTGAGCGTCAGAACGAACCGAGAGTGGAAAGCCTGCTGCGACGCAGGCTTCCCCCAGCCGGCCGGGAGCGCGCTATCGGAGCGCGGCGACGACGGCGCTGGTCCACGCCTCTGTCGTTGTCAAGTCCGTGCGCGGCGCCACCGTATCGGTGGCTGCGTAAATCACCTGTGCGAGGTCGTCGTGGCCGAGATGGGCAGCGCACATGCTCAGGCTGCGGATCATCGCCAAAGGATTGGCCTTCCCCTGCCCAGCGATGTCTGGGGCAGTGCCATGGATCGGCTCGAACAGACCCAAGCCTGACACCGGGTTGATGTTGGACGAGGGCGCCAGCCCGATGCCGCCGGCCAGCGCCGCGCCGAGGTCCGTCAGGATGTCGCCGAAGACGTTCTCCGTAACGACCACGTCGAAGTCCTGGGGACGGGTGACGAACCGCATAGTGGCCGCATCCACGTGCATGTACCAGGCCTTGACCTCCGGGTAACGTTTCGCGACCGTGTCGAAGACGCGACGCCAGAGTGCCCCTTCGTGCTGGATCACATTGGCCTTGTGGACGAGGCACAGATTGCGTCGACGCTTCATTGCCAGGCCGAAGGCATACTCGATGGCCCGCTCCACGCCCGAGCGCGTCGATACCGACGTGGTCACCGCCACTTCGTCGTCATCATGCGGGTTGAGCACGCCGCTGGCGCCGACGTAGGCGCCCTCGGTGTTCTCGCGCACGACCACCGCATCAATGCGCGCACCGGAGGCAAGCGGCGAAGGAAGACCCTCGGCGAGACGGAGCGGGCGCACATTGAGGGCCAGCTTGAGTTCGAACCGCAAGCGGAGCAGGGTTGCGCGCTCGACCACGCCTTCCGGCGCCGCCGGGCTGCCGATCGCGCCGAACAGAATGGCGTCGTACCTGCCGGCCTTCAGGTCGCCGACCAGGCTCTCCGGCATGGCGACGCCCGTCTCCATCCAGACCTTGGAGTTGACCTCCTCGTGGATCTCCATGTCCCAAGGCAGATCCACCGCCCTGGCGACGCGCATCGTGGCGTCGGTGACCTCGATGCCGATGCCCTCGCCCGGGAGGACGAGTACTTTCTTCTTCGATTGAGCAACCATTGCTGAGTCCTCATTGGGTTCCAAGGCCGGCCCACGCCGCCCGGCTGACGGTCATGCTCTGACGGGGCGGCGGGAGGCCGCGGCGGTCCAAGCGTCGGGATTGACCGGATAGGTCGGCATACCGCCGCGCAACACCGTGTGCATCTGCTCGGCCGCGGCGCGCGCCAACCGCGCCGAGGTTTCGACCGACAGCCCACCGGTGTGCGGCGAAAACACCACCTTCGGGTTCGACAGGAGCGGATGGCCGGGCGGCAACGGCTCCGGGTACACGACGTCCAGCCCCGCCGAACGCAGATGCCCGGAGTCCAGAGCTTGCGCCAAGGCGTCGAGATCCAAGATCTGTCCGCGAGCAGTGTTGACGACGATGGCCCCCTTGGGCAGCGCCGCGAGTTCCTCCGTCCCGATGATGGACCGGGTCTCGTCGGTCAACTCGGCACAGACGCAGAGCATTTGGCACTGCGCCAGCATGGCGTGAAGGTCCCCCTGCATTGTGATGTCGTTGACCAGCGGAATGCGCGGATCGACGTGGGGGTCGTAACCCAGCACGTTGCAGCGGAAGCCCAGGCGAAGCTTGCGCGCGACCTCGGACCCGATGTAGCCGGTCCCAATGATGCCGACGGTCTTGCCCTCAAGCTCGAAAAGCTCCATCCCGGTCCGGCTCTCCCAGGCACTGCCGTCGCGGGTCTTGGCGTCCGTCCAGACAAGCTGCTTGGCGGCGGCGAGCAGCATCAGGATGGTATGTTCCGCCACCGGAATGCGGCCGAATCCCGGATAGTTCACGACCATGATGCCCAGTTCGGTCGCCGTCCTCAGATCGACGTTGTCGGTGCCAAAACCGGAGGTTGACACGACCACAAGACGCTTGCCGGCGGCGAGGATGTCGGCCGTCACGCGCTCCGGCGTGCGTACCCAGAGCGCGTCGGCGTCGGCCAGCTCCTTTTTAAGCTCCTCGGCCGAGGAGGTATCGACCACCACCACGCGGGCTCCGCCCTCCTCGAGGAGGGCGTGGCCGCGGGGATCGTACATGGGCCGCCAGAGGACGATTTTGGGCCGGCTCATCCCACCAGCTCCTTGTCGTTCAGCTGCTCCGTCCACGTGCCGTGGTACTTCAAAGCCTTGTGGATCTCGACGGCGTCGGCACCCTGGCGAATAGCCTGCAGGGTCTTCTGCTCCAGTTGGACGACGCGGTAAGCGTAGGCAAAGATCTCGCGCGCCCGCTCCGACGGGAAGAAGATCACGCCGTTTTCGTCGGCGGCGACGATCCAGCCGGGCTTCACCGTTTTGCCTTCGATCGTGACAGGCTCGTTGATCGACTCCAAGCCGATGCGGCCGCGCACCGACGTGCACACGGTGCCCTTCGCATAGGTCGGGAAGTTCAGCTCCCGCATGTTTTGGACGTCGCGGGTAACGCCGTCGATGATGACGCCGGCCATGCGCGACTGCACCGCCACGTTGGCCGCGATGGAGCCCCACGCGTTCAGCTCCATATTGCCCTCGACGTCGAAAACCAGGACGGAGCCGGGGGCTGCCTCGACGATGCCCTCGAGCGTACCGATCACGGTCGAGCCCGTGGCTTCCGCACGCAGGCGGTAGGTCACCACGGGTCCGCAGATCGGCGGGCAGTCCTGAAAGACGCCCTTCATGGAGCCGCTGGTGACCGCCTCGATGCCGAGTGCATCGCACGCGTCGGACAGGTCGCAAGTGGCGATGCCACGGAAGGCCTGGGCGTAGTCCATTGTGTTCTCCCTCTATCGTCGGTTGGTGTCTTGAAACAGTGCGCGGCGCTCATTCGCGGTCACGCGCACCTCTATGGATGCATTAACTTATACGTAGCGGTATTTGCGGCGTCAAGGCTTTTTGAGGGCCCCGCCGGCGGGGATTGATGGCTGCGCCCGCTACGATTGCTGGACTTCCGGCTCCTCAGGCGCCGTGAACCAGAGGGATGACGTTCTCGTTCGCGATTGTGACGCCGACCCGCTCGCCGATTTCGAAATGCCGGCTGCGAACCTGCATCACCCGGAGTTCCATGCCATCCAGCTCAACGAGAATCTCCTGCGTGCGACCGAGGAAATAAGACCCGCGGACGAATCCCTGGTACCCCATGCCCGGTTCCCCCGGTCCGATGGGCTGCAGGCGGATGGACTCCGGGTGCATCGCAAGGGTGACGGTGTCCCCTTCGGCGGCGCCGTCCCAGCCGCGGACGGCGGGGAACACCACGCCTCCCACGCGAACCTCACAGGACTTGCCGGCCGGCTCCCGGCGCACCGAGGAGACTTTGCCCTTCACCAGGTTGGCGGCGCCGACGAACTGGGCAACGAAATCCGTCTTGGGATTGCGGTAGATTTCCTCGGGGGGGCCGATCTGCTCGATCCGACCCTCCTTCATGACGACGACGCGGTCGGACAGCGACATCGCCTCGACTTGGTCGTGCGTCACCAGGATGAACGTCGCGCCGATGGCCCGGTGCAGGCTCGCGAGTTCGTGCCGAAGCTCCTCACGCAGCGCCACATCCAGGTTGCTCAGGGGCTCGTCGAGCAGGACGACGCTCGGTCGGTAGACCAAAGCCCGGGCCAGCGCCACGCGTTGCAGCTGCCCGCCCGACAGCTGGTGCGGATCACGGTCGCCGAGGCCGTCAAGGCGGCACAAGTGCAGGACCTCGTCGACGCGCCGGTCGATATCCGGCCGAGCGATCTTCCTCAGCTTGAGGGGCAGCGCCACGTTCTGGCGTACCGTCATGTGCGGCCAGACCGCATAGCTCTGAAACACCATTCCCATACCGCGCCCTTCGGGCGGCACATGGGCGGTCGGGGAAGACAGGATCTCGCCGCCCACCCTGATGGTGCCCCGAGTCGGCCGTACGAAGCCGGCGATCATGCGCAGCGTGGTCGTCTTGCCGCAACCCGACGGTCCCAGCAGCGTGACGAACTCACCCCGTCTGATGGAAAGGTTGCAATCCGCCAGAGCGGTGAAGTTGCCGAATTCCTTGTGGACGCCGGCCAGTTCGATGAATGGTGCGCTGGTGCTCATCTTCACACCTTGATGTTGGCAACGTTGATCCGGAAGAGCTTGCCGGCGACCAGCAGCCCGCCGAGAGTGAGGACAAGAAGCACGATCGATGCCGCCGCGGTCTTCTCGTAGCTTCCGCCCTCCAGGAAGGTGAAGACGCGGACCGGGAGGGTGGTGGTGTCACTGCTGTACACCAACGCAGTCAGCGAGAACTCCTTGATCACGAAGAGGAACACGATGATGAAGGTCGTCAGCAGCCCGTTCTTCATCAGCGGCAGCACGACGTAGCGCCAGC
This sequence comes from Azospirillum canadense, assembly GCF_025961225.1. Lineage (GTDB taxonomy): Bacteria > Pseudomonadota > Alphaproteobacteria > Azospirillales > Azospirillaceae > Azospirillum > Azospirillum canadense. The sequence continues at coordinate 174,938 of NZ_JAOQNG010000005.1, read as the reverse complement.
TCTGTACCGGCGAGCACCCCACCATCTGGGCCGCTTCACCGAGCGCCGAATCGATTTGGCCGCGGGCTGCCTCACAAGTCTTCAGCGCGTAGGGAAGTGTTACGAGCACGTAGCCTAGTGCCAGAATTAGCAGCGACCCCCCGAGGTGGAAGGGGTGCCCGTACCACGCCAGGATGATGAGAACACCGGCGACGACGTGCGGGATGCCGAGCGGCAGTTCGGTCAACTGGCGTACTGCGTGCTTCAGTGATGTCTGCTCGCCTGCCAGGACGATCGCCAGGACGCCGCCGAGGAGAGCCATCACCCCACCGATCCCGACCGCCAGGATGAGACTGTTCCTGATCGCGTCGTAGGTCGACGGATCGTCGATCAGGTACGCGAAGTTGGACAGGGTCATGTTGTCCCACTCCACGCCGCGCCACCACTGCTTCATCAGGGCGCCAAGCAGCAGCGTCGCCACAGGCAGCACAAGCGAGAGGACGATCGGGATCCAGGCCAGGACCAACGCCGGCGTCCTCAACGGCCCGAGCGCAATGGTTTCGCTGCGCGCCCCTTTGCCCGCCAGAATCGCGAAGCGCGACGAGCCGGTCCCACCGAGAATCCGCGCCTGCACCCAAAGCATGAAGACCGTCAGAGTCACCAAAGGAAGGCTGAGGGAGATCGCGGCGGATAGGTTTGGGTTCATGACGATCGTCGAGTACAGCTCCGTCGTCATAAAGCGGATGCCAACGGGCAGCCCGAGCAGCAGGGGGCCGGCTAGCATCGTCAGGGTCTCGGCGATGGCGAAGGCAATGCCGGCCATGACCGACGGCAGGATTGCCCCCAGCGTGATGCGGAAGAAGATCGCCAACGGCGAGAGGCCGCAGATACGCCCGGCCTCTTCCAGCTCCGGATTCATCCGCGCCAAGCCAGACAGCGTGGTGAAGAAGATCAGCGGATAGGCGTGCACCGCCGAGAGAAATACCACGCCGGAGAACGAGTAGATGTCATACAGCGGCCCGCCGAGGATCGGGAAGAGCCACGCGTTGACGACGCCCGCGTTTTTGCCGAACAGAAAGATATAGGCAATGGAGGTAAGCAGGTTCGGCACGACGAACGAGACCGAGACCAGCAGACCGACGAGGTTGCGGCCCGGCAGATCGGTTCTCGCCACCATCCACGCCAGCGGCACGCCGATGGCCGTCGCGGGGATGACGGCCAGCGCAGCCAGAACGATGGAGTTGATGAGGGGATCAATGTTCTGAGCCGAGAACAGCCGGCCCAGCGCACCGAAGTCGAAGATCGCCAGCCCGGCGACGATCGGATAACCGACGAAGCCGAACACGATCACCGCGATGACAATGAGGGCTGCATTGAAGCGCCCGGCCTTCGGTTGTGACACGGGGAGTTTCGAGGACGCGCTGAGGCTGATCACGGCTTATTTCCTCGCGGCTTGGGCGATGGCGTTGAACTTGTCGAGGTATTCCTGCCGCGACATGCTCTGCGGAACGTCCGAGTACCGGATCTTGAGCTGGCCGACCGGCGGGAAGCCGAACGGCGGCTTTACGTCGGCCCGGGGCGAGTACCAGCCGTGCTTGGCGTAGAGATCGCCCGCCTCCTTGGTGAGCAGGTATTCGGCCAGAAGCTCCGCACCCTCGGGGTTCGGCGCCTCCTTGATAACGCTGATGGTCAGCGGCGAGGTGAAGAGGAGGTCCGGTGACGCCAGCGCGATCGGAGCGCCAGCCTTCATGATCTCGGAAGTGAAGGACGAGACGCTGGTCGCAACCAGGCGCTCGCCTTTGGCGACGGCTTGATCGATGCCGGGAGCGACGGCGACGAGCATCGGGTCATTGCGCATCATCCGCTCGACCCATTCCCAGCCGCGTTCGCTGACCATGGCCTTCAGGAAGAGGAAACCGGCGGCACTGCGTGCCGGATCGGCGATCGCCACGCGGGACTTCCAGTGCGGTTCGGCAAGCTCGGCGAAGCTCTTGGGGATCGCCTCTTTAGGGAGCATGCGGTTGTTGTACTGCAGCGCCAGCCCCCAAAATGTGATGCCGTACCAGTAGCCCTTCGGATCGGCGTACTCCTGGCCAATTGAGTCCATACCTTTCGGTTGGAAGGGGCGAAGCGCATTCGCGGCGATCAGCTGCTCCACCAAATCAACGTCGCCCAACGTCACCAAATCGGCATTGAACGACCCAGTCTCGCGCTCGGTCTTCAGCCGGCTGAAGACTTGGCCGGTGCCGCCGTAATAGGGATTGATGTCAAGCCCGGTCTTCTTCTTGAAACCTTCGATGAGTTCCTTGCGGAGCTCGTCGGGGGCGACGGATGTGTACCAGGCGATCTTGCCCTTGGTCTTAGCCGCAGCGACACGGGGATCGGTCTGGGCGTTTGCGCCGGTTGCCGCGAGGGCGATGGCGGTGCACCCGGCGGCCATCACGGCGACGAGCGCGCGGCGGGAGATGACACGCGAGATAAAGCCTCTCATGGGAGTCCTCCGCATTCCGATTATTGATTCAGGCGTGGTGATGTCTTTCGACGACGGACGCCTCCTTGCCCTTCGGCGGCAAGCGGAACCAGGCGGCGGTCCTTGCCGTCGCGGAGGGCGGTGCCGTTACTTTATGGCGTATTTTCGTTGAAGCCGCTGCAGGACTGGAAGGGCGGTTGCGGCCGCCCCGTCCGTCCTGGACCGGCGGAACTCGTGACGGAATCTCCGGGGAGACGGATCGGCCTCAACGCTGCCAGCGTTGTAGGGGCCTGGCGCGGGCGGGCGGCCCCCGCGATGGTCGCCATCCTGAGCGCGTCGAAAATCGGAACGAAGGCGCTTCCGGTCATCGATCCCCTCCCCTTGTTTTCTTTGGGATCCCCTCGGATCGGGCATTCATCCGCCGATGAAGGACCCTCCATTGACATGCAAGGTCTGGCCAGTGATATGGCTCGCCCAATCGCTGGCCATAAAGGCAATCGCCCGCGCCACCTCCTCCGGCTGCGCGAGCCTCTGCTGCGGGGTCCCGCGCAGAACCTGCTCCCCGCGGTGCTGCATGAGCTCCGCGACCATGGGCGAGTCCACCGGGCCCGGCGAGACGCAGTTCACGCGAATGCCTGGGGCAAGCTCCCAAGCGAGGCTGCGCATCAGGCTAAGGACCGCCCCTTTGGTCGCCGCGTAGTGGGCGTGATCCCGGCTTCCGCGGTGGCCGGCGATCGAAGCCAAGGCCAGGATGTTTCCACCCTCTGGCATGAAGCGCGTCACCCCGCGGCAACAATGGAACACACCATCCACATTTATGGCGAAGGTCCGCCGCCATTCGTCGTCGCTAATGTCGGAGAGCACCCCGCGCGGAAAGATCCCGGCGTTCGCTATCAGGACGTCAATCCGACCGAACGCCTCGGCGCACGCGGCCAGAGACCGGTCGACGCTGGCCGAGCGCGTGACGTCGACACCGTCGGCCTCGGCGCGGCCGCCCTGCGCGCGGATGTCCTCGACCAACCCGCCCAGCGAGGCCGAACTCAGATCCGTGAGCCAAAGTGTGGCGCCCAGCTCCGCCAGAAGATTGACGGTCGCCCGCCCGATCGCCCCGTTCGCACCCGTAAGAAAGACGACCTTTCCGTCAAAACTCAGCATGCTCTCCCCCACGGTCGAGCCTCAGCACGAGGCATATGCTTATTTTTTAACGCATACGTTATCATATGTCAATAAGCTTTGCGCGCGCGATTGTGAGGTGCGCGCATTATCGCGATCCAGAGCGTTCCGCTGGAAGAGCGGAGGTCGGCCGCGGCCTCCCCGGAACGCGTCAGGCGTTCACCACGCGGAACCCGCGCACCGCCAGACCCTTCTGTTGCGAGCGCAGGACCTTTAGCAGGCGGTCCCTAGAATGGTGGATATGCGCGCGCAGTTCGTCGGCCGCCGCGTCCGCGTTGCCACTGCGAATGTGAGCCACGACGCTGGCGTGCTCGCGCAGAGCTCGGTCCCGGCCGCCAGCGCTGCCGATCTCCAGCCAGCGTCCCCGCGACAGGCGAGTCATCACGTCAGCCACCGCACGCACAAAGAATTCGTTACCGGACAGGCGGGCGATCTCGACGTGAAACGCCATGCCAACCTCGAACCACTCCTCGTTGGGCATGTCCCCGGCCGGGTTCGTCAACGCGTCCACGGCCGCCCAGTCAACAGGCTCGCGGCGGGCGGCGGCGAGGCGGATGGCAGCGACCTCCAGAGTCTCGCGGAACACATAGGCCTGCTCCATCTCAGCCAAATCGATTGGCGATGCGATGTATCCCCGGCCTCGGCGCTGCACGAGCCCTTCCGCTTCGAGCCGCGCCAGGGCGGTTCGGATCGGCGTCCGCGACGCGGCAACCAAGCCTTCGAGCCACCGTTCCGTGACCGGATCGCCCGGCCTGATCTCGACGCCGAGGATCGCCGCGCGGATTGCCTGATAGACCGCTTCGGTTTGGGAGGAACCGCGTCCCATTTCGGTATTCATTCTCGGTATTCCATTTATGTGCACCGAAATGGTATACCATAGAGCGCCTGGATAGCTCACCATGTTTCTTACACGGTGGTTGATGAGTAATATAATGTCGTATCGCACCATCCCTCGCTTGATGATTCCTACAGCGGCGCGCAAACGTAAAGGGCGGGCACCAGTCGGTGCCCGCCCTCCATCGCAACACAGCAGCCGCGGCGCGCGCCGCCGCCTACAGCCGGGTGATCTTGAGCCGCTCGATGATGTCTTGCATTTCGGCCAACCACTCGTTCTTGTGGGCGACGTGAATGGCGTGCGCCAGGTCGGCGTTGCCGTCGCGCATGGCCTTGACCAGTTCGGCGTGGTTTTCTGTGGATCGAATCGGCGGTTTGCGGAGGCGCAGTGTGAAGACCCGAACGCGGTGAGACTGGTCGAGCAGTGTCCGACAGAACTGCTCCAGGCGCCCGTTGCCCGCGTACATCACCAAGTCGCGATGGAACCGCTCGTTGGCCTTTGCCCAGCGGTCAAGATCGTCGGCCGCGAGCGCCGCTCGCATCTCGTCCACAATGTCCGAGAGATGAGCGGTGATCTCCTTTCGGTCAGCCCGCTGGGAGATACTTTCCGCGGCGTGCGCCTCAAGAGCCTGGAGGATGTCGTAGATTTCTTTGAGATCGTTGATCGTCAGCGGCACGACGCGGATACCGCGCCTCGGCACGATTTGGATGTGCCCCTCGTTTTGGAGCTGGACCAGAGCTTCGCGAAGCGGGGTACGGCTCATGCCGAGCATGGACGCCAGTTCCTCCTCGAGGATATGCGCGCCGCCCTGAAGCTCATTGCTCAGAATCAGGGCCTTGATCTCGTTATAGGCCTTCTGCGCCATCGACCTGCTGGATTTCCCGCGCGGCATTGCGGCTTCAAGCCCCGCAGGTTCGAAGCGCCCGAGTTGCTCACCGTATTCGGGTGTCGTCTCGTCCGGCGCCTTGGCAACCGTTTTGCTGGCTCTCATCGTGCCCCCAAGTTTGTACCGCGATCCGCCCGCAGGTGCTGTGCATCTTGCCATCGGAACAGCGCCTCGCAGCGCAATCCCATGACTGGCATGCGAAGCTACGACGGCGTTCCATGCATTTCCAGCGGGCAGATTCCGGCCGTGCGTCTGTAGAAGCGTTAGCACACAACTAATCTATTTACAAGTACGCTGGCGTATCAGTTAATGTTCCCCAGCTGGCAGCGCGCGTGGCGCGCCGTGTAGGGCCAGCGATCCGCATCCGCCCCCACCTTTCGGGGCGATCTTCCCACCCCAACCATTTCGGAGGAGGCACGTCATGGGGCGTCCTAACACCCTGTACGACAAAATCTGGGACAGCCACGTCGTTCATCAATACGAGGACGGCACCTGTGTGCTCTACATTGACCAGCATCTGATCCACGAGATCACCAGCCCGCAGGCGTTCGAGGGGCTCCGGATGGCCGGCCGCAAGGTCAGGCGCGCGGAGGCAACGCTTGCGGTGGCCGATCACGATGTTCCAACCACTAGCGGTCGCTCGGACGACTGCGACGATCCGGAAGCCCGGCTCCAGCTGCAGCTGATCCGCCAGAACACCCGGGAATTCGGCGTCGAATACTTCGGTTTCGAAGACGTTCGCCAGGGTATCGTTCATGTCGTCGGCCCTGAGCAGGGGCTGACCCAACCCGGCATGACCGTCGTGTGCGGTGACAGCCACACGGCGACGCACGGCGCCTTTGGCGCGCTGGCCTTCGGCATCTGCACATCGGAGGTCGAACATGTGTTGGCTACTCAGACGCTGCTCCAGCGGCGGTCTAAGAACATGCGGATATCGGTAGAGGGTGAACTGCCGCTTGGCGTCACCGCCAAGGACTTGGTCCTCGCGGTGATCGGCAAGGTCGGCACCGCAGGCGCCACGGGCCACGTCATCGAGTTCGCCGGGTCGGCGTTCCGCGGCCTCAGCATGGAGGGCCGTATGACCGTGTCGAACATGGCCATCGAGGCCGGAGCGCGGGCCGGCCTTTTCGCGCCCGACGAGAAGACCTACGCCTACCTGAAGGGACGGCCTTACGCACCACCAGCGGCGATGTGGCAGAAGGCGGTGGACCACTGGGAGTCCTTCAGGAGCGATCCTGATGCCGTCTACGAATCGGAGGTCACGCTCGCGGCGGCGGCTATCGAGCCCATGGTGACTTGGGGCACCAGTCCGGAGGACGTCATCTCCGTCAACGCCGCGGTTCCCGATCCCGACAAGGTCGCCGTGGAGTCGAAGCGGAACGCCATGCTCCAGGCGCTGGCTTACATGGACCTTAAGCCCGGCCAAAAGGTGACCGACATAAAGCTGGATAAAGTGTTCATCGGCTCCTGCACAAACAGCCGGATCGAGGATCTGCGTGAGGCCGCCAGGGTCGTGCAGGGCAAGAAGGTGGCGAGCCATATCTCGGCGCTGGTCGTGCCGGGGTCCGGGCTCGTCAAGGCGCAGGCAGAACAGGAAGGCATCGCCGACATCCTGATCCAGGCCGGCTTCGAATGGCGCGAGGCCGGCTGCTCGATGTGCATCGGCATGAATCCGGACCGGCTACGTCCGGGTGAGCGATGCGCGTCGACCTCGAACCGCAACTTCGAGGGCCGGCAGGGACCGAAGGGACGGACCCACCTGGTCAGCCCCGCAATGGCCGCCGCCGCCGCTGTGGCAGGGCATTTCGTTGATATCCGCACCTGGGCGTGAGAGGGAGTATACACATGGAAAAGTTCGTTCAGATCACGGGGTACGCCGCTCCGATGCCGATGAATAATATCAACACTGACATGATCACGCCGAAGCAGGTGATGAAGGCAGTATCCCGCAAGGGCCTAAGCTGGGGTCTGTTTTGCGAGTACCGGTTCGACGACCAGGGCAACGAGAACCCCGACTTCGTGCTCAACAAAGAGCCGTGGCGCAGGGCATCGATCGTTGTCGCGCTGGAGAACTGGGGCTGCGGGTCATCGCGCGAGCACGCGCCCTGGGCCATGCTCGACTTCGGAATCCGCAGTGTCATCGCTATCTCGTTCGCCGACATCCATTACAACAACTGCTTCAAAAACGGCATCCTGCCCGTGGCGCTCAAGCCCGATGAGGTCGCGCGCGTGATGAAGGATGCGGAGGCCGGCAAACCGGTGACCGTCGATTTGCCGTCGCAGACGGTGCGCCTAGAGGACGGCGCCGCCTTCCCCTTCCACGTGGACCCCTTTCGCAAGGACTGTCTGCTCAACGGCTTCGACGACATTGCCCTCACGATGCTGGAAAGCGATAAGATCGACGCCTACGAGAGCGCCTACCGCAAGAAGGTTCCATGGCTGTTCGACCGCCGGCCCGCCGGACGGGAGCCCGCACCCTTCCGCTAAGCGTCCCGCACCGCTCTCCAATGCCCAGCCGCTACGTGGCGGCTGGGCCGTTTTTTGTAATTGCAAAAAAGAAAGGGGGACCGCCTGCTGCGGTCCCCCATAGTTAGGGAGGAAATGCACTCGAACGAGCAAAGGGATTTCCTACTGCCAGTGGCCAACAGCGGCTGGCCGCACTGCTTTTGCGCAACAGGTCCGGCAGCGGCGGCGGCGGCGGCGGCGGCGGCGGCAGGGGCCTCCCCAAAGCATCGAGCAACGAGGTAACGTTATCGCGAGCGCCGAAATGTGTCAATTAAAAAATACGTTGGCGAATTCGTAATTTGCGGGTCTGCGGCGCGGCTTCCAGAACCCTGCAAGGCGTGGGGCAACCTCCTCGGGCCTAAGTGGTGCATCCGGCAAATGGCTTGAGATTACTGGGTTTCGCAACTGTTGAGGCGCTCTTGGCATCGGCTTGGGAGCCGAGCCATGACGCTTCGCCTGCGGGACTTGAGCGATGACGAGTGGGCGGACGTGCAGCGTATCGCCCGCTCACACACGCTCGGAGCCGGGCTGGTCCGGCGCGCCCTGATCATTGTGCATTCCATGGGCGGTCTGAAGGCGGAGCAGATCGCGAGCCGCATGGATCTGTGCGGCAACACGGTGCGCTCCTGGCTGAACCGCTTCAACGCCCGTGGCCTGGACGGGCTGAAGGAGAATGTGCGGACCGGGCGACCGCCGACCTATTCGGCCGAGCAACGCAGCGTCGTCATCGCCGCCGCCCTGACTCGTCCGTCCGAGCTGGGTCTGCCCTTCGCGGCCTGGACGCTGGACCGGCTGGTTGTCTATCTGGGCGAGCGGGGGATCGCCATGCGCCGCAGCCGGATCAGCGAGATCCTGCTCGACGTAGCGCTCAAGTGGCGTCACGAGGAGACGTGGTTCGGCGAACGCGTCGATCCCGATTTCGCCAAAAAAAGGGGCGATTGAGACCCTCGACACGGTGCCACCGGCCGGCAGCGCAGTGCTCTGCCTGAACGAGATGAGCCCGCAGGCGAGCAAAAGCTATCCCGGCCAGCGGTTGGGCAAGCCGGCCGGACCGAAAGCCGAGCGGGCCACCCAAAAGATCGATTACGGCCGACGTGATGGCGCCGGCTCCGTCTTCGGCGCGTTCCAGCCGGCCACGGGAGACGCCTTCACCGCGACCTATGAGGGCCGGGCCACGACGAACTGGATCGACTTTCTCAGCCAAGTCGAGGGCTGGATCGCGCCGGCCGCCGAGCGCGTCTACGCCGTGGTGGACAACCTCAACACCCACAAAGTGCTCGACGTGCTTCTGTTCAATCGGGCCCATCCGCGCTGGGAGTTTGTCTTCCAGCCCACCTACGCCGCTTACCTGAACTGGCACTCCCCCGATTCAGTGGACACCTCTGTTAAGCTCCCGTTGGGAGCGGAGAGGTGAATGATGACCAAGGGATGGCGCTTCTTCACGGATGAGTTCAAACAGGAAGCGGTCGCGCTGCTGGAAAGCAGTGGGCGGCCGTTGGAGCACATCGCCAAGGAGCTGGATATCCAACCGTCGGTGCTGCGCAACTGGCGCCGGCGCGTGGCCCGGCCAGGGGGCCGCCGCAGCTCCCCATACAGCCGGCGGCGGCCCCCCTGGCCAGCGGCGATCAGGCCGCGGAGATTGCCCGCCTGAAGCGCGAACTGGAACGCGTCCGCATGGAACGAGACATATTAAAAAAAACTGTCTCAATCTTCTCGGAGCCACTGAAATGAGGTTCCGGATCATCGAGGACTGCCGCGCCGACTACCCGGTTCGCGTGCTGTGCGCGGCTCTGGATGTCTCGCCGTCGGGTTACTATGCCTGGCGCTCGCGACCGGAGAGCCCGCGCCAGGCGGCGAACCGGCAGCTGCTGGCCGACATTCGGCAGCTCCACGAGCAGCACCGTAAGCGCTACGGGGTCCCGCGCATTCATGCCGCTCTGCGGGCCCAGGGCCGGACGGTCAGTCGTGGGCGGGTCGAACGCCTCATGCATCATCACGGCATTCGCGCCCAGCGGCCCCGCACCTTCCGCGTCTGTACCACCGACAGCAACCATGCCCTGCCGATCGCGCCCAATTTGCTCGATCGCCACTTCACGGCCACGCGGCCGAACGAGGTCTGGGTAACCGATCTGACTTACGTGCCCACGGATGAGGGCTGGTTGTACCTGGCCGTCATCCTCGACCTGTTCAGCCGCAAAGTGGTCGGCTGGGCAATGCGCGACCACATGCGCACCGAGCTGCCGCTGGCCGCCCTGACCATGGCGATCCAGCGCCGGCGCCCCCCGCCCGGCCTCCTGCATCACTCCGACCGGGGCAGTCAATTTGCCGCGGCGGAGTACCGCAAAGCCTTGAAGGCCCACGGCATCGTGCCGTCCATGAGCCGCAAGGGGAACTGCTGGGACAACGCGCCCATGGAGAGTTTCTTCGGGACAGCGAAATCTGAGCTTGTCCACCAGAAACGCTACCCAACACGCGAAGCCGCTAAACGGGACCTGTTCGCCTACATCGAAGGCTACTACAATCGCCAGCGGATCCACTCGGCTCTCGGCTACATCACCCCAGAGCAGGCCGAGCTTCGGGCCGCATAACCCGGTGTCCATTCTCGCGGGGGAAGCTCAGAACCTCATCGAACCCTGGTGGAGGGTGCTGCGCTCCCTGGCGCTGAAGGGGCGGCGCTTCGAGTGTTGGGTCGAGATCGAGAACGCCGTTAAGCGCGCCACCGCCTATTGGAACGAGCACAAGCACCCGTTCCTCTGGGGACGCCGGCGCCGACACCGCCCGCCCCGCCGTTTCGGGATCGCCGCCATGCCAAACGCTACACTCATTTAGCGGATGCACAACTCAATGCCAGGTGCCCGCAGCTGGTCCCAGGCGCGATCACGCGCTTGCGGTCGCGCAGCGTTCCACGCCGCCGTGCGGCCCAAGAAAATACTCGTAGGCTGGATTTTCCGTTTCGTCCCAGAATGGATAATCCAGCGTTCGCAGGCGCTTGCCGAAGCGCTGACGTTCCTGCCGCGGGATCTGAATGCCGGCAAGCACTCGGCCATGATCGGCGCCGTGGTTGCGGTAATGGAACAGGGAAATATTCCATCCCGGTTCGAGGCTCTCGAGGAACGTCAGCAATGCGCAGGGGCGCTCGGGGAACTGGAAGCGGTATATCCGTTCGTCCGGCATCCCTGGCGCGCGCCCGCCGACCATGTGGCGGACGTGGAGCTTGGCCATTTCGTTCTCACTCATGTCGACCACTTCGTATTCGTGGCCGCGCAGGTGCGCGATGATCTCGCGCTTCTCGGCCTCGCCGCCGCGCAGGTGGACACCCACGAAGATGTGGGCCGCTTGCTCGTCTGCGAAGCGATAATTGAATTCGGTGATCGGCCTCCGTCCGAGCATTTGGACGAAGCGCAACGCGCTGCCCGGCCCTTCGGGGATTGTCACCGCCAGCAGGGCTTCCCGGTGCTCTCCGACCTCCGCCCGGTCGGCGATGTGGCGTAACCGGTCAAAGTTGAGATTGGCACCGCTGTTGATCGCGATCAGCGTTGCATGGCGGAGCCCTTCGCGCCCAGCGTAGGCCTTCAGCCCTGCGAGGCTCAGGGCACCGGATGGTTCAGGAACCGACCGCGTGTCGTCGAAGATGTCCTTGATCGCTGCGCAGATAGCATCCGAGTCCACGGAGATGACGCCGTCGAGATGCGCCCGGCAAAGCCGGAAAGTTTCGGCTCCGGCCTGCCGCACCGCCACCCCATCAGCGAACAGCCCGACGTGGTCAAGCACCACGCGCTTTTCGTGCTGAAGCGCCGCCTTCATGCTTGCGGCGTCGTCCGGCTCCACACCGATCACCTTGATGTCTGGCCGGAGAAACTTCACGTAGACGGCCACACCGGCCGCCAAACCGCCGCCGCCGACCGGCACGAAAATCGCCGTGATAGGGTCGGGATGCTGGCGGAGGATCTCCATGCCCACGGTGCCCTGCCCCGCGATCACCTCCGGATCGTCGTAAGGGTGGACGAAGGTGAGGCCTTCTCTGGCCTCCAGGGCCTTGGCATGCATAAACGCATCGTCGAAGCCGTCGCCGTGCAGCACCACCCGCCCCCCCAGACGCTCGACCGCCTGGATCTTGATGGTTGGTGTGGTCACCGGCATGACAATGGTCGCTGGCGCACGGATCCGGGACGCCGCCAGCGCTACGCCCTGGGCATGGTTGCCCGCCGAGGCGCAGATGACCCCGCGCTCCGCCTCTTCGTTAGACAAGCGGGCGATTTTGTTGTAAGCGCCGCGGAGCTTGAACGAGAACACGGGCTGAAGATCCTCACGTTTCAGCCGGACGCTGCACCCGATCCTTTCCGACAGGCGCGGCATCAGATCGAGGGGACTCTCAACCGCGACGTCGTAGACACGAGCGTCGAGGATCTTTCTGACATAGTCGTGCACGGACGCATCCTCCTGTCGCACGGCGTCGTGCCATGCCACCGCGATCCCTATCGGGCCAGGCGGTCACTCGGCCGGCAACGCAGCCTTGGCTCCGGCGCGGAATTGTTCGCGCAGTTTCCTCTCTAGGTGTTTAGCTTCGGCGACGGACTTCTCCTTGACATGGCCGTAGCCGCGGATGCCCTCTGGGAGGTTCGCCAGCGCGACGGCCTGGTTGAGCGTATCCTCGTCAACCGAGGTAAGGATTTCCCCAATCATGGTTTCATACTCGCAGATAAGGCGACGTTCCATGCGCCGCTCCTCCGTCCAGCCGAACGGATCCAGCGCCGTACCCCTCAGGCCCTTGAGGCGGGCGAGCAACTTGAACGCGGTGAATACCCAGGGGCCGTATTCACGCTTGATCAAGTGGCCGGTGACTGGGTCTTTCCTGGCCATGAGCGGCGGCGCCAGATTGAACCGAATGCGATGGCCGTCCTCGAATTGCTCGCGCAGCTGCTCCAAGAAGGCGCCATCGGTGTAGAGACGAGCGACCTCATACTCGTCCTTGTAGGCCATAAGCTTGTACAGCCCCTTGGCAACCGCCTCCGTGAAACGGTCACCGCTGCGCACGCGCGCCATCGCCTGCCGGACCCGCTCGACGGTCTCATGATAGCGGGCGGAGTAAGCCTCATCCTGATAAGCGGCGAGCTGCGCACCCCTGCGGCGAATAAGCTCGTCGAGGCTTTCCGAGAGCCGGCGGTGGTCCGGGATGTTCACCGGCACAGGCCCGCCGGCCGCGGCCGCCTCGACACCACAGCGGTCGACCGCGGCGCGGCGGCCCCACGCAAACGCCGCCCGGTTCATAGCAACAGCAGCGCCGTTGAGCTCGATGGCCCGCTCGATCGATTCCGCCGTCAAGGGTATGAGCCCCTTTTGCCAAGCGAACCCCAGGAGGAACAGATTGGCGGCGATGGAATCGCCGAGCAGCGCGGTGGCAATGGCCGTAGCGTCGATCTGCTCGACGGCCGACGCGTCGCCGCACGCCGCGACGACCCGCGCGGCGAGCTGACGCAAGTTGAGACGCTTCGATGGATCCCGGGTGAAATCGCCGGTAATGGCCTCGTGCGTGTTGAGAACCGCGCGGGTCTTCTCCGGCCTGATGCGGGCGAGGCAATCGTCGCCGGCCGCCACCAGCAGGTCGCAGCCGAGCAGGAGCGCGGCGGCGCCGGCGCCGAGCCGCGGCGCGTGAATTTGGTCCGCAGCGCGAGCAAGCCGGATGTGGGAGGTGACCGCGCCGCCCTTCTGCGCCATGCCGGTTTGGTCGAGCACGGAGCAGGCAAGCCCTTCGATGTGCGCCGCCATGCCGATGATGGCGCCGATGGTGACAACGCCAGTGCCGCCCACCCCGGTGACGAGGATCCCGTACGCGCTCTCCAGCGCCGGGCGCTCGGGCACCGGCAAGTCGGCGGTGTCGATGGCGTCGCGCCCACCCACCGGCCTGCGCTTGCGGGGAACCGCGTCCTGCACCGTGACGAAGCTCGGGCAGAAGCCGTTCTGGCAGGAGAAGTCCTTGTTGCAGGAGGACTGGTCGATCTGCCGCTTGGTGCCGAACTCCGTCTCGACTGGAACCACGGAGAGGCAGTTGGACGCAATCGAACAGTCGCCACACCCCTCGCACACACGCTCGTTGATCATCAGCCGTTTGGGTGGATCCGCCATCAGCTTGCGTTTGCGGCGCCGACGCTTCTCGGCGGCGCAGGTCTGGTCGTAGACGATGGCGCTGACACCGGAGACGTCCCGCAGCTCTCGCTGGACGGCGTCCATCTCGTCACGGTGATGGATCGACACATAGGGCGGGAAGCCCGGGGAAGGTCCATACTTCTCGGGCTCGTCTGTCACCACGGCGATACGATTCACGCCTTCGGCCCGTACTTGCCAAGCAATGGTCTGCGGGCTGAGCGTTCCGTCGTGGCGTTGGCCACCCGTCATCGCCACGGCGTCGTTGAAGAGAATTTTGTACGTGATGTTGACGCGCGACGCCACGGCCGCCCGGATTGCCAGGAGGCCCGAATGGAAATAAGTGCCGTCGCCGATGTTTTGGAACACGTGCTTAGTGGGCACATAGCGCGCCTGCCCGATCCAGCTTGCTCCTTCGCCACCCATCTGGGCGTAGGTCGCCGTATTGCGGTCCATCATCTGCGACATGAAGTGGCAGCCGATGCCAGCCAAAGCGCGTGAGCCCTCGGGCACCTTCGTCGAACTGCTGTGTGGACAGCCGGAACAGAAGTACGGTGAACGCTTGGGTCCGGACTTCGGCGAGCTGGCGGTGGTGGCCCGGCTGAGATACGGCAGGGCGTCGCCCAGATCAACCGGCTCCCCTAGGCGCTCCAACCGACGCAGAATGGTGAGGGCGATGTCCTCCGCCGACAGTTCGTCGTGCGACCTGAGTTGAGGAAGGCCGTCCTCGTCGTCCTTTCCGACGATCCGGGGCCGCATCGCCGCGGGCTGGTTGAAGAGGATGTCCTTCAACTGGGTTTCGACCAACGGGCGCTTCTCTTCGACAACCAGTACCTCCTCAAGGCCGGAAGCAAAAGCGCGAACGCCTTCCGGTTCGAGCGGCCACGGGCAAGCGATCTTGTAAACGGACAAACCGAGCACCGCGGCGCGCTCGCGGTCGATGCCGAGCAGCGCCAGCGCTGCCATAACGTCAAGATGGGATTTGCCGACTGTAACGATACCCAGGCGGGCTCGCGTTGCGGCGAACACAGTGCGGTCCAGCCTGTTCGCGCGGAGGTAGGCGCGCACAGCCGGGATCTTGTGAAGGTGGAGCCGCGCCTCCTGCTCCTGCGGCGTGTCGGGCCAGCGAATGCCCAGTCCACCAGGGGGGAGTTCATGATCAGTCGGCAGCACGATAGGGGGCGGCGCTGAATCCAGTTGCAGGGACACCGTGCGGTCCGTGTGGTCGGCCGTCACCTTCATCGCGGCCCAACAGCCGGAATAGCGCGACAGTTTCCAGCCATGCAAGCCGTATTCGATGAGTTCGTCGACGGTCGAGGGCGCCAGAATCGGAATCATGGCGTCGACCAGCGCGTACTCGCTCTGGTGAGAGGTCGTCGAGGATTTGCAGGTGTGGTCGTCGCCCGCCAATACCAGCACACCGCCCGTGGGTGAGGTGCCTGCCAAATTAGCGTGCCGGAACGCGTCGCCAGTGCGATCAACGCCCGGCCCCTTGCCGTACCACAGCCCGAAGACACCATCGACGAGCGGCTTTTCGAAAAGATGAATCTGCTGCGTACCCCAAAGGGCCGTCGCCGCCAGGTCCTCGTTCACGCCGGGCTGAAACGTGATGTTCCGCGCCTCGATCATGCTGCGGTGTTTGGTCAGCTCCAGGTCGAGATTGCCCAAGGGCGAGCCGCGGTAGCCCGTAATGAACCCGGACGTGCACAGTCCCGCGCCCCGATCGCGCTTGGCCTGTTCTAGCGCCAAACGGACGAGCGCCTGCGTGCCATTGACGAAGATCCGGCCGTTCTCGGCAACGTACTTGTCGTCGAGAGTTAGGGCTTCTTCAGGCATTCCGCATCTCCGTATGGCTTGTTGAGTTTTTTAACGTACACGTTAACGCATCAGCAGTCAATTCCCCGATGCTGTTCAGGTGGCATGTTTCGCTGCAACGGCGCGATAGCTCAGGTGTACAAACCGCCTCGGTGGTCGGTTCGAGCGCTGTCCGCTCAAGTTGCATAACCCGCGTTTTTGAACGGGTTTCGGCGTTCTTTGGGGGTGTAGAGATCGATGATGTGGCCGATGGCCTGCCAAATGCCGTCGCGCTGAATCAGCTGTGAACTCGATCAGCTCTGCGCACCGGCTCATTTCTCGTGACACTGCCGCCCATTGAGCATCATCGGTACGGTGAAGCCGCTCAGCCGCAAGCCAGCGGCGAAGGCCCGCCTGTGCGCGATTGGCCCGGAGCCGCCCACCCTTCTGGTGCGCGAGGCACCGTGGTGCATCGAGGAGAGCCCGGTCGTTTCACGTGACGCGGACCTCGCTTGGGCGTGCCAGGCCGTCCATGCGGTTGAGCAGGTTGGCAGTGGAGTTGCCGCGGCTCGGTGGACACCATCTGACTTGCGCAGGAGGTGTTGACCAATGCCGAAAACCCGCCCCCTTATCCGCCGGAATTCCGGCAGCATATGGTCGAGTTGGTCCGTTCTGGACGCGATCCCGCCGACCTTGCCCGTGAGTTCGAGCCATCCGCCCAGGCGATCCGCAACTGGGTGGCTCAAGCCGATCGCGATGACGGTCATCGCAGCGACGGCCTGAGCCGTTCGGAGAAGGAGGAGTTGGCTCGCCTGCGCCGCGAGAACCGGCAACTGCGCCAGGAGCGCGACATCCTGGCAAAGGCGGCGGCCTGGTTCGCGCGGGAGACCGGCACGATCCCGTCCGGGTCTTCCAGTTCATGAGCGCGAACCAGGCCTCCTGTCCGATCCGCACCATGGCCCGGGTACTCGGGGTGGCGCCAGCCGGTACTACGCTTGGCGTCGGCGTCAACCGTCCCGGCGCGCTCAGGTCGATGCCGACCTGCTGCGCCAGATCCGCACGGCGCACACCGCCTCCTATGGCACGTACGGCGCCCCACGGATCCGGGCCGAACCGCAGGCCGAGGGTATCGCGGTCAGCCGCAAGCGAGGGGCTCGGCTGATGCGCGCCGCCGGCTTGGCCGGCGTGTGCCGCCGCAAGGGCACGGTGACAACCCGGCGGGATGCCAACTCCCGGCCGGCGCCGGATCTGGTGGAGCGGAACTTCACCGCTGATCAGACCGATCAGCTCTGGGTCGTGGACATTACCTACCTGCCCACTTGGGCCGGATTCCTGTACTTGGCCGTAGTGCTCGACGCCCATAGCCGGCGCATTGTCGGTTGGGCAATGGCTGATAATCTGAAAAGCCAACTCGTGCTCGACGCTTTGAACATGGCGCTTGGCCAGCGGCGCCCGACCGGCGTTATTCACCATTCCGAGCCCGAAGGGCCAGCGCAGCTACCAGGGCTGCCAATACACCTCGCTGGCCTTCGGGGCGCGCTGCCGCGAGGTTGGCGTTCGCCCGTCCATGGGCTCGGTCGGGGATGCCTACGAGAACGCTATGTGCGAGATCGTCTTCGCGACGCTCGAATGCGAACTGCTCGACCGGCGGCGGTTCCGTTCCCATGCCGAGGCTCGCATCGCCGTCTGCACCTTCATCGAAGGCTGGTACAATCCCCGCCGACGGCACTCCGCCCTCGGCTCTCGGTCACCGATCGACTACGAAAGCAGATCCAGCGCCGTGGAGTGAAACAAGCCCCAGCCCGTCCACCGAGCCGGGGCAACTCCAGTCGCGGCTTGGGAGCGACGGCGCAACGCGGAGGGCGCGCGCATCCAATGGATGTTCACCGCAGAGCGTGCCCGCGAGAAAATGGCGCATGCCTATCCACAGCCATCCCTCTCACTGACCACAGCTCTCTGAACCCTTCATAATCACCGTGCCGTGCCACTAGCCGGACGCGGCGTCAGGATGTCCATATGCGGTCAGATCAGGATCACCGGCCCCCGATCAATAGCCGTGACACTTGGCGTGTGGGAAGGCTCACGACGGATGTTCCGACAACTTACGCACCAGCAATATGGTTTCACCATGAGCCGCTTGTAATAGCGAAGACACAGTTGTCAGAACCACCTCGCAATCCGGGCGCATGGGGTCGAGCGATTGCATGATCCGCCCCATCGATTGCCAAAAACTGATCAGCCTCGGGATGTCCGGATGCCCATGCCTGGCGCCGAGACACTGCAGGTCAGCGATCGCATTGGCGACCACTCTCTGAAACTCCGTCTGGGCCGCGGCATACTCGGCGCGGCGAGCGGCCTCGACCGCCATGCGACGCCCCTTGATGCGTGGGTGCATGTCCATCACTGTCCCTGACCAAGCACAAGCAACGCAACCCGCACAGTCGCTGACGCTTACGCGTCCCACGTTGTGCCCTTGGCAGGCGGCGCCCGAAGACGCCTCCCTGGCCGGTTGGGCGGAACGCCGCCTTGGCCGGGCACGAAGGGAGGCGCCTCTCAGGCGCGTTTGACATCCTCAAGGAAGGTCTCGACGTCCACGCGCAGGCGCGCCGACTGGTCGGCCAGGTGAGCCGCGACGTCGTGCACCGCGCCCGCCGCCTGACCGGTCTGCCCGGCGGCGCGGGTCACGCCGGCGATGGTGCTGCTCACCGCCTGGGTGCCCTGGGCGGCCTCCTGCACGCTGCGGCTGATCTCCTGCGTCGCCGCGAACTGCTCCTCCACCGCCGTGGCGATGGCCGTGGAGATCTGGCTGATCTCGCCGATCACGCGGCTGATCTCCGCGATCGCCCCCACCGCCTCGCGCGTGGCGCCCTGGATCGCGCCGATCTGCTCGGTGATGTCCTCCGTCGCCTTGGCCGTCTGGGTGGCCAGGTGCTTGACCTCGCTCGCCACCACCGCGAAGCCCTTGCCGGCGGCGCCGGCGCGCGCCGCCTCGATCGTGGCGTTCAGCGCCAGCAGGTTGGTCTGGCCGGCGATGGTGGTGATTAGGTCGACCACCTGCCCGATGCGCTGCGCGCCCTCGGCCAGGCCGGACACCACGGTGCTCGCCCGGCCGGCGCCGGCCACGGCGCGCTCGGCCACCTGGGAGGACTGGGCCACCTGGCGGCCGATCTCGCCGATCGAGGCGGCGAGCTCGTCGGCCGCCGCCGCGACGGTCTGCACGTTGGCGCTCGCCTGCTCGGAGGCGTACGCGACGGTGCCGCTCAGCTGGGTGCCGGTGTCCGCCGTCCGGGTCAGCGTGCCGGCGGCCTGCTGCATCTGGGTGGCCGAGCCGGCCAGGCTCTGCACCACGCCGGTGATCGCGCCCTCGAAGCCGCGCATGAGCTCGTCCAGGCGCTCGACACGGCGGGCCTTGGCCGCCTCCTCCGCGCGCCGGGCGGCGGCGAGGCGCTCGGCCTCAAGGGCGTTGCGCTGGAAGACCGCGACCGCCTCGGCCATGGCGCCGATCTCGTCGCCGCGGCCGACGCCGGGGATCGCCCCCGTCCTGTCGCCGCTGGCCAGCCGGGTCATGCAGCCGGTCAGCGCGATGATGCCGCCGCTGATCGTGCGGCGGAGCAGCAGCCCCATCAGACCGGCCACCGCGAGGGTCAGCAGGCCGCCGACGAGGATCGTGGAGTAGGCGGTGTTGAAGGCCGCCTCCTCGTCGGCGCGGCGCGCGCCGAGCAGCCCGCGCTCCACGGCGTCGATCTCAGCGACCAGCTTGCGGATGGCGTCCATGTGCGTCTTGCTGACGCCGGAGGCGACCAGGCGGGCGACCGCCTCGCGGCCGCCCGGTTGCCGCATCAGGGCGATCTCCGCCTCGGCGATCTCGGTGCGCCAGCGCTCGGCGGCGGCCTTGAGCCGGTCGAGGCGGGCCTGCTGCCCGGGGTTGTCGCCGGTCAGCCGCTTGAGGGTGGCGAAGGCGGTCTCGAACGCGGCGAGACCGCCCGTGTAGGGCTCGAGAAAGGCGGCGTCGGCGGTGAGCAGGAAGCCGCGCAGGCCGGTCTCCTGATCGACCATGGCGGCCATCAGGCGGCTGGCGTCCTCCAGCACCTCATAGCTGTGCGTGGTCCAGCCGTTGCTGGTCTGGAGGAAGCTCAGGGTGCGGAAACTGATAACGCTGACGCCCGCCGCGACCAGGATGATGGCGGCAAACGCGATCGTCGACTTCTGCGCAATGCGCAGCCTCATGAACCAAGTCATGTCCCTGGACACCTAAAATCTGTCGCGTGAGCTGGGCCAGCATGGATCCAACGCTTCCGCCGGGTATGCGCGGCCGGTGTGCTGCGTGAAGACCCGTTGTCGGTTAAGACGGCCGGTTGGGTCGCGGCGACACCCGCCGCCGCTTGCGATGCGATTGCGGCGATCCCGGTGTTCCGTCTGGAACGCGGTCAAGCATTGGACCGATCAGGACGGCCAGTCCTCATAACGCCCAAGCCGCCTCGCGGTCCGGCACACCGCGCAGCGTTCTTCCCGCTCGTCCCCATAACCGGGTCGACATCGACGCGATCGCGAGCTGCAGGTCGGCTATGGAGAAGGGCATTTCCAAGCAGGTCACGGCATCCGATTCGTCTTCGCGAAGAAAGCGCGCCGCCATAGCAACGACCACAGCGGAACAGGCCCGCGACAGCGCTTCGATGCTCTCACTCCCCCCCACCAGGTCGATGTTGACCAGCAGCACGTCCGGCACCGCACTCTGCAGAGCGGCGTGCAACTCGGCTGACGAGCGGACCGTCCGACAGCTTGCGCCCCATTGCTCGATGACAAGGCGAAGGCCAGACGCGACCGACGCGTAAGGTTCCGCAATCAGCACGGTCGCCCCAGCAAGACTGATCATTGCTGCCTCCTGGATGATCGGTGACCACCCGCGCTCAGGTTGTTGATGACATACGCACGTCACAAGCTCTTCCACATTAGCTCGGCGCCGACCCAGCTCCGCGACGCCAATTGATTCGAGAATGATGGGTGAGTAATGGAGCAGCCACGGCAAGCATTGAATTCGCGTTAATTTTCCGCTTTCAATACAGATGAACCCCGATGCAATTAGCGTCAATTCGGCTTCCGCTTGCCCTTCGATGCTTGGCTCCGTTCAAGCCCTCCCGCTCCCGGACGGTCGGTGCGCCCGTTGCACCAGCGCGCGGCATCAATCCTTTTCGGGCTCCCGTTCTAAGCCCCGCGTGCTGTGGCATAAGCCAAGCCCGCGATCAGCACCGCCTTCCGGCACAAATTGTGCGTTCCGCCGTTGACACTGCATTAACGAGGCCCTGCTAGACCCAGCCGGATCAGGCTCTCGGCGGCCGCGATGATCGCGTCTTCGCGCGGGCGTGGTTTCCAGCCCAGCAGGCGCTCCGCCTTTTCGCTCGTCGCATTCAGGTTCACGCCTAGGAACGGGACGATCCCCCTCATCACCGGATCGCGCAGAGCGCCGAGCCTGACCAGCCAGTTTGGCAGGACGCGCGTCGTCACCCGCGCGGCAGCCTCGCCCATCCGTTCCCGCAGCACCCTCGCGACATCGATCATCCACATGCTTTCCCCGGCGATCGCCAGGAAACGCTCGTTGTGCGCAGCCGGATTGAGCATCGCACGGAGATGCAGGTCCGCCACGTCGCGAACATCGACGAAGCCGGAGTTGATCTTCGGGACGGCAGGCTGTCCTTCCAGCAGATTCTTGATGAGCCGGATCGAGTGCGAATAGTCGCCGCCCAGCACTGGCCCCATGACGGTGGTCGGATTCACCGCGGCAAGCTCGAGACCTCCGCCGTCACGCCCGACGAAGTCCCAGGCGGCGCGTTCGGACAGGGTCTTCGATTTCTGGTAGGGCCAGACCTTGCCCGTCAAGTCGCTCCAGTCGGTCTCGTCGAACGGACGATTCCGCGGTTTGTGACCGGCAACGATGGCGCCGGAAGCGGAGGTAAGCACAACACGCCGGACACCTGCATCACGCGCGGCGCGCAGCACCCGGAGGTTGCCGTCGACCGCCGGCCTGATCCAGTCCTCCTCGGTCACCTGATTGCCCGAGGGCGTCGGCGAGGCACCATGGATAGCATAGACGCATCCCGCGACGGCCTCCGCCCAGCCAGCGTCTGCGTTCAAGTCCGCCCGCACGAACGAGAGACGATCGCCCGGCTCGGCTCCGCCCACCTTCAAATGCTGACGCACTTCCCGCTCGCGTGCCAGCGAGCGAACGGTGGTCCTGACGCGATAGCCGGCGTCGAAGAGCGCCAGGATGCAATGTTGCGCGATGAAGCCGGTGCCACCGGTCACGAGCACAATGTCGTTCATATTCTCTCCAATGGCCTGTTAAGCAACCAGGCGGGCAGTGGCCTCAGACGCCGTTTGCGTCTACAGTCGTATACCAACTTCATGGATGAGTCTACAGGTGTATGGTGAAATCTGATCCCCCCGCTGGCAGCCGTGCTGCGAAAGCCGATGCGACCCGCGCCGCAATCCTCGCGTCGGCCCGCAAGGCCTTTGCCGAGCATGGCTATGACGGCGCCGGCCTGCGCGGCATCGCCCAAGCGGCCGGTGTCACCGCGATGATGGTCGGGCGCTATTTCGGGTCGAAGGAGGGTCTGTTCGGCGAAGTGGTGACCGACACCATGCGAGATCCGATCATTTTGTCGGCGGGCAATCTCGGCCGGGCCGACCTGCCGCGGGCTTTTGCCGAGGCGCTCGTCGGCGTCACGACACAGGGGCAGACGCCGCTCGACGGGTTCCTCATCCTGTTCCGGTCGACAACCAGCGCAACCGCCGCTCGGATCGCCCGAGAGCGCATCGCTCAGGTGCATCATGCGACCGCCACCGCAGCGATCGCGGGCGACCACGCTTCGGAACGGGCGGCGTTGTTCCTCGCGGTTGTCGCGGGCGTGCAGATAATGCGCCAGATGCTCGAGCTCGAGCCACTGGCGAAGGCTGAGCCTGCGTTGCTCGTCGAGCTGCTGACGCCCGTCATCGCGAGCCTGATCGAACCGCGGACACCGGTTGCCGAGGTTCAGGCTACGATTTCGAAGGGCGCTTCACCCGCAACCTCGTCTTGAAAGCACCCCAACCGGAAAGGGCGCCTTTTGGAAGAACCGCTTGGCGGCCTGGGCATCACGCCGGGCGCTGAGCAGGACGTCGATGGTCTGGCCGCGGCTGTCGACCGCCCGGTACAGGCAAACCCAGCGGTCCGTCACCTTGAGGTCCGTCTCGTCCACCCGCCACGAGCCGGTGGTCGGGCGCAGATGCGGCCGCAGCGGCTTCTCCACTTCCACCGCGTAGGTCTGGATCCAGCGGAAGATCGTGGTGTGTTCGACCGCCTCGCCCCGGTCGGCCAACATCCGCTCGCGGTCGCGGTAGGAGATCGGGAACCGCAGGGACCAGTGCACCGCCCACTGGATCGCGTCCGCCGTGAACTGTCGCCCCTTGAACGGGCGCTCTCACCTCGCCATCCCCGGTCTGCTCCGACCAACTCCGATCCGGCACGTCTATCCGAGCCGCCGGCCGCGGCAAACCTTGCAACAGAACCGGCTCGCCCGCTGCCTGCGATGCGGTAGAAAAAAGATCGTGTCCGCAACCACAGCTCTCCCGAATCAAGGAATTCCATAACAGCGCCTCCGCACCCGCTCACGATGGGACGTCGCCATCCAGTTGCAGGAATCCGTCCACTTCATTGAAGAGCTGCCAGCGGTTCCGCTCCATCAGCAGCGAGTGCGTGCCCTCGCCGATCTCCACCCAGCGGCGGTACGGCGCGCCGGTCAGCAGGGAAAAATAGGTTCGGCACATGTCGAGCGGCAAATCCTGGTCCCATTCGGCATGCACGAGCAGGACGGGAACGCGGATCTGCCGCGGGTCATACAGCGGTTTGCCGGCGGCCCAATACTCGCGACTGTCCTGCACGGTGCCGTTCGGTGCGCGCAGCCTTTGCGGGGACTGCGTCATTCCCCAGGGATCGGTGGCGAAGGTGGCATCGGCCCACATCTCGAACCAGTCGTCGGGCAGGATTTGCCTGCGCTTCTCGTCCGGCACGCCACGCAGCCAGCGCTCTTTCGCATCCGCGCGGGATACCAGCCTGTGGGTGCCGAGCGTGCCGCCTACGTCGGACAGGCTGGGCGTCGTCCGCAGCCATTGAGGTGCCAGCAGCACCAGCCGGTTGACGAGCCTATTGTTCGCTGCGGTGAAGCTCGCCATCAGGGTGGTTCCCCAGGACCAGCCGATCAGGTTCAGCCGGTCGATGCCGCGGCGATCGAGAATGAAATGCACAGCGCTCGCTACGTCGCGCACCGCAGTTTCGGTACGGACGATCGGTGGTCCCTGTTCAGTCGGGAGGTCCATTTCGGGCGGCCGGGTCGATTGGCCGTAGCCGCGCAGGTCCAGCAGGTAAACATCGTGGCCCTGCCCTGCCAGATGGTCCATCCAGGAGCGGCCACCGAGTGGCAGGTCGAAGGAGGTTGAGGCAGGATAGGTCGATCCGTGAACGAACAGGATCGTGCGGGCGCTCGAGAACTTTTGCAAAGATGATAGTCGCTTGTTGCGGATGAACAGCCGGATTTCGGGCGTGTCGCTGGGAATAAACAGATCGTCCGAGATGATCCGCGGCTCTGCCTCACGGCCGGAAGATTGGTGGTTGGTCATGTTGCGTTCCCCTGACGATTAGAGGAAGGTCCAGCGGAAGCCGGCGGCGGTGCGCGTGACCTTCCCGGCCGAGCTGGCCGCAAAATGGCTGGTGAAGACGGTCGCCCGCCGCTCGGACGCGTTGTCCAGCAGCCAGCGGCGGGACGCGCGAGCCCGCTCCGCATCCTCGCAGAACCGGCTGTTCCAGTCCGGCCGCATCACCTGGAGCGGCTGGTGCATAATGTCGCCGCTGAACAGACCGACGGCGTCACCGACGTTCAGTTCGATGGCGGTATGGCCGACGCTGTGGCCCGGCGTCGGGTGGAATTGGACGGCATCGCCGATCGATCCGAGATCCTCGACGAAACGCGTCTGGCCCGCCTCGATGACGGGAAGCACGCTGTCGGCAAAGACGCCGGCATTGAATCCGTCCCGTCCGGCGGGTCCCATCCATTGGTCGCGCTCCGCCCGCGAGAAGACGTAGGTTGCGTTGGGAAAGGTCGGCACCCAACGGCCGTCGTGAAGCCGGGTGTTCCAGCCGACATGGTCGACATGGAGGTGCGTGCACAGCACAAAATCAACCTCCTCGGGCCGCACTCCGGCCTCGGCCAACCGCGCGAGGAAGGGCGTATCCAACTGATGAAACCGCGGCAGAGCGGGCCGGTTCTTGTGATTGCCCGCACAGCTGTCGACCAGAATGGTGTGATGCCGGGTCCGGATGACCCAACTGTGGATGCTGGCGATGAAGCGGCCTTCGGCGACATTGTAGCAATCCGGAATCATCAGGTCGCGGTGGGCGGCAAGCATCGCCGGATCCCAGTCGGGGAAGAGAACGTCCGGGGCGAAACCGGGACCGCACTGCTCGGTCACCCGTGTCACCGAGACGGTCCCGATGTGATGAGTGGTGTGCATTGGACAAGGCCTTGGAAGCGATTCGGGGTTCGCTGTTGATTGTGGTGCCGCAGACCTGATATTTGAAATCGATAGCTCATACGTCAGGCATAAGTATGGTCGATATCAAAGCGGCGGACATGGGGCTGCTGGTCTCTCTGAACGCCCTGTTGGAGGAGGAGAACGTCACCCGCGCTGCCACCCGCATCGGAATCAGCCAGCCCGCGATGTCTGCCCAACTGGTGCGGCTTCGCGACCGGTTTCAGGACCCCTTGCTGGTTCCCTCGGGCACCGGCAAGGGCATGGTGGCGACCCGGCGGGGACAAGCGATGAAAGCTCCGCTGCGCGACGCCTTAAAAGCGGTACTGGACGCGGTGAACATACTGGTGGACTTCGATCCGGCCACCTCCCGGCGCACCTTTTCCATCGCTTGCAACGACAACGCCGCCGCCATCGTTGTTCTCCCGTTCATCAGGCAGGTCCGCGACCATGGGTGGAATGGTCTGCGTGTGTCGATCCGGACCATCGACGCGAAAACGATCCGCGAGCAACTGGACGGCGGCGAGGTTGATGTCGTCGTGACCTCAAGAGCCTCGGTTCCGTCGGGCCTGCGGACAACGGCCCTGGTGTCCGACAACTTCGCCATGGCGCAGCGCAAGAATCATCCACGCGGAGCCACCCTGCCGTCTCTGGAAGAATATGCCGCTCTTCATCATGTGATCGTGTCTGGGACCGGCGGCGGATTCCATGGCGTCATTGACGACCTTCTCGCCCGCCATGGGCTTTCACGCGAGGTCCGGATCTCCGTTCACCATTACAGCCTTGCTCCCGCGGTTTTGGAGGCGTCGAATTTCGTCTGCACCCTGCCGACAATCTTTCTCCGCCGCTTTCAGGACACGGTTGATTTTTTCCCGCTGCCGCTCTCGCCACCGCCCTTCCAGCTTTTCATGGGCTGGCATCACCGCTTCGACACGGACTTGAGCCATCGATGGCTGAGGGAGCGCTTGGCGGCGTTGTGCGATGCCGACCGGTAGACCGCGCGGTAAGGCCTTCGGGGCGAGCCGCCGATCACATGCCCCAAGCCGTGGCGCGGGATTCGAGGAACTCAAGCAGGCTGGTGACCGCGCGTGGCAGATGCCGTCCCGTGCGCACCAGAAGCTGAACCTCCGCGCTGTTGAGCACCTCACTTGTCGTCTGGATCGCACGGCACCGTCCAGCGTCGATGTCGCTGGCGACCAGCCGTGCTGAGGTGAAGGTCACGCCCAAGCTCGCGGTGACGAAGTTGCGCGCCGTGGCAAGCGAATTGGTCGTCAACGCCGGCCGGAGCACGACGCCAGCGGCAATTTCGGCCTGATGGACGATCTCCCGGAGCCCGAATCCTGACGTCATCAAGGCGATCGGGAACGCCGCGATCTCCGCAAGCGACGGCGGCTGGCCGGATGTGGCGAGCGGATGGTCCGGGGGAGCGATCAGGCAGACCGGCTGCTGATAGGACCGGACGATTCGGATCGTTGGATCCACTGTGGCGCAATAGGCCACGCCGATGTGGGCCTGATCCTGCGAAACGAGCCGAACCGCTTCGCGCGCCCCGACCTGCTCCAGCGTGACCTCCAGCTTCACGTGCCGGGCGCGGAAGTCACCCAGCACCCAGCGCATCAGGTCGTCGATGTAACCCTCGCCGGTGGCGATGTGGATGCGGCCGAGAAGAGCTCCTCCAATGTCGGCGAGCCTTGCCCGAAGCGCGTCCTCGCTGACGCGGCGTTCGTGGCAATGGTCGAGCACGAGGTAAGCCGCGTCCGTCGGCGACAGGCGGCGTCCAGACCGCGTGAACAGCGCGCAGCCGAGGTTGTCTTCCAACTGGCGCAGCTGGCGGCTGACCACCGACGGTTCGATGTTCAGACGCTCCGCCGCTCCCCGGACGGATCCGGAGGCAACGATCTCCATGAAGTACCGGAGATGACGCTCGTTGATCGGCAGCATGGCGGGGCGACTCTATGCGGGCCGCTGTTGCCTTGCAAGCAACATGATAGGCGCGAATCCGTCATGGTTCGCGTTGGTGGGGCCACCGCACAGTCGCGACTGTTCGGCAGCCACTCAATCGGCGCCGCCACCTCCTGCAAGGTCTCCCGCCATGACCGATCATGCCGTTACGGATGTGATGCCGGCCGCACCGCCCGGCAATTGCGCGTCGACATTCCGGAAAATCAATGTCCGCCTGTTGCCGTTTCTGCTGCTGTGCTACGTCCTTGCCTATCTGGACCGGGTAAACATCGGCTTCGCCAAGCTCGCGATGCAGAGCGAAGCCGGCATCGGCGACGCCGTCTACGGACTGGGCGCCGGCATTTTCTTCGTCGGGTATTTTCTGTTCGAGGTTCCAAGCAACCTTCTCCAGACCCGCATCGGCGTTCGCCGGACCATCAGCCGGATCATGGTCCTCTGGGGATGCTGTTCGGTCGCAATGATCTTCGTGCGCGGGCCCTACAGCTTCTACACGCTTCGTTTCCTGCTCGGCGTGTTCGAGGCCGGCTTCGCGCCGGGCATGCTGCTTTACCTGACCCTTTGGTATCCTGCAGCCCAGCGCGCCCGGATCATGGCCTTCGTGCTGCTCGCCGGACCGGTGAGCAACATCATCGGCGGTCCGGTCTCGGGGTTCGCCATATCCATGCTCGACGGGGTTGCGGGACTGGCCGGTTGGAAATGGTTGTTCATCGTCGAGGGATTGCCGTCGGTTGTGGTCGGCATTACCGCGTTCTTCTATCTTGATGACCGTCCGAAGGACGCGCGATGGCTGACCGATGCGGAGCGCCAGCAGGTTGCCCAAGCGCTTAGCGCGACCGAAAGGGGCGCACAGGGTAGCTTCCTCGCCGCTCTCCGGAACCCGCGCGTCTACGCGCTCGCCATGGTCTATTTTTCAACCATCTGCGGGCTCTACACGGCCAGCTTCTGGCTGCCGACTCTTCTCCGGGAAGCCGGCGTCACAAATCTCCGAACCATCGGCTACATCACGGCCATTCCTTACATCGGCGCCGTCGTGGCGATGCTTCTGAACGCACGCAGTTCGGACCTTAAGGGTGAACGTCGTTTGCATTACGTTGTCCCCTCGCTTGCCGGGGCTGCCGGCCTCGCCATGGCCGCCTTCGATCCGCACAATCTTGTGGTTGCGATGATCGGTCTCGGGCTTGCGACCATCGCGACTTACGCCGCCTACAGCGTGTTCTGGGCGGCGCCGACTTCCGCCTTCAAGGGGACGGCGGCGGCGGGAGGCATCGCGCTGATCAACTGCATCGGTGCGCTTGGCGGATTCGTCAGCCCCACGGTCATTGGTTTTGTCAAAGATCTCACCGGCTCACTCGGGGGCGGCTTGTTCGCGATGGCCGCAATCATCGGCTTGGGAGCCCTGGTCCGTCTCTCGGTGCGCCTGCCGGGCGACACCCTTCGCTCGTGAGCAGCCCCCACTCGTCAAAGCTTGGAAGAACCTCAATGTCGCGAACCAACGAACCGGGCGGCAGCCGCAATGCGATGGATGTCGCCACCATCGCCGAAGAAATGCGCGCCATCCGTCGGCACCTGCACCAGAACCCTGAAACGGCCTTTTCCGAATTCGGAACGTCCGCGCTCGTGGCAAGCCGGCTCAAGGACTGGGGCTACGACGTCACGGAAGGCGTCGCCGGGACGGGCGTCGTGGGCACGTTGCGCATCGGCTCAGGGAGGGCGAGCATCGGCTTGAGGGCCGACATGGACGCCCTTCGGATCACCGAGGAGACTGGCCTGCCGCACGCGAGTGTCAAGGACGGCGTGATGCACGCATGCGGCCACGATGGCCATACCGCAATGCTGCTCGGGGCCGCATGCAATCTTGCGCAGACCCGCAACTTCACGGGGACCGTCCACCTCTTCTTCCAGCCGGCGGAAGAAATTGGCCATGACAGCGGTGGCGAGCGGATGGTCAAGGAAGGCCTGTTTGAGCGCTTTCCCTGCGACGCTGTTTTCGGCATGCACACCCACCCGGGCCTTCCGGTGGGGCATTTTCTCACCAAGGCAGGGCCCTTCATGGCCGCCGCGGACAAGATGGTGATCACCATCGACGGGGTCGGGGGGCATGCCGGCCGGCCGCACTTAACCGTCGACGCAGCCGTCGTGGCGGCCGGTATCGGCATGGCGCTGCAGACCATTGTCGCGCGCAATGTGAACCCGATCGAACCGGCGGTGGTCACCGTCGGCGTGCTGCAGGCGGGCACAGTCTACAACGCGGTGGCGGGGACCGCGCGCCTGGAGTTGAGCATCCGTTCCTTCAGCGAGACGACCCGACAACGGCTGTGCACCCGCATCCGCGACATGGTTCATGCGCAAGCGGAAAGTTACGGCGCGAAGGCGGTGATCGACTGGCTTCCCGGCTACCCGGTTCTGGTCAACGACGCCACCGCCGCCGCCCTCGCGGCGTCTGTCGCGCGGGAGGTGATCGGTGCTGATTGTGTCGACGCCGACGCCGCACCGATGATGACCAGCGAGGACTTCGCCTACATGCTGCAACAGCGGCCAGGCTGTTTCCTAAGGATTGGGAATGGTGTGGACAGCAAGGCGGTCCACAACCCCGGCTACGATTTCGACGACCAATGCCTTCCGGTCGGTATCGCCTTCTGGACGCGGTTGGTCGAACGCTTCCTGGAGCAAGGTGTCGCGCCGCGCATGGCGGATCGGACCGAATAGAGTCGGTCTGGCGTCGGTGCATGGAGGCGTTGCCGAGCCAATTTACGGAGGGCTGACGTGCCGTGTCGAAGGTCAACCCCTCGTTCTGATCGCCGCGCCCACCATGCCCTTCAAGCACAATGCTGCCCGCCGCCGCCGCATCCCGAAATGCGCTTCCGGGTGACGAAGTGCTCCTCGTATGAGGTGGGGTCGCATCGTCAACTTGTCGGTTGGCTGGTTGACGGGGCCCCTGATGGCGGGGTACGGATGGGGCATGATGACGGGTTCTGATGGAATGGACGCCCCCGCTTCTGAGTGATCCCACCGGAAGGGGATCGGCCCTCTGGAGACGGAGATCCTTTCCATGCAGCCCACGATTATCGGCCTCGACTTGGCGAAGTCGGTGTTCCAGGTCCACGCTGTTGACGAGCCGGGCAAGGTCGTGCTTACCAAGCGTCGGCGTCGCGATGGCGTGCTGAGCTTCTTTGCTACTGTGCCGGCGTGCGTGGTCGGCATGGAGGCGTGTGCCTCAGCGCATCACTGGGCCCGCGCCCGGCTCGGCCACACGGTGCGTCTGATGCCGCCGCAGTCTGTGAAGCCCTACGTCAAGCGCCACAAGAACGATCAGGCCGCCGCCGAAGCGAACTGTGAGGCGGTCCAGCGGCCCAACATGCGCTTCGTGCCGGTCAAGACGGAAGAGCAGCAGAGCACGCTGGTCATCCACCGGGTGCGCGAGACACTGGTTCGGCAGAGAACGCGACTGATCAATGCCTTGCGTCACCGTGGTGCATCGAGGAGAGCGGTGACGAACGGAGCCCGTGTCCCCGGTCTTTTCACGTGACGCGGACCTCGCTTGGGCGCGCCAGGCCGTCCGTGCAAACCCTGACCCAACGGTTGGTGGCGTGACGGCCCCCCGGCTCTCCCGCCGGCAAGGTCATCCGAGGACGGACAGCTTGGTCCTTTGAGCGAACAGCTCAAGGGCCAGCGTTCCGACCAGCGAGTTGCCGGAACGATCAAGCCCCGGCGACCAGACGGCGATGGAACATTTCCCAGGCGCGATGGCGACAATGCCACCGCCGACCCCGCTCTTGGCCGGTAGGCCGACGCGGTAAGCAAAACTTCCCACGGAATCATAGACGCCGGAGGTCATCAACAGGGCGTTTACCCGCCGAACGATTCGTTCCGTCATGACCGTTTCCCCGAGGATGCGGGAGAACCCGCCGGCCGCAAGGGGAAGGAACAGGCGGGCCAGCTGGCTGCAGCTCACCTCCAGGGCGCATTGGTTGCAGTATTCCCTGACGAGGGTGGAAGGATCGCTGTGGATCGTCCGGTAGGTCCGCAAAAGGTGCGCGATGGCGAGATTCTTGTGGGCGTGGGCGAACTCGGCCATGGCGACCTGGGTGTTCACGTCGATGCCGTCACTTCCCGTCAGGACACGCGCGTAATCGCGCACCACCGGCGCGACGGCGCCGACCTTTTGCCGCAGGTAGTCCGTGACCACCAGCGCGCCAGCGTTGATGAAGGGATTCCGCGGGACTCCTTTTTCCAGCTCGAGCTGGGCAAGAAAATTGAAGGGCGTTCCCGACGGCTCCTTACCCACCCGCTCCCAGACCTCGTCGCCGCCGCGGCAAAGCGCAAGGATCAAGGTCAGCAGCTTGGAGATGCTCTGGATCGAGAAGGGTTCGGCGGCATCGCCGACCGACACCTCAACGCCGTCGGCCGTATGCACCGCCATGCCGAATTTGGTTTTGGGGACCTTCTTCAGTTCCGGAATATAGGACGCCACCTTGCCATTGCCCAAATGCCCACGGACCTCGCACGCGATGTCCTGGAGCACGCTGTGCAGGAAAGCCTTGGTGACGCCCCCGGTTTCGACGCTCTGAAGCATTGCCTATCCTATTTAAAATTGCTACAAGATCTTAGATTTTACTGTTCACCATTAATACTATAGCGCGATCGGGCCAACAACAGTCTGGAAAAGCTATTTGTCAGGCATGATCGATATTGATAAAGGTATGAAAAACCAACATAGGGCAGAGCACCTTTTGTCCGCCCCAGACACGGACGACGCATCAAGCTCTCGGAGGCAGCGGATGGGTGCACGCACGGATGGGGGAATTGGCTCAAACAACGTGGAACAATACTAAGGTATAGGTCTCCTAAACCATTCCACAGGCCATCCGACCGCACGCACGATGGCGGAAGCGTCGCATCAAGACGAGGCTGTGCCAATCCAAGCCTCGACCACACCAACGGCCAGCGGCTCTGATCGGCTCGCCACACATCCCTCGGGGTCAGCGGCATTGCGACGTATCGATGATCTAAAAATTGGAACCGAGCACGGCGCAGCATGCGCCGTACTGTTCTCGGGCATTGGCGCTACCGGCGGGAACGTCCATCACCGTGGGACCTTTCTCCAACAGAGCCACCACCAGTCCGCACAGCCCCAAAGCTCTCGAAGCCACGCAGGAACCCAAGCGGCGATTGTGGAGCCGGTGTTGGCCCTGCACGGCTTTCTCCCATTCGGCGACGATGACGCCTTCCCGCACTCCACCGCAGCCGGCGATGCGCAGGCCCCACGTCCGGGGGCGATTGGGGCCCTGGGCCATGCCAATCCGGCACAGGAGCAGTCGCCCTCGCCGACACCCATACCGCGCGATGGCAACACTCCCTGACGTGATCTCTGAAAGGAACTGCGCGCGATGACCGCCGAAGCCATACCGAAGGCCACCATTCCGACCGTGCCCTGGACTCCACGCAGCGGGGTCCAAAAGATTATGGACATGCTGCTGGGCGTGTCCCTGGGCAGTCTGGTCTTGGCGGCGGCATGGGAAGGCATTCGCACCATTGTTGAGCAATGGATGGGCCTCAGCATGGCCGAGGCGGACGTCGTGTCGCTGTTGCTGGTCCTCGCTATCGCCGGCGCCGTCGCTCGTTTCGTCTTGCATCTTGCCGACGCTGTTGGGCTCAGCCGGTTCAGCCGCGCAGAGCGCGCCATGCTCCGTCGCCTTCAGACGGCGATCGCTCGGCAGGACATCGCCGTGGTTTTCCAGCCCATCATCGACACGCGTAGCCGCAAGATTGTCGGGGCTGAGGCGCTCGCCCGCTGGGCGCTCGACGGCGAATCGGTCCCGCCGACGGTGTTCATCCCACTGGCCGAGCGGGCCGGCTTGATCCGACAGGTGACGCGGCACGTCACACGATCAGCACTCACCGCTGCAGCGTATTGGAACAGTCTGGGGTATGACGTGCCGGTGTCCATCAACCTGTCGGCCGAGGATCTTGAGGATCTGACGTTGCCTCAATGGCTGCATGACCTGTGCGTCGAATTGGGCGTGCCGGAGTCGTGTCTGCGGATCGAGCTTACCGAAACCCAGTCGATTCGAAACTTCGAAACGACCGCGAGCGCCGTCGCCCGGCTGCGCGCCTGGGGGGCGGGAGTCCACCTCGACGACTTTGGGACCGGCTACGCCTCCATGAGCGTGCTCCAGCGCATCCCCTTTTCCGGAATCAAAATTGATCGTGACTTCGTCGTGAGCGCCCGCAAGAACAACGCCGCGGCGTCGATCATCCGTGCAAGCATGAGTATCGCGAACGAGCTCGGGCTTGAGGTGGTGGCCGAAGGCATTGAAGATGCCGACACGACCGCCTGGCTGGACAGCATTGGCATCCATCGGCAGCAAGGATTTCATTTTGCTCGTCCGATGCCACCCGGGGATTTCACCGCATTCGCGTTGGCTTCCGCCTAAAAAGTCGTTGGTTGCTCAGAACGCGGCCTCCAGACTGTCTGGCTCCCTTGCGCAGTTTCAAGTCGGGCCAGCGTGGTGCAGGGATGCGGGTTTGGCGGGGGGTGACGACTCGGCGTAGAAGGCGTGCGTTCCGGCGCCGGCCGCCAAAGCCGCCCGATGCGGTTCAGACACCACGCTGAATCGACGGACCCGAACCCGGCCGTGGAACGTCGTCCGCAGACCGCTGTCACGCTGCACCGGTTGGCCGGCAGCCGCGGGCAGAAGCTCAGCGGACCCGGCGCGTGGCTGGCGGCGAAACCCGGCTCCCAATAGCGGCGCTCCTGGCGCAACGTCCACGTCGGTGTCGATGCCGCCCCGCGCCTGATCGTTGCCGTGGAACTGGCCCCGCCCGACGTCAACAACGCCTCGCCAGTCGGCCCCTTGCTCGAGCCGGTCACCGCTCCGCTGAAAAGGCTGGGCGGCAACGGCGGGTATGACCGAACCGACGTCTACGCGACCGA
The DNA here is from genome assembly GCF_025961225.1 of Azospirillum canadense. Taxonomy (GTDB): domain Bacteria; phylum Pseudomonadota; class Alphaproteobacteria; order Azospirillales; family Azospirillaceae; genus Azospirillum; species Azospirillum canadense. The sequence continues at coordinate 140,701 of NZ_JAOQNG010000005.1, read as the reverse complement.
GGTAGCCCGCCGTCGGGAAGCGGCGGTGATCGCCCCGCCACGCGCCGATGCCGTGCTCAGCGCCACCGTCGACACCGCGCCACCCCCGCGCGGCCGCTATCTCCTGGCCATTGCCGAGATGGGGCGCATGGCCTGGCAGCGGGCGTCCGGCGATAACGCGCGGGCCAGGTGGAGGCGGCGATCACGCGCTGCAGGCAGGTGATTGGCCACCGCCTGCGCGCCCACAGCGATGAGGGCCGCCGCACCGAGCTCAAGGTCGCTGGCAACCCGCTCAACCGCATGTTCGGCTTGGTACGCCCGCCCTATGTCCGCGTTGCGTGAATCGATGGGGAGCACGGGCGCAGGCCGTTTCTGCTCGCCTCACGGCACCACGCTGCCTTCACCTGCTCGCTCCGGCGGCACGTTGACAGCGCCGGGCCACGTCATGATTCCAGTGCGCCGGCATCGTCTCCATCGCCGTCCAGAAGGCCTTGTGACTGGCCACGCTCTCCGCACGGTCGATCACCGCTTCGATGAGGCGCGGGCCACGGGCGCGCATGGCCTCCACGAACGTCGCATCGAAACTCTCGGCGTCTTCGGCCCGCCACGTCCGCCAGCCTGCGGCCTCCGCGGCAAGCCGGATGTCGATGGACGGTGGGGCGAGAAAGTCGGCGTACTCCGGCGCCTTGGCGGTCGCCAGATAGTCGAAGATGGCGCCGCCGCCGTTGTTGCCGACGACGAGAACGACGTCGAGATCGCCGGCCATTTGCAGGCTTCCGACGTCGTGCGCGAAGGCCATGTCGCCGATCAGCCCCAGCGTCGTCACCCCGCGTTGCGCCGCCGCAATACCAAGGAAGGTGCCGACGTTTCCATCAATGCCGTTGGTGCCGCGGTTCGCGAGCAGCCGCAAGCCCCTGGGCGCCTTCCCCGAGAAGCTATCAAAATCGCGCACGGCCATTGAGTTCCCGGAGAACAGGGCGCTGCCATTCGCCGCGGCGGCAATCAGACGGCGCACGATCTGCGCCTCCCAGAATCCCACACCCGCCACCCGGGCGATGCCCGCTTCAACCGCTCGGTCAGCGGCCACGAACCCGGTGAGCCATCCGTGCGCTGCCGGCGCAGCCCCGACTGCCGTAGCCAGGTCCCGGCAGAGCGCCGCTGGGCTGGCGCGGAGCAGTCGTGTGGCGCGCAGCAGCGGGTCGGGCCATCGTGGCGACGGATCGACGACGATGTAGTCCGCCACCCGGGCGTTCTGCAGCCACCGCAGAAGTGGCTTGGAGGTCGGCGGGCCACCGACACTGAGAACCCAGCCCGGATGGTGCGCCCCGGCGAAGGCCGCCGAGCGCAGGAAGCTGTCGGCGCCGGCGATGACATGATCGTCGGCGGCCGGATCGAAGCGCAGATTGCTCAGCGGGTCGGCAATGACGGGGCACGCCAGTGTTTCGGCCAAGCTGATGATCGCCGCGGCCGCGTCGCCGTCCAGCTCACCAGCGCCGCTGACAATGACACCCGGCCGGCCGGCGATGCGCTCCGCGATTTCCCGCAGCTCGGTCGGCTGGGAGCTTACCTGCGGGCGCGAGACTGTGGCCGGCTGTGGCGTGAAGAGCTTGCTGCGATCCTGCGGGATGAAGGGGTCGCGGAACGGGACGTTGATGTGGACCGGGCCCGGCGCCGGCCACAGGCTCTGCTCGTAGGCCCGCGCCATCAGCGGGACCAGCGCCGCAATGCTCGCGTCGGGCGGTGGCAGGTGGTGGGAGGCCCGGACGTGCGAACCGTACAGTTTGATCTGGTCGATGGCCTGGGCCGAACTGCGGTCCTGGTTCTCGGGCGCCCGGTCCGCGGTCAGCAGAATGAGGGGTGTCTGCCCGGCGGACGCCTCCATGACGGCCGGGTACCATTGGCCGGTGGCCGAGCCCGACGTGCAGATCAGGACGGTGGGGCGACGGGTTGCGCGCGCCAGCCCCAGTGCCAGAAAGGCGGCCGAGCGCTCGTCAATCACAACGCTCACCGTCATCTCCGGGTTGGCCCGACAGGCAAGCGACAGGGGAGCCATTTGTGCTCCCGGGGACATCACCGCGTGCGTGACGCCGCAGGCAACCAGTGAGTCAATCAGCACCGCCGCCCACTGAAAGTTCAAGTCGGCGTCGCCCTGGACGATGCCCCGGAAAGACGTGTTGTCGATCTCAACACTGTGCCGCGCGGAGGTCTGAGTTTCCGCACGCTGGCGTACCGTCTCCACAATCCCCTCCATTGTTCTGCTCTTATGAAGTCCAAAGTGTTCTTTTGCTTTAACGCCGCGCGAGCGGCGCGCTACAGAATTCTGAACTTTGTGCTAAAGCTTCCGTATCCGCTCGCTGTTTGACACGCGGGCCGGTCATCTTATGCTGCAGGCAGCATTTTCTTCTGGGTATGGCTGAACACGAGAGCGATGCAGCCTTTTTGCGCTGGAAAGGTTTTACCACGCTCCGCATGAGCAACCGAAACCGAGTCAGCCTCGTCGTGAAAGCCACGGATGGTGCGGACGCCATTGTTGATGGTGTTGAACGCAGCCATGTCGGACATCCACCAGCAACGGTTACGCCAAAGGGGCGCCTGATCCGGAACGCGTACATTCGGCGCTCGCTTGCGTCCGGCTCACCATTGGGGCCGCGCATCAGCTCCCGGTTTGGCCTTGATCCCCGCAGACGTTCCAGGCCCGGATCGCTTGCCAGGGCGGCCTCCGGATAGAGTGCCCGTAGACCGGGCGCGACGGCGGCAGACTGTGGCAGCCCCGGGTTGTACCGAACCTGTCGCGCAGGCTTCTCCCGGCACCCGTGTGCGGCTGACGACGTGGCGGCCATCTCCATGGTTGCTCCGAGCACCGGGATAGAGAGCGGCGGAGACGCATGGCATCGGTCACGCTTTGCCGGACGGGCGGCGAAGGATGGATCGCCCGCGCACCGCCGGTTGGCCAGGCACGGGACCGCGGAGGCCGATTTGGGCGGCACGCCACCGCGTCCCGCGAGACGCAAAACGCGGCAAGGCCGGCACGGGAACGGCACCATCATGCCGTCTTGATGCGGGCCACGAAGCCCTCGACCTCGCCATCGAGCACCTTGGACTGCGCAGAAAGGCCATTCGATGCGGTCAGCACCTGCGAGGCGGCCTCGCCGGAGTGGATCACCGCCTGCTGCAGGCCGGCGATGTTGCCGGCCACCGCGCGGGTGCTCTCGGCGGCGCGATCGACGTTGTGCGCTATTTCGTTGGTGGCCTGCTGCTGCTGGGCGACCGCCGCGGAGATCGCCGAGGAGGTACGGCTGACGTCACCGATCGTCTCCACGATGCCCTGAATCGCGTCGACGGCTTCGCGGGTCGAGCCCTGGACTTGGTTGATCTGCTGGGCGATGCCCTCCGTGGCACGGGCCGTCTGGTTGGCGAGCGCCTTGACCTCACCCGCGACCACCGCGAAACCCTTGCCGGCGTCACCGGCGCGCGCCGCCTCAATGGTGGCGTTGAGCGCCAGCAGGTTGGTCTGACCAGCGATGTCGCTGATCAGGTTGACGACGGTGCCGATCTGCTCGGCGACCATGGCCAATCCGCCGATGATGCCGTTCGTCCGGTCGGCGAGCGCCGCGGCGTTGCGGGTGATCTCGGTCGAATGGGCGATCTGGCGGCCGATCTCGCCGATGGAGGCGGACAGTTCCTCCGCGGCCGTTGCCACGGTGGCGACGCTGCCGGAGGCGCGCTCCGCGGCGGCCACGGCGTCGGTGGCTTGGCGGGTCGCCTGCTCGGTCGCCGCGGATAGAGCGCCGGCGGTGGTGTTCAGACCGGCGGAGGAGCTGGCGACGTGACGGACGACGTCGCGGACCTGGTCCTCGAAGGAGTTGGCCAGGGCTCGCATGTCGGCACGGCGTCGCTCCTCGGCCTGGTGCTTGGCCTCCTCGCGCTCGGCGCGCAGCGCTTCGGCGTCGCGCATGGCGCTCTCGAATACGGCGATTGACTTCGCCATGCGGCCGATCTCGTCGCGGCGGTCGCGGAACGGGATGTCGGCTTTGCCGCCCTCGGCCAGGGTGCCCATGGCTGCGGACAGGGCAACGATTGGACGGACGACCGTGCGCACGAAAATGGTGACCACCCAGCCGGCCACGGCCGCCGCGCCAATCATCAAGGCCAGCGCAATGCGCATGCCGGCCAACGCCTCGTCGCGGTTGGCGTCCGTACGCGCGCGGGCCTCGTCAAGCGCGGCGTCGCGAATACGCAGGACTGAGGCGTTGGCCGAAACCGCGGACGTGCGCCAATCGTCGAGCGAAATGTCGTAGGCGCCCTCGCCGAACGCCGCTTTCAGGACGCGGTCGCGCACCGCCTTGCCGGCGCCAAATTGGTCGTCACGCGCGCCTTGGATGGCTTTGCGCAGCCCAGCCGGGGCAGTCTCGGCATCGCCGCGCATGACAATATCCGTCCACAGCTGTTCAACCCGGCCCGCCGTGACGTTGAAGCGGTCACGCTCAGCGGGGGTGGCGGTCCTGTTGGCACTCAGCAGGTTGGACAGTGGCAGCGAGATGTCGGCGACGGCCAGACGCATGGTCCAGCCGTTGCGCGCGATGGCCAGCAGGCCACCCGCCTCAGGGCTCAGCTCGGTGGCCTTCGCGACGTCCGTGCCCGCGAACCGACCGATGGCCTCGATCGCCGCATTGAAGGCCCCTAGCACGTCGGCGGCCGCGTCGGCGGAACGCTCTTCCTTCGGCCGCGACCAAATGGCCATGGCCTGGGCGCGCGCGGTCGCCAGCTTCATGCGCAGATCGCTCAGCTTGGTCGCCGCCGGCGTGCCGGCGGCGCTCGCCTGCAGGGCCTCGAAGGCGTCCTCGCTGGCCTTCAGATCGGCGTCCAGCTCCTGCTGGACCTTCGCAGAGATCGTTGAGCCACGCAGCGCCTGGTTGATGGGGCCACGCTCGACACTGAGCGCGCCCGCCAGCTCCAACTCCCGTTGCACGAGCTGCTCGAGGTGGACCGCTTCCTCGGCCCGGCTGAAGGTGTGCCAGCGCTCACCGAGGTTTACCGCGGCGGCCACGAAGACCATTCCGGAAAGGAGGCTGATCACCCCGATCCCGCGATTTCTGATGGACATGGCGCCTCTGTTCCTTTCTGGACGTCTGTCCCAGTTCACGCATGCGGAATGCGGACGAGGACTCGTTTATGAATGGGGTGCCGTCAACGCCGTGATCGGCTGACGAACCAAGCGTGACCAAGGTGCTCGTTCACTGGTTCAGGTGGTCCGGGCGAGGCCGGTCGCCGTGAGCCAGGGGGTGAAAGCGCGGGTGGCGGTTCGCTCGGCGGCGACGATCAAACGGCGGCGGAGTTGGCAATGTTTGACGCGGTGACACAGCCGTACGGTGCCGTCGATGCCAATCACCCTCACCCGCTTGGCGGCGTCCAGGGGCTGCGACGATAGGATCGTCCACGCGGCGGACACATCCACCAAGTTTCCATTCCACCAAGTTTCCATTGCGCGCGGCGCCACGCTCGACCGCCATGTGCACGGTGGCCAGCACGGCGGAGAAGCGCACCCGATCGGGCCGCCTTAAGGTTGCGGCGAACGTGGCATCTGTGAGCGTCGCCATCACGCCGGTCCGAGCCACTGCCAGAAATGCCGGAAACACACCAAATCGGGAAGTAGAATGGGGCTGCATAAACCGGCTCTACCCGCACGCTTTCCATCGTAGGCACACCTCGCACGCTAATTCGCATTTGCAAACAAATGGTAAACCGATATGTCGAAAATGTTGAGCAGCTAATTTGGATGCGGCATATCCGAGTATTCTTCGTTTGCTTCTGATGGCGACGCCAAGACAACAGGACGCGCATTTAAAATTTATTTTAAATCTTTCGAGGCGGAGCTTTACACGGTCATGCCACTGGAAATTTCAAGGAGACGCTAGCGTGGTGGGCGGATGCGGAATTGGCGGCGCTTTGCGAACTGGCGTACAAACCGGCCCCCTGTTGATGCCCGCCACCGCTGCTGCCCAATGCCGTTCAAACATCACGCCACTCATCGCCACCAGTTTCCTCGCGCCAAGTGCCGCGTGACCAATTGGACCGCTGATGAGGCCGGGCTGCGCCAGCGTGGCAGTTTGACCATTTGGGTCAGCGAGGACGTCATCCAGGCTTGGCGCGCCGCCCCACGGATCACACGCGGTGGGCAACCCCGGTCTTCGGCTGTGGCGATCGAGACCGCCCTGACGTTGCGGGCGCTCGTCCACCGGACATGACTTGGTTCATGAGGCTGCGCATTGCGCAGAAGTCGACAATCGCGTTTGCCGCCATCATCCTGATGGCGGCGGGCGTCAGCGTTATCAGTTTCCGCACGCTGAGCTTCCTCCAGACCAGCAACGGCTGGACCGCGCACAGCTATGAGGTGCTGGAGGACGCCAGCCACCAGATGGCCGCCATGGCCGACCAGCAGACCGGCCTGCGCGACCTCCTGCTCACCGCCGACGCCGCCTTGCTCGAGCCCTACATGGGCGGTCTCGCCGCGTTCGAGAGCGCCTTCGCCACCCTCAAGCGGCTGACCGGCGACAACCCCGGGCAGCAGGCCCGCCAGCGTGGTGGGCGGATGCGGAATTGGCGGCGCTTTGCGAACTGGCGTACAAACCGGCCCCTGATGATGCCCGCCACCGCTGCCGCCGTGCCCTAATTCTGAAGGTACTTCGGATTGGACACGGCGAGGCGTGCCCGGGTGATCTCCCACAGCACCGGGCGCAGGTCCGTCCGTCCGTCAAACCGCCCCTCGGCGATCGCCTCGCACAGCCGACGCAACAGCGTATCGGCGTCGCCCTCCTCACCCAGCAGGCGCCTCAGCGCTGCGGCCGGGTCGGCGGCGCCCTTCAGCTCGCGCTCTGCGATGGACAGCGCGTTGGCGATCATCAGCGCCGGGAAGCGCTGCTCCGCCGACGCGGCGGACAGCACCACCTCGCGGAAGGTCTTCAGCGCGATCTCCACAAGTCCGCAGGCATCCGGCTGGTCGATGCTCATGTTTCCTCCAGGGAATCCAGGTGCAGAAGCAGGTCGTGCTCGATCTCCGGGAGCATGCGGCCGGTCAGCGCCAATTCCAGCGACGGTTCCGTGCCGGAGATGTGGCGGCGCCCCTGCTGGATAGCGATGGCGGCCCAGCGCAAGTAGGCAGACGCCTCCCAGTACGCCACCCGCGCCGGATCAACCCGGCGCCCCGCAGTCTCCTCGTAGCCGGCGTAGAGGTCGGCGCGGTCGGCGATGCCCCCCGCCTCGCGGTCGAACCGCCCAAAGCGCCAGGAGCGCGCGCAGAACCAGCCAAGGTCTTCCATCGGGTCGGACCAGCCGGCAAACTCCCAGTCGAGGATCGCCGTCAGCTGGCCGCCCTTCACCAGGTAGTTGCCGGTGCGGTAGTCGCGGTGGCACAGCACCACCTCGCTGGCCGGCGGCGCGTTGACCTCCAGCCAGCGCAGCCCGTAGGAAAGCACCGGGTCGCGCTCCGCCGCGGCGCCGGCCCATTCCCGGTACAGCCGCGCGGCGTCTCGCGCCGGCCCGTGCTCCGGCCGCGGCAGGAAGTCCAGCCCCGGCGTGCCCGGCCGCACACAGTGCAGCTTGCCCAGTTGCCGCCCGAGTTCGCGGGCCAGCCCGTGCTGCGGCGTGTCGGTCTTGACCACGCGGAAGCCAGCGGCGACCCCCTCGGCCCGGCGCATGACGTAGAAGGCGCGGCCGAGCAGCCCCGTATCCTCGCACGCCACAATTGGCTCCGGCGCTGCCACGCCGGCCGCGAAGGCGGCGCGCAGCACGGCGAACTCCTGCGCCTTGTTCAGGCTGGCCGAGACCTCCATGGGCGGCGCCGCGCGCAGCACCACCGCGTTCCGCCCGTCCAGCCGCCCGCCTTGTACAGCCAGCGTCAGGGCCAAGTTTTCCGAAATGGCGCCGCCGCTCAGCCGGGTGACGTCCTCGACGCTGACGCGCCTTGCACCCAGTTGCTCCGCCAACCACGCCTCAAGGCGTGGTTGGCTACCGTCGTTGATCAGCCCCATTGCCAGAACCCGTCGCCTTCCTTCAGGTAGAAGTCGCTGAGCACCATCTTGTGCACCTCGGACGCGCCGTCGACCAGCTTGGCTTGGCGGGCGTAGCGGTAGATCCACTCCAGCACCGTGTCCTTGGAATAGCCGCGCGCGCCGCACAGCTGGATGGCCGTGTCCGCCGCCTTGAACAGCGTGTCGGCCAACAGCACCTTGGCCATCGACAATTCCTTCTTGGCGAAGCCGCCCTGGTCCAGCTTCCAGGCCGCCTTCATGATCATGAGCCGGCCCAGCTCGATCTGCATCGCCGCATCGCCGAGCATCCACTGCACGCCCTCGCGCTGCGCCAGCGGGATGCCGAAGCTCTGGCGCTCCTTAACGTACGCCCCGGCGATCTCCAGGCAGCGCTTGGCGAGACCGGTCCAGCGCATGCAGTGGGTGAGTCGCGCCGGCCCCAGGCGGATCTGCGTCACCTTCAGCCCGTCGCCGACGTTCATCAGCACGTTCTCGTCCGGGATCTCCAGCCCGTCGAACACCAGTTCGCAGTGTCCACCATGCTCCTCCGGCCCCATGATCGGGATGCGGCGCACGAGTTCCCAGCCCGGCTGGTCCTTGTCGAACAGAAAGGCGGTCAGACCCTTGCGCTTGTCGTCGGAGGTGCGGACGATCAGGATGAAGTGCTGCGCCCCCTCGGCCCCGGTGATGAACCACTTGCGCCCGTGCACCACCCATCGGTCGCCCTTGCGCTCGGCCTTGGTGAGCATCATTGAGGGGTCGGAGCCGCCGCCCGGGTGCGGCTCGGTCATGGCGAAAGCAGAGCGCACCTTGCCGTCGATGATCGGCTGCAGCCAGCGCTCCTTCTGCGCCTCAGTGCCGACCTTGTTGAGCACCATCATGTTGCCGTCGTCCGGCGCCGAGGAGTTGAAGCACACCGGTCCGAAGATCGAGCGGTTCATCTCCTCGTAGCAGGCCGCCATGCCGACCACCGGCAGCCCCTGCCCGCCGCGCGCCTTCGGCATCTGCAAGGCCCACAGCCCAGCCGCCTTCGCCTTGGTGCGCAGCGTCTCCAGCGCCGAGAGCGCGATCATCCCGTGTTCGTCCCAGTTGGTGCGGTCCGCCTCGACCGGGAGGATCTCGTCATTCACGAAGGCGCGCACGCGCCGGCGGTAGTCGTCGATCTCGGGCGACAGGGCAAAGTCCATGGATGCTTTTCCTTGTTATAGGGTGCTCCGGAATCCTCTTCGTCCGTCCGCCCCGCTTTCGCGGGGCGGACGGACGAAGAGAATCACAGCGAACTGACCAGATGCCCGCCGTCGGCGGCGATCACCGAGCCGGTCATGAAAGACGACGCGTCGGAGCACAGCAGCAGCAGCGCCCCGTCCAGCTCCTCCAGCTGGCCGAGCCGGCGCTGTGGCACGCGCTTAATCAGCGCCCGCCCCGCCTCCGAGGCGAAGAACTCGCGGTTGAGATCGGTCTCGATGTAGCCGGGGCACAGCGCGTTGACGCGGATGCGGTGCCGCGCCAGCTCCAGCGCCATCGCCTTGGTCAGCTGGATCAGCCCGGCCTTGGAGGTGACGTACGGCGCGAGTTGCCCGGCCACGCGCAAACCGAGGATCGAGGCGACGTTGACGATGCTGGCGCCGCGCTCGCGCTCGCGCATGGTGCGCGCCGCCTGCTGCGCCACCAGGAAACAGCCCTTGAGGTTGGTGTCGAGCACGCCGTCCCACTCCGCCTCCTCGATGTCGAGGACCGGTGTGACCAGCGTGGTGCCCGCGTTGTTGACCAGGATGTCCAGCCCGCCCAAGCCCTCGGCGGCGGCGGCCACAGCCTCCCGCACCGAAGCGGCGTTGGTGACGTCCATCGGCACGGCCACCGCCTCACCACCGTCGCGGACAATGTCCTCGCACACGAGCTCAAGGCTGTCGACACGCCGCGCCGCCAGCGCCACCTTGGCGCCGGCGCGCGCCAGCACCTGCGCGAAATGCCGCCCCAGGCCGCTCGACGCTCCGGTTACCAGCGCGGCGCGATCGGTCAGATCAATAGTGAAAGACAAGAACACCTCCATGGTAACGTCATTCAAACTGTGCAAGCAGGATGTCGCCCTGCGCCGTGCCGTAACATGCCTGGTCGGTGGAATTACGATCACCAATAGTCGCGCGCATAGCAAAGACAGGGACGATACTATTGAGCAAGTCCCGCTCCATATTTCGTTCCACAACAACCGAATGCTTCATTGTCCAGACGGTTCACGTTTATGCGCGGACGGTTGCAATGAAAGAATCCACATACCCTTTCAGCGACCCGGCCGTAGTCGTGAGTTTCTGAGCATCGTCCACGAAGCCCACAGAAGCGCACCCAATATTGGTGACCGATTCAGTAACGTCTCTGATATTGGTAGCTACTGCATGAGCGGTGAACGCGACGATCTCAGCGCTCTGCGCTATACCGGCCGTAGCAGCACGTTGTTGTTCAACCGCAGCGGAGATCGCCTTGGCACTATAGTTCACATCCGTGATCGATTGGATGATATCGCGGATAGCCTTACTCGCGCTTGCTGTGATCACCTGAATAAGGTCGATTTGCTCCCCAATCACACTAGTGGCAGCGCTCGCTTGCATAGCGAGTTGCTTCACCTCGCCGGCGACCACCGCAAATCCCTTCCCAGATTCCCCCGCCCGCGCTGCTTCTATAGCAGCATTGAGCGCGAGCAGATTGGTTTGAGCGGCGATACCCTGAATCAGATTGACGACTTCCCCAATCCTCTGAGCTGCACCATCAAGCGTGATTACAATTTGGCTAGTATTTTCTCCTTTTGCGACCATAGCTTCGGTTGTCTTCGCCGATCGATGCACATGATCCCCGATCTCGACAATGGACGCTGACAACTGCTCCGCAGCCAAAGCAACCGCTTGAACGTTTGATGAAGACTGCCTCGCCTCCGCCGACACCTCAGCCGCTTGCTCAATCGTGCGCTTGACCGTTTCCCCCATGCGCCGTGCCGTCGCCTCCGTTTCTGACGCGGCCGCAGCAACCTCTTTCACCACACTTTCAACTTGCTCTTCGAGTCGCTCCGCCATTGAGAGAAGCAACTGCCGTCGCTCCACCGCCATTTGGCGCGCGTGGGTTTCCTGGGCGGCGCGCAGGCCGCTCGCCTCGACAAGACTCTTCCTAAAAGCGATGACAGCCGCAGCCAGATCACCAATCTCGCCCTTCTGGCCGGTCTTTAACGGCTCAGCATTCATCTCTCCGGACGTCAGCAATTTCATGGTTTTTACAATTTGCCGCAAAGGATTAGCCACATCTCGATCAGTCACAAGCACGAGTACAAGAGCCAAAATACTGCTGAGAAGCACCGCTGCCATCATGTAGATTCGCGATTTCTCGAAAATTCTGTTAGCTAATCGTGTGGCCTCAATCCCGCCATCGAGGTTCGCCATACGCATCCCATCGAGCACATCGGACACGGCCTGAAACGCTTTTTTGACCTTTCCTTCAAATATGACCAGAGCCTCTTCTTTTTGAAGCTTACGAGAATACTGCAGCATCATCTGATGCGCAGGAAGGAAGTCACGCCACTTTGCAATGAACGCCGAGGCATGATACCCCAGGTTACTGTCCGAACTAAAGCGATCGACGAGACCGGGAATTTCGAGCAGCCGCTCACCCAAGTGCTCCTCCAGAGCGGCCATCCCGTCGCTGCCACTCTCCATAATATGCATGGCTTCCTGTGCGCGGATTTCGTTGAGTGCGGCGTCGAGCAGCGCCAAAGACTGGGTGTTCGGCAACCACTTTTCCTCAATTTCAGTCGCCGTTCTCCGCACAGAAGCCAGTGAAATGATAGCAACGCCGCTTTGAACGAGGATCATGACCAGCATGACGGTCAACGTCGCCATCATCTTTCCACGTATCGTGTTCATGAGCATACCTCGCTCCTTGATCAATTTATTGTGCCACCTGGAGCGGGCGATCATACCCACACGCTACTCTGACGAGGCGAGTTAAACCCCATCAAATCAAATGAACATTACGGTATATTTCTTCTCCTTTCTTAACGCTTCGAGAAACCACCGCATATGATGTCCCGTTTTTCTTCAGGTACTCTTCTAGCTCCTGCACAAATTTTATGAATTGTTGATCATCTTGCATTGCCTCGGAACGCGAAACGGTTACGTAGCAGTTGAGATCATAGTCCATATGCCTCTCCAGCGATGGGGACACGTCACTCACCTATCCGGAGCGCCTCAGCGCCCCGTCCCAATGAACGCGACAAATTTATGCGCGCTTCAACCCACTGACACGCTTGCGGGCAGTCCAAAGCTACATAAATGGCATCTCGGGATATATATTGCAGCTCCTCAACCGAGCATTGTTGACCTGCTGTTGGGCGCGCGCCTCATCGTCAAGCTGGTTCGGAAAATCTAAGAAGAGCCACTTCATAGTGTCCTTTATCCAAGACATGAACGTAAGCGGCTTGCTCATAACTCCCCCTTACACGTTTGCCACACGTATAGACAACCCTGTCAATACCGTCGTTTGTCTACTAAAGACACCAACTTATCACCCCGATCAGGGGGACTCGTTTCGCAGGATCCTTCAGTCTGTCACGTTGAAACTCATTGACAATTTCACGGTTGCTTATCGTGCAGCGCCTATTATTGAGCCATGAAATTCAGCAAGCCGTTTATCGTACGCAGACCGGACGGATACCAAGTGGCAGATATCCATCCCAACGACGTTGAGGCAGCGGATCGCCATTAAATTTTTCTACTGATCTTGTAATGCATACATTAATAGGAGTCAAACCAGATTTGACGTTGGTCGTGCAGCTTTGGGGCGGATCGAGGACAGCGAGAAGCTACTCGCGATCAGCCGGACTATGTACTGGCCTCACTCGCGCCACACGGTACACCAGAGATTGCGTTGGAGCCCGTGGAGAGGGCTACTGCTTCGGAAGGAATTTACGGCGGCTGGGCTGCGTGATTCACCCTCCATGACGGATGGAGGAACTGCAGGGCCCGAGCCTACAGCCAGGGTTTGCGGGATCGCGTGTTGAAGGCGGTGGCGGCTGGCCACTCGACTCAGCAAGCCGTGGCGCGCTACCAGATTGGCATTGCGAAGGCGATCGTGTGGGTGCGCCGGGCGCGCAGCACCGGCGAGAAGGCGGTGTGCCGCCAAGGCCCAGCACGGTGTTCGAAGCTGCACTTCCCGCCCTTCCTGGAGCCGCGCAAGACCACCGAGCGCGCTCTGGCCGCGGTTATCTAGGAAGCCTGGATCGGTGGCATCGCGACCCGGCGTGTCGGTGAGCGGGTGCAGGCGATGGGGGGTAGTGAATTTGGTTGCGGGGGCGTGCACCCGCCACTGTTTGCTCCTCCAGGCGCGACGGCTCACATCCGTCCACCCCACTCGACGATAAAGCTGTCTCTTGCCCCCGAGCATCGCCTTGCGCGAGCGCGCCTCCTATCACGGCAGACGGGCCGCTCCACGTCAGCCGAACCAGCGGGCGACGTCGCCGGTCTGGCCGACGATGGTGACGCTCACGCCCGGACGCAGGTCGATCACAGTGCTCCCGTTCACAACCCTGGCCGACGCGACCACGCGGCTGAGAGCGAGCGAGGGGTCGGACAGCGCCAGCCAGTCGGTGCCGACGGTGAAATATCTCGGCCGCCTGTTCCAGTGCGTGTACACGGGGTGGGACAAAGGGCGCACGCGCTGCAGCAGCTTCTGCGCTGCAGCAGCTTCTTCCGCAAGGTGACCAACGGTTTTCGCTCGCTCTGGGCCGCCACAACGGCCATTCGACCCATCAGTCCTTTTCTTACGCCCTCACCGGCCGGCCGAACTTCGCCGGCGGACCAGCCATTTGAAAAAGTTACGCCACCAACATCCGTTCTTCTCACATAGCGGGCTCACCCCTCAACACGGAGAAGACTGGCAGTCTGCATCGCGATTCCAAAGCGCAGCAACAATATTCCACAGAGTGCGCTGTGTCGTTCTTGGATATTAGTATTCATCGGCGTCGTTCATTATTTAATTGCCGTCGCGCGCATGCTCAGGTATGACGCCTTGACCCGTGACGAACATCGCCTTCGTTGGTCGTCCCCGCACTCGGCCCGTTCTTTGTTCTGGCAGCCACGCTGATCCCACGGTTCATCCCGAGAGCGATTTGCATCTGAGGAGCAACAATGAGTGCAACGGCGCTGGCCAAGCGCACCACCATCACCACCCTTGCCGCGCGCAAGGGCGGTGAGCCCATCGTGTGCCTGACCGCTTATTCGGCATCCCTCGCCAAGCTGCTGGACCCGCATGTCGACGTGCTGCTGGTCGGCGACAGCCTAGGCATGGTGCTGTACGGCTTCGACAGCACGTTGCCGGTGACGCTCGACCTGATGATCGCGCACGGCGCGGCCGTGGTCCGCGGCTCGACGCAGGCCTGCGTGGTTGTCGATCTGCCGTTTGGCAGTTACCAGGAATCGCCGCAGCAGGCCTTCCGCAACGCCGCCCGCGTCCTGGCGGAGACGGGGTGCGCGGCGGTGAAGCTGGAGGGCGGTGTGGAGATGGCCGAGACGGTCGCCTATCTGACCGCGCGCGGCGTGCCGGTCATGGGTCATATCGGGCTGACCCCGCAGTCGGTCAACACGCTCGGCGGCTTCCGCGCGCGCGGCCGCAGCGTGGACGAAGGCGAGCGCATTCTGGCCGACGCCCAGGCCATTGCCGACGCCGACGCCTTCGCGCTGGTGATCGAGGGCGTGATGGAGCCATTGGCCGACCGCATTACGGCGGCGGTGGCCGTCCCGACCATCGGCATCGGCGCGTCCGTCGCTTGCGACGGCCAGGTACTGGTGACCGACGATCTGCTTGGCCTCTTCACCGATTTCACGCCGAAGTTCGTGCGCCGCTACGCCGAGCTCGGCCCGACCGTCAGCCAAGCCGCATCGGCCTTCGCGGAGGACGTCCGACACCGCCGCTTCCCGGGCCCGGAGCATGTGTTCGCCGCCCCTAGCAAAGCGCCCGTCCCGGAGACGGCGCCATGATCAAGGTGGTTCGCGCCAAGCTCCACGGCATCCACGTCACCGACGCCAACCTGAACTACCACGGCTCCATCACGCTCGATCCGGACCACTGCGACGCGGTTGGCCTCTATCCCCTGGAGTTTGTGGAGATCTGGAACCGCAACTCCGGTGCCCGTATCAGCACCTACGTCATTTTCGGCGAACGCGGCTCCCGGTGCTGCGTGCTGAACGGCGCGGCGGCGCGCACCTGCCAGCCAGGGGACGATGTCATCATCGCGGCGTCCTGGTACTGCCAGCCCACGGAGCTGGCGACCCTCAAACCGCGTGTCGTGACGTTTCATCCCGACAACCGCATCGCGGACCGCCTCACCTACGACGTGACCGCCCACGACGACGGCCGCCACGACTTCCGCATCCGCGTCGGTGAGCCAGACAACAGCCAACCATAGCGGCCGTGACACGTTCTCTGTCGTTCCAACGGGCGCCGCGGACTCGCGCGTCAGCGGTCCATAAGGCCTCCTTCCTCATTCCCAATCAGCCGCTGTGCCGTCGCCGCGCCGGCCGGCCGGCGTTGATCGCGCCGCGCTCCCGCGCCGACCGCGTGGCGTGTCGCTGGACCCGTCGGCGCGATTCTGATTGGTGGGTGCCATTTCCGATGTCCCGCTTTGACCACCTCTTCCAGTCGCATCTCGACACCCTCGACCACCGGCACGCCCGCCGCGCGCTGCGCCCGGGGCAGCCGACGGACCGCGGCCGCATCGTCCGGGATGGCCGGATATTGCTCAACTTTTCCGGCAACGATTACCTGGGCCTGTGCAGACACCCGCTGCTGATCGAGCGGAGTTGCGCCTGGGCCCGCCGCTGGGGCGCCGGGTCGGGGGCGTCGCGGCTGATTTGCGGCACGCTGGAGCTTCACGCCGAGGTCGAGGCGAAAATCGCCCGGCTGAAGGGGACCGAGGCGGCGCTGCTGTTCAATTCCGGCTGGCAGGCGAACGCCGCCCTGCTGCCCGCTTTGTTCGACCACGACACGCTCGGCGGCGCGGCGCTGGTCTTCACCGACCGGCTGAACCACGCCAGTCTGCACCACGGCTGCGCCGCCGCCGGCGTGCCTCAGATCCGCTTCCGCCACAACGACCTCGACCACCTGGACCGGTTGCTGACGCAGCGGGCCGGGCAGCCGGGCCGCCGCTTCATCATCACCGAAAGCGTGTTCAGCATGGACGGCGACCGCGCCGACGTCGCCGCCCTGGCCGACATCGCCGACCGCCATGGCGCCTTCCTGATGCTCGACGAAGCCCACGCAACGGGCGTGCTCGGCCCCCGCGGCATGGGCCTGTCCGGCCTCGCGGCGGGGCGCGTCGATCTGGTGATGGGCACCTTCAGCAAGGCGCTCGGGGGGTTCGGCGCCTACGTCGCGGGCTCGCGCGCGCTGTGCGACTGGCTGAGCAACCGCTGCGGCGGCTTCCTCTACACCACCGCTCTGCCGCCGGCCGTGCTCGGGGCGATGGACGCCGCACTCGACCTGCTCCCCACTCTCGACGCCGAACGCGACCGCCTGCAGGCCAACGCCGAACAGCTGCGCGCCGCCTTGCGCGGGCTCGGCCTCGACACCGGCGCATCGAGCACGCAGATCGTCCCGGCGATCGTGGGCGCTGAGCGGGCGGCGCTGGACCTCGGGCGGCGGCTGGAGGACGCGGGAGTCCTCGGCGTCGCCATCCGCCCGCCGACCGTGCCGCCGGGCACCAGCCGCATCCGCTTCGCCCTGTCCGCCGCCCACACGGACGCCGACATCGACACGCTGATCGCCGCGATCACCGCCGCCTGGAGCGTGGCATGACGGCGCCCCTGTTCGTTTTCGTGCACGGCTGGGGGTTCGGGCCCGACCTGTGGGACGGCGTCCGCGCCCACCTGTCCAGAGGCGACAGCGCGGCGGTGGACCTCGGCTACTTCGGGCCTCCCGTGGTGCCGGCGCTGCCGGCCGGGCGGCCGGTGGTGGCGGTTGGCCATTCCTTTGGCGTGCTCTGGCTGTTGCACGAGGCGCCGTTCGCCTGGGACGGCCTGATCGCCATCAATGGCTTCCCGCGCTTCACGGAAGGCCCGGGATACGCGCCGGCCACGCCACGCCGCGTGCTCGACCGGATGATCGCGCGCTTCGACGCCGCGCCCACCGCGGTGCTGGATGAGTTCCGCCGGCGCTGCGGCTGTGGCGCCCCGGCGGCGCCCTGCGACGCCGAACGCCTCGCTGTGGACTTGCGAGCCTTGCGCGATTGGGACGCCCGCCCGGCCCTGCGCGCCCCTCTGCGCGCCCTCGCCGGACGCGGCGATCCCATCGTGCCGCCGGCGATGACGGAGCGGGCCTTCGCGGGCCTTCCTCTGAACTGGCACGCGGAGGGTGGACACCTGCTGCCGCAGACGGCGTCGGCGTGGTGCGCCGAACGCATCGCCGCCTGGGCCGCGGAATTGGAGACCACCCGATGACCGGGACGCGCCAGGACGCCATCGTGTCGGCCTTCGGCCGGGCGGCCGCGCGCTACGAGGATCACGCCGCGGTGCAGCGGGCGGTGGCCGACCGCCTCGCCGAGCGCATCGCCACCCTCCCCCTGCCCCGCCGGCCGCGCGTGCTGGAGATCGGCTGCGGCACCGGCTTCCTCAGCCGCGCCCTGCGCGCGCGGCTCGGCCCGGCGGACTGGCTCTTCACCGATCTGTCGGCCGCCATGGTCGCGCGCGCCCGCGCCGCCTTCGGCGAGGATCCCGACGCCCGCTTTCTTGTCATGGACGGCGAGACCCCTTGTGCGGCCCCGCCGGGCGGGTTTGACCTCGTGTGCTCCAGCCTGGCCGTCCAGTGGTTCCAGGACCCGGGCGCGGCGCTCGCGCGCTGGGCCGCCCTGCTGGCCCCCGGCGGGCACATCGCTTTCGCCACCCTGGCCGCCGACAGCTTCCGCGAATGGCGCGCCGCGCACACGCGGCTCGGCTACACGGCCGGCGTGCCGGCCTACCCCACCGCCGCGGCGCTGGCGCGGCTCTGGCCCGCCGGCGGCACCGGTGTGGTCACCGAGGAGCGGCTCGTGCGCCACCACCCGGACGGGCGGGATTTCCTGGCCGAACTGAAGGGCATCGGCGCCACCCTGCCCTGTGCGACTCATCGGCCTCTGCCGCCCGGCGCCCTCCGCCAGGTGCTGCGCCTGTGCGCCCCGCCCGAGGGCTTGCGCGTGACTCATCACATCGCCTACGGCCTGTACCGCCGCGACGGCGCGCCCCCGCGCGGCGTCTTCGTCACCGGGACCGACACGGGGGTGGGCAAGACCGTGGTCTCCGCCTGCCTCGCCCGCGCCTGGGACGCCGCCTATTGGAAGCCGCTGCAGACCGGCGTCGCCAGCGAACCGGACGACACCACGACGGTCGCCGCCCTGGCCGGCCTGTCACCCGAGCGGACCCATCCGCCGGCCTACACCCTGTCCGCGCCGCTCGCCCCGCTGGCGGCGGCCGCGCTGGAGGGGGTGGACATCGATCTCGCGCGCCTGGTCCTGCCGCCGGACGCCGGCCGTCCTCTGGTGGTGGAAGGCGCCGGCGGGCTGATGGTGCCGGTCACCGGCAGCACCATGATCATCGACGTGATCGCCCGTTTGCGGCTGCCGGTGGTGCTGGTGGCGCGCAGCACGCTGGGCACGCTGAACCACACCCTGCTCAGCCTGGAGGCGCTGCGCGCGCGCGGGCTGCCGGTCGCCGGCGTGATCCTCAACGGCCCGGCGAACCCCGGCAACCGCGCCCTGATCGAGCGCTTCGGCAAGGTCACCGTCCTGGCGGAGGTGCCGCCCCTGCCCGACCTCGGCGATGCCGCCATCGCCGCGGCGGCCGCGCGGCTTCCCGCCTTCGACGCCCTGTTCCCCTCAGACCCCAGCATCGGATCCATGAGCCATGACCCTGATCAGCACGACCGAGCCCGATGAGACGGCATCGCACGCCGTCGGCGTGGTGCGGCAGGACTGGACGCGCGCGGAGATCGCCGCGCTGTTCGCCCTTCCCTTCCCCGAACTCCTGTTCCAGGCCCAGTCGGTGCACCGCCGGCGCTTCGATCCAACGCAGGTCCAGGTGTCCACCCTGCTGTCGATCAAGACCGGCGGCTGTCCGGAAGATTGCGGCTACTGCCCGCAGAGCGCCCACCACGACACCGGCCTGACCGCCTCCAAGCTGCTGGAGGTGCAGACGGTCATCGACGAGGCCAAGGCGGCCAAGGCCGCCGGCGCCAGCCGCTTCTGCATGGGCGCGGCCTGGCGCTCGCCCAAGGACCGCGACCTCGACGCGGTCTGCGCGATGATCGAAGGCGTGAAGGCGGTGGGCCTGGAGACCTGCGTGACCCTCGGCATGCTGGACGCGGCGCAGGCCCGGCGCCTGAAGGCCGCCGGGCTCGACTGCTACAACCACAACCTCGACACCGCGCCCGAGCACTACGCCAGCATCATCAGCACGCGCACCTACCAGGAGCGCCTGGACACGTTGGCCACCGTGCGCGACGCTGGCATTCACGTCTGCGCCGGCGGCATCGTCGGCATGGGCGAGGACCCGAGCGACCGTGTTGGCCTGATCCACGCGCTGGCCACCCTGCCCGCCCACCCGCAGAGCGTGCCGATCAACCTGCTGGTCAAGGTGCCGGGCACGCCGCTGGCCGATGCCGCGGCCCTCGACCCGCTGGAGTTCGTGCGCACCATCGCGGTGGCGCGCATCACCATGCCGGCCTCCATGGTCCGCCTCTCGGCCGGACGCGAGGGCATGACCGACGAGCTGCAGGCCTTGTGCTTCCTCGCCGGCGCCAACTCGATCTTCTACGGCCCGACGCTGCTGACCACGCCCAACCCGGCGTTCGACCGCGACATGCGCTTGTTGAACCGGCTGCGCATGGCGCCGAGCAACGCCGGCATGGTCGACGATGAGCGCTGAGCATCCCGGCTGGCTCGGCGCCGGCTTGCCGCACGTCTGGCTGCCCTACACCCCGATGAAAACCACGCCACCGCCGCTTCCGGTGGTGCGGACCGCGGGAACCCGCCTCCATCTCGCCGACGGGCGGGAGCTGGTGGACGGCATCGCCAGCTGGTGGACCGCCTGCCACGGCTACAACCACCCGCACATCCGCGCCGCCGTCGCGCGACAACTGGAGGCGATGCCGCACGTCATGTTCGGCGGCCTGGCCAACGAGCCGGCGCTGACGCTGGCCCGGCGCTTGGCCGCGCGGCTGCCGGGCGACCTGGAGCGGGTGTTCTTCTGCGACAGCGGGTCGGTGGCCGTCGAGGTGGCCATGAAGATGGCCACCCAGTACTGGTTGAACCGCGGCGAACGCGGGCGCACGCGGATGCTGGCCTTCACGGGCGGCTACCACGGCGACACCATCGCCACCATGGCCGTCTGCGACCCGGAAGAAGGCATGCACAGCCTGTTCGCCGGCCTGCTGCCGCAGCACGTCATCACCGACCTCCCGGTGGATGAGCCCGGCATCGCCGCCTTCGAGGCGGCGCTGGAGCGGCACGCGCACGCGCTGGCGGGCATCCTGGTGGAGCCGCTGGTCCAGGGCGCCGGCGGCATGCGGATGCACGACGCCGCTGTGCTGCGCCGCCTGCGCGCCGCCGCCGACCGTCATGGGCTGCTGCTGATCGTCGACGAGATCTTCACCGGGTTCGGGCGCACCGGCCGCCTGTTCGCCTGCGAGGCCGCCGGCGTGGTGCCGGACATCGTCACGCTCTCCAAGGCGTTGACCGGCGGCACCATGGCGCTGGCGGCCACCGTCGCCCGCGCTGCGGTGTTCGAGGCCTTCTGGTCGGACGACCCGCGGCACGCGCTGATGCACGGCCCGACCTACATGGCCAACCCGCTGGCCTGCGCCGCGGCGAACGCGTCGCTCGACCTGTTCGAGACGGAGCCGCGGTTGGAGCAGGTCGCGGTCATTGCCCAGCGGCTGGCGGAGGGCCTGGAGCCCTGCCGCGCGCTGCCGGGCGTGCGCGACGTGCGCGTCATGGGGGCCATCGGTGTCGTCGAGCTGGACCGCATCGACGACCTGAACGCCCTGAAGCGTCGCTTCCTCGACGCCGGGGTGTGGGTCCGTCCGTTCCGCAACATCGTGTATCTGACGCCGGCCTTCACCATCGACGAGGAGGACCTGGCCCGCCTGACCGGCGCCGTGCGGACGGTGGTGGCGGAGTGGTCGCGGCATCATCGGTCGACGCCGTGATGAGCCACGGTCAACGGGCATGCGTTGGTGGTGGACGGCGGCGGCGTTCAGATGGAAGCACCACCCCCATGCGCGCGATTCCCCTGTCCGGCTCCGACCCAGTGGCCGCCTTCCGCGGCCTTGCCGGCCAGCCCTGGGCGATGCTGTTGGACAGTGCGGCGTCGCACCCGGCGCACGGCCGTTTCAGCTACATCGTCGCGGAGCCCTTCCGCACGCTGGAGGCCGTGGACGGACGGGTGTTCGTGGACGGCGCCCCGGCGGGCGGCGACGCTTTCGCCGTTTTGGCTGCCGAACTGGCCCGCCATCCGGCACCGGCCACGGCGGGGCCGGTGCCTTTCACCGGCGGCGCCGTCGGCTTCATCGGGTATGAGGCCGGGCTGCGCTTGGAGCGTGTGCGCTCCCGCCACGACAATCCCGGTGGACAGCCGGAGATGGCCTTCGGCTTCTACGACGTGGTGGCCGCCTTCGACCACGCGGAGCGGCGCGCCTGGGTGATCGCCGCCCGGCCGGAGGCCGAAGGCCGCGCCCACGCCCTGGCCGAGCGGTTGGAACGGGATCCGCCGCCACCCGGCCTCCTCGTCCGCTCCTCCTGGCGGCCCGAGCTGTCCCGCCCGGACTATCTGGGCCGGGTCGGGCGCGTGCTGGACGACATCCGGGCTGGCGACATCTATCAGGCCAACGTCACCCAGCGCTTCCTCGCCGACCGCCCTGCCGGCCTGGACGATTACGCCCTGTACGAGCGGTTGCGCGTGCTCAGCCCGGCGCCCTTCGGCGCCTTCCTGAACTGCGGCCCGCGCCTGCGCATCGCCAGCGCCTCGCCGGAGCGGTTCCTCCGGCTTTCCGCCAGCGGTGCGATCGAGACGCGCCCGATCAAGGGCACCCGTCCGCGTTACGCCGACCCGGCGCTGGACGCGGCGGCGGCCGCGGAGCTGGTCGGCAGCGTCAAGGACCGGGCGGAGAACCTGATGATCACCGACCTGCTGCGCAACGACCTTGGCCGTGTCGCGGCGATCGGCAGCGTGCGGGTGCCCGTCCTCTATGGGCTGGAGAGCTTCGCCAGCGTCCACCACCTCGTCTCCGTGGTCACCGCGCAACTGCGACCCGGCCTCGGTCCGGTGGACCTGCTGCGCGCCGCCTGCCCGGGTGGCTCGATCACCGGCGCGCCGAAAATCCGCGCTATGGAGATCATTGACGAGCTGGAGCTCGCCCGGCGCGGTGCCTACTGCGGGTCCGTCGTCTGGATCGGGTTCGACGGCGCGATGGACAGCAGCATCGTCATCCGCACCCTGTCGCTCACGCCCGACGCCGTGATGGCCCAAGCCGGCGGTGGCATTGTTGCGGATTCCGATCCGGCGGCGGAGCATGAGGAGATGCTGGTCAAGGTGCGGCCACTGCTGCGCGCCTTCGACCAGGCTTGACGGCGGAGAGGGATCGCGATGACCGTGTGGCTGAACGGGCGCTTGCTTCCGGCGGAGGAGGCGCGGATCGATCCCGCCGACCGTGGCTTCACGCTCGGCGACGGGCTGTTCGAGACGATCCGCGTCACCGGCGGCCGGGCGCGTCATCTGGACCGGCACCTCGCCCGCCTGCAGGCGAGCGCCGCGGTGCTGGAACTGCCGGTGCCCTACCCCGACGACACGCTGGCTGGCGCGGTGACGGCGCTGATCGCGGCGCGCGACGTGGCTGAGGGCGTCGCCCGCCTGACCCTGACGCGGGGCACCGGGGCGCGCGGCGTGCTGCCGCCCGCAGACCCGCACCCGACCGTGCTGATCACACTGGCGCCGCCCGGGCCGCCGGCCGGACCGGTCGAGGCGGTGATCGCCCAAGCCACCCGGCGCAACGAGCACTCGCCGCTGTCGCGGCTGAAGACGCTGAACTACCTGGACGCCATTCTCGCCCGGCGGGAGGCGGCGCGGCGGGGTGCCGGGGAGGCGCTTCTGCTCAACACCGCCGGGCGGCTGGCCGAAGCCAGCATCGCCACCCTGTTCATCGTCCGGGATGGGCGCCTGCTGACGCCGCCGGTGTCGGAAGGGGCGTTGCCCGGCATCCGTCGCGCCCTGATCCTGGAGCGTCACCGGGCGGAGGAGCGCCCCATCACCCCGGACGACCTTTGGGCCGCCAAGGAAGCCTTTCTGTCCAACAGTCTTGGCCTTCGCCCGCTTCTGGCCGTCGACGGCCGCCCCATCGGGAGCGGGTTGCCCGGCCCCGTGACCCTCGCGTTGATGAATGATCCTGCCGGCGCGTGACGCACGCCCTCAGTGCCCCGGCAGCCTGCACCGCAGCACCTCGTTGCGAGCACGAAACGGTGGTCGAGCGCCGCCGGGATGCCCAGCGCTGCCACGCCGATTACACCGGCGGCACGTGAACGGGTCCAATGAGGCGCCGGGAAAGAGGTTGATGCAAAAAGGCAGGGCTGGTGGCGGTTGGGAGAGCGAGCGGGTGTAGAGGCGACCCTCTGCCGTCGCGAGTTCAGTGCCGTACAAAGAAGCTATGGGGCGAGCGACGAGGTCTACGGCACCATCGTTGCGCTGACAATGATGGAGAAGCCCGATGGCCAAGCCAGACGACCTGTCCAAGCCCCGCCTCACTCTCGACCATGGGAGCACCCTGGTCTGCGTGATCGAGATGAGCGGCAGCTCCTGGTTGGTGGCGGCGACGGTGCCGGGGGTGGATCGGCGCCCGTTGCAGAAGCTGCCGGTCAACCCGGCGCGCCTGCTGGAGCAGGTCGAGCGCTGGCGCGGGGAAGCGGCGCGGGCTGGGCGGCCAATCACGCGCACGGTGGTGGCGTATGAATCCGGACGCGACGGGTTCTGGCTGACCCGGCTGCTCCAGGGGCACGGCATCGAAGCCTATGTCATCCACGCCAGCAGCGTGGCGGTGTCGCGCGAGCAGCGCCGGGCCAAGACCGACCGGCTCGACACCGAGATGCTGATGCGTGCCCTGCTCGGCTGGCTGCGGTGCGAGCCGGGGCATTGTCGGATGGTCGCCATTCCGACCATCGCCCAGGAGGACGCCCGCCGGCCGGGCCGCGAGCGCGACGGCCTGGTCACCGACCGCACCCGACTGACCAACACAATCAAGGCGGAGCTGGCGCTCTGGGGCATCCGGGGCTTCAAGCCGGGCTTGAGAAAGGCGGCGGACCACGTGGAGGCCCTGCGCACGGCCGACGGCGCGCCTCTGCCGCCCAACACGCTGGCCCGGCTGCATCGGCTGCTGGAGCGCCGCCGCTTGGTCGGCGAGCAGATCGCGGCGATCGAGCGGGATGCCGCGCAGGCGGTCGAGCGCGACCCGACCGGGCCCAACGCGCTGGTCCTGCTGCTGGCCAAGATCAAGGGCATTGGCCTGGAGACGGCGCAGATGTTGGTGCACGAGGTGCTGTCGCGCAACCTGCGCGACCGGCGCGCGGTAGCCCGCTACGCCGGCCTGACCGGCACGCCGGACGAGAGCGGCTCGAGGCGCCGTGACAAGGGGATCGGCAAGGCCGGCAACCCGCGGGTGCGCTGCGGCATGATCCAACTAGCGTGGCGGTTCCTGATGTTCCAGCCGGACTCAGCGCTCGCCCGCTGGTATCGCGAACGGACCGTCGCGGCCAGGGGCAGTGTCCGGAAGACCCTGATCGTGGCACTCGCGCGCAAGCTGCTGGTCGCGCTGTGGAGCTATGCCGCCGCTGGCGTGGTCCCGGAGGGCGTCGTGCTCAAGGCCGCCTGATCCGACCGCTTCGTCCCCAAGCCGCCGGCTGGGGATTCCCGAGCACGGCCGACCGGCATGCCCGGTGGGCCGGCCTGCCGAGGTGGGTGGTGTACCGTGCAGTTGACATGGGCTGCAATCCGATACAAAGACTGGTCCCACCCCTCCCGGGAGCCTCGCACCCGATGCGCATGGTGCATCATGGTCTCCGGCTGCGCCGGACCGAATACAAGCTTGTCGGATCGCGCGGCCTCCGTGGATCCACCCGACGCGAGCGCTCCGCCTTGGAACAGCCGGCCTGCTTCTGTACCACCCGGTCCGCTATTCCGGCCCTCCGCCCAATCCCGGGAGGGTGACACCGGCGAGGGCGGACCTCAAGGACGCGGGGCGCCGCCTGCGGCGGTGGCCTGACGGCCATCCTTGACCTCCACCCCCACCGGTGTCCGGCCAGGATCATGGTCGGGACGGAGGGATGGTTCCGCTGATCGAACATAGGGATAGGAACAGTGAAGGCTTGAACAAGGAAACGCTTGACACGAAAAGCCCCATACAAGCCAACGAGACCCATCGTCAAAAGATCCCCGACGCGCGCCGCCGTGTCGCGAACTGGGCTCCTACGATGCGCCGCTGCGCCGAGGGGGCACCCTGCGGTGTGGACAACACCCGAGGCGGCCGCGGCGTGTACGCCGCCTGCCACGCGGAGATTGCCATTGAGACCGGGCCGATGCTGCGCTTGGCGTCCGGGCGGCTGTGGCCGCAAACCGAAGCCTTGTTGGACTCGCTCATGCGTCTGCTCGGCCTCGACCTGCCGTTCCCCGATCACACGACCTTCTCCCAGTGCAATGCCGACTGGATGATCGAGGTTCCGGGCGCTATGGCTGTCCCGGCGCGTTTTGCAGGGCCAACGTGATCGCCAATAACAAATCGTTTGGGTGAAAGGGCTTCACCAGCACACTCCAGCCTCGCGCCACGACGGCCGCCCTGACCGTCAGAGAGACATCGCCCGTAATGATGATCACCGGCACATCGACGCCCATGTTGGTCAATACGGCGGGCACGACCGTCAGCGCACTGTCCCGCGCGATCCAATAGTCAGACACGATGACATCGGGCAACACGCGACGCCGTCTCGCCGCACTCAGCAGATCGAGCCCATTCTCGCCCGATAAAACGGTTAGGTTTCGAAGCGACAGATACTGCTCGATGCTTCGCCGCACCAGCGCGTTGTCTTCGAGCAAAGCCACAACGGCGCCATGGGGCATGGTGCTGCTTAGGGTCATGAGCGATCATAAAGCGACAATCACGCACAATATAGATGATTTTAGCTACAAAATAGAAACATCCCGCGCGGCCCTGTGACTGCCCGTTGCTCGCGACGTGCACGACAAAGGTTCGGCGCAATGAGCCGATCCCACACGCCTGATGGCTTCGCCGAGCAAGCCGGGTTGGAGGGGGCAGAGACCACCGTGAAATGGGCATCACCAAGCCGCACCATCCCACGCTGCGCCGTGAGACGGACACGCCCAGCAACAGGGGATGTCCGTAATTCCCGCGAACGCCGCTCCCGGCATAACTCGCAGGCTTCTGGCTGCCCCCTTTCAGCCGACGGCGGGAGCGATCTATGCGGGCACCGCGATGCCGTTGTTCATCGCCCAGATGGCGGCCTGCGTGCGGTTGGCCACGTTGATCTTGCGCAGCAGGGTCTTGAGATGGACCTTCACGGTCGCCTCGGTGATGCCAAGGTCGTTGGCGATGCGCTTGTTGCTGTGCCCGCCGAGCAAGCCGTGCAGGATGTCCCTCTCGCGCGCCGACAGCGGCCGGCCCGCGACCGGTTTGGTGTCGCTCGGCGCCAAGCCCTGCGCCAGGATGCCGGCCAGGTCGCGCGGGAAGGCCTTGCCGCCGGCCAGCGTGAAATGGAGCCACTCGGCCAACGCGCGGCTCGAGGTGTCCGCGGTCAGGCAACCGTCCGCGCCGGCCTCCAGAGCTTCGCGCAGCAGTGGGGCGCTGATGGTGCCGGCCAGCAGCACCACGCGGCTGCCGGGGTGGAACGCGCGCAGCGCCCGAACGTCTTCCCCGACCTGCGGCACGCCGGTGGCGTCGAAGACGATAACGTCGGCCGAGGCGCCGGGGAGCGCTTGCGCGGAGGCGGCCTCGGCGATGACCGTGAAGCCCTCTTCGGCCAGCAGGTGGCGCAGCCCCCCGCGCTGGAGCCCGCTGGCTCCGATGAGCGTAACCGTGGGCAAAACGCCCTCCCCTTCCCGGTCCGTGACGGCCTGCAAGTGACCCTTCCCGGTCCCGGTTCCAATCGGCAAAAGGGCGAGGACGACGCAGCGCCCCGGATATGCGGACCCGGCGAGCCCACCGCCACCGCGCCGTTCCGCCTACGCACGTCGGTGCGCCAGGCCCTAGGCCTCCGGCGCGAGGGCCGCCGGCGGGGGACGGGGGCGGAACAGCGCTTCCGCGGCGGCACGCGGGTCCGCTGGGGAGACGGCGCCCATACCATCAATCCGCCCAGCGCCGGTGATGGTCGCCACTGTTTGGGCGAGCCAGAGCCGCGTCGCCGTGCGTTCGCTCTCCGACGGCCGTGCCAGATCCTGGAGATAGTTGCGCACCGCCTGGACCAACGCCTGGTCGCCGGACAGCCCGTAGACGCGCCCGGCCGCCGCGGCAAAGCGCCGGCGCTCCTCCGCATCGGCTTTGACGCGCTCCTCAATGGCCTTGAGCAAGGCCGCCCGCGTGCGCGCGCTGTTCAGCAGATTCGAGGCCAGGACCAGCGGGTCCGTGGCCGGTGCGTTCCGGGGCCGAGAGTCCTTATTCGCGCGCGGCTGGGCGTCCCAGCGGCGCCGGTCCGGTCGATGCTGCATGAGGTTGGTGACTCTTTCTGGAGGATGCCGGTCGCGGTGTCTCAGAGCTGGTAGGTGCCGTCGAACAGATCGCCGAGAGCGAAGCGCATCAGCGCCCGTGTCCGCGCGACGCGCCGGTGCTCCTCGCGCCCGGTGACCAGATGACAACGCCGGCACAGCCGATGCCGTTCCGGTGCGGTCATCGACGCCACCGCCGCCTCGGCGCGGCGCCGATACAGGCCGACGACGCTGCGCGACGTCTTCACGCGGGCGTACTCCACCACGTCCGGCCAGGGCGCCGGCGCGCCGTCGGGGCCGACCCAGAGGCCGTCGGGCGAGAGCCAGCGGCCGTCGGGCAGGCAGCGCAGCGCGTGGCCATGCGGACGCCCGCAGTGTTCGCAGACCCGGGTGTCGGATGGCGTGCTCGGCGTGGCGTGGGGCGGAGGGCTGGGGACCATGCGGGCCAGATATGGTGGATGGTGGTGAAACCAGCCCCGAGTCTAGCGCAGGTCGAGTCCCAGGGGAATCCCCGACCGTTCCTTCCAAACGGATGCAGTGGTGCCCCTTGGTTCCAAGGGGCGCGGCGGGCCCATGCCGAGCGCAAGGGCCTCTTGCGCGCTTGCAGACCAACTCCATGGTCCTTCGCGGCTGATCGCGCACGTCGTCCGCGGTAACGACCGGCAGGGCGAGCGGTGGGGCGCCCTCTCCATTGTCGATGTACCGTGGACGGTCGCCACCATCCGCACCCGCCTGCCATCCAGCGCACGCTTGGTGACATGGCGACAGCGGACCGGGGCCACGCGTTGGGTTGCGCCGTTCCGCTGGAGTCCTGCGGTGCGAGGGGAGAAGCCATCGCCGCGTCGCTGCCGGCACATGCACGGCGGCTCGCCCGTTCCAGCCAGCCGCCGTGCCGGAAGCGAACGTCAGGCGGCCTTCTTGCGCCGGCCCTTCGCGGGCGCGGGCTCAGTCGGCGGCGCAACTGCGGCCGTGCCGCGCCTCTTGGTTCCAAGACCGGACTGCTTGGCGAACGCGCTGCGCCTGGCGGTGTAGTTGGGCGCGGTCATCGGGTAGTCGGGCGGCAGGTTCCACTTGGCCCGATACTCCGCGGGCGACATGTTGTAGACCGTGCGCAGGTGCCGCTTGAGCATCATCAGCTTCTTGCCGTCTTCCAGGCAGACGATGTAGTCCGGCGTCACCGACTTCTTGACCGGCACCGCCGGCTCCGGCTTCGCGGCCTCGACCTTCGGCTGGCCAGTGCCGGCCAGGGCGTTGAACACCGCGCTGACCACCAGCGGAAGGTCGGTGGCAGCAACCCGGTTGGTGCTGACATAGGACGCGACGATCTCGGCGGTCAGCGCGACCAGCTTTTCACGCTCCATACCCATGCTCCTGATCCTGAGTGACAGACCCTTTTTGCTGCGGGGTCAGTGCTTTGTCCGGTTAACCGCACCGTTCTTCATAGGGGTTTTCGAGTAATCGGACAACCCCATCGCTGCATGGTCTTGCATAGTGAGCACAACATTGGATCATCAAAGGTTTAGGAACTTGAGATGACGCGCCCCCAGTGGACAAACGCAGCCCTCGTGGCGCGCTTAGCCACATCAGAACAACGGCCCTGACGGGAGGAGCAAAGTTGGTGAAGAGAACGGCCGTCGCGGCCCGGGCCGTTCCCCACCAGGGTAAGTACAAAGGGCACTTCTCCTTTTCCTGTCACGTTCCCCATATCAGGCGATCAAACAACGCTGACAGAACCGAGGCAGACATGGCAGAAAACCGCGACGCGCGCATCCGGGAGCGGGCGCACAACATCTGGGAACGCGACGGCCGCCCGGAGGGCATGGCGGAGGTGCATTGGATCCAAGCGTGCCGGGAGATCGAGACGGAGGAGCAGGCCGCCGATGCGGCGCGAACAAGCGCGCCAGGGGGACGCCGTCGCAAGAATACGTCGCCGGCCTCGGCCGCCGCTCCGCCCGACAAGCCGCGGCGTTCACGCAAGGCGAGGACCTCGGAGAGCACGCTCACGGACGCCGCTCTCCAGATGGGGCGGATGGTCGCGGAGACGGTAAGCGACGCGGTCACCGCCGGCGTGGAAAGCGTGTCGGAAGCCGTGGTGTCGATTACTCAGCCCAACAAGAAAACACGACGGACAACGGCGGCCGCGCAGAAGACGGATGCGCCAGCCAAGCGCGGCAAGGCGGTGTGGTCGCCAACCGACGTCGCGAAGGCGGCGGCCACTCCGGCCAAGGGTGAGCCGGCCTCGAAGCGGAAGAAGGCCGCAGCGGTTGCTACCAAGGACACCGGACCATCCTCGCCGATGACGCCTGCTGCCACAGCGCGCCACACCACCGGAAAGCGCCGCTCGTCCGCAAGCGTGCATTGACGGACTCCGACCAGAACGCCCGGTGGCGCAAAGCGGCCGCGCGTTCTGGTCGACAGTCCCGAACATCGGTCTGGTCGACACACGAGCCCGAACGGCTGCCTGATCACATCGGCCGTGCTCACGGCCCATGGACCTCGGCGGTTGTGCACAGCAGCACCGTCAGTCCGCCGTCACCCCGGTCTCCGCATCGGCCAGAAAGGGGCGGGCGACCGCCACCATCTCCTTGAGCCGATCGTGGTGCAGCCAGTGTCCCGCGTCCGCGATCATCACCGCCCGTGCGTTCTGGAAATGCGGTAGAAGGCCGGGGGTCTGCGGATCGGCATGCGGCGGGCTGGCGGCGCCGTGGAGCAGGAGCACCGGGCCGGTGATGCGCGACCACAGTGCGATCACCTCCGCCGTGGAGAACCGGTTCGGCGCGAGCGCCCGGATGTAGGGGTCAAACTTCCAGCTGAGGGTGCCGTCCTCGTTCCGCCGGGTCCCATGCACCGTCAGATGCCGGGCTTGATCAGCGGACAGGTGCGGGTTTGCCTGACGCATGCGAGCCACCGCCTCCTCCAGCGTGCCGTACCGGCGTGGCGTCCGCGCCGTCAGCGCGCGC
Organism: Azospirillum canadense; assembly: GCF_025961225.1. GTDB lineage: Bacteria > Pseudomonadota > Alphaproteobacteria > Azospirillales > Azospirillaceae > Azospirillum > Azospirillum canadense. The sequence continues at coordinate 109,978 of NZ_JAOQNG010000005.1, read as the reverse complement.
AACTGCTCGATCCAGCCGGTCACGCGCTGCTCGACCGGCCGCTGGGAGCGCGTGGTCAGAGCGGGATCGAGCTGCCACGTGCCTTCGAGGACCACCAGCCGACGCACCGCCTCGGGAAACAGGCCGGCGTAGAGCAGGCTGACCGCACCCCCGAGCGAGTGGGCGATGATCAACACCGGGCTCCCTGGCGCTGAACCTGGCCCCCAACCCCTACGCAGTCACCGAAATGCTCCTGTGGCTGATGGGATCGCTGAAGGATCGCACGCCGGACGATGCCCTTGTGGCGTTGCCCTTCATCCTGACGGGCTGTGGGCTGCTGCTGGCCACCCGGAACGGTCTGGATGCCTTGAGCCTGGGCGAGGACGCGGCCCGCAGCCTCGGCGTCGATCTGGTCCGCTTGCGCATGCTGGTGGTTGGCGGGACGGCGGCCGCGGTTGGAGCGGCGGCGTCGGTGTCCGGATCCATCGGTTTCGTCGGGTTGGTGGTCCCGCATCTGCTGCGGCCCCTGGTGGGGCATGAGCCGAGCCGGTTGCTGCTGCCGAGCGCGCTCGGCGGAGCGGCGCTGGTGACGGCGGCCGATCTGGTCACCCGGCTGGTCCCAACCACGCAGGAGGTGATGCTGGGCGTCGTCACGGCGCTGATCGGGACTCCCTTCTTCCTGATGCTGATCCTGCGCGCGCAACGGGAGGCCCTGTGACCATGCTGACGATCCGCGCTCTCACCGTTCGACAGAACAGGCGCACAATCCTGGCCGGGGCCTCCTTCGCCGTCCGCCGCGGCACCGTCACCGGGCTGATCGGGCCGAACGGCGTTGGCAAAACCACGCTGTTGCGCGCCATCGCCGGCCTGCTGCCCCATGACGGCGCGTTGGCGTTCGATGGTCGCCGGCTTCCGGTGAGCGCCCGCGAGCGCGCTCGCCTGATCGGCTATCTGCCGCAAGGGCATGCGGTTCATTGGCCGCTGACCGTGCGCCGCACCGTGGAACTGGGGCGCCTGCCCCATCTGGGGCCGCTCGGCAGGCTGCGCGCGGACGACGTTGCCGCGGTTGACCGGGTCATGGCGGCGACGGGCATCGCTGCGTTGTCGGCACGGACGGTGTCCAGTCTGTCCGGTGGCGAACGGGCGCGGGTGATGCTGGCCCGCGTGCTTGCCGCCAACGCGCCGCTGCTCCTGGCGGACGAACCGGTGGCGGCCCTGGATCCCGGCCATCAGCTGCGTTTGATGGCCCTGTTGCGCGACGAGGCCGTCGTGCGGAACCGCGCTGTGTTCGTTGTCCTGCACGATTTGGCGTTGGCCGCCCGCTGCTGCGATGATTTGGTGCTTGTGATGCCCGATGGCCGCTGCCTGAGCGGACCGACCCCATCGGTGCTGACGCCGGACCCGCTGACCGCGGCTTACGGCGTTCCCTTCCTGGTGACGCAGGCGGCCGGCGTGCCGCTGGTCATCCCCACGTTGCATCCGATTCCCGAAACCGGAGTGCCCAATCATGCCCGTTGACGTCATCGTCTGCGAAACCTGCCGCTCGCCATCACCGGACAAGGACACCGGCGACGTGTGGACCGGGACGATGTTCGCGGCCCTTCTGCGGGGGGCATTGGCCACAGCAAGCGACGCCGAAGATGTGTCGGTCAGCACCGTGCGCTGCCTGATGAGTTGCCGCCGCCCATGCGCGGTTGTCATCCGCTCTCCGGACCGCATGAGCTATGTCCTTGGCGATCTGCCGCCCGAGCCCACCGCGGTGCAGGCCCTGCTCGACTATCTGTCCTCCTACCGACGCTCCGCCGATGGGATTATCCCCTACCGTGACTGGCCCGCCGGAGTGAAGGAGCGTTTCGTTGCGCGCATACCACCGCTTCCGTTGCGCTGATCGCGATCGGCATGGCCGCGTCGCTGCGTCGCCAAGCCTGGGTCGCGCTCCTCCGTCGATCGGATCGGTACCGTCGCTACCTGCTGCCGCCTTCCTCTTGTTGCCGCAAAGGGGATCTGCGAGAGTGTGTGGCGATGGTGCCCGGCCTGGTCAAACCAGCCCGGGATAATAGGGAACACGGTGCGGTTTACCGAAGGAAGGACCAAGCCCGTGGCTGCCCCCGCAACTGTGAGCGGTGAGCCGACCGAGACACCACTGGGCGCACGATTGGCGTCTGGGAAGGGATCGGTCAGATGGCAATGACCCGCGAGCCAGGAAACCTGCCATCGCAACGTGAACCGACTGACAGGACGGGGTGTCCTCAAGGCGGACTTTGCGGCGGGTTGCCCGTCCGCACGCCGATCGATCTTCCCCGTCTTCGTCCAATGCCTGACGGAGACAACAGTGCTTGACCAGACGATTGCCGCTTCCGATCCGAACCGCACCACGGCCGAGGCCTCCCGTGCCGCCGCCCTGATCCCTGCGTTGGCCACGGCTTTCCTGGGTGCGTTCCTCATCTGGGGCGTGGGCTTCTCCCACATCGACGTGTTCCACAACGCGGCGCACGATACCCGGCATTCCAACGCCTTCCCGTGCCATTGAAGGCGGGCCACGATGGAACTCTTCCGCCGACTGTTCATCGCCGCGCTGTGCGCGGGCACTCTTTCTGGCGTCGTGATCACCGCCGCCCATCAGTTCGGGACCGTCCCAGTCATTCTTGAGGCCGAGGTCTACGAGAAGGCGGCCGAAGCGCATGGCCATCCCGGCGTTGCCCACGAGCACGCCGACCACAACGCCGCCACCATGGAGAAGGCGGCGGCGCATGATCCTGAGGCTGAAGCCTGGGAACCGGCGGACGGCTTTGAGCGCACGCTCTACACCGGCCTTGCCGACATCCTGACGGGCATTGGCTTCGCCCTGCTGCTGGTTTCGGCCTATGCGGTGAAGGGCGACGCCATGACCTGGCGACGCGGGCTGTTCTGGGGGCTGGCGGGTTTCGCCACCTTCACCCTGGCGCCCACACTCGGCCTTCCTCCCGAGGTCCCCGGTACCGCCGCGGCGCCGCTGCTGGACCGGCAGGTGTGGTGGATCGCCACGGTCGCGCTGACCGGCGGAGGCCTCGGCCTGCTGGCGTTCAAGCGCGAAGCGATCTGGGCGGTCCTCGCCGTGGCGATGATCGTTCTTCCTCACGTGATTGGAGCCCCACAGCCCGTGGAGTCCGGCAGCGCGGCGCCGGAAGCCTTGGCTCATCGCTTTGTTGTCGCCGCGATGGTGGTGAGCCTGCTGTTCTGGATCTCGCTCGGCGCCTCCACCGGTTACCTGTACCGCCGGTTCGTGCAGAACACCTGAACCACGATGCTGCCGCTCCGACCTTGGTCGGAGCGGCACGCTGGGCCGCTCGCCGCACCAGTGACGGCCCGCAATCCCTGTGATACGGACCGGTGATCATCGGGCTCGGACCGAATTGCGGGAGACAGAGCGATCCGTCGCGATCAGATCGGCTGGACGTTGACCGGTAGCCTGCGACACGCAACCAGGATTGAGCAGCTGCACAATTCGGGTTACGGCAATGGTGATGCCAGCTGACGTCCTCACAAAGACGCATCGCGGTATCGTCGAGGTGCGATTCTGGTGGCCGCAAGGGGGCGAGGAAAAGCGGCGGCCGCACCGGGCCGCCGAAGTCCATCGATATTGCCGTCATCCTGGCGGAATGGACATTCAAACGATGGCGGGACGGGCGGCTCACGGCGAGCGACAAAAAGTGTCGCAAAAAGAAGGGCGGCCCGGACGGCGCGGACGACGGCGAACCAGTTTATCGCTCCGTCGCCGCCCATAGCCCCGAAGCGGCGGGGTGATCATCCCACCGCGCGCAACCGCGGTGCCGAGCGACACGGCCGAGAGCGCGCCCACGCAGCGTGACCGGCACATCCAGAGGATCGTGGAAGGCATCGTCAAGTTGGCGGCTGGGTGGGTTGCCTGAGAGCATGTTTGTAGACGTCATGCACTCGGAGCCTGGGCGATCAGCCGCTTCAAGCGCCTGGAGAGGATCGAGATGAAGGCAATCTCGATGAAAGCGATGAGGTGCTCCTTCGTCCGCTCGACGATGGTGTTCAATCGACGGTAGTGCGTGATCCAGCTGAAGGAGCGCTCAATGGTCTAATCACAAATGACAAGTTCTGCCTGACGCGCACAGGGCATCATCAGCTGAGCTTGTCACACGTGCGGGGCGGCGGGTGGGAGGCGGTCGTGTCCTACCTCTGCGGTGAGGTCACTCACCAAGGAGGGAAGGATGCGGCGGCAAAAGCGGTGTCCTTGGCGCGTTCGGCGCACCGGTGTGTCGACGCCAACCAGTCAGCAGCGTTGGGACCGGGCCTATCAACTCCTTCTGCAGTGGGCGATGACCGCACCGGCGCCAACCCCGACGTGGGCGCCCCCGATCCGGCCGGAGGTGTGTCATGCGCGTAGCGATCTACGGTCGCGTCTCGACCAGCCACCAAGTCGACCACCAGACCATTGAGCAGCAATTCGAGCGCCTGACCGCGCATGTGCACGCACACACGGCCGAAGGCTGGATACTCGACCCGGGCCATGTCTTCCGCGACGATGGCTACAGCGGCGCCACGTTGGCGCGCCCGGGGCTCGACCGCCTGCGCGACGCCGTGAAGAGCCGCGAACTCGACCGTGTGCTCGTCACCGCGCCGGACCGCCTGGCGCGCAACTACGTACACCAGATGGTGCTGCTGGAGGAATGGGCCCGGTTTGGCTGCATCGCCGAGTTTCTGGACCGTCCCATGAGTGATGACCCTCATGACCATCTGCTGCTGCAGATCCGCGGGGCGGTGGCGGAGTACGAGCGGACGCTGATTGCCGAACGCATGCGCCGCGGCCGGCTGGCCAAGCTGCGCGCCGGTCTGCTGCTGCCATGGACGTATCCGCCCTACGGCTATCGCCTGCACCCGGACCGGCCGCGCGACCCGCGTGGTGTTACCCTCGAGCCGGCCGAGGCCGCCGTCGTGGCCGAGCTGTTTGCCCTATACCGCGAGCCGGGCACCTCGCTGATGGACCTCGCCCGCCATCTCGATGCGCGCGGCGTCCCCACCCCCTCGGGCAAACCGTGCTGGTCCTGCCCGACGATCCGGGGGATTTTGTACAACCCGACTTACACCGGGCAGGTTTATGCGCAACGCACGCGCTGCCGCCCACCCACGCACCGGCGCTCGGCTACGCACCCCATCGGCCGGTCACACGACACGGCGGTGCCGCAACCCGCCGACACCTGGATCCCGGTCGGACCGGTCCCCGCCGTGGTCAGCCAAGCGCACTTCGACGAGGTCCAGGCGAAGCTGGCCACCAACCGCTCCTTCGCGCGGCGGAACAACACCGCCCACCCGTACCTCTTGCGCGTGCTGGTGAGCTGCGGGTGCTGCGGCATGGCCTGCACGGCGCGGGTGGCCAATGGCCGGACCTCCTACTATGTGTGCACCGGGAAGGGGCGAAGGACCAGCGCGTCCCGCGCGGCATGCTGCCCCGCTCGCTCTATCCCGGCTGACCAGCTCGACGAGGTGGTCTGGAACGATCTCTGCGCCTTGCTGAGGAAACCGGAACCGCTCGCCGCCGCGGTGGCGCGCGCCCACGGCGGGGCGTGGCTGCCGCAGGAGGTGCTCGCGCGTCGCGAGACGCTGCGCCGCGCCCAGGCCCACCTCGGCCACCAGCTCGAGCGGCTCACCGACGCCTATCTACGGGCGGTCATTCCGCTTGACGAGTATGAGCGACGGCGCCGCGACCTGGAGCAGCAGATGCAAGCCCTGGCCGGCCAGGAGGAAATGCTGCGCAATGATGCCGCGCGCCAGCAGCAGCTTGCTGGCATTGCGGCGTCACTGGAGGCGTTCCGCACGCGTGTCCAGCACGGACTTGCCACCGCCAGCTTCGAACAGCGTCGCCAGCTCGTCATGCTGCTCATCGACCGCGTCGTCGTCACCGACACCGATGTCGAGATCCGCTATGTGCTGCCCACCAGCGTGGAAAGCGAGCACGTCCAATTTTGTCATTTGCGTAAAGACTACTTCCACGACCCAAGCAATTTCGGTTGGGATGAACACGCCGTCGCGTCCTCGGGCGATTGGCTGGATCGTGATCCCGAGCGCCGCCCCGACTTTGGCCAGGCGCTTGCCGCGATAGCCGAGATCACCGATGGCTGGTCCTTGGAAGTCCTGCCCGGCGAGCTGGCGCAGGACCGGCACGATGCCTTTGGTGTCGTGCACGTTGGCCGGCGAGGCGTCGATGGCCAACGGGATGCCGTACTTCTCCACGCCCAGGTGGATTTTGATGCCACGGATCTTCTTGCCGCCATCCACACCCCGCGCGAAGCAGCTCGGGGCCGAGGGGCAGGTCCGGCTGTCGATCACCACCGCGCTCGGCTCGGCCGCATCGCCACAGGCCAGCCGCCACGTCCGGCGCAGTCGATCAAGCAAACGGCGCCATAATCCCAGCCGGGTCCAGCGGGCGAACAGGGCGAAAAGCGTGCCAAACGGGATCCCCGAGAGCCGGCCGATGGCGCGCCATTGCATGCCGCAGAAGCACACGCACCAGATCGCCATGATCGCCTTACGCAACGCTGCTCCGGTGAGCGCCGGCTTCGGCCCGGAACGGGTCGGGCGACTGCCGTCCGCCGCCATCGCCGTCAGCTCAGTCAGCACCTCGTCGACAAAGGCATCGACATCCGAGAACGCGTCCCAAGAGGCCGCCGTGGTGCTTGCGGGATGAACGGCGGTGCCCATAGAGTGCAGATCCAAGCGGTCGGAACGAAGGCCGCAGACTTACCAGACCGCGCCCCCGCCGCAACACCCCTGTTCAGCTTAAAGTAGCATCCCGCTCAGCACCGGCTGGGACACGCCCGCTACAAACAGATTCTACAGCAACGCAGGTTGCCAACTGCTCGCCGTCGAACGGTACGTGTCAACGCGAATGAGACAGCCGGGTTTGGAGTTCAGGCTCGGCAAGCTCCCGTGATCAGAGGTGCCCGCGCCGAGGTCGCCGCGCCGGTCTGCTTGCAGGATGCCGGCGGGCTCGGGTCGCGCAAGGTCCTTCCGTCCCGCCCCTGAGGGCGGGTCCCTCGGGAAGGGCCTTGCCCGCCCTCTCGCGCGCCGGCGTGGGGGATGACAGGCCGGGACATGGCGTAATCGCGGGAGGGCGCCGCTCCCCGGCGCCCAGAACGAGGTCTGATGCGTTCAGCCTCACGCCACCACCGATCGGGAGAGCGATCATGGAACTCTATGTAGGGCTGGACGTCTCGTTGGACATGACCGCCGTCTGCGTCCTCGACGGCTCCGGCAAGGTCGTATGGCGCGGGCGGTGCTCCTCCACGCCGGACGCCATCGCCGGCGTCGTCCACGAGCATGCGCCGGCCGCCGTGCGCATCGGGCTGGAATCCGGACTGCTGTCCACCTGGCTCGTCCATGAACTGCGCAAGCTCGGGTTGCCGGTGATCTGCCTGGACGCCCGACATGCCAAGGCGGCGCTCAGCCTGCAGATCAACAAGACCGACGACAACGATGCGCTGGGGCTCGCGCAGGTCGTGCGGACCGGCTGGTATCGCGAGGTGGCGGTCAAGAGTATGGACAGCCACACGATCCGCACGTTGCTGGCCGCGCGGGCGCATCTCGTTTCGCAGCGCCAGACCACCGCCAACCTGATCCGCGGCTTGCTCAAGACCTTTGGTCTCCTCGTCGGCCAAGCCGGAGGCGGTCATTTCGCGGTCCGGGTGCGGGAACTGATCGTCGATCACCCGGCGTTGGTCGCCATCATGGAACCCCTGTTGACCGCTTGGCAGACGCTGCGCGAGCAGGTGGCCGACCTCGACCGTCAGGTTCGGGTACGGGCGCGCGCGGATGCCCGGGTCCGCCGCCTGATGACCGCACCCGGTGTCGGCGTCGTGGTCGCGCTGGCTTATACCGCCGTGATCGACGACCCGGCGCGGCTCGCCAAATCCACGTCGGTCGGCGCCTATCTCGGTCTCACGCCGCGGCGCTATCAGTCGGGCGAAGTCGATTACGACGGGCATATCTCGCGCTGCGGAGACGGCCTGCTGCGCAGTTATCTGTTCGAGGCGGCCAACGTCCTGCTGAGCCGGATCACCAAACCCTCCTGGCTCAAGACCTGGGGTGAAGCCTTGAGCAAGCGGGTCGGCGCGCGCAAAGCCAAGGTTGCAGTCGCCAGGAAGTTGGCGGTTGTCCTCCACCGCATGTGGAAGGACGAACAAGAGTTCCGCTGGACCATGGAGCGGGCGGCCTGACCGGTTGCGCTCCTCCTCGTTCCTCGCGGGAACCTGTCCCTGCCGGGACGGGGCTCGGCGATCCCGTTCCTGCCGTTCCGGCTCGTTCCGACGATGACCGCGTCCGGGACATAGGGACACCGATCCTCGCCAGATGCCATGTTGCGGCGGCGTCGTCCGACTGCGGAGAGAACCATGAACCCGGCGGAGCAGGATCTGACCACAGACTGGTACCAGCACCTTCCTCTCGGTGACGATGCTGGCGGAATTGGCCGACACCCTCAAGCCTGGCCCTGCGGGCCCCCGCCTTCGGCGGCTGTGGGCTTGACCGTGTCGGCCAATTCCGCCCTCGTTCCACCATCGCTTGGAAGGGGGCTGTGCTGCTGGTGCCTTCCAAGACGCGGAGCCACGAAAAATGGCTTGTAGAATCGGCCGCGATTAGAGAACGGCGGGATGGCCGGTCTTCCGCCGAACAACGGGATGGCAGGACTGGGCATCAGCTCACCGTCCGGGCGGCCGGCGGGTTGATCCACACGGCGGCGGGCGGCGCGGGCGCTTCGGGCGGCTTGCGCACGAAGCGCTCAGGATGGCGGCGGTGCCCCTCATCGAGCACCGCCTGGCGAGCGGTCCGGATCGCCCCGGTGTCGCCGTAGTGGACCTGGTGCGGCGTCATCAGCGCCAGCCCGGAGTGGCGGTGCTTGGTGTTGTACCAGGCGAAGAAGGCGCGGCAGAAGGCCCGGGCGTCCTGGATCGAGCCGAACCGCTCGGGGAAGTCGCGGTGGTACTTCAGCGTCTTGAACTGCGCCTCGGAGAAGGGGTTGTCGTTGGACTGCTGCGGCCGGCTGTGGCTGCGCGTCACGCCGAGGTCGGCCAGCAGCTCGACCACCGCCTTCGCCTTCATCGCCGCGCCGCGGTCGGCGTGCAGCGTCAGCCGGTCGCGGGCGATGGCGTGCTTGCGCACGGTCTGCCGGATCAGCCGTTCGGCCAAAGCCGCGCTCTCCCGATACGCCACCGTCCACCCCACCACGGCGCGGCTGAAGATGTCGAGGATGACGTACAGGCACAGCCAGGTGCCCTTGACTGGCCCCTTCAGCTTGGTGATGTCCCAGCTCCACACCTGGTTGGGGCCGGTGGCCAGCAACTCGGGCTTGGCATAGGCCGGATGCCGGCGCTGCTGGCGGCGCTCGCGGACCTCGTCGTTGGCGGCGAGCAGGCGGTACATAGTGCGGACCGAGCACAGGTACTGCCCCTCGTCGAGCAGCGTGGCGTAGACCTGGGCCGGGGCGGCATCGACGAAGCGCTCGCCATGCAGCAGGTCGAGCACCTGGCGGCGTTCCGGCGCGCTCAACGTGCGTGGCGGTGAGGGGCGCCGTGGTGGTGGACATGGCGGCCCGACGCGACGCTGCCGGGCGCGGTGCCGATAGAAGCTGGCGCGCGGCATGCCGAGCGCCCGGCAAGCGGCGGCGACGTCCACCGCCGGGGCCGCCTGCTCAATGGCGGCCATCACCGGCTCTCGTCGCGGTCCGGCGAGGGCAGCGGAACCCAGCACGTCGGAAAGTTTTTGGCTCTTGGCGGGAAGCGGGGTGGTGGCATCATGTGACGATGGCCCCGACGAGGGTTCCGAGTAGGGCCTTTCCCCGTCGCCGTGCGTTGTGGACGAACTGAAAGAAGGCGAGATAGAGGGGCAACTTGCCCTGGGAGATGCCGCGATGCGGGCGCAGCCAGGAGCGCAGCAACGACCAGAGCCCTTCGATGGTGTTGACGTGGACCTCGCCGAAGCCGTCGCCATCCTCGTCGCGGGCGTATTCACCGTGGGCATGGCAGACGGTCTTGTGCGCGTAGCCCCAGGTCTCCAGACGGGCGTAGATGTCGTACTCGTCGGTGTGGATCAGGGCGCCGGCGGCGACGGACGCCTGAATGATGGGCCGGATGGTCGCCTGCTGGACATTGGACAGCATGTGCAGCACCACATCGCCGCCGCGTCGGATCAGGCCGAGGATGGGCGGCTTGTCCTTTGCCAGCGTGCCGCGCCCGCGCTCGGCCTTCAGCCGGCGGCGCCGTCCCGAGCGCCCCTTTTGGCGACTTCGGCCGGCTGGCCCTTATGCCCGGCGACGACGTAGACCTCGTCGATCTCGACCGTGCCGTTCAGCGGCGGGGGCGGCACCTTGGCGGCCAAGCCGGCGCGCAACTGCTCGGTCATCGCCTGCACGTCGCTCGCCACCAAGTCCAGTTCCTGGGCGATCTGCCGGTTCGACAGGTTCAGGCCCATCAGATACAGGCACAGCACCCAGACGCGCAGCGGCTGGTGGTGGCCGGCCAGCACCGTGCCGGTCAGGTCGTCGAAGCGGGCCTGACAGGACTTGCAGCGATACCGCTGGCGCGCGCGGTGGGTATCGTCGAAGCCGTGGCGGGCCACCGACGCACTGGCGCAGTGCGGGCAGCGCACACCATCGGGCCAGCGATGCTGGCGCACCAGCGCGTAGCACTTGGCGTCATCGAGCAGGGATGTCAGGTTCACCAGAAGGGGCGACGGCATCGCGAGCACCAGGACCGAAAACGATACTCACCTCAACCCCCTCCGCCGCTCGTCATCACGCCGCCACTCACCACCCCGCTTCCCGACAAGAGCCAAGTTTTTTTGGAGTTCCATGACCGCCTGGGCGCGAGTGAGGCGCTCACGCAGGCGTGCGTTCTCCCGCTGCAGGCGCTCCAGGTCGCCCTTGTTGGAATTGGCCGGCGCACTCCTCGGCCCCGGCTTGGCCGGAGTGAGGCCGTGCAGCTGTCCGGCATCGCGCTGCCGGCGCCACCGCCCGACGTTGGACGAATACAGTCCTTCGCGGCGCAGGACGGCCCCGATATCACCGGGACGAGCACGGTCGATCTCCTCCAGGATGCGCAGCTTGTCGGCGACGCTGAACGTCCGGCGTTGCGGCCGGTCGCTGACCTCCGGGTCCGGAGGCGAAAAGGGGGCGGCGGATGGCGACAGCGGCTTCATGCTCATCGGGTCCTCAACAGCGCCCTCTACCAATCATTTCAGGAGGCGGCTGTCTCACCTGACGTTGGCACAGAGGGAGGCATCCGGGCCAAGGCGGCCTGGCTCGCGGCCCGTGACGTCACGACGCCCTGGCCGGCGCCCGGTTCAAACGGTCCACCATCCGACAGCGACGCCAAGCGTGGCTCCGCTTGGTCGCGGAAGCAACCCGTCAACTGGAAGCGCTGAAAGCACAAGGGTATGAACCGGCCTCTGACAAACTCGGCACGGTTCACCCCGTGCAAAGGACGAGCGGCACCGACCACAGCTGAACCTTACCGACCAGGAGTTGCCCTGGCGTGTGAAGCCGCGCCAAGTGGTCAGCGATTGACCTCGAACAACGCCGCCGCCCCCATGCCACCACCGGTGCACATGGTGACCACGACGAACCGTTCGCCCCCGCGGCGGCCCTCCAAAAGGGCGTGGCCCACCTGCCGTGCCCCGCTCATGCCATAAGGATGGCCGAGCGCGATCGCGCCGCCGTTGACATTGTAGCGCTCAGGGTTGTGAATCGGCGCGAGGTTCCGACACCGATCGGCATGGGAACCCGTTGGTAACGAAGGAAACTCTGGGGCCCCGACCGCGTGCTGTTTTACATCGAGCGCCCACCCAGAAATCCTTCTCGATATTGCCGACAGGTGCGCCGAGCCAGTTGGCGGTGGCCAGGAACAGATCAAGGCGGTCGCGCGCCGAGGCGCGGATCACCGTTACGTACGCGTGCGAAGTCATGCGGGCGAGGCCTCGCCGGCGATCAATGGACGGAGGAACTCCTGCATCCATATGGGCAGCGCCGACAGGCCGTCGCGGAGATCGTCGCGGATGGCTCCGCCGTGCTTCGGATCGGCGAACAGTCGCCGAAGGACGCCGGCGACGCGGGTCCGTTCATCCTCGTGGCTCAGCACGTCCTGCAGCCAGTGCAGGGCTTGGACCACCCTCATGGCGGGTCGGTCAGCCCAGTAGAGCCGGCTCGCTGCAGCGGGCTTGAAGCGGATCTCCTGCTTGCCAAGCTTGATCGGCTTGAGGCGAGCATCGACGAGAACTTCGATGCGGGCGGGCACGGCCGTGGTGAGGCCGAGGTCGTTGGCGGCGGTCATGCCGTCGACGACGAAGCGAACCTTGTCGCGCCGGGCCACGGCGCGAATGACCGCGCAGTAGTCCGGGACAGTGGGGAGGCCGGTGAAGCTGTTGCCCCCGGGCCGGTCGTACAGGCCCCGGTCGATACGCCGGAGCTCGCCTGCGGCCGCCAAGCGCTGGAGCGCCTTATCCACGGCATCGCGGCTGGCGAGATCGGCAAAATCGCTGGGCGTCCATACCTCGTTCGCCTGCTCGGCGATTCGAGCGAGCAGGCGGCTGCGCAGGTCGGAGGTCTGAGCGGCTGTGTTCGACATGTCCGAAGTGTGCCGCAATTTTCGGACACCGGGAAGGACGGCGCACAGACGACTGTCCCAGCCGTCCGAAACTTGCTACATTCTTCGGACACGCGCTGCTATGATACGGCCATGCTGCTTCTTCATATCTCCGACATTCATTTTCGGGAGCCGGACTGCGTCAACCCGGATCTCGACCCGGATCGGCCCTATCGCACGATCATGATCCGTGACGCTCGGGCACGGGCAGAGCGGCTAGGTCCAGTCGGCGCGATCCTGATCGGCGGGGACATCGCCTTCAAGGGTCATCCTCAGGAGTATGAGGCGGCCAAGGCTTGGATCAGCGAACTGGCCGAAGCGTGCGGATGTCCGCTCGAGCGGGTGTTCGTGATCCCCGGCAACCACGACGTGGATCGCGGCGTCATCACTCGCTCAGCCGCGGTCCGCAACGCTCAGGCCGCGATCATGGCAGCGTCGGGCCACCGGCGCGAGCGCGAGTTTCGGACCCAGTTCACCGATCCGGACACCGGGAGAGCGCTCCTGAAGCCGCTTGAGGCCTACAACGACTTCGCCAAACTGTTCAGCTGTCAGATCTATCCGCCAGACCACCTCTACTGGAAGCAGGACCTGCCGCTCGAGGACGGCGTCCATCTGCGCATCTTCGGCTTGACCTCCGTCCTGCTATCGGGTGCGGGCGGTCGAGATGACACGCGGGACAGCCTCTACCTGAGCCCCCTTCAGACTGGTCTCGACCCGGTCGACGACGTCGTGAACCTTGTGATGAGCCATCATCCGCCGGACTGGTTCTCTGACCAGGACGACGTGGACGAAAAGATCTGCAACAGGTCGGCCATCCACCTGTTCGGGCACAAGCACCGACAGCGCATCACGAAGACGGACCATTATGTCAGGTTCAGCGCGGGGGCGGTGAACCCCGACCGCGGGGAGGCGGGCTGGCAGCCCGCGTACAACCTCATCGACGTGCGCGTGGTCGGAGAGGGGCCGACCCGCGCGCTTGAGATCGAGGCTCACCTTCTGCAATGGCAAGACAACCCAGAACAGTACCGGCCCACGCAGAGCTTGGGAGGCGAAGAGGTGTTCCGCCAACGCATCTCTATCCCAGGCCGGATGCGTGTCCCCGCTATTGCGGCGGTCGCGCCTGTGGTGACGGCCCCGGCAGCGGACGCGGACGCGGACGTGGAGGCTGCGATGAGCGACGAGAGCACGCGCAACCTGGTCTTCCGGTTCTGGAAACTCACGGTCAGTCAGCGGCGCGATATCGCGCTGGGTCTCGGTCTGATCGACCGCGAGGAGTTGAAGCTTCCGGAACCCGAGCGGTACGGGCGGGCGCTTCTGCGGGCCGGAGAAAGAGGTCTGCTGGATGAGGTCGCGCGCGAGGTCGCGCAACGGGAGAGGTCATGATGGAGGGCGGAGCATCCCCGATGCACAAGGATTTCCCCCGCTGGTACGCGGCCGTCGCGATTGGCGACGAAGCGACGCGCCAGGCGGCGCGCTGGAAGGGGCTCAGCATGATCGCGGATCGGGCCGACCGGGCGACGGTCGAAGCGCTCGTCCGGCTTGCGTTCGGAACCACGCGTCAGCCCCCGTCAAGCCATGAACTGACCCGGATCCATAAGGATTACGCACTCGCCGACGAGGCCTTCGATCCGCGTCAGGCATCGCGTGAAATGCAAGTTCTGGCCGGCGCCTGTCTCGCCGTGCTCTTCGAGCGCGACGATGAGGTCGGTGCCGCCGCAGCGCTCAGCACCGCGTGTGCGAGCTTCGGGGGCGCGCGCACGCCGAACCTGCCCATGGATCTGCCGCTGCTTGCCGAGGCCGCGCTTGAGCGCATGGCCGACGCAAACCGAACCCGGCCGTCTTTGACCAAGCACGTGAGCGACGCGTCGCCCAAGATCGATTTCGCGGTGGCGGGCGCGAAGGCGGCCGAGCTGACGGGAGAGGCTCTGACCGAAGCCTTCACCCTCGCATCCAACACCATCAAAACGGCGCTCCGGACGCTCGCAGCCAGGCAGGCCGAGGCGATCCGCGCGGTCGATCACTTCATCCAGGTTCAGGATGAGGAGCTTCAAATGCTGTGGTGGCTGACCGGCGGCCGGAGCTTCGACTTCGACTGCGCCTTCGACGCCGTAGCCGCTGAAGCCCAGCCGCTCGTGTTCGCGAAGGAGCTGGCGGACAGCACCGTGTTCCCTCCTGGGCCGCGCTCGATCAAGCCGCTTCTGGTCCGCGCCGGGCTGAAGGAGCGCAAGAAGCTGACGGTCGCGACTGCCCTGAATGCCGCCGCCGCCAGCTGGCTCAACAATCTCGTCGGCGAGGCGAGTTCGTCGCCCGTGACCCAACCTCTCCATTTCGCGATCCAGCGTCAGAGCGAGGCGGGCGGCGGCGACGCGTGGGTGCAGGGCTGGGCGGCGGTGGTGGGTGTCGAAGGCGCGCGTCAGGTGTCGGCGCTCGCCCTCGGCGTCCAATTCTACCGCGAGCGCCTCCTGGTCCTGTTCGAGTGAGCGAGATGGCGGAAGACGGCGAGGTCATTTGCGCCAACCGCGAGTGCCGCATCTCCGAAACTGGCCGATGCGTAGAAGGGTTGGAGCTTGAGGTTTGCCCCCACTACGGCCGGGAGCCGGAGGTGGAGGAGATCGCGGACGGGGAAGCCGAGACATCCGATCCGGGCGCCGGCTTGGCGCTGCCCGGGGCGGATACGCTTACGCTGGAGCAGGCCTCGCAGGTGCTTCGGCGAAGCGATGCTCGGGTGATCGCCATCATCGGGCCAAAGGGGGCAGGGAAGACGAGCCTGATCGCGAGCCTGTACGATCTCTTCCAGGAGGGCGACGTCGGTGGGGCCGAGTACGCCCGGTCCGAGACGCTGCACGCCTTCGAACTCGCCTGTCATGACGCCCGCGCCGCATCGCGCCGGGGCGAGCCCGACATGGAGCGGACCGGCCACGGCGAGGTACGCTTCTACCATCTTGATCTCGCGGGTGGGGCCGCGGGTGACGGCCTCACATTGCTGCTCGGGGATCGCGCCGGCGAAGAGTATCGGTCAGCCGTTGACGACGCCGCGGAACTCAGCCCGTTCCCAGAGATTCGTCGCGCCGACACGGTGACGGTTCTCGTCGACGGTCAACGTCTTCAGGACGCCGGCGCGCGACATAACCTGCGTAGCGAGATCGTGATGATCCTGCAGGCGCTGCTCGATGGTGGCGCCCTCCGGGGCGGCCAACGCCTCGTGCTTGCGCTTACCAAGATGGACGTCGTCCAAGCGTCCCCTCATCGTGATCGGGCCGAGACGAACTTCATGGGCTTGGCCGCACAAGTCGAGCGCGTATTTGGCGGCAGCTTCAGGCAAGTCGAGACTTGCATGATCGCTGCTTCGCCGAAAACCGCCGCGGTGAAGCGCGGCACGGGCGTCGCCGAGATGCTGACGTTCTGGGCATCGCCTGCCGCGATGCCGGCGATCGTCCAGCCGGCGGTTGCGCCCTCGTTGCGGGCGTTCGCGCGCCTGACGATTAAGCACGAGGGCGGCAACAATGACTGAGCGCTCCGTCGTCATCATCGGTCTTCCTGAATCCGGCAAAACGACCTTCCTCGGGGCGCTTTGGCATCTGGTGACCGAGCGGGACATTGAGACGGTCCTTCGGTTCCACAATCTCCGGTCGGGCGATGTGGCTCACCTGAACGCGATTGCGGCCAGGTGGCGCGACGCCCGCATCCAAGAACGAACCGCCGTCGGAGGCAACAAGCTCGTCAGCATGAACCTGCTTAACGCCGCGAAAACGCCCGTGCGCGTCACCTTTCCCGATGTGGCGGGCGAGGCGTATCGGCGGATGTGGGAGGAACGCGCGTGTGATCCGGACGTCGCGGAGATCCTGCAGGCCGGCGGCATCCTGTTCTTCATCCACGCCGACACCATTCGGCCGCCCCAATGGGTGGTCGACGAGACTGAGTTGTCCAAGAAGCTTGGTCTGCCCGTCCCCGAAGGCCAGGAGGTACCCTGGCACCCTCGGCTCGCCCCGACCCAGGTTCAGGCAATCGGCTTGCTGCAGCTACTCCGGGAGCCTCCGTTGGACATCGGGCCGAGGCGCTTGGCGATTATGCTATCCGCCTGGGACAAAGTCGCCGACGAGGGCCTCGAACCCTACGCCTATCTGAAGGCCAAACTGCCCATGCTCGGCCAGTACCTGGAGCGAGCCGCCGACAGCTGGGATTGGCGCGTCTACGGACTCAGCGCCCAAGGGGGCGAGTACGACAGCACCAAGGAGGGCGCGCCGCCGAGTGAAGAGGCTGAAGCGCTGCGAAACCTCGACCAAGCCTCGAAACGCATACGCCTCATAGCCGGCGCCACCGAAACCCACGACGTCACCGAGCCGCTCGCATGGTTGATGGAGTAGCAGGCCCCGCACGGGTAAAAATCCACCAGGTCTTGCACGGATATGCCGAAGGTCATCGCCAGATTGCAGGCTCGGTGTCCCTAAAATCCAGGGACGCAAAGATGCTGCTCGTGTTGAGCGACATTTCTGGTCCGGGCATCAAGATCGAAGAATGCGGATATCTCACGGGTTATCCGCTCGCAGAAGCGGGGCTGTATGCGTTCGCGCGGACTTGGGGGGCGCCGGAGATGAGTCGGCCGGGCTGCGTCTGGACGCACACCCTGCTGATCGATTTTGCCGACTTGGCCGTGCTGCCGTCGCTCGGGGACCTTCTCGCGGCCTTCCAGCGGCCCCAACCAAACGCCGAGCGCCGCTACGATCGCCAACTCGCGATTGAGTCCTGGTCGGAGCCGCCGCGCATCGATGAGCGCGACGAGGGTCAGGCGCGCAGGATCGTCGGCGCGCTCTACGGCAAGCCGACTGCGCGCGTCGTCGCGACCCGGTCGTCGGAGATCGACAGCGAAGCATTGGTCATGGCGCTGTGGTCGCAGCAATGGCCACGCCTCCGTCGAGCATTCCGTTTCTGCACCTTCGCTGGCTCGGATCGCTCGATGGCGGGAGCCTCGTTCGACCTTCAGCTTCTGCCGCCTGGCAATCACGCGATACGCACTCGCTTCAGCAAGGCGGTCGATGCGGAGAGCGTGTCCGCTTCAGGCGATTGGTTGGACACCGCCGTCGAGGATCTGCTGCACCCCAGACCTCACGGGTTGAGACAATTTCTGCGGCAGATCGGCGGCGACGTCGCGGGTGGGCGCGCGGCGTTCCCGTCCCTGTGCCTCCTGAGCGGCTTGATCGACCGGATTGGGAGCGAACCGCGGGCGCTCGAAGATGCAATCGCGATCCTGCAGGACGATCTCGGCGCATCTCAGGCCCGAGCCGCGCGATCCGCGGTCACAGTCGCTGCGCTGCCCGAAGCGGAGCGACTGAGCGAGGCGGCGTTGGATTACCTCTTGGACAACCTTGTCAGCCTCGACGTTGAAGCCGTGCAGACGTCGACCCGGCCGCTCGCTCGGGCACTCCTCCTGCGTCGGCCTCACACCCTTGCCGATATGCTGGGCAGCGATGGTGCGGTTGCGAACGTCGCACGTCAGGCTTTGGGCCGCGCTTCCTCGGAGGAACTCTTGACCGGTCTGCGCTCGGCACCTGAGTTGGTGAACCCGATCCTATCGTCGCGGCCCGAGATCACGTCAGAGCCTGCATTTTGGGCGAGTGGGCTTGGGGTTGCTGACGAAGCGCTCGGTGTGCTGAGGCGTTCCGAGCGGGGACAGCAGGTGCTCGCGGCAATGATCGAGGCGGGACGCTCTGACCTCGCTGAACAGGCCGTGGCAACTTTCGGCGATGGCGAAGTTCTGGCAGCCGTAGTCTCGGCTATGCGAGCAGGACGACTTGAGGGAGGGAATGGAGAGCGTTGGTTCCGAGCGGCCGCGCAGATGGGCGCAGTAACCTACCTCTTTGCGCAGGAAGAGCGCCTCCCGCGCCAGCTTCTCCTTCTCGTAGCGCGCGCTTTCGGGCCGGATGACCTGCCGAACGACTATGGCGAGGATCCCTGGTTGACCGCCGCCCGACATGCTGTCGGTTCCGTTCCTGATCGTGACGAAGTCCATCTAAGGGCGTATCTGCTGGCGCGAAGCTTCGGTCGGCGTTCGCGCAATCAGGCCGAGTTAGCGCAGATGGGCTTCGAGGTGACCCATGCCGCCGCGGCGACCGATCGTGTCGCCGACGAGAGCTGGCGGTGGCTTGATCCTCGCCTTCCACGGTCAATGTTCTGGTTTGAGTGGGACAGGTGCCAGCGTCTTAGGGCAGGCGTGGTGAACTTGTTCGTTGAGCGCCAGCTCGCGCCAGAGCTGTTCGGCCACTTGGTGAGAGATGATAGGCTTTTCGGTCTCATCGCTGAACAGGCCGCACGTACGTCCGGAGGGCGTGCTTACCTGAAAGACGTCCGGATGGCGCTGAAGTACAGCACGGATGAATCATCCTCCGCTCGCCACTACTTTATCAAGAAGCTCATCAAGTAGCCGGTCGCGACATATGTCGAAGTCGAGTTGCACTCCCTTGTCGGTTCTGTTGCAAGTTTGGCCCCCTGCCTGTGAATCGGCGTGAGGTTCTGACGCCGATCGGCATGGGAAAGCGCTGATAGCAATGGTCCTGTCATTCCCTTGACGACAAATGCGCGACTGAATGTTCCAGACAGCCAGAAGAATTTTTGTCGACACCTAATTCGGCTCGACGATCATCCGACAAAAGGAGCTTGTTCCAAAAGTCGCTCCCCTTCCGCCAAAACCAGACACCAGCGCTTGGCACGGGTGACAGCGTTGTAGAGCAAACGCCGCTTCTGTTCGGCACTGCCAGCAACGGCATACGACCAAAGAACGACCACGCCATCGAACTCGCGATTCTTGGCGCCATGCACGGTCAACGCGCACAGCCCATCATCTCTTCGGAAGACGAAACGTCTTCCGTGTGACACGGCTCGGCCAATCCGATCCTCGACGTCTTTTCGCAAAACCTCCGTGCGGCCAAGCGCAAGCTGCTGCATCCCCAGCCAAGAGCGCACCGCCGTTACGACCGCCGGCACCTCCAGCCTCTGCACCGCTTGGTCCGCCACCATCACGCTCGCACGCTCTGCCAAGTCCAATTGGCCGAGCAGCGTCGTGAGCACCTCCTGCTCCGACCGCTCCCAGGAAATCGGGTATGGGCCATTTCCCTGTCGGGTTGGCGTTTCGGCGACCGATTGAAGAACATTGGTGGCGTACCGTCCGACCGATGGCGTGATCACGGCGACCGACCCACCACGCCGGCACCGCCCGATCTGATTGGAAAGGAAGGTGCGCGCCAAGGACACGCTTGGCGCTGCTTTGATCACGAACTGTCGGCCGGACATTGGCGTCTCGCCACGCCGGAGCGCTGTGGCGGCGTTCAGAAGATCGGCCACGCTCGTACGGTGTGGCCTGTCCAGGGTTTCCACAACGGTCGCTGCCGTGATCCATGAGCTGGTCCCCGTTTCCCGGACAGTCGGATAAGCTTGGTTCGCCACGATGAAGGACGGACCTGATGACGGGGAAGCGGAAGCGGTATTCGGCGGAGTTCAAGGCGAAGGTGGCACTGGAGGCGATCCGGGGCGAGCTGACGGTGTCGCAGCTGGTTGCCAAGCATGGTGTCCATCAGACGCTGATTAACGCCTGGAAGAAGCAGGCCATCGAGGGGATGGCCGGGGTGTTCTCCGGAAAGGCGGAGGCCGCCGAGGTCAGCCATCAGGGCGAGGTGGAAAAGCTGCACGCCATGATTGGTCAGCTGGTCGTGGAACGCGATTTTTTGCGCAAGGCCTCCGGTCGATGAGCGTCGGCTGGAGGCGGGAGTTGATCGAGCCGGAGCATCCGCGGCTGTCGATCATGCGGCAGTGCGAGTTGGTTTCGATCAGCCGGTCCAGCTACTACGGGGCGGCCAAGGGCGAACCGGCCGCAAATCTGGAGTTGATGCGGCTGATCGACGGGCAGTTCCTGGAAACGCCCTGGTACGGCAGCCGGCAGATGACCCGGCATCTGCGCCGGCACGGCCATGAGGTCAACCGCAAGCGGGTTCGGCGTTTGATGGCGCGGATGGGCTTGCAGACGGTTTACCAGCGCCCGAAGACGAGCGTACCGCATCCGGAGCACAAGATCTGGCCGTACCTGCTGCGCGACCTGACGATCGACCGCCCCGACCAGGTGTGGTGCAGTGATATCACGTACATTCCCATGCGCCGCGGCTTTCTGTACTTGGTCGCGGTGATGGACTGGGCGACACGCAAGGTCCTGAGTTGGCGGCTGTCGAACACTATGGACGTCGAGTTCTGCATCGAGGCCGTGGAGGAGGCTATGGCACGCTACGGCCGGCCGGACATCTTCAACACCGATCAGGGCAGCCAGTTCACCAGTCCGCGCTTCACCGGCCTCTTGACCGCAGCCGGTATTCGGGTGTCCATGGACGGGCGCGGCCGGTGGATGGACAACGTATTCATTGAGCGGCTGTGGCGATCGATGAAATACGAGTGCGTCTACCTCCACGCCTTCGAAACGGGCAGCGAGGCCAGGGCCGGGATCGGCCACTGGATCGATTACTACAACGCCGGCCGGCCGCACTCGGCGCTCGGCGGCAGAACCCCGGATGAGGCCTACCAGGGCACGCCGGATCGAATCAGATTGGCGGCATGACACGAACCTGAACCAAGCTTATTCCTGCCGCCAAACTGTCCGGGAAACGGGGACCAGCTCACCAAGAACAGAAAGGATTGGGGCGCAAGCCCTCGTTCAGGCACTGGAACTCATCGGCCGCAACCAGGAGCGTGAGCCGAGCCTCCAGCGCCCGGACGATACGCAACCGTTCCTCGGTCAAATCCTGGGCTTCGTCGAGGAGAGCGATCGGATGGCTGGCAGCCACCCACCCGACGACGCTGGGCTGCTCCAACAAGGCAGCCGCTACAGCGCAGACGGTGCCGTACTCCGTCTCCAGCGGAAGCGCATGCCCCAGATGATCCGCCAAGCTACGCCAACGGGTGACCACACGCAAAGCAAAGCTATCGATCGTTGCGCATTCATAGGCATGTCCCAGCTCCCGCAACCGGTCATCCAGACGCCGCCGGGACCCATGCATGAAGGTGAGAGCCAGCACCCGCTGACCGGAAGCCAGAGGGCAATCCGTCAAGCTTTCGGCCAGCGTCCGCATCAGACGATAAGTTTTGCCGCAGCCGG
The DNA here is from genome assembly GCF_025961225.1 of Azospirillum canadense. Taxonomy (GTDB): domain Bacteria; phylum Pseudomonadota; class Alphaproteobacteria; order Azospirillales; family Azospirillaceae; genus Azospirillum; species Azospirillum canadense. The sequence goes on along the minus strand of NZ_JAOQNG010000005.1, from coordinate 88,234 downwards.
CGCCGCCCTGGAACGCCCGGATGGTCATGGTTGGAACACGCGGACGCCTGGCGCTTCCGTCAGCGTGTCGCACAGAGGTGATGAAGGCAAGCGGTTGCCCCGGCGGGGCCGCTGATTAGGCGATGCTGACGGATTCCGGGCGGCCCAGGCCGAGCATGCGGTTGAGCACCTCAACGGCGATGGCGACTTCGGCCGCCTGCGCCTGATCGGTGTGAAAGCGCAGCGCCGGGCCGATGACCAGCTTGAAGCGACCGATCTGCCCCTCAACACGAGCCCGCAAATTGTACCGGCTATCCCGTTGCCATGCCATCCGCCCCTTCTCGGCGATCGCTTGAATGTGGTGGTCGCGCTGGGTTGGCGCGGTCGCGGCGGTGTCGCTGAGGACAGCATCGCTGCGCGGCCGCGCTACAACTGTGGCTTCGGGATGACGCTCATGCACGGCGGCGTAAACACCCATCCGGTCATACGCACCGTCACCGGTCAGCGCAGCTACCGGGTCGCTGACTTGGTCGAGCAATGGTCCAATCTGAGCGGCGTCGTCCTCGTCGCGGTCGGTCAGCGTGGCCGCGACGATCCGGCCACTGGCCGCGTCCATGCCGATGTGCAACTTCTTCCAGGAGCGCCGCTTGCGCGTGCCGTGCTTCTCGATCAGCCACTCGCCCGGCCCGCACAGCTTCAGTCCCGTGCTGTCCACCAGCAGGTGAAGTGGCCCGCTGGTTGAACGCGGGGGGTTGGGCAGTCTCACCGTCCTGGCTCGGCGGCCGATCGTGGAATGATCCGGCACCGGCAGATCGAGCCCGAGCAGCTTCAGGATGGAGGCGATCAGTCCTTCGGTCTGGCGCAGCGCCTGATGGAACACCGCGCGCAGCATGAGTGCGGTCGTGATAGCGAGGTCGGAATAGGCGGGCTGCCCGCCCGGTGTGGTCCGTGGCGCCGCTCGCCAGCTCGCAATCGCCTCCTCCGTGAACCAGACGGTCAGGCTGCCCCGCTGGCGCAGCGCGGCATCATACACCGCCCAGTTCGCCACCCGCCGTTTCGGCCGGGGAATGTGATGGCGGCGAGCGGCGTTGGCCTTGTGCGGCATGGGGAACGACCAAACAGGAAGCGGGGGCTCCGCCTACCCCAATGCGCCCCAGTTCGGCAACTCCGACCATCCCTGCAACATCTATGGACGCCCCCCGCCCTGCAAGAGCATTTTCAACGTGACGGCTCGAGAGGTCGGTTGCTGCCATCTATTCGGCCTACGCGTGCAGCCCGAAGTCTGCTGGCCTTGATGAAATCCGCGGATCGACACCCAATCAAGCCGACGAGCTGAACGGCTCGGTGTTGCAGACGGGTTTGGCCGATCCCGGTCCGACCTATGCTGTCATCACGTTGTCCATTGCCCTCGCAACCGAAGGGGAGCTGGGAGGAGCGCTCAGGGCGCCGATCCGGCGACCCGCGCCGTGGTCATCATCATCGTCTCGTCCGACAACCTCTTTGTTCGGTCGCCGGGACCACCTCTCCGTCCCGGCCTATCCTCCTCAGGAGCGCCGCGCGCAGGGCTTGGCAAGGCTGGCCCCGCGGGCCGCCGCGCCAGCGGCTTGGCCTTGCCAAGCTCGAGCCCGGCGCTACGCTGGTGGTGGTCGGGAACCCGGTCACCATCGTCAAGCTCCTGTGGGCACCGGCTCGGGACGCCGGTAGGTCTCGCCGCGCGTCATCACTGCCCAGGCGATGCGCGCCGTCTTGTTGGCCAGCGCCACCACCGCAACATTGACCAGTCGGCGCTCCAGCAGCTTGGCCACCCAGGGCGAGGAGGTGCGCCACCAGCGCAGCAGGGCACGGGCCCCATGCACCAGCATGCTGGCTGTGTCAACGAACCATGGCCCACTTTGCTGACGAAATCTGGCCCACCCATGATTTGGCTGCCGAATAGCCGACAGCCGAGTTTCTCGGCGCGCGCAGCAGCTCGTCCCGGCAGTCCATAGGCGACGGGGGCCGCCGCCGCGTTCCCATTGCGCTGGGTGGCGGCCCCCGCCTTGCCTGTGGACCCGCCGGGGCGAGCGTCGGTCGCGGGGCTTCATTCATGATTCGGCCCGCGTTTCGCCAACGTGCGGCGGAACCGATAGGAAGCCTCGCCGCTCTCGAGGATGTGCGCGCGGTCGGTGACGCGGTCGAGCACCGCCTTGCACAGCCGCGGGTTCGGAAACACTTGGCCCCACTCGGAAAATGGCAAGTTCGTCGTCACGATCAGCGCCGCCTTCTCCGCCCGGCCGGCGATGACCTGGAACATCAGCTCCGCCCCGATGTCGGCCAGCGGCACATAGCCCAGCTCGTCGATGCACACCACCTCCACCCGCTCCCAGCGGCCCAGGGCCCGGCTCAACTGGTTCTCCGCCCGCGCTTCGACCAGTTCGTTGATCAGCGCCGCCGCGGTGGTGAAGCGCACGCGGCGGCGCTGCCGGCACGCGGCCACGCACAGGCTGGTCGCCACATGCGTCTTGCCGGTGCCCGCTTCGCCGATCAGCACGATCGGCTCGGCGCGCTCGATGTAGCCGCCGCCCGCCAGGTCCGCCAGGCGGCTCGCCGACAGCGGCGATTGGCTGAACTCGAACTCCTCCAGCGTCTTCACGCGGGGCAGGCGGGCCTCCTGGATGCGGCGCAGCACCGCCTTGCGCTCGCGCTCCTCAACCTCCGCCGCCAGCAGCGCCTCCAGGTACTGAACGTGGCTGTGCCCCTCGCGCACCGCGGTCTGCGCCAGGCGGTCGAACTGCGTCGCCAGCGTCGGCGTCTTCAGAAGCCGGCAGTGCTGGCGAATGGACTGCTCGATCAACGGGGTGCTCGCTATCATCGCGGCCTTGCTCCGGCTCATGGCGCGGCGTCCCGGCTCAGCAGCCGATCATAGCCGTGCAGCGAGGGCGCCGGCCGGTCGAACCGGGCGAGCGCCCCGACCTCCAGGCTGTCCAGAGGCGGGCGCTGCAACCGATCGGCCGTCAGCAAATAGCGCACCGCCTCGGCATCCGAGCAGCCCATCCGCAGAGCCGCGCCCACCGCCTCCTGCACGCGCTCGTCGCCGAACACCTTCCCGAACCCCAGCACCGCCACCATGGCCCGCGTGCCGTGCTGGCGGCCATGGCGGTCGATCAGGCGCTGCCAGTAGGCATCATAGGCGGCCGGCCACCGGCCCTGCCGGCGCCGTTGCTCCAACGGCTTGGAGCCGGCCAACGCGCCCGGCTTGTGCTCCAGGACCTCCAAGTAGTGCTCAAGGTCGAGGATCTGCTGGCGTCGCCCATAGCAGCGCTCATGGCGGGCGACCATCCGGCCCTCGTGCCAGACTTCCAGATGCGCCGGGGAGAGCTTGGCGTGCACGCGCGTGCCGGGGCGCAGAGGGACCGAGTAGGCGTTGGTCTTGACCAGCACACAGCCGGCGCTGTCAACCCGGGGGAAGCTGAGGTCGGCGAGATCGAAGCCGTCCTCGGGCAAGCCGATCAAGCGCTCGCGTTCGACGGCGGTCGCCTCGCCGACGCTCTGCTGGCGGCCGTCGATCACGCGCCGCTCATCCTCCCGGCAGCCCAGCAGCAGCACCTCGTTGAGCACGCCCAGATCGCCGGCCCGCGGCACCGGAACCCAGCGGTTGCGCCGGAACTGCCCGTTCTCGCCCTCGACCCCGCCCTTCTCATGCCCGGCTGCCGGCATGCAGTACTGCGCCTCGAAGCGCCAATGCGAGCGGAAGGCAATGAACCGCTCGGTCTCCTCGCGCAACCGCCCGCGCAGCACCTTGCGCACGGCGCTGCCGAGATTGTCGTAGCGCAGCACCCGGAACACCCCACCGAAGTAGCGGAAGGCATGCTCATGCGCCTCCAGGAAGGCCTGCTGGGTGGCGTGATGGTAGGCGCGGTGGAAGGCGCCGCCGCTGGCCATCGCGCGCATGCAGAAGACCTGCAGCTTAAGGCGCTCGCCGTCGAGGTCGGCATAGGCCTCGTACCAGTCGACCTGGGCTTCCTGCCCCCACTCGTAGGATTGTGGCACGAAGGTCTCCCGGCTGATCAGGCCGAGCGCGTGTTTGCGCTCGTGCACGTAGTTGCGCACTGTGCTCTCGGCGACGGCCGCCTCCGGCATCTCCTGGCGGATCCGCTTCCAGATCCGGCGCGCCGTCTGACGCTGCTTGCGTGGGGCGCGGCGATCGGCCTCCAGGATGCTGTCGATGAACGAGGCGACCGGCCCCAGCATCGGCTTGGCGCGCTCCTTGTAGGTCCGCTCCGGCGGGATCGCGCTCGCCAGAGCCTGCCTCACCATGCGCCGGTGGACGCCGAATTTCCCGGCCACGCCTTTGACGGTGCCGATGCCGAACTCGTATTCACGCCGTGGCTGTTCGAAGAGCTCCACCTTCCGTCTCCTGTCCATCCCGCCCCTCCAGCTGCCACTGGGAGGGAACGGTGCTTGATCGTAACCGGGGGCCGGATTTCGTCAGCGCGGTGGGCCGCATTTCGATAGCACAGTCACAAGCAGGCGGCCTTCGCCGTTTCGTCGCTGAAGAAGCTTTAGCAGGACGCGGAAAAAGGCTGTGCACGGCCGGCCGGTCGTGACTCTCTCCGGTCGTGGAGAATGCGGTCGGCGAGGAGACGATGCAGGGCTCGGACGAACGCAGCGAGGGTCTGTTCCGCTACGTAAGCTGTGAGGCGCGTGTTCCGGCGAACCACCCGCTGCGACCGATCCGGGCCATCGTGGACGAGAAGCGCTGGAGGTGATGTCGCCAGCGTTCGACGCCGCAAGCCGAGTGCGCGGTTTGGACCCATGGCCGGCCCAACGCCATGAGCCCCGTATTATCCCCTTCCCTGCTTGCCGGCGAGTTGGGCCATGGCACCCTGCTTGGGGACGATCTTTTCGGCGTAGCGGGCCGGCATGGTGGGACTTTTCCAGCGGCCCGCCTGCTGGCTGGCCGGCAGGCCGAAACCGGCGGCGGTCAGATCCTGGGCCGCTCCGACCCGCAGGGAATGCCCCGAAACGAGCGCTGGGTCGAGCCCGGCGGCTTCGGCACGGCGTTTGAAGATCTCCGAGATGCGGCGGCCCGGGTCGGGGCCGCGCACGGCGAGCGGCCCGAGCACGTTTCCCTTGGTCCCGACTTGCAGCCAGAGGGCGTCGGTGGCGGCGTCCAGGCGAGCCAGGGTGCGCTCCAGCGCGCTGCGCCGGCGCGCGCCATTGAGCACCCTGCCCTCGCGCATGGCGGCGGACAGCGTGCGCAGCGCGTCGCGGACGCTTTTCCGCTCGGCTTGCAGGGCGTCGGCGCGGGCGTCGAGCCAGGCGCTCACCCGGCGGACGGTGTCAGGAGCCAGCCAGCCATAGGTCCCCTGCCCTTCCTGGTCGGTCTTGGAGCGCGCCAGGTACAGGAGGCCGGTGCCGTCGGCGTCGATCTTGATGTCTTCGGTGCGCAGCGTCACGAGTTCGCCGCGGCGCAGGAGCGCGTCGTAGGCGACGGCCAACAGGGCGGCGTCGCGGAGGTCCTCCAGGAGGCCCGGGGCGTCGCCGATCGCCACCAGGATCAGGTCCAGCTGCGCGCGGCCAATCCCCAGGGCCTGTGACTGGCGCGTGCCCTTGCGCCGGGACAAGGCTTTCATCTTCATCTGCACCGGTGCGGTCTTCGTCGGGTCGGGATGATCGTGCGCGCGGTGGAGCCAGGAAAGCGAGGACAAGCGTCGGGCGAGGGTGGATGCGGCGATCCGTTGCCCCGTGCGCGGGCTGGTCCGGGCGGCCAAGTCGTCGAGGTAGGCGATAACCGTCTCCGGGCTGGCCGGGAGGGAGACCCGCTTGGCGGCGATGCACCAGCGGATGAAGTCGTCGGTGTCGGCGCGGATGGCGCGCTTGGTATTGGGAGCGAAGGCTTCCTCGGCGGCGGCCAAGGTGTCGCGGACACGGCCGGCGGGGGTGGCCGGGAGGGCGGAGACGGCGGACGGACGGCGGGCGGGGGCGTGGCTCACGGGGCATGCCCGGGATGGCCGGCGGCTCTCATTGCAGCGCCTCCAAAGCGGACGTCAGATCGGTCAGTGGAAAGTCATTGCCTTTGAACAGCAGCGGTTCGTTGGTGGTTTTGGCCAGTGCGTAAGAGAAGCAGTCCCCGTAGTTCAGGCCGGCTGGGTGGCGCCCCTTGCCGAAGCGCAGGAAGGCATCGCGGGCGAGCCCGACCTGGGTGGCGTCGACCGCCACGACCTCAAAGGCATGATCGGCCATCCAGGCCGCCAGGGTGGCGTCATTGCCGAAACGGGCGATCGCGACGATGGAGCATTCCAGTACGGTAGCGGCCGAGATCAGCCGGACGTCGGCAGCGCCGATGGCGCGGGCATAGCGCGCGGCGTCGGGCTCGCCGAGCAGGATGGCCATGATGGCCGAGGTATCGACCACCATCAGTGGGGCAGCCCGCTGTCGTCGTAGCCGAGGATGTCGTCCGGCGCGCGCGGATCGAGAACCGGCTGGGCGGCGAGTTCGCGGTGCAGCTGGGCCATGCGCGCCTCGGCGTCGTCGGCGCTGCGGACCCGGCGGGCGCGCAGGCGCTGCGCCTCCCGGCGCAACAGCTCCAGGACGAGCTGCGAGGCGCCCTTGCCGGTCGCTGCCTTCAACTCGGCCAACAGGGCGTCCGCCTCGCGGTTCTTGATGTTGATGGACACGGCGAATCCTACAGAACGAGAAGGCTGTTTCTGCATAACGTAGGCTAAATCCGGGCGGCTGGCAAGGCCGGTGTCGCCGATAACGGCGCTTATCGGCACACGCGATCGGGAGGCCGGCCGGCCCCGGAAGCGAACGGGGCGTTTGGTATCGCTCCCGCCATTTCGCCGTGCGCACGACGCGGCGTGTCATGTCGTTTTCAGGGATCGACCGGACTGCGCAATCATTGGCTGGACTGCCGCCACAGTCGCTCTGCGGGCGCGCCAGCTGTGGCCGAATGCGGGAATGAAGCCGAGCGGGCCTTCATGACGCACTGCCGCTGTGGATCGGCGTCCAAGACGGATGCCGGTCCACAATCGACGACGTTGACACATCGAAACAGGCGTCAGATTTGTCCCACGCGGGCCAGGAGCAGCTTGGGCGCGCTTAAAAGCAGCCGACGGCGGTGGATGCTTACTCGTCGGCCGCTTCTTCGAGAACCCCAGCCTCGGAACGCTGCGGGGGTTCCGGGACCTGGCAGCCGGTGGCGCAGCAACGGCCAGGCTGTTTCGAGATGCGGCGGCCGTCGTCCAGGACGCCGCGGTCGAGGAGGCTCTCCACCAGCTCCACCTTTTCCATGACGGGATAGTTGCGCCAGATTTCGCGCTTCATCGCTTCCGGCGAGCCGCCGCCATGGAGCGAGATTACCGAATACCAGCCCGCCTCATGCGAGACCGTCAGGTCCTCGATAAAGCGCGCCACCTCCGCGCGCTGCTCGGCGGGGACGTCCGGGCGGCCGCCCATCACCGCGGCGATCGACGCCTTGGTCTCGGGGTTGTGATCCTCGTCCGGTCCCGGCAGCGCCACAATCAGGCCACCCGAGACGTAGTGCGCGACGCGGTGCATGTCGTAGATCTTGGTGGCGAGGAGCAGCTTGCCGATGTTGGAGAACACCGCATCGGGCATCACCGACCCGGCGGGGTCCTTCGTGCAGTAGACGGAGGAGGCGACGCCGCAGGCGTAAAAGCTCTCGGTGATGGTGATGAGTTCGACCATCGCCTCACGGATGTGAGCGTGGCGGTTGGGATCAAGGCCGTTGGCCTCGATCATCAACGCCCCTGCCCCGATCAGCAGATCGCCGAAGCCCGCGCGCGCGCCGATGCAGGAGTGCCGGTGGTGTGTCGCGTAGGAGGTCGTCAGGAAGCCGCCTTCCTCGGTCTCACCGGCCAGGAAGACGCGGTCATGCGGGACGAAGACGTCATCGAACACCACCACGGCGACCGACTGGCCGTATTTGGCGGAGAACTTGGCCGAGGCCTCGCCCGGACGACCCGCCGGACGTGCGATGATCGTAACGCCGGGCGCGTCGCAAGGCACGGCGCAGGCGACGGCACAGTCCCGGTCTTCCGGAACATGGGTTCGGCATGGCATGACGAGGAACTCGTGCATGTAGGGCGCGCCCGTCACGATGGCTTTGGTGCCACGGATGACGAGGCCGTCCTTGCGCCGTTCCTTGATATGAACGTAGGTGTCCGGATTGACCTGCTGCCCCGGCCGCTTCGATCGGTCACCCTTGGCGTCGGTCATGGCGACCCCGAGCGTCAGATCCCGGTCCTGGACGGCGTGGAGATAGGCAAGGAAGCGTTGGCTGTAGTCGGTGCCGTGACGGTCGTCCGTCAGCTTGGTCGACTGGTAGAGGCCGTTGAGCGCGTCGTGCGTGAGGTAGCGCTGGGCGCAGCCGGACGTCTTGCACACCAGGCGCACGGCCTCGAGCTTGTAGAGCAGGTCCTGCGACGTCTCGTTGATGTGCAGCATGCGGTTGACCGTCTTGCCCGACGTGCCCTGCCGCGCCGTCATGATCGGCGCATGCTCCTTCCGCAGCGCGAAATCATAGGTGACCCCGACGCCGGCGATGCCGGGCGCGAGCAACGGCTCATCGGCGACACTCTCCACGGTCTGCCCATTCACGAAGACACGCGGTTTGTAGGCCCGCAACGATTCCCGGTACTCGGCGGCTGACATCAACATGGTGATCCTCCGTCTCGTTCAATTTTTCGAACGATGTTAGAGTGTCGAACAGTGTTAGAATTTTTGCAAGAGCGATTTCGGGGGGCGCGATGGTTGGGAAGCGGCAGAGCCGGCGTGAGGCCGTCAGCGAGCACAAGCGCGAGCTGATCCTCGATGCCGCGCGGCAGATCTTCGCGGAAGAGGGGCTGGACGGAGCGAGCCTCAGGGCGATCGCGGTGCGAGCCGGGTACACACCGGCCGCGCTCTACTTTCACTTCGAGTCGAAGGAAGCGATGTACGCCGAGGTGCTGCACGCATCCCTTGAGTCTCTCGGCTCGGCCGTCGATCAGGCGGTCTCGCGGACGAAAACCCCACAGCAGAAGCTGAAGGCCGCCGCGATGTCGTTCTTTCAATTTTATGCAGCGAACCCGCGCGATCTTGATCTGGGCTTCTATCTGTTCCGCGGCGGCATGAAGCCCGCCGGACTCGGACACGACCGCGACGTGAGACTGAACGCCGCGCTCGAAGCCGCCCTCCGCCCCATCGCCGAAGCCGCCGTCGCGCTCGGCGCATCGCAGGAGCGGGCCAACCTGCTGATGGTCGACTGCTTCGCCCACGCCGCGGGGCTTCTGCTGCTGCTCCATACCGGTCGCATCCGCATGTTCGGCGCCTCGGCGCCGGATCTGATGGAGGCCTACGTCGACGAGCGGATCGCCCAACTCGTTCAGGAGTGACGTTATGCTGACCATCGACCCTAGGCGATCGCTTCTGCTCGTCGTCGATTTCCAATCACGGCTCATGCCGGTGATCCATGACGGCGAGATCGCGATCCGGAACACAAGCCGGCTGATCAAGGCGGCGGAGCTGTTCGGTGTCCCGTGCCTGTTCACCGAACAGAATGCCAGGGGGCTCGGATCGACCGTTGCAGACCTTGCCGTCGAGCAGGGGCCCCTGTTCCACAAGCAGTTCTTCGACGCTTGCCGGGAAGGCGGGTTTCTCGACCGGGTTCCCGCCGACGGGCACATCGTCGTCGTCGGGTGCGAGGCACACGTCTGCGTCCAGCAGACCGTGCTCGGCCTGCTCGCTGCCTCCCGGAAGACCTATGTTGTGCGCGACGCCATCGGGTCGCGCCATCCGGAGAACAAAGAAACCGCGGTGCGCCGCCTGCAGCGCCACGGCGCGGAGATCGTCACGACCGAGATGGTGATCTTCGAGTGGCTGCAAACCGCCGAGCATCCGCGTTTCCGTGAGGCGATCGCCTTGATCCGGTAGCCGCCGGCCGATGACGCCGGGTGGAGCGCGGACACGCCTGCGCCGGCGGAAGAAGCTGCCAGTAGAGTTGCCAGTAACGCGGCTGGTCGCGGCGCATGTTGGCCCATCCGAACGGCAGCAGGATAAGCAGGGCGATGAGCTGCCGGGCGCAGGCCAGCATCATTGGTGGCACGTCCTGGCTAGCGGCGCGGCCGACGACGAAGTTGCCGGCCCATAGGAGCGGAGGCAGCGCGAGCGTCGCCCAGGCGGCCCACGAAGACCGCGGATGCCCTCCCTGAATCGATGCGTTCGTCATGATGCAAACCGCTCCGCAACGATGAGGATGGCGATGCCGATCATGGCCATGCCGGAAAGCTGACCAACCAGGCGTGCCGCCGTCGGACGGGTCCGCAACACGACCTTGGATCCAACGCCGACCAGGGAATAAACCAGAGCGCAGTTGACGATTTGAACGAACCCCATGGCCGTGATTTGCCCGGCAATGGACCACGGTGCCGTTGGGCTCGTGAACTGAGGAAGAAGCGCCAGGAACAGCAGCAGCGCCTTCGGATTCATGCCGCTGATGCCGAATCCACGAAGGATCCAGCCGAGCCGGGTGCCTTTCTGGTCCGTACCCGCCGTCGGCACCGGCGGATGCATCAGAACCCCGAAGCCGAGCCACAGCAAATATCCGGCGCCGAAGACGGTCAGGACCGTGAGGACGGCGGGCAGGCTCGCGACCAGAGCACCGACCCCTGCCGCCACCACGAGCGTTATCATCAGATAGCCGAGCAGCATGCCGGTCACGGCAGGGGCGATCGCTCTGTCACGCAAGCCGGCGGAAATCGCGTACGCCCAATCCGCTCCCGGCGTCATCACCAGTGCAAAGGAGACGGCCCAGAACGCCGCCAGCATCCCTGTGTCCATTGTCCGCCCATCCTTTTCCAGGCACGCGAGCCACGAACGCGAAGATAGCGTGAGCGTCGAGGGAAGTGCTCCCTAACTCTTGCCCAAGAGCGGGCGAATGAGGCAAAATCTCCCGCATGGATGACACGGACCGGAAAATCCTTGCTGAACTGCAGAAAGACGGACGACTTTCTGTTACGGAGCTTGGCGACCGTATCGGGCTCAGCCTTTCGCCGTGCCATCGCCGCGTGCGGGCGCTCGAACAGGCCGGCGTGATCCGCGGCTACCGGGCGAACATCGACCCGGCCTCCGTCGGTCTTACGTTTTCCGCGATCGTGTTCGTGACGCTGCGGGAAGCAAACAAGGACAGCGTGACGCAATTTGAGAACGCGTTGTGGAGCATCCAGGAAATTACCGATGCGCAACGCCTGTTCGGCGATCCGGACTATATGGTTCATGTTGTCACAAAGGACCTGACGAGTTTCCAGCGCCTCTACGACGAGAGGCTGTCGGCTCTGCCGAGCGTGTTGCGTTTGACATCAACGCTTGTGATGAAGAGCATTTTTCAAAACAGGCCGCTTCCGATTTGATCATCCAGTTCCAGGGATGGCCATCGTTCTCGGCCCAATCGGCCTCACCGTTGTTTGCTGGGCAAACGTCATGACATCCCTCGTCCTGCGCATATGTCCGTAGGGTCGATGCCTGCGGTCGCTGACGTCAAGGTCAGCGACCGCAGGCATCGACGCGGGGCACGCTTTTAGGGCGATGTCGTGCCAACGTCCCCGTCTCTCAGCGCCGCCACCCATCCGGCACCGCAGAGGGACGATCCCGCCAGCGTCAGCATCCCTCGGTGACCATCGCGCGTTGCACGATGGTCTTGGCGACGGGCTGGGTGACGGTTACCGCCAGGGTGCCATAATGGCAACCCCACGCCCCCGCAACGCCCGGGTTTCGCGTGCTGAGGAAAACATCAGCCACCTCTTGGGTGCTGTGTCGCAGCAGTTCGGCCCCCTGAAGCACCCGCGCCACCGCTTCGGTCATCGGGCGAGCGAGAAACTCATCCGCCCCCGCCTCGCGGACCAAGCGCTCGGCGTGCTGGACCATCGCGTCGAAGCGTGCGTCCTGACCGGCCAGGGGCCGGACTTCATCGAACAGAGCGTCGATCGTGCGCGGGTCCTTCAGCATAGCGCGGCGCACGTCCATGCACATCATATTGGCGGTGCCTTCCCAGACGCTGTTGAGCGGGGCTTCCCGATACAAACGCGCCATCGGGTTTTCCTCAATGAAGCCATTGCCGCCATGGCATTGCAGCGCCTCGTAGGCGACGGAGGGCGCGCGCGAGCAGTTGAAAAACTTCGCGGTGGGTGTTGCCACACGGGCGAGCAGCCTTTCCTGCTCGACACTCGCCAGCTGGTCCGTGGCCTTGGCCACGCGGAGCGCCATCAGGGTCGCCGCTTCGACCTCCACGGCCAAGTCCGCCAGCACATTGGTCATCATCGGGCGGTCAGCGATCGTCGTGCCGAAGGCGTTGCGGGTCGTGGTGTGCCTCAGCGCAAGCGTCAGCGACTGGCGCATCAGGCCGGCCGAGCCGATGGCGAAGTCCAGCCGGGTCAGATGCGCATGAGACAGGATCTCCCGAATGCCCCGGCCCTCCTCACCGACGCGAATGGCCAAGGTTCCGGCATATTCCACTTCGCTCGATGCGTTGGACTTGTTGCCGGCCTTGTCCTTGAGGCGCTGCACGAAGAAGCGGTTGTAGCTCCCATCGGGAAGCGTGCGCGGGAGAAAGAAGCAGGTCACCTCGCCGTCGACCTTGGCCAAGGTGAAGAAGCCATCGGACTGCGGCACCGAACAGAACCATTTGTGGCCGGTCAACTCGTACCAGTGCGCCGTCGTCCCATGGTAGTCAGCCGAATGCGAGTAGCGGGCCGTGGTCTGTGTCTCGCGGAGATCCGAGCCGCCCTGCTTCTCGGTCATCGCGTAGCCGATCACGACGGATGGCTTGTCACCCACCTCCTTGCGGCTGAACTCGTACTCGGTGCCCTTGGCTTTTTCTGCCCAGATGGCCAGGGCCGGTTCGGCCTCGAAGCCTGCATAAGAGGCGTAAGCCATGCCCGTCGGGCACGCGGTTCCTTGTTCTACCTGGTTCCAAAGGTAAGACAGGACGGCGCGGGCAAAGTGACCGTTCTTCTGGTTGGTGCGCCAGGCCAGATTGGGAACCTCGTGCTTCCACGCCAGCGACATCAGCTCGTGCCAACTCGGGTCCTTTCGCGGCCAAAGAAAAGGCCGCCCGAAGGCGGCCTGGTTAGCAGGACGGGGAAGGGCGGTCAGGCGGCGACGGCGCGCACCGCGTCGGCCACCATGTCGGGGGCCTGGTCGATCAGCAGCAGCAGCACGCGGGCCTGCGCGTCGGGCTGCTTGCGCCCCTGCTCCCAATCGCGCACCGCGCCGATCGAGAACCCGAAGCGGGCGGCAAATTCAGCCTGGGTTAGATCGAGCTTGCCGCGGATCGCCCGCACGGCCACGCCGCCGGACGGGTGCACCACGCGCAGCGCTTCCGGAGGCGCGTTGCCGAGGTCCACGGCGTCGGGGTTGGCGGCGATCTGGCGTGCAATGTCGTCGTCGGTCATGGCGTCGATGGCTTTCCAGTCCATCGCCGCCAGGGCGGCCTGGGCCGCCGGTGAGAGCTTGGTCGTGTCAGCCATAGCGGCGTTCCTCGCGTTTGTTGGCCTTGCGGAAAGAGATGATCCAGCGGGTGCGCCCTTCATCCCGCCACGTGTACACGCACTGGAACAGGCGGCCGTTGATGCGGCCATAGGCCTGGATGCGGACTTCGCCATATTCGCGACGGATGTCCGTCACTTCCTGCACCGGGCCGGTGAAGAGGACCTCCGCCAGTTCGAACGGCACGCCGTGGTTGGCGAGGTTCAGGGCGGCCTTGGCGGGGTTCCAGCGGTGCGTGATCATGAGAAGGAATATACGGCTGGGCCGTAGCGGCGTCGAGTGGAAAAGTGCGGCCTACCCGTACTTTCTGTGTGTACCGGAGCCTGTCAAGCCGCCTTTGCGGCGCCGTGCCGCAACCGTTCCGTAGTCGCATAAACGAGCGGTTATGCGACAGGATCGGCGCAACCGGGAAGCTGTAGTGGTGTGACCTTCAGAGATAAGTGGCGGTCTTTTTCCAACGCTATGTGGCGCACATGATGTCGCTACCGGGCGAGGGTGCGGTAGACGGTGGGGCGCGAGACCGAGAACAGCTCGGCCAAATCGCTGATTGAGTAGTCACCGGTGTCGTGCATACGGCGCAATTCGCGCTGCTGCTTGTCGGAGAGCTTGGGCTGTTTGCCGCGCAGCTTGCCGCGGGCGCGAGCGATCGCCATGCCCTCGCGCGTACGCAGGCGGATGAGGTCGGCCTCGAATTCGGCAAAGGTGGCGAGGATGTTGAAGAACATCTTCCCCATCGGGTCGGCCGGGTCGTAGACGCTCGAGCCGAGCGCAAGCTTGACGCCACGGGCGACCAGCTCATCGGCGATGGCGCGCGCGTCGGGGACCGAGCGTGCCAGCCGATCAAGCTTCGGCACAACGAGCGTGTCGCCGGCGCGCACGGCGGCGAGCGCCTGGTCGAGCCCTGGCCGGGCCCGGCTCGTGCCGGTCAGCCCATGGTCGGTGTAGATGCGCTCGGGTGGCACGCCGAGGCGCTCAAGCGCGGCCCGCTGGGCGGCGAGGTCCTGCTTGTCGGTCGAGCAGCGGGCATAACCGATGGTGATCGCGGACATGGCCGAAGCGTACGATTGGGGCCCCTTCAATGAAAGGATCATCGTACCATCTCAATGAGATAGAAAGCTCCGTGATCCGAACGGCATGGACGGCGCGGTGCGAACCGTCCGTTGAGCGATCCCCTTGCGGACGAAGGGGGATCGCCGGTTTCGGGAGGCGGTCATGGCTCGGGAGAGGACGACGGCTTCGTTCGCGACCCTGACCGAGGAGGGCCAAGCGCAGGCGATGGCGCGCTTCGCCGCCTTGCGGCCGCACCTTGAGGACGGCGTCCCCTTGGCGCGCGCGGCCGCCGACGCCGGCGTGCCACTGCGAACAGCGCAGCGTTGGCTCGCCTGTTACCGCCGGGACGGGCTGGCCAGCCTCGCGCGTCGTAGCCGCAGCGATGCCGGTGCGCGTCGCTCGCCCGACGACCTCGTCACATTGATCGAGGGTATGGGGTTGAAACGGCCGCGACTGTCGGCCGCCGCCATCCACCGTCGGGTCTGTGACGTCGCCGCGGCGCAGGGATGGCGTGCGCCGTCCTACGGCACGGTCCACGCCATCCTCGCGAGCCTGGACCCGGCGATCGTGACGCTCGCGCTGGACGGACCGGTCGCCTACCGCAACCGTTACGAGCTGATCCATCGGCACCGCGCCGAGACGCCCAACGCGCTCTGGCAAGCCGACCACACGCAACTCGACGTCCTCATCCTCGACGAAAGCGGGAAGCCGGCGCGGCCGTGGCTCACCACCGTCATCGACGATCGCTCCCGCGCGATCGCCGGGTACTTGGTGTTCCTCGGCGCGCCTTGTGTGCTCAACACCTGCCTTGCGCTTCGCCATGCGATCTGGCGCAAGGCCGACCCCGCTTGGCCGGTCTGCGGCGTGCCGGACGTTCTCTACGTCGACCACGGCAGCGATTTCACCAGCCGGCACCTTGACCGAGTGGCGGCGGACCTGCGGTTCCAGGTCGTCTACTCCGCCGTCGGCCGCCCACAGGGTCGGGGCAAAGTCGAGCGCCTGTTCGGCACGCTCAACACCGAGCTGTTGCCCGAACTGCCTGGGTATCTTGTCAAGGAAAGGCCCGCATCGCCCCCGACACTGTCGCTGGCGCGGCTCGACCATGAGGTCGGCGCCTTCATCGCCGGCACCTACCACGCCCGCATCCACGGCGAGATTGGTGAGACACCGCTCGACGCGTGGCGTAGCGAGGGCTTTCTGCCCCGCCTTCCCGACAGCCTCGAGGACCTCGACCTCCTGCTGGTCCAGCATGCCGAGCCGCGCCGCGTGCGGCGTGACGGCGTCCGCTTCCAAGGACTGCGCTACGTCGCCCCGACGCTCGCAGGCTTCATCGGCGAGGCGGTCACCGTCCGCTACGACCCCCGCGACCTGTCCGAGATCCGGCTCTTCCACCGCGGCGGCTTCCTCTGCCGCGCGGTGAGCGAGGAACACGCCGGGGAGGTGGTGACGCTCAAGGACATCCAGGCGGCCCGACGTGCTCATCGCCGGTCCTTGCGCACCGCGATCAACGAGCGCGTGGCGAAGGTGGCCGACTTCCTGCCCCACCACGACCAGCCGTCGAGGCAGGTCCCACCGCCGCGACCGGCGGCCTCACCGGCCCGGCCGCGGTTGCGTCTCTACGAGGAGGATGATCCGTGACCGGTGGCGAGCGGACAGGTGCGTTCATCGCGACGAAGGAACACCGGCGCTTTTCCGAGTTCGCCGATGCCGTGCGCAAGCACCGCTATATCGGCCTTTGCTTCGGTGCTGCCGGCGTCGGCAAGACCCTGTCGGCGCGGCGCTACGCGAAGTGGGATGTTGCCGAGCCCCTGCTCGTCGAATGGGGGCCACGCCAGCCGTCCGATGCCAAGGTGTACGCGGCGGTCGCCGGGACCCGGACCGTCTTCTACACGCCCACGGTCTGCTGCCCGTTTCGCGAGCTGCGCGACGGCATCGACACGCTGGTCACGCGGGCGGGCGTCTGCATCGACGCGCACCTGCACCGCGAGGACCTCATTCGCACGGGATTCACCCCCAATCCCGCCGAGTTGCTCATCGTCGATGAGGCCGAGCGGCTCTCGACCCCGGCGCTCGAGCACCTGCGCGACGTGTTCGACAGAACCGGCATCGGCGTGATCCTCATCGGCATGCCCGGCATCGAGAAGCGCCTGGCGCGCTACCCGCAGCTCTACAGCCGCGTCGGGTTTGCCCATCACTACCGCCCTTTGAAGGGCGACGAACTCGCCTTCGTGCTCACCCGCCACTGGCGGCAGCTCGGGCTTGCCCTCGACGAGGCCGACTTCACCGATGCCCAGGCCATGGCGTCAATCGCGCGGATCACGGGCGGCAATTTCCGCCTGCTCCATCGCCTGTTCGTCCAAATCGGGCGCATCCTGAAAATCAACGGCCTGTCTGTGATCACCGACGATGTGGTCGAGGCCGCGCGGAGTACGCTCGTCATCGGCGCCACATAGCGCTGGAGAAAGACCGCCACTTATCTCTGAAGGTCACACTGTAGTGGCGCCTGTTGCAAAACCTGTCGCGTTATGCTGTCGTGAAAGGGCATGGACCAAACGCGACACAACAGCCTCGCGCCGCATCTGATCGGTTACGCCCGCGTCTCGACCGAAGATCAGCGGCTCGATCTCCAGCTCGCCGCTCTGGCGGCCGCCGGGGTGGCCGAGGCCGATGTGTGGAGCGACAAGGCAAGCGGGGTGCGCTCCGACCGTCCCGGCTTGGCTGGCGCCCTGAAGGCATGCCGCCGCGGTGACGTACTGGTGGTGTGGCGCCTCGACCGCCTGGCGCGCAGCACCGCCGAGCTGCTGAAGATCGCCGACCAGTTCCAGGCGCGCGGCGTAGTGCTGCGCAGCTTGACGGAATCCATCGATACGGGCGGCGCGGTCGGTCGCTTGGTGTTCACGGTGATCAGCGCCATGGCCGAGTTCGAGCGCAACCTCATCAGCGAGCGGACCAAGGCCGGTATGGCGGCTGCGCGGGAAAAGGGTCGGCGCGGCGGCCGACCATCCAAGCTGACCGACCGTCAGCTCGTTATGGCCGAACGGCTGTTGGGCGATCCGGCGGTGACTGGCCAGCAGGTTGCCGACCAGTTCGGCGTGCATCGGGGGACCTTGTATCGGGCGCTTGCCGAGTATCGGCGACGGCGCGAACCTAAATCGTGAAAGGGCGCTCTCGGCCTATTTCACGAGGCGCATCATAGAAATGCGCCATCATCTGCTTTTCAATGTCGATAGCCGTTCGTCGACGCAGTGGCTGGCAACCTGGCCGACTGTGTTCGAGGTCGGCAAAGCGCCATTTGCGGGCCTTCAAAAAGCCCGTACTCGGGAGTTTGTCGCGCATTAAGGCGTCGGACCACCTCTCGCTTATCAGATATCCGGGAAAGTTCTGCATTGGTTCTTTTGTGAATTGTATAAAAGATTCCGGAAACGACCTTGAAAGTGTATGCTCCTCGCAATAGGGTATCCCTATTAAGGGGGGGGTAATATGATCAAATTGATATGCGTACGTGTCGAAGGCTTCCGCCTGCTCGAAAACGTGGAGATCGCCGTCGAACCGAATGCGACAGTGATCGTCGGTCGGAACAATAGCGGGAAGACCTCCCTCACCGACGTGTTCGATCGCTTCCTTGGCGAACAGAATGGTCGCTTTCGACTGGAGGATTTCGCGGCTACGGTCAGACCGAAGTTCCTTGCTGCCAAGAAACTCCGCGACGCAAGAGAAAGCACTCCCGACACCATTCTTGCGGAGTTGCCTGTCATCGCCCTGACCTTGACCTTCTCCTATGATCAAAACGCTGGGGATCTTGGGCCCTTGTCACCGTTTATCATTGACCTCGATCCCAACTGTTCAACAGCGATTGCACGTATCGAATACTCGCCCTCCCTGAACACTCTTTCCGCGCTCCTAGATCTCCCCGAGATTCAGGATGGCGAGAACCTTGCCGAAGCGCTTTTCCATCATCTGCGAGATGCGATTCCAAGGACTTATTCGATCAAAACATTCGCGATCGACCCGACGGATAAAAATAATCGCCGAGCCTTTGACAAATCAGCAGAACTCATGGCCCTCATTCATACGGGCTTTGTCAAAGCGCAGCGGACGCTTGATATTGGGAAACGTGGTGATACCGACGTGATCGGAAAGTTACTCAATAAACTATTCAGAACTGCAAATACTTTTACTGCGCCAACTTCTGATCAGCAGATTGCCGAAGAACTAAAGTCATCAGTTTTCGAACTCGAAAAAGTAATGCAGGAGGAATTTGACGGACGCTTGAAGGATTTGTTGCCGGCTTTGAACACGTTTGGCTTTCCAAGCCTGAACGATACAGAGCTGAGACCGCAAACCACCATTAACGTCGAAAGCCTTCTGACCGACAACACCCGCATCCTCTATACAGGTGTGGACGGGGTTCACTTGCCCGAGGGATACAACGGGCTTGGGACCCGCAATCTCATCTATATCCTGCTTCAGCTCGAAGCACTGCATAAAGCATATCGTAGCTCCGCGATGCGCCCAGGAACGCACCTTGTCTTCATTGAGGAACCAGAGGCTCATCTTCACCCGCAGATGCAGGAAGTCTTCATCGGGCAGTTGAACGAAGCGGTCAAAACGCTTTCGCAGAAGTACCCGCAGGAACCCGTATGGCGGGTACAGTTCATCGTCTCTACTCATTCGTCGCATCTCGCGAACGCGGCTCAATTCGACGCCATTCGGTATTTCTTCAATGAAATAACCGCCCACGAGGGTATTCGTCGAACAAAGGTGAAGGATTTCCGAAGAGGCGCCGAAGCGATAAGTTCGGAGGATCGCCGCTTCCTCCAGCAGTATATGACGCTCACGAAGTGCGATCTATACTTTGCCGACAAAGCCATTATCGTTGAAGGCGCAACTGAGCGGATTTTGATGCCGCGAATCGTGAAGCTTGTGGATATGGACCTGCTGCCGGAGAGCAAGCTGGCCCGCCAGTACATCACGACGATTGAGGCCGGGGGCGCACACGCGCAGGTGTTCTATCCTCTTCTCGAATTTTTGGAGCTGAAGACACTTGTCATCACGGACCTTGACGCGGTGAAGCTGGTTGAATCGCGATGGAAGAAATGCCCTTGCGCCGAGGGACAACGCACGTCAAACGCTGCACTGAAGGCGTGGTTTGGCGATTCGGATGTCTCTATCGAAGCTCTGATCGCAAAGACCGTCCAAGACAAAACTAAGCGGTTCTGCCGCATTGCTTACCAAATGCCTGAGGATGGCTCAGAGCATTGCGCGAGAAGCTACGAGGACGCCCTGATCCTAGCCAATCTCACCGACTTTGGCATCGCGAACGACGCGACCGCAGCTGTAAAAGCGTGGGAAATGGCGCAGGATTTTAGAAAGTCCGAGGAGGCGATCAAGTACGCAATCAGAGAGGAAAATTGGAGCGTACCGAAGTATATAAGAGAAGGGTTAATGTGGCTGTCCGAGCCGCCCCCGCCCCCAGACGAGCCGCCTCCCATCGTTTCGGAAGATGAACTTGAGGTAGTTGCAGCATGACGACGGCAGCACCATCGCCAGCCGTGCTAGCGGCCCAGCAGGCGCAACAGCGTCTTGAGAAATGTCTGGAAGAGGGCAAGAGCTTCCGACTGGAGGCGGGCGCAGGCGCAGGGAAGACCTATTCCTTGGTAGCAGCGCTTAAGAAGCTGATCGCCGAGCGGGGGCCCGGATTGATGCACGCAGGCCAGCAGGTCGCCTGCATCACTTATACTGAGGTCGCCCGGAACGAGATCGCTCAAGAGATCGAAGAACATCCTGCGATTCTAGTGAACACCATTCACGGTTTCAGCTGGTCCTTTATCTCCCGCTTTCAGAAGCAACTTCGAACGATGGTCGCTGCACAGGAGGCAAAGCGCGAGATAATAGAGACTGCTGGCGGTATTCATGATCAGGTCGTTGAATATAATCTCGGCTTCTTCGGCATTGATGAAAAGCGGATCAGCCTGCACCACGACGACGTGCCAAAGTTCCTTGCTGAGCTGCTATTGAATAAAAAATTTCGTCAAATATTTAAGAGCATATATCCCATTCTTTTCATCGACGAGTATCAGGATACGGACCCGCTGATAATGAATTCTTTGTCGGAGAATTTTTTCGCGACTGAAAACGGGCCGATTGTTGGGCTCTTTGGAGATCACTGGCAAACAATCTACCGTAAAGACTATCAGCTTGCTGACTTCCCAAATGTTAAAACTATTGATAAGGGCGCGAATTTCCGCTCGGCACCGGTCATTGTTAATGTCCTCAATCAGCTTCGCCCTGAGCTGAAGCAGGCAGTGAACGACGAAGCCGCTCAGGGAGAAGCCCGGTTCTTCCACTGCAACTCTTACTCCGGGGAACGTATCGACTCTCGGAACGGAAAGCAGGACCTACCGCAGGAGGTGTCCGCTCAGTTCATCAACAGTCTCAAGATTACACTTAAGGAAGGGGGGTGGGATTTCGATCCTGTTCGGACCAAGATTTTGATGTTGACGCACAATGCCATTGCCGCCGAGCGTGGCTATCCTAATCTCGCTAATATATTCGAACATAAAGAAGCGTTTTCCAAAAAAGAAGATGCCACAATCGCATTTCTTGCAGACACCGTTGAGCCGATTTGTAACGCTTATTTATCCGGGAATTTCGGCGAGATGTTCCGCTTCATGGGCGGGGCGCCAACAATACAAAATTTGGTTGAGAAGGTTGAATGGCGTACTCAGCTGGATCAGCTTATCGCACTACGTGAAAATGGGACCATCGGCGAAGTACTCAACCTTCTAAAGGAAACGAAACGTCCCCGGCTTTCTAGCAGAGTGTTTGACCGAGAGAATGAGATTGACATGCTTGGCCCTGAAGAGACGGAGGGCGAGTCAAATTCGCTGAAGCGTCAGCGTCAGCTTCGGAACGTCGCCTACAAAGAACTTGTCGTACTTGTTGAATTCATTAACGGATTCACTCCGTTTGCGACGCAACACAGCGTCAAAGGGGCAGAATTCGAGAATGTACTCGTTATTTTGAGCGGTGGCTGGAACCACTACAACTGGCCGAAATTTTTAGACCTCCTCCATGCCAGAGTTATCCCCTCCAAAGATCAAGCGGGTTTCTTGCGCGCCCGGAACCTTTTCTATGTCGCGCTTTCGCGACCAAAAAAGCGGCTCGCGGTGCTCGCCACTCAAACGCTGAACCAAAATGCGTTGGAGGCGACAGCTCAGCTCTTTGGTGCGAAGAACGTTGTAGCTCTTCCTGTTCCGTGACGCCTGCGTTTGTGAGCGGTCACAGAGGCGCCTACTAGTTCTTGGGTCTTGCTCGTGGCGCTTTGCCGGCCTGAACGACGGTCCTCTTTGGGTCAGAAGCTGACATTCAGCCTGTCGTGAAAAGGGGCGATCGTGGCTGTGGCGGCTCGGTTGGCTTGCCGCTCACCACTGCTGGCGCGTTCGCCATGCGGGTGGTCATTGAATAGACACCGAGCGGCCATCATGCTGTGGCTTGGTCCGGCGATATTCGGCACAATGCCGGCTGGTCCACAGAACGAATGAAATGTCCAAGAATGACTGGACCGGAAAGCTGGTGCAAATCGGAGGTGTGGCATTTCAGCGGTCTGGTCATCCGCTGAAACGGACACCTTTCTCCGTGGCGTTCGAGGGGTTCCTCCTTCCGAATTGCGTGGCCGCACTGTTCGGCATTGAGGTCGAGACGCCGAAACCGACGGAGGCGGAAGTCGCGTTTGCCTGATGGGCGCAGTACCTGACCACCCCCTGCCCTTCACCACATCCGCCGGATCGCCCCCGCCGACAGCGCCGTCACCTCTCCGGCTCGCGCCCGATCCTGCCGACCGGCCTGAACAACCGCCTGCAGCCGCTCGGCCAGCCGGCGCTCGCCGGCGCAGAAATCGTTGCACAAGGCCCGCATCTCCGCGATGGATGGCCGCCACTTCTTGGTCCGGCGCCAGGCCCTCGCCGCGGCGTCGATGGCCCAGGCCGGGTACTCGCCGAGATCCTCGGCCCAGTCCAGCGCCACCAGCCGCTCGGCGTCGGGTGTCATGCCTTTCGCTGGGAAATGGCTGAGCAGGGCAAACACCCGCGCAAGGACGTAGTCCGTCGGCGCCGGGGCCAGGGCCGTCATCACGAGATCGTCCAAGGCACGCTGCGCCATGGCGGCGAGCTGCCCCGTCACGCCGGCCGGCGGGAACCAGGTCTCGGTCATGCCGTCGAAACCGTCATCGGAGAAGCGCGGCCGGCGCTCGACATGGCCGTCGGCCAACAGGTTCCGGAGCGGCGGCGGCAAGGCCCCGATCAGGAGGGCGTGGCGGTCGGCCGCGGGCATGGCCGGGTCGAACGGCAACGGCGAGCGGGGGCTCGGGAAGGCGGTGATGTTCGGGGCGGGCATTGCGGACCTCACGACCAGGACGTGGATGTTGCCGCGGCGCGCTGGCGCAGTTCGGCGGCGGCCGCGGCCCAAGCGTTGAAGCGCTGCTCGGCGGCGGTTTCCCTTGTGCGGCTCGGGGGCACCGCCAAGACGCCGGCGAAGGGCGCGTTGCGGAGGACCGGGGCCTTGCCGGCGGCGGCGTCCTGGGCCAGCCAGGCGCGCCAGGCGGCGGAGATGTCGCGGTAGCGGTAGCCGTGGGCCTGACAGCGGAGGATGAAGCCCTCGACGTGCCGGCCGAGGTCGACCTCGGCATGGCGGCCCCGCGCCCAGGCCAGGTCGTCGGCGGTTGGCATCCAGTCCGCGGGCACATCGCGGACCGGCTCGCGCCCGCCCGAAGCGAGCGAGTCTGGAATCTGTTCAGGATGGAGATGTTCCTGACTCGGTGGGGGACAGGGGGCGTTCGTGACTGAGTCATCCCTGTCGGCGGTCCGCACAGCGCGTTCGGCAGTCTCCAAAGCCCCCTCCCCTTCCTGGACGAACCGCAGGCGGTACAGGCAGGACAGGCGGGCGCCGTCGCGGCCGCGGCGATGCTCGATGCTCACCAGACCGATGTCCCTGAGCCCTTGTAGGATGCGGTTGACCGTCGGGCGCGAGCGCTTCAGCTTGGCGGCCAAGGTCGACTGCGATGGCCAGCACAGGCCGGTCTCGTCGGCGAAGGTGGCCAAGGCGGCCAGGACGGCGAAGCCGTCGGCGTCCAGGTCCGGGTGCTCCAGCCACCAAGCCGGGATGCGGCCCCAACGCCCAGTATCGGGCAGATCGGCAACGCTTGTGGTTGGCATCGAGAAATTCCCCAAGGTGTGGAGCCGGACAGGCCGGCGATCTTGTGGAGCAGGATTCCTCATGTCCCGGCGTCGAGGCGAATCGCGGGTTTTCCAGACATGTCGTTCGCCCCCGCGCATGGATCGTAAAAACTCGCGAATGGAGCGGAAAAACCCGCGACCCTGTCGCGAAAACTCGCGGTTCCCTCCCGAATCGGAACATGGGGTGCTGGACCATCCGGTGGGTGTGCCCAGCGGAACCACGGGACCTCCAGTGGAATGTCGTGAAAACTCGCGATTCCTCCCAGACGGTCCGGGATTGGCGCCACAGCGGTGGACAGCGCCCCTGTCGTGAAAACTCGCGATTGGGCTTCGGTTCGTAAGGGGGCCATGGCGGAAAAACCCGCGGTTGGCCGCGACGCCAAGGCCTGCGGGGCCAGCATGTCGGAAAAACCCGCGGTATGGTGGTGGCCGGTGGTGCCGTCATCGGCCCGTGTCGGAAAAACTCGCGATCCTCCCAAGGCGGGTCAACCGCCGGCCTCCGATGACGTGGATGTCGTAAAAACCCGCTGTTGAGGCCATCTCCGCCGACCGAGAGGAATAGCGCCCCAGGCACATGTCGGGAAAACTCGCGATTTGCTGAACACGGGTAGGCTGGTGTTCCTCGATTCGTGCGCCGGGCCTTCCAACAGGTCCGGTCGCTAGGACGCCGTCCAGAGAATCGCGAGTTTTTACGCTATGATCGCGGGCTGTCACGACAGGACCGCGAGTTTTTACGACACCTCCGAAGGCGGCCGGCGGAGGGGTGTGCTTGCCGGGGGTCGGCCCGGGTCTGTATGGTCATGGGCAGGAGGCACGCATGAGCAACAGCAAGACATCGACCACAGCGGCGCAGTTGGTGCTGTTCGAGCACGAGGACCGCTCCCAGTCCCATCTGATTGCGATGTACGATGTCGCGCCGCGCTTTGTCTTCCCAGCCCGCGGCCCAAGCGGTCGTGACGAAGTCGCCGCTGGCGAGGTGCAGACCTCCAAGGACCATTTCGTCAAGTCGGTGCACCGAGACTTCGTCTTCCAGGGGCGGTCGTACCGGCTGACGCTGCAACCCGCCCGCATCTACCGCGCGCCGCCGAAGAAGGATGGTGACGCGGCCGTTCCGGCCACCGCACAGGACCCGTCGACGATGGTCGAGGTGGAGGTCTTCCCCGGCGAACGGGAGCAGATCGTAGAACAGGTGATCCGGCGGCTGGCCATGGACCGCTCGCGCCTGTCGCTGGCCGGCGAGAACCGGGACAAGGTCCAGATGCGGTTCTCGCTGTACGAGATTAAGCGGGAACTCCGGGCCGTGAACCGCACGCTCGATTTGACCAACATCCGCGAGGCGCTGGACGTCTTAGCCCGCGCCCGCATCATCATTTCTAGGGGCCCGGACGCGGGCCGCAAGCCCGGGCGCGGGTCGAACCTGCTCGAATCGACGGCGTTCCCGGTGATGGCGATCCGCGGGCGCTCCGATCCCGCGGAAGAGGAAGAGACCACCGAGGAGACCTTCCTGGAGTTCAATCCGCTGGTCTCGTCGGCGATCCGAAACCTGGAGTTCCAGCCGGTTTCTTACCGGTGGCTGATGAAATTGAAGAGCCCGGTCTCGCGCTGGCTCTACAACCGCCTATCGGTCGAGTACGGCGAGGCCAGCGACATTGGGGCCTTGTTCGCCTGCGACGTCCAACCGGTGACGCTCACCGCGGACGAGATCGTCAAGTACAGCGGGATGAACGAGTGGAGCCGTCGGCGCGACACGCTGCGCGTTGTGACCGCCGCAGTCGACGCGTTGGTCGAAGAGGGCATCCTGGACCGCGTCGAAAAGGACTTTGACAAGCAGGGCAAGCGGATCGACGACATCACCTACATCATGACGCCGTCGAAGGAGTTCATGGCCCAGTTGCGCCGCGCCAAACAGTTGGAGGCGGCCAATGCGTCGGTCCTGCAGGCGATTGCGGGCAGCGGAAACCGGCCCGACGGCTTCGTGCCGGTCTCCCCCACGCAGGCGACGGAGACGCGCCAGCGTCGCGTAAAGCGCCTAAGCGCGGACGAGAACGATGCTCCGCTCCTGCGCCTCGGCGGGCAGGGCTGAGGCTGACCGCCCACAGGTCCTCGCGCCCGAAATCCACAAACTCGCGATCACGGACGAGCGTTTTAGCCGGACTCCGGTGGCATACTGCAGCCAACGGCGTGCTGTCATCGGAACGAGGTGGACGGCATGGCTCTGGCGCGGGCTCAACCGCAACAACAACCGGGACGGACCGAGGGTCGTGAAGGACGACATTAACGACCAAGGTCGTTGCCGTCCGCTGCAGTCCGAACGATGTCGAAATCTAAGCGGCCGTCGTCCTTGAACTTATCACCGCCGAAATGAATAACTTTCACGTTGGCCAAGGCCAGCGGGTTGGCGGGCGCGTCGAACACCGGTGCCGTGGTATCGAAAAGGTATGGCGATGGCCCGCCGAACGGCCGACCATCGGTCATACAGTCAATGCGGACGACACTGCAAGGCGCTATCGGGTGTGACCACAATGTGGAGCAAGTCGCGCAGGGCTTGCCCGGCGAGGACATCCGACCGCGGTTCCCACGGCGCCAGGCGGCCCCATTGCGAACGGGCGGCGGCGGCCAGGGTGACCACGTCGGTGTGGTCGCGCGACAGCTCCAAGACCAGAGCGATGCGCCGCGGTGTCATCTCCGGCGCCAAGCGATCCCGCATCCGCATCACCGCCGCCTCGACCGCGCCTGTCGCCTTCGGACTGATCGCCGTCAGAGCCCGATCCAGAACCGTCATCGGCTCCGCGTCGCGGTCATCGCACGCCGCGCGCCAGTATTCGACGATGAAGAGGCGCACGGCGTTGGTCAGGCCAAGCGCCCGGTCGCGGCGCGCTTCGATGCGGCTGGCGAGCGCGTTGCGGGGGCACCCGGTGGCGCGGCAGACCGCGTCATAAGCGTCCCACAGGCCCTGCTCCAGCCGCACGGAGGTCTCACGCCCAGGCACGCGCAGGCGGCGGCTGTGTAAGGCGCTTTCTTCGAGATCGATGCGGATCGTCATGCCGCCACCCGCGAGACGGAACGGCGCTCCATGAGCCGCGATTCCGGCAGCAACAGCGCCGCCTCATACGCCGGGTGTCCCGGGCCGGCGGCCAGAGCAGGATGCGCGGTCTCCGTCAGATGGATCTGTATCGGCACAACCGCCTCGCCGTGGTACGGCACCGGCGCGCCGACAACCTTGGCACCACGCCGGTCCCAAAACTTCAGCCCGCGCTCGCGCGTCATGCCCGAAGCGCGGGTGTAGCCCTTGGCCGCAATAAGGTCCAGGGCGAACTCAACCAGCCGCCGCAGCACGGGGAGGCTGCGGTGCTCCTCACGGATGGAGAGGCGTTCAAAGCGGGCTTCGTCGCGCAACCAGCGCAGACGCAGCGTTCCCACCGGCTCGTCACCGCTGAACACGATCAAATGCGTGCAGGAGAAGTCATTCTCGTCGTAATGCTCAGAATAGACGGCTCCCGGCATAGTCAGCCAAACCGTCGCGCGAATGACCATGCAGGCCATGAGGTCGTCATGGCCGCGGGCAACCTGCACGCGGATGTGATTGTACCGGCGCGACGTGCTCGTTGCCGAAACAGCGGTGGCAGGGGTCTCTGAGAGGAAGAAAGAACCGTCGGGCATTGCGGCGTCTCGCTGCGAATTGCTGTGTGCACACGATGGTATGCCGCGGTAGAGTACGATCGTACCCCCACTGGGGGCGGTGCGGTTGTGCATGGGGGAGGGTACGGCGGTGGCGACCGATCTGACCACAATCCGGCTGTTGATGGCGATTGCCGACAGCGGATCCTTCAATCGCGCCGCCTCGATCGTTGGGATCAAGGAATCCACCGTCAGCCGGCGGATGAGCGAGTTGGAGCAAGCGGCCGGCATCCCCCTGTTTCTCAAACGAACCACGGGCACAGAGTTGACCGAGGCCGGGCGGCAAGTGGTCGCCGCCGCGGAGAGCGTCATGGAAGCCGTTGTCAAGTTCGATGACGCGGTGAGTGGCGTTGGGCGTGCCGTGCAACGCCCGGTCACGATCAGCGCTCCGGAAGGCCTCAGTTCCTACATCCTCGCGCCGCTGTCCTCCGGCTTCGCGCCGCCGACGTGCCCCGTGCGGTTCTCCGATGCCTTGCCGCCGGTGAGCTTCCTGCCACTGGGCACGCCCGCTGACATCGAAGTGATCCTGGTCCAGCCTGGCGCGCCGATCCCCAAGACGAGCGACTACGTCTCCCGCAAACTCGGCCTCATGCAGTTCCGCCCGGCGGCGTCGCGCGGTTACCTGGAGGCAAACGGCGCTCCACAAACCGTGGCGGACTTGGCGCGGCGCCCAATCCTCCAGCACAGCGCCTACACCATTCTCCCGTCGTTCGCACGGTGGGCGGACATCGCCGCGACCGGAGCCAATGGGCCGGTGGTGACGGTGTCGACCAGTTCGGCGTTACACCGTGTCACGCTGACCGGAGCCGGCATTTCCTTGCTGCCGACGTTCTCGGAGTTGCTTGACCCTTCGGTCGTCGTTTTGCCGGTCGGGGAACCGCTCGGCGTTGAGGTTTGGGCGGTCGCTTTGCCGGAGACGCTTTCTCTGCCGACGGCCAAACGCGCCTGGGAGGTGCTGTCCCATGGCTTTCACAGTTCGGTCTGGTTCAACGCCGGTTGATGCCCAACCGTGCTCAGCCGAGCGCCTCGACACTGGCGGCTTGCTTTCATCGATTGCAGGATCGCGCCGCCGCAGCTGATGTGCCACCGCGCGTGGGTGGGCGAGGTCAATCGGTCACAACACCTCTTCGGTGTCCGCCTCCAGCGATCGTGGCAGCCAGGCGATTAGGTCACCGTCCACCCGCTCCCAACCATCCGGGCCGCGCATCCGCCAACCGCCGCCCTCCCACCGGCTGTCGGCCACGCGTCGGACGCCGGCAATCCAGGCGACAACGCGCGCCCCGTCGCGCGGCGCCTCCTCCGGTCGACGCCCCAAGATCGCCCCCAGGTCGCGTGCTGGGCCGCCCCGCCGCCACCGCTGGCCACCGCCCACAATCTCAACGAGGGATGCCCCGCACCGGCACGGCCGAGGGTCCAGCCCCAGGTGTGCGTCGACCGTGTCAGCGCACACCCCGCACCAGGCGCTCACATACATGATTGGTGCGCCGTTGAAGTCGCCCTCGTCTGTGTTGGACCCGGCCCACACCGGCCGCGGCTCGTCCTCGTCCATCGTGGCGTGTTCCTCAAACGTTCCGGCCGCATGTGAGCTTAACCGAGGCCTTGATGTCAAGGTTCCCCCACGTGGTGGCCGCACGCCCAGCAGGCCCGTCCTGACCGCCTGAGATGACGCGGGGACGCCGACCTCTTCCGGTATGGCCGACGCGCGTGGGGCCGCGCCGTCAAGCACTCCCTTCCGCGAGTGTGAGCGTCGTCACGTCGTGCCGCGGAATCAGGATTTCCGCGCTCGTGCCGCTCCCGACGTCGCTCACCAGGCGGATGTCGCCACCGTGCATGTCCAGCAGGCGCTTGGTGATCGCCAGGCCCAGGCCGGTGCCGCCATGGCGACGCGATGGCGTCCGGTCGCTTTGCCAGAACGGCTTGAAGACGTGCGCCAAGTCCTGCGGCGACAGACCGATGCCCGTGTCGACCACCAGAACGCGGGCCCAATCCTCGCTCGCGCTCGTCATCACCGTCACGGTGCCGCCCGCATCGGTGAACTTGACGGCGTTCCCAATCACGTTGATGAAGGCCTGCTGAAGCTTCGTTGGGTCCGCGAACAGGACGATTCGCCACGCGGGCGCCGGCACGCGCACCTCAACCCTTTTCGCGGCGGCCTGTCCGTTCACCACACGAACCGCCGCCGCGACGATCTCTCCAAGATCGACCGCCTGGAGATCGAGCGTGGACCGTCCGGCGTCGACCTTGGACAGGTCGAGGATGTCATCGATCAGCGCGAGCAAATGCGTCCCGCTCTGCCGAATATCGTTGATATACTCAGCCGCTTCCGCCCGCGACGGCTGGCGGCTCTCGATCGAGAGCAACTCGGACAGCGCGATGATCGCGTTGAGCGGGGTGCGCAGCTCGTGGCTCATCATCGCCAGGAAGTTGGACTTGCTGCGGTCGGCGGCTTCAGCCACAAGGCGCGCGCTGTGCGCCTCCTCCAAAGCCTTTTCCACGGTGGTTAAGGCCTCGCGCGCCGCGCCCTCGGCGTGGCGCCGCCGCGACACCTCACGCGCGACCGCCATGCCGCCGAGCGCGCAGCCGCTGGCCAGCAACAGCGCCAGCAGGCCAGCCAGCCGCATGGTCCGGCGCCAGTCGTCGAGCACGCGATCCAGCGTGTAGGACGCGGTGACCACGAGCGGCAAACGGTCCAGCCGCTTGTATGCGGCCAAGCGCCGGGTGCCGTCGAAGATGCTCGTGACCTGGAAGGAGCCCTCCGGCGCTTTGGGCAGATGCGCGGTGAAGAGCGGCGCCTGGCCGGCGTTGCGCCCGACCAGATCCTCGGTGAAGGGGTGCCGCATCAGCACGTCCCCCGCTGTGGTCAGCAGCGCGGTTGTGCCATCGAAGCCGAGGTTCAGCCCCGTGTAGAGGGTGTGAAAATGGTCCGCGTCGATGATGGCGAGGGCCACCCCGGCGAACCGCCCGTCGACATCGGACAGCCGGCGGCTCATACCGAACACGACCCTCCCGGTGAGGCGGCTTTTGAACGTCGCGGAGATGTAAAGCCCCTCGCCGTCACCGTCGCGGTGCGCGACGAAGTAGGGACGGTCGGAGGCGTTCATCCGGCGGGGTGGGAAGCTGTCGGAATCGGCAACGACGTCGCCTTGGGCGTTGAGAACGATCATGTTCAAGACAATGGAGGACGCCGCCGCCCGTTCCGCGAGGACGGCTTGCATCTCTTTCGGCCAGATCGCTGTGGGGTCGCGCCCCTCACTTTGCGCCACGACCGCGCGGAGCACGCGATCCGCCGCGGCGAACGAACGCGCAGCGTGATGTTCCAAGGCGCGCGTGACACTCAGGAGGGACGCTTCGGCCCGGTGGACGTAGGCGTCCCGGCTGTACCACGCGTAAAGCCCACAGCCCACCAACACCATGGCGGCGAACGTGAGGCTGCCGGCCGTGATGCCGGCCGGGGATAAAAGCGCGTTCCGGACGTCGCCCCAGCCACGGATACGCTTAACGATGGTCGACAGCATAGTCTGATCCGGGGCTAATCTGACGTCGTCACGCCAGCAGAAACGCGCACCGCCTCGACCTCAGCGCCGCCACACCTTTTCGGCGCCGTGGCCATGAACCCGTACGATCCGGACCACGGTGCGGCGGGGCGCGCTCCAAAGGAGCGGTGTCTCTGGCGGGCAGGCGTCGAAAATCCCGCCGGTCGCCCTGTGCCCGTCCCGCGCGGTCGAGACCGGCCGCCCGGCGATCCCGGGCCGCGCCGATGCGCAAGCCGTGCCCTTCGTAACCGGAGGTGAGCGGCGCTCTCGTCCCGGCCGACCACGACGTGATCACCCCCTGCCCTTCTCAGGCGGTTTTGGTCCGCCGGATCCGGCTGGCCCGAGCCCGAGCGTTCGGTTCGCGCCGGAACGGCATCCGCCAGACCCTCCCAGCGCACCACGGTCCGGGCGTCGACGCGCGCCCGTGTCTCGCGGCCGACCGACATCTGCGCGCGTTCGCGTGGACTGGTCCGGCGCCAGCCTCGGCTGCGCGGAACGGTACCGCTGGATACAAGCTGCGTCATATCACCCACCGAGTGCTGGCTCATACGGCCGGCGCCTGAAGTCTCCCCATGAGGGCATTTTAGGCAAAGGCGGGCCACCAATGGAAGAGCGTCTCGGCCGTGATGCGGTCGGGATCATCGGCGAGGGCACAGCCGTGATCGGCGAGCGTGTCATCGAGCTCGACCAGGGTGTCGAAGTGCTGGTTGGCGATCGGTTCGTTCGTCATGGGCCATCGTCGCTCCGCCGGCGCCAACCTCCCGGGCGAAGGCGGCGTGCAGCGCGCTGGACAGCGCGGTGTTGACGGTGGCGGTCAGGAACCAGATCTCCAGGCCGGTGCTCGGCGACGCGAAGCCTGTGACGGACATCCATTCAAAGCGCTGGTGGTCGTGCGCAGGGCGTGGTGAACCACATCGCTGTGTTTTCATTCCTCCCCTGCCCTCTCGGACTGCGTGAGGCCAATCGCCCGCGTGTGGGACCGCTTGCGGTTGGCCGCCCGTTGATGGCCAACAGGCACCAAGGCACCTGCGTCTCGCGCCGTTGCACAACGGGCCGGCGAAGCCGGCCAGGGCGGCCGAAAGGAACGCGCATACGCTGTGGCGGATGAAAGGACGGACTGCTGGTTACGGACACCGTGTGTTTGGGGCCGTACCACGCCCGGTCGACGGCTGCAACATTGCCAAGAAAAAAAGAATGGCGGGCCTGAACAAGCCCGCCGCGGTGGGTTGGCCCACTGTGTGCCCGGCCGGTATCAAACCTTGAATTCGCCTTCCAGCGCGGAGTTGGCGTCGTAAGCGGGCTTGTCCAGCTTGGGGTAAACCGGGAAGGTCGCCGCCGCGCCCGGGTTGTAATGCTCGGTGGGCAAGTCGCGCAGAGAAAAGAGTTCACCCGTCATCGGCTGCGCGCGGCTGACGATGTAATATTTCGGCTGCGAGGCTCCTTGCTCAAATACGGCGGTCAGGCGCACGGTGGAGTTGCTGTAGCCGTGGAGTGCCGAGGGCCCGCCTTGCGCCGGTTCGCCCGCGGCCGTCTTCGTGATCGTGTAGGGGACATCCGGGGTCATGGAGCGGATGCTCTTTTCACCGAACTGGAGGGTCATCAGCGGGATGACCTCGATCGCCACCTTGCCGCCCCAGGACGACTTGTTCAAAAGTTTGCCGGCGTCGGTACCCAGGAAGTCCGCGATGGCCTCGTCGATCGTACGCAGCGTCCATTCGTTCGTGGCGAGTTTCTTATCGCGGCGGTCGATGCGGCCCGTGCTGTCCTTGGTCGCGCCGACGATGAACTTGAACGTCCGCGCACCGTCGTCCGCAACCTGGAAAAGGCGCAGGTAGACGCCCGGCCGGCCGAACGTGGCGTCCGCAAAGGCCGCTCGCATGGCGTTGACCAGGTCGCCGAAGGTGGTCACGAGGGTCGCGTTCGGCTCGAGAAGGCATTCGACGTCGTAGCCGCGGCCCGACGGCCGCTTGTGGATGTTCGTCCACCCGAGGAAGGCGTTGTGCTTGCTGTCGTCGTGAGACTGGCGGATCGGCACGAGCCAGCGGGCCTCCCACCCTCCATCGACTTCACGCAGCCGATCGGCCAGGATGATGCCGCCCAGCCGTGTGAAACACTTGGCGTTCGTTTCCTGCGGCAACGCCAAAATCACCGGCATGTTGTTGGTGTCGATGGCGTGGGCGAGTTCCCTGGACTCGAAATCCTGGATGGACGGGCGCCGCTTGGTCGGGTCCGCGTTGCCAGCCGACGGGTCGTCCGCGGAAAGGAACATCTTCATCGGCGCCACACTGCTTTCCGTGTCGTTGACCCAGCGGAACAGAATGTGATGCTGCGACGGATCCATCGAACTCGTGTCGTAGCCGTCGACGTAGATCGGGCGGCTCAGGCGCGGACCAAAGGTGACCGTCGAAGTCGCGGCGGATTCGAGGGCGTCGAGATCAAGGAGGTCGAGCAGGGTGTCCATGGGACGGCTCCGGCAGAAGGGATGAGGAGAGACCTGAGTGTATCGCGCGAAATCGTAGGCAAAAAGAAGAAATCAGATGGCGGGAACGTCGGGCGGCATTTCTGGCGCCCTCCCCTCCCCTCCCCTCTTCGTGCGGCTCAACCCGGACCTGATCCCGAACCGGCTGTCCTGCCCCTCAGGTCTGGTGACGCGGGACGGCAATGTGTTGCTCATGGGGCGACGGGGACGGTGATGGTCGTCTGGACAGAGTGTTGGGAGGTTAGGAGACGAACCGCAGGGCGGCCGGGCTGCTTCCACAGCGCTTCGCACAGAGCGGTTGTCTTGATCGCTGGGCGCGCTGCACGTTTCGCCGCCGGCGATGCAGCCGGGTAAGGTCCGGCAGGATGGTGACCAAGGACGGTGCTGGAGAGAAAGAGCGGAACGATCCGTACTGATTGGGAGAGCGTTCAGACCGGCACGAAGACAGATGTCGGTCAGGCGATGGGGATGGTGGTTGCGAGGGCGGGCATGTAAGGGTCGGTGTGGTGCGGCCGTGTGACCGGCACCCTGGAGTGCCCAAACGTTGAAAACTTGCGCCAACCCTTTGTGCGCGACGGAGCGTAAGGGGCTAGAAGCAAGCGGCGCAGGGCACAAGCGTGCCGGGGAGCCGGGGAGCCGGGCAGCGGGTGATGCTCGTGCCGGGGGGGGGCGTGGGGTCCAGCGTTGTACCGCCGGTGGGCTTTGGCAATGACTGAACGGTGGTGGGTGACGTCCGAGTGGGGCTTGCGAGTGCGCGCAGGAATGACCATGGCTGTGCGGTTCCGATGGGCAACGTCGTGTTAGGATACCCGTAGAGTGCTGGTCCAAGCGGTCGTAACACGGGCGGCAGGTGTACCATACCTCCCCGCCGGAGCAACTCCCCTCTTCAGCTCAAAGTAGAACCCCAACCAATACAAGCTGGCACGACCCTGCTACGAACAAGCTCTAAGCGATCGACATGGTCTTGTCGAGGTTCCGTCCGTATATCGTCGACGATTGATCGCGCACCTCAAGCCGTGCGTTGTTCCGATGTGTTTGATGTCGACGTGCGCACGGTGCCGTCTTCGGGGAGCGTGTCGGCGTCGTGCTCGGCGCAATCGCTAGCCAACGCCTTCAGGCGCTGGATCAGCCATCGCCCCGCCGGACCGGGCGGACCGTCGGAGCGGTGGACCGCGAACATAGGCATTTTGAAGCCGGTGGGCCAATCCTCGATCGCAAGCTCCACCAGTGTTCCCGCCGCGAGATCGTCCGCGACCAGCCAATGGGGCATGCTGCCCCATCCGAGCCCGGCGCGCAGGAAGGACAGCTTGGCGCCGAGATCCGCAAGCCTCCACGTCTTCGGAGAAAGGACACCAAAATCGCGACCTTCAGACAACTTCGACCGGTCAGTCAGGACGAGCTGCACGAACCCTTCCAGAGCCTTTGACGAGATTGGCGCGGGCAACGCCGCAACCGGGTGCGCGGGCGCGGCCACCATCACCATGCCGACCGCCAGCAGGCGATCTTGGCTCAGCTCCGAGGGCACCAGAGGCAATGATCCGGAGATTGCGATGGCGCACCGCCGATCAAGGACCGGCTGGAGGACCGCCCCCATGGCTTCGACATAGATGCGCAGCGGCGTGTCGGGGAACGCCGTCTGGAAGTCCGTCACTGCGCGTGTGAGAAGCTCGATCGGAAACATGACGTCGACCGCCGCGGACAGTTCCGGTTCGAGCCCTTCGGACAGGCCACGGGCACGCACTTTGAACGCGTCCATGCGGTGCAAAACCGCCCGGGCGTCGGCCAGCAACGCCCGACCAGCCTCGGTCAAAAGCGGCAAACGACCGGAGCGGTCGAACAGCTTGACGCCAAGCTGCCCCTCCAAATTCGCCATTGTCTGGCTGACAACCGACTGCGCACGGCCAAGGCGCCGGCCTGCCGACGAGAAGCTGCCGGAATCAGCCGCAGCCACGAAGGTGCGGAGTTGGTCCAAGGAAACGCCGTCGAGCATCCATCGAGCATAACGATGGATAGTATCGAAATCCATAGGCTATCGCGCTAACCAACGCGACGCTACGTTCGCACCGTCAATGACCTCGGCCCTTTCGTTCCTCAGGTCCTCTCCGATGCTCCAACAAGGAAACACACCCATGAAGCTTCTCCATGTCGACTCGAGCATCCTCGGCCTCGCTTCGGTGAGTCGCGAATTGTCGGCGTCGATCGTTGAGGCGGAACGCCGCCGGCATCCGGAGATCGAGGTCGTCCGCCTCGATCTCGCGACCGCGCCAATTGGGCATCTCACCGGCGCGCATCTCGCTGCGGCACAGGGCGCCGTCCCCGACGACGACGCGCTGCGCGAGGATGTGAAGGCCAGTGGGAAAGCCTTGGACAATTTCCTGGGCGCGGACATCGTCGTCGTCGGCGCGCCGATGTACAACTTCGGCGTCCCAAGCCAGCTCAAGGCCTGGATCGACCGGCTTGCCGTCGCGGGGCGGACATTTCGCTACACCGAAAACGGCGTCGAGGGACTCGCCGGCGGCAAGAAGGTCATCATCGCATCCTCGCGCGGTGGCGTGTACGGCCCCGGTTCGCAGGCAGCGGCGCTTGACCACCAGGAAACCTATTTGTCGGGCTTCTTCAGCTTCCTTGGGATCACCGACATCACCTTCGTTCGCGCAGAGGGGGTGGCGCTTGGCGAGGAGCAGCGCGCCCAGTCGATCAATGGCGCGAAGGCCGAAATCGCTCGCCTTGCGGCCTGAACCCCATCATTCGGCTGTCATGGGCCGGCCATAAGCGAGCGATGCGCCAGCTGGTCCGCGTGCATGCGGTGGAAGACCGTGTATTTGGCGTCGTGGAACGCGCGCACCGGTCCGCTCGGGGGTCGATGACCCGGCCGGCCCTCGTCATGGCGCCCATGGCTTCGCCGCGTGCCGAAACGGAATGGCACAAGGGGAGGCGCCCTGCCCTACCCTGACATGGGCGCGACGATCACCCCTGACCGATCCGGTGCATGCCCTATGGACTCTGAGCGCGCGGCATTGATGGGCACCACGGGACATCAACGCGCCTCAGATGGCTCACGCTGCTTGCCGCTGATCCGATAACGCCTTGTCGCGGGTGATGGAACGTTTGGACGCTCTCATGCGCTCTCGCCTACGTGCGTTGTAACGCGCGTTACAATGGTCGCGCTGTTGCGTTCTTCGTATAGATGGCGGTGGTCGCTACCGGAACGTTTGAGAGACCGAACTCAATGATTGAGAAACGGTAACTCTATGATTGAGAAGCCTCACGCAATGATCGAGAAACGCTGAGCCTGACCGAACGCTGAGACCGCTCACAGGATGGGCAGCAGAATGAAGCCGATCCAACCGGGTCCACCCCTTTTTATGACTCCTCCTTGCCACGCGTACGACTTCACTCCGGATTCCGACCCCTCATACCAACGGCGAATGAACCGTTCCGCAAAGCGGATTTGCGCAGAATCGAGTACTCTTCGACACAGGCTTAAGCGCGCCTTTTCTCAGCGCTCATTTGCCGTTGCCATCACACGGGCAGCCATTCGGCGATGGACCGGGCAATGTCCGCCGCTCCGGGCTCGACCAGCAGCATGTGCCCATGGCCGGGCGCCTCGCGGTAAGTTCCGTAGCGGAACGCGGATACGGACGCGCGGGCCGTTTCGGGCGACACGATGCGGTCCTCGCGGCCGGAGACGCAAAGGACCGGGCAACGCACTGCCCCGACATCGACCGCCGTGGCCTTTGTTCGGTCCAACATCCAGAAGAACAGTTCGAACAGTGCCCGCCCAGACTCCGGCCCGAAACGGTCGAAGACTGCGCGTCGCTCGTCGGCGGGCACGCCGTTGAGGGAATCGCCGGCTGCGACGGCGAAGTTGGGGTGGACGACGGTCGTCCAGAAGGGGCCCAGGGACATCAACCCTTGCGCCGCGGTGCGTTCGCTGTCGGTGGAGGGCAGAATGCCGGCGCGCGGCGCGGCATCGACCAGGACCAGCGCTCGGGCGAGCCCGTCCGCGGCCAGCTGCTGGACGAGCACGCCGCCCATCGAGTGGCCCAGCAGAACCGGCGGCTCTGGGAAGCCCTGCAGGAAGGCCGTTAGGTCCGCCCGGTAATCGGCCATACCAACGCCTACCAAGTCCTGGCCGGTACCCACCGCCACACCGTGCCCCTTCAGGTCGGGGTCGTGGACGGTCCAGCCGAGATCGCGGAACACGCCGCGGAACACCTCAAAGCACCAGGCTCCAGCGAAAGCCCCATGGACCATAACAATGGATTTCGCCGCGGACAATCCTGGCCCGGTCGTGGTCGAATGGATATCGGGCATTACGGCGGCAACTCCCAGGGCCTGAAGAAGATGCCGCCGAGAGATGTTGCCCATTGTTTCACGAGGCTTGGTCCGCATAGGCACCTCGCACAGCCGCCTTTCCACTTGTACTCGCGTTGCCGCTGAGCCGGAGGGCCGCATGGGCATTAATCGCCCGTGCAGAGGGCCAATAGGTTCACTGCAATTGCTGGTGTGGCGAGCGCGTTCGGGTGTTCCAACTGAGCGTCGCCAGAATTGATGCCACCGGCAAACTTGTCGCCGAGCGTATGGAACTGGCCGCGCGCTGCCCGGTTCGGATAATCGCGCCACCGTGGGCCGGCCTTGGGCAGTCTCGTCGCCAATTGGCTGTCGGCGGCGAGCGTCCACGGCGAGCCCGACGATATGTCTGTCGGATGGACAGGATGGCTCGTGACCCAGACCACGCCAGTCGTGGGCCACAGCACCGACAGCGGCCCAGCAGTTGTGTCGTTGGCGGAGAGAACGGGGATGAGCAGACGGTGGCGATGGCTCGTGATGATCGGGATCCTCGGCGCTTGCGCCTATCCCGGTGTCGATCAGGCCCTCAACGCACAACGAGCTCTTGTTGGCATGCCGAAGGCAACCTTGCTGTCCTGCGCTGGGTTACCCGATCGACAGGCGGCGACCGGCGGCCAGGAACACCTCACCTACCAAAGCCGCCGGACCTACTCCTCCCCAACCTCGGGGGGCAATGGGCAATCGCCCTCCGGGACTTACACAGGCAGCCCTGTTTGTGAGGCGACCTTCACGATGCGCAATGGCGTGGTCCAGCAACTCGTCTATGGTCTTGCGTCGAGCGGGAATTGGTCGCTCTACCAATGCTACACCATCGTGCAGAAATGTCTTCCCACGGCTCCCCACTGACATCGCCGGTGCCGCAATTCAGACCAGGACTTGCATCAATGCTCGCTGACAGAAACACTCCACTGCACGCTCGCGATGTTTGCAAGCCGCCGACGCGGCGGGTGGCGACGCCCCGCTGGTCCCCGGCACCGCTGTTCTCACTGGAGGATTTGCGTCGACCGGTCCTATCCCTCACGCCAAGTAGCGCTCGCGGCCACCTCGAACCGTTTGCGGAGTAGGGGCTGGGTGTGAAACAGACATGCTCAGAGATGGCTTGCTCTGGTGTCGCCGCAGGTTTTGAAGCGGGTCGCGTGGTGAGCGCCGACTTTGAGGATTTGTCTGTCACATCGTCTGGCACCGGCGTTCAGTTGAATCGATTTGCGCTGTGCGGACCATGTCGACGTGCGCGTTCTGTCCGAATTCGGACAAGGTGAGAGGTGAGGGGAGTGGGGGCGTTTTTAGCGCTGGTGCGCTCAGTGCGCCACCGTCGGGGCGGCGGCACCGAAGAAGGAACTGTTGGCTGTCCGAATTCGGACAAAGATTGAACCGTCGGGAACGGTGTCGTCACGAGGGTTGCGCGTTGGCCGGGCGGTAGAATGTCCGAATTCGGACAATGAGTGCTGTGGGGGCGCGAGAACGAGCCGGAGGGGGAAGTGGTGGGATGAGTGCGGCTGTCCGAATTCGGACAAAGTGAGAGGAAGGAGGGGCGGGCAATAGCCGCCCCCCAGCCCTGCTATTTACGACGCGGACCCGAGAAGTCGATCGATAAGATCACGGGCTTGCTGGAGTTCCTGGCGTTGGGCATCATCGAGCGCGGCATCGTTCGCCTGGACGGCGGCGTGGACGGCTTCGATTTCGCGGACGAAGCGGCGCGAGGTGGAAACCATGCGCAGGATCGACTGCTGATGGGGTGGCGACATCCCAGGTGAGGTGGCGGAAGCCTTTTTGGCGGAACGGAGTTCGGTAGTCTTCATGCCGTTCTTGACCTTCGTCCACAATTCCTCCTGCTGGGCGTGGTCGGCAACGGATGCGAGTTCGAAGAGGATGCTCTTGGAAGTCTCGCGATGTGAGGTGGCGCATTCCTTCCGGATGGTCGGCGAGAGGCGTTGGAGCGACAGAATGCTCGTCACCTCCGTGCGGCTGTAGCCAACAACCTCGGCAAGACCTTCGTGGGTGTAGCCGCGGAAGTCGGTCATACGGGCGAAGCCGTCCGATTTTTCGAAGAGGTCAAGGTCAACGCGCTGTAGGTTCTCGATCAGCGCAATCTCGTCCGCGTCACCCTTGGTGATAACCGCGTAAATGGTGTCTCGGCCGAGAAGTTGATGGGCACGGTAGCGGCGCTCGCCGGCGCAGAGCGTGTAACGCCTACTGGTTCCTTGCCCGGCGACGCCGGACTGCGGGCTGACCAAAATAGGCTGCTGGAGACCGTGTTTGTTGATCGACTCCGCGAGAGATCGGAGTGCATCGCCGTCGAAGTGCCGACGGGGTTGCTCGGGGCGGGTGTCGATGTCAGCGAGGTTGATTTCGACAACTTGCGGGAAGTCACTCGACGTGCCGAACAGATGGCTGACGTTGGTATCAGCCCTGGCGGCGGTCTGGAACGCCGGATTAACGACCTTCTTCGGGAGCTTAGGAGGCATGGGCCACCTCCTTGCCGACCGACATCGAAACGAGGACCTCGCTCAGTGCGTTGAATACATGGGTCACCTCGCCGTCGTCATCGTAGTCGATGAGCGGGTAGCCGCCCTTGGCTGATTTGGCGTAGTTGGTCGTCCGCGGGATCGGGTCGAAGACGCGGGTCTTGTCACCGTAGGCGTCCCTGATCTCGTTAAGCGTTTCGACGTCCTGGGAATTGCGTGCCGAGAAGAGTGTCGGAATCATGCCCAGGATGCGCAGGGTCGGGTTACCCTTGCGCCGCATCTTGTCGATCGTCTTGAGGAGCTGGGGGACGCCGGTAACAGCGAAGGCTTCGGTCTGAACGGGAACGAGCACGCCGTCGGCTGCGGTGAGGGCGTTGACGGTCAGCATCGTCAGGCTGGGCGAGCAGTCGATGACAATGAAGTCGTAGTTGGTCACCTCGGCGAGCTTGTTCTTCAACCCCAAGCCCGCAAAGCCGTCGGACGCCATGGCGGAGTCGAACTCGGTAAGTTCCAGCGATCCGGGAAGAAGGTCGAAGCGGTTGTCGAGCACCGGCACGACGCACCTGGAGATGGGGGCGTCTTCGCGCAGGACGTGGTGCAGCGACTTGCGGTCGTCAAAGGCCGCGATCGGATCGCACCCGACGTGGATCGTGGCGTTGGACTGCGGATCGGCGTCGATCAAGAGCACGCGGAAGCCCTGGCGGGCAAGTTTGGCGGCAAGGTTGACCGCGACCGTCGTCTTACCAACGCCGCCCTTCTGGTTAGCGATGGCAACGACGACGCGCTTGCCCGGCTTCGACGCGCCAACGCCGTTGCGGTGCAGGAAATCTTCCACAATGACGGGGATACGGGTAACGCCATTCTCCCACTTGTTGACCATTGTGCGTTCGTATTTGCGGCCGAGCGCGGTCGCGATCCAAGACGCAAACTCGCTCTGGTTTTCCCCGCGTTTTTCGCGGAACGCGCGCATGTCCTCGCCGTTCATATGATCCCCGTGGTTGAGTTCAGAGAGTGCGTGTGACGTTAACGGGTGGAGCATGCTTGGGGTGTGACCCACAGTCAAGAGGAAAGCGTCGATGTGTGGGTCACAAGCTGAGCGGTGTGGCACTGAGGGCTCGGTGGCGTTGGTGGACAACCGATGCATACAGTGGGTTGGACCCTTGTGGCGCGGACGTGCGCACCGGTGGCAGCCCAATGGGGGAGTGGGGAGAGATGGAGCGTCCGGGTGAGGAAGCCATCAAGGGCGGGCGGCAGGGAAGGTGGATACGAAAATGGATGACGGGGAGGGGTAGCGGCGATATTGTGGCGGCGGTCTTATTATAGGAGACGAACTTGCGGACGGTTGCAGCAAGCGCAAAGCGTGGTACGAACGGCGGGAATGCGCCGGGGGTGGCGCGAGGTGCTGGCGCGCCGTCGGCGGCTGGGGTGCCCAGGAACGGTGCGGCCGCCGAAGCCGCCACGGGTGCGGCGGGCCGGACCGCGCCGCGGCCTCCGGGCAGCGGACCAGGTGGCGGGGACGGGCCGCCGAAGGGACTGGGCGCCGCGCAAGAGCGGTGGGACTTCTATCGGGATGAGAGCAACAGGAAAAACGGCCAAATCAAAGGACTGCTCGTCGCTCTCGTGGTCGCGGTCGGCATGTACCCGGTTTTCTAT
Organism: Azospirillum canadense; assembly: GCF_025961225.1. Taxonomy (GTDB): domain Bacteria; phylum Pseudomonadota; class Alphaproteobacteria; order Azospirillales; family Azospirillaceae; genus Azospirillum; species Azospirillum canadense. The sequence goes on along the minus strand of NZ_JAOQNG010000005.1, from coordinate 46,287 downwards.
TACGCCGCAAAGGGCCGCGACAATGTGATCGGCTACGATTCGGCGACCGGGCGCATGACACGAATTCCGACGCTGGAGGAGCCGCACGTGTCGCCGGCCACCGTGCGGCAGTTCTGTGCGGAAAGCGTTCAGGAAATCGGCACCTTCGGCTTCAGCGATTACGACATGCGGCTTCGCAAGCTTCAGGACTGGTTCACTGACCCTGCCTGGCGGGCGTACCTGAACGCGCTCAGGGATCGGAACCGACGCAAGAGCGTCGAGGACAACACGCAGACCTGGGCGACGCAAGCGATCCAGCCCTGCGCCATTCTGGATCATAAACCGAAGGACGGCCGCTATTGGTGGTTGGTGCAGGCTCAGGTGCGGCGGGTCATCAACTCCGGAAACCAGTTTGGGGCGCCCAAGGAATTCCCGATCACCATGGAGATCGTCCGCGTCGGGGCCGGGGAGGGCAAGAAAGACATGATCGCCATCGACACGTACCGGGAGCCGTGAGAACCATGCAGCGAAACGGCGAGATCGGGAAATGGTGGACCGCGGCATTGCTGGGCGGCGCTGTTCTGGCGGCGGGGCTCGGCGGCCCGGCCTGGGCGCAGATGCCGGCGGCGGGCGCGGGAGCCATCCCGGCGCCCGCGACCGCCGCGGCGCCGGGGCCGGGCGGCGAGGGGGCGGGGGCGGGCGCACTCACGGCACCCGATCCGACGCAGGCGCTGATCGAGCGGCTGGTCAAGGAGACGCTGCGGATGGAGAACCCGGTGCCGGCCGACGGGCATCGCGCGGTGCGCGAGCAGTCGGACCGCACGGCGCAGGTTCGGTCCCGGGCGGCGCCGAAGATGGCGACCGTAATGCGGGATGTACCGCTCGATCCGGCGTCACCCATCCCGGTCGTGAAGTTCGATCTGAGCCAGCTGGCGACCATCACCTTCATCGACATGAGCGGGGAGCCCTGGCCGATCCTGGACAACGGCTGCGACGTGTCGGCGGGATTCGAGGGCGCGGCACCAAAGGGCGGGACGCACGTGCTGGTCCTCCGCGCCGTGAACGAGGTGGACCATGGAACGGCCGTGTGCCGGCTGCAGGGGCTGAACACGCCGATCGGGTTGCGTCTGGAGGCGGGCAGCCACGAGCATTACCTGCGCTTCGACGCGCGGGTGCCGCGGCTGGGGCCAAAGGCCAAGGTGGCCCCTTACGACCTGGGCGGGACGCAACTCGTGGCCGGTGATGACACCATGAGCGGGTTTCTCTATGGCGTCGTGCCGCCGGACGCGGTGTCGTTGCCCGTGGACAAGGGAAACGGGCGGACGCGGGCGTGGCGCCTTGGGACGGAGCTGTTCGTGCGATCGTCCATGGTTCTGCTGTCGCCGACGCCCACGGCGATGTCGAGCCTGGAGGGGGTGTATGTGTACCGGTTGAAGCCGGTTCCCGTGTTGCGGTTCGACGACGACGGAAACGACGTCGAGATCAAGATTGCCGGAGCCAAGGTCGTGCGCGCCACGGTGCCGGCGGACGTGCTGGGCGACGGGGCCGTAATCGCGGCCGGCGGCCGGTCCGATGCGGTGGGAAGCGGTGGTCTGACCCTGCGCGACCGGCGCACTGGCGGCGCCGGTCGCAAGGCGACGGAGGGGGAACGATGACCGACAAGCCAAAGGGCGATCTGGATCCGTTGGGCTTTGGCGACGACACGGTTGTCGGCGGTGGGGCCGCAGATTTCGATCCAGATGCGAAAAAGGCTGAATTGAAGCGGCGGCGGTTGGGACAACGCGCGCTGATGGTCGGCGGTGGCGCGGTGGTCACCGTGGCCGTGCTGGGGATCGCGCTGCGAGCGGTGTTCAGCGGCGGCGAGCAGCCGGTGGCCGTGGCGTCCGTCGCCGACGGGGGCAAGGTGGCGCAGGCGCCGGGGGCGCCCGACCTGCCGCCGGCGACCAAGCAGGCGTTCCAGGACAAGAACACCCAGATCTTCACCGAGGCCGAACGGCAGAACAAGACGTCCGTGGGCTACCCCGTGTTCGACCCGGCGCCGCCGCCGCCGCCACAGCCGATTCAGGCGGTCCAGCCGGTGACGCAGGCGCCCATCCAGGTGGTGCCGGCGGTCGACGAGAAGGCGCTGCGGGACGCCATTGTGCGGGCGATCAACGACACGAAGCTGAAGGCGACGACGGACCGCAAGCCGACCATGGTGGCGGGCGGGGACGCGACCGGGGCTCCAGCCGGCAGTGGGCCTTGGGGGACGCCCCAGTCGGTGGGCCCGGTGGTGACCCCCAGCGCCTATTCTCCCCCGGCGATGAACCAAGGCGCCGGACGGGGGGCGGCGGCGGGGATGAGCGGTGGTGTGGCGGGTGGGACCGGCGGCGGGCATGCGCTCGCGTTTGTGGACAGTGGCAACGGCGGGACGGAGATGGCGGCCGCGCACGAGGCGTATGGGGTGACGCGGGTGGCCGCGGACTCGGATGCGCCGGCGGAGGTGGTTGTCGAGGTGCTGGGCGGGCCATTCGTCGGGGCGACGGTGTACGGGACGCCGGCCTTCCGCCAAAAGACGGCGTCCGTGACGATCACCCGGATGATCTGGCGCGGGCAGGAATACGCCGTGAAGGGCTTCCTGCAGAACGCGGAGACGCGGTCGCCGGCGCTGCCGGTGGACGTGGACAATTACTATTTCGAACGCATCATCTGGCCCGCCTTCGCCGGGGGACTGGGGATCGCCGGACGGGTCGCGTCGCAGCCGGTGTCCACGGTCCAGAGCGTCGGGACGGGGCTGGGTGGCACCATCGTCACGCAGACGCAGCCGTCCACGGGACGGCAGATCGCCGGTGGTTTCGCGGAGGGCGGCGCTGGAACAGCGTCGCAGATCCTAAAACAGGACGCCGGGGAGATGAAGCCGACGGTGCGGGTTGCGGCGAACCTTCCTGTGGTGATACAATTTACGAGTGGCGTGCGCCAAGGAGACCTCCGGAAATGAGCGACCAGCATCACGATCACCAGACCGTTGGCGCGACCGGGATGCAGGGGGACGCCGAACACGGTCATGCGGGCACGGGCGCCGCGGCGGGTCATGGCGCCGGGACCGGAGGGCCGTATGGGGCCTTTCAGCGCATGTCGTTGCCGCTTGGGGCCGCGGGCGGGACGGTTGCCGGCGGCATTGCCTGGCCGGCGCAGCGCCCGGGCGGCGCCTGGAACGTCGCGGGGCAGGGCGGCCCGGAGCACAGCCCCGATGCCCACCATGACCCGTCCTACGGCGCGGGGGCCGATGCCCGGATGATCGTCGAGGGAACCGCGGTCGAGCATCCGGCGGCGGGTCCAGGCGCCGCCTATGGCGGGGTGCACGGCGACGCGGAGATGGCGGCGCCGGGCCCGGCAGCGTGGGCGGGGCACGATCCGCACGCGGATTATGGACAGGCGCCCGGCGGCGGCAACGGGACGCACGACGGGTATGGGAGCGCGGGCCACCCGGAGTATGCGAACGGGGAGGGCAACGCGCCTGAGCAAGAGGACGCGCGTGCCCACGGGACGGACAACGAGGAGCGCGGCGCGCAAGGCGGCGACGCGCACCGTCACGCCGCGTGGGACGCGACGTGGGATGAGGAGCATGCGACCGCGGACCCCGGCGCCGGACATGACGACGCGGCCGAGGACGACGGCGAGGAGGCGTTGGTCGCCGGAATGGACGACGGCTTGGAGGACGTGGTCGTGCCGCCGGCCGGGCGGCCGAAAAGGCCAATGGCGCTCGGGGCCCGGATCGGGTTCGGCCTGATCGCGGCCCTCGGCGCCGGGATGGTGGCGTTCGGCGGCCACGCCATCTTTTTCAAGAGTGCCGGCAAGAGCGCCGAGGTGGCGTTGGATCAGGCCGACCTGCCGGAGGGCGGCCTGACCGGACGGCGCGCGATTCCGGTGGATCCGATGACAGCGATGGTGGCCGGGCATGCTCACAATTCTGGTGGTGGGGCTGGTGGCTGGGGCGCTCCTGGCGCCGATCCGGCGTCAGATCGCCAAGCACCGGTTGCGCCGGCGGTGATGAGCGCCGAGGGAGGTGCGGGCGGCCGTGCCGTTCCGGCCGGGGTGAACCGGCCTGTGCCGCCGACCGATGCGTTTGCAATCGTGGGAGCCGACGCCGGCGCCGCGGCGGGCGGTGTGTCGGTGTCTGCGGCTCCTCCGGCTATGCCCGCGGTCGCGCCGGCGACAGGATCCGCTGGCGGGGCCGCGGCGGCTCTGCCGGCGGTGGCCGCCGGCGGGGCGTCGTCGATGATGGCCGCGCCCGTGGGCGGCGACGATTTGAAGCGTCTGGTCGAGGGGCTCTCGGCCCAGGTGGCGGCGTTGAACGCCAAGATCGATGCGGCCAGGCCGGGGGCGGACGTGGACGCGCTGCGGCGGGACATCGCGGCGGTCGCGACGCGGATGGACGCCGTGGAACAGGCCGGCGGGACCAAGCCGACGACCGCGGCGGCGAAGACCGGCGGCGTCAATCCGGAGGCGGCTAAGGAGGTGGCGCGGGCGGCGGCCGACGAGGCGGCGCGCAAGAAACACGCCGGAAAGCCCGCGGTCGCCGAGGCGGCGCCCGGCGCGGGTCCCGCGGCGCCGGCGCGGCGGCCCGCGGTCGCCGAGGCGCGGGCCACGGCGGCGGAGCGGGACGTGGCGGGGCGGGGGTGCCGGTTGCACGGCGCCACGGACGCGACCTTCGGCGGCGCCGGCGGTGTGGCGTGGATATCCAACCGCGGGCGGGACGCTCAGCAGGTGGAGGTCGGGCAGAAGGCACCGTGCATCGGCCGGGTGACGGCGATCTTCGCGGACGCCCATGACTGGGTCGTGCGCGGGGCAAGCGGCACGCTGCGCATGCCACACGGCGGCTGATTCGGCGGCGCTCGGACGACGGGAGAGAGGGGGCGACGATGGGCGGTGGCGATGCCGCAATCCTGGCGCTGCTTGGCGACATAACGGCGGCTTTGTCCGGTGTCGTCATCGTGGTGGCCACGGCGGCCGGGTCCTGGTACGCGGCCGTCGCGTCGTGGCACGCCTACGAGCGGGCCCAGTTCAACGGAGACGTGACGGGGCGGCAGATCGCGGTCGAGTATGTGGTGGCGAGCGCCTTGCTGGGCTTCGCCGGGTTCACCGCCTCGATGGGGGGCGTGCCGTTCACCGACGGCGGCTCCGCGGACGGCTACGCGGTCCTGCAGGTTCAGGCGAACCTTGGCGGGGCCGCCGCGGCGGGCGCGGTGGCGAGTGGGAACGCGTTGCTGACGGCGGTCTTCACCTTCCTGTCCGTGGTGGGGCGGATCACCCAGCTGCGCGGCCTCTTCGCGGCGTACGACCTCGGCCGCGGGCGCTCGGAGACGAGCGAGCGGAAGGTCGTTGCGCTCCTGTTTCTCGGCGCGGTCCTGGCGGACCTGTCGAAACCCGTCGCCGAACTCGCGTCGGCGATGAACCTCAACATTTTTCAATAATCGATGGAGCATCCCGTGAACATCACGACGATCATGACGACCGCCGCCCGCAAGGCGCAGGGCAGCGCACTGGTGCAGGCGGCCCTGTACGCGGCGCTGTACAGCGTGCCGATGGCGGTGATGGGGGCGAGCGACCCGGCGCATGCGGCGTTCAAGACCTGGGTGGACGGGCGGGTCAACGATTTCGACATCTGGTCGGGAAACGGTCCGCTGATCAAGGCGATGTTCGGGTTTGGCGCGTTCGGGACCGCGGTCAGCGGGTGGAAGCTCTACGAGGGGATGCAGGACGGCGGCCGGGTGGCCGACAACAAGGGCTCTGTGCTGGGCCTGGGCGCCTCGATGGCCACCCTCGGCCTCTCCGGGCTGATCGCGGCGCTCACGCCGGCGGCGGGTTGACGGGCGTGCGGCCGCGGGTGTTTGGGCCAGGGGGCCGCCGGTCTGGCGCCCTGGCCCGGACACAGGGGCGGGCGGTTGGCGGAGGAGGGTGACGTGATTCTTGGGCTTTTGCGGTCGTTGGCGGGTCAAGGGGCGGATGCGCTGGAGCGGCCGCTGGAGCACTACGTTGAACTGGAGACGGCGGACGAGCCGTACGACGGCCCCTCGTTCGTGGGGCGGAACCGGGCGTTGATGACGGTGCTCCGGGTGAGGGGCACGCGCGACCTCAAGTCCGCGGCCGATCGTCGCCGGGACGTGGCGGCGCTCGTGAAGGATCTGCGGTCGACGATGGCGGATGTGGGCTACGGAGTCGAGGTCCACTACTGCCGCGATCCGGATCGCGGTGGTGATGCCGTGGCGGACCAGATGCGCGGGGCGCGGGCCGCGGCGACGAGCATCGGGCTCGACATGCGGGCGATCCACGATGCGCAGGAGGCCTTCCTGGCCGAGCGCTCCTGCAGCGAGACCTGCCACGTGGCGCTGTGGACCATGCCGTGGGTGATGGCGCCGGCCGAGCAGAAGGAGGCCCTGGCGGCGGCGGCCGGGCCGCTCAAGGCTTGGCCGTTCCGGCGGGCACGGGATGCGCAGAACCCGCTGCGCGCGCTGACCACGCTGCGCAACCGGCATGACGGCTTCGTGTCGGCTTGGCGGGCGGCGCTGAGCGGCGTGGGCGTCGAGGTGGATGTGCTCGCGGTCCACGACGCTGGGCGGGACATCTTCGAGAGCCTGTGGCCGGGCGAGAAGGCGGACGGGTTCCGCTTGGTGCTGCCGGGCGATCCAGCGCCGGTGATGGTGCCCGACGACGCGGAGGCGGATCCGAGCGCGATCATCTGGCCCAAAGTCGGGCGGCAGTTGACGGCCGGGGCGTGGTCGGTGGACCGGGTCGACTGGGAGGTGGCGCGGTTCGGATCGCGTCTGGTGGCGTCGGTGGACGTCGTGGTCGGGCCGCACGCGCCGCAGGACTTCGCCCAGCTGCGGGACCGGCTGGCCCGGGCCGGCGGCGGCGGCGTGCCGTTCCGCATGAGCATGAAGATGCGCTCGGGCGGGACGAAGCAGTCCGGGATCGGGCAGGCGCTGTTGCATCTGGCGTCGACCTTCGCGGCGTTGCTGGGCGGCCTGAATCGCAAGATCATGAAAGCGTTGGACCGGGTGCGCGAGCGGGCGTCGGAGGACGGCTGCGTGACGTGGCAACTGTCGTTTGCGACCTGGGTGTCGGTGGACCATCCGGAGCATCGGAAGGTGCTGCGGATGCGGATGGCGGAATTGAAGCGTTGCGTCGAGCAGTGGGGATCCATGCAGGCGCGGACGATGTGCGGGGACCCGGTGCAGGGAGCGCTGTCGTCGGCGTTGGGCCTGTCGCTGGAGAGCACGGCGGTGCAGGGCTACGCGCCGCTGGCCGAGGCGCTGACCATGATGCCACGCCGCGCGGCGTCGCCCTGGCGCCACGGGGCGGTGCCCTGCCTGACCCCGGACGGGGCGATCTACCCGATTGAGGAGGGGTCCGCGGAGGTCGCCTACTGCTTCGAGATCGTGATCGCGGTCATGCGGTCGGGCAAGTCGGCGTGGCTGGCGCGCAAGGTGTTCGGCAACATCCTGGCGAGCGGGACGGACCGGCTGCCGTTCGTGTTCTTTCCCGACGTGGGCTTCGGCTCGCTCGGCATCATCGAGACGCTCAAGGAAGCCCTGCCGCCGAAGCGGCGGCATCTGGTGGCGCACGCGAAAATGCGCAACGACGCCGAGCATGCCATCAACATTCTGGACACGCCGCCGGGGTGCCGGCGCCCGCCGGCCGATCACCTGGCGATGATCCAGGAGGCGTTCATCGCTCTCGTCATGCCGGCGGAGGCCAGGCACGCGCCGGAGGGGTTGAGCGACCTGATCCTGCGCTTGATCGAGGATGCCTACCGCCTGCGCGACGACGCCAACCACAACGGCGATTCGTACCCCTACCAGGCAGGGCGCGACCCGGCGGTCGACGGAGCCATCGCCCGCGCGGGCATCGCGACCCGCTTGCCGAACGGCGCGGCGATGCCCTGGTGGTGGATCGTGGATCGCCTGTTCGAGGCCGGGTGTGTCGAGGAATCGAAGCGGGCGCAACGCTACGCGGTGCCGGTCGCCGAAGATCTCGAACGGCTGCTGAGCGACGACAGCATCGGCAAGGACTTCGCCAAGCACGCCGACGGGCGCCTGATCGATCTGGTCAGCATCGGGCTGAAGACGGCGCTCGGCCAGTTCGTGTTCTGCAAGGGGCCGACGCGCTTTGAGCCGTCGGCCCGCGTGATCGCGCTCGACCTGCAGGACGTTGTGGGCAAGGGCGACAGCGACGCCGCGCGCAAGCAGACGGCCGTGGTCTACACCTGGACCATCGTCGCCTTCACGCGAACCTGGTGGACGGAGCCGCGGGACGTCGCCGCGAACCGGACCATACCCCCGCTGTACCGCGAGCACCATCTGCGCGTGGCGGAGGACGTCGCGGCGACGCCGAAAGTCCTGGTGGCCGACGAGTTCCACGAGACCGGCGGCGCGCCGGCGACGCGGGACGCCATCAAGAAGATGGCGCGCAAAGGGCCGAAGTACCGGATCCGCATCCATCTGGCGTCCCACGTCCTGCGCGATTTCGACGACGACATGCGCGAGCTGGCGTCCAGCGTCACGGTGATTTCGGCGACGACCGACAAGTTCAAGAACGACCTGTGCGCGCTGTTTGGGTTGGACGAGGCGCACCGGGACGCCCTGGGCACGCTGGGCAAGCGCGATCCGAAGCTCGGCGTGCCGGTGTTCTCCATCACCAACACCAAGCGCGGGCGGTACGCGCAGTTGATCTACAACGCCATGTCGCCCGTCGAACTGTGGGCCGTCGCCACCAACCCGCAGGAGGTCCAACTGCGGCGCAAGCTCACCGACCGGGTCCGCTCGTTCAGCCGGGCGGTGATGCTGCTTGCGGCGTACGAACCGTTCCGGCAGCATGGCGCGGAAAAGGAAATCGAGTTGCGGATAACGCGCGCGGTCGAGCGCGGCGACATGGACGGCGCTGAAGAGGCGAAGGTGATCGATGGCCTTGTCGCGGAACTGGTGGCGATGGACCGGGAGCGGATGCTGGCGTCCGGCCCCGCGGTCTTTGGGCCGGCGTCGCCGGGTCGGGCCGCGTGAGCCGGCGCCGCGGCCTCCGCTGGGGCCCGCCGCGCCGGGCCGGCGCGACGGTCCGGCCGGGAACAACCGATGTGAGGACGATGGGATGAGCGGCAGACGCGGCGCGGGAGTGATGGGTGGGGGGCTGCGACGGATGGTCGGGGCGACGGTCGCGCGCCTGCTGGCGGCGGTCCTGGTCATCGCGGTGGCGAGCGTCGGGGCGGTGGTGCCGCGGGCGGTTCTGGCCGGCGGCATCGGCGACCTGTACGCGCCGCCGGCGGTGACGGGCATCGGCGGCGGCCTGTGGCAGGGCGGGGCGACGGTGCCGGGGGCGCCGGCGGCGCAGGCCGGGTGCGCGCCGACGGTCCAGCAGGCGCACGGGGCCGCCTACGCGGCGGGGATGCGGAACGCGCTGACCATCTCGCGCTCGGAGCGGCAGCCGCCGGGAAAAATCATGTCGGCGTGCATCTCAACGCTGATCAGCATGCTGTCGGGCCTGGACATTTTTTCCAACGCCGGGCCGTGGGCGCTGCAGACCATCGTCAACGGCATCCTGAACTTCGCCGAAGGTCTGATCTGCCAGTTCATCTCCGACCAGTTCAACCGGGTCGTCGCGGTGGCGTTCAACTCCATTGCGTTCCTCAACGACGTCGTGCCGTGCGGCGTCGGCATCTCGCTGCCCGGCATGAACGGCGGGGCCGGCGGCGCGGACTTTTGCGCGTCGCTGGGCGGTCCGCTGGTGAACATCGGGACGCCGGGCGGGACCGTTTACACATCGCCGTCGGCGAGCGTGATCCCTCCGATCATCTCCAAGAACACAGGCATGGGGGGCAGCAATGTTCTCACGACGATCCTGGGGCGCTGAGCGCCGGGGGACGCGGGGGCTGGGCGCCGCCATGGCCGTCGGGATGGCGGTCGCGAGCGGGACGCCGACCGTGGCCATCGCGCAGGGCTTCGGATCCGGGGGAGGGAGCGGCGCTGGGCGTGGCGACTTCCTCCAGAGGTGTGTGGAGCGGAACAAGAGCCTGCCGCAGACGCTGGGGTTCGGCGTCGACGTGTCGGTGATCTGCGCCTGCCAGGCCAAGAAGCTTCGGGAGAGGAAGTACGACCCGGAGACGATCGATGCGACGATCCGGCAGGCGTACCTGGGCGCGGTGCAGAACGGACGGCCGCCGCGCGCTCCGGGGGAGCCCGCGAACGGCGAGGAGTCCATCGACCCGCAGACGCGGGACAAGCTGCGTGGCGGGGTCAACCGGATCATGCAGGATCTCAGCGCGGCGTTCCAGGAGTGCATCCGCGGTGACGTCGAGCGCAACGCCGTCCAGTCGATGAAGAAGAGTATGGGGCTTGGCTCATGACGATGAAACGGGTGATGCGACGGGCGGTGGCCGCGCCGCGGGGACTGGCGCAGGCTCTGGGCCTGGCCCTGGTGGCGGGCGGCGCGTTGCTGGGAGCGCCGCGGGACGCGGCGGCCGTGTGTGGCGACTGCGCGGCGGCGACCGCGGCGGTGTTCGCCACGTCGGAGGTCACGCAGAGCCTGGTCATCGACACCGCGGCGGCGACGAACGCGCACATCGCGGCGGAGTTCTCGGCGCAGACGGCGGCGCTCGTGCTGGCGTTGCAGGGGGCGGCGGCGCAGATCAGCGGCAACATCCGCGGCACCATCGCGGGACAGGGGTTGCTGCAAGAGGCGGTGAGCAACCAGGACACGCAGCGGCTCATCCAGGGCGACCGCGTGGAGGCGGCACAACGGTTCCAGTATTCGACGCCGTTCTGCCAGACGGCGACGGGCTCCGCAATCGCCGTGGCGCAGGCGGCGGAGTCGGTGCAGACGGCCGTGATGCGGTCGCGAGCCAACGCGAACCGCACCAGCGGAACCGGCGGCGGTGGGGGATCGGCGGCGACGGAGGTCAACCGGACCGCGGACGAGCGGTTGAACACGTTCTGTGCGCCGGACGATCCGGTGTGCCGCGGGCGGGCGGACGCCGGGAAACGGCCCAACGGCGATCGGGAACCGGGCGCGATCCTGGCCGTGGCGCGGCTGGTGGATGACATGGACCGCAAGCAGGCGACCTGGGTTGCGCAGAACCTGACGCAGCCGGTCCCGACCTTGCCGTTGACCGAGCGGGATTTCGCGCTGCCGGAAGGCCGTGAGCGGTATCTGGCGCGCGGAGCGGCGGAGACGCGGCAGAACCTTGCCAAGGATGTGGCGGCGGACATCTTGGTCACGCGCCGCGAGCCGACGGCGGACGCGCGGTACTACAACAGCTTGGCCAGCGAAGCCGGCTTGCCGACCGCCTCCGCCGTGTCGCAGGAGGACATGGACCGCATGCGCTACCGCGACCGCTTCAACGCGAACTACTCGGCGCGCGTTGCCGGGCTTGGGGATGCGGCACCGCTGCTGCGCGAGCTGATCGCGTTGGAGGCCGACGGGCGCCAGCAGGGTTACCGGACGACGGTCCTGCTCGAACAGGCGGTGCTGTTGCTGGGCGCGATCGTGTCCACGCTGCAGGAGCCCAAACTGGAAGCCTACAGCGGGAAACTGAGCCGATGAGGCCGGCGGTGGTGCGCGCGGCCGGGCGGGCGCTGTGGTCGCTGGCCCGGATGACGGCGGTGGCCGGGGGCGCCGTCGTGGTCGCCGGCGGATCGGCGGCGGTGGCCGCGGCGTCCGGGACGGGGCTCAAGCCGTTGACGATGGAGTGCCTGGAGCAGGCGGCGGTGGCGTTCGGCCACCCGCCGATGGCGCTCGCGCTGATCCTGGCGCAGGAGCGCGGCAAGGTCGGGGAGTGCGCGGCGCCGAACCGGAACGGGAGCGTCGATTGTGGCGCGGCCCAGATCAACAGCAAAGAAATCCCGAAACTGGCGCGCGTGATCGGCCTGTCGCCCGACGAGACGTTTCGCAAGGTCCGCGACGACGGCTGCTTCAACATCTTCGTGAGCGCCTACATTCTGGCGGAGAAGAAACGGGACGCAAGGGGCGACCTGTGGGACGCCATGGGTCGGTACAACTCGGCGACGCCCGGCATCAAGGAGCAGTACCAAGCGGCCCTGGTGAAGCAGTACCGGCGACTGTTCGTGGAGGGCGCGCGGGTGCGGTCGACCGTGCACCCCCGCGCGGTGGCGGAGGCTGCCGACCGGGCACCGGCGGGACCGGCGCGGCCACCCGCTGTGGGAGGCCAACCGGCGGAGAGCGGAACGGTGGCCGCGGGGGACGCGGTGCGGACGCTGCCGCTGTTTGGGCGGACCAGCGAAGCGGCGACGGTGGCGCAACGATGACGGCGGGCGCTGTGGTGTGCGCGGTGGCCGCGGTCGGGGGTGGTGCGCCATCGGGCGTGGCCGTGCTGGTCCAGGCGGTCGCGGCGCTTGCCCTGGCGGCGGGCGCCGGGTGGGTGAACCGGCGCGGGTTGCTCGCCATGGCCGTGCTGGAGGCGGAGATGGCGGCGACGGACGGCGGTGGGTGGTCGGGGCGGCCGGTGGCGCGGTGGGAGGCGTGGGCCGTCGTGGCGGCGAGCGGGGCGGCGGTGCTGGCGGCCTGGGTGGCGGCGGTGTCGGTCGCGGCCGGGTGGACGCCGGACGTCGGGTGTGTGGGTGGGTGGCGTGGGCTGCTGGCCCCGGTGGTGGCCGGTGTCGCGGCGGCCGGCGCGGTGTTCGTGCTGGTGGACGATCTGCGGCATCACGGAGTCGAGGCGGAACCGGTGGCCGTGTGCTTCGCGACAGCGATCCTGTGGCATTGGCTGAGTGGCGGCGGGTCCGGGGCGGCCGGTGACGCGGCGGTGGCCGGGGTGCTGGCGGGAGGCGGTTTCTGGGTGGTCAATGCGGGGCTTCGCGTCACGGGAAGCGCGTTCGGCAACGGTGATGCGTGGCTCGTGGCCGCCGCCGGGGCGTGGATCGGTGGCAACGTCTGGGCGTGGGCGACCTTCGCCGGCGTGAGCCTGGTCTGTGGGACGCTGCTGTACGGCCTCAGGCGGGGCAAGCCGCCGCCGGCGGCGCCGTACGTTGCCGCGGGAACGCTGGCGGCGCTCGCGACGCCCATGCCCTGGTGGTGACAGGCCCTTGCCGTGGTGGGGATGGCGCGGTGGTCGGGGTGGAATGCCGCGGCCACCGCCCCCGCCGCCGTGGTCACCGCGACCGCCGGCCGTGACAGGGCGCGTGAGGCAGCAGACCAGGGCGAGCGCCACACCGGCGCCCGCCCTGGTCGCTGTCCGTGGCGCGGTCACGGCTGGTTGAGCACCCCCCATTCCCCGCGTGGTGGGACGTCGTGGACGTAATGGCCGCGCCCCGGCCATCCGTGCCGATGCCGATGCCAATGCCGATGGCAACGGAGTGCGCCTTGGCATCGGCGCCGCCGAGCCGCGTGCCGACGACCGGGATCACGGATGCAGGGCGCGTCGGGTTGTTGGAATGGCCGTGGATCAGCGTGCGCGCTGTCCGAGGAGCGGGTGTCGGACTGCGGCTGGCCGAGGGCGGCCAGGACGTCGCCGGAGATCCTGGGGCCGGCGTCGGCCTGGGGTCAGCGCCGCCGAGACCGATCGAGACAGGCCCGACCGTCGTTCTGCGGCCACGGTCAGTCGGCAGCGTTGTCGTCACCGCTCGGCGCTTCGGCGTCCTCGGGCTTGCCGGAGGACGGTGGTTTGTTGAGTTGCATCGAATGCCAGAGTGTCAGGTCAACACTCCAAAGCTCCTCGGGCATGGCCAACTGCTTCGGCGATGGGAGCCGCAATCATAGCGGATTGCCACGCCTTTCGTGAACCGTCTGAGCTGGTCTTTGCACGTTGTGAGCGCTTGAGATCAGGCGTTGATCCAGAAGAAGCCCTCCGTCGCGATGAAGTGGAGCGCCTCGTCGAGCGGCATGATGACGGGCCCGAAGTCGCCGGGAGCAGCCCAGGCATCGCGACGCCACCAGAGCACCTGAACCGTATCGTCGCGTCCGGTCGGGCGTAGGCGAGCGACTGGCCCGCCGGTGCGGCGGTTGTCGAGCGTGTAGCCGCGGTTGGCGCGCACCACCTCGACCCCGCCGCGCGGAAAGGCGAAGGCCGCGATGCGCTCGCGCAGCGCGTCGCTTTTGGCGGCCGTCGTGATCTCCTCCCCCGGCACGGGTTGCCGTGGCGCCATCCCTCGGAGCGCCCTCATGGTCAACACGGTGCCGCGCCCTTTGGTCCAGTGGCTCTGGCCTTTCATCGGCTGCTTTTCCGCCGCGAACTGGCAACACGTCCAGGTGCTGGTCGCCGGGGCCGTGCTGTGCACCGGCCGGCGCACCGTCGCGGGCGCGCTGCGCGTCATGGGCCTGGAGCAGGCCGCCGGCTTCGCCGTCTATCACCGTGTCCTGAGCACCGCCCGCTGGTCGGCCCGGCGCGTCGCGCGCGTGCTGCTGCACCTCCTCGTCAGCGCTCTGGTGCCGCACGGGCCGGTGGTCATCGCCCTCGACGACACCATCGAGCGTCGCTGGGGCAAACGGATCGCCATGCGCGGTATTTACCGCGATCCGGTGCGCTCCAGCCACGGCCACTTCGTCAAGGTCAGCGGCCTGCGCTGGCTGTGTGTCATGCTGCTCGCCCCCGTGCCCTGGGCCGGCGCCGTTTGGGCCCTGCCGTTCCTGAGCGTGCTGGCGTCCTCCGAACGCGCCGCGCAGAGCCAGGGACGGCGGCACAAGCTCCTGACCGACCAAGCCCGCCAGGCGCTGCTGCAGACCGCGCGCTGGCTGCCCGGCCGGACCGTGGTTGCGGTGGCCGACAGCAGCTTTTCAGCGATCGAGCTGCTGCGCGCCGTCGCCGCACACCTCACCGTGATCACCCGCTTGCGCCTGGATGCCGGGCTGTATGAGCCGGCCCCGGCGCGCACCGCGCGGACCATGGGGCGACCGCGGGTGAAGGGAGCGCGGCTGCCCACGCTGAACGAGCGGCTGGCCGATCCGGCGACCGAGTGGCAGCGGGTGACGCTGCGCGGCTGGTACGGCAAGACGGAGCGCCGGCTCGACCTCGCCTCGGGCACGGCGCTCTGGCACCACCCCGGCCGTCAGGTGGCGATCCGCTGGGTGCTGGTGCGTGACGGCGAAGGCGAGAAACCGCCGCAGGCGTTTCTCAGCACCGATCCCGCCGCCGACCCGCTGGCGATCCTCGGCTGGTTTGTCCAAAGGTGGCGCGTCGAGGTGACGCTGTCCGAAGTCCGTCGCCACCTCGGCGTCGAGACGCAGCGGCAATGGTCCGACCTGGCAATCCTGCGCACCACGCCGGCCTTGCTCGGTCTGTTTTCGCTCGTCACGCTGTGGGCGGACCGGCTCGCCGCCGACCGCGGGCTCCAGCCGGACGGCGTGCGCTGGTATCGCAAGGCCGAGCCCACCTTCAGCGATGCGCTCGCCCTGGTTCGCCGCGAACTGTGGACCGCGCCGACTTTCGCAACGTCACGGCAGAACCGCGACAACGCCGAAATCCCGACCAAGCTCCTGGACCGCCTCATTCACGTCGCCTGCCGACCGCCCTAAACGTGCAAAGACCAGCTGAGAACATGGCACATAAACAAACCAGCTCAGGAGGCTGAGTACGATGCCCGGGGTTCGCCCCAACGGGCTTTTGCCCGCGTCTATAACCGCATCGGCCAGAGTCCAGACCGTAACGAGGGTCAACCAGATGTAAAGGAGGGCCAACCAGATGGCACTGGAGGGTTCTCGCAAGGCCGGGTCCATCCACATCCTATGGTAGGCCGAAAGCGGAGCCACTGCGGTGATCACAGCAAAGACGCGATAGAGGAATCGAACAGATGCTCCCTCAGGGCGAGGATATCCACGGAGGAAGGCGTAGTAGAACCGGCCTATCATTTTTAAGAAAAGCGGGAGAAGCCACCACCTCATTTTGAACACGCGCTTCCGGGCCATGTCGCCCCACAATTTTCGGCCGAGTTCCATCTGGCCAGTGCACCAAAGCGCTCCGTTCAACGCGCCCACCGACGTACCTGAAACGGCATCGAACTCGAGACCAGCATGCGCAAATGCCTCAAGGACGCCGAACTGCCAGGCGCCTTTTGCACCCCCACCCTCCAAGACCAGGCCGCGTCGCATCCGGGGCACATCGCGTGATTCCATCGCGGCCCCGGTTGGAGAGGGGCTTGGCATCCGTCCTGAGGGGGTCTCCGCGATGGTCATCGTCACGGCATCGGCGCGGTAGCCACAGAGCGTTGCGCGTTTCGCAAGCACCGTCGCGAAGCTTGCGGGCGAAGAGTAGTTACAGGGTCCGCTGACATCGCAAATGGCGCTCCATACATCTACGGCCGTCCGCCTTTCGGATTCGGCGGCTCCGGCGGGTTCAGCAGTTCAATGATCGACCGCAAGGCGTCTGAACAAGAAGGGCTGCCATCCCCCTCACAGCCGTTCCTCACGACCGTTCTCCGCAAGTGTTGTTTCAGCGCTCTTGGACGCTCGGGGAGCTATCCCGGCAGGATAACGTGGCGGTGGCGTGTGCCTGACGAATAACAGGCTCGGCCAAATGTTCTGCATAGCGCATTTGGACGGTTCCTGAACGAACTAGGACAACTTTGGCCCGCTTCGCCCTCGCCGAGGCGGGCGTCCCTTTGAGGAGCTTCGGTAGGACTACACCCACCCGCATGCCCACTGGATTGCGCGGTGCTATGGCATAGGCTGCTAATGCCCAATGGTGGGCAACTTTCACCGCCATCAGTTTAACCTTGCCCGCCTCTCCCTCTCCGGACGGCGGGCTTCCTATTTGGGACTGCTGCTTGGTCGCGCCTCTACGCATGCACACTGGGCAGCACGAGCGACCTCAAGTAGATTTCCTCGTGGACCCAACTCAATCTCGTCTCGCCCGCCGTTATCTAACTCGCGGCGGGCTTTTCGTGTCTATCACCCAGCGGAGGCGACCTCCCCTGAGGCGGTATGCCGACTGAACCAGCGGACTAGCCAAGCGCCACGGTGTTGAACCATTGCCTGCATCGCGCATGCAGGTTTGGCAGAGCAGAGTACGGGTATCGGAGTCCGTTGGAAATCTTTGCAGCAATACCGTCAGAGAACAGTTGCGGCGCCCTGGTCCCACTGGGGCGCCGCAATTGCGTCTGCCCTCCGGATCGCCCCTCCCCTCGCCTCCCCATCCCCCCGCCCGTCCGGTGAGGCGTAGTGCGCTTGAAGGGGGGTAGTCCGCTGTGATGGCTGCGGTAGGCAGGGAGGCATTACTGGGCGCCACACAGCTCAACGGTGGCGATCTGGCCGCATGATCATCGACTTACTGTTCTGCGAAAGATCCGATGGGCTTTTCCCGAAGGCGAAAAGAACGAAAAGCACGGTTACGAGAGCAATCAGCAGCATCAGGATAAGGCCTTCGGTTGCGGAACGTAATCCGCGCCTGGCATCGAAAATCTTCCAATTTGGCCGACGCATGCTGCCCCCTGAGCGCGCGGACGGGAACCGGTCAACCTAACAAACGGCGCGCTTGTCCTTACAACAGTAGCATTGCTCTGAGGTTGCGTTTCTCGGAATTGACAACGGCCGCCCCGAAGAGCGGCCGTCGGTGTGGTGGTCAAATCCTCGCGTTCGCTTGCCATCCGGGGCGCCGACGCGAAGAACTCTCGGTCACCCCCCGGAGCTTCGCCATGGCCGCATGCGCGCGTAACGCGATGTAGGCAAGGTGCTCGTGGGCTTCGTGCTCGTGTGTCACCGTTGCGCTCCTTTGCTGGACTGGGGAATCGGCGTTCCGGCCGCTGAAGGTCACATCAGAGAAGGATCGCGTCCCACAGCGTGGGCAGCACACGCTGCCGCGATCGGTGGGCGGCCGGTCGCGGCGGAACGTCCCAGGCCCGCCAAGGCACTGGCCCCTCGCGTCCCGTTCGACACCGGGACTTCGGCCACGGCGGCGCTCCCCTGCGACGACGATGGTTATGGCAGCGTGTGCGTGACGAAGACCGCGGTGGGTGAGGCTGGCATGGCGCAGGTCGCGGAGGGGAAGGTGGAGGTGGGCGTGGCCGCGGGGGGAACGACCTCGGCCGGGGCCACCGGGTTGACGTTGATCAGGCCGGCGTCGCTGGTCTGCCCGGCTTGGGTGGCGAGGGCCCGGGCGATGCGGGACGCCGACAGGGTCGTGAGGGAGGACGCCCATGTGGCGACGGCGCGGTGCTCGGCCGGACTGCCAATGCAGCTGACGATCGTGACGCCGTTGGGGGCGATCCAGCCGGGTGGGCGGTAGGTGGTGAGGCTGGGGGTTCCCGTCGCGGGAATCGCGCCGGCGGCGGCGGGATGGGTGGCGGCGTAGGTCAGGGCGGCCTGGTGGGTCTCCAGGAGCGCAACGGCCGTGGCAAAGGCTTCCTGATCGGTGGCCGGCGGCGCCGGCGCCGCGGGGGGCACGGCCAGGACGTAGGCGATGATGGCGAACGGCAGAATAACGAGAAGGAAAGGCATGGGCCGGGGCTTTCAGCGGGCGGGGCGGGCGTGAAACGCGGCCGTTACCGGCGAAGGCCGATGACCGGCGGACGGTTTGGAGTGGCCGCGGAGGCGGGGTGGAGATCAGGCGCGACGGGCGGTGCGTGGGGGGCGGAGGGCGGGGCGAAGCGGGGCGCGGCCGGAGGGAAGGCGGTGATGGTGGCGCGAGGGTCCGGCCGCGGCAGCGACCAGCGCGAGGCGGCCTGGCGCTGGATGTGGTCACGGAGGTGGTGGAGGTCTCCGTGGCGGATGATGCCGCGGATGGCATCGCGCTCCTCACCGTCGGTGAACAGGGCGTCCACGTCGATGAAGTAGCCTTGGCCGTCGGGGCGGCGGCGGACGCCCTTGATGTGGATGGCGGCGACGAGGGCGTTGGCCAGAGCGGTGCCGGCCCAGGGACCGGTTTCGGCGGCGGAGGCGAGGTCGCGCAGGGCGGCAATCCCCTGCTCAATGTCCAGGCCCTGGGCCGTGGTCATGATCGGAACACGGCCGGCGGCGTGCAGAAGTTCGGACGCGGTGGTGGCGCTGCGGACCTCGTTGATGACGAGTTGCTGGGCGCGCAGGCGGAGCGCGTGGCGGACGTGGGGGGCGTAGTCGTTGTTGGGGACCTGGACTTGGATGATGGCGCCGGATTGGCCGTAGATGCCCTCGGCGGGAATCTCGTTCACGTCCTCCAGCACGATGCCCTTGCTGTTCTGGCGCGTTACCGTGTCGATCAGCGCGGACCAGATCAGCGTCGTCTTACCGGCGCCGACCTTGCCGAGGTAGATCTGAAGCCCGGGGCTGGTCAGGGCGAGCCGCAGACGGGCGATGAAGGCCGGGTCATAGCCGAGGTCGTCGAGCGCGGGAATGGGCCAGAGGCCGCGGGAGATGGCCACGTGCAGATGGCGGAAGGTCGCCTGGTAGGTGATGCGCAGGGGAATGGCGTGCCACACGGTGCCCCAATCGGACTGCGAGGGCGCGGCGCGGAGGAGGGCCGGCGGGGAGGCCGGCAAGGGCACCGCGTGCAGGGCCCCCGGGTGGGGCGGGAGGGCGGGAGGGCGGGAGGGCGGACGGGCCGCGGGGCCGCCCGTGAGGTCGGTGTGGGAGGGGGGCGGCGGGGCCCCCGCGGCGGCCGGAACCGGCGGATGGCACGGGCCGGCAACGGTGCCGTGGTAGTGATGCCAGATCGCCGCGACCAGATGCGGGAAGTCGGGCAGAGGGGCGTCGGCGTGGCTGGGGGACAGGGCCTCCTCCTGCGTCAACAAGCGGGTGCTCCCATCGCGGCGCTTCACGCGCGGCGGCAGGTCGTGGTCGCCGGTTGCCGGATGCAGGAAGAGGTCGATGTCGGTGAACATGGGGGGCGGGATCAGTTCATGGTCACGGAGACCTGGTTTTCCGCACAATACGTCGCCGCGTTGGTGCTGCCCGTTGCCGGAGCAATCACCGGGACGCTGGTGGAGGTGAAACTGACCACGCCCGCCACGCTGGCCAGGCGGGTCAGCAGCTGAACGCACGCCGCGGGGGTCACCGCGGGCGACAGCGTGTTGTCGCGGAGCACAATCGTAAAGGTCGTCGCGGACGCGCCGGTGGCGTAGAAGGGGGCGGTCCAGGGGTTGGTGGCCTTGCCGGCAACGATGTAGTTCGTGGGAACAAAGCCACCGGTCGCCAGACGGGTGTCCGAGTTGGTTTGCGTGCCCAGGCGCGTGTAGTCGCCCCGGTACGACCCGCGGATCTTGCCGGCGGTGTAGATGATTTCACTGTAGAACTGGGTGACCTTTTCGTCCTCGGCGGCGTCGCCGGCCGCGCTGAACGCGATGCCGAGGCCGATGACCGACAGCACCATGACGGCGCCATACGCGATCATCTGCGGCGAGACTCCGCGGCGGCGCTTGCGGCGACCGAGCGGCCGCGACGGTGCGGCGGGAGACAGGACGGTGGTGGCCGCCGCAGGTTCGGTGATCGGCGTGGCGCGCATGGCGGAGTCCTCGTGTGGTGAAGGCCTTGGGGAAGGGCCGGACGACCGAAAATAACAGGATGGCGGGAGGAACGAAAGCCGAGTTTGCAGGAAATGGATGGCGGGCGTCAGTGGATCGAGGCCTGCGCGGCTTTGATGATCTGGTACTGGGCGATCAGCTGGATGGCGAGCACGACGCCGACGAAGGCCCAGCCAAGCGCGGCGGCCAAGCGGCCGACCTTGTCCACGCGGCGCTCGACGACGGCGACGTGGCGGTCGACCATGTCCTCGATCATGTGGGCCTGGGTGGCGCGGCCCTGCGTGGCGATCAGGCGCATGATCAGGGCGGGGTCCGGGAACTCGTGGCCCGCGTGGTCGAAACTCTCGCCGATGCTGTAGTTTTGCAGAACGCAATAATGGGCGGCCGTGCCGACGCGGTTGCGCTCGTAGGGGCTGCCTTCGTGGGCGAGCAAGGCGAGGGCTTCGGGATCGGACTTGCCGGCCGCCTTGAACGGGGCCAGGGACTTCAGGAAGCGCGCTCCGGCGATGTCGCGATAGAGGCGGTAGAACACAATGTGGCGCTCGGCCCAGAGGCGGGCGGGGTGGGTCCAGTTCTGGAACGACCAGACGATCCACGCGGCCAGGGCGAGCAGCGGCACGAGCACAAGCGCCGAGGCCGGTGTGTTGAGGAAGGCGCTCAGCGCGACCCAGACGTTGGCCGGGAACGGGAGGTGCCGCGCGGGATCGATCATCGCGCGCAGGCTGGGAATGGTGTAGTAAGCGTCGACCCCGATGACGAGGAACGCCATGGCCATGTTTTCCGCCATGTCCCGCACGGGCTTCAGGAAGAGGGACGCCAACCGGGCCTGGATGTCGATCTGCTCGATGAGCTTGCCCAGCATGCGGGGAAGGGCCGCCTCCTGGATGCCGTCGGCGCGGGTGACGGGGGCGCCCTTTTCGCCGGCGATGATCATGGTGACATCGTAGCTTGGCGCCCACGGCCGCAGCAGGTCGGACAAGGCTTTGGAGGTGTTGCGCTTGTCGGTCCAGGACCGCAGGGCCGGCAGGGCGGGGTGGTGGGGGTCGCGGCCTTTCTTGCTGTAGATGTGGATGAGCCGGCGCAGAGCGTCCTGCACGGAACTGCCGTCGAGGAGGTCTTCCCGAAGGTCGCGGTAGACGTCGGCGCGCACGGCCTGAAACCGGTGGACGTCGTGGCGATGGCGCCAGTGGTGGAGCCACGCCTGCGCGTCGTCCAGGGGGGAGGGGAGATGGCGGCGCAAGCCGGCGGCGAGGACGTCGGCGGTGGCGAGGGTGGCGGCGATCATGATGGCAGGCCTCCGGCGCGGGGTGGGACGGTCAGTGGAGCGGGCCGATGGACGTCGGGCGCGTCGGCGCCGGCGGGGCGCTGTCCTCGTCCGTCTCGGTCAGCAGACGGAAACGGTCGAGGTCGCCGAAGAGTTTTTCGACCTCGCGCGGATCGGCGAGACCGCTCGCGAGTTTGTGGAGCGCGTGCCGTTGCATCGGGGTGCCGCCATCGTTGATCCAGTGCTTGCGCGCCCCGATCAGGTCGTTGTCGCGCAACGCGCGCATCACGCGCCGGTTGGTCATGGCGATCTCGCCGATCACCGTCCGGCCCGAGGTGCCGGCCATGTGGTGTTGCAGGAATGGCGCCCAGGAACTGATGACCTTCGGGCGGCAGTGCTCGCAGCCGTGGGGGTTGGTGAAGCGGACCCGGTCGAGGAGTTCGTCGCGCGGCGCCAGGGGAATGGCGCCCGGAATCGGGTCGGCGAAGGCGACGGTGAGACGGTGGCGGATCGCGGCGAGGTCGGGGACCGCCTTGTGGCGCTCGGCGTCGGCGAACGACAGGCCGCAATGCGTGCAGACGACGGGCACGAGGCGCTGTGCGGCGATGGCCGGGAAGAGCTCGGGCTCGAAGATGTGCTGGTCGTCGCCCTGCAGGTCGCGGAACTTGTACGGGGACAGGAGGGCGCAGACCGCGTGGTTGGTCGTGAAGGTCGTCGTGCCGTTGAGCACACAGCGACGGATGCCGGACCACACGGACCGGTCCTTCGCCTCGTTGACCATCAGCGTCGAGGGGTTGGCTCGGTGGACGAAGGCCAGCAGTTCCTCCATGATCTGGCTGACGGTCTCGCCGGAGGCCTTCACCGGAAGCTGGTAGTCCTCGGAAATCTTTTTGCCGTTGAGGCGCAACGGAATCTCGATGAGATCCTGGATGGTCATCAGTTTGTCGGTCTGGCCGCGCAGGTCGTAGCGGGCGACGAGGAGGGCGGCGAGCGCGGTGCTCTTGCCGTGGCCGACTTCGCCGCAGAAGGGAACCAGGCCACCGGACAGTTTCTGGATGCGGCGCAGGAGCGGGAGGTGGGCGTCCGCGTCCCAGCCCTGCGAGTCCAACGAGCGCAGGCCGTCACCTTCCCGCGAGAACAGACGGAGCTGCATGGTTCCGTCGTAGTCGCCGGTGTTGTTGTACATGAAGGTGGCGCGGATGCCGTCGAGGATCTTGCCCGGCGGCAGGTTCGTGACGACGCTGCCCGGGATGCGGCGGTATTGATAGCCGACCTCCGTGAAGGCGCCGACATCGCCGGTTCCGCTGCCGAGGTTGAAGGCGGCGGAGCGGATGCGGGTGGCGTAGGCCGGGTCGCGGATGGTTTCGATGTCCGGCGTCATGGCGCCGTGCCACTTCACCCGCATGTACCCGACCCCGTCCTCGCACCGGTACTCGATGTCCGAGGCGCCGATGGCGACTCCCTGGCGGACCCAGTCGGCGATGTGCTCCTGGTGCTCGTTGAGCCCGTAGGCGTCGATGACGCTGGTCAGACCGATGGCCGCGGCCGCGGAGGCCGCGCCTGGCGATGCGTTCAGGGGTTTGATCTGGCGCAGGTAGCCGGTGTCGACGGGATCCTCGTGGATGCGCGGCAAGCGGCGGCCCTGGGCGCGGGCTTCGTTGGCCAGAAAGCCGATGGCCGCCTCGACCTTCCGCTTGAGACCAGGGTCGTTGAGGCTCGTCGCGGTGCGGTAGACGGCCCCCGCGGTGGTCATGACCATGTGCTCGTGGACATCGTCGGCGATGGGGCGGCCGTCCCCCTTGCCCGTGGCGGCCTGCTGGCCGGCGGCGGCGGGCAGATGGTCGGGGGCGGCGGACGGGGCGTCCGGGCCGGGAACGGGCGCCGCCGCGGGCGCCATCGACGGCGCGCCGGAGGCGGCGTTCGGGGCGGCCGGCCGCCGGAGGGTGGCGGGCGTGGCCGGGGCGGGGGGGTGGCGGGCCATGGGCGGAAGAACCGACGTCTCGGGGCCGACCGGGGCGACGCGATGAAACGGGTTATATTTCTGGAGGATGCCCATGGGAGGATGCCTTCGCGCGAACGTATTGGTCAATCGACGGCGGAGAGGTGGGGGAGCGTGTGCACCTGGCGGGCGCGGTCAATGGCGGTGACGCTCTTCGGGCCGATGGCGGTGATCGTCCAGCCGTTGGCGAGAGGGTCGCCGACGCCGGCGGGGTGCACTTGGCCGTTGGTCGCGATCATGGCGTAGAAGTGCGGGGCGACGCCGACGATCTCGGTCCAGCGTGGGCGCGGGTCGATGGGGGCCGCCGCGGTGCGGGCGGTCGACGGCGCGGCGCGGGGCGCCGCGGCGGGCTGTCCGGCAGACTGGCCGCCTTGCGCCGGGCCGGGCGCGTCCAGGGCGCCGGCCTGGGCGTCCCGGGCGGCCTGCTCCTTGGCGGCTTGCTCCCGGGCGCGGGCGATGGCGTCGGCTTGCTGGCGGGCCTGGGCGTCGGCCGTGGTGGCGATGTCTTTGGCGGTGTTCGGCAGCGGGATGTCGTCGAGCGGAATGCCGGAGAGGCGGGCGTCGCGGAGGATCTGCTGGAGGGCCACCCGGTTCTGCACGATGGCCGCCAGCTGGGACACGACCTGGCGCTCATCTTCGGTGAGCCGGCGCAGGTCAAGAAGCCTGGGATTGGGCGGCGGCGCCGCGGCGGATGGAATGTCGCTGGCCATGGGCGGGGGCGCCGGGGCGGTGCCGGGTGCCGAGCCCGGGCCGGGGGCGGCGGACCCCGGAGTCTGCGCCAGGGCGGCGCGCCCCGGCGACAGGAGGGTGGCGGCCAAAAGGGCGGCGACCAGGGTGAGGCAGCGGTTATTGCAGCGCATAGGCGTGGGCCTCCAGCGTCCAGGTGGCGAGGGATGGAACGTTCGGGTGGTCGCAGCCGACGATCTCGGGCAGGGCTCTGGCCGGCTTGGGGCCGGTCGCCGGCGGGGCGGTGGACGTCGCGGCCTTGCCGTCCTTGCCGTCGGTTGGGCGCGAGGGGTCGCTGCCGCCGGCGGCCAGGGAGGCGCTGTCGTCGAAGCTGCGCTTGATGGTCGTGAGCGTCAGCCCGGGGATGCCGTCGAGGAGGGGAGCCAAGTTGGGCGGCGCCATGGCGGTCGTGATCGTGACCTTCATGCGGCCCACGGGGGCCACGGCGTAGGGCGCGCCCGGCGGCGAGAGCAGGGCGGACTGGGCGTCGGTCGGCGCATCGACCGCGATGGCGAGGCAGGCGGTGCGGCGCAGGTCCAGGAGATAGCGCCGCAGGTCAGCGGCGCGCATGAGCGCGTGCAGGCCGCGCGGGCGCGGCGGCTGTCCGGGCGGTGGGAGCAAGGACCGGTGGGCGGTGAACTTGTCCATGGTCGCGGGCTCGTGGATCTGGATGGCCCCGGCGCTGGTCGCTTCGACGGAGGCGGGAGTCGCGGCGAAGGTCATGGGGACGTCGCGCACATGTCCCGCTTTCGCGCCAACCATCTGGGTGTAGACGATGGCGGCGCGCCCATACGGCGGCGGTGGAGCGCCGGGAAGGCCGGTGGAGGCGGCGTCGGCGGCGCTGGCGGGCTGGGCGCCGGGCAGGCTTCCGGGGGCGGTGGAAGCGGCGGCGACGCAGGAGGACTGGCCCGGCGTGTAGCCGAGGATGGGGCGGTAGAGGTCGGTGAGGGCGTCGAGACAGGCGGTGATCCAGGCGCTGGGCAGCGGCTCGTGGAAGACCGCGGCGGGCGGCGGCGGGACGTAGGCCGGCGGCGGCGGCGGGGGCGGGCTCAGAAAGGGCAGGCGGCCCTCCCGGTAGAGGGCCGGAACGGTGAAGGCCAGAAGGTAGATGGCGCCGGCGAGGACGGCGACCGTGGCGAGGGGCTTGGCCCAGGCGCGCGGGGCCGGCTTGACCGGCGTGAGGGCGGGGTGCTGCGCCCAGGGAAGCTGGTGAGCGAGGCGCGCGGCCCAGGTGGGCGCGGTGCTGGCGCGGCGGAGCAGGCTGTCCAGCGGGTCTGTGCGGTCGTCGCGGCCGGCGAGCTTGCGGGCGGGGACGGTGTAGACCGCGCCGTCGGGGTAGGCGCTGCGGAAGTCGGCGAGGATGTCGGTGGCGTAGTCTTCGGTGACCAGGAGGTCGCCACCCCCGGCCAGAGTGATGGTGTCGCTGGGGGCGATCCGGCCGTCGATGACGGTGACGACCAGCCAGAGCGTGTCGCCCGGAGGACGGGTGTCGAGGTACGGCGTGTCGGCGGCGATCCAGACGGGCAGAGCGAAGGGGGTGGCGAGGGTGACGTCGTGGACGAAGATCGCGGTCGTGCCGGGCGGCACGAGGGTCGCCAGGAGCGCGGCGATGGAGCGGGTGCCGGGCGGCTTGGCGCGGTCGCGGAGCGGCGTGCCGTCGTCGTAGGGGACGAAGGCGGGAGCGAGAGCGAAGTGGTCGGTGACGGTGGGACGCTCGACCTTCCAGACGGCGCCGTGGTTGGCCGCCTGCTGGGCGACCTCGGCGGCCGTCAGGCGGTCCTGGGCGGAGTCCAGCCAGCGGAGGTTGGCGGCGAAGACGGGGCGGGTGTCACGCCTGGCGCCGAGCGGGGCGGGGCCGACGCGGATGAGAGCGGGCGGGGGGAGGCTGTGGGAGGGCGACGGGGAGGACGCGATGGGGTCGGTCATGGCGGGGCCGCTGTGCGTTGAGGCGCGAAGTGGGAACCGTGGGGCGCCGGGGGCGCGCCGCGCTGCGCGCGGGGGGCATTGCTGGGGCGGAGATCAGGTCGGACGGAGAGGAGCGCCGCCGATCGGGGTGGACGACGGGATGAAGGTGCCGTCGGGGTGGGCGGTGCCGAGGTCGAGCGTGGCGGATACGGTGCGGTGGCGGAGGGTGAGCACGGCGGCGCTGTCCTGGGCGACGGCGATGGCGTCGCGGATGGCGTCGGCGTCGGTCCGCGCGCCGGCCAAGGTGCGGACGTCCGGGGGCGGGTTCTCGAAAACGACGAAGTAGCCGTAGGTGGGGTCGGGGAGATCGCTGTCGTCGTCGGGGTCGAGGCTCGGCGTCATGACGGGGTGTCCTGGTTGCGGGGCGGGGTGGGGACTGGGGGTCAGCGGGTCGGGGCGCGGCCGAGGGTGTCGCGTTCGGTCGGTGTGATCATAATCACAAAAGCGCGGCTGGAGGTGTTGCCGGTGATGCGGCCGCCGAACAGCGGGAGGCGCGGGCTGCCGAACCCGGCGTCGTCGGTCGAGGCGTCGTCGCCCTTGGCGGCGTAGGCCACGATCGTGGAGCCGTTCTGCACGCTCACTTCCTGCTTGTAGGTGACGACAGACTGGTCGCGCCGGAGCTGGACGAAGTCGGCGGACCCGCCGGCCGAGACGAAGGTCGGCTTTCCCTGGATGATGGGTTGGTACCGCATGCGGACCACGCCGTCCGGGAGCAGCACGGGCTGGATGAGGAGCTTGGTGCCGCTGAAGGTGGTGCTCGTCTGGACGCTGCCCGCGACGACGGTGCCGGCCGATGTGGTTTGGCCGGCCGAGCCGCCGGAGACGTAGTCGTTGAGCAGCGACTCGTCCAGCGTGAAGGTGCCGCCGTTCGGCACGATGAACGAGCGGGAATCGAGGACCTTGGCCACCCCCTCCCGGGCGAGAGCGCAGGCGGTGAAGGAGGTGCCCGCGATGTCCTTGACCGCGTTGAAGAAGCCGGTCGTCGGGACGCCGGCGGTGACGCAGCCCGCGTCGGACCCGGCGTTGGAGGCGACGCCCTTGCCCGCGAAGGTGAGTTTCGACCAGCGATCCTTGATGGCAAGGGTGACGTCGGTTCCAAAGCTGTCGGAGTTGCTGAGGTTGGTCTCCAGCACCTCGATGCGCAGATTGATCTGCCGTGAGGCGGTGCGGTTGAAGTTGTCCACGTAGGCGCGGGCGCGGTCGAGGGCGTCGGGCGGGGCAACGACGGTGATGCCGTTGGCCGACGGGCTCGCCTGGACGAGGGCGTCGCGCGGCACGCGGGCGCGGATGCCGTTGGTCACCTCGGCGTAGACGTCGGCGGCCCAGGTGCTGTTGGCGGACTGGGAACCCGCGCTGGTGGAGCCGCCACTGGAGCCGTTCAGCCCGCCGTTTCCGTAGCCGCCGGCGCCGTTGCCGCCGTTGCCGCCGCCGGAATTGGCCCCGCCGACGTCGGACTTGAAATCGTCCTTGCCGCTGAACGCCGCCAGGGGCAGCAACTCCTCAACGTAGCGGCGGATGACGATCCGTTGGCCATCGTAGGTGGCGCGCACGCCGCAGGTGCTGTCGATGAAGAGGAGGCGCCGGGACAGCGGCATCACGCGCTCGGGGAAGGTGACCCGGCAGGTGCTGGGGTCCGGACCCGCGGCGGGGCCGGCGAGGCCTGGGGGGAGGAACTGCGCGGGGGTGAGGCCGGCGGCGGAGGCGCCGCCTTGGGAGGGTTGGTTGGCGGCGTCGACCAGCCGGCGGACCGGGTCGGCGGAGGCGGGATCCAGGCGGGCGACGGAGCTGGGGGCCGTGCCGGACGAGGCGCCGTCCGGGCCGGGGGTGGACGACGCGGCGCCGGGCATGGCGGTGTCGCCGCCCAGGGCGCCGCTGGGGGCGCTCAGAGCCTGGGGCGGAGCGAGGTCGAGGATGACCGGGATGCGCAACTGCAGGCGGAGGCGGTCGACGATCTGGGTCAGCGTCAACGGCACCGTGATCGGGTCCGTGCCGGGGTTGAAGCTCACGCCGGGCGATTCCCAGGCCGGGGGGAAAGGATGGCCGTGCCGATCGCGTTCGGCGCGGGTCCCGAAGTTGGGGCGGTCCGTGATCTTGGCCTGGATGACCTCCGCGACGTTGGGGCCCTGGTCGTACAGGGTCTGGGCGTGCCGGAGGGCGTCCGTAGCCTCACGGCGGGCGTCCGCGCCGACGCAGGAGGCCAGGACGGAAACGGTCAGGGACGCGGCGGCGAGGTGGGCGACGGTCGTGGCGGCGGGGCGGTGAGGGTGCATGCTGGCCTCGGGGTGGGTCGCTGGACGGGGAGACGGGCCCGACGCTCGGCCGGGGCTCGGCGGGGCGGCGCGCCGGTCGCGCGGATGGCGCCGGGAGGGGCGGTGACGCGGCGGGGCGACGGGCGGGCTACGGGCTGTTCTTGCGCTTGATCGTCGTGACGAGGGTGGTGGAGGAAAATTCCCAGTCGGCGCGGATGCCGTTGTCCTCGGCGCCGGAGGTCAGCCACTCCACCGCCTCGAAATAGGACTTGCCCCGCACGGTGGCGCCGTAGTCGAAGCTCCAGGAGTAGCCGGACTTGTCCTCCGGGACGGGAAGCCCGAGGCTGCTGGCCCAGCGGGCGATGGTCGAGCGAACGCTGTCACCGGGGTTGACGGTCCAGGTGCGGGTGCGCTGGGCGGCCTCGAAGCCGTCGGCTGGCGGGGCGGCGCCGAAGGGGAGCGGGGCCGGAGCGTTGGCGGCGACGCGGACCTCCGCCGGCGTTGGCGCCGGCGGCGCACCGTCCTTGGCCGCGCTGGGGTCGGGAGGCGGGGCCACCGAGAGCGGGGCCGCAGCCGAGGCGAGGGGCGTCGGGCTGGGCGGTGGCGCGGGCGGCGCGACCTGGATCGGCGCGCTCGGCGTCGGGTTCGGGGCGGCCTGGCCGTGCGGCGTGATCGGCGTGGGCGCGGTGATGGTGGCGGAGGCGCCGCCTTGGGGCGGGGTGGTGGGGGGCGCGGCGGCGACCGCGGTCGAAGGGGCCGACGCGGCGGCGACCGTGAGGTGGTTGCCGTCTTCGCGGAAGGTCAGGTTGGCCCGCGTGAGGGATTCGGTGAGGACGTCGCGCCAGGGGCGGCCGTTGCCAGTGAAGGAGACCCGGCGGGTCGCGATGGCGGGCGGCATGGGGGTGACGACCACGGTGGGCGGAACGATGGTGCGGATCACGCCCGCGAGCGGAACGTCGTTGGCGCGGCCCCGGACCATGTGGCTGTCGGCGGACGCTGCCGGCGCGGCGGGCGACGGGGCGGGCTGACCCGGTGGCGTGGAGCTGGAGGGCGGGAGCAGAGGCGTTGCGGTCACGGTCGCGACGGCGGATGGCCTGGCGGGAGTGACGGGGCCGGGAGCGGCGTCGGTGGCGTCGCCGGCGGCCGCGGGCGAGGCCGGGCCGCCCGCGGGGGACGGCGGGGCGGCCACGGCGGCGGCCGACGGTGCGACCGGACGCCGGCTGGGCACGAGGTCGAAGGCGGCGTGGCTCGGCGGCGCGGGACAGGTGGCGAGCAGGGCGGCCAGGGAGAGGGTGCCGAGAAGAAAGCGCCGGGTCCGGGCGGCCGGGCGGGTGGGAGGCGTGACGGTGCGGGCCGGAGCGGCGGCGGTGGACGGGGAGGCGAGTGTGGCGGGCATGGGACGGGCTCCGGCGAGGGGAACGGGCGTGGAAGCGGCGTGGCCATCCATTTCCGTGGTCAGGGTATAGCATGCGAAAATGGATGGCGGAAGACAGAAACCGGGCGGTGGACGCGTGGGACCCGGGCCCTGTGAGGAGGCGATCGGAAAGCGACGGGGCTTTCCGAACAGCGTGGCGCGGGCGTGCGGCGAAAGCCACGGGGCTTTCTGGCGGAGGACGTCACGGCGGCGTGGTCGTGCGACCGTCGCCGCAGCGGCGAAGGATGGGATGGGCGTCAGGCCGGGCCCGCGTGCCGCGCATGCGGGACAGCCCGGACGGGGCGGCGACGGGTCAACCCGACGCCGGGGTGGGGGACGGCCGCGGGGGGGAAGCCGGGGTGGCGGGGGTGGCGCCCGATTTCGTGGGCCTGGGCCGGCGGGTTCCGCAGTCGGTTGGGGCTGGGGGTGGGGTGGTGCCGAACTGGGCGTGGTAGCCGGCTTCGAGGAGAAGCCAGAAGACACTGTGGC
Source organism: Azospirillum canadense (assembly GCF_025961225.1). Lineage (GTDB taxonomy): Bacteria > Pseudomonadota > Alphaproteobacteria > Azospirillales > Azospirillaceae > Azospirillum > Azospirillum canadense. The sequence continues at coordinate 15,794 of NZ_JAOQNG010000005.1, read as the reverse complement.
GGTCGTTGCGGTGGTGTCCGGTGATGTAATCCAGGATCCGCTTCTGGTGCTCGTTGCGCGCAACGAGCTGGGTCAGGCGCGTGCGGCCGTAGGGGTAGGCTTCGCGCTGCCGGTCCGTGCGGACGCCGTCGCCTTTGCCCTGGGCCTGGCCGTCGTCCGCACGGGTTGCGCCCGGCCCGGCGGGCGCCGGCGGGCGGGGCGCGGTGGCGGTGGCGGTGGAGGGGGGTGTCTTGGGCATCGTTGCCTCGTCGCGAAAAGAGGGGCGGCGCGCCAGCCGCGGTGGGCTGGGGTGGCCCTCGCGGGGCCGGGCGGCGCGGTGGCGGCGGGTGGGGTCAGCGGCCGCGTGGGCCGAGGTGGCGGTGGCAGCGGCGGGGGAGGCAGGGGACGGAGGGGCCGCGGGCCCAGGCCATCATCTGCCGCAGCGCCACGTCGGGCGTGATGCGGCGTTGTTCGAGGACCGTGAACGCGGCGATGGTGGCGACGATGATGACCGTCTTGTAGGGCCACCAGTATTCGAACAGATGGTAGAAGCCCGAACCGAGGATCGGGATGACGGCGTAGATGTGGCAAATGCCGAAAAGGCGCGGTTGGACCATGGTGTAGTGCCAGTGCGCGCCGGCGTCGGGATGCCGGTCGGTGTCGAGATCGTCGTCGGGACCGTGGTCGCGGGGCATGGGGTCAGGCCTTTCCTCGCTCGATGCGGGAGACTTGATCGGCGGTCAGCAGCCCTTCGGCGTGCAGGGCGCGGGCGCTGTGGAGCATGGTGCAGCCGTGCTGCTCGACGAGTTTGTTCAAGACCTGTGGCCAAGCGGTCAGCGGCTCGCGCTTGACCTGGGTGCGGAGTTGCTCGTCGAAGACGAGGTATTCGCGCAGGGCGACGCGGCCGATGGTGCGGTCGGGGTTGCCGGCGTCGTACATGGGTTCGAGCCGCTGGACCATGATGACCTGCATTTCGTCCATGGCGGCGTAGGCGCGGGATTCACGTTCGTGGGCGTCCGGGTAGTAGGTGAGCATGGCGCCCGGAAAGGCGGCGACGCGGCTGATGTGCAGAGTCGCGTTCACGGCAACGCCGGATTGCGCCGCGTCGATGGTCATCGACATGGTTTCGCGGTCGTTGACCTCCTCCATGACGATGATGTCCGGCGTGGCGGACTTGGCCATTTTCAGCGCGGTGGGGTAGTCGCGGACGCACTCCGGGATCTCGATCTGGTAGATGTTGTCCTTCGCCGGCAGGCTGTCGAACAGGAACTCGATCGGCTGACCGAAATGCATGATCTTGCGGTCGTAGCGCGGGTTGCTGAGGCGATGCGAATTGACGGCGGCGAAGGTCCAGGTCTTGCCGGAATCCATCTTGCCGCAGACCAGGCCGAGGCCGTACTTGAACTCGAAGGCGTCGAGGAGATCGGGCGTAAGGCGGGCCTTTTCGGGTGTGGGGGGCACGCCGTCGATCAGGCGCAGCACGACGCTCTTGCCGGGCGTGGAGCCGGTGATGTGGTGGATGGTGACGCGGGTGCGCAGGCGCTCGCGGATTTCCTGGTCGAGGAACAGCTTGTAGACGCCGCGGAAGGTGTCGCCGGGGCTGAGCGAGGCGCCGGACTTCACGAACGAGAAGATGTTGTCCACGTCGGCCGAGGTGAGGTCGTGCTCGATGGAGCCGCGATACGCACCGTGGCGTTTGCAGATGATTTTCTTGCCCGTGCCGAGCGTAACGTCGCTGATGCTGTTCGCGTGGCACCATTTCAGAAACGTGTTGAACTCCTCGACGGAGGTCCACTGTGCCGGCGCGTCAAGGTAGAGCGCGCCGAACGACAGGTCGAACGGGTCGCGCCCGGTGGCGCCCGGCGCGGCGATGGCGGGCGCCACCGGGAGCGCCGATGGGGGCGTGTGGAGCGGGAACGGTGGGATGAGGCCGGCCGAGACACGCGGGGGGATGAGGGACACCGCGCCGGACGGCGCGGGCGCGATGCCGGGCAGAGAGGGCGGCGCGGGCGCCGCCGAACGGGGCACCGCGGCGGGACGGCGGGGGAGGAGGTCGGGGGCCAGGGTGGGCGCGTCGGGGCCCCGCGGCGCGGGGCCTTGCCCGGCGGGGGGAGCCGACGGGTGATGGTCGTCCTGGGGCGGTGTGGTCGGCACCGTGGCCGTCACCCCGGAGGCGTCGGGAGCGGCGGGAAGGGCGGGCCAGGTCGGGCGAAGCGGCGCGGTGTTCATGGTGCGGCGGGGGCGAAGGAGGGGTCAGGGCTTCAGGCGGGTCGGGCCGGCGCCGGGCGGCGTGGACGGCGGGGCCGCCGCGGGGGGCGGCACTGGCGTGGGGAGCGGGGCGGCGAAGGGGAGGGCGCGCCATTTGGCGGGGTTGGTCGTCAAGCCACTGGGGCGCTTGATCTCGATCTCCGTGTCGTTGACGCGGATTTCGTCCGCGTTGCCGGTGACGCCGCGGTTGTTGACCACGATGCGGGGCAGCTGCAGGCGCTGTTCGTTGGCGAGGCGTCGGAAGTTCAGCATGCCGATGTAGTCACGGTCGAGTTCGGACCACAACGCGTTCATGGTGTCCGCGGCCTGTTGCAGGCCGCGCTGCCAGCCGTCCTTGACCCAGGCGTTCCACGCGGACATGTCCTCCGACTTCGGACGGTTGTAGGGGCTGATCGGCGCGAGGGGCTCAATGTCCACGACCAGGTACTGCGTCCAGTGGCGGGCGCGCGTGACCAGCTGCTCGCGGGCGTTGAGGACGACGCGGGAGGTGGAGGATGCCGCTTTGGTGCCGCCCTCCGCGAAGGTGATCTCGTTGGCGTGCTCGGTGACGACGCCGGGTTCAAAGTAGAAGCCGCCGCCGGCGTCGTAGAGGAGTTTGGTGAAGTCGTACTGGCGGTCCAGTTGGTCGGCCAGCCGGGTCAAATCCTTCTGGTGGCAGTAGATGCCGCGGTTGAAGCCGGCGCGCATGCCGAGACTCAAGGCGGCCTGCTTGACGGCGGCAAGGCGCGCGGCGTCGGCTTCGGAGGCTTCGCTGCGGAAGGGCGGGGCGTCGCGCAGAGCGTCGAGCGTGGGCGGCGGCGCCACAGCGGCGCGGGTGGGCAGGCCGGGGTTGGGCGCCGTGCTCTCGGCCTCGCAGTCGTGCGCGCGGAACGGGTTGTGGGAGACGGCTGTGGCCGCGGCGTCGGGGGAGCCGGCCCTGGACGGGGCGGGGCATGCTGGCAGCAGGATCAGGGCGGCGCAGGTCAGGGTGACCGGGGTGGGGACCCGACGGCGACGGGGTTTGGCGGCGGGCGTGGGCGGCATGTCGGGGTCCCGGTGGGTGGCGAGGAGATCGCCGCGGCGCGGCGGGGCGCCGGGCGGTGGACCGGCGGCAGGCGGAGGGGGCGGTCAGAGAACGCCGGATTTTGGCGGGTTGAAGTAGAGGTGGATGGTGGGCGGGTCGTTCGGGTCGGGGCGGACCGTGCCGTGCGCGCCGAGCTGGAGGCCGATGGATTCGAGGACGTGGACGGCCGGCGTGGCGTTGGCGTCGATGGTGACGAGCGGCATGGTGGCGGGAGGCACGCCGTGGACGAGGACCCTGTAGTTGATGCGCGCGGCCAAACCGCGGACGGCGGCGTCGATGGGGCCGGACCAGGCGGGCCACGTGATCGGGCGGCGCAGTTCGTCGGGGACGAGCGACAGGTCGATGGGCGCCGGCGCGCGGGGCGCGGTGGCGGCTTGGGCGCGGGCGATCTGTTCCCAGGCGGCGGCGATCCGCTGGCTGCTCTCGCTCAGGCGCAGTTCGACCAGCGTCGGCTCGTTCGACGGCGGCGGCGCGGTGGTGATGCAGGCGGCCAGCAGGGCCGATGCCAGGAGGGCGGCGGTGCGGGAAGCGGCGGTCGTCAGGGCGGCGGGAGCGAGGCGGCGCATGGCGGGTCATCCATTTTTGGCCGTCTGGGTATAGCACGGGGGAGAGGAGGCCGGAAGTTGGAAATGGATGGCGGGGCGGGCGGTCAGGGACGCGCCGCGCCGCGCCGGGGCGGTGGCGGGGCGGCGGGGGACGCCACGGCGCGCGCGCTTGGCGCGGGGGTGGTCCGTGGTGCCGACCCGGCGGCGTCGGGCGCGGCCGAGGTCAGGCGGGCCACGATGGTTGGCCAGTGTGGGACGGGGTGGGGATGGACGTGCACAACGGGAATGCCGGCGGCACGGAAGACGTGATCGATGTCGGCATCCCGCCGGCGGCGGTCCGGGCGTCTGTGCGAGGCGTCGTCGAGTTCGATCACGGCGCGCACGACGGTGTCGTGATCGAGGAGGACAAAATCCAGGCTGCGGAGGCCAAGACGGCGGATGGCGCGCCAGTGCGCGCTGGTGGAGCGGGTGGCGATGTGGACGGCGTCGGCGGCGCGCACCTGGCAAGCGACAGACCAGCCGGGCGGGAGGGCGCGGCGGATGGCGGCGAGGCTGCGGCGCTCCCAGCCGGTGAGGAGCGGTTTCGGGCTGTAGGTGATGACCGGGCCGAGGGACAGCGCGGCGAGGACCACAGCAACGGCGACGACGGTGGCGAGGATGAGGAGAAGCGTCGTGAGCGGCACGGTGGAGAGGAGATAGGCGGCCCGGGAGGCGGCCGTTGTCACGGCTTGGGACAGGGGGGCGAGGAAGGCGTCGAGCATGGTCCGATCCGGGGTGAGAGGGAGGGGCGAGAGCGGCGTCACGGGAACAGGCGGCGGCCGACGACGGTTCGGACGCGGGCGGCGACGATGGAGAGGGTGGCGCGGATGCGCGCGCGATGGGTGGCGGTCGGACCCGGGGCACGCACGCGGAGCGCCGGACCGGTCGCGCGACCCGCGGCCCTGGTCAGTGCGGCGCGGGACGGTGACGGGGCCGTGGCGGGTGGGTTCGTCTGGGGTGGTGCGGCGAGGATGGCGGTGGCGAGGGCGGGCCAATCGGGACGGGTGCCGGGAGTCAGGAAGAGGACGGCGATGCCGTGCTGGCGGAACAGCGCGGCGAGGGCAGCGTCCTGGCGTCGGTTGGCGCGGGTCGGTTCGGCCGCGGTCACGACCACGATGGCGCAGGGGATGTGGTCCGGCCCCGTGACGGTGAAGAGGATGGGGCGGGTCGCGGCCAGCCGCAAGGCGACCGGGAGCGGCGGGGCGGTCCGGGCGTCACCGGCGGTGGCGTGCGCCGTGGCCGGCGCGGCCGTGGCGATGGTCAAGGGAGTTACGGACAGAAGGGCGAGCGGATTCACGTGCGGGTGGACGGACCACGCGGCGGGGAGCCGGCCGCGGAGCGCCGCCATGGCGCGGCGCTCCCACGGGGCCAGGAGCGGACGGCCGGGCGGTGGGGCGCTTGGGGCGTGCAGGGCGCGGGCCAGTCGCCGGGCCAGGGCGGTAAGGGTGAGGGCGGCCAGAAGGATGGCGCCGACGGCGAGTAGGATGGTGACGGCCGCGGCGGCGTAGAGAAGGAGAGGGTGGGCGCCGGAGGGGAGATGGTCGAACAGGGTGGTGGGAAGCGGCTGGTCGGGCATGGCGGGGCATCGCGCGTGGCGACGGGAACGGGACACTGTAGGCGGGAGCGCGGGCGGCGGGCAAGGAATCGCGGCGGTGGATGGGTTGAAAGAGGATGGCGGGATCGACGGGGGCATGGTAGGAACGGAAAAAGAATTTGGGCGGCGGGACCGTGCCATTGGCCGGCGTCGGCCGGTGTTGCGCGGTGGAGGAAGGAGAGTCGCATGGCTCGGGTTGGCGCTTGGAAGACGAGCAAGACGGTGCCGCTGCTGGCCGGCGCGGGGGCCGGAATCGCCATGGCGGGAGTCGCGGCGGGCATTGGCTTTGGCGTGTTCCAGCCCACGGGCATTGCGGCGAACGGAGCGTCGGCGACGCTGGACGCCCTGAACGGGTTGCGGGCGGGGTGGGCCTGGACCACGTCGGCGGTGCCGTACGGCGATGAGGCGTGGCTTCGGTGGGCCCGGATTCTGGGGCAATATGGGTTGGTCACGCCGGTCAAGCACCGGGTGATGCTCGCCGGACTGACGGGGGCACTGGCCGGTTTCGCCAGCATGCTCGCCACGCTGCCGTATCAGGAGCGGTATCGCCACGGGATGCGGCATCATCGCGGGCGCATTCTGCGGGAGGGCGGACACGCGACGAAGGCCGCAAACGCCGTGTTCGCGCGGGGAGTGCGGTCGCGCCACAGCGGTCCGGGGCTGTATCTGGCGCCGGGCGTGCTGATGGACCGGATGCGCGAGACGGAGGGCTTCTTCGTGGTCGGCGCGCCGGGGTCGGGCAAAACGCAGTGGTTCCGCTTTTTGATCGAGCAGATTCTGGCGCGCAGCGAGCACGCGTACCGGCAGGTCAAGGCCGGGGTGCCGCTGACCAAGCTGCCGACCTACCCGGACAAAGTCATCTGCATGGACGTGAAGGGCGACTACACCCAGCTCTGGCCGGGCGACACCGTGATGGTGATGGCGCCGCACGACACCGGGAAGCGCGTCGTGAACGGCGTGGAGACCTGGATCGGCGTTGCCTGGGACATCGCGAAGGACGTGCGCGGGATGCCGGCCGCCCGCGACTTCGCCGCGGCGGTGGTCGAGGCGACCGATGAGCCGGTGTGGGGACAGGCCGCGCGGATGATCGTGACGGGCATCGTGTACGGCCTGCAGCGGAAACACGAGCAGGACGGGACGTGGTTCGGCTGGAAGGAGATCCGGGACGTCGCTGTGCTGGAAGCCAAGCCGCTGCGCGCGTTCCTGCTTAAATGGTACCCGCCGGCGGCCAAGTTCGTGATCGTCGGCAAGGCCGGGCCGACGCGGACGACGTCGAGCTATCTGGCGAACATCGACACCGGCTTTTATCCGCTCGTCGAAGCCTTGGCCGCCGGGTGGGGGCACTACCCGAAGGACCGCTATCTGTCGTTGCGGGACTGGTTCATGGACGAGGCGGCGCCGGTGCGGTCGTTGATCCTGCAGAAGTCGATGATGGTCGAAGAGGCGTCCAACGCCTGGATGCGGGCGCTGATCGGGCGTGCGGTGAAGTTCGTCGGGTCGCCCGAGTTCAAGGAGGACAAGCGGCGGCGCATCTGGGTGCTGATGGACGAGTTTCCGCAGATCGCGCAGAAGCGGGACGGCTTCATCAAATTCGCCGAGGTTGGCCGGTCGAAGGGCTTCTGCCCGGTGACCGGGGCGCAGGTGGCGAAGCAGCTGGAAGAGACGTGGTCGGCGGCGGAGATGGAAACGCTGGAGGCCATGTCGCGGACCAAGCTCGTGTTTCGCACGGAAGCCGGGTCAGTGGCCGACCACCTGGCGGAGAAGTGGATCGGATCGTCGGACTGGGAGCGGATGGACGTCAGCACGAATTTCGCGGAGACGCGCAGCCGGTCGGTCTCGCGGCGGGTCGAACGCGAACTGGTCGTGATGGCGTCCTACTTCGCGGAAAGCCTGGGCACGACCGCGACCGGTGTGCGTTTCCTGCTCCTGGCCGGCAAGGACGTCTGCCGCCTGGAGGTGCCCTTCTCCACGTGGGTCGAGCGGCGCGATGGCACGGTGTCGGCGCCGTGGGTCAACGACCCCAACTATGATTTCACGGGCCTGGGCGACGGCGCTCAGGCGGGCGATGCGGATGAAGCCGACGAGGGGGCGCTGCCGGCGGTCGGAGCGGCTGGTGGTGTCGTGATCGGTGGCATCCCGCTGCCGCAAAGGAGTGGGCTGGGTGGGAGCGGGGTGGTCGCGGCGCTCGGCCTTGGGGGCGCGGGCAACCCGTATGGCGGCGGGCTGCTGGATCGGCTGTCGCAAGCGGGTGCGCCCGGCGGCGCCCTGGGAGGGCTCGCAGGGGTGGGGGGCGCGAGACTGGACGCGCTGGCGCGGGGGCCGACGGCGGGAGTCGCGCTTGGCGGGCAACAGGTCGGCGGCGCCGGTGGTGCCGGGGTTCAACAGCCGGATGATGGGAGCGATGATGAGGACGAGTGAGACGGCGGCGCGGATGCGCCTGGTGTCGGCGGCGGTGCTGGCGGCGGTGGTTGGCGGCGCGGCGGCCGGTCCGGTCCTCGCGAACGAAGCGGGAGGCCTGACCTTCCGCCAGGCGCAGGGGGCCAAGCCGTCGTCCATCTTCCAGTTCACCAGGCCCAGCATCGTCGTGACGAACGAGGTGGGGAGGGGAGAGGAGGCACCCGCGACGGTGAGCGCCGATGCGGCCGCGACCGCGGGCACCGCGGGTGCGGCGCCGACGTCGGGAGCCACGGCCGGGGGGCGGGCGTCGGGACGCGGGAGCGTCCGAGTGATTCCGGTCGGCACCATGGAGCCTGGGGAGCCACGGGAGTTGCCGGTGCCGCGGCGGAAGCCCGGGGTCGAGACGGTGGAAGCGCTGCCGGGACCCCAGGGGGAAATGCCGACGCGGGCCGCAGCGGCCGGCCCGGTGACGGGGGGCACGGCAAAGGCCTTAACCAAGCCTGAGGCGGCGAAGACCGTGGCGGACAAGACGGCGGTGAAGCCCGAGGCGGTCAACGCCGACGCCGCGCTTGTGGCCGCCGGGCCAACGGCCGCGCGGCCGCTTGGCGACGCGACCGGCGACCGGCGTTCGGTCGTTGCGGCCACGGCGGCGGCGACGGAAACGCCGGCCCTGACGGAGGGAGCGGAGCGTGGGGCAGCCAGCGGTGGCCCCCCTCGACCGGACACGGCTGGAGCCGAGGCCGCGGGGACGCCGCCGCACGACGCGGCGGCCCCTCCAAACGCCGTGTCGGGCGCGGCCCCGCTGTCGGCAGCGCCAGCGGCGCTGCCGGGGCGGGAGGAGAATGGGCGTGAGGGCGTGGCATCGACGGTGCGTGCGGGGGATGCGGGGCGGCCGGGGGACGACACGACGGGCGGTGCACTCCAGGACCATAACGTGCGCGGCGCGGGTGGTTCGGGTGACGGGATACGGGAGGCGCGCGGTATGGGGGCCATGGAAGCGTTTGTCGGCGGGATGGCTTCTTGTGGCGTGCTGGTCGCGGCCGCGATGGGCATCGTGCATGGGCGGCGGCGGGCGGCCGGGGTGGGTGTCCTGGCTGGGCTTGGGCGCATCGGGAGCGGTTGGTGGAGTGGCGCGCGTCGCCATCGCCGGCGGACGGAACACGCGGAGCCGGTGGCGACGGCCGATGCCGGAAGCGGGGACGGGCCGGTGGTCGTGCGCAAGGCGACGGTGGCCGCCGAGGCGTTGCCGCCGGCGCAGGTCACCGCCGATCTGGTCGCCAAAGACCGGGCGTTGGGACGCGGCACGACGGTTCATGGCCCCGTAGGTGGGCAGCCTGGCGGTGGCCATGCTGGGGGCGCGCTGCGTGCGCCAGGCGGCGTGGCGGCGGGCGGCCTGGTCGTGGTCGACGCGGCCCGGCGGGCGGTGGCAAGGCCGGACGACGCGGCGCCGTGGCAAGACGCCGCGCACCGAGCGGCGATCGTCGCCTTGTCGCCGCGGGTGACGATGCGGGCAGCCTGACGCGCCGGCGGGATTGAGGTGGAAACGAAGAAGGCTGTCGGGAGCGGCGGCCGTCACTGTTGGCTATTCGCATTTCGTGGTTTTGCGACGTGAAGTCGCTTGTGTGGCTGTTTCGGCAAATTCTGAAAGGAGGATGAAACGAAACCTTCGTTCCACCGACAGCACACAATCAAGACAGGCGGCGTTGACTGGAGATCAGGAGATGCCGTTTTCCAGGAGGCGCATGGCCTCCGGATCGCCTTCGTTCCAGTCGCGCAGCCAGCCAATACCGCCGTCGAACTCATGGTCCGGGAGGCGACTGTCGTTCTCGATGGCGAACTCTATGGCCTTCGCGAGCGTCTCGGCGCGTTGCTTGTCGGTCGGGGTGTTCATTGGCATTCCTATCGTTTGATCGGCCCTTTCTGGACGATTAGGCATTGGGCGCCCTCAAGAGACTGCCGGCGCGAGATCATCAAGGATCGCTGCCATCATAGTCACCAAAACCAGCCCACCACTGACATTGAATTCGTAAAGGCCGTGAGAGGGGGACCGGATTACCGCTGCGTCCGTGAGTGTCGGATCGGTCGCGTACTGCCACCACTGAGCAAACCGTTCCCCAGCCTTTTCGTCATCCGGCCAGCTCGGGAAACTGAAGTAATCTGAGGCTTCGGCCCAGGTGAGTCTGCCCACGCGTCGGTACTGGACTGAAATCGAAAGCGTCAGGACGCTATGGCCGGCGCGGCACGATGGTCGCCCCGGCCTCAATCGCGGTGGCCAGCCACGGTTCGATGCCAGCAACCGGGCGCAAGCGAAGCCAGCGCCGGCGGTCGGGATCCCATTGGCAGCCGCCGTCCAGCTTCATCGCCTCGCGAACCTCAACGGCCGGTGCCGCCGGGAACACCAGCTCCAGGCCATGCTCCGTCTGCTGGATGCGAACGTCGGTGCCGGACTCGGTGGTGTAGCGGAGCCCCTCGGCGATGGCCCGCCGGATGGCCGCGGCCCGTGCCTGCCGGGCAGCGTCTTCGGCCTCACGCTCGGCGCGCCGGTCCGCCAGCAGGTCGATCAACCATTCCGGCGGCTCCTCCAGGGTGCGGTAACCCGTCCCGCCGCGGGGACCGGGCGCCTCTTCCAGCAATCCCTGTTCGACCAGGCTGGTCAACGCCGCCGCCCGTTCGGCTTTGGCCTGACGCCGCTCCCGGCGGGGGAGATCACGCTGATCCGCCGCCCAGGAGGTGACGGTGAACCGCTCACCGCCGGGAAAGCGGGCGTAGAGGTCGGCCGCGGTGTCGCGCAACGCGGAGGCCCGCTCCGCGGCCCCGGTCAGCCGCGCCGCCATGTACGGGTTGAACGGCCAATCCGCCCGCCCGACCAGGCCGCAGGTGGCACAGGCCCAGCGTTCCGGATGGGCCGGCGGCACCTCGGGGATGCACAGGTGGCCCCGGCAGAACGCTTCGGAGCCGGGCGTTGGAACCGTTGCCTCCAGCAGCTGGCGGATGGCGTCAACGGGCGACGGCGCGATGGCGGTAAGGGCCTGAGCGACGTCGGCCGGGAGTCGGACATGGACCGGGGCAGTTCCCTCCTCGACGGCCCGCCCCTGGGAGCGGCGCTGCGTCAGACGGTTCTTGAGCGTTCGCCAAACATCGGCCGCGAGCAGATCGGCAACCCGCTCCGCGGCATAGCTTTCGTCGAAGTCGTCGGCCAGCGCCGCTTCCAAAGTGCGCAGGGAGGCTTCGCCGGCGAGCGCGGCCGCGTCCTTGTCCTTCAGGATGCGGCGGGCCTCGTCAAGGATCTCCGCCGCCTCGTCGCGCCGGACGATCCGCCGTCGCGCCATGGGCTGCCTCGGGAAATAGCTGAGTCCTCAGCAAAATGGGCGCGTGACACCGCATCGGCAACGGCCTGGGCGCGCCGCGGCAACGTCAGGCTGGGTTGATCGCCGGTCCGCTCTGGACGGCGTCGATCAGGTCGGGCCGGTCGTTCTTGACCGAGCCGACGTCCTTGCCCACCTGCCAGACCCGCATGTGCGCGCTCGGATACGGAACCAGCATCGCCCGCAGTGCGTCGGGGCTGGCCTCCTCCTCCCCCAGCTAAGCGCTCCAGTGGTCCGGCGGCAGGATCACCGGCATGCGGTCATGGATGGCGCGGGTCGCGTCGTTCGCTTCGGTGGTGATGATGGTGAAGGTGTGCAGCCACTCCCCGCTGGCCGGGTCCTTCCACCCTTCCCAGAGCCCGGCGAAGGCGTCTGGCCCGTTGCTGTCGGTGGCGATGGCGTGCGGGATCTTCGCCCCATCGACCTTGCGCCACTCATAGTATGCGTCGAACGGCACCAGGCAGCGGCGCTTTTTGAAGGCGGAGCGGTACGCCGGCCGCTCCGTCACGCCCTCGGCGCGCGCGTTGATCATCTTAGCAGCACCCGACGGGTCCTTCGACCACACCGGCACCAGTCCCCACCGCAACGGGCTGAGGCGCCGTTCCTTGGTCTCCGGATTGAAGCGGACGACCGGCAGGGTCTGCATCGGCGCGGCGTTGTACCGCGGCGCCGGGGCGTCGCCGTGGATCGTGGCCGCGAACCGATCGACCAAGAGGCTGGCCGGCGAGTGAAAGGCAAAGCGTCCGCACATGAGTCGAGTGTGGGCGCTGCCTCGAGGGGTGTCAATGCGTGCGGCGGAGGCACCTCACGGGACCGGGCGCCAAGGCTTGCGGTCGCCCAGAGAGTCCAGGCTGACGAGGAGTTCGTCGCTGGGCGTGCCCTCCTCCAGGAGCAGACGGGCGTGTGGAAGGTGGTCCGGCTTGTCGACCATGGCGGTGACGACGTAGACCTTGGGCGAGTCGGCCGCCTGGGTAAAGCGGTCCCCCACCTGAACCGAGATGCGTGCCATCTCCCCTAACCTTACGGTAGGCTGGCGAGTTCGCCGAGCAGCTGCTGGTACTGGCTGGGCGGCAGCGCCCGCTGGTCCGCGGCCATGCGGCGCAGGGCCTCGATGCTCGCCGGCGTGAAAGGTCGCCTTCAACCAGTGCGCGCCGTCGTCCTGTAAAGGCCAAGGCTCTTGTCGGGAAGCGGGGTGGTGGCATCATGTGACGATGGCACCGACGAGGGTTCCGAGTAGGGCCTTTCCCCGTCGCCGTGCGTTGTGGACGACCTGAAAGAAGGCGAGATAGAGGGGCAACTTGCCCTGGGAAATGCCGCGATGCGGGCGCAGCCAGGAGCGCAGCAACGACCAGAGCCCTTCGATGGTGTTGACGTGGACCTCGCAGAAGCCGTCGCCATCCTCGTCGCGGGCGTAGATGTCGTACTCGTCGGTGTGGATCAGGGCGCCGGCGGCGACGGACGCCTGAATGATGGGCCGGATGGTCGCCTGCTGGACATTGGCCAGCATGTGCAGCACCACATCGCCGCCGCGTCGGATCAGGCCGAGGATGGGCGGCTTGTCCTTGGCCAGCGTGCCGCGCCCGCGCTCGCCCTTCAGCCGGCGGCGCCGTCCCGAGCGCCCCTTTTGGCGACTTCGGCCGGCTGGCCCTTGTGCCCGGCGACGACGTAGACTTCGTCGATCTCGACCGTGCCGTTCAGCGGCGGGGGCGGCGCCTTGGCGGCAAAGCCGGCGCGCAACTGCTCGGTCATCGCCTGCACGTCGCTCGCCACCAAGTCCAGTTCCTGGGCGATCTGCCGGTTCGACAGGTTCAGGCCCATCAGATACAGGCACAGCACCCAGACGCGCAGCGGCTGGTGGTGGCCGGCCAGCACCGTGCCGGTCAGGTCGTCGAAGCGGGCCTGACAGGACTTGCAGCGATACCGCTGGCGCTCGCGGTGGGTATCGTCGAAGCCGTGGCGGGCCACCGACGCACTGGCGCAGTGCGGGCAGCGCACACCATCGGGCCAGCGATGCTGGCGCACCAGCGCGTAGCACTTGGCGTCATCGAGCAGGGATGTCAGGTTCACCAGAAGGGGCGACGGCATCGCGAGCGCCAGGACCGAAAACGATACTCACCTCAACCCCCTCCGCCGCTCGTCATCACGCCGCTACTCACCACCCCGCTTCCCGACAAGAGCCAAACCATTTGGAACCGGCTCTGATTGACATCTCTTCAGTTGAAGACTCCTGAGGATTGGATCACCATCTACGGGTGGGGCAGTCACACTCAGAAGTCCGAGGCAGCGTGTTTCTCGCGCATTCGGGCAACAAGCTTCGCTGTAGTCATACGGCAGGCAGTTTGTCACTGCGCATAGCTGATAAAGCGGATTGCGATCCGCTCAGGACGGCGACCCCGGTCCTGGCCGCAGATGCGGCCAAAATCGGGCCAGTGAGTGAAGGGACCTAAGCCAAGGCGAATGGAAATCTGCTTTACCTGACGGTATAAACATCTGTGAGAGGATTGAGGGATGAAAACCGACAGAAAATCATACGTGTCTATTGGGACGTCGACCCCCATATTCATACCTTCTTCCTATTCATCGGAACCCATCCGCGTCGGTGTCGACTATTTCACGATCCGCATCTGCGGGGCTCAAGTTGCCTTTTTGGGGTCGATTTGGAGCAAGGCGAGATCTGTACTCGTGTCGACTCAGACCAATCTTCATCATCCACTTTTGGGCGAGCGTGCGTTGCGCTCGTTACAGCAAATGCGTGTGGTTAAGCAGCATGTGGATGAGCAGTTGGGACTTTCGGTGAACTTGGTTGCTCTTACTCCCGCGGTAATGCCACAGATCACATTGACGATTGATTTCCATGTAGACAAAGAAAACCGCATCGCTCAACTTGGTAGCATAATTAATAAAGAAAGCTTTTCTGCGATTTTGTCGTTGGCGCCAGGCGGTATAGCCGTTGCTAAAACAGTTAGCGCGCTTGCCAATGACATTATCCAAACATTCATTCCGGCGGAAGAGCAGGAACCTGTTCTACAATTTACGGGTGACTTCAATTTAGTGACGGGTGGCTTGGCGCCGGGATATTATGCGATATTAGGTTCCCGAGATGCGGAACATTCAATTCCATCACCCTTGCCAGCATTTGAGGTTAAGGACGGCCGCCTACTTGCTAATGACCAACCAGTGTCAGGTCTGTCGTACGTTATTATTGAAGTGCGGAAAACTTCGGTGCGCTCGCGCGATCTCGGTATTGGCACAGACTGGGATGAAAAGCTCCGAGAAGCCGAAGACTTTGCTCAGAGCCTGATAGATGACCCATTGGCTGACTACGATGCGCGGCAAAGCGCGTGGACCAAATGTCGAACCCTGATCAAAGAAGCGCAGACGTTCCTTCGCGCTGAACCCAACTACCTGCGCGCCGAAGCCGAGCTGATTGTGAGGGCAACTTATTTGCGTTGTCGTGAGCTGGTCACTGAGCCAGTGCCGGAACGCAATCGGGTGATCGGCCATGGCCGTAATACAGCAGTGTGGCTGCCCAACGATCAGGCTGATAGAGAGCTTTTGGGCATTGGCACCGACGAAGTTCTCGAGCGCGATGTGACAGCCTACGCTTATGATGTAATTAAGGCACGTGACATACTGGCCAACTGGGGTCCCGATGACCAATAATCATATTGCGCCCTACGACCTCTCGGTCAGCACTCCGCCCTTCGAGCAGTGCCCCGCTTGTGGGACGGAATGGGCGCCCGCTTTATGGATTGTGGTTGATGCCGACCACCGCCCGGACCTCCTTTTAGCGGTTCAGGATCATAGTCTCTGCACCTTTCGTTGCGGAGCTTGTGCAAACTCGATCAGCGTAAATGCGCCGTTTCTCGTCGTGCGTGGACGCACGCCGCGCTTAATGTATTCACCGTCTCCAGGCACAACAAGCCTTGATGACCACAATCAATTGGTTTCGCTATTGTGCAGACTCAAGCAAGCTGCCGCCGAGCATTGGGACGATAAATTAGCTGAAGAGTTGACAATCATCGCACGGCCGCTGTTGCCAGCCGAACTATCCAATGTTGCCGGAAGGGCCACACACTCGGCCACAGATCTCGTGAATGCTTTATTAATGGCGGATACAACGTGGAAACAGCAGTACATGCTCGCGCGGTATCCGGAGCTCTATCAAGCGGATATGTGGGCGCTGCTTGAAAAGAAAATCGACGAAGCGCGACAGGAGCGAAACAGCAGTACGCTCGCTAACCTTCGGGCACAATACGGCCTTCTTACAAGTTGTCATCGAGCGGGCGCAGCTAAGATCAAGAGCTTGCTCCCGTCGCCACGTGTTTACGTCTCGACAACGGACCTCAATGACCTATTACTCGAATCTGCTCGAGCAATGCTCTTGAGACAGAGTGATGCTGCTGTGTTTAGCCTACTCGAGGCTACAAGACGGATGAAGCCAGCCGAAAATCCACTCTTGTGGGCGGAAATTTACTTGACGCTTGGAGAACTGGCTGAGATCGATGCCGCAGTGGATGACGACGCACGCCTCTTAGCACAGC
>NZ_JAOQNG010000004.1:155000-698664 GCF_025961225.1 Azospirillum canadense | reverse complement strand
TGTTCTACAACCCGCAGAACCATCTTGAGCGCTACAACGCGCCCGACACGCTGAAGTGCCAGCACACCTTCAAGCTGACGGCGGGCCACTGCCTCTATTCCGACATGGGTCGCATCTTCTGCTCCATCATCGAGGACACGGCGGGCTGGCACGACACCGTCTGCGGCAATTCGACGAAGGCCCTGGTCGCGGAGCGCTGGGGGCAGAAGAGCTACCAGGAGCACCGCAACGACTGGGCGCTGAACGGCCACGACAGCTTCCTGGTGGAGGCCGCGAAGTACGGGCTCGGCCGCCGCGACCTCGCTGCCAACGTCAACTGGTTCAGCAAGGTGCGCACGGAGGAGGACGGGACGATGGTCTTCGACCCGTCCGCCGCCAAGGCCGGCGCGCATGTGGACCTGCGGTTCGAGATGGACACGCTGGTGCTGTTCCACACCTGCCCGCACCCGCTGAACCCCGCCGCGGAGTACCCGCGCAAGCCCATTGCCTGCCAGCTCCGCAAGGCCGACCCGGTCGCCGAGGACGATCTGTGCAAGACCTCCCGGCCGGAGAACGGGCGCGGGTTCGCGAACAACCACCTCTATCACCTCTGCGGTTGCTGAGGGGAGCGCCGGTCATGATCAAGGAAAGCACCCTCAGCCCCAGCGCCGCCGCCCACCGCAAGGTCGTTCTGGCGGGCGATTACTGGATGGAGGTGGTCCGCCAGGGCCAGACCCTCCGCATCGTGGACCTGGAGGGCAATCAGGCCGCCGACACGCTGTTCTACAGCGCCGCCGACCCGGCCGAGCGCTACAGCGCGGTGGACACGATCCGCGAACAGCGCAACGTCTACCTGTCGGTCGGCACCAAACTGATCTCCACCATGGGCAACCCGATGCTGGAGATCGTCGCCGACACGGTCGGCCGGCACGACACGCTGGGCGGCGCCTGCGCGACGGAAAGCAACACCGTGCGTTACGCGCTTGAGAAGAAGTGCATGCACGCCTGCCGGGACAGCTGGATGCTGGCCGTGGCGCAGAACGAGCAGTTCGGCATGACCAAGCGCGACATCACCCACAACATCAACTTCTTCATGAACGTGCCGGTCACCCCCGACGGCGGGCTGACCTTCGCCGACGGCGTCAGCGGCCCCGGCAAGTATGTGGAGATGCGCGCGGCGATGGACGTGATCGTCCTGATCTCCAACTGCCCGCAGCTGAACAACCCCTGCAACGACTACAACCCGACGCCGATCGAGGTTCTGGTCTGGAACTCTTCGTCCATTGGGGCGGCATAAGGGGTTCATCATGTTCACCAAGGTCCTGATTGCCAACCGCGGCGAGATCGCTTGCCGCGTGATCCGAACGCTCGACCGCATGGGCATCAAGTCGGTGGCCGTCTATTCGGAGGCCGACTCCCATTCCCTGCACGTCGCCCTGGCGGGAGAGGCCGTGTGCATCGGTCCGGCCGCCGTCTCGGAAAGTTACCTGAATGCCGACCGCATCCTGGCGGCGGCGAAGGCCACCGGCGCGCAGGCGATCCACCCCGGTTACGGCTTCCTGTCGGAGAATCCGGGCTTTGCGGAGGCCTGTGCCGCGGCCGGCATTGCCTTCATCGGCCCGACGCCGGAACAGATGCGCGCCTTCGGCCTGAAACACACCGCGCGGGAACTGGCGGAGCGCAGCGGCGTGCCCCTGTCGCCCGGCAGCGGCCTGCTGGATAACGCGGAGCAGGCGAAGATCGAGGCCGCGCGCATCGGCTACCCGGTGATGATCAAGAGCACGGCGGGCGGCGGCGGCATCGGCATGCAGCTGTGCCGCGACCCCGACGCGCTGGCCGCGCAGTTCGAGGCGGTGCAGCGCCTGTCGCGCAACAACTTCAAGGACAGCGGCGTCTATCTGGAGAAGTTCGTCGAGCGCGCCCGCCACATCGAGGTGCAGATTTTCGGCGATGGCCGCGGCACCGTGGTGGCTCTGGGCGAGCGCGACTGCTCCGCCCAGCGGCGCAACCAGAAGGTCATTGAGGAGACACCGGCCCCCGGCATTTCCGACGACCTGCGGCGCCAACTGTTCGACGCGGCGGAGCGGCTGGGCCGCGCGGTAAACTACCAGTCCGCCGGCACGGTCGAGTTCGTCTACGACGACGCGGCGGGCGAGGCCTATTTCTTGGAGGTCAACACCCGCCTCCAGGTCGAGCACGGCGTGACCGAGGAGGTCACCGGCATCGATCTTGTCGAATGGATGGTCCGGCAGGCCGCCGGCGAGCCGCTGCCCCTTGAACAGCACAAGGGTACCGCGCAAGGCGCGTCGATCCAGGTGCGCGTCTACGCCGAGGACCCCGGCCGCAACTTCCGCCCCTGCTCCGGCATCCTGACCGAGGCGGCGTTCCCCGAGGATGCCCGCGTCGAGACCTGGGTGGAGCAGGGCAGCGAGGTCACGCCCTTCTACGACCCGCTGGTCGCCAAGGTGATCGTGCGCGGCACCGACCGCGCCGACGCGCTGGCCAAGCTGCGCGACGCGCTGGCCCGCTGCCGTCTGTCGGGGATCGAGACGAACCTCGGCTACCTGCGGCAACTCGCGGCTGATCCGGTCTTCGCGGCGGGCGGCATCACCACGCGCTACCTGGAAACGGTCGCCTACACCGCGCGCACGCTGGAGGTGGTCACCCCCGGCACGCTGACCACGGTGCAGGATCATCCGGGCCGCGTCGGCTATTGGGAGGTCGGCGTGCCGCCCTCCGGGCCGATGGACCCGCTGGCCTTCCGGCTCGGCAACCGCGCGCTCGGCAACCCGGACGGG
Organism: Azospirillum canadense; assembly: GCF_025961225.1. GTDB lineage: Bacteria > Pseudomonadota > Alphaproteobacteria > Azospirillales > Azospirillaceae > Azospirillum > Azospirillum canadense. Next base: position 695,887 of record NZ_JAOQNG010000004.1, on the reverse strand, counting down.
GCGGCGGGGCTGGAGATCACCGTTTCGGGGCCGACCCTGAGGTTCAATGCGGAGGCGGTGGTCTGCCTGACCGGCGCCGCCATGCCGGCGGACATCGACGGAACGCCGGTGCCCTTCTGGCGGCCGGTCTCCGTTCCGGCGGGCGCGACTCTGCGCATTGGCACGGTCAGCGGGGCGGGTTGCCGCGCCTATCTGCTGGTGCGTGGCGGGCTGGACGTGCCGGACTATCTCGGCAGCAAGTCCACCTTCACGCTCGGCAAGTTCGGCGGCCATGGCGGGCGCGCCCTGCTGCCCGGCGACATCCTGCATCTGGGCGACACGCCGGCTGGCGAGCCGCAGCATTTGGAAACGGTGCCCGCGCACGGCCACGCCTGGGAGATCGGCGTCCTCTACGGTCCGCATGGCGCCCCGGACTTCTTCACGGACGAGGACATCGCGGCCTTCTTCGCCGCGGACTGGGAGGTGCACTACAACTCCAGCCGCACCGGCGTCCGCCTGATCGGCCCGAAGCCGACCTGGGCGCGCAAGGACGGCGGGGAGGCGGGTCTGCACCCCTCCAACATCCACGACAACGCCTACGCCATCGGCGCCATCGACTTCACCGGCGACATGCCGGTGATCCTCGGCCCCGATGGTCCAAGCCTGGGTGGCTTCGTCTGCCCGGCGACGATCGTCAGCGCGGAGCTGTGGAAGGTCGGCCAGCTGCGGCCGGGGGACAAGCTGCGGTTCCGGCGGCTGACGGCGGATGAGGCGGAAGGGTTGGAGGAGGCGCAGGAAGCGCTGCTCTCCGCTCCGCAAATTACTCCCTCTCCCCCCCGGGGAGAGGGTCGGGGTGAGGGGGCACTCCCTCTCCCCTCTGGGGAGAGGGCTGGGGTGAGGGGGTCCGGCATGTCCAGCACGTCCGGCACACGCGCACCCCCCTCACCCGGCCCTGCGGGCCACCCTTTCCCCGGAGGGGAGAGGGAGAACCCCCTCACCCTAACCCAGGTCGCTCGCAAGTCTTGCGACCTCGCTCCGCCTACGGTCGCCTTCGGCGCCCGTCCGGCCTTCGGCCGTCGGCTCCGCGCCCCGGGGGGGAAAGGGGACAATGACGCCATCATCCACCGCATTGCGGCCACCGACACCTGTCCCGCCGTCGTGTACCGCCGCGCGGGCGACAAGTACCTTCTGGTCGAATACGGGCCGTTGGTGTTGGACCTGAACCTGCGGTTCCGGGTCCACGCGCTCCAGCAGGCGCTGATCGCGCAGCAGCTTCCCGGAATCCTGGATCTGACGCCGGGCATCCGGTCGCTGCAGGTCCATTACGACAGCCGTATCCTTCCCCTCGCCAACCTGCTCGACCGGCTGGTCGGGGCGGAGAAGGAGCTGGCGGGCATCGCCGACCTTGAAGTGCCGACGCGGGTCATCCACCTGCCGCTGTCCTGGGACGACGAGGCCACGCGGCTCGCCATTTCCAAATACATGCAGTCGGTGCGCGCCGACGCGCCCTGGTGCCCGAGCAACATCGAATTCATCCGGCGCATCAATGGGTTGGACGATGTCGAGGCGGTCAAGCGCATCGTGTTCGACGCCAGCTACCTCGTGCTCGGCCTCGGCGACGTGTATCTGGGGGCGCCGGTTGCCACGCCGGTGGACCCGCGGCACCGGCTGGTCACCACCAAGTACAACCCGGCCCGCACCTGGACGCCGGAGAACGCGGTGGGCATCGGCGGCGCCTACCTGTGCGTCTACGGCATGGAGGGGCCGGGCGGCTACCAGTTCGTCGGCCGCACCTGCCAGATGTGGAACACGCACCGGACCACCGACGCGTTCGAGCCCGGCAAGCCCTGGCTGCTGCGCCACTTCGACCAGATCCGCTTCCACCCCGTCAGCCACGACGAGCTGATGGCCTTCCGCGCCGACTTCCCGCTCGGCCGCGCCAAGCTGCGCATCGAGGTGGAGACCTTCCGCCTCGCCGACTACAACCGCTTCCTGGGCGAGAACCGGGACAGCATCGCCGCCTTCAAGACGCGCCAGCAGGCTGCCTTCGAGGAGGAACGTGCGCGGTGGGAGGCGTCGGGCCAGATCGGCTATGCGGCCGACCTGCCGGACGCCGGACCGGGCGGTGCCGATGCCGACCTGCCCCCCGGCGGGGAGGCGGTGCCGAGCCCCGTGCCCGGCAGCGTCTGGAAGATCGCCGCGGAGCCCGGCACGGCGGTGAAGGCCGGCGACCCGCTGCTGATCGTGGAATCGATGAAAATGGAAATCGCGGTCGCCGCCCCGGTGGCCGGCACCGTCGCCGAAATCCGCTGCGCCGAGGGGCAGGCGGTGACGCTGGGCCAGACGCTCGCCGTCCTGCTCCCGGAGGCCGCGTGATGGAGAACCCCATGACCACCTTGAGCCTGGAAATCGCGGTTCTCGCAAAGGCCTACACCGAGGGCGGCCTGACGCCGGAGGGGGTGCTGGACGCCGTCTACGCCCGCATCGACGAGCGGGGCGAGAGGCCGGTCTGGATCCACCTGCTGAGCCGCGCCGAGGCCGGCCGGCAGCTGGATGCCGCCCAGGCGCGCAAGGCCGCGGGCGCCGACCTGCCGCTGTTCGGCATTCCCTTCGCGGTGAAGGACAACATCGACGTGGCCGGCCTGTCGACCACGGCCGGCTGCCCGGACTTCGCCTACACGCCGGACCGTTCCGCGACCGTGGTGCAGCGGCTGGTGGACGCCGGGGCCATCCTGATCGGCAAGACCAACCTGGACCAGTTCGCCACCGGGCTGGTCGGCACCCGGTCGCCCTACGGCATCCCGTCCTCGGTGTTCGACGAGCGCTATGTGTCGGGCGGGTCAAGCTCCGGCTCCGGCGTTGCGGTGGGGGCGGGGTTGGTCAGCTTCGCGCTCGGCACCGACACGGCGGGGTCGGGACGCGTGCCGGCGGCCTTCAACAACGTCGTGGGTCTGAAGCCGACCAAAGGGCTGGTCAGCGCCAGCGGCGTCGTCCCGGCCTGCCGGACGCAGGACGTGGTGTCGATCTTCGCCGGGACGGCGGGCGACGCGCTGGCCGTCTTGAAGGTCATGGGCGCCTTCGATCCGGCCGATCCCTACTCCCGCAAGGCCCCGGCTGCGGCGACGGAGCCCGCGGCCTGGCCGCTCGGCTTCCGCTTCGGCGTGCCGCGGGACGGGCTGGAGTTCTTCGGCGACGACGCGGCGGCGCGCCTGTTCGCCGCTGCTGCCGACCGGCTGGAGGCGCTGGGCGGCACGCGGGTCCCGGTGGACTTTACGCCGTTCCGCGACGCGGCCCAGCTGCTCTATTCCGGCCCCTGGGTGGCGGAGCGGCTGGCCGCCATCCGCGACTTCGCCAAGGCCTCCCCGGACTCCATCCACCCCGTCGTGCGCGGCATCGTACTGGGGGCGGAGGCCATCGGCGCCGTGGACGCCTTCGCCGGCATGTACCGGCTGGCCGAACTGACCCGCAAGGCGGAGGCCGAGTGGGCCGGGATGGACGTGCTGCTGCTGCCGACCACCGGCACGACCTACACGATCGAGGAACTGCTGGCCGATCCTGTGCGGCTGAACAGCAACCTGGGGTATTACACGAACTTCGTGAACCTGATGGACCTGTCGGCAATCGCCGTGCCGGCGGGATTCCGGCCGGGCAACGGGCCGAAGGGGGGCTTGCCCTTCGGCGCGACGCTGGTCGGGCCAGCCTTCGCCGATGGCGCTTTGGCGGTGCTGGCCGACCGGCTGCACCGCGCGCAGGCCCTGCCCATCGGCGCCACGCGGCAACTGCCGCAGGGGCCGGCGCTGGACGCCGACCATGCGGCGCCCGGCACGGTGCGGCTGGCCGTCGTCGGCGCGCATCTCAGCGGACAGCCGCTCAACCACCAGCTCACCGGGCGGGGCGCGCGGCTGGTCCGCACGGCGCGGACGGACGGCGGCTACCGTCTCTTCGCGCTGGCCGGCACCGTGCCGGCCAAGCCGGGGCTGGTGCGCGACGCTGGTGGGGCGGGCGGCATCGAGCTGGAAATCTGGGAACTGACGGAGGCCGCCTTCGGCAGCTTCGTCGCCGAGGTTCCTCCGCCCATGGCGATCGGCACCGTCCTGCTGGAGGACGGCACGGCCGTAAAGGGCTTCCTGTGCGAACCCGCCGCCCTGGCGGGTGCGGAGGACATCACCGGCTTCGGCGGCTGGCGCCGCTGGCTGGCGCGATAACGACCGACGCGATAACCACCATTCCGGAAGAGGGGTTTTGACGATGCGGACCTTGCTCAAGAACATCGTGTTCGGCGTGGCCTTCGCCGCCACCGTGGCAGCCTCCCAAGCGCCGTCCTTCGCGGCGGAGAAGAAGAACTTCCGCGTGGCGTGGTCGATCTACGCCGGCTGGATGCCCTGGGGCTACGCCGCCGACAGCGGCATCATGAAGAAGTGGGCCGACAAGTACGGCATCAAGGTCGAGGTCGTGCAGATCAACGACTATGTCGAATCCATCAACCAGTACACGGCCGGCGCCTTCGACGGCTGCGTCATGACCAACATGGACGCGCTGACCATCCCGGCGGCCGGCGGCGTGGACACGACGGCGCTGATTTCCGGTGACTATTCCAACGGCAACGACGGCATCGTCCTGAAGAAGGGCACCGCCCTGAAGGACATCAAGGGCCAGAAGGTCAACCTGGTCGAACTGTCGGTGTCGCACTACCTGCTGGCCCGCGCGCTGGACAGCGTCGGCATGAAGGAGAAGGACGTCACGGTGGTGAACACGTCCGACGCGGACATCGTGTCGGCCTACAGCTCCTCCGCCGACGTGACCGCGACGGTGACCTGGAACCCGCAGCTGAGCGAGGTCGCCAAGACCGCCGGCTCCACCATGGTCTTCGACAGCGCCAAGGTGCCGGGCGAGATCATCGACCTCATGGTGGTCAACACCGGCACGATGCGCGACAACCCGGCCTTCGCCAAGGCGCTGGTCGGCGCCTGGTACGAGATCATGGGCCTGATGACCAAGCCCGACACGGCCGAGGGCAAGGCGGCGCTGGAGGCGATGGCCAAGGCGTCCGGCACGGATCTGGCCGGCTACAAGCAGCAGCTGGTCACCACGAAGATGTTCTACACCCCGGCCGACGGCGCGTCCTTCGCGGCGAGCCCCGATCTGGTGAAGACCATGGACCTCGTCCGCAGCTTCTCCTACGACCACGGCCTGCTCGGCGAGGGGGCGAAGAGCCGCGACGCCGTCGGCATCCTGTTCCCCGGCGGCACGGTGCTGGGCGACGTGAAGAACGTGAAGCTGCGCTTCGACGACGCGGTCATGAAGCAAGCCGCCGACGGGAAGCTCTGATCCATGCGCCGGATCATCAACCGGCGTCCGGGCCGCGGGGGTGCGCTCTTCTGGGGCGCCCTTCCGTTCCTGGTGGCCTGCGCGGGCTATGGGGTGGCGTCGGCCCTGCGGCTGGCGGACAACCCGAACGACAAGCTGCTGCCGCCGCTGTCCGCCATGGTCGCCGCCGTCGCCCGCGTGGCCTTTACCCCGGACGCCCGCACCGGCGACTACCTGATGTGGGCGGACACGCTGGCCAGCCTGCACCGGCTTGGGCTGGGGCTCGGCGTCGCCACGGCGCTGGCGTTGGTGATCGGCATCGGCATGGGGCTGATCCCCTATGTGCGGGCGGGGCTGTCGCCCTTCGTCGCCATGCTGTCCATGGTGCCGCCCATGGCGGTGCTGCCCGTCCTGTTCATCGTCTTCGGCCTGGACGAGCTGTCCAAGGTGGTGCTGATCGTCATCGGCGTGGCGCCCTTCCTGGTCCGCGACCTCGCCATGCGCACGGTGGAGATGCCGCGGGAGCAACTGATCAAGGCGCAGACGCTGGGGGCGAACACTTGGCAGATCGTGCTGCGGGTCGTGCTGCCGCAGATGCTGCCGCGGCTGGCCGACGCGCTGCGGCTGTCGCTGGGACCGGCCTGGCTGTTCCTGATCTCCGCGGAAGCCATCGCGGCGACGGAGGGGCTCGGCTACCGCATCTTCCTGGTGCGGCGCTACATGGCGATGGACGTGATCCTGCCCTATGTGGCCTGGATCACGCTGCTGGCCTTCGCGTCGGACCTCCTGCTGCGTTGGTTCAACGCGCGCTGCTTCCCCTGGCTGCGGGCGGGAAAGGCCTCCTCATGAGCAACGTCACCGTCCGCGACCTCTGGATGGAATACCCGAACCAGGTGGTGCTGGAGCGCGTCAACCTGGAGATTCCCTCCGGCGAGTTCTGCGCGCTGGTCGGCCCGTCCGGCTGCGGCAAGACCACCTTCCTGCGCCTGCTGCTGGGGGAGGAGCGGCCGACCCGCGGCAGCATCCGGCTGGACGGCGAGCCCTTGGTGGCGGAGCCCGGCCCCGACCGCGGCGTGGTGTTCCAGCGCTATTCGGTCTTCCCGCACCTGACGGTTCTGGAGAACGTGATCCTGGGCCGCGAATTCCAGCAGTCCCGCTTTCTCGGCCGCCTGTTCGGCGCGCGCCGCCGCGCCGCCATGGAGGAGGCGAGGGGGGTGCTGGAGGCGGTCGGCCTCGGCAACCACTTGGGCAAGTATCCCGCGGAGCTGTCCGGCGGCATGCAGCAGCGCCTCGCCATCGCGCAAGCGCTGATCCTGAAGCCGAAGATCCTGCTGCTGGACGAGCCCTTCGGCGCGCTCGACCCCGGCACCAAGGCGCAGATGTACGAGCTTCTGCTGCGGCTGTGGTCGGAGGAGAAGATGACCGTCTTCATGGTCACCCACGACCTGAAGGAGGGCTTCACGCTGGCCACCCGCGTGCTCGCCTTCGACAAGGTGCGCGTCGACCCGACCGACCCCGGCGCCTACGGCGCGCGCATCACCTACGACCTGCCGCTGACTCTGAAGAAGGCGGCCATGACGGCGGCGGCCGGTGCGGCCGGTCTGGTGCCCGCCGGCTGAAGCGGGTGTCCGGTGGCACGCCCCTTGCGACGGTGGATCGGTCAACGCAATGGAGGGCTGCCATGGGACACGGCTTGCGATGGATCGGGAAGGCCGGCTTGGGCGCGCTGCACGCGCTGCTCCAGACCCGCGCCACCGCCCTGCACCCCTGGCTTTTCACCGCGACGGGGACCGCCGCGTCCGCCGGGGCGATGATGGCCGAGGCGGCGCGCATCGAACGGAACGGCTGCGGGGCGTCGTAGCCGCTCTGCCTCAACCGGCGGCAGTCCGGGTGTGACTGCACAGGGTTTGGGCGGACGAGGCGGCTCCGCCCCCAAAGGCCCTGTGGAGGGACATCCATGAACGCTGCCCTGTGGGGAGCGGCCGCCGCCCTGTTCTTCGGGCTCGCGGATTTCCTCGGCCGCTTTACCGGCCGCGCGCTGGGGCCGCGCAACGCCCTGCTCGGGCTGATGCTGGTCGGGGCGGTAATGCTCAGCCTCTACGGCTTCGGTTCCGGGCTGCCGGTGCCCTGGCGGGCGGAGACGTTCCCTGTGCTGCTGGTGGCCGGCGTCGCGTCGATGGTGGCGCCGCTGGTCTTCTACAAGGCCCTGACGCTGGGGCCGCTGTCGCTGGCCGCACCCATCACCGCGGCCTACCCGGCGCTGATCGTGCCGGTTGAGGTCGCCTTCGGCGCTCGGCCGGGCGTGCTGGACTGGGCGGCCATGGCGGCGACCCTGCTCGGCACCGTGGTGGTCGCCCGCACCGCCGGGGAGGACCCGGACGAAACACTGGCCGCCGACCGGACCAACCGCCGCAAGTCCATCGCCTGCGCCGCGCTTGCCAGCGCCCTGTTCGCTGTGGCGCTGTTGGCCGGCCGCCACGCGGTGGAAGCCTATGGGGAGGTTCAGACCTTGTGGGTCGGACGCGTCGTCGGCGTCTTGGCGTTGGCTGCAGCGATGATGGCGGTGCGCGTCCGCCCGGTGCTGCCGGTGCGCTGGTGGCCGGTCCTTCTGGTGCAGGGGCTGGTCGACGCGCTGGCCTACCTCTGCTTCTACATCGGCAGCCAGGGCGAGGACGCGTCGGCCGCCGCGGTGGCCAGTTCCGCCTTCATGGTGGTGGTCGTCCTGCTTGGCTGGGCCTTCCTGCGCGAGCGCATTTCGCCGGCCTGCTGGGGCGGGATTCTGCTGGTGTTCGGCGGCGTGGCGACGCTGTCGGGGTGAACCGGCTCTCTGCCGGAGGGTGCGACATTCTGTCCATTCTAAAAGATGCATAATTGGAGCATCTTTAACCCGCGCTCACCGAACATCCCCAGGCAGGCCACCCCCAGGCAGGCCATCGTCGGACGACGCAACAAACCAAAAGACAATCGGAAGGTTCAGAGATATGTCCGACCTTATTCGCGGCCTCAAGGCCGAGCATGACGCGCTGAAGACCCTGCTCGACACGGTGAAGTCCTTGGGCATCGGGACTCCCGAGGGGCAGAAGGCGCTGCACAGCGCGCGGAAGCTCTTCCTGGACCATCTCGCCCATGAAGACCGCGACTTCTATCCGGCGTACCTGGCCGCCTCGGCCGGGCAACCGGACGCGGAACGCCTGGCGACGCAATTCGCGGCCGAGATGACCGCGATCAGCCGCGACATCATGAACTTCTTCGACAAATACCGGAACGGCGGATCCGGTCTGGAGTACGGACGGGACTTCGGGAAGTTGTCCGCGGCGCTGTTCCTGCGCTGGCACAAGGAGGAAAACATTCTGTACGCGCGCTACGCGGCCCTGAAAGCCCAAAACGCCGCGTAGCGCCAGGGATCGAAGGGCGCCGGACCGGTCAGGCCGGCGCCCGCTCCACCCGCACATGGCTGTCGTGGAATGCCGCGCCCCCGAACGGGGCGACGGCGTCGGCGCCGGTCAGAGTGTTGATGCCGCGGCCGCCCTCATGCGCGCGGTTCGGCCAGATGGATTCCGCCACCACCACGCCGCGCCGCACGCCGTCGAACAGCCGCGTGTGCAGAAGCACCGATCCGCGCCGGTTGGCGACCTCCACCCGGTCGCCCTCCGCGATGCCCAGCGCCGCCGCGTCGTCCGGGTGGATCAGCAGGGAGGGGCGGGCCTCACGCGCCGTGCCGGTCGGGGTGTCGGTGAAGGAGGTGTTCAGGAAGTTGCGCGCCGGTGCGGTGACAAGGCGGAAGGGATGCTCCGCGTCGGCTTCCTCCGTCACCGCCCAATGGTCGGGGAAGCTGGGCATTTCGGCGACCGGCCCAAAGGTGGACGGGGCGGCGTAGGGCACGCGGGGCCAGTCCGGCTTCAGGCGGAACTTGCCGTCCGGCCAGTGGAAGCCCCGCACGTAATGCGCCGTGTCGAAGTCCGGCTGCACGTCGAGGAAGCGCGCCGCCTCCAACTCCTCCAGCGTGCCGTGCTTGGACGCGCGCAGCGTGGCGTCGATCAACTCCCGCTCCGTCATGCGGAATCCGGGGTGCTGGTCGCTGCCGAGGCGGCGGGCGAGGTCGCCGATCACCGCGTGGTTGGGGCGGCACTCGCCGGGCGGGTCGACCAGCTTCGGGCCGAACAGGATGTGCTGGTTGCCGCCGGCCTGGTAGAGGTCGTCGTATTCCACGAACATGGTGGCGGGCAGGACGATGTCGGCCATGCGCGCGGTGTCGGTCATCACCTGCTCGTGCACGCAGACGAACAGGTCGTCGCGTGCAAAGCCCCGGCGGACGCGCGTCTGGTCGGGCGCCACGGCCATGGGGTTGGTGTTCTGGATCAGCATCGCCGTGACTGGCGGGCCGCCGGCCAGCGCGTCCGCGTCGCCGTCCAAAATCGGGCCGATGCGCGACTGGTCGAGCATGCGCACCGCTGGGTCGCGCAGATCGAGCCCCTCGATCAGCGTTTTGTTCCAGCCGTAGATGCCGCTGTTGGAATGGAAGGCGCCGCCGCCCTCCACCTGCCACGCCCCGCTGACCACCGGGATGCAGGAGGCCGCGTGCATGTTCACCGCCCCGTTGCGCGAGCGAGTGAAGCCGTAGCCCAGGCGGAAGAAGCTACGCTTCGTCCGGCCGACCGCCCGTGCGAAGGCCTCGATCTCCGCCGCGGGCAGGCCGGTGATGGTCGCCGCCCACTCCGGGCCGCGGTCGGCGAGGTACGCCTCCAGCCCCGCGGGGTCGTCGGCGTGGCTGGCGAGGTAGGCGCGGTCGGCCAAGCCGTCGCGGAACAGCACATGCATCACCGCGCAGGCGAGCGCGCCGTCCGTGCCCGGCCGGATGAGCAGGGGGATGTCTGCCTGGTCCATGGTCGGGGTGCGGTAGACGTCGACCACGGCGATCTTCGCCCCACGCTCCTTCCGGGCGCGTACGGCGTGGGTCATCACGTTGACCTGGGTGGAGACGGCGTTGGTGCCCCAGATCACCACGAGGTCGGATTTCGCCATCTCCCGCGGGTCGGCCCCGGCCAGCCGCCCGGTCCCGGCGATCCAGCCCGACCAGGCCGGGTTGGTGCAGATGGTCGAGAAGAAGCCGGACCAGCGCCGGGCGTGGCGCAGCCGGTTGATGCCGTCGCGCTGCACCAGCCCCATGGTGCCGGCGTAGTAGTAGGGCCACACCGTCTCCGGCCCGTGGCGCCGTTCCGCCTCCAGAAAGCGTTCCGCCACGATGTCCAGCGCGTCGTCCCAGGAGATCGGTTCGAACTGGCCGGAGCCCTTGGGACCGGTCCGGCGCAAGGGCTGCGTCAGCCGGTCGGGGTTGTTCACCCGCTCGGCATAACGGGCGACCTTCGCGCAGATCACGCCGGCGGTGTAGCTGTTGTCCGCCGCGCCGCGCACGCGTCCGATGCGGGTGCCGCCCCCAGGAACGCTGACAACATCGACTTCCAGCGCGCAGGTGGAGGGGCAGTCGTGCGGGCAGGCCGAGGCGAGCGTTCGAACGGCGGAGGCGTCGGGCATGATGGTCTCTGGTCCGGGCTGCGGGTGCGCCGCATCCTAGACCGATGACCGCACCAGATGATACCCCCTCGCGCATAAACAGCAATGTAAATTTGTTGTTTATAGAAATTTAATCACACAAAGATCGATTCTTCCCATTGACTCATAACCTATCGTGTAAGTAGATTTTGTGCGTCGGCCTCATCGCGCCGTCTGCGGCAATTTGAATCGCGCCTTGCGCCGCGTCATCAAACGCTAAAGCGCCACGATCCCGGTCGTGGATCCCCGAAGGAGTGACCGGACATGCCCAAGGTTTCCTTTCCCGCATCATCCCCGGCGCAGCGCGCCGCTTGCCTTGCCGGCATGACCGGCTGGAACCCGGGCGGCTGTCGCGGCTGACGGCCGCCCGCACACGTCCTCAATGATCTGAGTGCACAGGCGCGACCGCGGCGGACAGCCGTGGCGCGCGACGGGCTCCCCATGGCTGCGGATGCCCGCCCAACAAACCACACAACGAATACAGGGACAGAAACGATGACCATCCTTGCGTCCACCAAACCCAATGCCGAGCCCACCGCCGAGTCCACCACGGAGTCCTCTGCCGCCATCGGCCTGGACATCCGTCCCGTCGCCGGCCGCATCGGGGCGGAGATCCACGGCGTCCGCCTGTCCGGCGACCTCCAGCCGGCGACCGTGCGCGCCATCCGGCAGGCGCTGGGCCGGCATAAGGTCCTGTTCTTCCGCAATCAGACCCACCTGGACGAGGCGGGGCAGGAGGCGTTCGGCCGGCTGTTCGGCAGCCTAGTGCCGCACCCGACCGTACCGTCGCTGAACGGCACCGAAGGCATCTTGGACGTGGACGGCAGCCGGGGGGAGCGGGCCAGCTCCTGGCACACCGACGTGACTTTCGTGCCTGACTACCCGGCCATCTCCATCCTGCGCAGCATCACGGCGCCCGAGCGCGGCGGCGACACGCTGTGGGCCAACACCGCCGCGGCCTATAAGGAACTGCCCGAAGCGCTGCGCGACCTCGCGGACCGGCTCTGGGCGCTGCACTCCAACGTCTATGATTATGTCGGCGACCGGCAGAGCACCCACGCGCAGGGCCTGAAGAAATACCAGACCGTCTTCACCTCCACCGTCTTCGAGACGGAACACCCGTTGGTCCACGTCCATGAGGAGACGGGGGAGCGGTCTCTCATTCTCGGCCATTTCGTGCAGCGGCTGATCGGGTTGCCGAGCACGGATTCCCGCCTGCTGCTGGAGCTGTTCCAGAACCACGTCACCCGGCCGGAGAATGTGGTGCGCTGGCGCTGGGCGGTCGGCGACGTCGCGATCTGGGACAATCGGGCGACCCAGCACCGCGCGGTGGACGATTACGACGAGCAGCCGCGCATCGTCCGCCGCGTCACCGTCGCCGGCCAGCCGCCGGTCGCGCTGGACGGCCGCCGCAGCTTCGCGCGCTCCGTCCGGCAGTCGCCGGACGCCTCCCTGCACGCCGCCGCGGCCGAATAAGCCGCGCCCCGATCCGGTTCCGGGGCTCCGCACCCCGGAACCGCCCTCCACACCAGAATGAATTCGACACGGAGCGCTGCGATGACCCAGACGCCCTCCTTTTCCCGCCGACACCTCCTTGCGGGCGCCGCGGCGCTCGGCGGCGGGCTGCTGCTTCCGGGCAAGGCGCCAGCGATTGGCGGAACCAAGCCCTTCGTCGGGACGACGCTGAACGTGTCCACCTTCAACGCCCCCTTCGCCCGCATCCTGACCAAGTGGCTGCCGGAGTTCGAGGACGCCACCGGCGCCAAGGTCGTCTACGACACGCCGTCCTTCCCCGTCTACAACCAGCGCGCGGATCTGGAGCTGTCCACCGGTGGCGCCTCATACGACGTGCTGAACATCACCTTCATCTATTCCAGCCGCTGGATCAACGCGGGCTGGTTCACCCCGCTCGACGACTACATCCGCGACGCAAACCAGACCCCGGCGGATTGGGCGGCGGATTGGGACGTGGAGGATTTCCTGCCTGGCCTGCGGGCATCGGAAAGCGACCGCAGCGGGCGGCTCTACGGCATTCCCTGGACGGTGGACACCTTCGTCGCCGGGGCGTCGCGCTTCGACCTGTTCAAGGCCGCGGGCATTGGCCTGCCCGACACGACGGACGATCTGGTCACCGCGCTGAAGGCCGTACACGGGAAGGAACGGGTGGCGGGCTTCGTCACCGACAACCACTATGGCTGGACCTTCGTGCCCTTCCTCCAGGCCTTCGGTGGGAACGTCTTCCGCAACCCGCCGGACGACCTGACCCCGACGCTCGACACGCCGGAGGCCGCAGCCGCGGCGGAGTATTTCGCCCGCCTGCTGAAGGAATTCGGCCCGAACGGCGTGCTGTCCTACACGGAGGACCAGGCACTCCAGGCGCTCCAAGCCGGGCGGGCCAACTACACGGCGATCGGGCAGACCTATCTGTCGCAGGTCGGCGCCGCCCACAGCAAGACCGCGGCCACCGTCGCCTATGGCCCCGTCGTGCGCGGGCCGGCCGGGCGCTTCCCAGGCGTGGCGACCCACGGGCTGGGCATTCCGGCGGCGTCGAAGAACAAGGACGCCGCCTGGGCCTTCATCCAGTGGGCGTTGTCCAAGAAGAACACCCGCCGCGCCATCGTGGAGGAGCGCTACGCCTCGCCGACCCGGCGCACCGACTTCGCGTCCGCGGAGTTCAAGCAGATCGCCACGCTGAACGGCTATGATTTGGCGGAGATCATCGCCTCCTCGGTCGATCTGGCGGCCCGTCAAGGGCACATGAAATACCGCACCGTGCCCGTCTACCCGCAGGTGGACCAGCAGCTGAACAAGGCGATCGCCAACATCGCCTCCGGCCAGTTGTCGGCCAGGGAGGCGCTGGCCCAGGCGCAGGCCAACTCCATCACCGAGCTGAAGCGCGCCGGCGTCGCGATCTGACGCGGCCGGGGAGACGCCGACATGACGTTTTTCAACCTGACCGGAGCATCCCTCGGCTGGGAGCACAGCCGCCGGCGCGCCTATCTGGCCGGGCTGCTGCCGGCGCTGGTCGTGCTCGGCGCCATCACGCTGCTGCCGGCCCTGTTCCTGCTGGCGGTCAGCCTGACGCCGCTCAGCCTCGTCAAGCCCGGCACGGCGTTCGATTTTTCCGATCCGCTGGGCAATTACCGGGAGCTTCTGTGGGACGGCCGCTTCCACAACTCCGTCCTGCTGCAACTCCATTTGTCCACGGTCAGCGTGGCGCTTCAGCTGGCGGTGGGGCTAGGCGTTGCGCTTCTGCTGAACGTGCGCTCCCGTTTCTTCGAGGCGATCCGCGCGGCCTTTCTGATCCCCATGGTGCTGCCGCCCATCGTGGTCGCGCTGATCTGGAAGATCCTCTACACGCCGGACGTCAGCCCCTTGTACCGCGTGTTGGACAGCGTCGGCCTGCCGGTGGACTCCCTGATCACCGACCCGGCGCTGGCGATCTGGGCCATCGGCGTGGCGGAGACGTGGCAGTGGTTCCCCTTCACCATGCTGATGGTGCTGGCGACGCTGCAGCTGATCCCCGACGACCCGCTGGAGGCGGCGCGCATCGACGGGGCCAACCGCTGGCAGGTTTTCCGCCACATCACGCTGGCCTACCTGCGGCCGGCGCTGGTCGTCTGCGGGCTGTTCCGGCTGATCGACAGCTTCAAGGCCTTCCCGCTGATCTACGTGCTGACCAACGGCGGGCCGGGCAGCGCCACGGAGGTCACCAACTTCTACGGCTTCATCGAGGCCTTCAACTTCTCCTACTGGGGATACGCCAGCGCCATCGCGGTGATCATGCTCTTGGGCGTCTTCGCCGTCAGCTGGCTGGTCGGCCGCCTGGGCTGGAACGAGGTGCACCATGACTGATGTCCTGCCGATCCCTGCAAAGCCGCTCCGGGCCCGTGTCGACGTCCGGTCGTCGCGCCGACCGTGGCCGTTGCTGAAGGGTCGTCGGATCGGCCTGCATGTCGCGGCGCTGGCGCTGCTGCTGGCCGTGCTGTTCCCCTTCCTGTGGATGGTACAGATGGCCTTCCGCCCGGCGGACGACGTGCTGGGGGATGCGCTGCTGTTCCGGCCGACGCTGGAGAATTTCGCGTCCCTCTGGCAGGGCACCTTTCCGCGATCCTTCGTGAACAGCCTGCTGGTCAGCACCCTGTCCACCGCGACCTCGCTGGCGCTGGGCGTGCCGGCGGCCTATGTGCTGTCGCGCTGGTGCTTCCGCGCGCGGGGGCGGGTGTCCTTGTGGATCCTGGCGACGCGGATGGCCCCGCCCATCGCCTTCACCATCCCCTTCTTCCTGGCCTACCGCTGGGTCGGTTTGCAGGACACGGTGATCGGGCTGGCGCTGATCTACATGACCTTCAACATCTCCATCGTCATCTGGTTCATGCAGACCTTCTTCGCCGCCATCCCGAAGGCGCTGGAGGAAGCGGCCTGGATCGACGGCTGCGGCGTCTGGCAGGCCTTCTGGCGGGTGACGCTGCCGCTGGCCGCCCCCGGTCTCGCCGCGACGGCGGTGTTTTGCTTCATCTTCTCGTGGAACGACTTCTTCTTCGCGCTGATCCTGACGCGCACCAACGCCATCACCGCCCCGGTCGCCATCACCAACTTCCTCCAGTACGAGGGGTGGGAGTGGGGGAAGATCGCCGCGGGCGGCACGCTGGTGATGCTGCCCGTGCTGGTCTTCACGCTGCTGGTCCGTAAATACCTCGTCCGCGGCCTGACCGCGGGCGGGCTGAAGTGAGGGCTCCCATGGCTTCCGTGACCATCCGCGACCTCCGCAAGTCCTACGGCGGCACCGCCGTCATCCATGGCGTGTCGATCGACATCGCGGAGGGGGAGTTCGTGACGCTCGTCGGCCCGTCGGGCTGCGGCAAGTCCACCCTGCTGCGCATGATCGCCGGGCTGGAGGAGGTCGGCGGCGGCGAGATCCGCATCGGCGGGTGCGTCGTCAACGACGTCGCGCCGAAGGACCGAGACATCGCCATGGTGTTCCAGAACTACGCGCTCTACCCGCACAAGACCGTGGCGCAGAACATGGGCTTCGCCCTGACGCTGAAGGGCGTGGACAAGCGGGAGATCGCGGCCCGGGTGGCGCGCGCGGCGGAGGTGCTGGGCTTGACCGGCCTGCTCGACCGCTATCCCCGGCAGCTGTCGGGCGGGCAGCGCCAGCGCGTTGCCATGGGACGGGCCATCGTGCGCGACCCGCAGGTCTTCCTGTTCGACGAGCCGCTGTCCAACTTGGACGCCAAGCTGCGCGTGCAGATGCGCGCCGAGATCAAGGAACTGCACCAGCGCCTGCGCACCACCTCCATCTACGTCACCCACGACCAGATCGAGGCCATGACCATGGCCGACCGCATCGTGGTCATGCGCGACGGGCGGGTGGAGCAGGCGGGCGCGCCGCTGGACCTCTACGACCGGCCGGCCAACCGCTTTGTCGCCGGTTTCATCGGTTCCCCCGCCATGAACTTCCTGAAAGGGCGGATCGCGGTGAACGGCACGGCCTCCTTCGTGACGGAGGGCGGGATCCGGCTGCCGCTCGCCAAGGCCCCGCCCGCGTCGGACGGCCGCCCGGCGGTCTACGGCCTGCGGCCGGAGCATTTCGCCATCGATCCGGACGGGGGCATCGCCGTGCAAGTCGCGGTGGTGGAGCCGACGGGGTCCGAAACCCAGGTCGTGGCGACCCTGGCCGGGCAGGAGGTGGTGGGCGTGTTCCGCGAGCGGCTGTCCGCCAAGCCCGGCGAGTTCCTGCCGCTGCGGCCGAATCCCGCGGCGGCGCACCTGTTCGACGCTGAGGACGGGCGAAGGCTGCTGTAGAGGCGCAAAAGAGGGAGCGGGGCTATCCCGAAAGCATTGGTGCATGACCCGTTGTGCGATGGTGGGACAGGGATTCTGTCCCTATCTCACGCGTCGCAACTCTGGACCGCACGCGATGCCCTCATCCAAATCCCGCTTCCTGTCGCCGGACGAACGCCAAGCCGCCCTTTCGCAACGGCGGAACCTGAAGATGGCCCGCTCCGCCCACGCCTATGTGCGCGGCAGCACGGTGAAGTTCTACGAATGGCTGGAAACGGCCAACGGCAAGGTGCCGGCCGGGCCGCCGGTGTGGATCTGCGGCGACTGCCACGTCGGCAATCTGGGGCCGGTGGCGAACGCCAAGGGCCGCATCGGCATCCAGATCCGCGACGTCGACCAGACCGTGGTCGGCAACCCGGCGCACGACCTGATCCGGTTGGGGCTGTCGCTGGCCATGGCGGCGCGCGGGTCCGACCTGCCGGGCGTCACGACGGCGCGCATGCTGGAGCAGATGATCGAAGGCTACATGCAGGCGCTCGACGACGAGATGGCCGAGTCCGCCACCCGCAAGAAGCCCGCCGCCGTGCAGCTCGGCATGCGGCAGGCGATCAGCCGGACCTGGAAGCACCTTGCCAAGGAGCGCATCCGCGACGTGCGCCCGACCATCCCGCTCGGCCAGAAATTCTGGCCGCTGAGCGAGGAGGAGCGCGCGGCGGTGGAGGCGCTGTTCAAAACGGACTCCGTCCGGCGGCTGGTGACCGCGCTGCATTCGCGCGACGACAACGACCGCATCGAGCTGCTCGACGCCGCCTATTGGGTGAAGGGGTGCAGCTCGCTCGGGCGCTTGCGCGTCGCGGTGCTGCTGGGGGTCGGCGACGGCCACTACCACGAGGGCGGACTCAGCCTGATCGACATCAAGGAGGCGGTGCAGGCCGCCGCCCCGCGCGCGCCCAAGACGGCCATGCCGCGCGACAACGCCGACCGCGTCGTCCAAGGCGCGCAGTGCCTGTCCCCCTACCTCGGCGACCGCATGAGGCCGGCGCGTCTGCTGGACCGGGCGGTGTTCCTGCGCGAATTGCTGCCGCAGGACATCAAGCTCGACTTCGAACGCCTGACGCGGGCGGAGGCGACCCGCGCCGCCTTCTTCCTGGCCGCCGTCGTCGGCAAGGCGCACGCCCGCCAGATGGACGAGGCGACCCGCCGGGCGTGGTGCGCCGAACTGGGCCGCAACCGGACCAAGAGCCTGGACGCGCCGTCCTGGCTGTGGCTGAGCATCGTCGACCTGGTCGCCGGGCACGAGGCGGCCTACCTTGAGCACTGCCGCCGCTACGCCGAACGGCCTGCGGGAGAGACGGTTGGAAAGTGACGCCGGGCAATGGTCGCCATGATCATTGTCCGACCGCATCCGCTGATGCCGCCATGCTTTTTGCGTAGCGCGCATGAGGCAAAACCGCACCGAAATTCATAGAAAACTTATGGGCAATGCATCCTGTTCGTAATGACAGGGTCGTTCTGCCACATGCGTATGAAATCAGCCCGATGAGAGTGGGACCTGAACAGAAGACGAGACTATTGTGCCTCGCCAGCCGCATCGGATTCCCACCGATGCCTCGTTGCCCGCTCGTATTCTTCTTTACCTCCCCTCCCATAATCTTTCATTGCAGAGCAGGCAGCACTCGCAACCGACCCTCTTCGTTCCTCAAGTCTCAGACACGAGCTTGAGGGGACGCCTTCTGCTGGGGCGCGACGGCAGACGCCAGCCGCGTCCATGCCGCCGGAAGGATGCCCCCGGAACGGATGCCTGAAGAGGGCCCCGCAGGAGCATGCCATGGAATTCAGAACGATCGATGGCTCCCGGAACAGCCAGTCCGACACCGACCGGAACACACCCGGCTCGGTGTTTTTGCGAACGACCGAAGCACGCTTCGCCGACGGTGTGTCGAAGCCCGTCGAGGGTCCCAATCCCCGCACGATCAGCAACGTCGTCGTCGGCCAGGGCGATGCGGGGGTCGGAAACCGGGAAGGGGTTTCCGGGATGATGTACGCTTGGGGCCAATTCGTCGATCACGACCTCGACCTGACGCCCTCCGACGGCAAGACCCGTTTCGGCATCACCATCCCCGCGGGCGACCCGGACCTCAAGCCCGGCAGCACGATCGCCATGACCCGCGCCGTGGTGGCCAAGGGGACGGGGACGGACACCGACAATCCCGCGACCGCGATCAACGCGGTCACGGGGTGGGAGGACGCGTCCATGGTCTACGGCTCGGACGCGAAAACCGCGGCGAGCCTCCACTCGGCCGACGGACGGATGAAGACCTCGTCGGGCGGCAACCTGCCCATCGTCGGCGGGGCCTACGTGGCCGGCGATGCCCGCGCGGCGGAAAACGCGTCGCTCACCGCGCTCCAGACCTTGTTCGTCCGCGAGCACAATCACCAAGTCGACCGGCTGCATTGGGAAAATCCGAAGCTTTCGGGCGACCAACTCTACGATCAGGCCCGGGCGATCGTCACGGCGGAAATCGCCCACATCACACACGATGAGTTCCTGCCGCACCTTCTCGGCGACAAGGCTTTGTCCGCCTACCACGGCTACGACCCGTCGGTTGATCCCAGCATCTCGATCGAGTTTGCCGGCGCCGCGTTCCGCTTCGGGCATTCGATGGTTTCGGCGGAAACCGAACGGCTGGGAAACGACGGCCAGGTGCTGGGGCCGGCGGAGGAGCTTCGGGACGTCTTCTTTATGGACCCGCAGAGCTTTTCCGCGCACTCCGGCGCCGACGGCTTCCTGCGCCACCTCGCCGCCGACCGGTCGCAGGCAATGGACGCGCGGATCGTCGACGACCTGCGCAACTTCCTGGTTGATCCTCCGGTCGCGCAGGATCTGGCGGCCATCAACATCCAGCGCGGCCGGGACCTCGGCCTGCCGACGCTCAACGGTGCGCGCCGGGCGCTGGGGCTGAAGCCCTACACGGGCTTCGACCAGATCACGGACGACAAGGCCACGGCCTCGGCCCTGCGCGATGCGTTCGGCTCGGTGGACAGCGTCGACCTTTGGACCGGCGGCATATCGGAAAAGCACGTGTCCGGAGGAGTCGTCGGCCCGACCTTCGCGACCATCATCACCGCGCAGTTCGAGGCCCTGCGCGATGGGGATCGCCTCTGGTACGAGAACCAGGGATTCGATGCGGACACGCTGAAGACCACCAAAAACACGACGCTCGCCGACATCATCGAGCGGAACACCGACACGTCCTATGTGCAGAACGACGTGTTCACCTTCTACGACCGGCACACGCCGGACACCCGGTCCGAGCAGCCGGATGCGCCGCAGCTGCTGATCGGGACGGAGACCAGCGACCGTCTGGTCGGCGGGTCCGCGGGTGACGCGTTGGTGGCGGGGCAGGATCGGCAGACCATGACTGGAAACGGCGGACGCGACGTCTTCGTGTTCACCGCGCCGGACCAGGATGCGACGATCACCGACTTCACGCCGAGGCAGGACACGCTGGAATTCGACAACGCGGGCGATCTGCGCTTTGGCGACGCCAGGATCCGGGCGCAGGACGGCGGTACCGTGGTGGAGATCGGCGGACACCGCATCGACATGCCGGGCGTCCAGCCCAACCAGCTGTCTTCCCGGAACTTCACCTTTTAAAGCGGATTTTCATCCGCTTTAACGTGTTCGGGTTCGGAGGACGCGACGTCCGCGGTGTGTTCCGGCGCCATCGTGCCCCGCACCGCCGCGGATATGGCCGAGAAAAGCTGCGGCAGCCGGATCGGCTTGGTGGCGAAGGCGTTCATGCCGGCCTCGGCGCATTCCTTCCAGGCGGCCTCGGAAGCGTGGGCGGTCAGGGCGACCACGGGCGTCCGGCTCTGCGGTTCGGGCAGCTGGCGGATGCGCCGGGTGGCGGTCAGCCCGTCCATCTCCGGCATCTGGACGTCCATCAGCACCACGTCGAAGCCCTGCCGCATCACGGCGTCCACCGCCTCCAGCCCGTTGCCCGCCAGCGTCACGGTGTGGCCCTGGCGGACCAGCATGGCTTCCACGACGTTGCGGTTCACCGGGTTGTCGTCCACCGCGAGGATGCGCAGCGTGGGCAGCGGTTCGGGGGCCTTGCCCGGATCTTCCGCCGCGGCGGCGCTGTGGATGGCCGCGGGATCGCCGATGTCGCAGCCGATGGAAAAGATGAAGACGCTGCCGCGCCCCGGCGCGCTGTCCACCCGGATGGTGCCGCCCAGCAGGGTGCACAGGTCCTTGCAGATCGCCAGACCCAGGCCGGTGCCGCCGAAGCGGCGCGTGATGGAGCTGTCCGCCTGGGTGAAGCGCTGGAACAGGGTCTTCGCCGCCCCCGGGGTGATGCCGATGCCGGTGTCCTCGACCTCGAACTCCAGCAGCACGCGCCGGCCGTCGAGCTGCTTGGCGCGCCGGGCGCGCACCGCGACATGGCCGGATTCAGTGAACTTGATGGCGTTGCCGACGAGGTTGTAGAGGATCTGGCGCAGCCGCGTCGGGTCGGTGACGACCGCCGCGGGAACCGAGGGCTGCATCCGGCAGGTGAGGTCCAGCCCTTTCTCCGCCGCCCGCGGGCGCAGGACCTGGACGACGGATTCCGCGATGTAGCCGGGATCGCAGGTCTCCAGTTCCACCTCGATCCGGCCGGCCTCCAGCTTGGAGAAGTCCAGGATGTCGTCGAGGATGTGCAGAAGCGATTCCGCCGACTGGCGCGCGACGGTGAGCTTGTCGCGGTGGTCTGGCTTCAGGTCCTCGTAATCGAGCAGCGAGAGCATGCCGAGCACGCCGTTCATCGGCGTGCGGATCTCGTGGCTCATGGTCGCCAGGAATTCCGACTTGGCGCGGCTGCCGGCCTCGGCCATCTCCTTGGCCCGGCGCAGGCTTTCCTGGGTCTTGCGGCGTTCGCTGATGTCGCGGACGATGCCGATGAACAGCGGGATGCCCACCGATTCCAGGTTGCCCACCGCCAGCTCGATGGGGAACAGCTCGCCGTTGCCGCGCCGGCCGGTGTCCTCCCGCGTGCGGCCGATGACGTGGGCGACGCGGTTCTCCAGATAGTCGGTCATCCGGGCGTCGTGGCGGGCGGCGGCGTTCTCGGCCATCAGCACGGTCAGGGGCTGGCCGACCAGCCCGCCGCGGGGGATGCCGAAGATTTCCTGCGTGGCGCGGTTCACGTCGGTGATGACGCCTTCCTGGTTGGCGATCACCACGCCGTCGCCGACCGCGTCCAGGATCGCCTTCAGGTGCCGCTCGGCCATCTCCTCCGACTGGCGGTGGGCGACGCGCAGCTCCTCCTCTGCCAGCTTCTGGGCGCTGATGTCCAGGTCGATGCAGATCCACTTCTCGATGGCGCGCTGGCTGTCGAAAATGGGAATGACCGTCCGGTTCAGCCACAGCGCCGACCCGTCCCGCCGCGTCCGCCGCACGACGCCCCGCCAAATCTCGGCCGAGAGGATGGCGGATTGTGCGTCGTCCTCGTCCGCCGCCAGGGGACGGCCGACCACCTCGCCGCGCTCGATGCCCAGCGTGTCGCAATAGAGGTCGTTGACGACGGTGACGCGGCCTCCTGCGTCGATCTCGCTGACGATGGCGGTCTGGTCCAGCGCGTTCTTGTGCTGGACCAGCGCGTCCATCAGCGCGTCGATGCGCTGGCCGAACTGGTTGCGCAGGCTGAGCGCGGTGCGGTTCACCACGTCGATGGCCTGCCGGATTTCCAGCGGCGCGCTCTGCATCAGCTGGGCTTGGGCGTCCAGCTCGCCGACCTGGACGCGCTCCTCCAGCGCCTTCAGCGTGTTCAGGTTGGTCAGCCAGCGCATCAGCAGCAGGCGGACCACCGCCAGGCCGACCACCAGCCCGCCGAGCGTCAGGGTCAGCGTCGCCTTGATCAGCGACCAGACCTCCTCCGACGCGGTCGCCACGTCGAAGGACAGGCGCAGGACGCCATAGTCGCGCCCGCCCGCGGAGATGACGCGGTTCACGTCGTAGAATCGCTCCGCGAACAGGTCGATCAGCCACTGCGGCACATAGCCCTTCGTCCGGCTCTCCTGCCCCAGCGCGATGCGGGCGCCGGAGATATCGATGAAGGCCACGCGGTCGAAGGAGGTGTGGGTGACGGCGGTTTCCATGGTCCGCTTCACGGCGTCGTAGTCGCCGATGATCACGCTTTCCTGGATGGCCTGCGCCGTCACCTCGATCAGCATGCCCGCCGTCATCTGCGCGTCTTCCAGGCGCTGCGAGATGTAGTGGTGGAAGTACAGTGACAGGCTCAGGAAAATGCAGAGCGAGAACATCGCCGCGTAGAGCAGGAAGACCCGCGCCGACAGGGACTGCGGCATGAACTGCACGGTCGTGTGTTCCTTATCCAGAGCCTGTAAGGCTGGGCAGAGGCTATTGCAGGGAGGCCGGGGCCGTGCGGTAAAACTCCACGTAAGACTCGTAGTCCTCCTCTCGGGCGGGGATGAACTGCGTGAAGGGCGGCAGCTTCACCGCTTCGGACACCCGCTTGATCACCGCGGCGCCCTCCGGATCCTGACCCATGGCGAGGAAGGCGTCGGTCACCGCCTTCGCGTCGGCTTCCGGAACCGTGGGGGAGACCATCAGGGCCAGGTCGTTGAAGGGCTCCGAACTCCACAGGGTGCGGAAATGCTTGTTCTCGCGCCGGGTGTAGCCTTCGGCCAGCTGGGAGTTCACGCCGACCCCCTTCACCTTGCCGCTGAACAGCTGGGCAAAGGCACCGTCATGGTTCCCGCCGAACACGACCTTCACGGGGATCTGGCTGGCCAGCAGGTGCGCGTAGGTGACCTTGTAGGCGACGAAGGCCTCCCGGCCGGGGAAGACCACCTCCTCGTCGGCCAGTTGCTTCAGGTCGGTGATGGGGGAATCGGCGGTGGTCAGAATCTGCGCCTGCACCGCCGGGTAGTCGCGCCGCACCAGCAGGCGCCAGCCCATGCGGCGCCGGTTTTCGTTGAACAGGTGGTTGGTGAAGGCGAACTCCACCTCCTTCGCCAGGACGTAGCTGGTCGTGTCGGCCGAGGTGCGGCCGATCTTCAGCACGAGGTTCACGCCCGACTTGGCGGAGATGTACTGGATGATCGGGTTCCAGTAGGAGGCGGTCAGCTCGACGCCGAACTGGTTGACCGGAGAGAACTTGTAGGTGTGCGGGGCGTCCGCCGCCCGCGCCGTGGCCGTCAGGCCGCCCAGGGAAAAACAAAGTAAAAAAAGTCTGAACCAATGCTTCGCGAACATTATTTCCCCCTGACTGCCTGAAAATGATCCGCCCCGGGCGGAGCGATCATTTTACCGTTCACAATACAGGGGCGCAACATGGGCTCGAACGGCAGCGGCCCCGCGTGGACTCTTCGTCCACGCGGGGCCGCTGTGGGGTCGCAGGTCAGCGCTTCAGGTCGGCCAGAAAGGCCACCACCAGGGCGGCGGCGCCGCAAGCGAAGACCAGCGCGTAGCTCTCCCCGCTGTGCGCGAACAGGAAGGAGTAACCGTAGCCGGCCAACGCCTGGAACAGGGCGAAGGCGGTGGTGGCCCGGCTCCAGGCCGCGCGCTGCTCCATCGGATGGCCGGGCAAGGCCTCGTGGATGCGGCCGAGCACCAGCGGCACGATGCCGGGGGTCAAGGCGCCGATGGCCACCGTCGAGAGCGCGATCAGCGCCGGGTTGGTGGTCACCGCCAGGATCGCGACGGCGACGGCCTGGACCAGCAGGGCCACCCGGTAGGACTGGCGGAAGCCGAAGCGGTCGCCCGCTTGTCCGGCCAGCAGCGGGCCGACGATGGCCGCAGCACCGTACAGCACCCAGTAGAGCGCGCCGATGTCGGAGCCCTTGCCCAGGCCGCGGGCGATGAAGTCGACCAGCAGCATCATCGGCGCCACGAGGCCGAGCGCGTTCAGCGCGTATTCCGCGTAGAGGGCGCGCAGACCCTTCGTCTCCTTGGGCGCCTCCGCGGGGGGTGCCGCCGGGACGGCGGACGGCGGCCAGCCGAACCAGCTGATCGCGGTCAGGAGGAGGCTGACGACGCCCAGCCCCATCCAGGTCTCCCACAGGCCGAAGCGGAGCAGCACGGGGACCAGCGTGCCCGACGCCGCGATGCCCAGCCCGACGCCGAGGAAAATCAGGCCGCTCGCCAGACCGCGGCGGCCAGGGGGGATGTGCGGCAGGATCGAGGTGGCGGCCAGCACCATCATTGCACCGCCCGACACACCGGACACCAGCCGCCAGACGAAGAACCACGGCAGCGACAGCGGGTAGGCGCAGGCGAAGAAGGCCGCCGTCACCGCCACCATCAGCAGGCGCAGCAGCAGGCGCGTGGGGATCAGCGTCGCCGCGGGGCGCCCGAGAAGCGCGCCGATCAAATAGCCTGCGAAGTTCGCGGCCCCCAGCGTCACCACGTCGGCGGCGGTGAACCACTGCGCCTGGATAAGCGGCGGGATCAGCGGCGTGTAGGCGAAGCGGGCCAGCCCGATGCCGATGAAACTGCCGGACATGCCGGCGATCGTGGCGAACCAGGCGGCGGCGTCCAGCCGGTCGTTGGCCGGAGCGGCGGCAAGCGCGGCGGCCGTGTTCGTGTCCGTGGACATGGGATCATCCTTGTTCGGTTTCGCGCACTCGGCTCCGCCACACGGGCAGGGAGCGCGCGAAGACGCGGTCATTCCGGGGGCGTCCCGGCGACGGGAATCGACGGCAGGCCAAGCAGGGTGAGCGCGGCGTTCGCAGCCCCCGCCAGCAGGTCGCGGTCGGGCCGGACACGGCAGAGCACACGGATCCCCAGCACCGTGGCCAGAAGCTGGCGGGCGCCGTCCTCGGCGCTGACGGCGGTCGTGGCCTCCCCCGTGGCTTGCGCGGCGGCGAGGATGCGGCGGAAGAAGGCTTCGTACTGGTCCAGTTCGCCCGCCAGCGCCTCGCGCATCTCGGCATCGTGCGACGCCTCGACCGCCGAGTTGACGAGCAGGCAACCGCGGCGCTGCGGGTCGTCCAGCGACCGTTCCACGACATCGCTGAAGAACTGCGTGATCGCGGCGCCCGGCGACGGGCAGCCCTCCACGCGGGCGATGCGCTTGTGCAGGGTCTGCGCGATGTAATGGTCGAGCGCCCGCCGGAACAGCGCGCGTTTGTCGCCGAAGGCATTGTAGATGCTGGCGGGCGTCATCCTCATCCGCTCCGCCAGCTCACGGGTCGAGGTGGCTTCGAAGCCGCCGGCCCAGAAGCACTGCATCGCCGCGTCCAGGACCGTGGCCTCGTCGAATTCGCGCGGTCGCGCCATCGCCCACCCCGTTTTAGATCGTCTGCTCTAAAACGCGATATTAGAGCGGATGTTCTAAAACGCCAAGACAGGATCGTTCGGCCTTGGCCGCGCCCGGCGATGGGGAGCGTCGCGCCGGGCGCATAGCGTTTGGCGTCTAAACAAATATTCCTCTTGCATCTTTAAGCCAGAAAACATTTATTTGCGGCGCATGTTTTGTCGCGCCCACAGGGTTACGGCCACCATCCGGCCGGTGGGTGTCGCCTTCCACCCGATCCGTCCATCAGTTCAGGACCCATGATGCAGCAGCCTCTCAGCGCCCAGACCATCGCCGTCGTCAAGGCGACCGCTCCCGCCCTGGCGGAGCACGGTTCGGCGATCACCCGCGCGATGTATGTCCGCCTGTTCAAGGACGCGCACATCGCCGCGCTGTTCAACCACTCCCACCAGGGGCAGGGCGGCGCGCAGACCAAGGCGCTCGCCAACGCGATCCTCGGCTACGCCCAGAACATCGAGAATCTCGGCGCCCTGGCCCCGGTGGTGGAGCGGATCGCGCAGAAGCACGCCGGCCTCCAGATCCTGCCGGAGCATTATCCCTTCGTGGCGACCGCCCTCTTGGGCGCGATCAAGGACGTGCTGGGCGACGCCGCCACGGACGAGATCCTGGGCGCCTGGGGCGAGGCCTACTGGTTCCTGGCCCGCATCCTGATCGGGCGGGAACAGGGCATCTACGACGCGACCGCTGCCGCCGAGGGTGGCTGGACCGGGTGGCGGGACTTCACCGTCTCGGCCAAGGTGAATGAGAGCGCGGTCATCACCTCCTTCGTGCTGACCCCGGCCGACGGCGGCCCGGTGCTGCGGCACAAGCCCGGGCAGTACCTGACCTTCCAGTTGCCGGTGCCGGGAGCCGAGGCGCCGGTGCGCCGCAACTACAGCATCTCCGCCGCGCCGAACGGCCGCAGCTACCGCATCTCCGTGAAGCGGGAGCCGGGCGGGGCGGCGTCCAATTGGCTGCACGACCATGTGACCGTCGGCAGCGTCCTGGAGGTGTCCCCGCCGGCCGGCGACTTCTTCCTGCCGGAGCGTCCGGAGCGTCCGGTGATCCTGCTGAGCGGCGGCGTCGGCCTGACGCCCATGGTCAGCATGGTGGAAACCATCGCGCAGGCGCATCCGGGCCTGGAAACTCACTACATCCACGGCACGGCGAGCAGCGCCACCCACGCCATGGACCGGCATGTCCGCGATCTGGCCGCGTCGCGCAAGAACATCTCCGTCGCGACCTTCTATTGCGAGCCGTTGGCCGGCGACCGGCCCGGCGTCAGCCACGACGCCGACGGCTTCATCACCCTGGACTGGCTGCGCGCCAACACGCCGCTGGACGAGGCGGACGTCTATCTGTGCGGGCCGAAGCCCTTCCTGCGCGCCTTCGTCGGCGGGCTGTCCCGCGCCGGCGTGGCGGGTGACCGCATCCACTACGAGTTCTTCGGCCCCGCCGAGGAGCTT
Source organism: Azospirillum canadense (assembly GCF_025961225.1). Taxonomy (GTDB): domain Bacteria; phylum Pseudomonadota; class Alphaproteobacteria; order Azospirillales; family Azospirillaceae; genus Azospirillum; species Azospirillum canadense. The sequence goes on along the minus strand of NZ_JAOQNG010000004.1, from coordinate 668,496 downwards.
GCGGCCGCCTGACGCGGCCCTGGGGGCGGGCGGGATCGATCCCGTCCGCCCCCCGATTGTTTCAGGTACTGGGCTTACGCGCCGAAGCCGCCGTCGATGGTCTGGAACGACCCGGTAATCATCGCGCCGTGCGGCCCGGCGACGAAGGCGGTCAGTTCGGCGACCTCCTCCGCGTGGGCGTGGCGCTTGATGGCCATGTGGCTGTGCATGAAGCTCGCCATCGGGCCGTCGGCCGGGTTCATGTCGCTGTCGGTCGGGCCGGGTTGGATGGCGTTGACGGTGATGCCGCGCTCCCCGAAGTCGCGCGCGAGGCCGCGCACCATGCCCTGCACCGCGGACTTGGTGAGCGCGTAGGCCGCGCCGCCGGCGAAGGGCATGCGGTCGCCGTTGACCGAGCCGATGACGATGATGCGCCCGTTCGGGTTCATGCGGCGGGCGGCCTCCACCGCGGCGTGGTAGGGCGCGTTGACGTTGATGGCGATCATCCGGTCCACCGCGTCGGGGTCGAGCGTCAGCGGATCCCCCATCACCAGCGTGCCGGCGTTGATCACCAGCACGTCGAGCGCGCCGCGCCCGGCGACCGCCGCGATCAGCGCGTCGCGGTCGGCGCTGTCCACCTGGATCGCCTCGGCCCCGGTTTCCTTGGCGATCGCCTCGGCCGCGTCCTTCGACCCGGCGTAGGTGAAGGTGACGGCGCCGCCGCCAGTGGCAAAGCGACGGACGATGGCGGCGCCAATGCCCCGGCTGCCGCCGAGGACGAGGATCGTCTTGCCAGTGAAGTCGGTCATCATCGGTTCCTTGAGTTTGTGTAGTGACCGCTATATATACCGGACCAGGGCATCGGCGCAAGGAGTTTCTTTAGTGGTCACTACACATAAATCCGAGGCACGGAATTCCGGACCGCATATGTCCGGACCGCGCGGCCGGCGGCGCTCCTTCGACCTGGACGAGGCGGTGGACACGGCGATGAGGCTGTTCCACGCCCGCGGCTACGACGCGGTGGGGGTGGCGGAACTGGGGGCGGAGCTTGGGATCAAGCCGCCCAGCTTCTACGCCGCCTTCGGCAGCAAGGCCGGGCTGTTCGAGCGCGCGCTCCAGCGCTACGCCGCCGGGGAGGCCAACATCTTCGCGAAGGCGTTGGACGAGAGCGGCGGCGTCGCCGCGGTGATCGCGCGCACGCTGGGCCTGGCCGCCCGGCTCTATCCGGAGCGGAACGGGGTGGCCGGTTGCCTCGTGCTCGACGGCGCCCGCAACAGCGCCGACCCGGAGGCCTGCGCCCTGTCCGCCGCCGCGAAGACGGCCAGCCGCAACACCATCCGCGATTTCATCGCGACCGAGCGCCCGGACCGCGCCGAGGATCTGGCCGATTTCATCGTGATTGCCATGGCCGGCATGTCGGCGGCGGCGCGCGATGGCGCCGGGGAAGCCACCCTGAAGCCCTTCGCCAAAACCGTCAGCCGGGCCTTTCAGCGCGAACTCGCATCGGTTTGATATACCCTCTCCCGGGGCGGGAGAGGGAACTCGAAGCTGCTAAAGGTCAGCGGGCGAGGCGCCGCGCGAGCAGCGTGTTCCGGACGGCCAGCCCCGCCGCGGCCAGACCGATGACGGCACCGATGGAACTTGCACCGAAATCGCTGAAGGCCGGGTGACGGCCCGGCGAGAAGTGCTGCAGGATTTCCATGGTGCCGGCCAGGGCGGACATCAGCACGCCCAGGACCGCCCAGCGATCCTCCACCCGGTAGGCCAAGCCGACGAAGAAGCCGGTGCCGGCGTAGGCGGCGGTGTGTTCCAGGTGTCCGTCGACGCCGGTGCGGACCATTTCCTCCGCCGGAACCAGGGACAGAACGACGATGGTCACGATGCAGGCCCATGCCGCCAGCGTGAAGGCCGTCCTTACGCCTGTCCGATTCATTTCGTCCCCGGCATGACTGTTACATGGCTGTGGCGCGCACCAGGATATGCGAACGACCGGTCCGGCGCGGCAAGGATTGGATCGGCGTAACCCGACCGGGAGCCGTCCCGCTTTGCCGCAATGAAGGGAAAAAGCTCGCCCGGATTCCCGTTTGAAAGGACACGCCCGCGGCGGCAAGAGGAACCGGGCCATGCGGAACCGCGTTCCACTTCCCCCGTCTTCCGACGGTCATCCCGAACGGAGGAAATACCTCCAATGAGGAAGTCCCATCACATTGTGCTAAGCCGGTCCGAGTGGCTATATCGTCGTGCCATGACGATGAACAGCCGCTGATTTGACGACACGCTGATGCCCGAATCCATCCGCCTGCCGGTTCCGAAGGCGGCTGCCGCCCGTCGACAGCCCGTCGGTACGACCGCCCATTGTTCCGTCGCCGACTCGCCGGCCGCTCCATGAGTCTCGACAAGGGTTGCCGGGCTGCAACCACCCCCTTCCTGGCCGACGGCGGCAAGGCGGGGGCGCTGATGCGCAGCCACGACTGGTCGTCGTCCCCGTTGGGAGAGCCGGACGGCTGGGGCCTGCCGCTGAGCACGCTGGTCGCCGTGATCCTCGGCTCGCACCAGGCCATGTTCCTGGTCTGGGGGCCGGAGCAGACCCTGCTCTACAACGACGCCTACGCGGAGATCCTGGGCGACAAGCATCCGACGGCGCTCGGCCGGCCGTTCACCGAGGTCTGGAGCGAGATCCGCGACGACCTCACGCCCATCGTGACGCAAGCCTACGGTGGCGAGCCGGTCCGCATGGACGACATCACCCTGGTCATGCACCGCAAGGGCTATGCGGAGGAAACGCACTTCGCCTTTTCCTACACGCCGGTGCGCGATGAGTCCGGCGGCGTGGCGGGCCTGTTCTGCGCCTGCATCGAAACGACGGAGGAGGTGTTCGCCAAGCGGCGGCTGGTGGCGGAAAGCGACCGCCTCCGCGACCTGTTCCGCCAAGCGCCGGGCTTCTGCTACGTCTGGCGCGGTCCCGACCACGTCTATGAAATGGCCAACGACGCCTATTTCCAATTGGTCGGCCACCGCGACATCATCGGTCGGCCGGCGCGCGAGGCGCTTCCGGAGATCGAGGGCCAGGGCTTCTTCGACTGGGCGGACCGCGCCTTCGCCACCGGCGAGCCGTTCGTCGGCAACAGCGTCCCGGCGAAGCTCCGGCGCTGTCCGGGCGCCCCGCTGGAGGAACGCTTCGTCACCTTCGTTTTCCAGCCGATCCGCGACGCGGACGGCCGGGTGACCGGCCTGTTCGTCCAGGGCAGCGACGTCACCGAGGCCAAGAAGGCCGAGGCGGCGCTGCGGGCCAGCGAGGCGCGGCTGCGCGCCGCGCTGGAGATCAAGACGGTCGGCGCGATCTATTTCGACGGCGACGGGCGCATCACCGACGCCAACGACGCCTTCCTCGCCATGGCCGGCTACAGCCGCGGGGATCTGGAAGGCGGCGTGGTGACGTGGCGGTGCCTGACCCCGCCGGAATGGCTGGAGCGCTCCGAAATGGCCTTTGCCGAACTGAAGGCGAATGGCCAGACCACGCCCTATGAAAAGGAGTACATCCGCAAGGACGGCTCGCGCTGGTGGGCGCTGTTCGCCGCCACGATGCTGGAGGACGGCACCGGTTTCGAGTTCGTGCTGGACATCACCAAGGCCAAGCAGACCGAACAGGCACTGCGCGACCTGAACGCCACGCTGGAGAGCCGGGTGGCCGAACGCACGGCCGACCGCGACCGCATGTGGCGCCTGTCCACCGACATCATGATCGTCCATCGCCTCGATTCCACGCTCACCGCGATCAATCCCGCCTGGACCGCCTCGCTCGGCTGGTCGGAGGAGGAGGTGCTGGGCATCCGCGCGCTGGACCTCGTCCACCCGGACGATGTCGAGGCGACGCGCGCCGAGAACCGGCGGATGGCGGCCGGACAGTCCACGCAGCATTTCGTGAACCGCCTGCGCCACAAGGATGGCCATTACCGCTGGTTCTCCTGGATGGCGGTGCCGGACGGCGGCCTCGTCCACGCGGTCGGCCGCGACGTCACGGTCGAGAAGGAGCGCGAAGCGGCGCTGCGCGAAGCCGAGGAACAGCTGCGTCAGGCGCAGAAGCTGGAGGCGGTCGGGCAGCTGACCGGCGGTCTCGCCCACGATTTCAACAACCTGCTGCAGGCGCTGGGCGGCTGCCTCGCGATGATCCGCCGCCGCACCGACGAGCCGAAGGTGCAGCCTCTGCTGGACGCCGGGCAGCAGGCGGTTGACCGCGGCGCCAAGCTGGTCCAGCAGCTGATGGCCTTCGCCCGTCGCGAGGGGCTGCGCCCGGAGCCGATCGACGTGCGCGACCGCGTGCTCGCCATGTCGGCCCTTCTGGAACGGGCGCTCCGCGCGGACATCCGGCTGGAGACGCGGTTCGGCTCCGGCCTCTGGCCGGTGGAGGTGGACCCGACGCAGTTCGAGCTGGCGCTGATCAACATGGCGGTGAACGCCCGCGACGCCATGCCCGACGGCGGCTTGCTGACCGTGGAGGCGGAGAACACCGTCCTGCCGGCCGGCGATCCGTCGGGGCTGGAGGGGGAATTCGTCCGGCTGTCGGTCGGCGACACCGGCACCGGCATGGCGCCGGAGGTGCGGGCCAAGGCCTTCGACCCGTTCTTCACCACCAAGGAGGTCGGGCGGGGCAGCGGCCTTGGCCTTGCGCAGGTGTATGGGCTGGCGCGGCAAGGGGGCGGCACCGCCTGGATCGACAGCGCGCCGGGACGCGGGACGACGGTGGTCCTGCTGCTGCGCCGCTCCACCGTGGCCGCGGCGGTGGCCGCCGCCGATGCGCCGTGCATGCCGGCAACGGCGCCGGTGCGCCGCAGCGGGCGCGTGCTGCTGGTGGAGGACGACCCCATCGTCGCCTCGACCGTCGCGGCGGCGCTGGAGGACAGCGGGTACGAGGTGGCGCAGGTCACCACTGCCGATGCGGCGTTGCCCTTGCTGGCGAGCGGGGCGCGCATCGACCTGCTCTTCTCCGACGTGGTGATGCCCGGGCGGCTCAGCGGCATGGATCTGGTGCGCGAGGCGCGCCGTCTGCGGCCGACGCTGCCGGTCGTGCTGACCACCGGCTACAGCGAGACGGTGGCGCGGACGGAGGGCGTGCGGCTCCTGTCCAAGCCCTACCGCATCGAGGAGCTGATCCGCGTGCTCAACGCCGTGTCGGGCGAGGCCGTGTCCGGTGGGCCCCTGTCGGGAGGAGCCAGCGCGAAACCGGCGGCGGGCGCCGAAAAGGCGAGGGGGCTGGCCCGGAATCCGTGACGTGTGCGGGCCGCGCCCTGTTGGGGAACGGCAACCGATGACCACGGGCACGGCAATGAACAAGATCAACCCCGCAGCGCTTGCCGACGGCATGGCCCTGACCGGGCCAGTCGGCGGCCATCCCCCGACCGAGGCGGAGCAGCACAAGCGGCTGGCGCCTCTGCTGCTCGCGGCGCTCGGCGTCGTCTACGGCGACATCGGCACCAGCCCGCTCTACACCCTGCGGGAGTGCTTCGGCCATGTCGGGCTGCCGCTGACCGAGGGCAACGTGCTGGGCATCCTGTCGCTCGTCTTCTGGGCGCTGATCCTGGTCGTGACGGTCAAGTACGTGACCTTCGTCATGCGCGCCGACAACAAGGGCGAGGGCGGCATCCTCGCGCTGATGACGTTGGCGCTCCGCAAGGCCGAGGCGACCGCCTTTCCACGCCCGGCACTCCTGGTTTTGGGCATGTTCGGCGCGTCTCTGTTCTTCGGCGACAGCCTGGTCACGCCGGCGATCTCCGTCCTCAGCGCGGTGGAGGGGCTGAAGGTCGTCGCCCCGGCGCTGGAGGCCTGGGTGATCCCGCTGACCGTCGCCATCCTGGTCGGCCTGTTCGTGGTCCAGCGCGCCGGTACGGCCAAGGTGGGCCGCCTGTTCGGCCCGGTCATGGTGCTGTGGTTCGGCACGCTGGCCGTGCTGGGGGTGGTCGAGATCGCCCACGGGCCGGGGGTGCTGCGCGCGCTGTCGCCGGTCTGGGCCGTGGCCTTCGCCGCGGAGAACCAGTGGCTGGCCTTCTTCGCGCTGGGGTCGGTGGTGCTGGCCGTGACCGGCGGCGAGGCGCTGTACGTCGACATGGGCCATCTCGGCCGGCTACCGATCCGGGTGGCGTGGCTGGGCTTCGTGCTGCCGGCGCTGCTGCTGAACTACATGGGGCAGGGCGCCTTGCTTCTGCGCGACCCGACGGCGCTGGAGAATCCCTTCTACCATCTGGCGCCGGGCTGGGCGCAGGTGCCGCTCCTGGTGCTGGCGACCGGGGCGACGGTGATCGCCAGCCAGGCGGTCATCTCCGGCGCCTATTCCATCAGCCGGCAGGCCATCCAGCTGGGCCTGATCCCGCGCATGCCGATCCGCCACACATCGGAAAAGGAGATCGGCCAGATCTACGTGCCCAAGATCAACTGGACGCTCTGCGCGCTGGTGATCGCGCTGGTGCTGGGGTTCGAGTCCTCCTCCAGCCTCGCCGCCGCCTACGGCATCGCGGTGACGGGGGAGATGTCGATCACGGCGCTGCTGTTCTACGTGGTGGCGCGGGCGCTGTGGCGGTGGCCGCGGTGGCTTGCCGGGGCGCTGACCGCCGTGTTCCTGGCGGTGGACCTCGCCTTCTTCAGCGCCAATCTGCTGAAGGTGCCGCAGGGCGGCTGGTTCCCGCTGCTGGCCGCGGGGGTGCTGTTCACGCTGATGTGGACGTGGCGGCGCGGCCGGCGCGCGATCGCGGAGCGGCTGGCCGAGCAGGGCATGTCGGTGGAACAGTTCCTCGCCCGGCTCAAGCGCAAGGCGCCGCACCGCGTGCCGGGGACGGCGATCTTCCTGACCCGCAGCACCGATCTCGTGCCGCACGCGCTGCTGCACAACCTGAAGCACAACCACGTCCTGCACGAGCGGGTCATCTTCCTGACCGCCATCAACGAGGAGGTGCCGCGGGTCGGCGACGACCGCCGGTTCGAGGCGGAGGATCTGGGGCACGGATTCTGGCGCGTCGTCCTGCATTTCGGCTTCATGGAAACTCCGCACATACCGCAGGCGCTGAAGCTGATGCGCCGGCACGGCTTCACGCTGGACATGATGACCACGTCCTTCTTCGTCGGGCGGGAGACCATCGTGCCGTCGAACAAGCCGGACATGAAGCCGTGGCAGGAGCGCCTGTTCATCGTGATGGCCAGCAACGCGGCCTCCGCCTCGGACTTCTTCTGCGTCCCGCCCAACCGCGTGGTCGAACTGGGCGCGCAGATCGAGGTCTAGCTGTTGGGAAAACAGCGATGATTGGCGACACTGCGCGCCGTTCTTGAGCGACCTTTGAGGCCATCGTGTCCGCCCGCCCATCCTCCGCCGGGACCATTCCCGGCACCGTCGTCGCGCTGGGCTTCGTCAGCCTGTTCATGGACGTCTCGTCGGAGATGATCCACAGCCTGCTGCCGGTGTTCCTGGTATCGGGGCTGGGGGCCAGCGCGCGGTCGGTCGGGATTATCGAGGGCATCGCCGAGGCCACGGCGTCCATCACCAAGGTCTTCTCCGGGGTGGTCAGCGACTGGGTCGGCCGGCGCAAGCCGCTGCTGCTGCTCGGCTACGGCATGGCGGCGCTGACCAAGCCGATCTTCCCCTTGGCCGACAGCTTGGGAACGGTGCTGCTGGCCCGCTTCCTGGACCGCATCGGCAAGGGCGTGCGCGGGGCGCCGCGCGACGCGCTGGTCGCCGAGGTGACCCCCGTGGAACTGCGCGGCGCCGCCTTCGGCCTGCGCCAGTCCATGGACACGGTCGGCGCCTTCGCCGGGCCGGCGCTTGCCATGCTGCTGATGCTGCTCAGCGGCGGCGACGTCCGGCTGGTGTTCTGGGTGGCGGTCATCCCGGCCATGCTTGCCGTCGCGGTGATCGTTGTCGGCGTGCGGGAGCCGGACGCGGACTCGCCGGCGGAGCGGCGGCGCTTCCCGATCCGGCGCAGCGAGCTTCGGCTGCTCGGCGGGCATTACTGGGGCGTCGTAGCGCTTGCCTCCGCCCTGACGCTGGCGCGCTTCAGCGAGGCCTTCCTGCTGCTGCGCGCCCAGAATCTCGGGATGGCGGATGCCTACGCGCCGCTGGTCCTGATCGTCATGAACGTCGTCTACGCGGCATCCGCCTATCCGCTCGGGCAGCTCGCGGATCGGCTCGACCGGCGCGCGCTGCTGGCCATCGGCGTCGGGCTTCTGGTGCTGGCCGACCTCGTGCTGGCGGCGGCCGGGTCGGTGTGGGCGGTCCTGGCGGGGTCGGCGGTGTGGGGCCTGCACATGGGGGCGACCCAGGGGCTGCTGGCCGTCTTCGTCGCCGACGCCGCACCCGCGCACCTGCGCGGCACGGCCTTCGGTCTGTACAACCTCGTCACCGGCCTCGCCCTGCTCGTGGCCAGCGCGCTCGCCGGCGCGCTGTGGACCATGGCGGGACCGGCGGCGACTTTTCTCGCCGGGGCGGGCTTTGCCGCCCTGTCTTTGGCCGGCTTGCTGGCGCTCGCGCCGCGGGCGCAGGGGTAGGCGGCGCATCCCCCCTCGCCCAGTTCGGATGGGCGAGGGGGGATATCGTCAGGCTGCGCGGACCTGGGACAGGAAGCGGTCGATCTGCTGGAGCAGGTTGCCGGTCTTCTCGGAAACCTGGCCGGCGGCGGTCAGGACCTCCTGCGCGGACTGGCCGGTCTGGCCGGCGGCGGTGCGCACCAGGCCGATGTTCTCCGACGCCGCGGCGGTGCCGCCGGCCGCCTGCTGGACATTGCGGGCGATGTCGGCCGTCGCCACGCCCTGCTCCTCCACCGCGGCGGCGATGGTCGTGGAGATCTCGTTGAGGCGGGCGATGGTCGAGGCGATGGCGCGGATCGCCGAGGCGGCCTCGCCGGTGGCGGACTGCATGGCGCCGATCTGGCCGGCGATCTGCTCGGTCGCCCGCGCGGTCTGGGTCGCCAGCTGCTTCACCTCCGACGCCACGACCGCGAAGCCCTTGCCGGCCTCTCCGGCGCGGGCGGCCTCGATGGTGGCGTTCAGCGCCAGCAGGTTGGTCTGGCCGGCGATGGAGTTGATGAGGTCCAGCACCTCGCCGATGCGGCCGGCCGTCTCGCTCAGGCTGCGCATGGTCGCGTCCGTGCGCGCGGCGTCGTTGGACGCTTGGCCGGCGATCACCGCGGATTCCGTCACCTGCTTGGCGATCTCGTTGATCGAGGCCGAGAGCTGGTGCGCGGCCGACGCCGCCCCGTCCACGTTGGCCGACGCGCTTTCGGCCGCCGTGGCCGCGCTGCCGGCCTGGGTGGAGGCGTTCTCGGCCGTCGCCACCATGCTGGAGGCGGTCTGGTGCATCTGGGTCGCGGCGGCGGAGACGGTCTCCACCACCATCTTCACGCCGTTCTCGAACTGGTCGGCGAGCGACAGCATGGCCTCCCGGCGCTCCGCCGCGGCGCGGGTCCGCTCGGCTTCCGCCTGGGCGCGGGCGGCCTCCACCTCGCGGGCGGTGTCGCGGAAGACGCGGAGCGCTGCCCCCATCTCGGAAATTTCGTCGCGCCCGTCCAGCGTGACCTCGGCGGCGAGGTCGCCGGAGGCGATGCGGCGCATGTCGCTCTTCAGCGCCATCAGGCGGCGCATCAGGTTGCGCCCGACGTAGAGCCAGACGACCAGGATAGACGCGATGATGCTGACCAGGCAGACGGCGATCTGCGTCAGGCGGCTGGTGTCGAGCATCTGCGCCGTGTCCGACGTGGTGGCGGCGATGCCGCGCTCCTGCGCCTGGACCAGTTCGCCGATGGAGGAGGTCATGCGCGCGGACAGGGCGTGGTTGCTCTCCACCAGGGCGCGGGAGCGCTCCCGCAGGTCCAGGATGCGGCGGCGCGTCTCGACGGCGCTGGTGTCACCGCTGGCGATCCCGGCGATGGCCTTCACCGCGGGGGTCAGCGCCTCCGTCAGCTTCTCTGGAAGCTGCGGCAGGACGCTGTCGATGACGGCCATGGACTGGGCGAGGCGCGCCTCGATGACGTTCAGCCGGTCGGCGTCGGTGGTGGTGCCGGCTTCCAGCAGCAGGTTGCGCGCGTTGCTGGTCTCGTCCATCAGCGTGCGGATCGGCTGCATCCGCTGACCGGCGTCGACCATGGTGGCTGCCGCCGCGCGCATGTCCTCCGGCTTGGTGTCCGGATCAAGCACTGTCTGGCGCGCCTGCCCCTCCTCGTTGGCGATGACGGTCTTCCAGGGCGAGGTGAAGCGCTGGATTTTGGTGTCGGCGTCCAGAATGGCGGGCACCTGTTCCGCGATGCGGCCGTTCTGGGCGATGCGCTGGGCGGCGGCGCCGTCCAGTTCGGCCAGATTGGCGAACAGCGCCTTGGCGGTGTCCTCGATGCCGTTCAGCAGATCGCGGTCCGTGTCGGTTTTGCGCAGTTGGTCGAGGCGGGCGGCGAACTCCTCCTTCACCTCGCGGACGCGGGTGGAGACGGTGTCGCGAGCCGCGGCGTCGCCGGCCGAGGTGAGGGCCGGCGCCAGGGCGACCAGCCGCTCCGTTTGGTAGGCGACGCTCATGCCCTCCTTCATGGAGGGGACCGCGCGCCCGACGATGACGTCGATGGTGTCGCGGACGTTGCCGTAGCCCACCAGCGCGACCGACGCCGCGACCAGGGTGCCCGACAGCACCACGCCGATCGACAGCATCAGCTTGCCCCGAACCCCCACACGCAACCCGGCGCCGGTGGCGTCTTGTGCGTTCAACCCCTGGTTTTGCATCCTTCTTCTTCCCGGCGGATTGTTATTTTATGTTCCGGGAAGCCTGCTCAACAGCAACTAAAAACGCAAGTAACAAAGCAGCATATCCGATCAGCCTCGTTAACTATTCGTAATTGATTCCGTGATGTAGTGCAGCTATCGCGTGGGGAGTCCTTCGATATCGAAGGAAAGTCCCCTGCGGTTGTGCCCCCGCGCGTCCGACGGTCTGTCATTGCACGGTTTCGAGCTGCGTGAAGCGGACCGGGATCACCGGTCGCAGCGACAGGCGGCCCTGCGCGTCCTTGTCCCCGACGGTCAGCGTCTGCGCGCCGGCCCCGCCCATCGGCAGCACGATCCGGCCGCCGGGCTTCAGCTGCTCGGCCAAGGCTGGCGGCACCCGTTCGGCCGCCGCGGTGACGATGATCCGTTCGAAGGGCGCGTGCTCGGCCCAGCCGCGGGACCCGTCGCCGACACGCACGCCGATGTTTATGTAGCCCAGCTTCTGGAACAGCGCCTCGGCGGCGGCCGCGAATTCCTCCACCACCTCCACGGTCCAGACCTGGCGGACCAAGCTCCCCAGCACCGCCGCCTGATAGCCGAGCCCGGTCCCGACCTCCAGCACCGCGTCGTCCGGCCGGACGTCCAGCAGGTCGGTCATCAAAGCGACGATGAAGGGTTGGGAGATGGTTTTGTCAAAGCCGATCGGCAGCGGCATGTTGTGGTAGGCGTAGCCGGCAAGCTGCGCCGGAACGAACAGGTGCCGTGGCACGCCGCGCATGGCGGCCATGACGCGCCCGTCGAGCGCCGCCTTGCCGATCTCGTCGCAGGCCAGCTCCGCCTGGATGGCGATCACCTCCACCATGTGCCGGCGCAGGATGGCGTAGTGATCCTCGCTCATCTCCTTCACGGCCGACTCCTTCCAGACATCCCGTTTATGAAAGGCCCGTTTATGAAAGGCCTGTTTATGAAAGGTCGTTCGCGCGTCGGCGCGGACCACTGCCAGGAGGGGATATCGCTCATTGCAGGACAGGCTGATTTTCGCCACCATCCACATTTAACGAATGGGCATGAGGAAATCCGCAACGCGAGCGGCCGCACCACACAAGAATGGCCGCCCAACAGGGGGAAAACACCATGTTCGGATTGATGCAGCAGCGCCCGCGGCTGGTGTCGTCGCTGATCACCCACGCCGCCCGGCACCACGCGACCGCGGAGGTCGTGTCGAAGACGGTGGAGGGGCCGGTCCACCGCTACAGCTATGCCGACGCCGAACGGCGCGCCCGGCGGCTGGTGCGGGCGCTGCAGCGGCTGGGAGTGGGGCAACAGGACCGCGTCGGGACGCTCGCCTGGAACGGCTTCCGGCATTTCGAGCTGTATTACGCGACCGCCGGCATGGGCGCCATCGGCCACACCATCAACCCGCGCCTGTTTCCCGACCAGATCGCCTACATCATCAACCACGCGGGGGACCGTGTCCTCTTCGCCGACACCAGCTTCGCCAAACTGGTCGAGACGTTGGCCCCGCGCATCGCCGGCAGCGTCGGGGCCGTGGTGATGATGACCGACGCCGCCCACCTGCCGGAGCTGTCGCTGCCTGCGGGCATGGCGCTCCATTGCTTTGAGGACCTCATGGCCGCGGCCGACGAGGATTACGAGTGGCCGGAGTTCGACGAGACCACGGCGAGCGCGCTCTGCTATACCTCCGGCACGACGGGGCAGCCGCGGGGGGTGCTGTACAGCCACCGCTCCACCGTCCTGCACGCCATGACCATCGCCCTGCCGGACGTCATGGGGCTGCGCGCGGCCGACCGCGTCATGCCGGTAGTGCCGATGTTCCACGTCAACGCCTGGGGCATCCCCTACGCCGCGCCGATGATCGGCGCGCCACTGGTCTTCCCCGGTCCGCACCTGGCCGGCGAGCCCCTGCAAACCCTGATGAACGAGGAGCGGGTGACCTTCGCGGCCGGCGTGCCGACCATCTGGATGGGCCTGCTTCAGCACCTGCGGACCAGCGGCGCCCGTCTGGACACGGTGGAGCGGCTGGTGATCGGCGGTTCCGCCTGCCCGCGCATGCTGATGGAGGCCTTTAGCGACGAGTACGGCGTCCGCGTCGACCACGCCTGGGGCATGACGGAGATGAGCCCGGTCGGCACCTTTAACGCTCCCAAGGCAACCAACGCGGACGTCGAGGGCGAGGAGGGCATGCGCCGGCGCATGAAGCAGGGGCGCGCGGTGTTCGGCGTGGACATGAAGATCGTCGGCGCCGACGGGCGGGAGCTGCCCTGGGACGGAACCAGCTTCGGCGACCTGTATGTCCGGGGTCCCTGGGTGTGCAGCGCCTATTTCCGGGAGGAGCCGGATGGCCTGTCCCACGACGAGGAGGGCTGGTTCCGCACCGGCGACGTCGCGACCATCGACGCCGACGGCTACATGGAGATCACCGACCGGTCCAAGGACGTCATCAAGTCGGGTGGGGAGTGGATCAGCTCCATCGCGCTGGAGAATATCGCCGTCGCCCACCCTGACGTGGCGGAGGCCGCGGTCGTCGCCTCCCACCACCCGGTCTGGGACGAGCGGCCGCTGCTGATCGTCGTGCCGAAGCCAGGCTGCCGTCCAGAACCGGAGGAACTGCTGCGCCATTTCGAGGGCAAGGTGGCGAAATGGTGGATCCCCGACGGCGCCGTGATCGTGGAGGAGTTGCCGCACACCGCAACGGGCAAGCTGCTGAAGATGGCGTTGCGCGACCGTTACCGCGAACACTATCTCCCGGACAGTGGTGCGGCGGAATAGACGGCCTTGATGCGGATGCAGGACGCGATCCCCTATCTTTTGACGGTCCTGCACATCGGAACGGCGGTGTGGGTGACCGTCCACGCCCTGCTGAAGAAGCGGGACGTCGCGTCGGCGATCGGCTGGATCGGCCTGGCTTGGCTGTCGCCGATTGCCGGGAGCGTCCTGTACGTCACCTTCGGCATCAACCGCGTGCACGCCCGCGCGCAGAGCCTGCGGCGGCCCTTCCTGCGCACGCGGTCGGGCGGAAGCGCCGCCGCGGTCCCGTTCCAGGGGCTGGCCCTGGCCGTGGAGCGGATCACCGGCCGTGGCATCGAGTCCGGCAACCGGCTGGAGATGCTGTCGGCCGGGGACGGCGCTTATCCCCTGATGCTGGAGGCGATCGGACAGGCGCGCACCAGCATCGCCCTGTCGAGCTACATTTTCCGCGCCGACGCCGCCGGCCTGCGCTTCATTGAGGCCCTGGCCGCGGCCCGGAAACGCGGGGTCGAGGTGCGGGTGCTGATCGACGGCATCGGCGGCGGCTACCTGCTGTCTCCGGCCTACCACCGGCTGCGCGACGCGGGCGTCCCGGCGGCGCGCTTCCTCCATTCGCCGCTGCCCTGGCGCATGCCCTTCCTGAACCTGCGCAACCACAAGAAAATCCTGGTCGTCGATGGTCGGGTCGGCTTCACCGGCGGGCTGAACATCGGGGCGGAGAACCTGCTCGCCGACTCCCCCCGGCACCCCGTGCGCGACACCCATTTCCGCATCGAGGGGCCGGTCGTCGCCCAGCTGATGGAGGCCTTCGCGGAGGACTGGCAATTCGTCGCGGGTGAGGGCCTGTCCGGGCCGGACTGGTTCCCGGTTCTGTCCCCGGTGGGCGACACGTCGGCGCGGGTCGTCACCTCCGGCCCGGACCAGGACATCGAGAAGCTCGAATACACGCTGCTGAACGCCATCGCCGTGGCACGCCGGTCGATCCGCATCGCCACCCCCTATTTCCTCCCCGACGACCGGCTGTGCAGCGCGTTGGAGATGGCGGCGCTGCGCGGCATCGCGGTCGACGTCGTGATCCCTGCCAAGGGGAACCACCGTGTCCTGGATTGGGCCGTGCCGGTGCAGATCCGCCCGCTGGCCGCCGCCGGCTGCCGGATCTGGCTGGCGCCGCCGCCCTTCGTGCACGCCAAGCTGATGACGGTGGACGGCTGCTGGGCGCTGGTCGGCAGCGCCAATTGGGACGTGCGCAGCCTGCGGCTGAACTTCGAGCTGGACCTGGAGGTCTACGGCGACGTCTTCGCCGCGCTGGTGGACGCCGCGATCGACACCGGCCGCTGCCGGCTGGTTTCGCTGGACGACCTCGACGCGCGGAGCCTGCCGGTGATGCTGCGCGACGCGGCTGCGCGGCTGCTGCTGCGTTACCTGTAATGCCCGGCTGCGGCACCGGGCTGCCAAACATGCTTTTCATTGTTGTACGTAATAGTAGCCGCCCGATCGCCTTCATCGCGAGCGGTCGCCGCGAATGCGCATAAAGAAATATTATCGACTCCAGCAATGCGACCAAATGGTCGCAAAGAGCGACGCCGAATCAATTTGACCGACATTCGAGCGAAGAGTTATACCACCAAAGTTCATCGGGGGAGTCTGCGTCCGCGCAAGCATTTGCGCGGGTATTGGCGTTCGCAGACGGTTTGCTTTCGAAGGGATAGGGAATGTTCGACCTGTACAGTCGGAGCTTGATCGCCCGGGTGGTGGTGCCCATTGCCGGCCTGCTGGGTGTGATCGCCTTCGCTTCCATGCTCGGCGCCGTCTACATGAACATGGCCACGGCCCGCGATGCCTTGGCGGCGCGTGCGCAGATGACCACCACGGTGCTGTCCGGCGGTGCGGCGGAGGTTCTGTGGAACCTGGACACCGGCGTGGCGAACTCCATGCTCGCGGCACTCGCGGCCGATCCCGACTATTCGGGCAGCACGATCCGCGGCAAGGACGGCAAGGTCTTCGCCGCCCATGGCAAGCCGCCGGTCGCCTCCGACGACACGATCATCCTGCGCACCGCGCCGATCACCCGCGGCACCGGGGCCAAGCTGACGGAGATCGGCACCATCGAGGTCGGGCTGTCCACCCAGCGCGTCTACGACGAGATCCGAAGCACCACGCTCGTCATCGCCGGCGTCTGCGCCCTGATCCTGCTGGTCGTCTGCGGCGTGCTGCTCACCATCGTGCGCGGCGTCACGGGGCCCATCGTGCGCATAACGGCCGTGATGAGCGATCTGGCCTCCGGCCGCACCGACGTCGAAGTGCCGGCGCTCGGCCGACGCGACGAGGTGGGGCGCATGGCGGCGGCCGTGCAGACCTTCCGCGAGAATGCCATCGCCAAGGCGCGTCTGGAGGCCGAACAGGCCGGCCACGCCGCCGAGACGGACCGGCAGCGCCGCGCCGCCCTGGCGGCCGTTGCGGAAACCTTCGACACCGACGTCGGGCAGCTCCTGTCCACCGTGAACCGCACCGCGGAGGCGATGAGCGGCGCCGTGGGCGAAGTCGCCACCAGCGCCAGCGAGAACGCGTCGCTCAGCAGCGGCGTCGCCAGCGTGGCGGACGACGTCAGCGGCAACGTGGAAACCGTGGCCGCCGCCGTGGAGCAGCTGGCCGCCTCCATCCGCGAGATCGCGGCCCAGGCGCAGAACTCGCACGGCGTGTCCGACGGGGCGAGCCGCCGGGTCAGCGGCACGGTCGGCCTGATGAACAAGCTGGTGGAGGACTCTAACCGGATCGGCGACGTGCTGACCCTGATCACGTCCATCGCCGGCCAGACGAACCTGCTGGCGCTGAACGCCACCATCGAGGCGGCGCGTGCGGGCGAGGCCGGAAAAGGCTTCGCGGTGGTCGCCACCGAAGTGAAGAACCTCGCAGGGCAGACCGCCAAGGCGACGGAGGAGATCTCCGCGCTCATCAACGCGATCCAGGCCTCCACCGGCGACGCGGCGGGCGAGATCGGCGGGATTGCCAAGGTGATCGGCACCCTGTCGGAGATCAGCGCCTCCATCGCGACGGCGGTGGAGCAGCAGAACTCTGCGACCACCCAGATCAGCCGCGCCGTGCAGCAGGCCGCCCATGGCACCCAGCAACTGCGCGAGAACGTGCAGGGTGTCGCCCATTCGGCCCGCCGCAACGGGGAATCCGCGGCCGGCCTGCACCGGGACATCCGCAGCCTGGAGGAGAGCCTGCACGCGGTGCAGTCCCAGGTCGACCGCTTCGTCGACAAGCTCACCACCGGCTGACGGGGCGCCGCCGCTCGGTAGGACGGCGGGTCCGCCAAACGAAAACAGGCCGCGCCGAAGGCGCAGCCCGTTTTTCGGTTCATCGCTGTTTCACGTCATCCCTGGGGTTGGGCAAGGGACTAGGCTGTCGCCAAAGCGGCGGCCGGCCCGGCCGGGGATGCGTGCGCCCGGATGATCAGGCCCCGGAGGGTTGGTCCGGTCTGGTTTCAGCGGGCCAGCGCGCTGTAGACGATGTAGACCGGAGTCGCCTTGAACCAGGAGACCGCGAAGCCGAGGATCGCCTGGACGGCGGTGGACGGCTGGTGCGAGGCGCCGGCGGGGGAGAAGGTCGTGGTCGTCATGATGTCCTCCATCGATCTGATGGGGTGACTATATTCTGGTATACCAAATACCAGATGCGCAAAGCTCGCAAGGCTGAAAGACCAAAAAATTACAGCCACATCAAGAGTTTGAGTCACTTACCATTGACGTGGCGAACAATGAGCCCCAAGCCCCTGGGCCCATTCCGGGCTGCCAGGCAGGGCCGGCATAGACAGTTTCGCCAAGTTGCGCACGGACGGGCGACTCTGGAAGGGTAGACCCTGGATTCTTGCAGGGTCCAGGGAGAGAGACTGCGGGCCGCCTTCGGGCGGCCTTTTTCGTGCCGCACGGTCTGTCCGGATCATGGGGGCCGGATCGCGGGCGCCGGATCACGGGTTGTTGAGCGAGCCTTGAAACCATCCGCGGGAGCACCGACGCTTGAAGCGTGGGGCATCGGCGACGCGGGCGCGCTTCGTGGCCGGCACGTGCACGAGGGCGGAAAGGGGGCGCGATGGCGGTCAGGGAAGGGGATTGGCCCAGCGGGCTGCGATGGAGTGCTCCGGTCACGGTGCGTGGCCTGCGGCTGTCCACCGGATTGATCATCTTCACCTTCCTCACCACCCACCTGCTGAACCATGCCCTGGGCATCGTGTCGCTCGAAGCGATGGCGCAGGCGCAGGACTGGTTCGTCGCCGTCTGGCGCAGCGTGCCGGGCACCGTGCTCCTCTATGGGTCCTTCCTGGTCCACGCCGGCCTGGCGCTGCTGGCGCTGTACCGCCGGCGCACCCTGCGCATGCCAGGATCGGACCTGTGGCAGCTCGTCCTCGGCCTGTCCATTCCGTTCCTCCTCATTCCCCACGTGCTGGGGACGCGGGTCCGGTCGGCGATGTCGAGCTTCGAGGACACCTACGACGTCATCCTCCAGCTGATGTGGGTCGAGGTCCCGACCAACGGCCTGCGGCAGGCCATCATCCTGGTCGTCGCCTGGGTGCACGGCTGCATCGGCCTGCATTTCTGGCTGCGTCACCGCCGCTGGTACCCGCGGGCCTTCCCCGTCCTGTTCGCCCTGGCGCTGATGGTGCCCGTGCTGGCCCTGATCGGCTTTGCGCAGGCTGGCCGCGACGTCGCCTTGCTGGTCGAGACCAACGGGCTGAAGCCGATGGTGCCGCCGCCCCCGGTCATGGGCACCATGTGGTGGGCCGCCTACAGCGTGGCCTGGGGCTCCCTTCTCGGGGTCCTCGGCGCGCGGACCTTGCGCTTCCTGCGGCAGCGCCGCACGCTGGTGCGCATCCGCTACCCGGACCGCCAGACCGTCGCCGTGCCGCGCGGCTTCACGGTCCTGGAGGCCAGCCGGCTGGCCGGCATCCCGCACCTGTCCGTGTGCGGCGGACGGGGGCGCTGCTCCACTTGCCGGGTGCGCCTGCTGGGAAGCTTGTCCGACCAGCCGGAACCCGCGCCGGAAGAGCGCGCGACGCTCGCGCGGGTCGGCGCCCCGCCGGGCGTGCGGCTGGCGTGCCAACTCCGCCCGGTGTCGGACGTGGCGGTGATCCCCTTGCTGCGCGCCAACGTTTTGGGCCAACAGCCGGCCGAGCAGCGGTGGAGCGGGGAGGAGCGCTTCATCGCCGTGCTGTTCTGCGACCTGCGCGGCTTCACCGCCTTGTCGGAGCAGAAGCTGCCCTTCGACGTGGTTTATCTGCTGAACCAGTATTTCGCCATGGTCGGCAACGCCGTCGAGCGCGAGGGCGGGCGCGTGGACAAGTTCATCGGCGACGGGGCGATGGCGCTGTTCGGCGTGGAGAGCGAGCCGACGCAGGCCTGCCGCCAGGCGCTGTCCGCCGCCGCGGCCATCGCACGGGGGGTGGAAGACCTGAACGGCAACCTGCAGCGGGAATTGGGTCATCCCCTGCGTCTGGCCATGGGTCTGCACGCCGGCGTCGCCATCGTGGGGGAGATGGGCTACGGCCCCGCGACCTCGCTGACCGCGGTCGGGGACGTGGTGAATGTGGCCAGCCGCCTGGAAGGGCTGGCGAAGGAGCTGGACGCCGAACTGGTCGTGTCCGACGGAACGGTCCGGCGCGCGGGCGTGGTGCTCGGCTCCGGCGAGGCGCGGGACCTGCCGGTGCGAGGCCGCACCGCAACGGTGCGCGCCGTCGTCCTGCCGCGGGCCGGCGCCGCGGCGGTCGCCTGAGCGTGGCCGAAGGAGGTGCCGAAGGGGGCGATCCGAAATAGCGGAAGCCGGGACTGGGAACCCAGAGGCCGGGCCGGCGTTTTTTCAGCACATCCCCCGCGCGCCGTTTCGCGCGATATTCTTCGATTCCGGCACCGGCGCCGGTATGATGTCGTTGCAGGAAGCGGTCCGGGTGGATTATGCACCGTTGGACGCCGCATTGTTCGTCTCTTCGCCCCTGGGGCCGGTGACGCCGCCCGGTCACACCCGGGGGCACACCCGGGCGCCCGCGGAGCGCGATGGTGCGTCCGGTGGGCTGGCGGCGTGACGGGTGCGTTGCATCGCCGTGCAAATACCGTCAGTGTTGCTTTCGTTTCCTTCCGACAACCGAGCATCCAGAGTGAACGAGTGAACGACGAACTGAAGAATGTCACCGCGACGGTGAAGTGGTACAAGGCGGACAAGGGCTTCGGCTTCATTCGTTTGTCCGACGGAAGCGGGGAAGCGTTTCTGCATTCCAAGGTCCTGGCCCCCCTGGGGGAGGTGACGCTGACGGAAGGGACCGTCCTGGTCTGCGACGTCGTGCCCAGCCCGAAGGGCCCCCAGGTCGCGGCCATCCACTCGGTCACCCCGGCCGCCCCCGCGGAACCGAAGCCGCCGCGCGAGCCGAAGGCGCGCCGCACCCGTGCCGCCGCCGTGCCGCCAATGGACGGCAAGCCGGCCAAGCCTCAGGGCGTCCGGGAGGTACCGCAGCGCCGTGTCGAGCGCCTGCCGCCGGCGCTGATGGCGATCTCCCCGGACGACATGATCTACGGGACGGTGCGCTGGTACAATCTCGACAGCCAATCGGGCCTGATCGACCCGTGGAACGACGAGACCGGCATCGGCGTCTATTTCGACCGCACGATCCTGCGGCAGTCGGGCCTGGACATCGTGGCCGACGGCGAGGATGTGCGGTTCGTCGCGGAACAGGGCGACAGCGGCCCCTTCGCGCTGCGCGTCGAACTGGCCTGACCCGGCCCCTGTCTCCTGTGTCCCCTGGGCCAGGGGGGTATGCCCCCTGATCCACCGCACCCCGAATGATCAGGGAATGATGGCCCCTGCCGCCGTGTAGGTCCCTGCATGAGGGTGGCCGCCCCGGGTGGCGGCGGGTCCGGGGAGGCGGACATGGGACAGATTTTTGGGCGTCAGGCGCTTCGGTCCGGCGCGGTGATCCTGGCGCTGTCCGCGGCGGCGGTCGCAGCGGCGGCGACGGTGTGCAGGGCGCAGGCGATCGATTGCTGGCTTCTGGAGGGGCAGGCGCTCGACCGTGCCCACCAGCGCGGCCTGTGCAAGGACGCCTTCGCGCGCAACTCCGTCGGCGGCGCGCCCGCGGCGGGTGAGCCGATCGTCGTGCCCAAGCAGACCGACGCCAAACAGACAGACACCAAACAGGCAGATGATGCCACGCGCGGGAAGGAGGTCGCGGCGGTTCCCAGCCCGCGGCCCGCGGCGCCCCCGGCCAAGCCGAAGCGGGACATGGGCTCGCAACCGCAGCCCCGGCCGACCCGGGGACCAGGGCCAACCCAGTCCTCACCCCCGACGTGGAACACGGCACGGGAAGAGCCGTCCTGGAACGCGCCCCGGCCGCCGGAGCGGGTGTATGTCCCCGACCAGGCCGCCCCCAGGGAAACCGCCGAAATGCCGGTCGAGCCGTGGCCCGTCCAGCGTCAGCCGCCGCCCCCGACGGACCCCGTCGAAATCTTCATGGACAACCTCCAGCGGGATTTCCAGTCGCTGGTGGGCAAGCTGATCAGCGGCCGCTGAGCGCGCCCGTCAGGCCGGAGTCAGGCCGGATTCAGGGGGCTGTCCGGCGGCGGTAGTGCGTCGTCCGGTCCCGCGGGGGCGGAGGGCACCGCGCCGCCTGCCTTCGCGGCACCGCGGTCGGCGTTCCGGGGCGGCGGCTCGATGACCGGCCCGATCTTCACGTCGCGGGCGGGGAGCGGGATGATGTCGCCGATCGGCATGAAGGATCCGTCCGCCTGCTCGCGGGCCGGTTCCCAGGCTCCGTCGATCTTGATCCAACGAAAGATGCTGCTGCTCATGCTATCGCCTTGCTGCGGTCGGTTCGCCAACACCAACCGGTCAACAGGCGAGGGGCCCCGCCCGTGTCCACAAAACTTGTGCCCTGAAACGGCCCCACCCAGAAATGCAAAGGGGCAGCGTTGCCGCTGCCCCAGGCGCGACGGGTCGGCCTGCCTCGACGGCGTCAGTCGGCCTTGCCGTTGATGGCGTCCTTGAGAGCCTTGCCGGCGGAGAACTTCGGGGCCTTGGAGGCCGCGATCTTGATTTCCGCGCCGGTCTGCGGGTTGCGGCCGGTGCGCTCACCGCGCTCGGCGATCTCGAACTGCCCGAAGCCGGGCAGCTTGACGGTCTCGCCCTTGACGAGCGCGTCCTGCAGGCTCTCGAGCACGGCGTCCAGCGCCTTGCCGGCGTCCGCCTTGGTGCCGCCCAGCTTGGCGGCGATGGCGTCGATGAGGTCGGCCTTCGTCATTCCCTACTCCTCTGTTCATTTCGAAACCCGCAGCATCGCTGGGGTTCTCGGCGCCTCTGACGTACTCTGCCGCTTTCCTGTGCGCAAGCCTCTCCAGGCCAAACCGACCGGGAAAAGGCTCAAAAGCCACTTGAAGCAAGAAAATTCCTGGCCGAATGGGATAAATTCCGGTTTGCCGGGGCGCCGCGCCGGCGCCGGGCCGGGAAACCGGCGACTCGGCGAAGCCCGCGCGGTGGAACTCCGGCGCGGCCCGCGGCATTATGCCGGGACCGGCCGCGTCCAAGCTCCACACGGGAGCATCGGGCCGGTCGCCCAACGGCCCGAGCGGCACCCGAGATGCAGACCAGCCCCACCGACGGGCCCATAGAACAGGATCTCGTGCTCGTCGGCGGCGGGCACGCCCATGTGCATGTGCTGAAGAGCTTCGGCATGCGCCCGCTCCCCGGCGTGCGCCTGACGCTGGTCGCCCGCGACCTGGAGACCCCCTATTCCGGCATGGTCCCCGGCTTCATCGCCGGGCATTACCAGCGCGACGACTGCCACATCGACCTCGTGCGCCTCGCGCGGTTCGCTGGGGCGCGGCTGATCCACGCGGAGGCGGTCGGGCTCGACCGCGCGGAGCGGCGGGTCCTGCTGAGCGGGCGGCCGCCGCTCCGCTACGACGTGCTGTCGCTGGACACCGGCTCCCGCCCGACGCTCGACACGCCGGGGGCGGCGGAGCACGCCATCCCGCTGAAGCCCATTGACGGGCTGATCGACCGGTGGGAGCGGCTGGCCGACCGGCTGTGCGCCGCGGCGGAACCGCTGCACGTGGCCATGGTCGGCGGCGGGGCGGCGGGGGTGGAGGTGGTGCTGTCCATGCAGCGCGCGCTGCGCCACGGCTGCCCCGCCGTGCTGCCCCGCTTCACGCTGGTCACGCGCGGGCGGCTGCTGGACGGGCACCCGCCGGGCGTCGCCCGCGTCTTCCGGCGCCTGCTGGCGGAGCGTGGCGTGGAGCTTCGGGAGGAGGTCGCGGTGGCGTCGGTGGCCGCCGACGGGCTGGACCTCCAGGACGGCGCGCGGATCGCCTGCGACGCGGTGGTCTGGGCAACCCAGGCCGGTGCCGCCCCCTGGCTGGCCGGGACGGGGCTCGTGCTCGACGAGCGCGGCTTCATCGCCGTGGACGCGGGTTTGCGCTCCCTGAACGACCCGCTGGTCTTCGCGGCCGGCGATGTGGCGTCGGTGCAGCCGCACCCCCGCCCAAAGGCCGGCGTCTTCGCCGTGCGGCAGGGGCCGCCGCTGGTTGCCAACCTGCGGCGCACCCTGGCGGGACAGGACCCGAGGCCCTTCACCCCGCAGAAACAATTCCTGTCGCTGATCGGCGCGGGCGACGCCTACGCTGTGGCCTCCCGCGGGTCGCTGGTGGCGGAAGGGGCGTGGGTCTGGAGGCTGAAGCAGTGGATCGACCGGCGCTGGATGCGCGACTATCAGGACCTGACGTCCATGCGCCCGGTTCCACGCTCGCAGCCGCCGGCCGAGATGCGCTGCGGCGGCTGCGGCGCGAAGGTGCCAGCCGCCGTGCTGGCGCGGGTTCTGGAGCGGCTCGACCTGCCCGGCACTCCCACCGGCGTTGGGGACGACGCGGCGGTGGTGGCCCTGCCGGCGCAGGGGCCGCTGTTGCAGACGGTGGACTTCTTCCGCGCCTTCGTGGACGACCCCTATGTCTTCGGCCGCATCGCCGCCACCCACGCGCTGGGCGACATCCACGCCATGGGCGGGACGCCGCTGACCGCGCTCGCCATCGCCGGGCTGCCGCCGGCCCGCGGCGCGATCCAGGAGGACGACCTGTACCAGATGCTGCGCGGCGGGCTGGAGGTGCTGGAGGGTGCCGGCGCGCGCCTCGTCGGCGGCCACAGCGCGGAAACCGCGGAGCCCGGCCTGGGATTTGCCGTCACCGGCATCGCCGGTCCGACCGTGCTGCGCAAGGGCGGCTTGAGGCCCGGCGACGCGCTGGTGCTGACGAAGCCGTTGGGCACCGGGGTGGTGATGGCGGCGGCGATGCAGGGCAGGGCGCGAGCCCCCTGGGTCGCTGCGGCGCTGGAGGCGATGCAGCGGTCCTCCGGCCCCGCCGCGGCCTGCCTGGTGGAGCATGGCGCCGTGGCCTGCACCGACGTCACCGGTTTCGGGCTGCTCGGCCACCTGCTGGAGATGCTGGACGCCTCAGAGGTGGACGCCACGCTGGACCTTGGCGCCATCGCGGCGCTTCCGGGGGCACTGGAACTGTTGGGGGCCGGGGTCGCCAGCACCCTGCATCCGGAAAACGCCCGCGCCGGGGCGCGGCTGGCCGGCGCTGTGCCGGATGCGCGGACCGCGCTGCTGTTCGACCCACAGACCGCCGGCGGGCTGCTGGCCGGCGTGCCCTCGGAGCGGGCGGAGGACTGCGTTCGGGCGCTGCATGACCTCGGCCATCCGCAGGCCGCCGTGATCGGCGCGATCCAGGCGCAGGCTGACCCTACGCCACGGGTTGTCGCCCGGGCACGGTAAATTTTCCATTCCCTGCGAACCGATCCGGCCGCGCGTCGTTGACGTCTCCGGATGCCACGATGCCGCCGGGGACCATGCGCACGGTCGAGGGAACCATCACGCTCGCCCAGGAGGGGCGTTTCCAGCTCGTCAGCGACGAGGGGATCGCCCGCCTGTTCATGCTGGCGCACGACGCGCCGATCGAGCCGCAGGACCTACCGGACCTCGTCCGGGCCAGGGCGCGGGTCGCCGTCCGCTACGACGAGCGCCCGGACCTGATCGCCGCCATCGTGCATGACATTGGATACGCCGAGGAGACGCGCCCATGAAGCCGATCCGCCGCCGCACGCTTGCCGACCACGCCCGCGGCTTCCTGCGCGACTGGTCGCTGCCCCGGCAGCTCCGCGGCGAGAGCCCTTATTCCGACGCGGCCAAAAGCACCGGCTCCGCCAAGCTGCGCCCGCGGCTGGAGGAGGCGGACAAGGTCGGCACCAACATCTGTCCCTACTGCGCGGTCGGCTGCGCGCAGCTGATGTACGCCAAGGACGGGACGCTGATCCATGTGGAGGGCGACCCGCGCAGCCCGATCAACCAGGGCACGCTGTGCCCTAAGGGGGCAGCGACCTTCGGCTGGCTGACCAGCGAGCTGCGGATGAGCAAAGTCCTGTACCGCGCCCCCCATGCCGACCGCTGGGAGGAAAAGCCGCTGGACTGGGCGATGGACCGCATCGCGCATCTGGCGAAGCGAACCCGCGACGAGACCTTCGTGCACAAGCTTCCCGACGGCACGGTCGTGAACCACACGCTGGGCATGGCCTCGCTGGGCGGGGCGACGCTGGACAACGAGGAAAACTACCTCATCAAAAAGCTGTTCAGCGGCGGGCTCGGCATGGTCTGGATCGAAAACCAGGCCAGGGTCTGACACTCCTCCTCGGTGCCCAGTTTGGGCGCCTCCTTCGGCCGAGGGGCGGCCACTTTGCCCCAGTGGGATCTCGCCAACGCGGACTGCATCCTGGTGATGGGGTCCAACATGGCGGAAAACCACCCGATCGCCTTCCGCTTCGCGCTCCAGGCCAAGCAGAAGGGGGCGACGCTGATCCACGCCGACCCGCGCTTCACGCGGACCTCCGCGCTCGCGGACATTCACGCGCCGATCCGGGCGGGGACGGACATCGCCTTCCTTGGCGGAATCATCCGCCACATCCTGGAAAACGACCTGTGGTTCAAGGACTACGCGCTGAACTACACCAACCTCGCCACCATCATCGAGGACGCGTTCGAGGATCCGAGCCAGAACGACGGCAAATTCTCCGGCTGGGACGAGGCCAAGAAGTCCTACAGCTACGAAAGCTGGCAGTATAAGGGGGAGTTTGTGCCGTCCTCCCTGGCGGAGCATTTCGTCAACACGACGGAGTCCTTCTCCGACCAGACCAAGCGCTTGCAGCAGGGACCGACGCCGAAGGACGAGACGCTGCAACACCCGAACTGCGTCTACCAGATCCTGAAGCGCCACTTCGCACCTTACACGCCGGAGATGGTCGAGCGGGTGACCGGCTGCCCGAAGGAGACCTTCGTGAAGGTCGCCGACGCGCTCGCCCGCGCGTCCGGCCGGGAGAAGACGGGGACGATCTGCTACGCGGTCGGCTGGACGCACCATTCCACGGGCGTGCAGATGATCCGGGCCGCGGCGATCATCCAGCTGCTGCTTGGCAACGTCGGGCGGCCCGGCGGCGGCATCCTGGCGCTGCGTGGCCATTCCAGCATCCAGGGCTCCACCGACATCCCGACGCTCTACAACCTGCTGCCGGGCTACCTGCCGCAGCCGCACGGGCTGAAGCCGCACCACAGCCTGCAGGACTACATCGACCACGAGACGACGCCGACGGGGTGGTGGCACAACTTCCCCAAATACATCGTCAGCCTGCTGCGCGCCTGGTACGGCGAGGCGGGGATGAAGGAGAACGGCTGGGGCTTCGAGTGGCTGCCCAAGATCATGGGCGACCACTCGCAGAACCCCATGACGCTCGCCATCGAGGACGGGCTGATCAAGGGCCTGTTTCTGCTGGGCCAGAATCCGGCGGTCGGCGGCAGCAACGCCGCGCTGGTGCAGAAGGCGCTCGGCAAGCTCGACTGGATGGTGGTGACCGACTTCACGGAAACGGAGACGGCGTCCTTCTGGTACAAGGGCAAGCCGGTGCAGGCCGGGGAGCTGGCGCCAAAGGACATCAAGACGGAGGTGTTCCTGCTGCCGACCTCGCTGGCGGGGGAGAAGGCGGGCACCTTCACCAACACCCACCGCCTGATCCAGTGGCACGACAAGGTCGTGGACGGGCCGGGCGACGGCCGGTCGGACCTGTGGTTCGTCTATCACCTCGGCCGCCGGTTGAAGGAGCTTTACCGCAGCAGCGCCGACCCCAGGGACCTGCCGATCCGTTACCTGACCTGGGACTACCCGGTCGAAGGCGAGCGGGAGGAGCCGGACGCGGAGGCGGTGCTGCGGGAGATCAACGGCTACACCTGGCCCGACCGGCAGCAGATCGCGGACTTCAAGGATTTGAAGGACGACGGCACCACCGCCTGCGGCTGCTGGATCTACACCGGCGTCTTCCCGAAGAACGACCACAACCAGGCACGGTCGCGCAAGCCGGACGGGCCGGACGGGCCGGGCACGCATCTCGGCTGGGGCTTCGCCTGGCCGTCCAACCGGCGCACGCTGGTCAACCGCGCCTCCGCCGACCCCGCGGGCAAGCCCTGGTCGGAGCGCAAGAAGCTGGCGTGGTGGGACGCGGAAAAAGGGGAATGGGACGGCTACGACCAGGTGGACTTCTCCACCGAGAAGGCGCCGGACTACACCCCGGACTGGTCGAAGGAGCCCGCGGGCATGGACGCGCTGAGCGGCACCGACCCTTTCATCATGATCTCCGACGGGCGGGGGGCGCTGTTCGTGCCTTCCGGCCTGAAGGACGGGCCGCTGCCGACCCATTACGAGCCGGTGGAATCCCCGGTGCGGAACCCGCTCTACGGCCAGCAGCACAACCCGACCGCCAAGATCTGGGACCGGCCGGACAACCCGGTCCACGTTCCGGAAGACCCGCGCTATCCGCACGTCCTGACCACCTACCGCCTGACGGAGCATCATTCCGGCGGCACGCCGACCCGCTCCGTCGCGTCCACCGCGGAATTGCAGCCGGAGGGATTCAGCGAGATCGCGCCGGAGTTGGCGAAGGAACTGGGCATCGAAAACCTCGACTGGGTCGTTCTGTCCACCCCGCGCGGGGAGGTGGAGACGCGCGCGCTGGTGACGGAACGGCTCCAGCCTTTCCGAATTGATGGGCGGCTGGTCCATCAGATCGGCATGCCCTGGCATTTCGGCTGGAACGGCTACGCCACCGGCGACATCGCCAACGTGCTCACCGCCATCGTCGGTGATCCGAACACCGGCATGCACGAGAACAAGGCGCTGACCTGCAACCTGCGCAAGGGCCGCCTGGACCGCCCGCAGAACGGAGGCTGACATGGGCGTTCCCGCCCGCGCGCTGGACTACGCCGAGCCGATCCTGCCGGGCCTGATTCCGGACGAGGCGGAGCTGACGGCCGGCGTCCGGATCGAACCGGGCAAGAGCTATGGCTTCTTCACCGACACCACGTTGTGCATCGGCTGCAAGGCGTGCGAGGTGGCCTGCAAGGAATGGAACGCCCTGCCGGCCGACGAGGTCGGGCTGACCGGCGACAGCTACGACAACACCGGCCGGCTGTCCGCCAACACGTGGCGGCATGTCGCCTTCGTCGAGAAGATCGCCACGGACGGGAAGCGCGCCGCGGAGATGGCGCCCTTCCAGTCCAACTGGCTGATGATGAGCGACGTGTGCAAGCACTGCCACAACGCCCCCTGCCTGGAGGCCTGCCCGACCGGCGCCCTGTTCCGGACGGAGTTCGACACGGTGGTCGTGCAGCAGGACATCTGCAACGGCTGCGGCTACTGCGTGCCGGCCTGCCCGTTCGGCGTGGTCGACCTGAACGAGGTGGACGGCAAGGCGCACAAATGCACGCTCTGCTACGACCGCCTGAAGGGCGGGCTGGAGCCAGCCTGCGCCAAGTCCTGCCCCACCGATTCCATCCAGTTCGGCGAGGTGCCGGTTCTGGTGGAAAAGGCCAGGGCGCGCGTGGAGGACCTGCACGGCAAGGGAGCCACGGACGCTTACCTCTACGGCGCGCCGGGAGAGCCGGGGGCGACCGGGGACCTCGGGCACCTGAACGCCTTCTTCCTGCTGACCGACCGGCCGGAGGTCTACGGCCTGCCGACCGCGCCGACGCGCGCCTCCAACCGGGTGGCGCCGGCGCTGGGCGCTGGGCTCGCCACCATGGCCGGCCTGACGCTGGCCGCCATCGCCCTGTTTGCCGCCGACCGGCGCCGCTGAGGAGAGACGCGACCATGCCGCAGGACAGCGCCGTGCGACTCTACGCGGGCGAGACCTACTATGGACGGCCGGCGCTGAAGGCGAGCCCGTTCGGCTGGAAGACCGCCGGTTACATCTTCCTGGCCGGCCTGTCGGGGTCGGCGCAGATCCTGGGCACCGTGGCGGACTTCGGCGGTGGACGCGAGCGGTGCAACCTTGTGCGCAACGCCCGCGGGCTCGCCATGGCCGGGGCCGTGGTTGGCCCGGCGCTGCTGATCGGCGACCTGCACACGCCCAGCCGCTGGTACAACATGCTGCGCATTTTCCGGCGCACCTCGCCCATGTCCATCGGCAGTTACATCCTGACCGGCTTCGGCGCCTTCAGCGCGCTGACTCTGGGGGCGGATTGGCTGGAACTGACCGGCGCGGCGCGCGCGGCGCAGGTCCCCGCGGCCGTCGCCGGGGCGGGGATGAGCGTCTACACGGCGGCCCTGCTGTCCTCCACCAGCACGCCGCTGTGGGCCGCGTCGCCGCGGCTGCTGTCGGTTCGCTTTGGCGCCTCGGCCATGGCGTCGGCCGCGGCGGCCCTGTCGCTGGGGGAACGGCTTGGAGGCCGGCCGGAGAGTGCCGAAACGCTGGACCGCGTCGCCCTGGCCGCCAGCGCGGTGGACCTCGTCGCCTCCGTCGCGGCGGAACGGGAGTACAGGGCCGAAGGCGTCGCCGGCCCGGTGGAGGAGGGGCCCTGGGCGCCCGTGGAAAAGATCGGGGCCATCGCCGTCGGGGCCGCGCTTCCCCTGGTCTGTCACGCCCTCAACGCCCGGCGGGAGCGCCCGTCGGCGGCGCTGTCGGTGCTTGGCTCGCTGGCGATTCTGGCGGGCGGGATGGCGCTGCGCTCCGCCATGCTGCACGCCGGCAACCGGTCGGCCACGCGCCCGCGCGACTATTTCCGCTTCGCGCAGCCCCGCCCGGCGTTGGACCACCAGCCCACTTCGGAAAGGATCGCCCGATGAAGGCGCAAGCCTCGGCGCCGGGAAGCGAGTGCGGCGACGCGCTCGCCGTGCTCGACCGCGTCCTGGCCGCCGGGACGGAAGAGATGCCGCCCGCCGAGGTCTACAACGCGATGGCCGAGGTCTCCCGCTGTCTGGTGCGCCTGCGCGAAGGGCTGATCGCCCGGCGCCGCAACGGGGATGAGGGCGCGTCGGCCCGGCTGGAGCATGTGAACGCCGCGCTCAGCGTCGCCTTCGGCGGTGAGTACCCGCTGGTCGGCGTGCACCGCACGCGCATCGAAAAGACGCGGGACCAATTGCGCAAGGTCCTGGACGAGAACGGCCTGGATGAAAACGGCGGATCTACTTGTCCTGCTTCACCTGCGCGTGGTTGATCAGCGCCACCATGCCCACGCCCCCGATCACGTTGCCGATGAGCGAGGGGATCAGGAAGCCCAACGCGTAGCCGTCCCAGGTCACCACCCCGGTCATGGCCGCGAAGGAAACCTCGACCGACCCGGCGACGACGTGCGCGAACTTGCCCAGCGCGATCAGCCAGGTCAGGGCCACGATGACGAAGAAGCGCGCTTGGCCTACGGATGGCGTGATCCAGACCAGCAGCGCGATCAGCCAGCCGGCCAGCACGCCGTGCAGCAGCGTCGACCAGAATCCGCCGTCGGCGGCCTTGCGGCCAAGCTCCGCGAAGGCCTCGTGCAGGTCCGGGCTGAAGGCCGGGGTGAAGGCGGCCAGCGCTGCGAACAGCAGGGTGCCGACGATGTTCGCGACGAACACCAGCGCCCACAGTCGGGCGACGTGCAGCAGCGTGCTCATGCGCCGGCCGTGGAGCAGCGGCAGGATGACGGTCAGCGTGTTCTCGGTGAACAGCTGCTGTCGGCCCAGGATGACGATCAGGAAGCCGAAGCAGTAGCCGAAGCTCGCCAGCAGGGGGCGCCATCCGGCGTCGGGCAGATGCGTCTGCATCAGCGCCTCCCCCACCATGGAGAAGCCCATGGACAGCCCGGCCGCCAGCCCCGACCACAGCAGAGAGGAGGACGGGCGCTTCAGCTCCTCCTCGCCCTCCAGGCGAATGGCCTCGTGGAGGATCAGGGCGGGCGGGTTCGATCGCTCCCGGACTTCGGCGCGTTCTTCGTGGTCGAGGCGGGAATCATGGACATCGGGCAAGGGGCGCCTCCGGCGGGCTGGGCGTAAAGCCCTTCAACCGGATTGCGCGACGTTCGGCGCGGACAGGGATGGCGGAGGCGGATGGGAATCGAACCCACCGTTCGCTGTTGGCGAACCGTCGATTTTGAAGATCGCGAGGGCCACCAGACCCTTATCGCCTCCGGTCCTGAGATGGGGCCGCGATGGCCGGGGCGCCATTGTCCTTTCGGGGCGGCGGGGTGGCGGCCACGCGGCGGTCGCCCATGCGCCGGGACACGCCCAACCCGTCCAGATGCTCCAGTAGGGGAACCGCGAACTTGCGGGAGATGCCGAGCAGCCGGCCGAGGTCGCCCGTGGTCAGGCCCTCCGGCGCATCCATCAGCGCGTCGGTGACGCGGGACGCGGCGTTCGCGACGGCGTCGCGGTGGAAGACGATCTCGCGCTTCTGCACCCGGTCGAGCGTGCGCACGAGAATGCCGGTGCGCGCGAGGTAATGCAGGGCCTTGTGCCGGCGCTGGTCGCGGCCGGCAACCGCGGCCACGTCCGGGGGCGACAGGCCACCCTCCCGGAAGGCCGCCTCGACGGCCGCCAGCACCGCGCGGTCGGCGGAGGAGAGCAGGGCCGACGCTTCCAGGTCGCGCCGGCGCAGCAGGCCGGCGTCGCGGACCAGCGTTCCCTCCGTGACCAGCCGGTCCAGCAAAGCTGCAAACAGCGGTTCCGGAAGTTCGGGTGGCAGCGCGTTTTTCAGTTGATCAGGGGAAGCGCCGCGTTCCGTGGGGTGGGCTGCCTGGACATCGCGCACAGCGGTCAACAGGGTGTCCTTAAGATCACGGAAGACCGTCACCGCGAGCAGCGTGTCGGGTGGCAGGCGTTCCGCCCCCCGGGCGGCGGGGTCCACATGGTTGGCCGTGGTGCCGAGCAGCCGGGCGACATCCCCGATCCTCAGGCCGCGGCTGCCCGCCTCAGCCAACCGTGCGGCAATCGCGTCCGCCAAGCGCCCCTCCGCCAGGGCGGCTAGGAGGTGGATCGCCGCCGCGTCGAAGCGTTTCCGCCGGACAGACACCGGGTCGAGGATGCGACCGCCCCCGACGGTCCGCAGCGGGGATCCAGTGCGCAGGATGAAGGGCTCCCCCGCGGGGACGGTCACCGGGACCGCACAGTGCAGCTGTGCCGGCGCGGTTTCGCCCGGTTCTAGCCGGTCGCGGTCGAGCAGGCGGAGGCGCGCCGGCACGTCCGTCGTGCCGAACAGCAGATGCGCCGTGGCACCGGTTTCCAGCGGCCGGTCGGCGTCCGCCAGCAATTCCAGACGGACGCCCA
The DNA here is from genome assembly GCF_025961225.1 of Azospirillum canadense. Lineage (GTDB taxonomy): Bacteria > Pseudomonadota > Alphaproteobacteria > Azospirillales > Azospirillaceae > Azospirillum > Azospirillum canadense. The sequence continues at coordinate 636,385 of NZ_JAOQNG010000004.1, read as the reverse complement.
GCCAGCGCGCGGGCTCCAGAAGGTCTGGCGTTGCCAGGGCGCAACCAGGACCGAGATCGTCCAGTTCCACGCCCCGCAGGTTCACGGCGACACGGCTGCCCGGTCCGGCCGAGTCCACCGGCTTGCCATGCCGGTGCAGCCCGCGCACGCGCGCTTCGACCCCGCTTGGCCAGACGGTCACGGCGTCGCCCACGCCGAGCGAGCCGCGGCGCAGGGTGCCGGTCACCACAGGACCGAAGCCGGGCACCGCAAAGGCCCGGTCCACGGGCAGGTAGAAGGCAGGGGAGGGCGGGGACGGGGCGTCGTCGGCGAGCAGCCCGGCCAGGGCGCGGGTGAGGTCGTCCAGTCCCTGGCCGGTGGCGGTGGAGGTGAAGACCACGGGTGCGGCGGCCAGCGGGGTTCCGGCCAGCCGTTGCCGCACCGCCTCGGCCGTGCGGTGGGCGTCATCCGGGGGCACGAGGTCGCATTTGCTGATGGCGACCACGCCGCGCGTCACGCCGACCAGGCGGGCGATGTCCAGATGCTCGACGGTCTGCGGCTTGACGCCTTCGTTGGCGGCGACGACCAGCAGGACCGCCTCGATGCCCGTCGCCCCGGCGACCATGGTGCGGACAAAGCGCTCGTGCCCCGGCATGTCGACGAAGGCGAGCGTGCCGCCGGGCACCGCGCGGTGGGCGAATCCGAGCGCGATGGAAATGCCGCGGCGCTTTTCCTCCGCCAAGCGATCCGTGTCCATGCCGGTCAACGCGCCGACCAGCGCGGTCTTGCCGTGGTCTACGTGGCCGATGACTCCGATGACGGCCGTGCGATCCTGGGCGGTGCGGTCGGCGGAGGGCTCGTTCATCCCAGCACCGCGCGGCAGGCGGCGGCGATCTCCGGCAGTTCGGACTCCGCCACCGTCCGCAGGTCCAGCAGCAGGCGGCCGTCCTTGACGCGCCCGACCACGGCCGGCCGGTGGCGGCGCAGGCGGCGGGCGAGGTCGCCGGCTTCGATGGTCGGCGCGTTCAGCGCGACGAGGCGGGTCGGCAGCTCAACGCCGGGCAGGGAGCCGCCGCCGGCAAAGCCGGTCCCCTCCTGAACCTCCGCCTCCAGCCCCGGCAGGTCGGCCAGTTGCGCGCGCAGGCGGTGGGCGCGGTCCTCCAGCACGGGGACCGGAGCGGCCAGCATGGCGAGCGCCGGGACGCGGGCCACCACACGGTCCTGGTCCCGGTAGAGCTTCAGCGTCGCTTCCAGAGCCGCCAGGGTCATGCGGTCGACGCGCAGGGCGCGCATCAGCGGGTGCGCCTCCAGGCGCGCGACGAGGTCCGCCCGCCCGAGGATCAGCCCGGCCTGCGGGCCGCCCAGCAGCTTGTCGCCGCTGCAGGTGACCAGATCCATGCCGGCCGCGAGGCAGTCCTGCACCGTGGGCTCCGGCGGCAGGCCGAGGCGGCGCAGGTCGATCAGGCTGCCGCTGCCCAGATCCTCCAGCGCGACCAGCCCGTGGGAGCGGGCGAGGGTGGCCAGTTCATCCCGCTCCGGCGCGGCGGTGAAGCCCTGGATGCGGTAGTTGCTGGGATGGACCTTCATCAGGACGCGGGTGTCCGGCCCAATGGCGCGGGCGTAGTCGGAAATCCGCGTCTTGTTGGTGGTGCCGACTTCCACCAGCCGGGCGCCGCTCTGCGCGACGACGTCCGGTACGCGAAAAGACCCGCCGATCTCCACCAGTTCTCCGCGCGAGACCACCGTCTCGCCCGGTACGGCCAGGGCGGCGAGGGCGAGCAGGACGGCGGCGGCGTTGTTATTGACGACCAGCGCCGCCTCCGCCCCCGTCAGTTCGCACAGCAGGCCGGTGACGCCCTGGTAGCGGGACCCGCGCCGGCCCCCCTCCAGGTCGTATTCCAGGTTCAGGTAGCCGGTGGCCGCCTCCGACACCGCGGCGGCGACCTCGGCAGCCAGCGGCGCGCGGCCGAGGTTGGTGTGCAGGACGATGCCGGTCGCGTTGATGACGCGGCGCAGGCGGGGAGCGTCGTCGCGGTCCAGCCGCTCCGCCACCGCGGCCAGGATCGCCGCCGGGGCGGCCGCGGTCGCGTCGGCCTCCCCCGCGCGCAGCCGGGTGCGCAGGTCTTCCAGCAGGTCCCGCACGGCCTTCAACACCGGCGCGCGGCCATGGGCGGCGACGAGCGGTCCCGCCTCCGCGCTGTCCATCAGCCGCTGCACCTGGGGTAGGAGCCGCAGGGCTGAGGCTTCAGGGCTGGGCGTGTCCCGCACCGGCGCACTCCATATATCGTTACCTGCTGGTCAGAACCCCGTCCGATCCCGCGGGTTCCTGGATTCCGACGCGGTCCTCCTCCCGGACGAGGTTGAACCCCTCGTCCAGCCAGCCGGTCACGCCGCCGGCCATGACCTTGACCGGCCGGCCAAGCTTGGCGAGGCGCAGGGCACCGCGGGCCGCCCCGTTGCAGTGCGGGCCGGCGCAGTAGGTGACGAACAGCGTGTCCGCCGGCCAGTCCGCCATCCGTCCCGCGGTGATCTTGCCGTGGGGAAGGTTGACAGCACCCCGGATGTGCCCCGCGGCGAACAGCGCCGGGCTGCGCACGTCCAGCAGCAGGAAGCCGGGCTGGCCCGAGGCGAGCGCGCTGTGGGTGTCCCAGCAGTCTGTCTCGAAACGGAACTCGGCTTCGAAATGGGCGACGGCCTCGGCCGAGGAGGCGGCGGGCACGGCGGTGACGGCGTTGGTCATAGCGGTTCTCCGGGTGATGGCTTCGACCGCGATTTCGCCGGAACGGGGAGTAGGGCGGAAGGGGCGGGCCGGACATCCACCGGCAGGATTCCGCCAATTCGAGTGGTCGCGGTGGACCGGGCGCCTGGAGGTTGGCAGGATGCTGCCGATGTGACCGGGGGAGGTGCGGCGTGAAGGATCATCTCGTGGCGGCGCTCGCCTACGACGGGCTGTGCACCTTCGAGTTCGGCTGCGCCGTGGAGGTGTTCGGCCTCGCGCGGCCGGAGCTGCCGGTGGACTGGTACGACTTCGCGGTCTGCGGGGTGGAGGAGGGGCCGTTGCGCTCCACGGCGGGGGTGATGGTCACGCCGCCGCACGGGCTGGACACGCTGGAGCGCACCGGGACCATCATCGTGCCGGGCTGGCGCGGCATGGATGCGCCCGTCCCGCGGCCGCTGGTCGAGGCGCTGCGGCGCGCCCACGCGCGCGGGGCCCGCGTGGCGTCGATCTGCTCCGGCGTCTTCGTGCTGGCGGCGGCCGGGCTGCTGGAAGGGCGGCGCGCGACCACCCACTGGCGCTACACCGACCGGCTGCGGGCGATGCACCCGGGCGTCCGGGTCGAATCCGACGTGCTGTATGTGGACGAGGGCGACGTGATCACCTCCGCGGGATCCGCGGCCGGGCTCGACATGATGCTGCATCTGGTCCGGCGCGACCACGGCGCCGCGGTCTGCAACTTGGTCGCGCGGCGGCTCGTCGTGCCGGCCCACCGTGACGGCGCCCAGGCCCAGGTCATCGAGCGGCCGGTCCCCGCCAGCCGCGACGCGCGGCTCAGCCAAGTCATCGGCCACCTGCGCGTGCGCATCACGGAGCCGCACCGCGTGGAGGATCTCGCCCGCATGGCCGCGATGAGCGAGCGGACCTTCTTCCGCAAGTTCCGGGAGGCCACCGGCCTGACCCCGACCGACTGGATTGTCGCCGAGCGCGTCGCGCTCGCCAAGGACCTGCTGGAGCGGGGGCGGGACGGCGGGCGGCTGACCGTTGACCAGATCGCCGAGGCCTGCGGGTTCGGAGCGCCCGAAACCCTGCGCCATCATTTTCGCCGTCTCGTCGGGCAGAGCCCGGCGGCCTACCGGTGCCGGGACGGCGCTTTGCGGGAATCGTGAACGGCCGCAATTGTCCGGAACATATGTGCCACCCGATTTCATTTGTGTCGGCGAAGCACAAAACAGCTTTCCACCTACGTCTAAAGTAAGATCGCTAATTTCAGGGCCGTATGGTGCTATGCGCCGGCAGAACGAACGGCGAAAAGTTCCGAGGCAAAGTCTTATGGATTTCCGTCCTTTCGATGTGTTGATCGTCGAAGACGATGTTGTTGTTTTGGAGAGCATCAGGGCTGTCCTCGGGGTTGCGGGCTTTACCCTGATGCGTACGGGGCGGACACTTGCGGAAGGGCTGGCGGAAACCGAGCGGCGAACGCCGGACGGCGCCATCATCGACGGCAATCTGGCCGACGGGTCGAACGGCCTCGACCTCGTCGCCCGGCTCTCGGCGCTGGGCGCGCCCTGCCTGGTCATCTCCGGCCATCTGATGCGCGACGACGCGCTGTCCGCCGGGGCGCGGACCTTCCTGCCCAAGCCCTTCACCGAGACCCAGCTTCTGAACCACGTCACCGGGCTTTTTCAGGCGCGGGACGTCACAGAATGACGCGGTTGCCCTCGTCCACCGCGCTGTAGCCGGCGAAGGCTTCCAGCCGCTTGCGGTCGAGCAGGACCAGGACGTTGTTTCCCAAGGTCGCCAAGCCGCTGTCGCGCAGGTCCGCCATGGAGCGGTTGACGTGCGCCCCGGACAGGCCCAGGGCGTCGGCGAGGTGCCGGCGCTGCGGCGGGAACTGGCACCAGCTGTCACTGGTCATGCCGACCCGTTGCAGCCGGTCGAACAGCTCCAGCAGCAGATAGCCCATGCGCTGGGCCGCGGTGCGGCGGCCGAGGAACGCCAGCTGCCCGTCGGTGCGCCGCTGGTCCTGCATCAGCGAGCGCAGCAGGACGCGGGTCAGGTCGGGCAGCCGTTCCGGCATCCGGTCGAGCATGTCCGTGTCCAGCGCGCACAGGCTGACCGCGGTCAGCGCCTTCACGCCGTATTGGGTCTTGGGCAGGATCGCGGCCTGGAGCCCGACCAGGTCGCCCGGCAGCAGAAAATCCAGGATCTGCCGGGACCCGTCGGGGAAATCGCGGTACCGGTAGGCCCAGCCCGCGAAGAGGGTGAAGAGCTTTCCCGTCTCCCCCGTGTGCAAAATGTCGGCGTCGGGGGCGAGCGTCGTCTGCTCGCGCTTCATGGAGCGGACGAAGGACAGTTCCTCATCGGAAAGTTGATGGAAGAAGGTCCGTCGGCGAAGCTGGCACAAGTCGCACGCCACAAACGGCATCGTTCGGAGACCCACAAAAACTCGGCACGGACAGATTCTGCCCACGGCGGGGCAACACGCTGGTGGATGGCGCGAACAATTATGACCGCATTGCCGATTCCCATGCCAGGTGATCTTGGTGTCCTGCTGGATCATATGTGCCATCAACGCGCAGGCGATCCCTTTTTTTTCGGTGACGGAGGGATGCGTTGCGCCAAGATTGTGGAGTCACGAAGGATTCGGACGTGTGATCGCCCATCGGCGCAATGATCGTTGGAAGAGGATGATCGAAATCAAAGGCATGATCACTACGCCCTAAGAAGGGCAAGGCCGTGTTTGAATTGTGTGCCGGTCCGTGGGAACCAGATCGCGGTTCAGTGCGTTGTATCCGTTCCTTTTCACCCCGATGCGATTTCGGAGCTTCCGCCGATCGACATCGGGTCCTGTCATTACGGCGGAGCATCGACATGCAAACGACGCACATTCGAATCGTGATCCTTGATCGCGATCTTTCCGACGCCTTTTCCATGCGGCAGTGGCTGGAAGGCTCGGGACACCGCGTGATCGGCATCGCCTCGTCCTTGGCCCAGGCGCGCCGGATCGTCAGCCACGAACACGCGGATCTGGCCTTGGTGGAGACGGAGCTGGAGGATGGGACGGACGGCGCCGAGGCGGCACGGATCCTGAAGCAGAGGCACGGGCTGAAGATCCTGTTCGTGACGGCGGCGCCCGAGGCGGCCCGGCAGGGTGCAGATGCGGCGGCGGGGTGCGTGTTGAAGCCGATTCGCCCCTTGGCGCTGCTCGCGGCGATCCAATGCGCTGTTGGCCAGGGCGCGTCCGGCCAGCCCGGCGAACGGCACGTGCCCGTCGAGCAGTCGCGCGCCTTCGAGATGTATTGAGGCGGTCGCCGTTACGGCACCCGCTTCTTCTCCAGCTTTCGGGCGAGCGTGCGCCGGTGCATGCCCAGGCGGCGGGCGGTTTCGGAGATGTTGAAGCCGGTGTCGGCCAGCGTCTCGTGGATGCGCTCCCACTCCAGGTTCTTCAGGGAGGTCGTGCGCGCGGAGGGCGCTATGGAGGTGTCACCTTCCGTCCGGTCGAAGGCCGCCTCGATGTCGTCGGTGTTGGACGGCTTGGCGAGGTAGTGGCAGGCGCCGAGCTTGATCGCCTCCACCGCGGTGGCGATGCTGGCGAAGCCGGTCAGCACCACGATCTTCATGTCCGGGTCGTGGTCGTGCAGCGCCTTCACGCATTCCAGCCCCGACCCGTTGGCGAGCTTCAGGTCGACCACGGCGTAGCCGGGCTGCCCCTCCTCCAGGAAGGTGCGGACGCCGTCCAGCCCGGTGCACCAGTGCACGTCGTAGTCGCGGCGCTTGAAGGAGCGGCCGAGCGCCTTGGCGAAGCTTTCGTCGTCCTCGACGATCAGCAGGTTGCGCTTATCGTCCATCGTCTCGCTCCTCTTCTCCCTGCGGGGAGAGTGCGGCCAGCGGCAGCGTCAGCTGGACGGAGGCGCCGCCCCCGGACCGGTTGCGCGCCGCGACGGAGCCGCCCAGCTTGCGGACGACGTTCACCACCAGGAACAGGCCGAGACCGCCGCCGGGGCGACCCTTGCTCGACCGGTAGGGCTTGCCGAACTCGGCCAGCATGCCGTCGGAAAAGCCGGGCCCCTTGTCGTTGATCGAGATGATCAGGCTGTCGTCCTGCTGCCCGACCCAGACGCCGACCCAATCCGGCGACGCCTCCAGCGCGTTGTCGAGCACGTTGAAGACCACCTGCTTCAGGGCGAGGTCGGAGATCATCTCGACCTTGGCGCGGAAGGTGTTGTCGTAATCGAAGTTGGCCGGGGACCGGCCGGCGCGCCAGTCGGCGATCAGGTCGTCCATGAATCCGGCGACCGTCGTGCGCAGCGTGCCCTCGCCGCGCGCCTCGCCCGACGACATCAGGATGCCGGAGACGATCGCCTTGCAGCGGTCGATCTGGCTCTGCATCTCCTCGATCTCCTCCGCCATGTCGGGGTCGCGGGCCAGCGCCGGCATGCGGCGCCAGTCGCTGACGATGACCGACAGGGTGGCGAGCGGCGTCCCCAGCTCGTGCGCGGCGCCGGAGGCGAGAAGGCCCATGCGGACGATGTGGTCCTCCTCGATGGACCGCTGGCGCAGATCCGCCAGATAGGCGTCGCGGGCGCGCAGGTTGCGCGTGATCCGCGTGATGAAGGGGACGATCAGGCTTGCCGCCAGGACGAAGCAGATGAACATCCCCTGGATGTGCAGGTTGAGCAGCTCGCCCTCGTGCCGCGGCGGCAGGGCCAGCGACCGGTAGGTGCCGGTCAGCCAGGTGAAGCAGGCGGTCGCGACGAAGACGAGCGCCCAGGTGGACCACGCCTCCAGCAGCACCGCCCCCAGCGTGACCTGGAGCAGGTACAGCGAGATGAAGGGGTTCGACGCGCCGCCGCTCAGATACAGCTGCACGGTCAGCGCCGCGACGTCGATCAGCAGTTCCAGGAACAGGTGGGTGTTGGTGACGACCGCCTGCTGGCGCAGCTGGAGCAGGCTGGCGAGGTTCAGCCCGACCAGGAACAGGATGACCACCGCCATGGGACCCAGCGGCAGCGGGATCTCCAGCTGGACATGGACGATCAGGATCGTGACCACCTGACCGACAACGGCGAGCCAGCGCAGTTGAACCAGAAGAAGAAGGTTTTTCTTGTTGGTTGTGTCGCGCGCGGAAATCGTCCGGCTCCCCATCGGCTCTTCTTATCCCGACCTATATAGTCGGCTTCATCCACATTGGGAGCCCTTTTCAGGGACTTTGCCGCGCTGCGGGACGCTCGGTCTTTCGTTGCCGGATATCATGGCGCAGGACGAAGACACCGGCGCCCGCGACCATGATCGCCAGGGCGAACCAGGTCAGCGCGTATTGCAGGTGGTTGTTCGGGAAGCTGACCACGGTCAGGCCGCCGACCGGAAAGCCGCCGGGATTCGGCGTGCCGTCCGCGTCGATGAAATAGGGTGCGACGTCGGACAGGCTGCGCGCGGCGGCGATGGCGGCGACATCGCGGGAGTACCAGCGGTCCCCGGCGGGGTCGTTGGAGCGCAGGAAGCCGCCCTTCGGTTCCGTCATGCGCAGCAGGCCGGTGACCGTGGTCTGGCCGTCGGTGTGCCCACCCGCCCGGCTGGCCGGGTCGCGTTTGTCCGGGGGAACGAAGCCCCGGTTGACCAGGACCGTGAAACCGTCGGTGGTGTGGAAAGGGGTAAGGACCCAGAAGCCCCCGCCCAGATTGGTGACCGCCTGGACCAGGGTCTCCCGGTCGTTTTGGAAGGTGCCCTTTGCCTGGACGCGGCGGTATTCGTCGCTTTCGGCACTTACTGCGGCCCAAGCGGCGGTGCCAGGGGCGGGAACGGGCGCAGCGTGCACCCGTTCCTCCACCCGATCGATCAGGGCGAGCTTCCAGACCCGCCGTTCCAGCTGCCAGACGCCCAAAGCGGTCAGGCCGGCCACGCCCGCCAGGGTGAGCAGCCCGATGAGGAGCAGCACCCAGCGCGGACGGGACCGGCCCGACCCGGACGTCACGGCAGTTGGCTCGGGTCCGGCATCGGCATCATGTTGGTGTTCAGGTGGTACATGACCCACAGCGAACCCGCCAGACAGATGACGACGACGATGATGGTGAAGATCATGGCCAGCATCGACCAGCCCCCTTCCACACGGCCGTTCATGTGCAGGAAGTAGATCATGTGGACAACGATCTGCACCACGGCCAGGGCCATGATCGCCAGCGCGGTCTGCGTGTTGTCGAGCTTGCCCGTCATCACCAGCCAGAAGGGGATGGCGGTCAGGATCACCGACAGCACGAAGCCGATCATGTAGCTGCGGAACGTGCCGTGGGCGTGGCCGTCGTCGTGGTGATGACCGCCATGGTCGTGCCCGTGCCCGTGCCCGGCCGGCGCGTGAGAGGTGTGCGCGTGGGTGCTCATCGCAGCGTTCCCATCAGGTAGACGAAGGTGAAGACGCCGATCCAGATCACGTCCAGGAAGTGCCAGAACATGCTGAGGCAGGTCAGGCGCCGCTTGTTGGCCGGGATCAGGCCGTGCTTCTGGACCTGCACCATCAACGTCACCAGCCAGACGGTGCCGAAGGTGACGTGCAGGCCGTGGGTGCCGACCAGCGTGAAGAAGGACGACAGGAAGGCGCTGCGCTGCGGCCCGGCGCCCTCGTGGATCATGTGCGCGAACTCGAACAGCTCGATCCCGAGGAAGGCGAGGCCGAACAGGCCGGTGATGGCGAGCCAGATCTGCGTCTGCCGGGCCTGCCCCTTCTCCATGGTCAGCATGGCGAAGCCGTAGGTGATCGACGAGAACAGCAGCATCGAGGTGTTCACCGCCACCAGCGGCAGGTCGAACAGCTCCTTCGGCGTCGGTCCGCCGGCGAAGCTGCCGCCCAGCACGCCGTAGGTGGCGAACAGGATGGCGAAGATGAGGCAGTCGCTCATCAGGTAGATCCAGAAACCCAGCAGCGTGCTGTGGCCTTCCGGATGCTCGTGCTCGTCCACCACGTGGAAGACCGGGGTCTCCTCGGTCCGCTCCGCGGCGGTCATGGTCATCGTCATGGTTTACACTCGCCCAGAGAGGAGACGCGTCCGGTCATTCTCGGTCTGCACGACCTCATCGGCCGGGATGTGGAAGTCGCGGTGGTAGTTGAAGGTGTGGCCGATGGCGACGACCAGGATGCCGATGAAGCTCAGCGCGGCCAGCCACCAGATGTACCAGATCATCGCGAAGCCGAAGGCGACGCTCAGACCCGCCAGGATGACGCCGGTGCCGGTGTTGCTGGGCATGTGGATGGCCTTGAAGCCACCCATCGGGCGCTTGTAGCCGCGCTTCTTCATGTCCCACCACGCGTCGTTGTCGTGGATCACCGGCGTGAAGGCGAAGTTGTAGTCCGGCGGCGGGGAGGAGGTCGCCCACTCCAGCGTGCGGCCGTCCCAGGGGTCGCCGGTGACGTCGCGCAGCTCGTGGCGCTTCCACACGCTGACGGCGATCTGCAAGAGGAAGGCGCCGATGCCGACCGCGATCAGGGCCGCGCCGCAGGCGGCGATGAGGAACCAGATCTGCAGCGACGGGTCGTCGAACACGCGCAGGCGGCGGGTGACGCCCATCAGGCCGAGCACGTAGAGCGGCGTGAAGGCGACCCAGAAGCCGATCACCCAGCACCAGAAGGACACCTTGCCCCAGAACGGGTCCAGCCGGAAGCCGAAGGCCTTCGGGAACCAGTAGTAGATGCCGGCGAACAGGCCGAACAGGACGCCGCCGATGATGACGTTGTGGAAGTGGGCGATCAGGAACAGGCTGTTGTGCAGGACGAAGTCGGCCGGCGGGACGGCCAGCAGCACGCCCGTCATGCCGCCGATCACGAAGGTCAGCATGAAGGCGACGGTCCACATCATCGGCAGTTCGAACCGGATGCGGCCGCGGTACATGGTGAACAGCCAGTTGAAGATCTTCGCACCCGTCGGGATCGAGATGATCATCGTCGTGATGCCGAAGAACGAGTTCACGCTGGCGCCCGAACCCATCGTGAAGAAGTGGTGCAGCCACACCAGGTACGACAGGATCGTGATGACCACCGTCGCGTAGACCATGGAGGTATAGCCGAACAGCTTCTTGCCCGAGAAGGTCGAGGTGACTTCGGAGAAGATGCCGAAGCAGGGCAGGATCAGGATGTAGACTTCCGGGTGGCCCCAGATCCAGATCAGGTTCACGTACATCATCGGGTTGCCCCCGAGGGTGTTCGTGAAGAAGTTCGTGCCGACATAGCGGTCGAGCGACAGCAGGACCAGCGCGGCGGTCAGGATCGGGAAGGACGCGACGATCAGCACGTTGGTGCAGAGCGAGGTCCAGGTGAAGACCGGCATCTTCATCATGGTCATGCCGGGGGCGCGCATCTTGATGATGGTGCAGACCAGGTTGATGCCGGACAGTGTTGTGCCGACACCAGCGACCTGCAACGCCCAGATGTAATAGTCGACGCCCGTGGCCGGGCTCGCCTCCAGGCCGGACAGCGGCGGGTAGGCCAGCCAGCCGGTCTGCGCGAACTCGCCGACGAACAGCGAGACCATCACCAGCGCGGCGCCGCCGACGGTCATCCAGAAGCTGAAGTTGTTCAGGAACGGGAAGGACACGTCGCGGGCGCCGATCTGCAGCGGCACGACGTAGTTCATCAGGCCCGTCACGAACGGCATCGCCACGAAGAAGATCATGATCACGCCGTGGGCGGTGAAGACCTGGTCGTAGTGATGGGCGTTCAGATAGCCCTCGCTGCCGCCGAAGGCGATGGCCTGCTGGAGGCGCATCATGACGGCGTCGGCGAAGCCGCGCAGCAGCATCACGAGGCCCAGCACCATGTACATGATGCCGATGCGCTTGTGATCGACCGTGGTGAACCACTCTTTCCAGAGATAGCCCCACAGCTTGAAGTAGGTGAGGGCCGCGACGAGCGCGGCACCGCCCAGCACGACCGCGACGAAGGTCGCGACCACGATGGGCTCATGATAGGGGAAGGCCTCCAGGCTCAGGCGCCCGAAGATCGCGTGCATCACACTGGACATATCGAATCTGCCGGTTGGCCGTCAGGAGTTGGAGGGGCGCGGCAGGCCCGCGCCGGTGAGGGGGGCGTCGGGGACGGCGCTGCCCTGGATGGACTGGCCCTGGGGCGCCGCGCCGTGCTCGCCATGGCCGGAGCCATGCTCGCCCTGAACGCCCCCCTGAACACCGCCGTGACCGCCGCCATGTTGGCCGCCATGGCCCATGCCCATGTTGTCCGTGCAGGTCTTGGCCGGGTCGACGCACTGGCCGAGCACCGCCTTGAAGAGGGCCGGGTCGGTGGTGGCGAAGCGGCGCACGGGCTCCGCCACGCTCGGCTTTTCCAGCTGCAGGTAGCCGTTGCGGTCCAGCGAGCCACCGCCCGCCTTCACGTCGGCCACCCACTTGTCGAAGCCGGCATGGTCGAGGCCGTGGAAGGCGAAGCGCATCTGCGAGAAGCCGGCGCCGCTGTAGTTGGCCGAAAAGCCCTTGTAGGTGCCGGGCTTGTTGATGACCGCGTGCAGCTGCGTCCGCATCCCCGGCATGGCGTAGACCTGGCCCGCCAGCTCCGGGATGTAGAAGCTGTTCATCACCGTGGAGGCGGTGATGTTGAAGCGGATCGGCCGATCGACCGGCGCCGCCACCTCGTTCACCGCGGCGATCCCGTATTCCGGATAGAGGAACAGCCACTTCCAATCGAGGGCGACGACGTCGACCTCCAGCGGCTTGGCATCCGGCGGGACCGGCCGGTTCGCCGCGATGCGGTCGATCGGGCGGTAGGGGTCCAGCAGGTGGGAGCCCATGTAGGTCAGGGCGCCCAGGCAGATGATGATCAGCAGCGGGGCGGCCCAGATGACCAACTCAAGCTGCGTCGAATGGTCCCATTCCGGCTCATACCGCGCTTTGGTATTGGACTGCCGGTAGCGCCATGCAAACAGCACGGTCAGGGCCATGACCGGCACGATGATGAGCAGCATGAGCAGGGTGGAAATGACCACAAGGTTACCCTGTTGGCTCGCCACGTCGCCGGACGGGTTCAGCACCACCAGGTTGCAGCCACTCAGTGCCGCCATCAGGGGCAGCATGGCGAAGACACGATAACGGCTCAAGGCATGACCTGTTGACTAAGGTTTGCTTTGGGCGAACAGCTAGTTCCCACGCCGCTGGTGGGACATTGGACAATTTGTCCAATGCCCCCGCGCGCCCTGTCGCGACAGATCTTGGGCAGCCGGTGCGGCGTGGCGTCGCACCGGTATGCATTTATGTCGCAACTGCCCACCGGTGCCGAGATCATGGGGACCCCAACAACGGCGGCTGAGCACGACGCGCGGCTGGTCAACGCTCGCCATCACGGAGTGAATCCGGGCGAGATCGCCATCGGCGTCATCATCGGCCGGACATCCGAATTCTTCGACTTTTTCGTTTATGCGATCGCTTCGGTCATCGTGTTCCCGAAGCTCGTGTTCCCCTTTGTCGACGCGCTGACCGGCACGCTCTACTCCTTTGCCATCTTCGCGCTCGCCTTCGTGGCGCGGCCGCTCGGCAGCGTCGTCTTCATCGCCATGGACCGGTCTTTCGGGCGCGGCGCCAAGCTGACGCTGGCGCTGTTCCTGCTCGGCACCGCGACCGTGGCGCTCGCCTTCCTGCCGGGGTACGAGCAGATCGGCGCCTACGCGGTCTGGCTGCTGGCCTTCTTCCGCATCGTCCAGGGCATCGCGCTGGGCGGCACCTGGGACGGCCTTGCCTCGCTGCTGGCGCTGAACGCGCCGGAGAATCGCCGCGGCTGGTACGCGATGATCCCGCAGCTGGGCGCCCCGCTCGGCCTGATGGTGGCGAGCGGCCTGTTCGCCTATTTCGCGGGCAACCTGTCGGCCGAGGACTTTTTCAGCTGGGGCTGGCGCTACCCGTTCTTCGTGGCCTTCGCCATCAACGTCGTGGCGCTGTTCGCCCGCCTGCGCATCGTGGTGACGCCGGAGTTCACCAAGCTGTTCGAAAGCCGCGACCTGCAGCCGGCCCCGGTGCTCGACACGGTCAGCTCGGAAGGCAAGCGCATCGTGATCGGCGCCTTCGCGCCGCTGGCCAGCTTCGCGCTGTTCCACATGGTCACGGTGTTCCCGCTGTCGTGGATCTTCCTGTTCACGAAGAACGCGCCGGCCGAGTTCCTGGTCATCGAGGCGATCGCGTCGGTGTTCGGCATCATGGCCATCGTGGCGTCGGGCTACATCGCAGACCGCGTCGGCCGCCGCACCCTGCTGGGCAGCTGCGCCGCGGTCATCGCGGTGTTCAGCGGCTTCGCCCCGCAGCTGCTGGACGGCGGCCCGATCGGCGAGACCATCTTCATGGTGCTGGGCTTCGTGCTGCTGGGCCTCGCCTTCGGCCAGTCGTCGGGCGTCGTGGCGTCGCAGTTCACCCGCTACTACCGCTACACCGGGTCGGCCCTGACGTCGGATCTGGCCTGGCTGTTCGGCGCCGGTTTCGCCCCCCTCGTCGCGCTGATCCTGTCGGCCAACTTCGGCCTGGTCTCGGCCGGCGCCTACCTGCTGTCGGGCGCCATCTGCACGCTGCTGGCCCTGTGGTGGAACAAGGCCCTGGGTTGACGCCGGGCGTCTGATGGTTCGAAGCGGCTTGCGGGCGGCAAGGGGAAACCTTCGCCGCCCGTTCCGTTTTTCGTGCGCCCGTTTCCGGTGCGGGCTTGCCCGGCGATGGCCGTGCGGGGACAATGGTCCGATCGGCGGGACCGGCTCCCGCTTTCCGAAGAGGACCACGTTGATGGCGCGCCGCTCCCGCCCCGTGCTGGCCGGACTGGGGCCGATTCCGCTCGACCGGGGGGCGGAGGGGCCGCTCTACCAGCAGCTCTACAAGGCCCTGCGGCAAGCCATCCTCGACGGGCGGATGAAACCCGGCGCGCGCATGCCGGCGACCCGAGTCGCCGCGACGGAATGGACGGTGTCGCGCAACACGGTCGTCACCGCCTATGAGCTGTTGCTGACCGAAGGCTACGTCACCGGCCGCGTCGGGGCCGGGACCTACGTCGCGACGGCACTGCCCGACCCGCCGCCCATCGGTTCGGCCGACGGAACGGCGGGAACGCGCGGTATCAGCCTGTCGCGCCGGGGTGCGGCGCTCACCACGCCGTTCCATCCCTGCGCTCCGGCCAAGCGCCCGTTTTCGCTCGGCGTCCCGGATCCGGAGGGCTTTCCCTTTGCGTTGTGGAGCAAGCTGCTGGCCCAAGCCTGGCGGGTCGGGGGGCGGTCGCTCGCCGTCAGCGCCGACCCGCTCGGCTACCCGCCGCTGCGCGCGGTCATCGCCGACTATCTGCGGGCCATGCGCGCGGTGCGCTGCGAGCCGGAGCAGGTGGTGATCGTGTCGGGCGCGCAGCAGGCCTTGGCCTTGATGGCGCAGCTTCTGCTCGACCCCGGCGATCCCGTCTGGATGGAGGATCCCGGCTGGCCCGGAACCCGCTCCGCCCTGGCCGGGGCGGGCGCCCGCATCGTGCCGGTTCCCGTGGACGGGGAGGGGATCGACGTGGCGGAGGGGGAGCGGCGCGCGCCGGACGCCCGCATGGCGCTGGTCACCCCGTCGCACCAGTTCCCGCTGGGAGTCACCATGAGCTTGCGGCGGCGGGCGGCGCTGCTGGACTGGGCGGTGGCGCGCGACGCCTGGATCGTCGAGGACGACTACGACAGCGAGTTCCGCTACGCCGGGCCGCCGCTGGCCGCCTTGCAGGGTTTGGACGAAGCCGGCCGCGTCCTCTACATTGGCAGCTTCAGCAAGGTGATGTTCCCGACCCTGCGGCTCGGTTATCTCGTCGTGCCGCCCGACCTCGTGGACGCGGTGCGCGCCGGGCGGCGCCATTTCGACGGCGGGACCAGCGTCGTGCCGCAGGCGGCTCTGCACCGTTTCATTGCAGAGGAGCATTTCGCCTCCCACCTGCGCGCCATGCGCGCGCTGTACGCCGAACGCCGCGACGCGCTGCTGGACGCCCTGCGCCTCCATGTCGAGCCGGTCACCCGGATCAGCGGCGGGGAGGCTGGGCTGCACATCGTCGCCCATCTGGACGAGCGGCATCGCGACGTGGAGGTTGCGGCCCGGGCGGCGCGGCTTGGGCTGAGCTGCCCACCACTGTCCGACTATTACGCGGAGCCGGAAATGGAGAACGGGGCCGCCAACGGATTGGTGCTCGGCTTCGCCGCCCACCCGGCGGAGACGCTGGCCGCCGCGGTCCGGGGGCTGGCGGCGGCCTTCGCCACATCGCCCTGACATTTTTCGCCTGACGGTCCGCTTTGCTTGCGTTCCGTGGCCGGTCGGCAACGTTGGGATGCTTTCGACGTCGAACCCGGCGGTGATGGAGAGGCCGGGGCGGGGCGGCCGCGAGGACCGCACCGCCGGAAGGGCGCTCAGTGATGGGGCTGGCGCCGGCACTCGGTCTCGAAGGCCGACAGCCGGGCGCGCAGGCGCTCGTCGGTCAGGCGGTCGAAGGGCAGGATTTCGGCCGGCGGCATGACGCTGCGGACGAGCATGCGCAGCGCGACCTGGCCGTCGTGGGTCAGGCGCATGTCGAAATTGCCGACCAGGGAATGGATGCCCTCGGCATGATGCGGGCGGAAAAGGACCGACACGTCGTCCCCGCGGTTCACGACTTCCAGATGGCCGATGTCGGCCATGCGCTCGGACAGGTCCACGGTGGCGCGCTCCAGCAGGCCGACCGTCTCGTAGAAGCGGCGCCGGACGTCCTGGGTGAGATTCTCGTGATCGAGTTGAAGCTGGCTGGGGGTTACAGACCCGTGGCGCGCGATGCGCGCGTACTGAATGCGGTGCACAACAGAGACTCCTCGGGGCGCACGGCCCGGGACCATCCCGGCGCGCGCCTTGATCTGAGCTATTTTGTGCTGCAACGCATCATAGCGCTGTGATAATCGACCGGGGCAGGGACGCGAAACGTGCATATCAGCCTTTCCTAAGCCGGACCGGCATCGGCGATCCGACCCCGGCAACCGGTAAGCAATGGTGCTTTGCCTTGTCTGGATGTGTCGGGCTGGATTGTAGCGGGGTGGGCACTAAAATCCCATAAGGTATCTTATGGAAAATATGCTGAGGCGAATGCCGCGAAATGGCGATGGCGGCCAAACCATGTTGCCGCCTTTTCGATCACATGCCACGCTCTTCATCCGCTTCGAAGGCCGGGGACTGCTTGGAATGCACATTCGGGTGACAGCCCGCTATGTTGGCATTCCGGTTGCTAGCTGGAGCTGCGCAAATCACAGAAACGGCGACGAACAGATGGAGGGCGATCTGATGAGGCTTCGCGGATTTGATACGGCGGCGCGGCTGATGCGGCGGACGGTGCTGTGCGGTCTGGCCGGGATGGCGATGGCTGCTGTGGCCCTGCCGGCCTTGGCGCAGTCCAAGGTCAAGGTGGCGGGCATCTACACGGTCCCGATCGAGCAGCAGTGGGTCAGCCGCATCCACACCGCCCTGAAAGCCGCCGAGGCCCGCGGCGACATCGAGTATGTTTGGGCCGAGTCGGTCGCCAACACCGATTACGAGCGCGTCATGCGCCAGTACGCCGAAGGCGGCCAGCAACTGATCTTCGGCGAGGTGTTCGGCGTGGAGCGCGCGGCGCGCGCCGTCGCAAAGGACTACCCGAAGACCGCCT
Source organism: Azospirillum canadense (assembly GCF_025961225.1). Taxonomy (GTDB): domain Bacteria; phylum Pseudomonadota; class Alphaproteobacteria; order Azospirillales; family Azospirillaceae; genus Azospirillum; species Azospirillum canadense. The sequence goes on along the minus strand of NZ_JAOQNG010000004.1, from coordinate 619,052 downwards.
TCGTCATGGGATCCAGCTTCAAGCCGCAGGAGCCGAACTTCTCCGTCTTCGACAACTACATCCAGGAACCCGCCTATCTGACGGGCATGATCGCGGGCGCCATGACCAAGTCGAATGTGATCGGCATGGTCGGCGGCTATCCGATCCCGGAGGTGAACCGCCTGATGAACGCCTTCATGGACGGCGCCAAGGAGGTCAACCCCAACGTCAAGTTCGCGGTCAGCTTCATCGGCTCCTGGTTCGACCCGCCGAAGGCCAAGGAAGCGGCCTTCGCCATGATCGACCGCGGCGCCGACGTGATGTACGCCGAACGCTTCGGCGTGTCCGACGCGGCGAAGGAGCGCAAGGTGCTCGCCATCGGCAACGTCATCAACACTCAGCCGCAGTATCCGGAAACGGTCGTGGCAAGCGCGCTGTGGCACATGGAGCCGTCGGTGGACCGCGCCATCGCCGCGGTGAAGGCCGGCAGCTACAAGGCCGAGGACTACGGCCCCCTCAGCCACATGAAGGTCGGCGGCTCCAGCCTCGCCCCGCTCGGCACCTTCGATGGCAAGGTCCCCGCCGACACGGTCGCCAAGGTGAAAGCCCGCGAGCAGGAGATCCGCGACGGCAAGTTCACCGTCAAAGTGAACGACGGCGAGCCGAAGTCGACGATGTAAGGCGGCCCGCTTTCCATCAACGATCACCGTCGTCCCCGCCTTCGCGGGGATGACGGAATTTTTTGCTCGGCCAGGACTTCCGCTACAACGCCATGGCACAATCAAAAAGCATCGTCCTGCGCCTTTCCGGCATCACCAAGCGCTTCGGCCCCCTGGTCGCCAACGACGCCATCTCCCTGACGCTGCACGAAGGCGAGGTGCTGGCCCTGCTGGGCGAGAACGGGGCCGGCAAGACCACGCTGATGAACATCCTGTTCGGCCATTACGTGGCCGACGAGGGAAGCGTGGAGGCTTTCGGCCGCCCGTTGCCGCCCGGTTCGCCGCGGGCGGCGCTGGAGGCCGGGATCGGCATGGTGCACCAGCACTTCACGCTGGCCGACAACCTGTCGGTCCTCGACAACATCGCGGTGGGGACGGAGCCTCTGTGGCGGTTTTGGTCCGACCGGGGTGCGGCGCGCCGGCGCTTGCTGGACCTCGCCGAGCGTTTCGGGCTGGGCGTACGCCCGGATGCGCTGGTCGGCGAGTTGTCCGTGGGCGAGCGGCAGCGGGTGGAGATCCTGAAGGCGCTCTACCGCGATGCCCGAATCCTGATCCTGGACGAGCCCACGGCGGTGCTGACACCGCAGGAATCCGCTGGCCTGTTCGACACGCTGCGCCGGCTGACGGCAGACGGGTTAGCGGTGGTCTTCATCAGCCACAAGATGAACGAGGTGTTCGCGGCCAGCGACACGGTCGCGGTTCTGCGCGGTGGCCGCCTCGTCGCCACCCGGCGCACGGTTGAGACCGACCGCGAGGAATTGGCCGAGTTGATGGTCGGCCGCGCACTGAAACCGCCGACACCGGCCCTCATGACGGCGGGCGAACCGGTGCTGGAGCTGTCGAACGTCACCGTAGCCTCCGGCCACAGCCGGCCGCTGCTGGACGCCGTGGACCTGACCGTGCGCCGGCACCAGATCGTCGGCATCGCCGGCGTGTCCGGCAACGGGCAGACGGCGCTGGCCGACCTGATCAGCGGTCTGATCCACCCCGATTCCGGAACGCTGTCCCTGAAGGGCGAGACGGTCGGCCACGCCGATCCGGCCGCGATGGTCCGGCGCGGCGTCGCCCGCATTCCGGAGGACCGGCACGCCGCCGGCCTCGTCGGCGCCATGGCGGTGTGGGAGAACCTGATCGCCGAGCGCTACCACGATCCGGCCTTCCAGCGCTTCGGAGTCATCCGCCGCGGGGCCGCCCGCGCCCATGCGCGGGAGGTGATCGAGGCCTTCGACGTGCGCTGCCCGGGGCCGGACGCGCGGACACAGCTGCTGTCCGGCGGCAACATGCAAAAGCTGATCCTCGGCCGCACCCTGGCGCACGGACCGGACCTGATCCTGGCGAGCCAGCCGACCCGCGGCCTGGACGTCGGCGCCGTCTCGTACGTGCACGGGCGCCTGCTGGAGGCGCGCGCGGCCGGGGCCGGCGTGCTGGTGATCTCCGAGGATTTGGACGAGATCCTGGCGCTCGCCGACGCCATCGCCGTGATCCACCACGGCCGCCTGACCCCTGCCCTGCCCCACGACCGCGTGTCGGTCCGCCAGCTTGGCCTGCTGATGGCCGGCCATTGGGATGTTTTGCCGGAGATTCTCAATGCGGCTTGAACCGCGCGCCCACGCCCCCCTGGCCATCCGCCTGCTCGCCCCGGTCGGGGCGGTGGTGGCGGCGCTGGCGCTCTGCGCGCTGCTCGTCGCCTGGACCGGCGCACCGGTGCTGCGCGCCTATGGCCTGCTGGTCGAGGGCGCGCTCGGCTCCCGCTTTGCGCTGACCGAAACCTTGACCCGCGCCACGCCGCTGATCCTCACCGGCCTCGCCGCCGCCGTCGCCTTCCGCGCCAAGCTGTGGAACATCGGGGCGGAGGGGCAGCTCTACATGGGGGCGCTTGCCGCCGTGGTGCTGGGCGGGGAACTGCTGAACCTGCCCGCCTGGGCCGTCCTGCCCTTGGCGCTGATCGGCGGCGCGCTGGCCGGCGGCGTCACCCTGCTCGGCCCGGCGGTGCTGAAGGTCCGCTTCGGCGTGGACGAGGTGGTGACCACTCTCCTGCTGAACTTCGTCGTGCTGCTGCTGGTCTCCATGCTGCTGGAGGGTGCCCTGAAGGACCCCATGGGCATGGGCTGGCCGCAGTCAGCCCCGGTCGTGGAGGCGGCGGAACTGCCCAAGCTGGTGGCGCGCACCCGCCTGCATTTCGGCCTCCTCCTCGCGCTGGCGCTGGCAGTGATCCTGTGGCTGATCGACACGCGCACGATCTGGGGCTACGAAAACCGGGCGGTGGGCGCCAACCCGCGCGCCGCCGCCTTCGCTGGCATGCCCGTCACCCGCGTTATGCTGCGCACGGCCTTGCTGTCCGGCGGCTTGGCCGGTCTGGCCGGGGCGGCGGAGGTCTGCGGGCTGAAGGGTTACCTGACGCTCGACCTGTCGCCGGGCTTCGGCTACAGCGGCATCGTCGTCGCCATGCTGGCGCAGTTGCACCCGCTGGGCGTGGTCGGAGCGGCGGTCTTCATCGCCGGCATCTTCGTCGGCGCCGACGCCATGAGCCGGGCCATGCCGGTGCCCAACTACATCGCCGACGTGCTCGTCGCGACCAGCCTGTTGTGCATGCTGGTGGCCGGGCTGCTGGCGCGCTATCGCCTGCGGCGGAGCTGAGAGTCCATCATGGAAATTGTTGATATCCTCCTCTCCGCCGCCTTCTGGACCGCCGTGCTGCGCATCGCCACCCCCTATGTGCTGGGCACGCTGGGCGAGTTGGTCTGCGAGCGCGCCGGGGTGCTGAACCTGGGCATCGAGGGCATCATGACTCTCGGCGCCATGGCTGGCTGGATGGCCGTCTACCAGGGGGGCGACCTTTGGACCGGCGTGCTGGTGGCGGCCGGCTGCGGGGCGCTGATGGGACTGCTGCACGCCGTTCTGACCGTGCCGCTCGGCCTGTCGCAGCATGTGACGGGCATCGGGATCACGCTGTTGGGCACAAGCCTGTCCTATTACGTCTATCGCCTCGTCCTGCCGCAGGCGAGCACGCCGCCGACCATCGCCCCCTTCCAGCCGCTGGACCTGCCGGGTGCCTTGGCGCAGACGCCGCTGACCTACCTCGCCCTGCTGCTGGCCGGCGCGGTCGCCTACGTCCTCTACCGCACGCCGGTCGGGCTGGCGGTGCGCATGGTCGGCGAGAATCCGGCCGCGGCGGAGGCGCAGGGCCTCAGCGTCACCGGCGTGCGCATCGGTGCTGTCATGGCGGGGAGCGCGCTGATGGCGCTGGCCGGCGCCTTCCTGACGCTGTCGGCCTTCAACGCCTTCTTCTTCAACATGGTCAACGGGCGCGGCTGGATCTGCATCGCGCTGGTCGTCTTCGCCTCCTGGCGGCCGGGCAAGGCCCTGCTCGGCGCGCTGCTGTTCGCCGCCTTCGACGCCTTCCAGCTGCGGCTGCAACAGATTGCCGGCGGCGTTCTGCCCTACCAAGTCTTCCTGATGCTTCCCTATCTGCTCAGCATCCTCGCGCTGGTGCTGGTGGCGCGCCGCGCCTCGTACCCGCGGGCGCTGATGATCCCGTACCGCAAAGGAGAACGTTGATGTTCGATCTGGTCCTGCGCCGCGCCACCCTGCCCGACGGCCGGGTCGGCGTGGACATCGGCATCCGGGACGGCCGCATCGCCGCCGTGGAGCCGACACTCGCGGGCGAGGCGGGAGCCGAGATCGACGCGACCGGCCGGCTGGTCACCCCGCCCTTCGTCGACGCGCATTTCCACATGGACTCGACGCTCAGCTACGGCATCCCGCGCGTCAACCGCTCCGGCACGCTGCTGGAAGGCATCGCGCTGTGGGGGGAGCTGAAGCCGCAGTTGGTCCAGGACGCCATCATCGAGCGGGCGCTGGCCTATTGCGACTGGGCGGTGGCGCGCGGCCTGCTGGCGATCCGCAGCCACGTGGACATCTGCGACCCGCGCCTGCTCGCCGTGGAATCGCTGCTTGAGGTGAAGAAGCGCGTCGCCCCCTACCTGGACCTGCAGCTGGTCGCCTTCCCGCAGGACGGCGTGCTGCGTTCCCCCGGGGCGGAAGACCTGCTGAAACTCGCCCTGGACATGGGCGTGGACGTGGTCGGCGGCATCCCGCATTTCGAACGCACCATGGCCGACGGCGCCGCGTCGGTCCGCCTGCTCTGCGAGATCGCGGCGGAGCGCGGCCTGCTGGTGGACATGCATTGCGACGAGACGGACGACCCGCTGTCGCGCCATGTGGAGACGCTGGCCTACGAGACGCAGCGGCTGGGCATGCAGGGGCGGGTCACCGGCTCCCACCTCACCTCCATGCATTCCATGGACAACTACTACGTCTCCAAGTTGATCCCGCTGATGGCGGAGGCGGAACTGGGTGTGGTCAGCAACCCGCTGATCAACATCGTCATCCAGGGCCGCCACGACACCTATCCCAAGCGCCGCGGCATGACCCGCGTGCCGGAGCTGATGGCCGCCGGCCTGACCGTGGCGCTGGGCCACGACTGCGTGATGGACCCCTGGTACCCGCTGGGATCCGGCGACATGCTGGAGGTCGCGCATATGGGCCTGCATGTGGCGCAGATGACCGGCTACGACGGCATGGTCGCCTGCTTCAAGGCGGTGACGGAAGCGCCGGCGAAGCTGCTGCACCTGGACGGCTATGGGCTGGAGGTGGGCTGCAACGCCGACCTCGTGGTGCTCCAGGCCGCCGACCCGGTGGAAGCCATCCGCAACCGTGCCGCCCGCCTGTTCGTCCTGCGGCGCGGTCAGGTGATCAGCCGCTGCGCGCCGGTGGAAGCCGAATTGAGCCTGCCCGGCCGGCCGGAGCGCGTGGGCTTCACGATGCCGGTGGCGCGGAGCTGATTGCCTTTGGAATAAGCCCTTCTCCCCTTGGGGGGTGAAGCCGGAGGGCGCCAAAGGCGACCGCAGGCTTCACAGGTTGGGATGAGGGGTCGTTACGCCCGGTAGGGCGGAAATGAACCTGAGTTCGGCAATTGTCGAAGTTTCACCCTCACCCCAACCCCTCTCCCCTCAAGGGAGAGGGGCTTTTCTCTTATTATCAACGCCTTGTAGAGGGATTCCTCACCACCCGCTCTCGCGGATCAGCACGCCGACGGCGATGCGCCACATCCGCCGGAACCAGCTTTCCCGTTCGCCTTCGATCAGGACGGTGCCGCGGCTGGCGTGCGGCAGGGTCAGGCCGTCCACGGGCGCCAGGGTGGCGCGGTAAACGGCCTCTTCGGTGACGGTCTTGCCGTTGGGCAGGGCGCGGGCGGCCACGCCGCCGCCGTGGGTGGAGGCCAGTTCCGCCGAGTCCAGCTCCCGGGTGGCGAGCGCGTCGATGGAGCGCAGGCGCAGCGGGATGGATTTCGACCCGTCCTCCGGGATGAACTGCGCGGCGGCCCCGGTCGTCAGGCGCGACAGGTCGGCTTCGGCCACATAGGCTTCAGCGACGACGCTGTCCGGGGCGACCAGAAGCGCCAGCGGCTCTTTCGCCGCGACCCAGGCGCCGGGGCGCAGGTGGTCGGCCAGTTCCAGCACACGGCCCGCAAAGGGCGCACGCACGGCCATCTCGTCACGCTGGGCGGTCAGCGTCTCCAGGTCGGCGACCGCGCCCTCCATCTGCTGCCAAGTGACGGGCAGCGTTGAGGCCTGCTCCGGATCGGCCGCCTGGGCGTGGGCCTGCACCTGATAGAGGCGGATCTGCCGCTCGGCCTGCGCGATCTTGTAGGTCAGGTCGGGCGAGTCCAGCACGAAGGCCGCGGCGTTCGCGTCCAGCCCGGCGCCGATCCCCTCCGGCAGGGTCCGGATCCGGCCGGCGTGCAGGGCGTAGAGCACGGCCTGCCGCTCCGCGTGCAGCAGGGCGGGGGCGCTCACCTCGCTCCGCCAGGGGACGAGGAAGGCGGCGGCGAGCAGCCCGGCGGCGGCCAGCGTCGTCGCGCTGTTGCGGTTCCAGCGCATGGCGCGGCGTTGCGCCGTCCAGGCGGCGAGTTCGGTCACGATGGGGCGCACGATGAACCAGCCGATCTCCACCATCATCAGGAAAAGGCCAAGGAGCTTGAAGAACAGGTGATAGACGAGCAGCGCGATGCCCGTGAACAGCAGGAAGCGGTAGACCCAGATGGCGAAGGCGTAGCCGACCATGAAGCGCCGCCGCCCCGGCGTCTGCACCTCCGGCGGCGGGGCGCCTAGGCCGAACAGCCGCTCGCGCAGCCACCAGCGGCCCATGGCGAAGGCGCGGTCCTGGAGGTTCGGGATGTCCAGCGCGTCGGCCATCAGGAAATAGCCGTCGAAGCGCATCAGCGGGTTCAGGTTCACCGCCAGCGTCATGATCCAGGTCGTGCCGGCCAGCATGAAGACGCCCGACCGCAGCGGCCCGTCCGGCAGGAAGCTCCAGGCGAGCGAGGCGAAGGCGGCCAGCGTCAGCTCCGCCAGCATGCCGCCCGCGTCGATCAGCAGCCTCTTGCGGCGCGAGGTCAGGCGCCAGGCCTCGGTGGTGTCGGTCCACAGAACGGGGACCAGCACCAGGAAGGCCACCCCCATGGCCGGCACCCGGCAACCGCTGAGCCGCGCGGCGTAGCCGTGTCCCATCTCGTGGATGACTTTGGCGACCAGCAGGGCGGCACCGCCCATCGCCGCGCCTTCCAGCGTGAACAGGTGCAGGAAGCTGTGGGTGAAGCTGTCCCACTGCCGCCCGATCAGATAGAGGCCGAGCATCGCCACGACCAGCACCAGCATCAGGAATCCGGGCGTGTAGAGATGCTTCGCCAGCGGCAGCGTGGCGCGCAGGAAGCCGTCCGGCCGCACCAGCGGCACGCGCAGGAACAGGTAGTTCTTCAGCAGCCATTTCAGCGGGTGCAGCCGGCGGGCATCCACCCGCTGCGCCATGCGCGCGGTGCCCTGCGCGCCGATGGGGTGCAGAAGCTCGCTGCGCTCCGCGAACTGGACGAAGTGCAGAACCTCCTCCGCCGAGACGTCCAGCGGGGTCTCCCGCCCGATGGCCTCCGCGATGGCGTCGGCGCGGCCGAGCGGCCAGCGTTGCAGGATCTCGAACTCCAGCCAGCCGATGCGCAGGAAGCGGTTGGCGGCGGGGTCGTGCAGAGTCCAGGTCGGCGCCCCCTCGTGGGTCGCCGGGCCGGGAAGCAGCGCCAAGTCGTCGCGCAATGGCGGCAGCGGCATCTCGGCCGGCGATGGCGGCCGTTGCGGGGCCGCAGGATGCTGGGCAGCCTCGACGGCGGCGGCCGTCACGGCGTCGGACACGGTCAGAACGTCAGCCATTGCCGCGCCGTGGTGATGGGACGACGGAGGATCCACAGCGCCAGCGGCGCCGTCTCGCCATAGAGCTTGGCGGTGCCCTTGAAGCCCAGGCGCGGCGTGCCGCCCTGCCCTTCCGCGGTCCCGGTGAAGCCGGCCTTCAGCTTGTAGGCCACCACCCCGTCCGGCATGGTCTGCGCACGGTAGCTGCCGGACTGGAGCGTCGCGCGCATCGGCGCGTCGGGCGCCACGTTCAGGAAGAATGCAACCTCCGCGTGCTCGTCCAGCGGGATGGCGTCGCCGACCGGCAGGCGGATTTCCAGCTCCACGTCGGCCGGGTTGGCGACGATCATGATCCGCTCGCCCTGGGTGACCGGGCGGCCGATCCAGTCGTTGGGATCGTCGAAGACGGCCACCCCCGCCGCGGGCGCGGTCAGGGTCGCGCGGTCGAGCAGACTTTGCAGGTAGGCGATCTCCGCCGCCTGCTGCTCCAGATGGCCTTGCAGGATAGACAGCTTCGCCTTGGCCTTCGGGTCGAAGACGGCGAGCTGGGTAGCCTGCTGGTATTCGGTTTGGGTGACCTCGCGCGCCTTTTGCGCGACCTTCAGCTTGCTGCGCAGCTGCGCGGTGTCCAGCGTGGCGAGCGGTTGGCCGGCGCCGACGGACTGGTTCGGCGTCACGGCGACACGGTCCACCACCCCGTCGAAGGGCGCGCGCACCAGCGTCGGCGTGCGCGGCACCACCTCGGCCGGGGCCAGCACCGACTGGCGCACCGGAAAGGCCCCTGCCCCGACCACCAGCGCCATCAGCGCGGCGAGCGCCGCTTTGCGCCACAGGGTGCCGCGGCGTTTCAGCCGCGGACGGCGCGCGTGGGCGAGCAGCCAGGCGTGCGCGTAGGCGTCGGCGAGGTGGGCCAGCAGGTGCTGGTCACCCTCCGCCCAGGGCTCCGCGCGGGCGAACAGCAGGCCGCCGACCTTCTGGTCCCCAGGCGCCACCAGCGGCACCCACAGGGCGTGCGGGGCCAGATGCTCCGCCCAGTCGCGGCCGATGGCAGCGGGCACCTCCTCCGCCGTCACGGCGCGCGGCTCCGCCCCACCGGGTCCGCCCGCCAGTTCGGCGCACAGCCGGGACAGCCACTGCCCATAGGGAGCGGCGAGGTCGGCGACGGCCACCCCGGACAGCGCGTCGATGCGGCCGCGCGCGTCGCCGACCCACACCGCCGCCTGCTGGTAGGGCATGACGCCGGCGGTCTCGTTCGCCATCACGAAGGACAGCTCGTTCCGCGCGGCGTGGCGCGCGCGCCGTTCAATCTGAAGCAGAGCCGACAGCCGCAGAAGCTGCCGGTTCAACTGGGCGCTCATGGCGTCTTGACCACCGGTTGCGTGTCCGAAGGCGCCGCTTCTACCGGTTTCGCATCACCACCGGTTGTGTTCTCCCCAGGCGAATTTTGGGGAGGCGAAAGTAGCGCCCGCCCGCTCATGCCCGGCAACAGATCGCCCGACGCCCCGGTGATCGACGCGTAGATCTTCACCGACTGGCTGACCGGGTCGACGCGGCCGGACAGGCGCGACACCTTGGCCGGGTAGGTCTTGCCCGTCTCGTCCACCTCCACTTGGAAGCCGGTGCCGACGCCCAGCCACACCAGCCAGCGGGACGGGATGATGGCTTCCAACTCCAGCTGCTTGTCGTCGAGGATGTCCAGCATCGGCTGGCCTTCCCCGATGAACTGGTAGCGCTTGACCGACACGCCGGCGACCCGTCCGGCGAAGGGGGCGGTGACGGTGCAGCGGTCGACCATGGCCCGCGTGATGCTGACCTCCGCCCCAGCGGTGGCGACATCGGCGTGGGAGACGTTCATCTCCTTGACGCTGACCGAGCCCAGCTTGCGCAGCCGCTCGTTGACCTCCTGCAGTTGGCGGTTCTTCTCCAGCACCGCGACCGCGCGGGCGTGCTGCCCCTCCTGCACCGCGCAGTCGAAGCGGACCAACACCTCGCCCTGCTTGAAGCGGTCGCCGTCCTCGATGGACAGGTCGCGGATGCGTCCGGCCATCGGGCTGGACAGGGTCGTGGCAACGCGCGCCGTGACCTGGGCGCGGATCTCCCGGGCAACGAGCGGCAGGGCGTCCCCGCCGCCCTCCGCAGCCATTCCCGCGCCTGCGCCGGACAGGAGGAAGGCGGCGGCGAAACACGCCGTGAAACGATGCGTCATGACACCGGAACGGTCTGGGGTTGCGCGGAGGGGGCGGACGGAGCCGCGGACGGCTTCTCCGCTTTAGGCTTTTCGGACGTCTGGTCGGCCACCGGCTCCAGATGCGGGATCTCCGGCAGGCGCCCGGCGTCGAGGTTGTCGAGCGAGCGCTTCACCACGCCGGTCAGCACCTTCAGGTCGTCGGTCTCCACCGCAGCCGGCACCGGGTCGAAGCCCAGCGAGGTGTAGAGGTTGGCGAGCGACGATTGCAGGTCGGTGAAGGCGCGGTCGCGGTCCAGCTCCGCGGCGACCGCCGACAGGCCGCGGCGGATGCGCTCGAACTCCGGCTCCGCCTGGGCGAGACCGCCGTCCGACACGGCCTTGGCGATGCCCGCCTCCACCTGCGAGATCTCCTGGGCCGAATCCAGCGTCTCCACGGAGCGCAGATACTGCTGGTAGCTGACATTCACCTGGGTCAGCACCGCGACGCTGAGGGCAAGGCGGCGGACCTTCGACACCTCGATCTGCTTCTGGGCGGCGTCGATGGCGATCGGGCCGCTGATCAGGTTGACGAGGTTGTAGGTGGCGCGAATCCCCGCCTCGGCCCACAGGTTGTTCACGAGGAAGGAGTTGCTGTCGTAGTTCAGTCCGCCCAGCACCGACAGGCCCGGCACCAGCCGGATCATTTCCTTGTACAGGTTGTTGCGGTCCACCCGCTCCTGATAGGCCTCCTCGCGCAGCTCAGGGCGCTGCGACAGGGCGATCAGCTCCAGGGACGGCAGATCGGCCGACAGGCTGCGCGGGAAGGACGGCACCTCCGGCGGCAGCTCCACCGTAAAATCGGTGCGCGGCGGGATGTTGACGAGTGCCGCGAGTTGCGCCTTGGCGACCGACAGGTCCGACTTCAGGCGGCGCAGCTGCGTGATCACCTGCAGCAGGTTCTTGCGGTATTCCAGCGTCTGGAGCACCGGCTCCAGCGAGTTCCTGGAAATCTCCGCGTTCGCTTTCAGCGCCTTCTCGGCGTCGGCGAGCAGCGGGTCGATCTTCGGCAGAAGGCGCTGCGCCGTCGCCGTGCGCCAATAGGCGCTGCGCACCTCCTTGGCGATGTTGTTGATGACGCGACGGCGCCGTTCCACCGCGATCAGCGCCCGGTCGCCCTGCTGGCGCGCCTGGAAATAGCCGACGCCGAAGTCCAGCAGGTTCCAGGAGAAGGTCAGGTCGGCGGTGCCGCGCTCCTTGTCCTGGGACGTCGAGGGCTCCAGCGACTGCCGTCGGGTGAGCACCGACAGGGACGAGGACGCGTTCTCGTTGTTGCGCACGTTGTAGCCGGCGCTGGCCGCCAGCCGCGGCAGCATGTTCGTCACCGCCACGTCGAACTGGCTGGCCTGCATGGACGCTTCCGCGCTGGCGAGCTGCTGGTCGTAGTTGTACTTCAGCGCCCGTGCCACCGCCTCCGACGCGGTCAGCGGACCGGCCAGCGGCGCCTGGTCCTTGTAGAGTTGCGCGTAGTCGGTCCTGGCGCGGGCCAGATGCTCCTCCGGCTGGATCGGGGCCGGGGCGACGGCACAGGCTCCGAGGAAGGCGACCGCGCCAAGCGGGCCGAGGGAGCGTAGCATGCGGTGGGGGCTCATGCGGGTCGTAGGCTCTGTGTGATGCTGCAGGGTTAGGCGGCGGGGTCAGGGGGCGAGGTTCAGGCGGCGTTGCGGTCGTCGGTGATGAGAAGCGCGTTCAGGAGAGTGCGCGCCTCCGCCAGCAGGCCGGGCCGGCCGGCGGCGTGAAGCTGTGCGGTGAAGGAGGCGCGGCCGGTGAGCGGCGCCGCGCCGAAGGGCGCCGCGTCGGCGACGCTGCGGCCCGCGGTCGCCCATGCGTCGGCGCCGTCCATGGAGTCCGGCGCCCCGGCATCGGCGCGCTGGTCCTTCGGCACCTGGAGCGTCGGTTGCCCCGGCTCGCCGCCTTGCCCGTCGCCCTGGTTTCCGTTCGGGCTTCCGTTCGGGTTTCCGCCCTGGCCCTGACCTTGTCCCTGGCCTTCGCCCGGAGGCTGCTGCCCCTGGGCCTGCGGCCGCCCCTCGCCGCCGCTCGGCTGCTCGCCTCGGCCGTTGCCGATGGGGGCCTGGGTGTTCAGGTCCTGGGTGACCAGGATGCGGAACTGGGCTGCCGCTTGGTTGCCGCGGCTGTCCTTGGCAACGATGACGATGTCCAGCGCCCCGCGCGCCTGGGCCGGCGGCACGCCGCGGAAGGACAGGTTCTGGGCGTCGAACTGCAGCCAATTGGGCAGCGGGCTGCCGTCCGGCCGGACCGCTTGGTAGACCAGACGCTCATTCGGGTTGGTGTGCCGGAAGATGTTCTTCGGCACTTGGAAGCTCGTCTGCTGCTCCGGCAACACGGTCTGATTGCCGACCGAGCCGGCGAGGAACAGCTCCACGTTGGCTTGGCTGGTCTGCCGGAAGATGGCCGATGTGGACAGGTCGCCGTTGCCTTGGCGGTTCAGCAGGCTGGCGGTGTTCACCAGTCCGGCACCGAAACCGCCGTTGTCACCGGCCTGCACCTGGGTGAAGGGGTTCGCGGTGAAGCCGGTGGTCAGCCCGTCGCCCGCCGGGGTGGTGCCGGTGACGAGGGTCCCGTTCGGCGTGGCGTTGTTCGACCCGGTGATCAGCGAGTCCGAATTGGTCGGCGTCGCGGCCGGATTGGTGGGCGTGGTCGGCGTCGTTGTCGTCGGGGTGCCCGTCGTCGGCGTGTCGGTGTGCGGCACCTGCGCCGTGATGGTGAAGGTCACGCCCAGCGTCACGGAGGCGCCGGCCGTGTCGGTGGCCCGCAGGGTCAGCGCCAGCGTGCCGGAGGCGTCCTGCGGCGGCGTCCCGCGGAAGGTCAGCGTCGCCGGGTCGAAGGACAGCCAGGAGGGCAGCGGACGGCCGTCGGCCAGCGTCGCCGTGAAGGTCAGGCTGTCGCCGCGATCCACGTCGGCGAAGCGCCCGCGGTCGACGGTCAGCGCCATCTCCTGCCCGGCGTTGCCCGACGCGGTGGGCGGATCGCCGGTGACGGTCGGCGCGTCGTTGGTACCGGTGAGGGTGACGACCACGTTGCGGGTGACGGTGCCGCCCTTCCCGTCCGAGACGGTGATCGCGTAGGTCTCCGTCACCGTCTCCCCGGCGCGGAGGAATTGCAGGGCGGCGTTGTCGACGCTGTAGGTCCAGGTGACCTGCCCGCCGGTGCCCGTGCCTGTCGTGTCTGCCGTCCGCACCGCGGTCAGGCTGCCCAGCGCGCCGCTTCCCGTCGTCGAAACGAAAGCGGCCGTGACGCTGTGCGCGTCGGTCAGGTCAACGTCGGCGAAGGCGACGGTGCCCATGTCGGTCAGCGTGCCGGAGCCCCCAGTCCCAGTATCCTCGGTGACCGAACCGGTCAGCTTGGCGGTGCCGATGACCGGGGCGTCGTTTGTGCCGGTGATGGTCACCGTGACGTTGCGGGTGACGGTCCCGCCCTGCCCGTCCGACACGGTGACCGCGTAGGTCTCCGTCACCGTCTGCCCGGCCGCCAGGAACTGCACCGCCGCGTTGTCGACGCTGTAGGTCCAGGTGACTTCGCCGCCGGTGCCGCTGCCCGTGGTGTCCACGCTCCGCACCGCCGTCAGCGTGCCGAGCTGGCCCGTGCCGGTGCCCGTGTTGGTGGTTGAGACGAAGGCCGCCGCGACGCTGTGCGCATCCGTCAGGTCCACGTCGGTGAAGGCGATGGTGCCGCTGTCGGTCAGGGTCGTGCCGCCGCCGGCGTCCTCCGTCACCGCTCCGGTCAGCTTCGCGCTGCCAACCAGCGGGGTGTCGTTGGTGCCCGTGATCGTCACGCTGACGTCGCGGGTGACGGTGCCGCCCTTCCCGTCGGAGACGGTGAGCGTGTAGGTCTCCGTCACCGTCTGGCCGGCCGCCAGAAACTGCACCGCGGCATTGTCCACGCTGTAGGTCCAGGCGATCGTGCCGCCCGTGCCGGTCCCGCTGCTGTCCGCCTGAACGACGGCGGTCAGCGTGCCCAGCTGCGCCGAGCCGGTGGTGCCGGTGAATGCCACCGACACTCCGTGGGCGTCGGACAGATCCGTGTCGCCGAGGTCGACCGTGCCCGTGTCGGTCAGCACCGTGGCGGACGCGTCCTCCGTGACGGCGCCGGTCAGCTTGTCGATGCCGACGATGGGCGTGTCGTTGGTGCCGGTGATCGTGATGGTAACGTCGCGGGTAACCGTGGCCCCACTGCTGTCCTTCAGGGTCAGCGTGTAGACCTGCGTCACCACTTCGCCAGCCGCCAAGCCCTGCACGGCCGCGTTGTTCACGGTGAAGGTCCAGGCGATCTGGCCGGCGCTGCTCAGGTCCGTGGTGTCCTCGACGACGCTGGCGGTCAGCGTGCCGAAGCCACCTGTCGGCACAAAGCCGGACGGCACACCGGCCGAGGTGCTGACCGTCGCCGTGCCGATGGTGATCGTGTGCGTGTTGCTGAGATCCACGTCGGTGAAAGCGATCGTGCCCGCGTCGGTCAGAGTCGGCGTGCTGGCGTCCTCGGTCACCGCACCGGTGGTCTTGCCCACGCCGATCACCGGCGCGTCGTTCGTGCCTGTGATCGTGACGGTGACATCGCGCGTCACCGTGGCACCGCTGCTGTCCTTCAGGGTCAGCGTGTAGACCTGGGTCACCACCTCACCCGCCGCGAGGCCTTGCACTGCGGCGTTGTCGACCGTGAAGGTCCAAGTCACCTGACCGGCGTTCGACAGGTCGGCCGTATCCTCGACGACGCTGGCGGTCAGCGTGCCGAAACCGCCAGCCGGCACAAAGCCGGTGGGGATGCTCGCAGACGTGCTGACGGCAGCCGCGCCGACCGTCACCGTGTGCGTATTGCTCAGGTCCACATCGGTGAAGCCGATGGTGCCCGTATCACTGAGCGTCGGGCTGCTCGCATCCTCAACGACCGCGCCGGTGGTGCCGGTGGTGCCGGTGGTGCCGATCACCGGTGTATCGTTAGTGCCGGTGATCGTGATGGTGACGTCGCGGGTGACCGTGGCGCCGCTCGAGTCCTTCAGGGTCAGCGTGTAGATCTGGGTCACGGTCTCCCCGGCCGCCAAACCTTGGACGGCCGCGTTGTCGACGGCGAAGGCCCAGCTGATCTGCCCCGCGCTGCTCAGATCCGTGGCGTCCTCTACGACGCTGGCTGTCAGCGTGCCGAAGCCACTGGCCGGCACGAAGCCCATCGGCACACCGGCCGAGGTGCTGACCGTAGCGGCGCCCACGGTGATGGTGTGCGCATTGGAGAGGTCCACGTCGGTGAAGGCGATGGTCCCGCTGTCGGTCAGCGTCGGGGTGCTGGCGTCCTCCACCACCGCACCGACGGTCTTGCCCGCCCCGATCACCGGCGCGTCGTTGGTGCCTGTGATGGTCACCGTCACGTCGCGGGTCACCGTGGCGCCGCTGCTGTCCTTCAGGGTCAGCGTGTAGACCTGTGTCACCACCTCACCGGCCGCAAGGCTTTGCACCGCGGCGTTGTCGACCGCGAAGCTCCAGGTGATCTGGCCGGCGTTGGAGGCGTCGGTGGCGTCCTCCACGACGCTGGCGGTCAGCGTACCGAAGCCGCCGGTCGGCACGAAGCCGCTGGGGATGCCCGTCGAGGTGCTGACCGTCGCCGCGCCGACCGCCACCGTGTGCGTGTTGGTCAGGTCGAGGTCGGTAAAGCCGATGGTGCCGCCGCTGGTCAGCGTCGGGCTGCTCGCGTCCTCCACCACAGCACCACTCGTGCCGGTGGTGCCGATCACGGGCACGTCGTTGGTGCCGGTGATCGTGATGGTCAGGGTGGAGCTGCTGGTGGCGCCCGCGGTGTCGGTGACTGTGTAGGTGAAGGTCTCCGTCAGCGTCTCGCCAGCCGCCAGGGCCTGTACGGCAGCCGAGCCGTTGTCGATGGCGTAGGACCAGGTACCGTCCGCCTTCAGCGTCAGAGAACCGTAGCCGCCGGCAAGCACGGTGCCGACCGTGCCCGCCGTGGCGCCGAAGCCGACTGCCGTGACGGTGCCCGGATCGCCCACGTCGATCTCCACGTCGTTCGCCAGCACGGTCCCGGTTGCCGCGGTGGTGGCGTCCTCCTGGATCACGCCGGTGTCGGGCTTCGCCACCGGCACGTCGTTCACGCCGGTGATGGTGATGGTGAGATTGCGGCTGACTGCGGCGCTGCCGACGTTGCTGCCATCGGCGGCCAGCACGTCGTCCACCGTGTAGGTGAAGACCTCGTCGTTCAGCGTCTGCCCCTGGCGGAGCTGCTGGATGACGTCGAGGCTGCTGTCCAACGTGTAGCTGTAGCTGCCGTCGCGCTTGATGGTCAGCGTGCCGTAGCGGCCATTGACCGTGACGCTGTTGTTGGCGCTCGTGTCGATGGGGCTGGCCGTCGCGCCGGTGCCCTGGATCGCCGTGACGTAGAGCGTCTGCGGCGCGATGGTGCCCAGCGAGTCGCGGTCGAAATCGTTGGCGAGCACGTTGCCGGTGGCCGGGGCCGCCCCGTCCTCCAGGATGCCGTTGCTGTCGTTCGCCGCCTCGATGGCGTCCTCCACCGCGGTGACGGAGGTGCCGAGCGTGACCGTGGCCGCGGACCATTGGTTGGTGCCGCCGATGGCCAGGGTCTGGCCGCTGGCGGCGGCGTTCACCGTGGTGTCGGACAGGCGCACCGTCAGGCCGCCCGGCGTGCCGTTCCAGTCCGCCGCCGGCACAAAGCGCAGGCTGGCGGTGGTCGGCAGGACCAGCGCATTGCTGTCCGACAGGTTGGCGGGCAGCTGAGTCCAAGTCGTGCCGTCGGTCGAATACCACCACTGGCCCTGGGCCGCCGTCGCGGCGTTGCCGACGATGGCGACGCCGGCCAACGTGTGGGTGCTGGCGTCGGCACCGCCGGTGACGCCCGTGCGGTCGTCCGCCGCGTCACCGTAGAGCGGGCCGAACAGGCTCGCCACCGTGGCGCCGAGGATCCCAGCGACCGGCGTATCCTCGGCGATGGCCGGCAGGATGGCCGTGCCGCTGGCGGTCGGTGCGTCGTTGACGTTGCCGACGGTGGGTTGCAGGTCGACGCTGCCCAGCGACCAGCGGCCGGTCAGGCCGGTGCCGCCGTCCACCGAAAGGTCCTTCAGGTCCGTGACGGAACCGCTGGCCGTAACCGGGTTGGCGGAGCCGTCGGCCAGCCGCAGGGTCAGCACGCCCGGCGCGCCGTGGAAATCGGTGGCCGGGACGAAGCGCACCTGCGTGGTGGCGTCGAGCACCAGCGCCGACGCGGCGGACAGGCCAGTGGTGGGGATGTTGGTCCAGGTCGTGCCGTTGGCGAGATACTGCCACGTGCCCTGCCCGGCCACCGACGCGTTGCCGACGATGGCGACGAAGCTGAGCGCAGTCGCGTCGGCGGAGCCACCCTTGGCGGTCTGGTCGTCGGTGGCGTCGGTGTAGCGGCCGGCCAGCAGGCTGGTGAAGGTGGCGCCGGTCGGGGTCGTGTCCTCCGTCACCGCGATGGCGACGGGGCCGCTGCCGGTGACCACCGGGCGGTCGTTCACCGCCGTGACGCTGGTCGCCAACGTCAGCTGGTTGGCCGCGTCGGCGATGTGGCTCTCGGCGCCCGTCGCCGTGGCGCCGCTGAGGTCCACGACCGTGCCGCCGCTGAGCGCAGCACCACCGTCCTCGACAAGGCGGATCCCGAGCTGCGGCGCCGGGCCGTTGAAATCGCCGGCCGGCTGGAAGCGCAGCCGGTCCCCGGACCCGAGCAGCAGCGCGGTGGCGGGCGTCCGGTCGCCGACATCGATCCAGGTGCCGGTGCCGCCGATCTGGTACTGCCACTGCCCCTTGGCCGTGTCGGCGATCCCAGACACGATGGCGATGCCGGCGAAGCTGTTGGCGCTGCTGCCGTTCGTCACGGCATCGGGCGCGTCCGTCAGGCGGGTGGCGAACAGGTTGCCCACTGTGGAGCCGGTGTTGGCCGTGCCGTCGATGTCCTCCGCCACCGGAGCCAGCGTGACGGCGGCGGTCGAGGTCGCCGTCGGGGCGTCGTTCACCGCCTGCACCGTAAAGGTGACGGTGTCCACGTCCTGCAAGGCACCACCGCTGCCGTAGTTGCCACGGTCGTTGGTGGTGATGGTGATGCTGTCGGTGCCGTTGAAGTTTGCGTCGCCTTTGTAGGTGACGGACGCCAGCAGCGCTTGCAGGTTGGCGAGCGTGCCGGTCGCCGTCACTGTGGCGTCGGTGACGCCGTCGCCGCTGGTGAAGGTCACCCCGGCCCGGCTGGTCGCGTCACCCAGCGTCAGCACGCCGTGCTGCGCGGTCAGGGTGATGGTCAGCGTGCGGTTGGCGACGTCCGGATTCTCGTTCACGTCGACGTCGGCGATGGAGAAGGCGTTCGACCCGCTGAAGGTGAAGGCCGTGTCTTCCCGAATGCCGGTCAGCGTGGTGGGCACCGTGTTGACCGGCGCGTCGTTGACCGCGCTGACACGGGCGGTCAGCACCACGGTGCGGTCGCTGAACTGGTCGTTGTCGCCCTTGTTGCGGTCGCCGTCGGTGGTGTTCGCGTCGTCGGCGGTGGTGTCCGTGTCGGTGCTCGTGCGGTCCCACAGCTTCAGCGTCAGCCGCGCCCCGGCGTCGCCGTTGAACAGGGCGGTCGGCACGAAGCGGACGCGGTCGGTCGGGTTCAGCAGAAGCGCCGCGGTGGCCGAGGTGCCGGCCGGGATGTCGGTCCAGCTCGTGCCGTCCGTCGAATACTGCCACCGCCCGTCTGTGTTGAGCACGCCCGTGACGGCGAGGCCCAGCCCGTCGGTCGGCGTGCCGACGCCGCCCGCGCGGTTGTCCGCGTCGTGGGCATCGGCGCCCAGCAGGGCGACCAGCGAGGAGACCGTGTCGCCGCCGTTGGAGTAGGTGCCGGTGCCGTTCCACTCCGTGATGGTGGTGCCGAGGATGGTGCTGCCATCGGCGCGATCAATCACCGGGGCGTCGTTCTCCGGCGTGACCAGGACGGTGTTGGTGAACAGGCCGGTCGCGGTCTGGGTGGTGGCCGCCCCGACGGCGCCGTTGCGCACGTCCACCGAGACGGTGCGGATGGCCGCGGCCCCGCCGACCGGGTCGTCGCTGCCGTTGACGAAGGCGATCTGGCGGATCAGCGCCTGCACCGCCGCCGGTACGGCGTTGCCGTTCAGCGCGACGGTCAGCGGCGTGGCCGCGTCGGTGCCGCCCGAAAGCGTGCCGATGACGACCGGCGCTCCGGCGCCCGCCCCGTCGGCGTCCCACAGCACGTTGGCGCCGGACACACTGATCCAGTTGGACGCCGCGTCGCCGCTGCCGACCACGACCAGCCGGTCGGACGCCTGCCCGCCGCTGGTGAAGCTTGCGGTGACTACGCCTCCGTTGAAAGTGGAGTTGTCGTTGTCGGTGATGGTCACCGCCGCGTCGTTGAACAGCCGCTGCGGGGCCGCGTTCTCGGCGTAGGCGAGCCGGGTCAGGATCGGGGCGGTGCCCGTGCGAATCGGCTCGTTGACCGGGACGATGGTGACGGAGGTGGTGGCGGTCGCCGCAAGCGCGCTGCCGTCGCCCTGGTTCACCTGCGCCGCGCCGTTGCGGTCGTCCACCGTCAGGTCTATGGACACCGGTCCGGCCGACACGCCGTCCACATTCTCGCTGAGGTTCGTGTAGGTGACCGCCTGGACGACCCGGCTGGCGACATCCTGCGTCACCGCCGCCGTGCCGCCCAGCGTGATGCGCAGACGGCCAGCGGTCGTCGTGTCGATGCTGCCGATGACCAGGTCGTCCGACGGATCCGCCGTGCCGTTGGCGAGCCGCAGCTCCGTCCCCACGGCGTAGATGGAGTTGGTGGTGGCGGCGCTGCCGCTGAAGCCGAAGCGGTCGTCGGCGTTCGGCGTGCCGCCGCTGCGCTGGAACGTCAGGGTCACGCCGCGGTAGTCGTTCGGCCCGCCGCTCGCGTCGCCGATGTCGGCGTCCAGCAGCGTGGCGTCGGCGTCCAGCACGACGGCCGCGCCATCCTCCGTGAAGGTTGGGCCGCTGGCGCCGAAGCTGCTGATGACCGGCCGGTCGTTCTCCGGCACCACGGTCAGGGCCAGCGTCGTCGTGCCGGCGATCCCGGCGCCGCCGTCGTTGACGGAGATGGTCAGGGTGCGCGGGCCCGGCGTTGGGCGGTCGCTGCTGTTCTGGTAGGTCAGCGCCTCGATCACGCGCTCGACATTGGCGACGGTGCCGTAGGTGGCCGCGTCAGCGCCGTTGATGGCGATGGTCAACGTGGCCCCGTTGCCGCCCGACAGGGTGCCGACGCTGCGCCAGTCGCCGTTGGCGTAGACCTGGACGGTCGTGCCGCCGCTCAGCCGCACGGCGCCATCCGTCGCCGTCACCGTCGTGGGCAGCGACAGCACGTCGTCGGCCGCGAGGCCGGAGACGGTGATGGAGCCGCCGACGTAGTTCGGGCTGTCGGCGTCGTTCAGCGTCACCGCCGCCGGGTTGCCGATCAGCGCCACCGGCGCGCCGCCGGTCACGTTCACCGCGTTCTCCCGTGCCGTCAGGTCCTGGTAGCTGCCGGAGAAACGCGGCTGGTCGTTGACCGCGACGAAGGAGATGGTGGTGGTCGGCAGGTTGCTCACCCGCTCGTCGTCCGCCGCGATGGCGTCGTCCGTGCCGGCGTCGGTCACCTGCACCTTGACCGTGCGCGTGCCCGACGGGTTGTCGCTGGTGTTGCTGTAGGTGATGCCCTGCAGCAGGCTGGCAAAGTCCGCCTTCGTGTCCACCGTGGCGGTCGAGCCGGCGCCGAGCGCGCGGATGTCCACCTGACGGTCGCTGCCGGCCGTCGCGATGGTCACGCTGAAGCGGCCGAGCGCCCCGGCGTCCACGATCTGCGCGGTGACATCCGTGCCGATGGCGAAGCGCGTGCCGCCGATGGTCAGGAACTCGTGTGCGCCGTCGGCGACGGAGCCGACGGTCAGCACCATCCGCGTCAGGTTGGCGTTGTCCACGTCGGCCAGGGTGGCCGCGGCGGCGATGGCCAGCTCCGGCTCCGTACCGTTGGCGACCTCAGTGTAGGTGACCGCGTTGTCGGACCCGGCGGCGGCGCCGTTCAGGTCGACCACCGGCGCCTCGTTGGTCGTCACCACCGTCACCGTGGCCGTCGCCGTGTTGCTGGCGAGGCCGGTGCCGACCGGCGTGCCGTCGTCGTTGCTGCCGGCGTCCGTCACCTGCACGGCGAAGCCGCGGGTGCTGCCGGTGTTCGGCTTGTCGGACGTGTCGCGGTAGGTGATGCCGGATAGCAGGGTCGCCGTGTCGGCCAGAGCCATGGCGCCGCCGCTGGCGGGCGTGATGGTGATGGTGGCACCGGTGCCGCTGGCGACCACGCTGACCTGGAAGCTGGTGGCGCCGGCCGTAACAGTGACCGGGCTGCCCGTGCTGGTGGCGAGCGCGAAGTCGGTGCCGCCGATGCGCAGGATCTCGGCGTTGCCGTCCAGGATGTTGCCGGCGGTGATGGTCAGGCTGGCGAGTTTGCCGCTGTCCGGGTCGGACAGGGTCGCCGACGGCCAGAGCGCGCTGCCTGTGCTGCTGTCGGTGCCGTCCACCTCCGTGTAGGTCAGGGTGGTGCCGGTTCCGGCGACCGCGCCATTCAGGTCCACCACCGGCGCGTCGTTCAGGCCGTTGATGGTGATGGTCAGCGTCGCCGTCTTCGCCGCGCCGAGCTTGCCGGTGTCGTTCACCGTGTAGGTGAAGACGTCGGTGCGCGTCTGCCCGTCGCGCAGGAACTGCACCGACGCGGTGTCGAGTTGATAGGTGTAGGAGCCGTCCGCGTTCAGCGTCAGTTGCCCCCAGGTCCCGGTGACCGCGCTGCCGACGCCGGTGCCGTTGGTCAGCGCCGTACCGGTGTTGCCGGTGGCCACGCCCTGAACGCTCAGCGTCTGTTCCAGGTCCACGTCGCTGTCGTTGGACAGCACGCCGGTGGCCGCGGTCTTGGAGACGCTGGCCGTGTCCTCGGTCAGGCTGTTGGTGTCGTTGGTCGGCACCGTGTCGTCGCTGACCGGGGCGACGTTCAGGATGATCACGCCGGTGCGCGTCGCCGCCGTGGCCCCCTGGTCGGAGCTGTAGGCGGTGATGGTCAGCGTCGGTGCGGTCTTGCCCGGCTGCTGCGCGTTCCAGTCCTGCGGCGGCCGGATGGTCAGGGTTGCCAGCTTGTCGCCGGTCAGCACGCCCGTGTTGAAGGTGCCGTCGCCGTTGGCGACCAGGGTCAGCGGCGTGCCGTTGTCCTTCACCACCCAGCCGGCCGGGATGCCGTCCAGCTTGAAGCTGATGGTCTCGTCCACGCCCAGCGTGTCGGTCTCGCCGATCACCGTGGCGATGGAAATGTCGCTGTCCTCGTTCCCCGTCACGGTGATGGCGGAGGACGGATTGAGCGTACCGTTGATGGTCAGGTCGGGCGTGTCGGAAACCGGATTGACGGTGATCGTCTTGGTCGCCGTGCCGCTCAGCACACCGGTACCGCCGTTCCCGCCGTCGTTGACTGTCAGCGTCAGCGTGTCGGACCCGCTGTAGTCGTGGGTCGGGGCGTAGGTCAGGTTCTGCAGCGCCGTGTTGATGGCCGTGATCGTCCCGCTCAGCGTCAGCGTCGCCGCACCGTTGCCGCTGGTCAGCGTGCTGGTGTCGCTGCCCAGCGTCAGCGTGCCGTGCGCCACCCCCACCGTCACCGTGATCGTCGCGTTCGCCACGCTGCCGAACGGCACGTCCAGCGCGTCGCTCACCGCCAGCGTGCTGCCCAGCGCCAGCGTGCTGTCCTCGTTCACCGTGTAGGTCCCGGTGATCGCCGCCGCCGGCGCGTCGTTCACCGGCGTCACCGTCACCACGAAGCTGCGCGTCGTCTTCAGCTTGGCGTCGGTCGAGCCGCCCGAGGTGTCGACATACTCGTAGTCGCCGTTGCCCGTGGTCGCGTCGTTGCCGTCGCCCTCCAGCGTCGCCGGGCGGCCGCCCAGGTTGCCCAGGTCCTCCACCACCACCGTCACGGTGATCGCGCCGTTCCAGTCCGCCGCCGTCGCCCCGCCCACCACCGGGTAGGCGATGGTCAGCGCCTTCAGCCGCGCGTTCAACTGCGCCAGCGTGATGCCGGTGAAGGTCAGCGTGCTGGTCCCGGTGCCCGCCACCGTGCCGCCGCTGCCGCCCACCGCGCTGAAGGTGCCGGTGCTCAACGTCACCGTCGCCTTGATCGCCTGGCTGGTCACGCCGTCGACCTCGGCCACGGTGATGTTGGCGTTGGTCGCGTCCAGGACCAGCGTCGCCGCACCCTCGCCCACCGTGACGTTGCTGGCGGTGACGCGCGGCGCGTCGTTCTCCGGGTTCACCGTGACGGCGATGGTCGCCGCCTGCGTGGTGCCCGCCCCGCCGGCCTCGGTCAGCGTGACGCTCAGCGTGCGCGACAAGGTCGGCGCGTCGGAGCCGTTGCGGTAGGTCAGCGCCCCGATCAGCGCCTCGACCCGCGCCTTGGTGGCGTTGGCGTTCAGCGTGATGGTGAAGGTGGTGGAGGTGTCGGTGGAGACCGTGCCGATCTGCACCCAGGCCGCACCGTCGTAGGCGTAGACGCCGGTGCCGGCGCCCGAGCTGTCGCGCCAGATCTGGTTGGTGGCCGGGTTCGCCGGCGCGCTCGCCGCCGCGGGAATGGAGACGTGGTCCTCGCCCGAAACCATGCCGGTGACGGTCAGCGTGCCGTTGTTGTAGGCCGTGCTGTCGGCGTCCACCAGGGTGATCACACCGTCCGCGTCCAGCCGCGCCGCCGCCTTGATCGCGTCCTCGCCGAACGTCGCCGTCGTGCTCAGCCCCGTGATCCGCGGCTGGTCGTTGTTCGCCACGATGGTGATCGTGGTGCGCGGCGTGTTGCTGTCGAGGCCGGTCGCGCTGGCGTCATCGTCGTTGGCGTCCGTGACATAGACGTCCACGGTCCGGCTGGTGCCCGTGGGATCGTCGTCGGTGTTGAGGTAGGTGATCCCCCGCAGAAGCGTCTGGAAGGCGGCGACCGTCGCCATGTTGCCGCTGCCCGGCAGGATGGTGAAGGTTCCCGTCGACGCGACGTAGCTGACCTTGAACGCGCCGGCAGTGACGTTGGAGTAGTCCTGGTTCAGCGTGAAGGACACGCCGCCGATGGTCAGCGTCTCGAAGGCCCCGTCCTGGAGGCCGCCGACCACCAGGTGCATGCTGGACAGGTTGCTGTTGTCCGGGTCGCTCAGCGTCGCCGAGGCCGCGATGTTCACCGCAGCCGGGGTCCCGTTGGCCGGGTCGGTGAAGGTGACCGTGTTGTCGGATCCGGCACTCGCGCCGTTCAGGTCCACCACCGGCGGGTCGTTCACCGGGGTGAACTGGATGGTCGCCGACACGAAGGGCGACGGGTTGGTGGACAGTGCCGAACCGCCGGACTGGTTGTTGTTGGCGCCGTCGCTGAAGGTGAAGTTCACCGTCCGGCTGTTGTGCGTTCCGTTCGCGGTCGGGTTATCGCTGGTGGTGCGGTAGGCGATCGCCTGGATCACCGCCTGCACGGCCGCCGCGTCGGCGCTGCTGTTGAGCGTGATGCTCAGCGCCGTGCTGCCGCTGCCGCCCGCCACCGTGCCGACAACCGTGCCGTCGACCTTGACCTGGCCGGAGGCATAGGTGACCGCCTTGCCCGAATAGGTGCCGTCGACGACGGTCAGCGTGTCGCCCGTGTACCACGTGGCCATGGTGGCGCCGATGACGCCGCCACCGAAATTGTCGCTCGCCAGATACAGGAAGTCGGCCGCGTCGTCGACCGCGCTGACGGTCACCAGCAGCTGCGAACTCGACCCGGTGCCGACGCCCGCCGCCTCCGCCAGCGAAATGGGGGAACCCAGCGCGGCGGCCGTGATGGTGGGCGCGTCGTTCACCGGCGTGACGGTCACGCCGATGGCGGTCGTGGCGTCGCCCGACCAGCGGCTCGTCGCACCCAGGCTGCCGGTCAGGTCGACGCCGACCGACACGGCGGTGATCGCAGCCCCCTCCCCGTCGGCAACGCGGACGGACAGCGGCGTCACCGTGCCGTTGAAGTCCGTTCCGGGCAGAAAGCGCAGCTGCGCCGCGGCCGGCAGGATCAGCGCCGAAGCATCGCTGTAGGTGTTCGCGGCGATGGTCGTCCAGGTCTCGACACCGCCGTCGTTGTAATCGCCGTCCTGGTTGGCGTCGTACCGGTACTGCCAGACACCCTGCGTGGCCGGCGTGGTGTTGCCGACGATCGCGATGCCCGCCAACGCGGTCGAGTCGTTCCCGCCGCCCACGGCGGTTTGGTCGTCGGCGGCGTCGGAGTATTTGCCGGTGAAGAGGCTGCTCACCGTGCTGCCGGTCGGGCTGGCCGTGTCCTCGGCCACGTTCGGCAGGTTGGTGTCGCTGGCCGTCGGCCGGTCGTTGACCTTGACCACCGACGTGTTCAGGGTGACGGCGTTGCTGCTGTTGCTGTAGGCCGTCGATCCGCCGCCGCTTCCGATGTTGACGGTGGAGCCGGCCGTCGGGGGCGTGCCGGTATCGTCGATCAGGCGAACCGTCAATCCGGTCGGGGTGCCGAACCAGTTGGCGTTGGGCAGGAAGCGGATGGCGTCGTACTTGTCGAGGATCAGGGCGCTCGACGTCGTCTGGCTGCCGATGGTGATCCAGGAGCCGTCTAGGGTGCCGTCGTTGTCGGTGTCCAGGCGGTACTGCCAGACGCCGCCCGACACTGTGCCACTGCTGACCACGGCCACGCCGTAGAACTGGTTGGCGCCGGACGCGCCGGCAGCGTCCACCGCGTCGCTGAAGCTGCCCGCGAACAGCGTGCTGACCGTCGCGCCGGGGGGGCTGGCGGTGTCTTCCTGCGTGTTCGGCAAGGTGGTGACCGTCGCAGCGCCGCTGCGGATCGGCGCGTCGTTCACGTTGGAGACGGTGACGGTGATCGTGCGGGTGGTGGTCAGGCTGGCCGAGCTGCCGTCGGTGTAGGACACCTGGCCCGGGTTGCTGGTCGCGTCGGTGCCCAGGCCGCTCAGATCGCCCGGTCGCTGGCCGGTGTTGCCCATGTCCGTCACCGCGACGGTGACGGTGAAGGACCCGTTCCAATCCGCGCTGGTCGCGGGGCCACCGGCGCCGTCCGGATCGGGCAGCGTGATGGTCAGGGCGCGCAGGCTGGTCTGGATGTTGGCAAGACTGCCGGTGAGCGTGATGGTGTTGGTGTTGAGCGCCGACGTGAGCGTCGCCGGACCGCCGACGGCGGTGAAGGTGCCGGCCGTGGTCGTGACGGTGACGGTCAGGTTGATGGCGCCGTTGGTGTCGGCGTCGGTGAGCGTGAAGGCCCCGTCCGTCGCGTTCAGGACGATGGTCGTGACGCCTTCGGTCTTCGTCACGTTGCCGGCGCTGATCACCACCGGGTCGTTGACGCCGGAGATGTAGACGCTGCGTTCCGCGTACGCCGTGTTCAGGGCAAGGCCGGGCGCGAGGCTCAACACCGAGGTAGTGGTCGCGTAAGGGTCGATCACGATGGCAGCGATGGCGGACGGCGTGCCCGACGGACCATCCAGCTGCTGGTTGAGGGCGCCGCCGTTGGCGGTGGCGCTGACGGTGCCGCTCGCGTCGCTGGTCCGGTCGTCCACAATGACCTGCAGCGTCAGCGTCGTGTCGTCGCGCGCGCCGTTGGAGTTCGCCACGGTCAGGGTCAGGCTGCGCAGTGCCGCCGCGACCTCCGCGATGGTCCCGCGCAGGATCAGCGGGCGGCCCTGGCCGTCGAAGGCCCCGGCACCGCGGTCGACGACGGTGAGCGAGCCGGACGTCGTGTAGCCGATGGTGATTCCGCCATAGGCGGCCGTGTCCGCCAGCGGCACGCCGCTGCCGTCGAGCAGGCGGACGATCACCTGCACGACCTGACCCGTCTGGGTCGGATCATCCACGTCGGTGATCACCGAGGAGAGCGCCGGGAATCCGGTGATGGTCACAGCACTGCTGCGGTCGATGACGATCTGGCCCGACCCGATGTTGAGCGTGGGATCGTCGTTCACGTCGACGAAGTCGGTCAGGGCGATGGTTCCCTGCGCCACCTGCGCGACGTTGCTGGAACCGGAACCGGCGCCATAGGTGCCGAGGTCACTGACCGTGACCGTCAGCGCATCGGCGCCGTTGTAGTTGCTGTCGCCAAGGTACCAGACGCCGGCGTTCAGGAAGGCCTTCACGTCCGCGATCTTGCCGGTGACCGTCACCGTCGCGGTTCCGTCGCCGGTGATCGTGACGTTGGTCCCCGTGGTCTGGGCCGAACCCGCCGTTCCGACGTCCACCGTCCCGTGGGCGGCGGACAGCGTGACCTGGATGTTGGAATTGGTCAGCCGCGCCTCGATGTCGTCGAAGTCCACCGTCCGGCCGGAGCCGATCACCTGGATGCGCACGTCCTCGGTCGGCTGGATGGCGCCGGGCAGGCCGATGGTCGGCTGGTCGTTGCTGGACGACGCGAAGATGCGCACGGTGCCGATGGCGACGTTGGCGGTCAGCCCCGTGAAGTCGCCGCTGGTAAAGTCCGGGTTCGTCCCGGGCACCGCCGTGTTGGCGACGGAGACGCTGCCCGACGCGTTCTTCAGGCCGCCGTTGGCGCCGCCGGTCAGCGTGCCGTCGTCGGCGCGTGCCCGGTCGTCGATGATCACCTCGACCGTGTAGTAGGCGTTCCGGTCGGTGTCGAAGCCGATGTGCAGCCCCGCGAGCGCCGCGTTCACCTGCGCCAGCGAGCCCTTCATCACCAGCACGCGCCCGTTGCCGTCGTACGCGGCGCCGGCGCCTGCCCCGTCCGGATCGATCAGCGTCACCGTTGCCCCGGCGCCCGGCTGGATGGTGATGCCGGTGTAGTCGGTCAGCAGCGCGTTGCCCGCGTCGCGCAGGCGGACGATCGCCGTGACGATGTCGGTCTCGTCCACCGGGTTGGAGCGGTCGGTGCTCTGGTAGTCCGGGGAGGAGGTGATGTCCGGGTCGGCGGCGACGAAGCCGGTGATCGGGTTGTTGCCGATGGTCGTGCTGATGACCGGAATATCCGCCGCCGGGCTGGTCAAGGTCGGCGCCTGGTTGACCGGGGTGATGTAAACCCACGCTTCGCGCGCGGTCTGCTCCTTGTCGCCGTCGGACAGGGTGAAGACGAAGCGGTCGTCGTAGGTCGTCGCGGCGTTGGACTGGTAGCTCTCCCCGCCGCCATGGACGTAGTAGATGTAGCCGTTGGCGACGTCCTGCTGCGTGAAGCTGGAACCCACGCCGATGACGGTGAAGGTCGTGCCGTTGGTCGACCGCATCAGCTGGCCGTAGCTGGTCGCCGTGGTCAGGCGGTACTGCACCTGCACGGCGGTGCTGTCCGGATCGTAGGCCTGCAGCATCGCCGCGGTGATCTGGACGCGGCTGCCCTCCTCGACCGTGATCGGGTCGTTGGTCGGCGCGCCGCCGATGGCGTTCGGCGCGTCCACGCCGATGGTGGGATCGGCCTGCGCCGGGGTCCCGGCGATCTGCGGCCCGTCGTTGACGTTGGTCAGCACGAAGCTGACGGTCGCCGGGCTGCTCGCCAGCCCCCAGCGGTCGACCGCCGTTACCGAGAAGGAGTCGGCGCGCGTCTCGCCACCGTTGTGGATGTAGCGCAGGCCGGTCGTGCCCGCGCTGCCGGTGAGCAGCGACGCGTTGTAGAGCGTGCCCATCTGCACGTCCACCCAGGCGGTGCCGTTGTAGACCTGCAGCGTGCCGTGCGCCGGCAGGGCCGTTACCTGGAACTGGAGCGGGTTAGACGCCGAGTGGTTGAGCGCGAAGTTGTTGTCGTAGACGCCGCCCGGCGTCGGGTTCTCCAGGTAGGACTCGTTCACCGCGTCGTCGGGGTCGGCGAAGGACAGCATCGACGTGGTGATGTAGGAGGTGTCGCCCTCCTTGATCGTCTGGTCGGAGGAGCCGGTGGCGGTCGGCGCGTCGTTGACCGGCGTCGTGAAGACGCTGAAGGTCCCGACCGTGCGGACCGGGGCACGGGTCACCGGATCGACGGCGCCGGTGGAGACCGAGAACTGGAAGGTCGACAGGAAGCCTTCGCCGTCCGACGGGACGAAGCGCACGTTGCCGGCGTCGAGGTCCGCCTGCGTGAAGGTGCCGTAGGCGCTGAGCGTCTGCCAGCTGCCGTTCACCTTGATCTGCAACGACCCGTACCAGTCGCTGCCGTTGGCACCCAGCTTCAGCACCGTGTAGACGATCTGCGCTGTGGAGGTGCCGGCCGCGCTGTAGCTCAGCATCACCGGGGTGGTGTTGTCGCCGTCGTTGCCCAGGATCAGTCCGCCGGTGGCGCTGCCCTCCAGGATCGTGCCGGCGTTGACGGCGCTGTTCGGGTTCTGGCCGACGAACAGGATCTGCGACGGCTCCGCGGACGGCGGCGGCGGCGCGTCGTCGTTGCGGATGGTGCCGATCGCCGTGGCGCCGGACCCGTTGATCGTGCCGTTGCTCGCCGAGATCAGCTGGACCGTGAAGGTCTCGTTCGTCTCCACCGTAGTGTCGCCGGCCACGTTCACGGTGATGGTGGCGGTGGCCGCGCCGACCGCGAAGGTCACCGTGCCGGACGGGAAGACGCCGTTTTCGAAGTCCGAGGCCAGCGCCGGGACGCCGCCGCTGCCCACCACCGACCAGGCCACCGTGGTGGCGCGCGTCAAGTCGCCGGCGCGGGTGACGGTGAAGGTGAAGGGCGTGGTGCCGCTCTGCCCCTCATAGGCGGCGACGGCGGGCGTGGTGATGCTGACGCTGGGCGGCGCCGGATCGTCGTTCAGGACGGTGCCGCTGGCCGACGCCCCACCGCTGGCGATGCGGGCGCCGACGGCGCTGGACAGCACGACGTCGAAGCTCTCGTCGCCCTCGAACAGCAGGTCGCCGTTGACGGTGATGATGATGGTCTTGCTGGTTTCGCCGGCGGCAAAGACCACCTGCCCGCTGGTCGGCCCGGAGATGTCGGCGGCGTCGGTGCTGGTGTGGCGCAGCGTCCAGTCCACGAAGCTGGTGCTGGTGGTGTCGCCCGACCGCGTGACGGTGAAGGTGAAGCTGGTGGTCCCGCTGTTGCCTTCCGCCTTCGACGCGTCGGTGGCGGCGATGGCCACCGTCGGCACGATGTCCGGATCGTCGTTGAGGATGGTCGCGGTGGCGGTGGCGTGGTCTATGATGCCGTTGCTGGCCGACAGCAGCGTGACGGTGAAGGGCTCGTCGCCTTCCTGCGCGGTGTCGCCGGTGACCGAGATGGTGATGGTGGCCGACGTCTCGCCGGCGGCGAAGACGACCGTGCCCGAGGGCAGCGCGCCGCCGAAGTCGGCGGCGTTCACCGCGTCGCCGGTCAGCTGCCAGACGACCGACGTGCTGTCGGCGGTCGAGCCCGTGCGCGTGACCGTGAAGGTGAAGGTCGTGACGCCGGAGTTGCCCTCCAGCTTGACCAGCCCGGCGTCCACGATGGCGACGTGCGGCACCGGGTCGTCGTCGAGGATCGTCGCCTCGGCCACGCCCGTGCCGATGGCGGCACCGGTCGCGTTGCCGAGCGTGACGGTGAAGATCTCGTCCGGTTCGGCCAGCAGGTCGCCGTTCACCGTGACGACGATGGTCTGCGACGCCTCGCCGGGGTTGAAGGTCAGCGTGCCGTGCGGCAGGGCTCCGCCGAAGTCCGCGAGGTCGGCCGGGTTCACCGCCCCCCCCGCGACCGTCCAGTCGACCGACGCGCTGCCGCTGAGGTTGCCGGTGCGGGTGATGGTGAACAGGTAGCTGCGTGACGTCCCGGTGCCGCCCTCCACCTGCGACCCGTTGATCGCCACGATGTCGAACTGCGGCAGGGTCGTGCCGTCGTCGTTCGCGATGACGCTCGACGCCGTCGCGGCGGCGATGGTGCCGGCGCTGGGGTTGGAGAGGGTGACGGTGAAGCCCTCGTTCGCCTCCGCCACCGTGTCACCGGCGACGTTCACCGTGATGGTCGCGGTCGTGTGGCCGGCGAGGATCGTCACGGTCCCGAAGGGCAGCACCCCGCCGACGAAGTCCGCGCCGTCCACACCCGGCCCGGACACGGCCCAGTTCAGCGTGACGTCGGCCGAGCTGTCGCCGGTGCGGGTGACGGTGAAGGTGAAGGGCGTCGTTCCGCTGTTGCCCTCCGCGCGCTGGATCTGGTCGGCGCCGATGGTGAAGATCTGGCCGTCGTCGTTGACAATGCGCGCGGTCGCCGACCCGCCGTTGTTGGCGATGGACACGCCGTTCGGGTTGGACAGGGTGACGGTGAAGGTCTCGTCCGGCTCGATGTCCGTGTCGCCGTTGACGAGGATCTGGAAGGTCTTCGACGTCTCGTTGGCGCCGAATGTCACGGTGCCCGACGGCAGCACGCCGTTCAGGAAGTCGGCCGCGTCCGCGGTGCCGCCGGTGATGCTCCAGGCCACGGTGGCAGTGCCGGTGGTGTCGCCGGTACGGGTGACGGTGTAGGTGATCGCCCGCGTGCCGCTGTTGCCCTCCACGACCTGGTTCAGATCCGCCGTGATGGTCACGGTGGCGTAGGGGTAGTCGTCGTTGACGATCAGCGAGGTCGCGGCCGCGGTGGCGATGCGTGCGCCGCTGGCGTTGCTCAGCGTGACGGTCAGCGTCTCGTCCAGCTCCGCCTGCGTGTCGCCGGCGACCGCGATGGTGATGGTCTTGGTCGTCTCGCCGTTTGCGAAGTCGATGTGGCCGGACGGAATCGTCCCGCCGAAGTCCGCGGCGTCGACCATGCCGCCGACGCTCCAGTCCACGCCGGCAGCACCGGTCGCGGTGCTGCGCGTGACGGTGAAGGTGAAGTTGCGCGTCCCGCTGTTGCCCTCCACCATGGCGCCCTGGTCGGCGCGGATGGACAGCGTCGGCACGGAATCGTCATTCAGGATCGTCGCCGTGGCGGTCCCGGCCCCGATGGTGCCGTAGTGCGCGTTCGACAGCGTGACCGTGAAGGCCTCGTCCGGCTCGACCTGGGTGTCGCCGCGCACGATGACGGAGATGGTCCGCGACACTTCGTTGGCGGCGAAGGTGATGGTGCCGTTCGGCAGCACGCCCGCGTAGAAGTCCGCCGCGTTCACCACGCCGCCGCCCACCGCCCAGTCGACGCTGCCGGGCTGGGAGGTGTTGCCGGTCCGCGTCACCACGAAGGTGAAGGCGACGGCGCCGCTGTCGCCCTCCGCCAGCTGGTTGGTGACCGCCGTGATGTCCAGGCGCGGCAGAGAAGCCGGATCGTCGTCCAGGATCGTCGCCTGCGCCTCGGGCGTCTCCAGCGTGCCGTTGGTCGGGTTGCTGAGCTGGACCTTGAAGACCTCGTTGCCCTCGACGGTCTGGTCGCCCGCGACGCTGACGGTGATTGTCTTCACCGTTTCGCCGGCCGCGAAGGTGATCGTCCCGTGCGGGAGGGTGGCCTGGCCGAAATCCGCGGCGTCGATGCCCGCCGACACCCCGATGACGGCCCAGTCCACGGTGGTCGCCTGCCCCAGCTTGCCCGTGCGGGACACCGTGAAGGTCAGCGTCCTGGTTCCGCTGTCGCCTTCCAGGATCGCCACGCTGCCCGCGTCGGTCTCCACCGACAGGCCCGGCGCCGGATCGTCGTCGACGATGGTGGCCAGCGCTGCGGCGGTGGTCAGCACCCCGCCCGCCGGGTTGGCAAGGCGCAGCTGGAAGGTCTCGTCCGGTTCGGCAAGGGTATCGCCCTGGACCTCGACCGTGATGGTCTTCACGGTTTCGCCGGCCAGGAAGGTGACCGTCCCGCCGGGGAAGGTCCCGCCCGCGAAATCGCTCGCCGACGCGGGGTAGTCGCCCACCCCCTCGACCAGATAGTCGACGGTGGTCGCCCCGGTGGTGACGCCGGCGCGGGTGATGGTGAAGGTGTAGCTGCGGGTGCCGCTGTTGCCTTCGAACTGGGTGGCTGCGGCGGGTGCGATCGACACCGACAGGCCGGTGTCGTCGTTGACGATGGTGGTCGACGCACTGCCGACGGCGATCTGGCCCTGCACCGGGTTGGACAGCGTGACCGTCATCACCTCGTCCGGCTCGACCACCGTGTCGCCGACCAGCGTCAGCGTGATCAGGGCGGTCGACTGGTTCGCCGCGAACACGACGGTGCCGCTGAGCGGCGACGTGACGTCGGTGCCGTCCACGCCCCCGACCGTGTACTGCACGCTGCCGGCCGTGCTGATGTCGCCGACGCGGGTGACGGTGTAGGTGACCGTCTGCGTGCCGCTGTCGCCTTCCGCGAGCGACGGCGTGCCGGCTGTGACGATGTAGCTCGCCGTGGCGGCGCCGGCGCCTTGGGCCAGCGCGATGTTGAAGCTGAAGATGCGGAAGGAATCGCTGGCGGACGGCCCCACATAGATGCCGCCCTGGCGGGTGAAGCTGGTGCCGTCGGCGTTCCAGCGCAGTGCCATGGCGTTGTCCGACACCGCGAAGGTGAAGTCGTCGGCGGTCAGCGCGCCGGCCATGTTCACCGCGGTCTGCAGATAGACGACCCGGCCGTCGATCACGTCCTGCAGGCTGAAGGTGCCGCCAGATTCCACCAGCGCGCCGTTGCGCAGGATGCGCCCGTAGCTGGGGCTGTCCACCACGGCGAAGGTGATGGAGGAGGCCGGGCTGTCGCTGTCCGTCACGTTGAGCATGGCGGTGGTCAGCGTGACGCGGAAGTTGTCGCCGCTCGTCAGCAGATCGCCGTCGGCGCCGCCGGCGGTGACCGTCGCCGCCAAAGTGCTGGTGTTCACCCAGGTCGGGTCGTCGTTGACCGGCCGGATGGTCAGCGTGATCGCCTGGGAGATGCTGGCGGGGACCCCGGTGCCGCCGCCGGCGTCCTTGATCACGACGTTGAAGCTGTCGGTCGACGCGACGGTCGGCTCCGTCCCGTCGTGGGCGTAATGCAGGCCGGACAGCTGGTCCTGCGCGATCAGCACCGTGTCATGGCCGAGGTCGAGTTGCGCACCGCCCGGAATGACGTAGGTCGCCAAGTTTTGGTTGGTCAGCGTGTAGACGGTGCCGTTGATCGTCAGCGTGCCGGTGAAGATCAGCGATCCGTGCTGCGGCAGCGAGCTGAGCTGGATGGTCAGCGTGTCGCCAGGGTCGCCGCCGGCGTTGGCGACGATGAAATTGCCGATCGAGGATTCCGGGGCGCTGGCCGGCACGCCCTCGTACACGCTGCCGCCGGCCGTGGTCAGCACCGGCGCCTGGTTCACCGGGGTGACCGCGATGTTGACCGTGCTGATGTGGGCCGACGAATAGGATTGCGGCGTCGCGCCGTCGTTGACCGACACCTGGAAGCTGTCGGCGGTGTTCTGGTCGGCGCCGGTTGCCTTGTGGATGTAGACCAGCCGGTGGTTGACGACGTCGTCCTGCGTGAAGATCGACCCGACGCCGAGCAGCTGGCCGCCCAGCGTCAGCGTGCCGTAGGCCGGCAGCGCCTCCAGCCGGTAGACCAGCTGGGTGTTCGATTGGGTGCCGGCGGTGACCTCGGGGTCGGCGACGGTCAGGTTTCCGGCGGTGATCTCGACGTTGCCGCCTTCCGTCACCGTCACCTGGGACGTGGTCAGGACGGTCGGGTCGTTGGAGGGGGAGACGCTGACCGCAATGGTCTTGGTGACGGTGAAGGGGCCCGGAGACGCCTCGTCGTCGGTCACCGTGATGGTGATGGTCGTGGACGCCGCCGTGTTGCCGAGTTCGGTGTCGGCGGCCACGAAGCGCAGGCCGGCCAGCCAGGCGTTGACGGCCGCCGCCTTGCCGGTGAAGGTCAGGCTGGACGCCCCGGTGGTCCCGGACGGGGCCGTGTCGTCGAGGTGGCCGACGGTCGTGCCGGGCAGGCTGACCGTGACGGTCAGGGTCCCGTCCTCCAGGTCGGCCACCGTCCAGCCGCCGAGCGAGGCGCGGTCGGCGCCCGCGACGTTCAGCACGCTCGGCTCGATCACCGTGATGGTGTCGCCGCCGACCGGCGACGTGATGGTCGGCGGCGCCAGCAGGTGCTGCCAGGCGGCCTCCGCGGTGGCGGACAGGGCGATGCGCGATTCGATCGGGCCGGTGCTGACCTCCAGCGTCCAGTCGCCGCCGAGAGCCGCGGCCCCCGTCGCGTCGTCCGACGCGGCGACGTCCGCCCCGGTCAGGTCGGCGAGCCGCGCCATCAGGGCGGTTCCGGCGCCGCCCTGCCCGACGTCGCAGCCGAGCAGCAGGATGTCGGCGTCCTCGGTGAAGGAGGCCTTCCAGGCGGCGATCGCGTCGGCGGTGGCGCCCTCCAGGCTGGCCGCGGTCAGCGTGTCGCGGCCAAGCGTGACGCTGCCCGCCTCGCCGTGCGCGACGATCTGCAGCGACGCTACATGGCCGCCGGCCAAGGCTTGCTGGATGCGGGCGATCGGGTCGTCGTTGACGCCGATGACAATCGTCTCGACCTCCGACGGCAGATCGCCCAGCAGGATCTCCGGATTCTGCACCCGGGCGTCGATGACGACGATGCGGCGGTCGGCGGCCGTGACGGAGTCGGCTCTGCCGGCGTCCGACACCGTCAGGTCGTCGGTGGCGGTGACCCGGGTGCCCGTCAGGTCGGCGAGCGTTCCGGCCAGCCGCTGGCCGCCAGAGGTGGTGTCGACCCCGTGGAGTTGGATGGCGGCGCCGTCGGCCAGATGGTCGCGCCAGGACGCCACCTCGTCCGCCCGGCCGGTCAGGGACGTGGTGGTCAGGATGTCGCGGCCGACCGGCAGGCCGGCCCCGTTGCCGTGCGACAGGATGTGGATGGATTGCAGGCCGCTGGTGCCGGACAGCGCCTCGGTGATCTGCTGGATGCCGTCGCGGGTGCTGTCGAGGGTGACGACCCGCGTGTCGGCACCGAGACCGGCGACGGCCTCCGCCGCCCCCGGCGTCCGCGGATCGACAAACACAAGTTGCAGAATGCCCGTCGTAGCGTTGGCCGGATGCGCCAAGTCGTCCTTCGCGGGGACGGCGCCGGTTGCCGGCACCGGGGCGTCGGATCCTGCCGGAGCCGCATGGTCCGCGCCGGGCTCGCGCGCGTGGGCCTGATCGCCCGCCGGTTCCGTCGCGCCCACAGTCTTGGCCAAGTCCTGCGCTTGCCCAGCCTTGGCGGCGGTGGAAGCGGGATCAGTCAAGGAGTCGTGGCTGTGGTCAACGACGTCGACGGTCGTCGCCACGACCGAGGCGTCGAACACCATCCGCGGTTCAAGCGCCAATCGGAGGGAATGCTTGGAGGATGGCGGCGTCACCTTCCGCCGATCGGCGGACTTCCGGGAATTGTTCTTCCCACCGGTCGAGCGCGACTCAGCCATGATTTGACCATCCCCTGCAATGTTCTTTCATACCGTCGCCAACCCTGCACACGGCATGTCTTGAACGGGACCCCCGCTTTCTTCCCGATCCGTGGTGGCGCCGGTCTCTGTCCGACCGGGATCCGGGAATCGCGCAAGGGCTACACCGTTCGTATCACTACGAAGTTACCAGGGAATGTCTAAAATCCAATGAAATTATTGCGCGAAGCTGCGTCAGCAGCACACTACAATTGGTACCTTTTCGTCGCAATTTGTCGAATTTCGCAGAGAAACCACGAAAAGGCGCGTGCATCGCGCTGGCACAGGCGCAACCGAAAGGCTATGCGCCCGCCATTTCGTCGGCTGCATTTAGCGTCACATCCAGGCTTTATCGCCCTTGATCAACCTCTCAGTTGACCAGCGACCGCGCTGTTGTACGCTGTTTGAAGTTACACCCGCGCTGGTAGCGCATTTTTCTGCGCCACCCGTCGAATGTATTGGAATCGAACCCTGCGCGCCGCTGCCGAAGCGCTTGCCGTCGCAGTCGGGTTTTGAAACGAAGGCGTTTGCCGGACGCCTTCAAACCGGCCCCCTTCAAACGCCTTCGGGATCAGTCGGCGCGGCGTTCCTGAGCCGTGTGGCGGAAAGGAAGACCGCCCAGATCGCCGCCTGTCCCGGACAGCATGTCGGCCACGCGGGCGACCAGCGCTCCGGTCTCGAAAGGCTTCTGCAGCACCTCGCAACCGGGTTCCAGGATGCCGGTGCCCAGCGTCGCGTCGTAGGCGTAGCCGGTCATGAACAGAACGCCCAGATCCGGCCGCCGGACCCGCACCGCCTCGGCCAGTTGGCGCCCGTTCATGCCCGGCAGGCCGACATCGGTCACCAGAAGGTCGGCACGGACGCCGCCGTCCAGCAGTTCCAGCGCCTCCGCCCCGCTCGACGCCTCGATCACCTCCAGCCCGGCGTCCTCCAGGGCTTGGACGGCGACCATGCGGACCAGCGCCTCGTCCTCCACGATCAGGATGGTGCCGGCCGTGTCGTCCGCGCCGGCGCCGTCATCGGCGGGCTTGCGCGTGCAGTCACCGACGGACTTCAGGACCTCGACCGGATGATCGGCCCGTTCCACGAGGCAGCGCGGAAGATAGAGGCTGACCGTCGTGCCGCGGCCCGGCTGGCTTTCGATGCGCACGAGGCCGTGCGACTGGTTGACGAAGCCGTACACCTGGCTGAGGCCAAGGCCGGTGCCCTGCCCGATCGGCTTGGTGGTGAAGAACGGATCGAAGGCGCGGCTGATCACGTCCGGCGGCATGCCGCTGCCAGTGTCGCCGACCGACAAATGCACATAGTCGCCGGGCTTGGAGCCGAGCGGCAGTTCCTTGTCCGACAGATGGACGTTTTCGGCCGCGATGGTGATGCGGCCACCCGTCGGCATGGCGTCGCGGGCGTTCACGGCCAGGTTCAGCAGCGCGATCTCCAGCTGGTTCGCGTCGCACCAGGCCGGCCAAACGTCGTGGGCCATGCGGGCCTCGATGGTGATCTGCTCGCCCACCGTACGGCGCAGCAGGTCTTCCATCCCGCGCACCAGCTTGTCCGGTTCCGTGGTGTCGGGCCGCAGCGGCTGGCGCCGGGCGAAGGCCAACAGCCGCTGTGTCAGGGCCGCCGCGCGCGTCGCCCCGGCCTTGGCGTTGGAAGCGTAGCCCCGCAGGGTCTCCACGTCGCCGGAGCCCAGCCGGGTGATCAGCAGCTCCAGATTGCCTGTGATCGCGGTCAGCAGGTTGTTGAAGTCGTGGGCGATGCCGCCGGTCAACTGGCCCAGGGCGTCCATCTTCTGGGCGTGCCGCAACGCCTCCTCGGCGCGTTCCCGTTCGGCCTCCGCGCGCAGGCGCGCGGTGACGTCGACGATGGCCCCCATGGTGCGCAGGAAGTCGCCCCGCTCGTCCTTCTCGATCCGGGCGGACACCAGGATGTCCGCCACCTCCCCGGACCGCTTGATGAAGCGGTAGGGCAGGTCGCGGACCATGCCTTCGCGCATCAGCGCGGGCCAGCGCTCGGTCCGGTGGAGCCGCGCGCACTCCTCCGGCATGAATTCGGTGACGTGGCGGCCAAGGACCTGCTCGCGGTCGTCGTAGCCCATGAACTCCAGCCAGCGGTCGCTGACGCTGAGCAGCCGGCCCTGCGCATCGAGCGAATGCAAGGGTACCGGCGTCTTGGCGTAGAGCGTGCTGAGGTCGGCCTGCGCGCGTTCCCGTTCCGCCACCTCAGCGCGCAGCCGCTCGTTGGCCGCGACCAGCTCCGCCGTGCGCGCCTCGACCAGCCGCTCCAGGTCCTTCTGGCTGTCGGCCAGGGCCTTGCGCGCGGCGATCGCGTCGTCGATGTCGGTGCAGGTGCCGAACCAGCGCATGATCCGCCCGGCGTCATCGCGCAGCTGCTGCGCGCGGCCGAGATGCCAGCGGTACAGGCCGTCGGACCGGCGCAGCCGGTATTCGATCTCATAGCCATCGCCCGTGCGGGCGGACTGTGTCCAGCAGGCCACCGTCCGCGCCCGGTCGTCGGGGTGCAGCACCGCGATCCAGCCGTCGCCGACCGACCGGCGCATGGACATGCCGGTGTAGTCGCACCAGTTCTCGTTGAAATAGTCGGGGGCGCCATCGGGCGCGGCCGTCCACACCAGCTGGGGCATGGCGTTGGTGATCGTGCGGAACCGCGCCTCGCTTTCGCGCAGCGCCGCCTCGGCCGCGCGGCGCTCGGTCACGTCGCGCACCACCACCGAATAGGCGATGTGCGCGCCGCTGCTGTCGCTCACCGTGGTCAGGACGCAGGAGCCCCAGAAGCGCCGTCCGCTGCGCGCGGCGTGGCGCCATTCAACCTCATGGCGGCCGGTCGCGGCGGCCTGGGCGAGCGCGCTGTCGATCTCGTGCCGGCCGCGGTCCTCCGGCGCGAAGAGCATGGCCAGCGGACGGTCCAGCACCTCCGCCTCGGCGTGGCCGAACAGGCGCCGGCTGCCCTCGTTCCACGACGTGACGCGGCCGCCCAGGTCGAGCGTGAAGATTGCGTAGTCGCGGATGTCGTCGATGGCCTGGTGCAGCCGGCTCAGGCTTTCCTTGGCGCGCTGCCGGTCGGCGAGCGTTCGCGCCTCCTCGATGGCTCGGCCAACCGCGGCGGGCAGCCGCGCCAGCCGGTGCTTCAGGACATAGTCGCGGGCCCCCTGCTTCAGCGCCTCGACCGCCGTTTCCTCCCCCATCCGGCCGGACAGGAACAGGAACGGCGTCTGCGGCACCCGCTCCTTCGCGATGCGCAGCGCCTCCATCCCGTCGAAGGCCGGCAGCGAGAAATCGGCCAGGATCAGGTCGTAGCGTTGGGCATCCAGCGCCGCGGTGAAGGCGGCGCGCGTGTCCACGCGGCTGACGTTGCAGTGGATGCCGGCCTTCATCAGGTGGGCGCAGGCCAGTTCGCAGTCGAGCGGACTGTCCTCCAGGTGGAGGATCGATACGGAGGCCGGCATGCCCGTCAGCCGCCCTTCCCCGACGCCGCGCCGGAGGTTCCCCGCCGATGGCAGCCGACCGGCGGCTCGTTCAGGATGGCCCAGAAGGCGCCCAGGTCGCGGATGGCCTCGAAGAAGGCCTTGAAGTCCACGGGCTTCACGACGAAGGCGTTGACGCCCGCCTTGTAGCTGCGCACGAGGTCGCTTTCCTCGCGCGACGCCGTCAGCATGACGATGGGGACATGGCGGGTTTCCGGGTCGCTCTTCACCTGCTCCAGCACCTCCAGCCCGTCGACCTTCGGCAGCTTGAGGTCGAGCAGCACCACGGCCGGCAGCATGGTCGGCTTTCCGGTCGCCGGGTCGCGGCGGGTCAGCAGGTCGAGCGCCTCCTCCCCGTCGCGCGCCACAATGACGTCGTTGGCGAGCTGGCATTTTTCCAGCGCCGCCAGCGTCAGCTCCAGATCCCGCGGGTTGTCTTCGACCAGCAGGATGGGTTTCAGGTCACTCATTCTGGCCTCGCTGGCGTGTCTCGCGGGTCCGGTTTGGTGGGGTCCGGTTTGTCGGGATCGGGCTTGGGCAGCGTGAAGAAGAACGTGGCGCCTTCGTCCAGGCGCCCTTCGGCCCACGTCCGGCCGCCATGCCGATCGACGGCACGGCGCACGTTGGCCAACCCGATGCCGATGCCTTCGAACTCCTCGTTGCGATGAAGCCGCTGGAACACGCCGAACAGCTTCTTCTCGTACGCCTGATTGAAGCCGACGCCGTTGTCCCGCACGTAGAACAGCGTCTCCTTCGGCCGGTCCTCGCAACCCACGGCGATGCGCGCGGGTTCCCGTCCTCGCGTGTATTTGATCGCGTTTGACAAAAGATTTTGCAGGACCAGCCGCATCATGGTGGGGTCGCCCCGCACCGCCGGCAGCGGCCCGACGTCCCATTGGATGGCCCGCCCCGTCGCTTCCGGGGCCAGCGTCTCCCGCACCTCGCCGACCAGCCCGCCCATGTCGATGGACACCGGCGTCAGCTCGCTCCGCCCCATCTGGGAGAAGTGCAGCAGGTTGTCCACCAGCGAGCCCGCCGTGTTGGCGGCGTCCACGATGGTGTCCAGGTAGCGGCGCCCGGTCGCGCTGAGCTGATCGGATTCCAGTTCCTGCAGCAGCTCGGCGTAGCCGACGATGTGCC
Source organism: Azospirillum canadense (assembly GCF_025961225.1). Lineage (GTDB taxonomy): Bacteria > Pseudomonadota > Alphaproteobacteria > Azospirillales > Azospirillaceae > Azospirillum > Azospirillum canadense. The sequence goes on along the minus strand of NZ_JAOQNG010000004.1, from coordinate 578,005 downwards.
GGAAGGGTGCCCGCAAGTCGTGCGAGACGGAGTAGGAGAAGGACTCCAGCTCCTTGTTGGACCGGGTGAGTTCGCGGGACAGCGCCGCCAGCTCCTCCGCCTTGCGCAGGACGATGCCGATGATGGCGTGGCGCAGCTCCGCGGCCGTCTCGCGCTCCGCCGGGGTCCAGGGCAGCGCCCGGTGGCGCACCGTTTCCTTCCACGCCTCGAAGGAGGTGCGCGGGTGAAGGCGGGTGGCGCCCGGCTCGTGACCTTCCGGCTTGCGCGGGTCGCCGCCCCAGCGGACGGTGCGCACGACCTCCGGCCGAAACCACAGGATGTAGCTGGCGTGCAGCTTCGACACGGCGATGGCCAGCAGGCCCGCCGCCTTGTCCTCGAAGCCCGCGGCCGGCGGGTGGAACGTCGTCAGGCTGTCGGTTTCGAACTGCTCCGGCTCGCCCTGCTCGGACAGCCAGGAGACGAGCCCCATCACTTCCCGGGCGGTCGGCGTCTCGCCGATCAGCGTGCAGGTCTGCTCGAACACCACGGCGGCGCCGGTGGCGGCCGCGAAGCGCAGCAGGTCGTCCGGAACTTCGGTCAGGCCTGCGATGAACGGGTCCGCCTGGGCCATGGCGGCGAGAAGCCGCGCCTGGATGGCCTTCAGCGCGATGCGGTGCTCGGCGTCGCGACGGTCCTCCACCGCGGCGATGCGCACCGACAGGATCTGGGCGATCAGGTCGCAGGCCGAGCGCAGGGCGTAGGACACCTGGAGCGGGTCCCGGTGATGGCAGGAGATCAACCCCCACAGGCGCCCGTGCAGCAGGATCGACACGGACATGGACGACGCCGTCTCCATGTTCCGCATGTACTCGACATGGACTGGCGACACGCTGCGCAGCACGGAGAAGCTGAGGTCCAGCGGCTGGCCGGTGCGCGGGTTGAGCCCCGGCAAGACCGGCACCGGCGTATAGCCGGAATCGGGGATCAGGCGCTGCCGGTTCAGCCGGTACAGCTCGCGCGCCTGGGCGGGGATGTCCGTGGCGGGAAAACGAAGGTCCAGGTAGGACGGCAGGCGGCCGTTGCCGTCCTCCGCCACGACCGTGCCGTGCCAGTCGGCGTCGAAGCGGTAGACCAGCACGCGGTCGAAGCCGGTCAGCGCGCGCACCTCCTGCGCGGCGCAGGCCAGGATGTCCTCCGGCGCGTTCAGCGCGTCCAGCCGCTCGATGGTTTCGCGCATCCGCGGGTAGACATGGTCGAGCCGGCTGGTCGCCTCGTCGGTCAGCCGTTCCAGTTCGACGACGACCGTGCCGTCTTCGGCGGCGTGGGCGAGGATCTGGACCATGCCGATCGCCGGAAGCGCGGTGAGACCGACCGGCACGGGCCGGCTGGGGAACCCGCGCGTCGCCAGGAAATCGGCCAGGGGACCGGAAAGCTCCGCACAGACCACCTCGTCCACCGGCCGGCCCAGCGCATCCTCCACCGCCATGCACAGGGCGGGGCCGGCATTGGCGCTCGCCTGCGTCAGCGTGAAGGCCGCTCCGTCGGCGCCATCGGAAAGCGCCAGCAGCAAGCCATGGGGCTGGATGCTGCCCGGGATGTGGATTGGCTCCCGACTGCACGCATTGAGATCAAGATCGTCAGTCGCCATGACATCCCGTACGCTTGAAAAGGCAATAAAGCAAAAAAAGGCTCCCTGGTCCGAGGTCGATCTGCGCTTGCCCGCCGAAAAGCGGCGGAATTTCCGCCGAAGACCCCGATGAAGACGTTGTGAAACCGGAAAGCCATGCAAGGTCGGAAGGCCAAGAATTGAATTGGCCATTCCATCTCTGGATATCAATCACCTTTCGTGGCGGCAATACCACCAAGGCCCGAGAAGCCGGAGATTGGTCTTATACCATCTCAGACCATCCACAACGTAAGCGCGACCGTGGATCCGACGAACACCCGCTCCGTCGGCGCGGCGTTCGTTACCTGTCACGTAATCGCGCGTCGGCCGCGGGACGGCGATGCTGTGGCCATCCGGACGATCCCGGACCACCGCCAATCAGAGAGGAACGCCCCATGACCAACGCCACCGAACAGGCCGGCCGGACCGCCCAGCAGTACCTCGCCACCTGGAACGAAACCGATCCGGCCCGCCGTCGCGCCATGATCGCGCAGGGCTGGGCCGAGGACGCCCGCTACGTCGATCCGATGATGCAGGGGACTGGCCATGCGGAAATCGACGCCATGATCGCCGCCGTCCAGGACCGGTTCCCGGGTTTCCGCTTCGCGCTGCACGGCACGCCGGACGGTCATGGCGACCGGGTGCGCTTTTCCTGGTCGCTCGGGCCGGCGGAGGTCGAGCCCCTGGCGATCGGAACCGATTTCGTCCAGCTGTCCCCCGATGGGCGGATCGCCTCGGTCACCGGCTTCCTGGACCAGATTCCAGCCGCCGCCTGACGGCCTGCCCCGGTGCATCAGCATCGTTGCACCACCGGTGCGCCGGGGCTGCTACCCTGGGATCCCAAGACAAGAAACGCAAAGGGAGGGCATTTCCATGCTGCAGAACGCCACCCGGCTCCGGCCGATCCCCCGGACCGTGCCGCGCCAGCCGGTCGGCGAGTTGCTGCGCGATTGGCGGAAACGGCGCGGCCTCAGCCAGCTCGACCTCGCCTGCGAGGCCGACGTCTCCACGCGGCATGTCAGCTTCCTGGAGACTGGGCGCGCGCAGCCCAGCCGGACCATGCTGCTCCACCTGTCGGAACGGCTGGACATCCCGTTGCGCGACCGCAACGCGCTGCTCGTCGCCGCGGGCTTCGCGCCGGTCTTTTCCGAGCACCGGCTGGACGATCCGGAGATGCAGGCCGCCCGGCAGGCCGTGGACCTCGTGCTGGCGGGGCACGAGCCGCACCCGGCGCTGGCCGTGGACCGGCACTGGACCCTGGTGGCGGCGAACCGGGCGGTCGCTCCGTTGCTTGCCGGCGCGGCGCCGGACCTGCTATGCCCGCCGGTGAACGTGCTGCGGCTCAGCCTGCATCCCGCAGGCGTGGCGCCGCGGATCGAGAACCTGGCGCAATGGCGGTCCCACATCCTGCACCGGCTGGCGCGCCAGATCGACGCCAGCGCCGACCCGGCCCTGGTTGCCCTGCTTGAAGAATTGAAAGCCTACCCGGCCCCGGACACGCAGGGCCGAAGCGAGGCGCAATCGCCCCATGAAGGCGTGGTCGTGCCGTTGCGCCTGCGCACAGACTCCGGGACGCTCAGCTTCTTCAGCACGACGACGGTCTTCGGCACAGCGGTGGACGTCACCCTGTCCGAACTGGCCATCGAGGCCTTCTTCCCCGCCGACGCAGCCACGGCGGAGGCGATGCGCCAAGCGCTCGACCCGCCGTGACACGCCCCAGAAAGTTTTACTGCATCGTGCCGTACTTGCCGTCCTTCCACTCGTAGAGGACGTACTGCGGCTTCGTCACGTCGCCCTTCTTGTCGAACTGGATTTCGCCGACGACGGTGTCGAAGGTGCCGCCGTGCAGGGCGGTGGACAGCTTCTTGCCGTCGGCCGCACCAGCCTTCTTCAGCCCCTCTGCGATCACCTGGACGGCGGCGTAGCTGTAGAAAGCGAAGTTGCCGGGGTCGGGCAGGCCGGCTTCCTTGAACTTGTCGACCAGGGCGCGGGCCGCCGGATTGCTGAGGGCGGCGGCGCTGTCGGTGAACAGCGTGCCTTCGCCGGCCGGGCCGGTGATCGACCAGTATTCGGGGTTGTTCAGCCCGTCGCCCGCCACATACTGGGCCTTCAGCCCCATCTCCCGCGACTGGCGGACGATCAGGCCCAGTTCCGGGTGGTAGCCGCCGTAGAAGACGGCGTCGACGGCCTTGTCCTTCAGGTTGGAGATCAGCGCCGAGAAGTCCTTCTCGCCGGCGTTGACGGAGGTGCGGTAGGCGACCTTCACGCCCGCCTCCTCCAGCGTCTTGGCGACGACGTCGGCAAGGCCCTTGCCGTAGGACTGCTTGTCGTCGATGACCGCGATGTTCTTGCCCTTGAACTTGTCCGCCAGGAAGCGGCCGGACACCACGCCCTGCTGGTCGTCGCGCCCGCAGACGCGGAACACGTTGTCGTAGCCGCGGTCGGTCAGCGTCGGGTTGGTGGCGGTCGGCGTCACCATGATCACGCCTTCCTCGTGGTAGACCTCGGACGCCGGGATCGCCGAGCCGGAGCAGAGATGGCCGTCCACCGCAACCACCTTGTCGGTGACGAAGCGGTTGGCGACGGCCACCGCCTGGCGCGGGTCGCAGGCGTCGTCGCCGACCTTCAGCACCAGCTGCTGGCCCAAAACCCCGCCCTTGGCGTTGATGTCCTTGATCGCCAGCTGGGCGCCGTAGACGGTCTGCTGGCCAAGCGCGGCGACGGCGCCGGTGGTGGCGGTGCCGAGCCCGATCGCGATGTCGGCATGGGCCGGCGAAAGGCCGGCCATCAGGGCGAGGCCGCTGGCGACGGCGATTCTGCTGAACATCGTTGTCCTCCCTTCCAAAACGGTGCATTGCCTTAAACAACGGCAGCGGCGCCTTGTCGAGCCGCTTCTCAAAGCACTATTGCAAGTCTGGTTATCGCGCGCATCGGTAGCGTTTGCGCCTTGAAGCACGTACACTGCCGGGTAGGTGCCTGTGTGGGTGCCCAAGTGGGTGTAGGGCGTGGCGGAAGGCGTGCAAGGGTGAACCGGAACGGAATCGAGGCCGCGCGGATGGGCACGGCGCGATGCAGCCATTGCGCGGTGCGCGACCTGGTCCTGTTCGGCGACCTGACGGATCCCGACTTCGACCTGATTCACATCCCGATCGACGAGCTGAAGTTCCCGCCCGGCGCGACCCTGTACAGCGCGGGCGAGGACGGCGGCCCGCTCTTCACCATCCGCAGCGGGCTGGTGAAGCTGGTCCAGTTCCTGCCTGACGGCACGCAGCGCATCGTGCGTCTGCTCCGCCCCGGCGCCGTCGCCGGGCTGGAGGTGCTGGTCGGCCGCCCCTACGAACACACCGCCGTCGCGTTGCAGGAGACGGAGACCTGCCGCCTGCCCCGCGCCGTGGTGGAACGACTCAGCAAGGAGACGCCGCGCCTGCACGCCCGCCTGATGGAGCGCTGGTACCAATCGTTGCACCAGGCCGACGAATGGCTGACCGAGCTGTCCACCGGCAGCGCGCGTCGCCGGCTCGCCCGGCTGTTCCTGAAGCTCGCCGCCGACCGCCCGGGGGAGCCGGTTCTGCTGTCCGGACGGGAGGACCTGGGCGCCATGCTCGGCGTCGGGATGGAGACGGCCAGCCGCACCATTGCGGAGTTCAAGCGCGCCGGGCTGGTGACCGAACGGGCGCCGAATGTCTTCGACTGCGATGGTCCGGCGCTGGAGGCGGTGGCGCTGGACGGGTAGGGCGCTCGTCTCCCAACAAAATTCCACCTTCCCGCCCCGCCCTTTGCGGATTCGCAAAGGCAACGCTTTTCACCGTCCCTAGCCTACGGCACGGCCACCTGTCCCGGCCGAACGACGGACGAGCATGATGAGCGTCACCAGCACCGAACCCGAATCCGCATCGGCACCCGCTTCCACACCCGCTTCCCTTCCCGCTTCTGCGCAGGCCGTCCCGCGCAAAAGCAGCCTCTACGCCAAATACAGCAAGATCTACCCGAAGTCGGTGGCCGGTACCTTCCGTCGCCTGAAGTGGCTCGCCCTGATCGTCCTGCTGGGCATCTACTACGTCACGCCCTGGATCCGCTGGGACCGCGGGCCGGGCGCGCCGGACCAGGCGGTGCTGGTCGACCTGCCCGGCCGCCGCCTGTATTTCTTCTTCATCGAGCTGTGGCCCCAGCAGGTCTATTACCTGACCGGCACGCTGATCCTGGGGGCGGTCGGGCTGTTCCTGGCAACGGCGCTCGCCGGGCGCGTCTGGTGCGGCTACGCCTGTCCGCAGACGGTGTGGAGCGACCTGTATCTCTGGGTCGAACGCCGGATCGAGGGCGACCGCGGTGACCGCATCCGGCTGGACCACGCGCCCTGGTCGCCGGCGAAGCTGTGGACGAAGGCCGCCAAGCACGCGGCGTGGCTGCTGATCGCACTGGCGACCGGCGGGGCCTGGGTCTTCTACTTCAACGACGCGCCGACGCTCGTCCATGACCTCGTGCGCTTCGACGCGTCCAGCAACGTCCTGCTGTTCATAGGCCTGTTCACCGGGACGACCTACCTGCTGGCCGGCTTCGCGCGGGAGCAGGTGTGCATCTACATGTGCCCCTGGCCGCGTTTCCAGGCCGCCATGCAGGACGAGGAAAGCCTCGTCGTCACCTACGAGGACTGGCGCGGCGAGGGTCGCGCCCACCTGAAGCGGGCGCAGAGCTGGGAGGAGCGGCGCGCCCAGGGGAACGGCGACTGCATCGACTGCGGATCTTGCGTCCATGTCTGCCCGACCGGCGTGGACATCCGTAACGGTCCACAGATGGCCTGCATCGGCTGCGGCCTGTGCGTGGACGCCTGCAACGATGTCATGGCGAAGATCGGCCGCCCCGGCGACCTGATCCGCTTCGACTCGCTGAACGCGCAGATCGCGCGGGCCAACGGCACGGCGCCGAAATTCAAGCCGATCCGCCCGCGCACGATCATCTACACGCTGATCCTGACCGTCGTCGGCGGGCTGATGGCCATCGGGCTGATCCTGAAGCCAAAGGTGGACGTGAACATCCTGCGCGACCGCGCGCCGCTGTTCGTGACCCTGGCCAACGGCGACATCCAGAACGCCTACACGGTCAAGGTCCTGAACATGACCCGCGCTGCCCAGAACTATCGCCTGACCGTCACGGGCCTGCCCGGCGCCACGCTGTCGCTGGCGGGCGGGGACGGCGAGGCGTTCGGCCAAGCGGTCGACGTCCACGCCGACCCGGACAGCGTCGCCACCCACCGCGTGCTCGTCCGCATCCCGAAAGACGCGGTCCGGCAGACCTCCACCCCCACCGCCTTCACCGTCACCCGCCAACCCGACGGCTTGGCCGTCCGGCACGACACCGTCTTCCTCGCCCCCTGACCTTTTCCATGACAGGAGACCTATCATGAACCTCGATGCCCCCGCCTACATCGCTCTCGCCGGTGCCGCCAGCGTCATCGTCGTCACCATCGGCGTCTTCGTGTTCCTGCTGACCCGCAAGGGCAAGTAGGCTCTTACGACGTCTTCTTGACGCGGGTGACGAGCTGCGTCGGATCGACGAAGCGCAGCGCGATGAACAGCCAGACCAGCGTGGTCGCCATGTAGATCATCGCCATGGCGTCCACCGACTGGCCGGCCCGCACGCCCGCCGCGAAGACCGAGTAGTACAGTGCCACGACCAGCGTCTGGCTGCTCGGCCCCGCGGTCAGGAAGGTCAGTTCGAACATGGCGACGGTGCGCACCAGCACCAGCAGCCCGGCCGCCAGCATGCCCGGCGCCAGCAGCGGCACCAACACGTGCAGGAAGACGCGCAACGTGTTGGCGCCGAAGACGCGGGCCGCGGATTCCAGCTTCGGGTCGATCTGCTCGATGAAAGGCGTCATCACCAGGATGACGAAGGGCACCGTGGGGACGAGGTTGGCCAGGATCACGCCCGTCATGGTCCCGGCGAGGTGCAGCTGGTACAGCACCGTCGCCATCGGGATGCCGTAGGTGATCGGCGGCACCAGCAGTGGCAGCACGAACAGCAGCGTCACCAGCCGCTTGCCCGCGAACTCCCGCCGCGCCAGCGTATAGGCGGCCGGCACGCCGATCAGCAGCGACAGCACGACCACCGCCAGCACCACCTCCATGGTGACCAGCAGCACGTCGCTCAGCTGGAACTCGTCCCAGGCCGCGAAGTACCAGCGGGTGGTGTAGCCCGGCGGGAACCAGGTGCCGAGCCAGCGCGTGGCGAAGCTGTTCACCGCCACCGCTCCAATGAGCGCCAGCAGGTTCACCACGAAGAAGCCGATGGTCAGCCAGACGAGGCTGTTCCAGGCCTTGGACATCAAGGTCGCGCCGCGCGCCATCCCCGTCACCCCTTCCCGCTGCCCATCGGGCCACGATAGAACAGCCGCCGCCCGGCCAGCACCGCCACCACCACGACCAGCTGCACCGCCGCCATGATCATCGCGATGGCCGAGGCCATCGAATAGTCGTACTGCTCGAACGCCGCTTGATAGGCAGCGATGGAGATGACCCGCGTCGGCCCCGCTGGCGCCCCGAGCAGCACCGCCGACGGGAAGACCGAATAGGCCTGCACGAAGGCCAGGCAGAAGGCGATCGCCAGGCCGGGAACCAGCAACGGCAGGAAGATGTGGCGGAACTGCCGGCTGGGGCCGGCGCCCAGCGTCGCCGCCGCCGCGGGCAACGCCGGGTCGATGCCGGTGACATAGGACAGCGTCAGCAGGAAGACGAAGGGGAAGCCGGTGATCACCAGTGACAGGAAGACGCCCCAATAGTTGTGCGTCAGGCGCACCGGCCCGCTGCTCAGCCCCAACTCGATCAGCGTGCGGTTCAGCCAGCCCTGCGGCCCCAGGTAGGTCAGCAGCCCTTCCGCAACCAGCACGGTCCCCAGCGTGATCGGAATGACCAGGATGGTCGTCAGCGCGCGCTGCCAGCGCAGATTCCGCACCCGGAAGGCGATGGGCATGGCCAGCGCCATGTTCAGCACCGTGGCGGGCAGGGCCAGCCACATGGTCGTCCCGATGGTGTCGTAGAGGTACGGGTCGCTGAAGAAGGCCGTGTAGTTGGAGAAGGCGCCGCCCTTCATCGGCTCGAAGGACAGGATCAGGCCGTAGATGAAGGGGTAGATGAACAGCAGCAGGACGAACAGCGCGGCCGGCACCACAAGCAACGTCGTGCGGTCCCAGCCGGCCGCCGCCATGCGGCGGCGCAGAGTCGGCCTCGCAGCCGCCGGGGGATGGTCCGCGACGTGGATCGTCATGCGCCCTCCTCCGCAGCGAAGACCAGCACACGTTCCGGTGCCGCGCGCAGATGCACCGGCTCGTCGAGATGGAGCCGTTGGTGCGAGCGGAAATGCAGCATCAGGCCGGTGGGGGTCAGCGCCGTGGCCGCGTATTCGCGCCCGATGAACTCCACGCTTTCCACGACGCCGGAAATGGCGTCCTCACCCTCCGGACCGGGCAGCACGTCTTCCGGACGGATGGCGACCGCGGCGCGGCGTCCGCTGCCCAGCGCTTCTCGGGGCATTCCGACGACGCGCAGATCGTGCCGGCGCACGGCCACGCGCTCCCCTTGGCCGCCATCCTGCCAGTGGTCAAGCTCGCCTTCGAACACGTTGCGGTAGCCCATGAAGCGCGCGACGTCCAGCGTCGCCGGGCGGGCGTACAGCTCCTCCGGCGTGCCGATCTGGCGCACCCGCCCCTCGCGCAGGACGACGATGCGGTCGGCCAGCGACAGCGCCTCGTCCTGGTCGTGGGTGACGTAGACGGTGGAACGGCCAAGCTCCTGGTGGATGCGGCGGATCTCGTGCCGCATCTCCAGCCGAAGCCGGGCGTCCAGGTTCGACAGCGGCTCGTCCATCAGGACCAGCGGCGGCTGCACGACGATGGCCCGCGCGATGGCGACGCGCTGCTGCTGGCCGCCGGACAGCTGCCCGGGCAACTTGGTCCCGTGCGCCTCCAGCTGGACCAGCCGGATCGCCGCGTCGATGCGCGCCTCCGCTTCCGCCTTCGGCACGCCGCGCATGGCGAGCCCGAAGCCGATGTTCTTGCGCACGGTCATGTGCGGGAACAGGGCGTAGTTCTGGAAGACCATGCCGAAGCCGCGCCGCTCCGGCGGCAACTCGTCGATGCGGCGGTCGTCCACCCAGATGCTGCCCCCGGTCAGAGACAGCAGCCCGGCGACGCAGTTCAGCGCCGTCGACTTGCCGCAGCCCGACGGACCCAGGAAGGCGATGAACTCGCCCCGCCGGATCGTCAGGTCCAGGTCCTGCAGCGCCATCACTCCATCGAAGCCGCGGCTGACCCGGTCCAGCCGGATCTCCCCGAACTCACCGTGCTGTCGAGCGCCCTCGGCGCGTGGCATGGGCGGTGTCCTTGTTGTTGGATCGTTCCAATTCGCGGTGCCCCCACCCCATCACTTCGTCTTCGCCGCCCCGATCCGCTCGTCCCACAGGCGGAAGGCGTCGACCAGGCCCTTGGCGTCGAGCGGCAGCTCGATGGGGTTGTCGGCGATCAGCTTGTCGTATTCGGGCCGGCCGAACTCCTTGATCGCTTCCTGGCTCTCGGCCGGGGCCATCGCCAGCGTCACGTCCTTCACGGCCGGGCCGGGGTAGAAGTAGCCCTCGTCGTAGGCGTAGGCCTGCTGCTCCGGCTTCAACATGAAGGCCATGAGGTCGAGGACGACGGCCAGCTTCTCCGGCGGCAGGCCCTTCGGCACGACCATGTAGTGGGCGTCGGCCACCCAGTGGAAGCCGTTCAGGGCCGCCACCTTGGCCTCCTTCGGCACGGTGCCGAGCACGCGCGGGTTGATGTCCCAGCCCGTGGTCGTGGCCACCATGTCGCGGGATCCCTCGCCCAGCTCCTTCATCGTCGCCGTCGTGCCCGACGGGTAATATTCGATGCAGGAGTTGAGGTCCTTCAGGTAGGCCCAGGTCTTCTCCCAGCCGTTGACCGGGTCCTTCGGATCCTTGTCGCCCAACAGGTAGGGCAGCCCCATCAGGAAGGTGCGGCCGGGGCCGGAGTTGGCCGGGCGGGCGTACATGAACTTGCCGGGATTGGCCTTGCACCAGGCCAGCAGCTCGTCCGGGGTCTTCGGCGGGGTCTTCACCCGCTCCGGCGCGTATTCCAGCAGCGGGCCGGAGGGGTAATAGGTGACCACGATCCCCTGGTTGCCGGCCAGCCCCTGCATCTTCCCCGCGGCGGGCAGGTAGTTCGCCTCCAGGTTCGGGAACTTCTCGGCGTAGTTGGGCAGGAGCGGGGTCCACAGCCCCTGCTCGATGCCGGCGGCGAGGCCGTCGGTGCCGGTCAGCACCAGGTCGATGTCCACGCGGCCGGCGTTCTGCTGCGCCTTGATCTTGCCCGCGAGTTCCGGCGCCGGGGCCTTGGTGAAGGTGAAGCGCGAGACGCGGGTGGGGTTGGCCTTCCGATAATTCTCGATGGCCTTCTGGGTCAGCGCCAGGTTGCCCGCGACGTCGATGACGTTGATCGTCACCGGCTCCTTCGGGAAGGCCGGAAGCTCCGCCTGTGCCGGCACACCGGCGCAAATGCCCGTTACGAACAGGCCGGTCGCCGCGAACCCCGCCAGCACCGAACGCCGGCCGCTGTTGCGTCCCATGATCCCTCCTCCCATCCTCGGTTATGCTTTTGGGGAAGCCTAGCGACGGCTTTGATCGATTGTCAAACTATTCGATGACTTTACCATTTCGGCGCTAACCATCGGGTCACCCCGGCCCCGGGGAGATGAATCGTCGGCCGAAACGTTGTCTTCGCCGACGGCAGCCCCAACACTCAGCGTCATGACCCAGACCGACTCCGACGCCCAAGACGCAACCCCTGTGCCCGCAGCCACCAAGCAAAGCCCCGACCCGCCGCCCCCGCCTGCCGCGACACCGGGCGCCAGCGGACAGCCGGTGGCCTGGAGTCCGTGGATCGTGCGGGCGGCCGTCTTCGGGCTGGCGCTGGTCCTGGTCGTCGCCTTCTTTACGCGCTGGGATCTCTGGGTCGGTTCCAGCATCCGGCAGACGACCAACGACGCCTACCTGCAATCCGACACCACGCCCATTGCGGCCCAGGTGTCGGGCGTGGTCCGCTCGGTTCCGGTCGCCGACTTCCAGCGGGTGAAGACCGGCGACCTGCTGGCCGAGATCGTGGACGCCGACTACCGCGCCAAGGTCGCCCAGGCGGAGGCCGCGCTGAACGCCGCCATCGCCGCCATCCAGGCGCTCGACGCCCAGAAGATCACGCAGCGGACCCTCATTGAGCAGGCCAAGGCCAACGTGAAGGGGCTGGAGGCCGACGCCTGGCGCACCCGCCACGAGGAGGACCGCCAGACCGAGCTGGCCGAACGCGGGCTCGCCGGCACCCAGCAGGCGCTCCAGCAGGCCCAGGCGGCGGCCCAGCGCGCCGCTGCGGCGCTGGAGGCCGGGCGCGCGCAGATCGACCAGCAGACCGCGATCCTTCAGGGACTCGACGCCCAGGCGCAGCAGGCCCAGGCCACGCGCGAGCAACGCGACGCCGAACTGGCGCTCGCCCGCATCAGCCTGGGCTACACCCGGATCACCGCCCCGGCGGACGGCATGGTCGGGCAGCGGCAGGTGCGGCCCGGCCAGTATGTGGGTCCGGGCAGCCAGATCATCACGCTGGTGCCCCTGCCCCGGGTCTGGGTCGTCGCGAACTACAAGGAAACCCAGATGACCCGGATCCGCATCGGCCAGCCGGCCAGCGTCCGGGTCGACGCCTATCCGGACGCGGACCTGCACGGCCATGTGGAGGCCTATTCACCGGCCAGCGGCAGCCAGTTCGCCCTGCTGCCGCCGGAGAACGCGACCGGCAACTTCACCAAGATCGTGCAGCGCATCCCCGTAAAGATCGTGCTGGACGAGCCGAACCCGCTGGAGGACCTGCTGCGCCCCGGCATGTCGGTGGTGGTGACCATCGACACCAGCAACGCCGGGTCCCGCCATCTCGCCTCCGCCAGCGAGGGCGGGTCGTGACCGACCAGATCGCCGATGGGGCTCTGCCGGCGGTTCCCCGCCCCCGCTTTCGGTTGCCGCTGGGACCGGCGATCACCACCCACCCCTACATCGGCATCCTGGCGGTGCTGCTGGGCGCCATCATCTCGACCCTGACCTCGCGGATCACCGCCTTCGGGCTGTCCGACATCCGCGGCGCCATCGGCGCCGGCTACGACGAGGGGGCGTGGATCACGACATCCTACACGGTGGCGCAGATGCTGGTGGCGCCGGGCGCCGCCTTCCTGGGCGTGGTCTTCGGGCCGCGGCGGGTGCTTCTGGTCTCCTCCGCCACCTACGGGCTCGCCGTTCTGGCGCTGCCGCTGACCGGCTCGTTGCCGGGCGTGCTGGTTTGCCAAGTGCTGGCCGGCCTGTCGTCGGGCACCTTCATCCCGCTGACCATCGGCTTCATCGTCCGCAATCTGCCGCCGCAGTTCCTCGTCTACGGCCTCGCCATCTACGCCATGAACGTGGAGCTGTCGCTGAACGTCTCCGCCTCCATCGAAGGCTGGGTGTCGGAGAATCTAAACTGGCACTGGATCTTCTGGGACACTGCCCTGCTCGCCCCGCTGATGTGGATCTGCGTCTGGTTCGGCATGCCGGCGGAGCGCACGCGGACCGACCTGCTGAAAAGCGGGGACTGGTGGGGCATCGCCTACGCCAGCATCGGATTCGCACTGGTCTACGCCGCACTCGACCAGGGAAACCGACTGGACTGGCTGAACTCCGGCCTGATCAACGGCCTGCTGCTGGCAGGCCTGCTGCTGGTCGCCGCCTTCGTCGTGCAGGAGATGACCTGCGACAACCCCTGGATCAACTTCCGCGCCCTGGTCCAGGGCAACATCCTTCTGCTGTGTCTGCTGCTGGTCATGGTCCGGCTGGTCATGCTGTCCACCGCCTACATCATCCCGCAATACCTGATTACCGTGCACAATTTCCGCGGGCTGGAGGTCGGCGACACGCTTCTGCTGATCGCGCTGCCGCAGTTCCTGCTGGCGCCGGTCGTCGGCACGCTGCTGCGCTACGCCGACCCGCGCGTGGTCATGGCCGTGGGCTTCGCCGCCGTGGGAATGGCCTGCTTCCTTGCCTCGCACCTGACCGCGGAGTGGGTCAGCGAGACCTTCCTGCCCTCGCAGATGCTCCAGGCCTTCGGCCAGTCCTTCGCCTTGACGTCGTTGGTCTTCTTCAACGTGAAGAACCTGAACCAGACGCACATCCTGACGTTGGGTGCGCTGCTGCAGACCTCCCGCCTGCTGGGGGGCGAGCTGGGGGCGGCCTTCATCCAGACCTTCGTGCGGGTGCGGGAGCAGTTCCACTCCTTCACGCTGGGCATGAACATCGAGTCCGGCGATCCCGCCACCGTGCAGCGACTGGCCGGCACCGCCGCGCGGGTGGTCGCCCGCTCCGTCGGTCATGGCGAGGCTGCGGACCGCGCGGCGGCGCTGCTGGCCGCCACCGTGCGCTCGCAGTCCTACGTCCTGGCCTACATCGACGGCTTCGTCGTGATCGGCTGGTTCATCATCGGGGGCCTGCTGCTGATCGCGCTGCTCCGCCCCGCGCCGGGGAGCTGACCGCCGCCGCGATCATCCGCCGTCCCCGATGTTGAAGAAAACCCGCGCGCTTGGAGTGGCGCGGAGGAAGAGCCATCGAGGGATCCCATGCCGACCTTGTCCGGAAACTACGACAGTTTCGCCGCCAACGGCTGGGCCGTGAACGCCAACGTCTGGAATCCGGGACGCTACCAGAACGGCCGTGATTTCACCCAGACGATCACCGTCCCGGACGCCAACGCCACCACCCAGGGCGCCGCCACCGCAGGCACCGCTACCCCGGGCACCGCGTTTCCCAGCGGGACGGCCATCTCCTGGAGCTGGCCCTACGACAGCCGGCGCGCGCTGACCTACGACAACTACCCCGTGCGGGCCTATCCGGAGCTGACCTACGGCGCAAGCCCCTGGGGCAACGCCCCCTCCACCACGGTCAACCTGCCGGCGCGCATCGGCGACGTGCAGAACCTGGACATTGGCTACAACTTCGGCATCACGGGCGACCCCAGGCTCTACAACGTGGCCTTCAGCCTGTGGATCAGCGACGACCCGTCCAAGGGGCTGGCCGGCGTGACGGACGAGGTGATGGTGTGGGTCCACAGCGGCTACTTCACCCCGGCCGGCCAGCAGGTGGCGAAGCTTACGGACCAGACCGGGACGGCCACCCTGTGGAACAAGAAGGTCTTCAGCGGCGGGGTCGACACCAACCCGGTGAACTGGGAATACACGGCCGTCAAATACGACCAGGACCAGCTGGCCGGCACCTTCGACGTGGACGCGTTGATGAAGACGCTGGTCGACCGGGGAATCGTCGCCAGGGACGACTGGCTGCTGGGCGTCCAACTGGGCTCGGAGGTCACCGCGGGCGCGGGGTCGCTGAACATCGCGAACCTAGCCGTGAACTTCATGGGCGCACCGCCGCCCCCGACCATTCCCCCCGGCACCGTCGGCACGCCCGCGACACCGACACCAGCGCCGGCACCGGCTGCCGCCGCACTGCTCCCCCAGCCCGACAGCGGCGTTATCGCCCCGCCGACGCTCTCGTAACGGCCTATTCGGTCTCCAGCACCTGCCGATCGCGGCCGGCGGCGACGCCGAACAGCGTGGCGGCCAACGTGATCGCGATGACCAGGATGCCCGTCGCTCCCCAGCCGCCGGTGCGGTCGTGCAGCAGGCCCGCCGCCAGGGGCCCAAGGGAGGCGAGCGCGTAACCGACGCTCTGCGCCATGCCCGACAGTTGGGCGGCGATGTGCGAGTCGCCAGAGCGCAGCACGATGATGGTCAGGGCGATGGCGAAGGACCCGCCTTGCCCGATGCCCAGCAGCGCCGACCAGCCCCACAGCGACCAAAGCGGCGCGAACAGGCAGCCGAGCAGGCCGGCCAGCGTGCAGCCCAGCACGACCACCACGGCAAGGCTCTGCCCGCGCGACCGCGTCGCCAGGATGGGGGCCACCAGGGATGAGCCGACCTGCACCATGATGGAGGCCGAGACGACCAGCCCGGCGGTCACCGGTTCCACCCCGCGGTCGCGTAGGATCACCGCCAGCCAGCCGAAGACGATGTAGGCCAGCGAGGATTGCAGCCCCATGAACAGGGTCACCTGCCAAGCCAGCCGGTCGCGCCACAGCCCGCCCGCCAGCCGCGCGGCCCGCCGCGCCGCGTGCGCCGCCGGGGACGGGGCGAGAACGGCCCAGATCACCGCCGCCGCCAGGGCAGGCAATGCCCAGCAGGCGAGCGCCAGCGACCAGGACCCGTGCAGCGCACGCGCGAGCGGCAGCGTCGCCCCGGCCGCCAGCGCCGCCCCGGCGCAGAGGCCCATGGTGTAGACGCCGGTCATCAGCGCGGGATGGTTCGGGAAGTCCCGCTTCACGATGCCGGGCAGCAGCGCGCCGATGATGCCGATCCCGGCCCCGGCGGCGACGGCCCCCAGCGCCTGCGCCGGAAAGGCCGGCACCGCGCGCAACCCGATCCCCGCCGCCAGGACGATGAGGGTCAGCAGGACGACGCGCTCGCTGCCGTGCCGGCGGGCAAGCCCCGGCGCCAGCAGCCCGAACACGCCCAGGCACAGCACCGGCAGCGTGGTCAGCGCGCTGGCCATCGTCGCGGACAGGCCGGTGTCGCGCACCAACTCCGCCAGGATGGGCGCCACGCTCGACAGGGCCGGGCGCAGGTTCAGCGCCACCAGCACCAGCGCGACACCCAACAGAATCGGGTGCCGCGACGGCGGCGACGGTTCCGCGTCCTCCTCCGCATCAATGAGAAGCTCGTCGGCGAGTGTCGGCTCGGCCCGGTTATCCCCGTGCCGAACAATGTGCGTGCCGTGCATGATGACTCGAACGTGCGATCCGTGGGGCCGAATGCGAACGGCCACGCCGGACGTTCGGTCCGGCGTGGCGCGCTGGGCAGGGACCCTAACAGGATCAGGCGTCGAAGAACACGGTCTCGTCGTCGCCCTGGAGGTGGATGTCGAAGCGGTACGCGACACCGCCCCCCGTCTCCACCCGCTTGGCGACCAGGGTGGCGCGCCGATCCGCCGGCACGCTCTGCAGCAGCGCGTCCTCCGCGTTCGCCCCCGCCTCGTCGTCGAAATAGAGGCGGGTGAAGGCGTGGGAGAGCATTCCGCGGGCCAGCACCGTCACGTTGACGTGCGGCGCCTGCCCGTCGCCCAGCGCGCCCGGCTTCACCGTGTCGAACCAGTACTGGCCCTGCCCGTCTGTTCCCGTGCGGCCGAAGCCGGTGAAGTGCGGGTCAATCTCCACATGGTCGCGCGTGTCGGCGGGGTGGCGGTAGCGGCCCGCGGCGTTGGCCTGCCACAGCTCGATCACCGCGTCGACCACCGGCGCGCCGGTGCCGTCGAAGACGCGGCCCTCGATGCGGATGCGCTCGCCGCGCGTCTCCTGGTCCACCATGGTGCTGCTGCCCAGCCCGACGCGCCCATAGGATTGCGGTGTCAGCGCGTAGGCGAAGTATGGGCCGACGGTCTGGCTCGCGGTCTGTTTCAGCATGGCTCAGCCCTCCGTCGGGGTCTCGTTGCGTCCGCGCAGGACGATGTCGAACTCGTAGCCGAGCGCCCATTCCGGCTCGGTCACGTCGATGGAGAAGCGGGACACCAGCCGTTCCCGAGCCCCCTCCGGCACCCCGTTGTAGATGGGGTCGAGCGGCAGCAGCGGGTCACCGGGGAAATACATCTGGGTGACCAGCCGCGTCACGAAGGACGGCCCGAACAGCGAGAAATGGATGTGCGCCGGCCGCCACGCGTTGTGGTGGTTGCGCCAGGGGTAGGCGCCCGGCTTGATGCTGATGAAGCGGTAACGCCCGTTCTCGTCGGTCGCGCAGCGGCCGGCCCCGAAGAAGTTCGGATCGAGCGGCGCGTCGTGCTGGTCCCATTTGTGGACGTAGCGGCCGACGGAGTTGGCCTGCCAGACCTCCAGCAGCGTGTTGGGCACCGGGCGGCCGTCCTCGTCCAGCACGCGGCCGGTGACGATGATGCGCTCGCCCAGCGGCTCCCCGTTGACGCGGCCGTTGCGGGTCAGGTCGGCGTCGAGCGCGTCCAGGCTCTCGTGCCCGAAGACCGGCCCGGTCAGCTCCGACAGGGACGCCTTCATCGGAACCAGCGGTTTGCGCGGGGAGCGCAGGACGGTCGACTTGTACTCCGGGCTCAGGTACGGCGGGTGCTGGCTCCAGTCCCGCGGCCGGTAGCCGGGGGATTTTGCGTCGGTCATGGGTGTGTCCTCCTGAAAGTCTCTTCTTTTATGTTGCCAAGCCCCGCCAACACCCGGTCGATGAAGGCGTTCGCGGCGCCCACGTAGCCCAGCGGGTCGAACAGGCGATCGAGCGCGGCACCATCCAGCGCCTCCGTCACCCGCCTGTCCTCCTCCAGCACGGCGCGCAGGGGGCGTTTTTCCGATGCGGCGCGGCGGCTCGCCTCGGCGACGAGGCTATGGGCGACCATGCGCCCCATGCGGTCGCCGAGCGCCATGGTCACCGCCTCCGCCATGATCAGGCCCTGGGTCAGGTCGATGTTGCGGCGCATGCGCTCCGCGTCGATCTCCAGCCCGCCGAAGGCCTCGGCCGCGTGGTGGGCAGCGCCGGCGACCAGCCGGCACAGGTCCGGCAGCGCCTGCCATTCCGCGTGCCAGCCGCCGAGGCCCCGCTCATGCTCCTGCACCATGCCGGCGAGCAAGCCGCCGACCAGCGCCGGTGCGCGCACCGCCGTGGACAACAGCACGGCGGAGGCCACCGGATTGCGCTTGTGCGGCATGGTGGAGGAGCCACCGCGGCCGGGTGCCGCCGGCTCGAAAGCCTCGCCCACCTCCACCTGCATCATGAGTGACAGATCACGCCCCAGCGTGCCGAGCGTCCCAGCCAGCAGCCCGAGCGCGGTCGCCAGTTCCACCACCCGGTCGCGGCTCGCGTGCCAGGGCAGCGCCGGCAGGGGCAGGTCCAATTCCTTCGCCAGGGCCTTCGCCACCGCCATGCCCCGGTCGCCCAGCGCGGCCAGAGTCCCCGCCGCCCCGCCGAACTGGAGCGCCAGCCTCCCCCGCGCCGCCGCCAGCCGCTCCCGGTCGCGGGTCAGCGCGTCGAGCCACCCCGCGGCCTTCAGCCCGAAGGTGGTCGGCAGCGCGTGCTGAAGCCAAGTGCGGGCGACCATCGGCGTGGCTCGGTGCTTGTCCGCCAACGTGGCGAGGCTGCCGCACAGCCGCTCCAGGTCGGCGTCCAACGCATCGACGAAGGCGCGGAGTTGGAGCACCAGCCCCGTGTCCATGGCGTCCTGGCTGGTGGCGCCCCAGTGGACGTAGCGCGAGGCTTCCTCGTCCGCCTCCTTCACCTTGCGGGTCAGGTGCTTGACCATCGGGATCGCCGTGTTGCCGGCCAGCGCCGCCTCGGCCCCGAGCGCGTTCAGGTCATAGAGCGACGCGTCGCAAGCCTTGGCGATGGCCGCCACCGCCGTGCCGGGAATGACGCCGACCGCGGCCTCCACGCGGGCCAGTGCCGCCTCGAAGTCCAGCATCCCCTGTAATCGGGCGCGCGGCGCGAAGAGGCGGGCGGCCTTCTCCGTGGTGAACAGCGGGTCGAGGAGCGGATCGCCCCAGGCGACATCGTCCATGGCGGTCAGGCCTCCTGCCGGTCCTCGTCTTCCATCTCCGCATAGATCCGCTTGGCGAGCGCGATGGCGGAGTTCGCTGCCGGGACCCCGGCGTAGACGGCGGCCTGGATCAGGATTTCCTTCACCTCCTCGCGGGTCACGCCGGTGTTGCGCGTGGCGCGGATGTGCAGGGCCAGTTCATGCTCCTGCCCCAGGGCGGCCAGCATGGCGATGGTCAGCATGCTGCGCGTCCGCACGTCCAGCCCCGGCCGGGTCCAGACGGAGCCCCAGGCGGTCTGCGTGATGAAGCGCTGGAAATCCCGGTCGAAGTCCGTCGCGCGCTGGGTGGAGCGCTCCACATGCGCCTCCCCCAGGACGGCGCGGCGGACCGCCATCCCGTTCTCGTACAGGTCATCGGCCATGGCCGGTCGCTCCCAGGAAGTCCAGGATCAGGGCGTTCATCGCGTCCGGCCGCTCCACGCAGGGGATGTGCGCGGCGTCCGGCAGGACGGCGAGGCGGGCGCCGGGGATGGTCGCGGCCAGTTGCTCGGCCTGCGCGGGCGGGGTCGCCACGTCATGCTCCCCGACAATGACCAGCGTCGGGCAAGCGATGCGGCGGTCGTCCTCCGTCAGGTCGGCGTCGCGGATCGCCCTGGAGCAGCCGATGTAGCCCTCCGCTGTGGTCCGCGCGACCATGGTGACGTAGCCGCGCACGCGGCCTTCCTGCTCCGTGCGGAACCGTTGCGTGAACCAGCGCGCCATCACGCCGGACGCGATGGCCTCCATGCCGCGCTCCTCGATGGCGGCGATGCGCGTGTCCCAGACCTCCGGCGGGCCGATGACGCTGGCGGTGTCGCACAGGATCAGCGAGAGCACCCGCTGAGGCGCCTTCGCGGCCAGCCGTTGCGCCATCATCCCGCCGATGCTGAGCCCGCAGACATGCGCCCGTTCGATGCCCAGCGCATCCAGCAGGCTGAGCGCGTCGTCGGCCAGCGTATCCATGCTGTAGGCGCTGGGCGTCGCGTCGGTCAGCCCGTGCCCGCGCATGTCGTAGCGCAGCACGCGGTAACGCTTGACGAGGTCCGGCACCATGTCGTCCCAGATGTGGAAGCTGGTGCCGATGGAATTTGCGAACAGGATGACCGGAGCATCCGACGGACCTGCGAGGTCATAATGGACCGTGATGCCCCCAGCAGCGATGAACGCCATGCGTTTCCCTCCTCTTCTTCTTAATCCCCTCTCCCCCTGGGGAGAGGGTTAGGGTGAGGGGGTTGCGCTTTTGCCGAACGTACCAGCGAAGCCTTGCCCCCACTCCAACCCTCCCCCGCTGGGCGGGGGAGGGAGATTGGTCACACCCGCTCGATCAGAAGGGCGATGCCCTGGCCGACGCCGATGCACATGGTGCACAGGGCGTAGCGCCCACCGGTCCGCTCCAGCTGGTACAGCGCCGCGGTGGCGAGCCGCGCGCCGCTCATGCCAAGGGGGTGGCCGAGCGCGATGGCGCCGCCGTTGGGGTTCACATGCTCGGCATCGTCCGGCAGCCCAAGTTCTCGCAGCACCGCAAGCCCCTGGGAGGCGAAGGCCTCGTTCAGTTCGACCAGATCGACCTTGCCGATGGGCAGGCCGACCCGCTCCAGCAGCTTTTTCGTGGCCGGGGCCGGGCCGATGCCCATGATGCGCGGCGGCACGCCGGCCGTGGCCGCCCCGACGATGCGGGCGCGCGGGGTCAGGCCGTGGCGCTTGGCGGCGGCTTCCGACGCGACCAGCACCGCGCAGGCGCCGTCGTTGACGCCAGACGCATTGCCGGCGGTCACCGTGCCGTTCGGGCGGACGATGGGCTTCAGCTTGGCAAGCGCCTCCAGCGAGGTCTCGCGCGGGTGCTCATCCACGCTGACGACCGTGTCACCTTTGCGACCCTTCACCGTGACCGGCACGATCTCCTGCGCCATCAGCCCGTCGCGGATCGCACGGGCGGCGCGTTGCTGGCTGCGGAGCGCGAAGGCGTCCTGGTCGGCGCGCGACACGCCGAAATCCTCGGCCACGTTCTCGCCCGTTTCCGGCATGGAATCCACGCCGTATTCCGCCTTCATCCGGGGATTGACGAAGCGCCAGCCGATGGTGGTGTCGTACATCTCCGCGGCGCGGGAGTAGGCCGTATCCGCCTTGCCCATGACGAAGGGGGCGCGGCTCATGCTCTCAACGCCGCCGGCGATCATCAGCGCCGTCTCGCCGGCCTTGATGGCGCGGCCCGCGGTGGCGATAGCGTCGAGGCCGGAGCCGCACAGGCGGTTGATGGTGCTGCCCGGCACCACGTCCGGCAGCCCGGCCAGCAGCGCGGACATACGGGCGACGTTGCGGTTGTCCTCGCCGGCATGGTTGGCGCAGCCGTAGATCACGTCGTCCACCGCGGCCCAGTCCACGCCCGGGTTGCGCGCCATCAGGGCGGCGATGGACACGGCGCCCAGGTCGTCGGCGCGCACGGCGGACAGGGACCCGGCGTAGCGGCCGATCGGCGTGCGGATGGCGTCACAGAGGAATGCGTCGGTCATGATTATCCTTCCCCACCAGCGGATTGGCCGTGGGCTTTGGCGGTGTGGGCCAGGAGGTCGCGCAGGGCCTCCAGTTCATGAGACTGCGGAACCGCGGTGGTCGTCAGGTCCGGGCTGACCTTCAGGTCCCAGCCGGTGGCAGCCTTCACCTGCTCCACCGTCACGCCCGGATGAACGCTGGTCAGCGTCAATTCCCTAGTCACCGGATCCGGCGTCAGGATGCCAAGGTCGGTGATGACCGCGGCCGGTCCCTTGCCCGGAATGCCCGCCTTCTCCCGCGCGTCCCCGCCGTCGAGGTAGCCGGCCGACGTGATGAAGGGCAGCTTGTTGACGAAGGCCTTCGTGCTCTGCTTCAGCACGATGAAGACCTCCTTCGCTTGGGAGGCGATCTCCGGCGCGCCGCCGGCGCCCGGCAGGCGGACCTTCGGGTTCGCGTAGTCGCCGATCACCGTCGTGTTGATGTTGGCGAAGCGGTCAACCTGCGCCGCCCCCAGGAAGCCGACGTCGATGCGCCCGCCCTGCAGCCAATAGCGGAAGATCTCCGGCGTGCTGACGACCGTGTCGGCGGTCAGCGCCAGTTCGCCGTCGCCGATGGACAGCGGCAGCACCGTCGGCTTGGCGCCGATCGGGCCGGATTCATAGATCAGCACCACGTCCGGCGCGTGGGTCAGCCGCGCGAGGTTGGCGGCGGTGGAGGGCAGACCGATGCCGACGAAGCAGACCGTGCCGTCCTTCAGCAGGCGGCTGGCCGCGACGGTCATGATCTCGGTCGCGGTGAATTCCAGAACGCCAGTGTTGGTTTTGAGAGCGTCCATCACACCGCCTCCTTGCTCTTCGTCGTCTCGGCGAAGACGCGCTTGAACTCCTCGAAATCCGCGGTGTTGCGGACGTGGCGGTCGATCCAGGCCGTGAAGGCCTCGCGCGAGCGGGAGATGGCGTCCCAGGCCTGGTAGAAGCGGTTGTCGCGCTCGTAATAGTCCTGGGCGTAGGATGGGTAGGCGCCGCCCGGCACGTGGCAGACCGCCGCGACGGCCCAGCGCGGCAGAACGCAGGCGTTGGGCGGGGCGTCCAATTCGTCCACCACCTCCTCCACCGTGACGATGGCGCGCTTGGCGGCCAGCACCGCCTCCTTCTGCACGCCGACGATGCCCCACAGCAGCACGTTGCCGCGCCGGTCGGCCTTCTGCGCGTGGATCACCGTCACGTCCGGCCGGATCGAGGGGATCGCCGCCAGCTTCTCCCCCGTGAAGGGGCATTCGATGAAGCGGATGTTCGGGTTGACCTTCGGCAGGTCGGAGCCGGTGTAGCCGCGCAGCACCGCGAAGGGCAGGTTCGAGGCGCCGGCGACATAGGCGTTCGCTAGGGCCGCGTGGCTGTGCTCCTCATAGGCCAGCGGCCGGGGCCAGCCCTGCTCGATGGCGTCGCGGAAGCGGTGGAGCGACCCCACGCCCGGATTGCCGCCCCAGGAGAAGATCAGCTTCGATGCACAGCCGGAGCCGATGATCTGGTCGTAGATCAGGTCCGGCGTCATGCGGACCAGCGTCAGGTCCGTCTTGCCCTGGCGGATGATTTCGTGCCCGGCGGCGTGCGGGATGAGGTGGGTGAACCCCTCCAGCGCCACGGTGTCGCCGTTCTGGATGATGTCGGATACCGCCTCGTGCAGAGGCGTGAGCCGCGCCATGAGACAACCCTCCCAAGCATGCGGTGAAAAGTTGGTGCGATTACCGCACTCATGTTCATTCTTCGCACATCATGAAAGCCGCCCTTGACCCTTGTCAAGGGCGAATATGGCTGTTATTGTTCGCTTATCGCCCATAATGCCGGGAAATCCCAGTATTTCAGCGGTCCCAACAAGTTACCAGGGAAACAAAATGGCTGGGATGAAAAAGACGCATGGGGGAACCCCGCCCACTCCGGCGGAAGCCGCCGAAAGCCCGGGTTCCGACCGCGAGGAGGGCGCCGGCGACCCGAACTTCATGACGTCGCTGGCCCGTGGCCTGTCGGTGATCCGGGCCTTCACGGAACGCAGCCCGAACCTGACCATCGCCGACATCGCGAAGATCACCGGGCTGCCGCGCGCCGCCGCGCGCCGCTGCCTGCTGACGCTGATGCAGCTGGGCTATGTCGGGACGGACGGGCGGACCTTCTTCCTGAAGCCGAAGATCCTGGCGCTGGGCTATTCCTTCCTGTCCTCGGCCCCGCTGGCGACCATCCTCGACCCGCTGATCGAGCAGGTCAGCGGTGCGCTCCAGGAATCCAGTTCCGCCGCCGTGCTGGACGAGGACGAGGTCGTCTACATCGCCCGCGCCGCCACCAAACGCATCATGTCCGTCGGCCTGAACGTCGGCAGCCGCCTGCCCGCCTATTGCACCTCCATGGGGCGCGTCCTGCTGGCCCACCTGCCGGAGGCGGAGTTGGACGCCTATTTCGCGCGCGTCGAACTGAAGGCCTTCACCGAACGCACCATCACCAACCCGGACGTGCTGCGGCGCGAGTTCGAGCGGGTGCGCGAGCGCGGTTTCGCCCTCGTGGACCAGGAACTGGAGCTGGGACTGCGCTCCGTCGCCGTGCCGGTGCGAACGGCGTCGGGCACCGTGGTCGCGGCCATCAACGCCAGCACCCAGGCCGCCCGCGTCACCTGTCCGGAGATGGAGGCGCGCTTCCTGCCCCCGCTGCACCACGCGGCCGAGGAGGCGCGGGTGCTGCTGGTCCGCAGCCATGTGAACTGACAAGTTAGTGCGATAAACGCACAATCAGATAAATATCGCACTTGACGGGGCCGGGCGCCGCGCTTAGGCTTTTCGCAACGCTGCGACGGGAACCGTCGCGCGCCGCCCGATAAGACACTAAAGTCCCGTCAACCCTGGCCAACAGGGTGGCGGGCAGAAGCGGCGATGGAAAGCGGCGAGACACCGGCCCCATCCATGGAATGGGGTCCGGAACAACGAATTGGGAGGGACGATGACCAAGACATTGCGCAGGGCTCTGCTCGGGGCCGTGTTCGTGACGGCGTCCGGCGCGGCGCTCTGCGGCGGTACGACCTGGGCCGCGACCATCAAGGTGGGCGTGATCGCCCCCTTCTCCGGCCCCTTCGCGACAGCCGGCCAGACCTTCAAGCAGGGCATCGAGATTTATCAGGCCCAGCACGGCAAAACGGTCGGCGGCGACACCATCGAGTTCGTCTACAAGGACCTGGACCAAGCCAATCCGGCGCAGAGCAAGGCCCTGGCGCAGGAGTTGATCGTCAAGGAAAAGGTCGGCTACCTCGCCGGCTTCTTCTTCACGCCCGACGCGCTGGCGGTCGCCCCGCTGATCGACGAGGCGAACATTCCTTGCGTGATCTTCAACGCCGCGACGTCCGCCATCACCGAAAAATCGCCGCGCTATGTCCGCACCTCCTTCACGCTGTGGCAGAACACGGTGCCGCTGGCCGAGCACATGGCCAAGCAGGGCATCAAGAAGGTGGTGACCGCGGTCAGCGACTACGGCCCGGGCATCGACGGCGAAACGGCCTTCAAGCAGACTTTCGAGAAGGCCGGCGGGCAGGTCGTGGACAGCATCCGCATGCCGCTGAAGTCCACGGACTTCGCGCCCTTCATGCAGCGCATCAAGGATTCGGGGGCGGAGGCCATCTACGCCTTCCTGCCCGCCGGCCCGACCACGCTGGGCTTCGCCAAGGCCTTCAACGACACCGGCCTGAAGGCCGCGGGCATCAAGTTCTTCGGCCCCGGCGACATCACCCAGGAACCGGACCTGCCGGCGCTGGGCGACGCGGCGGTCGGCATCACGACCACCTTCAACTACAGCCAAGCCCACGATTCTGAGATGAACCGCCAACTCCTGGCGAAGGCCAAGGAGCTGTTCGGCTCGTCCGATCTGGTGACCTTCAGCACGGTCGGCGCCTACGACGGCACCCACGTCATCTACAAGATGGTCGAGGCGACGGGCGGCAAGCCTGACGGGTTGAAGGCGGTGGAGGCGGTCAAGGGCATGGCCTGGGACAGCCCGCGCGGTCCGCTGAAGATCGACCCCAACTCCCGCCACGTCACCCAGACCATCTACCTGCGCGTGACCGAGCGGAAGGACGGCAAGCTCCAGAACACGGAGATCGCCAGCTTCCCCGACCAGCCGGACTACGGCTACAAGGGCGGGAAGTAACCCTCTCCCGCTTCATTCCCCCTCTCCCCACCCAGAAATATTGGGGGCGGAGAGGGTCGGGGTGAGGGGGTTGCAGGGGGACCGAACAGTTCGGCAACAGCCGGACCCCCTCACCCTAACCCTCTCCCCAGAGGGGAGAGGGGATTAAGGCGGGAGTCCTTCATGGAAACGGTTTTCGGCATCGTCGTGGACGGCGTCGCCTACGGGATGATTCTGTTCATCATCTCGGTCGGGCTGTCGGTCACGCTGGGCCTGATGCGGGTGGTCAACCTTGCGCACGGTGCCTTCGCCATGGTCGCGGGCTACATCGCCTCCTACGCCGCACAGAGGCTCGGGCTGCCCTACGCGGCGGCGCTGGTCGTGGCGGTGCTGCTGACCGTGGTCGCCACGCTGCCGATGGAACGGCTGCTCTACCGCCGCATCTACGGCTCCGCCAACGAGCTGAGCCAGGTGCTGCTGACCATCGGCCTGACCTTCGTGATCGTGGCCGGCATCAACTACCTGTTCGGCCCCACGCTGAAGCGCATCCCGTTGCCCGACGCACTGCTCGGCACCGTGTCGATCGGGCCGAAGTCGATCCCGGCGCACCGCGCCTTCGTCATCGGCATGGGCGCCGCGACCATCCTCGGCCTCTGGTGGCTGCTGGAACGCACCGACTTCGGCATCAAGCTGCGCGCCGCCGTGGACGACCCCAACATGGCCGCCGCACTCGGCATCCGGACGGAGCGGCTGTACATGGCGACCTTCGCGCTGGGCACCGGGCTGGCGGCCATGGGCGGCGTGCTGGGGGCGGAGCTGCTGCCGCTGGAGCCCTACTACGCCATCCGTTACATCGTGCTGTTCCTGGCAGTGGTCGCCGTGGGCGGGGCCGGCAGCATCTTCGGCTCAGCCGCCGCGGCGCTGGCGCTGGGCATCGTGGACACGGCGGGCAAGTACCTGATCCCGAACTTCGGGGAGTTCTTCTTCTACGCCGCCCTGATCCTGATCCTGTTCCGCTGGCCGCACGGCTTCTTCCACGGGAGATCCGCATGAGCGCCGTGGCGACCAACCGGCCCCGGCGCGAGACGGCGGGCCGCCGGCTGCGGCGCGCCGCGCTGGACGGGGCCGCCGTGCCGGTCATGGCGGTGCTCGGGCTTGCCGCCTTCTGGCTGTTCCCCGACGACCTGGGGCTGATGACGCGCATCGCCGCGACGGCGCTCTACGTGCTGTCGCTCGACCTCGTGCTCGGTTTCGGCGGCATCGCCACGCTGGGGCAGGCGGCCATGTTCGGCACCGGCGCCTACGCCGCGGGCATCGCCGCGGTGAACCTCGTCAACGAACCGATCACCCTGCTGGCCATCGGCGGCGTCGCGGGCGGGCTGATCGCGCTGGTGACCGGTGCCTTGATCCTGCACGCCCGCGGCCTGACCCTGCTGATGCTGACCATCGCCGTCGTGCAGATCGTGCAGGAGGTCGCCAACAAGGCCCGCGACTGGACCGGCGGCAGCGACGGCCTGTCGGGTATCGACCCGGCCCCGGTGCTGGGCCTGTTCCGCTTCGACCTATACGGTCGCACCTCCTACCTGTTCGCGCTGGCGGTGCTGATCGTGGGCTATCTGGTGGCGCGGCGCATCGTGCGCTCCCCCTTCGGGCTGGCCTGCCGCGGCGTGAAGGAGGATCCGCTGCGCGTCGCCGCGCTCGGCGGTTCGCCCAAGCGCTACCTCGTGACGCTCTACGCCGTCGCCGGGGTGTTCGCCGGGGTGGCCGGGGCGCTGACCGCGGTGACCAGCGGCATCGTCGGGCTGGACAGCGCCAGCTTCTCCTGGTCGGCGGAGGCGCTGGTCATGCTGGTGTTGGGCGGAACCGGGCGGCTCTATGGTGCTGTCATCGGCACGGTCGCTTTCATGACGATTCACCACATCCTCGCCTCCAGCGACCCGTTCCACTGGATGCTGTTCATCGGCCTGTTCCTGATGGCCATCGTCCTGTTCGCGCCGGGTGGCATCACCTCCGGCATTGAACGCGTCGTCCACCGCCTGAAAAGAGGCCGCGCATGACCACGGCGCTGCTGGAGGTCGAGGGGCTGAGCAAGAATTTCGGCGGCCTCCAGGTCTCCTCCGACATCACGCTGGACCTGAAGGCGGGCGATCGTTGCGCGCTGATCGGGCCGAACGGGGCGGGCAAGACGACCTTCGTGAACCTCGTCACCGGCGTCCTGGCGCCGACCGCCGGCACCATCCGGCTGGAGGGGCAGGATGTCACCACGCTGTCCGCGGAGGCGCGGGTGCGCCGCGGCCTGATCCGCTCCTTCCAGGTGGCCCGCCTGTTCCGCAGCATGACGGTGCGGGAGCATCTGGAACTGGCCGTCCTTGAACGCGAGCGGAAGACCTTCCGCCTTTTCGCTTCGGTCCGGCGGATGCCGGGTCTGGCCGATGAGGTTGCCGGGCTGCTCGACGCCATGGGCCTGGGCGCCGCGGCGGAGACTCCGGTCGGCACGCTGGCCTACGGGCAGCAGCGGCTGCTGGAAATCGCGCTGGCGCTCGCGCTGAAGCCCAAGGTGCTGATCCTGGACGAGCCCGCGGCCGGCGTGCCGCATTCGGAAAGCCACCGCATCCTCGACGCGCTGGACCGGCTGCCCGCCGACCTCGCCGTGCTGATGATTGAGCACGACATGGACCTGGTCTTCCGCTTCGCCCGGCGCATCATCGTGCTGGCGCAGGGGCGCCTGCTGTGCAGCGGCACCGCGCAGGAGATCGCCGCCGATCCGCGCGTGCGCGACGTTTATCTGGGGAGCCGCGCGCATGTCCACCAATAGAGGCCGCCTGGAAATCGCCGGCCTGACCGCCGGCTATGGCCAGACCCGCATCATCGAAAACCTGTCCCTGACCGTGCCCGCCGGTGGGCGCCTTGCCCTGCTGGGGCGCAACGGAGTCGGCAAGACGACGACGCTCGCCACGCTGGTCGGGCAGACCACGCGCCACGGCGGCACCATCACGCTGGATGGGGTGGAGTTGGGCCGGCTTGGCTCCTCGGCACGGGCGGCGGCGGGGCTGGGCTACGTCCCGCAGACGCGTGACGTCTTTCGCTCCCTGACCGTCGAGGAAAACCTCGTCACCGGCCTGAAGGGCCGCCCGCGCTCCGCGCTGGAGGAGGCCTACGCCCTGTTCCCCCGCCTCGGCGAGCGGCGCCGCAACGGCGGCGGCGAGTTGTCCGGCGGGGAGCAGCAGATGCTGTCGGTCGCCCGCGCTCTGCTCGGCCAGCCGACCGTGTTGCTGCTGGACGAACCGCTGGAGGGTCTGGCCCCTGTGATCTGCGACCTGCTGATGCAGGCCCTGTCGCGGCTGTCCATGAGCGTGATCCTGGTGGAACAGCAAGTCGACCGCGCCCTGGATTTCGCCGAAGAGGTGGTTATGCTCGACCGCGGCCGGGTGGTGCATCAAGGTCCGGCGGCGGAGGCGAGGGCCGACCACGCGCTGCTGGAACGGCACCTGGGCGTGGTGCCGGCGGGGTGACGGGAGAGTGGTCGTCTTGGGCTCTCCTCCCTACCCCTCCCCCAGTCCCTCCATCGTCCCGGCGTTCGGGCACACCCGGCGGTGGGCGTCCAGGTCATCATCGCTCAGCAGGCGTCGGCAGGCCCGTGTGATGCCGCAATGGGCGCAGGTGCGCTGAAGGTCGTGCATCACCTCCCTCTGCTCACGGTCGAGGGCGTCCGCGTCGATGCCGTGGCAGGCGAGCGCCAGCGGCAGAAGTTCGTTCACATGGCGGGCGTGGAGGATGTCGAGCAGATCGGCGTCGCTCATCCCGGTGTCGTCCCGCAGACGGCTGCGGTCGTGCGGGTCCAGCGCTTCAAGCTCCCCGGTGCCGGCCACCTCCCGGATCAGGCGGGCCAGCCAACCCTTGGACGGCATCACGGTCATGGCGGCCTCCTGCGTTGCTTATCGAACGCTAGATCCGCCGCCGGGGGCGGAGCCTTGATCCACGTCAAGGCCCCGGCGCCTACTCCTTAATCGATCGGCAGCCCCACATAGTTTTCGGCAAGCGCGGTGGCCGCCGCGCGAGAATGGACGACGTAGTCTAGGTCAGCCAAGTGTATTCGCTGCTCAAACGGAGTCTCGGCCTCGTTCCGGTGCAGCATGGTCGTCATGTACCAGGAGAAGCGTTCCGCCTTCCAGATGCGGCGGAGCGCGGTGGCCGAGTATTGCTCCAGCCGCTCCATCCGGCCCGACCGGTAATAGTCCACCAGCCCGCGCGACAGCACCACCACGTCGGCGACCGCGAGGTTCAGCCCCTTCGCCCCCGTGGGCGGCACGATGTGCGCGGCGTCGCCGGCGATGAACAGGCGGCCGTGCTGCATCGGGTCGCAGACGAAGCTGCGCATGGCGATGATGCCCTTCTGGAAGATCGGCCCCTCCGTCAAGCTCCAGCCGTCCTTCGTCGCCAGCCGGGCGTGCAATTCCGACCAGATGCGGTCGTCCGACCAGTTGGCGATGTCGTCCTTCGGATCGCACTGGATGTAGAGGCGCTGGATTTCCGGCGAGCGGGTGCTGAGCAGGGCGAAGCCGCGCTCGTGGTTCGCGTAAATCAGCTCCGGGTAGGAAGGCGGCGCCTCCGTCAGGATGCCCAGCCAGCCGAACGGGTAGACCTTCTGGTATTCGGTCCGCGCCGCTTCGGGAATCGCCGGACGGCTCGGCCCATGGAACCCGTCGCAGCCGGCGATGAAGTCGCAGTGGATTTCCTCCACCTCACCGTCCCGATCCCGCCGGTACCGGATTTTCGGACGGTCGGTGTCGAGGTCGTGCAGGCTGGTCTCGCCAACGTTGAAGACGATCTCGCCGCCGTCCTCCAGCCGCGCCGCGACGAGATCGCGGATCACCTCGTGCTGGGCGTAGACGGTGACGCGCTTGCCGCCGGTCAGGCCCTCCATGTCGATGTGGTGGCTCTTGCCGTTGAAGCGCAGCGTAATGCCGGAATGGAAATGCGCCTCCCGCATCATGCGGGCGCCGAGGCCCATCTCGTTCATCAGGTCGACCGTCCACTGCTCCAGCACGCCGGCGCGGATGGTGCCCTCGATCTCGGCGCGATTGCGATTCTCGACGATGACGGACTCGATGCCCTGGCGGTGGAGAAGATGCGCCAGGAACAGGCCGGCCGGCCCCGCCCCAATGATTCCGACCTGGGTGCGGCGCACGCGGGCTCTGCCACGGTTCACCATGCTCTGTCTCCTCCCATCGGCGCCGGACGTTATTGTTCGTTACACCAACATTTTCAAAGATGATGCACCCGACGGGGAAGCGCAACGGATCCTCTTGGTGCCTTGGTGCCAAGGTGGTGAATCCCCACCGGCCGGCCGCCCCGGAATGATGCTTTTGCCCAGGTTGCGCCAAGCTTCAGCCCGTTGATACCATTGCCGCCAAATGTCCGCTTGGCGAACCAAGCGATAATAGGATGGCTTGGGAGGATCGACGATGGACCGCGCGCAGACGGCGCACATCGACGAGCTTGTCCGCGTCTCGGAAGGGCGGGCGTCGGAGCGTGACGCCGTCATCCGGGATTCCTGGCGCCGCTGCGTCGCCGACCACAAGCTCGACCCGGCGGTGCGGCGCGAGGCCTACATCCTGCCGCATGAGCGGCTGCGCGTGCACCGCGACGCTATGGACGAGTTCCTGCGGATGGCCCGCTTCGGGCTGGAGGCGCTGTACCGGCAGGTGGCTGGCATGGGCTATGTGCTGCTGCTGACCGACAGCAACGGCATCACCGTCGACTTCATCGGCGACCCGACCTTCGACAACCACCTGCGTCGCGCCGGGCTCTATCTGGGCGCGGACTGGAACGAGGGGCGCGCCGGCACCTGCGCGGTCGGCACCTGCATCGCCACGGGCGAGCCGCTGACCGTCCACCAGACCGACCATTTCGACGCCACCCACATTGCCCTGACCTGCACGGCCTCGCCCGTCTACGACAGCGGCGGGGAACTGGCCGCCGTGCTGGACATCTCCGCGCTCCGCTCGCCAGAGCCGAAGATCAGCCAGCACTTGGCGCTCCAGATGGTCCGCGCCTACACGCACAAGATCGAGAACGCCAACCTCTACAACAACTTCCGGCGGGAGTGGGTGGTTAAGCTCTCCGCCTCGCAGGAGTTCGCGGAGGTCGATCCGGACGTGGTGATCGCGCTGGACGGGGCCGGGCGCATCATCGGCTTCAACCACCGCGCCGCCGAGGTCCTCCTACCGGGCGACAACGGCGGGATGCCGCTGCTCGGCCGATCCTTCGCCGACCTGTTCGAGGCGGAGGTGGGCGACCTCGTGCGCTTCGTACGCTCCATGCCGTCCGACCAGCGCACGCTGCGGCTGCGGCGCTGCGGCACCTCCCTGTTCGCGCAGGCCATGCCGCCGCCGACCGTCGCCGTTCCGCGGCCCCGCCCCGTTGAGGAAGCCACGCTTCCCGAACCGCTCCAGGCCGTGTCGGGCGGCGACCCGGCGTTGCAGTCCATGCTCGGGCGCGCGGCGAAGCTGGTGAACACGCGCATGAGCCTGCTGATCCACGGCGAGACCGGTACCGGCAAGGAGCATTTCGCCAAGGCCCTGCACCGGGCGAGCGTGCGGGCGCGCAAGCCCTTCGTCGCGGTGAACTGCGCCGCCCTGCCGGAATCCCTGATTGAGAGCGAGTTGTTCGGGCACGAGGCCGGCTCCTTCACCGGCGCGGCGGCACGCGGCAAGAAGGGGCTGGTGCTAGAGGCCGACGGCGGCACGCTGTTCCTGGACGAGATCGGCGACATGCCGCTGTCCTCGCAAACCCGCCTGCTGCGCGTGCTGGCGGAGCGGGAGGTGACGCCCGTCGGGCGCACCCGCGCCGTGTCGGTGGACGTGCGGGTCATCGCAGCGACACACCGCAACTTGGTCGACCTCGTGAAGGTCGGCTCCTTCCGCGACGATCTGTATTTCCGGCTGAACGGCGCGGTCTTCACCCTGCCGCCGCTGCGCCAGCGTGGCGACCTCGACTGGCTGATCGGGCGGCTGCTGGCCGAGCGGGTGGAGCGCGAAGCCGTCGACTACGCCCTCTCCGCTCCAGCGCTGGAGGCGCTGCGCGCCTACAGCTGGCCCGGCAACGTGCGGGAGTTGGTCAACGTGCTCGACTACGCCTGCGCCGTCTGCGAGGGCGGGCGCATCGAGTTGGACGATCTGCCGGACCCGGTGCAGCGCAGCGGCGAGTACGAGGCGTGGCCGGCGGGAGGGTTGCCGCCTTCCGTGACGGCCGATGAACAGGCCGACCGCCTGCGCGAAGCGCTGCGGCGGCTGCACTGGAACGTGTCGGCCGTGGCGCGCGACATGGGCGTGGACCGCTCCACGGTGCACCGGCAGATGCGGCGCTACGGGATCGTGCCGCCCCATCGGGAGTGACGCCCAAATACGTCGCCCCGCGAAGGGATTCACCACCAAGACACCAAGGCACCAAGAATCCTCGCATCCAGCATGTGGTGGATTCTTGGTGCCTTGGTGTCTTGGTGGTAAAAACCCATGCAACACCTGTGGCACCACCCTGCAACAGTCCGCGCAACACCGCCCCACCCCACACCCCCGCCAACCCCCGGATTTTAAAGAAAGTCCGCTCCGCCAACAAAATGGCACGCCCGCTGCAATAGCCTCCCCGACGCAGAAGCTGGAAGGGAGTGCAGCGTGGCCCCCGTCGTCGGCATCATCGCCAACCCCGTCTCCGCCCGCGACATCCGCAGGGTCGTCGCCAACGCGGCGAGCCTGCAGATCACCGACCGGGCGAACATCGTCCTGCGCGTCCTGGCGGCGCTCCGCGCCTGCGGGGTGACGGACGTCCTGATGATGCCGGAAAAGGGCGGTATCCGCGGCCATGTGGAGCGCGGCGTCGTCCGCGCCCGCGCGCATGGCGACACGCCCTACCCGGCCATCCACCTGATCGACATGCCGGTTACCGGCACCGTCGCCGACACCCACCGGGCCACCGAGGCCATGCGGCAGGCCGGGGTGGCGGCCATCGTCGTGCTGGGTGGGGACGGCACGCACCGCGCCGTGGTCGCCCATTGCGGCAGCATCCCGGTCGCCGGCATCTCCACCGGCACCAACAACGCCTTTCCCGAACACCGGGAGCCGACCATCACCGGGCTGGCGACCGGCCTCGCCGTCACCGGCAAGGTCCCCGCCCCGGTCGCCTTCGCCGCCAACAAGCGCATCGACGTCTGCGTCAACGGCGGGGAAGTGCGGGAGATCGCGCTGGTCGACGTGGCGATGGTGACGGAGCGCTACATCGGCGCCCGCGCGCTCTATCGGACGGAGAATTTCCGGGAGCTGTTCGTGACCTTCGCCGACCCGGAGGTGATCGGCATGTCGGCCATCGCCGGCCTGCTGGAGCCCGTCGCCCGCGACGAGAGCGGCGGGCTGATGGTCCGCCTCGCCACGCCCGAACAGCGGCAGGCGGGAACCTGCGGCACGATCCTGCACGCCCCGATCGCCCCCGGCATGATCACCCCGGTCGGCGTCACCGACTGGCGTCGCATGCCGGCCGGCGTGCCCTTCGTGCCGGAGATCAAGGCCGGCTCCATCGCGCTGGACGGCGAGCGCGAGGTCTCTTTTTCGGCGCGCGACCGCGTGTCCCTGACGCTCCGGGACGACGCCTTCCGCACCGTCAACGTGGGCGGCTGCATGCGGTTCGCCGCTCAGAACCGGCTGCTGGCCGGCGCCCCGGCGCCGCTGTCGGCGACCGCCTAACAACAACGAAGGGGAGAAACACCGTGACCGAGAATCCATTTCCCTTGAGCCGTGACGACCTCCTGAAAGCCTACCGGATCATGCGGACGATCCGCGAGTTCGAGGAACGGCTGCACATCGACTTCGCCAAGGGCGACATCCCCGGCTTCGTGCACCTCTACGCCGGCGAGGAGGCCAGTGCGGCCGGCATCATGATGCACCTGAAGGACAACGACCGCATCGCCTCCACCCACCGCGGCCATGGGCACTGCATCGCCAAGGGCGTGGACGTGCACGAGATGATGGCGGAGATCTACGGTCGCTCCACCGGCGCCTGCCGGGGCAAGGGCGGCTCCATGCACATCGCCGACCTGTCCAAGGGCATGATGGGCGCGAACGGCATCCTCGGCGCCGGGGCGCCACTGGTCTGCGGCGCGGCGCTCGCCGCCAAGGTGCGCGGCGACGGCGGGGTCGGCATCAGCTTCGTCGGCGACGGCGCGTCCAACCAGGGCACCTTCCTGGAAAGCCTGAACCTCGCCGCCGTGTGGAACCTGCCGGCGATCTTCGTGGTGGAGAACAACGGCTACGCCGAATCCACCGCGCGCGACTGGGCGGTGGCGGTGGATTCCTACATCGACCGCGCCAGCGGCTTCGGCCTGCCGGGTGTCACGGTGGACGGCACCGACTTCTTCGCGGTCTACGAGGCGGCCGGCGAGATCATCCGGCGCGCGCGCGAGGGCGGCGGCCCGGCGCTTCTGGAATGCAACATGGTCCGCTTCTACGGCCATTTCGAAGGCGACGCCCAGACCTACCGCGCCAAGGGCGAGGTGGAGGCGATCCGCGCCAGCCGCGACTGCATCAAGATCTTCGCCGAGCGCGTGATCGAGGCCGGCGTGATCCCCCGCGCCGAGTTGGAGGCCATCGACCGGCAAGTGCTTGACCTGATCGAGGACGCCGTCCGCGCCGCCAGGGGCGCCCCGCTGCCGGCCCCGGCCGAACTGCTGACCGACGTCTACGTCGCTTACTGAAAAAGCCTGCCCGATAAGGAGGAACGAACCATGGCCCGCAAGATCAGCATGAAGCAGGCGATCAACGAGGCGCTGGACCTGGAGATGACCCGCGACCCGACCGTCATCGTGATGGGGGAGGACATCGTCGGCGGCACCGGCTCCCCCGGCGAGGACGACGCCTGGGGCGGCGTTTTGGGCGTCACCAAGGGGCTGCACGCCAAGCACGGCGACCGGCTGATGGACACGCCGCTGTCGGAATCCGCCTACATCGGCGCGGCCATCGGGGCGGCGACCTGCGGCCTGCGTCCGGTGGCGGAGCTGATGTTCATCGACTTCATGGGCGTCTGCTTCGACCAAATCTTCAATCAGGCGGCCAAGTTCCGCTACATGTTCGGCGGCAAGGCGGAAACGCCGGTGGTCATCCGCGCCATGGTCGGCGCCGGCTTCCGCGCGGCGGCCCAGCATTCGCAGATGCTGACGCCCATCTTCACCCACATCCCCGGCGTGAAGGTGGTCTGCCCGTCCAACGCCTACGACGCCAAGGGCCTGCTGATCCAGTCGATCCGCGACAACGACCCGGTCATCTTCTGCGAGCACAAGAACCTATACGGGCTGGAATGCGACGTCCCGGCCGAATCCTACGCCATCCCCTTCGGCGAGGCGAACGTGCTGCGCGACGGCGACGACGTGACCATCGTCAGCTACGGCCTGACCGTCCACCGCGCCATGGAAGCCGCGGAAGCTCTCGCCAAAGAGAAGGTGGAGGCCGAGGTCATCGATCTGCGCACCCTGTCGCCCATCGACTGGGACACGGTGATCGACAGCGTGGAGCGCACCGGCCGGCTGGTCGTCGTCGATGAGGCGCACCCGCGGTGCAGCATCGCGTCGGACGTCGCGGCCTTCGTCGGGCAGAACGCCTTCGGCGCGCTGAAGGCCGGGGTGCAGATGGTGACGGCGCCGCACGTGCCGGTGCCCTTCTCGCCCGTGCTGGAAGATCTCTACATCCCGAACGCCGCCGCCATCGCCGACGCGGCGCGCAGGACGCTGGCGCCCACCGGCACCTCGCCCCGCAGCATCGCCGCCTGACCCGGAGCGCCTTCTTATGCACACTGAGCGCATCAAGCCAATCGTCATGCCGAAGTGGGGCCTGTCCATGTCGGAGGGCAAGATCACCGGCT
Source organism: Azospirillum canadense (assembly GCF_025961225.1). GTDB lineage: Bacteria > Pseudomonadota > Alphaproteobacteria > Azospirillales > Azospirillaceae > Azospirillum > Azospirillum canadense. Next base: position 541,129 of record NZ_JAOQNG010000004.1, on the reverse strand, counting down.
GGCTGAAGCAGCCGGGATCGACCGTCAACGTCGGCGACGATCTGCTGGAGGTCGAGACCGACAAGATCACCAACGTGGTGGAGGCCGGGGACGCCGGCACGCTGCGCCGGGTGCTGGCGGAGCCGGGCAACGTCTACCCGGTGAAGTCGCTGATCGCCGTGCTGGCCGACCCCGACGTGCCGGACGCGGAGGTGGACGCCTTCGTCGCCGGCTTCGCCGTGCCCAAGGGCGACGACGAGGAGGGCGGCGAGGAATCCAGCCCGCAATACCTGTTCGCCGACACGCCGGCCGGAACGCTCCGCTATGCCAAGCGCGGCGATGGGAACCGGACGGTGCTGCTGGTGCACGGCTTCGGCGGCGACCTCGACAACTGGCTGTTCAACATCGACGCGCTGGCGGAGAAGGCCACGGTCTACGCGCTGGACCTGCCGGGCCACGGGCAGTCCACCAAGGCCATCGCCGACCCGTCGCTGGCCGGCCTGTCGGCGGCCTTGCGCGGCTTCATGGACACGGTCGGCATCGGCTCCGCCCATCTGGTCGGGCATTCCATGGGCGGGGCGGTGTCCATGCAGACGGCGCTCGACGCGCCGGACCGGGTGGACTCGCTGGCGCTCATCGCCTCGGCCGGACTGGGGCGGGAGATCAACCACGCCTACATCCAGGGCTTCGTCGCGGCAACGGGACGGCGCGACCTGAAGCCGGTGCTGGAGCAGCTGTTCGCCGACACCGGCCTCGTCAGCCGCCAGCTGGTTGAGGATCTGCTGAAGTACAAGCGGCTGGACGGGGTGGACGGCGCGCTGCGGGCGCTGTCCGGGGCCCTGTTCACGAACGGGGAGCAGGCGCGCGTGCTGGCGGCGGACGTCGCCGGCACGGGCAAGCCGACGCTGGTGGTGTGGGGCCAGGAGGACCGGATCATCCCGGCCGCCCACGCCACCGCACTGGGCTCCGGCTCCCGGACGGAAGTGATCCCCAACGCCGGCCACATGGTGCAGATGGAAGCCGCCGGCACCGTGAACGCCCTGCTGAAGGAGCACATCGGAAAGTGAACGGTCCCGCGGCGCGGGAGGCTACTCGGCGAGGCCGGGTTCCTCCCGCGCCGCGCCGTTGCCCGGCACCGCATCGGCCATCCCGGTCGGGGCGGTTTCCGGCATACCGAGCAGCAATGCCGCCAGCGCCACCAGGGCGGCGGCCCCGCAGGTGAGGAAGGCGGCCGTATAGCCGAAGCGGTCCACGACCAGCCCGGCAACCAGGCCGCTGGTCGAAGCCCCAACCCCCTGCATCGTCGCGATGGCGCCGAGCGCCAGGTTGTAGCGCCCGGTGCCCCGCATCAGGTCCGCGGCCACCAGCGGGGTCAGCGCGCCGAAGATGCCGGCGCCAACGCCGTCCAGAAGCTGAACGCCGATCAGCCACGCGCTGTCGTCCGACAGCGTGTAGAGCAGCGCCCGCAGCGGCAGCATGCCGAAGCCAATGAGCAAGAGCGGCTTGCGCCCCCAGCGGTCGGCGTTCCGCCCCACCAGCACGGCGATGGGCAGCATGACCAGTTGGGCGGCGATGATGCAGGACGACATCATGGCGGTCGCCCACTCCCCATGCGCGAAGGCGAGCTTCTGCCCGACGAGCGGCAGCAGCGGCGCGTTGGCGAAGTGGAACAGCAAGGCGCAGACTCCGAAGATCAGCAGCGGCCGGCATTGGACCAGCACCTTCACGCCGGACACGTGACCGTCCGCACCGCCCTCCTCCGCGCCGCGCGCGCGGCGCTGGTCGATGGCCGCGGCCGGGATCGACAGCACGGCGGCGGTGGAGAGCAGCGCGAAGACCGGCACCAGCAGGAACACCGCCCGTTGCGAGAACATCCAGCCGACCGCCCCCGCGGCGGCCGCGACGGCGACATTGCCTGCGTGGTCGAAGGCGGCGTTGCGCCCCATCCGCCGGGCAAGCTCCCGCCGCGGGACGAGGCCGAGCGTCAGGGCCGCCACCGCCGGCCCGAAGACGTCGCCGACCACGGCGATCAGCGTGTTGGCGACCAGGACCGGCCAGAAGCGCGGGACGGCGTAGATGCACAGGGCACCCGCCGCCAGCACGGCCAGCGCCAGGACGATGGCGCCGCGCTTGCGGTGGGTGGCGTCAATGGCGGCGCCGATCGGCGTCTGCACCGCAAGGCCGAGCCACCCCGCCAGCGTGGTCACCAGCCCGACCTCCGCCTGGCTCCAATGCTGCTGGGTGACGAGGAAGACGTTGAGATAGGGGCCGAGCGCCCCACGGACGTCGGCCAGCAGGAAGTTCACGGCGTCCAGCGACGCGGGGCGGAAGCCGTCCTTCGAGTCCGTTCCCTGCCCGCTCATCCGGCCGCCCCCTCGCGCCGTGGGTCCTCCGTGCCGTCCAGGAACACGGAAGCGGCCGGCAAGGATCACAAGATAAGCCGCTGCACCCGTTGCGACAGCGGGGCGTACCCGGCGAAGCCGGTCAGCAGCTCCCGGTCCAGGATGGTCAGCCGCCCTTCGGCGATATGGGCCATGCGCCGGTCGCGCAGCTCCGCCAGGGAGCGGTTCACGTGCGTGCCCGAAAGCCCGGTCGCGTCGGCGAGGTGGCGGCGGCGCAGGGGAAACTCGCAGCAGCCGTCGTTCAGCTGGCCCGCCATCTCCAGGCGTTCCGCCAGTTCCAGCATCAGGTAGGCGATGCGCTGCGGCCCCAGCGTGCGGCCCAGCACGGCCAGCCGGCCGTCGGCGCGCCGCTTGTCCTCCACCAGTGTGTGGATCAGCGCCCGGTTCAGCGCGGGGAAGCGCGCGCAGAGTTCCTCCAGGCTTGGCGCGCGCAGCCGGCAGAGCAGGACGGGGGTCAGCGCGGTGACCTCGTAGTCCCAGTCGCCGACCAGGGCGACGTGCAGGCCGAAGACATCCCCCGGCAGCAGGAACTCCAGGATCTGCCGCGACCCATCGGCCAGCCGGATGGAGCGGTAGGCCCAGCCCGAATACAGCGTGTAGATGTAGCCGCCGGCCGGGCCGGGTTGCAGCAGGCGCGCGCCGGCCGGACGGGACAGCTGCCGCTCCCGCAGTTCGGCGACGTACCGCAGTTCGCCGTCGTCCAGCGGCTTGAACAGCCGTGTCCGCCGTAGCGTGCAGTCGAGACAGGCCACGTTCGGCACGCGGGTCGAGGCCTGGGGGCGTGTCGCCGTCATCGTTCCTTCAGAGTCATCGTTCCTTCAGACCCCAGCTGCCGGGAACAGGATCGCCTGTGCAACCTCCGCTTTCTCAACGAACGGGTGCTGGGCGCGTTCCCCGCGCAACGGCGTCCCCCGCAGCGGGAAGACCGGACGCCGGTCTGCGACAAGTTCCGGCACCGTTCGTTGGCACGGAAGACGGTCCACAGGGCCGAAAGGGAGATGCACAATGCCCGCGAATCTTACGACCCCGACCCCACAAAACATTGCCCGGCGTCATGCCCGGACGCCATTGGGACTCCGCCTCGTCCTGGTGGCGGCGGGGATCGCCGCTGCCCCGGCGTTCTGCGGTGCTGCGCTTGCTCAAAGCCAAGCCCCGGCCCCCGCCCTGAACCAGACGCCGGCGGTGGACACCGGGCTCGACCGACTGCCCAGCTTCCGCCCCATGGTGGAAAAGGTCATGCCCGCCGTCGTCAACATCTCCGTCATCGAGCGCGCCACCGCCAGCCAGATGGCCGAGGCCGGGCCGGGCGTGCCCGAAGGGGTGCCCTTCGACGAGATGCTGCGGCGCTTCTTCAACGGCCCCGACCAGTCCGCACCACAGACGGGACCTCGGATGGCGCTGGGCTCGGGCTTCATCATCAGCGCGGACGGCTATGTGGTGACCAACAACCACGTGGCCGGGGACGCCGACAAGGTCACCGTCATCTTCCAGGACGGGACCAAGCATCCCGCCAAGGTCATCGGCACCGACGACAAGACCGACCTTGCGCTGCTGAAGATCGACTCCGACCGGCCCCTGCCCTACCTGAACTTCGGGGACAGCGACGACGCCAAGCCCGGCGACTGGGCCGTCGCGGTGGGCAACCCGTTCGGGCTCGGCGGGTCGGTCAGCGCCGGCATCGTCTCGGCGCGCGGGCGCGACCTGCACTCCGGCCCCTATGACGACTTCCTCCAGCTCGACGCGCCGATCAACCGCGGCAATTCCGGTGGGCCGACCTTCAACACCCGCGGCGAGGTGATCGGCATCAACACCGCCATCCTGTCCCCATCGGGCGGCAGCATCGGCATCGGCTTCGCCATTCCGTCCAACCTCGCCAAGCCGGTGGTGGCGCAACTGAAGGAGCACGGCAAGGTGACCCGCGGCTGGCTGGGCGTCTCGATCCAGGAGGTGACTCCCGACATCGCCACCGCGCTCGGCCTGCCGGAGCCCAAGGGAGCGCTGGTCACCGACGTGACCGAGGGCGGCCCGGCCGCGAAGGGGGGACTGCGCCCCGGCGACCTGATCGAGGCCTACAACGGGCAGCCCATTGAGCAGTCGCACGACCTGCCGAAACTGGTCGCCAACACCGCCGTCGGCCAGCCGGCGCAGCTGACCGTCCGCCGCCAGGGCCGGGACGAGACGATCCGCGCCAGCGTGGGCGAGATGCCCGCGGACAAGGCCGTGGCCAGCGGCGGCACGGGCGAACCATCGGGCGGCGAGGCGCTCGGGCTGGCGCTGGGCGAGCTGACCCCGCAGGTGGCGCGGCAGCTCCACCTCGCGGGTAACGCCAAGGGGGCGCTCGTCGTGGCGGTGGAGCGCGACGGCATTGCGGCTGCAGCGGGTATCCGCCCGGGCGACGTGATCGAGCAGGTGGACCAGCAACCGATGCGCGACGCCACGGCGGCGGCGAAGCGCCTGTCGGCATCGCTGGAACACGACAAGCGGGCGCTCCTGCTGATCGACCGCGCCGGCCAGCGGCAGTTCGTCGCCGTCTCGACGGAGGGCGGGCATGGGTGATGTCCGCCGGAGGTAACTCAATCGCACCCCTATCCCCTTGTGCGGACTTTCCTGTTTGCCCGTCCTGAAGGATTGTCCCGATTGGTCAACTTGGGAATTATGCCCTAGAGCGGATGCACGGCCCGGACCCGGCCAGCGCCGCGTCGTCGCTGGGCGCCGTGGGCGGGCGTGCAATCAAAGGGAGCAGGTGTCCGGAATGGCGATCCAGTCGGTGGTGGAACCTCTGTCGGGCAACCCGGCCATCGATGCCCTGCTGGACGGGGAACGGTGGATCACCAACACGCTGACCGTCGGATTTCCGGTCACGTCCTCCTCCTGGGAGAATTACAGCGCCGGCAGCGAGCCCTTCACCGGCTTCGCGACGCTGAACAGCGCGCAACAGCAGGCGGTGACCGCAGCCTGGGGAAGCTGGGCGGCGGTCGCCAACCTGACCTTCGTGCCGGTGACGGAGCCGACGCAGACCGCCGACCTCCGCTTCGCCGGCACGACGGAGGCGAGCACCGCCTACACCTACCTGCCGACCGACGTGCCCCAGGGCGGCGACGTCTGGTTCGGGCGGACCGTCACCAACGTGCCGTTCTGGGTGCCCGGCAGCTACCAGTACGCCACCGCGGTGCATGAAATCGGCCACGCCCTGGGGTTGAAGCACCCGCACGATCCCGTGGTGACCGGGGTCACGGCGCCCGCGGCGACGGACTCGATCGAACTGTCGATCATGAGCTACCGCTCCTATCCCGACGCACCGCTGAGCGGCTACACCATCCCCCGCGGGTCCTACCCGACCACCCCGATGCTCGACGACATCGCGGCGATCCAGTACGCGTATGGCGCCAACTACGCCACCAGGGCCGGGGACACCGTCTACCGCTTCACCCCCGACGAAAAGACCATCTTCCAGACGGTCTGGGACGGCGGCGGCACCGACACCTACGACCTGTCCACCTACACGACGGGCGTGTCCGTCAACCTCCAGCCCGGCGGCTGGAGCACCCTCTCCACCGCGCAGTTGGCCCGGCTGGACTATGCCGACCCGACCAAGCTGGCGCGCGGCAACGTCGCCAACGCCTATCTCGCCGATGGAGACACGCGGTCGCTGATCGAGAATGTGGTGGGGGGCATCGGCAACGACACCATCGTCGGCAACCAGACGGCGAACGTGCTGATCGGCGGCACCGGCGCCGACCTGCTGCAACTGCCCGCGGACGGCGTGGGCGACATGATCCTCTGGGCCAGCCCGGACGACGGCGGCGCGCCCGGCCAGCCGGCCGGGTTCGACCAGGTGACCGGCTTCGAATCCGGCATCGACAAGCTCGCGCTGGGCGGGGCGCTGCGCAGCGCCATCGATCGCAACGGCGACGGGATCCTGGGAGGAACCGTCCGCGGCCCCGGCGAGATCGACGGGCTGACCGACGAGGCGGTGCGGCTGTCCACCCCGCTGGCCGGGCTGACCGACCCGGGCTTCGCCAGCCTCCTCGCCGCCGTCGGCCCGTTCGTCGGACCGGCCCCGGCCCACGACGTCCTGGTCCTGGCCAACGATGGGACGAACACGGGCGCCTACCTGGTCAGCGATGCCGGGGCGCCGGGCCAAGCCGTTGCGTCGTCCGACGTGCGGCTTCTGGGCCTGTTCTCCGGCAACCCCAACGTCGGCTTGGGCGACCTGACCCTGGTCTGATTCCGACGGGACGGAAAAACGGCACCGGCTGTGACGCAGGCCACAGCGGCGGACGGCCCATGGGCGTACCGTTCGCTCATCGGACACACCCGCTTCCTTCCTCCCGTCCCCGAACCTCCGGCCGGCAGCTTCTGCCGGCCGGCTTTTTTTGGGGGGTCTCCATTCATCTGACGAATACAGGTATGACTCCGGCTGCCGGTGACGGGTCGTCCGTGCTACGTTGAGCAGATGGGACGGAGGGAGACGGGATCGGAATGGCCATCGACTTCGACAAGGTCGTGACGGTCAGCGCGGCCAAGCAGATCGCGGAGAGCATCCGTGCGGCCATCATGGACGGCCGGCTGAAGGTGGACGAACGCCTGCCGACCGAGGATGAGCTTGCCCAGCGCTTCCAGGTGTCCCGCCCGACCGTGCGGGAAGCGCTGAAGCGGCTGGCCGCGCAGCACCTCATCCGCTCGCGCCGCGGCCCCACCGGCGGGAACTTCGTGGCGAGCCCAGCGCCGGAGGAGGCCGCGCAGTCGCTGGCCAACGCCACGACGCTGATGGTTGCCGTCGGCGACATCAGCCTGGACGACATGGCCACCGCCCGGCTGGAGCTTGAGACGGTGTGCTGCCGCTTGGCGGCGCAGCACCGGACCGACGCACAATTGGAGGCCATGCGCCGAGAGGTGGAGCGCCAGCGCGACCCGGCGCTGACCGACGAGGAGTTCTGCGCGTCGGACGTCCGCTTCCACCGGGCGCTGGTCGACGCCGCCGGCAATGCCCTGCTCGGCTACCTGATGCACGCCGTCGTGGAGGCGCTGGAGCCGGTGAGCAACATGATCATCTTCCGCGTGCGCGACCGTCTGGTCGTCGCCGACCTGCACGAGCGCATCCTGCACGCCGTCGAGGCCCGCGATCCGGCCGCAGGCACGGCAGCACTGTCCGACCTCGTCGCCTACACGCGCGACCGCTATGGGGAGGCGCTGAAGCGGCGTGCGGAGCGGGCGGGGTGAAACGGGGAGGTGGTCGCACTGGCCCCCTCCCAACCTCCCCCCACTTCGCGGGGGGAGGCGTTAATCCCCTCCCCCGCCCAGCCGGGGAGGGTTAGGGTGGGGGCCCAGCGCAACCACCTCCCACAGCCAACTCACCCCTTCAAATCAACCACCACACGCCCGCGGATCTGCCCGGCGAGGATCTTCGTCGCCAGATCCGGCAGCGCCTGGAAGGGCTGGACCTCGTACATCGCCGCCAGCTTGTCCTTGTCCAGGTCGCGGGCCAGCCGCGCCCAGGCGGCGTTGCGGCGATCCGGCGGGGCCATCACGGAATCGACGCCCAGCAGGGTCACGCTGCGCAGGATGTGCGGCAGCACCGTGCCCGGCAGGTCCGCGGAGCCGGCCAGTCCACAGGCGGCAATGGCGCCGCCCCACACGGTCTGCGACAGCGCGTTCACCAGGGTCTGCCCACCGACGGAATCGACGCCGCCGGCCCAGCGCTCCTTCTGCAGCGGCGCGCCCTTCTCCAGCAAGGTGGCACGGTCGATGAAGCCCGTGGCGCCGAGGCCGCGCAGGTAGTCGTGCGTCTCCGGCCGGCCGGTGGAGGCCACCACCGGGTAACCGCGCTTGGCGAGCAGGGCCACCGCGACGGAACCGACGCCACCGGCCGCGCCAGTGACCAGCACCTCCTTGGCGCCCGGCTGGCTGGCGGGCTGGATCACGCCCCACTTTTCCAGCGCGTCCACACAGAGCGCCGCCGTGTAGCCGGCTGTGCCGATGCCCATCGCCTCTTCCAGCGAGAAGGCGTCGGGCAGGCGGGTCAGCCATTCCGGCTTCAGGCGCTGGAACCGGCTATAGCCGCCCCATTGGGTTTCCGACAGGCCCCAACCGTTGACCACGACATTGTCGCCGGCCTTCCAGTCCGGGGAGCGGGACTCGACGACGGTGCCGGCCAAGTCGATGCCGGCGACCATCGGCAGCTTGCGGGCGATGCGCCCCTTGCCGCTGACCGCCAGCCCGTCCTTGTAGTTGACGGTCGAATAGGCGACCTCGACCAGCACGTCGTTGTCGGGCAGATCGGCCAGCGTCAGGCGCTTGAAGCCGCCCTTGGGCTTTCCCTCGGCATCCTCGATCACGAAGGCATCGAAGCTCTCGGCCACGTCGAAGTCCTCCCGTCCTTGATGGCGCACGACGAACGGCGTCGTCCTGAACCGAGACGCTACGCGCGGCATCGCTATTTGTCAAACAAATAGGGATTTAGGGCGACGCGCCGGTGGCGCGGGCGGCCAGAGCGACGAGGCCGGCGGCCATCGCCCGCAGGTTCCCCTCCGCGCCCGCGGCCCCGCCGTGGCGTTCAGCCAGCCAGACCGGGTCGTTGACGGCCAGCCAGGTCCGGCCCTCCTCGTCCTGCCAGACCAGCGCTTTCAGCGGCAGGTCGATGGCGATGGTCGGGATTGCCTGCATGACCGGAGTCCCGGCCTTCGGGTTTCCGAAGACCAGCACCTCCGTCGGGCGCAGCGTCAGCCCGGCCTTGGCTGCGGCCGCCGCGTGGTCGATGCGCGCGGCAATGCCGATCCCCGCCTCGGTGACGGCGGCGACCAGCCGGTCCATGGTCTCCTTCGGCCCGAAACGGCTGGGGGAAACGATGAGTCCCTGTCCGGATGGGGTTGCGGATGGCGTTTGCGTCATGGTCCGCTCGCTGTTGCCGGCCGCGGCGGCCGGCGGGGGGAAGGACGCGGCCGCCAGGGCCACCAGCAGCGCCCCGGCGACCAAGCGGATCGCGGTCATGGTGTCAGGGGCACGGCTTGCGGTCGGCGGCCTCTTCCGCGAAGCGCGCTTCCACCTCAGCCATCTTCCGGGCCAACTCGCCCGGCGTCAGGATGCCCTTTTGGAAAAGGATGTTGGCGAAGGCGGCGAGCCAGCGCTCGTAGTAGCTGAGCTCGCCGACCATCTCGCTGCCCAGCGCCTCGACGCCACGGCGCTTTTCCTCGGTGTTGATGATCTTGTGGAAGTCGAGCACGTCGGCCAGCGCGTGGCAGCGCTTCTCCCACGGTTCCAGTTCGTGCTCCACGCGCTGGATCGGCTCGGCGGGCAGGCCGCCGATGTCGTTCGGCAGGCGCTTCATCAGCTGTTCGGTCGCGGTCATTGCAGCGCTCCTTTCGCCGTATGGCCTGCCGTCAGGGTCACCGGCACCACGCCGATCATTGCGTCCCGCGTCACCAGCGCCGCCAACTGCTCCTCGCTGAAGCCTTCCGTGCCGTCCGGCCGGCGGGGCAGCACGAGGTAGCGGACCATGGCCGTGGAATCGCTGACGCGGATTTCCACGTCGTCGGGGATGATGGTGCCGAATTCGGCCAGCACGGCGCGCGGTTCGACCACCGCGCGCGCCCGGTAGGCCTTCAGCTTGTACCAGTCCGGCGGCAGCCCCAGCACCGGCCGCGGGTAGCAGGAGCACAGCGTGCAGACGATCAGGTTGTGGACCTCGTCCGTGTTCTCCAGGACGATCAGCTGGGTGTCGTCGTAGAAGCTGATCCCCAGTTCCTCGCAGGCGGTCCGCCCGTTGGCGAGCAGGCGGCGGCGGAAGTCCGCGTCAACCCAGGCGTGCGCCACCACCTTGGCGCCGAGCGCCGGGGTGCGGGAGTCCAGCACCTCGATTTGGCGCCGGATCTCGTCGGCGCCAATCAGCCGCCGCTCGACCAGCAGTTCCCGGACCGCCGTCTCCATGATCTCGTAATAGCCGGGCATCCCGGTCTGGGCGATCTCGGCGTGCGGGTGCCCGTGCCCGTCTCCATGATCGTGATCATGGTCATGATGGTGCTGGCTCATCCGTCAGATCCTCTCAAGCCACGTCTCGAAGATTTCGATGCGCAGGCTGTCGGCGGGGTTGCCGCGGTAGTCGGCCCAGATCGCCGTCATCGGAACGGCCACGCGGTAGTAGTGGCGGCGTGCCCCGGCGTTGCGGCCGTAGCCTTCCTCCTCGTTGTCGACGGCGGCCGGCCGGATGACCGCCTCGACGGAGGCGGTCTTGCCGCGCAGGTACAGCGGAACGCGGTAGTGGCCGACCGGGGACAGCGTCCGGATGCGGACGGCGTCCCCCGGCGCGAAGACCGGTTCCTCGCCGTCCGCGGGCACGATCCCGGCGAAGGGGCCGCCATGGGCGGCCGTTTGCGATGGCATGCGGAATCCTCTTGTCAGGAGCCCTGCGGCCGGGCTCAGCCGGCCAGCGTGGCATCGAGCGTGATGTCCGCCTTCAGAAGCTTCGAGACAGGGCAGTTGGCCTTGGCGGCTCCGGCCAGCCGTTCGAAGGTCGCCGCGTCGGTGCCCGGAATCGTGGCGTTCAGCGTCAGGTGGATGGCCGTGATGGCGAAGCCGCCCTCGACCTGCTCCAGCGTCACGTCGGCGCGGGTCTCCATGCGCTCCGCCTTCAGGCCGGCCTCGCCCAGGATCAGCGACAGGGCCATGGTGAAGCAGCTGGCGTGGGCGGCGCCGATCAGCTCCTCCGGGTTGCTGCCGCGCTGGCCTTCGAACCGGCTGGCGAAGCCGTAGGGATAGGCGTTCAGCGCGCCGCTTTCCGTCGAAATGGCGCCGCGCCCGTCCTTGAGGCCGCCGCGCCACTCGGCCGAACCGTGTCGCTTGATCTTCATGGGTCGTTTCCTCCTCGATGCCGCGCCCTCGACACTGTGCGGGGTCCGGCGGCTGATCGCTGTTCGTTGATGAAAGAGCGAGGTCGGGCGCGGGCGGGATGTGGGGGCGTCATCGCCGCCCGACCCGACCTCCATGCCCGGCCCAGGAGCCTGCCGGGCAAACCAGCTGCGTTGCGGTTGGGGAAACCATACCGATGGACGCCGTCTATACGCCGCGTCCAGCAACGGCGGCGCTCGACACATGCCGGAACTTAGGCGAACAGCGACAGGACTTATAGAACGATGCACCCGTCTTTGGGACCGCGCGCAGGACCGGGCGGGGCAGCCCTCACCCCGCGGCGGTCAGCCGGCTGTCCGCCCGCTGGCGACCAGCCGCCGCATGGCGTCGGCCGGCATGGGGCGGCCGAACAGCCAGCCCTGGCCGTAATGGCATCCCAGGTCGCACAAGCGCGGCACGATGCCGTCGTCCTCGATCCCCTCGGCGACGACCTGCAGGCCAAGCGCACCGGCCAGCTGCAGCATGGCCGTCGTGATGGCGGCGGTGCGCGGGTGCTCCGCCATGCCGACGACGAAGCTGCGGTCGATCTTCAGCACGTCGATGGGAAAGCGGTGCAGGTAGCTGAGCGACGAATAGCCGGTGCCGAAGTCGTCGAGCGAGACCTGCGCGCCCAGCCCGTGGATCGCCTCGATGACGGCCAGCGCGCGTTCCGGATGGGCCACCAGCACGCCCTCGGTGATCTCCACCTTCAAGCGCGACGGCGGGAAGCCCGTGTCCTCGATGATCGCGGCCAACTGGTCGATGACCTCCAACGACGCGAAGTGGCTGCCCGACAGGTTGATGCTGAGGAAGGGCGCGCGCCCACCGTCGCTCCCGGCCGCCAGTACCGCCCGCGCGGCCCGTTCGAAGACGTGGAGGTCGACGGCGCGGATCAGGCCGCTGCGTTCCGCGGTGGGGATGAAATCGGCGGGCATGACCAGCCCGCGCTCCGGGTGCCGCCAGCGGACCAGCGTCTCGAAGCCGGCGAGCCGTCCCGATCCAAGCTCCACGATGGGCTGGAAGAAGGGTTCGAGCGCGCCCTCGGCCAGGGCCTGCCGAATCTTCAGGTCGTCGATCAGCAGGGAGAAAACGTCGCCCTCCCCGTCTCCCGGTAACTCCTGCGTCGGGTCCGGGGCCGAGGGTGCGCCGCCCGTGTGCTGCACCAGGGCGCGTTGCGCGTGGCGCATCCGGGCGATCAGGACGTGCAGCAGACGGCTGAGCAGAGGGTCGGCCTTCTCCAGATAGCCGCGCAGGACGTCCCGGGTGATCACCAGCAGCTCGACCGGTTCCAGCGCCCGCGCCGTTGCGGAGCGGGGATGGTCGTCGATCACCGCCATCTCGCCGATCAGCTCGCCGGCGCCAAGGCGGGCCAGCACGACCGGCGGGCCGTCCCGTCCGGCCACGATCTCAACCGATCCCGAACCGATCAGGTAGGCGTGGTCGCCCGGCTCCCCTTCCGAGAAGATCCGCGCCCCCGCCTCCAGCCGCAGCACGTCCATGGCACCGGCCCGGTCAAGATCGATCATCGCACACCCCGGAATTTCCAAAGGCCGGTACCTGCCAAGCCAAGCCGACTTGAGCTTTGCCGTTTCTTAATTCTGCACCGGAACCTTCCCGGCGCATAGGACGAGGATCAGGGAGCCGGCCCGCCGCGAAGGCAATCCTCCAGGCAGGACAGGAACGCCCCGACATCCAGCGGCTTGGTGAAGAAGGCCTTGGCGCCGCCTTGCAAGGCGCGCTCCCGCAGCCGGTCCGACGCCAGCCCGGTGACGAACAGGATGGGAAAGCCGAGTCCCAGGCGCCGCACGGCCGCCTGGAGGGCGAAGCCGTCCATGCCCCCCATGTGGATGTCGGTGACCAGGCACGCCGTCGCGTCGCGCCGCGGCGAGTTCAGGAAGTCCTCCGCCGAGGCGAAGGTTTGCACCCGCAACCCGAGCGAGCGCACCAAGCTGGCGGTCGCCGAGCGGACGCCCTCGTCGTCGTCGACGATCGAAATGAGGTGTGAGTGCGGCACTGGGGGATCCCCGGAAGCGACAGTCCCTCGCGGCACGTCCGCCGGTCGTCGCTACAAGGCTATAGTCTCGCCACCCGCGCCTGAGACACTATACACAAGTTTGGTAGCGGCCGACGCACGCGGCGCGGACTTGCAAGGTCTCCGCCATCCGCACAAGGTCCGCCAGCGACTGCGCGCCCATCTTCTTCATCACGTTGCCACGGTGGATCTTCACCGTGATTTCGCTGATGTTCAGCTTGCCGGCAACCTGCTTGTTCATCAGACCGGCGGCGACAAGGCCCATTACTTCGCGCTCGCGCGCGGTCAACGTCTCATAGGTCGCGCGCAGGCGGTCACTTTCGTCCTCCTGCTGCCGGCGACCGCGGTCGGTCCGGATCGCTTCCCCGACGGCGGCCAGCATGTCCTCCTCGCGGAAGGGCTTGGGGAGGAAGTCGACAGCGCCGGCCTTCATGCCGCGCACGGTCATGGGAATGTCGCCGTGGCCAGTCATCAGCACCACCGGGATCGGCCGGTCGGAACTGGCGAGCTGCGTCTGGAAGTCGATCCCGTCGATCCCCTGCAACCGCACGTCCAGCACCAGGCAGCAGGGCGCCTGGGACCGCTCGTGGGCCAGGAATTCCCCCGGCGACGCGAAGACCACCGCCCGCAGGCCCACGGAGCGGAAGAGGCTGGACAGCGCCCCCCGGACTTCCGGGTCGTCATCGACGACGAACACCGTCGGCGTGTCGTCGTCCGCCGTGTTGCCGGCCCCACCCTTGGAGGCCCCGTAGGGGATCGTCGAAGCCATCAGGCGCCCTCCTTGGCAACCGGAAGCGTGAACTGGAACGTTGCACCGACGACGCCGTCATCCCCACGGCCGTCATCCCCACGGTTGTTCGACGCCCAGATGCGCCCGCCGTGCGATTCCACGATCGACCGGCAGATCGACAGCCCGATGCCCATGCCGTTCGACTTCGTCGTGAAGAACGGCTCGAACAGCAGGCCCAGGTCCTTCTCGGCGATACCGACGCCACGGTCACGGACCGCGACGCGGATCGTGTCAGGATCGGGCCGCGCGACGTCGATGACCAGGACCCGCGACGGACCGTCGACGGCATCGGTCATGGCCTGGGTCAAGGCCTGAACGCTGTTCAAAAGCAGGTTCATGATCACCTGCTGGATCTGGACGCGATCGCCGAGAACCTCGGGCAAGCCGGCCTCCATGGTCTGGCGAAGCGTGATGCCGCCGGTCGCCAGTTCGCGCTGGATCAGAACCAGCGAGGCGTCGACCACCTCGCACAGGGCGAAGCGCTCCTTGCGCGGAACGCTCTTGCGGCTGAGCGCGCGCACGCGCTCGATCACGTCGGCCGCCCGGCGACCGTTGTCGAGCATGTGGCCAAGGCAGGCGGCCGTCTCCTCCGCGCCCGGCGCCTCCCGCCGCAGCCAGCGCCGCCCCGCCTCCCCATAGGTCACGATGGCCGACAGCGGCTGGTTCACCTCGTGCGCGATCGAGGCGGCCATCTGGCCGAGCGTCGACACGCGTGAGGCATGGGCCAACTCGGCCAGCGTGCGGGTCAGCGCCTGCTGCGTGCGGTTGCGCTCCGTCACGTCCAGCATGGTGACCAGGACCCGTTCCCAGCGCGCCGCCTCCGCCGGAATGGTCAGCCGCAGCAGGACGTCGATCCGCTCACCAGCCAGGGTCTGGAAGGACGTCTCCGCCTCGCACCGGCCGTCCCCGTCCCACATGGACGCGACCAGCCGCGAAAAGGTCTCCTCCGCCTCCGGCGTGGAGATGGCGGACTCGACCGCGCCGAGCAGCCGCCCCCGCTCCCCCGCCTGAAACAGCGCGACGGCGGTCTCGTTCACGTCCGTCACAGTGACCATGCCGACGAGCCTGCGCACCAAGTCCCGGTCCTGCAGCAGATGGGCGCGGACATCGGTCACGCCGCTCGCCTCCAGCCCTTCCAGGGCGGTGAACAGGCGGGAGAAGTCATTTTCCCAGATGGCCACCCCGGCGTTCTGGAAGATCAGGCGATAGCGGTGTTCGGCGCTACGGATGCTGGCGTCGGCCCGCTTCCGCTCGGTCATGTCCGCGCTGGTCTCGATGACGTCGCCGCGCCGCCCTCCCGTGGCGGGCCGCCAAAGCAGGCGGGTCTGCAATTCCACCGGCTGGCCGTCGCGGCGCGTGCGGACCAGGTCGCCGGACCAGGTTCCCATGGTGCGCAGCGACCGCTCGACCTCCCCGAACGGGACGGGGAAGCGTGTGCCCAGCAACTCCTGGCAGCGGGCTCCGATGGCTTCGCGCCGGGTCCAGCCGTACAGCTTCTCCGCGCCGCCGTTCCAATAGCGGATGATATCGTCGGCGTCGCAGATGATGACCGTGTCGTGCGTCAGGTCGAGGATTTCAGCCTGCTGGCCCAGGATCCGCTCGGCGGACCCCTTGCGCATGGCGAGCAGCGTGGTGAACGCGATGGCCGCGAGGCTGACCGCCAAACGCAGGTGGCTGGCGCCCCAGGGTTCGCCATAGTGCATGGCGAGGAAGCTGCCGACGGCGAGGAGCGCGCACCCCAGGCCGGTCAGCAGGACCGTGCGCGGTGCGCAGTCCTCCGCCACCAGAAGGACGATCCCGGCGTACAGGACGGCCACCGCGCTGGGCAGGGACGTGCCGGAATCGACCAGAAAAACCAGTGCTGCCAGGGGCAACGCCATGGCCGCCCGCCAGCCGCTCCGGCCCCACGGCCCCGCGAGCCGCAGGGCCGCCCGCGGCTCGGAAGATGCCTTTTGCGGGGACCCGGTCATTTTCGCTAAGTCCGAAGGTTCTATTCCTGCGCAGGCTGGAATTTTCCATGCGCGCCAGGGGGCGTCTTGAACAAGGTGAATGTTTTTGTCGGATCCGCACATCGGCAGCCAAGCCGGAGTTCGTCCGGCTGCACCCGCCGCACGGTGGCAGGCAACTTCCGACGCCGAGAAACGTGAAATATTCGAAAAATTGTTTAGATTTTCGGTGTGGACAGCGAATGAGTGCTCTGCCAACGTTCAAAAAAATCGTTCGCGCAACTCAGGGCAGCATATGCATTTCGGAGGGTGAGATGTTTGGGTTGATCGGTGGTTCGGATTTGAAGGCAAAGCTCTGCGCTTTGGACAAGTCACATTCCATCATCGAATTCGACTTGGACGGCACGATCATCTCAGCGAACGAAAACTTCCTCAAAGCCGTCGGCTACACGCTGTTGGACATTAAAGGCAAGCACCACAGCATGTTCGTCGATCCCGCGGAGCGGCATGGCTCCGGCTACCGCGGCTTTTGGGATGCCCTCCGCCTGGGCCGGCACCAGACGGCGGAATTCCGGCGCATCGGCCGGGACGGCCGGGAGATCTGGATCCAGGCAAGCTACAACCCTGTCCTGGACGGAAACGGCAAGCCCGTGCGGGTGATCAAGTTCGCCACCGACGTCACGGAACGGAAACGGCTCTTCTCCGACTTCCAGGGCCAGATCGACGCCATCAACCGCTCGCAGGCGGTCATCCATTTCGACATGGACGGCACCATCCTCGACGCCAACGACAACTTCCTCAAGGCGGTCGGCTACACGCTGGCGGACATCAGGGGCAAGCACCACAGCCTGTTCGTCGATCCCGCGGAGCGGGACGGTGTGGACTACCGCCGCTTCTGGGAATCCCTGCGCAACGGCCGCTATCAGGTCGCCGAATTCCGGCGCATCGGCCGGGACGGCCGGGAGATCTGGATCCAGGCGAGCTACAACCCGATCCTCGATCCCGCCGGGAACCCCGTCAAGGTGGTCAAGTTCGCCACCGACATCACCGCGCAGGTGCAGGAACGGCTGCGCCGCAGCACCGTCCAGACGGAGATCGACGGGGAACTCGGCGCCATCACGCGCTCGATCGCGACGGCCAACGAACAGGCGGAAAGCGCCGCTCTCGCATCGAACCGCGTCTCGTCGAACGTCCAGGCCGCCGCGTCCGGCGCCGAGGAATTGGCGGCGTCGATCGGCGAGATCGGGCGTCGGATGACCGATGCGGCCCAGGTCACCGAACAGGCGGTCGAGCAGGCCGACCGCACCAACGCCATCATGGCCGGGCTGGCGGACGCGGCCAACCGGATCGGCCATGTGGTGAACCTGATCCAGCAGATCGCCAACCAGACCAACCTGCTGGCGCTGAACGCGACCATCGAGGCCGCCCGCGCCGGTGAGGCCGGAAAAGGCTTCGCCGTCGTGGCGTCGGAGGTGAAAAGCCTCGCCAACCAGACGGCGAAGGCCACCGACGAGATCGCGGAGCAGATCGCCGGCGTCCAGGCCGCGACAAGCGAGGCGGTCGGCGCCATTGGCTCCATCGCAGGCGTGATCGCCCAGCTCAACGAGATCTCCGCCACCATCGCGTCGGCCGTGGAGGAGCAGGGGGCGGTGACCCGCGAGATGGCCGCCAACATGACCAATGCAGCGGAGGGCGCCAGTTCGGTCAGCCGAAGCATGAACCGCATCGCCTCGGCGACCCAGGCCGTCAGCGATTCCACGCGGAAGGTGAAGGAGACCTCGCAGGCGCTGTTGGCGTGAGGGCGGAGGCCGCCACGACACCTAGGCGCGACACCTAGGTATGATTGAGCGGCGTTGCGGGCGACCGCTACGGTTTCCGCCTGATCCCGGCCTTATCCTGGAGGGGTGGCATGAGCACGCGGTTCGACGCGATCATCATCGGGGCCGGCCAAGCCGGCCCGTCCCTGGCCGAGCGCCTGACGAAGGCCGGCATGACCGTGGCGCTGGTCGAGCGGAACCTGTTCGGCGGCACCTGCGTCAACACCGGCTGCATCCCGACCAAGACGCTGGTCGCCAGCGCCCGCGTGGCGCATCTGGCCCGCCGGGCGGAGGAGTTCGGCGTGGTGCTGAACGGCCCCGTCCGGGTCGACATGGCCCGCGTGAAGGCGCGCATGGACGCTGTCTCCGGCCGGTCGCGCGAAAATGTGGAGACATGGTTGCGCGGGATGACCGGCTGCACCGTTTTCCAGGGGCACGCGCGCTTTGAATCCCCGAACACGCTCCGCGTCGGGGACGAGGTGCTGACCGCCGAGCGCATCTTCATCAACGTCGGCGGCCGGGCCACCGTGCCGGACATGCCGGGCGTGCGCGACGTCCCCTTCCTGACCAACAGCACGATCCTCGACCTCGACACGCTTCCCCGCCACCTCGTGGTGATTGGCGGCAGCTACATCGGGCTGGAATACGCGCAGATGTACCGCCGCTTCGGCAGCGCGGTGACCGTCGTCGAGAAGGGGCCGCGGCTGATCGGGCGGGAGGACCAGGACGTCTCCGACGCGGTGAAGGACATCCTGGAGAAGGAAGGCGTGTCGGTCCGGCTGAACGCCGAATGCATCCGCTTCGCCCCGCACCGGGACGGCGTCGCCGTCGGCGTGACCTGCGCGTCGGGCGAGGAGCCGGAGGTGGTCGGCTCCCACGTCCTGCTCGCGGTCGGGCGGCAACCGAACACGGACGACCTCGGCCTCGACAAGGCAGGGGTAAAGACCGACGTGCGCGGCTATATCACCGTGGACGACCAGCTGCGCACCAGCGCGCCCGGCGTCTGGGCCATGGGCGACTGCAACGGCCGCGGTGCTTTCACCCACACCTCCTACAACGATTTCGAGATCGTGGCGGCCAATGTGCTGGATGCCAACACCCTTGACGATGGCCCGCGCCGGGTGAGCGACCGCATTCCCGCCTACGGCCTGTTCATCGACCCGCCGCTCGGCCGCGTCGGCATGACCGACGACGCGGTGCGCAAGTCCGGTCGCCGCGCGCTGGTCGGCATGCGCCCGATGACCCGCGTCGGCCGCGCCGTGGAGAAGGGCGAGGCGCAGGGCTTCATGAAGATCGTGGTAGACGCCGACAGCAAGGAGATCCTGGGTGCCGCCATCCTCGGCCCCGGCGGCGACGAGGCGATCCACTCCGTCGTCGACATGATGTACGCCAAGGCGCCCTACCCCACGCTCGAGCGCGCCGTGCACATCCACCCCACTGTGTCGGAGCTGATTCCGACCCTGCTCGGCGAGCTGAAGCCGCTTCGGTGACCCTGACGAACCGTCAGGATGACGATACCTGAGTATAGTTCCGCCAACCCTCCCGCTCCTGCACTGTGGCCTCGCAGAATTCACCAGAAGACATGGGCCAGACGGCACGAGGTTGAACGGTCGAGGAAGGCCGTACTTCCAAAGAGGAGGGACACATGGGCAAGATTACGACCAAGGACGGCGCGCAGATCTTCTACAAGGACTGGGGCAGTGGCCAGCCGATCGTCTTCTCGCACGGATGGCCGCTCAGCGCCGACGCGTGGGACGGGCAAATGATGTTCCTCGGCCAGCAGGGCTATCGGGTGATCGCCCACGACCGCCGCGGCCATGGCCGGTCGGACCAGACCTGGACCGGCAATACGATGGACCAGTACGCCGACGACCTCGCCGAGCTTTTTGAAAAGCTCGACCTGAGGAACGTCGTGATGGTCGGCCATTCGACCGGCGGCGGCGAGGTTGCCCGCTACATCGGCCGGCACG
This sequence comes from Azospirillum canadense, assembly GCF_025961225.1. GTDB lineage: Bacteria > Pseudomonadota > Alphaproteobacteria > Azospirillales > Azospirillaceae > Azospirillum > Azospirillum canadense. The sequence continues at coordinate 521,310 of NZ_JAOQNG010000004.1, read as the reverse complement.
GCACCGGCCGCGTCACCAAGGCGATCCTGACCAGCGCCGTGCCGCCCATCATGCTGAAGACCGCCGCCAACCCCGGCGGGTTGCCGAAGGAGGTTTTCGACGGCCTGCGCAAAAGCACCTACGACAACCGGGCCCAGTTCTTCATGGACCTGAGCCTGCCCTTCTACGGCTTCAACCGGGACGGCGCCAAGGTGTCGGAGGGAACGCGCCAGTTCTTCTGGCTCCAGGGGATGATGGCCGGGGTCAAGGGCGCCTATGATTGCATCGAGCAGTTCTCGGAGACGGATTTCACCGAGGACCTGAAGAAGATGACCATCCCGACGCTGTTCATCCACGGGGACGACGACCAGATCGTGCCCATCGGCGCCGCGTCCCGCCACGCCGTCGAGATCGCGCCGAACGCCACGCTGAAGGTCTATCCGGGCGCCCCGCACGGCCTGCCGGTCACCCACCAGGACCAGTACAACGCCGACCTGCTGGCCTTCATCAAGGGCTGAGCGCCGAGGCCGGCATACTTCCCCTCTCCCCTCTGGGGAGAGGGTGGCCCGAAGGGCCTCTCGCGCAAACGAAGTTTGCGCTGACGGCGTCAGGCGGATGCCTCTGGCATCCGCTGAGAGCTGGGTGAGGGTCGCGCAAGGATCAGCGACGGATTCTCGGCGGTACCCTCACCCTCCCGTCTTCAGCGGGTCCCTCCTTCTCCCGGGGCGGGAGAGGGAATTAACCCATCACACCCTGAACCTCCGTCCAAGGCGTCTAAACCTAAGTATGGATGTGAGGTTTGAGCAAATCGACTAAGCTTTTCTCACAAGTTCAGTTCATTGCTCCAAAATAGCTATCTTTTGTTCATTCGTTTCTTTTCCGCGGAATAAGCGGATTTTTCAATGCATGGAAGGGCGGAATCTCCGGCGCGCAATCACGGAGGACGCCTTTTTCGAGGGGAAATTGGAGATGGACATGATCCGCAGCGAGTCATCGTCGCTTCACAGCATGGATTTGGCCGCCGACGCGGCGGCTTCCTCCGCCATTCTCGCACGCCACGGTGCCGGGACCGAGATCCGCCTGATGCCGCGGCAGCCGCGGGCCGTGGCGGACCTGTCCGGAGCGGACCGCGTGTCCGCGGTCGCGGAGCGGTTGCTGGAGGTCGCCAGCCATTCGCTGGAACGCGACCGCAAGTCGGTGGAAGAATGCCTAGCCCTGGCGCTGGCGCGCCTGCAAACCATCGTGACCGACCCGCCGGCCACCGCGCTGGAACGGCCCGCCGCCCCGGAGGAAAACTCCGCATCGGACAGCGTGTCATCGGATAGCACGACGGCCGGCGGCACCGGCCTCGCCGCCTGGCAGATCCGGCGCGTCACGCTCTACATCGACGCCCACCTCGCCTCGCCGGTCAAGAACAAGGACCTCGCCGCCGCGGCGAAGCTGAGCTGCGGCTATTTCTGCCAGGCCTTCAAGGACAGCTTCGGCCATCCGCCGCACGCCTACATCATGCGCCGGCGCGTCGCGCGGGCGAAGGAGATGCTGGAGGGAACGACCAAGCCGCTGTGCCAGATCGCGCTCGACTGCGGCTTTTCCGACCAGTCGCATTTCTCGCGCATTTTCCGACGCATCGCCGGCGAGAACCCGCGCATGTGGCGCCGCAAGCACCAGCTTGAACTCTAACCCGCGGGATCCACGTCCCTGGGCTGGACACTCGTCTGGAACGATGGAGCCGCCGACGCCATGGATCGCACGAGCAACGACCCGTCAGCCCGCACCCCTCGGTCGCCGGAAGAAGACCGCCTGGACAAGCGCTGCATCGACACCATCCGCACCCTGTCGATGGACGCGGTCCAGAAGGCGAATTCCGGCCATCCCGGCACGCCGATGGCCATGGCGCCGGTGGCCTACACGCTGGTGCAGCACGCGCTGCGCTACGACCCCGCCGACCCGGAATGGCCGAACCGCGACCGCTTCGTCCTGTCGGTCGGGCACGCGTCCATGCTGCTCTATTCCGTCCTGCACCTGATGGGCGTGGCGGGGATCGGGCCGGACGGCGCCTCGCTGGGCAGCGCCGCGGTGACTCTGGACGACATCAAGCACTTCCGCCAGCTCGGCAGCAAATGCCCGGGCCATCCCGAATACCGCCTGACCGCGGGGGTTGAGACGACCACCGGGCCGCTCGGCCAAGGCTGCGGCAACAGCGTCGGCATGGCGATCGCCGCCCGCTGGCTGGCCACGCGCTTCAACCGCCCGGACTTCCCGCTGTTCGATTACACCGTCTACACGCTGTGCGGCGACGGCGACATGATGGAGGGCGTGGCGAGCGAGGCCGCCTCGCTGGCCGGGCACCTGAAGCTGTCCAACCTCTGCTGGATCTACGACAGCAACCGCATCTCCATTGAGGGCGGCACCGACCTCGCCTTCACCGAGGACGTGGCCGCGCGCTTCCGCGCCTACGGCTGGACCGTGATCGACGTGGCCGACGCCAACGACACGGTCGCCCTGCTGGACGCGCTCGACCGCGTCGGCCGGTCCGGTTCCCCGACCATGATCGTCGTGCACAGCCACATCGGCTTCGGCGCGCCCAACAAGCAAGACACCGCCGCCGCGCATGGCGAGCCGCTGGGCGCCGATGAAGTCCGGCTCGCCAAGAAAAGCTACGGCTGGCCGGAGGACTCGCAGTTCCTCGTCCCCGACGGCGTCTACAAACATTTCGCCGACGGCGTCGGCCGGCGCGGCCGGGCGTTGCGCGAGGACTGGTCCTCCATGCTGGAGCGCTACACCAAGGCGCACCCGGATCTGGCCGCCGAGCTGCACCGCACGCTGAAGCGCGAGCCGCCGCCGGGCTGGGACGCCGACCTGCCGAACTTCCCGACAGACGCGAAGGGGCTGGCGACGCGCGACTCCTCCGGCAAGGTGCTGAATGCCATCGCCGCGCGCTATCCTGAACTCCTGGGCGGGGCGGCCGACCTTGCCCCCTCCACCAAGACGCGGCTGACCTTCCAGGGGGCTGGTGACCTCGGGCCCCATGAGCCCGGCGGCCGCAACCTGCATTTCGGCGTGCGCGAGCACGCCATGGGCGCCGTCGTCAACGGCCTCGCCCTGTCGCACCTGCGCGCTTACGGGTCCGGCTTCCTGATCTTCAGCGACTACATGAAGCCGTCGCTGCGGCTGTCCGCGCTGATGGAGCTGCCGTCGATCTGGATCTTCACCCACGACTCCATCGGCGTGGGGGAGGACGGCCCGACCCACCAGCCGATCGAGCAGCTGGCCGGCCTGCGTTCCATCCCCGGCCTGACCGTGCTGCGCCCGGCCGACGCGCAGGAGGTGGTCGCCGCGTGGCGCGTGATCATCGGCCTGAAGCACGACCCGGCCTGCCTCGTCCTGACGCGCCAGGCGGTGCCGACGCTCGACCGCAGCCGCTACGCCCCCGCCGCCGGATTGGCGCGGGGAGCCTATGTGCTGGCCGACCCGCCGGATGGCCGCAAGCCGGAGGTGATCCTGGTCGGCACGGGCAGCGAGGTCTCGCTCTGCGTCGGCGCCTACGAGACGCTGACGCAGGACGGGATCGCCGCCCGCGTGGTCAGCATGCCCTCCTGGGAGCTGTTCGAGCGGCAGGACGAGGATTATCGCGAAAGCGTGCTGCCGCCCGCCGTCACCGCCCGCGTCTCGGTGGAGCAGGGATCGGTCATCGGCTGGGACCGCTACGTCGGCATGACCGGCACCAAGATCGGCATGCACACCTTCGGCTCCTCCGCGCCGCTGAAGGATTTGCTGACCCAGTTCGGATTCACCCAGGACGCTGTGGTCGCCGCGGCGCGGGAGCAGATCACCGCATCCAAGAAGCGCAGCGGATAGTCGCAAACCCGGCAATCAACAGAAGGGAGCCGTGCGATGCAGCTTGGCGTGGTCGGGCTTGGACGGATGGGGGCGAACATTGCGCGCCGCCTCATCCGCGCCGGGCATCACATCGTGGTCCAGAGCCGGAACGAGGACTCCGTGAAGGCGGCCGTGGCGGACGGCGCCATCGGCAGCGCGGATCTGCGCGATCTTGTGGCGAAGCTGGAGCCGCCGCGCGCGGTCTGGGTCATGCTGCCCGCCGGCGCGGTCACCGAGGACACGGTGTGGCAATTGGCCGAGATGCTGTCGCCCGGCGACACCATCATCGACGGTGGCAACACCTTCTGGAAGGACGACATCCGCCGCGCCGCCGCCCTGAAGGACAAGGGGCTGCACTACCTCGACGTCGGCACGTCGGGCGGCATCTGGGGGCTGGAGCGCGGCTACTGCTTGATGATCGGCGGCGACACGGCGGAGGTGAAACGCCTCGACCCCATCTTCGCGGCACTCGCCCCCGGCCGCGACGCCGCCACGGCGACGCCAGGCCGCGAGGGGCGCGACCAGCGGGTGGAGAACGGCTACCTTCACGCCGGTCCCTGCGGCGCGGGCCATTTCGTGAAGATGATCCACAACGGCATCGAATATGGCCTGATGCAGGCCTACGCCGAGGGCTTCGACATCCTGAAGAACGCCAACTCGACGTCCCTGCCGGAGGAGCAGCGCTTCGACCTGCCGCTCCCCGACATCGCGGAGGTGTGGCGGCGCGGCAGCGTGGTCAGCAGCTGGCTGCTCGACCTCACCGCCACGGCGCTGGCCCGCAGCCCGACCCTGTCGGAGTTCCCCGGCGTGGTCGAGGATTCCGGCGAGGGCCGCTGGACGCTGATGGCCGCCATTGAGGAGGCGGTCCCGGCGGAGGTGCTGTCCGCCGCGCTCTACGCGCGCTTCCGCTCCCGGCAGGACCACACCTTCGCGGAGAAGATGCTGTCGGCCATGCGCAAGGGCTTCGGCGGCCATGTCGAACCTTCCCAGCGCTGACGCGAAAGCCGCGCAGGACCGGCTGAAGCGCGCCGCCGCGGAGGCAGCCGTGGCCCTTGTCGAGGACGGCATGGTCGTCGGCCTCGGCACCGGCTCCACGGCGGCCTTCGCGCTGGAGGCGCTCGCCGCGCGGGTCGCACAGGGCTTGCGCATTGCGGGCGTGCCGACCTCGGAGGCCACCGCGGCGCTGGCGCGACGGTTCGGCGTCCCGATGACCGATTTCGCCACCCACCGGCGGCTCGACCTCGCCATCGACGGCGCCGACGAGGTGGAGCGCGGAACGCTGAACCTGATCAAGGGTCTGGGCGGCGCGCTGCTGTACGAGAAGATCGTCGCCGCGGCGAGCGCCCGCTTCGTCGTCATCGCCGACGAGACCAAGCTGGTCGACCGCCTGGGGGAGCGCGCCCCCCTGCCCGTCGAGATCGTGCCCTTCGGATTGGAAGCGACACTGGGCCGCCTCGCCGACGCGGGCTTGGCACCGACGCTGCGGCGGGCGGGCGGTTCGGGCAAGCCCTTCCGAACGGACGGCGGCCACGTCATCGCCGACTGCCAGATCGGCCCTATCGCCGATCCGGTGGCGCTCGACCGGCAACTCCGTGCCATGGTCGGGGTCGTGGACAGTGGCCTGTTCATCGGCATGGCCGCTGAAACGTTCATCGGAACGGCGCAGGGCGTCCGGGGCCTTATCCCCGGCGGCTGAATAATCCCCTCTCCCTGCGGAGCAGGGAGAGGGGACTTCAGGTTGCGTGCCCCTCCACGCGCAGCACGCTGGGGAGATCGCGGAGGAAGGCGGCGCCGCGGTCGGTGGCTTCGAACAGCAGCAGGCCGCTGCGGTCATGGCCGCGCAGGCGGGCCTCGGCGTCCATGCCGGCGGCCTGCACCGCCTTGGCGACGTTGGAGACGGCTTGCCAGGTCCAAGCGCGGTGCTCGGCCCGGCTGCGGAAACCCTGCGGATCCGCGGCGTTGAGGGCGACCGTGAAGGAATGCAGCTCAATGGACATGAGAGCTCCAGGGGATTTTCGATCACGCTTTGAAAAATCTATAACGGAGTCGGACTCCGGGCGTTGCGCGCGGCACGGCCCGCCAGACTCAGAGCGCCCGCCGGGGGCGCCGGACGTCGATGCTATGGTGGAGTGGGGTGGTAGGTGTCGACGGATCGGGCGGCAGGCCCGTTGATGGAGCGAGCGCGTGTCCAACGCTCCGCAGGTCCGAACAATGTCGAAGGTCCCGGACGTGCGGCGAGGTCATTCATGGGAACGCCAGCGGTTTGAGTGCCCAACAGTGGGAATCTACCCCATGCCGGAACCGTGCGGTGTGACAACCGGAGGAGTGGCCGGAGGGGCCCGCACGGTCCCGTCACTATAACGAACAGCGGCGCTCCGTTTCTATTCCAACGAACGGCCTGCCCCACCTTTGCCGGCGTCTATGCCATGGCCGACCGGGGCACAACTGTCGGCGCGGGCTTCAGCGCGGGACGGACAGCTTCTCCGCGCTGGCGATCAGCAGGTCGATCATGGATTTCTGCTCCGCCTCGCCGGTGTCGGCCGGGATGACGAAGCAGATCGTCGCGATGCATTGGCGCGACGCGTCGCGCACCGGGGCGGCGAGGCAGGTGGTGAAGCGGTCGACCAGCGCGGTGGTGCGCACGTAGCCGTTCTCCCGCGCCTGCCGGATGTCGTGCATGAACTCGTCGCGGGCGATGCGGCGGCCGTCGGGCAGCAGAAAGTCCTCGTCCGGGATGAAAGACAGGATTTCCTCGGGCTTCAGGTGGTCGACCAGCAGGCGGCCCGAGGCGGTCCAGGGGATCGGCACCTTGATCCCGATCTCCGAGCTGATGCGGAACATGCGCCGGCCCGGCTCATTCAGCACGACCAGGTACTTGTCGCCCTCCAGCATGCAGAACTGCGAGGTCTCCCCGGACATCTCCGCCAAGTGGGCGACTTCCAAGCGCGCCTTCCGGATCAGGTCGACGCTGTCCAGGTAATCGCTGCCGTAATAGTGCATGGCCGGGCCGAAGTAGACGGTGCCGTCGTCGTCGCGCAGTTCCAGCCAGCGCGCCTCCACCAGCGTGTTCACCAGCTCGTAGACCGTGGAGCGCGGCGTGCCCGTGTCGCGCGCGATGTCCGCGATGCGCGTCGGCGTGCGCAGGCTGTGCAGATGTTCCATCAGCGCGATGACGCGGTCGATGCCGCGGGCGCGGCCGTTGGCCCGCTCCTCGCCCCGGGCGGGAGCCTTCTTCTCCGCCGTCACGCCGTTTGCCATCGCCTAAATCCCCCCTCTCGACCCACCATCCGCGGGCATCGCTTAGCACACCAAAATTCGTCTTGCGAACGATTCTTGTCCGGTATACCGTTCTCTTGTCCGGAATACAAGAATGTTGTCCGAAATATCGGACTTGCCGTTTGGGGGGCAGAATGACAAAGGTTTCACGCCGTCTGTTCACCGCCGCTCTGGGCGCGGCCCTAACCACCACTGGGACGCTGGCCGGTACGCTGGGCGCCTGGACCAGTCCGGCGCTGGCGCAGCAGCCGGGTTCGGTCATCACCGTCGCGACGATCGGGGAGCCGCCGACCCTCGACCCGGTCGGCACCACGTCCGATCTGGTGAGCATCATCACCCAGCACGTCTTCGAGACGCTGTTCACCTTCGACAAGGACTGGCAGCTCCAGCCGCTGGTCGCCTCCGCCCTGCCGCAGGTGTCGGCCGACGGCAAGACCTACACGATCCCCCTGCGCAGCGGCGTCACCTTCCACGACGGCAGCAAGATGACCGCCGAGGACGTGGTCGCCTCGCTCGACCACTGGCTGAAGGCCTCCCCGCGCGGCAAGACCGCCGCCCCGATGGTCGACAGCATCGCCGCCAAGGGCGCCGACACCATCGTCATTGCGCTGAAGGAACCCTTCGCGCCGCTGACCGCGCTGCTGGCGATGAACAACGGCGCCGCGGCCATCGTGCCGAAGTCGGTCATCGACGGCACCAACCCGCTGAAGTCGCTGGTCGGCACCGGCCCCTACAAGCTGCTGGAGCACAAGCCTGACCAGTACATCCGCCTGGTCAAGTTCGACGGCTACGCCTCCCCCGCCGGCCCGGCCAGCGGCTACGCCGGCAGCCGCGTCGCCAAGATCGGCGAGGTGCGCTTCGTGCCGGTGCCGAACGCCGCCACCCGCGTGTCCGGCGTGCTGGCCGGCCAGTATCAGTTCGCCGACAGCCTGCCGGCGGAGGCGCTGGGCCGCTTCAAAGGCGTGGCCGGCGTGCAGCCGGTCATCGTGAAGCCCTTCGGCTTCCCGCTGATGATCATGAACAGCAAGGCCGGCGTGATGGCCAACCAGAAGCTGCGGCAGGCCGTGCTGACGGCGCTGGAGCCCGGCGACATGCTGCTGGCCGGCTTCGGCGATCCGGCCTTCATCGCGCCGGAAGGTTCCATCTACGCGCCGGGCACGCCCTACTATGACGCGGCCAGCGCCAAGCCCTATGGCGAGCACGGCCTGTCCAAGGCGACGGAGCTTCTGAAGGCCGCCGGCTACAAGGGCGAGCCGATCCGCATCATGACCTCCACCCAGTACGAGTTCCTCTACAAGATGAGCCTGGTCGCCCAGGCGCAGCTGGAGGCGGCCGGCTTCAAGGTGGATCTCCAGGTGCTGGACTGGGCGACGCTGCTGCAGAAGCGCGGCGACGAGAAGGCCTGGGACGCCTTCTTCACCTACCACACCTTCGTGCCGGAGCCGTCGCTGATCACGGTCATGAACCCCAGCTATCCCGGCTGGTGGGACACGCCCGCCAAGAAGGAGGCTCTGGCCGCCTTCAACCGCGAGATGGACCCGGCCGCCCGCAAGGCGAAGTGGGTGGAGATCCAGAAGCTGTTCTACAGCGAGGTGCCGAGCATCAAGGTCGGCGAGTTCTACAACCTCGCCGCGGCCAGCGACAAGCTGACCAACTACACGCCGACCCCCTGGCCGTTCTTTTGGAACGCCGACCTGAAGAACTGAGCGCTTGAGCCTTCTTCCCCTCTCCCTGCTCCGCAGGGAGAGGGGACCTCATCCGGGACAGCACCCATGTTCGTGTACATCGTGCGCCGGCTTGCCGGCATGATGGTCGTCATGCTCATCGTCGCGGCGGTGGTCTTCGTGATCGCCCGCGTCGTTCCGGGCGACCCCGCCGCCGTCATGCTGGGCTCCTCCGCCACGCCGGAGGACATCGCAGCACTCCGCTCCCGCCTGGGGCTCGACCAGCCGCTGCTGGCACAGTTCATCCTCTATCTGGGGCAGATCGCGCGCTTCGACCTCGGCGATTCCATCTTTTTGAACCGCCCGGTGATGCAGGCTTTGGCCGAACGGTCGGAGCTGACCGGCTTGCTGACCCTGATGTCCGTGAGCATCGCGGTGCTGATCGGCGTGCCGATTGGCATCCTGTCCGCGGCCAAGCGCGGCCGCTGGATCGACCAGACCGCGCTCGGCCTCGCCATGCTCGCGGCCAGCGTGCCCAGCTTCTGGATCGGCCTGACGCTCATCAAGTATCTGGCGGTGGACCTCACCTGGTTCCCGGTCGCCGGCTACGGCGCGCCCGACGCCAGCTTCGCGGAACGGCTGCGCCACCTCGTCCTGCCGGCCATTGCGCTGGGCATCCCCAATTCCGCGCTGATCCTGCGCTTCACCCGCACCAGCATGCTGGACGTGCTCGGCGACGACTATGTGCGCACGGCGCGGGCCAAGGGCCTGCCCCCGATGGTCGTGGTGCTGAAGCACGCGCTGCGCAACGCGATGATCCCGATCCTGACGGTCATCGGACTGACCGCCGCCGTGATGATCGCCGGCGCCATCGTGACGGAGACGGTGTTCGGCCTGCCCGGCGTCGGCAACCTGATCGTCTCGGCCGTGCTGCGCCGCGACTACCCGGTGATCCAGGGCGCGCTGCTGGTCGTGTCCGCCATCTACGTCCTCATCAACCTGTCGGTCGACCTGCTCTACGCCGTGGTCGATCCGCGGGTCCGCTACTGAGAAGGGGGCCTACGCCATGGCAAGCCTTCCCGCCCAACAGCCCGCCGACACCGCAGTCCCCGTCGCCGGGGCGAGGCCGCGCAGCCGGTCGCCCTTCGCGCTGCTGATGCGCCGCCTGTTCCGCCGACCGCTGGTGGTGGTCGCCTTTATCCTGCTGCTCGCCATCCTGGCCGTGGCGGTGCTGGCGCCCTGGATCGCGCCCTTCAACCCCATGAAGATGGACATCCTGGGCCGGCTGAAGCCGCCGTCGGCCGCCCACTGGTTCGGCACCGACGAGTTCGGGCGCGACGTGCTGTCCCGCATCATGCTGGGCGCGCAGCTGTCGCTGCTGGTCGGCCTGCTGGTCGTGATCGTCGCCACCGTTCTCGGCACGCTGATGGGGCTGGCCGCCGGCTATGTGCGGCGGCTCGACGGGCCGCTGATGCGGGTGACCGACGCGCTGATGGCCTTCCCGGATATCCTGCTGGCCATCGCCTTCATGGCGGCGCTGGGGCCATCGCTCTACAACGTCGTGCTGGCGCTGGGCATCGTCTACACGCCGCGCGTCGCCCGCGTGGTGCGTGCTGCGGCGCTGGTCGTGCGCGAGATGCCCTATGTGGAGGCGGCGACCGCGCTGGGCGCCACCAGCCCGCGCATCGTCTTCCTGCACATCCTGCCCAACCTCGTCTCCCCCATCCTGGTGCAGGCCACCTTCATCTTCGCCTACGCGATCCTGACGGAGGCGGCGCTGTCCTTCCTCGGCGTCGGCGTGCCGCCGACCACGCCCACCTGGGGCAACATGATCGCCGGCGCCCAGCAGTATTTCCAGCAGGCCGACTGGCTGATCCTGTTCCCCGGCTTCGCAATCGTGCTGACCGTGCTGTCGCTCCAGATCGTCGGCGACGGGCTGCGCGACGCGCTCGACCCGCGCCTCCAGAAGGTGACGTGATGTCCATCCTGATCCGGAACGCCCGCATCCTCGACGGCACCGGCGCGCCCTGGTTCCCCGCCGACGTGTGCATCGAGGGCGAGCGCATCGCCGCCGTCGGCCCGAAGCTGAACACCGACGGCGCGGAGGTCGTGGATGCCGCCGGGCGCTACCTCGCCCCCGGCTTCATCGACGCCCACGCGCACGACGACCTGATCTACCTGCGCCAGCCCGGGCGGCCGGAGAAGGTGGCGCAGGGCGTGACCACGGTGGTGGTCGGCAACTGCTCCTTCGGGCTCTACCCGCAGACCCCGGCCAGCGCCGGCGATGTGCGCGACCATTTCGGCAGCCTGCTGGGCACCGTGTCGGCGGACGAGACCTTCGCCGACTTCGCCGCCTATCGCGCATCGCTGGACGGGCGCGGCATCGCCATCAACCTCGTCTCGCTGGTCGGGCACGCGGCGCTACGGCTGGCCGTCATGGGCTGGCAGAACCGCGCCGCCACCCCCGACGAGCGTGAAGCCATGGCGTCCCTGCTGGCGGAGCAGTTCCGCCAAGGCGCGCACGGCCTGTCGCTCGGCCTCGTCTACCCGCCCAGCGCTTGGGCCGACACCGCCGAACTGGTGCGGCTGGCCGAGATGGTGGCGGAGCATGGCGCGCTGCTGACCGCGCATGTCCGCTCCTACGAGGGCGGGCTGATCGCCTCCGTCGACGAGTTCCTCGACCTGCTGAAGGCCGGCGGGGCGAGCGGCCTGCTGTCCCACCTCCAGGCCGCCGGGCGGCCCTATTGGGGCAGCCTGCCGCGCGCGGTGGAGCGGCTGGAGATCGCGCGCCGGGGAGGGGTGGACGTCAGCTTCGACATGTACCCCTACCCGGCCGGGTCCAGCACCATCCTGCAACTGCTTCCCCCGTCGGCGCTCGCCGGCGGCGTGGAGGCCCTGCTGTCCCGCATGGCCGACGTGGACGGCCTCGCCGCCCTGCGCAGCGCGGTTGAGGAAGGCAAGGCCCCCGCCGACCCCGGCTGGGAGTCCAAGATCCGCCTGATTGGCTGGGAGAATGTCCGCATCGGCGGCGTGGGCGAAGACTCCCTCCGCACCCTCGAAGGCCTGTCCCTGGCGGAGATCGCCGAGGCGCGCCGCGAGGCGCCCTTCGACACGCTGGCCTGGCTGGTCGCCGCCGACCGCGGCCGGACCAACATCGTGATGTTCCAGCTGTCGGAGGACGACCTGGAGGTCGCGCTGTCCCACCCGCTGCACATGCTGGGGTCCGACGGGTTGCCGCGCGAAACCGGCAAGCCGCACCCCCGCGCCTTCGGCGCCTTCCCCCGTTATCTCGCCCGCGCGCTGCGCGGCGAGGGTGCCCTGGGGCTGGAGGACACCGTCCGCCACATGACCGCCGTCCCGGCGCAGCGCTTCGGACTGACCGACCGCGGGCTGGTGCGGCCGGGCATGGCGGCCGACCTGACCCTGTTCACCGCCGACGCGAGCGACCGCGCGACCTTCACGGACCCGACGCAACCGCCCCACGGCATCACCGACGTGCTCGTCGCCGGCCGCTTCGTGCTGCGCGACGGCGAACACACCGGCGCGCGTCCCGGCCGGACGCTGGCGCGCGCCTGAACCATCACACTTCATAAAGACGCTTGAGAGGGATCATGACCAACCGGACGCCGATCTTCGCCGAGAAGGGCGCGAAGCCCGCCGGCCAGTACAGCCACGCCATCGTCGCGAACGGCTTCGTCTATGTGTCCGGCCAGGGGCCGCACCACCCGGAAACCGGCGAGAAGCCGGCCGACTTCGCCGGCGAGGTGCGCCAGACGCTGCGCAACCTGGAGATCATCCTGAAGGCCGCCGGCACCGACCTCGCCCATGTGGTGAAGGTGAACAGCTACCTCAGCGACCTCGCGCGCTTCCAGGAATACAACGCCATCTATTCGGAATTTTTCCCCGCCGAGCCGCCGGCCCGCACCACCATCGGCTGCCAGCTGAACAACATCCAGGTGGAGATTGATTGCATCGCGGTGTTGCCGACGAAGTAAGCGCTTTATCCCCTCTCCCCTCTGGGGAGAGGGTTAGGGTGAGGGGGCGCCCTGCAAGGGCGTCCAAGCACTGCAATGAGCGTGCGTTGTCGGCCTTACGGCCGCCCCCTCATCCCAACCTTCTCCCCAGAGGGGAGAAGGAGTTTCTCTCACCCCCGCGTCACGGAGCCGATCCATGCGCGTCGACGATCTCGACACCCCCGTTCCCGTCATCGATCTCGACCGGGTCGAGCACAACCTGGCCAAGATGCAGGCCTACTGCGACAAGCACGGCCTGGCGCTTCGCCCGCACATCAAGACCCACAAGCTCCCCCAGTTCACCCAGCGCCAGATGGAGCTGGGCGCGGTCGGCATCACCTGCCAGAAGATCGGCGAGGCGCTGGTCATGGCGGAGGCCGGCTGCCCGGACATCCTGCTCAGCTACCCCATTGTCGGCGTCGCCAAGGTCGGCCCGCTGGCGGAATTGGCCGGCAAGACGAAGCTCACCGTCGCCATAGACAACCCCGTGGCGCTCGACACGGTCGCGGCAGCCGCGCAACAGGCCGGCGTCGAGATCGGCATCCTCGTGGAGTTCGACAGCGGCGACGGCCGCTGCGGCGTGCAGACGCCGGAGGACGCGCTGACGCTCGCCCGACGCGCCAACGGCAACGGGCTGACCGCCTTCCGCGGCCTGATGACCTACCCGCGCGGTCCCCGCACCGTTCCCTTCGTGGCCGACACGCGCAAGCTGCTCGACGAGGCCGGCATCCCGTTGCAGACCGTGTCGGTCGGCGGCACGCCCGGCTGCTGGGACACGCACGAGCTGCCCGGCGTGACGGAGCTGCGCGTCGGCACCTACATCTACCACGACCGCGCCACCGTCGGCGCCGGGGTGGCGACGCTGGACGAATGCGCGGTGCACGTCGTCGCCACCGTGGTCAGCCGCCCGACCGAGGACCGCGCCGTGCTCGACGCCGGGTCGAAGACGCTCTCAAGCGACCGTGTCGCGCCGTCCGTCGGCGAGGGCTTCGGCCTGATCCTCGACTACCCGGACGCGGTCATCACCCGCGTGAACGAGGAGCACGCGGTGGTCGACCTCTCCGCCTGCGCCAAAAAGCCCGCCATCGGCGAGCGCCTGCGCATCCTGCCCAACCACGTCTGCGTCGTCAGCAACCTGCACGACCGCATGGCGGTCAGCCGGAACGGCGAGGTGATCGGCGAATGGCCGGTCGCCGCCCGCGGCTGCACCCGCTGACACTATAACTAGGGAGTGCCCGCGATGATCGATGGGGCGATGGACGCGGACATCACGCTGGACATCCGCAACCTGGAAACCCACTTCGCCGCCGACCCCGGCGTGTCGAAGGCGGTGGACGGCGTCTCGTTCACGGTGCGCCGGAACGAGACGCTGGCCGTCGTGGGCGAGTCCGGCAGCGGCAAGTCGGTCACCAGCCTGTCGGTGATGCGGCTGATCCCGACCCCGCCCGGCCGCATCGCCGGCGGCGAGATCCTGTTCCGCGGCCGCGACGGCCGGGTGCGCGACCTCGCCCGCCTGTCCGAGAAGGAGATGCGGAGCGTCCGCGGCAACGAGATCGGCATGATCTTCCAGGAGCCGATGACCTCCCTGAACCCCGTCTACAGCGTGGGCGACCAGATCGGGGAGGCGTTGCGCTACCACCAGGGGATGGACCGCAAGGCGGCGCGGGCGGAAGCGCTCGCGCTGCTGAAGAAGGTCGGCATCCCGGCGGCGGAGCGGCGGCTGGACGAGTTCCCGCACCAGATGTCGGGCGGCATGCGCCAGCGCGTGATGATCGCCATGGCGCTGGCCTGCCGCCCCACCCTGCTGATCGCCGACGAGCCAACCACCGCACTGGACGTGACCATCCAGGCGCAGATCCTCGACCTGATGCGGCGTTTGCAGGCGGAGACCGGCACCTCCATCCTGTTCATCACGCACAATCTGGGCGTGGTGGCGGAGATCGCGCACCGGGTCGTCGTCATGTATTCCGGCCGCGTGGTGGAGGAAGGGGATGTCCGCTCCCTCTTCAAAAATCCGCGGCATCCCTACACGCGCGGCCTGCTCGCCTGCATGCCCAACCTCGGCCAGAGCCGCGGCGAGGCCGCCCGGCTGGAGGCCATCCCCGGCAACGTGCCGAGCCCCATGAACCGCCCGAAGGGCTGCACCTTCGCCCCGCGCTGCCCCTGGGCCGAGCCCGCCTGCACCACCGCCGAGCCGGCCCTGGAGCCGGTCAGCCCCGACCACTCCGCCCGCTGCCGCCGCTGGAGGGACCTGCCGTGACGACTCAACCCTTGCTCCAAGTCCGCGGCCTGGAAAAGAAATTCCCGATCCGCGGCGGGCTTCTGCAACGCCCCGTCGGCTGGGTGAAGGCGGTGGACGACCTGTCCTTCGACCTGAACCGGGGGGAGGTGCTGGGGCTGGTCGGCGAGTCCGGCTCCGGCAAGACCACGGCCGGGCGCAGCATCCTGCGGCTGATCGAGCCGACGTCGGGCTCCATCCGCTTCGACGGGGAGGAGGTCACCGGCCTGCCCCCGGCGAAGATGCGGGCTCTGCGCCGGCGCATGCAGATCGTCTTTCAGGATCCTTACGCCAGCCTCGACCCGCGCCAGCGCGTGCGCGACGTGATCGGGGAGGCGCTGACCATCCACAACATCGGCACCAAGGCCGACCGCCGCGACCGCATCGCCGCGCTGCTCCAGAAGGTCGGCCTGACCGCCGACGCCATGGACCGCTTTCCGCACGAGTTCTCCGGCGGCCAGCGCCAGCGCATCGGCATCGCCCGCGCGCTGGCGGTGGAGCCGGACTTCATCGTGGCGGACGAGCCCGTCTCGGCGCTCGACGTGTCGGTGCAGGCGCAGGTGGTCAACCTGTTGGACGATTTGCGGCGCGAACTGGGGCTGGCGGTTCTGTTCATCGCCCACGACCTCGCCGTCGTGCGCTACATCAGCGACCGCGTGGCGGTGATGTATCTCGGCCGCCTGATGGAACTGGCGCCGAGCGACAGCCTCTACGACCGCCCCCGCCACCCCTACACCCGCGCCCTTTTGTCGGCGGCCCCCGAGCCGGACCCGGACGCCCCCAAGCAGCGCATGCTGCTGGAAGGCGACGTGCCGAGCCCGATGAATCCGCCGTCGGGTTGCGTCTTCCGCACCCGCTGCCCGTACGCCCTGCCCGCCTGCGCCGAACCCGCCGCCAGCATCCCGCGCGAGGTGGCGCCGGGCCATGTCGTCTCCTGCATCCGCGACGACGTGATCATGGCGTAGGATAGAGCGCCCAAAGGCCCCACTCCTTCAAACAAGTGGGGCCTTCGACGTCACCGCCCCTCGACAAGGCCGCGCGCGGCGCTTTCGATCGCCTCGGCCTGTGGGACGAAGGCCTGTTCCAGTGGGTAGCTGGCGGGGGCCGGCGCGTCGGGGCCGGTCAGGCGGACCACCGGAGCGCGCAGGCTGCCGAAGGCCTTCTCCGCAACCAGCGCCGCGATCTCCGCGCCCACGCCGCACATGCGGCTGGCTTCGTGCACCACGACGAGGCGCCCGGTCTTGCGGACGGAGCGCAGGATCGTGTCCTCGTCCAGCGGCTTCAGCGTGCGCAGGTCGATCACCTCGGCCTCGATGCCCGCCTCGGCGAGGCGCGCCGCGGCCTGGACGCAGCCGTGCACCGTCTTGGCGTAGGAGACCAGCGTGACGTCGGCGCCCTCGCGCAGGACAGCCGCCTTCCCCAACGGAACGACCGCATCCCCGTCCGGCACCGGCCCGTCGGCGTAGGCGAGGCCGATGTCGGTGAAGAACAGCACCGGATTGTCGTCGCGGATCGCCGCCTTCAGCAGCCCCTTGGCGTCCGCGGGGTTGGAGGGCATGACCACCTTCAGGCCGGGGCTGTGGACGAACCAGGCCTCATTGTTGTGGTTGTGCTGCGCGCCCACGCCCCAGCCGGCGCCGGTCTGCGCCAGCACCACCATGGGGAAGGCGAACTGCCCGCCGGAGATGTAGCGCAGCTTTCCCGCGCTGTTGACGATCTCGTCCATCGCGTAGGTCAGGAAGGGCGCGAACAGCAGGTCGATCACCGGGCGCAAGCCGGTCGCCGCGGCGCCCGCCGCCGTGCCGGCGATGATGCCCTCGGCCAGCGGCGTGTTGCGGACGCGGGGCGCGCCGAATTCCTCGACCAGGGGAAGGCGTTTGGTGGCGACGCCCTCGCCCATCAACAGGACTGTGGGATCGCGGCGCATCTCCTCGGCCAGGGCTGCAGAGACGGCGTCGGTGACGGTCATGGTCGGCATGGGTGCCCTCTCCTCAGGCGTAGACGTCGCGGGTCAGGTCTTCGGCGCCCGGATAGGGGCTCGCCTCGGCGAAGGCGACGGCGCTCTCCATGATGCCGCGCGCCCGCGCCTCGATGGCGTCAGCCTCCCCCATGGAGAGCAACCCGTCCCGTTCCAGCCGGGCGCGCAGCACGGCGATGGGGTCGCGCCCGCGCCACTGCTCCAGCTCACTCGGGTCGACGTAGGACTGGTCGTCCGGCTCGAAATGGCCGCGCAGGCGGTAGGTCCGGGTCTCCAGCAGGAAGGGCTTGCGCGTCCGGCGCACGGCGGCGACGGCCTCCGCCGCGGCGGCCTGCACGGCCTCCACATCGTTGCCGTCCACGCTCTTGCCGTCCATGCCCAGGGCGGCGGCCTGCGGGACGACGCTGTCGGCCAGCGTCGTCTCCTTGCGGTGGACGAAGGCCTGCCACTGGTTGTTCTCGCACACGTAGAGGATCGGCAGGTTCCACAGCGCGGCGAGGTTCAGCGATTCGTGGAAGCGCCCCTCGCAGGCCGCCCCGTCGCCGAAGAAGCAGACGACGATGCCCTCCCCGCCCAAGGTCGCGCGCGACAGCGCCACGCCGGTCGCCAGCGCCAGCTCCCCGCCGACAATGGTGGAGGTCAGCACCACGCCGATCTCCTTCGCCGCGATGTGCAGCGACCCGCTCTTGCCCTTGCAGTAGCCGTCGCGCTTGCCCATCACCTCGGCCATCAGGCGGCCGGGGTCGGCGCCGCGGGCCAGCAGGTGGCCGGCACTGCGGTGGTTGGTCAGGATCAGGTCCTCAGACGACAGGGCGGAGACCACGCCGACGGCCGACGCCTCCTGCCCGACCGACGTGCAGGTCCCGGCCGCCCGCCCCTGGCCGTGCAGCCCGACCAGCGTGTCCTCATAGGCGCGAATCAGCACCATGCGCTCCAGCGCCTGGATGAGCGTGTCGCTTGTCATCGTCCCCTCCTTCAGGCCGCCAGGGCCGGCGTGGCCAGTGCGCGGGTCAGCTTGTCGTGATCGGCCGGCGTCAGCACCGATTGCGCCAACGCCATCATGCCCGCGAACGCCTCCGCCGGGGCCATGGCGCGGATCCCGCCCAGCAGGTCCGCGCGCTCGGCCGGGGTCGCGGAGGCGAGCATCCAGCGCAGCACCAGCATCATCTCATCCGGCGGCTGCGCGGCGACGATGGCCTGCTCGATGGCTTGCAGCTCCTCGTCCCGGTGGGTGCGCCAGAGAACGCCGTTGTTGTGGCTCTCCTCCGCCTCCATGTGGGTGAGGTTCTCGCCGACGAACAGCGCCAGCCGGCGGTAGAGCGCGTGGGCGGCGTCGGCGCGGGCTGGCCCATGGGCGGCCTCGACCGCACCAACGGCCGCGACGAGGGCGGCGAGGTCATGCGCGTGGTGGTCGTGGTCCGACGCGATGTCCGCGGACGAGCCCGGCGCGCGCGCCTCCATCGCCGGGTGGACGAAGCGGTTCTCATGCTCCACATGGCTGCCGCACAGCGCGAGCAGGCTGCGCACGCGGGCCAGGACCGCCACGACATCCCTGTCGTCCCCGGCGTCCATACGGCCCACGGCCGCCAGCGTGTCGACCATGAAGCCCCGCAGGGCCTTGTGAATCAGGCGATACATGTCGTACCGCGACGCCTGCCCGGTCATCCCTCATCCCCCCAATTTGTTTTGTGAACGGGGCGGACGATACGCGGGACGGCCGGCGGACGCTTGCTAAGTCATGGCTCACGAAATGCTAAAAGAATCGTAAGGCGTTGATAACAATACCCTTTGTGATTATGCCATATCCTCCAGGGCGAGCGGCCGTTGCACGACGAGGCGGAACCGCCCGCGCCCGGTCTTCTCGATGCCAAGGAAGGGGCAGCGTTCGGCCAGCCGCCGTTGCAGCAGGATCAGTCGCGCCTCCAGGTTCTCCGCCAAGTCGGGCAGACGGATGTCGGGGGCCAGCCGAAGCTCCCGGTTGGAGAAGTCGGTCCGCCCCTGCCGGACATAATCGCGCGCGAGCTTCCAGAAAATGGCGCCGGCCACACCCTTGATCAGGTAGTCATGGTCGATGAAGACGCTGTCGTCGGCGGCGTAGTGGCGGATGACCGCAGCCGCTCCGTCGGCCGGGACCGAACCGTCCTCCGCCGCCTCCTCGGGCGGGGCGGCCTGTTGCCGGAAGGCCAGGATCATGGCGCCGAGCTGGGCGGCCAGCGTCGCCAGCGCGTCCTCGTCGTCGTAGCAGAAGCGCATCTCCTGCGGGCTTTCCACGAACAGCACGCCGACGAGCTTTGGGCCGGCGAGGATCGGCACGGCGAGCTGGCTGTGCGGTTCGGGAAGGCCGGGAAAAGGGATCTCCGTAACCGGGGCAAGCTCCACGCCCGCGTCGGCCACGCTGGCGCGCACCGCGCGGCTGTAGGCGTAGTCGGTGGTCATGTGGGTAACGCGGATCGGCGTGCGCTCCCGCGCCGCCACCCCGATGACCCCGTCGCCCAACGCGACCTCCGACCCCACGCCGGACACGCTGTAGCCCATGGCGGCGACGGTGTAGAGCCGCCCGGCGCATTCGTCCAGCATCAGCACCAGCGCGTGTTCGATGCCGAAGCCGGCCCGCAGGTCGGCCAGCGCACGGTCCAGAAGCTCCGACAGGTCGGCGCAGGCCAGCATCCCCTCGCAGCTCCGCCGCACCGCCGGCAGCAGGCCGCGCTTGTGGACCGGCGGCGGAAGGGTGGCGCCCGGCACCACCTCGATCCGCTGCACCTCGTACAGGTCGGCGCCCAGCAGGCGATAGACCCCCTGCATGCCGACGTGGGACGCGATGCCGGCCAGCTTGGCCTTCATGCTCTCGAACAACGGGCCGCTGGTCTCGGTGTGCAGGTAGCGCAGGGTCAGCCGGTACTGCGCCGCCGTGGCCGGATCGACCAGCTGCACGGTGGCGGTGGGGTTGGCCAGGATGTTGGCGCGCGTCTTGTTGAAGAACTGGTAGGTCAGCGCCACCCGGCCGCTGTCCACGTAATGCACCTGGGACAGGAAGGAGACGTTCGGCGTCCCGTCCGCGTCGCTGGTGGCGATGGCGGCGGGGATGACGCCTTCCAGGCAGTCGCGGATGGAATCGACGGTCAGTCCATTGCTGCTCGGGGGGCTGGTCATGGCGTGATCACGGTCCCCGCGTTGGGGCCGGGCGTCTGGTCGAAGACACCGGTCGGCGTGAAGGCCACGGCCACGACGTCGGCCGGGTCGTGGTCCATCAGCGTGCGGACCAGCGCCTCCGTGAAGCCGATGTTGACGACATCCGCGGTGAAGGCGTCGATCTTCCGGGCGATGACGTCCCCGGCGTTGGCCGCGCAGTGCACAAGCCGGGCGTCCTGCCCTTTGATCTGCACGGAACGGTGGGTGCTGGGCTTGGAGACGGCCACCGCGATCCGGCCGGTTTCCCCGATGGCCGTCAACAGATCGGCGCAAGGTGCTGCGGCGACATACACCGTGACTGTGCGCCCGTCGGCCGACAGGCGACAGCCGAGCGCGCGGCCAAGCGCCGGCCGGTTGCCGGCATCGCTGGACGACACCAGCACGCTGACGCCCTCCGTTAGGAAGGCGCCGAGCGCCTCGCCCAGAACGACGGCCTGCGGCATTTCCCCCTGCCCCGCCCTGTTTTTCGATCAAAAAGATACCAAAGATAACCGAAAAGCGTCACGCGCAATGTTACGCACACGAACTCCCGCAAAGGGTTGAGCCGGAAAGCGTCTCGGGGGTGATACGCAGCACCCGCGATTCCTCCTGCGCCGCCCCGCTGTGACGAAATTCGGCCTCCCCTCAGAACGCCCGCACCACCCCTACGTGCGCGATGTTGCACCGCTGCATCGGGCAACATTTCGCCGATGCGGCTGATATTTGCCACAAATCGGAATAGAGTTTTAGGCGAATTCGGTAATATCTCATTAACCTTTCCCGGCCAGGGTCGAGCCATCGAAACCGCAAGGGAAAAGACTAATGGCGACGACCTCCACGACCCTGTCCAAGACGAAGATCGTCGTGAATGCCTATGGCAACTCAACCGATGGAATTGCTCCGCACTTTCGTCTGTTGATCGACGGCAAGGACGCTGGGCAGGCCTCGGTGAGTTCGACCGACGCAAAGTCCTACACTTTTGATACTGATGTTGTTGCGGGACAGGCGCACAAGATTCAGATCGTTTACGACAACGACGACATTGCGGCCGGGCAGGACCGCGACCTGGGGATCAAGTCCCTCGTGGTTAACGGGACCACCCTGAACCCGACCTCCGCCACCTACGAGCGGTATGACGACGGCGCCACCACCACGACGATGCCGGGCCAGGAAGGCCTGTGGTGGAACGGTTCGCTGACCTTCTCCACGCCGGGCGACCTCTACGCCGCTTCCACCAGCGGTAGCGCCCCTGCCGTCACCGCCCCCGCCGCCATCCCCGAAGCCGGGAGCGCCGTTTCGGGCAGCACCGGCAGCACGGACGCCGGCAGCGGGAGCAGCGGCTCCTCGACCATCGTGATCAACGCCAAGGGCGTGGCCGCCGGCGGCCAGAACGCGCACTTCACCGTCCTGGCCGATGGCCAGAAGATCGGCGGGGGCACGGTCGGCACCGACGCGCATGACTACACGTTCAAGACCGACCTGGCCGCCGACCAGGCGCACAAGATTCAGATCCAGTACGACAACGACGGCGTCGTGAGCGGCACCGACCGCAACCTGCACGTCGGCAGCGTGACGATCAACGGCCACGCCGTCTCCTCGACCGACAGCTCGGTCAGCTACGACAAGGGCACGCTGGACGGCAACGACGTGGTCAAGGGCCAGTCCGACCTGTGGTGGAACGGCACGCTGCAGGTGAACGCGGACAAGGCCCTGTTCACGTCCGACAGCGGGTCCGGCTCCTCGGGCTCTTCGGGCACCACCACCCCGGCGGCCCCGACCACGCCGACGACGCCGACGACGGGCACTGGCAGCACCGGCAGCGGCACCAGCAACACCGCCACCGGCATCGCCGACGGCTACCTGCACACCGAGGGCAGCCAGATCATCGACAGCGCCGGCAACGCCGTGAAGCTGACCGGCGTCAACTGGTTCGGCGCCGAAGGCTACGCCTTCGCCCCGCAGGGCCTGTGGCAGGACAGCTACCAGCACATCATGGACCAGATGCTGAAGGAGGGTTTCAACACCATCCGCCTGCCCTGGTCCGACGCGATGCTGGACAGCGGCCGCATGCCCACCGGCATTGACTACTCGAAGAACCCCGACCTCCAGGGCAAGACCAGCCTGGAAGTCTTCGACAAGATCATCGACTACGCCGACAAGACCGGCATGAAGATCATCCTCGACCACCACCGCTCCGGCGATGGCGCGTCGGCGAACGAGAACGGGCTCTGGTACACCGACCAGTACCCGGAATCGAAGATGATCGCGAACTGGAAGATGCTGGCCGAGCGCTACGCCGACAACCCGTCGGTCGTCGCCGCCGACCTGCACAACGAGCCGCACGGCCAGGCCACCTGGGGCGACGGCAACCAGGCCACCGACTGGCACGCCGCGGCCGAGCGCATCGGCGACGCCATCCAGACGGTCAACAAGAACTGGCTGATGATCGTCGAGGGTGTGGAGCAGTACAACGGCAACACCTACTGGTGGGGCGGCAACCTCCAGGGCGTGCAGGACCACCCCGTCGACCTGACCGTCGACAACAAGCTGGTCTATTCGGTCCACGACTACCCGCCGTCCATGGCCGGGTTCGGCTGGTTCGGCGACAGCAACTTCCCGAACAACATGGACGACGTGTGGACCAAGAACTGGGGCTACGTCGTGCAGAAGAACATCGCGCCGGTTCTGGTCGGCGAGTTCGGCACGAAGCTGGAGTCCTCGCAGGACCAGCAGTGGCTCAGCTCCATGGTCAAGTACATGGACGGTGACTACAACCTCGACGGCAAGTCCGACCTGGCCGCTGGCCATGAGGGCGTCAGCTGGACCTACTGGGCCTGGAGCCCGGGTTCGGGCGACACCGGCGGCATCATGACCGACGATTGGTCCATCAACCAGTCCAAGATGACCGCGCTCCAGCCGGCTCTCTTCGACGGCGGCACCCACTGACCGCGGGCCTCTCTCCGTCGTTCGCGTCAGCGGATCGCCCGGCACCGGATTTTCCGGTGCCGGGCGGTTCCGTTTTGGCGCCAATTGGACGCTTTGTTCTTGTACATACTGCGGTTATGCCCAACCCGGCCCGCATGGGATGCTGCCATTCCCACAGGCGGCGTGCTAGGGTCGCGACGATCGTGTTTGATAGGGCGGTCGACTTGGCCGCTCAACGCAGGGCACCCGCGTCATGAACCACATCGTCGTTCCGCAGGACCACCCGGAATGCCTGGAGTCCGCCATCTCCGAAAACGTCAACGCGATGTGGGCGATGCTGCGCGCGGAGGCGGAAGCGGTGGTGGCAAAGGAGCCGTGGCTGCGCCCCTTCATCGACACGGCCGTGCTCCTGCACCGGGATTTCCCCTCCGCGCTCGGCAGCCTGCTCGCCCGCAAGTTGGGCGATTCCTACATCTCCGCCGACCAGCTGGCCGACATGGTGCGCCGCGCGGTGGAGGACGCCCCCTGCATCGTGGACGAGGCCTGCGCGGACCTTCAGGCCATCTGCACGCGCGACCCCGCGGCCGACACCTGCCTGACGCCCTTCCTGTACTACAAGGGCTTCCACGCGCTGGAATGGCACCGCGTCGGCCACTGGCTGTGGCGGCACGACCGCCATGACCTCGCCCATTTCCTGCAAAGCCGGGTGTCGGAGGTCTTCGCGGTGGACATCCACCCGGCCGTGCCGGTCGGGCGCGGCGTGTTCATCGACCACGGCACCGGCGTGGTGATCGGCGAGACGGCCGTGGTCGGCAACGATGTGTCGATCCTGCAGGAGGTCACGCTGGGCGGCACCGGCAAGGAGCACGGCGACCGCCACCCGAAGGTGCGCGACGGCGTCCTGTTGTCGGCCGGCGCCAAGATCCTGGGCAACATCGAGATCGGCAGCCGCGCCAAGGTCGGCGCCGGCAGCGTCGTCCTGAAGGACGTGCCGCCCTGCGCCACCGTGGTGGGCGTCCCGGCCCGCATCGTCGGCTGGTGCCGCGATACCATCCCGGCACTCGCCATGGACCAGACGGTGCCGGAGCCCGAGTATCACATCTGACGGGCTTTTACGTCGCCGACAGGATCGGCCGGGTGGCTTCCGACACCGCGGCCTTGCGCACGGGCAGGCTGGCCTGCTGAAGCGCGGCGATCAGGCGGTCGCCGTGCCCTTCGTCCTCCACCTCGATCAGCAGTTCGACCTCCGCGGACTTGACGGAGAAGGCGCCGAACAGGCGCTGGTGCTGGACCTCCACGATGTTACCGCCGCATTCCGCGACGATGCGCGTCACCTGGGCCAGCGCGCCGGGCTGGTCGGCGATGTCCACTTCCAGGTTCAGCAGGCGCCCATCGCGGGCGAAGCCGCGCATTAGCACGTTGGCGAGCGTGCGCGTGTCGATGTTGCCGCCCGACACCATCAGCCCGACGCGCTTGCCGCGGAACCGCTCGGGATGGAACAGCAGGGCGGCGAGGCCGGCGGCGCCCGCCCCCTCCGACACGGTCTTTTCCACCTCGATCAGCATGGCGATGGCGCGCTCGATGGTCACCTCGGGCACCAGCACCACGTCGCAGCCGTGCTGCTTCAGAATGTCCATGGGGCGGTCGCCGACGTCGCGCACGGCGATGCCCTCCGCCACGGTCGGGCCGCCGACCTTGACCGGCTGACCGGCGAGCCGCTGGGCCGCCGCCGGGTAGGTCTCCACCTCCACCCCGATCACCTCCAGGTTCGGGCAGAGCGTCCGCGCCGCCACCGCAGCCCCGGCCGCCAGCCCGCCGCCGCCGACGGGGATGGCCAGGCAATCAAGCTCCGGCATCTCCTCCAGCATCTCCAGGATCGCGGTGCCCTGGCCGGCAATCACCGCGTCGTCGTCGTAGGGATGGACGAAGACCAGCCCCTCCCGCTTGGCGAGTTCATGGGCGAAGGCCGCGGCCTCCGCCAGCGTGTCGCCTTCCAGGATGACCGTGGCGCCGTGATAGCGCGTGCGCTTCACCTTCACGAAGGGGGTGAAGCGCGGCATGACGATGGTCGCGGCGATGCCCAGCTTCTTCGCGTGGTAGGCCACGGCCTGGGCGTGGTTGCCGGCCGACATGGCGATCACGCCGGCCGCCCGCTCCACCTCCGACAGCAGGAGCAAGCGGTTGGCCGCGCCGCGCTCCTTGAAGGAGGCGGTGAACTGAAGGTTCTCCAGCTTGACCCAGACCTCGGCGCCGGTGATCGCCGACAGCGTTTCCGACTTCAGGAACGGCGTGCGGCCGACCCGGCCGGAAATGCGCGCGGCCGCGGCGCGGATGTCGTCGATGGTGACCGGCATGTCTCTTGTTCCCTCGTGTTCCCTACCCCGTCTCGTTGGACGGGGGCGCTACCATAGCGGCGGGGAGGGCGTTCCGTACAGATCCGGTCGCCGATCGGCAAGATGCGTCGCGACCGCGCGCAGCGCCGGGTCGATGTCCACGACCAGGATCTCCTCCCCCTCCCCGGCCCGCGACAGCACCGATCCGTCCGGGCCGGCGACGGTGCTGAGCCCGCAATAGTGCAGGACGCCCTCCCGCCCGCAGCGGTTGGCGTAGGCGACGAAGATCCCGTTCTCGAAGGCGCGGGTCGGGACGACGCCGTTGGCGACGATGGTGTAGGGGTGCATCAGCGCGGTCGGCACCAGCAGCGCGTCCACCCCGGCCAGCGCGTGGCGCCGCACGAGTTCCGGGAACTCCACGTCGTAGCAGATCATCACGCCGACCCGGATCCCGCCGACCTCCGCCACGGCGAAGCTGTCCGTGCCCGGCGTGAAGGAGCCGCGGTCGAGGTCGCCGTAGAGGTGCGCCTTGCGGTGGTTGATCAGCCGCGCCCCGTTCGGCCCGATCAACTGGGCGGCGTTGTAGACCGCCCCGCCCTCGCCCAACTCCGGATAGCCGTAGAGGATGCCGAGGCCGAGGCGGCGGGCGATGCCCGCCACCCGCTGCGCCATCGCGCCGTCCGGCGGCTCGGCCAGCGCGCGCACCGCCTCCGGCCCGAGGTTGTAGCCGGTCAGCCCCATCTCCGGGCCGACCAGCAGCTGGGCGCCCCGCTTCGCCACATCCCCGGCCGCTCGCTCCAGCCGGTCGAGGTTGCGGTCCGGGGCGCCGGGCTCCGCGTCCGCCTGGAACAGGGCCAGCCGCATCGCCCCTTACCCCTTCCGCCGGGCGAGCGCGCCGACCGACAGGCAGAGGATCTCGAACAGCATCTGCGCGCCGGCCTGGGCGGTGTTGGTCGTCGCGTCGTACTGCGGCGCCACCTCCACCACGTCGCCGCCGATGACGTCGATGCCGCTCAGACCGCGCAGGATGGCCAGCGCCTCCCGCGTCGTGACGCCGCCCACCTCCGGCGTGCCGGTGCCGGGGGCGTAGACCGGGTCCAGGCAGTCCACGTCGAAGGAGACGTAGACCGGCCCATCGCCGACCACCTTGCGCGCGGTCGCGATCACGTCCTCGATGCCGCGCTTGGGAATGTCCTCCGCGTGGATGACGGTCATGCCGCTCTCGTAGGAGAACTCCCACAGATACTCGGTGCTGCCGCGGATGCCGATCTGCACCGTGCGCTCCGGATCCAGCACGCCGTCCAGCACCGCTTGGCGGAACGGACCGCCGTGGTGGAACTTGGAGCCCTCATAGGCGCCGCCGGTGTCGCAATGGGCGTCGAAATGCACCATGCCGACCGGCCGCCCGCGGCCCAGCGCCTTCAGGATCGAGTAGGTGATGGAATGGTCGCCGCCGACCGACAAGGGCACGACGCCCGCATCCATGACCTTGTGGTAGAAGGCCTGGATGTCGGCGTGGCAGGTCTCCAGGTTGAAGCGGCTGCTGAGCGGCACATCGCCCACGTCGGCCAGCGTGCAGGCGGCGGACGGTACCATGCGCAGGACATGCTCGTAGGGGCCGATGCGCTCGATGGCGCGCACGGCGCGGGGCCCGAGGCGCGCGCCGGCCCGGTTGGTGACGCCCAGGTCCATCGGCACGCCGACCAGCGCGATGTCCAGCCCGCCGAAAGCGGCGAGGTCTGGCGCATCCGGCCGGTATGGCGCGTCGAGCAGCGTGGAGACGCCGGAGAAGGGCTGCACCCGCTTGCCGCCGGAGAATTGCAGCGCGGCCACGCGCTTGAACTCCGGATCGTGGAAGTCGTCGCCGCCGGAGCCGCTGTACTTGCTGCGCAGATGGTCAAGCTTCTTGGGGTCGATCATGGATCAAATCTCTGTGGGAATGGGTCAGTCGCTCTTGGCCCAGGCGCCGAGCAGGCGCGGCAGGTCGCCGAACCAGGCGATCAGCCCGAAGACCAGGGCGGTCAGCGACACGAACAGCACCGTCACGGCCGCCATGGTCGGCGTGTAGCCGTAACGGAGCGCGTTGAAGATCTTGATGGGCAGCGTCTCCAGCGTGAAGCCGACCACCATGTAGGCGACGATGTACTCGTTCAGCGACAGCACGAAGGCGAAGGCGAAGCCGGAGATGACGTAGGGCCGCACCAGCGGCATCACCACGGTGCGCAGCACCGTCCGGTCGTCCGCCCCCATGGTCGCCGCCGCCTCCACATAGCTGCGATCCACCGCGCCGAAGCCCAGCGACAGGGTGACCAGCGGCAGTGTCACGAAGAACACCGCGTGGCTGACCACCACGGTCCAGGGCGCGCCGTACTCGCCGACCGCCGCCCAGAAGCTGAGAAAGCCCAGCGCGGTGATGACCGGCGGCAGGATGAAGGGCGTCATGCCCAGCACCTCGAACGCCCGCGCCCAGGGGGCGCGCCAGCGCCACAGGAACCACGCCAGCGGGAAGGCGATCAGCACCGCCAGCGCCGCCGACAGCGTCGCCACCACGAGGCTGGCGATCAGCGCGTCGCGCCAGCCCGGATCGGTGAACACCTCCGCGTACCAGGACAGCGAGAAGCCCTGCGGCGGGAAGGTCAGCGACTTCTTGGCGTTCACGGAGACGCCGGCCACCACCATGATCGGTGCGGCGAGCACCAGCGCGATCAGGGAGGCGAGAACCGTGCTCAACTTGCGTGCCAGCATCACGCCGCCTCCTCTTTCCGGCCGGCGAGCAGGGCCAAGCCGACGAGCGCAAGGCTGACCAGCACCAGGAACACCGCCATGGCCGCCGCAAAGGGCATGTTGGCCTGATAGATCGCCTGGTCGGTGATCAGCACCGACAGGGTCCAGTGCTGTGGCTTGCCCAGCAGCTGCGGCAGCAGGTAGGAGCCGAGCGCGAAGACGAAGACCATGATCGTCGTGGCGACGATGGTGTTGCGCTGCCCCGGCACGACCACGGTCAGGAAGGACTTCAGCGGCGAGGCGCCGAGGGTGCGCGCCGCCTCCACCAGGTTCGGGTCGAAGCGGGCGAGCGAGGGGTAGAGCACCAGCACCGTGTAGGGGAAGGCCTGGTAGACCAGCCCCGCCAGCAGCGCGCCGAAGCTGGGGCTGAGCGCCATCGGCTCGCTCATCAGCCCCAGCGCCACGAACAGGTTGGTGATGCCGGCGGTGCGCGACAGCAGCGTCGACCAGGCGAAGCCGATGATGACTTCCGACAGCGACAGGATCGACAGCAGGAAGACCAGCCAGCGGATCTGGTTCACCCGCGGCAGCCGCACCAGCCGGTAGGTGAAGGGAAAGGCGATGCCCACGGACATCGCCGCGACCAGCGCCGCCAGCCCCAGCGAGAAGGACATCACCCCGCCGAAGAAGGTGGTCAGGAACCGTTCGTAGTTCGAAAACACGAAATCCGGCTCGTAGAAGCCGCCCGGCACGCGCCGGAAGACGCTGACCGCGATCATCAGGCTGAAGGGGATGACGAAGAAGACGACGAGCATCAACGCCGGGAACAGGATCGGCGAATGCTCGGCCAGGGTGCGGGGGGCGCGGCGGATCATTGCGGCCTCTCACCCATGGGGGGAAGGACGACGCAGGCGGCCGGCGGGAACTCCACCGACAGCGGGCCGCCGGGCTCCACCGGCGGTCGGTCCTGCGGGCGCGACACGGCGACAATCTCCCGCCCGGCCACGTCGATGCGGAACTCCACGCTGGCGCCGAGGTCACGCATGAAAGACAGCCGGCCGGTCAGGCGGTTCGGGCCGTCATTGCCCGCGGGATGGACGATCACCTCCTCCGGCCGCACCGACAGCAACACGCGGCCGGACGGCGGCAGGTTCGGCAGGTGCAGCTGCCCGCCGGGCACCGCGACAGCACCCGGCGCCGTCACTTCTCCGTCCAGCAGGTTGGTCAGGCCGATGAAGTCGGCGACGAAGGCGTCGGCCGGCTGGCGGTAGACCTCCATCGGCGGGGCAGCCTGGTGGATGCGGCCCTGCGACATGACCACCACGAGGTCGGCCATGGTCATGGCCTCCCGCTGGTCGTGGGTCACGACGATGGTTGTGATGCCGAGCCGCTGCTGAAGCTGCTTCAACTCGATTTGCATGGCCTCGCGCAGCTTGGCGTCGAGCGCCGACAGCGGCTCGTCCAGCAGGAACAGCTTGGGCTTCAGGGCGAGCGCGCGGGCGATGGCGACGCGCTGGCGCTGGCCGCCGGACAGCTTCGACACCGGCCGGTCGGCCACGCCGGGCAGGCGCACCAGCTCCAGCAGTTCTTCAGCACGCTTGCGCTGCTCGGCCTTGTTGGCGCCGCGGATGCGCAGCGGATAGGCGATGTTCTCGCCCGCGGTCAGGTGCGGGAACAGGGCCAGCGACTGGAACACCATGCCGAACTCCCGCAAATGGGCGGGCGCCTCGGTGATGTCCTTGTCGTCAATGACCAGCCGGCCGCCGGAGGGATCCTCCAGCCCCGCGATCATGCGCAGCAGCGTCGTCTTCCCACAGCCCGACGGGCCGAGCAGGCAGACGAACTGGCCGTGCGGAATCCGTAAGCTGGCGCCGTGCACCGCGACCACGGAACCGTAACGCTTGGTGAGACCGTCGAGGACAAGTGCGGACATGGGCGGGCTTTTTGTGTGTCTTTGAATTTGCGGGACGTCGTTCCCTCTCCCCTCTGGGGAGAGGGTTAGGGTGAGGGGGCGCCCGAAGGGCGTCCAAGCACTGCAATGAGCCAGCGTTTCCGGCCTGCGGCCGCCCCCTCATCCCAAACCCTTCTCCCCAGGGGGGAGAAGGGCTCTACATCACCCCACGATCATCTCGGTCCACTTCTGGTTCAGCCAGTCGGACTTGGCCTGATACAGGTCGTAGCGCGGGATGATCGGCGGGATGTCGGAGGACACCGCCGCGAACTCCTTGTCCGTCAGGTCGGTCAGCTTGCGGTCGATGGTCGGGGCGGTGCCGACCTTGCGCGACAGCAGGGCCTGGACCTGGGGCTGGCACATGTAGTCCACGAAGACGTGCGCCAGATCGCCGGCCTTGGAGGCGCGGGAGATCGCCCAGCTGCCGCTGTCGTTGATGCCGCCTTCCTTCGGGAAGGTGGAGCGCACCGGGTTGCCGTCGGCGGCGGCGAGGCCGGTGACGTCGTGGTAATACTGGCCCATGGGGATCTCGCCGGACTTCAGCGCGGCTTCGAACTGCGCTTCGTCGCGGTACCAGAGCTTCACGTTGTTCTTCAGCTCCGCCAGCTTCTTGAAGCAGTCGAGCTGGCCCTGCTCCGTGTCCAGGTGCTTGGTGCCGCCGAAGAAGGTCGCGGCCGTGACCTCCAGCAGGAAGCTGTTGCTGACCAGAGCCAGCAGGCCGAGCTTGTCCTTGTTCGCCGGATCCCACAGCGCGGCCCAGCTGTCCGGGGCCTGCGGGTAGGCCTTGGTGTTGGTGACCAGCGTGATGTACCAGGACACCGCGCCGATGCCGCTGACCTTGCCGTCCGGATACTTGTTGATCAGGTGCGGCATGACCTTCGCCGCGTTCGGCAGCTTGGACATGTCGTAGGGGGCCCACAGCTCCGCCGACATGCCCTTCAGCATGGCGACCTGCGACATCATGGAGACGTCGGCCGGGGCCTGGCGCGCGCGGGCCGCCTGCTCCAACTGGACCAGCCAAGCCTCGCCCGTCGGTTCGGCCACCGGCTCCACCGTGATGCCGGACGCCTTGCTGAAATCCGGGAAGATGTGCTTTTCGAACGACTCTTTGAAATAGCCGCCATAGACGCCGACCTTCAGCGTCTTCGACTGGGCGCGGACGATGTTCGGGAAGCCGATCGCCGCCACCGCGGCCACCGTGCCCGCCCCCGCCAGCACGGCGCGCCGGCTGACGCCATGATTGCCCTTGTTCCCAGACAGTCCCTGCTTACCCGTCGTCTCGTTCATGGATTTGACCTTTCCTTGCGGACGAGCTTTCTGGCCGTCCTTGTGGACGGGCGTTCTGTTCGCGAGTCCAATTTTGTGGACTCTCATCATTAGACGGCGGCGGCGGTTCCTGGAAAATGCAAAAGTGTTGTATCTTACTTCGACGCTGGTCGAAGTAAGGCGCCCGCGCACCGCCCGATCTAGCGCAAACCCTTGGAGATCCTGGACCGCCATGGCGATCCCGCAGTTGGAAACCGTTGATCTGCGCCTGCTGCGCATATTCATGACGATCGTGGAGGCAGGCGGCTTCACTGCGGCGCAAAGCGAACTGAACCTCTCCCTTTCCACCATCTCGACGCATTTCGCGGATTTGGAAACGCGACTCGGGCTGCGCCTGTGCCGGCGCGGACGGTCCGGGTTCCAGCTCACCACCGAAGGGCAGGCGGTCTATGACGAGCTGCGCCGCGTGTTCGACACGCTGGATCGCTTCCGCGCGCGGGTGCGGGGCCTGCGCGAACGGCTGACCGGCACGCTGACGCTCGGGCTGGTGGACAACACGCTGACCGACCCGCGGGCGCCGCTGGAGCGGGTCTTCGCCCGTTTTTCCGAAGCGGCGCCGGAGGTGTCGCTGGCCATCGCCGTGCGCCCGCCGAACGAGCTTCTGCGTGACGTCATCGGCGGCCAACTCCAGGTGGCCATCTCCAGCTTCCCGCGCATCGTACCCAGCCTGTCCTATGAGGATCTCTACCAGGAAACGAACCACTTCTACTGCGCCGCGGGCCATTCCCTGTTCACCGCGCCGGAGGAGTCCATCGACCTGGACGAGGTGCGGCGCTACCGGCTGGTGTCGCGCGTCTATTGGGGCTTCCGCGACATGAAGGTGTTCGCGATCACGACGCCCAAGGCGACGGTCAGCGACATCGAGGGGGCAGCGCGCCTGATCCTGTCCGGCGCCTACCTCGGCTACCTGCCCGACCATTTCGCCGCGTCTTATGTGAAGGCCGGGCGGCTGCGCGTGATCCTGCCGACGCTGCTGTCCTACCAGGCGCCCTTCCAGGTCGCCTTCGACGCCAACCGCTCCCGCAGCCCGGTGGTGGAACTGTTCGTCAACCTCGTGAAGGAGGAGATGACCGCGCCAGAGTTCCGCAAGGCGTAGGAACTGCCCACCGATTGGTCAGCTGCGCCGCCTTTCGCGCCAGTTCCGGGCCGTGCATCGCCGTGACACGCTACCCGCTGCGGTGGCATGGGCCGTGCAGCGACGGTTCCCGCCGACCAGCGCGGAGGGAGTGCCGGACATGACCACCAAAATCCACCCGGCCAAGATTCATTCAGTGGACGAGATGCTGCCGCTGCCGCGGCTCCTGGCCTTGGGGCTGCAGCACGTGATGGTGATGTACGCCGGCGCCATCGCCGTGCCGCTGATCATCGGCGGTGCGCTGAAGCTGCCGAAGGATCAGGTGGCCCTGCTGATCAACGCCGACCTCTTCGCCTGCGGGGTCGTCACGCTGATCCAGGCGCTGGGCGTCTGGAAGTTCGGCATCCGGTTGCCCGTGATGATGGGCGTCACCTTCGCCGCGGTGGGGCCAATGGTCGCCATGGCCGGGAACCCGGAGCTTGGGCTGCTCGGCATCTACGGCGCGGTGATCGGGGCGGGCGTCTTCGCGACGCTGGTCGCCCCGCTGGTCGGCCGTCTGCTTCCCCTGTTTCCGCCGGTGGTGACGGGCAGCGTCATCACCATCATCGGCATCTCATTGATGCGGGTCGGGGTCACCTGGGCCGGCGGCGGGGCGGGCAATCCGAATTTCGGCGACCCGGCCTATCTCGGCATCGCGCTGTTCGTGCTGGCGGTCATCTTGCTGGTGACCAAATACGCCAAGGGCTTCTGGGCCAACATCTCCGTCCTGCTGGGCATACTGGCGGGCTTCGCGCTGACGGTGGCGCTGGGCATGGCGAGCTTCGACGGCGTCGGACATGCGAAGTGGGTGGACGCCGTCTATCCCTTCCAGTTCGGCCTGCCGCGGTTCGAGTTCTGGTCGATCCTGACGATGTCGCTGGTGATGATCGTGGTCATGATCGAATCCACCGGCATGTTCCTGGCGGTGGGGGAGATGGTAGGCCGCCCCGTCAGCCGGGAGGATCTGACCCGCGGCCTGCGCACCGACGGGCTCGGCACGCTGATCGGCGGCCTGTTCAACACCTTCCCCTACACCTCCTTCTCGCAGAATGTCGGGCTGGTCGGGATCACCGGGGTGCGGTCCCGCTGGGTCTGCGTGGCCGGCGGCGGCATCCTTGTGGTGCTGGGGCTGGTGCCGAAGATGGCGCACGTCGTCGCCTCCATTCCGCCCTATGTGCTGGGCGGCGCCGGGCTGGTGATGTTCGGCATGGTGGCGGCCACGGGGATCAAAATCCTGTCGAAGGTCGATTACGCCGCCAACCGCGGCAACCTGTACGTTGTCGCCATCAGCATCGGCACGGGCATGGTGCCGCTGGTCGCCGACAAGATCTTCCAGAAGATGCCGCCCTTCCTGTCGCCCCTGCTGCACAGCGGCATCCTGCTGGGCACCATCGCGGCAGTGCTGCTGAACCTTTACTTTAATGGCCTGCAGGCATCGCAGGGCGCAGAGGAGTTCGTCACCGCCGCCAAGACGGCGGAAGTGTAGCCCGGCCCGATCCGGCCCTACCCAATCTTGCATCGACAAGACGTCGGATGCCGCATTGCCGACAAGAACAGACCTGCTCTCAACTGGCGTAGGGATCTCCGCCGGTCGTCCGACGTTTTGACAGTATACCTCTTCTGAAAAAACTTTGCCGGAACGTGGAGCGGCGCATTTGTTCCGTCGTGGCATTTCCGCCACCAACACATCAATCCACGGGCCAATCCACGGGATGCATCGGCTCACGCGAATTTCCGCGTCGAGCATCACGCGAATATTGCGTAAGGAGATCCACCATGGCTGACACCAGCCCCATCGGGAGCATTGTCCAGGGAACCGCCCAGGCCGACACGCTGAACGGCAGCGCCGGCTCCGACCTGATTTTCGGCTATGAGGGAGGCGACACGCTGAACGGAAAGGCCGGCAACGACCTGATCGACGGCGGTCCCGGCTTCAACCTGATGTCCGGCGGCGACGGCAACGACGTCCTGCTGGCCGGCCCCGACGAAAACCTCATGCTCGGCGGCAACGGCGCCGACCAACTGGTCGGGAACAACGGGTCCGACGCCATGCTCGGCGGGGCCGGCGACGACACGCTGTTCGGCGGGAAGGGCCTCGACCTCGCCATCGGCGGCGCCGGCAACGACCTGATGGACACCGGCGAGGGGCTGGGCGTCCATTTCGGCGGCGCCGGGTCCGACACCTTCCGCATCGGGAACGACATCCTGAACAACGGGCAGGCCGACCGCGTCGTCGCCCTGGACTTCAAGGCCGGCGAGGACAAGCTGGACCTCGGTTCCGGCATCCTGGGCGCCGTGACGCGGATCGAGGACACGACGATCGATCTGCGGCCCCTCGTGGAGGCGGCGCAGAAAACCGGCTTCTTCAGCAACGACCTGCCGTCCCGCCTCGGCAAGCTGGACGATGTCGGCGGCGCGCAAGGCGACGCCACCGGAGCGCTGTCCTTCTTCACGCCGAACGAGTTGGGCTTCGTCGATGCCAAGGGCGTCAGCGTCTTCCTGCAAGGCGGCGACCGGATCGATGTGGTCGGCGTGACCCGCGATCAGCTGCTCAGCCTGCTCAACACGCCCAGCACCTGAGCACCAGCGTTTGAAGGGCGACTGACCAGAGCCGCCCCTTTCCTCACGCGGGGGAGGGGCGGCTCTCGTCATGTTGGGGCACCGGATTCAGCTCATTGCATGGGCTGGTCCATCGGGCGGCCGAGTTGCGCGCCCGCAATTCCTCCCAAGGCGCAGCCCAGCGCGGCGGCCGGCCCGGTGACGGGCAGCGCCGCGCCACCGGTCGCCAACCCCGCCGCGACGCCGCTGGTCGCCCCGACCGCGGCACCGGCCGCGCAGCCGAGCGTCAGGCCGGCGATGGTGTGCCGGTTCTGGTAGACCAGCGCCCCGCCCAGGATGATCGCCTTTTCCGCCCCGTCCTGAAGCGCCACCGCCTTGTCGGACAGCCAGCCGCCCCAGCCCGGCTCCGCGGGCGGCGCGGCCATCGCGGCGGGAGCGCCCAGGCATATGGATGCCAACAGGGCGGCAACGGCGGCGTGGCGCAGGATGCGGCGCATGGAAACCTCCAAAGTCCTTGAACGGCAGTAGGCCATGGCACCCGCCCGCCTGTCCAAGGCCGCAGCCCGCTCCATGCCGTTGGGGTACCCCCTTCGATCCCGTGGTTGTAGTAGATACTTACTGCCATGCTGATATTCAGCATCACTAACATTCACGCTGGAGCCACCAACCGGGACGGAGCCAGCCGACATGGCCAAGGCCATCCACATGATGATACGGGTCCTCGACGAAGAGCGGTCGCGGGACTTCTACGCCAAGGCTTTCGGCCTTGAATGCGCCGACCGCTACGCCTTCGACGGGTTCACGCTGGTCTATCTGCGCAACGCGGAAAACGACTTCGAGGTCGAACTGACCATCAACCACGGTCGCTCGGAGCCCTACGCCCACGGCGACGGCTATGGGCACTTGGCGGTGTGCGTGGACGACCTGGACACCGAGCACCGGCGCTTCACGGCCCTCGGCTACAGCCCCAATCCCATCAAGGAGTTCATGCGGGACGGCGCGCTGATGGCCCGCTTCTTCTTCGTGCAGGACCCCGACGGCTACAAGATCGAGGTCCTCCAGCGCCACGGCCGCTACCGCTGACGGCGACAGCCATCAGGGCGGATTTTGAAAAGAGGGAGGACGCGATGAGTTCCACGATGGATTCCGGTGCGGATTCCGGTGCGGGTCCCAATGCCCGGGCCGCGGTCGGCCGGCGCGCATTCCTGGCCGGATCGGCCACCGCGGCGGCCGCGGCGGCCGCGGCGGCCATCTTGGTGTCGGGCGGGGCGATCCTCTGCCCGCGCGAGGCCTGGGGGTACGAGACCAAGGCGCTGGCGCCGGACACCATGCGCTCGCTGGTCCGGATGGCACGCGACATCTACCCGCACGACCGGCTGCCCGACCGCGTCTACGCTGTCGCCATGAAGGTGCAGGACGAGGCCGCGGCCAGCGACGCCAAGCTGAAGGAGATGTACGAGGCCGGCATGGCCAAGCTCGACAAGCTGGCCAAGGCCAAGCACGCGACTCCCTACGCCGACGTCGGCTGGGAAGCCGACCGCGTCCGCCTGCTGCACGAAATGGAGGCCGATCCCTTCTTCCAGAAGGTCCGCGGCGGGCTGGTGACCGGCATCTACAACAACAAGGAGGTCTGGCCCCTCTTCGGCTACGAGGGCGAGAGCGCGGCTAAGGGCGGCTACATCGACCGCGGCTTCAACGACATTGAGTGGCTTTAAAGCCACCGCGTATTGAAGGGGGAATCGTCAGCCATGGCAGCGAAATTCGACCTGAACGACGACAGCGTCGTCGTCATCGTGGGGTCCGGCGCGGGCGGCGGCACGCTCGGCACGCAGCTGGCCCTGAAGGGCATCAAGACGGTCATCCTGGAGGCAGGCGCCCGCCACGAGATGGAGGACTTCCAGAACGACGAGTGGGCCAGCTTCACGCAAATCTCCTGGCTCGACCCGCGCACCACGTCGGGCAGCTGGCGCGTCGCCAAGGACTTTCCGAACCTGCCGGCCTGGATCGTGAAGGCGGTGGGCGGCTCCACCATCCACTGGGCGGGCGCGTCGCTGCGTTTCCAGCCGCACGAGTTCAAGACGCGCACGACCTACGGCGACATCCCCGGCGCCAACCTGCTGGACTGGCCGGTCACGCTGGAGGAGATGGACCCTTGGTACGCCAAGGCGGAAGACCGCATGGGCGTCACCCGCACCAACGGCATCCCCGGCCTGCCCGGCAACAACAACTTCAAGGTCATGAAGGCCGGCGCCGACAAGATGGGCTACAAGGAGTGCCACACCGGCCGGATGGCCATCAACTCGCAGGAACGCGACAACCGCGGCGGCTGCCAGCAGATCGGCTTCTGCTTCCAGGGCTGCAAGTCCGGCGCGAAATGGTCCACGCTGATCGCCGAGATCCCGAAGGGCGAGGAGACCGGCAAGCTGGAAGTGCGCCCGAACTCGCAAGTGCTGAAGATCGAGCATGACCCCCGCGGCAAGGTCACCGGCGTGGTTTACGCCGACAAGGACGGCACCATGCAGCGCCAGAAGGCGCGCATCGTCGCGGTCGCCGGCAACTCCATCGAAAGCCCGCGGCTGCTGCTGAACTCCGCCTCCAGCATGTTCCCGGACGGTCTCGCCAACTCCTCCGGCCAGGTCGGCAAGAACTACATGCGGCACATGACCGGATCGGTCTACGGCATGTTCGACAAGCCCGTGCGCATGTACCGCGGAACGACCATGGCCGGCGTCGTGAAGGACGAGGCCAGGCACGACCCCAGCCGCGGCTTCGTCGGCGGCTATGAGATGGAGACGCTGTCGCTGGGATTGCCCTTCATGGCCGCCTTCCTCGACCCCGGATCCTGGGGGCGGGAGTTCACCTCCGCGCTCGACGGCTACGACCGGATGGCCGGCATGTGGCTGGTCGGCGAGGACATGCCGCAGGAAACCAACCGCGTCACCCTGCATTCGGAGATGAAGGACAAGTACGGGCTGCCGATCCCGGACGTGCATTTCGACGACCACCCGAACGACATCGCCATGCGCAACCACGCCTACCGGCAAGGATCGGCGCTGTATGAATCGGTGGGCGCGATCCGGACCTTCCCGACGCCGCCCTACCCCTCCACCCACAACCTCGGCACCAACCGGATGAGCGAGAAGCCGCGCGACGGCGTGGTGAACAAGTGGGGCCAGGCGCACGACGTGGCGAACCTGTTCGTCTCCGACGGGTCGCAGTTCACCACCGGCGCGTCGGAAAACCCGACCCTGACCATCGTCGCCCTGGCCCTGCGCCAAGCCGACTACATCGCCGACCAGATGAGCAAGAACGCGATTTGAAGTGCCGGCAAAGCCCTTCTCCCCCCTGGGAGAAGGGTTGGGATGAGGGGGCGGCCGCAGGCCGGAAACGCAGGCTCATTGCAGTACGCTTCCGCCCTTCGGGCGCCCCCTCACCCTAACCCTCTCCCCTGAGGGGAGAGGGGATTTACGCCACCTCGCAAGCTGGTTCGACCGCCGGCAACATCGCGGCGAAGTCGGTGCGCGCCTCGCGTTCCAGTTCCTCCACGCAGGGGCGGCGGCCCTTGACGTCGCGGGCGTAGGTCAGGCAGGCGCAGCGCAGAAGCCCGGCGAAGTTCCGCCGCTCCACCCCCCGTGCCATGACCTCGTCGTGCAGCTTGGACAGGAAGCGGCCGAGCGACACCCCCTGCATCTCCGCGATCTCCTCAAGCGTGTCCCAGAAGGCGGCCTCCAGGCAGACGCTGGTGGAGTGCCCGCTCAGGCGGACGCGCCGCGTCACCATGCGGAAGCGGGCGGGATCCTGGCCGGCGAAAATCTGACACATGGTGCTGGGTCCTCCCCATCGGCTTTGTCAATCGGCTTTGTTCTTTAAAAATGCATCATGCACAAACTTTCCGCAGCGCGCATCATATACCGAACGAGACTTGGCGAAAAGCATGGGACGCGTGTTGGAGAGGAAAAATAAGGTTTGTTCACTGTTTCCATGAAGTCGTTGCAAATTTTCCGCCTTTCTCACTTGCCTTTCGCAACAGGCTGTTACCCAGCCTGCCCAACGCAAAAGTATTAGCTGTGAAAAATGGTGGATCATTCCCGGCGTATTAACTCCGGGATGGAACCGGCCACTCCAGCACCCGTTGTTAGCTCTCGTTTTGCAGGTGCACACAGGCCTGCGAAAAAAGGTTGCATTTCCAATGTATCCGCGACGGCACAACTGACGAGAGGAAGACCATATGAGCTGGGCCGGCCAGTTTCAGTTCGCCATCGGGAAAAACCGAAAGAATTCCAACCAAAAAGCACACACTTCCGCCATCACAGCACCATCGTCCACCATCATCTGCTTTTCGCACCTCCGGTGGAGTTTCGTTTATCAGCGCCCACAACATTTGATGTCCCGTTTCGCACGGGATCATCGGGTCTTCTTCGTCGAGGAGCCCATCCGCAACGATACGCCGGAACCCTGGCTCGACGTCCGCGAGGACGAAGGGGTCCACATCCTGGTGCCACGCCTGCCCGCCGGCCTCGGCGAGGCGGAGGCGGCGACCGCCCAGCGCATGCTGCTCGACCAGCATCTGGCGGGCGAGGGCGTCGCGGATCCGATCCTCTGGTACTACACGCCGATGAGTCTGGGCTTCTCCAGCCACCTGCGCGGCTCCCTGGTCGTCTACGACTGCATGGACGAGCTGTCGGCCTTCCACGGCGCCCCGCCGGAACTGGTGGAACGGGAACGCCAACTGATGAAGCGCGCCGACCTCGTCTTCACCGGCGGCGTCAGCCTGTGGGAGGCCAAGCGCAACCTGCACCCGAACGCCCACGCCTTCCCCAGCAGCGTGGACGTGCCCCATTTCGCCGCCGCCCGCTCCATCGCGGAAGAGCCCGACGACCAGGCGCACATCCCCCACCCCCGCCTCGGCTTCTACGGCGTGATCGATGAGCGGCTGGACGTTGGCCTGCTGGACGCAGCTGCCGCCGCGCGGCCGGACTGGCAATTCGTGCTGGTCGGCCCGGTGGTGAAGGTCGATCCCGCCCGGCTGCCGCGCCGCCCGAACATCCATTATCTCGGGCCCAAGGTGTACGACGACCTGCCACACTATCTGGCCGGCTGGGACGTCGCGCTGATGCCCTTCGCGCGCAACGAGTCCACCCGCTTCATCAGCCCGACGAAGACGCCGGAATATCTGGCGGCGGGGCGTCCAGTGGTTTCCACCTCCATCACCGACGTGGTGCGGACCTACGGCGACACCGGCATCGTCCGCATCGCCGACACGGCCGGCGACTTCGTGGCCGCGATCGACGCGGCGCTGCAGGACGCGGCCGACCCGGACCGCCTGCGCTCCACAGCCGACCTCGTGCTGCGCGACATGTCCTGGGACAAGACGCAAGGGCGCATGAAGGAACTGATGGACCGCACCCGGGCCCGCGCGCGCGCCGCGTCGCAGATCCATCTCGTAGCCTCGGCACCGGCGCAGCCGGCGAAACACAGCAACGGCCGCGCGGTCGGCCGGCGGTCGGGCTTCGACTACCTGATCGTCGGGGCGGGCTTCGCCGGCAGCGTGCTGGCCGAACGGCTGGCGGTGGGGCTCAACAAGCGCGTCCTGCTGATCGACCGCCGCCCGCACATCGGCGGCAACGCCTACGACCACTACGACGACGCCGGCCTGCTGATCCACCGCTATGGGCCGCACATCTTCCACACCAACGCCCAACAGGTGGTCGACTACCTGTCCCGTTTCACCAAGTGGCGCCCCTACGAGCACCGGGTGCTGGCCCACGTTGACGAGCAGCTGGTTCCCATCCCGATCAACCGCACCACGGTCAACCGCCTGTACGGCCTGGACCTGGACGAGGCGGACGTCGCGGCCTTCCTCGCGTCCCGCGCCGAGCCGGTGGCCGAGGTCCGCACGTCGGAGGACGTGGTGGTCGGCGCCGTCGGACGGGAGCTATACGAGACGTTCTTCCGCGGCTACACCCGCAAGCAGTGGGGCCTCGACCCGTCGGATCTCGACAAGTCGGTGACCTCCCGCGTGCCGACGCGGACCAACGACGACGACCGCTATTTCGGCGACAGCTTCCAGGCGATGCCGCTGCACGGTTACACGCGGATGTTCGAGGCGATGCTCGACCACCCCAACATCAAGGTCATGCTGAACACGGACTTCGACGACGTCCGCGACGAGATCCAGTACGACCGCATCGTCTACACCGGACCGATTGACGAGTTCTTCGGCCACCGCTTCGGCAAGCTGCCCTACCGGTCCCTGACCTTCCGGCACGA
The DNA here is from genome assembly GCF_025961225.1 of Azospirillum canadense. Classification (GTDB taxonomy): domain Bacteria; phylum Pseudomonadota; class Alphaproteobacteria; order Azospirillales; family Azospirillaceae; genus Azospirillum; species Azospirillum canadense. The sequence continues at coordinate 479,873 of NZ_JAOQNG010000004.1, read as the reverse complement.
GACCGTGGGACAGGAATGGTTCCAGCCAGTCGCCGTGGTGAACGAACCGTCGGAGACCGTACCCTACACCCGCGTCACCGAATACAAGCACCTGACCGGCCAGAAGCACCCGAAGACCAGCATCACCTACGAGTATCCGGCCGCCCAGGGCGACCCCTACTACCCGATCCCGCGCCCGGAGAACCAGGAGCTGTTCCGCAAGTATCAGGCGCTGGCCGACGAGACGCCGAACGTCACCTTCCTGGGGCGGCTCGGCACCTACCGCTACTACAACATGGACCAAGTGGTGGCGCAGGCCCTGTCGGTCTACGCCCGCATCGCCAAGGAGGAGGAGCGCCTGCATGGCCTGACGGCCGCCGCCCGCGAACTCCGCTCCCTGGGGATGGAGACGAAGTCGCGCGGAGCCGCGGCGGAACGGGCGGTCGGCTTGGGGGATTGAGGCGCTCGGCCGGGTTCCCCCACCCTCCCGCTTCGCGGGTCCCTCCCTCCCCCGCTGGGCGGGGGAGGGTTAGGGTGGGGGCAACGCCTGCGACAATCTTGCGACCTGCCCAATTCCCGATAGCCACCCGCCTCCCAGCCGATCCTTCTCTCCCCCAACGCCGAACGGCCGGCGCCGCCTTCCATGGCGCGCCGACCCGTTCCCTGGAAGGGCAAGAACACCATGCGCACATCCCCGCTCCATCAGCCGGCCCTGTTCGACGGATTCTTCCTCGGTGGATTCGAGTGCTCGACGCATCGCCGCCACGATGGTCGCCGCCTCGACCTGATCGCCGCAACCGGGCACGACCGCCATGCCGCCGCCGATTACCAGCGCATGGCCGCGCACGGTATCCGCACCGTCCGCGACGGTGTGCGCTGGCACCTGATCGAGACGGCGCCCGGCCAGTACGACTGGTCCAGCCTGCTGCCGATGATGCGCGCCGCGCGCGACGCCGGGGTGCAGGTGATCTGGGACCTCTGCCATTACGGCTGGCCGGACGACGTCGATATCTGGCGCCCGGCCTTCGTGGAACGCTTCGCCCGCTTCTGCGCCGCCGTCGCAACCCTGATGCGCGACGAAGGGGTCGATACGCCCTGCTTCTGCCCGGTCAACGAGATCTCCTACTGGGCCTGGGCGGGCGGCGACATGAAGCGCTTCAACCCGATGGCGGAGCGCCGGGGCTTCGAGCTGAAGCACCAGCTCGTCCGCGCATCCATCGCGGCGATCGACGCGATCCGCAGCACGGACCCGCGCGCCCGCATCATCCAGGTCGACCCGGTCATCAACGTGCTACCGCGCCCCGACCGCAAGGGAGACGTCAACGCCGCGGAGAACGCGCGCCTGTCGCAGTACGAGGCCTGGGACATGATCGGCGGCTACGCCTGGCCCGGCCTGGGCGGCAAGCCGGAGTACCTGGACATCATCGGGGTGAACTACTACTCCGACAACCAATGGTTTCTGAACGGCGGCGCCATCGGGCGCGACGATCCGCGCTACCGCCCCTTCGCCGACATCCTGGCGGAGGTCCACCGGCGCTACGGCCGCCCCGTCCTGGTGGCCGAGACGGGGGCGGAGAACGACGCCCGCGCGCCCTGGCTCGACTACGTCACCGACCAGGTGATGGTCGCGCTGCGCGAGGGTGTGCCCGTGGAAGGCATCTGCCTGTACCCGATCCTGGACTATCCCGGCTGGGCCAACGACCGCCATTGCGAGACCGGGCTCTACGGCCTGTGCGACGAGGCGGGCGGGCGCTGCCTGCACCAGCCGCTGGCCGACGCGCTGGAGCGCCATCAGGCCCGCGTCAACGCCCTGCTCGGCCGCCCGCCCCTGCAGATCGCCGCCCAGTGAGGGATCAGCACGAGGATTTCCCGATGACGTCGCGGCCCATCCCGAGCCGCCCGGCCGCCTTCCTGATGCATTACATGCGTCGGCGGCCCTGGCAATTCGGCGGACTGTTCACGACCATCGTCTCGGCCGCGGCTTGCGCGGTGGCGGTGCAGTACGCCATGAAGCTGCTGATCGACGCCATGGCCGCGCCCGACCGCCTGACGGCCGACGTGTGGACTCCGCTCGGCCTGTTCCTCGGCTTCATCGCGACGGAGAACGTGCTGTGGCGGCTGGGCGGCTGGCTCGGCTGCCGGGCCGTCCTGGCGACCGGCGTCGACATGCGGCTGGACCTGTTCCAGCACCTGACCGGCCATTCGATGCGGTACTTCTCCGAGCATCTCGCGGGGTCGCTCGGCAACCGCATTGCGTCGACGGAGACGGCGGCGACCAACATCTTCCGGACGCTGACCTGGAGCATCGTGCCCCCCTGCACGGACTTCTTAGGTGCCGTGGTCGTGCTGCTGACCATCCACTGGGGCATGGCGGCGGCGCTCGTCTTCTTCGCCGCCATGGTGGCCGGGGCCATCGTGTATCTCGGCCTGCGCGGGCGGGCCGTGCACCACGCCTACGCCGACCAGACCGCGCGGACCAACGGCGAGCTGGTGGACGTCGTCTCCAACGTCTGGACGGTGAAGGCCTTCTCCGCCCGCGGGCGGGAGCGGGAGCGGCTGGCCCGCGCCTTCGGCGTGGAAGCCGGGGCGCACCGCCGCAGTTGGATGCACCTGGAGAAGACCCGCGTCGTCCACGACGCCTGCCTGTGGGTGATGGCCGGGTCGATGCTCCTGTGGGCGTTGCTTCTGTGGCGGAGCGGGTCGATCACCACCGGCGACGTGGTGATCGTCAGCGCGCTGACCTTCCGCATCCTGCACGGATCCCGCGACCTCGCCTTCGCGCTGGTCAGCGCGACCCAGCAGTACAGCGCCATCAGCGAAAGCCTGCGCGTGATCGCCCGGCCGCACGACGTCCTGGACCCCGTGCCGGCCCTGCCAGCGGTCCCCGGCGGCGGCGCCATCGCCTTCGACGAGGTGACCTACCGCTACCCGGAAGGGCGGCGGGTGCTGGACCGCTTCACCCTGACCATCCCGGCCGGGCAGAAGGTCGGTTTCGTCGGGCCGTCCGGGGCGGGCAAGTCCACGATCATCAGCCTAATCCAGCGGCTGGACGACGTGCAGCGCGGCACCATCCGGATCGACGGGCAGCCGATCACCGCGCTGGCCCAGGACGAGTTGCGGGCCAAGATCGCCGTCGTCCCGCAGGACATCGCCCTGTTCCACCGCTCCATCCTGGAGAACATCCGCTACGGCCGTCCCGACGCCACCGACGAGGAGGTGTTCGAGGCCGCCCGCCACGCCTTCTGCGACGGCTTCATCCGGCAGCTTCCGGAAGGCTATCGCACCATGGTGGGGGAGCGCGGCGTGCGCCTGTCCGGCGGCCAGCGCCAGCGGCTGGGCATCGCCCGCGCCTTCCTGAAGAACGCCCCGATCCTGATCCTGGACGAGGCCACCTCCGCGCTGGACACCCAGTCGGAGAAGGAAATTCAGATGGCGCTGGCCGATCTGGCCCGCGGCCGGACGGTGGTCGCGGTGGCGCATCGCCTGTCCACCGTCTCCACCTTCGACCGCGTGCTGGTGCTGGTGGACGGCCGCATTGCGGAGGACGGTTCGCCGATGGAGCTTCGCCGCCGCCGCGGCGGCGTGTTCAACACGCTCTGGCAAATCCAGGCGGAAGGATTCGCCGCGGAGTAATCGTAAAAAGCAAGACTCGTTCCGGCCGACCACCCAATGGTATCGACCGGAACGGCTATATCGGGTTGCCCTTCGCTCGGGTCCTTTCGGGGTCGCCGTGTGTTAAGACACATGTGCACAAAAAGAAAACACCGACCCGTCGCAATGCAGGATTGGATTCGTACATCCCACCCGACAGCCCCGACCATTCCCCGCCGCCGCTTCGGAGCCCGCCGCCTCGGAGTCCAGAGATGACGGGAACACTTGCGGTCCGGCATGGCCTCGGTTTTCTGGCCGACGGCGGCGCCATGGGGGCTCTGGTCCGCGGCCACGACTGGTCCGCCACGCCTCTAGGGTCCCCGGAGACCTGGACGCAGAGCCTGCGCACGGTCGTCAACCTGATGCTCACCTCCCGACAGGCGATGTTCGTGGCCTGGGGGCCGGAACTGACCTTCCTCTACAACGACGGCTACGCGCCGATCTTCGGCGCCAAGCACCCTGCGGCGCTGGGCCGTCCTTTCCGCGAGGTCTGGTCGGACATCTGGCCGCAATTCGGCCCTCTGGTCGACCGCACCCTGTCCGGCGAGGCGCTGTGGCACGAGGACCTGCTGGTCCCGATGGAGCGCCACGGCTATCGCGAGGACGCCTGGTTCACCTTCTCCTACACGCCGGTGCGCGACGACGATGGGCGCATCGCCGGCATGTTCTGCGCGGTCATTGAGACGACCGAGCATGTGCTGGCCAAGCGCCGCACGGTCTTTCACCTGGACCTGGAAAGCCGGTTGCGCCACCTGTCCGACCCGTCGGCGGTGGTGGCGACGGCCGAGGAGGCGCTGGGCAGGCATCTCGGCGCCAGCCGGGTCGGCTATGGCGTGATGGACGAGACGGCCCGCTACTTCACCACCAGCGGCAATTGGACGGACGGGACGGTCGCGCATTACGCGGGCACCCACGACCTCGCGGGCTTCGGGCCGGATGTCCTGGCGACGCTGCGCCGCGGGGAGCCGCTGGTCGTCCACGATTCCGCGACCGACCCGCGCGCCGCCACGCCAGACCGGCAGGCCGCCTTTGGGGCGCTGGAGATCGGCTCCGTCATCACGGCGAGCCTGGTGAAGAACGGCCGCATGGCCGCCGCCCTCTATGTCCACGACCGCAAGCCGCGCCGCTGGCGGCCGGACGAGGTCCAGCTGGTGGAAGAGGTGGCGGCGCGCACTTGGTCGGCCGTCGAACGGGCCCAGGCCGAAGCGTCGCTGCGCCGCGCCAACGCACGCCTCGCCGCGGAGGGGGAACGCCTGCGCGAACTGTTCCGGCAGGCGCCCGGCTTCATGTGCGTGCTGCGCGGCCGCGACCACGTCTTCGAACTCGCCAACGACGCCTATCATATGCTGGTGGGCGCCCGCGACCTGATCGGCCGGTCGGTTCAGGACGCCTTCCCGGACATCGTCGACCAGGGCTTCTTCCAGCTGCTCGACCGCGTCTACGACAGCGGGGAGCCGTTCGTCGGGCACGAGCTTCCGGTCACGCTGGTCCGCTCCCCCGGCACCCCGGCCGAAGAACGCTTCGTCACCTTCGTCTACCAGCCGATCAAGGACGCGGAAGGCCGGGTCACCGGCATCTTCTGCGAGGGCAGCGACGTCACGGAGGCCAAGCGCGGCGAAATCGCCCTGCGCACCAGCGAGGAACGGCTCCGCATCGCGCAGGAAGCCGGGGGCGTCGGCACCTTCGAGCTGCGCGCCGACGGCACGCTGTCCGTGTCGGACGCCTTCTGCCGCCTGTGGGGCGTTCCGCCGCGTCCCGAGGTTGCGATGGAGGAACTGGTCGCGATCATCGACCCGGCGGACCGCCCGCGGCTGAACACCCTGCAACGGGGCCAAGTGCCGAGCCGCATCTTCGGCTACGTCGAATACCGGATCCATCGACCGGACAGCGGGGAGATGCGCTGGATCGCGCGGCGCGGGCAGGCGGTGCAGGAACGTCCCGACGGACCTGCCCGTGTCATCGGCGTCTGCTATGACATCACCGAGCGCAAGCGTGCCGAGGAGGCGCTGCGCGACCTCAACGCCACGCTGGAACGGCGCGTCGCCGAACGCACGGCCGAACGCGACCGCATGTGGCGGCTGTCCACCGACGTGATGCTGGTCGCCCGTTTCGACGGAACCATCACCGCGGTGAACCCGGCCTGGACGGCGCTGCTCGGCTGGGGCGAGGCGGAGTTGGTGGGTACGTCCTTCATGGACCTCGTCCACCCGGACGACCGGGACGCCACGGCGGCCGAGGCCGGCCAACTCGCCGCCGGGCGGACCACCCCGCGCTTCGAGAACCGCTACCGGCACAAGGACGGCAGCCATCGCTGGCTGACCTGGATCGCCGTTCCCGACGACCGTTTCATCCACGCCATCGGCCGCGACATCACCGCCCAGAAGGAGGCCGACGCCGCCCTGCAACAGGCCGAGGAGCAACTGCGCCAAGCGCAGAAGATGGAGGCGGTGGGGCAGCTGACCGGCGGCGTCGCCCATGATTTCAACAACCTGCTCCAGGCGCTGGGCGGCTGTCTCGCCATGATCGAACGGCGCAGCCGGGAGCCGCAGGTGCGCCCGCTGCTGGACGCCGGGCAGCAGGCGGTCGGCCGCGGGGCCAAGCTCGTCCAGCAATTGATGGCCTTCGCGCGGCGCGACAGCCTGCGGCCGGAGCCGATCAGCGTCCACGACCGGGTGCTGGGTATGACGGCGCTTCTGGAGCGCGCGCTGCGCGCCGACATCCGGCTGGAGACGCGGTTCGGTTCCGGCCTCTGGCCGGTCGAGGTCGATCAGACCCAGTTCGAGTTGGCCGTTATCAACCTCGCGGTAAACGCCCGCGATGCCATGCCCACCGGCGGCCGCCTTCTGATCGAAGCGGACAACGTCACGCTTCCGCCCGGCAACCCGAAGGGGCTGGAGGGGGAGTTCCTGCGCCTGTCGGTGACGGACACCGGCAGCGGCATGGCGCCGGAGGTGGCGGCCCGCGCCTTCGAGCCCTTCTTCACGACCAAGGAACTGGGCAAGGGCACCGGCCTGGGTCTGGCCCAAGTCTACGGCTTTGCGCAGCAGGCGGGCGGCACCGCCTGGATCGACAGCCAGCCCGGACAAGGAACCGCCGTCACCCTGCTGCTGCGCCGGTCCGGTGCCACCCCCGCGGAAGAGGCCGCGCCGGCAACCGCCCCCACGATCGCCGGGTTGACCGCCGCCCCGCACCGGCCCGGCCGGGTGCTGGTCGTGGAGGACGACCCGATCGTGGCGATGACCGTCGGCACCGCGCTGGAGGACGCCGGCTTCTCTGTCCTGTCCGCGGCGACCGCCGACGAGGCGCTGCCGATCCTGTCGTCAACGGCGGTGGACATCCTGTTCAGCGACGTGGTGATGCCGGGCAGCATGAGCGGCGTCGACCTGGCCCGCGAAGCCCAGCGCCTGCACCCTGGCTTGCCGGTGATCCTCGCCACCGGCTACAGCGAGGAGATCGCCCGCGCCGCCGGAATCCCGGTGCTGTCCAAGCCCTACCGGATCGACGACCTCGTCCGCCGCATCGACCGCGCGCTGGCGGACGGAGCGCTGGAGGCGGGGGTGGAAAGTCGTCGCGCTGGGCCCCCCTCCCAACCTCCCCCCACCTTCAGCTAGGGGAGGAGCAATCCCCTCCCCCGCGAAAGTGGGGGAGGGTTAGGGTGGGGGCCCAGCGCAACCACTTATGTCATTCGCTCGCCGCGTTCAGCCGCTCAATCGACGCGCCATCCAGGGTGAGCCGCGCTGCGGCGACTAGATCGCCCATCTGCTCGACCTTGGAGGCGCTGGCGATGGGGGCGGTCAGGCTCGGTCGGGCGATCAGCCAGGCGAGCGCCACCTGGGCCGGCGTAGCCTTGTGCTGGGCCGCCACCTCGTCCAACGCCGCGAGGATCGCGCGGCCACGGTCGTTCAGGTACTTGGAGACGACGCCCCCGCCGCGCGCACTCTTGCCCGCGTCCTCGGCGGAGCGGTACTTGCCGGTCAGGAAACCGGCGGCCAGCGAGTAATAGCTGATGACGCCCAGCCCGTTCTCCCGGCACACCCCCTCCAGCTCCGCCTCGTAGCCGCTGCGGTCGTAGAGGTTGTATTCGGGCTGCAGCGTCTCATACCGCGGCAGGCCCGCCTTCGCCGCGACCTCCAGCGCCTCGCGCAGGCGGGCGGCTGTCAGGTTGGAGGCGCCGATGGCCCGCACCTTTCCTTCTTGAATCAGGCACTGGTAGGCGCCCAGCGTTTCCTCGAACGGGGTGTCGGGGTCGTCCCAGTGCGACTGGTACAGGTCGATGCGGTCGGTCTGGAGGCGGCGGAGCGAGTCCTCCACCGCGCTGCGGATGTAGGCCGCCGACAGGCCCTTCCTGCCCGGCCCCATCTCCGACCCGACCTTGGTCGCGATCACCACCCGGTCGCGGTTGCCGCGGCGTTTCAGCCAGTTGCCGATGATGGTCTCCGACTCGCCGCCCGTGTTGCCGGGTGCCCAGGCGGAATAGACGTCCGCCGTGTCGATGAAGTTGAACCCGGCGTCCAGGAAGGCGTCGAGCAGGCGGAAGGAGGTCGCCTCGTCGGCCGTCCAGCCGAACACGTTGCCGCCGAAGCAGAGCGGGGCCACCGTCAGGCCGCTGCGGCCAAGCTGTCGTTGCTCCATCCTCTCGTCTCCCTTATTTCTCTATGCGCGCGGTTTGCGGAACTCGGTTGCGTAGAACAACAGGCCGGCCAGGGGAAAGGCGGCGCCGATCCAGGTCACCGGCTCCCACCCGCCGCGGGCGAAGGCGTAGCCGGCCAGCGCCGAGCCGGCCGCCCCGCCGGTGAAGAAGACGGCCATGTAGACGCCGTTCATGCGGCTGCGCGTCTCCGCCCCCAGGGAATAGATGGCCCGCTGGCCCAGCACCATGTTGGTCTGCACGCCCATGTCCAGCAGCAGGCCGGCGATCACCAGCAGCGCGATGGAGCCCTCCCCCACCCGCGCCACCAGGAAGGACAGCGCCCCCATGGCGAGCGCCACGCCCGTCGCCGGCCGCGTCCAGCCCCGGTCGGCGATGCGCCCGGCGATGGGCGCCACCAGGGCGCCCGCCGCCCCGGACAGGGCGAACAAGGCGATGCCCCGCTGCGTCAGGTTGAAGGGCGGCGATGCCAGCAGGAGCGGCACGGCGGTCCAGTACAGGCTGAAACTGGCGAACAGCGCCGTCTGGTAGGCGGTCCGCCGTTGCAGCACCGGCGTGCGCACCAGAAGCCGGCCGAGCGACGCCAGCAGCGCGCCATAGCCGGAATGCCGCGCCGGGCGGCGTTCCGGCAGGCGGCGCCCCAGCAGGACGGCGAAGCCCACCATGGCGATGGCCGACAGTCCGAACACGGCGCGCCAGCCGAAGCTGTCGGCGATCAGGCTCGACACCGGCCGCGCCAGCAGGATGCCGAGCAGCAGGCCGCTCATCACCGTGCCGACCACCTCCCCGCGCTTGGCCTCCGGCGCCATGTGCGCGGCGAGCGGCACCAGCATCTGCACCGCGACGGATGTCAGGCCGATCAGGAAGGACGCGGCCAGGAACACCGACGCGGTCGGCGCGAAAGCAGCGGCCACGAGTGCCAGAACCGTCGCGCAGAGCGTCGCCGTGACCAGCCGCCGGTTCTCCAGCAGGTCGCCCAGCGGCACCAGCAGCACCAGCCCGACCCCATAGCCGATCTGGGTCAGTGTGACGACGAGGCTGCTGGCCTCCGGCGACAGGTTGATGGCCGGGCCGATCAGGGCGACCAAAGGCTGGGCGTAGTAGATGTTGGCGACGATAACCCCGCAGGCGATCGCCAGCATGGTGACCAGGGGACGGGAAATCGTCGGCAACGCCGCCGCGGCGGGCGCTTGGGAATGGCTGATGTCGCTGGTGGACATCCGGTACTCCTGCGGACGGTGGCTTTGAAGATCCAGGGCGGATGGGTCGGAGTGCGGCCCGGATCGCTTCAACAGCCGGCAGCGTACGTCGGCATGCCGCACCGCCGCATCGGCGAAAACCGCCGCGTTGCCATGCGTTGCGGGCAAAACAAAACCCCTCCCCCATGCATGGGAGAGGGGTTTCGAAGGCCCGAACGGTCAGAGATGGTCGGACGATAGGATCGCTTCCGCGTCACCGCCGCTGCCGCGGCCGGGCAGCAGCGCGTTCAACAGGACGCCCAGCACCGCCGACAGCGCCATGGAGGAGACGACGAAGCCACCCTCGCCGAACTTCAGCGAGGCGCCGCCGATGCCGATCACCAGGATGGTGGAGGAGATCAGCAGGTTGCGCTTGTCGCCCAGATCCACCTTGCCCTCGATCAGCGTGCGGATGCCGCTCGACGCGATCACGCCGAACAGCGCGATCGACACGCCGCCCATCACCGCCGTCGGAATGGTGGACAGGAAGGCGGACAGCTTGCCGACGAAGCCCAGAATGATGGCCAGCGTCGCGGCCCCGCCGATCACCCACACGCTGAAGATGCGGGTCACCGCCAGCACGCCGATGTTCTCGCCGTAGGTCGTCGCCGGCGGGCCGCCCAGCGCCGCCGCGATCATGGTGGCGACGCCGTCGCCCATCACCGAGCGGTGCAGGCCGGGATCGGCGATGAAGTTGCGGCCGACGACTCGGCTCAGCACGATCTGGCCGCCGATGTGCTCGGCGATCGTCACCATCGCGACCGGCGCCACCAGCAGGATCATCGCCCAGGCCGACACGCCCGGCTTCATGTCGGAGAACAGCAGGTGGAAGTTCGGGATCTGGAACAGCGGGGCGGCGGCGACCGCGCTGAAGTCCACCATCCCGGCCAGCACGCCCGCGACGTAGCCGGTGATGATGCCCAGCAGGATCGGCACCACGGTGAAGAAGCCGCGCAGCACGATGGAATAAACGAAGATGCTGCCCAGCGTGAACAGCGCCAGCAGGAAATGCGGCAGGCTGTAGGTGCCGCCCCCGGCCGTGTTCTGCGCCATACCCACGGCGACCGAGGCGAGGCCGAGCCCGATGACCACGATCACTGGTCCGACGACGATCGGCGGCAGGATGGCCAGCAGCCAGCGCACGCCGAAGCCGCGGATCAGCAGGGCGACGATCACATAGACCGCACCCGCGGCGCAGGCGCCGACCAGCGCGCCGCCCGGCCCGCCGATCTGGGTCGCGGTGACGATCGGCCCGATGAAGGCGAAGGAGGAGCCCAGATAGGCCGGCAGCCGCCATTTCGTGAAGGCAAGGTAGATCAGCGTGCCCAGGCCACTGGTCACCAGACCGACCGACGGGTCGAGCCCGGTCAGGATCGGCACCAGGACGTTCGCGCCGAACATGGCGAACAGGTGCTGGAGGCTGAGCAGGATGAAGGTGGCCGGGGGCGGACGCTCGTGAACGTCCAGCACCCGGTCGCGCGGTGCACTCATAATAAAGGTCCCGTCCCGACGATAACGTGTGTGTGCACACCGTTACTCCGACCGGGCCGGCGTGGTCAAATTCCCCGCACCCGGTCGTTTCGCCGCATGGTGTAGCCGGATGGGAGGTCCGCCCGTTATGGGCCGACGCCGACCCGCCAGGGTTCCACGGGCGGCTCCAGGAAGGCGCCGGCGACTCCGCCCAGGGATTCGGCGTGGAGCGAGTTCCGCTCGAAGGCGCAGAGGCCGGCGGGCAGCTGGGCCGCGTCCGGGTGGAAGGCGTAGGGGCGCGGCGCGGCGCGCGACAGGCTGGTGTCCTGGGTCATGGTGCTGGCCTGGGTGCCGGTCGGGACGCTCTGCTCCACCCACACCCACAGGACCCGCGGGTCCGTTCGGAACCGGTTCAGTACGGCGTTCAGCGTCCCCCGGCATTCCCCGGGCGAAAGGTTGTGCAGGCCTTGGTCGACAACGTCCGTGTCGGTCACCACCGTGGCGGAGGCCAGCGACAGCCAGCCGGCCAGCACAAGGCCGGACACCACGGCTCCGGTCAGCGACGTTGCCGTCAGAAAGCCCAGTTCCTGCGGGGTGTCACCCCAGTCGTTCGATCCGTCCTGCATGCCGATCCTTTGCTCCGCGACGCGGGCGCTCCGTCTTGTCCTTGCTGGAGGACGGTAATTCCGAATGACGGTTGGGCGTGTGATGCGGATCAAACGATCGGCACTTTTGACCAAAGTTTATCCCGCCAAATTTTGTCCTACCCTTCCGTGCCCCCCGCCACCGGAGCGTCCGGACCCAGCCACCAACCGAATGAATCCGATGCGGTTCCGAAACGATTAAGCCTTTCCCTGGCTTGGGGCACCCCAACCAGCGAACGGCCCTGCTCCAGCTGGGTTCCGATACCACCCCTAATTTGGTTAACAAATCCCTAACGTTCCTGTAGCGTAACCACACTCGATAGGATAAGGTTTCGTTACTTCATCCTTTCGGGAATGACTGACGATGCACCCCGTCTCCGTAGCTTTGATCGATTCGAATAACCTGTTCCGTCAGGGCCTGAAGGCGCTGCTCGCGGACCAGGAGTTCCAGATCACGAGAGAGGCCTCGTCTTTGAGCGCCGCGCTGTCGATGTCCGCCGAGGAGAATTCGCCGCAACTGCTTCTCGTCGATCCGGCCGGCATGGGGGACAGTGTGCAGGTCGTCCAGACGCTGAAGGCCGCGTTGCCCGACGCGCGTCTGGTCCTGCTGACTGGCAAGCTGGACGGTGAGGTCATGGCCAAGGCGATCCAGGCCGGCGCCGACGGCTTCCTGATGAAGGACATGTCGGTGGAGGCGCTGGCTCAGTCGCTGCGCTTGGTCATGCTGGGCGAAAAGGTGTTGCCGAGCGATCTGGCTGCCCTGCTGATCAGCGGCCGCATGAATGGCAGCAGCGTGGAACTGCCGGTCTCGCGCAAGGGAGTTTCGCAGCGCGAGGCGCAAATCCTGCGCTGCCTGCTGAACGGCGACAGCAACAAGCTGATCGCGAACCAGCTGAACATCACCGAGGCGACGGTGAAGGTCCACCTGAAGAGCCTGCTGCGCAAGATCGACGCATCGAACCGCACGCAGGCCGCCATCTGGGGCCTGAACAACGGCTTCGGCGAAGGCGGAACCTTCGCCACGAACTGACAAGCCCGGACATCCACCCCGGACATCCAACGAAAAAAGCCCGGCGGCCGAGTCCGCTGGGCTTTTTTGGTTCGGCCTGGGCCGTTCACCTGGGCACAGACAATCGCCCGGTCGGGACGGATCCCGACCGGGCGGCGTCTACCTGTGCGTCAGGCGATCTCGATGCGCTCGGCCTCGGGACCCTTCTGGCCCTGGCGGACGGTGATGCGCACGCGCTCACCATCGGACAGGCTGCTGAGGCCCGACCGCTCCACCGCCTTGACATGGACGAACACGTCCTTGCCGCCGTTGTCCGGCGCGATGAAGCCGAAGCCCTTGGTGGCGTTGAACCACTTCACGGTGCCGTCCATGGTCTCGCCGGAGCTGGCGCCATAGCCCTGGTCGTCCCAGCCGCCGCGGCGCGGTGCGCCGTAGGAGGAGGAACCGCCCCGCGACGGCGAGCGGCCGCCGCCGCCACCCGACGTGGCGGTCGAGGTGTCGACGGAGTGGAGAACCGCCACCTGCGGGCCCTTCGGGCCGCGGGACAGGTCGACCAGCAGCGTCGCGCCCTCGGGCAGCGAGTCGTGGCCGGCGAACTGGACGACGGAGGCGTGCAGGAACGCGTCCGGCGAACCGTCTTCCGGCGTCACGAAGCCGAAGCCCTTCTCGGGGTTGTACCACTTGACCGTGGCGGTCACGTCGCGTTGGGTAATCTCGGAGGGGGCGCGGGAGCCGCCGCGCGGCGAGCGATCGTACATCAAAGTCTCGTAAAACAGGTAACAGGCCACTTCCACCTTGGAAGCGCTTACCCAACGATGCCTGTAGAAACCGCCGAACGCAACCGGTATTGCCCGGATCGAGAAATAATCTTCAAGAGAAGGCTTCCGCAGGCGCGAAATCGTGGGCTGGGCGGTTCGACCTTGACCAAAAAAGCGTCACACTTCATATCCGGCAATACAGCGCTCCACCCTATCGGTTCGTGAACAGGCACGCCGCCGCCTGAGACGCAGGACGCATACCATGCCCGATCACAAGCCACCCACCCATCCGTCGATTTCTCCCCATCCGCCACAAGATATTGATCCGCAGGACGGATTGTCCGCTATACCTGACTGCGAGAGCTGCGGAGCCTGCTGCTCCTTCTCGTGGGAATGGCCGACCCTGATTGGCGACCATGACGGCGACGGCATCCCGGCCTACCTGATCGAGGATGGGCGCATGCGCTGCGACGGCGACCGCTGCGCTGCGCTCGCCGGCACCATCGGCGACTCGGTCCATTGCCGCGTCTACGCCGACCGCCCCCTGGTCTGCCGCGAATTCGCCGCCGGCAGCGAGGCCTGCCACGCCGTCCGCGCCCATTTCGGGCTGGATGAATAGCGACTCACCCCTCTGGACCGGGCGACGCCGCGACCCCATGCTTTTGCCGCGTCGACGGTGCGGAGGGACGATGACGTCGGAAGTTTTCGGGAGCGTGTGGCGATTGCGGTTGGCGGCCAGCCTGCTGCTCGGCTTGGCGGTCGCCTCGCCCGCGCTGGCGGACGACGGCTTCACCGACTCGGCCGGGCGGCGGGTGCCGGTGCCGCCCCGCGTCGAGCGCGTGTTCCCGGCCGGCCCGCCGGCTTCGGTCGTTGTCTACATGCTGGCCCCGGACAGGCTGCTGGGCTGGACCCGCGCCATCAGCCCGCCGGAGCGGCCCTTCCTGCCCGACCGCTACGCCGACCTGCCGGAACTCGGCCGCCTGACCGGGCGCGGCAACACGGTGAACCTGGAGGCGGTGGTCGGCGCCAAGCCTGACCTTGTCCTCGACGTCGGCAGCACGGCGCCGACCTTCGCCTCGCTCGCCGACCGGGTGCAGGAGCAGACGGGCGTCCCCACCGTGCTGGTCGACGGCCACCTGGCCGACTCGCCGCGCACCTTCCGCACCGTCGGCGCCCTGCTCGGCGTGCCGGAAGCGGGGGAGCGGCTGGCCCGCTACGCCGAGGACACGCTGGCCGACGTGCGGCGGCGCTTGGAAGGCGTACCGCCCGACCATCGGCTGAAGGTCTACATGGCCCGCGGCCCGCGCGGGTTGCAGACGGGCCTGCGCGGCTCCATCAACATGGAGGCGCTGGAGGTCGCGGGCGTCCGCAACGTCGCGGCCGAGGCGCTGGGCGACGGCGGCCTCGTCAACGTGTCCATGGAGCAGGTGCTGGCCTGGCAGCCGGACGCCATCGTCACCATCGACCGCGGCTTCTACGAGTCGGTGTGGACCGACCCGCTGTGGCAGGGCGTGAAGGCCGTGCGGGACAAGCGCGTCTACCTGTCGCCAGGCCTGCCCTTCACTTGGATCGACTCGCCGCCCGCCGCCAACCGGCTGCTCGGCCTGCGCTGGCTGGGCGCCGTCCTTTACCCCGACCTGTTCCCGGAGGATCTCCGGGAGGAGACGAGACGTTTCCATGCCCTCTTCTACCACCGGGACCCCACCGACCAGCAGATCGACGCGCTCCTCGCCGGTTCCCGCCCGCCGGGCTGACGCGGCTTTCCCGCTGGCGCTCGGCGGGGTGGCCCTCGCCCTGGTCGCCGCGGTGTGCGTGGCCTTCAGCGTCGGCGTTTACCCCGTGTCGCCGGGCGAGTTGGCCGCGGTTCTCTGGGCCAAGACCACGGGTGGCGCGCTGGCCGTGCCGAAGGCGGTCGAAACGGTGATCTGGGACATCCGCGGCCCGCGCGTGCTGGCCGCGATGCTCGTGGGCGCCGGGCTCGCCGCGTCGGGCGCGGCCTACCAGGGGCTGTTCCGCAACCCGCTGGTTTCGCCGGACATCCTCGGCGTTTCGTCCGGGGCGGCGCTTGGCGCGGTGTTGGGGATCTTCGCCTCGCTTCCGGTCCTCGCCATCCAGGCGCTGGCCTTCGTCGGCGGGTTGCTGGCGGTGTCGGTGGTCTACGGCGTGGCCGCGACGATCCGCGGACGCGACCCGGTGCTGGTGCTGATCCTCGGCGGGGTGGTGATCGGGGCCTTGCTGGGATCCGGAGTCGCGCTGCTGAAGTATCTGGCCGACCCGTACAACCAACTGCCTGCCATCACCTTCTGGCTGCTCGGCAGCCTGTCGGCGGTCAACCGGGCCGACCTGCTGGCGCTGCTTCCCCCCGTGGCGGTCGCGCTGGTTCCGCTGGTGCTGCTGCGCTGGCGGCTGGACGTCATGACGCTGGGCGACGAGGAGGCGACCTCGCTGGGCGTCTCCGTGCGCGCGACCCGCGCGGTGGTGGTCGCCGCCGCCACGCTGATGACCGCTGCGGCCGTGTCGGTCAGCGGGATCGTCGGCTGGGTCGGGCTTCTCGTCCCCCACCTCGCCCGGCTGATGGTCGGGCCGGCCTTCGCCCGGCTGCTGCCGACCTCGGTCCTTCTGGGCGCCGCCTACCTGCTGGCGGTGGACACGCTGGCGCGCAGCCTGGGGCGGGTCGAGCTGCCGCTGGGCGTGCTGACGGCGGTGATCGGCACGCCTGTGTTCCTGTGGCTGCTGGCCTTCGGCCGCCGGGGCTGGTCATGAACGCGCGGCTGTCCGTGGAGGATCTCGCCTTCGGCTACGGCGAGCGGACCGTCGGTGCCGGTTTCGGCTTCGCGGTGGAGGCGGGGGAGGTGCTGTGCCTGCTCGGCCCCAACGGCGGCGGCAAGACGACGCTGTTCAAGACGATCCTCGGCCTGCTGCCGGCCCGCGCCGGCCGGATTCGCATCGACGGCGAGGATGTGGCCGGGTGGAGCGCGCGCCGCCGGGCGCTCGCCCTGGGCTATGTGCCACAGGCCGGGGCCGGCCCTTTCCCCTTCAGCGTGCGCGAGATGGTGCTGATGGGCCGCACCGCCCACCGCGGCCCCTTCGCCGCCCCTGCCCCCTCCGACCACGCCGCGGCGGAGGCGGCGCTCGACCGGCTGGGCATCGCCCATCTGGGGGAGCGCGACTGGCTGCGCATCAGCGGCGGCGAGCGTCAGCTGGCCCTGATCGCCCGCGCCCTGGCCCAGGCGCCGCGCATCCTGGTGCTGGACGAGCCGACCGCCAGCCTCGACTTCGGCAACCAGGTCCGCGTGCTGGAGCAGGTGCGCCGGCTGGCCGACGCCAACGGGCTGACGGTGGTCTTCTCCACCCACCATCCGGAGCAGGCCTTCGCCATCGCCGACCGCGTCGCCCTGCTGCACGAGGGCCGGCTTGCCCGGCTGGGCAGGCCCGCGGAGGTCATCACCTCCGCCATGATGCGCGAGGTCTACGGGACCGAAGTGGACGTGCTGCCGGTCGGCGATGGCGGCATGCGCGTCTGCCTGCCCCGCGCCCTGCGGCGGGATCAAAGGATATAGGTCATCACCAGATACAACACCGCTTCGTCCGCGCCGACATTGCGGTAAGCGTGCGGGACGTCGGCGTCGAACTGGATGGAGTCGCCCTCCTCCAGCCGGTATTCCCCGTCGCCCGTCACGATGTCCACCGTGCCGCGCCCGACCAGGATGTTCTCCGTCGTACCGATGGCGTGGGCGCCGGCTTCCTCGTCGGTGCCCGGCGCCAGCCGCAGCTCATAGAATTCCGCCTGCCGGTCGCCTTCCAGGGGGAAGAGCGCGCGCGAGGTAAAGCGGCCGTCGCGGGAGGCGAGCGGCTTGGAGTCGCGGCGCCGGATCACCGCGGTCCCGCCGCTGCTTCCGCGGCTGATCAGGCTGGAGAAGGGCACGTCGAGCGCCTTGGCGATGGTCCACAGCGTGGCGATGTTCGGCCGACCGCGGCTGGACTCGATCTCCTGCAGCGTCGTCTGGTCGGTTCCCGACAGGCGGGCCAGCGCTTCGACCGACAACCCGTGGCGCAGCCGGAAGGACCGGATGTTCTCGGCGATGATGCCGGCCAGCTGGTCCGACGTGTCGCCCCCGGCGTCCGCGGTCCGCTGGCGGGTGGCTCCCTGGCCCTTGGTGATGGTCATCGCCTTCCCTCCTCCGGTCAGCGGCTTTGGTAGATCTGGTCGAAGACGCCGCCGTCCGCGAAGTGGGTCGCCTGCGCCTTGCGCCAGCCACCGAAGACCTCGTCGATGGTCACCAGGCGGACGTCGGCGAAACGTCCCGCGTATTGGCGGGCCAGCTCCGGGTGGCGCGGGCGGTAGAAGTTCTTCGCGGCGACCTCCTGCCCCTCGCGGGTGTAGAGGTATTGCACATAGGCCTCCGCGACCTTGCGGGTGCCTTTGCGGTCGACCACGCTGTCCACCACGGCGACCGGCGGCTCGGCCAGGATCGACAGGGATGGGACGACGATTTCGAACTTGTCGGCGCCGAACTCCCGCAAGGACAGGTAGGCCTCGTTCTCCCAGGCGAGCAGCACGTCGCCCTGACCGCGCTGGACGAAGGTCACGGTGGACCCGCGGGCGCCGCTGTCCAGAACCGGCACATGCTTGAACAGGTCGCCCACGAAGGCCTTGGCCTTGCCTTCGTCGTTGCCGTTCTTGTCCAGCGCGTAGGCCCAGGCGGCGAGATAGTTCCAGCGGGCGCCGCCCGACGTCTTCGGGTTCGGTGTGATCACCTCGACACCCGGCTTCAGCAGGTCGTCCCAGTCCTTGATCTGCTTCGGATTGCCCTTGCGCACCAGGAACACGATGGTCGAGGTGTAGGGAGAGCTGTTGTTCGGCAGGCGTGACTGCCAGTCCTTGGCGATCAGCCCGGCGTCGGCGATGGCGTCGATGTCGTAGCCCAGCGCCAGCGTGACCACGTCGGCGTCCAACCCGTCCATGACCGCGCGCGCCTGGCTGCCGGAGCCGCCGTGCGACTGCCGGACGACCACGGACTGCCCTGTTTCCGCCTTCCAGGCCTTGCCGAAGACCTGATTGAACTCCGTGTACAGCTCCCGCGTCGGGTCGTAGGAGACGTTCAGGATGGCGTCCCCGCCGGCCGCGCGGGCGGTGGCGAGTGCCGCGAGCAGCAGGCCGCCGACCAGGACACTCAGACTGAAACGCGACGTCATGTGGACTTTCCCGCGGATGCCTTCCGTACCGGGGATTAGAACACCAGAGAAGTCTATCCTTCAAGTGGATTTTATTTTTCAGAAATGTGGAATTCCCGACGACATTGAACGAATTGAATGCGTAATTAGCGGAACGCCTGCCTCAGGCGCTTGGCTTCGGCCACCAGCCCCGGCAACAGGGCCAGGGCCTGCGCATCCTCCCCGCCGCGGCAGGCGACTTCAATGCGCGTCGCGATCCGCATGACGGCCATGCCACCGAAACTGCCGGCCATGCTGGACAGGTCGTGCGCCTCCGCCGCGAGGCGACGCAGGTCGCTCCCGTCGGACAGCGCCTCCAGCCGGAGGAGCCGGCGGTCCAGATCGCCAAGGAAGCTGTCGATGATCCGCCGCCGCTCCTCCTCCGGCAGGGACGCCATCGCCTCGTCCAGGATCGTGCTGTCCAGCGCTGGCGGCACGCCCGTCCGGTCCTCCTCCTCCTCCGCGCCGCTGGACGGCGACAGCCAGCGCTCCACGACGGCCAGCAGGGCCGCCGGGTTGACCGGCTTGCCGAGGTGGTCGTCCATGCCCGCCGCCCGGCAGGCTTCCCGCGTTTCCGGCAGGGTGTCGGCCGTCAGCGCGACGATTGGGACACGCGCCCAGGGATCGCCCAACAGCCGGATGGCCTGCGCCGCCGCGAGGCCGTCCATGCCCGGCATCTGGACGTCCATCAGCACGAGGTCGGCGCCGGTCCCCAGAAGGATGGACACCGCCTCCGCCCCGTCACCCGCGACCTCCACCGCATGGCCGGCGCGGCGCAGCAGGGACGCGACGATCAGCTGGTTCGTCGGGTTGTCCTCCGCGACCAGGATGCGCCCGGTCAGCGCTTGGGCCCGCACCGGCGCCTGCGTCATCAGCCCTCTCCCCCGTCGCCATCGGCTTTCCACTGCTGGAGCTTGCGGTAGATGGTGGAGGGGCTGATCTCCAGCAGCGAGGCCGCGCGCGGGACGTCGTCGCTGCACAGGCGCAGCGCGCGCTGGATCATGTCCTTTTCCAGGCGCCAGAGGGGCGTGATGGTCTCCTCCGCCGCCGGGTCGGCCGGGGATGCGGCCTGGGCCGCCGCGGGAAGGACCGCGGCCCGCCGCGTCGACGCTCCGCCGCCGCGCAGGGGGGGCGGCAGCATGTCCGCCGTCACGACCTCGCCGTCATGCAGCACCACGATCTGCCGCACCACATTCTGCATCTGCCGGATGTTGCCCGGCCAGTCGCAGGACCGGAAGGCGGCCTCGACCTCCGGCGCGAAGGCGGTGAATCTGCGCCCTTCCTCCCGCGCGCAGTCGGCCAGCAGCGCGCGGGCAATCAGCAGCACGTCGCCGCCGCGGTCACGCAACGGCGGCAGGTGCAACGGGATGACGTGCAGGCGATAGTAGAGATCCTCGCGGAAGCGCCCCTCCTCCACCTCGCGCAGGGGGTCGCGGTTGGTGGCGGCGACGAAGCGGACGTCCACCTTCTCCGCCCTGGAGCTTCCCACCGGCTGGATCACCCCGGTCTGAATGAAGCGCAGCAGCTTGGCCTGGAGGTCGAAGGGCATCTCGCACACTTCGTCCAGGAACAGCGTCCCGCCGTCCGCCTGCGCCGCCGCCCCGACGCGGTCGGCGGTCGCCCCGGTGAAAGCGCCGCGGACATGGCCGAAGATCTCGCTTTCCAGCAGGTCCTTCGGGATCGCCGCGCTGTTCAGCGCGACGAAGGGTTTGCCGCGGCGCGGGCTGGCCTGGTGGATCGCCTCCGCCGCGACCTCCTTCCCGGTGCCGCTTTCGCCGGTGATGAAGACGCTGGCGCGGCTGGCCGCGACGCTTTCGATCGTGCGATAGACGGCCTGCATCTCCGGCGAAGCGCCGATGAAGCCGTGGAAGCGGTCGCGGTCCAGGTCCCGGCGGTAATCGTCGACCATCCGCGCCAGCGAGCGGCGCTCCAGCGCGTTGCGCAGCGTGACGTTCAGACGGTCGGCGGTGAAGGGCTTGACCAGGAAGTCGAAGGCGCCGCAGCGCATCGCCTCCACCGCCACACCGACCGAGCCGTGCGCGGTGACGACGATCACCGACACGTCCGGATCGCGCTCCCGCAGGATGCGCAGGACGTCCAGCCCTTCCATGTCCGGCAGCTTCAGGTCGAGGATCACGCCGTCGGGCGGGCAGGCCTCCGCGGCCGCCAGGGCCTCCCGCCCGGTTTCGGCGTGGGCTACCTTATGACCCTCGGCCCGCATGAACTCAATGTAGAGCCGGGCCAGGGGGGCCGTGTCCTCGATCAGCAGAATCCTGTGCGCCCGTGAACCCACGATCGAGCCCTCCCCCTCCCGGACCGGCACACGCGGGATGCCGGTTCAGCAAGTTGTAGCGCCCTTTCCGTCTTCGTGCATTCCCGAACGCGGGCGCGGATCGGCGGCGAACGCCTTCTGCGACAGCATCTCGCAGCGTGAGAGCCGAAATGACGGCGCCCGACGCGCACAGGTCCGCGCGGCGCGGTTTCCGGCCCGGCTGACGCTTGGCCCGCGGCGTGCAGTGTCGGTCTTCCGACCTGGATGCCGACCTGAAGGCAGAGGACCGACCATGAAGACCACCGCTCTCTCCCCGCGCCGCTGGATCGACGCCTGCCTTCAAAAGGCCCTGAATGCGCTCGGCGGCCGGCAGGCGCCGCCGACGCAGCCCGCCCCAGCGCCGGAGCGCCTTGGAGCCCCGCCGCAGGTTCTCGGCCCGCTGCGGCTGACCCTGGGCACCGGTTGCCGCGTGTCGGACCGGATCACCTTCTCCGGCCGCGGTGCGGGAGACGAAGTGCCCGAACTGTTCGTCGGGCGCAACGTCGACATCGGCTGGGAGACGACCATCGCCGTCGGCCGGCGCGTGACCCTGGGCGACAACGTGCGGATCGCCGGGCGCGCCGTGCTGGCCGGCTACCCCGGCCATCCGCAGGACCCGGCCGCCTGGGCCGCCGACCTTCCGGGCGCCAACCTCCCAAATGGCGGAACCGGGGTGGGCGACATCGTGCTGGAGGACGAGGTGTGGCTGTCGACGGGCGTGGTCGTCGGCGCGGGCGTGCGGATCGGGCGGGGCACCGTGGTCGCGGCGGGAAGCGTGGTGACCCACGACCTACCGCCGATGGTCCTGGCCGGCGGCATTCCGGCCCGGGTCATCCGCCCGCTGGCGCCAAACCCCTCGGGACACCGCCTGTGACCGCCGATCTCGTCATTTTCGGCAAAGAGTGGGGCGTTCACCCCAGCGGGACCGAGCAGATCGTCCGCCGCCTGAACCCGCAAGGCCACCCGCAAGGCCGCCGGATGCTCTGGGTGAACGCGACCGGCCGCCGGGGTTCGGCGGACGGAGCACCGTGCCCCGGCGACATCCGCGTGCTGACTCCGCGCACGGTTCCCATGCGCGGCAATCCCCTGGCGCGCCAAGCCAACCGGCACCTGCTCGGCCGGCAGGTGCAGGGCGCCATGGCCGACCTCGGGATCGCGCGGCCGATCCTGTGGGCCTCATGGCCGACCGCGGTGGATGCGGTGGGGCGTCTTGGGGAGCGCGCCGTCGTCTACCAATGCGACGACGACATCTCCGCGCTGGAGGGCGGCGACCGCGGGCCGCTGCGCGCGATGGAGGACGAACTGGTCGAGCGCGCCGACCTGGTGCTGGCGTCCAGCCCGACGCTGGCCGCGCGTTTTCCGCGCTACAAAACCATCATGGTGCCTCATGGGGTGGACATGGACCTGTTCGCCACCCCCGCCCCGCGCGCGTCCGATCTGCCGGATGGGTTCGTCGCGGGCTTCTATGGCGGCCTGACGCCCTGGGTCGACACCGACCTGATCGCCGCCGCGGCGGAGGCGCTGCCCCACTGGACCTTCTTCCTGATCGGCCCCATCCCGGAGCGTCCGCCGGTGCTGAGCGGCCTGCCCAACCTGGTGCTCGCCGGGCCGCGTCCCCACGAGTCCCTGCCCGACTATTCCCAGCACTGGACGGCGTCGATCCTGCCCTTGCGCGACACGCCGCGGATGAACGCCTGCACCCCGTTGAAGCTGCGCGAATACCTCGCCGCCGGCACGCCGGTGGTGGCGACCGGCGGCCCGGCGCTGGAGGAGTATCGCGAGGTGGTGGCGGCGGTCTCCGGCGCGGACTGGTTCATTCGTGCGCTGGCCGTCACCGGTGGAAACACCAACAGCCCGGAGCGCGTCCGGCGCCAGCGCGCGTGCGTCGCCGGGGAAAGCTGGGACAAGGCCGCCCGCTTGGTCGCCGACGCGCTGGATCGCTTGTGATCCCGGCCGCCGGGCGGTTGGGGTTGACTATCCCTGCGGGTCCTCCGCGTCGCGGCGCGGCCGTTTCCCGGCGTCCGCCTTCGGCGTCGGCGGGGCGGCGTCCTGGTCGGGAAGATCCCGGCGCTGG
The DNA here is from genome assembly GCF_025961225.1 of Azospirillum canadense. Classification (GTDB taxonomy): domain Bacteria; phylum Pseudomonadota; class Alphaproteobacteria; order Azospirillales; family Azospirillaceae; genus Azospirillum; species Azospirillum canadense. The sequence goes on along the minus strand of NZ_JAOQNG010000004.1, from coordinate 456,877 downwards.
CCGGTGTCCTCACCGACGGTGACCGTGGTGGAAGGGCCGTCCGCCGCCGTCCGCGCCGGCTCGGGCGGAGCCTCCGTGTAGTCGCCGACCGAAACCCCCATGCCCTGGCCGGCGCGGCCGGGCGTCACCGGCTCACCACCGCCGACCGGGCCGAAATCGGGAGCTTTCCCGCTCGAAGCCCCCTTGCCGCCGTTTCGTTCCGCCATTCCATTCTCCCTTGCCCGTCGCATGACATCAGCCTGTCGTCGAAGGCCAACATCCGCCGGGGCGGCGAGTTCCGATTATCCATCCCCTGGTTCAGCCCGCGAGTGGAACGTTCCGTCTTCAAAACATAACAGACGGCTGCGGCGAATGCGGCCGGCTGGCCGACTGGCGTTGGCAAGGCGCGATCGGCCGCCTATAATTATGCCTTTCTCATGCAGCTTTGGTGCCGGGATGCATTTGTCGAGCTACACCGATTATGCGCTGCGGCTGCTGATGTATGTGGCGGTGCGCAAAGACGGCCTGCCGACGATCAGCGAGGTCGCGCAGGCCTATGGCATCTCAAAGAACCACTTGATGAAGGTCGCCCACCAGCTGGGGCTCGGCGGTTATCTGGAGACGGTCCGCGGGCGGAACGGGGGCCTACGGCTCGGCCGCCCGGCCGACCAGATCCGCATCGGTGACGTCATCCGCTACACCGAGCAGGATCTGGCCATCGTGGAATGCATGGCCGCGCCCAACGGCGGCCCCTCCGCCTGCCGCCTTTCCCCGGCCTGCACCCTGCGTACGGCCCTGCGCGAGGCGCTGGAGGCCTTTTTGGCGGTGCTGGACGGTTACACGCTGGAGGACATCGTCCACCAGCGGCAGAGCGTGGCCACCCTGCTGGGATTGCCGGTCCCGCCACCTCTCCCGCCACCTCTCCCATTGCCCGAAAGCGCTGGAATCCCCTGACCCGCCGCTTTCCAGATTTGCGCTTTCATGATGAACAACATATATAAAGCCCGTACTGGAGCGGAGGTGCGGGCATGCGGGTGAGCAGGGAAAAGGCGGCGGAAAACCGGCGCCGCATCGTCGATGTGGCAAGCGCGCTGTTCCGCGAAAAGGGATTCAACGGGATCGGCGTCGCCGACCTGATGAAGGAGGCCGGCCTGACCCACGGCGGTTTCTACGGCCACTTCGCATCGAAGGACGACCTTGCCGCCGAGGCCTGCGCCACCGCGATGTCCGGCGCTGCGGAACGCTGGGCGACGTTGGCCGAGGAAAAGCCGGCGGAGGCGCTGGCGACGATCACCGGCAACTATCTGTCCGCCCGGCATCGCGACAACATCACCAAGGGCTGTCCCATCGCGACGCTGGGCGGCGATGTGGTGCGCCAGCCGGAGTCCGTGCGGCGGGCCTTCACCGACGGCCTGCGCCCCTTCATCGAGGTGCTGGCCAAGCTGGTCCCCGGCGAAACGGAGGAGGAGCGGCACGCCCAGGCGCTCGCGGCTCTGTCGGAACTGATCGGGGCGGTGATCCTGTCGCGCGCGGTCGATGACCCAGGGTTGTCCGACGCCATCCTGGCCGCCGCCGCGACCCATGGCCCGGCCGTTCCGCTGGCGGACGGAAAGTCCACGGCAAAGCACCGTTCCAAGTCCGGAACGACTCCCGACGCGTAACGGGGTGTCCTTCCGGCGGGTGGGCCACCTCAGTGGACCGCGGGCGCCCGGTCGTTCTCCGCCGACCGCCGGATGACCTGCGGCGGCTGTCCGTAGGAGCGCAGGAAGGCCCGGCGCATGCGCTCGCGGTCGGCGAAACCGGTTTCGCGGGCGATGACGTCCATGGGGTGCCGTCCCTCCTCCATCATCACGCGGGCGGCTTCCAGACGCAGGTGTTCGACCGCCTTGGCCGGCGACTGGCCGGTCTCCTGCCGGAAGACACGGCTGAACTGCCGTGGGCTGAGGCTCGCGGCCTCGGCCAGTTCCTCCACCGACAGTTCGTTCTTCAGGTTCTCCTTGGCGTAGATCAGCGCCTTGCGCACCCGGTCCGACTTGGGCTCCAGTTCGAGCAGCGTGGAGAATTGCGACTGCCCGCCGGCCCGGCGCAGGTAGACGACGAGCTTGCGCGCGACGGACTTGGCGACATCCTGCCCGAAGTCGTTCTCGACCAGCGCGAGCGCCATATCCACGCCGGCGCTCATCCCGGCCGAGGTCCAGACGTTGCCGTCGACGCTGAAGATGCGGTCCTCCTCCACCACGACCTTGGGGTACTGGCGCTGGAGGCTCCGCGCGTGGCCCCAGTGGGTGGTCGCCTTGCGCCCGTCGAGTAGGCCGGCCTCCGCCAGCACGAAGGCGCCGGTGCAGATGCCGGCGATCCGGCGCGACTCCGTCGCGGCTTGCCGCAAATAGGCCAGAAAACCGTTCGACGACGGCTTCACGACCAGCGAGCCGATGGTGATGGTGGTGTCGCGGAAGTCCCTGCCAAAAGGTGCCGTGTCGATGTTGAAGCCCAGCGAGCTTTTCACCGGCCCGCCATGCTCCGACAGGACATGGACCTCATAAGCCGGCCGGTCCAACACATGGTTCGCCATCTCGAACACCGACAGCGCCGCCATTCCCATGACCTGGAAGCCGTCGAAAACCAGGAATCCGATGGCGGGCATGGGCTCTCCGAATGTCTCGTTTCAGCGGGCAGCCGCGATTCAGGACACCTCATAGGCGTTGCTGTCAACCGTCTCGTCACCGAAACCAAACCCTCATTGGCCCCGGAAGGGCAGCCCCGCACGAATTCCAGTTGACATTATATGACGGTCGTCATCATTTCATATTCATGATGTGCGTCATTTAATGGCGCGCCCGCCCCGCGAGGCGACGCCCAGGACTGGAGATGCGCCCATGCCCACCCACCTCGCTTCGATCGATTCCGATCCGATTGTCATCGTCTCCGCCGTCCGCACGCCGCTCGGCCGGTTCCAGGGCGACCTGTCGGCTCTGCCCGCGGCGGCGCTCGGCTCCCACGTCATCCGCGCGGCGCTGGAGCGCGCCGGGCTGGCGGCCGACCGCGTCGACGAGGTGCTGATGGGCTGCGTGCTCCCGGCCGGCCAGGGGCAGGCCCCCGCCCGGCAGGCCGCGCGCGGCGCCGGGCTGCCGGACGCGACCGGCGCCACCACCGTCAACAAGGTCTGCGGGTCGGGCATGAAGGCCACCATGCTGGCCCACGACCTGATCCGCGCCGGTTCGGCCGACATCGTGGTGGCCGGCGGCATGGAGTCCATGACCAACGCCCCCTACCTGCTGGCCAAGGCGCGCGGCGGCTACCGCATCGGCCACGACCGGCTGCTCGACCACCTGATGCTCGACGGGCTGGAGGACGCCTACGAGGGCGGCAGGCCGATGGGCGACTTCGGCGAGGCCACGGCCCAGTCCTACGGCTTCAGCCGCGCCGACCAGGACGCCTACGCCGTGGAGACGCTGACCCGCGCCCGCACTGCGGTGGAAACCGGCGCCTTCGCGCCGGAGATCGCCCCGATTGCCGTACCCGCCAAGGGCGGGGAGCGCGTGGTCGCGCAGGACGAGAACCCGCTGAAGGTCTCCCCGGACAAGATCCCGGCGCTGAAGCCGGCCTTCCGCAAGGACGGCACGATCACCGCGGCCAGTTCTTCCGCCAACGCCGACGGCGCCGCCGCGCTGGTGCTGACACGGCGCTCCGTCGCCGAGCGCGAGGGGCTGCCGATCCTGGCGGTCATCCGCGGGCACGCCACCCACAGCCAGGACCCGGCCTGGTTCACCACCGCGCCGATCCCGGCGATCCGCAAGCTGCTGGGCAAGGTGGGCTGGTCGGTCCGTGACGTTGACCTGTTCGAGATCAACGAGGCCTTCGCCGCCGTCGCCATGGCGGCCCAGCGCGACCTGGACATTCCGCGCGATCGGCTGAACGTCAATGGCGGCGCCTGCGCCCTCGGCCACCCGATCGGCGCGACCGGCGCCCGGCTGATCGTCACGCTTCTGCACGCCCTGGCGGCGCGAGGCCAGACGCGCGGCGTTGCGTCGCTGTGCATCGGCGGCGGCGAGGCGACCGCCATCGCCGTCGAGCGCGTTTAAAGCGAACTGCGTTCGCTTTAATTCAAATGGCCTCACACGCCGGCCGGGCTTCGGTCGCACGTGCGACCGGGCCCGCCGTCGCGGTCCAAAGCGGATCGCAATCCGCTTTAACAGAAGGCAAGAGCATGATTTCGGCACGTCTGGCGGCGCTGCTCGCCCGCCGCGACATCCATTACGGCTGGGTGGTCGCGGCGTCGACCTTCCTCACCATGCTGGTCACCGCGGGGGCGATGGGCGCGCCCGGCGTGCTGATCGTGCCCTTGGAAAAGGAATTTGGCTGGAGCACGGCCGACATCTCCACGGCGCTGGCGATCCGGCTCGTCCTGTTCGGACTGATGGGGCCCTTCGCGGCGGCCTTCATGAACCGCTTCGGCGTCCGCACGGTGACTGTCATCGCCCTGCTGATGATCACCGCGGGCCTGCTCGGCTCCCTGGTGATGCGGGAGCTTTGGCACCTCTTCGTCCTGTGGGGGCTGGTCGTCGGGGTGGGCACCGGGCTGACCGCGCTTGTCCTCGGCGCCACGGTGGCGACGCGCTGGTTCACCAGGCGCCGGGGCCTCGTCGTCGGCCTGCTGACGGCCAGCTCCGCGACCGGGCAGCTGATCTTCATGCCCTTGCTGGCCGACCTGTCCGACCGCATCGGCTGGCGCAGCGGCATTGTGGTCATCGTGGCCCTGCTGGCCGTCACCGCCGTCGCCGTGCTCGCGCTGATGCGCGACCGCCCGGGGGACGTCGACCTCGCCCCCTACGGCGAGACCGCCATCGTTCCGGCACCGCGGACGACCCCCGGGCTGGCCGCGCTGGCGACCGCCCCGCTCTTCGCCCTGGCGGAGGCTTCGCGCTCCCGCACCTTCTGGATCCTGTTCGCCACCTTCTTCATCTGCGGGCTCAGCACCAACGGGCTGATCCAGACCCATTTCGTCACGCTGTGCGGCGACTACGGCATGGCCGCGGTGGCGGCGGCTGGCGTGCTGGCGATGATGGGCCTGTTCGACTTCGTCGGGACCATCGGGTCGGGCTGGCTTTCCGACCGCTACGACAACCGCTGGCTCCTGTTCTGGTATTACGGGCTGCGCGGGCTGGCGCTGATGGCGCTGCCCTTCTCCGACTTCACCCTCTACGGCCTGTCGCTGTTCGCGGTGTTCTACGGGCTGGATTGGGTCGCCACGGTTCCGCCCACCGTGCGGCTGTCGGCGGAGCGTTTCGGGCGGGAGCGGTCGAACCTCGTCTTCGGCTGGATTTTCACCGGCCACCAGCTGGGCGCCGCCTCCGCGGCCTTCGGCGCCGGCGTGACGCGGACGCAGCTCGCCAGCTACCTGCCGGCCTTCTTCGCGGCCGGCGCCTTCTGCCTCGTCGCCGCGCTGATCGTGCTGTTCATCAACCGGCGCGAGAAGGAGAAGGACGGCGTTCCGGCCGCCGTTCCCGCCCCGGCAAAGGCTTAACCCCTGTCGGCCGCCTTGTTCAGGTCGTCGCGCAACGCAACGATGCTGTCGCGCAGCGTCCCCAAGGTCTCGGCGGAGCGGTTGGCCGCCTCCAGGATGCGGGTCGGCAGGCATTCCGCCCTGGCCCGCAGCGCCGCCCCCGCCGGGGTCAGGCGGATGCGCACCAGCCGCTCGTCCTGAGGATCGCGGGCGCGGGTGACCAGCCCCTGCCCCTCCAGCCGCTTCAGCAAGGGCGTGAGCGTGCCGCTGTCCAGCCCCAGCCGCTCGCCCAGATCCTTCATGGCCTGATCGTCCTCCTCCCACAGCAGCAGCATCATGACGTACTGCGGGTAGGTCAGGCCAAGCTCCTCCAGCAGCGGGCGGTAGACGCGCGCCATGGCCAGATTCGCCGAATAGAGCGCGAAGCAGACCTGGTTGGAGAGCAGAAGCGGGTCGGACTTGTCGGCTGGCATGGTGGGCTCCCACGAAAAGCGTCACCGGAGCGTCGCATGCCCGTCCTTACTGCCAAGGATGGGCGTGCGCAACACTCCGGTGACCCAACGCTCGGATCAACGACAGCCGGCGCGGCCTCAGGCGATGGTGGTGGTCACCGGAATGTTGCCCTTGGTGGCGTGGCTGTACGGGCAGACCTTGTGCGCGCGGGCGACGAGGTCCTCGGCGACGGCCTTGTCGAGGCCCGGCAGCGAGACGGTGAAGTCGACCGACAGGCCGAAGCCCTCGCCGTCGTCGCGGGCGCCGATGGCGACCTTGGCGGTGACGGAGACGTCCTTCGGCACGGCGATTTTGTCGCGGTTGCCGACGAACTTGATGGCGCCGATGAAGCAGGCGGAATAGCCGGCGGCGAACAGCTGCTCGGGGTTGGTGGCGCCGCCCTGGCCGCCGAGTTCCTTCGGCGCGGCGAGGTTCACCGACAGCAGGCCGTCGTCGCTCTCAGCCTTGCCGTCACGCCCACCGGTCGCCGTGGCCTTGGTCGTGTAGAGAACCTTCATGATCGTCGCTCCTGTCTTGAGAGGTCTTGTGCGCTGAAGAGACTATTGCACACAATTGAATTGCGCGCAATTAATTTAATCGTGCGCAATTCGAATGCGCGCAATGCATCAGGCGCATGCCGCCGCTACGCCACCAGGGACAGGCTGTTGCTGCGGGACAGGCTCTCGGCCAGGAAGGTGACCAAGGGACGGACGAGGTCGGATGCGTTCCCCTCCTCCCCGACCACAGTGATCTCGGTCATCGGCAGGGCCGGCCAGTGCTGTGGCGCGCTCAGGATCTGCATGCCGTCCTGCACGAAGGACCGGCCCAGCACCGTGACGCCCAGCCCGCCCGCGACCGCGGCCTGGATGCCCATCAGGCTGCTCGCCGTGCAGGCGACTTCCCACTCCCGGCGGACGGAGTCCAGGGTGGACACCATCAAATCCCGATAAGTGCAGGGCGACGGCAGCATGACCAGCCGCGCCGGCTTCGTGAAGTCGAGCTGGTAGTCGGCCGAGGCCATCCAGACCAGCGGCTCCCGCCAGATCACCCGGCCACGCTGGGCGGTGCCGTCCTTCTTGGCGATCACCGCGTCGAGCCGGCCGTTGTCGTAGGCCTCCAGCAGGGCGCAGCTGAGGCCGGTCATCAGGTCGATCTGCGTGCGGGGGTACAGGCGGCTGAAGCGCGACAGCAGCTTCGGCAGTTCCTTCGGGATGAAGTCTTCGGAGATGCCAAGGCGCAGGATGCCACCCGCTGGGGTTTCCCGCAGGTCGCGGACGACCGCGTCGTTGAACTCCAGCATCTGGCGCGCGGCGACCAGAAGCCGTTCCCCATCGCGTGTCAGGCTGAGCGAGCGGCTGGTGCGGTCGAAGACCCGCCGCTGGAGGATTTCCTCCAACCGCAGGACCTTCTGGCTGACCGCCGACTGCGACCGCCCGACCACCTCGGCCGCCGCCGTGAAGCTCCCGGTCTCCGCCACCGCGACGAAGGCCCGCAGCAAGTCGATTTCCAGGTCGGGAACGCGCATAACTCAGTCGCCTTTCTGATGGAATACCAAGAACTTATGCGTTTTCCTGCTGGCCGACAAGGACGTGTGGCTTCAGAAGCCCGAGAGCACGACCTTGCCGATGCTGCGGCCGCTCTCCACCATCGCGTGGGCGCGGCGCAGGTTTTCCGCGGTGATTGGGCCGTAGTTGTCGGCCACCGTGCTGGTCAGCACGCCGCTGTCGACCAGGGCCGACACCTCGGACAGGATGCGGTTCTGCTCCGCGATGTCCGGGGTGCCGAAGAGGGAGCGGGTGAACATCAGCTCCCAATGGACGGCCAGGCTCTTGCGCTTGAAGGGCACCACGTCGAACGTCGCCGGGTCGTCGATCATGGCGAGCGCGCCCTGCGGGGCCAGCGACTCCACGATGGCCGCCTGGTGCTGGTCGGTCGCGGTCAGGCCGGCGACGTAGCGCACCTGCGGGATGCCGATCGCCTTCAGGCCCTCGTTCAGCGGCTTGCGGTGGTCGATGACGTGGTGGGCGCCCATGCGCCGCGACCACTCGATCGTCTCCGGCCGCGACGCCGTGGCGATCACCGTCAGGCCGGTCAGCTTGCGGGCGATCTGCGTGAGGATGGAGCCGACGCCGCCAGCCCCGTTGATGATCAGGATCGCGTCGTCGCCGCTCTTCTGACCGTAGGGCACGCGCAGCCGGTCGAACAGCAGCTCCCACGCGGTCAGGGAGGTCAGCGGCAGCGCCGCGGCATCGGCGAAGGATAGGCTCTGCGGCTTCGGGCCGACGATGCGCTCGTCCACGGCGTGGAACTGGGCGTTGGTGCCCGGCCGGTCGATGGCGCCGGCGTAGAAGACCGCGTCGCCCTTCTTGAAGCGGGTGACCGCCGGGCCGACCGCCTCCACCACGCCGGCGGCGTCGAAGCCGAGGACGCGGGCGCTGCCCTCCGGCGGGGTGGCGCTGGCGCGCACCTTCACGTCGACGGGGTTGACGGAGACTGCCTCCACCTTCACCAGCAGGTCGTGGGGGCGCAGCTCCGGTGTGGGCAGGTCCAGCTCGACCAGGGAGTCCGCAGCGTCGATGGGGCCGGGACAATGGAAACCGATGGCTTTCATGGTGTCAGTCCTTCTTGGCGACAAGGGTGACGTTCAAAGATGGATTGATCAGCGGCCGGGGGAACGGCCCCGTGAACCGCCCAGGGAATGGCGGGGGATGGCGTTGATGGCGATGCCCAGGACGATGGCCAGGGATCCCAGGCCCAGCGCCATGGTCAACGGCTCGCCCAAGGCGGCGACGGAGATGGCGACCCCGGTCACCGGCACGCCCAGCATGATGGTGGACATGGCGGTGGCGGGCAGGCGGGCGCTGGCGGAATTCACGGCAGCGAAGCAGAAGGCCGTCGCCACCGGGCCGACGAAGCCGACCGACGCCCAGAAGGCCATCGTGCCGTCCCCGTCGAAGGGTCCTTCCACGGCCAGCGCCAGGACCGCCAAAACCGCGGCGGCCAGCAGCATCTGCCAGGGTGCCAGATGAAAGGCGGACGACGCGCTGCGGGCGTAGCGCAGGTGCAGGATGCACAGGGCCCAGCACAGGGACGCGGCCAGCAGCATGGCGTTGGCGCCGACCACACCGCCATCGCTCCAGTCGATGGACAGCGGGTTGACCAGGATGGCGACGCCCAGCACCGCCAAGGCGATCCCGCCGGCGCGGGTGGCCGACAGCCTCTCCCCGAAGAACAGGACCGAGGCTGGCGCCACCCACAGCGGCGTGGTGTAGCTGAGGATGGCGGAGCGCCCGGCCGGGAGCCGCGTCATGGCGTAGGCGCCGAGTGCCGTGAACAGCATCATCTGCAGCAAGCCGATGGAAGCCACGAAAGGCAGGTCCTGGCGTTGCGGCAGGCGCAGCTCACGGCGCGCCGCCTGGATCACCAGCAGGCTCAGCGCCCCGCTGGCGAAGCGCAGGGCCGAGAACCAGAGCGGCGACACATGGCCGAGCCCAACTTTCATGACCGGCCAGTTCGCCCCCCAGAGGACGATTGCCACGGCGAGCGTGGCGACCGTCCGTACGTCCATACCGACGCTGGAGACGGCCGGGCGGATAGCAGCGCAGGAGATGGCTCCGGATGCGGACAGGCTCATGATCGGAACTCGGCGTTCGGGAAAATGGGAAAGGGCGTCGTCGTCAGGCGATGCGGACGACGACCTTGCCCCGCGCCTTGCCGCTCTCCAGGTGGCGGTAGCCGTCGGCGGCCGTCGCCAGGTCGAAGCGGCGCTCGTCGATGAGGGGACGCAGCTTCCCGGCGTCGGCCAGCCCGGCCAGCGCCTGCATGATGCGGCCGTGGCGGTCGCGGCCGATGTCGTGCAGCATCGGGATCAGCATGAACACGACGTGCAGCGACAGGCCCTTGGAATGCAGCGGGGAGAGGTCATGGGTGCTGCGCGCCGCCGTGGCCGCGATCCGGCCGTTCAGCGCCGCCGCGGCGAAGGAGCGGTCGAGGTTGGCGCCGCCCACCGTGTCGATCACGGCGTCAAAGCCGCGCCCACCAGTCAGCCGCTGCACGTAGGCGGCGACCTCCTCCTCCTGGTACAGGATGGTCTCGTCGGCGCCGAGCTTGCGGGCGAATTCGGCATCCTCGGCCGAGGCGACGGTGGCGGCGACGCGGGCGCCCAGGCTCTTGGCGACCTGCACCGCGACATGGCCGACGCCGCCGACCCCGGCGTGCACCAGCGCATGGTCACCGGCCGTCACGGCCGTGCGCTCCAGCGCCTCCCAAGCGGTGATGCCGACCAGCGGCAGGGCCGCAGCCTCCTCGAAGGACAGGGATTTGGGCTTGTGCGCCAGCAGGCGGGCGTCGGCCACGATGAACTCGGCCAGCGTGCCGCCCTGCCCCTTCACGCCGCCGGCGCAGCCGAAGACGTCGTCGCCGGGCGCGAAGCCGGTCACGCCGGTGCCCACGGCCTCCACGGTGCCGGCGACGTCGGCGCCCAGGATGGCGGGCAGCGGGGCACCGATCGGCAGGCCTTCACGGATGCGCCCGTCGATGCGGTTCAGGGAGGTCGCGACGAGGCGGACCAGCACCGTCCCGGGCCGCAGCTCCGGGCGCGGAACCTCGGCCAGTTCGAAATTCTCAGGCCCGCCGTGGGCCTTCAGCAGCAGAGCGCGCATCATGACCATCCATCAGGGATCGTGGTGATGGAGGCAGGGTGCGCGCGTCGCACGAATTAGAGAAACGCATATTTCAGATCGTTTCGATCCGAAAGTCTGCTAGATTGGAGCGACTGCCCTCAGGCGATGGCGCGCAAGGTCTGGTGCTGCGCGGCGATGGCCGATACCGTCTGGGCGAGCAGCCCGGGCCGGTCGTTGACCAGATCGCGCACCGGACCGAAATCGATCAGGATCGCCGCAGAACCGGCGGCGCGCAGTTCGCGGCAGGCCCGGATCACGCCGTCCAGCGTCGCCGCGGCGGCGCGGACCACGCCCACGCTGATCTTCAAGGGGCTGCCGAGCGGTGCGGCGGCCAGCGCGCGGTCCTGCTGCGCCATCCATTCAGACAGCCGCTGGACGGCCGCGGCGAATTCGCGTTCCAGGGCGGCGACGTCGCAGGGCTGGACGTCGGCGGGAAGGTGCAGGGCGGGTTCCGGCAGCGGCTGCGACTGGGCGCTGGCGATGATCGCCGAGGCGAGCGCCGCCCCGGAGAAGGGCCGGCCGGCGACGTCCCTGGACCGTTCCGCCGTCATCCGCTCCGCCATCATCGTCACAACCTGGGCCATCCGATCACCCTCCCGAAAGCGTGCTTTAAAGGTTAGGACACGGTCAACTCGGCGGTCGCCACGGCGCCGTTCAGCGATTCGAAGTGGACGACGCAATCGGGCGAGTCGGCGATGTAGGCCAACACGTCGGCGTAGGGGCCGGAGATGCGGATGATGTCCAGCCCGCGCGCCCCGCTGCCCTCCTCCGCTGGCGGCAGCCGGTCGTGGGTGATGGTCAACAGGTCCATCCGTGGCGCCCAACCCCTGGTCGTCGCGGCGAGCACGAAGGCCTGGTGGCGGTGGTTCGTCCGGCGGAAAGGAACGATGCGGGCGGTTTCCACAACACCGGAAGCGGGCTCATTGTGGAGCGTCGCGGGTTGTCTCTGGGCCATGGCTCACCTCGATCGTTCTGGCGCGCTTGCGGAAGGGCCGGGGCGGCGGCCGGCGGAGCGCGGTCCCGTCGGCCATCTGTGGTATACCGTATCCCAGAATGATCTTGTTCTCAACAGTCATTTCGCGCAACATTACGCATGCCCCGCCATGACGGCCCGCCCCTTGGGGAGCGCGCTTTCCGCACAGAGGAAATTCCGCCCCCCGGGCTGGACAGCCGCCGCCGCGCCATGATCTTTCCATGGGAAAAGCCACGCCCACCGGGAGCATTCCATGGATTCGGCCACCGTCATCCTCGTCCACGGCGCCTTCGCGGACGGTTCCAGCTGGAGCCGGGTCATACCCCTTCTCCAGGCGGAGGGGCTGGATGTGGCCGCGGTGCAGAACCCGCTGGCCTCGCTCGATGAGGACGCGGCTTATGTCCAGCGCGCCATCGACCGGGCGAAGGGTCCCGTGGTGCTGGCCGGGCACAGCTGGGGCGGCGCCGTCATCACCCAAGTCGGCAACCAGGACCGGGTGAAGGCGCTGGTCTATGTGGCCGCCTTCGCCCCCGGCGTCGGGCAGTCGCCGAACGACACGCTGAAGCCCTTCCCGCCATCCCCCGGCCTGTCCAGCGTGTCGGTGGACCGCGCGGGCTACCTGTTCCTGACGCCGGACAACCTGGCGAAGACCTTCGCGCAGGACCTCTCCCCGGCGGAGATCGCGCTGCTGGCCGCGACCCAGGGGCCGACCGCCGCCGCCTGCTTCCGCACCCGCGTGACCGCCGCCGCCTGGGAGCACAAGCCCTCCTGGTACGTGGTCGCCAGCGAGGATCGCATGCTGCCCGCCGCCTTCCAGCGCGCCACCGCCCAGCGCATCGGCGCCCGGACCACCGAGGTCGAGGCGAGCCACGTCCCCCACTCCTCCCGGCCGGAAGCGGTCGCGGCGGTGATCGCGGAGGCTGCGCGCACCCGCTAATCCCGGCGCCGGTTTGCGGCGAAAAGAACCGGAACCTCCTCTCGCCATGTCCGGTTGAGCCGGGCATTCAACGCTTTGCGAGAGGACAACCCCCATGGCCCGTGCAGCCAACAAGCCCTTGGCGATCGTCACCGGCGCGTCCAGCGGGATCGGCCGCGAGCTGGCCAAACAGTGCGCCGAGAACGGCTTCGACCTGCTGATCGCCGCCGACGATCCCGCGATCGAGGACGCCGCAATGGAATTACGCGGCCTGGGGGCGGCGGTCGACACCATGCAGGCCGACCTCGCCACGCTGGAGGGGGTGGACAAGCTCTGCGCGGCGCTGAAGGGGCGGCCGGTAGACGCGCTGCTGGCCAACGCCGGCCATGGGCTGGGCCATGGCTTCCTGGACCAGGACTTCAAGGACGCCCGGCACGTCATCGACACCAACATCACCGGCACACTGTACCTGATCCAGAAGGTCGGGCGCGGCATGCGCGACCGCAAACAGGGCCGCATCCTGATCACCGGCTCCATCGCCGGCTTCACGCCGGGCGCCTACCAGGCGGTCTACAACGGCACGAAGGCCTTCATCGATTCCTTCTCCTTCGCCCTGCGCAGCGAGCTGCGGGACTGCGGCATCACCGTCACCTGCCTGATGCCCGGCGCCACCGACACGGAGTTCTTCGAGCGCGCCGGCATGATGGACACCAAGATCGGCCAGTCGAAGAAGGACAGCCCCGCCATGGTCGCGGAGGTCGGCTTCAACGCCATGATGCGCAGCGAGGGCGACGTGGTCAGCGGCTGGAAGAACAAGCTGCAAACGGCGGTGGCGAGCGTCACCCCGGCCGGCGTCCTGGCCGAGCAGCACCGCAAGATGGCGGAACCCGGCTCCGGCACGCACTGACCACCGCCCCTATTCCCGAAAACGAAGGACGCCGCCCATCATGCGGTTCGATCGGTTCACCCCCACCCGCCGCGGCGTGATCCTGACCGGATCGGCCGGGCTTCTCACCGCGGCGGCTGGCCCGTCCTTCGCCGCGGGCTCCGGCCCTCTGCCCGGCACGTCGCCCGTGGACGCCGGAAAGGTGGAGGGCGGGCGTGTCACCTTCCCGAACTGGCGGGGGGAGGCGGACCGGCCCTCCGCTCCGCCGCCGGCCCCCTTGCCGCCGTCGGAGCGGGTGGGCTTCGCCATCGTCGGGCTCGGCCGGCTGGCGCTGGAGGAGATCCTGCCGGCCTTCGGGGACTGCAAGCGCGCCCGCCTGGTCGCCCTGGTGTCCGGCAGCCCGGAAAAGGCCAAGCTGGTCGCCGCACAGCATGGGATCAAGCCGGAGTCCGTCTACAGCTACGCCGACTTCGACCGCATCGCCGAGAACCGGGAGATCCAAGCCGTCTACATCGTGCTGCCCAACGGCCTGCACCGGGAGTATGTGCTGCGCGCGGCGAAGGCCGGGAAGCATGTGCTGTGCGAGAAGCCCATGGCGACCTCCTCCGCCGAGGCGCGGGAGATGACCGCCGCCTGCGACGCCGCGGGCGTCCGGCTGATGGTCGCCTACCGTTGCCAGTACGAGCCCTACAACCGCGAAGTCATCCGGCTGGTCCGCTCCGGCGAACTGGGCGCGGTGCGCTTCATCGAGGCGACCAACACCCAGACCATGGGCACGGCCGACCAGTGGCGTTTCCGCAAGGCGTTGGCCGGCGGCGGCGCGCTACCCGACATCGGGCTCTATTGCCTGAACAGCGCCCGCGCCCTGCTGGGCGAGGAGCCGGTGGAGGTCTTCGCCCGTGCCTTCTCCCCAAAGGACGACCCGCGCTACCGCGAGGTGGAGGAGTCGCTGTCCTTCATGCTGCGCTTCCCGTCCGGCGCCATCGCCAACTGCGCGGCCAGCTATGGGGCGCACGAGTCCAAGGACCTGCGCGTCCGGCTGGAGAAGGGCTGGATCGACCTGGAAAACGCCTTCGCCTACGAGGGCCAGCAGATGCGCCTCGCCCATCGCGACGGGAAGAGCGAAGCGGTGGAGTCCGTCCGCCTGTCGCGGGAAAACCAGTTCGCGCTGGAGATCGACCACATGGCGACCTGCGCCGCCCAGGGCCGCACGCCCCACACGCCGGGGACTGAGGGCGTTCAGGACCATCAGGTGATGGAGGCGATCTACCGGTCCGCGGAAACCAGCGCCCCGGTCAGCCTGCCCACCGTCGCGGCGCGCGATTCGACCCGCGGTCCGGAACCGGACACCGGGTGATGCCAACTCACGCCGCGGTCGACCGCCGCACGCGGGTGCAGGACAGGGCGGCGGCCAGGCCGCGTTCCAGTTCGACGCGCCCGTAGGGCTTGGCCAGGCTGACGCACTCCATGCCGCTGGCGCGATGGCCGTCGTCCGCGCGGTCGGCGTAGCCGGTCGCCAGGATGACCGCGATGCCGGGACTCCGTTCCCGCACGAGCTTGGCGAGGACGAGCCCGTCCATGCCCGGCAGGCCGAGGTCGGTGATCAGAACGTCGAAGCCGTTCCCATCCTCCAGGCAGCGCAGGGCCTCCGTCCCGTCGCCGGCCTCGGTCACGGCGTGGCCCAGGTCGGCCAGCGTGGCGGCGGCGACCATGCGGACCAGCGTGTCGTCCTCGACCAGCAGGATGCGCAGGCTGGGCGCCGCGTTCGCCGCAATGTTCATTGCTGCGTTCGTTGGGAGTTCCGCCGCCTTCCTGCCCGTTGATTTCGGATGGGGCAGGATGGTGCGGATCATGGCCGCAAGGTCTGTCTCGCGGTAGGGCTTGGGCAGCAGCGGGTGCGACTCCTCCAGCCCATGCTCCTGCGCCAGGGCCTGCGCCGTGTAGCCGGAGGTCAGCAGCACGCCGATCCCCGGGCGCAGCCGCCGCGCCTCGCGCGCCAAGGCGACGCCGCTCATGCCGTTGGGCATGACCACGTCGCTGAACAGCGCATCGATCCGCTGGCCGCCCTGGAGGATGGCGACCGCGGAGGGGCCGTCCGGCGCCGTGACGACCACATAGCCGAGGTCGCGCAGGCTGCGCGCCGCGATCGCCCGGACATCGTCGTCGTCATCCACCACAAGGACGACCTCACCCTTCCCGGCCAGCGGATCGGATCGGAACAGCGACGCGTCGGCCACGGCCGCCCGTTCCCGGGTCTGGGGCAGCAGCAGGGTCACCGTGGTGCCTTCGCCGACCGCGCTTTCGATCTGGGCCTGCCCGCCGGACTGCCGGGCAAAGCCGTAGATCTGCGACAGACCCAGGCCACTGCCCTTGCCGACGTCCTTGGTGGTGAAGAAGGGTTCGAACACGTGGGGCAGGATGTCGGGCGGGATGCCGGCACCGGTGTCCGCGACGACGACGGCGACATAGTCGCCCGGCCCCAGTTCCCCGGCCGCGGAGTCCAGGCGGGCGTTCCGCGTCGCGATCGTCAGGCGCCCGCCGTCGGGCATGGCGTCGCGCGCGTTGACCGCAAGGTTCAGCAGCGCCGTCTCACACTGGTTCGGGTCAATGCGGCAGTGGGCCAAGTCGTTGGCGAGGCGCAGGTCGACCGCGATGCGCTCCCCCACCGCCCGCTGCACCAGCGGCACCAGCCCGGACACCAGCCGGTTCACGTCCACGACCTGCGGGCGCAGCGCCTGCCGCCGGGCGAAGGCGAGCAGGTGCTGGGTCAGCCGCTCGCCACGCGCCGCCGCGGTTAGGGCGGCGGCCGCCATGCCGCGCACCTCGTCCGGGTTGTTCGCCCGCCGTTCGATCAGGCCGAGGTTGCCGACGATGACCGTCAGCAGGTTGTTGAAGTCGTGCGCCACTCCACCGGTCAGCTGGCCGATGGCCTCCAGCTTCTGGCTTTGCCGCAGGGCCGCTTCGGCCGCCTCCCGCCGCTCCGCCTCTTCCGCCCATTGGGCGGTGGCGCGCTGTTCCCGGATGGTCTGGCGCAGGGCCAGCCACGTCGTGGCGAACAGGCCGGCCGCTGCCGCCAGGAAGACCACGCCGTAGATGGCGAGGTTTTCGCCCCACTCGCGCAGGACCGAGGCATAGGTCACGCCGGCGGCGATGTGCAGCGGGTAGGAACCGATCCGCTGCACGCTGACGATCCGCCACACGCCGTCCAGCTGCGACTTCACCCAGATCGGGCGCCCGAACTCACCCTTGCGGACCGCCGTCATCACGCCGCTGTCCGGCGACAGCCGCATGCCGGGCTTCGGCGGGTTGGGGTAGCGGACGACCACCATCCCGTCGTCGCGGGTCATGGTGACCGCGACGTCCTGCCCGGCCCCGGCGATGCGCTGGTAGACGTCGGTGAAGTAGGAATGCGCGATGGAGACGGAGACGACGCCGCTGAACCCGGCGTCCGGACCGGTGCGCCGCCGGCTGATGTTGAAGAAGGTCTCGGCGGTGAGGACGCCCTGCATCGACTCGGTGACGAAGAGCCCCCCGTCGCCGCGGCGATGAGCCTGGAAATAGGGACGGCCGGCGGCGCTGACGCCCTGCGGCACGGGATAGAAACGGTTGCTGACCAGCGGCGCGCCCTGGTCGTCCAGGATCCAGGCCGCCTGGATCTGGGCGATGCCCGTGCTCATCGACTTCAGGCGTTCGTGCAAGGCCTGCTCGTCGGCGCGGATCGTGGCGGCGCCCATGCCATGCGTCACGTCGTCGATGCGCCCCAGCAGCGCCTCGTTGGTCTCGAACACCTTCTGCGCGTGCTCGTGGACGATGCTGGTGAGCTTCTCCGCCCGATCGGCGGCGTGCTCCATGGCGTCGTGGTAGCTCTTCCAGGCCGCTCCGGCGAACATCAGGGCCGGGAGCAGGATGGACGCGGCGAGCAGCACCTTCAACGACCGGATGCTGCCACCCTGCAAGGGCCGCAGGCGATCACCGTCGATGGATTTCGTTGACATCCGTGCTTGTGCCCTCGCCCGACCGGCCCGATGGCGAAGCG
Organism: Azospirillum canadense; assembly: GCF_025961225.1. Taxonomy (GTDB): domain Bacteria; phylum Pseudomonadota; class Alphaproteobacteria; order Azospirillales; family Azospirillaceae; genus Azospirillum; species Azospirillum canadense. The sequence goes on along the minus strand of NZ_JAOQNG010000004.1, from coordinate 439,410 downwards.
CATCGGGCAAGGTTGCCGCGTCCGGAACCGGTGGGCCGCGGCTTCCCGCCAGCCGCTACAATGATTTGGGTTCGACACGAAACCAATATCGCCTTTGGCCATAGCGCTTAGGGGGTAACGACTCGCTAAGGACGCGGCAAAAAGCCCCCTCTCCCCTCAAGGGAGAGGGGGCTTTTCCTCATCGTATCAGCCCCTTACCGCCCACACGAAATGCAAGCATCGCGCAGCACTTTCGCGGGACGAAGACGAAACGAAGCGGTCATCCCTCGAATGGGCTTCCGAATGGCCCCTCAGCGTCGCTCCGGGTCGAAGCGTTTTCGGAGACCCTGCCAGCAACGGAAATACTCGTGCTGGAGCTGGGCGGTTTCCAGCGCGTAGCGGGTCGGGCGAATGACGGCGCGGGTTTCCACCATGAAGGCCATGGTGTCGGCGACATGGTGCGGCCGGGTCGTGTCGGCGGCGGTGGCCTTCTCGAAAGCCTCCGCATCCGGGCCGTGGCCGCTCATGCAGTTGTGCAAGCTGGCACCACCGGGCAGGAACCCCTCTTCCTTGGCGTCATAGACGCCATGGATCAGGCCCATGAACTCGCTGGCGATGTTGCGGTGGAACCAAGGCGGCCGGAAGGTGTCTTCCGCGGCCAGCCAGCGCGGCGGGAAGATCACGAAGTCGATGTTGTCCACGCCCGGCGTGTCGCTGGGCGCATGGAGGACCAGGAAGATCGACGGGTCGGGGTGGTCGTAGCTGATCGAGCCGATGGTGTTGAAGCGCCGCAGGTCGTACTTGCAGGGCGCGCAGTTGCCGTGCCAAGCGACGACGTCCAGCGGCGAATGGCCGATCGCGGCCGACCACAGGTTGCCCATGAACTTGGCGACCAGCGTGAAATCGCCCTCGCGGTCCTCGTACCAGGCCGTCGGCGTCAGGAAGTCGCGCGGGTTGGCCAGCCCGTTCGACCCGATGGGGCCGAGGTCCGGCAGGCGCAGCGGCGCGCCGTAATTCTCGCAGACGTAGCCGCGCGCCTCACCGTCCGGCAGTTCGACCCGAAAGCGTATGCCGCGGGGGATGACGGCGATTTCCTGCGGCGCGACCTCCAGCCGGCCGAGTTCGGTGGCGAGGAGAAGCCGGCCCGTCTGGGGCACGATCAGCATCTCGCCGTCGGCGTTGCTGAAGAAGCGCCCGTCCATGGGCCGGTTGGCGGCGTAGAGGTGGATGGCGCAGCCGCTCTGCGCCGCCGGGTCGCCGTTGCCGGCCATGGTGACGAGCCCGTCCAGGAAATCGGCCGGCCGGTCGGGCATGGGCAACGGGTCCCAGCGCAGCTGGTTGGGCGGCGTCGGCACCTCGTCGAAGCGGCTGAGCAGCCGTCCATTGTCGAGTGGCTGGAACGGCTGGTGCATGACCGCCGGGCGGATGCGGTACAGCCAGCTGCGGCGGTTGTGCGCGCGGGGGGCGGTGAAGGCGGTGCCGGACAGCTGCTCCGCATACAGGCCATAGGGTGGGTTCTGGGGTGAGTTGCGCCCGACCGGCAGCGCGCCGGGCAGCGCTTCCGTCGCGAACTCGTTCCCGAAGCCCGAATTGTAGGTGAGATCGCTGGTCATGATGACTTTCCCCCCTTCACTCCCCGACACGCACCACCCCGTCGGCCCCCACGGCGACCGGCACCGGCGTCAGGCGGCAGTCCGGCTCGACCGGGCCGCCGAGGGCACGGCCATCCTCCACCGCGAACTCCGCCTGATGGTTCGAGCAGACGAGCCGCGCGCCGTCGGCGCTGACGACGGAGGCGCCGCGGTAGGTCAACGGCAGCCAGACATGCGGGCAGGCGTTGACGAAGGCGCGGACGTCCCCGCCGCAGCGCACGACCAGCATGGAGAAGACCCGCCGCCCCTCGCCGAAGCGGAATTCCCGCGCCTCGCCGTCCGGAAACTCCTCCAGCCGCCCCAGCGCCGTGCCGGGGGCGGGCGCCAGCGGGCTCTTGCGCCACGCGTCGCCGTTCTCCGCGTTACCGTTCTGGGCCGCCATGGCCGTCAGGCGTCCGGCCCGATGACGCCGCGCTGGAGCTGGTCGGCCTCAATGCTCTCGAACAGGGCGCGGAAATTGCCCTCCCCGAAGCCTTCGTCGCCCTTGCGCTGGATGAACTCGAAGAAGATCGGGCCGATCACGGTCTTGGAGAAGATTTGCAGCAGGACGCGGGCGTGCCCGCCTTCCACCACCCCGCCGCCGTCGATCAGCAGACCAAGCTCGCGCAGCCGGTCCAGCGGCTCCCCATGGTTCGGCAGGCGCTGGTCGACCATGTCGTAATAGGCGTCGGGCGGCGCCGGCATGAACTCCTGCCCATTCTCGGCGAGCTTCGACACCGTGTGGTAGATGTCGCTGCTTTCCAGCGCGACGTGCTGGATGCCCTCGCCCTTGTAGTCGCGCAGATATTCCTCGATCTGGCTCTTGTCGTCGGCGCTCTCGTTGATCGGGATGCGGATCTTGCCGTCCGGGCTGGTCATCGCCTTGGAGAAAAGGCCGGTGTGCTTGCCCTCAATGTCGAAGTAGCGGATCTGGCGGAAGTTGAAGAGCTTCTCGTAGAAGCCCGCCCAGCGCGCCATGTTGCCGCGGTGGACGTTGTGCGTCAGATGGTCGATGGTGTGCAGGCCGACGCCGACGGGCCGCGCCTCGCGTTCCCCGGTCCAGCGGAAATCGACGTCGTAGATGGAGCCGCTGTCGCCGTAGCGGTCGACGAAATAGAGCAGGCTGCCGCCGATACCCTCGATGGCCGGGATGTTCAGCTCCATCGGTCCGACCGGGTTCGGCACCGGCGTGGCGCCCAGGGCGACCGCGCGTTCGAAGGCGTGCTTGGCGTCGGCGACGCGGAAGGCCATGGCGCAGGCACAGGGCCCATGCGCCTGGGCGAAGCGGCGGGCGAAGCTGTCGGGCTCGGCGTTGACGATGAAGTTGATGTCGCCCTGGCGGTACAGCGTCACGTCCTTCGACCGGTGCCGGGCGACAGGCTGGAATCCCATGGTTTCGAACAGCGCGCCGAGCTTTTCCGGCTCCGTCGAGGCGTACTCGACGAACTCGAACCCGTCGGTGCCCATTGGATTGTCGTCGGTGATCCGCGCCCGCGCGGCCGTGCTGAACGTCCTCGTGCTGGAAGTCGTCATGGGGTGACCTCTTCACCTCGAATGGGGCGGAACTGTTGCCTCCTTATATAGTTTCAAAGCGAACAATTTCCAGTGTCCAAACGGCCGATGGGCGTCCGGGCACCGTGGGTGGGGAACGGCGTGTGCCCGTCAGATCCGCGCGCCGGCGATGTGGGCGATCTGGGCGCCAACCTCGTAATAGGCCTCCTTCGCGGCGCGGTGCTGGGCGGCCTCGGGGGCGGTGACCGGCAGCGGCAGGTCGGCTTCGGTGATCGCCCCGGACACCAGCTGCGCGAGGCAGCGGCCGAACACCGTTCCCGGCGCGATGCCGCGCCCATTGTAGCCGCTGAAGGACACGACGTTGCGCGCCAGCCGGTGGAAGCGCGGCAGGTTGTCGGCGGTCATGCCGATCTTGCCGTACCATTCCGTCTCGAATCGCACGCCGCGCAGCTGCGGGAACAGCTTGGCCAGCGCCCGCCGGCCCCAGTCGCGGTGGACCGGCAGGCCCGTCCCGCGCAACGCGCCGACGCTGCCGAAGACTAGCCGGCCCTGCTGGTCGAAGCGGAAGGAACTCAGCACCTCGCGCGTGTCCCACACGCCCTGGCGTTCCGGCAGGATGGAGCGCCGCAGATCCTCGCTGAGCGGCGTGGTCGCCATGTTGAAGTAGGGCAGATGGACCAACTCGCCCCGCACCTCCGGCCACACGCCGCTGGTGTAGGCGTTGGTGGCGACGATGACCTGCGTCGCGCGGACCGTGCCGCCCAGCGTGCGCAGGCGCCACGCCGCGCCCTCGTCCGTGGCCGAGACGACCGGGCTGCCGGTGTGGATCACCGCCCCGGCCTTGATCGCGGCGGTCGCGAGGCCGCGGGCGTAGGCCAGTGGCTGGATGGTGCCCGCCCGCAGGTCGAGCAGGGAACCGGCGTAGGCCTTCGTCCCGACCTTGCGCGCCGTCTCCTCTGGCCCGAGCAGCTGGACGGGCGCGCCGCGTTCCTTCCACTGCCGCTCGCGCTCCCGCAGTTCCCAGAAGCCCTGCGGCCCGACGGCGCAATGCAGGGTGCCGCGGTGCTCCGCCTCGCACGCCATGCCGTGCCGCTGGACCAAGTCGAAGACGACGCTCGGCGCGTTGCCGAGCAGGTCGAGCAGCCGCTGGCCGTGCACGTCGCCCAGCACCCCGGGAAGCTCGTCGGGCATCACCCACATGCCGGCGTTGACGAGGCCGACGTTGCGGCCCGACCCGCCGAATCCGATCTCCACCCCCTCCAGCACGACCACCGAGGCGCCGCCTTCGGCGAGGTGCAGGGCCGCGGACAGGCCGGTGAAGCCGCCGCCGACGATGGCGACGTCGGCCTCGACGTCGCCGGACAGCGGGGTGGTCGCGGGGGCCGGCGGAGCGGAGCGCTCCCACAGGCCATGGCTGCGCGGATCGTTCTTCATGGGAGTGGTTCCGGCTTCGGCGTTGTCCTGTCGGCGGCGCAGGTCATGCGCGCCGGGCACAATCGTCGCCCGCGCGCCCCGTTGTTTCAAACGAATTCGCCGTGTAACGTCATGACGGTTCGGAATGAGTGTGGCGGCCAGCGAAGGGGTGACGTGGCGTGGCGATCGTGCGGCGGTTCCTGCCCTCCATGTCCCTGCTGAGCGCCTTCGAGGCGGCGGCCCGGCACCAGAGCTTCACCGCCGCGGCGGCGGAGCTGAACCTGACCCAGAGCGCAGTCAGCCGCCAGATCCGCGCGCTGGAGGAGGTGCTGGGGGCGGAGCTGTTCCTGCGCGAACGCCAGACCGTCCGCCTGACCCTGGCCGGGGAGACCTACGCCCAGCAGGTGCGGGAGGCGTTGCAGCACATCTCCACCGCCACGCTGAACTTCCGCGCCAACCCGCGCGGCGGCACGCTGAACCTCGCCATCCTGCCGACCTTCGGCACGCGCTGGCTGGCGCCGCGCCTGCCCGGCTTCGTCGCCGAGAATCCGGGGATCACCGTCAACCTGACGACCCGGCTGGCGCCTTTCGACTTCCAGCTGGATCCGCTGGACGCCGCCATCCATTTCGGGGCGCCGGACTGGCCGGGCGCCGAACTCGACCCGCTGATGCGCGAGACGGTGGTGCCGGCCTGCAGCCCTGATTTGCGCGACCGGCACCGGTTCGCGAAGGCCGAGGACCTGCTGACCGCCCCCCTCCTGCACCTCGTCTCCCGGCCCGACGCGTGGGAGCGCTGGTTCGCGGCCATGGGCGTGGCGCCGGACGGCGTGCGCGGCATGCTGATCGACCAGTTCGCCACGGCGGCGCAGGCCGCCACCGCCGGCATGGGCGTGGCCCTGCTGCCCCGCTTCCTGTTCGAGGCGGAGCTGGCGCGCGGCGACCTTGTCGAAGCAATTCCCGGCGCCGTGCAAAGCGCCGGGCGCTATTACCTCGCCTGGCCGACCCGGCGGGAGAGCTATCCCCCGCTCCAGGCCTTCCGGCGCTGGATCGCCCGCGAGGCGGCGGCCGCTTAGAAGCCGTGGTCACCGCTGTAGCCGTTGCGCGGCGGCGAGGTCCAGCCCTGCGGCGGAGCCACCGGCTCATACACCTCGACCAGCAGCGGGTAACAGGCAGCCGTGTCGCTGGAATGCTCCGCGCTGCAATCGCCGCCGGGGCAGGCGGACAGGGCGCCCAACAGGTCAATCTCCGCGAAAAACTCCAGGAAGTCGCCGGGCCGCACCGGGCTCGCCTTCATGAAATACTGGCCAGTGTCGCGGGTGAAGCCCGTGCACATGAAGACGTTCAGCACGTCGTGCACCGCCGGCTCCACCTCCGCCGTCGGGCGCTGCGCGTGGCCGGCCAGCGCGCGCGTCAGGTTGGAGTGGCAGCAGTGGTGATACTCGCCGCCGCTCAGCAGTTTGTGGGTGTAGGGGTCGCAGCGCGTCCCGATGACGTCGTGGACGGAGCCGCCGAATTCGTCGAAGCCGTACCAGTCCAGCGTGTCCTCGGTGATCGTCGCCATGGGGCGCAGGAAGGGCAGGCAGGACCAGAGACGGTCGCCGGTGGACAGGTGCGTGCCGTGCAGCGCGCGCGTCTTGCCGGAGAAGAAACGCTCATTCAGATTTTGCGCCGCCCACAGGTTCAGGTCGCCGACCTGCGGCCCATCAATGCTGACGATGCGGAAGAAGCATCCCGCCGGCACTTCGAACGTGCGGGCGTCGCGCGGCGGCACCACCACCTCCGACAGTTTCCGCCAGCCCTGGCGCGCCGCGCGGTAGGCGGCGAGGTCGGGCGGGGCGAGGCTGTCGACGGGGTAACAGATCACCGGCCGAACACCGCGGCGTGCGGCGGCGTCCTGCGGTTCGGCGCGTTCGAACTTGTCCAACTTCACAAGAAACTCTCCCGAATGCCAAATCCCCTCTCCCCCCTGGGGAGGGGGTTAGGGTGAGGGGGCGCCCCCTCATCCTAACCAAGGGCCGCTTGCAAGTCTCGCGACCCCGACGCCACTACTTCTTCGCGAGCGGGCAGCCGCCCTGGTCGAGGGGGCGGAAGGCTTCGGCCGCGGGGATCGTTTTCACCAGCTTGTAGAAGTCCCAAGGGCCCTTGGACTCGTCGGGCGACTTGACCTCGAAGAACAGCATGTCGTGCACGGCGCGCCCGTCGGCGCGGACAGTGCCCTTGCCGAACAGGGGATCGTCGGTCGGGATCTCCTTCATTTTGGCGGCCACGACCGTCCCGTCCGTGGTGCCGGCGGCCTTCACCGCCTTCAGGTAATGCAACGCGCCGGCGTAGACGCCGGCCTGATTGCCGGTCGGGCGGCGCCCGTTCATCTTGGCGGCGAAGCGGTCGGCGAAGGCGCGCGTCCCGGCGTTCAGGTCCCAGTAGAAGGCTTCCGTCAGGTACAGGCCCTGCGCGTCCTTCAGGCCCACGGCGGCGACGTCGCTCAACTGCATCAGCAGCGCCGCCAGACGCTGCCCGCCGGTGGTGATGCCGAACTCCGTCGCCTGCTTGACCGACCCGATGGTGTCACCGACAGCGTTGGCGAGGCCGATGATCTTGGCGCCACTACCCTGCGCCTGGAGCAGATAGGAGGAAAAGTCCGACGCGTTCGGCGGATGGCGGACGCTGCCCACGACGTTCCCGCCCAGGCTCTTGACCACGGCGGAGGCGTCGTTCTCCAGCGCGTGGCCGAAGGCGTAGTCAGCGGTCAGGAAGTACCAGCTCTTGCCGCCGCCCTCCGTCACCGCGCGCGCCGTGCCGTTGGCGAGCGCCCAGGTGTCGTAGGTCCAGTGGATCGTGTTCGGGGAGCATTTCGGCCCGGTCAGCTCCGTCGTGCCGGGGCCGGAGGCGACGAACACGGCCTTGGAGTTGCGCAGCGCCTCGTTCACCGCCAGCGCCACGGAGGAGAAGGGCACGTCCAGGATGGCGTTCACCTGTTCCTGGTCCAGCCAGCGCCGGGCGGTCGCCGCGCCGATGTCCGGCTTGTTCTGGTGGTCGGCCTGGACGACCTCGATGGTCACGCCGGGCAACTCCTTGGCGAAGTCCTCCGCCGCCAACTGGGCCGCGACGAGGGAGCCCATGCCGGTGGAATCCGACGCGAAGCCGCTCATGTCCGTCAGCACGCCCAGCTTGACGCGCTTGCCGGCGATCTCCGCCGACGCGCCGCCTGCCCCGCACAGCAACGCCACCACGCTTGCCGTCGCCAGAATCCGATGCGCCTTCATGTTTCCTCCTTGTCCTTCTTCTTTATCGTCGTTCTTGCGGGCTTTCAGGCGCCGCGCAGTTCCTGGAGCACCGCCTGGGCGACGTCCTGCCGGACCGTTCCGCGCTCCACGAGGATGCGGGCGACGCGCTCGATCTCCTCGCCGACCGCGCCGGCCATCATGGCGATGTTCTGGGCGTGCAGCGCCATGTGCCCCTTCTGGATGCCGGTCGTCGCCAGCGCCTTCAGCGCGGAGAAGTTCTGCGCCAGCCCAACCGCCGCGATGATGCGGGCCAGCCGCTCCACGCTGGTGACGCCCAGGATCTTCAGGCTGGCCTGCGCGGTGGGATGCACCTTGGTCGCCCCACCGATCAGCCCAACCGCCATGGGCAGCTCGATGGAGCCGCTGAGCGCGCCGTCCTTGGTCACCTCGAAGCGGGTCAGGCTGCCGTAATGGCCCTGGCGGGCAGCGTAGGCGTGGGCGCCGGCCTCCACGGCGCGGGTGTCGTTGCCGGTCGCCAGCACGACGGCGCTGATCCCGTTCATGATGCCCTTGTTGTGCGTGGCCGCGCGGTAGGGGTCGGCCGCCGCGAAGTGGTAGGCGCTGATGATGCCGTCGCGCACCGCCTCGCCACTCATCTGATTGACGGCGATCTGATCCAGCGGCCACACCGCGTGCGCCCGCGCCAGCCGCCGGTCGGCGAGGTTGGAGAGGATACGCAGATACACGCGCCCGCCCGTCCATTGCGCGATGTGCGGCGCCAGTGTTTCCGCCATGGTGTTGACGGCGTTGGCGCCCATGGCGTCGCGGGTGTCGACGATCAGGTGGGTGACCAGCATCGGCCCGCCCAGGCTGTCGATGACGCGCACCTCCACATCGCGGAAGCCGCCGCCGAATTTCAGCAACACCGGGTCGCAACCGTCGCAGAGCGCCTTGATGTCGTCGCGACGGTCCAGCACGCGCAGGCGCGCGGCGTGCGGGTCGGCCACGTCGATCGCCTGGATCTGCGCGATCATCAGCGTGCCGGACATGGAGGTGGTGAAACCGCCGGCGTCGTAGCACTGCCGGGCGGCGTTGCAGACCGCCGCAACCACGGAGGACTCCTCCGTCGCCATGGGGATCAGCAGGTCCTCGCCGTCCACCTTCATGTTGGTGGCGATGCCCAGCGGGATGTTCATCGAGCCGACGACGTTCTCCACCAGCCGGTCCGCAAGGTCCAGGTCCAGGCCGCCGGTGTCGGCCAGCCGCTCGGTGATGGCGGAATCCAGGCCGGCGAACTCGGCAACGATGCGCAGCCGCTCCTGCGGGGACTTGCGGTGGAAGCCGGGGATGCGCGCGTTGCGGTGGGCGTGAGACAAGACCGTCCTCTCCTCTTGGTCCAACGTTCCCGGAAGCGTTCTTGCATTCCTTCCGTCGCGCTGATGATCCGTATACTCAAGGGACAATGGAAGGGACAGTTTGCGAAATTTCCCGGGACACTGTACCAGTCCAGGGGGTGGGACAATTTCGGCGCTGGAGGACGGGAATGACGCGGGTCGACGGCATCGTCGCGAAGATCGCGGCCATGATCGACGGCAACCTGCTGAAGCCGGGGGAGCGGCTGCTGTCCGTCCGCGCCGGGGCGCTCGAACACGGCGTGTCCAAGAACACGATGGCGGAGGCCTACGACCGGCTCGTGGCGCTCGGCCATCTGGAGGCCCGGCAGGGCTCCGGCTACTACGTGGCGCGCGTCCGCCGCCCGTCGCCGGAGCAGCGGCCGTCCCACGTGGCGGAGGCCGCGGACTTCGTCTCGCTTCTGCGCGAACAGCTGGTGCAGAACTATGCGGTCCGCGTCGGCGACGGGCGCCCGCCACCGTCCTGGATGGAGCGCTTCGAGGTGGGCGGCCAGCCGCGCCACACGCCGGCGGCGTCCGAGCACGGCTACGGCAACCCCTGGGGCTTCCTTCCCCTGCGGGAACGGCTGGCACTGACCCTGGCAGAACGCTCGATCAAGGTGGCGCCGGAGCAGATCCTGCTGACCCAGGGCGCCAACCACGCCCTCGACCTCGTCGCCCGCCAGCTGCTGGAACCCGGCGACGTGGCGCTGGTGGACAGCCCCGGCTACTACCCGCTGTTCGGCAAGCTGAAGCTCGCCAAGGTGGAGATCGCCGGCGTCCGGCGGCGCGGCGACGGGCCGGATTTGGAGGAGTTGGCCGCCCTGGCCACGCGGCTGAAGCCCAAGGTCTTCTTCACCCAGTCCCTGGCGCACAACCCGACCGGCGGGTCGATCACGCCGGCCGTTGCCCACCGCCTGCTCCAGATCGCAGAGCAGCACGGCTTCCATGTGGTGGAGGACGACCCCTTCGCCGACATCCTGCCGGCCGCCAGCCCGCGCCTTGCCACGCTGGACCAGTTGGAGCGGGTGATCTACGTCGGGACCTTCTCCAAGACCCTGTCGGCCAGCCTGCGCGTCGGCTATGTGGCGGCCAAGCCGGCGCTGATCAACACGCTGTGCGACCTGAAGATGCTGACCGTCGTCAGCACATCGGACTTCGTCGAGCGCATCGTCTACGGCGTTATCGCCAGCGGACAGTATTTGCGCCACCTGCGCCGGCTGAAGGCGCGCGTCGAGGCCGCGACCGAGGAAGCGGTGGGCGCGCTGGGCCAACTCGGCCTCCGCATGCCGATCCCACCGACCGGCGGCTATTACCTGTGGGGCGAGCTGCCGGAAGGCACGGAGGAGCGCGCGCTGGTCCGCGACGCGGCGGAGCGCGGCATCTTCCTCGCCCCCGGCTCCGTCTTCGTGCCCGGAAAGGCGCTGGCCGTCCCGGCCATGCGCATCAACGTCGCCTACGCCGGCGACCCGCGCTTTGTCGAGTTCATGCGGGATCAGCTGGGCCGGTGACCAGGGGTGTCAGCGCCGCGCGCAGGGGGTCCGGCAGCAGCACCGGGCGGCGCGTTTCGCGGTCCACATAGACATGCACGAAATGGCCGCTGGCTGCGGGCGCCGGGTCGTCGTTGCGGAACAGCCCGACCTCGTACCGCACGCTGCTGTTGCCGAGCCGCGCCACGCGCAAGCCGGCGTCCACCCGGTCGGGGAAGGTGATCGGCGCGAAGTAGCGGCAGCCCGTTTCGACCACCAGCCCGATCACCGGGCTGGTCTCGATCTCCAGCGCGCCGGCGTCGATCAGGTAGCGGTTCACCACCGTATCGAAATAGCTGTAGTAGACCACGTTGTTGACGTGGCCGTAGACGTCGTTGTCCATCCACCGCGTCGGGATGGTCAGGAAATGCCGATAGTCCGCCCGCTCCTCACTCTTGCGCTCCACCACGCGTGCCCTCCCGTTTCACCGGTTGCGGAGGGATCCGGTGCCGCCGCCCGGGTCCCGACGGCCATCATATGGGCCGCCCACGGAACCCGGACGAGCCCCGGCCACGCTCAAGGCAGAGAGAAAGCGTCAAACGACCTGAAGCCGGACCGGCACGTTGTTGCGGGTCGCGTTGGAATAGGGGCAGACCTGGTGGGCCTTTTCGACCAGCGCCTCGGCCTTGGCCCGGTCGACGCCCGGCATGGCGATCTTCAGGTCGACCTCAAGCCCGAAGCCGCCTTCCGACCGCGGGCCGATGCCGACCGTGGCGGTGACCGTGGTGTCGGCGGGCACCTGCATCTTCTCCTGCCCGGCGACGAACTTCATCGCACCCAGGAAGCAGGCCGAATAGCCCGCGGCGAACAGCTGTTCCGGATTGTTGCCGTCGCCACCGCCGCCGCCCAGTTCCTTCGGCGTCGTGAGCCTGACGTCCAAGGCCCCATCGGCGGTCTTGGCGCGTCCGTCGCGCCCGCCGGTCGCGGTCGCCTCGGCCCGATACTTCACATCCACAGGCATGTCGGTCCTCCCTGGTTGAAGTGAGGGGGCCTTCGGCCCTCCTCGACAGTCCCCCTCAACAGCCGGCAGGCGCTTTCTGTCACGCTGCCGCTGCTTGAAGAGCGGCAATCGTATAGGAGGGGGAAGCCCTTCTCCCCTTGGGGGAGAAGGGCTTCCGCTATAGAATCAGTGGATTAATTGAGGTTCACCTCGACCAGCACCGTGTCGCGGAGGAACTCCGCAGCGTGCCAGGCCTGGGGGTCGAAGCGGACGACCATGCCGGGGCGCAGCTCGACCGTCCCCTCCTCTGTTTCCAGGCGGGCCAGCCCGTCAAGCACCAGGAGGAACTGCTCGTGATCGTGGCTGTGACGCGCGGCAACCGTGCCGGCCTTGATCACGATCTGCTTCAACGAGGCGCCGGCGCCGGGAATCTCGCGCCGCTCCGCGCCGTTACCCCCGGTCGCCGGAAGGTCGTTCCACGTGATCACATCCGTCCTGGGCATACCGTCCTCCTCCCGTCTCTGGTGTTCGGAATACGGCCGAACCGAAGGCCGGCCGTATTCCGGAGAGGTCCCGGCCCTCAGCTCACCTGGATGATGCGCAGGTTGTTGGTGGTGCCGGCCTGGGCGAAGGGGATGCCGGCGACCACGACCATGCTTTCGTTCGGGCGCACGAAGCCTTCCAGCTGGCCGACGTTGATGGCGCGCTCCACCATCTCTTCGTAGGTGTGGATGTCCGCCGACAGCACGCTGTGGGCACCCCACAGCAGGCTCAGCCGGCGCGACACCGCGCGGTCGGAGGTGATCGCCAGGATCGGCACCGCCGGGCGCTTGCGCGCGATGCGCGCCGCGGTCGTGCCACTGGAGGTGAACGCCACGATGGCGGTGGAGTGGATCACCTCCGCCAGTTCGGCCGCCGCCGCGGCCACCGCATGCGGAGCCGTCTGCTCCTCACCCGGAGCGGAGGCGTCGATGATCGAGCGGTAGAGCTTGTGCTGCTCGGTGGAACGGATGATGCGGTCCATCATCTCCACCGCCTCGACGGGGTAGGAGCCCGACGCCGACTCCGCCGACAGCATCACCGCGTCGGCGCCGTCGTAGACCGCCGTTGCCACGTCCGACGCCTCGGCCCGTGTCGGGGTCGGGGCAGCGACCATGGAGTCGAGCATCTGGGTGGCCACGATCACCGGCTTGACCGCGAGACGGCACGCGCGCACCAGCTCCTTCTGGCGGCCGGGCACCTCCTCGTGCGGAATCTCCACGCCCAGGTCGCCGCGGGCGACCATGACGGCGTCGGACAGGCGGATGATGTCGTCGATGCGCTCCAGCGCCGCCGGCTTCTCGATCTTGGACATCAGGCCGGCGCGGTCGCCGACCAGGCCGCGCGCCTCCAGCAGGTCGCCCGGCTTCTGCACGAAGGACAGGGCAACCCAGTCCACGCCCAGCTCCAGCCCGAAGGCGAGGTCGGTGCGGTCCTTGGCGGTCAGCGGCGACAGCTCCAGCACCGTGTTGGGGACGTTGACGCCCTTGCGGTTGGAGATGGTGCCGCCGAACAGCACCTTGGCGTCGATGTGGTCGTCGCTGAGGCCGGTGATCTCGACGCGCACGCGGCCGTCGTCGATCAGCAGATGGTGGCCGGGCGCGGCAGCCGCGAAGATCTCCGGGTGCGGCAGCGGGATGGAATCCTTGTCGCCGTCAGCCCCCTTCAGCACGAAGCGGATGGTCTCGCCGGCCTTGACGGTGATCTTGCCGTCGCGGATCGTGCCGACGCGGATCTTGGGACCCTGAAGGTCCTGGAGGATGCCGATGGGGCGGCCGACCTCAGCCTCCAGGGCGCGGATGGCGGCGTGGACCTTGGCGTGGTCCTCGTGGGTTCCGTGGCTGAAGTTCAGACGGAACGTATCGACGCCGGCCATGAACAGCCGTTTCAGCATCTCGGGCGAATTGCTGGCCGGTCCGACGGTGGCAACAATCTTCGCGCGGCGGTGACGACGCATTGTCTCTCGGCCTCTTGGGCCGCCTCCTTGGTGGGGCGTTGGCGCGCAGAGTATGGTCAGCGCGCGATCAGGACAACCCGGATATCGTCCACGGCGGCGAGCATCAGACCCCCTACCCCTTCTTCGAGGAGAAAGCGCCGTGGCCGAAGCGGGCGGCCGATCAACCCTTCAGGAAGCGCAGCAGTTCCGCCGCGATCTCGTCCGGCGCCTCCTCCTGGAGGGTGTGGCCGCAGTCGAGCGCCCGGCCGCGCACGTCCAAAGCCTTCTCCCGCCACGTCTCCAGCACGTCGTACAACGCCCCCACCGTCCCCTTGGCGCCCCACAGCGCGAGCAGCGGGGCGGTCACCCGGGCGTCGGCGTCGGCCGCGTCGTGGTCCAGGTCGATGGAGGCGGCGGCGCGGTAATCCTCGCAGATGGCGTGGATGGCCGCCGGGTCGCGATAGCAGCGCAGATACTCCCGGAACAGCGCCTCGTTCTCCGTGCCCGGATTTTTGGTCTGGCCGGCGATGTGCCGGCGCAGAAAGTGTTCCGGATCGGCGCCGATCATCCGTTCCGGCAGGTCGAAGGGCTGGATCAGGAAGAACCACCAGAAATAGCGGGTGGCGAACTCCCGATTGGTGCGGGCGTACATGGTCGCGGTCGGCGCGATGTCGAGCAGGGCCAGACGCTCCACCGCGCCGGGATGGTCGAGCGCCATGCGGTGGGCCACCCGCCCACCCCGGTCGTGCCCGACCACGGCGAATCGCTCGTGCCCCAGCGCCCGCATCACCTCCACCTGGTCCAGCGCCATGGCGCGCTTGCTGTAGTTGGCGTGCCCCTCCCCGCCCGGCGGCTTCGACGAGTCGCCGTAGCCGCGCAGGTCGGCGGCCACGATCGTGCAGCCGGCCTCCACCAACCGGGGCGCCACCCGGTACCAGGTCAGGTGAGTCTGCGGGTGCCCGTGCAGCAGCAGGACCGGCGGTCCGCTATGATTCGACGTCGACACGGCGACGCGGATGCGGGCGCTGGTGGTGTCCAGGTCCAGGCGGCGGAAGCCGGGCATGATGGCGTCGGCGGCGGGATCAAGCATGTCCATGCTCATAAAGATAGCGCTCAATCGTGCAGGCCAAGTCCGCTCAGGCCAAGTCCGCTCAGGCCAAGCCAGGGCCGAGCAACCGTAGGGCCGAGCGACCGCATGGCCGGCGGCACCCAAACGCGCTATCATAATGATTATCGTGATAAAGGAATCCGGGCGCCGCCATGAGCCGCAAGCCGACCAACACGCCGCCAGGCGAAACGCCGAAACAACCGGCCAAGCGGTCGGAGGCCGCCAGGCTGGCCGATTTCATGTGCTTCTCGATCTATTCCGCCAACCTCGCCTACTCCCGGGTCTACAAGCCGGTGTTGGAGCAGCTTGGCGCCACCTACCCGCAGTACATCACGATCATCGCGCTGTGGGAGGAGGACCGGCAGACGGTGAAGAGCCTGAGCGACAAGCTGTTCCTCGAACCCAGCACCATGACGCCGATGCTGCAGCGCCTCGAAGCCATGGGCTACGTCACGCGGATGCGCGACCATGAGGACGAGCGCGTCGTCCGCGTCGCCCTGACCGAGGCCGGCCGCCAGCTCCGCGAGAAGGGGCTGGGGTTCGGGGAGCTGACGGTGGCGGCCTCCGGCCTTCCGCCGGACGAGTTCCGTGTCCTCCAGAAGGCCGTGGCGCGGCTGCGGGACAATTTGCAGAAGGCCGCCCGGGGTGAGGCGTGACCGTACCGGCCAGCCTCAGCTGGCCGTGCCTCAGCCAAAGGTGAAGACGTAGGCGTCGACGCCGGGTTCGAGGAAGCGGATCTCGAAGGTCCGCTCGCGCACGTCCCCCGCCTGCCGCACGAGCTGGTAGAGCCGGGTTTCCGACACCGTGCCGGTGCCGTCGGCGGTGATGTCCGCGCCATGGTCCGCTCCCGGCGCCTTGCCGTCGACCGTGACCTGGAAGCGCACCGGCTTGCCGTCCGGACCGGGGCCGAGCACGAGGTGCAGGTCCCGCGCGCTGAAGCGGTGGACGATCCCCCCGCCGGGCCGGTTCAGCCGGGCCTGCTCCGCCCCGACCGTCCAGTTGCCGGCCAAACCCCAGCGGTTGAGCCTCGGCGTGCCGACGGTGTAGTCCTGCGGCCGGCCGGGGCGCACGCCTTCGGGCGACGCGAAACCGTCCGCCTTCTCATAGCCGATGTAGGTCTCGCCCGAGCGGGCGTCGGCAAGGTCGGCGGCGGCCTGCGCCCCCGGCGCGTCCGGGTTGACGAGCCCGGCGTCGGCGCTCCGCCGTCCCGCCGCGTCGGCCAGCAAGTCCTGGATGACCCGCTCCGACCGCTCGTAGCCGCCCTCGCCGAACTGGTGGTGGCGGATGCGCCCCTCGGCGTCGACGAAGTAGAGGGCCGGCCAGTAGCTGTTGCCGAAGGCGCGCCAGATCGTGAAGTCGCTGTCCACCGCGACCGGGTAGCTGATCTTGAAGTCGCGGAGGGCGCCCTTGACGTTCGCGATCTTCTTCTCGAAGGCGAATTCCGGCGTGTGGACGCCGATCACGACCAATCCCTGGTCCTTATACGTCTCCGCCCAGGCCCGCAGGTAGGGCAGCGTCCGGATGCAGTTGATGCAGGAGTAGGTCCAGAAATCGACCAGGACCACCTTCCCGCGGAGCTGCTCCGCGGAGAGCGGCCCGGAGTTCAGCCATTCGACCGCCCCACCGAGGGACGGAAGCCGCCCTTCCACCGGCAGGCTGCTGCGGTAGGGGCGGTTCGTGTCGGTGGCGGCCATGGCCATGCTCCTGTCCGTCAAGCCTGCGGCGGGAAGCTGGTCGAGAAGGGACTGCTCGATCCCGGTGGTGCCGGCGTAGGACAGGCGCGCCAGCAGGCCGGTGTCGACGCCCAGCGCGATGGCGGCCACACCGGCGAGGACGGCGGCGCCCAGCCCCTTCCGGACACGCTCGCCGGCGCCCAGGGAGCGCTTCATCGCCGCCAGCATCCGGCCGCCGGCGAGCACCGCCAGGGCAAGCGACGTCGCGGCGCCGGCCGCGTAGGCCGCCAGGAACAGGGTCGTCTGCGCGTTGGCCCCCTGGAGCGCGGCGCCGGTCAGGACCAGCCCCAGGATGGGGCCGGCGCAGGGGGTCCACAGGAAGCCGGTCGCCACGCCCAACAGCAGTGACCCGCCGACGGTCGCCGGCCGCCCCCCGGCCCGGCCCGACAGCCGGTTTCCCAGCGCGAGCCATGGGCGGCTCAGCACCGCGGCGGCGCGCGGCGACAGCAGCGTCCAGCCGAACACGGCCATCAGGGCGAGGGCGGCGAGCCGCCCGGCCTCGTTGGCACCGACAGCCCACTGACCGCCAACGGCGGCGAGCGTCGCGACTCCCGCGAAGCTCGCCACCATGCCGGCCAGCATCGGCAGCACGCTGCGGCCGGCGGGCTGCCCCGCCGTCGAAAACACGAAGGGCACGATGGGCAGGATGCAGGGGCTGAGGATCGTCAGCACGCCCGCCAGATAGGAAACCAGGAAAAGGGTCATGGCCGAACCTTTCGGATCCGCCGGACGCCGATGGGGGTCGTCCGTTTCATTTGTACAATAATAGTTATGATGATAAGTTTTGTCCAGCATGAAGCCGCCGATCGGCGTCAGCCGGGACAAACCGGCGTTGAGCGTTCGGCATGGAGCATTCGGCATGGACCACATCGACCACGTCCTGATCGTCGACGACGACCGGGACATCCGGGACCTCGTGTCCGACTATCTGAAGAGGAACGGGCTGCGCACCACCACGGCCGCGGACGGGCGGCAGATGCGGAGGTTCCTGGAGCGCGACCGGGCGGACCTGATCATCCTGGACCTCATGATGCCGGGCGACGACGGGCTGGCGCTGTGCCGGGAGCTGCGCGCCGGCCGCCATGGCGCGACGCCGGTCCTGATGCTGACGGCCTGCGGCGACGAGACGGACCGGATCGTCGGGCTGGAAATGGGGGCCGACGATTATCTGACGAAACCCTTCGCGGCGCGCGAACTGCTGGCCCGCATCAAGGCGGTCCTGCGCCGCACGCGCATGCTGCCGCCGAATTTCCAGGTGACCGGGCAGGCGACCGGGGCCGGCCGGCTCCTGCGGTTCGGCGACTGGCGGCTCGACACCACGGCCCGTCACCTGCTCGACCCCGGCGGCGGCGTTGTTGCGCTGAGCGGCGCCGAATACCGGCTCCTGCAGGTCTTCCTCGACCATCCGCAGCGGGTTCTGTCCCGCGACCAGTTGCTCAACCTGACCCAAGGGCGGGAGGCCGAACTGTTCGAGCGCTCCATCGACCTTCTGGTCAGCCGGGTCCGCCAGCGGCTGCGCGACGACGCGCGCGAACCTGCCTACATCAAGACGGTCCGCAGCGAAGGCTACGTGTTCGCCATGCCGGTCGACATCGTCGCGGCGCACGCCGAGTTTGCCCGGAGTTCGGCGGCATTCTCGGGCGTTACGGAGCGCGCACCGGCTGCAATGCCTGGATGACGGCCACGGCCGTGCGGCGGCTGTGGTCGGCCAGCAGGGCGCCGAATTCCTCGGCGTCGCGCCGGCGCAGCGCCGTCATGAAGACCTCGTGCTCGTCCACCGACTCCTGCCAGCGGCCGGCGTCGTAGTTGGCGAGCGAGCGGGCGCGCAGGATCTTCGTCGCAAAGCCGCCGTAGGTCGCCTCCAGCGCCGGGTTGCGCGCCATGGCGACGATCTGCGCGTGGATCTGCCGGTTGGTCAGGAAATAGGCCGCGCGCTCCCCCGCCTCGTGCTGCGCGACGAGCTGGTCGTGCATGCGGTCCAGCTTGGCGAACTCGGTATCCAGCCCGTTCTTGCAGGCCAGGGTCCCGGCCAGACGTTCCAGCGCGTCCATCACCTCGAAGATCGCCGCGATCTCGTTGGGATCGACCGGCGCCACGATGGCGCCGCGGTGCGGGCGCAACTCCACCAGCCCTTCCGAGGACAGCACGCGCAGGGCCTCGCGCAACGGCGTGCGGGAGATGCCCAGCTGCTCGCACAGCTGCACCTCCGGCACGCGGACGCCCGGCGGCAACTCCCCGTCCAGGATCATCGCGCGCAGTTCCGCCACGGCGGAATGATGCAGCGTGGAGCGGCGGATCGGCCGGGCGGTGGTCTTCACGGTCTTCAGCGCGTCCATGCTCGCCCCGGTTCCTTCCCCAAAGTGCCGCATGCTTGGGCATGCACGCCAAAAGGATGCTCTTTGCCCAAAATCGGGGCACAGCCATCGTCGGACCGCGCCTCCTCACTATTATGCCGTAAGCCGCTGAAAACAGCCAACAAAATGCTGATCATTATTTTGTATACAATTTGGCACGGCGCTTGCGACCGGCTGTGGGACGCAACCGCATGGGGAGCCCACGGACATGACGTTCCGGACCACCGTTTTGAAGACAGTTGTCGCCGCCATCCTGGCCCTGTCGGCCACCGCTTCCGCTCAGGCGGCGGATACGATCAAGCTGGGCTTCGCGAAATGCGCCCACTGCCTGCCGATGGCGCTGACCCCGGGGCTGGCCAAGGGGGTAGAGATCGAGGCGATCAACTTCAACTCCGGCAACGACGTCCTGACCGCACTGGTGTCCAAGAGCATCGACGTCGCCCAGGTCACCTATCTCCACTACATCACGGCGCTCGACAAGGGCTTCGACGTGGTCGCGGTGTCGGGCCAAGTGAACGGTGGGTCGGAGATCGTCACGGCCAAGGGCATCGACCTGAAGGCGGATGACTGGGACGGGCTGAAGGCGCTGATCGCCGCCCGCAAGGAGAAGGGGGAGCCGCTGCGCGTCGCGGCGTCGCGCGGCAACGCCCAGGACATCCACATGCGCGGCGCCCTGCTGAAGCACGGCATCAACGTCAACAAGGACGTGCAGTTCATCAACATCCCGAATCCGTCGGACCACGCCGCCGCTCTGCAGCGCGGCGAGGTGGACGTGATCTGCACGGTGGAGCCCTTCGCCTCGCAGATCCGCCAGACCGGCGTCGGCAAGCATTTCGCCCTGCCCTACGACCAGGCGGCCGGCAACCTGACCAACCTGATCGTCACCCGCTCCGACGTGATCAAGGAGCACCCGCAGGCGGTCGAGGCCACCGTCGGCTCCGTCGTCGCCATGGTGGACAAACTGAAGTCCGACCAGGCCGCCTGGGTGGACGTGATCAACAAATACACCGGCATGGACAAGGCCGTGGCGGCGGAAGCGCTGAAGAACGCCTCCCCCGACTACGCCATGCACAAGGACAGCACGCTCGCCATCGCCGCGATGATGCGCGACCTGAAATACATCTCCCACGACGTCTCGGCCGAGGCGGAGAAGAACCTCGACTACCGCTTCCTGGAGGCGGTCACGAAGAAGCCGAAGACCGACCTCGGCTACTGATCCGCACAGCATAGGGACTCCGGGCCATGACGGCACTGACGAAATCCTGGGAGCGGCTGGCCGTTCCCCTGTTCATCCTCGCCGCCTGGGAGGTCTTCTCCCGGTCCGGCGTCCTGCCGGAGGCGCTGCTGCCGGCCCCGTCGGTGGTGCTGCACACCTGGGCCGACTGGATCGCCGGCTTCGACGAATCCTCGCAGGCCAACAGCGGCCGCTGGCTGGCCGACGCGCTGTCCAGCGCCCTGCGCGTGGCTGCCGGCTACGCCATCGCGGCGGTCAGCGGCGTGGCGCTGGGCATCGCCATCGGCTGGTGGCGCTGGGTGGAGCGCACGGTGGAGCCGACCATCCAGATGCTGCGCCCGGTGCCGCCGGTGTCCTGGATCCCGCTCGCCATCATCTGGTTCGGCATCGCCAACAAGCCGGCCATCTTCCTGGTCTTCCTGGGCGCCTTCTTTCCCATCCTGATGAACACCATCCACGGGGTGAAGACGGCCGACCGCAACCTGATCCGCGCCGCCTCCATGATGGGTGCCACGGAGCAGCAGCTGCTGCGCCACGTCGTGTTTCCCGCGGCGCTGCCCAGCATCTTCGCCGGCCTGCGCATCGGCATCGGCGCCGCCTGGATGCTGACCGTGACGGCGGAGATGGTCGCGGTGAAGAGTGGCCTGGGGTACGTGCTGTGGGACAGCTACTACTTCCTGCGCTACGACCTCGTGCTCGCGGCCATGGCCAGCATCGGCCTCTTGGGCTTCGCCACCGACGGCGCCATCAAGCTGCTGATGTCCGCCACGCTGCACTGGCAGCACGGCTCCACGCTCCAGAGCCGGGAGGGCTGACTCCATGGCCTCCATCGACCTTCAGAACATCACCAAGATCTACCGCGACGCCAAGCGCAAGCGCGACCTGCTGGCCATCGACGACGTCAGCCTGTCGGTCCAGCCGAACGAGTTCCTCTGCCTGCTGGGCTCGTCCGGCTGCGGCAAGTCCACGCTGCTGAACATGATCGCCGGCTTCGAGAAGCCGACGACCGGCACCGTCACGGTCGGCGGCAAGCCGGTCGGCGGGCCGGGGGCCGACCGCGGCATGGTCTTCCAGCAGGCCAACCTGATGCCCTGGCTGCCGGTGTGGGAGAACGTGGCCTTCCACCTGCGCCTGAAGGGATGGCGCAAGGCCGACCGGCGCAGAGCGGCGCAGGAATACATCGACATGGTCGGCCTGCGCGGCTTCGAGAACCACTACCCGGCGGAGCTGTCCGGCGGCATGAGCCAGCGCGTCGGCATCGCCCGCGCCCTGCTGCTGAACCCGCAGGTCATCCTGATGGACGAGCCCTTCGCAGCACTCGACGCCCAGACCAAGATGGACATGCAGGAGGAGCTGGTCGCCATCTGGCAGAAGCAGCGCTGCACCGTCGTCTTCGTCACCCACAGCGTGGACGAGGCGCTGGTGCTGGGCACCCGCGTCGCGGTGATGACCAGCCGGCCGGGCCGCATCCGCGAGCTGATCGACCTGGACCTGCCGCGCCCGCGCGACATCACCAGCCCGCGCTTCAACGACCACAAGCGCCACATCCTGAACCTGATCCGCGAGGAAGGGATGCAGCAGCGCCAGGGCGTCGCCGCATGAGCGCCGGGCTGCTCGACCTGCTGCTGACCGGCGCCACCGTCCTGACCGGAGAAATGGCCGGAAGCATCATCGAGGACGCCGTCCTCGGCATCCGCGACGGCCGGATCGCCCACCTCGCCCCGGCCTCACAGCCCTGCCCGCCGGCCAAGGTAGTGCGGTCCCTGCCCGGCCGCCTCGTGACGCCCGGCTTCGTCAACGCCCACCTGCACGCCGTGCTGGTCATGGTGCGCGGCGTCGCCGCCGACCTGGGCTTCGCGCCCTCCTACACGCCCGGCATTCCCAAGGGGACCGACGCCACGCCGGAGGAAGCCCGTGCGCTGGCCCGGCTGGGCGCGGTGGAGGCCCTGCTCGCCGGCTCCACACTGGTGTGCGATCACTTCGTCCACGCCGACGCGACGCTGGACGCCATCGCGGAGCTTGGCCTGCGCGTCCACGCGGGCTGGCGCGTCCACGACGTGAACTTCGCCCGCGTCGCGAACGGCGAGTGGTCCTTCGACGCGAGCATCGGCGACGACCTGCTGCGCCGTACGCTCGACCTGCACGACCGCTGGCACGGCGTCAATGGCGGGCGCATCCAGGTGCAGATGGCCGCCCACGCGCCGGACACCTGCTCCCCCGCCTTCCTGCGCACCATCGCCGCCGAGGCTGCCGCGCGGGACATGCGCGTCAACACCCATCTGGCGCAGAGCCGCGTGGAGGTGGAGCGCGTGAAGGCCTCCACCGGCCTGACCCCCGCGGAGTTGCTGGAGGAGACCGGACTCCTGAACGACCGGCTGCTCGCCACCCACTGCCTCTATGTGAGTGACACGGACATCGCGCGGATCGCCCGCAGCGGTGCCCACGCGGTCCACGTTCCGAAATGCAACGCCGCCTCCGGCCGGCTGGCGCCGACGCCGGCGCTGAAGGCCGCCGGGGTCAACCTCGCGCTCTGCACCGACACGCAGCACGGCGACATGGTGGAGGCAATGCGCTGGGCGCTGGCCACCGCCCGCATCCAGCAGGGCGGAGTCACCGCCGACTGGCAGCCGGCCGACGTCTTCCGCATGGCGACGCTGGGCGGTGCCAAGGCCGTCGGGATGGCCGACGACCTCGGCACGCTGGCCGTGGGCAAGAAGGCCGACCTCGTCGTCTTCGACACCCGCCGCCCGCACCTGCGTCCGCTGGTCAACCCGCTCGGCACGCTCGTCCACACGGGCCAGGGGCGCGACGTGGAGATGGTGCTGGTGGACGGCGAAACGCTGGTGGAGGACGGCCGCCCCGTCCGCGCCGACCTGGACCGCATCTGCACCGAGGCCGATCAGGCCGCCCGCGCGCTCTGGGCGCGTGCCTAATTTCAAGAAAGAAGACCAAGACCATGACCGACCGCGTCCTCCTGGGCATGTTGACGCCCTCCTCCAACACGGTGCTGGAGCCGGTGACCTCCGCGATGCTGAGCGGCCTGCCCGAGGTCACCGCCCATTTCGGCCGCTTCACCGTCAAGGAGATCTCGCTGCGCGCCGCTGCGCTCGACCAGTTCACCGACGCGCCCTTCCTGGACGCCGCCCGACTGCTGGCCGACGCTCGGCTGAACGTGATCGGCTGGAACGGCACCTCGGCCGGCTGGCTGGGCTTCGACGCCGACGTCCGGCTGTGCAGTGCCATCGAGGCCGAGACGGGCATCACCGCCTGCACCTCCATGCTCGCGCTGAACGAGATCCTGGAGACCACGGAGCGCAAGCGCTTCGCCATCGTCAGCCCCTACCTGGACGAAATCCAGGAGAAGATGGTCGCCAACTACAACGCCGCCGGCTTCGAGGTGGTGGCGGAGCGGCACCTGAACGACCGCGGCAACTTCTCCTTCTCCGAGATCAGCGAGGAGCGGATCGAGCGCCTGTGCGCCGAGGTCGCCGAAGCCAAGCCCGACGCCATCGCCATCATCTGCACCAACATGCGCGGCGCCCCCGTGGCGGAACGGGTGGAGAAAGCGCTGGGCATCCCCGTCTACGACACGGTGTCCACCGTGGTGTGGAAGGCGCTGCGCATGACCGGCGTCGACACCCGCCGCGTGACGGGCTGGGGCAGCCTGTTCCAGGAACTGCACGGCTGAAGAAGCGATCACCACAGAGACACGGAGGCACGGAGAAACCACCCCCTCTGTGTCTCCGTGTCGCTGTGGTGAACACTCAAGCGCATCACGAAAGGCTTGAAGCATGGACTTCGATCTGGTCATCCGCAACGGCACGGTCGCCACCGCGTCGGACGTGTTCAAGGCCGACGTCGGCGTGCGCGGCGGCAAGGTCGCCGCGTTGGGCGAGAACCTCGCCAACGGCCGGGAGGAGATCGACGCGGCCAACCTGCTCATCCTGCCCGGCGGCGTGGACGGCCACGTCCATTTCGACCAGCCCACCGGCGACGAGTCGGAGATGGCCGACGATTTCCTCAGCGGCACGCGCTCCGCGGCCTTCGGCGGGACGACGACGGTGCTGCCCTTCGCCTGCCAAGCCAAGGGGCAGTCGCTGCGCGCCGCGGTGGAGGACTATCACCGCCGCGCCGAAGGCAAGCCGGTGATCGACTACGCCTTCCACCTGATCGTCACCGACCCGACCAAACAGGTCCTGGGGCAGGAGCTGCCGGCGCTGATCCGCGACGGCTACACCTCCTTCAAGATCTACATGACCTACGACGCGCTGAAGCTGAACGACCGCCAGATCCTGGAGGTGCTGGACATCGCCCGCACAGAGGGCGCCATGGTCATGATGCACGCGGAGAACGCCGACTGCATCGCTTGGCTGACCGACAAGCTGGAGCGCGCCGGCCAGACCGCCCCCTTCTTCCACGGCGTCTCCCGCCCCCGTGTGGCAGAGCGCGAGGCCACCCACCGCGCCATCTCGCTGGCCGAGCTGGTGGACGTGCCGATCCTGATCGTCCACGTCTCCGGCGCCGACGCGGTGGAGCAGATCCGCTGGGCGCAAGGCCGGGGCTTGCGCATCTACGCGGAGACCTGCCCGCAATACCTGTTCCTCACCGGAGACGACCTGGGCGGCGACGGGTTCGAGGGCGCCAAATGCATCTGCTCCCCACCGCCCCGCGATGCCGCGAACCAGCGGGTGATCTGGGACGGGCTGACCGGCGGCACCTTCCAGGTCTTCTCCTCCGACCACGCACCTTTCCGCTACGACGGGCCGAAGGGCAAGAAGGTCGCGGGTGAGACGGCGCCCTTCCGTTGCGTCCCCAACGGCATCCCCGGCGTGGAGACGCGGCTGCCGCTGCTCTTTTCCGAGGGCGTGATGAAGGGCCGGATGGAGCTGACCAAGTTCGTGGAGCTGACCGCCACCAACCCCGCGCGCATGTACGGCCTGCACCCGCGCAAGGGCACCATCGCTGTGGGCGCCGACGCCGACATCGCGCTGTGGGACCCGTCGCGCACGGTGACGATCACCAACGACCTCCTGCACCACAACGTGGACTACACGCCTTACGAGGGCATCGAGGTCACCGGCTGGCCGGTGGCGACCCTGTCCCGCGGCGAGGTCGTGTGCCGCGACGGCGCGCTGCTGGCCGCACCCGGCCGCGGCGCCTTCCTGCCCTGCGGCCTGCCGGCCCCCGCCCGCCCAAAGGGTAAGCCGACCCCGGTGCTGCCGTTCTGACCTTCCCTCACATCCCCGCCGGCCAGCGGTGCCGGAAGCCCAGCTCCCGTTCCAGGAAGCGGGCGCAGCACAGCAGCGTGTCCTCCCCATAGGGCTTGGCGATCAGCTGAAGGCCGATGGGGAGGCCGTCGGACGTCCAGCCGCAGGGGATCGACAGGCAGGGGAAGCCGATCAGCGACACCGTGTAGGTGATCGCCAGATAGTCGATGATCGTGCGCAGGCGGAAGCCGTTGATCTCCGTCACGTCGCCCTGCGCGTTGGGAAAGGGCAAGACGCTGGCGCTCAGCGTCATCAGGATGTCGTGCGTCTGGAAAAAGGCGGCGAAGCGCCGGTAGAGCGCGCTGCGCTGCGCCTCCGCCCGCAGATAGTCGGCGGCGGTCAAATTGCGGCCGCGGGCGATGTTCCAGGCGACGGTCGGGCTCAGCCGGTCGCCGTCCTGCTCCAGCGTCGCGCCGTAGGTGTGGTGGATGTGGGCGGCGCGCAGCGTCTCGAAGGCATCGGCGGCGGCGCGGCAGTCCGGGCTGGCCTTGGTGAAGGAGGCGAACCGGCCCTCCAGCCCGCGCATCACACCCTCGAACACATCCGCCAGCCCGAGGTCGACCAGCGCCGAGCCCAGGTCCGTCGACCACGCCACCCGCAGAGTCCTCGGGTCCAGCGCGTCGAGGTCCGGCACCGCCCAGGCCGGCACCGGGACGGAGGTCGGGTCCTGCGGCGCCGGCCCGCTCGCCACCGCCAGCGCCAGGGCGGCGTCCTCCACCGTGCGCGCCAGGAATCCCTGCGTCGCCAGCCCGTCCCAGGCCAGAGCCCGGCCCGGGCTGGGGATACGCCCCGGCGTCGGCCGCAGCCCCACCACCCCGCAAAAGCTGGCCGGTGTGCGCACCGACCCGCCGAAGTCCGTCCCCTGCGCCAGGGGCACCAACCCCGCCGCGACCGCCGCCGCGGAGCCGCCGCTCGACCCGCTGCTGGTCATCGCGGGGTTGTGCGGGTTGGCGGTCGGCCCGCACAGTTCGTTGCTGGTGATGGCGCCGAAGCCGAATTCCGGCGTGTTGGTCTTGCCCAGCACGATCGCCCCCGCCGCCTTCAGCCGCGCGACGCTGAGGTCGTCGGCGTCGGGCACGAAGTCGGCGTAGAGCGTGGAGCCGTAGGTGGTGCGCAGCCCCGCCGTGGGCGTCAGGTCCTTGACCCCCACCGGCACGCCGTGCAGCAGGCCCAGCGGTCTGCCCGCCTCCACCCGCCGGTCAGCCTCATCCGCGGCGGCCAGCGCCGCCTCCGGCGCCAGTGTGATGAAGGTCTTCAAGGTGCCGTCCAGCCGCGCGATGCGCTCCAGGCTCGCCGCGACAAGGTCGCGCGCGCGGAAGCGCCGTCGGCGCACGCCCTCCGCCATCTCGGCGGCGCTCAAGCGGGTCAGGGCGTCGTTGGTGTCGGTCATGGAAAAACGAATCCTCGGGAAAGCGATGCTGGACCGACAGCAAGCCAGGGGCCAGACGAACGCCCGCCCTGCCCAACCACCGTGCGGACTGGTCAAGGTCAAGGCAGCGATGAAATTTTGGGCAAGGCCCGCAGGCAGTCTGCCCAGCATCGCGCCCCTGCCCAACAGGGCACCCCAAGGGAATACCGGAGTAGGCGGCCTTTTGTCGGCCCTGCCATGCCGGAAGGCACCGCGCTGGCATGGTGCTTGCTCCCCTCAAAGTCGGCGCACCGCAAACGGCGATGCGCCGCCGGGGGTTCCCGGCCGGCGCGCCCCACCAGGACATGGCACATGGCCGCACTTCAGTTCGCCCGCTCCCAGGACCGCAAGGCTCCGCCGCCCGCCGCAGAAACCGCCAGCACCCCTGGTGGCGTGGCGGTCACGCTGGACGGCATCACCCACCGCTTCGGCACCACCACCGCCGTCAACGACGTCACGCTGGAGATCAAGGCCGGCGAGATGGTGGCCCTGCTGGGGCCGTCCGGCTGCGGCAAGACCACGCTGCTGCGCATCCTCGCCGGCTTCCAGTCGCAGACGCTCGGCCGCGTGGTGATCGGCGACCGGGTGGTGGACAGCCTGCCCCCGGCCGGCCGCGGCGTCGGGATCGTGTTCCAGAACTACGCGCTGTTCCCGCACATGACCGTGGCGCAGAACGTCGCCTACGGGCTGGAGGCGCGCGGCACCGCCCGCGAGGCGGTGCGTGCGCGGGTGGAGGGGATGCTGGATCTCGTGAAGCTCGGCGCCATGCGCGACCGCTTCCCCAAGCAGCTGTCGGGCGGCCAGCAGCAGCGCGTGGCGCTGGCCCGCGCGCTGGCCATCCAGCCGAGCATCCTGCTGCTCGACGAGCCCTTCGCGGCACTCGACAAGAACCTGCGGCTCGACATGCAGATCGAGATCAAGCAGCTCCAGCGCCGCTTCGGCATCACCACCATCATGGTCACCCACGACCAGGAGGAGGCGCTGAGCATGGCCGACCGCATCGCCGTGCTGAGCCGCGGCCGGCTGGAGCAGTTCGGCACGCCGGAGGAGGTCTACGACCGCCCGGCCAGCCTGTTCGTCAACAGCTTCGTCGGCAGCGCCAACCAGCTGAAGGGGCGCATCCTGCGCAACGCGGGCGGCACGGCCGACGTGGCGCTCGACGCCGGCGCGGTGCTGAGCGCCGGCACCTTCGACAGTGGGCTCGCCGAGGGCGCGCCGGCCGTGCTGTGCGTGCGGCCGGAGAACCTGCGCCTCGCCGCGGAGCCGGCGCCGCAGCAAATCCCAGGCACGGTCGAACTCGCCCTGCCGCTCGGCCCCGTCGTGGTCTACGAGGTGCGCACCGCCGACGGCGGGCAGGTCAAGGTAACCGAGCCGCGCGTGGCCGGCGTCCCATTGCGCGAAGCCGGCACGCCGGTGCGCCTGCACCCCGTTTCCCCCCAGGCCTGCCGCGTCTTCGCCGCCCTCGCCTGACCCCTCCCCTCCTCTCCGTCCGGAGTCTTTCGCCCATGACCCTCAACCGCCGTCACATATTGGCCGCGAGCCTCACGCTGGGCGCCATGAACCTGTTCCCGGGCCTCAGCTGGGCGCAGGCGCGCAAGCTGGTGTTCGCCACCTTCACCGGCAGCTGGGAGGAAGCGCACCGCGAGGTGATCGTCCCGCATTTCCGCAAGGCCAACGGCAACGCCGACATCGTGCTCGACCCCATGCTGTCGGTGGACATGATCGCCAAGGTCGCCGCGGCGAAGAACAGCCCGCCGATCGACGTCATGCTGATGGATCCGGGCCCGCGCCTGACGCTGATCGACCAGGGGCTGACCGCCCCCTTCCCGACCGACGCCAGCAAAAACTACAGGGATCTGCTGCCGGTGGCGCAGCTGCCGGAAGGGCCGGGCATCTTCTTCCAGGCTGTCGGCATCACCTACAACCCGGAAAAGGTGAAGACCCCGCCGACCAGCTGGGACGACCTGTGGAAGCCGGAATACAAGGGCCGCGTCGGCATCACCAACATGAACTCGACGCTCGGCACCGCCTTCATGGTGGAACTGGCGAAGATCCGCGGCGGCGGCGAGGACAACATCGACCCGGCCTTCGCCGCGCTGAAGGAGCTTCAGCCCAACCTGGGCGCTGTGGCCCCGAACCCCGGCGCGCTCGCCACCCTGTTCCAGCAGGGGCAGATCGACATCTCCCCCGGCAACTTCAACGCCATCCAGATTCTGCGCGCCCGCGGCGTGCCGGTGGAGTTCGCCAAGCCGAAGACCGGCACCATCGCCTTCCTGACGACCGCCCATATCGCCAAGAACACGCCCAACGCCCCGCTGGCGGCGGCGCTGATCGAATCCGCCATGGCGCCGGAGGTGCAGACCAAGCTGATGCAGGCGCCCTTCTTCGTCATCCCGACCAACGGCAAGGTCAAGATGGAGGGTGACATCGCCAAAATGATCGCCAAGGACCAGGAGGATCTGAAAGCGTCCTTCGTCTTCCACGACTGGTCGATCATCAACAAGAACCGCGCCGCCTGGATCGAGCGGTTCAACAAGGAAATCAAGGTGTAAGGAGTCGAACCGGGCCCCCACAGCTCTTGCGTCGGGCCCCCAACCCTAACCCTCCCCCATCTTCGACGGGGGAGGGAACTCCGCCCCGCGTCCCTCAAAGCCCTCCCCCGCCGAAGGTGGGGGAGGGTTGGGTGGGGGCCCAACGCAACCACTCCCCTCACACCCCCCACGGACCCCCGCCCATGGTCGCCAGCACCGCTGACACAGTCGCCTCGGCCCATGCCCCACCAAAGCCCCATGCGGGGCTGGAATGGACCCTGGCGCTGCCGTTGACCGCCTTCTTCGCGGTGTTCTTCGTCACGCCGTTGCTGCTGCTGGTCGTCGTCAGCCTGTTCGCCGACAGCGAGATGACCCGCTTCGGGCTGGACCAGTACGCCAAGTTCTTCGGCGACGCCTTCAATTGGAAGGTGCTGGGCAGCACGCTGTTCCTTGGCGTCAAGGTCACGGCGCTGACGCTGCTGTTCGGCTATCCGCTGGCTTGGCTCTACACCCGCAGCGGGCCGCGGATGCAGTCGGCGCTGATCCTCGTGGTCATCCTGCCGCTGCTGACCTCGGTCGTGGTGCGCACCTTTGCCTGGGTGGTCATCCTGGGGCGCGACGGCATCGTCAACAACCTGCTGCTGACGCTGGGCCTTGCGGAGACGCCGCTGCGGCTGCTCTACACCGAGAACGGGCTGGTCGCGGCGCTGGTGCAGGTGCAGATGCCGCTGATGGTGCTGCCGCTGATCACCACGCTGACGCGGCTCGACCCCAACCTGCTCGACGCCTCCTCGGCGCTGGGGGCAGGGCCGTGGCGGACCTTCTTCAAGGTGACGCTGCCGCTCAGCCTGCCGGGCATCGTTGCCGGCTGCCTGCTGACCTACGCAGCGTCGGTCACCGCCTTCATCACGCAGTCGCTGGTCGGCGGCGGCCAGCTGCTGTTCATGCCGCAGTACATCTACCAGCAGACGATCACGCTGCACAATTGGCCCTTCGCCGCGGCGATCTCCATGGTCTTCATGGTGTCGGTGCTGGGGGTGGTGATGCTGCTGAACCTGCTCGGCCGCGCCAGCAAGGGGTACATCCATGCCTGATCCGCGCCGCCCGACCTGGGGCAGCTTCTCCTTCGGGCTCGTCATGGGCTCGCTGTCCACCGCGGCGCTGCTGCTGCTGGCGGCGCCGACGCTGGTCGTGCTGCTGACCTCCTTCACCGACGGCTATTCGCTGAAGTTCCCGCCGCCCTCCTACAGCCTGCGCTGGTACGTGTCGCTGCTCGACGCGTGGCAGCTTCAGGACGCGGCGCTGACCAGCCTCCAGCTTGGCGTCGTGGTGACCGGGGTGTCGGTGGTGCTGGGGACCGCCGCGGCGCTGGCCATCGGGCGCAGCCGCAAGGCTTGGGCGCGCGGGCTGGACGGGCTGTTCATGTCGCCGCTGGTGCTGCCGGCGCTGGCCTTCGGGCTGGCGTCGCTGATGTTCTTCAGCACGGCGGGGATCGAGCTGTCCTTCCTGACGCTGGCGGTCGGGCACATCGTGGTCAGCGTGCCCTACGTGCTGCGCACCACGCTGGCAAGCCTCGCGCAGCTCGACCCGGCGCTGCTGGAAAGCTCCGAAAGCCTGGGGGCCGGGCGGCTCTACACCTTCCGCCGGGTGACGCTTCCGACCATCCGCAACGGCATCGGGGCGGGCGCCTTCATCGCCTTCATGTCCAGCTTCGACAACATCCCCGTGTCGCTGTTCATGGCCGACGCCCGCAACGAGGTGCTGCCCATCCGCATGTGGCAGATCCTGGAGAACAGCCTGGACGTCCGCGCCGCCGCGGTGTCGGGCGTGCTGATCGTCGTCACGGTTCTCGCCATGGTGGTGATGGAGCGGGTCGCCGGCCTGTCGCGCCAGCTCCGTTGAGCGTCACGCCCCGCGGAACAGCGAGAAGCCCCAGGGGGTGAACTTCAGCGGCAGGTGGAAATGCTGGTCGACGTCGGTGACCGTGAAGCGGAAGGGCACCTCCTCCAGGAAGGCCGGCGACCCGACGGCGACACCGGCCGCACGCTGGAAGGCACCGATGTGGAACACCGCCTCGTAGACGCCGGCGGTCACGCCCTGCCCCGCCGTCACCGGATGGTCGAGCGCGCCGTTGGCCCCCAGCACGCCCTCGGCCAGCAGCACCCGCCCGCCGTCACGAAGCGCGAACAGTTCCACCCGCATCCCCTGCGCCGGCACGCCGCGCGCCACGTCCACCGCATGCACCGAAACACCGCCGGCCATTGCATCATCCCCTGTTGCCGAGTGCCTTCATGAACACCCGGCTTCGAGACCAGGTCAAGGACACACCATGCAGTTGAGCGCACGCCGGATCGCCGAACACGTCGCCGCCGGCGAATTGAGCGCCGTCACCCTGTTCGACGCGCTGATGGAGCGCATCGCCACGGAGAATCCGCGACTCAATGCCTTCGTCCACTGGAACCCGGAAGCCGGACGCGCCGAGGCGGCGGCGGCCGACGCCCGCGCCGCGCGGGGTGAGGCTCTGCCCCTGCTCGGTGTCCCCTTCACGGTGAAAGACAACATCTGGGTCGGCGGTTGTCCGACCACCCAGGGCTCCCGCCTGTTCGCGGGCTTCAAAGCGCCGCAGGACGCCGTGGCGGTGGCCCGGCTGCGCGCCGCGGGCGCCGTCTTCGCCGGCATCACCAACTGCTCGGAGTTCGCCTGCAAGGGCGTCACCACCAACCCCTTGCACGGCGCCACGCGCAACCCCTGGAACCTGGAACTGACCCCTGGCGGGTCGTCGGGCGGGGCAGCCAGCGCGGTCGCCGCCGGCCTGTCGCCGCTGGCGCTGACCACCGACGGGGGCGGCTCCACGCGCCGGCCGGCGGCGCATGTCGGGGTGGTGGGGATGAAGCCCTCGGCCGGCATCGTCCCGCACCCCATCGGCTTCGCGGAGCCGGTGTTCGGCAACTCGGTGGTCGGGCAGATGGCCCGCTCGGTCGGCGACGTGGCGTTGATGCTGGACGTTCTGGCCGGACCCGACCCGCGCGATCCGCAGTCGGTGGCGGTGCCCGGACGCTTCCTCGACGCGATCACCGCCCCCGATCCCACCGGCCTGCGCGTCGCCTACAGCCCACGCCTCGGCCTCGGCTTCGCGGTGGAGCCGGACGTCGCCCGCTGCGTGGAATACGCGGTGCGCCGCCTGGAGTGGGCCGGCGTTCCTGTGGAGGAGGCCGATCCCGTCTGGCCGGAGGGGGCTGGCGAATCCGGACTGATGGCCTTGCAATTCGCCGGTCTGGCGTCACTCTATGGTGACCGCTTCCGCTCGGAGCCGGGCCTGTTCGACCCGGACATCGCCGTCCAGATCGAGGCGGGCCTCCGCACCACCGGCGCGGAGGTCGCCCGCGCCCTGCACCTGCGGGAGGAAGCTTACCGCGCGCTCGGCGCCTTCTTCACCCGCTTCGACCTGCTGATCACGCCGACCACGCCGGTCACCGCCTGGCCGCTCGACCAGCTCGGCCCGACGACCATAGAGGGGCGCCCGGCCAGCCCGCGCGGCCACGCGGTGTTCACGCCGCTGCTCAACCACTGCTACGCGCCAGCCTGCTCCATCCCCTGCGGGCTGGACAACCGCGGGCTGCCGGTCGGCCTGCAAATCGCCGGCCCCCGCCTGTCCGACGCCCGCGTGCTGACCCTGGCCGCCGCGATGGAAACGATGATCGGTTGGAGCGCGCAGCCGCCAATGCGTGTGGGTTGACGAGAAATCGTTCACGCTGCTTACGGGGGCGGCATCTTGCGATCTTGGGTGCGCACAGGAATGTCGCCCGAACGCTTACCCCAGCGCCCGACCCGGACATGGCCCATACCTTGCAGTGCAACAACGCGATACTCCCGGGGCGAATGCCCAACAATCCCTGTCGGAAATTCGATTGACAGCGCCGCGAGGCCACCGTTAGCATCGCCCCATAATTAATTGACCGTATAATAAAACACGGCAACCGCAGAACCTGCGGACGACACCGATCCCCCCTCCCGAGCCGCAATCGCGGCCACACGGATGGCGTGGATCGGACGGGGAGTCGTCGATGGCAACCGTTGAAAAACCACCGTCGAAGCGGAGGGAGAGATGAAGAGACTCGTATTGGGCAGCCTGCTGTTGGCGGGCGCCGCCGCGCCCCTTTCGGCGCAGGCGCAGGACACGATCAAGATCGGCATGGTCGAGCCGCTGACCGGCTCGGTCGCCTACAACGGCAAGTCCGTCGTGGAAGGCGCCAAGCTCGCGGTCGAGGAAATGAACGCCGCCGGCGGCATTCTCGGCAAGAAGATCGAGCTGGTCATCGAAGACGGCCAGTGCACGCCGGCCAACTCGGTGAACGCCGTCGAGAAGCTGGTGCAGAAGGACAAGGTCGCGGCGCTGGTCGGCGCCTTTTGCAGCTCCGCCACCGCGGCGATCATGCCGGTGGCGCAGAAGTACAAGATTCCGCTGGTCACCGGCGTGTCCTCGCAGGCCAGCCTGACGGAGCAGGGCAACCCCTACTTCTTCCGCGCCGCGGAGACCGACGCGCTGATGGCCAAGGCCTTCGCCAAGATCCTGGCGAACGACCTTAAGCTGACCAAGGTCGCCTACATCGGCGTCAACGACGACTGGGGCCGCGGCGGCGTGGAGGAGTTCTCCCGCGACCTGTCGGCGCTGGGCGCGAAGAGCGTCCTGACCGAGTATTTCGACCACGGCACCACCGACTTCTTCACGCTGCTGACCAAGCTGCGCGCCGCCAAGCCGGACGGCGTCTTCGTCGCCGCGGAAACGCAGGACGGCTCCATCCTGGTCAAGCAGATCCGCGAAATGGGCCTGGACGCCAAGGTGTTCGGCGTCGGCTCCTGGGCGACGGCCGACTTCATCAACCTGACCGGCTCCGCCGCGGAGGGCATCCACGCCGCGGTGCCCTACGCCTCCAGCATGGACGCGCCGCGCAACCAGACCTTCGTGAAGAGCTACGAGGCGAAGTACCGCGTGAAGCCGGGCAAGTACGGGGCCGCCGGCTACAACGCCCTGAACATCACCGCCCAGGCCATCGCACGGGCCGGCAACACCGACGCGGAGGCCATCCGCGCCGCCCTCGCCAAGACGCAGTACGAGGCGCCGAACGGCGTCTACCGCTTCACCGAGAAGGGCCAGGCCTACGGCTTCGACGCGGTGCTGGTGCGGATCGAAGGCGGGCAACCGAAGGTCATCGCCTCCACCCCCGTGGACGCGCCGCACTGACCGGCCGCGGGAGGTCTCCGCAGCGGAGCCTCCCCCACCCGCACACCTGACGATCCACGCCAAGCATTCGCGAGACCGCCATGGATCTGGATCTCTTTCTGCAGTTTCTGACCAACGGAGTGGTCATGGGCGTGTTCTACGCCCTGTCCGCCCTGGGTCTGACGCTGATCTTCGGCCTGATGCGCGTGGTCAACTTCGCCCATGGCGAGTTCTACATGCTGGGCGGGGTGACGGGCTGGTTCGTCACCTCCTACCTCGGGCTTGATTTCTTCTCCGGCCTCGCGCTGGTCGCGGTGGCGATGGCGGCGTTCGGCTGGCTCGTGGACCGCTTCCTGATCGAACGCGTGCGCGGCCAGGGCGAGGAGCCGGGCATCCTGCTGACCATCGGGCTGTCGATCTTCCTGGTCAACGCCACCCTGCTGGTGGTCGGCCCCGCCCCCATGAAGGTGGCCGGCGCCGTCTCCGAAGGGCCGCTGTTCTTCGGCCCGATCGCCGTCACCAAGCTGCGGCTGGTCGCCGTGGGTGTGGGCATCGCGCTGATCGCCGGCGCCCACCTGATCATCCGCAGGACGCGGCTGGGGGCGGCCATGCGCGCCACCTTCCAGGACCCGATGGCGGCCAGCCTTGCCGGCATCCGCACGGGCAACGTCTACGCCGCGACCTTCGCGCTCGGCTGCACGCTGGCCGCGCTGTCCGGCATGCTGCTGGGCTCCATCTACTCCGCCCAGGCGTCGGTCGGCGGGCTGATCAGCCTGAAGAGCTTCGTCGTGGTGATCCTCGGCGGCATGGGCAGCTTCGCCGGCGCCATCGCGGGCGGCCTGCTGCTGGGCGTGGCGGAGGCCTTCTGGGGCGGCTATGTCGCCACGGGCATGGTGGACGTCGTCGGCTTCGTCCTGGTCATCCTGATCCTTCTGTTCCGGCCGCAGGGCCTCTTCTCGATCCGCGCGGAGAGGGCGTGACATGACCCTGGAACGCAACGTCCTTCTGGCCTTCCTGGCCGCGGCGGCCCTGCTGCCGGCGCTGGTGACGGACCAGTACCTCCTGCATCTCGGCGTGGTGGCGCTGTTCTACGCCATCCTGGCGACCAGCCTGAACCTGGTGGTCGGCTATGTCGGCGAGTTCTCGCTGGGCCACACCGCTTTCCTGGGCGCCGGCGCCTACACGGCGGCGCTGCTGTCCACGCATCTTGGCCTGCCGATGTGGGCGACGATCCCGCTGGCCGGCCTGATCTCAGCGGTCTTCGGCTTCGGCATCGGCGCGATCACGCTGCGCCTCCAAGGCCCCTACTTCGTGATCGTCACGCTGTCCTTTGCGGAGGTGCTGCGCATCGTTGCCAACAACTGGATCGCCGTCACCAACGGCCCCATGGGTTTGGCGGGCATCGACCAGTTCGGCATCACCAACAAGGGCACCTTCTTCTACATCGTGCTGGGCCTGACGGCAGTGGCGCTCTACCTCGCCTTCCGCTTCGTCCATTCCAACGCGGGCCGGGCGGCGGTCGCGGTGCGGGAGAACCGCTACGTGGCGCAGTCCATCGGGGTCGATCCCTTCGGCACCGCCATGCAGGCCTTCGTGCTGGGTGCCTTCCTGGCCGGCTTGGCCGGCGGCTTCTACGCCCACTACATCTCCTTCGTCGGGCCGGAGGTGTTCCGGTTCCCCTTCATGGTGACGATGATCATCATGGTGCTGCTGGGCGGCAAGGGCACGCTGCTCGGCCCCATCGCCGGCGCCGTCATCGTGACCCTGCTGGAGGAATACCTGCGCGAGATGCAGGAACTCCGCCTCACCCTGTTCGGGCTGATCGTCATGGCGGTCGTCCTGTTCCTGCCCAACGGCCTGATGGGCTTCATCGCGCAACGCCGCGAACAGCAGGGCACCAAG
Source organism: Azospirillum canadense (assembly GCF_025961225.1). Taxonomy (GTDB): domain Bacteria; phylum Pseudomonadota; class Alphaproteobacteria; order Azospirillales; family Azospirillaceae; genus Azospirillum; species Azospirillum canadense. The sequence goes on along the minus strand of NZ_JAOQNG010000004.1, from coordinate 403,058 downwards.
CCCGCCCCCCGCGCCGCCACGAAGGAGAGGACCGTATGAGCGCCCCCACCGGAACCTCCCCGCTGCTGCGCGCCGACACGCTCTGCATGAACTTCGGCGGCATCATGGCGGTGAAGGACTTCAGCTTCCACATCGACGCCGGGGAGACGGTCGGCCTGATCGGCCCCAACGGCGCCGGCAAGACCACCTGCTTCAACATGCTGACGGGCTTCTATTCCCCCAGCAACGGGCGCGTCCTGTTCAAGGGCCAGGACATCACCAACCGCAAGCCGCACGCCATCGCGCGGCTCGGCCTCGTGCGCAGCTTTCAGAAGACCAACGTCATGAAGCGGCTGACGGTCTTCGAGAACGTGCTGACCGGCCACTACATGGCCGGCCGCCAGTCGCTCCTGGCCACCTTCTTCCCCGGCGAAAAGGTCCGCCGCGCGGAGCGGGAGGCGCGGGAGAGTGCGGCGGAGATCGTCGAGACGATGGGCCTGTCCCACCGCATGAACGCCCCGGCCAACCTGCTGTCCTGCGGCGAGCTGCGCCTGCTGGAGGTCGCCGTGGCGCTGGCCGCCAAGCCGAGCCTGCTGATGCTGGACGAGCCGGCCGCCGGCCTGAACAGCCACGAGGCGACGACCTTCGGCGCGGTTTTGAAGACGCTGGTCGGCCGCAGCATCGACGCGCTGCTGATCGTGGAGCACAACATGGAACTGGTCATGTCCGTGTCCGACCGCATCGTCGTCCTGAACTTCGGCCGCAAGCTGGCCGAGGGCAAGCCCGGCGAGATCCTGGAGAACCGGGAGGTGGCGGAAGCCTATCTTGGAAAGGCGGCAGCATGACGCTCCTGTCCGAATCCCCCGCCGCCACGGCGGATGCGACGGAGGCCCGCACCGTGCTGACGGTGGACGGCCTGCACGTCTCCTACGGAAGCACGGCGGCGCTGCACGGCGTGTCGCTCGACGTCCGGGCCGGCGAGACGGTCGCCCTGATCGGCGCCAACGGTGCGGGCAAGAGCACCACGCTGCGCGCCATATCCGGCATCCTGAAGGCGCGGTCCGGCAGCATCACCTGGGACGGCAAGCCGATCGCGAACTTGGCCCCGGACCGCATCGTCGCCGCCGGCATCGCGCATTGCCCGGAGGAGCGGCACGTTTGGCCGCACATGACGGTCGAAGAGAACATCATGCTGGGCGCCTACCTCTGCCGCTCCCGCGGCGAGGTGCAGCGCCGCGCCGGCATGGCCTTCCACCGCTTTCCCCGCCTGCGGGAGCGCGCGAAGCAGCTGGCCGGCACGCTGAGCGGCGGGGAGCAGCAGATGCTCGCCATCGCCCGCGCGCTGATGTCGGAGCCGCGGCTGCTGATGCTGGACGAGCCGAGCCTCGGCCTCAGCCCGAAGATGGCCGACGAGGTGTTCGACGTGGTCCGCAGCATCAACGCCCACGGCGTCACCGTGCTGCTGGTCGAGCAGAACATCCACAACGCGCTGAGCGTGGCCAGCCGCGCCTATGTGGTGAAGACCGGCCGCATCGCGGCCAGCCGCCCGGCGGCGGAGCTGCGCAACGACCCCGACTTGCTGCGGGCCTATCTGGGCGGCTGAGCCGGCATCGGCCCCACCCCTTCCCGCCCCATTAATTAAACAATCGGCCGATTAAATTCGGCCGCAGCCCGAGTTCAGGAGGCAAGAGTGCGAAAGACACTGCGTATCGGCATCGTCGGCGGCGGCATCGGCGGCGTAGCGCTTGCGGGCAGCCTGCTCCAGCGCGGCTTCGAGGTGCGCCTGTTCGAACGCGCGCCCGGCTTCGGCGAGATCGGCGCCGGCATCCAGATGACCCCCAACGCCGTGAAGGTCATCAAGTCGCTGGGCCTGCTCGACCCGATGCTGAAGGCGGGTTTCCTGCCCAAGGCGCTGGTCGGCCGCAACTGGAAGACCGCGCGGGAGAGCTTCCGCACGCCGCTGATCGACACCTGCCCGGTGCTGTACGACGCGCCCTTCATCCACATCCACCGCGCCGACCTGCACGCCATCCTGGCGACCCTGGTCCCGGACAGCGTGGCGACCTTCGGCGTCAGCGGCACCGGCGTGCGGCAGGAGAAGGACACCGCCGTCGCCACCTTCAGCGACGGCAGCGAGTTCGAGGCCGACCTGATCGTCGGCGCCGACGGCGTGCGCTCCGTCGTGCGCTCCGCCCTGTTCGGGGAGGAGGCGCCGCGCTTCACCGGCCACATGTGCTACCGCGCCGTGGTGCCGGTGGACGGGGTGGTGGACTTCGTCAGCCCCGACAGCTCCTTCTGGTTCGGCCCGCACAGCCACGTCGTGACCTACTACGTGCACGGCGGCAAGGCCGTGAACATCGTCGCGGTCGCCGAGACGAAGGAGTGGGTGGAGGAGTCCTGGAACGCCCCCAGCAGCAAGGAGGAGATGCTGAACGCCTTCCGCGGCTGGCACCGAAACGTGGAAACCCTCTTCAGCCGCGTGGATCAGGTCTACAAGTGGGGCCTGTTCGACCGCGACCCGATGCAGACCTGGTCCAAGGGCCGCGTGACCCTGATGGGCGACGCCGCCCACCCCATGCTGCCCTTCCTGTCGCAGGGCGCCGCCATGGCGATCGAGGACGCTTACGTTCTGGCCGAATCCCTGAAGGGGCACGGCCGCGACGTCGCCTCGGCGCTCCGCGACTACGAGGCGGAGCGCCTGCCGCGCACCAGCCGCGTGCAGTTGGAAGCGCGGGAGCGCGGCCGGACCTACCACCTGCCCTCCCCGCTGGCCCAGGCCAAGCGCGACTTCATGTACTGGGTGCGCGGCCTGTTCAACCCGCAGGCCACCGGCATCCAGGCCAACTGGGTCTACCAGTACGACGCCCGCGCCTTCCGCCCCACCGTCGCCGCCAAGCCCGAACTGGCCGCCTGACGCCAAAGCTTCGCCGCGAGGATTCACCACCAAGACACCAAGTCACCAAGAAGCTCCATAGTGCTTTCGCATCGGCTCCGGTCAGCGTTCCGGGCCGGGCCTCTCACTTGGTGTCTTGGTGCCTTGGTGGTGAAAACCGGCCCTTCAAAGAAATCCCCAAGGATCAACCATGCACACCAAGACCCACCGCATCGGCCAGATCGTCCCCAGCTCCAACACGACCATGGAGACGGAAATCCCGTCGATGCTGACCGCGCACGCGCTGGCGCACGGCACGCGCTTCACCTTCCATTCCAGCCGCATGCGCATGAAGACGGTGAAGAAGGAGGAGCTGGCGGCCATGGACGCGGAGTCCGACCGCTGCGCCCTGGAGCTGTCCGACGCCCGCGTGGACGTGCTGGGCTACGCCTGCCTCGTCGCGATCATGAGCATGGGCAAGGGCTACCACCGCACCTCGCAGGAGCGGCTGCATTCCCGCACCCAGGAGAATGGCGGAGCCGCTCCGGTCATCACCAGCGCCGGCGCGCTGGTCGACGCGCTGCACGTCATTGGGGCGAAGCGCATCGCGCTGGTCGCCCCCTACATGAAGCCGCTGACCCAGCTCGTCGTCGACTACATCGAGCATGAGGGCGTGCAAGTCGTGGACTGGCGCGCGCTGGAGATCCCCGACAACCTGGAGGTCGGCCGCCACGACCCGGCCCGCCTGCCGCAGATCGTGGCGGGCATGGAGACGTCCAACGTCGACGCGGTCGTCCTGTCGGCCTGCGTGCAGATGCCCTCGCTGCCCGCCATCCCGCAGGTGGAGGCGATGACCGGCAAGCCGGTGGTCACCGCGGCGGTCGCCACGACCTACGCGATGCTGAAGGCGCTCGACCTGAAAACCTTTGTGCCGGGGGCCGGCGCGCTGCTCTCCGGCGCCTACTGAGGGGTGGGATGATGACCAGCACCTACCGGTACGGCGCCAACGTCCGCGCCAACGGCATTCGCCAGCATTACCTGCGTTACGGCGGGAAAGGACGCCCGGTGATCATCGTGCCGGGCATCACCAGCCCGGCGGTCACCTGGGGCTTCGTGGGGGAGCGGTTCGGCCGCAACTTCGACACCTACGTGCTCGACATCCGCGGCCGCGGCCTGTCGGAGGCGTCGGACAGCTTGGATTATAGCCTGGACGCCATGGCCGCCGACGTCGCGGCCTTCGCCGAGGCGCTGGGCCTTCGAGACTACGCGCTGGTCGGGCACAGCATGGGCGCCCGCATCGGCCTGCGTGCGGTCAGCCGGCACGGCGCCACGCCGGCCCGGCTGGTGATGGTCGATCCGCCGGTGTCCGGCCCCGGCCGCCGGCCCTACCCGGCGCAGCTGCCCTGGTACGTGGACTCCATCCGCCTGATGAGGCAGGGGGCCGACCTGGAGGCCATGCGGCCCTTCTGCCCGACCTGGACCGACGAGCAACTGCGCATGCGCGCGGAGTGGCTGCACACCTGCGACGAGCGGGCCATCGTCACCGCCTTCGAGGCCTTCCAGACCGACGACATCCACGCCGACTTCCCGCGCCTGACATGCCCGTCGCTGCTGATGATCGCCGGCGGCGCCACCGTGATCCTGCCGGAGGACGAGGCGGAGATCCGCGACCTCCAGCCCGCCATCCGCACCGTCCGGGTGGAAAAGGCCGGGCACATGATCCCGTGGGACGACGAGGAAGGCTTCTACCGCGCCTTCGGCGATTTCCTCGGCACCCCTGTTTGACCAAACCCCGTTCAGAAAGGGAGCATCCATGGCCGTCAGCGACGCCGACATGGTCCGCGCCTGGACCCATGTCCTGACCCTCTCCAAGCTGAAGCCGCAGGACGTGGTGACCGCGCTGACCAGCGACAGCACCCACCCGCAGACCCTGCGCACCGCCCTGATCGCCGCCGGAAACCTTGGCGCGCGGGTCAACCGGCTGGACCTGCCGCCGGTGAACGCGGAGTTCGCGCACAGCCGCGACAGCCTCGCCTATCTCGGCACCACGCCGCTGACCGGCAACCGCGCCGCCATGGCCGCGCTGAAGGAAAGCGACCTCGTTCTGGACCTGATGACCCTGCTCTTCTCGCCGGAGCAGATGGAGATCCTGGACAGCGGCACGAAGATCCTGCTGGCCGTCGAACCGCCGGAGGTGCTGGTCCGCCTGCTCCCCAGCCTGGAGGACAAAGCGATCGTGGGTGAGGCCGCAGCACTGCTGAAGGCCGCGAAGGAGATGCGCGTCACCTCCAAGGCCGGCACCGACCTGCGGCTGCCCATCGGCGAGTTCCCCGTGGTCCAGGAATACGGCTTCGTGGACGAGCCCGGCCGCTGGGACCACTGGCCGAGCGGCTTCAGCTTCACCTTCCCCAACGAGGGCAAGGCGAGCGGGCGCATCGTGCTGGACAAGGGCGACATCCTGTTGCCGATGAAGTCCTACCTGACCTCGCAGATCGAGATGACGGTGGAAAACGGCTTCGTCACCGCCATCACCGGCGGCTTGGACGCCGACCTGCTGAACGACTACATGGACGCCTTCGACGACCCGGAGGCTTACGCCATCTCCCACGTCGGCTGGGGCACGCAGGCCCGCGCGCGCTGGTCGACGCTCGGCCTCTACGACCGGGAGCAGACGCTGGGCATGGACGCCCGCGCGTTTGCCGGAAACTTCCTGTTCTCGATGGGGCCCAACAACGAGGCCGGCGGATCGCGCGTCACCGCCTGCCACATCGACATCCCCATGCGCAACTGCACCGTGGCGCTGGACGGACGCGAGATCGTGCGCGACGGCAAGATCCTGGCCCAAAAGGAAACGACCAAGAAGGTATCCGCATGAGCACCGCTGAAACGCAGGTTTATGAGCGCCAGGGATTCGGCCGGTCGCTGGGCATCCAGGGGCAGATCGGCCTGCTGATCGTCGATTTCGTCAACGGCTTCGCTGACCCGGCGGTGTTCGGCGGGGGCAACATCCCGCCGGCCATCGCCCGCACGACGGAGGTCCTGGCCAAGGCCCGCAAGCGCGGCTGGAAGGTGGCGCACAGCCGCATCGTCTACGCCGACGACGGTTCCGACGGGAACATTTTCTCGATCAAGGTGCCGGGCATGCAGACCCTGACCGAGCGTGCGGCCATCAGCGCCATTGTGCCGGAGCTGACGCCGGTGGAGGGCGAGTTGGTGGTCCGCAAGACCGTCCCGTCCGCCTTCTTCGGCACCGGGCTGGCGCCTTGGTTGACTCAGCGCGGGGTCGAGACACTTCTCATCGCCGGAGCGACGACCAGCGGCTGCGTGCGGGCCAGCGTCGTCGACGCCATGTGCCACGGCTTCCGGCCGGTGGTCATGGCGGACTGCGTCGGCGACCGGGCCATCGGCCCACACGAGGCCAACCTGTTCGACATCGCCCAGAAATACGGCGACGTCGTCCCGGCGGAGCGCATCCTCGCGCTGTGATCGGTCCTGTGATCGGGGCGGGGGACGGTGGTATGGTGAAGGATTGGGAAGAGACGCAGCGTTGAGAATGAGCCAGGCGAAGACCAAACCCCAGGACGCTCCGTCCCCCTCCGACGTCCCTTCCAATGGGACGCCACGGCGGCGGGCCGGTCCCGGCCGGCCGGAAGGCACCAGCCACGTGCGCGACGCCATCCTCGACGCGGCGGAGGTGGAGTTTGCGGCACTCGGCTACGCCGGCACCAGCCTGCGCAACGTCGCGGAGCGGGCCAACGTCACCCAGGCGCTGATCAACTATTATTTCGGCTCCAAGAACGGCCTGTTTGAGGAGGTCTTCCTGCGGCGCGGCCGGCAGATCGCCGAGGAGCGCCTGCAGCGGCTGGAGGTTCTGCGCGGCTCCGGGAAGCCGCTGTCGGTCCCGGACATCGTCTACGCCTTCCTGATGCCGGCCCTGTCGATGCGGGAGACGGACGGCGGGCGGACCTTCATGCGGCTGCACGCCCGCCTGCACACCGAACCGCCGGAAATCTCCTACAAGCTGCGCAACCAGGCCTACGACGAGTCCACGCGCGCCTACGCCGACGCGCTGCGCGAGGCCCTGCCGCATTTGTCGGAGCGGGACGTCTACTGGCGCATCACGCTGATGATCGGCGCCTATCTCTACGCCTTTTCCGACACCCACCGGCTGGAGGAGATGGCGCGCGGCGTCTGCAACCCGGACGACCCGGACGAGATCATGACGGCCATCAGCAGCTTCGTCACGGCGGGCATGGTGGCCCCTGCCCCGGCCGTGCCGGAAGCGCCCGCACCAAAGAAGCGGAAGCCCAAGGTCACAAAGGCCAGCGCAACAACCGCTTGATCCGGCGGAGATCCTGGTCGACGATGCGGCCGGCCGCGCTCTGCGGCCGAAGCGCGCGGGCACCCCTCCCTTCCCCGCGCCACGCCATTCCCCGCGTCAAAAACCTATCGTCGAAAGCCGAGAATGCCCCGACCCAACGCGGAGCCGACCTCGCTCCTCTTCACGACCGCCGAGTATGAATCGCGTCTGACGGCGGTGCGCGCGCAGATGCAGGCGCGCGGCGTCGATGTCCTGCTCGTCGACCAGACCGAGTTCCTGTCCTACCTGACCGGCTTCGGCCCGTCCGAGACCATGCACCGCGCCTGCCTCGTGCCGCTGAGCGGGGAGCCGGTGATGGTGCTGCGCGCCATCGACGTCGCCCCCTTCCAGGAGCACACCTGGCTGACGCGCCACGTCGCCTTCGCCGATTGGGAGGACCCCGTCGCAGTGCTGGCCGACACGCTGCGGCGGAACGGCTGGGCCGGCGTGCGCCTTGGGCTGGACGAGGACTCCTACTGCATGACGGTGCGCCGCTTCCGGGCGCTCCAGGCCGCCCTGCCGGACGCCCGCTTCGTCGATTTTTCGGGCGTCCTGGATGTGCTGCGGGCGCGCAAGTCGGTGACGGAGATCGCCTACATCCGCAAGGCGGCCTCCATCGCCGACCTCGCCATGGCCGAGGCCATCGCCGTGGCCGGTGAGGGCAAGAGCGAGCGCGACGCCGCCGCCGCGGCCAGCCACGCCTTCGTCCGGCTGGGCGCCGACACCGGGCGCGCCGGGCCGATCACCGCCGGAACAGGGCTGGGCTTCCTGCACGGCCACCTGCACAGCCGGGCGATGAGCGCCGGCGAGATCCTGCACCTGGAGCTGATCCCCACCGTCAACGGCTATGGCGCCCGCCTGATGCGCCCGGCGGTCATCGGCGCGCCGACCGACGAGCAGCGGCACACCGCCGAAACACTGATCCACATCCAGGACCAGCAGTTCGCCGCGATGCGGCCGGGCACCCTCGCACGGGAGGTCGACGCCATCGCCCGCGAGGGTATCCTCGGCGCGGGCCTGCGCGACAGCTACAGCAACGTCACCGGCTACACGCTCGGCCACTACCCGCCGTCGACGCCGCGCACCAGCGACTTCACGCGCGTCTTCCTGCCGACCTCCGACTGGGTGCTGGAGACGGGCATGACCTTCCACATGTACGTGTCGGCCTGGGGCATCGCCTTCAGCGAGACGATCCTGGTCACCGACCATGGCGCCGAGCGGCTGACGCAGACCGCCCGGTGCCTGTTCGTGGCTTAAGGCTTCAGGTACGGCCCAGCGGCTGGGCGGTGGCGGCGATCCGCGCTGGCTTGCCGCTGGGATGCGGGGCCGGAGCTTCGGCTTCCGGCTCCAGCGCCTCGGCCGCGTCGGCGTAGCGGCGGGCGAGGACGGCGCAGGCCATCAGCTGGATCTGGTGGAACAGCATCACCGGCAGCAGCACCAGCCCCGCCGTGGCCGGGGAGAACAGCACCCCGGCCATGGGCACACCGCTGACCAGCGACTTCTTCGACCCGCAGAAGACGATGGCGGTCTCGTCGGCCTTCGAGAAGCCGAGCCGCCGGGTGAGCAGCGTGGTTCCCCCCAGGAAGATCGCCAGGATGACGCAATCGATGGCCAACAGCACGGCGAGTGACTGCGGCGGAACCTGAAGCCACAGCCCGTTCGCCACCGCTTCACTGAAGGCCAGATAGACCACCAGCAGGATCGATCCGCGGTCGGTGAACTTCAGCAGCGTCTTGTGCCGCGCCGCCCACCCGCCGACCCAGGGGCGCAGAACCTGGCCAAGGACGAAGGGCAGCAGAAGCTGCGCCGCAATGGTCCCGATCGTGTCGAGCGACAGTGTGGCCCCCTGCACCTTCAGGAACAGCGCGACCAGCAGGGGCGTGACCAGGATGCCGCCGATGTTGGACAGGGTCGAACTGCACACCGCCGCCGCGACGTTGCCCCGCGCCATCGAGGTAAAGGCGATGGAGGACTGCACGGTGGAGGGCAGCAGGCAGAGGAACTGCACGCCCATTGCCAGCGCGGGCGGCAGCAGGCTGGCCGGCATCGTTTCCACCACCAGCCAGCCGATCAGCGGGAAGGCGACGTAGGTCAGGGAGAGGATCAGCAGGTGCAGCCGCCAATGGGCGATGCCGGCGATCACCTCCTCGCGCGGCAGGCGGGCGCCGTGCAGGAAGAACAGCAGCGCGATGGCCGCATCCGCCAGCCAATGCATCCCCTCCGCCGCCTCGCCCTGCACGGGAAGCAGAGTCGCGAGCCCAACCGTCGCCGCCAACGCCATCGTAAAGCCGTCGAGGTTCAGGCGAGGCAAGCGGATCATCGGGACTGCCTTCAAGCGGAAGCGGAACAACGGATTTAACGCTGCACCGCCACAAATGGAAGCATCCACGAGCCCACCAGGCAGAGTTTCGCCCGCATAGCAGGCCTGATTTTGTCCGTTTTTCTGACTTTCAGTGAGGCGTATTACTGCATTCGCAGTGGCGAAGACCGACCATTACCTCATCGCACCTCGTTGACGTAGCGGTGGTTGTCGGCCAGCGTTCGGTGATGGCCGACGATGGTCAGTGCCCCGGCCTGATCGAACGCTTCCTCATCGATGACCAGCAGGGCGGCCGGGTCGGGCAGGTCCAGGACGGCGCGATCCTCATCGATGGCGAGGCCGGCGGACACCTGTTCCCGCACCGCGGAGATGCGGATGCCGTAGGAGTCGAGCAGGTGGATGTACAGGCGCTGCGGCACCTCGGCCGGCTCCATCGGGAAATTCGGCAGCCGGCGGGCAACCAGCGCCATGCGCGAGCGCATCACCGCCCGGCCGTCGACCCGGCGCACGCGCTCGATGCGGAGCATCGGCTCCCCCTCCGCCTCTCCGAACAGCAGCGCCTCCGCCGATGTGGCCGGCTCGATCACAAGGCGCCTCACCTCCGCCTCCGAGGTCAGCAGCCGGCCGTCGGGGCCGTGCATCCGGTAGTACTGGAAGAAGAATCGCAGGCTGTGCTGCGGCGTGCGGCCGGTGACGATGGTGCCGGTCTTGCGCCGGCGCATCAGCATGCCGTCGGCGGTCAGATCGGCCAGCGCGCGGCGCATCGTGCCCACCGCGACGCCATACTCGGCGGCCAGCGCCACCTCCCCCGGCAGCACCATGCCCGGCGGCCATTCGCCGAGCAGAATGGCCTCCGCCATGCGCCGCTTCACATGCTCGTACAGCGGCACCGGAAGCTCGGCTAACCCGCTTGCTGGCCCGCTTGCCTGTTTTTTCGCCACCGCCGCCTCATAATCGGTCATTTTGTTGCTCAAAACTTGACGATTGACAAAGTGTCTGTCCGGCCGTCTATTTCTTTATAGAATATAGAAATAGCCCGGTGGATGCCATGCCCGAAGCCATGCCCGGTGTGTTCCATGAATGACCTCGGTGCCATGAAAAGCCTTGATGGCGCGATGGCCTGGATCGAGCGCGCGGCGGAAAGCGCTGTCGCCGACTTCGCGCGCATGATCGCCATCGACACTGCCTTTCCTCCCGGCGCCGGCTACGACGCCTTCGCCGACCTGATGGACGAGCTGATCGCCCCGCTGGGCTTCCAGTCCCAGCGCGTCGTGGTGCCGGAGGCGCTGTGGGCGGCTCCCGGCAACTGGGCGAAAGGACAGCGCACCAATCTCATTGGGGAGCGCGAAACGGGCAAGCCCGTTCTCGGGCTCTACTTCCACGTGGACACCGTCCCGGCCGCCCCCGGCTGGACGCGCGATCCGCTGGCCCTGACGCGCGAGGGCGACCGGCTCTACGGGCTGGGTGCCGCCGACATGAAGGGCACCATCGTCGCGGTCCTGCTGGCGCTGCGCGCCGCACAGGCCAGCGGCCTGGACCTCGCCTACGACCCGACGCTGCTGTTCTGCACCGACGAGGAGGGCGGGCTGTACCCCGGCATCCGCTATCTGGCGGAGCTGGGGCTGCTGAAAGGCCACATCCTGAACTTCAACGGCACCGCCGCCCCGCGGATTTGGGCCGGCTGCTTCGGCCTGTTCAACCTGCTGGTCCGCATCCACGGCCACACCGTCCACGCGGGCGAGGGCAACAACAGCGGCGCCGGTGTCAACGCCATCGAGGCCGCGCTGCCAGCGCTCCAGGCGCTCGCCGCGCTGAAGCCCACGGTCGCCGCCCGCACCTCCACCCTGCCGGCCCCGCCCACAGCCACCGGCCCGCTAACCGCGCGATTGGACATCGCCGCCGCCAACGGCGGCACGGCCGGCGGGCAGGTTCCGTCTTTGTTCGAGATCCTGGTGTCGCGGCGCTACGCGCCCGAGGAGCGGTTTGAGGACGCCTATGCGGAGATCGCCGGCGCCATCGCCGCGGCCATGGAGCCGGTGAAGGCGGCCTCCCCCAGCGTGCAGATCGAAACCCACCTCGTCGGTCACCTCGCCCCGACGTCCGACCCGACCGGTCCGCACTGGCCGCGCTGGCAGGCCGCCCTGTCGGCCGGCTTCGGCTACCGGCCGGAGGAGTTCCGCGCCTGGGGTGCCTCCAGTTGCTCCGACTTCGGCTGGGTGCAGCGGACAGGCATGCAGGAGGTGCTGCTGACCGGCCTCGGCCGGCCCGACCGGCACATCCATTCCCCGGACGAGCACACCACGCTGACCGACATCGTCGCCCTGGCGAAAAGCGTGCTCGCCTACCTCGCGGCCGGCTTCGCCCCGGACCTCATTCCTGAAAACGCCGCCCAAAACGCCGCCAACGTTTCCCCGACCTCGCAGAAGGAGTTCGCTCGATGATCCCCGTGACCCGCCGGCTCTTTCTCAGCGGCACCGCCGCCGCCGTCTGCGCCCTGTCCTCCGGCGCCGCCCTGCTCGGCCCGGCCACCACGGCCTTCGCCCAGACGGCCGCCCCGAAGCGCGGCGGCGTACTGCGCATCTCCGTCGACCAAGCGGCCAGCGTCATCCACCCGCTGCGCACCCGCGTGAACCCGGAATATCTGGTGGCGGAGCTGCTCTATTCCGGCCTGACCCGCCTCGGCCCGGAGATGACAGCGGAGCCCGACCTCGCCGAGTCCTGGAGCCCCGACGCCAGCCTGACCGAATGGACCTTCACGCTGCGGCCCGGCCTGACCTTCCACGACGGCTCCCCCTGCACGGCCAAGGACGTGGTCGCGACCTTCACCGCCATCCTCGACCCCAAGACCGCCTCGCCCGGCCGCACCAACGTCGGCCCGATCAAGGAAGTTGTGGCGCGCGACGACCGCACCGTCCTGATCCGCCTGCAATCGCCCTTCGCCGACCTGCCGGTGACGCTCGCCTACACCAACGCCCGCATCATCCCCGCGGCGGTGATCGAGGGCGACCTGGACAGCCTGTCGCGCACGGCCATCGGCACCGGCCCCTTCAAGCTCGTCTCCTTCGAGCCGGACCGCAAGATCGTGGTGGAGCGCAACCCCGCCTATTACGACCCCGCGCGCCCCTACGTGGACCGCGTTGAGGTGCTGGTCTATCCCGACCGCACGGCGGAGGCCTCGGCCCTCATCTCCGGCGACACCGACCTGATGATGGCGACCGCCCCCGGCGAGTTCCAGCGGCTGGGCAAGGCGTCGGGTGTGAAGACGCTGCGCGTGCCGTCGGGCCAGTTCCTGAACGTCAACATGGGCTGCGACCAGAAGCCCTTCTCCGACGTGCGCGTGCGCAGGGCGCTGGCGCTGACCATCGACCGCGACGCCATGGTCGGCTTCGTCGCCGGCGGCTACGGCACGCCCGGCAACGATTCGCCGGTCAGCCCGGCCTACCACTTCTACAAGGAGATGCCGCTGCGCAAGGCGGACGTCGCCCAGGCCAAGAAGCTGCTGGCCGAGGCCGGCTACCCCAACGGCGTGGACCTGACGCTGATCGCGTCGGACAAGCCGGGCACCCGCACCGACCTTGCCGTCGCCATCCGCGAGATGGCCAAGGCCGCGGGCTTCCGCATCCAGGTGCAGACCATGCCGCACGCCACATACCTGGATCAGGTGTGGAAGAAGGGCAACTTCTACGTCGGCTTCTACAACATGCAGGCGACGGCCGACGCCATCTTCTCGCTGCTCTACACCTCCGACGCGGCCTGGAATGAGACGCGCTGGAACAACAGCGCCTTCGACGCCCTGGTGGCGGAGGCCCGCACCAAGACCGACGAGGCCGAGCGGCAGGCGCTCTACGCCAAGGCGCAGCAGCTGATGCACGACGAGATCCCGTCGGTCATCCCGGTCTTCTTCGACCTGCTGGCCGCCCAGCGCGCCTATGTCCAGGGCTATGGCCTGCACCCGCGCGGCTCGGTCTTCCGCCTCGACTTCGTGTCGCTGGGTGCCGACGCACCGAAGCGGGGCTGACGCCGGTGTCGCTGTCCTGGATTCTGCGGCGGCTGCTGCTGATCGTCTACACGGTCTTCGTCGTGTCGGTCCTGGTCTTCGGCATCACCCAGGTGCTGCCGGCCGACGCGGCGGTGACCCTGCTGGGCGAGAACGCGACCGCCGACGCGCTGGCCGCCATCCGCGACCGGCTGGGCCTGGGCGCCCCGATCTGGATGCAGTATCTGCGCTGGGTCGGGCACGCCGTCACCGGAGACTTCGGCCTGTCCATGCGGACCGGCCAGCCGGTCGGGCCGGAGATGGTGGCGGCACTCGGCCGCTCGCTCCTGCTGGCCTTCGCCGCCATCGCGCTGATGCTGGTGATCGCGGTGCCGCTCGGCGTCGTGGCGGCGGTGCGGCAGGGCAAGCTGGCCGACACGCTGACCAGCCTCGTCTCCTACCTCGGCGTCGCCTTTCCGGAATTCGTGACGGCGACGCTGTTCGCCATGCTGCTGGCCGACACGCTGCAATGGCTGCCGGCGACCGGCTACGTCTCCCCCTTCGAGGATGTCTGGGGAGCGGTCCAGCACTTGGCCTTGCCGGTGCTGACCGCGTCGGTGATCCTGGTGGCCCACGTCTCCCGCATGGTCCGGTCGGAGACGCTGGACGTGCTGCACAGCGATTACGTCCGCGCCGCCCGGCTGAAGGGCCTGCCGGAGCGCACCGTGCTGATGCGCCACGCCCTGCGCAACGCGCTGCTGCCGGTGGTGACGATCGTGGCGCTGGACGTCGGTTACCTGCTCGGCGGCATCATCGTCATCGAGGAGATCTTCGCCATCCCCGGCATCGGGCGGCAGCTGATGGTGGCGATCACCGCGCGCGACCTGCCCTCCATCCAGGCCGGCGCGCTGATCATGTCGGCGACCTACGCCGTCGCCAACACGCTGGCCGACGTCGCCTACGCCTTCCTCGACAAGAGAATCCGCTATGACTGACCTCCTGCGACGCCTCGTGCGCACGCCGCAGGGCGCCATCGGGCTGCTGCTCCTGCTCGTCCTGGCGGCGGTCTGCCTGTTCGGCCCCTGGCTGGCCCCGCAAGACCCGGAGAAGATCGACTTCCTCGGCCGCTTCCGCCCGGCCGGGGCGGAGAACTGGTTCGGCGCCGACCAGCTCGGCCGCGACGTGCTGAGCCGGCTTCTGGTCGGCGCCCGCTCCACCATCCCCATGGCGCTGGCGGCGACGCTGCTCGGCACCGTCATCGGCTCGGTGGTGGGAACGGCGTCGGCCTATCTCGGCGGGCGCTGGGACGAGGCGATCATGCGCACCATCGACGCGGTGATGGCGGTGCCCGGCCTGCTGCTGGCGCTTCTGCTGGTCAGCACGCTGGGCAACGGCGCCACCAACGCGATGGTCGCCATCGCCGTCGCCTTCGCGCCGGGCATGGCGCGCGTCACCCGCTCCGTCGCGCTCAACGTGCGCAACCAGGATTACGTCAAGGCGGCCATCGTGCGCGGCGAGCGCGGGTCCTGGATCGTGTTCCGCGAGATGCTGCCCAACGTCATGGCCCCGGTGGTGATCGAGACGACCATCCGCGTGTCCTTCGCGGTGATGCTGTTCGCCACACTCAGCTTCCTCGGCCTCGGCGCGCAGCCGCCGGCGTCGGAATGGGGGCTGATGGTGGCCGACGCGCGCCAGTACGTCCACCAGGCGCCCTGGATCCTGATCGCGCCATCCATCGCCATCGCGGTGACCGCCATCGCCTTCAACCTGCTCGGCGACGGGCTGCGCGACGCCATGAACCCGCGGAACGAACGATGACGACTCCGGTCCTGTCCATCCGCAACTACACGCTCGAGTACCTGACCGGCGCCGGCCCCGTCCGCGTGCTGCAGGACATCGGGTTCGACATCGCACCGGGGGAGGTGCTGGGCCTCGTCGGCGAGTCCGGCTCCGGCAAAAGCTCGCTGGCTTGGGCGATCATGCGCCACCTGCCGAAGAACGCGCGCGAAGTGTCAGGCGACATCCGCCTGGGCGACACGGATCTCCGTGCCCTGCCCGGCCGCGAGCTGACCCGCGTCCGCGGGCGGCGCATCGGCATGGTGTTCCAGGACCCGTCCACCTCCCTGAACCCCACCCTGCCCGTCGGCCGCCAGATCACCGAGACGCTGGTCACCACCCGCGGCCTCAGCCCCAAGGAGGCCTGGACGGAAGCGCTCGCCCTGCTCGGCCATGTCGAGCTGCGCAACCCCGAGGCGCTGATGAAGCGCTACCCGCATGAAATCTCGGGCGGCGAGAAGCAGCGCATCCTGATCGCCACCGCCTTCGGCTGCCGGCCGGAGCTGATCGTCTTCGACGAGCCGACCACCGCGCTGGACGTCATCACCGGCGCAAAAATCCTGGAGCTGTTCACCCGCCTGCGGGCGGAGACCGGGGTCGCCGCACTCTACATCTCCCACGACCTCGCGCTGGTCTCGCGCGTGGCTGACCGGGTCGCGGTGATGAAGCACGGCAAGCTGGTGGAGGAGGCCCCGGCCGACCGCATCTTCCGCGCGCCGCAGCATCCGGAAACGCAGATCCTCGTCGATGCCGTGCCGCGGCCGGAACGCCGCCTCGTCCACGACCAGCCGGGGGAGCGGGTTCTGCTGGCGGCACAGGACATCTCTGTCCACTACGCCCGCCGCCGCCTGTTCCGCCCGGCCCCGCCGCCGGCGACGCAGGCGGTCGGCTTCGACGTGCGGGCGGGGGAGATTCTGGGCGTGGTCGGCGAATCCGGCTCCGGCAAGTCCTCCATCGCGCGGGCGCTGACCGGGCTGGCCGACTTCAGCGGAAACATCCGTTTCGACGGCCGGCCCATCGCCGCCGGGCGCGCCATGGACCGCCAGTACCGCCGCGCGGTGCAGATCGTCTTCCAGCACCCGGACAGCTCGCTGAACCCGCGCCAGAAGGTGGGGGAGATCCTGGCCCGGCCGCTGCGCCTGTTCGGCGGCAACGTGGCGGACGTGGGCAAGCTGCTGGAGCAGGTGCGCCTGCCCGCCAGCTTCGCCGACCGCTGGCCGCACCAGCTTTCCGGCGGGCAGAAGCAGCGCGTCGCCATCGCCCGCGCCTTCGCGGCCAAGCCGTCGCTGGTCATCTGCGACGAAATCACCGCCCCGCTCGACGTGTCGGTGCAGGCCTCGATCATCGAGCTTCTGCTCACGCTGCGGGCGGAGACCGGGACCGCCTACCTGTTCATCACCCACGACCTGAACCTGATCCGCCAGATCGCCCACCGCATCGCCGTGATGCGCGGGGGCGAGCTGGTCGACCTGCTCTCCATCGACGCCATCGACGCGGAGCACGTCCACCCCTACACGCGCGACCTGATCGCCGCGTCCCCCACCCCCGTCGGCTGAGGCCAAGGATTTCCGATATGGACACCCCAATGGATAGGCAAGCCCTTCTCGCCCGCCTGGACACGGACGCCGCCCTGGCGTTCCTCGCCCGGATGGTCCAGCACAAAAGCTACAGCCAGACCGACGGCGAACGCGCGCTGGCCGCCTTCATGAAGGACGCAATGGCCGGCATCGGGCTGGAGGCGGAGCTGACCCCGGTGCCCGGCGAGCGGGTCAACGCCGTCGGCCGCTTGCGTGGGACTGGGGGCGGCAAGAGCCTGTTGTTCAACGGCCACATCGACACCAACCCGGTGACCGAGGGCTGGACCGTGGATCCCTGGGGCGGGAAGATCGACGACCGCTTCATCTACGGCATCGGCTGCTCCAACATGAAGGCGGGCGACGCCGCCTATTTCTGCGCGGTCAAGACGCTGATCGAGGCCGGCGTGAAGCTGCGCGGCGACGTCATCCTGACCTATGTGGTGGGGGAGCTTCAGGGCGGCATCGGCACCTTCGCCCTGATGGAGCAGGGGCTGCGCGCCGACTATTTCGTCAACAGCGAGCCGACGGACCTGCAGGCCATGACCATGCACGCGGCGGCGCTGTCCTTCGTGATCGAGCTGGTCGGCGACACCCGCCACCTGTCCAAGCGGGAGGAGGCGGTGGACGCCATCCTGGCCGCCTGCGACCTGATCCCGCGCATGACCGCGATGAAGCTGTCGGGCGCCCGCTCGCCGGAGCATGAGACGATCAACCGCGTCCATGTCGGCGTGGTGCACGGCGCGCTGGGCAAGGACCTGCACGAATGGCGCCCGCCGCAGGTCGCCGACTTCGTCCGGCTGAAGGGCTCCGCCCGCTACGCCACCGGCCAGACGGAGGACGGCGTGCTCGCCGACCTGCGCTGCGAATTGGACGCGCTGGAGGCGCGCTTCCCCGGCCTGAAGGCGACGGTGCTCTCGGACAACCAGCGCGGCACCCCGACCATGCCGACCTTCGAGGTGGCGAAGACCAGCCCCATCGTCCAGGCCATCAACAAGGCCTACCGCGAGGTGCGCGGGACGGAGCAGCCGACCGGCGCCATCACCCCGCCGGGCTTCTACGGAACCGACGCCGGGCACCTGCTGCATTCCGGCGGCATGGAAGGAATCGTCTGCGGCCCTGGCGGCCGCTACAACACCATGCCGGACGAGCGCGTGGACATCGAGGACTACCTCGACATGATCCGCGTCTACATGCTGACGATCCTGGAGGTCTGCGGCTGAGCCCCCTCCCGCGGCGTGCACGCGAAAAAAGCCCCTCGCCCCTTGGGGGAGAGGGGCTTTTCCGTCGGCATTTCAGGCGCTTACCGCCCACACAGGATGTGTGCACACCTTAAGGGAGGGGAACGGCGAATGGCAGATTACCGCCCCACCCCGCCCATGCAGAGGTACTTGATCTCCAGATAGTCCTCGATGCCGTACTTGGAGCCCTCGCGGCCGATGCCGCTCTCCTTCATGCCGCCGAAGGGGGCGACCTCGGTGGAGATGATGCCCTCGTTGATGCCGACGATGCCGTATTCCAGCGCCTCGGCCACCCGCCAGACGCGGCCGATGTCGCGGCTGTAGAAGTAGGCGGCCAGGCCGAACTCAGTGGCGTTGGCCATGCGCACGGCCTCGTCCTCGCTGTCGAAGCGGAACAGCGGGGCGACCGGGCCGAAGGTCTCTTCCCGCGCCACCTTCATCTCCGGCGTCACGTCGGCGAGGATGGTCGGCTCGAAGAAGCTGCCGCCCAGGCTGTGGCGCTTGCCGCCGGCCACCACGCGGGCGCCCTTGCCGACCGCGTCGCGGATGTGGTCCTCGACCTTCTCCACGGCGGCCATGTCGATCAGCGGGCCCTGCTGGGCGCCGTCGGTGGTCAGGCCGGGACCGACTTTCAGCGCGGCGACGGCGTCGGACAGCTTGGCGGCGAAGGCGTCGTAGACGCCGGACTGCACCAGCAGGCGGTTGGCGCAGACGCAGGTCTGGCCGGTGTTGCGGTACTTGGACGCGATGGCGCCCTTCACCGCCTCGTCGAGGTCCGCGTCGTCGAAGACGATGAAGGGGGCGTTGCCGCCCAGCTCCAGCGACACCTTCTTCACGGTGCCGGCGCACTGCGCCATCAGCTCCTTGCCGATCTCGGTGGAGCCGGTGAAGGACAGCTTGCGGACGATGGGGTTGCCGGTCATCTCGCCGCCGATAGCGCGGGCGGAGCCAGTGACGACGCTCAGGAGACCGGCCGGAATGCCCGCCCGCTCCGCCAGCACGGCCATGGCGAGTGCCGTGAAGGGGGTGGCGGTCGCCGGCTTGATCACCATCGGGCAGCCGGCGGCGAGCGCCGGGCCGGCCTTGCGGGTGATCATGGCGGCCGGGAAGTTCCACGGCGTGATGGCAGCGGTGACGCCGATCGGCTCCTTGGTGACGACGATGCGGCGGCCTTCCAGGTGCGACGGGATGGTGTCGCCGTAGACGCGCTTGCCCTCCTCCGCGAACCACTCGATGAAGGAGGCGGCGTAGGCGACCTCGCCGCGCGCTTCGGCCAGGGGCTTGCCCTGCTCGGCCGTCATGATGCGGGCGATGTCCTCCTGGTTCGCCATCATCAGGTCGAACCAGGCGCGCAGCAGCTTGGCACGCTCCTTGGCGGTCTTGGCGCGCCACGCCGGCCAGGCGCGGTCGGCGGCCTCGATGGCGCGGCGGGTTTCGTCGGCGCCCATCATCGGGACGCTGCCCAGGACCGAACCGTCGGCCGGGTTGCTGACCTCCACCGTCTTGCCGCTGTCGGCATCAACCCAGCGCCCATCGATGTAGCACTGGAAGCGCAGAAGCTCGGCGTCCTTCAGCCCGAGCCGGCGGGCGGTGTCCACGGAATCGTACGGCATGGCGACTGTTGCTCCCCTCGAATTTCTTATAAGGCTGACGGGTGGTGTCCAACACAAGTGTGTCGGCGGCGCCTGCTTTTCCACCGTCCGGCACCGATGGGGGCACTCCCTCTGCGCGGGAACCCGCGACACGCCGTCCGCATCAAATCCCACAGATGCACAGCGTTGCGATGGGGAGCCCCGCATGAGCCAAGCGAATCCGAGCGACCGGCGCACGGCCGCACCCGACGGTGATCCGGCCCCCGACGATTTGGCCCCCGACAATCTGGCCCTCGACGACTTGGTTGGGCGGCTCCGGGCGGGGAACGCCGCCGCGTTCCGCACCCTGATGCAAGCTCACAACCGACGCCTCTACCGCTTGGCACGCAGCGTCCTGCGTGACGCAACGGAGGCCGAGGATGCGGTCCAGGACGCCTACGTCTCTGCCTTCACCCACCTGGACCAGCTCCGCGACGCGTCCACCCTGGGGACGTGGCTTGGCCGCATCGTCCTCAACGAAGCCTTCCGCCGGCTCCGGCCGAGGCCCGCCATGACGGAATTCGACGATGTGACTGGTCCCGTTGAGGCGCCAAGCGCCCAAATCATTCCGTTTCCCGGCGCTCCGCAAACGCCGACGACCCCTGAGGAGGACGCCGCGCGGGCCGAGATGCGCCGATTGCTGGAGCGCGCCGTGGACGAACTGCCGGAGGTGTTCCGCATCGTGTTCGTCCTGCGCGAGGTCGAGCAGATGAGCGGCCAGGACGTCGCCACCCTTCTCGGCATCCCAGCGGACACCGTCAAGACACGCCTGCACCGGGCGCGCCGCTTGCTCAACCAGAGCCTTCGCCGGCGGCTGTCGCCCACCCTGGCCGGGGTGTTCCCGTTCGCCGGCGACGAGTGCGCGCGCATCGTCGCGCGGGTTCTCAACCGCCTGGGTCTGCCCGCCGATCCGAATGGGGGTTAGCGGGGGAAGACCGTCATTCACACAATGGGAGGAAAGCATGCTGATCCGCACAGCCTTGATCGCTGGCGCGTTCGCCCTGACATCCGTATGGGCAGCCATGCCCGCGCACGCCCAATCCGTAGGGAAGGCACCTCCGGGCGGCGCCTACAAGAAGGTGAGCGAGCTGGTGAAGCTGCCGGACTTCCTGCCCGGCCTCGGCACGCTCTACGTCGATCCCAAGACCCTGCCCGCCGGCCCGTTCCTCGCCTACGACCACGACGGGCGGCTGGTCAGCACCGTCTATATGATCCCGGTGGAGGACATGCAGGCGCAGAAGAAGTTCGAAGCCCTGAAATCGCCGGGCGGCGCCGTCGATCATGTGGACATGTACTTCAACGCCGGCCATCCCGGCGTGGAGAAGCCCCACTATCACGTCGTGCTCTGGCACGTCGCCAAGGCCGACGAAGCGCGCGTGGCGAAGTAGGGCCTTGTGCCATGATCACCAGACGCGCGCTGTTGCGGGCCGGCGGTGGGACCGTCGGCCTTGCGCTGCTGGCCCTGCCGCTCCGCACGCGGGCGGAGCCGGTCATCGAGATCGCCATGCGCGGCAACAGCGACGGCTCGAAGGTCTGGTTCGATCCCGTCGGGCTGCTGGTCGAGCCGGGGCAGACGCTGCGCTGGATCAACCGCGACCCCGGCAACGCCCACACCAGCACCGCCTTCCATCCGGCCAACGGCGGACACGCATTGCGCATCCCGAATGGGGCGGCGCCGTGGAACTCCGACTATCTGTTGCCGGACCAGAGCTTCGACCTGCGCCTCACCACCTTCGGCGTCTACGACTACTTCTGCATCCCCCACGAGGAGGCCGGCATGGTCGGGCGCATCGTGGTCGGCCCTTTGGATCGCGGCCCGTCGGATCGAGATTGGCCGGAAACCGCCCGCGGCCAACTCCCGACACCGGAGGAGATCGTCCGCCGCAAAGTCATTCGCCGCCCCCCGTGAGAGCCCAGGCCTCCACGGCCCCGGCGCGACCGGGCAGCGACAGGGGGCCGAGCGGTCGGGCCGCCATCCCCTCCGCCGCCAGACGCTCCGCCACCAGCCGGTGGGTGGCGTCGGAGATCAGGACGTCCGCGCCCGCCGCCTTGGTCGCGGATTCCAGACGCGCCCCGACGTTCACCGCGTCGCCCAGCACGGTGTAGTTCAGCCGACCGGCCCCGCCGACGTTGCCGATCACCATCGGCCCGGTGTGGATGCCGATCCCGACGCGCAGCGGGTCGACCCCAAGGCTCCGCCAGCGCTCCGCCCCCGCGGCGACCGCCGCCTGCATGGCGAGCGCGCAGCGGCAGGCGTCCAGCGCCGGCTCCGCCCGCGCCACCGGCGCGCCGAAAACGGCCAGGATGCCGTCGCCGATGAACTTGTCCACATAGCCGCCGTGGCGCCGGATCTCTGCTGTCATCGCCTCCAGATAGGCGCCGAGGAAGGCGATCAGCCGGTCCGGCGGCAGTCGCTCCGACAGGCCGGTGAAGCCGCGGATGTCGGAGAAGAGGACGGTCAGCACCCGCTCCTCCCCGCCGGGACGCAGCGCCTGCGGGTGGCGGACGAGACGCTCGACGAGGTCGGGGTGCAAATATTGAGCGAAGGCCTCCCGGATGCGCCGCCCCTCCGCGCGGCTGCGGCGAAAGGCCTGGGCCATCACCGCACCGCCCGGCAGCAGGACGGCCGCCAGCGGGAAGGCCATGCCGAGCACCAGCCCTTCCAGCGCGAAGGCCGCGTGGATTGCCCCGGCTACCACCAGCGCCAGCCCGGCCAGGGCCGCCAGGGCGGCGACCGGCGGAAACCCCGCCAGCGCCGACGCCGCCACCCCGGCCAGCGCGGTGACCCCGAGGTCGCCGAGCCGCGTCACCGCGTCCTGGCGCAGCAGCCGGTCGGTCAGCAACGTATCCACCAGCATGGCGTGACGCTCCACCCCGGCCAGCGCGTCGTCGAAGGGGGTCGGGAAGCGGTCGCCCAGCCCGGTGACGGCGGCGCCGACCAGCACAACCCGCCCGCGCACCCGCCCGGCCTCCAGCCGGCCGCCCCACAGGTCGGCCAGCGGTGCGGTGTCGATGGTCCCGGACGGGCCGAGGTAGTTCACCGGCATCCGCAAGGCGCCGTCGGTTGCGATCCACTGCCCGTCGAGGTCAAGCCCATGTCCGGCATCCGTCCGCAACGGCTCCCCCGCCATACCCAGCCGCAGCCGGACCGCCGCCAAGGCCAGGGAGGGCAGGACGCCGTCCCCGTCCTTCAGCATCAGCGCCTCGCGCGAGGGGCGCCCGGCGGCGTCGGGGAACAGGTTGACGTGGCCCAGGTCCGCCGCGGCGTCCGCCAGCGCCGGGATCGGCCGGACGATCCGCTCCGGCGTCGGAAGGGCGCCATCTCCCCCGCCAAACTCCCCATAGGCCGCCAGCACCACCCGCCCGAAGCGTGTGATGGACTGCGCAAAGGCGGCGTCCCCACCCGGGTCCGGGTCGGCCTCCGGGAACAGTAGGTCGAAGGCGACCACCTCCGGCCCCAGCGCGGCGAGCCGATCCACCAGATCGGCCATGCGGCGGCGCGGCCAGGGCCAGCGGCCCAGTTTCTCCACCGAGGAGTCGTCGGCCAGCAGGACCAGCACCTCCCCGCTGACCGGCAGGACGCCACGCAGGATGAATCGCCCGTCCAGGGTCAACGCCTCCAGCCGGGCCGCCCACCCGCCGTCCCCGGCCAGCGCCTGGACGATGACAAGAAGGGCGGTGACGGTGAGGCCGATCCTCATCGGCGACCGGTCACGGCAGGGTGGTGGCATCGAGCGCGCGTGCGGCCCGGGGGGCGGCCCAGGTCTTGGGCGGCTGCGGTGCGGCACCGAGCGCCACGTCGGTCCCCTCCCCAGCCTTCAGCTCGACCGGAGGCCCGATGCCGGGGCCGGTGGACCGCACCGACACGGTGCCCGACACCCCCAGCACGGCGGTGCCCTCGCGGGTCACCTCGACGATCCATTCGGTGGAGCGGGCGGCGGCCACCGCGGTCGGCGTCCGCACCTCGAAGCGGGAGGCGCCGACCAGCTTCTCCGCCACTGCGCGGACGGCTCCCCCGGCGATGGCCAGCGCCGCGTCACGGGTGCCGGTGCCGCCCGGCTCCTCGAACCGCTCCACGGTCATGGCGGCGTTGGAGCCCAGCGTGGCGGCGCTGCCGTCACGGAACTTCACGCGCAACCGCCCGGCCGCCCCGGTCCGCAGCTCGTCCCCGGCCTCCACGGGCAGGCCGGTTTTCAGGGGGGTGACGGTACCCGACCGCACCAACTCGGCCGTCCCGACGACGGTCTGGATCTCCCCCACCGGCCCGGCGGCCAGGGCGGCCCCCGACGCAACAAGCATCACTCCGGACAGGACGGCGGCGCAGGCTTGGCAGGGCATTCTCGGTGGCCTCCCCTCGGGGACATGCAGGCCTAAGAATGCACCGTTCCACGAACGGGCGGCCGGTGCGGGCGGATTACCGCCGGCAAAAACAGATAGGCCCAAAAAAATCGGGTGCCGCCGGCGAGCGGCGGCACCCTGGTGATGTGCGTGTGGTGGGTGGTTACTCGGCGGGGGTGGCGATCATGCCGCCCGGCAGGCCGGTCTTGCGGACCTGAAGCAATTCCTTCCACTTCTTCAGGGCGGCGATCAGGATCACGAAGCCCAGCGTCAGCATGATGATGGAGATGCCGGCGTTGAAGAGGTTGTAGCCCTTGGCGACCGGATTCAGGTAGACGTTGGAGATCATCCAGTAACCGGCGTAGTTCACGGTGACGAACAGGTAGGCCAGCGGGACCAGGCAGGTCAGCATGTAGGACCGCTTCTCCGACAGGCGCAGGATGATGGTGGCGCCGATGATCAGGCCGACCGAGGCCATCAGCTGGTTCGACACGCCGAACAGGGCCCAGACCGAGTTGATGTCGCCCGATGTCAGCAGGTAGCCCCAGGCCACGCAGGCGATCACGCTGGCGGTGATGGAACCGGGCATCCAGTCGAGCCGCTTCATGGGAGCATAGACGTCGCCAAGCAGGTCCTGGATCAGATAGCGGGCGACGCGGGTCCCGCTGTCCACGGCGGTCAGGATGAACACCGCCTCGAACATCACGACGAACTGGAAGAAGTAGGAGGCGAGGCTGCTGAACCACGGGATGCGGGTGAAGATCTCGGTCATGCCGACCGCGAGGGTCACCGCACCGCCGGTGCGGCCGTAGAGGTCAAGACCGATCTCCTGGCTGAGGCGCGGCAGGTCGACCACGTCCATGCCGAGCGCCTTGAAGGCGGCCGGGGCGGAGTTGATGGCGAAATAATCGGCCGGGTGCAGGGAGGTCGCGGCGATCAGGGCCATGACGCCGACCACGCATTCCGCCAGCATGCCGCCGAAGGCCACGGGACGGATGTCGCTCCACTTGTCGATCAGCTTCGGCGTGGTGCCCGAGCCGATGAAGGCGTGGAAACCGGAGATAGCGCCGCAAGCGATGGTGATGGAGATGAAGGGCCACACCGGGCCGGCCAGCACCGGGCCGCCGCCATGGATGAAGTCGGTCAGGGCCGGGAAGCGGATCTCGGGGTTGATGAAGACGACGCCGATGACGAGCGCGCCGAACACGCCGATCTTCATGAAGCTGGACAGGTAGCCGCGCGGGGTCAGCAGCATCCACACCGGCAGCGCCGTGGCGAAGAAGGCGTAGATCGGCAGGATCAGCGCGACGGTCTCCGCGTGCAGGGTCAGCCAGGAGCCGAGCATCGTGCCCTGGATGTAGGGGCCGGCGAAGACCGACGCCGCGATGGCCGCGATGCCCACCTGCGTCGCGCCCTTGGAACTGCCGGTGAAGCGC
This sequence comes from Azospirillum canadense, assembly GCF_025961225.1. Taxonomy (GTDB): domain Bacteria; phylum Pseudomonadota; class Alphaproteobacteria; order Azospirillales; family Azospirillaceae; genus Azospirillum; species Azospirillum canadense. The sequence goes on along the minus strand of NZ_JAOQNG010000004.1, from coordinate 377,495 downwards.
TCGTACAGGCCGAGCGCCACGGCGATCGGGATGGTCATGAAGACCGCGAAGGCGCCCCAGGCGTTGCGTTCCAGCGCGTGCACCACGACCATCGACAGGCCGGCCATGGTGATGGTGATGATGAACAGCATGGCAAGGCCAGTGCACCAGCCTGCGACCGGGCCAAGCTCGGCCTTCGCCACCTCGGACAGGGACTGCCCCTTGTGCTTCATGGAGGCGAACAGCACGACCGTGTCGTGCACCGCACCGCCGATGACGCAGCCGATCAGCAGCCACAGGAAGCTCGGCAGGTAGCCGAACTGGGCGGCCAGCACGGGGCCGACCAGCGGGCCGGCGGCGGCGATGGCCGCGAAATGCTGGCCGGCATTCACCCACTTCTTGGTCGGGACGTAGTTGCGCCCGTCCTCCAGCGCGTGCGACGGGGTGACCTCGGAATCATCGGCACGGAGCACCTTGCGCACAAAGAACACGCCGTAGAAGCGGTAGCAGAGGGCGAGGATGCAGAGTGTCGCGATCACAAATGTTAAGGCGTGATCCATGACAGCTCTCCTTGGAAAGGATCTGCTGTCACCTTAGGAGTGTCCCGACCCGCCGTGGGGTGATGTCCCCGGAGCGGCGCCATGGCGCGCCGAGCGGTCGGAAAGCGGGGCTGAGCGGCGGGGGTGTACTCCGCGCAAAGTTCCCTCTCCCCTCTGGGGAGAGGGTTAGGGTGAGGGGGTTGCGCTTTTGCCGGACGTAACAGAGTCGCGGGACCCCCTCACCGGCCCTTCGGGCCACCCTCTCCCCAGAGGGGAGAGGGTTACAGACTCAAACCGAACGACCCAGCCCACCGTCCACGCGGATGTTCTGGCCGGTGATGTAGCCCGCTCCGGGCGATGCCAGGAAGGCCACCGTCGCGGCGATCTCCTCAGCCGTGCCATAGCGCATCATCGGCACGCCCTGGCGGCGTTCCTCAACCGCCGGCAGCCTGTCGATCCAGCCCGGCAGGACGTTGTTCATGCGGACGTTGTCGGCCGCGTACTGGTACTCGTTGGACTGGTTCGACCCGGTCACGCCGAGGCCGCCAAGCTCCTTGGCCAGGGCCTCACCCTTGCCGGAGGAGGACAGGATCGCGACCTTGAACCCCTCGGCGGCCAGCTTGCGCGCCGAGGCCGCGCCCATGCCGCTGCCGCCCGCCGTCACGACGGCAACCTTTTCACCCGATATTCCGCAACCCTCCCAAGGCCATGTTGTTGGTCCACGGCCAGCCTAGGGGCGGATCGCCATCGGTTCAAACCCGTTCTGCGATAAGCATCACCCGATCCCGAGCCGCTCCTTCAGCGGGCCGAGGAAGCGGCGGCTGACCGGGATCGCCTGCCCGCCGTGCGTCATGATCTCGGCCAAGCCGTTGTCGATCAGGCGGATTTCCTGGATGCGGTCGGGGTTGACAAGATACTGCCGGTGGCAGCGGACCAGTGGGGTCTTCTCCTGCACCGTGTTCAGGGTCAGCTCCGTGAAGCGCTCCGCCCCGTCGGCGCCGACCACGAAGACGCCGGTCGCCTTGGACACCACGCACTCCACCTCCTCCAGCTTCAGCAGCAGGATGCGGTTGTGGCCGGAGCAGGGGATCTGGCGCAGCGGCTCGGCGGCCGGCTTCAGCACGTCGACGTCCTGCGGCGCGCGGTCCCGGCGCAGGCGGGCCAGCGTCTTGTCCAGGCGCGCCGGATCAGCGGGCTTCAACAGATAGTCGAAGGCGTGCTCCTCGAAAGCCTGGACCGCGTATTCGTCGTGGGCAGTCAGGAAGACGATGCGCGGCATGCGCTCCGGGTCGAGCATGCCCAGCATCTCCAGCCCGCTGACGCGCGGCATCTGGATGTCCAGGAACACCACCTGCGGCGCGCGGCGGTTGATGGCGCCGATCGCCTCGATGGCGTTGGCGCACTCCCCGACCACCTCCACGTCCGGCGCGCCGTCCAGAAGGCGGCGCAGCTCCTCGCGCGCCAGCGGTTCGTCGTCCACGATCAGGACCGTCATCATCAGGCGATCTCCGCCGCAACGGGAATTTCAAGGGGCAGGCGCAGCGTGATGCGGGTGAGGACGTCCGGCTCGCAGGCGACATTCACGCCGTAGGCTTCGCCGTAGCGGTTGCGGACCCGCCGGTCCACGATGGTCATGCCAAGCCCGTCGCCGCCCGGCTTCGCCTCGTAGAGGCCGGCGTTGTCCTCAACCGACAGCAGCAGGTCGGCCCCATCCCGCCGCGCCGCGATCCGCACATGGCCGCCGCCGAGAAGCTGGGAGGTGCCGTGCTTGATGGCGTTCTCCACCAGCGGCTGAAGCGAGAAGGCCGGCAGATGCGTATGGCGCAGATCCTCCGGCACGTCGATGTCCACCGAGAGGCTGTCGCTGAAGCGGGCCAGCTCGATCTGGAGGTAGGCGTTCACGTGCTCGATCTCGTCGTTCAGCGACGCCTCTTGGCTGGGGCGCTTCAGGTTCTTGCGGAAGAAGACCGACAGACTCTGCACCAGCTGGCGCGCCCGCTCCGGGTCGTTGCGGATGACCGCGGAGATGGTGTTCAGCGCGTTGAACAGGAAATGCGGGTTGACCTGGGCGTGCAGCAGCTTGATCTCCGACTGGGCGAGCAGGGCCTTCTGCTGCTCATAGCGGCCGGCCAGGATCTGGCTGGACAGCAGGCGGGCGATGCCCTCCCCCAGCGTGCGGTTGATGGTGGAGAACAGCTTGGTCTTCGGCTCGTACAGCTTGATCGTCCCGATCACCCGCTCGTCATCCCCTTCCAGCGGGCCCACCAGCGGGATGACCAGCGAGGCGTTCAGCCGGCAGTGCGGGTGGATGGAGCACTGGTAGACCACCTCATTGCCGTCGGCATAGAGCACCCGGTTGCTGGCGATGGCCTCCCGGGTCATGGGCGAGGTGATCGGCGTGCCGGGCAGATGGTGGTCGTCCCCCACCCCGATGAACGCCAGCAGCTTCTCCCGGTCGGTGATGGCGACGGCGCCGACCCCGGTCTCCTCATAGATGATGCGGGCGACGCGGGTGCTGTTCTCCTGGTTGAAGCCCTGGCGCAGCACGCCGTCGGCGCGCGCGGCGATCTTCAGCGCCTTGGCGGAAAAGGCGCTCGACTGCTTGTCGATCAGGGCGCGGCGGTCCATCAGGATGCGCATGAACAGACCCGCCCCCAGCGTGTTGGCGACGATCATCGGCAGGGCCACGATCTCCACCAGATGCACCGCCGCGCTGAAGGGCTTCGCCACCAGCAGGATGATCAACATCTGGACGATCTCGGCGAACAGGGTCACGCCCCCCACCCGCAGCGGGTCGAACAGCTGGTCGATGCGGCCGCGCCGGACCATGTGGCGGTGCACGAGGCCGCCGATCACCCCTTCCGCCACCGTGGAGATGGCGCAGGCCACGGCCGACATGCCGCCCAGCGAGTAGCGGTGCAGCCCGCCGGTGAAGCCCACCGCCAGCCCGACCGACGGCCCGCCCAGGATTCCGCCCAGCACCGCGCCGATGGCGCGCGTGTTGGCGATTGAATCGTCGATCTGCAACCCAAAATAAGTTCCCATGATGCAGAACATCGAGAAGACCAGGGCGCAGGCGAGCTTGTGCGGCCACCGCACGGTGACGTGCATGACCGGCAGGAACAGCGGCGTCCGGCTGAGCAGGTAGGCGATCAGCAGGTAGACGCTCATCTGCTGGAGCAGAAGGAAGACGAGGTTGAGGGGGTCGACGGTCATGGGGAGGCGGTGCGGTCGCGGAGCGCGGGATGGGGGCGAGGGTAAGCCCGCCCGAATGCTCAGGGAATGATGGGGATCAATTGGTGTAAAAGCGGAATAGCCCTAAGAAAAGAGCGGGAAAAGCCCCCTCCTACCATCGTCCAAGGCGGCCCGTCACGAACACCATTGACCGAGATTCCGCGTCAACTACTCTAGGGCAAAAGAACGATCGCGCGTGGGGAAGGGACTTGGCAGACGATTTCGGGGGCGGAGGCATGGATCTGTCGGCGCGCTTCCAGGCCATGCTGGACACGGTGCCGGACGGCGTCGTCATCATCGACGGCCGGGGCCGCATCCAGACCTTCAACCCGGCCTGCGAACGGCTGTTCGGCTGGACCGTGGCGGAGGTGATCGGCCGCAACGTGAAGATGCTGATGCCCTCCCCCTACCAGGAGGAGCATGACGGCTACCTGGAGCGCTACCAGCGCACGGGGGAGCGGCGCATCATCGGCATCGGCCGCGAGGTGATGGGCGCCCGCAAGGACGGCACCACCTTCCCCATGGAGCTGTCGGTCGGCGAGGCGACCCCCGGCACCAACGGCGACGCGGTCTACATCGGCATCATCCGCGACATCTCCGAGCGCAAGCAGGCCGAGACGGCGCTGCGCGAGCGGGAGGCGCGGCTGACCTCCATCCTCCAGACCGTGCCGGAGGCGATCATCGTGATCGACGAGCGCGGGCTGATCGAATCCTTCAGCCCGGCGGCGGAGCGCCTGTTCGGCTACGCCGCCGACGAGGTGAGGGGGCGCAACGTCAACATGCTGATGCCGCCGCCCTATCGGGAGCAGCACGACGGCTATCTGGAGCGTTACCAGCGCACGGGGGAACGGCGGATCATCGGCATCGGCCGCGTGGTGTCGGGCCAGCGCCGCGACGGCTCCGTCTTTCCTATGGAGCTGGCGGTGGGCGAGGTGCTTCTGGCCGGCCGGCGCTGCTTCACCGGCTTCGTCCGCGACCTGACGGAGCGGCAGGCGACGGAAAAGCGCCTGCAGGAGCTTCAGGCGGAGCTGCTGCACGTCAGCCGGGTCAGCGCCATGGGCCAGATGGCCTCCACCCTCGCGCACGAGCTGAACCAGCCGCTGACCGCGGTCATCAACTACGCCAAGGCGGTGAAGCGCCTGCTCGACCGGCCGGAGGGGGCGGAGAAGGCCAAGGAGACCATGGACAAGGCAGTCGCCCAGGCGGCGCGCGCCGGCCAGATTATCCGCCGCCTGCGCAACTTCATCGAGAAGGGCCACACCGAGCGGTCGGCTGAGAGCATCAACAAGGTGGTCGAGGAGGCGAGCGCGCTGGCCCTGGTCGGCGCGAAGGAGAGCGGCGTGCGCGTCCGGCTCGACCTCCACAACGACGACGGGCTGGTGCTGATCGACAAGATCCAGATCCAGCAGGTCATCCTGAACCTCGTCCGCAACGCGATCGAGGCCATGGCCGGGCGCGAGCGGCGGGACCTGACCGTCACCACCCGGCCCGACCCGGAGGCCCCCGGCCTGATGCGCGTCAGCGTCGCCGACACCGGCCCCGGCCTGGACGACGGCGTCATGGCCCAGCTGTTCCAGCCCTTCGTCACCACCAAGGCCAAGGGCATGGGCCTCGGCCTGTCGATCTGCCGCTCGATCATCGAGGCCCACGGCGGGCGCCTGTGGCTGGAGCAATCCTCCGAAGGCGCCGTCTTCTCCTTCACCGTACCGGTTGCCGGAGACGAGCATGAACAGCCCTGATCCGACCGTCTTCATCGTCGACGACGACGAGGCCGTCCGGGACTCCGTGGCCATTCTGCTGGAATGCGCGGGCTTCCGGGTGGAGAGCTACGATTCCCCCCTGGCCTTCCTCCAGTCGGACGCGCCGGTGCGGCGGGGCTGCCTGCTGGTCGACGTGCGCATGCCGCAGATGAGCGGGCTCGACCTCCAGGAGCGGCTGGTCCAGGAGGGGCGCGCCCTGCCGGTCATCGTCATGACCGGCCACGCCGACGTGCCGCTGGCCGTGCGCGCCATGAAGGCCGGCGCCATCGACTTCGTGGAGAAGCCCTTCGAGGAGCAGGCGCTGGTCGACAGCGTCCGCTCCGCCCTGGCCCGCGCCGGCAACGGTACTGTGGACCCTCCCGCCGCACCGGCCGCCGCTGCGCCACCGCCCCCCGAACCGGCCGTCTCGCCCGAAATCCAGGCCCGGCTGGACAGCCTGACCCCGCGGGAGCGCGATGTCCTGCAATGGCTGGTCGAGGGCAAGTCCAACAAGGTCATCGCCTTCGAGCTGTCCATCAGCCCCCGCACGGTGGAGATCCACCGCGCCCGGGTGATGGAGAAGATGCGGGCCGACAGCCTGCCGTCCCTGGTCCGCATGGCCCTGTCCGCCGGTGTGGGACCCCGCTCCAGCGAATAATCCCCTCGCGGGCGGATGATATGGATCAAAACCACGTCCGATAAGGGGAACTCCTTATTCCGGCCCGGCATTGGGACTTCTATCTTCCCAGGAGCGCCGATCCTTGGCGCTTTTGTGCGTGGATAGTCAGCTGGAGGCAGCCTTGGCCGAAGCGAGCGATGGGATCGTCTACATCGTCGACGACGATGAGCCGGTCCGTGACTCGATGAAGGCGCTGCTGGAAGCCTGTGCCTTCGAGGTGCGGGACTATGAGTCGTGCCAGAGCTTCATCGACCATTTCGACGGGAAACCAGAGGGTTGCCTCGTCCTCGACCTGCATCTGCCGGTGATGAGCGGCCTCGAGTTCATCGAGCGCTTCGGCCAGCGCCTGCGCGGCATGCCGGTGATCATGGTGTCCGGCCGCGGCGATCCCGCGACCTTCGCCCGTGCCCGCGAGGCCGGGGTGACCGCCTTCCTCGAAAAGCCCTTCGAGGAGGACCAGCTGCTCGACGCGGTGCAGAAGCTGCTGCCGTCGCACGCCTGATCACGTACGGGGATCCGCGTATAGGTAGTCTTACGTAGGGGAACCCCCTTAGGTATAAGACCGAACTGCACAGCACGGCTCGCGGCGGATAACTTTCGGCTCATCAAGCGGTTGGCACGGACCGGCCGCTTCCGACACACAGCCGAGGTCGCCATGTCCGCTCTCACCGCCGCCGTCGCCGCCCAGCCGAACCGCTTCGTTCCGGGTTACCTGGCCGCCTCGATGCCGTCTTCGGTGGGCGGTATGGCCAAGGTTCAGCGCAGCCCCGACCCGCTGGCGGCCATCGCGCAGGTCAAGGTGTACGACCGCGAGCACGCCCTCTTCGCGGAAGGCGACGCGGCCGACGCCATCTTCCGGGTCGTGGACGGGGTGATCCGGCTCTACAAGCTGCTGCCCGACGGCCGCCGCCAGATCATCGGCTTCCTCCAGGCCGGCGACATGATGGGCCTGGCCTTCGCCGAGCGCTACCTCTACTCGGCCGAGACGGTCACGGCGACGACGGTGCAGCGCATCTCCCGCTCCCAACTCGACGATCTGCTGGACGCGCAGCCCTCGCTGGCCCGCAAGCTGCTGTCGGTGACCACGTCGGAGCTGGTGGCCGCCCAGGACCAGATGCTGCTGCTCGGCCGCAAGACCGCGCTGGAGAAGCTGGCCTCCTTCCTGCTGGCGCTGAGCCGCCGCACCGACGGCAACCGCGCCATCGCCCTGCCGATGAGCCGCAGCGACATCGCGGACTATTTGGGCCTGACGACCGAGACCGTGTCGCGCGGCTTCACCAAGCTGAAGACCAGCCGTCTGATCCGTATCCTCGACGGCGGCAAGGTCGAGCTGCTGGACCGCCCGGCGCTGGCCGAACTGGCCGAGTGCGCGTAACTCGTTCCTGAGGACCGGCCCATTGCCGATACGGCGCCTTGGGCCAGATTGGGGGCATGGTTGATGCACCCCTGATCCTGACGCTGATGATGGATGCGGCGTCCTTCCGCCGGCTGGACGAGCTGCGGCGGGCCCACTTCCCGCCGGCCCGCAATGTTATCCCCGCCCACCTGACGCTGTTCCACCACCTGCCCGGCGATGCCCTGGCCTCCGTGGCCGCCACGCTCGCCGGCACCACGGCCGGGCAATCCCCCTTCTCCCTGCGCGCGACCGGCCCCCGGTTCCTTGGCCGCGGCGTCGCGATCGCCTTCGACGCCCCGGAACTGACCGACCTCCGCAAGCGTCTGGCCGCCGACTGGTCCGCCTGGCTGACCCCGCAGGACCGCCAGGGCTTCCGCCCCCACGTCACCATCCAGAACAAGGTCCCCGCCGACGAGGCCCGCACGCTGTTCGAGCGCCTGGACGCCGGGTTCCAGCCCTTCGACGTGCGGGCCGAGGGCCTGCTGCTCTGGCGTTACCTCGGCGGCCCGTGGGCGATGGTTGGGGAGTTTCCGTTTCGTGAAACGCGCTTGGCAATGGGAACGGGGAGAACCACAGAGACACGGAGACACAGAGATCGTTGATCCGGACCCTCTGTGTCTCCGTGTCTCTGTGGTGAATCCCCGGCTGCGATCAGGGGAGTTCAGGCTTCGCGCCGGGGATCGAGGCGGGGTGGGTGTCGTCGTAGAGGCGGCGTTCGGCCTCCTGGTCGCCCATCAGGGCGAGGAAGGAATCGGCCGCGCGGTCCCAGCTGTCGCGCACCTCCCCCGGCTGCGGTTCGTAGCCCGGGCCGTGGTGCCCGCCGAAGCCGTAGGCACCAACCCAGCCCTCATCGGTGCTCTTCACGGCAGCGTCGCGCTGATGGACGTGGAAGAAGCTGATTTTCATGATCGTCTCCTGAACTTACGCCGATTGCGGCGATGGGGGCGTCCGTGGATCGCTTCCCCGTTACCGACATGTCGTCTGGTCAACGTGACCCGACCAGTGAGCGTTTCGTTAATTCGACGTCATGTTCAGAACGACGATGCGCCCGTCAGGACACGGGCCGCGCTTCCGCCCGTTCCTCCCGGCGGCTGTGCAAGAAGGCCTCCGCCAACGCGTGGTAGAGGGAATGGGGCGACACCAGCCGCGCGATGTTGGAGGCCAGCAGCGCCGTCAGCATCAGCGGAAGCAGCATGGCGGGATCGCGGCTCATCTCCATGACGATGATCACCGCGGTCAGCGGCGCCTGCACCGCCCCGGCGAAATAGCCGGTCATCGCCAGCAGGATCACCGCCCCCACCGGGCTGCCGGGCAGGGCGCCGGCCAGGACGGAGCCGATCCCGGCCCCGACCGACAGCGACGGGGAGAAGACGCCGCCGGGAATGCCGCTGACCGCGCAGACGGCGGTCGCCAGAAGCTTCAGGGGCGCGTAGCTCCAGGGCAAGGCCGCCTCCCCCGCCAGCGCCTGCTGCGCCTGGCTGTAGCCGGTGCCGAAGGTCAGCCCGCCGCTGAGCGCGCCGGCCAGCGCGACCACCAGCCCGCAGGCGAGCGCGAACAGCACCGGGCGGGCGGCGGCGCGCGCCAGGCGACCGCGAGCCAGCGACCGGTTGACGCCGAGCACGATCCGGCTGAACAGCGCCCCGGCGATCCCGCCGACGAGCCCCGTGGAGATCACCGCGGCGGCGTCGGTCCAGTCGACCGCGGCGTCTGTCCGGCCGAAATAGGTGTAGTTCCCGGACAGCATCATGGCGGCCAGTCCGCCGATGATGACCGCGGTCATGACGAGGTTGCCGGTGCGCCGCTCGAAGCTGCGGCTCATCTCCTCGATGGCGAAGACGACCCCGGCCAGCGGCGTGTTGAAGGCCGCGGCGACGCCGGCCGCTCCGCCCGCCAGGATCAGGCCGGGCTGCCGCCCGATCCCCGCGAAAGTCCCGGCGGCCAGCATGATGGAGGCGCCGATTTGAACGGTTGGCCCCTCCCGCCCAATAGACGCGCCGCAGGCGAGGCCGAGCAGGGTCAGTGCGATTTTGCCCACAGCAATGCGCAGCGACAGCAGGCGGTTGCGCGCCTCCGCCCGGTCGATCTGGCGGGCGGCGATGGCCTGGGGGATGCCGCTTCCCTGGCTGCCCGGCACGACGCGCAACGCCAGCCAGGCGGACAGGGCGAAGCCGGCGGGGGCGAGCAGGAAGGGCAGCCAGGGGCGCGCGTCGCTGAGGATGCGGAACAGCTCCTGCGCGCGGTCGGCCGCCAGCGCGAACAGCACCGCCACGAGGCCGACCAGCGCCGCCCCGGCGGAGAAGACCACGCGCTTGCGCCACATCTGCGGGGACAGCCAGACATGGCGGGGACGGCGCAGGTGGAACCGGTGGGCGTACTGGCGGAAGGGGCGTGGCATCGGGATGTCCGGGGAGCGGTGCGCGGCGGAGCGGGTGCTTGGCCGTCCTAAGGGACAACACGTCGCGTGCACCAACGATTTTCCGCGGGTGCAGAAATCGCGGGAATGCAGGGCTCGGCTTGGCTTGGCAGGGACGGAACCCCCGCGAGGATGGCGGGGTTGACCGAGGGAGACACCCCACGGGAAAGGATGCGCCATGCCCGACGACAAGAACCGCACAGACCGGCCGGAGACGGCCAAGCCCGACGATGCCGGGAAGACAACGGATGTGAAGGGGAGCCCGGACGCCGCGGCGGAGGCCAACAGGAAGGCCGCCGAGGGGGAGCGTGTGGAGAAGGCCCCCAACCCCGGGCATCCGGTCTGACGGCGAGGGGGGATTCACCACCAAGACACCAAGCCACCAAGAATCCACGACATGCCGGGCGCGAGGATTCTTGGTGACTTGGTGCCTTGGTGGTGAAAAACCTCAGGTGCCGAAAAGACCTTAGACGGCGGCCGTAACCACGACCTCGATCAGGATCGACGGGTCGCCGAGGTCGGCGACGCCGATGGTGGCGCGGGCCGGCAGGTCGTTGCCGTCCAGCCACTCCAGCCAAGCGGCGTTCATCGCGTCCTTCGCCTTCATGTCGGTGATGAAGAGCTGGGCGGACAGCAGCTTGGTCTTGTCGGAGCCGGCCATGGCCAGCACCGCGTCCAGCTTCTTGCAGATCTGGGCGGTCTGCTCCTTCATGCCGACGCTGACGTCGTCGGCGATGATGCCGCCGAGGAAGGCGGTGCCGTTGCTGACGACGACGCGGTGCATGATCTTGGTCTTTTCGATGCGCTTGATCACGAGTGTTCTCCCGGTGTTGTGTTGATGGTTCGGGTTACGGGGTGACGGTGAAATCGACGTACTTGGCGGCGATGCGGGTGAGCGTGCCGTCCTGCACGACCGATGCGATCGCCGCGTCGAAGGCCTTCTTGAGATCCGTGTCGTCCTTGCGCAGGCCGACGCCCACGCCGGGGCCGAAGACGTCCGCGTCGACCAGCGGCTTGCCGACGAGCTGAAGGGTCTTCGACGCGTCGGCCTTCACCCAGTCGGACGCGGTGGCGCCGGTGGTGATGGCCGCGTCGATGCGCCCGCTCTTCAGGTCGGCCAGCAGGTTGCCGGCGGTGTCGTAGCTGCGCAGCGTCACATCGTTGCCGAAGTGCTTCTCGACGTAGCGGTAGTGGGTGGTGGAGGTCTGGGCGCCGACCGTCTTGCCCTTCAGGCTCTGCGGCGAGCCGTCGATGCCGCTGTTGCTGGCCGCCACGAAATAGGCCGGCACGACCATGTAGGGGTTGGAGAAGGCGATGGTCTTCGCGCGTTCCGGCGTGATGTTCATCGTCGCCATGATCGCGTCGTACTTGCGCGCCACCAGGGCCGGGATGATGCCGTCCCAATCCTGCGCGACGATGGTGCAGGTCCGCTTCATGCGTTCGCACAGCGCGTTCGCCAATTCGACCTCCAGCCCGCCGAGCGTGCCGTCCGGCTTGGTGAGGTTGAACGGCGGGTAGGCGCCCTCCGTCGCGATGCGCAGCGCGGGACCGTCGGCCCAAGCAGTCGTAGAGACCGCGGCAGTAGAGACGCAGAGGCTCAGCGCCAGGCCGAGGGCCAGACGTTTCATGGGTGTGCTCCGTGGAATTGGGGTTTTCTCCCTCTCCCCCCTGCTCACGCGCAAACAAAGTTTGCGCTGACGCGACAGGCGGACCTTCGGTCCGCCGAAAGCGGGGAGAGGGGATTGAGGATGGGCGTCGGGGGGCGCCTACTTCGCCGCGATCACCTGGATTTCCACCAGCAGGTCGGGGTTGGCGAGTTTCGCCTCCACCGTGGCGCGGGCGGGGGCGTTGGCGCGGTCGACCCAGGCGTCCCAGGCGGCGTTCATCTTCGCGAAGGCGCTCATGTCGGCGAGGTAGACGGTCGCGGTCAGCAGCTTGCTCTTGTCCGTGCCGGCACGCTCCAGCAGGACGTCGATCTGGCGCAGGACGTCGCGGGTCTGGGCCTCCACGTCGCTGGTCACGCCGCCCATGGCCTCGAAGTCGGCGATCTGGCCGCAGAGGTAGACGGTGTCGTTGTGGATGACCATCTCGCTCATCCGCGGGCCGCAATCGAAACGTTGGATCGGCAAGGTACTGTCTCCTGAATGCAAAGGGGATCTCAGGCCGCAACCGCGTCGCGGCGGAAGCGTTGGATCCGGAAGGGCTCGATGGGCAGGTCGGTGCGCCCCTGCGTAATAAGGTCGGCGGTGATCCGCCCGACAATAGGGCCGAGCTGGAAACCGTGGGCGGAGAAGCCGAAGGCGTGGTAGACGCCCTCCTCCGTGCCGCTGGGGCCGATCACCGGGATGTCGTCGGGCATGCGCGCCTCGATCCCCGCCCAGGCGCGGACGATGGTCGCGCTGCGCATCACCGGGAACAGGTCCCAGACCGTGCGGGCGTTGGTGGTGACGTTGGCGAAGTCCAGGTCCGTCCGGTTCTCGTCGCGGTAGGCGCGGCCGAGCAGCCCGCCGCCGATCAGCACGGTCCCGTTCGGGAACTGCTTGAAGGACAGCGTCCGCCCCGTGGCACCGACCACCGGCTTGATGAAGGGCGGAACGCGCGCGGTGATCATCAGCATGGGCGCGATGACCTCCAGCGGCACCGGCTCCCCCAACTGGGCGGCGATGCGGTCGGCCCAGGCGCCGGCGCAGTTGACGAGGATCGGTGCCGTGTGGTGGGCTCCGTCCGACGTCTCAACCGCCCAAGTCTTGCCGTCGCGGGCGATCTTCGCGACCGTCACCCCCTCCACAAAGCGCGCGCCGAGGCTTTCCGCCCTACGCTTGAAGGCGAAGGTGGTGCGGTAGGGAATGGCCGCCCCGTCGCGGCGGGAGACGAGCGCGCCCACGCAGTGGCCGGCGATGGCGGGGACGAGGCGGCGCAGCTCCGCCTGGTCGACCACCTCCTCGTGCGTGAAGCCCAGCGCGTTGAGCTGGTCGGCGCGGGCCTGGCAGGTGGCCAGCTCCGCCTCCGTCTCCGCGACCTTGACCTGTCCGTGGCTTTCGAAGCCGCAGTCGTCGTCCACGAGGTCCCGGATGCCGTGCCACAGCGCCATGGAGGCGACGGTCAGCGGCACCTCCGCCACATGGCGGCCGAGCTGGCGCACGCCGCCCGCGTTCACGCCGGAGGCGTGACGGCCGATGTGGTCCTTCTCCAGCACCAGCACCTTGACCCCGCGCAGGCTCAGGTGCAGGGCGGCGGAGCAGCCGTGCAGGCCGCCGCCGATGACGATGACATCCGGTTGGGGCGTGGGGCTCGACATGGGACGCGTGTCCTCAGTGGTGCAGCACGGCGGCGATCTCGTCCTCGGCCTTGGGCAGGGAGGCGAGTTCGGCCAGCGTGATCGGCTTCACCGGCGGGCGCAGGCGGTAGTAGCCGACCTCCGCCGGGGAGACGCCGCGGGCGTCGGCGATCACCTCCACCACCGTCGGGCCGCAGAGCCGGCCCTGGCAGGGCCCCATGCCGCAGCGCAGGAAGGACTTGGTCTGGTTCGGCCCGCTGACGCCCAGCTTCACGGCGTCGCGCACCTGCTTGGCGGTCACCTCCTCGCAGCGGCAGACAATGGTCTCGTCCGTCGGCACGCGGAAGTCCTTGGCCGGGCGGTAGAGCGTGTCGAGGAACTCGCGCCCGCGCTGCGCCTTGTCCAGCGCCTCCCGGTGCGGGGCGGCGTCGCGGTCGCGGGCATCACGGTCCAGCACGCCGAGGCGGTGCAGCGCGTCGAGCGCCGCCAGCCGGCCGCGGTGCTCCGCCGCCAGCGCGCCACCGATGCCGGCGCCGTCGCCGGCGATGGACACGCCCTCCACCGAAGTGGCGCCCCAGCCGTCCACGGTGGGGACCCAGCAGCGCTGCGCCTCGTCCCAGTTCTGGGCGCAGCCGGTGGCGTTGGCGAGGTTGATGTTGGGGATGACGCCGTGGTGCAGCAGCAGCGTGTCGGCGGGCAGGCGCTGCTCCGCCCCGTCGCCCTGGCGGAAGACCACGGTCTGCACGCGCCCGTCGCCCTCGGCCGCCAGGCTGGTGACGTTGCCGATCACCTTGACCTTGCGGCGGACCTCCAGCAGCAGCTTCAGGCCCTTGCCGACATAGCCGGAGCGCACGAAGGCGCCCATGTGCGGCATGGCCTGCCGCCAGTTCTCCCGCGGGGTGGTGTCCAGGATCACGTCGATGCGGGCACCGGCGCGCAGATACTGCCAGGCCAGAAGCCACAGCAGCGGCCCCGTCCCGGCGAGCACCACGTTGCCGGAGGCCACGAGGCCGGAGGTCTTCAGCAGGATCTGCGCGGCACCGGCGCCCATCACGCCCGGCAGGGTCCAGCCGGGGATCGGGAAGGGACGCTCGATCGCGCCGGTCGCCAGGATGATGTGCCGGGCCGGCAGGACGCGCGCGGCACCGTCGCGCGACAGGCCGATGTCCAGGCTGCGCGCGACGCTCCACACCGTGGTGCCGGGTGCGTAGTCGGCGCCGCTGTCGCGGAACGGGCCGACGAGGTCGGCGCCGTGCCAGTAGTCGGAGCCCAGCACGCTGGGGTTCCGGACCGGCGACTGGGTGACGGCGCGGTAGATCTGGCCGCCGGGGGCGCGCTGCTCGTCCAGCAGCACCGTGGACAGGCCGCGCTGGGCGGCGAGCGTCGCGGCGGCGAGGCCGGCCGGGCCGGCGCCGATCACGGCGAGGTCATAGCGAGGCTTCAGGTCACTCACCGTTCGATCTCCCGCTTGCCGTTCTGGGTCTCGACCCGCATGCCGGGGCGCACCCGCACCAGGCAGCCCTGCTGGTTGCCGACGTCGTCGATGGTCACCAGGCAGTCGAAGCACACGCCCATCATGCAGTAGGGCGCGCGCGGGGCGCCGGACACCGGGGTGGTCCGGCAGGCCGACACGCCGTTGGCGATCAGCGCCGCGGCGACGCTGTCCCCCGACAGGGCTTCGGCCGCGCGGCCGTCGATGGTGAAGGACACGCGCTCGCCGGACGCGTTAGGCAGCCGCTGGAACATGGAACCTCCGGGCGCTAAAAGCCGTGAACTCGTCGGGCAGGCTGCCGGCCGCGATGTGCGGGGCCAGCGCCAGCGCGTGATTGGCGGCGAGCGTCACGCCGCTGTGGCAGGTGGCGACGAAGGCGCCGGGCATGCTGGTGGACTGCTCGTAGATCGGGAAGCCGTCCGGCGTCAGCACGCGCAGCGCCGCCCAGGTCCGCACCACGTTCAGCTTGCCCAGCAACGGGAAGATGCGCAGCGCACGGTCGGCGATGGTGGAGGTGATGCCGTTGCGCACCGTGGTGTCGAGCCCGACATCCTCGAAGCTGTCGCCGATCATCACCCCGCCCTCGTCGGTCTGGCGGATGAAGCCGACCGGGTATTTCAGGAAGGGGGCGGTCTTCTCCGTCACGATGATGTGGCCGCGCTCCGGCCGCACGGGGGCCTCCAACCCGACCATGGGCGCCAGCCGGCGGCCGTCGTGCCCGGCGGCGATCACCACCTTGCCCGACCGCACCTCGCCCGACGCCGTGGTCATGCGGAAACCGCCAGCCATCGGGTCGATCCGCTCCACGCGGTGGTTCGGCAGGTACGCGACGCCGCTGAGGCTGATGCCGGTGTGCAGCGCGCGCAGCAGCTTCAGCGAATTGCAATGGCCGTCCAGCGGGCAATAGCTCGCCCCGACCACGTCCTTGCCGATGAAGGGCATCTCCTTCTCCACGGCGGCACGGTCCATCATCTCATAGTCGTAGCGGACGACGTTCGGCTGGTTGTGCAGGCGGCGAAGCTGGTTGGCGCGGTGCTCCATCTCCGCTTCCGACAGCAGGGGCATGAAGCCGCCCGGCCGTTCGTAGCAGACGTCGATGCCGGTCTGCTGGCGCAGTTGGTCGGCGAAGCCAGTCCAGGTGTCGGACGACCGCTTCGACCAGCCCGCATATTCCGGCAGCCCCAGCCCCTTGCCCTGCACCCAGACGAGCGCGAAGTTGCCGCGCGACGGGCGGACGGCGATGTCCCCCTCGTCCAGGATGGCGACCTTCTGCCCGTGCTGGGCGAGGCCCCAGGCGATGGCCGATCCGACCAGCCCGCCGCCGATCACGGCGACGTCGTAGTCGGACCTCGTTGTTTCGGTCATGGTGACGGTCACTCCTGTCCGCGGCCGACCAGCAGCCGCTCAAGCCCGTAGAGCCGGTCCAGCACCAGCATCGCGCCCACCGTCATGAAGATCAGCGCGGCGGAGACCGCGGCCACCAGCGGGTCGATGTTGTCCTGGATGTAGAGGAAGAGGCGGACCGGCAGGGTCGTCGTTTCCGGCGAGGCGATGAAGACGGTCATCGTCACCTCGTCGAAGCTGTTGATGAAGGCCAGCACCCAGCCGCTCGCCACGCCCGGCAGGATCAGCGGCAGCGTCACGCGCCGGAAGGTCGTCCAGGAGGTGGCGCCGAGCGAGGCCGCCGCGTTCTCGATGGAGCGGTCCATGCCGGTGGAGGCCGCCAGGATCAGCCGCAGCGCGAAGGGCAGGATGATGACGACGTGGCTCAGCACCAGCCCGGCGAAGGTGCCCCCCAGCCCGATCTGCGTGAAGAAGCGCAGGAAGGCGATGCCCAGCACGATGTGCGGCACCATCAGCGGCGACAGGAACAGCGCCGTGATCGCCTCGCGCCCCGGAAACTGGTGGCGGGCAATGGCGAGTGCGGCTGGGATGGAGAAGCCCACGGCGAGGGTGGAGCTGATCGCACCCAGCACCAAGCTGTCGCGGAAGGCGCGCACGAATTCCGGGTTGTCGGCGATGGCCTTGAACCAGCGCAGCGACAGCCCCTGCGTCGGCAGCGACAGGTAGCCCTGAGAGGTGAAGGCGACCACGCAGACGATCAGGATCGGCGCCAGCAGGAAGGCCAGGAACAGCGTGTGGAAGATCAGCGCGATGGGGCCGTTGCGGTTCATTCGAACACCTGCTTGTAGCGACGCTCGATCAGCCGATTGCAGCCGACGATGATGACCACGTTGGCGATCAGCAGCAGGATCGCGACCGCGGCACCGAGAGGCCAGTTGAGCGTGTTCAGGAACTCGTCGTAGGCCAGCGTCGCCGCGACCTTCAGGCGCCGCCCGCCGATGATGGCCGGGGTGGCGAAGGCGCTGGCGGCCAGCGCGAAGACGATGATGGAGCCGGACAGGATGCCGGGGACGACCTGCGGCAGCACCACGCGGCGCAGCACCGTGAAAGGCTTGGCGCCCAGCGACAGGGCGGCGTTCTCCACCTGTGGGTCGAGCCGCTGAAGCGAGGCCCACACCGACAGCACCATGAAGGGCACCAGCACGTGGGTCAGCGCGATGACCACGCCGGTTTCCGTGTACATGAACTCGATCGGCGTCGCGATCAGGCCGATGGACATCAGTGCTGTGTTGATGATGCCGGTGGATCCGAACAGCAGCGCCCAGCCCAGCGTGCGCGACACGACCGAGATCAGCAGCGGCCCCAGCACGACCAGCAGGCACAGGCCACGCCACGGCGACTTCATGCGGCGCAGCACGTAGGCCTCCGGCGCGCCGAGCACGGCGCACAGCAGGGTCACCAGCACGGCGATGCGGAAGGTGCGCAGGAAGATCTCGTGGAAATAGTCGTCGGTGACGATGTCGATGTAGTTGCCGAGCTGCCAGACGTCCTGGATGCCGGTGTAGAAGCCGAAGCTGTTCAGCGACAGCAGGAACGTCATCGCCAGCGGCACCAGCAGCAGCACCGCGTAGAGCGCCAGCGCCGGCAGGCTGAGGAGATAGGGCGCCCAGTTGCGGCGCTCCGGCTCGGCGGGCGGCGGCGCGGCGGTGTCAGTCGCAGGCCCCGTGTCCATGATGTTCTGGCTGTCCACGGCGGTCATGCCCCACCAGCCGTGCCGGCCATGACGCGCATGTCCTCGGCACGCCAGCCGACCGTCACCCGCTCGTTCTCGGCGGGGAGAATCTGGCCGTCGTGCTGGCGGATGACCGTCAGGGGGCCGGCGTCGGTCTGGATTTCGAACAGCCACTGCGTGCCCTGGAAGACCCGCGCCCGGACGAGGCCGGGTACGCCCGCGCCATCCACGAAGGTGACCTTCTCCGGCCGGACGGTCAGCACGCCGGGACCGGCGGGCAGTTCCGCCGCGACCGGCCAAGCGGTGCCGGCCACGTCGATGCGGCAGCCGCCGCCATCCTGGCGCAGCGTGCCCTGGAGGAGGTTGGTGCGGCCGAGGAAGTTGGCGACGAAGGCGCTGGCCGGGTTGTCGTAGGCGTCCTGCGGGGCGGCGACCTGCTCCACCTTGCCCTTGTTCATGATCACCACGCGGTCCGACAGGGCCATGGCCTCCGCCTGGTCGTGGGTGACGAGGATCATGGTGGTGCCGACGGTGCGCTGGATGCGCCGCAGCTCGATCTGCATCTCCTCGCGCATCTTGGCGTCGAGGTTGGACAGCGGCTCGTCGAGCAGGAGCAGGCTCGGCTTGATGACCATGGCGCGGGCGAGCGCCACGCGCTGCTGCTGGCCGCCGGACATGCGCCGCGGGTAGCGGTCGCCGAAGGCGCCCAGGCCCACCAGTTGCAACGCGTCCTTGACCATCCGGTCGCGGTCGGCGCGGGGGATGTTGCGCATCTCCAGCCCGAAGGCGACGTTTTCCGCCGCGGTCATGTGCGGGAAAAGGGCGTAGCTCTGGAAGACGATGCCGAGGCCGCGCTCGTTGGGCTTCTTGGCCAGCAGGTCGGCGCCGTCCAGCGTGACGCGCCCGCCGCTGGGGTCGAGGAAGCCGGCGATCATCTGCAAGGTCGTGGTCTTGCCGCAGCCCGACGGCCCGAGCAGGGAAATCAGCTCTCCCTTCTCCACCGTCAGCGACAGGTTGTCAACGGCCAGCCACTGGCCGAACCGCTTGGTCAGCTTGTCCAGGACAAGGTAAGGCATGGTTCCGTCTCCGCGTCAGAGCCTTAAGACCCCTCTCCCAGCGGGGCTGGGAGAGGGGTGGATTTGCGTCAGCGCTCGATTTCGCGGGTCCAGCGCTTGTTCCAGGCCTCGCGGTTGGCGTTGATGGTGTCCCAGTCCACCACCAGCAGCTTGCCCATCTGCTCCGGCCCGTAGGGGATGCCGGTCTGCTGCTCGGTCGAGAGGGTCACCTTCTTGTTCACCGGGCCGAAGCCGGCGCTGACGGCCAGCGCGGTCTGCACCTCCGGCGTCAGCATGTGCTGGATGAACTGCTGGGCCTCCGGCGCCTGCTTGCTGCCGACGATCTGGCAGGCCGCCGACGCCAGCACGATGCCGCCTTCCTTCGGATAGGCGAAGGCCGCGGGGAAGCCGGTGTCGGCCAGCGCCTTGGCGCGGCCCGAACCCCAGACGGCGATGTCGGCCTGGCCGCTCTGGAACAGTTCGGTCATCTTGCCCGGCGACGGCTCGTAGGCGAGCACGTTCGGGTTGACCTTGTCCTTGAACTCCTTGAAGCCCGGATCGATGTTCTTCTCGCCGCCGCCGTTCAGCCGCGCCATCATCACCAGCGCGTGCAGGCCGTAGGAGTTGTTGATCGGCGGGACGACCAGCTTCTTCTTGAACTTGGCGTCCTCGATGTCCTTCCAGGAGGACGGGGCCGGCCACTTGTTCTCGTCAAAGACCTTCTTGTTGTAGACGATGCCGGTGCCGACGGCGCCGAAGTTCACCGCCTTGCCCGACGGGATCTTGGCGAGGTCGTACAGGTCGTCGTAGATCGGCGCCTTCGCCAGATCGGAACAGAAGCCCAGCGCCACGGCCTGGTACATCGGGCCGTCGTCCAGCATGACCACGTCGATCTGCTGGTTGCCCTTCTGCGCCTGGAGCTTGGCGAGGTTGTCGGTGGAGTTGCCTGCGACGTATTCGACCTTCACGCCCGTCTTCTGCTCGAAGGGCGGGATGACGTCCTTGCGCATGGTCTGTTCGAAGGAACCGCCGTAGGCGGCGACGTACAGCGTCTTCTGCTGGGCCTGAGCCGTGCCGCACCACACGGCGGCGGTCGCCATCAAGCCGTAGACCAATGCCCGCATCTGCCCTCTCCTGTTCCGGTTCGTTCGTTGCGTCTGTTCGTCGCGATACGCATTTTGTCGCACCCCAGAGCCTTGCGTTCGGACGGCATAATCGTCAAATCGAAATGTTGGGGGTGTCCATGACCTAATGTTATGCTGCAACGCATCCGTAGCCTTTCCGTCGGCCCTTGCGATGCTCAACCCACGCCAGATCGAAGCCTTTCGCGCCGTCATGCTGACCGGCGGAATCACCGCGGCGGCGGAGCTTCTGAACATCTCGCAGCCGGCGGTCAGCCGCCTGATCTCCGACCTGCAATACGCGCTGAAGCTGACCCTGTTCGAACGCCGCGGCTCGCGCATCGCGCCGACCAGCGAGGCCTTGTCGCTGTACCAGGAGGTGGAGCGGTCCTTCGTGGGGCTGGAGCGGATCGAGCAGGCGGCGCGCGACCTTCAGGAACGACGCGCCGGCATCCTGCGCATCGGGGCCATGCCGGCGCTGGCCATCGGCTTCCTGCCGCGCTTCGTCGCCCAATTCCTGGAGCAGCGGCCGCGTGTGGACGTGTCGCTGTGGGGCAGCAGTTCCACCGTGGTGCTGGACTGGGTGGCGGCCGGCCAGTGCGAGCTGGGGTTTGGCCAGTCGCCGGTCGAGCACGGCACGGTGCTGAGCGAGAAGCTGCCGCCCGTCCCCGTGGTCGCCATCGTGCCGAGCGGCCACCCGCTGGCCGCCCGCAGCCGCCTGACGCCGCAGGACTTCGCGGGCGAGGCGTTCATTTCCCTGGGGCCGTCGACCCTGCTGCGCTACCGCATCGACGCGGCGTTCGCCGACCACGGCGTGAACCGGACCATGCGGGTGGAGACGCAGTTGACCATGATCGCCTGCGCTATGGTCGCGTCCGGGGCCGGGGTGTCCATCGTCGACCCCTTCACGGCGGAGGAATACGCCGGGCGCGGCGTCGCCATCCGCCCCTTCGAGCCGCGCGTGCACATCGAGATGGCCGTGCTGCAATCGGCCCAGCGCTCCCTGTCCACGCTGGCCCAGGATTTCCTGGGGGAGTTTCGTTCGGCCGTCGCCGCCTTTGGCCGGCGGGAGGGGTGATGGGGATGGCGCGCACCCCAAATCCCCTTTCCCCCCTGGGGCGAGGGCTTTCCCCCTCACCCTCCCCTCTCCCCCGGGGGAGAGGGTTAAAAAAGGCCAGACGCGTTCGCCCCTGTCCGCCCAGGCGTGACCTGTGCTAGAGGTCCGCTCCCCGCCGCGCCCGCTTCGGGCGCCGCTTTCCAAAGTTTCATTGGCTCAACCGATGACCCGCTTCCCGATCCTGCCGACGCGCCGCAGCCTTCGCCGCGCGCTCGCCGCCCTGTCCTTCGCCACCCTGCCGTTCGCCGCCATGGCCGTCCCTGTTGCCGCGTCCGCCGCGACGCCGCCGGAGACGCTGGCCCGGCAGGCCTTCCTGGTGGACCTGTCCACCGGCACGGTGCTGATGGACAAGAACGGGGAGGACCGGATGGCCCCCTCCTCCATGACCAAGATGATGACCGCCTATCTGGTCTATGAGGCGATCACCAAGGGGGCCACGTCGCTGGACACCCCCTTCCCGGTCAGCCAGGCGGCCTGGAAGATGGGCGGGTCGCGCATGTTCGTGAAGATGGGCAGCAGCGTGCGGGTGGAGGACCTGCTGCGCGGCCTGCTGGTCGATTCCGGCAACGACGCGGCTGTGGCGCTGGCGGAAGGGCTGGCGGGATCGGAAAGCGCCTTTGCGGAGCGGATGAACGCCAAGGCGCAAGAGCTGGGCATGCGCGGCAGCCATTTCATGAACGCCAGCGGCTGGCCGCACCCGGACCACTACACCACGGCGCACGA
This sequence comes from Azospirillum canadense, assembly GCF_025961225.1. GTDB lineage: Bacteria > Pseudomonadota > Alphaproteobacteria > Azospirillales > Azospirillaceae > Azospirillum > Azospirillum canadense. The sequence goes on along the minus strand of NZ_JAOQNG010000004.1, from coordinate 355,655 downwards.
CCTTGCCCTGCTGGGCATGCACCTGATCCGCGACTTCCCGCAATTCTACCATTACGAGGCGGAGCGGACCTTCACCTGGAACGGCATCAAGCAGGGCAACCGCAACCCGCTGCTCTACCACCCCGTCGGCGTGGACGGCATCAAGACCGGCCACACCGACGTCGGCGGCTTCGGCCTGACCGCGTCGGGCGAGCGGAACGGGCGCCGGCTGCTGCTGGTGGTCAACGGCCTGCCCAGCGCCCAGGCGCGCAACGACGAGCCCATCCGCCTGCTCGACTGGGGCTGGAACGGCTTCCGCGCCTACCCGCTGCTGCGCGCGGGGGAGACGGTGGACACGGTCCCGGTCTGGATGGGCGAGGCGGACAGCGTGCCCGTGGTCACCGGCCAGGACGTCGCCGTCACGCTGGCCCCGCAGGACCGCGACAGCCTGCGCGTGGAGGAGAAGCTGACGGAGCCGCTGCCCTCCCCCATCCACCGCGGGCAGGTGGTCGGCCAGCTGGTCGTCGACTATGCCGGCGGGGAGCGGACGGTCGACCTGCTGGCCGCCGCCGACGTCCCCGCGGCCGGCGGCTTGACCGCCTTCGGCAAGAAGCTGTCGCTGCTGTTCCGGTAAGCCCTTACACGGCGTCCAAGGGCGCGTTCAGCAGGGTGCCCGGGACGATGATGCCGCCGCGCTCGCCCGGCGCGACCGTGCCGAAACGTTCCGCGAAGACCAGAGGCAGCGGGCGCGCGCCGGCCGCAAGCCAGAGCCGCAGCAGGTGCCGCTTGCGCTCCGGCTCCGGCCAGTCCTCGAAACCGGTGCGGTCGTGCAGCAGCGTGTGGTTGTTCACCAGCTGCACGTCGCCGGGCTCCAGCGCCATGGTGAAATGGAGCGCCGGGTCGTTCGCCAGCGCGTCGAAGAGGTCGAGCGCCTCCGTCAGCGCCGGCGTCAGGCGCGGCGCGTCGGGGAAGCGCTGGGCGGAGTCGATGTACTGGCGCTGGTAGATGGCCGACAGGTGGCCCTGGTGCCAGTTGAGCACCGGGATCAGGAAATAGGGCCTCTGCCCGGCCGGCACCTCGCCGCGCCGGTCGGTGGCAATGGGCTGGAACAGCAGCCGCGCGAGGTCGGGCCGGCGCCGCCGCATCTCGTTGAAGATGGTCACGGAGCTGACCAGGGCCGACAGCCCGCCCGAGCGCGCCGTCTTCAGGCAGAGCAGCCCGACCACATCGCAGGAATCGGTGTGGAAGGTCTGGCGCTCCCGCGTCTGGTAGATGCGCACCGCGGGGTTGTCGGAGCTGAGCCCCAGGTCGCGGACGTGGCCGAGCACATGACCCTTGGCGTTCTGCGAGCGCGCGCTGCCCAGGTGCGTGCCCAGCCCGAAGAAGGCAGTGGCCGCCTCACGGATCGACCAGCGCTGCACCGGCAAGCCGCGCAGCAGAGCGAAGCCGCGCCCGTCCAGCACGTCCGCCAGCACCCGCTGAAGGACCGGGCCGAGGGTGGGCAGCGCGAACTGCTCGCGCGTCATGGTGGCGATTTCCCGACCGGTCGCGGCGAAGGCGGCGACGGCGCGCTCCACCTCCGCGACCTCGGCGGCGGCCAGGGGACGGACCCACGCGCCGCCCGCGGCCATGTCCGGGCCGTACCAGGCGGACGGTCCGGTGATCTCCGGCGGCAGGTCCTCCGGCGGTGCGGCGTGCGGCATTGGGGCGTCTCCGTTTCTCGTTCTTGATTCGTAACGATGGTTGCGCACTCTAGCACGCGGCAGGGTTCGCCGGCGCCGATCATTGTCCATGGCGGAACGGCCCGCCGATCCCTATGGTCGAGGCTCGGTTCCGCGCCATTGCCGAGAGTTCGCATGTTTCGCCGTCCGACCGCCGCCCTGCTGCTGCTTGCCCCGCTGGCCTCCGCCATGGCGGCGGAGCCACGCTTCGAACTGCCGATCGACTGCCGCGTCGGGGAGGTCTGCTTCGTTCAGAACTATGTGGACGAGGATCCCGGGCCGGGCTGGCGGGACCACGCCTGCGGGCGGCTAAGCTACGACGGGCACGACGGCACGGACATCCGCCTGCCCGACTACCGCATGATGGACAAAGGCGTGCCGGTGCTCGCCGCTGCGGCCGGCACCGTGCTGCGCGTGCGCGACGGGATGGAGGACGTGAACGCCAGGATCGTCGGACGCGACAAGGTGGTGAATGTCGGGGCCGGCAACGCCGTCGTCATCGACCACGGAGACGGCTGGCAGACCGCCTACCTGCACATGAAGCGCGGCAGCCTCGCCGTGACGCCCGGCCAGCGGGTGGAGACCGGCCAGAAACTCGGGCTCGTCGGGCTGTCGGGCCTGACGGAGTTCCCGCACGTCCATTTCGGCGTGCGCCACAACGGCACGGTGGTCGATCCCTTTGTCGGGGAGGACCCGCCCGCCACCTGCGGCCAGCCCGGCCATTCGCTGTGGAGCGCCGCGGCGGCCAAGGCGCTTGCCTACAAGCCCACGGCGGGGCTCGGCGCCGGTTTCGCGGTTCGCATTCCGGAGGACGAAGCGGCCCGCCATGGGGAGTACGACGCCGACCGGCTGACCGCGGATGCCCCGCTGCTGGTGATGTGGTCGGACATCATGGGCAGCAAGGCCGGCGACCGCCAGCGCGTGCGGATCGAGGCAGCGGACGGCCAAGTGCTGTTCGAGCACACGACCGACCTGGCGTCCGACAAGGCGGCCTGGTTCGGCTACCAAGGGCTGAAGCGCCCAGCCGGAGGCTGGCCCAAGGGCCCTTACCGCGGCACCGTCACGCTGATCCGCAACGGCGAGGCGGTGGTCACCCTGGAGCGCACGATCGCGCCGCGTTAGCGGCGCGATCGCCACTGGTCGCGGGTCTGGCCCCAGATCTCGATGGGTGCGGCTTCAAAGGGGGCCGGCAGGCGGCCGGGGCCACGCAGGTCCGAGCCGAGCCGGCGCGCCACGGCCTGCGACGGGGCGTTACCGGGGTCGATGGAGTGGATGACCTCGGTCCAGCCCAGCGCGTCGAAGGCCCAGTCCATGGCCGCGGCGGCGCCCTCCGTCGCGTAGCCCTTGCCCCAGGATTCGCGGGACAGGCCCCAGCCGATCTCCGGCCCCGGCCAGCCCTCGGGCTTCCAGGGGCCGAGGCGGCCGACCCAGCGCCCGGTCGCCTTTTCGATGACCGAGAACATGCCGAAGCCCTGGACCGACCAGGCGCCGGCCATGGTCAGGAAATCCCGCCACGCCTGCGAGCGCGCCTGCGGGCCGCCGACGAAGCGGGTGGCCTCCGGGTCGGACCGCCAAGCGGCCCAGCCCTCGAAATCCTCCGCGCGTGTGGGGCGGAGGACCAGCCGCGCGGTCTCCAGAACCGGTTCAGCCATGGGTCGGGGCATGGTTTTGCGGCCTTACCCGACCAGGGCGGACTTGACGAGCACGGCGGCGCTTTCCGTGGAATCGCGCTTGTCCAGCTTCTTCGCGACCTCTTCGATGTCGGCCAGCGGCAGCACGCGGCGGGCCTGCTTGGCGACCGTGGTCAGCCGACGCTGCGCCAGCCGGACGCGGTCGCCCAGCTCCGTCAGCGCCTGGTAGGCCTTGCGGCGGGCGGCGGTGTCGATGCTGCCGCTCGTCTCGGTCGCGCGCTCCGTCGCGGCCGCCAGTTCCTTGCAGGCCTGCAGGTAGGCGGTGATGGCCTCGGTGATCTGCCGGCGGGCTTCGGACTTCGGGTCGATGGGGGTGCTGCTCGACGCGGACACGGACACGGGACAAGGCTCCTGGCTGTTGCTGGTGAATTTCCGAAAGACAGGCGGCGAAAATGGGGCGTCCGGTGGCGTATGTCGAGCGTCATTGATCGGCAGGACAGCCGCATCCCCCGCATGGCTGCCCGTTCGGATGAGGAACCCGGCCCGCTGGCCGGTGCCGGAGGGCGTGGGGGGAGCTTGGAACGGCGTCCCTTTCCGCCATGTTGTTTGGGCACCCGCCCGGCCGCAGAACACGCCGCTGAACACGAGGATCACCATGGCCAACACCCAGCATTTCGCCCCGCCGGGCCCGCTCGGCTTCGGGGGCGCGCCGCTCGGCAACATGTTCGAGGAGGTGCCGGACGACGTCGCGGAGGCGACCCTGGCCGCCGCCTGGGACGCCGGAATCCGCTATTTCGACACGGCGCCCGAATATGGTCCCGGCATCTCCGAACACCGCTTCGGGCATGTGCTGCGCAATTACCCGCGCGACCAGTTCGTGCTGTCCACCAAGGTCGGCCGGCTGCTGCGCGCCGACGCCAGCAAAGGCGGCAAGCACGGCCCCTTCGTGAAGGGCCTGCCCTTCCGCGTCGACTACGACTACACCGCCGACGGCGTGCGCCGCTCCATCGAGGACAGTTTGCAGCGGCTGGGCATGGCGCGGATCGACATCGCCTACATCCACGACTGCGCGGAGGACGCGCACGGCGACCGCTGGCTGGAGGTGTTCGACACCGCCATGAAGGGCGCCGCCGTCGCCCTGACCAGGCTGCGCGAGGAGGGGGTGATCCGCGGCTGGGGCCTGGGCGTCAACCGGGTGGAGCCCTGCGTGATGGCGCTGGAGCGGGCGGATCCGGACGTCTTCCTGCTCGCCGGGCGCTACAGCCTGCTGAACCAGCCGGCGCTGGACGAGCTGTTCCCGCGCTGCCAGGAGCGCGGCGTGCACGTCGTGGTGGGCGGCCCCTACAACTCCGGCATCATCGCCGGGGGGAAGAATTTCGAATACCAGGAAGCGTCGCCCGACAAGGTCGCGGCCCGCGACCGGCTGGCAGACATCGCGAAAAAGCACGGCGTGGACCTGCGCGCGGCAGCGCTCCAGTTCTGCGCGGCGCACCCGGTGGTGGCCTCGGTCATTCCCGGTACCAAGAATCCGCCGCGCGTGCAGGAGAACGTCCGCTTGATGAACGCGCCGATTCCCGCCGCCTTCTGGCAGGAGCTGAAGCAATCCGGCATCCTGCCGCAGCAGGCGCCGACGCCAGCGTGATGGAGAGGCAGGGGAACGTGATGGGGGATGAGCGCAAGAACACGGACCCGGCCACGGCACAGGCAGGCACGCCCTACCAACCGCTGTCCGATGCCGACTGGCCGCCGGATTTGGCCGATATGTTGCCGGGCTTCGCCGGGCGTCTCAACGTCTACCGGGTCATGGCGCACAACCCGGCGCTGCTGCGCTCCTGGGCCGGGTTCCGCGACCATGTGGTGGTGAAGAACGCGCTCGGCCCTCAGCGCAGCGAGGTGGCAATCCTGCGCACCGGGCATCGGCTGGGTGCGCCCTATGAATGGAACCACCATGTCTGCCGCGGCCGCGCCTGCGGGATGGAGGACGCGCGCATTCTCAGCCTCCGCGGCGCGCCGGAGGCCATGGCCCCCGAGGACGCGGTGATCGCGCGGGCGGTCGACGATCTGGTCGACCACGCCCGCCTCTCGCCCCCGGTGCGCGAGGCGCTTGAGGCGCTGGTCGGCACCACGGGGATGTTCGACGTGATCGCCACCGTTGGGCTCTACAGCACGCTGGCCTTCATCGTGAACAGCTTCGACACGCCGCTCGACGCCGACGTCGCCGCGCAATTGGAGGAGCGGCCGATCGGCTGAGTCCGAACCGGCGGAGGTCGAGGGCGTCCTCACCCATGCCCATTCCGGCATGGATGGATGACGGACGGCGATTGGAACGTTATCGCTGGTTCCGCTAACGTTCCGTAGGTCCACCAACCTTCGGAGCCGTCCATGCCCGTCCGTCCGCCCCGCCGCCTCGCCTTCCTCGGCATCGGTCTGATGGGGTCGCGGCAGGTCCGGCGCCTGCTGGCGGCGGGCTACCCCGTCACCGTCTGGAACCGCACCCGCGCCAAGGCGGAGCCGCTGGCGGAGCATGGCGCCTCCGTCGCCGACACGGCGGCCGAGGCCGTGCGCGACGCCGACGCCGTCGTCGTGATGCTGGAGAACGGCCGCGTCGTCGCCGACGTGCTGTTCGCGCAGGGCGTGGCGGAGGCGATGCGCCCCGGCGCGCTGCTGATCGACATGAGTTCCATCCAGCCGGCGGAGGCCCGTGACCACGCCGCCCGCCTCGCCGAACGCGGCGTGCGCTGCCTCGACGCGCCGGTGTCCGGCGGCACGGTGGGGGCGGAGCAAGGCACGCTCGCCATCATGGTCGGCGGCGCGGAGGAGGACTTCGCGGCGGCCGAACCGATCCTGGCAGCCATGGGCCGCCCGACCCGCGTCGGCCCGGCCGGGGCCGGTCAGTACGCCAAGCTCGCCAACCAGATCATCGTCGGGGCGGCCATCGCCGCGGTCGCCGAGGCGCTGCTGCTGGCGGAACGCGGCGGCGCCGACCCCGCCAAGGTGCGTGACGCCCTGCGCGGCGGCTTCGCGGAGAGCCGCGTGCTCGACCTGCACGGCCAGCGCATGGTGGACCGCGCCTTCGAGACCAAGGGGCGCTCCGTCACCCACCTGAAGGACATCGACAACGCGCTGGCCGCCGCGGCGGAGACCGGCTTCGATGCGCCGCTGACCCGGCAGGTCGGCGACCTGTTCCGCGACCTGCTGGCCGTGGAGGGCGACCTCGACCATTCCGCGCTGTACCTGGTGCTCGACCGGCGCAGCCGCGGCGGTCGCTGAGTGGGTGGTCGGCTAAACCCTCTCCCCCCTGGGGAGAGGGGACTTTGAAGGCGCGTCAGGGCCCTGCCCGCCAGGACCGGCGCAGGTCCGGCAGGGCGGCGGCTTGGCGGCGCAGCGCGTCCAGGACGGCGGTCGTGGCGGGCGCCTGCTCGCAGCCGGCCACGCGGATGATGCCGAGCGAACTCAGGCCGAAGCCAAGCGCGAAGGGCAGCACGGCGACCGTGCCGCCGCGCACCGCTGTCGCCACGGTGTCGAGCGGCAGGACGGCCAGCACGTCCTCCGCCGCGACCAGCGACAGGGCCGCCGTGTCGGAGGCGGTTTCCACATAGAGGGTCGGCTCGGCGATGCCCAGTTGGTGGAAATGGTCCTCCAGGCGGTCGCGGGACGGGCTGCCACGAGGGTGCATGACCCAGGGATAGGCGACGGCGTCCTCGATGCGGAGAGCCCCGCTGCCGAGCAGCGGGTGGCCGACCCGGCAGACCAGCGCCAGGGGTTCGTCGCACAGCGTCTCGAACAGCAGGCCGCCGCGGTCGGCGCCCGCGGGGATGCGCCCGACCGCGAGGTCGATGCGGCGGTCGTGCAGGGCGGCGACCAGCCGGTCGCTGGTGTCGACCTGCAAGGACAGGCACAGGGTCGGGAAGCGCTCCCGCAACTCGCGCACCGTGCCGGTCATCAGCTGGGGCATGGCGCCGGTAACGCAGCCGATGCGCACCGCGCCCAACAGGCCGGACGCCAGCCCGGCGATCTCCTCCCCCGCCGCCGCCAGCTCCGCCATCAGGTTGCGGGCGCGGCGGATGACCACGGCGCCGTAGGGGGTCGGCGTCAGGCCGCGCGCCTGCCGCTCGAACAGCGGCACGCCCAACAGCATCTCCGCCTGTTGCAGCAGCTTGGTGGCGGCGGGCTGGGTGGTGTTCAGGTGATCCGCGGCGCGGCGCAGGCTGCCGAGGTCGGCAATGGCAACCACGAGGCGCAGTTGTCGCAGCTTCAGACGAAGCGGCGCCCGTTCCAACCGCCCGTCCTGCGGTATGACCGGAGTCAGGGCCAGGGTCATGGAAGCGCCGTCAGTTGCGGAAATGGACGTTCAGCTCGGCCACCTGCTCCGCCGTCAGCGGGCGCGTGGGATGGCCGTGCAGGAGGAAGTGCAGCTTGGCCGTCTCCTCCAGCTCCTCCAGCGCGTATTGCGCGTCCTTCAGGCTCTTGCCGGCGATGACCGGGCCGTGGTTGGCGAGCAGGATGGCGGCGTGCTTGACCGCCACCTCCTTCACCGCCAGGGCCAGCCGCTCATCGCCCGGCCGGTAGTAGGGCACAAGGGCGAGGTCGCCGACGCGCATCACGTAATAGGCGGTCAGCGGCGGCAGAACCGGCGCCCCCGGCTTGTGGTCCAGGCAGGACACCGCCGCGCAGTGGGTGGAGTGGGTGTGGATGATCGCCGTGGCGTCGCCCCGCACGTCGTAGACGCAGCGGTGCAGGAACGCCTCCTTCGAGGGCTGGTCGCCGTCGAGCAGCCGGCCGGCGGAGTCCAGGCGCGACAGGCGGGCCGGGTCCAGCTCCCCCAGGCTGCTGTTGGTGGGCGTCACCAGCCAGCCGTCGTCCAGCCGGACGCTGAGGTTCCCCGTGGAGCCGTGGACGAGCCCGCGGCGGACCAGAAGCTCCCCCATCCGGCACAGCGCCTCGCGCGCCTCGCTCTCCCGCATCGCGATTCCTCCCTTATCCGGCCTGCACCGATGAGGAGGCCGAGCCCGCCCCGCCCAGCCGCTGCACCAGCGCCGAGGCCAGCGGCCAGAGGAGGAGCAGCAGGGCCAGCGTCATGATCGTCCCGACCAGCGGGTTCGACCAGAAGATTCCCAGCGTGCCTTTGGACATGATCATCGACTGGCGGAAGGCGTCCTCCGCCTTGTCGCCCAGCACCATGGCCAGCACCAGCGGGGCGATCGGGTAGTCCAGCTTCTTAAACACATAGCCGGCGAGTCCGAAGGCCAGCACCAGCCCCATGTCGAAAACGGAGCCGTCCACCGTGTAGGCGCCGATGAAGCACACCACGACGATCACCGGGCCGATGATCGAAAAGGGGATGCGCAGGATGGCGGCGAACAGCGGCACGGTTGCCAGCACCAGCACCACGGCGACGACGTTGCCCAGATACATGCTGGCGATCAGGCCCCAGACGAAGTCCGGGCGCTCGATGAACAGCATCGGCCCCGGCGTCATGCCCCAGATCATCAGGCCGCCCATCATCACCGCCGCGGTGGCGGAGCCGGGGATGCCCAGCGCCAGCATGGGCAGGATGGCGCTGGTGCCGGCGGCGTGGTCGGCGGTTTCCGGCGCCACGACGCCCGCGGGCTCCCCCTTGCCGTAGCCGTCCTTGCGCCGGGCGAAGCGCTTGGCGATGCCGTAGCTCATGAAGGACGCCGCGGTGGGGCCGCCCGGCGTGATGCCCATCCAGCAGCCGATCAGCCCGCTGCGCAGAAGCGTCAGCCAATAGCGCGGCAGTTCCCGGACCGTCTGGAACACCTCGCGCGGGCTGATGCGCGCCCGGATGCCGTCAAAGCGCAGCCCCTCCTCCATCGTCAGCAGAAGCTCGCCCAGGCCGAACAGGCCGATCACCGCGACGAGGAAGCTGATGCCCTTCACCAGTTCGATCATGTCGAAGGTCAGGCGCAGGCTGCCGGAGATGGTGTCCATGCCGATCGCCGCGAAGGCGAAGCCCAGCATCATCGACACCACCGTCTTGAAGGGCGAGGAATGGCCCATGCCGATGAAGCTGGCGAAGGTCAGGAGGTAGACCGCGAAGAACTCCGGCGAGCTGAACTTCAGCGCGAACTTGGCGACCCAGCCGGACAGCAGCGTGATGACCAGAACGCCGAACAGGGCGCCGGTCGCCGCGGACAGGAAGGCCAGCGTCAGCGCGTGCGCCGCCCGCCCGTTCTTGGCCATGGGGTAGCCGTCGAAGGTGGTCGCCACCGACGAGGGCTCGCCCGGTATGTTGAACAGGATCGAGGTGGTGGAGCCGCCGAACAGCGCCCCCCAGTACATGCTGGTCAGCAGGATGATGGCCGACACCGGGTCCATCGTGAAGGTCAGCGGCAGCAGCAGCGACACCCCGTTGGGCGCCCCCAGCCCCGGCAGCACGCCGACCAGGATGCCCAGCATCACGCCGGCCATCATCAGGCCGACGTGGTAGGCGGTCAGCGCGATGCTGAACCCATGCATGAGGTTGGCAACATTGTCCAAGGCAGTTCCTCCCCAGGAAACGGCGGTCGGTCAGTGAAGGCCGAGCCAGGCCTCGAGCGGGCCTTTCAGGATGGGCACCTGGAACCAGATTTCGAACAGGACGAAGAAGAAGACCGCCGTGCCGCCCCCGACCGCGGCGGCCTGCCACGCCCGGTATTTCCCCTGCACGACCATCACGCCGAACAGGTACAGCGCCGTCGCGACGTAGAGGCCGAGCAGCACCGTGGCGACCACGAAGGCAACCATCGGCAGGCCGAAGGCCAGGACGCGGCCGGCTTGCTCCGCGTTCAGGAAGACCTCGCGCGAGCCGCGCTGGCGCCCGCGCTGGTGCAGGACGGCCTGGGTGAGCGTGCCGAGGCTGGCCAGCACGATGAACAGGCCGATGTAGAAGGGGAAATAGCCCGCCTGCGGGCCGGCGTCGTCCCAGCCGGTCCCGTATTCCAGCGAGCCCAGCGCGACGACCGCGCCGATGCCCGCGGTGACGAGCGCCGTCGCCACCTCCATTGCGAACCGGGTGATGACGAAACCGGCGGGCAGCCGTCCGGGGAACATTGGCATGGGGCGCACTCCGGAAATATCCCCTCTCCCAGCAGGGCTGGGAGAGGGGAGAATTGCGGCTTACTGGCCGTTTACTGAACGATCCACTTCTCGGCCTTGAAGACCTCGACCGCGCGGGTTTCGTCCTGCTTCACGAACTTGATCATGTCCTCGCCGGCCATGAAGGCGTCCGATTGCGACGTGCGCTCGATGTATTCCTTCCATTCGGGGGTGGCGCTGACCTTCTTCAGCAGGTCGGCGTAGAAGGCGACCGCGTCGGGCGGCGCGCCGGCCGGCAGCCAGACGGTGCGCGGCATGCGGTAGCTGTCGATGGCAATCCCCGTTTCCTTGCAGGTGGGGATGTCGCTCCACCCCATGCCCTGGGCCACCTTCGGGCCGGCCTCCATGCGGGCCGGGCTGAAGACGCAGAGCGGACGGACCATGCCGGCCTTCCACTGGCCAATGTTCTCGTTAGGGTTGTTGACGTTGGAGTCGATGTGCGCGCCGGCCAGCTGCACCGCCGCCTCGCCGCCGCTCTTGAAGGGGATGTAGGTGAACTTGGCGCCCGTGGCCTGGGAGATCAGGCTGACCAGCGTCTGGTCGGTGTCCTTGGACTGGCTGCCGCCCATGCGCAGGCCGTCGGGCTTCTTCGCCGCCTCGACGTAGGCCTTGGTGTCCTTGAGCGGCGATTCCCCGTTCACCCAGATCAGGAACTCGTCCAGCGCCATGGTCGCCACCGGCGCGAAGTCCGACGCCTTGTAGCCGAGCTTGGCGACGTAGGGCAGCAGGTACTGGTTGTTGGTGCCGAAGGTCAGCTTGTAGGGGTCGCCGGCGGCGCTGGCGGAATAGACGTAGCCCTCCGCCCCGTTGCCGCCGCCCTTGTTGACCACGACGATGGGCTGGGCGACCAGCTTGTGCTTGGTGACGATCGCCTGGATGGTGCGGGCGAAGTTGTCGGTGCCGCCGCCGGCCCCGGAGGTGACGACGAACTCCACCGGCTTCGCCGGCTTCCAGTCCGCAGCGCCCGCCGCGCCGGCCGTGAAGGCCGACGCCAGCAGGGCGGCGGCGAGGATCGTCTTCTTCATTGTCGTTTCCTCCCTTCGTTGAACGATGATTTTTTGGGCTCGGTTACCCCGCGGCAAGGCGCGGTGCGGCCTCCCTGTCGGTGGTTTTCGCGGCCATGCGGGCGGCGAGCAGAAGCGCCTGCCGGCTGGCGCCGATGTTGGCGATGCCGCGCCCGGCGATGTCGTAGGCGGTGCCGTGGGCCGGCGTGCAGATCGGGAACGGAAAGCCGCCCAGCAGCGTGACACCCCGGTCGAAGCCCATCAGCTTCATCGCGATCTGGCCCTGGTCGTGGTACATGGTCAGCACCGCGTCGAAGGCGCCCCCCTTGGCGCGCAGGAACACGGTGTCCGCCGGATAAGGGCCGGAGGCGTTGTAGCCGCGCTCCACAGCCATCCGCACGGCCGGCTCGATCACGTCGATTTCCTCCCGCCCGAAGTTGCCGCCGTCGCCCGCGTGGGGGTTCAGCCCGGCCACGGCGATCCGCGGGTTGGCGAAGCCGGCGGCGCGCAGGCAACGGTCGGTCAGGTCCAACTCCGCAAGGATGGCCTCCGTCGTCAGGCTGGCCGCCACGTCTTTCAGCGGGATGTGCGAGGTGACGCGGGCGTTCCACAGCCCTTCCAGCACGTTGAACTCGCGCGCCGCCCCTTCGAACCCGATCACGTCGGCGACGAAGCGGATCTCGTCGTCGTAGCCGGCGTAGACGGTGCGCATCGCCTGCTTGTTGAAGGGCGTGAAGCACACCGCGTCGGCCTGACCCGCCTGGGCCATGCGCAGGGCCCGTCGGAAATTCTCCGTTGCGAAGGCCCCGCCGACCGCAGTCGCGGCGCCGCGCGTCACGTCCGCCGGGTCGAGGTGGCCGAGGTCCACAAGGACCGGCTTCTCCGCGGCGTACGTCGGCGCACCCGGCTGCACGATGTCGATGTCGAGCGAAAGGCCGGCGACGCGCGCCCCTTCCTCCAGCACGCGGCGGTCGCCGAAGACGACCAGACGGGCCGCCGCGCGCACCTCGTCGAGCGCCAGCAGCTTGGCGGTCAGTTCCGGGCTGATGCCGGCGGGATCGCCCATCGCCAGCGCGATGGTCGGGCGCTGATGGGCAGCGGTTTGCGGCTGAGATGCCACAGGCAACTCCCTGGATTGGCTTCGTATCCCGATTATGCGTAACACGAACAAATAGCCGCATCAAGCATGTTGCGTGTTGAATGCTGAATTCAGCATTCAGGTCATTGACGCCGACCCGGCCCGCGTGCATTCTTTTCAGGCGTGGTCGGGTACGGTTGCGGCTACGACTGTGGCGGGAGTGTCGGTGATGAGGGCGGATCGGGCGGCGCTGGACGTTGAGGAACAGGCTCTTCCGGGGATCGAGGGAGGGCGCATCGAACGCCCGACGCTGCACGACGTCGTGGTGACCCGCGTGCGCGACATGATCATCGAGGGCACGCTTCCCGCCGGGTCCCGCATCCACGAGGGGCAGCTGGGCCAGCAGCTCGGCATCTCCCGCACCCCGCTGCGCGAGGCGCTGAAGGTGCTGGCCATGGAAGGGCTGGTGGAGCTGGTGCCGAGCCGCGGCGCGCTGGTCCGCAAGCTGACCGCCAAGGACGTGAAGGACATGCTGACGGTCCTGACCACGCTGGAGGATCTGGCCGGCCGCCTTGCCTGCCAGAACGCCAGCGACGCGGACATCCGCCAGGTCCGGCGCATGCACGACGAGATGATGGAGCTGTACCGGGTGCGGAACCGGCTCCCCTACTTCAAGCTGAACCAGGCGATCCACACCGCCTTCATCCGGATTTCGGGCAACGAGGCTCTGGCCTCGGTCCACGGCATGCTCCAGGCGCGGCTGAAGCGGATCCGCTTCATCGGCAACGAGACGCCGGACACCTGGGCCGCGGCCGTCGCCGACCATGAGGATATGATCGCGGCGCTGGAGGCCCGCGACGGCGAGCGCTTGGCCAAGGCGCTGACCCACCACCTGGAAGCCACCTGGGACCGCGTGCAGCACGCGATTTGACGGATTTTCACCACCAAGGCACCAAGACACCAAGTGAGGCGTCCGGCCCGACACGCGAACCGGAGCCGACGCGAAGGCAGGTTTGATCTTGGTGTCTTGGTGCCTTGGTGGTGAATCCCCGCACACGCATCAACCACCACCACAACCCGGCAAACAAAGCCGGGGCAGCCCGCGGACGCACCGCCGGGAAGGAGGAGACATGCCCATGCTTCAGCCCATCGCCGTCGCGCTGGTCGGCGCCGGAGAGTTCGGCGCGACCTTTGCCGCGCAGGCGCGCCGCATCCCGGCGCTCGCCCTGCGCGTGGTCTGCGACCGCGACCTCGAACGCGCGCGCAACGCGCTGCGCAGCGGCGGCTACGCGGCGGAGGACCTCGCCGTCTGCGACAGCCGCGCTGCGATCCTCGGCGCGATCGAAACCCGCAAGGTGGCGGTGGTTGCCGACCTCGCCCTGCTCGCCGACCTGCCGTTGAGCATCGTCGTCGAGGCGACCGGCCAGCCGGAGGCGGCGGCGCGCGTTGCCGAGCTGGCGCTGGCGTCCGGCTACCACCTCGCGCTGGCGACGAAGGAGACGGAGGTGGTGATCGGCCCCCTGCTGTCGCGCCGCGCCAAGGCGGCCGGGCTGGTGCACACGCCGGTGGACGGCGACCAGCCGAGCCTGCTGATGGGCCTGATCGCCCGCGCCCGCCTGCTCGGCCTGCCGGTCGTCGCGGCGGGGAAGGCGGGCGAGTCCGACTATGTCTTCGACCCGGTGGCGGAGACGGTCACCTGCTGGGGCCGCACCGTCGCCGTGCCGGGCTATGGGCGCCTGTTCGACGTCGGCACCGATCCGCGCGCGGCGCTGGCCGACCGCGTGGTGCCGGGGCTGGAGACCGCCACCGTGCCGGATCTCTGCGAGTTGGCCGTGGTCGCCAACCACACCGGCCTGTCGGCCGACCGGCCGGAGTTGCACGCCCCCGTGGCGCGCACGGTGGAGCTGCCGTCCATCTTCCGCCCGGCGGAGGATGGCGGCATCCTCGGACGGCGCGGCGCCGTGGACGTCTTCGCCTGCCTGCGCCGGCCGGACGAGCTGAGCTTCGCGGGCGGAGTCTTCGTGGTGGTGGAGACGCCCGACCCGGCGACCGGGCGCCTGCTGGGCGGCAAGGGCATCCCGGCGAGCCCGGACGGCCGTTACCTGCTGCTGCACAACCCCGTGCACCTGTTGGGGGTGGAGGCGCCGGCCTCCGTCCTGTCGGCGGCCGGGCTCGGCCGCTCCACGGGTGGGGAGGAGGTGCTGCCGCGGGTGGACCTCGCCGCCCGCGCGGTGCGCGACCTCGCCGTGGGCGAGACGCTGGCGATGGAGGCGCGGCACGCCATCCCCGCGGTCGATCCGCTGATCCTGCCCGGCCGCCGGCTGGAGGCGGACGCGCCGGTCCCCTACTACCTCGCCGCCGGCCGGCGCGTCGCGCGCCCGGTCGCCAAAGGACAGGCGCTGACCATGGCCGATGTGGACCTCGACGCCGACAGCACGCTGCTCCGCCTGCGCCGGGAGCAGGACGTCCTGTTCTGACGTCCTGTTCTGACGTGGGGTTCTGACCTTCAGATCGGCGTCACCGAATGCGGGTCGAAGGACGGGAAGGCCGGGTCGGCGCTGCCGATCCGGGTCACGTGGCCCCCGCCGGCGTCGACGGAGAACAACACGCGGTCCTGGTTCAAATCGGTCGCGCTGAAGAACAGCCGGTTGTCGACCACGCTCAGGTCGGCGGGCGACGACCAGCCGTCGTTGGAGGCGGCGTCCTTGACCCTGTGGGTGCCGGCGGCGGTGCCGTCGCTCATCCACAGGTCCGGGGCGCCCTGCCCCTCCCCCGCCGTGAAGAACAGTTCCTTGCCGAGCGCGGTCAGGTTGCTGACGGCGGAACTCCCGCTGCCCGGCGTGATGTCCTTCACGAGGTGCGTACCGTCCGTGGTGCCGTCGGAAAACCACAGCTCCCGCCCATGCACGCCGTCGTTGGCGGTGAAGAACAGGTTCTTGCCCGCGGCGGTCAGGTTGTTGGGGTTCGTTTCCGGCAAGGAGGCGAAGGACTTCACCTTCTGCGTGCCCTCCGGCGTGCCGTCCGACTTCCACAGCGCGAAGCCGGTGTTGAAGAACAGCGTGTTCCCGGCAGCCTCCAGATTGGTGATGAAGCCGCTGCGCGGGTCGTCGAACAGGTCGTTCTTCAGCAGGACGGTCCCCTCCGCCGTGCCGTCGGTCTTCCACAGGCCGATGTTGAAGCCGCCCTGCCGCGAGGTCAGGAACAGGTCCTTGCCGACGGCGGTCAGGTGCTGCGGCGCTTGGCTGTAAGGCGTCGGTGGGTCGAAGCTGCCGGGAATGAAGTCCTTGACCAGCGTGGTGCCGGAGGCCGTGCCGTTGGTCTTCCACAGCGCCACCCCGTGCGTGCCGTCGTTGGCGCTGAAATACAGATCGCGCCCCACCGCCGTCAGCTCGGTGGGGAAGGCGCTGGCCCCGCCCTGCCGCAGGTCGGTCACCATCCGCGTCCCGGCGGCGGTGCCGTCGCTCGTCCACAGCTCGGTCCCGTGCGTGCCGTCGTCGGCCGTGAAGTAGAGCCGGCGGCCGGCCGCGGTCAGATGGCCAGGGTCGAAGGAGGCGCCGGGCGGCTCGATGTCCTTGACCAGCGCCGTGCCGGACCCCGTCCCGTCGGTCTTCCACAGCTCCACCCCGTGCGTGCCGTCGTCAGCCGTGAAGAAAACGGTCTTTCCGACCGTCGTCAGCTCCTGCGGGTCCGAGGGGTCCGATCCCGGCGCGATGTCCTTCACCGGGCGCGCGGAGCGGCCGTCGGTGGCCCAGATCTCCCGGCCATGGGCGGAGTCCCATCCGGTGAACACCGCCCGGACGTGCGCCGGATTGGTTGGCCGGGAGTCGGGGCGGTGGGCGTGGCCGTTCATCTTCTTGGGGGCCGTCTTCTCGGGGGTGTGCTGGTTGTCCATCGGTTTCTCCTCCGCGGCGGGCCAGCATGGCGCCGAAGGCCCCCCTCGGACTTGATCTGGTTTAATGCTGCGTCCAGCCATGGTCCGAAAATCCCGGAGTGAATCGCCCCATTCCGACATCCGCGAGATTGCCATGAACACCGAAGCCGCCGCCCATACCCTCGTCAAACGTCCGGCCGTGACCAAGGCCGCAATCGCCGGCCTTGTGGATTCGCTGGCCCGGACCGCGGCCCAGGACGGCACGGACGGCGTGATCCTGGCGACCTACCTGCGGCACCTGTACGGCGGCCCCGATCCGGAGCTGATCCACGAGATCGGCCGGCGGCATTTGGACGCCTTGAACAAGGGGCTGCAGGCGCGCGGCCTGCCCGCCGTCACCTGCGACGAGCACTGCTTCCGCTTCCTGACCTGAAGCGGCGGTCAGGCGGCGGCAGACGTGCCGATGTTGGGACCGGGGTCGGGATCCAGCTGCGCGATCCGGGCGAGACGGCCGGGGTCGAGCAGCACCAGGTCTCCCTTGCGGAATTCCAGGAGGCGCTCGGCCTTCAGCTGCTTCAGCGTTCGGCAGACGTGGACAGGGGTCAGCCCCGTCGCGTCGGCGATGTGGATCTGGCTGAGCGGCAGGTGCAGGACCGTCCCGGCCTGCGGTCCACCGTCAATTTCGCGTTGCGAGGTGATGCGCCGGTGCAGGTCGAGCAGGAGGTTGGCGACCCGCCCAAGGGCGGCCTGTTGCCCCAACGCGCCGACGTGGTTCCAGGCGGCCAGGGCCTCGCGCGTTACCATCGACGCGAAGTTCATGGCGAGCCTGGGGGACTCCGCGCAGACCCGGTAGAACACCGCCCGCTTGATGGCGCAGACCGTCATGTCGGTGATGGCATCGGCGCTGTAGGCCATGCCGCTGTCCCCGGAGCCCTCGAAGCCGATCAGGTCGCCGGGCATGGCGAAGCGGATGATCTGCCGTCGCCCGTCCTCGAACAGCTTGTAGATCACGGCCCAGCCGGACTGCACGATGAGGATGTGATCGAACGGCTCGCCCTGGTGGAACAGCGGGACCCCGGCTTTCCGGGCGCTCGTCCGCGCGCCGTGGGGAAACAGCCGGTCGATGTCGCGCCGGTCGACGCGGCGGCACACGCTGACGTCCTGGACAGGGCATTGGCCGCAGGACAGCCAGCGCACGGGCGTCGCACCGTTCGGAAAATGGTTGGACGCAATCGCACCGGAATGGGCGGCACCGGAAGGCCGGTCGAGCGCGTCGGCGGGCATGTTGGCGGACATGTCGGCTTCATCACGCACGATGACGCCTCCGATCCGGGGCAGGCATTGCCACCAAAAGCATTGCCGCCAAAAAACATTGCGGATGAAGGGGATGCTAGGCCGTCACGGCGTTCCCCGTCCATTCTTCCGACGGGGTAGGTCGAGGATATGACATCGGGCACAAGGGGGGCGCAAGGCGGGTGCCGAAAGCCGGAACCCGGGCCGCGTCACGGCCCGACGCCGACCTGCCAGGGCTCCGGCGTCGGCTCCATAAGGGGTCCGGCGACACCGCCCAGCGACAGGGCGTGCAGGGAGTTCCGCTGGAAGCCGCAGGCCTCCGCGGGCGCCGCCGCGACGTCCGGCCGGAAGGCGTAGGGGCGCGGCGCCTCGCGCGTCGCGGCGGTGTCCACCGTCGTGACGGGATAACCGATCCGGGCCGGTGCACTCTCCTCCGCCCAGACCCACAGGACGCGGGGATCGCTGCGGAACTCGCTGAGCACGGTGGCCAGCGTGGACCGGCATTCGGCGGGGTCGAGGTTGTGCACGCCCTGGTCGACGACGTCCGTGTCCGCCACCGGGCTCGCCGCGGCGAGCGACCACCAGCCGGCCATGACGAGACCGGACACGACCACGCCGGCCGCGGCGGTGGCGGTTAGAAAGTTCAAGTCCTGCCCGGCGTCGTCCCACCGGTTCGATCCGTCCTGCATGCTGATCCCTCGCCTGCGCACCGGCGACTGTACCGTCCTTCGGCCACTTGGCCGAAAAGCCCACGGCGCTGCGTTCCGGGGCACCCGCCCCAATCATCCAAGCCTGGGAAATCTATGTTGCAATGCACAAAAACACACCCACGGACTCCGGTGGGGAGCCGTGCGATGAACGCATGACCGTTTGCGTCCGCCGCGCGCCAGCGTGGATCGCGCCCGGCGCGGCCGCGGCGGAGGCGATCGTCGCCGACGGCGCCGATCAACCCCGCTGCGTCGCGAACGAGGGCATCGAGCCCCTGCTCGCCCCTCGCCCGTAAGCCCGACTTTCGGTCGGGTCCGCCGTCAGTTCGTGGCGGCGGGGCTTCGCCGCAGGCTGGTCAGCCAATGCGCCAGCGTCTCCGCGTCGCGGCGCGCAGGAAGCGAAACCGGGGCGGCGGTCGTTTCCCGCGACCGGGCTCGCGCTTCCCGCGGGCTGAGGCCGAAGCGCCGCCGGAAGGCGCGGCTGAAATGCGCGTCGCTGGTGAAGCCGTGCGTGTAGGCGACTTCGCTGATCGACACCCGGCCGCCCCGGCTCGGCCGGGTAATCTCCATGTAGCAGCGGTCGAGCCGGCGGTTCTGGATCAGGGCCGCCACGCCGCCGTCCTTGCCGAACAGCCGGTACAGCGTGGCGCGCGACATGCGGAAGGCGTCGGCCAGCCGGGTCGGCGTCAGCCGGTGGTCGCTGAGGTTGGCGTCGATGTAGTCCAGGATCGACAGGCGGCAGGTCGTCCGCATCATCTGCAGCGAGTCCGGAAAATTGTCGCTGACCAGCGCCGACGTGCGTTCCAGCATCAGCACGGAGGACTTCAGCGCGGCGTCCGCCTCCAGCCGGTCCATGGTCGTCGCCACGGTGGCGAGCGTGGACAGGTGGCTTTCGAACAGGCGCGTCATGGTCAGCCTTGCCGGCAGCACCATGCCGTGCAGCGTGCCCTGCCCCAGGGTGGCGGCGATCAGGTCGCGCGGCAGCAGGAGCATGACGCTGCGGAAGGCCTCCGTCTCGATGACAGTGGGGTGGCCGAGGTCGAGCAGGGCGATGTCGCCGGGGTCGATGCGGACCGCCCGGCCGGCGCATTGCGCCTCCGCCCCTCCTTGGAGGAAGGCCTGCACGACGATGTGGTCCAGGCCGGTCGCCGCGGCGTGGCCGATGGATCGGACGAAGCGTTGCCGCTCCCCCGTGCACCGCACCACCAGCGCCCGTCCGAGCCGGGCCACAGACAGCTGGCCGCCGAACGGCCCGCCGTCGCTTATGGGTTCGACGTCGAACAGCGGTCGGAAGACGTCCCGCCACAGCGGCATACGTTCGTTCTCCGGCATTTCGTTGAGGTCGAAATGGAGCGCGCTTCCCTCATTCAACATATCCGAATACACCATGCTCGTCTGAGTTAAGTTGCCCATCGTCACCAAAGAACGCGCACCACTCCCCGTCCCCCCCGACGTCGCCGGGCGGCATATTTGTAATATTATTGGCAGCGTGTTGGACTAGCTTCCGTCTCTAATCAGCGCGACGCGGTCTATCAAGGCAACACCGTACGTATTTCGGCGTATTATGCGCACGAGAAAATGTCACTAATATTTGAATATCCACTTCAATTTAGAAACATTCAAACAATAGTTTTGAGACACAAGGTCAAAACATGACGATCTTTATGATGTAGAAAAACAGCCGTTCCGCCTCATGGGCACCAGCAACGGCATTTCCTGTCTTTATCATACAAAGGCATGATTTAACCTTCGATCATTATCTTCTTTCGTCGATTTGATTGAGGGCATGGCATGGCGCAGCGGTCCGCGCGCGGCGCGGCGATGCGTCCTGGTGCCGTTTCCGGCCACGAAAGGCCGCTTGCGGGGTGGAACCGTCCGAACGGCTTGCGGCCGTCCGGTCGCTCGTCCTCACCGCCACGACGCACCAGGAGACCGACAATGGTTGCAACGCCTTCGGGAATTTCGGGCACCACCACTTCGGGCACCGCCCCGGACCCCAGCCTGCTCAGGGCCAAAGTCGAGGGAACCTACCGGCGCGAGCAGCGCAGCGAGAGCCGCACCGAAACTTCCTGCGTCCGGCGGATCGACGTGGTGTTCGACGGCGAAGCGCACCCCGCCCCCGACCGCGAATGACCCGCCGCGTCCGCGCGAAGATCCACACCATGGAATGTTGATGCCGGCCGTACAGCGGAATGAGACATCAGGTCCATGGAAAAACCTCGCGCTCTTACGCCCTCGTGTTAAACAAATGCCGCAAGACAAACTTTTAATACTTTAAAAGAAGCAAGCTGCACATTTGGACGACGAAACCTTTATTTTTAAAGGTCGTCCGTCGTCGTGGGTTTGTTTTTGGGTCATGCGGCGATTTTTGTGCGAGCGGGCCGCCGCTCGCAAAGTCCCACCACTCAGAATGAGGAATCGATCCCGTGTCCGGACTTACGCTCCACGACCTGATCCAATCCATCGCCGGCGCCGTCGCCGATGCGCAGGACAAGGTCCAACGCTTCCAGATCGCGACCGTCCGCCAGTACTTCGACGAGAACAACCGCCCGGTCAGCGTGGACGTCCGCCTGCCGTCGCTGGACATCGACGCCGAGCCCGAGGACGAGCGGCTGGTGCATGTGCCGCTGCTGTCGCTGGTTGGGCCGCAGCTTCTCAACATCAAGGACGTCGAGATCCAGTTCGACGTTGCCCTGAACGGGCTTGCCGACAAGGCCCCCTCCGACGGCGACGGCGAAGGGCCGGTCGAGGGCGCCCACAAGTCACTGAGCGTCGATATGGGCGCTCCCCGCGATCGTGGCGCGGGCTCGATGGCCCGCGTCACCCTCAAGGTCGAGAGCCAGGAGCCGTCTGACGGCATGGCAAGGCTGATCCAGCACCTCGACAAGCAAATCTAACCAATTTGCAAATTCAACCGATTGGCAAATCTGACCAATGAAAGGGAAAAGCAATGCCTATCAACATGGGTGACCAGTTCCGCGGCCTTCCCATGGGCGACCTGATCGGTGGCCCGCTGATGGCGGCCTGCGAGGCGCAGGTCCGCCTGGCCAACGCGACGGCCGACTTCATCAAGGTGGTCGGCTTCATGCCGCCGACGGCCGAGGAGATGAAGAAGGACAGCCGCGCCGTCGGCGACATCCGCACCGTGTCGTTCAAGTACGACCGTCCGACCGAGGATGGCAGCGGCAGCGAGCGCGTGTCCATCGACGTGCCCCTGCTGGCCGTGGTGAAGATCCCGTCGCTGGCCGTCAACAAGGTGGACATCACCTTCGACATGGAGGTGAAGAACTCCGAGCGGCAGGCCGAGTCCACGGACGCCAAGGCGGAGATCCAGGCCAGCGTGTCCGGCGGCTGGGGCCCGGTGAAGGCCAGCGTCAAGATGACCGGCTCGGTCGCCTCCCACAAGGAGAACACCCGCCAAACCGACCAGTCGGCCAAGTACCACGTCGAGGTCCACGCCGAGGACAACGGCATGCCCGAAGGCCTGGCCCGCGTGCTCGACATGCTGTCCCAGTCGGTCGCGCCCAAGCAGGTCGAGAAGAAGGAAGGCGACAAGCGGATCGGCTCCGGCGCCGCGGCGGAGTAACGCCGAACAACGCCCACTGAGGCCTTCACCGTGAAGGCCTGACCCCACGCATGCACATTCTCTCCGGGCAGGCGACCAGACATGTTTGATCTCACTGACGTCGGTTACATCAAGCGCATCGTGGTCGGCAGCACCGACCCGGAGAAGCTTGCGTCGGAAGAGGAGGCCCGGTCCGCGGCCGACCTCCTCAACCGATGCCTCGCCGGCCCGCCGCGGGGCCGCATCGTGGGCATCGAGAAGACCTTCACCCTCCTGAACATCGGCGAGCACCAGGTCGTGCTGCAATGCATGATCTACCATGTCGGCTTCGCCCGCCGGCCCCACTGGCTCGAAGAATAGCGGGGGCCGCGGCGATGATCGGCATGGAGGAGCTTATCCACGTCCTGCGCGCGGCCGCCCAGTCCGTGCGCGCGGACATGGACCGCTGGGAGGCGGACCGCATCGACCGGCTGTCGAAGATGGACCCCGTCCTGGTGGACTGGAGCGGCGATCCCGAAGCCGGTCCCGGCGCCGGTGGCGAGGGCAGCCCCCGGATCGGGGCCGACTGGAACGTGAACATCGAGATCGCGCCGGAGGACGCCGGCGGGGCCGGCCGGCCGGCCCATGTGTCCGTGCCGATGCTCGCCCTGCTTCGCCCGATGGCGCTGCGGATGACGAAGCTGACGCTGGAACTGCCGGTGGTCGTGGAGGAGCACCCCTCCCCCGACGACCCGAACGACACCGTGCTCTCGCTGGGCGCGGCGGAGGGGGCGCCGGAAAACGCGAAGCTGTTCCGGCTCGCGCTGGAGCTGGCGGAGAACGGCACGGTGGACGTGTCGCTCGAAGGCCAGCTGCTCGACAGCTTCAAACCCGATGGCAAACCCGAGGATGGCAAACCCGATGCCGGGGAGGGCGGCCATGAGCAACAGTAACGGTTCCTTCCGCATCGCGCTGTCCAACGACCAGGCGACGTCCCTGCGCCGCGTCGTGGACACGGAGTCCATCGTCCCGCCGCCGAAGCGGGAGCCGGACCCGGCGCCGAAGCCCGACCCGGCTCCGCCGGAGGACACGGCGGCACCGGAACCCAGCGCGGAACACCGTGCGCAACCGCCCCAACCGCAGCCGCAACCGCTCCCGCCGGCGCGGCCCGACCCCGCCCGCCCCCGCCGCACCCCCGTTCCGCGGCGCCCCGCCGTGCGGGGCCGGCGGAAGAAGCGCTCCCCCATGACGCTGGTGGCGGTCCTGCTGGCGCTGGCGGCGGTGGCGTCCGTCGCGCTGCGCAACCTTCCCGACGACTGGCCGGAACAGCTTCCGGCCTTCATCCAAGACCTTCAACACTGAGGAGACATTTCCATGCGACGCACCCTGATCGCCGGCGCCGGCCTGATGCTGGCCCTGGCCGTGAGCACCGCCGTGCCCGGTATCGCCCAGGTCCCGACGACCAAGCCCATCGAGGGCGTCTGGAGCGGCGAAGTCGTGAAGGAGGGACGGCCCGTCCCCGTCCCGATGACGATGATCATCACCGACCAGCCGCGCGGCAGCCGCGCCGGCGACATCGTCTGGGGCGCGCCCTGGGTCTGCAAGTCGACGCTGCAGTTCTCCGGCGTGAACGACAAGACCTTTCTGCTGACCCTGGACAGCGGCAACGGCCCGCACTGCGACTCCCTGCGGAATGGCCATGCGCAGGTCACGCCCGACGGCTCGGACAAGGCGGACATCACCATCTTCGACGCGAAGAACAAGCTGGTCCACAAGACCCGTGTGGAGCGCACCGCGCGCGGCCAGGGCGCGGCCGGCTGATCCGCCGCCGGCGTGCCCGGCCAACAAGACCAACAGGAGGCTTCTCGCGATGTGCATCACGGGTTCCGTCGGCCAGAACGGCCGCAACGACA
Organism: Azospirillum canadense; assembly: GCF_025961225.1. Taxonomy (GTDB): domain Bacteria; phylum Pseudomonadota; class Alphaproteobacteria; order Azospirillales; family Azospirillaceae; genus Azospirillum; species Azospirillum canadense. Next base: position 331,816 of record NZ_JAOQNG010000004.1, on the reverse strand, counting down.
AGGGCGACGTCAAACGCATCCAGCTTCTGCTCAACATGAACGCGGCGGCCTGCGGGCTGGAAAAGCCGCTGGCGGCGGACGGGATGTGCGGCTCCGGCACCGTCGGCGTGCTGAACGCCTTCCAGCGCCACGCCGGGGTGATGTCGAACGGCCGCGCCGAGCCGGGCGACCAGACCATGAAGGCTTTCCAGGACCGGCTGCCGCGCGGCCTGACCAAGGAAAAGCTGTGGACCATCATGACCGGCGCGACCGAGGCGCACATCAAGCGCTACCACGAGCCGCTGCTGAACTGCCTGGAGCGCAACGGCATCGACACCCCGCTGCGCGTCGCCCATTTCCTGGCGCAGGTCGGGCATGAGTGCGGCGACTTCCGCTACCAGGAGGAGATCGCCGACGGCAGCGCCTACGAGGGCCGCAAGGACCTGGGCAACACCCAGCCGGGCGACGGCAAGCGCTTCAAGGGGCGCGGGCTGGTCCAGCTGACCGGCCGGTCCAACTACACCCGCTACGGCGAGGCCATCGGCCGCGACCTCGTGACGGGCGACAACCCGCGCCAGGTCGCCGACGACCCGGAACTCGCCATCGACGTGGCCTGCTGGTACTGGACCAGCCGCAAGCTGAACCAGTGGGCCGACGAGGACAACGTCCGCGAACTGACCCGCCGCATCAACGGCGGCTACAACGGCCTGGAAGACCGCGAAGCCCGCTTGGCCCGCGCGAAGTGGGTTCTGGCCATCGCGTGATGCCGGCCCGGTGCGACGCGCACCGGGTCATTCCTTCCCCACCCCCGCTCCCCGAGAGAGCGCACGCCCGCCCGGGCCCCGGCGACGCCGGAGTCCGGGAACGGGGAGGTGCGCCCCGACGGGAACGCCCGAAAGGACTGCCCGAAAGGACTGCCATGAAGATCGACCTCAACACCCTCGCCACCCGCCTCGACGAGTGGGCCCGCGCGCGGTACTTCGACGACATCAGCGCGCACGGCGCCGGCTGGTCGCGGTGGCTGCAGACGGACTTCGCCGCCTGGATGCGCGACCGCTTCCCGAAGGCGGACATCCAGCGCGACGTCCGTGTGCTGGCGGACGAGGGGCCCGGCATCGACCTGCTGCTGAACGCCCAGTCCCCCGCCGCCGAGCGGATCGCCGTCTTCGTCCTGTGCCAGACCTCGCAGGAATCCAACTTCCTGACCAAGGCCGACGAGGCGATGAACCGGCTGTCGAAGATCGCCGCCGTCGCGGAGCACCGCGGCTGTTCCGTCCACCTGCTGGCCGGGGTGATCACCGAGGTGCCGAGCGAGGGCCTGCGCCAGCGCGGCTTCACCGGCATCCACAACGGCAACGGCATGCACCTGTACATGAAGCAGGTGAACGCCTGATCCGCCGCGGGCCGGGCGTCCCTTCCCGGCCCGCGCGCGATCCCTTCCGGCGGTCCCACCGCCGGACAGCTAGGAACGGACATGGCCCGCGATTTCGGACGCTCCAACAATTCTTCGTTTGCCGAAGACGCCTCGGCGGACACGGTCGACCTGGCGCCGCCGATCATGCGGTCCCAGCTGCTGGACGAATGCGACGCGATGGTTCAGTACGCGCTCGGCTCCGGCATGATGCTGCCGACGGACATCCACGGCGGCCTCGCCCTTCTGGACAGCGTGCGCAGCGGGGCCATGGACACGCTGGCGTCCTCCGAGGTGGTGGAGCTGGCGGTGCTGCACGGCCAGCTGGCCCATCTGGTGGCGCCGGCCAAGCCGCACACGCTGTACCTGATGCAGACCGACCCGGCGCGCGATTCCTGGGTCTCCATCCTGGGGCCGTTGCCCAACATCCGCCGCCTGATGATGGGTGCGGTGGTGTTCGTGGCGATGTTCATCGGCACCAGCCTGTCCCCGAACCTGAACAAGGAGACCATCGCGGGCAGCATCTATTCCCTGAGCGGCACCGTGCTGATGGTCAACCTCGCCTTCATCATCGCGGCGGCCGGCATCGGGTCCTGCTTCCACGTGCTGTTCGCCGCCCACAAGTTCGTCAGCGAGGGCACCTACGAGCCGAAATACGAGTCCACCTACTGGATGCGCATCGCCATGGGCGTGATGTCGGGCCTGATCCTGGCGGAGATGGTCGGCATCGACTTCCAGGACGGCAAGACCATGGGCAAGCCGATCCTGGCGCTGCTCGGCGGCTTTTCCGCGACGCTGCTCCACCGGATTCTGAACCAGCTGGTCACCAAGGTGGAATCGATGTTCCCGACCGAAGGCGCGGAGCCGGCCAAGCCGTATGACGGCGGTTCGGGCGGCGGTTCGGGCGGCGCGTCCGGTGGTGGGAGCATCGGCGCCGACCGGCCCGCCGCGTTGCCGCTGCCGGCCGAGGTCCAGGCGCCCGCCGAATCCGCGCCGCCCGCGCTGCCCCCGCCCGCAGCAGCGCCGCCCCCACCGCCGCCCGCGCAGGACGAGCCGGACGAGCCGGCCCCGGCCCCCACGCCCGCTCCTTCGGCTGCGCCTGCTCCCGCACCTGCTCCCTCGGCCACCCCTGCACCCGCTCCGTCGCCGGCACCGGCCGAGACGAAAGAGCAAGGCGGGTCCTGGCTGCGGCCCTGATCGAACCCACGCCCGACACCATGGACGGCGCGCGCGGAACCCGCGCCAGACGCCGCCACCGACACACCGGAGAATTCCATGAAGCCCACCCAGCCCCCCGCTGCGCCCCCCACCCAGCCCGTCGACATCACCCGCAACTACGACGAATATTACAAGACAGGTCTGTATAAATACCGCTACCCCACGCCCAACGAGGAGGTCTTCGCCCTGGTCGCCCGCTCGGTCGAGGAGGTCGGCAACCGCGTCCTGGATTTCGGCTGCGGCGACGGGCGCTACGCGGCCCCCCTGCTGTACCACACCGACGCGCGGGTCATCGGCTACGACATCAGCCGCGTGGCGCTGGACGATCTGGGCGCGCGCTGCCGGGAGCACCTGGACAATGGCCGCCTCGTCCTGATCGACGGCGACCTGGAGGACTTCACCCGCGAGGCCGAGCCGCTGGCGCCCTTCGACCTGGCCCTGATGATGTTCGGCGTGCTGGGCCATGTGCCGACGCGCGCGGGCCGGCTGGAGACGCTGCGCCGGGTGGCGTCGATGCTGCGGCCGGGCGGCCGGCTGATCGCCTCCGTCCCCAACGCGCGGCGCCGCTTCCACGCGGAGCAGGCGGCCAGCCGGGAGCGGATCGACCGCGGCGAGCTGGAACCGGGCGACATCACCTACACCCGCCACGCGCCCATCGATTCCGGGGACCGGGAGATCACGCTCTACTACCACCTCTACACGCCGGAAAGCTTCGTCGGGGAGTTGGAGGAGGCCGGCTTTTCCGTGACGGCCCTGGAGGCGGAGAGCGTGCTGCCGGAAAGCGGGGTGGTGTCGTCCCTGCTGCTCCAGGGGCTCGACCGGCTGCTCGGCGCGATCCTGCCGGTGCGCTTCGCCTACGGCTTCCTGGCGATGGCCGAGCGCGACATGCCGGAGACGCCCGAACAGGCCCAACCTGATTCCGGCCGGACCACAACGACCCCCAGCCCCGTCCCGGCGGAGGCGGGCTGACCCCATGGGCTTACGATCGGTCGCGGCCCTGTTCCTGATCCTTCTGTGCGGCCTCTCCAGCGGGGAGGCCGCCGCCGACCGCCTGGACCTGATCCGCAAGCGCGGCACGCTGATGGTCGGCGTGAAGGGTGACTATCCGCCCTTCGGCATGCTCGACATCGACGGCGGGCTCGTCGGCTTTGAGCCGGACCTCGCCTGGGAGATCGCGAAGGCGTTGGACGTCCAGCTCCAGCTCGTCGGCGTCAACAGCGCCAACCGCCTGCAGAAGCTGGAAGAGGGAAGCGTCGATCTGATCATCGCCACGCTGGGCGACACGGCACAGCGGCGCCAACTGACCACCATCATCGAACCGGATTATTACGCCAGCGGCGTCAACCTGCTGATGCCGCTCGACACGCCGATGACGGACTGGGCCGACCTGCGCGGCCGGACGATCTGCGCCACCCAGGGAGCGCTGTTCAACCGCCCCATGGCGCAACGCTATCTGTTGGATCTCAAGGTTTTCAACGGCACGCGGGACGCCAAGCTGGCCCTGCGCGACCGGCGCTGCGTCGGCTGGCTGTACGACGACACGGCCATCGCCAGCGACCTGTTCAGCCCGGAATGGAAGGGCTACGGCATGCCCCTGGCCTCCAGCATGCCTTTGAATTGGGGCATGGCCATCGCGATGAGCGAACACGGCACGGCCTATGAGCGCACGCTGTCCGACATGGTGGCCGACTGGCACCGTTCCGGCCTGCTGATAGAGATCGAGCGCCGCTGGAACCTGAAGCCGTCCGCCTTCCTGTCCGGCGCACACGAGCTGTGGCAGCGCCGCGGGCCCAACGGCAAACTCCTCTGCACGCGCCAGCCCGACGGCGAATGGCCGGCGGAATGCCGCAACAAGGCGGTCCTGACCTCGACGGACGTCGGCGGCCTGCACCGTGCCGGCCTGCTGATGAAGGAGCTGACGGGCCTCAACGTCACGATCGTCTACGACGACTACGACCGCGGCCATTTCCTGCACGGCCTGCTGGTGACGCTGGAGCTGATCGCCCTGTGCCTGGCCGGCAGCCTGCTGGTCGGCGTCGCCGGCGCGATCACCGTCGAGGCCCGCATCCCGCTGCTCAGCCGCGCGGTGAAGGGGCTCGCCACCTTCGCCCGGATGACTCCACCGCTCCTCCAGGTCTATGTGGTGTTCTTCGGCATCGGCAGCGTGGTGGTCAGAACCTACGGCTGGACCTTCGACGGCGTCACGGTGACCGCGCTGTGCCTGTCGCTGTACGCCGGTGCGGCCAATCTCTTCGCCTTCTTGGAGGCCGCCGCCCATGTGAGGGAGCACGAGGCGGGCTTCCGCCTGCACCCGTCCTCGCTGCGGTCATCGTTGCCGGCGGCGCTGCGCGTCGCCTACGGGCCGTTGGTCGCCACGCTGGTCAACGTGGTCAAGGCCACCGGCATGGCCAGCGCCATCGGCGTGCCCGAGCTGATCTCGTCGTCCGCCGCCATCGTGGCCGACCAGGGCAATGCCGGCGTCATGATGAACGTCCTGATGGTGACCTACTTCCTGATCGTGCTGCTGGTCGTGCGCCTGTTCGGCATGCTGGAACGCAGGATGGTGCGCCATGGAACCGCTTGAGACCGCGCGAGCGCTGATCACCTGGACACCGTTCCTGGCCGGCGGGTTCGTCTGGAACATCGTGATCTCGCTGACCGCGATGGCGATCGGCAGCGTGCTGGGCACGGCGCTGGCGGTCATGCGCACGGCCGCGCGCCCGGGGCTGGTGCGGAGCAGCCTTGCCCTGACCGCCTTCACCCGCAACGTACCGACCTTCGTGGTGCTGTTCTACCTGGCCTTCGTCATTCCGGTGGAGTTTGAGATCGACGACACCGTCTATCGCTTCCCGGCATGGGTGAAGGCGTCCCTCGCCCTGGCCATCGCCGTGGTCGGCTTCGTATCGGACAACCTGTCCACCGCCATCGGCGAGTGGCGGAGCGGCAACCGGGGAACAGCGCTGCTCTTCATCCCCGGCTGGACCTCCTACTTCGTGGTCATCGTGATGGCGTCCTCCACCGCGTCGGTCATCGGCGTCGGCGAGATCGTGTCGCGCTGCAACACGGTGATCGGGGCGACCGGCCGTAGCGGCCTGATGCTGTGGATCTACCTGTACGCGATGACGTGGTTCTTCCTGTTCTGCTTCCCCCTGAACCTGCTGATGGCGCGCGCCCGGCGGCGGCTCCAGGCGCGGGTCGCTTCCCCGGCAACGGCCACGGACGGCGCGGTGGACAGGGCCACGGACACCGACTGATGGACCCGACGTCATGAAGATGAAGAAAAACGCACGGTCCCCGAACCGGGTGATGAACCCGACCACGCTGGTCATCGCCCTGCTGGTCGCGGCCCTGGGATGGAGCTGGTTCGGGGCGGACGCCATGCCCCCCGGCGTGGCGGGGCTGCTGGACGCGGTCGGGCTGGGCAACGGAAACGGCCGCAAGGCCATCACGCTGGCCGTGGCGACCGACCACCCCCAGCCCGGCGGCACCGGGGCCACCATGGTCAACGGGGTGCGGCTGCTGGTGGAGGACGTGAACCGGGCGGGCGGCATCGACGGCCGGCCCCTGCGGCTGGAGGTGTTCGACGACGGCGGCGAGGTGGAGACAAGCAAGGCCGCCGCCGCCAAGCTGGTGCGCGACAGCGACGCTGTCGCGGTGATCGGGCACCGGCTGAGCGCCGCGACCAAGGCGGCCGGCCCCGTCTACGCCACGCACGGCATCGCCGCGATCTCCCCCGCCTCGACCTCCACCGACGTGACGGAGGGGAACGAGTGGCTGTTCCGCACCGTCTTCAACAACGACTTCCTGGGCCGCTTCCTCACCCAGTACATCCACGCGGTGTTCAAGCCCGGCGAGCTGCTGATCGCCGCCGGCAGCCACAGCTACGCCCGCCAGCTGATCGCGCTGATCCAGTCGGAGGCCAAGGGGCTGAACATGGGCGTGGCCGAGCCGGAGGTCGTGGAGGCCGGCAACGGGCCGGAGACGCGCGCCGCCATCGGCCGCCTGATCGAGCGGCTGCGCCAGACGACGGGGCCACGGGTGCTGTTCATGGCGCTCTACCCGGAGGAGGCGGTGCCCGTCGTCCAGGCGGTGCGCGACGCCGGGCTGGAGGATGTGACGCTGATCGGGCCGGACTCACTGGACCGCATCGACTTCCCCCGCCTGTTCCAGTCCCTGCCCAACGAGCGCCGCACCCCCGGATTCTACTCCAACGGCATCACCATCGCGTCCTCGGTCGTCTACGACACGGCGGGGCGCGCCGCGGGCTTCTTCCGGGAGCAGTACGGGCGCCGCTTCGGCCAAGCGCCGGACTGGCGCGCCGCACTCGCCTACGACGCCGGCCGCGCGGTGGTGGAGGCGATCCGGCAGAGCGGCGGGGCGGCGAACGTTCCCCCCGCCACGCTGCGCCGCAACGTCCGCAACGGGCTGGACGGGATGAACAGCGTGGAGACGGCAGTGGAGGGCATCGCCGGCCCCGTCTTCTTCGACGACCACGGCAACGCCAGCCGCCCCGCGGCCATCGCCCGCTACCAGAACGGCGAGCTGGTCTCCGACTTCGCGCAGTTCCAGACCCTGCGCAAGCTGCCGCACGGCGCGCGGCTGCCGGACATGGTCAAGGCGGGCCAGGTCATCAACGTCGGCGACCGGCTGTTCGAACGGACCCAGGTGGCCTTTTCCGGGCTTCTGCTGCACGACGTCGCGAAGGTGGACCTTGGCGCCTTCACGGCGGATCTGACCGGCGAGGTCTGGTTCCGCTTCGCCCGCACCGATCGCGACCCGGCCCGGGATCCGGCGACCACGGAGCCGTCCGACATCGTCTTCCTGAACGCCGTCGGCCCCGTCACGCAGGAGGTCCGGGCCGAGGATAAGACCGAGTCCGGCATCGTCTACCGCCGCGTGCGCTTTTCCGGGACCTTCCGCATCGACTTCGTGCCGGGCATGCGCTCCTACCGCCACCCCACCATCGGCGTGGAGTTCCGCCACCGCACACAGCCGTCCAACCGCCTGCTCTACGTCGCCGACCTCCCCGGCATGGGCATGAGCGACGGCGCCGGCTACACGCAGTCGCTGCGCGCGCTTGCCCCGGCGCTGGAGGCGCAGGGCTGGCAGGTGCGGGAGGCAACCGTCTTCCAGGGCGTGGCGTCGGTTTCCACGCTGGGCGACCCGCGCCACATCAGCCAGGACAAGGGCGTGGCGCTCTACTCCACCTTCGCCGCGGTGGTCCGGCTGGACGAGATCGCCAGCCAGTCGCTGGTCAGCGTCCTGCCGGACAAGCACGGCCTGATCCTGGCCGGCGCGCTGGGGATGCTGCTGGTGGCCGGCGTCGCCAACCGGTCCGTCCGGGCCCCGCGCGCGCGGCTGCCGCTGCTGGCGGTGGAGGTGGCGACCGCCGCCGTCGCCCTGTCGGTCGCCCGCGCCTACAGCATCGAGAGCCTGCAGGAGCGCCTGCCCTTCGTCTATCTCGACAACATCGAGCGCGGGTTCCAGGCTGCCTGGTGGCTGCTGGGCGCCTATGGCCTGAACGTCGCCATCAAGCGCTTCCTGTGGGAACCGCTGGAGCGGCGGACGGAGCGGCGGGTGCCGGCGATCCTGCGCCATTCGGTGTCGTCGGTCATCCTGCTGCTGTGCCTGTTCGGGATCATAGCCTTCGTCTTCAACCAGCCGCTGACCAGCCTGCTGGCGACCTCGGGCCTGATCACCCTGATCATCGGCATGGCGATCCAGACGAACCTGTCCAACATCTTCGCCGGGATTGTGCTGAGCCTGGAGCGGCCCTTCTCGCTCGGCGACACGATCAAGTTCGGCGACCAGGATCCCGCCCGCGTCGCCGACATGTCCTGGCGCACCACGCGGCTGGAGGACGGGTTCGGCTATGTCCGCTGCATCCCCAACAGCAAGGTCGCGGAGACGGTGCTGGTGAACTACTCCCGCCGCTCCCCGCTGGGCGACGTGCAGCACGTGCTTCTGCCGCCCGACGTCGCGCCGGAGCGGGCGGTCGCCGTGCTGCGCGGCGCGCTGGCGCAGTGCCGCGCCATCCTCCAGGACCGCAGCGCAAATGTGGCCTTCATGGGCATCCACACGGTGGACCGCAACGCCGTGGGACGCTACGCGCTAACCTACACGCCCGTCCCCGGCGCCACCCGCTGGACCGCCGCCGAGGAAGTGTCGACCCGCGTCCAGGACCGCCTGTCGGCGGAAGGCCTGCCGCAGGTGGAGGGTCGGTGAGGGCCGAACCGGCCGTCATTTCGCCCTATCGTTCGGCCGGTTCCGCGCCCATAATCCGGCGAACCGCCCAACGGTCGCGCCGTCCATGACCTTGCCGCCGCCACCCCTGCCCGTCATCGCCCTGAACCGCCTGGCCTTCGGCCCGCGCCCCGGCGATGCGGAGGCGTTGCAGCGCGAGGGGCTGGCCCGCTGGCTCGACCGGCAGCTCGCCCCCGGCGAGCCGGACGATGCGGCGGTGGAGCGCCACCTTGCCGACGCGCGCCTGCGCATCCGCTACGCGGCCGCCGAAGGCTGGGCGGCGATGGACGAGGAGCGGACGCTCGCCAGCCTGGACAAGCCCATCGAGGCGCTGTGGCCGCTCGCCGACAACCGCAAGCCGATGCCCGGCGCGGAACGGCAGATGCCGCGGCTGGAGGTCGCCGCCGCCACGGTGATCCGCGCCGTGCACGGCCAAAGGCAGCTGCGCGAGGTGATGGCCGACTTCTGGCACAACCACTTCAACGTCAACGCCGCCGGCGACCAGACGGTGGCGGCGGCGCTGCCGGTCTACGACCGCGAGGTCATCCGCCGCCACGCGCTGGGCAATTTCCGGGAGTTCCTGGAGGCGGTGGCGACCAGCACCGCCATGCTGGCCTATCTGAACAACCGCTCCTCCCGCGCCGGCATCGCCAACGAGAACTACGCGCGCGAGCTGTTCGAGCTGCACGGGCTGGGGCGCGGCGCCTACCTGAACGCGCTGTACAACCGCTGGCGCGACGTGCCCGGCGCCGCGAAGGGGGAGCCCGCCGGCTACATCGACCAGGACGTGTACGAGGCGGCGCGCGCCTTCACCGGCTGGACCGTCGAGGACGGCGCCGGGCTGGGCGGGGACGTGCGACTGCCGGCGACCGGGCGCTTCACCTACGTCGAGGCTTGGCACGACAACTACCAGAAACGCGTCCTGGCGCGGGAGTTCGACCCTTTCCAGGCGCCCATGGCCGATGGGCGGCGCGTGCTGGACCTCGTGGCCGACCACCCGGCGACCGCCCGCAACCTCTGCGCCAAGCTGTGCCGCCGGCTGGTCTGCGACGAGCCGCCGGACGCCCTCGTCGTCCTGGCCGCGCGAGTGTGGACGGAGAACCGGCGCAAGCCCGACCAGATCGCCCGCGTGGTGCGCGCCATCGCCCTGTCCGCGGACTTCGCGCGCAGCTGGGGCGGCAAGGTCAAGCGCCCGCTGGAGCTGGTGGCCTCCTTCGCCCGCGCCACCGGCACCGACCTGACCGCCACCAATGGCCTGCTGGGGGAGCTGGACGGCAGCGGGCAGAAGCTGTTCGGCTGGCCGGCACCCAACGGGCATCCGGACATCATGGACGCGTGGCTGGGCGCCGCCGCCATGCGCCGGCGCTGGTCGCTGCTGCTCGGCCTTGCCGAGAACTGGTGGAAGACCGGCGCGCCAGACCCGGCCCGGCATTTTTCCGGCCCGGTCGCCGCCGGCCCGGCGGTGGACCACTGGCAGCGCGTCCTGTTCGGGCGGGATCCCGCGCCGGACGTCACCGCCGCCATCCTGGCCGGGATGAAGCTCGGTCCCGACGCCACGCTGGCGCCCGGCAGCCGCGACGGCGACGCCCGGCTGCGCCGCATCGCCGCCTTCGTGGCGATGGCCCCGCCCTTCCACCAGCGCTGACGGAGGCTCCAGAATGACGGTCACGCGCCGCGGTCTGATCCAGGGAACGCTCGCCGCCGGGCTGGCAACCATGCCCGGAGTGCGCAGCCTTGCCTTCGCCGCGGACGGGTCGCCGGACGTTTTGGTCGTGGTCTTCCTGCGCGGCGGGGCGGACGCGCTCAGCCTCGTGGCGCCGGCCGACGACCCCGATTATTTGGCCGCCCGCGCGCCGGAGCTGCGCGTGGCGACCGAGGGGCCGAAGGCCGGGCTGCGGCTGGCGCAGGAGATGGCCCCCGCCATCGATTTCCGCCTGCACCCGGAGGCGGCGCCCCTGGCGGAGTTGTACGCCGGCCGGCAGCTCGCCATCGTCCACGCGGTCGGCCTGTCCGACGGCACGCGCAGTCACTTCGTCGCGCAAGATCTGATGGAGCACGGCATCGGCCAGGAGGGCGAGCTGGCGCGCACCGGCACCGGCTGGGTCGCCCGCTGGCTGGACGGCGACGGCGCCCGGCCACCCGGTCCAGTGGCCGCGGTCGGCACGGTTGCGGCACCGCCGGCGACGCTGGCCAGATTCGGGGCGGCGGTCGCCGTGCCGGACCTGCGCGCCGGCCTCGCCCCGCCCGGCGGGCCGCAGGCGGCCGACGTGCTGGCCGCCCTGCACCATGGCGAGAGCCCCTACGAGCGGGCGGCGCGCGCCGCGCTCGGCGGGCTGTCGGCCATCGACGGCCACCTGTCCCGCGGCCCCGACGGCAAGGTCGAGTCCTACGGGGCGGAAGGCGGTGCCGTCTATGAGGAGACCGAGGCCGGGCGCGCCTTGCAGACCGTCGCGCGCATCCTGAAAATGGACGTCGGCCTGCGCGTCGCCTGCGTGGACGTCGGCGGCTGGGACACGCACGAGCACCAGCCCGGCCGCTTCGCGAACGCCGTTGGTCAGCTGTCCCGCGCGCTGGCGGCCTTCCACGCCGACACGGTCCGATACCACGGCCGCGTGACCCTGGCGGTGATGAGCGAGTTCGGCCGCCGCCTGCGCACCAACCGGAGCCAGGGCACCGATCACGGCCACGGCGGCGCCATGCTGGTGCTGGGCGGCCGGGTCGCCGGCGGGCGGATGTTCGGCCGCTGGCCGGGCCTCGCCAGCCACCAGCTCGACCGCGGGGTGGATCTGGCGGTCACCACCGACTACCGCGCGGTGCTGGCCGAACTGGTCGGCCCAGCCGCCGCGGCGCGCGCCTTTCCCGGCTTCCGCACGCCACCGCCGCTGGGGCTGCAGACCGGCTGACCCTGCGCTTACAGGTATTTCTTGAGTTCGCCGTCGTCGAGCGTCCTCATGCGCTTCAGCGTGTCGTTGATGTTTTCCTTCACCTGGGTCTTGATGCTCTTCATCGCGGCATCCCAGTTGTCGGCGTTGATTCCGGCGAGAAGCGCGTTCCGGCTCTTGTCGGTGATGTTCAGCATGTTGGGCGCGTTCAGGTCGACATACTTGTCGTAGAGCGCCTGCACGGCGCCCGCGGACTTCGCCTTCGTGGCCTCCCAATAGAACTCGATGTTCTCGGCGCTCAGTTCTTTCTTTGCGTATTTGTGGAGCGCGGTCAGCAGCTTCTTGTCGCGGAACACGTCATCGACGTGAAGCTCGCGGAACGGGTTGTCCCCTTTTCCCTGGTGGCTCTTCAGGAATTCGGCGAACAGCTTCCGGTCTTCCTTCTCACCTTCCGTAAAGGCCTTGTGGACGGAGTAGCTCACCTTCGGAAGCCCGTCGAGGTAGACGATTTCCTTCTTCAGCGTCTTGGCCGCGTCCTTGTCCGCCTTGATGGTCTTGACCACGATCCGGGAATGGTCCGTTACCATGTCGAGCATGGTGACGGATTTTTTGACCGTCTCCATCTGCTCGTCGTAACTCTTCACAAAATCGACGTCGTGCTTTCCGCCGCGCTTGTAGGCGTCGGTCATCAGTGCGCTCCATTTCAGGGAGCCGATCGTCTTTTCGAGCTTCTCGATCAACTTCAGCAGAGGGTCCGCCTTCTTCGCCTTGTCGATGTTACCGATCAGCTTTTCGGCGTAGCGGGCCGTCAGCTCGTCGGGAATATTCACGATTTTCATGGCGGAGATCTTCCCTCTGTCAACATTGGATTGACCGAGACAAGCATTCATGCCGCCGACATTCAAACGCCGACCACACCAGATTGGATGCGACCTCCGCCCACAACCGGCGATTTTGATCCATTCCCTGCCGCCCGACTGCGGGAAAGTGTGCCCAGGGCTTGGCTTTTGCGCGGCGCGACGACACTTCATGCCATCGACGCCGCAGGCACCGCCCGGCGTGACCGACTTTGTCCTGAGGAGCATGGGCCTGACGAGCACTGGCCCGAGGAGCATTAATATGACCGATCTCTCCGCCTTCCCCATCACGGCGCGCTGGCCGGCCAAGCATCCGGACCGGCTGCAGCTCTATTCGGCGCCGACCCCGAACGGGGTGAAGGTGTCCATCATGCTGGAGGAAATCGGGCTGCCGTACGAGCCGCACTTCGTCGCCATCATGAAGAATGAGACCTGGACGCCGGACTTCCTGTCGCTCAACCCGAACGGCAAGATCCCGGCGATCATCGACCCGGACGGGCCGGGCGGCAAGCCGCTGGCGCTGTTCGAATCCGGCGCCATCCTGCTGTATCTGGCCGAGAAGACCGGCAAGCTTCTGCCCGCCGACCCGGCCCGCCGGTACGAGACGATCCAGTGGGTGTTCTTCCAGATGGGCGCCGTCGGGCCGATGTTCGGCCAGCTGGGCTTCTTCCACAAGTTCGCCGGCCGGGAGATCGAGGACAAGCGCCCGCTGGAGCGCTACCGCGCGGAATCGCAGCGCCTGCTCGGCGTGCTGGAACAGCGGCTGGACGGGCGCGACTGGATCATGGGCGACGACTACAGCATCGCCGACATCTCGATGCTGGGCTGGGTGCGCAACCTCGTCGGCTTCTACGGGGCCGGCGAGCTGGTCGCCTTCGACAGCCTGAAACGTGTGCCGCAATGGCTGGAACGGGGGCTGGCGCGGCCGGCGGTGCAGCGCGGCCTGACCATCCCCGCGTCCGGGGCGTAAGCGTACGGGCCTTTCGGCGCCGCCGTTACAGCAGGGCGGCGCCGCCGAGCGCCGCGGCGAGGACCAGGGCGCAGGCGAGCCAAGCCGAAACGACGTCCTGGGTGTCCGTGATGTGTTTGCGATAGGTCTGCATGGTGTCGTGTCCGTTCAGTTCGGGCGGGCAAACGGGCAGCGCGCGGCGCCGGCCGGCCCGGTCGGTTGGGTTGAAAAGTCAGGTGGTGCCCCGGAAATCCCGCGCTTCGCTCACCGGTCGCAGATCGACTGGGCGACGGTGGCCAAGCTGTCGCGGAACCACCGCTGGGCTTGGTCCTTGTCGCTGCGCGAATGCCAGATCGCCTGGATGGTCAGCGGCTGCACGGTGAAGGGCGGCTCATAGGTGACGAGGCCGTACCGCGCCGACAGCCGCCGGGCGAGCCGCCGCGGCATGGCCGCGATCATGTCGCTCTGGATCAGCACCATCGGCAGGGTCAGGAAATGCGGCAGCGTCACGGCGATGCGCCGTTGCAGCCCGCTTTCCGACAGAACCCGTTCGAGGTCGACCCGGTTCGACATGAAGGCCCGCCAGCCCAGCCCGCGGTCCACGAAATACTCGTCCTCCTGCCCCCCCTGGTACTGCACCACCGCCGCGTGCTGGTGGGCGGCCAGCCCCTCCAGCGTCAGCGGCCCGTCGCCCAGCGGGTGCCCGGCGCGGGCCACATACACCTCCGTCTCGTCCATGAGGTCGAGCGTGGAGTAGCGGCGCGGAATGGCCGAGAACACCGTGATGGCCACGTCGATGTGGCCCATGTCCAACTGCTCCGCCAAGTCGTGGCGGGCGGCCGGAACGATGTTCAGGTCCACGCCGGGCGCCGTTTCCTGCATCAGCCGCAAGAGCGGCGGCACCAGCGCCGCGGTGACGTAGTCGCTGGTCGCCAGCGTGAAGGTGCGCTTCGCCGCGGACGGATCGAAATCGTCCGGGATCAGCGCCGCCTCAAGCTGGGCGAGCGCGGTGCGGACCGGACCGACGATCTCCAGCGCCCGCGGCGTCGGCGTCATGCCCTCCGGCGTGCGGACGAACAGCTCGTCCTGGAGGGCATGGCGCAGGCGGTTCAGGGCGTGGCTCACCGCCGACTGGCTGAGCCCGATCCGCTGGCCGGCGCGCTGGACGCTGCGCTCTTCCATCACCGCGTCGAAGACGCGCAGCAGGTTGAGGTCGAAGGCGTTCAGCGACATGACCGGCATGGGATCCGAACCGCTCCGGGTGCAGGTTGGCAGCCATTCTTTACGGACGGCAATCCTCCTCCAACTGTGCATCCGGTGCGCGATGTAAAGGATATCAAGGCAGGGTTACGGTGGAAGCGGTCGGGGAAGGGCGCGGTGCGCGGGGGATGGAAGGCACCGCACCCTCCCCGGGACCGGCGACCGCGGGCGGGGGATCCGCGGCCGCGCGGGGCGGGTTTAGCGCGCCACCATCTGCGACGAAGACGCCACGGCACTGTCGGGGGCGCTGCGCAGGCCCAGCTCGCCGCGGGCGAAGTTCAGGTAGGCCTGCGCCTGGGTGGTCTGGCCCTGGCGGTGCAGGCTGTCGGCGACACTCAGATAGCGCTGGACGATCAGACGCTCCTCGCGGCCCAGGCCGGCCGGAGCGTTGTTCTGAACAGTCGCGTTGGCTTCGTTCAGCTGGGCGGCAAAGCCGGCATCGCCGACCTGCTGCGCAAAGGAAAGGGAAGCGGAAGAGGCAAGGGCAGCCGCCGCAACGACGACGGCGGACAGGGTACGCGTAATCATGACGATCCTCGTTTCTTCAGTTCGATACCGGTGTCCTTGCAGAGGATGCACCGAGATCGCCGCGGTCCGGTCGCGACCTCCCTAGCATTGTTGGGGGCGCGTTGTTGAAGGACGGTTGGGAGGACTTATGCCAGCCCGCCGTCCCGCCGCGGTGTCGAGGCTTGATTTAGATGACCGTCATCATTCCGGCCAATGAAACGTCGCCAACATCGAAATGCACGCCGTGCATAGTGCCGCTCAAGGGCCGCCAAGCCCGCGGTTCATAAGGCATCCCGCAGCCAGGATGGACCGGCACAGGGCAGCTATGCGGCCGCCGAACGGTCCGGATGGTTGATTTCCGGCGCTTGCTGCCCCGTTCCAACCAGCTTGGCGCGCAACCGTTCCAGCGCCTGCCGACAGTCTGCGACAGCTTTCTGCTTCACGGGGCCGAAGCCGCGGATTTCCATGGGCAGTGCCGCCATCTCCACGGCCACCGCGTGCCCGGCAGAATTCAGGCCGGCGGCGAGGTCGGCGACCAGCGCCTCATACTCGGCGACCAAGCCCCGCTCCATCCGGCGTTCCGCGCTGTGGCCGAAGGGGTCGAAGACGGTGCCGCGCAGCCGGCGCATCCGCGCGAGCGTCTTCAGCACGGGCAGGATCCAGGGCCCGAAGGCCAGCTTCTTCGGCTCCCCCCAGCCGTTCAGGCGCCGCGCCAGCAGCGGCGGGGCCATGTGGAAGACCGGTGTCCAATCGCCCTCGAACGTTTCCTCCAGCGTCTTGCGGAAGGCGCCATCCGTGTGCAGGCGCGCGACCTCGTATTCGTCCTTGTAGGCCATCAGCTTGAAGCCGGCCCGCGCCACCGCCTCCGCGAAAGCCGTGGAACCGGTGCCGAGCCGGGCCTCCGCCGCGCGGGCGCGGGCGACCAGCGCGCGGTAACGGGCGGCGTAGGCCTTGTCCTGGTAGTCGGTCAGGAAGGCGGCGCGCCGCTCCACGATCTCGTCGAGCGTTTGGGCCTTGGCCGGTTCCGGCGCCAGGAATGCCTGGACCGCGGCGGAATCGTGGGCGAGCAGCCGCCCGTAGGCGAAGGCCCGCTGGTTGGCCGCGACGGCGACGCCGTTCAGCTCGATCGCCCGCTCCAGCGCCGCGCGGCCGACGGGAAGCAGCCCCTTCTGCGCGGCGTAGCCGAGCAGGAGGATGTTGGTCAGGATCGCGTCTCCCATCAGCGCCGTCGCCACCCGGTCGGCGTCCACGGCCTCGACGAGGTCCGGCCCGACCGTGCGGCGCAGCCGGCCCAGCAGCCCGCCGCCGTCCGGCAGCGCGTCGCGGTTGCGCGTGAAGGCCCCGGTCGGCACCACATGGCTGTTGGCGACGACCCGCGTCCGCCCTGGCGCCATGGTGCGCAGCGCGTCCGGCGCCGCCGCCACCACCATGTCGCAGACCAGCACCAGCTGCGCCCGGCCCGGATCGACGCGCGCCTGGGTCAGCCGGTCCGCGTCGCCGGTCACCCGCAGGTGGCTGTAGACCGCACCGCCCTTCTGCGCGAAGCCCATGAAGTCCAGGACGGAGGCCGCCTTGCCCTCCAGATGCGCGGCCATGGCGAGCACGGCGCCGACCGTCACCACGCCGGTGCCGCCGACCCCGGTCACCAGGATTTCCGCCACATCGCTGGGCATGGCCACCGGCGGCTCCGGCAGGCGGGCCAGCGCGTCGGCGAAGCGCTCCTCCACCGCGGCGGCGTCGCGCTTGCGCAGCTGCCCGCCCATGACCGACACGAAGCTGGGGCAGAAGCCCTCCACGCAGGAGAAGTCCTTGTTGCAACTGGACTGGTCGATCCGGCGCTTGACGCCGAACTCCGTCTCCAGCGGCTGGACCGACAGGCAGTTCGACTTTTTGGAGCAGTCGCCGCAGCCCTCGCAGACCAGCTCGTTGATGACCACGCGGCGGGCCGGGTCGGGATAGGTGCCGCGCTTGCGCCGGCGGCGCTTCTCCGCAGCACAGGTCTGCTCGTAGATCAGCGCGGTGACGCCGGGCATCTCGCGCAACGCGCGCTGCACGGCGTCCAGTTCGTCGCGGTGGTGCACCGTGACCCCGGCGGCGAGCGTGCGGGCATCGGCGAACTTCTCCGGCGCGTCGCTGACCAGGGCGATGCGCTGCACGCCCTCGGCGCGGAGCTGGTGGGTGATGGCCTCGACGGAAATTGGGCCATCCACCGGCTGCCCGCCGGTCATCGCCACCGCGTCGTTGAACAGGATCTTGTAGGTGATGTTCACGCCGGCGGCGACCGCCTGCCGGATGGCGTGGGAGCCGGAGTGGAAATAGGTCCCCTCGCCCAGGTTCTGGAAGACGTGGCCGCGTTTGGAGAAGGGCGCCTGCCCGACCCAGTTCGCCCCCTCCCCGCCCATGGGGGTCAGGGATTCCGTCTTGCGGTCCATCCAGGAGGCCATGAAATGGCAGCCGATGCCGGCGAAGGCCTTGCTGCCGTCCGGCACGCGGGTGGAGGTGTTGTGCGGGCAGCCGGAGCAGAAATAAGGCGTGCGCACGTCCGGCCCCGCCTCCACCCGGGCCGCGGGCGCCAGTTGGTCGAGCAGGTGGGTGAAGTCCGTCCCCGGCACCCGGCGCTGGATGCGCCCGGCCAGCGCCAGCGCGACGATCCAGGGCCGCAGCTCCCCCGTTCCCGGCAGCAGCATCGCGCCGGTCTCGTCGGTCTTGCCGACGACGCGGGCGGGGCGGGTTGCGGCGTGGAACAGCAGCTCCTTCACCTGCCCCTCGACGATCGGCGCCTTTTCCTCGACGACCAGCACCTCCTCCGCACCGCGGAGCGCGTCGAGAAGGCCGGTGCGCTCCACCGGCCAGGACAGGCCGACCTTGTAGACGCCGAGGCCAAGGCGGGCGGCCTCCGCCTCCCCGATGCCGAGAACAGCCAGGGCTTCCATCAGGTCCAGATGGGCCTTGCCCGTGGTAACGATGCGCAGCCAGCCGTCCCGCGCGCCGAACACCCAGCGGTCCAGCGGGTTTGCGCGCGCGAAGGCGCGTACGGCCTCCACCTTCGCGGCCAGCCGCTGCTCGATCTGGAGGCTTGGGAAGTCCGGCCAGCGGTAATGCAAGCCGCCGGGGGGCGGGGTGAAGCCTTCGGGCACGCGGTAGGCGGCGCGCGGCGGCGGCAGGTCCACCGTGGCGGCGCTTTCCACCGTCTCCGAAATCGCCTTGAAGGCGACCCAGGCCCCGGAAAAGCGCGACAGCGCGTAGCCGTAGAGGCCGTAGTCGATGTACTCCCGCACGCTCGCCGGGTTCAGGATCGGCATGGACCAGGCGACCAGCGACCCGTCGCTCTGGTGCGGCATGGAGGAGGACACGCAGCCGTGGTCGTCGCCGACCACGACCAACACACCACCGTGCGGCGAGCTGCCGTAGGCGTTGCCGTGGCGCAGCGCGTCGCCGGACCGGTCCACGCCCGGCCCCTTGCCGTACCAGAGGCCGAACACGCCGTCGCCCCGCCCCTCCCCGCTCGACTCAACCTGCTGGCTGCCCAGCACGGCGGTGGCGCCCAGCTCCTCGTTGACGGCGGGCTGGAAGACGATGCCGCTGGCCTGCAGGTGATCGCTTGCCTGCCACAGGGCGAGGTCGAGCCCGGCGAGCGGCGACCCGCGATAGCCGCTGACGAAGCCGGCCGTGTCGAGGCCGGCCTGACGGTCCCGCTCCCGCTGCGCCAACAAAAGCCGCACCAGAGCCTGAGTCCCGGACAGGAAGACGCGCCCATCCGATCGGGTGTATCGGTCCCCGAGGTGGTAATCCAGATTCACCGGACCGAAGGATCCGTCCATGGCGTCTCTCCCATCTCTTGAACGTCGTGCGGCGCTTGGTGGGATGCGGCTTTTTTCGTCACGACACGCGGTCCAGAAGTCCGGACCGTATCAAGGATATTCCTTCGCTCCGGGAAAATTGTTTCTCAGTTTGCCGCAACCCGGCTAATCTGGGAAAATCTGTGAAGCAAACTGTCGATTCCGGAAAGGATTTATCCGGTGACCATCTCCCTCGACACGTATGAAAGGGCTATCCTCTCCGCCCTGCAGAAGAACGCCCGCCTGACCATGCAGGAACTGGCCGCCGCGGCCGGCCTGTCGGTCAGCCCCTGCTGGCGGCGGATGAAGTCGATGGAGGAGGTCGGCGTCATCCGCAGCTACACGGCGGTGGTGTCGCCGCAGAAGCTCGGCCTGACCGAATGCGTCTTCGCCAACGTTACGCTGGAGCGCCACGTGGACGGCGTGGTGGAGCGGTTCGAGGCCGCTGTCCGCGACTGGCCGGAGGTGCTGGACTGCTTCGCCGTCACCGGCGACGCCGACTACATCCTGCGCATCGTGGTGCCGAGCACGCAGGCCTATGGGGAGTTCCTGTCGCGCCGGCTCTTCAAGGTGCCGGGCGTCGCGCACGTCCGCTCCAACGTGTCCCTGCGCGAGGTGAAGTCGGACACGCCCGTGCCGCTCGACCATCTGCCGTAAGGCAGGCGCCGCGCACCGGTGGATGCGCGCGCCTCCCCTGTGCTATGCACGTGGCGGTCGCCGCCGGGGCCGGCCGGATGTCGTTTCCGAATACAAAGAGGTTGATGCGAGATGGAGCGGATCCCGTACGCCCTCGTGGTGCCGACCCTGTACGGTCCGATGATCGTCAACCGCCACGACATCAACCAGACCAACGCCCTCTTCAAGACCGGGCGGGCCGTCGACCACGCGGAGATCGACCTGCTGGCGCAGATCCTGCGGCGGTGGGGCACGGACATGACGGTGCTCGACGTAGGCGCCAACTTCGGCACCTATTCCCTGGCGCTGGTGGACGCGGTCGGCGCGCACGGGAAAATCCACGCCTTCGAGGCGCAGCGGATCGTCTTCAACATGCTGGCGGGCAGCGTCGCGCTGAACGGCCGCACTAACATTCACTGCCACAACATGGCGGTGGGCGACCGCGAGGGCACCATCCCGCTGCCCCAGTTCGACTATGACCAGCCGCTGAACTTCGGCAGCGTGGAGCTTGGCCCGGTGCAGGGCGAGCCCCTCAGCCAAGAGCGGCGGTACGACCCCGCGCGCGCCGAGGAGGTGCCGCTGACCACCATCGACCGCTTCGCCTTCGACCGGGTCGGGCTGATCAAGATCGACGTGGAGGGCATGGAGATGGCCGTGCTCGACGGCGCGGTGGACACGATCCGGCGCTGCCGCCCGGTGCTGTTCGTCGAATTCCTGAAGGGCGACCGCGAGGCGCTGCGGAGGCGGCTGGAGGGCCTGGATTACACCGTGCAGGTCATCGCCATGAACTACCTGTGCATCCCGCGGGAGGACGCCGGCCGCATCAAAATCCAGTTCATGCAGCCGGACCAGCCGCAGCCGCAGCCGCAGTGACGGCTTCCTACGGCGCGTCGAAGTCCACGACGACGCGGTCGGTCAGCGGGCGGGACTGGCAGGTGAGGATGTAGCCGGCCTCCACCTCCCACGCTTCCAGCGAATAGTTCTGCGCCATGTCCACCTTGCCCTCCACCAGCTTGGCCCGGCAGGTGCAGCAGACGCCGCTCTTGCAGGAATAGGGCAGGTCGGCGCCATGACGGTGGGCGGCGTCCAGGATGACGTCGCCGCCGAAGGGCACGGGAAAGCGCTTCCGCTTGCCGTCGAGCACCACCGTCACATCGCAGGCGTCCCCCGCCGCCGCCTCCACCGGCTTGGGGGCCGCACGGCGGACCGTGGTGGCGTCCGCTGCGATCCCCGTGGTGAACAGTTCCACATGGATGCGCGCAGGGTCCGTGCCGTGCGCGGCGAGCGCGGCGCGCACGGCCTCGATCATGCCCTGCGGGCCGCAGACGAAGACGGCGTCCACGTCCCTGGGGTCGACCAGCGTGCGGCAGACCTCCTCCACCAGCGCGGCGTCGATGCGGCCGGAGAGCAGGCCGGACTCGTCCGGCTCCCGGCTCAGCGCGTGGTGGACGGACAGGCGGCCGAGATGGCGGTTCTTCAGGTCTTCCAGCTCCTCCCGGAACAGGATGGAGGACACCGTGCGGTTGCCGTAGACCAGCACGAAGCGGCTCCTGGGCTCGCGCGCCAGGACTGATTTCAGGATCGACAGCACCGGCGTGATGCCGCTGCCGGCCGCGAAGGCCAGGTAGGTGCGCGCGGCGTTGGGGTCCAGCGGCGTGGTGAAGCGGCCCATCGGCGTCATCACGTCCAGCACCGCGCCGGGCCTCAGGTTCTCGTTGGCGTGGGTGGAGAACAGCCCGCCCGGCACCCGCTTGATCGCCACGCGCAGTTCCCCGTCGTCCAGGCCGGAGCAGATCGAATAGGACCGCCGCACCTCCTGCCCGCCGATGGTGGCGCGCAGGGTCAGGTGCTGGCCGTGGGCGAAGGCGAAGGCCGGCCGCACCGCCTCCGGCACCGCGAAGGCGACGGAGATCGTGTCCTCGGTCTCGCGCCGGACGTCGGTGATGGTCAGGGGGTGGAAGGTGGGCGTCATGGAGCCTCCCGGAACGCGCGTGGCCGTCAGATGCACTTGCCCATCAAATGCATTTAAAAGAGTCGAAGGGTTCCAGGCAGGAGCGGCAGCGGTGCAGCGCCTTGCAGGCGGTGGAGCCGAAGGCGCTGATCACCTCCGTGTCGGTGGAACCGCAGAGCGGGCAGGCGACACGCTCCTCCGGCGCGACCAGCGCCCGCTTCCCGGCCCCGCGCGGCGGCGGGGCGATGCCGCTCTCACGCAGCCGGTCCAGGCCGGCCGGGCTGATCCAGTCCGTCGTCCAGGGCGGGGCGACCTCCGTCACCACCTCCGCGTTGGGGAATCCCGCCGCGTCGAGCGCGCGGGCGACCTCCAGCGCGATGATGCCCGTCGCCGGGCAGCCGGAATAGGTGGGCGACAGCCGCACCCGTAGGCGCCCGCTCTCCCCCGCTTCAACGCCGCGGATCATGCCGAGATCGACGACGCTGAGCACGGGGATCTCCGGGTCCATGACGGTGCGCAGCGCCTCCCAGGCGGCGCCAAGCGTGGCGTCGTCGCCCGGTCCGGGTCCCCACACCCCATGGTCCGACTGCCGTTCCGCGATCATGGCGTCACCACGCGGCGTTCGGGTAGGCGCGCTGGAGGAATTGCATCTCCGCCAGCAGGTAGCCGAGATGCTCGCCGTGCCGGCCGATGCGACCGCCGCTGGTGCCGATAGTGGCCGGGCGGGCGGGCAGAGTCGCCTCCGCCAGCACCGCGTCCACCCGCGCCTCCCAGGCGGGGCGAAGGCTGGCCGGATCGGGGGCAACGCCGGCCGCCGCCAGCGCCTGTTCCACCGCGTCGGCCTCGAACATCTCAGCCGTGAAGCGCCACAGCCGGTTGAAGGCGTCCACCATGCGGGCGTGGCTCTCCTCCGTGCCGTCGCCCAGCCGCACCACCCATTCGGCGCTGTGCCGCAGGTGGTAGCGCTTCTCCTTCACCGCCTTGGCGGCGATGCCGGCGAGCCGTTCGTCGGCCGAGCCGGCCAGCGTCTCGAACAGCTCCAGCGCCCAGGCGTCGTGCAGGAACTGGCGGGCGATGGTGTGGCCGAAGTCGCGGTTAGGCTGCTCCGCCAGCAGGTGGTTGCGGTAGTCGTAGACGTCGCGCAGGAAGGCCAGCGCGTCCTCGTCGCGCCCCTTGCCCTCCACCTCCCCCGCGTAGGACAGCAGCAGGCGGGCGTGCCCGACGAGGTCGAGCGCGATGTTGGTCAGCGCCACGTCCTCCTCCAGCTCCGGCGCGTGGCCGCACCACTCCGACAGGCGGTGGCCGAGCACGAGGCTGGTGTCGCCGAGGCGCAGCAGGTAGTCGAACAGGGGGTTGTCGCTCATCACTGGCTCCCCGTCAGATGTTCTTCACCTCGGGCGGGATGTCGTAGAAGGTCGGATGCCGGTAGACCTTGTCGTCCGCAGGGTCGAAGAAGGTTTCCTTGTCCGCCGGCTCCGACGCGGTGATGGCGGCGGACGGGACGACCCACAGGCTCACCCCCTCGCCGCGGCGGGCGTAGACGTCGCGCGCGTTCTCCAGCGCCATGCGGGCGTCGGCGGCGTGCAGGCTGCCGGCGTGCTTGTGGCTCAGCCCGTTCTTGGGCCGAATGAACACCTCGAACAGCGGCCATTCGTTGCGGGCCATGCTTCCCCCCAGTGTCGCTTCAAGTGTCGCTGTTAGGCCGCCGCGGCCTGGGCGCGGGCGTCCTTTTTCTTCGCGTGGGCCAGTGCCGCCTCGCGCACCCAGGCGCCGTCGTCCCAGGCCTTGCGGCGGGCCTCCAGCCGTTCGCGGTTGCAGGGCCCGTCGCCTTTCAGCACCCGTTCGAACTCGCTCCAGTCGATGGCGCCGAAGCGGTAGTGGCCGGTGGCCTCGTCAAAGGCGAGGTCCGGGTCGGGCACGGTCAGGCCCAGGAACTCCGCCTGCGGCACGGTGGCGTCGACGAAGCGCTGGCGCAGCTCGTCGTTAGAGAAGCGCTTGATCTTCCAGCGCATGCTCTGGGCGGAGTGGGCGGATTGCCCGTCGGAGGGGCCGAACATCATCAGCGACGGCCACCACCAGCGGTCCAGCGCGTCCTGCGCCATGCGCTTCTGCGCGTCGCTGCCGCGGGACAGCGCCAGCATGATCTCGTAGCCCTGCCGCTGGTGGAAGCTTTCCTCCCGGCAGATGCGCACCATGGCCCGCGCGTAGGGCCCATAGGAGCAGCGGCACAGCGGCACCTGGTTCATGATCGCCGCCCCGTCCACCAGCCAGCCGATGGCGCCGATGTCGGCCCAGGTCAGGGTCGGGTAGTTGAAGATGCTGGAATACTTGGCCTTGCCGTTGAGCAGGTCGGCGACGAGGTCGCCGCGCGAGGCCCCCAGCGTCTCCGCCGCGCTGTAGAGATAGAGGCCGTGCCCGCCCTCGTCCTGCACCTTGGCCAGCAGGGCCACCTTGCGGCGCAGGGTCGGCGCGCGGGTGATCCAGTTGCCCTCCGGCAGCATGCCGACGATTTCCGAATGGGCGTGCTGCGAGATCTGGCGGATCAGCGTGCGGCGGTAACCGTCGGGCATCCAGTCCCGCGGCTCGATCTTCTCCTCCGCGTCGACCCGCGCCTGGAAACGCTCCTCCGGCCCGGTCGGCGCGGTCGTACGGTCGGAATCGGAACCCACGTCCAGCCCTTGCGTGTACACCGGCGCCTCCCTTCCGCGCGCCCGCCCCAATAGGCGGATTGTCGCCCCAGCGAACCGTCCGTTACACAATATGATACAGCGTTGGGATTTTCAAAGGTGCTTTTGTATCGCTTGGAGAGCCGCCTGCGGCCATTCCCCCTCTCCCCCCTGGGGAGAGGGGATTGAACGCGATACCCCCTCAGCCCGGCGTTCCGGGGCCGGGGCGTCGTGACCGCGTTGTTGCGCGCGGGGGTGGGGATGCGGAGCCGCTGTGCATCGCTTCGCCCAGCGCGCCCATCAGTTCCGACGGCTCGATGGGCTTGTGCAGCAGGCGGCAGCCGATGGACATGGCCTCGCGCAGGCGTTCGGGAGCGGTGTCGCCGGTGATGATGATCCCCGGCACGTCCCAACGGCTGCGCACCAGTTCCACCACCTTGCGGCCGGTGCCGCCGCCCGGCAGGCGGTAGTCGGTCAGCACCGCGTGCGGCCGGCGCCTGAGGCGCGGCAGCTTGGCGGCCAGCTCCTCCGCCGAGGACACGGCGTCCACGCGCACGCCCCAGCGCTTCAGCATCATGGTCAGGCCGCGGCGCACCTGCTCGTCGTCCTCAACCAGCAGGATGTTGCGCCCGCGCAGCCAGGACGCGATAGCCGTTTCGGCCGGCGCCGCCGCCGGGCGCGCCACGTCGGGGCCGGAGGCGTGCGGCACCAGGACGGAAAAGACCGAGCCGCGCCCGACCTGCGACCGCACAGTGACCTCCAGCTTCAACAGCCGCGCGATGCGGTTCACGATGGACAGGCCGAGCCCGAAGCCCT
Organism: Azospirillum canadense; assembly: GCF_025961225.1. Classification (GTDB taxonomy): domain Bacteria; phylum Pseudomonadota; class Alphaproteobacteria; order Azospirillales; family Azospirillaceae; genus Azospirillum; species Azospirillum canadense. Next base: position 306,563 of record NZ_JAOQNG010000004.1, on the reverse strand, counting down.
GGGTGGCGGCGCGCTCCGGGTTGTGGAGCTGGCGGAACTCCTCGAAAATAGCCTCGCGCGCGTCGTCGGGGATGCCGTAGCCGGTGTCCCAGACCTGGAATTCCACCCCTTTCCGGCGGCGGCGCACACCGACGAGCACCCGCCCGCCGTCGTCCCGGCGTCCGTGGGCGATGGCGTTGGCGATCAGGTTGCGCAGCACGCGCTCGAACAGGCGCGGGTCGGTGGCGATCGCGGCGGTCGAGGGCAGGAAGCGCAGCGTCACCCCGGACACCTCGGCCACCCCCGCGAATTCGGCCGCGAGGCGGTTCATCATCTCGTCGGGGCGGATGTTGACGATGGAGACATCCACCGCCCCGGCTTCCAGCCGCGACAGGTCGAGCAAGCCGCTCAGCATGGCGCTCAGGCTCTCGATGGACGCCCTCAGCAGGTCCAGGACCTCGGCGCCCTCGGTGTTGTGCTCCTGGATCGAGGATTGCAGCACGTAGGCGTAGAGCGAGGCGGCCTGGATCGGCTGGCGGAGATCGTGGCTGGCCGCGGCCAGAAAGCGCGTCTTCGCGCGGTCCGCGGCCTCCGCCACATCCTTGGCACGGCGCAGATCCTCCTCCAACGCCTTGCGTTCGGTCGTGTCGAAGGCAAGGCCGGTGATGCGGGTCGGCCGGCCCTTCAGGTCGCGCCAGACGACCCGGCCGATGTTCGCGATCCACCGCAGGCCGATGCCGGGGTGGCGGACGCGGAATTCCAGGCGGAATTCGTCGCTGGCCGCCGCGATGCTGGCCGCGATCGCGCCTTGCAGGACCGGCCGGTCTTCCGGCACCACGGCGGCGAGCAGCCGGTCCAGCGACGGGCGGTCGTTCCGCAGGTCGAGCCCCAACAGGTCGTAGCATTCGGGCGACCAGACCATGCGGTCGGCCGTCAGGTCCCAATCCCAGGACCCGGCCTTGGCGCATTGCTGGGCGAAGCGCAGCTGCTCCTCGCGGGCGCGCAACGCGGCGTTCGCCGCGGCGAGTTCGGCGGTCCGCTCGGTGACGCGCAGTTCCAGTTCGGTGTTGGCCTCCTCCAGCTGCTGGGCCAGCATCTGCAACTCCTCGTAGGAGGCCTGGAGTTCCTCCGTGAGGCTGTTCTCATCGGAACGCACCTTGCGCAGACGGAGGTCGCTGCGGTCCAGCGCGTCGGCCGTCACTCTGCGTTCCGCCTCCGACGCGGCCAAACGGTCGCAAAGCTCCGCGATCCGGGCGCGCTGGGCGGCCAGTTCCGCCTCCATCCCGCCGCGTTCCTCGATGAGGGCGTGAATTTGCTCCTGCCCGTCCTCGATGGTCACCAGCGCCTGTTCCAGGCCCTGGTCCAGCTCCGTGATGCGTCGGACCAGCGATGCACGGTCGGCGTCCCCATCCTCCAGGACCGAATTGGATCCCCCCACGTCTCCCCCACACTATCTTCGCGGGTGCACGATGCCATGTCCGGTCCAACAGGGCACGGGGGGAAAAGTTATATCCGGCGCGGACGGCATAGGACCTCTCCCGAGATTTCGGACCGGCGGGGATGTTGTAGGCTTACCTATGGAAACACGAAACATCCTGGCCCTGGGCGCGTCGGCCGGGGGCGTCACGGCCCTCCAGCGCTTGTTCTCCGCGATGCCTGCGGACACGACGGCAACCGTCTTCGTCGTCCAGCACATCGCACCGACCCGCAACAGCGTTCTGCCCCGGCTGCTGGAAAAGGCCGGCTGGCTGCCCGCCTTCCACCCGCAGGACGGGGAGGAGGTGCGGGAAGGCTGGATCCATGTGGCCCCGCCCGACCACCACCTGCTGGTCCGCGACGGCCGCCTGCTGGTGCGTCGCGGTGCCAAGGAGAACCGCACGCGCCCCGCCATCGACCCGCTGTTCCGGTCGCTGGCCGTGGAATACGGGCCGCGGGTGATCGGCGCGATCCTTTCCGGCACGCTCGACGACGGGGCGGCCGGGCTGCTGGCGGTGAAGCGCCGCGGCGGCATCGCCATCGTGCAGGACCCGACCAGCGCGGAATGGCCGGACATGCCGCGCAACGCCCGCGAGCACGTCGCCGTCGACCATTGCGTGACGCTGGAGGAGATGGCGCCGCTGCTGACGCGGCTTCTCGGGACGCCGGCCCCGCCCGCCCCCGCGGTGCCGGAGGAGATGGCGGTGGAGGCGCAAATCCCGGAGAAGGAGTTCAACACCGTCCCGGCGGACAGCGATCGGATCGGGACGCCGAGCGTGTTCAGCTGCCCGGACTGCGGCGGCAACCTGTACGAGGTGGAGGACGGGTCGCTGCTGCGCTACCGCTGCAAGGTCGGCCACGCCTATTCGCCCCAGGCCCTGGCGTCGGCCAACCACGACCTGTTGGAACGGGCGCTGTGGGTGGCGTTGCGCGCACACGAGGACCGGATGATCCTGTTCAAGCGGATGGCCGAAAAGGCGCGCAAGGGCGGCCACGACCTCGTGGCGGAGCGCTGGTCCGTTGCCGCGGCCGAGGTGCAGCGGAGCATCACGCTTCTGCGCGACGTGCTGTCCAGCCCGAACGCGGTGCTTGACGACGCGCCGCTCCCGCCCGCCGGAGAAAGCCTGCTTCCGGAGTGACCATAGCGGTTCCGCCGCTGTTGTAGCTCCATGAACTGTCGAGCGATCATCCCAGCGATCATCGTGGTCGGAGCGTCCGCCGGAGGGGTCGAGGCCCTGGAGGCGCTGGTCGCCCGGCTGCCGGCGGACCTTCCGGCCGCGGTGTGCGTCGTCATCCACATCGGGCGCCGGCGCAGCTTCGCCCCGCGAATCCTCGCCAAGGCCGGCTCGCTGCCGGCCGCGCACGCGGTGGACGGCGAAACGTTGCGCCCGGGCCGCATCTACGTGGCGCCGCCCGACCACCACCTGCTGGTGGAGCCCGACCGGCTGCGCCTGTCCCACGGCCCCCGGGAGAACTCCACCCGGCCGGCGATCGATCCGCTGTTCCGCTCGGCCGCGCAGGCCTATGGGCCGCAGGTGTTCGGGGTGATCCTGTCCGGCGCCATGAACGACGGGACCGCCGGTTTCAGCGCGATCAAGCGCCTGGGCGGCACCACCTTGGTGCAGGACCCCGCGGACGCCATGTTCCCCGGCATGCCGCGGAGCGCGCTGTCCAACACCACCGTCGACCATTGCGCCCCGGCCTCGGCGCTCGGCTCCCTGCTCACCCGGCTGGTGCGGGCGACGGATGAAACCCCGAACCCGTCCGAATCCTTCGACGATGAGGAAGCCACGATGGAGGGACATTACAGCCTGAATCCGCCGGTTTCGCTGACCTGCCCGGAATGCGGCGGGTCGTTGCGCGAAACCAGGGTGGACTCGATGCCCGTCTTCACCTGCCACATCGGCCACCGCTACGGCCCGGAGAACATGGACCAGGCGCAGGTGCGCGAGATCGAGCGCGCCTTCGAGATCGCCCTGCGCATGCTGAACGAACGGGCGACGCTGAGCCAACGCCTGGCGGAGACGGCGCGGCAAAAAGGACAGGCCCTGTCCGCTCAGCGCTGGGAAACCGCCAGCCGCGACGTGCTGGACCAGGCGGAACTGCTGATGAAGTTCCTCAGCCAGGGCTGGCGGGCGCCATCATCCGACGGCGGCGGCGGGAACGGCGAGGATGATGGGGGCGGCGGGAACGGCGCCGGGGCGTGAGGCGCGCCAAATCTCCCTCTCCCCTCTGCTCACGCGCAAACGGAGTTTGCGCTGACGCGACAGGCGGACCTTTGGTCCGCCGAAAGCGGGGAGAGGGAATGGGGGCCTCACTCCGCCATGTCCGCTTCGTCGCCGTTGGCGCCGACGCGCTGGCGTTCGGTGGTGTCGTGCACGATGGCCAGCAGAATGGGCGGCTCTTCGCTGTTGAACAGCTGGAGGCACACCTCCACCGGGTAGGTCCCCCGCTTGCGGCCCTCCATCCGGGATTCGAACACGATCTCCTGCTTCTCGCCGGACCGCAGCGGTGCGACCAACGCGTGGAACCGCTCCTCCGTGACCTCCGGCATCAGGTCGAACACGGTGAACTGCTTCAGCTGCTCCAGCGAATAGCCGAGTTTGGTCTCGGCGCCGCGGTTGACCAGCTGGAAGCGGAAGGTCGCGGCGTCCAGGAAATACACCTCGTTCAGCGATTCGCCGATCACGCGGCCCAGGTAGCCGGCAAAGGTCTCGGCCCGCGACTGTTCGGTGATGTCCTCAATGATGAGGACGGCGCCGCGCGTCTCCCGCGATTCGTACAGCAGCGGGGACAGCCGCACGCGGCAGGTGACCGTCCGGCCGCGGCGGTCCAGCGCGTCGAGCACCGCGGGCTGCTGCGGAATCTCCTTCTCCAGGATGCGCTCCAGGTCGGCGCGCAGCCGCTGCACGGGCAGGCCGATGTCGAGGCCGAGGAACTCCTCCCCCATCACCTCCTCGCTGCGCAGGCCCCACATGTTCTCGCTCCAGCGATTCCAGGAGCGCACGCGCAGTTCCTCGTCGAGGACGATGATCCCCACATCCATGCTGCGCAGGATGGATTCGGAATAGCGCCGGTATTCGCCGGACTCCTCGCCCTGGCGGCGCAGCTCCTCGTTGGCGACCTCCAACTCCTCGTTGGCGGAGCGCAGCTCCTCGTTCATCGTCTCCAGCTCCTCGTTGGTGGACTGGAGTTCCTCGTTGGTGGTCTCAAGCTCCTCGTTGGTGCTTTGCAGTTCCTCGTTGGTGGTTTCCAGCTCCTCGTTGGAGGACTGGAGTTCCTCGATGGTCGTCTCCAAGCTTTCCTGCGCCGCCTCCAGCTCCTTCTGGAGCATGTGGACGCGCGTGGTGTCGGCGAAGCTGAGCAGCGTGACCAGGGGCTTTCCGTCCGCGCCGTAGAGCAGGGAGACATCGATCGTCAGCCGGATCGGGTCACCCGGCGGGCGGGCGTATTCCTGGTGTTCGATGCGGACCGGGCGGCCGGTGGTCTGCACCTCCTCGATGCGGGAGCGCAGCTCCGCCGGGCGGTAGGAGATCGCCATGTCCTGGAACGGGCGGCCGATGTCCACCTCGGCCACGTCGAGCAGCCGGCGCGCCATGGCGTTGGCGAACACCAGCGTTCCGTCGCCGCTCACCGCCAGATAGGCGGACGGGCTGTTGTCGACGATGCTTTCCAGAAGGCGGGTCTGGAAGTTCTGCCGGTTGTTGGGAAGATCCGGCGAGATCGTCAGGCTGCCGCCCAGGCTGCGCCGCCATTCCTGCGGCACCATGCGGAAGATGCGGCTCTTCAGGTCGACCGGCTCGAACATCTTGGAGCGGGCGAGCTGCGTCTCCGCCTTGCCCAGGAACAGGACGCCGTTGTTGGCCAACGCGTAGTGCAGGCGCGGCAGGACGATGTTCTGCGTCTCGCTTTCCAGGTAGATCAGCAGGTTGCGGCAGACCAGCAGGTTGATGCGCGAGATCGGGACGTCGGTCACGATGTTGTGCCGCCCGAAGATCACGCATTTGCGCAGCTCGCGCTGGAACACATAGTGGTTGTTGGTGCGTTCGAAATACTTTTCCAGCAGGTGCGGCGGCACGCTTTCCACGTCGCGCGGCGTGTACATGGCGTGCCGGGCGATGTTCAGCGCGGCTTGGTCCAGGTCGGTGGCGTAGATCTTGACCCGGTTGCAGAAGGATTCGCCGCCCAGCGCTTCCGCGAACAGCATGGCGAGCGAATAGGGCTCCTCACCCGACGCGCAGCCGGCGCTCCAGATGCGGATGGGGCCGTGGTCGCCCAGGCTCGCGACAAGTTGCGGGACCACGTCGTTCTTCAGCACCTCCCACGCCTCGGCGTCGCGGAAGAAGGACGTGACGTTGATCAGGACCATGTTCAGCATTTCCACGAACTCCTGGGGGTGGGCTTCCAGGAGTTCGTGATAGGTCCCGTAGTCGTTGCAGCCGACGTCCTCCATCCGGCGGCGGATGCGGCGCTGCAGGCTGGTCCGCTTGTAGCCCCGGAAGTCGAACCCGCGGTTTTCCTGGATGTAGCGGATCAGGTCCTCGAACTCCGGGTCGGGCGGCTCTTTCTTCGCGGGCTCTTTGCTGGACATTCTCGGGCCGGTCAACCTAGGGAAGTGTCAGCATACCGGCACGGTCGCCGCACCCACAACCCGGCATCGGGCATACGTCCGGAGCGGCCTGCGGACCGGGCGGAGCAAGATTCGACAAAAGACTCAACCACGGGCAAGACCCGCCGTTGCGCACGTGAAACCATGCGCCCGACGCCGAAACGGCACCGTTTCGTTTGCAGCAGAAGGGGCGCACGGATGTGCGGAATGGCGGTCAGTGACCGGTTCGACGACGACGGGACGCCGATGGTCCTGGTCCTGGACGACGATGCGGCGGTGCGCGGCGCGCTCGACAGCCTGTTCCGCTCGGTCGGGTACGCCGCGGCCACCTTCGGCGCGCCGGACGAGCTGATGGCCTTCGACCTGCCGATGGTGCCCTGCTGCCTCGTCCTCGACATCCGGCTGAAGGAGGCCAACGGGCTCGACGTCCAGGCGCGGCTGGCCGATTCCGACGTCCCGATCCCGGTGGTCCTGATGACCGGACACGGGGACATCCCCATGGCCGTCTCCGGCATGAAGGCGGGGGCGATCGATTTCCTGGTCAAGCCCTTCCGCGAGCACGACATGCTGGCGGCCGTCAACGCCGCCGTCGCCGCCGACCGTCACCGCCGCCGCAAGGAGAATCAGCGGGAGCATCTGCGCTCCGCCTTCCGGACGCTGACCGCGCGGGAGCGGGAGGTGATGGGCTTCGTCACCGCCGGCCTGATGAACAAGCAGATCGCCGGCCACATGAACCTCAGCGAGATCACGGTGAAGATCCACCGCGGCAACATGATGCGGAAGATGGGCGCGCAGACCCTGCCCGACCTGGTCCGCATGGCGGAGGCGCTGTCCGTGCGTCCCGAGCCCGTCCTGCGGCAGGCCGCCTGCGCCTGACGGTCTCTTTTGCCAGACGGCCTTTTGTTCGAACGTCCTCTTTGGGGACGCCTTTCCGGCCGCATGCCACCCCGCCGCCCCGAAATGCGCAGAAACGGCAAAAATCGTTCCGAAGAAGCAATAGGCGCAGCACCCCCATCCCTACCATCGGCCGTCCGATCACAAGAACACGACCGAAGGAACGAACCCATGCTCCAGGGCAGCCACGTCACCACGGGGGACGGCGTCCAGATCTACGTCAAGCAATGGGGCCCGCAGACCGGCCAGCCGGTCGTCTTCAGCCACGGCTGGCCGCTCAGCGGCGACGCCTTCGAAGACCAGATGCTGTTCCTGGCCCAGCACGGCTACCGCGTGATCGCGCACGACCGCCGCGGCCACGGCCGGTCCTCGCAGCCGGGCTTCGGCAACGACATGGACCATTACGCCGACGACCTGGCGGCCGTCACCGCGGCGCTGGACCTGAAGGGTGCCGTCCATGTCGGCCATTCCACCGGCGGCGGCGAGGTCGCCCACTACATCGGCCGCCATGGCGTGTCGCGCGTGTCGAAGGCCGTGCTGATCAGCGCCGTCACGCCGATCATGGTGCGCACCGCCTGGAACCCGGAAGGTGTGCCGCCCGACGTGTTCGACGGCATCCGCGCCGGGGTGAAGACCGACCGCGCCCAGTATTTCAAGGACTTCGCCCCGGCCTTCTACGGCTACAACCGCCCCGGCGCCAAGGCCTCGCAGGGGGTGCTGGACGGCTTCTGGGCGCAGGGCATGCAGGGCGGCCTTCTGGCCCAGTACGAGTGCATCAAGGCCTTCTCCGAAACCGACCTGCGCGACGATCTGAAGAAGATGATCGTCCCGACGCTGGTGCTGCACGGCGACGACGACCAGATCGTCCCGCTGGCGACCACCGGCAAGGTGGCCGTGTCCCTGCTGCCCAAGGGCACGCTGACCATCGTTCCGGGCGCCCCGCACGGGCTGTGCACCACGCACAAGGACGTGGTGAACGAGGCGCTGCTCACCTTCCTGAAAGGCTAAGCCATGACCTACACCTCCCGTCTCGACCTCGGCGCCTCGGTCCGCAAGCAGGCCGCCACCCTCCTCCAGGCGCGCCTGTCCGACGCGCTCGACCTAGAGGCGCAGACCAAGCAGGCGCACTGGAACGTGAAGGGGCCGCACTTCATGCAGCTCCACGAGCTGTTCGACAGCGTCCATTCCGAGGTGGAGGGCTTCGTCGACCTGATCGCGGAGCGGATCACCGCGCTGGGGCACGTCGCAGACGGCCGGGCGCAGACCACCGCCGCCCGCTCCTCCCTCTATGAATACCCGCTCCAGGCGGTGGCCGGCACCGACCACTTGAAGGCGCTGTCGGGCGCGCTCGCCCAGTTCGGGGCGCTGGTGCGCAAGGACATCGACGCGGCCACGGCCGCGGGCGACGCGGACACCGCCGACCTCTTCACCCAGATCTCCCGCGAGACCGACAAGCAGCTGTGGTTCCTGGAGGCCCATCTGGTCACGAGCGACAGCGCCGGCTGATTCCTCCCGGCTCGGCGCGTTGCAAGGCCCGGTCCCCGGTTTTCGCCGGGGGCCGGGCCTTTTTGTATCGGAAACCGGGGCGCCGGGATCAGGCGACCGCCCGTTCGTCCGCCAAGCCAGGCGCCGGGTCGGGGAGCGGGCTGATCGCGCCGGCCACGTTGCGCTGCCGCCAGACGCCGGGCGGGACGCCGGCCAGGCGGGTGAAGGTGCGCGTGAAGTGGCTCTGGTCGGCGAAGCCGCAGGACAGTGCGATCTCGGCCAGCGTGCGCGCGCGGTCCTCCATCAGGGACTTGGCGTGCTCGACCCGGCGCTGCAGCAGCCACTGGTGCGGGGTGGTGTTGGTGGTCCGCCGGAAGGCGCGGACGAAATGGCCGATCGACAGCCGGCATTCGGCCGCCAAGTCGGCCAGCCGGATTTCCCCGTCCAGGCGGGCGGCGATCATCTCCTTGACCCGGCGTTCCTGCCAGGAGGCCAGGGTCCCGGCGGTCCTGGACGACACCAGCCGGCCATAGGTGGCGACGATGTGCGTCGCCAGCGCGCAGCTGACATGGTCGAGGAACAGCAGGCTGATGCGTTCCGGCGCGGCGAGCGCCGGCAGCATGGCCGCCGCCATGGCGGCGATGGTGCCATCGTCGACGCTGCCGCTCGGCTCGATGTCCAGATCCTCCAGCTGGTCCCGCCGGCTGTCCGGGAAGATCGTCTCCAGCACGACGCGCGGCAGGTGGAAGGTCATCGTGTCGAAGGCGGTGTGCATCTCGCAGTCGATGCGGCGGCGGTAGTCGTGGATGCTCGTCAGTCCGGCGATGTTCCGCGGCTTGCTCACCAGCTTCCCGTCCACTTGGATGTCGGAGCGGAAGTGCGTCAGGTGATGGCTGACCAGAAAGGCGTCCTCGATCTCCGGACGGTCGTACGGCCCGAGGCCGTCGGTGTCGCAGCGGACCCGGGCGATCCCCACCATGCCCCGCCCGATCTGGCGGACCAGGACCCTCGGCCGGTTGGCGACCGGGATGAAGCGAAGGTCGAGATTGCTGCGAGCGGCCGTGGCCATGGTTGTCCCCCGTTGCGTCGCCCTGAGATCAGCTTGGGATCAGGCTGTCCGAACTCCCCACGCGTCGCCGCCCTGGCCATGACGGCGGGCTGCGTTCTTTTGACGCAGGGTAATCGGGGCGCGGGGCGTTGCGCCATTGAGCGCAGATCGCTTTTCCCCCCGACTAGGTCGAGCGGACCTAGACCTTGGTATAATCGGGACTCTCGGCACAACCGGGCGTCCGGTTCCGGATCCGAACGGACAAGCCGGGCCGACATTGGACAAGACCGCCGGGACCCCCGCCGCCAGATTGCCCGTTTCCATCCGCAGCTTTTCCTGGAAACGGTCGTCCCGCATGTCGCCTTCCGGTCAGTTCGAACTCGTGCTTGGGTTGATGGCGGCGGTGGTGGTCCTGGAGTTGGCGGCGCACCGGCTGCGCCTGCCGCCGTCGGCGGTGCTGGTGGTCGGCGGCATCGCGCTGGCCCTGGTGCCGGGCCTGCCGGACATCACGCCCGACCCCGACCTGACGCTTCTGCTGTTCCTGCCGCCGCTGCTGTTCGCCAGCGCCTACTTCACGGTGTGGAGCGACTTCCGCGCCAACCTGCGCATCATCCTGCAACTGGCCGTGGGGGCGGTCGCCTTCACCACGCTCGCCGTCGGGCTGGTCGCCCATCTGGTGATGCCGTCGCTGCCCTGGGCGGCCTGCTTCGCGTTGGGCGCCATCCTGTCGCCGCCCGACGCGGTGGCGGCCAAGGCGGTGCTGAAGGGCCTGCCGCTGCCGTCCCGGCTGGTCACCCTGCTGGAAGGCGAAAGCCTGGTGAACGACGCGACCGGGATCGTCCTGTTCCGGCTCGCCGTCACCGCCGGGCTGACGGGCAGCTTCGAGGCCGGTCCGGCCGTGGCGGAGTTCCTGCGGCTGTCGATCGGCGGCGTGGTGGCCGGGGTCCTGTTCGGCCAGGGGGCCGCGATGCTGCTCGGCCGCCTGCGCGACGTGTCGCTCAGCATCGTCGGCACCTTCCTGGCCGCCTGGGGATCCTACATGGCGGGGGAGGCGCTGGGGGTGTCCGGGGTGCTCGCCACCGTCGGGGCCGGCATCGTGATGGGCTGGCGCCAGCACGCGCTGTTCTCCGCCCTGGTGCGGACCCACGCGCACGCGGTGTGGAACCTGGTGGTCTTCCTCCTGGAATCGCTGGTCTTCATCATCATCGGGCTGTCGCTGCGCGGCGTGCTGGCGCGGATGGCCGAGGGCGGGGTGTCCCTGACAAGCCTGCTGCCGGGGATCGCCGCGATCGCCGCGACGATGATCCTGGCGCGCTTCGCCTGGATTTTTCCGTCGACCTACATCCCTCGCTTCCTGCTGCCCAGCCTGCGGCGTCGGGACCCCTACCCGTCCGTCGCGGTGCCGGTGATCATGAGCTGGGCCGGCATGCGCGGCGTGGTCAGCCTGGCCGTGGCACTGTCGATCCCGGAGGCGTTCCCGGGGCGCGACGTCATCCTGGTGACCACCTGGGCGGTGATCCTCGTCTCCATCCTCGTGCAGGGGACGACGCTCGCCCCGTTGGTCCGGGCGATGCGGCTCGGCGGCTTCGCGCTGGAACGGCGCCCCACCCTGTCGGAGCCGGAGGCCCGCGTCCGCATGGCGCAAGCGGCGCTGGAGGCCATGCGCAAGCGCTCCCGCACGCCGGACGGCGGGGAGCGTCACCCGCGCCTGGTCGAGCAGTACGGTCGCCGGGCGGAGATGGCGGTGCGCTTCAAGGACAGCAACGGAAGCCTCGCGGACGACCGGCGCGAGCATTTCGCGGCCGTGCTGGCGGCCAACCGCGCCGCCCGCGCGGAGATCCTGAAGCTGCACCGCAGCGGCCGCATCCACGATTCCGTGCTCCACCAGTTGGAAGCGGAACTGGATTTGGAAGACCTGACCGCCGAGCGCGTCCTGTCGGAAACCGAAGACGGCGCCTGAAGGCGCTACGACCCCTCGGCCTGCGGGACCAGCGTGTCGACGATGCGGACGAGGTCCACGACCGACCGCGCCTCCATTTTGCGCATGGCCTGCCCGCGGTGCAGCTTCACCGTCGCCTCGCTGAGGCCGAGGTCGCCGGCGATCTGCTTGTTGCGCAGGCCGGACACAACCATCAGCGTGATCTCGCGCTCGCGCGCCGTCAGCGTGTCGAAGCGGGCGCGGTGCAGGACCAGAGTGCGTTCCTGGTCGCGCCGCGCGCGGTGCCGGGCGATGGCCGCCTGGATGGAATCCAGCAGCTCCTGGTGATGGACCGGCTTGGTCAGGAACTCGAAGGCGCCCAGCTTCATGGCGCGGACCGACATCGGCACATCGGCGTGGCCGCTGATGAAGATCACCGGCAGGCTGTTCCCGGACTTGGCGAGTTCAGCCTGGAAGTCCATGCCGCTGCGTCCGGGCAGGCGGACGTCCAGCACCATGCAGCCGACGTCGATGGACGGCCGGCCGTCCACATACTGCTGCACCGACGCGAAGCTCTCCACCCGGAGCCCCACGGAATCGAGCAGCCCTTCCAGCGCTTCCCGGACCGCCTCGTCGTCGTCGATGATCACGACGGTCGCGGCGGCGCTGGCGGTGCAATCGGCCTTCATCCCCATCAGTCCCCCCCGGCCCCTTGCGACGACACCGGCAGCACGACCTCGAACACGCTGCCGCAGGGCGTGCCGGGCGCCGCGGTCAGCTGCCCGCCGTGCAATTCGACGATCGACCGGCTGATCGACAGGCCCATGCCCAAACCGTCGGGCTTCGTGGTGTACAGCGCCTTGAACAGGACGTCGACGTCCGGTTCCGCAATCCCGACGCCGCTGTCCTCGACGCGCACGCGGATGCGGCCGCCCTCGGCGCTGGTGGTGATGCGCAGCCGGCGGACGGCCACCGCCGGCGCGTCCATCGCCTCGATGGCATTGGTCACCAGATTCAGCATCAGCTGCTGGAGCTGCACCCGGTCGCCGTGCACCCAGGGCGGCCCGCGCAGCAGGTCGGTTTCCACCGCGACCCGCGCGCGCCGCAGCTCCGCCCGCACCAGCGCCAGCGTGTCGGCGATCAGCGCGCTCATGTCCACCCAGCCGGGGTCGGCCGGGGTCCGGCGGGCCAGCGCGCGGATGCTGCGCACCACGTCGCCCGCCCGCTGGGCGTCGCGCACGATGCGCTCCACCACGGCGCGGGCCTTGGACAGGTCAGGATCCGCCTTCGACAGGTGCTGCAGGCAGGTGCCGGCGTTGGTGACGATGGCCATCAGCGGCTGGTTGACCTCGTGCGCGATCGCCGCGGCCAGTTCCCCCATCATGGTCAGGCGGCCGATCTGGGCGAGGTCGGCCTGCGCCTTGCGCAGTGCCTCGGCGATCTGCCGGCGCAGCGTCAGGTCGCTGAACACCAGGATGGCCCCGGCCACGGCGCCCCGGTCGTCGATGATGGCGGAGCAGCGCTCCTCCACCATGATGCCGGGCACCGGAACGTTGGCCGCCGCGCAGCGCGGCAGCAGCTTCGACAGCCGTTCCGGCGGCGCCAGGTCGCGGCTGCGCAGGACCAGCGCGGCGAAATCCTCCAGCGGCTCCTGCGTTTCCTCATCGACGACGGTGAAGACCGCGGACAGCGGGCGTCCCACCGCCTCCGCGGCGGTCCAGCCCGTCATGGTCTCGGCCACGCGGTTCATGAAGTCGACCCGGCCCCGGCCGTCGCACAGGATGACGCCGTCGCGGATGCTGGCCAGCGTGGCGGCGTAGCGCCGTTCGCCCAGGCGCAGCTTGGCGTCGCTGGCGTGCTTGTACAGCGCCATCTGGATGACGGTGCGCATCTGCGGCTCTTCGAACGGCTTCAGCAGATAGCCGAAGGGCTCCGTCATGCTGGCGCGCTGCACGGTTTCGTCGTTGGCGTAGGCGGTCAGGAAGACGACCGGGATCTGGTGGACGTCGCGGATGCGCCGCGCGGCCTCGATCCCGTCCATCTCCCCTTCCAGCCGGATGTCCATCAGCACGAGGTCGGGCTGGTGGCGGTTGGCGAGCTGGATCGCGTCCTCGCCGCTGGCCGAGGTGCCGACCACCACATGGCCCATGCGGGCGAGCTGTTCCCGAATATCACGCGCGACGACGCGGTCGTCTTCAACGATGAGGATGCGGGCCGCGATCATTCATGTCCCCGGTTGCGTCCCTTCAAAGGAAAGGTGACCATGAATTCGGTGCCTGTGCTGGAGCTGTATTGTAGGGTTCCGTGCAATTGGCTGGTCAAATCATCAACAAGTTGCAGTCCGATGGTGTCCAGACTATCGGGATCATGTTCATCCGGCAAGCCCACGCCGTCGTCCCGAACGGAGAGGCGGCCATTCTCCCCATCCGCGGCAAGGGAAACGTGCAAGACCCCGCTCCGGCCCGCCGGAAAGGCGTGCTTCAGCGCGTTGGAGACCAACTCGTTCACAATCAGGCCGCAGGGCACCGCGCGATCGAGGTCGAGCTTCAGGTCGTCCAGCGCGGTCTCCAGCCGGACGGCGCCGCCGTGGGAGGCGTAGGCGCGCAGCAGGTGGGCGCACACCGATTCCAGGTGGGCCCGCATCGGCACCCGCGCGAAGTTGCCGATCCGGTACAGGTTCTCGTGCACCAGCGCCATGGAGCGGACCCGGTCGCGGCTGTCGGCGAACAGGGCGGCCACCGCCTTGTCCTCGATCCGGTTGGCCTGGAGGTTGAGGAGGCTGGTCACCAGCTGGAGGTTGTTCTTGACCCGGTGGTGGACCTCCTTCAGCAGCGCCTCCTTCTCCTCCAGCGTCGCGTTCTCCAGCGAGGTCGCGGCCTGCGCGCCCAACAGGGTCAGCACGTTGACCCGCTTGGGCGTGAAGGCGTGCGTCGCCAGCGCGTTCTCCAGGTGCAGCAGCCCGACGACCCGCCCCTGGCGGACCAGCGGCATGCACAGGATGGACCGCGCCGCGGTGTCGAGGACGTAGGGATCGGCCGAGAAGGGGCCGGTCGCCCGGGTGTCGTCGACGATCACCGTTTCCTGGTCGCGGATGGCGCCGTGGATCATCGCGTGCGGCAGCGGGACGCGCTCCACATCCTCCTGGACGAGGCGGACGGACACGCCGTCGGGGCCGGTCGCCGCCTCCGCTTCCACCCGCAGCCGCTCGCCGCGCGCGAGGATCAGCAGCCCGCGGCTGGCCCCGGCATGCTCCAGCACCAGGGTTAGCAGCGTGGCGGTCAGCTGCTCGACGCTCGCCTGGTCGGAGACGGCCCGCAGGGTGTCCAGCAGAGTCGCCAGGTCCATGCCGTCGAAGCCGCTGGGCGGTCCCGCCGCGGCCGCGTCGCCCCGCTCGCCCAGCAAGGCCGGGTAGCGCTGGTCGAGTTGCCGGACCTTGGCCGTCGCCCCCCAACGGGCGTAGCAGGCCCGCGCTTCCCGGATGCAGGCGAGTTCCAGCGTCGGCACGCCCAACCGGCGGTAGAAGGCGGCGGCGCGTTCCTGGGCCAACGCTTCCACATGCGTCAGGGCGGTGCGCTGGGCGGCCTGCACCGCCCGGTCGTAGCCGCGCATCGCGTCCTCGGTCCGGCCCTCGACCCGCGCCGCCTCCGCCTCCACCAGCAGATGGCGGGCCTCGAAGCTGTCGGGGCTGTGGCCCGCCCAGGCGCGCAGCTGGTCCCGGTGCCGGGCGAGCGCCGCGGCGTGGCGGGCCCGCTCTGCGTCCTCCCCCTCTCCCTCTGCCTTTCCCGGTGGCCCGTCCATGACGCCCGCCCGCGCCAGCGCCGCGTGGAACTGGTATGAGGCCATCTCCAGATGGCCGGAGGTGGTCCACAGCAGCCCTTCGGCGCGCTCCGCCGCCTCGACCGCGCCAGCCATGTCGCCGGCGACGCAGCGGAGCTGGAGCGTGCGGATCCAGTGCCAGCAGGTGGCGATGTCCAGGCTGGGGTTGGCGAGCAGCCGCGCCTCGAACGCGGCGTTGTCGAAGCCCGGCCCGTCGAAGGTGCCCAGCCCGTCGGTCAGCCCGCGCAGCGCCCGCACCATTTGGAGCTGGGTGGTCAGGATGTCGGCGCACAGCCCGAACTTGACCTGCCGGACATAGGCCATCCGCGCCTCCGCCGTGCGCTGGACGGTGGCCAGCGGGTCGCCGGCCGCGATCATGCTGGTGACCAGCGTGACGCTGGTGAAGCCGCCGTACGTGACGTCGCCGGCCTCCCGCGCCTCCTCGAAGGCGCGCAGCAGCAGCGGCCGCTCGCTGCGCACGTCGCGCGTCCAGGGCACCACGTGGTAGGCGAAGGTCATCAGCACCCGCGCGCGGTAGCGGGTCCGGCCGTGGCGCTCCGCCAAGTCGTAGCCGAGCCGCCCGAAGTCGTAGCCGGCGGCGTAGTCGCCGAAATAGGGGCCGGCGACCATCCCGAGATAGGCGAAGCCGAGGGCGGAGGCGTCGCCGGCGCCGTGCTGCAGGGACAGGTTCGCCATGCGGCACAGGATCAGGCAGACCAGGTTGCGGTCGCTGAAGAAGGCCGGCGGCAGGGCGGCGGCCAGCACGTCCAGCGTCGCCCGGCGGTCCGGGTCCTCGATCCCGGGAAGCCCGGCCAGCGACGCGATGGGCCGGTCGCCGATGGCCGCCCGCAGCCGCGCGTATTCCCGGTGGGCGAGGTCCGCGGGCGGGTGGGCCGGCCAGTCGATCCCGCCATCCCGGAGATAGGAGAGGCAGCTGTCGATCGCCCGGTCGCTGCGGTCGATGGCGGTGTAGAGGGTCACCAGGAGTGCCGCGATGGCGGCGCGGTCCGGCGCCCCCTCCGCCCGCCCGACGAGGTCGAGCAGGCGCTGTTCGGCCGCCTGCAGGTCGCCGCCCAGGAATTCGCACTCCGCGCGCAGCAGCTCCAGCGCGAAGCTCAGGCGGTGCTGCCGCTCCCAGCGCTGTTCGTCGAGCAGGGACAGGCCACCCAGCACGTAGGCCAGGGCGGAGCCGTGGGCGCTGGCGGCCTTCGCCCGGCGGCCGGCGGCCAGATAGAGCGCCGCGACCTCCGCCCGCTCCCCGTCCTCCTGCACCAACGGGAGGCAGCGGTCGTACTGGCCGACCAGCTCGAACAGCCGTTCCCCGGAAAGGTCGTCGCCGAAGCCGCGGCTGAGCGCGCGCGCGATGTCGCGGTGCAGCGCGCCCCGCTCCTCCTCCGGGACCAGGGCGTAGGCGCCCTCCTGCACCCGGTCGTGGAGGAAGCGGTAGCCATCCTCCGTCCGCAGCAGCAGCCCTTCGGCCACGACCACGTCCAGGGACCGCTCGACCTCGGCCTCCGCCACGCCGCTGGCGGTGGCCAACGTCGACAGCCGGACCGCGGCGCCGAGCGCCGCGAAGCGGGCCAGCAGGGTCCGCGCCAACTCCGGAAAGCGGCCGAGCCGTTCGGTCATCAGCGTGGCGATGCTGTCGCCCGTCCGCGCCGCCTCGACCATCGCCATGTCCCAGCGCCAGCGCCGGTCGGCGCGGTCGAACCGCAGGCGGCCGGAGCGCTCCAGCGCGATCAGCAGCTGCACGGCGAAGAAGGCGTTGCCGCCCGTCCGGCCGTGCAGCAGGCCGGCCAGGTCCGCCACCTCCTCCGGCCGGCGATCCAGGCTGTCGGCGATCATCCGCCGCAGGTCGGCGGGGGAGAGCGGCGCCAGTGTGATCTCCTCGCGGTCGAGGTCCGGCCCGGCCGCCCGCACCCGGTCGATCAGCGTTTCCAGCGGGTGGCCGGGGCCGACCTCGTCGCTGCGGTAGGCGCCAACCAGCAGCAGATGGCCGAGCCCGCCGTCGACCAGCAGCCGGTCCAGCAGGTCGAGCGTGGCGCGGTCGAGCCATTGCAGGTCGTCCAGGAACAGCACGAGCGGGTGTTCGGGCCGGGCGAAGACCTGCAGGACGCGGCGGAACAGCCGGTCGAAGCGGTGCTGCGCCTCCTGCGGCGGCAGGTCGGCAACCGCCGGCTGGTCCCCGATCAGCAGCGCGAGGTTCGGGGCCAGCACCGTCATCAGCGCGCCGTTGCCGCCGACCGCCTCGCGCAGCGCACGGCGCCAGTGGTCGCGGTGCGGGGCCGGCTGTTCCAGGATGCGGTCGACCAGCGTCCGGAAGGCCTCGGACAGGCTGGCGTAGGGAAGGTCGCGCCGGCTCTGGTCGAATTTGCCGGCGACGAACAGCCCGCGCGGCGGCACGACCTGCCCGCGCAGGGCGTGGACGACGGAGGACTTCCCGATGCCCGACCGGCCAGCGATCAGGACGACGCCCATACGCCCCCGCTCGGCGACGCGGTCGAAGGCCGCCCGGAGCGTGGCGACCGGCTGCTCCCGCCCGTACAGGGTCGAAGGGGGGCAGAGGCCTTCCGGCAGGTCGCGCCGGCCGACCGGGAAGCGAGGGATCGTCCCGTGCGCCTCCCACGACCACAGCGCGCCGGTGAGGTCGCGGATGAGGCCTTCCGCGGTCTGGTAACGGTCCTCCGCCGTCTTGGCGAGCAGCCGCAGCAGAATGTCGGAGAGGAGCGGCGGCAGGTCGGGACGCTGGATTTCCGGCGGAATGGGGGGACGCGCAAGATGCGCGTGGATCCATTCCATCGGTTCGCGCGCGTTGAAGGGCAGCGCCCCGGTGAACAGCTCGTACAGCGTGACGCCGAGCGCGTAGAGGTCGCTGCGCCGGTCGACCGGCCGGTTCATCCGCCCGGTCTGCTCCGGCGCCATGTAGGCGATCTGGCCGGGGAATTCCGCCCCAGGACCGCCCGATGGCCCGGAACCGCCGGACGCTCCACTCGGCGGCACGGCGGAAAGCGCGCAGGCCCGGCCGAAGCCGGTCAGCCGCACGGTCCGGTCGTCCCCGACCATCAGGTTGAACGGCCGCAGGTCCCGGTGCAGCAGCCCGCGCCGGTGCAACTGCCCGACCGCCTCGGCGGCGCGCAGCGCGATGGTCAGCCTCTGGCCGAGCGGCATCGGCGCGGTCGCCAGCGCCGACAGCGGCTGCCCGCCCGGATCAGCCAGGGTGAGGGCTTCCACCATCCGGTGCGGCGCATCGCCGGGACGGCCGAGGTCGAGCGGCTTCACCGCCCAGGCGGGGTCGAGCGCGTCGGCGAGTGCGTGTTCCCTGCGCAGCCGCGACAGCGTGTCCGCCGCCCGGCCGTCCGGGTCCGCCATCCTGACCAGGAAGGGAAAGGGCTGGCCGGGCCTGGGCACCCGAACCAGCCAGGTCTCGCCATCACTCCCCAGAACCTCGTCACCGGGACCCACCATCCCCGGCCGATCCACGCTCACACCCATGCACCGGCCTTTCCCACGCACACCGCCTCGTTGCCCTGCTGTCCACGGATGCTCCGGCATCCCACGGACGGATATGGTAGCGCCATTCCGGACCGCGAGAGGGAATCTCCGCTGGGAAGCCACTCGTCCAATTTCCAAAAGCTCATGCCGGCGGCACCCGGGCGGGTTGAAGACGACGCGCACCAATGCCCCGCTCGACGTCAAAGCCAATGCAGAAAAACAAGGACGTCACGTCGCCCCACGACCAAGAGCATAGACAAATTTTGAATTCGTCGCCCGACGCCGACTGTCATCTGAAAGCGCATACAGTTCCGCGCGACCGGTACATCCTGCGACCAGGACTTGGTCGGTGGGACATTGTCATACGATGGCAACCTTTGACAAATAATACTGTCACCGAGCGTTGTTAGAACCCGGTCCAGACAGCGACTGGACCGAGGTGCGACATGAACGAGGCCGCGACCGCCGGCACGCCCGCCATCCGGGTGAACGCGCTCAGCAAGACCTTCAAGGGCTGCACGGCGCTGGACAGCGTCAGCATCGCCATCGCGCCCGGCGAGATGGTCGCCCTGATCGGCGCCTCCGGGTCCGGAAAGTCGACCCTGCTGCGCCATCTCACCGGGCTGGCGCTCGGCGACGACAGGATGGGCAGAGTGGAGGTGCTGGGCACGCCTGTGCAGGCCTGCGGGCGGCTGGCCGGCGACATCCGCCGCACCCGCAGCCGCGTCGGCTTCGTCTTCCAGCAGTTCAACCTTGTCGGCCGGCTGCCGGTGATGACCAACGTGCTGGCCGGGTCGCTCGGCCGGGTCCCGCTCTGGCGGTCGATGACCGGCCGCTTCACGGCGGAGGAGCGCCAACTCGCGCTGGACGCGCTGGACCGCGTCGGCATCGCCGACAAGGCCTGGGTGCGCGCGTCATCCCTGTCGGGCGGCCAGCAGCAGCGCGCCGCCATCGCCCGCACGCTGGTGCAGAAGGCGGAGGTCATCCTCGCCGACGAGCCCATCGCCTCGCTCGACCCCGTGTCGTCGCGCCGCGTCATGGAAACGCTGGCCCGCATCAACGCGGAGGACGGCGTGACGGTGGTGGTGTCGCTCCATCAGGTCGACTTCGCCATCCGCTATTGCCCACGCACCATCGCCCTGAAGAAGGGGGCGGTGATCTACGACGGCCCGTCGGCGGCCCTGACCCCGCGGCTGCTCCAGGACCTCTACGGCAGCCAAGCCGAGGAACTGGGGTCGGACCTGACCGGTGCCGCGTCCTTCGTCACGGGCCTGCGCCCCGGCTACGCCCTGGCCGCCAACGCCTGACATCCAAAGCCCACCCCCCTTCCATCGGGAGAACGCCCGCCATGAAGATCGCGACCCTCTTCGCCACCGCGACCGCCGCGCTCGGCGTCGCCGTCACCGTTCCCGCCGCCGCGCAGGACACGCTGAACTTCGGCATCATCTCCACCGAATCGATGCAGAACCTGAAGTCCCAGTGGGAGCCCTTCCTGGAGGCGATGGGCAAGCAGACCGGCCTGACGGTGAAGCCCTTCTTCGCCTCCGACTACGCCGGCATCATCGAGGGCATGCGCTTCAACAAGGTTCAGGTCGCTTGGTACGGCAACAAGTCGGCCATGGAGGCCGTCGACCGTTCCAACGGCGAGGTCTTCGTGCAGTCCACCGACCCGGAGGGCGGCGCCGGCTACTACTCCTACATCCTGGCGCAGAAGGGCAGCCCGATCAATTCGATCCAGGACATGCTGAAGAACGCCGGCAACTTGACCTTCAGCAACGGCGACCCGAACTCGACGTCCGGCTATCTGGTCCCGGGCTATTACGTCTTCGCCGTCAACGGCGTGGACGACCCGAAGAAGGTCTTCAAGCGTGTGGTCAGCGCCAACCACGAGACCAACGCCATGGCGGTGGCCAACAAGCAGGTCGACTTCGCCACCTGCAACTCCGAGGTGCTGCCGCGCATCAAGGAGCGCCAGCCGGAGAAGTTCGGGCAGATCAAGGTCATCTGGACCTCACCGCTGATTCCCTCCGACCCGATCGTGTGGCGCAAGGACCTGGCTCAGGCGACCAAGGACAAGGTGAAGTCCTTCTTCCTCACCTACGGCACCGCCACCCCCGGCAAGAGCGCGGAGCAGGTGAAGGAGGAGGGCGCGGTGCTCGCCACCCTGAAGTGGGGCGTGTTCCGCGAGTCCAACGACGACCAGCTCGTCCCCATCCGCCAGCTGGAACTGTTCAAGGCCAAGACGAAGCTGGAGGCCGACACGGCAATGCCGGCGGCCGAGAAGACCGCCAAGCTGGCCGAGATCAACGCCAAGCTGGACGAGCTGAAGACCAAGGTCGCCGCGAAGTGATTGGAAAGGGGGCGCTGCGTCCGTCGCGGCGCCCTTCCCGTATTCTTCCAGAACGCGAAGTCCCGACATGACGACAACCGACGCCGCCCGCCCCCTTCATCCGCCCCGGATGTCGCTCGCCAAGATGGCAGTCTACGCCCTGGCGCTGGCCCTGCTGGCCTGGGCGTGGCGGGGCGCGGAGATGCGCCCGGACGTCCTGTTCAAGGACTCCGGCAACATGGCGACCTTCCTGGCGGACTTCTTCCCGCCCAACTTCCGCGACTGGCGCTTCTACGCGCAGGAGATGCTGGTCACCGTGCAGATCGCCATCTGGGGCACGGTGCTGGCGGTGGTGTTCGCCGTCCCCTTCGGCCTGCTGGCGGCGGAGAACATCGCCCCGCTGTGGGTGCGCCAGCCGGTGCGCCGCTTGATGGACGCGCTACGCGCCATCAACGAGATGGTTTTCGCCATGCTGTTCGTCGTGGCGGTGGGCTTGGGCCCCTTCGCCGGCGTGCTGGCGCTGTTCGTCCACACCACCGGCGTGCTGGCCAAGCTGTTCTCCGAAGCGGTGGAGGCCATCGACCCCCGCCCGGTGGAGGGCATCCGCGCCACCGGCGCCAACGCGCTGGAGGAGATCGCCTACGGCGTGATCCCGCAGGTGCTGCCGCTGTGGATCAGCTATTCGCTCTACCGTTTCGAATCCAACGTCCGCTCGGCGTCGGTCGTCGGCATGGTCGGGGCCGGCGGCATCGGCGTCGTGCTGTGGGAGATCATCCGCGGCTTCTATTTCGCCGAGACCTGCGCGGTCATGATCATCATCGTCGCCACGGTATCGCTGATCGACGTGTTGTCGGCGCAGTCGCGCAAGCTTTTCATCTGAGGCCATCATGATCATCAATTGCGGCACCGCCTGGGATCCCTGGACCGCCGGCCGGACGCTGACCGAGATGCCGGAAATCGACCCCAGTGCGGTGGTGCGGAACTCCGACTTCGGCCGCTACACTTACCTCGGCCCGCGTTCGGTGGTCGCCGACAGCGTGATCGGCGATTACGGCTACGCCATGGGCGACAACCAGAT
Source organism: Azospirillum canadense (assembly GCF_025961225.1). Classification (GTDB taxonomy): domain Bacteria; phylum Pseudomonadota; class Alphaproteobacteria; order Azospirillales; family Azospirillaceae; genus Azospirillum; species Azospirillum canadense. Next base: position 284,439 of record NZ_JAOQNG010000004.1, on the reverse strand, counting down.
CGCCCACGCCACCATCGGCAAGTTCGCCAACCTCGCCACCGGCGTGCGTATCAACCCCAGCAACCACCCGTGGTGGCGCGCGACGCTGCACCATTTCACCTACCGCTCGCGCTCGCACGGCTTCGACCTGCCCGACGATGCGGACTTCTTCGAGTGGCGCCGCCGCGACCCGGTGGTGATCGGTCCCGACGTGTGGATCGGCCACAACGCCATCGTCATGCCCGGCGTGACCATCGGGACCGGCGCCGCCGTCGGCTCCGGCGCGGTGGTGACCAAGGACGTGCCGCCCTTCGCCATCGTCGTCGGCGTGCCGGCCCGCGTGCTGCGCCCGCGCGTGGACGAACGCACGGCGGAAAAGCTGATGCGCATCGCCTGGTGGGACTGGCCGAAGGAGCGGATCAACGCCGCGCTCGCCGACTTCCGCGACCTCGACGCCGCGGCCTTCGCCGAGAAACACGACGAATGAGCGTCGCACCGCTGATCCTGGTGGTCGGCCCGAGCGGCGCCGGGAAGGACAGCCTGATGGAGGGCGCCCGGCACCGTTTGGCCGGTGATTCACGCATCCATTTCGCCCGCCGCGTCGTCACCCGCCCGGCGCTCGCCGGGGCGGAGGATCACGACACGCTGCCGCCGGACCTGTTCGACCGGCGGGAGGCGGCCGGCGGCTTCCTGCTGTCCTGGCGCGCACACGGCCTTTCCTACGGCATCCCCGCCACCGTCGAGGGCCTGCGCCGCCGCGGCACCGCCGTGGTCGCCAACGTATCCCGCGCCGTCGTCGAGGAGGCGCGGGTGCGCCTTCAGCCCGTGGGCGTGGTGGTCGTCACCGCTCCGCCCTCCGTCCTGGCCGACCGCCTGTGCGCCCGCGGGCGCGAGCCCGTGGAAGACATCCGGCAACGGCTGGACCGCGCCGCGGAGCGCATGCCGGCGGGCGACGACGTGCGCGTCGTCGTCAACGACGCCAGCTTGGAGGCCGGTGTGGAGGCTTTCCTGGCCGCCCTGCGCGATCTCGCCAGGGTGAAGCGCCAGAATCTAACGGCAACTTATTGAAAAAACGCGGTTTCTATGGAATAGCCGCTCTGCGGCTTTGTTCGTAGAAACCTCGATAAGGCGTTGAATTACGCCGTGGAGCAGGCCCACACCGTGGCCGCCATCGTGACGCAGCATCTGCCCAGTTCCCGTTCGAGCCGGAGCATCTGAAGTGCTTCCCGAAACCTGTTCTGGATTTCGCGTCGGAGGGCGACGACCCGTTCTTCAAGGCGTTCTGAACGGGTCGGCAACCTTCGCAGCGGGAACATGGGTCGCTGCTTGAACCAGCCTTAAAAAACCGGTTCCCCCGCGCGCCAGACCGCGCGGATCACCGGCATGTCGTCGGCGTCGTGCACGCGGACCATGTCGGCGCGCTTGCCCACGGCAAGGACTCCGCGGTCGTCCAACCCGGCCGCCGCAGCCGGGTTGCGGGTCACGGTGGCGATGGCCGCGGGCAGCGGGAAGCCGAGCGGCCCCTTGTGCAGCAGGAAGGCGGCAGCCATCAGGCTGACCGGGACATAGTCGGACGACAGCACGTCCAGGTCGCCCTCCGCCGCCAACTCGGCCGCAGCGATGTTGCCGGAGTGGGAGCCGCCGCGCACGAGGTTCGGGGCGCCCATCAGCACCGCCATGCCCGCCCGCCGCGATGCCCTGGCCGCTTCCCGCGTCGTTGGGAACTCGGCGAGATGGGTGCCGAGGTCCGCCGCCTCCGCCACGTGGGCCTCCGTCGCGTCGTCGTGGCTGGCGAGGCGGAAGCCGCGTTCCCGGCAGATGGCCGCGATGGCGCGGCGGTGCGTGTCGGAATAGCGGGCGGCGTTCTCCTCCTGCCGGCGGGTGAAGGCGGCCATCTCGGCCTCGGAGAAGCCGTACTTGCCCTTGAAATAGTCCCGGTACTTCTCCGGGTGCACGAACTGGCGCTGGCCGGGCGTGTGGTCCATCACGCTAACGATGCCGACCAAGGGGCCGACCAATGGATTGTCGATCAGCCCGCCGAACAGATCCAGGATGTTGGCCGAGGACACCTCGCAGCGCAGGTGCAGCCGGTGGTCGGCGCGCAGGTAGCCCTTCGCCTGGCCGTTGGTGACCGCCTCCACCATGGCCCGCAGGTTGGCCAGCCGGTCGGAGCCCTCCATGACGTCGCCGCAGGCGATGGCGTCGAACACGGTGGTGACGCCGGCCGCGACCATCTGCGCATCGTGGGCCAGTGCCGCGGAGCCCACGTGCCAGCGCACTTTGGGCCGCGGCACGACGTGCCGTTCCAGGTTGTCGGTGTGCAGTTCGACCAGACCCGGGACGACGACGTCGCCCTCGCAGTCGATGGTCCCGGCGACCTGGGCAGGCCCGCGGTCGATGGCGGCGATCCGGCCGTCCCGGACCAGCAGGCTGCCGAGGAAGTCCTCGTCGCCCGCGACGATGCGGGCGTTGCTGAGCGCGAACTCTCGTGTCATGGGTCAGCCCTGCAGGGTGTGGATGCGGGTGGAGACGGCCTCGCGCACCTCGTCGTCGTGGAAGACGCCAACCAGCGCGGTGCCCGTGGCCTTGGCCTCCCCGATCAGGTCGATGACCACGGCGCGGTTGCGCGCGTCGAGCGACGCCGTGGGTTCGTCCAGCAGCAGGATGGGGTGGCCAGCGGCGAAGCCGCGGGCGATGTTCACGCGCTGCTGCTCCCCGCCGGAGAAGGTCGCGGGGGCGAGGTGCCACAGCCGCTCCGGAATGCGCAGCCGGGCCAGCAGTTCGCCGGCACGGGTGCGCGCGGCCTCTTCCGCCACGCCGAGCGCCCGCAACGGCTCCGCCACCACGTCCAGCGCAGGCACGCGCGGGATAGCGCGCAGGAACTGGCTGACGTAGCCCAATGTGCGACGCCGCACCTCCAGCACCAGACGCGGGGCGGCGGTTGCGATGTCGACCTCCCCGCCGTCGTGCCGCACGCGGATCGATCCGGCGTCCGGCTTGCAGTTGCCGTAGAGGCAGCGCAGCAGCGTCGACTTGCCGGCGCCGGAGGGGCCGTGCAGAGTCACGCACTCGCCGGCCGCAACGCTGAGTTCGGCACCAGCGAAGACCGGAATTTCCACCCCGCCCTGGGTGTGCAGGACGTAGGTCTTGGACAGGGCGTCCACCCGGATCATGTCGGTCATGGTTGCAGCACCGAGGAAACCAGCAGTTGGGTGTAGGGGTGGTGCGGGTCGTCCAGCACCTGATCGGTCAGGCCGGTCTCCACCACCTCGCCCCGGCGCATCACCATCAGCCGGTGCGCCAGCAGGCGGGCGACCGCGAGGTCGTGGGTGACGACGATGGCGGCGAGGCCGAGGTCGGTGACCAGCCGGCGCAGCAGGTCGAGCAGGCGGGCCTGCACCGACACGTCCAGGCCGCCGGTCGGCTCGTCCATGAAGACCAGACGCGGGTGGGTGACGAGGTTGCGGGCGATCTGCAGGCGCTGGAGCATGCCGCCGGAGAAGGTCAGCGGCAGGTCGTCGATGCGGTCGCCGTCGATCTCCACCTTGCGCAGCCATTCGTCGGCCTGGGCGCGGATCTCCCCGTAATGGCGGGCGCCGACGGCCATCAGCCGTTCCCCCACGTTGGCCCCGGCCGACACGCCCATGCGCAAGCCATCGCGCGGGTTCTGGTGGACGATGCCCCAGTCCGTGCGCATCAGCAGGCGCCGCCGCGGCTCGCCCATGGCGTAGATGTCCTGCAAGCCTTCCGCACGCGTGTCATACTCGACGGTGCCCGCGGTCGGCTCCAGCCGCGCCGACAGGCAGCTCAGCAGGGTCGTCTTGCCGGAGCCGGACTCGCCGACGATGCCCATCACCTCGCCGGGCCACAACTCGAACGACACGTCGCGGCAGCCGACCCGGTTGCCGTACATCCGGGTGAGGCCGGTCACCTTCAGAAGCGGAGTCATTCCGCGGCCTCCTTCCGGGTTTGCTGGGAGGTGCAGTGGTCGGTGTCGGAGCAGACGTACATCCGCCCGCCGCGGTCGTCGGTCACCACCTCGTCGAGGAAGCTGTCGGCGGAGCCGCAGATGGCGCAGGCTTGGTCCCAGCGCTGCACCTCGAAGGGGTGGTCCTCGAAGTCCAGGCTCTTCACCGCCGTGTAGGGCGGCACGGCGTAGATGCGCTTCTCCCGCCCGGCGCCGAACAGCTGGAGCGCCGGATTCATGTGCATCTTCGGATTGTCGAACTTCGGGATCGGCGAGGGCCGCATCAGGTAGCGGCCGTTGACCAGCACCGGATAGTCGTAGGTGGTGGCGATGCGGCCGAAGCGGGCGATGTCCTCGTACAGCTTGACGTGCATGGCGCCGTAATCGGCCAGCGCGTGCATCTTGCGCGTCTCGGTCTCGCGCGGCTCCAGCCAGCGCAGCGGCTCCGGGATCGGCACTTGGTAGACGAGGATCTGGCCCTCGACCAGCGGCGTCTCGGGGATGCGGTGGCGGGTCTGGATCACCGTCGCCTCGGTGGTGCGCTCGGTGGTGGCGACGCCGGCGGTGCGGGCGAAGAAGCGGCGGATCGACACGGCGTTGGTGGTGTCGTCGGCGCCCTGGTCGATCACCTTCAGCCGGTCGTCGGGGCCGATCACCGCCGCCGTTACCTGGATGCCGCCGGTGCCCCAGCCGTAGGGCAGCGGCATCTCGCGGCTGCCGAAGGGCACCTGATAGCCGGGGATCGCCACCGCCTTCAGGATGGCGCGGCGGATCATCCGCTTGGTCTGTTCGTCGAGATAGGCGAAGTTGTAGCCCGTGGCCCCGGTCATTCGGCTGTCTCCCGGTCGGGGGTTGCGGCGCGCAGGCGCCGGATCAACTCCAGTTCGGACTGGAAGTCGACGTAGTGCGGCAGCTTCAGGTGCTGGACGAAGCCCGACGCCTCGACGTTGTCGGAATGGGCGAGCACGAACTCCTCATCCTGCGACGGGTTGGCGGCCTCCTCCCCCAATTCCCCGGCGCGCAGCGAGCGGTCGACCAGGGCCATCGCCATGGCCTTGCGCTCGCTTTGGCCGAAGGACAGGCCATAGCCGCGGGTGAACTGCGCCGGGACCTCCTTGGAGCCCTTGAACTGGTTGACCATTTGGCACTCGGTCACCGTGATCTCGCCGATCTCGATGGGGAAGCCCAGTTCCTCCGGCACGAACTCCACCGCGACCGCGCCTAAGCGGATTTCCCCCGCGAAGGGGTGGGTGTTGCCGTAGCCGCGCTGGGATGAGTAGGCGAGCGCCAGCAGGAACCCCTCGTCGCCGCGCGCCAGATTCTGCAATCGCAGGTCGCGGCCGGCCGGCAGGGACAGGGGCTGGCGGGTCAGGTCGCCCGGCGGCTCGTCATTGCCGGGCGGGTTGCGCTCGATCAGCCCTTCCTGCCCCAGCACGTCGGCGACGCGCGGCATGCGCTCCGCCAGCGGGTGGCCGGCGCGGACCGCCGCCTCCGGCTCAGCCCCCGCGGCCAGCGCGAAGTCGAGCAGGCGGTGGGTGTAGTCGTAGGTCGGCCCCAGCACCTGCCCGCCCGGCAGGTCCTTGAAGGCGGCGCTGATGCGGCGGCGGATCGCCATGGCCGCTGTGTCGATCGGCTCCGACCCGCCGAAGCGCGGCAGGGTGGTGCGGTAGGCGCGCAGCAGGAAAATCGCCTCGACCAGATCGCCCTGTGCCTGCTTGATCGCCAGCGCGGCCAGTTCCCGGTCGTGGATCGACCCTTCGGTCATCACCCGGTCCACCGCGAGCCCAAGCTGTTCCATGATCTGGTCCAGCCCCAACTCCGGCACCGCCGGGTCGCCGCGCCGCTCTTCCGCCATCAGGCGGTGGGCGTTGTCGATGGCGGTCTCGCCGCCCTTCACGGCCACATACATGGGATCAGCCCTCCAGACGCGCGCTGCGCGGCAGGGCCGCCAACCGGGTGCCGCTGGTGAAGATCAGGTCGACGCCGCGCGGGAAGCCCGCGTGGTTCTCCGCCACCCAGCCGCGGAAGGCCGGCGGCAGGCCGGCGACCGCCAGCCGCACGCGGTCGCGGATGCCCGGCCCCGTGAACGTCCACGGCTCCCCGCCGTCCAACGTTGGGACCTGCACGATCACGGTGGTGGAGCTGTCTGGGAACTCGTCGCTGCCCGCGTTGAAGGCGGCGAGCGGCGGCATCGCCTGCGGGTCGACGACAATGGCGAAGTCCGCCGCGGCGGGCCCCTCCGTCAAGGGGCAGCCGCAGTGGAAGCGCAGATACGCCCGCACCGCGTCGGCACCGACCGCCCCATCCAGCCACAGGCGGGTGTCGACGTCGGCCAGCGCCAGCGCGACCGCCGCCGTGGCGGGGTCGAGCGGCGCCGGGACCTTAAGCGACAGGGGAAGGTCCACCAGCGTGCCCGGGCGCGCCATGGCGTCCAGCACCACACGGAAGACCCGCTGGCTGTCGATCACCGGGTCGGGAAGGCCCGGCAGCAGGGTGTCGGCGGTCGTCATGGGTCAGTTCTCCCCGCGGACCATGGTGAAGAAGTCCACCCGCGTCGCGGCGGCCTTGCGGGCGTCCTCCGCGCGGTGGGCGGCCTGGCGGGACGCCATGCGCGCGATCGCCGGCTCCACCGCAGGCCGGCGGGCGGGGTCCTGCATCAGCGCATCCAGCACGGCGGCGCGCTCCGCATGGTCGTGCCGCCGCCCCGCCACCCAGGCGTGCCCGACCAAATCCCCGGCCAGACTGCCCGCCAGCCGGATGGAGCAGCGGGTCACCGTCATCTCACCCAGGTTGAAGGGCGCGCCATCGCCGCCGATCCGGCCGCGGACCATCACCAACCCAGTTTCCGGCCGGCGCAGCAGGTCGTAGGCGGGAACCGGGGACAGGCCGGACCAGACCGCGGCGATCTCCTCGGGCGCCGCTTTGGCAAGCACCCCCATCCAACGGCGCCGGTCTTCGGTCGGGGCTTCCCCGGTCGGTGTGTCGGGAGCGGGATTCTCAGACATGGACCAATCTCAAATTTGTCTAGACATCTATACCGTCTGCGGTCATAGGTATGAGCGTGAACGGTGGTCGGGGCAAGGCGGAAAGGGTGAAGTTTCCATGACAGGCCCGAATCCCTCCCGAGGCGATCTCTCCCGCGGCACCGGAACGTCGCTGTGGCGCCAAATCGCCGAGCGGCTGGAGCGCGACATCGTCACCGGCAACCGCCAGCCCGGCGAGCGCCTGCCGACCGAGATGCGGATGGCGGAGGAGTTCGGGGTCAACCGCCACACCATCCGGCGCGCGGTCGCCGCCCTGGCGGAGCAGGGGCTGGTCCGCATCGAGCAGGGGCGCGGCACCTTCGTGCAGGAAAGCGTCATCGACTACCGCGTGAAGAAGCGGACGCGCTTTTCCGAGAACATGCTGGGCCACCGGCGGGAGCCGTCCGGGACGCTGCTGGGCATCCGCGAGGAGGCGGCGGAGGAGGCGGTCGCCAAGGCGCTGGAGATCCGAAAAGGCACCACGGTCGTGGTGGTGGAGCGCGTCGGGGAGGCCGACGGCCGGCCGATCAGTGTCTCCTCCCACTATTTTCCAAAGGCGCGCTTTCCCGGCCTGTCCGACGTTCTAATCGAAGCCAACGGGTCGATCACCGCGGCGATGGAGCGGCTGGGCGCCGGCGATTACACGCGCAAGGTCACGCGCGTCACCGCCCGCACCGCCCGCGCTGCCGACGCCCGGCTGTTGCAGCAGTCCCCGACCAAGCCGATCCTGCTGACCGAGGGCATCAACGTGGACTCCACCGGCCGGCCGGTGGAATACAGCGTCGCGCGCTGGGCGTCGGAACGGGTGCAGATGGTGTTCGAGCCCGGCGCTTGAGGCCCGGGCGAAGCCGCCGACCAAGAAGCCAGCGACCAATCCGCCGGTCATCCGCCTCGGCGGCGCGGTTTCATCAAACTTTCATCCCGCAACGCCCCGTCCCGGCGTTAAGAGCGGTCCCGTGAACAAGACTGTGCATCGAGAGGAAAGCCGACTGGACACCCACATCCGCGGCGCACGCGTCCTGACGCCGGACGGCGTCTTCGTCGAGACCGGGGTCGCCATCGCCGACGGCCGCATCGTTGAGGTCGGCGACCACACGCCAGCCGGCCGCGTGATCGAGGCCGGCGGGCTGCTCCTGCTGCCGGGCATCGTTGACCTGCACGGCGACGCCTTCGAACGGCAGCTGATGCCACGCCCGCGCGTGCATTTCCCGACCGACGTCGCGCTGCTGGACACCGACCGCCAGCTGGTCGCCAACGGCATCACCACGGCGCTGCACGGCCTGACCTGGTCGTGGGAGCCCGGCCTGCGCGGGCGCGGGCGCGACGGTGCGCTTCCTCAACACGCTGGAACGGCTGCGCCCGACGCTGGGCTGCGACAGCCACGTCCACCTGCGGCACGAGGTCTACAACATCGACGCCGCCGAGGAGATCGAGCGCTGGCTGGCGGAGGGGCGCATCCGCCTGCTCGCCTTCAACGACCACCTGCCCATGTTCACCGCGCGGATCGAGCAGCCGGCCAAGCTGGCCCAGTACGCCGAGCGCGCGCACATGACGGTCCCAGCCTTCGTCGAACTGCTGCACGCGGTAGCGGAGCGGGCGCCGCAGGTCGACCCGACCAACCGGCGGCTGGCCGCGGCGGCGCGCCGGCACGGGGTGGCGCTCGCCTCCCACGACGACGGGACGCCGGAGGTGCGGCGGCATTTCCACAGCCTCGGCTGCGCGATCTGCGAATTCCCGCTGAACCGCGCCACCGCGGAGGAAAGCCGGCGGCTGGGCGGCGGCGTGATCCTCGGCGCGCCCAACGTGGTGCGCGGCGGCAGCCACATCGACTGCGGCATGCGCGCCGCCGACATGGCCGCGGCCGGGCTGGTCGACGTGCTGACCTCCGACTACTACTACCCGGCGCTGGCCCACGCCGCCTTCGCGCTGGCCCGCCAGGGCATCCTGCCCCTCGCGCAGGCCTGGGCGCTGGTGTCCACCAACCCGGCGCGCCTGGGCGGCTTCGCCGACCGCGGCCGCATCGCCGTCGGACAGCGCGCCGATCTGGTGTTGGTGGACGACCGCGTGCCGGAACTGCCGCGCGTGGTCGCCACGCTGGTGGCGGGCCGGCCGGTCTTTGCAAGCCGGGACCTCGCGTCATGAGCCAGCGCCGCTTCGCCCTCTATTTCGCGCCGGAGGATGGGTCGGCGCTGGCCGACTTCGGCTGGTGGTGGCTCGGCCGCCGGCCGGACACGACCGCGCTGCAACCTCTGCCAGACGTCGGGCTCGACCCTACGCTCCAGGCCGACCTGGTGGCCGACGCCCGCCGCTACGGCTTCCACGCCACGCTGAAGGCGCCCTTCCGCCTCGCCGAGGGGACCGGTGCGGAAGCTCTGCGGGACGCCGTCGCCGCCTTCGCCCGGCAACGCCAGCCCTTCGTGGAGCCGCCCTTCGCGCTGGCCGACTTGCACGGCTTCCTCGCCTTCCGCCCGCAGGCCCCCTCCCCCGCCATTCAGGCGCTGGCCGACGACAGCGTGCGCGCCTTCGATTGCTTCCGCGCCCCGCCCACCGACGCGGAACGGCAAAAGCGCCTCGGCGCCTCGCTGACCGACCAGCAGCGCGAGCACATCGAGACCTGGGGCTACCCCTACGTGTTCGAGGACTTCCGTCTTCACCTGACGCTGACCCGCCGCCTGCGCGACGCGGAGCGCGCGGAGGTTCGGGCGGTGCTCGACCGGCTGAGCGCCCCCGTCCTGCGCGATCCGGTGGCGTTCCGGTCCGTCTGCCTGTTCGAGCAGGCCGACGCGGACACGCCCTTCGTCCTGGCGGAGCGTTTTCCCTTCGGCGGGTGACGGTCGGCCCGTCACCCGCTCTCGCTGGTTGCCGATCAGCCCACGGAGTTGAAGTAGCTGATGGACACCACGCTGTCGTTGTAGTCGGTGCCGCCACCGTCTTCGGAAATGAAGGTGGTGACCGAGTAGTAGACCGTGCCGCCGTTGACCAGCGAGTCGCTGTCCCAGATCACTTGGTTCCACTGGGCGCCGTTGTTGATGCCGATGTAAATGGTGTAGTTGCCGGCGACCGCGGTAAAGTTGCCGGAGCCGATCTGGTTCGGCGTGCCGTTGGTGCCGCCGGAGCCGGTGGCGGTGAACACCACGTTGCCGCTGGGGTCGACCAGCTTGACGTACTGGTTGTAGGCGGCCTGGGTGTTGACCGTCCAGAAAGCCGACTTGCCAGCGCTCAGGGCAAAGCTGATGCCGTTGCCCGAAACGGGACCGATACTCATGACTTTCTCCTTAGCAATCTAAGAATAAATCCGTATGCAAGCGCGCTTATTCGGATGCGCTTTGAAGTTATTCAGAGCAACCAATCTTGTTCAATGAAAATAAACTCGTGCATATGAATGAAAATATATGAACTTGCACGTGCTCCATAACCTTGTATGTTTTGTACATCGACGATTTTTTGACGAAATCCATTTCAATGACCAACTGGAGGCTCCGTCATGATCAGGAAGCCCAGGGGCCGGGCCGGCGTCTGCGAAAAACCCCCGATCGCGCCGTGAGGAAAACGCCGCCCCGTCTCGCCCCCGCCTGGGTCCGTCCATTCCGGAGCAAGTCCCCGTCGCCCGTCTCCCCCGCCTGTGTCAGTGATGGTGGGCACATTTCCAATCAATGCTGCGGCGCCGCCAAGTCATGGCGGGCACCGCGCGGCGCCATGCGCGGCCTGTTCCGCCCGTGGCCTTACGACGACGGGGGGTTGCGCATGCCGGCCTTGAAGCTTGCCGAAATGGACTTTTCCGATGGCCTGAAGACGAAGCACCTGAAGGTGCCGGCCATGAAGGCCACCGTCGAGCTGAAGGACATCCCGAAGGACCTCCAGAAGGCCGTCGACAAGGACAAGCTGATCGTCCAGAACCTGATCGCGGTCGCCTACGAGCAGCTGAACATGTCCCGGAAGGACATCCACGGCGCGCTCAAGGACTTCGACGCCAACCTGGAGAAAAAGCCGCCGGCGAGCGAGAAGGAGCTGGCCGACCGCGAAAAGACGATCAACGTCCTGTGCAAGCAGATCGCCGACGCCCAGGGCGGCCTCGCCGTCAAGGCGGTGGAAAAGGCCTGGGCCAGCTACGTCAGCAAGAAGAAGGATCTGGCCAAGTTCAAGCTGCAGTTCGGCTGGAAGATGGTGCAGGGCTCCATCAGCATCATCGCCGGCACCGTCTCCGTCGCGGTGAACATCGCGGGTGCTGCGGCCAGCGCCGGCGGGGCGACGCCCGTCGCCATCCTCGGCATTTGCGCCACGGTCGGCAGCATGGCGAAGACCGCCGTGTCCATGGCGGCGGAGATCTATACCTACGCCCGCGACATCGAGAAGGCGGAAAAGGACCTGCGCGCCACCGACGACACGCTGGCCGACGCCTACAGCAGCGGCACGCTGACCGCCAAGTCGACCGCGCGCGAGCTGGCCGCGATCCTGGGCGTGCCCTTCGTCAAGTCCGTCGGCGGCATGGAGAAGCTGCTGGTCGAGTTCCACGCCAAGACGGCCAAGATCGAAGAGAAGTCCGACAAGCTCTATGAGTACGCCAACAAGCTCATGAAGCAGATCGAGAAGCTGGAGAAGGAAAAGCTGCCCAAGGAAGCCATGGCGATGGCGAAGATCCTGGGCGAGAAGGTCACCGTCACGCTCGACAAGATCCACGAGCTGCAAGCCAACGTGAAGACCAAGGACGCCTTCTACGAGCAGATGAGCCAGCACCACGAGGTCTACAAGGCGATGCGCGGGGCGCCGCTCCAGAAGATCGGCATCACGAAGGAAACGGCCGACACGCTGATCTTCATCGGCTCCACCCTGAAGACCATCGCCGACACCTCCATCAAGCTCGCCAAGCTGGCCGGCGGCTGAGCGCGACCCCGGCAGGGAGAAGGGCCGGGGAGAAGATAGGGTCGACGCCGCTCAGGTGCTGAACCGCGCGGCGTCGGCCCGCTTCAGCGCGATGCCCAAGCCGGGGCGGGAGCGGTCCGGGACCAGTTCCCCGTTCACCGGAGTGATCGCCCCGTCGAACAGCATCGTCTCGATGCGGGCGTGGTCGTGGAAGTATTCGATGTTCTTGAGCGTGCGGCAGGTGCAGCCGACCTGTGCGTGCAGCGTCGGGGCGGTGTGCGCCGACAGGGGCAAGCAGAAGGCTTCCGTCAGCGCCGCCGCCGCCAGGAATCCGGTGATGCCGCCGCAGCGGGTGGCGTCCGCCTGGAGCACGTCCACCGCCCCGGCCTCCAGCATGCGGCGGAAATAGACCGGGGTGTAGCCGTACTCCCCGGCAGCGATCATCATGCGGCCAGGACCGCGGTCGCGCAGCAGGCGAAGGCCTTCCAGGTCGTCGGAGGACACCGGCTCCTCGAACCACGCGACTCCCCGCTCGGCGAAGCGCTCCGCTTGGGCCAGCGCCAGCTTGCGGTCGTAGGCGCCGTTGGCGTCCACATAGAGGTCCGTGCCGGAGCCGAGCGCCCGGCGCGCCAGCGCCACGCGCTCCACGTCACGGGCAGCGTCGCGGCCGATCTTCATCTTGACCGCCGGCAGCCCGTCCCGTGCCCAGCCTGAGAGCTGTTCGATCAGGCGGTCATCCGAATAGGAGGTGAAGCCGCCGCTGCCATAGGCCGGCGTGCCGTCGCGCGCGCGGCCCAGCAGGTCGGCGACGGAGCGGCCGAGCAATTGCCCTTTTAGGTCCCACAAGGCCGTGTCCACGGCCGACACCGCCATGGCCGCGATGCCCGGCCGGCCCAGGTTGCGCACCGCCTGGGTCATCACGATCCAGGCGCGGTTGATGTCGAGCGCGTCGACGCCGCGCAGCCGTTCCGCCAGCGGGCCGGCGATCAGGCACGCCGTGGCGTCATCGGCGTAGCCGTAGCCGAGGCCGCTTTGCCCGCCGGCCTCCGCTGTGACGACGACGAGCGTCGTGTGGTCCCAGTCGAGCGTGCCGTCGGCCTCCGGCTGATCGGTCGGGATCCGGAACGTCTCGACCCCGATGCGGTCGATGCCGACGCTGTCGTTGGATGGCTTTCGGTGCATGATTCTCCCTTTCCAGGGTCCTGCCGCCGGTGATCGGCCAACTCACCGGCACCCGGCCGGTTCCCATGACCGGACCGCTGCCCAGGGCGATGGAAAACGCATGCGCTTTCCGGCGAACCGGCTTCGCCGATCACCGTTGAGGCAGCAAGGCAGCCGTCCCTGGCACCGTTTTGGGGGAACGATGGTGATGGATGACATGACGCGCGGAGCGGCATCGGTTCCCGCGCGCCTCGACCAACGCCCCACACGCCCGGCGCGCGGCGCCGCGTGGGCCGTGGCCGGCTTGGCGGCCCTGTCGGCCGGAGCGGCGCTGGCGCTGCGGCGGCGGGCGCGGCCCCAGCGGAGGCTGGAGGGGCCGCCCCCGGTGACTCTGCGCGTCGCCAAGGACTTGAACCGCAGCGCCGCGCTGCTCGGGCTGGCGGCGCTGGCCGACAGCGCGGTGGAGCATTACCGCGGGTCGTTCCACAACCCGGCCATGGTCACGCCGCTGGCCGTGTCCACGGCGGTCATCGGGGTCAGCCTGTTCGGGACGCTCGACGACCGCCCGCGGGCGCACGCCGTGCGCGACGCCGCCTATGGCGGCGCCATCCTGACCGGCGCGGTCGGCACCGGCTTCCACCTGTTCAACGTCACCAAGCGGCCGGGCGGGCTGTCGTGGCTGAACCTGTTCTACGGCGCCCCCATCGGCGCCCCGTCGGCCGTCGCGCTGGCCGGTCTGCTGGGCTTCTTCGCCGAACGGGTCCGTCATACCCGGCCGGGCGAGGCGCCGGCCAAGGCGCCAAAGGTGCTCGGCGTGCCGGCCGCCGACGCGCTGGCGGCCCTGGTCTCGCTCGGCATCCTGGGCACGGTTGCGGAAACGGCGCTGCTGCATTTCCGGGGCGCCTTCCACGATCCCGCCATGTACCTGCCGATGGTCGTCCCGCCGGTCGGCGCGGCGCTGCTGGCCGGCACGGTGCTGTCGGGGAACGGCCGGCCGGCCATGGCGTCGACCAGGGCGGCGCGCTGGGGGCTGCGCGCCACGGCGGCGCTCGGCTTTGTCGGCGTCGGCTTCCACGCCTTCGGCGTCCATCGGAACATGGGCGGCTGGCGGAACTGGTCGCAGAACATCCTGAACGGGCCGCCCCTGCCCGCGCCACCCAGCTACACCGCCCTGGCGCTCGCCGGGTTGGCGACGCTTTCGCTGGAGGAGGACCGGCGCCATGCCCGATGAGACCATGCCTGACAACACCTCCGGCCGCTACCCCGGCTACGACGTGCTCGCCAAGCGGAACGGGCCGTCCTGGAACGACAAGACCCGCGCCGTGATCGACCGGCGGCTGGCCATCGACCCCGAGGACCACCGCATCTTCGACGACGCGGCGTGGCGGACGCTGAAGGCGGTGTGCGACCGCATCGTGCCGCAGCCGCCGAAGCGCGCGGCCCCGATCCCAGTCGCCGCCCTGCTCGACCGCCGACTGCAGGAAGACCGCCGCGACGGCCACCGCGACGTCCGGCTGCCGCCGATCGCCGAGGCGTGGCGGCGCGGCCTCGCGGCGCTGGATGCGGAGTGCCGCCGCGCGCACGACCGCCCGTTCCACGATCTGGGTCCCGACCAACAGGACGCCCTGCTGCGGGCGATGCAGGAGGGACGCCTGGACGATCCGGCCTGGGAGGGCATGCCAAGCCGCCTCTTCTTCGCCTCACGGCTGCTCCCGGACATCCTTGAAGCCTATTACAGCCACCCCACCGCCTGGAACGAGATCGGCTTTGGCGGCCCGGCCAGCCCGCGCGGCTACGTCCGCATGGGCTTCGACCGGCGCGACCCTTGGGAAGCCAGCGAGGCGAAGCCGGGCCGCGAGGACGTGGCCTGGGAGGAGAACCGCCGTGTCCGGTGACCGGATGTTCGATGATCCGATGCCGGACGACCCGATGGAGGTCCCCCGCGCCACAAACGGCCGGGCGCCCGACGTCTTCCGCGAGGGCGGCTGGGTCCCGATGCGCGAGCATTCCGAGAACGAGGCGGTGGACTTCGCCATCGTCGGCACTGGGGCCGGCGGCGGGACACTGGCCTGCAAGCTGGCGGAGGCCGGTTTTTCCGTCGTCGCCTTCGACGCCGGGCCCTACTGGCGGCCGCTGGAGGATTTCGCGTCCGACGAGACGGAGCAGAGGAAGCTGTTCTGGACCGAGGACCGGCTGTGCGACGGCGACGATCCGCTGAAGCTCGGGGACAACAACAGCGGCCGTTCGGTCGGCGGCAGCACCGTGCATTACGCCATGGTGTCGCTGCGCTTCCGGCCGGAATGGTTCCAGTCGCGCAGCAAACTCGGCTACGGCGCCGACTGGCCCATCGACTGGCGGGAGATGTGGCGCTATTACCAGGAGGTCGAGCGCACACTGCAGATCTCCGGGCCCCTCTCCTACCCCTGGGGACCGAAGCGCCCCCGCTACCCGCGCCGGCCGCACGAGCTGAACGCCGCCGCCCTGGTCCTGGCGAAGGGGGCCGAGGCGCTCGGCATCGACTGGGCGCCGACGCCCATCGCCACGCTCTCCTCGCCGCACGGCAAGGCGCCGCCCTGCGTCTACCGGGGCTTCTGCACGTCGGGCTGCTCGACCAACGCCAAGCAGAGCGTGCTCAACACTTGGCTTCCCCGCGCCCTGGCTGCGGGCGCGGAGATCCGCGACTTGGCCATGGTCGGCCGCATCGAGACCGACCGGGCCGGCCTCGTCACCGGGGTGCATTACCATCGCGACGGGCAATGGCGGTTCCAGAGGGCGCGCAACGTGGTGGTGGCCGGCTACGCCATCGAGACGCCGCGCCTGCTGCTCAATTCGGCGACCGACCGCTTTCCGGACGGGCTCGCCAACAGCTCCGGCCTGGTCGGCAGCAACCTGATGGTGCAGCTGAACCAGGCGGTCTGGGGCAGCATGGCGGAGGAGGTCCGGTCCTACAAGGCGCCCCCGTCGCTCGCCCTGACCGAGCACTGGAACTACGCGGACGACGGAAAAGACTTCTTCGGCGGTTATTGCTACATGAGCCAGGGGCCGCTGCCCATCGTGTGGGCGCGCACACTGGCCGGTTCGCGCGGGCTGTGGGGCGAGGCGCTGATGCGGCAGATGGAGCGCTACAACCACCAAGTCGGGCTGAAGATGGTCGGGGAATGCCTGCCGCAGGAGCGCAACCGCGTGACCCTGGCCGACGAGACCGACCGCTACGGCCTGCCGGTCGCCCGCGTCACCTATTCCTACTGCGACAACGATAAGCGGATGATGCGCCACGCGCTCGGCTTCATGGGGCAGGCGCTGGAAGCCGCCGGGGCGACCGACCTCTGGGAGGAGCGGGACGACACCTGCCACCTCAATGGGACGGCCCGCATGGGCAGCGATCCGGCCACCAGCGTCGTCGACGCCGACTGCCGAAGCTGGGACATCCCCAACCTGTGGATCTGCGACGGCTCGGTCTTCCCGACGGTCGGCGGGGTCAATCCGTCCCTGACCATCCAGGCCATCGCCTGCCGCACGGCCGACCGCATCCAGGCCCTTGCCGGCCGTGGTGCGTTGTGAAGGAAGCGGTCCGTCCGGCTTGATCCTGTCCGGTGCGGCGGTAGGATCGGGGCCGCACCACGGGAGCCGCAGCTTGGACCAGCTTCTCGCCATCAGGGCCTTCGTCCGCATCGCCGAGGCGGGATCCTTCGCCAAGGCGGCCGACAGCCTCAACCTGCCGCGCTCGACGGTCAGCAAGCTGGTGCAGGACCTGGAGCATCACCTGGGCACGCGCTTGGTCCAGCGGACCACCCGCGCCGTCACGGTGACGCCGGAGGGCGCCGCCTACCACGAGCGGGCCGTGCGCCTGCTGGGCGAGTTGGAGGACATGGACGCGACGGCGGCGCACGCGCGCGCCCTGCCCCGGGGACGGCTGCGCGTCGACATCGGATCCTCGCTGGCCAACCTCGTCCTCATCCCCGCCCTGCCCGACTTCCGGGCGCGCTATCCCGAGGTGCAGCTGTTCCTGGGCGTCAACGACCGGCCGGTCGACCTGATCGGCGAGGGCGTGGACTGCGTCATCCGCGGCGGCGCCCTGGCCGACAGCGCGCTGGTCGCGCGGCGGCTGTGCGAACTGGATTACGTCACCTGCGCCGCCCCGTCCTACATCGAGGCGCACGGCCTGCCGACGCATCCGGCGGACATCGAGGCCGGGCACGCGGTGTGCAGCTATTGCTCCGCCCTCACCGGCAAGGTCTTTCCCCTGCACTTCCAACGGGGGGAGGAGCGGTACGAGATCGCCGGCCCGGCCGTCGTCTGCGTGAACGAAAGCACGGCGCACGTGACCGCCCTGCTGGCGGGGCTGGGCATCGGCCAGACCTTCGGCTTCGTCGCCCGCCCTTTCCTGGAGAATGGCCGGCTCGTCCGCATCCTTCCGGACTGGACGCAGAGCCCGCACCCGCTCCAGCTCGTCTACCCGGCCAACCGCCACCCCAGCGCCAAGCTCCGCGTCTTTTCCGATTGGGCCGCGGCGCTGTTCGGCCGGATCGACCACCGGGCGGGCTGACCCGTTCCCCCGGATTATCCATGGGCATGGATAATCATTCCACACGGCCTGCCTTTTCCGGATGGCCGCCGCGGCTTAGGTTTGTCGTCAGCAAGGGCAGCCGGGAACGACCCGACGGACGCCGCCCAACAAAGGCCGGCGTCCTTCCCTTCATCCGAAACACAACCGACCGCCGGCCGGCCGCGCGCCGAGACGCGCCACACCGCCGGCGGCCGCCCTTCTTGATAAGGAAACCGATCATGTCCAACCGTCTGAATGGCAAGGTCGCCGTCATCACCGGCGCCACCAGCGGCATCGGTCTCGCCACCGCCAAGCTGTTCGCCGCCGAAGGCGCGCACGTGTACATCACCGGCCGCCGCCAGGACGTGCTCGACCGCGCCGTCGCGGAGATCGGCGACCGCGCCACGGGCGTCCAGGCGGACTCCAGCCGTGGCGCCGACCTCGACCGGCTGTTCGCCCAGGTGAAGGCCAAGCATGGGCGTCTCGACGTGCTGTTCGCCAACGCTGGCGGCGGCTCCATGCTGCCGCTCGGCCAGATCACCGAGGAGCAGGTCGACGACACCTTCGGCCGCAACGTGAAGGCGGTGATCTTCACCGTGCAGAAGGCGCTGCCGCTGCTGAGCCGCGGCTCATCCGTGATCCTCACCGGCTCGACCACCGGCATCGAGGGCACGGCCGCCTTCAGCGTCTACTCCGCCTCCAAGGCCGCGGTGCGCAACCTGGCGCGCAGCTGGGCGCTCGACCTCAAGGACACGGGCATCCGCGTCAACGTGCTGAGCCCCGGCGCTACCCGCACGCCGGGCCTGGTCGACCTAGCCGGTGACGATCCGGCGCAGCGCCAGGGGCTGCTGGACTATCTCGCCTCCCGCATCCCGCTCGGCCGGGTCGGCGAGGCGGAGGAGATCGCCAAGGCCGCGCTGTTCCTCGCCTCCGACGATTCCAGCTTCGTGAACGGCGCCGAACTGTTCGCCGACGGCGGGCAGGCGCAGGTCTGACAAAGGTCGCAAGGGTGGCCGGGCGCTCCGACGAGCGCTCGGCCTTTTTTCTTGCCCACGTCTCGGTCTATGAAAGGGGCACTCGGAAGGGCTGGTGGGGTTGGTGCGGTGATTGAACTCCGGAACGTCCGGCATCGCTATGGCGAGCGGGAGGTGCTGCGCGGGATCGACCTGACGCTGGCCGAACGCCGCGTGGCGATCGTGGGCAGCAACGGATCGGGCAAGAGCACGCTGGCGCGCCTGCTCAACGGGCTGCTGCTGCCGGACGAGGGGCGCGTGCTGGTGGACGGGCTGGACACCCGCGGCGACGCGCGGGCGGTGCGCCGCAAGGTCGGCTTCGTCTTCCAGGACCCCGACGTGCAGATCGTCTACCCCACGGTGGCGGAGGACATCGCCTTCGGCTTGAAGAACCTGCGGCTGCCGCGCGACGAGATCGCCCGGCGCGTGGACGCCGTGATGGCGCGCTTCGGCCTGACGGAGCACCGCGACTGGCCCGCCCACCGGTTGAGCGGCGGGCAGAAGCAGCTGCTCGCCATCGCGTCGGTGCTGGTGCTGGACCCGGCCTATGTCGTGTTCGACGAGCCGACCACCCTGCTCGACCTGCGCAACCGTCGCCGCATCGCCGGCGTGATCCGCAACCTGCCGCAGACCGCCCTTCTGATCTCCCACGACCTGGACCTCGTCGCCGAGGCGGAGCGGGTGATCGTGCTGGACGAGGGGCGCGTGGTGGCCGACGATGCGCCCGCTGCCGCCATCGCCAACTACGTCGCGCGGATGGGCTGATGCTTGGCCTCTACCTTCATCGGGACTCGCCGGTCCACGCCTTTCCCGTGGGCTGGAAGCTGGCGGCGCTGGCGGTCGCGGCGACGGGCCTGTTCTTCGTCGCCAGCCCGGTCGCCATCGGCGCGGCGCTGGCCGGCACGCTTTTGCTGTTCGCGTTGGCACGCCTTCCCCTGGGCGCCATCCTCGGCCAGATCCGCCCTCTCCTTCCGGTGCTGGTGCTGCTGTTCGCCGTTCAGGCGGCCTTCGTCGGCTGGGAGACCGGGGCGGCGACGGCCGGCCGCCTGGCCCTGCTGGTCCTGCTGGCGTCGCTGGTGACGCTGACCACCCGCGCGTCCGACATGATCGACGCGCTGGAGCGGGGGCTGGGGTGGTTGAGGCCGCTGGGTGTGAACGCCGGCAAGGTCAGCCTGATGCTAGCCCTGACCATCCGGCTGATCCCCGTCCTGCTCGACCTCGTCCAGGAGATCCGCATGGCGCAGCGGGCGCGCGGGGTGGAGCGCTCCGCCCTGGCGCTGCTGGTACCCCTGCTGGTGAAGACCATGCGCATGGCCGATCATTTAAGCGACGCGCTGGAAGCCCGCGGCTATGATCCGCGGTGACGGATCGACACCGCATTTTGGAAACCGGAAAACAGTTGAGACCGGAACGATGAAACCACTGACCACGCGCGACCTCGTCCACTGCGCCCTGTTTGCCGCCATCGTCGCGGTGCTCGGCCTCGTGCCGCCGATCCCGGTGGGCTTCCTGCCCGTGCCGATCACGGCGCAGCTGATGGGCGTCATGCTGGCCGGCGCGGTGCTGGGCGCCCGGCTGGGCGGGCTGGCGCTTGTGCTGTTCCTGCTGCTGGTCGCGGCCGGGCTGCCGCTGCTGTCCGGTGGGCGCGGCGGCTTCGGCGTCTTTCTGGGGCCGACCGGCGGCTTCGCCATCGGCTTCGCGCTGGCGGCCTTCGTCGTCGGCTGGCTGGCGGAGCGTCTGCCGCGCCGGGGCAGCCTGCCGTCGCTGTTCGTCGCCTGCGCGCTGGGCGGGATCGGCGCCGACTACGCGCTGGGCATCCCCTGGCTGTCGGTGGTCAGCGGCCTGCCGCTGGAGAAGGCGGCGCTGGGATCGCTGACCTTCATTCCCGGCGACCTGATCAAGGCGGGCGTCGCCGCCTTCGCCGCCGCCACCGTGAAGCGCGCCTACCCGCTGGCCACCGCACACTGACGGCGCGTCCTGACGGCGCGCGGTCACGGCACGCCGCCCCGCCCTCCCGGCTTGCCTGGGTTCGGCCGCGCCGGCGCCTGCGCGGGCGGTTTCTGGGGCGGTGTCTGGGGCGGCGTCTGCGGCGTTGATGGCCTCGACAAAGCGTCCAGCCGGCGCCGCGCCTGTTCCGCCTCGTCACGGATCCGCCGCGCGCGGGCGCTGGCGGCATCCGCGGCGTCGGACAGGGCGGCGATCCGGTCCTTCCGTTGCCGGCTGATCGCGTCCAGATAGAGACGCCACGCCGACAGCTTCCTCACCAGATCCTCGGGTGATTCCGTTGTCATGCGACGTCCAACAGGTCAGGCGACCCTTGTTGCACGCGCGATTTGGCGGTGGCCCATTGCGGGCTTGAAGCCAAAAAAATACGGGCCCATCATGCGGATGGGCCCGGTTTCCCGCGGAATGGGCGGCCCCTCAGCGATAGGGACGCCCCTCCCGGAAGCGTATCAGCGGTTCGGTATCATCGACAGGGCGGCACCCTTCTGCGCCTCTTCCGACCGGGCTAGGGCAGCGCGCGCCAGGACCATCAGCAGGTCGGTCTGCGTGACGACGCCCAGCAGCGTGCCGTTGCGGTCGACGATCATCACCTCGTGGGTGCGCCCGTCCGACAGCGGGCCGAGCAGGCGGAAGGCTGGCGTTTCCGGCCGTTCGAAGACCGCCGGTTCCATGACGTCGGCGACGCGCGCGCCCGGCTTGACGAGCTGCTCGTGCCCGACCGCGCCGACCACCGTGCCGCGCGCGTCCACGACCGGCAGCGTGCGGATGGCGTGCTCGACCAGCTTGGCGCGGGCGACGTCCGGGCGGGCGTCGGCGGACACGGTGATCACGTCCCGCGACATCACCTCCGAACAGGCGATGTGGGCGTTCAGCCGTTCCAGCGCGACGCGCTCGGCCTTCAGCAGCAGGTCCTTCAGGTCGTCCGGGTTGACGTCGAACGCCTCGCCGAAGCCCTGGATCGCCTCCTCCACGTCGGTCGGCGTCACCCCACCGCGCGCCGGTGCCGGCACGTCGTTCGTCCGATGCACGTTGGTGGGCTTGGCGGCCGGGCGGTGCGGGTAGGAATGGCCGGAGAAGCGGTGGAACACCCAGCCGGCCGTGACCAGCAGGATTGAGTTGACCGCCACCGGGAACAGGGCGAAGCCCAACCCGGCCGACGCCACCGCCGGCCCGCCGAGCACCGCGGTCAGGGCAGCGGCCCCGCCGGGCGGGTGCAGGCAGCGCGTCATGGACATGGTCGCGATCGCCAGTGCGACGGCGAGCGCGCCGGCCAGCATCGGGTCAGGCACCAGCGCCGACACCAGGATGCCGACGATGGCCGACAGCGTGTTGCCGCCGATGATCGGCCAGGGCTGCGCCAGCGGGCTGGTGGGCACCGCGAACAGCAGGACCGCCGAGGCCCCCATCGGCGCGATCAGCACCGGCACGCTGACCGAGCTGCTGAGCGCGAAATGGCAGAGAAGCCCGGTGGCCGCGATGCCCAGCAGGGCGCCGCAGCAGGCGATGATCCGGTCCCGCAGGTTGGCGCCGGGAAGGATCGGGTTGAACAGGGCGATGCGACGGCGATTGCGGTGCTTTTTTGATAGGACGACCACCAGGCTGCGCAGGATCGACCGCTTTTCTTTGGGCATTCGTCTCGCTCTCCCAGGACATTCCGCCAGATCTCGGCGATCAACGGGCGCGAAGCTAAAACCTCAACCTAAGTTGAGGTCAAGGCATAAAATGTATTCTATGCACATTTTTTGCCCAATTCACACATTTAATGAGCAAAATAAGCGCCCTTCCCTGCCCCTTCAGCCGCCTCATCAACCGATATTCAACAGATCGATCAGGCCGACGCCGATCGCGCCGAGGGCGAGCAGCGACAGGACGACCGCCGCCGTGACCCGCAGCCCGGCCCGCGCCACCATGCGGACGTCCACCCCCAGCCCCAGCGCCGCCATCGACAGCACGGTCAGCACGCCCGATGCCGCTGCCATGGGGGCCAGCAGCGCCTGCGGCACCAGCCCCGCCGCCCGCAGGCCGGCCAGCCCCAGGAAGCCCAGGATGAACCAGGGAACGAGGTGATGGGCCCGCAGGCGGTTCCCCGCCCCCTCGCCCGCCTTCCGCTCCCCCTGCGGCCGGCGGGCGGCGAGCAGCGCCAGGGTGAAGACGACCGGCCCCAGCATCAGCACGCGCACCAGCTTGACCAGCGTCCCCACCTGCACGCTGACCGCGGCGACCGGCGCCGTGGCCGCCAGCACCTGCGGCACCGCGTAGACCGTCAGCCCGGCCAGCACCCCATACTCCATCGGGTTGAGCCCGAGCAGCGGGACGAGCAGCGGCAGCCCCAGCACCACCAGCACGCCCAGCACCGCCGTGAAGGCGATGGACGCTGCGACGTCGTCGCTGTGCGCGCCGATCACCGGCGCGGTGGCCGCGATGGCCGAGTTGCCGCAGATCGAGTTCCCGCAGGCGACCAGCACCGCCATCCGCTTCGGCAGGCCGAGCAGCCGCCCGATCCCGTAGCTTGCGGTTAGCGCGGCGGCGACCACCCCGCCGATCCCCAGAAGCAGCCCCGGCCCGGCCGCCAGGATGGTCTTCGGGTCGATGGAGGCCCCCAGCAGCATGACCGCCACCTCCAGCAGGGTCTTGGCGCTGGTGTGAATGCCGGGCGTCCAGCGTGGGCCGGGCCGCCAAGCGGTGCGCAGCGCCGTGCCGATCAGGATGGCGAGCACCAGCGGCTCCAGCCACGCCTGCCCGAACAGCCGGATCTCAACGCCCGCCGCCATCGTCGCCAGCAGGGAGACGGCCCCGCACAGCGCCACGCCGGGCAGCAGCGGGCGAAGGATGGCGGGAACGCGTGCAAGGGCGGGGTACATCGTGGACCTCCGGTTCGGATGTCTACGAATCTGTTCTCCGCCGACCGATCGATCCAACGCATTGTGCTGCTCGAATCGTTCGCTAAAATCGAACGATTGGTAGAGCCGGGGAAGCGGTCCATGACGCTGGAGCAGTTGCGCATCTTTGTGGCGGTGGCGGAGCAGCAGCACGTGACGCGCGCTGCCGGCGTGCTGCACCTGACGCAGTCGGCGGTCAGCGCCGCCATCGCCAACCTGGAGGCCCGGCACGCCGTCCAGCTGTTCAACCGGGTGGGGCGCCGGATCGAACTGACCGAGGCCGGAACCCTGTTCCTGGACGAGGCGAGGGCGGTGCTGGCCCGCGCGGAGGCGGCGGAGCGCCTGCTGGCCGACCTGTCGGCGCTGCGCCGCGGCCGGGTCACGGTGCACGCCAGCCAGACCATCATCGGCTATTGGCTGCCGGAACGGCTGGTCGCCTTCCGCGCCCGCCACCCGGACGTGGACGTCGGTGTTGCGGCCGGAAATACGGCGCAGGTCGCCCAGGCCGTCCTGGACGGCGCCGCCGACCTCGGTTTGGTGGAAGGGGAGGTGGACGACCCGCTGCTGGCTCAAGTCCCCCTGCCCGGCGACCGGATGGCCCTGGTGGTGGCGGACGGGCATCCCTGGCACGGCCGCGCGCGGTTGGAGGCCGAGGAACTGCCCGCCTCCCCCTGGGTCCTGCGGGAGGTCGGGTCCGGCACGCGCTCCGCCTTCGAGGAGGCGTTGCGCCGGCAGGGCGTTTCCCCGGACCGGCTTCCCGTCGTGCTGGAACTGCCGTCGAACGAGGCGGTGCTGTCCGCGGTGACGGCGGGGGCGGGGGCGACGGTGATCTCCGAACTGGTGGCGGCCAGCGCGCTGGCATCCGGGCGCCTGCACCGCATCGCCTTCCCGCTGCCCGACCGCCCCTTCCACCTGCTCCACCACAAGCAAAGGCATATGAGCCACGCGGCGCGCGCCTTCTGCGAACGGCTGCGGCCGCCCTGCCCCTAAAAATTCTGAATCAGAACATTGTCAGCTGCACGGTCCCGTCGGCGCGGGCGTGACGGTCGGCGGCGTGCAGCGCCGCGTCCTGCGCGCCGTCCTGGGAGTTCGCCACGCCGACCACGATGCGCTCGCCGGCCACCGACACGGCCCAGGTCCAACGGGCGTCAGCGCGCCACGTCACGACCAGCTCACAACCATGGGCTTGGCACACCAGCTGCCGCACCGACCAGTTCGCCGCCATCGTCGCATTCCTCGCCTGCCCCGCCCCCTGTTATGCACCCGACCGGCCCTGCCCCGCCAGTCCCCGATAAAGAAGCGGGCATTTTTCACCAAGGCGCGCGGTAGTCACCCGTTGCGGTGGTTGGGACGACTTGATAGCTTCCGCGACGACTCATGAAGTCGACGAGGGGGCAATGACCGGCGAAGATTTGAAGGCGTTGCGTGAGAAGCGCGGACTCACGCAGACGCAGATGGCCGCGTTCGTCAACGAACTGACCGGGCGCAAATACGACAAGCAGCGGCTGAGCAAGTGGGAGACGGGCAAGGAGGCCCTGCCCCGCGACGTGCTGGGCCGCCTGCTGCTGCTGTCGCTGGAACAGCCCCCGACGGAACCGCCGCGGCGCGGCACGGTGATCGCCGTCGGCCTGCAGAAGGGCGGCACGGCGAAGACCGCCACCTCCATCAACGTCGCCTTCATGCTGGCCCGATCGGGCAACCGCGTGCTGCTGGTGGACGCCGACCCGCAGGGCAACGCCACGGTGCATGTCGGCGTGCCGCAGGCCGACGTGGTGACGCTGACCGAGGCGGGCCGCGTGCTCTACCACGCGCTGATGGGCAAGGCGAAGCTGGCCGACGTCATCCGCCCGACGGGCGTGGAGGGGTTGGACGTCGTGCCCTCCAGCATCGCGCTGGCCAGCGCCGACACGGAGCTGCCGGGCAACCTGACCAACGCGCAGACCGCGATGGCGGAGATGCTGGACACGGTGCGCGGCGGTTACGACTTCATCCTGATCGACTGCGCGCCGAACCTGGGGGCGGTGACCATCAACGCCCTGACCGCCGCCGACTACGTCCTGATCCCCTGCCAGGCGGAGCCGCACGCCATCCTGGGCGTGAACGCCTTCCTGGACACGGTTGCGCGCATCCAGCGCCGGCTGAACCCGGGGCTCCAGGTGCTGGGCGTGCTGCCCACCATGCTGAACCCGCGCCAGACGCAGGACCGTTCCTCGCTGGAGGACATCGGGCGGCTGTGGGGCACCGACTACCGGGTGTTCCCGCCGGTGCCGCGCGCGACGATTTACGCGCAGGCCGCCGGGGCCAACGTTATCACGCTGGACGCCGACATCGGCGCGCCGGGCGTGGAAAGCTACGCCGCCATCGCCGGTGCGCTGCTGAAGGCGGCCGGCCGCATCCGGGAGGCCGCCGATGCCGCCTAAGAAGCTGACGCGCCAGACCGCCGCCGCCGTGTTGCAGGTGAAGAACGCCGCCCCGGCGCTGGAGACCGACCGCATGTTCGGCCTGACGGGCACCCTGCCCCGCCTGATCGAGGCCGACGTCGCCAACATCCGCACCAACCCGGACCAGCCGCGCACCGTCTTCGACGAGGCCGCACTCGCCTCGCTGGCCGAGTCCATCGAGCGCCACGGGCTCCAGCAGCCGGTGCTGGTCCAGGAGACGGCGGAGAAGGGCGTCTACCGGCTGGTCGCCGGCGAACGGCGCCTGCGCGCCCACCAGAGGCTCGGCCGCCCGACCATCGCCGCGATCATCACCAAGGGGAAGGCGGAGGAGATCGCGCTGATCGAGAACGTCCAGCGCGTGGACCTGGACGCCATCGATCTCGCCCGCGGCCTGTCCCAGCTGATCGACGCCCACGGCTACGCCCAGGCCGAGGTCGCCGCCGCCATTGGCGTGTCGGAGGCTGAGGTGTCGAAGCGGCTGAAGGTGCTGGACCTGCCCGGCGACATCCTGACCGAATACCGGGAGAACCCCGACGCCGTGTCCCGCTCCGCCCTGGTGGAGCTGGCCTTCGTCGGCGACGAAGCGGAGGTGCGTCGCCTGTGGAAGTCGGCCCGCACCGGCGGCCTGACGGTGCAGTCGGTCCGTGCCGCGCGGGCGAGCAAGGACCCGGCCTCCCCGGAGCCGCTGCGCGTGCTCGGCAAGGCGATCAACCGCATCGACAAGGACCTGAGCGCCATCGGATCGGTCAGCGGCGCCCTGCAAAAGGAACACCGCGACCTGCTCCGCGACCTGCGCGGCCGCATCGACGCCCTGCTGGGCGAGTGACTTTGGTCGACTGCCTCTGGTCGATTGACTTGGGCTTTCGATCTCGAAAGCGCGCTTAGGTTTCAGGAATTCTCACCTCCAGCAACCAAGGCGCGCTTTCGAAGTCGAAACCAAAACACCCCTGCCCGCCCTGCGACCCTGCTCGTCAGAAGCCCGGAATGGCCACGTCGGCCATGATCGCGTAATGGGCGTCGCTGACATAGTTCCCGATCAGGGGAGGTTCCACGGCTGCCACCGTCCGGTTGGTCAGGATGAAGTCGACATTGTTGTAGACGGCGTCCCATCGTGGGAAGCGCGAGGCTGCCAACGCCGCCGCCTTGACGTTGAAGTCGCCGGCGATCACCGAATCCGCGGCCAGCGGGACATAGGTGTTGTGAAGGCCGACGATCGCCGGATCGGCCCAGGCGCCGGTCTCGTTGTGCCAATCGGCGAAATTGAACTGCACCGTCGGGTCCCCTGTGCGCTGGAAAACGCAGCCGACCGGGGGACGCCCTTGGCTCTGTCCCTCCGTAATCTTGAAATTCGCCGCATTGATGAAGGGCATGTCTCCACGTGCGGCGATGCCGACCGGGGCAACGCGGGTCGGGTTGTAGAGCACGGCGTAGCCGTCGCCCAGCTTGTTCGTCGCGGGCGCCAGGCCCGGCGGGTAGGCCGGATACTCGCCGGCGGCCCGCAGATAATTGTAGCCGGTTCCGTTCACCACGTTTGGCAGGTTCCCCATCATCGCAATGGGAACTTCCTGAAAGGAGATGATGTCCACGCGCGGGGCGAGGCCCCAGCAATAGGCCGCGAAATTCGTCATCCGGGTCTGCGGCTGCACGCCGTTGATGGCCCCGTGGTAGACGTTCCAGCTTGCGACACGCAATGCCATGGTTCGAATCCTTCGTGCTGATTGAGTGTTCATCGGCCGGTCGCGCCGGGCAAAGCGCGGCCGATGCGGAGCAGGGGCACTCGCTCCGGCCGCCTCGCCAGCGTCATTTCCAGCGCTTTCAAAGACCGCTTGGAAACACCCGTTTCCACATCGATCCCAATCCACGGCGTTTTTGGTGGATCTTATTCCACCAGAACGCCGCCGATCGCAAATGATAACAAGACAAAACCTGCGAACGCCTCGAATATAAGTGGAGTCATCGCACGCGCTCAG
Source organism: Azospirillum canadense (assembly GCF_025961225.1). Classification (GTDB taxonomy): domain Bacteria; phylum Pseudomonadota; class Alphaproteobacteria; order Azospirillales; family Azospirillaceae; genus Azospirillum; species Azospirillum canadense. The sequence continues at coordinate 256,596 of NZ_JAOQNG010000004.1, read as the reverse complement.
GCGTATTTACTTGACCAACCCTTTGACACATTGAAGCAAACGGCCACACCGATTGTTGGCAGGACCGCAACGGCGCTGAGGCGGATGCCGGTCACCAAATACGTTTCCTCGGCCGAAAGCCGTACCTCGATGTGGAAAAATCGGAACGCAGACGGAGCTGTTGCTGCCGTGCATCACTGCCTGAAATTTCGCGCCGACGCTGTCGCGATCACAAGCCAAACAACCGTCCAGTACGTATCTTATATGCACCGCAGCAAGCGCGTTGGCGCAGCAAAGGCGTTCGGACTGTTCGGGCCTGGAGGGGATATGAAGTCGCTCTTTTCCTCGATTCAGCGCGACTGGGCTTCGTGGAGCCCGGCCGAACGCGTGGCCGCAGTCGGCATCCTCACACTGGCTCCGATCGCCGCCGCATTGGCGCTGTTCCTGGCGCGCTGACGCCCGCCGAACCTTAGGCCGTCACAGCTCCGCGTTCAGCCCCGCGGCCGACAGCTCGACCGGCCGCACCGCCTGTCCGGTCGGTGCATAGAGCCCGTCGCTCGCCGCCTTCTCCAGCGCGGACAGCAGGCTGCGGTTGATCGCCAGCACCGCCCGGCGCATCGCCACCAGCCCGGCGGCGTTGGCGTTGATGGCGCGGTCCAGCCGCTCCACCCGGTCCAGGATCATCGCGCGCAGGTCGTCGGTCAGGCGCAAGGGGGCCGCGTTCGCCTCGGCCATGATGCCGTCCAGCCGGTCGGCCATGGCCTGCTTGCGCCGGGCAAAGCCCTCCAGCCCGTCCAGCGCGCCGGCAGCGATGGCCGCCGTCTCTTCCTCCAGCAGCGCGGTCAGCTCGGCCACCGCGTCCAGGAAGGCGGTCATGACCACGGCGGTCGGGCCGTCGGCGAGCGTGGGCGCTTCCGGTTCCGCCACGACGTCCGGCACAGGTGCTTCCGGCTTGGCGTCCGGGGCGAACTCGCGGATCAGGTCCTTGAAACGGCGGCTCATGCCCCGGCACCCTCGTTCTGTTGCGCGTAGAGCCGCGCCACGTCGGCCTGCACCATGCGGCCAATGCCCAGCGTGCCGGCCTCAGCAATCGCCTTGCCGTATTCCTGGAGCATGAAGCTGCGCCACGTCCGCTCGCCCTGGCCACCGCCGAAGGCGCTGCCTGCGTCGACGCCCGCGAACATGGACTCCAGCATCTGGCCGACCATCATCGCCTCGAAATCCTTGGCAGCGCGCTGCGCCGGGTCGGGTGTCTTGCCGGTGCCTGCGGTCCGCACTGAAGCGGGAGCAGGGGAGGGGAGGGCGGTCACGTCCATGGCGCTGTTGTCCTGTCCTCAGATGATTTCCAGATCGGCGTGCAGGGCGCCCGCCGCCTTGATGGCCTGGAGGATGGCGACCATGTCGCGCGGCCCCACGCCCAGCGCGTTCAGCCCGTTGACAAGCTGCTGGAGGCTGACGTTGCCGCCGATGGTGACGAACTGGCGGCCGTTGCCCTCCTGCACCTGCACGTCGGTGCGCGGCACGACGACGGTCTGCCCGTCGGAGAAGGGCTGCGGCTGCGAAACCTGCGGCGTCTCCACCACGCGGACGGTCAGGTTGCCCTGGGTGATGGCGACCTTGCTGATGCGCACATCGTCGCCAATGACGACCGTGCCGCTGCGCTCGTCCACCACAACGCGGGCGACGCCATCCGGGCGGACGGTCAGCAGCTCGATGTCGCCGATCAACCGGGCGACAGCGCCCGTGTAGCGTGGCGGGATGCGCACGTCCACGGTGGTGGCGTCCAGCACGCGGGCGTTGCCGTTGCCCAGCCGGACGTTCACCGCGTCGGCGATGCGGTTGGCGGTGGTGAAGTCCGGGTTGCGCAGCGCCATGCGCACGCCGGCGACCTCGTCCAGCGCGAACTTCAGCTCCCGCTCCACGATCGCGCCATTGGCGACGCGGGCGCTGGTCGGCACACCCTTGGTCACGTTGGCCGCACTCCCGCCGACCGAGAAGCCGCTGACCGACAGCGCCCCTTGCGCCACGGCGTAGGCCTGCCCGTCCGCACCCAGCAGCGGCGTGACCAGCAACGTGCCGCCCAGCAGGCTGGTGGCGTCGCCCAGCGCCGACACGGTGATGTCGATGGTCGTCCCCTGGCGCGCGAAGGGGGGCAGGGAGGCGGTGACCATCACCGCCGCGGCGTTGCGGGTGCGCAGAACCTCGTCGCGGGTGTTGATGCCCAGCCGCTCCAGCATGCCCTTCAGGCTCTGCTCCGTGAAGGGCGTGTTGATCAGCCGGTCGCCCGTGCCGTTCAGCCCGACCACGAGGCCATAGCCGATCAGCTGGTTGCGGCGCACGCCGTCGAAGGCCACGAGGTCCTTCACCCGCGTCTGCGCCGCCGCAGGCAGGGCAGGGCCCAGAACGGCAAGCGCAAGGCCAGCGGCCATCAGGACGGCACGGGTCGTACAGCGTAGGGGCGAGCGGTCAATCGGCACGGGCGTTCTGCCTTGGCCTAGAGGTAATTGGACAGGTGCATCCGGGAAATGCGGGCGGTCGCGGCGGAGGTCGCCTCGATCTGCGCCTCCAGCTGGTTCAGCCGGACGCTGCTCTCCGCCGGGTCCACGCCTTCCAGGGCGTCGATCTGGTCGTTCAGGATCTTCAGCTGGGCCGCGTGACGTTCGGCGATCTCGTCGACCTGCTGGCGCTGGCTGCCCAGCTGCGCGGTGGCGTTGCGCACCCCGTCCAGCCCGGCGGAGACCTTGCCGACCGCCGCCTGCATGTAGGGCTGGTAGGCGTCCTGCGGCAGCTTGCTGGTGTCGACGCTGGTCAGCATGTACAGCCCCTGCAACAGGTCGCGCATGGCCGGGTCGTTGGCCTGGACGCCGTAGGGAATGTCGGTCGTGCGGTCCGGCCGGCCCGACAAACGCGGCGTCGCCGCTCCGCCCGGCTGCATCGCCGTTGCCCCCACGTAGAAGCCGCCCTCGAAACCCTGCGTCAGCGGCGGGGGAGGGGGCAGGGCGGGGTCGCGCACCGCGAACAGGTCGCCCAGCGTCGCCACCACCGCGGCCGTATCAGCCGCCGTCTGGGGCGCGCTGGCCCCGCCGCTCGCCGCGCTGATGGCGTCCTGCACGATGCTCATCGGCGCCGGCAGGCCGGAGGCGTCGCCCTGCACCGCGCGCATCGGCGGGGTCTTCACCTCCACGCCGCCGAACAGGTAGCCGTTGCCGGAGGAGGCGTTCAGCATGCCGACCACCTGGTCCAGCACCCCGCGCGCCCGCACCTGCAACGACGTGCCGGTCGGCGACGGCTGGCCCAGCCCGGTGGAGGCGGCGGCCAGCACGTCCTGCCCGGCGGCCAGGATGTTGGTCAGCGCGCTGTCCATCGTCGTCATGCGCCCTTGCAGCAGGGCGGCCGACTTCTGGAACTGGTCGGTCTCGTCGTACAGGTTGCGCAGCGCGATGTCGTGGCCGGTCCGGGCGCCCAGCGCCTGGGCGACGTCGAAATGCTTGCCGCTGGCGATCTCGTCGTTGTTGCGCAGCTGCTCCAATTGCAGCGCGGTCGCCGCGGTCTGGAGGCGGAGGCTGAGGCCGACGGTGGAAACGCTGTTGTAGATCATGGGATCAGTTCCGCAGCTGGAGCAGCGTGTCGAGCATCCGCCCGGCGACCTGGATCACCTGGGCGCTGGCGCCATAGCTCTGCTCGATCAGCAGAAGCTTCTGCATCTCGTCGTCGACGTTGACGCCGTCGCGGTTGATGCGGGCGTTGTTCAGCGCGTCGGCGCTGATCTTGCGCGTCGTCAGGTCGGATTCCGCGGTGGTGCGGTAGCCCTGCTGGGTGGACACCAGGCTGGTGGCAAACTCGCCCAGCGTCGCGCTGACCGGCAGGTCCGGCGCCGCGAAGGCGCGGGTCGCGGTGAAAGCGCCCAGGTAGCGGTCGATCTGCGTCTGGTCGCCGGGGGCGAGCGGGGCGGTGGCCTGCACGCCGCTCTGCACCTTCCAGGTCGCGGTGCGGACGGCGTCGTTCACTGTGATGCGCCCGGCCAACCCGGCGGTAGAACCGTAAGCGGCACCGGCGTCGGTGAACAGGCCGGGCTGCGTCGGGTCAGCCTCCGCCCCCTGGAACTGCTGGACGAGGCCGGCGGCCAACTGATCCAGCTGCGCCAGCGCCCGCGGCATGTCCTGGAAGGCGGCCTGGGCGTAGCCCATGATGCGGCCGCTCTGGATGTCCTGGTCCGGGTTGCCGGAGATCACCTTGCCGCCGGCCATCAGGTCGTTGCCCACCAGTTGCAACGGCTGCGCGCCGGCCGGCAGTTCGCGGTCCAGCAGCGTCTGGCCGTTGCGGGTCATCACCACCACCTCGCCGGTGTCGCGGGTGTAGGTGCGGATGCCGATCTCCTCCGACACCTGGTCGAGCAGCCGGTCGCGCTGGTCGCGCAGATCGCTGGTGTCAGCGCCCTGCGCGGTCTGGCGAGCGATGGCGCCGTTCAGCTCCCCGACGCGGACCAGGGCGGTGTTGACCTGATCGACGGAGGATTGCAGGCGTCCCTTCGCGTCGGCCTGCGCGGCGGTCGCCGCGGCGGCGGTGTCGTGCAGGCGGCGGACCAGCGCGTCGGCCTTGTCCACCACCGCGGCCTGGGCGGCCTCGTTGTCGGACTGGTCGCGCAACGTGGAGAAGGCTTGCTGGAGCTTCGCCAGCGCCGTGGACACCGACCGCTCGTCCTGCGGCTGGCCCAGCACGTTGGCGTAGTCGGCTAGAGCGGAGGCCCGCGCCTCCTGCGCGGTGTAGCGGCTCTGCTCGAACCGCGCGTCGCGGATCAGCAGCTCGTCCACCCGGCGGGCCACGCCGTCCACGCGGACACCTTGACCCAGCCCGCCAGTGACGGCAGTGGACAGGTCCAGCTCCTTGCGGACAAAGCCGGGGGTGGTGGCGTTGCTGATGTTGTGCGAGACGAGCGCAGCCTGCTGCTGGGTCGCGCGCAGACCGGACAGGGCGGCGGTCAGGGCCGTCTGAAGGCTCATGGCAGGGTCTCCCGATCCGGTGGCGTCAGCGCTTCAGGCGGTTGGTTTCGTCGACCATCTCGTCGGCGGTGCGGACGATGGTCGCGTTGGAGGAATAGGCGCGCTGCGTCTCGATCAGCGACACCAGCTCGTCCGCGATGTCGACGTTCGACTGCTCCAGAGCGTAGCCGGCCACCGCCCCCGTCTTGCCGCTGTTCCCGGCGCCGAGCGTCAGCGCGCCGCTGTCGGCGCCCAGCGTGAAGCTGTTGCCGTCCTGAACGGTCAGCCCGTCCGGGTTCACCACGTTGGCGATGGGCACTTGGTAGAGCGCCTGGCGCGCGCCGTTGTCGTAGATGGCCCACAGCTTTCCGCCCTTGTCGACCTCGACCGAGCTGACCTGTCCGGCTTTGGCGCCGTCGCCGACCAGCTGCGGGACATAGTCGCCGTTCAGCTGCGTGACGTTGCCGAGGCTGAGCGTCACCGTGTCGGAACTGGGTGACGCCGGGGAGGTCAGGGTGATGGGCGGAATCGCCGCGGACGGCAGCCCGGCGTTCGGCCCCGTGGCGTCGAAGGTCACCGTGCTGCTCGCCGGGGACACGGTGTAGCCGGTCGGCCCCGCGACGGCGACCGTCCATTCGTTGGGGTTGGCGGTCTTCGTCCAGGTCAGCGTGACGTCGCGCGGGGTGCCGATGCCATCATACAGGCTGGTGGAGGTGTCGAAGCGGGTGCCCGTCGCGGCCTGGGCCGGCAGGTTGCCGGAGAAATTCATCGCCGTCGTCTTCGCCCCGCCATAGGCGAGTCCGGCGACGGACACGGCCTGCAAGCCGTCGAAGCTGGTCTTGCTGACCGAGGGCAGGGAACCGTCTGGGTTCAGCTTCCAGGCCTGGAGATACTGGCCGGCGCTGTTGCGCAGGTATCCCTGGTCGTCCGGCTGAAAGCTGCCGGCGCGGGTCAGCGCGTAGCTCGGTGCCCCGTCGGCAGCGTTGGCGTGGTTGGCGATGACGAAGAACCCGCCGCCGTCGATGGCCATGTCGGTGGCCGACTGGGTGCCCTGGAGCGTCCCGTCCTTGGTCACCTGATAATGGATGTTCGAGCGCACGCCGCCGGCCGAATAGCTCGTGTCCGACCCGGACGAGGTCACCAGCGTCGAGAAATCGACCGCCGCCCGCTTGTAGCCGATGGTGGCCGAATTGCTGATGTTGTCCGAAATGGCGGCCATCCGCGAGCTTTGCGCGGACATGCCGCTGACGCCGGACCGCATGGCGCTGAACAGGCTCATCGAGGGATCCTCTTGTCAAGACTGCCGAAGCAAGGGGAAGTCCCGGGATTCTCCACGATGGACTTACCAACGCAGAGTACAGAGACGGTTTTAAAGGCGCTTTAAAGGAGGTGGAAAGGGCATTTACTTAAAATTTGGTGCTCTTCTTTCCTCTCAAGGAAGTCTCCCTCTCCCCCTTGGGGAGAGGGGACCCGAAGCGCTTCACTCCCCACCCCGCAGCAACGTGATGCTGATGCGGCGGTTGCGCGGGGCGAGTGGGTTGGCGCTGTCCAGGTGGTCCAGGTCGGCGCGGCCTTCCACGCGGACGATGCGGGCCGGCGGGATGCCGGCGGCGATCAGTTCGCGGCGGGCGGCGTTGGCGCGGTCGCTGGACAGCTCCCAGTTCCCGTACTTCGCCCCGTCGGCGTAGCCCAGCGCGTCGGTGTGGCCGCTGATGCTCAGCCGGTTGGGCGCTGCCGCCACGGCCGTGGCGACCAGCCGCATCAGGCGGCGGCCCTGGTCGTTCATCTGGGCGGAGCCGACGTTGAACATCGACGCCTTCGCCTGGTCGGTCAGCTGCACGCGCAGGCCCTGCGGCGTCTGCTGGATCAGCACACCGTCGGCCAGCACGCCGAGGTCCGGCGTCGTTGCGATGCGGCGGCGCAGGTCGCGCTCCGCCTCGTCCAGCGCCCGCTGCTCGGTCAAGGCGGCGGCCTGCCGGTCGAGCATCGCCTCCAGCTCCGCCCGTGCATTGCGATCGGACGCCGTCTTCCCGCCCGGCGGGTGCGGCATGGGGTCCTTGCGCCCCGCAGGCTGGCGGTCGCTGTCGCCCAGCGAGGCGACGACCGGCGGGGCGGCCACCGGCACGCTGTGCTCGCCGGGGGCGTTGGGGGTGCTCAGCGCCCCGGTCTTGTCCACCGACCGGCCGGCCAGCATGCCGTCGGCGCCCGAATTGGCCTGCGACAGGGCGACGGGGTTGAAATAGTCGGCGATGCCCTTGCGCTGCTCCACCGTGGTGACGTTCATCAGCCACATGATCAGGAAGAAGGTCATCATCGCCGTCACGAAGTCGGCGTAGGCCAGCTTCCAGGCGCTGTTGTGCTCCTCCCCCTCGTCCTCGTAGCGGCGCTTGACGATGACGGTCGGCTGGATGCGCTTGCTGCGGGGCATGGCGGCGGCCTCAGGCGGGCTGGCTCGCCTCGCGGGCCTTCGCCTGCGAGGACAGGGTGGTGGCGACCTCGACCTCGGCCAGGCTCGGCTGCGTGTCGGCGAACAGCACCTTGCGGGCGAACTCCGCGCAGACCTGCGGAGGGCTGCCGCGGAGATAGGCGCCGATGCCGGCCCGGACGCAGATGAACAGGGTCAGCTCCGCCTCGCGCCGGTGCCGTGCCGCCGCCGCGATCGGCCCGACGAGGCCGTAGGACAGCAGCACGCCCAGGAAGGTGCCGGTCAGCGCGCCGCCGATCATGTGGCCCAGCACCTCCGGCGGCTCGCTGATCGCGCTCATGGCGTTGATGACGCCCAGCACGGCGGCGACGATGCCCAGCGCCGGCAGCGCGTCGGCGAGGTTCTGCAACGCCTTGGGCACCTGGTTCAGCTCCCGCGCGATGGTGTCGATCTCCTCGGTCATCAGCGCTTCCAGGTCGTGCGGGTTGTCCTGGCCCAGCGCGATCAGGCGCAGGTAGTCGCACAGGAAGGCGACGCAGCGCGGCTGGCGGAACACCGACGGGTGCTGGGCGAAGATCGGGCTGTCCTCGGGCTTGTCGATGTCGCCCTCGATGTGCGACATGCCCTTGGACTTGGCCTGGCGCAGCAGGGCGTAGAGCAGGGCGATCAGCTCCAGATACTCGTCCTTGCTGGTGCGCCGGCCGCGCGCCACGGCGCCGATGGTGCGCAGCGTCCCGCGCAGCACCGGCGGGGCGTTGGCGATGACGTAGCCGCCGATGCCGGCGCCGATGATGATGACGATCTCCACGGGCTGCCACAGCACCCCCAGCCGCCCGCCCATGGCGACGAAGCCGCCGAGCACGCTGAGGAAGACCGCGACGATACCGAACAGCAAACGCATGATGGACTCCTTCGGCTCGGCCGAATTAGGGGGCGGGCATCGGTGCGGCAACCAAACTCACGGCGACGCCCGCCAGCGGCGCACGACGTCGCTGAGCGCGCCGGCGGAGGCCAGTTGGGCGGTGATGGCGGCGGTGGACAGCGGCTTGGCGCGCGGCTCCGCCGGGACGGCCAGCGCGTCGAGCAGCCCGGCCCAGCGCGTGCCGGCCAGCCGCTTGCCGTGCTTCGCCGCCGCGGCCCCCACCGCCTCGGCGTCGCCGGCGCGGAAGGCGGCCAGCGCGTATTGCGCGACGTCGTCCGGGTCGGGAGCGTCAGCCTTGTCGAGCAGTTCGGCGTAGGCGGCGCGCGACGCGGCCCACTCGCCGGCCTGGAACAGGCTCTGCGCCCGGATGCGCGCCGCGGCGGGGCCGGACAGGCCGCGCAGGGCGTCGAAGGCGCGCATCGCCTCGCCCTCCGCCGCAAAGGACTCCGCGCGCAGAAGGGCGCGCCGCTCCGCCAGGGCGGGATCGGCGGCGCTCCCGCCGGTGTGGTCGAGCACAGCCAGCGCCTCCCCACTGCGCCCGGCGTCCAGCAGCACGCGCGCCAACTCCAGCCCGATCTCCGCCCGGCGCGGGCCGCGCGCGTCCTCGGCCAGCCCGTGCAGCAGCTTCGCCGCTTCCAGCGTGAAGCCATCGCGCGCCAGACGCCGCGCCAGCCGGCGCCGTTGCGTCCCGGCCTCATCGTCCATCAGCGCCACGACCCGCCCGTGCCGGACCTGCAACGCCAGCGCGTCGAGCGTGCTGCCGGAGGTTTCCTCCAGCCGGCCCACCACGGCGGTCAGCAGCGTCCGCCCGGTGGTCAGCGCCGCGCGCCCGCGTGCCGTCGCCCCGAACCGCCGCCCGAGCAGGCCGAAGATGTCCAGCGCCGCGTCCGTCCGCCCGACCCGCGCGTAGGCGGCGCCCAGCACGGCCAGCGCGTCCGTCTCCACATCGTCGCCGCGCCAAGCGTACCGCAACGTCTCCAGCTCCGCGATGGCGCGGGCGTCGTCCAGGGCGCCGCCGGCCAGCCGCAACTCGATGGAGCGCACCTGCGCCCGGTGGCCGTACAGCCCCGGCGCCGCGGCGGCGTTGCCGTAGTGGCGTAGCGCGTCGGCGGCGCTGTCCTGCAACTCCGCCAGCCGCCCGCGGAAATAGTCGAGCCGCCCGTCACCGGCCCCGACGCCGTCCAGCGTTATCATCGCCATCACGATCAGGTTCAGCGACGCCGCGTCGCTTTCCCCGGCAGCGTCGGCCAGCAGGGTCAGCAGACGGCCGCGCAGGTCGGCCGGGTAGGACAGCAGCCGCTTCAGCACGATGGGCAGGCCCGGCTTCGCCGCACCCCAGCGCGTCGGGGCCAGGGTGGCGGCGCGCCAGACGTGGTGGTCGGCGGACTGGCCCGGCGGCGTGCGCACGAAGACGCTGTCGTCCGGGTCGGCGGTGCCGTCCAGCGCGCGGAAGGCGTCGCGCAGCAGGCGCAGTTCATACCGCTGGTCGGGCGCCGGGCGCTGGCTATCCGCCGCGTCGATCGCCGCGCGCCCTTCCTCCGGCATGGCGCGGGCCAACGTGAAGCGCGCCATGGCGATCAGCGCGTCCACCCGCGCGCGGCCCTGGGTCTCCACGATGGCCTGCTCCAGCGCCCGCTTGCGAACCGGGAAATCGTCGCCCGCCCAGGCGTCCAGGTCGAAGGCCCGGATCGGCGGGTCGGCAGGGGAGGGGGGAGGGGCTGCGGCGGTCACCGCCGGCGGGGGAGGGGAGGGCGGGGGAGGGGAGGGCGGTGCCGCCACCGGCGTAACGGGAGGCGGCACAGCGGGTGCCGGAGTGACAGTGGCCGTTGGCCGGATCGGGATCGGGATCGGCTGCGCCTGCGCGCTGCTCACCGGGCTCAACCCGTCGAAGAAGGACGGCGGCGGTGCCTCCACCATCGGCGCGTCCGTCGCCTCCGGCTCCACCGCCGGGGCGCCCGGCTTGCGGCCGGGGACCGGCGGCTCGGCCACATCCACGAAGGTCACCTTCTTTTCCTGCCGGACCGCGACGCGCGCCCCGCAGGGCCATTGCAGCGTCAGGCTGCGCCCGCCGTCGGCCACCCGGAAGTCGGTCAGGCGCCGGGAATAGGCGGCGCCCAGCGCCTCCAGCGGCCAAGCCGCCCGGCTCGGCAGGGTGATGCGCCCGCCGCAGCTCTCCACCGCCACCTCCGGCGCGCCTTGCGGGCTGACCAGGGCGAGGCGCGAGAAGTCGGCGTGGTCGCCGGCCTGCACCTTCACCCTCGTGGCGGCCAGCGCGGGAAGCGCCGTGAAGGCGGTGCTCGCCAGCAGCAGGGCCATGCTGAACCCGGTCAAACCGGTGGGAGTCTTCCAGGGATGCATCGCAGCCGTCGCAAATTTTATCTAAATCGGATTCAAACCTTGCAAGACACCGATCAGTCTCCGTCGCGGCGCCTCAGGTTGAAACCCGGCTTTAAACTGCATCACCTAGGTTAAACCCGCGTTCAAACTGCGGATGGTCGGCGATGGAGAATCCCCTTTACATCGGATTGTCGCGGCAAGTGGCGCTGCGCCGGCAGCTGGAGGTGGTCGCCAACAACGTCGCCAACATGAACACTGCCGGTTTCCGGGCGGAGCGGATGCTGTTCGAAGCGGCCATGGAGCCGGGCGGCACAAAGCCAAATGACCGCATCGCCTTCACCATCGACCGCGCGACCTACACCGACCACCGCGCCGGCGGTCTGTCGCCGACCGACAACCCCTACGACGTGGCGCTGGACGGCGACGGCTGGCTCCAGGTCCGCACGCCGGACGGGGTGCGCTACACCCGTGACGGCCGCATGCGCCGCGACGTGGACGGGCAGCTGGTGAACGCCAGCGGTTTCCCGTACCTGGACGACAACCAGCAGCCGATCGTCATCCCCTCGGACCGCAGCCGCCTGTCGGTCGGTACGGACGGCCTCGTCTCCGCCGACAACGACATGCTGGCCCGCCTGCGCGTCGTGCGCTTCGACCGGCCGCAGGCCCTGCGCCAGACCGGCGACGTGCTGTTCGACGTGGAGCCCGGCACCGACCCGCAGCCCGCCCCCGACACCCGCCTGATCCAGGGCAAGGTGGAGCAGTCCAACGTCCAGGGCATCGGCGAGGTGACCCGCATGATGGAGCTGTCCCGCGACTACCAGGCGGTCACCCGCATGATGGACGAGGGGCAGGACCTGCTGCGCTCCGCCATCAACCGCCTCGGCAAAGCATCCTAACCGGAGTCATTTCCCATGCGCGTGCTCAGCATCGCCTCGACCGGCATGATGGCCCAGCAGCTGAACGTCGAGGTCATCTCCAACAACATCGCCAACATCAACACGACCGCCTACAAGCGCGGCCGGGCCGAGTTCCAGGACCTGATGTACCAGTCCGAACGGCGCCAGGGCAGCCAGTCCACCGACGCCGGCACGCTGATCCCCACGGGCATCGAGGTGGGGCTGGGCGTCCGCCCGGCCTCGGTCAACCGCATCAACACGACGGGCAACCTGACCTCCACCGGGAACGAGCTGGACCTCGCCATCGAGGGGCGCGGCTACTTCAACGTCCGCATGCCGGGCGGGGAGACGGCCTACACCCGCTCCGGCAATTTCAAGCTGTCGCCGGAGGGCACCGTCGTCACCGGCGACGGCCACCCGGTTATGCCGGACATCACCGTCCCCCAGGGCACGCGCGAGATCGCGGTGAACAGCTCCGGCGAGGTGCAGGCCTATGTGGACGGTCAGACCAAGCCGCGCACGCTGGGCCAGCTGGTCATGACAGTCTTCGTCAACGAATCGGGGCTGGAGGCGATGGGCAACAACCTGTTCCGCTCCACCCCTGCGTCGGGCGAGCCGCAGGACGGCACCGGCGGGCAGGCCGGCTTCGGCACGATCCGGCAGAAGTACCTGGAATCCTCCAACGTCAACGTCGTCCAGGAAATCACCGAGCTGATCTCCGCCCAGCGCGCCTACGAGATGAACGCGAAGGTGGTCGAGGCCGGCGACCAGATGGCCTCCACCCTCTCCAACATGCGGTGACCATCATGGCGCGCGGCACCCGCAAGCTGGCCTTCGCCCTGGCGCTGCACCTTCTGTGCGGCGGGGCAGCGGAGGCCGCTTTTCTCTCGACCGCCGAAGGACCCGTGGAATCGCTGCTGGCGCACGAGCTGGCGGCGTCGCTGGGCAACGCCGTGCCGGCCGAGGCGCGCGTCTCGCTGGTGCTGACCGCCCCCTTCGCCGGCCCGGTGGAGGCGGTGCGCGACCTGTCCTACGACCCGCGCAGCGGCAACGTCCGCGCGCTGGTCAGCAGCGAGGGCCGCATCGTGGAGGTCCGCGCCAAGGCCGACATCCTGGTGGAGGTGCCGGTGCCGACCCGCCGCATCCTGCCGGGGGAGATCATCGCCGACGGCGACCTGACCTTCATCCAGATGCCGATGGACCGACTGAACGACACGGTCGTCAGCTCCCGCGACGCGCTGGTCGGCATGGCCAGCCGCCGGCAGCTGTCCGCTGGGCGGCTGATCCAGGCCAGCGCGGTGGGCACGCCCGTGGTGGTCCAGCGCAACAAGCCGGTCAGCCTGCTGTACGAGGACGGCCCGCTCCAGCTGATGGCGCGCGGCCGCGCGCTCCAGGACGGCGGAGTGGGCGACTCCGTGCGGGTCATGAACATCGCCAGCAACATCGTCGTCACCGGAACGATCACCGGGCCACAGACGGTCTCCGTCGCCGGGCCGCCCGCGATCGCCGCCCGCCCCTGAGAGAGGACAGTCCCATGCGCCGCGAGTCCATCCCGCTTGTTCTCATCCTCTGCGCGCTGGGCGGCTGCGCCCGGCTGGCCGACATCGGGCAGGCTCCGCGCCTGTCGGAGATCTCCAACCCGGCCATGGCGCCGGAGGCGCGCGTCGTCTCCATGCCCATGCCCCGCGCGCTGCCGAACGAACAGGTGCCGAGTTCCCTCTGGCGCACCGGCTCGCGCGACTTCTTCCGCGACCCGCGGGCCAAGCAGACCGGCGACCTGCTGACCGTCATCATCAACATCGCCGACCAGGCGCAGATGCAGAACCAGACGCAGCGTCAGCGCTCCAACGCGGAGAAGGCCGGCGTCCCCAACTTCTTCGGGCTGGAAAGCCAAGTGCCCAGCTCCGTCGACCCGTCCAATCTCGTGACCATGGACAGCAGCAGCAACTCCTCCGGCACCGGGACCATCCAGCGCAACGAGCGCATCGCCATGCGCGTCGCCGCCGTGGTGACGGAGGTGCTGCCCAACGGCAACTTCGTCATCGCCGGCCGGCAGGAGGTGCGCGTGAACTACGAACTGCGCGAGATGCGCATCGCCGGCGTCATCCGGCCGGAGGACATCACCAACGTGAACACCATCGACTACGACAAGGTCGCAGAGGCGCGCGTCACCTACGGCGGCCGCGGCCAGATGACCGACGTGCAGCAGCCGCGCTACGGCCAGCAGCTGTTCGACATCATCATGCCCTTCTGACGGGACGGGGCCGATGGTACGCGGGAAAGAACGCCGGAGGCCGACGGGCCTCGCCATCTTCGTGCTCTGCGCGGCCCTCGCGGCGGCCGGCGGCTATGGCCTCGGCCGCCTGCAACGCGCGGAGGCCGCGACGACCGCCGCCCCCGGCGCCACGGCGGACAAATCCGCCGACAAGCCGGAGGAGGCGGGCGGCCCCTTCTATGTCGACGTCGGACAGCTGATGGTGCCGGTGCTGGCGGATGGCCGGACCGCCGCCTTCATCCTCATCCAGATCACGCTCCAGACCGGCAGCGCCGACCAAGCGAACCTGATCCGCCGCCGCCTGCCGCACGCCCGCAACGCGCTGTTGCAGGCCCTGTTCGGCTTGGCCGGCTCCGGCGCCTTCGACGGCCCCTCGGTCGACCCCGCCGCGGTCGCCCACTCCCTGAAGCAGGCGGCCGGCGACCAGCTCGGCCCCGGCCTCGTCCGCGCGGTCCTGATCGACCGCCTGATGCGCCAGGAAAACACGCGGCTTTGAAAAACACCCTCTCCCGCCTCCGGCTCTCAGCGAATGCCGAAGGCATTCGCCTGACGCCGTCAGCACAAGCTCTGCTTGCGCGAGAGGCGGGCGAGGGGACAGCACGCGCTCCGTCCTGCGACAAATCGACCGAACACCCGTAAGTACCGGCACCTAAGGACCGTAACCGGTCCGACTCTTGACCAAGGTCAAGCCATTCCCGCCCCGGACGAACGAAGCTCGGACGCGACCAAAGCAGGCTCGCTGTTCCGATCATTCCACGGGTATGCCATGACCGCGCCCTATTTCCGCACCGCCGACACCCCGACCCGACGCTTCGAAGGGCTGGTCTTCCTCGCCCTGTCCGTCCTCATCTGGCCGGTGCTGGCCATCGGCGTGGTCGGGGCCTACGGCTTCTCCGTCTGGATGTACCAGCTGCTGTCCCACGGCGGGGGCCTGTGATGGCCGAGGTTCACATCTCCAGCCTGGTCATCCAGCACGCGCCGGACCGTACTGCCGCCCTGAAGGACGCCGTGACGGCGCTCGCCGGGGTCGAATGGCACGTGGCGGACAAGGGCAAGGCCGTCGTCACCGTGGTGACCGCGACGGAAGGCCAGGTACTGGACCGCATCGACGCGATCAACGCCATGCCCGGCGTCCACGCCACCACGATGGTCTACCACCATTACGAGGACGAGGCGGCTTGCGACGAGCTGATGCCCGCGGACGCCGAACTCCTCCCGGCCCCTTGATAAACCCTACCCGATAAAAACCCGCCCAAGAATCCCCGCCTTTAGGAGGCACCTCCCCATGTCCCTGACCCGCCGTGATTATCTGAAGGTCCAAGCCGCGGTGACCGCGGCGGCGGCGGCCGGTGTGAGCCTGCCGGCGAACGCCGGCATCCTGCCGACCGGCGACGACGCCAAGCTGAAATGGTCCAAGGCGCCGTGCCGCTTCTGCGGCACCGGCTGCGGCGTCATGGTGGGCGTGAAGGACGGGCGCATCGTCGCCACCCACGGCGACGTGAAGGCGGAGGTAAACCGCGGCCTGAACTGCGTGAAGGGCTATTTCCTGTCCAAGATCATGTACGGCGACGACCGGCTGACCCAGCCGCTGCTGCGCATGAAGGACGGGAAGTTCCACAAGGAAGGCGAGTTCACGCCCATCACCTGGGACCAGGCCTTCGACATCATGGCCGCGAAGTGGAAGGAGACCCTGAAGAAGAAGGGGCCGACCGCCGTGGGCATGTTCGGCTCCGGCCAGTGGACGATCTACGAAGGCTACGCCGCGTCGAAGTTCATGAAGGCCGGCCTGCGCTCCAACAACCTGGACCCGAACGCCCGCCACTGCATGGCCTCGGCGGTCGCCGGCTTCATGCGCACCTTCGGCATGGACGAGCCGATGGGCTGCTACGACGACATGGAGCAGGCGGACGCCTTTGTCCTCTGGGGCTCCAACATGGCGGAGATGCACCCCATCCTGTGGACGCGCATCACCGACCGCCGCCTCAGCCACCAGGGCGCCAAGGTGGCCGTGCTGTCGACCTACGAGCACCGCAGCTTCGACCTCGCCGACATCGGCATGGTGTTCACGCCGGGCTCGGATCTGGCGATCCTGAACTACATCGCCAACCACATCATCAAGACCGGCCGGGTGAACAAGGAGTTCATCGAGAAGCACTGCAACTTCAAGCGCGGCCGCGACGACATCGGCTATGGCCTGCGCCCCGAACATCCGCTGGAGAAGAAGGCGAAGAACGCCGGCAACGCCAACGACAGCGACCCGATCTCCTTCGAGGAGTTCGCCAAGTTCGTCGAACCCTACACGCTGGACAAGGCGCACGAGCTGTCGGGCGTGCCGAAGAACCGGCTGGAGGCGCTGGCGGAGCTGTACGCCGACCCGAAGGTGAAGGTCATGTCCCTGTGGACCATGGGCTTCAACCAGCATGTCCGCGGCGTCTGGGCGAACAACCTCTGCTACAACATCCACCTGCTGACCGGGAAGATCAGCCAGCCGGGCTGCGGCCCCTTCTCGCTGACCGGACAGCCATCGGCCTGCGGCACGGCGCGCGAGGTCGGCACGTTCTCGCACCGGCTGCCCGCCGATATGGTGGTGACCAACCCGCAGCACCGCCAGCACGCGGAGGAGATCTGGAAGCTGCCGGAAGGCACGATCCCCGACAAGATCGGCTACCACGCGGTCCAGCAGGACCGGATGCTGAAGGACGGGAAGATCAACGCCTACTGGGTCCAGTGCAACAACAACATGCAGACGGCGCCGAACACGGCGAACGAGACCTACCAGGGCTACCGCAACCCGGACAACTTCATCGTCGTGTCCGACGCCTACCCGACGGTGACGGCGCTGGCCGCCGACCTGATCCTGCCGACCGCCATGTGGGTGGAGAAGGAAGGCGGCTACGGCAACGCGGAACGTCGCACGCAGCTGTGGCGCCAGCTGGTGAACGCGCCGGGCGAGGCGCGCTCCGACCTCTGGCAGCTCATGGAGTTCTCCAAGCGCTTCGCGGTCGAGGAAGTCTGGCCGGAAGAGCTGATCGCCAAGAAGCCGGACGTGCGCGGCAAGACGCTGTTCGACATCCTCTACTGCAACGGCCAGGTCAACGCCTTCCCGGTGTCGGACTGCGACCCGTCCTACGAGAATCGCGAAGCGAATTACTTCGGCTTCTACGTCCAAAAGGGCCTGTTCGAGGAATACGCCTCCTTCGGCCGTGGCCACGGCCATGACTTGGCGCCCTTCGACCAGTACCACCAGGAGCGCGGCCTGCGCTGGCCGGTGGTGAACGGCACGGAGACGAAGTGGCGCTACCGCGAGGGTTTCGACCCCTACGTCAAGGCCGGCGAGGGCGTGAAGTTCTACGGCAACAAGGATGGCAAGGCGAACGTCTTCGCGCTGCCCTACGAGCCGCCGGCCGAGGCGCCGGACGCCGAATTCCCCTTCTGGCTGTCGACCGGCCGCGTGATCGAGCACTGGCACAGCGGATCCATGACGTTGCGCGTGCCGGAGCTGCGCAAGGCCTTCCCCAGCGCGGTGGTCTTCATGCACCCCGACGACGCCAAGACGCTGAACGTCCGGCGCGGGCAGGAGGTGCGCGTGGTCTCCCGCCGCGGCGAGGTGCGCGTCCGTGTCGAAACGCGGGGCCGCAACAAGCCGCCGCAGGGCCTCGTCTTCGTACCGTTCTTCGACCACACCGTGCTCATCAACAAGGTGACGCTGGACGCCACCGACCCGATCAGCAAGCAGACCGACTTCAAGAAGTGCGCGGTCAAGATCGTCCCCGTCGCGTGAGGAGCCCGACCATGAAGATCCGTCTTACGTTTGGCGCCCTCGCGCTCGCCGCCGTCCTTCCCGTGCTCGCGTCGGGCGTGTTCGCCGCCGATGCGCCCAAGGTCCCGTCGGGCCCGCACCCGATCACCCAGGACATCCCGGCCGAACCCATGGGCCGCGAGGTGACCGACGACGTCAAGCGCGTGCGCAACTACGCCGACCAGCCGCCGCTGATCCCGCACGCCGTCCGCGACTACCAGATCGACCTGAACATCAACAAGTGCCTGACCTGCCACGACCGCAAGAACACCGAGGGCTCGCAGGCCCCGATGATCTCGGTCACGCACTTCCAGGACCGCGACGGCCAGACGCTGGGCACCGTATCCCCTCGCCGCTACTTCTGCATCCAGTGCCACGTCCCGCAGACCGATGCCAAGCCGATCGTCGGCAACAGCTTCGTCGACATCGACAAGGTGCTGGGCGGCGGGAAGGAAGGCGCCAAATGATCTCCTGCCTTCTCAATCTGGCGACGCGCGTCTGGCGCGTCTTCTCGCGCCCCTCCGTGCATTTCAGCCTGGGGTTCCTGACGCTGGGCGGCTTCCTGGCGGGCGTGCTGTTCTGGGGCGGCTTCAACACCGCGCTGGAGACCACCAACAAGGAAGCCTTCTGCATCTCCTGCCACGAGATGAAGAACAACCCGTATGAAGAGCTGAAGCAGACCATCCACTTCACGAACCGCTCCGGCGTGCGGGCGACCTGCCCGGACTGCCACGTCCCGCACGAATGGACCAGCAAGATCGCCCGCAAGATGCAGGCCTCGAAAGAGGTCTGGGGCAAGATCTTCGGCACCATCGACACGCGCGAGAAGTTCCTGGACAAGCGGCTGGAGCTGGCGAACCACGAGTGGAGCCGCCTGAAGGCCAACAACTCCCTGGAATGCCGCAACTGCCACAGTTCGGAATCCATGGACATCACCCGCCAGAACCCGCGGGCGGCCAAGATGCACGAAACCTACCTGTTTACCGGCGAGCGGACCTGCATCGACTGCCACAAGGGCATCGCCCACCGCCTGCCCGACATGAACGGCGTCCAACCGGGCTGGACCGGCACCGTCTCCGCCAAGTAAAAGCCAAGTCAAAAATCCCTCCCCGGCCAGCCTGGGGAGGGATTTTTGATTCCCGGGGCGTTTCTGCCCCATGGGTGCCTCCCTATGGCTTTCGGCGTGGTCGCGCCAAATCGCACATTCTGACGGACATCCCCTCCCATCTCCCGCCTTCGCACCCGCAGCGCACCACGAACTCAGGCTTACCAAGGCTTTGGCCCCGATCCGGGCGTCCCGCTCATGGCGGGGTGGCACGAACCGGGGGAGTACCCCATGCCCCATAAACCGCCCCGATGATCCCTCATCCTTGAGGTTAGACCACCACCGGTGCGACCGGGATCGTCGTCGCCCCAACCTGTAAGACTTCGGCCGATACGCATTTCGTTGCTGAAGGAACAAGAATGGCCAAGACCATCACGGGAAACGACGACGAGATCCGCATGGACGGTTTCGTTGCGCACAACAATGTGTGGAACGCCTGGGCCGTCCCGGACGGGCAGCATTACAGCCAGTCGATCACCGTGCCTGACACGCACGATCCCGCCGGCACCACGATCAAGTGGAGCGCTCCGGACGGCAACCCGTCCGAGGACCGCTGGTGGGAAGCCCCGTGGGACAAATACCCCGTGCTGTCCTACCCGACGCTCACCGCCGGGCGCGATACCTGGGAAGACTACGCCACCACGAACAAGGAATTTCCGGTCCAGGTGAAGGACGTGAAGTCCCTGAACGTCGACTTCGACTACGACCTCGGCAAGAACCCGGAGGGGCACAACGTCGCCTTCTCGCTTTGGACCAAGCCGGACCCGAACGCGGTCGGCCAGAACATCCAGGACGAGGTGATGGTCTGGGTCCACACGGGCTGGTTCAGCCCGGACGGCAAGGACACCGGCACCTTCAGCGACGGCATGGGGTCCGCACACATCTTCCACGAACCGGAAGGCGACAATTCCGTCGGACGCACCTGGGACTACACCGCCGTCCAGTACGACAAGGACATCCAGTCCGGCAAGCTGGACCTCGGCGGCATCATCGACACGCTGGAAAAGACCGGCGTGCTGAAGGGCGACGATTGGATCTCCGGCGTCCAGCTCGGGGCGGAGATCACCAACGGGTCCAGTTCGCTGACCGTCAACAACCTCGACGTAAACCTGACCACCTACGGCCTGTCCAACCCGCCGCCCAACACGTGGACTTGGTAGGCGGGCGCCTACGACGCCGACAGGATGTCCGTGCCGCTGACCGTGGCGCCGCCCTTCAACACGAACTTGGTGGCGCCGTCGGCGGTGCGGACTTCCTTCACCGTGTCGGTCACGACGGTGGCGGCCTTCAGCGCGGCGCCGGTCTTGTCCTTGGCCGTGACGCGCACGTGGTAGACGCCGTCCGGCGCGGTGCTGCCATCGGTGCGCTTGCCGTCCCAGGCGAAGGTCTGGCGGCCGGTCTGGGGCGAGCCCGCGGTGCTGTAGATCGCCTGGCCCGCGTCGTTCAGCACCTCGATCTTCACCGAGGCGGCGGCGCCCTCCACCGCGTAGGCCATTTGCGCCTTGCCGCCGGACAGGCTCAGCTGGTCGGTGGAGACCTCCACGCTGCGGCCGAGATAGGCCATGTCCATCCGCATGCCGCTGTTCTTCAGCGTGTCGAGCACCTGGGTCAGCGTGTCGTTGGTCCGCACCCCCTGCTCGACGGTGGAAAGCTGGGCGAGCTGCGTCATGAACTGCGACGCGTCCATGGGCGCCAGCGGGTCCTGGTTGCGCAGCTGCGCGGTCAGCAGCTTCAGGAAAGATTCGTAGTCGACCGTCGGCTTGTTGGCGTTGGCGCTGGCATCGGTGCCAGTCGCCCCGGCGGTGCCGAGCTTCTGGGTCGTCGCCTGATTGATGGCGTCCTTGGCCGCTTTGCTGGTCGAAGTGCCGGTCGTGGTCGGAGTGGTCGTCATGGCAAGTCCTTGGAAAGCGCCTAAACGCTGATGTCGACAAGGCCGTCGCGCAGGACGGCGCCGCGTTCGGCCGGCACCGCCGGCACGGCGTCCTCCCGCCACGCCGCGCGCGGGCCGCCCTGGCCCCCGCTTTCCTGCCGGGAGGAGGTGAAGCCCCGCGGCTGGTCGTCGCCGCGCAGGGAGAATTGCAGGGTACCGCCGTCCAGCTCGAAGCCGGCATCGTTCAGCGCGCGCTCCAGATGGTGGATGTCGCGGCGGAGCATGGACAGCGTGTCGGCGTGCTCCGCCTGGATGGTCAGCGCCACCCGGCCGGCGTGCAGCTCCGCCACCACGCGCACGGGGCCGAGATCGTCTGGGGCAAGGTCGATGCGGAACTCCCCACCGCCGGCCTCGACCACCCGGACGAGCGGCTGCGCCAGCTGCGCCGCCGGCACGCGCGGGGCCTGAGTCCCCTCAACCGGGCTGGCGGCGTAATGCGCCACTGCGTGTGCCGGCACCGTGGCGACGGTCGCCGGCGATACGGCGTCGGCGTGGGCCTGCGCGGCCAGCGCCACCTCCGGAGCGGGGGAGGGGCGCTGGCCGCCCGCGTTCGCTCCCGCACCATTGCCGTTGTTCCCGGAATTGCCGGCACCCGGCGCCGCGGAAACCGCCGCCTGCGCCGTCGCATCCGGCGCTCCGGCATCGGGCGCAGCGGCGGCCGGCATCGCGTCCGCAGGTTTCGGCACGGGCTTGTCGGTCGGCTTGGCCGGAGCACTCGACGCCGTCGGGACGGACAGCGCAGCCGTCGGAATCGCGTTATCGGGTGGTGCGGCGGCTACCAGATCAGGCGTCGGCACGGCCACGGGAATGGCTGCGCCCGGCGGTTCCGCCGCGGCCAGAGGAATCGCCGCTGCCGTCGGGATAGCGTCGCCCCCCTTCGGCGCGGCGTTGCCGATGGTGGCTTCCGCTTTAGCAGCGGATGCCAGCGCCGCCAAGGCTGCGGCTTCATCGACGGGCACCGCGGCTCCGTCACCCTGCGCCGCCATCATGGCCGGCCCGGCAGCCGCCGCGGCCGGAGCCTGTGGCGGCGGGGGCGCCAGGAAGGGCAGCAGCGCGGCGAGTGCCGCGTCCGCATTGGCCGGCGCGCCGCCTTTCGGCGGCTTCGCCTCGTCGTCGGCATCGCCGTCCACCGGATCCGCGTCCTCAAGCAAGTCCGCGAAGGGCGTGCCGGACGGGTCCTCCTCTCCGCGCGGGGAGGGCGTTTCCGCCGGGCGGACCGGCCGGGGCGGCGGCGGAGCGATGGCGTCGGGTAGGGCGGGCATGGCGTCAGTTCGCCGACAGGGAGGCGGCGGGGAAGGACACCGCCGGCTGCACGCGTGTCGCCGCCTGGGGCGCCGGGCGGTCGCCGGGCAGGGCGCGCCGTTGCAGGACCAGCCGCGTGACCTCGCGCGCCTTGGCGTCCTCCAGCTCCGCGATGATGGGGGCGGAGCGGCGCTCCGGCATGCGGTCCAGCACGTCGATGATGATGTCCGTCTCCAGGTCGTTGAAGATGCGCGCGGCGTCGCGCGGCTTCATGGTCTCGTAGATCGACACCATCCGCTTCAGGTCCTCCTGCTGGAGGGTGGAGCGCTGCTGCATCAGCGCCTCCACGTCGCGCTTCATCTCGCCCAGCCGCTGGATCTGCGCGGTGGCCCGCGTCTCCGCCGCGGCCAGCACGGCCTCGGCCTCCGTCAAATGACGGGTGCGGGCGGCGACGTCGGCCTTCTGCTCCGTGATGGCGGCGCGCAGAGCCGGGTCGGTGCAGTTGGGCGTCGCCAGCGCGACTTCGGTCGAAACAACGGGGGTCGGAACCGGCGTGGGCGGCACGATGGACACCGGCGGCGGTACGGCGTCCTTGGCGGGCTCGGCCGTGCCGTCGCCCTTCAGGTCGGTCGCCCAGGGGCGGTCGTGCTTGCCGAACTCGCGGTCGAACTGCTGGGCGATGACCGGGAAGCCGTCCATCAGGGCGCCGAGCTTCAGCGGCAGCACCATCAGGATCGCGACCAGCGTGATGGGAAGGACGCGCAGCATGGCTCAGCGCTCCGTCCCGACGGTGCGCAGGCGCGCGTAGAAGGCGCTGGCCGCGGCCTGCCGCGCGCCGTCGCTGTCCGCGGGAGACTCCAACCGGGGCTCCGCCCGCAACTCCGCCAGTTCCGCCTGCGTCCGCGCCAGCGCGGAGGCCAGCATCGGCCGGAAGTCGTCGCGCTCCTCGGCGACGGCAACCGGCTCCGCATCCTCCTTCTCCATCACCGTCTCCACGACGGGCGCCACCGGCACCGGCCGTGGCCGCGGGCGGACCACGGGGCCATCCTCCAGCCGGCGCACCAGCGCGCGGGCCTCCTGCACCGATTTCTCGATGCGCTTGGACGCGCGCTCGCAGGAGCCGAGGATCAGCCCGACCTCCTCGGTCACGCCCTTCGCGCGCTCCAGACCGTCGGACAGCTTGGCCGATGCCTCGGTCGCCGCGGCGACGAGGCGCTGGACGGAGGCCTCCGTCTCGTCGATCGTCTTGGAGAAGGTGGTGATCAGCGCGCCGATCTCCCCCTGGCTCGCCCGCATCACCTTCAGGCGCTTGTTGACGATCACCAGGAAGACCGTGGCGGTGACCAACATCACCGCCAGCACGGCGTCAATGAGAAAAGAGACCATCGATCAGCTCCTGCTTGGTCTCCAGGTCGGTGTCGATCTTGACGGAGATGTTGCCGTTGCGCTGGCCCATGTGGCCGGCGAAGAGGGGGGTGGTCTTGCTTTGCAGCATCACCGGCGCGTCGGGGTCGATGCGCAGCTTCAGCGACGTGCCCTTTTCCCAGTTCAGCACCTCGCCCAGCGGCACCTGCGTCTGCTGAAGCACGGCGACGAGGTCCAGCTTGGCGCGCATCAGCTCCGCCTTCAGGTGGCTTTCCCACACCGTGTCGTGGCCGAACTTCTCGCCCATGAAGGTCTGCACCAGCTTGCCGCGCACCGGTTCCAGCGTGGCGTAGGGGATGACCACCTCGGCGTGGCCGACGCGGCGTTCCACCTCCACCGCGATGCGCACGCGGATGACGGCGTTGGTCGCGCGGGTGATGGTGGCGAACTGCGGGTTGGTCTCCAGCCGGTCGAAGGTGAAGTCCACCTGAGCGATTGGGTCGAAGGACTGGCTGAGGTCCTGGAGAATGACCTTGACCAGCCGTTCCGTGATCTTGCGTTCGATGGAGGTGTAGCTGCGGCCGTCGATGCGCCGGGCGCGGCTGCGCCGGCCGCCCAGCAGCACGTCCATCATGCAGTAGATCAGCGCGCTGTCGACCGACACGACCAGCTGGTTGTCCCACTGCTCCGCGCGCGCCACGCCGACCAGGGCCGGCAGCTCGATGGTATCCAAGAACTCGTTGTAGCGCAGCCAGTCGATGCGCAGCAGGCTGGCCTCCACGCTGGTGGAGGAGAACTGGCGCAGCGAGGTGTTCAGCAGCCGGACCATGCGGTCGAAGACCACGTCCAGCATCGGCAGCCGGTCCTTGTTGACCGTGGTGGAGCTGACCAGCCGCTCGATGGCGCCGGGCTGGCCGGGCGTTTCGGCCGGGGCGGCGGCGAAGTCCAGCAGCCGGTCGATCTCCTCCTGGCTCAGCGCCTTCGCCTCGCCCGCCCCGCCGTCCAGGACGCTGTCGAAGCCAGTGAGGTCGGTATCATGGTCGGTTGGGTTGCTCATCGACGTCCTCTGGGAATTCCCGGAACCGCTATTGCGTGAGAAGGCTGCGCAGCAGGACGTCGGCGACGGCGTCCCGGCCCAGGGTCAGGTTGAAGCGGCGGCGCAGCTCGCCGCGCAGGCGCAGCAGCCCGGCGGAGCCCTGCAGGTCGTGCTGGTCGAGGTTGCGCAGGAACTCCTGCTCCACGTTCACGAACTGCGGCATCGCCTGCTCCACGGCGGCGCGATCCTTCGGGGCGACGGCCAGCGTGATGCCGAGCTTCAGGAAGCGCGACGGCGTCTCCGGCCGCAGGTTCACCACCAGCTCCGGCAGGTCGAGCGTGATTTGCGACCGCTCCACGATTGGCGTGTCGGCGAACAGCCGGGCGACGCCGTCGGTGCCGACTGCCGCCCAGTAGCCGCCCAGGCCCGCCGCCGCGACGCCGCAGAGCGACGCCGCCCCCAGCGCCAGACGGGCCAGCGGCAGCACGACGACGTACATCCGCTGCCGGCCCGGCAGGCGGGAAAACACCGTCTGCGCCTTTCCAGCGTCTGTATTCATCGCCACCGGCACCTCCAAACTACCGAAAATTTGAGCGAGTATTTTAAACGATCAAGTTTTACGGACTTCCTTCACGTTCCACGTTTCCAGCTTTTACTCCGCTTAAAAGCGGAACCGGTACCGTGGTCCGGTGCCTGGAGCGAAGATTACGGGCCCCGCTTTTCGGAAACTTTAAAGGTGCGGATGTCGTGACCGGTCTGATCGACAATCTGCGGACGCTGGGCCGCGGGCGCCTGCTGGTGCTGGGCGGCACCGGCGTCGGCATCGTCCTAGCGGTCGCCACCATGGCGGTGCTGCTGTCCCGCCCGCACATGACGCCACTCTACACCGGGCTGGAGCCGGCCGACGCCGGCCGCATCGTCAAGGCGGTGGAGGCCATGGGCGTGCCGGTCGCCGCCGCCTTCGACGGCACGGCGGTGGAGGTGCCGGACTCCGACGTGGCGCGCCTGCGCATGCTGCTCGCCGAAAAGGGCCTGCCGTCGCGCGGTGGCATCGGCTACGAGCTGTTCGACAGCGACAAGCCGCTGGGCATCACCAGCTTCATGCAGCGCATGAACCGCCTGCGCGCCATGGAAGGGGAGCTTGCCCGCACCATCGAGACGCTGTCGGGGGTGGAGGCCGCGCGCGTCCACATCGTCCTGCCCGACCGGGAGGAGTTCTCGCGCACCGCCCCCAAGCCCACCGCCTCCGTCGTGGTGCGCATGCGCGGCCGCGCGCCGATGGAACGGCGCCAAGCGCTGGCCATCCGCCACCTCGTCTCCGCCGCCGTGCCGAACCTGAAGGCCGGCGCGGTCACCGTGCTCGACGCCTCGGGCGAGGTGCAGCTGACCGAGGACGACGGTGATGCCGTCACCGCCGCCAAGGCCGACGGGCTGCGCGTCGGGCACGAATCCCGCATCGCCCGCGCCATCGAGCAGATGCTCGTCGCCCGCCTCGGCCAAGGCAATGTTCGCGTTCAGGTTGCTGTCGACGTCGAAACCAAGCGCGAGGTCGTGCGCAGCCAGAGCTTCGATCCCGCAAGCCAAGTCGTCCGCTCCACCCAGACCGTGCAGGAGCAGGACCGCAGCCTCGACACCTCCGGCGAACCCCCGGTGACGGCGGAGCAGAACCTGCCGCAGCGCGAGGTGAAGGCGCAGGCGCAGGCGCAGAACAACCGCTCCTCCCAGGACTCCAAGCGGCAGGAGGAGACGGTCAACTACGAGATCTCCAACGTCGCGCGCGAAACGGTGATCGAGCCCGGCGACATCCGCCGCGTCAGCGTCGCGGTGCTGGTCAACGGCACCTGGAAGTCTGGCGCCGATGGCGCGCGCAGCTACGAGCCGCGCTCGGCCGAGGAGATCCAGCGCATCACCGAACTGGTCCGCTCCGCCATGGGCTACGACCAGGCGCGCGGCGACCGGGTCACCGTCGACAACCTGGAGTTTGTGGAGCTGGCGCCGGAGATCCCGCCGCGCGCCGCCATGGACGAGATCGCCGACACGCTCAGCCGCAACGTCATGACGCTGATCCAGTGGGTGATCCTGCTGGTGCTGTGCGGGCTGCTGATCGTTCTGGGGCTGCGCCCGCTGATCCGCCGCGTCTTCCCGGCCCCGCCGCCCGCCGCGGCGGAAACCCCCGCGCCCGCCCTGGCCGGCCCCGCCGTCCTGCCGCAGCTCGCCGCCCCGGCCACGGGTGCCGAAGGCACGGCGCAGGCGCCGCAGATGGGGGAGGCGGGCGAGCCCGCCATGGCCGCGCTGCCGAACATCGAGGAGACCATGGACCAGCTGATCGAGCTGCGCACGGTGGAAGGCCGGGTCCGTGCCTCATCCATCCGCCGGCTGGGCGACATCGTCGACCAATACCCGGATGAAGCGATCGACATCCTTCGCTCCTGGCTCTACGAGGAGGCGGTCTGATGGACTACCCGCGCTACCGCTTCGACCAGCGCTTCGACAGCACCGCCCAGGCCGCGAGCGAGGCCGCCGCCCTGGAACAGGTGCCGGAACCGGAGGCGGTCGATCCGCTCGATCTCCCCGCCCATTCCGAACGCGCCCTTCAGGGCGCCATCGCCGCCGCCGAGCTGCGCGCCTTCGCCGACGGGCTGGAGCAGGGCCGCCAGGAAGGGGAGGCGGAGGCCAACGCCCGCATTGAGGTGCTGCTGGCCCTGTCGCTCCATCGCCTGGAAGAACAGCTCGCCAGCCTGGACGACCGTTTCGCCGACACCCTGCGCGGGATCGAGGCGGACGGGGCGGCGGTGCTGGTGGCGCTGGTCCGCCGCATCGCCCCGGCCCTGCTGGACCGGATCGGCCCGGCCGAGGCCGAAGGGCTGGCCCACGACGCCCTGCGGCTGGCCGGCAAGTCGCCCCTGCTGCGCGTCCGCGTCCACCCGGACGTCGCCGAACCGCTCCGCGCCCGCCTGACCACCACCGAGGACCACAGCTTCCGCGGCACGCTCGACATTGTCGCCGACCGGACCATTCCGCCCGGCGGCATCGACGCCGCCTGGGAAGCCGGCGGCCTGCGCCACGACCCCGAAGCGGTGGAACGCGCCGTCGCCGACCTCTGCGACCGCTCGCTGGCCGCTCTCTTGGACACACATACGGCCCCCCTTACGGAAGAATCCGCATCATGAGCCCACTGAACCTCGACGTCCTCGACGAAGACCCCAAGCCCGGCGAAAAGGCCACCCCCGATCAAAATGGTGGCCAAGCCGGCGGCACCATGAGCGCCATCTACAACGTCCCCGTCGACGTGCAGGTCGTGCTCGGCCGCACCAGCATGCTTGTCGCCCAGCTCCTGAAGCTCGGCCGCGGCGCCGTGGTGGAGCTGGAGCGCAAGGTGGACGAGCCGGTGGAGGTGCTGGTCAACCACCGCCTCGTCGCCCGCGGCGAGGTGGTCATCGTGGAGGATCAGCGCCTGGGCGTCACGCTGACGGAAATCGTGCGCACCGACCTCGGCCTCGATTGAGCCATCCCGCCATGAGCCTCCGCCCGTTCCCTGCCGTCCTTCTAACGATGCTCCCCGTGCTGCTGCTGTTGCCGACGGCGGCCGGGGCGCAGGCGCTCAACCTCGACCTGAACGCGCTGGGCGACGGGGCGTCGCTGTCCGGCCGGGTCGTCCAGGGCATCGTTCTGCTGACGGTGCTCAGCGTGGCGCCGGGGCTGCTGATCATGGCGACCTCCTTCACGCGCATCATCGTAGTGCTGTCGCTGCTGCGCTCCGCCCTCGGGCTCCAGCAGTCGCCGCCGAACATGGTGCTGCTCAGTCTGGCGATGTTCCTGACCTTCCACATCATGGGGCCGGTTTTCGACACGGCGTGGCAGGACGGCCTGCGCCCGCTGCTGAACGAGCAGGTGACGCAGGAGCAGGGGCTGGAACGCATGGTCGAGCCCTTCCGCGCCTTCATGGTCTCCCAGGTGCGCGACAAGGACCTGACCGCCTTCGCCGGCTTCTCCGGAAAGGCGGAAATGGAAAAACCGAAAAGCGCCGAGAACGCCGACCTGCGCGTCCTGGTGCCGGCCTTCCTGCTGTCGGAACTGCGGCGCGCCTTCGAAATCGGGTTCCTGGTCTTCCTGCCCTTCCTGGTCATCGACATGGTGGTGGCGGCCGTGCTGATGGCGATGGGCATGATGATGCTGCCGCCGGTGATGATCGCGCTGCCCTTCAAGATCATCTTCTTCGTGCTGACCGACGGCTGGTTTCTGATCGCCAACAGCCTGATCCGCTCCTACGGGGTGACCTGACCATGGCCCCGCATCCAACCTCTAACGGTGTCGCCGACAGCCTGACCGCCATCGCGCGACGGCGCGGCGTCCCGGTGGACGACGACACCACCATCCTGGCGCTGCTGGCGGCGCTGGCACCCAACCCTCTGGTGCCGCACCGCATGGTGCTGGTCGCCGGCAGCGTGCTGGCCGGCGCCTTCCGCCACGACCGAACCCTGGCCGAGCCGGACCCCGACCCCGCCGGCCACCCCGCCGCCGACCGTTCCTTCTGAGGGGACCGACATGGGCATGCCGATCAAGATCCGCGACAACTACAAAAGCCTCAGCGGGACGGAGAAGACCGCCGTCATCTTCCTGGCGCTGGGCGAGGAGCGCGGCTCCCGCCTGATGGAGCGGCTGGACGACGACGAGATCCGCATGGTCAGCCGCGCCATGGCCGGGCTCGGCAACGTCACCTCCAACCTCGTGGAAGCGCTGCTGCGCACCTTCACGGAGCGCTTCGCGAACACCGGCTCCGTCGTCGGCTCCTACGACAGCACGGAGCGCATGCTCTCCCGCTTCCTGCCCGACGACCGCGTGTCGGAGATCATGGGCGAGATCCGCGGCCCCGCCGGCCGCACCATGTGGGAGAAGATGTCAAACGTGAACGAGGGCGTGCTGGCCACCTACCTGTCGGGCGAATACCCGCAGACGGCCGCCGTCATCCTGTCGCGCATGCGCAGCGACCACGCGGCGAAGGTGCTGCCGCTGCTGCCCGCGGCGCTGCGGCTGGAGGTGATCGAGCGCATGATCCAGATCGAATCCGTGCAGCGCGAGGTGCTGCTGGACATCGAATCCATCCTGCACAACGAGTTCATGGCGAACTACGCCCGCACCCACGGCTCCGACACGCACGAGCGGATGGCCGACATCTTCAACCGCATCGACCGCGACACGATGGGCGAGATCTTCGCCGACCTGGACGTCGTGCTCCCGGAATCGACCCAGCGCATCCGCCAGCTGATGTTCACCTTCGAGGATCTGCTGCGGCTGGACCGCGTCTCGCTGCAAACGGTGATCCGCCGTTGCGACACCGGCCAACTCGCCATCGCGCTGAAGGGCGCGGAGGCGCAGCAGCGCGACCACTTCCTGTCCGTCATGTCCGAACGCGCCCGCATGATTCTGCAGGACGAGATCGAGAACATGGGGCCGGTCCGCATGCGTGACGTCCACGACGCCCAGGCGGAAATCGTCCAGGTCGCCAAGGCTCTGTCCGACGACGGCGCCATCGTCATCCCACAGTCCGGCGAAGCCGACGCGGTGGTCTACTGATGAATGGCGCGGTCGTCCAAATCCCCCGCCTTCTCGCCGTGCTGGACGCGCTGGACTCCCCGGCGGCGCAGGAGCTGCGCGGCGGGCTGCCGCACTGCGATTCCACCTTCGGCCTCGGGCTTGCCGTCTTCCTGTGCGCCACGACCGATGGAGCCCGCGACTGGATCGGCCCAGACGGCGCGCGGGCGCTCGACGCCCTGGACGGCGGCGCCCTGCTCGACGAACTGGACGAGGCGCTGGCGCCCCGCCACCGCCGGACATCCGACGGGCGCGCCTGGCGCGTGCTCAGCGTGCCGGTGATGGACGGATCCCCCGCCCGCGGCCTGCTGTGCGCCATCGCCGACGGGGAGGGGCTTCAGACCGGCAGCGGATTCGTGCTGCAAATCCACCTGGGGCAGGTGGGGGCCGTCCAACTCGTCGCGGCGGGGGAGGGGAGGACGCTCGACGTGACGCTCCAGACCGCGGGCGGCCTGTCCTCGGCCATGCTGGCCGACATGCAGGAGAGCTTCGCGTCGTCCCTCGCCGACGCCGGCCTGAAGGGAACCCTGACCGTGGGGCCCGTGGCCGGCGCTTGGCTGGACTTCGACGGCCGCCTCAGCGCCGACTCCGTGGTGTGAGGCCCCTCAGACCGGCAGCGCCGCCTTCATGGCCCCGGCGATGCGGTCCAGGTCGTGGCCGCTGACCTCGAACAGGCCGAAGCGCAGCTGATAGCCCCAGTTCCGCGTGCCGCCGGTGAAGTCCAGCACGTCGAGCAGCGGCTGGATCGGCGCCTCTTCCGCCTTCAGCCAGTCGACGTCGCGCCGGAAGGGCACGAAGCCGCCGCCCATGTCGAACTGGTAGGGCACGCCCTCGCGCACCGTGCCGACGGCGGTGAAGTGTTGCAGCTTGTCCTTGCCCCGGAACACCTCCGACGGGGAGTAGTAGGCGACGCGGTCGCCCGGCTTGATCCGGCGCAGCGGCGCCGCCTTGCCGTGGCACACCTGCATGAAGCCCCCGGCGCGGCCGATGCGCACATGCTCGGCGGACGCCACGGCGATCCAGTTGCGGCTGTTGCCCATGCTCTGGTTTCCCATGGTCCGGCCCTCGCTCACTGGGGACCGGGGACGAAGACGCGCAGGCGGTTGCCGTCCGGGTCCAGCGCGACGAAGGTGAAGCCGAAATCCATGGCCGTCGGCTCTTGCGCGATGGGCAGGCCGCGGCGGCTCCAGTCCTCGTGGGTGGCGCGCACCGCGTCGGCGTCCGGCACCACGAAGGCGATCTCGCCGCAGCCCGTCGGGGCGGTGGCCGCCGGGGCCACGGTGTTGCGCGACCACAGGCCGAGCATCAGGCCGGATTCCATGGCGAACATCGTGAAAGTCGGGGAGGCCTCGACCGGCGGGCGGCCCAGCAGGTCGGCATAGAAGGCGGCGCTGGTGGTCGGGTTGGCGACGTAGAGCAGGACGAAATCGACGTTCAGCATGGCAGCGGTTCCCTTCAGCGTTTCTGTGGATCGGAGCGGCGGGCTGTTGGTTCGTTCCCGCCCGGTGAAACCGATCCTAGACGGCCATGCTGTCAGTTTTTGTCAGCATGCTGCCGCCAACGCTGCTGGAAGCTCCCCCGCCTGTCACCCCACCGCGGCGATCGGGGCCGACGGCGGCCGCACCAATCCCTTGAAGGGCGTCACGGCGCGCAGCAGGCGGGGCGGCGTGTCGGGTTCCTCATGCTCGGGCGGGGCTTCGAACTTGTAGCCGCGGCCGTAGACGGTCTCGATGTAGCGGGCGCCGCCGGTCGCCTCGGCGATCTTCTTGCGCAGCTTGCAGATGTAGACGTCGATGACCTTGTCCAGCGGGTCGGCGCCGGACAGGCCGTAGACCTCGTCGTAGATGTGCTCCTTGGAGACCACGCGGCGGTGGTGCGCGGCCAGCACGCCGAGGATGGCGTGCTCGCGCTGGCTCAGCCGCAGCCGCTCGCCGCCGACATTCGGGTCGCGGCCGTCGAGGAAGACGGTCAGGCGGCCCACCCGCACGGCGTTGCTGACCAGGCCGCGGGCGCGGCGGCGGGCGACCTCGATGCGGGCGCGCACCTCGGCGCTGACCACCGGCTTGACCAGCACGTCGTCGGCGCCGGCGTGCAGCAGCGCCACGGTGGCGGCGACATCGCGCCGTTCCAGCAGGCAGAGCACCGCGGCGGTGACGCGCTGGGCGCGCAAGGACGCCACCGCGGCGGCCGGGTCGGGCAAGCCACCGAGCACGATGGCGTCGAAGCCCAGCGCCTCGCCGCCCTGCTCGGCCAGCAGTTCTTCCAGTTCCGGCCAGTCCAGCCGGTCGTAGCGGATCTTGCCCATGCCGAGCTGCCGGCCGAGCGCCTCGGCGATCAGCGGGTTCGGTTCCACCAGAACAGCGCGCATGGGATTCTCCACATCGTCCACAGTCTTCGAGAGATCAACTTGCTTTTTAACGAAAAGCCTTTTGATCCGGCCTTTGGTCTTCCCTGAGAAAACCGATCGAAACCCGTACTGTCAATCATTGGTGTTACTACGAACGGAAAAGCATAGGCCCGGCGTTAAACCCGCTTTAAACCGGATTAACAGTCAGCTCTTTTGCCGATTTGCCCGAAAACTCGCCCGAAAATTGAGGCAAAAGCCCGCAACCGGAATAGGGGCAAGCCGCCGTGGCAGCCTGCGCGCTTCCACCTTCAAAAAAGGTTCCTGTGCGGACGCCGCGCGACGCGCTATTCTAACGTGTTAGGCAGGCTTACCGGGGTGCGCCGTGATGACCGACATGATGACCACGCCCAATGGCCCTGGGATCAATGGCGAGGAACCGTCGCGCCGTCCCGTGGCCTCGGCGGTGCCGCCGCCCGCGCCTCGCACGCGGGCCAAGGCGCCGGCCACCAACACGGCGCAGCTGCTCCGGTCCCATGGGGAGCAGATCGCCACGCTGGGCGAGCAGCTGGCCAAGGCCGAGTCGGCGGCGGAGAGCGAGCGGGCGGAACGGCTGCGCGTCGTCGCCGAGCACGCCGCCGACCGGGAGCGCTGGCGCGAGACCATCACCCAGGCCGAGCATGCCCGCGAGGCCGAGGTCGTGCGCTTGCACGAGGGCCACGCGGCGGACCGCGAGCGCGTCACCGCCCTGGTTGAGCAGCTGATCGCCGAGACCGCAACGCGCGAGCAGGACCTGAGCCACGCCCTTCAGGACGCCGAACAGCGCCTGTCGGACACCACGGCGGAGATTGCCGCCCTGCGCACCGCCCACGCGGTGGCGCTCGACCGGCTCCAGGCCGACCGCGAGGCGGAGCGCCAGCGGATCGGCGACCTCGTGGCCCAGCTGATCGCCGACACCGAAGCCCGGGAGCAGGTCTTCACCCAACGACTTGCCGACGCGGAGAACGAGCGCGATGAGGCCCGGGAGGCGGAAGGCCGCGAACGGCAGCGCGCGTCGGAGCTGGCCGGGAAGGTCGAACGCCTGATGGGCACGCTCGACGGGCTGCGCCAGGACCGCGAGGCGGAGGTCGCCGCCTATGAGACCATGCGCGACCAGTGCCGCATCCTGGCGGCCGAGCTGCAACGGCTCCGCCGCCCCTGGTGGCGGCGCCTCTTCACGCGCTGACGCTCGCGCACCGTCACTCCGCCGGCTTGGAGTCCTTCTCATCGTCCCCGCCGCGGAAGGGCGAGGTCGCCACATGGGCGGTCGCCGAGACGACGTCGCCCGCGACGCTGACGGCCGACCCCGCCACGCTGGCCGCGGTGTCGACCGTGGCGACCACGACCCCACAGCCGGACAGTACCATCGCGACGGCGAACAGGGCGGCGGGAAGGGAAAGGCGCAACATATCGTGTCCTTGGCGTGATAGGTCAGGCCATGATGCCTCGAACCGCCGAGGCGCGGCGGTGACCAAACGGTGAAGCTTGTGGTTCCCGGCGCATCTTGCCATTGCCGGGCGCTTGTCCATCTTCAGAGGTTCAGCGTTGGGCATCAAGCATAGCCTGAAAACAGCGTAGCCTAAAACGGCACGGGGAGTCGGATTGATGCGGCGGTTCTGGTGGTTCCTGGCAATCGCGCTGATCGGCGCCCCGTCGCTGGCAAAAGCCGAAACGCCGGCTCAGTTCCGCGCGGCGGCGGCGCAGGTCGTGTATCCCGACCCGGCGACCGGGACGCAGGTGCCCGTCTTCCTGGCCTATCCCACCCGCGATCCCGTCCAGCCGATCCGCCGCGGCCCATACCACATCAACGTGGCACCGGAAGGCGCGCCGGCGCTGACCACCATGCCGCTGGTGCTGATCACCCAGGGGCCGTCGCGCAACAGCTTCGCCATGGTCGACATCGCGCTGTTCCTGGCGCGCCGCGGCATGATCACCGCGACCGTGGCCCACATCGGCGGCGGGGACCCGAACGCGTCCGGCGGCGACGTGCGGATCGGCACCCGGCCCCTGTGGGCGGAGCTTCCCGACCAGCTCCGCGCGGCGCTGGACGCCGTGCTGGACTCCTCCCCCATCGGCTGGCGGGCGGACCGGGCGCGCATCGGCGTGGTCGGCTTCGGCCCCGGCGGCTACGCCGCGCTGGTCGCCGGCGGTGCGGTCGCCGACCTCGGCCGCGTTGCCAAGCTCTGCGGGCCGGACGCGGAGCGCAACACCCTGTGCCCGTCCGGTGCCAAGCCCGTCGTCGCCTCCACGCCCTCACCGACGAAGGCCGCCGACCCGCGCATCCGCTCGCTGGTGCTGATGGACCCGGTCGGCACGCTGTTCGGCGACGGAGCGCTCGCCGGCGTGACTCTGCCGGTCCGCCTCTACCGGGCCGAGAAGGGCGACGACGCCGGCATGATGGAGATCGACCGCCTCGCCGCCCAACTGCCGGGAGCCCCGGAGGTGCAGGTCGTGCCCGGCGCCGGCCACTACGCCTTCATGACCCCGGTCCCGGCCAGCGCCGCCGCCCGCATCGGCCCCCCCGCCCAGGACCCGCCCGGCTTCGACCGCGGCGCTTTCCACGACCGCCTGAACGACGAAATCCTCGACTTCTTCCGCCGCACCCTGCCACCGACGCGGTGAGTCCCCCAACGGGAGCCGTCGGTCAATTCCTCCCGGTCAGCAAACCGCGGGCGATCACCTGGGCCTGGATCTCGGCCGCCCCTTCGAAGATCGACAGGATGCGCGCGTCGCACAGGACGCGGCTGATCGGGTATTCCAGGGCGTAGCCGTTGCCGCCGTGGATTTGCAGGGCGGCGTCGGCATTGCTCCAGGCGACGCGGGCGGCCAGCAGCTTGGCCATGCCGGCCTCCACGTCGCAGCGCCGGCCGCTGTCCTTCTCGCGCGCCGCGAAGTAGGCGAGCTGGCGGGCCATCATCGTCTCCGCCGCCATCCAGGCGATCTTGGCGTGCACGCGCGGGAAGGCGAGGATCGGCTTGCTGAACTGGCTGCGCTGGTGCGCGTAGGCGGTGCCCAGCTCCAGCGCGTTCTGCGCCACGCCCAGCGCGCGGGCGGCGGTCTGGATGCGGGCGCTCTCGAAGGTCTCCATCAGCTGCTTGAAGCCCTGGCCCTCCACCCCGCCGAGCAGCGCGTCGGCCGGCACTTCGAAGCCGTCGAAGGCGATCTCGTACTCCTTCATGCCGCGATAGCCCAGCACCGGGATCTCCGTGCCGCTCATGCCCGCGGCCGGGAAGGGGTCGTCCTCCGTCCCGCGCGGCTTCTCGGCCAGCAGCATGGACAGTCCGGCGTAGCCGTCCGTGCCCGGGTCGGTGCGCACCAGCAGCGTCATCAGGTCGGACCGCGCGCCGTGGGTGATCCAGGTCTTGGCCCCGAACACGCGGTAGACGTCCCCGTCGCGCACCGCCCGCGTGCGCAAGCTGCCAAGGTCGGATCCCGTGTTGGGCTCCGTGAACACCGCGGTCGGCAGGATCTCGCCGGACGCGATGCGCGGCAGCCAGCGTTCCTTCTGCGCCGCCGTGCCGCCCAGCCGGATCAGCTCCGCCGCGATCTCCGCCCGCGTGCCGAGCGAGCCGACGCCGAGGTAGGCGCGGCTCAGCACCTCCGACACCAGGCACATGGCGATCTTGCCGAGGCCCAGGCCGCCATGCTCCTCCGGCACCGTCAGGCCGAAGACGCCCAGGGCGGCCATCTTCTCCACAAGCTCCAGCGGGATCAGCACGTCGCGCCGGTGGATGTCCTGGGCCAGCGGCGCCACCTCCGCGTCGGCGAAGCGGGTGAACTGGCCGTGCATCATCTCCAGCGTCTCGTCGCCGAGCGCCAGCGCGCCGTATCGCCCTTCCTCCGCCGCATGGCCGAGCAGCCGCCGCGCGCCCTCCAGCGCCGCCGGTTCGGCGAGCCCCGCCAGACCGGACTCCGCGACGAAGCGGGCCACGGCGTCGGCCGGGATGCCCAGGTCCGACGGGCGGACGACCTCCACCTGGCTCATGGGGATGCCGCCGGCCAGCTGGCCCAGATACTCGGCGAAGCCCAGCCGCAGGATGGCGGCCTCCGCGTCGCCAAGCGCCCCTTCCTTCGCCAACCCCTCCGCCCAGGCGAGCGTCTGGCGGAGCGCGGCGACGTAGGTCGCCTGCCACGCCAACCCATGGGCGGCGAACTGGTGGGTTTCCAGCTTGCGGGCGTCCGGGCGCCTGTCGGTCGTCACCAGCGCGGCGACGGCGCGCCGCCCTTCCGTCCCCAGCGTTTCGGCGGCGGCCAGCGCGGCGCGGCAGGCGTTCAGCAGATCCATGATCACTCCTCCACCGCGCCGGCAACGACGCCGGTGTCGTGCAAGCGGCCGATCTCGGCCGCGGACAGGCCCAGCAGATCGGCCAGGACCGCGTCCGTGTGCTCGCCCAGCCGTGGGGCCGGGCGCACGTCGCCGCGCGGCACCGCGCCGAAGGCCAGCGGCGATCCCGGCATCAGGT
This sequence comes from Azospirillum canadense, assembly GCF_025961225.1. GTDB lineage: Bacteria > Pseudomonadota > Alphaproteobacteria > Azospirillales > Azospirillaceae > Azospirillum > Azospirillum canadense. Next base: position 219,868 of record NZ_JAOQNG010000004.1, on the reverse strand, counting down.
GGCGCCCGACGCCGGGCTGCTCCACCTCCTGGAACAGCGGGTTGGCGGTGGAGCAGCGTGGGTCCTCCGCCACTAGCTGGCCGAAGTCCTGGTAAGGCCCCCACAGCACGCCCGTGCCCTCGAACGCCGCGCGGATCTCCTCCAGCCGGCGCGCGGCGAACCAGGGGGCGAGCACGGCGGCGATGGCGTCGCGCGCCTGGAACCGCCCGCCCTCGTCGTCCATGTCCACGCCCATCAGCGGGCCGATCATGGCGAGCTTCTCGGCCAGCCCCGTCGCCTTGCCCAGCGCCCGCCACTGCCGGTTGGAGATGGCGACGACCATCGCCCGCCGCCCGTCGCCGGTCGCGAAGTCGCGCCCATAGGCGCCGTACAGGTCGTTGCCCATGGGCGGGCGCACGGCCCCGTTCACCTGGACGTCGCCGACGTAGCCCAGGTTGCCAACCGTCGCCAGCATGACGTCGGCCAGCGACAGCGTCACCTCCTGCCCCCGCCCGGTCAGGCGCCTCTGCCGCTCGGCCGCCAGCAGCCCGGTGGCGAGGTAGAGGCCGGCCGCCACGTCCCAGGCCGGCAGCACGTGATTGACGGGGCCATCCCCGCGCCCGGTCGCCATGGGGAAGCCGCTGGCGCAGTTCACCGTGTAGTCCACGGCCGACGACCCGTCCGGGTTGCCGGTCAGCCGCAGCATGATCAGGTCCGGCCGCGCCTGCGACAGCGCCTCATAGCTCATCCAACCGCTGGCCGGCAGGTTGGTCAGCAGGAATCCGGCGTTCTCGCCCTGCGCCGTGATAATCGCCCGCGCGATCTCCTTCCCCTCCGGCTTGTCGAGTGCCAGCGCGACCGACCGTTTGGCCTTGTTCAGGCCCGTCCAGTAGAGGCTGGAGCCCTGCTGGCTGAGCGGCCAGCGCCGGTAATCGATGTTGCCCCCGATGGGGTCGATGCGGATCACATCCGCGCCAAGCTGCGCCAACGTCATGCCGCCGAGCGGCGCCGCGATGAAGGCCGTTACCTCGACCACGCGCAAACCGGAGAGAAGGGGTGTCATGGGGATCATTTCTCCCTCTCCCCTCTGGGGAGAGGGGCGGGGTGAGGGGGTTGCAGGGAGACTGGAAAGTTCGGCAAATGCTGGACCCCCTCACCCTAACCCTCTCCCCAGAGGGGAGAGGGAATTGAAGGGCGGGAGAGGGGATTGAGGGAATCAGGCTCACTGCCCCGCCACGTTCGTCTCCTTGTAGATCGCGTCGATCAGGTCCTTGCCGACGCGCGATTCCATCTCCTTGTGGACGGGCAGAAGGGCGGTGCGCAGGGCCTTCTTCTGCTCGGGCGTCGGGGTAATGATCTCCGACTTGCCGCTGGCCTTGATGGCGGCCAACGCGTCGTCGTTCTCCTTCTGGGCGATGTCGTTGGCGAGCTTGGTCGACTCCTTCATCGCGCGCTCAAGCTGCGTGCGGATGTCGGCGGGCAGGCCTTCCCAGAACTTCTTGTTGGTGATGACCGCGTAGCCGATGTAGCCGTGGTTGGTCACCGTCACGTATTTCTGCACCTCGTGCATCTTCTGGGTGTAGACGTTGGACGGCGTGTTCTCGTTGCCGTCCACGACGCCGGTCTGCATGGCCTGATAGACCTCCGAGAAGGCCATGACCTGCGGCAGGGCGCCCAGCGCCCGCATCTGCGATTCCAGCACCTTCGACGACTGGATACGCAGCTTCACGCCCTTGTAGTCGTCGGGCTTCACCAGCGGCTTGTTGGCGGTCATCACCTTGAAGCCGTTGTCCCAATAGGCCAGCCCCTTGATGCCCTTGCTTTCCAGCTTCTGGAACAGCTTCTGGCCGACCGGGCCGTCCTCGACCCGCTGAAGCGCCGCTTGGTCCGGGAAGATGTAGGGCAGGTCGAAGGCTTCGAACTCCTTCACGCCCAGCGGGCCGAACTTGGCCAGCGACGGGGCGAGCATCTGCACGGCGCCCAGCTGCAACGCCTCCAGCTCCTCCTTGTCCTTGTAGAGCTGGCTGTTGGGGTAGACCTCCACCTTCACCTTGCCGTCGGTGTACTTCTCGGCCAGTTCCTTGAACTTGTCCGCACCCTTGCCCTTCGGCGTGTCGGGCGTCACCACATGGCTGAACTTGATGACGATCGGGTCCGCGAACGCCGAGGTTGCGGCGAGCGCCAGGGCGGCGCCCAGGGTCAAAGCAGCAAGAGTCCGCATCGTTTCCTCCTGAATTTCTCGTTGGATTGGGTCAGGCCGCCGTGCTCCCCGATTCTTCGACGTCGGGTGAGGTCACAGCAGTTCTCGGAACTGTCCAGCGCAACGTCGCCGCCTGCGCCTGGATGAAGGCCAGCACCGCGCGCTCCAGCGCTTCGGACGCCGGGGTCGGGATGCGGTCGGGCGGGCGGGCCAGCACCAGCGAGCGGCGGATGGCCGGGACGACGGCGGCCGCACTCAGCCGCCCCTCCTCCATCAACGCCGACACGCAGGAGAAGGGCAGCAGCGTGCAGCCCTCGCCCATGCGCACCAGCTCGATCAGGGCCGGCAGGGCGTCCACCTCCAGGATCGGCTCGCTGGCGAGGTCGCGCTCCGCGAAGGCTTGGTCGACCAGCAGGCGCAGCCGGTGCGGCCGGGCGGGCAGGATCAGGCCCAGCCCCGCCACCTCCGCCAAATCCAGCTCCGCCAAGCCCACCTCCGATCCCGGGCCGAACCGCCCCGCGGGCCCCAGCAGCACCATGGATTCCTCCAGCAACGGCGTGGTCGCGAGGCTGCCCATGGTCTTGGTCTCGTACAGCACGGCGAGGTCCAGCCGGCCCGACAGCACCCATTCGTGGATCGACGCGCTGAAGCCCTCCACCAGATGCAGCCGCACCTTCGGCGCCTGCCGGCGGAAGCGCGCCGCCAGCCCCGGCAGCATCACGGACCCCAGCGAGGTCGGCGTGCCGAAGGTGACGGTGCCCGACGGTTCCATCTGGTAGGCCTGCACGGCGTCGCGCGCCGCCCCGACCTCCTTCAGCACGCGGCGGGCGTGCTCCATCAGCACCCGGCCGGCGGGCGTGGGGGTGACGCCCCAGCCATGCCGTTGCAACAGCTGGACGCCCAGTTCCTCCTCAAGCGACTTGATCTGGCGGGACAGGGCGGGCTGGGCGACCCGCAACACGGACGCGGCGCGCGACAGGCTTTGCAATTCCGCCACATGCAGGAAGTTGCCGAGCTGCCGAAAATCCATGCCGCAAACCTTCCGTTTGTCCCCATATCATACCGGAATAACCGTTATAAGATTTATTCCGTTGACGCATACCTTAACCGATCCCTACCATCCTGGAAAGCCCGAATTAGGACTGTTTCAGGAGGAAGAGACATGACCGTCCCTACCGCTGGGGATGAGACGTTCCCGGACATCCGTGACGCGGTGCGCAAGCTGTGCGCGCGCTTTCCCGGTGAATACTGGCGCAAGCTCGATGCGGACCGCGCCTACCCGACGGAGTTCGTGCGCGCGCTGACCGAAAGCGGCTTCCTGTCGGTGCTGATCCCGGAGGAATACGGCGGCTCCGGCCTTGGCCTGGGGGCGGCGACGGCGATCCTGGAGGAAATCCACCGCTCGGGCTGCAACGGCGGCGCCTGCCACGCGCAGATGTACACGATGGGCACCATCCTGCGGCACGGCAGCCCGGCGCAGAAGCAGGCCTACCTGCCGGGCATCGCGGAGGGCACGCTGCGCCTCCAGGCCTTCGGCGTGACGGAGCCGACCAGCGGCACCGACACCACCCGCATCCGCACCTTCGCCAAGCGCGAGGGCGACAAGTACATCGTCAACGGCCAGAAGGTCTGGATCTCGCGCGCCGAGCACAGCGACCTCATGCTCCTGCTCTGCCGCACCACGCCCCGTGACGAGGCCGCCAAGCCGACGGAGGGGATGAGCGTCCTGCTGGTGGACCTGCGCCAGGCGGTCGGCAATGGCCTGACCATCCGGCCGATCCGCACCATGATCAACCACGCCACCACCGAGCTGTTCTTCGACAACCTGGAGGTCCCGGCGGAAAACCTGATCGGGCAGGAGGGCAAGGGCTTCCGCTACATCCTGGACGGCATGAACGCGGAACGCATCCTGATCGCCTCGGAATGCATCGGCGACGCCCGCTTCTTCATCGACCGCGCCAGCGCCTACGCGCGGGAACGGGAGGTGTTCGGCCGGCCCATCGGCGCCAACCAGGGCATCCAGTTCCCCATCGCCCGCAACTACGTCGAAACCGAAGCGGCCAACCTGATGGTGCAGAAGGCGGCCAGCCTGTTCGACGCCGGCCAGCCTTGCGGCACCGAGGCCAACATGGGCAAGATGCTGGCGTCGGAGGCCTCCTGGCACGCCGCGGACACCTGTTTGCAGACGCACGGCGGCTTCGGCTTCGCCGAGGAATACGACATCGAGCGCAAGTTCCGCGAAACGCGCCTCTACCAAGTCGCCCCGATTTCGACAAACCTGATCCTCTCCCACGTGGGCACGCACGTGCTCCAGATGCCGAAGTCCTTCTGAGCCATGAGCAACCTTCCCCTGGACGGAGTCCTGGTCGTCGCGCTGGAACAGGCAGTGGCGGCCCCCTACTGCACCTCGCGCCTCGCCGACGCCGGCGCCCGCGTCATCAAAATCGAGCGGCCGGAGGGCGACTTCGCCCGCCACTACGACCACGTCGCCCACGGGGAAAGCGCCTATTTCGTCTGGCTCAACCGCGGCAAGGAATCGATCGTCCTCGACATCAAGGATGATGGGGACGTCGCCTTCCTGCACCGCGTTCTGGAGAAGGCCGACGTCTTCGTCCAGAACCTCGCGCCCGGTGCGGCGGAGCGTGCCGGATTCGGCTCCGCCACGCTGCGCGAGCGTCACCCGCGCCTGATCACCGTGGACATCAGCGGCTATGGCGAGGATGGCCCCTACCGCGACATGAAGGCCTACGACCTGCTGGTGCAGAGCGAGACGGGGCTGGCCGCCATCACCGGTGCGCCGGAGGCGCCGGGCCGTGTCGGCGTGTCGGTCGCCGACATCGCCTGCGGCATGTACGCCCACACCGCCGTGCTCCAGGCCCTGTTCGAGCGGGAACGGACGGGGAAGGGGCGCGGCATCGCCGTGTCGCTCTTCGACTCCATCGCCGACTGGATGACCGTGCCGCTGCTGCACCAGGACTATGGCGGGAAGGCGCCGCAGCGCGTCGGGCTGAACCACCCCTCCATCGCCCCCTACGGCGCTTTCGCCCTGTCGGACGGCCACACGGTGGTCATCTCCATCCAGAACGAGCGGGAGTGGAAGACCTTCTGTGCGGAGGTGCTGGAACAGCCGGACCTCGCCACCGACCCGCGCTTCGTCTCCAACACGCTGCGCGTCGCCAACCGGCCGGAGTTGGACGCCACGGTCGGCGCCTTCTTCGCGAAACTGGACCGCGCCCAGGCGACGGAGCGGCTGCGCCGGGCGCGCATCGCCTTCGGCTCGCTTAACAGCGTGGCCGACCTGTCGGCGCACAGCCAGCTGCGCCGCATCGAGGTCGACACCCCCACCGGACCGGTCAGCGCCGTCGCCCCGCCGCAGCGCTGGAACGGCGAGACCTTCCACCCCCGCCCGGTGCCCGCCATCGGCCAGCACACAGAAACTCTGCGCAAGGAGTTCGCCCCATGACTTTTGAAAGCCTGAAGGACTGGATCGGCCGCGAGGAAGAGCATCTGGACGTGGCCGCGGCGGCCCCGCTCGCCGGGCTGGCGGCGACGCTCGACCACCTCGACCCGCCCTGGCACGCGGGGGAGGTCCCGCCGCTCGGCCACTGGCTCTACTTCCTGCCCAAGGCGCCGCAGCGCGACATTTCGGAAGACGGCCACCCCAAGCGCGGCGGCTTCCTGCCGCCGGTACCGCTGCCGCGCCGCATGTGGGCCGGCAGCCAACTGGAGTTCGTCGCCCCGATCCGCACGGGAGAGGCGCTGCGCCGCCGCTCCACCATCGGCGACGTCCAGCACAAGAGCGGCCGGTCGGGCGAGATGGTCTTCGTGAAGGTCCTGCACGAGGTCTCCACCGAGGCCGGCCTCGCCATCCGCGAGGTGCACGACATCGTCTACCGAGAGGCCCCCAAGCCGGGCGAGGCTCCCCCGCCCTCCGAACCGTCCCCCGACGCCGTCTGGCGGCGTCCGATGGTGCCGGACCCGGTGCTGCTGTTCCGCTACTCCGCCATCACCTTCAATGGCCACCGCATCCACTACGACCGCAAGTATTGCGAGGAGGTGGAGGGCTACCCGGGCCTGATCGTCCATGGACCGCTGACCGCCACCCTGCTGGTCGACCTGTTCCTGCGCGAGAATCCGGGCGCACGGGTCACCGCCTTCCGCTTCCGCGCGCGCCGGCCGCTGTTCGACGTGCACCCCTTCACGCTCTGCGGCTCGCCGCGGGTCGGCGGGGCAACGCTCTGGGCGCTCGACCACACCGGCCAGGTCGCCATGAGCGCCGAGCTGGAGGCCGCCTGATGCGCCGCATGACACTGAAGGAAGCGCTGGTCGAGGTTCTGGATCCCAAGGGGCGGACGGTGGTGGACGTCGGCTGCGGCGACGGCTCCCTGACCCGCCACTTCGCCGGCGAGGGCGCCCAGGCCATCGGCATCGAGATCAGCGAGGACCAGCTGGCCCGCGCCCGCAAGGCCGACGCCGTCCTTGGCCCCGTCCCCGGCGCCAGCTACCGCGTCGGCCGGGGGGAGGCGCTGCCGCTGGACGACGCGTCGGTGGACGCCCTGGTCTTCTCCAACAGCTTCCACCACCTGCCGCTGCCGGTGATGTCCGACGCGCTCGCCGAGGCCGCGCGGGTGCTGAAGCCCCACGGCACGCTCGTGGTCGTGGAACCGATTGCAGACGGTCCCTACTTCGAGGCAGTGCGCCCCATCGAGGACGAGACGGAAGTTCGCGCCGCCGCCTATGACACGCTGAAGCACCCGCCGCTCCCCCTCGAACAGACGGACGAGACCGTCTACACGACGGTGGTGCGCCACGCCGACGCCGACCGTTTCATCACCCACGTCGTCGCCGTCGACCCCACCCGGCGCGACCGCCTGCCGGCGGTGGAGGCGGAGATGCGCCGCCGCTTCGCCGCGACCGGCCGGACCGAGCCGGACGGTGCGACCGCGTTCGACCAGCCCATGCGCCGCATGGTTTTCCGGAGGCTCCCATGAACCCGGCCCCCACCCGCCGCCGCAGCTGGCTGTTCACCCCGGCTACGAAACCCGACCGCTTCGACCGCGCGGCGGAGGCCGGGGCCGACGCTCTGATCGTGGACCTGGAGGACGCCGTCGCCCCCGCCGACAAGGCGGCGGCACGTCAAACGGCGCTCGACTGGATGGCGACGCCCCACGACGGCCGCATCGTCCGCGTCCTGCGAATCAACGCCCCCAACACCGCCTTCGGGCTGGAGGATCTGCTGGCGCTGGTCCGCTCCCCGGCCGAGCCCGACCTGATCCTGGTGCCGAAGACCGACTCGGCCGACACGCTGCGCCTGATCGACGGCCTGCTGACCGAATCCCGCAAGGCGACCCGCCTCGTAGCCCTGATCGAAAGCGCGCGCGGCGTCGCCCTGGCGGAATCCATCGCCCAGTCCACCCCCCGCCTCGACGCCCTGTTTTTCGGCGCCGCCGACCTCGCGGCGGATTTGGGTGCCGAGGTCGCGTGGGAACCGCTGCTGTCCGCCCGCTCCCGCGTGGTCAACGCCGCCGCGCTGGCCGGGATCGCCGCCATCGACTCCCCCTTCTTCGCCCTGGCCGACGAGGCCGGGCTTCGCGCGGAGGTCGCGGCGGCGGTCCGCATGGGCTTCACCGCCAAGGCGGCCATCCACCCCCGCCAGATCGCCCCCATCAACGAAGCCCTGACCCCGACACCGGAGCAGGTGGCCGAAGCCCGCCTGATCCTGGAGGAGAACGCCAAAGGCGTCGGCGTCATCGCCGGCCGCATGATCGACGAGGCCGTGGCGAGGAAGGCAAGGCGGGTTCTGGCCGCGGCGGGGTAAAAGCCCTCGCCCCTCTGGGGCGCAGAGCCGGCGGCTGAAGGCCGATTGAGCGCCGAAGGCGATCAAAGGCGGAGCGAGGTCGCGAGACTTGCGAGCGACCGGTTGGGTGAGGGGGCGCTCGAAGGGCGTCCAAGCGCTGCAATGAGCCTTGGTTGTCGGCCTGCGGCCGCCCCCTCATCCTAACCTTCTCCCCGGAGGGGAGAAGGAACAAGCCCCCCACCTAAAACCAAGCGGTGGCTTGCCAACACGCACACACCCCATGTACCACGGCGGACCACCTCTCCGCCGGACGACCCGCCCGCATGTTCGAAAGCTTCCTGCTCGCCTTTCCCGCCCTGTTCTCGATCGTAAACCCGATCGCCATGGCGCTGATCTTCAGCCAGGTCACGGCGGGGCGGAGCCCGCGGGAGCACATGCAGTTGGCGACGCTGGTCAGCGTCTATTCGGCCATCGTCATGCTGGTGGCGCTGTGGGCGGGAGCCTACGTGCTGAACTTCTTCGGCATCTCGCTGGCCGCGCTCCGCATCGCCGGCGGCTTCGTGGTGGCGGAACGCGCCTGGGCGCTGCTCTCCGCACCGGAGGAGCACGAGGCGCGCAAGCAGGAACAGGCCGCTCCGGCCGGCGCGGTGGAGGAGTCGGCCTTCTTCCCGCTGACCATCCCCTTCACCACGGGGCCGGGCACCATCTCCGTCTGCATCGCGCTGGGCGCCAACCGGCCGGCCGATCCGGCGGGGCTGCCCAGCTTCTTCTTCGGCGTGTCGGCGGCGGCGCTAGCGATCGCGGTGCTGATCTGGCTGTCCTACCGCTCCGCCGACCGGCTGGTCGCGCTGCTCGGGCCGACGCGCGCCCGCGTGCTGACGCGGCTGTTCGCTTTCCTGCTGTTCTGCGTCGGCGTCCAGATCCTGCTGAACGGCGCCAACGACGCGCTCGGCCCCCTGCTGGCGCAGCGCCCGCACTGACCCCCGCTCAGCCGGCGCGCTCGCCGTAGCAGTAGGTCGACCAGTCCACCTCCCGCTGGGCGAAGGGGACCGGGTCGATGCCCTCGCCCCCAGGCCCCGTCTCGTCCAGCCGGCCGTCGCGGTCGGCGTCGAAATAGTAGCGCTGCGTCCCGAAGTCGAAGATCAGGAAGGGCCGGCTCTCCAGCTGGTGCTCACAGGCGTTGTAGAAGGCGACCAGTTCGTTCGGCCCCTCCGGTTCCGTGACGTAGTAGAGGCCCTTGATGATCCGGCCATGGCCCTGCACCTGGGGGTCGGTCCGCGTGGACAGCCCGCTCAGGTCCGGCATGCCGCGGGTCTTTTCGAACGCCGCATAGCTGGCGTCGCCCGGACCCGGCCACAGAATGGGAAGCGTGGCCAGCGCGGACAGGCAGAACAGGATCGGGGGCGTCGGTGTCATACTGGGGGTCTCCACGGGAACGAGCATCGCGGCGCAATCCCTCCTTCCAACACCGGCGGCGGAAGGCCGGTTGCGCGGGCAAAAGGTCGGGCAACGCAAAAAAGCGGTGCCGGAACCCGATGGGGTCGACTCTTGCCGCCGTCCCCTTGATCAACAGTGGTATTGAGTTGCTGCGACATCTTGCAGCATTATTCTTGAACTGGAAGAAACGACGCGCCGAGCGCCTCGCACCTTTTGCCTACGCTTGTGAAGCCTTGCCACCCGGTCCCAGCGGCATCGGGGAAGGAGGCGTGCGCGCGCCGATCCAAAAAGTCCGTTGATCCAAACTAACAAAGCAAGCCCAACCAACAAGACGAGCGACGGGAGGAAATTGGAATGACGGTGAAGCATCGCATCTCAACTCTGCTCTGCGCGACGGCCTTAACCACGGCCATGACCGTGGCCTTGGCGGCGGGCGCGTCCGCGCAGTCCACCAACCAGCCCAGCAACCTGAACAAGCTGCAGGACTTCAAGACCACCGGCGCGCCGCTGCGCATCCAGACGGTGGAGCAGGGCGGCGCCCGCGCCGCGGCGATCCGCGAGAACCTGAAGCAGGTGAAGCTGCCGCCGGGCTTCAAGATCGACCTCTACGCCATCGTGCCCGACGCCCGCCACATGGCGGTCGGCACCAACGTGGGCGTGGTCTTCGTCGGCACGCGCAAGGCCGACGTCTGGGCGGTGACCGACCGCGCCAAGGCCCGCGTGGCCGACGAGGTGAAGCGCTTCGCCCCCTCCATCGACTTCAAGGTGCCGAACGGCGTCTGCTTCAGCAAGGACGGCTTCCTCTTCATCGCGGAGCACAACCGCGTCCTGGTCTTCCCCGCCGCCGAGTTCTTCTATGAAAGCCCGGACGTCGCGGTCGGCGTGGTCGCGGAAAAGCTGATCCCGACGGAGGAGGAATCCTTCAACCACGGGGCGCGCGTCTGCCGCATCGGCCCCGACGACAAGCTCTACGTGGCGCTCGGCCAGCCCTACAACGTGCCGCCACCGGAGAAGGCGAAGCTCTACAACGAGCAGGGCATCGGCGGCATCATCCGCATGGACCGCGACGGCAAGAACCGCGAGGTCTACGCCCGCGGCATCCGCAATTCGGTCGGCATGGACTTCAACCCGGCCAACGGCGAGCTGTGGTTCACCGACAACCAAGTGGACGGCATGGGCGACGACCAGCCGCCGGGCGAGCTGAACCGCGCCACCAAGATGGGCCAGCATTTCGGCTTCCCCTGGTACGGCGGCGGCATGGTCCGCACCGTGGAGTACAAGACCACCGAGCCGCCGAAGGACGCGGTCCCGCCGGTGGTGGAGATGGCCCCCCACGCCGCCGATCTCGGCATGACCTTCTACAGCGGCTCCATGTTCCCGGCGAAGTACAAGGGCGGCATCTTCGACGCCGAGCATGGTTCCTGGAACCGCACCAAGCCGGTCGGCGCGCGCATCATGTTCACCGAGGTGAAGCCCGACGGCACCAACGGCAAGACCGAGGTCTTCGCCGAGGGCTGGCTGAACGACAAGACCGGCGAGTATCTCGGGCGGCCGGTGGACGTCGTGCAGTATCTGGACGGTTCGCTGCTGGTGTCCGACGACCTGGCCGGCGCCGTCTACCGCATTTCCTACACCGGGCAGTGAGGTGAGGACGGTGCGGATGCGCAGTGCTTCAGCCTTTTGGGGTGCATTCGGCCTTGCGTTGACCCTTCTCGGTGCGGCCCCGGCCGGGGCTGCCGGCGACCGCGAGGCCGGGTCGGCCAAGGCGACGCAGTGCCAGACCTGCCACGGCCGCCAGGGCATGGCGACGATGCCCGGCGTGCCGAACCTCGCGGGGCAGAGCGACGTCTACCTGACGGCCCAGCTCAAGGCCTTCCGCGAGGGCGTTCGCAACAACGAGCAGATGTCCATCATCGCGAAAAGCCTGTCGGACGCCGACATCGAGAACCTCGCCGCCTATTTCTCGCAGATCAAGGTGACCGTCGGCTCCGATTGAGCGTTGACCATTCCGTTCATGACCCAGAGGAGGATGACCATGAAAGCGTGGCGCAAACCGAAGATCGTCGAAATCGCCGTCGGCACGGAGATCAACGCCTACGCCTGCGCGCGCCTTTAAAACGGCGCTTTCCGGGCTTCCTTGCGGGCGGGCGGCACGGCGTCCTGCCGGCCGTCTGCCCGCAAGGACTTCCCAATCCGGTGCAACGAGTTTCACTTCCGGCTGTTGCCGAACGGAATACGTTCCGGAGGGTAGCGATGCCGGCCCATACCCCTTGCGCGCCAGCGCCCGTCGTGACTCACCGCACCTGGTCAGGAAATTCCGGGTCGGGCCAGGAGCAGGGCCAAGGATCGGGCCAGGGCGGCGCCGAGTCCTGGACCTACACCATCGGCTTCGATCTGGCAGGAGACCCGGTGCGCTTCGACATCGCGCGGCCGGAGGAGAACGCCGCGCCCGGAGAGGGGCCGGAGGAAGGGCTCCGGCCCCTGGTCCAGGGCTGGCGGACGGCTGGCGGGGAGTGGTACGGGCGCTACCGCTGCGCCACCGGCTGCGCCACGGCCCGCCTCTCGCCGCTGGAGGTCGAGTCGATCGAGACCGCCGCCAAGATGGCCCTGGTGGCCGGCAGCCTCGAACACCACCCGCCTGAACACCAGATTGGGGACGTCACCCCACCCGAACCTGGGCAATGAAGCGGTCGACCTCGTCCGACAGGACGGTCGCCTGCTCAGCCAGCCCGTCGGCCGCGTCGGACAGCTCGGACGCGGCCCGGCCGGTGCCCTGCGCCGCCTGCTCCACGCCGGAGATGTTGGACGACACCTCCTCCGTGCCGTGCGCCGCCTGCTGAACGTTGCGGGCGATCTCCTTGGTGGCGGCGTCCTGCTCCTCCATGGCCGCGGCGATCGTCGTGGCGATCTCGTTGATCTGGGTGATCGTGTCGGAGATTTCGGCGATTGCCTGCACCGCCTCCCCGGTCGCCTGCTGCATGCCGCCGATCTGGGCGGCGATCTCGTCGGTGGCCTTGGCGGTCTGGTTGGCCAGGTTCTTCACCTCCGACGCCACCACGGCGAAACCCTTGCCGGCCTCGCCCGCGCGCGCCGCCTCGATGGTCGCGTTCAGCGCCAAAAGGTTCGTCTGGCTGGCGATGTCGGTGATCAGCTTGACCACGTCGCCGATGGCGCCGGCCTGGGCGGCCAGGGCCTGGATGCTCTGGTTGGTGCCCTGCGCCCGGCCGACCGCGTGGCCGGCGACCTCGGCGGAGCGGTTCACCTGGCGGCTGATCTCGGCGATGGTGCTGGACATCTCCTCCGCCGCGGTGGCGACGGTCTGCACGTTGGCCGACGCCTGCTGGGTCGCCGCGGCCACCGCGACCGCCTGGGCCTTGCTCTGGTCGGCCATGGCGGACAGCTCCCGCGCGTTGCCCTGGACCTGGGTCACGGCGCTGGACACCTGGGCGACGACGGTCTTGACCGACGCCTCGAACTGTTCGGCCATGCCGTTCATCAGCGCGTGGCGCTCCGCCTCCGCGCGGGCCTTCTGCTCCGCCTGTTCGGCCTCCATGCGCCGCTTGGCGGCGGCGTTCTCCTTGAACACCAGAACCGTCCGCGCCATCGGCCCGATCTCGTCCTTGCGGTCGTGGCCCAGCACCTCGACCGCCTCGTCGCCGGCGGCCAGCCGCTCCATCGCCGCGGACAGGGCGCGGATCGGCCGGGCAATGCCATAACGCGCGACGGCCAGCGCCAGCCCGAGGCACAGCGCGATGCCGACCAGCGCGATGGTCAGCGTCACCGTGTGAATGTGGTTGGCGTAGGCGGTCGCCTCGTCCGACGCCTCGTCCAGCCGCTTGATCAACTGGTTGGTCAGAGTGACCAAGTCGGCGCTCAGCTTCAGCGACGCCGGCCCGAAGGACTCGTCCATCAATGTGTTGGCCTGCGCGTCGTTCTGGGCGACGGCGGCCTTCTGCACCTCGGCCACCATGGTCATCAGGCGGCGGAACTCGGCCTGGAGCCGCTCGACCTCGTCGCGCACGCCCGGCAGCGCCATAGCCTCGTTCGTCCGCTTCAGGAACATCGTCGCCTCCTCGTCGACGCGCCCCGACAGGCGGCGGGTCTGGCCCTCCTCGTCCTCGGCGATCATCTTGTAGAGAAGCCGCCCGATTTCCGACAAGGAGCGGTTGGAACGGGGCAGGGCGACGGCCGCCTTGGCTTCCTGGTCGATCAGCTCGGAATACTCGCCGCTGATCTTCGACATCGACGACAGCGCGTTCAGGTTCGTGCCAAGCGTCAATGCAGCCATGAGGAGAAGTGCTGCGACAATCTTCGTGGTGATGGTCAGGTTTTGCAGTTTCACGATCGGCCCGGCAGCGTGTTGGTGGTTGAGTGTCAAAGATGTCAAGACACTCAACCGCTAAAGAGATAATCATAAAAATACGTAAATATGCTGCCAAGCTTTCGAATGTTTGCGGGTCGCCGCGCTCCTCTGCGCCTCTCCTCAAAAGATAGCGCTACCAATCCCTTAGGCGCTAAGGCAAACCAATGAACGGGCGGATGCACAACGCTCGCACAGCTGCTATTTTTGGTACGTACCGCCCGCATCAGGAACCGCCGCCCCATGCCCGTCCAGATCGCCGAACACTGGTTCGAGACCCGCCGCATCGACGATGACATCACCTTGCTGTGGGAACCGCACGTGGTCCCGCTGCTCCGCTGCAACATCTGGCACATCCGCGGGCGCGACCGCGACCTGCTGGTCGACACCGGCATGGGCATCTGCAGCCTGCGCGAGGCCGCCCGCCACCTGATCGACAAGCCGGTGATCGCTGCCGCGACCCACACCCACACCGACCATGTCGGCGGTCACCACGAGTTCGACACCTGCCTCGTCCATCGGCTGGAAGCCGACCGCCTGCGCCAGCCGCGCGGCCGCTCAGCCCTGCACACGCGGGACTCCAGCGCGGAGGAGCTGCAAAAGCTCCGCGACGCCGGCTACGAGGTGGGGGAGGAGCTGATCACGGCGCTGCCGCACGCCGGCTATGACCTGGACGACTACCAGGTCCGTCCGGCCAACGCGGCCATCGTGGTGGAGGAAGGAGACGTGGTGGACCTCGGCGACCGCCGCTTCGAGATCCTGCACCTGCCCGGCCACTCGCCGGGCGGCATCGGCCTGTGGGAGGCGTCGACGGGGACGCTCTTCTCCGGCGACTCCATCTACGACGGCCCGCTGCTGGACGACATCCCCGGCGCCAACGTTGAGGACTATGTCCGCACCATGGAACGGCTGCGCGACCTTCCCGTCACCGTGGTTCACGCCGGCCACGACCCCAGCTTCGGCCGCGACCGGCTGGTGGACCTGACCACGGCGTATCTGAAGCGGCGGGGATGAGGGGCAAACGCCACCACAGAGGCACGGAGACACAGAGAAACCGCGCCTTCTGTGTCTCCGTGCCTCTGTGGTAAATCCCCGTCCGCGTTCTTCATTCCGGTCTTTACCGCGCCCGCCCCACCTTCTGCCGCGCCATGCCGTCCGCGACCGCCGCGGTCGGCCGGCGCTCGGCATCCGCGCGGGCGAAAATCTCGGTCAGCGTGTCGGCGATGCTCTCCACATGGCGCATGACGCGCTCGTGGTCGTAGCCGGCGCGCTCGTAGTAAACATCGATCACGCCGCCGGCGTTGATGACGTAGTCGGGCGCGTAGAGGATGCCGCGGTCGGACAGCATCTGGCCGTGCCGCTCCTCGGCCAGCTGGTTGTTGGCCGCCCCGGCGACGACCGGGCTGGTCAGCCGCGCGATGGTGTCGTCGTTCAGCACCGCGCCCAGCGCGCAGGGGGCGAAGACGTCCACGTCCAGGTCGAAGATCGCGTCGGGGGCGACCGCCGTCGCACCGACGGATTCCGCCACCCGCCGCGCCTGCTCCGCGTTGATGTCCGTGACCCACAGGGTCGCCCCGGCGTCGCGCAGGAAATGGGCCAGATGCCCGCCGACACTGCCCACGCCCTGGATCGCCACGGTCAGCCCTTCCAGATCCGTCCGGTTCAGCCGGTGCCGCACGGCGGCCTTCAGCCCGACGAACACGCCATAGGCGGTGGAGGGCGACGGGTCGCCGCTGCGCGTGCCGCCGGTCCCCGTGGTCTTTTCCACCACGCCGGACACATGCGTGGTCTCCTGCGCCATGGTCTTGATGTCCGGCACGCCGGTGCCGGAATCCTCTGCGACGATGTAGCGCCCGCCCAGCCGTTCGACATTCCGCCCCATGGCCCGCAGCAACGCCTCGGTCTTGTCGGTGCGCGGGTTGCCGATGATCACCGACTTGCCGCCGCCCAGCGGCAGCCCGGCGAGTGCCGACTTGTAGGTCATGCCGCGCGACAGGCGCAGCACGTCGCGCAGGGCCTCTGCGTCGCTGGCGTAGGGCCACATGCGGCAGCCGCCGAGCGAGGGGCCGAGCATCGTGTCGTGCACGGCGATGATGGCGCGCAGGCCGGACTCCGGGTCGGCGCAGAACACGACCTGCTCGTGGCCGTCGAAGTCGGGATGGTCGAACAGATGCACGGTTTCCTCCTTATCGTTCTTTTGATCGGGAAACCCGGCCTTGCCGAAGCGCGAGCGTCACCATTGCGCACAGGACAGTCCCATGCGCCGGCATCACGGCCTGCGGTTCCGGTTTTCCTTGTCCTGTGCTTCCCGTCGTCTTGTGCAGTGCGGGATCATACGGACTCTTCTCTTACAGAGAAGCTAGATACGATTGAAAATGCTGGCAAGGCTGACCATCCAAGACTTTGAAAAAAGCAAGGACGTGAGCGGCGCACAGCCTCCAGCATGAGGAAAGTGTCCCCGGATCCGGCGCGCAAGATAATTTCCGTTCCGGTCGCGAACGGAGCCGGCTGCAAGGCGCAGGAATATCCCCTCTCCCCCTGGGGAGAGGGTTAGGGTGAGGGGGTTGCAGGTGTGCCGGGCGTACCAAAGTTGCGAGCCCCCGACGGGGCTTGCGCCCCGCCGGTTGCCCCTCGGACGATCAGAGTTCTTCCTCATCCCCGAAGCCGGAGTCGTCCCAGGCGGCCTCATCCGGGACCTGCTCGGCGACTTGGTTGACCGCATCCTGGGCCATGGCCTCGCCGCCGGAGAACATGTTGGACAGGGCGCTGCCGATCAGCATGCCGCCCGCGACGCCCATGGCGGTCTGCATGGCGCCGGCCATGAAGCCGCCGCCCGCGCGCTGCTGCGGGTTGGCGTAGGCGGCCACGCGCGGGTCGCCGTAGGCGGGCGTTTGCGGCTGGCCCCACGGGGAGTTGGCCGGGGCGTTCATCGTGCGCTGCGGCGCGGGGGCGGGCTTGGCGCCGCCGCCGAACAGGCCGCCGAAGATGCCGCCGCTGTTGGCCGGGCGCTCGCGGAGTTGCTGCTCCAGCTCCTCGTTGCGCGCCTGGGAGGCGGCGAGCGCCTGCTCCATCATCACCATGGCCTGCGCCATCAGGTAGGGCGCGGCGGGCTGGCGGGCGACAAGGTCGCGGATGTGGGCTTCGGCCTGCGGGTCGCGCGGGCCGGACTGGGCCTCGGCCTGACGCAGCTTGGCGAACAGGTCGTCAATGATCTGGCGTTCGGTCTGGTCCATGGCTGTGCTCATGCTTTCGGTGGTTGAGGGAAATGCGGACGCGCGAGGGCACGGCGCCGGAACGGCGCCGTGTGCGGTCCGCAAGGTGCGGAGGGTCGTCAGAGGGAGTGTGGAGAGAGTGGAGGCTTGGGAGTCTCGGGTCCAAGGGGGCATCGGTCCCTCCAAGTGCGGTCACGCCCGTCGGCGCAAGAGCAGGTGAAGAGATCCGACATCGCGACCACGTCTAAGTCGCCAGAGGGGCCCGGATCCAAGTGACGCACACGTGGCCCGGCGCTGGGGACCTGTCAAGGGAGGGGGAAGTGCTTTTTGACGCCACGCGGGTTCACGCGGCGGGTCGCATGGAAATTGACCTTACCGTCGATAAGGATTATTTTTCGGCCAGAACGAAACGCTACGCTCGCGCTCCGGTTGCTTTCGCCTAAGGTGGGGCGTTGGCGGGCCGCGACCGCCCCGACCGAGAGGACCACCCCCGCATGACTTTCGCCCCCCTCCGCTTCGTCCTCCGCCTTGCCGCCCTCCTCGCCGTCGCGCCGGCCGCTTGGGCAGCCGAACCGCCGCAGTACGCCGTCACGCCGCCGTCTGTGTCGCCGGCCGGCACGACCATCGTCGGCCACGGCACGGTGGGCACGGGGCCGGAGGCGATCCTGGTCATGCACGAATGGATGGGCGACCACAGCAACTACGCCGGCCTGCTGCCCTTCCTGAACGGGAAGGACTTCACCTACGTCTTCGCCGACCTGCGCGGCTACGGCTGGTCCCGGGAGTTGGCCGGCGCCTACACCGCCGACGAGGCCGCCGCGGACATGTTCGCCCTGATGGACCGGCTCGGCCACCAGCGGTTCCACGTGGTCGGCCATTCCATGTCCGGGCTGATCGCCCAGGCCATGGCGGCGAAGGGCCGGGACCGGCTGAAGAGCCTGGTCGCCGTGACGCCCGTCCCGGCCTCCGGCTTCAAGACCGACGAGGCCGGCCTCCAGAAGCTGGCGGCCATCGTCGACGCCGACGACGCCATGCGCGGGGCCATCAAGGCGCGCGTCGCCCAGCGCTACACCGACGGCTGGGTGGACTACAAGCTGGCCATCGCCCGCAACGCCACCGGGCGCGAGGCGATGCTGGGCTATCTGAAGATGTTCACTGGCACCGACGTCAGCGCGGAGGTCGCCGGGCTCGACCTGCCGGTCCTGCTCATCACCGGGGCGGACGACATCCCCTTCTACCAGGAGGCGGCGGAGCGCCCGAAGTTCGAGCAGGCCTACCGGAATCTGACCGTCGAGCGGATCGAGAACGCCGGCCACTACCCGATGCTTCAGACTCCGCCGCTGCTGCTCGCCAAGATCGAGGCCTTCGTGGCCGCCAATGCGAAGACCAAACCGGGGAATTGATCAGACCACCTCGTCGTACTCGACCTTCGGCACATCGATCCAGGAGGACGGCTCCCCCCGGTCCTTGCGCCAGAACACCACGGGCAGGTCGGCGTTCAGCACGCGCGCGGTGGAGGCGCCGCGCCCCGTCATGATCTCCTTGTACTCCGCCGCCTCCACGATGCGGACGCCGTAGCCCGGGATGCGGTCGGCCTGGAGGACGGGGCCCAGCGCGTTCTTGAACTTGCGCAGGTCGTTGTCGGAGCCGACCCGCTTGCGCAGCGGCTCCAGCGCCATCCAGAAGGCGTTGCCGTGCCCCAGATGGGCGCGGGCGATCTCGTAGAGCCGCTTCTCGATCGGCTTCAGCGCGAAATAGTCCTCGGAATAGGTCAGCAGGTTGTTGCCGAGCGCCGCGCGCACCACCCAGTTGGACAGCACCAGCGTCAGGCCGCGGACCTGCCGCTCCCCGTCCTTCTTGCCGCGGCGGTACAGCAGCTTGTAGTCGGAAATCCAGGAGAAGGCGCCGGTCTCGCCCTCGCCGCCGGTTTCCAGGTTCGTCTTGATCTGCGTGCCCTGAAGCCGCTCCAGCGCGCCCTCGATCTTGTCGTAAGCGCTGCCGCCGGCCGTCTTGCCGACGATCCGCTGGAGGTCGCTGGTGGTGAAGTGCAGCTTGCCGACCTCCGGCCCCATCTTGCCCTCGGCCATCTTCTCGCGCAGCAGGGAGACGGCGTAGATCAGCACCGACTTGTCCCAGATCGTCGCAACGCCGACATCGCGCGGCGCCCGCACCTCGATCTTGACCTTGCCGTCGTCGAAGGTGGGCAGGCTCTCCACCTTGTCCTTCGACAGGCCGAACAGCGAATAGGCCATCAGCGCCCGGTCGTTGTTCACGTCCCCGCGCAACGGCGAGTCCAGGCGGAGCGCCAGCTGGACCGGCCGGTCCAGCAGTTCCTCCGCGTTGTTCTTGTCGTTCTTCCGGTCGTCCATGCCGTTCCCGCGTTCCATCGCCCGGCCGCCACAGCCACATCTCAGGCAGGGCGGTTCCGATCATGATTCCCGATGCGCCGCCCATGATCCACGGCGCAGGTGCAAACGTCGCCATTCTGCCGAAAGATTCCCGGGCGCCGGTTGGAGCTTCCCTGTGACCGGCCCAGCACCTGTCGGCGAATGTCGCCGTTCTGCCAGTTCCGCCCGTGGCTACCCGGTGGGGGTGAGTCCACCGGCGCCCAAACGTCCGCGTTCTGACGGTCGGCCCGGCCAAGCGGCCGCGGGGAGTCCGTCAAGCTGTTGGATTCCCTGGGGATTCGCGGACTCGCGGGGGCCTTGGACGGCCTGTGTGACCGCAAGAGAACCGGCACATTGGCAGAACGGCGACACTCGCCGGAGTCCGGTTTGCCCCGATTCTCAGGCCTTTTGCGGAGTCACCGCGAGACCACAGGTCAAGTTTTTCGGCAGAACGGCGACATTTCCCGGAGTCCGGCGCTTTCCGCTCCCAGGAATCTTTCGGCAGAACAACGACGTTGAAGGGCCGGTTTCTCGGCAGAACGGCGACGCTCAGACGCCGCCAACGTCACAACGACGACATCCAAGACGTTGATTCCGCTGACTCCTTGTTCTCCCTACCGGCCGGCTCGGGAGCCCGGAACGCGCCCGTTTGAATCGTGGACAGCCCCTGGAGGCCGCGACAACATTGTCCGTGACGGGCAAACCATGCCCGAACCGATTGCCATGCCGGCCAGACACGAGCGTTTCAGGAGGTGATGATGACGTAGCGGAGGAGACGACCTCCGGAATCACAAAGGGCCCAAGCCTTGCGGCCTGGACCCCTGTGAAAACCGATGGAGACCGGCAGAACCGGACCCCGCATCAGCAGTTTGGCGACTCCATGATGCCAGGGTGGATCCGGAAAACCAAGCGGAATCGCGGATTCCGCTGACGCTCCTGCTTTGTCTTCGCGGTGCCCGACCTGCTGGATCATGGGATTTTCAATGAAGCCGTACACGACCCTGTACCGGCACTGGATTGCTGTGTCTGGAGTGGGAACCGCGGAGATCGCGGTCCTGTCCGGCCTTTACGCGCGTGCAGGCGCCGACGGCGTCTGCACCGACCTCGTGCAGGACGACCTCGCCGCCGAACTGGGCAAGAGCCGTCCGTGGCTCAGCGCCGTGCTGACGAAGCTCCAGGCCCCCGAGATGGCGCTGGTGGAGGCCCGCCGCAAGCGCGGGTTCCGCGGGATGGTCTATGCCCTGGCCGGCGCCGCGGACTCCTGCGGTCAGCGGGACGACGCGACCGGTCAGCCGGCTGACGGACTCCTGGAATCGGAGAATCCCTTAGCTTCTCAAAACTCCTCCTCCCGCCGGGCGGGGGGAGGGAGGGAGCGGATCCGGGCAAATGGGACGCCGGTTGCCGAACCGCTGGCCGCCAACTGGCAACCGACCGCCGACGACCTGATCTGGGCCGCCGAGATCCGGCCGGATGTCGATCCCACCGCGGTGACCGCCAAGTTCGTCGCCTGGTGCCGCAAGGCCAACGCCCGCAACGGCTACAGCCCGGCCGATCCCAGCACCGCCTGGCGCCGCTGGGTCGCCCGCGAACTGGTTGCCCCGGTGGAAACGCCCACCGATGCCCAGGGCGCACCCGCCGTTCGCCCTCACGCCGCCCACCCTCACGCTGCTGCCCGCCGTCCGACCAACCGGAGCGACCAGAATGACCGCCGCCCTGCTTCCCTTCCCCAACAGCCCGGACACGGGCTGGCTTCCCGAAGCGCCGGCCGAAACGCCAGCCGAAACGCTGATGTCCTCGCTGCCCTCCGCGATCGTCTCGCTCGCCCGGCTTGACCGGGCCGACCTGCGGTTCGAACTCGGCGAGCGCTCGCCGGAGGAGATCGGCGCCCTGGCGGAACGGGTCGAAGCCTCGTTGTCGGAGGCCGCCCCCGCCATCGGTGTGGACAACGTCCTGACCGGCATCGAAAAGCTGGCGGCCCGCTTCGGCCTGGACCTGCCGGACGCCGACGTTCTGGAGGCGGACATAGTGGAGATGGCGTCCTGGCCGGCCGAACTGTGGATCGCCGGGTTCCAGGGGGTCTGGGCCTCCTTCCGCTCGGGGTTCCGGCGCTTTCCGACGGTCGGCGACTTCCGGAGTGCCGCCGGTCAGGGCGACGGTGTGCGGCGGGTGGCGGCGCTGCGCCGCCTTGCCACGACGCTGCGGCAGGAGCAGGCGTTCCGCGCCCGCGAGATCGCCTTCCGCCGCCGCCAAAAGGAGCGGGAGGCGGAGCTTGCCCAGCGGCAACAGGCGGCGGCCCTGCCGGCGCCCGCCGAACGCGCACAGGAAATCGTGCGCCGGGCTGACATTCCCGCAACGCCGCAGTTTTCCGTTGAAGCACGACGCGTTCCTGCCTGTACTGGGGCTCTGCCGGGGAAGGGATCGTCCTTTCCCCTTTCCATTGCCCCCGCGCGGGTTCCGGACGCCTCCCGATCATGGACTTTCTTGCCCCGTTATCCGGCATCGCCGCCGTCGTGGTGCCGGTCTTCCTCATCGCCGCCCTTGGTTACGGCTGGAAGCGCGCCAAGCTTCCCTACGACAGTGCCTTCATCACCACCTTCGCGATCAACGTCTCGACGCCCTGCCTCGTCTTCTCCTCGCTGGTGCGGCTGACGCTGGGCGGGGAAGAACTGCTGACCATGGCCGCGGCCTCGGTCGGCTGCATGCTCCTGGCGGGGCTGCTCGCCACGCCGCTGCTGTTGGCCTTCCGGCTGCCGCTGCGCGTGTACCTGCCGGCGCTGTCCTTCCCGAACGGCGGCAACATGGGGATCCCCGTGTGCCTGTTCGCCTTCGGCGAAACCGGGCTGGGGCTGGCGGTGCTGTTCTTCGCGGCGCTCGCGGTGCTGCAATTCACCATCGGGCCGGCACTGGCCGCCGGGCGGACGGACGCGGGCCAAGTCCTGCGCACGCCGGTGATCTACGCCGTCGCCGTGGCGGTGGTCGTCCTGCTGACCGGCATCCAGCCGCCGCAGTGGGTGACCAACACCACGACCCTGCTGGGCAACTGCGCCGTGCCGCTGATGCTGTTCTCGCTGGGCGTGGCGCTGGCCGGCCTGCGGATGCAGGGGATTCTGCGCTCACTGGGCATGTCGGCGCTACGGATCGTGCTGGGCTTCCTGTCCGGGCTGGCTGTCGCTCATCTTCTGGGATTGCAGGGCACCATCCGTGGGGTGGTCCTGCTGCAAAGCACCATGCCGGTGGCGGTCTTCAACTATCTGTGGGCGCTGCGCTACAACAACGCGCCGGAGGAGGTCGCGGGCATGGTGCTGGGCTCCACCGCCATGGCCTTCCTGGCGCTGCCGCTGCTGTTGCTGGCCGTGATGTGATCACGGCGCTGAAGCCCGGTTTTTGCCCCTGGCCGCCCGGCGGTCCGGTTCCGTAGATTTGCGGCCGAGATCCAGGCGGTGGACGGGGCGGGAGACGGATATGAATTGGAACAAGGGGTTGCTGCGGGTCTGGCTCGTGGCCGCGGTGCTGTGGGCGGCCGCCGTCGGCGGCTATGGCGCCGTGGCGCTGGGCGGGCGGCCCGCTGCCTCCGGCCTCTACGCCTACTCCGCCGCTGCGGAGGGGTTTGTTTCCCAGCAGCTTGCCGTCACCGATGGGGTGCTGGAGGACGGCGTGGCGCGCGGCGTCATCGCCCGGATCGATCTCGACGACCGCACCACGCTGTTCGCCCCGCGCGACCTTGGGGAGGAGCGGCTTCGGGAGATTACCCGGCGCTTCCAGGACGAGCACGCTCCGGCCGGGGCGCGGGCCCTGCTTCCCTGGGCGCTGGGCGCGCTGCTGCCGCCGGTCGGGATCCTGCTGGCAGGACTGCTGCTGTCCTGGATCCTGCGCGGCTTCCGGACGGCCGCGGTCGCCGCTCCCATCGCGGAGGACGCCGCCCCCGTGGAAGATCCGGCCAAGCCGGCCGACGAGGCGGGGACAGCGGGCTGGACCTCGTCCAGCTCCAGCCTGCCGCCCTTCATCCGGACGCTGGGTCCGGTCCAGCGGCGCGGCCGTCCGCCAGCGCGGGTGCTGGGGCAGACCGGGCGCTGAGGCCCGGCTGCCAACGCAACGGCCTCACCGCGACATTGCCGCGATCTCCTGCGCACGCCGCGACGTTGCGGCGGCGTGGTGGTCCTTCGCCAGAACGGTGTAGACCGCCGGCAGGACGAACAGCGTGAACAGCGTGCCGATCAGCATGCCGGACACGATCACCAGGCCGATGGAGAAGCGGCTGGCCGCGCCCGCCCCGGCGGCGGTCAGCAGGGGCAGCAGGCCCACCACCATGGCCGCCGTGGTCATCAGGATCGGGCGCAGGCGGACTCGGGCCGCGTGCTCGATGGCCGTGCGGCGGTCCACCCGCTCGTTGATCTGCATCTCGCGGGCGAACTCCACCATCAGGATGCCGTGCTTGCTGATCAGGCCGATCAGCGTCACCAGACCCACCTGCGTGTAGATGTTCATGGTCGACAGGCCGAAGAACAGCGGCAGCAGCGCGCCGCAGATCGACATCGGCACGGAGATCAGGATCACCAGCGGATCGCGCAGGCTCTCGAACTGCGCTGCCAGCACCAGATAGATGACCACCAGCGCGAAGACGAAGGTGATCATCAGCTGGTTGCCTTCGGTCACGTACTGCCGCGATTCCGACAGGTAGTCGTGGCCGAAGCCCGCCGGCAGGATCTCGCGGGCCTTCTGCTCCAGGAAGTCCACGGCCTGGCCCATCGTCACGCCGGGCATCGGCACGGCGGAGAAGGTGGCGGAGGGAAGCTGGTTGTACTTGGTCAGCGCGTTCGGCTCCGTCGCCGTTTCGATGGAGACGACGGTGGACAGCGGGATCTGCGCGCCGTTGGACGCGGTGACGTAATATTGCGTCAGCGCCTCCGGCGTCAGGCGCTTGTCGCGCGGGACCTGCGGGATGACCTCGTAGGAGCGGCCGTTCAGGTTGAAGCGGTTGACGTAGTTGCCGCCAACCAGCACGGCCAGCGTGTCGCCGACAGCAGCCATGGACAGGCCGAGGTCGGCCGCCTTCGACCGGTCAACCTTCAGCCGGATCACCGGGCTGTTGAACTGCAGGTCGCTGTCGCTGACGATGAACATGCCGCTGTCGCGCGCCGCGGCCTTGATGCGCTCCATCGCGTCGTAGATGGTCTTGTAGTCGCCGGGGCTGTTGATGACCAGCTGCACCGGCAGACCGCCGGTGGAGCCCGGCAGGGCCGGCGGCGACACCAGGAAGATCTGCGTGCCGCTGACGTTGCCAAGCTCCGCCTGGACCAGCGGCTGGAGCTGCTTGGCGCTGCGCGTGCGCTCGTCCCACGGCTTCAGGATCATGCCGGCGAAGCCCTGGGTCAGGGTCGGCATGCCGTTCAGCACGAAGCGGGTGTCGGTCTCCGGGTAGTGGGTGAAGACCTCGTCCAGCTGGCGCCCATAGGTGTCGATGTAGTCCAGGTTGGCGTATTGCGGCGCCTTGGTGATGCCGAACAAGATGCCCTGGTCCTCCTCCGGCGCCAGCTCCGCCATGGTGTTGGCGAACAGGAAGCCGACGCTGGCGAGCACGCCGACACCGAACAGCAGCGTCGCCGCCCGGTAGTCGAGCGAGCCGGCCAGACGGCGCCCGTACCAGCCCGTGATCCTCTCGAAGGTGTGGTCGACGAAGCGGGCGAAGCGGCCCTCGCTCATCTCCCGCGTCAGCAGGAGGGAGCACATCATCGGCGTGAGCGTCAGCGCCACGATGCCGGAGATGATCACCGACCCAGCCAGCGTGAAGGCGAATTCGCGGAACAGGGCGCCGGTCAGCCCGCCGAGGAAGCCGATGGGCGCATAGACCGCGGCCAGCGTGATGGTCATGGAGATGACCGGCCCGACGATCTCCCGCGCGCCGATCAGGGCCGACTGGACCGGCGACTTGCCCTCCTCCAGGTGGCGGTGGACGTTCTCCACCACCACGATGGCGTCGTCGACCACGAGGCCGATGGCCAGCACCATGGCGAGCAGGGTCAGCAGGTTCAGGCTGAAGCCCATGGCCAGCATGATCGTCGCCGCACCCACGATGGACAGCGGGATCGTCACGATGGGAATCAGCACCGACCGGAAGCTTCCCAGGAACAGGAAGATCACCACGATGACGATGCCCACCGCCTCGATCAGCGTCTTCTGCACCTCGTCGATGGAGGCCTGGATGAAGCGCGTCGAGTCGTAGACGATCTCCATCTTCAGGGACGGCGGCAGGTTGCGCTGCAGCTCCGGCACCAGCTTGCGGATGTCGGCGACGATGTTCAGCGGGTTGCCGGTGGGGGTGGAGTTCACGCCGATGAAGATGGCCTGCTGGCCGTTCATCGACACGCTGGCGTCGGTGCTCTGCGCGCCCAGCTCGACCTGGGCGATGTCCTTCATGCGGACCAGCGCGCCGTCCTTGGACTTCACCACCATCTGCCGGAACTGGTCCACGTCGGTCAGGCCGGTGTTGGTGGTGACGTTGCTGACGACGAAGACGCCCTTGGTCTGGCCGGGGGCGGACTGGAAGTTGTTGGCCTGGATGGCCGCCCGCACGTCGGCGGCCGAGATGTTGCGCGCCGCCATCCGTTCCGGATCCAGCCAGACGCGCATGGCAAAGGTCTGGCCGCCCAGGATCTTGGCCTCCGCCACGCCGGACACGGTCGACAGCAGCGGCTGCACCACGCGCGTCAGGTAGTCGGAGATCGCCGCCCCCGACAGCTCGGGGCTGGAGAAGCCCATGTAGAGGATCGAAGTCGTCTCGCCGGTGGACTTCAGGATCACCGGGTCGTTGGCCTCGCGCGGCAGCTGGTACTTCACCTGCTGCACCTTCGACATGACGTCGGTCATCGCGACGTTGGGGTCGAAGTTCAGCCGGATGTAGGCGGTGACCACGCTCGTCCCCTGGGTGGAGGAGGAGGTGATGTAGTCGATGCCTTCCGCCGTCGCCACGGCCTGCTCGATGGGCGTGGTGATGAAGCCCTGCATCAGGTCGGGCGACGCGCCGGCGTAGACGGTCGAAATGGTGATGACGGTGTTCTTCAGCTCCGGATACTGGCGGATCGGCAGATCCGACAGCGAGCGGACGCCGATCAGCAGGATCAGCAGGCTGACGACCAGCGCCAGGATCGGGCGGCGGATGAAGATGTCGGTGAAGGACATGGCCCGTTCCCCGTTAGTTGCGCGGCAGCGTCTGCGGCGGCACCAGCGCGCTGGCCTCCGTCGGCACCACGGCGGCCCCGTTGTTCAGCTTCAGCTGGCCCGACGACACCACCCGGTCGCCGGCCTTCAGGCCAGACAGGATCTCCACGCCGTTCTCGAAGCGGTCGCCGGTCTTCACCGGAACGCGGTTGACGGTGTGGGTCTCCTTGCCCTCCGGGTCCTTGCCCTGTGTGACGACGAAGACGCTGTCGCCGTAGACGGTGTAGTCCACCGCCGTCTCCGGCACGACGATGCGGTCGGCGGCCGGCGGCTGCACCACGCGCACGTTGGCGAACATGCCCGGCAGAAGCTTGCGGTCCGGGTTGTCCAGCGTCGCCTGCACCTTGATGGCGCGGGTGTCGGCGCTGACCTGCGGCTCGATGGTGGTGATGACGGCGTTGAAGGTCTGGCCGGGGGCGGCGTCGGCGCCGACCAGCACGCCCTGGTTCACCCGGATCTGGCTCAGCGCCTGTTCCGGCAGGGTGAAGTCGACGTAGAGCTTCGACAGGTCGGTCAGCGTGACCACCGCCCCGCCGGCGTTGACATACTGGCCGACGTTGATCTGCCGGATGCCCAGGTCGCCGTCGAAGGGCGCGCGGATCAGCTTTTCCGCGATCAGCGATTCCGTCCGCTTGATGTTGGCGTTGGCTTCGTCCAGCTGAGCCTGGTTCTGGTCCACGGTGACCTGCGGGCCGGCCTGGTTGCGCAGCAGGTTGCGCGCGCGCTCCAGGTTGTTCTCGGCCAGCTTCGCCTGGGCGCGGTAGGCCAGCAGGTCGGCCTGCTCCGTCGCGTCGTTGAGCTGGACGAGCGGAGCCCCGGCCTTCACCCGCGCGCCCGATTCGAAGAAGATCTGGGTGACGCGGCCGACCACCTCCGGCGCCACGGTGACCTGCCGGCTGGCGGTCAGCGTGCCGATGGCGTTCAGGTACTTGGGCACCGACTGCGACTTGGCCTCGGCCACCGACACCGGGGTGGGCGGCGGCTTGTTGCTGGCGAAGAAGTCGGCGATGGCCTTCTGGCGGAAGCTGTTGAAGCCGTACAGCGCCCCGAAGAGGAGGGCCAGGATCACGGCCATGATGATGATCCGCACCGCCAGCCGCCCGCGGGTGACGGGGCGGCGCGCAACGGTCGCTTGGTGGGCGGTCGCTTGTTGGGCGGTTCCCTGGTGGGCGGCCCCTTGCTGCCGCGCGTCGGCGGCGTACTCGGACTCAGTGGTCACGATCGACCTCTCTCGAACAGGACGTTTCTCGATTGCCCGCAGTGTCGGCTGCTTCTACGTCAGCCATGGGTAGGGCGGATGAGGTGTGCGCGGCGATTACCTCGTCTTTCAGGCCGAGGCCGCGCAGAATGAAGGCGATGGTCTGGGCGGCCACCCGCTCGTTGTCGTGCAGCGACGGCAGCACCGGGCTTTCCGGCAGGCGGACGGTGGCCAGCATGGAGCCCAGCATTTCCGACAGCCAGAAGGCGTTTTCCGGCGCCGTGGCGGTCAGCGCCGTGGGCACGAGGTCACCCGCGGCCTGCGCGGCGCGCAACGACGCGACGAAGCAGGGGCAGAGGTGCTCCGACGCCCAATGGCCGGCCAGCCGGGCGAATTCCCCGTCCTCCAGCAGGCTCATGATGAACAGGCGCTTGCGCGGCAGTTCGCCGCCGCGGTTGGCGGGGACGTCCCACACGTAATGCCGGACCATCGCCTGGACATAGGCGACCAAGGCCGCCGTGCCGGGCTCCATGGCGAGAAGCCGCGCCAATTCCTCGTCACCGTCCACGCAGGACAGGAAGATCGCCTCGTACAGCGCCGCCTTGCTGGGGAAGTGCTTGAAGATCAGCGCTTCCGACACGCCGGCGGCCTGGGCGATCTCCTTCGTCGTGGTGCCCGCGAAGCCCTTGCGCGCGAATAGGGGAAGGACCGCGTCGATGATCGCCGCGCGCCGTTCCCGGTTGCCTAGACGTCCCAATCCAACCTCTGCCTTATCAGTGAGTGCTAACTCACTTCTGAGGCGCATCGCTATCACGGGTTGGACATCCTGTCCAGGCGTTCGCCACGGCCATGGGCGCCATTCGTGCACGGACTTTGCGTCGTATCCGGAATTGTGAAGAGAACAGAGAAGTTTATCCCCGTGAATATAAGTGCACAAACACTCTGTGCGACTTTCGGCCGCAATTGCGTATGTGTTTTCAGACGACGACTTCCGGTCGAGTCGATGTATATCAATGGAAATAGATCACGGGAAACGACGCCTTCTTAAGAAGCGTTCGTTTGTTTGCTGATGCCATAATTTGTAGACGGGTGAAGTTGCGGCCGGGGACTTCGGGCACGCTTCGGATGTCCAATGGAAAGCTTCGGGAATGGAACCGGGTTCGGGTGGACCGAACCGGGGCGAGCACCCATGGAGCCGCGGCGTGCCCCAGCGTCGGCAGCAGGACGGAGAAACTCATGCGATTCCTGTGGAACAGCGTCTTCGGACTCCTTCTGACGGCGGCCGTGGCCGTGGTCGCCGCCGCCCCGGCCCGGTCCGGCGAGGCGCCCGCGCCGGATGCTCCCAACTCCCTGGCCGACTCCCTGGCCAAGTCGCTGGAAGCGCTTAAAAAGGAGTATCGCCGGCCGGCCGCGGTTCCTTTCCCCGCCGACAACCCCTTCTCCGTGGAGAAGCTGCGGCTCGGCCAGCAGCTCTATTTCGATCCGCGCCTGTCCGGCAACAACACGCTGTCCTGCGCCACTTGCCACAACCCGGCGCTCTCCTGGGGCGACGGGCTGGGCAAGGGGCACGGCGCCGGCGGCACGCTGGGCCGGCGGACGCCGACCATCCTGAACCTCGCCTGGGCGGACCTGCTGATGTGGGACGGCCGCAAGACCAGCCTGGAGGACCAGGCGCTGGGTCCGGTCGAATCCGACATGGAGATGAACCAGAAGCTGGATGCCCTGGTGCCGAAGCTGGCGGCGATCGACGGCTACCGCACGGCCTTCGACATGGCCTACCCCGGGGAGGGCATCACGCTCGCCACCATCGCCAAGGCCATCGCGACCTACGAGCGGACCGTCGTCTCCGGCCCGGCTCCCTTCGACCGCTGGATCGCCGGCGATGAGTCGGCCATCGGCGATTCCGCCAAGCGTGGCTTTGCGCTGTTCAATGGCAAGGCTAACTGCCAGGCCTGCCACGGCGGCTGGAACTTCACCGACCACGGCTTCCACGACATCGGCCTGCCGGACGAGGACATCGGCCGCGGCCGGCAGCTGCCGCTGCCGTCCATGCAGCACGCCTTCAAGACGCCGACCCTGCGCGACGTGGCGCGCCGCGCGCCCTACATGCACGACGGCTCGCTCGCCGACCTGAAGGCGGTGGTGGAGCATTACGCGAAGGGCGGCACGCCGCGGCCGAGCCTGGCGGAGGAAATGAAGCCGCTGACCCTGACCGCGCAGGAGAAGGCCGACCTCGTCGCCTTCATGCTGACCCTGACCGGCGACGCGGAGCCCGTTCCGGTGCCGACGCTCGCCATGCCGGCGCAATCGCCGGGCCTTTGACCAATTCGGCCGCCCCGCCGGCCCCATCCATCGGAAAGCCCAAACCCATGCGCACGCTTACCCACGGAACCGCCACACTCCTCCTGGCGCTGGCCGTCCTGGCGGGCTCCGCCGCGCCCAGCCACGCCGAGACCGTCGTGGTCGAACAGGCCGGCAAGAAGTTCTCGACGCCGGAGCTGACCATCCGCAAGGGCGACACGGTCACCTTCGCGAACAAGGACCCGATCACCCACAACGTCTATTCGCAATCGTCGGGCAACGCCTTCGACGTGAAGACGCAGAAGCCGGGCGAATCCTCTGACGTGACGTTCTCGGCCCCCGGGGACGTGGACGTGCAGTGTGCCATCCATCCGGGCATGAAGCTGCGCATCCACGTCGGAAATTAAAAGCACGGTAATCAAAGATACGGGGACGGTCGTGAGCGGCGAGGGAACGTCGGGGGCGGGCATGTTCGCGCATCACAGCATCCGGGCGAAGCTGTACGGGGGATTCGCCGCCCTTCTCGGGCTGTCCGGCATCGCCGGCCTGTACGCGCTGTACAACGTCGTGACGACCGGCCAGCTGGCCGTCGTGATGTACGACAACGTGCTGCAGACCAGCGACGCCGCCCGCTCCGCGCAGAGCGATTTCAGCGACATGCAGCGGCTCGTCGCCCTGGCCATGGCCACCGACGGTGCGGTGACGGAGGAGGTGCGCACAGGCTACGACACCGCGCGCTCCACCCTGTCGGACGACCTGGGCATCGCGGCCAGCCGCGCGCCCACCGCCGCCATGCGGGCGGGGACGGACGGCGTGGTGGAACTGCTGAAGGGCTGGGACGCCCGCGTCGCCCCGCTGTTCGCACCCGCGTCGTCATCAATGGCGTCGTCGTCCAAGGCGCCGCGCCCGCGCAAGGCGGAGGTCGATGCCCTCGCCGCCGCCATCCGCGACAAGATCGACATCAGCGTGGAGGACGCCAAGGCCTACGGCTTCGAGTTCGTGGAGACGGGCCGGGCCCAGATCGCCATGGCCCGCACCCTGACCATGGCTGTCGGCTTCTGCGCCATTTTGCTGGGCATCACGCTGGCGGTGCTGCTGTCCCGCGACATCCTGCGCGCGCTGGGCGAGGCGGTGTCGCTCGCCCGCACCATCGCCGGCGGCGACCTGTCGCAGCGGAGCGTCAGCCGCCGGTCGGACGAGCTGGGCCACCTGCTCGGCTCGCTGGAACAGATGCGGCGCAGCCTGCTCGACCAGCGGGAGCGCGAGGCCACGCTGGCGCGCCGGGCGGAGGAGGAGCGGCAGAAAGCCCTGCGGGACATGGCGGAAACGGTGGAGCGCGAGACCACCCAGGCCGTGGCGCAGGTGGCCGCCCACACCGGCGCCATGCAGACGGACGCGGAGACCATGACCGGCTCCGCCACCCGTGTCAGCAGCAACGCGCAGAGCGTGGCCGCGGCGGCCGATCAGGCGCTGGCGAACGCCCAGACCGTTGCCGTCGCGACCGACCGGCTGGCCGCCTCCATCGGCGAGATCTCCGCCCAGGTCGGGCATTCCCGCGCGGTGACCCAGCGGGCGGTGGAAACCGGCGCCCGCGCGCGGGAGACCATTAAGTCGCTGTCCGAGTCGGTCGGCCGCATCGGCGAGGTGGTCACGCTGATCCAGTCCATCGCCGGCCAGACGAACCTGCTGGCCCTGAACGCGACGATCGAGGCCGCCAGGGCGGGGGAGGCCGGCAAGGGCTTCGCGGTCGTGGCGAGCGAGGTGAAGGGGCTCGCCAACCAGACGGCGCGGTCGACGGAGGAGATCTCCCGCCAGATCGCCGAGATCCAGAGCGCGACCGACGGCGCCGTCGCCTCGGTGGAGGAGATCGGCAACACCATCCTGGACATCGACCGCATCTCCAACACCATCGCCGCCGCGATGGAGGAGCAGGCGGCCGCGACCCAGGACATCAACCAGAGCGTCGCCGAAACCTCGCACGCGGCGCAGGAGGTCTCCACCCGCATCGCCGCCGTGTCCCAGGACGCCGACCTGACCGGCCAGCAGGCCGGCCACGTCCGCTCCGGATCGGCCGAGATGGCCAGCAGCATTGAGAACCTGCGCAACCTGCTCGTCCGCGTCGTCCGCACCTCCACCAGCGAGGCGAACCGCCGCAGCAAGCCGCGCTATCGGGTCGACGTGGCCTGCGCCGTGACCGCCAACGGACACCGCCAGGGCGCCACCGTGCGGAACCTGTCCGCCGGCGGCGCGATGGTCACGGGACTGACGGACTTGGCGGCCGGCGACGCCGGCAAGGTCGCGCTGGAGCGGCTGGGCGTCGAGTTGCCGTTCGTCGTGCGCAACGTCACCGACGATGCGGTCCACCTGAAGTTCGACGCCGGTGCGCCGACCATGTCGGCCTACATCACCGCGTTCGAGCGGCTGGTCGCGACCCTGGCGCCCATCGACCACGCGGCGTGAGGCGGATCAGCTACACTTTCCTTTGGCGTCCTGGCAGCAGCTATCGGTGCACAGCTCCCCCACCATAGCGCGAAACCAGTCGATGGCCGGGTGATTGCCGAGGCCGGCGTGCCAGATGATCTGCATCGGCGCCATCGGCACCGGCACCGGCAGCTCCTTCAGCACGAGGCCGTAGGTGTCCTGGTAGCGGCGCAGCATCGTGCCCGGTCCGGTCAGCAGCAGGTCGGCCTGACCGGCAATGCCGAAGGCGACCAGGAACTGGTTCACTGTGACGACGACGTTGCGGTGGCAGCCCACACGGTGCAGCGCGTCGTCGACCGGGGAATGGGTGTCGCCGGTCAGCGTGATCAGCATGTGCTCGGCCGCGCAGAAGGCTTCCAGCGTCAGCGGCTGGTCGGCCAGCGGGTGGTCGCGGCGCATGGCGACCAGGAAGCGGTCCTGGTAGAGTTGCTGGCGCCCGTAGGTCTCCTCCAGGTCCAGGCGGCCGGCGAAGACCACGTCCACGTCGCCGCTGTCCAGCCGCTCCGTCACGTTCAACCGCGTCAGCGGCAGGGTGTGCAACTTGGCGTTCGGCGCCTCCCGGCGCATCCGCTCAATGATTTTCTGCAGCATCAAGGCCGAGAAATGCTCGGCCATGCCGGCGCGGAAGACGCGCGCGGTCGTCGACGGGTTGAAATCCTGCGGATCGAGCGCCTGCTCCAGCCGTTGCAGGCTCTCCCGGATCGGCAGCGCCAGTTCCAGCGCGCGCGGGGTCGGGCGCATGCCGTCGGGGCCGCGCAGGAACAGTTCGTCCTTCACGGTCAGGCGCAGGCGGTTCAGCGCGTTGCTCACCGCCGGTTGGGTCATGCCCAGGCGGTTGGCGGCGCGGGTGACGTTGCGTTCCGTCATCACCGCGTCGAACACCAGCAGCAGGTTCAGGTCGACGCCAGCCAAATTCATGACGGAAATAATGCCAATACGATATATTGATTTCAACAATCCATTCGCGCGGCGTACGTTACACCCATCGCGGATGCTGCAGTGGTTCGACCCTGGGGCCCGCAACTCCCGAACAATCCTTCGATGCTTCTCCACTCCTCCGCCGCCGGACGCCCCCACCGGCGGCATTTTTCTGTGCGCACGAGGCTTCAGGGCAGCGTTCTGAACACATTCAGCGGGCGAATGAGCCGAATACGGCATATCAATTTCACATATGGCCCAACCCGCACTAAGTGTGTGGGCAGGATCAAGGACCGGAGGTGACCGACATGGCGCGCGGGGATCAGGAGCGGACGGTGCGGGAGGGCGCGGAATGCCCCTTTTCGGCAGGACCGACGCTCGGCCTTGGCCTGTGCTCCCCGAACGCGCCGGACGTGGCCCCGCTCGCCCGCCGCGCGGAGGAGGCCGGGTTCGGCGCCCTCTGGGTGCCGCCGGACGCATTGGCCTCGGTGGCGGAAGCCACCCGCGTGATCCCCGTCGTCGCCTGCGTCGAGGTCGGCTTCTCGCCGGACATCGACGTCGCCCTGCCGGAACCGGCCGGGCTGGCCGGCCGGATGATGGTCGCGGTGCGCTTCACCGAGCCACCGGAGTCGGTGCGGCTGACCTCGCGCGCCTGCCGGCGGATCGGGGCGGCAGTCATGCGCAAGGTGCACGCGGTCACCAGGAAGACGGACACGCCGGTGGTGATCCAGGGGTCCTGCCACGAAAGCCTGGAGTGGATCGCGGAACAGGCGGAAGCCTGGGCCTACGACCGCGCCCGGCTGGCCTGCGTCCCGACCCTGCTGACCGAATGGCGCCGGGTGGCCGGGGCCAAGCCCTTCATCCAGATGCTGCCGGACGGGCCGGGGCTGGAGGACCGCGTTGCCGCGCTGCTGCGGGACGGCGTGGACCATATCCTCGTCACGCTCGCCTCGGGCACCGGATCGGCGGCCTTGTGGGACCTGCCCGCCGCGCTGGATCTACGTTATTCAGCGTCGTGATATCGCCCATATAAACTATCAATTTCTCAAATTCATGCAGTCGGCGTAGGTTCTTTTCAGACGCACCGCCTCCAAACGCGAAGCCGACACGGCAGCGGCCCCGGCGGTGACCTTCGAGAATCCGGAGCACGCTATGAAGACCCGTATCGCGCTGGTCTTTACGGCCCTGTCTGCTGATGGCCCTGTGTGTTGCGGGGTGTGTTGCGCTGGAGGTTCCGCGGCCCGCTGAGCGGTGCGCCGCGCCCGGTGCGATCCACCATTGACGTTTTGAACAAACCCCGCCGCCTTCCGATCCCGCGAAGGCCGGCTGACGACCTTATAGGCATTGATCATGAACAAGGCTCTCGTGGCCGCCATCTTCGGCGGCATCGCCCTCATCCTGTCCGCCGCGGCCTCGTCGCAGACCACCTCGTCGCAGACGGCCACCCTCAGCCTCGACCAGGCCTTCCCGTCCCTGATGGAGGAGGCGCGCAACAAGGTGCCGTCCTCCACCGACCGCGGCATCGTCAACACCAGCTTGGCCTCGGCCGAATGGTACTGGGAGGCCGGCCAGCAGTCCAAGGCCCTCACCTACCTGAACTTCGCCCGTGGCCGCCTCGGCCTGAAGCTCGTGCCGGTCGACACGCCGACCCAGCAGGCGGAGCGCACGAAGTAACGGCGCCGCTCATCGAGGACGGCGTGTCGGCTGCGTTCGATGTCCCCTCTCCCCCCTGCTCACGCGCAAACGAAGTTTGCGCTGACGCGACAGGCGGACCTTTGGTCCGCCGAAAGCGGGGAGAGGGTTAGGGTGAGGGGGGTTGCGCTTTTGCCGGGCGTACCGGAACCGCGGGACCCCCTCACCGGCCCTTCGGGCCACCCTCTCCCCAGGGGGGAGAGGGTTAGACAGCCAGTCGCGCCGCCTTCCTTTCTGTTCACACGCCCCCCGCAACCCCGGATCCCAAGAGAGCGTCAGACATCATGCCTCTTTTCCGCACCAAGCTTGCCGTCCTCCTGGTGACCGGTGTCTCGGCGGTCGCCGTCGCCAGCGTCGCCCCCAGCTTCCAGGGCCACGCCGATGCCCCGGCCGCCGCGGCGGTTCCGCCGCCCCCGGAGGTGGACGTGGCACCGGTCGTCGCCCGTAAGGTGACCGACTGGCAGGGCTATTCCGGCCGCCTGGAGGCCGTCGACCGCGTCGACGTCCGCCCGCAGGTGTCCGGCTCCATCACCGCCGTGCATTTCCGCAACGGCGCGCTCGTGAAGAAGGGCGACGTCCTCTTCACCATCGACCCGCGTCCCTATCAGGCGGAGGTCGCCCGCGCCGACGCGCAGGTGGCCGCCGCGCAGGCGCGCGTGCGCTTCACCGCCGCCGACCTGGACCGCGCGCAGCGTCTGGTGAAGGACAGCACCATCTCCCGCCAGTCCATGGACCAGAAGGAAAACGACGCCCGCGAGGCCGCCGCCAACCTGAAGGTCGCGCAAGCGGCCCTGGACATGGCGCAGATCAACCTGGGCTACACGCAGGTCACCGCCCCGGTGGCCGGCCGCGTATCGCGGGCGGAGATCACCGTCGGCAACGTGGTCGCCGCGGGGGCCGCCTCCGCGCCGCTGACCACGCTGGTGTCAGTCTCCCCCATGTACGCCTCCTTCGACGTGGACGAGCAGACCTACCTGCGCCACATCGCCCCGGCGCGGGATTCCAACAACATCCCGGTCCAGCTCGGCCTCGCCAACGAGAGCGGCTATTCCCGCGACGGCACGATTGAGCATGTGGACAACCGGCTCGACGTCACCTCCGGCACCATCCGGGTGCGGGCGAAGTTCGACAACGCCGACGGCATGCTGGTCCCTGGCCTGTACGCCCGCGTGAAGGTCGGCAGCACCGTGCCGCGCGACGCGCTTCTGGTGGACGAGCGGGCCATCGGCACCGACCAGGACAAGAAGTTCGTGCTGGTCGTCAACGCGGAAAGCCGCGTGGAGTACCGCGAGGTCGGCCTCGGCCCCCTGCGCGAGGGCCTGCGCGTCGTCAACCGCGGCCTGTCGGCGGAAGACCGGGTCATCGTCAACGGCATCCAGCACGCCCGCCCCGGCACGCCGGTCCAGCTGCACATGGTCGCCATGGGCGACAATCCGGCGCCGCTCAAGGTCACGACGGCCTCGGCCCAATAAGGCCCCACCCCGATGAACATCTCCAAATTCTTCATCGACCGGCCGATCTTCGCCGGCGTTTTGTCGGTGATCCTGTTCCTGGCCGGCGCCATCTCGCTGTTCCAACTGCCGATCTCCGAATATCCGGAGGTCGTGCCGCCGTCTGTGGTGGTGCGCGCCCAGTATCCGGGCGCCAACCCCAAGGTCATCGCCGAGACCGTCGCCTCTCCCCTGGAGGAGCAGATCAACGGCGTCGAGGACATGCTGTACATGCAGTCCCAGGCGAACAGCGACGGCAACATGGCACTGACCGTTACCTTCCGGCTGGGCGTCGACCCGGACAAGGCGCAGCAGCTGGTGCAGAACCGCGTCGCGCAGGCGCTGCCCCGCCTGCCCGAGGACGTGCAGCGGCTGGGCGTCACCACGGTCAAAAGCTCCCCCACGCTGACCATGGTCGTGCATCTGCGCTCGCCCAACGACCGCTACGACATGACGTATCTGCGCAACTACGCGCTGCTGAACGTCAAGGACCGGCTGTCGCGCATCCAGGGCGTGGGCGAGGTGCAGCTGTGGGGTTCGGGCGACTACGCCATGCGCGTGTGGCTCGACCCGCAGCAGGTCGCCCAGCGCGGCCTGACCGCCGGCGACGTGGTCGCCGCCATCCGCGAACAGAACGTCCAGGTCGCCGCCGGCGTCATCGGCGCGTCGCCGACGCAGGCCAACGTGCCATTGCAGCTGTCGATCAACGCGCGCGGCCGGCTGAAGACGGTCGACGAGTTCGGCGACATCATCCTGAAGACCGGCGCGGACGGCGCCGTCACCCAACTGCGCGACGTGGCGCGGGTGGAGCTGGCCGCCGCCCAGTACGGCCTGCGCTCGCTGCTCGACAACCAGCCGGCGGTTGCGCTGGCCATCAACCAGTCGCCGGGCGCCAACGCGCTGAACATCGCCGACAACGTCCGCAAGACCATGGCCGAGCTGAAGGCCGACATGCCGGACGGCGTCGACTACTCCATCGTCTACGACCCGACGAAGTTCGTGCGCTCCAGCATCGAGGCGGTGATCCACACGCTGCTGGAGGCCATCGCGCTGGTCGTTCTGGTGGTCATCGTCTTCCTCCAGACCTGGCGCGCGTCGATCATCCCGTTGCTGGCCGTGCCGGTGTCCATCGTCGGCACCTTCTCCCTGCTGCTCGCCTTCGGCTTCTCGATCAACGCCTTGTCGCTGTTCGGCATGGTGCTGGCGATCGGCATCGTCGTGGACGACGCCATCGTCGTGGTGGAGAACGTGGAGCGCAACATCGAGGCCGGCCTGTCCGCCAAGGAGGCCACCTACAAGGCCATGCGGGAGGTCAGCGGCCCGATCATCGCCATCGCCTTGACCCTGGTCGCCGTCTTCGTCCCGCTGGCCTTCATGACCGGCCTGACCGGCGAGTTCTACAAGCAGTTCGCGATGACCATCGCGATCTCCACCGTCATCTCCGCCTTCAACTCGCTGACCCTCTCGCCGGCCCTGTCGGCGGTGCTGCTGCGCAGCCACCACCAGCCGCAGGACTGGCTGACCCGCGCGATGAACACGGTGTTCGGCGGCTTCTTCCGCGTCTTCAACCACGTCTTCCACCGCGGGTCGGAGAGCTACGGGCGCGGCGTCGGCGGCGTCATCCGCCACAAGGGCTCGATGATGATGCTGTACCTCGTGCTGATCGGGGCGACGGTGATGCTGGGCCGGACGGTTCCCGCGGGCTTCGTGCCGCCGCAGGACAAGGAGTATCTGGTCAGCTTCGCGCAGCTGCCCAACGGCGCCTCGCTCGACCGGACGGAGCAGGTGATCCGCGACATGACCGACATCGCGCTGAAGCGCCCGGGCGTGGAGAGCGCGGTGGCCTTCCCCGGCCTGTCGGTCAACGGCTTCACCAACAGCTCCAGCGCCGGCATCGTCTTCGTGACGCTGAAGCCCTTCGATGAGCGCAAGGACCCCAGCCTGTCGGCCAACGCCATCGCCGCCGACCTGCAGAAGCGCTACGCCGGCCTGAAGGAGGCCTTCGTGGCGATCTTCCCGCCGCCGCCGGTCATGGGCCTGGGCACGCTGGGCGGCTTCAAGATGCAGATCGAGGACCGCGGTTCGCTCGGCTACGAGGCGCTGAACAAGGCGGTGGGCGACTTCGTGAAGAAGGCGGCGCAGACGCCGGAGCTGGGGCCGAGCTTCTCTAGCTACCAGATCAACGTGCCGCAGCTCGACGTCGACCTCGACCGCGTGAAGGCCAAGCAGCTGGGCGTGCCGGTGCGCGACGTCTTCGACACCATGCAGATCTACCTCGGCTCGCTCTACGTGAACGACTTCAACACCTTCGGCCGCGTCTACCAGGTGCGGGTGCAGGCGGACGCCCCGTTCCGCGCCCAGGCCGACGACATCGGGTTGCTGAAGACGCGCAACAACCAGGGCGCCATGGTGCCGCTGTCCTCGCTGCTGACCGTCAGCCAGAGCTACGGGCCGGAGATGGTGGTGCGCTACAACGGCTACACCGCGGCCGACATCAACGGTGGGCCGGCGCCCGGCTTCTCGTCGGGCCAGGCCGAGGCGGCGGCGGAGCGCATCGCGGCGGAGACCCTGCCGCGCGGCATCAAGTTCGAGTGGACCGACCTGACCTACCAGAAGATCCTGGCGGCCAACGCGGGGCTGCTGGTCTTCCCGATCAGCGTGCTGCTGGTCTTCCTGGTGCTGGCCGCGCAGTACGAGAGCCTGACGCTGCCGCTGGCGATCCTGCTGATCGTGCCGATGAGCCTGATGTCCGCGCTGTTCGGCGTGTGGCTGACCGGCGGCGACAACAACATCTTCACGCAGATCGGCTTCATGGTTCTGGTCGGCCTGTCGGCGAAGAACGCGATCCTGATCGTGGAGTTCGCCCGCGAACTGGAACAGCAGGGCCGCACGGTCGTCCAGGCGGCCATCGAGGCGAGCCGGCTGCGCCTCCGCCCGATCCTGATGACGTCGATCGCCTTCATCATGGGCGTGGTGCCGCTGGTCACCTCCACCGGCGCCGGCGCGGAGATGCGGCACGCCATGGGTGTGGCGGTGTTTGCCGGAATGATCGGCGTGACCGTCTTCGGCCTGCTGCTGACCCCGGTCTTCTACGTCCTGCTCCGCCGCCTCGTCGGCGCCGGCAAGGAACCGGCCGCGCCGCGGGTGGAGGGCGACGCCGTGGCGGCGCACTCGTAAGGAACTGGATTTTCACCACCAAGGCACCAAGACACCAAGGCGCGGCGCGCCGGCCTGGAACGCAGACCGGAACCGATGAGAAAGCCGAAAGGAGCTTGGTGCCTTGGTGTCTTGGTGGTGAATTCCCAAGAACCCTTCGCCACAGAAGCGTTCGCCACACAGGCACGGAGGGCACGGGGAGCCTGACAGGGAAAGTCCACGACGTCCGGTGATGCGGGCCGGAATGCCGGGACCTCCTTGTCACACTCCCCGGGTCCTCCGGGCCTGTGTGGCGAATTTTCTTTTCTGATCGAGGGTCTTATACGGTCGGCGGATGATCACTTCCAGTGCCCGCCGACCGTCAAACCCGGCAGATCAATGCGTTAGCATTGATTGAGAGGGTGATACGGAGGACGCCTTCAGGCGCCGTCCGTATTACCCCTCGGCCACACTGCGGCAGCGCTGGTTCAGCAGGGCCATCGCCTGGTCCATCTGGTTCCCGTCGAGCGCGAAGGCGCGTTCGTCCAGCAGATGGCCATCGGCTCCGTAGGCGCGGACGAACAGGCCCTGCGGCGTGCGGGTCACCACCGTGTCCACCACCGCGTCGCTCGTCTCGTCGCTGGCGACGTCGATGAAGGAGGCCAGTTCGCCCAGGTCGCCCTCGTCCGCCCAGTCGGCCTCGGCGAGCAGGTCGAGCAGGTCGTTCAGGCCGCCGGCCGGTTCGCAGCGGCGGACGCGCGGGTCGGCGGTCCGCACCGCGTCGGTGAAGGACGCCAGCGCCTGACGGATGCGCTCCTCCTCCACGGGGTCGAGTTCTGGCTCGTCGTAGTCGCCGCCGACTAACTGGAGCGGGTCGGGCAGGGCCTCCTGGTCGAGGTCGTCGATCAGGCTCGCCTCTTCCTCCACCAAGCCGACAACGCTGACCAGCCGGATGCCCGCATCGGCCGGGTCGGCGAGCAGTTCCTCGTCCTTGGCGAAACGCAGGGCCTCGTCGTTCGACGTCAGCATGCGCTGGAGCAGGGCGCGCCGGTCGGCCGCCTCCAGATAGACCAGCGCCTCCGGATCCAGCCAGGCCGGCAGCAGTCGGGTGTCGGAGGCGTTCTCCAGCAGGCCCGACGAATCGAGCGCGCGTTCGATGACGTCCACCGACGGG
The DNA here is from genome assembly GCF_025961225.1 of Azospirillum canadense. Taxonomy (GTDB): domain Bacteria; phylum Pseudomonadota; class Alphaproteobacteria; order Azospirillales; family Azospirillaceae; genus Azospirillum; species Azospirillum canadense. Next base: position 178,892 of record NZ_JAOQNG010000004.1, on the reverse strand, counting down.
GGCTGGGTCAGCTCGCCGGACACCTCCACCGCCAGCCAGAACAGCGTCGCGATGATGTCGTCGCCCTGGGCGTCGGTGCGGCGGACCGATTCGGCGATGGTCTCCACCTCGTCCAGGAACTCCGGACGCTCCTCCTCGTGCAGCTTGCCGAGCGCGGCCTCAAGGACCGCTTGGCGCCGCGAATCCAGGGTTTCGTCCAGCAACTCGTCGAACCGCTCGTCGTTGCTGCGCCACAGCCGGACCAAACGGTCCGCCGGCGTGCCTGTAAACCGGCTGGGCGCCGGCTTGCCCGTCCCGTCCCGTCCGTTGCCCGACTTTGTCATGATGCCTCCTGACCTCTCCCATGCCGGCCGTTGGAGCGGCCGGTTCCGTTGACGGCAGAGACCGTAGTGACCGGCGGGCGGGCTGGCAAGCGGCGGAGGCGGATCAGCCCCTTGTGAGCATTGAAATCGTGAGCATTGAAATCGTGAGCAAGGAAACAGGCCGTTCGGCGGAGCGGGCCGCAGCCGAGGAGGGTGGGCGCAGCAGCGGCACGGGCGGGGCCAGCCCGGCCAGCCCTTGCAGGGCGTAGGCACGCTGTTCCGCGTAGTCGGGTTCGGGGAAGCGTTGCAGGACCTGCTCGTAGGCGGCGCGGGCGACCGTGGGGCAGCCGAGCAGCCGGAACGTCTCCCCCTGGCGCAGCAGCGCCTCCGCCTCCGACGAGCGGTGATAGTAGGCGAGGCTCGCCGCCGTCGCGTACCAGCTGTTGTAGGCCGACCACAGCGCGTCCACGGTAGGGCCGTCGCATCGCCCCGCCTCGATGGCCGTCTCCAGCGCCCGCTGGTACGCCGTGTCGGGCGGCACCGGCGAGGCGCAGCCCGCCATAATCAGCGCGGCCCCCACCGTGGCCTTCAAGCTGCGTGTCATCCTGCGGTCCACCCCATGCGCGACCCGTCCAACTCCGCCCAGTGAAATACAGCCGGGTTAAAGCACGGTTCAAGGTGCGCAATTTCTCCCCCTCTCCCGCCGGAGGCGGGAGAGGAGCCTGAAGAATCCTCGCGGAGAATACCTTTAAATTCGAAGCAAAACGGCGGCTCTTCTCCACCTTAACGGGAGTTAAGGCAGCACTAAAGGAAATAGCCGTTGTCACCGACCGAGGTAATGCAAACGGTTGACGAACGACATGGATCGGCATTTTCTGTCCTTGTGAAAAATTAAAGGTCGCGAAGTTGAGCAAAATTTTATGCGCTCTTCAGGTTGACTCGTCTCGCTGAACTCTAAATGTGGAGAATCCCATGCGCGCTGTTCTGGTGGAACCGAACCCGCTGATCGCCGAGGCGCTCGGCCGGCAGCTCGGCATGGGCAAGATCCGCTACGACCGGCTGGACTGGCCGGACCTGGAGGAACTGCTGGCCGAGCAAGGGGGCGAGGCGCTGGGCTTCGACGCCATCGTGCTCGGCGGGCTGGCCGACCCGGCCGCCGCGGTGGCGGCCCTGCGCGCCCAGCGCGTCACCGCTGCGGTGCTCTGCCTGCTGGAACGGCGCGACGTCGCCGCCACCGTGGCGCTGCTGCACGCCGGCGCCGACGACGTGCTGGTCAAGCCGGTGGTCAGCGCCGAGGTGCGCGCCCGCATCGAGGTCGCCCGCCGCCGCGCCCGCGGCCTGGTCAGCAACGCCGTGCGGGTGGGCCGCCTGACCGTCTTCCTCGACGGCCGCGACCCGAATGTCGGCAGCGAGCGGCTGCGGCTGAGCCAGCGCGAGCACGCCATCCTCGGCGTGCTGGCCGCGCACCACCGCCGCGTGGTCTCCAAGGAGCACATCTACGACGAGGTCTACGGCCTGTCCGGCGCCGACCCGCTGGACAAGGTCATCGACGTCTACATCTGCAAGCTGCGCAAGAAGATCGCCGAGGCGACCGGCGGCGCCCGCTACATCGAGACCGTCTACGGCCGCGGCTACAAGTTCGAGGCCCCGCCCGAGCATGAGGAGCCCGACACGGCGCCGCGGCGGTTCGAGCCGGCCCGCTTCGTCCCGGTACGCCGCCCGGCGGAATGCCTGATCGGCGCGGAATAACATGGCGGCATTTCCCTAAAATTCAAAATTACTTTAAGTGAAAAAAAATAAATTCAGAGAAGTTCGGCCAAAGGTCAAAGGAAAGGGCGATTTTTACTCCGGTTTAAACGCGATGATGCACAGTCACAACGTCGATTGCGCGCCCGTACCAACCAAGCGGGAAGGCCCGCGCAGTCCGGCCCCGGCGTCAGAAAGGCGCTCTGCATCTCGCGAATGGAGATACACATGGCCTCGATCATGACCAACACGTCCGCGATGACCGCGCTGCAGACCCTGCGCCGCGTGACGGACGACCTGGCGACCACCCAGGACCGCATCTCGACCGGCCTGAAGGTCAACAACGCCAAGGACAACGCGGCCTACTGGTCGATTGCCACCACCATGCGGGCGGATGTCGCCGGCTTCAAGGCGGTCAAGGAATCGCTGGAGCTGGGTTCCGGCACCACCAACACCGCGTCGGTGGCGTCCAAGAACATCGTGGAGAACCTGCAGACGCTGAAGGCCCGCGTCATCGCCGGCCAGACCAACGGCGTCGACAAGTCGCTGATCCAGAACGACATCGACCAGCTGGTGAAGCTGGTGAAGGGCGCCGCCGCCGACGCTTCCTTCAACGGCGACAACCTGCTGCGCATCGCCTATTCGAACGACGGCACGGCCAAGGACCAGAACGTCGACATCCTGGCCTCGCTGAGCCGCAGCGCCGGCACGGTCGACCCGAGCTACATCAGCTTCCAGCGCCAGGACATGCAGGTCACCTCGATCGTCGGCAAGGCGAAGATCGAGCAGCAGGTCGACTCGACCAACGACCTGAAGGCGTCTGTCGGCATCACGCTGGGCGCCCCGGGCACCACCTTCATCGACGGCCAGAACCTGGGCCTCGGCAACCTGACGCTGAACGTCACCAACGAGGCGGGCGCGAAGACCGCCGTGACGGTCGACCTGTCCGCCATCGCCTACACCACCGACGTCGCGACGACGCAGGGCCTGATCGAAACCGCGGTCAACGCGCAGCTGACGGCCGCCGGCGCCGATTTCCAGGCGGCCTTCAACGGCGACAGCCTGGAGTTCACCGACCAGGACAAGAACGCCGACGGCAACTTCACCGCCAAGGTTGACAGCCTGTGGGTCGGTTCGAAGGAGAGCGACGCCTTCGGCGGCCTGGCCGACCTGACGCAGATCGACGTCACCTCCAACGCCACCAAGTCGCTGGAGGTCATCAACGGCCTGCTCGACAAGGCGATCGGCAAGGCCGCGGTCATCGGCTCCATCGAGAACCGCGTGTCGGTGCAGAACGACTTCGTGTCGAAGCTGACCGACTCCATGAACAAGGGCATCGGCTCGCTCGTCGACGCCGACATGAACGAGGAATCGAGCCGCCTGCAGGCCCTCCAGGTCCAGCAGCAGCTCGCCACCCAGGCGCTGTCCATCGCCAACCAGGGTCCGCAGAACATCCTGTCGCTGTTCCGCTAAACCTTGGCAAAGGGCCGGCGCGCGTCCCCCGCCGGGCGCCGGCCCTTCCCATCCCGCCTTTCCCATCCGCCCGCCGCGCGCATTGCATAGGGTGCGACCATGAGCATCGCCGCCTACCAGCAGACGATGGCCGAGTGCGAAGACCCGCGCCGCATCGAGTATCTGGTCTTCCTCCGCATCACCCTCGACCTGGAAGCGCACCGCGAGGCCGGCTGGCGTTCGGGGCCGCTGAAGGACGCGCTGTGGCGCAACCTGGAACTCTGGAACACGCTGCGCGCCGACCTGCTGGAGGAGGGCAACGCCCTTCCTGAGGCGTTGCGCGCCGGGCTGGTCTCGCTGTCCTTCACGGTGGAGCGCCAGACCCGCGCGGTGCTGCGCGGGGAGGCCGACGCCGGCCTGCTGGTGGACGTCAACCGCTCCGTCATGAAGGGCCTGCAAGGTGCCGCGCAGGCGGAGCCTCCGGTTCTGGAGGTGGTTCATGGCGCTTAAGCTCCGCCTCAAGCCCTGCGAGCGCGTGGTCATCAACGGCTGCGTCGTGCAGAACGAGAACCGCCGCTACACCCTGACCGTCAGCAACTTCGCCCAGATCATCCGCGGCAGCGACATCATGCAGGAGGACGAGGCCGACACGCCCGTCCGGCGTGCCTACTTCCTGATCCAGAACATGCTGCTCGACCCCCGCGCGGCGGAGGAGCAGGGCGGCACCGTTGCCGGCATGATGGCGAAGCTCTACACCGCCTTCCTGCGCCCCGACATGCAGGACCGCATCATGCAGGCCATGCGCAACGTCAGCGAGCGGGACTACTACAAGGCACTGGCCTGCCTGCGGCCGGTGATGGCCTACGAGGACGGGCTGCTGCACCGCCCCGCCGTCACCTCGTCTCCCGAAGCGCGCGCCGAGGGGTGACGCCATGGCCGATCCCGTCAAGGCCCTGACCAGCGTCGGCAACGAGCGCACCGCCCCCGGCGCCGACCTGCTGGCCGAGGCGCGCCAGCGCCAGGCCGACCGCTTGCGCGCCGCCCAGGCCGAGTCCAACAACCCGACCGAGGTGGTCGAACCGGCGGCGGCCGGCGCCGGTGCCGAGAGCGAACCGCAACGCGCGGCGATCCCGCCTTACCGCGTCCAGCTCGACCCCGACACGCTGCGCCTGTCCACCGAGGTGCTGGACACCGCGACCGGCGAGGTCATCCTGCGCATCCCGCCGACCTACGTCGATCCCCAGGACGCGCTCGACGTGGCGCCGGACCCGGCCAGCCAGCGGGAGGTCGAGGCGTGAGCACGCTCCAGGACTATCGCCAGATCTCCCGCAACCAGGACCGCTTCGACGGCATGATCCGGGCGCGCCCGGACGTGAAGCGCAACATCGAGTATTTCCAGGCCAACATCGGCAAGGTCACGTCGGTGGACGACCTGATGAAGGACGACAAGCTCTATCGCTTCGTCATGGAGGCCTTCGACCTCGGCAGCCAGATCTTCGCGCGCGGCCTGATCCGCAAGGTGCTGGAACAGGGCGTCACCGACGACACCGCGCTGGCCAACCGCATGAGCGACACTAAGTTCAAGGAGATGGCGACCGTCCTCAGCCTCAATGAGACCGGCGGCGCCACCCTGCGCGAGCCGAAGATCGTCCAGGCCATCGTCGATCGCTACGCCGAGGTGAAGCTGGAGGTCTCCGCCGAAGACCAGAACCCGGCGGTGCGCCTCGCCCTCTACTTCCAGCGCAAGGCGCCGACCATCAACAACTGGTACCAGGTGCTGGCCGACCGCGCGCTTCAGAAGGTGGTCTTCACCGCGCTGGACATCCCCGACCAGGCGGCGCTGGGCGACCTCGACCGGCTGGTGGACAAGCTGAAGAAGCGGTTCGACATCGCCGACTTCAAGGATCCGGCCAAGACGCAGAAGTTTCTCGACCGTTTCTCCGCCATGTACGACATGCTGAACGGCGATCCGTTGGGGGCCGGGTCGGGGGCGAGCATTCCGTACATGGAGCCGGTGCGCGCGGGGCGGCGACCCTCGGTCATCTCCATCGACCCGTCCGTGACCCTGTCGTTGCTGCGTTTCCCGAAATTCTGATGGACATCACGGGCCGGTCAGCGGGGCGTCGCCGCTCCCCAACGGCCGCTGCATCAGGACCGTGTCGATCCATCGGCCGAACTTGAAGCCGACGGAGGTCAGGGTGCCGGCCGTCTGGAATCCGAACCGGCGATGCAGCGCGAGCGAACCGGCGTTGCCGCTGTCGCCGATGTTGGCGACCATTTGCCTCCAGGGTCCGGCCTCGCAGCGGTCGATCAGCGCGCGGAGCAGCGCGCTGCCGACGCCCCGTCCGCCGAGATCGGGCGCGACATAGACGGAATCCTCGACCGTGTGCCGATAGGCCGACCGCGTCCGGTAGAGCGTCGCGTAGGCGTAGCCGACCACGCCGCCGTCGATTTCGGCCACCAGATAGGGCAGCCCCAGCCCGACCACCGACGCCCGGCGCGCGCGCAGCTCCTCCACCGAGGGTGGAACCTCCTCGAACGACGCCAGCCCATGCAGCACATGGTGCGCGTAAATGGCCTGGACGCTGGGTATGTCCTGGTCCGTCGCGTCGCGGACGAGAACCGTGGGCGCGCTCCTTGCCGCCGTATCCTGGGCCGCGGCCTTGCTGATCATGGCTCAACTCATTGTTGGGAAGAGAAAAATCCCGATTGGCGCGCCCATTGTGCCAAGCTGTGATGCATAAAAGAAGATTTGGATCGTAATGCAGAGTATGAGATTTTCTTTGGATGCAGAGCCTCAACCTAGACCAGTTGCGCACCTTCGTGACGGTGATCGACTGCGGCAGCTTCTCCGCCGCCGCCGTCCGGCTCGGCCTGACGCAACCGGCGGTCAGCCTGCAGGTGCGCCAGCTTGAGCAGCGGCTTGGCAGCCGGCTGATCGAGCGGGTCGGGCGCAAGGCGCGGACGACGGCGGCCGGTGCCGAATTGCTCGTCCATGCCGGCCGGATCGACGCGGCCGTCACCTCGGCGCTGGAGGCGGTGGCGCGCCACGCCAGCGGGGCCATGGGCCGCGTCAGGCTCGGCACCGGCGCGACCGCCTGCATCTTCCTGCTGCCGCCGATCCTCGGGGAATTGCGGCGGACCTACCCGAACCTCGACATCACCGTCAGCACGGGTAACACCGCGGACATCGTCAAGGCGGTGGACGAAAACCTCATCGACATCGGCCTCGTGACCATGCCGGCGTCCGGACGCATGCTGGACATCACCCCAGTCCTGGACGACGAGTTCGTGGTCGTGGCACCACCCGGCATGACGCTGCCGCCACGCGTCACGGCGACGGCCCTGTCGCAGCTTCCCGTGCTGCTGTTCGAACCGGGCGGGAACACGCGGCGGATCGCCGACGAATGGCTTGCGCACAGCGGCGTGGAACTGAAGCCCATCATGTCGCTGGGCAGCGTCGAGGCGATCAAGGAGATGGTCGGCGCCGGGCTTGGCTGCGCGGTCCTGCCGGGCATGGCGATCCGGCGGGACCGCGATCACGGCTTCCAGGTCCGTTCCCTCTCGCCGCCGCTGCATCGTCGGCTGGCTGTCGTGATCCGCCGCGACAAGCGGCTTCACCACGGGCTCAAGGACATCTTTCTCGCCCTTAAACGCCTTGCGGAGCGGAATCCCGCCGTCTGAGTCCGCGTCCTCACAGGTGGATGGAGCGCGTTCCCGCCGGCTGGGTGGCCTGCATCTCGTAGAGCTTGGCGAGCAGTTGCGGCGCCGGCTGTTCCTTGGCTGGGGCCGCCGCCGCGGTGTCGGCGGTCGGTGCCGTTGCGTCGTGGGACAGCGCCGCGACCAACGCCGCCTTGGAGGGGAGGGTGGGCGTTGGGGATGCGTCGCCCGGCACTTTCATCCAGGGATGCGGCTGCGCAGTGGGCGTTCCGGTGGAGGCGACCGCGTCCGTCCCATCCCCCTCGACCAGCGACGCGATGTGGCCGAGCGGGCTGTCGCCGGTGATCGCCTCGAACATCGCCATGGCGGCCCCGCCGGCCAGCCCGATCGGCCCGCCGTAGAGGAAGTCTCCGGCCAGCCGGGCGGCCAGCCCGATGTGGTCCCCGGTCGCCTGCCGGTAGACCGCCGAGACGCCGGGCAGGTGCTGCAGCGGGTTCAGCGCGTCCACGACGTCGTCGAAGTCCAGCGACAGGTCCACGCCCGCCTCCTTGGCCGGCTTCGGCGTCGGCTTCGGGGTCGTCGGGGCGAGCGCCTGGGTGGCGAGGCGGCTGGTGTCCGTCATGCCGGGTCTCCGGTCAGGGTGAGGGCGTGGTCGAGGCGGCGGAAGGCCTCAAGCGATGGGGTGGCGTCGTCCTTGCCCTGGCGCAGGAAATCCTCCAGCGCCGGATGCAGGGCGACGGCGGCGTCGACCTCCGGGTCGGTGCCGGCCTTGTAGGCGCCGATGCGCACCAGTTCCCGCATGTTGTCGTAGGTGGCGGCTAAGCGGCGGGCTTGGCCCAGCAGGTGGTTTTCCTCCGGCCGGTGGCAGCCGGGCAGCAGGCGCGAGACGCTGCGCAGGATGTTGACCGCCGGGTAGCGCCCCTGCTCCGCGATGCGGCGGTCGAGCACCACATGGCCATCCAGGATGCCGCGCACCGCGTCGGCGATGGGCTCGTCGTGGTCGTCGCCGTCCACCAGCACGGTGAAGATGCCGGTGATGTCGCCTTGGCCGTTGCTTCCCGGGCCGGCGCGCTCCAGCAGCTTCGGCAGTTCGGCGAAGACGCTCGGCGGGTAGCTCTTGGCGGTCGGCGGCTCCCCGGCGGCCAAGCCAATCTCACGCTGGGCCATGGCGAAGCGGGTGACGCTGTCGATCAGGCACAGCACATGAAGGCCGCGGTCGCGCAGTTCCTCCGCCACGGTCATGCAGAGATGGGCGGCCTGCCGGCGCATCAGCGGCGGCTCGTCGGAGGTGGCGACCACGACGACGGAGCGGGCCAGCCCGTCGGCGCCCAGGTCGTCCTGGATGAACTCCTGCACCTCGCGCCCGCGCTCGCCGACCAGCCCTATGACGATGGCGTCGGCGCCGGCGTGGCGGGCGAACATGGACAGCAGCGTGGACTTGCCGACGCCGGACCCGGCGAAGACGCCCATGCGCTGGCCGCGGCAGATCGGGGTGAAGACGTCGATGGCGCGCACGCCCGTGTCCATCTTGGCCCCCACGCGGCGCCGCGCGTAGGCTGGCGGCGGGCCGGCGCGTAGAGGGCGTGCGTGGTCGCCGTTGGCGAGCGGCCCCCGGCCGTCCATCGGCTGCCCCAGCGCGTTGACCACCCGGCCGAGCCAGCCGGGGCCGGGGCGCAGCGTGAAGGCGGTGTCGTCGGTGACCGCCGCGCAGCCCTCCGCCACCCCGTCCAGATGGTCGAAGGCCATCAGCAGTGAGCGGCCGTTGCGGAAGCCGATGGTTTCGCACAGCAGGCGCCGGCCGCGCGTGGTCTCCGCCCAGCACTTGTCGCCCACCGCCAGCACGCGTTGCAGGCCGTCCACCTCCAGCGTCATGCCGGCGGCGCTGCGGATCTCCCCGCGCCAGGAGCGCGTCGGCAACCGCTCAATGTCGGCCAGAAGGTTCGAGAGGACGCGCATGCCCCGGGCATCTCCACCGCGTTGGAACGGGCGGAGAATAGCCCGTGGAATTTAAATCCGGTTTTAAACCGCGAGGATCATCTTCCGCTTGTCTCTGGTGAGGGGCAATGGAATGGATTTTAGTAATATTTCGGTGTTTCGGTTGGCCGGCGCGCGCCTCGATTACTTGGCGGAGCGGCAAAAGCTGATCGCCGCCAACGTCGTCAACGCCAACACGCCGGACTACCGGACCAAGGACCTGAAACCCTTCGACGAGCTGATGCGCGGCCAACAGGCTGGGGTGCAGTCGGTGACGCCGGCGCGCACCTCGTCCATGCACCTCGCCGGCTTCACCACGGGCGGGTCGTCGGTGCAGGAGGCGCGCAAGCCCGACCAGTGGGAAACGACGCCGGACGGCAACTCCGTCTCGCTGGAGCAGGAGATGAACAAGGGCAGCGAGACGCGCGACGCCTTCGCCCTGACTGCCGGCGTCTTCCAGCGCAACCTGCAAATGCTGCGCGCCGCCTGGCGCGTCGGTAACGGCTGACCGGGAAGGGCGTTTCCATGACCATTCTGTCCCAGACCGATCCCCTGGCCGCGACGGTGCGCATCGCCAGCTCCGGCCTTCAGGCGCAGGGCACGCGGCTGCGCGTCATCGCAGAGAACATCGCCAACGCCGACAGCACCGCCGCCACCGCGGGTGGCGATCCCTACCGGCGCAAGACCATCTCCTTCGACACCGCCATGGACCGCGCCAGCGGGTCGGAGGTGGTGAAGGTGAAGCAGATCGGCCGCGACCGCAGCGACTTCCAGCTGGTCTTCGACCCCTCGCACCCGGCGGCCGACGACAAGGGCTACGTCAAGCGCCCGAACGTCCAGCCGCTGATCGAGATGATGGACATGCGCGAGGCCAGCCGGTCCTTCGAGGCCAGCGTCAACGTGATCGAACAGAGCCGCAGCATGATGGGCCGCATGATCGACCTGCTGCGCGGCTGAGGAGGACCGCCATGATCGAACCCATCGGCCGCGCCGCCGCGGCCTACGCCGCCCACCGCGCGCCGCTCGCCTCGCCCACGCCGGCCGCGTCCGCGGCGGCGCCCGTGGGGGAGAGCACCGCAGCGGCGTCGGCCCAGGCCACGGAGTCCAGCTTCGGCGCCTTCCTCGACCGGCAGGCGTCCCAGGCCATGGACACGCTGAAGGAGGGGGAGCGCGTCTCCCTTGCTGCCGTGGCCGGCAAGGCCAGCGCGCACGAGGTCGTGCGCTCCGTGCTCGCCGCGGAGATGACCGTGCAGACGGTCGTCTCCATCCGCGACCGCATGGTGCAGGCGTACCAGGACGTCATGCGCATGGCGGTGTGAGTGCCAGTTTCGCCAACCGTTGCCCCCTCCCTAACCCTCCCCCGCTTCGCGGTGGAGGGGACTGTCTCCCTCTCCCGCGCAGCTCACGCGCAAGCGAAGCTTGCGCTGACGCGGCAGGCGGACCTTTGGTCCGCCGAGAGCGGGGGAGGGAAGGGGCCCACGAAGTGGGAAGGGTGGGGGCACCGCCGGAGCATCCCATGAACGAAGCCGACGTCCTGGAAGTCCTGCGCAGCGGCATCTGGACGATGCTGCTGGTCGCCGCCCCGCCGCTGGCGGTGGCCGTGCTGGTCGGCGTCACCATCTCGCTGGTGCAGGCGCTGACCCAGGTGCAGGAGATGACGCTGACCTTCGTGCCGAAGATCGTCGCCATCCTGGTCACCACCGTGCTGGCGCTGCCCTTCATGTACGGCGCGCTGACCACCTACGCCGACCGGCTGAGCAGCCTGATCGTCTCGGTGCGATGATCAAGATGCGCGTCTCCGTTGGGCTCTGCGCGCTGCTGCTCGCCGACGGAGCGGTGGCGGGGGAGGCACGGCCCTCCGCGCAGATTGGCGCGTGGTCGACGGCGCTCTACGTCCCCGCGCCGCGGCCCTTGCAGACTCTGCCGCCGGAGGCCGCCTGCATCGGCGCCATCCTGGACGCGGAGCGCGAGGCCGGGGTCGCCGACCACCAGCTGCTCGCCATGGGCTTCACGGAAGCCGGGCGGATGACCGCCGACCGCCTGTTCACCGTGTGGCCCTGGACCGTCAACACGGAGGGCGTATCGCGCTACTTTCCGACACGCGACGACGCCATCGCCTTCGTGCGGGAGGTGCAGGCGCGCGGCGTGCGCTCCATCGACGTGGGCTGCCTCCAGGTGAACCTGAAATGGCACCCGGACGCCTTCCCCGACCTCGCCACCGCCTTCGAGCCGCGGACCAACGCGCGCTACGCCGCCCGTTTCCTGGGAGAATTGCAGCGCGCCCACGGCACGCTGGACGACGCCATCGCCCGCTACCACTCCGCCCAGTCGGAACGCGGCGCCGCCTACCGCCAACGCGTGGCCGGGAACATGCGCTGGGTGTCCGGCGCGCTCGACTACCTGAAGGCGCTGGCCGCCGGCCCGCAGGCGCCAACGCCGGTGGGTATGGCGGCGGTGTGGGGCCGGGCGGAGCTGGGGCGCCTGTCCTTCCTGTCCAGCCTCTACGCCAACGCCGAGGTGCGGCCGCTGCTGCCCTCCACCGCTCCTTAAAAGCGGGTTTTACCGCGGCGCGCTAGCCTTCGTGGACGCACGCACCCAGCCCGCCTTCGGAGCCTCGAATCCATGAGTTTCACCGGCACCTTCCGGACCCGGATGACCAGCCTCGGCGACGTGGGCATGGCGAACCGCGACGTGCTGTTCGCGCTGGCCATCGTGCTGGTGCTGGGCGTGCTGTTCCTGCCGGTGCCGACCTGGCTGCTCGACCTTGGCCTTGCGCTGTCGCTGTCGGTCAGCGTGTTGATCCTGATGGTCTCGCTGTGGATCAGCCGGCCGCTGGACTTCTCTGCCTTTCCCACGGTGCTGCTGGTCGTCACGGTTCTGCGGCTGGCGCTGAACATCGCCTCCACCCGGCTGATCCTCAGCCACGGGCACACCGGCCCGTCCGCCGCCGGCCATGTGATCGAGGGCTTCAGCCAGTTCATCATGGGCGGCAACTTCGTGATCGGGGTGGTGATCTTCGCCATCCTGGTCGTCATCAACTTCGTGGTCATCACCAAGGGCGCCACCCGCATCGCCGAGGTCGGCGCCCGCTTCACGCTGGACGCCATCCCCGGCAAGCAGATGGCCATCGACGCCGACCTGTCCGCCGGCATGATCGACGAGGTGGAGGCGCGCCGCCGCCGCAAGGAGCTGGAGGACGAAAGCACCTTCTTCGGCGCCATGGATGGCGCGTCGAAGTTCGTGCGCGGCGACGCGGTGGCGGGGCTGGTCATCACTGGCATCAACGTGCTGGGCGGCATGGCCATCGGCATCGCGCAGCAGCGCATGTCCTTCGAGAACGCCGCGTCGGTCTACACCATCCTGACGGTGGGCGACGGGCTGGCGACGCAGATCCCGGCGCTGGTCGTCTCGCTGGCCGCCGGCCTGCTGGTGACCAAGGGCGGCAACGTCGGGTCGGTGGACAAGGCGGTGCTGACGCAGCTCGGCGGCTATCCCAAGGCGCTGATGGTGGCGGGCGGGCTGCTCGGCACGCTGGCGCTGACGCCGGGCCTGCCGCTGGGGCCCTTCCTGCTGCTGGGCGGCGGCTTCGGAGCGGCGGGCTGGTACGCCATGCGCGGGCAGGCGCGGCGCGCCGCGCTCGCCAAGCTGGAGGAGGGCCGCAAGACCGCCGCCGCCCCGGCGGAGGAGTCGGTGGAGGACATGCTGAAGGTGGACGAGGTGAAGGTGGAGGTCGGCAACCACCTCGTGCCCCTGATCCTCAACAAGAACGGCCCGCTGACCGGCAAGGTGAAGACGCTGCGCAAGCGCTTCGCCAAGGAGTTCGGCTTCATCCTGCCGTCGGTGCGCATCAAGGACAGCAGCTTCCTGCCGCCCAAGGGCTACGTCATCAGCGTCATGGGCGTGGAGGTGGCGAGCGGGGAGGTGCGGCCCAAGCAGATGCTCGCCATCGACCCCACCGGCGGCGCTGCCCCCGACCTGCCGGGCGAGGCGACGCGGGAGCCGACCTTCAACCTCCAGGCCCGCTGGATCGACCCGTCGCGGCACGAGGAGGCGATCGCCAAGGGCTACACCGTGGTGGACCCGGAAAGCGTCATCACCACCCACCTGACGGAGGTCATCAAGGACCACCTGCCCGCGCTGCTGACCTACGCCGCCATGCAGAAGCTGCTGGACGGGCTGGGGCGGGAGTACCAGAAGCTGATTTCCGACATGGTCCCCAGCCGCATCACGCTGGTGGTCGTGCAGCGCGTGCTCCAGGCCCTGCTGGCGGAGCGCGTCTCCATCCGCAACCTGCCGGCCATCGTGGAGGCGATCGCGGAGGCGGTGAACTGGACCCGCAACATCACGCTGGTGACTGAGCATGTGCGGGCGCGGCTGGGGCAGCAGATCTGCCAGTCGCTGACCGCATCCGACGGCTTCGTGCCCGTCATCGTGCTGACCCCGCGGTGGGAGCAGGCGCTGGCCGCCGGCATCGTCATGGACGGGGAGGACCGCCGCTTCGCCCTGCCGCCGACCCAGGTGCAGGAGTTCCTGACCGCGCTGCGCATCACCATCCAGAAGCACGCCACGCCGCAGGTCTGGCCGGCGCTGCTGGTGGGGGCGGAGGTTCGGCCCTTCGTGCGCTCCCTGCTGGAGCGGGTCAGCCCCATGACCCCGGTCATCAGCCATGCTGAGCTGCACCGCAAGGTCGCCGTGAAGACCGTGGACCAGGTGTAACCATGGACGCGCTCGCCCAGCTGCTCAGCCTGGAGGTCTACCGCGCCTTCCTGGTCTTCGCGCGGGTCGCCGCGGCGCTCGGCTTTCTTCCGGGCTTCGGGGAGTTCGCGATCCCGCCGCGGGTGCGGCTGTGCATCGCTCTGCCGGTGGCGCTGGCGCTGTCCCCCACCGTGCCCGGCCTGCCGGACCGCCTGCCGTCTGATGCCGCGGTGATGCTGGAGCAACTGTTCGCGGAGACGGTGGTGGGGGCGTTCCTCGGGCTGGGGGCCAAGCTGTTCCTGGCCGCCTTGCAGGTGACGGGCGGCATCGCCGCCCAGGCGGTGGGGCTCAGCAGTCCCTTCTCCTCGGAGGCCACGGGCTTCGAAGGCGGGACGATCCTGTCCAACACGCTGGGAATCGCCGGTCTGGCCGCGCTGTTCGCCACCGACCTGCATTACCTGATCATCGACGCGCTGGTGCGCTCCTACGGCAACTGGCCGGCGGCAACTCTGCCGGACACCGGGATGATCGCCGGGCGCTTCGCACAGCTGGTCGCGCAGACCTTCCGGCTGGGGGTGGAGCTGGCGACGCCCTTCCTGGTCTTTGGGATGATCGCCAACCTCGCGCTGGCGCTGGTCAACCGCGTGATGCCGGCCATGCCCGTCTATTTCGTCGCCACCCCGGCCATGCTGGGAGCGGGGATGGTCGTCTTCCTGGTGTCGGCCGGCGCCATGCTGGCGGCGTGCCTGGCCGCACTCGGCGGCTGGTTGGGGGGATCGTGATGGGTGAAAAGGTTCTGGCGCTGGGCCCCCCTCCCAACCTCCCCCCACTTCGCGGGGGGAGGGGCTTTGGTCGCGGAGCGGCGGCCGTCCCCTCCCTCGCCGAAGGTGGGGGAGGGTCAGGGTGGGGGCCCAGTGCAACCACTCCCCTCTAGGAGCCCACCATGGCCGACGGACCGGACGACGAACAGAAGACCGAGGAGCCGACCGAGAAGCGCCTGCGCGAGGCGATGGAGCGGGGCGACGTGCCGCGGGCGCGCGACGTCGGGCTGTTCGCCACCATGGCCGCCGCCTGGCTGATCGCTGCGGCGGCGGCTCCGCGCGCCGCCACGGGCATCGCCGGGGTGCTGCTGCCGCTGATTGAGAATCCGGACGATATCCGGCTCGACGGCAGCCCCTACGACGTGCTGCACAGCCTGCGCTGGCTGATCGGTGGGGTGGCGGCGGCGCTGCTGCCGGTGGTCGGGCTGCTGGTGGCGGGCGCGGTGGCGTCGGCGCTAGGCCAGGGGCCGTTCGTGGCGGCCAGCGAGCGCATCCGACCGAAGCTGTCGAACCTGTCACCGGCTAGCGGGTGGAAGCGCCTGTTCGGGCGCCACGCCTTGGTCGAATTCCTGAAGAGCCTTGTGAAACTGGCGGTCATCGCCGGCGCCGTCTGGTTCGCGGTGGCGCCCTACATCAGCTGGACGGAGGGGATCGTGGGCATGGACGTCGCGGCGCTGCCCAACCTGCTGCGGGACCTGACGCTCCGCCTGTTGCTGGCCGTCCTGCTGGCGACGGTGGTCATGGCCGCGGTGGACGTGCTGTGGAACCGGCTGGAATGGCGCAAGCGCCTGCGCATGAGCTTCCAGGAGCTGAAGGACGAGTTCAAGCAGACGGAGGGCGACCCCCACCTGAAGGCCCGCCTGCGCGACATCCGGCGGGAGCGGTCGAAGCGCCGCATGATGGCCAACGTGCCGCGGGCGACCGTGGTCATCGCCAACCCGACCCACTTTGCGGTGGCGCTGGAATACGACCGCGCCCGCATGCCCGCCCCCGTCTGCCTTGCCAGGGGGGCCGACCTTGTGGCGCTGCGCATCCGCGCGGTGGCGGAGGAGAACGGCGTGCCGGTGGTGGAGAACCCGCCGCTCGCCCGCGCGCTTTACGCCTCGGCCGAGGTGGACGGGGTGATCCCGCTCCAGCACTACCAAGCGGTGGCGGAGGTGATGATGTACGTGCTGCGGCTGAAGGGAGGAACCGCGCAAAAGGCGTGAGGCGCATTGTTGGAAAATGCGCTTAATGTCTTTTCAATGGGTTTGGCTGTAGACGAAAGGTCGAGGCCCTGAGGGAAACCCGATGAGCTGTGAAACCCGAAGAGTTGCAGCGGGCGATGACCGATCCCGACGACCTGTTCGAGATGTACCGCTCCGACCGCGGTGGTGCTGCGGCTCTGAAGGGCGACGCGCTGGCGAACGCGCTCGCCGACAACGTCCGCCGGACCTTCGCGGCCATCGACCGGCTGATCGCGGAGGTCGCCCAGGCGCTGTCCCAGGCGCGCTACACGATCCGGTTCGCCCCGTCGGTGGTCGACCGCGGCAGCTACGTCCAGCTCGACCGCGCCTCGGAAGGTTTCCGTGATTATCTCCGGCTGTGGAGTCACCAGCGCGCCGAAAACCGCGGCGGCGGGATGCATTGGGAAGCCAGGATCCTCGTTGCCGACGGCCGCCGCCAGTCGGCGGAGATCGGCCTGGGCGTCACCATAGAATGGCCGGCGGGCGTACCGGACGCGAATTTCGCCTTCGTCGAGTTCTGGACGACGGGGCAGGGCGTCTCCCTACCGTCGGAGGACCGCGCCTTCCAGCGCGCGCTGGTCGCCTGCATCCTCCGCCTGGAGGAGGCGGGGGCGCTGACCTCCGCCGCCAAGCGTTAGGCCCGACCGCCACCGTTCCCGTTACGCCCGTGTGCAAATCCTGCCACGGCGTAAAGGAAAAGTTTACCATGCCGGGGTGCCAATAGGGTCGGCTCAGCGGGTTTGCTCCGTGGGGGAGGCTTCGTGCGGAATGGGGCGTGATGCGGCGGTTGCGGTTCGATCTCTTGGCGCTTTGCACGGTCCTGGCCGTCTTCGGCCCGGTGGTCGTCGGCACGGCAGCGGCCCGGTCGGACGAGAGCGCCGCGCCACCGGAAACCCATCTGCGGATCGTCGGCGGGCTGGCCGGGATCACCCAGTACACCCGCTATGAAGCGCCCTTCTGGACCCGGCGCCTGAAGGAGAGGTCCGGCGGGCGCGTCACTGCGGAGGTCGCCCCTTTCGACCAGAGCGGCATCCAGGGGCGTGAGATGCTGCGGCTCCTCAACCTGGGCGTCATTTCCTTTGGGACGGTGCTGCCCAGCGCGGCCACCGAGGACCCGGAGCTGGCCGCGCTGGACCTGCCGCTGGTCAGCCCCGACTTCGCCACCTTGCGCCGGGTCGTTGCCGCCTACCGTCCGCAGGTGCAGCGTTTCCTGCGCGAGCGGTACGGGTTGGAGCTGCTGGCGGTCTACACCTACCCGGCGCAGGTGCTCTATTGCCGCCAGCCCTTCCGGAGCCTGGGCGACCTGAAGGGGCGGCGCGTCCGCACCTCCGGCGTGTCGCAGGCGGAACTGGTAGAGGCGCTCGGCGGCATTCCGGTCGTCACCCCCTTCGCGGACATCGTGTCGGCGGTCCGGCGCAACGTCGTCGACTGCGCCATCACCGGCACCCTGTCCGGCAACAGCATCGGCCTGCACGAGGTGACCAGCCACGTGCACGACATGGCGATCAGCTGGGGAATTTCCCTGTTCGCGGCGAACGGCGACGCGTGGCGGGCTCTGCCGCCGGGCGTGCGGGAGCTGCTGCAGCGCGAGGTGGGCGGCCTGGAATCCGAGATCTGGCGCGGTGCCGAACAGGAAACCGCGGAGGGCCAGGCCTGCAACGCCGGAATGGTCCCCTGCACCGCCGGACGCCCGGGCCGGATGACGCGCGTTCCGCTGTCGTCGGAAGACATCGGCCGACGGTCGGAGCTGATCGCCACGGCGGTCCTGCCGGGCTGGCTCGCACGCTGCGGCGACGCCTGCGCGGACGCGTGGAACCGCTCCGTCGGCCCGCTCCTCTCCATTCCCGCGCCGCGCGAGTAGACGATGAAGCCGCCGCGCTCGCTGCTCGTCATCACGGTCACCGCCGTCTGCCTGCTCGCGTCGCAGGGGGCGGCCACCTGGCTGCTTGTCGAGCAGTCGCGGACCGCGGCGCTGGCGACGGCTGGCCAGACGGTGAAGCGCACCCTGGGGACGGCCGCCGCCAACATCAACCGCGGCTTCCTCCAGGTGGACGCGCTGCTGTCCGGCTTGGAAAGCCTCGTGGCCCCGTCGGAAAGCGCCGACCCCGCGGTGCCGAACCGCAAGCTGCGCAACCTCTCCGACCAGAATTTCCTGGTCCGCGAGCTGATGATCGTCGGGGTCGACGGCCGGGTCGTCGCGTCCGGGCTGGAGGCGACGCGACGGCACCCTCCGGCCCTCAAGAACAGCTTGTTGGCCGACGATGCGCCGCCCCACAGCGGGCTAATCGTCGGCGACCCGCTTCGCAACCGGCTCACCGGGGAATGGTCGCTCTATGTCGGGCGCGCCGGGCGCTGGCTGGACGAGCCTGTGGTCGTGGTTGCGGAAATCCCGCTGTCCAACATCGCGCAGGTGGCGCTGCCCGAGACGACGACGGCCGGCCTGCGGGTGTCGCTGGAGCGCACGAACGGGCAACTGCTGATGAGCAACCCGCACGACGCGCGGAACACCGGCCAGATCCTGGGACCGGTGTCCGACCGGCTCACGCCCGGTGGGCCCTGGGCGCCCATCGAGGGCCGGGTCAGCGGCCGCCGCGTGATCGCCGCCGCCACGCCCACCCTGCACGAAGGCCTCGTTCTGGTCGTGCAGCTCACCGAGGATGAGGCGCTGGCCAACTGGCGGGAGACCCGCCGGGTTGTGCTGATCGCCTCCGCGGCGCTGGCCGCCGTGGTGGTCCTGCTCGCCGTGGGGGCGGTGCTTTACCTGCGGGCGCGCGACCGTGCGGCGGCGAGCCTGCGCTGGTCCAAGCGCCTGCTCGACCAGGCGCTGGACGCGATGAGCGAGGGGCTGGCCGTCTACGACGCCAACTGGACCCTGGTGCTGACCAATCGCCGCTATGTGGAGATTTTCCCGCACCTGCGCGACGTCGCCGTCCCCGGCATGCCCTTCGAGCGCCTGGCGCGGCAGGCTGCGGCGGTCGTCCTGCCGGAGGGCACCGAAGCCGAGCGGGAGACCTGGGCCGAGTGGCGCCGGCGCGCCCACGAGGGGTCGGGGTCGTTCGAGCAGACCTTCCCGTCGGGCCTCACCGTCCAAAGCACGCAGGCCGAAATGCCCGACGGCGGCGTCGTCAGCGTGCACCGCGACGTCACCGCGGCCAAGCGGGCGGAGGAGCATCTGCGCGCCGCCCGCGACACGGCGGAGCGCGCCAACCGGATGAAGTCCGAGTTCCTGTCGAACATGAGCCACGAGCTGCGCACGCCGCTCAACGCCATCATCGGCTTCGCCGAGGTGCTGGAACGCAACGGCGCCGTGCCCGAGCCGGTTCGCATCGACTACGCCCGCGACATCCGCCTGAGCGGGGAGCATCTGCTGGCGATCATCAACGACGTGCTGGACATGTCGAAGCTCGACGCCGGCGCCATGATCCTGCACGAGAGCGTGTGCGACCTGAGGCGGCTGGTCGGCGCGGCCGGGAACATGCTGCGGGAGCAGGCGCGGGCGGCCGGCGTGACCCTGCGCGTCATGGTGCCGGAAGAGCCTTTGCCGGTGCTCGGCGACGAGCGGCTGCTCCGCCAAGTGGTGCTGAACCTCGTCTCCAACGCCATCAAGTTCACGGGCTGCGGCGGCACGGTGGACGTGGCCGTGGTCCGCGCCGAGGCCGGCGGGTTGCAGGTGACCGTCATCGACAACGGTGTCGGCATCGCACCGGAGCACCTGCCGAACATCTTCCAGCCCTTCTACCAGGTGGACGGGACCGCATCCCGCCAGCGCGGCGGGACCGGGCTGGGCCTGCCGATCAGCCGCGCGATCATGAGGATGCACGACGGGCAGCTGGAGATCACCAGCGCCCCCGGCGTCGGGACGATCGCGGTGGTCATCCTGCCGGCGGCCCGCTGTGCGGCCAACCGCGCCGATGAAGTGGCCTGATACCGAAGGCGTTTGACGGCTTCCATCAAACGCCTCCGCCTTCCCCGCCGCCAACCGGCTCGCCCAGCAGCGACCCGCCGCCGATCCCGAAGGTCGCGATCAGCAGCGGGACCATGGTGTCGTCGCCGACCTGGACGTTCGTGCTGCCCGCGGCGATCGGCCCGGTGCCGCAGGTCGCCGGCGCCGGGGGCTCGAACGCATCAGCCAGGGATCACTTCCCAACCGGTGGTGGAGAGATAGATGATCGCGCCGACGGTTTCCTTGACGGTCACCACCGGGAACTCCACCGAGAACTCCACCGGGAACTCGATGTGGCCGTTGTGGGGAATCTTGTAGCCGGAGATAACGCAGCTCTGGCCGGTCGTCAGGGACACCGCGGAGAAATACACCCAAAGGTTGCTGCGGTCCTCCCCGCCGGCGTAGGTCGCGGTGCCGGCGATGCCCAGTTGGTTGCCCTCGGTATCGTTGATCGAGACGTTCCAGATGCAGGCCGGGCTGGTGTACAGGCCATTGTGCTTCGCCATGTCATACGGCCGGCGCATGAACAGTTCCATGATCGGCCGGCCATATGACCCTTTCGCACATGGTGCAGCCATGTGCTGTCGGGTTTGAACCGAAGGCGTTTGATGGAAGCCATCAAACGCCTTCGGTATCATTCGACCGGGACGGAGCGCAGTCCCAGCCGCCGGACGATGCCCTTCATGGCCTCCTCGATCACCACGCGTTCGCCGGGGTCGAGGTGGCCGAAGAACTCCGCATCGTTGCGGTCGGCCAGCGCCGACAGCTCGGGTACCAGCGCCCGGCCGTCCAGGGTGAGCGCCAGGGTCTGGTAGCGCCGGTCGTGAGGCAGACGGGCCGGGTCGGGACCCTGCGTGATCAGCTCCTTGGTCGCGAGCCGGTCGGCCAGCTTCGAAATGGCCCCCCGCGTCATGCCGAGCCGTTCGGCCAGCGCGCTCGGCGCCACCGCGTCCCGCTCGAACAACTCGCGCAGCACGACCCATTCGGCGACGGTGACGCCGCGCGCCGCGAGCTTTGTCGCGAAGGCGTGCGACACCTGGTTCGAGACGAAGCGCAGCCAATAGCCGAGATGCCCGTCGAGCGGGGTGACCCCGTTGCCGTCCGTCATTGTGGCCCCCCTGAGTGGTTGACAAGGAAACTATCGCGCCTTGGTTTCCTAGTCAACTGCTTGGGAGGGCCGCACCCCGTTCCTGTCCCGACGGGAAACCGCCGTCGGGCCGGGGAGCGTTGCGCTCCGCCGGCTGTTTCCTATCCCTCGGCCGATTTGTATACCGAAGCCGCGTGCAAGAGCATTTTGCCTCTGGTTCCGTTGGCGCTCTCCCTATACGCTGGTAGGCAAATCGGAGCGTAGAACATGGAAAACGTCTCAGTGCCGCCGCATTCGGCCGCGTCGAACGGTGGTCAAGCCGCGGAGACCGGAGTGAAGCCGTTTGTGGACTTCGACCTGAACGGGGTTCGTATCGTCGCGTTCCTGGACAGTGACCAGCCGTCCCAGCCCGGCGGCAACCGCTGGCCGCAGGTTGCCGAAGCCTATGCGGCGGACCACGGGATCAGCCTCAGCGACGCGCGCTGGTACAGCGTGCAGCCCTACCGCTTCGCCAACGGGCGGCCGAACATCAACGAATTCCGGCCGAGCAACCAGTCCTGGAAATACGAGACGAACCTGAGCACGGGGTCCGAAATCCTCCGCCGCCTCGGGCTCGACCTCGACAGCCTTCCGCTGGACATCTGACCTTCCCAAAAGCGGCTCGGCCGAAATGCCGGCAGGCCGAAACGCGGGACAGGGCACCGTCCCACACCGGTCATGCGCTCATCATGCGCCCGGCGGCACCACGAAGCAGGCCATGCCCTGGCCGCTCAGGCTCGCGCAGCTCTGCGCCGCGTCCTGCTGCGACAGGCCGGTCAGGCGCGCGCGGTACAGCGGGCCGTTCTGGGTGTCGACCGCCTGCACCACGCGCTCCGTGCGGGTGAGCGTGGCCGGGGACGCCCGGCGTGCCTTCTCGATGATCCGGTTGCTGTCGGAGGGGGACCGGAAGGCGCCCAGCTGGACGGTCCAGCCGCCGCCCATGGACGCCCGCGCAACCGTGACCGGCGCCTGGAGAACGGGGGCGGGCAGGGGCGTGGCGATGGGTGCCGGAGAAGCGGGCGCGGTCGGCAGCGGCACCGGAATCGGCGCGGAGGTGACGATCGGAGCCGGCGCGATGACCGGCGTCGGGGTGGGGGGCTGGGCGACCGGCAGTTCCTCCGGCAGGGCGGCGACCTCCACCGCACCCGGCCCGCTGCCACCCTCCAGCCGCGGCCCGATGGAGGCGATGTAGCGCTTCGTCTCCCCCGGCAGCCGGCGGTTTCCCGACAGGTAGTCGGCGTAGCAGCCCGGCCCGCAGTTGTAGGCGCCGAGGAAGCCCGGCGACCCGAACAGGTCGTACATCTCGCGCAGATACGCGGTGCCGGCCAGGATGTTGTCGCGCGGGTTGTAGGGGTCGGGGCCGAGCCCGTGCTTGCGCCGCATCTCCGAATAGGTCACGGGCATCACCTGCATCAGGCCCATGGCGCCGGCGTGGCTGATGATCGGCTTGCCGTTCAGCATCGTGCGCCCGCCGCTCTCCTGGCGAATGACCTCGCGGATCCACTGCTCCGGCATGCCGAAGCGGCGCGAGGCCTCGGCGATGTGGGCGTCAATGTTCGGATCGCGCGAGGACAAGGAGGAATCGCTGGCGCACGCGGCGAGGAGACCGGACAGGATGACCGCAGCCGCAAACGATTTTCTGCAACGCACAGTGCTGCCCACTTTCGATGACGATCCGTCGGATAACGAGAACGGCAAGATTGCACATTCCGACGGATTCCTGAATGGGCGAGTCTGTGACCAATGCCTCTCGGGCGCGGAAAGTGACCGCGGCGCGTTTCACCCGATTCGGCGTGTGGTTTCTACAAGGCAAGTAAAATGTCCGGCTCATTGAAGAAAATCGCTCGTGCAGGGCCTTGCGCGGCCAAATACGGTGCCGCGCCCACAGGTCGTGGACAGTCGGTACCTTTCTCCTTCTCCGCAAAATGGGGGTGCGAGCCTATTGGATTATATGCAAACAGTCCGCATGCCGTACTATCGCTGCGTTCGGCACGTGGTGCCCTCTTCGGACTCCGCGGCCAACCTTGTGGAGGAATTTGCAATGGCTGACGACCGGAACCAGAACCAAATGGGGAGCCAGGACGATCAGAAGCACGGGCAGCAGGCCCAGCAGAACCCTCAGACACGCCAGCAGGGTCAGACCGATCAGAACCTCGGCCAACAGTCTCAGCAGACCGACGCCAATCGCGCGCAGCAGGGCCAGCGACGGCAGAACCAGGACATGAACGCCGACGACGATCAGGATCAGCAGAACAAGCAGAATCGTTGACGGTCCCCCGCGGGTCGGAGGCGCGGCGTTCGTCGCGCCCCCGACCGCAAGCAGCCTGAGGCGGTCCTTCGGCCGCCTCTTCTGCATGGAAAAACCGCGTGGGGACCAGCCCGGGATCCAGCCTGGGATTCAGGATGAACGGCCATGACGTACTGCGTCGCCCTGTATCTGAAAGATGGGCTGGTGATGCTGTCGGATATGCGCACCAACGCCGGCGTCGACCATATCTCCACGTTCGGCAAGATGCATGTGTTCGGCGAACCGGGCGAACGCATGGTCGCCCTCCTCACCGCCGGCAACCTGGCGCTGACGCAGTCGGTGGTGGCCTTGGCCCAGGAAGGGGTGGAGGTCGACGGCGAAACCCTCACCATCCTGACGGTCTCCAGCATGTTCCAGGCGGCACAACTCGTCGGCGCCGCCGTTCGGAAGGTGTGGAAGCGGGACGGCGCGGCGCTGAAGGAGCAGCGCGTGGACTTCGACCTGTCGATCCTGCTCGGCGGACAGATCCGGGGGCGGCGGATGCGCCTGTTCCACGTCTACTCGGCGGGAAACTTCATCGAAGCCACGCCCGACACAGCCTTCTTCCAGATCGGCGAGCACAAATACGGCAAGCCCATCCTCGATCGTGCCCTGACGTTCGACACCGGGATCTGGGATGGGGTGAAGCTCGTCCTGATC